>KE159636.1:0-184543 GCA_000403315.2 Lachnospiraceae bacterium A2
AGGGCGCATTATCCGAGATTTTTAATTATCCGAGGAAATTCTTAAAAACCTTTTGTATGCGGGGGTTCATGCAAAAAATCTCGGATAAAATTTATCCACATGGGCATAGTAAAGTTAAAGCTATCAAACAGGAGGTTTTAACCATGGGTTACCATACAAGGGAAACCAACACAGTGCCATGCGGATACCACGAATTGAATCCGGAAATGGAGGCTCTTTTAGCGGAGTACCTTGAAGACGGGAAACGCAAGGGGCTTCAGGAAAGCAGCATCCATCTTCACGATAAGATTGGGCACTACTTTTTATCCGCCCTGGCTGATACAGGCTGCGCAGCGCCGCAGGCAATGAACGCCCAAAATGTAGGAGCCGCGTGTTTAATGGTCAGCAGCAAATGGTACCTTTCACACATCCGGACATTCCTCAGATATGCATATCAGGCCAGACATACCGACAGGGATTACAGCGGCATCGTTCCTCTTTTCAAGAGGCCGCAGCCGTACCCTTCTGTTTATACAATAGAAGAAATCCTGAAAATTGAAAATAGCGTAGGCCGGGACTCCCCACATGGAAAGCGAGATTACGCAGTGCTGCTTCTTGCGACACGGCTGGGGATCAGGAGCGGGGACATCTCATCCATGACATTCCGGGAACTGGATTTTGGCAGGAACCTGATTCTGCTTACACAGCACAAAACCGGCGTTGACATTGAACTTCCCATGGTCCCGGATGTAAAGGCCGCCCTGAAACAGTATTTAGAGGAAGAACGGGCCTGCTATGACAGCCCGTATGTATTTCTCCGCATCGTTCCCCCTTACAGCCATATCTCTGTGCAGGCAATCACCAAGATCGTCAGGACTGCCATTATGGCAGCTGGAATTGATCCGGCGGGACGCAAACAGGGCGCACATGCTTTCCGGTCGTCCCTGGCAAGTTCCATGGTCAATGACAACATCCCTTATGAGGCGGTAAGGAAAGCCCTTGGGCATACAAACCAGAACGCCATCCAATCCTATGCCAGTCTGGATGTGGAGCAGCTGCGGAACTACGCCCTCCCGGTCATGGAGGCGACAGGTACATTTGCTGCTTTTCTGGAGGGGAGGTGGCGCCTGTCATGACACAGTTCCAGTCGGTTTTCAAACATGAGCTTGCAGAATATCTGGAAATCAGCCAGGGGACTGTCAGCGATGATACTTTGCGGAGTACACGCAGAACCCTTCTTTCGTTCGATTCACTGCTGGTGGCAGAAAACGCCGACAGGGTTACGGAAACAGCCATCAATCACTGGATCAGGGAACTCCAGCAGATAAACGCGCCCAAAACGGTCAGCGATAAGGTAAGCTATCTCCGCAAATTTTTGCGGTACCTTCAATACAAGGGGTACAGTGTTTTCATGCCCGCCTGCCCCAAAACATCAGACAGCTATGTCCCATATATTTTTTCGGACAGGGAAATCCAAACGCTTCTGTCCTGCGCCGACAGCTGGGCCAACAGGCATACAGACCCGAAAACCCGCCGGACGGACATGGAGTTCTGTATGCTGCTCCGGATGCTCCTTGGGTGCGGGTTCCGCCTGGGAGAACCGCTTGCCGCCAGGGTAAAAGATATAAGTTTCCGCAATGGGACCATCCTGATCCGCCATGCCAAGAACAACAAACAGCGTGTTGTTCCAATGGACAGGACATTGACAGAGATGCTGGAAAGATACTGCATTGCTATGGGGATCAAAACAGAACCGGAAAGCTGTCTGTTCCCGGCAGCCAGGGGCCAAGAGTTTTCCGTCAGTAAAGGAACCTTTGATTTTCGGTTTAGGAACCTCTTGCGGGAAACCGGCCTGTATGTACAGGAAAAATCCCATTCCAGAGGGCAGTGCCTTCATTGCTTCCGTCACTATTTTGCCATCCATTCATTTGCGCAGGCAGAGAAAAACGGACGCCCGACAGATGACTCTGTTCCTTTCCTGTCAGTCTATCTTGGACACCATGACATGGACGAAACGGAGAAATATCTGAAATTCAGTGGTGATATGTTCCCTGAATATACGGAGCTGTTTGAAGATTATGCCGCTGGCGTATTCACGGAGGTGGCGTATGAGGAAAAATAAACTTCCTGAATTCATGCTCCTCCTGGAACAGTTTTTTACGGAATATATGCCGCTCTCGTCAGGGCTTTCCCCTAATACCACGAGATCCTATAAACATGCCTTCCGCCTTTTGTTCCAGTATGTTTATCAGGAAAAGAAGAAAAATGCTGGTGAAATCCTCTTCCGGGATTTGAATTTCGAGACTATTGACGGCTTCCTGAAATGGATCGAAGCAGAACGGGGATGCTCAGTATCCACAAGGAATCTCAGGCTTTCAGCATTGGCCTCTTTTGCCGGTTACGCACAGAACAGGAATTTTGAAGCAGCGACTGTGTTTGCAAATGCGGTGAAAAGAGTGCCTGTAAAAAAAGAGGCCGTCCAGCCGAGGACCACCTTTACGCTTGATGAAGTTTCAATCCTGCTCCGGCTTCCTGATCCCGGGAAACGGATGGGCTTCCGTGACCAGGTTCTTTTGAACCTGATGTATGCCAGCGGAGCCAGGGCACAGGAAATCTGCGATCTCAAAGTCAGGGACTTCCTGGCCGAGAAAAACCTCTATAAGCTTACAATTACTGGAAAGGGAAACAAAACCCGGAGGATCGTGATTGCAAGGCCTAGCGGAACTCTCCTGGAACGATATCTGGAGGAAACGGGAAAGGCCGGTCGGTTGGAGGCCTACATCTTTTCCAGCCAGACCCATCCGCAGATGAGCATTTCCTGTATTGAGGAGATTTATAAAAAATATATCATGCTCGCAAGAGCAGGGCATCCGGAAATGTTCCTTGAAAAACGCTACACCCCGCACACCATGAGGCATACGACCGCCACACATATGTTGGAAGCCGGGGTATCAATTATGGCAATCAAAAATTTCCTCGGACATTCCTCGATCTCCACAACAGAACGGTATGCTGAACTTTCACAGGGAACTGTAAACAGGCATATCCGGGATTGGAACGAAAAGTGGTTTTCCCATCAAAAAGAAAATCCTGTTACACAAAAGAAAGAGCATCAGCTCCCTGACTTCCTGAAATAGTTCTTACATTATCCGAGGCAACTTCTCTGAAAGCCTTTTATGCTGGCGGTTTTGAGAGTTTCCTCGGATAATTGATTATCTCGGATAATGCGCCCTGCCGTGAAGTGGTATGAAGTGGTATGAAGTGGTAAACTAAAACTGGACACGGGGGGTGCAAAAACTAGACACGATGGTATAATCTATGTACAAAGGAAATACCATTCATGGACAAGTGGCACCATTCAGTGAACAGGAGGTTTGCCAATGAAGTACACCAAGGAACAACGCTTGGACATCGCCAAGCGCGTATACGATGGGGAACTGACCGTGGAGGAAGCGGCAGTCAAGTATGAACTCAACCCATCCAGTGTGAAAGGCTATCTTCGCCTTTACCGTGCTGAAACGGGACTTCCGCCCAGGACGCACAGGAAGAAAACCGGAAACGTCACACAGCCTGCCCGGGCTCCGAAGGATTCCAGTCTCAAAGAGTATGAATCCATGTCAAAAGAAGAACTCATTGATGCCCTCGTCATGGCACGGATAAACGAAGCCCGCTTAAAAAAAGGATACTCAGTGAAAGGAAGTGGTGTGGAGAAGGAGTATCTTCCTATCGACAGCGGGAATACCAAGTGATATTGGATCTGTCAGGCGGCTTTCCTGTCAATCTTCTCTGTGAGAAGATGGGAATACAGAGGAGCAGCTTCTACAATTGGAAGCATACCCTCTCCCATCCGGCAGAGCGTACGAAAGCCTTACTCAGCAACCTGGCGCTGTTCGAGGAATACCATCTTCGTTATCCTTCTCATGGATACAGATGGCTGAATGCCAAAATCCGTCTGGATACAGGCACTGTGATGTCGGATCCTTACGCGCACAAATGCTGCAAGACGCTCGGTGTGAAGAGCGGGGCGAAACACTATAAGTACAAGAAGCCCGGAAACCCGTTCAAGATCTATCCGAATCTGCTTATGACCGAGATGCAGATTGACAGGCCATTGCAGTGTATTGTCAGTGATATGACAGCTTTCTATGTGAAGGGTATTTACTATGAGCTTGCGCTGTACATGGATCTCTGGAACAACGAGATTCTCGCCCATGCCCTCTCGTCGAGGCGGGGCGACCGGATGACATACCTGAGCGGCCTGGATGACCTGATCGGGTTAAAGGAACAATATCCGCAGTATGAGATGATCCTCCACAGCGACCAGGGCGCAGTCTATGCATCCAAAGCATTCAACGAGCTGCTGCCGATGTATAGCATTACCCGGTCAATGTCAAGAGCCGGGACCCCAACGGACAATGCGGCAATGGAATCCATCAACGGATGGATCAAAGCAGAAATCTTCATGGATTTCCATGTCACTGGTGAAAGCCCTGTTGAGCAGGAGGTGGCGGCATACATCACATTTTTCAATACTGCACGGCCTGCATATTCGTTGAAATACCTAACGCCGCAACAATACAAGGAGGCTTATGCGCCCAAAGACTTTATTACAGGTGTTAATGCTGGGAGCTGATGCCTGACGGCATAGATCCTTCCTTGTTTGGCTTAGGTGCCAGATATCAGGTATGGAGTGATTGTAAAGCCCGAAGCCGCATAAGCGGTGCGCAAGCAGGCTTTACAATCACTCCATACCTGATACACTCCAGCCAACCAAACAAGGATGTATCAAGACATCCGTAGCATTGCACAAAAAACCAATCTTTGCTGTAAAAAAATTTAAAATTTGTGTCCAGTTTTTGTTGACTAGTACAGAGGCTCTGATACGCTTGAAAAAAAGTAGTTCCTTTAGTATAATGAAACCATGGCAGGGTGGGAAATCTGACAGGTATAATGCCTGACATAAATTTTATACAGAAAGGCAGTGGGAGCCGTTGAAAGTGGATACAATCACAAAAGATTATGTAAAAGATGCCGATATATTTGCCGACATCTTTAATTACTATATTTATGGCGGGCGGCAGGTGATTCTGCCGGAGCAGCTTGCAGAACGAGATTCCACTAAGATTGCGCTGCCATATGGTGCAGACAGTGCCGTAGTTCCTGTCCAGAAATTCCGTGATGTGCAGAAGCTGTATGCCGCAATGACGGACGGGAAGATGGAATACATCCTTTATGGTGCGGAGAACCAGGCGGAGATCCATTATGCAATGGCAGTGAAGAACAATCTGTATGACGCACTGGAATACGCAGGACAGGTGGAAGAAGCGGCAAAGTCACATCGGCAGGAGATGAGGCGGAAAAGGGAACAGGGAGAGGAAGTTGTCGGCGAAGGCAGGAAAAATCCAAGCACAGGTGAGTTCTTAAGTGGTTTTTGGCGGGAGGACAGACTGATACCATCCATCACAGTGACAATTTTTTTCGGCTCGGAAAAATGGGATGGACCGTTGAGTCTGTTTGACATGATGGATATTTCAGACCAAGATGTGCTTGCCTGTATGGATAATTACCATGTGCGGCTGATTGCCCCATCTCAGATGACGGATGAGGAGATCATGAAATTCCAGTCCAGTCTGCGAGAGGTGATGCTTTTTATCAAATATTCAAAAGATAGTGAGAATTTAAGCAGAATACTAAAAGTCAATGAAAAGCGTTTTCGGGAAGTGGAGCGCCGGGCGGCGGATGTGATTGAGGCGGTTACAAATTCAGGAATAAAATATGATGAAGGCGAGGAGGCGGTTGATGTGTGTCAGGCAATCCAGGAAATGAGGAAAGAGTCTGAGCAGAAAAAAGCTCAGGAAGTAGCTGGAAACTTGTATAAGATGGGACTTGATATTGAAAAGATAGCACAGGCGGTTGGTTATGCTGTGGAAACGGTAAAAGGATGGCTTGGGCTTGAGGAAAGTGCTCCTTAAGGCATCTTTCTTGTAAACAGGAATAGAATTAGTCCATTGAGAGAGGCTGATATTGATGTACATTAAGAATAGAGCAGAATACTGTAAGATTCCGATATCTACACTGAATTTTTCCACAAGAACGTTCAATTGTTTAATGCGAGCTAACATTAGTACGCTTTATTTGCTTATTGAGAATATTGAAAATTTAGACAAAATCCGCAATATGGGATCAAAGAGTATTGCCGAAATCGAAGAACTTCTCCATGTAATAGAGGCAGACGGGATATTACAACTTGATGATTTTAAAGATAAAATGAAAAGATCTGGATTAGCTGTTGGGGAAAGACCATCATTTCCAGAAGAAATATTACGTCGTCCCGCATCAGATTTGGATGTTTCGGTACGGATTTGTAATTGTTTTATCATAGAGCATATTGAAACAATAGGTCAAGTATTAGATTTAGACCCTGCAGATATTCTACACTTGAAGAATATGGGAACCCTTTCGCAGCAACAGCTTCTGGAATAGATAGATCTTCTTTATAAACTGGGAGAAGACTATTTTAAGCCTGCTCACATTGAGTACGAATCGGATGAAGATGCGATGATAGAACATCAATTTGCCGAAAAGGGATTTGATTTCCCGGTAATTGACAAACTTGTTGAGCAGTTTGCTTTTAAAATTGGACATATGACAGAGTGGTTCGATCTGTCTCGTCAAAGCATATATAATGCAATTGATAAAAAGTCACCAAAACGCCAAGAAATCTGGACGGGCAAAAGACTGACTGAAAGTGAGAGGAATATCCTGCTCAAATTAATTTCTGTCAGAAAATTTGATTACAATGATGAAAATGTAATCTGTTATTGCATGAATGATCGGCAGGGTGACTTAAGCTGTATCTTTGTGTATGAAAATGAGATTAAGTGCTTCTTCCTTGCGGACTTGCCAGAAAGCTTACAGCAGATGATAATGAATATTAATTTCCACAGATTTTCAGAACGCGAACTTTCGGGCGAAGCAGATGGAGATATTGTTTATTGCATTAAAAAACCTTATTTTATGCCCAAATATCCTGAAAAATTCAGAATGAATGCACAGCTTAGAGGGCTTTCTGCTGATGAATATGCAATTTATTTGTCAGGTTATCCCATAGGTGATGCAAGAGCTGTTAATGATAATCAGATAGTGGCGTTCTTTCAGGAAAATCTTATTGATGGAAAAGTATACATATCTTCTGAACCTAAAAATCAGTGGATTAGATTCCTGGCATCCAGAAATGGATATGCAATTAAGGACTTTATTGAACTTTATGGTTTTGAATCTAAATTAGATGGGACAGAGCTTACATCAGATGGTGCCAGAGAACGTCATATTGAGGAACTGAAGCAGTATATCGTCTGTGACAATGTGGTTTATTTTCCTACGGATTCCAGGATTTACAGGATTCTTAATACATACTGCTATAATAAAGGTTACTCCCTGAGTGAATATATAAAAGTGCTTGGTTTTGAACGCTCAATGGAACGGCCAGGGCTTGTTCAGGACATTCTTGAACAGGATATGATGGAACGCCATAGCGACGGAAAATTTGAAGATAAGGTGTTTGCACATTATCCGCTTCTCGGAAGCAAGATTCTTAAGCAGGAAACATTGGATAAGTTGAATGAAAACACTAGAAAGTATATTGATACAGTTCTGAGAGGCCCGCTTGCAAAGATGACTTTGCGTGCAGAAATGCAGATAACGTTAGCTCTTATCAATCATGCAAAAAATTGGAAGAATGAAGAGAACAGTAACTTTTGGAATTTTATTTCACTACAATTTGGGTATCGTGATACAAACGGTGCTGTGGTTCGCCTTTTGCAGGCTTCGCTTGAAAGTGCAATGAAGAAGAATCACAGACTTTTCGTCGAAGATGCCAATGGTCGTGCATTTAAGTCCACGGCTGTTATCCATGCTCTCAGTACAAGAAAATCGTGGATGGCTTTATTCGATTTTTTGTTTGATTTTTATAAGAATAATCTGAATTGGAAGATGATTCCGGGAGATCCTTTGCTTGAAGTAATGATCCAATCGCTACAGCAAAAGTTAAGTGGAGAAAATACTGAGGATACAGAACTTACAATCAGTTCTCGTGTATATTCATTCCAGGAAGGTATCCGTAAGCTCATTCTTTTACGGCCAGTCTTTACTCACAAGCTGTTTGAAAAGCTGATTGCTAAGATAGAGGCTTTGATTAATTCTGAGGAAATGCCAGTAAAAACCTATGAGGAGCAGCTTTGTGAAGAGTGGTTCAAAGATAAGGTTACTGCTATTGCAAATACCAGAAAGACAGAGCATCAGGTTCAGAATGGACAACGGGATATTGCTATTGACTATTCCCGAATCAGAACAAAGATGGTGTTGAAGAACGAGAATGATGTGCAGCTAGTGGTACCGGATATTCGTTTGAAAAGCGAAAATGTCAGTAAAGCTATGCTTACTTTTTATTACAGTGGAGCAATTGTATATCAGCAAAGCTTAAGCTGGTATGGAAATGAACTTGGAAAAACATTAAATGGGGTTTCTGTTTCTTTGCCTGCTTTTAACAGGGATGTCAATGAACTGGATATTCAAGTTCGGATTACCTGTGATAATGAAGAAATATATAACTCCGACGATACATTATATCGCCATATGCTGATATTCTCCGGAACAACGGAAATTAACGTTGGCCAATTGAAGCGCGGTAATTATACACTGGTTATGCCATACACTGTTGCTTTTGAAGCTGAAAAGACAGAAGCTACGGATATAGATGCTTTTAAGGTGGGAGGTCTTAAAGCATTCTTCATTGAATTGAAAGATGGTTTTGTGCTTACGGTAGGAGGGAAACTGCTTTCCTTTGACAGCATTGGAGGAACAGATATCCGTGTTTTTCCACCTGCAGAATCTGCTGTTCTTCCCACTGTGAGTGTGAAAGATGTGGAATATTATTTTGTTTATCGCGGTGGCTTTTGTAACATCATTTTGGGAAATGCCGAGTTTGTACGGCAGTATATAGTTTTGAAGAACGGAGAGCGAATTGAGTTTTCAGAACTTCCTAAAATTGAAAACAATGGAGGATGTTTTCTTCAATGCATTGCATGAGGGAGACTTTAAGATAGCGGGAATCCTGGTTGACATCAATCCAATCTCTGCGGAACAGACCGGGACTTTGGAGGAATACATGGAAAACGCTAAAGAATATCTGGACGAAAAGCAAAGCCATATGGAAATTCCTGAAAATCCCGTACAGGCAGAACAGGAAGCGTTCATTACCTTTTATGTGGCGGAATGTACGGAGTTTCCCGTATTGGGTGGATACTATGAGCGGCTGGAAACACTGCAGGAAGCGATGGAGCTGTATGAAAAAATACCGGAAGGGCGGAGGAACGGCTTGAAGGGGATCGGCTTCCGTCTGGAGGACGGCAGCATTTATGACGGGAATTTTGACTTAATGGTAATGGGGGAAATGCAGACGGAATTTATCAATGAGATTCCCCAATACAGGGACAGCCCATTAGTACAGAAGGCGATTGCAGATATGGAGGCGATTCTTTTGGAACAGAGGCCGGAGCAGGAAGTATCGGAAGCAATAGAGAAAGAAGAACCGCAACAGCCAATGCCAGAAGTAAAAAAGGAAGAAAAAGCTGTGCAGACAGCGGAAAACAGGAACCCAGACACTGCGGCACAGGAATCAGGCAGAGATCCGGAAGGACTGCAAAAGCAATCTGCAGAACCGGAAAAAGCGGCTGAAAATGCCCCCAAAACAGACAGGGGCATATCCGGCGTCAGTAAGAAACAGTCCGTCCTAAATGCCCTCCGGGAACGGCAGGCAAGGATGAGAGCGCAGGAGAAGGAAAAGCCGGGGCAGGAAAGACAGGGGCAGAAAGCACGGGCAAAGAGGAAAGGAGAACCGAAATTATGATGGTGAGGTTTGAGGAAAATGAATATTTCCTGATAGCAATGTTCCAGAAAGAAAGCAGGCAGGCAACCATAGAGGAAATACATAATGTGATCCCCTACATCGGCAGGGATGAAGAAATGCCCGCACTTATTAACAGCACACTGGAAAAGCTGTGGTTCTTTACGGATGAAGCATTTCTAAATCTGGATCTGGAACCATATAAAGAGGAACCGATGGAGGACGAATAATGGATGTGAACCAATTTGCACTCTACCAGCTTAAAAATATCCCGGAAAACAGGCAGATACGGTTCCGTCCTTACAGTACGCTGCAGGAAAAGGGAATCCAGATACAGTATAAGGACTATACACAGGTGTATCTGGCACGGATGCAGCCGGGAGACGAACCGGAACAGATCCGCAGGCGTTTCAATGAGAAGCTGCCACGGACATTTCATGGCCATTCGATTAGTGTCAGCGATGTGCTTGTGCTGAATAAGGGTGGTGTTGTGACTTCTTACTATGTTGAGAAAGATGGGTTTACCGTCATAGCCGGATTTATCCAGAAAGGTTCATCCGGCGCACTTGTGTCGATTGATACGGCAGATTTCCATATTGAAGGGAAGGAGGGGAGCTGGCACGCTTTTGACAGCATTATCATAGACGGCAGGCAGTTCTTCCTTATGGAACATGAAACCTATGGAAAAGAAGTGGCATGGGTTGTGCTGGACGAAGAAGGAAAAATAATTGTAGACCATACATATCAGGGTTTTGACCAGACGGCCTTACAGCAGATTAAGGATTACCTCAATCTGCCGCAGCTTACCGCAGGGCCGCAAAAACAGGAAATACCCGATGGGAATATCCAGACGCAATCTGGCAATGCTATGGATAAGCCGCCTCTTGAAAACTGGCAGAAATATATGGAGAATGGGGAGTATCTCCGCAGTTCCGAGATAGATGAAGAACAGAACTACAACATGATTGACGGAAGATGCAATAATATGTCCCCCAAAGGCAAGAATGGCAGGGCGTCCGTCCTGGCAAAGCTCCGCCGCAAACAGGCAGAGATTGCAAAGCGGAGTGGGAAACCCGCACAGCACATGGCAATGGCAGAGGATATGGAGCGCAGGCGGAAGTAAGAAAGGGAGAAGTGTCTGGTAAACGCTGCCAGAGGCTTCTCCCTTTTTATGTCTTGAACAATCGGGAGTTTCTCTGTATAATAAAACTATAAGGCAGGGCATAGCCGATCTGCCGGACTGATCGGCAAAATCCGGAACCGAGGTGATATGATGCAGGGTGAAACATTACAGGAAGAGCCACAAGAGAAAACAGCGGAGAAAAAGGAATCGTTTGCAAAATATACGGCGAAAGACAGTGTTTTCGGGGCGCTTTTCCGGGATAAAAAGTACCTGATGCAGCTATACCGTGCGCTCCATCCGGAAGATACGGAAACTACGGAAGACGCGCTTACGGATATTACCATAAGGAATGTACTCACGAATGGAATCTATAATGACCTGGCTTTCAGAGTAGGGGATAAAATCATGTTTCTGGTCGAGCATCAATCTTCATGGACGATGAATATCATTATACGGGTGCTGATGTATTTAGTGCAGACTTACCATGATTACTTTGAGGAACAGGATGCAGACTTATACGGGAGCAAGAAAGTCCATGTTCCAGTACCAGAGTTATACATGATTTTTACAGGAGAGCGTGCCGACAGGACAGAAACGATTTCGCTTTCCAAGGAATTTTTCAATGGGAAGGAATGTGCCATTGAAGTAAAGGTGAAAGTGCTTTATGGCGGCAAAGGGAATGACATTATCAGCCAGTATGTAAATTTTACAAAAGTATATAATGAACAGGTGAAACAGTATGGGAGAAGCCGGGAAGCTGTTACGGAAACCATCCGTATCTGTAAGGACAGGGATGTGCTCCGCGAGTTTTTGGCAGGCAGGGAAAAGGAGGTTATATCTATTATGATGGCTTTGTTTGATGAAGAAAAGATTATGCGTACCCATGTTGCGAGTGAAAAGAAAGAAACAGCAAGGAAAGCTGCGGAAAAGATGTTGAGGCTGGGGAAATTGTCTGCAGAAGAAATTGCAGGCTGTTTTACTGAGCTGTCTGTGGAGGACATTCAGGAAATTGAAAAAGGGCTGTTTCAAACGATATAATACCTTATGACAAACCGACACAAAAGAAAGAATATATAGAATCCCCGGCTGCAAATGAATACAGCCGGGGTTATTCATATGGAGGGCAAAGTGAAAGAATCAGAACTGATAGGAAAAGTACATTCCGCTGTCTATCAACAGTGCCAGCAAAGGGGGTATGCTGCCCCGGTGGATGTGCTGGTTGACATAGGAGTGCTACCCAAGCAGAAATATGAGGACTGGAGATTCGGGAAAGTACGGTATCTGGAAGCAGTCTGTACGTGTAATTTAATGAAACTTTCTTTTATTATGAAACAGATCCGCTCCTATGCAAAGAAAACAAATTTAAAACCGTCATTCTGCTATTACAAGCGATGGGGCGTGAAGAAAAAACATGGGCATAAGCAGGTAATCCCCCTGCGGTTCAGTAAAAGTGGAACCCCGGAGATTGAAAAGGCATATACGACACACTATTTGGATTTAGGACGGGCAGGGCAGTTGAAGAAAGAAAAGATGGAGAAAGCGGCAGTTGCAAACCAGGCTGAAACATCGGATAAGACACAAGATATGCCAGTAAATATTTCTGACAGCAGAAGCGGAGTGTAAAGTGGGGGAAGAAATGGAAAAAGAACCGGACAAAAAATATAAAACCATGAAGAAAATCATGGATGCTTTAGAGGATATTTTATGCTCCTATCAGGGCAGGGGACATCAATCAGTATATGTTGACCTGGATTCCCTTGCACTTTTTACAAGCCTGATCGCATACAGACAGATACAGGTAGAAAATTACAGGTACGATTATGATGATAATATCCGAGAGGACGAAGAAGCCAGACGGATTTACAGGGAGCTTACCCCGCAGACAAGGTGGCGTGTAGGCCAGCATACACAAATAGAAGCGATACGGATGAACGCATTGAAGCAGTTTGCGTCCTTGGGTATGCCGACGTATCAGGGACAGATTTATTATGCAGATACAGGCTCTGTCCTGATATGTGGGGAAATCCTGACCTATGAGATTTTCCAGTTGTTTACAGATATGCCGGAAGTGAAGAAATTATATGTTTTCCCCTATCCGTTCCGGGAGGGATGGAAAAAGCCGCTCTATTTTTCTTTTGAGCCGACAGAAGCGGCACGGGAGGAAATGAGGAAATATGTGGAGAAAAAATTGGATGAAATGCTTCATATAATGAGAGAAAAAAGTGAAAGCCTTGACGGAATAATCTCTAAAGTGAATGAAGATATTTTTTAATTATATTCATTTCGTTGGGAAAAAGACAGCCGCAAAATTCTTTGTAATCCTGCGGCTGTTTTTCTGTTCAGAACGGTTAAGAAATGTCAGCGCTTTTTTGTTTTTCCGGCTGTCTGGTGTTCGGATGTCCCAAAATCTTATCAACATTGGAGCAGACAGTATTCAATTCTTTTTGGTAATCCCGGTAGTAATGGTAGGTTTTCAGTGCCTCTTTTTTCTGTTGGAGCAGCTTGTCCTTTTCTGCTTTCAATAGCTTCATGGAGGGGAGTTTCCTGTCTGCGGACTGCTCTTTTAAAAATTTTCGTGCCGCTTCATAGAGTGCGATTTCCGTCGGATGCTCCTGCCGGAATTGCCCTTTATTCTTTGTTTTCACAAACTTTTGGTAGACAGGTTTATTGGCAAGGTATTGGCCTGTGTAATGGATCTGCTCAATTACCTTCCGGAGATTGTCTTCCACAGACTTCAAATCTTTTCGGGAAGTGGAAGCATGGTTTTTAATTTCTGAAAAAGAATCTTCCAGGGAATCCCTTGTATCATACCCATTCTCCTGTATATAAGCGACAGTTTTAGCCATCTCTTTCAGGTTGGAAAGTTTCACATTGTTAGCGTAGGCGGCATTCTGCTGTGCCTTTACGCAATCCTGCAGATCAACCACCAGCCGCAAATCTGACTTGATAAAAAGGATTGATAGAGATTCCTCATACAGTAGATTGGATGGCTGATTTGCATCTTCTTCCGGTTTTATATTATATTTTTCCGTATCAACTGTTTTCTTTTTGTTTTCTTTACTCTCTGCATTTTCCTTAAACAGCTCCCAGAGGTAATCTTCTTCATAATGTGTGCCGAGCATCCTTCCGGTGATATACTTGTTTCGCTCCGGGTGAAGGTAGCTGAACCTGCCACGGCTGACCTTCAGCCGGATATTATATTTTTCCAAAAGCAATGTCTGAAAATCTTCCTGGCTGCAGGAAACGGCTGCGGTATCTTCGATTGCAGACCGTAGGAAATCTTTCTGCGTCTGGAATATCGTTTTTCGCGGCGCAAGTCCGTCTGCACGGAGCTGTCTGTTACGTTCATCCAGTTTTTTTTGCCCTCTGCGTCCTGCATGGTATTCCCGGTCTGTGATTTTCTTCCCTGCCGGGGCAAGCAGATCCACTTGGTGCAGACGTTCCCGGCGGCATATATCCATGAGCGACTGCTTTAAGTGGATCAGGTAATCTTTGGTAACATGATGCTTATACCCGGCACGGGAATCGCATGGGCGTTCCATGAAGTCCTGACGTTCCACATCAAATTTACGCAGGCTGTTGATTTCGATATGCACATGGATGTTGCCGCTCTCATTATGCCCGTCCATGTGGGTACAGACAAGAGCCTGATGTCCGGGGAAGTTCTTCTTTGCATATTCCATTCCGATCTGCTGTGCCTGTTCCCCGGTCAATCCATTTTCTGTTACATCCTTTGGATCGAAACTGATGATATAATGGTGGGATTTGATTTCATCATAGGATTCGTTTTTGTGGTATAGGGCATTTAGTTCCCTGCACTCCATGTCGAATGTGAACGGATCACAGTTTAGGCCGTCCATGATATATTCCTTACGTGGGATCAATTCACCATTTTCATCAAATATCGGTTTGTTGGTATCTTCATCGTGTTCAAACATGAGATAACGCTGTATCTCTGCATAACTGGCATTTTTACTCGCTATGTGTTTCAGGATTGCCATGAGAATGCCCTCCAGAAACCGCCTGGAAATCTCCCGCCATCTTCAAAACTTCATATTTCATTTCATAGATTCTGGCCACACTCTGGTCGATTGCCTTACGCATTTCCTGTGAATGGATGCCGCCGCTGTTAAAGTGCCTTGCAATCTGGTTTAAGTTGCTGCCGATTTTCCCAAACTCAGCAACCAGCTTTTTCAACTCCGGCAGGTCTTCCACAATCTCATATTTCGCTGTGACCTTCTGCTTCATAATTTGTTTTCGGACATATTCAGCCAGTGGAAGGTGCGCAGCTTTAGCACTTTCAGAGACGATTTCATATTCCGTATCGGTAAGGCGGAGCATGATTTGGTGTTTGTGTTGTAATTCCTTGTCTTTCTTTGGTCTTGCCATTGCATAGTTCCTTTCTGTGAAAATTGTAAGAATGATATTTCTTTCCTAATTATAGGGACTAAAAAAGAGTTCCTATAAAATAAGCCGATTAGGGAACGCCAATGGGAAACGAAAAAAGGATTTTTTATAGAAATGTTTAGATTTCTCCGTGATTGGTACAATCACGCTGCGACTATTTTTAATAGGAGCCAACCTGCATATTTGGAAAGTATGCCAGAACCGAGGGCATGGGGGCGCTGGATGTCCGGTGGACATCCGTTTAGCGCGGACCGGAGCGGAGCGTAGACGGAATCCCCATCAAGTTTGCCGGGTAAGCAAAATCCACGAAGTGGGTTTTGAGTAACTCAGGCGAATCTTGTTGGGGCTGCCACCCCAAGCCCGCCTTTTTGCGGCTTGCGCCGCTTGAAAAATCCACCCACGAAAGGAGTTAAAGCCCATGAAAAAATACAACACGCCCCACCGCCGCCGGGTAATCAAGACACGCTTGACTGAGGAAGAATACGCCGAGTTTGCCGAGCATGTCACCCTCACCGTAGACCGGGCGCAACAGTTAGGCGAGCAGTTTTGTAAAGAGCATTTCCCCGGACACCAAGCCCTTGTATGCACCCACCCGGACGGGCATAACCACAGCGGCAACATTCATGTGCATATCGTAATCAATTCCCTGCGGATTGCGGAAGTGCCGCTATTGCCCTACATGGAAAGACCAGCCGACACAAGGGAGGGCTGCAAACACCGCTGTACGGACGCAGCTATGGAGTATTTCAAAGCGGAAGTCATGGAGATGTGGCACTGGGAAAACCTCTATCAGATTGATTTGCTGAACGGGAGCAAGAGCCGAGTTACCGAGCGTGAGTATTGGGCGAAACGGAAAGGACAAGCCGCACTGGATAAAGAGAACGCTTCCCATGCCGCCACAGAAGAGCTGCCCAAACAGACCAAGTTTGAAACCGACAAGGAGAAGCTACGGCGCACAATCCGAGCTGCCATACTGGAAGCACTCACCATAAACGCACAGAACGCCGCCGGAGCCGCCGAAACACTCACACCCAAACAAGAATACCCCCGCAGCATAAAAGACCGTTTACAGCGGAATGAAGCTTCCGTAAACACCCCGAAACAAGACAGCGTACAGCGATGGTAGACCGGGAAGCGAAACGAGCCGAGGGCAAGGGTATCGGATATGAATGCTGGGCGGCTGTCCACAACCTAAAGCAAATGGCGGCTACCGTGAGCATTTACGAGGAATCCGGCTTTTCTTCCCCGGAAGAACTGGAAGCCGCCCTTGCCGCTGCCAGTGCCGGGCTGCATGAAGTGACCGGGAAACTGAAAGCCGTGGAAAGCACTTTGTGGGAGAAAAAGGACTTGCAGAAACAGCTATTGGCGTACATCAAAACCAAACCAGTCCATGACGGGTTGCGGGCGCAGAAAACCGAGAAAGCCCGGAGAGCCTACCGGGAGCAGCACGAAAGCGAGTTTATCATTTCCGAATCTGCCGCCCGGTATTTCAAGGCACAGGGAATCCAAAAGCTGCCAGCGTCCAAAGCATTACAGACCGAGATTGAGCAGCTTACCAAAGAGAAAAACGCCCTTTACAACGAGTACCGGGAGAAGAAAGCAAGCGTCCGGGAATTGCAGACCGTAAAGAGCAACATAGACCGAATTTTGCGCCGTGAGCCGGAACGTGGAAAGGGGCGGGATAATGAACGGTAAACGCCCCTACATGGACTATCGCCAGTACAGAGCCGCCAGCGGGAATGATTGTGTGTGCCATGCCGCCGCATTGCGCCGCTGGTTAAACCGGGAGAAAAAGGAGAAACCGAAAAAGGGAATCCCCGATTATTCCTACAAAGAGGGCGAGAGCCTTTGACAGCATAGAAGCAACGCCCCAATGGGGCGTAACAGACCATGAACAAGGAGGACGATTTTATGTGTGATTATGATAACGCCATTTTCCGGCTTGCCACAGAAACAGAGCCGGAGGACTATACGGGCGAGGACGGGCTTTTATACTGCGGGAACTGCCGCCAGCCCAAAGAAGCCTACTTTGCAGAGGGCAAGACGCTTTTCGGGCGTGACCGCTACCCCAAAGAATGTGACTTCCAACGGAAACAGCGGGAGGAACGGGAAGCCGCAGACCGGGAGCAGAAACACCGGGAGGAACTGGAACGGCTGAAAAGAAAGGGCTTCACCGACCCGGCTATGAGGGAATGGACTTTCGGGAATGACAACGGCAAATGCCCGCAAATGCACAAAGCCTATGCCTATGTGGAGTGTTGGGAGGAAATGAAAGCCACAAATACCGGCTATCTGTTATGGGGCATGGTAGGCACAGGCAAAAGCTATTTCGCCGGGTGTATCGCCAACGCCCTTATGGAGAAAGAGGTTTCCGTGTGCATGACGAACTTTGCGGCTATACTCAACGACCTTGCCGCCAGCTTCAAAGACCGCAACGAGTATATAGCCCGCCTTTGCAGCTTCCCCCTGCTTGTCCTTGACGATTTTGGCATGGAGCGTGGCACGGAATACGGGCTTGAACAGGTTTACAACGTGGTTGACAGCAGATACCGCAGCGGCAAGCCCCTAATCGTGACAACAAATTTGACGCTGGAAGAATTGCAGAACCCGGAGGACACCGCCCACGCCCGGATATATGACCGCATTACGGAAATGTGTACCCCCGTCCGCATTACCGGGGAGAATTTCAGAAAAGCCACGGCGCAGGAGAAAATGGAACAGCTTAAAACGCTGCTGAACAGAAAGGAGAGCCTATGACCAACACCCACAACAGAAGCACCGCCAATACCGCCCGCCGCCCGGATTGCGTCACCGAGGTACGCCGGGGGAACACCGTC
This sequence comes from Lachnospiraceae bacterium A2, assembly GCA_000403315.2. Classification (GTDB taxonomy): domain Bacteria; phylum Bacillota; class Clostridia; order Lachnospirales; family Lachnospiraceae; genus Petralouisia. Next base: position 18,251 of record KE159636.1, read on the forward strand.
CTTGTGGTTTCCGGCTACTTCAAGCAAGGCACGACCGCCACCGCCGCCGGCAAGATGATGAAAGTGCTGGAAGCCGAAAGCGCAGCCGGACACAAGCCGCCTTTTACCGCATAAACCGGGCATGACTGCTGATAGCGCTTAAGCTGTTTATCCCAAAACAAGCTCATAAAGATGAAATGGCATGGGAATACCTATATCGGCATAAGTAATATCCACAGTATCCACATATTTAAAACCGTATGACTGATACATTTTGACAGGTATATCATTCCCTTTCAGACAGTCTAACCGTATTGCCTTCCAACCTCTGCTTCTTGCTGTCTGGATTGCATGTTCGACAAGCTGCTTTGAATATCCACGCCCGCCATAATCCGGCAGAACACGAAGTGCGTGCATAATGACTACTTCATTTTTTGCGGCATTGATTTGCCAGCGAACTGTATTATATGCACTGTCGCAATCATGGTTTAGAATATATGCTGCAGCGATTTTATTATCTTCTATGCCGATAAATTGACATCTGCCTTTGATAGATTCCTCTACCATTGCTTGCGAGGGAAAACCACCTTTATCCCCGTTTGGAAGGAAGCTTTTTTCCCCAAGGACATCACACATTACACTGTAAAAAGACATTAGCTCTGTCAAATTGTCATTTGTAGCCTGTACAATTTTCATTCATTACACCACCTTAGTATACAGATTTTGATGAAAATAGTTTACCACAGAAAAAATAAAATTTCCATCATCAAAGTGTCCTACAAGGTAAAGCAGAGCAAGGAGAACCCCGAAGAAAAGCAGGTAATCTTTGAGAACCACCACGAGACTATCATAGACCATGACACATGGGAGCGTGTGCAGGAGCTGCGCAAGCAGCGCAAACGCCCCAACCGCTATGATGAAGTGGGCTTGTTCTCCGGCATACTGTTTTGTACGGATTGCGGCAGTGTCATGTACCAGCAGAGGTATCAGACGGACAAGCGGCGGCAGGACTGCTATATCTGCGGCAGCTACAAGAAGCGCACGGCAGACTGTACGGCGCACTTTATCCGCACCGACCTCTTGACCGAGGGAGTGACCGAGAATTTACGGAAAGTCACCAGCTATGCCGCCAAGCATGAAGCCCGGTTTATGAAGCTGTTGACCGAGCAGACCGAGGACGGGAGCAAACGCCGGAACGCCGCCAAGAAGAAAGAACTGGAAGCGGCAGAAAAGCGGATTGCGGAACTCTCCGCTATCTTCAAGCGGCTGTATGAGGACAGCGTGGCCGGGCGCATATCGGACGAGCGTTTCACAGAGCTTTCGGCAGACTACGAAGCCGAGCAAAAGGAACTGAAAGAGAAAGCCGCCGCTTTGCAGAGCGAACTTTCTAAAACGCTGGAAACCACGGCAAACGCTGAAAAGTTTATGAAAGTAGTCCGCAAGTACACCAGCTTTGAGGAACTCACCCCTACCCTGTTGCGGGAGTTTGTGGAGAACATCGTAATCCACGAATCGGAAGCCCTTGACGGGAAACGGCGGGGGAAGCTCCGCAGACAGGAAATCGAAATCTATTACTCTTTTGTCGGCAAGATAGAACTGCCCGACTAAAGCCCGACCCGTCCGGCAGTCAGCCGGACAGGGAACGGCAAAATTTTTTACACTTCTTTTATTTCTTTATCTCACATGAGCAAAATCACAGGAAATCAAGCAGCTTATGAGTGGAGGGGGCATTATCATTGTGGCGCAGACGGTGATCCCGCAGCTTACAAGCCTCTTTTCTTAATCTATGGGGCCGATTATCGACAGGATCACTGAATTTATAAAGGAAATATTGCAGGGGTGGGTGCTTGACAACCTCGGCACGATGTTCACGGAAGTGAATTGTTAGTAAAGTGGGTTTTGGCAAAAACAAGTGGAATAAAAGCTGGTGTGCAGGTGGTTCTTATAAAATGAATATGGTAAAATTTTATAAGAAACGAGGTAAAGCAATATGGAAAAGAAAATTTATATTACAGAAGAAGAACGGGCAAAGTGCCAAAAGGTGGCTGATGCGTTTGCGGAGCTGTACGAAATGGCGGATATTGTAGTGGTTGATGTAGGCAGATATGGCTTTGTGATGCTGAAATACTATACGCCTCTGCATGGCTTTGAAGAAGATGAAACTTTTACGGACAGCAGGACATTGTTTGAGGAATTGTATCAGGAATGGTTAAACACAAAACTGTGTTGTATTGCAAAGGAAATGGGTATGAACGACATACTCTATGAAAAGGTGTTCAAAAGTCTGTCAGAAGAAAAGCGGTCGGAATTTATCGGGCGGAAAACTGATTTTGCGAGGACGGCAGAGATAATACTGTAAAATTATTTCGTTAAAAGGTTACCGATAATAAACGGTTCAGCTAAGCAAGGAAAGGCTCTGTCAATGACAGGGTTTTTCCTTTTTAAAAAAATAAAATAATTTGTAACAAATCGCACTTAAAAAGAACTAACAATATGAGGTGCTGATATGGATAAAGAAAAAATTGATGAAATATATCGTGAAAACGCCGCCATGCTATATAAATATCTATGCGGCTTAACGCAGGACAGCGGACTTGCCGAGGAACTGACGCAGGAAACATTCTTTCAAGCAATTAAGGGGATTGACAAGTTTAGGGGAGATTGTAAAATTTCCGTCTGGCTATGCGGTATTGCCAAAAAAATATGGTACAAAGAACTGGAAAAAAGAAGCAGGCACAAAACCGCCCCACTGGACGATACGATACCTTCCACAGAAAATATTGAAAGTAAAAGCCTTGACAATTTAGAAAAAATAGAAATTTTCCGCCTTATGCACAACCTGGATGATGTGACAAAAGAAGTTATGTATTTACGATTGGCAGGGGAACTACAATTTTCTGAAATTGCGGCTATTTTGGGAAAAACGGAAAATTGGGCGAGGGTAACTTATTACAGGGGAAAACAAAAAATAATGAAAGGAATGAAAGAATGGAACGTGAATTAGCTTGTGAAATTGTAAAAGATTTGCTTCCTCTCTATGTGGACGGGATTGTAAGTGATGTTTCCCAAAAAAGCATAGAAAACCATTTGGAGCATTGTACGGATTGTAAAGAGGTATACCACAATATGGCTTTTCATTTAGAAATGGAAACACCGCCGACAGAAGTTTCAGATGTAAAAAGATTTTTGAAAAAAACAAAGAAAATGTATCTGCTATATGGATTAGGCGGTCTTAGCTTTATTGCAATACTTGTCTGTCTGATAGTGGATTTGGCAGTAAACAAAGGAATTACATGGTCTTTGATTGCAGGAAGCTCTTGCTTATTTGCGGACGCTTTTATATATGCTCTTTCAACCTGCAAAAAGAATAAAGGCTGTATTGCAATGGCAGTTATAAGCATTGGAACATTCTGCCTGCTTTCTGCCATACAGATTACTAGATATTATCTTATGGAAACAGGGACATTCTGGTTTTTCCGCTATGGTCTGCCTATCCTTCTGTTATGGCTTCTTGTCCTCTGGTTTCCAGTGCTTACAAGAACATTCCTAAAATGGAACATTTGGGATTGCATAGTATTGTTTCTATTCTTGGTAATCGTAGGAAACTATACCACAAAACTAATTACAGAAGATTATGTGTGGAATGATGTACTCCATATGCAAGGATTTATAGGCAATGCCCTTGGAGAAGTAATTGGAATCATAGTATTTGGAATTATTGGGAGGATTGAAAAATGGAGAAAATAATCAGCGTAAAAAATCTAAAAAAAGCATATAAAAATGAAACTGCCGTTGAGAATGTATGCTTTGAACTTACACCCGGAAATATCATGGGACTATTGGGGACAAACGGAGCGGGTAAAACTACGACATTAAAGATGATTACCAACTTGTGTTCCAAAGATAACGGGAGAATCCTCATAGACAACGTATCATTAGATGAAAATCCCGAACTGGCATTGTCAAAGGTTGGGGCGGCACTTGATACCCCCAGTTTTTATCAAGAACTGACTGCAAGAGAAAATATAGAATGTTTTGCACACCTATATGAAAATATCCCAAACGGGCAAGTTATGGAATTGCTTGATTATGTCGGGCTTAGTTCACAGGCTGAAAAGAAAGTAAAAAAGTTTTCTCTTGGAATGAAACAAAGGCTGGCGTTGGCAAGGGCTATGTTAGGACAGCCAAAACTGATTATTTTAGACGAGCCAGCAAACGGATTAGACCCGCAGGGACAGATTAACCTATACCGTCTGATTTGCGATATGGCGAAAGAACGAAACACAACATTTATCGTTTCATCACACCAACTGCATGATATGGAAAAATTCTGTACCGATATTTTAATTTTGGATAAAGGAAAAAGTATCTTGCAGGGGAAAACGGAAAAGATTTTATCTGAAACAACAAATATTGTGGACTGCATACTGGAAGAAACAAACGCTGCCCGGAGTGTCCTCTCCGGGTGTAAAGGAATAAGTTTGGTTTCACAGAAAGGAAATCAGTTTACAATCAGACTTGAAAATATTTGTTTTGATGAATTTGTTAAAAAACTTGTAGCAAACCATTTGCATATTAACTATCTTTCCATGCGGAAACACTCATTGCAGGATCTTTTTCTAAAACTGACAGGGGGAGCAGAGCCATGTATTCATTAACAAAATTATATGCAAGAAAACTATACAAACAAAAATTGATTTACATTTTTTTTGCCTGCTTTTTTACAGCTTCTTTCTTTTATGCTTTCCTTATTTCAACGCCGCAAATGGAAGAAATGCTAAATATCAATATTGGAATAGTTGGCAGGAAAAATTTCCCCGAATTTATGATGCGGTTTTATGTCGGGACAGTGGGTATTCTTTTTAATGTATTTCTGCTGACACTGTTTATTTGTGAGGAAGATAGGAACAAAATGCTTTATCAGCCTTTATTGCATGGGGAAAACCGCACCAGAATGATACGGGCAAAAATCTATGTTGCTGTTAGTATGTCAATGATTTTTGTTTTGTTGGTGGCTCTTATAAATTACATAACAGCCTTTATGCGTTGGGGCTATGAAATCTTTGAACAGGCAGCCTTTATCAGGACCATTATAAAATATCTGTTATCGGGTATCTATATGTCAGTTATAACGCTTGGGATAGTTACACTTTGTATCTGTACCCGCAACGCATGGAAAACAATATTTTTTGTGATTATTTATCTATTGATTGACCAATTTATATACAGTTCCAATATTACTTTATTACAAAAAGTATGGGTTGGATATTACCTTAACCTTTGGACGTTTGCATATGAGTATCAGAAAATAACATTTAGTGAACTGCTTATAGGAACATCCATTATGATATTGTACGGAATTGCTTTTTTTCAAATATCCCTATATAGAACACAAAAAATAGATTTTTGAGGGAGGTAAAAAATGATTATAAGATTATTAGATATACAATTTGCACGACTAAAAAGGCAAAAGATATTATACGTATTTTTTGCCGTAATGGCAGTGATTATCATTTCCAATGCGCTTCGGGAAGATAATGGCATGGGATATTATGCAGGCGGTAAATTTCCAACAATGTGTATGCAGTCCTATATTGATATTGTCGGTATACTATTCCTTAGTTTTATCAGCGCAGTGTTGATTTGTGGGGAAAAGGCAAGCGGTATGTTTCGGCAGCCTTTGTTGAATGGCGTTTCCAAAAAACAGCTTTTAATTGCAAAAACTGTTAGTATTTTTACAGTTACGTTAATATGTTTTTTGTTTGTGGTAATCGTCAGCATTGTAACAGGTTTCTTTTTATGGGGCAGCCATATCTTCGATTATGCACAGGAATATTTGTTACAAATGTTGTTATTAGTTTTTCCGCAGATAACAATGGTTCTGTTTTTGGTGCTTTTATCCTTGTATATGTCGAATATATCCAGTATGATGTGCGCGTCTCTGATAATTTTATTAGTCAATAATTTGTTTAGCCAGTTTTTTGGCAGTTACATATCGTTTATAGACTTTATGTATTATCTGTATGCTTTTTCTGGATATAACGGAATGGAATTGACAAGCAAAATGATTGTATTAGGAATTGCTGTTAATGTCATAACAGGAATTATCCTTGCTTATGGAATTAGTAGACGCACAAATAGTATGATAATGTAGAATGTAAGTTAGCGACAGTACAATAACAACAAAAGGCATTCAAAATCAATTAAAAACAAGAAATCTGCCATGTGGAGGTAAAAGAAAAAACGTCGCACAGTGGATATATTACTCCGGCGGTTTTGAGAAATCAATTCTGCTGTTTTTTAGTTTGTATGTTTATAGGATAAAGATGGCAAATGCTTTAAAGGCAAGGAGATGCGGACTAATGAAGATAAAACGAAAAATACATGGGAACAGGATGAGAATGTCCATTAAAAGTAATGACACACTGTACACATCAAGGTGCGCTGCGGCGGGTATGAAATCTGTCGCAAAGCGACCCGCCGCAGGCGGAGAATCCTGTAAATCAGGATTCTTTCTTGTGTCGATTTTGGACTGATTTTGTATTTTTCCGTTATATATTTTTGGCAAAAAATGATTGTCATTGTACTGTGTTGGTGAGTATTTTCACTGCCTCTTGGAAGGAACCTAGCTGGCCACAATCGCATTGTCTGTATTTGTGACGAACCTCTTTAAAATTCAGAGGCAGATACATTTTGCCCTTTTACGGATATGTCAATTTTTTGGCACAAAATATTCTATATTAAGTTTTTGCGTGGCTTAGCTGAACTTAATCAGCAGACACTATTTACTCATACGTTTGTCGTGGGAGATGGGGGTGCTTCGGCACTCTTATTTTTTTGCGGTTTTTAGACTATATCATATGGCATTGGATAGAACCGGAAGCAAATTAAATATAAAGCTCATTCCTTTTCCTTGTTGAACAGGCTTTTTTCATTGCCAATGCCGCAACAGAAACCATAGCCCCATTTATTTTACGGGATGACTGCGGGCATTGTACGACACAGCGCATACAGGAAATACATTTTTTACTGTCCGTAACTTTTGGATTTTCTTTGCTGATTGCCTGTGCAGGGCACTGTCTGGCGCAAAGACCACAGTCTGTGCAGTTATTGTCTGCTTTGGGTACTAAGCCGATTCCAGCCGCTTTCTTGTAGGGGCGGTTTCCCGGAATCTGCGGTGTGGAAAGACTGGTCAGGTTATTGTTTATTTTCTCTGATATTTTTTTTGCAAATCCGCTTAATTCTTTTTTATCCTTAGTGTCCGGCCTGCCTGCAGCGTACTGGTGCATAATAGAATGTTCTGCAATGGCGGCGATGGCAGCAATTACCTGAAAGCCGCTTTTTTCAACAGCATCGCTTAATTCAATCAGGGTATCCTCATATGCCCTGTTACCATATACGCAGACAATTACACAGGGGGTATGACTGCCATGAATATTTGAGATTCTCTGAGTGGCAAGGCTTGGAACACGTCCGCCAAAAGACGGAGCTGCAATAAGCGCAATATCATCTTTTTCAAAACTAAGCGAGGAATAATCGGTTTCTGCATTGGACAAATCAATTTTATTTACAGGCAGTCCCCATGTATTTGTTATGGCATCTGCAACCTTTTCCGTTCCTCCTGTCGGGCTAAAAATAATCTGTGAAACTTTCATGCTTGCACCTCCTGTAAATCTAAAATTTACACCATTATAACAGGCGCATGGTGTAGTGTCAAGATTTACAGCAATAAAAATATATGCTACAATCTAACGTGGAAAGGAGTAATGCCATGCATATTAGTACAAAATGTTCGGTTGCGATTCACTGCCTTATTTTTATTTATGAATATGGGGATAAGCAGAAGGTAACCAGTGAACTTCTGGCGTTATCAACCGGGATCAATCCTGTCACAATCCGCAATATTATAAGTTCATTGAAAAAGGATGGCATAATATCTGTGAAATTCGGGACAGGCGGAACAACACTGAACTGTCTGCCGGATGAAGTGACCTTATACCGTATATGTAAAGCGATAGAGCCAGCCTTTAGTTCCAAACTTATAGGCATTCATTCACTGCCTTCGCAGCTATGCCCCATAGGAAAAAATATCCATAATGTATTGGACTGCTCTTACGAGAAAATAAGAAATGACCTATGCCAAAGTTTAGAAAGCATCACACTAGGAAACATCATATCCGATTATCACCGTATTGAGCATAAGCCAGATTAATACTTATGCCAAAAGGATATTGAGATAAAATGTAGGGAGTGGGTGGGATTCCGCCGCCTTCGGCATTGTGGGCAATGTGTATAACTCCCCGTCTTATGGAGTTATGCACATTTCCATGATACTTTTTTGCTTTTAAAGCCCTTTTCAGACAGGGAATTACCGGGAAGGGTTATTGACGGAAAAGAAATATTTACATTGGAAGATGAAGAACTTACCATTTTTCGCCGCAGGAATATCGGGTTTATTTTTCAGGCGTTTAATCTCATACCTGAATTGAACGTCGAACAAAATATTACATTCCCTTTGCTGCTTGACTATAAGAAGCCTGATCTTGCTTATTTAGAGGAAATATTAACCGTACTGAATTTGCAGGAACGACGTTTCCATATATGCAAAAGTCCATAAGAAGAAAAACCGCCTTACCATTATCTGTATTGCTATTTCTGTCATGCGGGTAACGGCAATTTTCGGAATGGCAGATATGAGCCTGAAAGCCCAAAAAGAGGAAGCGATACGGCGGTATGGAAACTGGCATACGATCATTTCCAATATCACTTTAGAAACAGCGGACGCTATCAGCAACCGAAAAGATGTGTCTGTTTCCGGCTTTTTGGGTATGGCTTCCAGCACAACCTATCAGGGAAAAGAACTCGGGATACGCTCGAACTGTGAATGCCCAATGATGACTGCATCCAGCCTATCTTATTGCATTGTGTCATGCGAAGGGATGTCGTTTTCAAGCCCAATGTACTGCCTGAGGAACTCCTCGTTAGACTTTGCGAAAATTTCAGCTTCCTCCCAGCCATTGGCATTTGCCAGTTTTGCAAACAGCACAACCACCACAATATCAAGCAGTTTATGCCTGCCATTTTTCCTGTCTTTTGTCCTCAATTAATACTATTGTTTTTAATATTACTCCGGCGGTTAAAAATCGTCGGCATTTAACCGCCGGAGTAATATCTCTGTCATTGTAAAGCACCACTTTTATTGTAATAATAGCACAAATCTCCTGTAAAGGCAGTGTTTGTTCACAATTTATTCACTCATGCGTTTGTCCTGTGAATACCGGGCAAAATCTTGACTTTAATATTTGGATTTTGATATAATATAACGGTTTATATAGTGACAAAAATACCTGCCCAAGCGGAAAATCATAGCCAAAAGAGGTCATAACAGTGTTTAACATAGCAATTTGTGATGATGAAGAAGCCCTCATCGGTGAATTGAAAGACAATCTAATAAAGTATGCCGCCGAAACGGACAAAGAGTTTTGTTTTTTCGTTTATCACGACGGCAGCGAACTATTGCAGGAATACAGGCTGGATTACGACTTGATTTTTATGGATATAAAAATGGAAAAGTTGAACGGCTTAAAAACTGCGGAGGAAATTCGCAAGATGGACAGTACCATTGGGCTTATTTTCTTAACCTCTTTAAAGAAATATGTATGGAGAGGTTATGAATATGGTGCAGTCAATTATCTTTTGAAGCCTGTGAAGTATGGCGTCCTGAAAATGGAACTTGACCGTTATTTTGCCCGTTATCAAGGGAAAAACGAACCGTATGTGGCCTTTCAGAACGACAACGGAAAATTTAAGGTGCTGTATAAAAATCTCTGTTATGCCGAAACCAACAAGAGAAATGTAATGCTCCATTTTGAGGGACAGCAGCAGATAATCTACAAAAATATGAAAGAAGTATCTGCCCTGCTCTTAGCACAGCCGCAGTTTGCCAGTCCGCATCAGAGCTTTGTAGTCAATATGGCTTATGTAAAAAGTGTGGAGAGCTTGGAACTTGTAATGACCACAGGAGCGCGTGTTCCAATTAGCCAGCCGAAGCGTAAGGGCTTTATGATAAAACTGACGGACTTTTGGGGGGATATGCTATAATGTGGGTCTATCAATATATATTAACACTGACAGAGGCTTGGGGTTATATTTTTTGCTGTATTCTTTTGTAAGAAACTGTCTTGATTTTCCCGTATGCTAAAAATACAGTATGTCTCCGTGAGCAGGATCAGAAAGACAAGATACAGATTTCACAGCTTCAACAACAGTTCGCCTACTATCAGGAAAAACTAAAGGAGGAAGAAAAAGTACGCTCCCTGTACCACGATATGAAAAATCATCTGCTTGTCTTACAGCGGCAGATGAACTCTCCCGTAACAGCAGAGATGGTAGAAAAACTGCAATCATAGATGGCGATGGTTTACATTGAAAACCTTAATACCAATTCCATAATAAGTTGCTGCTTATAAGCCTGTTGCCAATATGGACAGCAGGCTTTTTCCGTGTTCCTATTAGAACAAGTGATAAAGTTATCGGCCTTCTGAAAATGACGAGTGAGAAGTTCAATCAGACTATCGTTATGATTACCCACAATTCTGAAATTGCTGAAAAGGCGGGAGCCGTCTGCCTACAATGAATAGAAGTTTTTCATCTTCCGGCAATCCTAACAATTTATTTATTGCAGACAGCATTTCTAATTTATCTGTCCGCAAATCCCCTCTAACCTCCAGCAGCAAATTGACGATATGTTCATTCGCATAAAAGCTGTCCATTTCAAGCAGCTTCTCCAAGAATAATTTTTGCTCTATCATTATGTCTTCTTCGGACTGTAATGTGAAAGAACCTTCCTGAACAAACTCCCACATTTTAGGCTACGGTTTTATTCCCGCCTGCTCCTTAATATCCTATATGGCATCTTCAATCGGACGCATGGAAAAATTCATGGATTTATATAGTCCACAAAAATAGTACGTATTCCAATGGCATCCTCTGGTCATTCGGACAAGCAGGCTTTCATTACTGACAATTATAACAAGCACTGCTTGCGTTCCCTTACAGGCTCCGATTTCCCCAAATTCCCCCGGAGCGGGAATCTGGAAAATCTGCTTGTAGGGGGAAGTTTCCCCCTACCCCCCCCCCTCTGCGCTCAAAAACCACGAAATTCCCTGTTGGGATTTCTGTTTTTTTCACTCATTTTTTGCACGAACATCCCCACTTTCCTCCGCCGCCTGATTTTATACGGCTTTGTCTATGGCATTGACGATTCAGACCTGCGGGAATACAACTACACGCTCGTAAAAATCGGGGTCAATCTGAACCAAATCGCATGAACGCAACAGGCAACGTCTATAAAGCCAATGTACGGCATCTGAAAATGATTGATATGGTGTAATAAGAGCATTACTTTTTCCAATTGCAACATCATTATTTAACTGTTCCGCACCACTTTTCAAGTTATCCGCAAAAGAGTCCAATCCTGAACAGGCTGTGCAGGAAAATATAATCCCGACTGCAATTATGTCGATCAAATATTTTTTCAATATTTTCATACGCCCTCCTATTGAAGAAAAGATAAAAACAAAGCCAGAATAATAAACCCGATAACCAGCATCAGCAACAAGGCGCTGATAATTGTAGAGATAATATTTATCAGGCTCCGGCTTTCATTATTTTTAACACAAATGATAGACAGACACACCCCTATGATGACACAGGCAATATTGACACCGCCCCAAACTGTACGCAATCCATCGGGCAATACAATTTGCAGAAATACGGGAATCAGCGTTGCAAAGGGCAGCACACTGATAATAAGGGCAGCAATACTTATATTTTGTAATTTTTTCTTTTCCATAGTTTACCTCATTTCTTTCTTGCCAAATCTTTTAACAGCCAAAAAAAGAGCGAATATAAAAACCACTATTGCACATGGCAAAAACGGAAATACTGAAAAAGCTGTGCCTGTGCCTTCTGCCGTAAAATCATGCAGCGAACAAGATACCAGATAACCACTGTAACAGTAAGGATACACAATCCAAAGAGGTGTATTGGCTATTAAAACGCCAGGAATAACGAGAAACAGATTAAGCCCTACGGAAAGCAATGTTTTTTCAAACAATACTGTAATCGCCCACATAGCCGCTATACATGGCAGCATCGTAAGGAATAATCCTACACACCACTTTACAAGATAAAATACGGGTAAGGTATCTGTAATCCCGGCCATGTGTGTAGCAACGGTACCTGTAACCAAAAACACAATGAGGAAAACAACCATTTCCATAAACAGGTAAAACATCAAAACCCCAAATTTTGCCAGGGATAAGGCAGAACGGCTAACTGGCAATGCCAGCATCTTCAGGATACCATTATGTTGCGTTTCACGCCCTGCAATCATTACACATACAACAATCATGGAAAATGGCAATAGATAATAGGCATAGACTAATGCACTCTGGATAAACATGGCAGACCACGCATTTGTATATTCTGGGGAAAAATATCTGCTTAAATTGGCAACTCCCGATATTACTACTAACAAAGGTGCAATGAATATCAAAGGAACGATTTTCGACCGCTTTACCTTTTTAAATTCAATCTTTAATAAATCAAAAAAATTCACACAAATCCCTCCTATTCATAACGTAAATGTTTTGCCATCCATAAGCCTATTCCTAACAGCAAAGATGTTTCTGCCATAGCTATAATAGCTATTCCATTGTCTGGCTGTGCGCTCATAGCAACAGCAGGCTTTAACATTACAACGAATGGGTGAACCAATAGCAAACTAACATTTGAACCTGCTAAGGCCATTCCGCTTAAAAATCCGGCAACTCCAATTCCAAGTGGCATCCACATATTTGGGGAGCGAGAGGAAACTAAAACCATAAAAGATAATGTCGGCATAGAAGTAATAAAGGAATATACTGTAAATTTAAGCAAAGTGTCCATTTCAAAAGTACCTTTCGGCAAGTCACTGATACCAATTTTTAACAAAGCTAAATTCTGTAACACAATCGCTGTCAAAAGTAATACGGTTAGAATAAAAAACTTGCACAGATACATTTTAGGAACACTAATCGGCAACATATACATCTTTTTGATTGCAGTCCCTTTGAATTCCATGTTATAAACCATACAGGCGGCTACAACGATACCAAACATGTTCAAAACCATAATCATTCCGTAGAGCTGTGTTAAAAGAACGTCCATCGGAGCTAACGGAAGGTTCAGTAATGTATCCTTGCGCACAATAAAATTGACAAACGCATAGGCTGCTCCCAAGATACCAACTAATAACAGCAACGGAATAACACCAGTCCTTTTTTCTTTCCGAAGTTCAATGATAAGTGTTTTCATAACCTGGCCCTCTGCTTTCTGGCTGCATTATCCTTATCAATCATGGAAAGGAACATATTTTCCAAATTAGCGGAACTAATCTTATGATCCGCTGCGAAACCTGCCTGTACTGCATTCTGCCTAAGTTCATCAAGACTTCCCTCGAACAGCAGCCGGCCATGGTTAAGAATGCCGATGTCATCTGCCATCAATTCTATTTCCGACAGCATATGAGAAGATATTAGGACGGTGCAATCATAAAGGCTCGGCAATGACTTTATCAGGTTACGGATTTCATGAATACCGGAAGGGTCAAGACCATTTGTAGGTTCGTCTAAAATCAGGATTGGCGGACGCCCAAGCAAAGCTCCCGCAAGCCCAAGACGCTGTTTCATGCCCAACGAATATTTTTTGGCAAGCCGGTTACCAAACTCTGCCAAACCGACTAACTCCAATGCATCATTCACAGCATTTTCCGGCAGCCCTAAAATTCTGCGGATAATATCAAGGTTTTCCCGGCCTGTCAGATTTGCGTAAAAAGATGGGGATTCGATAAATGAACCCACTTTCTTTAAAATGCTGATCCGGTCATCTGGAAAATGACCTCCGTCAACCGTGAACCTTCCGCCTGTAGGCGATGTAAGCCCTAACAACATCTTCATTGTAGTAGATTTTCCTGCTCCATTCGGGCCAAGGAAACCGTAGATACTGCCTTTCTGAATGTGCATGGAAACCTGATTGACCGAAATAAAATTTTTATATTTCTTTGTTAACTGCTCCGTTGTGATAATATAGTCCATAAAAAACTCTCCTTTCTTTTTTCTTTAGTTTACATCCCCAATCTGATATTAACTTTCTCGTATGCTTACTTTTACCTTACTTTTTTGCCATAGGATTCCGAAAACTGTTCCGTTATGCTATAATATTACTGCTGTTATTGATAGATTATTGATAGATTTTTGAAAGGTGTAGACAAATGGAACAATCATTTTTGCATACAAAAAAAATCCTGTTGGTTGATGATGAGCCAGAACTGCGTAAATTAGTAATTGACATACTATCTGATGACGGATTCTCAAATATCATTGATGCAGGAACTGTCCAGACCGGACTTATCTTTGCCAAACAGGAAAAACCCGACCTTGCAGTCCTTGATGTCATGCTGCCTGACGGGGACGGATTTTCTCTTATGAAGGAATTACGGGCATTTACGAATATTCCAGTTATATTTCTGACAGCAAAAGATGAAGCGGCTGATAAACTTGCTGGCTTAGGACTTGGGGCAGATGATTATGTGGTAAAACCTTTTTTGCCGCAGGAACTATTATTGCGTGTCTATGCAGTTTTACGCCGATGTTATAAAGCAGATTCACCATTATTAGAGCTGGAAGGCTGCACGATAGACTTCAGCCGTGCCGAAGTCAATAAAAATGGAGTTATAGTTGCCCTGACTGCCAAAGAACATACGCTGTTAGAAACATTATCCCGCAGTGAGGGAAGAATCGTAAGCATTGATGCCTTATGCGAAGCATTATGGGGCGATAATCCTTTTGGATATGAAAATAGCCTGAATGCCCATATCCGGCGTATACGGGAAAAAATTGAAACTGATCCTTCAAAGCCTGTATCACTCATAACCGTTAAAGGGCTTGGCTATAAACTAAATGCAAGGAAGTGAAGCCATGAAAGTATTTAGCCGATATATCTCAAGACACTTACTGTCTTTTATTGAACTTATTCTGGCTCTCGTTATATTGAACATAGCTGCATTTGCTTTTACATTCTACAATGCAGTATCAAAAAACTTTGGAAGTATCTCTCCGCAGGCTATGCTAAAACAGGTGGCAGCGGCTTCATCTTCCAATGGCATAACGAATGAAGCGGAAAGAATGATAATAATCAACTCTTTATGGGCAATGTATCTGAATATGGAAGGTTCCTGCAACTGGACTGTTAATCTGCCAGAGGAAATTCCAACTGAATATTCGATTCAGGATATTGCAATATTTTCCAAGGGATATTTGAAAGATTATCCCGTATTTGTATGGAGTGATGTGAATGGCTTATTAGTGATTGGTTATCCCAAAAACAGCTATATGAAAATTACCAGCAATTATTACCCTATTGACACGGTTCGTAAAATCCCCCTTTTTTTTCTTGGCATCATTGTATTCGACCTGCTGGTTCTGTTCCTTGCCTATTCACGTTCCAAAACACAAATCAGCAAAAATACAGAACCAATTATTTCCACCATTGCCGCCTTGTCAGAAGGGAAAAGCATAAACCTTTCTGTAAGCGGCGAACTGTCAGAAATAGCTGACAGTATAAATAAAGCATCTCATATCATCAGCTGCCAGAATACTGCACGGGCAAATTGGATCAGCGGTGTATCCCACGACATCCGTACTCCATTATCCATGATTATGGGATATGCGGATAGAATTGTTAAAGACGAAAATGCCAGTAACCAGATTAAGGAACAGGCGGCTGTTATATCCCGGCAAAGTATCAAAATAAAAGATTTAGTGCAGGATTTGAATCTCGTATCAAAGCTTGAATATGAAATGCAGCCTCTGCGGAAAGAAAATATCCGACTTTCAAAACTGTTACGTTCCTATGCTATAGACCTGATAAATAGTGGTCTGCCGGATTTCTATTCTTTAGAGGTAAATATTTCTCCTGACTCTGAAAACAGCATGATAGAATGTGATACAAAACTGATTACACGAGCTGTCAATAATCTGGTTCAAAACAGCATTCATAGCAATCCCAAAGGCTGCACAATTATTTTGTCATTGCAGATAACAGAAAGCAAACTTCTTTTAACCGTTCAGGATAATGGCATTGGTATTTCTGCTGAAAAATTAGAAGAACTGAAAAACAAGCCACATTACATGGAGAGTACTGATGACCGCTTAGATCTCCGTCATGGCTTAGGGCTGCTTTTAGTACGACAGATTATTGAAGCGCACAACGGAACAATAGAAATAGAAAGCAGACTACAGCAAGGGTATAAGACTAATATATACTTCTCAGGCAACCCCAAACCATGAGCAAATCACAAAACTGCATCATGGAAATGTGCATAACTGGCTATTACGTCCTGTGAACATAGTTACCCACAACTCCATGAAACAGACAGTTATACACATTGGAAGTGCCGGATTATGTGTGTAAGCCCTCTGGACTGGCATCATGAATCCCCGCAATGCTGCTACGACTGCTGGATCTATCTATTTGACTGTATGGGGAGTGAGTAACTAAGTTGTAACACTTTTCTGGTATAATAAAAATAAAAAAATAGGTGGTTTATTGAAAATGGTCGAATTATTTTATGTTGAGGATGACGCTCATATTGCAGGTGTTGTAAAAAAATATTTGGAACAGAAAAACTTTAAGGTAGTAATATATCATACAATTTCAGAGGCGAGACGAGCTTTGGAAATTCATGTGCCAACGGTTATTTTGTTGGATTGGAATATGCCGGATGGCCGAGGGGATAGTCTTTGCCAATGGATACGTGGCAGATGGAAAGAACTGCCGATTATTTTCCTTACGGTCCGGGATGATTCCCATGATATTGTTTCAGGTTTTCAAAATGGTGCGGATGATTATGTAGTAAAGCCTTTTGAATTAAGCGTATTGTATTCAAGGATTCAGGCAGTGCTTAGAAGAACGGGCAATGTGGCGGTGCAGTACCTGTCCTGTGATGGGATCAAGATAGATTTAAACCGCAGAACAGCTACTTGTGGCACGGAAGAAATAGATTTAAGCGTATCAGAGTATGAGCTGCTTTTGTATCTCCTGCAGAATAAAGGAAAGACTGTTACCAGGGAAAAAATCTTAGAACAGGTATGGGATGTAAATGGAAACTATGTGAATGACCATACATTGACAGTTACTATGAAACGGCTGCGGGACAAACTGCACCAACCGTCCTGTTTAAAAACAATTAGAAGTGTGGGATACCGTATGGAGGATGCCATATGAGCGGGCGAAAAAATTTAGTGATTCTCGTTGGATTTGTGGCAGCCGTTAGCCTGATTTCTTCTTCTGTTACGGTAATGCTAATTTCCTGCCATTACAGCAGGCTTCAATTTGATTTGGTAAATGTGATCTGCGGCGAAGTGCTGGAACAAGAGCCCGAAATGAAGCATATCGTTTCTGCTGCATTGAAAGAATATACGGGTGGAAATGCCGATGGTGTGGCAATGGGGGATGTATTGTCCGTTTTAGGATATGACATATCTGATTTTTCTGATTCTTCCGTTACATATGATATTATGTTCGCAACAACAGGATCCCTGGCAGGAATTTGCCTCTTTGCTATTACTTATGCATTCCGTAACAAAACAGAAGCGAAACGAATAGAAGAACTGTCAGATTATCTGGAGCAGGTTAATATGGGAAAAGCGGTTGTCCTCTCTGCTTCAGGAGAAGATCTTTTTTCCAAGCTGGAAGATGAAATATATAAGACTGTGACATTTCTTTATCAGACAAAGGATGCGGCGGTACAGGCCAAAAATGATTTTGCCGAGAATCTATCCAATATTGCACATCAGATAAAAACTCCTATTACCGCCATTTCTTTATCACTGCAGACATTATCTGAAATGCCGATGAAAAAAGAATATGAAAAAGACAGGATAGAACAGATAAAGAAACAGTTAAACAGACTGATTCATTTAGAAGAATCCCTGCTTGTTTTATCCCGTCTTGATGCAGGTGTCTTGAAGTTTCAAAAAGAGGATGTGGATGTTTTTACTTTGCTTGTCCTTGCGGCAGACAATTTGCAGGAATTATTTGCAGATTCCGGCACTTTCATTGATATTCCGGAATCAGGGGAGATGGCAGTGAAAGCCGATTTAAACTGGACCATGGAAGCAGTTATAAATGTAATGAAAAACTGTATGGAGCATAATGCGGGTGGAACAGTCCATTGCTCTTATGGGCAGAATCCGCTGTATACAGAAATACTTATCTGGGATGAGGGGGATGGATTTGCCAAAGAAGATATTCCGAATCTTTTTAAACGGTTTTATCGCGGAAAGAATGCAGATGCGGGCGGTAATATCCGTGGAAGCGGCATTGGGATAGGCTTATCATTGTCAAAAGAGATTATAGAACATCAAAATGGGACAATAAGGGCGAAAAACCTGCCGAATGGCGGTGCATGTTTTGAAATCCGGTTTTATAAGCAATAAAATCAAAGCAATAAATTTAATATCAATTCTGCTGCAGTTACTAAGTTGTAACTTTCATTTAGTACAATATAGCTTGTAAACAGTTTGCCTGCAGGAACAAAGTTTACAAGCTAACGGGCAGCTTTGCTGCGAGCGTAGAAATTCAAAACATCCAAAGGAGGAAATAAAAATGAATATCTTAACATGCGAGGGAGTTCGCAAAATGTATGGCTCAGGCAATAATCAGGTAGCTGCACTGGATGGAATTGATCTGACGGTGGGCAAGGGAGAATTTGTGGCGGTTATCGGAGCGTCCGGTTCAGGTAAATCCACATTGTTACATATTCTGGGAAGCGTGGATAAACCTACAAGCGGAAAAGTTACAATAGACGGAACGGATTTGTCAAAACTGAATCAGACACAGGCAGCGATTTTCCGCAGAAGAAAAGTGGGTTTGGTGTATCAGTTCTATAACCTAATTCCAACACTTACCGTGCAAAAAAACATTCTTATGCCGCTTGCCCTTGATAAGAAGAAACCAAATAAAGAGTATTTTGAAAAGATCGTCCGTTCGCTTGGAATTGCTGAACGGCTTGAAGCCCTGCCAAACCAGTTATCAGGCGGGCAGCAGCAAAGGGTTGCCATAGCTCGTTCATTGATTTACCGTCCGGCTCTGCTTTTGGCGGATGAGCCGACTGGAAATTTGGATCAGAAAAATTCCAAAGAAATTATTGATATGCTGAAATTATCGAACCGTAATTTGGAACAGACGATTGTGTTGATTACCCATGATGAGAAGGTGGCTTTAGAAGCAGACCGTATCATAACCATAGAGGACGGGCATATCATAAGCGATGAGAAGCGGAGGTAATGAGCTATGTGGAAAGATTATTCATCAGGCTATATTAAAAATAACCGTTCATCGGGCATGTCTGTTATGATAGCGGCATTTATATCAGCTTTGCTGTTATCGCTGCTCTTAGGGTTATTTTATAACGTATGGAAGTACGAAATTGAAAGCATTGAACAGGAAGAAGGAGGCTGGCAGAGCAGGATTGTCGGGGCATTTACCCAGGAAGATATGGAATCCATAAAGAATTTTGCCAATGTCAAAGACGTCGTCATCAGTGAGAAAGGAGCGCAGATTCCGGAATCTGTGATAGATATTTATTTTGATGATATGGGGGCTGTACTCGGCGATACGATGCAGATAGCCGGAGTTTTGGGTGTTTCATCGGAAAAGGTTATTTATAACCATGAGCTTCTGGCAATGTACATGATACGTGATCCGCAGGATACTGCGCCAAGACTGCTTTTTCCATTGTTTATACTGATAGTCGGAATGGCATCTTTTTCGTTAATTATAGTAATCCATAATTCTTTTGCAGTGTCTATGAATGCAAGAATCCATCAGTTTGGTATTTTTTCCAGCATCGGAGCCACACCAAAACAGATACGCTCATGTCTTTTGCAGGAAGCGGCTGCATTATGTATTCTGCCGATTTTAATTGGGAATCTGCTTGGCATTCTAATCAGTATGGGAATTATACATATGGCGAATGGTTTACTGGGGAGTGATGTGGCAGGCAGGCATGAAGCAGTCTTTGGCTATCATCCGTTAGTCTTAGTGGCGGCACTTCTTTTGACAGTGGCGACAATATGGATTTCCGCATGGATGCCAGCCAGAAAATTAAGCAGGCTGACGCCGCTTGAAGCGATTAAAAATACAGGCGAATTACAGTTAAAGCGTAAGAAAAAATCTCCGCTGCTTACCTGCCTTTTTGGATTGGAAGGAGAATTGGCAGGTGGAGCATTGAAAGCACAGAAAAGAGCCTTACGGACAGCATCGCTTAGTCTGATATTCTCTTTTCTTGCCTTTACCATTATGCAGTCCTTTTTTGCACTTTCAGGAATCAGCACAAGGGAAACTTATTTTGAACGTTATCAGGGTGTTTGGGACATTATGGTTACAGTAAAGGACACGGATGTGGATTCTTTTAGTGAGACACAAAAATTACAGGCAATTTCCGGAATAAGAAGTGCCATTGTATATCAGAAAGCAATGGCAAAAAGAATTATTGCAGAGGATGAAATAAGCGAGGATATGAAGTCCTTTGGCGGTTTTACTGTAGCCGGGGATAAATATGTGAGGAAGACGGATGGGGGATGGCTTGTAAATGTGCCCATTGTCATACTGGATGATGCGAGTTTTTTAGCGTACTGTGAACAGATTGGCATCGCACCGCAGCTTAATGGGGCAGTCATATGGAATCAGATACGTGATGTTACAAATCCGGATTTCAGGCATCCACGATATATGCCCTATGTGAAAGGAGAAAATGCAGTAAGCATTTTAAGACAGTCCGGCAAGGAAGAAATGACAGCAGAGGTTCCGGTTTTGTCCTATACGGAGAAAGTGCCTGTTTTAAGAGAGGAGTACGCAACGCTTGATTATTATGAACTGGTGCATTTTATTCCCGTATCTTTGTGGAAAGAGATCAAGGGGCAGATTGGAGGCAGCGAGGAGGATGCCTATATCTGTATGCTTTGCAGGGACAATGTGACATCAGGGGAATTGGATGCTTTGCAGGGGCAGGTAGACAGCCTTATTGCGGGAAACTATAAGACAGAAAGTGAGAACCGTATTCAGGAAGCAGAAACGAACGATAAACAGATACAGGGAATGATGACAATCTTTGGCGGTTTCTGTGTCCTGCTTGCGGTGATTGGCATTGGAAATGTGTTTTCCAATACACTGGGCTTTGTCCGTCAGAGAAAAAGGGAATTTGTAAGGTATATGTCTGTTGGAATGACACAGGGTGAAATCAAAAAAATGTTCTGCGTGGAGGCACTTACCATTGCAGGGCGTCCGATTTTAATCACCCTTCCACTTGCAGCTATTACAGTGGGGTATATGCTGAAGATAAGCTATGTTGAAGTGGGGACATTTCTTGCCGAAGCTCCACTCATTCCGATTATGATTTTTATGCTGGCTATCTGGGGAATTGTGGCATTTGCATATTATCTTGGTTGGCGTAATATACATAAAATCAACTTAGCTGAGGTTTTGCGGGATGATACAATGATGTAAAATGCGATGAAATATTATGAAAAAACAGAACGGATACGATGCCCTGTTTGCGGGAAAGAACAAGGAACAAGATTAGGGAGGATACAGTTTTTCTATACTTTCTGCTCTGCTGTCCGAAGTGTAAACCGGAAAGATTAGTGGAAGTAAAGAAATTGAAAGTGCGAGAAAGTGGCATCTGGACTATCTGAAACAGCACCATAGGGTTACATACATCAATTTCCTCACAAGCGGCAGGCTCAACGCCTACCTTGCCGATATTGGCAAACAGGCACAGGAAGGCTTTGAAAGGCTCATAGAGTGCATGAAACAGGCAACAGTGCATAACACAGCTAAAGGAAGAAAACGCCTTAGAATGGACAGGACGAATAAATAGCATAAGGGCTTGTGTGGGGGGATTGTGAACGAAGAAATCATATACGCATAGCAGATTGGCGGCAGGGCATATCATATCAAACTTTGCCGCCAATTTTATGGTATTATAAAAGGATTTTTATTTGTGCAACTTGTATTCTTCGGATAAACGAAATATAATATGTAATGATGGAGGTGTACAATGGATTATATGGCTACAAAGGAAACCGCTGCAGAATGGAAGGTGTCAGATAGGCGTGTATTGCCGCTTGCAGCGTTTGGGGCAGATGGTTGGAATCTGCCATTGCAGATTCCAAATACGACCGGAGTAATAGTAATAAGTTTCTTTCGGGTTTTTATATACGCTGATTCCTAAAATTCTTCTTGGCTCTCCATTAGACAGCCTGCATATTTCCAAAAATTGTTTTCCCTGCAATGACGCTTTCCAAAATTCTGGGACAATCCTTAAATTTTCTTCCATATCTAAAGTCAAAGGGATACGGATGCCCACAATACGCAGGGGCGGCTTTTCCAAGCTTTTTCAACCATGCAGCCACGTTACCGGTTCAAGAAGATTCCAATACTATAAAAGCCGACAAACTGTGGTTGCTCACTTTTTTCTCGGCTCTGCATCTGTGTGTCTGGCTCTATCCTATATTCTTTTTTAACCGTATTCCCATTGAAAAATACGGTTCATTCAGATATTCTTCTTTGTCAATGCTGTATCCTCTTTTTTTATAAAAGGAAACCGCATGATAATTATTTTTAAACGCCCATATCACAATCTCTTTATACCTTTGTTCCTCCGCCTTTTGCTCGGCAAAATCTATCAGCATTTTCTCGATTCCTTTCCCTTGAAATTGGGAAGCAACATAAATACGCCAGATTTCAAATGCCCCTGCCATATCTGCATCTGCCGTATCTCCAAAAGACAACATAGCCGACACTCGGTTTTCTTCCTCCCACACATACTCTGACAGTCTGCGGGCTGCAAAATCTGTCTTTAATCGGCGTGTCCTTGCTGCACATCCATCTGAATTTAGCAGCAACGGATTGACATATCCAGAATAAACATTTTTCCAGTTCTCATTTACAATGCCGCATACCGTATCAATGTCCTTTTCTTCTAATGGTCGTATCATTTCTTTCTCCTAAATATCGTTTTTCCATTCATTTCCAACCGCTGTCACACGTAAATTTCTCACTTCTATCAATCTTTCCTGCCTGCCTTTCTTTCAAAAATAATGGTATTGTTTCCGATGCCTGCATAGCAGATATACCGTCAGCATAAGCGTGAAAAGCTCCGCAAGCGGGACTGCAAGCCATACGCCCGTTACCTTTAAAAATTTCGGCAATGCTAAAAGGAACACCGTAATAAACCCAAACGTCCGCAGGAAAGATATGGCTGCAGATGCTTTCCCATTGGATAATGCCGTAAATAATGCGGATGAAAAAATATTGCACCCAGAGAACAGAAAGCTGAATGAAAAAATGCTAAATCCATTCTTTGTAATTTCAAAAACATTCCTATTGTTCTCTGCAAATACCTTTGCAATGCTTTCTCCGCCAAACAGGGAAAATAAAAATACAAATATGGGAATCCCTGCTATAAAGCTGAAACAAATACGGACGGTCTTTTTTAGCTGTTTTACATTCCCGCTCCCATAGTTATAGCTTACAACGGGGGCTGTTCCCATAGAAAAGCCAATATAAAGCGTTGTTAAGAGGAACTGCGAATATATAATAACTGTAATCGCCGCCACGCCGTCCTCGCCTAACAGCTTCATCATCGTTACATTAAACAGAAATGTCGTTACGGCAATCGAACACTGGCTTACCAGTTCCGATGCACCGTTGGAACAGCTTTTCAGCAGAACAGATGCGTCCATGTTAGGCTTGCAAAAGTGCAGCTCACTTCTTTTCATCAGAAAAAATATTGTACCGATAATTGACGGTATCATATATCCGATGCCTGTCCCAATAGCAGCTCCCTTGATTCCCATTTGCAGTAAAACGATAAAAACATAATCAAAAACAATATTGGCAATTCCCGCCAGAACAGCAAGCATTAAGCCTAATGTCGGTTTCCCCGCCGTCACAAACAGATTCTGATATAAGACCTGCATCATATTAAAGGCGGCGAAAATGAGCTGTATGGTCAAATAATCCCTGCAATATGGGAACAATATTTCACTCGCCCCCAATCCCCAGATGATTTCATCCAAAAAGAGAAGCCCTGCCGCTGTAATCAGCAGACCGATAACCGCCCCTGCCACGACAATCAATGTGAAATTGCTTCGGGCTTCCCCTGTGTTTCCATTTCCCATTTTCTTCGCAACAACCGCACTTCCTCCTGTCGCAAGCATCGTCCCCAGACCGACAATCAGATTGATGACGGGGCAGACGATATTGACGGACGATAGGGCATTCGTGTTTACAAACCGTGCTACGAAAATTGTGTCCACAATGGTGTATAATCCCATAAACAGCATCATCACCATGCTTGGGAAAGCAAATCTGATAAGGGACAGGGCGTTAAAGCTCTCTGCCAACGGGTTTTTCTGTGTTTCGGTCATTCTCTGTTTCCTCCTTGTTTTTCGGTGGAAGCACGAAACGCTGTGTCGGATAGCCATATTCCACAAGCAGTTCCCGTTCTGCAAATCCAAGACGGCGGTATTCTTCCCGCCAGCCCGTATCTGCCTTATCGCCTGCACGGTATGTCGTCAACGTAATCTCTTTCCCATAAAGCAGCTCGTCTGCCAGCTTATCAAGGAACAGCTTTGTAATGCCGAGATGCCGATACTGAGGATGGACAGCCAGAAAGTCTATGCTGCCTGTGCCTTGCGAAAATCCCATCACGCCAATAGCCATATCATCATCCCGCAATATCAGAGCCTTTTTATCCGCAATATACTGATGCAGGTTTGCGGCGTAATCTCCCTTATCCAGACATGGATAGCCGTCAATCGTGAGGCTTACCAGTTCCATCCAGTCATCCGCATCTTCGGGCGTGGCAAATTTTATATTGTCTTTTGTCAAATCCATTTTTATAAGCTCCTCCTTCAGATAAATTTCAAGCTGTAACGGGTAGAAGTTTTCCGTTTCCCGAAATTCCGCAGGGGAAGTCTTATACATCGCCTTAAAAATATCCGTAAATGCCTGCTGGCTTTCATACCCGCTCATAAGGGCAATCTCAATAATCGGCTTTGCAGAAAACACCAGAAGTTTTGCCGCTTCTGTAAGCTGCCGCCGTTTTGCGTAGTCATGGATAGTCAAGCCGACTGTCTTTGTAAAAATCCGATGCAGATGGTATTTGGAATAGTGCAGTGCCGATGCCACCATATCTAAATCCATCTTTTCATGCAGATGTTCTTCGATATAGCGGATAGCCTGTGAAACAATGCGTACTGTCTGACCTTGCATTTTGCGACCTCCTTTCTTCATTTCTGCCCATGCTTTATGGGCATAGAGGTACACCCTTGTGGTGTTTCTTCATTCTCACCCATGCTTTATGGGCATAGAGGTACACCCTTGCGGTGTTTCCTCGTTTTCACCCTCATTTTTTTAACATTACGAAATGTCAAAGCAGGGGTTCAATGAGATATTGTAGCACAAGGAGTTTTCTATCTTTTCATCATTCTTGCTATGTTTTAAACCATCCACATTTACAGCAGTTCTTCTTTCAATGCCCTTATCCATTCTTCGATTGCCTGCACTAATCGAAATTGCTGATGCAGAACCGCCATGCCCGTCGCAGGAACATCGGGGGCATTTTCTTTTAAATCTACGTTCTCCTCAAGATAGGATTTCAGCACATTGATATTACTCTCAATGTTATCCAGACATTCCCTCTGCTGTTCCTTTTCCATGCTTTCTAAATTAACGATAACCGCATTAAAATCCAAGAATATGTGAATCGGCTTGCAGGATATTCCAAGCATCAGTTTCTCAAATTCCTCATTTCCTGCATCCGTCAAGGAATATACCGCCTTTTCGGGCATTTTTCCCTCTTTCTCCGTGCGGCTTGTGATAAGCCCCTTTTCTTCCAACTGGATAACCTTTTTATAGATGGATGGTGTGCTGATTTTTACCCATTTTGAAATGTTGCGGTATTCCACTAGTTTCTGAATGTCGTATGCACTCAAGGATTCCCGTTTCAACATTCCCAATACAATCAAGTCAATGGTCGCCATTTAAAATCCCTCCTTTTTCTATTGACAACTACTATAAATTATAGTATTATAATCCCTGCAACGCAATTGATATATTTTATAGTAGTATAAATAACACCATTTGTCAAGAGAAAGGAGTTCAAAATGAACAGTCAAAGCAAAAAGATGGAGCTGCTCGGCAGCACATCCATACCAAAAGCGCTTTTAGCAATGGGCATCCCAACATTGGTATTCCAGATTTTAACGAGTGTGTCAATTTCCTTAATCAACAATGCCGAAAATGATATTGTTCTGCTTGAATGCTAAAATCCCATTTAACAATGGGAAAAACAATAATGCCATAAATCCGATTGCCGCACTTATTCCGTGTACTTTTGAAGCCGCAGTAACAATGTCTTTGTTTTCATTCACATGGAATATTCCCGAAACCAATCCTGCTCCGACAGCAAATGTCCCCAGTGAAAACAAAAGTAAAACCGATAGGATTGGAAAGTCTTTTTTCGTAGTAAAAAAATATGCAGCCGCTGCAAATGCCAGAAAACATCCAAGCCATATTAACCATGTATTATAAATAACACAAACGGGGCTTTGCAGACTTCCCAACGCACTCATTGCCATTGTTTTACTATTGTACCCATCATAATACCGACACAATATCCACGGAAGAAAAAACTTGCCAACAACTGTAAAGAGCATAACTGAATGAAATATCTTACTGGTTATTATATTTCCCATTTTCCAATCTCCCTAATATCTCTTAAGTTCTCCATGAAAATTATGTGCTTTTTCAAGCAGCGGTCCTTTTGCTCCCATTGTAAAGGCAATATCACTGCTGCGGATTGACAATAGTTCCATCCCAGACTGCAATTCTAAAACGTCCAACGTATTTTGCGGCAATTTAACAGTTCCGTCCTTATCAATGTTAATCCACGCATATTTACGCCCTTTATATCGGATAAACTCACCCTCGGAAAGCTGGCAGTCCCTTAACGCAGGGCATTCTTCCAATATATGGCTGAGTTTTGAATTCGACAGCAGCGGATATGTCGTCACGCAGAAGCCGCCTGTTATTTTGCTTCCCGTGAAAATTATCATTTTTCCATCCCGCAGTGCATCATATTCCAACAATGCCTGTGGCGGGATGCGTATTGTTAAATCGGGGTTTATAACGGAAAGGCCAAATACAAATTTACCCCCTTTATTGAGCTGCGGCATAAAAAACCTCCTTTTCCAGTATTCCTTTTTCTACATTGATATGTTATTGCTTTCTCAAAACATAAAAATAGAACGATGTATTTTGATTTTGGGCATAAACATTGAGCCTGACGATTTGGCAGACTTGAGAAAAAGTATTAACAGGCTGGATGTTTATTGTGCTGCTAGTTCCGGATAGATTTTCCGTTTGGTTTCAATCAGGGCTCCCATAACCCGCCTCCCTTTATCGCTGACCAGATATCTTCTGGAGTGTGGGATTTTCCGGATCAATCCATGGCCCCTGAGTTTTGAAAACTCCCGGCTCATTTTCCCACGACTTTTTGCAGATTCAGCCCCTTTTTTATAGAGGCTTTGTCGGATATCGCGGTTGGTAAATCCACGGATCAGATAGCGGCCATCACAAATCGTTTCGAAAAGATGGAAGGTTTCAGGGGACCATACATTATATCCACTGTAAGTTTTTCCCTTTACTTTCTTTTTCTGGCAGACATGATTGATTTCCTCTTCCACGCTTTTTTGAGGGATCACATGGCACATGGATTCTAAAAACCGTTTGTTTGCGGTTTTTGAAATCTCTGCGTACCGATAGAGGTTTGCAATGGATTTCCCCATGGGAACCCACTGCCTGGAAGCCGTTCCGTCCTTATGATGGACCTCCTTATAAACCTTAAATTCCTTTGGGTCATTGATCGCCATTTCTATCCGCAGGCAGTTAAATTTATCATACATCTTGATACTGTTGGACTTCAGCTTGAATTTAATCCTCCAGCCTACTGGGCGTTTTCGGTAATCGGAGACTGCTTCTCCCAGAAACTTTGCATTTAGTTTACGTCCCAGAAAGGAAAATACATCTGTGCATTTGAAGTCATAGAATGCGTGCCCAACCAGGGAGGGATAAAGATCCTCCAGAGCTTCACGGCTCTCAAACATCACATCGGTTGCGAACTCGCATTGGTCAACAGACCAGTGGTAACCCTGATGGAAGATGGTTTCCAGCATATCAAGATAATGGTTTACTTTATGCGCAAAGAAACCGAGCTGGCGGCAGAGTTTTTTTGAGTCGAATTGATCTGCCAGTTCCTGTGCTTTTGGAATGTCACTGATTTCTGAAAAAGAATTATCATACATACGGTAGGTGATCCCGTTTTTATCAAACACATGCTCCATCATCTCCCTGCCGTTTATATACACCTGGATCAGAAATGGGAACCATGTTTGGAGTTTTACATGCATGAACCCAAACTCTTTATCGAGGTAATAGAAGTAATAGTATTTACATTTGCGGGTAACGCTGCGCAGTTCCAGGAGCCCGGAGGAGTTCTTTACTGGTTGGAGCGTCTGGCATCCTTCCACGACAGATAAGATACAGATCAGTCCTTGCTCAACAGGATTTTCGAGAAGGATTTTTCGCGCGTTTTCCTCTTTTGATATTTGTGAGGAAGAGAGGTAGACCAAAGGCCGGCCTTCTTTGGCGGCCATTTTCTCAACATAAGAGACAAGGTCATTGGTCATTTGGTTTGCATAGGCAGAAAAGTCTTTGAGAAGGAGGTTCATCTGTGACAAAAAATACATTCTACCCGATACGGAAAAGAAGGGGAAAAGGTAACCTTTTATAATCATGCGGTCAAAAAACGCAAAAGTACCATTGATTTTTTTCTGGAATTGTTCTAATATAGTGTTCATAGGATCATCCTTTCGTATGAATGCTTGCAGGGGAATTTAGTTCCCGATTGATTTGGTACAAGATACCGTATATGTGCATTATAGCACGTGCATCTACGAATAGGATGATTCTTTTTGCTTTTTTGCTTTTAGGTTTGATTGCAGCCGTAGGCTGCGGTATGTTATAATAGTAGTGTCCATAAATGGATATTACGCCCGTTTCATAAGGCAATTCCACACCCTCAAAAGTAGGATGCTTCGACCACGGGATAGCATCAAATGTAATTGTGGCATCTGGTAACAGCAGCTTTCCTCCCTCATTGAATTTTTCAAACAGATTTTTGTAATCCATTTCCAACACTTCCAGCCGTCACATCTAAGCTGCGGCCCGTTGACAATGCGGATGAAGTTAAATTTCTTCGACAGGGTGCGCCATATCTCGGTTTTGCCGCAGCCTGTGGCCCCTGCCATGACGATGTTTCGGCTGTTGCTGTTTAAATGGTGGTACATAAGCATGGAGGCCGCCCGCTTAGCCGCTTCCTGCCCGTATATGTGCTGGTCCAGATAATCATAGATGCTGTGGGGCGTCCAGCCTGCGCCGCCATCAAAAGGCGTTGGTTCATTCACTGGCGAAAAATCTGAATCATCACATTCGCGATCTTCCGCATCCGCTTCTTTCCGGTAATACTGGTCATCTGTGAGCTTATCAAATTCCCCGGCGTGCGCACTCGCCTTGAAATCATCCACCGGGTTAGACATATTGGCATGCATACCATTCTTGCCTGCCATTCCTATATATACTTTCCAGAATTGCTTTGCCATATCGTGTGTCATATACAGTCCTCTCCTTTTCCCGTGCAACAGTTGAAAATGCTTCCCAGCCTGCTGGCTGGGAAGCGTCATCTGTTAATTGAACGGCAGATCTTCGTCAATCCCGTCCGGGATGTCCATATATCTGTCATCGTAGCTTTCCGCAGTGCCAGAGTCTGGCTGGCTATTATCAGCCATCTTCTCCAGAAACTCCTGCCGTTCCACCACAACGTCCGTCGTGTAGACTTTCTGTCCGTCCCGGTTGGTATAGCTGCCGTTCTGTTTGTACGGGCGGTTTACGGCAAGAGTGTATCTGGCAATGGCCGTATTGCTGTTATTTGTAGCGTAACGCATCTCAACATCGCGGGTGAGTCTTCCGATTAAAATGATTTTATTACTCCGGCGCGGCAGCGCTTTATGATTTTTGTTGCAAATGGATTGCCGTAAAGAGACAGCGTTACGGATATGCGGATTTGAATTGCAAAGGATTTTGATATTGACGGAATAGTGTTATTGTTTTTGGAATTTAAAATAGCTGCCCTGTATAGGCAAAAACCTGTAGGACGGCTGTTTTAAGCATTGGAAATTCAATGGGGTTAGACAGCAGGCATTATGCCAGCTGCAACCGCTTTTCTAATTCAAGCACTTGTTCCAAAGTAAGCCCGGAATACACCGCGACTTTTTCCAATGGCAGGCCCCCATCTTCTATCATTCTCATTGCCGATTCCATTTTTTCCTTTTCAATACCCTGTTCATATTTTTCCTGATAATGCATCTGCAACGTCATATAATCCAACCTCCATTTCTCATTCTTTCTGACAGACTGTACCACCTTATCCAACTCTCTGGTAAAGTTATCACCCGGCTCTTTGCCATCGATAAAATCAAGCAGTTTTTTCATTTCCGGGGTAACATCATCCATTGTGCCCTTTTTCCAAAATATTCAAATCTATCATGCCCTGATAGTATCTTGTTCGCTTGGGAATGTTTCTATTCCCCGTGGTCTGCGTTTCAATATTGTACACAGTCCCTTTGCCATCCTCCACCTAAATATCCAGGCGCACACTTTTTGCATCTGCGGAAATATCTATTGTCTCCTGCGATTTTGGATATTCAATGCGGGATATTTTTATGCCAAGCACCAGTTCCAAAAAGGGCTTGCAAAACTTCGGGTTCCTCATGATAATGCTAAACATGAAGTCGTCTTTCATCTGCAGTTTCTCAAAAGTTTTTTCCATTCTGTTTCCGTCTTTCTTTGGTTTGATTATAACATATCCGCGCCGCCGGATAAAGGGTTGTTTTGTATTTGGCAGATTTATGCAGCCGCCGCCGGAAGTGGGGCGCATAGCGCCCTCTGCTTCCATGCCGCGACAAACGCCTCGACTTCCGGCATCATGCCACAGTTTCCTGCACCCCGTATTTGCACGACTTCCTGACCGCGCACTTCGATTGTGTAAAACGGTTTGCATTCATCGGCGCATCTCCGCAGGAATAATATGATGCATTCCTCCTCGGCTACGCGTTCCACATAACTGCCCACGCAGTGGTGCAGCGCATTTCCCTCGGCAACAATATCATCAGGTGTATCAGGATACACAATCTTCAAACCGTCTTTCTCAAAGTCCAGCCGCCCGGAAAGCTGTAGGTATACGGCAGCAAAATCACGTTTGGTCAGTGTGTCTATCTTCTGTCCGTAGCGGCGGGCTGTCTTATCGTATGACTTCTGCAGGTCTTTCGGGTACAGGACAAAGCTGTTTTTCATGTCGTAGCCCATCCTGCGGCACATATCCAGGTAACCCCTGTATTCCATCACCAAATCCTGTATCTCTGTTGGAAGCTACGCTCCCCCTGCGCTGGCTCTGCCAGCTACCCCTTTGTGGGCTTGCCACCCGAAAATCTTTCAGAAAGCCTATTCCATTTAGCAAGTCAAAGCTGTATAATAGAGCCAGTGACAAATCAAAATTTAGCGGAGGTAAGACTTTTGAATATTAGTAGCTATAAGAAATACATTTCAGAAGAAATGATGATGGGACCAAATAGTGTCAGGATTTTAGATGAATTACTTGACAAATATCCCTTGCAGCTGGCCGATGATGATTTGATTCTTGATTTGGGATGTGGAACAGGATTAACAAGTTTTGTAATTGCGAAAGAAACAAGAGCGAAGGTTTATGCAAACGACTTATGGGTTAGTGCAGAAGAGAATGGGAAGCGATTTACTCAATGGGGAGTTGGTGAACAGATAGAGCCAATTTGCGAAGATGCGAACAACCTTCATTTTGAAGAAAAGCAGTTTAATGCGCTGGTTAGTATTGATTCTTATCATTATTTTGCAGGTCACAAGGGATTTTTTCAAGAGAAAATTTTGCCGTTTATGAAAGACGGCGGGGTAGTTTTAATTGGTATTCCTGGTTTGAAAGATGAATACACAAACCGTGCAAAAGAGCTCCTTTTTGATTGGCTTGGTGATGATGCCTATATGTTTAAAAGTCCAACACACTGGAAAGAACTTGTTGGTAGCCACGACAGAATTAAAACGGTAATAACATGGGAAATGGATTGCTTTGAAAAAGCATGGAGTGAGTGGCTTGCAACAAATAATCAGTTTGCTTATGGTGACAGACAGCACTTTGAAACAATCATTAGGCCATATACTTGTTTTGTAGGCATCTATATAAAGCTGAAATAGGCGCTAATATAAATTCCAGTTTATCTACTAACTGTCCTAACTTTCCTTTATTTTCAAGGCTTTGCGGTATGCCTAACCTTAAAATATGTATCCTTTTCCCTTGTTTTTGCCCTTATCAGCAAGTTACAAGGGAAAGTTTTTGTTATTCAGTTTTTTTTCATTCCCACAACCTTATCCAAGAGTTTAGCGGAATCTCGCTTCGCTTCCCTTGTAGCGTGTGCATAGACATTCATTGTAGTGCTTACGTCCGAATGCCCTAAAAGCTCCTGCACATCTTTTGGCTGTGCCCCGTTTGATAACAGGTTTGTTGTGTAGGTGTGCCTTAGTGTGTGGAAGTGGAAACCTTCTAACTCCGGCACTTTTCTTGCCGCTGTCTGGCAGGCTGTTTCTACGGTGGCGGGAAGTTCAAGACAGCCATCTTCCCTCAGGCATACAAAGGAGATTTCCGTATAATCCTCCGGCGCATCTTCTGTCATTGGCAGGTTGTAATACTCATAATGCACCCTGTTTTTCTCTGTAACTTCCCTGTAGAAATTCCTGTGATAGAGTCCGCCATACTGCATACGGTTTTTAAGCTGCTGTTTCCTTGCTTTCTTCAAGATGTCAGCGAGGGCATTGCCAAAATCAACTATCCGCACTTTCTTCCTCTTTGTCGAGCCGATTTCGTGCTTATGGGTAGCACCGTTGTAACGGACGCTCCTGTGGACTGTCAGGCATTGTTCCTCAAGGTTGATGTCCTGCCAAGTCAGCCCTGCAACTTCCCCAAGCCTGAGTCCTGTGAAATAGGCTATCTGTACGGGCAGGATTGCGTCCTTACTCCGCTTGCTAAGCTGTGCAATCAGCTTTTGGTACTGCTCAAATGACAGCGGTTTGACGTTGCCGTTGTCGGTGTCCGTTTCTTCCGCAAACAAGTCCATATCGTCCTTTTTATGCCTCATGACCACATACTGCATGGGATTGAATGTAATGTACTGTTTCGGGAACACCGCAAAGCGGAATGACTGCTGTAATACTGCGGAAAATGACGTTACATAGTCTTTGGAATATCCTTTGGAAACAAAATCTTCAATCGTGCCTCCAAAAGACATGATATCCATGAACTGCTGTAAATGCCCCGAAGTGACCGTTTTTAGCTTTCGTCTGCTTACAGGGTGCTGTTTAATGCGGTTGATTGCCTGTAAATAAGTACCAACAGTGCCATTGCTCAATGTCCCTGTCTTTAATTCTTCTTCTGCCCATGTGTCAAGCAATTGTCCGAGAGTGATATTGTCCGCTTTTGCAATGAATTTCTTGCTTTCATAGTCTTCCATTGCCTGCCTCAACAGCTTTTCCGTTTCGCTCTTGCTCTCTGTTCCAGCACACTCTTTCTGTACCATGTTACCGCTTGCGTCCTCCACATAAAAGCGGTAGTACCATTTTTTACCTTTCTTCCGCACTGCTCCTTTTGCCATAATCGTTTCTCCTTTCAATGAACGCATTTCTGCGTATGTAGTCATTGAACAGATATGGCAGTCGGAACTGAAGGAATGCTTTCTGAAAATAAGGATAGCATAAAATCTGCTGTCCCGCTATACCGAACCGGAATCTTCCCCTGATAAAAGACCGGAAAGCCTTGCAGCGGCGGCGTCAGGGTTTTTGGAGTAGAGCCTCACTATGTCGCCCATATCATTAAGGGCATTTACAGTGTGGGTAATCTCCCGCAGGAACATGATTTCATTATATTCCCTGTCCGATTCAAATCCCATTGTTTTTGCAAGCTGTGCGCTTTCCTTGCTGCCCTTAAACTTCCTGCACGCAAGGCGGAACGATTCCACAAACAGCTCATATTCCTGCAACATCATCAGCAGCAGGTCTTTTGAAAAGTCTGATTCGGAAGTTTCCATGTCATAGGGCAGCTTTGAAAGAATGGAGGACATGGCGTCACGGATTAACATTTCCTTTTTATCCGTAATGTCAGATTCATATTCCTCCGTTTCGCCTTTCAGCCATTCTACGGAAACATGGAGTGCGTCTGCCAGACCGTCGAGGACAAGTTTTTTTGTATTATCAATCGTTCCTGCCTCGTACCTCTGAATGGTGGATGCGGTGACGCCCATTTTTTCAGCAACATAAGGCTGGTTGACGCCTAATTCCAGTCTCCGCTGTTTTGCCCTGCCGCCGATTATCCGGCGCAGCTCTTTGTCTTTCATGTTGTTTTCCCTCCTTTATCGGTATGGTTAGAGTATATCATACCAAAATCATTATTGCAATATGCAAGTTAAAAATAATTTTGGAAACCACATAACGCTTGACAAGCAAATATAAATGATGTATAGTAAGCATACCAAAAATTGCATAATGCAATTCAAGGGGAGGAGAATGAATGACAGAAATGAAGATTTCCATTTCCATTGAGAAGGCGGCAGACTACACAGGCATCGGTCGGAACACACTGAGAAAGCTGGTGGAATGGGAGAAACTCCCTGTATTGAAAGTTGGGAGAAAGGTACTTATCAAAAAGGATATTCTGGAACTGTTTATAACTGTCAATGAGGGGAGGGATTTGAGGGACAGGGGCAATGTCAAAACCGTCACAAGAAAGACGGCGGTATAAAAGTCGGGCGCACAGTTGCAGTGAACTTAAAAAATGCAATCATTTTTGAAAAAAGAACTTAAAAAATGCAATCATTTTGAAGAAAATCAGTTGACCGCCGGAAACAACAGAAATGTAATTCAGCATAACCCATATATTGGGTACAGATAAGGATAACAGGGACGGGCAGAAATAAAAGGATTGCCAATAAAATAAGCATTGAACAGCCGGAAAACTGTTTCCAATATGCTGAAAGCACATTTCACTGGATACCCTTCTTTATGGGACAGCCAATCTCATGCAGGACGTGAAAAATGTATACCGCAAAGAATTTGATGCCGCCCTGCATGAATACAATGCAAAGCAGACAAGACCGGAAAGACGGATTGGCGATTATTTTGAACATGTATCTGAAACGGAACAGGACATGGCGGTGGAAGTCATCATACAATGCGGGGACAAAAAATTTTGGGAGCAGAACAACGGCGATAAAATTTTTATGAAACAGGTCTATAAGCAGCTCCTTTTGAAACTGCAGGAGTATCTGCCGGATTTTAAGATTGCAAATGCGGTAGTCCATTTTGATGAGGCAAGCCCGCATATGCACGTTGTAGGTGTTCCGGTGGGGAGAGGGTTTAAGCCTGGCTTGTCAACAAAAGTGTCAAAGCGGTCCGTATTCACGCCCCAAGTCCTGTCGGAAGTTTTGCAGGATAAAATGCGGGCGGATGCCAACTACTACATGAAAGCCATCTTCCAACAGGAAGTAAGGGAAAAGAAAAAGGGAAAAAACCATGACCTGACAGTTGCGGAATACAAGGTTGCAAAAGAGGAAGAAAAGATTGAAAAACTATCAACGGATAAAATAGGACTGGAGGCTGACATTCTCGTCCTGAACCATAGAAAGTCCACCACGCAGAAGAAATTAGATGAACTGGATGGGGAGATTGAAAGTTCCAATATCTTCTTAAAAGCACTCCGGCAGATAAAACAGTTTATACAGTCATATCTACCCTTTGCGCCGCTGACCCCGGAATTTGCGAACCATATGGAGTGTGGGGGCGGATATCGAGGCAGGAAACAGCTTTCGTGGGCTGTTTACCGCACTTGGGGAGCTGCTCAATTCTTTCAAGGAAATCATCATGGACGGACTGTGCTGGTTTCCCCGCCTTATGCGGTGGCAGACCTCAAAGGGCGAAGTTTCCCCTGTGTTTGAAGATAACAGGAATGAAGGCTATTACTACCGACTGAAATCCTATATGGATATCCATACAAGGCAGGAATACCCAAAGGAACTGATACAGCCGGAAATCAAGCCGGAAAACCGAACAGGCACAATAGAGCAGTTGGCGCAGAATGTGGAGGCTGTCGAAAAGCAGGTGCAGCTTATGGGTGTAGGGATGAGTCAAAATCATAAGTGTCAAAGTTGACAAATTATAAAATAGCAGAATTAAATTCAAAATTGAAATGTTTCAAGAAGTACCTGCATTTGTAAAAAGAGCAAAATAATATAAATTCTTATTCCAACTTTATTCCCAATGTGTTATAATCTGAAAAATTGGGAATAAAATTGGGAATAAATCCGTATCGAGGAGAATGTCAATGGATATAAAACAGATTGTATTAGATTTATGTGCCATGAATGATGAACAGGAATGGTTTGAATTTAAAGAGAATTGGTTTCAACCGGAAACATTAGGAGAGTATGTTTCCGCGTTATCAAACGCTGCAGCGTTCCATTATAAGAAATATGCTTATTTTATATGGGGAGTTGAGGATGAGAATCATAAAATAGTTGGGACGACATTCAATCAATATTGTGTCCATAATAAAGAACCTTATCAGAATTATCTTGCACGAAATCTTTCTCCGAGCCTGAATTTTTCTTTTGAGGAAACCCAGATTCAGCAAAAAAGAGTTGTCGTATTGGTCATACCTGCGGCTTTTGAGATACCTACTGCATTTAAGGAAAGGCGGTATATAAGAATTGGATCATCGAAATGCAATATCAAGGATTATCCTAAGAGGGAGATTGAACTTTTTAAGATACTTGATGGGAGAACAGAAACCATAGAAACGATTCCGGCAAAATATCAGGAACTTACTTTCCAAAAATTGTTTGGATATTATGGGTCAAAAGGAATTGTTTTAAGCGATAAGACTTTTATAAAAAATTTAGGTCTGCGCAATGAAGAGGGACAATTCAATTTATTGGCGCAGCTGCTTTCGGATGATTCTCATTTTCCTCTCAGAGTATCTATATTTGAGGGAAAAACGAAAGGAACAAATTTGTTTTCAGTCAGGGAGTTTGGGAATAACTGTCTTTTATACAGTTTGGATGAATTACTGCGGTATGGCGATGTGCTCAATATCATACAGGCAGATGAAACCGACCGGGTTGTGGAACGGAAAGAGGTGCCGCTGTTTGATAACAAGGCATTTCGGGAAGCAATCATCAATGCTGTCCTGCATAACAAATGGATAGAGGGAAACGAACCGATGATTTCCGTTTTTTCTGATAGGATAGAAATCTTATCAAGAGGCTCTCTGCCGCCAGCACAGACAATGGAAGGCTTTTATATGGGGGAATCTGTTCCTGTGAATGAAAAACTGTCGGAAATATTTCTGCAATTGCATATCAGTGAGAAATCAGGGCGGGGAGTTCCTAAAATAACGGAAATTTATGGTAAAGAGGCGTTTGCATTTCGAGAAAATTCAATTGTTGTAACAATACCATTGAAAAAAATCAAAAAAGCCTCGAATAAAGTTGGGGATAAAAAGCTATTAAATGCAAGAAGGAGGACAATTCTGACAGAAATGAGGGATAATCCAAACATAACAGCTGAAGAACTTCGCAAAATCTTAGGAATTAGCAAAACGGCTGTAGATAATAATATTTCATATCTGCGTGAAAATGGCTATATTGAAAGAGTAGGATCAAAAAAAGCAGGATATTGGAATGTATTATAGAGTATAGAGATAAAAATTTAAAGGAGAACAACCGATTTATGGCAGCAATTAATGATTTGATAGCTCAGATACAGGATGCTGAGCTTAGAAATAAGATAGAACAAGAAGTAATTCGAATGAACAAACAGAAGAAATTTGGTCTTGTTTTTGAAGAACACTTGCCAGAGTGTACACCATTATATGAAATGCCTGTGAATTGCGGAAGCAATGTTGCATTAAAATCTGGAAATATCAATGACATTTATAGAGTAATTGCCATAAATAATGAAAAAGCATTATGCATGAAAGAAGATGAGCAGGCAGAATGGAACATTGCTGACTTAGTGGTAGTTGCAAAATTTGGAGAGCCAATCTATCCATACTTGAAACAGATAGATAGCGTGTGCAATGCGTCGGACAGTAATTTATGGCATACATTGATTGAAGCGGATAATTATCATGCGCTGCAAAAGGTATTAAAAGCGATAAATACAGATGAGATTGATCATATTTTTGAAATGGATGGTTTTTTTGAGTAATATGGCAGATAGTAAAATTAGCTATTAATATAAATTAGCTGTAATATCGGATAACACCGTTGTAAACAAACATATTTACGACATTAATGGGATAAAATGGGGAGGTATCAGAGTGAGCCAAGATGCTACATTGACATACATAAAAGATATTGCTTTAAAATTACACGATCCTAAAATGTTCGGGGGAGCATCACTTATGGTCGGCGCCGGGTTTTCCAAAAATGCAGAAGGGATTGGAAATCGTCTTTCACCACCCGATTGGAGTGGATTGGCAGCTGCAATGTATGAGGAGCTTTATCCTAAGCCAGATGAAGGGGAAAAAATTAAGAATTGGGAAAAAGAAAAGATTGCTAAAACATCGGGTAAAAATACGCTTCGTCTTGCGGAAGAATATATTTCCTTTTATGACAAGAATAGGATGAATACTCTTATCGAAAATAATATTAGTGATGAGATGTTTGTACCAGGAGAATTGCATAGGAGACTGTTAAAATTAAATTGGAAAGATATATTTACCACAAACTATGATACTTTACTGGAAAGAACATGTGATGAAATTTTACAAGACAAAGAATATAAAGGTATTTTGTCTCAAGATAATTTGCCGGGTAGCAGTAGCGGATTAGCAAGAATCATTAAGCTTCATGGCAGCATTCCAAGTGTGCGGCCGTATATTATTAGTGAAGAAGATTATCGCTGTTATCCAGTGAAATATGCAGCATTTGTAAATACAGTACAGCAGTCGTTAATAGAAACAACTTTGTGTATGATTGGTTTTTCTGGTGATGATCCCAATTTCCTTAGCTGGCATGGATGGCTGCATGATAATTTAGGAGAAAACTGCCCACAAATATATTTGATTAACCTATTCGGGAATATGAATGATTCTGAAAAGGAAGTGCTTAGGAAAAGAAAAATTGCGCTGGTTGATTTAGAAACATTGCTTGAAGGAAATGAGCATAACAAATATGAGGAGGCATATAAAAATTTTTTTTCTATTATAGAAGCGGAAAGTAAAGAGGTGTGTTTTGAACACAGAGCTCCACAGATAAATAAAGCTCCATATGAATGGAATGATAGAGAAGAGGATACATACGTTCTTAAAATGTTAGATTTTTCAAATGAAATTTTAGAGCAAGAGGGAGATTATGTCTTGTTACCCGAGGCGAAGAGGAATCAGTATTGTAATTATTTTTCTAACAGATTTGATACTTTTATTTTTAAGTGTAAAAACATTAATACAAATTTTATACATACTTTGTCAAACTTGATAAAACTGCAAATGATGTGTTTGATACCATTATATGATAATCAGGCGGATCAATTAAAGTCCATCTGTAAGTCTGTTGAAGAACGAGATTTAAACGTGAAACTGGAATGGAGATTGCAAATAGATTTGTACCTGCTTCAGATGTATAGAATTGATGGGGATGAGGAAAAGTATCAACAGATTATTACAGTCTGCGAGAAATATTTAGATCAATTGCCTGATTCCAATAAAGCGGCCTATTGGATTGAATTAGTAAAACATGCGGCAGCTATGTTTGATATTGAGAAAATGAAATGTACATTAGATAAAATAGCACATACAAACATAAAAAATGAAATTGCAAAAGCAGGTCTTTATCTTCAAATTGGCGAACGTGACGTATCTGAGAAAATTTTGAAAGAATGTTTGGATGAGTTAAGAAAAAAGAGGTTGGATGCTCCGCATAATGCGTCATATAAAAGTTATCTGAGCTTGTGTTATGCCGCTTCCGGCAATTGGATGCGGCAAGACAG
Organism: Lachnospiraceae bacterium A2; assembly: GCA_000403315.2. GTDB lineage: Bacteria > Bacillota > Clostridia > Lachnospirales > Lachnospiraceae > Petralouisia. Next base: position 58,580 of record KE159636.1, read on the forward strand.
TAATTATTCGGATTCCGAATATAAGGATAATGAATACCGAACCAGAACGATTATTTTGGATTTGGAAAATCAATTAAGAGAGGAAATTTTAAATTCAACCGTTAAAGATGACACAAAGGCAAATGTTTTTGAAGTAAATAGAAACCGCGGAAACTCGATAACTTTTGAACAAAGCAGACTACAACGTTTGAGTTTTAAATTTATTTTAATGTTGGATATGCTTTGCCTTCCAATATTTACAGATCAAAGTATTTTATTGCCAACTGCTATGGAGAAAATTTTACACACAAGTAATAATACATATTGGAAGTTTTCCTTTATGATTCGATCAAATAATAAAGATGTTATTGAAAGAATTTTGTCAAGGCGTGGTATTGCAATTTATGAGTTGGAAGAAATGCAATTTCTGTACCGTAATATATGGAATTGTGTGCAGAAAACAAAATATAAAAATTTTGAATACCGTCATGCATTTTTGAGTCTCAACAATGCATTAGATGTTTTATCCAGAATGGCAGTTTATTTAGATGATACAAAAATTATTGAACTAATTAAATTTATTGTTGGAATTAATCATAATGATAATGAACAGTATATGTCTAATATAAGCAATATTCTTCAAAGATTATCAACTAGGTTTAATGGTTCAATTGCTGCTGAACTAAAAGATGAATTATTTGCAGTTGATAAAAGTAAATTATGTTTAGCATCTTATTTTAATGACGTAAACATTATGTTGGACGATAATGTTGAATGTTATTCCAATGCAATTGAATTGGTTAAGAGTAATGATATTGAAAAGCGTGACAATGGAATTGCGCAATTACTAATTTTATGGAGAAATTCAAAAAACGAAAAATTCAGTAAGCAAATTGAAGAGGCTATTTGGAAAAAAGAAACTAACATATTACCAGGAACGAAAAAATTTAATGTTGTAATATGGGAAGAATTACCGTATCCTACAGAAGTAAATTTTGCAGATTTGTATAAGGATTATATATTAGGTGGATTGGGGAATCCTTCGAATGGGAATGTATTTCAATATATTAATTTATTTTATCTTACATCTCCTATGAGCAATGATAAATATACGAGAATTAAGTGGGATGCAGATTGTCTAACGGGTATACTTAATGCGGTTGCAGATAGAATTAATAAGATTAAGAATGATAGCGGAATAGAGATTTGGGGATTTGATACGGAAAAATTGCAAAAAAGGTACTTAAATGAATTTACGGTTATGTTGTATGCATTAGGGCAAGCTGACTTAGAAATTGCTAAAACACTTCCAATAATTGAAAAGGCTATAGGATTGTTAAATGAAAAAGGGACTAATGGAAGTGCTTTTGAAGCGATAAAAACAGCTGTTTCCGGAGATTACATGGAAGCAATAGGAAAACTTAAAGATGCATTTTGGTCAAATGATGAAAAAGTGATATCCGAGGCTTCGCTGGGGTTACAAGGAGTACTATATATTTTAAAACAAAATAATGGAAATACAGATGTTATAAAAGATACCGTGTTAGAAATAATGCAGACGCTGCAATATTCGGATATAAAGTATGTTAAAAGTATTTGGAATATTCTCAAACAGCTTATTCGCAGAGTATTTAATGAGGATGATATTTATCAGGCTAAATTGGCTGAAATATTTGAAAAATGTATGCGAAGTTATTCATATCAAGGGAAAAAGGGTGATAAATATTATTTTGAGGCTATGTATAATTGTAATATGGCATTGAAGAGTTATCATGACCAAATAATTGAAAATGATTTTTCTCTAAATGCTGAGATGAAAAAAACTATTAATTATGTAAAGTCAATGGGAATCTTTGAACTGTTAACAATATGGAAATAATTGCAAAGTTGTGTTTTAATTATAGATTTAGGAGCAATCATTAAACACAAAGATGAAAAAGCAGGAAATCCTCCGATTACTCTATCATCAGAACATAGATGATAGAGTAATCGGATTGTTAATAAAAAAATTGAAAAAAGTTTTTTTAAATTGGCATATTGAAAATCTGAAGTTATGTAAGAAAGCATTTCTATCAGTTCTTCCTGCCCAATTTATTCTGTGTTATAATTTGTTACAAGTTTTTCTTTCCCTTATTTTTGCCCTTATGAGAGTTCGTAACATGAAGGAAAAGGATATAACATAAGGGAAAGTCTAAGGGCAAACTCACTTGCTATAAATTTAGTGTTTTCAAGGGTTTGCGGACGTTTTGAAGATAAGATATAACAGTTAATAAATGTTATAAAAAGTGTCTTATCAGAATTCCAGTTTGTAAAACTGGAAAAATCAGAGTTTGAGGAGGTTGGTATATTGGTTGGAAGAATAGTAGCTCTGGTATGCTGCTTATTATGTGCTTTCCCTTTCTTTGTTATAAGTGTTTATAATAAAGATAGCAGTGAGCCTATTAATTTTTGGAGTGGAGACACCTCACTGAAGGATAAAGTTAAAGATGTAAAAGGCTATAATACGGAAATAGCTGGATTATATAAAAAGTGTGCGTTATTCTTCTTATTGACGGGGATTTTATTTGTAGTTTTTCCTATTGCTGGAATTGGGCTATTGGTGTTTGATTGCTCGGTTGGGATTTATTTGGCATATAGGTTTTATAAAGGGATTTTGAAAAGATATTCTTAACTTCCAGTTTATCCCGGAAGCCGGGGAATAGGGAACCCGGCTTCTTTTTCCTATGCAGGCAAAAAGAAAACCCTTCCCAAAAAAGAAAGAAGGGCATTGCCGTTATTCTGTTACCGCCGGGATCTCCCCGACAAAGTTATAAATGATTTTGATTTCCTGAAACTTCTCCCCGTCAACCTTTTTCACCTCACCCATCAGAATCCGGCTGATAAGGCGGTTTAAGATACCCTCGTCCAGTTCCTGTATCGTGGTGTACCGCCGGATTTCCCGGATAAAGGTACGGACATCGCTTTCCTGCTCATTGGAACGGCGCAAGGAGAGGGTCAATTCTTTTAGCCGCTTCTGGTTTTCCTTTTGTTCCCGCTCCATTGCCGCCGTCAGCTTCACAAACCGCTGCTCTGACAGGATTCCCTTTGCCTTGTCGGTATACAGGTTCAGGAACATATCGTCAATTTCCCGGTTCCTTGTTTCGTAAGCGCCAAATATTCCTGCGGATTTCCTGATCCTCAAGTATCACCTATAATTGTAGTCGATAGATATTTAGACTATTTCACTACAATTATGGAGGATAGGTTATGGCAGGTACTCGCAAAGCCCGTGTTACGATGGCGGAACAGATCCGGCTTATCAATGAATGCCGCCAGAGCGGCATGACAGATGCTGACTGGTGTCGTGAAAACGACATTGCAGTAAGCACTTTTTACAACTGGGTCAGCCGCTGTCGGAAAACAGCAGCGGATCAGATCCCAGCAGCGAATTACGGTCATCTTGAGGTTCCCCGCCCGAAACAGGACGTGGTCCCCATTGACATTGTGCCGGATTACATTCCGGAACAGCATACAGCATCACAGATGCAGAACCCGTACCTTGACAATTCACATACGATTGAAGTTGATTTGAAGGATATCACAATCCGTATCAGCAATGATGCGGATCCGGCCCTGCTTACCAGGACATTCCGCCTGCTTGGGGAACTCTCATGTTAGGCGACATCTCCGGACTTGAAAAGATCTACATTGTCTGCGGCTATACCGATATGCGAAAATCCATTGATGGACTCTGCGCCGTTATCGAAGACCAACTTAAGATGGATCCGTCGTCCAGTGCTCTCTTCCTTTTCTGCGGAAGAAAACGGGACAGGATCAAAGCCTTGTTCCGGGAACCGGACGGCTCCGTTCTAATCTATAAACGGTTATCTGTCCGCGGCGGCTATCAATGGCCCAGGGAGCAGTCGGAGACCCGGAATCTTTCCTGGCGGGAGTTTGGCTGGCTGATGTCGGGGATTGATATTGACCAGCCAAAAGCCCTGAAAGCAGAGTAAAAAGTACCTGGGTTTCAGCAGGAATCCTGCACAGAAGAATCCGGAAATCCCTTGTAAATCCGGCATTTTTCAGGAGCTTTTTTCCTTTCGTAAAAGCCCCGTTTCTGGTATAATAAAGGTATCAAATCCAAGGAGAGAAACGATGGCTTCCAGTGCAAAAGATATCCAGCTCAGAGAGCTGAAAGATACAGTATCACAACTGAAAACAATGGTATCTGAACAGGCTGGGCTGATCAGATCTCTCCGTCTTATGATTGATGAAAAATCCAGTCACGAGAAAGCGCTTCAGGAACAGGTGGATTATCTGGCCCAAAAAGCTTTTCGGCTCATCCAGTGAAAGAAGATCCGATGACATTCCGGGACAACAGAATCTCTTTGGTGAAGCGGAAATAGAACAGGATTCCTCTTTGCTGGAAGAAGATACTGTGGTCCGGGAGCATACCCGTAAAAAGAAGGCAGCTCATGAGGAGCTTTTCAAAGGCCTGAAGGTTGAAAAAGTAGTGGTCCATCTTCCGGAAGAAGACCGGACCTGCCCGGTCTGCGGTACGCAGATGGTCCGGGTCGGCGAGGAGTATGTCCGCCGGGAACTGGAATTCATTCCTGCTACCTGTAAAGTGATTGAATACTACAGCCAGAGTTACGGATGCCCATCCTGCAAGGAAGGACTCGGCGATACGGAAAAACCCGTGATCGTAAAGTCTCAGGTTCCGGCGGCTCTGGTTGGGAAGGGTCCTGCCTCAGCATCCACTGTTGCACGGACTATGTATCAGAAGTATGCCAATGGGCTTCCACTTTACCGACAGGAGAAGGACTGGAAACAGTATGGCGCCCAAATCAGCCGCACTACCCTTGCCAACTGGATCATCTACTGTTCGCAGAACTATTTTCAGCCGATGTATGGTTACTTTCACCGTGAGTTACTGAAACGCAGTTTTGCAATGGCAGATGAGACCCGGGTCCAGGTGTTGAATGAGGAAGGCCGCAGAGCGCAGACCCAGTCGTTCATGTGGCTGTTCCGAAGCGGTGAGGATGGGCTTCCGGTGACCATCCTGTATGGCTATTCTCCGACCAGGAGCGGCAGCCATGCAAAAGAGTTTCTGGAAGGCTACAGCGGATATCTGGAAACAGACGGCTATCAGGGCTATAACAATCTGCCGGGGATCCGGCGCTGCTCCTGCTGGGCACATATCCGCCGATACTTTATCGATGCTGTTCCCAAAGGCAGGCAGTATGATTACAGCCAGCCGGCAGTGCAGGGAGTCCAGTACTGCAACCGGTTATTCGCCATTGAGGACTCCATTAACAAAAAGTATCCCGGTGATTATGAAAAGCGGAACCAGATGCGTCTCGAGAAGGAAAAACCTGTTCTGGAGGCTTTCTGGGCGTGGCTCGGTCAGCAGAAGCCAGTCCGGAACACCCGGATGGATAAAGCGGTTAATTATGTTCTCAATCGACGGGATACAGCGGAGACCTATCTGGAAGACGGACGCTGCAGCTTTACCAATAATCTCAGTGAGAATGCAATCCGTCCATTCGCAGTAGGCCGGAAGAACTGGCTGTTCAGCAGTTCCGTAGAAGGGGCGAATGCCAGTGCAGCAGTCTATACAATGGTTGAGATGGCAAAAGCGAACGGCCTGAATATTTACGAATATCTCAAATTTCTGCTGGAGCATCGGCCAAGTAAAGATATGGCCGATGAACAGCTGGCGGAACTGGCGCCGTGGAGTGAAAAACTCCAATCTATCAAAAATCGCATGTGAATTATCGTGAATTACTCCAACTCACAAAGGGCTGGGGTAATTTTATATCTGACCGCATTAATATTTGGCGCTTACTGTATAGATATTGAGTATAAATATTATCCCTATTCGCTATATAAAAGACAGTATCAGCTTTACGCCGACACCGCCTTTTACTCGAACAATCCGTTATAAAATTCCTGCTTTTTTCAGATACCCTACGCTGTCATAGCAGCCACGGAAGTAGATAGACTGCATCTCTATATCCGTGAGTTTATTCCTAAGCTCCATAACTTTAATGAGTGCAGCACATTCTTCCTCGGTCAGTTCCGCCGATGTTTCCGTATCAAACACGCCTAAGACTTTCGGATATCTCTCATAAAGGCTCTCAATTTCAGCTCTCACGGCACGGTATTCCTCATTTTCTCTGGACAGCTTTGCCATGACAGAGCCGAGATATTCATTAAAGATATTGCTATGGACATCTACAAAAGTTTCAAATCTGAACGTATCAGACATTCTTCCTCACCTCCGACTTTTTCTTATTGTCACTTATTATACTACTCAGTGACAGGGAAACAGATTGCCGAATAGCTTAAAATATGCTACAATCTGTAAATGGAGTAACCGTGTTACAAGGTGACAGCCTCCCTCACTTCACAGAAGAGGGGAGGTGATGCATATGAGTACATACGAAGTTTTAAGCCTGCTGTTTTTGGGCGGTTCGTTCCCCGTTGCATTGCTTGCCTACATAGATAGGAACAACAAGCGAAAATAAACAAACCTACCTTGTATCTTGGCGGAACAGGTAGGTTTATTGTATAAACACTATTTGGGAGGCTAACCACTTTGTGGGCGGTTGCTCCTTTTCTATAATATAACATTTCTGAATCTGAAAATCAACATTCTTTTTTTAATCTCGGCAGATTATCTCATATCATACTAAAATGCTTAAATGCTGCCACAATCGCTTTTTCTTTCTCCGGCGGGCATTTGGCACACGGCTTTTATTATCGCCTACATTGTAATTCAGACGTTTCTCAATACCACATTTGTCTTTTATCTGCGCCACATACAAAGACGATACCTTCAAACCATATTCTGACATTATCCATTCTTTAATTTCCGTATAGGTTGCAAAACCCTTTACACCTTTCAAAAATTCGTTATCTTTCGGCTCATAATCGTCGTATGCATACACGATATTTTTTGTGTTCCTATTTCCTACCCAAAAGGACGCACGTCTCAACGGTATTACCCCTTTCCCACAAAACTTTCCTTACTTCCTTGCCGTCAATATAAATCGGAAAGTTAAACTCTATCGACTTCAACGGCATTTTCGATTCTCCATTCGGATATATCTGTATTTCTTTAATGAGGTATGTGATAAGGTTTTTCTTCTCCTCATCACTCATTATAGCATATAACTTTCCAAAGTTCTGCATGATTTTGTAAACATTGTCAAGCGTGATGGCTTCCATCTCAATGGAGCTTTTTCTTAATTTGGCATCTTCAATGCGTTCCTCCAACTCCACCATCGTATCGTACAAAGCATCAAGCCTTAATGTCATATCGTGGATTTTTCTTTCACGGAATCGGGCATCGACAGGAAGATTGTCAATCTCATTTTCCAGACGTGCTTTATTCAAATCCACCTCTTTCAGCTTGTTTTCATAATTGGCAAGTTCTTTATCTACAACACTTGTATCTGTCTGCACTCCAATCCGCTTTTCAATCTCTTTTGCAAAATAGGCATCGCTTACAAGCTCTCTTACCGCTTCTACTACAAGCGGCTCAATGTCTATTTTCCTTAAAGATGCCTTGTAGTCACAATGACGCCCCCGCTCCTGCTTATTTCTTCCGCATATATAATAGTAGACTTCCTTATATGTGCCGTCTTTATTTGTCCATGCGTGTTTATTCGTATACATCGAACTGCCGCAAAGAGGACATTTCAAAACACCCGTCAGAAGATGCGACCTTTCTTTGCCGATTCTCGACGGCTGCTTGATTCCTGTTGCTAAACGCTTCGCATGGACTTTCTGCCAGAGTTCCTCACTGACAATCCCCTCATGCTGCCCGTCCTCTAAGATATAATCATCTGTATGGACTTGTTTGTATTCATTCTTCGTTCCTTTCACTTTCTCCCGTGTTCTTCTGCCATATGCAATTTTTCCGCAGTAAACAGGATTGTCTAATATCTGCCGTATTAAATGGCTGCTCCATGTTTCTAACTTTCCATTCTGGCGGGGTATCTTCTTTATCCCTTGCAGATTAAGATATTTTGCAACTCCCCCAAGCCCTATATCTGAATTTCCAAACTTATCAAATATAATTCGGATTGCTTCGGCTTCTTTTTCCTCTATTAAAAGATGGTTGTCTTTCAGATAATACCCATATGGGGCAAAACCGCCGTTCCAACCGCCTTGCCTTGCTTTTTCCCTGCGTCCGTTCATAGTCTGCTCAATGATATTTTCCCGCTCAATCTCGGCAACCGCCGACAGGACAGATATGAGCAGCTTTCCGCTTGTCTGGGATGAGTCAATCCCCTCTTCAATGCAGATAAGGTTTATCCCATAAGACTGGACAAACTCCAATGAATTTAGAATATCTGCCGCATTTCTCCCAAAACGTGAAAGTTTATAGACAAGGATATACTCTATTTCCAATCCGTTTTTTATGTCGGACAGCATTTTCTTAAATGCGGGTCGCCCCTCGATTGACTTCCCTGATTTTCCTGCATCTTCGTAGATGCCGACAACCTCCATTTCCTCACGGTCTGCAAACCGTTTCAAACTATTTTTCTGCCCCTCAAGGCTGTATCCGTCAACCTGCATCTCGGTACTTACTCTTGGATACAGAACACATTTCTTTCCTTCCCTGTTCATTCTAACACCTCCGATAATTTTGGAAAATGCGGTATGTAAAGTTGCGTAAGACTACGCAACACAATCCAGTTCCTGCAAAACAAATCTTCCGTATTTTTCAACTGCCTGCACCATAGCTTTTATAAAGACATCAAAGTTTTCTGCTTCGTTGGCTTCATTCTTTTGTTGTTCCGCATTATGAAATTCTTTGACATTTTCCATCTGTCTACCTCCGCAAAGCTTAACGGCTGTATGCCATAAATTATATGGATACAGCCGTTATTTGACTAATGTGCAAATCCTCCCATTTCCACTAATTCGCACAATTATTTTCCAAACCATTTTTAAGTGAAATGCTAATGGCAAGAGCCTTATCAACCCTTGCCATCGTTTCAGTCGGCATCATCCCCATATACTGTTTCAGCCTTTTCTTATCTACTGTACGGATTTGCTCAAGCAGTACAACGGAATCCTTATCAAGCCCCTCAAAATCATTTACTGCGGTATGTGTCGGCAATTTTGATTTTGTCTGCACCCTGCTCGTAATGGCTGCGATAATGACCGTCGGGCTGTGCCTGTTTCCCATATTATTGGAAATGATAAGTACGGGTCGTGTGCCGCCCTGCTCCGAACCGACAACGGGATTAAGCTCTGCGTAGTAGATGTCGCCACGCCTGATTGTTCTTTCCATATTCTTTATAACCTCCATCAGTATTTAGGCAGGAAACCCTGCCTATGTAACAGCCAGACACACGGAAGTATTTAAGGTCGGGAGAGTATAAAACAAACTCTGTTTCCATTGACCACCTTGTATCTGGCTTTATGATAGAAAGCATTTTCTATTTGTCCCCGACACCCCGAAAATGCTGATGCGTGATAACGCAAGGGAAGTCACCAAACGGTCAGCAGCGAACTGACGCCACGGGAATTGCACCCCAACTGTCGGTCTGACAGAGCCGCCCCCATTGCCTGCGGCGGATTGGTTACCGCTCGGACTGTGGCTGGACGGGAGTATCATTGTCCTCTTTGTGTGTCTTGGCGAAATCGGGAGCTGCCCGATATTTTGAGTCGGTAATTTATCCGCTCACTGCTTTTCGGCAGGTCATGGCGTACCGCTGCACACGCTTATGCTTATTACAGCCACAAAGAGAATGTATTTGGTGAATGGGTATTCGGTTGTCAAAGAGCCGTCCCGTTTTTGCCATAAAGGAAAACAGGTGAAAGAGCTTTTAAGCCCCTTCACCTGTTTGCTCACTCATTCGCCACAATACAAGGCAATTATTTCATAAATTTTTTTATCGCCTTTAATGCCGCTTTTACAGAACACTGGACAGCTTGATATTTGCAGCCCTCCAACTTCGCAATCTGCTCATAGGTCAACTCCCCGAAAAAATACAGCTTCAGCCTGCGTCGCTGCACTTCTGGAAGTTTGGAAACCGCCCTATGTAGCTGCTCGTATTCGATGCTCTCTGAAACAATATCCTCAATCTTTTCTGCCTTATAAAAAGCTCTGTCATTCAGCGTTTCTTCGGTCAGTTCGGAGTGTTCAATGTGCCTGCTCACCCTGTTGAGATGGGATATGTCCTCAAGCTCAAATCTGTCAAACGTCTGGTACAGCATTTCGTCAATCTCAATATTCTGCTGCTTTCCACGTCCGTCCTTAAAAGAGAGATAATAATGCCCCTCGGTTATCGTCAAAGTGTACGGATTATACTTGTCCTTTTTTCGGTTTGGATGCTTTTCAAGCATTGTAATTTCCTCCAATCAATCTGAATTTTTTTGAAAATCCAGATTGACGGGCGGAGAACGGCATCCAATCCCAGAAACCGTCTTACGACGTGTTCTAACAAAAAACGACAAAAGAAAAACCGCAAAGGTTCTGTGACCTTTACGGTTTAGGGAGATTTTAGTTCTAATATGTAGAAATATGACTTCTACTTGCAGGGTGCAAAGTCCCCATACGTTGACGAGGATTTTTTTAACAGACTATCTACCAATCCCTGATATGATATATGTAAATACAACACACTTTCTATATGCAAAAAATCCCTCCAAACTAAAAACAGATTTGGAAGGACTTTTATTTTTGGCATGGCAAAGCAGCCCACCAAACACTGTTTTTTTTATTTGGCGGGCTTCCCCTTACCTATGACACTATTTAGAAATGTGCCTTTCACCTATATTTTCTTTTCTATGTCTATCACTTTCTGCGTCCATTCTCGGTAAAACGCTTCCTCATGCGACACCAACAGCACTGTCCCCTCAAATTCTTCCAGTGCGGTTTTCAATGATTCTTTTGCCAGTGCATCAAGATGGTTTGTCGGCTCGTCCATGATAAGGAAATTGCACGGCTTCATCATAAGCAGGCACATTTTAACCTTTGCCTGTTCCCCTCCGCTCAAAGTACCGATTTCCTGCATGGCGTGTTTGCTTGAGATGCCGCAGCCCGCAAGACGCTTTCTCACGTCTTTTATCGTAAGCGACGGGTAAGCATCGGAAACAATCTGAATGGGCGTTTTTTCTATATCCGCCCATGCCAGCTCCTGCTCAAAATACCCAATCTTTACCTGCTCCGAAAAACGGAAACTCCCGCTTAATGAGGGTATTTGGCTGATAAGCGTTTTTAGCAGGGTGGATTTGCCAATGCCGTTAAATCCCGTCATAACAATTTTCTCTCCCCCTTTTATGGAAAAGCTGATGTCCGACAAAACAGGATAATGGTAGCCAACATCCAGATGTTTTACTTTTAGATGCTCTGTCGTAGTCAGCGGGAGAGCTTCAAACCGAAAATGTGGCTTGATTTCTTTCTGTTCCAGAGCTTCCATCTTATCCATTCGGTCAAGCTGTTTCTGCCTGCCACGAGCCATTTTTGACTTTCTCCCTGCAATATTCCTGCGGATAAATTCTTCCGTCTTTTTGATGGTTTTCTGCTGTGCGGCATACTGTCTGATATAATCCTCACGGAGCAGTGCCTTTTTTCTCGTGAACTCTGAATAAGTGCCAAAATATTTTGTAATCTTCTCGTTGTCAATGTCGCATATCCTTGTGGATATTTTCTCTAAAAAGTCATAGTCATGCGATACTACCAGAAAAGCGTTTGGCAGGCTGGAAAGATATTCGGCAAGCCATGTAACATGCTCCTTGTCCAAAAAGTTCGTCGGCTCGTCCAAAAGCAAAATATCTGGCTTCTCAAGCAGCAGCTTCGCCAGTATGACCTTTGCCCTCTGCCCGCCGCTCATCTGCTCAATCGGTCTGTCTAACCCGACTGCCGTTAAGCCCAGACCTGTCGCTACCTGTTCTATCTTTGTGTCAATCAAATAAAACTCTTTGCGTTCTAATTCTTCCTGATACCTTGCCGCCATGCCTAGCTTTGCCATATCCCCATTCGCAGACTGGCAGTACAGCTCATTCATCCTGTTTTCTATCTCATACAGCCCAGAAAATGCGGATTGCAGGAACTCCCTCATCGCCACGCTTTTTTCAATTTGGGCGTACTGGTCGAGATACCCTATTTTTGTGTTCGGCTGCCATACTATCCTGCCAGAGTCGGGGATAAGCTGCTCCGTGCAAATTTTTATGAACGTGCTTTTTCCCGCCCCGTTCTGACCGACAATCCCGATATGCTCCCCTTTGTTCAATGTAAAATCTGCGTTTTTAAACAGATAATTTTCTCCAAAAGAATGCGTTAATCCCGTAACTTCTAATAAACTCATAATCATTGTCCTCTCTTTTTACTGTCTGATTTTTCAAAATGGGCAAAAAAATAGCAGAAGTCAGATACTCTTGGTATCATGCCTTCTGCTATATCCGTTCCATCGCAAACCGCTTGCAGGAAACAGCCCATATACAACAAAAGGCTACGGACAAAACACTGTCCATAGCCTGCTGCACACAAATTTGTACGGAAATAGAAACAATATATGAAAAAGACATAAAATCCCTCTCATGTACTGCTGCATTTCCCGATGAAATCCTAACGTGTTATATTACGCTATACTCTGTACAATGTTTCATCGGATTTGATTGTACAGAGCTGATTTTCTTTTTAGGCGGAAGTTCGTTTGTGATGTAAAAGCTCATGAAACTGTTCTCCTTTAAAATTAGTGCAAATCATTTTAGCATGAAAACCAGCAGTTTGTCAAATCCTATTTTTATGAAATTTTCAGACTTTTCATCTCACATAACTTGAGATTACAACAATTTGATTTTAGAAATTACAATTTTTTATGTTTCAATTACCACTCACTATCATGCTTGAATCAACTTCCCTTTCTTTACCCGAAAAATGGTGTCCGCCTGTTTTGCAAGGTCGTTCGAGTGGGTAACAATAATCACGCATTTATTCATTTCATGGGCGCATCCTTTCAAGACGGAGATAATCTCTGCCGCTGTATCTTCGTCTAAATTTCCAGTTGGCTCGTCCGCAAGTATCACTTTCGTATCGGAAGCCAATGCACGGGCAATCGCCACACGCTGCTGCTGACCGCCTGAGAGTTTTAAGACATTTCGTTTACATTCTTCCTCGGTCAGCCCAACACGCTCTAAAATTGGCTGCGGTGAAAGCTTTGCTGTCAAAGCGACATTTTCTTTTGGTGTTAGATAATCAATCAGATTGTAGCTCTGGAAGATAAATGCCACATTATTTTTTCTGTGATTGGCAAGCCCTAACTTTTCAATGTCCTGTCCATCGTATAAAATCTGTCCGTCTACGGGGCTGTCCAGACCTCCCAACAGTGACAGAAGCGTGGTCTTTCCACATCCCGACTGTCCGAGGATAGCGTACATTTTCCCCTCATCTAATGCCATATTGATACCGTTTAATACATTCCGCTTATTGTCATAGGAATAACGGATGTTGTTCATTTCCAAAACGCTCATTGTAAAATCCTCCTAATCCATTTGTGATAAAATCTTTCTTGGTTTCATCTGTATGACCGTGATAGATGCAACTGAAACGGAAACAGCAATAAGTAATGCCCCAAAGATGTAGATGTAGAGCAAATCACTTGGTCTGACATTTACCCGAACACGCTCCACCGTTTCCAGTTCAGAAGTATCATAGGGGATATATTGCCCTGTTATGTCAAGATACTCTGAACCATCGTCTGGAACTTCTATTTCTGGTGCCTCCTGCGATTCGGCTACCCGATGGAAAATCAAATCGCTGATTCCCTGCGAAACAAAACTGCTTGCAACATAAGACAATCCAAATGCCAGAATTGCTATCATAAGGATTTCTATAATATACTGAAAGACAATCCTGCCTTTCGTTATCCCGACAGCAAGCAATATGCCCGTTTCATGCCGCCGCTGTTTTATCCACATAGACAAAATCAATGTTAAAATACCTACGCTTACCAAAACGCATCCTACAATCATCCAGATAATCAGTTTCTGCATCGCTGTCAAAGACGAAGCGACCGCTTCATAAGCAGAATTATCTACCGTGAGCTTAAAGCAGTCCCAGTCCAAATCAAGAGCTTGTATCTGTTTTGCGATGCCGTCAATTTCTCTGGGGTCGTCTACATAAAAATCAACGCCATTGTCATACTGGATTTCATCTCTCTGCATAATTTCACGCATTGCCTTATGGTCGATAACCAGACGGTTACGCTTGTCCGTTGAGGTCGTATGAAAAGATTCAGAGTCCCCCATATACTCATAAATGCCGATGATTGTCAGCGTTACATCGGGATAATCCCCACTGTCGTAACAGCACTGTACGGTAATGGTATCGCCTAGCTTTAACTTGTTGTTCTCTGCAACTGCCGTACTGATTAAAACAACATGGTCGTCGTCCTCTTTGATGTGCCGCCCCTCCACCAACCGAAATGCCTTGCGGGTAAAAAAGTTGAAATACTCTGAATTTGTTACGGATGGAAGCCTGCTGTAATCGCTTCCCTCCCCAAAGCTGAAACCCGATATAAACTCAAAATCCTTTGCAAAAACACTGCCATCTCCCAAGCCATTGTATGACTTGATTCCATCTACTGACAGTATCTCTTGAATATCCTTGTCAGTGATGGGAGTTCCCGTATAAGCGACCATCGTTCCTCCCGCCGCCTGCTGATACTGCCAGTTCGCACGGTTATTTTCATCTAATTCAAGGCGGATGCTCCCGCCTATGGATTGCCGCAGGCTGTATGCTGAATTGTCCGCTGCCTTATAGATAGACAGTCCAGTTAAGGTAAATGTGGACATTGCCAGCAGCAAAAAAAATAAAATAACCGTTTTTACTTTTTTCCGAACCGTATATAAAAATGCTCTTTTCCATGTACTCATAATTTTTATCCTCCTGTCAGCTCATTTTTGATAAAATATCTTTTGGCTTCATACGGGCAACTGGCAGGGATGCCATAATTACCGTGAATATGATAACGAATGTTTCTGTCAGAAATTGCAACAATATGTTTTGCAGAGAAAGCGGCATATGGATGATTGTTTCCATACCTTTTAAGGCTTCCTCTGCCTGCCCTGTGACAAAACTGCCTAGTGGAAAAGATACCAGAAACACCAATACAGCCACCATTAAAATTTCATAAATGAACTGCATTGTAATCTGTGAAACGGATGTGCCTATGGAAAGCAATATCCCCGCTTCATGTATTCTGTTCCTTATCCGCATGGCAAGCACAAGGAAAATCACAATGATACCGATAAGCATAACCGCCAAAAGCATGATTCCCGTAAGCTGTTCTAAGGTCTGGATTTGGTATGCAACTGACTGGTATTCCGATTCATTGATTCGGATAAAATAGTCCTCCCACGAAATAGATGAAATCTGTTTTACCTGCTTGACAATGTGCGTCAATTCCTCTGGGTCGGTCACAAAAAAAGTCACGTTTCCAGAATACGCAAATGCTTTCTGGTTAGACAGCTTCCAGAAAATATCATGCGTCGTAAAAATGGTGTCATCGTCATACTCCATTTTGATGTCACTGGCATAGATTCCTGCGACGAAAACTCTTGCCTGTTCCCCGCTGCCATCAGAAACAGATTTCAATATCAACTCACTGCCAATCCCTAAATTATTTTCTTCTGCCAGTTTAGCACTGATAACAGCCGCATCCGTATCCTCTGCCGTAATATGCCTTCCCTCCGTCAGTTCCAGTATTCCGCTTACAAAATCTGCCTGATAAGCGGTTTCCGTATTAGCAGAAAGATTACCGCTTTCCATTCCAGAGAGAAACTTCAGCCCCACCGCAGAAATGGGAAGACTTTGCTCGGCATTGTACGCCTTTATCCCGCCAACGCCTAATATCTGTTTCACTGTTTCATATGGGATAGGGATTTTATCAGCGGTATATCCCGTTTCGCTTCCGTCAAATTCCAGATGATTGATACTGCCACTCATCGTAAAGGATGCCCCAATCGTTTCCCGTAAAGCTCTGGCTGCTTTTTCTGTTCCACTTCGGATAGAAATGCCGACCATAACGGAAACAGTCAGAAAAAGCAATAGCAAAAAAAGCGTCAGGCTTTTTCCTTTCTTCCGTACATCATAAAGAAATGCCCGTTTCAAGCTGCTCAAAAAATTTTCCTCCTTTCGTTTGTTTCGCTTAAATTTTATACCTCTGGTGTGAGTGGGGTATCAGTCTAATGTGAATGGCATGTGAAATCACAAAAAAACTGCCTGTTTTCGATACAGACAGCTTTTTTATCCTATTCAAATTCAATCGTGAAACGCATCCCACTATTATCCTCTAAGGCGGTAAACATATAGGGGATTTGCAGCGTTTTCAATACCGTGTCTACAATGTATAACCCTAAACCATTCCCCCTTGTTTCCCTGTTTCCGCCGAATGGCATCATGGTATCCCCGCAGGGGGCTTCCTTAACTCCATATTCAAATCGGTAAAATGGTTCAAATATATGTTTTTGGTATTCCTGCGGGATTGGGACACATTCATTTTCCAGAACCAATTTTTGTTCTTCTATATAAATTTTTATAGTACCTCCTTTGGGCGTATAAGAAACCGCATTAGACAGTAAATTGGAAATTACTTTCCTTATCATTGATATAGGGTAATGGACAGAGAAGTTTTCTGAAACATCCATTTCTATGCGAATACCCTTTGATTTTGCAATCATCTGATACGGTTCTGACATCTGCTCTATCAGCTCTGATATATCAATTTCCGTATCATTTTTCGTATCATCCGCCGTAGATTTTGAAGCGTCTAAAATTTCTTTAATCATCACTGCAAGTTGTTCTGTGAGCATTTTACATTTTGGCAGATAAATCGTGTGGTCTTTGTATTTCCCTACGTTTAAAATCATATTTTCCAACATGGCATTGATAGCCGTAACAGGTGTTTTTAACTCATGGGATGCAGAGCGCATTAAATTTGTTTTCTGCACTTCCATTTCTTCTACCTTATAAATTTCCTGCTCTAAGTTATGGATTGTTTTTAGCAGATTATTATAAAGTGCGTTTACATTGTCTGCCAATGTTTCAATTTCATCGTGTGTATGGACTTCGCAGGAAATCCCATGCGTTAATCCCTGCATTTGTTTTGTTACATTAGTAATCTGCTTGATAGGCTTCGTGAGCATATGGGAATACAGCAATGCAGACAATAGTGAGATAAGCGTACAGGCAAATGCTGTAACAGGCAGGATAACTATGATGGTACTGACTGCATCCTCAATCTGCTGCCTTGATATGACCGCCCTCACATACCCTTTCTGGTTCGGAAATATCTGTTCTGCATATAAAAAATTTTTATCTCCTTTGGGATTTCGAGATAAAGATATTTTTATCTTGCCGTCCGATTCTTCCGCAATGATGCTTACATCTTCTTTATCTCCGCTTGGATTTTCCGTGTCCTCTGAACACTTCAAATATCCGTCATCCCCCACGTTCAACAGTTTCATTTCATATGTGTATCCGTCATATTTTACCAGAATATCCGCATACCATTTCCCCGCAAAGTCAGTCACTAAAGCAAGCCTGCCCGTATCTTCCGTATCTGCAATTTCCTCGCATAATTTCTCAATATCGGCTTCCAACGCATTACGCTGTCGGTAATTGTAAACAGTAGGAAGCAGAATATAGACCAGCAAATGGGAAACTGCCACAATAACTATCATCAGGCTAAATGTGTATAAAAAAGTCTTTGGAAATAATTTCAGTTTCTTCATACATCCACCTCTAACTTATAGCCAATCCCCTTTACGGTAACGATACAGTCAAGTTCCAGTTTTTTACGCAGGTTCCTAATATAACTGTCTACAATACGGTCTATCACATAAGAGTCATCTCCCCACACTGCATTTAATATCTGCGACCGTGACAGCACCAGACCTTTATGGTCGAGTAGGAGCTTCAGCAAGTCAATCTCTTTTGGCGTTACATCTATTTTCCCCTTTGGGTTGCAGGCAGAGTACCCAGAAAAATCAACTGTCAAATCACCATATTTCCAAATTTTTGTTTCTTCTTTGCCACCTGCCCGACGGAGCAATGCCGTGATGCGTTTTCCAAGCACTACCATAGAAAACGGCTTTGTCATATAATCATCTGCCAGACAGTCAAAACTTGATACCTGTGTATATTCATCTTCCAAAGCCGTAAGCATGATAACTGGTATCTGGCTTGTCTTTCGTACAGTGTTTAATACTGCAAGCCCCGACATGGTAGGGAGCATAATATCAAGAACAATTAAGTCCACTGTATTCTGCGAAAAAAGCTCTAAAGCATCTGTTCCGTCATATGCGGATATGATTTCGTGACCTCCTTCCTGCAAGTATTCAGAAAGGGCTTCGTTTGTATCTATGTTATCTTCTACAATCAATATCTTTGCCATAAAGACCACCTCCAAGTTTATTTTAGCATTTCTGTGTGAATGGCGTATGAATTTTTATACTGAACCTCTTAATACTCCCATTATAATTATCTGTTTTTCGTGATTCAACTGTGCGAATACCCACTTTTATCTCTCAAGACAAGAGATAGAACCTCTTATTAGCAGAGATTTCACATCGTTTTATAAGAACTTCCATCTCTGTAAAATAGATATTATAAAATTTTTTAGTATGGGCGGTGAAAAAATGGGTAATGATTTGGAAAATTTTGATTTTCTGGAATTAGGGCAGGCAATCCAAGATGCACGTGAAAAACAGCGGATTACAAGAGAGGAATTAGCCGAGGAGCTTGGAATTTCGGCGAGGCATTTGCAGTCTATCGAGAAAGAGGGGCAGTATCCGAGCTTTCGGCTGTTTATTCAGCTTGTGACAATGTTCCACATATCCGTAGACCAGTACATACACCCAGACAGTCCAATAGGGAAAACAACTTTACGTCGGCGGTTAGATGTGCTTCTTGATACTTTTGATGATACGGAACTGACTATCATAGCAGGGACGGCGCAGGGGATATGTAAGGCAAAAGAGCCAGAGGACTGACCTCTGGTTTTTCTTTTACCTTGTTCAACTAATAGTTTGGACATCCGTAGCCGTATATTGAGCCGCTCCCGACTGGATAGCTCTGCTGTTTGCAGGCATCCCCAGAGTTTCCCTCCACGGTATAGACCGTCCCATTCTCGCATTTCTCCACGATTCCCACATGGTCGATTGAACCGTCGCTCCCCCAATCAAAGAAAATAAGGTCGCCTGCCTGCGGCTCATAGTTCTTGTCCTGCCACTGTCCTTTTCCCTTGAACCAGTTCACGCCGTCCGAGCAGAGGGAGAATTTCGGGATGATGCCGCTCTCCAGATAGCCACACTGGTCGGCACACCACGATGCGAAACAGGCGCACCATTCCACACGCCCGCCAAAGCCGTACCAGCTCCAATAAGGCTGACCGCCCTCGTTGCCGAGCTGCGTCAAAGCAACCTCTACAATGGCTTGGTTTCCTCCGCTTGTGAACGCCCGCCCGTATGGGTAGTAGCGCAGCACATGGGCGGGGTACTGCGTGTCGCCGTATTTCTCCCAACCGAGCCGCTGTGCCTGCATTGCGGAAAATTCCACCGCATTTGCATAGGAATAGCCGCCGTAGTTGGTCTTTGCCCATGAGATATACCCGTTCCCAAAGTTGTAGCCCTGCAGGGCGAGCTTGATGCGCTCCATGTCAATCGGGTTCTCCACCTCGGCGGATACAAGGGCGGCTTTTAATTCCTGTACGCCGCACTCGATGGAATATTCGGGGTCTTTGATGCCGTTCGGCTCATGGGGATATTTCTTGTTGAAGCTCCCCTCCGCCGCCTGCATCGGGTCGCTGCCTTTGCCGCCAGATTCCTGCATCATCACCGCCTCTATCAGCTCCACATATTCGGGGATTCCGTACTGCTTCGCATACTTCTGTATCAGCGGCGTGTAGGCTTCGACCTCCGCACTGACAGGGGTATAGGAAGTGCTGTCGCTGCCGCCCCCGAACAGGGAAACGGCGCATCCAAGCAGGACGACGATAAGAATTATCACAATGGCCATCCAGCCGCCTGCGATAAGGGCGGAAATTAACGCCTTAGTCCCTGCGATAATCGCCCTGACCGCCGCAATGGTCGCCTTGACCGTGGCTTTCGTCGCTTCGGCTGTCGCTTTTGCGGTGACTTTTGCCGTCTGCGCCGCTTTCTGGGCGGCTTTGGCAGATGCTTTCGCCGTTTTCTGTGCCGCCTTTGCGGTCTGCTCGGTGGTCTTAATCGCTGTCTTGGATGTCGCCTTTGCGGTTTTCACGCCTTTTTCCGTCGCCTTGACCGTGCCTTTTGCTGTGGTCTTGACGGTTTTTTCCGCATTTCTGGCGGTTGTCTTTATCGTCCGCTTTCCCTGCTGTCTGGTCTTTATCAGCGAGTTTGCCGCCGTCTGGGGCGTTTCGGTCTTGACAGGAGCAGCGGAAACAGCGGGACGGCTTGCAGTCCCTTGTATTTCCTGCAAGCCGTCCTGCCTTATTGTACGCATGGCGTTTTGCCCCGCCTTGTTCCGCATTGTTTTCTGCTCTGCGGCTTTCTTCGCCCGCTTTGCCTTAAAATCGGCGATTTTATCCTTTGCCTTACCGATATTCTCCCTTGTAATCTGGGCGTTTTTCTGCCCCTGCTTATTAAATTGGTGGATGCCCTCGTCCTTAATACGCCCCGAAGCATGGGAAACCTTGTCGGCGGCATATTCCGTGGGGGAATTTTCCTCCGCATAATATCCCTGCTCCGCCTTGTCCTTTGTCTTTGCGTAAGCGGATTTCATGCGCCTGCCTGCTATGGCGGCTTTGTCTAAAGTCTTAATCGTTCCTTTGACCGCATCTCTGGTCTTTATATCAGCCATAAAATCCGACCTCCTTTCCCAGAAGATTTGCGGTCATGTCAGTTTACCTTTTTTGCCACGACGACAAGCCTGCCGTTCTGTGCCGAGTATTCGCAGGTGGAGAGGGTAATGAGCCTGTCGCCGTATTGGGCTGTCACGCCCGTATCATACAAGGCAAGCTCCTTGCACTTCCCGACAAAGGCATCAAATTCTTTTTCATTCTCCGCATTGACAAAATCATAGTAGCGGTAGCCCTTTGAGCTGTACGCCACGGTCTTAAACACGGCAATGATTTCATACTGCGCCTGCTCCGTGAGGGTGTCAAACTGAATGGTCTTATGCTTCTCATAAAAGTTCTTGGATTTATAATCTTCCAATGCCCCGAACATCCTGCCGCCTTTGATGTGGTGTCCGTAGATAACCAGATTGTCGCTTGTTAGGATGTCGCAGTCCTCTTGGATATACGGCACGCCTAAGTCGCTGTATTCCTTTTCAAAGCTGTGTTTCAGATAGAAGTTGGGATTGTTCCTGCTCTGCATGACGGGGTAGTTGATGCCTGTTCCGTCAATGGCAATCCACCCGACCATATCCTCATTCTGCAAATACAGTTCCTTGTATTTTGCCAATATATCCTCGCCCTCGCTGACGGGCGTATCCTTATCTTTTGGCGGTTCTTCCTCTGGCTCGGCGTTCTCCACAACCTCGGCAATCTCCGCAAAGGCTTCGGTCTGCTCGTCTATCTGCTGGTAATGGCTGTAAATCTTAAAGCCGCAAAAAACCGCCGCTCCCAAAAGGACGACAGCGGCGGCGGTACAGAGAATGGTTTTATAGTTCTTAAAATTCATAGGCATTTCCTTTCCTTTTTATATTTTAACGTGTATGCTCCGCCTGCTTCTTGGGCGTGGGTAAGTCCCTGCAATATTCTGGATACCGTGCCTTGATGCCCTCCATGAAATACGGGGCGAATTCGCAGCAGAACAATTCCTCTGGCGTGAAAAGTTTCTCACGCCCCTCCTCGGCGTAACCGTTCCAGAGGTTAAAGGCAAGGTGGCAGACCTTGACCGTGCCGCTTGTCTGCCATCCTGCGTGCATCCCCTCTGGCTTGATGCAGTCCGTCTTAAAATCGAACATGGCGTTGATGTTCTGCCTTGTTTCCCCCGCAATCCCCATCACATAGAAAAACGCCCTGTGGTAGCAGTCGTTGACTTTGCATTTCATCATACTTTCCAGAAAAAAATCACGGTGGGCTGCGTTGCGAAACCTTATCTCCGACATAAAAATCCCTCCTTTTAACACTCCCCAAATTTCGTTGTCATCAGTTTATACAGTTCCGTATTGCGTGGAAACTTGTTGACGAACGGCACAAGGGAGCTGCCGACTTTCAAAAGCCCCTGCCCCGCACCGACATTCGTGATATAGCTCATCTGCAAATCGGAGATGTTAAGGAGCTTTGCAAGCTCGATACGGTCTGTGGACGCTTGGTTCAGCATGATGATGAACTCGCTGTTGGCAAGCATCGTCCTCGCCGTATGGCTCTGCAAGAGGTCATCGACATTTTGTGTGATTCCAGTACAGTACGCCCCGTACTTACGCACACGCTTCCAGAGGGTAAAGAGGAAATTTGCCGAGTATTCATGCTGAAACAGCAGATAAATCTCATCAATAAAGATAAACGTGTTCCTCCCTTTCGCCCTGTTCTGGGTGATGCGGTTCAAAATGCTGTCGAGGACGACGAGCATACCGATAGGCTGTAACTGCTTGCCCAAATCGAGGATGTCGTAGCAGATAAGGCGGCTGTGGGTGTCCACGTTGGTATGCTTGGCAAAGGTGTTGAGAGAGCCGTCCGTGAAAAGCTCAATCGCAAGGGCGATTTCCTGCGCTTCTGGCTCGTCCTGCTTGAGCAGCTCCTCACGGAAGTCCTGCAAGGTGGGCGGCGTACCCATATAGTTGCCCTGCTGGTAATAGCGGTAGACGCTTGCCGTGCAGCGGTCAATGATGGATTTCTGCTTTGCCCCCAGACTTGCCCCGCCGATAAGCTGCTCGCACAAAGACAAAATAAACTCTGATTTCAAGATGACGGGGTTCGCTCCGTCGCCGTAATCAGAGTTCATGTCCATTGCGTTGATGTGGTTGTCGCTTGTCGCCGAGATGTGGATAACCTCGCCCTGCATCGCCTTTACAAGAGGGGCGTAGTCGGCTAAGTCGGGGCGGTTACCCGCCCTTTCTCGCCTAAGAACCGTACATGAGCGTTTCCACTCATACGGCTCAAGCATTTCATCACTCTTTCGAGCGGCTCTCAAGATAGATTCGTTGGCAGTCGGCGTGAACATACGCCATATTTGCCACTTCCTCCTTGCCACCGCAGGACTTTGGTACTTTAAAGAAAATTTCCCTCTCGTCCGAAATATCCAGTGACATTCCACAGTGATAGCAACAGCCGTCCTGATTCTTCCAGATTAGTTTGAATCTTCCTGAAAGTTTCTTCATTCCCTGATTGAACTTGCGTTGTTTGAAATATTCCGTATCAAGGAACGGATTGGCTGCTTCCCTTACTTTTGTGTGTCGGACAATCGGCGTATGGTCTACCCGTATCAGCTCCTTTGTGTCCGTAGCGAACACCCAGTTTCGGTTTTCCCTGCGGTGCCAATACCTCGTGGAAATCCACCATTGCCCTTTCTTCGGATGCCGTCTTTTCGCCCATCTCCACAATAACTCATAGAGAATATAGTCCAAATGTGCAAACGCTTCTGCCGCACACACAGACTGGTGGTAATTCGTCCATCCTCGGATTTGTTGGTTCAGTTTCATAATCAGCACGTCCTGATTCCATGCTTTCCCACGTTTCAGTATCGTGTCAGATAAATTCCTCACGATTGCCTGTATGGATTTCTTTGACGGCTTCACAATCAGCTTTCCTTTAAACTTTCGGAATGTCCAGCCTAACATATCGAATCCGTCGTTGATGTGGGTGACTACCGTTTTCTCGTCAGATAATTCCAAGCCCCTTGTTTTCAGGAAGTCTTTTATCAATTCCTTTGCTTCCAAGGCGATTTCCTCCGTTGCCGCTGTGACAACAAAATCGTCTGCGTAGCGCACCAGATTGACTTTGTGGGCGTTTTTGAACCGATAGTCCACCTTTCCGAGCCTGTTGGTGTGGAATCTGTCTGACAATACTTTCTGCATACCGTCCAGTGCCATGTTTGCAAGAATCGGCGAGATAACGCCGCCCTGCGGAGTGCCGTCCTCTGTCGGGAACAGCTCCCCTTTGAAGATAAATCCTGCTTTCAGGAATTGTTTCAGAATAGGTTTGTCCATAGGGATATTTTCCACTAACCATTCATGGCTGATGTTATCAAAACAGCCTTTGATATCGCCCTCTAAAACCCATTCGGGTGATACCTTGCGTGACAATGCCGTGAAAATATATTCGCAAGCGTCCTGACAGCAACGCCCCTTTCTGAAACCAAACGATTTCGTGTCGGCGGTTGTTTCTGCCACTGGCTCTAATGCAAGGGCGTACAACGCCTGCATTGCCCTGTCATACATGGTTGGAATCCCTAACGGACGTTTCTTTTTCTTAGCTTTCTTCTCGATATAGACACGTCTTAACGGTTTTGCTTTATAGCCTTTGTCTGTCAATGATAGGACAGCCCTCATCTTCATTGCAGGCGTTGACCAGATTTCCCCGTCCACCCCTGCGGTTTTCTTTCCTTTGTTTGTGGTCACACGCCTTACGGCGAGTGCTTTTGCATAGAACGAGTGTGTCAATAAATACTGAAGCCGCTTCACTGTGTTCCATTTCTTTTCCTGAGTTGCCTTGACAATCCTGACTTGCAGCCTATTAACTTCCTGCTCCGCTTTCTTCCAGTCGATAGTTTTCCACTGCGTAGAAAGCCGCTTGCTGTCCGATAATCTCTCGGAAACTGGCGTTTCCGTCGTTGAATTATTACCGTTCATAGGTTTACCTCCATTCTTTGCCATGAAATACCGTGGGATAAGTCTGCACCCTTTCGGGTCAGGGCAAATCTTGAACCCCTATGCCCCGCCATTACAGCAGAGCCGTTCGCTTTTTATCCCGTTCCTCTACCCTCTGTGCCATTTCTCTGCCTTACGGCTTCGATACCTTAAATATAAGGAACACATAGGGCTTACCAAGTTCCGCATAATAAATAATTGTGAATGCCTTAGACGCCATCTTTGAGCCGGGAGGAATCACGTCCATTTGTTACGGCGTCGCGAAAGTCACCGCAACCACCTCCGCACCTTTTGGTGTAAGTGTATCAGCCTTATTTCACTTATTCCCTGTAACGACTCTTACAATGGTTCACATTACATTCGTCATAGCACTCTTATCCTAACAGTACGCCCGACTTAGGCTGTCAGGTTTCCCATATTGTCCCACAAGCTTTCCACCTGAACGTTGCCATCCACGCAGATTGTGGTAGGATTACCCCAAATGGATAGGGTAGCTGACGACCAGCAATTTATTATGCGACTTCTTGTCGCACCTCTCGTTCGGGGTCTATTACCAAGACATCGGCGTTGGGGTCGGTCAGAATGATGTTCGTCATTTCCTCCTTTGCCGTGAACGACTTGCCCGCACCAGACACGCCGAGGATAAAGGAATTGCCGTTCAAAAGGTGGCGGCGGTTGGCGATTATCATATTTTTGCTGATGACATTCTGCCCGTAATACACGCCGTCCTTATGGTAGATTTCCTGCACACGGAAAGGGATAAATACCGCAAGGCTCTCCGTCGTCAGCGTCCTTAACGCATCAATCTTCCTCACACCGAACGGCAGGGCGGTGTTCAGACCGTCCATCTGCTGGTACTTCAGCACGGCAAACTGGCAGAGATGCTTCCGTGCCGTCGTAAGCAAAGCTTCCGTGTCATTGTCAAGCTGCTCTTTGGTGTCTGCGGTATGCACCATCGTAAGCACCGCAAACATCATCCTCTGGTCACGGGTCGTCAAATCGTCGAGGAACTCTTTGCTCTCTTTTCTCTGCTGCTCCAAGTCGTAGGGGATGACGGCGGAAAAGTTGTTGTTCTGGTTCTGTTTCCTCTGCCAGTTCGTGATGTTGGTTTCCACACCGAGCAGGCGGTTTTCCACCTCCCGCACGGCTTCGTCCGTCGGGACAGGAACAACATCCACGGAGAGCATCATGTTACGGTTTAATTCGCAAAGCTCCGCCACCATACTGTCCTTGATATAGGCGGCGTACTCTCTGAGGAATATCACACGCCCGTAGCGGTTTCCCATCTTAAAATAATCTTTCTCGAACTCAAAGGAGTCGGGGCAGATATAGTCCTTGAAATCGTGACCTTTCCGCATGGTCTGTGCCATGTCAAAGGAGAACGCCGTTTCCTCGCCCGTGCGGTAAAAATCATGGAAGATACGCAGCTTGTCGTTTGCATCCAGTTCCGTACACTTCGAACCTAAGCGGTTGAAATGCCCGATAAGGTCAGCCCCGACACGGGCAAAATAATTCCTCGCTTCCTCGATGTTCTTCTTGCAGACGGAAACGGTTACATATTTGTCCTGCACGGTGGAGTTTGCCCCCGTCGCCTTGTCAAGCAGCATCTTGTTGTATTCCTTACGGTATTTATCCAAATCGTCCTCCGCCATCGGGATTAAGATGGTCTGCTCAAAATCCGCCTTATTGAGCCTGCGGTTGTTTATCGTGATTTTCGTAGTCGCCCCACTGTCGAGGGCGTTAAGAAGCTCCGAGTATTCGAGGAACATCGCTTCCTTGTCCTCACGGCTCGCCACGGCGTAGTTGATGTCCTCAAACTTGAATGTCTTGGCGTATTTGTTCCTGCCCACAAGGAAAATGCCGTCCTCCCACATGGTCTTTAACGGGATGACCGCCTGCACCGACTTCGGCACAATGAATTTCTCCCTGTCCTGCTTGAACAGCGTTTTCAGTGTCTTAATCATAGTCTACCTCCTTACGCTTTCTTGATTTCTTATCTTTCTTTCTGGCTTTTTCAGCCTGTTTTCTCCGTTCCCTTGCCGCTTTGCGCCTTGCCCTCCTGCATTTTTTCTTTTTCTTATCCTGCACGGCGGGCAAGCCCTTTTCATGGGCTTCAATGGCGTTCTTCACCGCTTCGTAATATAAATTCTCTGGAACAAATAAAATCTTCTTCGGCATCAGAAACTGAGATTTTATCCATGCCCACACAAACTGCTCGGCGGTCATGCCGTTGTACCTCACAAATCCCATGACTGCAAAAGGGGAAGCCCCTAAAATGCACATCCAGCTCAATGTTTCCGTCCCAAACCTGCCACGGAGCAGGAAGAACAAGCCGACCGCCACGCCGCAGGCAAGCACGGAAAACAGGAACTGCCGCATCGACAGCCCGAAGAACATGGATTCCGTGTAGTTGCGGATTTCTTTATTTATCTTGACTTCCATATCAGCACCGCCCCTCCCTGACATCTCCCGTCGAAATAAAGAGGATGCTGCGTTTTGGGATATATGCAAATCCAGAAATGGCATCCCCGATTTCAAATATCTCGTTATCGTCAGCTTTTTCAAATTTTCCGACCAGTCCTTTTTCAGCAGGCAGGTCATAGGCTTCGGAAGCCCCGATGACTTCTCCATTTAACAGATGGATATCATAATTCTGGCAATACTTCGTTTCTTTTTTCATTTCAATTTTCCTTTCCTGTTGGATAATTACAAGCCCATCATTTCCCTTACCACACGGTCTGCCATCTTGACCGCCCCGACAAGGACGAGCATATTGAACACCAATTCCCCGATATAGCCCCACACCATCGTGGCCGCCGCCGCATCGGGGTTGACTGCGGGCGGGGACGCCGCAAACACCGAGAAGATGATGCAGGCAAGCACAATGATTGCCCCCTCAAGGCAGACGGCGGAGTAGCTCTTGATGAAGCTCTTTCCCACGCTCTGGCTCGGCTCTCCTGCAAACGAGGACAGCGGCACGGGGGCGATGGCGGTATATAAATATAGCTTGAAAAATCTCCCATACACCGACATTATCATAATGAACGACAATACCGTGATAAACAGCCCGCCTATCAGCGTGACTGCCCATAAGGGGATGCTCTCGAAAAAGCCGCAGTCCTCCACGGCTGTCACAATCTCCTGCGGCAAGACGGTCTTTTGCGCCGAGCCGAAGCCTGCGGCTTTCATAATGGCGGAAATCACGCCCTGCACGATTTTGAACAGAGCCATCATCAGCTCCAAGCCGTAAGTGACCGCACCTTTCGCAAGGGCAAAGCGGATGAACAGCTTTAATGCGTGTTCGGGCTTCTTCACGCTTGCGAAGTCGCCGCAGGTACGCATCACGCCGACGACAAAGAACAGCACGAGCAGGGCAAGCCCTATCGCCTGCAACGCCCCGTGGATGTCAACGATGACTTTCCATATCGCACCGCCCTTAAAGGTTTCGGGGGATTGGGTGATGAGCTGCCATATCTCGGCTAACTTTTCATTCCATGTGTCAAGGGCGTTCTCCAAGTTCTGGACTACCCAGTTGTCTGACATTCGACCACCTCCGTTCTTAAAATTTGATAGCGGGGCAAGTTCCGCAGAGCGGATCTGCCCCGTTATCCTGTCTTGTGTCAGTCTGTTGTTTTGGATTAGCCCGTGATAAGGGTTAAAATCTCTTTTGCAAAGGTAATCACAACGCCGCCCGCCAGCGTGAGGAAGCCGTTCGCCCTCTGGGACGGGTCGTGGGATTTCAGCGACAAGCCGACCTGCACGATGCCGAAACCGAGCATAATCATCCCGACCGCCCGTATCAGACCGAAGATGAAATTGGAGAGGTTGTTGACAACGGCAATCGGGTCATTGGCGGCAAAGGCGGTCATGGACGTTCCAAGCATCAGAGCCGCAGCCAGTACCGCCACGCAGTAGCAGCGGAAACCTCTTTTTACCTTGCCTGTCATCGGCAGTTTCTGGGTTGCTTTGTTCTGGTTGTTCCCGTTTTTCTGAAAAAGTTTCATAGGGTAAATCCTCCTTATAAATTGAATATTTCTTCCAAGTCCTCGTCGGACAGAAGCTCATAGGAAGTGCTGACAGGGTTAAGCGCAACAGCGTCTTTTGGAATATCCCCGCCAAACACAAGGGTTGCGACCGCCTGCGTCGGCTCGCCGTGGATATACGGCGGCTTTCCCCCGTCGGCGGTCAGTTTCACGTTCGGGTGTTTCAAAATGTCGTACTTCAAATCCATGACGGGGCGTTCCCCACGCACAAAAAGAAGTGCGTAGCGGTTGTCAAGCATACGCACCTCGTCTGGGGTTAAAAGCTCACGCCCCGAAATCTGGTAGTTGGTGGAATAGTTGCCGCTCCGCCCAGAGCTTTTCCCGTAGGTGTTCGTGTCTATCGTGGCTTTTCCAAGAAGCTCACTTACAAACTTATGGGTACTCTGCTCGTTGCCGCCGAGATAGAGGAACTCATCGGCATTGCCGACGATGCTTTCCCACTGTTTCTCAAACAGGGCTTTGAGCTGCGCCAGATTTTGCAGGATAATCGAAACGGACACGCCCCTTGACCTCATGACCGACAGTATCTTGTCAAAGTCATCTGGCAAACTGACGTTCGCAAATTCATCCATAATGAACTGGCAGTGGACGGGCAGGCTCCCGCCGTACTTGTGGTCGGCGAGATAAAATAGCTGTTGGAATAGCTGCGTGTATAACAGCGACACAAGAAAATTGAAACTGGTGTCGTTGTCTGGTATCAGTGCGAACAGTGCGACTTTCTTCTCCCCCAAAGACGGCAAATCAAGCTCGTCTGTTGCGGTCAATCCCGCAAGGCTTTCCAGATTGAACTTCTCAAGCCGTGCGGCAAGGGTTATCTGGATGCTCTTTAATGTCTTTGCCGAACCAGAATGGTAATCTCTGTAATACTTTAATGCGATATGCTCTGAGTTTACCATTTCCAGACGGTCAAACAATTCGTCAAGGGGGCTTACATAGCCGTCGTCATCCTCCCTTACCTCACCCGCCCGCAATAGCTCCATCACCATCGGGAAATTCTGCTCGTCTGGCGGGGCTTCGTATTTCAGATAAAACACGAGGGACAAAAGCAGCATACTCGCCGCCGTGTCCCAGAACGGGTCTTGCGACTGGCTTCCTTTCGGCGTGGTCGCCTTAAATAAATTTGTTACCAACCTTTGCACGTCGTTGTCGTTCCGAAGATAGACAAACGGGTTGTAACAGTGGCTCTTGTGCATATTGATAAGGTCAAGCACCCGCACCTCATAGCCTTTCTTCTCAAGCAGCCCGCCCGTGTCACGGACAATCTCGCCTTTCGGGTCTAGGATTACCATTGACGTGTTGCACTGCATCACGTTCGGTTTACAAAAAAATCGGGTCTTTCCTGCGCCAGAGCCGCCCACCACGAGGATATTCAGATTCCTGCGGTGTTTCTTCCCGTCAAGCCCGATGCGGACGCTCTGGGTCAGCAGCTTGTTTTCTGATGCGTTTTTATCTCGGTATTTCTTATTGAGAGTGTCTGCGTTGCCCCATTTGGCAGAGCCGTGTTCCTCCCCCTTACGGTAGTTCCTGCGTGTGGAGAAATAAACGCCGATTCCCATGCCGTAGGCAAGCAGGAAAATAAGGACAGTCCTTACGCTGTCCCCACAAACCGTTATGGAAAACGGGTTCTCGATTGCCACGGATAGATTCTCTATAATCTCCACGATGCCGCCACTGACATAAGGGGCAGTCAGCAGGGCAAGCCATACAACAGGGACAATCCCACATAAAGAGAGGATTAAGCCCGCCTTGTAACCGTCACCGTTCTTCATGGCACTTGCACGGGGCGACCTTTACTTTTCTTGTCGGGGCGAATGCCACCCTTTTTATCAGCTCGTCAACAGGCTCGGTGGGGCGTTCCTCCTGTATCTGCTGCGTCCGCAGGGTGTTGAGGGCATTGAGGACGATGTTCTTATCGTATTTGTCCAATGCCAGATGGTATCGTTCTTCTTTCATGGGCTGCACCTCCGATTAGCGTTCCTGCTCCTTATGCTTGGGCGGCTTGTTCTTCTCAAGGCTCTTATACATGTCCGACTGGATTTCGCCAAGTACGTCACGCATCGAGCCAAGCTGCCCTTTAAATTCCTGCGTTTCCATGCCCGCAAACTCTTTCGGGAGATTGTCGAAGCGGAAGCCTTTGGTGTCCACGCCGTAGCGGGAGCTTACCATATAGGCGACGCAGAACGACTTGAACTCTGAAACGTCACGGCTCTCCTTGTGCTTGAAGTCAAAGACCGCCGCCGACACTTCCTTTGCCATGCTGACAAAAAGCTGTTCCTCATTCAATCCCGTCTTGATGAAGATGGTCTGCTGTGCGCTGTCGTAAAAAGCAGGCAGCTCAAGGTCATCCACTGGCACAAAGGAAACGGGGCTTGCGTCAATCATCGCCGACACAAGCTCCCGCATGGTTTTGGCTTCCTGCGGCTGCTGCCTGTCCTTTGCCGAGGTCTGGGAAATGTCGTAGACCACTTTTGCGTTATAGCCGACCGCCTTTGAGCCGTCCTCCCGCTCGTATTCTTTCCCTGGCTCAAGGATGGTGACTTTCTGTGCGTCCTTGTCCACATAGGCACGGCTCTGTTTCCAACTGCCGTAATCCTTAAGCTGCGTCGCTTCGGGCATCTGTGCCGACACCAAGATGGCGTTGTTGACGGAGTAGCGGTCAAAATGCCCCTGCACGTCAAGGTACTGCTGAAACGCACCCCCGTCCGCCATCATTTTTTCGCAGGTCGTGTCTATCAGCTCATAGGCTGCTTGCCGCTGTTCCTGCTTTGCGGCAGCCCATTCCTCTTTGTTAAAAGGTCTGCCGCCGCCGCTGAATACGTCATAAATGCTCATGCTTATCTTGCTCCTTTCGATTTTGGTTTCCGTTTCCGCTTCTGGGGCTGCTTATGCTCCGTCTTTCCTGCGGTCGGCTTTTTCGCCCTGTCGGGAGATTTCTCTTTGTCAAGGTTCGGGGAAGCGTCCGCTTCCTGCTCCTTGCGGCTCTCCTTGATTTTCCGCAGTTCCTCCCTGACTGACGGTTTCTCCGCCTTAGCCATAGTAGCCCCCTCTGCGGGCTTCCTTTGCTGCTTTGAGGTAGGCTCGGACAGAGGGGATTTTTCTGTCTTTGCCACCGAGGGGTTTGGGGCGTTCTCCTCTTTCTGCACGGGCTTTCCCATAAGGGCGTCCATGAGCCTGTCTTTCTCCGCCTTTTCCTCCACGCCGACATCTGGCTCTGGCTGACCGTCCTTTGCCCCTGCATCTTTTTCTCCTGCGGGCTTGGCATCTTTTGTTTTTCCCTTTTCCCCTTTCGATTTCTCCGCTTCGGTCACGATAGAAGCGGTATCTACGGAAGCAAGATTGAAACGCTCCACGATGCGGCTGATTTTCGATGCGTCCTCGGCTCTCGCTATCACGTCCACCTCCGCATTGGGGTCTTTATTTCCCCTGTCCGCCAAAACGCAGTAGAGTACGCCGTATTTTTTCGCTTCCTGCGTGAACTTCTTCAAGTCGCCGCTCTTTACGGTAAAGACCTTTAATTCTTTCCCAGAGCGGAGCATGTTTGTGAGCCTTGCTTTGCCTTTGGTTTTCTGTTCTTCCTTTAAGATGGAATATAAGAGGATGGCGATGTTCTTCGCACCCGCCCCCGTGATTCTGGCTGCGACCTCAAATCCCTCCAAGCTCATCCTTACGATTTGCTCCGCCGCTTCGCCGCCTGTGTTCATGCTTCATCAGCTCCTTTCCTTTCTGTTCTTTATCATCTGCCCGTATGACAGTTAATTTTTCTTTGAGGGTTTCGCTGCGGGCTTCAATTCCCTCGCACAATCTGACCTCCTTTCGGATTGTTTTCAGCCGCCCCGTGATTTCCGACAGCCGAGCTTTGACCGCTTCTTTTTCTTCCCCGACAGATTTTCGGGATTGGGAGTAAAGCCCCTTGCGCTGTTCGGTCAGCTCCTGCATCTCGGATTCCAGAGAGCCTTTATAAGACAAAAGCTGCTCCGCCGTGTCGATATGGTTGCGGCAGAGCAGCCTTGTTTCGTTGGTGATGGCTTCCATCTTCAGCAAATCGTCTTTCAGAAGATAGTGAAGCCTTGCATAATTCGGTTGTTTCTTCTTTGGCAGGATGCCGAGCTTGTAGCAGTAGTGGAGATACAGCCCACGCAAACCGCCGATTTTCTTGGCGTCCTTTAACGTGCCTTTTACCCTTATCACTCTGACCTGCGGCTGTTCTTTAGAAAAGCTCTGGAACTTCACCGCATAGGAATTTTCCTTAATGCGTTCCGTTATCCGCTCATTGGTGTAGTCGTCGCCGAGCTTATAGAGCCGCTTCGGTCTTTGCCACCCTTTGCCGATAATCGTCCAGTATTTTCGGTTGGGGTCAAAATTGATGCGGTATCCCATTTCCGACAACTGGCGGTCGAAGTCTTTCAGCGTGAACGATTTTGAGATGGCTTCGTCCACCGCCTGCCGTGCCACGGTATCCCTTGTGGGCAAGCCGTTCTTCTCGGCTTGGCAGAGGACATAGGGCTTCTTCCTGCCGCTTGGGTGTTCGATGACCGATAAGGAATACTCACGGCACAATTCATCCGAACGCTGGCGGAGCAGCCGCAGGTTCTTTTTGTTGTCATGGTAATGCCTGCCGTCAATATAAGAAACCGAGTTGACGACAAAGTGGTTGTGCAGGCATTCCGTATTTAAGTGGGTTGCCACAATCACTTGAAATCTGCCGCCCCACATCTTCTCCGCCAGCTTCACGCCGACCTCGTGTGCCTGTTCTGGCATGACCTCGCCTGCCTTGAAGCTCTGGAAGCCGTGGTAGCAGACAATCTCGCTCTGGTCGTTCCATTGGGCTTTGGCAATCATCATCTCGTCCCTTGCGGTGGCAGGGTCGCAGTTTACGCCCGTGACGAAAAACTGCCGCTCGGTCTTGTCGCCGTTGGTGGCGTACTTCATCACGTCGCCCATCGCCTGCAAGTCCGCATCCGTGTATTTTGGGTTGGCGGTCTTTTCTGGGTTCTCCGCATAGTCGATGGGGTGGTCGAGCCTGCCTTTTACATCCCATATCTCGCAGACCGCCATCAGCCAGACATCTTCCTCGGCACAAGATAGCATCTGCCCACGTCCAGACGGAAGTCCCGCCAACGCTTCGCTTCGTCATAGAGCATCGGCGTGTCTACAAAGTTTAGGGCATTCGCCTTTGCCGCAAGCTGGTTGATGCGGTTGCCGATGGCGGACAATTCCCGCATGATTTTATAAAACTCTGGGTCTGGCTTCTCGCATAGGCGGTAGCCCATGACCATCGACTGGAGCAGGGCTTGTCTGGAGTGTCCCGCCCTCTCCGCAAGGGAGCAGAGGTATTCAGCTTCTTCCTCGGTCAGTCGGAACAGTATCTGCACGTTTCGTTTCCGCATCCAAATCCCCCTTTCCCTCGGACAGCCTGTGAATCTGCAACACACACATAGCCGCCACGCCGACCATGCCGCCGAGCGTTGCGCCGAGGATAAAATATAAAAACTCACTCATTCTTGGATTCCTTTCTGTGACCGCCGTGCCGCACACGGCATGGCGGCATACTTTGGCATTGTTCTTTTTACGGGGTATTAGGGGAGCTTTCCCCTAACAAGCGAATTTTGTTTCCATCGGCAGATGGATAACCAAATTCAGTGCTTGGTAAGACGTGTCTTTAATCTTCGCCCTCATACATACATTCTCCGCACACGGGGCAGAAGTACGGACAGTCCGAACAGCATACGTCCTCTATATCCTCATTCTCTGCTGTATTTTCTTCACAACCGTCCTCATCTTCATCCTTAATATCCGCTTCCCCGCAGACAAAATCCCCATCGGAAAGCCTCACAAGGTCGGTGTCAAACAGGACAATCTTTAACTTTTCCGCCGCCTGTTCGGGGCTGTCTGCATAGATGGAAACGGTCTTTTCAAAGTGACCTGTGAGCGTAACATCATATTTTTTCAATCTTCTTTTCCTTTCTTTTGGCTTTAAATTTTATCTGGTTTCATGCTCCTGTCTTAGAAAAAAACATCCGACAGTCAACGGGCATCCCCCCTTTCACGGCTTTGTTTCTGCCTTGCAATCCCCAGATATGACATTAAAAAATCGTTGAAGTCCTTGCCGACTGGCGGCGGTTCATCAACGATTCGGTAGTCTTTCTGCAATAATTCTTTCAAAGCGGCGGTGCATAACCGACCTGCCCTGTCCTTATCCAGATGCAGAAATATAGTTTTAATTTGCGGGTTTGCTTTCAAAAAAGTCGTGAGGGCAACAGGGATTTTGCTGTCCTTTATCTCTTTCTTCGGCTGATACACACCCGAAAGAGAAAGCAGATTTTCCGCTTTGTAATCTTTCCCCTCACACTTTAAATAAGTGGCATAGGACAATAAATCAATGGCGGCTTCAAATAAATGCACCGAAGCACACGGGCTTCCTGCCAGAAGCCGAAACGAATACCGCTTGTCGCTGCCCGATGCGTCACGTTTAAAACTGCTGATTGTGCCACGGCAGGCGGCATACTTTGGCGTTCCGTTCTCATCTTTTCCGATAAAAACAGCGTTGTGGTAGTCGGCACTCTCAAAAATAATCCCCTCGGCAATGCACTCTTGGATAAGCAGATAATCAATGCCACGCCCGAAAAGATATTCCGCCACCCTGTCGCAATTTTTATTCTTCGGCGGCAGGAACAGCACCTTTGGCTCAGCTTTTTTCATAACAGGGGGCGGCGGCTTCCAGTCCGCCATCGTCTGCCCCGTGAGGATTTCCACGGCTTCCACAAAGCCGTATTCTTTAACTTTCATCAGATAATCGAGGGCGGAATAGCCGCCGAAGCCCCTCGACCACCAGTACCATTTGCCGTTGGAAATCTTTAGGCTGTCATGCTCGGCGGTACAGTAGACGTTCGACGTGCCTTTGACTTTGACAAGGTTGCTCGGCTCGTAAGCCCGAAGATAGGAAAGCAAATCTATCTGCCTTGCCCGCTCAAGCACGTCTGGGTCAATCTGCACATAGGGTCTGTTACTTCTCATCCAAACAAGCTCACCTCTCTTTCCCAGACAAAATCTTTTCCGTCTTAACCATATACGACTTAAAATCAGCGATGGTCTGGCGTAATTCGTCCATGTGGGAATCCTCCCTCCCAATCCATTCCTCATAAATATCCTGCAAAAGATTCGGCGACTTCATAAGGGCTTTTGCCACCTGTGGTGAATAATCCACATCGGAAAAGCACTCTGCAATATCATTCTTTAAAATAATCTGATACGCTACATCGTAAACCTCCTGCGGGCTTTTGCTTAAAATATCCTCACGGAAATCAGCAAGCTCACGCTCTACCTTTTCAGCCAGTTTTTGATTAAGGGACTGTCTGTACTCTTGGTAATTCAATCACACACCTCCTTGAAAATAAAATAAGCCGAAAGATTTTCGTTGTGAAAACCTCTCGGCTATGTAAAAATATATTTTCGTAACTCAATAGAACAAACGAATTATCCCCCCCAAATTTTATACGTTACTTTTTGAATTTATCATTTTAAAGTATTCTTCTATTTCGGGATGTTCCTTTCGCATTTTAACTTGTAATTCAATCCATTCCACAATTTCTTTCT
Source organism: Lachnospiraceae bacterium A2 (assembly GCA_000403315.2). Lineage (GTDB taxonomy): Bacteria > Bacillota > Clostridia > Lachnospirales > Lachnospiraceae > Petralouisia. The sequence continues at coordinate 94,994 of KE159636.1, forward strand.
TTGTAGCTTCTCTATATTCAACAGTTATTTTGTCAAAATCGTATTGTGCTAACTGCATTTCCAGAAACGAAAATTCTGCTAAATCCTCATAAAAATTCAAATAACGACAGATAATTTCTTCTCCATTTAGACTTTCTTCCTTATCTTTAAAAATCTTTAATATTTTTTCAAGAAATTCTGAACTTCTTATTTTACTTAACAACGTGATAAGTTCAGATGATGCTTGTACCATCGTTGCAGAAATCGCATCTATATCTTCATAAACTTTTAAAATTGATTTACCATTATCTCTTATTTCTTTAGCTCCATGAAAAACCGCCATATCCGAACGGTTACTTATATTATTTCTATAAGAAGTTTCCATAAAGAATTTGCTTCTGTTCGTAAAATAAAAATCATCAATTTCCTTTATTTTTTCTTGCGGCAACTTTGAAAAGTCGGTAACATTCATTACGCACTTAAAATAACTATTAATCTCATTCATCCGCATAAAGAGCGAAACAAGGTGAGGTTTAAGTATCTCAAACGCCTTTTCTTCCATTTTCTTCTTAGGTATATAATCTACCACCAAATAGAATGTTAAAGATGCAATATACGCCAAGCTAAGACTTTCCATAATACGGAAAAGCTCAAAAGCCATTGTTTCTTGTTGAGGTCTAAGAAAAAACGGCATCCATCCAAATAAAAGTGGTGCAGATGAAAATTTACAAATCAAAAAGATTGCTATAATTAACAGTATAATTTGAATTTTTAGTTCTTTTATTGTTTTTCCTATTTTTCTTTTCATACTTCCCTCTCTTTTTTATTGCAATCATATCACAAAAAGTCATTATTTTCTACCTCTTATAAATATAATAACCATGAAAAGACGGCATCAGCACTCACGCCGACACCGCCTTTTTCCTCAGTCAGTCCGTTATAAAATCCCTGCCTTTTTCAGATACCCCACACTGTCATAGCAGCCACGGAAATAGACCGACTGCATCTCCATGTCCGTAAGTTTGTTCCTAAGCTCCATCACTTTAATCAATACGGCACATTCTTCCTCGGTCAGTTCCACCACTGTTTCCGTGTCAAACACGCCTAATACTTTCGGATATTTCTCATACAAGCCCTCAATCTCGGCTCTCACGGCACGGTATTCCTCGTTTTCTCTGGACAGCTTTGCGATGACAGAGCCGAGATATTCATTAAAGATATTGCTGTGAACATCTACAAAAGTTTCAAATCTGAACGCATCAGACATTCTTGCTCACCTCCAACTTTTCTCATTGTCCTTTATTATACTGCCCAGAAATACTCAATACAAATGTGCAAACGGGGTTTACCGCTCCCTGTCCGCACTTTTTTTCTCTGTCGGCTCACCGTTCTGTTCTGGCTCATCATCAATCACGGCATTGTCCTTTTCATTCAGATTCAGTTCGATATTGAGGGCATTAAGCCTTTCCGTCTTTTCTTTCAGCTCATTTTCAAAAGCAAACGGTTTCTCAACTTCAACTTTTGCTGTTTCAAGCTGTGCAATGGTTTCTGCCTTTCTGGTCTTGGCAGCTTCCAGTCGGGCAGGGAACTTGGCAATCTCATTCTCAATTCTGGTAAGATTGCCCAAAGCATCCACACCTAAATCTACCTTATATTTCTTCATTCCGCAGAGATTCAGACAATAGTGTGCATTGATGGTATCATAGAAAACCTCCATCTTGAAACCACGGTAGCTGCCGACTTCTATCGGCTGTGACATCGGATTTTCCTTGCAGATAGCAAGGAGCATCTCACCTGCGTCCGCTTTTTCTTTGTAGGTCACGCCTTTTAAGGTCATGGAGCAGAACTTATCCTCGCCCTGCGGCTTATGCTGACTGGCAATCTCCGCATCATTCCCATAAGCTGTAATGCGTTCCTCATAATCTTTAATCGCCTGCGGATAGTGCTTCAGTATCCTGTCCTCAAGGTCATAATGCTCGGAAAGATAGCTCTGCTTCAAGACTTTCAGCTTCGCTACCTGCATATCCAAATCCATTTTTTCCTTGAAACGCTCGTCGCCTGTGGCAAGCATTTTCACCTCCGCAAAGGAAAGAGCCACTTCGTCCACGTCCTCGGCAGAACGGACAGGGCTTTTGCTCGTCATTATCTGGCTGATAAATTTCTGCTTTCCCTCGACAAGCTGATAGAGGTACGCATCAAAGGTCTGTTCCGTCACATAACGGTAAACTTCCACCTCTGGGAACATATTGCCCTGACGTTCCAGACGACCAAGCCTTTGCTCCAAGTCCGAGGGTCGCCACGGGCAGTCGCAGTTATGGATAGCGATTAGCCTGTCCTGCACGTTTGTCCCTGCCCCCATCTTTGGGGTAGAGCCTAAGAGGACACGCACCTCGCCGCTCCGTACTTTTGCGAACAGCTCCTTTTTCTGTGCATCAGTATTCGCTTCGTGGATAAAACGCACCTGCTCCGCAGGGATTCCACGCCGTATCAGCTTCTCCCTTATATCATCATAAATATTAAATGTGCCGTCGTTCTTCGGGGTCGAAAGGTCGGAAAAAACAAGCTGTGCCGCATTTGTATCGGCGTGTTCCTCCCAGATACGGTAAATATTATCCACGCAGGCGTTGACTTTGCTGTTCGGGTCGTCTGGCAGCATCGGGTCAATCAATCTCTGGTCTAGGGCAAGCTGTCGCCCGTCGTTTGTCACTTTGAGCATGTTATCTGTTTGTGGCTTTACCAGTCTTGCACGGATTTTCTCTGCCCGCTTTGCAAGCCCCGCCACCATTTCCGTCTGGATTTCGCTCGGCTTGGTCTTGATATTGTGGTAATTGACCTTTGGCACGGGCAGCTTTAACATATCGGCGGTCTGGATGTCCGCAACCTCACGGAACATCTGCATCAATTCTGGAAGGTTATAAAACTTCGCAAACCTCGTCTTGGCTCGGTAATTCGTGCCTTCTGGGGCGAGTTCCAGAGCCGTGACCGTTTCGCCGAACGTGGAAGCCCAACTGTCAAAATGCTGCAATCCATTCCTCGCAAGGGTGTCATACTGCAAGTACCTCTGCACGGAATACATCTCGACCATCGAGTTTGAAATAGGCGTTCCCGTTGCGAAAATTACGCCACGGTTGCCCGTGATTTCGTCCAGATAGCGGCACTTCATAAACAAATCGCTTGACTTCTGGGCTTCCGTCTGGGCGATGCCGCCCACGTTCCGCATCTTGGTGTAAAGGTAAAGGTTCTTGTAAAAATGACTCTCATCTATAAAAAGCCTGTCTATGCCCAATTCCTCAAAGTTTATCACGCTGTCTTTCCGCTTGGTGTCGTTGAGTTTATCAAGCTTTGCCTTGATTGCTTTCCTCGTTTTCATGAGCTGCTTGACCGTGAACTGCTCCCCGTGGGATGCCTGCACGTCGTCAATGCCACGCTCAATATCATCAAGCTGCCGCATGAGCTGTTCCCGCTGTCGTTCCTCACTGATAGGGATTTTCTCGAACTGACTATGCCCGATAATCACCGCATCATACGCCCCCGTCGCAATCCTGCCGCAGAACTTCTTGCGGTTTCCCGTTTCAAAATCCCGCTTGGTCGTCACAAGGATATTGGCAGATGGATAGAGCCGCAGGTACTCCGACGCCCACTGACCGACAAGGTGGTTCGGCACGACAAACATGGATTTCTGGCAGAGTCCGAGCCGTTTGCTTTCCTGTGCGGCGGCGACCATTTCAAAGGTCTTGCCCGCCCCTACTTTATGGGCAAGGAGCGTGTTGCCGCCGTAAAGGATATGGGCAATCGCATTGACTTGGTGCGGTCTTAATTTAATCTCTGGGCTGATTCCGCCAAACGTGATATGGCTTCCATCGTATTCACGGGGTCTGATACTGTTAAATGTGTCATTGTAGTAGCGTACAAGCCTATTCCTCCTCTCTGGGTCTTTCCAAATCCAGTCCCCAAACGCCTGCTTTATCACCTCCTGCTTTGCCTGTGCCGCCGTGGTTTCCTTATGGTTTAATACCGCTTTTTTATTGTTGTGTTCATCATAAATATAATCAAAGATGCGGGTATCACGCAAGTTTAGCGTGTCCTCCATAATGCGGTAGGCACTCGCCCGCTTTGTGCCGTAGGTGCTGTCTGCCTTGACATTTCCCACATCGGAACTCTTATTCTCAATGAACCAGTCGCCGTTATATGTCGTGTAGCGTACTTTCAATCTGCCCTCCGCATAGCTTGACGGCGTTAAAAGCTCCATCATAAACTGCTGTATATCCTCCTGCGGTATCCACGTTGTACCCAGACGGACGGAAATTTCACTTGCGGGCAAATCCTTTGGGATGACTTTTTCCAGAGCCGCCACGTTGACTGCAAGCTCTGGGTCTGCCTTTGCCGCTATCCCTGCGATTTTCAGTTTCTCCCGCACGTTGCCCGATAAATACTCGTCTGCGGTTACATACCTTGCAGGCTCGGAAGATGGCACTTTGAAGATAACGCCCTGCAAATCATTGATGATTTCCTCCTGCGTCCTGCCTGTGAGCCGTGCCATATAGAGTAAATCGACACGGGCTTTTTCCCCGATGGAGAGGGCAAGGGCTTCGCCCGCCGTTTCCACAAAGGTCACTTCATGGTGGGGCTTTATCGTCCTCTTTGAGAACATATCCGCCTTTCTTTTAAATTTCCCCTCATCGTCAAGCACTTCAAGGGAGCATAACAGGAAGTAGCTTTCATCTGCCGCAAAAGCAAGGTAGTTCCCCCTGCTGTTAATCAGACCGTACTTTTTTGTAAACGCATCGTATAAGCGGTTTAAGTTTTTCTGTTCGGTCTGTATCATTTCCTCTGGGTAATCGTCGGTCTGGTACTGGATGAGCCTTCTCACGCAATCACGGATTTCCAATAATCCCTTAATGCGGTTTTCTGCGGTCATGGATACCTTTGCAGGGGTCATGGTGTTATTCTCTCGGAAGTAAACCCTGCCATCCACAAGGGCAAAAGAAAAGTTCCGCACGTTCGGGTCGGCAGGGATGGATTTATCCTGCTCGTCAGAGATTCGGTCAATCTCATTTTCAATCTCTGGGATTTCGCCGTCTATCCGCTGCATGGCTTCATGGAGAAGCCCCGCAAGCGGCATATCGGGATAGGCTTTGCAGGCACTGTCCATGCCGAACCTTGTGCTTTCCATCTTCATCTTGCCTAAAATCATTTCTGGGTGGGATTCAAAATAGCTGTTCATCGTGACGCCGTTTTCATCTGTGTCAAGGTGTACCCACTCTGGCTCAATGTCAATTACGCTGTCACGCTTTTGCAGGATAAGGATGTCGCTCGTGACCTCCGTGCCTGCGTTTGCCCGAAATGTGTTGTCGGGAAGCCTTACCGCCCCTAAAAGCTCGGCTCTCTGTGCGATATACTTCCGCACCTCTGGGCTTGCCTTGTCCATCGTACCCTTAGAGGTAATAAACATCACAACGCCGCCTGCCCGCACTTTATCAAGTGCTTTTGCAATAAAATAATCATGGATTAAAAACTTCTGGGCATTGTAGCGGCTGTCATTGACTTTGAACTCCCCAAACGGGATGTTGCCAAGCACCACGTCAAAATGGTTGTCTGGGAGCTTAGTGTCCTCAAATCCCTCAATGGCGATACTGGCTTTCTGGTAGAGCTGCTTTGCAATCCTGCCAGATATTGGGTCAATCTCAATGCCGTGCAGCTTTGATTTTTCCATGCTGTCGGGTAGAAGCCCTAAGAAATTCCCCGTGCCGCAGGACGGCTCTAAAATATTCCCCTGCGAAAATCCCAGACGGTCAAGTGCTTCATACATTGCCTTGATGACAACGGGCGGCGTATAAAATGCGGTCAGCGTAGATTCCATAGCGGCATGGTATTCCTCATCGGAGAGTGCTGATTTTAATTCTTTATATTCGTTCTCCCATACCGCATTATTACTGTCAAACGCCATCGACAGACCGCCCCACCCGACATATTTTGCAAGGGTTTCCTGTTCTTCGGGCGTGGCAAGGCGGTTTTCTATCTGAAGGTTGTGGAGAAGCCTTATTGCGGACATATTATTTCGGAACTTTTCTTTTGCACCGCCAACGCCTAAAGCATCATCAGTAATATGATAATTGTAGCGGTCATCAGAAACAGCAGGGACAGTTGGTTTTGCAGGAATATCCGTCTTTTCTTCGGGTGGTACTTCTTTCTGTGCCTGCTCCAGGAGCCTGCGGACATAGCTGATTTTCTCCACACGGTTTATCGGAAATCCCATGCTGTTCTGGAAAGTGATGTCACGCATGGAAACGTCGCCGCTGATTTTCCCGATGCTCTCAATAAGATAACGGCGGTTGTCAATCACAAGCTCTTTGCCTATAAGGTCAGAATTATCCTCAATATCCTTATCCGTAACGGCTTTTCTGACTTTTTCCAGACCTTTTTGTGCTTCTTCCTCGGCAGGGTAGGTCAGCACCATGCCGTCCCCGTCAATATAATAATCCTCACGGCGGTTGTCCCAGATGGCATAAGCATCTTCAGGGTCTGGGAAAGCATCGGAAGTCATTGTGACCTCAAACCGTTCTTGCGGCGGCTCGGTTTCCTGTTCCTTTGCAGCTTTTTCAACCTCCGCAGGCATTTCATGGGCGGCAGGCTGTTCCTCGGTATTTTCTATTTCTTCGGACTGTTCCTTATCCTCACTTTTCCTGTTCCAGTCAGATTCAGTAGCCAAAATCTTAGCAAGGAGCTTTTCATCCTCTGATGTCAGCTCGGTATGCTGCTCCAAAAACGGGATAAACACATCCTGCCCAAAACGCAACGTTTCCATCTGCTCACGGTAATAATCTTCGCCCTGCCGTTTCCATTCTGGGACAAACGGGCAGTCGGGAGAGAGGGAATATTCATAGAAATTTCGGATATGGGCAATTAAATCCCCCTCACCGTCGCCAATGTCAAACCGCCCCTCGTAGTTAAATTCCTCACCGCCGATAACGGCATGGATTTCAAAGTCGGTCTTTTTATACCAACCGACCTGTTTGCTCTCGTCCTGCCGTTCACGGTGCTGTTTTTCGTCCAGAACGCCAAGCAGCTTATTCCCAAGTGCAAAGCTAAGCTCCGTAAATCGGTCGTTCAGCTCCCTGTCATAAAAGGCGGGATGCTCGGAAAATCCGATAGATAGGGTAATACTGTCGGGCTTTTCCTCGTCAAGTGTTTCTGTTTTCTGGCTCTCGGTAATGACCGTTTTCAGATGGTCATTCGCAGGGTTCTCCTTTAGCTTTTCTTCAAAATCAGCTCTGCTGAACTCCTTTCCAAACAATGGGAACTCCGCATTACGCAAAGACACGGCGTTTTCATCAAAGGCTGTGACCTCATATTTATCCGCACCAATATATACCTCATCGCCCTCGTGATAAACGTAACGGAGAGGGTACAGCTCCGTAAGCTCCTGCGAAAAACGCCACGCATTGCTGCGGCTGTAAACGCTTGTGGTCTGCCCCTGCACCAGTTTAAGGAAATCAAGGAGCTGCTGCACGGTGGCGGGGTCGGAGAAAAACTGCTCCATCTGTCCCTCGGTCACATCGGCAAGGTCGCCACGCCCCACATTTTCAAGCAGGGCTTTCTCATAGCCGTCCAAGTCACGGATAAAATCAGAGAGCCGCAGAGAAAGCGTATCCCTCTTGTCGGCAGGCGGCAGTTCCCTCTTTTCTTCGATAAACCGCTGCCTTTTTAACTTCCTCTGGGTGTCGATTTCATACTGCGGGGCAGACACGCTTTCCAGATAATCCGCATAATGTTCTTTCTCTTTTGCATTGAGGTAGCGGTCATCCCTAATCAGCTCACGCAGGCGTTTCTCCACCTTAGACCAGCTTAAAAGCAAATCTGGGGCGGTATAGGAACCTTGCTTTTCAATGGCGATTCCTTTTCCGTCATGCCACTCGTGACCGTTTGTCCCATCTGGATAGGTGTATGTGCCGCCGCCCGTGCCGTATTCATCCCGAAGGAACTCAATATTGCTCCTTTTATCCTCCTGCTTCTGGAACTGGCGGTAGATGCGGTACTTGCCATTTTGAATGCTGCTGCCCGCTGTGAGTACGCTGTCTATATCCTCCTGTGAAACGGCAAAAGCAGAGGATTTTTCGTCCTCTGCTTCAGCAATCATTTCTATCTGTTCATCTACGGTTGGAAGATTAGCGTTGATTTCTTCCTCATTGGCAACGCTGCCCTCGGCAGGCTCTGGCTCTGCGGTCTGTGCCGTAACTGTTTCTTCTTCCTGTCTGCCACTGTCCGATTCTGGCTCTGATTTTTCTAATTGTAAATCAGTTCTTCCAGTATCACTTCCTCCGCCTGGCTGCGGATGCTGTTCATCATGCCGAGCCACTGCATCGGTGCTTTCTCTTTCAGCTCCTCCGTCACTCCCTGCTCGGCTGCGAGCTGCTTCGTCAGAAGCTCCAACCTCCGCAATGCCGTCTGCTCGGTCTGGTAGAGGTGTCCGTTCAGACTGCCCGACGTCAGCAGGTTGAGGTAAATTACCCTCTTGTGCTGTTCCAGATAATCCCTGTGCATCAAAGCGTACCTGCCAAGCGGAAGCTCTGGCTCTGTCGGTAATGTCAGGTCGGGAATAAGATAATCCGCCTGTTTCGTATAAGTGATTTCGCTCATTGTATTCGCTCCTTTCGGGTTGTTTCCTGCCCTTATCATACTGGCTTGCGATGTCCCTTGCAAATATGCGGTTCTGCCGTTTTGCTTCGATTTGCACATCTCGGACTGCCGCAGAGATTTCCCGCAATGCCATCTCGGAAATGTCGCTTGCAGCGATGCCGATGGCATTAAGGGTGGCGGGCGTGTTGAAATTCGTAATGTCAGCAAAATCCTCACGCTCAAAATAGCCGTCCGCATCCAGTCCGCAGCGGCTCAAAAGCATATAGGCGACGCTGTTCGCCGCCAGACGCTTATAAATCACTTCTATATTAAAATCATCCAGTTCCTCTAAAAAGCTGTCTTTCGTACAGTCCTTTAACTGTGAGAGGTAATCGGGTAAATTATCCTCCACGGCGTTCTCCGCCGTCCCCATTAAAAACGTGGCAAGGTCGCCGCCCTCCGTGCCGCCGAACCTGTCCGCAAGCCGTTCCATGACGGGCTGCTCGTACCGCTTATCCATCTGCCATATCGGGACGGGTCGGCTGCCATAGTAGCCCTCATGGGTGTCGGAAACGTCAAAATAATATTTCAGCGTGTTCCTGCGTCCTTTCGGGTCAAAGACCGCAATGCCCCTGCTGTCCTTGTTCACCCAACGCTTAAAGAGCCTGTTCCATGTGCCAATCTCGGCAACGGCGGTAGCGTCTGGGCGTTGGGCGTAGATTAAGAGCTGCTCGTCAAAGCGGCACTTGTAATTATGGCAGGCAGAAGATAAAAAGCCCTGCCACGCCTGCGGGTTTCTCGTGACGTCCCTCCCCGTGCGGCGGTACAGCTCCGTGATAAGCTGATATTTTGCAGCCATAGGCTCACACCTCCTTATCGTTCCAAATCTTTGTTTTTCTGCTTCCTGTCGTATTCCCCGCATCTTTCGGCGATTTCGGAATACATTTTTTCCCGCATCTCACGCTCATAAGCTCGGTATTCCTTTGCCTTTTCCGTGGGCTTGTACCAGACGCTTTTCTGGTCGGCTTCGTCCATCTGCCCATAGCGGTCGTCTATCTTATCCATATATTTCTGATAGATGGCACGGGCGGCGGGGGTATCCTTTGCGTAACGGTAACGGGCAAGGCTCTTATGAGAGCCACGAAGCTCGGCATACTCATAGAGCATACGGATAACCTCACGGTCAAGCCCTTTCTGCCCCTCGGCATCGTAGATTTCTGACAGCCCCTTGCACCTCCATGAATGGTACGGGGAAGTGTCGTTGGAGCTGTGGGAAGATACATACACACCGTTTTTCTTTACCGTGATGCGATTGATAAGCTCGGTACTCACTTCCTACCACCGCCCGATAAAACAGTCTGTTCCATAAAAATATCAATCCTCCTCTTATCCATGCCCCGCCTTTAGGCAGGGGTATAGCTGATTTTGTTTTGTTCCATCCTCCGTGCAAACTCCCGAACGGCATACCTTACGCCATCAATCTCTGCATAGGATTCATCTAAATAATGGCAAACGGCAAAATAATCCTCCCCGTTCCCGTAAAGCATACGGATGACTCCGCCATCGTGGACAGAGAAAAGTGCCTTTCCTACGCTGTCCGTCATGCAAACCTGCTGTGCTGCGTTCACTCCGTGCCACCTCCCAGAAATGAGATGACCTTGTTCCCTTTGATGCTTTTTTGCAGCTCATTGATGAGCGTGATGTCCGCCACCGTGATTCCCTGCATGGAGAGGATGTCGTCCATTGTCATGGCGGCAATCGCCTTTTCATCGGTAAAGCCTGCTTCAAAGACTTTATTTAATACTTTGACCGCTTTCTGGTTTACAGCCATTCCATATCCCTCCTATCGCTCATATTCTTTCTTTTTCGGGATTTTTGCCGCCTGCACATCTTCGGGCTTCGGCTCATAAGCCGCACCGTTCCTCTCCATACGCTCGGCAAATTCACATATATGGAGAAGATTGCTGCCCACCTCGGTATGGGTTTCATCAATATAACGGCAGGCAAGCTCCGTTTTCTCTCCCCAAGCGGAAGTAATGACAATTTTGCCGCCGTCTGGGATGCGGAACAGTTCTTTGTAATGTGGGTCAATAAAGCGGATTCCCTGTTCCGCTCTGGATATATGCTTATCAAGCCATTCTTTTACATAGCAGTAGCAGTAAAAATTATAATCGCCTTTGGTCGGGTTGCATCGGAGCAGAAAAGCGTGTTTCTCCGTATCCACACGGAATCCGTATTCTGCACAATAGCTGCCCTGAAAAGCACTTTCGGGATTCTTCCTTGCAAACGCCGCCATATCATAGCGGTTATGCAGAAGCCCCTTATCTTCACGCAAAGCATTGATTACATCATCAAGCTCCGACTTAAATTCATCCGTTTTCCATTGCTCCCTTGTATCAAACCAAGTAGTGTAAAAACCATATCCAGATGGGGCAAAATCTCCCCGCAGATGCCCGATGCACCCTGTCTGCCCCTCAAGCTGCATACTCTGGGCGTAGGTGTATTTCTGTTCGGGCTGTGCCAAAGCTCGTATCTCCATCAGCGTTCCTCCCTGCTTTTTTGTTTTTTCGCCTTTTCCTGCGTCTGGATTTTTGTGAGGGCTTCTTTTGCCCAATCAGGCATTTTTTCTGGCTTGATTTCGCCAAGCACATCGTACCTTTCCCATCGGGCGTGCTTGCCGTCCGCAAGCGAAGTCCCAAACACCGCCTGCCCCCTGCCGCCCCTTGCACCGTGTCCGCCGTCCACCAATACAAGCTGATAGGCGGAATGCCGGTACTCATAACGATTGACCTCGGCATTGATAGCGACGACCTTTCCCACAATGCTGTCATTTTTATTGTCTGGGATGCAGTCGTCTATGGTAAACGGCGTCATGTCGAACTTGAATTGTTCCTGCTCGGCTCTCACAAGCCCTATCTGCTCCTGCACCCTGTCGGTAAAAATCTGCATGGCTTCCAGATAGTCGTCTGAGCCGACCGCATCCGTTACCCACTCTGCGGACAGCGGGTTATCATAAGTGCAGTCGCATACTAAAAAAGGATATTTCTCTTTTTCATCTATACCGAACACCACTTCCTTTTTTCCGATGTGGATGCTCTGTATGACCTCATAAGAGCTAATCATCCGTTTTTCTTCATTCTCCATCGGGCTTCTCCTTTCCCTGCTTTTTCTCCCTCTGCCAGTCTAAAACCTTTCGGATGCAGACATCGCAGAAGATAACACGGCTGTCCTTATATCGGGGGTAAGGACAGGTCGTGCAGTCATATTTCTTATAGTTTTCATTGCTGCTCATACTACCGCTCACGCCCATCGTGCTGCTTCACTTTTTTATCTGGCTGTTGATTGTACGGCATCTGGCACTCCGACTGGTAGCGTTCGTTCAGTTTCTTCCTTGCGGCTTCGAGAGTATTGCAGTAGCAGCCCCAATAATAGTTGCCGCCGCCCTTGCAGTACCAGCATACATAAGGGTTCGGGGCTTTCGGGTGATGCCCGATGACAAGCTCCGTATTCCCGATAGTGCAGCTCTCTATGATTTCATAGCCTTGATTGGAGCGTGTTTCACCGTTCATAGGCGTTCCTCCTTTCCTTTTTCTGCCCACGCTCTTTGGGCATCGTGGTATGCCCTTGTGGTATTTCCTGCTGTTTTCCGTCCATATATTGCTGCAATTCATACTGGCAGGGGACGTACAGCCTGCCATTCTCCACGCAGCGGAAAATATCACATTTCTTATCCGTGGATGCAGCATAAAAATCATCGTAAGAATAAGGGAATTTCTGGCTTCCCCTGCCGTAATAGTCAGCGGCGAAAAAGCCAAGTTCCCTGTCTGTTTTTAACCTGCGGGTAATCTTGAAAAAATCATCTTCCCGCTTTGTAAACTGCCGCTCTGGGATAAAATGATGCCCACCGTATTCAAAAGACATTTCCTGCATCATACACCTCACGATTCTTTGGCATATCTACGATATGCCTTTTCGCCTTTGGCTCTGATTTTCTGCATCCGCACACTCCCTAAAAGTTCTGGGCATTTCTCCTGCAATTTGCGGCGTGTCCTGCCCACGCTCTCAAAGCTCGGCAGGCCAAGCTCCTTATGGCTCAAAAGTATTCGGGCAAGCGGCATAGCTCCTGCATCTTTCAGATATAGGTTGCAGAGGGCAAGGTACAGCACCATGTCGTCATTTCTGGCATCCTCATTCTTTTGCAGGACAGCTTTCACTTTCCCCTCTATGGTTTTTAAATTGTCCATAGTCACCTCCGTACATGGAAAAAGGACGGTCGCTATGAACCGCCCCAATCCATACAAAATCTGCCTAATTTATTTCTTCCTGCGGATATGCAGCCATATAGCCGCAACGCCAATAAACGCTACAAGCACAATAGCAATCCTATTTTTTTCTCTCATTCTGCTTAATCCTCCTTTTTCTTTCTTCCGCATTTGTAGCCTGCAAACCCGAAGATTCCTGCACCGACTGTAAATGCCGCCGCAAGGCTCACCCACAAGCCTAAACTAAAATCATCGCCTGTTTTCGGCGTGTCACGCAGCTCGTTGTGCATGGTGACAACCGCTGTTTCATCTGTCTTTATGGTCACTTTCTGGTCGGCGGGCAGGATATAGCCAGAAGATACCTTGTCGCTGACCTCGGACACGGTATATTCACCGATACGCAGCCCCTCAACAGTAATCTCACCTTTCTTGTCTGTCGTAAATGTCTGGTCGTAATCTTTGCCAATCACACGGAAAGAGAAGCCCTCTACTTTTCCGTCAGAAGATGTCTTGACGATTTTAAGGCTTCCTTTCTGTGCTTCATTCAAGAATCCTTTGCCCGCTTTATTCTCCACGTTGTAGGTTTTTCCGTTTTCCTCGATGGATACGGGATAGACATTCTCATCCAGAACAAAGCCTGTCGGGGCGGTTTTCTCACGGACAAGGTACTTGCCGTAACGCAGGTCGTCCATCTGGTAAATGCCTTTCTCCACCTCGCCCATCTCGCCAAGCAGCTCGTCTTTCTTATCCAGTTTCCCATCTTCGTTTGTATCCGAGTAAACCTCAAATACCGCACCCGTGAGCTTGTTTTCTGGGTAGTCCTTGTCTACCTTAGTCAGAGCGATATTGCCTGTGATAAAGTAATTGACAAGCTCTATCTCCACAACTTCATCCACTTCACTGATTGTCACGCTGATTTCTTCCTCGGAGAGTACATATCCTTTCGGGCTTTCGATTTCACGGATTACCCATGTGCCATACGGAACTTTTTCAAAAGAAAAACTGCCGTCATCTTCCGATGTGGCAGTTGCGATAGCATTTTCCTTTGTATATTCTGTTGTGCCTGTCTGAAAGATGCCGATAACAGCACCGCCTAAATCTTCGCTGTCCTCATTTGATTTCCTGCCGCTGACAGAGCCGTAAATCAGTTCGTTTTCAATAGCTTCGCCCTCATTCGCCGTGATATGCACAACTGCGGTATCCTGCCCTGCATATTCAAATACGACAGGATACTTTTCATCGCTGACAAGATAAGCGGCATTTGTGCTGATTTCCTGCACATAGTAGCTGCCCATCGGTAAATCGCTGACCGCCTTTCCGTGACCGTTTTCATCAAGGAAGATAACCTCAATCAGTTCATCCGCAGGGATAGCAGAGCCGTCTGCGGCGGTCAGTTCCTCGGCGGCATACAGACCGAACGTAACGTCTTTGATTTCTCCGTTGTTGCCTACGCCGTATGCTTCGTCAACCTCAAGGCTCTTGATTACATTGATTTCCACACGCTGACGCTCATTGTAAAAATCCCTGCCTGCTTCCGTCACTTCGATTTCCTGCCCTGCATACACAAGCTCCACGGAGTGGACTTCCTCACTTAACACCATGCCATACGGGGCGGTCACTTCTTTGACTTCATATCTTCCCAGATACAGTTCTTTGGATTCTGCCGTGCCATCCTCGCCCGTAGTGAGCGTATCTACAACCTCGCCTTTCTCGGCTCTTACTGTTCCGTCTGTCGTAATAATATCCTCGGCTGCGGTAATCTCATAGACCGCACCCTCCAGATTGTCTACTGCAAAAATCGGCTGATACAGCCCCTTGTTTCCTGATACCCTGCTGAATACCTCCCCAGACTTTCCTACCGTGATTTTCCCTTTCTGTGCCACATTGGAGCGTTCCACTTTGACAACCGTGATGCCGCTTTCATCCTCGGAGTTTCCCTGCTCCACGTCAAAATAGACTGGCTCGGAATCCAGAACGTAGCCATACGGAGCCTGCACCTCAACCAGAGAGTATCCCTTGCCGTATCCTAAGGTCTGCGGCGTGATAAGCTCTCCGTCTGCGGTAGTGTAGAACGTGTCAATCGTCGTCACTTCGGGATAAGTGAATCGCATTGTCACAAGCTCCCCATTCGGGTCATAAATCTGGAATCCTGCACCTGCATACGGGATAACTTTGCCTGTTTCTATATCCTTTTTCACAATCTTGATATAGCTCTCAAAGTTGGCATTGTTGATAAGGTAGCGGTAGGTCTGGCTGTCCTTGCAGATAAATACGTCAAAATCTTTCATTAGCTCACGCCCGTCCCATCCAGAAGTCTGGTGAACCGTATAGATGCCGTATGGCATATCCTTTGTCTGGGCAAATCCGTTTTCGTCACAAATGAGCGTGTCACGTTCCGTTTCCTCCGCTGCATCAAAGCTGCCTGCGGATTTCAAGAACACTTCAAAAACAGCTCCCTCCTCTGGCGTTTCAATCTGGGTTTCGCCGTTGTCAGTGTGCTTGATAATGGCGATATTGCCTTTGATGACCTGCTCGTTTACGTCATTCTTTGCAGAATTATATTCTATGGTGTAAAGTTCTGGCTCTGCCCCTACATGGTGTACGGTCGTGTCCAGAAGATAGCCCTCGGACGGGGTAATCTCACGGATGCTCCAGTCATCGCCGCACACATAATATTTCGTTGTGAACTGCCCGTTTTCATCGGTAGTGTAAGTGTCAACCAGTTCCTCGCCCTTATAAATGCCGTAAACCGCACCTGCAAGGGAAGCGTCGCCCTGCGGCTTCTTTCCCGTTTCCACGTCGGTCTTTAATACCGTGACATTGAACTTCTTCAAAATATTGTGGAAGCTGCGGTTCGTGACCTTTTTCCACTCAATCGGGGCTGTCTGGGATGCAGGGACGACATAGCGGACTGCCGTATCCACTTCCTCAAGGGTATAAGGCGTGCTGCCGCTGATAAGGACGTTTTCAAACTTCGCCAGTCCGTTCTTATCGGTTATGGCATATTCATCAACAGCCAAGCCGCTCAATGATGTTCCGTAAAGGTGGAACTTCACGCCCTCCACAAGATTATCCTCGGATGTTTTCACTACTTCAAGGCTTCCACGCTTCAAGGTATTGCTGAATGTGACCGTAGAGGTTTTCCCTCCGATAATCGTCACGGTCTGGGTCTTCTGCGGCTCGTAGCGGTCAATGGACTGTTCTGTGACCGTATAAGTGCCAGGGAATAAGCCCTCCACCGTGATATTTCCATTCTTGTCGGTTTTCACGGTCTTATTGAAGCCGTCACCCTTGATGTTAAAGGAAATCCCCTCAACAACTCCGTCCTCGGAAGTCTTTTTCAGTGCAACCGTGCCTGTCGGCGTTTCCACGTTGATATATGCCATCATGGTATCTACATTTTCCACACCCGTAATGACGTCCTGCAGGTTCGGGTCGCCGTAAGCAATCATCATCGCACCGCTGCTGACGGTCGGCGTGTTGTTCCTCGTTGCCGTAATCCTTGCCTTGCCGTCAATCGCCTTTGATGATGTGATGGTCAGCTTGTTTCCAGACTTGGACACCTTTACATTGCTGTCAGAGCTGGTAAAGGAATACTCGGATAAAACGCCGTTGCTGTCGGTCAGCGTAAGGCTGTATTTGCCGTCCTTATAGGCAAGCTCCTTTGTGATGTCTTTCTTCCCTGCCGACATGAAGCTCGGAATCGTGCTGTGCCTTGTAAGCAGGGACACAATCTGGTCGTAAGCCGCCCTTGCCCCGCTGTTCGCATAATTAGAGCCAAAGTGCAGGCTGTAAACGGTCGTACTTGTCTGGCTGTACGGGCTTGTGGAATTGCGGCATCCCGTAACAAACTCCCATACAAGGGTCTGGGTGGCAAGCCATTTCTCATCATCGCTCCCAGATAAATTCCCGCTGTTGCCCTGATACCCATAGAGCAGGGCAAGCCCCACCGCTTTTCTCTGTTCTTCGGAGAGGGCGTTCCAAGCGTTGGAAGATGCCTTTGCAAGCGTGTTGCCTGTTTTTAAAGGCACGCCCGGCTGAAGGCAGAACGCCGTTTCCCCGTCCACATACATACGGTACTTGTATTCGCCTGTCCCTCCTGCGGTATGACCTCCAATGTTGGCACTGGAATTATACCTCATGGCGTTCCCTGCACCGTCGTAGGTGTGGGTAAAGCTAATCGTGCCGATGTCGCCCGCTGCAAACGCTGTCGTGGCAGGGACGGCGGACAATGCCGTGACCGCAGCCAACGCTAACGCCGCAGCCCTTTTAAATAATTTACGAATCTTCATCGTTACCTCCTGTTCGTTCCCGTGTTGATAGTTGCTGACTGACTTTTTGACAGAAAAAATCTGCCCGTCTGGACAGCCTTTAATATTTCTTTTCTCGGATAGTTACTGGCAGTATCAAGGGGGAGAGGTGTGGAGAGGGGGAATCAGAAAAAAATTTGCTGTCCCCCAAAGGGCAGACTTCTCCCTCGGTGTTCCATGCCAGAATCCCCATTTTGCCTGCTCTACCTCTCGTGAGCCTTGTTCCTCTGCAAGTGGCGGTTATAAAACTCCAACGCCTTTACGACAAAATCCGTTTCCTGCCCTCTGGGGATAGATTTCGGTATGAGCTTGGTTATCCGCTCGTCCTTAAAGGCAGGCTTCTCTTTCTGGTTTGGCTTATCCTCCTGCATGATGCTCTGGATAACCTCGTCCGTGAGCTTTCCCTCCTGCATGAACTTTTTCATCTTGATAGCCTGTGCAAGTGAGGGCGTGGCATCGTTGTAGCCCATTGCTTCAAGCAAAGTGTACTGCTGTTCCTCGGAAAGATAGGAAATCTCAACAGCAGGGCGGAAAGCAATCTGACGTTCATCTACCATTTGCAGAATTTCGGGTACAAGCTCGGTCAAGCGGATAAAGCGGCGTATCTGCTCACGGCTTTCACCAACTTCTTTTCCCAACTTCTCATTTGTTCGGGGAGTTTCTAAATCTGACACCACTGGTGTCAAATTATCTTTTGGTGGTCTGCCCGCTTGTCTGTTCATCGCTTCAAGCCGCATCTTATAGGCAAAGGCTTTCTCACTTGGCAGAATAACAGAGCGTTGGAGATTACTTTCAACCATGACAATAATTGCTTCATCATGTGTCAGCTCCTTAACCTCACATTTCAGCGTTTCAAGCCCTGCAAGCTCACAAGCCTTTTTCCGCCTGTGACCACTGATAAGCTCATACCGACCGTCCTCTTTCTGCCGAACCGTGGCAGGGGTCATTACACCGCTCCGACTGACACTTTCCACAAGCTGCTCCATATCCTCATTCATCAAAACCTTGAATGGGTGGTCTGGGAACTCATCAATCTCGGAAATGGGGATTTCCCTTATCTTGCTTAAATTTGCTTCTGCTCGGCTCTCGTCTGTTTCAAAGAGGTCATCGTATGCGGTCAGCTCGATTCCTGTTCTTTTGCTTCTCGCCAATCTCTGCTACCTCCTTTCCAAACTGCTCATAAGCAGCGGCTACTTTGCCGCCTTTGTCGTAGGCAAAAATACTCTTTCCCTCTGCAGTGGCTTCTACCGCACGGATGGAATGGGGTATCTGGGCATCGAAAACTTTAATCCTCTGCCCGTAGGCACTCTTTACCGTTGCGGTAATCTCTTTAGAGATGTTCGTGCGTGGCATTACCATCGTCATTAAGATACCGTCAATCCGCAGATGGGGATTGATTTGCCGCTTGACTTTAGACACGGAGCGAAGCAACAGCTCTAAGCCTTTGGCAGAAAGATAATGGGGCTGTGTCGGGATAACCACGCTGTCAGCCGCTGCAAGTGCATTGATTGTGAGCATACCCAAACTCGGCATACAGTCAATAAGGACTGTATCATAATTCTTTTTTACCTCATTGATGCAGGTTTTCAGCACGCTTTCACGGCTTATGGCATTGATTAGCCTTACTTCCAAGCCCGACAGTTCAATGTTGGACGGGAGCAGGTCAACGCCCTCATTATGGTGCAGGATAGCTTTCTGGACATTGACAGGATTATCGTCTATCACATCCTGCATAATGCTTGAGAGCGTATCAGACAAATCATCTGGTCTGCCGTAGCCAAGTGACATGGTAAGATTTGCCTGTGCATCGGCATCAATGAGCAGGACTTTTTTACCCTGCTGTGCCAGACTGACACCCAGATTGACCGCCGTGGTGGTCTTTCCGACACCGCCTTTCTGGTTCGTCAGAGCGATTACTTTGCAATTTGACATAGGTGCGTCCTCCTTTCGCATAAATTTAGCCACTTTGTCAGAGTGGCTATGTAAAGGATTCATGGCAATAAAAAAAGCCGACTGGCTGTTTTTTAACTACACCAATCGGCTATGTAAAATTTATTCTGCTTTTATTATCTGTCTTATCTGCACTGTCGTGATAAGGCTTCTCTTATTCTCTCTGTATCCCATTTTTCTGGGAACAATACCGCCATAATATGAAACGCATCCATCAGTCCTGCAATATAGGCATGAGTGCCGTATTCAAAATCCTGCTTATCCCTGCAATCTATAAGATGTTGGCAAACTTTCCTCTGCTTTTCCGTTAAATCAAGCTGATTAAAAGCGTCCTCTGCACTTCCCTCATTATTACTATCCTTTTGATAACTTGCATCGGCTTGTAACAGTTTCAATACGGATTCATCTTTTAATTTTTCTACTGCTATTTTAACCAGTTCTTTAAATTCCTTATCGCACATCACTTCCCCCTGCCAGTTCTACTCTTAATTTTTTTATAGGCGCATGGATAACCTTAAAAATAAGTTCGTCAACACAGTCTGTATATCTGCCTTGCTGTATGAGCTGATTTTTCAGTTCCACAAGGCTATGTAGCAAAATGCTCCGTTCCCCACTATCCACATACAAGTGATTTTTCTTTTCTCTCATAAAGTCCACCATCCTTTTTTGATTTCATTATATAGAGAACTAACAAGCCAATCAAAGGTACGATTCGGACAAAAAATAAGCGTACCACTATTTCTAATGATACGCTCACGGCTTTAAATAACTTCAAAATGTTTCAAAGCATCCTTTATCGCTTCCGCTTTCTCTGCCGTCGGATGTTTCCTCGGCTGTTTCAATTCCTCTACCGCATTAGGAGCATCATACATCGGCAATCCTAACTCCCTCTTTACCTCTGCAATATATGCGGTATGTACTTTGAAGCCATACTTCGCTTCTATGTACTCCTTAATCATCTTATATGTAACCCGCTCTTTTGGCTTATACGCTTCGGCTCTCTTGGCGATATTATCAAGCGGCACTTTTCCCTCACCCTCGCCAAACTCGACTTTTACGTTGATTACGCTGTCGGGTTTTTTGTGGGAAAGCATTACAACCGTCTCCACATGCACGCTCTGCCCAAACATATCAGCCATTCCAACCTCCCGCACCTCATACCCTTCCCAGCACAGATACTTCAAATCCCGTGCCAAAGTCGCCGAATCACAGCTTACATATACCACACGTTTTGGTTCCATTTTCACAATAGTTTCCAGGCATTTCCTGTCGCAGCCCTTCCTGGGCGGGTCCACCACAACCACATCTGGGTGCAGCATCCCAGCAGCCTGCCCATCTTCCGGCGCATCCCCAGCAGTCCCCCGTTCATAAAATTCCGGCAGGACATCCTCTGCCCTGCCCACAAAAAACTCTGCATTTGTAATCCCATTGATCTCTGCGTTTTTCCTCGCGTCCGCAATGGCAGGGGCAACAACTTCCACGCCGTATACCTGCTTTGCCTTCTGGGCTAAAAACAGGGAAATTGTGCCGATTCCGCAGTACAGGTCCCAGACCGTTTCCGTCCCGGACAGCCCTGCAAATTCCAAGGCCATTCCATAGAGCTTCCGGGTCTGCACTGGGTTAACCTGATAAAAAGAAAGCGGGGAAATCTGGTATTTTATATCGCCTATATAATCTGTAATATATGGCTTGCCCCAAAGCTGGATGGTTTCCTCACCTAAAATAACATTCGTATTCTTTTCGTTGATATTCAGGACAATGCTGGCCATGCCTTGAATATTTTGCAGCTTTTCCACCAACTTTCCGGCAAAAGGCAGGGAGATCCCATTGATTACCAGACAAGCCATAAGTTCCCCGGTGGCAAACCCGCAGCGGATTAAGACATGGCGGACCAGCCCTGTCCCGGTTTCCTCCTGGTAAGCCGGAACGTGGTATTCCTCCATAAATGAAATCACGGCATCCAGGATTTTTTCATTGGCAGGAACCCCCAAAAGGCAGTTCCTGTTAGGGATGATGGTATGGGTCCTTGCAGCGTAAAACCCTGCCACAATCTTCCCATCCTTATCTGTCCCAATGGGGAACTGGGCTTTATTCCTGTAAAAATAAGGCTCATCCATCCCAATGATTGGATGTATCACTGGGATATCATGCACCGCTTTTTCCTGGCAATCCCCAGGGATATCCTCTGGGAGCCGGAACCCGCCAATCCGCTTTAAGTTATTCTTCACTTTATTTTCTTTAAATTCCAATTGCTTTTTGTATTCCAATGCCTGTAGCTGGCAGCCGCCGCACTGGCGGCAGAAGCGGCACCGGGGTGTTACGCGGTAAGGGGAAGGTTCCAGCACCTGCTGCAGGCGGGCATACCCATAGCTTTTTTTCATCTTCATAACCTTTGCTGAGATCCGGTCGCCAATCACGGCGTCTTTGACGAAAAAAATTATGCCGTCTTTTTTGCCGATCCCTTCCCCGCCTTCTCCCATATCTTCAATGGTAAGCTCAACTTCCATGCCTTTCTGGAACCTGCTGCCTGTTTCTTGCCTGCCCTTTATTTTTTGGGGGCTGCTGCTTTTTCTTTTTTTCATACCATCCCTGTTTCCTATTCCATAGAATCCCTGTTTTGTGCAACGAATTATTTTTCCGCTTTATATTACTCCGGCGGTTAAATATCGACGTTTTTACTTGCCTGAATTTCCATCTGCTACGTTGTCCTCCGTTGACGTAGCCCCGCTACGCCGCCTTCTTCCGCCTTGCAGATGAAAAATTATTCTGCGTAAAATTCGTCGACATTTAACCGCCGGAGTAATACTGCAATGCTTCGCCCCTATTCGCTAGTCCTGCGGATATTTGACTCAAACAGCCGGTTATAGCCCAGCCAGCCGCTATTCCCCTCCGCTGCCGCCAGGGCTTCTTTCATTGTCTGCATTTTCGCATCCGTATTATCCGCAAAGCTAAGTGCCATTGCTTCCGCGATGGCAGGTTTTTTCGGGGAGCCATATTCCAATTCCCCATGGTGGGAAAGGATACAGTGCTTCAGCTCATTGGCAAGCTTTACCGGGAAGCCCGGAATAGTGCGGATACGTTCCCCCACCAGTTCCGCCCCAATCATAATATGGCCTAAAAGCTGCCCCGCATCCGTATAATCGTTTTCCGGGAATACAGACAGCTCCTGCAATTTCCCAATATCGTGGAACATGGCGGCTGCCAGCAGAAGATCCTTATTCAGCATCGGGTAAGCCTGCGTGTAATACATGCACAGCTTTGCCACGCTGAGGGTATGTTCCAGCAGCCCGCCGACATAGCCATGGTGGACATTTTTGGCCGCACTGTGGAACTTAAAGTCTTTTTCAAATGCTTTATCTTCCAGAAAAAAGCTGGAGCAAAGCTTTTTCAGGTAAGGGTTTTCCATTTCCTGCACCATCTTTGCAAGCTCCAGATACATTTTTTCAATATCCTTTTCACTGACAGGGAGGTATTCTTTTGGGTCATACTCCCCTTCCCGCACTTTGCGGACACGTTTTATGTTTAACTGCAATGCTCCCTGGAAGCTTGTGACGTCCCCCACCACGGCAATGTAGTCCAGCGCTTCAAATTCTTCAATCCCTTGGGAATTGGGATCCCAGATTTTCGCATCCAGCGTCCCCGTTTTATCCTGTAAAATCAGCGATTCATATGGTTTCCCTGCCTTTGTCAAGGCTGCTTGCTTTGTTTTGCAAAGATAAATATCCCCTACCCGTTCCCCTTCTCTTAAATTGCTAATATATTTCATAATCCTTCCCTTTCCTTTCACTTTCCCGCTTCTTGTTTTACTTCAATACCCCGGCCACCGCGCTGCAGTCCAAATCCACATACTCCTCCCCATTCTGCCGTTTAATGGAAATCACCACCGGGTCCTCCGGGTTCAAGGCATATATTTTCTGGTTATACTGCTCGACGGTTGCAACATCTTCCCCATTTATCCGCACAATGACGTCCGCTTCCTGCAGGCCTGCCGCCATTGCCGGGGAATCCATCACGACTGTTTTAACGTAAACCCCCTTGGGGATATGGAATTCTTTTGCAATGTCTTCTGTTACCGTGCTGAGGCGCAGCCCCACATAGGGCACATCCCTGCCGTTGGACAAATCTTCAATCATCTGCTTCATCTCCGACACTGACAGGGCTGTAATCGTATTGCGGTCGCTCTGGTTGCTGTAATCCTGCAGGACCAGCCCAATAATTTCCCCTTCCAGGTTAATCAGCACGCCGCTCCCTGTTTCGCTCCCCACAATATCCGTAGTGAAAATCGTATAATTCCTGTCTATAGTAGTTACCTCATTTTGGGAGGAGGTTATAGTCCCGCACAAAATGGAATAATTGACCCCAAGCGGGCTACCGATGGCAAGCACGGTTGTCCCCTGCTTAATAAGGTAAGAATTCCCCAAAGACGCCACTGCCATCTGCTCCAAGGTTTCTTTTGGGATTTTCCCCAGCGGGACGCTGATAATGGCAATGCCGGTATTTCCGTCATACTTTTTCAAGGATGCGGAAACTACGGTTTCATTGATAAATGTAATGCTGATTTCCTGTGCGTCTGCAATCACCTTTTTTTCTGTCAGAATCAGAAGTTCCTGGCCATTGTTGGCAATCACAATCCCTGCCGCCCTGTTCTCATTTTCATAGGGCGTATCAAACCAATCCATGCCGCTTGTCACCCCTGTGACTGTCACCACGGATTTGTTGGCCTGTTTCCCAATCTCATACAGCTTATCCTGCAGTTCCTGATAATCCTCCAGTTCCAGCTTTTCCTGCATAATTACCGTCTGGTTTTCCGGCGCCTGGGTTGGGGCCGGGGCTGGTTCTTCCGGCTGCTCGCCATTGCCCTCCTCGGTTTCCTCCGGGGCATCGTCTTTTGGGATGCTGATGGTAGATTCCCCCTTGGGGTAAAGCCATTCCTCCAGATAAGGCTTTAGCCAGACAAATACTAAGCAGGCAATTGCGCCAAACATAACGGCGCAGAGGATGTTATAGCCAAACCGCAGCAGCAGCCGGCGCCTGTCAATTGGCTTGTCTTTTATTTTCTCCTTAATAAAAGCAAATTCCTGCTCCTTCTCCTCTTGTCGCTTCATACATACGCCCTCCATCACATATTAACATTATACGTTTTTCCTGGGCTTGTTGCAAGATTTTTATTTTTCAGGTATAATAACATGAAAAATAATACAGCCAAGAAAGGGCTATCCGCTTATGAATGAAAAAGCATTACAGACCTTAGAATACCATAAAATCATAGATATGCTGTCAGAATGCGCCACCTGTGTTTCTGGCAGGGAACTTTGCAGGAACTTGAAGCCTTCGGGAAACCTTGCAGAAATACAGCTTGCCCAGCAGCAGACTTCCGATGCGCTGACAAGGATTTACCAGAAGGGCTCCCTCTCCTGCTCCGGCACCCACAATATAGGCGCATCCCTAAAGCGGCTGGAAGTGGGAGGCGTCTTAAGTATAGAGGAGCTTCTACGGGTTGCATCTTTGTTGGAAGCCGCCAAGCGGGCAAAGGCTTATTCCCGCACAGAACGGGAAGATTCCAGGGCAGATTCCCTGGAGGGGCTTTTTGGGGGGCTGGAGCCTTTGGCGCCGCTGTTAGAGGAAATCCGCCGCTGCATCCTTTCGGAAGATGAAATTGCAGACGACGCGTCCGCCGCTTTGAAAAGCATCCGCCGTTCCATCAAAAATACCAATGAAAAAATCCGCAGCCAAATGAACGATTTGTTAAACAGCAGCCGCACCCATTTGCAGGACGCAGTCATCACCATGAGGGGCGGGCGTTACTGCCTGCCAGTAAAGGCAGAATCCAAGGGGCAGGTACCCGGCATGATCCACGACCAGTCTTCCACCGGCTCCACTTTTTTTATTGAGCCCATGGCGGTGGTAAAGCTGAACAACGACCTGAAAGAACTCTATTTAAAGGAGCGGGAGGAAATCGAAGTTATCCTTGCCACATTAAGCAGCCTTGCCGGGGAGTACATCCCCTGCTTAAAGGCTGACTATGAAATTTTAACGGAACTGGACTTTATTTTTGCCAAAGGCTCCTTAGCGAAAAAATACAATGGGACGAACCCCATTTTCAACCAGGAAGGCCGCATACGGATCCGCAGGGGACGCCATCCGCTGCTGGACAGCCACAAAGTAGTGCCCATAGACATCCGTCTTGGGGATGATTTTGGCCTGCTGATTGTTACAGGGCCAAATACCGGCGGAAAAACCGTTTCCTTAAAAACCGTGGGCCTTTTTACCCTGATGGGGCAGGCGGGGCTGCATATCCCGGCAAACGACCGCTCGGAGCTGGCGGTTTTTGAAGAAGTTTTTGCAGACATTGGGGATGAACAGAGCATTGAGCAGAACTTAAGCACCTTTTCCTCACATATGACGAATATTATTTCTATTTTAGGGCATGTAAATGAAAACTCCCTGGTGCTTTTCGACGAGCTTTGCGCCGGGACTGACCCGGTGGAAGGGGCTGCGCTGGCTACCTCTATTTTGTCCCGGCTCCACAATTACGGGGTGCGGACTATGGCAACCACCCATTACAGCGAGCTAAAAGTTTTTGCCCTCTCCACCCCGGGGGTGGAAAATGCCTGCTGTGAATTTTCCGTGGAAACCTTAAGCCCTACCTACCGGCTGTTAATCGGCATCCCCGGCAAAAGCAACGCCTTTGCCATTTCCGGCAAACTGGGCCTTATGGCAGATATTATTGAGGACGCCAAAAGCCGCATGACAGAACAGGAAGAAAATTTCGAGGACCTGATTTCCGATTTGGAAAACAGCAGGGCTGCCATAGAAAAAGAACGCTTGGAAACAGAACAGTACAAAAAAGAAGCCGAAACCCTGAAACGCAAGCTGGAAGAAAAACAGGAACGCCTGGACGCCCAGCGGGAAAAAATCCTGCGGCAGGCAAACGAGGATGCCCACGCCATCCTGCGGGACGCAAAAGAAGTGGCTGACCAGACCATTAAAAATTTCCATAAATACGGCCAAGGGAATACAACCGCCAAAGAAATGGAGCAGGAGCGCAGCAAGCTAAGGGGCAAAATGAACGACCTGGAAAAGCATATGTCCCTCAAGCAAGGGGAGCCTGCCAACCATAAAATCCCCAAGAAGCTCCGTGTAGGGGACGCCGTAAAGGTCCTGAGCATGAACCTAAAGGGAACCGTCCACACCCTGCCCAACGACAAAGGGGATTTGTATGTCCAGATGGGCATTCTGCGTTCCCTTGTCAATATCAAGGACCTCGTGCTGCTGGAGGAGCCGCCAACCCTTGGGAATAAACGGAAATCCACTGGGGCAGGGAAAATAAAAATGTCTAAGTCCGCATCGGTTTCCACCGAAATCAACCTGATTGGGAAAACTACGGACGAAGCCATTTCCCTGCTGGACAAATATCTGGACGACGCTTATCTTGCCCATATGCCCTCTGTCCGGGTAGTCCATGGAAAAGGTACCGGCGCGCTGCGCAAAGCCGTCCATGGGCATTTAAAACGGCTGAAATACGTGAAATCCTTCCGCCTTGGGGAATTTGGGGAAGGGGATTCCGGCGTTACCATCGTAGAATTTAAATAAGGAGGCTGCTATGGTTGCAAAACAGAAAATCCTTATCGTCGACGACGATGCAAATATTGCAGAATTAATTTCCCTTTACCTTACCAAAGAGTGTTACGACACCCGCATGGTGCAGGACGGGGAAGAAGCCCTTGCCATGTATGAGCAGTATCAGCCGAACCTGATTCTGCTGGACCTCATGCTTCCCGGCATTGACGGCTATCAGGTCTGCCGGGAAATACGCGCCAAATCCAACCTGCCTATTATCATGCTTTCTGCCAAAGGGGAAATTTTTGACAAAGTGCTGGGGTTGGAGCTGGGCGCAGACGATTATATTATGAAACCCTTTGATTCCAAGGAACTGGTGGCAAGGGTTAAGGCGGTGCTCCGCCGCTACCAGCCCGCCAAGCCAGAAGCCGCTGCTGCCAATATCAAATGCGTAGAATACCCAGACCTCACCATCAACCAGACCAATTATTCTGTGGTCTACCATGGAAAGGCAGTGGATATGCCCCCCAAGGAGCTGGAGCTTTTGTATTTCCTGGCTTCCTCCCCAAACCAGGTATTTACCAGGGAGCAGCTTTTAGACCATATCTGGGGTTATGAATACATTGGGGACACCCGCACCGTGGATGTGCATGTCAAGCGGCTCCGGGAAAAAATTAAGGACCATGCTTCCTGGCGGCTTGCCACGGTCTGGGGCATTGGCTACAAATTCGAGGTGAAATAGTGAAACGGACACTTTACCTAAAGCTCCTGCTGGGCTATGCGGCATTTGGCATCCTTGGGTTCCTGACCATCGCTACTTTTACCTCCCGGCTGGCCTTTAACTACATAAAGCGGGATACTGCTTCGGATTTATACCGGGAATCCAACTTGCTGGCTTCCAGTTATGCTTCCAACTATTACCGGGGCACCTTGACGCTGGAGGATGTGACTTCCCAATTCCAGGCAATTTCCACGTATCTGGACGCTGCCATACAGGTAATCAGCAATAATGGGCAAATACTGATCCATGCTGGGCAGGAGCCTGCGGAAAAAAATATTGAAGATTTTGACATTACGATGTTCGGCACCAGCTACTATCAGACAGGCACTTTTTTCGGCACCTTTTCCGAAGAAACCCTGTCTGTATTTTCCCCGATTACCATTAACTATAAAGTGAGGGGGTATGTGCTTATCCATAAGCCAATCCGCAAGATAGTTGCCCTGAAAGACGGCTTTATCAATATTTCTTACATGACGCTTGCTGTAATCTTCCTCTGCGCTTTTGTAGTGCTTGGGCTTTTTACCTACACAGTCTACATCCCCATCTGGAAAATTACAAGGGCTGCCAAAGATTACTCCGAAGGCAACTTTGAAACGCAGATCAACATCCACACCAATGATGAAATCGGATACCTTGCCGCATCCTTAAATTATATGGCAGCCGAACTGTCCACCCTGGAAGAAGACCAGCGGAAATTCATTGCAAATGTTTCCCACGATTTCCGCTCCCCGTTAACTTCTATCAAAGGCTACATTGAAGCCATTATGGACGGCACGATTCCCCATGAAATGCAGGACAAATATTTAAATATCATCCTCTTTGAAACAGAGCGCCTGAACAAGCTGACCCAAAGTATGCTGGAACTGAACAAATATGGGAAAAAAGGGACGATGCTGGACATCAGCAGCTTTGATATCAATAACACCATTAAGCTGGTTGCACAGTCTTTCGAGGGGATTTGCCAGGAGAAAAAAATTTCCTTTGAGCTGATACTGACCGGGGAAACCTCTTTCGTCCTGGCGGATATGAGCAAAATCCAGCAGGTGCTTTACAACCTGATTGACAATGCAATCAAGTTCAGCCACCCGGATTCTACCATTACAGTTGAAACTACGGAAAAAAATGAAAAGGTGTTCATTTCTGTGAAGGATACCGGGATTGGGATTCCAAAAGAGAGCATGAAAAAAATTTGGGAACGGTTTTACAAAACAGACTTGTCCCGGGGAAAGGATAAACGGGGGACGGGGCTGGGCCTTGCAATTGTAAAGGAGATTATTTCTGTGCATAATGAGAATATAAATGTAATTAGCACGGAAGGGGTGGGGACGGAGTTTATTTTTACGCTTCCTTTGAAACGGGATAAAAAGGAAGGGATTTAAAGGGGGAGGGGGAGTGCAAAAAAGAATCCTGCAAAGCAGGATTCTCCGCCTGCCCCTCCCGAATACCTCCGGCACCATCCTATTGGCTATTTTTTCAGCAATAAGGCAGCATCCAATGGTAAACGCACATATGGCTATTTCACTACCCTCCCATCTTCAAGGGTTATCACTGCCTCCGACATCCTTGCAACTTCAAGGTCATGGGTAACAATAATTAGGGTCTGCCCAAATTTTTTTGCGCTTCCAATCAGAAGCTCCAAGGTTTCCAGGGCAGTCTTTTTGTCCAGGTTCCCGGTAGGCTCGTCTGCAAAAATGATTTTAGGCTTTGACAGGATGGAACGTGCTATGGCAACCCGCTGCTGCTCCCCGCCAGACAGTTCCGGGGCATATTTTTTCTGCTTATCTGAAAGGCCTAACGTTTCAAGCACGGTATGCAGGAACCCGGAGTCTGGCTTGCGCTGGTCCAGCTTTAACGGCATACAGATATTTTCCAGCACATTATACTCCTCCATCAGGTTATACTGCTGGAACACGAAGCCCATATGCCTTCTGCGGAAGACAGCCATCTGCCCATCCGGGTATTCTGACAGGTCCTTCCCTTCAAAAAATACATTCCCTCTGGTGGGCTTCTCCAGCCCGCTTAAGACATACAGCAGTGTGGATTTCCCGGAACCGCTCCTGCCAATTACAGAATAGAACCGTCCTTTTGCAAAAGATAAGTCTATCCCATTCAGGGCATTTACTTTCACAGAAGATGATCCGTAAGTTTTCCATATATTTTCGGCTTTTAAGATTGTATCCATCCCATTCCCTCCTGATTAAGATAGGCGTTCCCTGATAGTTTCCTTTAATACACGGTTTTGCGGGGCAAAGAACAGCAGGAACACACAGGCCATGCCAAAAGCGCAGAAGGAAAGGTGCGCAGGCAGGCTCCAGCCGGCTTCCAGGCAATTCCCGGTAAATTGGGCTTTCAGCAGTTCAAAAAAGGTTCCTGTATCATCTGTTTCCTCCGCAAATTTCTGGTAAGTCCCGATATGCTTCAGTGCAAAAAACAGGAAATATCCCACATGCCCCAGCAGGCAGGAGGCCAGTGCCATAAGGAGCCCTTTGGCTGCCAGCCGTGCACGGAGCTGCCGCCGGGACATCCCTATGGCTTGCAGCAGGGCAAAGGAGCGCTTCTGGGCAAATCCATGGAGCATTTCTGTATTTAGCAGAATCAGTGCCAGGATCAGGAACATGCATATGCCGCAAATCCAGATATGGAGCAGGGCCTGCAGGGCTTCCTGCCGGTATGCGGCGTGTTCTTCCCGCTGGTTGGTAAACATCAGGCAATGTTCCGCTGCCGACTTAGCCATCAGGTAGTCGGTGGAAAAATATCCAGCATCCATGCCCGTGTAAATAAATGCATTTGTATATCCATATGCTTGGTTGCTCCAGATTTCTTTATCCAGAAGGATGCCATTCCGGTCAGCTTCCATCAGCTTTTTGGCAAATGCATTGGAGCCAATGACAGCGTAATAATTATCGCTCTGAAATAAGGTAAGGCAGGGGTCTTGCTCCAAATTTGCTGTAATGATCCCGACGGCCTCTGCTTTGGCACGGTTGGTTGGCATAAGCTGTTGATAGGGCTTATAAGATTTCAAGCTATCATCTCCCGGGACAGGGCTCGGGATAGGTTCTTCCAATTCCCCCATTCCATAGGCAGTTATAGTTACGGTGTCCCCCAAGGCCACGCCAAAATCCTGATATAACTGCCCATCCAGCTCTATCCCTGCTTCTGTGTTATAAGGGAGATATAAAAGGACGGCTTCCCCGTCCCGGAATTTTTCCCGGTCAATTTCCCCATCGGCATATTGGAAAAATTTCTCCCAGTTCTCCTCGGCTATCCCGTAGGCGCGGCACCATAAGCCTTCCGGGGCAGCGCTTTGCCCAGCGGTTTCTATGGCGTCCCAAACCTGTACCCCGTAACGGTGTTCCATCAGCAGGGAGGCAAATGGGTTTTCCTCCATTCCTGAAAATTCCAACGTGCCAGCCGATTGGTTCCACGCTACGGTTTCCCTGATTCCGGGCAGGGATTTTATGCGTTCCATAAATGCATCTGTGATAAGGATGGACTGGAAGCCATTCTGGCCTGTAGTTTGGTTAATGGTATAGGAGCTGGACTGCGACCATAAACTGTCCATATAAATAGGGGCCAGTGACTCCATATAACAGAAAATTACAGTTACCATACTGGCGGAGGAAAGGAGCAGCAGCCCCAGCCGTTTCACTCCTCTCCCACGTCTGCCTGCCCAGGGCAGCCGCCGTTTTTGGGCGGACAGGGATCCCCGCAGGGAATAACGGAACGTTAGGAACCGGGTAAGGAACACAGCCCCGAACCAGAGCAGTAAGATTCCTGCGGCCAGCACAGCCGGGATAGAAATATGGAAGGCGCTGGGGCTTTGTTCCATCAGGAGCTGGAGCAATGCCCAGGTGGCCATGCTGCCGGCTGCAATCCCCCCTGCCGCCGCTGGCAGCATCAGGAGCATGGTTTCATAAAAAATAATTATGGAAAGCTGCTGTTTGGTCGCGCCAATGGTACGGAATAAATGGAGCGAGCGCATCTGTTCCTTTAACTGAATGGAACAGATGGCAATGACTGCAGCAATGGTGATGGCTAAAATCAGGGCAAGGTTAAAGTAATGGTATTCATCTTTTGCCATCGGCCCATAGGCGGAATTGTTTTCCACGGTATTTTCATACTCCCTCCGCAGGGATTGGGATAGGCCGTGGCTTTCTTCCCGGCCTGTGGAAAGAAAATACTGGTAGGAACAAACGTCCCCCAGTTCCTTTGCCGCATTTTCAGTCACGCAGGCCCCGACTAGCGCCACTTCCACGGTTCCGGTATCCCATAGCCCTGTATATTCCCGGAGTACGCCGCAAAGGATGTATTCTTTTTGGATAATATCGTTGCTGCCAGGGATAGATGTGTTGCTGTTTTCCCCAACGGTGTGGCTCAGCCCCAGAACCGTATCACTATTCCCAACTGTCTGGTTTTGTTCTGCAGCCCCGCCGTCTTTGCCCAGAAGCGCCCCGTGCTTTTCAATAGCGGACTTGTCCATAATCCGCAAGGTTAAGGTTTGCCCCAGCTTATAGTCGTATCCTAAGCTGCTCAGGGTATCCGCTTCTATGGCAATCTCATTGTCTTTGGCTGGGAACCTTCCGCTTACCACCTCAAGGCGCCCAAGGGTGCGCAGGGAATCGTCCAACGTCCCGATTCCCGTAAGGGGCGTTACCCCGCTGTCCAGCAGGTTCCCATAGGTTTTTGCTGTCCCGTAGCTTTGGATCCGTTCCTCCTGTAAAGCAGCCCCTAAAGGGTCTGGGCTGTAAACGGCCACATTCCATTCCCCATACATGTCATAACGCAGTTCTTCGCGGGTTTTGTTCAGGCTCCCGGTAATGCTTACATTGAGGATGGCAAATGTGACGGACAGGAAATATGCTGCAAACAGGCAGGCACTGCCCTTCCTTTTTCCCTTCAGGCCGTTCCATGTAATGTCCAGTAAGTAATTATGCATAGCTGCCACCATCCTTTAAAATATTCCTTCTGGTTCTATGGTAACATGTCAACCTTACGGTTCCCTTACAATTTCCCTTACAGCTTCGTAAGGCCTGTTCCCCTCCAGGATTGGGAGCTTTAAAAGGAAACATGCCCCGCCGCCCTTTTGGTTCCCTGCCTGTATGCTGCCGTGGTGAGCCTTAAGGATATCCCTTGCCATGCTCAGCCCAATGCCATACCCTGCTTTCCCATAGCTGCCCCGGTGGAACCGTTCAAACAGGCAGGGCAGTTCATCCTCCGGAATCCCAGGGCCTTCGTCCCTTATTTCCAGTACAAGGCTGTGGGTGCAGTCGATGGCTGTAATGTGTACGGTTGAATCTGCAGGGGTATGTTCTATGGCATTTTTTATGACATTTTCTACTGCCTGGGAGAACCAATAGCTGTCAAGGCATAGTTCCGGGATCCCGGAGAGGGCAGAAAGCTCCCATACAATGCCCACTCCTTTTTTCTTCCGCAGCGGTTCCAGCAGGCTGGCAGCTCTGTGGAGGAGCTGCCCCACGCTGCAGCGTTCCGGCCGCATATTGATTTTCTGCCCCGCAAGCTGGCTGCATTCCAGAATCCGCCCTACTTCCCCGGTCAGCCGTTCCATGCAGTTCTGGCACGCATCTAATTCTGCCTGTACCTCCGGGGAGGAGGCTTTTACCTGTGCCAAATCTACGCGAATTTGCAGGGCGGTCAGGGAAGTTTTCATTTGATGGGCCATATTTTCCATAAACTGGTTCAGGCGTTCTTCCCGCTTTTTCCAGTGGCGGCGCTGGTGTGTGGCCTGTTCCGTGACTGCCGCCAGTTGGTTTTTAAGGTTTTCCACTCTCCCCTCCCCCAGCGTTTCCGCAAGGTGGGTTTCCCCGTTCCATAAAAAACAGTCCAATTCATGGACAAGATGGTCTATTTTTTGTTCCAGCCTGTAACGCCTGTGATGTTCCAGCAGGAAAAGCGCGAAAGCAGTCAGGGCTGCTGCCAAAGCTATGATGTTTCCTTCCATTCTGCCGCCCTCATTTCTGCACATGTACCGCCCAGCGGTACCCAATCCCCCGGACGGTTTCGATGTATGCCGTCCCTTGGAATGTGCCAAGCTTTTCCCTTAACCTGCTGATGTTCACGCTTAAGGTATTTTCATCTACATAGGCGCTGTCCCTGTCCCAAACCTCGCTGAATATCCTTTCCCGGCTCAGCGTATGGGGCCAGCCCAGCAAAAGGCATTGCACAAGCTGCAGTTCTATAGGGGTGAGGGCAAGGGGGGACTGGTCCCGGCATACCTGATGCCTGCCCATGTCGTAAGAGAGCTCCCCGGAGGTTATCCGTAGCCCATAGGCCCGCTTTCCGCGCCGCAGCAGCGCCTGTACCCGGGCAAGCAGTTCCTGCAGCCGGAAGGGTTTTGTGATATAGTCGTCGCCGCCCACGGTAAAGCCCCGTACTACGTCTATCTCGCTTTGGTAAGCGGTCAGGAACAGGATGGGGATATCTGAGGTTTCACGGATTTTTTTGCATATGGCGTAGCCGTTTTCCTCCCCTAAGTTTATGTCTAAGATTACTAAGTCCAGCGGCTGCCTTTTTACCATTTCTAAAGCTTTTCTGGGCTGTTCACACCATTCAGCCTGATAGCCGCTGCCGTTTAAGATGTCTGCCAGCCCCTGGGCTACGGCTTCGTCGTCCTCTACAATTAAAATGCGCAGTTTTTCCATATAATGTCCTGTTCCTTTCCTTTGGTCCAGGGGAACTCAGCAGCGGGAAAGCTTGGGCTTCCCGCGGGTGTCCCCCGCCATAAAATGCTACCGTTATTCTAACAGTTGTTTTCCGGCATTTCAAGATTAGGGGTGCAGCCGCCGAAAACAAAAAGCCATAGAAACATGGTGGGTTTTATGGTATAATATCGGAAGATATTATACCGCCCGGAGCGAAGCGGAGTGGCATAGACAGCCATAGTTTATCACGAAGTGATTATGGTATAATATCGGAAGATATTATACCGCCCGGAGCGAAGCGGAGTGGCTAAAAAAACACTTTAGGAAAGTATGGAGTTTAAAATGGAAAGTAAGAAAATAACAAATATAGAAGTAAAAAAGAAAAACAGGAACGAAGTGTTCCGTTATATATGCAAAAACGGGATGGTATCAAACCCGGATATCTCTTATGCGCTGAAGCTAAGCCTTCCGACAGCCACGCAGATTACCAAAGAGCTGATTGAGCGGGGGCTGGTGGAAGAAAAGGGGGAGATGGGCTCTACCGGGGGGCGTAGGGCCAAAGCGCTGGCGGTACATGAGAAGGTTGGGAAGGCGGCAGGGCTGGACATTACCAAAAACCATATCAGCATGGTCCTTACGGGGCTGGAAGGCAAAATAATAAAATATGAACGGATTTTTCTGCCATATGCAGCAGGGGATGGGTATTATTTGGATGTCTGCCAGAAACTGGAATGCTTTTTGGAAAGCTGTGGGTGCGGCAAGGAGGGCGTGCTGGGAATCGGGATATCATTTCCGGGGATTATGGATCTGGAAGAAAAAGTGGTTGCGGACTCCCATGTCCTTGGGGTAAGGGACCTGCCGTTTTCTGCGGTCAGCC
Organism: Lachnospiraceae bacterium A2; assembly: GCA_000403315.2. GTDB lineage: Bacteria > Bacillota > Clostridia > Lachnospirales > Lachnospiraceae > Petralouisia. Next base: position 129,988 of record KE159636.1, read on the forward strand.
GTTTCTTCCCTTTTCCCTGCCATTTCATAAATGATGCAAATGCAGGGGCATATGCAGAGGGCAGGCAGACAGAAAGCATGGGGCGTTTTTTTTACCTGTCCCTGAGCAATACAGTAGGGGGTGCGGTATATGACAATGGAAGGCTGGAGCAGGGGCATAATTTCCGTTGTGGGGAGGTAGGCCATATGACGGTTGTGCCGGATGGGGAAGCCTGCTATTGTGGGAAAAAAGGATGCCTGGATGCCTACTGCTCTGCTAAATGCCTGACGGAGGGAAGGGTGGAAGATTTCTTTGGGCGTTTGGCGCAGGGGGAGCCGGAGGAAGCCAGCCTTTGGGACCAATATACGACTTATCTGGCTATTGCAGTGAACAATATCCATATGGTCCTGGACTGCGATGTTGTCCTGGGGGGATATGTGGGGAGCAGCATGGGCGCATTTATTCAGGATATTCAGGATAAAGTGTCGGAAAGGAATACGTTTGCAGAAGATGCTTCTTTTATCAGGGCCTGCAGGCATAAGACAGGAGCCGCAGCGCTGGGGGCGTCCCTGCAGGTGATTGAGATGTTTATGGAACAGGTATAAGGGAGCAAATAAGGATTAGGGGATCAAAAGCATCTTTGGTGCTACGCTCATACCATATATTGTTATTGCAAATGTATCTGCACATCAATATATGGTATAGAGCGGGTACAACGCACCCTTTTGGCACCCTAATCCTATAAGGTAAACCAAGGGGCTGGGCGTTAAGCCAGGGTTTTTAAAAATTCTGTGCCCTGGCGTATGATCTTTTCGTATCTTTTGGCGTTTACGCTTTTCAGCCATGCAATCTTCCCGGAGATTTCATAAATTGTCTTATTGGGCACGGAACCGCCGGATTCTTTTAATTTCTGTGCGTTGTGGATTGACGCCTTCAGGATTTTCACCCATTTCCGCGGGACGCCGATTTCCTCGCTGTTAATTACAATGCCGGTAATATACTGGCGGTTGTTTTTCCGCAAAATATGGGTTTTTTCCTGTTTTATATGGAAGCCTTCTGCTTCTATAATTTTAGTAAGGCTGTTTAGGAAGCTCCCTATGGCAAGGCCGTCTTCGCTGCCGGTATAGCTAAAGCTCATATCATCCGCATATCTCGTATAGGTAACCCCTAGCTTCTGGCATAAGCCGCTGATGCGCTTGTCCATGTTCCTGCATATGATATTTGTAATCATAGGGCTTGCCGGGGAACCCTGGGGCAGGATACGGCCGGAGGTCTTGATGTATTTCATCTCCCCTTTTACTTCTAACGGCATCCGTTCGCAGTAGGTGCAGATCATGGCAAGCAGCGACGCGGTATAGCCAGAGTAGCCAAAGGATTGGAACAGGCCCCGGACACGTGCAAATGTAATGGTAGGGAAAAAGTTTTCCAAATCAATATTAATCAATACATCTGGGCTGGTGCTATGGGTTTTTGCGCTTGTAAGGACGGACCTTGATGGGACAAACCCATGGGATTTGTCTGAAATCTCTGCTTTTTGCAGGATTTGGGTTAAAATCTGTTTCTGGGCTGCCTTCAATTGTGTTTTCGGCGCGGCGATTTGGCGCGTGCCGCCGCTTTTTTTCGGGATTTCGAAACGGTAATAATTGTCGAAGGCCACCACGTCCCTGTGGTATGCCAGATAGCGCAGGGCGCTGTATTCTATGCCAAGGGCGTTGGCAAGTTCCCTGTCTGTTTCTATGACTGGCATCTGGAGCGCTTTGAGTTTTTCTGTGTCGGTTTCTTTTTTCCCCAACAGGCTGGAATAGCCTTTGCCTATAAACAGGATCTGTTCTGCTTTCCGTTTGTTCCACGCTTCGGACTTTAGCTGTTTTTGCCGTTCCCGCTCTGCTTTCCGCTCCGCGCGGCGGGCGATGGATTCCTTCATAATGTCCTGGGCAACTGCGGCGCGGATTTTTTCATAATCCCATGTGCCTTCGTATGCTTTTTTTAGATGGGAAAGCTTTTTTTCAATTTCTGTTTTTTCCCGATAGGCTCCTGCTATTTTTTCGGAAAGCTCCTGAAATTCACCCAGCAGCTTTTGCCGCTTTTCAAAGTCCTCCTGCGTTTCATGCTGCTGGCGTTCATATGGCGTTGGCAGATGGCTGGGCCAGAAACCGTATTCTTGCATTTTCTGGAAGGTAAATTCTTTTTTACCCATATTATTTACTAGTTCTCTGTATTCGGCTTTTGTATCCATTATAACAACATCTCCATAATATCATTGATTTTATATTCTTTATCGTATTCCAAATTTTTAAGCTTTAACAATTTATAAGAAGCGACGTAAAGCGCAAGAATATGGGCGCATGGTTCCGAAAGATTCCTTGCGCCGCGCTTAAATTTCTGGCAGTTGCAGGCGATCTTTGTAATTTGCCCATCTTGGTCAATGACAATTTCAGCAGAAGACCATTGGCCATGTTCCTTGTATGTTGTCGTGAATATAAACTCCTGTTGGCGCGTGTACCTTACCTTCATGTTGTCAAAGGTAAGCTTGCTGCAGTTCTGTACATCCATTTCGATATCGGTAACTTCATAGAGTTCTTCTGGAAGGGGTGCGTTGCATAAATGGCGGAACCGCACTTTGTCGTTGAGGATGTCAAAATACCCTTCGCCCCGCCGGAACAGCATGCCTATGCCGGCTTTTACCTTGTCGTTTTTCTGGCCTGGAAGAAGGGCAGAAATTTCTTCCATAGATAAACAGCGGTTCTCTTTCAGCAGCTTATAAATATCCTTATAGCAGCCGTGGCCGGTAAACCCTGCCATAATGTTAAATGCAGTGCCTTTTACCCAGTCATTGGAGGACCAGGAGGAGAAGCCTACTGTCATCTGCATTACGCCCATATCGGCACGGATAAACTGGGGCATGCCAAATCCCAGGATACGCACATAAAATGCTTTTGCAAAAGGAATCAGTTTTTCTACTACCAGCCAGCGCCTCCTGCCCCATATTTTTTCTTCCCTCCGCTGGCGGCCGTGGTACACCGCGTTCAGGGTAAGGCATGTCCCGAAGGGCTCGAATATGATTTGCACCCTCTGCCCTGGCTCTAAGATCCATTTCATGTAACGGGGGCTTTTCTTTTCTTTGTGCTTCCTTAAAAATGCGCAGATGCTGTACATGTCGGAGGGGGAAAGCTCCAGCTCTGTCCCGGAAAGCGCCGCTGCTGAGGATACTTGGTTAAAGCCCTTGATCCATGTTTCAGGCAGGTCAATTTTCTTTTCAATGTATTCCGGCACAATGTCGCTGTCTAACGTAAAGCCCTCCGGGTTGACGGATAAGGTCACGTCCGTATAGCTTCGGAACCTCTGCATTTCTTTTGCCAATTTGGCGGAAAAATCAATATTTGTCGTCCCTAATTTTGGCTCCTGCTGTAAATGGAATTCCTCCATGGGCACGGACAGGCAGCCGTAAATGGATTCGTCCAACGAAAATGCTTCGAAGGAAACCTGGTCCTTATGCACGGTAATGACGGGGTCCAGGACAAACCACAGGCTGTAATCCCTGTCTTTGATAAATTTCCAGAAGTCCCGCTCGATTTTATAATAATCCTTCCAAGCGTCGTACTGGTCGATTTGCTTCTGTAAATTTTTCTGTATGTCTGTTAAGTGGCTTATCTCATTTTTCTTGTGGGCAAGCTCGGCGTCATAAACATCCATTTCTTTTTTTAAGGCCTCCCGGACGTTTGGCATGTACTCTTTGTGCGCCCTTACGCGCCGCTCGATTTCTTCGTTCAGCCATGTAAAATAATCCGTCCGTTCTTTTTCTTTTTTCCTTGTATCGGAAACCACAATTTCCCTTAGCATAAGCATGGCGTCACGGAACAGTAAAGGATGCTTTAATTTCCCGCAGAAAGAAACTTTTTCATCACGGGACAAGTCGGGGCTCAGCCCTAAAGTCGTCTGGCTGCCAGCCTGCGTGCAGCGGGAAGGGCTGGCGTATGTATAACCTACTTTCATAAAGTGCTTACCTCCTTCTGAATCTGGGCAAATGCTACAAGCGCTCGTTCAGAATCTATTTTGCTGTTTGTGCTTCCGATATCCAGGAGCATGTGCTCTATTTCCTGCTGTTTTTCAGGATAATAGCCCAAGAACAAGGGAATTGTGCGGTAGATCTGGTCCTTGCTCTTTGAAACTTTATTTGGCAGGTAAAGCAGTGTTTTTGCATAATAAATATATAAATCCGGGTTGGTATCCTTTAATTCAGAAAAAGCCTGTTCCATTTTCCGGGAAAGATACGCCTTTACTTCCACGCATGGGTGTTCCATCATACGCAGGATAAACTGCGTGGGGATTTTGCTCCCATACCACCCCTCCAGCTTTTCGAGGGCGTACTGGTAAGCCCGTTCTACCGGGGAATCCAATAAAAGGAGGTGGATCTTTTCCCTTTTTCCAATTTCAGAACCTTCAAACACCGACTGGGCGATTTGGTTCAGGTGTGATACGCTGCATTCAAAAAGCAGCAGGAGCGTTGCTTCCCTTCCGGCAAGGAGGGCCTGGTGCCGGCTAATCAGCCCAGTAAGGGTCTTTACAAGCCTTTGGGAACCCGTTTCCAAAACAGACAGGATCAGGCTGTCTTTGGGCAGGGCATCCTCTTTGCATGATTCCAGCAAGGATATGGTATTGTATGCCCATTCCGGGATACTGCCGTGCTGTAAGCTGATGTCCTTGAGCGTGTCTTTTAATACGCCATATGGCATGGAAAAGATGGTATTTTCTGCAATGCTGAACAGGAAATCAGGAAGCTTGTTAAGGCTTAACAGCAGGGAAGTAAAGTAGCGCAGCAGTGCTTGCTGTTCCCCGATGGACGCGGCGTCCAATTTGCTGGAGGATTTTAACAGCAGCTCTGCAACCTGCCCAGGAAGCTCTGTGTTCCGTTCCAAAAATAGCTCCCTTTTTTCAGCGATTGCTTTGAGGAAAACGGTATACTCCCCAATGGTAAAGCGGCTGATGGTATCTTCTAAGACGCTGTACCATGTTTCTGCTGTATCTAAAAGAAGGAAATCAGCGGCATGTTCCGGCTGGAATTTCCCGTCTGTCCGTTTAAAGTATGCTTTTGCAGCATCCCATAGGCGTTCGGACGGCGTGCCCATTAAGGCAACCATAATGCCTGCGTCAAATTCCTGTAATGCTTCTAATTTAGGCAGCAGGATCCCTTCAAATAAGCCTGCGGTCTTTTCATACGGTATGCTGGAACACGCAATCAGTTCTTTGAGGGTAAAGGAATCAAAGGCATGGCGCGCATGGGCTTTTTGCAGGATTGCATAACAGAAATCATGCACTGCTTTGGCTTTTGCATTTTGGGCAATATAAATAACGTCAGGAAGATGCCTGTGCCACATGGATTCTTCTGCTGCACGGCCATTTACGGTTACTGTTACTTCCCCGAAATATTTATAAAAAAAGAAATTATAACATAAGTTTTCATAATAATTATCATGGTCCGTATAGCTTGTAAGCAGTTCCCGGGCAGCCGTTATGAATTTGGCTTCATCCGTTGCCAGATACCCGTCAAGGGTCCTCCTTAAGTACCGCAAATAGTAATTGTACGCGCCGGACCTGCCGGTCCCCCTAAAATAGCAGGCAGCCCTTGGGGTGTCCAGATAGTAAGCGATTTTACCCACTGCGTCGGCCATCCCGTAGGCCGTGGCTGTCTGGATGGTGTTTTTAAACGCAATATTTTTCACATTCCGCCCATCGTTGTAAACGCTTTTTTGGTAAAGGTTCTGGCTGCCATATACATACAGCAGGTTCTGGTATGCATTAGGCTTGCTTAAATATTCTTCAAGCTCTTTGCCTTTTAGCTTTTTGTCCCTTAAGGTTAAGTGTTTGATATGGAAATCCATGTCAGGGAGGGTCCGGTAGATAAATTCTTTTTGCTGTGACAGCAGCTTTTCGTCAAATAAGCTGGTATATTGGCTGATACAGCGTTTCAGCCCGCTGTGGTATCCCTCATTTGCCCATAAAACCTCGCTATCTTCTATCTCTTTTGCCATTTCTAATAAAACTGGGTTCTTTGCGATGGTAAGTTCCTGGAAAATGCCGCATGCCAGCTCTACGCTTGCTATGCGTAAAATGCGCCCATATTCTTCGGCAGAGGGCTGCATATCCATAAACTGCCGGAGGTATTTCTTCCTTGTGTAGATCCGCTGCCTGGAAAACATATTTACAATGGGTCCCATATAAGGGCTGTCTGCTGCAAAACCGAATAAATCACTGGGTTTTGCAACCAGTTCAAAATCTTCCAAAGTAAGTTGGCTTGCTTTTACAGCGGCAACATAATCAGCATAAGTATGTTCTTCATAATATGGAAGCTGGATGGGCGGTTTGATCTCATTAGAGTCGTTGACGATATACTTTTTCTCAATCTCTATGCGCTGGTACCAGCCCCTGTCATTATCGTAGTCCCAATATCTGCGGGCAGCTTTGTAGCCTTTTGTAAAACAGATTAAGTTCTTTTCTTCGCAGTAAATGGTATTGGGGATAGAGGGCAGATGCCCGTTTGTCCCATGGAAGACTGCGTAATGGGTATAGGCTACGTTGGGCTTTAACAAGTATCCATCCGCGTAATAGCTATTGGGGTTGTCCCTTAATTCCCGCTCTATTTTCTGTTTCCCATACAAAATGAGCAGGCAGGGGTTATTTTTGCTGTCTAAGCCCCAAAGCAGTATTTTGCGGATTGGGGGCTCCTCTGGTTTCCAGACCCGTTTTTGTTCTTCTGGTGTTAAATTCTTCATGATTGCAGCTTAGTTCCTTTCTATCCTTAGGCAGGTATAACGTGCCGCTGGAAGTATATTATTTACCACAGATTAGATTAGGGAGCGTAGCTGCCGCACTAATATAGTTACTTGTTCAAAAGGTCTTGCCGCTTATGCGGCAAAGACAGAATGCACAAAATTATGTATTGTAATTTACGTTAGTGCGACAGCTCCTTTTGATACCCTAATCCAAATTATAGTATAATTTTGTCGGATTTTCAAGCAATTTGATGGAAACTGTAAAAAAGATGGTTGACTTTTTCAGAATATATGGTACAATTGAGAAAAGGTTAGATTTTCTGGTCTAAATGCTTTGGGGTAGCTCCAAGGTTGTTATTTCTAAGCCATTACACCACAATGTTCTGCGTCACTCGCACGCTATTCTACACTAGTGCGTTTTGACAGTAGCCTTCGGCATAAACGCACTAGTGTAGCAGCGTGCTGAAGTGTCAGAACAGAGTATATGCTTGTTTGCAGAAAATCTAGCCTGCTTTGTTTTTCTATGTTCAGGATTCCTTCCTTACTTCTGATTCCCTTTGTTCCATTACATATAACAACTTCCATTAGGGCCTTTGTTCTGCGTAGTTTTGCTGAATATCAATTGGCCGTTACACTGGCAGCCGCCAGAATACCCCAAAAACAGTTGATAGAACATATATCAGGCTTACATGGCCTTAAGTTACAGAGATTTCAGAGATGGAATCTCTTTTTTTTGCCTTATGGATTATTAGGCTGCCAAAAGCATCTTTGGTATGGGCGCACTGCTGTTCTTGAAATTTCACCAAAATCGGATGGAACATTTTGGATATAATGACGAAAGTCAGGAATTTCCTGATTTCATATTGACAAAAACCCCTTGTGGAAATAAAATAATAGACATAATAAAACTACTTAATAAACTATTAAATAAAGTAAAAAATAAAGAGGAGGAATTTATCATGGAAGGAACAATGAAAACTGCTGTTATGTTAGGGATCGGTAAAATGGGCTTTGAAGAAAGGGAAATTCCGGCGCCAAAGGATAATGAGGTCCTTGTAAAGCTGGAGTATGTGGGCATCTGCGGCAGCGACCTGCATTACTATGAAACAGGGGCGATTGGGGATTATGTCGTAGAGCCTCCTTTTGTACTGGGGCATGAACCGGGCGGCACGGTTGTGGAAGTGGGGAAGGATGTGAAGCACTTAAAGGCTGGCGACAGGGTTGCGCTGGAACCGGGAAAGACCTGCGGGCACTGCGAGTTCTGCAAAACAGGGAATTACAACCTCTGCCCGGATGTGGTGTTTTTCGCAACCCCGCCAGTGGACGGCGTATTTCAGGAGTATGTGGCACATGAAGCAGACCTGTGCTTTAAGCTGCCGGACAATGTGAGCACGTTGGAAGGCGCCTTGATCGAGCCTTTGGCGGTTGGGTTCCATGCAGCAATGCAGGGGGGCGCAAGGGCAGGCCAGACCGCAGTAGTCCTGGGGGCAGGATGCATTGGCCTGGTGACAATGATGGCATTGAAGGCAATGGGGGTATCCCAGGTATATGTGGTGGACATTATGGAAAAACGGCTGCAGAAAGCGCTGGAGCTGGGGGCAGACGGGGTAATCAACGGGAGCAAGGCAGATGCCGTGGAGGAGATAAGGAAGCTGACGGATGGAAAGGGCTGCAGCCTTGCAGTGGAAACCGCAGGTACGCAGGCAACCACTGTCCAGGCTATCCATATGGTTAAGAAGGGCGCGACAATTGTCCTGGTTGGCTACAGCAAGAGCGGGGAAATGACGCTGCCCATGAGCCTTGCGCTGGATAAGGAGCTGACGTTTAAGACGGTATTCCGTTACCGCCATATCTATCCCATGGCAATTGATGCAGTCGCAGCAGGCAAGGTGGACCTGAAAGGCATTGTGACAGATATTTTCGGTCTGGATGAAGTGCAGAAAGCCATGGATTACAGCGTAAATAACAAAGCGGACATTGTAAAAGCAGTGATCCGTATTGCAGAGGAAGCATAAGGGCTTGGCGCTGCGCCTTTGAAAAAGACAGGGGATTTTTGGGGGCGTAAGCGCCTTGGGTTTCAGGAATGGAGGATTTAGAAGGAGGACGGCAATGGAGCAGAAAAATACAGATGTAAAAGTGCCGCTGATTAGCAAAATTGCTTATGGCATGGGCGACGTGGGGTGCAATTTCAGTTGGATGTTTGTTGGGAATTTCCTGATGATTTTTTATACGGATGTTTTTGGGATTGGGATGGGGGCAGTTGCAGGGCTGATGCTGTTCTCAAGGTTCTGGGACGCCATAAACGACCCGGTCATTGGAGGGCTGAGCGACAAGACCCATACAAGGTGGGGCAGGTACCGCCCATGGCTTCTGGTTGCCGCGCCCCTTACCGCCATTGTGCTGATGCTGACGTTCTGGGCGCATCCTGATTGGCCCTCCAACGTAAAAATTATTTATATGGCGGTTACGTATTGTATCCTGGTGCTGGGGTATACCTGCGTCAATATCCCATATGGGACGCTGTGCGGCGCAATGACGCAGAATATAGAAGAACGGGCGAAAATCAATACGTTCCGTTCCGTCAGCGCTATGGTTGCCATTGGCATTATCAACATTATAACGGTTCCCCTGATTGCAGCCCTTGGGAATGGGAACGATAAACGGGGCTATCTTCTGGTGGCTGCTGTGTATGGGTGTATTTTTGCAGCCTGCCATATTTTCTGTTTTGCGAAGACAAAGGAAGTTGTGGAAGTGCCGGAAAAGGAAAAAATTTCCCTGAAAGTGCAGCTTGCAGCCGTGGCGAAGAATAAGCCGTATATGATTGCAGTTGCAGGGCAGTTCCTGTTTGGGGTTACGCTTTATGGAAGGAACGCAGACGCGCTTTATTACTTTACTTATGTGGAAGGGAACCAGGCGCTGTTCAGTACATATTCCCTTTGCATTATCATCCCGTCGATTATTGGGGCGGCCTGCTTCCCGGTTGTGTTTAAGATGACAAACAATAAAGGGCGTTCCGCATCCATATTTGCATTGCTTACTGGGATTAGCATGTTCTGTATGTACTTTTTCACAGTTGGGGCGGCGCCGGTTCCGTTTTACCTGTTTTCCTGTTTGGCACAATTTTTCTTTTCCGGCTTTAACACTGCTATTTATGCCATTGTGCCGGACTGCGTGGAATACGGGGAGTGGAAAACAGGGCTTCGTAACGACGGGTTCCAATATGCCTTTATTTCACTGGGGAATAAGATTGGGATGGCGATTGGGACATCTGTCCTGGCAGGGGTGCTGGGCAGCTTAGGCTATATGGCAAACCAGCAGCAGAACCCCGCCGTGCTGGCTGTGATGAAGCATTCATTTACGACAGTACCGGGCATCTTATGGATTGTTACGGCAGGCGTCTTATATTTTTACCGCCTGAACCGGAAAGCCTATAACAAAATTGTGCAGGAAATTCAGGAAAGGAAGGAGAGCGGAAAACATGTATGATGTAGTTGCTTTAGGGGAATTGCTGGTTGATTTTATCCAGGACGGCAGCAGCCGGAATGGGAACCCGGTATTTGAAGCAAACCCGGGCGGCGCGCCCTGCAACGTGCTGGCTATGCTGGCGCGGCTTGGCTACCGGGCTGCATTTATTGGGAAAGTGGGGGAAGATTCCTTTGGGAAGATGCTGGGAACAGCCATCCGGGAAATAGGGATTTCCACCGAAGGGCTGGTATATGGGCAGGATGCTGCGACGACCCTTGCATTTGTCCATTCACTGGCGGACGGCGACCGGGACTTTTCCTTTTACAGGGATCCGGGGGCAGACACTATGCTGTCAGGGAATGAAGTCAATAAGAAGCTGATTGAAGGGTGCAGGATTTTCCATTTCGGTTCCCTTTCGCTGACAGATGAACCGGCAGGGCGGGCAACGAAAATGGCTGTTTCCCTTGCGAAAGACACTGGGAAGATAGTTTCCTTTGATCCCAACCTCAGGGAGCAGCTGTGGGAAAGCGAAGAACAGGCGAAAGAGGCTGTCTGGTATGGGATTGGGGAATGCGATATCCTGAAAATTGCAGACAATGAGATCAAATGGCTGACTGGCTTAGAAAGCTACGACGAAGGCGTACAGGCAATCAAAAAGCGGTCTGGGGCAAAGCTTATCAATGTGACCCTGGGCAGCAAAGGGAGCCTTGCCTATTATATGGATACGAAGGTTTGCGGGAAACCATTTTTAAACGATCACACCATAGATGCCACAGGGGCTGGCGATACGTTCTGCGCTGGGGTATTGGGGTTTGTGCTGGAGCATGGCCTTGACAACCTGTCAGAGGATGATTTGGAAGAAATGCTGCTGTTTGCAAACGCGGCGGCTTCTATTGTCACGACCCGTAAGGGAGCCCTGCGCTCCATGCCTGCCAGGGAAGAAATTGAGAAGCTGGCCCGGGGCGCAAGGGAGGGCCAGAAGGGGCATAAGGATGCCAGGGCATTCCCTGTTGTCCTCCGTTCGGTAGACAAGGTGAAAGGCTTTGTGGATGATATGGGCAAGATTGAAGGGGATGTGCTCCTCTCCGTTGGTAAGTATGTGATAGATGCAAAGTCCATTATGGGGATTTTCAGCCTTGATTTGTCCAACCCACTGCAGCTTGAAATTGAGGACTGGAAGGAAGAATATGCACCGATAGTAGGGAAATACCTGCATCCATAACAAACTGCAGGAAAATGGTAATCCGCTGCTGCCTGCGGGGTGGGAATCTGCAGGCAGCAGCGGTAGTTATGTCAGGGTTCTGCTATCCGATTTTTCCAAGCATCCAGTCTTTCACAGCGTTGTCTGCAAAAGATGCTTTTGCAGCATTCTGCATCAACTGCTTCCGTTCTTCCGGCAGCAGGTACCCGGCCTGTTCCAGGGCTTCCAGCTCCTGCGTAACCGTTGTGCCGCTGACGGTCCGGTTGTCTGTGTTGACGGTGACTAGCAGCCCTTCTTCCCAAAATTCCCGGAATGGGTACTGCCCCATGGATGGTACGGCCTTTGTCTGCAGGTTGCTGGTGGGGCACATTTCAATCCCTATTTCCCGCTGCCTGCACAGGCGTATGGCATCTTTGTTCCCAGCCATTGCGATGCCATGGCCGATCCGTTTTGCGCCGAGCTCCACGGCGTTTTGGATGCTTTCTGCACTGCTGCATTCGCCGGCGTGGATGGTAAAGGGGATTCCCAGGCGGGCGGCTTCTTCGAAAACCCGCTTCTGCCCCAGCACCGGGAAGGCGGCTTCATCCCCTGCCAAATCAATGGCGCATACCCCTTGCCCAAGGTATTCCCTTGCCAATTCCACGATTTCCATATTTTTTTCCCATGGCATATGGCGCATGGCGCAGAGGATAATATTTCCTTTTATCTGGAACGATTCCTCTGCTTTTTTCAGGCCACGCAGTACGCTTTCCACAATTTGCCGGGAAGTAAGCCCTTCTGCTGCAGATAGCAGGGGCGCAAACCGGATTTCCATATAAATGGTATGTTCCCCTGCCCCCTGTGCCATTACATCATATGCTGCTGTTTCAAAGCTTTCCTCTGAAATCAGGCAGGATAGGGGCAGGCCAAATTTTTCCAGATATTCTTTTAAGCTCCTGCAGCCCGGTTCCACTTGCAGGCAGGAACGCAGCCCTTTTTCGGAGACAGGCAGCGTGATTCCTGCAGTTTTGGCCAATGCCCGGATGCATCCCGGGGAAAGGGAGCCATCCAGATGGCAGTGTAAATCTATGGTTGCGGTGTTGTTTTTCATAGGCGTCCCTCCTGTTTTTTGATATTAAGATTAGGGTGCCAAAAGGGCTTTTGACACCCTAATCATATTAATAGATTATATCAAATTTGCATCAGGCGGGCAAGGGAGTTGAAATCATCCTACTTTCCATAGGCCAAGGGCAGGAGTCCTTACAAAGTAGATTTCCTCCCCGTTTTCCAGCGTGTTCCAGCCATCCTTTAAGGTTTCGGGGCGGTAGGCGGAAACGGCTTTCCCATAATCCTCCCATCCATACCCTGCCTGCTGGATTTCCTCCCTGGAAAGAAGCTGGGGACGGGTGCAGTAAGTAACGGTGAACCGCCCCTCGGAGGAGCCTTGTATTAAATGTGCTGCCGCCATGGTGCGGTTTTCAAATGCCCCTTGCCGGAGCAGGTTTAAAATGTACTCCCGGCCTTTGTAGCCATATCTGCGTATCATGCCGTCCATTTCAGGGTTTTCCCCAAAGGCTTTCACGCCGGGGGCGAGGATTACAAGGTTCCCGCCGTCTGCGACAGCCATGCGGGTGCGGTAAATCCCTTTATTCCCAACCCAGGTGGTTTTAAGCTCATGGGGATCCAGAAAGGCGACTACTTTTTTCGCGTATTTTTCCAGATGGACAATGTTCAGTTCCTGGGATAAGGCGGCAGCCAGCTCAAAAGGCCTGCGGGATGGGCCGATATAGAGCCCTTTTAAGGAAACGGTTCCCTGCGGGCTAAGTGTAGTTACGGTTTGGAGGTATACCAGCGGCAGCCCGGAGAGGAAATGTTCCTGCGCGTAGTCAAACACCTTCCGGGCAGGGGTGTCCACAACCCCCAGCGCACGTTCCATCCCGCAGATGGCGCTTAACAGGTGGGACTTATTGATCATTTGGCGCCCGCCTACGCCTACAAAAATATTTTTGCTGTAATTTGCCATTCCCACCACTTCATGGGGGACAACCTGCCCTACGGATAAAATCAGGTCATACCTGCCTTCCAGCAAACGCCAGTTTACTTCGGCTTCTATGCTTTCCCCATACAGCCCGCCGGAAATTTCCTCTGTAAATGCTTTTGGCACAGTTCCGATTGGTATGGCGTCGGCCTGCCAGTTATGTACCAGGAATGCGCTGTCCGGGATTGCGTCCCCAAACATGCTGCGCCGTTCCGCTGCGTCCATAGGCATGTGGGTGCCAAGGGCAGGCATTACATGCACGGCAGCATGGGGGCTCAGGATGCGGTAAAGGATTTGCGTAAGTTCCCCTGCATAAGAATAGCAGCGGGTGTAATCCGGTGGGATAATCAGTACATTCCGCAAATCAGGGTACTGCCCGATTAATTGGCGGATTGCCTGTTCTGTGCGGGAAGGGGAAATGCCTTCCCGGTCTGTGAGGTATATTTCCTGCATGGCTCTGATGGCTCCTTTCGTTTTGGCAGGCTGCCGGATGTGGCGGGGCTTTTAACCTTCAAATTTCAGCACCAGTTTCAGCACATCCTTTGGGTGCTCTGTAATCATGGTAAGGGCTTCCATAATGTCCGTGTAATGGTATGCTTTTGTCATAAGCTGTTCTGGGTTCAGGCTGCCATCTTCAAACCCGGCAATTACTTCCCCAAAGCAGTTGTTGTTCAGGCGTGAGCCCACAATGGTAAGCTCTTTTTTGGTAATGTCCGCCATGCAGATCTTAGAGGGCTGGTCCTTAAGGCCAAGGCAGACAATGCGCCCGGCAGGGCAGGCGAGCCGCACTGCATCCTCTAAGGAAGCGGGGGTGCATACGGTGTCAACAACTACGGGGATGCCTTCCCCGTCTGTAAACTGTTCCAGCCGTTCCTCCAGGTTTTCTTCCGGCACAAGGACAGTTTCATCTGCCCCCATGGATTTGGCTTTCTCCAGACGTTCTTTGACTAAGTCGGATAAGATGACCTGGGCGCCCTGCCGTTTTGCAACCTGCATGGCGCAGATTCCGATTGGCCCTGAACCCATGATTAAGACCTGGTCGCCTGCCTGGATCTGCGCCCGTTTGCAGATTTCTGCGCCGATGGTGTAAGGCTCTGCAAGGCCAAGGAGGGATTCGTCCAGCTTTTTGTGGTAGAGGTGCACATTTTTTGCAGGGACCTTGACGTATTCTGCAAACCCTCCGTCCCGGTGCACCCCCATAACTTCAAGGTTCCGGCAGACATTATGCCGCCCAATCCGGCAGGCATAGCATTTGCCGCAGCTAAGGACAGGGTCTGCCGCTGCTTGGCTGCCGGGTTCAATGCCTGTAACGGCAGGGCCTACGGCTTCCACAATGCCCCCAAATTCATGGCCAATCAGGCGGGGGTAGGTGGCAAGGGAATTTGTGCCGTTGTAAATCCCAATATCGGAGCCGCAGATGCCGCCGGAGGTAACGCGGATAATGACGTCGTCGGGGGCGGTGATCTCTGGCTTTGGGACTTCTGTGATTTCAGCGTGGAAAGGGGAAGTTATTTTGATAGCTTTCATAGTCGTTTTTCCTTTACAGTAAATTTTTGTTAAGATTAACATAACATGGGACGTCATACGTGTCAAGAGGTTTTGTCGTTCCGGCGGAGTAATATGCTGCGGGGAGGGGGAAAGTTGACATAGAAAGCATGGAGTTGGTATAATAATCCAAGCAGGGCGCCCTTTTTCAGGAGGGTAAGGGACAGGACAACAGAGGAATCTGAGGACAGCGCATACATAGGATACGGGGGATGTTGGAACATGAGATTAGAAACAATGCAGGACAGCGGAAAATCGCTGGCGGAGCGGGTGGCAGACCAGCTTGCAGGCTTAATTGCAGAAAATAAATTCAAAAAAGGGGAAAGGCTCCCCAGCGAGTTCCAGTTAGCGGAAGCGGTAAACGTAGGGCGCGGGACGATCCGGGAAGCAGTCAAAATCCTTGTGTCCAGGAATATTGTGGAGATACGCAGGGGGCTTGGGACTTTTGTCAGCGAGAAAACGGGGCTTACAGAGGATCCATTGGGGCTGAATTTTGTGGAGGATAAGAGCCGTCTGGCGCTGGACTTAATGGAGGTGCGCGCTATGATAGAGCCGGACATTGCAGCCTTGGCGGCGGAGCGTGCCACAGAGGAAGAAATCGAAGCCATCTGCCTGGCCTGCCACGCGGTGGAGGAGAAAATCTGCCGGAAGAAACCCTTTGTGGCAGAGGATATTGCATTCCATGAAATGATTGCAAAGAGCAGCAGGAACCAGGTAGTGCCCAAGGTGATCCCGGTGATCCATTCGGCCATCCGGGAACAGATAAAAGCCACAAATGCCAACCTGACGGAACAGACAATCACAACCCACCGGGCAATTGTAAAAGCCATTGGGCGGAGGGAGCCGGAGGGGGCAAGGGAAGCCATGCTCCGGCATATGCAGTACAATATGGAGCATATTGCAGGGATGATGAAAAAGAATTAAAAAATGCTGCCGGCCCGTGGGGCTGGAATTCGGGCAAGAGGGTTTGGTGCGGTGAAAAAGAAGGGCGTCCCTTCTGGCGCCGCACCATTTTTTCCCGATTGACACATATGACGTCCTATGATACACTAGCAAAACAAAGAACTTTTTTCATATCCCACACAGGCGGCAGGAACAGTTTTTAGCTCCTCCATCAGCCTGAATATAGTAAATCTTTTTTAATTTCTGTACAATAGCACAAATTTCTTTGTTGAATATTGTTGATTTTTCATGAATTTCAAGAAAATATTTGGAGAATAGTGACAAGGCATGAAAAATGTGCTATTGTATACATCAGATAATACAAATATGTGCACGGGATGTATTACGAAGCAACGAAACCTGAAACTTCAAGAAAAGGAGAGGAAACATGAAAAAGAAAATGATGTCGTTATTAATGGTTGGCGCTATGGCGGTTGGTATGCTGGCAGGCTGCGGCGGGGTGAAAACAGACAGCGAGGCGGCAAGCGAAGCAGCAGGAGGAAACGGGAAAGCAGATACAGCAACAGAAGCAGCAACAGGGAAAAATGCATATTCCGATGAAATCAAAATCGGCTTCCTCCCAAATGTAATCGGCGATTCCTGCGCGGCTGCATGGGCAGAAGGCATGGAGTCCTATTTAGGCAATTTCTCGAATGTTACGTTCAACGTATTTGACGGGAAAGCTTCTGTAGACACTGAAAATACCATTATGGAACAGATGATTAACGAAAATTATGACGCGATTATCCTTCAGGCTACAGACGCCGCAGGGCTTGCAGCTTCTACGGATAAGGCAGAAGCAGCAGGGATCCCGGTAATTACCTGCAACCTGGATGCAGATACCGTACATACCGGCCTGGTAGCAGGCGTGGACACGGAAGCAGGCCAGCAGATTGCAGAACGGATTGGCGAAAGCCTTGGCGGCAAAGGCAAGGTAGTGATTATTTCCGCTACGCCAGGGGCAACGAAGGGTGAGAACATTGACAAAGGCTTCAAGGAAGTCCTTAAGGAAAAATATCCGGACATTGAGATCCTGGATGAGCAGTCCGGCGAGTGGCTGACAGAAAATGCAAATACGGTTATGAACGATTTCCTTACAAAATATCAGGACATTGACGCCGTACTGTGCCACAATGACGCAATGGCAGAGGGCGCGGCAGAAGCTGCCAAGGCTGCAAACAAAGAAATCCAGATTTGGGGCGTAGACGGGGAATCCAAGATGCTGGACTATATTGAACAGGGCTTATGCACAGGCACAGTATACACAGACTGCCAGAAGCAGGGCGCAGCATGTGCACAGTTCTGCATGTATGCAATCGGTTCCGGCATTACTGCGAAAAACTTAAGCGCAACTCCTGTAGTAAAAATGGCTCCTATTGTTGTGACAAAAGAGAATTTATCTGAAATTACAGAGGATATGCGCTGGTAAGGAACAAAATCCCCTGATTGGGGGAACTATCCCAGAGGGGCGCCCTCCCTTCTGGGATAGCATATGCGCAGGCGCATATTTTAGGAGGAAAAAGTTATGAGGCAAGAAAACATGCGTCGGTTAATTTCCGTTGCATCCTTGGTGATTCTGGCGTTGGTCTTCGGATTTACCAGTAATGGTTTTTTTACAGCGACGAATATTTTAAGTATCTTACGTGAATGTGCGATTACAGGGATTATTGCAATCGGCGTTTCTTTTGTAATCATTACTGCCGGGATTGACTTGTCGACAGGTGCTATTGTGGGATTTGTCAGCATGTTATGTGCGAACCTTTTATATAACTACGCACTCCCAGCAGGGTTAGTCATGTTCATTTCTGTTCTGGCAGGCACAGTATGCGGCGTGCTGAATGGGTTTGTGGTTACAAAGCTGCGGGTGCCGGAATTTATTGCAACCCTGTCCACCCAGTATCTGTTCCGTTCCCTTGTATTTGTATTTGCCATCCGTGAGATGGGCGTAATTACAAATAAGAAAATCACAGACCCCGGCATCCTGATTATGGGCGGGAGCGTCAATGGGGTTTACCTTGTTACCATTACCTTTTTTGCCCTTGCAGTGATTGGGCAGGTGATCCTGAAAAAAACAAAACTTGGGACCTATATCTATGCCACGGGCGCAAACCGGAAATCTGCGGATTTATCCGGCATCAATACGGATAACGTGCGCTGGGCCGTATTTATCATTACAGGCTTTTTATGCGGGATTGCATCCATTTTTGAAATTGGGCGGATTGGGAGCGCTACGACGGATTTAGGGACAGGGCTTGAATTTGAAGTGATCGCGGCAGTAGTTATCGGCGGCTGTGCATTTTCCGGCGGGCGCGGGGATATTTTCGGGACGGCGGTAGGCGCAATTTTCATGGCAGTGCTGCAAAATGGGATCCTGAAATATAACCTGCCTACAGCAGCGCAGCTTATTATCAAAGGTGTCGTTATCGTGGCGATGATTGTGTTTGACTCTGTATATAACCAATATATGCAGAAGCGCATCCATCAGAAAGCCAGCGAGGAGGCACAGGCGGCAGGAGGTGAAGCGTAATGCCTGCATTATTGGAAATGAAAGAGATCGAGAAAAGCTTCAATGGTTCCCCCGTGCTGAAAAAAGTGAATTTTTCGGTAGAACCCGGGGAAGTCCATGCGCTGATGGGGGAAAACGGCGCGGGGAAATCTACCCTGATTAAGATTCTTACCGGCATTTACCCCAAAGACGGCGGGCAGATTTACTGGAATGGGGAACCCGTTTCCGTGGAACACAGGAAGGATGCAACAAGCCTTGGCATTGGCGTAATCTATCAGGAATTAAGCTTAATTCCCACCCTGACTGTCATGCAGAATGTAATGCTTGGGAAAGAGCAGAGCAAATTTGGCTTTGTCAGCGCCAGGAAAATGAAACAGAAAGTAGCGGGGCTGATTGAAAAATATGGGTTCCATGTGAGGGCGGACGAGGTGGTGGAAACCCTGACGATCGCCCAGCGGCAGACTGTGGAAATTTTAAAGGCATTGAGTGAAGAATCCAAGCTGATTATTATGGACGAGCCTACGGCGTCCTTAAGCGCCAAGGAATCGGACGCGCTGTTTGGGATTATTGAGCAGCTCCGCAGGGACGGCGTAAGCGTAATTTACATTTCCCACCGCCTGGAGGAGGTGTACCGCCTGTCCGACCGCCTGACAGTGCTGCGGGATGGCGTTACAGAAGCCGTGCTGGCAAAAGAGCAGATTATCCCTGCCGACGTGGTGCGGCTGATGATTGGGAAGGAATTAAGCGAAGCCACGGCTTCCAATAACCTGCGCACCTCGGATGCGCCGGTAAGGCTTAAGGTAGGGAACCTGTGCAAAAAAGGCGTGTTCCACGATATCAGCTTTGAAATCCATGAAGGGGAAATCGTAGGCTTTGCAGGGCTGGTAGGAGCTGGGCGGACGGAAGTCATGCGCTGCATTTACGGCGCGGACCCTTATGACAGCGGCACGGTGGAATTTGAAGGGAAGCCTTTGGCAAAACAGATTACGAAAAATATTGCCAACGGGTTCGGCTTTGTCCCGGAGGACCGCCGGAACCAGGGGTTTACCCCGCTTCTTTCCATTGAGAAAAATGTCGCCCTGACAAATTATGACACGCTGGCAGCCGGGGGCTTTGTAAAGGCGGCGGCAGAGAAAAAACTGGGGGTTGAGATGGTGGGCAGGCTTGCCATTAAGCCCGGGGATTCCCAGATTCCGGTGGGGAACCTTTCCGGGGGCAACCAGCAGAAGGCAGTCCTTGCAAAATGGCTGAGCCGCGGCCTGAAACTATTGATTATTGACGAGCCTACCGCGGGCATTGACATTGGGGCAAAGGATGAAATCTATAAAATACTTGAAAACCTGGCAGAAAACGGGACTTCCGTCATTATGGTTTCCTCTGACCTGCAGGAACTGCTCCGGGTTTCCCAGCGGATTGTCGTTATGCGGAAAGGGGAAATCTTTACGGAGTTTTCTTCCGGCAGGATTACGCAGGAGGACGTGCTGATGGCGGAGTCAGGAATCCTTACAAGTGGGGCAAAAGGCGGCGCCCCGCAGGGTGAAGAGGGAACTGTTGCAAAGGAGGGCGGGACAAATGGATAAGAAACCAGACATCAGAAAAATACTTGGAAAGTCCCAGAGAATATGGATTCTGGCTGCTGTCATGCTGGTCCTTACGCTGCTCCAGCCGGGAGTATTCTTAACAGGCGCAAATATGAAAAGCATCCTTTTATCCATTTCCGTGTATGGGATTATGGTCTGCGGGACAATTTTCCCTATCCTCCTTGGCGGGATTGATTTGTCTGTGGGGGCGGTGGCTGCGGCTGCCGGGGCTTTTACCGTAACCTGGATTGTGGACCATGGATTTACGGACGGCGCAGTTGCCGTGGGCGTCCTTGGGGGGCTGTTCCTTGGGGCGGCAGTCGGCATGGTCCATGGGGTGATTGTGACCCAGTTTTCCGTTCCCCCATTCCTGATTACGCTGGCTACCCAGAACATCGTCTATGGAGTTGCCCAGCTTTTGACAGAAAATAATGTCATTGCATGCATGGAGCCGGCGTCCTTTGCATTTCTTGGCGGCGGAAGGCTGCTGGGGGTTCCGTTTTCCATTTGGATTATGATGATTATGGCGGTGATTTCCTATATTATTTTGGGCAAAACCGTATTTGGCCGGAATGTCTATGCCGTAGGTGGGAATGCGGAAGCCTGCCGGCTGTCCGGCGTCAGGAGCCGGCTGGTGATTATTATGTCCTATGTAGCGTCCGGCCTG
Organism: Lachnospiraceae bacterium A2; assembly: GCA_000403315.2. GTDB lineage: Bacteria > Bacillota > Clostridia > Lachnospirales > Lachnospiraceae > Petralouisia. The sequence goes on from KE159636.1 coordinate 150,660, forward strand.
ACAGCGGCTTTGTCCGGGATTGTCCTTGCAAGCATGAACCGGCAGGCCATTGCCAAAGCAGCCCAAGGCTATGACAATTATGTGCTGACGGCGCTGGTTGTAGGCGGTGCATCCCTGATGGGCGGGGAAGGCTCCATCCAGGGGGCTATTTGGGGCGCATTCCTTGTAGGCGTGATTTCCAACGGCCTGCGGCTGGTAGGGGTTGCTTCTGATTACCATGGGGTTGTAAAATGCGTGGTAATTTTGGCTGCGGTTGCCCTTGACGCCCATGTCAGGTACAAAAAGAGCGGCCTGCAGAAAACCAGCCCCTTCTTTAAGAAAAAAGAAAAAGCGAAGGCGTAAACGGCGGATGTTGGCAGGGACGCCATGTCCGGCAGCAAAGAAAAGGCGAGGGTAAGCGATGAAAAAAATAGATGCGCACGTACATGTATTTGGAGTATTAAAGGGGTTCCGGGGGGAAGGGGAGCTGTACCCGCTGGGAAATGGAAAAGCAAGGTGGGCAAACGGGCAGGTGGTGGAGATGATACCGCCGGGGCTGGGGGACTGCTCCTTTGAAACGGAGGCATGCTTCCAGTTCTTAAAGGAGAAAGGCATCGAAAAGGCAGTGCTTCTGCAGGGCAGCTTTTATGGGATTGACAATGAATATACGGCAGAAGCAGTCAGGCGCCATCCTGACATGTTTGTAGGGGCAGGCTCCTTTGACCCGTTTGCCCGGTATGCGGGGCAGATTTATGACAGGCTCACCCACGAACTGGGATTTAAAATTATGAAGTTTGAAGTCAGCAGCGGGGGCGGGTTTATGTCCTACCACCCAACCTTTGACATTGCAGAAGTATTTTCCCCTATTGCCGCAAAATGCGAAAAGAACGGGCAGGTGCTTGTGCTGGATATCGGAAGCCCGGGCATGGGCAGCTTCCAGCCGGAGTCGGTGGCAAAGCTGGCGAAGGGATACCCGGAGCTGAATATTGTGGTCTGCCATCTCTTTGCGGCTGCCCCAGAGGATGCCCAAGGGGAGCAGTTTGAGTACTTTAAGCAAAGCTTAGCTATGCTTGCGCTGCCAAATGTATATTTTGACCTTGCAGCAGTGCCCTTTAATGTCTGGCCGCAGGCTTACCCTTACCCTGCAGGGCTGCGTTTTATTGAAACGGCAAAGGGGATTGTAGGGGCCGATAAGCTGATGTGGGGGACGGACCTGCCATCGGTGCTGTTTAAAAGTACCTATGGGCAATTGTCAGAATATATTGAAGAAAGCGGGATTTTTACGGAAGGAGAACTGGGGCAGGTATTTTACCAGAATGCATACAAGGTTTACTTCCAGTAAGAGATTCAGGCGGCGGAAGCATTTTAGGGAAATTTTGGAGGTAATGTATGAAATTTATGGATAAGCTGAATAACTGCCGCCCTGCGCCGGGCCAGCTAGGGATCTTCTGGCTGGGGCAGGCAGGGTTCCTTTTGAAAAACAGCAAAGGGGAGCTTTTGGCTGTGGACCCTTACCTTTCCCATGGGGTAGAGCGGATTTGCGGCCTGAAACGGTTAATGATGCCAGTGATGGAACCGGAAGAACTAAACCCGGACTGCCTGCTGGTAAGCCACCATGATGAGGACCATCTGGACCTGGACATCATCCCAGGGGTTTTGAGCCGGAACCCCAATGCCAAGCTGTTTGGGCCCTCCACCGTGTGCAGGATGTGCAGGGATGCAGGGATAAGCCAGGGGCAGCTTGTAGAATTTAATGAGGGGGCGAAAGGGTCCTGGGGCGGGTTTGGCCTGGAAGCTGTGTTTGCAGACCATGGCGACCATGCAAAAGACGCCATTGGCATGGTAGTAAGGGCGGAAGGGCATCTCCTGTATTTTTCTGGGGATACCTCCTACCAGTGCGACCGGATGAAGTATGCGGCAAGCCTTGGGGCGGATATCCTGATCGTCCCCATTAATGGGGAATATGGGAACATGAATGCCTGTGAAGCCGTGGATTTGGTGAACCTTGTAAAACCAAAGCTTACTATCCCAAGCCATTTTTGGACCTTTATCCGGCATGGGGGAGACCCATATTTATTTGACCGGGAAATGCGCTTAGAAGCGCCGGGTTTGGATTTTTATTTTATGTGCCAGGGGGAGATGCTCCTCTGGGATGGGAAGATTGTAACAGAATCAAATCCCCCATCCCATTAATGCCGGAATAGCAAGGCTGCTGTTCACATAGGACTTTGCATTCACTGCAAAGTCCGTAAGAAAGCCATCCCAGAGATAAATAATTCCAAAATACTTGCAGTTGGCAGCCAGGATGTTGTATACTTAAAATAGTGCGTGCCAATGGCAGGAGCTGCAAGGCATTGCCCGCGTGAGCGCTGGCAGCCGCAGGCCATGGCAGAGCAATTTGGAATAGGGTGGATGAGGGATGGCAAAAGAAACTCTTAAGCAGCAGGCATACCATATTATCAAGGATAAAATTATTTCCTGTGAATATTTGCCGAATACATTGCTGAATGAAGAAAAATTAAGGGAAGAAGTACACGCAAGCAGGACCCCGGTGCGGGATGCGCTCAGCAGGCTGGAGCAGGAGAACCTGATTCAGATTCTGCCCAAAAAGGGGATTATGGTTGCGCCGCTGTCTATCCGGGAAATTAATATGATTTACGAGGCGCGGATGCTGATAGAGCCATATGCAGTAGAAAATTATGGGGAGCGGATTCTGGGAAAGCGCCTGCAGTATTTCCGGGGGATGTTTCAGGGGCAGAAGCAGAAGGGCAGTATGCGGGCGTTTTACGAAGTGGACAATGAATTCCACCAGGAATTTATCGATGCCACAGAAAACGATTATTTCCGGAATATGTACGAGCGCATTTTTAACCAGAACTGCCGGCTGCGGATTCTTTCAGGGGTAAAAAGCGAAAGCCGGATTGCCGAAACCAAGGTGGAGCACTTTAAGATTGTAGAATCCTGCATGGAGAAGGACTGGGGCGGGGCGGCGGCGGCTATGCGTGAGCACCTGTCCTGCTCAAAGCGGGCTTCTTTTGAAGCGATTCTGGAAAAGCAGGATATGATTCTATAGCGCAGCTTTACATAATCTTCCGTCAGTACGACAGCGAACTATATTTGATTTGCGTTTCCCAAGGAACTGTTTTGGACAGGTTTGCCATGTAAAACAACTTGGAATCCGTTATATCATATCGTGGATTTTGTTCATAGCAGACAAACAAATTTGAAAAGTTCGTTGTAGTACTGGAGCGTGTTAGGCAGCCGTTAGGGGGATTGGATATTTGGCCGCCGGGAATAGGGTCGGAGGGGAACGAAACAGGCTGGAGAGCCTTCTTTTTTTGGGTAATTTTTTACCAAAATTTCAAAAGCAAATCTAGTAAATTTATCTAAAATTATGATATCTTCCCAAAAAGAATTGAAAAAAATATTGTTGTACATTATAATGTATACAACACTTAGTACAATACAGGGAGGATGTTATGAAAAAAAGGCCAGTTGTAGCAGATTTGGTAAGTAAACAGCCCCTTCCCAGGATGTTCCAAATCCGCCAGAAATTCAGGCGGGAACGGATCCCGCCGGAAGATATCCCAGCCACTATAGAACGTCTTTTGAGGGAAGAAAAATTTATTTCCCAGATCAGGCCGGGGATGCGGGTTGCAATTACGGCAGGCTCGCGGGGCATTGCAAATGTAGCCCTGATTACCAGGTGCATTGCGGAGTTTGTGAAACAGATGGGCGCGGATCCATTTGTGGTGCCGGCTATGGGGAGCCACGGGGGCGCCACGGCAGAGGGGCAGGCAGAAATCCTCCGCAGTTATGGGATTACGGAAGAATATATTGGCTGCCCGGTGCGTTCCTCCATGGAAGTGAAAAAAATTGGGACCAATGCGGAGGGGATGGACGTTTTCATAGACCGTTATGCGGCGGAAGCAGACGGGATTATCGTAAGCTGCCGGATAAAGCCCCACACTGCATTCCGCGGGCCTTATGAGAGCGGGATTATGAAAATGATGGCAATAGGCCTTGGAAAGCAGCATGGCGCCAAAGTCTGCCATGAGGCAGGGTTCGGGCAGATGGCAAAATATGTGCCGATGTTTGGGCGGGCAATTTTAAAACATGCGCCAGTGCTTTTTGCGGTAGCCACCATAGAAAATGCTTATGATGAAACGGCAAAGCTGGTGGCGGTAAATGCAGACGAGGTGGAAGGGCAGGAGCCGTTGCTGCTAAAAGAAGCTGCCGCCCACATGCCTAAGATTTTGGTAGAGGAATGTGACGTGCTGGTGGTAGACCAAATCGGGAAAAATTTCAGCGGGGACGGCATGGACCCCAATATCACAGGCACCTTCTGCTCCCCGTATGCAAGCGGGGGGATCAAATCCCAGCGGGTGTGCGTGCTGGATTTAAGCCCACAGACCCATGGGAACGGGATTGGCTTAGGCTACGCCAGCGCAACGACGCAGCGCGTATTTAAAAAGCTGGATTTAGCGTCTATGTACCCCAATGCTATTACCTGCACCGTCCTTGGCGGGGTGCGCATCCCCATTGTGATGGAGAGCGACAGGGAAGCCATCCAGGTCTGCGTGCAGACCTGCAACGGCATTGACAAGGCGTCCCCAAGGATTGTAAGGATCCCAAACAGCCTGCACATTGAGCATATCATGCTGTCAGAAGCTTACTTCCAAGCGGTGCAGGGCCATCCAGGCATTGAGGTTTTGGGGGAGCCGGAGCACCTGCCTTTTGATGGGGCAGGGAACCTTTGGTAAGCCCGTATGTTATGTAAAGGCAGTTATATGGAATGAGATGAGAAAGGAAGTAAATGATTTATGAAAGCAGTCAGGATTAACGCACCCGGCCAGGTGGAAATTTGCGAGATAGAACGGCCAGTAAGGAAACAGGGGGAAGCATTGCTGAAAATTTTATATGGGGGGATCTGCGGGAGTGATTTGGGATCTTACCGGGGAACCTTTGTATACTTTGACTATCCCCGTATCCCCGGCCATGAGATTAGCGCTGAAATTGTGGAGATTGATGAAAATGAAAAAGGCTTAAAGCCCGGGATGGTGGTGACCTGCAACCCTTATTTTAACTGCGGGGGCTGCTATAGCTGCGAAAGAGGGATTGTAAATGCGTGCATGGACAATGAAACCATGGGCTGCCAGAGGGACGGGGCATTTTGCGAATATATTACCATGCCCATTGAGCGGATTTATGATGGGAAAGGCCTTTCCCCCAAGGTGCTGGCGGCAATTGAGCCATTTTGCATTAGCTACCATGGGGTGCAGCGGGCAGGCATTACACCGGGGGACAAGGTGCTGGTGATTGGTGCAGGGACCATTGGGGTGCTGGCGGCAACTGCAGCCAAGGCCCTTGGGGGTGAAGTTTACATCAGCGACGTGCAGCCCAAAAAGCTGGACTATGCCATGGAACAGTTTGGGTTTGCAGGGAAAATTCTAAACAGCAGCCCGGAGGAATTTATACAGGGGGTTGGGGAGGCCACGGGCTTTTTTGAAAAGGATGGGTCTAAAACCCCTTATGGGTTTGATGTGTGCATTGAAGCGGTAGGCCTTCCAGGCACTTTCCAGAATTCCGTGGATGCAGCCGCTTTTGGCGGGAAGGTTGTGCTGATTGGGGTAGGCAAGCAGAATCTTGACTTTAACTTTACCCTTTTACAGAAGAAGGAGCTGAACGTATTCGGCAGCCGCAATGCGCTTGAGAAGGACTTTACAGAACTGATTGATCTGGTGAAGGCAGGGAAGGCAGACCTGGAAAAAGCCATTACAAATATTTACCCATTTGGGCAGGCAGGGAAGGCGTTTGCAGAGTTCAGCAGCAATGGGGCGGATATGCTTAAGGTAATGATAGATTTTACAGCGATATCATAAAGCATGGTTGTAAATGCATGTTCCAGGCAGGATGGAAAGCAGCGGGGAAGGCTGCGTTTGGGATCACAAAGAGAGGACAAGGAAATGGAAAAATTAAATTATCAGGTATTAGAAAACTTAGGCTACCAGGGGTACCTAAAAAAAGAAGCGCCGGAAAAAGCTATGCAGTTTGGGGAAGGGAATTTCCTCCGGGCATTTGCAGACTATTTTTTCGACTGTGCCAATGAAAAGGCAGGCTGGAATGGGAAAATTGCCATTATCCAGCCTATTGAACAGGGCTTAACGGAGCAGATTAACCAGCAGGAGGGCCTTTATACCCTGTACCTCAGAGGCAGCGAAAAAGGGGAAAAGGTGGATGCAAAGCGTGTTATTTCGGTTGTCAGCAGGTGCATTAACCCTTATGCGGAATACCAGGAAGCAGAAGAATTGGCTTGCAGTGACGATTTGGAATACATTGTGTCTAATACCACAGAAGCAGGGATTGCCTATGATCCCGGCAGCACCCTGGAACAGTGCCCGCCCCGCAGCTTTCCCGGAAAGCTTACGAAGCTTCTCTATGCAAGGTACAAGGCAGGGAAAAAAGGGCTGGTAATCTTAAGCTGCGAACTGATTGACAACAATGGGAAAGAACTGGAAAAGTGCGTAAAAAGGCATGCCGCAGACTGGGGTCTGGAGGAAGGGTTTACTGCATGGCTGGAAAGGGAAAATTTGTTCTGCTCCACGCTGGTAGACCGCATTGTGCCCGGGCGCATCCGGGATGAGGAGGAAGTCCGGCGCTTAGGGCAGGAAAATGGTTATGATGATTTGCTTGCGGACGCCGGGGAATGCTTTGGGGTCTGGATGATTGAAGGACCGAAGGAGCTGGAGGACCGGCTCCCCTTCCGGAAGGCAGGGCTGAACGTGCATGTGGTGCCGGATGTTACCCCCTATAAGAAGCGGAAGGTAAGGATTTTAAACGGGGCGCATACCGGGTTTGTCCTTGGGGCGTATCTGGCTGGGCAGGATATTGTAAGGGACTGTATGCACAACGAAACCATAAAAGGGTTTATGAATCAAATGATTTATGAGGAAATTATACCGACCCTGCCGTTAGACAAAAAAGAGCTGCAGGAGTTTGCAGAAGCCGTGGAAGACCGTTTCAATAACCCCTTTATCGACCATGAGCTTATGAGCATTTCCTTAAATTCCACTTCCAAGTGGAAGGCGCGGAACCTGCCGTCCTTTTTGGAATATACCCGGGCGCAGGGCAGGCTTCCGGCCTGCTTAACCATGAGCCTTGCCGCTTATATTGCATTTTACAGCAGCGATGTGCAGGAACGGACAGAGGATGGGCTGGTCTGCCGGAGGGCGAAAGGCAATCCTTATGTGGTAAAAGACGATGCGTGGGTGCTGGATTTCTATTATGGGCATAAGGATGACAGCCCGGAGGAATTGGTGCAGGCAGTCCTTTCCAATGAAAAAATGTGGGGAGAGGATTTGTCTGGTATCCCGGGGCTGAAAGGGCAGGCAGTGAAAAACCTTGTAATGATTCGGGAACATGGGGCAGAAGCAGCATTTGGCTCCGTATTGGCCCAGTAAGGAGCAGGACATGGAACAGGCAATTCTTATCTCAGAAAAAGACAATGTAGCGGTTGCTTTGCGCCCCTTGGAACAGGGAGCAACGGTAAATTTGGACGGCTGCCAGGTAACGGCGCTGGAAAATATTCCCCAAGGCCACAAGATTTCCGTCAGGCCTATTGGGAAGGGGAAAGACGTAGTGAAATATGGGTTCCCCATTGGGCATGCCACGAAAGAAATCGCCATGGGGAGCTGGGTGCATACCCATAATATGGCTACGAACCTTTCCGGGGAGCAGGAATACAGCTATGAACCGGAAAGCGCTGGGGACGCCGGGGAGCCCTGCCCCAGGGAGCCATTATTTTTTCAGGGGTTTGGCCGGGGAGATGGGAAAGCAGGCGTCCGCAATGAGATTTGGGTCATCCCTGCCGTGGGCTGCGTAAATGACATCGCCAAGCAGATGGTAAGGGAAAACCAGGATTTGGTGCGAGGCAGCATTGACGGCCTGTATGCCTTTCCGCATCCCTTTGGGTGCAGCCAGACAGGGGCAGACCATGCCCAGACCAGGAAGCTTTTGGCAGCCCTGGCACAGCACCCAAATGCCGGGGCTGTGCTGGTCCTAAGCCTGGGGTGCGAAAACCTTACCCAGGGACAGTTTAAGGAGGAACTGGGGGACTATGAAGAAGGGCGCATAAAGTTCCTTACCTGTCAGGAAGTGGAGGATGAACTTGCAGAGGGCAGGAAGCTGCTGCAGGAATGCGCCGCTTATGCGGGGCAGTTCCATAGGACGCCCATTCCCATAAATAAGCTGGTGGTGGGCATGAAGTGCGGCGCGTCGGACGGGCTTTCCGGCATTACTGCAAACCCGGCGGTGGGAAGGTTCAGCGACCTTCTGGTTGCACAGGGGGGCAGCACGATCCTGACAGAAGTCCCGGAAATGTTCGGGGCGGAAGGGATGCTGATGAACCGCTGCGCAAGCTGGGAAATCTTCTGTAAGGCAGTGGATATGGTAAATGGCTTTAAGCATTACTTCCTTTCCCACCACGAGGTGGTTTACGAAAACCCCAGCCCGGGAAACCGGCAGGGGGGGATTACTACCTTGGAGGACAAAAGCTGCGGCTGTGTGCAGAAGGGCGGCACAGCCCAAATTTCTGATGTCATTGGCTATGGCAGCCAAATCAAGAAGAAGGGGCTGAACATGCTGTACGGGCCGGGGAATGATTTGGTGTCCTGCACAGCCTTAACGGCAGCCGGGGCGCATATCATCCTTTTTACTACAGGCCGCGGCACGCCTTTTGGGGCGCCGGTGCCGACCATTAAAATTGCGACAAACAGCCAGATTGCAATGCGCAAGAAAAACTGGATTGACTTTAATGCAGGGACCGTTGCGAAAGGGGAATCCCTGGGCAGCGCCGGGGAACGGCTGCTCTGCCATGTGCTTGCAGTTGCAGGTGGGGAGAAGGCAAGGAACGAGGTGCAGGGGTACCGCGAGATATCCATTTTTAAGGATGGGGTGGTACTGTAGGGATTTTGCCGGATCAAACAGGGAAATCCAGAAAAATATACTTTTCCTAAGTCATGTTTTGGAGGTTCTGCTAAAGTAAATTGCCAATTTCTGCCGATATATAAACTATCTGGCCAGGAGCATACCAAATGGGACAGCAGGCATTGGCATAGGGGAAGGGCAGAAGCCGCCTGTGCATAGGAAAAGGAGAGAACAAATTATGAGGATTGATTACAGCAGGTTTTACAGGGGGACAACGGAGATTCCGTCTTATGGGAAGGGAGCCAACAAGAAAGACACCCTTGTAAAATATGAATTTAATACAAGGGACGAACATGGCAATAAAATCATGGATAAGATGACAAAGGAAGAAACGCTGCAGGCCATGAAGGATATCCGCGCACAATATGGGGATTCCGTCATTGTGGAGTTTTCAGGGGATGGGATGGCAGCCCTTGCAGAACATAAAAAAGGCGGGAATTTTGGCAGCGCGCTGCCGGAGCAGGAAAACAGGGATGAAAAGGACGCTTTATTCCAGCAGGAAATCAAGCATTACGACAAGTCCCTGAACCATCTTCCGGCATATTCCGGGCTGAGTGGGGCAGACAAGGCAGTTGCTTCGGCAGTAGAACACCTGGGCAAGAGGGAGCAGGAATTTGTGTATGGGATCATCCGGGAAAATTTCTTTGTGGCAAATAGCAGTTCTATGACGGAAGAAGAAAGGCAGGCAAATATTTCCCTTGGGATGAAAAAGGCAGAGTATGCAGCAGGCAGTTTTATTTCCGGGGAACACCGCAAATCATTCCTGGAAGCAATGGAATCCATGGCAAAGCTTGCAGGTGCAGGTAAAGCGGACGGCCATGGGAACGTGGACTATGCCATGGGGCAGGGAGGGTATCTGGGCCATGGGAGCAGCCTTCAAAAAACAACAGATACCATCCACATGATGAAGACCATGGACAAAGAAGCATATGAGAAATACCAGTCCATGGACAGAAACCAAGACGGCGGCCTTGCGGCTTTGAAATTCGTGGCGAACTGGTACCAGGATGCAGTAAACCAGGTTCCCTCCATGGTGGATGAGTATGAAAAGCGGATGAAGGAGTATGAAGACGAACAGGTGAAAAAACAGAAACTGGACAAAACGTTTGATGGCCTGAATACAGCAAATAAATCGGTATTCCTTGAAAGCTTAAGGGCTTTCCAGCAAAAGAACCCCAATTTCCTTTCTGCTGCAATCAGCCAGGAACTGGCGTCAGCATTCTGGGAATAATAAAGGATCAGGCGTATGGGGAAAGAAACAAAAAGCTTTCTTGTTTGGCTGGCAGCGTCTGCGGCAATTATGCTGGCGCTGCCGGGGCTTATCGTGACGCTGGTAAATAGCGGCAGTGGCATGGCGGTTTGCCTGCTGCTGTTTTTTGCCATTAATCCAGCATATGCAGTTATGGTGGGCATTTTTTCAGGGAAAAATGTGAAACGGCGGTGGAGCCTTCCGGTAGCTGCCGCAGTGCTGTTCCTGCTGGGGGCATGGCTGTGCTTTGGCTGGGGGGAAACAGCATTTCTCTGGTATGCAGGAGTTTATCTTGTTCTGGGGGCAGGGGCTATGCTGGCTTCCTGCTGGTACGGGTATAAGAAAGCCAATGAAAGGGAACCTGGAGGGAAAGGATAAAAATTGGCCATATTGCATGTTCCGCCCGCATCAGGGATGTTTTATGCTATAGCATGGACATCCTTTTTTTGTTCTATAGGAAAGACCTTGTCACGCTAAAGCGTGAAAGTGTCTTCCTATAGAACAAAAAATAATATGCACACTCGTGCGAATAGAAGATGTCACTGCGTGACCGCACTCGGCGCAGCAAAGTGTGTAAGCCCCCTCATGAGTGAGGGGATAGGGGAGCTGAAGTGGGCTTGCCCACTTTTTTATGCCCAAATATTTTAAAAAGCAAAGCAGTATGTTTAAATTCCATCCATTTTCCAGATTTCATTCCCATATCCATAGGGTTTCATTCCCTTTTGCCAAAATACCAAAAAAATTTGCCGATATAAATAGGGAAAGCAAATCCCAGCATGGGGTGCAGGCCATGGGAATGGCTGTAAGCCGCATCCGCGGGAAAAACCAGGCAGAATCAGGTGAGGAAATTGGAAATAGCGATATGTGATGATGAAACAGCCATCCAGGAACAGATAAAAGCATGGGTCGTGCAGGAACAGCAGGGAATTTCCCCCAAACTTTACAGGTCAGGGGACAGCCTGCTTGCCGACGGGACCAAGTTTGACATTATATTCCTTGATATCCAGATGGAGGGGGCAAACGGCATTGAAACGGCCAGAATGCTCAGGGAACGGGACGAAGAAGCCATCCTGATTTTTATTACAGGCATCCGGGAGTATGTATTTGACGCCTTTGAGGTGGCAGCGTTCCACTATCTGCTCAAGCCTATTGAGGAACAGAAATTCCGGCAGGTATTCTGCAGGGCAGTGAGGGAGCTGGAAAAAAGAGGGAACCAGCGCCGGGAACTATTGGTGGTTAAGACAAAGCGCCAAAATATTATTTTGGAAAAGGGCAATATTTATTACGTGGAAAGCAGGGGAAAAAAGGTGGCAGTCCACACCGCAGGGGAAACCATAGAAGTATATTCTTCCATGCATGGGCTGGCTGGGCAGCTTGGCACAGGCTTTTACCGCTGCCACAGGAGTTATCTGGTGAACATGGCATATGTTGCAGAGTACAGCCACGAAAGCATTATTTTGTCCAATGGGGCGTATGTTTATCTGGCAAAGGAAAAATATGGGGAATTTGTCAAAGCATATATGCGTTATTTAAGGGGGCAGGCGGCAGGGAACAGTATTTAGGGAATGGGGTGGCAAGGTTGGGGCAATGGATTGTTTGGGTTCTGGATATCCTGCTCTATTTAGCGGAAGGGTACTGCATCCAGTTTTTTTTCGGCAGGTTTGCAAAGCCAAAACTGCACGGCCTGAAATATGCGGAATGGGCATCCGGGATTACATGGATTGCCGTGCGGGCAGCCAGCGAAGGGCTGTTCCTGGGAATGGGCGGCGGCATCCGGTTTTTAAAGCTGCTGGTATCTTCCATGGTGCTGTTTGTATTTTGCATGTGCTGGTACCAGGGGAACCTGCTTTTGAAAATTTTTCTGGCTGTCCAGTTTGCGGCTTTGCGGGAACTGTCATTTTGGGCGTCCAGCAGCCTGCTTTTTTTGGGAAACGGCTTAATTACGCTGCTGGCCCATGGGGCAGACAGCGGCTGGCTGCCAATTGGCTGGCTGGTCCCGGCGGTAAGTTTGGTATCCTATGTTTCCGTCGCGCTTGAGTGGGCGGTGCAGGGGCTTTTGCTTTTTGTATCTGTCAGGAGAATTGCGGCGTGTTATCAGGGCAGGGAAGAAGGGTGGATGGGAAAAGAAGTGTTTCTTTACCTGCTCCCTGCTGCTGCGGGGCTGCTGGTGGATTTGCTGGTGTCCCTGCTTATCATTACGGCAGAGAATGGGGAAACCGTTATTCTTTATGAAAAATATCCGTTCCTGTACATCCTGGTTCCCATGCTTGCCCTGTCCCTGATCCTGGCAGTAGTATTCAGCTTCCAAACATTTCAGGAGCTGGCTGCGCTGCAGGAGGGACGGGCAGAAAAGATAATATTGGAGCACCAAATCACCCAAATGCAGGAGGCAATGGCGGAATTGGAGCATATGTACGACGGGGTGCGGGCAGTCAGGCATGACATGAAAAACCATATGGCGGTCCTGCAAAGCCTGATACAGAAAAAGTGCCGCCCCCAGCCCGGGGAAGATGAGGAAATAACACAGTATTTTGCAGGGCTGTGCCAGTCGGTGGAGCAGCTTGACAGCAGGGTGCATACCGGGAATGCCGTCAGCGATACGGTGGTGGGCAGCAAATTCCGCTATGCCAGGGAGCGGATACCGGGCATCCGTCTGGACGCTGAGAATTTCCTGTTTGGAGATGCACCTGGCATCAAGGCATACGACTTGGGGGTTATCTTAAATAATGGGCTGGACAATGCCATTGAAGCCTGTGCACGGATGCGGGAGAAGGAACCGGAAGCAGAAGCCTATATTGCCATCCGTTCTTTTCAGGCAAAACAGATGCTTTTTTTCGAGATTGAAAATAGTTTCGATGGCATAGTGCAGGTTCCAAAGGGCGGCGGCTTTCCGCTGTCCTCCAAAGAGGATGGGGAATTGCATGGGATTGGCTTAAAAAATATTCAGAAATGTGCGGCAAAATATGGCGGCGACATAGACTGTATTGTGGAACACAAGCGGTTTACCTTATCCGTTATGGTAAAAGGGAGGATATAGCAATATGGGGTGTTCTGTTGCCATGCATAAAAGGAAAATGGAAGGGAATGGTTTTTATGGATCTACTGGGATTGGGCAGCAGTTTGGCAGGTTATGGCCGATATTGTGGGATAAGCAACAGTTACACAAGCCCTTACTGGTATCGTGGGATAAGCAATGGTTACACAAGCCCTTACCGGTATCATGGGATAAGCAGCCGTTTGGCAAATTCCTGCCAATATACAGGGAATAGGCTGTCATTTTCCGAGGCGCTTTCAGCGGCTGGGAAGGCGGGAAATACAGAAATGCTTTTGGCGGCAAGGGGCAGGGCAGGGAGCTGGCTGCCATATTCCGGAGCATATTTGGCGGCAAGGGGCAGGGCAGGGAGCTGGCTGCCATATTCCGAAGCATATTTGGCGGCAAGGGGCAGGAATGGGTTTCCGGTTTATGGGCTGTGGACGGATGGCAGCAGCAGCGCTGCTGGCGTACCTGGCAGAAATGGCAAAGCTGCAGCCATGGGAACCAGCAATGTGCCGGAAGGGTATTTTGGGAATTGGCATAATTTATACCGGGGGCTGCAGCCCAGAAGGTATGGGGGCGTTTCGGCATTGCTGAGCCCACAGGCGCAGACAAGGCTGGAATCCGCGATAGGCACAGACGCGGTAAAGGCATTGCCGGAGCTGCTGCAGGAAATGCAGGAATATCCGGAATCTGCAAAAGATATTGTCGGGCAGTGGATACAGTTGTGGAAATCAGATAAATAAACAAATTTTGGCTTTTTAGTAAAAATTGGTTGGAATTGCGCGTTTGGCCGTGGTAAAATGAATTTATATGCAAAGTATGTTACCAAAAAACAAGGCTACCATGGAACGAAAGGGATGTGTGATTACAATGGGATTCAACTATAACTTAACAGCAGCCCAAATCCTGCAGGAATTAGGGTATAAAGACCCTGTTGCCAAAGAAGCCCTGATACAACAGCAGCAGGAAAAAAATATCAGGCTGCCTTCCGTGCTTTTTGAGTTTTTATGCCTGGCGTCGGATTGCCCGCTGCTTGCTACGGCAGATATTGGGACGGAAAGCCAGGCCCCGTTTTCTACCCTGTATGAAGAAATCCAGGAGATGATAGACGAGGACCAGGAGTATTGGGAAGAACATCCGGACGATCCGGATAACAGCGAATATTACCAATATTATAAGCTGCCAAGGGAGCAATGGGAAAGCCGTGTCCCGGACTACCTGCTGATTGGCAGCGATTACGGCGCAGGCGTGGTGTCGTTTGGCATACGCCTGTCAGATTTGGACCAGGATGACCCGCCGGTGTATATGAACCATGAGTGCGATGCCATTGCAGACTGGAAACTTTGGAGCAAGAGCCTTTCCGGGTATTTGATGATGGCTCTTTGCGATGCCTTATGCTGCGGGGAATATAAAACAGCGGCCAGGGCGCTTGAGGAACAGGGTTGGGCGGCTTCCAAGCTGACCCGGGAGGATTTTACCCGCCTGATACCAGATCCGTCCGCCATGCTGAAGGAATTATCGCTGTATGGGACGGAAAGTGTATGCGGCTGCGCTTATGACGGGGAGCGGAAAATTCTGGTTGCCGTTAGGGCTGACAGGAAAAATGAAGGTTATTTTTACGGCATGGAATACCGGAAGCAAAATGGGGAAACTCAAAATGTATAAAACATTGCATAATAGGGAAAATGGTATTATAATAGTACGCGTGCGCTGCTTTGGCAGCAGAAACCAAAACATAAGGAGGTAAGAGAAATGGCCCAAGTAACAAAAGAAACCATGATTGGAGAACTGCTCCAGATTGACGAAAATGTTGCACCGCTTTTACTGGAAATCGGGATGCACTGCCTTGGCTGCCCATCTTCCCAGATGGAAACCATTGCAGAAGCAGCTATGGTGCATGGGATTGAGCCAGATGCATTGGTAAATAAAATTAATGAGTTTCTGGCAAAATAAGTTGCCGCTATGCCATACCTTACTGGCAGCAGGGCGGCTGCCTTTGAAGGCTGCTTTATAGTGGATTAATTTAGAAAGGACGGGGCAATCAGCTATGGTGCAAATGTAACATAGGCTGATACCCCGGTTTCTTTTGTCCGTTTGGAATTATAGTTCGTGGATAAGAATTCCCTTCTTACCAAAATAAAATGTCCTCTGCAATTCCTCCTTTTATCCTCCAAAAACCTTGAAGTTATTCTGTGATGTAATAAATGATTCAGCAGTCCATGGCTGCCAGTTCTGGAGCAGCAAGTACGGGCTGCGTCCATATGGATGGCGTTCGTTTACAGTTTCTGGTGGTATGCCCATATAGCGCGGCGGGATATAGCTGCCGGATATGGGGCAAGTTGGTTTATAGTTGCCATTGGTTTCCCTGCCTTCCATCCGGGGATTCCAACATCTTTTTTCTTCTCCCAAAATGCGGGGCAGCTAAGCCCCGGCACTGCCAGCACAGTTTCATTTTTTATTTTTGGGGAATGCCCTGGATGGGGCGGCGGGGACAGGCCTTTTCGAAAGGATGCTATGCAAAGGCACCGGATAGAGATGTGCACGGTGCATATGTCTGAAAACAGGCGGATTGTGTAAAATTTCCATTTAAGTATAAAACATACAGATGATTGCTTTGTTTCCGGGTTAATTTTTAGCGGATTTCCACATACTATATATCTATGGAACATGATGTGTAGAAACAGAAAATACATTTGCAGTTATAGATAAGCTTGAAATGTGTCTGGTGAAAAGGCCTGGGCAGCCGAAGGCAGCGTCTTGCGCCTGCCGTAAGGCTTTGGGAGCTGCGTCCTGAAAGCGCGCAGCCTGCCATGCTCCTTTCTGCCTGAATCAAACGGGCATCTCCTGTTACTTATAGCATACAAATACTGGTAAATGCAAGCTGTTTCGGCAAAAATTTAGAAAATTAATACTTTTTTTAGAAAATCCGGGGGCGTATGGCTTGACGAAATGCAAGAATATGTAATATACTTTGAGTACTATAAACAGGCAAGTTTTCGACAATCCTGGTTATGGCGTTTTAGCTTTGTTGGTTTTGTATTAATATATATTTTATGGAATTCCTGATGGTGCATTTTAGGAAAAGGAAGTGGTCATATGAAAATTGAAAAAGTGAATGAGAACCAAATCCGCTGTACCCTCACCCGTGAGGATTTGGCGGACCGGCAGCTCAAGTTAAGTGAACTGGCATATGGGACCGAGAAGGCGAAACTGCTGTTCCGCGATATGATGCAGCAGGCAGCATATGAATGTGGGTTTGAGGCGGAGGATATTCCCCTGATGATTGAGGCGATCCCCCTGTCACCAGATACAATTATTTTGATTATTACGAAGGTAGAATACCCGGAGGAACTGGATACGCGCTTTTCCCAGTTTGCTCCCGGCGACCCGGAGGAGGAAGCCCGGGAAGATTACATGGGGGAGGACAGCGATAAGGTATTCGAAGCAGCAGGGGCTGACGATATCCTGGACCTGGTGCGCAGGCTGCAGGAGCAAAGCAGGACGGCGGAAGGTAAGGAGCAGGCGGATAACTATATTTCTTTAGGAAAGATTTCGGAAAAGAAGCATAAGAAAAAAGAGGAACCTCTTGTAGTAGATATTACCAAACTGTTCGTGTTTGATGAACTGGACGAGGTGAACCGGCTGGCGCGGGTACTTAAGGGCTTTTACAACGGCTGCAACGTGCTCTATAAGAATAAGCTGAACCGGAAATATTACTTAGTAATCAGCAAGAGCCACCATACTCCGGAGGAGTTTAACAAGGTTTGCAATATTTTGTCAGAATATGCGCACCAGGAAAAATATTCCACGGCAATCCGGGCGTATTTTGACGAACATTACGAGCTGATTCTGAAAGAGGATGCATTACAGATTTTAAGTAAAATATGAGAACAGGGGGCTGTTACATTCAGGGTTTAACTACAGGATATGGCATAGGGTAGGCAGGCAATCCATATCTTGTATCTTCTTTGGATGTGGCAGCCCCTTTTGTACGTAGGAGGATGAAATGTCAGGAAGGGACAAGCAGTTCCCGGATCGCGGGGATGCTGGATGGGAGATAGATGACGGGCCTTTTGTAGCAGGCCCGGGACAAGATGAGCCGGATTTCCATGGAGGATATGGCTGGGGAATGGACGGCGTAAACGGGGCTGGCTGGGAGCCAAACATGGACGGCTATGGGCAGGCGCAGAATGGAATGGAAGGCTACGGCCAGGGGGAACCGGCTGGCTGGGGCAGCGGAATGGAAGGCTACGGCCAGGGGGAGCCCTCTGGATGGGATACAGGCATGGAGGGTTATGGCATGGACCTGGACGGTTATAGTGAGGAAGGCCTTGCGGATGTGGACCTGGAAGGGGATCTCCCTGCCAGGGGAAAAGGCAAAGGCCGAAGCCCCCAGGGACGGGCTTCTGGCAGGCGGAAAAGCCGGGGGAATGGGCAAAGGCCGCCTAGAAGGCCGGCAGGGAAAGACGGCAATGGCGGCCCTTCCAGGCCAAAAAGGGCCCAGGGCCGGAACGGAAGGGGCAAAAGGAGGCCCCAAAGGGACAGCCGCACGCCGGTTGCCGCAGCAGTTATCTTTATTGCCGCGGTCTTGCTGATTGCCCTGCTCAGCGCAGTCATTAAGAAATACAGCCCCAGCAAGGAGCGGGCTGACCTGAACGAATATTACAATGTCCACAGCCCGGAGGATATTGCGGTCCTTTTGGACGGCCAGCTTCTGGAAGAAACAGCGAAGTATTGGGATGGGCATGTGTATATGGACTATAAGCTGGTGCAGCAGTATTTAAACCAACGTTTTTACTGGGATTCCAATGAAAATATCCTGCGGTATGTCACCGATTCTGACGTAGTTTCTGCCAGCGCAGGCAGCAGGGATTACACAGTGACAAAGAAAACGGAGCACACCGACTACACCATAGTGAAAGTGGACGGGGAACAAATGTATCTGGCGTTAGATTTTGTCCAGAACTATACAAATATTGATTTTACCGTGCACCAGGCCCCCAACCGGGTGAAAATCACTTCTGTTTGGGGTAAGGTTTCAACAGCAGAGGTGCGCAAAGATACCCAAATCCGTATCAAAGGCGGCATTAAGAGCCCAATTGCAGCAGATTTGGAAAAAGGGGCGGAAGTCACCATTTTGGATGCCGGGGAAGACTGGAGCAGGGTATGCACAGAGGATGGCATGATAGGCTGGCTGCAGAATAAACGGCTGGGGGAACCGGCTTCAAAAACTATTTCAAGGGAATTTGAAGAACCAAAGTTTTCCCATTTATTGAAGGATGGGCCAGTAAGCCTTGGGTGGCATCAGGTGACGACACAGGAGGCAAACGGCAGGATTTCCGATATCCTCCAGAGCACCAAGGGCGTAAATGTCATTTCACCCACATGGTTTTACTTAAATGACAATGACGGGAATATTTTCTCCCTTGCCAGCAGGGAATACGTCAACTACTGCCACCAGAACAATGTGGATGTCTGGGCTTTAGTCAGCAACCTGGAGAACCCGGAAGCAGACAGTACGTATGTGCTGACCCATACGTCAGCAAGGGATTATCTGGCGAACCAGATTATTGCTGCGGCCATTGAATATGACCTGGATGGGATTAATCTGGATTTCGAGGCCCTAAGCGGCGAGGTAGGGGATTCCTACATCCAGTTTGTGCGGGAGCTTTCCCTGAAATGCAAGAATAACAATCTGGTGCTTTCCGTGGACAATTATGTGCCGTCCAGCTACACGGCTTTTTACAACCGGGCGGAACAGGCAGTGTTTGCCGATTATGTAATTATCATGGGTTATGACGAGCATTACAGCGGCTCCGAGGATATCGGGTCTGTGGCTTCCATCGGCTTTGTCCGGGAAGGGGTCGAGAACACCTTAAAGGAAGTCCCGCCGGAACAGACGATTTTGGCTATGCCATTCTACACCAGGGTCTGGGAACTGACACCCAAGGATGGGGCCGGGGAGGATGTGGAATCTGCCGCGGAAGATTACCTGCCCTACACGTTTACCTGCACGGAGGAAGGTATGCAGACCGTGGAAAACCGTTATACGGAAAATGGCGCCCAGGCGGTATGGTCGGAGGAGGATGGGCAGTATATTGCTGAATATGAGAAGGATGGGAAAACCTACAAAATGTGGGTGGAAAATGAAAAATCCCTGGAGGAAAAGCTGAAAGTCATGAAACAGAATAACCTTGCAGGGGCTGCATACTGGAAGCTGGGGCTGGAGAGGGCTTCGGCATGGGATACCATTATCAAGTATGTGAACTGATGTGCAGCGCTGCCAGGAAACGCGGCACATTATAAAATATAGAGAAAATAGGAGGAGGGTTTATCATTGAAAGAACATACGACAGGGAGGGTGACAATACCTACAGACGTGGATGTAGTGCCTGAAACGCTGGAACTTGTAAAACGCTGGGGGGCGGATGCAATCCGGGATTGCGACGGGACAGACTATCCAGAAGAATTGAAGGACGTGGAAGCAAAAGTTTATTCCACATATTATACCACGAGAAAAGACAACGAATGGGCGAAAGCCAATCCAGATGAAATACAGCAGATGTACATTATGACGCCCTTTTATACAGCAGTTGGGGAGGAATTGTCCATCTGCCTTATGGACCATCTTTACCCGGATATGCTAAAGGTAAATGACAAGGATGACATTACAAGATGGTGGGAAGTCATTGACCGTACCACAGGGGAGCCAGTGCCGGCGTCCCGGTGGGGGTACGAAGCCGTAACAGGGGAAGTGACAATCCATGGCGCAAAGGAATTCCATGATTACACAGTAAGTTTCCTTGCTTACATTATGTGGGACCCGGTGCATATGTATAATGCAGTGACAAATGGCTGGACAAACTTTGAGAAGCAGATTACCTTTGACGTGCGCCAGCCAAAGACAAAGGAATTTTCCATGGAGCGCCTGAGGAAATACATCAAGGACAATCCGCATATTGACGTGATCCGCTATACCACATTTTTCCATCAGTTCACCTTGATTTTTGATGAACTGGCAAGGGAAAAGTATGTAGACTGGTATGGGTATTCCGCGTCGGTAAGCCCTTATATCCTGGAGCAGTTTGAAAAGGAAGCGGGCTATCCGTTCCGTCCCGAATTTATTATTGACCAGGGCTATATGAACAATATTTACCGCATCCCCAGCAAGGAATTCCGGGATTTCCAGAAGTTCCAGCAGAGGGAAGTGGCTAAGCTTGCCAAAGAAATGGTGGATATTACCCATGAGTGCGGCAAGGAAGCCATGATGTTCTTAGGGGACCACTGGATTGGCACAGAGCCGTTCCTGGACGAGTTCCGTTCGATTGGCCTGGACGCTGTAGTAGGAAGCGTTGGGAACGGAAGTACCCTCCGGTTAATCAGTGACATTGAAGGGGTAACTTATACTGAAGGAAGGCTCCTGCCGTATTTCTTCCCGGATGTGTTCCATGAGGGGGGCGACCCGGTGAAAGAAGCGAAAATGAACTGGGTAACGGCAAGGCGCGCAATTTTGCGAAAGCCCATTGACCGTATCGGGTATGGCGGATATCTGAAGCTTGCAATGGAATTCCCGGAATTTATTGATTATGTGGAGAGCGTATGCGAGGAATTCCGGGTGCTTTATGAAAATATCAAAGGCACAACCCCTTATTGCATCAAGAAAGTGGCTGTGCTGAATAGCTGGGGGAAAATGCGGGCATGGGGGAACCATATGGTGCACCACGCCATTTACTATAAGCAGAATTACTCCTATGCAGGAGTGATTGAAGCGTTGAGCGGCGCGCCCTTCGACGTGCAGTTCATAAGCTTTGACGATATCAGGGAGGATCCGGCTGCCCTGGACGGGATTGATGTACTGCTCAATGTGGGCGGGGCAGATACGGCATTTTCTGGGGGCGCAAACTGGGCGGATGAGAAAATCATCACGGCAGTGAAACGGTTTATATACAATGGCGGCGGCTTTATCGGCATTGGGGAGCCTTCCGCCTACCAGCATGAAGGGCATTTTTTCCAGCTTGCAACCACCATGGGCGTGGAAAAAGAAACCGGCTTCACGCTGAACGTGGATAAATATAACTGGGAGGAGCATGGACACTTTATCAAAGAGGACTGCACCAAGGAAATTGATTTCGGGGAAGGCCAGAAAAATATCTATGCCCTAGAGGGGGCAAAGATTCTGGTGCATCATGATAAGGAAGTCCAGATGGCTGTCAACGAATTTGGGAAAGGACGCTGCGTGTATATCAGCGGGCTTCCGTATAGCTTTGAAAACAGCCGTATCCTGTACCGTTCCATCCTTTGGTCTGCCCATGAGGAAGGGAACCTGTACCAGTGGTTCAGCACCAACTTCAATGTGGAAGTCCATGCATATGTAAAAAATGGAAAATACTGCGTAGTCAACAATACCTACGAACCGCAGAAAACAACCGTCTACAAAGGCGATGGGACAGGCTTTGAGGTGGAACTTGGGGCAAATGAGATTATTTGGTATGAAATTTAACGGATAGAGGAAAACGTAGCCGGCAAAAGTTTGCACAGGGGCTGCTGTACGAAGGAAATGCAGAATATATTGCATGTGTTCTCCTTGGTGCGGCAGCCCGGTTTTTGTCTTACAGGAAATACTGTGTTACTGTGAAGTGATAAAGTGCATGGATTTCCTATAAGAGAAAAACAGTTATGCGCAGCTCGCGGAGAGGAAATTTATTGCTGCGCAATCCGCTCGCGCGCGGAGAATGCGCTGTGCGCATTCTTTTTTACGTAGGGCTGCCAGTCACAACAAATAAGCGTCCCGTCACTTCATTCCTAAAGTTTTTCCAGAAAGAGTGCCGATAACATAAATAGCCGGAAAATGTGCCAGTGGGCTGATTTTCCCAGATGAAATTGTGAGGAAAGGAACGCCGTGCATTGCAGCCTGCGGCGGTGGGGAATCCCAGAGGTGGACAGCATTGAATATTGCGATTTGTGATGATGAAGGATATGTGCGCGCCTATATACGGGAATTAATCGGGCAGCAGGAGGCAGGCTGTAAGATCAGTGAGTTTTCATCCGGGCAGGAGCTGCTGGAATCCCAAGGGCTGGGAAATGGGGACAGTGAACCCCCATCTGGCAGCAAGGGGCAGGAAGGCATAGATATCCTGTTCCTTGACATTTCCATGGCGGGCTTAGGTGGGATGGATGTGGCAAGAAAGCTCAGGAGCCGTGCCGGGGCCGGAGGAGAACCCATTTTGGGCAGCCTGCCCCTGATTATTTTTGTGTCAGGTTACCCGGAATATGCAGTAGAAGCCTTTTCCGTCCATGCGTTCCAATTCTTGGTAAAACCTATTAGCGAAAAGGAATTTCAGGAAGTGTTTGGGCAGGCGGTGCGGGAATACCGCTGTCTGGCAGGGAAAAAGCGTCCTGCCCCAAAGGAACTGCTGGTCCGGGCAGGGAATACCACCAGGAAGGTCCTGGCTGGGGACATTTATTATGTGGAGAGCAGCAACCGCAAAGTAATCCTGTGCCTGGGCAATGAGAAAATCACATTTTATGGAAGGATTAGCCAACTGGAAAGGGAACTTCAGGAACAATTTTTCCGGGTGCATAAAGGCTATCTGGTAAATATGGAGCATGTGGAGCGGTACAGCCGGACGGAAGTGTGGATGAAAAATGGCGACCGCGCACTGATTTCAAAGTACAAATACCAGGATTTTGTAAAAGCATACCTGAAATTCATTTCGGAGGGATGCCATTGAGCCAGGATATCTATGAATGGGTAATTAACTATACCGGGGTATTCCATGTTTTGGCGCAAGCCTTGCTTTTTCTGGCCTTGTGGGGCATATTTTACCCGGAAAAGGAAAAAAGCAAGGGCTTTCTGGCTGGGGCGCTGGCAGGCGTGAACCTTCTGGCAGCCCTGTGGCCGGGGCTGGCGTCGTGGGTCCGGTATCCCCTTTCAGCAGCTTTGGTGCTGGCCTATGCCTTTGTGCGGCACCAAAAGCGTTTGGAAAAAGCAGTGTTTGTGCTGCTGCTGTATTATAACCTCCATGGGCTTAGCTTTCTGGTTTCCAACAGTATCCACCAGTATGGGATGGATGAGTATTTCGGTCATCTGGATGCAGCTTCGGCGGATTACCTCCAGTGGGTTTACAGAGGGGCTGCCGCAGGACAGGTGGTATTAATAGGTGTCTATAGCGTTCTGCTTTGGGGCCTGATGGGCATTTTAAAAAAGGTGGTGGAACAGCCATGGGAGATGGGCTGGCAGGATGTGGTGTTCCTGTCCTCCCTCAATGTGGCGGGCGGTATGCTGGCACGCATGGTATTTGATATTTCCATCGTGGAACTGGAACAGGGGATATTCCTGCTGTTTGATGCAAAGCGGGATATGATATGGAAAATCCCAGTATTGGCCCTGCTGATTTATCTGGGGGAGCTGGCTGCCATTTCCATTTTCCAGAAATACCGGGAACTGCAGAAGGAGCGGCAGCAGCGCTTTGTGGAAGGGCAGCAGATAAAGGCTTTGGGACGGCGGCTGGAGGAAGCGGAGGACTTCTATGGCAGCATCCGGAAAGCACGGCATGAGATGAAAAACCACATGGCAAACCTTAAGGGGCTGGCAGCCAGCGGGAATTTTCAGGCCGCAGGCCATTATATGGAAAAGCTGGAAGAAACCATGGGGACGCTGGATTACCAGTTTGCTACGGGGAACCCTGTGACGGACGTCATTATTAACGACAAATACCGGAAAGCCGCAGGGGCGGGGATTGAGTTCCAGGTAAGGTTTTCTTATGTGCCTGAGTTTGCCATCCCGGCATTTGACATGGGCATTTTACTGGATAACCTTCTGGACAATGCCATAGAAGCCTGCGGGAGGATGGAGGGGGCGCAGCGCTATATCCGGCTTAACCTGAAGCGGAAAAACCATTTCCTGCTGCTGGAAGTGGAAAACAGCTTTGACGGCATAGTAAATTGGGAGGAAGGCAGGCCGCTCCCGGCTACCAGAAAACAGGCTTCCTTAACTGCGGAAAAATGGGCAGGGCCATTGGCGGGAGGGGAGCATGGGATTGGCTTAAGCAGCGTAAAGGAAATTGCAGAGCGTTACCTTGGAGTTATGGATATTAAAATAAATGGGAATGTGTTTAAGGTTACTGTGATGCTGCAGCAAAATACCGCAGGGGAACCGTAATTCCCTGCCAGCCTGCGGCAGAATGAAGCGCAGGGTGGCGACAAAGAAGAAAGCAGGAGGTATCTAGTATGAGAGTGACAGACCAGATTATCAATGAAACAGCAAGGCGGGCAGGCGTCCCGGTAAATATGTCCCTTGTGGATTACCTGAACAAGAGCCAGAAGGATGATTTCTCAGATGTGTTTGGGACAGAAGCCAGCACAAACCTAGCGAAGAAAAACAGCTATGAGAAATTAGAAAAAAAAGCGGAAGAATTGGTGAAAAATGCACAGGCATTTTTGGCAGAAGGCCAGGATTCCATGTTTGCCAAGGCAAAGGAAAGCGGGGACTATGAGGAAGTGTACAGCCAGGTGGAAAAGCTGCTGGACAGCTATAACGCAACCTTGAAATCCTTAAAGGGCAGTTCATCCACGCTGGACAGCTATTACAGCCAGATGCTCAAAGATGCCGCAGGGGAGAACAGCGAGGCCTTAAAGGCAGCAGGGATTACCATAGGGAAAGACGGAACCTTAAGCATTGACAAGGAGAAGCTAAAGGAACTGGATAAGGAAAGCCTGGAGAAGTTATTTGGCCCTTCCGGCACATTTACAGAAAAAATTGCCTTTCTGGGAGAGCGGGTGGCTGACAATGCAGGAGCCAATGCTTTAAGCTATTCCAGCAAATACAATGCCAGTGGGAACAGCTATGCGGCCTTTGGGAGCAAATATGATATTTGGGGATAGGGAAAGGAGCAGCGATGTCTCAGAATACCATGTACGTAAATTATATGACGAAAACGTACCACAATTTTCTGAAAAGTTATGAAGCAGGGCAGAAACAGGCAGAATCTGTATCGTTTGCAGATAAAATAGCGGAAAAAAGGCTGGAAACGGCAGATTCCGCCCAGCCGGTGATTTCAGCTAAGGAACTGACGCTGGAAGAATACAAGGAGTATATCCATGATAGGATTTCGCAGATTCCAGTGAGCCCCTCCCAGATGGATTCTTCTTTTTCCGTGCATATTTCGGACGAGGGGTTTGAGGCCATGAAGGCTGACCCGGAATATGAAAAATGGGTATTGGATACCTTAAAGAGAAGCTTTGGGTTTGACAACCCATGGGCTGGCATTTGCGGCGGCAGCTTTGTGGTCCATACATTTGGGGCCACAAAGGAGGAATACAGCGGCCAAAGCTGGAGCCTGGGCTACCAAAATGGAAAAGGGGAAAGCCTGTTCCAGCGGGAATCTGAGGACAGCTTCTGGGAAAGGCGGGTACAGCGCAGGAAACACCTGCAGGAGCAGTTGGAGGAATTGCAGGAAAAGCGGATGCTGGATAAGCGTATGCTGGGGGAGGATTATGTGCAGCAGACGTATTTCTCTGCGGAACTGCTGTTTGCTGGGGCTGGGGAAGCTGAAAAAGAAAGCTAACAAATATCCCCCCTGTAAGGATGGATACTTTTGTTCACAGGGGGGAGTTCCGCGGGCAATGGGCTGGGCAGCCGCGCCTGCGCGGATATTTGGTGAATGCTGCGGGAGCTAATTATCCTGCCTGAACGGGCGGAGAGTTTATTTGGCTTTGCCGCTCTTTTTTCTCTTATAGAGAATACCGTGTTACTGTGAAGTGATAAAGTGTATGGATTTCCTATAAGAGAAAAACAATATGCGCACTCGCACAAGAGGTAAAATATTGCTTCGCAATTGTGCTCGGCGCGCAAAGTGTCCAAGCCCCCTCATGAGTGAGGGGTTAGGGGAGCTGAAGTGGGCTTGCCCACTTTGTTCTATTGCTCCATGCGCTGTACAGGGTATTTTTCCCGGACTTCTTATAGCTTCGGAGCCGTACATAATATTTGCTGCCTGCCTTCAGTTTTTTGAAGGTGCATGTAGTTTTCGTTACATTCTGCCTTTTCAGGTTTTTCTTGAAATTCTTGCTGGTGCTTACCTGTACCTGATATCCGGTAGCCCTCTTGTCCTTTGCCCACTTTACTGTTAATTTCCTGCTTTTCCCAACAGAGAGGGATTTTACAGACGGCTTCTTTGGATAGGCCTTGATAGTAATTTTTACGGAATCTGTTTTTGTCTTGGCTGTGATGTATGCGATTCCGGTGTTCTTGATGGTTACTTTTCCGTTTGTTTTGCCGACAGCGGCTATTTTGCTGTTGGAGCTTTTGTAAGTCAGGCTGCCGTTAGAGGTTACCTTAAGCTTGAAGGGCTTTGTGCCGTAGGAAACGGTGTAGGCCCTCTTTTTGCAGGTGATGGGCTGCTTTATGTTGTTGGTATCAGCAGTGCCATTGCCGCCCGGTGAGCTGCTGCCGCCCGAAGTGCCGTTGCCGCCCGGTGAGCTGCTGCCGTCCGAAGTGCCGTTGTTCCCAGTGGTGTCATCAGCTTTGGTTATGGTAAATGTTTTGGTTACGCTCCCCTTGTAATTGCCTTTGCCTGTGACAGTTGCCTTTGCAGTCCCCACATTGACATTGTCGGTGTAGGAAACGGTGTAGTCTGTGCTTGGGATAAGGGTTTTCCCGTCTAAAGTTACCGCTACGGCTGGGGTTTTGGCTTTTCCGTCATAGGGGTAGGTGGTTTTTTCCAAGGTTACGGCTGCTTTGGAGATGTCGGTTTGGGGCGCAGGGCCCAGGTCTTGCCCGTTAAATGGGAACCCATTTTCTCTTGCGTAAGCTTCTGCAGCGGAACCGCTTTCCCCAAAAATGGCAAAATCTGAAACTTTCCAACAATAAGTAGGGCCGTCGGGATCTTCATAACAGCGAAAACCAAATGCATGCATCCCAATGGAAGTAACGCTGCTGGGGATGGTAATGCTTTTCAGTTCACAACTCGCAAATGCGCCGGAACCGATTGTAGTGACGCTGTCCGGGATCGTAACATTTGCCAGGCTGCGTATAACATCATCCCCTGCAAAAGCCATGCTGCCGATTTCAGTTACGCTTCTCCCTTCAATTGTTGATGGAATCACTGCGGTACTGCCGCCATCAAATTTTGTAATTTTTATGGTGTTTGTATCTATATTTACTTGATACCCATAATCTCCTTCCCAAGCGGTCATTCTTATCTGGAAATAAACCGACTTTGTTCCAGTATAGCTGCCGATACCTGTGACAGTTACCTTTGCCCGGATGGGGTTTTTGGGAGTATACATTTCAGTATTGTCGCTGTAGGAAACGGTATAATCAGTGTCTTTGGTTAGTATTTTTTCGTTTAGCTTAACGGTTACAGATGGTGTTTTCGGCGTTCCGTCGTAGGCGTATATATTTTTTTCATTTTCCAGTGTTATTTCGGCGTTGGAGATGTCGAAGTTGCTTGTTTCATCTTCGCCGGTGCTGGGAAGTTCTCCCTCCGTTGATTCTTCGGCCTGTACTTCCATGCCATACAAAGGCATCCCCGTAACTGCCAGCAGCAATGCCAGCAATCCTGCAAGCATCCGTTTTGCTTGTTTTGTTTTTTTCATTCTTTTTCCTCGCTTTCTTTTAGACAAAATGATTTGTTCCACAGAAAACCAAAGAAAAAGCAGGCTAAATAAAACCGCAGCCTGCTCATAAACTCCGATTTCCCACCCGGAATACCCCAAGGGCAGACAATGTTTAGTGCCTACCCTATAGGAATATCCCTGTGAGAAACCAAGAACAAGGCGCCGGTATGCGTTCCACACCTAGCACCTTGTCATATTATTTCAAGGCTTGCATCACTTTCCTGCAAAAATACACTTCCATATTGTAAATCAAGCCAATATCGCTTATAATAACCTATGTGTATCGCAGAATGTTTCTGCATTGTGTGGTAGTCGGATTACCTCCCATTGCCCTGTACTACTGCCAATAGTGCAGGGTGGTACACCTTTGATTGTTCCTGATATTCTCAAACCTATTTTAGCACAAAGCTATACTGATAACAAGCACAAAATTAGTTCACTATTCATTGTCTACAGAGAATCCTTAAGGCCATCCTATCGCTTAATCTTACCGCTCTGTTTTGGGCTGCTCCATGCGCTGTATAGGGTGTTTTTCCCAGATTTCTTAAAGCTTCGGAGCCGTACATAATATTTGCTCCCTGCTTTCAGTTTTTTAAAGGTATATGCAGTTTTTGCAGTATTCTGCTTTTTCACGTTTTTCTTGAAATTCTTGCTGGTGCTTATCTGTACCTGATATCCGGTAGCCCTCTTGTCCTTTGCCCACTTTACCGTTAATTTCCTGTTCTTGCCTGTTGGCAGGGATTTTACTTTTGGCTTTGCAGGTCTGACTTTGATGGTGATTTTTACGGAATCTGTTTTTGTCTTGGCTGTGATGTATGCGATTCCGGTGTTCTTGATGGTTACTTTTCCGTTTGTTTTGCCGACAGCGGCTATTTTTCTGTTGGAGCTTTTGTAAGTCAGGCTGCCGTTAGAAGTTACCTTAAGCCGGAAGGGCTTTGTGCCGTAGGCAACGGTGTAGGCTCTTTTTTTGCAGGTGATGGGCTGTTTGGAATTGCTGGTTCCTGCAGAACCATTGCCGTCCGAAGTGCCATTGTTTCCTGCGGGGTTATTGGCCTTGGTGATGGTAAATGTTTTGGTTACGCTCCCTTTGTAATTGCCTTTGCCTGTGACGGTTGCCTTTGCGGTTCCCACATTTACATTGTCGGTGTAGGAAACGGTATAGTCTGTGCTTGGGCTAAGGGTTTTCCCGTTTAATGTTACGGTCACGGCTGGGGTTTTGGCCTTTCCGTCATAGGGATAGGCGTCTTTTTCCAGAGTTACGGTTGCTTTGGAGAGGTCGGCCTGGGATGGGGTGCCTTGGGAACCGCCATTCTGGGATGGGCCAGTTCCGGGTGTTGTGCCAGAATCTCCGCCTGTGGCAGGCTGGTTAAATGGGAAGCCATTTTTTGTTGCATAAGCTTCTGCCGCAGAGCCGCTTTCGCCATAAATAGTAAAATCTGCTACTTTCTTATCACTGATGTCACCACCGTCGTCTGGATCCACTTCATATTCACAAAATCCAAATGCATGGTAACCAATAGAGGTCACAGTGCTGGGGATAGTAATGCTTTTCAGGTTCCTCCAATGATAAAATGCGTAGCTGCCGATAGAAGTTACGCTTGCCGGAATGGTAAGGCTTGCCGGGCTGTCAGAACTGAACCAGGACGACCACAGAGAGAATGCCTCCTCGCCAATAACAGTTACGGTTTTCCCAGCAATTGTTTCTGGAATCTTAGCGTCGTTGTTCGCGCCATCATATTTTAGGATTGTTACGCTGTTTCCATCCTCATTTACTTTATACTTAAAATCTCCCTCCCAACCAGTTTCGCTGATTGAGAAGTTTACTGCCGTGCTCCCGTGATAACTGCCCATGCCTGTGACGATTACTTCTGCACGTCCGATTTCTGTATTATTATTGTAGAAAACAGTATAGTCAATGCCCTCAGTCAGGGTTTTTCCGTCCAGTTTTACTGTTATAGCTGGGGTTTTGGGGGTTCCGTCCCAAACGTAACCGTCATCTTCTCCTTCCAGTGTGATGCTGGCATCGGAAATCATAGCGGACGTAATAAATGAAAATCCATTTTCTGTTGCATAGGTTTCTGCTTCGGAACCTTTCTTACCATAAATGGTAAAGCCTGAGATTTTTTCTTTCAAATCCTTGTTAAAATCATTACGTTTATAGCCAAAAGCGTAGCTATTAATAGGCCCTATGTTGGGGATGGTAAGGCTTGTCAAACTGGTGCAGCCTAAAAATGCTTCAGAATGGATT
This sequence comes from Lachnospiraceae bacterium A2, assembly GCA_000403315.2. Taxonomy (GTDB): domain Bacteria; phylum Bacillota; class Clostridia; order Lachnospirales; family Lachnospiraceae; genus Petralouisia. The sequence continues at coordinate 180,774 of KE159636.1, forward strand.
GCATAAGAGCAACAGCCAGGCAAGAGATTAAGGTTTGCCAAATTGCTGCAGTTTTCAAAGGCATGGTTCCAAATTGTATCTACACTGCTTGGGATAGTAAGGCTTTCCAAGCTGCTGCAGTCCTTAAATGTCGTATGCTCAATGGTTGATAGATTGTTTGGTATGTTAACGGATTTTAAACCGCTGCATCCCTTAAATGCGGAATAGCCAATAGATGTGACATTATTTGGGATAGCAAGGGCTGTCAGGCTACTACAGCCATAAAATGCACATTCGCCAATGGAAGTGACGCTGTCTGGAATGGTAAGGGCTTCCAAACCGTTGCATTCTTGAAATGCATAGGGAGCGATGGAAGTGATGCCTTCTGGGATATGTGAATTTTTGCAGCCTGATATAAGGGTATTATTTCCTGTCTGTATAATTGCATTGCAATTGTTCCTGCTATCATATACTGTATTCCCTTCTTTTACTTTTATGGTTTCCAGATTACTGCAGCCACTAAACGTGTCGCTAGAGATAGAAGTAGCGCTGTCTGGTATAGTAAGGCTTGTTAAACTGGTGCAGTCTTTAAATGCAGAGTCGCCGATAGAGGTTATGCCCTCTGGTATGGTAAAATCTGCTAAATTGGTGCATCCCTTAAATGCACAGAAATCAACCGTAGTGATACTGTCCGGGAGAGAAAGGTTTGCTAATTTGGTGCATCCCTCGAATGCGCTGTTACCGATATAAGATACATTGCCAGAGATGGTAAGGCTTGTCAAACTGGTATTTTGATAAAATGCCTCATTACCGATAGCAGTCACGCTTTTCCCATCAATCTCTGATGGAATCGTAACGCTTGTCTCTGTTGTTTCTCCGGAATTATAATGTGTAATCATTACACTTTTTCCATCTTTATTTACCATATAGTAAAAATTCCCATCCGTCAGTACTTCATCTGCCGCTCGTACTTCCATGCCACTTAATGGCACTCCCGTAACTGCCAGCAGCAACGCCAGCAATCCTGCAAGCATCCGTTTTGCTCGTTTTGTTTTTTTCATTCTTTTTCCTCGCTTTCTTTTGGGCAATGTTTGCTGTTCCACAGAAAACCAAAGAAAAAAGCAGACTGAATAAAATCGCAGTCTGCCCAACTCCGATTTCCCACCCGGAATACTCCGAGGGCAGACAGTGTTTAGCGCCTACCCTATAGGAATATCCCTGTGAGAAACCAAGAACAAGGTGCCGGTATGCGTTCCACACCTGACACCTTGTTACTTTATTCCAAGGCTTGCATCACTTCTGCAAAAATACACTTCCATATTGTAAATCAAGCCAATATGGCTTATAATAACCTATGTGTATCGCAGAATATTTCTGCATTGTGTGGTAGTCGGATTACCTCCCATTGCCCTGCACTACTGCCAATAGTGCAGGGTGGTACACCTTTCATTGTTCCTGATATTCTCACACCTATTTTAGCACAAAGCTATATTGATAACAAGTACAAAAATCATTGTTTTCTTCATGGGAAAATCAAAAATTTGAAGAAAAAGAGGAACCTTATTGCTTTATTTTATTGCTCTGTTTTGGGCTGCTCCAAGCGCTATACAGGGTGTTTTTCCCAGATTTTTTGTAGCTGCGGAGTCTTACGTAGTATTTCTTTCCTTCTTTTAGGTTCTTAAATGTGCATGAGTTCTTTGGTGTATTTTGGTTCTTTGCAGGTTTTTTGAAATTTTTAGCAGCGCTTATCTGTATCTGATATCCTGTCGCCCTTTTATCTTTTTTCCATTTTACGGTCAGCTTCCTGTTTTTGTCTGATGCCAATGATTTTACGGCCGGCTTCGTTGGCCTGACTTTGATGGTGATTTTCACGGAATCTGTGTTTGTCTTGGCTGTGACGTATGCGATTCCTGTGTTTTTGATAGTTACCTTTCCGCTTGTTTTGTCAACAGCGGCTACTTTCCTGTTGGAGCTTTGGTAAGTTACGCTGCCGCTGGAGCTTACATTAAGCTTAAAGGGTTTTGTGCCATAGGTAATGTTGTAGGTCTTCTTTTTGCAGGTGATAGCCTGTTTGGCAGTGTCAGGCGGGTTAAATGGAAATCCGTTTTTTGCTGCATAGGCTTCAGCGGCAGAACCGCTTTTACCATAGATGGTAAAGCCCGACATTTTGCTATCCTCGTCACCCCCATCATCAGGATCAGGTTCCGAATAATAATAGCCAAATGCGCAGTCGCCGATAGAAGTTACGCTGGCTGGGATGGTAACGCTTTTTAAACGGGAACACTTATAAAATGCGTAGCTGCCGATAGAAGTCACAGTGTCCGGAATGGTAAGGTTTGATAATTTGTCTTTGCCCTCAAATGCATGGCTATCAATAGAGGTTACATTTTTCCCGGCAAGCTTTGCTGGAATCTTGAGGCTTTTCTGGTTAGGCCCCCTTGTAATTGTTATGCTGTTTTCATCCTTCGCTTTATATTCATAACCTCCCTCGGAGCCAATTTTGGTTATGGTAAATGATGTTGTCAAGCTTCCTGTGTAATCGCCTTTGCCTATGGCGATTGCTTTTGGAGACTCATATCTCCACCTTGGCGCGTCTTCCTCTATCACATCTATATTATAGAGGCAGAAAACGGAATAGTCGGTATCCTGAGTTAGCGTTTTTCCATCCAGTGTTATGGTTACAGACGGAGTTATGGTTGTCCCATCGTAGAGATATTCGTCTTTTTCTAGTGTTATGCTGGCATCGGAGATGTTTGTCAGAGGAGTAGTGGAAATAAATGTAAAGCCGTTCTCTGATGCATATGTTTCCGCTGCAGAACCACTTTCGCCATAGATAGTAAAATTCGGGATTTTCTCATTGGAGCTAGTGTAACCAAATGCAGATTTACCGATAGAAGTCACGCTGGCCGGGATGGTAAGGCTTGTCAAATTGCTGCAGCCCTTAAATGCGGAATCACTGATGGAAGTTGTAGAATTTAGGATGATAAGGCTTGTCAAACCGCTGCAGCCTTCAAATGCAGATTTACCGATAGAAGCCACTTTTTTGGGGATAACAAGGCTTGCCAAACCGCTGCAGCCTTTAAATGCAGAATTGCCGATGGAAGTTATGGTATTTGGAATGATAAGGCTTGTCAAATTGCTGCAGCCCTCAAATGCAGAGTCGCTGATAGTAGTCACTGTGTATCTTTTGATAGAACGTTCTGGAATTGCGACAGTTCCTCCCTCTCCAATATACTTTATAATTTTCACGGCATATTTAGCAGCGAATGAACTTGCCTCTTCATCTTTAATGATAAGTTCATATTGATAATCTCCTTGTGTCTGTGTTTTCGCTGCCTGTGCTTTTATGCCATACAAGGATATTCCTGTAACCACAAGCAACAATGCCAGAAGTCCCGCCAACAATCTTTTCGCATGATTCATTTCTTTTCCTCGCTTTCTTTAAAATATGTTTATTTGTTCCACAGAAAACCAAAGAAAAAAGCAGACCAAATAAAACCGCAGTCTGCCCAACTCCGATTTCCCACCCGGAATACTCCAGAAACAGGCAGCGCCTGCTCCGTTTGGAATATCCCTGTGAGAAACCAAGAACAAGGCGCCGGTATGCGTTCCACACCTGACACCTTGTCATTCTATTTCAAGGCTTGCATCATTCTTCTGCAAAAATACACTTCCTTATTGTAAAACAAGCAGATTTCGCTTATAATAACCTATGTGTATCGCAGAATGTTTCTGCATTGTGTGGTAGTCGGATTACCTCCCATTGCCCTGTACTACTGCCAATAGTGCAG
>KE159636.1:184553-186312 GCA_000403315.2 Lachnospiraceae bacterium A2
ACCTATGTGTATCGCAGAATGTTTCTGCATTGTGTGGTAGTCGGATTACCTCCCATTGCCCTGTACTACTGCCAATAGTGCAGGGTGGTACACCTCTAGTTGTTCCTGATATTCTCAACAATATTCTATCACAAAGCCATACGGATAACAAGCAGAAAATTTGCGCATCAGCGGTGAGGAATAAAATTCTGGTGATACTAACCATGAAAAGCAGAAAAGAAGAACCTTATTGTGAAACCAAGGCGTTAAAAACTTTGATTTCCATAAGGTTCTTTTTATTTTGAGTAGAAGGGTTAAAATTTAGTCTTTCCCGCTGGCCTCGAGTTCCGGTTTATGGATTGCGGTGTTGTGAAATTTCCCTGCTGCGGCGTACCTGGCCGTCCCGTCTTACTGCTTCATTTTATTGCTCCGTTTTGGGCTGCTCCAAGGGCTATACAGGGTGCTTTTTCCAGATTTCTTAAAGCTTCGGAACCGTACGTAATATTTGCTGCCCGCTTTCAGCTTTTTGAAGGTGCATGTAGTTTTCGTTACATTCTGCTTTTTCAGGTTTTTCTTGAAATTCTTACTGGTGCTTACCTGTACCTGATATCCCGTTGCTTTCTTGTCCTTTGCCCATTTTACCGTCAGTTTCCTGTCCTTGCCTGCCGATAGGGATTTTACCTTTGGCTTTGCTGGGCTGACTTTGATGGTGATTTTCACGGAATCTGTTTTTGTTTTGGCTGTGATGTATGCGATTCCGGTGTTCTTGATGGTTACTTTTCCGCTTGTCTTGCCGACAGCGGCTATTTTACTGTTGGAACTTTTGTAAGTCAGTCTGCCGTTAGAGGTTACCTTAAGCTTGAAGGGCTTTGTGCCGTAGGCAACACTGTAGGTTTTCTTTTTGCAGGTGATGGGCTGTTTGGAAGCGTTGTCGTTAGGAAAACCATTGTTTTCGGAAGGAGTGTTGTTTCCAGAGGAATTATTGTTCTCTGAAGAACTGTTATTTCCCGAAGAGCCACTGTCGCCTGTGGAATCATTGGCCTTGGTTATGGTAAATGTTTTGGTTACGCTTCCTTTGTAATTGCCTTTGCCTGTGATGGTTGCCTTTGCGGTTCCTACTTTTGTATTATTGCTGTAGGAAACAGTGTAGTCAGTATTTAGAATGAGTGTTTTTCCATTCAGCTTTACAGTTACAGCCGGGATTTTGGCTGTTCCATCGTAGACATAGCTGTCCTTTTCCAATGTTATCGCGGCGGTGGATATGTCGGTTTGGGATGTGTCCGTTCCAGAAGAGCCGCTAGTGTTCCCGCCTGTGCCAGGCTGGTTAAAAGGAAATCCATATTTTGCTGCATAAACTTCTGCTATGGAACCAGGTTCGCCGTAGATGATAAAATCCGGTGTTTTCATATCGTTGGAAACAAAACCAAATGTGCGGATACTAATAGAAGTTACAGTGCTAGGGATGGTAACACTTGTCAAATGGCCGCAGCCATAAAATGCGTAGCTGCCAATAGAAGTTACAGTGTCCGGTATGGAAAGGCTGGTCAGGCTGCTGCAGCCAGAAAATGCGTAGCTGTCAATAGAAGTTACAGTGTCCGGTATGGAAAGGCTGGTCAGCCCGCTGCAGCCAGAAAATGCGGAGTAACCAATAGAGGTTACAGTGTGCGGTATGGAAAGGCTGGTCAGCCCGCTGCAGCCAGAAAATGCGTGGCCGCCAATAGAAGTTACGGTGTCCGGGATGGAAAGGCTGGTCAGCCCGCTGCAGCCATAAAATGCGTAG
>KE159636.1:187061-369985 GCA_000403315.2 Lachnospiraceae bacterium A2
GCCAATAGAAGTTACGCCGTCTGGGATGGAAAGGCTGGTCAGCCCGCTGCAGCCCTCAAATGCGGAATCATCAATATAAGTTACGGTGTCCGGGATGGAAAGATTGGTCAGTCCGCTACAGTCCATAAATGCTGCATAACCAATAGAAGTCACACTTTTCCCCTTAATTTCCGCTGGAATCGTGACATCCCCACCGTTTCCGTTATATCCTGTAATTTTTACGCTGTTTCCATTTGTATTCACTTCATATCGATAATCCCCCTCCGTTAGTACCCCATTTACCGCCTGTACCTTCATGCCATACAAAGGCACGCCCGTAACCGTCAGCAGCAATGCCAGCAGTCCAGCCAACAGTTTTTTTGCTTTCTTCATTCCTTTTCCCTCGCTTTCTTTAAAATATGTTTATTTGTTCCACAGAAAACCAAAGAAAAAAGCAGACTAAATAAAACCGCAGTCTGCTCATAAACTCCGATTTCCCACCCGGAATACCCCAAGGGCAGACAATGTTTAGTGCCTACCCTATAGGAATATCCCTGTGAGAAACCAAGAACAAGGCGCCGGTATGCGTTCCACACCTAGCACCTTGTCATATTATTTCAAGGCTTGCATCACTTTCCTGCAAAAATACACTTCCATATTGTAAATCAAGCCAATATCGCTTATAATAACCTATGTGTATCGCAGAATGTTTCTGCATTGTGTGGTAGTCGGATTACCTCCCATTGCCCTGTACTACTGCCAATAGTGCAGGGTGGTACACCTTTGATTGTTCCTGATATTCTCAAACCTATTTTAGCACAAAGCTATACTGATATCAACCATCAAATTTATGTGGCTGTGTTGTTGGCTAAATCTATATTAATTCCAGAATATCGCTATATGTGGCAAGCGTCACATTTCCCATCTCATCTGCTTTTTCCATACAGCCTTTGGTAAATCCGCATTTCGCAAACAGGTAAAGGTGGACATGGCTGTAATGGAACAGTTTGCTCCGCTTTCCCAGTTTTTCCAAAACCCTAGCATCTACGTTCTCATTTGTCCATTTACATTCACCAAACAAAGCAGAATCCTTGTCCTGTTCTCCCATAATGTCAATTTCTGTCTGGCTGTGGGAAGATGGGCCAGTTCCCCACCAACGCCCAAGTTCCCCAAAATCCACTGGGGATTTGCCGTCCAACAATAACGCCCAAAGGTATTGTTTGCAGATTTCTTCAAATACTTTCCCCATATAATCCGTAAGATGCGGCGCAATTCTTTGGTAGGCCAAATCAGCAGCCCCGCGGGTTATGATAGAATTGTTCTCTGGGACAAACCGGTACCAAAACCGAAACATATTATCGGCAATGGTATAAATGGATTTCCGGGATGCTTTTTCACCATAGGGCGATTCCTTTTGGATAAGGCCAAGGGCTGTTAAGTTTTTCAAATAAGAAGCACAGACACTGGTAGGTTCCCCGACCTTTGAAGAAATTTCTGCCATGCGTGACGCGCCAGTTGCAATGGCCGTGATAATGGCATTATAAAGCGCCGGTTCCCGCACTTCCTGTTTCAGCAAGTTTTCTGGTTCTTCGAAGATGGAAGAAGTGGGATTCAGAAACGTATTCTTAATGTTATCTGCGACGCTCAGCTTGTCGTCCATTTGCAGCAGGTATTGTGGAGTCCCGCCCACAATACCATAAACCAGAGCCTTGTCTGTATCGGAAAAATGCTTGAAATACTGGCATGTATCTGCAAAATCAAAGGGGAGAACCTTCATCTGAGCTGTCCGCCTCCCATAAAGCGGCGCTTTATAAGCCAGTACATGGTCTTCCATATAAGACATGGAGGAACCACAGAGGATCAGCATTAACTTAGAAGAATGTTTATGCCTATCAATCAAAAGCTGGAGGGTAGACGCAAGGCTCTTGGAGGAACGGGCCACATAGGGGTACTCGTCAATAGCCAAGACCAAACGCTCTTTCATTGCCAATTGGAACACATATTCCAGCGCATCCTGAAAGGATAAAAATGTAGTTGATGTCTGGATGCCCGTCCCAGCTTCCAAGATATCATTGCTAAAATTTTCAAGATTCTGCTTGGCATTGCTCTCAATTCCCATAAAGTAAATGGATTTCTTATCTTTGATAAATTGGTTAATGAGCGCAGTTTTTCCCACCCGGCGCCGGCCATAAATGACTGCAAACTCAAATTTGCCAGATTTATATAATTTATCCAAAGTAGCCAGTTCACGTTTTCTGCCGATAAACATAATTCTACCTCCGTTCTGCATTGGCAGTATGTCTTTTGATATTATACGGTACGGCTGCATTTTCGTCAATTACGTTTTACTAATTTATAAGTAACGAAATGGTAAATTTGTATATGCTTATACAAGAAAGAAAAGCGGCATTGAAAAAGAAGAACGGTTTTTGGCAGGTCACATTGCGTATTTGCAGGTTGCCCTGCCCTTTTTGCAATTCACCCTTCTGCCCCTTGTATTCCGCGGCCGTTCTGCTAAAGTAGGGGCATAACAGCAATCGCCTGAAAAATTAGGAGGGAGGCCGGATATGGGAGCGGCAATTACAGTGGAACATCTGAAAAAGTATTATAAAGAAGTAAAAGCAGTGGACGACATTAGTTTTTCTGTGGAAAAAGGGGAACTGTTTGGGTTTCTGGGGGTAAACGGCGCAGGGAAATCCACCACCATCAATATGCTCTGCACCTTGCAGGAGCCTACAGGCGGGAGGGCGGCAATCAAAGGGCTGGAGCTTGGGAAGGAAAATGAGGAAATCAAGCGGCATATTGGCGTAGTATACCAAAATAACTGCCTAGACAGCCTGCTGACTGTAAAAGAAAACCTGCTGATACGGGGCGCGCTTTATGAAAAAGACTATACAAAAGTAAGGAAAAGCCTTGCCCACGCAACGGAGCTGTTAGGGCTGGGGGATGTTCTGGGCCGCCCATTTGGCAAGCTGTCCGGCGGGCAGAAGCGGAGGTGCGAAATAGCAAGGGCACTGATGCATACCCCGGATATCCTGTTTCTGGATGAGCCTACTACAGGGCTTGACCCGGCCACCCGGAAAAATGTGTGGGAAACTGTGCATAAGCTGCAGCAGGAGCTGGGTATGACGGTATTTTTAACGACCCATTACATGGAAGAAGCGGCAAAAGCAGACCATATCGGAATTATGGACCGTGGGCATTTTGTGGAGTATGGGACGCCCTTTTCCTTAAAGGAGAAATATGCAAAAGATAAACTGTTCCTGATACCCAAAAAAGGATGCCAGAAAAAAATTTTAGAGAGTCTTGCGGCCCGCAGCCTGAACTATTCCATCCGGGAGGACAGGGTTTTGGTACGGATGGACTATACGCTTTCCGCCATTCCGCTGGTGGAGGAATTGAAGCAGGGCATAGAGGGGTTTGAAGTAATCCAGGGGACGATGGACGATGTGTTCCTGAATGTGACAAAATCTATGGAATAACATATTTGGGGGGGCGGTGGGAACCTGCAAAGGCGTGTAGAAAGAAAGGAATGGGTATTTTATAATGAGAAAATTTTTCTATTTGACAAAGCGGAACTGTTTGGTTTTTCTGCGGGACAGGGGAGCAGTGTTTTTCTCCTTGCTTTCCATGCTGATTGTACTGATGCTGATGGGGGTATTTCTGGGAAATATGAATGAGGAACATGTGGTGTACTTGCTGGAGGAGTATGGCGGCATCCGGGATATCCCGTTGGATGAAGCCCATGCAAAGGAGCTTGTCCAGTACTGGACGCTGGCGGGGATTTTGGTTGTAAATGCAGTGACGGTTACCTTGACCGTGACAGGGAACCGGGTATCGGATGTTTCCGGAGGGAAACTGGCAAGCCTGTATGCCGCGCCAGCCAGCCGGGGCGTGATAGCTTTTTCCTATGTGGCTTCTGCCATGCTGATTGGGATTTTCATGTGTGTGCTGACGTTGGGAGCGGCTCTTTGCTATATTGCAGCCACTGGCGGGAAAATGTTAAGCTTTCCGGCTTTGGGGAGGATTTTCCTGCTGGTTGTGCTGAATGTAGGGGTATTTGCAGTCATGATGTATTTTTTTGCCATGTTTGTTAAGAGCAGCAGTGCATGGTCGGGGTTCGGCACAGTGATTGGAACCTTGGTTGGCTTTGTGGGGGCTATTTACCTTCCTATGGGAAACCTGCCGGACGGTGTGGCGGCAGCGCTGAAATACCTCCCAGTGCTCCATGGTGCGTCCCTGATGCGGATGGCCTGCTGTGAACAAGCCCTGGAAACCACATTTGCCGGGACGCCCCCGGAAGTCCTTTCTGGTTATCAGGAATATATGGGAATTCAGGTGAAAATGGGGGGAAAGGTGGTAAATTCTTCTTTTCAGGCACTATTTTTGGCAGGCTGTGGTATAATTGCATTTATATTGATTCTGTTGGTGCAGAAGAAACGGGATATCAGCGACCGTTGAGGGACATTATGAAAGTGACGATTTTAGATATAGGCCCAGGGGAGGAAGAAGAAATTATTATCAAATGCAGTGTGCTGACGGAAGATATGGTAAAGTTAATTAACCAGTTCCGGCAGGGGGGCGCAAAGCTTACGGCCTATCAGGGGAACGGGATGTTTTTTCTGGAGCCAGAGGACGTGTTCTATTTTGAATCGGTAGACCAGAAGGTCTTTGCCTACTGCAAATCAGAGGTCTATCAGGTAAAAAGCAAACTTTATGAGCTTTTGGAAGAACTGCCAGCCCGGGATTTTATCCGTGTGTCCAAATCCTCTATCCTGAACCTGAATAAAATCAAAAGGCTTGCCCCGGCCTTTGGGGGACGTTATGAAGCTTTGCTGGAAAATGGGGAAAAAGTGATTATTTCCAGGCAATATGCGTCCCTGCTGAAAGAAAAGCTGGGCGTGTAAGGAGGGAACTTGGATGAGGAAGCGGCTGTATGCCATGATGTCGCTGTATGCAAAGATTACCACGGGGATTTTATTTGTGGCGGCAGTATATATTTCCGTGTTTTATGGCTGGGAGGAAGAACTGGGTGTGGAAATCCTCTGGCAGATCTTAGGGCTTGCGGGAGCCTGCACTTTGGGCAGCCTGCTGCTGCCTGCGGACGGGGAGCAGGAAGTGTCTAAAAAATCCATGCTGGCCCGCATTGTGGGATACTATGTGTATGTAAATGTTATAGTCCTGCTTTGCGGCTTCCTGTTTGGGTGGTTTTCCTTTGGTAACTGGAAACAGGTGTTAGGGATGGTGATGGCAATTGCGTTTGTATACCTTGCAGTAGGCGTCCTTTCGTCGTGGCTGGAATACCGGGAGGCAGAGCGGATGAACCGGAAGCTGGAGGGGAGGAAACGGAGCTAGAGCGTGTCTGAAAATTCATTCCCGCCATCTGCATCCCCTAATTTGCGGCATATTTCTGCCAAATTCAGTCAACGTAGCCCGCTACGCCTCCTTCATTTGGCAAAAATCTCCCACAAATTGTAGAATACATCTGTCAGAAAGCAATTTTCAGACACGCTCTAGGCGGGGAACAGGCTGTGGGGCTGCTTTGCAGGGCATACCATGCATAGCAGCTTTTCCCTTTGCTGCCTGTGCCGAGCTGCTTCAAGCGATATCACTATAAGCAATCAGTTCCACGCCCTGGTCTTCCAGCCATTGCCGGATGCCGGGATCGCAGAACATGGCAACCTCTTTGGTGCGGTTGACAGTAAGCGTGCTGTTATTTAGGATAAAATCATCCAAATATCCGGGATGCCCCACAAACACCGCAGGCATCCCTTCCGGCGCGGAGAGAAGCCCCTTTTTCAGCGTCGTGGCTGGGTCGTAATCCGGCTCCATGGATTCCATGGGGCAGATAAAAATAGGCGTCCCATGGAATGTGCTGGTTCCTTCAAAGGCCATGGCATTGTATTTCAGCCCATGCCGCTTTGCAACGGCTTCTAAGCCTAGGAAAAGGTTTTTGCCCATAACGGCGTGTCCTTCAAAATAGCCGGGGGCATGGCCGGTAAGTTCCAGAAACCGCTGGTACTGGGCTTCAATTTCAATGATAAATTCTTCTAAAGGGGCGATTTCTTCCCTTTTCTGCCAAGCTTCACGGTAGCGCCTGCTGCTCTTTAAATTCCCGTTTTCATCCAGCAAGCCGGGAATCAGGCTGGGGTCGGCGCAGGGCTTGCCCAGGCAAAGGTTTGTGTGCTGCCCGATACAGACGCCTGTGCCTTCCAAAAGCCTGAGCCCATGGGCTGCGGCAGGCATGTTGGGCATAAGCCCAACAGAATGGACAATGCCGTCTTTGATGGATTTTTCTATGCCGTAATTTACGGCTTCTGAGTAACCAAGGTCGTCGGCTCGGACGATAAGTCGGATGTTTGGCATAAGGGCCTCCTTATAAAATGGGGGATCCTCTTGTGGGAACCTAGAGTTCCATAAGAGGGAACATGGGGGGACGCTTTTGCTGGCTATTTTAACAGGAATCCTTAAAATTGTAAACGCAAAGAATATTCTTCATTTCTATTTGCGCTGGAAGGGCACACGTGTTATAATTGGTAGTGCTGTACAGAGGGTATTATGCTGCTAAAGCGGCTGTGCCCGCTGCGCAAAGTGTCCGAAGAATAAATGAAAGGCATGGGTGGCTATTATGGGAAATTCAAGATATTACCGTATCGTTGCGGTAGGCGTGATGTTCTTTTTTTCTTATATCCTTTATTTTCTCTTTGGGAGGAATAAGCGGGAGCAGAAAAGCGTGCCTGCAGGGATGCAGCTTTTGGCGCTGACGCCGTTGTTCCGCTATATGATGTATGGGGGTGCCATGCTGTTCCTTGTGTTTGGGGTAACGATGGCTGCAGGGATGGCAAGCGAAGGCGTGGAGCCCGTCCTGTTCCTTTTGATAGCTGGGATGTGTGCAGTGGCGTCTGGGCTGTTTTTTGTGCTGGGTTATGCATTTTATTCCCGCCATGTTTTCTTTGACAGGGAAAAAATTATGATTGGCCGGCCGTTCCGCCAGCCAGACATTTTAACGTGGGAGGAAGTTGGGCGGACGGATTTCAAGAGGACGCGGGTGCTGCTCTATGATAAGAAGGGGAAACGGCGGCTGGAAGCTTCTGCGGGAATGATAGGCTATGAGAGCTTCCGGGAACTGGCAGAGTGGAATGCCCAGCGGATCCGCTAATCCCGTTGCTTGGAAGCATATATAGGAAAGGCCGTGCCACGTTAAATTTCCATATATTAGAGTTTACCGAGTGGTTCAAAAAATAATACCTCTTTATTCAAAGAATGGGCATGCTCTATTTCCTTTCGCGTTGATTCTCCAATATATCCGCCTGCATTCACAACATAAATGGCATCGCTAATTTCAATAATAAGCGATGATAAGCTGTTATTTCTTTTTGGCAAGTTCCTTTGCTTCTTTTCCTGTCATATGCTCAACAGAAAGTTCCATCATGCATAAAGCTTTCCATTCCCTTGCAATTTCTTGATTCCTGTTTTCTATGCTATCTGTTGGATGATATTTAATTGATAACTTTTCAATTGCTTCTCTAATTTTATTTTCATCCTCCAATATGCGTATTTTGCCAAATGCAATTACACTTTTAAAATATGTCGTATATTTTTCTGGAGATATCTCGTCTTGGGCAATTACACAAAAGGATGCTTTACTGCATTTCCTTATGGCATCTATTTTGTGTCCCATTTTTGACCCGTGAAAATAAATTTTAGAATTGTCATAAACATAACTGATAGGAACAGCATATGGGTATTCATTATCACCCAGTAATGCCAATACCCCAGAAGTTCCTTTCTCAAGCAGTTCAATAATTTCTTTATTGCTTAAAATTTGTTTTTTTCTTCTCATTTCTCTAAACATATCTCTTTACCTCTTTTATCCTTTAATTGTTTACTGCGGCAATGCAGGCGTTTTTTTGGCGTTTTTGCATTCTAGACCAGTTGATAAATCCATAAATATCATTTACTAAAAACACGGCGAAACAAATAGCAACTGACAAATACGATATATCAGAAATTGTTGCTGACACCCATAGAATAATAAGTACAATATCATTTGCAGCATAACCGATTGCATAAAATGCACTCCTTCTAAAAGTCAAATAAACCGCAAGAAAGCTTGTTGTGACAGATACCGTGCTTGGTATTAGGTTTGCCGTATGGAAAGCCGCTAAAATGTAATAAAAAATAATTGTAATGGCTGCTGTCAATATCATCATAAAAATAATCTCTTTTGCTTTTAATCTATTTACTTTTACTTCTGATTTATTTCCGTTATATGGATTTCTCAACCATGAGAATAATGCAAAAACAGCCATTGGGGCAGTCATTCCCAAGTAGGTTATCATCTCCCCATAATAGGTGAACGCAAAAGATATGGCTCCATATAAAATACTAAATATAACCATTAGAAACTGTCCGAACGGATTCCCCTTTGCATTAAAGATCAGCGCTGTTACACCAAGGAAGGAAGCAACAAGTGTTAAATAATTTTCTCTGTCAAACAAAAAAATGATACGGCAATTAAAGTTACTGAAATACACCATAACAATATCTCTCCTTTTGTAAAATAATCAAATAATGAGTTTCGCTCTTTCGTGTGCATATAATTACCTCCTAAAATAAAATAAGCACCCGACCACACATCTTCAAAGACCTAACGATGTGTAACGAATGCTTTCGCTTTTCTACCCGGTGGCAGCCTATTATCTATTTGACCTCAGTAAGTATAGCACAGTAAAACAAAGAAGTCAATAATTTTTGCATTTTCCCTTCTCTCAAAAACATTCTACTTGACGGGGCAGTTCCCATCATGTAATCTTGTATTACTAAATTACATTTTTTAGAAAGAAAGGGAAATTTTATGCACAAAAAACGTACAGCCAGTTTCCTGCTGGCAATCTTTTTTGCACTGTCATCCCTGCTGGGCGGTGTTCCTGCCAAGGCATATGCATCCAGCACGGGCATGGATGGCGCAGCGTCCCGTGCAGGGGAATCCAGCCGCTATTTCTATGGGCAGCTCCCAGAAGAAGCCAGAGGGTTTTACGATGCGATGTATAATATGTATACAGAAGGGATGTTCAAAACAGGGACAGGCAGCTATGACCTTGTGGCAAGGGGGCATCTGTCCCAGGAGCAGCTTGGCGGCTATGCTGGCGGGAACACTACGCTTTTATCTTATATGGGGGCGGCAAGGGATGCGTTTTATGCCGACTACCCGGAAATTTTCTATGTGGATTTTTCCTGCCTGACATTGCGCATTACCCAGAAGGGCGGAACCTACTGCGCTTACCTTGGGCCGGGCAGGAAGGATACATATTATTTGGAAGGGTTTGCAAGCCAGGCCGATGTGGATGCAGCCCTTACAGAATATGAAGCCAAAATCAGCAGCGTTGTGTCGGGCGCGGAAAGCGTTTCTGTACAGGAAGGGGAGAACCCAACGGAACAGAAGGTGAAATATGTCCATGACACTCTGATCCGCGGGACGTCTTACCGCCTGGAAAATGAGTGCAGGCCGGAAAACATTGGGCATATCAGGACCGTATATGGCGCATGGGTAAAAGGGGAAAGCCTGTGCGAGGGGTATGCAAGGGCCATGAAGGCTGCGCTGGACAGGCTGGGCATCCCCTGTGTCTTGGTGCAGGGCGGATACCAGAATACCACGGACAGCGCCCAGCCCCATATGTGGAATTTGGTGCAGGTGGACGGCCAGTGGTATGGGCTGGATGCAACCTTTGACGACCCGAAATCCCCCCTTCCGGGCGAAGGCGGGTTAGACGGCTTTGAGCGGTCGGATTACCTGCTGGCCGGGGAGGACGTGATGGGCAGGCGGCATGTTCCGGATGGGGTAATGTCAGAAGCAAATTTTGAGTTTTCCTATCCGGTATCCGCAGGGGAAGGCCGGATGTTCGATGTGGTTGCGAATAACAATGGGCTGAAAGTAGAGTTCAATGGGGAAGCCATAGAAGGCGGGCTGCCTGTGGGGCAGTACAAAGTAAGCTACCAGGGCATGGGCGCGGCAAAATCCATTGAAAATGGGAAATACATCCTGATGCGCACCACAAAGCATTATGAAGAAACAAACCGCTGGGAATACGCGCCCTGGGGCTATCTTCTTCCGGATGTGTATGCTTTTGAGGACAACGCCACAGAGCTGGTAATGCGTGTGGCGAATGCCCAGTACGTTGAATTTGCAGTTACCAGTGAATCACCGGGGAATTATAAGGAAAACAGCATTGAGGGCCTGAAACGGCTGACATTCCACGGGGACCCACTGCTGTTTGATGCCCAGACAGAGGTTCTCTACAACCCCAATGGGACTTACATTGCGCCGCCTTATGTGTGGAAAGCAACCCCTTCCCTCACTTCGAACATAGCGGTTGGGAAAACCCACCATGTGCAGGTGACATACCATGAGGACCTGAAACTGGAAGAAGGCGCAGTGGCAGGCGTGAAGGTTGACGTTCTGGAAGAAGGCTTTACTGCATTGGAAAACTGCCGGGTGGAAAACTTTACCTGGGATGGCGGGAAAACGGTGGCGTTTGACTTTACCCCAAGTGAAATGTGGCTGGATGATTCCGTAAATTACCAGTTTGAAGTGACAGGGCTGGTTGGGGTGGACAGCAGGAAAAGCCCCAAAGGGTTCTCTTATAAGGCTGCGGCAAAAAGGAAAGTCTGCGCCTTCCGTTCCGCGGGCTATTATTGGAATATTTTTGGGCGGCCCCAGCTTTTGGAAAATTCTGACCTTTCCCAAAAGGATTTCCAGAACTGGAAAGCAGAAGGCGGGGACGTTACCCTTGGGATGATGTCCGGCCTGACGCTTGTGGCAAGCTCCCCAGCCCATGGGCAGACAGATACCATGAATAACATGATAGCAGGGGAGCTTGGCAGCGCGCCCCTGAAAAGTGAAACATACAATATTGGGCTGCTGACCTGTAACCATAATATCCTGCAAGTAGGCGACTCTGTCCGGCTGTCCCTCGGGTTCCCGCTGGGATATGGGCCAAACGATGAGGGCGTGACATTTAAGGCATACCATTTTAAACGGGATGAATATGGGGAAATCATAGGGCTGGAGGAAATCCCATGCATTGTGACACGCTATGGGCTTGTCATCCAGTGTACATCGTTCAGCCCATTTGCCGTAGCGGCTGTGCCAGACAACGGGGCTCCCAAAACCTCCAAATCCATTATCCTGTCAAATACCCAGGGCGGCAGGATTTTAGGGGATGCGCAAGGCATTTTTACGTTAGGGCAAGGGCAGGAGAAACAGCTTACCATCCAGGCAGACAGCGGCTATGTGATTGACGCTGTGCTTGTGGGCGGGAAATACCAGAAAATCACAAATAATAAATCCATGGCGGTGACGGCAAAATACGGGGATTTGGCAGACGGGGACATTATAGAAGCCCAGTTTGTGGCAGAAACTGTCCGCCAGCAGGAAATTGCAAGGGGAGAAACAACCGTGCAGCCAGCCCCGCGCCCAGCCACGGTATCCCTTGGGCAGGGCAGCATTACCGTAAAGGAGAAAGAAGGCTTTGAGATTGCCGCCACCGTACAAGGGGCGGACGGCATAACCACATACCAGTGGTATAAGGACGGCGCGGAACTGCCGGGGAAAATCGGCGCGAAGCTTACGGTCCCCTCAGCTTCTGTACAGGATGCCGGGAAATATACCGTAAAAGTTACTACATCTTCAGGCATTGCGGCTGCAGAAACGGTGAGCAGCGCCTGCGTAGTAAATGTTGCTTCGCAGGCGGCAGTAAATACCCCGGAGCCAAGTACCCCAAAACCAAATTTAAAGAAAGTAACCGGCCTGAAAGCGTCTTCATCCAAGACGGACCGGGTGAAGCTGCAATGGGGCAAAGCTGCCAATGCAGGAGGCTACCAAATCCTCCGCTATAATACATCCTTAAAGAAATTTGTAAAGGTTGCCAATGTGTCAGGGACTACCTATACGGACAGGAGGAAAACTGCAGGGAAGCCATACCGCTATAAGGTAAGGGCTTATAAAAAAGTTGGCGGCAAGACATATTACGGCTCCTTTTCCAAAGAAGCCAAGGTTATTGTAAAGCCCAAGGCGCCTGCTGGGGTATCGGCGAAACGCCTTTCTGCCACCTCCGTCCAGGTTAGCTTTAAGCCAGTAAAAAATGCGTCTTCCTACCGGATTTACAAATATAAAAAGGGCTCCAGCAAGCAACAGGCATCCTTTAAGGTGACCTCCAAAAAGCTTTACAAGTATAACAGCAAAACCAAAAAGTGGGTGTACCAGAGCAAAATCAAGAAGGCTAAGAACGGCCGGATTACCTGCAAGCTGACTGGATTTAAGAAAACTGACAAGAACCAGCGGTACCGGATAAAAGCCGCAGCTTCCAAGTCCGGCTACAAGACCCAGTACAGCGCACTCAGCAAAACGGTGTCTGTGAAATAAAAGCAGGCGTTGGAAAAGAGCCTTTGGCAGCACAGGTTGTAAGAATAGTTTTCCCGGTTCCGTCATAAATAGTAACAAGGAACATGAACTGGGAGCAGCGGATGAAAAAAAGAATTGAAGTAATTATGGCGGTGGTGCTGCTGGTAGGGGCGTACTTTTTTGCCAGGGAGGGTGCCCATATGGTAGAGAACAGGAAAGCGCTGAAAGGGGAAATCTGTATTGTCATTGATGCAGGGCACGGAGGTGACGATCCTGGGAAAATCGGCATTAATAAGGAAAAGGAAAAAGACATTAACCTGAAAATTGCAAAAAAACTGCAGCAGCTTTTGGAACAGGAAGGCTTGAAAATTGTCATGACGCGGGAGGATGGGAACGGGCTTTACCAGCAGTCCTCCAATAACAAAAAGGTAGAAGATATGCGCAGGCGCTGTGAAATTATCACAGAAGCTAAGCCGGTGTTTACCGTCAGCATACACCAGAACAGCTATCCGCAGGAATCCGTAAAGGGGGCGCAGGTATTCTATTACGGCCAGTCCAAGGAAGGGAAAGAGCTTGCGGAAACCCTGCAGAAAACCTTAGTGGCGCAGTTAGACCCCCAGAACCACAGGCAGGCAAAGGCAAATGAAAGCTATTACCTGCTGAAAAAGACCCCAAGCCCTACGGTTATTGTGGAGTGTGGGTTTTTGAGCAATTCTGGGGAAGCTGCCCTTCTGGCTACGGAGGAGTATCAGGCGAAGGTGGCAGAAGCTGTGAAAGCAGGGATTTTGGAATACCTGAAATAAAGCAGTTCTGCCGTCCATGTTTCCAATGCTGTCTGGTTAGGGGCAACTTAAATATATGTAGTGGTTGCCAAGAACAGATAATGTGTTATAATATTTGGTAAGATTAGGGTGTCAAAAGCACCTTTGGTGCTACGCTCATACCATATATTGTTATTGCAAATCAATTTGCACATCAATATATAGTATAGAGCGGGTGCGCCGCACCCTGTTGACACCCTAATCTTTGGTAAGCAGAAAACAGAAAGAAAAGCAGCAAATGCAGCGCCCACGGCTTATGCACGGGCACAGCGGGCAGCATGGAAGATAGAGAGAAAACAAGAGCAGGTAACTACATGGAAACAGTTGTTGTAACACTTACAGGTAATGATACCGCATGCCAGATAGCCGCCGCAGGCCAAATCCTTAAGCAGGGCGGCTTAGTGGCATTTCCTACAGAAACTGTATATGGGCTGGGTGCAGACGCGCTGAACCCCCAGGCTTCCCGCAGGATTTATGAAGCCAAGGGACGCCCGTCAGACAACCCGCTGATTGTACATATTTCCAATATGGAAGATCTGGGGAAGATTACGGCAAAGGTGCCAGCGCAGGCGATGGAGCTGGCAGCAAAATTTTGGCCGGGCCCCCTGACAATGATTTTTGAAAAAAGCCCCCTTGTTCCTTTCGAAACCACAGGGGGATTGCAGACAGTGGCTGTGCGTATGCCCAGCCACCCTGTCGCATTGGCCCTGATACAGGCGGGCGGCGGCTTTGTCGCAGCCCCAAGTGCCAACACATCCGGCAGGCCAAGCCCTACCACGGCAGAACATGTGGCGCAGGACATGATGGGGCGCATCCCTATGATTCTGGACGGCGGGCCGGTAGGGATTGGGATTGAGTCTACCATAGTGGATGTTTCCGGGGATATGCCTATGATATTGCGGCCCGGTTTTATTACGAAAGAGATGGTGCAGGATGCTGTCGGCCCTGTGGAGCTGGATCCGGGGCTTGCAGCGGAGGGCAGGAATATCTGCCCGAAGGCGCCGGGGATGAAATACAGGCATTACGCCCCCAAAGGGGAACTGATACTGGTAGATGGGGAACGGAAGGCAGTACAGGAGGAAATTATCCGGCTGTCTAAGAAGGCGGCATCTTCTGGCAGAAAAGTCGGCGTGATTGGGACAGACGAAACATGCGGCGCTTACCCATACGGCCTTGTAAAAAGCATTGGCACAAGGGAAGATGAAGAAACCATTGCCCGCCATTTGTATGGGGTATTACGGGAATTTGATGAACAGGATGTGGAAATCATTTATTCAGAGAGTTTTTCTGCGCTGGGGATTGGACAGGCTATTATGAACCGCCTGCTGAAAGCGGCAGGCCACCGTGTCCTTACTGCAAAGAAAACGGAAGATTGATAGGAATGTATGTTCCATCCTAAAAGCTAAGGCAGCATCCCCGCCCGGACAAATTGGCTGCCAAGGTGTGCAGAACAGGGAAGTTGGAAGGTAACGGGTATGAAAAAATACAACAAAATTATCTTTGTATGCGAAAGCGGGACGGCGCGCGCCCCTATGGCGGAAGCTATTATGAAGGAATATACCATAAAGTATCCGCTGGAAATTGAAAGCCGGGGGATGGTGGTGCTGTTCCCGGAGCCGCTGAACCAGAAAGTGGAAGCTGTGCTTATCAGCAACGGTATTAATGTCGAGGGGCAGATGTCCCAGCAGCTTTCCCCGGAGGATTTCCTTCCGGGGCATTTGGTAATTGTAATGGAGGAAGCCCAGAAACAGAAAATATTGGGGGAATTTGGGGAGCATTCTGGGGCAGACGTAGAAGTCCTGACGGATTTGACTGGGGATGAACTGGAGATTTTAAACCCTTACGGCGGCACCCTCCAGTCTTACGGCCTTTGTTATGAAACATTGAATAAGACAATCAAGAAATTAGTAAACTTGATAAATAGGCAGAGATAAAAAGGAAAGGAATAAAATACTATGGGAAAAATTACAATTATGGAACACCCGTTAATCCAGCACAAAATAGGATGGCTGCGCAAAACAGACACAGGCTCCCGTGATTTCAGGGAAATGGTTGGGGAAATTGCAATGCTTCTGTGCTATGAAGCAACCAGGAACCTGGAACTTGAGGATGTAGAGATTGAAACCCCAATCTGTACCACCACCGTCAAGGCGCTGAAAGGGAAAAAGCTGGCGGTAGTCCCCATCCTGCGGGCAGGCTTAGGCATGGTGGACGGGATGCTGGCAATGATTCCCGCCGCAAAAGTGGGGCATATCGGCCTGTACCGTGACCCAGAAACCTTAGAGCCAGTGGAATATTACTGCAAGCTGCCGGAAGACTGCTCCGAGCGGGAAGTATTTGTGGTTGACCCCATGCTCGCCACTGGCGGTTCTGCTGTTGCTGCAATAAAAATGCTGAAAGACAAAGGCGTCCGGAATATCCATTTCCTGTGCATTATTGCGGCGCCGGAAGGGGTGGAAGCCATGAAGGAGGACCATCCAGACGTAGATGTCTATATCGGCTCACTGGATGAAGGGCTTAACAGCCATGGCTATATCGTCCCGGGGCTTGGGGATGCCGGGGACAGGATATTTGGCACGAAATAAGCAGGCCCACAGGACGGGGAAGGGCTATGGTTAGCCTTCAGTTGTGGAAAAATGGGGAAGGCAGCAGGACTAAAGCTGGGTTTTTCCCAGAGGGAGGTGCAAAATGGGCAATAAACGGCAGGATTATCTTACTTGGGATGAATATTTCATGGGGGTTGCAATGCTCTCTGCCATGCGTTCCAAAGACCCGGGGACGCAGGTAGGGGCCTGTATTGTCAGCCCGGACAATAAGATTCTGTCCATGGGATACAATGGGTTCCCGATGGGCTGTTCTGATGATGAATTTCCGTGGAACCGGGAAGGGGAGCCCTTGGACAATAAGTATCTGTATACAACCCACAGTGAGCTGAATGCGATTTTAAATTACAGGGGCGGCAGCCTGGAAGGGGCGAAGCTGTATGTTTCCCTCTTTCCCTGTAATGAATGTGCCAAGGCCATTATCCAGTCCGGCATTAAGACCGTGGTATATGACAGCGACAAATATAGGGATACCCCTTCTGTCATTGCTTCCAAGCGGATGCTGGATGCGGCGGGCATCCGGTACTACCAGTATACCCATACGGGCCGGGAAGTAAAGGTTGTATTGTGACGCCGCCCCGGCCGCCCCTCCTTCTGCAAAAAGTTAAGAAAAATAAAAGGAATGGATAGACATTTGTGCAAAAAATGGATATAATAGCTTCATATGTTGGAATACAGCATGATAACGGAGGTACCCATGTGAAATACAAAAAAAGCGTATACCGTTCCCTTACCTTAATTACGCAGTTTGGAATCAACATGCTGGTACCTATTTTTTTATGCGTAATGGCAGGGGTTTACATCGGGAAAAAATATTCCATAGACTGGATTACCATTCCGCTGTTTGCCATAGGGGCGCTGGCAGGGTTCCGGAATATTTTTATTATGGCGAAGAACATTTATTCAGACGAAGCGCCCTCCAGGCGTTTAGGCGGTTCTGGGGAGCATCACAGTTTTCAGGAAAAGGACACAGGCCATGTTAAGAAGGATTAACCAGGCGCTGCCCGAATTGCTGCTTGGGATTTTGGCATATGGGGCGGCGGCACAGTTGGCTGGCATATGGTTTGCAGGGGATAAAATACAATATTCCATAGGGCTATGGGCAGGGGTTGCCCTTGCCATGGGGATGGCAGTCAATATGGCAATCGTCATTTTAGACACCGTAGACGCCATGGCAGAAAAGAGGGCTTACCGGAAAGCAGCGCTGTATTCCGTGCTGCGTTACCTTGCAGTAGTCCTTGCTTTTTTCGCTGTCTGGTATTTTGGGCTGGGCGATTTAATCGCTATGTTTGTTGGGGTGATGGGGCTGAAGGCATCTGCTTATTTACAGCCCGTTACACATAAATTTATTGTTGCTATCCAGGAAAAAAGCTTGTATAGCCGCAGAACCAAAAAGAGGTGATGGGAATTATTGGGGAAGCTTCGGTTTTTCCGGTAAAGGGAGCCATGCGGCCGGCTCATTGGCAGGCTGTGCATGGCAGAAGTATTTTAAATATCAGGTTAAGGAGGTGAGAGAGTGCAGAGTTCAATTTTACTGTCATCCGGCGCGGACATTGACATTATGGTTCATGGCCTGTTTTCCTATGAGCTGTTTGGGCATACTTTTTGGATTACCACGACGCATGTAAGCATATTAATTGTCATGGCTATCCTGATAGGGTTTTCCATAGCGGCGAACCGGGCCATGAAACATGCGTCCGAAGTCCCCGGCGGGTTCCAGAATGTGGTAGAGCTGATTGTGGAGAAATTAGACGGCATGGTCCGCGGGGTTATGGGAAAGAGCGGCGGGAAGTTTGTCAACTATATAGGGACTATCTTTATCTTTATATTGGTTTCTAACTTGTCCGGCTTGTTCGGGCTTAGGCCCCCAACCGCAGATTATGGCGTGACGCTGCCGTTGGCGCTGTTAAGTTTTATCTTAATCCATTTTAATCAGTTTAAATACCAGACGCCAAAAGCCATCTGGACAGATATGTGTTCCCCATTGCCCCCATGGCTGCCCATTTGGTTCCCGATTAACTTAATCAGCGAAATCGCAGTGCCGATTTCCCTGTCCCTGCGTTTGTTTGCAAACGTATTGTCAGGAACCATCATTATGGCGCTAATTTACGCCCTGCTGTCAAAACTGGCGTATTTCTGGCCGGGGGCGCTGCATGCATATTTCGATGTGTTCTCAGGGTGCATCCAGACGTATGTGTTCTGTATGCTGACAATGACATACATCAGCAATGCAATCGGGGAGGACGAGTAAGGAAGGCCGCTCCATGGACTTTGGGGCTGCGGGCCCATTGCCTGTTTGGCAAGGGACGCATGGAACCAGGAAATTATAATTTTCAATAAGTTTTCAGAAGACTCAAGGAGGAAAAATCTTATGGATAACATTACAGGTGCAGAATTAATCAGAGCATGTTCAGCAATCGGCGCAGGCCTTGCGGTTATCGCAGGTATCGGCCCTGGGATCGGGCAGGGTATTGCAGCGGGCCACGCGGCATCCGCAGTAGGAAGGAACCCGGGCGCAAAATCAGACATTACATCCACCATGCTTTTGGGGCAGGCGGTAGCCGAAACAACTGGTCTTTATGGCTTGCTGGTAGCTATCCTTTTAATGTTCGTACAGCCATTAAAATAAGGTAGAGCACAATAACAAAGAAAGGAGGCCAAGCCTTGGAACAGTTATTTGGCTTAAACCCCCAGCTTTTACATGACACAGTGCTTATGGTATTTGCTATCCTGTTTCTGTTCACCCTGATGTCCTATCTTTTGTTCAACCCAGCAAAGAAGATGTTAAAGGATAGGCAGGACCGTATCAAAAATGACATTGAAACGGCAAAGAAAGACAGGGAAGAAGCTACCGCAATCAAAGCGGAGTACGATGCAAAAATCAAAGGGATTGAGAAAGAAGCTGAGGAAATCTTAAGTGAGGCCCGCCAGAAAGCTTTGAAAAATGAAACAAAGATTGTGGATGAGGCCAAGGAGGAGGCTGCCCGCATCATAAAACGCGCCAATGAAGAAGCAATGCTGGAGAAGAAGCGCATTATGGACGAGGCAAAACAGGAAATGGTTGCCATTGCCTCCCTGATGGCAGGCAAGGTAGTAACAGCCTCCATCGATACATCCATTCAGGACACATTGGTGGAAGAAACATTGAAGGAAATAGGTGAGAGCACATGGCTAAGCTAGTATCCAAAACATATGGGGATGCACTGTTTGAGCTTGCTGTGGAATCAGGCCATGTGGACGGGATGTTGGAAGAAGCAAGGGGAATCCAGCAGATTCTCCAAACAGGCGACGAGCTTTCCAAACTGATGAATCACCCGAAAATCGTAAAAGAAGAAAAAATAGAGATTCTGGAACAGATATTTAAGGGCAGGGCCTGTGATGAAATCATAGGGCTTATGCGTATGCTGGTTTCTAAGGGTCACTATGGTGAAATGGAATCTGTATTCACATATTTCATTGAGCAGGTAAAAGAATATAAAAACATTGGTACGGCTTATGTGTCTGCGCCCATGCCGCTCTCAGACAGCCAGAAAGGGCAGATCAGGCAAAGGCTGCTGGAGACCACCAAATATGTGGAATTTGAAATGCATTACAGCGTGGACGAAAGCTTAATCGGCGGCATGGTCATCCGGATTGGCGACAGGGTAGTCGACAGCAGCGTGAAGCACAAACTCCAGAGCCTTACCAGAGAATTATCAAAAATACAGTTGAAAGTAGGTGAATGCGCTCCATGAATTTAAAGCCAGAGGAGATAAGTTCAGTCATTAAAGAGCAGGTGAAGCGGTATGCATCCCAGCTTGAGGTATCTGACATTGGCACGGTAATCCAAGTGGCAGACGGAATTGCCCGTATTCACGGCCTTGAAAATGCCATGCAGGGCGAGCTGCTGGAATTTCCAGGGGAAGTCTATGGGATGGTGCTGAACTTGGAGGAAGACAATGTTGGTGCCGTATTGTTAGGGGACCATAAAAATATCAATGAAGGGGATACCGTTAAGACCACGGGCAGGGTGGTTGAGGTTCCAGTCGGCGACGCCATGACTGGGCGCGTGGTTAATGCATTAGGCCAGCCGATTGATGGGAAAGGCCCCATAGAAACTACGAAATTCAGGCAGATAGAAAGGGTGGCGTCCGGGGTTATTTCAAGGAAATCCGTAGATACGCCCCTGCAGACAGGGATTAAGGCGATTGACTCCATGGTGCCAATCGGAAGGGGGCAGCGTGAGCTGATTATCGGCGACCGCCAGACCGGGAAAACAGCGATTGCCGTAGATACCATTATCAACCAGAAAGGGCAGGGCGTAAAATGTATTTACGTTGCCATCGGGCAGAAAGCTTCTACCGTTGCAACCATTGTAAAGACATTTGAGGAGTTCGGGGCAATGGACTACACCACAGTAGTAGCTTCTACCGCCAGCGAGCTTGCGCCGCTGCAGTATATTGCACCGTATGCAGGGTGCGCCATCGGTGAAGAATGGATGGAAAACGGTGAGGACGTGCTGGTGATCTATGACGACCTGAGCAAGCATGCAACCGCATACCGTACGCTTTCCCTGCTGCTGCGCCGTCCGCCCGGGCGTGAAGCATATCCCGGCGACGTATTCTATTTGCATTCAAGGCTGTTAGAGCGTGCGGCAAGGCTTTCTGATAAATTAGGAGGCGGTTCCTTAACGGCGCTGCCCATTATAGAAACACAGGCAGGGGACGTTTCCGCTTATATCCCTACCAATGTAATTTCTATTACAGACGGGCAGATTTACCTGGAAACAGAAATGTTTAACGCAGGGTTCCGCCCAGCGATTAACGCGGGCCTTTCCGTATCAAGGGTAGGGGGATCCGCCCAGATTAAGGCTATGAAAAAGATTGCGGCGCCTATCCGTGTGGAACTGGCACAGTACCGTGAGCTGGCAGCATTTGCGCAGTTCGGCTCAGAGCTGGATGCAGACACCACGGAAAAGCTGGCGCAGGGCGAACGGATCCGTGAAATGTTAAAGCAGCCCCAGTATAAGCCCATGCCGGTAGAATATCAGGTTATGATTATCTATGCGGCAACGAAGAAATACCTTCTGGACGTTCCGGTAGAGGATATCCTGCGGTTTGAACAGGAGCTGTTTGAATTTGTGGATACCAAGTACCCGGAAATCCCGGAAGCAATCCGCAGCGACAAAGAAATCAAAGAAGCAACGGAAACCAAGCTTGTAAAAGCCATTGAGGAATGCAAGGCGCAATTTAAGTAGACGGGTGGTGAAAGTTTATGGCGTCCATGAGGGACATCAAAAGAAGGAAAGGCAGCATACAAAGTACGCAGCAAATCACAAAAGCCATGAAGCTCGTTTCTACCGTAAAGCTGCAAAAGGCCAAAAACCGTGCGGAACAGTCCAACCCGTATTTTAACTATATGTACCAGACCGTGACTTCCATGCTGGCAAGGTCCGGGAACATGGCCCATCCCTATTTACAGGCGGGGAGCTCCCAGAAAAAGGCGGTGATTACCATCGCCTCCAACCGCGGGCTTGCCGGTGGGTACAACTCCAACATCGTAAAGCTTGTTACCGACAGCGGGATTCCCAAGGAAGACGCCCAGATTTACATTGTTGGGCGCAAGGCTAAGGAATCTTTGCTGCGGAAGGGCTATGAGATAAAAGGGGATTTTTCGGATGTGATTGAAGGCCCTACCTATGAGGATGCCGTTGCGATCTGCAAGGAAGTCCTTGGGGCATTTACCAACGGTGAGATTGGGGAAATTTACCTTGCATACACCCATTTTAAGAATACAGTCAGCCATGAGCCCACCTTAATGAAGCTGCTCCCCGTAGAGTTTGACGAGGCAGAGCTGAAAGAGGCCGATAGCCATGTGCTGATGAATTATGAGCCGAATGAGGAGGAAGCGTTGGACCTGATCATCCCCAAATACATGACCAGCCTGTTTTACGGCGCGCTGGTGGAGGCAGTTGCCAGTGAAAATGGTGCAAGGATGCAGGCAATGGATTCCGCAACAAGCAATGCAGAAGAAATGATTAGTGATTTGACATTGAAATACAATAGGGCGCGCCAAGGCTCCATTACGCAGGAGCTTACCGAAATTATTGCTGGCGCAGAAGCCATCTCATAGAAAGGATTGATTAAGGAGTGAAATTATGGCAGAAAAAAATATAGGTAAAATCACTCAGATTATCGGCGCCGTTTTGGATATCAAGTTTTCCGAAGGCAGCCTGCCGGAAATCAATGAAGCAATCCAGATTCCGTTAGCTGACGGAAAACGTCTGGTTGTGGAGGTTTCCCAGCATCTGGGTGATGATACGGTAAGGTGTATTGCCATGGGTCCCACAGACGGGCTGGTCCGGGGGATGGATGCAGAAGCTACAGGGGCGTCCATTACCATCCCGGTTGGCGAACAGACGTTGGGCCGTATGTTCAACGTGCTGGGGGAGCCGATTGACGAAGTGGCTCCGCCCAAAAACGTGGAATACATGCCAATCCACAGGAAGGCGCCATCCTTTGAGGAACAGGCGACCTCCACAGAAATGCTGGAAACCGGCATCAAAGTCGTTGACCTGCTCTGCCCCTACCAGAAGGGCGGGAAAATCGGCCTGTTCGGCGGGGCTGGCGTAGGCAAGACCGTGCTGATTCAGGAATTAATCCACAACATTGCCACAGAGCATGACGGATATTCCGTATTTACCGGCGTAGGGGAGCGTACCCGTGAAGGGAACGACCTTTACTATGAAATGAAGGAATCCGGGGTTATCGACAAGACCTGCATGGTGTTTGGGCAGATGAACGAGCCTCCTGGGGCACGTATGCGTGTAGGCTTAACAGGCCTTACCATGGCAGAATATTTCCGTGACAAGGGCGGGAAGGACGTGCTCTTGTTTATTGATAATATTTTCCGTTTTACACAGGCAGGTTCTGAGGTATCCGCGCTGCTGGGCCGTATGCCTTCAGCCGTAGGTTACCAGCCTACCTTGCAGACAGAAATGGGTGCGTTGCAGGAGCGCATCACATCCACCAAGAACGGTTCTATCACTTCCGTACAGGCAGTGTATGTACCGGCGGATGACTTGACTGACCCGGCTCCGGCAACTACGTTTGCCCATCTGGACGCAACGACCACATTGTCACGTTCCATCGCGGAGCTTGGGATTTACCCGGCGGTAGACCCGCTGGATTCCACGTCCCGTATCTTAGACCCCCGTGTGGTAGGGCAGGAGCATTTTGATGTTGCCCGCGGCGTACAGGAAATTTTGCAGAGATATAAAGAATTACAGGATATTATCGCAATCCTCGGCATGGATGAGCTGTCAGAGGACGATAAACTGGTAGTAAACCGTGCCCGGAAAGTACAAAGATTCCTTTCCCAGCCATTCTTCGTAGCAACCCAGTTTACCGGCCTTGACGGAAAATACGTGCCAATTGCAGAAACCCTCCGTGGGTTTAAGGAAATTTTGGAAGGCAAGCATGATGACGTCCCAGAAGGCCATTTCCTGAATGCAGGGTCTATTGATGAAGTTCGCGCCCGCATGAAATAGGGGGTGAGCACATGGCAGAGGAAAATAAGTACTTTCAGTTGGAAATCATCACGCCGGACCGTGTGTTTTACAAAGGGGAAGCCTCCATGGTGGAATTTACTTCCGTGGACGGGGAAATGGGTGTCTATAAACACCATATCCCCCTGACGACTGTGCTGGCTCCCGGCATTGTAACCGTTACCGAACAAGGCGGGAAAAAAGAAGCGGCAGTCCATGCAGGCTTTGTGCAGATTCTGGGGGAAAAAGTGACTTTCCTTGCAGAAATTGCAGAATGGCCGGACGAGATTGACGTAAACCGTGCGCAGGCCGCCAAAGCCCGTGCAGAGGAACGGCTCCGCAGCCACAGTGCAGAGGTGGACGTGGCCCGTGCAGAAATTGCATTGAAGAAGGCATTGGTGCGCCTTGACATGAAGCATTGATGCAGGAAAAAGCATTGCAGTGCCAGATGTAGCTGTCTGGCTTCTGCAGTGCTTTTTTATCTTATAGGAAATACCGTGTTATTGTGAAGTGCTAAAGTGTATGGATTTCCTATAAGAGAAAAACAATTATGCGCAGCTCGCGGAGAGGAAATTTATTGCTTCGCAATCCGCTCGCGCGCGGAGAATGCGCTATGCGCATTCTTTTTTACTCGCACTGCGGCGAATTTTGAAAAGAAAAAAATATTTTTGGAAATTTTGCAAGTATTTTCCGTCCTAAGGCGTATTATAAGTGAAGAACAAAAAACAGGGTATTAGCAAATTAACAGATTAACCGGCAGCGAAGATGTAGGAGGTAGGTATGAAGAAGAAAAACAAAGTGTTAATGGCGGTGTTCGCCTGCGTTGCAGTATGTGCAGTTTCCATACCGGCAATCGGGGCGAATATGCAGAAAACAACAGTAAGCATGGAACAGGTGGTATACACAAGGAATTCTGGGCTGGAACATGCGGTTTTAGACCAGAAAGTAGTGTATCCAAATGAATTGGAAGAAAACACAAAGGACATTGAGCCAGCAGATGAAACTGAGCCGCAGGATGTTCCAGAAACAGATGAAGCGAATGAAACCAATGAAGCTGATGAAACGGATGACACGGAAAAGAACAGCATAGCGGCTGAGGACGATCCGACAGGAAATGTGAATGTGACTTATACGCCGGAAACAGACGTACCAGAAGAAGCCCCCGTTGATGTACCAGAAGAAGCTCCGGCAGATGTTGTTGATACAGGCGCAGCTGATACAGCAGCAACCCCAGTCTGCCCCTATTATGTAGATAACAACGGGGACGGAGTTTGTGACCATTGTGCCCATGGGAATGCATGTGGGAATTATGTGGATTCGAACTGGGATGGGTACTGCGATTACTGCAGCCATAATGGAAGCGGCCATTGCGGAAGCTATGTAGATTCCAACGGAGATGGGTACTGTGACAATTATACAGGCGGCAGCAGCGGAAGCGGAGGCGGCCACCATGGCAGGCATCATGGAGGGCACCACTGGTAAGAAGGGCAAAGGGGATGCGTTATGCGCGGCGAACAGGAGGTTGAGCAGGCAATAGAATTGTACTCTGATATGATTCGCAGGATTTGCCTTTTGCATCTGAATAACCATGAGGATACGGAGGATGTGCTTCAGGAGGTGTTTTTGAAGTATGTCCTCCATTCTGTGGGTTTTGAAAGCAAAGAGCACGAAAAGGCATGGCTCATCCGCGTTACGCTTAACGCCTGCAAAGACCTGAAAAGGAAGCTGTTCCGCCATAGCACGGTTCCTTTGGAAGTTTTATCGGAGGAAGCAGCAAGCGTAGTGCCGGAGCAGATGGAAATTCTGGAAACCGTGCTTTCACTGCCGGCAAAATATAAGGATGTAATTTATCTCCATTATTATGAAGGCTATACTGCCAAGGAAATAGGAACGATGTTACATAAAAAAGAGAACACCGTATATTCCCTTCTTTCAAGGGGAAGGGAACTGCTGAAGCAGAAGCTGGGAGGTGGCAGGGATGTATGATGAGATTCGGGACGCATTTGGCCAGATTCATGCAACAGATAAGATGAAGCGATCAGTGTCGGAATACTTGTCTGGGAAGGAACAGAAAACAGTAAAAAGTTCTTTTCGGTTCCGCCCATATGCCTTAGCTTCCGCCTGCGCCCTTTTATTGATTGTTGCCGGGGTAGGGAACTGGTATTTCTGGGAAATGCCGGTGGCTTATGTCAGCGTAGATGTGAACCCTTCGGTAGAGCTGACCTTAAACCGCAGGAACCGCGTGACGGATGCGGAAGGGCTGAACCAGGACGGGGAAGCAGTGCTGGAGCATGTCCAGTTGGAAGGGAAGGACTACCTGGAAGCGGTAGAACTGCTGATAGAAAGCGATGCCATGCAGGCATATCTTGTGGAAAATGAGAAACCCACGGTTACTGTGGCATCTGCCAAGGCTGACGAACTGCTTACCGGCCTGGAGAGCAGCATTGTGGCAACCCATTACCAGGGCATGTGCAGGAGCGCAGAAATAGAAACGGTTGCATCTGCCCATGATTGCGGGATGTCCTTAGGGAAATACCAAATATACCAGCTTCTGGCGGAATACGGTTCAGGGCTTACAACGGAGGACTGCCAAAAGATCCCTATGTGCCAGCTCCAGCAGCTTTTGGCACAGTATGAAAGCGGCAGGGAAATGGCGGTAGAGAACCAGGAATTAGACTGGCTGCAGAATGGATGTGCCCACCACAATGGAGGACACCATCATCAGGGCAACAGCCACCATATGGAATGAATTTACAGAATTGTAAACTATTATTTTAAATAGGTTGACAATTATTGGATTCCTGTGTATAGTATCTGTAGGGGAACTCTATGGATTTATGCACAGGAGGATATGTATGAAGAAAAAATTAACAGTAAAAGAAATTGTCTGCGGGGGCATGTTCACGGCATTGGCAGCAGTAGGGGCTTTTATTCAGGTTCCGGTGCCAGGAATGGATTATTTCACCCTGCAGTTTTTATTTGTGCTTCTTGCAGGAATGGCCTTGGGTTCTAAAATGGGGGCAGTCCGCCTTGTGCCGGCATCCCGGAGCATATTAGGAATAGCCGCTGGGGAACCCGGGAAGGAGGCGCTGTAATGGACAGGAATTTAGAAGGGCTGAAACAGAAGGTATTGGAGGGCGGCCGGATTGGTAAGGAAGACGCCCTTTGGCTGGCAGGACAGCCGCTGGAGGGGCTTTGCCGCGCAGCGGACGAAATCCGCCGGAATTTTTGTGGGAACCAGTTTGACCTTTGCACCATTATAAATGGAAAAAGCGGGAAATGCACGGAAGACTGCAAGTATTGCGCACAGTCCTCTTTTTACCATACAGAGGTGGAAAGCTATCCCCTCCTTGGGACGGAAGAACTGGTAAGGCAGGCTGAGTACAACGGCAGGCGGGGAGTGCCAAGGTACTCCATTGTGACATCGGGAAAAAAGCTGGGCAGCAGGGAGGTAGAGCAGGCCTGCAGAAGCATCCAAAGGATTAAGGAAACCGTGGATATTTCCGTCTGCGTGTCCTTCGGGCTGTTGGAGGAGAAAGAATTCCGGAAGGTGAAACAGGCAGGTGCAGCGCGGGTACATAATAATCTGGAAGCTTCAGCGGGATATTTTCCAAGCGTTTGCACAACCCATACCCAGCAGGATAAAATAGATGCCCTGAAGGCTGCCAGAAGGGCAGGGCTTAGCATTTGCAGCGGCGGCATTATGGGCCTTGGGGAGCGTATGGAAGACAGGATTGACCTTGCGCTGGCTTTGCGGGAGTTGGAAGTGGAGTCTGTGCCAATTAATATGCTGAACCCTATTCCGGGAACCCCTTATGAAAATAATGAAAGGCTGACAGAAGAAGATATGTGCCGGATTGTGGCGGTATTCCGCTTTCTCCTGCCCAAAGCCTTTATCCGGCTGGCAGGGGGCAGGGGACTTATGGCTGGGCAGGGCAGGAAATGTTTCCAGTCTGGGGCAAATGCAGCCATTACCGGGGATATGCTGACGACAGCGGGAATTACCATTCAGCGGGATTTGGAAATGCTTGAGGAATTGGGTTACCAGGTAGTGAAAAATTGCGGGTAGGCAGCCATGGGCTTTGCCTTGCATTCCCGCGGGAGGCTTTGGATTGGAAGAAGTGGAAGGGCAGCACATATGGGAAAAGGAATATTTATTACTGGGACTGGGACAGATGTAGGGAAGACATATGTTACGGCTTTGTTAGTAAAAGCGCTGCAGGAAGCAGGCGCGAAGGCGGCATACTATAAAGCCGCGGCCAGCGGGAACCAGAGGGACGGGCAAGGCAGGCTGGTTCCCGGGGATGCGGTATGGGTGAAGGAGGTTTCCGGAATCGCCCAGCCTTTGGAAACCATGATCCCTTATGTTTATGAAGATGCAGTTTCCCCGCATTTGGCAGCCAGGAAGGAAGGGAACCCGGTAGAACCTTTTGTGGTCCTGCAAGGGTACCATAGGCTGCGCCGGGAATATGGGTATGTTACAATGGAAGGAAGCGGGGGGATTCTGTGCCCGCTGCGCTGGGAAAATGGGAAGGGGCTGTGGCTGGAGGATGTGGCTAAGGAGCTGCGCCTGCCCTGCCTTGTAGTAGCAGACGCAGGACTTGGGACGATAAACAGCACAGTGCTGACATTGGAATACCTGAACCAGAAAGGGATTGCAGCAAAGGGGGTTATTCTGAACCGCTTCCATCCAGGCAATGAGATGGAACTGGATAATCTCAGGATGATTGAGCGCCGCGGGGCTGTCCCTGTAGTTGCCTGTGTGCAGGAACATGCAGAAAAAATAGAATTGGCGCCGGAACGGTTAATGTCCCTTTATGAATAATGATTGAAACTTGTGTTTGCTAAAATGGCAATGTATTACTCCGGGGTTAAATGTCGACGAATTTTAAGCAAGTAAAAACGTCGATATTTAACCGCCGGAGTAATATAATAATCAGACAGACTGAAAAACCGAAATTTGAAAGGGAAACTTCATTATGAAAGTGACTATAGAAGAACTGGAGGCATATTTATTTGACAATTACAGTAATGGTGGCGTGGACCAAAGTTTATTTATGAAACTTGTAGAAGAAATTGGCGAGGTTGCAGAAGTCCTGAATAAAAAAGCAGGCAGAAAATTTTCTGCCGATGAAGATTTACGAATTCAACTAGGCAATGAACTGGCAGATGTTATACATTACGCTGTTTCCATAGCTGCATTGAATGGCCTTGATATGAATGAATTCATTATTGAAAAGGATAAAGCAGCTTCTGTAAAATACAATCATAGAACGAATTTGGAACAGTTCGTTGTTGATAAGAGAAATAGAGATTCAAACAACTAACATCCCATTTGTTGGGTTAATGTCCACAGGGGTAGCGAGCATCGGATTGTGTCAGCCACAATCTAAAAATAAAATAGCGGGAAATATGGTATAATATATTGATATTATACCGCCCGGAGCGAAGCGGAGTGGCATAAACAACCATAGCTTATCACGAAGTGATTATGGTATAATATATTGATATTATACCGCCCGGAGCGAAGCGGAGTGGCATAAACAACCATAGCTTATCACGAAGTGATTATGGTATAATATATTGATATTATACCGCCCGGAGCGAAGCGGAGTGGCATAGGCAACCATAGCTTATCACGAAGTGATTATGGTATAATATATTGATATTATACTGCCATAGGCTGGTCCAGTGCCAGCGCAGGAGGAGGGAAAACATGCAGCATACTATTTTACTGAAACAGGGAACCGTCCACGACGCCGTCCATAAAACCCCTTATGTGGCGGATATTCTGGTGGAACATGGAAAAATCACAGAGATAGGCCCCTTGCTGGATAGGGAGGGCGCCGAAGGCGTACAGGTCCTTGACGTTTCCGGGCTTCAAGTATATCCTGGCTTTGTAGAAGCCCACTGCCACTTGGGGCTGGACGGTTCTGCCATTGGATTTGAAGGGGCAGATTACAATGAAATGACAGATTCCATTACCCCGCAGCTATCTGCAGTGGATGGCCTGAACCCCCAGGATGAAAGCATCCGGCTGGCAATGGAGGGCGGCGTTACCTGCGTGGCGGCAGGGCCGGGCAGCTCTAATGTGCTGGGCGGGACATTTGCGGTATACAAAACGGTGGGGAAACGCATTGACGATATGGTAATTAAGGAGAAGGCAGCCATGAAATGCGCTTTCGGCGAGAACCCGAAGCTTTGCTATAAGGAGAACAATATTTCTTCCCGTATGAGCACCGCTTCCCACCTGCGTGTGATGCTGTCGCGGGCAAAGGAATACCTTGCAAAAAAGGAAGCGGCAGGGGAGGATGTGCTCAAGCAGCCCGCCTACGACCCAAAACTGGAAGCATTAATCCCTGTTATTCAGGGGGAGCTTCCGCTGAAAGCCCATGCCCATCAGGCAAATGACATTTATACCGCCATCCGCATTGCTAAAGAATTCCAGACAGGGCTTGCCATCGACCACTGTACGGATGGTTCCCTGATTGCCGATGATTTGGCAAAAGAGGGTTATCCTGTGGCTGTAGGACCGACCCTGACCCATGCGTCTAAATTTGAATTGAAAAATAAAAGCTTTGAAACGCCGGGGGATTTGGCAAGGGCAGGATGCCAGGTGTCAATTATTACAGATTCCCCTGTCATCCCCCAGCAATATCTTGCACTGTGCGCTGGGCTTGCCGTAAAATCCGGCATGGATGAATTTGACGCCTTGCAGGCAATTACGTTAAACGCGGCAAAGCACATTGGCGTAGAGAACCGCGTGGGTTCCTTGGAAGTTGGGAAAGACGGGGATTTCGTCATTGCGGACGGCAACCCCATGGTTTCCGATACCCAGATAAAATACGTTCTGATAGACGGGCAGGTAACATATTCTGCAGCCAGATAAACAAGATGTTGGGAGAGTTCTGATAAACGGAAGGAAAGCGCTGCCTTGCGGCAACGCTTTTTGGGGGAGTAAATTTATGAAATGTTTCATGGGGTGCCACATCTTGGGCGGTGGCACCAATATATATAAAATAACTTTACAATAATGAAAGTTAAATTATTGTTAGTCGAAGCCAATGACGGTGCGCGCTTGTTGTTGTCATCAACTTCATTTGATATAACGAGTATAAGATATAAATGTGTGCAAATTGTGGACAATTTCTAAAAGAAAGATAAAGAATTCAAAAGAAATTATGAAGAAAAAGTAAAAAAATCGTTAGACGTAAAAAGCAGCAGAAATTGTCCCATAAATCGACAAAATTTTCATCATTTCTATAATAATTTGAGTTTTCCTATTCTGCAATTTATAGTGCCAAAAGGTCTTGCTGCCTTTGGCTGCATAGACATCTTGCACAAAAAGCACACTGGAAAGCTAGCCTTACAGAACGCTTTTATGTGCAAAGTGTTTTCATCACTTTGTGATGGAAACCTTTTAGCACTATGAATTACAAAATGGGAAAACTCAAATCATAATAATTCTTGCAAAGGGAAGGCAGGCAGGGTATAATATACAGATAAAATTTGAAGGAGGAGCCGGTATTTATGGAAAAATCAAAAGTATATTTTACAACGTTCAAAACCTCTTTTACAGAGAACATCCCTGCTAAATTAAAACGCCTGGTTCAGGCTGCAGGAATTAAGGACATTGATTTTACAGATAAGTATGCAGCAATTAAAATTCATTTTGGGGAGCTGGGCAACCTTGCGTTCCTGCGGCCCAATTATGCCAAGGCAGTGGTGGACGTGATAAAGGAACTGGGCGGGAAGGTTTTCCTGACAGACTGCAATACCTTGTATGTTGGAAGCAGGAAGAATGCGTTAGACCATCTGGACACTGCGTATGAAAATGGGTTTACCCCCCTGTCCACCGGATGCCATGTGATAATTGGGGATGGCCTGAAAGGCACCGACGAAGCGCTTGTGCCAGTGGAGGGGGAATATGTAAAAGAAGCGAAAATCGGCCAGGCGGTGATGGACGCAGATATCATTATTTCCCTGAACCATTTTAAAGGCCATGAAATGGCTGGCTTTGGCGGCGCCCTGAAAAATATCGGGATGGGCTGCGGCTCCCGTGCCGGGAAAATGGAAATGCACAGCGAAGGGAAGCCCTATGTAAATCAGGAAAATTGCATTGGCTGCGGGATGTGCACAAAAGTCTGCGCCCATACCGGCATTACCGTAACAGATAAGAAAGCTTCTATTAACCATGAGAATTGCGTGGGCTGCGGCCGCTGCATCGGGGTCTGCCCTAAAGATGCCGTAGAGCCCAGCTTTGGGGAGTCTGTTGATATCCTCAATTATAAAATGGCAGAATACAGCAAGGCAGTGCTGGACGGGCGTCCCCATTTCCACATTTCCATTGTCTGCGACGTGTCACCAAACTGTGACTGCCATGCGGAAAACGATATCCCAATTATCCCGGATGTAGGCATGTTTGCATCCTTTGACCCGGTAGCGATAGACGTTGCCTGCGCCGATGCCTGCAACCGCCAGCCCATTATTGCCGGGAGCGTGCTCCATGAAAACAAAGGCCATGGGGAGGAAGGGGACCATTTCCACATCACACACCCGGATACCAACTGGAAATCCTGTGTGGAACATGCAGAAAAAATCGGCATAGGAAGCAGGGAATATGAACTGATAGAAATATAAAATTTTTGCCAAAATGTCTGGCGTGCCCATGGACGGAAGCGCGCAGAAAAAGAAAGGTCTGCAGAATGAAGGTAATCAAATATATATGGAAACTATTGGCGTTGTCCCTGTTTTGCTGGACAGTGGCAGGAGGGGCGGCGCTGGCAGAAGGGCCAAAGGAAACCCGCATTGTATTTACCCATGACCTCCATTCCCATTTGGAACCATTTTATCTGGAGGAAGATGGGGAAGGGAAAATGGTAGGCGGCGCCGCAAGGTTTATGGGCTATTTGGAGCAGCAGCGTGCGGAGCATGGAGATTTGCTGTATTTAGACGGCGGGGATTTTTCCATGGGGACCCTGTACCAGACGGTGTACACAACACAGGCCGCGGAGCTGCGTATGTTAGGGTTCCTTGGGGCGGATGCTTCTACCTTTGGGAACCATGAATTTGATTACCGCAGCGATGGCTTGGCAAAGATGCTGCAGGCAGCACAGGACAGCAAGGATGATGTCCCTCCCCTGACAGTCTGCAATATTGACTGGGAATCCACCCTGGAAGGGGAGCAGGCAGAGGAAGGGGCATTGCTGAAAGAAGCTTTTGAAGCTTATGGGGTAAAACCCTACCTGATGCTGGAAAAAGGCGGCGTTAAAATTGCAGTCATTGGGGTATTCGGCAAGGACGCCCTGGCTTGCGCCCCTACCTGCGCCTTGTCCTTCCAGGACCCGGCAGAAGCCGTAAAAGAAACGGTAGCCGCCATCCGGGAGCAGGAACAGGCGGACATGATTGTATGCATTTCCCATGGCGGGACATGGGCGGATGAAAAGAAATCAGAGGATGAACTGCTGGCAAAAGAAGTGCCGGAACTGGATTTGATTGTCAGCGGCCATACCCACAGCATTTTGGAGGAACCTATCATCCATGGGGATACAGCCATTGTTTCCACTGGGGAATACGGCGCCCGGGTAGGGAGCCTTCGGATGGTGCAGAAAGAGGACGGCCGGTGGAGCCTTGAGGATTACCAGCTTACGCTGCTGGACGGGTCTTACAAGGAAGACCAGAAAGCGGCAGAGAAAATAAAAGAATTGGGCCTTACCATAGATAAAGATTACCTGGCCCAGTTCGGCTTTACAAGGGACCAGGTCCTTGCCCATAATCCCTGGGAATTTACGGCCATCAATGGGTTAGGGGAGAAACTGCAGGAGGAGCCGCTTGGAAACCTGCTGGCGGATTCCTATTTGTATGCGGTGAACACAGCCGGGGACAGGGAGGAAGAACCGGCCGCCGTTGCGGTAGTGCCAAGCGGGTGCATACGGGATACCTTCCATCAGGGAAAGGACATTACAGTGGCAGACGCTTTTCAGGTGCTTTCGCTGGGCATAGGCCCGGACGGCGTGCCCGGATACCCGCTGGTAAGCGTATATTTTACAGGGAAGGAATTAAAGACCATAGCCGAGGTGGACGCTTCCATTTCCCCCATTATGACAACTGCCCAGCTTTATGTAGGCGGCCTTGCATATACTGCAAATACCAAACGGATGATTTTAAATAAAGTGACGGATGTGAATTTGCAGGACAGGGAAGGGAATCTGGAGGAACTGGAGGACGATAAGCTGTACCGTTTGGTGGCCGACCTTTACAGCGGCCAGATGATGGGGGCAGTTTCGGAGCAGTCTTATGGGATTCTCTCCCTTGTGCCCAAGGACGCGGAAGGGAATGAGATACCCATTGAAAATCTGGAAGACCATATTATCTATGTGGATGGGCAGGAATTGAAGGCTTGGGCCTGTCTGGCAAAGTACCTTGATTCTTTTGGGGAAAAGGGTGCAGAACTCCCAGAGATACCAGAATATTACAGCAAATCCCATGGACGCAAAAATATCAAGGAAGACGGCAGCCTTGGGGCAGTTATGAAAAACCCTAACCGGATTGCAGTGGCTATTTTCAGCATTGGGGCAGGCGTTCTCGCCCTGCTGGTCCTTATCATTGTGCTGGTGGTGAGGTTTATCCGGAAACGGAGAAGAAAGAACAGAGATTTATATTTATAGTGGAAAATATGGTGCGCAGGAAGGGTTTGCGGGATAGGCTCCCCGTTCCCTGACTGTAAACCGGAGTAATAAAAGCAAACCAAACCATAAGGGGAACCCTGAAAGGAATGGTGCAGCAGAAGCAGAGAAATATGGGGCTGTTCCATTTGGGATTTTTCCTGGGTGGGACAGCCCTTAATGGTGCTGCGTTTGGAAAAAGCGAAAGGAATAGATATATTTATGGAAGAAACCATTGCATTAATAGACAAATTGGAGGCAGAATCCCGCCTTTCAAGGGCGGAATGGATTGCCTTAATCGAAGGCCGCAGCCCCAATGCGGCAGAATACCTTTTCCAAAAAGCAAGAAAATGGCAGCAGCGCTATTTTGGCAGGCAAATATATGCCAGGGGGCTGATTGAATTTACCAATTACTGCAAAAATGACTGTTATTACTGCGGAATCCGGAGAAGTAACCGGAGCGCCCAGCGGTACCGCCTGACAAAAGAAGAAATTTTGGAGTGCTGCCACACTGGTTATGGGCTGGGGTTCCGTACCTTTGTGCTGCAAGGCGGGGAGGATGGATGGTTTTCCCAGGAAGCCCTGGAGGAAATTGTCCACGCCATCAAAAGCAAGTATCCAGACTGCGCCATTACCCTTTCCCTTGGGGAACGTTCCTATGAAAGCTACCTTGGGCTGTTCCGGGCAGGGGCGGACCGGTACCTGCTCCGCCACGAAACTGCGGACGCCAGCCATTACCGCAGCCTGCACCCGCCGGAGCTTACCTTGGGAAACAGGAAACAATGCCTGTACTGGCTGAAAGAAATCGGCTACCAGACAGGCACTGGGTTTATGGTGGGCAGCCCCGGGCAGACAGCGGCACATTTGGCAGAGGATCTGATGTTCCTCCGGGAATTGGAGCCGCAAATGGCAGGCATCGGCCCATTTGTCCCCCACCATGAAACGCCTTTTGCCGGGGAGCCAGGAGGGACGGTGGAACTGACGCTGTTTTTGCTGGGCCTTTTGCGCCTGATGCTGCCCAGCCTTCTGCTGCCTGCCACCACTGCCCTTGGGACGATTGACCCGATGGGGCGGGAAAAAGGCATTTTGGCTGGGGCAAATGTAGTGATGCCCAACCTTTCCCCCACTTCCGTGCGGAAGAAATATGAGCTGTACGACAACAAAATCTGCACCGGGGATGAAGCGGCGGAATGCTGGGCCTGCCTAAACCGCAGGATGGAGAAGATTGGGTATGAACTGGCAGTTAGCCGCGGGGACTTTCCGGATGCCCCAGCCCGGAAGCAGTAATATCTAAGCTGGAAAAAAGTAACAGGAAGATTTTCTTATAAGGAGGATGTGCCATGTATAACGTAATGTCGCCAAAGGCGGAAGAATTTATCAGCCATGAGGAGATTTTAGAATCTTTGGCTTATGCAGAAGCCAACAAAATGAACCGGGAACTGATTGACAGGATTCTGGAGAAGGCAAGGGAACGGAAAGGCCTTTCCCACCGGGAAGCCGCTGTCCTGTTAGACTGTGGGCTGGAGGACAAGAACCAAGAAATCTATGAGCTTGCCCAGCAGATAAAAAAGGATTTCTACGGGAACCGCATTGTCATGTTTGCCCCCCTGTACCTGTCCAACTACTGCATTAATGGCTGCGAATATTGCCCTTACCACCTGAAAAATAAGCATATTGCCAGAAAAAAACTGACCCAGGAGGAAATAGTAAAAGAGGTTATGGCGCTGCAGGATATGGGGCACAAACGGCTGGCGCTGGAAGCAGGGGAAGACCCGGTGAACAACCCTATCGAATATATTTTGGAATGCATCCATACTATTTATGGCATTAAGCATAAAAATGGGGCAATCCGCCGTGTCAATGTCAATATTGCCGCAACTACAGTGGAAAATTACCAGAAATTAAAAGATGCAGGGATCGGCACCTATATCTTATTTCAGGAAACCTACCACAAGGAATCCTATGAAAAACTCCATCCCACGGGGCCAAAACACGATTATGCCTACCACACAGAAGCCATGGACAGGGCGATGGACGGCGGGATTGACGACGTTGGCCTTGGGGTTCTGTTCGGCCTGAACAATTACCGCTATGATTTTACCGGGATCCTGATGCATGCGGAGCATTTGGAAAGCTATAAGGGCGTAGGCCCCCATACCATCAGCGTGCCAAGGCTGCGCAGGGCAGACGACATTGACCCGGATGTATTTGACAATGGGATTTCTGACGAAATTTTTGCAAAAATTGTGGCATGTATCCGGATCGCCGTGCCCTATACCGGGATGATTGTGTCCACACGGGAAAGCAAGGCCTGCCGGGAGAAAGTCCTCCACCTTGGCATTTCCCAGATTAGCGGCGCATCCCGCACCAGCGTAGGCGGTTACGCAGAGGAAGAACCAGAGGAAGAAAATTCTGCCCAGTTTGACGTCAGCGACAACCGCACGTTGGATGAGGTTGTCCGCTGGCTGATGGAAATGGGCTATGTGCCCAGCTTCTGTACCGCCTGTTACCGGGAAGGCCGGACTGGCGACCGCTTTATGACGCTCTTAAAAAGCGGCCAGATCGTCAACTGCTGCCATCCCAATGCACTGATGACCCTGAAAGAATATTTGGAGGATTATGCTTCCGAAGAAACAAAGGCTATTGGGGAAAAACTGATTGAGGGGGAACTGGATGTGATTACCAACCCGAAAGTCAAGGAAAAAGTAATGGATTACCTGGCAAATATCCACAATGGGAAACGGGATTTCCGGTT
This sequence comes from Lachnospiraceae bacterium A2, assembly GCA_000403315.2. Lineage (GTDB taxonomy): Bacteria > Bacillota > Clostridia > Lachnospirales > Lachnospiraceae > Petralouisia. The sequence continues at coordinate 223,812 of KE159636.1, forward strand.
CTGACAGGCTTCACCCACAAAATCTGCAGAAAGCTCTCCCCGGACAGCGGCATGTGAACGGTAACCGAAAAAATTTCCAGTGGTTCCAAAGGCCGGATTTTCCTTGCAACTGTAAGGTAATTCTGTTAAAATTGACTGGGGCGTGTTTGGAATGTTTTTTGGCAGATACCAAACGCGCCCTAAGCAAGACAGGGGAATGGAATATGAGCGTACAGGATAAAATAGAACATGTATTAAAATGCATACACCTGCTGTTTTCCAAAAGCCAGCCTTACGGGGACAGCAATACAAAGATTATTGTGGATAAAAAAGCCGTTTTTGAACTGCTGGAACAGTTAAACCTTGCAGTTTATGAGGCTATGGACCATTATGAGGTTACCACCCGTAAGCATGAGATTGCAGAGCGGCGCTGCGAGAAACGGGGCGAGGAAATCATCCAGAAGGCCAGCAAGCACGCGGACGACATCTATGCCGCTTCCATTATGTATACCGACGATGCCATCAACCGGATTTGCTATATTATGGATGACGCCCATCAGGCTGTCCAAAATATTTTCCGTAAGATGAACGTAGAGATGGAAAACCAGCGGGACCGGGTCAAGCGGAACCAACTGGAGCTTACAGGCCAGCTTAGGGACTTTGCAGATACGGATAAATACGTGAAGCTGATACAAGAGGTCAATAAGCAGTTGGAAAAAGAGCACCGCCTTCAGACAGAGGGGAAAAAAGAGAAACGGATCCCCAACGAAGGCAAATCCTATTCTGCCATCAAGCCTGAAATAAAAATCAATCAGGCTTATTTCCAGCGCACTGGGAAAAACTATGATGAGGAACAGGAGGATTCTGCCAGAAGGGATGAAGCAGCCGAAAGCCTTGCAAGGGTAACAGGCAAAGAATTTGCGGAAAACCTGCGCCGCAGGGCACAGAGGAGCCGGGAGAAAAAATTTGAGCTGGAGGACATGTCCCTGGAAAAGCCACAGATGCAGGAAACAGAGGAGGAAGCAAGGCTGGAGGAAATCCTGGCAAAAGCAGGGGCAGGCCTTGCCGCCATGGTAGAAGCGGAACTGGCAGAACCCATGGTTTCCGCCCAGGCAGATATTCCGCCAGTTTCTGCGCTGGATGGGGAATTCCCCGACGAAGAAGCACGGATTCCCAATCTGCCGCCGGAAATCCATGTGGATTTGGATGCAGAGTACTTTAAATGGAAGGAAGCGGAGGAAAAACCAGAGCCGGAGAAGAAGGAACGGAAGTTCCATTTTGGGCGGAAGCCTGAAAGATAAATTTTTTTTGAATTGTAAAATGCAACATTATGCTAAAGAGTGTTGCATTTTTCTGCTAAAGGGGGATTTTGGCAAAAGATGGGGCTTCCTATGTAAATTAGGAAGGATTGGCCCGCGTGGATATTTGGAAAATAGGCAGATATTTATTTTAGAATCATATATGTTCGCACACAAAAAGCCCAGAGATATTCTCTGGACCTTTTATAAAAGAAAACGGAAGCTTATTTTTCCTGTATATATTCTGGCAAAAAAATCTTTTTAAAACTTTCATTTTCCCTGTTAAGTATTTCTCGTTTCGTTCGATATATAAGGTGTAAGAAAAATGCAACATTATTTAGCAAACTGTTGCATTTCCCAAAAAGTCATTAGGAAGTGATTACCCTGCCGCTTACAGGAATAATCCCAGATAAGCGCCAGAAGGAAAACAAGGAGGTTCCCATGCTGAAATTAACAGTAAAAGCCGGCGAATACCTGCTGGTTGGAGATGACGTCAAAGTGGTATTTACAGGAGGAAGCGCAAATAACCTGCACATTCTGGTAGATGCGCCCAAGTCTATGAACATTGCAAGAAGTACGGCGCTGGAGAAATATGGAATGGCTCCAGACCCTGGCAATGAAGTAAAGCACCACAAGGACAGGGAGCTTTCCCCGGAAGCCAAGGAAAAGATTAAGGCAATCCTTATGGAAGAACGGAGGAAAGCAAGGAAAGCAGAGCGGGCCAAAAGCCCAATGGCGAAATACGGCGGGTGATTTGGAGGTTTTATTACCGCTGGATTTTCCAAAAAGTTAATAATGCGGGAGTAACCTAGGGCTCCTGCTTATTATAAAAATTCAATGCACGCAAACGGATTTGCGGCATCTGCTGCCAGTTGCAGAGCAGAAGGCAGCCGAAACGCCCTATCTTACCATAGAAGATATCACAAGGGCGTACTAAGACCATAAACAACAAGGAGGAAAAATATTATGGCAATGATCGTACAACACAACCTTACAGCAATGAACTCTAACCGTCAGTTAGGGATTACAACAAGTTCCCAGGCTAAATCATCTGAAAAATTATCATCTGGTTACAGGATTAACCGTGCAGGCGACGACGCAGCGGGCTTAAAGATTTCTGAAAAAATGAGAAGCCAGGTTCGCGGTTTGTCACGTGCATCTGTAAATGCTCAGGACGGCGTTTCCTTAATCCAGACTGCTGAAGGTGCTTTAAATGAAGCTCACTCCATCCTTCAAAGAATGAATGAACTGGCAGTTCAGGGTGCAAACGATACCAACGAAGGCATTGACCGTGATGCTATCAACCAGGAATTAAATGCACTGACAGACGAACTTGACAGGATTTCCAGCACCACCCAGTTCAACAAACAGCAGTTGCTGGATGGTACCTTTAAGGATAAGAACCTTCAGGTTGGGGCTAATGCAAACCAGAAGATTTCCATCAGCATTGACAACATGAATGCTAGGACATTGGGCTTGAAAGATATTGAAGCTACTGTTAAGTATGACAAACAGATGGGCGAAAAGGGCACGAAGGTAAATTATAAGGGAATGTCCTTCACTTATGATACAGACAATAGTGTTGGGAAAAACCGTGCAGATGCCATAACGGCATTCAGTGCAGCAATTGCAACCAAGTACACAGCAGCAAATTATGCAGATCAGGCGGATGGGAAGTTTAAGGCGCTTACAGACGGCAAGGCATTTGGCACGAAGCAATCTGCTATAAACTATGACGTTTCCATGGCTAGGAAAGAAATGCATTCAGAAATTGAAAATAATTTCACTACCTACCTTGAAACAAGCGCAACATCTGCAACTGCAAGGGCAAGCTATACGAAGACTGGTAATGCATGTGTAGATAACTATGAAGCAGCAAACAGCTCTATCACAGCGATCCAGGCAGCTATCAACCAGGTATCTTCCCAGAGGTCTGCCCTTGGTGCATTGCAAAACAGGTTAGAGCATACCATTGCAAACCTGGATAACGTGGCTGAGAATACCCAGGCAGCAGAATCTCGTATCCGTGACCTTGATATGGCTTCTGAAATGGTGGAATACAGCAAGAACAACATTCTTGCACAGGCTGGGCAGTCTATGCTGGCTCAGGCAAACCAGTCCACACAGGGCGTATTGTCCTTGTTAGGATAATAAATACAGGTATTGTGTTTTTACAGTTAAATCTAAAATTACAGAGGGACGGGAAACTGTCCCTCTGTTTTATCATAAAGCAGCTGGGATGTTTGCCAGTGAGGGAATGATATGGAGATGGAAGCGTTAGCAAAGCAGCTAAACAGTAAAATAGATGCTATTTGCGAGGAATACTATGATTATAAGGAAGATATCCTGAACCAGGGCCAGGGGCTGGCAGATGAGATACGCCAGTATTGTGCTTTTTTTTTGCAGGGTAATATTTTTGGGATGGAAGAAAAAGAGTATGCAGAGTTCGGGCATTATGTGCTGCAGGTTTTGGAAGATTATATGGAAGCGGTAAAACAGCAGGATATGTTATATATGCTGGATACATTGGACAATGGGTTACGGGAATTATTGAATATTTATATAGATACAGATGCGGATGCAGAGGAGGGTTGCCATGAGTGAAGGGGTTTTTGAAAAAAATTTAAAAGCAATGGAAACATGGTATCCAGAATTTGCAGATTTAATCCGTGAAAAAGAAGGGATTGAGGATGATACGGAGGTATGGCCGGAACTTTCTTGGGATGGCCAGACAATTTTCCGTATGAAAAAAGGGGAACGGGCGTTATATCTTGGCGGGAAAAGAAATGCCCAAAGGCCTGTGGAACGGTGGCAGGAGCGGTTAGGGGAACTTCCTAAATATGCGCCTGTTTTTTTGTTTGGGGTGGGCAGCGGGGCATACTTAAAGGCGTTAATCTGCAAGACAAAGAAAGAAGTGAACGTCGTTGTATATGAGCCCTCCGTACGGATTTTCCTGAAATTGCTGCAGGAAATTGATTTGTCAGAAGAAATTAAAAACCGGCCCATTGCGTTTATTATAGAGGAAATCAATGCAGAAGAATTTGAAGCAGTCATGAATAAAGTCCTTGTTTTTGAAAATGTAGGGTTTTTAATAGAAGAGATCCATCCAAATTATAAAGAATGGTATGCTGAGAAGCTTACTGAGAAAGTGCGTCCCTTACACCGGAAGGTGGAAAGTATTATGATGAATAAAAATACGCAAAGGAAGTTTTCTACGCATCTTGCAGACAATGTGCTGCAAAACATGAAATATATTTGCGATGGCTACCACACAAAATGCCTGGCCCAGGCAGTCCCTGTGGACGGGCCTGCAATCCTGGTGTCTGCAGGACCTTCCCTGAATAAGAATATCCATGAATTGAAGAAGGCGAAGAATAGAGCTTTTATTTTGGCGGTGGATACGGCGCTGAAACCATTGATTAAGGCAGGCATACGGCCAGACGCATTTATGACGATTGACGCCCAAAAACCGCTGCAATTGGTTGAAGTTGAAGGGGCGGAAACAATACCGGTGGTGGCTCCCACCTGTGCGCTCCATAAAATCATAAGCAGGCAGAAGGGTAAAAAAATCTTTTATGATGATGGGTATGCCATGCCGTACCATATTTATGATATGAATGGCAAAGAGTTTCCAACGGTTGCCATTGGCGGTTCCGTGGCCTGCAGCGCGTTCTCCATGCTTTATAAAATGGGGTTCCAGACAATTATTCTGGTGGGGCAGGACTTGGCTTATTCTGATAATAAGTCCCATGCAGACGGCACGTTCCAGGAAAAGATGCCAGAGGAAAATACAGAGCATATGATTATGGTAAAGGGAAACTATGTAGATAAAATTCCTACCAGGCGTGATTTCCGGAATTTTTTAGAATGGTTTAACCAATACATTAAAGGAGCCAAGGGACACCGGGAAAATCTCAGGGTTGTCAATGCCACGGAGGGCGGGGCTTTTATCGAAGGAACAGAGCTGTGCACCTTGAAAGAAATTATTTCAGAAACATGCCATAGGGAAATTAATTATTCGGAAAGAATAGAACAGATGGAATCTGCTTTTTCGGAGGAAGAACGGAAAAAAGCAGCAGAGTATCTCCATAGCATCCCAAATGATTATGCAGAAATCCAAAAAGCAGCGAAGCTGCTGGAAACTTCTTACCGGAAGCTTCAGAAGATTTCTAATTCAGGGAATCTGGGGCAGAAAGAAGCCGGAAAGCTTTTAAAAAGAATTAAAAAGCTTACAAAGAGGTGCAGGGAGCGGGAAGCATTCCAGTTGATTGATATGACGATGGCTACTGCAGATTATATTATCCGCAGCGAATATTTTTATGAGGGTGAGAGTTCTGAGGCAGAGATCAAAGAAATCGCACGGAAAGGAATCCTTTATAACCAGGTTTTGCAGGAATGTGCAGAGTTGTTAAAACAGATGGCGGAAGAAGCGCTGCTGCCAATTACATAACAGGGCAGGGAAAAGGCGCTGCCCATTCCGAAGATAGGTTTGCCATATGCGGCATCGGAAGATAAGGGCGCTTATTGCACGGGAAACAGGAGTATATGGAAGATAGAAGGCCATAGTTTGCAAGGAGTGGGAAGGAAGGCGGAAAATATGGAAATCTTAGCAGTTATCCCAGCGCGGAGCGGATCCAAGTCTGTAAAAGACAAAAACATCCGTCCCATAGGGGGGAAGCCTATGCTGGCATATTCCATCCAGCATGCCAGGGAGTCAGAAGCAGTCAGCAGGGTAATTGTAAGTACGGACAGCCCCCAATATGCGGAAATTGCCAGGGAGTATGGAGCGGAAGTGCCTTTCCTGCGGCCGGCGGAATACGCCACGGATACAGCCCTGGATATTGATGTGTTCCTGCATGCCCTTACATATTTTCGGGACAGGGAGGGGTATGTGCCGGACATGGTGGTGCAGCTTAGGCCTACTTACCCCATCCGCGACCCAGGGGACATTGAGCGGATGGTGGGGTTGCTGGCACAGAATCCGGAAGCGGATTCCGTGCGCTGTGTAGCCCCGGCAAAAGAGCTGGCCTATAAGATGTGGCGTATGGATGGCGCAGGCAGGATTACCCCCATCTTAACAGATATTGCCGAGGCTTATAACATGCCAAGGCAGCAGCTCCCGCCTATTTATTACCAGAACGCATGTATTGACGTGGTACGCACAAGGACAATCCTGGAATCCCACTCCATGAGCGGGAAATATATTTTGGGTTATCAAATGGAACATAATTATGATATTGACACAGAAGAAGAATTTGCCAGGGCTGACAGGAAGCTAAGGCTTATGGCAGAAAATAAGTAGCTATCTGGATGACGAGAAGGCAGGGTGTCCCTGCCAATGCGGCGCTGTTGCAGCAGGGAGGGAATATGGGAGTTTTTGACGGATTAATTATATTTGAAATGGCGAACAGCCACCAGGGCAGCGTGGAGCATGGCCTTTCCATTATCCGCGAGATGGGGAAGGTTGCCCGGAACTACAACATAAAGGCAGCGGTGAAGCTGCAGTACCGGAACCTGGACACGTTTATCCACCCGGATTACAAAGGGCGGGCAGACGTGAAGCATATCCCGAGGTTTGAGGGCACAAAGCTGTCCTATGAGCAGTTTTCCGTGATGGTTTCTGCCATCCGGGAGGAAGGCATGGCTGCCATGAGCACGCCCTTTGACGAGGATGGGGTGGAATGGTGCCAGTCACAGGGGCTTGGCATCATCAAAATTGCAAGCTGCAGCGCCATGGACTGGCCGCTTCTTGAGAAGGCAGCATCAACAGGGAAACCATTGATTATTTCTACAGGCGGGAAATCCATTTCTGATATAGATAAGATTTATAACTTCTTTACCCACCGGGGCTGCGAGTTTGCGTTCCTCCACTGCGTGGCGGAATACCCTGCGCCGCTTGGGCATTTGCAGTTAGATTTTATTGGGCGGATGAAGAAGCGTTACCGTGGGGTTACGGTTGGCTATTCCGGGCATGAGGACCCGGACGACATTACCGTGCCCATGATGGCAGTGGCAAAAGGCGCAGAAATTTTTGAGCGGCACGTAGGGCTCCCCACAGACGCCATAACCCTGAATGCCTACTCCATGGACCCGGGGCAGGCCGGGCGGTGGGTGAAGGCCATTGTGGATGCAAGGGAGGTCTGCAGGGTCAAGAAAGAGGGGGACAAGTATGTCAGCCAGGAAGAACTGGACTCCTTGCGTTCCCTCTGCAGGGGTGTGTTTGCAAAGCGGCCCATCCAGGCGGGGCAGGCAATCAGCCGGGAGGACGTGTTCTTTGCCATGCCCTGCGGGGAAGGGCAGATGGCAAGCGGGGAGTTCAGGGAAGGCATGGCTGCAGGCAGGGACTATGCGGAGCATGCGCCGCTGTATGAGAAGAAGGCATATACGGACATCAGCCTTGCAAGGGGCGTCATCCACGATGCAAAGGGGCTGCTGTTTGAAGCAGGGATAGCGCTGGGGAGCCAGTTTGAGGTAGAGCTGTCCCACCACTATGGGTTAAGGCAGTTCCGGCGTACCGGGGCGGTTATCATCAGCATAATAAACCGGGAATACTGCAAAAAGCTAATCGTGGTGCTCCCAGGGCAGCAGCACCCCATGCATTACCATAAGGTGAAGGAAGAAACCTTCCAGTTGCTTTATGGGGACCTGGAATGTGTGGTGGACGGGAAAAAGACCCATATGCAGCCGGGGGACACCCAGACAGTCCTAAGGAATTCCAAACATTCATTTTCGTCCAGGGCAGGGGCAGTGTTTGAAGAAATTTCCACGACCCATGTGAAAGGGGATTCCTATTATGACGACCCGGCGATAGCAAAGCTGGACCTGATGGAACGGAAAACAATTATTAAGGAATGGTAAAGGGAGTTCATAGGGCAGTTAATATGGGAGCCGTGCCTGCTGGAGCGGAAAATGATAATACGGAAGCGGTATAAAAGGATTCCATGGGATAAAACGGTGATCTGGGCACAGGAAAGGCCAGCAGTACGCCAGTTTTTAGGAGGAAGATAAAATGCAGGAAATAAATGGGATTATAAGCAGTGCGGAAAAACTGGCGCGGGAAGGGCAGGTTGGGCAGGCATTGGAGCTCTTTTTGGATGCAATAGACAGGTATCAGTTAATAGATGGGGAATTGGCAGATGAAATAGCATTTCAGATGGGATGGTTCCTGTTTGGGCAGAATTTATATATAGAGAGTTTAGAAACATGGAAAAAGCTTCAAGAAAAAGGATACCGCAGAGAAACCATCAGCCAAATCGTGGAAGAAGCATTTATAGAGCCAAATCAGAAGGAATTCCAAAGTATTTATGGAAAGAACCTGGAACAGTGCAGAGGGCAAATCCATACAGAGGAAATCCCGCCATATGGGGAATTGCCTTTTTGGTTCATTCCAGCAGAAGATGGCGTGTATTACCTCTATGGGAAGAAAGATAGGATGATTGGGGAGAAGGTTACAGCAAATCTGGTTCTCCATACAGAGGATGAGATTTTTAGCGGTGAAAATGTGTTTGATGCGGTTGTTTTCTGGAAATCATGGAATTACAGGGAACCATTAGAAGCCAAGCAGCTCAATGGCAGGCGGATGGTATGCTTTCTTTCGGATGGGGCAATCCCTTTTTCCTATCTCCAATTGCCGGAATTTGAAAGTCTTTTCCATAAGGAATGGCATATTTTTGATGATTTTGGAAAAATGCAAGAATTTTTCCATCAGCGTACAGAACTGTCATTTCCAAAATTATATAAAGGGATCCAGGAGGACACTGGAACATTTATGGAATGGGCAGAAACAGAGCATAGGTTCCGCTGTTCCAAAGAAGGGCGGAACAAAGAGAATATACTTTTGACAATTGGAATTCCCAGCTTTAACCGGGGGCATAGGGCACTGGAAAATATCCGCCATTTACAGAACCTGCATTTTGACTCAGAGATAGAATTTTTGGTGTGTGACAACTGCAGCCAATCAAATACAGAAGGCTATCAGGAAATAGAGAAGTTGGCGGAGGAGGATAGCAGGATTACATATTACCGTTTTCCTGATAATCCGGGAGGAAACCTTTCCTTTGTGGAAACTGTAGAACGGGCATCGGGAAAATTCTGCTGTATGATGAGTGACGAAGATACCATTTACCTTGATAATGTCTGGAAATACCTGTTTTTAATCCAAAAATACGGGGAAGAACTTGGGTTTATTAGCGCGGCTGGCACATTTTATTATAAGGAAAATGTTAATCGGTGGTTCCAAAAGGGTGGCCGTGCTTTTGAAGAAGTTTTCTGGGGGCTCAATTATTTGTCAGGGTGTATTTTTGGGACAAAAGCCCATCGGGAATTAAACCTGCGCAGCCTGTATGAGTGGCAGGCAGGAACTGGGGATGGAAATTATTTTAACAGGTCCTATGCGCACAATGCCGCCGCCATGCGCTGTGCCATTGAAAGGGATATCTATATATGCGGGGAAACACTGTTCCAGGAAGGCGAAGATGAAAATGTAAAAGCAAGCGAAGATTCTGGGGGGAAAGTAATATTGGACTATGCCAGGGCTGATTTGCGGATCAAGCAGATGGATGGACTGATAGCATTGCTGAATGAGTGGAAAGATATGCTTTCGCCGGAGGTTATCAAAAACAGCTATAGACGTGCAGCAAATAAGCTGTTTGTGCTGATAGACTTAATCCGGGAGAAGGAAGGGCTGATTGAATGCAGTTTTCTGGAAGCGCATAACGCTGTGTTAAGGGCAGTGGTGGAAAGAATCCAGGACTTGGAAGTCGAAGTCGATGATGCAGACTATGCAGATATGATAACATTGTTTTCTTTTTGGTATATAAAATATTCCAAATTGTGTAAAGAAGAAGGCAAAAAAGGTGAAGTATGATAAACAGATTAAAAGTATTTGACTGTACCCTCCGGGAAGTAGGCTACCAGACAGGCTGGTATTTTGATGATGAATTTGTCCGAAGCGTATATAAGTTTGCCCAGGGGAAAGGCATTGACTATGTAGAACTGGGGTTTTTCCATAACGCCGAAGCCGACCCCGGGAAAGGGTATTACCGTTATTGCAGCACAAAAAATGAGGAAATTGCGTCTGTGCTTAAAACAATTAAAAATATTACTAAGATATCTGCCATGCGGGATATCCAAAGGCCAATAACAGAACTTTTGCCTAAAAAAGAAAGCGCAGTTGATACCATACGGATCCTTACCCGTTCCCATGAAACAGATTTTGCAGTTTTGGAGCAAAGGGTAGGGGAATGTATGGATTTAGGGTATGAGGTATTTATTAACTTTACCAGCGCCGGCTATAATTCCCCGGAAAAAAACAGGGAATTTATCCAGTTTGCAGCGGCGGAAGGCGTACATGCCATTGAATTTGCAGATACGGAAAGCGTCATGACAGAGGAGTATGTGGTGCGTACCATTGAAGAATGCCATGAAAGCGGGGTAGCATGCGGCGTGCACCTCCATGATAAAAATGGGACAGCAGAGAAATTGGCAGATTTGGCCTTAGAGCGCAAAGCAGACTATATGGATGTTACCCACCTTGGCCTTGGCGGCAAATGGCGGGACGGGAACCTGACGATGGAATACCTGTTCCACAAGATGGGCGTCAATGGCGGGTATGAAGCCACTATGGTGAAGAACCAGTTGGTGGAGCAGCTTATTAAATACCATGCATATTCAGCGGCAGAATAGCCTGTGAGGTATCTCATGATAAAAGTATCAGATTACATCATCCAATATTTAGAGCAATTGGGCGTAAACCATATGTTTATGCTGCCGGGGGGCGGAGCCATGCACTTAAATGACTCCCTTGGCAAAAGCCAGAAAATCCAATATGTAGTATGCCTGCATGAGCAGGCCTGTGCCATTGCCGCAGAAGCCTATGCCCGTGTCACCAACAAGCCGGGGCTTTTGATGGTAACGACCGGGCCGGGCGGGACAAACGCAATTACCGGAGTGGCTGCTGCCTATATAGAATCCACCCCTATGGTTGTGGTATCCGGGCAGGTAAAGCTTGCAGACCAGATCCGTGGGCAGGGCATCCGCCAGCAGGGAATGCAGGAACTGGATATTATCTCAATTGTGAAGCCGGTTACAAAATATGCGGCCATGGTTACAGAGCCGGAAACCATAAAATATCATTTGGATAAGGCTCTGTACCTGGCAACCAGTGGGCGGAAGGGGCCGGTATGGCTGGACATCCCATTGGATATCCAGGCGTCCATGGTGGATGAAACAGGATTGGCAGGATGGGAGCCGGAGAAGGAAGGGGATCTCCAGAGGGAAGAAAGGCAAAAGGAATTGGAAAGGCAGGCCCTGCAGGTCATAGACTGCTTAAACGCTTCGGAACGGCCAGTGCTTTTGGCAGGGAATGGAATCCGCCTGTCGGGCGGGGCAGAAGCCTTTGAGGAACTGGTAGGCTGCCTGCAGATTCCGGTCCTGACGACTTGGAACGGGATTGACTTGATAGGGGACAGCCATCCGCTGTTTTTCGGCAGGCCCGGCGGCATGGGGCAGAGGTATGCCAATTTCGTGCAGCAGAACTCGGATTTTTTCCTGTCCATTGGCGCGCGGATGAACCTGCTCCAGACAGGCTATAATTTTGACGGCTTTGCAAGGGAAGCGGTGAAAGTTATGGTGGACATTGATGGGAATGAATTGAAAAAGGTTAACGTAAGGCCACAGATCCCCATCTGTGCGGATGCAAAAGAATTTATAGGGCTCCTGCTGAAGCACAGGGACAAAATCCAGTGCAAAAGCCGTACAGAATGGATTGCTTATGGGAACCGTATGAAGGAAAAATACCCCATTGTGCAGAAAGCCCATTGGGAGCAGGAAGGGTATGCCAATACCTATGCATTGCTGGATGCCATTACGGAACAGATGGAAGAAAACGACATTTACGTTTCCGGCAGTTCCGGGACGTGCATCGACATTTCCATGCAGGCTTTCCGGGTGAAGAAGGGGCAGCGGGTATTTGCCACAAAGGGGCTTGCATCCATGGGCTTTGGCGTCCCGGCAACGGTTGGCGCCTGCCTGGCCGGGAATGGCCGGAGGACAGTGTGCGTCAACGGGGACGGCGGCTTCCAGATGAACATCCAGGAGCTGGAAACCATCCGGCGGCTGAACTTACCGATTAAGATTTTTGTGCTGAACAACCAGGGTTATGCCCAGATACATGCCACCCAGAAAAATATTTTCCAGGGGCATTATGTGGCCTGTGACGAAGGTTCAAACCTTACCTTGTCGCCAATTTCGGGCGTGGCGGCAGCTTATGGGCTGAAAACAGCCCAGATCGGGGACAACAGAGGGCTGCGGGAAAAAGTCAAAGAGGTGCTTGCATATGACGGGTCTGTGGTGTGCGAGGTGTTCGTGCCAATTGAACTTAGTGCATTCCCGAAGCAGGTTTCCTATAAACGTGCGGATGGGCAGATGGAATCGCTGCCGCTGGAGTATATGAACCCTATGCTGCCGGAGGAGGAACTGCAGGGGAATATGATAATCAATTTATATCAAAAAGATGGAAAAGATAGCACAGGTTGAAAGTTTTGTAGGATATATGAAATGATTGGATAAGCGGTGAACATTCCTGCGCGTTTTATAAAGCTGGTAGGTATATGTGCAAAGGAGTAGTCAGAGATGGAATATCAATTAAAGAAGGCAGTAATGACTGGGGCAAGCAGTTCCATTGGTTTGGCATTAATCCGAAGGCTTCTGGATGAGGACTTAGAAAAAATATTGTTATTGCAGCGGGGGGAATCTGCAAGGCTGAAATACCTGCCTAAAGATCCTCGTCTGCAGTTTGTGGATTGCAGGCTGGAGGAACTGAAAAATTATAAGTGTGAAGAAAATGATTATGATGTGTTCTTCCATTTAGGGTGGGCGAATGTTGCAAGGGAAGTCCGGGACGATTTTGGCAAACAGATTGAAAATGTAGTGTATTCCTGTAATGCTGTGGAAACTGCCCATAGGTTGGGATGCCATTCTTTTATCGGTGCAGGCAGCCAAGCAGAATATGGGCGGCATAATGAAGCGCTTAGGGAGGACACATTGTGCGTGCCTGAAATAGCATATGGAGTAATGAAGCTTTCTGCCTGCCATGCGACGAGGGTTTTATGCAGGAAGTATGAGATGCGCCATATCTGGCCAAGGATTTTAAGCGCATATGGATTATGCGATAACAGGCTGTCGATGTTAGCATCCAATATTTTAAGCAGTATTCAGGGTGGGGAGCTGGCATTTTCCAAAGGGGAACAGATATGGGATTTCATTAACACGAAAGATGTTGCCAATGCACTTTATTCCATAGCAAAGAAGGGGCGGGATGGCGCCATGTACCCGGTTGGCAGCGGAAAAGCAATGCCGTTGAAAGAATATATTTCTATTTTATGTGAGAAACTGGGAAGGCTCCAAGACATGGAACTTGGAAAAGTGCCATATTCGGGTTCACAGATTATGCATTTGGAGGCTGATATCAGTAGTATTCAGGCAGATACAGGATGGAAACCAGAAATTGAATTCCAAGATGGGATTGCAGAGGAAATAGAATTTTACAGGGCGGAAATGGAGTAAAGGATGGAAGGTAATATTATGGTGTCGGTGCTCTGCACGGCATATAACCATGAAAAATTTATAAAGGATGCAATAGAGGGAGTAGTCAGCCAAAAAACAAATTTCAAGTATGAGTTGATTATCCATGACGATGCATCCACAGATGGCACGGCAAAGGTTATAAAGGAATATGAAAATAAATATCCAGAAGTTATTCGTACTGTGATTCAGACAGAAAACCAATACCAACGCTGTAATATTTATCAGGCCTTTCTGTTCCCAATCATAAAAGGGAAGTATGTTGCATTTTGCGAGGGGGATGACTTCTGGACTGACCCGGATAAATTGCAGAAACAGGTGGATATTCTGGAAACTCATGGAACATATTCTATGTGCATGCATAATGCAGTAAAACAGAATTATGAAACAGGGATGGAAAGCTTGCTGGATACATTTCCGGAAGATGGGGTCTATTCCCAGGCAGAGCAAGTCCGGGCAGGGTTAGGCACAGATTTTCCAGCTTTTGCTTCTTATATGGTGAGGGCAGGCTTGCTGGACGGGATGCCAGATTTTTTCCTTGCTTCAAAAGTTTTGGACTATCCCCTTAGGCAATATTTTGCAAATTGTGGGGAGGTATATTATTTTAAAAAGCCAATGTCAGTATACCGCGTTTCCACGCCCCAGTCTTATATGAAAAAAACTTCAGAAAGCCAGCTTTTCTATAATAATTATACCGTGGAAATGATTCGGTTTTTTGAAAATTTTAACCGCTATACCTTGGGGGTATTTTCAGATATTTTAAAATGCAAGATTGTTTCTGACTACTTTGGGTTTTGCCTGTCCATCCCAGAGAAGGAAGGGATTACAAAGGCGTTGGAATTAGGGCTGGATGCCAGCTTGGCAGAAGAATGTTACCAATGCCTGTCCCCTAAGCATTTGGACAGCAGCATTTTAGAGCTCAGCAGGCAAACAGGGCAAAGGTTTATTTATGGTACTGGCAGGCTTGCCCCAGTTTGCAAGGCTCAGATGGAACTTGCAGGAATAGGGTTTGAAGGGTTTGTTGTTTCAGATGGCCAGATGAAGGCAGAGTTGGCAGAAGGCAGGAAAGTATATTATTTGAGCGAAGTTCTTAAGATGAGCCCTAATCCTGGGTTTGTGTTAGCCGTTCAGCCCATCAATGCTGGCGCAGTGGAGGAAGTGCTGAAAAGAAATCACATAGAAAATTATTGTATGCCTTATAGGGCAGGGAATTATTAGGAAAGCGGGGAAGGATGGAAGATGAAAATTTGCAGGCAGGCATTATATGTTCAGATTATAGACGGGATAGGGACTGTCCGTGCATGTGGGTGGGCAGGTTATTACCTGCTTGGAAATTTGCGGGATAATACCATGTCGGAAGTATACAATAGTGAAGCGGCAAAACGGTTCCGGCAGACATTGATAGAAGGGACATATGATTACTGTAATGAAGAAAACTGCCCGTATATGGCAAATAATATTTTGGAATCCCAATTGGTAGAGATAGAAAAAATACCAGAATATCCGGAAATTGTAAGCCTTGCTTATGACAGAAGGTGCAACTACCACTGCACCTGCTGTATTTCAAGGTGTGACGACAAAATGGATCCAGTGGTGCAGGAAAAGGTGGAAAGAGAGATCAGGGCTGCACTGCCTTATGTAAAGACTTTTTCCGCCAATGGGCTAGGGGAATTTTTTGTCAGTGACAGCATGATGGAATTAGTTTCAGAGTGGAAACCAGAAGAAATTGAGGGCGCAAAATTTGAATTGGAAACAAATGGATCCCTTTTAAACGAGAAGAACTGGAAGAAAGTTGAAAACATTGGGGATGCAGATTTAAGCGTTACATTGACAGTCCACAGTTTTGAAGAAGCAGCATACCAATATCTGTCTGGGACAAAAATGAAAATTAGCCAGATGGAGGAAAACCTTAGGTTTGTAAAAAAACTGAGGGAAGAAGGGAAGATTAATTTTTTGGAGATTGCTATGGTGATGCAGGAACGGAATTTTCGGACACTGCCAGATTTTATTGACAGGTGCCTCAATGAATTTGGGGCTGATAAAGTCAGGGTGCGCAGGTTTCTGCCAGAAAAAGCAATGGATGAAAATATTGAGTGGTTTTTTGATATCAGGAATCCCCTGCATCCATACCATCAGGAATATCTTGAAGTTATGAAGCATCCGGTTTTCAATGACCCGCGGGTATTTAAATGGACAGGGGAGCACTTAAGCAACCGGGGGGAATTGCCTGCAAAGGCAAATTATAAAGTATTGAAGGATTTATTTTTAACAGAAAATGTTGGGGAAAAGCTCTCAGATTATTTTTTAAGCCAAGGATATAGGAGGATTATTTTATATGCAATTACTGATATTGCAAAGGCAATAGTAAAAGTACTGCAAAATCAGCCAGTTAAAATTGAATATATATATGATAGGAATACTTGCTTAGGGGAGTGGGAGGGATTGGAAGTAAGAAAACCTTTATATAAAGATTTGAAAAAGACAAAAGGGCCATTGTTGGTAACGCTAGTTCCAAGGCATGGTGAAATGGAGGGATTTTTGCGGCACCAAGGGTATGAAGGGGAAATCTTGTGTTTGGAGCAGATATTGGAAAACGTTAAGTTTCAAAGCTAGTTTGTAGAAAGCGGGATATAGGGCATGGTAATTGTAAAAGTGAATGCTGGGCTTTGTAACCAGATGTATTTTTTTGCTACAGCATATGCATTGGCGAGGGAATGGGGAGATGAACTGGCCATAGATCCTGATATAGACGGAAATCCTGAATGGACGTATCTATTGGATGAATTTAATGTGCCATTCTGTAAGAAAATTGTCTATCCATTAAGGTACAATGTTGGCGGGAATTTTATTAAGATGCCGTTTAACCTAGAAGATAGGGTAGCTGTTACAGATGAATCAAATTTTGAACAGGATGGGGAGTATTTAACGATTCCACAAGATAAATTTGAATTAAAATTTCCAGATAAACTTGTGTATCTAAAAGGAGCTTTTTTAAAGCGGCAGATGTTTACAAAGTATTTGCCAGAAATACGTGAAATTTTCACTTTAAAAAAGGAATCATTGTTTGTTCAGGAATTTGAAAAAAAAATAGAGAATATAACTGCCATTGGTGTTCACATCCGCAAGCAGGGTTTTGCAGTTCTTGGGGATGACAATGGAATTGATTATTTTATGGCTGCTATTGTGTTTATGAGGGCAAAATATGAGGGGGCAAAATTTTTTATTTTCTCAGATGATTTAGAGAGTGTAAAGATAGGACTTGGGACAGCAGATGATATTTTTTATGTAGATGCCATGAATGGGTTCCGGGGAGATATTGAGGAATTTATATGCCTGACAAAATGCCATCATTATATTTTGACTAGAAGGAGTACTTATGGGAGGATGGCAGAAATTTTAAATGCAAGGCATGGAAAAACGTCTGTGTTATTTGGGGAAAATACTTGGAATGATCCAGAAGACAGATTTTTTTTTCTTGCACCAGAGGAAGTGAAAAAGCTAAGCAGGATATTTGTAAAAAAACAGTTGGATCCTGGTTTTAAGAAGTATGGGGGAAAGCAGGCAGGTGGAGGAACTTGGCAGGAGTTGCTGGAGATTGGCCTGGACAGTGGGACGGTAAGCCTGGAGGGAAAGAGAAACATTATTTTTCAGAAGGCAAAGTGGAATGCAGCAAGTGGGGAATATGGGCAAGCAGTACATTTGTGCAGGTTATTGGAGGAACAATATGGAGTAGACGATGAGAATTTCCATGAGTATTTTGGAGATATATTGTGCCAATATGGCAGGCTGCGGGAAGCAGCCGTTGAGTATATTTGCGCAGCGAAAAAAAAGGCTCTCCCAAAGAAAATATTTAAGAGTATGGAATTTAGCTGTTACAAGAAATTGTTGGGAACAGGCCAGAAAAAAAAGCATTATGTAATCGCGCAATATGGACCATACACAAGCCAATATGTAAGCCAAATGCAGATGATAGGGTTAATCCTTGGCCGTATGGGGAATGATGTATCATTTATTTTAAAAAAGGGGGTAACAGAGATACCGGAAGATGTACCAAATTCTGCTATTATGGAATGGAACCGAAAGATTGATGGCAAATGGCTGGATTTAGTTTTAGAGCATGGCTTTTCTATTGGAAGGTTTTACTATGGATATCCATGCTATGATTATAAATCTATAATGCAATGTAAAATTCCATATTTACAGAAAATGGCAGAAAAATATGTAGAGGAGGAAACTATTATTGTAGGAAGGGATTCAGAGATAGTTTCTGAAGATGTACCTTTTAGGAAAGTGTTTGTTGATTTTTCAGAGCCGTTTGATGAAGCATATTTAAAAGAAGAAGTGGGGGATGCAGCGATAAACGGAATGTACTGCTGCGCAGATGTAGTAGTCACGCGGGAGAAAAGAAAATGGAAACAGGGACAGCAGGTTGTAAAGTGGGATGAGGGGATATTGTCAGTACAGCAGGATGAGGAAACAGACATCCCATGTTATGAGCCAACATTATATACAGAAGATTATCTTGAAATTGCATTGAAAATAGCATTGAGCACTATTTGAAAAGTAAAAATTAAAAAATAACAGATATACTGGACATAACTGCATTTTTCGTAAGAAAACCAGTGTTATGGACAGTAAGGCAGAAGGAGAACAGGAAAATGAGCAAAATTTTAGTTACAGGCGGAGCCGGCTATATTGGCTCCGTGTTAGTCCCAATGCTTCTCAAAGAGGGGCATGAAGTAACCGTATTGGATAATTTTTATTTCAACCAGTCCACATTGCTGGAGTGCTGCATGGATCCCAATTTCCATGTTGTCCGCGGCGATGCCCGCAAGGAAGGCCTGATGAATGAGCTGATGGAAGGAAAGGATTACATCATCCCATTGGCGGCAATGGTTGGATTTCCGTTATGTAAGGCAGATGAGGTTGCGGCGGAAACCACCAACCTTGGGGCGGTAAAGACAATCTTAAAGTTAAGGAAACCAGGGCAGAGGATTATCTATCCCTGCACAAACAGCGGCTATGGGGTAGGGGAAGGGGATAAGTTCTGTACGGAAGATACCCCCATGCGCCCGATTTCCCTGTATGGGACTACAAAGGCAGAGGCGGAACGGCTGATATTAGAAGCAGGGGATTCCCTGACCTTCCGGTTTGCTACCGTATTTGGGGCATCTGCCCGGATGCGTCTGGATCTTTTGGTGAATGACTTTGTATACCGGGCAGTTTTTGACCGTACGGCAGTGCTTTTTGAAGGGAAATTTAAGCGCAATTATGTGCATATCCGGGATGCGGCCGGGGCTTTCCTCCATGCAATTGAGCATTTTGAGGAGATGGCAGGGAAACCGTATAACTGCGGGCTTTCCTCTGCAAACCTTTCCAAGCTGGAATTATGTGAAAAAATTAAAGAGCATATCCCGGAGTTTGTCTATATGGAAGCCCCCATTGGGGAGGATCCGGACAAGCGGGATTACATTGTGTCAAATGGGCGGCTGGAAGCTGCTGGCTGGAAGCCCAAATATTCATTGGATGATGGGATTGAGGAACTGAAAAAAGTATATACCATTATCAAAAATAAGACATACTCCAATATTTGACGGATGGGGGTTTGGGATGGCAGAGAGTTTTGCATTGTCCGTACAGGTGGTAGTGCCATTGGTGGTATTTATGGGAGTTGGCAGCATCATCCGAAGGCGGGAATGGATGTCGCCTGGTTCTGTAAAGGAAATGAATGATGTGGTGTTTAAAGTCCTGCTGTCCACAATGGTCTTTTACAATATTTACCAGTCGGATTTGGCAGAGGACTTTGACTTAGGCTTGCTGCTCTATGCAGTGGCTGCGCTGTTTCTAAGCTTTGCCATACTGTGCTTGGCAGTTGGCAGGAAAGTCAGGGACAGGGCAGTTGCCCCCGTTCTAATCCAGGGGATATACCGGAGCAATTTTGTGCTGTTTGGGCTGCAGGTGACAGCATCCATCTGTGGGGAAGGGCAGCTTGGCATGGCAACGGTTTTAATTTCGGTTATCATACCCCTGTTTAATGTGCTGGCAGTTATTTTATTTGAATGTTACCGGCAGCAGGGGGTACATGTAAAACCGTTGCTGAAAGGCATCCTTACCAACCCCTTAATTATCGCGTCTGCTTTGGGATTGCTGTCTGTATGTTCCAGCATCCGCCTGGGAAATGTGCTGGAGGATGCGCTGAACAGCATTTCGAGGATGGCAACGCCGATGTCGCTGATTTTGTTGGGGGCAACCATAACATTTGGCGGCGTAAAGAAGTATTGGAAATATACGGCGTTGTGTGCCATAGGAAGGCTGGTGGTTATCCCGGCTGTATTTTTGCCGGCAGCGGCCTTGCTTGGGATCCGGGGGCCGGGGCTGGTAGCTTTAATGGTGATGTTTGGTTCCCCCACAGCCGTTTCTTCTTTCCCCATGGCATCCCAGATGGGCGGAAATGCAGAACTGGCGGGGCAGATAGTGGCAGTGACTACGGTCTTTTCAACAGTAACTATTTTTTTCTGGACGTATGTCCTCAGCATTGGGGGCTTTATCTAATGGTGGCAGAAAATGGATGATATGTATGCAATAGAGGGATTAATCCAGAATTATCCTCAGCTTGAGGGGAATAAGGGGCAGGTATTGGCGGCATTTGCTATGCTGTGCAAGTGCTATGCAGGAAAGAAGAAGCTTTTGCTGTGCGGGAATGGCGGAAGTGCGGCAGACTGTGAGCATATTGCCGGCGAGCTGATGAAGGAGTACCGGGTAAGGCGGAGGATTCCGCCGGAATTTGCTGAAAAGTTAAAACAGCATGGCGCAGGGGAGGAAATGCTGGAAAATATTGTAGGGGCGCTGCCTGCAATCTCCCTTGCTGGGCATGTCAGTTTCCAGACGGCTTTCTGCAACGACAATGATGCGGAATATGCATTTGCCCAGCAGCTCTATGCGCTGGGGGAAGCGGGGGACGTGCTCCTTGCAATTTCCACGTCGGGCAATTCTGGGAATGTCATCCATGCGGCAACTGTGGCGAAGGCAATGGGAATTGCTGTTATTGCCATGACAGGCAGCAGCGGAGGGGCGATCCGGAAATTAGCGGATGTGCTGATAAATGTCCCGGCAGAGGAAACCGCCCGTGTGCAGGAACTGCATTTGCCCATATACCATGCACTGTGCGGGATGCTGGAAGATTATTTTTTCTCAAAGGCGAAAGAAAAACAGGAAAGGAAAGCAGCATTATGATTATTACGCGGACGCCCCTAAGGATTTCATTCTTTGGCGGCGGGACAGATTTACCAGATTACTATAAAAAATTTGGGGGTGAGGTACTCTCCACGACAATTGATAAATACCTGTATCTTACCTGCCGCCGTATGCCGCCATTTTGGGAGTATGACAGCCGGTTTGTGTATGGTTCTAAGACGGAACTTGTAAGGGGAATAGATGAGATTGAGCATCCTTCCATCCGTGAAACACTGCGTTTCATGAATTTGGATTATGGCATAGATTTACATTATAACACAGATATCCCGGCACGTTCCGGGATAGGATCCAGTTCATCTTTTACGGTTGGGCTGCTTAATGCGCTCTATGGGCTGAATGGGAAGATGGTTTCCAAGAAGGAGCTTGCGGCACAGGCAATACATATAGAACAGGATATGATCCAGGAAGCGGTAGGGTCGCAGGATCAGACAGCAGCAGCTTATGGCGGGCTGAACCACATTGTCTTTAAGGAAAACGGGGATATTGAAACATATCCAATGACGCTGCCCCCAGAGCGGATCAGGGCATTAAACAGCCATTTGGTATTGGTGTTTACCGGATTCCAGAGGTTTGCAAAGAATATTGAGAAATGCAAGATACAGACGCTGGATGGGCATTATAAGGGCCTTGCAAAAATGAAGGAATATGTAGGGCAGGCTATTGGGATCTTGGACAGCGATACGGATATCCGTGAATTTGGTGCGTTACTAAATGATACATGGAAGGAAAAGAGGGCGCTGTCAGAGAAAGTCAGTGACAGCCGGATTGACGGGATGTACCAAAAGGGAATAGAACATGGGGCAATAGGCGGAAAGCTCTTGGGTGCCGGTGGGGGCGGGTTCATGCTGTTTTTTGTAGAACCGGAGAAACAAAGGGAATTTGTCCGGGCATTTGCAGATTATGTGTGTGTGCCGTTCCAGTTTGAGGATGCTGGAAGCCAGGTCATTTATTATCGGCCAGATGCAAAAGTGGTTATGGATGGAAACATTAAGGAGGGTGCTGTAAATGGGTTTAATGCTGATTCGCCCAAATGATATGAAGGCAGTTTATGGTGATACATATAAATATGCAGCTTGTGAGCCTCCCTATTGGGCAGGGGTGATTGCTTCCTATGCAAGGGAGAGGGATGTTTCTGTTGAGATACTGGATGCAGAAGCATTGGACTGTTCACCGGAGGATGTGGCAAACCGTGTGATGGAACGGAAACCTTCCTTGGTCGGGGTATGTGTCACAGGGAATAATTTATCGGCGTCGACACAGAAAATGAATGGGGCTGGTTTGGTATGCCAAGCAATCAAAAGAAAAGTGGGGCACATCCCAATTTTTATATGGGGGCTGCATCCATCAGCCTTGCCAGAACGGACAATGGAGGAAGAAAACATTGATTTCCTGATAAAAGGGGAGGGGCTGAAAGAAATTGTCCAGCTTTTTGAATATGTAAAAAATGGGACAGGCAATTTGGAAGATATCAAAGGGCTCTATTACAGGGACAATGGAAAGGCTGTGGGGAACAGCCAGCTCAATTTAGAGGAAATTGGGAATATCCCTGCCCCGGCATGGGATTTGATGCCAATGGAACGTTACCTGCCCCATAACTGGCACTTGCTAGGGGAAGACAGCAGGGCAGCGAGAGGGAAGTATGCTGTTTTGGCAACATCTTTAGGCTGCCCTTATAATTGCAGCTTTTGTGCAATTGCATCCCAATTTGGCTCCAGGAAAGTCCGCTTTTTTGACATTGACCATATCATGGAGGAAATTGACGTCCTTGTGAACCAATACCATATCAAATACCTGAAAATATTGGATGAATGCTTTGTGCTGAATGAAAAATATGTAAGCGAGTTTTGCGACAGGCTGATTGAAAAGGATTATGGCTTGAATATTTGGGGATATGCCAGAATTGATACCGTAAATAAAGAATTACTGGAAAAGTTAAGGAAAGCCGGGATCCGCTGGCTTGCATTTGGGATAGAAAGCGGAAGCAAAAAATCCATGGACGGCGTTTCCAAAGGGCAGTATGACAATGAAAAAGTGAAGCATGTTGTGGAAATGGTAAAAAATGCAGGGATCTATGTGTTGGCAAACTTTATGTTTGGGCTGCCAGATGATGATTTAGAGGATATGCAGGCAACCTATGGGCTCTGCAGGGAAATCAACCCAGAATGGATAAACTTCTATGTCACAATGGCCTATCCGGGTTCGAAGACCTATGCAGAATATATGAAAAATGGGGAAATACTGCCGGATAATTGGATGGCGTATGCCCAATATAGTTATGAATGTACGCCAAAGGGATCTGAGCATTTATCCCCAGCCCAGGTACTGGAATACCGCGACTGGGCATTTCACGCTTTTTTTGAAAATAATGAGAGATATTTTGGGAATATTGAGCAAAAATTTGGCAGGCAGGCTGTGGTTTCTATTCAGGAAAGTACAAAAGGCAGGCTGCGGCGGAAATTATTGGAGGATCCAAGGAGCAGAATATGAAAGTCAGGGATGTTTTTTTTCATGAAATATACAAAAAAACGAAACATGGGGAAGATATTGTAATTGTGAGTTCTGATATTGGGGCGCCCAGCCTTGATGATTACCGCAGGGATTTCCCAAACCGTTTTATCAATGTAGGGATTGCCGAGCAGAACCTGCTTGCAGTGTCTTCCGGGCTTCAGTTGGCGGGGAAAAAGGTGGTTGCATATGCCTTAAACCCTTTCCCGGTGACCCGTGCGTTTGACCAGGTGCGTAACCTCATGGCATCTTTACAGATTCCCATAACAGTTACTGCGCTAAATGCAGGGACATGTTCTGCAGAGGCAGGGTATACCCACATGCCGATAGAAAACCTTTCTTTGATGCGTACTTTGAGAAACTTGCAAATTGTGAACCCTTCGGATGAAGCGATTGCAAGAAAACTGGCAGATGCAGTTGTGGAGGAACCTTATCCGCGGTATGTGCAGTTTGATAAATATATTGAGGGGACATTATATGCGGCGGAGGATATTAATTTTAGGAAGGGTTTTATTACAAATGGAAAAGAAAGTACCATAGCTGTTGTTGCTTATGGGATTATGGCCCATCAATTAATGAAATTGGATCTTCCGGTGAAAGTAATTGACTGTTATAGCCTTCCTGTGCAGGAAGAAGAATTTATACAGGAGATAGAGGGATGCACCAAGATTGTAACGGTTGAAGACGGAGTGGCCGACGGAGGAATTGGCAGCATGGCTCTTGAGATTCTGAATGACAGGGGCATACAAATTTCTGTGGTGCGCAAAGGGCTAAGGTTCCGGCAGGGCTATCCCAATATTTTTACAAACCGTGAATTGCTATGGCAAGAAGAAGGCTTGGACCTTTTGGGGCTGGAACAGGAAATTAGGAAATTGTGTGAGGGTTAAGTTATGGGACAGTCATATGGGCAATTATACCAAAAATCTTATGAAATGCGGAAAAGATTTCTTGAAATATTTACAAAACTAGGATATGGGCATCTGACAACGGCATTTTCTGAAACAGAAATTTTAATTGCACTTTTGTCAGAAACCATGAATTTCCATGCAGGAAATGTAAATGACAAGAACAGGGACAGGCTTGTGCTTAGCAAAGGGCATGGGGCAGGAATGCTGTTCCCAGTTTTTGAGGACTTAGGAATCCTGTCTAAAGAGGAAATAGAGGAAATAATAAAGTGCGGCGGTGATTTCACAAAAACCAGAGAACTGTTTTACCCGGGATTTGAGTTTTATGGAGGATCCCTGGGGATTGGGCTTGGCATGGCGG
The DNA here is from genome assembly GCA_000403315.2 of Lachnospiraceae bacterium A2. GTDB lineage: Bacteria > Bacillota > Clostridia > Lachnospirales > Lachnospiraceae > Petralouisia. The sequence continues at coordinate 248,696 of KE159636.1, forward strand.
CAGGGCTTGCCATGGGGGCAAAACTGAACCGGGAAGACTGGATGGTATTCTGCCTGCTTGGGGATGCGGAATGTTATGAAGGGGCAATTTGGGAAGCTATGCTGTTTGCAGGGCATAACCGCCTGAACAATTTGGTTGTGGTGGTTGACCGCAATTACTTGGGCTGTTCCGATTTCACAGAAAATATGTGTGAACTGGAGCCATTTGAGGAAAAATGGAAAAGCTGCAATTGGGACACAAAGGCAGTAGACGGCCATTCCTATGAGGAATTATTGGGCGCATTGGAAGGGATCAGAAGCAGGAGGACATCCAAGCCTTTGTGCATAATTGCAGATACAGTGAAGGGAAAAGGGCTGGATTACCTTAGCAACAAGCCACTGATGCATGGGTTTATGCCAAAAGGGGAAGAAGTATGTGCTGCTTATGAAAACTTGAAAGGATAATTTGCCATGGAGCTGGAAGCAAAAATATATGTTGCAGGGCACACAGGGCTGGTAGGCTCTGCAATTGTCAGGGAATTAGGGCGCCAGGGTTACAAGAACCTATGCCTTATTTCCCACCATGAACTAGATTTAAGGGATCAGAGGGCAACGGAAGATTTTTTTAGGGAGGAAAAGCCAGAGTATGTTTTTATGGCAGCAGCCACAGTAGGCGGTGTCTTAATTAATGATAGGCTGACAGGGCAGTTTTTATATGACAATCTGGCGATGTCCATGAACGTCATCCATGCCGCTTATAAATTTGGCGTGAAAAAATTATTATATATGGGCAGCGGGTGTGTTTACCCAAGGATGGCAGAGCAGCCAGTCAAGGAAGAAGCTTTGCTGACAGGGGAATTTGAGAAGACCAATGAGGCTTATGCGGTTGCGAAGCTTTCAGGCCTGAAAATGTGCGAATATTATAATAAACAGTATGGGACAGATTTTATTTCCTGCATGCCCTGCAATGCCTATGGGCCGGGGGATAATTTTGACTTGGAGTCCTCCCATGTAGTCCCTGCTTTGATCAGGAAAGCCCATAAGGCGAAAATGGAACATGCAGCTTTTGTTACAGTATGGGGGACAGGCAGGCCAATACGGGAATTTATTTACATAGATGATATTGCCAGTGCATGTGTATTTTTAATGTGCCATTATTCTGGGGATTCCTGTATCAATATAGGCACAGGGACAGAATTTACCATACAGGAACTGACGGAAATTGTGTGCAGGGAAGTCGGGTTCCATGGGGAGGTTAAGAATGATTTGGAAAAGCCAGACGGTGCGCCAAGGCGGATTTTGGATTCTTCCAAGTTATTTGCCATGGGGTGGAGGCCTTCTGTGGGATTTGCAGAGGGAATCCGGAGGACATATCAGGACTTTTTGGAGCAGGAAGGGAAATATACAGGAAAGAGGAATGGATGATGTTAAACATACCACTGATGAGCAACAATATTAATTCATCAGATATTGCTGCGCTGACAGAATTTTTGCAGAAAAGCGACCGGTTTACCAATGGCCCCAAAGTACGGGAATTTGAAGAAGCCTGGTCTAAGTGGCTGGGTGTAAAATATTCGGTATTTGTAAATTCCGGGTCGTCGGCCAATTACATGACTTTGGCAGGGATCAGGGAACGTTATGGTGCAGGTGAGGTACTCTTGTCGCCGATTGGGTGGGCGAGCGATATCGCGGCTGTAATTGCAGCAGGGATGGAACCTGTATTTATAGATGTGGATTTGAAGAATCTTTCAATGAAGGAAGAAGATGCCATCGCAAAGATGACAGGGCGCACAAAAGCTGTCCTGCTCACCCATGTGCTGGGCTATAATGGCATGGCGCAGAAAATTAGGGATATCTGTACAGACAGGGGGATTGTGCTGGTTGAGGATGTCTGCGAATCCCATGGCGCTGTATTTCAGGGGAAAAAGCTAGGCAGCATTGGGGATGTTTCCAATTTTTCGTTTTATTATGCACACCATATGAGCACCATTGAAGGCGGCATGGTCTGCACAGATGACGAGGAATTTTATAACTTGATGCGTATGTTCCGGAGCCATGGGATGCTGCGGGAATGTGATGATAAAGATTATATCAGGGCTGTGGGTGAGGGGCATCCAGAACTGCACCCAGAGTTTATATTTACTGTGCCAGGGTATAACATGCGCAGCACCGAACTGAATGCAGTAATTGGGCTGAACCAGTTAAAGCGGCTGGACAAGAATATAGAAGCAAGGCGGAGGAATTATCAGTTGTTTATTGAAAATCTGGATCCGGAAATCTATTATACGGATTTTGACGGGGTTGGGAACAGCAATTATGCATTTGTTGTGATGCTGCGGGAAGGAAACCAGGAGAGGTTTGGCAGGTTAACAGAATTGCTGAGGAAGGAAAATGTGGAATTTAGGCGCGGGACGGCAGGCGGAGGGAATCTGCTGCGGCAGCCTTTTGTCAGAAAAAGATACCCGGAGATAAACCCGGCAGATTTCCCCAATGCAGAGTATATCCATCAGTTTGGGATGTATATAGGAAATTATCCAGGTTTGGAGAAAGAAAAGATTTTAGGCCTGTGTGATGCGCTGAACCATGTAGGATAGAACATTTTGAAAGGAGAAAAGGTAAGTGGGAGAACGGGAAATCATCTATTTAGGGGCGGTGAGGTGCTTTAAGGGAGAAGGAAGCGGTATGGTAGGGACGCATCCGTTATTTAAACTTGTTAAATTTTCTCCAAAAGGGTATAAATACGTGATGCCTGATATGTTGGAAGAAGCTAAAATCCGGATTTCCATAAAAAATGCAATAGGGGAGGCTTTGACGGAAAAAGAGGAAACAGCCCAAGGAATCATGGAATTTAGGAGAAAAAAGTTAGAAGAAGAAATGGAGAAGTTTGTAACCTATTGTAAGGGTAATGGAATTAGCAAGGAATTTTATGAGAGGTACTTTCGGATTATTAATTTGGGAAGGAGAGGTATGCAGGTTCCTGTTAAGGAAGATACCCTCTCCCTTATACCTTCTTTCTTATATTGCTTACAGAAGACGCCATGGGTAATTGAAATAGAAGACGTTATTACGTTGTTTTTTCCATTTATCCAGAATGGGAAACAACCAGATGGAGAAGCCATTAAGCTTACAGAGGCATATAAATTTGCACAATATATGCTGAAAAAGGAGGAGTGCTTGGGCGTAATAGCCCATGTTAGGTCGACGGTTGACATATATAAAACATTGTTTCCAGAAAAAATAATTGCAGACAAAATCCACTATATCCCTATGTGCTGCGAGGAGGTTCCTCAAAAGGAAATTTGCTGCACTTACCAAAAAAGTTTCCAAGGGAAGATAAGGTTATTCTTTTCCTCATCCTGGGCAGGCCCCAATTTTATTGTACGGGGAGGAATTGATATTCTTGTTGCATTTCAAAAATTGTGCAGGAAATACGATAATTTAGAACTTGTATTGAAGTGCATTGTTCCAGACGGACTTCCTGAAAAGTGCCAGGAAATTTTAAAAAATTATCGGGACAAAATACATATTATAGAAGAAAAATTATCAGATAGCGATATGGCGGAATTAATGAGCCATATGGATATATTTTTGATTCCATCAGCGAGGATACATGTAATATCTATTTTGCGCGCAATGGCGGTTGGGCTTCCGGTTGTTGCTTCAGATGGATGGGGAATTGAGGAATATGTGCAAGATGGTGTAAACGGAAGCATTGTGGAAGGGAGATGGGGAAAGGCGTCTTGGATTGATGGGACAGGGATGCTTCAGGAAAATTATCCTATTATGGAACAAGTTGACGAGATATTTGCAGAGTGTTTGGCAGATAAAATAGAAGAACTTATTCTGGATGAGGAATATAGGTTTAAAGTTACTAAGAATGCTATGAAAGATATACAGACGAGGTTCAGCATTAAAAACTGGAACAATGAGGTAGGGAAGGTGTTTGAAGAATGTTATAAGACCCTTGAGGGCAAGGGAACAGGAAACTGAAAATAAATCATTTTAGTTGGAGGAGTGTAGAAGGAGGGAGTGGATGGGAACAAAGAGAGTAGTTGTAATGGGAGCCACAGGATTTATTGGGACTTATCTCGTAGAAAATTTATTGGGTCAAAATTATTCAGTTACCATTCTTGTCCGGCATAAGGCAAGGGTAAGCAGCCATGCTTGGAAAGGGAAGGTGAGCATACTTGAATGGGATGGGGCAGACCCCAAGGCGCTAAAGGTACAGGAAACAGGCTATGATACATTCTTTTTTGCGGCATGGGACGGTGTTGCGCCAGAGCATAAAAATGATGTGGGGTTACAGGTGCGGAATATTACATATGCGTTGAACTCAATGGAACTAGCAAAGAAGCTGGACTGCAGTAAATTTGTCGCAACGGGGACAGTGGCTGAATATGTATTTTGTGAGAACACGATTGATGTCAATGAAAAACCTGCGCCAAGCGATTTTTATGGAGCAGCAAAAGTGTCAGTACATTATATGTTGGAGGTTTTAGCCAGACAAATTTCTATGGATTTTATTTGGGCAGTTTTACCCAGCACATTTGGGCCGGGGAGGAAGGGCAATAATATTATCACATACACGATTTGCACGCTTTTAAAGAAACAGAAGCCTAGGTATGGGGACTTAGAGCAATTATGGGATTTTCTGTATGTTACAGAAGTGGCTAAGGCGCTGCGCCTGATTGGGGAGAAGGGAAAGCCTGGAAAAATCTATGGGATAGGAAGCGGGCAGTACCGCAAATTGAGGGAATATGTAGAAGAAATCAGGGATTGTATAGACCCACAGCTTGAATTGGAGATAGGGGTATTGCCGGATATGACAGCCAAAACATTTAGTTCCTGTGTAAATATTTTTGACTTAATTCAAGATACAGGATTTCAGATAGAAACTTCTTTTGGAGAAGGGATAAAGGAAACAATTTTGTTTATTAAAGAAAATATGTGATTCTGGTATATTCATTTTGAATGAAAGGAAAAGGTATATGGAGGACAGAAAAAATGCACGGAGCGCAATTCTATTCGTTTTCTTATTGTGTATTAGCATGATAAATATTTTGATAAGGTTTTTAGTGAAAGCAAGAAACGTAATTGATAAGAAAGATGGGGATATTGGAAGGCTGACGGATTATTATTGGTTATTTGAACATTGGATTTTTTATGGTTGTGGAGGATGGATGGAAACCTTAATTGCTCCATAGCGTTAAAGCATGTAAAGTTAGCTATGAAATATAGAGGAGCCAAGTGCATAAAAGTATTTTTTGTTTCTCTCTGCACCAGAAAAATGGCGGGTTTACTTTGCACAATCAATGGATCAAAATCACAAGTATATAAAAAATGAAAATGGAAAAGGGGGAAAATGGAGATGGAGGAGAATCAGTTGCTGATTGCTGTTCCAACAAAAGACCATCCGGAACATATGAGATACTTTTTGTCAGAGCTGTTGCCGGATACAAAAAAGCATAATGTGGATATTTGCATCTATGACAGCAGCAGTACAGAGATTACCAAACAAATAGTTGATGGATGGCAGGCACGTGGTTATTCAAATCTATTTTATAAAAAGCTTAGTGGAACTATGAAATTTTGGGAAAAGTTAAAGTATATTTTTGTACAAGAAAAGTATGAGTATCTTTGGCTCTGCGGTGATGGCTTTGTGCCGTGCCTGGAAGAATGTATTGGTTCACTGGAAGAAGAAATGGGAAAGGGCCGTGACTTGATTGGGTTTACATCTAGGAGTGATGCAGAATTATATTCAGAAGTTACAGAACCATTGGATTTGATGGAAAAATATTGGAATGAATCAACGTGTTGGGCTCCTTGGATTGTTGGTGTTAGGTTTTTTACAAAAAAATTGTGGGGGGGGGTTTACCGGAGAGGGTATAAAAATTTTGCCCAGGTTGGTGCAATTTTTGAGGAACTTGCAAAAGGGGAATTTGATGCTGTAATTATCCATAGTACTTTTTGCAAAACGAATCCATTTAAAAGAGCTTCTACATGGATTATGGATGGCAAAGTATTTGAGGTAATGGAAGATTATATGGATACAGTAGAAAAATTACCAGCAGTATATGGCCCTGTAAAATGGATTTGTGCAAAGCCTATATTTGAGAGTTACATTAATACAGGCATTTTGTTTTTATGGCGCGTGGATGGGAACTTGACATTGCCTATTGTAATCAAACATAGAAGATTATTTCAAAGATACAAAAGGATTAGCTTTTGGAAAGCGCTGGTTATTGCCTTCTGCCCAAAAAAGGCTGCTAATTTGCTTTGCGTAATGAATGGCTCTAAAGCAACGATGTATAAATAGCAGAAAGGAAACTTAACATGGAGCATGAAAGAAAAAATGTAGTTAGAAAAAAGCGGAATTGCCATTGTATGCAGGCAGGATTATGCACCATAATTTTAGCTATGGCAGTTATAGGGAAGGCGTTGCTAAAATTGTTATATGGAACAAAAAACAGAATGGAACGATACGAAATAGAACTGAAAAATTTAAAGAAACGCCATGCTGTTCTGGAGCATTGGTTAAGCATCAAAATCAGGGGAGAGAAACTGGAATCCTATTTTAAGGAAAATGGATTTGAAACCGTTGCAGTTTATGGATTGGGTACACTTGGATGCTGCTTATGCAGGGAGTTACAAGGAAGTTCTGTAGCGGAAGTGAAATATGGGATTGACAGTAACTTAGGGGTTCCAAAATATATGGTAAGGCTAAGGAAGTTATCAGAGGAGATTGTTCCCGTAGATGTAGTTGTAGTTACGGCAATCGCCAGTTTTCATGAAATAAAGAAAGAGCTGGAAAAGTATTACCAGTGCCCAGTTTTGTCATTGGAGGAAATAATATACAGTTTGTGACGGATAAGGAATGTGAAATAAAATATTAATCTATGCGGGAAGGGAAACCAGATGGAAAAAGGACAATTACTGATTGCGGTACCAACGAAAGACCATCCACAATATATTGCATATTATCTGTCAGAAGTTATGCCAGATGCAAAAAGATACCATGTGGATGTGTGCATATATGACAGCAGTGCGGGCAATGCCACAAAGGATATTGTGGAGGAAAAAGTAAGCCAGGGATATGGGAATTTATCTTACCGGAAGATGCCAGAGGAACTTCAGTTTTGGGAAAAAGTAAAAGGCATTTATGTAGGCAGCGGATATGAATATGTCTGGCTCTGCGGGGATGGGATTATCGTCATGCTGGATAAATACATAGACGTCATTGTGCAGGAAATGGAAAAGAAGCGGGATATGATTGTATTTTCAAGCCTTCTGGATGGGAAAGAAGAGTGCATAGGCATGGAAATTACAGACCCGTTGGTTTTGATGGAAAACTGTTGGGGCGGCTTGGGCATCTGGGGCAGCAGCATCGTGCGCGGGGACTTATTCCAATCCGGGGAATGGGACAGGTATGAAAAGGATTACCGGAGTTTCATACACCTGGGGGCATATTTTGAAAAGTTTGCAGCAGAGGAATTAAATGCTGTGTATATCCACAATAGCTTTTTAAAGCTGAACCCCTTTAAGAAGGCCTCTACTTGGGTAACAGGCAAAAAGGTACTTGAGGTGATGGAGGACTATACTAAGATTGTAGAGATGCTGCCAGAACGATACAGCCCTGTCAAATGGGAATATGCCAAAGATGTAATAGCAACATATTTGGGCTTAGAAAGATTATGGGTATTGCGCTGGGACGGGAACCTGGATGCGGCGTTAGTTTGGAAACACAGGGCATTGTTCCGGAAATGGAAGATTAGTTTACGGAAAGTTATGTTTATTGTATTGTGTCCCAGAAAAATTGCCGATTTGATGTGCACTATTTATGGTTCAAAATATATACTGCATTTACATTGACATTCCCTGTTCTCTGGCATGGTTTTGCAGAAGATATGGAGGGCATGGAAGGAGATGGTGACAGGGAAACAAAATCCGTAAATTTTCTGGTGGAATCTTTAAGCCAGAATGCCCCCAGCCTTGGACTTTCGGAGGGCAAGCAGAACAGGGATTGGATTTATATTGAGGATGTCCTGTCTGCTTATGAGGTTATTTTGCAAAATATCAGCCAGTTTGAACAGGGAAAGTGTTATGGATTTGAGATTGGTACAGGGCAGAGGACAGGCTTAAAGGAATTCGTTATCACTGCAAAGGATTTAGCTGGCAGCAATACGGATTTGCTATTTGGGAAGGCCAGGATGCACAAAAATGAAAGGATTACAGAACATGAAAGAAAAATGTCTTAAGATAACAGTTGCGGTTTTGGCCGTAGCCCTGTGTTTGGCAATGAAAAGAATGATAAAGCTTTTGTACCGGGGGAAAGAAACCATTGAAAATTTGAGTTCCGAGGCAGGGCGTCTGGGCAGCTATTACCTTTTGCTGGACCATTGGCTGAATATGAAATGCTACGGGAAAAGCGTAGGGGATTACCTTGCAGGAAAAGGCTTCTGCCGGATAGCAGTATATGGCATGGGTAAGTTAGGGTGTCTGCTCTGCAATGAATTGCGGAACCATCCTGACGTCCAAGTTTCTTATGGGATGGACAAGGATGTTATTACAAAGAAGCGGAAAGGCGTGGAAGATTTATTGGCTGTAGATGCAGTTATCGTAACGCCTATCGTTTCCTTTGGGGCAATCAGGAAAAATTTAGAAAATAAATATAGCTGCCCGATTCTCTCCTTGGAAGATATTGTGTACCGGCTTTGAGAAATCAGGTAAGCGAGGCGTAAGATTGAAAATAGGAAGCAGAAATTTTTAGTGTGTTTTGTGCTTTGAGGGAAGCGGAGGGAATAGAGATAAACATGAAAACAGTCATAATGGCAGGCGGCCGTGGAACCCGGATTGCAGGGCTAAACCCTAAAGTACCAAAGCCAATGATACGAATGGAAGGGATGCCTATTTTAGAGCACCAGCTTTCGGTATTAAGGCGTCAGGGATTTACGGATGTAGTTTTGACGGTTGGCTACTTAGGGCAGAACATACAAGATTATTTTGGGGATGGAAGCAAAGTGTCGCCTGTTACAGGGCAGCCTTTCGGGGTTTCCATCCAGTATGTTGAGGAATATGAGCCTTTGGGCACAGCAGGAGCATTATATTATTTGAGGGATAAGTTAACAGAAGATTTCCTGCTCCTAAATGGCGACATTATTTTTGATGTTGACATACATAGGTTCTTGGCATACCACAAGAAAAAGGGAGGCATGGCGACTATTTTTACGCATCCCAACGACCATCCATATGACAGTGGGCTCATTTGTGCTGATGGCAATCAGCGTGTAACCAATTGGCTTAACAAGGAAGAACCCAGGATATGGTACAAAAACCGGGTAAACGCAGGGCTGCATATTCTGTCAGCAGATATTTTGAAAAAGCCTGTATTCCAAACATTGCATAAAGTAGATTTAGACCGGGATGTTTTAAAACCTCTTGTGGAAGGTGGGGAATTGGTAGCATATGATTCCCCAGAGTATGTGAAGGATATGGGAACGCCAGAACGTTTTTATGAAGTTTCCGAGGATATCCGGGCTTGCAGGGTAGCGGCGAAAAACCTTGCCATAAAGCAAAAGGCTGTTTTTTTGGATCGGGATGGGACATTGAATAAATATGTGGGTTTTTTGCGGGATATTGAGGAACTAGAACTTATGGAAGGTGCAGCAGAAGCTGTAAAAAGAATTAACCATAGCGGGTTTCTTGCGATTGTTGTGACGAATCAGCCAGTAGTTGCCCGTGGGGAGGTTACATTTGACAAGCTTGAAACAATCCATCAGAAATTAGAAACTTTGCTGGGGACAGAAGGGGCTTATCTGGATGCTATTTATTATTGCCCGCACCACCCAGATAAAGGGTACGAAGGGGAAGTGGCAGAATTGAAAATAGAGTGCTCCTGCCGGAAACCCAATCCCGGGATGCTACTGCAGGCTGCAAGGGATTATCATATCAACTTGTCAGAATCATGGATGATAGGCGATAGTGAGAGTGATATTGCGGCTGGGAGAAATGCTGGTTGCAGAACCTTGCGTTTGACGGATGCAAAGGGGGAGAAAGGGGATTTTGATACGTTATTAGAAGCTGTCCAAGCGATACAGGAGGGGTGGGTGGGCGGCACATCAGGAAACAGGAGATGTTTGTTATGAAAAGGATATGTGTCATTACAGACAATGAGTATTTATATGGGGAATTTCAAAAGATAATTGTAAATCCTGTATATGGGGCTTATCAGTTTGATTTTTATTATTCAGAAAAAAATAAAGGGTTCTGTGAAAAATATGGCATTGGAAAGAGATTTGCTCCAATTAATCTCAAGGAGATGGCAGATGCATTTTATTGCCAATATGATTTATTTCTGTCCCTGCATTGCAAACAATTATTCCCAGAGTACCTCGTGAACCATCACCGTTGTATCAACGTGCATCCAGGGCTCAATCCCTATAACAGAGGATGGTTTCCGCAAGTATTCAGTATCCTGAACAAAAAACCAGCTGGGGTGACAATCCATGAGATGGATGCAGAATTAGACCATGGGCCGATTATTTGTCAGGAAAGCATAGAAATTTATTCCTTTGACACTTCATGGAGCGTATACCAAAGGATATTAAAGAAAGAAATAGAATTGCTGACAGTACGTTTGACGGATTTAATCGAAGGGAATTATGAAACAAGTGATATGCCTTCAGAAGGAAACGTGAACAGCCGGACAGATTTTGAAAGATTATGTCACATTGATATGGGACAGGAAGCAACTTATGGAGAGGTGATAGATTTGCTGAGGGCTATGACATTTGACACATATGACAATGCATATTTTGTGGATTCTAAAGGGAATAAAATCTATGTCAGCGTTAATTTGAAAAGGGAAAACAGTCACAGAGGAAAATTTTTAGGGGGTGGGGGACACCCTTCATTGTAAAAAATATATTCAGCTTATCCAATGCTTTTGGATAAAAAAGGGCAGGAGGTTTTCATCAGCCGGAAGGCAAGCATATATGGTGCAGAAAACATTCGGATAGGAAACCATGTGAGGATTGATGAGCCGGGGGTTTCTTTAGGGGAAGGCAGCGCTGTCGGGGCAATGAGCTTGGTGAAGGAAAGTGTGGAGCCATGGACAGTTGCTGCTGGGATTCCGGCGAAGCCTATAAAACCAAGGGGCAAAAGGATTTTGGAATTGGAAAAAGAATTTATGGCAGAAGAAGTATGCAGGGTATCCTGCACTGTTTCAGATCCTTAAGCCGAACACTTAAGATTGCCTGCCCTATAGGGCTTTCATGTTGTTACTGCACATGGCGGGGGAAGGAATGGAGATAAGAATGGAAAAGAGAATCAATGTCACGCGGTCGCTGCTGCCGCCCTTTGAGGAGTACATAGAGGAAATCCGCCCCATGTGGGAAAGCCATTGGCTGACAAACATGGGGGAAAAGCACCAAAAACTGGAACGGGAACTATCAAAGTATTTCCAGGTTCCAAATGTTTCTCTGATGTCTAACGGCCATATGGCCTTGGAGCTTTCCCTGCAGGCCTTGGGGCTAAAACCGGGCGGGCAGGTGATTACCACACCATTTACCTTTGCGTCTACCACCCATGCCATTGTGAGGAATAACCTTGAGCCAGTGTTCTGTGACATCAGCCCAGCAGATTTTACTATGGACACGGCAAAGCTTGAGGAGCTGGTAACGGATAAGACAGTGGCAATCCTGCCGGTGCATGTGTATGGGAATATATGTAATGTAGAGGAAATTAGCAGGATTGCGGCAAAATATGGCTTAAAGGTCATCTACGATGCTGCCCATGCATTTGGGGAAACTTACCGGGGCGTGGGCATTGGGAACTTTGGGGATGCATCCATGTTCAGCTTCCATGCTACAAAGGTATTCCATACCATAGAAGGCGGTGCTGTCTGCTATGGGGACGCGGACTTTGGCCTGAAGCTGTACCGCCTTAAAAACTTTGGAATCCGGAATGAGGAAGTAGTAGACGGTGTTGGGGCAAATGCCAAAATGAATGAATTTCAGGCAGCTATGGGGCTTTGCAACCTCCGCCATGTGGAGAAAGAAATAGAAAAGCGCAGGCAGGTGGCAGAATATTACAGGGAACGGCTTCACGGGGTGGATGGCTTAAGGCTGAACCTGAGGCAGGAGGGTGTAACGTCAAATTATGCATATTTCCCCATTATCGTGGAAAAAGAAAAATTTGGCGTTTCCCGGGATGAGGTTTGCCAAAAACTCAGGGAACATGGGGTTTATGCCAGAAAGTATTTTTACCCGTTGACAAATGGCTTTGCATGTTATAAGGGCAGGTTTGATGCGGGGATGACGCCGATAGCATGGAAGATTTCACAACAGGTACTGACGCTTCCATTGTATGGGGAGCTTGGGGAACCGGAATTGAGTCAAATTTGCAGCATCATCCTTGGGTTAAAGAAATAGCAGGAAATCAATATTTCACAGAGAAGCAGCCTAAACCGCATCGGAATGTATACATGGATGTGTAAGGAAAAAATAAAGATAGGATAGAACAGATATGAAAGTAATTATTCTGGCAGGCGGCCTGCCCAGCACATTAATTGAAGAAGATGAAAAAATGCCAAAGCCCATGGCAGAAGTCGGAGGGCGTCCCCTCCTTTGGCACATCATGAAGCAGTATTCCCATTATGGCTGCCATGACTTCATCCTCTGCACGGGATACAAAGGGGAAGTAATCAAGGATTACTTTATGAATTTCTATATCTACCAGTCCGACATTACCGTGGACTTGCAGACCAACCATGTAGAAATCCACAAAAAGCAAACCGAGGACTGGCGGGTATCCATCCTGGACACCGGCCTGAATTCCTCTGTGATCCAACGCCTTTATATGGTAAAGGATTATATTGGGCAAGAGCCTGTGCTGGCTGCTTACGGCGACTGCCTTTCGGACATCAATATCAGGGAGCTGGTGGACCAGCATAATCCTTCCGATTCTATTGCCACCTTTGCAGTGGCCCATCCAGCCGGACGGAATGAAATCCTTTCCTTAAATGAGGATGGGACTTATGAGGGCTTGAAGGCTGCAGGGAATAATGAGGATGCATGGGTAAATGCCTGCAGCATGGTGCTGGAACCGGAAGCGTTCCGGTATTTTGCCCCAGATTTTCCCAGCACAGCCCCAAACATAATGGAACGGCTGGCGCAGGAACAGACGGTACAGACTTACCGCCATCAGGGATTTTGGTCCCCGGTGGAAACCATCCGGGACAAGCGTTGGCTGGAATCCCTATGGAACCAAGGCTGTGCGCCGTGGAAAGTGTGGGGGGATTGAGGGGACGTTTCAGGCAGGTTCTGGGGAAATGCATATTTTAGGAGGTTCCAAAACAATTATGCTGGATTTTTTTAAAGGCAAAACAATATTAATCACAGGCCATACAGGCTTTAAAGGGAGCTGGCTTAGCGTCATGCTTGAAATGGCAGGGGCAAACGTGGTGGGTTACGCTTTGCAGCCGCCCCAGGGGGAAAACCTATTTGGGTTATCCCATGCAGGAAAAGATATGGTTTCTGTGGAAGGCGACGTGCGGGATTACCATGGGCTGAAAGCGGTGTTTGGGAAATACCGCCCAGAGCTGGTAATCCATATGGCTGCCCAGCCCATTGTCCGGGAAAGCTATGAAAACCCCCTTTATACATATGAGACCAATGTGATGGGGACGGTAAACGTATTGGAATGCGTCCGGGAAACCCCAGGGGTGGCGTCCGTCCTGAATGTCACCACGGATAAAGTATACGAAAACAGGGAATGGGTTTGGGGATACCGGGAAACAGACCCCCTGGACGGCTACGATCCCTATTCTAACAGCAAATCCTGCTCGGAACTGGCAACCCACAGCTATAAGAAATCTTTTTTGGATGAAAAGCAGGTTCCGGTGTCCACGGCGAGGGCAGGGAATGTCATTGGGGGCGGGGATTTTGCAAAGGACAGGATTATCCCGGACTGTGTGCGCGCCGCTGTGTCCAGCAAGCCAATCCTGGTGCGGAACCCGGCTTCCATACGCCCTTTCCAGCATGTGCTGGAGCCATTGAAGGCATACCTGATGATTCTGGAACAGCAAATGCAGGATCCGGGAAAGCAGGGGTATTACAATGTAGGACCCGGCGAGGAGAGCTGTGTGTCTGCGGGCAGGCTGGCGGAACTGTTCTGCCAGTATTGGCAGGATGGGGCCTCATGGGAAGACGGTTCCGGCGGAAGTTACGGGGAACCTCATGAAGCTTCCTTCCTGAAGCTGGACTGTTCCAGCATTAAAGGGCGGATTGGCTGGCAGCCCAGTTGGGAAATCGGGCAGGCCGTGGAGAAAACCGTGGACTGGTTCCGGGTGTACCAGGGCCATGGGGATGTCAGGGCCTGCATGGAAAGGCAGATAAGGGAATTTCTTGCGGAGGAGCCTGAGTAATGAAAGTAGTTATTTTAGCAGGCGGGAAGGGCACAAGGATCAGCGAGGAGTCCAGGCGCCGCCCCAAGCCAATGGTAGAAATCGGCGGGAAGCCGATTTTATGGCATATCATGAAGCAGTATGCTTCCTTTGGCTTTCAGGAATTTATCATATGCTGCGGCTATAAAGGCCATATGATAAAAGAATATTTTGTCAATTATTACCGGCACAACAGCCAGACAGAAATCCATCTGCAGGACCAGGAGGAACGCATCCTGATAAAGAGCAGGGAGCCGTGGAAGGTGACGCTTGTAAATACAGGGTTGGAAACCCTTACGGCAGGGCGGATTCTAAAGGTGCGGGAGTATATTGGCCAGGAGCCCTTTTTGCTTACTTATGGGGACGGCGTTTCCAATGTGGATATCCCAAAGCTTCTGGAGTTCCACAAGGCCCATAAAAAGACGGTTACGATTTCCACTACCCAGCCAGAGGGGCGGTTCGGCGCGTTGTGCCTGGACGGGCAGGAGGAGTGCGTCACCGGGTTCCGGGAAAAGGCAAGGGAGGACCAGCCATGGGTCAACATAGGCTTCATGGCAATGGAGCCTTCTGTTTATGGGTATTTGGGGGACGGCAGCGAAATGCTGGAACGCGGCCCGTTTGAACGGCTTGCAGCCAAAGGGGAAATGGCAGCTTACAAGCACAAGGGGTTCTGGTCGCCCATGGACAATATGCACGACAGGGAATATCTGGAAATGCTGTGGCAGTCAGGGAAGGCCCCGTGGAAAGCTGGCACATAGGCGGAACCATATTTGCCGCAGGTTTAAAACACAGAAAATGGAGCAGGAGGAAGGCAATGTTTGAAAATAAGACTGAAGGGCAGGCAAGGGAGGCAATCCTTGCTTTTGTAGAAGAATATTACGAAAAATTCCATCGGGATAAGCAAAACTGGCAGGAGGGCCAGCGGATTTCTTATGCATCAAGGGTGTACGGGCAGGAGGAACTGCGGAATTTGGTGGACAGCTCCTTAGAATTCTGGCTGACTTCCGGCCGCTATACAGAACAGTTTGAAAGGGAATTTGCCGCATACATTGGGACGCCCTACTGTTCCCTTGTAAATTCCGGTTCTTCTGCAAACTTATTGGCATTTATGGCCCTTACTTCGCCTTTGCTGGGGGAACGGCAGATTCGGCGGGGGGATGAAGTAATTACTGTTGCAGCAGGGTTTCCCACGACGGTTGCCCCCTGCATCCAGTATGGCGCAGTCCCGGTATTTGTGGATATGGCAATTCCACAGTATAACCTTGATGTGGGTCAGTTAGAGCAGGCTCTGTCGGAAAAGACGAAGGCAGTCATGGTTGCCCATACCCTTGGGAACCCCTTTGACCTGAAAGCAGTGCGGGAGTTCTGCAGCCGCCATGGGCTGTGGCTGGTGGAGGACAACTGCGACGCTTTGGGCAGCGAGTATTTTATAGACGGGGCATGGAAAAAGACGGGCAGCATCGGCGATATAGGGACCAGCAGTTTTTACCCGCCCCACCATATGACGATGGGGGAAGGGGGAGCAGTCTATACCAGCAGCCCGCTGCTCCACAAAATCATCCGTTCCCTGCGGGACTGGGGCAGGGACTGTATGTGCCCCTCTGGGACAGATAACCTTTGCGGGCACCGTTTTGACAGGCAGTATGGGGAGCTGCCGGCAGGATATGACCATAAATATGTGTATTCCCATTTTGGGTATAACCTGAAAGCTACAGATATGCAGGCGGCTGTCGGCTGCGCCCAGTTAGGAAGGCTGCCGGAATTTACGAAGCGCAGGAGGGAAAACTTTGCCCGCCTAAAAGAAAAGCTTGCAGGGATGGAAAGCTGTTTCATCCTTCCGGAGCCATGCCCGGATTCTAACCCTTCGTGGTTTGGATTTTTAATTACTTGCAGGGATGGGGTGGACAAAAACAAGCTGGTGGGGTATCTGGAAGGCCATGGCATCCAGACGAGGATGCTGTTTTCCGGCAATCTGGTAAAGCAGCCCTGTTTTGACGGGATGCGCAGCAAGCAGGAGGGTTACCGTGTTGCAGGCTCCCTGAAGGTAACGGATTTGATTATGGAAAAGAGTTTTTGGGTAGGCCTTTATCCGGGTATGAAGCCTGAAATGATAGATTATATGGCGGAGAAACTGTGCGGTTACCAGGAGATGGGATAGGGATTCAGCACAGGCCCTATATCTGCAGGAGCCTGTGCTGAATCCCTTTTGGTGTTACAGGTTATTAAATACAACCGTTTCTTTTTCCAGTTCTTCCACTACTTCTTTGTTAATGCCCATGCGCTGGGTGATATCCTCCATGTCACTGGCGAGGTTTTTGTTATTCCCGGCTACATCTGCAATGCCATTGGCGCTTTCGTCAATGGCTTTTGTGATTGTGCAGATAGAATCTGCAATCCCGGACATGGAATATTTTAAGTGCTCTGTCTGGCCGGAAAACTGTGCCATTGTATGGCGGATATAAGCGGCGTCCTCCTTGTATTGGGTTCCTGACTGTACAAATGTCTGGAATTCCGTCAACACAGAATCGTTCATATAATCAATAAGCTGCTGTGCATTTTTTGTCAGGTTCGATACGGCTGAGGTGACAACGCTGTTGATTTCCTGAATCCGGTTAGCGGTTTCCTGGCTGGAATTGGCAAGGTCGCGTACCTCCCGGGCAACTACGGCAAAGCCTTTGCCTGCATTACCGGCATTGGTGGCTTCTACAGAAGCATTTAAGGCAATGAGCTGGGTCTGCTGGGCAATGGATAAGATTCCGCTGGTGAGGGACTGGATCTGGTCTACGCTTTTGCTCTGTTCTATCGCATGGTTGAGGGAACGCAGGATTTCTTCTGCTTTAGCCCCGGTAACGGCCACGCTGTTTTGGGCAGATTTCTGCATAGCGTCGGCGCGGGCGTCCATATGGGCAGTATATGCCGTAAGGGCGCTGCACTCTTTTGCCATAGTGTGGACGTCTGTCCGGACGGTTTCCGCATTGTCGTTGATGGAGGACACGTTGCTTGCCACTTCCTGGAAGGTTGCTGAGAGCTCCTCTGCAAGGGCGGACAGGCTGGCGGCGCTGCCTTTGGAATCCTGGGTTTTCTGCAGTACTTCGCTAGTCATGTGGTTAATGCGGCCGGAGCTGTCCTGTATGGTATTTAAAATGTTTTTAATCGGGAGCACGACGTAATTGCTGATTAGCTTTAAGTCTGTAAACACCAGCAGGGCGCATGCAATGGCTGCAGCGCAGCCTACAGCCAGGGAAATAAGGTATACCGTGGAAAGGTGCGCCCTTGCTTTCTGGGTCTGCCCGCTGATGGCGGCGTCCAGGGCGTCAATATCCGCTTCCATGGCAGCGGCGTAGGCAGCCACGTCGCCATTGGCCAGGGCATAGGCGTCTGTGGTTTTGTGGCGGGCGCTGGCGCAGACCAGATGTACCAGCGCATGTTTAAAGGAATCGTAATCAGACAGGAGCAATTCATACTGCTCCTGTTCTTCCGGCCTTACATGGCGTTGGTAAGAAGCGGCCATTTCGTCCAGAAGGGCTTCTTTTTCTTTGATTTGCTGTACAAGGGTAATCATGGTGTTATAATCTGTGGCAACAATATGGCTCAGGGCCATTTTATGTATCTCCATGGAGGACTGGCAGAGCTCTGCAAGCTGGCTCTTGCCGTCCATATAATTATCCGCGATTGTGGAAGCGCTGGCATTTACATTACGGATATTCAGGATGGAAAGGATATTTGACAGAAGCGCCACAATGCCCAGAAGGGCAATCGGCAGGATTAAACGGTATTTTAAACTGATTTTCTTTATCATAACTGGTTGCTCCTTTGAAGTTTTGCAGGGCGGTGCGCCCATACAGGGTGGGCAGGCATACCCTGGGCCTTTTGCACTAAGGTGCGGTAATCCCTTCTGCCATTGTGTCAAGCAGTTCCTGAAGGCTTGCCCCGGAAGGGTTCCCGGCTAAAATTTCAGCAGTAAATGTGGTGACTGGTTCCCAGAAATTGCTCCCAATGCGCTGGGGGGAAGAAAATTCTGATTGCTCCAGCAAGGCGGATATAGCAGGGGATCCCTGCACTTCCTCAGAGGAAGCGGCGTTGATATTGGAAGGTCCTTGCCCCCTCAGGCGGAAACGGAGCTTCTGGTTTTCCTCTTTTGCAATCCATTCAGCCAGTTTTGCGGCCCATTCCCGGTGCTTGGAGTAAGCGTTGACCCCTATCAGCTTATAGCCGGAAAAAGAAGCCATCTGTACCTGCTGCCCGGCACATGTATAAGCGGGGAGCTTTGCCGCGCCGAAATCATTGCCCCATGCTTCTTCCACGGCAACGGAATTCCATACGCCGTTAACGCCGGCAATAATGGAGCCGTTTTTGACGCCTTCTAAAAACCCGGCGTCGTCGGTACTGGTAAAGCCCGGGTTCCCGGCTATGCCTACCATGGCCTGGGCTACGTCGGTTCCTTTGATTGCCCCTTCTGTGCTGTTCCATGTGCAGTAATTGGTAATCCCGTCATCGTTAAGGCCTACTGTAAGCCCGGTGTTCCCGAACAGGGAATAAACATACCATCCCGAGGACCATTCCATAGAAACTTTTTTGCCATGGTTGGCGGCTATGGCAAGCATCTGGTCTAACGATTTGATGTCTTCTTCGGAAAAATATGCTTTATTGTAATAGAGGAAATATCCATTGTCCGCCGTCAGGGGCAGGGCATATAAAGTATCATTTACAGAAGCCGCAAGGACGGCTTCCGGCAGGTTGGCCTTTTTGATATCTTCTGCGTGTTCTACCGGTTCCAGCGCGCCGGCTGCCACCAGCGAGTTTAACTGGTCGTCTGCAAAAGCGAATACATCTGCGCCTTTTTCCAAATCTCCCAGCAATACGTCCATGCATGTGCTTTCGCTCTGTGGCATATAAGTAATTTCAAATTCTGCCTGCCCATGGTATTCTGCCTGAAATTCTTCCAGGATCTGGCTGAGCAGCCCTTCATCTTCTTCTCCGCCCCAGACTGTCAGGCTGACGGTTTCCGGTTCCTCTGTCTGCGGTTTTTCTGCGGGGGCAGTTTTTTTCCCCTGGCATCCTGATAAGATGGCTGCCAGCAATAAAGCCGGAAGCCATAAGCTGTGTTTTCGTTTCATGGCTCTCTCTCCATATAAATCTAGTATTTTGCTATCTATCATACCATTTTTTTGCCATATTTGCAATTAGTGCGCTGGCTTTTACAGGTTCGGGAGGGGGAGGGCTTGTAATTTTAAGAAATCTTAATAAATTTCCCTTCTTTCATTTAATAATCGCCTGATATAATAAACAAAATTTATCAGGTCAAGCCTAGTACAGCGAATAATAAGTAACTGGCACGTTGGCTTGTCTGATTTTTCATCTGCGGCGTTGCCGGCAATCGACGTAGCCACCGCTACGCCTCATTCCTCCGCCTTGCATATGAAACAATCATCCTGCGCCAATGTATCAGAAACTTATTATTCGCTGTATTAGAGGATATCGCTCCGGCTTCTTGCTATTTTGCTTTATGCAACGTATAATATCAGGAGATAAAGGAAAGCGAGGCATAAAAATGAAAAGTATTCTGGTCTGTGACGACGACAAGGAAATTGTAGACGCAATAGAAATTTATTTACAGCAGGAGGGCTACCGCATCCTGAAAGCCTACGACGGCGAGCAGGCACTGCAGGTATTGAAGGAAAACGAAGTCCATCTTCTGATTATTGACGTGATGATGCCCAGGCTGGACGGAATCCGGGCTACGCTGAAAATCCGGGAGGACAGCAGCATACCTATTATTATCCTGTCAGCGAAATCCGAAGATGCGGACAAGATTCTGGGGCTGAATATCGGTGCGGACGATTATGTGACAAAGCCGTTTAACCCGCTGGAGCTGGTGGCGCGGGTGAAATCCCAGCTTAGGCGCTATACCCAGCTTGGCAATGCGGCGGAGAACAACCGGCGGGTCTACCAGGTTGGCGGGCTGGTCATTAACGATGATTTGAAGGAAGTGCTTGTGGACGACGAGCCGGTGAAGCTTACGCCTATTGAGTACAATATCCTGCTGCTTTTGGTGAAAAACCAGGGCAAGGTTTTTTCTATTAACCAGATTTATGAGAGCATCTGGAATGAAGACGCCATTGGCGCAGATAATACCGTGGCTGTACATATCCGCCATATCCGGGAAAAAATAGAAATAAACCCAAGGGAGCCAAGGTATCTGAAAGTAGTCTGGGGTGTGGGCTACAAAATTGAGAAGTCAAAATAATTAGTAAGGAAATGAAAGTGGTGGTGAAGTGGCAAAAGTTCGGTATTCTGCTGGCCTAAAGGCAACTGCGGTGGTAGCCCAGCAAATTTTTTCCGTGGTTTTAGTGCTGTGCATGATTGTGTTGGCAGTGCTGTTCCAAAAGGATATTTTAGATTTTGGGAATATGAAGGACAAGTCTTTTGAAGGATCCGGCTATTTTTCCGCCAAGTTCCAGGAGGCAGCGGATGAAGTCCTGAATTTTACCGATTTGCGCAAGAAGTTTGAAACGGACGGCAGCTATGACAGTGAAAAAGAAGTGGATATCTGGGAATACCGCAATAACCGGGAGGTTGCCATAGAGGGTCCCCAGAGAAAAGAAGAAGCTGCGCTCTGTTATACATTGGGTGACCTGTCGGAGTGGTCCAGAAGTTACAGCAACGCCAATTATGAATTTGTTTCTTCTTTTTCCTTAGACCACGGCATCCAGCAGAAACGGGACATTTACCGGAATGGGAATTCTGTGCTGAGCGAGGAGAAACATATTTCCAGCCTGGATGAAATGACGGAAGAACTGCAGGGGATTATCGTGGAACATGTGGAGCATTGCTATGGGGGGTCTTATAGTATTTCTGGAAAAAGCTGGGGGACGGAACATGTGGATGATCCGGCAGGGGCTGGAACTTATGGGCAGCCGGGAGCAGAGGTGCAGGAAGGCATGGAAGCCAGCCAGTTAAAGCTTGCTGCTGCCATCCAGGAAGACACAGGCACAGCGGCGGCAGAGGGCGAGGGGATAAGCCAGGACGCAAATGAAGCGGCGTCAGAGGAGGATAGCCCTGGGGAAGATTCCCTCAGCATAAAGGAAATTGTAAAAAAAGTCATCAATGGGAAGCTTTATGACTTAAAAGAGGAGGAACTGGTCCTGCTTTTAAGGAGCATGGATCTGGCTGAAGCGAATAACACCGTATACTATGATTTTATTGACGAAGACTATCTCCCAATTGGGGGAATGGGAATTTGGGATGGTTTCATGACAGGGAAATATTCCATGGAACAGATGCAGGACGCGTATGCGGCGCTGGAGTATACCCTTGCCAACATTGGGGTTGAGATTAACCAGTATAAGCGGTGCCTGAATTTATATAACCTGACGGAACAGGGAAGCAATGTCTATTATTGGGTAAGCCGCGGGGATGAGGAAGCTATTTATACCAATATTAAGGAACCAGTGGAAACTGCGTTTCAAAAGTTCGAGGAGAAAAAGGGGAAATACCTGTTTTATCAGGAGCGGGAAATCCGCTTTGAAACAAATGTAAAGGACATGGAAGACGTATTTTACAACAGGCTGGAGCCGAGGTACGGCGGGAAAGGGAGCGTATTTTTCATTTGCGTGGACACGGAATTTCCCAATGAGGATGAATTTTCGCAGGCCAAAAGGGAATATGCCAACATGCGCCCATGGATTTTTTTCAGCATAGCAGGCCTTGCCATCAGCTTCAGCATTTGCTTAGTCTGCCTGATTTACTTAAGCATGGCGGCTGGCAGGCGGGAAGGGGAGGAACAGGTTTATTTAAACTTGTTTGACCGGCTGCCTACGGAATTTTTGTACTTGATGGCAGTGGTGGAAGGGATTATCTGTTTCCTGCTGGTAGGGGAAGTGTTTTACCGGTTTGGGAGCGAGGAACTGGCAGGGCTTTTGATTATGTCCGGGGTGCTGGCATTTTTCAGCATGGCGTTTTTATCTATTTTTTACCTGAGCTTTGTGCGGAGGATCCGTGCGGGGGTACTGTGGAGCCAGAGCATCCTGCATTGGTTTGTGAAAGGGATTGGCATGTTGTTCACCCAGCGGAAATCATCTACAAAAATGTTAATTTGGTTTGGGCTGCATTTATTGGCATGTTTCCTGCTGCTGTCCAGGATGCTGGCGAATTATTACGGCGGAAGTGAGCTGTTCTGGGGGACGGCATGTTTTCTGCTGCTCTGCTGCGTGGAAGCGGTGCTGATTATCCGGGAAGGCGTCCAGCGCAATAAGGTGTTGGAAGGGATTGGGAAAATTTCCAGCGGCGATTTGGAATACAAAATTGCAGTGGAAGAACTGAACGGGGACAACCGACGGCTGGCAGAAGCAGTAAACACCATCGGGGACGGGCTGTTCCATGCGGTGGATGACAGCATGAGGAACGAGCATTTAAAGACGGACCTGATTACCAATGTATCCCATGACATTAAGACGCCGTTAACCTCTATTATCAATTATGTGGACCTGCTGAAACGGGAAGAACTGCCCAATGAGCGGATCCAGGCTTATATCTCCGTGCTGGATACCAAATCCCAAAGGCTGAAACAGCTTACGGAGGATTTAGTAGAAGCTTCTAAGGTGAGTTCCGGGAATATTAAGCTGGAGATGGAACGGATTAATCTGGTAGAACTTGTGTACCAGACAGGTGGGGAGTTCAATGAGAAATTTGAAGCCCGCAGCCTTACCGTGGTAACGAAGCTCCCCCGGGAACCGGTGGTGATATTAGCGGACGGCAGGCGCATTTGGCGGGTGCTGGAGAACCTTTATAATAACGTGGCGAAATATGCCATGGAGCATACCCGGGTGTATGTGGATTTGGAAGCGGATGGGGAAAAGGTGTGCTTTTCCATTAAAAATATTTCCGAAAACCCCTTGAACATCCAGGCGGATGAACTGACGGAGCGGTTTATCCGGGGGGATATTTCAAGGAGCACCGAGGGCAGCGGGCTGGGGCTTTCCATTGCCAAAAGCATCACTACCCTGATGGGGGGCGAATTTGAGATTTACCTTGACGGGGATTTGTTTAAGGCTATGGTGACCTTCCAGCAGCAGCCGGAACAGCGTATGCTCCCCATGGCGGAGGATGTGGAAATGTAGTTACTGTGGGCAGCAAGACCTTTTGGCACTACCATATCGGCTATTATAAAAAATGGGGAACTCAAAAAATTTTATATTGCAGTTCTGAAAAAAAAGCCCTATAATAAGGTTATGTTTGGCGGGGGCAGCCGGGGCTGCCTCCGTTTCCACAATCTTTATCTGCAAAAGCCATGGATTACACTTAATTAATACACCATCTCAACATTATTTCAGGAGGAAACCACATGATAACATTACACAATGGCGGTGTTTACCTGTTAAACGGCACATCATTCATTGATGACGGCCATCAGGCAGCCGCAGCCATTCAGGCAGAAACAGGCGTATCCATAACAAAAGAAGAAGCGGCTAAGAATACCATTGCCTATGGGATTTTAGAAAGCCACAACACTTCCGGCGCAATGGATAAGCTGAAACTGAAATTTGATAAACTTACGTCCCACGACATAACATTTGTAGGAATCATCCAGACGGCAAGGGCTTCCGGGCTGGAAAAATTCCCGGTGCCCTATGTGCTGACGAACTGCCACAATTCCCTGTGCGCAGTAGGCGGGACCATCAATGAGGACGACCACATGTTTGGGCTAAGCTGTGCCAAGAAATATGGCGGTGTCTATGTGCCCCCCCATCAGGCGGTTATCCACCAGTATGCAAGGGAGATGCTTGCCGGCGGCGGCAGGATGATTTTGGGCTCGGATTCCCATACCAGATACGGCGCGCTTGGCACCATGGCTATGGGCGAAGGAGGGCCGGAACTGGTGAAACAGCTTCTGGGCAAGACGTATGACATTAATATGCCGGGGGTAGTGGCAGTTTATTTAAGCGGAAAGCCCCAGAAGGGCGTAGGGCCTCAGGACGTAGCCCTTGCTATTATTGGGGAAGTTTTTGCCAACGGCTATGTAAACAATAAGGTGATGGAATTTGTAGGGCCTGGGGTATCTGCCTTAAGCGCGGATTTCAGAATTGGCATTGATGTTATGACAACGGAAACCACCTGCCTGTCCTCCATCTGGCAGACCGATGGGACCATCCGGGAATTTTATCAGGTGCATGGAAGGCCGGAGGATTACAAAGAGCTGAACCCGGGGAAAGTGGCATATTACGACGGGCTGATTGAGGTGGACTTAAGCAAGGCCAAACCAATGATTGCCATGCCGTTCCATCCCAGC
Organism: Lachnospiraceae bacterium A2; assembly: GCA_000403315.2. GTDB lineage: Bacteria > Bacillota > Clostridia > Lachnospirales > Lachnospiraceae > Petralouisia. The sequence goes on from KE159636.1 coordinate 273,402, forward strand.
AATACGTATACCATTGAGGAATTGAATGCGAACCTGCTGGATATTTTAGACGACTGCGAGAAAAAAGCGCAGGTAAGCTTAGACGGCGCCGTAGACTTCACGCTGAAGGATAAGGTGAGGAACGGGAAGCTTTATGTAGACCAGGGGATTATTGCAGGCTGCGCCGGGGGCGGATTTGAAAATATCAGTGCGGCGGCGGACATTATGGAAGGGGCCAGCATTGGTTCGGATGAATTTACCTTAAGCATTTATCCAGCCAGTATGCCTATCTATATGGAACTGATGAAGACAGGGGCGGCAGAAACCCTGATGGAAACAGGGGCAATTTTAAAGACAGCCTTTTGCGGGCCGTGCTTTGGCGCAGGGGACACCCCGGGAAATAACGGGTTCTCCATCCGCCATTCCACACGGAATTTCCCCAACCGGGAGGGGAGCAAGCTGCAAAGCGGGCAGATTGCTTCTGTGGCGTTAATGGATGCACGTTCCATTGCAGCGACGGCGGCAAATAAAGGGTATCTGACTGCGGCTACCGACGTGGACGTATACTACACCAACCCGAAATACCATTTTGACAGCAGGATTTATGCAAACCGCGTTTTTGACAGCAAGGGGGTGGCAGACCCGTCCCAGGAGATCAAGTTTGGCCCCAATATCAAGGACTGGCCGGCTATGAGCCCGCTGCCAGAGAACATGGTGCTGAAAGTGGTATCTGAAATCCATGACCCGGTAACGACTACGGATGAGCTGATCCCTTCCGGGGAAACTTCTTCGTACCGTTCGAACCCGCTGGGGCTTGCAGAATTTACCCTGTCAAGGAAGGACCCGGCATACGTAGGCCGTGCCAAAGAAATCCAGAAAGCCCAGAAGGCCGTGGAGGAAGGGACATGCCCCCTGGATGTGGTGGAAGAATTAAAGCCCGTCATGGCAGCAGTTAACGCAGCTTTCCCGGAGAAAAAATTTGGGGAGCAGAACGGGCCGGGCACCCTTGGGTTCGGCAGCACTATTTTTGCCGTGAAGCCAGGGGACGGCTCCGCCCGGGAACAGGCGGCTTCCTGCCAGAAGGTGCTGGGAGGCTGGGCAAATATTGCCAATGAGTATGCGACGAAGCGTTACCGCTCCAATCTGATTAACTGGGGGATGCTCCCATTCCTGCTCCCGGAAGGGGAACTGCCCTTTGCCAATGGGGATTACCTTTTCATCCCTGACATACGTAAGGCAGTGGAGGGGAAGGAAGCCCAGATTCCGGCCTATGTGGTGAAGGATGGGGCGATGAAGGAATTTACCCTTGGGATGGGGGAACTCACAGAGGATGAGCGCACCATTATCTTAAAGGGATGCCTGATTAATTATTATAAAGGTTAATATGCCAAAGGGTGCATGGGAACCTGCCCCTCCATGGGCAGCCCTGCGCCGGGTGGCGCTTATCTGGGGGCCTGCCTTCTGCCAGGGGCATGTCTTTGGCACGCTTTAGTACTAGGAAAAGAGGAAATGTTATTTTGGAAGAACAGGGTAAGAAAGCAAATGGGAAAACAAACTGGAACATCAGGCCTTATCTGGCAATGGGGCTGACGTCCTTTCTGGTAGTTGCAGCCAGCATATTATTTTTCTTTCTGGTATACCGCTATAACGGCGTGACGCAGCTTATGGATAAGATGTCGGTGATCCTGCAGCCGATTAGCATTGGCTTGGTGCTTGCCTATCTGGTGACGCCCATTGTGAACTTTGAGGAGCGTTACTTGCTGCCCTTTGTGCAGGCGAGGATGAAAAACCAGAGGAAAAGCAAGCGGCTGGTGCGTGGCTTAAGCGTGGCGGGGGCTTTGCTGTTTGTGGCGGTGATTATCGGCATTTTGCTGCAAATGGTTATTCCGGAACTGTACCGGAGCATTGATGGGATGATAGGGACCCTTCCTAAGCAGGTCAACAGCTTTATGGACTGGCTCAATGATTATGTGAGCTCAGACAGCAATATTTCCGGTTATTTGGAAACGGCTTTGACGAAAGGGACGGAAATTTTTGAGGACTGGGCACAGACGGAATTCCTGCCCCAGACCAAAAACATTATTGCAGGGCTTACCACAGGGGTGATTACAGCCGTAAAGCTGTTTTTTAATGTGATTGTGGGCATTATTGTTTCTGTCTATGTGCTGATGAGCAAGGAAGCCTTCATTGGGCAGAGCAAGAAGGTTGTGTACGCTGTTTTTTCCGGTAAACAGGCCAATGTCATTATCCATACGGTGCACAAGAGCAATGAAATTTTCGGTGGGTTCATTTCCGGGAAAATTCTGGATTCCCTGATTATCGGCATCCTTTGCTTTATCTGCCTATATCTGATGAAAATGCCATATACGGTTCTTGTCAGCGTGATTGTAGGGGTAACGAATGTCATTCCGTTTTTCGGCCCTTACCTGGGGGCGGTGCCAAGCGCCATCCTGATTATGCTGGCGAACCCCATTATGGGGCTGTACTTTATCATCTTTATCTTAGTACTGCAGCAGATTGACGGAAATATTATCGGCCCGAAAATCCTTGGGGATTCCACAGGCCTTTCATCCTTCTGGGTTATCTTTGCAATCCTGACGTTTGGCGGGATTTTAGGCATCCCGGGAATGATTATCGGGGTTCCGGTATTTGCAGTGTTCTTCTACATTATGAAAAAAATGCTGGGCTATATCCTGAAACGCAAGCAGCTCCCAAGGGATACCAGAAGCTACATTAATGTAATGAAGCTGGATCTCGAAACCAATACGCTGGTCTGCGAAGTGAAAAAAGAACCAGATCAAAAAAGAAAAACGGGGCAGGACAGCGGGACAACAGGAAAAAAGGGGAAATCCAAAACAAAATAACGGGGAACAGGACTGACAAATATTCCGCAGATGCTGCCCTAACGGGGACAGTATCTGCGGATTTTTTAAAATTCTTTTTGGCGAATCTTTTATACTTTTTGACATTTACAGGTGAAATATGGTAGACTATAGGGTACAGGCTGATAATTAGGAGTTTTATACCTTTCTATAAATTTGAGGTGAAACGGTTGGATAAATATGAATATAAACTGAAGCTGGAACAATTAAAAAATCTAGTGGAGGAGAAAGATTATAAAACGGCGGCAGAGATTGCAGATACCATTAATTGGAGAAAAGTAAAAAGTTCGTCAACCCTTTGCATGGTTGGTGAAATTTATGATAGGAACAAACAGTATGAAAACAGCCGTGATATCCTTCTGATGGCTTATGACAGGGCGACCGTGGGGCGCAACATTATTTACCGGCTTGCATTGGTTTCCCTGAAAATGGGCAGGTTAGAGGAGGCGAAGGAATATTACGATGAATTTTTGGAAATTGCGCCGTATGATAATTTAAAGTACGTGCTCCGTTACCAGATAGCCAAGATAGAGGGGGCGTCCCTCGAAGAACAGATTGCCATATTGGAGGAATTTAAAAGCAGGGAATATATGGAGGAATGGGCGTTTGAACTTGCTTACCTTTACCACCGTTCCGGGAATGGCGGGAAATGCGTGGAAGTCTGTGACGAATTGGTGCTTTGGTTCGGAGATGGGAAATATGTGGAGAAGGCATTGGAGCTGAAAATGCTCTACCAGCCTTTAAATAAGGAACAGGAAGAAAAATACCGGGAGTTTAAGACACATCAGGACGGGGGGCTGGAGGTCCAGCCTGCAGAGCTGATGGAATCCGGGAAAATTATACAAGACACTGTGCGGATCCCGGACCTTACCGCATCTTCCGGGCGTTTCAATACGCTGAACCTGCAGGAAGAACTGGCGAAAGGGATGCAGCAGATTATGGAAGCTGACACGAAGGAAACTTTATCAGACACAATGGATAACATTAAGAAAATTGTGGATGAAATCCCTTACCTAAAAGTGCCGCAGGAGGAAGGGGAGGGGAAGGCAGAGGAAGAACGGTATGGGCACATTGAAACAGATGAGGAAATTGATGATTCCCTGGAAACGGATTTCCAGGAATTGCTGGCAGAAGATTGGGATGGACAAATCAGTTTTGCCGTCCCTGGCGGGGATTGGTGGGAACCTCAGGTAAACGGCCAGATAAGGATTGAGGAGGTCCTGGCAGAGTGGGAGAAAACAAAACATGCTGCAGAAGCTGCGATGGCGGTGGCGCAGCAGCGGAAATTAGAATCTGCCAAGGCAAGGGCGCTTCAGGAAGCGGAGGAGCTGATGGAACGCCTGAACCAGATTATCCCCAAATTAAATGCCGGGATTACGCCCCAGGAACTGCTGGCAGAACGTTACCTGCAAAATGCCCAGCTTGAAGGGGCATATGCAGGGGAGTTTTCCCCGGAAGATGCTGGAATGGAAGATATGGGGGGCGGCATGGGGGCGCAGGCAGATGGTATGCCGGGAATGCCAGCGGGGATAGACCCGGCAACAGGAATGCCGCTGGAAGGCATGGTAGAAATGCCGGAAGTGCCAGCGGGGATAGACCCGGCAACAGGAATGCCGTTGGAAGGCATGGCAGGAATGGAAGGAACGCCCATGGGGATAGACCCGGCAACAGGAATGCCGCTGGAAGGCATGGCAGGAATGCCGGAAGTGCCAGCAGGAATAGACCCGGCAACAGGAATGCCATTAGAAGGAATGGTACATTCATCTGCTGGGAACCCCCAAATGGAAGAAACAGGTTGGGGCGGTTATCCAGCAAACCTTATGGGGGCATATCCAGAAAACCCCTTTCTGGGGAATGGAAGGTCTGGGATACAGCAGTTCCGTGGAAACAACTTTGGGGAACTGGCGATGCAGATGTCCCAGACAGGAAGGTTTGAACAGGACATATATGGAATGTCGGCAATGGATACAATAATGCCGGGATCTGATAGATTCCAGACTGGACAGCTCATGCCAGAAGTGCCCCAAACAGGCCAGGCAGGTTCCGGAATGTTCCAGGAAGGGTATCCGATGCCAGAACCGTTTCAAAGCCAGGGGGAATTGGAAATAGGCCAAGGGGAACCGGAGCTGTTCCAGACAGGATGGGAAGAATCGGAAACTTTCCAGACCGGGCAGCCAATGCCAGAAGTGCCCCAGGCAGAAGAACCAATCCTGGAAGCGCCCCCAACCGGACAGCCAGAACTGGAACTGCCCCAGGCAGAAGGATCCATCCTGGAAGCGCCCCCAACCGGGCAGCCAATGCCAGAAGCGCCCCAGGCAGAAGAACCAATCCTGGAAGCGTCCCAAACAGGGCAGCCGGAACAGGAACTGCCCCAGTCAGGGCAGGAATGGGAGATATCCCAAACGGGGCAGCCAATGCCAGAGCCAGAGGAATTTATGGATCTATCGGGGCAGGGAGCGCAGGGCCAGCCTGTAGGGACCATGCCGGAAACAGGCGCACAGGGGATTTCCCAGACAACAGGCTCTATGCCGGAAGCAGGTATACAGGGGATTTCCCAGACAACAGGCTCTATGCAGCAGCCAGATGGCACAGTTATTCCCCAGATAACAAAGCCGCTGCAGGAAGTGCCCCAGGCGGCAAGCCCAATGCAAGGCATGTATGCCCAAGGGCCAGGGCCGATGCAGCGGCCATATCCCCGAAGAATGCCTCAGGCAACAGCCCCCATGCAGGGAGGATACCCGCAGGGGATGCCCCAGGCAACAGCCCCCATGCAGGGAGGATACCCGCAGGGGATGCCCCAGGCAACAGTCCCCATGCAGGGAGGATACCCGCAGGGGATGCCCCAAGGGACAGGATGGGCACAAGGGATGCCCCAAAGGACAGGGCCAATACAGGGGATGTATGCACAGGGAATACCCCAGGGAGCAGGTTCCATACAGTGCCCGGTTGGTACAGGGATACCTCAGGCAACAGCCCCTATACAGGGAGAGTATCCCCAAGGGGCAGGCTGGGCACAGGGGGCGTACCCCCAAAGGATGCCCCAAGCGGAGCTGCCGGCACAGGATATGGCAGCCGCTGGGGAATTAAGCCAGGAAGCGCCCAGAACAGAAGAAATGCAAAATGCCAGTCGGCCGACGCCCCAGTGGGAAGGGGAGGGCCAGGCGGGCAGCGGGGAACCGGAAGGGCAGCAAGCCCAGGAGCCGCCTAAGCCCAAGAAAAAAGATGCTGAGGAATATCTGGAATCTGTATTTCAGGCGGCAAAAGCTTCCCGGGAGGAGAAAAACCAGGTTTCCACCCCGGTGCTGGAATCAGAGCCAAAGCCGGATCCATCCGGGGCAGGGCAGGATTTGGATGGCATGGGGATGGGGACAGCACCAATGAAGGCAGGCTGGAACAGCCCGGGGGCGGGCGTCCCGAAAGCCCCGCAAAGGCCGCAGGAAGCGTTTGCAATGCCGGAAATAGAAGTTTTGCCGGAACAGGAAACCGGCCGGAAACTCACAGAAGAAGAACGGGAGATTTTTTCCTATTTTGTCCCAGTGAATGGGATGGAACAGCAGCTTTGCCAGGTATTGGAGGGCGCTTTACATAGAAGGGGGAAAAACAGCACATCCGCCACCGGGAATATCCTGATTATGGGAGGGAGGGGCAGCGGGAAAACTGTTTTAGCCACAGACCTGATTAAAGTGCTCCAGAAGAAGGACGGCCCTACTCCTGGCAAAGTAGGCAAAATCACAGGAGATTCCTTAAACCAGAAGGATTTAAGCCAATTACTGAAAAAGGTAGCAGGCGGCTACTTGATTATAGAAAAAGCAGGGGAATTGACACAGGAAACCGTCACCCGCTTATCCCTTTTGATGGAGCAGAATACAGAAGGCCTTCTGTTTCTTTTAGAAGATACCAGAAAAGGGATTGAAAAAGCGTTGGGCATGGATTTGAATTTTGCAAAAAAATTTACCGAGCGCATTAAGATACCGGTATTTACCAGCGACGAACTGGTGGAGTTTGCAAAAGCATATGCGGACGAGCAGGAATGTGAAATTGATGATATGGGAATATTAGCCCTTTATAACCGTATCAGCAATATACAGAAGCTGGATGAGGCTACCACGTTAAGCGAGGTAAAGGAAATTGTAGATTTGGCCATCAGCAGTGCGGAAAGAGGTGGATTGAAAAAACTATTTGGCGGGAAAAAGTTCAGCCCGGAAGGGTATTTGTATTTAAGGGAAAAAGATTTTGAGGAGTAAACCAGAACCATGGACCGCCTGCAGGCAGCGCATGGCATCACTATTATGGAGGCCAAGGGCTTTCACAATAAAATAAAAATAGGAGTGTAAGCTATGGAACGTTTTTCAGATTTAGACATGTATTATTTTGGACAGGCAACACATTATGACATCTACAAGAAGTTAGGGGCGCATCCCATAACGGAAGATGGCAAAAAAGGCGTGTACTTCGCAGTGTGGGCGCCCAATGCGGCAAAAGTATCTGTAGTTGGGGAGTTCAACGGCTGGCAGGACGGGGTAAATGAAATGAAACGCCTGGAGCCAATGGGGATTTTTGAGCTTTTCATCCCGGGCATAAAAGAAGGGGACTTGTATAAATTCTGCGTGGAAACGCCGGAAGGGCAGAAATTATTTAAGGCGGACCCATTTGCAAATTATGCAGAGCTGCGCCCGGGAAATGCTTCTGCGGTAGCGGATATCAATGCATTTAAGTGGACAGATACGAAATGGATGGAAAAACGCAAGGCTTGTAAAGATGTCCACGCACAGCCCATGGCAATTTACGAGGTGCACCCGGGTTCCTGGATGCGCCATCCGGGCAGGGAGGACGAAGGGTTCTATACGTACCGGGAATTTGCGGTGAAGCTTGCAGAATATGTGAAAGATATGGGCTATACCCATGTGGAGCTGATGGGCATTTCAGAATATCCCTTCGACGGTTCTTGGGGGTATCAGGTAACAGGCTACTATGCGCCCACTTCCCGGTATGGGACTCCGGCAGATTTTGCGTATTTGGTGGATTATCTGCATAAGCATGGAATCGGCGTAATTTTGGACTGGGTACCCGCCCATTTCCCGCGGGATGCCCATGGCCTTGCAGAGTTTGACGGAACCTGCCTGTATGAATATGCAGACCCGAAAAAAGGCGAGCATCCGGACTGGGGCACCAAGATTTTTGACTATGGCAAGAACGAGGTGAAAAACTTCCTGATAGGCAGCGCGCTGATGTGGGTGGAGCATTACCATGTAGACGGCCTCCGGGTGGATGCCGTGGCTTCCATGCTGTATCTGGATTATGGAAAACAGGACGGCCAGTGGGTAGCAAATAAATATGGGGACAATAAAAATCTGGAAGCGATTGAATTTTTCAAACATATCAACACCCTGATACTGGGCAGGAACCCGGGGACAGTCATGATTGCAGAGGAGTCCACTGCCTGGCCCAGGGTAACGGGCAAGGTGGAAGATGACGGGCTGAATTTCAGCTATAAATGGAACATGGGCTGGATGCATGATTTCCTGGATTACATGAAGCTAGACCCGTATTTCCGGAAAGACAACCATAACAGGATGACCTTTGCCATGAGCTATAACCACAGCGAGAATTACATTCTGGTGCTGTCACATGACGAGGTAGTACATTTGAAATGCTCCATGATTAATAAGATGCCCGGGGAGGGCAAGGATAAGTTTGCTAACTTAAAGGCAGGCTACGGCTTTATGATGGGCCATCCCGGGAAAAAGCTGCTGTTTATGGGGCAGGAATTCGGGCAGCTACGGGAGTGGAGCGAAGAACGGGAACTGGATTGGTTCTTGCTGGCAGAGCCGGAGCATCTGCAGCTACAGACTTACGTAAAAGATTTGCTGCATATTTATACAAAATACCCGGCAATGTATCAGGCGGACACCAGCTTTGACAATTTCGAGTGGATTAATGCAGACGACAATTTCAGGAGTATTTTCAGTTTTGTAAGAAAGAGCGCCAATGGGAAAAACAACTTGCTCTTTGTCTGCAACTTCACCCCGGTAGAGCGGGAAGATTACCGGGTAGGCGTACCCCTGAAAAAACAGTATAAGCTGATTTTCAACAGCGATGAGAAAAAATACGGCGGCGAAGGCGTGAAACGGCCAACCGTATATAAAGCCGAAAAGCAGGAATGCGACAACCGCCCATATTCCTTTGCCTATCCATTGCCGGCATTTGGCGTGGCAGTTTTTGTATACTAAGGAAAACTAAGCCGCCTATCTTGTTTATAAGAAATTTTCATGTAGAACCTCCTAAAGGAGCAGAAGCCTTTGGGAGGTTTTCCCTTTTGCTTCTCTTATAGGAAAGATATGGATATACAGGGTATGCCCCAGCAAAGAGGATGCTTGCACGAAGGGCATTATGCCGCAGGAATGAATTTTCAGGCACGCCCTGGTGTAGCAGAACAAAAAACAGGGCATATAGTATAGGGATAGAGAAAATGGGAGTAAAGCAGTGGATTATAAACAGGAAATGTTTTACCGGATGCCAGACCGGAATATGCCCAAAATGCCCTTTTATATGGCATACCCCATGCAGAACGTATATCTGGAGGAGCTGGAATACGAACGGGATATGCAGAAATTAAAAGACTTATACCCCAAAGAAGTGAAATCCATTCAGGCATTGGTGGAAGAAGAATGTGACAAAATGGAATATGAAGGCAGCCTGATGTTTGACGAATATCCAGATAAGTTAATGCTCAGGCAGATTGTAAACCGGATTTACGATGGGGCTACCGGGAGCCAAATGAATATCCAAGGTTTTGAGGTAAGCCCTTATGAAGCGGAGCAGTACGAACCGGAACAGTACGTGCCGGAGCAGTATAAGGACAAAGCTGGCAAAGAAGATGACATGCAGGCAGAAGAACTTCCGCTGGAAGGAAAGCTGGTTGGGCAGGGAAGGCCGCCAGGGCAGGGCTGGGGACCGCCGCCACCACCGCCAGGGTGGGGGTCTCCCCCAAAACCGGGCTGGGGACCGCCGCCACCGCCGGGACCAGGCTGGGGTCCGCCCCCGGGAAGGCCGCCCCATGGGAACAATGGCTTGCAGAACCTGATAGAAGTGCTTTTGTTTAACGAGATGTACCAAAGGCGCTGCCGCCATAAACGCTGCCGCCGCTGGTGGTAGGGACTGGGAGGAAACCCCTTGCAGGGCTGGGAATTTAAAACCTGGCAAGGGGTTTGCTTTTTTTATTCTATAGGAAAGAACTTGGCACGCTAAAGCGTGGAAGTATCTTTCCTATAGAATAAAAAAGCTTTTATCGCACTGCGGCTCCGGTAAAAAAATGCATTGTATTTGTGGGGACAAGTTTGTATAATAGTAACAGGAAAAACAGGCGGCATAGTCCCATGTGGTTTTAGGCCTGGGGAAAGGAACAGGACAGATACATGAAAGAATTGCAGCACCTTTTAGAAAAATACTTAAATGAACAATTAATCCACCTTATCATCAGCAATCCAAGGAGCCGCGCCAGCGCCAGAAAAATTACCTTCCGCCCCATAATGATAAAAGGCCGGCTGTCATTTCAGGCCAGCGAATACCGGGAAAACAAGGTATTCCACAAAAATTACGGGAAAGAAGAAGGGGCGGCAGGTATTTTGGAATATATGGCAGGCTACCGCCAGCTTGAGATTGCCTCCCAGCTTGGGCAGGCCACCGCCTTAGTCAGCAAAAAGGGCAAAGTGAATGTGAAGGAAAAGCTGTGCGCCCCCTGTCTAAAAGAAGTGGATTTATCCCATAATAGGAAAAAGCGCTATATTTTAGACCCGGCCGAGCCAGTAGGGTTTCTGGTGGATTTGGGGGTACAGGCCAGGGATGGGAAAATTATCCATGCGAAATATGATAAGTTCCGGCAAATTAACCGCTTTTTGGAATTTATTGAGGATATCCTGCCGCAGCTCCCGAAGGGGCGGGAAGTGGTGATTTTGGATTTTGGGTGCGGGAAGTCCTACCTGACCTTTGCCATGTACCATTATCTGCAGGTGCTGAAAGGGTATCCAGTCCGTATTATCGGCCTGGATTTGAAGGAAGACGTGATCGCATCGTGCAGCAGGCTGGCAGAGAATTATGGCTACCATGGCCTTACGTTCCAGGTGGGGGACATTGCAGGGTTTGAGGGGGTGGAGCAGGTGGACATGGTAGTTACCCTCCATGCCTGCGACACAGCCACCGACTATGCTTTGGACAAGGCGGTCCGCTGGGGTGCAAAAGTTATTTTATCGGTACCCTGCTGCCAGCATGAACTGAACCAGCAGATAGAAAACAAGCTGCTTGCCCCGCTGCTTGGGTATGGGCTGATCAAGGAGCGGATGGCCGCGCTGGTGACGGACGCGCTGCGGGCGCAGATCCTGGAAAGCAAGGGCTACCGGGTGCAGGTATTGGAATTTATTGATATGGAACATACCCCTAAAAATATATTAATCCGTGCAGTCAGGACAGGCAAGCCAAAGGACAGCAAACCATACCGGGAAGTAATGGAGTTCCTGCATGTAAAGCCTACGCTGGCGGAACTGCTGGAAGAAAAAGAAACGGATTGTTAAGGGACGCCGGGAAAAGCCTATGCAGGTTACCTGCAGCGGCAGTTTTGCGAAATGGAAAGGAAGGCAAGGGATGCGTAAAGGCATAATCAAGATTTGTGTGTTATTAGCAGTGTTTTGCACAACAATTGCAGTGGTGGAAGGGTTTAGCCAGCAGAGCGGCACGGACATAACTTCGGAAATGGCTCCTGCCACCCTGCCCGTGGTATATTTGCAGCAAGGGAAAACAAGGATTAACGGGCTGTATGGCTATTCCTCAGAGATGGACGGGACAGGGATGCGGGATACCATTACGCCCCTTGGGGAAAACCTTTCCCTTCCGGTGGTGATAAAATCTTACCAGAACCAGATTGAGGAAGTAAAGTATGAAGTCCGTACCATGGATATGGGGCGCCTAATTGAAAATGGAACCGCAGATAGCCTTGCCCCTAAAAATGGGGAGGTGAAGTTCACGCTGCATTTCCAAAATATCCTGGAGGAAGAAACGGAATATATGCTGGTGCTTTCTGTAAAATATTCTGGGAAACAGGCTTATTATTATACGCGGATTGCCCAGGAAAGTGATTATTTCATGGAAGAATCCCTGGAATTTGTCAAGAATTTCCATGAGCAGACTTTTGATAAGGAACATTCTGACAGCTTAGCCACTTATCTGGAACCGGACAATCTGGAGGACAATACCACGCTGCAGAGGGTATCCATACACTCCAGCCTGCGGCAAGTGAGCTGGGCAGATTTCCAGGGGGAACGGCTGGAACCGCCCGTGCCTTCCATTAAGGAAATGGGCAGCTCCTATAACACCATTGTCCTGCGGTATGTAGTGACCTCCGAGGGGGAAAACAGGGAGGTAGAATACTACAATGTGGAAGAATATTACCGCGTCCGCTTCGACCAGGCGGTAGGGCGGATGTACCTCCTGAATTATGAACGTACCATGAACCAGATTTTCCGCGGGGAAAATGGAGCGGTAGACCAGAACCGGATGATGCTTGGCATACGTTCCGGGGATGTGGAATATATTGCAAGTGAACAGGGGAATATCATCGCATTTGTCCAGGAAGGTGAGCTTTGGAGCTATAACAGCGACAGCAACGCCCTTTCCCAAATCTATAGCTTCCGCAGCCCGGAGGGGATTTCCGACAGGGAAAATAATCCCCAGCATGAAATTAAGATTATGAAAATTGATGAAACGGGGAGCATGGATTTTGTGGTGTACGGTTATATGAACCGCGGCAACCATGAAGGGCAGACGGGGATAAATGTGTTCCATTATGACAGCGTAGGGAATACCATTGAGGAGGAATTGTTTATCCCTTCTGACAAATCTTATGAAATGCTGAAAGCAGAATGGGGCAGGCTCTTTTATGTAAGCGAAGGGAACATTTTCTACCTTCTGGTAGAGGATACCCTGTACCGGATTGACCTGTATGCCCGGGAAACCCAAAAGCTGATTGAGGGGCTGAAGCCGGGAAATTATGCGGTATCCGACGACGGCAGGAAAATTGCGTGGCAGGAAGGGACAGACACAGACCGGACGGAAATCTTGAAAATTATGGATTTGGAAGGAGAGGAATCCCGTACTATTGACAACGGGCAAGGGGCATACCTAAAGCCGGTAGGCTTTGTGGAAAGCGATTTTGTCTATGGTGCAGCCCGCCCGGAAGACGTGGTGACGGATGCCGCTGGGAATATCCAGTTCCCCATGTACCGCGTCACCATTGTGGATAAGGATTCCAAGGTGGTAAAAGAATACCAGAAGGATGGCTACTATGTGTCAAAGGCTTATGTAGAGCACGATACCATTTTCTTAGACCGGGAAATCAGGACAGAGGCTGGTTATGTGGACGCAGAGCAGGACACCATCAAGAACCAGCAGCTTGAGTCCACCCGCAGGATTACCGTGGAAACCACCCAGTCAGAGCCGAAGCAGAGCCAGGTCCAGATAGTGCTGGGGGACGATGCAGGGAGTACGGTGAAAAAACTCCAGGTGGTGGTACCAAAGGAAATTGCCTTGGAGGAAAAGCGCATTGTAAAGCTGGATACCAAGAAAAACCAGGGGAATTACTATGTTTACAGCGGAGGGAAAATTGTATTGTCCACAGGCTCCCTCACGGAAGCCATTGTTTCTGCAGACCTGAATATGGGCGTTGTGATTGGGGAGGAGCAGAAGTATATCTGGCGGAGGGGCCGGAAAAACATCCAGCCTGTGATTGGGGCAGGGACGGTAGACCTTGACGGGGTAAGCGGCCATGCAACTGCCCGCTGCCTGACATACCTGCTGCGGAATGAGGAAATCAATATTGACGTGGATGACCTGATTACCCAGGGGGAAACGCCCAAGCAGATTCTGACAGAAGCTTTAAATGGCAGGAAAGTCATTGACTTGACGGGGTGCGGCGTGGAGCAGGTGCTGTACTATGTAAATCTGGGCACGCCGGTTTTTGCCATGGTAAACCAGGAAGCCGTGCTGATTGTGGGTTATGACGAGCACAATACGCTGCTGTACCAGCCGGATTTGAACGTAGTGCGGAAAATGGGGCGGCAGGACAGCAATGCCATGTTTGAAGCGGCTGGAAATTCATTTTTAGGATATCTTGAGTAAATGGAAAGTTTATGATATAATCTCCGGTAGGGTTCTGGGAATTATTTACTATACTATAGGCTGCCAGGGGGAGGCGGCAGAATATGTATTGCCCGGAGGAAAGCCCGGAATGAAAAAAAGGTGTCCGTAAATATTAGCCTGAGTTTTTTCAGGCATATCATTAGATCAAACAAAAAGAGGGGAAATCGCAGCAGAGAACAGGAGGAGTGAATATGCACAGCGATGACATTAAGGCACAATTAATCAGGCAGTTCCCAGCAGAGGTATTGGAACAGAAGGGCTCTATGAACCAGATGTATTATTCCTGCCCCACATGCGGCAGGATGGTTTCCTTGGGGATGGACAAATGCGCAGGATGCAGCCAGATTTTAAGCTGGAAAAACATCAACCAGAAATCATCTCCTAATGGAAAACGGAAAGCGGTACTGGAATTTGAGGTAATGGAGGAATTTAACGTGGGGGATTGCCGCAGATGCCCCATTTCCTACATAAACCCGCATGGTTCTGAAAGCACGTATGAATGCCCCCTGAAAATGCGGGGGTCCTGCAAAATACAAATTATTTAGGCAGGAGGCGCATCATCCATATGCAGAATGAGAAACCAGCAACTTTGCTGACCGAAGGCAGCATTTGGAGAAAAATTATTGCATTTGCCGTACCAATCTTTTTTGGGAACTTGTTCCAGCAGCTTTATAATACGGCGGATTCCTTAATTGTAGGGAATTTTGTGGGCAGCGACGCCCTTGCGGCAGTCAGTTCTTCTGGTAACCTGATTTTTTTGATGGTAGGGTTTTTCAGCGGGATTTCCATGGGGGCAGGTGTTGTAATTGCCCGGTATTATGGGGCGAGGAGCGGGAAAGAAGTTTCCCTGGCAGTGCATACCCTGACGGCCTTCGGGCTGGCGGCAGGGGTTGCCCTGACAATTGCGGGGGTTTTGGTTACCCCACAGATTTTAAGATGGATGGGAACGCCGGAATCGGTGTTCCCCAATTCTGTTTTATATTTCAGGATTTATTTTGCAGGTTCCCTTGGGTTTGTCATGTACAATATTTTTGTGGGAATTCTCCAGTCCATTGGGGACAGCAGGCGGCCGTTAATGTACCTTATCATTTCTTCCGTTACCAATGTGGCCTTGGACCTGCTGTTTATTGCAGTAATGGGCATGGGGGTAGGGGCAGCGGCATTTGCAACGGTGCTTTCCCAGTTTGCCAGCGCAGTCCTATGCCTTTCCCGCCTGATGCGGGCTAAGGAGGAATACCGGATTGTGCTAAAAGAAATCCGGTTTGACAGGAACATGATGCGGCAGATTATTTCCAATGGTTTTCCAGCTGGTGTGCAGAACTCGATTATTGCACTGGCAAATGTGGTTGTACAGTCCAATATCAATGTGTTTGGCATGACGGCAGTGGCTGGGTGCGGCGCTTATTCCAAAATCGAAGGGTTTGGGTTTTTGCCCATCACCTGTTTTGCCCTTTCCCTGACTACCTTTATCAGCCAGAATCTAGGGGCAAAAGAATATGGCAGGGCTAAGAAGGGCGCAAAATTTGGCATTTTCTGTTCCATCATCACTGCAGAGCTGGTGGGGATTTTTATTTACATTTTTATCCCCTATTTGGTGCAGGCTTTTGACAGCAACCCGGAGGTTATCCGCTATGGGACGACGCAGGCAAGGACCGTTACGCTGTTTTATTTCCTGCTGGCCTTTTCCCATTGCCTTGCAGGAATTTTCCGCGGGGCCGGGAAATCCATGGTCCCAATGCTGGTGATGCTGGCCTGCTGGTGCGTAATCCGGATTTCATATATTACTATTGCGGTGCGGATTGTGCCGGTAATCCGGACGGTGTTTTGGGCGTACCCCCTGACCTGGAGCTTAAGCTCTGTGATTTTTCTGGTGTATTTCCTGAAAGCAGACTGGATCCATGGCTTTGAAGGGCAGGCTGGGGCATAAGCCCCTTATGAGATTCCCTTGCATAAAATTTCCATTCCTGCACATACTTTTTCTGTAAAGAATGGCCTTGAAATTAAAGTTCTTATGGCCGTTCACCCATTACCCAGAAAAAGAAAGGCAGGAAACCAACTATGGCAACAGATTTTAAGCAGAGCGAAACCATGAAAAACTTAATGCGTGCATTTGCAGGGGAAAGCCAGGCAAGGAACCGCTATACTTTTGCAGCAGCCCAGGCCCATCAGCAGGGGCTGTTTGTGCTGGAGCAGGTATTCAAGTTTACCGCGGACCAGGAACAGGAACATGCAGAGATTTTCTATAACCAGTTGAAGGAATTGGCAGGGGAAACCATTTCCATTGACGGGACTTACCCGGTAGACTTAAGCCCCAATATGTCCGAACTCCTGAAAATGGCCCAGCACAATGAGTATGAGGAGCATGACGACGTATATAAAAATTTTGGGGATAAAGCCCAGGAGGAAGGCTTTGGGAAAGCTGCCATGAAATTCCATAAAATTGCAGAAATTGAAAAAATGCATGGGGACCGGTTTGGGGCGTTTGCAAAGCTTTTGGAAGAAAACCAGCTATTTGTTTCCAAAGTAGAAACAAAATGGATATGCTTAAACTGCGGCTATATCTATGAAGGCAAGGAAGTCCCTATGAGCTGCCCGGTCTGCGACCATGAGCAGGGCTGGTATGTGCGCCTGGAGCTGGCGCCTTACTGCGGCTCCTGTGATTGGGAAAAAGCGGTATAACAAGCTTCTATACGATATCTTGTATATGTTTTGCTTAGAGCGTGTCTGAAAATTGCAGGAATGAATTTTCAGACACGCTCTGGTGCGGCAGCCCCAGAATTATGCTGCCTGCGCCGGGACACAGGAAGGCAGGCTTATGTTCACCGGAATTGCAGGATAGCGTGTTTTTTCCACAAATCTTTTATAGAATTTATAAGTTTTTTCATGATTTCTTCACTATCATGTGATAAAATACCGTTGTTATAAGAAAAATACATGGGAAAAATAGTTTTTTGGAGGTAATATTGTAATGAAAAGAAGAAAATATTTAGCGGCAGCCTTGCTGCTTTCCGGGGTAATGGCATTTTCAGGCTGCGGGAATGAAAAAAAGGAAAATGCCAAGGAGGCTAAGGATACCAATGAGGAAGCAGTCTTAGACGAAATCAATGAGGAGGGCGGATCTTCCCATGAAAATGCACTGGACTTTGAGGTTGGGGATTATGTGAAGCTTGGGGATTATAAGAAGCTGAAAGTACAGTACCCCATTCCGGAGGTTACCCAGGAGGACGTGGATTTTGCTATTCAGGAACTGCAGGAGGAGCATACGGAGTATAAGGAAATCACAGACCGTCCGGCACAGAATGGGGACACGGTGAATATTGATTATACGGGCGTCCTTGACGGGGAAGCTTTTGACGGTGGGAGCGACACAGATTATGAATTTGTATTAGGGGAAGGGGAATTTTTAGAAGAATTTGAGGCAGGGTTAATTGGGAAAAATGCCAATGAGGCCATTACCTTCCCGGTGACTTTCCCGGAGGATTACGACGAGGAACTGGGTGGGAAAACCGTAGAATTTACAGCTACCATCAATAAAATCAGCGAAGCAAAGATACCAGAATTCACGGATGAATTTGTGGCGAAAGTATCGGATTACACCACAAAGGAAGAATATGAGAAATACATAAAAGAAGACCTGCAGGCTTCTGCCGAAGCGGAATCGGCTTCTGCAGCAGGGGAAGAAGCGTTGGGCCTTGCAGTGGAAAATGCCACGGTAGAGGGCCACCCGCAGGAGCTGTATGATTTTTATTATGAAGAAACTATGGTAGGCTACCAGTCCTTTGCAGAAATGTTTGGGATGGAGTACGAGGAATTTATGGAGCAGATGGGGGATGGCGCCCTGGAAGAAGCGGCATTGGCGCAAGTCAATGAGTTTTTGGTAGCCCAGGCAATTGCAGAACAGGAAGGGCTGGCCGTTACCGAAGAAAGCTATCAGGAAGGGGCAAAAGCCCTGATGGAAGAAAATGAATATGAATCCATGGAGGATTTTGAAGCTGATTTTGGGAAAATATCCATTATTACCCAGCTTGTCCGTGGGAAAGTGGTGGATTTCTTGTATGAAAATGCAGAGTTAGAAAAAGTGACGCAGGAAGAATATTATGGCAGCGACGAGGAAGAAGACGAAGGGGAAGATGGCACGGAGGAAGATGGCGCTGAGGAAGACGGCGCTGAGGAAGGCGCTGACATCAAAGACGGCGCTGAAAATGAAACCGGCGGGGAAATCAGCGACAGAAGGCTGACGGACGAGCAGGCGGCGGAAGCCCTTGGGACGGACGAAACGGACAGCCATCTGCTGGACATCGAACAGCATAATAATGAGGAAGAAATCCATGGGGAAGAAACACATGGGGAACTAACCCACGAAGAAGAAAACCATGGGACTGCACAGTAGCGGAATGGGGAAGAATACAGAATGAAAAAGAATGTGAAGCTTGCAGCATTTGAGTATACAATGATTACCCTCGCAGTGCTGTTGCTGGTGGCAGGGGTATATTTTTTCAAATTCCCAAATAATTTTTCATTTGGGGGCGTTACGGGCATAGCCATTGTGCTAAGCGCCGTGACGCCGTTTAGCGCAGGGACAGTTAACTTTGTCATCAATATGGCGCTTTTGGCAGTCGGGTTCTTTTTCTTTGGGCGTGAGTTCGGGATTAAGACGGTTTATGTCAGTGTGCTGGTTTCCGTGGCGCTGAGCGGGCTGGAGAAATATGTTCCCATGGCGCGGCCTTTGACGGGCGAGCCGGTACTGGAATTGGTTTTTGCAATTGTGCTTCCAGCCCTGAGCTCGGCAATTTTGTTTAATATTGGGACATGCGGCGGCGGTACGGATATTGTGGCAATGGTTTTGAAAAAATACAGCACAGTCAATATTGGCACCGCCCTGTTTTTGGTGGATTTGATGATTACGGTGGCGGCATGTTTTATTTTTGACGCCCAGACCGGGCTGTTTTCCTTCTGTGGGCTGATGGCAAAATCACTGGTGATAGACAGCGCCATTGAAAATATTAATTTGTGTAAATACTTTACCATTGTCTGTGACGACCCTGATCCAATCTGCGATTTCATCCATGAGCAGCTTACGAGGAGCGCAACTATTTTCCAGGCGGAGGGCACTTATACCCACAACCGGAAATACGTAATCCTGACTGTGATGAAGCGGGGGCAGGCGGTGCAGCTCCGGAATTATATCAAGCTGAATGAGCCAGGGGCTTTTATGATGATTACCAATAGCAGCGAGATTATTGGGAAAGGGTTCCGGGGGCTGAATTAGGCCTTGTGTTTGGGCAGGCAGAAAGGAAGGGGGTTGATGGGGTTGGTAGATTATTTGGGGACAGCGCTGAGTGTTTCTGTTGTGATGGCGGTAATTCCATTTATTTTGGGTTACCGGGAGAAAGGGAACCTAAAGAAGCAGAAAAGATATTGGAAAATAAGCTGTATCTTTGGCGGGATTAGCGTTGTGCTAGGGATTGCGGCTTTGGTGGTGATGCTGCCAGAGATGTTGTAAGGAGGCGGTTTTGCTGTATCATGAAAAGGTGCAGAGCCTGAAATATGGCTTTACACCTTTTATTTTGGGGTTATGGTGTTTACTGGCTGTCCGCGGCAGGCGGTTTCTGACAGAGCTTCCAGATGATTTCTATTTTTAATATCTCAGTTTGTTGGAACTATAGCATATCCCAAAGCTCCTCTATCCCATCCGCAATCTGCAAAGCCCCATGCTCCAGCAGAAACTCCCGGCTGCGGAACCCCCAGCTTACGCTGATGCAGGGAATCCCGGCATTTTTGGCAGTGTCAAGGTCCACATCGGAATCCCCTACATAGATGCATTGTTCCGCTGGGGCGCCCAGTTCTGCCATAGCGGCAAATACCGTGTCAGGCGCCGGTTTGCGGGCAACCTGCGGGGATTCCCCAATGGCGGTGGTAATGTATGGGAAAAAGAAATCCCTGCAAAGCCCTTTTACTGCAAGGTCAAATTTATTGGAAACTACGGCAAGCTGGAAGCCTTGTTCTGAAGCTTTTTTTAAAAATTCCAGAACGCCGGGGAAGGGCTTTGTAAAATCTTTTTTGTGGAGTTCATAATGCTCCTGAAAATCTTTCAGGCAGTTTTCAAATTCCGGGAATGCCCGCCCGCCGGGGATTGCCCGTTCCATCAGGACTGAAACGCCGTTCCCTACCATCTGGCGCACTGCGTCTTCGGTGTGGGTGGGGAACCCGTAGCGTTCCATGGCGAAGTTCACGCTGTTTGTCAAATCAGTCAAAGTATCCAGTAAGGTTCCGTCTAAATCAAATATAATTGTCTTTTTCTGTTGCATAATGATTGCTCCTTCCTTCTGCTACTGATTGTATACCTGTGGGGAGAATTCTGCAAGAAAAATCTTTCTGCGTTTACATGGGGTATTTGGTATGGTAGAATAGACCTAGAGCGTGTTTTTGGCACCCTAATCTGTATAGAAACGTCCTGTGCCCGTAAAGGCAGGGGAATTTGATATGGGGAAAATCTGCTCTCCCCGCAAAAGGCGTTGGCATTTTCAAAAGTCAGGCCGGGCCTGCAAAAGAATAATGACTGAGAGAGGTGTTTCGAATGATACTGCTAAAAGCAAATAGTGAACTGAAGAATATATTCAGCCGGATGCTGAAAACTATGGATGCAAATGTGGTATGGACTGGAAACTTTGTAGTGCTGAATAATTTCCTGATTTTGTCTGGGAATGTCAGGTCAATGATATTTAATTTCGATAAAGGGAAGGTCCTCACAAATGTGATTGAGCTTCCAAATAAAGAAGAAGATATGGAGCCTGTGGAGGGCAACCAGGTATTGGCAAATGTGCTGAACATGACAGTCTATGCATTTGGCAAATGGGGAGCCATCCAGGGCCTTAAGGTGGATAAAGATTTCAGCGAGCTCAATACGCTGTTTTATGCTATTTTAAAGGATATGAAAATAATCCCGGGGTTCCGGGATGATAATTTCCGTTTTTACCGGGACAATGTGCAGATTACCTATGAGGAAGTCATACAGGCAGCCATGGAGGAGGGAAAGCGCAAGCCGCAGGAAATTAAGGAGGAAAAAAAGGAAACCGCTGCGGAAGAAAAAGGCCTTGGCCTGTGGCATAACGTCCGCTGGAGCATGGAGAAAGCTTCCTTTAAGCGGGGGGAGGTCAGCCCCCATGAGCAAAAGGCCTCCCGGGCAGGGAATAATTTCTATATCAATAGTTACCAATGCCCTTCCTGCGCAAGGAAATTATTTATGGCGGTGTACCCGCAGGGGCAGGAGTTCCCGATTGAAACGGAGGAAGGCAGGGTATATCTGGCAAGGAGCTACACCTGCGAGAACTGCAACCTGTTTTACACCCCAAGGCCGGGCAAGCTGCTGCGGGAAGGGGACAGCTACGCCATGAAATTTGGCGGCGACCGGGATGCCTATGAGGATTACCGGGAACTTCTGGGCAGCAAGGCAGAGCGCACTTCCAACTGCAAGTTTAACGAATTTGCATCGGAACGGGGAAAAACCCCAAGCCCTTCCATTGAGGAGGCTGGGGCAAATTTGGAACAGATGGGGGACGAGGAGCTGCACCATCTGGAAGAAAAAATAGAAGACGGCTTCTTCCCTATTCTAAAAGCGGAGCCTTACCTTGAGAAAATCAAGGATTTGCTGAAAAAAAGGGCGGAAGAAAAGGAAGCTAAGAAAAAGAAGAAAAAAGACGAAGCTGCAGGAAGCCAAAAGCCTGAACCGGATGCAGAAGCAGGGAAGGGAAAAGATACCGCCCAAAAACCAAAGGCAGGGGCAGCAGGGATCCCCAAAACAGAGCCAGTGTCTGGAACTGCCGGGAGCCAAAAGCCAGGGGCAGCAAAAGGGGCAGGCGTTAAGGCAGCCGGAGATTCCGCGCCGGCAGGACTTGCTGAAAAGAAAACACCAGTGCCAGCCCATAGCGCATCTGGGACTGCAGGCGCAGCGCCAGCCGGGGAAGGGGCTCCGGGAACGGATGGGAAACCGGGATCCGGTGCAGGCGGGGCTTCCGCTTTAGGGCAGGGGAACCCCCCGGCTTCTGGGGCAGGCATGTTTGGCGATAAGAAAAAGGGGCTGTTTGGGAAGAAGCAAGCCGATACAAAGAAGCCCCAGGCAGCCGCCCCGGAAAAAGACCTTGAAGACGACATCCCGGGAATTTCCAGCACCAGCATGTCCATAAAGGAAAAGTACGATGCCCGCATGAGGATGCTGGACCAGATGTCCCTGTGGCAGATCAGGCGCCTGCGGGAGCAAATCCAGTCAGACGAACGGCTGGACTGGGTAGATAAGGAAAAATACGAACAGCTTACAAAGCAGGCAGCCTATAAAAAAGGGGAAGAAGAAGCCCGCGAAAAGGCAGAATACTGCATGAACCGCCCTTATGGGGTGGTAAAACGGGCAATGGAAGAAATTTCCCAGATGGAGTGCCCCAAATTAGTAAAAGAGGAACTGCTGAAAACTTTGGGGGAAGTGAAGAAAAGGCGGGGGCAGGAAGAAGCTGCGGCGCTGATTGCCAAGGTGCCGGAAAACATGACCCGCAGCCAGTACCACACCTTCCGGGAAAAGCTGAACCAGTATGACGGGGAGGATATTTCCGTTTACAATGAGGTATTGGAGGGCAGCCGCAGGCTTTCCGAAAAACGTGAGATTGCCAGCATGTTAAAACGTGCCGTCAGGAGCGACCGGAACGGCCTGATGCGGATGCTTACCCAGCTAAAGGAGGACGGTTTCCTGCCGGAGCAGGCAGAGCCGGCTATCCGGGAACTGGAAGGCAGGGTCCGGGCAATTGACGAGAAGGTGATTGACAAAATATGCCCCAACATTATGGGTATGACTTTTAACCAGGCAGCAGAAGCTTACGAAAAAATTGAAGGGGGCGTATTCCTCCCGGCATTGAAAACAGATACGTTAGAAATGATTGACAAACGGCTGACGAAGCTGAAAATGGATGAATGCGGCCTTTTGGTGGAAAAATTAAAAGATTCCCTGGAAGGGAAAATCAGCGATACGGAGCGCATCCATTTTTACGAGGTACGCAAAATTATGCGGGGGGACTGGAGCCCTAGGGAAGCAGAACTGGTGGCAAGGGCTCTGAATACGTATGCCACGGAACGCGACCGCTACGAATTCCCTATTTTTGTCTGTGATTCCTCCAGCCGGAAAAACGGGGCGGAAGGCTTTATCCTGACTCCAGACCACATTTTCTATAACACCCTCTTTAGCAGCGAGGCAATCCCAATCCGCTCCATCACCGGGATGGAAGGGAATACGGGGCTGCTGAACAAAGGCATTTATGTGAAGCGGGGGAACGGCAAGAAAACAAAGGTTCCAGGGGGACTCCCGGCCAAGGAGCTGAAAGCATTTGCAGAGGTCCTGGAAGGGTTTGTTTCTTATTTGCAGGAAAAGCCGGAATCCAGAAGCATTGCTTACCTGTCCAAGGAAAACCATGAAGTGAAATGCTGCTACCGCTGCGGGTTCACTTACCGGGGCGGGAATGTCTGCCCGAAGTGCGGGAACCAGGCGAACCATTAGGAAAAGGCAATTGCTTAGCTGGATCGTGCCTGAACATTAGAATTGTTAAAAATGGAACGGTTGAAACGGGGGCATCCGAAATAAGGAATGCTGGTGAAATGCATTAATAACAGGGGGCGTTGCAAAATTGCAGCAGCCCCCTGAAAAATTCAGAAATGTATAGCCAAATACCTTTATTTCAAAGGAATCAATTTTTCTCTGCATTGATGTACTTCACAGGTGACTTCTTTCTCTGAATGATTATAAGTCATTCCGTTGACGTCGAATCCGTAACAGGTTCCTTCTGAATCTTTGTAAAACATAGTCACATGGGTTGGAGCCGTTGGGTTTGAGCTGTTGGATCCCATACCAAGCCACACGCCCTCACCGTTTTCTGTCATATCTTTAATTTTGGGGATTCCAAGATCTTCCATTGCTATTTTCATAAGAACTTGGGCTGCCCAACAATCGCAGATACCTCCTTGGAACATCATAGTATTATCTAATATTGAATCAGTTTTCATGATATAGGTATCGTCCACAGACCAGTTTTCCCAAAAGGTTGCATTATACTCTTTTAAAGTAAGATCACAGCCTGGATAGTGATTTGTACTATTGATATAGTTATTCAGAGCGGTCAATTTTTCAGAATTTGTCATTCCTGGTTTCCATAGAGCTTCTTCCACTTTATTGAGAACTGCACGATATAAATCCAGATCGTACTTGGAATAGGAAGAAGAATCGTTCTTATTGCGGGAGTTGCTTGTCAAATAAACATAATCTAATACTTTATCCCCCTGTTTTGCCACTACTTTTAAAGCTCTTGTGCTCATTCCAGTATCTATAACCAATCGTTTTCCGGCTGTGGCTCTGATCTTGTCTTGCCCTGGGCCCGCATTGGTAAATGGTTCCTGAATTTTGATAGGACTCCAATTAACCTGGCCTTCCTTTGCATTCCATTCCCTCAAAGCGGAAGCGGAGGACTCTTTTTTTAGGCTAGGAGCTTGATACTTAATTCCCATATCTAAGTACATCTTAGCATAAGCTTTCGGCGTTACATCTTCAACTTCAAAAGTCACATTATTATTAATCCAATATTCGCTGCCATTACAGAAAAAATCAACGTCGTAAGTATTCGTTCCATCTGTATTACGGCTGTGGCATTCTTTCACTTTAAAAGTACTCTTATTTGAGTACGCTGTTATTGTAAAACCATATACCGAAGCGCTTTTCTTTGATTCATTTACCTTTATCGTACAAGAAATTAGAATGTCTTCTGTGTGGAGCATGCATACTGCCGTAATGGTGGCAGTTCCTCCTCCCACTGCTTTGATGGTTCCTTTTTTCATTTCTTTTAGATCCGTAAGTGAAGAAGAAACGGTAGCGACAGATGTATTACTGGACTCCCAAAATACAAACGCCTGATCATCATAGAGTGGCGGAATGGAAACCGTAAGCGTAGTGGTATCTCCCTCATTCATGGTTAATGAAGTCTTGCTCAGGGAAATTTTTTCGCTGTTGGTATTGTTATCATTATTATTATTATTACTGTTATTATTATTGTTATTGTTACTATTATTGTTATTATTATTTCCGCTGCCGGAACTTCCGGTTACCTTGAAATAATAGATTGCTTTCTTTCTGTTTTTAAATGTTACTGTAATTTTTGCTGCTCCAGCTTTTTTTGCAGTCACTTTAAACCTTCTGGAAGAAATTTTTTTTACAGAAGCGATTTTCGTCTGATTGGATTTCACAGATTTAATCGTATCTTTTGTGGAAACAGTCGTTCCTTTTCCTTTTTTCAAAGAGTATTTTCCCACGTCGTATTTATATTTTGTTGTCTTTCCATTTTTAAACTTTACTGTTATGGCAGCAGAACCATATTTGTACTTGGACGTCACTTTGAATTTTTTAGACGATACCTTTTTTGCCGATAGTATGGAAGAATTACTGGATTTCACGGACTTGATCGTATACTTTGTACCTACGGTCTTTGATGTGGTAAGGGTTATAGTTTTATTTACTGCCGTAGTCTTTGGTTTAGCCTGGACGGTGGCAGGAACAGCTGTTTCCACAACGGACAGTGCCATAATAATAACCAGTACAATAGCTAATAGGTGATGCATTTTCTTTTTCATATCTTTCCTCCGTATCCCTTTTTATGATTGCTCCAAAATATTTTAACTTGTGCTTAGGATAACATAAGTTATGATTATTTTCAATGATACCTTGGGCAGTAACCAGGAACTACGGTACACTGCTGTACTGGAAATGTAGTGTTTGCCATGATGGAACTAAGACGGAACCAATCCCAGCCACTGGCCATTCCTTCGGGGCATGGAAACAGACCAAGGCGCCAACTGCATTGAAGAAAGGGACAAAAACAAGGATCTGCAGCAACTGTAAGGCAGTAGAAAAGCAGGATATCAAGAAACTGAAAGCAAAAATTAAGCTGAACGTGAAATCCATCCCGCTGCAGGTGAAGAAATCCACCACAGCCGTAAAAGTGACCTCCAAGGCCAAAGGGGATTCCATCAAGTCGTGGAAAAGCAATAAGCCCAAAATTGCTTCCGTAACTTCCAAGGGGAAGATTACAGGCAAAAAAGTAGGCACGGCAAAAATCAAAGTAACCTTAAAGAGCAACGTTTCTGCCACAGTAACTGTAAAGGTGCAGAACCCATGGGGCTACCACAGGGTTTTTCACCTTTTCCCTATGCTGTGGATGTTAATGCCCCGTCAGCTTGCTATGGTGCCATTGGAAAACAGAAAAGATTAAAAATAAACAGTATATAACACTTGACAACAGTTTAGTACTGTTATATACTGTTTACAACAAAGCAAAGGGGAAGGGATGGATAGAAACATGAACATTATTATAAACGGTTCCTTAATGGTTCCTATCTACGAGCAGATTGTAGACCAGATTAAGGCACTCATCCGCAGCGGGGAGCTGCAGGAAAATGACAACCTGCCTTCCGTCCGTGCCTTATCCAAGGAACTGAAAATTAGCGCCCTGACGGTAAAAAAGGCATATGACGCCTTAGAGTCAGAAGGCTTTACCGTAACTGTCCATGGGAAAGGGACTTATGTGGCGGCAACCAATAAGGAGCTTTTGCTGGAAGAACAGAAGAAGGAACTGGAAACAGATTTAGAACTGGCAATCTTAAAAGGCAGGAGATATGGCATCAGCGATGAAGATATCAGGAACCTGTTTGAATTGATTTTGGAGGGATGAAGATGTTAAAGATTGAGCATTTAAGGAAAAAATACAAAAGCTTTACCCTGGACTGTTCCATGGAGGTTAAGCCCGGGTGCGTGACAGGCCTGATTGGGCCAAACGGCGCAGGGAAAAGCACGACTTTCAAGGCAGTTTTAGGCCTAATCCATACCGACGGCGGCTGCGTGGAAATCTTTGGGAAAAGCATGGAAGCATTTACCCCGGAGGACAAACAGAAGTTAGGGGTTGTCCTGTCCGATTCCGGGTTCAGCGGGTATCTGGAAGTAAGGGATATCGTGCCCGTGCTGGAAAACCTGTATAACACATTTGACAAAGCATTTTTCTTAAAGCAGGCACAGCGGTTCGGCCTGCCCATGGATAAAAAAATGAAGGAGTTTTCCACTGGGATGAAAGCGAAACTAAAAGTCCTTGCAGCGATTTCCCATAATGCAAAGCTGCTGATACTGGATGAGCCCACCGTTGGCCTTGACGTAATCGCAAGGGATGAAATGCTGGAAATGCTGCGGGATTTTATGGAAGGGGAGGAAGGCCGATCCATCCTGATTAGTTCCCATATTTCCGGGGATTTGGAAACCCTGTGCGACGATATTTATATGATACACCAGGGGAAAATCGTCCTGCATGAAGATACTGACGTGCTTCTGGGCAGTTATGCCTTACTCAAGGTAAACCCCGGCCAATATGCAAAACTGGATCAGCGGTACATCCTCCGCCGCAGGAGGGAAAGCTTCGGCTATAGCTGCCTGACAGACCAGAAACAATACTATCTGGACAATTATCCGCAGATTGCCATAGAAAAAGGCAGCATAGACGAGGTAATTGCCATGATGGCCCGGGGCGAAGCTTAAAGAGCGGTAAAGCATTTTCAAACACAGGGATGCTTAAGTATATTTGCAGCAGGGAAAGGTTTTAAAATATTGGCAGAAAGGTGTGTTCAGAATATGAAAGGTTTACTTATAAAAGATCTCAGGCTTATGGTAAAGCAGCAGAAGATATTTTCATCCGTAGTGTTTATTGCAGTGCTGCTTGCGGTGGTTACAGGCAATACGTTTTTTATTATCAGTTATATGACATTTGTTGCTTCATTGTTTACGTTAACCAGCATTTCTTATGATGAATTTGATAATGGAAACGCCTTTCTTTTTTCGCTGCCTATCACAAGGCGCATGTATGTAAAAGAAAAGTATGGCGTTGCCATGCTGCTGGGAGGCGGCCTCTGGGTGGTTTCAACAGTGTTTGCAGTGGCTGTAGGGGAAATGAAGAAAACAGTCCCCATGGGCGATACCCTGATTGCGGCGTGCGGAATTCTGCCAGTCATGCTGGTAATGCTGGCCGTCATGCTCCCGGTACAGCTAAAATATGGCGGGGAAAAGGGAAGGATGGCAACAATTGTAATGGTTGGAGGGGTGTTTGTAGTGGCAATCGTATTGGCAAGGGCTGCGCAATGGCTGGGTATTGATGTTGAAGAATTCTTAGAAAAGCTGCAGATGATGGATGCAGGGACAGGCGCCGCAGTTGCGGTAGCTGTGGCAGCCGTGGCGCTTCTGGTATCTGTCAGGGCCAGCATTTCCATTATGGAAAAAAAGGAATTCTAATTTCCTAAATGGATATTGAGGAAAAGAAACGCATTTTGGCAGAGGATTTATTTGGATTGCCGGCTTCCTGTAAAGAATTTTTTCTCTTACAGGAAGCCAAGCGTTTATATTACGCCGTCGGCTGAATAGCCTATTTTTTCTTCATCCAATTCCGCAATGGGTTGACTTCTTTTGCTTTTGCAAGGATATCGTCCCCATTTTGTATCAGGTAACCGCTTAACTGCTGCAATTCTTCTTTGGTAAACCCGGAGGATTTTTCAATCAGGCCGGAAGGAACAATCCCTTCGGCATAATCTTTGCCCCGTTCAAAAACGACACGTACAATTTTTTTCCCATCTTTCTGGGGAATCAGGCCTGAATAGGTCATGCAAAATTCCTGCGGCTGGTTCATGGAAGCTCCTCCTTATTTCCTTTTTATGTCTTTCTTATATGTAACGTCCTACCTGCTATTATACTCGTTTGGGAAAAAATTACAAGTCCGGCTTCCAGCGGGTACAGGAGAGCTGCAAGAAGGAATGGCAAATTCTGGAATGTAGTTAGTAGAACGCATGTTTTGTGTACGCCCTAGCAATTTTTGGGGGTTTCTGTCATAAGCTGTATAATGGTCTGGTCGGTTTCTTTCATTCCCACGCTTGCAAGGATGTTTACATTCCGGATGGTATTTTCCACGCCTTTTACAACTATGCCATCCCCGCTATGGAACTGGCTGCCGCTTTTCTGCATTTGCATGCCAAGCAGCCCGGCTTCTACAGCGGAAGCGATCTTTGCAGCGCAGCTTGCTTTTGCCCCGTCGCAAATCATGCCGGAACCGATGGCAACGGCATTGACTACTGTGTGAGTGATTTCGCTGACGTCCCCGCCAAAGAGGTAACTAATGCCGGCCGCCGCGCCGCACCCTGCGCTGGTAGCGCCGCAATAGGCGGAAAGCGGGCCGATGCCTGTTTTTAAATGGATTGTCACAAGGTTGGAAACTGCCAGCGCCCGGTAAAGGGTTTCCTGGGATACATGGAGGTCTTCCGCATAGGCAATGACGGGCAGGGATGCAGTCAGCCCTTGGTTGCCGCTGCCGGAATTAATAATGACAGGAAGCTCACAGCCGTTCATCCTTGCATCTGATGCTGCCGCTGCGTAGGCCTTTGCCCGGTTGTGGATGCTCCGGCCATAGGATTTTAAAAGGATGCTGCCGATATTTGCCCCATAGTCGTTGTTTAACCCTTCCTCTGCAATGGCTGTGTTAAAATCAATCTGCCGCTGCAGGGTTTCCTGGATGTCTGTAATAGTTACGGCATTGGCGAATTCCACAATCTGCGCAACGGTAAGCAGGCTCCTGTCTGTGGCGTGGGTGCAGGCCTGTTCTATGTAATCCTTGTGCAATAGGGGTTCCCCGTCTTTTTCCAGATGGATGACATTGGTATGGTGCCCTGCGATTTCG
The DNA here is from genome assembly GCA_000403315.2 of Lachnospiraceae bacterium A2. Lineage (GTDB taxonomy): Bacteria > Bacillota > Clostridia > Lachnospirales > Lachnospiraceae > Petralouisia. Next base: position 303,229 of record KE159636.1, read on the forward strand.
GCTTTGGCGGTATGCCCCTCTGCGGACAGGCAGGCTTCGATATGGAATACGTAATCTTTTTCTGATTTTTCCACAAGGAATTCTGCCTGTGTTAAGCAATGGCTGATTTCTTTAATCTGTTCCGGCGTAATATTTGCAAGCACCTGCAGTTTTGCATCTGCGTTCCCAGTTACAATCCCTGCTGCCGCGGCGGCGGCAATTCCCCGCTGCCCGCCAGTGTTGGGGACGACAACGCTTTTTACGTTTTTAATAATATTTGGGCTGGCTTTTACTGTTACTTTCTCAGGGAAGCAGCCCAAGGCCTGTTTTGCCAGTGCGGCACAGTATGCCACGGCAATTGGCTCTGTGCAGCCCATGGCTGGTATCAGTTCTTCCCGCAGGATTTCAACGTATTCTTGGTAAACCTTTTGTTCCATCCATTTTTCACCTTTCTCTTTTAGTGTCGCTGTTTTTTCTACTGTAATTATAACGGAAAACGAGAGAAATTGTAATATGTTATTTTTGCAGATTGGACAGGAACTGTCTGGGGAGGGCAGGAATTTCCGTGAAAAAGACAGATTGTAAATAAAATGGAAATCTTGTAAAATACTATGGGAAGATTGGGTGCGCAGTGCTAGAGTGTGTCTGAAAATTCATTCCCGCCATCTGCATCCCCTAATTTGCGGCATATTTCTGCCAAATTCAGTCAACGTAGCCCGCTACGCCTCCTTCATTTGGCAAAAATCTCCCACAAATTGTAGAATACATCTGTCAGAAAGCAATTTTCAGACACGCTCTAGGGCGCAATAGTAATGAAAGGAAAGAAATATAGAATGAAAGTTGGAATTACCATGGAGGGCGGCGCAAGCCGGACATTATTTAGCTGCGGCGTCACAGATGCATTATTAGAGGAAAATATTATGCCGGATTACTTTATTGGGGTATCTGCCGGAATCGCTTACGGGGTATCTTATTTGGCTAAGCAGAAGGGCAGGAATTTGGAAATTGCCCAGAAATATATGAATGATAAGCGGTATATGGGGATGCGCCATCTCCTCAAGGACAAGAGTTTTTATAATATTCCGTTTGTGTTTGACGAGGTGCCCAATAAGCTGGAAGCTTTTGATTATGAAGCTTTTGAGGCATTCCCGGGAAAAGTGGAAGCCTGCGTGACAAATATCCATACTGGGGAACCAGAGTATTTAGAAGTGCCAAGGCGGGATGATAAATTTGACGTGATAGTGGCAAGCTGCGCGCTGCCCATCCTGTTCCAGCCAGTAAAGGTGGGGAAACGGTATTATCTGGACGGGGGGCTGTCTGATTCTATCCCCTACAAACATGCCATCCAGGAAGGGTGCGACAAAAATATCGTAATCCTGACAAGGGAGCGGGGCTATGTGAAAAAGCCGGAGCGCGCCGGGGATATTTCCAGAAAGCTGTATAAAAAATACCCCAAAGTGGCAGAGGACATCAAGAGCAGGCCGGAACGCTACAATGCATGTATCCAGGAACTGATGGAGCGGGAACAGGCGGGAGAAATTTTTGTGATTGCCCCGGAAACCACCCATGGGGTAGGCAGGACAGAGTCAGACCCGGAAAAGCTGACAGTTTTATATGAAGAAGGGTACCAGCAGGCAAAGAAGCAGATGGAAGATTTGAAACGGTATCTGAAAATAGCCTGACAGATGGAGGGATTTTTTTGGAACGCCAATATTTTAACCAAGCCTTATCTGATTTTATAAGCGACGCAGCCTATGGCGGGGCTGTCCGGCACTTGGCTGCGTTAGGCCATACGGTAGGGCAGATTGTACAGGAGCTGGACTTCCCTATTTCAGAGGATCGGGCAGGCGCAGTGGTGTGGCGTTATTATTTAGAGGAAGGGATTATCCTGCTGGATGAGCCCCGCCAAGGCCATGCCAACCCCAAGGTTTCTTATGTCCGTGAATATGGGAAAAACGGCATCCCTCATTTCCGCCGGGTTGTGGAGCAGGCAAGCCAGCCGCAGGGGGAGTATTGCCCCTGCGATTTTGGCCGGGAACGGCAGCAGGACCAGGAAGGCTTCCTGCGGAAACTGGACTGCCTGCAGCGCAGCGACCGGGCGTATATCCTGGGGCTTCCATGGCCGCTGCAGAGGGTTTACCACATCAAGGACGAGAGGATGGGCAGGATTATGGAAAAGCTGGGAGGGCAACAGTAAATTTCTGGGGGATGAAACCACCAGAGTAATACAAAAGTAAGGGAGTAAGTATGAAAATTTTTCATTTATCGGATTTGCACATAGGAAAGCAGCTCCATTCTTACAATTTAAAAGAAAACCAGCAGGCAGCCCTCGCCCAGATTGTGGCGTTGGCAAAGGAGCACCGCCCGGATGTTGTTTTAATCTGCGGCGATATTTTTGACCGTTCCGTGCCATCCGGGGATGCTTATACTGTTTTTGACGGATTTTTGCAGGAACTGGCGGAACTCACCCCACAGATTCCCGTCCTTATCATTGCCGGGAACCATGACAATCCCCAGCGCCTGTCCTATGCCAGCGCGTTCCTGGAAAAGCACCAGATTTACTTATCCGCGTCCGCCCCTTCCCATCCAGAAGAACACCTGAAAAAAGTTGTGCTGCAGGATGTGCATGGCGAGGTGAATTTCTATCTCCTCCCCTTCCTCAAGCCGGGCTATGTGCGCCACCTGTTTGCGGAGGGCATAGTTACTGACTATGAAACGGCAGTGCGGGAGGTTCTTGGCAGGGAAGGGATTGATTTCAGCCAGCGGAATGTGCTGCTGTCCCACCAGTTTTACACCAACCAGGGGCAGAAGCCGCAGGGCTGCGATTCCGAACAGTCCGTCCTTACGGTAGGCGGCCTGGACAATGTGGATGCATCCGTGGTGGAGCAGTTTGACTATGTGGCCCTTGGGCATATCCATGGGGCGCAGATGGTGAAATCCCCCCATATCCGTTACTGCGGCACGCCCCTGAAATATTCTGTCAGCGAGGAGTTCCATAAAAAGGCTGTCACTATGGCGGAGCTTGGGGCCAAGGGACAGGAAATCCAGCTTACTTCCATTCCCTTGGCGCCCATTCAGGAGGTCCGCCGGGAACGGGGGCTGCTGAAAGAAATCCTGGGGCGGGCGACCAAGGAAAACTGCCACGATTTTATCAGCGTGACGCTGACGGATGAAAAAGAGCCTTACCGCCCCAAAGAACAGCTGGAGGAAGTTTATGATTCTATTTTAGAGCTGCGGGTGGACAACACAAGGACAAGGAACATGCTGGAACCGGAGGGGGAAGGCAGCGCCCTGCTCCAGCCTATGGAGGCTTTCCGGGCATTTTACCAGGAAATGCAGGGACAGCCTATGGGCAGCGAGGAAGAAGGGATTATAGCGTCAATTTTGGAACAGTGGGGAGGGGAAACCATATGAAGCCAGTAAAGCTTGTAATGTCTGCCTTTGGCTCTTATGCAGGGCAGGAAACAATAGATTTTACAGATGCCGCCCAGGGGGTATTTTTGGTCACTGGGGACACAGGGGCCGGGAAAACCACTATTTTTGACGCCATCACTTATGCGCTGTTCGACCAAACCAGCGGCGGGAGCCGGGAAGGCGACATGATGCGCAGCCAGTATGCAGCCCCGGATACCCCTACTTATGTGGAATTTACCTTCCGTTACTGCGGAAATACCTACACTGTCCGCAGGAACCCCAATTACCGGAGGATGAGCAGGCGGAAAAATAAAGAGGGGGAATATACGCTGGCAAAAGAAAACGCTTCCGTGGCCTTATGGATGCCGGATGGGCAGGAGTTTCCGGGGAAAATGCGGGAAACCAATGAGAAAATCGTGGAAATCCTTGGGATAGGCGCCCCCCAGTTCACCCAGATTGCCATGATTGCCCAGGGGGAATTTATCAAGCTGCTCCATGCTTCTTCCAAAGAGCGGAAAGAAATATTTGCAAGGATTTTTGATACCAGGGCATATGCCGCCATCCAGATAAAATTGCGGGAGCAGAGCAAATCTTTGTATGGGAAATTAGAGGACAACCGCAAACTGTGCGCCCACGAAATAAAAGGCGCCGCATACCTGCCGGGGAGCAAATATGCCGGCGGGTGGGAGGAAATCAGCAGCCGTTTGGAAACAAGCCCGGAACAAATACAGGAAACCCTTGGCCTTTTACTGGAAGAACTGGAAGGGAAGGAAACGGAAATCCGGGAACAGGAGCAGGAAAACCGCAGGCTGGCAGAGGAAACCGCATGGAAGCTCCGTCAGGCAAAGGAAACCAACCAACTGTTCCAGCAAGCCCAGAAAGCCAGCGCAGCAATCCGCTCCCGCATGGAACTGCTGGGGCAGCAGGGCATACAGGAAAAGGAAGAAACAGGGCGGCTTAGGGAACTGCGCCAACAGTTAGAAACGCAGCTTCCCAAATTATCCGAGGAAATTGCCGGGTGGCGGAGCCTTCTGCCCAAATACAGCCTTCTGAAAGAAAAGCAGGAGGCGGCTGCCCATGCCCAGAGGGAACAGCAGGAAATAGGGGCGGCAGTGTCCCAAACAAAGGAAAAGCTGTCCCATCTTCAAACCATGGTACAGGGATGCGGGGAGCAAATAGCTGCCTTGGCGGAAGCCGCTGCACAAATCCCTGCGCTTGCAGAAGCAAACAGGGAGCTAATGGCAAAGCAGTCCCTGTTAGAAGAAATGTCAAAAACCCACAAACGGCTCTTAGCCTGTGAAAAAAAGGAACGGCAGGAGCAGGAAAGGGTAGGGCAGGCCCTGCTTCTGTTCCAGGAAAAAAGCCAGGAGTATGAATGGAAAAACAAAAGCTTTATCGCGGAGCAGGCTGGGCTTCTGGCAGCAGATTTGGAGGAAGGACAGCCCTGCCCGGTGTGCGGCGCGTTGGAGCACCCTGAGAAAGCCCAGCTTTCTGCCCATGCAGTAACGGAACAGCAGGTAGAAGAAGCCAAACAGGCGCGGGAACAGGCCGACCAGGACCTTAGCCAGCGCCGGGAACATTTTTTAAAAGCGCAGGAAAACAGCAGAAAAGAACGCTCCCTTTTATGGCAGGACGGAACCCGGATGTTTGGGGAAGGCTTCCAGCCGGAAGGGATATCCCAAGCCTTAGCCGGGTGCATGGAAAAAGGAAGGCAGGCGGCCATCCGTTTGGAAGAAGCCAGGCAGCAGGAGAAGCTTCTGGTGCAGCAGCGGGAAAAACTGGAACAGCTGCAGCAGGAGCAGGCCGCTTTGGAACAGCGGCAGGAGGGGCTGATCCAGAAACAGTATCAGGCAAACTTGGCTTTTGAAACCGCCAGCCAAGCAGCGGGGCTGCTGCAGCAGGAACTGCCCTTCCCAGAAGCCAGGGAATTAAAGCAGCGGCTGGCAAAGGCTGAGAAAGAAAAATCCTCCCTTGAGGGCAGCAGGGTAAAAGCCGAAGCTTCCTTGCAGAAGCTAAGCCGCGCCATAGCGGAAAACAAAGGCATTCTGGCAGAACAGCAGCGGAACCAAAAATTGCTGGAACAGCAGCTAAAGGGCAAAGAGCCGGCGGAAACGGATTGTTTGCTGGAAAAAAGCCGTCTGCTGGAACAGGAAGCCAAGTTCCTGGAACAGGAGAAATTAAAGGTTGCAGCCATCAAGGCAAGGGATCAGCAGGCCAGGAAGCAGCTTACAAGGCTGTATCAGGAGCGGGAGGTTTTCAAGAAGCAGTATGAAGTAGTAAGCAATTTGGATAAAACCGCAAATGGGAACCTGCCCCAGCATGTACGGCTGGATTTCCAGACCTATGTCCAGCGCCGTTATTTCCATTCTATAATTGCCGAAGCGAACCGCCGTCTGGTGAAAATCAATGGGAACCAGTTCATACTCCAGTGCCGGGATGTGGAACACCTGGGCAGGCAGGGGGAAGCTGGGCTAGACCTTGACGTATATGATCTGGTAACAGACAAAATACGGGATGTGAAAACCCTTTCCGGGGGAGAGTCCTTTCTGGCAGCCCTTTCCATGGCCCTTGGCATGGCGGACGTTATCCAGAATACGGCAGGGAAGGTGCATTTGGATACCATGTTTATTGACGAAGGGTTTGGATCTCTGGACGACGAAGCAAGGGACAGGGCAATTGGGATCCTGAATGAACTGGCAGGGGATACCAGGCTGGTAGGGATTATTTCCCATGTGGCAGAACTGAAAGAACAGATAGACCGGAAACTGGTAATTAAAAAAGGGGATAAGGGGAGCCATGCCAGGTGGGCCATAGAGTGCTGACACTGTTATGGCGGAGCCAAATACCCAGCAGCAAGCTAACGGGCATCAAGTTAGCTGCCTGCCCCCCCAAAAAAATACATGCCCGGAAAAGAACATAAAAATTTAAGAAAAAATGAATTGAAATCTGTCCCGAATAATGGTATCCTTTAGGGAAACATGGGACAATCTGCAAGGGGAGCAGGGCGTCTTTGCTGGCATCGTGGCTATTGCGGCGGCTGGTAAGTAATAAGCTCACTGATTTCAATGTTCAGATAATGGCATAGTTTACAAACCAGACCCGCATCCAGCCTTTGGAATTCATTTTTGCAGTATCGGTTGAAATTAGAGCGGGGAATATCTAAATCTTTGCATATCTGGTTTTTTGAAATTCCTCTTGATGTCAGAAGTTCATTAATGTGTAATTCTAATTTTCCGTAATCCATGCGTATTCTCCTTTACTTTGTTTCAATAATTATATATAATAGTTTTAGAAAGAGTAATTCACTATATTGTGAGATACTATTCAGGGAATTACCGCAAGGATAAGGAAAAATAAATTATAGAAAGGGGTATATTGTATGAAGGTTGTAAGGAACTACTACGATTTAAGCCAAGCGGAGCGGGAATCCAACATGCGCAAATTAGAGGAAGGAGGGACATGGGAAGTGCCGGAAGGCGACATCAGCGAAGAACAGATGAAACAGGAAATTGCCGCAATGGTCAAGCAGTCAGACGAGTCTGCGAAGGACAGTAATTTTGTGGAAGACGAAGCCAGGAAAGAGCGGTTTGACTTGATGAGCAGGTCTGCCCTGCTGCTGGCGAAATACCTTAACCTGAACATTGAGATTGACACAGACAATAAGAAGCATTCTACCATTGAGCTGTCCGGGGGGCCGATTCTCCTGCTGAAGGAAATGGGGAAGACAGTCCGTGAAATAATGGCGGTCCTGTTTTCTTCTGCAGACGAGGCATGGGTAGACGGGAATGGGATCGGCGTAAGGCTGGTATTCTTTTTTGAAGTAAACCGCAAGGTTCCAGCAGCAGGGGAACATCCTGCCGGCTAATGGGGCAGTGGTAAAAACGGGAATTTGGAGGAAATTATGATTAATGATTTAAACATAGGGCCGCTGACAATACATTTGTATGGGGTAATGGTGGCAATCGGGTATATGAGCGCATTGCTAATCAGTGAAAAACGTGCAAAGAAGCGGGGGCTGGATCCAGATATCCTGTTTGGCATTTTCTGGTGCGCCGTCTTAGGCGGCGCAGCCGGAAGCAAAATTCTTTATTTCACAGTAAGTTTCAAAGATATTCTGAAAGACCCATCCATTTTATGGAATTTCCAGAATGGATGGGTTGTCTATGGCGGAATTATTGGCGGCGTCCTGACTGGATGGGGGTATTGCCGCTATAAGAAGGTGGATTTCCTTTCCTATTTAGACTTAGTGCTCCCAGCAGTGGCTTTTGCCCAGGGCTGCGGCCGGATTGGGTGCTTTTTTGCCGGATGCTGCTATGGGCGGGAAACAGATTCCTTTTTCAGCATCAAATATTGGCAGTCTGACTACGCCCCTAATGGAATTTCTTTAATCCCTACCCAGATTTATTCTGCTGTTGGGGATTTTGCCATGGCGTTCCTCTTGATGGCTTATGCGAAAAAGCAGCCGCGGAGGGGGAAGGTGTCAGCAGCTTACTGCATCCTGTACAGCATTGGCAGGTTTTTTATTGAAATGCTGCGGAATGACTACCGGGGAGAGTTCGGTTTCCTGTCTACCTCCCAGCTTATTTCTGTCTTTATTTTAGCCCTTGGGGTTGTGATGTTTGTTTGGGCTGGGAAAAAAACTGGGGGAAATGAAGGGACATGGACGGAGATTTAACGAAAGGGCCGGTGATGGGCTCCATGCTGAAATTCGCTGTCCCCATGATCCTGGGGAACCTGCTCCAGCAGTGCTATAATGTGGCAGATACGCTGATTGTGGGGAAATTTCTGGGGAGCAATGCCCTGGCTGCCGTAGGCTCTGCATTTACGCTGATGACATTCCTGACGTCCATTTTGCTGGGGCTGTGCATGGGCAGCGGGGCGGTATTTTCCATCCGGTATGGGCAGCAGGACATGGAGGGGTTAAGGGAGAGCATTTGGGCGTCCTTTGCATTAATTGCAGGGCTGACGCTCTTATTGAATATCCTAGCCTTTGCAGCCTTGGATGGAATCCGCGTATTCCTCAAAGTGCCGGAAGAAGTCTGGGGCGGTATGCGGGAATACCTGCTGGTGGTGTTCTGTGGGATTTCTGCAACATTTTTGTATAATTATTTTGCGGCTTTCCTCCGGGCAGTGGGGAATTCATTGGTGCCGCTGGTTTTTCTGGCAAGTTCTGCCGGACTGAATATTGTGCTGGACCTTTGGTATGTGCTGGGGCTTGGGCAGGGGGTGGCTGGCGCTGCAAAGGCAACGGTCATTGCCCAGTATGGATCCGGGATAGGGATTGCCGTCTATGCGCTGCTTCGGTGCCCGCAGTTTTCCGGGATCTGGGGCTGCCGGAAGGTCCGTGGCGCCTGTGTTAAGGAAATTGCAGGGTTTTCCGTTCTGACTTGTGTGCAGCAGTCGGTGATGAATTTGGGGATCCTGATGGTGCAGGGGCTTGTCAACAGCTTTGGGCCTGCCATTATGGCGGCTTTTGCGGCAGCGGTAAAAATAGATGCTTTTGCCTATATGCCAGTGCAGGATTTTGGGAATGCGTTTTCTACCTTTATTGCCCAAAATTATGGGGCAAAAAAGAAAGAGCGCATCCGGGAAGGGCTGAAAGGGGCGGTGGCTGCCGCGGTGGTGTTCAGCATGGCGGTTTCCGGGGCGGTCTTTGTATTTGCCCAGCCGCTGATGGAACTGTTTATTGACCGTGCAGAAACAGAGGTTGTCCGGGAAGGCGTCCGTTACCTGCGGATTGAAGGGGTTTTTTACAGCGGGATTGGATGCCTGTTTTTGCTGTACGGCTTATACCGGGCGGTGGGCAGGCCAGGTATGTCCGTAGTCCTGACTGTGATTTCCCTTGGCACCCGGGTACTTCTGGCTTACCTGCTTTCCCCAGTCCCGGCCTTTGGCGTGGCAGGGATTTGGTGGGCAATCCCAATTGGATGGTTTTTGGCGGATGCGGCAGGGATTTGTTATTATAGGAAGGAAAGAGGGCGGCTTCTTGGCTGAGCGCATTGGCTGGGGAGCTGCCCTTGCTTTGTGTAAGGGCGGGCAGCCCTGACTTGCAGACCGACCCAATATACTATTGACATGCTATGTACTATGTGGTACGATGTATATAGAAAGGAGAACCCTAATGCCAAACATTGAAGACTGGAAATCACAAATTAAGCGCGGCACGCTGGAATATTGCATTATGCTTATGATGGAGCAAAGGCCCCGCTATGGCTACGAAATTATCAGCGAACTGGAAAAATACCCAATGCTGGCAGCAAAAGAGAGCACCATTTACCCCTTGCTCCGCAGGCTCCTCAAAGAAGGATACCTGACATCCACATGGAAAGAAACAACAGAGGGCCTCCCGCCCCGGAAATATTACACCATCACAGGCAAGGGGAAGGAATATCTGGATGCCATGAATGGGGAATGGGAACATTTGCTGTCTGCAATATCGGAACTAAAAGGAAAGAATGGGTAAAACATCCACATTTCAGGTCAGAGCGTGTACGTGCCCAGAAAGGACTGATAGAAATTATGAATACCTTATTAGAAACATATCTGGAACAAATAGACAAGTACCTAAAGGTAATGCCAATTTCAGAAAGGGCAGATATTGTAAAAGAGATCAAAAGTGAAATGCAGGAATTGGAACTGCAGAACGTCCCTCCGGAAAAAATCATAGAACGGCTGGGCGGTCCCAAGGAATTGGCGAAAGCATATCTGGGCGGTTCCATTGCAAAAGACAGCAAATTTAGCTGGCAAAAGCTTGGCGCCCTCCTTGTGTTCTATAGCATGGCTGGCCTTAGCGGGATGTTTGTCATCCCAATGGCGGGCGTATTGTCCGTAGGCCTGATGATTTCCGGAATCCTTGCCCCAGTGGCTGGCATCCTGAAATTTACAGGTTTTTTGTTTGGGTTCCAAGTGCCCTATGTCATGTTCCGGTTTGGTTCCTATGAAGCTGGGGCGCCGGCTGCCCTGCTTTTTTCCATCCTTATGGGCGCATTGTTCCTCATTGCCGGGAAGGCGTTGTGGAACCTTATGCTGGGTTATATACAAAAAGTCAGCAAGAAGCGCAAGGAACTGCAAAGTAGCCTGTAAAAGGAATTTGTGTGTTGTTTGGGGCGTTGCAAAAACATTTTGACATGGGAAAACAGCCATTCCAAAGCTGTTTGATAGACGATAGGCCTTCTATTCGTTTAAAATGGGCAAAAGGAGGTAAGGAGAATGGAGATTGGCGCAAAAATTAAAAATGCACGGATGGAAGCGAATCTTACACAAGAACAAATTGCAGAAGCGCTTGGCGTGAGCCGGCAGACAATTTCAAATTGGGAAACTGGAAAAACATACCCGGACATTGTCAGCGTCATAAAGATGAGCGACTTATATGATGTCAGCCTTGATCTTTTGTTAAAAGGAAAGGAGGAGGTTTCCATGTCAAAATATTTCGGTTATTTAGAAGAAAGTACAGATACTGTGAAAAGCAGGAATCAATTATCAAAATTGATTTTAATTTCAATTTATGTTGGAATATGGGCGGTTTCGCTGATATCGTTCTGGTGGTTCCCCAGCGGCCAAGATGCAATGGGGTATAGCATTATGTTTTTGTGGGTGCTGCTCCCAACTGCAACATTTATATCTTCGCTGCTGATTGGAAAAAATAATTACTGGGGGACATGGAAGTGGTGCTCCCCCATTGCGTTTGGCGTTATGTATATGCTTGCAGAATATGCAACATTCAGCGCAGCTAATATGGTGGCATTTCATAAAATCAATCTGCCGCAGCCTGAATTGATTTTGTTTGGGGGCATCTATTCCCTTGCCGGATTGGGGCTGGGCACAATCCTCAATGCATGGAATAGAAGAAAGTAACCCCTAAGCCAGAAGCTTCCATCTGCCGATATATCAGTCAACAGACTTTTAGGAATCATATGGGAAAGCGTAAGGCCATACCTAGCAGATGGGAGGAAAGGAAATGAACATAGTGAACCCACAGCCCAGCGGGGCAAAGGCAGGAACAGGCGGTTTCACCGTAGACATCAGCCAGATTATCCGCAATTTCACCGGGGCAGAAACCGATGATAACAAGAAATCTGTTTTGCAGAAACTGTTAGAGCCAAAAGAAATAGACGACAGTGAACAAGAGGCGAAAAAGGCATTGCAGATTGCCAAGAAGATTGCCAGAGGGGATTCTGTGACGCCGGAAGAAAAGCAATTTTTAATGCGGGTCAATCCCCAGCTTGCCCAGATGGCAGAACTTGCCCGGAAGGAAGGCCAGCGGATAAAAAGCGCCCTGCAGCAGGCCTCTTCCAAAGAAGAACAGCAGACCATCGTCCAACAGGCATACCAGCAGGTTTCAGAGGTAACCAAATCCAACCCCCAATTCGGGATGCTCCTAGGGGAAGCCGTCAAAGCAGCCATCCAAGAGGCCCAGAAAGACCCCAAGTGCCAGGATAAGCCCGAAACCGAGGAGGACGCTAAGCGCACAGGGATCCAAAATCCAATTGGGCAGCCAGAAGGAGGCCAAGCCTCTAGCCCGGCAGCTTCCTTGCCTCCAGAAGAATCCGCCCAGATGGAGCAGCAAGATGAAATTTTAGAGCAGTTTTACCCAGAAGAAAGGGTTTCCATGCTGGACTGTAAAGGATAACTTCGGTTGCCTGCCAATTCCAAGTAGTTCTGGCCAGTCCCATTTACCGTCCAAAAAAATTGAATTTACCCCTTGCAATCTTTGAACTTTTGCATTATAATAGTACCTGCTGTGGCATGATAGCAATGAAGCGCGAGGTTGCTGCCTGATATGGCAGGTTTTCCGTGGAGCGAATGTCAAGTTAAGAAACTGGCGACAAGTCACTGTATCACAACAAGGAATCTGCAAGGGGCAGACCCGTGTGGGGTATATACGACACACACGGAGAAGTGTACAGTCACCGCTTGTCGTACTGAAGTAAAGTGCGAAAAGGAGGCGGCTTTTTTTATGGCAAGTCAAGTAATGAGAATCACACTGAAGGCATACGACCATCAGTTGGTGGATGCATCTGCAAAGAAAATTATCGAAACTGTGAAAAAGAATGGCTCACAGGTGAGCGGCCCTGTGCCACTCCCAACCAAAAGGGAAGTAGTGACAATCTTAAGGGCAGTCCACAAGTATAAGGACTCAAGGGAACAGTTTGAGCAGAGGACCCACAAGAGGCTCATCGATATCATCACACCCACCCAGAAGACCGTGGATGCACTGTCCAGGCTGGAAATGCCGGCAGGCGTGTACATTGATATCAAAATGAAAAATAAGTAGGGAAACAGTCCTGAAGGGCTTCATATAGAAATGTATAAGCTGTTCTAGGATGAACGGTTCCGCTGCCCGGCCAGTTCGGGTATGAAGCGTTCCGCTGTAGAGTAAACAGGAGGGAAAGAAATGAAGAAAGCGATTTTAGCTACGAAAGTTGGGATGACCCAAATCTTCCATGCAGACGGGACTTTAGTTCCGGTTACTGTACTGCAGGCAGGCCCGTGCGTCGTAACGCAGGTTAAGACAGTGGAGAGCGATGGGTACAACGCAGTCCAGGTTGGTTTTGTGGACAAGAAGGAAAGGGTTGTCAACAGGGATGCCAGCGGGAAGAAAGAAATCCGGCGCAGGCATGGCGTGACAAAGGCTGAGATGGGCCACTTTAAGAAAGCCGGCGTAACAGGCAAGAGGTTTGTAAGGGAATTTAAATTTGAAAATGCTGCAGAGTATAATCTGGCAGATGAAATTAAAGCGGATATTTTTGCAGAAGGCGACAAAATTGACGCAACTGCAATCTCCAAAGGGAAAGGGTTCCAAGGCGCAATCAAGCGTCACGGCCAGCACAGGGGGCCTATGACCCACGGTTCCAAGTTCCACCGCCATCAGGGTTCCAACGGCGCATGTTCCAGCCCCAGCAGGGTGTTTAAGGGCAAAGGCATGCCGGGACATATGGGCGCTGTAAGGGTAACTGTCCAGAACCTTGAAATTGTCAGGGTGGATGCTGAGAACAACCTGCTTTTGGTAAAAGGCTCCGTCCCGGGACCGAAGAAATCTTTGGTGACAATCAAAGAAACTGTAAAGCAGTAAATGAAAGGAGGGCTTAACAATGGCTAATGTAGCTGTTTATAATATGGAAGGCAATGAAGTTGGAAGCCTTGAGCTGAGCGACGCAGTGTTCGGTGCAAAGATTAACGAACATCTGGTGCATATGGCAGTCGTACAGCAGTTGGCGAATAACCGTCAGGGGACGCAGAAGGCAAAGACACGCGCTGAAGTCCGCGGCGGCGGAAGGAAACCATGGAAGCAGAAAGGGACCGGGCATGCAAGGCAGGGTTCCATCCGTGCACCCCAGTGGAAAGGCGGCGGCGTAGTATTTGCCCCCACGCCAAGGGATTATTCCTTCAAGATGAACCGGAAGGAAAAAAGGGCTGCACTGAAATCAGTCCTGACATCCAAGGTAAACGACAGCAAATTCATCGTATTGGATGAGCTGAAATTAGACGAAATCAAAACAAAACGTTTTGTGGAAATTTTAAACAACCTGAAAGTGCAGAAAGCGCTGGTAGTCTTAAATGACAACGACAGGAATGTCATCCTGTCCGCAAGGAACATCCCGAAGGTGAAAACTGCGCTGACAAACACGATTAATGTTTATGATATCCTGAAATATGACACCGTAGTAGTGACAAAAGAAGCGGTGGCAACCATTGAGGAGGTGTATGCATAATGGCAAATATACAGTATTATGATGTGATCCTCAAACCAGTCATTACGGAAAAGAGCATGGGGCTTATGGGCAACAAGGAGTATACCTTCTTAGTGCATCCGGAAGCAAACAAGACCATGATTAAGGCTGCTGTTGAGAAGATGTTTGAGGGCACAAAGGTACAGAGAGTGAACACCCTGAACATCCCCGGCAAGAAGAAAAGAAGAGGCATGACGGTAGGAAAGACTGCTAAGGCCAAGAAAGCAATCGTTAAATTGACAGAGGACAGCAAGGAAATTGAAATTTTTGCTGGTTTATAGAAAGGAGAAAAATCATGGGAATTAAGACATATAACCCATATACACCTTCCAGAAGAAATATGACTGGCTCTGATTTCTCTGAAATTACGAAGAAAAAACCAGAGAAATCCCTGCTGGTTTCCCTACAGAAAAAATCTGGGCGCAACAACCAGGGTAAAATTACCGTAAGGCACCGCGGCGGCGGCTCCAGAAGGAAATATAGGATCATTGATTTTAAGAGAGATAAAAAAGACGGAATCCCCGCAAAGGTTATCGGGATTGAATACGACCCGAACCGGTCTGCAAACATCGCATTGATCTGCTACGCAGACGGGGCAAAAGCATATATCATCGCACCGGAAGGGCTGACAGACGGCATGAAAGTCATGAGCGGCCCGGAAGCAGAAGTAAGGGTTGGCAATTGCCTGCCGCTGGAGAACATCCCGGTTGGTACGCAGCTCCACAACATTGAGTTACTCCCCGGCAAGGGTGGGCAGCTTGTCCGTTCCGCTGGGACCAGCGCACAGCTTATGGCAAAAGAAGGCAAATATGCAACGCTCAGGCTTCCCTCCGGCGAAATGAGGATGGTGCCGATTGGCTGCCGCGCAACCGTAGGCGTGGTAGGGAATGGCGACCACAACCTGATTAAAATTGGTAAGGCAGGGCGCAAGCGCCATATGGGTATCCGCCCGACCGTCCGCGGTTCTGTTATGAACCCCAATGACCATCCGCACGGCGGTGGTGAAGGCAAGACTGGGATCGGACGTCCAGGCCCGTCTACACCATGGGGCAAGCCTGCACTTGGTTTAAAGACCAGAAAGAAAAACAAAGCAAGCAATAAGCTTATCGTAAGGAGAAGAGACGGTAGGGCTTTGAAATAACAGGAAGGACCGCAGGGCAGGGCTGCCCTGGGCGGGACAGTATTTTAGGAGGTTGAATTATGGGTCGTTCATTAAAAAAAGGACCATTTGCTGATGCAAGCTTATTGAAAAAAGTAGATGCCATGAACGCAGCAGGTGAAAAGAGCGTGATTAAGACATGGTCTCGCCGCTCTACCATTTTCCCGCAGTTCGTGGGCCATACATTTGCGGTGCATGACGGACGCAAGCATGTGCCGGTATATGTGACAGAAGACATGGTTGGCCATAAACTGGGTGAGTTCGTTGCAACAAGGACTTACCGCGGGCATGGAAAAGACGAGAAGAAATCAAAAGTCCGCTAATCAAAAGAATCTGAAAGGAGGTTTCATCCATGGCAAAGGGACACAGAAGTCAAATTAAGAGAGAAAGAAATGCGCAGAAGGATACCAGGCCCAAGGCAAAATTATCTTATGCCCGGGTATCTGTCCAGAAGGCATGTTTCGTGTTAGATGCAATCCGTGGAAAAGATGTAAGGTCCGCCCTTGCAATCCTGGCATACAGCCCAAGGTATGCATCCAGCCTGATAGAGAAACTGTTAAAATCTGCAATTGCAAACGCAGAGAACAACAACGGCATGAATACAGAGAACCTTTACATTGCAGAGTGCTATGCAAACAAAGGGCCGACAATGAAAAGAGTTAAACCGAGGGCACAAGGGAGAGCTTACAGGATCGAAAAGAGAATGAGCCACATCACAATTGTGCTTGATGAAAGATAGGAGGGCAAACATGGGACAGAAAGTGAATCCTCATGGTTTAAGAGTTGGAATTATCAAAGATTGGGATTCTAAATGGTATGCAGAGGCAGATTTTGCGGATTTCTTAATTGAAGACTACAATATTAGGACATTCCTGAAAAAGAAGCTGTATGCATCCGGGGTTTCCAAAATTGAGATTGAACGGGCTTCAGACCGGGTAAAAGTAATCCTTTATACCGCAAAACCGGGCGTAGTGATCGGAAAAGGCGGCGCAGAGATTGAGAAAGTAAAGGCAGAACTCCAGAAATTCACAGATAAAAAATTAGTAGTGGACATTAAAGAAGTAAAGAGGCCGGATAAGGATGCCCAGCTTGTTGCTGAGAACATCGCGCTGCAGTTAGAGAACCGTGTTTCTTTCCGCCGCGCTATGAAATCCTGCATGGGCAGGAGCATGAAAGCAGGGGCATTGGGGATCAAGAGTTCCGTTTCTGGGCGTCTGGGCGGCGCCGACATGGCACGTACTGAATTTTACAGTGAAGGGACCATCCCACTCCAGACATTAAGAGCAGACATCGACTATGGATTCGCCGAAGCAGATACCACTTACGGAAAAGTAGGGGTTAAGGTATGGATTTATAAAGGCGAAATCCTTCCAACAAAAGAAACAAAGGAAGGGAGCGATAAATAATGTTAATGCCAAAAAGAGTAAAACGCCGCAAACAGTTCCGTGGCTCCATGGCAGGCAAGGCGTTACGAGGAAATAAAATCACAAATGGTGAATATGGTATTGTGGCGACAGAGCCATGCTGGATCAAATCCAACCAGATTGAAGCAGCCCGTATTGCAATGACACGTTACATCAAGCGTGGCGGTAAAGTATGGATCAAAATTTTCCCAGACAAGCCAGTAACTGCAAAGCCAGCAGAAACACGTATGGGTTCCGGGAAAGGGACATTGGAATATTGGGTAGCCGTTGTGAAACCGGGCCGTGTGTTATTTGAAATTGCCGGCGTGCCGGAAGAAATCGCGCGTGAAGCGCTTCGTCTTGCAACACACAAATTACCCTGTAAATGTAAAATCGTTTCACGGGCAGACTTAGAAGGCGGTGAATCAAATGAAAGCTAGTAATTATATCAAAGAGTTAAGGGAAGAATCAGCAGCAGGGCTGCAGGAAAAATTAGTGGCTGCAAAGAAAGAACTTTTCAACCTGAGGTTCCAGAATGCAACGAACCAGTTGGATAATACTGCAAGGATCAAAGAGGTCCGCAAAAATATTGCCAGAATTCAGACGATCATCACTGAGAAGGAACGCGAGGCGCAGAACGCTTAAGCAATACACTTCCAGAGGTAAAGACCATGGGAAAGGAGCAGAATCGTGGAAGAAAGAAATCTTAGGAAAACACGTACCGGCGTTGTTGTAAGCGACAAGATGAACAAAACCATCGTAGTTGCAGTAAGGGACAATGTAAGGCATCCCCTTTACAACAAAATCGTAAAAAAGACATATAAATTAAAAGCTCATGACGAAAACAATGAATGTAAAATCGGAGATACAGTTAAAGTAATGGAAACAAGGCCGCTGTCCAAGGACAAAAGGTGGAGGCTTGTGGAAATTGTGGAAAGAGCGAAATAAAAGGAGGCTACCAGCATGATTCAACAGGAAAGCAGACTGAAAGTAGCTGATAATACAGGAGCAAAAGAGATTCTCTGCATCCGTGTTATGGGCGGTTCTACCAGAAGATATGGAAATATCGGAGATATCATCACTGCTACGGTTAAAGATGCAACACCAGGCGGCGTTGTAAAAAAGGGCGATGTGGTAAAGGCAGTTATTGTCCGCACCAAGAAAGGCGCACGCCGGAAAGACGGTTCTTATATTAAATTCGATGAAAATGCGGCTGTTATCATCAAAGATGACAAAACCCCAAGGGGAACCCGTATTTTTGGGCCAGTTGCCAGGGAGCTTCGTGAGAAACAGTTTATGAAAATTGTTTCCTTAGCCCCCGAAGTATTATAGGAGGTAGTTCTATGGCATCATTAAAGATTAAAAAAGGCGACCTTGTAAAAGTAATCGCTGGGAAAGATAAAGACAAAGAAGGCAAAGTAATTGCAATCAACAGGAAGAAAAACACCGTACTGGTGGAAGGGATCAATATGATTACCAAGCATACCAAGCCCAGCATGACGAACCAGCAGGGCGGTATCATCCATCAGGAAGGCCCCATCCATATTTCCAACGTGATGTATGTCCACAAAGGAAAAGCTACCCGCGTAGGCTTCAGGATAGAAGGGGACAAAAAAGTACGTTTTGCCAAATCCACCGGCGAAGTCATTGATTAATTCAGGAGAGGAGGTCCATTCAGTTGAGTAGTAGGTTAAAAGAAATTTATCAGAAGGAAATCGTAGATGCCCTGATGAAGAAATTTGAATATAAAAACATCATGCAAGTACCAAAAATCGAAAAGGTAGTCATCAACATGGGCGTTGGTGAAGCAAAAGAAAACGTGAAGCTCCTTGACGCTGCAGTAAGTGATTTGGAAACCATTACCGGCCAGAAAGCGGTTGTTACCAAAGCAAAGAAATCCGTAGCGAACTTCAAGATCAGGGAAGGCATGCCAATTGGGTGCAAGGTAACATTAAGAGGGGACAGGATGTATGAGTTTGTTGACCGCTTAATTAACTTAGCGCTGCCACGTGTCCGCGACTTCCGCGGCGTAAACCCCAATGCGTTTGACGGCAGGGGGAACTACGCGCTTGGAATCAAGGAACAGCTGATTTTCCCGGAAATCGAGTATGATAAGATTGACAAGATCCGCGGTATGGACGTTATTTTTGTAACTACGGCAAAGACGGATGAAGAAGCCCGCGAATTGCTGGCACAGTTCAACATGCCATTTGCAAAACAATAAGGAGGGAATTTCGATGGCAAAGAAGGCAATGAAAATCAAACAGCAGCGTAAACAGAAATTCTCTACCAGGGAATACAACCGTTGCAGAATTTGTGGCCGCCCACATGCATATTTAAGGAAATACGGAATTTGCAGGATTTGCTTCCGTGAATTAGCATATAAAGGACAGATTCCAGGTGTGAAGAAGGCAAGTTGGTGACCGGAAGCACTTAGCGAAAGCAAGCTGCTAAGCGCAGCTTAAGGTTAGTGCGAGGTCGTTCCAGGAGGTTAGTGAAACCAAGCCTTTGGCGAAGGTTGAGTTTAGCGAGTGGAACTTCCTTACGAGAAAATAACAGGAGGAAAATTTATCATGACAATGAGTGATCCAATCGCAGATATGCTTACAAGAATCCGTAATGCAAATACTGCAAAACATGATACAGTTGATGTTCCATCTTCTAAGATGAAAGTTGCAATTGCTGACATTCTTGTAAATGAAGGATATATTGCAAAATACGATATTGTGGAAGACGGCAGCTTTAACACAATCCGTATCACCTTAAAATACGGAAAAGATAAAAATGAAAAAATCATCACAGGCCTTAAGAGGATTTCTAAGCCAGGGCTGCGGGTTTATGCCGGCAAGAATGAAATCCCGAAGGTGCTTGGCGGGCTGGGTGTAGCAATCCTTTCCACCAACCAGGGCGTTGTAACAGATAAGGAAGCAAGAAAATTAGCAGTAGGCGGCGAAGTGCTGGCCTATGTATGGTAGGCATTGAGCACTTAGTGAGGTATTTTCGAACTTAGTGCGAAAGCCGTTCCCAAGACTTAGCGGTGACGAGCCCGCTTTTGGCGAAGTCAGCGTGTTAGTCGAGCGGAACTCTTACTGCATATAAAAAAACAATAAATTACAGGAGGTACGGGCATGTCACGAATCGGAAGAATGCCAATCGCAGTACCTGCAGGCGTTACTGTAGATATTGCAGAAAATAATCATGTGACTGTAAAAGGTCCGAAGGGAACCCTTGAGAGGACCCTTCCTGAAGAAATGGAAATCAAATTAGAAGGTTCTGAAATTACAGTGTGCAGGCCGAATGACTTAAAGAGGATGAAATCCCTCCACGGCCTTACAAGGACACTGATCAATAATATGGTAGTAGGCGTAACCAATGGCTACACCAAGGAACTGGAAGTAAACGGCGTTGGTTACAGGGCATCCAAGTCCGGGAAAGAGCTGACATTGAACTTAGGGTTTTCCCACCCAGTCATTATGACTGACCCAGAAGGGCTTGAATCCAAAGTGGAAGGGAATAAAATCACCATTTCCGGCATTGACAAAGAAAAGGTTGGCCAGTACGCAGCAGAAATCAGGGATAAGAGAAGGCCAGAACCTTATAAAGGAAAAGGTATCAAATATATGGATGAAGTTATCCGGCGTAAAGTTGGTAAGACTGGTAAAAAATAGTTAAAGGAGGAACAATAAGATGATTAATAAAAAATCAAGGTCCGAAGTCCGGATGAAAAAGCATAGAAGAATCCGCAATCGTTTCTCCGGTACAGCAGAACGGCCGCGTTTAGCAGTATTCAGAAGCAATAACCACATGTATGCGCAGATCATCGACGATGATGCACAGCATACGCTGGTATCTGCATGTACGCTCCAGAAAGACGTAAAAGCTGAGCTGGAGAAAACCAATAACGTGGATGCAGCAGCGCACCTTGGGACAGTGATTGCAAAGCGGGCGCTGGAAAAGGGCATTACTACAGTTGTCTTCGACAGAGGCGGTTATATCTATCAGGGAAAAGTCAAGGCTTTAGCTGATGCAGCAAGAGAAGCTGGGTTAAACTTTTAATAGGAGGAGACAAATACATGAAACGTACAATCATTGATGCTAGTCAATTGGAATTAACAGAAAAAGTGGTATCAATTAAACGTGTAACAAAAGTTGTAAAGGGCGGGCGTAACATGCGTTTTACAGCTTTGGTTGTTGTTGGTGACAGCAATGGTCATGTAGGTGCAGGTTTAGGTAAAGCGACTGAAATCCCAGAAGCAATCCGCAAAGGGAAAGAAGACGCCATCAAAAAGCTGATTTCTGTAAAATTAGATGATAATAACAGTATTACCCATGATATTACCGGAAAGCATACAGGCGCATCCGTACTGCTGAAAAGGGCGCCGGAAGGTACTGGCGTAATTGCAGGCGGCCCGGCCCGTAATGTGTGCGAATTGGCAGGGATTAAGAACATCCGTACAAAATCTTTGGGCTCCAACAACAAGCAGAACGTAGTGCTTGCCACAATTGAAGCTTTGAAGCAGTTGAAATCCCCCGAAGAAGTAGCAAAGCTCCGTGGTAAATCTGTAGAAGAGATACTCGGCTAAGGAGGGCGTGGAAAATGGCAGAGAAATTAAAGATTACACTTGTAAAGTCTACAATCGGCGCGGTACCAAAGAACCGTAAGACAGTGGAAGCTTTAGGATTAAGGAAGCTCCACCACAGCGTGGAAATGCCGGATAACCCAGCAATCAGGGGAATGGTACGGCAGGTAAGGCACTTAGTGAAAGTAGAAGAAATTTAAGAGGACGTAAGGAGGTGTGTCAGAATGGACTTATCAAATTTAAAGCCGGCAAAAGGCTCCAAGCACAAAAATTTCAGAAGGGGCCGCGGCCATGCTTCAGGAAATGGTAAGACAGCAGGTAAGGGGCATAAAGGCCAGAAGGCACGTTCCGGGGCTCCAAGGCCCGGGTTCGAAGGCGGGCAGATGCCATTGTATAGGAGGATTCCAAAACGCGGCTTTACCAACAGGAATTCCAAAGATATCGTGGCAATCAACGTAGATGTGTTAGAAGTATTTGATAATGACGCAGTTGTGACTATAGAGGCATTGAAAGAACGGAAAATCGTGAAGAACCCAAAAGACGGCGTAAAGATTCTCGGAAATGGTGAGCTTACCAAGAAACTTACCGTGCAGGTAAATGCCTTTAGCGCAGGTGCAAAAGAAAAGATTGAGGCTCTTGGTGGAAAAGCAGAGGTGATTTAATGCTGGAAACACTCCGCAATGCATTTAAAATTAAGGATATCAGGAACCGTATTTTCTATACCCTGGTGATGCTGGTGGTTATCAGGATTGGGTCACAGCTCCCCCTGCCCGGCGTCAATGCAGAAGTCATTGCAAACTGGTTTGCAAACCAGGGGACGGATGCGCTTAATTTCTTTGATGCAATTACAGGCGGTTCTTTTGAGCAGATGTCAGTATTTGCGCTGAACATTACGCCTTATATTACATCTTCCATCATTATGCAGCTTCTTACCATTGCTATCCCCAAGCTGGAGGAAATGCAGAAGGATGGGGAAGACGGAAGGAAGAAAATTGCAGAGATTACGCGTTATGTAACGGTTGCACTTGCATTAATCCAGTCCATCGCCATGGCGGTTGCATTCGGGCGTGGCAATTATCTGGATAAATTCGATGCAGCCCATGTAATTATGATGGTGACAGGGCTGACAGCAGGTTCTGCAGTGCTGATGTGGATTGGTGAGCGGATTACAGAGAATGGCGTGGGGAATGGTATTTCCATCGTGCTGGTTATCAATATCATTTCACGGATCCCGGAAGACCTGATGACCCTCTACACCCAGTTTATTGCAAATGCGCCCAATGTAGGGAATGCAATCATTGCTGCTGCCGTAATCCTTGCGGTGATTTTGGTAACAGTGGTTTTTGTCATTATCCTCCAGGACGGCCAGCGCAGGATCCCGGTACAGTACAGCAAGAAAATCCAGGGGCGCAGGCAGGTAGGCGGGCAGTCCTCGCATATCCCGCTGAAAGTCAATACGGCAGGCGTAATCCCGATTATCTTTGCCCAGTCGATTATGCAGTTCCCGGTGATTATTGCAGCTATTATGGGAAAAGGCAATGGGACAGGGATGGGGAGCAAAATCCTCCATGGATTATCCCAATCTTATTGGTGCGACCCGGAAAACCCCATTTACAGCATAGGCTTGCTGGTGTATATTGTGTTAGTCATTGCATTTGCGTATTTCTACACATCCATTACCTTCAACCCGCTGGAAATTGCCAATAACATGAAGCGGCAGGGCGGCTTTATCCCAGGCATCCGTCCCGGGAAGCCCACCAGTGAATACCTGACCAGGATCCTGAACTATATTGTATTTATCGGGGCAGTAGGGCTTATGATTGTAGCTGTTATCCCAATTTTCTTCAATGGGGTGTTCAGCGCAAATGTGTCCTTCGGTGGGACATCCATCATCATTATTGTAGGTGTAGTAATTGAAACCTTAAAACAGATTGAATCCCAGATGCTGGTACGTTACTATAAAGGATTCTTAAATGATTAAACTACCATGTGTACCTAGGAGATGCCATGCATCTTCTGTGGTGCACTTGTGTTGTATGTAAGGAGGAGAACAAGTATGAAAATTATTATGTTAGGAGCCCCAGGGGCTGGAAAAGGGACACAGGCAAAGCAGATTGCGGATAAGTACGGCATCCCACACATTTCTACCGGGGATATTTTCCGGGCGAACTTAAAACAGGGGACAGAGCTTGGGAAGAAAGCGAAAGAGTATATGGACCAGGGGCTTCTGGTGCCGGATGAGCTGACTTGCGATTTGGTTATGGACCGCATAGGGCAGGAAGACTGCAAGAACGGTTTTGTGCTGGACGGGTTCCCAAGGACGATCCCGCAGGCAGAAGCATTGGACAAAGCGCTGGCAAACATCAATGAGAAAATGGATTATGCCGTTGACGTGGATGTGCCGGACGAAAATATTGTCAACCGTATGTCTGGGCGCCGTGCCTGCATTAACTGCGGGGCAACCTACCACATCGTATCCATCCCCACCAAGGTAGAAGGCATCTGCGACCGTTGCGGGGAAAAAGTAGTGCTCCGTGACGACGACCAGCCGGAAACCGTAAAGAAGCGCCTGAATGTTTACCATGAGCAGACACAGCCATTGATTGACTATTATAAAAAACAGGATATTCTGAGGACAGTAGACGGGACACAGCCAATGGAACAGGTATTTGGCGCCATTGTGGAAATTTTAGGAGCGTAGGATATGTCAGTATCAATTAAATCTGCCAGAGAAATCGAATTAATGCGGGCAGCAGGGAAAATTCTGGAGAAAGTCCATGATAATCTGGGAAAAGCATTAAGGCCCGGGATGTCTACACTGGAGATAGACCGATTAGGAGAGGAAATTATTAGGAGCTATGGATGTATTCCCTCATTTAAGAATTATAATGGATACCCGGCGTCTGTATGCGTGTCGGTGAACAATGAGGTGGTGCATGGAATCCCAAGCAAGATGCACCTGCTCCGTGAGGGGGATATCGTAAGCCTGGATATCGGCGTTATCTACAAGGGCTACCATTCCGATGCAGCAAGGACCCATGGGATTGGGGAGATTTCCGAAGATGCAGCATTGTTGATTGAAAGGACAAGGCAGAGTTTTTTTGAAGGCATAAAGTATGCAAAAGAAGGGCATCATCTACACGAGATTTCAAATGCAATCGCCGCTTATGCAGAGAGCTTTGGATATGGGGTTGTCAGGGATTTGGTGGGCCATGGGATTGGCACCCACCTCCATGAGGATCCGCAGATACCGAATTTCACGCAGAAAAGCAGGGGTGTCAGGCTAAAGGCAGGCATGACATTGGCAATTGAACCGATGATTAATGCAGGGCGTTATGATGTGGTATGGCAGGAGGATAACTGGACTGTGGTAACGCAGGACGGCTCCCTTTCTGCCCATTACGAAAATACGGTTTTAGTGACGGCTGGGGAACCGGAAATTTTATCCCTGTCCAGCACAGAGGCATAAAAGCTACTGGGACCGCATCCTTTTTCAATGTGGAGGCATGGATGGATATTAAATTAGCAGTTTCCAGGGCAGGCCATGACAAAGACAGCATATATGTAATTGTGAAAGAAGAAGCCGATTGGGTTTATCTGGCGGATGGAACATGTAAGCCTTTGGAAAAACCAAAAAAAAAGAACAGGAAACATATTCAAATCATAAAAAAGCTTCCGAAAGAAATTACAGAAGTCTTTACGCAGGAGGATTTTCGGAATGAAGGAATAAAAAGGGCCATAAAGCTTTACCGGAAAAGCATCATGGATACCCAAGGCATGAAAAATCAGGAGGAAACCATATGTCAAAAGCAGACGTAATCGAAGTAGAAGGAAAAGTAGTTGAGAAATTGCCAAACGCCATGTTCCAGGTGGAACTGGAAAATGGCCATCAGATCCTGGCGCATATCAGCGGGAAGCTGAGGATGAACTTCATCCGCATCCTGCCAGGAGATAAAGTTACAGTTGAAATGTCCCCGTATGACCTGACAAAAGGGAGGATTATCTGGAGGGATAAATAGGGCAGTCCTGAGTATGGATGGGCACATGCCATTACATGGGGAAAACGCAGCTATCCCAGGGGAAACCCGTTGGGATGGCTGCATTTTGTTTTTATCTTATAGGAAAGGCCTTGTCACGCTAAAGCGTGAAAGTGAGGTGCAAAAAAAGAAGATTTTTTCTGCTAAAATCCTTGATTTTTCTGAACGAAGATGGTATAATACCAGTTGAACGCTTTTGGAGCGATTTATTTTTGCGTACAAAAATATGCAAAAGAAAGTTCAGTATGTCAGTACAGGCAGCAGAAAGGAGGAATTGCTGTGAAGGTAAGGTCATCCGTAAAACCGATTTGCGAAAAATGCAAAATCATTAAAAGAAAAGGAAGCATCCGGGTTATTTGTGAAAACCCGAAACACAAACAGAGGCAGGGATAACGGAGGGCGCTTGGGAGGAACAGGCGTTTTCTGAGGCCTCATTTTATTTTATGTGCGGCTGTAGTGAAACACCAGGGACAGTTGTCAGATAAGCAGGAAGGGTTTCACTATTCATAATAGCAGCGGGCACGGCTGTCCCCGGTTTTCTGGTACCGGGAGGGCTTGGGGGAATGTGCCGGAGGAAAGACTCAGCAGAAGGCAAGGATATGCACTCATTTCAGGACGAGCAACCGTAGCTGCATATGCTTGTATTCCGTGTTTAAGGCAGGCTTAGTTGCAGGCATGCCTGGGCTGCTGCAAGCGGGTGCAGGGACATTGCGGGCCGCAAAAGGGCAGCAGGAGGTTGGAAGGATCCAAGCAGAGAAGATTAGAAGATTATGGAGGTGTACGACACACATGGCTCGTATCGCAGGTGTAGATTTACCAAGAGAAAAACGTGTTGAGATAGGATTGACTTATATTTATGGGATTGGAAGGGCAAGCTCCAACCGTATCTTGGCAGAAGCAAAAGTGAATCCTGATACCCGTGTCAGGGATTTGACAGACGAAGAAGTAAAGAGGATCAGTGAAGTGGTAGATGCAACCCAGACGGTGGAAGGTGACTTGAGGAGGGAAATAGCCCTGAATATCAAGCGCCTGCAGGAAATTGGGTGCTACCGCGGCATCCGCCACAGGAAAGGGCTTCCAGTCCGCGGCCAGAATACAAAGACCAATGCAAGGACAAGGAAAGGCCCCAAGAGGACAGTTGCAAACAAGAAGAAATAAGCAGGCAGGGTTGCTTGCGGGGATTTAGGCAATCATTAAAGATTATTTGAGAGAAAGTAGGTTAGTTTAGATATGGCGAAAAACACTGCAAAAAAAGTGACAAAAAAGCGCGTAAAGAAAAACGTTGAACGTGGACAGGCGCACATTCAGTCATCTTTTAACAATACAATTGTAACAATTACAGATGCTGAAGGAAATGCTTTATCATGGGCAAGTGCAGGCGGTCTTGGTTTTAGAGGTTCAAGGAAATCTACTCCATATGCTGCACAGATGGCAGCAGAAACAGCAACAAAGGCAGCTCTTGTACATGGCTTAAAAACAGTAGACGTTATGGTAAAAGGACCCGGATCCGGAAGGGAAGCAGCAATCCGTGCGCTTCAGGCATGCGGCCTTGAGGTAACAAGCATTAAAGACGTAACCCCGGTGCCACACAATGGATGCCGCCCGCCCAAACGTAGAAGAGTCTGATTAGGAGGTATAAGTTAAGATGGCAGTAAATAGAGTTCCCGTTCTTAAGAGATGCAGGTCCCTTGGTTTAGATCCAATTTATCTGGGGATTGACAAGAAGTCCAACAGGCAGCTGAAAAGGGCAAACCGGAAGGTGTCTGAATATGGGCTCCAGTTAAAAGAAAAACAGAAAGCAAAGTTCATTTACGGCGTATTGGAGAAGCCTTTCCATAATTATTACCTGAAAGCCGACAGGATGAAGGGCATGACAGGTGAAAACCTGATGATTATTTTGGAAAGCAGGCTGGACAATGTCGTATTCCGTTTGGGATTGGCAAGGACCAGGAAAGAAGCAAGGCAGATTGTAGGCCATAAGCATGTTTTGGTAAATGGCAAGCAGGTGAAGGTGCCTTCTTACCTGGTAAAAGCTGGCGACACAATCGAAATCAAAGAGAAATGCAAAGGCTCCCAGAGATACAAAGATATCCTTGAGGTAACTGGCGGAAGGCTGGTTCCGGAATGGCTGGATGCAGACCAGGAAAACCTGAAGGGTACTGTAAAGGAATTACCGAACAGAGAGGCAATTGACGTCCCGGTAAACGAAATGCTTATCGTCGAGTTATATTCTAAATAATCATTAACAAGCAACGATACCCGAAAAGGAGGGACTTTGTAGTGTTCGATTTTGAAAAACCGAAAATTGAAATTTCTCAAATTTCAGAAGACAAAAAATACGGCAGATTTGTTGTAGAGCCTCTGGAACGGGGCTATGGTACTACACTCGGCAACTCTTTGCGGAGGATTATGCTTTCTTCCCTGCCGGGCGCAGCAGTCAGTCAGGTAAAAATCGAAAGTGTTTTGCATGAATTCAGTTCCATCCCCGGTGTAAAGGAAGATGTGACTGAGATTATTATGAACATCAAGAATCTGGCATTAAAAAACACCAGCCCAACAAACGAGTCTAAAGTTGCTTACATTGAATTTGAAGGCGAAGGCGTAGTCACAGCTGCAGATATCCAGGTTGACCCGGATATCCAAGTGCTGAACCCGGAATTAGTCATTGCCCACTTAAATGGCGGCGCAGATTCCAGATTATATATGGAACTGACCATTACAAAAGGCAGGGGATATGTCAGTGCAGATAAGAACAAGAGTGAAGATGTCCCAATTGGCGTGATTGCGGTGGATTCCATTTATACACCAGTAGAGCGTGTAAACCTTACGATCGAAAACACCCGTGTGGGGCAGATTACAGATTATGATAAGCTTACCCTTGACGTTTTCACAAACGGTACCTTAGAGCCGGATGAAGCGGTAAGCTTGGCAGCGAAAGTTCTGAGCGAGCATCTGAACCTGTTCATTGACTTGTCTGAGAATGCAAGGACCGCAGAAGTCATGATTGAAAAAGAGGACAATGCGAAAGAAAAAGTCCTTGAAATGAACATTGACGAACTGGAATTGTCCGTCCGTTCTTACAACTGCCTGAAACGGGCAGGCATCAATACGGTGGAAGAACTGACAAACAGGACGCCGGAAGACATGATGAAGGTCCGCAACCTCGGGCGCAAGTCTTTAGAAGAAGTATTGGCAAAATTAAAAGAACTTGGATTGCAGTTAAATCCTGGTGAGGAATAAACAGGGGTTGTAAGGCCAAAAGGCAAAGCCCTGCGCATATCATGTTCGGTAAATAAGACCAAAAGGCATTGCCGGATATTTAAAATGGAGGAAGAACAGAAATGGCAAAATATAGGAAATTAGGCAGGACCTCAGACCAGAGGAAAGCTTTACTCAGGAATCAGGTAACCGCATTGCTGTACCATGGCAGGATTGTTACTACTGAAGCAAAGGCAAAAGAAGTCCGCAAAATAGCGGAAAAGCTTATTGCCATGGCTATCCGTGAAAAGGACAATTTTGAGGAAGTTACAGTAACTGCAAAAGTTGCCCGTAAAGACAAGGATGGCAAGAGGATCAAAGAAGTCGTAGACGGCAAGAAAGTAAGTGTTTACGATGAGGTAGAGAGGAAAATCAAAAAAGACCTTCCTTCCCGCCTTCATGCAAGGCGCCAGATGAACAAGGTATTATACCCTGTGACATTTGTCCCCGCTGATAATGCAGGAAAGAAGAAGAACACCAAGAAAGTGAACCTTCCGAATAAAATATTTGACGAAATTGCTCCAAAATACGAAGGCCGTAACGGTGGTTACACCAGAATCGTCAAAATCGGGCAGCGGAAAGGCGACGGTGCTTTAGAGGTTCTCCTTGAATTAGTATAGGGACGGAAAAAGAAAATAATACAGGCGCAGGCTTGGGATTAGCCGCGGGAAAGAATATTTGAAATGTATTCTTTCCTGCGGTTATTTTTTGTACAAATGTGACGATGTAACTTATTAATAGGGAACGGATTCCCGCAGCAAAGTTTCAAGGAGGGAAAAACATGAAAGTAAATTCATACAGCGCAGCCGGGGTAGCTTCCAGCAGTATGCAGGGAACGGTGTCTGCCGGCAGTACAGGAAAACCCAGTCCGGCTTCAAGGAAAAACAATTCCAAGGCGAAAAAGAAAAATGTAAATTATAACCCGAGGGAAATACGTTCCGCTCTTTTGCGGGCAAAAAGGTCACAGAGTTCCGGGCAGGTTTTGGCGCAGGCCAAAGGGAAGCTAGTCAGCCTGTTGAAAGCCAAGGGCACTGGGCAGTACAACGAATCACAGCTTACGGCCGCCATTGTCCATGCCAAAAGGATGGTGCGCTGCGCCCAGATGAAAACCCAGAACTTAAAACAGGAAGAACAGCTCCAGAAAAGGCAGGCAAAAGAAACCAAGGCAGAAGAACAGCAGCAGAAAAATGACATCAAACTGCGGGTAAAACGCAAGGAACAGAACTTAAAGCAAAAAGCAAAATCCGAAAAAACCCATCGGAACCAGAAACAGAAACGCCAGCAGCAGGAATTGATGCAAAAGCGCCGTTTAAACCGGAGCAAAGAGCTGGAGAAGCTGGATGAAGCTGATTTGGAATATAAGAAAAATATGGCGAATTCCGGCAGCAGTTCTGAGGGTATGGACAGCGCAATGTCTTACCTTCCGCAAGACGGCGTAGAGCTTGTGTTAAGTGAAGACGGCATGGAACTGACAGAAGCCCAGCTTGAACAGCAGATAGAGCAGCAGGTGGAACAGATGGTTGCAGCAGAGATGGCAGCCGTAACTGCTATGCCAGATGTTTCCTTTAATATGGATGCAGCGGCAGGAGGGGGAGAATTTGCCGGTGGGGATTTGCCAGCAATGGATGTGCTGGTTTAAGGCTATGAAGATGCTGGGGGATTGCAGCATAGGGGTGTTTGGGGAGTTCTAATGTAAAAACAGGGATAGTGTAAAATAAATTGTGTTTTTGGAACAAAATGGCTTCTTTTCGGTAAGAATTAAGATTTAGTAATCTTACGGTAGAGCATATTTTACCGCAGAAAGAAAATGCTGCTGTGTGGAAAAAAGAAGTTGGTGATGATTACAGCAGGGTATATGAAATATATTTGCATACGCTTGGCAATTTGACTATTACAGGGCATAACAGTGAACTTGGAACGAAATCATTCCATGACAAGAAGAAAATCATCTGTGAAAATTCAAAGGCAAATATTTTGAACAGAGAAGTTTTGTCTGCGGAGAACTGGGATGGGCCTTCGATCCGGAACAGGGCAAAGGTACTTTCTGGTATCCTGATTCGTAAATTCAATTATGTTGAATTCAAAGGTGAGGAGCTGGGTTGATTTGCTTACTAAATTTATCAACCTTGCTTATGATTTGCACACGGAAATTTTGAGCGATTTAGCAGCGGAGGATTATTCTATTTTAAATGCGGACAAAACATATATTACAAATGACGAGAGGAAACTCCGCAAAGCGAAACAGATTGACAATAGCGGTATCTTTTTTGAAACTAATCTGTCGTCAAATAATATCATTTCCTTTATTAAAGACTTGCTGGTTAAGATGAATTTGGATACAGATGATTTTAGTTTTTCGCTTTCAGATGTACCGTTTGATATTAAGGATGAA
This sequence comes from Lachnospiraceae bacterium A2, assembly GCA_000403315.2. GTDB lineage: Bacteria > Bacillota > Clostridia > Lachnospirales > Lachnospiraceae > Petralouisia. The sequence goes on from KE159636.1 coordinate 334,181, forward strand.
AATACATGGAAAGAAGGGATGCTGCCGGTTGCTAAATTGTTCTATAATTTCATGGAAGACCTTATTGGCAAATCAAAGATTACCGCGGCGGAACTTGAAAAATTAAAAACAAAAGAATATACAAAGGCATTATTCAAAGCAACGGGTTATCCGGCAGTTGCAAACAACAGGACAGATAATATGGGCAATTCTTCCCATATTCGGTATAGGACTAAAAAGTTGGATTTTAATGGTGCGGATGTTTATATTTCTATGCAGTTTTTTGAATCGGATAGGGAATCTGTAATCGAATGGTACCAAGGGCATCTGAAATAAATAATTTTTGGCTGTCATTGGGATAAGGGGAGCAACGGGCTTGTCATGTATTTTGTTTTTCAGGATCGCTAATTTTATTGACAAACCGGAAAAATAACAATATATTTATAATTAAGGATGTTGTCAAGTAAAAGTTTTTTTAAAATTAACATTAGGAGGTAAAAAAATTGAAAAAACGAATTGTTTCAATTGCCCTAGCGCTTTGTTTATGCCTTTCTTCCCAGTCAGTGGCATATGCGGGTCAGGAAGAACCTGTGCCAGAGGGGAATGTTTTTACAGATGAATCTCAAATTAGGCTTGCAGCGGCTGATGTGGAAATTCCTACTCCAACGCAGGTTTATGAGTCGATGATTGCTCTGAAGGAACAAGATGCATATAAAGAGGGGACACCATGGACTAATGAGTGGCCTTATCCGAACGCTGATGGAGATTACCATTGGAAGGGAGGCTCCCTTGATGGCCATAATATCAGTGCAGTGGGGTGTGTAGCTTTTGCATTTATACTTAGTGATGCGGCATTTGGCAGCCTGCCAGCCAGGATGTATGCGGCAGGTGGCTTTCAATATGAGGATATAAAACCTGGGGATATCCTGCGGGTAAGTAATGATGCCCATACAGTGATTGTGCTTGAAGTGAACGAGGCAGGTGTGATTGTTGCAGAAGGGAATATCAGTACCGGCGACCATAAAGGTAGGGTTCATTGGGGACGGGCAATATCTAAGGGAGAAGTAATGAGCAATACCAGCCATTATATTACCCGTTACCCGGAAGGCTATGTTTCGCCGGATGATCCAGAGGCGGATAAGATAATTGGAGAGGGAAGCCTTGGACAGCTTTCCTGGAAGCTGACAAAGGCGGGGGAGCTGACTATTTCTGGTAATGGAGCGATGCCAGATTTTAACAGCGCCGAGGAACACCCATGGAAAGAGAACAGTAGTAAAATCCGTAAAGTGGTAATCGAGCCTGGAGTGACTAATATTGGGGATGGAGTTTTTTTGAATAGCAGCGTTCTGAGTGTAGAGATTCCTACTAGTGTAACCGCAATTGGCAACAATGCATTCAATGGCTCTTCCATTATTTCTGTGACCATTCCTTCTAATGTAAACACCATCGGAGACAGTGCGTTCCGAAAGTGCGCAAATCTTAGTTCGGTGACAGTTTCGGATGGAGTGAAGGCGATTGAACAAAATGCTTTTCGCGCTTGTAATAGCTTGAAAACAATAGCCTTGCCTGCCAGCATTGAGAAGGTAGGCGCTGCCGCATTTTTTGAATGTACAGATTTGATAAGTGCGACGTTTGCTCCCAGCGACAAGCAGGTGGCATTGGGGGATAATCTATTTTCAAAATGCGATTATTTGATGGGTGTAACATTGCCCAAATATGCAAACCAAATGGGTGCGGGTATGTTTATGAATTGTAGAAGGCTTTCTGGGGTAGAAATTCCAAAGGGGGTAGAAAGCATTCCAGAGAATACATTTGCATCTTGTTCAGGATTCACTACGGTTATTATTCCGGACAGTGTGACAGATATAGGAAGAAGTGCATTCCAAGGGACTGCTTTAAAGAATATCTATTTTGCTGGCACTGAAGCGCAGTGGAATAGCATGTGGATATCACCTGATCTGACAAACATCGTTTCAAATGCGGTGAAACATTATAATTATACGACTGATATTGCCACAGCGAAGGTGACATTGGAAAAGAGTGAATATAATTATGATGGAACAGAAAAAACTCCAGCAGTAACCGTTGAATTGAATGACAAAAAATTGGTTTTAAATACGGACTATACAGTTTCTTACAAGGATAATATACGTCCAGGAACAGCGACCGTAACCGTTACAGGTAAAGCCTGGTATACAGGAACCCAGACAAAGACTTTTACAATCACAGGGGGTGATGAAAACAACAACGGCGGCGGAACTAATGGTTCAGGAAGTGACGGAAACGGAAATGGAAGCGGCGATAATACCGGAAACAGCGATAACCCCGTAGGAAGCGGCGGTAACTCTGGAGGGGGCGGCAATACCGGAGGAACCGGCGGCAATACAGGCGGCGGCAGTTCCGTAAGCCGCGGCAATCTTTCCAAAGCTACCATCAAATTATCCCAGACCAGCTATACTTACGATGGAAAAGCCAAAACCCCAGCAGCCACTGTGGTACTGAATGGCAAAACATTAGTTTCAAGTACAGATTATACCGTATCCTACAGTGACAATATCAAAGTAGGGACAGCGAAGGTAACTGTCACAGGAAAGGGAAATTATACTGGCAGCAAAACAGCCACCTTTACAATTACCAAAGCATCAAACCAGACAGCAACATCCATTACCTGCAAAAAAACGGTATATAAGGTTGCATATGGCACAAAGCCGTTTAAAATCAATGCGTCATCCAAGGGCAAGATGGCATTTACAAGCTCCAAGCCAAAGATTGCGTCTGTCAAGAAGGGTACTGGGGTAGTAACCATCAAAAATACCGGGATTGCCACCATAACGATCAAGGCAGGGAATGTGTCTAAGAAAGTGACAATTAAGGTAAGCCCGAAGAAGCAGTCTGTAAAGTCAGTGAAAGCCGTTAAGGGCAAAAAGCTGACTGTGAAATGGGCAAAGGATAAGATGGCGTCAGGGTATCAGGTGCAGGTGAGCACAGATAAGAAATTTAAGAAAAACGTGAAATCCAAGAGTTTGCCAAAGACTTCTTACACATTTACAAAGCTGAAAGCAGGCAAGAAGTATTATGTAAGGATCCGGAGTTTCAAGAAGTCTGGCAAAGAAACCTTGAATGGCTCATGGAGTAAGGTGAAATTGAGCAGCAAGGTTAAGAAATAATTATTACTCCGGCGGTTAAATATTACAGTATCTTACTTGCCTTTTCTCATGGGGGATCTGGGTATACCAGAGAATCTTTGGGTATTTGGTATCCGCATGCCATATGGGAAAAGAAAAGGCGCCGCCAATCGGCAGATTACAGAATAGCCGTATCCCTTCGGTGGGTACGGCTATTTTGCAGTTGGCTATCGTCGTTTTTTATAATTCCGGGGAAGAACATGCCCCAGAACCGCTGCCAGCGGTTGCCTGCAGGGGTAATATTTGTTATTTACACATTTCCATCACATTTGTTTCCTAAGATAAACAATGTGATAGAAATATGTATAATAAGGAAAAAGTGAGAGTAAATGAGGTAATGATATGTTTGAGTCAATTGTGGAAGCGGTTGCAACCCATGCAGCCCAGAACCCAGATAAGCTATGTGTGGCAGACAAAGATGGATCGTACACATATGGGGAAGTATGGGACAGGGCAAGGGCAGCCGCACAGAGTTTGGAAAGGCTTGGAATAAAGAAAAAAAGCTGCGTGATGGCAGAATGTACGCAGGATGCAGATTTCCTCATATGTGACTTGGCATGTGAGAAATACGGCGCGGTATTTGTGCCAGTGGAGCACAGGGCGTCAGAGGAACAGGTCAGGAGAATTTTGGAGGAAACAGGGGCGGGGCTGTTTTTGTGCAGCACCAAGTATGAGGTTCCTGTGGCTATGCAGAAAGCAGAGTCCTTATTTGGGAGTCTGGAAGGAGCCAGTGAGGATAAGGAAGAAGAACCAGCTTTCCCAAAGGCCGGGGAAACAGCCGAAATTTTATACACAACAGGGACTACAGGGCTTTCAAAGGGAATTGAAGTGACGCATGGCAATAATATTGCCCTTGCTGAAAATGTGAAATATGGCACGGAAATGAAAGCGGATAACATAGAGCTGATACCGCTGCCGTTAAGCCACTCCCACGGCATTAGGTGCTGCTACGCAAATTTGCTGAATGGGAGCGCAGTCGTGCTGATTGATGGGGTATCGTGGGCGAAACGGGTATTTCACCTGATAGAGAAATACCAGGTTACGGCAATGGATATATCCCCCAGTGCATTGCTGGTTTTACATAAATTAGCAGGTAAGAAACTGGCGGAGCTCAGTGGGCAGATTGACTACATCCAGGTAGGGACGGAAGCGCTGCCAGAGGATGTGAAGGAATTGTTGGTTTCATATTTCCCTTCTGCACGGCTTTATAATTTTTATGGATCTACAGAGTCTGGAAGGACCTGTGTGCTGGATTTTAATAAGGAAAGAGGAAGGGCAGGCTGCATTGGGAAACCCACCAAAAATGCAAAATTTATCGTTACGGACGAGCAGCGTAAGCCCATAGAATCTTCGAAGGAACATATGGGCCTGCTTGCGACAACAGGCGCTATGAACATGAAAGGTTATTGGAAACAGCCGGAATTGACCGGGCAGATCATGCAGGGCGGGTTTATCTATACCAATGATTTGGGATATATCGACAAAGACGGCTACGTATATATGCTGGGGAGAAAAGACAATATCATCAATTATAAAGGGATAAAGATTTCACCAGAGGAAATTGAAGAAAATGTCAGGAAATATGGGGAAATTGTGGATTGCGCCTGCGTGCCCAAGGCGGACAAGCTTTCCGGGCAGGTGCCCAAGCTGTTTGTAGTGGTGCATGACAAAGAGAGCTTCCAGCAGAAAGATTTGTTTGAGTTTCTGAAAAAGTATATTGATGGGAACAAAATGCCCAAAGAAATAGAAGTGATTGATGAAATCCCCCGTACGTATAATGGAAAAATCCACCGGATGAAGCTGATAGAGAGGAATTAGGCATTTGTATGGTGGGGCTTATAGAAAAATGAAAAGGAAGGAAAAAAGATGAAGAAAAAAGTTTTGAGGAAGATGGCATTATGCCTGGGAGTTACACTTATGTTTGCAGGGTGCGGGACAAACAATGGAAAAAACCAGGAAACAGCAAAGGACCAGGAAACAGAACAGGGGGCGTCAGGGGACCAGGAAACATCTGACGGGCAGGATGCGTCTGATGGGCAGGAAGACGCCGGGCAGGATGCAGGCGGTAAGGACGTTACCTTAAATATTGCTTACCAGTATGGCCTGGCTTATGCACCGCTTAGCATCGTAAAGGAGCAGCAGTTAATTGAGAAAGCCTACGAAGAAGCTACTGGCGGCAAGGTGACTGTCACATGGAACCAGATGAGCTCCGGGGCGGATATTAATACAGGGATCTCTGCAGGGAGCATTGACGCAGGGTTTATGGGAGCCGCACCGGCTATCACCGGGGTGACAAAAGGCGTAGGCTATAAAATATTTACAAACCTTTCCGGACAGGAACATGGGTTAATGACAAATGATGAAAATATTAAGTCCTTCGATGATTTAATCGGGAGCAGCAACCAGATTGCCCTTGTGAACATAGGATCCATCCAGCATATCCTGCTTGCAATGGCATTGGATAATGCAGGGTATGACCCGCATGCATTGGATGCAAACATTGTTGCAATGGCCCATCCAGATGGGATGACAGCGCTGCAGAGCGGGAATGTATCTTGCCACTTGACTTCCAACCCATATATCTTTAAAGAGCGGAAGGAAAGCAGCCTGTATGAAATCAAGGATGTGACAGAAGCATGGGGCGTTGATGATTCCTTTATCGTAGGGGTTGCATCTGAAGCTATACATGACAATGATCCAGAACTGTACAAAGCATTGTGCAGCGCAATTGAAGAAGCTGTGAATTTTATGAATGAAAATCAGGAGGAAGCAGCAAAAATCACATGTGAGTTTGATGGGAACAGTGAGCAGGAGGAATTAGAATTTATCCAGAAAAGCAAGTATACGATTGAAACAAGCAACCTGTTTAAACTGGCAACCTTCATGGCACAGACAAAATTCATAGAAACAGCCCCAGAAAGTTATGAGGATCTTGTGTTTGAGAATGTTTCTGGCAACTAAGGAAAAACAGCCCGCCGTTTCGGCGGGCTGAGGAAGTTGGAGGGCTTTTCAGCCTGTATCCCAACAGGCGGGACGTGGCAGGAGGTTATGATGGAGGAAAAAAAGAGGCAGTTACATGCTTTTATTGCACGGGCAGTCTTTATTATTGCATTGCTGTGCATTTGGGAATATGTTGCGAAATCTGGTATGATGGGTGAGAAGTCAGAATTGATTTTCCCGTCTTTGGAAACAATTGGGGACGCGTTTGTCAGGAATTTCGTACAGGGATATGCGGGCATGTCCTTGTGGGTGTATATCGGCAATTCCATGAAGCTCCTTCTGGAAGGGCTGCTGATAGGGATTGTGCTGGCATTCCTGCTGTCAGGCCTGTCCATGGTGAGCAGGACGTTTTATGACATCTGTAATTTGGTAATATCTGTGTTTGATTTACTGCCGGGTGTTGCATTGCTGCCGGTGGTTATCATTATTTTTGGGGTAAAGCCGGGCGTTATTGTGTTCCTTGTGGTACATGCGGTACTCTGGCCCATGTCGAGGAATGTGCTGGACGGGTTCCTTGCAGTGCCACGGATTTATATTGATGCAGGGATGAACATAGGGCTGAAAGGCGTATCATTGCTGTGGGGCGTTTATTTCCCGGCGGCAACCTCTTATATTGTTTCCGGCCTTAAGGTAGGCTGGGCAAGGGCATGGAGGGGACTGCTGAGCGCAGAGATGATTTTTGGCGTGGCGTCCTGCCCGGGGATTGGCCTGTTTATCAACCAGATGCGGACAAACATGAACAATGCAGAAATGTATGCCACGCTGGTTGTGATAATTATTATAGGGCTTGTAGTACAGTATGGCGTACTTTCACCAATTGAAAAATGCACAGTGAAAAAATGGGGAATGTCAAGATGACAAATGAAAAGAATCATATTTTAGAAATCAGGAACTTATCGAAGGTTTTTGATGTTAATACAGAAAAAGAGAAGGACGTGTTAAAGGATGTGAGCCTGACGGTGGACAGGAATGAATTCCTGTGCATGTTGGGGCCTTCGGGCTGCGGTAAGACAACGCTGCTGCGCTGTATTGCCGGATTTGAAAGCTATGAAGGCAGCGTGCTGGTAAATGGGGCGGAACGGACGAAGCCCGGGACAGACCGGATTATGGTTTTTCAGGATTTCAACCAGCTGTTCCCTTGGAAGACAGTGGAAAAAAATATACAGTATCCGTTAAAGCTGCAGGGAATCCGCGATAAGGATGAATTGAAGCAGAGGACGCAGGAAGTACTGGCAAAGGTAAAATTATCTGGGCATGAAAAGTATTATCCTTACCAATTGTCTGGCGGCATGAAGCAGAGGGTTGCAATTGCAAAAGCCCTTGCCTTGAAGCCGGAAATTATATTGATGGACGAGCCGTTTGCCGCCCTGGACGCCATGACCAGGAATGAGCTGCAGGATGAATTGCTGCGCATTTCCATGGAAGAACAGTGTACATTCCTGTTTATTACCCATAATATCCAGGAAACCATTGTGCTGGGTACAAGGATTATTGTGCTGGCAGAAGGGGGAAGGATTGTGGTGGATGAAAAAAATACAGTTGCAAGGCCTGTTACGCCAGCCTCAGAAGGGTATGGGGAAACCTGGGAACGGCTGCACAGTGCGCTGTACCAGTAGGAATGGCAGAAATGAGGAACTGATATGGAAAAACCAACCCCCAAAACACCAAAAAAGAAACCAAAGCCTGCGCTCCCGCCCGACGACTTAAAAAACATACCAGGCATAGGAGCAAACATGGAGCAGCATTTGCAGAATATCGGGATCCGCTGCATCGAAGACCTAAAGGGAAGGGACCCGGAAGAACTATACCATCTGGACGCCCTGAAAAAAGGCTTTCAGGATGACAGGTGCGTGCTGTATGTGTTCCGCTGCGCCGTGTACTATGCAGAACACGGGCAGCATGAGCCGGAAAAATTAAAATGGTGGTACTGGAAGGACAAAGAGTACCCGGAAAAAGAATGATTGCTGCGCATAAAATAAAATAGAATCTTATCTTGACGGCAAGTACCAGTAGTGGTAGAATAAGTATGCCATGAAAGGCATGCCAACTTTTTATCCCCTCGGTTGGTATGCTGGCCGCTCCGGTAACCCTTTTGCCGGAGCGTTTTTTCTTATAGGAAATACCGTGTTACTGTGAAGTGTTAAAGTATATGGATTTCCTATAAGAGAAAAACAATTATGCGCACTCGCACAAGAGGTAAAATATTGCTTCGCAATTGTGCTCGGCGCAGCAAAGTGTCCAAGCCCCTCATGAGTGAGGGGTAGGGGAGCTGAAGTGGGCTTGCCCACTTTGTTCAATTAATGGAAGGGTGAGCCAGATGAAAGAGCCAGCAAACCAGAAGGAAGTGTATTCCCTGAAAGAATTTTGCAGCCTGCTGTCTATTTCCGAAGCAACGGGGCGGAACTGGATTAAGCTGGGCAAGATACAGCCTGCCGGGGAACAGTCGGGAAGGCCATATTTTTCCGTATCCTATGCCAGGGAAATGAAAGGGCGGCTGCAGGGGGAAGGCATGGATGCTTTAAAATCCAGAAGGAATAAGAAATATATCAGCGGGACTGCCCCATATAAAAATTACATCCCACAGGATTCGCCGAATCTTGGGCAGATTGAAGCCATGGCAGGGGCAGTGGGCAGCGCCCCGCTGCAGGAGGGCCAGATACGGGCAGTTTTAGCAGAGTGCGCCATCCAGCTTTTATGTCAGGCGCGCGGGGGGAAAGAAGGAGTTACAGATAATTTCCTGCTCCGCTACAGCAGGGGCGAAATCAGCCTTGGGCAATATGATATTCTGGTCCGGGAACTTTTAGCCGGGGAAGGGGCGGGGAGTTATACGCCGGAGCAGTGCCTTGCGGCGCAGGAGAAAATTCCCGGCGCATTCCATATTCCATTTGTGCTGGAGCGGAATGTGGACATTCTGGGCATGCTTTATATTTCCCTGAAAAATATAGGCGAGCGGAAAGCTGCAGGATCCTACTATACGCCGACCTATATTGTGCAGAAATTAATTGTCCAGCTTTTCCCGGAAGGAGAAACAGGAAGGCAAACTTCCGGGGATGTACAATTGTGCCAATCTTCACAGCATTCCCAGGAAAACCTGCTCCCGCAAAAGATATTAGACCCCTGCTGCGGAACCGGGAATTTTCTTTTGCAGCTCCCAGACAGGTGTTCCATGGAACAGGTTTATGGCAGCGACATCGACCAGGTCAGCATACTGGCTGCCCGGATTAATTTAGCCCTGAAATTTCAGGACGCCCCGGTTTCCATGATTCGGGAGCATATACGTGCCCAGGATTTTCTTTTAGAAGAACATATAGGGGCTTACCATCTGATTTTGGGGAACCCGCCGTGGGGCTACCAGTTTGGGAAGGAAGCGGAACAGCTCCTGAAACGGAAATTCCAGACTGCCAAAGGGCGGCATCCGGAGTCTTACGATGTGTTTCTTGAACAGGCTTTAGCCAGCGTCCCCTGCGGCGGCAGGGTTGCCTTTGTGCTGCCGGAAGCAGTCCTCCATGTAAAATCCCACCTTGCCGCCCGCAGGCTTTTGCTGGGGCAGGCTCAGATAGAGCGGCTGGAATACCTGGGGGATGTGTTTGACAGGGTGCAGTGCCCGGCAGTCCTGCTGCAGGTAAGGAAGGGAACTGGCCCATTCCAGACCCGGGGCATGTCCGTTGCAGGGCAGGGGTGGGGCTTTGAGATCCAGGCAAACCGGAATGTGGACGCAGAGTATTTTAATTTCCATATGCCGGACAGGGAGTACAGCCTGATGGAAAAAGCAGCCTGCCAGGGGCATATGGTTTTCCTCAAAAACCAGGCGGATTTTGCGTTGGGGATTGTGACGGGGAACAATAAAGCTTTGCTGAAAAAAGAAAAGGAAGGCAAAGCCGAATTAGTCTTAAAAGGCGCGGACATCCAGAAATATAAGATTTCGCCTTCCAAATGCTTCCTGGCCTATGAGCCGGAAAACTTCCAGCAATGCGCGAAAGAATCCTATTACCGCGCCAAGGAAAAGCTCCTGTACCGGTTTATTGGCAGACAGCTTGTGTTTGCTTACGACAGCCAGCAAAGGCTGTCTTTAAATAGCTGCAATATCCTGATTCCCCATGTGCCCGGTATGGACATGAAATACATTATGGCTGTCCTGAATTCCAGCGCCGCCCAATTCCTTTACAGCCGGAAGTTCCATTCCCTGAAAGTCCTGCGCGCTTATCTGGAGCAGATACCAATTCCGGCGGCTCCAGACAGGCAGGGGGAAATCGTTTCCCTGACAGAAACAATCCTGGGAGAAACAGACGCTGAAAAATGGCTGCTCTATTATCGGGAAATAGACAGGCTGGTGGCGGATGCCTATGGGTATACCGGGCAGGAGTATCAGGAAATCCAGCATTTGGCGCTTGCTATTCCTCGAAGGCCATCCGTTTGATCTGCTCCAGCCCATTTGCCACAGGCGGCAGTGCAATTACGGCTAAGGTTATCACAGCCTCCGCCCCCAGATAAGACCCATTATAAAGCAGGGAGTAAACCGGCGCAGCCATGGTGTCCGGGGCATAAGCGGCGAAGAAAATAATGCCGGATAAAAAAGAAAAGAAATACCTTCCCAAAACCCCGGCAATGTATCCTTTCAGCAGCCCGTGCTTCTGCCTGCGGAAAAACCCGGACAGCCCCAGTGCGCCGAAAGCCAGCGGGTAGTCCGTCAGCATTTGCGGCAGGGTATAAAAAATCGGTTCCATGGCAAACTGCAGAAGCCCGTAGGCAGCGGCCGTCATGATCCCCGCATAGGGGCCATACCAATACCCAATCAGCGCAAGGAACAGCATACTGAGCAGGGTGACAGAGCCGCCCAAAGGCATTTCAAACAGTTTTATCATAGAGGTTACCATAGCAAGGGCAATGGCGGCTGAAGAAAATACAAGCTGTTTGGTAGTGATGCGCCGGGAGCGGGAGCGCCTGTAGTTGGCCCCCATGGCAATCAGGATTAAGAGTGCAATGACCGCTGCCACGGCTAAAATGCCTGCAGGCGTTAGTTTTACTGCGTGGTTGCCCCATTCGTCGGTAGGCGCTGCAAAAAAATGTCCCATAAATTCCTCCTGTTTTGTAAAAAGGGATAGCTGCCATATTCCAGGACCGCAGCCATAGCCCCGTATTGTGGTAGAAAAATTATTTTTAACCGCCCACATTATACCGGATTTTTCACTTTGATGCAATAAAATGGTAAAGAATTAAAAGAAAAAGATTGCAAAATGAAAAAAATCATACTAAAATAATATCTGGTGCTGGGGCATGCCTGAAAAATGACTGGTTTCTCAGGCACCCTCTGAGAAAGTCTAACAGTAAAGGAGAAAAATATGAGCTATGTAGATGAAGTATTAGAACGTGTCATTGCAAAAAACCCGGCTGAGCCGGAGTTCCATCAGGCAGCTAAGGAAGTATTGGATTCCCTGCGCCCAGTGATTGAGGCAAATGAGGAAAAATATCGGAAAGAAGCATTGCTGGAACGTTTAACCGAGCCGGACAGGCAGTTTAAGTTCCGTGTGCCGTGGGTGGATGACAAAGGGCAGGTCCAGGTAAACACAGGCTACCGGGTACAGTTCAACAACAGCATTGGGCCATACAAGGGAGGGTTAAGGCTGCATCCGTCCGTAAACCTTGGGATTATTAAATTCCTTGGGTTTGAGCAGATTTTCAAGAATTCCCTGACAGGCCTGCCAATCGGCGGCGGCAAGGGCGGTTCTGATTTCGACCCGAAAGGAAAATCCGACCGCGAAGTGATGGCTTTCTGCCAGAGCTTTATGACAGAGTTATGCAAATATATCGGTGCAGACACAGACGTACCTGCCGGGGACATTGGGACAGGCGCAAGGGAGATTGGCTACATGTTTGGCCAGTTCAAGAAAATCCGCGGCACTTATGAAGGGGTGCTTACTGGGAAAGGGCTTTCCTACGGCGGTTCCCTTGCACGTACCGAGGCAACCGGGTATGGGCTTCTGTACCTGACCGAAGAAATGCTCAAATGCAACGGCCATGAGTTGAAAGGGAAAACGGTCTGCGTATCCGGTTCTGGCAATGTGGCAATCTATGCAACCCAGAAAGCGCACCAGTTAGGGGCAAAGGTAGTGACTGTCAGCGATTCCACGGGCTGGGTATATGATCCGGAAGGCATTGACGTTGGCCTGCTTAAAGAGGTAAAAGAAGTGAAACGCGCCCGCCTGACAGAGTATGCGGCAGCAAGGCCAAGTGCAGAATACCACGAAGGCCGCGGCGTTTGGACGGTAAAATGCGACGTTGCCCTTCCCTGCGCAACCCAGAACGAGCTTCTTTTGGACGACGCAAAGGCTTTGGTAGCAAACGGCTGCATTGCAGTGGCAGAAGGGGCAAATATGCCTACTACCTTAGAAGCAACGGAATACCTGCAGCAGAATAAAGTGCTGTTTGCGCCCGGAAAAGCTGCAAACGCAGGCGGCGTGGCAACCTCCGCACTGGAAATGAGCCAGAACTCTGAGCGTTTAAGCTGGACATTTGAGGAAGTGGACAGCAAGCTGCAAGGGATTATGGTAAATATTTTCCATAACCTGGACGATGCTGCAAAACGCTATGGCAAGGAAGGCGATTATGTGGCTGGCGCAAATATTGCCGGATTTGAAAAAGTGGCAGAAGCTATGATAGCCCAGGGGGTTGTGTAAGATTGGCTTCCAGCAGCCTATTTTCGAGGAACATTAATAATGACAGGCTTTTCCCCGCAGTTTTCCTGCGGGGAAAAGCATTTTGGCATAAAGGGCAGTTTCTAGTCTCCTACCGGAATATAGTAATTAATGTTTTCTTAAATGGAAACTGTCTCCTGGACTAAAGCCGGCCCCAAGTTCCGGGCTGGCCCAGTGGCGTCCTGCTACATCATTTCCAAAAGTTTTTTGACAGCCTCCCGCATTTGGGGGAGCCTGCGGTATTGCATTACCAGGTTGCGTTCTTCTTCTGAAAGAAGGAAGTCGTCCAAGGAATCGTTGTAGCCAAAGGTGCCTAAAATATTGTCGATGTTGTATATTTTACAGAGAATCAACAAGGTATCTGCATCAGGCTGTGTCTGCCCGCTTTCCCAGCCATAGATTGTTTTTGGGGCGACAGGCAGGTGATTGTCTTCTAATTTCAATACCAAATCATTCACAGAGTAGTGGTTTAATTTCCGGTAGTTCTTCAGTACTTTGGAAATATTCGGATTTTTCATATGCTCACCTCTTTCCTAATCATAGACTACCCCAAAATTAGCGTCAATAAATTAAAAACAATTCTTTTAAATCAGCAAAAACTTCTATTGAAATTCTGTTAAAAAGAGAATATAATAGAACTACACTCATAGTAAGCACGGGGATTGGAGGGAAGATATGGGGGAGCAAGCAAAAATATGGTTAGTGGAACAATTAGAGAGGAAACAAATTTCGGTAGAGGTGGCGGCAGCAGTTTTGGAGGTCCCGCTGGAGGATATCTGCGTTGGGACGGGCAGGATGCTGGATTCCGATGATTTTATGCGGATTTGCTCCCACTATCATCTCAGGCCTGCATATACAACAATGAAGTAGGCCTTTTCTTTTTCTTGCGGGAAATTTTTGCGCAATTCGTTTTGGTTCTTAAAGTTTCTGGGCAGTGCGGCCATATAACAGCACAAAACCGTTTTAGTGGAAATAGTTGGGATAGAAATTTCTGGTGATATAGGGGGAGATGTGGTATGATATAAATGTTCATGCTTTGGCTGGCGGCAGCGGGCAGGCATGGTATTTTCAGGAAAAGGAGTATACAGATGGATGAAAAAAAGAAAAATTTATTCAGCACTGTCGTGGTATCAACGATTGCAGCAGTGTTTATTGCAGTAGCAGTGCTGGTTCTCTTTGTGCCGCGGGTTGAGGTAAAGGATATCTGCTATTTTATCTGCGGGTTTGTGGTTGTTTTGGGGATTTATATGATCGTCCGGTATTTTATGACGGGTGGGTATGAGCGCCTGAATGAATATGGGTTTTCGGAAGGCGTGCTGTTTGTGCTGCTGGGCATCTGCGGGCTGGTGAGCGCGGAGCGCATTGCGGCGTCTTTTTTAACTGCCCTTGGCTTGCTGCTGCTTTTGTCTGGGGTGATTAAGCTGCAGTATGCCTTGGATTTAAAGTGCATGGGGGATAAAGCATGGACCGGGTTTTTTGTGGTGACCCTTATATTGCTTGGGTGCAGCGTTTCCGTTATCTTAAAGCCCTTTGAGGATATGGGCTTTTACCAGAATTATACAGCATATATCCTGCTGGTGGATGGGATTGTGGAAATTGCCAATATTTTTTACCTGAATTTCAGGACAAAGGCGTACCAGCAGAGGGTTGGAAAAACGGCTTCCGGGGAGCATTTGGAAGTCTATGAGCCGAAAAAACAGGAAAAGGACCCTGAGGTGGAGATCCACATAAGGCCGCATAGCCCTGCAGAAAGCCAGGATAGCCAGAGAAAGCCGGAGGCTTCCGCCGGGAGCCAAGCTGCGGACAGGCAGCAGGAAGGCATAGATCTGCTGAAAAAGCCGGAAGCCGCCGGGAGCCAAGCTGCGGACAGGCAGCAGGAAAGTACAGGCATGGCGAATAATCCAGATGGAAACCCGGAATTATAGCTTTAGAAGTAAAAAATATTTTGCTGTATGACAGGATGCCTGATTTTTCATCTTGCATTTTAGGGCTGGTAATACTATAATAGGTTGGCACATATGGTGTTAAATAAATTGATAACATACTATATTTAGTTGTTTGGAGGGCAAGGAATGAAGATTATCAAGAGAAGTGGGAAAGAAACGGGGTTTGACGCCAGCAAGATTATTGATGCAGTCACAAAGGCAAATCAGGAAGTGGCAGAAAGCGACCAGCTATCCCAAGGGCAGATTGAGGCAATCGCGGAGCGGATTACCAAGGTTTGTGCCAACATGGAGCGGATTTATAATGTAGAAGAAATTCAGGACATGGTGGAAAATGAAATTATGGCCTACAATGCATTTGAGGTTGCCAGAAAATATATCACTTACCGTTACAAACGGGCGCTGGTGCGCAAGTCCAATTCTACGGACCAGCAGATTTTGAGCCTGATAGAATGCAATAATGAAGAAATCAAGCAGGAAAATTCCAACAAGAACCCAATTGTGAACAGCGTCCAGCGGGATTATATGGCAGGGGAAGTCAGCAAGGACATTACAAAGAGGTTCCTCCTGCCAGAGCATGTGGTCCATGCCCATGAGGAAGGCATGATACACTTCCATGATGCGGATTATTTTGCCCAGCATATGCATAACTGCTGCCTTGTAAATTTGGAGGACATGCTCCAAAACGGGACAGTTATCAGCGAAACCATGATAGAGCGGCCAAAGAGCTTTTCCACGGCATGCAATGTGGCAACCCAGGCCATTGCCCAAATTGCCAGCTCCCAGTATGGCGGGCAGAGCATTACGTTGTCCCACCTTGCCCCCTTTGTAGAAGTCAGCCGCCAGAAACTGCGGAAAATCGTGCGGCGGGAGTTCCAATCGGCAGGCATTGCGCTGGAACAGGATAAAATCAATGAAGTGGCGGAGCTGCGGGTAAAAGAGGAAATCCGCCGGGGCGTCCAGATGATACAGTACCAGGTGATTACCCTGATGACAACCAACGGGCAGGCGCCGTTTGTGACAGTGTTCATGTACCTGGATGAAGTGGAGGAAGGGCGCCTTCGGGATGACCTTGCGCTTGTGATTAAAGAAATGCTTCTCCAGCGGATGCAGGGGGTGAAAAATGAAAAAGGCGTTTACATTACCCCTGCGTTCCCCAAGCTGATTTATGTGCTGGAGGAAGACAATATCCGGGAAGGCGCGCCCTATTGGGAAATTACTAAGCTGGCGGCAAAATGCACGGCGAAACGGATGGTGCCTGACTATATTTCGGAAAAAGTCATGAAGGAAAACAAGGAAGGGAACTGTTATCCCTGCATGGGCTGCCGGTCCTTCCTTACTGTGTACCACGAGGAAAATGGGAACCCCAAGTTTTACGGCAGGTTTAACCAGGGGGTGGTGACGCTGAACTTAGTGGACGCGGCATGTTCTTCCGGCGGGGATATGGGCAGGTTCTGGGAAATCCTGGAAGAACGGATGGATTTGTGCAGGGAAGCCCTGATGCTCCGGCATAACCGGCTGAAAGGGACCCCCTCTGACGTTGCCCCCATTTTGTGGCAGTATGGGGCGCTGGCGCGGCTGAAAAAGGGCGAGGCTATCGACAAACTGCTGTATGGGGGGTATTCCACCATTTCGTTGGGGTATGCAGGCCTTTGCGAGTGCACAAAGTATATGACAGGGAAATCCCATACGGACCCGGAAGCAACGCCGTTTGCCCTTGAAGTCATGCAGCGGATGAACCAGGCGTGCAGGCGGTGGCAGGATGAAACTGATATTGCATTCAGCCTGTATGGGACGCCGCTGGAATCTACCACCTATAAATTTGCAAAATGCCTGCAGCGGCGGTTTGGCGTAATTCCGGGGGTGACGGACAGGAATTATATCACCAACAGCTATCATATCCATGTGACGGAGGAAATAGACGCTTTCCGCAAGCTTACCTTTGAATCACAGTTCCAGAAGCTGTCCCCGGGAGGTGCAGTCAGCTATGTGGAAGTGCCCGACATGCAGGGGAATTTGGCGGCGGTGCTGACGGTAATACAGCATATCTATGACAATATTATGTATGGGGAGCTGAATACGAAAAGCGATTACTGCCAGGCCTGCGGCTACGAAGGGGAAATCAAAATTGTACCGGATGCGGACAGCAAGCTGGTGTGGGAATGCCCTAACTGCCAGAACCGGGACGAGGATAAGATGAACGTTGCCCGCCGGACCTGCGGCTACATTGGGACACAATTCTGGAACCAGGGGCGGACGCAGGAAATCCAGGAACGGGTGATGCACTTATAAAAAAGCGGCAGAATGGAAAAAAGAGCGAATGCCTGTGTAGCCTGAAAATAGCGGAAAAAAGAGGTAAATTGCCATGCATTATGGGGAAATAAAAAAAACAGATATTGCCAACGGGGAAGGCGTCAGGACAGCATTATTTGTTTCCGGCTGCACCCACCACTGCAAGGGTTGCTTTAACCAGGAAACGTGGGATTTTAAGTATGGGAAGGAATTTACGGAGGAAACGGAGGAGGAGATCCTTTCAGCCCTGGCCCCTGCCCATATCGCGGGGCTTTCCCTGCTGGGCGGGGAGCCTATGGAGCCGGGGAACCAAAGGGCACTGCTCCCATTCCTGCGGCGTGTGAAGGGAACTTACCCGGAAAAAACCATCTGGTGCTACACGGGATACCTGTTTGACAAAGAACTGGCAGACGGGGGGAGGGCAAGGTGCGAAGCCACGGACGAAATGCTTTCCCTGATTGACGTGCTGGTGGACGGGGAATTTGTGCAGGAGAAGAAAAATATTTCTCTGCGGTTCCGGGGATCCGAAAACCAGAGGGTCATAGATGTGCAAAAGAGTTTAAAAGAAGGGAAAACGGTGGAGAAAGAACTGGATTCTTGATGCGGCTGGCCAAGCCTTGGGTTTCCCAAAGGCAGGGGGCCGCAGTTCTTTTTCCTGCCTGGAGGCTTCATCTTAAAAAATTTTAAGATTTTTTTAATAAAAGCTGAAAGACTGGACGTACAGTGGACGATAAAATATAAGGAAAGTGGAAAGTATATGGAGTATAGCAGTAAAGAAAACAGGAGAGAGTATTTTAAAGTTGTTTTAGTTAGGCGGGGTGCCGACGAGTATGTGATCCTGAAGGGGCCGGAGGAGGAAAAATTCCTGGCAGGGATGCTCAAGGATGACTATAATTCTACAAGGTATGAGAAAATGATTCAGTTATTGGCGGAAGAGGTGGTACAGAAAGAATACCGGGAAAAATTTTATGCAATATTTTCAATGGAAAATATGCTGGAAGCATTTCAGGAGAAGGAAGAACCCGTGGAATATTCTTACCCGAGGAAAATTGGGGAAAAGATGGAATGGGTAACTACAAGAGTATATCCAAGGCTGCAACAGGGAAGGAAGCTGGAAGAATTTATGGTGTATGTTGTATACCATGAGGAGGGATGCACATGCGTGACAGGGAACGCAGAAGGAAACGCAGGATTATCATAGGAAGCGCGGCAGGGGCTATCCTGCTGCTGGCGGCGGTTTATTTTGGGATGGCGCTGTATTTTAGCAGCCACTTTTTTTTCCGTACCAAAATCAACGGCTGGAAGGTAGGCGGGATGGATTTAAAAAGCGCAGAGGAAAAAGTCGGGGACGGCGTAGAGGACTACCTGCTGACAGTTTTTGACCGGAATGGGGAAAAACACCATATTTATGGGCAGGATATCGACTGTGCCTATGTGCCGGACGGATCGGTAGAAAAATTACTGGAAGGGCAAAAGCCGTTCCAGTGGATTGCAGCCATATTCCAGCCAAAATCAGGGGAAGTCCCCATTACCATGGATTATCAGGAATCCTTGATTTCCGATGCCGTTGCAGGGATGGACTGTTTTCAGGAAGGGAACATTATAGAGCCTGAAAATGCAGAAATTAAGCTGGGGGACGATGGATATTACGTTGAGCCGGAGGAACCGGGCACCCGCATGGTGTTTGAAAATGTCCTTGCAAAAGTGAAGCAGGCAGTTTCAGCGGGGGATTCGGAGGTGTCCCTGACAGACGAGGATTATGTTAACCCAGAGATTACAAAAGAGAGCCCTGTAATTACAGATGCCATGGAGCGCATCCAGAGTTATGAAAATGCAGAAATTACATATGAAATTAAGGATTACGATGAAAAACTGACAAGTGAAAAAATCCGCGGCTTCATCCAGTTAGGGGAGGGTTACAGCGTTTCCCTGAAAGAGGATGAAATCGAAAAATATGTCCAGGCACTGGCAAGCACTTATAATACTTATGCCGATGTGCGTTCTTTTAAAACCTCATCCGGGGACACGGTAGAAATCGGCGGAGGGGATTATGGATGGATTGTCAATAAACCCGGTGAGGCAGAGCAGTTAAAAGCAGATTTGGAGGCAGGCCAGCCAGTCAGCCGGGAGCCAGTATATTCCCAGCGCCCCTTTGCAGAAGGGAAAGACGACATTGGGAATACATATATTGAAATTGATTATACCAAACAGCACCTCTGGTACTATGAAAACGGCAGCCTGGTGACGGAAACCGATGTGGTAACAGGGAACATCAGCCGGGACAACGGCTCCCCGGACGGGGTATTTAAAATTGTATACAAGGAAAGCCCAGCTGTATTAAAGGGGGAAGATTACGAATCAGACGTTACTTATTTTATGCCCTTTGCCTATAATGTGGGAATCCATGATGCGTCGTGGCGGAACGGCAGGTTTGGCGGCGATATTTATAAGAGCAGCGGTTCCCATGGCTGCATTAACGCTCCGTTGGAAATTGCCACAATCCTCTATGAGCGGGTGAAGGTAGGCACCCCAGTCATTGCCTTTTACCGTGAGCCGGTGGAGCTGACTGCAGAAAATGCCAAGATTTCCAATGCATTTTCTTATGTGGACCCAGAAGCAGAACAGGATAAGGAAGATGTGGGGGCAACGGAGTAGAAAGGGAATATGCTGATATGGGAAAAACAGAGATTTACGGAACAATTGGCCCGGCCTGTGCCAGGGAAGAAATCCTTACGGATTTATTCTGCCTGGGAATGACAGGCATCCGCCTGAACCTGTCCCACACAGGGTTAGAGGAATGCAGGGAATGGACGGACCGGATCAAGTCCGCAGCCAAAGGGGCTGGGAAGCAGGCAAAGCTCCTGATTGACCTGCAGGGCCCGGAACTCCGCATTGGGGGCTTTCAGCAGCCTTTGGAGTTGGTGGAAGGGCAAATGGCAGTTTTTGTAGGGGATGGGAAAAACGGCGGTGCAGCCCCTATCCCCCAACTGGAACCCACCCGTGGGGCTGCAGGGGGAGGGGATTTAGCAGCAGCCCTTTCCCCCGAATCAGCCCATGGAGATTCAGGGGACGAAAAAATAGCGGAAGTCCCGCTGCCGGAAGCTGTCCTTTTGGCATTAAAAGAAGGGCAGGAAGTGCTGCTGGATGATGGGAAACTGCTCCTTAAGGCAGTAGGGGCGGGAAAGGCAGGCATGCCAGGAAAAAGCGTATGGTGCAGGGTGCTCCGGGGAGGGACGCTTAAGCCCAGGAAAAGCATTGCGCTGCCTGGAGTGAAGCTGAAGCTTCCCGTCCTGACTGACAGCGACAGGGAAAATATCCGTTGCGCCCGTTCCCATGGCGTTACTGGGGTTATGCTGCCGTTTGTGCGAAGCGCAGAAGATTTGAAGGAGTTAAGGCGGGAACTGCAGGAAGCCGGCGCAGGGGAACTGGAGGTATTTGCAAAAATAGAAAATATGGAAGGGGCATCCCATTTGGAAGAACTGCTGCCCTTTGCAGACCAGATAGTGATTGCCAGAGGTGACTTGGGCAACAGTATGCCTTTGTGGGAGCTTCCTGTGGTGCAGGCGGAAATCGCAAGGGCGTGCCGTTTGGCAGGAAAGCCGTTTCTGGTAGTGACGCAGATACTTGCTTCTATGGAAGAACACCCATTCCCAACCCGGGCGGAGGTGTCGGATATTTTCCGGGCAGTATCGGAAGGGGCTGCCAGCGTGATGGTAACCGGGGAAACAGCCGTTGGGAAATACCCGGCAGAAACCATCCGTTTCCTGGCCAATACGGTGAAGGCTGCGGAAGCATATTGCAAGTACCCATCCAATTAGTCAAATACCCCGCAGCAAGCTACGGGGCATGACCTGGCTTGTTCTTTCCGCCCCAAGGGGCGGGGTATTTGCACCCGCAGGGCACTTACCTTCGCGGCATTCGCCAAATATCCGCGCAAGCGTGGCTGCTTGGCTCATTGCTCGCGGAAATAAAGAAAAAGTACGGCATGGGCTAAAGCGTGTCTGAAAATTGTAGGAATGAATTTTCAAACACGCTCTAGAGCGCAATCTCTTTGTTACGTTACAAAATGATCCTTGGGAGGGTGTTCCTTTACTGCTCCCAACGCCCGCTTGCCCCGCAGGGCAGCACCAGCCCATTGGAGAAAACGGGAAGGCCGATTTCCTGGGCATCCACAGTCCCGCCGAAGTTTTGGAGCGCCGTCCCAAGCATATAGGAAAGCACGGCAGGCTGGAGCCCGGTTGTATAGGAATTTATCAAGAAAAACAGGGGGGTGCTGGAAAGCAGGTTCGCACACAGATTTATAAGGGGGTAGATATTGTCCTCTATTTTCCAGATTTCCCCTTTTGGCCCCCTTCCATAAGAAGGCGGGTCCATGATGATAGCATCGTAACGGTTGCCGCGGCGGATTTCCCGTTCCGTGAATTTCACGCAGTCGTCCACAATCCAGCGGATAGGCGCGCTTGAAAGGCCGGAGGCAACGGCATTTTCTTTTGCCCAGGTTACCATACCTTTGGAAGCGTCCACATGGGTCACGGATGCCCCGGCTGCGGCTGCGGCTAAGGATGCGCCCCCTGTGTAGGCAAAGAGGTTCAGGACTTTAATGGGACGCCCCGCCTGCCTGATTTTCTTTCCAAACCACTCCCAATTTACCGCCTGCTCCGGGAACAGGCCAGTATGCTTGAAGCGAAAGGGCTTTAAGTGGAAGGTAAGGGAGCCGTAATGCAAATCCCATTGTTCTGGCAAATCGAAAAATTCCCATTCGCCGCCGCCCTTTTTGCTGCGGTGGTAATGGGCGTTCCTGTTTTCCCAGCCTTTGTGTTTTTTGGGGGTGTCCCAGATGACTTGCGGGTCAGGCCGCACGAGGAGGTAGCTGCCCCAGCGTTCCAGCTTTTCCCCATCCGAACAGTCTATCACTTCATATTCTTTCCAATTGTCTGCAATCCACATAAGCGATTCCTTTCTGTAATTAATCCAAGTTTTCTGCCATCCATTGTAGCACAGGGATGGGGATAACGGAAGTAAATTTTATTTGCAGTATATATTTCCGCCACTTTGTGATGGAAACCTTTTTATGCCATGAATTGCAAAATGGGGAAATTAAAAGGCAGGGGATATCGACATTTCACTGCCAAAGTAATAGAATCAAAGGAAGAAACTTATGCAGCCGGGAAAGGTGGGAATTAACAGGGGGCATGGGATTAAAGACAGGCATGGGAAATGGTGTTTTGCAGGAACGGCGTGGATATTTTTAGCGGCAGGTCTGTTGGCACAAATGGCAGGCTGCGGGCAATTGGGGGCAATGGGGCAGGGAGGGCAAATGGCTGCAGGAACGTTAACGCAAATGGCAGGCTGCGGGCAGCTTGGCATAGCGGGAGGGAAACAGGGGTGCACGTCATTGTTTGGAATGCTGGGGTTTTTGCCAGAGGTTTTGCAGGGAACCGCTGCCATTCCCC
Organism: Lachnospiraceae bacterium A2; assembly: GCA_000403315.2. Taxonomy (GTDB): domain Bacteria; phylum Bacillota; class Clostridia; order Lachnospirales; family Lachnospiraceae; genus Petralouisia. The sequence continues at coordinate 356,725 of KE159636.1, forward strand.
CTGCGCCTATGTGCATAATTGTCAGCGAAGATACTGTTTGGGGAGAAAGCCGGGTACTGGAAAATGGGGAACTGATTGTGGAGCCGGGAGTTACCTTAGAGGTAAAGGGGGAATTGGAAATCCATGGGAAGGTTTTTATCCATGGAGGAGGAAAGGTTCTGCGGGGAAGCAGGAATGCAAAAATTATGGTAGGATCAAATGCCCATTTGACGGTGAAAAGCATTACCATGGAAGGGGTGTCTGCAGAATCCCCTTATTCCATAATAAACGTGTTGGGCGGAACCGTTACGCTGGATGATGGAGCCTATTTCCGGAATTTTATAAAAACCACGTATGCAGGCTCAGCCACTGGGGGATCGGGCGGCGGATGGCTGTACCATGCAGGATCCGAAGTTTATATGTATGGCGGGAAATTTATTCCCGCGAGCAATGAGCCAAGCAGCCGCGCTCGCGCGGATATTTGGCGAATGCCGCGAGGGGCAAATACCCCGCCCCTTAGGGGCGGAAAGTACAAGCCAGGTCATGCCCCGTAGCTTGCTGCAGGGTATTTGACTTTTTGGGTTTCCCCATTTTTTATAATAGCTGGTATGATAGAGCCAAAAGGTCTTGTAGCCTTAGAGCGTGTTTGAAAATTCATTCCTACAATTTTCAAACACGCTCTAGGCAGCATAGGCATCTTGCACAAAAAAAATTCGTTGCCACGATTTAAGTCAGTACAGTAACCAATTCAGCAGGCCGGACAATTGCGTACTTCATATTTTTAAGGTATAATAGAATGAAAAGGAAAAACACCACACAAAGGAGGAACCCACCATGCTGCTATTTTCAAAATGCATGTGCTGCCTTGTGAACCAGCAGGAACGCCTGATAGAACAGTTTGAGGATGAGGAGAAAAAATCAGCTTTCATGCGGGAGGTTATGGCATTGCTGGGCAGCAGCAGGCCGGAGCATAACGCCCCTTGGATGAGCGCCCTTATGACGGAAATCCGGGAAAGGTATTATGGCAAAAATGAATCCATTTCCAAAATGAAGCAGGAATTTAACCAGCTGCTGCTTGGGATGGAACCAGAATTGGTGCAGGAAATCAGGAAAAGCAGCGATACGCTCAAAGAAGCCATCCGGTTTGCCAGAATTGGGAATTATATTGATTTTTCAGCAGTGGAGCATGTAACAAAGGAAGAATTTATGGGGTTGTTCCACAATGAAAAAGACCAGTTGGACGAAGCAGAGTACCGCCAGTTGTGCCAGGAGCTTTCCAGGGCATCCCAATTACTGTACATAATGGATAACTGCGGGGAAATTGTCCTTGATAAAATCGTAATCCAGGAATTGAAAAAGCGGTATCCCAAGCTGCATATTACCGCCATGGTCCGCGGTGAGGAAGCAATCAATGACGCCACCGTGGAGGACGCCAGGCTGGTGGGGGTTATGGAGGAGGTTCCAGTCCTTACCAACAACAGCCCCATCCAGGGCGTTATTTACCACAAATTAACGGAGGAAGGGAAACATGCGCTGGATAGGGCGGACATAATTCTTGCCAAAGGGCAGGGGAATTTTGAATCCTTATATGGATGCGGGCGGAATATTTATTACCTGTTCTTATGCAAGTGCGAGATGTTTTCCAAGCGGTTTGGGGTTGGGCGGTTCCATGGGATGTTTATCAATGAAAAAAGGGCGCCTATGTGAAGCAGCAAAAAGGGGAAAATATTAATATAAAAGGAGGAAACCACATGAAACTAGTATTTTTAGATGCAAAAACCATTGGGGACGACATTGATTTATCCGGCTATGAAGCCTTGGGGGAGGTGGTAAAATACGACTATTCTACACCGCAGGAGGCAAGGGAACGCGTAAAGGATGCAGACGTGGTTATTTTAAACAAAGTCCCAATTAATGAGGAAAGCATAGGCAGCGCCGAGAAGCTGAAACTGGTTTGTGTCACAGCCACCGGGACAAATAACCTGGATAAGGAATATCTGGACAAACGCGGCATTGCATGGCGGAATGTGGCGGGGTATTCCACAGAATCTGTGCTGCAGCATACATTTGCCATGCTGTTTTACCTTGTGGAGCACCTGTCTTATTACGATGAATATGTGAAATCAGAAAAATATGTGGCAGACCGCATGTTTACTCATTTTGACCGGAAATTTTCAGAAATTGACGGGAAAACCTGGGGGATTATCGGCATGGGCGCTATCGGAAGGCGTGTAGCGGAAACTGCAAAAATGTTCGGCTGCCATGTGATTTACTACTCCACTACAGGGAAAAATAACCAGCCCGGGTATGAGCGGGTAGGATTTGAGGAACTGTTGGAAAAATCTGACATTGTTTCCGTCCATGCCCCGCTGACGCCGGAAACAGAGGGATTGATGGATAAAAAAGCATTTGGGAAAATGAAGAAATCAGCGATTTTCCTAAACCTTGGGCGCGGCCCTATTGTTTGCGAACAGGATTTGGCTGATGCCCTGCGTACAGGGGAAATCCGCGGGGCTGCGCTGGATGTGCTCTGCGAGGAGCCTATGGGCGCGGACAACCCCCTGAAAGAAATCAAAGACAGCGACAAGCTTTTGGTTACGCCCCATATTGCCTGGGCAAGCGTAGAAGCCCGGATCCGGCTGATGGATACTATTTTAGGGCAGATTCAGGAATTTTTTGGGGCTGGAAAATAAGAGGATGAAGATAATTTTGGAAGAATATTATATTGTACAAGCTGAACAGAGAATGGAAAAATTTCCAAAGTAGTAGCTATAAATAATGCCAATATTAAACTGAATGGGAGAACTATATGCGTCTAAAGGATTGGAGCTTTTTGGGTAACTATGAATTTTTCACCAATAGGCTACAGATGTTAGCAACTAATGATTTGCCACCTGAAAAGTGGAGTTATGCAGGGAAGAATGATTTTGGAATATTGAAAAATTATTTGTCTTTTACTTTTGAAAAACTGTGGAAGGAACGAGAAGGAGCACCTGATAGTGATAAGCAAAAATATATTTATATGGATGACAAGGTAGGTTGCTTTAATACAGGATTATATGATAAAACATGGCAACCAATCTATTTCTATTGTATTAAAAATCCAATAGAAGGATTTCAGGAGTGGAGATTTACTGCTTTTTACAATAGTTATACGATAAAATTTACAGATATTCCTACCTCAGTGGTATCAGATTTGCAAAGAGCAAGCTATTTTGCTAATCCTAGTGCGCTAATATATGATATTAAGTTAGATATTATTCCACAATGGGATCATATTTTGTATGAAGAAGAAAATTTCTTGAGAATACCAGAACAATTGCGTGCTAATGGCAGAGAGTTTTGCCAGAATTTAATTGAAGGGGCGATAGGGTCTGTTAAAAAACGTATAGAGGCCAATTATAAAACGGTTGTTCCGCAATTATATAATGGTAAAATTCAACTTTTAGCCCCATTGTATTTAACCAATCCAGATAAACCAGATTTAGCTTTAGTATTGTCTTTAAGTGATGATGAAACGGTTTATTACGGACATACATGCCTTACAACAGAGATGGCGTATAATAATGCAAGGTTAATTGCTCGTCCAGATAGTTATTGGCTTCAGCCTTAAATATTTTGAGTTTCCCCATTTTTTATAATAGCCGATACTATAGAGCCAAAAGGTTTCCATCACTTTGTGACGGAAACCTTTTGGCTCTATGAATTGCAAAATGGGGAAACTCAAAATTAAATATTAGTTGACTTTTTTGTAAAAATGGGTATACTATATATTGATAGATAGGATTACAATATGGTTATGCAGTATTAGATATGGTTGTATTTTGTTAATGGTTGCAGAATGTTATGTTTTGGGGCAATAGTCTGATTAGGCTATTGCCCTTAAGTTTTCGATTAACTGGGAATCCCAGCATCCAGCCCGCTATGGTATGAGAGGTTTCCAAGGCGCGCCAGCAGCGTTTCCATGCGTTCCCTATATTGGGGATCCCTGATACAAGGGTTTTCCGCAGGAAAACATCTCTTATTTCTTCTGATTTCCCCAATTTCTCTGCCTGTTCCCACAGCGAACAGCCCATCCAGTTCCACAAGGGTTCCCAGATATTCCTCCTGCGCCCCCTCTGCCAGCTCCAGGAAGGAACAATGGGAAACTAAGCTGGTATCCCAAGGGTTTTTCCACTCTCCATGGAGCAGGTTCAACGGATCATCGTGGACAGTGCAGTTATCGCTTGGAATCAGCGCGGAAAACAGGGGATGCCCAAAGGCAAGCTTTTCCAATGCGCCAATGATGGATTTTTTCCTCCCGGAAGGGTCGTTTTGGAACTTTGCCCCAAGCTGGAAGGAGCGGATGGATGCCCAAATGGTAATGGGCAGGATTCCAAGCTCTGGGTAAGTCCTGCGGTATGCATAATGGAGGATTTTGGTGACGGTGCGCATTTGCAGGCGGGTCAGGCGGATGGTGGAACCTTGGCAAAAAGCCGATGGCGCAAGGCCCCGGCAGAGCCTAAGCAGTTCCTTGTCGATATCTGCTTCAAATTCTATATGCCTTCCGTGGTACCCGCTGTTTTTCCCTGTGAATTCCGTTTTCCAATAGACATAAGGGTGGCAGCGGGTATCTAGGGTGTAATGCCCAAGGAATCCTGCAATATAGGCTTCTGCAATCTTTTGCTCCCGCTGCTTAGGGAACAGATCCCTGCTTCCTAGGAGGTGGCGGAGGAATAAATTTGTTTTTTCTGTATGGGCTACGGAGCCAATGTTATTTTTGTGGACGGCATAGGAGGGCAGGAAATAGAAAAACAAGTCGGGGCCCTGCAGGCCAAGGCTGTAGGCAGCGCGGTGGGTGCGTATGGCCTTTTTTAAAGGGAGATGTCTAAGCTTTTGGTAAGTGTTTTGTCCAAATAAGTAATGGGTCGTAAATCCGGGCATTGTATCGTTGTCCCCTTTCTCATAATATGATTAGGGTGCCAAAAGCACCTTTGGTGCTACGCTCATACCATATATTGCTATTGCAAATCAATTTGCACATCAATATATGGTATAGAGCGGGTGCGCCGCACCCTTTTGGCACCCTAATCATAATATCACCATTATTATATACAAAAAAAGGGGGTATTTGCAGCAAAAATGGAGAAAATAATAAAGGGAATTGGAAGATCCTCCAAAAAACAGCAATTTTTTTCATTTTTTTGCAAGTCGGGCGCAAAAATCATCCATGATAGACAAAAACATGGCAGAAGCGGTAATATTTTTAATGGTAAAATTGCAATAATTTGTTTACAAAAAAGACATAATCCTGTACAATAATAACAATGATTAGGGTGTCAAAAGCACCTTTGGTGCTACGCTCATACCATATATTGCTATTGCAAATCAATTTGCACATCAATATATGGTATAGAGCGGGTGCGTCGCACCCTTTTGGCACCCTAATCATAACAATTGGAATTGTGCATTTTAGGATGCCTGGTTCCAAAAATTAATTATCTAAAGCAAAGGAGAGAGAAAATGGGTAAAGAAATGATAGCTATGCTTCTTGCCGGTGGACAGGGGTCCCGCCTTTATGCGCTGACCCAGAAGCTGGCAAAACCGGCAGTCCCCTTCGGCGGGAAATACCGTATAATTGACTTCCCGCTGTCAAACTGCGTAAACTCTGGAATTGATACGGTAGGTATTTTAACACAGTACCAGCCACTGGTTCTGAATGAGTATATTGGAAATGGGCAGCCCTGGGACTTAGACCGCCTGTATGGCGGGGTGCATGTGCTCCCTCCTTATCAGCAGGCTTCCGGATCTGACTGGTACAAGGGCACGGCAAATGCTATTTACCAGAACCTTTCATTTATTTCCCGGTATGACCCGGAATATGTTATTATCCTATCCGGCGACCAGATCTGCAAGCAGGATTACAGCGATTTTCTCCGGTTCCACAAAGAGAAAGGCGCAGAGTTCTCAGTAGCGGTTATGGAAGTGCCATGGGAAGAAGCATCCAGGTTTGGCCTTATGGTTGCGGATGAAAATGACAGGATTACAGAATTCCAGGAGAAGCCCAAGGAGCCCAAATCTAATTTGGCATCCATGGGTATTTATATTTTTAATTGGGACATCCTGAAAAAATATCTTGAGGAGGATGAAGCAGACCCAGAATCTGAAAATGATTTCGGCAACAACATCATCCCCAACCTTTTGAAAGACGAGCGGAAAATGTATGCATACCGCTTCAGCGGCTACTGGAAGGATGTAGGGACCATTTCTTCCCTTTGGGAAGCAAATATGGAAGTCCTTGACCCGGAAAACAGCGGCATTAACTTATTCGATGAAAAATGGAAAATTTACAGCCGGAACAGCGGTATGACCGGGCATAAAATCAATGCAGGCGCATCCGTAGAAAATTCTATGATTACAGACGGCTGCAACATTTCCGGCTCCATCAAGCACTCCATCCTGTTTGCAGGCGTGAAGGTAGAAGAAGGGGCAGAAGTAGAAGACGCAGTGGTAATGGGCAATTCCATTATCAAGGCAGGGGCGAAGGTAAAGCACTGCATTATTGCAGAAAACGTAATTATCGGGCAGAATGCCGTTGTTGGGCAGATGCCGGAAGGAGAAGAAGCAGGCGTGGCTACGGTAGGCCCTGGCGTTTATGTAGGCGATAATGCGGTAATCGGGGCAGATGCCATGGTAAACGATAATGTAAAGGATGGTGATAAACGATGATGAATTCCAGCAACACCAATGCACTGGGCATTATTTTCCCCAATGCTTATGATGAACTTGTACCTGAACTGACCAGCGAGCGGCTCATGGCTTCCATTCCTTTTGCAGGCCGTTACCGCATGATTGACTTTGTCCTTTCCAGTATGGTAAACTGTGGGATTGACAATATTACCGTATTGGTACGTGAAAATTATTTTTCCCTGCTTGACCATTTGGGCTCCGGCCGTGAATGGGATTTGTCCCGTAAAAATGGCGGTTTGAATATTTTCCCGCCTTATGCCCAGAAAAACATGGGGGTTTATACGGGCAGGGTAGGCATGCTTGGCAGTATTTTGGCATTCCTGAAATCACAGAAAGAAAAATATGTGGTAATGTCAGACACCAATATTGCATTTAACTTTAATTTCAAGGCATTGCTGGACGCGCACATTGCCAGTGAAGCAGACGTTACCATCGCTTATACAAAGGAAGAACTTCCAGAAAGCATTTTAACAGCGGATGATTTGAATAAGGGAAATTATTACACATTGGATTTGGACGGCGACCGGGTGAATAAGATACATATCAACCCACAGGAGACGGGCGTACAGAATTTCTCCATGAATGTGTATGTATTTGAGCGCGAGCACCTGGTGAAGCTGGTAAATGAAGCGTTTATGGCTGGCGGGCTGTATCTGGAGCGGGACATTTTAATGCCCCAGTTAAACGAGCTGAAAGTAAACGCTTATGAGTATACCGAATATGCCGCAAGGATTGGCAGCCTGAAAGGCTACTTTGACGAGAGCATGAAGCTCCTTGAGGATAAAAACCTGGAACAGCTCTTTGGCAAGAATTCTATTTACACCAAAATCCGTGACGACAACCCGACCCGTTATATCAATGGCTCATCTGCCAGGAATGTAATGGTAGCTGACGGCTGCGTGGTAGAAGGTGAAATTGAGAACTGCATCCTGTTCCGTGGCGTGAAGGTAGGCAAGGGCGCGAAGGTGAAAAATGCCATCCTGATGCAGGATACCGTCATTGAAGCAGGCGTCAATGCGGAATATATCATCACGGATAAGAAAGTGAAAATTTCCGAAGGCAAAGAGATTAAGGGCGCAGACACGAAGCCGTTCTTTATACGGAAAAAAGAAGTCGTTTAAGCCAAAAGACGCCAGATGTGCCTTGTTCTTTGGCTGGTAAGGAAAAATCCTTTAGCGGGAGATAGGTTATGGATGGGAAGAAACCAGAAATAAGCGTACGGAAGAAAAATGGGAAGGTTCTGTCCACCGGGTCTTCTGCCAGCAGGGGCATCGTGCCGGGCCGCAGCAGCAGCGCGGGGCTGTCCCGGCTGATACAGCAGTACAAAGAGAGGGAACATATGGCGTACCGCCAGACGGATTTAAATGGGACAGTAGATTTAGTGCCCCAGCTTTCCGTCAGCTACAGCCAGCTCCATGTGGAATTTAAAATCGGGGGCAGGAGGAAATACGTGCTGAAAAATATTATGGCCTTTGCATATGCCATGGGGCATGGGAACTTAGTTTCCTACGGAAAGGAGCTGGAGTTTTACCATATTCCGGAAGCATTTACGCCAAGGGGCCGGGCGCTGGCAGAATTTTTGGTAATGGAGGCGGAAAACCAGAAGCACGGCAGGCAAGGCTTGAATTATGCCGCCAAGGACGGGAGCCGGTATGTCCACATCCACAGCGGGAACATGGACGAATTTTTCCGGGCGGTGGGGACAGAGGAATTTCAGGTGGAGATAAATTACAACCCCAGCCAGCCGTGGCGCCTTTCGGATAGCTGCTACCGCCCGCTCCTGTCCATCGTAGGGCAGGAGGATGGGGCGGCGTTAGAGCCGGAAGGGCTGTTTTATACCTTTGGGAACCGGTATGGCTATCTGTGGAAAGATGGTGCCATTTACCGGATGCCCATGGAACAGGTACGGGAAATCCGCCCCTTTTGGGAATATATGAACAGTTACAGGTACGGGGAATGTTTTGTTTCCAAAGGGGAGCTGCCCGCCTTCTGCCGGGAACTTTTACCAGTGCTGGAACGGCATTACCAGATACGGCGGCATGGGTTTTTGGAAAAAGAATACCTGCCGCCAGAGCCAGAGTATGAAATTTATCTGGATGCCCCGGACAGGCAGGCCGTTACCTGTGAAATGTTTGTCCGGTATGAGGAACAGAAATACAATATTTTCGATAAGCCCCGCATGATAGAGAACAGGGACGAGCTGGCAGAATTAAAGCAGCGGGAAAAAGTACGCGTTTGGTTCCAGAACATGGATTTCCAGAAAAAGCAGATGGTAATTGCCGGTGACGACGGCAAGCTGTACGCATTGCTGACAGAAGGAATGGAGGAGCTTGCAAGGCTCGGGAGTGTTTTTGTCAGCGATGCGCTGAAATCCATTCAGGTAACCCCTTCCCCGGCGGTTTCCGTTGGGGTATCCTTAAAAGGGGACCTGCTGGAGCTGACGCTGGAAAGCGAGGAAATGCCTTTGCCGGAGCTGATAGAAGTCCTTTCTTCCTACCAGCGGAACCGGAAGTTCTACCGGCTGAAAAGCGGGGACTTCCTAAGCATGGAGGAAGATGGGCTGGCTGTCCTCTCAAGGATTCAGGAAGGCGTTTCCATCCCTGCCAGCCAGTGGGGGCAGGGCAGCATTTTACTCCCTAAGTACCGGGCGCTGTACCTGGACGGGGAACTGAAAGACCAAAACCATTTTCATGCAGCAAAGGACAGAGGGTTCAAGGCGCTGGTACGGAACATGAAGACGGCGGAGGACAATGATTTTGAAGTGCCAAAGTCCTTGGGAAAGGTACTGCGTGAATACCAGAAACAGGGATTTTTATGGCTGAAAACCTTACATGCCAATGGGTTCGGCGGAATCCTGGCAGACGACATGGGGCTTGGGAAAACCCTGCAGGTCATAGCCTTCCTGCTGTCGGAGCAGGAAAGGATGCAGGGCGCAGGACAAAGGCATGGGGATGCTGCAGGGCAGGCGGAAGAAGCCCAAAAGGAACGGGCTGGCTTGCAGGAAAAATTTGCATTAATTGTCTGCCCTGCGTCGCTGGTGTACAACTGGAAGAATGAAATTGAACGGTTTGCGCCAAGCCTGCGCCCAGTGACAGTAGCGGGCACAGCCCCGGAACGGAAGGAAACCATAGATTTGGCAGGAAGGATGGATATCCTTATCACCTCATATGATTTGCTGCGCAGGGACGAGGACTTTTATGGGGGATACACGTTCTGCCATGAAATTATTGACGAGGCACAGTATATCAAAAACCACAATACAAGGGCGGCAAGGACGGTTAAGAACATCCGTGCAGGGTTTAGAATAGCCCTGACGGGGACGCCCATTGAAAACAGGCTCAGCGAGCTGTGGAGCATTTTTGATTACCTGATGCCGGGATTTTTGTACACCTACAGCCGGTTCCGGGAAGAAATAGAAATTCCCGTGGTAATCGGGCAGGAGGAAGGAGCCGCAGGGCACCTACGGAACATGATCCGTCCCTTTGTGCTCCGCCGCCTGAAAAAAGATGTGCAGAAGGACTTGCCTGCCAAAATGGAGGAGGCAGTATTTACGAAGCTGGAAGGGGAGCAGGAGAAGCTTTACAACGCCCATGTACAGCGTATGAAACTGATGCTGGATGGGCAGTCGGAAGAAGAATTTGCTGCTAAGAAAATACAGGTACTGGCAGAGCTTACAAGGCTGCGCCAGCTTTGCTGCGACCCACTGCTGGTGTACCGGAATTATCAGGGAGAGTCGGCAAAATTGCTGATGTGCATAGATCTGATAAAACATGCGCTGGACGGCGGGCACAGGGTCCTGTTATTTTCCCAATTTACCACCATGCTTTCCATGCTGCAGAAGGCGATGCAGAAAGAAAACATCCCTTTCCTGTCCTTAACTGGGGCAACCGGGAAAGAGCGGCGCATGGAACTGGTGGAAGCCTTCCAGCGGGGGGAAGCCCCAGTATTTTGCATATCCCTGAAAGCAGGGGGCACGGGGCTGAACCTGACAGCCGCAGATATTGTCATCCATTACGACCCATGGTGGAACGTGGCCGTGCAGAACCAGGCTACGGACCGCGCCCACCGGATTGGGCAGAAAAACCCTGTGACAGTGTACAAGCTGATTGCCAAAAATACCATTGAAGAAAAAATCCTGAGATTACAGGAGAAAAAAAGTGAATTGGCAGAGCAGCTGCTGGGGACAGGAGGGCTCGAAGGGGTGAAGCTGACAAAAGAGGAAATGATGGAGCTTCTGGAACGGGCCTGAAACTGCGGTTGGCAGTTGGCAGGCAGGCTTACAAACAGAAAAAGGGCACTGCAACGAAGGTTGGAAACATTCGTTGCAGTGCCTGAATTTATGCCCTTTTGCCCAGGGCGTGTTTGGAAATTGCCAATACGGTTACAGGTTCAGCACCACCACGAAAGTGGCCCCGCCTCCCGGTGTATCCTCAATCCACAGTTTCCCCTTATGCATATGGATGATTTCCTGCGCAATGCAAAGCCCCAGCCCAAAATGGGACTTATCCTTATGGGATTTGTCGCAGCGGTAGAACCGCCCAAAGACCGCCTTTTTTTCTGCGTCAGGGATGCCCGCGCCGTTGTCGGAAACACGGAAGGACAGCCGTTCCATGGAAGCTTCCATGGAAAGGGAAATTCTGCCTTCCGGCGGGGTATAGCTGATGGCATTGTCCAGAAGGATGGAAAATACCTGCTCGATCCGTTCCTTGTCGCAGGGGCAGGGAGGGATTATTTTATCCGGCAGGGAAATGCTGATGGAAATAGATTTTTTCCGGGCAAGGGGCTCGAATTTTTCATAGGCGGACAGCAGCAGGGTATCCAGCTCCACGGGGTTTTTGTGGATGGAAAAATGGGAACTGTCCGCGCTGGAAAGGGCCAGCATATCTTCAATGAGCCGTCCCATGCGTTTCCCTTCTATTTCTATGTTTTTGGAAAAATGCTCCTGTTCCTCTGGGGAAGCCTGCTTCATGGCGGACAGGCTGGAAAGCATGACAGTTAAGGGCGAGCGCAGCTCATGGGAAGCAGATGCAATAAATTCTGCCTGTTTCTGCCGGTTTTTTGCCAAGGGCTGTATCATCCGCCAGGTGAAGAACCAGAAAAAGATCCCAAGGAGAAGCAGCCCGCCAATATCTGCCCAGACAAACAGGGTCCGCTGGAACCGGATGGTTTCCTTCAGGGCTGACAGGGGGGAGAGGACGGCAATATTCAGCGCGCCGCCGTTTTTGGGAATCAGCGCCATCGCCCCATAATAAGGGGTTCCGCCTACAAAAAGCTGAAATTCTTCGTGGGAAGACAGGATGGAGTCTGCCGAGATGGCTTCTTCCAGGAGCCCATACGTTTCTTTGGCCTTCTGGCGCACCAGCGCAAAATCATTTTCTTCCAGTGTAAAAGGGATTAAGGTGTCGAACACCAAATGGGTGCCGTTGTCCCGGATATCCACCTCAAATTGGGTGTCTGCGCAGAATTGTGACAGCCAGTTGTGGGAAATGATGTTCTGGTTTTCCAAATGGTTTACCAGCATGTTAATGTTGATTTGGAATTCTGCAAAATTCCGTTCCTTTAATTCCGTTTCTGAAACAGAAAGGCAGATAAAGGACATAAAAGCTAAAATTATGCTGCAGATAAACGTGCAGAAAAGCGTAAGCTGGATGTGGAGCTTTTGGAACATTTTGGGAACCTCCTTGGGGTTGGATTGCCTATGTAGGATTAGCGCACCCTTTTGGCACCCTAATTCTATGTAGGGAAACAATTAACATAGGTTTGGCGGTTCCAATTGGTAGCCTATGCCGCGGATGGTTTTTAACTGCAGGGTGCTTTCTACGCTTTTGAGCCTTCGGCGCAGGAAGTAAATATAGTTGTCCAAGTTCCCGTCCTCCACATCGGCGTCAGGCCCCCAGACCTTCGCCAGCAGGGAAGCCCGGGGGATGGTCTGGGCAGGGTTACGCAGGAAAAATTCCAGTAAATCCCCTTCCCGGGCAGAGAGGGAACAGGAATTATCTTTGCAGTAGAGTTTCTTTTGGCCAGTATCATAGGAAATGTCGCCTAATTCCAGAGGCCTGTTCCCTTCCCATTTCGGTGGGCGCCTTAAAATACACCGTATTCTGGCAAGAAGTTCTTCGAAATCAAAGGGTTTCACCAGATAATCGTCTGCCCCGCAGTCCAGCCCCGTAACCTTGTCATTTAACGCTCCCAGTGCGGTAACAAAAATAATGGGGGTGGAGATATTTCTTTCCCGGGCAATCTTCAGCACGGAAATCCCGTCCAGTACCGGGAGCATACGGTCCAGTAAAATCAAATCATGGGACTGCTGCTCAATAAAATGAAGGCCTTCCTCCCCGTCGTGGCATACGTCTGTTTCAAATTGGTTGTGCTCCAGTTGGAACCGGAGGGTTTCTGCAAGGGATTTGTCATCTTCTATAATAAGGATTCGCATGGGGACCTCCTGCCTTTCTTTTCAGATTTGGTTCGGGCGCCAAAAGCACCTTTGGTACTGCCCTTATCTATTATACCATAATCACTTCGTGATGAACTATGGCTGTCCATGCCACTCCGC
>KE159636.1:370041-522312 GCA_000403315.2 Lachnospiraceae bacterium A2
TCGCTCCGGGCGGTATCATAGCTATCGCTATTATACCATAATCACTTCGTGATGGACTATGGCTGTCTATGCCACTCCGCTTCGCTTCGGGCGGTATAATATCATTAGATATTATACCATGGCTATCTCTAAATAATCTCTAAAAATTTCTGCCAGGTTTAGAGAAAGATTAGAGTTTCCTGTGATATTCTCTTGTTAAGATATTTCTGAACTATTATTTTTGCAGGATGTGCTTTGCAGTCTGCGCATGAATTCAGCAAGGAGGTAAAATCATGAAGTATGGAAAGTTAAAACGTACCGCAGGAATCCTGTTATCGGCTGTATTGCTTTTGGGAAGCCTTGCAGGGTGCAGCGGGAAGGAAAATGTAGAACCCGGCGCCAGCCCCCAGGGAAATGGGAACAGCACAGAGGGGGAAGGCGGGGAACAGGCCATGGGGCGTTTTTTGGAAGATGACGTGAAGCTCCCCATTGTGTTCAGCGATATTTTTGACATGAGGAAATTGGAGGACGGGACTATAAGGGTGATTGGGAACAATGGGGACGACGGATCCAAAACGGTCTGGGATTCCAAGGATTCCGGGGTAAACTGGGAGAAAGCATTTGATATCCCGGCAGAACTGGAGGACGGAGAGAATGGGTATGTGGATGGCGCAGCCCTTTCTCCCAATGGGCAGTCCGTATGGCTCTACAACAAGGTTGCGGATGGGGGCGTCCGGTGCGTGCTGTACTTGCTGGACCAGAACGGGAGCCTGGCAGAAGTCCCATTTGAACTTCCGGCAGCAGAAGGGAAAAACATTACGTCATCGTCACAGCCTGTAAATACCTCAGAGGACTCCGGGGATGGCGCCGAAGGTGACGGCAGCATATCAAGCATCAGTAACCTGGTGACAGACATTATGTTTTTAGGGAACGACCAGATTCTGGTAGTGGATATGACAGATAAGGTGTTCCAGATAAGCACAGAGGATGGCAGCACGAAGCGGACGTATGAGTTTGGCGCCACCCAGGAAGCGTGCCAATTTTATACGGCAGGGAAAAAGATGGTTGTGGCGACGTCTACAGAAGCCCTTGTGTATGACACGGAAACTGGGGAGCAGATGCCCACGGAGGAAGCATTGCAGGGCAGCGTGGCAGACAGCGGGTTTTTCAATGCAGTAGATTCCACGGATGATGGGGAGAGCATTTATTATTTGACGGGGAAGGGCCTGTTCCATTATAAATTTGGCGGCAGCGTGATGGAGCAGCTAATTGACGGGAGCATGAATTCCCTGGGGGCGCCGGCATTTTACCCAATCGCGCTGGCAATGCTGGATGAGCAGAACCTGCTGGTGGCGGCAAATGACGAAAATGCAGAAGCGGCAGGAGGGGTTTCCCTGCTGAAATACACCTGGTCGGCAGACACCCCGGCCAAGCCGGATAAGGAACTGAAAGTATATTCCCTGTATAACAACCGGGAACTGCGCCAGGCCATCAGCAATTTCCAGAAAGACCATACCGATATTTATGTCAATTACCAGGCGGCAATGTCGGAGGATAACGGCATGACGGTTTCAGACGCGTTAAAAACCCTGACTACGGAAATTATGGCAGGGAAAGGGCCGGATTTGCTGGTTTTGGACGGGATGCCCATACAGAATTATATGGAAAAAGGGATTTTGAAAGATATTTCCGCGGTGCTGGCAGACGGGGAAGGAAAATATTTTGAAAATATTATCAAAGCCTACCAGGGGGATGGCGGGCAGGCATACGCAGTGCCTGCAAGGTTCCTGATCCCAATGGCCCAGGGCAGCAGCGCAAATTATACGCCGGGGGAAGATTTTGACACATTTACAAGCAAGCAGGGGGTGCTTTCCGGCATGATCCCGGAAGCAACGGTGGAAAAATTCTGGTATAGCTGCGGTGCGGCATGGCAAAAGGAAGACGGGACGCTGGATGCAGGGAAAATTACGGACTGGCTGACAAAGCTGAAAAATGCTTATGGGGAATATGACAGGCTCCAGGAGGAGAGCAGCACAACGTATGGGATTTCAGACGGAGGCGGCGCTTTTACACAGTTTCAGGAGTTATCCCTTAGCTGGGGGGATTTTGACTTGGCATTTGGAAGATACCGGGTAAATGTAGGGCTGAGCGGCCGGATAGATTATGGACAGCTAAGCGCAGTCAATGAAAAACTGGAGCAAGGGGATTATGGCCTGATGCCGGGGCAGGCGGGCAATGTGTTCGTGCCATCCATGGTGCTTGGCATCAGCAGCAAGGCAGCCCAGCCGGAAACAGCAGAAGAATTTGTGAAATACCTGCTGTCCCCGGAAGCCCAGAAGGCAGCCCAGTTTGGCGGGCTCCCAGTGGAACGGGATTCCTTTTTAAGCGTGATTGACGGGCATGAGTATGAAGGGAAGGATAATTGGGTTTCAGGCGGCAGCGCCGGGGCTAACGCAGATGAACGGCTTTCCTATAAAATGGAGCCTACGCCAAAAGAGGAAATTGAAAAGATGACGGCTATGGCAGAATCCCTGACAGTCCCAGCACTTTTAGATGACGTCATCAAGGATGCAGTCATTGAGCAGGGGACGAAGGTATTGAAAGGGGAAGCTGCCCCGGAAGAAGCCGCAGACGCCATTATGCAGAAGGTCAATATTTACCTGGCTGAATAACCAAAGGGAAAAATTATGCATAGGACAGTAAAACCCTCTAAGAAGGGAAATCATATGGCGAAGAAAAAATGGCGGGGCTTTTTCTGGATACTGCCCAGTTTCTCAGGGGTGGCGGCCTTCTACCTCCTGCCCTATGCAGACGTTGTCCGCCGCTCCTTCCTTGGGGCGGTAGACAACCGGTTTGCAGGGATTTCAAATTATCAGGCAATTATGGGGAACACGGCGTTCCGTCTGGCTGTCAGGAATACCATAAAATTCACTTTGTCCTGCATCCCGGTATTAATCCTGCTTGCCCTGGCGTGCGCGGTGGCGCTCTGCCGGAGTAAATATGGCGGCGTTATAAAAAGCGCATTTCTTATGCCTATGGCGCTCCCGGCGGTTTCCGTGGCGCTGGTGTGGCGGCTCCTGTTCCATTCCCAGGGTCTTTTGAACTACTGGCTGGAACATCTGGGCTTGGCAGGGCAGGACTGGATGAATGGCAAAAGCGCCTTCTGGATCCTGGTCCTTAGCTATATCTGGAAAAACCTGGGCTATGACATTGTACTGTGGATGGCGGGACTGGCAGGGATTTCAGAAAATATTTACGAGGCGGCTAAGGTGGATGGGGCAGGGGAGTGGAAATGCTTCCTGCATATTACCCTGCCAAACTTAAAGCCGTCCTTCTACACCATAACCGTGCTGTCCTTCCTCAATTCCTTTAAGGTATTCCGGGAAGCATATTTGGTGGCGGGGGATTATCCCCATGAAAGCATCTATATGATGCAGCATTTATTCAACAATTGGTTCCGTAATTTTTCTTTTGATAAGATGGCGGCAGCGGCAGTGGTGGAAAGCGTGGTATTGCTGGGGCTGATCCTGCTCCTGCAAAAAACATGGGACAGTGGGGCAGAATGATGGAAAAAAAATTAATCAAAAAAGAATTAATGGAAAAGAAGGGCATACATGCCGGAAAACTGCTCCTTTGGGGTGTTTTGGCAGTTCTGGCAGCCATTGCCTTATACCCGGTATTTTTCCTTGTTTCCGGCTCTGTGATGGGGGAAGATGAACTGGGATCCTATCTTGGCCCAGTGGTTTCCGGGAAGGAGGGCTATGCAGAATTCCCGCTGCTGCCGGCCTATCCCACGCTGCGGCATTATGTGGAGGTTTTTTTGGACTCCCCGGAATTTTTTGTAATGTTCTGGAATTCCGTCAAGATTACGTTTGGGGTGCTGGCAGGGCAGCTTTTGGCAGGCACCATGGCAGCCTGGGGCTTTGCCAAATATGATTTTCCATGGAAAAAGGGGTTTTTCCTGATTTATATGATCCTGATGCTCCTGCCCTTTCAGGTACTGATGCTTTCGGATTATCTGGTGCTGGACCGGCTGGGCCTGACGGATAACCTGTGGGGGATTATCCTGCCGGGCGCTTTCTCTACATTTCCGGTGTTTATTATGTACCGGTTTTTTGTGGAACTTCCAGACAGCCTGCTGGAATCTGCAAGGCTGGACGGGGCGCGGGAATGGCAGCTATTTTGCTATATTGGGCTGCCCATTGGCTCCTCCGGGATTATTGCGGCCATGGTGCTGGGGTTTTTGGAATATTGGAGCCTGATAGAGCAGCCCCTGACGTTTTTAAAGGAAAAAAGGCTGTTCCCATTGTCTATTTTCCTGCCGGACATTACTTCGGCCAGCCAGTCCGGCATGGCGTTTGCAGCGTCCGTGATTACGTTCTTTCCGGCGCTGCTGGTTTTTTTAGGCGGGCAGGATTATCTGGAGCAGGGGATTATGGCAGGCGCGGTAAAAGAGTAGGGCAAACAGGCGGGGAACTTAGGAGCGGCTTGCCGTAGTGGGAATACGGCTGCCATGGAAAGGATTAGGCAGATGGAACGTAAAAAGATAATTAAGGTTTTTGGCGGTTTTCTGGCGGTTATGCTGTCATTTACCATTCTGTCAAGGGCAGTCAGCGGGGCGTCCACAGCCCAGGTGGAAACGGTGCGCATTAAGACAGGCGCCATCGACCACAGAGTGACAGGCAGCGGCAGGGTAGAGGCAGGCCAGGAGATTGCAGTTTATACAGAAAATGGGCAGCGCGTCAAGGAAATCTGCGTGCAGGAGGGGCAGTCCGTAGAAAAGGGGGAACTGCTTTTTACTGTGGATATGGATGAATTGGAAGAACAGATTCTGGCAGCCCAGCAGGAAATGGAAAAGGCAGGGCTGCAGGACAAAGACGCCCAGAGCAATAAGGGCGTGGAGCAGAGGAACCGTGCCATGGCAAAAGAGCGGGCAGCCGAGGACTATACCCAGGCCGTTTCAGACGGGGATCATTCTGTGGCGCAGGCAAAGGCGGCATGGGATGCGGCAGAACAGGCATTGCAGGAATTTTTGCAGCAGGAGCCTTCCGGCGCCCAGCAGCTAGGGAGCGTTTCCGGTGATGTGACAGGCGGGGACGCCCAGAGCCCGGAAGGCATGTCCTGGGAGGAAAAGAAAGCCCAGTTGGAGCAGGCTGCAGCAGAAGCCAAGGCAGCTTATGAAACAGCCCTTTCGGCTCGGACGGACAGCGTGAAGTCAGCCGCAAGGGCATTGGAGGACGCATCCATGCCTACCGCTTCGGACAGTTCTGCCAAGCAGAATGAAATTACCCGCCAGCAGCAGGAACTGGCATTGAAAAAGCTGCAGGCCCTGAAAGATGCGGAAGGGAAGGTGACGGCGCCGGCCCGGGGCGTGGTAACCCAGATTGCTGTTACCACCGGGGATTTTACTACCGACGGGACAGCCATGCGCCTTGCGGACACCTCCAAAGGGTGCAGGCTGGCAGCCACAGTTGATAAGGCGAATGAAAAGTATGTCAGCAAAGGCAGCCAAGTGAACATTGCCGTTCCCGGCAGCAAGGAGGAAATCACCAATTATGCCGTCAGCAGCGTCACCAGCCATGAAGAAGACCAGACGCTTTTAGAGATTACGGTAGATTTGCCGGAAGGGGTGCTGGAAGCAGGGGCAATGGCAGAATTTGAGATTGTCCAGAAATCAGAAAATTTTTCCTCGGTTATTCCCATCCAGGCCCTCCGGGAAGAACAGAATGGGTATTTTGTGATGGTGGTCCAGGAAGAACAGGGAGTTATGGGAAAAGAACTGGTTGCAAGGCGTTTTGACGTAAGGGTCAAAGATAAAAACAGTACCTATGCCGCATTGGAGGATGGGCTCCTGACAGGGGAGCAGGAGATTATCAGCAGTTCCAGCAGGCCGGTTGGGGACGGCAGCCGGGTGAGGAAGATGGAAAAATGAAGAAAATGATTTTTTTGAAAAAATATAACATGCTCTGGCAAAAGCAGCCGAAAACGTTGCTGGCAGCGGCGGCATTGGCCATGTTTGGAATCTTTTTTGCATATCTTTCCGCAGCCGCCTGGGGCAGCATGGGATGGGCAAAAGATAAGGTTATGTTTTATCTGCAAAGCCCAATTTCCGTGGAGTCTGCACTTGAATTATCGGAGAAGAACCAAAAAGTGGCGGAGCAGTACCGCCAGGGGCTGGGAAATGAGATGCCCCTCCCATTCTGTATTTGGGGGCAGAAAGACCATGTACTGGTGTCAAATGAAAACCTGTCCAGGCAGATGCGGGCGTCTGCCATCCTGCTCTGCGGCAGCCCGGGCCTTCTCTTTGAGGATTGCCGGGTGCCTGTGGCAGAGGATTTGGAGGGCTGCCTGCTGGATGAAACAGCAGCATGGGAACTGTTCGGGGATATTGATGCCATTGGCAAAGAGGTGGCCTGCGAAAACCGCACCTTTCTTGTAAGGGAGGTCATCCCCGGCAATGAAGGCATTATTTCATTTCAGGCAGGCAGCGCCCTTTTAGGGAAGAAAGGGAACCAGGAAGGGGAAGCTGCAGGGCAGGAGGGGCAATCCATGGATAAGGTGATGCAGAGGGTAACCGTGCAGAAGCCGGAAGGATGCTCCCTCCATGAGCTGGAATCTATTTGGTTTAGCCAATTTGGGTATTCCGCTGATTTGCTGGATACGGAATGGATGCGTGGGATTGGCGGGTTCTGTGTGCTGCTGTTCCCCATTAGCTTATGCATATTTTTCTGGATATACCTTTACCATCAGTATAAGCGCCAGGGGAACCCTCTGGGGAAAGGGGCGGCGGCAGGGCTTTCTTTGGCTTTGGCAGCAGCCCTTTTGCTGTTCCTGAAAGGCTTTATCCATATCCCGGACAGCTATATCCCGACACGCTGGTCTGATTTTTCCTTTTGGGCAGGGCTCTGGAAGGAGAAAGCAGAAGCCGCTGCCCTCCTGCTGCGCGTACCGAAATCAGGCCTGGATGGCGGCTGGATAGGGCTTTTTTCCAAAACAGCCGTGTATGGGATTCTGGCTGAAATCTTTCTGGTAACTGGCTGGGCGTTAGCCTGTGGGAATGAGTTTTCAGACACGCTCTAGCGAAACGCCAAGGAATATGCTATCATAGGTTCATGGGACATTGTGTAAAAGAGCTTGGAAAAATGGATAAGCGGAGCATACATTTTTATGATGGAGGGAATGGATAAAATGGACAGGCCGGTTACAACGTTGTTTATGCTGATGTCGGTTGACGGTAAAATAAGCACTGGCGCAACGGACGATTTAGATGTGGACAAAGATTTTCCGCAAATTGCAGGGGTTAGGGAGGGCTTGCACCAATATTATGAAATAGAACAGACAACAGATTTATGGACCCTTAATTCTGGAAGGGTCCAGGCTAAAATCGGCGTCAATACAAAGAAAACGCCAAACAGGACGCCCGTGTCTTTTGTTTTAATAGATAATAAGCATCTGGATGAAAATGGCATACGTTATTTTTGTGCGTTATCTAAAAATTTTGTGCTGGTTACGTCAAATGCAGGACATCCGGCATTTCACATAGAGGAAAGTAACCTCCATATCATATACCAAAAAGAACTGTCGCTCAAAGATGCGCTGATAAAACTCAAATCAGAATATGGCTGTGAGAGGATTACCATACAGACCGGCGGGACGCTAAATGGCTTATTTCTCCGTGAAAAATTATTTGATTATGTGGATATTGTGGTTGCCCCGGTTTTGGTTGGCGGCAAGGATACGTCTACTTTAATTGATGGCAGCTCCTTGCTTTCACAAAGGGAACTGCCACAGTTAGGCGTCCTGAACCTGCAGGAATGTGTAGTTTTGGAGAACTCATACTTACGGTTGCGGTATGAGGTAATTCACGGTTAACTTCCGGCTTGCCAAACCTAAATTTGGGCAGGTATGGGCGGAAGAAGGTTTTATGCTGGATTTTTGCAAGCACAGCTTGCAACAGATGCCAACAGGAAGGCAGAAAAAGAAAGAATCTGTTGGCTTTTAGCCTTTGGGGATGGTATAATGGAAGAAGTTAGAAGCCGGGGCAAGATCCAGCCGCCTTGGCTAATGGCGGGGATATTGCCATACACAGAAAAAAGCATAGAATGAAAACACAGAAAGGGGGCTTAGCCCATGGGCTGCCTATTTGTCGAATATCCAAAATGCAGCACCTGCAAGAAAGCAAAGCAGTGGCTTGAGGAGCATAACATAACATTTGAGGACCGTAACATCAAGGAACAGAACCCTGCAAAGGAAGAACTGAAAGAATGGCATGAAAAAAGCGGGCTGGACATCAAGCGTTTTTTCAATACCAGCGGTATGCTGTATAAAGAAATGAAATTAAAGGACCGGCTGCCGGAACTGTCCTTAGAGGAGAAGTACAGCCTGCTTTCCACGGATGGGATGCTGGTGAAACGCCCGGTCCTTATAACGGAAAAAGGCATTGCCACTGGCTTTAAGCCGGAGGAATGGGAAAAACTGTTCTGAAATAACCAACCACAGGATGCTGTTTGGGGCAATGTTTAGGAAAGGCTGTTTGTAGAATGGGAAAGATATTAAAGGCATTTCTGGGATTGAACCAGAAAGAGGAAACATTTGTGCCAAAAGAGGGAGCCATAAGGGAGCATTTTATATTTACCGGAAGGGTACAGGGCGTAGGCTTCCGGTACCGTGCCGGGAACCTTGCGGCTCATTATGGGGTGACTGGATGGGTGCGGAATAATGCGGATGGCTCTGTAGAAGCGGAGATGCAGGGCAGGGAAGAAGAATTGGACAAAATCGTCCAGGCGCTGCAGCAGGACAGCTATATCCGCATAGACTGGCTGGAGAGGGACAGGATGGAGCCAGAACCGGGGGAACGGAAGTTTTCCGTCCGGTATTGACTGGCTGGCAGGTAGCTGCGTATTTTAGGTTTGGGACGGGAGCGTTCCATTTGGCATAGATTTGGTAAAACAGAAAGAAAGGGACAGAAAAATGGTTTTTTAAACATCAGCAAAATAAAGGAGGAGAAGTTATGTTAAAGAATTGGAACAAGCCGGAGCGGCCGGGGGTGGAAGAACTGGAGGAACGCCTTGAGGCGGCAAGGGCAAAGCTTGCAGTGCAGCAGATGCAGATTAAGGAACATAAGCTTCCGGTATTTGTGCTGTTTGAAGGCTGGGGGACCGCCGGGAAAGGCAGTATTTTAGGGAAAATCATCAAAGAAATTGACCCAAGGTTTTTCAAGGTTGCCACTATGGATATCCCCACCGAGGAAGAAAAGCGCAAGCCTTTCCTGTACCGCTATTTTGTCAAAATCCCGGAAGCCGGGAAATTCTGTTTTCTGGATTCTGGCTGGATGGATGAAGTGACGCGGGGCTGCCTGCATGGGGAACTGAAGGAGAAACAGTACAAGGAGCGGATAGACAGCGTGAAGCGCTTTGAGCGGCAGCTTACAGATAACGGCTACCTTGTAATGAAGTTTTTCTTCCATATCAGCCAGGAGGAACAGAAAAAACGGCTGAAAGGCTTGGAAAAAGATGAAAATACAAGCTGGCGCGTCAGCAGCAACGACACATGGCAGAATAAGCATTACAGCAAATGCACAAAGGTTTACGACCAATACTTAAACGATACCAATGCATCCACTTCCCCATGGTATATTGTAGATGCAAAAAATAAAAAATGGGCGCAGCTCCAAGTGCTGGAAACCTTGGTGGGCGGCATTGAAACGGCTTTAAAAAACAGCGCCATGGCAGTGCCTTTATTGCAGAATGTATTCCCAATGGAAAAAGTGCCGAAGCTTTCTGAAATTTCCTTGGATAAATCATTGACGGACGAAGAATACAAACGCCAGTTGGATGAGCTTCAAGGCAGGCTGCGGATGCTGCACAATGAGCTGTACCGGAAGAAAATCCCGGTGGTTATCGCTTATGAAGGCTGGGACGCGGCAGGCAAGGGCGGCAACATCAAGCGGATTACCGGAGCCTTGGACCCAAGGGGCTTTGAAGTGCATCCCATTGCAAGCCCGGAGCCCCATGAAAAAGCAAGGCATTACCTGTGGCGGTTCTGGAACCGCCTGCCTAAGACCGGCCATGTGGCAATTTTTGACCGCACGTGGTATGGGCGGGTAATGGTAGAGCGTCTGGAAGGCTTTTGCAATGAGAATGACTGGCAGCGCGCCTATAATGAAATCAATGAGTTTGAAAAAGAGCTGTCCGACTGGGGCGCAGTGATTATCAAGTTCTGGGTACAGATTGATAAGGACGTCCAGCTTGCACGGTTTACTGACCGCCAGAATACGCCGGAAAAACAGTGGAAGATTACGGAGGAGGACTGGCGGAACCGTGATAAATGGGATTTGTATGAAACTGCAGTCAATGAGATGATGAAAAAGACCAGCACCACGTATGCACCGTGGCATGTGCTGGAATCTAACGATAAGAAGTATGCGAGGATTAAGGCGCTGCGGATTGTGATTGAGGAGATAGAGAAAGTCCTGTAAAGAATAAGGGCTGCCGGGAAATGCTGTGTTTTCCGGCAGCCCTTGTTCCAGCAGGCAATGAAGAAAATAGCCATGCCTGTGTGGAGTGTGGCGAATACCGTAAGGGCAGTATGTTTGTTGTGAAAAATACTTTTCAAGGTTTTTTAACTTCTTCCAAAACTCCTTTTTCTATTAACCCGGAAAGCAGGTTATCAGTAACTGATTTTCCAAAAATGTTGAGTATTTGTGCCATAAATACGGCTTTTTGCCGTTCATCCCCTAATTGATCCAACATATGGATTAATCTGGAAGTCCGCGCCGTTTTCTGCTTGGTAGGCGCATACAAAATAAACCTGGCCCGTTTCATTTCTTCTGAGAGTTCGTTTTGGATATTAATATATTCCTCATTGGACATTTCAATTCCCGGTTCTAGTTCAAAATAAGGGATCCTTACATCAATTAAGATAAAATAAAATGCAAAGGCTTTTTCTTTATCGGTTTCTAATACAGGGTTTTCCTGTATGCCTTTCCATAGCTCTTGGTAAAATGTTTCGCTATCAAGCCCTTTTTTCAGAAATGCTTCTAACATTCCGTCTACATTTTTTCCATAAGTATCTTCATAGGAATCTTTTTCATCCCGGGTAAATACCTTTTCCAGTTGTGCGTTCTCCGTAGGTTCTGTCTGCTCATATTGTTCCAATGCAAATTTTAGCAATTCTGGTTCCCTGCCGGGTACGGAAATTATTTTTAGATAAACATAATAGGAAATATTCAGCAAATCCATTGCTGCGTTTTGAAATAAATTTATAATACCGCTCTTTGCATTTTCCATTGTTTCTTGTTTTTCCATACAGCCTCCTTTCCATATTCTTCCCTATCTGAATTGTCATCCATGTTGCCTGTGATAGAGTTTAGCACATTTGCCCATTGAAAATCTTTTTGGAATAACGTATCATGAGCTTCATAATTTAAATCTGGCATCCTTTTCTTGGGTTGGGCAGTTGTCGGCTTTTTTTGGGAGGCAATCATGCACAGATTGAGATTCTGCTCCAAGGCAATGGAAAAGGTGTGGGGAGTTTCTTGCATCGCCGGGATAAGTGGTGCCATTTTGAGCGCTTGTGCAGTAATGCGGTAGGATATGGTAGGTTTTTCATACTTATCCTTCATAGTGTAATATAGCTGTTGGCCATGTTTTGTCAAATAGTAATGCTTTTCACGCCCCATGGCTCTGGACTGGAAAAAGCCGTTCCACTTATATTTTGTAATAAATTGCGATAAAGATGATACACTCATGTCCACAGCATCTGCTAATTCCTTGTGGGTAATTCCGGGCTTTTCATGTATTTCGTTGAAGATAGGATATTTATCCTTTAGCTGCACTGCATAATCTTCGATTGAAATTTCCTTTTCTTTTTCTTCTGATAGCATACTGAGCATATTTGTGAATGAAAGGAGCTGCCCCATCTGGTAGATCTGAATAGCATCCTCTGACTTTAGATATTTATGCCCCCGCCAATAGGATTCCACATAATTTTCAAGTTCCCAGAATTCATCTGGTATTGCCTCGGTGCATAGGCTTCGGATTATCTTGGCTGTTTTCTTGGAAAATTCATAGAGCAGGTCTTCTGGAATTTCCGCAGCGTCAAATACATATTCTGAAATTAGGTTGATTAATTCTCTCATAGTCCCACCACACATCCTAAATAGTTTATTAATAGTTTACCACATTATTCTTCCATGCTCAACAAAAATTATTCTGGCTGATACCGGATGATTTCAATATTTGTATTTTTTACCTTATCTTCAAAAGAAAAGTCATAATCCAAAAGATAGAAACATCCTCCTGTACTGCAGTTTGCGGTGCAGCCCTCACGTTGTATATCTTTCTTGCATATTCCGGCAATTGTTTTCCTTTTGGACACAATTCCCCCGTTTCCAATGTTTAATGCCGTTTTCCGTATAGAACTGCAGGCATTTGCAAGAACGGAACTGACAAAATATTTATTTGCTAACTCTTTCTGACGTTCCGCAAATTGGGCTAAGGAAGGGCTCCAGGCTGCTATTATGGTAAATGCAGGCAAAAAATAGCGTGCTAATTTTTCGGTATATTCGCCATCTATCATGTCGCGGCAGATAGCGGGAAGGAATAGGCCTATATGTTCTATGGCCATGATGTCGCACCGCTTTCCGGGTGTGCATAAAGCTTCGCATACTTCAAATCCATGTTTGCCCTTTTTAGGTTTTGTAAAGGAAGAATATTTATAGTATTCTCCAATTTCTTCGCCCCAGGCATCCAGAATCCGCATGACGTTATTTCCTTCTTCTGTCCATGTGGTCCCAGCAAACACAAGCATTAAATCCATGCCCTTCATGTTGCGGCGGCTGATGCGTATTTGCTGCTGCACGGAACGGTATACTTCAGGGCTTACCACATATTCTGGCAGGACAATGATGTTACTGCCAACATGGATTGCCGATGCCACTGCCTGTCTGATTCTTTCTGCTGCATGGGCTTGGTTGAAATTTGCATAATCTACAATAAAACTGCTTTCGCCAACAAATTTGAATGCAAAGTTCTGGTGTACAGAAAAGGGTATTACAGCAATTTTTAGCCTATGGGCATTTTTATTTTTTTCAATCCATGCTTTGCTGGGCTGCAGATACTTGGCTTGCGGAACATTGATATGCTCTTTCCAACTGTTTTCATGGATAAAACGGAAATTTTCAAATTGTTCAAAGAAATCACTGGAAACAGCCCTATTCCGTCCAATTCCTACTACATAGTCTTCATGGATGGTTCTTTTCAGGTTATAGTATACTCTATAATTTGTTTTGTTCTGCTTGTCCAAAGGGCCAAGGGTGCTTGCCATCCATTTGCTTTCCCAATTACCAGCTACCGAGTCAATAGCTGCGAGAATGCAGTAAAGGACTGTAAGCTGGTTTTTCTTAGGGTCCAAATAACTTTGTAAATCTATGTTTTGCACTAATTGAAGTATCTGTTGGCTGACAGAGGCATACTCCGAAACGTTGTAATCTTCCATAAGTTCCATAATGTTTTCTGAAAATTCATTCAATATGCCAATGTTAGGGTTTAATTTCTGGTCTAAGTATTTACTGGTAAATTCTTGTTGGTTGTCTATGTTTTCGCAGAGCCCCCCAAAGCAGTTGCCAATTAAATCATATATATTATCTGCTTCTGTCAAATATGTATCAAATCCATACCCCAAAACCATGTTATGCCCCTCTCTGATTGCTTGATATGGAGCTTTTCAGCTTCCGTCTGTATTTTTTATTATACCTATTATGCTGCTGATTTCAATAGGTTTTTGGCATATATAGAACTATGTATTTAAAAATGAAAATAAAATATGGTGCCATCCATATACAGATGTATCCATAAACTGCTATTTGGATTCAGGAGCAAATGGGAGCAGATGGAAAAGGATGTTTTCCAGGTATAAAATGCCACCATTTACAGATAATAGTACCATAATCGCCAAATGGCGGTATGATTTGCTAATGGGTTGCATTAGGCGCTTAAACTATCAATAAATGGAGGATGTTATTATGAAAGCAACAGGAATTGTCCGTAGGATAGATGATTTGGGAAGGGTGGTTGTGCCGAAGGAAATCCGGCGTACATTAAGAATCCGCGAGGGGGACCCGCTGGAAATTTTTACCGACCGGGAAGGGGAGATTATCCTGAAAAAATATTCCCCCATCGGTGAACTTGGGCAGTTTGCAGGCCTGTATGCAGAAAGCCTTGCCCAGACCAGCGGCTGCCTGGTATGCATCACGGATAAAGACCATGTGATTGCAGCAGCCGGGGCCGGGAAAAAAGATTTTGATGGGAAGCCAATCAGCAAGCAGCTGGAAAATGTTATTACCGACCGGGAAACGTTTTATGCCCAAAAGGATGAAAAAGGGTTTGTAAAAATCACTTTGGACGACGCCGGGGATTTCCAGTCCCAGGTGGTGTCAACGATTATTTCCGAGGGCGATGCCATTGGCTCTGTGGTAATGTACAACAAAGAAGAAGGCAGCGGCATGGGGGAAACAGAAAGCAAGCTGGCAAAGGTGGCAGCAGGATTTCTTGGGAAGCAGATGGAGCAGTAGCGTTTGGGGCTGCGTCAGGCTAGATGTATATTGGTACTGTCAATGAAAAAGGCTTTGGGCGTTCCTTGGGGGACAGACGGCAAAGCACGGCTGCCCGCTGCTTATTTTTCTTCCCGGTACTGGACAGGCTCTGAGTGCTGGTCTAAGGAGCGGAACTCGTAGCCTGCATCCGAAAGCTTCTGCAATACGGTGGGGAGGGCAGCCAATGTGGCGTTCTTCCCAGAACCGTCATGCATCAGGACTACGGGGTTTTCCACATATTTTATGGTGGTGCAGATGTTGTCTATAATGTTCTGGCTGGTAGTCAGGTTGCTCCCATCCCCAGAACTTACATTCCAGTCAAAGTGGGTAAACCCGCGCCGCCCCATTTCCTCGATAATGCTGTTCACTACATAGGAGGAGCCGTTGTTGCTCCCGCCTGGGAACCGGTACAGGCAAGGGGAATAGCCGGTCTGTTGGTATACCCAATCGTACACTTTTTCATAATCCTCTAAGAACGCATCCCTGGAGCGGTAAATCTGGCTGTAATCGTGGCTGTAAGAATGGAGGGCGAGGGTATGCCCCCGTTCTACGATATCTGATAAATATTCTGCATACTCCTCGTTATTTTTCCCTACTACAAAAAAGGTGGCATGGGCATTGTACTGGTCCAGCAAATCCAGCACCTTTGGGGTAAGGTCGGAAGGGCCGTCGTCAAAAGTCAGGTAAACATATTTCTGCCCAGACTGCATAGGGGTTTCCTCTTTGTCTGCATAGAGGTTGGGATAAGGGTCTTCTTCGGAACTGCTGGAGGAATACCCATACCCTTGGCTGGAACTGGAATCCTCCTCGGAGCCTTCCCCAGAACCTTCCTCCCCTAAGCACTGCATTTGTTCCGAAAGCTCAGAAATGAAATCCTTCTGGCCTTCAATGTACTTTTCTTTTTCTTCTAGCTGGGCAGCGCTGTCCTCTAGCTTTTCGTTCAGCCCGGAATTGTTTTTCTCCAATTGGGCAGCTTTGGCTTCCAGGCTCTGGTAGCGGCCATCTAAATCCTGGTATTGGAATCCAAGGAACCCGCAAATACAGAGAAACAGGGCGGTACAGGCAAAAACCGGGATAAATGTTCTTTTTTTCATAATCATTTTCTCCTTAAGTAGAAAGTTTTCCAAATAATAGTATAGCGAAAAGATGGAGTTCCAACAAGAGGTTAAGAATTTTTTAAGAAAACGGTAACATTCACAATAATCTAACCAAAGAATAAATCTTGTATATTTTCCCCTAAACGTGTAAAATAAGAAGGAAATGTTTTCGAAATATGTACCATCAGCTTTAGCCCGGAACTTGGCTGCGCTGTATCAGGTACAAATGGGAAACATACTAAATTTCAAACAGAGGAAACCTATGGACGAAAAATTTATCCGAACTGCCATGCTGCTGGGGGAAGGCAGCTTAAACCGTCTGGAAAAAGCACGGGTAGCGGTATTTGGCATTGGCGGCGTGGGCGGCCATGCGGCGGAAGCGCTGGCAAGGAGCGGCGTGGGGAAGCTGGATTTGGTTGACAAAGACACGATCAGCATTTCCAACATAAACCGTCAGGCCATCGCAACTGAAAAGACGGTGGGGCAGCGAAAAGCGCAGGCGATGAAAGAGCGGATTCTCAGCATCAACCCAAAGGCAGAAGTCCGGGCATGCCATTGCTTTTTCCTGCCGGAAACCGCAGGGGAATTTGATTTTAAGGAATATGACTATGTGGTTGACGCAGTAGATACGGTGACAGCCAAGATTGCGCTGGTACTGCAGGCGCAGCAGGCGGGAGTGCCTGTCATTTCCAGCATGGGGGCAGGGAATAAGCTGGATCCCACCCGGTTTGAGGTGGCGGACATCTACCAGACTTCTGTCTGCCCGCTGGCACGGGTGATGCGCCGGGAACTGAAAAAGCGGGGAGTCGGGCATTTGAAGGTGGTATATTCCAAGGAAGAACCCCTGCGGCCCGTGGCGCAGGAGGCAGAAACATCCGGCAGGGCAGTACCGGGCAGCGTTGCCTTCGTGCCGTCGGTGGCAGGGCTGATTATGGCAGGGGAGGTAGTAAAAGACCTTTGCAAAATACAGTAAGGAGAAAGTTACATGAAATTCATTCATATAGCAGACGTACATTTAGGGGCAAAACCCGAGAAGAACATGCCATGGGCCAAGGAACGGGAGGAGCATAGCTGGCAGGCATTTTCCGACGTGATTACCAGGGCAAAGGAAGAACAGGTGCAGCTCCTTCTGATTGCCGGGAACCTGTTCCACAGGCAGCCCCTAATCCGGGAGCTGAAAGAAGTGAACCGCCAGTTTTCAAGGATTCCCCAGACCCAGGTAGTATTGGTGGCGGGGAACCGGGATTACCTGCGGCAAAATTCCTGTTACAATACCTTCCGCTGGGGAGAAAATGTGCATTTCTTAAAGGAAGAAAAAATACGTTCCGTGGAACTGGAAGGGCTGGGCATCCGGGTTTATGGGCTGAGCTACTGGCGGCGGGAAATCCGGGAGCGGCTCTATGACAAGGTTCCGGCGGCGAAAGACGATTTCTGCAACATCCTTTTGGCCCATGGGGGGGATGAAACCCATATCCCCTTTGACACCAAGGAACTGGAAAAACAGGAGTTTGGCTATGTGGCCCTTGGGCATATCCATAAGCCCATGCAGCTTGTGGAACATAAAATTGTCATGGCCGGCGCGCTGCAGCCTGTGGACTGCACGGAAACAGGGGAGCATGGGTATTTTATAGGGGAGCTTAAGGAAGGCGGCTGCAAGGTGGAATTTTGCCCCCTCCATTACTGCGAATACGTTTCTTTAAGCTTAAAGGTAAGCCAGGATACCACAGAAGAAAATTTGAAGAAGGTGCTGCAGGGCCGGATCGAGCAGGCGAAGGAGTGCCAGCTTTTTAAAGTCATCCTCACTGGCTCCTGCCCGTCGGGCGGGTCCATTGATACGGAGGAACTGGCGCGGATGGAGCGCGTGGTGCAGGTAGTGGACCGGTGCCACCCGGACTATGATTTTGAAAAGCTAAAGCTCAGGCACCAGCATCAGATTTTAGGGCGCTACATTGAGGCATTGGAGAAAATGCCGCAGACGGAAATTACAAAAAAGGCTTTGTATTATGGCGTGGAGGCAATGTTAGCAGAATGAAAATAACGGAAATTCAGATTAAAAATTTTGGAAAACTCCATAATATTAATATCCGCCCGCTGCCGGGGATCAATGTGATTTACGGGGAGAATGAAACCGGGAAATCCACGCTGCAGCAGTTTATCAGCGCAATGCTTTTTGGCGTGGAAAAGCAGCAGGGGATGCCGGGGAAACATGACAGTTACCAGCAGTATGAGCCATGGGACGGCAATTCCTACTATGCTGGCGGGCTGAAATTTACGGTGGCGGGGAAACCATTTTTTTTGGAGCGCAATTTTTACCATAAGGAAAAATCAGCAAAATTGGTAAACGAGGGGGATTTGGAGGAGCTGTCCGTAGAGCAGGGGGATTTGGAAATGCTTTTGGGCGGCATGAAAAAAGAAACGTACGAAAATACCTTCTGCATCCGGCAGGAATCGGTGGAAACCAAAAAAGAGCTTTCTGATATTTTGCAGAATTATTTTGTGAATGCCTCCCTGGGAGGGGAAGGGGAAATCGACGTGGCCGGCGCCCGGAAACAGCTTCGGGAGCGGCAGAAGCAAGCGGAACAGAAATACCAGCAGAAGCTTGCCGAGCGGAAAGAAGCGGAGGAAAAACTCCTGCTGGCGGAACGGCTCCTGAAACGGGATGCGGAGCAGCTAAAAAAGCAGAAAAAAGACGGGTTCCGCGCGCTCCTGCCAAATGAGCAGGAGGAAATGATGCTGTACGAGCATGATACGAACCAGATGGCAGAATATTTACGGGACATCCGCCAGCAAAAGGAGCAGAGGGAATACCATCTGAAATTTGCCCTTTCTTTCTTCCTGATGGCTGTCGGCATTTTTGCAGGGATTTGGAATGGGATGGAGCATTTGGCATTGGTTCCGGCGGCAGGCTGGATTGTGCTGGAAGCTGTGCTGTCCTGCCTTGTGCTGGCTGGGGTGGCCGGGGTGTTTTTCTGGCACAGGAAGTCCAAGCAGTTAAAGCTTCTCCGCAAGCAGCAGGAGGAAGAAGCAAAAGAAGTGATGCAGTATAACTCCATGGAACGGGAGCAGCAGAAGCACACCCAGCAGCAGAAGCAGCAGGCCAGCAAGCAGGCGGTGGAGGATTTGCTGCAAATCCAGATCTCGGAAAAGCAGGCGGAACTTATTAATCTGCAGGAAGAAGTGGAGGAATGCCGCGTCCCCTCCGAGGAGGAGCAGGAATATGAACGCCAGATGCGGGCGTATGAATTGGCTGGAAGGCTTTTGGAACAGCTCTCCCAGGAAGCCTATCAGGATATCCGGGAACAGATGGAACAGGAAATGTCCCGGATCCTGTCTGAACTGACAAACGGGAAATACCATAAAATTGGCCTGGACGCCCAAATGGAGCTGGTTGCCACTGCAGGGAAACGGCGGCTGCGCCCATGGCAGCTAAGCCAGGGGACCATGGAGCAGATGTATTTGGCATTGCGGATGGGGGCAGGGCGGTTTTTTACAAGGGAAGAATCCATGCCAATTATGCTGGACGAGGTATTTGCCGCCTTTGACGAGAAACGCCTGGAAGGCGCGCTGCAGTGGCTGGGCAGGCAGAATGGGCAGATTTTCCTGTTTACCTGCCGGAAGCGGGAAATTGAGATCCTGGAACGGAAAGGGATCCCTTTTGGGAAAATAATGCTGAGTAAGTGAAAATGACAGACATAAGAGGCAGCAGGATAGGATATGAGTAAAAAGAAAAAAAAGAAGAAAAAATACCGTGCATTCTGGTTTTTTGCAAAATTACAAATTGTGCTGGTCCTTCTGGTGGCAGGGGCGGTAGGATGGTATTACTATGGGGGCTATGCCCAAAAAGTAGCCATTATGCAGCAGGAAGCCCGGATGTTTGTGCAGAAATCCAATGCAGACACCTTCCGCTCCGTGCAGACCAGCCTTGTATATGATACCAACGGCAAGCTGATATCTGCCCTGAAAGGGGAAAAGGACGTGTATTATCTGGAATATGAGGATATTCCGGCCTATGCAGTTGCAGCCATGATAAGCATTGAGGACAAAAAATTTTACAGCCATAGCGGCATTGACATTAAGGCCATCCTGCGTGCTGCCCAGGCCATGATACAGAATGGGGAGGTGACCCAGGGGGGAAGCACCATTACCCAGCAGCTTGCCAAGCTTACGTTCTTGACACAGGAGCGGACCTGGGAGCGTAAGATAGAGGAAATTTTCATTGCGGTGGGCTTGGAACAGAAGTTCAGCAAGGATGAAATTATGGAGTTTTACCTGAACAATGTCTATTTTGGGAATGGCTATTATGGCATCCAGGCGGCAAGTAAGGGGTATTTCAATGTGGACGCAAAAGACCTCTCCCTGTCCCAGATTACATTCTTGTGCGCCATCCCCAATAACCCCAGCCTTTATGACCCGGTGGAAAAGATGGAGAATACCATTAAGCGGCGGGACAGGATTTTAAACCAGATGCTGCAGGATGGGAAAATCAGCCAGGAAACCTTTGGCCAGGCCCAGGCAGAAGTGATTACCCTGAACCGCCCGGAAAAGACAAAAAACGACTATGTGGAAACATATACTTATTTCTGCGCTGTCCGTGCGCTGATGCGCCAGCAGGGGTTCCAGTTCCAGACGGAATTTTCCTCGGAGGAGGAAAAAGCCAAGTATCAGGAGGAATATGACGCCCTCTATGGGGAGTGCCAGAAAAGCCTTTATACGGAAGGGTACCGGATTTATACATCCATTGATTTGGATATGCAGCAGATGCTGCAGGATACCGTGGACAGCCATTTGGCAGAGTTTACGGAGCAGAATGAGGAGGGCATTTTCGCCCTGCAGGGCGCTGCGGTGTGCATTGATAACCATACGGGGCATGTGAAAGCCATTGTAGGGGGGCGGAACCAGAACCTGCCCGGATATACCCTGAACCGTGCTTACCAGAGCTTCCGCCAACCGGGCAGCGCCATTAAGCCGCTGCTGGTATATACCCCGGCGCTGGAGGGGAAATACACCCCGGATACTATTGTGCAGGATGTGAAAACAGAAGAAGGCCCCTCCAATTCCAGTGGCTGGTATGAGGGCGACATTACTTTGCGCCGTGCAGTGGCGGCTTCGAAAAAT
The DNA here is from genome assembly GCA_000403315.2 of Lachnospiraceae bacterium A2. Classification (GTDB taxonomy): domain Bacteria; phylum Bacillota; class Clostridia; order Lachnospirales; family Lachnospiraceae; genus Petralouisia. The sequence goes on from KE159636.1 coordinate 390,826, forward strand.
ACCGTGGCTTGGAACATGCTGGAGGAACTGACGCCCCAGACGGGGCTTGCCTATTTGAAAAACATGAAGTTTTCCAGAATAGACCCAAAAGACGAGCGGCCCACCAGTGCGCTGGGAGGATTTACTAACGGGGTTTCCGCAGTGGAAATGGCTTCTGGCTATGCCGCAATTGTCCATGATGGGAAATTCCGGGAGCCCACCTGCATTACAAAGATTACGGATGCAGACGACAATGTGATTCTGGAAACCCAAAGCGAGGAAGTGGAGATTTACAAGAAAAATGCTGCCCGGATGATGACGGATATGCTGGTATCCGTCTTGCAGGAAGGCACAGGCCAGGGCCTTGCCCTGAGCGCGATGCCCTCCGCAGGGAAAACAGGGACAACGAATGACAATAAAGACGGATGGTTTGTGGGATATACAAGCTATTACACTACCAGCGTATGGGTAGGGTACGACATGCCAAGGGAACTTCCGGGGTTATCTGGGTCCAGCTATCCCGGCGGCATTTGGCAGGCCTTTATGGAGCAGGTGCACCAGGGCCTGGAGCCGGTGGCTTTCCTTCCGTATATTGATGAAAATAAGGCTCCGCTGGATGACGAGGAATATCTGGACGGCATGCAGGAGGAGCAGGGAGGTCCCCAGGGGGAAGGATGGCCCGAAGGGCAGGAGGTATTCCAGTAACTTAGGATAGGAAAAGCTTTACACGAAAACCGCTCATTGATATAATAAAACCATAAAATGAATCTTATCTTTCAAAAGGTGGTGAGCATATGCCAAATGCAGCAGATATTATTAAAGATTATGTCAGCGAATTTTCAAGGCTGCAAAACTGGATGTTGTCAATTAAAGGGAAGGACGATGCGACATACGATTCCATGCATGACAGGTATATGGAATTAAAAGTGACGCTGTCAAGTTTAGGAGTGAACCTTGCAGAATTAGACAAAATAAAGGGCTGACGTGGGAAAGGTGTATGATGGAAAGCGCTGTTGCCATAGGCAAAATTTGCAGTGCCGCATGAAATGCCTGATTACTGGAATCCTGTCAGGGCAAATGTTTCCGCCTTGACAGGATTTTAGCAATTCGGTTAAATTGAGGTTACGGACGGCAGGATTTGCACAGATGCAGTTTTGGCAAAGCCTTCCTACATATCTGTCCATTCAAAGTTTTCGCCCTCTGCAGCCTACACATTTTCATTTTTCAGAACATCAATTGTGTTTTCCTTCTTAATCTTGCCCATGGAATAAAGCATTGTGGCAAATACCACAAGGAACACGCTTCCCACTGCAATGGCAATGCTGTACCAGGGGATGAAAAACTCGGTGTCCAGCCCATTGGAAATGGTATGGTAAATGATCCAGGTCATAAGGAACGATACCGGCAGCCCATAGAGCAGCCCTTTAAACCCATAGAGCAGGCATTCAAAGTTCATCATTTTCTGAAAACCTTCCGGCGTCATGCCCACAGATCTCAGCATGGCAAATTCCCTCCGCCGCAGGATGATGTTTGTGGAAATGGTATTGAACACATTGGCTGCTGCAATCAGGGAAATCAGCGTAATGAACCCAAATGCAAATACATTGATAACGGTTACCATAGCCCTGTCGTTGTCCATGCTGGCAGCATAGTCACATAAGCCTTCCGTTGGGAGCGTTTTTTCAGCCAGCAGTTTCCGTATGGTTTCGAAGGTTTCTGTGTGGTTTCCACATTTCAATTGCAGCCGGACATTGTCGTCCTTGCTGGGAGGGTTGCTGGGAAGGCTCCAGTATTCGGTATCATCCTCCAAGCCGGAAAAAACATCGTCAAGAAAGCTGTAGGGATAATACAGTTGGGGAAGGTCTTCGCTGTCAAGGAATAATGGAGGCGCTTGCTGCACGGCAGCCCCAAAGGAAAGGGGGATGGTAAGGGCGGCATCCTCCAAAGGGCATATTTCTTCTTCTCCGGTGCCTTCCGCCCATTGGATAAACTGGACTTTCCCCGTATCTTGATTGATTTCAGGGTGGTAGCCTGTATAACCTTCTGTCTGGCGGACCAGGTAAAGCTTTGGGTCAGCCTGCAAAATATCGGAAAACATGGTAAAGCTGTAATATTTCCCATCTGTCCCATTGTATTTTTTCAGGGAATCCACAACTACGGCAGTAGGGGATTTCTTGTTATAAAAGACGGATTCCGGCAGGTTCTGTTCCTTTAAATAGCTGCGGAATGCGTTGTCTTCCAGAAAGATCAGGTGGAAATCTGTAAGGGACAGCTCTTGTGCGTTTGGGCCATTTTCTTCCTGCTGGGCAACCATGCTCTGGTAATCCAAATATTTCTGGCTGGCTGCTGAACTCTTGATAGAGCCGCTGATATAAAAGTCAGAAAGGTAGGTGGCGTCCGTGACATCTTTCATTTCTTTGATTTCAGAAAGCAAAGCGTCCGGGGAATATTCTTCCAGATCCTGGTTGTTTACTGTATACAGGAGGTCACAGCCGGAATCCAACAGCACAGCCTGCACAGATTCCGTCAGGTAGCTGCACCAGCTGCTGGCAGAAACAAACAGCGCAATGCTTAAAAACAAGGATATGACAGTGGCCCTATACTTTTTCCGGTTGCGTTTGTAATTTTTGGCGGCAAGCATCCCTTCAAACCCAAATAGTTTTTTGGTGAGCCGGGAAGTCCGGACTTTCCCTGGGCGGATGGCGATGTCGTCTGTCTGGCGGATGGCGTCAATGGCTGATTTTTTCAAGGCCCGCCGGACTGGGATATAAGCGGAAACCAGGATTGTCAGCAAGGAAATTGCTACGGCAGCCCCCAAGGCAGGAAAGGAAGGGTACAGCGTTAACGAAGTGGAGCTGACTGGCCCTAATGCCTGCTGGACCATAGCTGCCCCAGATACGCCTGGGGAACCGGGGATCCCTAAAATAGCCCCTATCATGTCTTTTGTAAAATGGAAGGTAACCCCAATCCCAAGGAGCCCGGAGAGCATCCCGAGGGGTATGCCAATGCACCCTAAAAACAGCGCTTCAAACAGTACGCTCCCAGTAAGCTGCTTCTTGGTTGCCCCAATGGAGGACATAAGCCCAAACTGCTTGGTACGCTCGCTGACGGAAATGGAAAATGCATTGTAAATCAGCGAGATAGAGCCAAACGTAATAATGGCAATCAGGATAAAGGCAAGCCCGAACAGCACGCTGTTATAGCGGCTCTCCCCGGAATACCCATAAATCCGCAGCAGGCTGTAATTCATTTTAAAGGCGACGGGATCAGAACTGTCAAGCCCAGAATATATGCTGTTTAAAGTGGGTACAGTTTTCCACCCGGAATCTGTGCGGACATACATATCGTATTTGTGGCTTTTATCGCTGCTGCCAATTGTCAGCGCAGTGTAGGCCGGGGCAGAGTAATTTTCAAAGGAGGGGCGTTCGTAAAATCCGGTAACTGTGAAAGTTTTTGTTTCCCCTGGCACAAATTCCTCGGACATGCCATTGGCATTTAAATAGATGGTATCGTTTGTGAGGGTTTCACCATTGTTGTCTACCCGGGCGCCAAGGTTCAGTTCCAGCGTGTCATTTAGCTTATGTTTTATGCCGCCGTTGAGATATAAATGGCTGGGGAGAAGAATCTCATTGCCATTCTCCGGCATACGCCCGCTGGTAATATGGATCGGCATTAGTTCCGTAAAATTTTCCTGGATCCCGAAAACCCCTAAAAAGGGCTTATCTTCATTTTTGCAGCCTTCCAAATAAGAATAGCCCAGAAATTCCATGGAAACAGCCTGGGTAATGTCCTCGTGTGCCCGTAGCTTTTCCGCGTTTTCCCATGAAAGGCCGTGGAAGGAGCCATGCCAGTTCCCATCCTCGTAAATGTAGTACTGGATCAGGCAATGGCGCAGGGAGGAAATGCTGATCGTAGTAGCGGTGAACATGGCTGCGGAAAGGATAATCCCAACAATGGTAACTAAAGTCCGGGTGCGGTTTTCCTTTAAGTTTTTTAATGTGGTTTTTTGGAAAATATTCATGGCCGGATCACCTCATCCCTGATAATTTTTCCATCCTCTATGGCAATGATCCGGTTGGCCTGGAGGGCAATATTTTCGTCATGGGTAATGACGATTAAAGTCTGTTTGTAGGCTTCATTGGAGTACTTTAAGAGCTCTACAATTTCCTGGCTGTTTTTGGAGTCCAGGTTGCCGGTAGGCTCGTCGGCAAGCACTACTGCCGGGGCGTTCATCAGCGCCCTGCCAATGGAAACCCGCTGCTGCTGGCCGCCGGAAAGCTGGTTGGGCAGGTGGTTTTCCCTTCCTTTTAAAGAGAGTATCTGGAGCAGTTCCTCCAGGCGCTGGGCGTTTACCTCCCGGCTGTCCATCAGCACTGGGAGCGTCATGTTTTCCGTGACATTCAGGACAGGGATTAAGTTGTAAAACTGGTAAATCAGCCCTACCTGCCGCCTTCGGAATATGGCAAGCTGGCTTTCGCTCTGGGCGTACACGTCTGTCCCTTCCATAAATACTTTCCCAGAAGTAGGGACGTCTACGCCCCCTAACACGTGCAGCAGCGTAGATTTTCCAGAGCCGGAAGGGCCGATGATGGCAAGGAATTCCCCTTTCTGGACGGAAAAGGATACATCGTCCAGGGCTTTGACCTGGTTTTCCCCGGAGCCATAGACTTTTGTCAAATGTTCTGCTTTTAAAATTTCCATATGGTTCTGACCTCTTTTCTTAGGACACGCTCTAGGCGCTTATGTTTGGATTCGTGTATCAATAGAACCTTTAAAAATTATTTTAACCAGCCAGGGTGACAGTGCAGTGACTGTTCTGTGACAAAATTGTAATAATTCTGCTGCAATTTCGCCGTACAGCCAATTCAGGGCTGCTGTTCCCTAAGAAAAGGGGTTCTGTGTGTCTTTCGCGCAGGCAGCCCGTCCGCCGGGGCGCTGCATGGAATGGTAAAATTTTATCACAAACCTGGCTCCCCCATCCCCGCCGCGGTTTTCCGCCTTCAATGTCCCATTCTGCTTGGACACAATCATCCTGGAAAGCGCAAGGCCAATGCCCACGCTCTGCTGGGAAGCAGTTTTCCCTTTGTAAAACCGCTCGAATAAGTGGGGAAGGTCCTCTTTTGCAAACCCAGGCCCATTGTCCTCAATGATGATTTCCGTAAAAATTGCATTTTCGGAAAAAGAAACCTGGATGCACCCGCCGCAGGGGGTGTGCTCCATGCAGTTTTTCAGGATATTCAGGACTGCTTCCTGGGACCATGCAAAATCCCCGGTAAACGTTACATGGCTTTCCCCATGGATGGTTAAGGACTGTTCCCGCAGTTCCATAGGGATCATCAGCGGTTCGGCAGCTTTTTGGATTAATGCGCCTACTGGCACAGGCGCTTGCTGCAGGCGGACAGTCCCGGCATCCATTTTTGACAGCTTCAGAAGGGATTCCACCAGCCAGTCAATGCGGGAGAGAAGCTGGGTTAATTCCTGAAGCAGCTTTTTCCGGCCAGAGGGGGATAAGTCCGGTTCCATCAGAAGGGAGATGATCAGGTTAGAGGAAGTAAGGGGCGAGCGGATTTGGTGGGAAATGTCAGCCATGGAATCGGCAAGGAACTTTTTGTCGTCCGCCAGGGCGGCGGCCTGTTCACTGAGCCGCAGCGTCATTTTGGACAGTTCATTTTCCAAAATGGACAGTTCCCCTTCCTTATATTTTTCAAAATGGATCGGCGTCTGGCTGTGCAGCATACCGTCAATTTCATGGCTAAGCTGCGAAAGGCTGCGGTATCTGTGCCAGGTAATCCAATAGTAAGAAAGGATATAGAGGAACGAGAAGCCTGCCAGTATAGCCCCAGCCCGATCCGGGAACAGGAGCCACAGGCAGATGGATGAAAAGAGCAGGAAACCGTGCCAAAGCAGGCCCAGCCGGATTTCAGGGTTACGGAACAATTTCATAAAGAAACCTCCTGTCAAGAATTAGTCGCCCATTTTGTACCCTATCCCCCGTATGGTCTTGATCAGCGCAGGGTTTTGGGGATCATCTTCAATTTTGTCCCGCAGCCGCTTGATGTACACTGTCAGGGTGTTGTCGTTGACAAACTCCCCCGCCATGTCCCAGAGGGCGTCCAAAAGCTGGGAGCGGGAAAGGACCATGTCTTTATTGTTCAGAAAATACAGCAGCAGCCGGTACTCCAGCGCGGAAAGCAAAATTTCCTGCCCATTCCTGGAAACTGTGCCCCGGTTTACGTCCACCATTAAATTCCGGTACTCCAGCGTGGCGTTTGCCTTGCCATAGCGGCGCATGATATTGTGGATGCGGGAAACCAGCTCCCGGGGGCGGAAGGGTTTTGCGATATAGTCATCCGCCCCCAGGTCCAGCCCGGTAACCACGCTGTATTCATCCCCGGAAGCCGTCAGGAAAATGACGGGAAGGCTGGTGGTAGACTTAACCGCACGGCAGATGGCAAATCCGTTCCCTTCCGCAAGGGAAACGTCCAAAAGCAGCAAATCAAAATCTGCGGCGGAGGTTTCCAGCAAGGTCAGGGCTTTTAGCTGCCCGTCCACGGAAGTGATGGCAAAGCCCTCTTTTTGAAGGAATTCTGTTAAGTTGGCGACAATGCTTGCGTCGTCTTCGACTAATAAAATACGTGTCATTGGGCATCCTCCCCATAATTGGCGTTTGGCGTGCAGCCATTGTTGGCGCGCACTTGCTGTTTCCTTATTTTATCATAGGAAAAGAAGTTTTCCAATACTTTTTGGGGACAGGCTGGGGTTGGGGGAACAAGGCAAATTTAGAGTTGAGAACCTTGTTAGAATATGTTACTATAGAAGAAAGCATTTCCATATTATAAAGATTAGGGTGCCAAAAGGTGCTTTTGGCACCCTAATCTTATCAATTATATAAAATAAAGGAGAGGGTTAAAATGAAAAAATATGGTTTTGGCGTGGATATTGGGGGCACAACCTGCAAGATAGGCCTGTTTGAAACAACAGGGCAGTTGGTGGAAAAGTGGGAAATCCCCACAAACACACAGGATGCGGGGAAAAATATCCTTCCTGACGTGGCTGCATCCCTGAATGGGAAAATGCAGGAACGCGGGATTTCCAGGGATGAAATAGAAGGGATTGGCATTGGGATCCCGGGCCCGGTCCAGGCAGACGGCAGCGTGGCGGTATGCGTGAATCTGGGCTGGAAAAATGTCGACGTGCCCAAGGAAATGGGAGCCTTAATGGAGGGGATTCTTGTAAAAGCCGGGAATGACGCAAATGTAGCTGCCCTTGGGGAAATGTGGCAGGGCGGCGGCAAAGGCTGCAAGAGCCTGATTATGGTTACCCTTGGAACTGGCGTTGGCGGAGGGATTATTGTCGATGAAAAAATTGTGGCAGGAACCCACGGGGCAGGCGGGGAAATTGGCCATATTGTTGTGAACCCCCATGAAAAGATTGCCTGCAACTGCGGCAGGAAGGGGTGTCTGGAACAGTATTGCTCTGCAACTGGGATTGTGCGGATTGCAAAAGAATTTTTGGCAGAAGGCCACGAAGCATCTTTGCTGGATAAGGCTGAGGAGGTTTCCGCCAAAACAGTGTTTGATACATACAAGGAAAATGATGCGCTGGCAGTTAAAATCGTAGAGAAATTTGCCTATATCCTGGGGCATGCCTTAAGCAATTTTGCCTGTGTCACCGACCCGGAGGTATTCGTAATTGGCGGCGGTGTTTCAAAGGCAGGGGAACCCTTAATTGAAATAGTCAATAAATATTACAAGAAGGATGCTTTTTCTTCCTGCACGGACATAAAATTTGCCTTGGCGTCCTTAGGGAATGACGCCGGCATGTACGGCTGCGTCCGGCTGATTTTGGAGTAGCCCCGATTTCAGAAGGTAATGTAAAGCCGTTTGGGCATTTGGAGGCTAAAGCCCATAAAATAAGGATGTGCACTCGTACGAAGGTATTATGCCACGAAAGCGGCTGTGCCAAATGCACAGAAGGGCTGTTGCAAAATACAGTTTATATACAATATATAGGATGGAGTTTTTACGCTCTGAATATTATATTTTGTATATAACAGTTATTTTACAACAGCCCTTTTGTTCTATTTCTATCCCTTAAAATTCTTAGCTGGCTGTACAAACGTTCCAGTTAGCGAAAGCTGTTAACGTGGAATTGCCGTCTAATTTTTAGTTGGCCGTGCAATCATGGTAATATGCCCTTCTGGGCGGTATGCACGCAGCGGTTTTTCCAGCCGGTACCCATCCCCATAATACATGGAAACATGGTAGATATTCCGATACCTTCCGTTGCTTCCCCGGCGCAGCCGATAGAAGATTAAGTCTCCCGGCATCAGCTTGGAAACATCCACTGGCCCATAGGCAATGGCTTTCCCAGCCCCTTCCAGGTAAGCAGCCATGGAAGCAGCGGTAGGCGCCCAGGAGGGCGTACCTCCTAAAAGCCCGGAATCGCATCCGTAAGCCCGGAATACAAGGGAACTGCAGTCATAATAACCGGGTGTCATGCGGCGAGCTTGGCTGTAGGAAGAACTGCTGATAATGGAATAACCCGTCTTGCAGGCCTTTAAGGCGCGCTGGGAAATCACCGTCACTTTATAGGTGAAAGTTAGCCCGTCTGCTTTTACAATAATGTCGGTCGTGCCAGAGGAACGCCCAATTACCGTGCCAGATTTGTTTACCTTTGCAATGGACGGCTTCTTTGACCGGTATGTAATCTTGCTACCAGAGGAAACCCCTTTTAAGGGCACCTTGTGCTTTTTCCCGGTAGCCAGGGTTGTGGAAACGGATGCAAGCTGGGGCTTGGTAACAATTAACTGATGCCTGATGGTTGTACCGTCTACTTCCGCAGTGATGGTTGTCCTTCCGGCATTTGCCCCTGCAGTAACTGTGCCGTCTTCCTGGATTGTGGCAACGGAGGTTTTTTTCACCTTCCATTTTACGGTGCTGAAAGGCGTGGTTCCCGTAACTTTCAGCTTCCGCTGCTGCCCGGTGGAAAGGACGGTGCTGCTTGGCTTAATCTTTGGGTCTGAAACCCTGACCGTGGTAGGGAAGGTGGCTGAGGTCCCGTTAGAATATGTAACGGTTGCCGTAATTTCGGCAAGGCCTGCCCGTTTCCCGGTTACGACACCGCTGGCAGGATTGACGCTGGCAACCTTTGGCTGGGAAGAAGCCCATACGGTGTTTGTAACTTTCAGGTCTGGTTCTTTGATATTTTCTAAGCGGAAAGCTTTTTTCGTCTTTACTGCCATGGCAACCTGCTGCTGCGCAATGCCTTTTTCAATAACTTTAATGGTGCAGGTGCGCTTACTGGTTACTTTCTGGTCGTTTTCCTCGGAAGTGCAGAGGGCATTTAAGGTCACAGTCCCAGGTTTTTCCGCTTTGATTTTGCATTTGTTCCCGGAAGTGGAAATGTCAACGACTTTTGAGGAGGGATCTGCAAGCTTAAAGGATACGGAATCCCCGTTGGAAACGTTGCTTAAGTATACCGTTGCGCTGTCGCCCTGAAGCAGGACTTGCGTTTCACGGTTCAGCTTATGGGGATCCTGCAGCACTGTCACTGTGCAGAATACCTTTGCCTTGGATGCAGATGCGATAATGGTAGCGGTTCCCGGGGCTACGCCGGTAATTAATCCATTTTCGTCCACAGTTGCAACTTTTGGTGCAGAAGATTTCCACACAGCATTAGAAGCGGCGCTGCCGGAAAGCTTTAGCTGGTATGTATTTTCCGTAAAAATAGTAAGGGATTCTGTTTTCAGCTTGAGGGAGGTTTGTTTGCCTGCGGCTTTTTGGGCCTGCATATTACCAGAAGAAATTTCCATGCCTGCGTCCGATACTGCGGCATTGGATTCAGTGAGCGGAACAGAAGCTGCCATGGAAGTGAATGGTGTTTCTAATAGGAACAGGCAGCTTAATGCAACAGGGATAAATTTTCTGAATTTCATGGGAATATGCCTCCTGTAATATATGGTAAAACTTTATTGGTAGTCGAAACGTGTCTGTCTGTATTCCATAATAATCCCTTTTCCGCTAAGTTTCAAGATGTATCGAAAAAAAACTTAAATATTTTGTAATATTTTCATAATATTTCCAGAAGGAAGGCGTATGGGGGCGGGAAACTGGTAGATTTTGCCAAAATTTAAAAAATAGCAAAATAGATTCTCCCAGATTCTTGGATTTTCCTTTTTATAATGATATAATAGAAGGGATATGTGGATTTTTCCGGCATGGAAGTTTTGGCTTCGGATTGGCACATACGTATTCCAGCATGGGCCCGGCCCCGGGCAGGCAAGTCCCATATCAGGGGAAAACATAGCGGCAGGAAAGGAGATAGGGAATGTATCAATTTACAGAGGACTGTTTGACGGGAATTGAGCAGATTGATAAGGAGCATGAGAAATTGTTTGGGCTGATTAACCAAACTGTGAAGCTGCTCAATAATGAACTGCTGGATGATAAATACCATCAGGTTTCGGGGGTTTTGGAGGAACTGAGAAATTATACGGATACCCATTTTGCCAATGAGGAGGCCTATATGGCGGCCATCAATGACCCGGAGCTGGAGCGGCAGAAAAAGCAGCACATGGCGTTCCGGGAAAAAATCAACATGCTGGGCTTTGCCAATATTGATGAATTAAAAGGCCAGCAGCAGGCGTTGGACGACTTGCTGAAATATCTGGTGCGGTGGCTGTACCAGCATATTTTAAGCAGCGACATCCTGATTGGGAAAATGCCTGCGGCAGAGGAATGGAAGAAGCAGGAGAACCCCTGCATATTTTCCGAAAAATATATGACAGGAATCCCGCTGATTGACGGGGAGCATGAAACGCTGTTTGAAATTATTGGGGATGCAAATGATTTGGTGAAGGCGGAACTGCTCCACGATAAATATGACGAGATTGTAGGGATTTTGGAGAAGCTGAAAAATTATACCAAAGAGCATTTCCAGGACGAAGAAGAATTTATGGAAAGCATTAATTATCCGGGGATAAAGGCACAGAAGATGGCGCACAAGGCTTTTGTGACGAAGCTGGAGGAGATTGATTTGGACCAGGTAGACCAGAACCAGCAGGCATATCTGGAGGAACTGATGGGATTCCTGTTTAACTGGCTGGCTAACCACATTTTGAAATCGGATAAGCTGATTGCAGAGAACATGGAAGGATAGCCGTGAATTATCTGGAAACAGAAGGCCGGAACAATTCCGGGACGTGCCTAAGCTGGCGGCGCAGCATAGGGTAGGGACAGAAGGAGGGACATGGATATGGAAACAATGTCATTTGGGAAGAACAGCCGAGGGGAAGAAACATCGCTGTACATATTGGAAAATAGGAACCATGCAGTAATGAAGGTTTCGGACCATGGGGCAACGCTGGTATCACTCCTTGTGCCGGACAGGGACGGGAATTTGCAGGATGTAGTCTTAGGTTATGACAAGGCGTCGGATTATGAGGGGCATACCTGTTATTTTGGGGCGACTATTGGCAGGAATGGAAACCGGATTGACAAGGCGCAGATGGTAATTGACGGCAGCCTGTGCACCGTTGCGGCAAATGAGAATGGGAACAGCCTGCACAGCGGGCCTAATGGCTTTGACCGGGTTCTGTGGGAAGTAAAAGGGCATACGGGAAACAGCATTACATTTTCCCATCTCAGCCGGGAAGATGAGCAGGGCTTCCCGGGGAACCTTCAGGTGGAAGTGACGTATACGCTGACAGATGAAAATGCAGTGGAAATTGCATATCAGGGAACGTCAGATAAAACTACGGTGATGAACTGCACCAACCATTCGTATTTCAATCTTGGGGGCCATGCCAGCGGCTCGGTGGAAAACCAGACCCTGCAGATTCTGGCGGAAAGCTACAATCCCGTCCGGGACGCCAAATCCATCCCTACCGGGGAGGTTGCGCCGGTGGCAGGTACGCCTATGGATTTCAGGGAGCCAAAGCCCATTGGGCAGGACATTGGGGCGGATTTTGAGCAGTTAAAATTTACAGATGGTTATGACCACAATTACGTGCTCAGCAGCCAGCCTGGGAACTTCCAGGTGATGGCAAATGCCTATTGCGAAGAAACTGGGATTGCCATGGAAGCTTCTACGGACTGCTGCGGCGTACAGTTTTATGCAGGGAACTTTATCGGTGACCAGATTGGGAAAGAAGGGAAGGCTTACTGCAGGCGTTGTGGCTTTTGCCTGGAATCCCAGTTCTACCCGGACGCAGTGAACCAGAAGGGATTCCCGTCCCCCTTGATACAGGCAGGGGAAACTGTTACTTCGAAAACAGTATACCGTTTCTATATAAAATAAGGCGGTTCGAAAGCCCACATTTTTCTGAGGGCTACCATAATATTACTCCGGCGGTTAAATATCGCAGAATATTACGTAGGATAAATTTTCATCTGCAAGGCGGAAGAATGAGTTGTAGCGAGGGTTACAACGATTGATGACAACGTGGCAGATGGAAATTTAGACAAGTAAAAACTGTGATATTTAACCGCCGGAGTAATAGCATAGAGAAACACCCATGCATTCTGGGAAAGGAGGCATGGGTATTTTTTAGGGGGTTTGACATAGGGTCTTTTTTTGGTTATAATAGACCCTGATAGTTAGGAAGCTAAATAATTACCAGAGGAGGATGTATGGGAAATCAGGAAGATGCAGGAAGATATATCAATAAAATTTCAAATAGGCTGCGGAGAAATTCTGGGAAAATGGAGGAGAAGCTTGGCATCACAAGGGTGCAGGGGAATCTTTTAGGCTTTATCCTGTTGGAGGGGATGGAGAAACAGATCTACCAAAAGGATGTGGAAAAGGAATTTGACTTGCGTCCCTCCACGGCCACAGGGCTATTAGGGGCGTTGGAAAAGAAGGGGCTGATCCAGCGTATCAGCAATACGCAGGATGGCCGCTACAAAATACTGCATCCTACAGAGAAAGCGCAGAACATCCGGGGAGAGCTGGCAGAGGAAATCCGTAAAAAGGAAGCAGCCCTTACGAAAGGGATTCCCAAGCAGGAACTGGAGCAGTTTAAGCAGACAGCAGAGAAAATGCTCCGGAACTTAGAGTAAGCAGGGGGCGGCAGGCGTTCCTATGGCGTCCTGCGTGAGCGGGGAAGGGGCTAAGATTGGGAGAAAGTACGTTTCTATCTTGTTTTGTGTTAAGGATAAACGAAAGGAGAGGATAGTATTATGAATAAATTATCAGATGATTTTACCCAAGGGAGCATTGCCAAAAAACTGTTAAAGTTCATGATACCCATATTAGGCGCATTGGTTTTGCAGGCCATGTACAGCGCAGTTGACTTGCTGGTGGTGGGGCAGTTTGGTACCAGCGCGGGGATCTCAGCGGTGTCGACTGGGAGCAATATTATTAATCTTGCCACGTTTATTATTACGGGGCTGACAATGGGGGTGACGGTCCTTATCAGCCGTTACCTTGGGGAGCAGTCGCCAGAAAGAATCGGAAAAGTGATTGGTGGGGCTATTGCGTTCTTTTTCCTGCTGACAGTAATGATGATGGCTCTGCTGCTGGTGTTTGCGCCGGGATTTGCAAGGGCGCTGAATGCGCCGGAGGAGGCCTATGGCCTGACGGTGGAGTATGTGCGGATTTGCGGGGCAGGGCTGGTATTTGTAGTTGCCTACAATGTAATCAGCGGGATTTTCCGGGGGCTTGGGAATTCCCGGCTGCCGTTGATTTTCGTTTCCATTGCCTGTGTAGTAAATATTGCTGGGGATCTGCTGTTTGTGGCAGTGTTCCAGATGGACGTGGCAGGAGCTGCCTTTGCTACGATTTTGGCGCAGCTTGTCAGCGTAGTGCTTTCACTGGTGATTATAAAGAGGCAGGAGCTGCCTTTCTCAGTGTCCTGGGCGGACATCGGCTTTAACCCTGAAATTAAGAACTTCTTAAAGCTGGGATTTCCCATTGCATTGCAGGATATGCTGGTGAACATTTCATTTTTGATTCTGTGTGCCATTGTAAATGGGATTGGGCTGGAGGCTTCTTCCGGGTATGGGATTGCCCAGAAGGTTACAGCTTTTGTCATGCTGATCCCTTCTGCCCTGATGCAGTCCATGTCGGCCTTTGTGGCGCAGAATGTAGGCGCAGGCAAGGAGGAACGGGCGAAAAAAGCTATGGTGACGGGGATGGTGATTGGCGCATGTATTGGTGTCTTTATCTTTGCCTTCAGCTTTTTTGGCGGGAATCTCCCTTCTGCCCTGTTTACTTCAGACCCGGCGTATATTGCAAGGTCAGCAGAGTACCTAAAAGGCTTCAGCCCAGAGGCAATTTTAACTTGCCTTGTGTTCAGCTATATCGGGTATTTTAACGGCCATGGGAAAACCATGCCTGTGATGGTGCAGGGGATTACCTCATCCTTTTTGATCCGGGTGCCATTGTCTTATCTGTTCAGCATCCAGCCAGGGGCAAACTTAGTTACGATTGGGGCTGCGGTGCCCATCACCTCGGTGTATGGGATTTTGTTTTTTACCGTATGCTATGTGGCGTTTCAGCAGAAGATGAAGGTGGGTGCAGCTTTTTCATAATTTTTTGCCATAGAAGAAAGGAGCTGTCGCACTAACATAAATTACAATACATAAATTTGTTCAAAAGGTTTACATTGCAAAGCAATGCAAACAAAATGCACAAAAAATATCTGGGGAAGCTGGCTTCCCCAGAGTAATTTTGTGCATTCTGTCTTTGCCGCATAAGCGGCAAGACCTTTTGAACAAGTAACTATATTAGTGCGACAGCCTCTTTGTAAATCAGGTTTCTATCTGTCCCTTCCGTCCAAACAGCCTATTTATTGCTTCTTCTCCAAATATGCATTTTCTCAGCTTCTTTTATCAGTTCATCCCGGAAGTCAGGGTGCGCTACGGAGATAATGGCTTCGCACTTCTGCCAAGCGGACAGGCCTTTTAAGTTCACTTTGCCGTATTCCGTTACCAGATAGTGGATATTGGCGCGTGTGTCTGTGACAACGGATCCCGGATGCAGGGTAGGCAGGATTCTGGATTTCAGTTCCCCGTCCTTGGTTTTAAAGGTAGAGGAGCAGCAGATAAAGCTTTTCCCGCCGTTGGAAAGATAAGCCCCCAGCACGAAGTCAAGCTGCCCGCCTGCGCCGCTGATATGCTTAATCCCTGAGGATTCGGAGCTAACCTGCCCGAACAGGTCAATGTCCACGGCATTGTTGATGGACATGAAGTTATCCAGTGCGGAAATAGAGCGGATGTCGTTGGTGTAGCTTACCGGCGCGCTTAACAGCTCTGGGTTGTCGTCGATGTAGTCGTACATTTTCTTGGTTCCTGCGCCGAAAGCGTAAGCTTGGCGGAACCGGTCGATATTTTTCTTGGAGCCGTTAATTTTTCCAGCTTTTGCAATGTCCACAAAGGCATC
This sequence comes from Lachnospiraceae bacterium A2, assembly GCA_000403315.2. Lineage (GTDB taxonomy): Bacteria > Bacillota > Clostridia > Lachnospirales > Lachnospiraceae > Petralouisia. Next base: position 406,189 of record KE159636.1, read on the forward strand.
TACATACATTTCCGTATGTACCCCAAGGTCTTTTAAATCAGATTCTGCAATCAGGGAACCTACTGCGTTAGGCATTCCCCCAATGCCAAGCTGCAGGCATGCACCGTTGGGGATTTCTTCCACAATCAGCTTAGCAACTGCCTTGTCTACGTCAGTTGCCGGGCCGCCTGCACCCAGTTCCCCGATGGGAGGGTTTTCACCTTCTACAATAAAGTCTACGTCAGAAATGTGTACGCCATTTTCAAATCCGCCGAGGCAGCGGGGCATATTTTCATTTACTTCTACAATAATTTTTGCAGATGTTTCGCAGACTGCTGCCAAATGGGACGCATTGGGGCCGAAGTTGAAAAAGCCGTGTTTGTCCATTGGGGCAACCTGGAACATGGCAACGCTGTTTTTCACAGGGGATTCCCTGTAATAGCGGGGAAGCTCGGAATAGCGGATGGGTGCATAGTAAGAGCAGCCCCTGCTGATTAATTTGCGCTCAATCCCGGACATATGCCAGGAATTCCATGTAAAATGCTCCCCTGCGTCTTCCCGTTCAAAGACAGCCAGCGGCTTTAAGAGGATGCCGCCCCGCAGGTTGATGTCATGTAATTCATCTGTGCGTTCTGCCAGCGCCCGGTCCAGCGCATCCGGCGTCCCATTGCACCATCCATAGTCTACCCAGTCACCGGATTCGATGACTTTTACAGCTTCCGTGGCAGTTACCAGTTTTTCCTGATATGCTTGTGTGTAATCCATGGTTGAAACCTCCCTGAAAAATAAGAATTAAAATGGTGGATTGTTAAATATGTAACATATCCTCATATTAGCATTTTTCCGGCTTAGGGTCAATAGATGGCAGAACCTTTTGCTTGTGTCATTCTTGTTCTCAATCTAAATCGCTACCCAAAGGTAAACAATATTCAGTTTTATATCGTTTTCCTGTCTTGGTTTTTCCCGGCAAACGGGAAATTGTTTCATTCATCTTTGCAGAAACTATCTTTTCCTCATCTTAATAATCATATATACCGGAGTTTCAATAAATCCTTCGTATCTGTCTGGCTCCGGCACTTTCCATTTTTCCGGGGCTATTGGCTCATATATCTGTTCAATCATTAATCCTGCCCCGATTATGGCATTTACGTAATCGGCAAACGTATGACGATAGCTCTTGCTGAGATGATTTTCAAAAGCTTCGTTATATTCAATCCAAGGCTGGATATAGGCTCTCACTGACCTGTCCAAATATCGCACAGTCCACTCTTCATCCTTTGGAAAAATATCACCATGCTCAATCGGGTACATCGCAGAATATATGGGATGGATGACAGAAAAAACACGCTCTAGATACATTGCTAAACAAATGTTCTAAATCTTCTATATAGTGACTGGTGGTTGATGAAAAAATAAAATCAACCGTCATTCCTTCTCCTGTGCCATATTGTTCCAATCACTTTTTATTTCACTCATATCCATCACTCCCATGAAGCATTATTTCTATAAATAAAATTCATTTAGAAAAATTCCGATTGTTTCATTGTTTAACTTCATTGCTTTTCCATAAATGCACGCACATTTCAACAAAATTTCCTTAACCGAACCTATTTCACATGGCTGGATGCAAATTTATGGCTGGAAGAATCCGCAGCTTTGTATTATAATGGAAAAAGAGATACCTGATGGGAGTGGGGAACTGGTGTACTGACCGCATTATATCTGGTGAAACTCCGCAGGATATTCGTTCATTGGCAAGGCGGATTTGCGACGGCGTAGCGGTGGCTACGGCTAGAAAATCCAACGTAGCAGATGGGCGGATAGACAAGGAGGTTTGACTGAATATAATGCGGTCAGCACACTAGGCAGGCTATTGTCCGGGGAACCGGGTTGGCATAAATAAAATTTATTAGCAAAAGGAGAAGAAGTTATGAGATATCAAGTAATCGGCGATACGATGCCGGCAGTGGAAGTTGTGTTTGACAGGCCGGGGGAAACCATGTATACCCAGTCCGGCGGGATGGCATGGATGTCAGAAGGGATTTCCATGGATTCCAATATGCGGGGAGGTCTTGGGAAAAGCATTGGCAGGATGTTTTCCGGGGAATCCCTGTTTATGGCAACCTATCGGGCGGAACGGCCGGGGGCTATGATTGCATTTGCATCCACTGTGGCTGGGGAAGTGCTCCCTGTGGACATTGGGGCCTGCGGCGGCATGATTTGCCAGAAAGGGGCTTTCCTTTGCGCAGAGGAAACGGTGAACTTAAGCGTTGCCCTGACAAAAAAGCTGTCCGCTGGGTTCTTTGGCGGCGAGGGTTTTATTTTGCAGGATATTTCCGGGAGCGGCATGGTATTCCTTGAAATTGACGGGAATAAAGTGGAAAAGCAGCTTGCGCCGGGGGAAGTGATTAAGGTAGATACCGGAAACGTAGTTGCTTTTGAGAAATCTATAAAATATGAAGTGGAAACGGTAAAAGGCATTAAAAATATCTTTTTCGGCGGGGAAGGGCTGTTCCTGACAAAGCTGACTGGGCCTGGCAGGGTAGTTTTGCAGACCCAGAACTTTAATGAGTTTGCCGGAAGGATTGCACGGCTGATACCGGGGAAATAAAGGCTTTCCGTTAACGGCAGGGCATGTTTGCCTGCAATAATTAGGATGTCAAAGGCGCTTTTCGTGCTATGCCCACAGCATATATTCTTATTGCAAATGAATTTGCACATCAGTATATGGCATAGGGCGGGTGCGGCGCACCCTTTGGCATCCTAATCTTAAATAGAAACGTGCCAGTGTATTAGCTGCAAAAAATTGATAAGTTTTAGAATGAAATTCGACAAGAGGTTATAAACCTCTGCCGAATTTCTTTTTTATTGAAATAGCAGAGAAAAAGGAGAGCGTGCAGAGTGTAAAAACTCTGACACGCTTATTTTTTTACAACGAAAGAGAGGTAAACAGTATGAAGTTGAACAAAGAGAGATTTTTAAAGACAGAGTTAGGCGGCAGCTTAAAGGATTGCGTAACAAGCTGGGATATAGCGTTAGATGCTTGCAGGAAACACGCATATTACACGGACGAATATAAAAGGGAAAGGAAAGTAGCAGATTGGTGTCAAGCACAGTGGGAAGTTTACAAAATGGCAATACGGCAGTTTTACGGAGTGGAGTATTGCTTTACCAGAACTGATAAATATTATGGGCTGGTTACGGAAGATGAAACAGACTGGCTTTTTAAAGTTGAAAGAAAGGAGAGTAAGGACAATGGCAAGGAGATACAAGAGATTGCGCTATGAGGACAGACGGACAATAGAAAAGATGCTTAAGGCTGGCGACAGCATAGTAGAGATTGCGGCAGCAGTAGGAACGCACAGAGATACGATTTACAAGGAAATTAAGCGCAGCGGCACAGACGAGCTGACATATACAGCCGACGTAGCGCAGGCGACACTTTAAACCAAGAGGGGCAACGAAAGAGAGGTAAAAAATGAAAGCTATCAATTTTGGGAAATTGCAGGCGGGGGAGCTGGTACAAGTGCCACGCACTCAATTTGCGCCGCAGCGGTACGGCTGGAATGGCTGGTTATTTAGTGAGGCAGTGGTAATAAGGAAAGCCAGAAGTAAAAAGAATAATAAGCCTATGGTGGTAGTGGAAATGCGAACACCAAAAAGCAGCAATGATTACGGAACGATAGAAAAGGCTTTCTATGCGGAGTATGTATTTCAAACAAATGCAGTAAATACCGCAAAAAGATTTTTAGCAGAGGACGGTGTAACAACGAAAGAGGAATTTTACAAATTTATAGAAATGGACGACGTGACGGGCTGCGACTGGATAAAGTTTCTTGTAGATAAGGGATTTTTATTTTGATATAGGCGGCAGCGCCGCCAGCACCCGCCCTTAATTTAGTGGCAGAATACCGAGCTTGAAACTGACTATAGCAGTACAAGCCTATAGCGGGGCGCTGGTTCAATTCCAGCAGGGCGGTTTTGGTAGCAGGCATGGCGAGCCTGCACAAGAGGGCAGCAGGCTAATAGCTGCATCTGGATACCGTGAAAAAATAGCAGCGGTCATACCAGCTAGAGAGTATGTGGACGGTCAACAAGTTTTCTGCGGCTTTTTAATGTGAAAAGCAGCCCACACGGTAAATAAATACGCCAGAGCAGGAGTAAAGCGGCATGGAAAGACAGAGAGCGCCGCCGAAAGGAAAGGCTTAAGGGATTTGGCAAAGCAAGGAATTGTATATCACGGTGGCGGCAGTTGTAATGCGGGCTGCCGCCAGAAGAGGCAGGGAATGAGAGCAGTATATAGGGAATATGGGGACAGCTATATAAACGGCTACGCAGATGCTTTAGCGGATATGCGGCACTGGCAGCAGGCAAGGCGGCAGCAGGAACGGGAAAGACAAGCCCGCCGCTGGTACTTCCTTAAGCAGAGGGCGCTAGGGGCAGTGCTGCTGGCAGTTACCGTGCTGGCGGTATGGACTTTAGAGGGCGACGCTACAATAGCGCTTATCACAGTACCGCTGGGGCTTGCGCTGGTATTCAGTAAGCAAATGCTGGTAGTGAATGAGTATTATTTTAGAACAGAAGAGAGGCAGGCAGGAAATGGTACAGATATTAGAGCTTTTCGGTGGCATAGGTAGCCCACGTTGCGCACTGCGCAATATAGGCATACCAGTAAAGGCTATTGATTATGTGGAGATAGACGAAAAGGCGGTACGTTCATACAATGCTATGTTTTCTGATGAATTGGAGTACAAAACGCAGAGCGTAATAGGCTGGAATTTAAAGCCAGATATTCTGATACATGGTAGCCCGTGCCAAGATTTCAGCATAGCAGGACATCAAGGGAAAGCGACGGCAGAGGCAGGACGCATAAACCGTGGCAAAGGGGCAGACAAGGGGAGCGGCACACGCAGTAGCCTTATGTGGGAAACAATTCATATCATAGAGCAAATGGGGGAATGGAAACCAAAATATGTTATTTGGGAAAATGTAAAAAATGTTTTAAGCCGTTATATGCGGGTAAATTTTGAGCGCTATATATCGAAAATGGAGCGGCTGGGGTATAGCAGTAATTTTAAAATACTGGACGCTAGAGAGTTTGGGCTACCGCAGGCACGGGAAAGAGTTTTTACAGTATCGGTACTGGGAAATGAAAAATTTTCTTTTGATGATTTGATAAAAACACCAATGAGGGATATAAACGATTTTTTATTACCAGATGCGCCGCCAGTATACGACGTAACGCAGCCAAGCGTATTAGAGGCGATAGGCAAAAAGGGGATACGGCGGGCAACGGTAATAGGGGAATACGCTTTTACTATTACTGCAAGGCAGGACAGAACGCCAGCACAGGTAATAGATATGGGTAATGGGCGCTATAGGTATCTGACAGAGTTAGAGTGCTGGCGCTTGCAGGGCTATACAGATGCAGATTTTAACGCAGCGGCAGCAGTACATAAGAAAGTAGGGCGTTATACAATGCCACTTTATAAGCAGGCTGGTAATAGTATACCCGTACCGATATTTGAGAGCTTGTTTAGAAAAATGATACTGAATGAAACGGCAGGAAGTGAGGCGCAGTATGAGTAAAAGTACATATCACATTAAGGAAACAAAAAACAGCTACAGCTTTTCATATAGCGGGGATTTAAAAGAGGCTTTGGAAAAGGCACGTAAGGACTTGCAAAAGGAAAAGGAAAACACAGATATAGCGCACTGGGAGTGGATAAGGAAAAAGGCAGTAAGCGCTATTCTGGCGCACGAAAAAAAGGTAGCAAGGATAAAAGCATTTATAAAGTGCGCAGAGCAGAACTTAAAAGAAAGTGAGGCAGGCAATGGCAATATATAGGGAAGTGCGCACAGAGGTATACTGCGACATATGCGGCGAGCAGATAGTAGCCTTTAAAGATGCAGGCAAAACGGGCGGCGTAAGTAGGGGCTGGGCTGTGCATTTTGCCCGTCAAGAGGGCTGCACGACGGGCAAAAAGGTTATCTGTAAAAACTGCCGTATAAGCAGACGCATAGAAAAATGTAGCCTGCAAAAGAAATGCGGAATAGCAGGCATAGACGGTAGCGGCGCTTGTCTGGGATTTGGTAAAGAGTTTGACGACGAGCCTATAGAGCAGTGTAAGCGTTGTATTGCGTGTACTTCCTTTGACTGGGAAGAGGAAAAGCACAGATTGAGCATAGAGGGAAGAAATGAAAGAAAGCGAGGCAGACAATGAGGCGACGCAAACGAGAGAACCAGATACTTAAAGGGCTACTGCTGGCGGCAGCAGGCGTGGCAATCTGCATAGCAGGGCTGATACTGTTTTTTGTTTTTATATGGTGGCGGGCGCAGGGCGCAGAGCCAACGACGGACGAAGAGGTAGCAGCGCTGATGCAGAGGCAGCAGGCAGAGCAGCTGGTTATTGAAACGCCAGAGCCAGCCGCAGAGGGCAGCATAACCATATACACGCCAGACGGCGCAGTATACGGCTATTTTGGAAATATAGACATTATAAGCGACGGCAGGGACGGTAGCCAGATAAATATAGTGCTTACGGGCTGGCTGGTAGGGGAAACGCACGAAGAGGCAGAAAGCGAGGATATAGACAATGTGGGAGATTGAGCGGACAAGATGCCAGCGTTGCTGCAATTACCAGCCGTATGAGCCAGCAGCGGGACTGCGTGAGGGATGCACAGCTGATGAATTATATGCAGACGAGGACAGGCAGGAGATTATACCAGAGGTAAACGACGAAATAACGGGCTATATGCGAGAGCTGGGCGAGGGATGCCCGTATTTCATTGAAAATACGTATCTGAAAAAGTGAGGGCAGCGTATGGAAGAGAACGACGAGGAACGCAGGGCGCTTATACATAAATTCTACCAGATATACAGACCGCTACAGAAGAGGCGCAGCTTAAGGTATCATATGCACTTTGACGTATACGGCAATAACCTTATTGAAATCTGGGAGTATGAGGGCGAGAAAAAGGGGCGCTGCATCTGCAAAGCAAAAGAGGAAACAGAAATAGCGTGCTACCAGCGGGCAATAGAACTGCTGGAAAGCTACAGCGGAAAGGAAACGGTAAGGCATGAGAAAAGAGCAGGATAATAAGCCAGATTTTTTACGGGACATAAACACGGCGATTATGGAAGAGCTGACAGCAGGCGGCATTAAGGACAACGCAGCAGGGCTGGCAGGGGAACTGAAAGAGGTAGAAGAGGTTACGGAGCTTTGCGGGCTGCGGTTTAACGGCTATTTGGCAAAGATTGAAACGCCACGCCCACGGGGAACGCTGGACGAGGTTATAGTAGCCTTTACAGATGCGGCTATCAGTAAGGAAGAGGGGGACATAGCAGGCTTTGAGATTGCGATAGGCAGCAAGGTTTTAGTATCTGGAAAGGTACAGACGCTTAAGGACTTTGAGAGCGGTAAAGTGCTGGTATTCATTCTGGCAGATTTTCTGGCAATGGTAAAAAATCCTATGTTGCAGGACGACGTAGCGCTACGGGGCGTTATCGCACATGAGCCTATATATAGGACGACACCGAGAGGCAAGCGTATTACTGATATTTCAGTCATTGTAAAAAATGAGCTGACGGGTAACAAGTGTTTTATTCCGTGCATCTGCTGGCAAGAGCAGGCAGACGAGGTGGCAGGCTGGCAGCGTGGCGACACGGTAGAACTGCTGGGAAGATACCAGAGCCGCCAGTATGAAAAGGTTATTGATACCGACAGCGGCAGCAGAGAGCAGCGCACGGCTTATGAGGTATCGGTACAGCTGATTAACAGAAAGGAGCAGGCGGGGAATGAGAAGTAAAACTATAGTAAATGGCAAGGGAGAGCCGCAGGCAACACGCATAGAGATACCGATAGAGGGCGGCGGGGGTGCGCTGGGTATGCAGGCGGTTACAAATTTAACAGCACTTATAAGCGGGCTTAAGAATATGAAAACAGAGCAGGAAGTAGTAACGCATTACCATATAATCTGCGGATTTGCTACTTGTTGCGAAGTGTGCGGATTTATGACAGAGAAAAGCACTAATGATTTAATGCACATGGTAGAGCATCTGGTAGAAAACGAGCTTGCAAGAGTGGCGGGCAATGACAGCCCGTGAAATCTGCTACAGCTACCGCAGTGCAAGGCATAAGGCGCAGCAAATACAGATACTTGCAGAGCTGAACGGCGTAGACAGTCTGGAAATAATCAAGGTTTTAGTGCATGGCGGGGAACGGCTGCCAGACAGCACGGTAAATAAGCTATTTAAGCGGCTGGACAAGCTGGAAATGGAGATAAGGGAAAGAGAGCGGGAATATAAGGCGATAGCGGCAGCATTGAAAGGAGAGCTATAAAAATTGAGGAAAGTATACATATGCAGCCCGTATAGGGCAAAGGACGGCGCACAGCTGGATAGAAACATAGACTATGCGCAGGCACTTACTAAGCAGGCGATAGAGGCGGGATTAGCGCCGATTACGCCACATTTATATATGACGCAGTGCTTGAATGAGGACAAGCCAGAGGAACGGGCGGCAGGCATGGCAGCAGGCTTAACGCTGCTGAAAAGCTGCGACTTTGTGATAGTGGGCGTTAAGTACGGGATAAGCGAGGGAATGAGCGCAGAAATAGCGGCGGCAGATGCAGCGGGTATAGAGGTAGTGAACGCAGACAAACTGCGCTATAAGCTGGAACATGACCGCAGGGCGTGGCTGGAAGAGTACGCAAAGCTGCACGCCTGCGAGTTTTGCAGGGGCAGCAGGCTACACACTTGCACAAGCTACCGCTGCCAGCAGCCCTACAGAGAGGCTTACAAGTATGCAGAGGAACATTTTACAAGTGGATAAAGGAAAAGCCCCTACGGTACGGGAATACCATAGGGGCTAAGCTATACAGCTTTTACAACCTAAACCCAGTATATCACTGTATGGCGAAAATATCAAGAAAAATGCGGGCTGCGAGCCTGCTTTATCACTTGATAAAAGTATTAGCTTTAGGACAAGACTACCCAAAAAAGGAGTAAAAATATATGCCATACGTTGAGAGGATTACAAGGGCGGGTAAAACGATAGAGATAGAGCGTTATTTTACGAGCAGATATAAAAAGCAGGGGATAAAGAGGGGGGATAAGGTAAAGCCCACCACAGAGCAGCAGGAGAAAATAAACACAAGGCAGGCAGAAAGAAAGCTGCGTATTCTGATAAATGCAAATTATGGATATGGCGACTATCATTTAGTGCTGGACTACATACGGAAAAAGGGAGAGCCAGACAGAACCAGAGAGCAGATGCGCAAAGACATAGATATATTCCTACGGGAGTGCCGCAAGGAGTATAAAAAGGCTGGGCTAGAGTTTAAATACATACACGTAATGGAGATAGGCAAGAAAGGTGCAAGGCATCATCACTTAGTCATAAACCAGATAGACACAAAGATATTGCAGCAGTGCTGGTACAAGGCGTATGAGGGGCATAACAGAGTAAAAGTGTTTCCTCTGGACGACAGCGGGAACCATGCGGAGCTGGCAGCATATTTGATTAAATACACAGACACACACAGAAAGGCAGAGGACGGGGCGCTACAAGGCAAGCGCTGGAACTGTAGCAGGAATTTAGTAAGACCAGAACCAGAGATAAGGATAATTTCAAGCAGGGAATGGTTTAAGGCAGAGGCAAGACCGATAAAGGGCTACTACGTAGACAAGGACAGCGTAAGCAAGGGAGTGCATAGCCCAGAGTATTACGGATATGGGTATTTCAGATACACGCTTGTAAAAATGGAGAAAGAGGGGGGATAAGATGCAGGCAGTAAAGGTTATAGGGATTGTGGCAGTAGTCATAGGGGCAGGGCTTTTGAGTGCGGGGCTGGCAGCAGTAGGCGCACTGGCGGTAGCCATAAAGCACGCCAGCGAGGATATGAGGAACTGGGAACGCTGGAACGATAACGACGACAGAGGGGCATAGGGAATGAGGCAGAGGCTTATATACTGGTTATTCCAGAAAGGCAAGAACTGTAAGCACTGCTGCCTATGGTGTGAGTATTTCAGTATATGCAGGGCAGATGTGCTGGCGCAGAACGAAAGAGAGGAAAACCACGGAAAGGAGAGAGCGGGAACATGAGGAACTTTAGGCTGGACGACGAGAGCGGGCATCAAGAGGCGCTATTTAGCTGGGCGGCATACCAGCAAGGGCGTATGCCAGAGTTAGAGTATCTGCATCATGTACCAAACGGCGGCAAAAGGGACAAGGCGACAGCCACGGCGCTTAAGAGGCAGGGCGTTAAGGCGGGAGTGCCAGACATTGTGCTACCAGCAGTACGGGCAGGATACCACGGGCTGTACATAGAGCTTAAGGCTGGAAAGAATACCACAACGGACAATCAGAAACGCTGGTTAGAGTATCTGCGGCAGCAGGGGTATTATACGGCGGTATGCTACGGCTGGCAGCCAGCGGCAGAACTGATAGAGCGGTATTTGCTGCACCCAGAAGAGCTAAAGCAGCTGAAAGAAACAATCACAATGCGCTAGAGGCGGCGCAGAAAGAGAGGCAGAGAATGAAAACAATAAGCATTTTGAACTTAAAGGGCGGCGTAGGCAAGACCTTTACAGCGGCAAATATGGCGTATGAGCTTTACCGCAGGGGCTATAAAGTGCTACTGCTGGATAATGACAAGCAAGGGAACTTAAGCAAGGCATACGGCAGATACGACGCAGAGAGCGTAGCACCGATAACAAAGCTGCTTAGCGGGGAATGGAAAAACCCAGAGGAAATAATACAGCATACGGACTATGAGGGCATAGACATTATCACGGCGAATATGTCACTTTTCGGCGCTACGTGGAATTTAACCAAAGAGGAAAACGAGAACCAGACGGAGCGGTATAGCGCCTGCAAGTTATGGCATTATGATTACTGCATCATAGATAACCCGCCAGACATAGGGCTTAACGTGATAAATGCGTTGGCAATAACGGACGAGGTTATAGTACCCGTAAAGCTGGATAATTACGCTTTAGAGGGGCTGGACATTGTGGCAGAGCAGATAGAGGACGTAAAAGAGTATAACCAAGCAATTAAGCTGGCGGGCGTTCTGATTACGTCATACCAGAACACGGACGGGGAGAGCGCAGGTGTGGAATGGTTACAAGAGCAGGGAGTATATAACATTCTGGGGATTGTAAGGTATTCCAAGAAAGTAGCGGAAAGCTCTTTTCTGCAAAAGCCTATTTATGAGTACAGCCCGTGCTGCGGGGCGGCGCAGGGGTACAAGAAATTTGTAACGGCATATACGGGGAAAGTGAGGTAAGGGAAATGAAAAAGAAAATAATTTCAGTGGCAGCAGTTTTGGTAATGTGCATTATTCTTGCAGGCTGCACAGAGGCAGACAAAGTATCAGAAAACGTATCACAAGAGGCAGATAATTTTAATGTGTTACGTAGATTTGCGGTAATAAATACAAGGACAGATAAAGTAGAATTTGAACTTATAGGGGCTTTTTCTCTGGACGCAAGTAACAGCAACAAAATAAGTGTAATTGTAGAAAAAGAGGACGGCACATATTTTAAGCATATTATAGGGCTTAACGAAGATGTATTTTACGTAGTGGAAGATTTAGGCGGTGCAGCGGTAAACAAATACAAGTACGAGGTAAATTACATACCAGAAAGTATAGTACCATTCACGATAACAGAAAAAGAATAGATACGGCATAGAAAGCGAGGTAAAGAATATGGCAAAGTTTGGCATAAATGACATTTTGAACGCAAAGACAAAGGCAGCGGGAGCGCCCACGGCGGCAGAGGGATACAAGGAGATTTATTTAAGCCCGTATGAGGTAAAGGCAGCGCCAGAGAACACACACCAGAGCTTAGAGAACATAGAGGAACTGGCAGACAGCTTTTTACACGTAGGGCAAGAGCAGCCAACGGTTTTAGCGAGGATAAAGGGCGAGTATTTCATAATCGACGGACACAGACGCAACGCCGCTAATATTCTGAATTTGGAGCGGGGACATAAGGAGTATGAAAAAGTCCTTTACCGCTATATGGATATGAGCGAGGCTATGTATGAGCTGCGGCTGCTGGCTGGCAACGGATACACGCAGCCGCTTACGGCATATGAGAAAACAAGGTTAGTAGAGCGCACCAAAGCGGCGCTGATGCGGGCAAAGGAAGAGGACGGGCTAGAGATACAAGGAAAAATGCGGGATTTGATAGCCGCTATGCTGAATGAAAGCAGCACAAACGTAGCCAGAATGGAGAGCATAAACAATAACGCCACGCCAGAGGTAAAAGAGCAGCTTAAGAGCGGCAATATGGGTATCACTGCTGCTTATGAGGCTGCAAAGCTGCCGCCAGAAGAGCAGAAAGCTATTGCTGATAAAGTGGCAGCGGGCGAGGACATAAGGGCAAAGGAGATAGCCGCAAAGGTGGCAGAGAAAACAGCAGCCAAAGCCGCAGAGGACGCAGAGCAGGCGCAGCGGGATTATGAAAAGCAGCAGGAAGAGAGCGACAAAGAGATAGAAAAGGCAGAGCGCAAGCGGGAAGAGGCAGAGGAAAAGGCAAAAGAGGCAGAATTAGCCGCCCAGCACGCAAAGGTACTGCGGGAGTGGGTAAAGGAGAGCGTAAGCGCCGCAACGAAAGCCGCCGCAGATGCCGTGCTAAAGGTGTCCGAAACGGACACGCCGCAAAAGGACTGGAATAATACGGAGTGGGTAGTATTTACCGCAAGGGAGATTATGCAGCAGGCAGACAAGGTAAGCGAGGACGATTTATATTTACTGCATGAAATCATGTTGCGCTGCCAGACAGAGCCGCAGGACGCAGCGGGGGGGCAGAGCAGATAGCGGGACAAATGAGCATTGAGGACTACCAGAAAGGCGGGCAGTAGGCATGGACGGGCTGATAATCAAAGAAAAGTGGTTAAGGCTGATTTTAAGCGGCTTGAAAAGCTGGGAAATACGGGGCAGCAGGACAAAAAAGAGAGGCACAATATATTTAATCCAAAGCGGCAGCAGTCACATTATGGGACAAGTGGATATTGTAGACTGCATAGAGCTTACAAAAGAGAGGTACGAGAAAAACAGAGGAAAGCACTGTATAGAGGCGGGCTGGGAAAGCCTGCCTTACAGTGCTCCTTACGCATGGGTACTTGAAAATTGTGTGCAGTACCAAAAGCCGATACCGTATAAGCACCCACAAGGGGCGGTTATCTGGGTAAAAGGTATAGCACGGGAAAGAGAGGTAGAACAGCATGAAGTATAGGCAGTGGAAAAAGAATTATAAAAAACTGCATGGAGTAAACCCACCTTTAGAACTGGATAAGCGCAAGCAGCGCAGGCCTGCGAAAAAGGCAATTAAGAATATAAACCGCATAGACCTTGCATCTGTAGCCACAAGAGCGGCAGAGGCATTTACAAACGCTTTAGCGTCTTTTATGCGGGGGCTGGGCGGGGCTTTTGATACGGCAGGGACGGTATGCAGGAATGTTGCCGATAATGTGCAGCCGATAGAGATTAAGGGGCGTACATTCAGCTGGCAAGTGAGGGAATACGGCAGCAGCTTTCATGCAGTGTATGAGATAAACGCACTGGGCGGCGCTGATGAGCTTAGAGCCGTTACATATAGCCAAAAGGCAGCAGAAAAGATAGCGGAGATATTAGAGAGCGACCACTTAGAGCATATAAGGCAGACAAGCCCAGATAGGATACAGCGCAGGAATGATGCAGCAGACGGCTTACGGGCAGCAGTCATTACGGCGTATGAAAGCGGGGTGCTAAAATGAGAGAAAAAGGCAACGGCTGGATTTATGTAAATCCTTACCCAGAATACGAGGAATTATTTAAGCGTATTGAGGCGGCATTAGGATTTAAGTTATTTACATGGCAAAAGAGCTTTATAGTTTTGGGACATTTCAGACGGTACGGGGAAACAACAGCAATGATTTTAAAAGAATTGCTAGATACAGAGGCAGCGCCATTAGATTACACAAGGCGGGGTATGAGCCATAGAGAAGATTTTTATAGACGGGAGCTTAGAGGGATACAAGAGCGTCTGGAAGATGCGGGGATAAAAACAAGGGTAGTGTTTTGGAGTGTTGAAGATAAACAGAGATACAGAGAGAGCTACAAGGGGACTTGCGAAAAGCGGGACTGTAGGCGCTGTCCGTTTCCACCGTGCAGGAAAGGAGAGAGCAGGCATGACTAATTTTTTAATGGTTATTGTAATTATGGTGCTGCTGGATATTGACGGGCGGCTGATAAAAATGAATGAAAGGCAGGGCAAGGAAGATGCAGGAAACAACGATTGAAGTAACGCCAGAGGTAGAGCAGCTGATACAGAAAGTGGCACGGGCAGCAGTAGCCGAGTACAAGAGGCAGGAAGAAAAAGAGCGCAAGCGTGATAAGTACCACAATACTTTTACGCTTATGAAATGCTACCGTGATGCCGCTTTCCATATCGAGAACGCCATAAGCGACGGCGAGCAGTTAGAGCTTAAGGGAATGACCGACGAGCAGCAGAGGACGTACTTAGAGAGCGTGAGGCGCAGCCGATTTAAAACTCTGATTATGACAGCACACATAGACAAGGCGGTAGAAGAGATAGAGCATAGGCGCAGAATGGCTGGCAGGGAAATAGAGTATAAGGCTTTTGAGCTGTATTTTATACAGGGCTGGGACTATGAGGCAATAGCAGAGAAACTGGGGACGGGGAAGAACACGCCGAGGCGCTGGGTAACTGGCATAATCAATGAGTTGTCGGTACTGTTATGGGGCATAGACGAGGATAAGCTAAAATAGCAGGCTGGCAGCAGGCGTGGTAATACCGTGGTAAAAACGTGGTGTTTACATGGGAATTTGAAAGCTGTATAATGGTAACATGAAAAGAGTAGGCGATAGCTTAAACCGTAGCAGGCGGCAGCAGTAGCCTACTCTTTTTTGTTTTCATTCTTTAGCAGGCGGCAGCAGTAGCCTACTCTTTTTTGTTTTCATTCTTTAGCCTCTACCCAGTGCATGAAACTTAGGGCGCTGGGAATATAAAGAGAAAGGAGCGGGGAAAGTATGAAAGCATGGGCTAAGAGTTTCTATCTATCGGCGGCATGGGAGAATACCAGAGCCGCTTACTTAATGTCACAAGATTATATATGCGAGCGCTGCGGCGAGCCTGCAAAGGTGGCGCACCACAAGTGCTACATAACCAGAGCGAACATTAACGACGCAAACATAACGCTTAACTGGGATAACCTAGAGGCGCTGTGCCAAGACTGCCACAACAAAGAGCATCATAAGCGCACGCCGCAACTGCGGTACGGTTTTGATGCAGACGGGCGCATAGTCCCCCCCTATTCAGAAAAATAATTAAAGGGGGAAGATACCGAGGGGGATACCCTAAAATTACCCTACGGGCGTGCGCATACGTGGTGTAGGGGGTGTGGTGGGGCGCAGGAGAGGAAAGCGGGGTAAAAGGAATGGCGACAAAGACGGAAAAGACGAAAGAACAGCGCATTAAGTCCGAGAAGAGCAGGCTTAAGAAGATTTTCAAGGACTTAGACGAAAACAAGAAAAACTTAGTAACGCCGCTGATAGAAAAGGCTGCATTTATGAGCGAGGAGCTGGACGACTTGCAGGAAATCATAGAGCAGGACGGATGGACGAGCGAGTACAAGAACGGCGAGAACCAGTACGGGACAAAGAAAAGCCCAGAGGCAGACACGTACATAGCATTAAGCAAGAATTATGCAGCAGTCATTAAGCAGCTGACCGATTTAGTACCAGCTGCGAAACGGAAGAAAAGCAGGCTAGAGGCGCTGCGGGAAGAATAGGCGAAAGTGCCGTATAAAAACTATATCTATGAGTACCACGCTAAGATTACAAGCGGCGAAATTGTAGCGGGAAAGTGGATAAAGGAAATATATAAAATCATTGTAGGCGGGCTGGAAAAGCAGGAATATTTTTTCAATGCAAAGGCGGCAAACAAGGCTATAAAATTCATAGAGAATTTTTGCCACCACAGCAAGGGGCGCAATGATTTAATCAAGTTGGAGCTATGGCAGAAAGCCATAGTTTCTGTAATTTTTGGCATACAAGACGCAGAAAAAACACGTATTTTCCGTGAGATTTTTATAGTAATCGGCAGGAAAAACGGAAAAAGTTTGTTTGCATCTGCGATTATTGCATACATGGTATACCTAGAGCCAGAGTACGGGCAGGAAATCTATTGCTTAGCGCCAAAGTTAGACCAAGCGACGCTGGTATATGACGGATTTTATAAAATGGTGCAGGCAGAGGACGAGCTAAACGAGCTGGCGAAAAAGCGGCGCAGCGATATTTACTACGAGGAAACAAACAGCTTTGTAAAGCCTATCGCATTTAACGCCAAGAAGTCTGACGGATTTAACCCGCAGCTGGTGGTATGTGACGAAATGGCGGCATGGAGCGGCGACGCAGGGCTAAAGCAGTATGAGGTTATGAAGTCTGCTTTAGGCGCACGCCGCCAGCCTATGATTTTGTCTATCAGTACCGCAGGCTACATAAACGACAGCATATATGACGAGCTGATGAAACGCAGCACCAGCTTTTTAAAGGGCAACAGCAAGGAAAGGCGGCTTTTGCCGTTCCTTTACATGATAGACGACGTGGAAAAGTGGAACGATATAGAAGAGCTTAAGAAAGCTAATCCAAACATGGGCGTATCTGTAAAAGAGAGCTTTTTCACGGACGAGATAGCAGTAGCAGAAAACAGCTTAAGCAAGCGGGCAGAGTTTCTAACAAAATACTGCAATATCAAGCAGAACAGCTCTATAGCGTGGCTGGAATATGCGACGGTGGACAGCGCAGGCATTGAAAAGACCTTAGAGGACTTTAAGGACTGCTACGCCGTGGGCGGCATAGACTTAAGCCAGACAACAGACTTGACCGCAGCCAGCGTGGTAATTGAAAAGGA
Source organism: Lachnospiraceae bacterium A2 (assembly GCA_000403315.2). Taxonomy (GTDB): domain Bacteria; phylum Bacillota; class Clostridia; order Lachnospirales; family Lachnospiraceae; genus Petralouisia. Next base: position 423,095 of record KE159636.1, read on the forward strand.
CGGCGTGCTTTATGCGTTCACACAATTCTTTATGCCACGGGGAAAGCTGGAAACCTTGCAGGCTACGGACGGCGTGCCGTATGACATTTTTGTCAAAAAGGGGCTGATAACCTTAAGCGGCGAGAACTACGTAGACTACCACGACGTATACGCATGGTTTACGGGGCTGGTAGAAAATTACGGTATTTATATACTCAAAATAGGGTATGACCGATACATGGCAAAATATCTGATTGAGGAATTGAAAGACTACGGTTTCCAGACAGACGACGTGCATCAAGGGGAAAACTTAACGCCAGTCATACGGGAGTTTGAGGGTATCATAAAGGACGGAAATTTCAAGATTGTAGACAACAATTTACTAAAGACACATTTCTTGAATGTTGCGCTTAAGCACAACATGGAAACAAGGAAATTCAGACCTATAAAGATAGAGCAGCGGGCGCATATCGACGGCTTTGTATCCGTCATAGACGCTATGACGGTACGACAGAAATACTGGGAAGAGTGCGGCGAGCTGCTTAAAAACGCCGCATAGAAAGGAGAGTGGACGGTATCAAATTCTTAGACTATCTTTTTCATGGTAAAGAGCTGCGTTATATCGACAGCTATTTTAAGATGCTGAACGGGTACAGCCCGACGTTTACCAGCTACAGCGGCGGCGTGTATGAAATGGACTTGACCAGAACGGCAGTAAACAGCTTTGCCACGCATTGTAGCAAGCTAAAGCCAGAGATAGAGGGCAGCGCACTAAAGCGGCTGGAAAAGACGCTACAGCAAAAGCCCAATTATTTCATGGATACGACAAAATTCATTAAGCGGGTGGCGACCTATGTAGCGGTGGAACACACCGCTTTTATTGTGCCAGTAGAGGACAGATTAGGGACGTTATGCGGCTGGTATCCGCTGCGGGCGCAGCGCTGCGAGGTAGTAGAGGCAGCAGGGCAAGTGTACTTACGGTATCTTTTTGGGAACGGGGAACACGGCGCTATAGAGTTTGAGCATGTGGGGATTATGACGGACTTTGAATATAAGGACGACCTTTTCGGAGAGGATAACCGAACGCTTAAGCCCACAATGCAGCTGATACATACGCAGAATGAGGGGATTATAAACGCCGTCAAAAATTCCGCAAATATCCGTTTTCTGGCAAAGGTGGCAAATATGCTGAAACCAGAGGACATAAAGAAAGAGCGGCAGCGGTTTACCGAGGAAAACTTAAGCGCAGAGAATGACAGCGGCATGATTATTTATGACAACAAATTCAGCGAGCTTAAGCAGGTGGAAAGCAAGCCGTACACGCCAAACGCCTTGCAGATGCAGAACATACAAGAGAATGTATGCACGCACTTTGGTACAAACATGGATATTCTGCAAAACAAGTTCAATGAGGAAACGTGGAACGCCTACTATGAGGGGAAGATAGAGCCGTTTGCAATCCAGCTATCGCTTGTAATGTCAAACATGAGCTTTACGGAGCGTGAGAGGGCGTGCGGTAATGCTATCATGTTTTCTGCCAACCGTCTGCAATATGCCAGTAATGCAACAAAGCTGCAAGTAAGCACGCAGCTTTTTGACCGTGCGCTGCTTAACCGCAACGGCGTAATGGATATATGGAACATGGCGCACGTTGAGGACGGCGAAAAGTATTATATCCGCAAGGAATACACAGAGGTAAGCGAGCTGAAGAACAGCACGGAAAAGCCGCAGATAATCATACAGCAAGTACCGCAGGCGGGGCAGCAGGCAGCAGAGCCAGAAAAGGACACACAGCAGCAGGAAACGCCGCCAGAGCCGCCGCAGGACAGCAGCAGGCAGAAAGAGGGTGTAAAAGATGCCGATTAAGAAAGAGCGGGAATATAGGGCGCTGGCTGCGCCGCTGACCGCACAAGCCGCCACAAAGCGGATACAGACGGATTTTTACGTAGAGGGCTACGCTACTACGTTTGATGCGCCGTATCTGCTGTATGAGTTTGAGGACGGCACAAAGATTTACGAAAGAATAGACGCACACGCACTGGACGGCGCAGACATGAGCGACGTTATCATGCAGTACGACCATGCAGGCAGGGTATTTGCCCGCCAGTCAAATAAAACGCTTATCTTAGTCCCAGACCACAAGGGGCTTTTAGTCGCTGCTGATTTAGGCAGGACAGATTTAGCCCGTGGGCTTTACCAAGACATAGAGGCAGGCATGATAAATAAAATGTCATGGGGCTTTACGGTGGCAGAGGAAAGCTACGACAGACAGACGCACACAAGGACTATCTTAAGAATTAAAAAGGTTTATGACGTATCGGCGGTTAGCATACCAGCAAACAGCGGTACGGAAATAAGCGCCCGTGCTTTTGCTGATAGGAGTTATGAGCAGGAGCGGCAGGAGTTGCTACAGAGGCGTATAAACTTACTAAAGATTAGGACGAGCTTATAAAAAATCAAAAACAGAAAAGGAGAATTGACAATGCATCCGAGATTGAAAGAAATTGAAACCAGATTAGCCCAGATTAGAGGGGAATTAACCACAAGGGCAGCAGAACTGAAAGACGAGGAAATAGCGGCGCTGGAAAGTGAGGTAACGGCTTTGCAGGAAGAGCGGGCGGCGATTATTGCGGCAGCTGAACGGCGCAATAGCTTACTTGCCAGAATTGCGGCAGGCGAAACCGTAGGCGACGAGGCAGGCGACGGGAACGGCGCAGCGCCTATGGTGCTTAGGAATTTTGCAGGGGCAGCAGGCGAGGGGCAGGACGACGGCGACAAGTACGGCAGCATGGAATACCGCAAGGCATTTATGCAGTATGTGTGCAGGGGCGAGGCGCTGCCGAAAGAGTACAGAGCCGACGCAGTAAGCAAGACCACGGACGTAGGGGCGGTTATCCCTACCACGGTGCTTAACCAGATTGTAGAAAAGCTGGAAAGCACGGGCATGATTTTAACGCTTGTAACCAGAACGGCATACAAGGGCGGCGTGGCTATCCCCGTATCCACCGTTAAGCCCGTAGCTACATGGGTAAGCGAGGGCAAGGGCAGCGACAAGCAGAATAAGGACATCAAGAAAGACGGCATGATTACCTTTGCATACCATAAGCTGCGCTGCGCAGTAGCCGTATCTCTGGAAGTTGATACAATGGCTATCAGTGCTTTTGAAAGCCTGCTTATCAACAACATTGTAGAGGCTATGACAAAGGCGTTAGAGCAGTCTATCATTGACGGCGACGGCAGCGGGAAACCGAAAGGGATTTTAGCGGAAACGCCCGCAGAGGGGCAGGAAGTGGAGAGCGCCGCACCGTCTTATGATGATTTGATTGCAGCAGAGGCGGCGTTACCGCTGGCTTATGAGAATGGCGCTAAGTGGTGCATGAGCAAAAAAACCTTTATGGCATATGTAGGCATTACGGACAGCAACGGGCAACCGATAGCCAGAGTAAACCACGGCATAGCGGGAAAGCCAGAGCGCACGCTTTTAGGCAGGGAAGTAGTGCTTTGCGATTATGTGGCGGCATACACAAAGACGCTGGCAGCAGGCACGGTTTTTGCGTTCCTTTTCAATTTCAAGGACTACGTGCTTAACACCAACTATGCTATGGGCGTTAAGAAGTATGAGGACAACGACACCGACGACCAGATTACAAAGGGTATCATGCTGGCAGACGGCAAGGTAGTTGACAAAAACAGTCTGGTAACAGTCAAGAAGATTGCGGCGGCGTAAGGGAAAATACGGCGGCTGGCGTTCTGCGCTGGCTGCCAGAAATGAGGTATAGGGCATGAAAGGACATTTAGACGCAGAACAGCTGAAAAGCATGGATTATAAGAGCTTGCAGGCTTTGGCAAAGGACATGGGCGTAAGCGCTGCTGGAAAGGCAGAGGAAATTATAGCCAGAATTGCAGCAGTAGAGGTAGACGTACCAGAAGAGAGCCAGCTTACGGAAGAGGAAAAGGCGGCGGCAGAGGCGGCACGGCAGGAAGAGGAACGGGCAGCAGAGGCAGCAGCCAGAGAGCAGGAAGAGGCGGCGCAGGCTGCGAAAGAGGCAGAGGAAAGAGCGGCAGCCGAGCAGAAAGCCAGAGAAGAGGCAGAGGCGGCAGCAGGGCTGGTTAAGGTAAAGGCTACTACAAGGTTTTTAGACAAGCAGCTTAACCAGATTAAGGACGCAGGAGAGGCTTACAGCGTAAGCAGGGGACGCGCGGCAGAGCTGGCGGCAGCAGGCGTGGCAGAAATCGTGGGATAACCAGAAAGAGGGTGCAGGATATGGCGGCAGATGCCACCACATTAACAGAGAAAATGCGGGCGGCGCTGCGTATCAGCAGCACCAGCGACAAGATAACGGCAGAAATAGAGGACTGTATAGCCGCCTGCAAAGCTGACCTTGCGAACGACGGCATAAAAGCCATTGACGAGGGCGACGCACTGATTATAAGGGCGGTAACTCTTTACTGTAAGGCAGAATTTGGCTATAACGACAAAGCCGAGAAGTTTAAGCAGTCATACGACACGCTGAAAATGCGGCTTGCTTTGTCGCAGGAGTACAACACAGCGCCGCCCGTGTCCGAAACGGACACCGAGGGCGCAGAAAGCGGGGCGTGATATGGCAGCATGGGCAGACGAGATTACACTTATAAGCCAGCAGCCGCCAGACGAGCGGGTAAACGCTGGCGGCTTTGAGAATGAGCCGCAGGAAAGCGCCCGTACTGTTTTCTGCAACAAGAAAAAAGTAGGCTACAGCGAGTATTTTAAGAGCCAGCAGACGGGCAAAGTGGTAGAGGCGAAATATGAGGTACATAAGGCAGATTATGAGGGCGAGGACACCGTAGAAACAGACGGGCGGCGCTTTTTCGTGCTTAAGACCTACGACATAGACGACGATACCATAGAGCTTACGCTAACCGATTTGCGCCACAAGGACGAGGGGGCGTAGTTGTGGGAGAATTTAACACAATAGGGCTAGAGGACGTGATAGAGGCTTTTAGCAGGAGAGAGCAGGCTACCGTAGAGGCAGTGCCGAAAATGCTTAAGGCGGGCGCAGACGTGCTGGTAGAGGCACAGAAAGCAGAGGCGCAGGCTATGGGGCTGCATGAAACGGGCGGCTTTATCAATTCTATCAAGGCTACTGCGGTAAAGGGCGACAGCACGGAAAAGCATATTGACATATACCCGCAGGGCAGGGCGAAACACGGGAACGACAGAAAAGGAGATAAAAGCAACGTGCGCTATGCGACTATCGGATTTGTGGCAGAATACGGGACGAGCAGCCAGCAGCCACGCCCGTATATGACCGTGGCAAACGAAAAGGCGCATGAAAAGGTAGTAGAGGCGCAGCGGGAAGTATGGGAGCGTGAAACGGGACAATGAGCAGCATAAAAGAGATTTTAGAGAGCGCAGGGCTGCCAGCACAGCGGGGCGTATATACTGGCAGATGCAAGCCGAAAGCCTATTATACTTTCCTGCGGCTGCTGGGTGCGCCTGCCGTAAATGCAGACGACACAGAGAGCGAAAGCAAGGAAATGTATAGGGTAACGCTTTTTCATAAGGGCGACTATGAGGCACAGCTTAATAAAACTCTGGAAGTGCTGCGGGCGGCAGACGTTTATATTAACAGCGTTGACGCAGAGAGCTACGAAACAGAAACGGGGTACTGGTTAGTGCCTATCACAATCGAAATATTAAAGGAGTGACAAGACAATGACACTGGGATTAAGAGATTTATTTTATGCAGTATGCACAGAAGCAGACGGCATGGAAACCTACGGAACGCCTAAGAAAATGGCAGAGGCTATGACGGCTGACTTATCCGTAAAGACGGCAGACGGCAGCTTATACGCAGATGATACGTTGAGTGAAAGCGTATCCGAGTTTGCCAGCGGCACGCTTAAGCTGGGCGTAAAAGACCTTACGCCGGAAGTGCTGGCAGAGGTACTGGGGCAAATGGTAGACCAGAATAAGGTAGTATGGGCTGGAAAAGACGACGAGCCGCCATATGTGGCTATCGGCTTTAGGGCGAAGAAAACGGGAGGGCGTTTCCGCTATGTATGGCTGCTTAAGGTTAAGTTTAAAGTGCCGTCTGAAAAGTACGAAACCAAAGGCGAGAGCATCAAGTTTAACACGCCAGACATTGAGGCAGATTTTACGGCAAGGAAGAGCGACGGGCGCTGGAAAGCAGATTATGTAGGCACAGAGGACAGCACAGCAGCAAAAACGTGGTTTACCGAAGTGCCAGAGCCAGCAGAAACAATACCAGAGGCGTAAAAAACAGAATAAAGGGAAAGGAGAAAAGGCGCAGCGTATGGCTGCGCCTTAATTTGTTGATATGAGCGCAATTAAAGACGGTGGCTATACAGTAACGCTGAAAGGGAAAGAGTACAGACTTCTCTTTACCCTTAACGCACTGGACGAAATTCAGACAAAATTTGGCGGCTATGACAAGCTGAATGAAGTTTTTAACCAGAGTAACCCAGACTGGGTAAAAGACACAAAATGGCTGCTTACGCTGCTTATCAATGAGGGGCTTTTGGAAGAGGACGAGAACGCCGCACTTTTCACAGAGCAGCAGATAGGCAGGCTGATACACATAGGAAATCTGGCAGAGGTACAGCAGGCTATTTATGCGTCGTTTGCAGCAGGAACGGCAGGCGACGGAGAGGACAACGGGGAAACGACAGAAGAGGGAAGAGAAGAGGCGGGGGAAACGGCAGCCGTGCAGGAAAGTTAGACACTGCACGGCTTTTGTATATCGCTATGGTGCTGCTGGGGTATAGGGAGCGTGAGGCATGGAGAAAAACGCCGTACCAGATTGTTACCCTATTCGGATACCACAAGGAATATAACCCGCACATTTTCAAGCAGGAGCGGGCGGCAGCACCGCAGGCAGCAGAGGAACTGGACGACATTGACATAGCACTAGGGGGCTTTTAATTCATGGCAGACAAAACGGAAAATATCAAAACACGCCTATCTTTTGACGGCGAGGCAGAGTATAAGGCAGCCTGCAAGGAAATTAACAGCACCCTTAAAGTGCTTAATTCTGAAATGAAACTTGTTACGGCTGAATATAGGGACAATGCGAACAGTGCAGAGGCGCTGAAAGCAAAGCAGAACGTATTACAGCGTACATATGACGAGCAGGCAAAGAAAGTAAAGGAAACCGAGCAGGCATTAGAGAAATGCAGGCAGGCGACGGGAGAGAACAGCGAAGAGAGTAAAAAGCTGGAAACGCAGCTTAATTATCAGAGGGCGGCGCTTGTTAGGACAGAGCAGGAATTAAACAAGACCGCAGACGAACTGGAAAAGGCAGAGAACGCCGCAGATGAACTGGGCGAAGAGATAGAGGAAAGCGGGCAGCAGGCAGAGAACGCAGGCGGCAAGTTTTCTGGGCTAGGCGGTATTTTAGGCGGGCTGGGCGGCGCTATGGCAAAGGGCGTGGCGCTTATCGGCACGGCTGCGGCTGCAATCGGCACGGCGGTAGTGGCTGGGCTGGGCTATGCCGTGAGCCAAGCAGACGAGGCAAAAGGCGCTTTAAATGATTTCTGCGCAGCGACGGGTACGGCTACGGACGACGCAGGGCAGTACAAGCAGGTTATGGAGAATATCTATAACGCTAATTTTGGCGAGGGATTTGAGGACATAGCGGCGGCTATGGCAGAGGTACGGCAGCAGGCAGGCGACTTAGGGGCAGACGAGCTGGAAAAAATGACAACCAACGCATTAGCGCTGCGGGATACGTTTGATTTTGACGTAGCGGAAAGCACCAGAGCCGCCACACAGCTTATGCAGAAATTCGGCTTATCCTCTGACGAGGCGTATAACCTTATTGCGCAGGGCGCACAGAACGGGCTTAACAAGAACGGGGATTTGCTGGACGTTATCAACGAATACAGCAACCAGTATTCGCAGGCGGGGCTAAGCGCAGAGGATATGTTTAACTCTATCGCCAACGGCGCTGCTACTGGCGTTTGGAGCATAGACAAGATGGGCGACGCTTTTAAGGAATTTAGTATCCGCATGAATGACGGCACGGCAAACGAATACCTTACCAGTCTGGGGCTTAATGCAGACGAGGTGGTAGGGAAATTCCAAAAGGGCGGCGACAGCGCAAAAGAGGCTATGAGCCAAGTAAGCGAGGCGCTTAAGAACTGCGACGACAAGACGCTACAGTATACGGCGGGCGTGGGCTTAATGGGTACTATGTGGGAAGATATGGGCGCTGATGCCTGCACGTCGCTTATGGACGTTGAGGGGCAGATAAGCAAGACCACGGACGCTATGGGGAAGATTAACGCCGTAAAATATGACACGTTCGGAGAGGCTATGCAGGGCGCAGGCAGGATACTACAGACCAGCTTTATCATGCCGATAGGCGAGCAGGCGCTACCGATTTTCAGCCAGTTTGCAAACGAGCTGGCGCAGGGTGCGGCAGAGGCGGGCGGCGATATGGGGAAACTGGCGCAGAGCTTTGGCGACGCATTAGGCAACATGGTAAACGGGCTGGCAGAAATGCTGCCGCAGATTACCAGTTTTGCCGTAGAGCTTGTAAGCGGGCTTGTGGACGGGATTGTAGAGAGTGCGCCAGCAATCGTGCAGGCAGGCGTAAGCATGATTTCTGGGCTTGTGGACGGAATAGTAGAGGCTATACCGACACTGACGGAAAGCGCAACGGAGATAATAACCACGCTGATAGACGGAATTGTAGAACTGATACCGACGCTGGCAGAGGGAGCGGTACAGATTATTGCGGGGCTGGCAAAGGGACTGGGCGAGGCGCTGCCAGAACTGATACCGAGCGTGATAGATGCCGTGCTTACCATAGTGGATACGCTGATAAACAACGTGCCTATGCTGATAGATGCAGCCTTGCAGCTTGTCACGGGGCTTGCAGACGGGATTATAGCGGCGCTGCCAGTCATCATAGAGAAACTGCCACAGATTATAACCAGCATAATAAATGCGCTGGTAGAGGGCATACCGCTTATTTTGGAGAGCGCAGGCGACATTATAGTAGCGCTTGTGGACGGCATTATAGATGCAATACCGTTGCTTATAGCGGCAGTACCGCAGATTATTGTAGCCATTGTAGAGGGGCTGATAACGGGGCTGCCTAAAATCGTAGCGGCAGCAGGACAGCTTGTGACTACGATTTTAAACAAGTTAAAAGAGTTGCCAACGTTGATACCGCAGGCGATAGCAGCGGGCATAGAAAAAATAGCCGAGTGGGGCGCAAGCATGAAAGAAAAAGGCGGCACAGTCATTACAGAGTTTGTAACCAAAGTTATAGACGTTGTAAAGGAGCTGCCGCAGAAAATCTGGAACGGCATAGTAAACGCCATTGCCAGAGTAGCCACATGGGGCTTGAATATGCAGAACAAAGCCAAAGAAGTAATGAACACAATGCTTACGAACATTGTAACCATTGTGAAAGAAACGCCTGCTAAAATCTGGAACTGTATCATAGGTGCGGTTACAAAGGTGGCAACATGGGGCGCAAATATGCTGGCGAAAGCCAAAGAAGTAATGAACACAATGCTTACGGCAATCGTAACAATCGTGAAAGAAACGCCTGCTAAAATCTGGAACTGTATCATAGGTGCGGTTACAAAGGTGGCAACATGGGGCGCAAATATGCTGGCGAAAGCCAAAGAAGTAATGAACACAATGCTTACGGCAATCGTAACAATCGTGAAAGAAACGCCTGCTAAAATCTGGAACTGTATCATAGGTGCGGTTACAAAGGTGGCAACGTGGGGCAGCAATATGCTTACGAAAGCCAAAGAGGTAATGAACAGCATGGTTACTGGCATTGTAACCATTGTGAAAGAAGTACCGCAGAAAATCTGGAACGCTATAGTAGGCGCAGTTACCAAAGTGGCTACGTGGGGTAGCAATATGCTTACGAAAGCCAAAGAGGTAATGAATAGCATGGTTACTGGCATTGTGAACATTGTAAAAGAGATACCACAGAAGATTTACAACAGCATTTCTGCCGCTGTATCCAAAGTAGCCGCATGGGGTACAGAGGTAAAGAACAAAGCCGTAGAGGGAATGAAAAGCGTTATAAGCGGCGTGACGGATACATTTAAGAACATTGGCAGCACTTTTGCTGGCTTTGGCAAAAACATGGTAGAGGGTATCTGGAACGGCATAAGCAATGCTACGCAGTGGATAAAGGACAAGATAAGCGGCTGGGTAGGGAATGTTACAAGTTTCCTTAAAAACCTTTTCGGAATTGCCAGCCCGTCTAAGCTGATGCGGGACGAGATAGGCGTATATCTGGCACAAGGTATAGGCGTAGGCTTTGCAGAGGAAATGGACGGGGTAAACAAGCAGATAGAGGACGCTATACCGCAGGAGTTTGACGTAGGCGCAAAAGTCAATGTAAACAAAGATTTTACATACGACACGGACGACGACGGAAACCCGAAAAAACCAAAGCCGAAAGGCGGGGCAGCAGGCGGTTTTACCGTGATACAGAACATTTACGCAAATACAACGGATTACGCAAAGCAGCAAAAAGAGGCTGCAAGGCAATTCAGAATGATAGCAAGGACGGTGTAGGGCATGGAAAATGAAAAGCTGACATTTACAAATTCACGGGGCGAGAGCCTAGAGCTGGGGACGGACAGTATATTTTTCTGCAACATAAGCAAGGACGTAGGCGGCATAGCGGGCGTTACGAATGTGATTTACAGCACAAACAGCATGGGGCAGCACGGCGACACATACGTAGGGCAGCGCATAGAGGCACGGGACATGGATATTTTAGGGCATATCAACACACGGGACAAGGCGCAGGCATTACAGCTGCGCCGCCAGATGCTTAAGATACTTAACCCAGAGCTGGGCGGCACTCTGACCTATGAATACGGCGGCTTTAAGCGTGTGATAAATTGCAGGACGTTTGGAGAGCCGAAGATAGAGAGAAAAAGCGTGCTGTATGAATTTTCTTTCCAGCTAGAGTGCCTTAACCCGTTCTGGCGTGAAGAGGACGAAACAAAAGAGGATATAGCAAGCTGGGTGGCTGCGTGGCATTTCCCCTGCGTGATTGACAAGGACGACAGTAAAAGCATGATATTTGGCTACAGAGCCGAGAGCGTGATAGTGGACTGCTACAACGAGGGCGACGTGTCAACGGGTATGCGCATACGCTTTACGGCGCTGGGGACGGTAAGCAATCCCATTCTGCTAAACGTGGATACCGAGGAATTTATACAGGTAAATGCAGTGATGCAGACGGGCGACGTAATAGAAATCAATACGAAATACGGCAGCAAGGGCGCTAAGCTGATACGGGACGGGAAAGAAACGGACTATTTCCGCTATATCGACGTAGACAGTACATTCATGCAGCTTGCCATAGGCGACAATAATTTTCGGTATGATGCAGCAGGCGGCGTAAATTCGCTGGAAGTGGCGATTTTCTACAATAAGGAATTTTTAGGAGTGTGACGGCATGGAGATTAGGGTATTTGACAAGACAGTAGAGCCGCTGGGGACGATAGACGAAATGGCAAGCCTGCTATGGCACACGAAATACTTTGACGTGGGTACATTCAGCCTGCTTGCGCCGATTACGGACAATAACAGCCGCCTGCTGGTAGAGGGCAACATACTTACCAAGCACGACGGTAAAAAGGAAGTACAGACCGCAGACGGCGGGATATGGCGCAGGGCAGCGCAGATTACCTACGTACACATAACCAAAGACGAGAACGGGCTAGAGCAGCTAGAGGCGCAGGGCTATATGTTGAGCCGCTGGCTTAACAAGCGCTGCATCTGTCCGCAGATTGTGGCGACAGCCACGAACCAGAGCCTTATAAACACAATGGTAACAAAGAACTGCGGCAGCGGGGCGGGCGTAAAGCGGAGTTTCCCGCAGTTTGTCACGCTGCCGCAGGATACCATAGCGGGCAGCATGGTAGAGTACGCAAACGAGGTATACGCAAAGCTGGGGCAGGAAGTAAAGGCGAGGGCACAGGCAGGCAAGCTGGGCTATGACATTCTGGTAAACGAAAGAGAGAAGAAATACGGCTTTTATCTGTATAAGGGCAAAGACCTTACGGCGGCAAACAACGACGGTAACACGCCTTGCATATTTTCCCGTGACTTTGACAACGTGAACGAGCAGGAGTACACAGCCAGTATAGAGAACTGCGGGAACTTTATCTATGTGCAGGGGGCGGCAGACGATAGCGGCAGCCAGCCAGTAGTTACCGTGGACGGAGAGGGCGCAGTGGGCTTAGAGCTGGAAGAGGTTTTTTGTGATGCCACGGACATAGCAAGGAAGTACCAGAGCGGGGAAACAGAGGTAACGATACCGCTCAATACCTATCTGGCTATGCTTAAGACAAGGGGCGGCGCAGAGCTGGAAAGCTACGGGAAAACCATAAACTTTGTGAGTACCATAAACACAAATTCTAACTTGAAATTCAAGAGCGACTTTGATTTAGGCGACCGTATCACTTGCAAAGAGGAAAAGTGGGGGATACAGATAGACGCACGCATAACAGAAGTAACAGAAACGTACCAGAAAGGCGAGGAAACCATAGAGGCGACATTTGGGGACAGCCTGCCTACGCTGGTAGACCAGATAAGGAAAGTGAGGTAGAGGGAATGGCAGACAGCTTACCATTTAACGCCATAAAGGTAGACGGCGAATTTGACAGGGTATACAAAGCCGAAGATTGGGCGTGGTATTTTGCCACGTTCTTAGCAAGCGGCGTGTTTCCAAAGCCGAGCGACGGGCTGCAAGTAGTGGCGCACAGCGGCATGGAGATACGGGTAAACATGGGCTATGCCTTTATAAACGGGTACGCATTTAGAAACCCAGTAAGCAAGGGCGTAACGCTGGATAGGGCAGAGGGGGCGCAGAATAGGGTAGACAGAGTGGTAGTGCGCTGGGATTTAGTGCTGCGGGACATTTACATAGATGTGCTTAAGGGCGTGCCGTCTGCAAAGCCAGTGGCGGCAGCCTTAACCCGTAATACGGAAGTCTGGGAGCTGGCGCTTGCAGACATTTACGTAGGCAAGGGCGTAACAAAGATACTGACGCAGAACATCACAGACCAGCGATTTAACAGCGCCCTATGCGGCATTGTGGTAGGGACGGTAAAGGAAATAGATGCAAGCGTGCTTACAAAGCAGTTTACGGATTTTTTCAATACCTACAGTCAAGCCGTGCTGGACGAGTTTAGCGTATATAAGCAGAACATGGAAAAGTACCTTGCAGAGCTGGCGGGCATTTATGAAAGCTACGTAACCCAGACAGAGAGCCTTTTTACGCAGTATGAAAGCCAGTTTAACGAGCGCTACACCACGTTTGAGAACACATTAAACAACTGGGACGCAGAGCTTTTGAAAGCCTACACCGCTTTTATGGCGAATATGCAGCTTTTCCAGACAGAGGCAGAGAACGATTTTAACACATGGTTTGGGGCGATAAAAGGGCAGCTGGGGGAAGATGCGGCAGGAAAGATACAGCTTGAAATAGACGGGCTTACGGCAGCAGTGCAGGAGCTTACGCAGGCTGCGGCAGCAGGGGCGGCAGAAACCAAAGAGGCGCTTAAGGGGCTGGAAGAGCGGGTAACAAGGATAGAAAGCGGCTGGGGCATTGACTTTAAGCATGATGCGGTACTGGGGCTTTGCTACATGGGCGCAGCGTACATGAGCCAGCATTACGAAAGAGAGGTAGACACGGCAGTATTAGGGCTTGCTTATGCGGGCAGTTCCTATCTTGCAAATACATTTTAGGAAAGGTGGCAGACCATGAAAGGATTTCCGAAGACTTTACAGACCAAAGAGGACTATTACAACTGCCTTGCTATGGTGGCGGCTGGGGAGCTGGCGGCGGCTGATTTGCTGGCAAAGATTGAGAGCGCAGAGGCGCAGCGCCATATACAGTGCGCAGTAGTGGCGGCGCAGCCAGAAAAGAAAGCCGTAACGCTTATCTACTGCGACGAGGCAGCGGCAGGCATGAAGTTTACGGCGGGCGGCGTATCTGGCACGGTGCAGGCAGTGACGCACGTACAGAGCAACGAGGCGCAGGCAGCAGGAGAGGCGGCGAATGACCGCACGGCGCTTACACTGTCTAAGGCAGTGGCGGCAGACTGTACCGTAATTGCGCTGGAAACGGCAGAAACCGTGGCAGGCATGACAACTGACGACATTACAGCACTGAAAGGAGTATTGAAACAGTATGAGTAGGTTAATGGTTGACGACGTGACAAAGACCGACGCAAGGGCGCTTTTGAACGTAAACAAAATGGCTATGATAAGCGACATTGTAGCGCCCAGCAACGAGTATATGTACGCAAGCGGCGCAAACGAGCTGACGGTAGTAGAGGGCTGCGTTATCGCAGTGGGCGGCGCTGGTATCTTTAAGACGGGTAACACGGTGCTTACGGCTGCTAATCTGGACGTAGGCAGCGCTTTTGCCGTGGGTAATGACTACTACGTGTATATCTGCGACAGCAGGATTGATGCGGCAGACGAGCAGTATATCATTTCCCTTAATTCCACGTATCCTAACGGCTGGAACGCAAGCAACAGCCGCAAGATAGGCGGTTTTCATTACGGGCGCTGCCGCAAGGTAGACGCAAATTTGCAGCCTACAAACGGCAGCGGCGTTATCTTTGGCACTGGCTGGGAGAGCGCAGTAAGCAGCGGCATTGTGCCACGTTCTGTATGGACGCTGGGACACCGCCCGAAATGCAGCCCAGAGGGTATGGTATATCTGGGCGGCGGCACATGGGTAGACATTTACCTTAACAGCGACGACGGCGCAAAGGGCTTAAAGTCCTCTTACAACTGCGCACCCGCCACGGGTACAGAGGGGCTGAACTGGTACAACTTTGTAGAGCGTCTGGCAAAGAGCGGTAAGCGCCTGCCAGATTACAGCGAGTTTTGCGCCTACGCTTTTGGCAGCCCGCAGGGATTGGATAACGCAAATACAAACGCATGGACGGCGACCACGAACACGGGCAGGGGCGTTACGGGCAGCGTGGTAAATGCCGTTTCTGCCGTGGGCTGCGTAGATGCCGTGGGGCGTGTCTGGGAGTGGCTTAACGACCTTATCACAAGGGCAGAACACGCCACAAATGCGGATTACCACCCTACAGCGGCGTGGGGCTGGGACAAGAAAACACCGCTTAAGACGGGCGAGAAGAATTACGACGTAGGTAATATCTATCAGTATTACGCATATTCTTTGGCGGCGCTGGGAGCGGGCGGCTACTGGTACAATGGCGCTTATGCGGGCGCACGTGCCGTGAGTTGCTGCGATTGCCCGTGGCACGTCTACAGCTACGTTGGCGGGCGTGGGGCGTGTGACTCCATGTAGACGGCGGGCGAAAGCCCAGCCGACTACTACGGGGGTGCGAAATGACGGCGCAGGCAAAAACAGACCAATTACACCAGAAAATATATGATTTCCTGCTATACATATACCCGCTGCTAAGCAAGTACCCAAAATTTGAAAAATTCAGCCTGCAAACAGCGACCAGAAACGCCATACTGGAAATGCTGCAAGAGGTAATCAAGTGGGACAAGACGGCGACGAAAAGCCACCTATACGCAGCGGATACGGCGCTACAGCAGAGTAAGGAGCTGCTGCGGCTGGCAAACGATTTGAAGTATAGCGCAATGAACGCCCAGCACTACGGCACAAGCAGCCGCAAGCTGAAAGAGATAGGCGTTATGCTGGGGGAACTCATAGAAGAGGTAAAAGCAAAGAAGTAATAAAGATATGGGGCAGCTGCTTACTACAGCCCTTTGGCGGCGCTGATAGCGGGCGGCAACTGGAACAATGGCGCTAATGCGGGCGCACGTGCCGTGAATTGCAACAATTACCCGTGGAACGTCAACAGCAACATTGGCGGGCGTGGGGCGTGTGACTTAGTGAGAGCATTATAGGCTTAGCGTATCTACGGAACACTAGCAAGGGAATTTAAGCAGATGCTTAACATTCTATAGTCAGGGCGGCTGTCCCGCCGTGAGGCAAAGAGAAAAAGCAGGGCTGCTGGTTAGTAGCTGCGGCGAAAGGCAGGAGCTTTATTTTGAAACGAGCAGGGTATACAACGAACCAGAGCGGCGAGCGTGTGACGCTTGCAGAGGCTATGGCTGATTATGCGAACGTGCAGAAAGCCTACAACAAAGCCAGAAAGTGCAAGCGATACCGCAAAGACGTTTTGATATTTACCAAAGACAAAGAGGGCAATTTGGAAAAGGTGCGGGACGACATTCTAAACCTTTCCTATGAGCCAAGCGAGTACCATTATTTTAAGGTATTCGAGCCGAAAGAGCGGCAGATAATGGCGCTGCCATTCTATGACAGAGTGGTACAGCACGCCATAAACAACGTGCTAGAGCCTATATTTGACAAGCGCTTTATATCCCAGTCCTACGCCTGCCGAAAAGGTAAGGGTATGCACGCTGCCTCTGATACGCTGCAAAGCTGGCTTTATGAGTGGCAGAAATTCCACCCAGACGAGCCGCTTTACGCTATCAAGGCAGACATACACCACTATTTCCAGAGCATAGACCACGGCATACTTAAGGCTGAAATACGAAAGGTTATCAAGGACGCTGGGGTACTGGCGCTGCTGGATAAAATCATAGACCATAACGGCAATATGCCAGAGGGCGTAGGGATACCCGTAGGAAACCTTACAAGCCAGCTATTCGCTAATATTTATCTGGATAAGCTGGATAAGTACGTTAAGCACACGCTGGGCGCAAAGCAGTACATACGGTACATGGACGACTTTATAATCTTAAGCCCAGACAAGGACGAGCTGCGGCGCTGGCTGGCAGATATTGAGGTATTCTTAAGGGACGAGCTGCGGCTTGCGCTTAACCCTAAGACTGCGATACTGGCGGCAAAGAACGGGGTAGACTTTGTAGGCTACAAGCACAGGGCGACGCACAGAAAAGTAAGACCAGACAGCATTAAGCGTGTCAAGAGGACAATTAAGAAGTGCGAGAGCGGGAAAATCACAAAAGAGCAGCTACAAAAGAGTATACAGAGCTGGACGGGACACGCAGGACACGCCGACAGCTACCACTTACGGAAGAAAATAAAAACGCTGGCAGACGCAGCCATACAAAAGGCGGCATAGACCAGCAGGCGCAGGAGTGAGTACATGGGTAACAATTTGCTACAAGTGCTGCAAGAGCAGCAGAACATCATTGAACAGCAAAGCAGGCTTATTGTGGATTTGACAGCAACGCTGGAAAACTGGGAGAGCGTAGCAGGGTACGACGGCGCAGGACTGAAAGAGCGGGCATTAAATTTGCAAAAGCAGAAAGGCAGGATTTATGGAAATGAAGATTTTGGAATTTATCAACATGGCGGCAAATAACAAGGTAATTGAGCTGGTGGTGCTTGCGATTGTATTCGATACAATCTTTGGAGTGCTGCGGGCGGTGCGTGAAAAGAGGTTTAACAGCTGCGCAGGGATTGACGGGGCTATCCGTAAAGTGGGTATGCTGATTTCCCTTGTGTTCATGCTGGCTATTGATATGCTGATAAAGGTTAATCTTATCGGCTTTATCCCAGAGGCGGCACGTAACCATTTGGGGCTTACGAGCGTGGGCGTGGCTGAATTTTTCGCACTTCTCTATATTGCCTATGAGGTAGTGAGTATCTTTAAGAATATGGCGCTTTGCGGGCTGCCCGTTAAGAAAGTCTGGGCGACGGTGCGGGCGTTTCTGGGGAAATATACAGACGAGCTGCCAGACACGGACGAGCTGGACGGAAACAGCACCACGGGCAGCGCAGAGGGCTACAGACAGCAGGAAAAATAATAAAACATAGACAGTATGCATCAGGGCGCTTACGGGAAACCGTAGGCGCTTTTTGTGAATGAAAGGAGAGCAGACGGCATGGCAGAGATTAAGAGCGAACATACAAAGGATATGACGGCAGAGGAACGGGAAGAGCTGCGGGCGAGGGTAGAGAGCATGACACCAGAAGAGCTGCGGCAGTTTAGAAACTCTATGGACGCAGACAGCATGGGATTTTTTGGAGAGGAGAGCGTATAGCATGAAAAAGCCAGTAATAAACAAGCTGCTTACACCCTATAACTTTACGGACAAGAACAGCGACGCACGCATAAAATATATCGTTATCCATTACGTAGGGGCGCTGGGCGGCGCAAAGGCGAACTGCCAGTATTACGCAGGGCGGTATATCGGAGCGTCTGCGCATTTCTTTGTAGGATTTGACGGGGAGATATGGCAGGCGGTGGAAACCGAGGACATAGCGTGGCACTGCGGCGCAAACAGCTATAAGCACGCAGAGTGCAGAAACTCAAACAGTATCGGTATTGAAATGTGCGTGAGGAAGAGGAACACCGCCAGCATGGGGGCTACCGATAAAGATTGGTATTTTGAGGACGCAACGGTAGAGGCTACGGCAGAGCTTACACAATACTTAATGGAAAAGTACAACGTGCCTGCGTCGCACGTCATAAGGCATTACGACGTTACGGGGAAGATTTGCCCTAACCCATATGTATATAATGCAATGGCGCACACATGGGAGAAGTTTAAGCAGATGATAAGCGGCGCTGCATCTGCTGGCGGCAGCCAGACAAATAAATTATACCGTGTGCGCAAGAGCTGGGAAGATGCAAAGAGCCAGATAGGGGCTTTTTCTTCTCTGGATAATGCAAAGAAAGCCTGCACTGCTGGTTATAATGTTTATGACTGGGACGGCAAGGCGGTTTACAGCGTATTTGCAGGCGGCATGGTGCAGAACGGGAACACGGAAAAAGCAATATGGGACTATCTGGCGGGCAAAGGCTTAAATGCCTGCGCCGTGGCAGGCTTAATGGGTAATCTGTATGCGGAAAGCGGGCTTAATTCCTGCAATCTGCAAAACAGCTATAACAAGAGCCTTAATATGACAGATGTGCAGTATACGGCTGCCGTGGATAATGGAAGTTATGGCAATTTTGTAAAGGACAAGGCGGGCTACGGGCTGGCGCAGTGGACGTACCACACCAGAAAGCAGGCGTTACTTAACTATGCGAAAAAGGCGGGGGCATCTATCGGCAGTCTGGATATGCAGCTTGCCTTTTTGTGGGACGAGCTGCAAGGCTATAAATCCGTTATCAGCACATTAAAGGGCGCAAAGAGCGTGCGGGCTGCCTCTGATGCCGTGCTGCTGGGATTTGAAAAGCCAGCAGACCAGAGCGAGGGCGTACAGAAAAAGCGTGCAGAGTACGGCGAGGCATATTATAAGAAATATGCAGGCGTGCAGCAGGCAGCAGTACCGCAGGAAAAGCCGCAGGCGGCGGCAGGCGTGCCGTTCAATGTTAAAGTGGATATATTAGACCTTAATATAAGGACGGGCGCAGGGACGGACTACGCAAAGACGGGAGAGTATACGGGTATCGGCGTATTTACCATTGTGGAAGTGAAAGAGGGTAAAGGGAGTACGGCAGGCTGGGGCAGGCTGAAAAGCGGCGCAGGCTGGATAAGTCTTGACTATGCCACACGCTTAGCGTAAGAAGAATGAGGGCAGGCGGCTTACGGGCTGCTTACCCTCTTATTTTTTGGTAAATTTTATGAAAAACACATTGACAATATACCGAAAAAGGTATATAATTTAAGACATAGAAAGGAGAACAGTAAGAAACTATAAAGCGCAAGGCGCAGAAAGGAGAAACGGCAGATTGGGTAAAAAGAAACAAAAGAAAAAGCCTATCAAATGGCAAGAGCTGGCGGCAAATGCACTGATAGACTTAATCGTAGGGGCGGCACTAATCATAGTAGACAAGCTGTTAGGTTAGAGCCAAAGGCGGGCGAAAGCCCGCCGCCTACTAAGAATATAGCACAAACCCAAAGCCGAGTAAAGTATATGCTTTTGAAAATAGGTATTTTTTTGGTAGCTGTAGGGCTGGTAAAGTTACTGGCAGCTCTAGTTATGAGAGCGAAAGAAAAGAGAGGTAAAGCATGAATTTAGGCGCAAATATCAAAAAAGTAAGAAAGAGTGCAGGCGTGACGCAGAAAGAACTTGCAGAACGCCTGCAAGTCTACCAGAAAGACATAAGCCGCTGGGAGAATAACGAGCTTACGCCAAGCGCATTAACGTTGGCAAAGATATGTAATGAGCTGGGAGCATCTGCCGACGAAATTTTAGAGTTAAAATAATTACGAAAGCGAGGTTTATTTATCATGGGTAAAAAGAAAATGGTACTTTATGGGGCGGCTGCGCTTTTTGCAGTAAGCGGAGTGGTGGCGCTGCCGTCTGGGAATATTACGGGCGGTATCGGCTGCATAGTGATTGCTGCCGTATGTTTTCTGCTGGTACACAAACCAGCAAAAGAGGCGGCAGGACAGCAGGCAGCGCCGAGGACAGCGGGAACGCCTGCCGCTGGCAGCAGGATTGCGGAAACCATACGCACAAAAGTAGTGGGAGTGACTTTCCAGAACGACGACGGCGAAAGCAGGCAGGATATATTAAGCCGTATGACGGGCGACGAGGAAATAGAGATAGAGAAAACCACATACAACGGAGAGCCTGCCGCATATGTAAAATGGGGAAATAAAATACTGGGGTATTTATCGGCAGAACTGGCAAAGGATTTGGCGGCAAAGTATCCTAATGCCCGCTACACCGCAGAAATACTGGAAATTTCTGGGGGGGGGTACAGACGTTTGGCTGCAATATAGAGCTTGACATTATTGTAGAAGAACAGCAACGTAGCCAGCGCACAGCGGGCGAAACGATAGTATATATAGACCGCAGCAGTAAAAAGTACCACAGTAAGCCTAATTGTTCTGGAATGAAAAACCCAAAGGGCATACCGCTAAGCCAAGCAAAGAAAAAATACACAGCTTGTAAGAAATGCTGTAAATGAGCTATGAAATAAGAGCCGCAGACTTGTAAAAGAGTTTGCGGCTTTTCGTCGTATATAGACCACAACGAAAGAGAGGCAGAAACAATGGCAAATAAAAAGGGGAGCCACCAGCTGACAAGGGCAGACAGGATAAAAATAGAGGCGCTGCTTAAAGAGGGCTTAAGCAAGGCGAAAATAGCAAAGCATCTAGGAGTACACCGTAGCACTATATATAATGAGCTGAAAAGGGGAGAGTATGAACACCGTAATAGTGACTGGACGACAGAAATAAGATACAGCCCAGACATAGCGCAGGAAAAGGCAGAGGAAAATTTAAAGGTAAGAGGCACACAGCTTAAAATAGGCAACGATATTGCATATGCAAATTACATAGAGGAAAAAATAGTAAATGAGGACTACAGCCCAGCAGCAGTGCTGGGAGAGCTTAAGGCGCAGGGCAGAGAGGGGGAATTTAATACTACCGTCTGCGTGGCTACTCTTTACAGCTACATAGACAAGGGCGTTTTCCTTAAACTGACTAATAAGGATTTGCCAGTAAAGAAGAATAAAAAGCGGGGCTATAAGAAAGTACGCAAGCAGCAGGCACGGGCGGCAGCAGGCGACAGCATAGAAAAGCGCCCAGAAGAGATAGACCAGCGGGAAGAGTTCGGACACTGGGAAATGGATAGCGTGATAGGCAAGCGGGGAGTATCCAAAAACGTGCTGCTGGTGCTGACGGAAAGAAAGACACGGGACGAGATTATATTTAAGCTGCCAGACCATACAGACGAGGCGGTAGTAGCGGCGCTGGATAGATTAGAGCGCAGATACGGTGCGGATATGTTTAGACAGATATTTAAGACAATCACGGTAGACAATGGCAGCGAGTTTGCCGACGTGAACGGCTTAGAGCGTTCTATACTGGAAGAGGGGGAAAAGAGGACACATTTATATTACTGCCACCCGTATAGCAGCTGGGAGCGTGGCACGAATGAGGTAACAAATAAAATGGTACGGCGCAAAGTGCCAAAGGGGACAAACTTTGACGACAAGACCGACGAGGAAATAGAGGAAATAGAGAGTTGGATAAACGGATACCCACGCAGGATACATGGCTACCGTTCTGCTGGGGAGCTTTTCACAGAAGAGCTGGAAAAGCTGGCTTAATATCAGATACAGCGACTTTGAGAGGCTGGCAGCAGTGGCAGCCTTAAAACTGCGCCCATTCCAGCAAAAGGGAGTTTACAAGGCGGGCGCACTCTGGTATAGTGAGGGTAGCACATCTGCTGTATTTCATTCTGTATAGTTAAATTCTACAAAATACCCACTACCCAATTAGTAAATATGCCGAAAGTGAAAAATTGTTCAAAAAAAGGTTGAAATTTTTATAGCTGCAAAAAATTAAAAAAAGGTATTGACAATCTGGCAAATTGCGTGTAATATAATATCGTTGCTGAAACACAGCAAGCCCAGTTAGCTCAGTTGGTAGAGCAGAGGACTGAAAATCCTCGTGTCTCTGGTTCGATTCCGGAACTGGGCATTCACATGAAGCGGTATACTGTGCGGGTGTAGTTCAATGGTAGAACACCAGCCTTCCAAGCTGGACACGTGGGTTCGATTCCCATCACCCGCTTCTGCGATAGTGGCGTAGTTGGTAACGCGCGACCTTGCCAAGGTCGAGACCGCGGGTTCGAGCCCCGTCTATCGCTCTAATGGATAAGAGCTGTAAATTTCGAGGTTTTCTTGTAAGGCCTAGGGTTTGCGGCTCCTTTTTTCTTGCTTTATAGGAAATTACGCCCTATCAAGCGAAATGCCCTGCAGTGGGTATTTTATTTTCCCATGAAATATGGTAGAATAGCGGCAGATATGGCAGGAAGGAGGGATTTGGCATATGCGTTACATGCCGATTGCAAAAGTTGATGCAGGAATGGTGCTGGGACAGGGAATTTTGGACAGGGAAGGGGAAGTGATGCTGGCGAAGGGCACATTGCTGGGACAGGAGGAAACCAGAAGCCTGGTGGACATGGGAGTTTCTGGGATTTATATAGAGGATGCCGCCAGCAGCGGGCTGGAAGTCCCAGGCCTGATAAGCCAAGCGCTTTGGCAGGAAGCGCTGCGGCTGGTATACGATTTGTTTCAGGAAGGGGATGCCCCGGAGGTAGGGCAGGACGATATCATAGATGTTGCCAGAAGGATGACAAAGGAACTGCTGGCAGGGAGGGGGCTGCTTTATAATAGGATGGATATCCGCGCGGCGGATGACTATACGTTTTTCCATGCGGTAAATGTGGCGGCGCTGTCTGTCATGCTGGGCATACAGACGGAAAATTTAGATTTAGAGGAATTGACAATGCTTGCGGCTGCCGGGCTTGTGCATGACGTGGGCAGGCGTTATGTGGAGGAGGCCGTCCTGAATGCAAAGCGTGCATTGACGGAGGAGGAGCGGATGCTGGTGGTGCAGCATGCAAAGTTAAGCTATGATTACTTGAAAGAGCATTATGACTTTGCCCCAGAGGTCCTTGCGGGGGTGCTGGAGCACCATGAATGGTATAACGGGTGCGGTTACCCAATGCGCCGTTCCGGGTATGAAATTTCTTATTTTGCAAGGATAATTAAGATTGCAGATGTATTTGACGCCCTGACTTCCAAGGTGCCTTACCATGACCCGGTTTCCCCTTCCGGCGCGGTAGATTATATTTTGGCGAATACCGGGGCGGAGTTTGACCCGGATTTGGCAGAGCTGTTTGTCAAGAAAATTGCCATTTACCCGGCAGGGTGCCAGGTAGAGCTGTCAGACGGCAGGGACGCCCTGGTATTGGAAAACAGCCCGGAATCCCTGCTGCGCCCGAAAGTCAGGGTGCTGCCGGACGGGGAAGTGGTTGATTTGCAGGAAGCAAAGGATTTGGCGGTGCTGGAATTGAAAGTGTAATGTAAGATGCAATTGGGAGCCCCGCAGCAAGGGATAACAGCGATTGATGCAAGGTGGGAAGTTGGGACATGGCAGGACAGAAAGAAACAACAGACATTTTGCTGGCAGAAAGTTTTAAGGAACTGGCTTGCCAGCAGGCCATTGAGAAAATTACAATTAAGGCAGTGACGGATAAGGCGGGAGTGATACGCCCTACGTTTTACAACCATTTCCAGGACAAATATGAGCTTCTGGAATGGATTATCCGGGTACAGATTTTGGAGCCCATCCGCCCCCTCATCCATGCAGGGATGGTGGACCAGGCGCTGATACTGATTTTCACCTTATTGAAAAAAGAAAAAGTGTTTTATGAAAAAGCCGCCCGTCTGGAAGGCCAGAATTCCTTTGAGGATATTGTAAAAAAATGCATTGCGGACCTCCTCTTGGAAGTCATAAAGGGAAAAAGCCCTTCGGGCAGGAACAGGAACCCATGGCTGACGCCGGAACACATTGCCCAGTATTACGCCCAGTCCATGTGCTTTGTGGTAATCCATTGGATCAAAGGCGGGATGGCAGTGGAGCCGGAGGAAATTACCGATGTTTACAACTATATCATTACACGTTCCATGAGCCAGGTCATTGAGGAATTGTAATATTGGACTGCCGGGGCGATACAAAAATTCCCCGGTGTTTCCGGAAAACTACATATGGCCCCAAATGTATTGTTTCGGCAGACAGAGGAAAAAGATTGAATATTCATTTATTCAGTCTTTTTTTATATACTTCTAAATAGTGATACGCAAGGGCGGAGGCATATGGCAAAGAAGCCTGTTCTTCCCGGAAGAATGGGGATTTGCCGGCAAAGCATTTGGCCTGCGGGTATAAAAATATAGAAAGAGGAGCGAGATGAGGAAAAATGGTAAAGTTTGGAAAAGGAGTTGTAAAGGCGCGGATCCCTATTTTTGTAATTAGTTTGCTGCTTTTGGTTCCATCTGTGCTGGGCATGGCAAATACAAGGGTCAATTACGACATCCTGACATATCTGCCAGAAGACATTGAAACAATGGTGGGGCAGGACATTTTGGTAAATGAGTTTGGGACAGGGGCATTTTCCATGTGCGTTTTAGAAGGGATGGAACGCAAGGAGGTTGTGGGGCTGAAATCACAGATTGAAGGGGTGGAGCACGTAAAGGCTGTGGTTTGGTATGATTCCATCGCTGATTTGTCCCTCCCCATGGAATTCCTGCCAGAAAATATGCTGGATAAATTCAATTCCGAAGGGACCACATTGATGGCAATTCTGTTTGAAACCTCCATGTCGGCAGATGAAACCATGGATGCCATTGATGAAATCCGGGGACTGGCAGGCAAAAGCTGCTTTGTCAGCGGCATGTCGGCAGTGGTGACGGACATTAAAAACCTGTCTAATAAGGAAACGCCTATTTATGTGCTGATTGCCGTGGCGCTGTCCTCCCTTGTCCTGGCGCTGACGATGGATTCCTTTTTAGCCCCGGTGTTCTTCCTGATAAGCATTGGGATGGCGATTCTGTATAATTTGGGGAGCAACATTTTTTTAGGGGAAATTTCCTATGTGACGAAAGCCTTAAGCGCAGTGCTCCAACTGGGCGTTACGATGGATTATTCCATTTTCCTGTGGCACAGCTACGAGGAATACCAGGAAAAGTACAAAGACGACAAGGAACGCGCCATGGCGCATGCAGTGGCAAATACCTTTACCTCAGTGGTTGCAAGCTCTGTCACCACAGTCGCAGGCTTTGTGGCGCTTTGCTTTATGAGCTTTACATTGGGCATGGACCTTGGGGTGGTAATGGCAAAAGGCGTTATATTTGGCGTAATCGGCTGCGTAACGATTTTGCCATCCATGATATTGATTTTTGACAAAGCTATTGAAAAGACGAAACACAAGCCAGTGATCCCAGATTTAGGAGGGATTGGGAGCTTTGCCGCAAAGCGGTTCCCTGTTTTTATCGTAGTGTTCCTGCTGGTGCTGGGGCCGGCGGTTTACGGCTATACCCATACGGGGGTGTACTATGATTTGGCGGGCACCCTGCCAAAAGAGCTGGCCAGCATACAGGCAAAGGATAAGCTGGAGGAGAACTATGCCATGAATTCCACCCATATGGTGCTGGCAGACAGCAGCCTTTCCAGTAAGGACGCTTCTGCCATGATCAGGGAGATGGAGCAGGCAGAGGGGGTAAAAGCGGTGATGGGCATGGATTCTGTCGTTGGCCCTGCCATCCCAAAGGAAATGATACCAGACAGGATCAAGGAGGCATTGATGGACGAAAATTACCAGCTTATGCTGGTAAGCTCTGAATACGCCATCGCTTCGGATGAAGTAAACGCCCAAATTGACGAACTGAACCATATTATTAAAAAGTATGACAAAACGGCCATGCTGATTGGGGAAGCGCCTTGCACAAGGGACTTGATTTCCATTACAAATACGGATTTCCAGACCGTAAGCGTGGTGTCTATCGGGGCAATTTTTATTATTATCCTGCTGGTGTTCAAGTCCATTTCACTGCCGGTGATTTTGGTAACGGTGATTGAATTTGCCATTTTCATCAATATGGGCATCCCGGCCTATACGGGGACTACCCTCCCGTTCATTGCATCCATTGTAATTGGGACCATCCAACTTGGGGCTACGGTAGACTACGCTATTTTGATTACGAACCGTTACAAGAAGGAGCGGAACCGGGGACGGGATAAGAGGAGCTCTGTGACAATTGCTCTGTCTGCTTCGGTGCAGTCTGTATTTGTCAGCGCACTAAGCTTTTTTGCGGCAACCTTTGGGGTGGGCATGTATTCCAATATTGACATGATTAGTTCCCTTTGCATCTTAATGGCAAGAGGGGCGCTGATCAGCATGTTTGTGGTTATTTTCATCCTGCCGGCTATGTTTATGGTATTTGACAAGGCAATCTGCAAGTCCAGCATAGGCTTTGGCAGCAGGAAAAAAGAGCCGTCAGCAACGGTAAAAACAGTGTAAAGCAGTTTTGGCAGAAAAATATGGAAGCGCCTGGGGGAAAGGGCGCGTCAGTGGTAACAGATAAAAACAGGCAGAAATTTCAGGAAGGTATGGTAAGCATGAAAAACATAGAATTAAAAAATATATTCCGCAGTAAATACGTAATCCGTGTGGCAGCAGGGATTGTCACGGTTGCAGTGATTGGGTCAAGCGTAGGCGCCAGCGTCTATACGGTACGGGCAGGGCAGCAGGCTTTATCCCAGGATGCCTCTGGTTCCGCTGGGAAAGAAGGGGAACTTGCGCAGGCAAAGGAAACGCTGGAAAAAGCCCTGTCTGCCGGGGAAGAAAACCAGGAGGCCGGAAAAGAGGAAACCGTCTATGTAGTAGCCAGCCCCGACGGCTCTGCAAAAAGCGTAATTGTAAGCGAATGGCTGAAAAACAGGGACGGCTCCGCGACGCTTACAGACAGTTCCGACTTAAAAGGGATTGAAAATGTAAAAGGGGAGGAAACTTTTAACCAGAATGGCGACAAACTTACCTGGCAGGCAGATGGAAAAGACATTTATTATCAGGGCACAACGGAAAAAGCCCTTCCTGTTACAGAAAAAGTGACATATTTTATGGATGGGAAGGAACTGTCCCCGGAGGAAATGGCCGGGAAAAGCGGCCGGGCAACCATCCGTTTCGACTATACAAACCATGAAAAAACCACGCAGGACGTGGATGGGAAAAAATATGAGGCCTATGTCCCCTTTACCGTGCTGACAGGCATAATTTTGCCGGAAGATTATGCGAATGTAGAAGTAACCAATGGGAAAGTGATTTCGGACGGCAGCAAAAAAGTGGCGGTTGGCCTTGCAATGCCCGGTTTAAAAGAAAGCCTTGGGATTGAGGAAGGGGACTTGGAGGGGGATTTGGAAATCCCGGATTATGTAGAGGTTTCTGCCGATGTGGAGGATTTCTCGCTGGAAATGTCCATGTCCGTAATTATGAACGATCTTGTCAGCCAGGCAGATTTGGCAGGCAAGTTTGACCTGGGGAATTTGGATCAGGATTTAGACGATTTGACAGACGCTTCCAAGCAGTTAATGGACGGCAGCAAGGAATTGTCAAAAGGCCTTGGCACGTTGAAAAACAGCATGAAGGAATTTGCATCCGGCGTAGGCTCCTTAAAAGAGGGCATTGCCAGCTATACGGACGGCGCGTCCCAGTTAAACGACGGCATCCACACACTGGCAGGCTCCTCCGGCACCCTTACGGAAGGGGTAGGCACGTTGAACAGCAGCGCGGCAACTTTAAATAGCGGCGTGGCTGAACTGGATAAGACCTTAAAGGCAGGGCTGTCAAAGGAGGAGGAAAATTCCCTGATACAGCAGGCGGATGCCGCCGTTGACGCAGCTTTCAGCAATGGGGAAACCGGGGCTGAGGCCATTCAGTCACAGGCTGCTGCCGCTTTTTATGAAGGCCTTGTAAACAATGGGGGCGCAAAGGAACAGGTGGCAGCAGGGATAAGTACCTATACGGAAACTGTGCTGCATTCCGTCCTGGACAGCGCCTTCAGCACTGCGGCAGCAGGGACGGCAAAGACAGAAAAGATGGCAGAAGCAAAGCCGCAGGTTGTGCAGGCAGTGACACAGGCAGTTGTGCAGGAAGTCACAAGGCAGGTAACGGCAGGGGTGGTTTCTGCTGTGATTGGGCAGCAAATAGGGGAAGCCGCAGCACAGTTGGCAGAAGCCGGGGGCAGCTTGGACGCCCAGACGGTTGCCCAGATCTGCGCGGCTGTTAATGAAGCTGTTAATACAGAAGGCAGCGAAGCCCAGCAGCAAATCAATGCCTTGATTGCCCAGCAAGATATCAATGGGATGGTAACGCAGAATGTAAATGCAAAAATGGCAGAGATTGAAGCCCAAGTTGATGCAGGGATTGCATCCCCGGAGGGGCAGGCACAGATTCAGGCCACTGTCGACGGTATGGTAAATCAGGCGGTTGCCGCCGCTATGGCTGACCCAACACTGCAGGCAGGCATGGAATCTGCGGCGTCCCAAATTGTTGCCGGCATTGCAGACGGGGCAAAAGACACAGTGGGCACAGCCGTTGCGGACACGGCTAAGACAGCGGCTAAATCAGCAGCAGAATCAGCAACCCTGACCGCAGTTTCCGCTACGAAATCCCAGATTTCCCAAGCCATCAATGCGGAAAATGAAGCAAGCGGCTATAGCCTGGTGAGCGGCATGGCGGCCTTAAGCAGCGGGACGCAGGCTATGCATGACAGCCTTCCGGCGCTGACGGCAGGGATTGCCCAGCTTACCAACGGGGCGGCGGAATTGGTTTCCAATAATGGAGCCCTTCTGGACGGGGCTGGAAAGCTTTCCAGTGCAACCTCCCAGATTGGGGATGGCGTCAGCAAGCTGGCAGAAGGATCTGAGAAACTGATGGACGGCATGGTGCAGTTTGATGAGGAAGGGATCCAGAAGCTTCTGGATGCTTACAATGGGGATATCAAAGAGCTGCTGGGCAAGCTGGAGGCGGTGGCAGAAGCCGGGAAGGAATACCAGACGTTTACAAAGGTTGCAGATGGGATGAAAGGCTCTGTGAAATTCATTTTGCGGACGGAAGCAATCCAGACGGAAGAATAAAAGAGATCACAAAGTCCATGCGGACAAAGAATGAATCCCCGAACCGTGCTGCAGCACGGCTCGGGGATATTTGTTCTGTCCGGAAAGAGAACAGGAAGTAAAGTTTGACAGGCTTACTGGGGTTTTTCCCGGATATGCTCCAGCCCCTGCGCAATGATCGTAAGCACATGGGAATCCAGCAGGGAATAATAAATGGTTTTCCCATCCCTGCGGTTTTTCACCAGCCGGTTCTGCTTTAAAATGCTAAGCTGGTGGGAAATGGCGCTTTGGGACATGCCAAGTTCCTCTGCAATGTCGTAGACGCATTTTTCCTCATCCACCAGGGCATGCAAAATCTGGAGCCGGGTGGGCGTCCCAAATATTTTAAATAATTCTGCTAATCGTTCAAATTCATTTTGGTTCATGGAAATTCCTTCTTTTCCTTTTTTTGACATGTTGCAAAAATCTTTGTATACAGCAATATTACAGGCCTGCCGTTGCCAAAAGGCATACATAAAAAATAACATAGAAGCTTCCGGCTGTCAAAAGGAATGTAAAAAGTTTTAAGAAATAGACGTTTTACAGGAATTGTCTGATTGCAGATGTGCTGGTGGATGTGCTATAATAGCAACAGCTACGGTATGTGCCGAAGTGCCTACTATACTGTGAAAGCCAAAAGGCTTCACAGTAAATCGTATCAAAAGATTGGAGGATTTTTATGGCAACCAAGATATATCAGTGTATACAGAAAATCGGGGAGGATATCATCGCAAACAAGGAATTCCTGACAGACTTGGACTCCGCAATCGGAGATGCAGACCATGGGATTAACATGGCAAGGGGATTTACAGAGGTGCTGGGCCAGCTTCCCCAAGAGGAAGAAGATATCAGCGTAATCTTAAAGAAGACCGGCATGGTGCTGCTGTCAAAGGTAGGCGGCGCTTCAGGCCCGTTGTATGGCACAGCATATATGAAGGCAGCCGGGGCGGTAGCTGGGAAGAAAGAGATTACCTTAGAAGATGGGAAGAATATAATGGAAGCCGTTATTGGCGGGATTAAGCTGCGGGGCAAGGCAGAGCGCGGGGAGAAAACCATGCTGGACGCCTTGGAGCCAGCCATGGATGCTTTGGCAAAAGGCATAGAAGCTGGGGACAGCCCGGAGGACTGTTTAGCCAAAATGTGCGAAGCGGCAAAAGAAGGGGTGGAATATACCAAGACTATCCGCGCTACCAAAGGCCGCGCAAGCTATTTGGGGGATAGGAGCATTGGGCACCAGGACCCGGGGGCAACTTCCGCTTTGATTACATTGGAAGCAGTCCGGGCATTTTATCTGGAACAAGTAAAGTGAGGGAATTATGGTAGGAATTGTAATTGTATCCCATAGCAAAAAAGCTGCGGAAGGGATTTTTGAGCTTGCAGCCCAGATGGCTGGGGAAGGCCACAAGATGGTGGCAGTCGGCGGCATGGACGACGGCAGTATTGGGACGGACGCTATCCGCGTCCTCCAAGGGATCCAGGAAGCAAATGACGGGGATGGGGTAGTGGTTTTGGCAGATTTAGGGAGCGGTGTAATGAGTTCAGAAACAGCCATTGATTTATTGGAAGAAGATATCGAAGTGGTAATTGCGGATGCACCGATTCTGGAAGGCGCCGTGGGGGCGGCCGTTCAGGCGGCCATCGGCGGTACCCTTGCAGAAGTAGTAGAAGCTGCAGAACAGGCCAGGACCCTTTCCAAAAAGTGTTAGTGTACTGCCTGCATAGGAACTGGCAGGGCAGAACCCCTATATCCCAGAATGGCATACAGATTCTGCCTTGTAATAATAAAAAGCATAATGGAGAAGGAGGAATTTGCTTTGAAAAAAATGATTAACAAACCAGACGACGTTGTGGAAGAAATGCTGCAGGGAATGGTAGCAGCCCATCCGGAATACGTAAAGCGGGTAGACGGATGCGACGTAGTGGTACGGGCAGGCGGCTCCCAGGGGAAAGTGGCATTGGTAAGCGGCGGCGGGAGCGGCCATGAACCAGCCCACGGCGGCTATGTTGGGAAAGGCATGCTGGACGCAGCGGTTGCAGGGGCTATGTTTACCTCCCCTACGCCGGACCAGGTGTATGAAGCGATCAAAGCATGCGACGGCGGAAAAGGCGTGCTGCTGGTTATTAAGAACTACACCGGCGATGTGATGAACTTTGAAATGGCGGCAGAAATGGCGGCTGATGAAGGCATTACCGTAGAGCAGGTAGTTGTAAATGATGACGTTGCAGTGGAAAACAGCACATGGACAACTGGAAGGCGGGGGATTGCAGGCACTATTTTCGTACATAAGATTGCAGGGGCATGCGCAGAAGAAGGCGGGGATTTACAGGCAGTCAAAGCAGTTGCGGAAAAAGTAATTGCAAATGTACGGACTATGGGCATGGCAATTGCACCTTGTACCGTCCCGGCAGCAGGGAAACCAAGCTTTGAGCTGGGGGAACGGGAAGTGGAAATCGGAATGGGCATCCATGGCGAGCCGGGAACCCACAGGGAAGAAATCCGTACAGTCAGCGAAACTACAGATACCTTGCTGGATAAAATATTTGCAGAAGGCATCTACCACGAAGGCGATGAAGTTGCCGTTATGGTAAACGGCCTTGGCGGGACCCCATTGCAGGAATTATACCTGGCAAACTTAAGGGTATCCCAGGTGCTGGCGGAGAAAAAGATTACCGTTGCAAAGACCCTGGTAGGCAATTTTATGACTTCCATTGATATGGCTGGATATTCCGTATCCTTGCTGAAACTGGATGGTGAACTGAAAAAATATCTGGCTGCACCAGCAGATACGCCTGCATTTGTACAGGCATAACATGGGCCATGATTTGGGCTGCCGCAAGTTCTGCGGCAGCCTGTTTTGCCTTGTGGAAAGGATGGGAAACACATGAATATTTTATTAGTTGCCATAAATGCAAAATACATCCATTCCAACCTTGCAGTATACAGCCTGAAATCCTATGCAAAAGAATATCAGGAACATATACGGATTGCAGAATATACCATCAACCACCAGATAGAATATATATTGCAGCAGATTTATAAACAGGAACCGGACGTCCTGTGCTTTTCCTGCTATATCTGGAATTTCCGGTATGTGCAGGAACTGATTACAGAGCTCCATAAACTGCGCCCCCATCTGCCCATCTGGGCTGGAGGGCCGGAAGTGTCCTATGAGCCAGAACTTTTTCTGGAAAAGAACCTAGGCGTTACAGGGGTGATGCTGGGGGAAGGGGAAGGGACGTTCCGGGAGCTGTGCGGCTTTTATCTGGCGCCGGGCAACATCATGCAATGGGATCACAAGTGTTTGGAAAAGGAAATGGCCCGGGGCAAAAGGCAGTCCATGGATGGTGCAAAAGAGGGGGCGGGCCGGCTAGGGGATATTGCAGGGCTTCTTTTCCGGGATGGGACAGGAAAATTGGCAAAAACCGCTCCAAGGGCGCCCCTGCCCATGGATGCGCTTCCTTTCTGCTATGGGGACCTGGAGGGTTTTGCACATAGGATCCTCTATTATGAAACAAGCCGCGGCTGCCCCTTTTCCTGCACTTACTGCCTGTCCTCCATAGAGAAAGGGATGCGGTTCCGCTCATTTCCATTGGTAAGGCAGGAACTGGATTTCTTTCTGGGGCATCAGGTGCCGCAGGTGAAATTTGTGGACCGCACCTTTAACTGCAGCCACAGCCACGCCATGGAAATCTGGCGGTATATTAAGGAGCACGACAATGGGGTTACGAACTTCCATTTTGAGGTATCTGGGGATTTGCTGTCTGAGGAGGAGCTTGCACTGATTGCGTCCATGCGTCCCGGGCTTATCCAGTTGGAAATTGGCGTCCAGTCCACCCATGGGCCTACCATACAGGAAATCCACAGGGCCATGGACCTTACGCGCCTGGAACAGGCAGTGGGGAGGGTGCAGCAGGCAGGGAATGTCCACCAGCACCTGGATTTGATTGCAGGGCTCCCCAAGGAGGATTTCCATACCTTTGCAGAATCCTTCCGGCAGGTGTACCAATGGAAGCCCCAGCAGTTACAGCTTGGGTTCCTGAAAGTGCTGAAAGGCTCCTGGATGTACCAGCACAGGGAGGAATATGGCCTGGTGTTCCGGGAGCAGCCCCCCTACGAAGTCCTTGCCACAGGCTGGCTGTCCTATGGGGAACTGCTGGATATTAAGCTGGTGGAGGAAATGCTGGAAGTGTATTATAACAGCGGCCAGTTTGGTATGACAATGAAAGTACTGGAGCTTACCGTGGACAACCCTTTTTTCCTGTTTTTGGAGTTGGGGAAATTTTACGAATCCCGCGGACTTCTGGCTGTGAGCCACTCCCGGCTGGGCAGGTGCAGGATTTTACTGGAATTTGCAGAAGCAGCCGACCCATCCCATCTGGGACTTTACAAGGAAACCCTGACCTTTGACCTGTATTTCCGGGAAAATATGAAGACACGCCCGGGCTGGGCGCCGGAGCTGGCAGGGTTTAAGGAGGTAACAAGGAAATACTGCAAAAAAGGCAAGCTGTCCCATGCAGAGCCTTTTTGGTATGACATGGAAACCGTGATGCAGCAAAAGACACTGGAAACATACCCGGAGAGATTGCAGGGAAGGCAGTTTTACCTGTTTTCGTATGGGGAAAAAAACCCCCTGACTGGGCAGGCAAAAGTGAGGAAAATAGGAAATGGCAAAGAGGACGAAACAGATTTTGGAACGGCTGGATGAAGCGTACGGCAGGGAGTATGTCTGCTATTTAAACCATGGCAATGCATGGCAGCTTTTGATTGCCGTGATTATGAGCGCCCAGTGCACAGACGCAAGGGTGAACCTTGTGACAAAGGATTTGTTCGGGAAATATGACACGCTGGAGAAATTTGCTTATGCAGAACTTGAGGAGCTGGAGCAGGATATCCATTCCATTGGTTTTTACCATAACAAGGCGAGGAATATTATTTTGTGCGCAAGGAAGCTGGTGGAGGAATTTGGCGGCGAAGTGCCAAGCAGCTTAGAGGATCTGATTTCCCTCCCAGGGGTAGGGCGCAAGACGGCCAACGTCATCCGGGGCAATATTTACCATGAGCCAAGCGTGGTGGTGGATACCCATGTAAAGCGGATTTCTAAGCGCCTTGGGCTGACAAAGGAGGACGACCCGGTAAAAATTGAGTACGACTTGATGAAAGCCCTGCCCAAGGATCATTGGATCCTCTACAATATCCAGATTATCACATTGGGCAGGAGCATCTGCACTGCCCGGGCGCCAAAGTGCAGCGAGTGCTTTTTAAGCGACGTATGCAGGGCGGACTGTAAAAAGAAAATGAAGTAGGGTGATTTATTCCCGCGGGCGATGAACCGAGCAGCCGCGCGCGGATATTTGACTCCTGGCCAATTGGCCAGGCGCTTGGCTTTTGGTACTATGAATGGTAAAATGGGGAAACTCAAAAGTTTTGCATATTGACCAATAGAAATGGATGTGATATATTTTTAGGAAAACGGAGGTGCCATATGGAGCTTTTTGAACTGGAACGTGCATTTAAAAACCATATATTCCATAATGAAGACGAAATCAAAATCCATTTCCATTCTGATATAATAAAACCTTTATTGGAAGAATTAAATCCAAAAATGATAGGGCAGTTCAAAAGTGAAACGGTTTTTCATTGGGGCGGAAGGGCAGATGCAACATTTCAAAATATTTCTTTCGAATTAAAAAAGTATGGATATTTTAAGACGCCAAAAGGGATTGAGGAAGCGCTGAAAGGCAGAAGCCGAAAAGACCATGGTTTATATGATTATATTATTGAAAATTCCGGTATTTCTGCGAAAGATACCACGGAGGCTATGGCCCAAAAAATATTAAATGGAATTGGGGTAGGGTTTGATGGGAAGCGTTTTTTATTTGCACGTTTTGTGTCAGTTCCTGTTGCAGAAAAGCTGGATACAGAAAAGCTTACAATGGAAATTGATTTGGAACTTCCGGTTTCTTTTCGGCATGAGGTGAAAGATTTTTCTGCTGGGCTGAAAAGGCTGGCCTTACTTCTGAAGCAGCAAGACAAAATTGCCTTAAACAAAAAGAACTTGATCTCGGTTATTAATCCCAAAAGCCAGTTTGTCAAAAAAAATATGAAGATTATTTATGAAGAATTATATTTTAATTTAAATGATCTGAGAGGGAGCAGCCGTGTTAGGACATTATACCATGAATGGGATAGGGTTTTTGGCACAATGTATGGGGACGATATCCAAGCTACATCCTTCACAGAAGTTTCTTCTGTGATAAAGGACTTATATGGTTATAATGATGATGTAAAAATAGACAGCAAAGCCTTCTTGTTTACATTGCAGACATTTTTTAATATGTTTTTAAAGCTGCTGATTTACGCGTTCCTTGCCCAGCTTGTCAGCCCAGTTTATGCATTTACTGATATGCTTACAAAGCCTCAAATTAATAAGCTTTTTGATGGGGAACTCCACAAATATGATTCATTAGTGGCTAACTTTTTTGAATCGCATTTTATGGAGTGGTTCACGTATACTTGTTCGGATGGTAAGTTTGATACAGTAGTTGTAAATGACATTCTTGCAGTTGTAAATCAATTTGACCTGAGTACTTATATTTTAAAGCCAGAAGAACTGCAGGATATTTTGCAGGAAGTCTATATGGAACTCATTCCTGCAAAAATGCGCCATTTAATGGGTGAGTACTTTTCGCCTGATTGGATTGTGGAACATGCACTGGACCTAGTAGGGTATACAGGTGAGATCGAAAAAACGCTGATTGACCCTGCGGCTGGCTCTGGTACTTTTTTAACCCATGCAATCAAACGGGTGGTTGGGCAAAGGGACGGGAAATTATCAAGGGATGATATTGATAAAATTACCCATAATATTATTGGGTTTGACATAAACCCTATTTCGGTGGTGGCTGCAAAAGCAAATTATATTCTTGCTGTCTTTTCCTCATGTGAGGATGAAGTTTTTCAGGATTTTGCCGGCCCAGTTGATATCCCAATTTATATTGCAGATTCGATTTTATCTCCAGTGGTTTATACGGAAGAAAGTGAACGGACATTATTGATTGGCACATCTGTTGGCAAGTTTCAAATCCCCAAATTTTCTGATTATGCAGATGCAAGCGAATTTTTAAGAACATTAAGCAAGAATATTGATGATAAATGTGATTTTGATGTGTTTTGGAACAGAGTTGGGGGCAGGGTAATTGACAGCCAGTATAAAACGGTAGCAGAAGAATTGTTTGATAGGCTTTATACCCTGCACAGGGCGGGCAATGATTCTTTCTGGCCCGTTATCCTAAGGAATAGCTTTGCGCCGATCCTTATAGGAAATAAATTTGATTTTGTAGTTGGCAACCCGCCGTGGATTGCTTGGAAGTCAATGAGCAAGAGCTATCGGGAAGGGACGCTTGAAATCTGGAAAAGCTATGGGATTTTTGAAAAAAATGCCTATGACAAGAAAACAACCCATGATGATTTTGGGATGGCTGTTACCTATGTTGCCGTTGATAAATATTTAAAAGAGAACGGAAACATGGTTTTTCTGCTGCCGGCTTCCTTCCTGAAATCTACGAAAGGCGGGGAAGGGTTCCGGAAATTTTCCATTACCCGCTTTGGGCAGAACATCCCTTTTTCTGTAGATGCAGTGGATGATTTTAGCAATGTGAAATTATTTACGATACCAACTGTGGTAATAAAATTTACAAAAAGCGTTGAAATGGAATATCCAATGCGGAACTATAAAGTTTGGAGCCAAGTAGGGAAAAAAACCACGATAGATTCCCATGCAAAGTGGTATCAGGTAGCCCGGAACATGACATCCGAAACATTGGATGCCCAGCCAGTGGATGGGAATGATAAGCAGTCTTCTTGGCTTACCATGTCGGATATGGGTTTTGCAAATAAGATTTTAGACCCTTCCCCAAAAAGATATTACAGCGGAAGGAAGGGGATTGAACCAGCAGGGGCAAAAGGGGTATATCTGTTAAAGAAACCAGTACGCAGCAGGGACGGGCTGCTCTTGGTTGAAAACTGCATGGAGAGGCAGCGGAGAAAAGATTTCTTGGCAAAAGGCGTCCATAAAGGAAAAGTGGAGGAAACATTTGTATTTCCGATGTTAGGTGGCAGGAACATAGGGAAGTGGCAGGTGAAATCAAATGAATTTATGTTAGTGCCGCACACTGCGGAATACAAGTATGGGATACCAGTGGCAGAATTAGATAAAATTGCCCCCAGGACAAGCGAATGGCTGTATTTTTACCATGATGAATTATTGAATAGCAGAATTCAAAATGGAAAATTTTTCAATCCTTCCACACAGCCCTATTACCGCTTGGACAACGTAGGGGAGTATACATATGCCCCATATAAGGTTTTATGGAAAGAGCAGACGGGAAGCATGTCGGCAGTTGTGGTTGGTTCTTATTTTGAATCTGTTCCAAATGCAGACAGAGGTTTGTTCTCAGAAGATAAGGCCATTGTAGTGGATTCCAAAGTCCTTATGCTGGGGCTCCCAGAGTTTGAGGAGGCAAATTATGTCTGTGGCATATTAAATGCAAAAGATGTGGTGGCTGTGATTGATGGATATGCCATTAACACAAACCGAGGGATAGATGTATTAAAGTATCTTGCAATTCCAAAATATGACCGGAAAGATCTGGTTCACCAAAAAATATCAGCAATGTCACAGGAAATTCATGCCAGGATGAAGATGGTAAAGCCGGAGGGGATTTTTAGGCTGGAGGAAGAGCTGAATGATGAAGTGAGGAAACTGTTTTCATCTATTACGGCCCCTCCCATAAAGGAAAGCAGTTTTAATGTTCCATAACAGTGGCTGCGCAGGATGGAAGGTATGATGGAGCGGAACAGGCATATGTACAAGAAAAGAGGGAACCATGCTGGAAAATTATGTAGTAGTAGATTTGGAAATGACAGGGCTGCGCGCCAAGACGGACCGTATACTGGAAATCGGCGCAGTAAAAGTGGAACATGGCCATTGCACCGATGTTTACCACAAGCTGGTAAACCCCCATACAGAGCTGCCGGCGGAGGTGGTGGAGCTGACGGGGATTACGCAGGAACTGGCGGAAAGCGGCTGCGAAGCAGAAGCTGCGGTAGCAGGCTTTTGCGGGTTCGCCGAAGGGTTCCCGCTGGTAGGCCACAATATTTTATTTGACTACCGTTTCTTGAAGCAATGTTCCGCCAACCATGGGATCCCTTTTGAAAAAGACGGCTTGGATACCCTAAAGCTGGCGCGGAAATTCCTCCCAGAAGCAGAAAAGAAAACGCTGGACTACCTGTGCGCATGGCTGGAGATCCCCCGTGCCCAAAGCCACCGTGCGCTGGAGGACGCCAGGGCTACAGCGGCTCTCCTGCAATATCTGCAGCAGTTTGAAACAGGGGACCCGGAAGCCTTTCAGCCCAAGCCCCTTTTGTATAAGGCCAAAAAGCAAGGCCCCGCATCCAAAAGGCAAAAAAAACGCTTGAAAGAACTGGCAGACTGGCATAAAATAGAACTGGATGTTGAAATAGGCAGCCTGACAAGGAACGAGGCTTCCAGGATTACCGATAAAATCTTAGCAAGGTATGGGAAGATCCCAAAAGGGGAAGGGCAGTAGCCCATTTATGGGGCTGCCATCTGCCCAAGCATCTTTAAGATAGGGTTTTTCATAAGGGAATTCAGTTCCGAAGCAGCCTTCTGCAAGCCCTCTATTTTGCCGGATTCCCCTCGCTGCTGGTAGAGTTCTGCCAGAAGCTGGTAGGTGGCCTTGATATCGCTCCCGATTGCCACCGCAAATTCCAGCACTGTGGCAGCCTCCGCCGCATACCCAAGCTCCCCAAGCCGGTGCCCCCAGGTATTCAGCGTCCGCACCAGCAGGGTAAAGCTCTGGTCGTATTGTGTCAGGAGAGGTAAGTTGGCTGCGCCGTAGGCAAGCTTTAAATCAGTGTTGCTGACGCCAGTCAGGTTCAGGATTTTTTCATCCTTAAGCTTTTTCACCTGTTCTTCGCATTGCTGCAGGGTATCGTCGGGAAACAGGGCGAAGGGCAGGGACACGCCGGTAAAGTCCACATAATCCAGGGCAGAAATATCCTGCTTACGGGTAGCGTTCGCAGTGTTTTCCCGCTCCCAGAAGTCAAGTTCTGTTTTTTTGCGGCTGCGGTCTGCTTTGCGGCGTTTGTAGGAAACAACGGCCACAAAAATCATGACCCATCCGAATAGTACAGGGATTCTCATAATATTCCGGTTCCTTTCTTTTACGTAATCATACACAGTACATTTTGTTTGGAAATGGAGGTGAGCCTGATGATTAATTTCCATAACCCAAAAACGAAAAAAACGTTCGCTGCCATTGTGGCGCTGGTGCTGGTAGCATCCATGGTAGTGTCCTTATTTTTGGCAGCATTTATGTAGGTATATGCATCTGTTCATAATATACAGAAAGTATAGTATTATGTCAACGAAATTCGTGGTTTCGTACCTTGAAAAAAATTGCTTATCCATGTTACAATAACTGGGTAAGAAACCAAAGCAGAGCAGTAGGAGAATAGATGATGAAAAGAAATTGGAAAATGTATGTTACAGTTGCAGGGGCAGCCTTGGTGTTAGCGCTGGCTGCCGTGGTAACGGTTCCGGTGAAAGCGGAAACAAAAGAAACAGACACCATTCCTGAACGGGTATATTTCGGCGATATTTCTGTAGGAGGGAAAACGCAGGAAGAAGCCAAGGCGGCAGTGGAGGAATATATAGAAACCCTGCAGAGCGAGGTGATTACCCTGCAGGCCGGGAAAAATACCGTGCAGGTCC
Organism: Lachnospiraceae bacterium A2; assembly: GCA_000403315.2. Lineage (GTDB taxonomy): Bacteria > Bacillota > Clostridia > Lachnospirales > Lachnospiraceae > Petralouisia. The sequence continues at coordinate 463,271 of KE159636.1, forward strand.
CAGTTTCCCAGATGGGGCTTTCCTGGGACAACGAGGAGATTGCGGCAGAAGCGGCTGGCCTTGGGAAAAGCGGCAACCTGATTACCCGCTATAAAGCCATGAAAGATTTGGAGCGGGAAGACAAGGTGTATGAGCTGGCGTTCCGTGTGGACGAGGGCAAAGTCCGGAAAATGCTGGAGAACAATTCGGAAGTTTTGAACACAGAGGCAGTCAATGCAGGGCTTACAAGGGAAAACAGCCAATTTACGGTAATTCCCGGCAGCCAGGGCGTGACCGTGAATGTAGAGGAATCTGTAGAAGTCCTTGAAAAATATTTTTCACAGGAATGGAAGGGCGGCCCTGGATCCGTTGAAATTGTGGCGGATGTCGTTGATCCCAAAGGGACAGAAGAAGAACTGGGCAAAGTCAAAGACCTGTTAGGCGGGTTTAATACCTCCTATGCGTCTTCCGGCGCAGGCCGTTCCAAGAATGTGGAGAATGGCGCAAACAAAATCAATGGCACTGTGGTTTATCCAGGGGACAGCTTCTCCGTTTATGAAGCAGTGAGCCCCTTTGATCCGGAAAACGGCTATGAGCTGGCAGGGTCTTATGAAAATGGAACCACGGTAGAAACGTATGGCGGGGGAATCTGCCAGGTGTCCACCACGCTGTACAATGCAGTGATCCGGGCGGAGCTTGAGGTTACGGAGCGTTTTAACCATTCCATGATTGTGGGTTATGTAGACCCTTCCGCAGACGCGGCGATTGCAGGGACTTATAAAGATTTAAAATTTGTAAATAATACAAAAGCGCCGATTTATATTGAAGGGTATACTTCTGGAAGGTCCCTTTACTTTAATATTTTCGGTGAGGAAACAAGGGATGCCAACCGGGAAATCAGCTTTGTCAGCGAAACCCTTTCCACTACGGAACCGGGCACCCAGTATCAGGCGGCGCCAGGGCATGGCATTGGCTATATGAGCCAGACCCAGTCCTCACATACCGGCTATACCGCCCAGTTATGGAAGGTAGTCACTGTAAACGGGGTGGAACAGAGCCGTGAAATTTTCAACAAGAGTACTTATAAGGCTTCCCCAAGGATTGTGGCAGTTGGTACTGCTTCCGGAAGCCCAGAAGCGGTAAATGCAATGAATGCAGCCATTGCGTCCCAAAATGAAGGGGCCATCAGCGCAGCGATAGCCCAGTGGAACGACGCGGCAATTGCAGCCCAGCAGCAGGCGCAGGCAGAAGCAGACGCGGCAGCGGCAGCAGCGGCGGCAGAAGCGGCGGCAGCCGAACAGGCAGCTTTAGATCAGCAACAGCAGCAATTGCAGCAGGAACAGGAAAAAGAACAGGAAAAAGAGAAAGAGAAAGAGAAGGAAAAAGAAAAGGAAAAAGAGGACAATGGCGGCAGCGAAGGCAATGAGGAAAACGGAGGCGACGGAGAAGCCGGCGGCGGTGAGGAAGAATAAAATAGAATAAATGATAAGGCTGTCCCGGAATTTGGGCCTTTCCTTAGCTTTAGATATTCCGCTCCTGTCAGGTTGCCAGACACTGCAGGAGCGGAATCGGTTGGCGGCATTGCAGATGCCAAAGGGCTTTAAAGCAAGCTTCAGGAAAGGCCAAATGGCAGCCCGGCAGTTCCCATACAGTATGCATCCCTTCCAAAAGGGATGCGCTCTGGGGGCTGGCTGGGCAGGGGCAGCCTTAAAATGTATAAAAATGGGGCATTTTATAACGAAAGGGATGCATATCGAATGGAGCCAAAAGAACTGAAAGTAGGGAAAGTTCCGGAAAGCGTGTTAAAACGTTCCGTATTAAAGCAGATACACACAAAGCGGCCGGAGGTTATTTTAGGGGCTGGCGTGGGGGAGGACTGCGCGGCAGTCCGGCTTGGGGAGGATGAAGTTTTTGTTATTTCAACAGACCCGGTAACCGGCACTGCTACGGATATTGGGAACCTTGCCATCCACATCACCATGAATGATTTGGCTTCCGCCGGGGCAGAGCCAGTAGGCGCCATGCTGACGGTCCTTTTGCCGGAACATGCCTGCGAAGGGGATTTGAAAGAGATTATGGGGCAGATGGAGGTTGTATGCGCCAAGGCAAAGGTCCAGATTATGGGCGGCCATACGGAAGTGACCCGCGCCGTGAACCAGCCCTTGGTAAATGTCTGCGGCGTAGGGAAGGCCAAGGCGGGAAAGCTGGTATCAACGGCAGGGGCGTCCCCAGGGGATGATATTCTGGTAAGCAAATGGATTGGGCTGGAGGGCACCTCGATTATAGCCAAGGAAAAAGGGCAGGAGCTGGCTGCCCGCTATCCCATGCAGCTTATAAAAGCAGCCCAGGGCTTCGACCAATATTTGTCTGTGCTGCCGGAAGCTGCCATTGCCGTAACATCCGGCGTCAAGGCCATGCATGACGTGACGGAAGGCGGGATTTTCGGCGCCCTTTGGGAATTGGCAGAAAGTTCCGGCATTGGGCTGGAAATAGACTTGAAAAAGATACCTGTGAAGCAGGAAACCATTGAAGTGTGCGAATATTTCGGCATAAACCCCTATGGCCTGATTTCCAGCGGATGCATGTTGATGGCGGCTTCCGATGGGACTGCCCTTGCCCGGGAACTGGAAAAAAATGGCATCCATGCAGCCATTATCGGCAAGGCGGTGGCTGGGAACGGCCGGGTGCTGCTCAATGAAGAAGAACGGAGGTTTTTGGAACCCCCAAAAACAGATGAATTATATAAAGTGGTCTGATTGGGCAGGATTGAGCGGCATTTGGTAAAAAGGGCAGAAAGGATTGTATTTTATGGAAATGAGAGAGAAAATTTTAACTTTTATAGAAAAAAACAGCAGGGTGGATTTAAAAGAGCTGGCAATTATGCTGGGCGTTGGGGAATCGGCTGTGGCAAACGAAATGGCTGCCATGGAGCAGGAACACATTATCTGCGGCTACCACACCCTGATTGACTGGGAGAAAACCAGCCTGGAAAAAGTGAACGCGCTGATTGAAGTCCGTGTGACGCCCCAGCGGGGCCGTGGGTTTGACAGCATTGCGGAGCGGATTTATAACTATCCCGAAGTCAATGCCGTGTACCTGATTTCCGGCGGGTATGACCTGTTAGTGACGCTGGAAGGGAAAACCCTGCGGGAAGTGGCGCAGTTCGTTTCTGATAAGCTGTCCCCTTTGGAATCCGTCTTAAGCACCAAAACAAATTTTATCCTGAAAAAATACAAAGACCATGGAACCATAATTGCAAAGCCGCAGGAAGATGAAAGGATGTTGGTGAGCTGATGAGGAACCCATTATCGGAACGCATTGTTGGGATACCGTTTTCCGGCATCCGGAAATTTTTTGATATTGCAGCGGAAATGAAGGACGTGATTTCCCTGGGCGTAGGGGAGCCGGATTTTGATACGCCATGGCATATCCGGGACGAAGGCATTTTTTCACTGGAAAAAGGCAGGACGGCTTATACCTCCAATGCAGGGCTGAAAGAGCTGAAGATAGAGATTTCAAAGTATCTGGAACGGAGGTTTTCGGTATCTTACGATTATGATACGGAAATGATGATAACGGTAGGAGGCAGCGAAGCCATTGACCTGGCAATGCGCGCAATGCTGGACCCGGGGGACGAAGTGCTGGTCCCACAGCCCAGTTATGTTTCCTACACACCCTGCGCGTTGCTTGCAAACGGCGTCCCTGTGGTAATCAATTTAAAAGAGGAAAATGAGTTCCGCCTGACGGCAGAGGAGTTAGAAGCGTCCATTACCCCTAACACGAAGCTGCTGGTATTGCCCTTCCCCAATAACCCGACAGGGGCGATTATGGAACGGAAGGATTTGGAAGCCATTGCGGAAGTGGTGGAAAAGCATGATTTATTTGTGCTGAGCGATGAAATTTATGCAGAGCTTACATATTTGGAAGGGCAGGACCATGTGACAATTGCCTCCCTGCCGGGGATGCGGGAACGCACTGTCTTAATCAATGGTTTTTCCAAGTCGTATTCCATGACGGGATGGCGCCTGGGCTATGCATGCGCCCCCAAGGAGATTTTGGAACAGATGCTGAAAATCCACCAGTATGCCATCATGTGCGCCCCCACCACCAGCCAGTATGCGGCGGTAGAAGCAGTCCGGAACGGGGATGGTGATGTGGCTGGCATGAGGGAAGAATACAATGGCAGGCGCCGTTACCTGATGCACCGGTTCCGTGAAATGGGATTAAAATGCTTTGAGCCGTTTGGGGCTTTTTATGCATTTCCCTGCATACAGGAATTTGGCATGACGTCGGAAGAATTTGCCACACGTATGCTGCAGGAAGAAAAGGTTGTGGTAGTGCCCGGGACGGCTTTCGGGGACTGTGGGGAAGGGTTCCTGCGGATTTCCTATGCGTATTCCCTGGACAGCCTGAAAGAAGCATTGGACAGGATGGAAGCTTTTCTGACGAAGCTAAGGAAATAGGTGGATAGGATGGCAGGAATAAATATTGTGCTTTATGAGCCGGAAATCCCGGCAAATACAGGGAATATTGGGCGTACCTGCGTGGCTGCCGGGGCAAGGCTCCATTTAATTGAGCCTTTGGGCTTCCAATTGAATGAAAAGGCCATTAAACGGGCAGGGATGGATTACTGGCAGGATCTGGACGTAACCCGGTACGTGGACTGGCAGGATTTCCTTGGGAAAAATCCGGGGGCAAAGATTTATATGGCTACCACCAAGGCGCAGCGGCTCTATACCGAAGCGCAGTATGGGGAGGGCTGTTACCTGATGTTTGGGAAAGAGAGCGCAGGGATCCCGGAAGAAATCCTGAAAGAATCCCCGGAAACCTGCGTACGGATTCCTATGGTAGGGGAAACCCGTTCGTTAAACTTAGCCAATTCTGTCGCCATTGTCTTATACGAAGCTTTGCGCCAGAACCAGTTTGCAGATATGAAGCTGGAAGGGCAGCTCCACCGGTTAAGCTGGGAGGAGTAAGGCCATAGATGGCTGGAAGGGGAGCCTAAAGCTGCCAATTTTGCTGGGAGGGCGAAGGCCATGAATTTTATAGAAGCCAGAAAGTTAGTACATGAATATTTCCGGCGTGACGAGGAAGGCAATGTGGAAGGGATTACCACGGCTTTGGACCAAGTGGACCTGGGGATAAAGCCGGGGGAATTTGTGGCAGTCCTTGGGCACAACGGTTCTGGGAAATCCACCCTTGCCAAGCACCTGAATGTACTCCTTCGGGCAAGCGGAGGAACCCTTTGGGTAGACGGGAAGGATACGCTGGATGAAAATTATTTATGGGATATCCGGCAGAATACCGGGATGGTGTTCCAGAACCCGGACAACCAGATTATTGCCGGCGTAGTGGAGGAAGACGTGGCATTTGGGCCGGAAAATATTGGGATACCTACGGATGAAATCTGGGAACGGGTGGAACGGAGCCTGAAATCCGTAGGCATGCTCCAATATCGTGGGCATTCCCCCAATAAGCTGTCCGGCGGGCAGAAGCAGCGGGTAGCCATTGCAGGGGTTATGGCAATGGAGCCGAAATGCATTGTGCTGGACGAGCCAACCGCCATGCTGGATCCCAGCGGCAGGAAAGAAGTTCTGGATGCCGTGGAGGCCCTGAACCGGGAAAAAGGCGTGACCGTTATTTTGATTACCCACTATATGGAAGAAGTCACTGGGGCAGATAAGGTCTATGTGATGGACCACGGGAGGGTAGTGATGCAGGGGACGCCAAGGCAGATTTTTTCCCGGGTGGAGGAACTGAAATCCTACCGGCTGGACGTGCCGCAGGTGACTTTGCTGGCCCATGGGCTGAAAAAGGCAGGGCTGGACATTCCGGCGGGCATCCTGACAAGGCAGGAATTATCAGAGGTTTTATGCCGCCTGTATGGGGAGGAAGGGAAAAATCCTGAAGATACCTTGACAGGCTAAGGTACTGCAAAAATCCAAGGACTGGTGGGCTATATTATGTCAATGATATTAGATAAGGTAAATTATATTTACAGCGCACAGACTGCTTATGAAAAGCAGGCCTTAAAAAATATAAACCTGAAAATTGCAGACGGGGAATTTATTGGGCTTATCGGCCATACCGGTTCCGGGAAATCCACCTTAATCCAGCATCTCAATGGGCTGCTTAAGGCGACTTCCGGGGGCATTTACTACAATGGGCGGGATATTTACGAGGAGGATTACAGCCTGAAAGAACTGCGTGGCAAGGTGGGGCTGGTGTTCCAGTACCCGGAGCACCAGTTGTTTGAAAGCACGGTTTTTGCAGACGTCTGCTTCGGGCCGAAGAACCTTGGGCTTCCAAGGAAGGAAACGGAGCTCCGGGCGTTTGCCGCGCTGCGCAGCGTGGGGCTTTCCGAGGAATATTGGTACCAGCCCCCGTTTGAGATGTCTGGTGGGCAGAAGCGGCGCGCTGCCATTGCCGGGGTCCTTGCCATGAAGCCGGATATGCTGATCCTGGATGAGCCCACGGCCGGTCTGGACCCTAAGGGCAGGGACGAAATTTTAGGGCAGGTGGCAGCCATGCACCGGGAATTGTCTATAACGGTCCTTCTGGTTTCCCACAGTATGGAGGATGTCGCAGATTACGTGGGAAGGATTATTGTGATGGACCAGGGCAGTATTTTGATGGACGGCGCCCCAAAGGAAATATTCCAGCGTTATCAGGAACTGGAAGAAGTGGGGCTTGCAGCCCCCCAGGTTACCTACCTGATGCATGGGCTGCGGGAGAACGGGATTCCCGTGGACACAGGGGCGACCACAGTGGAAGAAGCCAGGGAATCTATTTTGCAGGCATTTACAAAGGCCGGGAAACTGCGGCAATAGTAGGGAAGGAAAAGGCTTCCAAGAGAAGCAGCAGGAAATATTATGATAAGAGATATTACAATTGGGCAATATTATCCCTCAAATTCCATTATCCACAGGCTGGATCCGCGGGTAAAGCTGATGGGGACCCTTACGTATGTCCTGTCGCTGTTTCTGTTCCGCGGGCTTGCAGGGTTTGCGGCAGTGACAGCGGGGCTTGCAGCAGTGGTAAAGCTTTCCAAAGTGCCTTTCCGCTATATGGTGAAGGGGCTGAAAGCGATTGCAGCGATCCTTGCCATTACGGTAATGTTTAACTTGTTTTTAACGCCGGGGGAACCGCTGGTGTCTGTCTGGAAACTGAAAATTACTGAGGAAGGGCTGAAAAGCGCAGGTTTTATGGCGGTAAGGCTGTCCTACCTGATACTGGGCAGCTCCGTGCTCACACTGGCTACTACGCCCAACCAACTGACGGACGGCATGGAGAAATCCCTGCGCCCCTTCCGCAGGATAGGGGTCCCAGTCCATGAAGTTTCCATGATTATGTCCATTGCGCTGCGGTTTATCCCGATTTTAATAGAAGAAACTGACAAAATCATGAAAGCCCAGCTTGCGCGTGGGGCTGATTTTGAAAGCGGGAATTTGATAAAAAGGGCGAAGGCGATGGTGCCCCTGTTGGTGCCATTGTTTATTTCTGCATTCCGGCGGGCCAATGACCTTGCCATGGCAATGGAAGCCAGATGTTATAATGGCGGGGAAGGCAGGACGAAAATGAAGCCTTTAAAATATAAAGGAAGGGATGGTGTGGCGTATTTATTGATTGCAGGTTATTTTGCAGGGATTATCATGCTGCGTGTGTGGATGTAAACCTATGGATTTATGCTAAGTATATTATTTTACAAAATTTGTGATTGGGTGTATAATACATAGAGAACGTTTGCATTGTTGTGGGTTATTGGAAAACTGCCGTCCGAAGGCAGAAAGGCATGGGAAAAGGTTTTGAAAAGAGTGAAATTAGTGGTTGCCTATGAGGGGACAAGGTACTGCGGCTGGCAGCTGCAGCCCAACGGGCTTACGATAGAGGAAGTATTGAACCAGACGCTCTCTGAGCTTTTAGGAGAGGAAATTCAGGTAATTGGAGCCAGCCGGACAGACGCTGGGGTCCATTCTTTGGGAAATGTGGCAGTTTTTGATACAGGGACCAGGATCCCTCCGGAAAAAATCTGCTATGCGCTGAACCAGCGGCTGCCAGAGGACATTGCCGTACAAAGCTCCTGCCAGGTGCCGGATGATTTCCATCCCCGCCGCTGCTACAGTGAAAAAACTTATGAGTACCGTATCTTAAACCGGAAAATCCCAGTCCCTACCCTGCGGCGGGATACTTATTTTTATTACCGGGAGCTGGATTTGGGGAAGATGCAGCAGGCGGCAGCTTTTTTGGTAGGCGAGCATGATTTCAGGAGTTTTTGTTCGGTAAGGACAAGTGTAGAACATACGGTCCGAAAGGTTCTGTCCTGTACCGTAGAAAAATCAAAGGAAGGAATCATTGTGGTCCGTGTGACCGGGACAGGGTTCCTCTATAATATGGTAAGGATTATTGCTGGAACGCTGGTTGCTGTGGGAGTGGGAGAATTGGCGCCGGAATCCATACCGGATATTTTAGAAAAAAAAGACCGTGGCGCGGCAGGCCCCACAGCGCCGGCCCATGGCCTTACTATGATTGGAATTAAGTACGGAGGAGGGAATAACTGACATGTTAAAGAAAATGGACCAGATGAAAATGAAGGAGAAGCTCCAATTTGGCTATACGCTGGTAATTGGGCTGATGGTTGTCATTGCAATATTTGCCGTGGCCGGGCTATTCCTTGTACAGGGCAAAATGAATTCTTATATCAACGGCGCGCAGGCGGCAGATACTGCGGTAAAGACGTGCAGGATTGAATCTAACATTGCAGCAAGGAAAATACGTGAGCTTGCCTTAAATGATGATAAGGATATGATAACTGCATATAAAGGGGATATTGAAGAAAGCATGGGCGTCATTGAAGATGCTTTGGAGGAACTGAAAGCAACGGGCGTTATTGAAGATGCGCTGAATGAGGAATATGAAACTGCTTTGGAGAACTGGATGAAGCTGGGATACCAGATTGTGGAGGATTTAGAAGCAGGGAATCGGGCAGAAGGGATAACGCTGATTATCACAGAATGTTCCCCGGCGTTGGAGGCTGCAGTGGGGATTGCAAAGGATATCAGTAACGCCACGAACGAAATGAAGAAAGAATCCCTCCAAGTCACTCAGCAGACGGTAGTAATTGTAGTAATTGTCATGGCTCTTTCCCTTGGGCTTGCCATATTGACTGCCATGAGGGTAGGGAACCGGATCGTAGGAAGTATTTTAAAGCCTTTGGGCGAGATTGAGCAGGCAGCCGTAGAGCTGTCAAGAGGAAACCTCCATACAGACGTTACATACCGCAGCGAGGATGAAATCGGGAAGCTGGCCAACGCTTTGCGCAGTTCCATTGAAGGCTTAAGCTCCTATGTGGCTGACATTGACCATGCCATGCATGAGTTTGCGGAAGGGAATTTTGACGTGCAGGCCGGGGTGGAATACCGCGGGGATTTTGTGGGCATTGAAGAATCCTTTATGCATTTTGAGAAAAATATGTCTGACATGGTGAAAAATGTCCAGACAGTGGCAAACCAGGTGACAAAGGCTTCGGAGCAGATTGCCACAAATTCTACGGAGCTTGCCGAGGGGGCAACGGAACAGGCTGGGGTAACCAGCGAGCTTTCCGCTACTATTGAAAATGTTTCCGGGCAGATTGACCGGAATGCAAAAGAAGCTGTCGGGATCAGCAAAGAGGTGCAGCAGCTTGGGAAAGAGCTGGGGCACAGCAATGGGAAAATGAAGGAAATGGTGGAATCCATGGACCAAATCAGCCAGTCCTCCAATGAAATTAGCAAGATTATTGCTACTATTAATGAAATTGCTTCCCAGACCAACCTTCTGGCGCTGAATGCATCCATTGAAGCAGCCCGGGCAGGGGAAGCCGGGAAAGGGTTTGCAGTGGTTGCAGACCAGGTATCCCTGTTGGCGTCCCAGAGTGCGGAAGCGGCAACGGAATCTACGTCCCTGATTGAAGAATCTGTCCGCGCCGTTGAGAAAGGGATGGTAATTGCCAATGAAACGGCAAACCAGCTCCAAAAGGTAGTGAAGGGCGCGCAGGCTATCATTGACAAGGTAAACCTGATTGCAGAAGCATCAGAAGCCCAGGCAGAAGCAGTAGAGCAAATTAATCAGGGGGTAGAGCAGATTAACCATGTGGTGCAGACCAATACGGATACCTCCGAAGCATGCGCGGCGTCCAGCGAGGAAATGACTGCCCAGGCAGAAACTTTGCGGGGCATGATTGAACAGTTCAGGGTTGGGAAATTTTAAATTGCCCCAAGAAAGTAATTGACACTGGGGAAACGATGTACTATAATATTCGGGTATGGCGAGTGAGAAATGCAAGCCTTTCTCCGGCGAAGCGTTTTTGCTTTGATGTACAAAGAAAAATGTAAATAGTGTGAAAAGGATAGGACAGACGGAATTACAGGCCATGGGAAATTGCATGTTCCGGCAGGAATCAGGCTTAGGGGCGCAGCGGTTTTCAGGGCAGGGCAGCGGGTAAACGCGGCATTGGACGGCGTTTGGATATCAGAGTAACACTGTAAAATTCAAGGAGGTAACATTTGATGAATACTTTTGTACCAGGTGCGGCAGCAATAGAAAGAAAATGGTTTGTAGTTGACGCAGAAGGAAAGACATTAGGACGCCTTGCAACAGAAATCGCAAGGATATTAAGGGGCAAACATAAACCGATTTTTACCCCATACCTTGATACCGGCGATTATGTCATCGTTGTAAATGCAGAAAAGGTGAAAGTAACCGGCAAGAAACTGGACCAGAAGATTTACTACCATCACTCCGGCTATGTGGGTGGAATGAAAGAAACCACATTAAAAGAAATGTTAGCAAAGAAACCGGAACGGGTCATGGAACATGCAGTAAAGGGGATGCTCCCCAAAGGGCCTTTGGGAAGGCAGATGTACAAGAAGCTTTTCGTATATGTAGGGCCAGAACACAAGCATGCAGCCCAGAAACCAGAAGTTTTAACGTTTTAATCAGGAGGTAGGAAAAGATGGCAGATGCAAGATATTATGGGACAGGCAGGAGAAAAAAATCAATTGCCAGAGTTTACTTGATGCCGGGAACGGGCAAGGTTACAATTAATAAAAGGGACATGGACGACTATTTAGGGATGGAAACCCTGAAAGTTATCGTACGCCAGCCATTGATGGCAACAGATACCGCTGACAAATTTGACGTTTTGGTAAATGTCAGGGGCGGCGGTTATACTGGGCAGGCAGGCGCAATCCGCCACGGCATTGCAAGGGCACTGCTCCAGGCAGATGCTGATTACAGGCCAGTGCTGAAATCAGCAGGTTTCCTGACACGTGACCCACGTATGAAGGAAAGAAAGAAATACGGCCTCAAAGCGGCCCGTCGCGCTCCGCAGTTCAGCAAGCGTTAATTGGCTGTCGGGAGCGTATCAAAATTGCTCAAAAACCCCGGAAAATCAAATGTTTACGGTTAGAGGGAAGTAATTTCAGATTAGGCGGTATAGCCCCGATTACAAGGGCTATACCGTCTTTTTGAGTTCCTATGCGCCTTGCCGTTTCGGTTGCATGTCAGAAAGGAAACTGAGTTCACCCACAAAGTTGAAAACAATATCTACTTTCTGTACCCGTTTCCCGTCCACCTTTTCCGGCGCATGGACTATGATTTTTTTGATAAATTCATTGACGATTGCGGGGGTAAGTTCTTTTATCCCCACATACTTGCGGATAATCGCGGCGAAGCTGTCAAAATCGCTCTTGTTCTGTTCGTAGGTATCGACTTCCTGCTGGTCTGCCTTGACCTTTTCTTCCAGTTCCCGCTATTCCGTTTCATACTCTGCGGACAGCTTCAAAAATCTGTCATGGCTGATTGCACCGCTTATGTCGTCCTCATAAATCCGCTTGAAGATACGGTCAAGTTCCGCTATCCGCTTCCTCGCCTGTCCGACTTCACGTTTCCTGCGTTTCATTTCCTTTTCCGTTTCGGCAGAGCGTTGCTGATACATCATTTCATGGAAAGCCATGATGTCATCAAAGAAAAGGGCGGTTACGTCAAATATCCTGCTCCATACGATTTGCTTCAACACTTCCTCGCGGATAAAGTGAGCCGTACAGCTTCCCGTATTGCTCTTGTACTTTGCACAGCGGTAATGGTCTTGTGAACCGTTAAAACTTTTACAAGTAGCGAAATGTAGCTTACTCCCACAGTCCGCACAATATACCAAGCCGGAAAACAATCCCTGTCTGTCCGCTTTTGTGGGGCGGCGTTTGTTCGCTCTTAGTTCTTGTATCCGTTCAAAAACAGCGTCCTCTACAATCGCTTCATGGGTATTATAGAAAATTGCCTGCTGTTCTTTTGTGGTTGGAATCCGCTTCTTTAATTTGTGGGATTTGGAATAGCTTTTGAAATTTACGGTATGTCCGCAATAGTCCATACGTTCCAAAATGCCGACAATCGTGCTGTCTTTCCAGTTGTACGGATTTTCGGGAAGTGCTTTCCCCTTTTTCTCGGCATAGTAGGCTTTGGCAGTCGGTACTTTATCTTCCTTGAGGATTTTTGCTATCTGCATAGGACCTTTCCCACCGATACATAAATCAAAAATGCGTTTCACCACAGCGGCGGCTTCCTCGTCCACAATCCATAGCTTTTTGTCCGCAGGGCTTACCATGTAGCCGTAAGGCGGCTTTGTCAGATGTTCCCCCGCCTGTCCTTGCGCCCGTTTGATTGCCCGTACTTTTTTACTTGTATCTTTGGCGTAAAAATCATTAAACAGGTTGCGGAACGGGGTAAAATCGTTATCCCCCTTTGCGCTGTCTACCCCGTCATTGATTGCGATATATCTAACGTCGCGCTCTACGAAAAAAATTTCCGTATAGTAGCCGACTTTCAGATAATCGCGCCCCAACCTTGACATATCCTTGACAATGACCGTTGCTACGTTTCCGGCTTCAATCTCCGCAATCATGCGGTTAAAATTTGGTCTGTCGAACGTCACACCTGATACACCGTCGTCAATGAAGAAAACGGGATTGGAAAAGCCGTTGTCCGCCGCATATTTGGAGAGGACTGCTTTCTGGTTCACAATGCTGTTGCTGTCGCCCTCTAACGTATCTTCCTGCGAAAGACGGGCGTATAATGCTGTTATCTGTCCGGGCTTATATGTATTTGCTGTCATATGTTCATTCCTCCTGTAATGAACGCCCGACAAACAGTAGTGTTAAAATCATTATAGCGCATTTATCCCTGTTTGTCATTGGGCGGTTTGACGGTTTCCGATTTTATGAGCCGTATCATCTTGTCGCGGAGCCGTTCCGAGCCGCCGCAGGAGGTAGACACTTCATAGTATGTGCCGCCGATTTTGTAGCAGATGGTTTCCTCTGTCGGTTTCCCTTTTTCCGGCAGATAGCCGCTGTCCTTGATTTCTGGTTCCCAATCCATTCTTTTCCCTTCCTTTCCGCATTTGCTAAAGTGATAAGTTTCGGAGCAAGCATAGGAAACGGGTACCCATTTCCGTAAATCTGCCCATCCGCGCTATGGCTTGCCGGACAGATTTTGCTTGTTGGGAAGTTTCCCAAACCCTCTTGAAAATCCTCTCACTACCTACAACACCGCACAGGGCGTTTTTGACGAATATTTGAGAGAAATTTTTCAAAAAGTTTTCCTTGCTTCTTAATACGGGGGAGTTTCAGAAATGCCAAATATGAATAAAAAATAGCAGAGGTTTTTTGTAAGCTGAAATATGGTTTCAGAGTATGTCTATTCAGTTCTATCAGTTAACTAAAATACTTCCTATAATGTAAGGAATGATTTTCTGATTTTGGGGGTATACGGCATTGCTAAATCAAGTTCCCTACTTGACAATAGTTATCAATCGTGCTATCATTCGTTTTGTGAATATTTATAGCGAATATTCACAAATACAATTCAGAAGAAAGGAGAAGTGAATCTATGCCGTCAAAGCCAGTCCTTTCGGACGCTGATAAAAAAGCAATCCGCAAAAAGCTGGAAGAACTATGCGAGGAATGTTGGATAGCGCAAGGGTATAAAAAGACAAGCATTAAGAATCTATGCGATAAGGCAGTTATATCTATCGGTACTTTTTATACGCTCTACCCGACAAAGGAAGATTTATTCCTTGAAACAATCACAGACATACAAAGGAGGTTGACAGAAAAGATTATCGACATAAACAGGAACAGCCGGACGAAAGAGGGCTTTGCACAGTCCATGAAAAGGCTTTTCCGGGAATACGACAGCAAGCCGTTCCTCTACAATGTCAATACGCCGGATTTTCAGTCTTTTGTGACAAAGCTGCCGGAAGAAACGATTAAGAAAATCAAGTTTGACAGTTTCGATTTTTTCAGACAGGTTATCCATGCCGCAGACCTCAATCTGAAAATGGAGGAAGCACAGGCATATGGAATTTTGAGTGCGCTGCTGTCAACAATCAATGCAAAAGAAACGCTTTCCGTCACTTGTGATTATTTCGCTGTTTTTGATTTTATGGTGGATAGCCTTGTGGCAGATATTTTTGAGTAAAGGAGATTTTTATGACAGAATTTGAGTACAAAACGATAGTAATTGACAGCAAGGAAACAGAACATTCCGAAAAGTCGCTGTCTGATAAGCTGAACCATTACGGTAAGGACGGTTGGGAACTGGTTACTTGTTTTTCTTATCCATGTATAGGCAGTTCCCAATATTCCCTTATCGGAATCGCACAGAAAGCGACTTTGATATTTAAAAGGCGGCTATGCTCCGAAAAGGGGGCGAGCGAATGACAAATGCGGTTGAAGTCCGGCATTTATCAAAATCCATAGAGGGCAACCCCATACTGAATGATATTTGCATGAATGTAAGGCAAGGGGAAGTATACGGATTTCTGGGCGCAAACGGCGCAGGAAAAACTTCGCTGATGAAAACACTGTACCATATCATTTTCCCCGATACAGGTACGGTATGTTTATTAGGCGAAACTATCAACAAGGGGAACAATCCCGTTTTCTCCCGTATCGGCAGCATTATTGAAAGCCCTGTTTTTTACAGCCATTTAAGCGCATACGAGAACATGGAACTCCATTGCCGATACATGGGCGCAGGCTATGAAAACATCATGGAAACGCTGTCATTGTTGGGTATTGCAGAAACGGGCAATAAAGCCGTAGGGAAATTCTCTTTGGGAATGAAACAGCGGCTTGCGCTTGCAAGGGCAATGCTCACAAAGCCGGATTTGCTCATTTTAGACGAACCTATAAACGGCTTAGACCCACAGGGAATTATAGAAGTACGGGAGCTGCTGCTGCGAATCAACCATGAATACCACACAAGCATTTTAATATCCAGCCATATCCTTGACGAGCTGTCTAAAATTGCCGACACAATCGGAATTATTGACCACGGGGCTATGCTTGCGGAAGTATCTATGAAAGAGCTTACGGCGAAAGAGATAGACCTTGAATCCTATTATTTAGGCTTATTGGGAGGAGGTGGGAAAAATGTGGAATCTTATCCGCATGGAAATTAAGAAAGTACCGTTAAAGCCGCATATCGCCGGATTGTTAATCGCTAACTTTATCATTTTTCTGCTTTCCGCCTTTACGTCCAGCCTTTTAACTGCAAGCGGCAATATATCCACACTTCCGGGATTTGCCCCAGTCCAGTTAGATACGGTTACGTTAGCGGCAATGCTTGTAAGGGCTACTCTGATTGTATGGGAAGCGGTACTGATTTCCGTATTTTTGATTGAAGAATACAGAAACAAGACAATCGGCTTGCTTTTCACTTACCCGATCAGCCGCACGAAACTGATTACGGCAAAACTCATCTTGATATGCTGCATTAGTTTTACGTTCCATGTGCTGTCAAATATCTTCCAATATGCCACAATCTTTCTTGCGGCAAAATGTTTTGATTTTGTCACGTTCAGCTTTGGAAACATACTGGCACAGGCAGTTACAACAATATCCGCTATCCTGTTGGGGCTTCTCCCGCTGTATGTTGGAATGATAAAGAAGTCAACGATTGCAACCGTTGTTTCGTCTATTGTCATTGTTGCCATAGCGTCAAACTCACAGGGAAGTAGCGCAGGATTGATGTCAATCCCCGTTGCGGCAGTTATTTTCGGTATCATAGGCATCATTTTTTCAGCAGTCGCAATGAGAAAAATGATTTTATCAGATTTGAGCAATTAAAAGGGTAGTGTAAAGTAGCCTATGAAAAACTGGAGTCAAAAAAATAGGCTCCATTAGAACTTTGATAATTGTAGATACGATAGATTTTGGCAGTGTCCGCCACCCTTGACGGCACACCAAAACAATGCTCTGAACGTCTTACCGACGGCGAAGAACTCAAGAACAGATACCAGTTTCTCCGTCTGATTCACAGCATTGTAGCATTGTTTTGGCGTGCCATCAAGGGCAGGTCCCTTCGGGATGGCTAGGTAATTACCTCTGGCTCGGAATCTAAGAACAGATGTGGGCTTAGCCCTGTTGCTGCTTTAAGAGTTCCTGTTGGCCCAGATAGATCAGGAGCTGCCATTTGCCGGGCATATTCCCAGCGCCTTCCAGCAGTTCCACTTTATTCAGCGGTTCCCTGCCGCCGGATTTCTCATGAGGACGCAGGAAGTTATAGTAAGCGACCCAGAGAGAAACGCTGTGTATTGCACCGCCATCCGTACCGTAACCGCAGGTGACACGATAAGATTCCCTGAATGTACGGTTCAAGCGTTCGGTCACCTGTTTGAATGGCCGGAATTTTTTGGATACTTCGTCGTCATTGGTAAGGCCGATCACCTGCGTGATGAATACGTCCCAGCCTTTTTCAATCTTGAACTGCTGGGCGGCAAGCGGATACGCGCTGTATCCGTCAGCAATGAATTTCAGGGTTCTGTCAGGGAATTCCTTAAATTTATCAAATGCCATGCGCATGGTAAGAATACAGGGGCCGACATCTCTTGAAGTTGAGACCTGATAGCCGAGGATGGAGCGAGTTACTTTGTCCATGATGAGCCAGACATATGCTTTTATACCTTTGATTTTGATGTAGGTTTCATCAGCAGCAAGTTCGTTGGAAGGATTGTAGTCATAGGAATCTACAAAGGGACGGATGATGGCAGCGGCTGTTTTGGCATAATTGTTGACCATGGTATGTGAAATGTCAATACCATGGATTTCTTTAAGGGCCTGTACGGTCTGCCGGAGAGAGAGTTTTAAGTTTACCCGGTAGGTAAGGCACAGCCCCATGGTATAGGCGTTGTTTTTCTTATATCTAAAGGAGGTTGCCCACTTTGGGAGCTGGTTTAGTTCCATATCAAAAAAGTTTACAGAAAACTCGCGGTAAAGATAACGTGGTTTATATTTCCAGTATTCGGATTGCGGAAGCCCTTTAGGAAGCTTTGTGAGATTCCGCCGGTAGTAAGGACAGCTGTCGTTGACACACTTATGGATACGGAAATGTTTCCGGTCTTTGACAGGCTGGAGGGCATGCCCGCAATAAGGGCACTGTAGTTTTAACGGGGATGTTACTTTTTCACCGTTGACAAAGGTTTGCCCGCAGATCTTGCACTTAAACTGTCCACGGCCGCCAGAGTTGTCATAGATATAGTCATGAGGGGCGCCGCAGAGAGGGCAGGCGGTATCTGTCGGAACGTTACGGGGTTTGCCTTTCTGGGGTTTGACAGGTTTTACGGCTTTGCCATAGCGGAGGAGGTAGTATCCGTTCCAGGGTTGCCAGTCCTGTTTGATGAATGGTTTGATGACAGGAAGTTTATCCGTGAGGAACTTTTGGTATTTAGGGCTGTGGAGTTCATCGTGAGCCCACTGCTTAAGAGGAATGTATCTGCAAATAAAAAGAATGAGCCAGCAAATTTGCTGATATTGTTCTTGAATGATTTTAAGTAAATATAGTATAATGTTATCCATAAAGCAATGATTTACCTTTCGTATTTTGTTGAGTGTGGTGCTTACATTATACACGAAAATAGGGGATCATTGCTTTTTTAGTTGTAAAAAGCTAAAAATTCCCTGAAAACATGAGGTTTTTAAGAAAAATAGGATTGTAATACTTTACAATACCATTAAAAGAAAGGGGGCGATAATATGAATTTTCCAATTCCCGATTTTGTACCCGTTCCAAGTGCGGAAATCATGCAGACCATTTCAATCGTATCATTGATTGTTGGTATCTGCCTTGTGGGCGTGGGATTGATTTTCCTGTTTCTGAACAAGAGAAAAGGGAAAGAAAAGAAAGCCA
Source organism: Lachnospiraceae bacterium A2 (assembly GCA_000403315.2). Taxonomy (GTDB): domain Bacteria; phylum Bacillota; class Clostridia; order Lachnospirales; family Lachnospiraceae; genus Petralouisia. The sequence continues at coordinate 481,469 of KE159636.1, forward strand.
CAGCCCTATGGATTGTCATAGGCGTTGGCGTGTTGCTTATTGTAAATCACGGCATACAGTTATTGTTTTAAAGGAGGACAAAATGATTAAAGAAGTAAATCGGGCTTGCGAAAAGTTGAATGGTAGATTGGGGATTTCCGTAGAACTTCCCAACCCGAAAAAGAAAGCGTTAAAAACGGCTGCGGCTTGTAACTTAGTTGTCGGTGCTGGTCTAGTGGCGGCAGGAATCCTTTTCCCGTCAAAATCTTGTGCGTTGTTGGGCGGCATCAGCGTTATCAGCAGCGTTGTACTGCGAAAAGAAAGCAAGCATAAGAACCATGAATCATGACGGGAACGAGCAATTCAAATGGTTATTATGCCCTGTTTGCGGAAGCAAGACACGCATTAAAATGCGGTCAGACACAGAGCTTCGGAATTTCCCGCTGTTCTGCCCCAAATGTAAGCAGGAAATTTTAATCAATGTAACACAATTTCATATTTCGGTTATCAAAGAGCCGGACGCACAGACGCAGAGCCGATAACACGCAGATTTGAACTGCTGTTATCGGCTCCTTTTTTGATAATTCAATCCAATCTGCTGAATGACGACAAAGAAAAAACTGTTGTTCAGCAGAGAGCTTTTTACACGTTCCTTTTGACGCGATGTCTAAAAAGAGGTACCGCCATGAAGCATAAATCATATCGACAAAATCCAACAATCATTGACCTGTCAAAAAAATCCAAGCCATTAACGAGGATTATTGCGCCTATGAGCATGAATACACATATCATTTAGTATGTCTTAATAACTCATATTACTCAAGAACCTATGCGGATATATTCTGCATGGGTTCTTGTTGTAATAGCCCCCTACTGGGAAGAAAGGGGGTGAGAGAAAATGAGATATTCTGAACAGTTCATGGAGCATATTGAATATGCTTTCCATGCGTTCTGCAAGGTTGTCCTGCGCCATGAAGCAATCAACGCATGGAGGGATTTGAAGCGGAAAATGGAACGGGAAATATCCCTTGACTATCTGATGTCAGAACGATATTTTGAACCGTCTGCTATGGACAGCTACTTTGAAAAGCAGGACAAGCCGACCGTATTTCTTGTGTTGGGAAAGGAAGTTATCGTTGATGATGAACGGTTAGCGACGACATTAGCAAAGTTGCCGGAGTTAAGGCAAGAAGTTTTGTTGCTATATTACTTCATCGGTTATCGTGATGAAGCAATCGGCAGACTGTATGGGCGTTGTAGAAGTACGATAAATCACAGAAGAAATGTCGCGCTGAAACAGTTGCGGAAAGAATGGGAGAGATTGGAACATGAGGAACAAAAAGCTGATACCTTTTGAAGTAATCGAAAAAGCCGTTGCCGGAGAGCCGGAAGCGGTAGACGCAGTATTGCAGCACTACACCGCACACATCAAATACCTGTCTATGTATAAGGGGCATATCAATGACGACACACAGGACAGATTAAAGGCAAAACTGGTTGAAGCCATATTGAAATTCCGCTTCGACCGATAGGAAGTAGCAAAGACGTGAAAAGCTGTCAAGGGTAAACTTCGCGCTACGCGCCCTTGACAGCTTTTCCCGCCTTTGCTAATGGGCAGTCAAGAGGACGAAATCAGTAGACTGCTTTCGCCCTCAATCCAGTATGGAATGATTGTTACACGATAGAGGGTGTTTCTCGCTTGATTTAAGCGCATTACAGCGGCGATAAGGACAAGGGTAAGGGTTTTATACTCCTACCCTTAAAAACGGTGTTCTATTGCGTAACATAGTAAACAATATTTCTTTGTACTGCCGTTTCCGTTCCATTCTTTTCCATTATTGCAGCTCCGTCACTATATTGTGCTTCAAAGGAAAGGGGTTAGGGGAAAGGATAGGAAAGGAATAGATATTTGATTAAGTCTGTATTTGGTTTTTCTTTAGTTAGTTATATCTTTATTTAATTGCGTTGGATTTTCCGATGTCGGATAACCCGGTGTCGGAAAATCCAATATCGGATAATCCAACACCGGGAGTTGTTACGGTGTTCAAAATCCGTCTAATCCAATCGCTTTATAAAACTAATGCTTTCTTGGGTAGGTATGTTACGCAGTAGAGGTTAAAAAGTCCTTGATTTATGCGGCTTTCAGAGCATGGAAAACACTTAGACGATATTTTATATCCCTACCATCAAAAACAGCGTTCTATTGCGTAACAAAAAGCAGAGAACCGACCACTAATGAAAGTGATGTGTTCTCTGCTCTTGCTTGCACCCTGTTTGTCAGCGTTGATGATAAGTTAGTTTCTATACTTCCTTATCACCGTAAAGCGAAGGTTTTCCGGGGTTTTCTTATACCCAAACAAGCTGATATAGTTTGACCTGATTTGACACAACGAGAGCCATTTTCACCCAATTTTTAATGGTTAAAAATAGGACAACCGGCAAAAATGGAGGTAAAAAACGGGCTTAGTGGTTAAAAAATAGGACAACCACAGCCCTGATTTCGGGGTATTTCAGAGGCGATTTTTACTCCCTCTCACCCCTCAATTTATACGAGAACAGTTTGGCGTAGTTTGACCGAATTTGAATAATTGAATATGATTTTAATGCAGGCACTCAGTATTTTTTGCTGGGTGCTTTTTGCGTTTCCGGGGAACTGTATTCCGGGATCAGAAAAAGCCGTCACTTTTCAATTTATGAAGTGGCGGCTTTTTCTATTTCCAGAAGCAACCACAACGAATTAGAAACGAGGTGATTATCTTGAACACGCAAATCATCGCCATCGCCAACCAAAAGGGAGGTGTGGGCAAGACCACAACCTGTGCCAACTTAGGGATTGGACTGGCACAGGCCGGAAAGAAAGTGCTTCTCATTGACGGGGACCCGCAAGGGAGCCTGACCATCAGCCTGGGCAATCCCCAGCCGGATAAGCTGCCCTTTACCCTCTCTGACGCAATGGGCCGTATCCTGACCGATCAGCCGGTCCGCCCCGGCGAGGGGATTCTGCGCCACCCGGAGGGCGTGGACCTGATGCCGGCGGATATTCAGCTGTCCGGCATGGAGGTGTCGCTGGTAAACGCTATGAGCCGGGAAACGATTCTGCGGCAATATCTGGACAGTGTAAAGGGGCAGTATTCCCATATCCTCATAGACTGCCAGCCCTCCCTGGGTATGCTCACCGTCAACGCGCTGGCCGCCGCCAACCGGATCATAATCCCCGTCCAGGCGGAGTATCTGCCCGCCAAAGGGCTGGAACAGCTGCTCTCTACGGTAGCCAAAGTCAAGCGGCAGATCAACCTGAAACTGCAAATAGACGGTATCCTGCTGACGATGGTGGACAACCGCACCAACTTTGCCAAAGAGATTGCCGCCCTGCTGCGGGAAACTTACGGCAGCAAAATCAAGGTATTCGGCACAGAGAATCCCCATTCTGTCCGGGCAAAGGAAACCAGCGCGGAGGGCAGGAGCATTTTCGCCCATGACCCAGGCGGCAAAGTAGCCGAAGGCTACGCAAATCTGACCAAGGAGGTGTTGAAACTTGAAAAGCAGCGCGAAAAAAGTAGAGCTGGCATCGGTCGATGATCTGTTTACCACCGAGGAAAGCCGCGCCGACGCGGGGCGGGAAAAGGTGGTAGAAATCCCTTTAAGCGAGCTGCACCCGTTCAAGGGCCACCCTTTCAAGGTCAAAGATGATGATGCCATGATGGAAACAGCGGACAGCATCCGGCAGTACGGCGTTCTGGTTCCGGCGATTGCCAGACCCGACCCCAGCGGCGGCTATGAGCTGGTAGCCGGACACAGGCGGCATCGGGCCAGTGAACTGGCAGAGAAAGAAACCATGCCGGTGATTGTCCGGGATTTGGACGATGACGCCGCCACGATTATCATGGTTGACAGTAATTTACAACGGGAAAGCCTGCTCCCCAGCGAAAGGGCTTTTGCCTACAAGATGAAATTAGAAGCTATGAAACGGCAAGCAGGTCGGCCCTCCAAAGAAAATTGTTCCCAAGTTGGGAACGATTTTGGGAAGAAGTCCAGCGAGGTTCTGGCGGAACAGGTCGGCCAGAGTAAAAACCAGATTTTCCGCTACATCCGCCTGACCGAGTTAATCCCCGAACTGCTGAACATGGTGGACGAAAAGAAAATTGCCCTGAACCCGGCCTATGAGCTGTCCTTTCTCAAAAAAGAAGAACAGACACAGCTTTTGGACGCGATGGACAGCGAACAGGCCACCCCCTCCCTTTCCCAAGCCCAGCGGCTCAAAAAATTCAGTCAGGAGGGGCATCTGTCCATAGATGTAATGCGGGCGATTATGGGCGAGGAAAAGAAAAGCGATCTGGACAAGGTGACGTTTACCTCCGACACCCTGCGGAAGTATTTTCCCAAAAGCTACACCCCTGCCCGGATGCAGGAAACCATCATCAAACTGCTGGAACAGTGGCAGAAAAAGCGTCAGAGAGATCAGGAACGCTGAAAGGAGCGCCTATGAGAGATCACGTTGCCAGGGAGTTAAAGGGCCACAACATACTGGCTGTGGAACGGTTTCAGGATAAGACCCGCTGGATGGTGGAGTTTTCCGTCCTGCGGCCCCGCACCGCCTACGGCGCACCCGGCGATGAAACGCGCCTGTTTCTGGACGAGGACGGCTACCAGGCCGTTCTCGCCAGCCAGAAACGCCGGGACATCAAAATCAAACGGTATGCCCGCGTCATTGAGGGGCATATCCTGGACTTCAAGCCCAAAAAGAAACGCCACCCGTAAACCCGACAAATTGAGAGGAAGGAATGAATATGTGTACCGTTAAGGAAATCAGAGAAGCCATCCGGGAGGACTGCCGCTCCCAGCGAAACATGGAAACCATTGAGATCGACCGGATTTTTCAAACCCTGACGTTTCCACAGTTAGAGAGCCTGTTTGACAAACCGCCCATGCCGCCGTTTTTTCACCGGTACAGGCAGAAGTCAGCCAGCAAATGAACGCCGCAATTCTTTTTACGGGATTGTGGCTTTTTTCATGCCCTGGGAAACGAAAGGAGTGCAGAAAATGGCCGTTTTTCGCGTAGAACGCACACAGGGATACACCGTCATGAGCAACTATCATCTGCGGGACAAGAGCCTGAGCCTGAAAGCAAAGGGCCTGCTGTCCCAGATGCTCTCACTGCCGGAGGATTGGGACTACACCCTTTCCGGCCTGGCTGTTATCAACCGGGAAAGCAAGGACGCGATCCGCTCCGCAGTCAATGAGCTGGAAAAGGCGGGGTACATCAAGCGCCGCCAGACCACCGACGCGGGCGGCAAGTTCAGCGCCAACGAGTATGTGATTTATGAGCGTCCGGTAACAGAGGAACCGCCCGCCCAACCGTTGCCCCCAAAACCGTTGTTGGAAAAACCGTTGTCGGGTTTTCCGACAACGGATAATCCGGCAACGGGAAAACCGTCAACGGAAAATCCAACGCAAATAAATATAGAGAAATTAAATACCCAAAAATCAATTACTGACGGATCAATTACCGATTCCCTTCCCTTCCGGGGAACGGCGGCAAAGCCACCGGAACCGAAGCGAAGGGAAACGATGTCACTGACAGAGATGGAAAGTTATCGGGAGCTGATTTTGGAGAATATCGAGTATGACTGCCTCAAACAGCGGTTTGGGACCTACCGGGAGGACTTGGACGAGATTGTGGAGCTGCTGGTGGAAACCGTCTGCGCGAAGCGTAAGACCACCCGGATTGCCGGGGCGGACTTCCCCCATGAGGTGGTGCGTTCCCGCTTCCTGAAGCTGGACAGCTCCCACATCGAGTTTGTCATGGACTGCCTGCAAAAGAACACCACCGAGGTACGGAACATGAAGCAGTACCTTTTGACGGTGCTGTTCAACGCGCCCACCACCATGAGCAACCATTACACCTCACAGGTCAACCACGATATGTACGGCGGCTTCTGAAAGCTGGCCGTTTTTGTCTGCCCGGAACTGCCGGGAGAAAGGAATCTGTTATGAAACGACCGCTTGCGTATATCACCGCTCCCTGGAGCAAGAACCCCCATGAAAACGCGGCAAACGCCGCCAGCTACTGCCGCCAGGTGTATGACGCCGGATATTCCCCGGTCTGCCCTGTTTTGTTCCTGCCGCTGTTTTTGAAGGATGAAATCCCCCAGGAACACAAGGACGGAATCGACATCGCCAGAGATTTCGTCGTCGCAAAGTCCGCTAAACTCCGTTTCCGCCTGTCGGCGAAAACTGCGTCCGCTCCCTTGCTCCTCCTCTCCCCACAAAATCTTCAATTTTGCGGGGATCCCGATTACCGCTCCCATGTGCTGGTGGTCTGCGGAAACTCGACCGATGAAACGGTCAAAAACGATATTGCCACCGCTGAACGCCTGCGGATCACCGCCACCACACTGGACGGGATTCTGACGGTGAAAGGCCAGGGCCGGGAGAAAGGGGGCGCACACCATGCCTGAAAAAAAGACCATCGGCCAGCTGATGGAGGAGATGCGGCTTAAAGCCGGGGCGCGGGAGTATTCCGGCCATAGTTACATGGACTTAAACCGGTTCGCGGAGGACACCCGGCACATGATTATTTTTGATACCCTGACCGCTGATTCCCCTGTTGGCTGGAAAGGGGAACGCAGCCGCGCCTTTCTCACCGAGGAGGGATATAAAAAGTCCCTGGAACGCCAGGAACAGGGGCATATCAAAATTGTGAGCCACGCGAAGGTCCGAAACGGACATCTGCACTATGACCGGCAAGACCAGCTCCGGTAGAGAAACCATGAAGAAAATCCATAGAGAGGAGGCGAAACACCCATGTAGGACGAAGTGGAAAGCAAAACCCTGACGCTCATTGTCAGCGGCACCAAATTCACCGGCAGGCTGTTCAAAGCGGCGATTATGAAGTATCTGGCGCACCTGAAAGAGCAAAAGATGCAGAAACAGCGGGAAAAGGGCGCGGAGGTCAAGCCCCAGGGCAGGCAGACGGTGAAGCAGCTCATCGGGCAGAACCAGGGCGTATCCAATCTTGAGATCACAGCCCCCTCCATCAAGGCGTTTGAACGGGTTGCCCGGAAGTACGGCGTGGATTACGCGGTAAAGAAGGACCGCAGCTGTTCCCCGCCCAAGTATCTGGTCTTTTTTAAGGCCCGCGACGCGGACGCGCTGACCTCCGCGTTTACCGAGTACACCCAGAAGAAGGTCCGCAAGGCGTCCCGCCCGTCTGTGCTGGCGAAGCTGAACCAGTTCAAGGAGCTGGTGAAAAACGCGGTGGTGGACCGCACAAAGCGAAAGGAGCTGGAACGATGAAAAAGCCCCTGAACATCAAGAAGCTCGTTTTGCTGAACCTGCCCTATATCCTGATGGGGCTGTTCGCCACCAACTTCGGGGAGGCGTGGCGGATGGCCCAGGGCGCGGACGCATCGGAAAAGGCGCTGTCGCTAATCTCCGTCCTTCCGGCGGCGCTCGGAAGTTTCTGGCCCAGCTTTCATCCGCTGGACCTGCTGGTCGGGCTGTGCTGCGGCGCGGCGCTCCGGCTGGCTGTTTACCTGAAAGGCAAAAACGCCAAGAAGTACCGCCCGAATATCGAGTACGGTTCCGCGAGATGGGGAAATTCCCAGGACATCGCCCCTTATGTCGATCCGGTATTCCAGAACAATGTAATCCTCACCCAGACGGAACGCCTTACCATGAGCAGCCGCCCCAAGGACCCCAAGACCGCCCGCAACAAAAATGTGCTGGTAATCGGCGGTTCCGGCTCCGGCAAGACCCGGTTCTGGCCCAAGCCCAACCTGATGCAGCTCCATAGCTCATATGTGGTTACTGACCCAAACAGATAAGTATAATAAGGTTATAGGGAAGCGCGCACCCTCATAACTTCTCGGAATCTCAATAAATGAGGTACCAACAGAAAATTGACAACTGAATATCGTGCAGAAAAAGAAATTTGCGAAAAATGGACATAAACATTGGACATAGCGGGTACTATGCCTTGAAAAATCTTTTGGAATGGCTTAATATATCATTATTAGGCGGCGAATCCTAATAATGATTGTTGAAATGCCTCAGTTGATGGCATTTCCCATGCATCAAGGTGTTGGAGCATCATGATGCCGTAGAGGCGGCAGTACCACATCTTCGTAGAGCGGTGCCTGCCGCCTTCCAATTTATAGTCCTCTTTCTCACGCTTGTTGGAGCGTTCCACGCAGGTCCTTCTGTCATATTCCTTTTTCCATGCTTTAGAATCCCTTGGCGGTATGTTAAATAACCTTGGATTATCATCTGTAAAAATGTGCACAGTCCTGCCGTATTTAGCTGGTGAACAGGGCTGTTCACAGAAGCAGCCACATTTCCGGTTTGATTTCGGGCACCGGTATTTTGCTCGGTATCTGGCAGCCTCGTATCCATCTTTATGCATACGTAAGCCCAGCTTACAGACTGGGACGCCATCGTCATCAATGGTGAAATCGTCCTTGTAAGTGAAATGCCCAGTATGTCCGGGATTCAAGTCGATAAAAGGCGAGATATTTTTCCGTTTGCAGTATTCATAGACAGCATAAGCATCGTGGGCAGAATCCAGAAGAAGTTTTTCGATGCGCAGCTGCGGAAGATATGCTTTCATGGTGAAAAAGGAATGGAGAAAAGAAAGCATGTCATGGCGGGAAGCGCGCTCTAAAATAGGAAAAACGGGAAGGTCACTGTGCGAATCGGAAGCCACATACATGTAGAGGTGGTAGCCAAAGAAATAGCAGTCCCGGTGGGAGTCCCACCCCCAGTTACAGTCTGGCTGGGAATAGCGGCGTTTACAGTTACAGGAATAACAGCCACGCTCCCTGCAATCGCAGATCCGCTTTTTGCGCTGCTGTGCAGCGGTGCGGACAGGAGTTCCATCCCCGGCAAGAGCCAGATGGTCAGGGGAGATCAAGCCCTTATGAATGGAAAGATCTAGGAACTGCTGTTTATAAAGACGGAAAATGAGAGAGAACGGATTTTTCGGTTTTAAATGGCAGCGTTCCAACAAAGGAAGAAGCTTAGAAGCGATGCTGGAAGAATCGCAGGGAGTCTTATCGCCTTTCTTTTTACCCTTAGGCGGCTTAATCTTGGGAAAACGGTCTTTTGGAGAGAGGTTATTGGAGTCATTTTGCCAAATACGGGAAAAGAAGTCATAAAAAGTGCCTACCCCAGGGGTATCGCCGGAAGAAAAACCACTGAGGAGGGCATAAAGAGGAGTTTCTCTGAGCATACGGCACCAGAGAGTGATGGAAGTTACCTTCAATTCCAAAGCAAGCAGAAAGGAACGCAGCATACAGGAAGGGAGCCGTGGAACAGGCCCAAAAACAGAATAGCATTCCTGCATTATGGAATCGGTCTGGGAAAGATCAAGAAACCAAAACTGTACGATATAATCCCAAGTGCTTTTAGGAAGTACAAAGGGATCAGGATAAAATTTAAGGAAATTGGATACAAAAGTATCCTGATAGGCGGCATGTCCGCCAGGATTGAAAGGTAACAAAGAAATCGCCTCCAGTCGAAAGAAATAAAAGAAGATCAATAGGCAGTAACGCAAATTTTGAACGATTTGTCAAGTGCTTAGTGGAAAAAAGTGGGTGATTTTTTTGAGAGAGGGTCTGAAAGTCATATAAAATAAGGGCTGAAGATTCCGAGAAGTTATCCTCAAAGAAAGGAGGTTACACACCATGAAGAAGCAGACAGAGAAAGACAAACTCACCGCCCTATACGAAAGACTCTCCCATGACGACGAGCGAGCCGGGGAATCCATCAGCATTGAGAACCAGAAGCGGATTTTGGAGGACTACGCAAGAAAGAACGGCTTTACCAATATCCGGCATTTTACTGATGACGGAATCCGGGGAACTACGTTCAAGCGTCCGGGGCTTGACGCTATGCTGGACGAAATCCGGGCGGGGAACGTGGCAACGGTTATCATCAAAGACCAAAGCCGAATCGGGCGTGACGTGGTTGAAGTGGGGCTTTTAAAGCGCACCTTTGACGAATACCATGTGCGTTTTATCGCCGCCAATGACAACCTTGACACCGCCAACGGCTTTGATATTATGTCTATCTTCCGTGACGTGATAAACGAGTGGTATGTTGCCGACACCAGCCGCAAAATCAAAGCTGTTTTCAAATCCAGAATGGAAAAGGGCTTGCGCTGCTCTGGCAGTGTCTGCTATGGCTACCGCGCTTCCAAAGAGGAAAAAGGCGAATGGATAATTGACGAGGAAGCCGCCGCCGTTGTGCGCCGTATCTTCCAGAGCGTCCTTGCCGGGGAAACCGTAGCCAGCATAGCAAAGGCACTCCGCGCCGAGAAAATCCCTATCCCGTCCGAGCATTGGAAACGGACAGGCGAGCCAGTCCGGGCGGCAAAATACACAGACCCCTACGCATGGTCAGCGACCACTATCGGCTACATACTGAAACGCCCGGAATACACAGGTCGCAAGGTACTGGGGAAAACCGTCTGCGAGAACTACAAGACCAAGAGCAGCCGTAAGACCGCGCCGGAAGAACAGTATATTTTTGAGGGCGCAATCCCCGCCATTGTGGACGTGGAAACGTGGCAGACCGTACAGAAGATACGGGAAACGGTACGCCGCGCACCTAAACGGCAGAACGCTCCGAACCGCTTGACCGGGCTTCTCTACTGTGCCGACTGCGGTTCAAAACTCACACACCGCTACAACCTTGTACAAGGGAAATGGATTGAGGACGCTTTCATCTGCTCCGGCTACCGCCATTTAATCCATGACTGCACCATGCACCATATCCCTACGGCAAAGATTGAAGCCGCCATTCTTGCCGTTATCCAGCGGGTGAGCTGGTATGTGCGGCACAATGAAAAAGAGTTTGCCGAGCGTGTCCGGGAAGCGTCCGACCAGAACCAAGAGAAAACCGTCAAGGAATGTAAACAGAAAATCAACAAGGCACAGAAGCGGCACAAAGAGCTGGACGGGCTTGTGAAAAAGCTGTACGAGGGCAACGCCACGGGCAAGATACCCGACAAGCACTTTACCCGGCTACTTGCCGAGTATGACGAGGAACAGACCGGGCTGGAAACGTCCATAGCGGAATGGCAAAGGCAGATAGAGAGCTGGAACGCTGACAAGCTGAAAACAGACCAGTTTATCCAGCTTGTGAAACGCTATACCGACTTCTCTGAATTGACAACGCCCATGCTCAACGAGTTTATCGAGAAAGTGATTGTCCATGAGGGCGAGGGGCGAGGGAATGACCGCCGCCAGCGGATAGACATTTATTTAAACTTTATCGGCGCATTTGAAGTACCCGCCCATATCGTCACTCCGGCAGAGGTAGAGGAACAACGCCGCCAGCAGGAGGAACAGGCGGCAAAGGAAGCCCGGTCAAAGGAGCTTGAAAAGGCACGGTATGAGAAACGAAAGGCAGAGAAACGGGCATTTACCGCAAGGAAGAAAGCGGGGCTTCTCACGCCAGAAGAACAGGAAGCGGAGGAAAAACGGCTTGCACATAACCGGGAGTGGCAAAAGGAATGGCGGGAGAAACGCAAAGCCACAGAGCCGCCCAAGCCGCCTAAGAAGAAATCCATAAAGGAGCTTATGGAGATTGAAAAGACCGGGGCAGAACTTACGCCGGAAGAAATAGAACGGCTTGCGGAACACCGCCGGAAAAAAGCCGCACAGCATAAGGCATGGCGCAAAAGGCAGAAAGCCGGACAGCCAAAGACAAGGACACTCAAAGAGCTTGCCGCCGCCCAAAAGGAGGGGGAATCCTTAACGCCGGAGGAATCGGCACGACTGGAAGCCCACCGAAGCCGAAAGAAAATCGCAAGGGAGAAACTAATACAGCAAGCTGAAACCGACCCGGCAGCGGCGGCAGAGCTAGCAAAACAGAGGGCGTATTCTTCCGAAGCCACCAAGAAATCCCGGCAGAAAATGTATGAGGAAGCCGCCACAGGAAACCCCGAAGCGGTGGAACGCTATGAGAATTATCTTGCCGCAAGGAGGGAAGCATACCACAGGAAAAAACAGGAAGCGGAGCGAACCGCATAAGGACTGAAAAACAAAAGGTGCATTGTGGAAATGTGCATAACAGGCTATGGAATCATGGATAACTCTGTTCACAGCACATGGAAAAGCTAAAGTGCAGCTTTCCCACGTCCTGCAAACAGAGTTACCCACAATTCCATAAGATAGCCAGTTATACACATTACCACCAATGCCGACTACTACGAAACTCCTCAGTCCTTATATCATTCAAAACAATAGAAAAATTCGTTTTCGTATGATAAAATAGATTGCGAAAAATGCGAGAGGTATAATTCAAATGAGAATACAACGTTTAATTGGTTTAATATGCGTTCTTGCTGATGTTGACAAAATAACAGTTCAAGAATTGGCAGACCGTTTTGAGGTTTCTAAAAGGACTATTTTTCGTGATTTAGATACACTAAATCTTGCCGGGATACCCATAATTTCCTATCCGGGAATCGGTGGTGGTATTTCAGTCATTGAGGGATATAAAATAGATAAAAAGATTTTATCGACTGATGATACAAGGAAAATATTTACAGCATTAAAAGGACTGAAAAGTATTGACAATGACATCTCTGTTAATAGTTTAATTGCAAAGCTAATACCAGAGAAAGAAACTGATATTTTTTCACAAAGCGAATATGTTATCAATTTTTCTGCATGGTTTGAGGACAGCATAATACATGAAAAGGCAATCGCACTACACAAAGCAATATGTAACAGTCATTGTGTTTTGCTTGATTATGTATCAAGAAATTCAAGAGAAAAAAGATTTGTAGAGCCATATAAATTGATTTTTAAACAATCAGACTGGTATCTATATGCTTTTTGCAGGAATAGAAATGATTTTCGGTTGTTCAAACTTAGACGTATCATTTCCTATGAAGTTTTGGAGGATAGTTTTGAGCAACGACAGATAGGTAATATTCAGCTTGAAAAAGATTATGCGAATAATCTTTTTTCAAAGCGGAATAAAAGAGGTTCTATAAAAGTTGTATTGGAGTATGACAAAAAAGACGAATTTGAGATTACACAGAAAATAGACGCTTCATTTTTTCAAGAAATCAACAGTCAGACAGATACAGGACTTATATGTTTCTATACATCAAGCCTATCGTCTGTCAGCAATCTAGTCTTTGGAATGTTAGACAAGGTGCGAGTGGTTTCACCGCCGGAACTTTATAATGACATAAAATGTCGATTGAAAATTGCACATGGATTTTATAAAGGGTGACACATTAGCTGTCACCTTTTGTATTGTACAATAAGCTGCGAAAGGTGGTAATGAAAATGAAAAAAGAAATTTTAGTTTTTATCTTCAATGGATATGCGGACTGGGAGCCTGCATATGTGTGCGCTGAATTAAATTCCTCTGATACAGATTATATTGTGAGGACAATCAGCCTTGACAAGAATCCCAAAGTTTCAATGGGAGGCTTTCACGTTTTGCCTGATTATGCCGTGGACGACTACCCCACAAAATTTAGCCTGTTGATTTTGGCTGGTGGGAACGCATGGGCAGAACAGAAAAACAATGATGTTTTTCCCCTTGTTGAATATGCGGTTAAAAATCATATTCCAGTTGGGGCAATCTGTAACGCTGTAAACTTTATGGCAGAAAATGGCTTTCTGAATGAAATTAAGCACTCCGGGAATACCCTTGAATTTATGAAATCACAAGCACCACATTACAAGGGCGATAAGAATTTTTTAGAGGAGCAAGCTGTTTGTGACGCAAATATTATTACTGCTAATGGTTCAGGTACTTTAGAATTTGCGAGGAAAATCTTAACGTTACTGAACGCAAAATCAGAACAGGCTATCACGGATTGGTATAACCTCAATAAGTTTGGTTTTTATCAATAAAGGCAACATCTAACAATGTTCCCCATGTGGGAGAAAGGAGGATTTTTCTATGGCTTGCACAGAAGCATACAAAGAACATATCGTGTATTCTTTCAACGCCTTTTGCAAAGTTGTCATACGCTATGCCGCTATCAACGCATGGCGCGACAGGAACAGGCGGCGGCAAAAAGAAATATCCTTTGAATACCTCACAGAAGAAAAGTTCTACCCTCTAAGCACATCAGACGAATTTCTCAAATCACCCTACGAACAATACCCCGTTACGATATGCGGTCAGACAATCATACTCACCAATGGGGAGCTTGCTGCCGCCCTGCTATCTCTGCCGGAGAAAAAGAGGGAAATCATTTACCTTTACTTTTTCGGGAATTACACACAGCAGGAAATCGCGGATTTATACGGGCAATGCAAGAGTACGGCATGGCATTATATCCACAGTGCATTACAGATGTTGCAGGAGGAAATGGAGGTGCTTTTACATGGGGAATCCTAACCTTATACCGTATGAAACCATTGTCCGGGCGACCAGCGGAGAGCCGGAAGCCGTGGACGAGGTTTTACGGCATTACAGCAAGAGAATCCGCTTTGCCGCCCTTGAAAACGGACACGTCAACATAGACACCGAGGACAGCATAAAACAGCGGCTTATCACTGCCCTGTTCCAGTTCCGTTTTGACTGAAAAGGACTGCATAACGGGAGGTGGTATTTGTCGGGAAAATAGTCATGCTTACATTCAGCGACACCGAAGAAAAAGCGGTTGAGAAAGTCATAGCCGCCCTTGCCGATATGATACCGCTGGAAGCCATACAGCCGCCCCACTCCCCGGCGCTTATTTTTCCGGGATTGGAAATCAGATTACACCAACGCCGGGTATTAAAAGACGGCACGGACATTTACCTCACCCGTCTGGAATACGGCGCACTCTGTTACCTTGCCGCCAGTCCGGGGAGGGTATTCACAAAAGCGCAAATCTTTGAAGCCGTGTGGAGCATGGAAAGCGAAAGCTGCCAGTCAAACGTGGCAAATGTGATATGCAATCTACGGAAAAAGATAGAGCCGGACAGCCGCCGCCCCACCTACATAAAGACCGTTTTAGGCATAGGCTACAAGTTTACTTCCGGGGAATAGCAACAGGATAACCGCCGCTATTGGCGAAGATACGAAACAGGAAATCAAGGAAAAAGGTTTCCTGTTTTTTTGCGCCCATTTTGCTTATTTCCGGCTTTACTGTATGGGAAAATACCGCCGCAAAATTGGCAGAATCCACGTCACTCAAGCCGGGGGAAAACGGCGAAAGCCAGCACAGCGGAATCCGTCAGTTACTAAGAGCAAGATTCTACCACAGTACCAAATTTCGCCTACCGGCTCATTTTGTCCTATGGGAATCTTGTTGGGGTTGCCACCCCAAGCCCGCCTTTTTGCGGCTTGCGCCGCTTATAATTACCGCCGCTTTTGCAGCGAGTGAAAGGAGGTTCACAGCCATGAAAAGATACAACACGCCACACCGAAGCCGGGTAATCAAGACACGCTTGACCGAGGAAGAATACGCCGAATTTTCCGAGCGTGTTTCCCTCTGCAAAATGAGCCAAGCCGAGTTTATTCGGCAAGCCCTCATTAAGTCAAGCATACGCCCGGTTATCACTGTTTCCCCGGTCAATGATGAATTACTCTCTGCCGTTGGAAAACTTACAGCCGAATACGGGAAAATCGGCGGCAACTTGAATCAGATTGCCCGCTGTCTGAACGAGTACGGCGCACCCTATAATACCCTCTCCCAAGAGGTACGAGCCGCCATAGCGGAGCTTGCCGCCTTGAAGTTTGAAGTCTTGCAGAAAGTAGGTGAAGCCGTTGGCAACATTCAAACATATCAGCTCTAAAAATGCCGATTACGGGGCGGCTGAACAGTACCTAACTTTTGAGCATGACGAGTTTACCATGAAGCCCACGCTTGATAAAAATGGGCGGCTTCTCCCCCGTGACGATTACCGCATTTCCTCTCTGAATTGTGGTGATGAAGATTTTGCAATCGCCTGTATGCGCTCCAATCTTCGATACGGCAAGAACCAAAAGCGGGAGGACGTAAAGAGCCACCATTACATTATCAGTTTTGACCCCCGTGACGCACCAGACAACGGCTTGACCGTAGACCGGGCGCAGGCATTGGGCGAGGAATTTTGCAAGACGCATTTCCCCGGACATCAAGCGTTGGTATGCACCCACCCAGACGGGCATAACCACAGCGGAAATATCCATGTGCATATCGTCATAAACAGCTTGCGGATTGCAGAAGTGCCGCTATTGCCCTACATGGAAAGACCAGCGGACACAAGGGAGGGCTGCAAGCACCGCTGTACGGACGCAGCTATGGAGTATTTCAAAGCGGAAGTCATGGAGATGTGCCACCGGGAAAACCTCTATCAGATTGATTTACTTCACGGGAGCAAGAACCGCATTACCGAGCGTGAGTATTGGGCGAAACGGAAAGGACAAGCCGCACTGGATAAAGGGAACGCTTCCCAAGCTGTCACAGGAGAGCCGCCCAAGCAGACCAAGTTTGAAACCGACAAGGAGAAACTACGGCGCACAATCCGAGCCGCCCTGTCCTCTGCTATCTCTTTTGAGGACTTCTCCGGGAAACTGCTACAACAGGGCGTGACCGTCAAGGAGAGCCGGGGGCGGCTATCCTATCTCACGCCGGACAGGACGAAGCCCATCACCGCCCGGAAATTAGGTGATGATTTTGACCGTGCCGCCGTGCTGGAAACACTCACCATAAACGCACAGAACGCCGCCAGAGCCGCCGAAACGCCCCTACCCCAACAGGAATACCCCCGCAGCATAAAAGACCGCTTACAGCGCAACAAAGCCGCCATAAACGCCCCGAAAAATGACGGAGTACAACGCATGGTAGACATAGCCGCCAAGAGAGCCGAGGGCAAGGGGCGGGGCTATGAAAAGTGGGCGACCTTGCACAACTTGAAGCAAATGGCGGCTACCATGAGCGTTTACGAGGAATCCGGCTTTTCTTCCCCGGAAGAACTGGAAGCCGCCCTTGCCGCCGCCAGTGCGGAACTATCGAGCGTCCATGCCAAACTGAAAGCCGTGGAAAGCACTTTACGGGAGAAAAAGGACTTGCAGAAACAGCTATTGGCGTACATCAAGACCAAGCCCGCCCGTGACGGGCTGAAAGCACAGAAAACAGAGAAAGCCCGCAAAAGCTACCGGGAGCAGCACGAAAGCGATTTTATCATAGCCGAAGCTGCCACCCGGTATTTTAAGGCACAGGGAATCCAAAAGCTGCCAGCGTCCAAAGCCCTACAAGCAGAGATTGAGCAGCTTATGAGGGAAAAGAACAGCCTTTACAACGAGTACCGGGAAAAGAGGGAGAAAACAAAGGAATTGCAGACCGTAAAGGGCAACATTGAGCAGATTTTAAGGCGCGAGCCAGAGCGCGGAAAGGGGCGGGAAAATGAACGGTAAACGCCCCTACATGGACTACCCACAGTACAGAGCCGCCCGCCGCCTTGTGCATGAGTGCTGTAACTATGATAACGGCAACTGCCTTGTGCTGGATAACGGCGAGCCTTGTGTATGTGTGCAAAGTATCAGCTATTCGCTTCACTGCCGCCGTACTTCCCCTTGACTGGAAACTGGAAGCCGCCCTACTCCACCGGGCAGAACTGAAACGCTGTACCGAGTGCGGCGGTCAGTTTCTCCCAAAATCCAACCGGGGGAAATACTGCCCCGATTGTGCCGGACGCATGAAAAGAACCAGAGCCGCACAGCGCAAGCGGAAACAGAGGGGGAAATGTCACGCTTTAGAAAACACAGAATCCCCGTAAATCAAGACTTCCCGGCTACTGCTCAACGGGTATGCGGTACATTTATCCTTTACCCCCAAAAAAGCCGTTTTAAATGCGTAACAGAAGCCACAGACAGGAGGTGAAAACCATAACCGAATACATTACAGCCAACACCACAATGCCGCCCTTTTTCCCCTATCCCCGATTTCTGCTGAAAATGGACTTGTCACAGACTGCAAAGCTGCTCTATGCGCTGCTCCTTGACCGTTCCACCCTCTCACAGAAGAACGGCTGGCAGGACAATGAGGGCAGGACGTATATTGTCTACCCCATAGCAGAGATAGCGGAAATACTGGATAAAAGCACCATGACAATACAGAACTCCCTAAAAGAACTGGATATTGCCGGGCTTTTAGAGAGGGAACGCCGGGGATTTTCCGCGCCGAACCGCCTTTATGTGAAAGTGCCAGAAGTAGTAAAGGTTTCTTTAGATATGACACAAAGAAATCTTGATGTCAGTCCTAAAGAAAACTGTACATCAGACACAAAGAAAACTTTACCTATGATACAAAGAAAACTTTACCCTAACCAACTAAATATAAACAAACTAAAAGAGAGCCAACGAATGGGAGCGAGTGGAGAGCCGCCCGCGCCCTATGGCAAATACCAGAATGTTTTCCTCACTGAAAGCGAATATGCGGAGCTGAAGCAGGAATACCCGGGCTGCCTTGAACGGCTTATCGAGGAAATGAGCCGGTATATTGCTTCCAGCGGGAATGACTATGTAAGCCATGCCGCCACGCTTTACAGGTGGGCGGACAGGGAGAAAAAGGAGAACCCGAAAAAGGGAATCCCCGATTATTCTTTCAAAGAGGGCGAGAGCCTTTGACAGCGGAGATAAAACGCCCCGTAAACAGGGCGTGAATAAGACCATGAACAAGGAGGACGATTTTATGTGTGATTATGATAACGCCATTTTCCGGCTTGCCACAGAAACAGAGCCAGAGCCGGAGGACTACACAGGCGAGGACGGGCTTTTATATTGCGGGAGCTGCCGCCAGCCCAAAGAAGCCTATTTCACCGAGGGAAAGGGGCTTTTCGGACGTGACCGACACCCGAAAGAATGTGACTGCCAGCGCAAACGCCGGGAAAAGCAGGAAGCCGCCGACCGGGAGCGCAAGCACCGCGACACCGTGGAAGAACTGAAACGCCGGGGATTTTCCAACGCCGCCATGCGCCAGTGGACTTTTGGAAATGACAACGGCAAATGCCCCCAAATGGATAAGGCTTTATTCTATGCGGCGAACTGGGAGGAAATGAAAGCGGAAAATATCGGCTATCTGCTATGGGGCAAGGTAGGCACAGGCAAGAGCTATTTTGCCGGGTGTATCGCCAACGCCCTTATGGAGCGTGAGATTTCCGTGTGCATGACGAATTTTGCCTTGATACTCAATGACCTTGCCGCCAGCTACAAGGGCAGGAACGAATACATAGACCGCCTTTGCCGCTTCCCTCTGCTTATCCTTGACGATTTCGGCATGGAGCGCGGCACGGAATACGGGCTTGAACAGGTTTACAACGTGGTTGACAGCCGATACCGAAGCCGGAAGCCGCTGATTGTCACAACGAATTTGACGCTGGAGGAATTACAGCACCCGGAGGACACCGCCCATGCCCGGATTTATGACCGTCTGCTTGAAATGTGCTGCCCGGTATTCTTCACCGGGGAAAATATCAGAAAATCCACAGCACAGGGGAAAATGGAACGGTTAAAAGGACTGATGAACGGAAAGGAGAGCCTATGAACCATGACACCAGCAAGACCAGCCGCACCGCCGCCCCTCTGGATGCGAAGCCCGACCTTGTGAAGCGGATAGGGAATACCACCTTTGACATACATATCCATTTCAGCGAAACAAGCCGGGAAACCTTTACGGACAAGGTAGTGCGGCTTATTGAGAATGACAAGGACAGTGTAACCAACTGAAAAGAAGATACACTTTTTCTTGTTCCCTACTTGACATTACCAAAAGGCACTGTCCTGATCGAGTGCGGAAAGATGCTCCAACGGGGCGCGCCCAGGCTGGATAAGGACGGAAAGCCCATGAAGGACAAGAACGGCAAAACCATCTATGAACCGTACCGGATCAAGGTGCTGAATACCATCAACTTCAAAAAATCCATGAAATACAATCCTTTCGCCTATATCCACAGCGAAAAGGACATTTTGAAGCTGGTGACAACCCTGATTGCCAATACCAAGGGCGAGGGGAAAGCCGGTGACGATTTTTGGGTCAAAGCGGAAACGCTGCTGTACTGCGCCCTGATTGGATATATCCACTATGAGGCCCCGGTGGAGGAACAGAACTTCTCCACCCTGATTGAGTTTATTAACGCGATGGAGGTCCGGGAGGACGATGAGGAATACAAAAACCCCGTTGACCTGATGTTTGACGCGCTGGAATCCGAGAAGCTCAACCATTTTGCGGTGCGGCAGTACAAAAAATATAAGCTGGCGGCGGGCAAAACCGCGAAGTCGATTCTGATTTCCTGCGGCGCGCGGCTGGCGGTATTTGATATTGCCGAGCTGCGGGAGGTCACAGCCTATGATGAGCTGGAACTGGACACCCTGGGGGACAAAAAAACCGCCTTATTTCTCATTATGAGCGATACCGATGACAGCTTTAACTTCCTGATTTCCATGTGCTATACCCAGCTGTTTAATCTGCTCTGTGAAAAAGCGGACGATGTGTACGGCGGCAGGCTCCCGGTCCATGTGCGCTGCCTGATTGACGAGTGCGCCAACATCGGGCAGATTCCAAAGCTGGAAAAGCTGGTAGCCACCATCCGAAGCCGGGAGATTTCCGCCTGTCTGGTATTGCAGGCGCAGTCCCAGTTAAAGGCCATCTACAAGGACAACGCCGACACCATCATCGGAAATATGGACACTTCCATCTTTCTGGGCGGCAAAGAACCCACCACCTTAAAGGAGTTAGCCGCCGCCCTGGGAAAAGAAACTATTGTGCGCCCGTTAGGGTGTATGCCATAAACCGCCTTTAGCAAGCAGTAGACAAAGATATCAAAGAAAGGAAGGTGAAAAATTTACTGTCTATCATTCCACGACTTATCCGTGAGGGGAAACCCTCTGGGGAGTGTAGCATGTCGTTGTTATAGTTATTACGGCTATAACGGGCATAGAATGGCGTAATCTTCTAACCGCTGTTTTATGCAGGGATGAAAATCCGTGTATGAGGATGAAAGCTAAACTGCTTGATTGGCAGCCGGAGCCTGGGAGTATCTGGCCTACGTGCGAAAGAAGATGAAACGCACGGTGCTTTGGCGGCTGTCGCTCGATAGTCGGCAGGCGTGGGATATCCAAAGCAAGGCAAGCCTTAGATTAGGTTGAACGGCGAACGCCACATATCTACAAAGATTACCGGCAACACGGAACGCTATGTATGGCATATGCTACCGGGGATGACCTAAACCCGCCCATTTGCGGGCATGGTTACACAGCTCCCATAGTAGCCCGTGGACTCTGGATTTACAGGGATAGCCGTAAAAACGGAAGCGGGAGAGCCGCCCACATGACGAAGGGGAGCAGTATGTCTTTAATACAAATAAGAAAGGAAGGTGCGTGAGGCATCATGAGAAATCCAACTGATGTATTAAATAGCCTAAACAAACAGTCTAAAGATTTATCGTATAAGTTCCAAAGGCTTTACCGGAACTTGTACAACCCGGAGTTTTACCTACTGGCATATAGGAATATCTATGCCAATGAGGGGAGCATGACGCCGGGTGTGGATGGTGAAACATTGGACGGGATGAGCAGTCCGAGGATAGAGCGTATCATCAGTGCATTAAAAGACCGCTCCTACTGCCCAAAACCTGCACGGCGTATATATATTGCGAAGAAAAACAGCAGTAAAAAGCGTCCGCTTGGGATTCCCTCCGGGGATGACAAGCTGGTGCAGGAAGTAGTCAGAATGATATTGGAAAGCATTTATGAACCCACTTTCTCCGACTATTCCCACGGATTCCGCCCGAAAAGGAGCTGTCACACAGCCCTTGAACAGATACAGCGGACATTTGCCGGGGCAAATTGGTTTGTGGAAGGGGATATTCAGGCATGTTTCGACAGCTTTGACCACCATGTGCTGATTGATATTCTGCGCAGGCGCATTGATGACGAAGCATTTATCACACTGATGTGGAAGTTTCTGAAAGCCGGATATACGGAACAATGGCAGTACAACAGGACATACTGCGGCACTCCGCAGGGTTCTGGCATCAGTCCCGTTCTGGCAAATATTTATCTGCATGAACTGGATAGGTACGTGGAGGAATATAAGGCAGGCTTTATAAAAGGAAACAGGATAAACCGCAAAGTGAATCCGGAATACGCCAGACGGAACCGTGAGGTGCAGAGGTTTATGCGCCGGAACAGGGAAGTATGGGACAGCCTTTCCGAAGCCGAAAAGAAAGAACGTGCCGGGGAATTACGCAGACTGCGGGAGAAACAGAGGGAAATCCCGTCTAAGCAGTTTCGGGATGAAACTTACAAAAACCTGCAATACGTCCGTTATGCGGATGATTTTATCATAAGCATTATCGGGAGCAAAAAGGACGCTGAAGCCTTAAAAGCAGATTTAGCCGTGTTCCTCAAAGAAAAACTGAACCTTACGCTGTCAGTGGAGAAAACCAAAATCACCCACGCAACTGGCCGGGCGAGGTTTCTTGGCTACGATATTTCAATTTCAAAAAGCCAGGAAGTCACAAAACGCCAAGGCAGGAAAGTGAAGGGATACAGCGGCGCAGTGAAACTATATATGCCGCATGAGAAATGGGAATCGAAACTATTGGAGTATGGTGCAATCCGTATCAAGAAAGACAAAGTTACACACAAAGAGCATTGGAAAGCCATTCATAGACCACAGCTCATTAACCGCAAAGACATTGAAATCCTGTCAAAGTACAACTCTGAAATCAGAGGTCTGTACAACTACTACTCACTGGCATGTAATGTATGCGCAATGAGTAAGTTTGCGAGTCTGATGCATTACAGTATGCTGAAAACATTCGCAAATAAATACCGCACAAAGACCAGAAAGATTAAGAAGAAATATTTTAGGGATGGACGGTTTACAGTCATTTATAAGACAAAAAGCGGTATGAAGGAGAGCGTATTTTACAGGGGGCCTTTTATCCGCGAGGATAAGCCCAATGTGCCGCAGGCAGATATTCTTCCGGCCTACAAACGGTATGACAGACCAAACCGCATAGCGGCAAAACTGCGCTCAAAAACTTGTGAACTCTGCGGACAGTACACAAATGACGTGGAGATTCATCAGGTAAAACGGCTGAAAAGCCTTAGCGGTGAATATGAGTGGGAAAAAGTCATGCTAAAGAACCGCAGGAAAACGCTGGCAGTATGCCCGGCGTGTCACCGTGAGATACACGGAAAAGACTGATTTTGTTAGTTGACGGCATATGGAGAGCCGTGTGCATCGAGAGGTGCCCGCACGGTTCGGGAGGGAGCGTCCACGAGGCGCTTACCTCATGACCTTTACAATACCTCTGACACAAGGGGTACGTCGCAGTCCTACGGTTTAAATTATCAAAAGACCGGAAAAGATATGCCATACTTGTTCGTGAAGAGTTCAGTTGCCTTATAAATTCGCATGGACAGGGACACGAACAACTGGATTCTGGAAAAACTGAATACAGGAGGTCACAAATGAAAGAACTGCCAGAAAGAATCCATGACGATACCAACGGTCTTGACTATGTTCTTGTAGGTGATTATTACATTCCCGCCCTGCGGCTGACGGAGGAATCCCGCCCAATCGGGCATTGGGGGCGCAGGCGTAAAGCCTATCTGGAAGAAGCCCGTCCCGCCCTTTATTGCAGCCTGCTGTTATCCGGGAAACTCTGGACGCACCTTGCCGACGTGGACGGGCAGGCACAGGAACGGCTTGACCTTATCATGGAGCAGATGCAAGCCGCCGAGGGCGTGACGGAGAAATTGAAAGCGGATGACCAGCTTGAATGGGTGCGCCGCTGCAATTCTATCCGTAACCGGGCAGAAGAAATTATTTATACGGAACTGGTCTATGTATAATGCGGCTGGCTCCTGTCTGGAAAAAGCGGCTCTAAAGCCGGAAAATTGAACATGGGACACACGATACAGTAAAGAGGACTGCTAACCGGATTTTACGGGAATGGCAGCCCTTTTTGCGTCATTCTTTCGTCTTTTTCTTCCCAAACAGGGACAGCAGCTTTGATTTTCCACGCTGGCTGGAAGCTGCGGGGAGCAGAGGGGATTTTTTAAACACACGGGCAAGGGTGGCACGTTCCTCTTCTGGGAGGCTCATATAATCAATGCCGAACACCCGGCAGATAGTAAACGCCCGTTTTTCGTCCGCCGTGCCTTTGTGCATGAGGGCGTCCAGCAGTATCACCGGGATGTTCCGGGCAAAGTCCGCTGCTGGGGTTTCCAGTTCGGCGGTGGTCTTGTCGGATTCGTGCCGGGTGCGGAGGTCTTTTACAATCCGGTCAAGGTCATCATGGATGACGTGGCTGAAAAACA
The DNA here is from genome assembly GCA_000403315.2 of Lachnospiraceae bacterium A2. Classification (GTDB taxonomy): domain Bacteria; phylum Bacillota; class Clostridia; order Lachnospirales; family Lachnospiraceae; genus Petralouisia. The sequence continues at coordinate 505,727 of KE159636.1, forward strand.
GTTCCTCGCTGACCTGCCCCAGTTCCAGCGTGCGCATATAGAGGTCATTTTCCGGGGGCTGCCGCTGTTCCATGACAGACTGCCTTGCCTGTTCCAGAACTAAGTTCATGTCACGGATGCGCATATCCGCAATCCGGTCAATGCAGACTTCCATATCCGTCAGCAGGCGCAGGAATCCCGGATGGCAGACAAACTCACAGAGAAGCCGGTTGTTGAGTGCGCCGCTTTTTAACAGGTCAACCGTGGAATCATTCAAGTGCAGCTCATGCAGGGCGGTGTTCGGGTGGTCCTTGTTTTCGGTCAGCCCCATGAGGTAATCCATGGAAAGGCCGTAGTATTCCGCCAGCTTTGCAAGGTTGAACGGGCTTATATCCGTGCATTTGTCGGATTCATATTTTCCCAGCGTGGCTCTTGCTATGCCCGTTGCTTTTTCCAGTTCCGCAAGCGTCATGTGGCGATTGGTTCTCTCGTCTTTCAATTTCTCCTGAAGCGTCAGCTTTATATACATTGCGCCCCTCCTCTCAAAACAGGGTTCATGACCATTATAGCACAGGGCATTTCCGAAAGCGTGGAAATTTTGGTTTTTCGGGAATTTTTCCAGCCTTTCGGACATACGGGGGAAGCCGGTTTATTTTGATAAGATTTCAGTGTCACAGGACATTGAAAACAGAATGACCGGTTGCAAGTGATACCGTTCCCGGAGAAGTAGTGCCATGACAGGAGCATACCAAAGGAACGGAAAACGCTGGGGTGATTCCGGGCAGGAACGGATTGCAGGCAAAACGGCAGGGAAACAAACTATCAATTATGGAGGAAGGAACATGAAGTTAAGCATTGAGGAAAAGAAGATTTTATATGCCTTCGGGTGCGGGAGCCATGAGAACACCGTCCGCAGGCTGAAATGGGTCACTGCCCTGACGGTGGATGAAAAAGTGAAACGCCGGGTGCTGTGCCTGGCAAGGAAGCTGGATGACGGCGGAGCCGGGGAATGGTATCCCTGTTTTTACCGCCATCTCCGTTTGGAAATGGAAGGATATTTTGAAGCAAAGAAGCATATCCGCATGGTGGAAAAAAGCACAGACTGGGAGGGATTTTATGGGAAAGCCGTCTAAGTATGAAAAGGAAACGATTGTCAACTTCAACGAGGGTGAGAAGGAAGCCAGTATTTACACATTCAATGCGGACTTGAAGCGGCGGCTGGCGGCGAGGGCATATGCCAAAGAACACGGCTTCAAGTCCATGCCGGGCGGGAAGGATATTGCCTGATTTGGGGGCGTTTTACGGTCAAAACAACGGGTGCGGAGCCGGTATTTTCCCCGTGGTTCACGGTAGAGGTATCAGACATCAGGGAAGCCCCGGACGGCGGAAATGCCTGTTTTGGGCGTGTTTTTCCGGCTGTCATGGGGAATGGCTGCGGTTTCTGTAGGAAATCAGAACGAGCGCGGCGCGTTCTGATTTTCTGATACGGAAAAAGGGAGCCGTCTTTGACGTGGGCGGGCGCAGCGCACTCACGTTGGCGGCAACCTTTTATGCGGGGTACAGGGGCGCAGCAGCCCTGTTGGGGTCAAGGGGCAAAGCCCATTGGCGGGTTAAGGGCGGCAGTCCTTATCGGGTCAAGGGTGAAACGCCTTGCCCAGCTAGAGTTGGCGCTTGCGCCAATTCGTACTGGGTATTACCTGACGCAAGCCCCGCAGGTTCGGCAGCTTCGCAGCCCTCCCGCCAGCCCGGGAATCGGTAAAAAGGAAAGGGGGATTTTGGATTGAAACTGACACGGCACAACGGACGCTCCGGCAAAAACGGCACGTACAACCCACGCCACAATGACCGCCGCTTTGACCTGAATAACAGCAGCCATATTGATTCGGAGCGGGCAAAGAAAAACGTGTACTGGGACTGTTACCGGGGCTATACCACCGCCGGGAGCCGGGAGGATTCCTCCCAGCCGGATTTCAGCTTTGAGCAGATAGAACTGGCTTATTACACCGAGAATTATTCGGATTTCATTGAAGCCCAGAACGCAAGGAACGAGAAGAACCGGCACACGGAACGCAACCGCACGGTGGGGGATTTGTTAAAGAACAATAAGACCTGCCCGGAGGAAAGCATTTACCAGATTGGGACAGTGGAGGAATCCGTCCCGCCGGAAACCTTGTTCCAGATTGTGAATGAGTTTTATGCAGAGTTTGACCGGCGTTTTGGTTCCCACGTGCATCTTCTGGACTGGGCGCTCCATCTGGACGAGGGGACACCGCATATCCATGAGCGCCATGTATTCGATTGCAAAAACCGGTATGGGGAGTTATGCCCCCAGCAGGAAAAGGCGTTGGAAGAACTGGGAGTGCCGCTCCCTGAACCGGATAAGAAAAAGGGAAGGAACAACAACCGCAAGCAGACTTTTGATGCGGAGTGCCGGAAGATGCTTTTCCGTATCTGCGCCGCACATAACCTTCACTTGCAGGCAGAGCCGTCCTACGGCGGGCGGGATTATCTGGAAAAGCAGGACTTCATCATTGAAAAACAGAAGAAAATACTCTCCGCACAGGGGGAAGCCTTGACGAAAAACACCGTAGCCATAGCGGAGCAGGAAAAGAAGTTTGATAAAGCCGCAAAAGCCGTTTCAGAAAAAGAAAAGGAACTGGAAAAGCAGGAGGGGCTGATTGAGGAAAAAGGGCGGGAACTTTCGGAAAAGCAGGCGGCACTTGCCACTGTCACCATGAAGATTGCAGACATGAAATCGCTGGTGGAGGAAGTGGCGGACACGGCTTATGAGAAAGCTTGCGAAGTTGTGGCGGATACCGTCCGGGCGGAAACGCAGAAGGAGGACATCCGGGCGGTGGAGGATTACAAAAAGTGGCTGGCTTCGTCGGAACGGAAAGCCCCGCAGGAGAAAAGGGATTTCGCCGTGAAGTGCCTGTGTACGGTTCAGGAGCAGATTAAAAATGCGGCGCAGAAAGTGTTAAGGAAAGTCCAGTCTGCGCTCCAAAAGCCGGAGGTGAGCCGTGCAAACAAGGAGCAGATTAAAGAGAAGGCAAGGGAATCCATGAAGGACAGGCTCGCAAGGGGGAAAATAGAAGCTGACCGGGTAAACCGGGAGCGCATGGAGCGCAGGAACGTAAGGGCAGCAACAAAAAAAGATATGGAGATTTGAAGCATTTGCTTTCCGCTGTGGAAATGGCAGATGCTTTTTTATTTCCGGGAAGGGACGGTATGAATGTATTTGAAGCAGTAAAGGAAAATGTAACAACAAGACAGGCAGCAGAAATGTACGGCATCCGGGTGAACCGGAACGGCATAGCGTGCTGCCCTTTCCATGATGACAGGAGTCCCAGCTTGAAGGTGGATAAGCGGTTCCATTGCTTCGGCTGCCAGGCGGACGGGGACGTGATTGACTTTGTGGCAAGGCTTTATGGGCTGCCCGGTCTGGAAGCGGCGAAAAAGCTGGCTGCGGATTTTGGCATTTCTTATGACAGCCGGGGGCGGGCTTCACCAAAACCGGCAAGACGGAGCGTGTCGGCAGAACTGCGGTTCTTGCAGGCGGAGCGGAAATGCTTCCGGGTGCTTAGTGATTATCTCCGTCTGTTGGAGCGCTGGGAAAGGATATATGCGCCGGAATCGCCGGAGGACGGGTGGAACCCGCTGTTCGTGGAAGCCGTGCAGAAACGGGAGTATGTGGGTTATCTTTTAGACACGCTGCTGACCGGGACAAAGGAGGCAAAAGCCGCCGTTATCAAGGGGCATGGGAAGTCCAGCTAATAAATGTCAATAGCAAAATGAGAAAAATCGAAATTATTTTTAAAGCAAAAAAGGCGCACTTACCCCTTGGTGAAAATATCATTTTTTCAAAAGATATTGATTCGTTGGATTTACAGTATTTTATGCGGCTATGTCGCATTTAGCAGCATTGTGTTTTTTGATATGCTCCTGCGGAGTAATGATTTCAAAAGGCTTATTGTCCCTGAGTATTGCAAATATCATGTTGCATACTTTGTGTGAAACAGCCCCCATTGCCACGAGTTTGGGTTTTGATTCACATTTTTTGAGGTAGTAATCACGCAGAACCGGATTTTTGGCTTCTCCCGTGCGGGATGTGCCGATGCTTTGTAAAGCCAGTGTATGGACCACCCGCCTGGTTATGGCGGAGCCCCTTTTAGACATTTGGGTTTTTGTGCCTTCAAATTTGCCGGATTGTTTTACTGCCGGATCAAGACCAAAGTAAGCAAAAAGCTGTTTTGGCTTGGAGAATGCAGAAAAATCTCCAATCTCTCCCATGAGGGATACGGCGGATAAGAAACCAGCACCTTTGAACGTTTCGATCAAATGGATCTGCCTGACAAAGTCGGTGGCTTCATTGGCATCAACAAGCTCATGCATGGAACCCAGGATGCCTTTGATTTCTTCGTCATATTTACGGATGAAACCAATATAAAGGCGGATGCGTTTGATGTTGCTGTCAATGATGTAACCGAATTCATTTGCTTCATTTGCAGCCTGAATAATGGCATTATACTTGTTTAAAGCATATGTAAGTCCAAAGCGGGCAGTAGATTTAATGGCATCAATAATCTCTTGCCGGTCTGCTTCAATAAATGCAGCCGGGGAGGTATACGTCTCCAACAGTGTAAGTGATGTATTAACCGTAACCTTGGAAAAAATGCCAAGGTATTGGGGAAATGCCATGCGCAGTTCGCCCTGGAGTTTGTTCACATAAGCACTGCGGTTATCCATTAAATCGTAGTATTCACGGCAGAGATTCCGGCAATTAAGGGCAAGGTCGGATGGCATGAGGGAAACTTTTAAATCAGGTTTCAGACCAACTAATGCAGCCTTTTTTGAATCAAAACGGTCATTATGCACTTTCCGTATGTTGATATTTGTGCTATTCTTAGTGATGATAGGATTGATAACAGACACGTTAAAACCCTTATCACGAAGATAGCAGAAGAGTGGGTAATGATAGATTCCCGTGGATTCAAGGAAAATGCGGCTTTCCAAAGAATACAGCCCTTCTGCTTCTTTTATTGTCTGTATAATGGGGTTAAAACCCTCGCCTTTAGGCGAAACCTTTAGGTAAACCCCATACCTTCAAGTTTAGATGACATAAAAAATGGAATACTAAACTTGAGGTGAAAATATGGAAAATTACAGGAAATCAGCACATTGCACATATGACATAAAGTATCACTTAGTATGGATAACAAAATATCGGAAACCCATATTGTTAGGGAAAATAGCTGTTAGAACTAGGGAACTAATCCGAATGGTCTGCCAGAATAATGAAGTGCAGATTTTGGCAGGGCATGTGGGCAGTGACCACATACATCTGCTGGTGTCAGTGCCGCCGCACTTGTCAGCAAGTAAGCTGGTACAATATATAAAAGGCAACACCTCCAGAAAGTTACAGATGGAATATAAGGAACTAAACAAACAATTTTGGGGACAACATTTGTGGGCAAGAGGATATTTTGTGGCAAGCAGTGGAAATGTTACAGATGAAATTATCAGAGAATATATACAAAACCAAGATTTACAGGAAAGAAATAACTCTGATAACTTCGAGGTAGGATCACCGTAGAAAAATAATGATAATCTTGCGGAGAGACAACTTTAGGCTGCTTTAGCAGCAGAGCGAACCTACCGGCTTTAGCCGGTAGTGGTTCAGTTTAGAAACAGCGGCTGTAAGGGAATCCATGCTGTTATGTAGGATTTTATAAGGCTTTCCTACAAACTGCTGGTTCGGGAGTGCGGTAGACATCCAGGAGAAGTCAGCACCGACGTCAATACCAACAGAGATGAATAGTTCATCAACATTAAAAATAACTTTGTTAGACATGAGCGAAAGCTCCTTTCTGATAGGAATCCATTTCCAATCTGGCAGGTACACAACCTAGCGTGTTATGCGGGTATAGCCTCCCGGCTCCCAACCAGCTAAAACATAAAACCCTGTCGAATGGACTAATTGACTTCACTGTAGGTATCAGCTGAACAATCAGCTTCCCAAGGAGGTGGACATTCTTTGTCCTATCCTAAGAGATAATACCTTATGTTTTATCTGGTGTCTATCAGGAGCCGTCAGACATGATAATTAATATGGACAACATCTGATGAAGGAAGAACGCCTTCTTCTGTTGTCTAATTTTAGAAATTTATTAACCAAGTAGTCTTGATTGACTACACCATTATTATACTAGCAGCTAAAAGAATTGACCCTCTCCTTGCGCCGTTCCAATGAGCAGGAAAGTGATGTCCGTACCTTTATCCGGGAAATCCGGCAGTATGCCACGATACAGGAATTGGACGAGGGTATCTTAAACCGCCTTATCAGCCGGATTCTGGTGGGGGAGGTGAAAAAGATTGACGGGGAGAAATTTCAGGAAATCAAAATCATTTATAACTTTGTCGGGGAGATACCGGCGGTAACAGAATAACGGCAATGCCCTTCTCTCTTTCCGGGGGAAGGGTTTTCTTTTGCCTGCATAGGAAAAAGAAGCCGGTTCTCTATTCTCCGGCTTCCAGAATAAACTGGAATTTGGTTAATGTATATGTTCATCATAAAACCCAATAAAACCCTCGAACAACTCCAAATCCAATGAATTACACCATTTTTCCCTGTCAAGGTTTTGATATATATAATTAGCTTTATCCTCCGAAAACCTTTCCCTGTTTTCCTCTGTGTTATAGTCATAGTCAAGCGTTTTGAGCCATTCATCAAATTTCGCATTAAACTCATTCCGATATGTGTCGTCATTGAAATAGTTATGTCCTTTATTCTCAAGAGGAATAAAGCTAAATCGGGAATCATCCTTGTATTTTTCGTAATAAATTTCGTAACCGTATTCGGCTGGAACAACTTCATCATCAAAGCTATGCACAATCATAACAGCGGCATTGCTTTTTGAGAAGCCATCCAACGCAGTATTTGAGGCATACCCGCCATATTGAATCCTCTCATGCAGTTTCACAAATGGTAACATCAAATAAATACCATTTCCTACCTGTTTTTTCCCCCCGGCTTCAAACAGATTCGGTGAAGCGTTAAAACCCGAACACGCTATAACGGCTTTTACTTCGGGGTGGTATGTAAGCACACTGCAAACACTGTAGCCGCCCCAGCTATGCCCGAATAAAACGATTGGCAGACTTGGGAATTTCCCGCTTTCTTCCACAAATGTAATTGCATAATCAAGGTCAATTACTCCCTGTGGAATTCCTCCGACTCCCTCACCCTCGCTTTCATCATTTCCCGTAGCGTCATAGGAGAAAACATAATATCCATGACAGGCAAAATAATTCACACAATCCATATAAGAATTATGTCCACCTCCACCAAAGCCATGTGCCATTACAACGATACCACGCTGGTTTTCTCCCGAACTATACATATATCCCGCCAGTTTCTGCCCCTCGTTGGAACTAAACTCATATTTCGTGCGGTGCAATCCGTCAAAGTCATCAACATAGAGCATAAGCGGCTCATAGCTCTCAAATCGCTGGTTAAAATTCTCGTTATACACCATTACAGACAATACCCAATCGCCAGCAATTATTAGTGTGACCACAATAGATAATATAATAAAGAGAATCTTTTTCTTCTTAGATTTCGGTTTCGTATTTTTCATATCCATATCCTTTTTGATTTATTGTTGTGTCGGAAAATTCCGATTTATCTATTTTGCAACAAATTTTAGCATCCCAAAAGCTCCTGAACGGCTTCTTCCCAATATATTTCGGGGATATTGTACCAGTCGCATTTCCCGGTTTCTTCCCTGCAAAGCTCCATTGCCCTGCTCAATACCGTTCCATGGGAAATCTCCCCTGCAAGCATCCCGTATTTTGTCACCCGACACCAGTACGGTGCCGCATCCCAAAGCCCCGATTCTTCCATTTCCTTTATCACTTTTTTCTTATCGTAATCAAGGCTTATAAACTGATGCCCCCATTCTTCCCCCTTCTGGTACAGAATCATAAACTGGGCTTTTCCCCCGCTATATAAAGAAGCACCTACCGAGCCGGGATTTAACAAAATCTTTCCTTTATGGGAAAAGCTTCCCTGAACATGGGTATGCCCGCATAGAATATACTGCCCTGCACACCTTTCCATAATCCCTTTTGTATTTTCGCCATCTGGAAACATTTTTTCATTATTCTTATCCGGCGAACCATGGCACGCCAGGATTGAGCCTGCCCCGTCAAATGTGATTTCACGGCAGAGTGGAAGACTTTCAAAGAAACCAATATCCTTATCCGTCAGGTTTTTATAGCAATACTTCATTGCGCCTACCGTTGAATTTCCGTTTTTCCATACGCAATTTTTATCGTATTTCCGGCTGATCCAGTAGTCTTCTTTATTTCCTTGCAGGAAAAAGCAGGTGTATTTTTCTTTCAAAGAATACAGAATTTCCATCGTTTTTTGCGGGTAGGGAAATTCCCCCAAATAATCCCCCAGAAAAATAAATGCGCGGATTCCCATACCCAAAACATATTCCAGGCACTTTTGGAACGCTATGTAATTACCGTGTATGTCGGAGAGGACAGCTATTTTTTTCATACAGACCATATCTTCCTCCTGAAAATCATCATTTTATGTTCTCTGCGACTTCCCGACAAATGGGAATTTGTTTCTTTATACATTCGTTACTTCGTCGGATTAGGAATGAATTTCGATGGTTTTGCAATAAATAACAAATATGCTCCACATATCAATTTAACTACCGCATCAGCAATGCAAATAATTGAAACGGGTATACTTGGGAACATATAGCCCGTTGTTGCGATAACTATACATACAATCCCCAAAACTACCATGCTCCAACCATGTACAAAAAACCACAAAAAGAAATGTATTGATGTTGCCATTAGTACACCCAGCCATATCTGCCTCCAATGCCACCCAGGGATAAACGGGCCAGCAATACAAAACATCAATATGAACAACGCAGTAATCGAAAAGTAAATCATTTTTATCTGCTTTTTGGAAATATCTCCCTGAGATAATTTATCTCTGAGTTTTTTGTTTACGTTGACGCCAAAAAAGCAAACATAATAGCCTATCAAAAACACAAACGGATTAACAAAGAACTTACCGCCACAAATGACAGCTATTATTAGCACAATTCCAATGAGAATCAGCCATAAACCACATTGTTTTTTGTGATTGAATTCCAGTGTTTCTTTCATTTCGTTCCTCCTATAAATCCCGATTTGTTACTGCGTTCAGTTTATCACATTTATAGAACATCTACAAGATTCCGTGTATGAAAAAGCAAAAAGAATGAATTCTTCACTTGACAATGTGGCAAAGAGCTGATGAGCCAGGATGAGCTTGCGGTGATGGACGGGGGAAAATGTATCCTCCAGCTGCGGGGCGTCCGCCCGTTTTTGTCGGATAAGTATGACATCACCAGGCACCCCAATTTCCAGTACACCGCCGACGCGGACGATAAGAACGCCTTTGACATTGAAGCGTTTCTGTTCACCCGGCTCAAACCAAAACCCAACGAGGTCTACGATGTGTTTGAAGTTGACGTAGACACCGAGGGCGAATAATCCCGTTCCGCGAGAAAGGAGTGATCTTATCTACCCGCCAGGGTCCCTGAAACCTGCCTCGGTTGAGGCCATTGGCGTACAAAGCGGACAGCTCAACAAAAAAATGAAGAAGGAGGATAGCCGGAATCGAGCCGCCCAAAATTCAGGGCGGTTTTGTTGTCCGGCTTTTGTATGCCTATGAACCAACACTAACCACAAAGCGATTCCGGCTAAATTAAAGTATGGAATTTTTCAACAGCGCAATCGAAGTTTTGCAGACCCTCGTGATCGCACTGGGAGCCGGCCTTGGAATCTGGGGCGTCATCAACCTGCTGGAAGGTTACGGCAATGACAACCCTGGGGCCAATGCTCATGTACGTTAAAGAAGCAAAAATTATAAATAGAAGATAGACAGCCACCATTATTCCGAACTATAAAAACAGAATTTATGTTTGATAGCAATTGCGTATAGTTTACGTCTATTGACTTCCTTAAATCCGTTCAGTATGATATTGTTTGAATTTATCTCTTTGAACGGATTGACAAGGAGGTGTGAATACATGAATCGAATTTATTGGGATAGAGATAAAATATCCATATTGACAGACCAAATAGAATCCATAGAGCATAAACATTATGCGATTCAATTATTTCTGAGCATTGATAAACCTTTAAATTTATATGTATCGGGTAAACTGATTGCAGGTAAGTGTGTAATTGTAAATCATAATGTTAATCATGTCTTTTCGACAGGAAATAAATTACATTTATCAATTATAATTGAACCTGCTTCTAACATAGCTAAGCAATTAGAGATGAAAATGAATGGAAACGATTTCCGTATTTTAGATGATTTCGGGATTGAAAAAATACAAAATATTGTTTTTGAGCTTGCATATTGCCAAAAGGATAATGAACTCAATTATTATCAATATTTAATTGATACATTATATGAATATATAAATTTAGACGGAAAAATAAAAGTATATGATAATAGAATTAGGGAAGTGCTAAACTATACTGAAAAATGTACCTGTACTGTTCACACTATTTCATTTTTGGCGGATATGGTATCGCTATCACGAAGCAGATTATCACATTTATTTCGTGAGCAAGTCGGTATACCATTAAAAAGCTACATACAATTTCACCAAATGCAAAAAGCCTTTTTTGCTCTTTTAAGTGGAAAAACTATTACAGAAGCAGCAATGCTTGCAAATTTTGACTCACCATCACATTTTGCGGCAGTTACAAAAAGAATGATGGGTATGCCCGCAAGTCTATCCTCTAAAAATAGCGTTTTTTTGAAAGTCTATGATGTATAAATGATTTATAATCAAGCAGGAACATTTTGTAATAACGAAACGAAATAGCAAAACCAGCCGAGTCAGTCAACGGCAAGATAAACGGCGCATACTGCGCCGCCGTTGACAGTCTCATCTGATTTTGCTGTTGAGTAATCAAGGAGCGACAGCTTAAAGTGCTGTCGCCCCTCTAAATTATAAAATGTAACTCTTAACTATGCACAGCTCTATGTGGGAGAAAGGGGGAACTTTCTATGGCTTGTACAGAGATATACAAAGAGCATATCATGTACACGTTTCACGGCTTTTGCAAAGTCGTTATCCGTAATGCAGCTATCACCGCATGGCGTGACCAGCAAAGGCGGCACAAAAGAGAAATATCCTTTGAATACCTCACAGAAGAAAAGTTCTACCCTTTAGGCACAACAGATGAATATTTTACAGAACCTATGAAGAATACCCCATTACGATATGCGGTCAGACAGTCATTCTCACCAACGGGAAACTTGCCGCCGCCCTACGTGCTTTGCCGGAAAAGAATCAGGAAATCATTTTCCTTTACTTTTTCGGGAATTACAGACAGTGGGAAATCGGGAAAATGTACAGACGCTGCCGGAGTACAACTGGGTATCAAATCCACAGAACGCTGAAACTTCTGCGGAAAGAAATGGAGGTGCTTTCACATGGGGAATCCGAATCTTATCCCTTATGAAACGATTGTGCGGGCGACCAGCGGAGAGCCGGAAGCGGTGAACGAGGTTCTGCGCTATTACAGTCAGAGAATCCGTCATGCAGCCCTTGAAAACGGACACGTCAACACGGACACAGAGGACAGTATAAAATCCCGGCTTATCGCTGCCCTGTTCAAGTTCCGTTTTGATGAACAGGCATATAACGGGAGGTGAGGTTTGTCGGTAAAATAATTATACTCACATTCAAAGATACGGAAGAAAAAGCGGTTGAGAGAGCCATAGCCGCCCTTGCCGATATGATACAGCTGGAAGCCATACAGCCGCCATATTCCCCCGCACTGATTTTTCCCGGACTGGAAATCAGATTACACCAACGCCGGGTACTGAAAGACGGTGCAGACATAAGCCTTACCCGTTTGGAATACGGCGCACTCTGCTACCTTGCCGCTAGTCCGGGGAGGGTGTTCACAAAAGCGCAAATCTTTGAAGCTGTATGGAGCATGGGAAGCGAAAGCTGCCAGTCAAATGTTGCTAACGTGATATGCAACTTGCGGAAAAAGATAGAGCCGGACAGTCAAAATCCCACCTACATAAAAACAGTTTTAGGAATCGGATATAAGTTTGCTTCCGGGGAATGGAATCATATTGGCTATGACATGGGGAATATTTCATTTTGTATCAAGAGGGGTAGGGATTGAAGTATGGAATGGAATTTCTGCGATGATATTTTCTGTTCTTAGTGGTGAAATTTACTTAAAATTAAACAGAAGATGGCTACATAGTTATCTTTTTATTGCTATGGGCTATTTGCTATAAATCGGAATATAAGGAGGCTTTATGGATAATACAGGTAGAAAAACACATGGAAAAAGCAAAAAAATAATAAGTCGGTTTTTAATCGGCATAGTTGTAGTTTTGCTTGTAATTGTTGTAGGAGCGATTGCCCTGTTTTGGAATGAATTGCGGACAATTTCTTCCATAACTAAAATTGATGATTATGGCGCATATCAAATGACCTATTATGGTGACTATGGTTTTGATGAGTTTCTGGAAGTTGGCGCACAGAGCGATGCAGACATTGAAAAATTTGTGGTAAGAAAATTACTAAAAGGTATTCCTATTGACCTTGGCGTAACAGGTGGCGGCTGTACTTGTTTTGTTGTAAAAAATGAACAAGACGAAATTTTGTATGGACGAAATTTTGATTATAGCTATTCACCAACTTTACAGGTATTTACTGAACCGAAGAACGGGTATGCATCTGTTTCCACAGTGAATTTATCTTTTATTGGATATTCGGAGGGGAATTTGCCGGAAGGCTCTGTTTTTAACAAGTTTCTTACATTGGCAGCACCATACCTGCCTTGTGATGGTATAAATGAAAAAGGCGTTGCCATAGCATCCCTTTCGGTTCCCAACGCAGAAGCACCTTATGACAGTCATAAGATAACACTGAATATTTCAACGGCAACACGTCTGGTGTTAGATAAGGCGGCAACGGTGGACGAAGCGGTTGAACTGCTCCAAAAATATAATATCTATTTTTCGTACGATATAGCAGCGCATTATCTGATTGCAGATGCAAGTGGGAAGTCGGTGCTTGTTGAGTATTATGATAATGAACTTCAAATTGTGGAAACAGATTCAAACTATCAGATTGCGTCAAACTTTATTGCCTATAACGGAGTAAATATTGGCGGTGGCGGAACGGAATTTAAAAGATATAACACAGTGGAAAAAGAGATACTGGACAACAATGGTGTACTAAATGAGGATGATGCCGTTTCACTTCTTGCCGAGGTTGGTGTGCGGGATGGGGATATTGATAACCTGCAATGGTCTGCTGTCTATAATTTGACAACAGGAGAGGTTCATTTTTTTAGTCACAGGAATACGGATAATGTCATAATATCAAAACTGAAAATGAATCATAATTGACTGTTTTACTGTAACATAAATTCTTATTTATAGAATTGTAGACACATGAAAACTTAATATCCGTAGCCCATAACAAGCGGCACACCAAGACAGGAAATCAAGAAAAGGTTTCCTGTTTTTTTGCGCCCATTTTTGGCATTTTGAAAAATCGCCAGTATTATACCGTGCAAAGGGGATAGAAAGAAATTTCCTCTCCCGTTTGGCAAATCCGCAGGCTGTCCGTGGAGGGTAGGCAAAGAGAAATTTCCGTAAATCTCCGCCTATTCCGGCTTGTGTGGTGTTGTAAGGAATAGAGGGGAAATTTCTACAAATCAACGTCCATTTTCCTTTTTGCTGGTTTGTAGGTATTAGCGAGAGAAATATCACCGCAGCTTTGGCAAAATCCCCGCTTGCGGCACTAAAGGTATTGACGGAAGCCCACACAGAGGAAGCCGCCACTTTCTTAGAGCAAGATTCTACCACAGTACCAAATTTCGCCTATCGGCTCATTTTGTCCTATGGGAATCTTGTTGGGGTTGCCACCCCAAGCCCGCCTTTTGCGGCTTGCGCCGCTTGAAAAATCCCTCAAAAATTTTTTTCGGATTTTTCAAAAAACACTTCCGCTTTGCCCCCTGTTTTTCTCCTATTGGTGAGAGGGCAAAACATAAAAAGAAAGGAGTTAAAGCCCATGAGAAAATACAACACGCCCCACCGCCACCGGGTAATCAAGACACGCTTGACCGAGGAAGAATACGCCGAGTTTTCCGAGCGTGTCACCCTCTGTAAAATGAGCCAAGCCGAATTTATCCGGCAAGCCCTCATTAAGTCAAGCATACGCCCGGTTATCACCGTTTCCCCGGTCAATGATGAATTGCTCTCTGCCGTTGGGAAGCTAACCGCCGAGTACGGGAAAATCGGCGGCAACTTGAATCAGATTGCCCGCTGTCTGAACGAGTACGGCGCACCTTATAACGCACTCTCAAAAGAGGTACAAGCCGCCATAGCGGAGCTTGCCGCCTTGAAGTTTGAAGTCTTGCAGAAAGTAGGTGAAGCCGTTGGCAACGTTCAAACATATCAGCTCTAAAAATGCCGACTATGGGGCGGCTGAACAGTACCTAACTTTTGAGCATGACGAGTTTACTATGAAGCCCACTCTTGATAAAAATGGGCGGCTTGTTATCCGTGACGATTACCGCATTTCCTCTCTGAATTGCGGTGATGAAGATTTTGCAATCGCCTGTATGCGCTCTAATCTCAAATACGGCAAGAACCAGAAACGGGAGGACGTAAAGAGCCACCATTACATTATCAGTTTTGACCCCCGTGACGCACCAGACAACGGCTTGACCGTAGACCGGGCGCAAGCGTTGGGCGAGCAGTTCTGTAAAGAGCATTTCCCCGGACACCAAGCGTTGGTATGTACCCACCCAGACGGGCATAACCACAGCGGCAACATTCATGTGCATATCGTAATCAATTCCCTACGGATTGCGGAAGTGCCGCTGCTTCCCTACATGGAAAGACCAGCGGACACAAGGGAGGGCTGCAAGCACCGCTGTACGGACGCAGCTATGGAATATTTCAAAGCGGAAGTCATGGAAATGTGCCACCGGGAAAACCTCTATCAGATTGACTTGCTGAACGGGAGCAAGAACCGAGTTACCGAGCGTGAGTATTGGGCGAAGCGGAAAGGACAAGCCGCACTGGATAAGGAGAACGCTTCCCAAGCCGCCACGGGAGAGCCGCCCAAACAGACCAAGTTTGAAACCGACAAGGAGAAGCTGCGGCGCACAATCCGAGCCGCCCTGTCCTCTGCCGTTTCCTTTGAGGATTTTTCCGGGAAGCTGCTACAACAGGGCGTGACCGTCAAGGAGAGCCGGGGGAGGTTATCGTATCTCACGCCGGACAGGACGAAGCCCATCACCGCCCGGAGATTAGGTGATGATTTTGACCGTGCCGCCGTACTGGAAGCACTCACCATAAACGCACAGAACGCCGCCAGAGCCGCCGAAACGCCCCTACCCAAGCAGGAATACCCCCGGAGCATAAAAGACCGCTTACAGCGTAACAAAGCCGCTATAAACGCCCCGAAAAATGACGGAGTACAACGCATGGTAGACCGGGAAGCGAAACGAGCCGAGGGCAAGGGTATAGGATATGACCGCTGGGCGGCTGTTCACAATCTAAAGCAAATGGCGGCTACCATGAGCGTTTACGAGGAATCCGGCTTTTCTTCCCCGGAAGAACTGGAAGCCGCCATTGCCGCCGCCAGCGCGGAACTATCGAGCGTCCATGCCAAACTGAAAGCCGTGGAAAGCACCCTGCATGAGAAAAAGGACTTGCAGAAACAGCTATTGGCGTACATCAAGACCAAGCCCGCCCGTGACGGGCTGAAAGCACAGAAAACAGAGAAAGCCCGCAAAAACTACCGGGAGCAGCACGAAAGCGATTTTATGATAGCCGAAGCTGCCACCCGGTATTTTAAGGCACAGGGAATCCAAAAACTGCCAGCGTCCAAAACCTTACAGACCGAGATTGAGCAGCTTACCAAAGAGAAAAACGCCCTTTACAACGAGTACCGGGAAAAGAGGGAGAAAACAAAGGAATTGCAGACCGTCAAGGGCAATATTGAGCAAATCCTACGGCGGGAGCCGGAACGGGGAAAGGGGCGGGAGAATGAACGGTAAACGCCCCTACATGGACTACCGCCAGTACCGGGCGGCGTGTCGGCTTGTGCATGAGTGCTGTAACTACGATAACGGCAACTGTATCTTGCTGGATAACGGCGAGCCTTGCGTGTGTGTGCAGAGTATCAGCTATTCGCTTCTCTGCCGCTGGTTCATTGCCGCCGTGCTGCCGCTGGACGGGAAACTGGAAGCCGCCCTTTTGCACCGGGCAGACAGGAAACGCTGTACCGAGTGCGGCGGGTATTTTCTCCCCAAGTCAAACCGGGGGAAATACTGCCCGGATTGTGCCGCAAAAGTGCGCCGCCGGAAAGAAGCCGAGCGACAGCGGAAAAGATACCACCTTTCTACGCATTTAGGCTATGAAAGAAGCCCGTAAATCAAGGCTTTTTTGACCGCCCTCAACGGGTAGGCGGTACATTTATCCTTTACCCCCACAAAAGCCGCTTTAATTGCGTAACAGAAGC
>KE159636.1:525357-1355975 GCA_000403315.2 Lachnospiraceae bacterium A2
GAGCTTTTTTGCCGGGTGTATCGCCAATGCCCTTATGAAACTGGAAGTGCCTGTCTGCATGACAAATTTTGCCCTTATCCTCAATGACCTTGCCGCCAATTTCAAGGACAGGAACGAATACATAGCCCGCCTTTGCAGCTTCCACCTGCTTATCCTTGACGATTTCGGCATGGAGCGTGGCACGGAATACAGTTTAGAGCAAGTCTATAACGTGATTGACAGCCGATACCGCAGCCAAAAGCCGCTGATTGTCACAACGAATTTGACGCTGGAAGAATTGCAGAACCCGGAGGACACCGCCCACGCCCGGATATATGACCGTCTTACGGAAATGTGTACCCCCGTCCGCATTACCGGGGAGAATTTCAGAAAAGCCAAGGCACAGGCGAAAATGGAACGCCTTAAAATGCTGCTGAACAGAAAGGAGAGCCTATGACCGACACCCCCAACAGAAACGCCGCCACTACCGCCCGCAGCCCGGATTGCGTGACCGAGGTACGCCGGGGGAATACCGTCCTTGTGGTTTCCGGCTACTTCAAACAGGACACCACCGCCACCGCCGCCGACAAAATGATGAAAGTGCTGGAAGCGGAAAGCGCAGCCGGACACAGGCCGCCTTTTACCGCCTAAGCCATGACATAGAAATGCGGTCATGCCGGGGAGCGTGACCGCTGGAATTAAATGTGGATTTGAAAATCGGCAAAATCAAATATACCGTTGCCTTGCTCTAATCTGCCTTCCTTTGCTAATTGACTAAAGGCTTTTTCAATCCTGTTTATTATATTTACAGGTATATTTAGCTGGTGATGTGCGGGCAAAACACGTTCTACGTCTAAATGCTGAATCTTTTTAACAGACTGCCAAAAAAGTTTCGGGTCTGTTGTGGGATAAAAAGCGTCAAGACAGCCGCTATATATCAAGTCGCCGGAATACAAGTATTTCCGTTCCGGTTCATAGAAGCAGCAATGACCGGGTGAATGACCGGGAGTATGGATAACTGTTATTTTCCGTTCTCCCAAGTCCAGACAATCACCGTCATGTAAAATTTGTTGCGGAGAAATTTTAGGCAGTTGATAACTGTCAATGGAAAAATCCAAAGGAAAATCACAGGGCTTACATACAAGATTATGTTTTACTGCTTGTAACGGAATGGGAAATTTGATTGATAACCAGTCCTTTTCCGCTTCATGGACTGCAATATTTTCAAAATATTTGTGACCGCCAATGTGATCCCAGTGTATATGCGTTGTTGCAACCAAGACAGGAAGCAAGGTTAAGCTATCCACCACTTTTTTGATATTTGCAACTCCTAATCCAGTATCAATCAGTAATGCGCTTTTTGCTCCGCATAACAGATAACAGTGGGTTTCTTCCCAATGCTTATCCTCATTGATTGCAAATGTATTATCATCAATTTTGCTTACAGAGAACCAATTATCCATTTGCCACCTCTCATATCGCTAAAGTTATTGTTTGAAAACAAAGATAGTATAGCACAGATATTTGAAATTTTCTACCATAAGCAATTTGTGATAAGCCTTAATAAAAAACCGTGATATTTTTCGACATAAAGTAGCAAAAGGGACTGTACAGCCCGCCCCGCCCTATGGTATACTAAGCCTACGGAATAGTGGGGCTGGCTGTCGGAAACGGAGGAATCTATGTTAAGACAGACCACCCAGCAACTTATCACCGCCCTTTATCCGAGGTTATCCCATGATGATGATATGACAAATAGACGTAAAGCCAAGTGATTTTTTTCGGCATCCATAAGGGATGCCGTTTTTCTATTATTGGATAGCCCCGACAAATTTGTAGTAGATGGTAATGCG
This sequence comes from Lachnospiraceae bacterium A2, assembly GCA_000403315.2. Taxonomy (GTDB): domain Bacteria; phylum Bacillota; class Clostridia; order Lachnospirales; family Lachnospiraceae; genus Petralouisia. The sequence continues at coordinate 527,190 of KE159636.1, forward strand.
CTTTTCCTTACCCTTGCGGCAGCGCCCCATACCTGGCGTTTCGTAAATCGTAATCCGGTCAATCAGTTCATGAAGCATGAAGCGGTCGAGTTTTTCAAAGCTGGTGTATTTTCGGATAAGGTCAGCGAAGCGGTCAATATCGGCCTTGGTATCCCGAACCTTTTCCAGTGCCTTTTCCATCTCTGCAATGTTCGCTTTCAGCGTTGCCCGTTCCGTATCGTAATCTGCGATAAACATGGTAAAGATGTGGTCGGGCAGCTTGCCGCTCATATTGTCCTCGTAGGTGCGTTTCAGCTTCATATCCAAGTCAGCCAGCCGCTTCTTTGCTGATGCCAGGTCGCGCTTCATTGTCGCGGTCTGTTTCTGCTGATCGGCGCATTTCAGTTCCATCAGTTTCTGTGCTGCTTTCTCGGTGTCCTCGCTGAACAGTCTGGCATTGCGCTGAATATCCTCCTGAACCACCTGATAAAGCGTGTCACGGTTAATATAGTGGCTGGAACAAGCTACTGTCCCTATCGCCTGACTGCGCCCGCACATATAGTAAAAATACTTCTGCTGGCTGACACCCAACTTCATGGATGTTCCGCAGGCTTCGCAGTAAAACAGTCCTGCAAACAGCGCCGGCTCGTCTTTGGCTTTAATGGTCTTTTTCCGCGCAATCAGTCTTTTTTGTGCTTCATCAAATAATTCGCGGGATATGATCGGTTCGTGCATATCAGGAACAACTACCCAATCTTCTTTAGGGATAGGTTCCCTTTTTTTACTTCGGTAGGATGGCGTGTACTGCCGCCCCTGCACCATGCTCCCCACATAGATTTCGTTTTGAAGCATGAAATGTACATAAGTCCGTGTCCAGAAGTGGCGGCGTTCAAACTCGCCATCCCGTTCAGGATTGTGCTTACGGAAACGTGTATATTCCTTGGGGGATAAGATACCCTCGTTGTTCAGGGTTGTTGCAATGCTCCTTGCCCCAATCCCTGCCGCGCACATTTCAAACATCCGCCGGACAACCGGCGCGGTTTCCTCGTTGATAATCAGCTTGTGCTTATCGTCAGGATGCCGCAGGTAGCCGTAGGGGTCGAGTGCGCCAAGGTATTCACCGCGTCTTGCTTTGGTATGGAGCGTGGACTTGATTTTTGTGGAAATATCCTTGGCGTACATATCGTTTAGGATGTGCTTGAACGGCGTAATATCCATGCTGCTGGTCTGGTTCAGCGTGTCAACGCCATCGTTCAGGGCAATGTAGCGTACATGGCGCTCCGGGAAATAAATCTCTGTGTACTGCCCGCACATGATGTAGTTACGGCCAAGGCGGGAGAGGTCTTTGGTAATGACCAGGTTGATGCGCCCTTTTTCAATGTCGGCAATCATCCGCTGAAAGCCGGGACGATCAAAATTCGTACCTGAGAATCCGTCGTCGATATAGGTATCGACAACCTCCCAGCCCTGTTTCTGCACATACTCGGCCAGCAATGCCCGCTGGTTCCCAATGCTCATAGATTCGTGGTCGGCCCCATCTTCGGAAGAAAGCCGGCAATAGATAGCGGCTCTGTAATTCTGTTGTTCTCTCATAAAACTGCCTCCTTATCAGTCCGAGAAACAACAGGGTTTATGCTTGTCTGTCATCTATACTATATCACATTAAAGCGTTAAAGTCAAGCTGACAGCCTGCTGCTTCTGACGATATTGCACACATATTTTAACTGCTTGTGTCGTAAAGGATTTTCTTTACGGCGGCTTCGTGGATGGCTTCGCTTGCCGTCCTTGTGCCGCTGAAAACACTGACCACCCGGATGGTGTCGCGCCCGATGGTAAGCTGGTAGCCCTGCTCGGACGGCTCCACAGCGGGGGATTTTGGCTCTTTCGTTACTGTGTCCATACAAACCTCCCTTGCAATGAAAAGGGCCGCAGACGGGATAGTCTGCGGCTCCTATGTACGTTTTCCCATCAGCCCTTGAAGCGGTAGGGCAGCTTGCGCCCGCCGCGCTGCTGGCTGTTATACTTTTCCAGAATGACGCGGGCAAAGCGGAGGGCGGCTTTGTTGGTGGAAAAGTCCATCTTGCCGCGCCGGATGATTTCCTCCGGGTCAACCGCAGACAGCCGCTTGATGAAAGAGCGGTCGTCCAGTTCGGTTTCATAGGTTTTCAGAAACAGCGCCATGCCGGAGAGCATAGACGCACGGAGGGAGATGGACGCGCCGTGCCATGTACTGTCCAGTAATACCAGCAGGCGGGAAAAAGCCGCTCCGCCCAGCAGACGGTAGGCGTTGATGATTGCGCGGGTAGAGAGGATTTCATAAGCGTCACCGCTTTTCTTATCCAGCACCCACACAAAACCCGCCGCCTCCACAAGCCGCTTGATTTCCAGCACCTCGGCATCCGTGCCGGACTCCAGCAGGGCTTTTGTGGCGTGGGAGAGCCGTAGCCGGCCTTTGGACTGATCCAGCTTGAAATACAGTTCGGCTTCCTGCTCGTAACTCAAACCGGTGTAAATCAGGCAGGGGACGGTTACATTGCCGCCGTCTGCCATCTTCCGCATGGCGGCGATCCGGTGCTGCCCGTCCACTACGTTAAATTTGCCGTCCCGGAAGCTGACTACCAGAGGGGTCAGCAGGCGGTCGTCCCACTTGGCGATCAGGCGGTCAACGTCCTCCGGCTCCACGGGCCGCTGGTAGGGCAGGCCGGAAGTAAGCTGGTTGCTGGATAAGTCGCGCTGTACGCCGGGGTTCGCATACTGTGTTTCTGTTAAAAGGTTCTGCTGTTCCGTGCGCTCCGTACCGGGCGGACGGCGTTTTTTTCGATAACTGCTCATACATTTATTGTCCTTTCCATTTGATTTAATAAGTCCGCCATTGCGGAAGAAATGCTTTCAAAACGCTGCCGGACAAACTCAAACTGCACTTTGGAGATGTGGGGGAACACGATAGTACAAAAGGGGTCGTGATACCACGCGAAGCCTTTATGAAAGGTCTGCACAAAGCCGTCAATGTCTGCCAGGAGCGTATCCGGCGTGTAGCTGCAATCCTTGTCGGGATTTTTCAGGTCGGCTATGGATTCCTCCAGGGTGTCATAGTGTTTGTCGCCCAGTGAATAGGGAACCGTGGGCGATGCCGGCGGTTCTGTAACCGGCTCTGCGGCCCGTTCCGGCTCATGTGCCGGTTCCGGCGGTCTGGATGGTTTTGGCGGTTCTGCCGGGGGAAATTCGTCTGCTGACCTGATTTCCCCAGCCGCCAGCTGCGCGGCGGCTTGTTCCTGCTGTTCCGGCTCCATGCGGGACAGCTTTACCAAGTCCTTTTTCTTGATTTTGCGGTCGGCATCCTGAATGATTTCCTGCGCCCTTGGGGTCATATCCCTTGCAATCTGGATTTTTTCCTCCACGGAACGGGTTGAAATGCCCAGCTTGTCTGCTGTGTCGCGTACAAAAGATTTGTCAGAATCAGAACGCGCCCGGCGCGTTCTGATTTTTTCACTCTTTCGGTCGCCGCCGTTTTTCACCTGCGGATGCAGCATTTCATAGATTTCCTTGCGCCGCAGAAGCAGCTTTCCAAACTCCAGGGTTTCCAGATCGGCCCGCACAAAGTTCTCGTCTATCTCGGCAAGTTCCGCCTGCAAGCCCTCCAAACTGCTGACATTGCACTCGATTTCTGCCCAGCCAAGCAGCTTTGCCGCTTCCAGCCGGTGCAGTCCGGCAATCAGGATATAGTCCTGGTCAACCGTGATGGGGTTTAACAGCCCCACCGCCGAAATGCTGTCCGCCAGTTCCCGCACGGCATCCGGGAGGGCTTCCCGCCGTCCTGAATTGACCTGGATACGGTCAATGTTTACCTGCATTTTTATCACCTCTTTCGGCCACAGCCGCTTTATTTGTTTTTCTCCTGCCGGATGAAACACGTTGCGCCGCCGGTTTGCCTGGTGGCGTAAAGTCTTGCATCCCGCAAGAAAGGAGAAGCCCGCGCGGTCTGTTTTGCGCCCCCATTCTGTGAGGGAATGTGACCGGCGCGGGTTCCTCTTTGATGCCTTTCTTAAAAATCTGTGCCGTATTATCAGGCGGCATGACCGCCTTACTGCTCATCCCCGGCACGGGAGTATGCAAGCCCGGTGTGGCACTCCGGCGCGATACCGACAGACGGCGGCGGCAGTTGACGAAGCTGCCCATACCAGTCCCACAGTACCTCCCTTTTACCCTGCGATACGGGTGTTTGCGGTGCATCCCGCGTCTGCGGCGCTGCCATGCGCCGGACAGCCATGCCGGTATCGCTCGTGCCTTTGATGTGATCGGTTTGACGGGCAGGGGCAGAGGTTTTCACCCCCTTTCGCTGTCCCTGGCCGCAGGCAGTCGTGGCGTGGAATGGCTGATGCAGGATGCAGTCACTTACATACTGACTATGAACAGGAGCCTGTCCTGCTGTTTTTCAAGGTTCAATCGATCATGCTCAGGGAGCAAACTGACGGAGAATGCTGTCAATCGTGGCGAGGTCGTCCCCGGTAAGCTGGGCGCTTAATTTCACAAGCAGCGCAGCCTGCCGTGCTGTCAGTTTTTTGCGGTAAAGGTAAAACCCGTCCGCAATCTTGATGCCGCCGCCATGCCGGCCGCGTACCGTTTCGATGGGGTAGGAACACATGAGGACAGCTATATCCTGCCGGATGGTTTCTCTCGAAACCTGAAATTCAAATGCCAGGTTGCGGTATGTATCGTGCCGCCTTATGCACAGCACTTCCAGAATCGCTTCCCGCCGTTCTGCATAATTCATGCGTCCACCCCCTTTCCCTTGCTCTCTGAAACCAATGGTATCTGGTAAAGGGCAAGCGAACCTTGCCCTTTAAGAAAAAAGTTCAAAAAAATTTTTCAGCTTGATTACACATTTTGCTACCTCCGAAAATTTGAAAATGGGTTTCAGATTTTCGGAAAAGCGGCGGGGCGCGTACCCGATAAATGGGATAACGCCATATACAAAAAACGCCGGACAGCCGCAATGACTGTCTGGCGTTTTTCTGCACAGTGATATTTGATGTTTGATTAACGCATCTAAATACGTCGAATAATGCGGTTAGAAGATGCTGGAGCAGCGAGGAATGAACCGAGCTTTTTTTGACGATATTCCCACCGCATATCTAAAAACAAAACCATCCATGACCTGTCCCTTTCTACGGACAGACACAGATGGCATGAGAAGTAAGCCCTGATGTGAAAAGCCGTTTTTTTTATTGGCTACACAGTCAGAACGATTTTTTGTAAAACGCATTATAAGAACATATTCGTACGTTCTATTAGGGAATTTATAGAAACAGACACGCACGATAGAATATAGTAGAGGTGATTAAAAATGCGTAAAAATATCTTACAGCACATAGGGGCAATCGTCAGTGGTAGGCGGAATGAAGAACACCTGACACAACAGCAGCTTGCCCAGCAAACCGGCAGAGGACTTCGACATATTCAAAACATAGAAAAGGGACGGGTCAATGCATCTATTGAAGTCCTTGCTGATGTAATCTACCGGCTCGGATTATCAGCCGATGTTTTGTTCTACCCGGATATGCCGCAACTGGAACAGCAGACAAAGCAGCTACTGTGCAAATTCGCGGTCTGCACAGAAGATGAAAGGGTATTTCTGCTGAAAACCGTGGATTGTATGGTGGAGCAGATGCTCAACCAACACCATACAGATGAGCAGTCTTGTTCACAGTAAACTGATCTTAGAACAGCTTGCGGTCTACTATGAAAAGGACAAAGCAAATATAAAATGCCGGATGCCATTTGTATTAGCTTGTATTCTGACATCCGGCATATCGAAAGCAGTGGATTAGAATATGTATTCAAATGTTATCATCTATCCGCTTTTTTAATTTTTCAAATGACGCATCACTGATAGCGTGTTCCATCCGGCAGGCATCTTGTTCTGCCGTTTCCTGATCGACACCAGCAGCAATAAGCTGTTTTGTGAAGAATAGATGCCGTTCATAGATTTTCTCTGCCATTTCTCTGCCTATTTCTGTTAAATGGAGAAAGCCATCTATATCCACTGTCAGAAAACCGCCGTTTTGTAGGAGGCCCACCGCATGGCTGATACTCGGCTTGCTGAATCCCATGTGCCGGGCAAGGTCAATGGAACGCACCGCACTTTCTCCCTTTTGCTTTTGCAGTATCAAGATAGCCTCCAAATAATCCTCGCCCGACGCATGAAGTTTCATCATTCAACCTCCTACCTATTCTCAGCTTTTAGCTGATCCATTCTCTTAAACTCACTACACATCATCCAGATAACCACAATCAGCACAACCGCATCCGTAATAAGCGGGGCGCAGAATACACCATGTACGCCAAGTCCGGCAACATGAGGCATGATAAATGCCGCAGGAATATAAATCACGATCTGGCGCAAAAGAACCAGCACACTTGCCTTAGAAGCCCTTCCCAATGACTGCATAAGGGTAAGAATTACAACCCAAAATCCTAATACAATATAAGAGATAAAGAACACCCTGAAATCATTTGCTCCCTGCGCCACAATTTCCGGCTCTGTAATAAACAGCGACAGCATGGCTTTTGGAGCCAGTATAACCGGAAGATAGAAAATCGCTGCCAGTAAAGTTGCCGCAATGGAAAATATTTTTGTTATGTATTTCACCCGGTCATATTGTTTCGCACCGAAATTTGTTCCTACTGCTGGCTGATAGCCCTGGCTCAATCCCCAAAGAGGGATAAATGCGAAAGACTGTACCCGGAGTGTAGCACCAAGGATCGTCTGCCACTCACCGCCGCCATTTTGCGCGGCCACATTGTAAAGAACAGTCTGCTGTACCAAAAGCATAACCTGCATCAACATAGCCGAGAAACCAACGCCAAAGATTTCAGAGAATAATTCCTTTTCTGGCCGGATTGCATGAATCTTTACATTCTGGCTCTTTTTCAAGAAATACCATAGTGTCAGGGCTGCTTGGACGAATTGGGAAAGGATAGTGGCATAAGCGGCTCCCTCCGCGCCTTTCCCGGCAGGGTTCATAATTGTAATCAAAATCGGGTCTAAAATAATATTCAGTACAGCCGCACCGCCGCTGATCAACATGGCCCGTTTCAGCTTGCCCTCACCACGCATAATCATGTTCGCAGATTGCGCAAAGTTTACGAAAGTGCTGCCCACAAAGATAATCCGCAGATAGCGTGTGGCAATATCCAGTATTTCCCCCTCTGCTCCGGAAAGCCTCAAAATCTGTTTTGTAAAGACCATGCCAATCACTGTAATTGCAATAGAAAAAATCAGATTCCATGCAATCAGATTTCCCATAATCTTATCAACAGTGGCCTGATCTTTCTTCCCGATAGCCCTTGACAGGATAGAAGCAGAGCCAGCACCGATCAGGGTAGCAATACCGGTATTCACCAGAGTAAAGGGATAGGAAACGGAAACCGCTGTCATAGCGTTACTGCCGACCATCTGCCCTACAAATACAGCATCCATCAGGTTGTAAAGCCCCACGACAACCATTCCAATAATTGCGGGAACACTTAACTTCAAAAGCAACTTCCACGGGCTGTCGCTCAAAAGCATTGTACGAGTATCATTTTTGTTTGCCATTTTTATTCTCCTTTCACTGAATCCGCCAGCCTTCTGCCTGTTCACGGATTTTAATAAACTCCTTATAGGTTCCTTCCTGTTCCAAAAGTTCTTTATGCGTACCTTTTTGTATCACCGTCCCTTCATCAATGACAAGAATCTGATCCGCATTTTCAATCGTTGCCAGTCTGTGAGCTATGGTTATAATTGTTTTGCCATGTGTTAAGACTGAAAGGGCTTCTTGAATCAAATGCTCATTTTCCGGGTCGATACTTGCCGTGGCTTCATCAAGAATAACAATAGGAGCGTCCTTCAGCATCGCCCTGGCAATCGAAATTCTTTGCTTTTCACCACCAGAAAGGGAAGAACCGCCTTCACCGATCATAGTGTTATATCCATCCGGCAGAGCCATAATAAAATCGTGGCAACGAGCCTCTTTTGCCGCAGCAATAATCTGTTCGTCTGTTGCTCCGGGGCTGCCGAATTTGATGTTATTTTTAATCGTGTCCCGGAACAGATATACATTTTGGAACACCATGCTGATATTTTTCAGTAGACTATCGCAAGTGAATTTGCGAATATCGGTTCCTCCCAAAGTAATACTTCCGGTATTGACATCATAAAAGCGGGCAATCAGACTGCACAAAGTAGATTTTCCACTTCCAGAGGGGCCGACAATCGCCGTAGTAGTATTCTGCGGAATCTTAAAACTCACATCATGCAGCACAGTCCTTTTATCATAGCCAAAGGACACATCCTGAAAAGCAATATCATAGGAGGCAGGTGTAATATCCTTTCCGTCCTGGTCGATATATTCCGCACTTTCCAGAGATTGCAGCTTATTCATGGCAGAATCAATAAGCCCCAGCATATGAGCCGCATCGTTAATGTTTTCCACACTTCCAAATATCACAAAAGAGAACAGCACGAACATCAGAAAATAAGCAAGGCTCATTTGTCCTTCAAGTGCCTGCCATGCACAGATAAACACAATCCCCATTGATGCCAGTTTCAAGGCGAACAAGTGCAGACAGTTAAATGGTGTATAACCTTTTTCCACTTTGATATGAATGTCTTTCAAGTCCTTGTTTGCGCTTCGGAAACTCTCAATAGAAGCCCCTTCCTGCCCGAAAGATTTGACAATAGACAATCCCCGGATGTATTCAATCGCTGCGCCGGACATATCCTCCATCGCACGGTGCGTTATAATGGCATTTTTTTCACTATGCCTGCTGATTCCGTATAAGGCCAGCGCAGAGAGGATAACACCAACAATAGAAATCACTACCGCTGCCGGGCTAAAGAAAATGAAGCAGAGGACAATAGCGATAAACTTCGCATATCCATTGATGATAATGTCCACCATCTTCATGCCCTGCAATTCAAGCGTAGATAATTCCGTGGTAACACCGGTCAAAATATCCCCTACGCTGTTCTGTGAAAAATAGCCGAGCGGAACCCTTTTTAATACATCGCCCAAGTGGATACGCTGCTGGGAAGCCACTTCGTAACCGATACTTTCCTGTAAAACCGCCCGCAAATAGGAAAGCAGGAAGTTCAATGCAATCGAGCCAATAATAATCCACAACATCTGCCAGATCAGGGAGGATTCTATCGTACTGCCTGCCCAATATGCTGCTATTGCTTTGTCTAAGGCATAAGCTGCGGCCATTGTGGGGATTGCCGTGGATAAGCTGCTGAAAAAGGAAAAAACAGAACCCAGATAAAGGCGTCCTTTATATTTTCCCGCCCACTGGATAATCCGTCTCATTGACTTAAACATTACCGATCACCTCCTTTTTGCTCACCGACCAATTCTTTGCCCCGATATGCGCTTTCCACATATCCGCATAAAGCGGGCAGCGGTTTAGCAATTCTTCCTGTTTTCCCAGGTCCACAATCTGGCCTTTTTTCAAAACCACAATCTGATCTGCGTTCTGGATAGTAGAAAGCCTGTGGGCAATCACTAACAGTGTCTTGCCTTTTGACAGCGCCATAATAGACTTCTGTATTTTGTCCTCATTCTGCGGATCGGTAAATGCTGTTGCCTCGTCCAAAATAACAATCGGAGCATTTTTAAGAATTGCCCTGGCAATCGCAATCCGTTGTTTTTCACCGCCGGACAGCCGCTTTCCGGCATCACCTGCAGGCGTGTCATATCCCTTATCCAGACGGGCAATAAATTCATCACAACAGGCTGCTCTCGCCGCTGCATATACTTCCTCGTCCGTGGCATTGGGATTCCCAAGGCGGATATTTTCTTTCAGAGAACAGTTGAACAGAAAATTATCCTGCGTTACAAAACTGACCATCTCTGAAAGCTGGCGTATAGATAATTCTTTGATATTTTTCCCGCCTATGGTAATGCTGCCGCCAGTCACATCCCAAAACCGTGCAATCAGACGGGCCACCGTTGATTTACCACCGCCAGACGGCCCGACAAGTGCTGTAAAGCTACCCTCCGGCATTTTCAGGCTGACCCCCTGGAGGACATCATTCTGTTCGGAACCGTCATAGGAAAAGAACACACGATCCAGAACAATGTCATTGTGAGGAATGGAAACTATTTTACCCGAATCCGGCAATATCGGCAGATTCAAAAGTTCATTCGCCGCCTCTACCGCAAATTCCATAGACTTTGCTTCATTGATAAAAGTGGTTGCTTTCATCAACGGCCCCACAATACTAAGGGAAAGAATGATACCCATTGCAAGCTCCGCAGGAGAAATACTTCCGTTCTGCACCAGCAGAAGACCAACAGGCAAAACTCCCAAAAGAGTTGTCGGCATAATCGCCATCATCAGGTTCATGGTTTTCCATGTACTCTTAAACCATGCCAGAGTAAACTCCTTAAAAGACTGGACAGCACCGACAAATTTTTCATAAGAGCTTGTGCTTTGGTTAAAAGCCTTTACAACTTCAATACCTTCCACATACTCAATGATGATACTGTTGACATGGTTATTTGCCTCCATATAGGCAGCGTACTGACTGTTATAATTCCGCATGAGAAAGAACATTGGGATCATAGCCAATACCGGGGCAATCAATACCGCTAAACCCATACGCCAGTCGATTGCCAGCATCCATACAAAAATCGCAATGGGGAGCAGGAGATTTGAAGTCAGTTCCGGTATCATGTGCGCCAATGGCGGCTCCAAATCCTCAACCTTATCCATGATGATATTTTTCAGATAGCCGATCTGCCGCCCCATTACTTCCCCAAGGGGAGCTTTCATCAAGCGGTTTGCAATTTTCAGCCGGATGCCCTGCAAAATCGTGTAAGCTGAAATATGCGCCAAAATCGTAGAAGTGCCGTAGCAGACACACCGTATCAGATAACCAGCCGCCCCAACCAGACACCAAAACAGAATACCATCCAAAGTTACAGTCTGGTTGATAAATGCAAGCAGGATTTCATATACAGCCCAAAACGGAATGAATCCTCCGGCAACGCTTAGAATGGCACACAAGACCGAGAGGGTCATTTTTCCTTTGCATGGACTGGCAAAAGAAAAAAGGATTTTAACCCAGCTCTCTTTTTGTTGCTTCATAGCATTTCACCTCTTTTACTTTTTTTGTCAGCAAAGAAAAAAGGATGGGTAGTCTTTGCTAACCATCCTTAATCTATCATGTTTTAAATTTCTTTTCCTCTCCATAAAGTCTTTTTTGTTCTAATCAGACAAAAGATTTTCGATATTCCAACGGTGTCTTTCCCATTGTCTGATGAAATGCGGAAGAAAATTTGCTGGGGCTGTCATAACCTACAAGTCCGGCAATTTCTGCAATTTTCAGGTTTTTATCAGACTTTAGCAGAGTAGCGGCATAGTTCATGCGGTATGTTCTCATATAAGTAAAAATAGGACTGCCATATACTGTTTTGAAACAGTTCTTGAGCGGTGTCAATGCAATATCAAACTGTTCTGATAGTTCCTCCAATGTATAATTCTTAGTTAAATCCTCTGTCAGAAGTGCCTGAATTGCTTTGATTTTTTCTACCTGTCCTTTATAAAAGTATGGCCGTTCCTCCGTATGCCCTGACAGTTCTAAGGCATCTAAATACAGAAGCAGCTCCAACACTTTAATCTTGAAATAATCTTTTTTGATTTTGAGAGGAACATTATATAATTCGGAAAAAATATGCTCGATTGCCGGTTCGCCGGGAATCACAAAAGGTTTTGTATCACTGCAATATTTTTTCTGCAACTCGTAAAGATCAACGGAAAAATCCTTCATATGAGCCGGGATTTCTTTAGAAGCTATGCTCATTTGAAAGCCAATAGATATTCCGTGGTAATGACAAAGCGGAAATGTCACTTTGCCGTTGTGATGAATACGCTGATCCACACGCAAATCTCCGGCCTCTAAATAACTATATGCGCCAGCACCGGCCTCCTGCTCAATCCGTCCTTCCCTGCAATGGTCGATACACAATAAGTCCATATCGGTCTGAAAGCCTGAAACACACTGCTTCATGTGAAAATCATTATACATGAGAAACACTCCGGGAAATACCTGGTAAAGTGTCATTGTGCCATCACCAGAGCTGTCATTCAACCGCATGACTTTACAATCATCCGTTTCAACTATGCCTTGAACATTGAGGCCATAATTCATTTGTTCAAATATTTCTGACACTTTCCTGCCTCCTTTCTGAATGGTATCCCTCCATGTCAAATATTTTATCACAAGTCCGGTTCAAAAACTCAAAATCATGTGAAACAATCAGGATAATTTTATTTTCAGTCTTTAGTTTCTGAATCATATTGCTGACTTCCAGCATCCGATGGTAGTCCAACCCGCTGGTCGGCTCGTCAAACACTAAGAGATATTTATCCGAGAGAATCGCGGTTGCCACAGCTAACCGCTGTTTCTGTCCTCCTGATAAGGCCATAGGGTGGCGGTCTTTAAAATCGAACAGGTCAAACGCCTTCAAAATTTGCTCTATACGCTCTGCCGGACACTCCGGCATAGATAATTCACATTCATTCCAAACACTATCCGAAAAAAGCTGGTGGTTTACATCCTGCATAACACAAAAGCTCGCTTTATTTCGCTGCTTTGCGTTCAAGGCTTTTCCGTCAAGATAGATTTTTCCACTGGTTTCTTTCAGCAGACCACACAGACAGCGGGTCAGTGTTGTTTTTCCAGCCCCATTATGCCCAATGATTCCAAGAACCTCTCCGGGAGCTGCCCCAAAGCTGACTTCACAGAATACGGTTTGCTTGTCAAAGGCACAGGAAATATTTTCTACCGAAAGTCCGATTTTTGTTCCTGGCGGGTCGGTATGCGGCAGATCCAGTACCGGATGCTCCAAGCTCCGCAGCCCCATTGTAATCCGTTGTTCCTCGGATATTTTGTGAAATTCTTCTCCGGAAAAAATCCGGGCGATTTTTCCATTTTGTATAAATACAGCCCGGTCAATCAAGTCCATCAGAAAGTAAATCCGATGTTCCGCCACAATGATTGTCCGTCCTTCCTTTTTTATCTGGATAATCTGCTGACGCAGAATGTCAATTGCGTCTGCATCCAGATTAGCCGTTGGTTCATCCAGAACAAAAACAGACGGATTCATGGCATAAACGCTCGCAAAAGCAAGGCTCTGTTTTTCACCGCCCGACATGGAAAAAATATTCCGGCCAAGAAGTGATCTGATTTTCAAAGCCGAAACCGTGGCCTCGAACCGTTCTTTAATTTTTGCCGGGGCAATACCGGCATTTTCTAAACCAAAAGTGATCTCACTATCTGAATCAATGTTAAAAAACTGTGACTTTGGATTTTGAAAAACGGAACCAACCTGCTCTGCCAGTCGATACATTTCTGTTTTCGCAACTTCTACTTCGTTTACGGTAGCCGTTCCTGACAGAGTGCCGCCTTCTACAAAGTGGGGGATCAGCCCGTTAATCAATTTTGTAACCGTGGTCTTGCCGCATCCGCTTTCGCCACAGAGAAGAACACATTCGCCCTGCTTAATCTGCAAGTCGATATGCGAGAGTGTTCCTTGTTTTTTTTCATATTCAAATGAAACATCTTTTATTTCTATCACAAGCCGCACCCCCTATCCAACCATAATCGAAATAAAACAAAACATAACTCCAAATGCCAGACATAGAAAATCCTGTCCTCCGAATTTCATAACAATCATGCTCGTCTTATGAGCCGGATTTTCAATTCCCCTTGTGACAGCAGCGGCAGATAATTCTTCTGCGGTTGTAGTGGCTGAAATCATAATCGGTACAAGCAGACATTCTATTTTCTCTATTCCATGAATATTACGCAGCTTCATGGCATCCCTTATATATCCCACTTCCTCTTTTAGTGCAGGAAAATAGCGGATTGTTACCGACAGAGGGATAATCAGACCTTGCGGAATATGGCATTTACGGAGAGCAACCATCAATTCCCTCACAGGCGTTTTCTGTAATATCAAGGTTCCCACGATCAGGCAGGGAAAAATCTTTCTTGCATAGGAAACCAGAATTGTAAAACTGCTGGCTAAAATCTTCGGGCCGTTGGGGAAAATATAATATTGCAAAAGCAGGCAAATACCAAAAGCAACTGCCAATTTGCCTGCGGCTTTTTTACAGCCGCAGACAATAATCAGCAGGAGCAGCGAAACAACCCATGCAATTTCTACCCATATGGAATGCTGTGTAAATGCCACCACATTTGCCATTACCAACAAAAGAAGCTCTGTTCGAGGGTCAAATTTTAATGTATGTTTTCTGCCAGAACGATCCATTACACAATTCCTGCCTTTACAAAATGCTTTTTGAACAATCCCCTTGCAATAAAAGCACCGATAATCCCGCCAATGATCGGGGCTACAAACAGGACAATCAGCATGGCATTGGAAGAAAGAGCCTCTACCGCTGACACATAATCAGCGGGCATCCCCTGCTCTGTAATTTGAGCCAGAAAATCTGCTTTGAACAACCAGATCGGCAAAGGAGAGCCGACCATGCCGAGTGAAAAAATCACATAAGCGACAGAGTTGCCCTTAAAGCTGTTATACTTCGTAACAATGCGGGCCACCTCTGCCAGAATACAGGTGGAGGCCATAGAAATCAAGATTACCAGAGTGAATTGTCCTGTGGCAAAATAGATCAACGCCGTAATCAATCCCATCAAAAAGACTGCTCCTGCTTTCTGCACCTTTGCCGCCATCAGCATAAATGGAATCCCGGCAAAGACAGCGATAAATCCAGGCATCAACATCCAGAGAACAGGATGAATACCACCCATCAGCATAAAAGCAAAGTTGATTACGAAGTAAATCGCAGAAAAGATACCGATTGTAATGAGGTCTTTCCCCTTCATTTTTTTGTCTGTGTTTGCATTTAACATTAGTTTATCCTCCTTCTGGTTAGCTTTCGCTAACGCATTGTCTTAATGAAAGCGCCCTTCGGCGCTTCCAGTGAAATATGATAGCAGATGAGGAAATGTTTTTCCACTCCAATCGGTCTTTTTTGTTCCGATAAGACTTTTATTTTTCATATTCGCATACCGATGTCAAAATCTTCCGATAGCCGCTGATATTAGACATTTTCCATATCGTAGGCAAGCAATGAGCCGGAATATCCTTTTGGGATATTCCGGCTCGCTTGTTGGGGTTCCCCCAAGCCCCAGGCGTCCGCCTGCGCGTCCGACCGAACACGCCTATCGGCGTGGCTTTGCGCTCCCTGCGGTCGCTTCCTCCTGCACATCCGCGCAGGAGAGGGGCGGCGCATTTTGCGCCGTTAGGAGGTTTCCGAGATTGACAGAAAATTTTATTCCTCTGAATCTTTCTTTGTTCCGTTCTTTGTGATGATAAGCTGTCCCTGCTGGCATTTCACGATGATTTTGTCCCCGGCGGAAAATCCGGTCTGTTCCAGCCATTTTCCTTGTAAAACAATCTGCGGCGGAGCCTGCTTGTAATTGCCACGCCCGTAACATACAGTCAGCTTGCGGTCATCCATCCGTCCCCCTTTCCCGTTGCCTGCTGGCATACGATTTCAAATACATTCCCGTCGTCAGTCATGACAGTAAGTAATCCGTTCCGCTCGTCTGTGTTCAGGTCGGCAATCCCCATCCCCTCGCTGTCATTCAGTAAATCAAAAAGCCTGTCCCTAAAATAGTTCAGTTCCATTTCTGTTCCCCTTTCGTATTTTATAGTTTATTGGCTGATACTTAAAATAAATCAATTCACTTTTGCAATTCAAAGTTCGTCCGGCTCCCCGATATATCCGTTGTTTTTCTGATAGGCTTTCAGGTATCTGTCCATGAATTGCAGATAGCAGTCTTTGTCCTCGGCAAGCGGCTCCAACAGTATTGCAATCCGGCGGCGGACTTCGCATTCCTCCCACTCGGACAGGGTGAGAGCGTTAAGGATATGCGTCTTGTTTTCATCCGCATTGACTACATCATTGATAACCTCGTTAAACAGTTGGTCAAGCATTTTCTCCGGCGTATCCAGCAGCACCGCGCCGGCATCGCCGGGACATTCAGCTAAAATCCAGACATAGCCGATTTTCTTTGAGTAGACTATATCAAAATAACTCTGTCCATCAATGTATTCCCCAAACGCTTTCAAAATCGCGTCCAGCTTTTTTCTTACTTCATCTGTATAAATCATAATGCCACAACCTTTCTTGGATTTGAAAAAGCAGTCCCTTGGCAGCGAAACAAATTGAGCCGTCCAATATGAATATGGGGGTTATATCCCCTTAATAAAAAAGATTATAACCCCCATACTAATAAACGTCAAACGGGGGTGCTTTTATGATAGTGTTCGATAAATTATGGACGGTTATGCAGGCACAGGATGTGTCAACCTACCAGCTAAGAGAGAAGTGCGGCATCGACAGCAAAACCATCCGGCGGCTGCGGGCAAATGAAAATATGGAAACGAAAACCTTAAACAAATTGTGTGCCGTTTTACATTGCGGCCTGGAGGACATCGCGGAGTATATCCCCGATGAAGATATTCAAAAAAAGTAGTGCCGTCCCGGTTGGAAAGGGGCGGCACTTTTGCGTCACCGTTCCGGTTTGGGCTGTTCTTTTTCCTGCGCCTGCTCCGGCGGTTCCAATCCTAAAATCTTATCCACGTTGCGGAGTGCGGTCTGGTAGGTAATCATATCCTGCCGCAGCGCCTTGTACTGTTCGTACTGTTCCCGTTTTCCTTCCAGCAGCGTGGCATATTCCGCTGAAAGCTGCGCCACTTTGGGAATGGCCTTGCCGTCCAGAGCGTCAAAGGCTTTCTTCGCGGCTTCATGCTGGGCAATCTCCGCGCCATGCTCCGCGAGAAATTCTTTCTTGTGGCGGGACTTCTTATAAGCCGCGTAGACTTCCCGCGTTTTGGAATACTGGATGATGTGGGTTTTTAACTTTGCCACGCCTGCCATCCGCGCCTCCAACTGTTTGATTTTTTGTGAAGCCGCATTGAAACCGTCCTCGGCCTGCGCTGCCCGAAGCGCCAGTTCGTCATAATCGGTTAGTCCGTTTTCCATCAGGAAATTCAGTGTTTTCGCCGCTTCTTTCAGGTTGAAAATTTTCGCCCAGCGTTCATAGCCTGCGCCTTTTCCGGCGGCAAGTTTCGCCTGAATGTCAATCAGGAGATTGACCTTTCTGCCGGTTCGTTTCGGCGCTGTTTTTCCTGCCGCCAAACGCCCGCGCTGGCTGGTAATTCTGGCGCGCAGGGCGGTCTTGGTATAATCGCCGCCCAGCCGGTTCACCCTTGCAGGGCGATCCCATCCGGGCAGACGGAAGCCGGGATTTTTGCCGTCCACAACCTCATATCCCTCAGCCCGCATCTTTGCCAGAAACTCCTCATAATGATTGCACTCCGGCAGCACCTTGTCAATGGTCTGCTGTAACTGCTTCTTGTGGCTGATGCCATACTGCGCCGCCGCCATTTCCTTTTGGGACTTGGCTTTTTTCTTCGGATTCTCAATTACCGAAAGGCCGTGGGCGCGGCACAGTTCATCGTTCATGCGCCGCAGGATAAAAGCGGAGTTTTTCACGTTCTGGAATTTTGCGTCACAGTTTAGGTTGGTGCTGTTAAATTCAATGTGGGTATGGATGTGGCGCTTATCCGTGTGGGTGGCCACCACAAACTGATGCTGCCCGCCGGTAAATTTCATCGCCAGCTCGCAGCCGATTTTGTGCGCCTCCTCCGGGCTGATTTCATCGGGCTTGAATGACTGGATAATGCGGTACATAATAATGTCGTGCTTTTCTGACTGGCTGCGCCCGGTAAGCTGGGCGTACAGTTTTTTGCTGATTTCAAATTCTTCGGCGGCAGTTTCCGGGCTGCACATATAGGAGGAAACCAGTTCGCCGCCGTCTGTCTTTTCTTCTTTCTGGTCATAGTCGTGGCGTTCTGTCATTGACTGCTGACGGGTGCGGTTTTTCATAATCTTTCGTGGTAAAATGTTGGAAATAGCCAAAGGTTCCTCCTTTCTAAAAAAGGCTATCCATAGCCTAAATAGTAGCATGGGTAGCCTACTTTTGCAAGCCATATTTTGTATGCTTGATAAAAAAGGGGGCAGGATACAGCTATGGATACGATTTCAGCGATTAAGACCCGGATACTCCGTTTATGTGCGGAGCGCAGCATTACCATTAACAAACTGGCTACGATGTCGGCGCTGCCGCCATCCTCCGTCAAAAACATCTTGTATGGCAAGAGTACCGACCCGAAAATTTCAACCATCAAGAAAATATGCGACGGTTTGGATATGACGCTGATAGATTTTTTCGATGCGCCTGAATTTGAAAATTTAGAGCCGGAAATTAAATAGCATTACCGCGCCCCGTCCCGCTGCCGCTGTGCCGTCCGTGCCGCTTTCACGTGGATGCAGAGAAACTCGTTGTAGTCTTTGCCCAGCTTCGGCGGGTTGGGGTAAACCAGCTTCACCCGCCCGGAAAGTTCCGCGTCGTTCTGGATTTCCTGCGTGAGCCGTTCGATACCTTTCAAGCCGGCCTTGTCGTTGTCCAGGCATAAGCTGATCTGTGTAACATGGGGGTGGTCGTGGAGAAACTGCATCAGGGCGCGGGGGCCGGTTCCGCCCAGAGATAAGTAGTGGCTGTCCCGTGGGTCGCCGCCGGACAGCTTCACCAGCGTGGCGAGGGAGAGCGCGTCAATGGGGCTTTCCGCCACCGCCAGCCAGGGACAGTCCGGGCGGCTGGCGGGCAGGCAGAAGCTGTACCGTTTGTCGCTTCCCTCCACATCCATACGGAAGCCGTCCCGCGTCCCCCGCAGGCTGGCAGCGCGGGCGTTCCCCTGCATATCGCGCCCCACAAAGACGCAGTTCTGATACCGGCGGCTTTCGTATAAAATCCCGGCTTCCATGCACACGCCCAGCAGTTCCGGGTCAATGCCGCGATCCTGCAAATAGCCCACCACGGCGGACGCGCACCGGCTGGCTTCGGGCAGCTTAAACGGCTTTTGCGGCTTCGTGGGTTTTGTGAACGTCTGCTTTACGGGCGGCGGCGCAGAGTACCCGCACAGGGTTTCCACCGCGCCCACAAAGTCCATGCCGCGCACCTTAATCAGATAATCAAGCGCCGTGCGCCCGCCGATGCCCCGGCTGTTCCAGCACCATTTCCCGTTGGAGATTTTTAAGCTGTCATGGGTTCTGGTGCAGTATTCGCGGGGGCCGCTTTTTTTCAGTTCCTGCGGCTCATAAGCCTGCAAATAAGAGAGCAAGTCCCATTCCTTTGCTTTTGCAATCTGTTCTTT
This sequence comes from Lachnospiraceae bacterium A2, assembly GCA_000403315.2. Classification (GTDB taxonomy): domain Bacteria; phylum Bacillota; class Clostridia; order Lachnospirales; family Lachnospiraceae; genus Petralouisia. Next base: position 546,467 of record KE159636.1, read on the forward strand.
GGTTACGCCTGCCAAGTAATCACCTCCAGATATAAAAATAAGCGGCGGGAGCAAAAGAAAAATCGCTCCCGCCGCAGTTGTTTACAGTGCTTCAAATTTCTTCAGCAGGTCGCTCACGCCCTGCCAGATTTCAGCGTAGCCCTGCCGCAAGTCCTCCACATCCTGCGCGTACAGGTTGTTGGTGCTGTTGCAGCGGCGGGCGATCTGGTTGACGTTGCTGGAAACGGAGCGCAGCAGCTTTACCAGTTCCAGCACCGCGCCCATATCAAGCTGCACAATGTAGCCGTCCACCGCCATTTTCCGCAGGTATGCCCGCAGGTTGGAAGTCCCCAGCAGTTCCATTTTGCGGTCAATCGCCGCCTTTTCTTCCGGGGAAACTTTGGTGAACAGCCCCACCGTGCGCCCCTCCTTTGCCCTCACAGCACCGCCTCCTTTCGCGGGGTGCGCTCCATGCCGGACTGTACCGGCGCGGGCGGTTCATAGTTACGGAGTGCCTGACGGATAGAGGGTTTATGGCCAGCCGCCGCAGCGGGCATCGGCACAACCGGCGCGGGTTCTCCGGCGTCCTCCAAATCAGGGCTTTCTTCAACCTCCTGCTCCTGCTCACCCTCCTTTTTGTCCGGCCTGGACAGCTCCCGGTTAAGCTGGTTTAAGCGGGCGGATTTTTCCCGCAGTTCTTCTTCTTTTGGGAATGGCCGGTCGGCTTCTTCTTTGGCGTTTTCCAGTTCGCTTTCCAGTGTGGTAAGCCGCGCCTTTTGCGCGTCCAGCCGTTCCGACAGGCTTTCCAGTGCATTGTTAATGCGGGTGACGTTGCCCACTGCATCGTCGGACAGTTCGGCGGAGTAGGTCAGGTTCTGCTTCATGGTGACGCGGAATTTGCTGCCGTCACACCTCAGCTGCATGGGGAAGCCGCGAAACTCGCCCAAATCCACGATTTTTTCCGGGTCGTCCATCAGCATACACGCCTTAATCACCGCTTCGCCCGCCGCCTTGCGCTCCGTGTAGGTCTGCCCCATGACGGTCATGGAAAAGGCATCGTCCTTGACCGGGTGGGCCTGCACCGTTGGCAAATCCGCCGTCAGCGCTTCGATTAACAGCTTGGTTTCCGCGATTTTCTGCGGGTAGTATTTCAGCGCCTTGTCCTGCATTTCGTACTGCTGGGAGGTGTGGTTGGCTTTGAGCATTTTCAGCTTGGAAACCTGCACATCCAAATCCATTTTTTCGCGGATGCGGTCGTCGCCGGTGGCAAGGGCTTTGACCTCGGCGTAGGAAAGGGCGGTGGCGTCCACATCCTCGGCGGAGCGGGCGGGGCTTTTGGAGGTCATGATCTGGCCGATAAATTTCTGCTTGTTTTCCACCAGCCCCCAGTTGTAAGCGTCGAATGTCCCTTTGGTGACATACTTGAACATTTTCACCGACGCATTCATGTTTCCCTGGCGCAGAGAACGGCCGGCGCGCTGCTCCAAATCGGCAGGACGCCAGGGGCAATCGAGATCGTGGGACGCGACAATGCGGTTCTGCACATTCGTGCCTGCGCCCATTTTTGCCGTGGAGCCGATTAAAACACGCACCTGCCCCCGCCGCACCTTGGCGAACAGTTCCGCCTTTTGGGTTTCCGTGTTGGCGTCATGGATAAAAGCGATTTCCGCTTCGGGGATGCCCTTGGCAATCAGCTTTTCCTTGATGTCGTCATAGACGTTGAATGAGCCGTCGCCTTTGGGTGTGCTGAGGTCGCAAAACACTAACTGTGTCCCTGAAATCTCTGTGCTGGCCTGCCATTCCTGCACGATGTTTTTCACGCAGGCATTGACCTTGCTGTCCGGGTCGTCAGGTAAAAGCGGGTTTTGCAGCCGCTGATCCAGCGCCAGCTTGCGCCCGTCCGAAGTGATGCGCAACATATTGTCGATATGGGGGTCAACCTGGCCGCCGCGCACACTTTCCGCACGCTCGCCAAGTTCCTCCACCATTTCTTTCTGGAACCCGCTGGGTTCGGTAGTGACGGTGATGTATTCTGCTTTTGGCACGGGGAGGTTGAGCATATCGGCGGTCTGGATGTCGGCGGCTTCTTTCCAGATAGAAATAAGTTCCGGCAGGTTGTAAAACTTCGCAAACCGGGTCTTGGAGCGGAAGCCGCTGCCCTCCGGCTTTAATTCCATCGCCGTGACCTTTTCGCCAAAGTCCGCCGCCCATGCGTCAAAGTGGCGGTGTCCGTTCTGCTCCAACGTGTCAAACTGGAGGTAGCGCATCATGGTATACAATTCTACCATTGAATTGCTGACCGGGGTTCCGGTGGCGAACACGATGCCGCGCCCGCCGGTGATTTCGTCCATGTAGCGGCATTTTGCAAACATATCGCTGGATTTCTGCGCGTCTGTCTGTGCAATCCCCGCCACGTTCCGCATTTTTGTGTGTAAAAAGAGGTTCTTAAACCCGTGCGCTTCGTCCACAAACAGACGGTCAACGCCCAATTCCTCAAAGGTCACAACGCTGTCTTTCTTCTTGCCGTCCGCCAGCTTTTGCAGCTTGGCTTCCAGGTTTTTCTTGGTTTTCTCCATCTGCTTGATGGTGTAGCGCTCGCCGTCCTCGGCTTTTGCTTCGGCAATGGCGGTGACAATTTCGCTGATCTGCCCCTCAATGACGGCTTTCTGCCGTTCCGGGGAGAGGGGGATTTTCTCAAACTGTGAGTGTCCGATAATCACCGCGTCATAGTCGCCGGTGGCGATACGGGCGCAGAATTTCTTGCGGCGGGCAGGCTCAAAGTCCCGTTTCGTGGCAACCAGCACCTTTGCGCCGGGGTAAAGGCGCAAAAAATCGCCGCCCCATTGTTCCGTTAAGTGGTTGGGGACGACGAATAAGGATTTCTGGTTCAGGCCCAGCCGCTTGCCCTCCATTGCGGCGGCAATCATTTCAAAGGTCTTGCCCGCGCCGACACAGTGGGCGAGCAGTGAATTTTTTCCGTAGAGCATCCGCGCCACGGCGTTTTCCTGATGGGTACGCAGGGCAATTTCCGGGTTCATGCCCGCAAAACGGATATGGGAACCGTCATATTCGCGGGGACGGATGCAGTTGAATTTCTCGTTGTAACGCCTGCAAAGGGTTTCCCGGCGCTCCGGGTCTTTGAAAATCCAGTCCTTGAACGCTTCGCACATGGCTTCCTGCTTCTGCTGGGCGATGGCGGTCTGCTTTTCGTTGAGGACGCGCACCTCCTTTCCGTCCTCCATCTTTGTATCGAAGATCCGCACATCCCGCTGGTTTAAGGTCTGTTCAAAGATTTCATAAGCGTTGATGCGCTTCGTGCCGTAGGTGGCGTAGACGCGCACGTTATCCCGGTTGTCCGCGCTTTTGCCCTGCACGTTCCATTCGCCGGTGACGGGGGCATATTGCAGCTTGATTTTCCGCTCCTGCAAGTATGCAGGCGTGTGGAGCAGTTCAAACATAAACTGCTGGTAATACCTGGGGTCTATCCAGGACGCGCCGATCCGGACGCTGATTTCAGAAGCGGTCAGGTCTTTGGGCTGCACCTGTTCCAGCTTTTCGGCGTTGACGGCAAACTGCGGGTTTTCCTTGGCGGCGGCGCGGGCAATCGCTAACTTGGCCCGGACGTTGCCGGAAAGGTATTCGTCCGCCGTCTGCCAGCCCTGGTGCCAGTGTGTGCCGCCGTCCTCTATATCAAAGGGGCCGGTGGTGGGGTCTTTGAAGATAATGCCTTTTAAGTCCTCCACAATCTGCGGGATTTTTTCAGAGCCGCCCATCAGGGACGCCATATAGCCCAAGTCCACGCAGGCTTTTTCACCGATAGATACCGCCAGCGCCTCCACAGCCGTGTCCACGCTGGTAACGGTGCGGTGGGTCTGGATGGTGCGCCTGGTGAACATATCCGCCTTGCGTTCCAGTTTCCCCTCCTCGTTGATGATTTCCAGGGAGCAGAGCAGCGGGTAGGAGGAATCCTGTTCAAAGGCCAGCTTGTTGCCGGTGCTGTTAAGAAGCCCGTATTTTGCGCTGAACGCATCATAGAGCCGGTTTAATTTTGCCTGCTCGGACTGGATTTCGGTATCGTCCGCGCCGGCAAGCTGCAAGTCGATCAGACGGCGGGCGCTGTCCCGGATGCCGATCATGCCCTTGACGCGCTCCATAGGGGTTTTACCCATGACGGCCTGGGTCATGCGGGAGTTTTCACGGAAGTACAGCTTATCATTATATAGGGTGTAGCTGAAATTGCGTACATCGGGGGCAGCAGGGATGCTTTCCAGTTCTTCCCCGTCCTGCTCGGCATCCACTTCCAGCAGTTCCCGGTCAGGCGGTGCGATATGCCGGATAGCGTCTGCAAGCTGCTTGGAAAGGTCTGCGCCGGGGATGGGCTGGCAGGAGGTTTCGGTTTCATTGCCGTACATACTGCGCCCCATTGTCATTGTCCCCAGCACCATTTCCGGGTGTTCCAAATAGTAGCGGTTCAGGGGGATGCCGTCCTCCGTCTGCCCGGCCTCCACCCATTCCGGGAGTTTTTCCGGGATGCGGTCGCGCTTTTGGAAAAAGAGGATGTCCGTGGTGACTTCGGTTCCGGCGTTGGCTTTGAACGCATTGCTGGGCAGTCGGACTGCGCCTAATAAATCGGCTTTTTGCGCCAGCGCTTCCCGCACTTTGCTGTTTTTCTTGTCCATCGTGCCTTTGGTGGTGATAAAGGCCACAATGCCGCCGGGACGCACCTTGTCCAGCGTTTTGGTGATGAAATAGTCGTGTATCATCAGGTTCTGGCGGTCGTACCGCTTGTCATGTACCTGATAGCTGCCAAAGGGGACGTTGCCCACCGCCAGGTCAAAGAAATCGTCCGGGTGGTCGGTGCGCTCAAAGCCGTCTACTGTAATATCCGCCTTTTGGTATAGCTGTTTTGCGATGCGCCCGGTCAGGTCGTCCAGCTCCACGCCATAGAGTTTTGCCGCCGCCAATTTTTCCGGCAGCATCCCGAAAAAGTTTCCGATACCCATAGACGGCTCCAAAACTGTCCCAGGCGTAAAGTCCATCTGTTCCACCGCGTTGTAGATTGCCTGGATAACGGTGGGGCTGGTATAGTGGGCATTGAGAACCGTGCTTTGTGCAGACTGGTACTCCGCAGGGGTGAGCAGTTCTTTCAGTTCGGCGTATTCCTTTGCCCACTTGGGGTCGTTTGGCTCAAAGGCGTGGGAAATGCCGCCCCAGCCCACATAGCGGGACAAAATAGTCTGTTCCTCCGGTGTGGCAAGGCGTTTTTCGGCTTCAATCTGTTTCAGGGTGCGGATGGCTTCCACGTTGTACTGGTACTTGGTTTTTTCACCGCCCACGCCTAAATTTTCATCCGTAATCTGGAAGTTGTGGCGCTCTGGTTCAAACCGCAGGGGCTGTAAAATAATCTCGCTGGGGAATACCCTGCCGCCCACTTCCTCCTGGGCGCGGCGGCGGGCCTGCTTCTGCGCCGGGGTTTCGGTAATCTGCCCGCCGTCAATCTCCATCGGTTCCGGCACAGGCTTGGGTTCTGCTGGTGCAGGGGGAACATCCGGGGTAAGGTCAAAGGTCTGCTGTTCCCGTTCCTCCACAAACTGCCGCACAAAGGGGATGCTTTCGCTGCGGAAAATGGGGAACCAGCCCCGCAGTTCCATATCTTGCAGGCTGACGGTTCCGGCGTTGTAGTCCACGCTGTCAATCTTCATCAGCCGCCCGTCAATGGTCAGTTCCATGCCGACAGGGATATAATCCGCCGCGCTGCGCTCCTTGATGATTTCATAGGGCGCATCCTTGCCGCGTTCTGCGTCAGGCCGCGCAAGCACCACGCTTTTTCCGTGTTCCAGCAGCTTTTTCAGGACAGACTGCCAGCCAGCCGCGCCGGTGACGGAAACTGTCCCCAAATCGGGGATTTCGCGGGTAACGGTTTTTCTTCCCAGGGCAGGCGCGGCTTCTTCTGCGTCCGTGCCGTAAAAGAGGATGGTTTCCCCCACCTGAACGCCTACCAGCTTGTCAGGATGCGCCGCTTTGAGGTTCAGGTATTCCTCTACATTGGGCGTAAGGTTCGGCTCGTCTGCGGTAGCTGTTTCAGGGGTTTTCTGTGTCTGCCCTGCACCCGCGCCGGTGGGTTCCGTTCCGTCCTCCGGCGCAGGGAATGGTACGATATTGCTGCCTGCGGTTTCCGGCTCCGAATTGTCCGAAACAGGCGCGTCCTGCGCCTTTTCCGGCTCTGGTTCCTGCACTTGTTCCGGCTCCACAGTCTGCTCCACATCCTGCACCCGTTCCGGCTCCTTGGGCGGCGTGGAAAATACCGGCGCGTCCTGGGTCGCTGAAATGGACATTTCGCTGGTGGCAGCGATTTTCTGGATTTCTTCCCGGATTTCCTCCGGCAAGCCTGCGTCATAAAAGGTTACGGTGCGGTCGGGGTCGATATGGGCAACCGTCTTATAATCGCCGTGTACTTCTTCCAAACGGTTCCAAACCGTCAGGCCGTTGCCCAGGTGTCCATAGCCCAGGTCATACCGGGCGGCAGGGTTTTCCGGTTCCGTGTTCACGGCAGCTTCGGGTATATCCGGCTCGGCGGCTGCGGCTGTTTCCGGTGCGGCTGGCTCTGCCTGCGGCTGTTCCATTTCCGGCGTGGATGGTGTGGCGGGGTCAGACAAAAGCCCGAACATATCCAGGGTAAGCTGCTGGCCCTCTTTGTCCTCTTGCGGGGCGGGCTTTTTCTTGCGGGAGAGGGCTTTTGCCGCCGCTGCAAGACTGCCGGCGGGTTCTTCCGTATGCTTGCCGGCGCTTTCCTTTTCTTTCTGTTTTTGCTCCTGCTTTTTCTGGCGTTCCTCCTGCAAGACGGCATCGGGCAGAGGGGTGAATAAGGAGTATTCGCCCCGCAGGTATTCGCCCATTTTTTGGAGTGCCGGCTCCATCAGGGAATAGGCGCGCTCGTCCGGGGATACCATTGCCAGGGCTTTCACCATTTTTTCATAGTGCGCTGCGCATTGTTCCGGGTCGTCTAACAGCGGGCGGAATACCTTTTTTGCCGCGTCAACATCCCAGTCGCGGGGGATTGTTTTGCTGGCATCGTTGGGGTCATAGTATTGGAATGAATACAGGCTCCTGGCAAGCCGCATTTTTTCATATTCCGGCAGATATGCCTTTTCCCTGCGGTTCAGATACCGATCTTCTTTGATTAGTCCTGCAATCCGCTTGTGTATCTGTTTCCAGTTCAGCATGACCGTATCATAATTGCCCTCGGAAAAATCGTCAGCGCGGGACAGCTTGATTCCTTTGCCGTCGTGCCATTCGTCAAATCCAATGTAGCCATGCCCGCCGATGCCGTATTCATTTTTCAGAAAGGCAATGCACTCGGCGGCGTCATGGCCCTGCATAAAGTAGGAATAGATGCGGAACTTGCCCTCGGAAACCCCGGAGCCGCCGGTGAGCTGGCGGGTGATTTCATCCTCGGTGACAAATGCGCCACGGGCAGGGGAAAAACCCGCTGCCGCCTGAAATGCCGTCACCGGCTTATCCATATCGGTCAGGCGGGTATATAAATCATGGGGCGGTATCTGCTGGCGGAACCGTAACAGTTCCGGGTTCCGCTGATGGGCGTTTGCAAGCTGCTTTACCTCCTGCGCGATTTTGGCGCGTTCTGACGGGTCTTTTAAGAGTGCGGCAATCTTTTCCGTGCTGTCCGGGAAACCGCCGTACAGCGCGTCAATGGTGGGCAGTAAGCCCTTTTCCCTTGCTTCGTCGCTGAAATTCTGGCGCAGATACCACAGCTTTTCGGACAGTTCCCGAAACTCGTTGTCCCGCGCCGCGTCGATGTTGTCCTGGCTGGCAAACTGGCCGTCTTTCAGAAGCTGGCCAATCTGTGCCGCCGCCTGCTTCCATGTGACAAGGGAACCTCCCCCGGCAGAACGTCCCGGCGCGATGTGGATGCCGCTTTGACTGAACCACAAAGAATACTCATGCCCCGCAATGTTAAGCCCTTTGCCGCCGGTGCGGTATTCCTTTTGCAGAAAATCGGCGGCAAGCTGTTCCGGCGGGTCTTTCTGGAAAAAGGCCACAATACGCAAAATACTGTTTCGCTCATTGCTGCCGCTGGTGAGGGCGCGCCCGATGACGGCATCCGTCACTTTTCCGGCGGCAGCGGCGGGGCGGAGTTCCTGCTCGGTTTTCTGCACATGGGCAATGGTTTCAATCTGCTGTTCCACGGTAGGGAACAGGGAAAACTGTGTAAATGCCGGCTTTGCAGACGCAGAAACGGCGGGCTGTTCGCCCGCCGCCTGCTGGTTTTCCTGATTTACTTGTAAACGATCTCGTTCAGTACCATTTCCTCCGCCTGTGCGGTGAAGCTGTTGACCACCTGCACCCATCCCATCTGGTCGCGGGCTTTCATCGCTTCGTCCACGTGGTTCTGTTTCTTTAAGTCCGCCACGATCCGGTCTACCTGCTCCTGTGCCTGCTGGTCGATCTCCCGCAGGTGGGCTTCCAGCCGCCCGGTCAGAAGCATCGAGGTGTACCGTCCCTTGTGCCGTTCCTGGAGAAAGGTCTGCCGCATCCGTCCGTACTTGCCCAGCGGCATTTCCTCCATCCCGTCCTCCCCGTCCATCATCAGGTCGGGAATCTGGTAATCGCCCATCTTCTTGTATGCCAGTTCTGCCATTTTCTATGCTCCTTTCTTCGCTTTCATGCTTTAACGTGCTAAATTCTTCCTTGCCTTTAGTATAACCGATCACCGGCTCTTTTGCAAGGGTTTTTTCCCTGTTTTTTTGACGGTTCTGCGCTTTTTCTTTCTCTGCCTGCCGGATGCCCTTTTTCACTTCCAGCAGCATATTCATGGACACTTCGCTGGCGGCGCTGCCTAAGTGGTGGAGGACGGCGGGGGTGGAAAATTCACTGATGCCGTCAAAATCTTCATCGTCCAGATAGTCGGCGGCGTTTAGGCCGCAGCGGGTGAGGATCGTGTACTGGACGCTGGCCGTCAGGAGGTTGCGGAAACGCACTTCCAGGTTGAGGTCGTCCAGTTCCTCCAAAAGACTGCCCTGGGTGTCGTAGGCAAGGTCGGCCAGAAGTTCGGGGTACACTTCCTCTACCGCGTGTTTTGCCTGCTCCATCAGCGCCTGCCCGATGTCCTGGTTTTCCGTTTCTCCGTACCGCTTCACGAGCGTATCCAGGACGGCGGCGTGGTGTTCGTCTTTCAGTTCCCACAGATAGGGCATCCTTGCGCCCCGCACCGGGCGGGTGTCCGCCACATCGAAAACATAGGTCAGGCGCGGGCGGATGCCGTCCTTATTGATGAGCGCAATGCCCTTGGAGCCGGCCTTGACCCAGCGGCGCATATCCTCATTCCACAGTTCCATGCTGGCGCAGGCGGTGGCGTCCGGGCGCTGGGCGTAGATTAAAAGCTGTTCATCAAACGAGTATTTATAGAGCCGCGATGCAGTGGTAAGATAGCTTTTCCAGCCGTGGGCGTTCTTTGTGACCGCTTTGGCGGTCTGGTCTGCAAGCTGCGACACATATTGTAGCTTATTCGCCATGTTTCCCTCCTTTTTCGCAAAATAAAAGCCCGGAACAGGTGCGTCCTGCTCCGGGTGTGTGGATGGTTGTTATGATTCTTCTTCGGGGAGTTCCCAGGGGGAAAGCCCCATTTCTTCCCATGTTACGCCATAGGGTGCGCCGCCGGAGGTGTAACCGGCGATAAAATAAAAGCGGTCGTCCGAATCCGGGAAGCGGTCATAAAAGGATTGCTGTTTCTTTGCCTCCCGTTCCCGCCGCAGATGCTCCTGGCGTTTCTGTTCCGCCTGCCGCTTCACCGCTGCCTGCTCCGGGGTCAGTGCGCCGATTTCCTCTAAGTCATTCAGCGCGGTCGGCACATCGACCTTGAATTTTTCCCGGTAGGCGCGGACAAGGTGCGTCCCCGTATAGGAGGGGAGCCATTGCCGCGCCATGCGGATGCGGGCAGCGTGGCGCGCCGCTTTATTCTTCTGTTTTGCCCATTTGGGGGTAGTGCTGTTTTTCACGTTCTGCATCCTCCGCGTTTTTCCCATTTGTCTGCCGGATTTGATTATACCACAGCCGGACAGCGGGGACAATCAGCCGCCGCGCCTTTTCTCGTTCATCTGATCCAGCACCGCCCGCTGTGCAGGGGTAAGGACACGGGGCGGGGTGATGCGTACCCATTTTTTCGGCAGTTCAAAGGAAAGCCCGCCATATCCGTTGTCCCCGGTCTGCCGTACCTGTCCGGGGTAAGTGCCGCACAGTTCGGAAAGCTGCCGGCAAAGGGCGGCATTGTGGGTGTAGATGCTGGCGGCGGCTTCTGCTTCGTTATACAGCACGATGGTTTCCCTCTCGGTTCCGGACAGCTTCATCGCTCCACCTCCTGTCCGCGCGGGGGCTTCTTTGGCGTATCGTGACCTTTGGCGGCATCCTGCCGGCACTGGCTGAGGGCATCCAGCACAGAGGGCTTTGGCGGCGGTTCATTGTTGATGATGCCGTCAATCTGGTTATAGTTTCCCTCCGCGCTCATTTCGGCGGCGGCAAGGTAGTTTTCCGGGCGCACCTCCTGAAAGGCGCGGACTTTGCCGTCCTCCGCCAGCACCGGCACATAGAGCCGCCCGGTATGCAGGTACACCCCGTCCAGCCCCGCGCCGCCTTTATAGCGGCCTGCGCTGTCACGCTCGCACTCCAAAAGGGCGGTTCCGTCTGCCAGAAGATAGCCGGGTTCCGTGCGCCGGTAGAGCCAGCCATAGGGGACTCCAATCTGACGGATGGCGATTTCTTCCCCAATCAAAAGGTCTTTTTGTTCCTCTTTCTTCATTCCGTATCCACCTCCCCCGCAGCACGGACAGCGGCAGCCATTGCATAAATGGCATCGTCCAGCGCGTCCATGACTTCCTCCGGCTCGGTATCGGCCATTGCCAGCAGGGTTTCCACCGTTTCCTCCGACAAGCCCAGCCATGCCGCCACTTCCGGCACGTTGGGCAGGCTCTGGCTGCTCTCAAAGAAGTAGGAGTAGGGCATCCCGAACCGTCTGGCGATCTCCTGAAGCTGGTACACATCCGGCGCGGCGGAGCCGTTCAGCCAGCGGTTCATTTCCGGCAGTTCCACGTTCAGGGCCTGCGCCAGTTCAGCGGCGTCCGTGCCGCTGATGGCCAGGAGGTTGTGCAGGTTGCGGTTAAATGCGTTCATGTTCTTTTCCATAAGCGTCAGTTTCCTTTCTTTTTAGGGGTTTTGGGGTCAAATTCCAGCTTGAAGCGGACAAATTTCTCTCCGGTGTCCTCCATCACAACGGTCGCGTCATAGAGGACGCCTTTTTTCTCGGAAAACAGGCCGGTCATGGCGACGCGCCCGTTTTTCAGCAGGGCGGCGGCAACCTTGCGGGTCAGCTCCTTGCGCTTCCCGGTAAAGAAGCGGTCGTTCTTCCAGAGGGCAAAGCCGCAGGGGGGCGTGGCGTTCCAGCCCTCGCAGAAGAAACTCTTTTTGCCCTCCACCACGTTTTTGCCGCAGCGGGGGCAGATACCGATTACCGTGCGCCCGGATGCAGACAGGGCGGCGCTTGCCACGGTCACGCCCTGATAGCCTTTGATAAGTTCGGTGAGCATAGCGGAAATGCCCGCCATAAAGTCCTCCGGGGAGAGTTCCCCGCGCTCCACCGCGCCCAGCCGTTCCTCCCATTCAGCGGTCAGCCTGGCGGATTTCAGCGCATCGGGCATTACCTTGATAAGTTCCGTGCCTTTTTCCGTGGGGAGAAGCTGCTTTTTCTTCCGCTCCACAAAGCCGGAGCGCACCAGCTTTTCAATCACGCCGGCGCGGGTGGCCGGAGTGCCAAGCCCCTTGCGCTCCACGTCCTCCAACTTTGCAAAATCCTCCGCGCTGGCGTGTTCCATTGCGGAGAGCAGCGTGTCCTCGGTAAAATGGGCCGGAGGGGAGGTCGCGCCCTCTTTGACGGACGCGCCCTCGGCGGTCAGCTTCTGTCCCTCGGTGAGCGCAGGAAGCGGCGGGGACGGTTCCGCCTGCTTCGGTTTCTGTTTCAGTGTGGCATGGAAAGCCTGCTCCAAAGCCGTCCAGCCCGCCGCGATTTCTGTCTTGCCTTTGGCGGAAAAGACAGCGCCGCCACATTCCAGCGTGACGGCAGTTTCCGCATAGGTGTGGGGTTCGCCTACCGCGCACAGCAGACGGGCGGCAGCAAGAAAGAGGATGTTTTTCTCCCCGGAGGGCAGCGCGGACAGGTCGGTTTTTGCCGTTTCTGCCGTGGGCAGGATGGCATGGTGGTCGGTGACTTTGCTGTTGTCGATTACCTGCGCAGCGTTTACCGGCAAGGACAAATCTGCCGCAAAGGGCAGCGATGCGGCGATAGACTGACATAATGAGGGCAGTCCTGATGCCATATCTTCGGTCAAGTACCGGCTGTCCGTGCGGGGGTAGGTCGCCAGCCGCTTTTCATAGAGGGCTTGCAGATAATCAAGGGTCTGCTGGGCGGTGTAGTCAAACAGCCGGTTTGCTTCTCTTTGGAGGGTAGTTAAATCGTACAGCCTGGGCGGGCGCTCGGTTTTCTCCTTTTGGGAAACCGTCTGTACCGTTGCAGGCTTGCCCACACAGCCGGTACGCAGCCTGCCCGCGTCCGTTTTGGATGCAAAGCGTTCACTGGCGGCATGGAATCCGTCCAGTTCCAGCTCCACCGTGTAAAATTTCTCTTTCTGAAAGCCGGAAATGGCGGCTTCCCGTTCTGCTAACAGCGCCAGCGTCGGGGTCTGCACCCGGCCCACGTTCAGGGTTTTGCCCTGGTACAGCGTGGTAAACAAACGTGTACCGTTGATGCCGATCAGCCAGTCCGCCTTGGCGCGGCAGAGGGCGGCGGCGTAGAGATTATCGTAGTTCTTCCCGTCCAGCAGGCAGTCGAAGCCTTTTCGGATGGCGGTTTCCTCCATTGAGGAAATCCACAGCCGCTTGACGGGCTTTGTGCAGCCGCACAGATGGTAAGTCAGGCGGAAAATCAGTTCCCCCTCGCGCCCTGCGTCCGTTGCACAGATTAAGGTGGTGACATCGGCCCGGTGCATCAGGCTTTTTAAGGTTTCAAACTGCTTTTTGGTGTCCGGCAGCACTTGGTACTGCCACGGCTCCGGTAAAATCGGCAGGTCGGCATAGTTCCATTTGGAATAGCGGGGGTCGTAGGCATCGGCGGGGGCAAGTTCCACCAGATGGCCGATGCACCAGCTTACCAGCCAGCCGCCGCCCTCCATGTAACCGTCGCCCCGGCTTTTTGCGCCTAACACCTTAGACAGAGCCATCGCTACCGACGGTTTTTCCGCGATCACAAGTTGCATTTTTCTCACGCTCCTTTTTCAGATTTTTGTAGCATATCCCCACGCAGGGCGCATTTAGCCCATAGGGACAGCGGTGGCAGGGATGTCCGGGCGGATGGACGGGGGAAGCAGGCGCGGCGCGGCCAGGAGCCGGCCTTTGGGTCATCATCCGCTCAAAAGGGCTGTTGGTAAATCGCATCAGTCGTCCTCCCCGCCGTAGTTTTCAGGATAGTCCGGTTCCTCCGGCTCATCATAGGCTGTCGGTTCCTCATAGCCCGTCTGCCGGATTTCTTCCTGCGCGTCCATATCCTCGTCCTCGTTGACCGTTTCCTCCTCGTCCCCGCCGGTCAGTTCGTCAAAGTCCTCCGCATCGTCCAAGTCTTTTTTTGGCTTATAGATTTTGAAGTAGTAGCCCGCGCCGCCAGCCGCCAGCGCCACAAGCAGCACTAAAATCAGTGTGCCGGAACCGCCGCTTTTTGTTTTCTCCGGCTTTTTATCGGGTTCGGTTTCCGTATCGGTCACAGGGGCTTTTCCGGTACAGTCTTTCCGGTTCAGGGTGCAGACCGGGCAGTCGGTGTTGACCTCGCCGGCGGCGCACTGTTCCGTACAGATGCAGGCCGGCTCCGGGTCGGGGATTGCGTCCGTCTGCGGCGCGTCGTCCTCCTTGACTGCCAGCGCCATCAGGTCGGCTTCGGTGACGGCGTTGAGGAAATACACGTTTTCCGTATCGCGCTGGTTGTCGATAATCAGATAAAACACGTTTTCATCCGGCGTCTGGATGGTATAAAACTTCTTGCCGTCCTCGCCGGTGGCGTTGTCCAGAACGGTAGCCTGACCGTTCGGGGTCAGAGGAACCGGGTCGCGGGGCGTGGTGTCCGCTTCCTCGTCCGGGGCGGCGCTTGCCGAAGCGGAGGGCTTTGTGCCGCCCGTGCCAGCAGCCGGTTTTGTGGCGCTTGTTGCCGGGGCGGTAGTCTGCGTGTTGGGTGAGGTTGTCGCGCCCGTTGTGGGTGTTGTAGCCGCAGGCGTGGTGGTTGTACCAGGCGTGGCGGATGTACCCGGCGCGGTGGTTGCCGGGGGCTGTGTCTGGCCGGTGGAGGGCTTCTGTTTGTTATCTTCCGCCTGATAGTTGGGGTTTTTGACCTGCACGATTTTTGATTTGTTTCCCGCAGCGTCCACCGCCTGCACCGAAAGCTGCTCGTAATCATCGGGCAAATCCCGCAGCGGTACGTCCAGTGTGCCGTTGGTTAAATCGGTGTATTTCTCGCCGTCAATGTAGATTGCCGCCACGCCGGAAAGGTCGTCTTTGGCTTCTGCCCGGAGCAGCCGCCCGTCCATGCTGGCGCGTAAGGTAGGCGCGGTGCGGTCGAAGCACTCCATATAGCGGGATTTCTCGTAAACTTTCCCATCGTGGCCGGTGGCGCAGACATAGACGGTGCAGTTCTCCGAAAGGTCGATTTCCCCGTACCAGCGGTTTTCGTTCTGCTTCAAGCTGTCTGTCACATCGCGCCATTGCCCGTTTTTCTCGATTTTTACCTGAACGAGAGCAAAGCCGTTCCCGTTTTCATCGGTAATGCGAAACTCGGCGGCGGCGCTGCCGGTCGCCCAGCCGGAGGGCGGTGTAATCTTGATGGAGAGATTGGATGCCGGGATGGGCGCGGGGGCTTTGCCGGTGCAGCCGGTCAGGTCGGCTCTGCAGATCGGGCAGTCGGGGTTGACCGCGCCAAGCTCGCACTTGTTTTCGCAGACGCAGACCGGGACAGGCGCAGGGGCTTCGACGGTGCAGCCGGCCAGGTTCAGCAGGCAGACGGGACAGTCCGCATTGACCGCGCCGGGTTCACAGTGGGCGGTGCAGATACAGACCGGCTCCGCTGGCGGTTCCGGCTCTTTGCCAATGCAGCCGGTTACATCCTGCTTACAGATGGGGCAGTCTGCATGGAGCGTGTCTGCCGTACACCTTGTTTCACAGATGCAGACGGGTTCCGGTTCCGTGGGCGGTTCCGGCTCTTTGCCAATGCAGGCGGCTACCTCCTGCACACAGACGGGGCAGTCCGCATTGAGGGTGTCCGCCGTGCAGCGAATATCACAACAGCAGGTGATTTCCGGCTCGGTGGGTACTTCCGGCTCTGCGCCGGTGCAGGCAGCTACATCCTGCGTACAAACCGGGCAGTCTGCGTTGAGGGTATCTGCCGTGCAGCGGGTATCGCAGAAGCAGGTGGTTTCCGGCTCGGTGGGTGTTTCTGTTTCGGTGGGTGCTTCCGGTTCCGTGCCGGTGCAGGCATTCACATCCTGCGTACAAACCGGGCAGTCTGCGTTGAGGGTATCCGCCGTGCAGCGAATATCACAACAGCAGGTGATTTCTGCCTCGGCGGTGTCATGCAGCCCCTCGGCGGCAAAGGCCGCGCCCATCAGGGGGAACATTGTCCACGCGCAAATAAAAATGCACAGCAGCATCGCCGCCGTGCGCTGAAAGCGTTTTGTTTTCATATTCATATACTCAGATTTCCTCCTTATCCATGTTTTCAAAAGTTCGGGCATTGCCAGCCGGGGGCATCTTCGCCCCGCGTATCATATCCAGCAGCCCCCGCAGTTCCTCCGGCGAAGCCGCCACGCCGCGCACCACCTGCAAGATTTCAAGGTTTTCCTGCTCGGTGATCTGCTTCTCCAAGTCCCGCACACGGGCCTGCCACTCGGCGGCTTTTTCTTTGGCTTTCGCCAGGTCGGTTTTTAATCGGTCAATCTTCACGTTGTCCCTCCTGTTCTGTTTGGAATATAATCGGAAAAGTTTTTGACAGTGTAAAAAATCCGCTTGTTGTTCACCCAGCGCTGAAGCTGGCGGGTGATTTTCGGCGCGGTGGGGCGGTCGTAGACCATCACATAGGGGTCATAGCCCATGCCGCGCAGGGTTTCCACCCGGTACAAGTCCTGCTCATGGGTGCTGCCGTAATTGGTCAGGACGTAGACGCGCCGCTTTCGGTCGCTCTTAATGGCGGTCAGTTCCAGAAAACGCTTAAAATGCCCGGTCAAGTCCTCATTTGGATTGTCCCAGGCAAAATGCACCGCCTTGGTGCGTACCCGGTTTAGGAGCGCCACATTGTCCGGCGTAACCAGGCGGATGTCAAGCCCCTGGGAAAAGTCCACCCATGCGTGGCTTTCGGCAAGCTGTAAAATCAGCGCTTCATGGTCGGGGCAGGCGAGGAGGTTTGCGTCCAGCAGCTTGATTTCTCTCTGCCCGTCCCAAAACTCGGACAGGTCAGCTACCTTGCGGCTTTTGCGCCCCTCCTTGCCGCTGACAATGCAGAATCCGCAGTTTCGCGGACAGCCACGGCTCAAAAAGCCATAGGCGGTATCGGAAAACTGCGGATATAAAGAAGCGTCCGGGCGGGTGTGTTCCACCGCATCCGGTAAATTTTCCCTTATGCCGTAGCCCGTGCCGCCTGAAATGACGGCATCGGCATTGGTAACGGCAATCGTATCTTTCGAGTAGGTATCTGTGAATACCCGGCTTTTATAAACAAGGTCGTAGTGGTTCCCTGGGTTCCACCACTCAACCAGGTCGCCCCGCGCCTTATGGTACGCGGACAGCTTCATCAGGCACAGGTTCGGCCAGTTGTGGGAATCCACATCAATCAGTCCAATTTTCAAATCATACCTCCGTTTCTGGCAAAAATGCTTAAAAAAGTGTTTCAGGGTAGACGCCCATATCCGTACAGATGGGCAGACCAATAGGGGCTTCCCGTATTGGCGTAGGAGATTGGGTCGCCGCAGTGAATGAACCGCCCGCCGCCCACATAAATCCCAACGTGGCTGACCGGCCCCGGAGAGCTGTATGTACCGGTAAAGAAAATCAAATCACCGGGCTGTGCGTTTGCCGAAGATACCGGGGTACACAGGTTATAAAGCCCCTGTGCCGTCTGCCGTCCCACGCTGCCCACGCCGGACTGGTTAATGACCCACGAAACATAGCCGGAGCAGTCAAAGGATGTGGAGGGGGAACTGCCGCCCCAAACGTAAGGCCATCCTAAAAATTTTTCTGCTTCATGGAGCATCGCTTCAAAGCTGCCGTCCCCCATCGGTTCGCCGGAATAGTCCGGGATAGCCGGCCCGCCGGGTGTGCCGGGGATTGCGCCGGTTCCATCGTCGCCGTTGTCCACGAAGAAATAGGGATTTAAGTATTCGCCGTTTAGCATGACCTCTAAATGCAGGTGCGGCCCCGTGCTGTTGCCGGTGCTGCCAACGGCGGCGATCACATCCCCGCGTTTTACTTCCTGGCCTGCGCTGACGTTTAGGCTGGAACAGTGGGCATACCGGGACTGGTAGCCTTTATCGTCCTCAATCACCACGCACAGCCCGTAGCTGCCCGCGTCGCCAGCCGATACCACGCGCCCGTCCTGCACCGCCAGAATCGGCGTACCCTGCGCCACGGCAAGGTCAATGCCGCGATGCAGGCTCTTTTCCCCGCTGATGGGGTGTACCCGCCAGCCGTAGCCGCTGCTCACGTTCCCCAGCCATGAGAAATCAAAGGGGTTCCCAAATGCCTGCCGGTTGCCGTAGGTCTGCATATACACACCGTAGCGGTCGGTCTGTTCGCCGGGAGAGAGATGGCTTTGTGCCACGGCAGACAGCGGGCGCACGGTCAATGTGGTTTGCAGGACGTACCAGTCATAGGGGTCGCCGTCATCGTCGTACCGGGTTTCCACAATCACTT
This sequence comes from Lachnospiraceae bacterium A2, assembly GCA_000403315.2. Lineage (GTDB taxonomy): Bacteria > Bacillota > Clostridia > Lachnospirales > Lachnospiraceae > Petralouisia. Next base: position 564,449 of record KE159636.1, read on the forward strand.
CACGGGTGAGGGTGTACTGCTCGGAAAAAATGCGGTCGATTTCAGACTGAACCCCTGCAAAGGTAAAGGCATTGAACGCCGTGGAAAGGTAGCCCAGCAGTTCATAGGGATTGTGGCTGATTTCACCGATGTTGTAGCGGTATTCATCATAGCCGGGGTAATTTTCCTCGGTATTGTCAATGTCAATCTGTAAATCCGTTTCCTTTTCGGTGTAGTAAAGGTCGCTCTGGCAGATTTCCCCCTCGTCGGCCATGTAGGACGCGGAAATATAGGAGGACTGGAAGCCGGAGAGCATGGCGGTGCAGGAGGTCAGGCCCGTGGCAAAGAACATCACCACCAGCGCCAGCATTGCAACCGCCAGAAAGACCGCCTTATGCGCCGCCGCATACTGGGCGATGGCGCGGGCAATCTTGCCGGTGGCGGTCAGGACGTTTTGGGTAAATTTCGCGCTCTGTTTGGCTTCATGGGCGGCCTGGGCGTATTTCCGCTTGATTTTCTGTTTCTGCACCCATTTTGCCAGCGCGTTTTTGCGTTGCAGTTCGGGATTATCCCGCAGGGCGGTCTGCCATGCAAGGTCGGTGTGCGCCCGCGCCGCTTTCTGCTGGGCTTTCCGCAGGGTGCGGTAGGGCTTGGTGCGGCGGCGGTTCCGTTCCCAGCGCAGGACGCGCCCCGCGCCCTGTTCGGCAACCAGTTCGCTTTTGTGGGCGGATTCCAGAGCCACGTTGTCGCGCTCGTATTCGCGGATTTTGCTGTGCAGCTTGATAACCGCCGCCATTTTCACCGCGCCGGCTCCACGGGAGAGCAGGGAGGGCCTGCGGTACTCCGGCAGCACTTCCTCCTCAAAACGGAGCCGCCGTTTCATTTTCCCGCTGGCTTCGTCAGGCTGGCGCTCCATGTGCAGGCGGCGCTTGGCAGGCAGCTTCATCTGCGCCTGCTCCACACGGCGGTCTGCGTGTTCCGTGCGGCGGACGGCTTTTTCATACTTCTTTTGCTGGCAGATGGGGGCATCGGGTGCGGCATCGCCGGCAGTTTCCGAATCTTTGGCGGTATCCTCAAATTTCAGGCGCGTTCCCCCGGCCTTTGGATTGCCACCGGATTTTAGCCTGTCCTCGGACTTTAGCTTATTCTCCGGCTTGGCGGCGTGTTCCACCAGATTTGCCGCCTGCCGCTTTTTGATTGCTGTGCGGTCGGCGGTGGGGTCAGCCGGTTCTTCTTTTTTGTCAAATTGCAGGCGGGAGCCACTCTCAGAAATGCGCCGTTTTGTGGCGGGTGCGCTGTCTGCGCCACGCATAGCAGAGGTTTCCCGGCTGTCTGGTCTGGCGGCGTGTTGGGCGGACTTTGCCGCCTGCCGCTTTCTGATTGCTGTGCGGTCTGCGGTGGGGTCTGCGGGTTCTTCTTCCAGGTCAAATTGCAGGCGGGAGCCGCCTTCAGAAGTGCGCCGCTTTGGGGCAGGAGCGCCCTCTACGCCGCGCATAGCCGTTTTTTCCTCACTGTCCGGCCGGGCAGCGTGTTCCGCGAATTTCGTGCTTTGCTTCTTTTTGCTCGTTTTCCCCCGCTTTTGGGGGCGTTTCCTCACCGGCGCGGGAGTGGGTTCCTCGGCGGCTGGCGCATCCAGCAATGGCATATCCACCGCGCCCCGCATGGTTGCCGGGGCATCGGGCGGCGGTTCGGCGGTGGCGTCTGCCAGATATTCCGGCGTAAGCAGCGGTTCCGTCTGTTCTGCCCTTGTTTCCGGCGCAGGGCGGGGCTGTTTCCGCTTTTTGCCGGTGTCTGCGCCCCGTACTGCCGGACGGCGGATGTCCTCACGTTCCGTGGGGCGGGCGCGGTCAAAGGCGGCATCCGCCGTGCGCTGGCTGACGCGCTTTTCCTCGCCGGTGGCGCGGTTGTGTTCCACCAGACCGTCCCGTCCCATCTTCTGAACCTTTTTCTCCCGTGCCTGAAACCGTTCCCGGCTCACCGTGCGGCCTCCGGCGCTTTACGTTCCGGCTCCGGGGCAGGGCGGGCGGCGGCTTCGGCCTTTTTCTCGTTCAGGGCTTTTCGGATGGAGGGCTTTTCAGAGCGCGTGTCGGCCTTTAACTCGGCTTTGTATTCCTGCTCTTTTTGTTCAAAGACCTCATAGAAAAAGGCCGCAAAGCCTTTGCCGCTGGCACGTTCCGGGGCATCATTGATGCAGTCGCACCACTGGCGGCAGGATTCCTCTAAAACCGTGTCAAACATTTTGACGCGGGCAGGGTCGCCTAAAATATCGCTTGCGTTCATAGGCTCCTTTTTTTCTGTCAGCGTCTGCCGGATGGAGGGTTTCTCACGGTGCTGGTTTTCCGTGGGTTCTTCCTTGTGTTCCGGCTCTTTTTCCTCATTCTCCGTCTGCTGGACAGGGGGCTTTTTGGCTTCCCGCACGGTTTCCGCTGCCGTTTCCAGCCGTTCCACGCTGCCGATTGCCGCAAGGGTGGCATTGTTCATGGTGGAGAGCATCTTGTGGACTGTCCGCATGGGGGCAAGGACAGCGGCCTGGAAGCGCCCCTCCTGCCCGCCGTCCACGGCCTGGGTTTCCCTGCCGGTCACGGCGCGTCCGGCGTTTTTCAGATGCCCGCCCACGCTGCGGAGTTCGTGGCCAAGGGTTTCTATTTTCTCAATGTTCTTTCTGGCATCGGCCAGGGAACCGCTGATATTCTGCTGAACCGCTTCCAGCGTCTTGTGGATGCCCATAGCGGAAACCGCCTTATCCAGCGCAGTCACGCCCACGCGCTTGAAACCCTCTACCGCGTTGGCGGCGCACTGCATGATTTTCTCCCGCAGGCCGTCCAGCTTTTCCTGCGCCTGCCGGACTTTGTTTTGCAGCCCGTCCACCATGCCCTGCAAGACGGTTTTCTGCGGCGTGTCCTGGGCCTGTGCAAGCTGTACCCTGACGGTCTGCAATTCCTGGCGCACCGCGTCAAGCTGGCGGTTCATGCCGTCCATATAGAACAGCAGGCGGGACAAATCCTCTGACTGTCCCGCCCGCCCGTTTTCCGAAAGCAGCTTCAAAAATTGCTCCATAATTTCCTGATTGTGTTCCAAATCTTACCCTCCTTTACTGTTCCGCCAAGTCCTCCGGGCGGGTGGTCATGATCGAATAGAGTTCCGTGTCCTTGGGGAAATGGTCAACGAATGGGATAATCACGTTGCCATAGAACAAAAGCCCCTCGCCGGCATTGGAGTTGGTCACATAGCCAAGCTGGTGCGGGGAGATATTGAGCTGCTTTGCCAGGATTTGACGGTCGCCGCCCGCCTGGTTCAGCATATAAATAAAATCGCTGTTTTCAAAAATGTTCGCAATTTCCCGGCTTGCCAGCAAGTCCTTGACATTTTGGGTAATCCCGGTCGGGATTCCGCCCCATTTTCTGAACCGTTTCCAAATCTCAACGGTATAGGCGGCGGTCTGTTCCTCCCTGAGAAGCAATAGCGATAGGTAATCCTTTGATGTTATCTCTGGATTTTCCCCCGCTCAAAACCGGACGTGAGACTTTCACCTCATCCGGCTTGCCATCAAGGTTAGATTGCGTCAAATTTCAAACAACTCTCAACATTTGCAAGACTCCTGAGCTTGTTGAGTTTTCGTAACTGCTTAGCGTCTAAGTTCAACTTTTGAAGGTATTTCCTGATTATTTCGGGATTTGTGGCATGAATCAGCCGGTGAACGCTTTCACTGACAATAACCAGATTCTTATATTCATCTGAGCCACCGAGGTGTTTGGGCAGTTTGTGGTGGCAGTGAATATTTCCAATTTCAAGTTTTTCGCCGGTTATCGCACACTTCCCAAATTGAGCGCAGTACAAGGAGATGCGGTTATCGTTATAGGCAGCAGACCGGTACGGGATGGGGTTTCGCATAAGGTAGTGCATAATATTGGTATCAATATTCCGGCCCAGCTTTTTGTGAATAGCCTCGCGGCCTTCCGTGGTATAACTGTTGATAACACGCCGTTTCATCATGGGATTTCTATGCTTTACATAGCCAATAGGTATCAGCGCGTATCCTCTCACAAATCGAAGCTGGTCACTGTCGCCATAGCGCTCTTTGATAAAATCAGGAATGGGGTATCGTAAATGTTTCTTTCTCGCTTGCTTCGCAGTTTTCAGTCGTTTTTGAAGTCTTGCTTTCAGGCTCTTGTGGACAGAAAAGGCCAGTGGATGTAGGTCATGGCATACCATAGTTGCCATGTCGTAATAATTGTGGACGCTGAATACATAGGCGTTGAATCGGGCAACCGCCGCGTGTTCCGCCCTTTTTCCAGGTCCCGGAAATTCAATATCATGTATGAGCCTTTTCATGTTTTCCGCAATTTTCTCAACAGATTTTTCTTTTAGATGGCTTTCCACCACATAGTTCGGCTTACGTTTGCTGCCGTGATTCGCCGCTTTGATGCGCAGGCCGAGAAATTCGGAGTATCGCTTTCGCAAATTCACGATTTTGGACTTTTCAGGGCTTATGTCCAGTCCCAATCGGCCTTTCAGCCAGTCCTGTACTGCATAAAACAGTTTCCTCGCTTGCTGGTAGTTTTTCGTGAACAGCTTAAAATCATCGGCATAACGCACACAGGTAACCTCTTTTAACGCTGTGTAGTCCCTGAGCATTTTATATTTGTTGCCCTTGTTCTCACTTCCGTTATAGTTGGTTCCTGTGGCGTACTTTTTCCGTGTAGGAAATTCCTCCCATTGACTGGCTACCCACCAATCCAGCTCGTTCAGCACGATATTGGAGAGAAGCGGGGAAATAATGCCGCCCTGCGGTGTTCCCTTTTCTGGGAACCCAATTCCTGCGACCTCCGCTTTCAACATAGCTGACACGATGCTCAGCAGCTTCTTGTCCCGTATACCCAGCGTCCACATCTGTTTAAGCAGTTTCCCGTGGCTCACGTTGTCAAAGAATCCCTTGATGTCGATGTCCACAACAAAATAACAGTGTGACACTTGGATGTTTTTATAAACCAGAGCGATTGCGTGTTCCTGACAGCGGTTTGGCCGAAAGCCGTAGCTGTGTTCATGGAATTTCGCTTCGCAAATTGGTTCCAGGATTTGCAATACACATTGCTGGATCAGTCGGTCTAATATGGTAGGTATTCCCAGCGGGCGCACCTTTGCCGGGTCGTTTCCTTTTGGGATTTCTACACGGCGAACACTTTGCGGCTGATACCAGTCCAGCTTCCGCTGAACCAATGCAACCAGCTTTTCATCAGGCAGCCGTTCCAGATCTTTGATGGTTCTGCCATCTGTGCCAGCGGTTTTACTCCCATGATTTGCCTTGATATTGCGGTAGGCCAGCCGGATGTTTTCGGGCAGGGCAATGATTTCGACCAGATGCTTAAATTCCTTACCCTTCTGACTGTCGGCGTACAGCTTATCTTGGATTCCTTGGAAGTCGTAGTATTCCGCATGACGAAGTTTCGCTTTCTTTTGAGCCTTGTCTTTTGTTGCCATAGTCGGCCTCTTTCCTCTCGGATTCAGCCTTTCTTAGTCCTACTCGAACCTATGGAGTTTGTTTGAAATATGAGTTTCTTGCAACCTCACCCTGACTACAGCCCGTCCCTCCACCGCTTACTTTTTTCACGGCTTCATTGGTAGCATGGCTGCTGTTTCATCCCCGATTAAGAGAAGTTATACCGCACCTCCGGTGAGTGGCGACACGGTTTTCCTCCTCAACGCTTCTCTGCCCGCAATGGCTCCACGTCGGGAACTTTCCACGTTCCGATATTCCTATTCTGTTGCAACCGCACTTAGGTTTCCCTTTAAGCCTGTGTGCTGGACAGCGCCTGTAACGCTGTAAGGTATTTCATATACACCAATCTTACTTTACCTCACACACGCCGCGTTCGCGGTAGCGGCCTTTTTGACCGCCCGAACTTTAGACTTGTACCTTCGGGATTTTGTCAGTATTTCTACATTCTCGCCATATGCGGTTATGAACCCCTGGCCTATCACTCGCGGCCACCTCTGGCTCGCTTTTGCCCTACCGTCTGTTACCTCGTGTAAGGCGAGTGTGTTCAGCCGACTTCAGCGTGCTGTGTCAGTCCGGGAAATTGCGCTCCCTTTCCTCCAACGCAGTATCAGGGGAAGCGTTTCAGGGCGTTACCCCTTCATTCCACTTCTCGGAATATCAGTTAGGAAAAGCAGAAATTTCTCTGCTTTCCCCGCTGCTTTTACCTCCTTCCAGGCTCTAAGCCCAGTTAAAGTTTATTTGCAGCAACGTGTCGCTGCACGGTGCATCTCGTCAATGTAGAGCCGGGTGGATTTATGGGCTTCCCGGTTTTCGCTGACCCGTCCCCACACCTGATCCTGAACCACCTGCATCCCGAATTTTTTAAGCTGCTTGCCCAGGTTTTTAATCACATAGCAGACAATCCGGCTCTTGATTTCCACGTTGGTCTGGTGGTTGAACACATTTAAGCTGCCGGTGACGTAGATTTCCAGCGCGGTAGCCAGCCTTTGCGCTTCCTGCTCCGGCTGTTTCCGCAGAAGTTCATAGAGGTCGCCTAACACCGGCATTTTCTCCGGCCTGGGGTCTTGCAGGTAATCCCGGTATACCATGTGGACGCAGCGGTCAACCACCGTCTTTTCCACCGGTTCCAGGCCGGACTTGCCGCCCACAATCAACTCCATCAGGGAGAGGATAAAATCGCTTTTTAAGGTCAGGGGGTTGTCGTCCTCGCTGTAATTGAGGGTCAAGTCCATCGGGTTGATGTACTGGTCGGAGGCGGGGGATATGTCAATCACCTGCCCGCCCAGCCGCTGCACAAGGGGCGAATATTCCTGTTCCGGGTCGATAATGGCTATATCGTCCGGGGTAATCAGAAAGGCGTTGGTGATTTCCCGCTTGGCGGAAAAGGATTTGCCGCTGCCGGGTGTGCCTAAAATCAGGCCGTTTGGGTTTTTCAGCTTCTTCCGGTCGGCCATAATCAGGTTGTTGGAGAGGGCGTTCAGGCCGTAGTACAGCGCTTCGCCGTTCATAAAAAGCTCCTGGGTGGTGAACGGCACGAAAATGGCGGTGCTGGATGTGGTAAGGCCCCGCTGGATGCTGATCTGGTTAAGGCCCAGCGGGAGGGAGGACATCAGGCCCTGCTCCTGCTGGTAGTCCAGACGGCGCAGCGCGCAGTTGTATTTCTGCGCCACGCCCGCCGCCTGGAAGATGTTGTTTTCCAGCTTCTGCCGCGTCCCGGCGTGGTTCATCACCAGCATGGTCACAAGGAACATCCGCTCGTTGCGGCTCTGCAAATCTTCCAGAAGCGTCTTTGCTTCGCTGCCGAACGTGGCAAGGTCGGACGGGATGATGTCCATGTCGTACCCTGCCCGGACTGCCTTTTTCTGTTCCTCAATCTTCATGCGGTCGAGGTCGGTAATCTTGCGCTTGATGTTCTTGATTGCCGCGCTCTGGTCGATGGACTGGATGTGCAGTGTCACCACCATGCTGTTTTCCAGATCGAGGAAATCCGCCAGCATACGGTCGGTCAGTTCCGGGGCGAGGATTTGTAAGAACGATACCGCGCCGTAGGTTCTGCCAATCTGGAAATACTGGCCGGACTTGAATGTGAAGCTGTCCGGCGCGATGAAGTCCTTGCTGGAAAGTCCGGTTTTCCAGATGGCGTCCCAGGCAAACTTAAATTTCTGGTTATCTGCCGGGTGAAACATCCGGTGCAGGATTGCCAGACGCTCATAGCCGTCTAACGAGTGGGCGCGGACGCCCAGCACCTTGAAATTCGCCAGCACATCCGCTTCAATGCGTTCCAGGCGGGGCTTTGCTTCTTTCAGGCTGTCCGCTTCAATGCCAAAGGTGATGTACTTGGTCTTTGTCAGGCCGTTGTTCCCCCTGGCAAGCTGGCCTTTGAGCATCCCCGAATACTCCCGCCGGATGCCGTTAAATGCGTCCGCCTGCTCCGGGATATGGATGGACTTCTGGTATTCCTCCATATCCGCCCGCTGGTTGAGAAAAGAAAGCTGTACTTTGATGGAACTGTCAAAATAGTTGAGGAAATCGCAGTAGTTCTCAAAAATCAGGTTCTTGTCCTCGTTCTGTGCAAGCTGGTAGTTCACATCGTAAAACTGGATTTGCTTGGTGAAATAGCGGTCGCCAATGATGCAGATACCGTCCCGGCACATTTCCTGGTAGGGGATGGTCTGCTGGGCGGTCTTGGGAAGCCTGCCGTCCCGCTTTGCCTTGCTGACCGATGCCGCAAGCCGCCGTTTGTCCCGGCTGCTTAATTTTGCGTCCGGGGTCAGGCGCAGGGTGGCCTTTAAGTCAGACTTTTCTTTTTTCAGTTCCTTTTTTGCCGCTTGCAGGTTTCTTGCCTGCTTTGCCTGCTGTTTTGTTTTCAATCGCTGATACCTCCTTGGTCTGCCGCGAAAGGGCGGCGTACAGGTTGTCGGTCTGGTACGGGCGCGTCCTTGCACAAAGGAATTTTGCGCGTATCATATGCCGCAGGACTGCTTCTAACGGCTGACCGTCTTTTTCATAGATGCCAAACAGAAAAAAGGGCAGCATCAAACCGATCATAAGGAGCGCCGCCGGTTCGTTGCCAATGCTGCCGCGTGTAAAAATGTAGGCGGGGACGCCCACCAGTCCGCCCGCGCCAAAGCATACAATCTGGCGTTTCGTCAGGTTGAACGCCACTTTTGTCTTGACTTTGGCAAGGTCTTTGGGTACGGGTACAAAGGGCATTTATCTCACCTCCCGGTCTTTGGTTTTGGCGGCGGGGTTATCGCCAGGGACGGGCTTTGCGGAAAGCTGGGCCTTGATGGAGGGCTTGCGTTCCGGCTGTTCTTGTGCGCGTTCCTCCCGCCGCATGACGATATAACGCTTCCCCGTGTCGTCCGGCGGGGAAAAGTACACCGGCTGTCCCACCTGCTTTTGTACCTTTTCATAGAGCCGGTTCATATCGTGCTGGGAAGCCAGGGGCAGGAAATACACCGATATTTCCGCCATAAACTGCTCCTTGTCCGGCGAGTTGGGCTGTTTTAAGTCCGTGAGCGCGGACGATAGCCGGTCTGCTTCGGCCTGAATCCGCTGCTCGTCCAGCGCTTGCAGGTGGACGGCAAAATAGCCCCTGGGCATTTCCCGCCGGCGGTCATGTTCCCGTTTGACCGCCCCCTGCACCACGGTTTCGTCCTCCGCTTCATTGCGAACCTCCTTAATGCTGCCATGCAGATATTTCAGGTCTGCGGCTTTTTCATAGTGAAATTCCTTTTCCGGGAGCCGTACTTCTTTTCCCCCAGCAAATGTAACAGTCACATCGGTATAGGGGGAGGCGGCGCGCCCCGCATATTCCGCAAGGCGGTGGTTGTCCTGCTGGTAGAGGTTGCCGCGCAAGCTGCCCTTATCGCTGCCGGTCAGTTCCACCGAATAGGCCAGAACCGGCTCGCGGGTCTGCGTGTGGTAGAATTGCAGCGTGTTAAAGCTGCGTGTGCCGCCGATGAACATATCGCGCTCATTTAAGCACTCCACGCCGCTCTGCCGGAAAATCAGGACAAAGTTCTGCTTTGCCGGGTCACCGGACGCTGCGCCCTCCCGCATGGCATCCAGCGCATAGTTTAGGTCTGTCTGGTAAAAGGCGGTTTTCTGCTTCATAATCTGGGGCAGGACGGTTTCCAGGTCTACATTCAGAAACTTCCGCAGGCTGTCCGGCTTCTGCGCCGGCGCGTCCGCTGCCAGCGGGAACAGGGTCAAATCGTCCTGGCGGTCAGTGGCATCCGCAATCAGCGCGTCCAGTACATCCGGCATCAGTTCATAGTCCGCCCAATGCTCCGTAACCACCTCCAAAGGGTTCTGGAATTTCAAAAGGTATTCCAGTTCGCCGTCTTTATAGCTTCGGTCGGCCATGTGCTGGAATACAAGGGCGGTGTCGGCAATCCTGCCTGCGCCGTCAATCAGTTCCTGCCGGTCTTTTAACAGCAGATTGGCGCGGTATTCGCGGTAATTTTCCGTGATACGGTCGATTAACTGCCGCCGCAGTTTTTCAGTGTCCATATAAATTCGCTCCCTCCTTTACGGTAAATTTTCATGGGTTAATTTCTCCGCCAGTCCGGGGCTTGGTTCCACCTCGTTTCCCCATGCGTCCCAGCCGGGGACTCTCTGGCGGGCAAACAGTTCCACACGGGGCAGATCGCCCATCAGGGAAACAATCCGCTCCCGAATCATATCCGGCTTTTTGCTGTGCTGCTCCACCGGCGATACAATCACCTGATGGACGGCGGCAGACTGGCGTTTCGGGCTTCCCCTTGTTGCCAGCAGGCACAATTCCGCATTGGCGCGTGTCCAGTGTCCCAGCCCCCAAAAGAGGGAGGGGGATTTCCGGTTCTGCTTCACCCATACAAACGCCACGGTTTTATAAGTGAAGCCCCACGCCTTAATGACAGAAAAGGCTTCCGGCAGCGTAGGCATTGTGACCCATAAAAACAGCGCACAGTCTTTTGCCGCCAGCCTGCCCACTGGCAAAGTCTGAATGTCTTTGATGTGCATGGTGGGGTAGTGGTTTTCTGCCGTGCGTCCCATGCCTTTTTTTGCCCATACCTTGTAGGCCCACGGAGGGTCGGCAAGGATGATGCTGTATTCTTTCAATCCGTTCCCACCTCCTCAATGCGCGTTAAAAATTGATTTACTGACCGCGCCGGTTTTGAACAGGGAGAAGCACAAAAGCACAGTATAGCCCGCGCACTGCCAGATAGCGATGTGGATGTTGTCAGCGCTCCCAATCTGTCCCACCAGTACGGCGTAAATCGCAACGCAGATCATAATGAAAAAGCCTTGCAGCCCAAGCGCCACAAGACCGCGCAGATAGTTGTTGCCCATCTGCCCCCAATCCCGGTTTGCCATCGTTGCAAAGGGGATTGCGCCCACCGAGCAATAGATGTAAATTTCAATCATGCGCCCGATCAGCACCAGCATGACGCAGAACGACAGCACCGGCATGGTGATTTTTAACAGCATGGTTTCCACCAGCAGGCCGAAAAGCTCCCCAATCTCCATCGTTTCCAGTTGGGCGGCAACATCGCCCAGCGCAGCCGCAAAATCTATGCTGGTCGTGCCGGTAATCACACCGGCGCTTTGCTGTACTACCGTTTGCGCCAGTTCAAAAATCGCCATTGTAATGTCAAAGGTGTGCGTGACCAGATACACAGCCACAAACACTTTCAGAATCCACTTATACAGTGCAAAGGTTTCAAAGTCGTGGAAGTTGTTCTTTTCCATCAGCATCGAAATCAGTTCGTAGCACAGGACAAAGGTCAGGATGATCCCCGCAACCGGCACCACGACTGTATCGCTCAGATTGCGGATCATGGAAAAGACCCCGGCGTTCCATGCCGCCGGGGTCGTCCCCACATTCGCCGCAACCTCCCCGACTTCATTGTTAATCTGGTCAAACATCCCGTCCAGGTTGCCCATGATGCACTCCCGCAGGATTTCCTTGATCCAGTCTTTGATTATGTCGAGGATGTTCAGCATAGGCTATCCCTGCCTTAACCGAACAGGTTTGCCAGCAGAGGGATAAGCTGCATCCCAATCAGGGCAACACCGCCGCCGGCCATAAGCTGCTTCATGCCCTGCGATTTTGCTCATGTGAGATAAAGAAGTAAAAGAAGTGTAAAAAATTTTGCCGTTCCCTGTCCGGCTGACTGCCGGACGGGTCGGGCTTTAGTCGGGCAACTCTACCTTGCCGACAAAAGAGTAATAGATTTCGATTTCCTGTCTGCGGAGCTTCCCCCGGCGTTTCCCGTCAAGGGCTTCCGATTCGTGGATAACGATTTTCTCCACAAACTCCCGTAACAGGGTAGGGGTGAGTTCCTCAAAGCTGGTGTACTTGCGTACCACTTTCATAAACTTTTCAGCGTTTGCCGTGGCTTCCAGTGTCCTTGAAAGCTCGCCCTGCAGAACGGCGGCACGTTCTTTCAGTTCCTTTTGCTCGGCTTCGTAGTCTGCCGAAAGCTCCGTGAAACGCTCGTCCGATATGCGCCCGGTCACGCTGTCCTCATACAGCCGCTTGAAGATAGCGGAGAGTTCCGCAATCCTTTTTTCTGCCGCTTCCAGTTCTTTCTTCTTGGCGGCGTTGCGGCGTTTGCTCCCGTCCTCGGTCTGGTCGGTCAACAGCTTCATAAACCGGGCTTCGTGCTTGGCGGCGTAGCTGGTGACTTTCCGTAGGTTCTCGGTCACTCCGGCGGTCAAAAGGTCGGTGCGGATAAAGTGCGCCGTACAGTCTGCCGTGCGCTTCTTGTAGCTGCCGCATATGTAACAGTCCTGTTTCCGCTTGTCCGTCTGATACCTCTGCTGGTACATGACGCTTCCGCAGTCGGCACAAAAGAGTATGCCGGAGAACAAGCCCACTTCATCATAGCGGTTGGGGCGTTTGCGCTGCTTGCGTAGCTCCTGCACACGTTCCCATGTGTCCCTGTCGATTATCTGCTCGTGGTGGTTCTCAAAGATTGCCTGTTTGTCCTCGCTGTTGTAGATAATCTTGCTGCATTTGTAGGATTGGGTGGTGGTCTTGAAGTTCACAAGGCAGCCCGTGTATTCCCGGTTTTCAAGGATATGCACCACGGTGTTCGCCGCCCACTTGCACTCATAGCCGGGGTAGTAGCGGCGGGTTCTCCCTGTCCGGCGGTATTCCAGCGTTCCCGGCGTGGGGATTTCCTGCTCCGTAAGCATACGGGCTATCTTGGTCGGTCCGTTCCCGGCAAGGCATAAGCTGTATATCTGCTTCACCACGGGGGCGGCTTCCTCGTCAATGATGAAATTTTCGTCCTCGTCCATGAGGTAGCCGTACACGGGCTTGCTTGTGACAGGCTTCCCACTCATGCCTTTTGAGCGTTTTACCGCCCGGATTTTCTTGCTCGTATCCCTCACCAGCCATTCGTTAAAAATGTTACGCAAGGGTGCAAAATCATTCTCGCCCTGTGCGCTGTCTACGCCGTCATTGATTGCAATGAAGCGGACGCCGTTCTGTGGGAAAATCATTTCTGTGTACATTCCCACTTGTAAATAATTTCGCCCTAACCTTGACATATCCTTTACTATGACCGTTCCCACAAGCCCCGCTTCAATGTCGGCAAGCATGGACTGGAAGCCGGGTCTTTGGAAATTTGCCCCGGAGAATCCGTCGTCCGTGTACCATTTGAGGTTGGAAAAGCCGTTCTGTCTGGCGTAGGCTTCAAGGATTCGCTTCTGGTTGCTTATGGAGTTGGATTCACCTTGAAGCGTGTCCTCGTGCGACAATCTCGGATATAGGGCGGTAATCAGTTTTTGGGTGGTCTGTCTTGGCATAATGTCCTCCGTTTCCGACAGCCAGTCCCACTATTCCGTAGGCTTAGTATACCATAGGGCGGGGCTGTCTGTACAGTCCTTTTTGCTTCTTTATGTCGAAAAATATCACGGTTTTTTGTTACGGTTTATAGCAAGTAGCTTATTATAGAAAATATCAAATTTTTATGCTATACTTTAGTTCGTTACAAAGTGACAAACTAAATCTACGGGGGCAACACATGGACGCACAAGTTTTTTGGGATGTTATCGGCAATTACAACAGACAAACATGGATAATCCAAATTGCATTACTCGTTTTTTTACTCATAGCGGTTGCTTTGTCCTATACAAAAAAAATAAAGTGGGCGGCAAAATTCTCGCTTGGGATTATTAACCTCTTTATAGGCATTGGATTTTTCGCTTGGTATGGAACAGAGCCTATTCAGAAATTTTTTGCATTTCCCTTGTATATCACTTGCGGTGTTCTGTTCCTATACGAAAGTCTGCATAACAAGGACGATATACTCAAAACACCTACCGCATTTCAGATGTTTCTACTGGTGCTTTATTTAGCGTACCCTTTTGTTTCCATTCTTTTAGGTAATTCTTTCCCGCAAATGGTAACATACATCATGCCTTGCCCCGTAATCAGCATAAGCATGACGGTTTATGCTGGCTATAAAAGAAAAAACAATCTGCTCCTCGCTTTACTGACCATATGGGGATTGACCGGAATAAAATCAGTCATCTTCAATGCCTATGAAGATATAATTCTACTGATTTGCGGTTTGTATGGTATCGTGCTGCTGGCAAATGAAATACGGCAATCAAGCAAGAAATAAACATGGTGTCATTTATTACTATTCCAGCGGTCACGCTCCGCGGCATGACCGCTTTTCCATGCCACAACTTAGGCGGTAAAAGGCGGCTTGTGTCCGGCTGCGCTTTCGGCTTCCAGCACTTTCATCATCTTGTCGGCGGCGGTGGCGGTAGTGCCTTGTTTGAAGTAGCCGGAAACCACAAGGACGGTGTTCCCCCGGCGTACCTCGGTCACGCAATCCGGGCGGCGGGCGGTGGTGGCGGTGCTTTTCTTGGGCGTGTCGGTCATAGGCAAATCTCCTTTCCGTTCAGCAGCTTTTTAAGGCGTTCCATTTTCTCCCTTGCTCTGGCTTTCCTGAAATTCTCCCCGGTAATGCAGACGGGGGTACACATTTCCGTAAGGCGGTCATAAATGCGGGCGTGGGCGGTGTCCTCCGGGTTCTGCAATTCTTCCAGCGTCAAATTTGTTGTCACGATTAAGGGCTTGCCGCTTCGGTATCGGCTGTCTATCACGTTGTAAACCTGTTCAAGCCCGTATTCCGTGCCACGCTCCATGCCGAAATCGTCAAGGATAAGCAGAGGGAAGCTGCAAAGGCGGGCTATGTACTCGTTCCTGTCCTTATAGCTGGCGGCAAGGTCGTTGAGTATCAAGGCAAAGTTTGTCATGCACACGGAAACCTCTTTCTCCATGAGGGCGTTGGCGATACACCCGGCGAAATAGCTTTTGCCTGTGCCTACCATGCCCCATAACAGATAGCCGATATTCCCGGCTTTCATTTCCTCCCAACACTCCACATAAGCATGGGCTTTGTGCATTTGGGGGCATTTCCCGTTGTCGTTTTCAAACGTCCATTCCCGCATAGCCGGGTCTGTAAATCCCTTTCGTTTCAGCCGTTCCACTTCCTCCCGGTGCTTATATTCCCGGTGGCTGGCTTCCAGCGTTTCCCGGCGTTTTCTCTGGCAGTCACATTCTTTGGGGTGGCGGTCACGTCCAAAAAAGGTCTTGCCCTCCGGGAAGTAGGCTTCTTTGGGCTGGCGGCAGCTCCCGCAATATAAAAGCCCGTCCTCCCCGATATAGTCCTCCAGCTCTGCTTCCTGTGCCGTGGCAAGCCGGAAAATGGCGTTATCGTAATCACTCATAAAATCGTCCTCCTTGTTCATGGTCTTTTACGCCCTGTTTACGGGGCGTTGTGTCTATGCGGTCAAAGGCTCTCGCCCTCCTTGTAGGAATAATCGGGGATTCCTTTCTTTCCTGTGCCTTTCCTGTCACGTTTTGCCCACATACGGACAGCGGCGGCATGGTTGGCGTACACTTTCCCGTAGGCGGCTATGTACTCGCTCAATTCCTCAATGAACCGTTCCAGCCTGTCCGGGTATTCCCCTTTCAGCTCCGCATACTCGGATTCGGAGAGGAAAAGGTTTTTATATCTGCCAAAGGGTGCGGGCTGCTCCCCACTCACTCCTTTTCGTTGGTTCTCTTTTAGTTGGTTTATAGTAAGTTGGTTAGGGGTCGGTTTTCCGTCCAACGCAAAGGTCGCTTTTCCGTCCTTATGAGGGTCGCTTTTCCGGCTATCAGAGGGTCGGTTTTCCGGCTGTATGGCGGTCATATGGTCGGAAAACTGTACCACTGGCATTTGCGGTATTTTTATATAAAGGCGGTTGGGTGCGGAGAAGCCCCGGCGTTCCCTCACCAGAAGCCCGGCAGCGTCCAGCTCGTTCAGTGCGCTTTTTATGGCGGTGCTGCCTTTATCCAGCATTTCCGTTATCTCCGAAACGGGATAGACAATATACGTCCTGCCCTCGCTGTCCTGCCAGCCGTTCTTCTGTGAGAGGGTGGAACGGTCAAGAAGCAGCCCATAGAGCAGCCTTGCGGTATGCGACAAGTCCATTTTCAGCAGAAAATAGGGATAGGGCAGAAAACGGGGCAATATGGTGTCTGCTGTGATGTAATCGGTTATGGTTCTCACCTCCTGTCTGTGGCTTCCTGTTACGCAGTTAAAACGGCATTTTCGGGGGTAAAGGATAAATGTATCGGCTACCCTTTGAGGGCGGTCAAAAAAGCCTTGATTTACGGGCTTCTTTCATAGCCTAAATGCGTAGAAAGGTGGTATCTTTTCCGCTGTCTGTCGGCTTCTTTCCGGCGGCGCACTCTTGCGGCGCAATCCGGGCAGTATTTCCCCCGGTTTGACTTGGGGAGAAAATACCCGCCGCACTCGGTACAGCGTTTCCTGTCTGCCCGGTGGAGTAAGGCGGCTTCCAGTTTCCCGTCCAGCGGCAGAACGGCGGTAATGAACCAGCGGCAGATAAGCGAATAGCTGATACTCTGGACGCATACACAAGGCTCTCCATTATCCAGCACAATGCAGTTGCCGTTATCGTAGTTACAGCACTCATGCACAAGACGGCGGGCGGCTCTGTACTGCTGGTAGTCCATGTAGGGGCGTTTACCGTTCATTTTCCCGCCCCTTTCCCCGTTCCGGCTCACGGCGCAATATTTTGTCAAGATTGCTTTTCACGGTCTGCAATTCCCGGACGTTCTCTTTCTTCTCCCGGTACTCGTTGTAAAGGGCGTTTTTCTCTTTGGTAAGCTGCTCAATCTCCGTTTGTAAGGTCTTGGAAGCTGGCAGCTTGGAGATTCCCTGTGCCTTAAAATACCGGGCGGCAGATTCGGAAATGATAAATTCGCTTTCATGCTGTTCCCGGTAGGCTCGCTTTGCTTTCTCCGTTTTCTGCGCCCGCAATCCGTCACGGGCTGGCTTGGTCTTGATGTACGCCAATAGCTGTTTCTGCAAGTCCTTTTTCTCCCGCAAAGTGCTTTCCACGGTTTTTAGTTCCGCATGGACGTTTGACAGCTCCGCGCTGGCGGCGGCAAGGGCGGCTTCCAATTCCTCCGGGGAAGAAAAGCCGGATTCCTCGTAAATGCTCACGGTAGCCGCCATTTGCTTTAGATTGTGAACAGCCGCCCAGCGGTCATATCCTATACCCTTGCCCTCGGCTCGTTTCGCTTCCCGGTCTACCATGCGTTGTACTCCGTCATTTTTCGGGGCGTTTACAGCGGCTTTGTTGCGCTGTAAGCGGTCTTTTATGCTGCGGGGGTATTCCTGTTTGGGTAGGGGCTTTTCGGCGGCTCTGGCGGCGTTCTGTGCGTTTTGGGTGAGTGTTTCCAGTACGGCGGCACGGTCAAAATCATCACCCAGTTTCCGGGCGGTGATGGGCTTCGTCCTGTCCGGCGTGAGATACGATAATCTCCCCCGGCTCTCCTTGACGGTCACTCCCTGTTGCAGCAGCTTTCCGGAAAAATCCTCAAAGGAAACGGCAGAGGACAGGGCGGCTCGGATTGTGCGCCGTAGCTTCTCCTTGTCGGTTTCAAACTTGGTCTGTTTGGGCGGCTCTCCTGTGGCGGCTTGGGAAGCGTTCTCTTTATCCAGTGCGGCTTGTCCTTTCCGTTTTGCCCAATACTCACGCTCGCTAACTCGGTTCTTGCTCCCGTGGAGTAAATCAATCTGATAGAGGTTTTCCCGGTGACACATCTCCATGACTTCCGCTTTGAAATACTCCATAGCTGCGTCCGTACAGCGGTGCTTGCAGCCCTCCCTTGTGTCGGCTGGTCTTTCCATGTAGGGTAGCAATGGCACTTCCTCAATCCGCAATGAATTGATTACGATATGCACATGGATATTTCCGCTGTGGTTATGCCCGTCTGGGTGGGTGCATACAAGGGCTTGGTGTCCGGGGAAATGTTCTCTGCAAAACTGCTCGCCTAACTGTTGCGCCCGGTCAACCGTCAAGCCGTTGTCGGGTGCGTCACGGGGGTCAAAACTGATAATGTAATGGTGGCTTTTCACGTCCTCCCGTTTCTGGTTCTTGCCGTATTTCAGATTGGAGCGCATACACGCTATGGCGAAATCTTCCCCGCCGCAATTCAGAGAGGAAATGCGGTAATCGTCACGGGGGAGAAGCCGCCCATTTTTATCAAGGGTGGGCTTCATGGTAAACTCGTCATGCTCAAAAGTTAGGTACTGCTCGGCAGCTCCGTAATCGGCATTTTTAGAGCTGATATGTTTGAATGTTGCCAACGGCTTCACCTACTTTCTGCAAGACTTCAAACTTCAAGGCGGCAAGCTCCGCTGTGGCGGCTCGCACTTCTTGGGAGAGGGCGTTATAAGGTGCGCCATACTCATTCAGACAGCGGGCAATCTGGTTCAGATTCCCGCCGATTTTCCCGTATTCGGCTGTGAGTTTCCCAACGGCAGAAAGCAGTTCATCATTGACCGGGGAAACGGTGATAACCGGGCGTATGCTTGACTTAATAAGGGCTTGCCGGATAAACTCGGCTTGGCTCATTTTGCAGAGGGTGACACGCTCGGAAAACTCGGCGTATTCTTCCTCGGTCAAGCGTGTCTTGATTACCCGGTGGCGGTGGGGCGTGTTGTATCTTTTCATGGCTTTCAGCTCCTTTCTTTTTATGGTTTGCCCTCTCACCAATAGGAGAAAAACAGGGGGCAAAGCGGAAGTGTTTTTTGAAAAATCCGAAAATATTTTTTCGGGGATTTTTCAAGCGGCGCAAGCCGCAAAAAGGCGGGCTTGGGGTGGCAACCCCAACAAGATTCCCATAGGACAAAATGAGCGATTAGCGAAATTTGGTACTGTGGTAGAATCTTGCTCTAAGAAAGTGGCGGCTTCCTCTGTGTGGGCTTTTGCTGATACCCCCGGCTTGCGTGGCGTGGATTCTGCCAACTATGCGGCGGTATTTCTTCCTCTATTACTTACTACGCACGGCAAGGCAAATCTGGCAAAGTTCCCCGGAATTTCTTTTCGTGTTTTCGTAACAGAATTTGACAAAAACGGAAAAATCAGTTCCGTTTTGCAGTGATATACGGACGGTTTCAAAAAATGCCAAACTTCCCGGCAATTATTTTTCCCCTTACTACCTACTACGGGAAAAAAAGAAATTTTGGCAATGTTTTCCGAAAGTTTTTGAATTATTTTATTGCGGTGCAAAATCTGGCTTGGTTTTGGGCGCAAAAAAACAGGAAACCTTTTCTTGATTTCCTGTCTTTGGCTGCCGCTGATGGGCGGCGGTTATTCTGTTATCATTCCCCGGAAGCGAACTTGTAGCCCACGCCTAAAACGGTCTTTATGTAAGTGGGCTTGCCGCTGTCCGGCTCTATCTTTTTCCGCAGATTGCATATCACATTCGCCACGTTTGACTGGCAGCTTTCACTTTCCATGCTCCACACGGCTTCAAAGATTTGCGCCTTTGTGAATACCCTCCCCGGACTGGCGGCAAGGTAGCAGAGTGCGCCGTATTCTAAACGGGTGAGATAAATGTCTGTACCGTCTTTCAGTACCCGGCGTTGGTGCAATTTTATTTCCAATCCCGGAAAAGTAAGTGCCGGGGAGTGGGGCGGCTGCATGGTTTCCAGCGGTATCATATCGGCAAGGGCGGCTATGGCTTTCTCAACCGCTTTTTCTTCTGTGTCGTTAAATATAAGCATGACTATTTTTGCGACAAATCTCACCTCCTGTTAGGTAGGCTGTCCGTCAAAGCGGAACTGGAACAGGGCAGCGATAAGCCGCCGTTTGATATTGTCCTCGGTGTCCTTGTTGACGTGTCCGTTTTCAAGGGAAGCAAGCCGGATTCGCTTGCTGTAATGCCGCAAAACCTCGTCAATGGCTTCCGGCTCGCCGCTGGTCGCCCGGACAATCGTTTCATACGGCACAAGTTTAGGATTCCTCACGGAAAAGCACCTCCATTTCTTTATGCAGCATTTGCAAGGCACTGTGTATGTGATGCCACGCCGTACTCCGGCATCGTCCGTATAGTTCCCCGATTTCCTGTTGTGTATAACGCCCAAAAAAGTATAGGTAGATGATTTCCCTCTTTTTCTCCGGCAAGGCAGACAAGGCTTCGGCAAGCTCCCCGTTTGTGAAGATAACCCTTTGACCGCATATCATAACCGGGTATTGCTTGTAGGGGTCTGTAAAATATTTATCTGACGTACTGAACGGGTAAAACTTTTCTTCGGTGAGGTATTCAAAAGATATTTCCCTTTGCCGCCGTTTATCCCTGTCACGCCATGCATTGATAGCGGCATAGTGTATGACTACTCTGCAAAAGGCGTTAAATGTGTACTCGATATGCTCCTTGTATGCTTCTGTGCAATTCACGGAAATTCCCCCTTTCTCCCACATAGGGCGTTGCATGATTTATAGTTGCTTTATGATTCAAAGGGGCGCAGCATTGCTGTCGCCCCTAGACTTTGCCCTATTATTTTTCCTGTGCCGGAGCAGCTTTACCAAAACCATTCCACGCAAAAAGACCTACTTTATTTTCATCTCCCAAAATTTTTTCGATATTGCAGATATGAAGAATATGGTCGCCTACTTCTAAGGTTTCTTTCAAAGCCGCAACAAAAGCCACTTTTGTATCTTTGGGAATTTTAATGCTGCTATTTTCTACATCTACCATTTCAATCCCATACTCCGTAGCCTTATTTACCTTGCTTCCAGTGGAAGAACCACAGGACATGACAGCCTGAGAGAGAGTTTCACCCGGTACAGTAACAATTACTTTTCCTGTTTCCCGGACACGCTCTCCGGTATGAGCCTGTTTTCCTGTCGCAAACCCTATCATCGGCGGATTAAAAGAAAGATATGATACAAAACAAATCGGCGCAAGATTGGTTGTCCCGTCCTCATTTTCACTACAAATCAGTGTAAGGGGATTAGGGGAAGTAAGAGCAGTAGCTTCAAAAATGTTGAGTTCTTTCATGGTTGTAAATTCCTTTCGTTTTATAAAATTTCGTAGTTGACCATTTACGATATATTTATTATACTAATTCCAAAATCAAGTTCAAGTACGCAGATTTTTCATATATAGTATGTTGAAATGTACTATAAGATTTTGTGAAAGGATATGTATTGAAAATGACTTATGAAGAATATACGCAAAAAGTAAATAGCATTATTCTTACGAAAAATGGGAATTGCCCGGTAACACCTGTAATCAGTATGTTACAAGGCAAATGGAAGCTGCAAATTATTTATGAATTATGTATCAAAAGCCCTATGCGATTTGGTGAACTGAAAAAAATCCTAAACAGTATTACCAATACCATGCTGACAAATGCCCTGCGTGAGTTGGAAGCTGATGGGCTAATATGCCGGAAGCAATTTAATGAGATTCCTCCTCATGTAGAATACTCTCTTACGCCAAAAGGAGAAGATTTGTTGCCAGTATTCTACGCAATTACAGAATTTGGGTTAAAGTATATTCCATAGTTTCTTTGACAAAATCCATTATCGGATAGTCGCTCTATTAACATTTGCTATTTCTAATATTCAAAAAAAGATATAGGTGTGAGAGGGATTCCGTAGTAGTCGGCACTGTGCGTAATGTGCATAACTTGCTGTCTTATGGAGTTGTGGGAAAGCCTGTTTGCAGAATGTGGGAAAGCTGCCCCTTAGCTTTTCCATGTTCTGTGAACGGACTTTTCCATGACGGAATAGCAAGTTGTACACATTTCCACGGTGCTTGTCTTTTGCACTTTGGTTTCTCTTGGGTTCGGAATGTGTGGTGCTGGCGGTCTATCTCTTGTTTTCGGTTGCTTGCTTCTTTACCGTACATGAGCATTCGCGCCAGGGTTGTCGTTGCCGTAACCTTCCAGCAGGTTGATAACGCCCCACACGCCAAGGCCAGCGCCCAGCGCGATAACCAGTACCTTCAAAGTGTCGATTGCGCTTGTAAAAAATTCCATACATTTTCCTCCTTAAATTTGTTGTGATTGGTTGGATAGGGACAAAAAAAGCCCGCCGGTTGAAAAGTCAATCGGCGGGTGCATCAGACGCGGGCGGCGCTTCGAGTTCACAGCTTTCAAAAACGTCGTCCGGTCGGACGGTCAATCTCCGGCTCAGATATTTTGCAATATCAAAAGCGTTCTTCTTGCTGGAATCCAGCAGGTATTTATATTGCGGATGTTTGGTAATGTCAAATTTGTCGCTGAAAAACGGCCTTACGCCCTGCACCTGCAAGATGCACTTGCCGCCGTCCATCACCGCCAATTCATCGGTTGACATCAGTTCTTTTCCGAGTTTCTGGTAATTTACCCCCATGCTGCGCTGGCTTCCCCGCGTGTCGGAGGTGTTGAAAAGGTCATGAGGTAAGCGCCTCGTGGACGCTCCCTCCCGAACCGTGCGGGCACCTCTCGATGCACACGGCTCTCCATATGCCGTCAACTAACAAAATCAGTCTTTTCCGTGTATCTCACGGTGACACGCCGGGCATACTGCCAGCGTTTTCCTGCGGTTCTTTAGCATAACTTTTTCCCACTCATATTCACCGCTAAGGCTTTTCAGCCGTTTTACCTGATGAATCTCCACGTCATTTGTGTACTGTCCGCAGAGTTCACAAGTTTTCGAGCGCAGTTTTGCCGCTATGCGGTTTGCTCTGTCATACCGTTTGTAGGCCGGAAGAATATCTGCCTGCGGCACATTGGGCTTATCCTTGCGGATAAAAGGCCCCCTGTAAAATACGCTCTCTTTCATACCGCTTTTTGTCTTATAAATGACTGTAAACCGTCCATCCCTAAAATATTTCTTCTTAATCTTTCTGGTCTTTGTGCGGTATTTATTTGCGAATGTTTTCAGCATACTGTAATGCATCAGACTCGCAAACTTACTCATTGCGCATACATTACATGCCAGTGAGTAATAGTTGTACAAACCTCTGATTTCAGAGTTGTACTTTGACAGGATTTCAATATCTTTGCGGTTAATGAGCTGTGGCCTGTGGATGGCTTTCCAATGCTCTTTGTGTGTAACTTTGTCTTTCTTGATACGGATTGCACCATACTCCAATAGTTTCGATTCCCATTTCTCATGCGGCATATATAGTTTCACTGCGCCGCTGTATCCCTTCACTTTCCTGCCCTGACGTTTTGTGACTTCCTGACTTTTTGAAATTGAAATATCGTAGCCAAGAAACCTCGCCCGGCCAGTTGCGTGGGTGATTTTGGTTTTCTCCACTGACAGTGTAAGGTTCAGTTTTTCTTTGAGGAACACGGCTAAATCTGCTTTTAAGGCTTCTGCATCCTTTTTGCTCCCGATAATGCTTATGATAAAATCATCCGCATAACGGACGTATTGCAGGTTTTTGTAAGTTTCATCCCGGAACTGCTTAGACGGGATTTCCCTCTGCTTCTCCCGCAGTCTGCGTAATTCCCCGGCACGTT
Organism: Lachnospiraceae bacterium A2; assembly: GCA_000403315.2. Lineage (GTDB taxonomy): Bacteria > Bacillota > Clostridia > Lachnospirales > Lachnospiraceae > Petralouisia. The sequence continues at coordinate 587,762 of KE159636.1, forward strand.
CTTTCTTTTCGGCTTCACTAAGGCTGTCCCATACTTCCCTGTTCTGGCGCATAAACCTCTGCACCTCACGGTTCCGTCTGGCGTATTCCGGATTCACTTTGCGGTTTATCCTGTTTCCTTTTATAAAGCCTGCCTTATATTCCTCCACGTACCTATCCAGTTCATGCAGATAAATATTTGCCAGGACAGGACTGATGCCAGAACCCTGCGGAGTGCCGCAGTATGTCCTGTTGTACTGCCATTGTTCCATATATCCGGATTTTAAAAACTTCCACATCAATGTGATAAATGCTTCGTCATCAATGCGTCTGCGCAGGATATCAATCAGCACGTGGTGGTCAAAGCTGTCAAAACATGCCTGAATATCCCCCTCCACAAACCAGTTTGCCCCGGCGAATGTCCGCTGTATCTGTTCGAGGGCTGTATGGCAGCTCCTCTTTGGGCGGAATCCGTGGGAATAATCGGAGAAGGTTGGTTCATAAATGCTTTCCAGTATCATTCGGACTACTTCCTGCACCAGCTTGTCATCCCCGGAAGGAATCCCAAGCGGACGCTTTTTACTGCTGTTTTTCTTCGCAATATATGTACGTCGTGCAGGTTTCGGGCGGTATGAGCGGTCTTTTAATGCGCTGATGATACGCTCTATCCTCGGACTGCTCATACCGTCCAGTGTTTCTCCATCCACACCCGGCGTCATGCTCCCCTCATTGGCGTAGATATTCCTATATGCCAACAGGTAGAACTCCGGGTTGTATAAGTTCCGGTAAAGCCTTTGGAACTTATATGATAAATCTTTAGACTGTTTGTTTAGGCTATTTAATACATCAGTTGGATTTCTCATGATGCCTCACGCACCTTCCTTTCTTGTTTGTATTAAAGACATACTGCTCCCCTTCGTCATGTGGGCGGCTCTCCCGCTTCCGTTTTTACGGCTATCCCTGTAAATCCAGAGTCCACGGGCTACTATGGGAGCTGTGTAACCATGCCCGCAAATGGGCGGGTTTAGGTCATCCCCGGTAGCATATGCCATACATAGCGTTCCGTGTTGTCGGTAATCTTTGTAGATATGTGGCGTTCGCCGTTCAACCTAATCTAAGGCTTGCCTTGCTTCGGATATCACACGCCTGCCGACAATCGAGCGACAGCCGCCAAAGCACCATGCGTTCCATCTTCTTTCGCACGTAGGCCAGATACTCCCAGGCTCCGGCTACCAATCAAGCAGTTTAGCTTTCATCCTCATACACGGATTTTCATCCCCGCATAAAATGACGGTTAGAAGATTGCGCCATTCCATGCCAGTTATAGTGAAGAATACTATAACAACGACATGCTACACTCCCCAGAGGGTTTCCCCTCACGGATAAGTCGTGGAATGATAGACAGTGAATTTTCACCTTCCTTTCTTTAATATCTTTGTCTACCGCTTGCTAAAGGCGGTTTATGGCATACACCCTAACGGGCGCACGATGGTTTCCTTTCCCAGCGTTTCCGAAATCTCTTTCAGGGTGCTGCGCTCCTTGCCGCCCAAAAACAGGACGCAGGAGCAGTTGCCGATGATGGTTTCCGCATGGTCTTTGTAGACGGCCTTTAACTGGCTTTGCGTCTGCACCACGATATGGGCGGAAATCTCGCGGCTTCGGATAACGGAAATCAGGTGCTGGAAGTTGGGGATTTTCTGGTTGGCAAACTCGTCCAGCAGGCAGGTAACATGGGTTTTCAGTGCGCCGCCGTTTTCCAGCGCCTTGTCGCACATGACGTTGAACATCTGCGTATAAACCATCGCAGAAATGAAATTGAATGTCATATCCGTGTCGGACACGATACAGAACAGCGCCGTCTTGCGGTCGCCAATCTTTTCAAGTTCCAGTTCGTCGCCCTCCATCAGTTCCCGCACCTCCCGGATGTCAAAGGGAGCCATTCTTGCGCCGCAGCTAATCAGGATCGATTTTGCTGTTTTGCCCGCCGCCATTTTGTATTTCTTATACTGGCGCACCGCAAAATGTTGTGGGTCGCGTTTTTCCAGCGCGTCAAACATCAGGTCAACGGCGTTTTTGAAGTTTTCATCATCCTCCCGCACCTCGGACGCATTGAGCATTTCCAGCAGGGTGGTCATGTTTTTTTCTTCCTCCGGCGCTTCGTACCAGATGTAGGCGATCAGCGCCTGATAGTAGAGGGCTTCGGCTTTTGCCCAAAAATCTTCGCCGCCCTTGCTGTCCTCGCCCTTGGTGTTCTCCATGATGCAGTTGACCAGCTTCAAAATGTCGTTCTCGCAGTAGATATAGCGGAATGGGTTGTACTTCATGGACTGTTTGAAGTCAATCGTATTGAGTATTTTTATCTCATACCCGCCGCGCTGAAGCATTTTCCCACATTCCAGAACGACCGTGCCTTTTGGGTCAGTCACGATATAGCTGGCGTTCATCTGCATGAGGTTGGGCTTAATGTGGAAGCGGGTCTTGCCGGAGCCGGAACCGCCGATCACCAGCACATTTTTGTTGATATTGTACTTGGGGATTTTGTTCCTCCCCACCATGACGCGCTCTGTCTGCGTCAGGAGAATGTTCTGGTCGAATTGGGGATTGATGAAAGGCTTAATATCGTCGGAATTTCCCCAACGCGCCGAACCATACTCAACTCCGTGGCGGTATTTCTTGGCGTTTTTCGCCTTGAAATAAACCACGGCCCGGATAATGACTGCGCCGGCAGCGCCAAACAGCAGGTCGCGAGGGTGGAAGCTGGGCAGCGGGTTTTTGGAAATCAGCGCCCCCAGGCCCGATACCGCGCCCATTGCCTTTGTCACCATATCCGCGCCCTCTGCCAGCCGGCAGCCCTCCGCCACACGGTTGAAAAACCAGAAGATGAACACATAAGGCAGGTTAGGGAGCAGGATTTTCTTTACATCCAGTTTCACAGTTCAACGCCCCCTTTCTCCCGGTTTTTGGCGGTATCCCGCGTCAGGTTCTTTGCAATCTCCTTGAAATGGGAAAGCTGGCCTAACAGTGACGGCTTCTTCTGCGCGGAGCGGTTCAGGCTTTTCCCGGCATACTCGGCAAAGGCGGCGTTCAGTGCATCCGCGTCCCGTGCCTTGAAAAAGACAAGGTATTTCCCTTGCGCCGGGTCTTTTTTCAGCGCAAAGTCCACCCCGTATTTCCGCGCCACACGCTCAAAGGACTTGATATTTTTGCCGGTAATCTCAATGTTTTGAACGCCTGCGCCCTGGCTTACAAGCTGCTTTACGGTCTGCTTGCCGTGGTGGATTTTGGGGTTTTGGGCCTGCGCCAGATACTTCCGAATGGCCCATTTCAACAGGCCGGCGGTCAGCCTGCCGCCTGCTTTGCCGACCTTGATGGTGAGAGCCACAGATTTTTCGCGTACTTCATCCTGCATGGTAAAACCTCCTCTCTTTGCAGGCTGGGACTAAACTGGTGTGCGCTAAGGCGGAACCAGCAGGCGGCGGAGCAGGTATTTCATGCGCCGGCCTCCTTTCCGCCCCACTTGGTCAGCACCACGGATTCGCCGCTTGCCATGCTGCCCCAAAGCCTGCCAGCGGTTTCGGCAAACTCGGCAGGTGAAGCGCAGATGTGGTCTGTCCCCAGCATCATAAACTCGCCGGGGCTGGCAAAAAGGCGCTGAAACTCGGCTTGCCGGGCAGGGGAAAGGGAACAGAAGCCCTCCTCGTCTGAAAGCCCGCACAGCAGGAATGTACCGCTGATGCACTCGTTTACAAAGGGATTGCAGCGGTTGGGCGGCAGTCCCTGACGGTTAGCGTCCTCGTTGTAGAGCAGCATGACCCGATGGGGCAGGAAACAGCCCATTGCCAACTCGCCACCGACAAGCTGTGAAAAAGTTTCCAGCGAGTAGTCCACCCGCGCCGGCCTGGGCGGTCTGCCCGGTTCCACCACCAGAATGTTGATTTCATGTTCCATGCAAAAGTCCTCCTTTGGTTTGATTGATGTATTGCAAAGCGCCGGACGGCTTAACCGTCCAGCAGCCCGTGCGCCATATCGTGGCTGACAAGGGATGTGTAATACTGCCCCATCGTGACGGGGGCGTTGTAGAGTGCTGCCAGCGTGTATGCTTTGATATTGCCAATTTTGGCAGTATTGCTTTTCAGGCTGTCCATGACGTAGCCAATATGTTCGCTGTTCAGCTTCAGGAACCGGCTTTTGACAACCTCGGTGGGTACTTCCTGCCCGCAGATACGGACAGATTCCCGTGTGGAGCAGCAGATTTCCAGCATTAACTCCACATAGCCGTCCAGCAAGTCCTTGTCGTAGGGGTTCCGTTCCAGAAGAATGTCATAGTCAATATTTTCTAAAATCAGTTCGCGGTAGCTTTCCATCTCATCCAATCCCATCCTGCGCGGAGTGCGTTTACCAGCAGGAGAAGAAACCGCTGAGGGGGCAGGGGGTGTGATGGATAGATCAGTATCGCTTTTTTCAGTTTTATTTATATCAGTATTATTAGGGGCGGAAATTCCGCACTCTTGACCGCTAGTTTTCCGTCGTGCAGACTGCGGTTTTTCAGCAGTCTTGACTGCGGCACTGTCAAGCGGTCTTGACGGCTGGTTTTCCGCAGTCTGAACCGGTGCGGCGGGTTCCGGTTCCAGAATGAAGTTCTTAACGTAAATCCGGGCGGGGTGTCCCTGGCCCTGCTTTTTCCGTTCCACAAGGCCGATGCCCTCCAATTCGCGGAACAGCTTCGTCGCCTTGTCCTTGCCGCAGTCCAGCATGGTCATGACTTCCTCCTGGGTGAAGTAGAGGAACACGCGCCCGTTATCGTCCAGCCAGCCATTGCGGGCAGACAGCCCCATGCGGTCAAGCAGCAGGCCATACAGCACCTTTGCTTCCAGCGATACGCCCTTGTAGCGGCGGTCGGTCAAAAGGATTTTCGGGATGCGGTAGAAGCTGTACTGGTCGGCTTCATTCCCGTAGTAGTAATTCAGATTCAAAGTTTCCGGCATTTTCAAAGCCTCCTGTCTAAATGAAAAAAGCCCCGGCGATCTACGTCACCAGGGCAGAGTTATCTATAAACAAAAAAGCCGCACAGTAGCTGATTGTTCGTCAGTTACTGCGCGGCTTGTGGTTTCGATATTCGGTTTTTTTGTGGTGTGTGCCAGAGTAGGCCACTTTTTCTACATTTTTTGTCGGAGTTTTGACAGATAATCGGGCATTTTCCCTGTTTTTCTCGGCGTTTTCCTCTACGTCTATTCGTCTGGTCGTCAGAGGACGAGCTTTCCGGGGAATCCAATTCCATAAGCAACCAGAAAAGAATCCTTGAATCCTACGCCAAACAGAACGGGTTTACGAATCTGAAATGGTACACGGACGACGGATTCTCCGGGGCAAATTTCCAAAGACCCGGCTTCCAGTCCATGCTTGCCGACATTGAAGCGGGGCTTGTGGGAACGGTTATCGTAAAGGATATGTCACGGTTAGGGCGAAACTACTTACAAGTGGGAATGTACACAGAAATGATTTTCCCACAGAAAAACGTCCGTTTCATTGCTATCAATGACGGCGTAGACAGCGCACAGGGCGAGAATGATTTTGCACCCTTGCGTAACATTTTTAACGAATGGCTGGTGAGGGATACGAGCAAGAAAATCCGGGCGGTAAAACGCTCAAAAGGCATGAGTGGGAAGCCTGTCACAAGCAAGCCCGTGTACGGCTACCTCATGGACGAGGACGAAAATTTCATCATTGACGAGGAAGCCGCCCCCGTGGTGAAGCAGATATACAGCTTATGCCTTGCCGGGAACGGACCGACCAAGATAGCCCGTATGCTTACGGAGCAGGAAATCCCCACGCCGGGAACGCTGGAATACCGCCGGACAGGGAGAACCCGCCGCTACCACCCCGGCTATGAGTGCAAGTGGGCGGCGAACACCGTGGTGCATATCCTTGAAAACCGGGAATACACGGGCTGCCTTGTGAACTTCAAGACCACCACCCAATCCTACAAATGCAGCAAGATTATCTACAACAGCGAGGACAAACAGGCAATCTTTGAGAACCACCACGAGCAGATAATCGACAAGGACACATGGGAGCGTGTGCAGGAGCTACGCAAGTAGCGCAAACGCCCTAACCGCTATGATGAAGTGGGTTTGTTCTCCGGCTTGCTCTTTTGTGCCGACTGCGGCAGCGTCATGTACCAGCAACGCTATCAGACGGACAAGCGGCGGCAGGACTGCTATATCTGCGGCAGCTACAAGAAGCGCACGGCAGACTGTACGGCGCACTTTATCCGCACCGACCTTTTAACCGCCGGAGTGACCGAGAACTTACGGAAAGTCACCAGCTACGCCGCCAAGCACGAAGCCCGGTTCATGAAGCTGTTGACCGAGCAGACCGAGGACGGGAGCAAACGCCGGAACGCCGCCAAGAAGAAAGAACTGGAAGCGGCAGAAAAACGGATTGCGGAACTCTCCGCCATCTTCAAGCGGCTGTATGAGGACAGCGTGGCCGGGCGCATATCGGACGAGCGTTTCACGGAGCTTTCGGCAGACTACGAAGCCGAGCAAAAGGAACTGAAAGAGAAAGCCGCCGCTTTGCAGAGCGAACTTTCTAAAACGCTGGAAGCCACGGCAAACGCTGAAAAGTTTATGAAAGTGGTACGCAAGTACACCAGCTTTGAGGAACTTACCCCTACCCTGTTACGGGAGTTTGTGGAGAAAATCGTAATCCACGAATCGGAAGCCCTTGACGGGAAACGCCGGGGGAAGCTCCGCAGACAGGAAATCGAAATCTATTACTCTTTTGTCGGCAAGGTAGAATTGCCCGACTAAAGCCCGACCCGTCCGGCAGTCAGCCGGACAGGGAACGGCAAAATTTTTTACATTTCTTTTACTTCTTTATCTCACATGAGTAAAGAGCCAGGGCATGAAACAGGTCACGGCGAATTAGAGGTAATCAAAAGAGGAAAGGAAAAGCACAATCCAGACGGAACCGGCGATACCGTCAAGAAATATTTGTGAGTTAGCAAGAATCCTGATATAATGGGTTTAAACGCCCATCTGGGGCAGAAAGGCAGGGAGAAAAATGCACATCAGCTACAAACCGCTCTGGCACACACTGATAGAGCGCAACATGAGGAAAGAGGATTTAAGGCTTGCCGCTGGCCTGACCACAAATATGATAGCCAACATGGGAAAAGAAGGGAAACATATCAGCATGGATACACTTGCCCGTATTTGTGAAACACTGGATTGTGGCATTATGGACGTGATTGAGCTGGCCGGTGACGGGCCTTCCACCACAGGAGGGAACGACAATGGAAAAACTGAAAGAAAGAATCACAGAGAACGGCATTGATTATATTCTGGCAGGCGACTACTATATCCCGGACTTGAAGCTGCCGGAAGAAAACCGCCCCATCGGACGCTATGGGCGGCTGCACCGGGAATATCTCAAACAGGAACATCCGGCACGGTACAGCTCCCTTATCCTGACCGGGATATTGTGGACATACCTTGCCGACATGAACGAACAGGCAGAGGAACGGCTTGACTTAATCATGGAGCAGATGAAAGCCGCCGAGGGAGTGACCGAGGAACTGAAAGCCCGGAACCAGCTTGAATGGGTGGGGCGAATGAACAATATCCGCAACCGGGCAGAGGAAATCATAAACAGCGAACTGATTTATATTTGATTGGACATGGAAAGGCCAGCCGACACCCGGCTGGTCTTTCTAACCTTCCTTACGCTCCAATACCGCACGAATCATGGCAACGGCGATTTCCTGCTGGCTGGGCGACGTGCTTTCCCACAGCTCTGCCAGCTCCCGTATCTTGCTGACCTCATTATCTTCCAGCGCATCCCGCAGAAGATAATCAGGGGAGATTTTCAGTGCGTTGCAGATATTGATAAATACGGGCAGGCTGGGAACCTTTATCCCGCCTTCAATCTGCCGGAGGTAAGTTGCGTTGATATTGCACAGCTCCGAGAGCCTGTCCGCCGTGAATCCCCGGTCTTTCCTCACCATGTTGATACGTCTGCCTAATCCTTTACCTTCCATAATGCCACCCATTTCATAAGCTATCAGCATTTATTTTGTACACTTTTAGACTACATCACACTTAGGGATTGCAATAGATTCTAAAAGACTATATAATATTAGCTAACAGACTATAAACTATGAAAGGGGAACAACAGAATGGAACTGAACTATTTTCGGGACAGGCTTTTTGATTCACTGAACGACAGTGAGGGGATGGGGATTGTTGACCTGAACGCAGACGAGCAGAACAGCCTTCTTACTGTCAGGACGGAGGATGGGAATGTATTTGAAATCGTATGCCGACAGGCGGCGGGAAAGGAGGACGGATGGACGACCGCAAACTGACCGTATGCTATGGACGTGGCAATTACAAGCAATCTCCGCCGCAGATTCTTTTACAAGGTAAGTGGCTGGAACAGGCTGGATTCTCCGTAGGGGACAAAATCACCGTGAAATGCCAGCAGGGGCAGCTTATCATCACAAAAAACGGAACAAGAGCAGATTCAACAGAATAATGTTTATGACACAATGATTTTTTCGGAAAATCTATTCCCTCTGGAAAGTGACTGCGGTATAATGGAGCTATCGACAAATCGGAATAAAAAAGGAGGGTGCTGAAATGACCTATGCCGAGTATCAGGAGTACATGAGAAATTTTTTTGAACAGTATTATCAGAAGCTTTCACAGGAAGAAATCCGTGTGACACTTCCTCTTGAGGAAGAGGAAAAAGAAATGTGGAGCGATGATGCGAACCCTAATGATGAATGGAAGAAATGGAAGCTGGTTCCGGCTATGATTTCGGATGGGGAAATCAAGGAATTGGAAAAAGAAATAGAGGTTGAACTGCCTCTTTCCTTGAAAGCATTTCTGACCGTTACCCATCATTGCTTTGATGATCCCATAGGACGTAATTCGGTAGCCGAACATTTTCAAGGGGTGAGAAACGCATGGAACCCGGTTCTTGTGAGATGCGGCTATTTGCCCTTCGCGTGGGATGAACAGGGATACTTTATCCGTTGTATTCGGCTGGAAAATATGCCGGAAGAAGAGAAATGCGGAATTTACCAGATTGACCACGAAGTATTGTTTGATTTTGACGAAGACATGGTGACACCAGAAGAAATAGACCAGCGCATGGTGTTCATTTCCGAGAATCTGCTTACATATCTTGATGAGATACTTCATGATAGGGATTGTGATTCTCTGCGAAAGGCTTCTCAAAAAGAGGTTCTTAGGGTGTTGAAAGAAGAATGTGGGTTACATAATTATGATGAACTATCGGACAAAATAGATGATGACGAAGAATTTGATAAAATAATAACTGCGCTGAAACCGATTCAGAAGCAGTATTCCATTTCAGATGATGATTTGGAGGAAATCTTGTGGAGCATGGAATATTCTACTGACTGGTGAGAAAGGCTCACATAAAATGTAGTGGAACACTTGTAGTAGATGGATATGCAGAACCGCCTACAAAAGAAGAATTTGAAATCGATAGCTGGATACCTGTTATTGAATCGGTTAAAGATTGGGAAAAATTTGGACTATAGACACAAGTACCGTTTCCAGTTTGTGCGCTTAAAAATTGAATAAGAACCACCCAAAATGCCGTTGCATGGATATAAAAGCCCAAGTAACGGCATTTCCTTATCTCCGCTTCATCCTGCTCAACGGGGAATCCTTATATGCCGGAGTTTTCTTCATAACATTCTTCAAAACCGTGCGCTCCTGCTCCGACAGCTTCTCATACCGGATTTGTAGCTGCGTACACATCAGGGCAGTGAACACATCCAGATAGGAACCCGGCACGGCCAGCGCCTTCTTTGCGTCCCTGATTAGCTTCATGCCATTGGAGCCGTCCGGCGCACTGTCCGTATCGTCCTTGTGCGCTTCCCTTATGGCATGGAGGATAGTGTCCCAAGTCCGGTGCGTGACCTGACAGAAATAATCTTCTTCCTGTACCTGCATGGCTTCCAACGCCTTTAACGCAGCATCTTCCTCCACCGGCTGATATTGGGAAAGGACTTGCCCCCGCAGGACTTCCAGAAGGCTGTTGAAGTTTTGGAAGTGGGCGGTTGCCACACCATCCACATAAATCTCCGTGTCCGTCATCAGGGTAACAAAATCCTCATGTGTGGCAATCTCACACAGCAGCCGGTTGTTGATACGCCCGCTTTTCAGCAGCTCCACCATGCTGTCACTCAAATGCAGCTCCGTAAGTTCCATGCCCGGATGGTTCCGGTTCTCTGTCAGGCAGAGCAGGTAATCCGTTGACACACCGTAAAACTTTGCCAGCTCCACAAGGTTTTTGTGGCTGATTTCCTTGAGTTCGTCATTCTCATAGCTTCCCAAGGCTGATTTGGAAATCTTTGTAGCCGCCGCCAGTTCCTCTAATTTTAAATGCCGCTCCGTCCTTAAATCCTTTAACCGCTCCTGAACCGTTATCCCCTGTTTCATGGCTTCCTGCTCCTTCCCTGCGGCCAGCTTTTGCCGCCATCCCCATTGTACCACATATCCATGCCGGGCGCATTTCCCTTTGTGATTCTTTTCAAAGGCGCAAAATGCGCTTTTGATTTGCCCGGATTTTCAGAAGTGCAAAATGCACATCTGATTTTGCACCCGTCCGGCAGAAAGCCTTTTCCGCAATCGTGGAATTTTTCAGATTTTGGGCTTGATTCCTACTTTGTGGATATACGGCACATGGTACAAAAATGTCATATGATATAGGCAGTTCATCGATGGATTATTCCAATCGAATGACCGGCCTGTATGGGATATGCTCCCTGGCGATGTAACGCAACGACTTCCGGCAGGGAAACGGAGGAACCCTGACCGGAACGAGCGTACCAAGGAGAGCGAAACGCCGCCAAAGACGGGGGCAGGAACGACAGCAGAGGGAACCGGCAAAATGAACACCGAAACGATACCGAAACATAACAATCTCACAGGGCATAGTCTGCCCTGCCCGTAATACCAAGGGGGATTTTGGGGCGGCTCTACGGCTGTATTTCCCCTGAAAATCGCCCCGAAACGATACACAAAAAACCGCTATCCGCCCGTTCTGGCTGTTACCGCTGAATCGGGCGGTTTTTCTATGGAGGAGGCACTATGCCGAGAATGTCAAAGAAGTTGAAGAAAGAGCTTGCTTTCTTCCTGGACGACCGGGGGGGGGCGCAGAAGCTACAACGGACTCTGCCGGAAATGCCAGCATGGGTGCAGGCAGAGTTTCCGGGCTGTCATTATCGACTGCCCCCGTTACCAATCCAAACGAGCCAAAAGGAGGACACCACCTAATGAATTGTGAATTTATGATAGCCAGCACACCCCTGCCGCCCTGTATGCCGCTCCCAAAGGAAATGCTCCGGCTTCCAGTCAGTAATACGGCAAAAGTCATGTATGCCCGCCTGCTGGATGAAATCCTGACAAGGGGAACCGAGGACAGCAACGGGATTCTGTTTATCCGCTTCCCCGTCATGGAGATAGCGGCGGCACTCTCCCGAAGCCCCCAGACCTGCAAGCGTTCCCTGAACGAGCTGGAACAGGCCGGGATGATTATGCGTGTCCGTCAGGGAATCGGGGAGGTCAGCCACATCTATATCCTGCTCCCCAGGGAGGACGCTGCCCATGAATGAGAAGCTGGAAAAACTGAATCAGGAGATTGAAAAGACCGAAGCAAGGCTGCGGCGGGCGCAGCATAAGGAGAAAATGCTGGAACACCAGATAAAGACCCTGAACCGGAAGGAACGGACGCACCGGCTCTGCACCAGAGGGGCAATGCTGGAAAGCCATCTCCCCCACCCGGAATCCGTGACGGACGAGCAGGTCAGCACCATCTTAAAAGTATTGTTCCACCGGGGCGACACGAAGCGTCTTGTGGCACAGGTTCTTGCCGAAAACCGGAAGGAGGACACGGAATGAAATTTTCAAAAAGCGAGCTGGATATTATCTGCCAGTATGCCGCACCGACCAAGGCGGAAACCCTTGCGGGCATGAAAGAAACCGTGCCGGTGATAAAGGACTTACTGACAAAGGCAATCGTGGAGAACGCCATCCGAAAGCTGGAAAAGATACCGGAGCCGGAGTGCAGCCAGTTTGTTGCAGCCACAAAAGCCCGGTTCCTTGCAGAGCGTGACAATTCCATCCGCCAGCGGCTTGCGGCGGCAAAGGCACAGGAGCCGATTATGCAGGGACATGACCTGTCAGGAAAAGAACGGTTCCACCCAGAAACCCGGCACATGATTACGCTGGAAGTACAGAAGCAGTGCTTTGTCGGTTTTAAGGGGGAGCGGTTCCGCTTCTTCCTCTCCGATGAAGGCTATCGGAACGCAAAATGCAGCGAGCAGGAGGGGGAAATCAGGATAAAGAGCCATGCCGCCGTTGTTGCCGGGAAGCTCTATCCTGACAAGAAGCCCCGACAGCAGGAACGATAAAAAAGCCTGTTCCAGAATCAAAGCGCTCCGGGCGCGCTCACATTGGCGGCTTTCCATGTGTGGAAAAATCAGAACGAGCCGGGCGCGTTCTGATTTATGCCGCCTATGGCGTAATTGGCACGGATGATTTCCAACTGCCATAAACTCCACTTGTAATTTTGGCTTCCAAAGCGACAAGCTGGAAAATCCCCCTCTGAAAGAGGGCGCATTATCCGAGATAATCAATTATCCGAGGAAACTCTCAAAACCGCCAGCATAAAAGGCTTTCAGAGAAGTTGCCTCGGATAATGTAAGAACTATTTCAGGAAGTCAGGGAGCTGATGCTCTTTCTTTTGTGTAACAGGATTTTCTTTTTGATGGGAAAACCACTTTTCGTTCCAATCCCGGATATGCCTGTTTACAGTTCCCTGTGAAAGTTCAGCATACCGTTCTGTTGTGGAGATCGAGGAATGTCCGAGGAAATTTTTGATTGCCATAATTGATACCCCGGCTTCCAACATATGTGTGGCGGTCGTATGCCTCATGGTGTGCGGGGTGTAGCGTTTTTCAAGGAACATTTCCGGATGCCCTGCTCTTGCGAGCATGATATATTTTTTATAAATCTCCTCAATACAGGAAATGCTCATCTGCGGATGGGTCTGGCTGGAAAAGATGTAGGCCTCCAACCGACCGGCCTTTCCCGTTTCCTCCAGATATCGTTCCAGGAGAGTTCCGCTAGGCCTTGCAATCACGATCCTCCGGGTTTTGTTTCCCTTTCCAGTAATTGTAAGCTTATAGAGGTTTTTCTCGGCCAGGAAGTCCCTGACTTTGAGATCGCAGATTTCCTGTGCCCTGGCTCCGCTGGCATACATCAGGTTCAAAAGAACCTGGTCACGGAAGCCCATCCGTTTCCCGGGATCAGGAAGCCGGAGCAGGATTGAAACTTCATCAAGCGTAAAGGTGGTCCTCGGCTGGACGGCCTCTTTTTTTACAGGCACTCTTTTCACCGCATTTGCAAACACAGTCGCTGCTTCAAAATTCCTGTTCTGTGCGTAACCGGCAAAAGAGGCCAATGCTGAAAGCCTGAGATTCCTTGTGGATACTGAGCATCCCCGTTCTGCTTCGATCCATTTCAGGAAGCCGTCAATAGTCTCGAAATTCAAATCCCGGAAGAGGATTTCACCAGCATTTTTCTTCTTTTCCTGATAAACATACTGGAACAAAAGGCGGAAGGCATGTTTATAGGATCTCGTGGTATTAGGGGAAAGCCCTGACGAGAGCGGCATATATTCCGTAAAAAACTGTTCCAGGAGGAGCATGAATTCAGGAAGTTTATTTTTCCTCATACGCCACCTCCGTGAATACGCCAGCGGCATAATCTTCAAACAGCTCCGTATATTCAGGGAACATATCACCACTGAATTTCAGATATTTCTCCGTTTCGTCCATGTCATGGTGTCCAAGATAGACTGACAGGAAAGGAACAGAGTCATCTGTCGGGCGTCCGTTTTTCTCTGCCTGCGCAAATGAATGGATGGCAAAATAGTGACGGAAGCAATGAAGGCACTGCCCTCTGGAATGGGATTTTTCCTGTACATACAGGCCGGTTTCCCGCAAGAGGTTCCTAAACCGAAAATCAAAGGTTCCTTTACTGACGGAAAACTCTTGGCCCCTGGCTGCCGGGAACAGACAGCTTTCCGGTTCTGTTTTGATCCCCATAGCAATGCAGTATCTTTCCAGCATCTCTGTCAATGTCCTGTCCATTGGAACAACACGCTGTTTGTTGTTCTTGGCATGGCGGATCAGGATGGTCCCATTGCGGAAACTTATATCTTTTACCCTGGCGGCAAGCGGTTCTCCCAGGCGGAACCCGCACCCAAGGAGCATCCGGAGCAGCATACAGAACTCCATGTCCGTCCGGCGGGTTTTCGGGTCTGTATGCCTGTTGGCCCAGCTGTCGGCGCAGGACAGAAGCGTTTGGATTTCCCTGTCCGAAAAAATATATGGGACATAGCTGTCTGATGTTTTGGGGCAGGCGGGCATGAAAACACTGTACCCCTTGTATTGAAGGTACCGCAAAAATTTGCGGAGATAGCTTACCTTATCGCTGACCGTTTTGGGCGCGTTTATCTGCTGGAGTTCCCTGATCCAGTGATTGATGGCTGTTTCCGTAACCCTGTCGGCGTTTTCTGCCACCAGCAGTGAATCGAACGAAAGAAGGGTTCTGCGTGTACTCCGCAAAGTATCATCGCTGACAGTCCCCTGGCTGATTTCCAGATATTCTGCAAGCTCATGTTTGAAAACCGACTGGAACTGTGTCATGACAGGCGCCACCTCCCCTCCAGAAAAGCAGCAAATGTACCTGTCGCCTCCATGACCGGGAGGGCGTAGTTCCGCAGCTGCTCCACATCCAGACTGGCATAGGATTGGATGGCGTTCTGGTTTGTATGCCCAAGGGCTTTCCTTACCGCCTCATAAGGGATGTTGTCATTGACCATGGAACTTGCCAGGGACGACCGGAAAGCATGTGCGCCCTGTTTGCGTCCCGCCGGATCAATTCCAGCTGCCATAATGGCAGTCCTGACGATCTTGGTGATTGCCTGCACAGAGATATGGCTGTAAGGGGGAACGATGCGGAGAAATACATACGGGCTGTCATAGCAGGCCCGTTCTTCCTCTAAATACTGTTTCAGGGCGGCCTTTACATCCGGGACCATGGGAAGTTCAATGTCAACGCCGGTTTTGTGCTGTGTAAGCAGAATCAGGTTCCTGCCAAAATCCAGTTCCCGGAATGTCATGGATGAGATGTCCCCGCTCCTGATCCCCAGCCGTGTCGCAAGAAGCAGCACTGCGTAATCTCGCTTTCCATGTGGGGAGTCCCGGCCTACGCTATTTTCAATTTTCAGGATTTCTTCTATTGTATAAACAGAAGGGTACGGCTGCGGCCTCTTGAAAAGAGGAACGATGCCGCTGTAATCCCTGTCGGTATGTCTGGCCTGATATGCATATCTGAGGAATGTCCGGATGTGTGAAAGGTACCATTTGCTGCTGACCATTAAACACGCGGCTCCTACATTTTGGGCGTTCATTGCCTGCGGCGCTGCGCAGCCTGTATCAGCCAGGGCGGATAAAAAGTAGTGCCCAATCTTATCGTGAAGATGGATGCTGCTTTCCTGAAGCCCCTTGCGTTTCCCGTCTTCAAGGTACTCCGCTAAAAGAGCCTCCATTTCCGGATTCAATTCGTGGTATCCGCATGGCACTGTGTTGGTTTCCCTTGTATGGTAACCCATGGTTAAAACCTCCTGTTTGATAGCTTTAACTTTACTATGCCCATGTGGATAAATTTTATCCGAGATTTTTTGCATGAACCCCCGCATACAAAAGGTTTTTAAGAATTTCCTCGGATAATTAAAAATCTCGGATAATGCGCCCTATCCAAGAACTCGGATAGGGCGCAATTATACACCACTTAGGGAAGTGGTGCATTGCGCCCTGCCGGGGGCGTCCTGCGGACAGCAGATGATTTCCGTAGATTTTCAATCTGCTCCAATCATCACAGGGGAAGCTACCCTTCCCCTCCGCTGGCTCTGCCAGCTACCCCTTTGTGGACTTGCCGCCTGAAAATCTTTCAGAAAGCGTATTCCATTTAGCAAGTTAAAGCTGTATAATAGAGCCAGCGAAAAATTCGGGATTTGTAATGCTGATTCGTACTGAAAGGAGAAAAGATATTATGAATATTGACAAAGAGGAATATATTAAAAGTTTGGAGGAAAGAATAGAAAAACTTGAAAAACTATTTGAACATTTATGTATTGATCAATGTAAAGAGATAACACTTACTCGTTGTTCCTTGGGAGATATCAAACTTGGTGATAATTGCAATATCACAATGAATAGCTGCCCTGTTGGAGACGTAATATCAGATATTGAAGATGCAGAAAGTAGAGCTGATGATTTGGAAAGTAGGATAGAGGATATATTGGCTGATATTGATGAGGCAGGAACTCGTTTGGGTACATTGGAAAATGATTCTGAATGCTAAATTTGTAGACATAAGAGGATAAATAATGAATAACAGGCATTTGTTTTTAACTTCGGATGGCTTAACAAAGAATATGAAAACTTCTTTTTTTAATATTATAGGGAAGCGTCCAGAGGAAGTGAAAATACTTTATATTCCAACTGCTGGAATTGAAACTGATGGCGCAAGGGAAGGAATTGCCGTTTGCTTGTATGAACTTTTATTGATGGGGATTCAATCCGAAAATATATTGATATATAATTTAGAATTAATTCTGTCAAAAGGATATAAGCGTACATATTCAGCATATGTGACAGATGGGCATATAGCGAGCAGGCTCATAAATACAGAAGAATTGAAAGAATTCGATGCGGTTTTTGTTAGTGGTGGAGATAGTGCTGTCCTATGTCGTGAAATGGTTAGAACAGGATTTGGCTGTGCGATTGAACAAGCCGTTAACGCTGGCCTCGTATATGTTGGAATCAGTGCAGGGAGTATGTATGCGGCAGGTAATTTGGAGAAGGGATTAAATATAATTCCCAATCCAATAATACCACATTGGAATGGTGATAAGTTGACAAGTTTGCCAATAGGCAGTGAGGAAATTAAACTTGCAGATGGACAGACGATTTATGTTGAAGGTTATAATATTTGTTTAATATAACTCGAAATAAATATCCCCATAAAATTCCAGTTTGTCGAACTGATAAACTATTAAAAAGCTAAATAGCCCGCCGCCCACCAGCGGCACACCCAAGCAGGAAATCTGAAAAGGTATCCTGCTTTTTCTATGCCCGAAATCCGGGAGAAAGGAGGACATACTCTTGCCATGCCCGCACTGTAAAATCACAATCATCAAGCGGAGCGAGAACGAATCCGCTGTTTCCGCCGCTGCCTACCAGAGCGGCGAGAAGCTGTTCTCTGAATATGACCAAGAGCAGAAATATTATCCTTACAAGAACGAAGTCACCCACAAGGAAATCCTACTCCCGCCCCATGTGCCGCCAGAGTATGCAGACCGAAACACTTTATGGAACTCTGCCGAAGAGCAGGAAAAACAATGGAACTCCCAGCTTGCCCGGAGGTTCGTGCTTGCCATCCCAAGGGAAATCCCATCGGAACAGTACGCCGACCTTCTCCGTGATTATTGCCGGGAGTTTTTTGTTTCCAAAGGCATGATAGCCGACTTTGCCATCCACGACAAGGGGGATGGGAACCCCCACGCCCATATCCTGCTCACCATGCGGGCGATGGACGAAAAAGGGAAATGGCTCCCCAAATGCCGCAAGGTATATGACCTTGACGGGAACGGCGAAAGAATCCGGCTCCCGTCCGGCAGATGGAAAAGCCACAAGGAGGACACCGTGGACTGGAACGACCAGAAGTATGCCGAAATCTGGCGGCAGGGATGGGCGGACACGGCAAACCGCTATCTGGAAGCAAACGACCGCCCAGAACACCTTGACCTGCGCTCCTATGCCCGGCAAGGGATTGAAAAAATCCCCACCGTCCACATGGGGCCAGCCGTCTGCCAGATGGAGAAGAAGGGAATCCAGACCAACATCGGCAACCTGAACCGGGACATCAAAGCTGCCAACTCCCTCATGCAGTCCATCCGCCAGATGGTGCGCCACTTAAAAGGCTGGATTGCCGATTTAAAGGAGAAAAAAGCCGCTCTGCTGGAAGCATTGGAGCAAGCGAAAGAGCCGGGTATTCCAGAATTGCTTTTCAAGTATCTGGAACTGCGGAGCGGGGAACGTGCCGACTGGACTTCCAGAGGGAAGCTGAAAGGAACCGTTGCTGACTACAATAAAGTGCAGGCGGCGATGGACTTCCTGCGGAAAAAGGGAATTTCCACCGTGGAGAGCCTTGACACCCGGCTGGACGAAATCAACCAGACCGCCGTTTCCGTCATGGGGAGCATGAAAAAAAGCGAGAAGCGGATAAAAGCCATCAACACCATGCTCTCCTACATTGACAAATATGAAGCCGCCAAGCCAGTCCATGCGGAGTATGCCGCTATCGGCTGGAAGAAGAAAAAGGAGAAGTTTGCGGAGAGCCACCGGGAGGAACTGGACGCTTACCATGCCGCTGTCCGGTATTTGAAAGCCAGCCTGAAAGGCAATTCCTACTCCCGCAAAGATTTGGAAGCGGAACGGGAACAGCTTGCTTCTGCCCTGCCGGAACAGGGGGAGGAGCTGGAAGCGGTGCAGGCAGATGTAAAAGTGCTGCGGGATGTGCGCCGCTGGCTCAATCAGGTATTGCCGTCCGAGCAGTACCGCCAGACCGCAGAGCCGGGAAAGAAACCGTCCGTACAGGGGAACCTGAAAGGGCAGCAGGAACGCATCCGGCAGGAGCAGGCAGAGAAACGCCAGCCGCCCCGGACACAGAAACAACAGAATATGGAACTTTAAACAGGCACTTGTTTTGTGATTGGAAATCGCTGGCAGGTGCTTTTTCATTTTAAACAAGATGGATTTACAGACAACGTGAACGACATTGTGCCGCTCACGTTGGGATTATCAGGAGGAAACGCCTATTGAACGTATTTGAAGCCGTGAAGCAGTCCGTCACCACAAGGCAGGCTGCGGAGCATTATGGAATCCATGTAAACCGGAACGGGATGTGCGTCTGCCCGTTCCACAACGACAAGAACCCAAGCATGAAGGTTGACCGCCGCTTTTACTGTTTCGGCTGCGGAGCCACCGGGGACGTGATTGACTTTGTTTCCCGTCTTTATGGAATCGGCAGTAAGGAAGCCGCCCTCATGCTGGCGCAGGACTTCTCCATCCCCTATGAGGATAGAAAGAACACCGGGAAGCAGCCCATAAGGCCACGCTTACGGAGGGAAAGCGAAGAACAGAAATTTAAGCGCATGGAGCGGCACTGTTTCCGGGTGCTGTCCGACTATTACCATTGGTGTTAGTATATAAGTGTGGACAGAAAAAGTTGGACAACCTATACTATCAAGTGAAAGAGCAAAGGAGACGTTCAACATGGCGAAAAACCAAAAATCTTACACTCCGGAATTTAAACAACAGATTGTGGATCTGTATAATGCCGGAGGAACCTCGTATCCACAACTGGAACGTGAATATGGCGTAAATCGGAGTACAATTAGCGGCTGGGTAAAGCAGCTTTCCCCTATCAAGGTATCAGATGGGGAAACGGTATCCCTCAAGGAGTATAAGGCTCTCCAGAAAGAAATCCAGCGCCTTAAGACCGAGAACGAAATATTAAAAAAAGCGGCCGCCATATCCGCGAAAGAACAATAGCCGAGATTGTGACTTTTATCCAAGACAACCTAAACCATGACACGGTATCCCAGCTTTGCAGTGCTTTGAAATTTCCAAGGAGTACTTATTACAAAGCTTTGATCAGTGTACCCTCAGACAGACAGGAGGAATATGAAGAATTCAGCCATAAAGTGAAACAGGCTTACGATGATTCAAAACGGAGGTATGGCGCCGTCAAAATATGCCGTACCCCCAATGACAATGGGACACCCTGCAGCGTAAAGCGTGTCCAGAGGCATATGGCAGAACAAGGGCTGAGGTCTGTAGTGGTAAAAAAGTATAACCACAATGCAAACCATGGGGCTGTCCCTGATGATAAGGTAAATATCTTGGGACGTGATTCTGAAGCAGAAACCATCAATCAGAAATGGTGTACGGATATCACCTATATCCATGTGCTGAAAGAAGGATGGACCTATCTGGCTTCCGTAATGGACCTGTGCAGCCGCAAGATTATCGGATATGCCTATGGGACATCCATGGCAGCGGAGCTGGCAGTGGAAGCGGTAAAGAATGCCTGCCTGAATGCCAGAGACACGCAGGGAATCATTCTCCACAGTGATCTGGGCAGTCAGTACACAAGCCAGGCATTTGAGAGTTATCTGGGCAGCCATGGAATGATCCATTCATTCAGCCGTAAAGGGAATCCCTATGACAATGCCTGCATAGAATCCTTTCATTCCGTATTGAAAAAGGAAGAGGTCCATCTTCACACATATCAGGATTCCAGAGAAGCCCGAAGGGCAATTTTTGAATACATAGGGGGCTGGTATAACCGAAAAAGGATTCACAGTGCCATCGGCTATATGACACCCCAGCAAAAGGAGGATGAGGAATTAAAAAAATCAGCATGAACTTTCAACTTTTTGTGTCCAAAGTATTGACATAGGTCCAATCTGCCCCATCTGCGGAGGGAGGAACGGCGTTCTTCGCCGCGCCTTCCTCCGCTTTTTCTTTTTGCCGCTATTTCCTTTCGTGCTACAATCATGTATAATAGTAGCACGAAAGGAAGTGAGGGCATGACACAATTTGAACAGCTGGACACGATTTTAGAGGGACAACACGGTATGCTCCAAACATCAGAGGTGGTGAAACGGGGAATTCCAAAATCCGTTTTTTACAACTATGTGAAGGAAAAAGAATTGGAACAGGCGGCACATGGGGTTTATGTATCGCCGGATGCCTGGGTCGATGGGATGTACCTGCTCCATTTACGATGCAGCCAGGGGATTTTTTCTCATGAAACGGCGCTGTTTTTCCATGATCTGACCGACCGGGAGCCTTCCCCCTATTCCATTACCGTCAGACGGGGATACAGCACGACCAGATTGAAAGCGGACGGGATTTTGGTCTACACCATAAAACCGGAGCTGCATGACGTCGGAAAGAGTACGGCTCGAACCCCTTTCGGGCATACGGTTCCGGCTTATGATATGGAGCGGACCATCTGCGACCTGCTTCGCTGCCGGAGCAGCATTGAGATGCAGACATTTCAAGGGGCGCTCAAAATGTACGCCCGCAGGAAAGAGAAAAACCTGCGGAGGCTGATGCAGTATGCAGGGCTGTTCCGGGTTGAAAAAATTTTGCGGCAGTATTTGGAGGTGCTATTATGATAAAGACAGCAAGGCAGCTGAAAGATTTGATCCGCAATCTCGCAAAGGAGAAATCGGCGGACGCACAGATTTTGATGCGGAACTATATGATGGAGCGTTTCCTGGAACGTATTTCCCTTTCTGAATATCGGGATAACTTTATTGTCTGTATAATGGGGTTAAAACCCTCGCCTTTAGGCGAAACCTTTAGGTAAACCCCATACCTTCAAGTTTAGATGACATAAAAAATGGAATACTAAACTTGAGGTGAAAATATGGAAAATTACAGGAAATCAGCACATTGCACATATGACATAAAGTATCACTTAGTATGGATAACAAAATATCGGAAACCCATATTGTTAGGGAAAATAGCTGTTAGAACTAGGGAACTAATCCGAATGGTCTGCCAGAATAATGAAGTGCAGATTTTGGCAGGGCATGTGGGCAGTGACCACATACATCTGCTGGTGTCAGTGCCGCCGCACTTGTCAGCAAGTAAGCTGGTACAATATATAAAAGGCAACACCTCCAGAAAGTTACAGATGGAATATAAGGAACTAAACAAACAATTTTGGGGACAACATTTGTGGGCAAGAGGATATTTTGTGGCAAGCAGTGGAAATGTTACAGATGAAATTATCAGAGAATATATACAAAACCAAGATTTACAGGAAAGAAATAACTCTGATAACTTCGAGGTAGGATCACCGTAGAAAAATAATGATAATCTTGCGGAGAGACAACTTTAGGCTGCTTTAGCAGCAGAGCGAACCTACCGGCTTTAGCCGGTAGTGGTTCAGTTTGAAAGGCGGGATGCTGGTTGCCGCAATGGTAGGGTTGGATGCCCGGTCTACAATGGATTTAGACGCAACCGTCAGAGGGGCCAGCGTGAATGTGGAGGACATTGAAAATCTGATGTCCTCTATCATAGCAGTCCCCATTGAGGACGGTGTGGAGTTCCAGGTGAAAAGCATTTCGGAAATCATGGACGAGGCCGAGTATCCGGGGATTCGGGTCAGCATGGCCACTGTCTTTGACGGGGTGGTGACGCCGCTGAAAATTGATATTTCTACCGGGGATGTGATTACGCCGAGGGCAGTCCGGTACAGGTTCCGGCTTATGCTGGAGGAACGCTCCATTGATATTTGGGCGTACAATCTGGAAACCGTACTTGCGGAAAAGCTGGAAACAATGATTGCCCGGACCATAACAAACACCCGTATGAGGGATTTTTATGACCTCTACATTCTGGAACAGCTTCATGGAAGATCGCTGGATTCCGATATTCTCCGCCACGCGCTCCTTGCTACCGCCCGCAAGCGCGGGACCGAGAGGCGTTTGAAAGAAGCGAAGGAAGTGTTTTCCGAAGTAGAAAACAGCCATGCGATGCAGGCGCTTTGGTCCGCTTACCGCAGGAAATTTTCCTATGCGGCTGATCTGGAATGGAACACCGTTATGGGGGCAGTTCACCGCTTGTATGCTCTGACAGAGAACGGTGAAGCGGAATGAAAAAGCGCGGGCATTACTGCAAAATCTGCGGTGAGTATAAATCAAACGAAAAGTTTTCGGGTAAAGGCCATGCGGCGCATATCTGCAAAACGTGCGCCTCCCTGCCGCCGGAAGAGAAATCTGAAATGGCGGCAATGAACCGCTTGTTGAATCTCCCCTAGCGGCTTTCAAAGGAGCAGATTTCCTGGCTGAAAAAGAAGATGCACGATAAACGCCCGGACATTCGGGCGCTCGCAAAGGAACAATATGAAATGCGCTTTTCGCCAGCCCGGTTCGAGGAGGATGAACCAAACGGAGATTTCACAGATTTTCCCTATGACATACTTTGAATAACCAGCAACGGCCTGTTCATCAGGCCGTTATTTTTTTGAGAGGAGGATTCCATCATGGCAACCACACGCATCATGCCGCTGCACATTGGCAAAGGCCGCACCGAAAGCCAAGCGGTCAGTGACATTATTGACTATGTATCCAACCCGCAAAAGACAGATAACGGCAGGCTCGTCACCGGCTTTGCGTGTGACAGCCGGGTAGCCGACGCCGAGTTTCTGCTGGCAAAACGTGAGTACATTTCCACCACTGGACGGGTACGGGGCGCGGACGATGTGCTGGCCTACCATGTCCGGCAGTCCTTTGTCCCCGGCGAGATTACCCCGGAAGAAGCCAACCGGCTGGGCGTGGAGTTTGCAAAGCGGTTCACCAAGGGCAATCATGCCTTTGTGGTCTGCACCCATATCGACAAGTCCCATATCCATAACCACATCATCTGGAACGCGGTCAATCTGAACTGTGACCGGAAATTCCGAAACTTTTGGGGCAGCACCCGCGCGGTCCGGCGGCTCAACGATACTATCTGCGTTGAGAACGGCTATTCCATTGTAGAGGACCCAAAACCGCATGGAAAAAGCTACAACAAATGGCTGGGGGATCGGGCAAAGCCCTCCCACCGGGAACAGCTCCGCATGATGATTGACCAGGCGTTGGAACAGAAACCGGCAGACTTTGACGGGCTGTTAAAGCTGCTTGCGGAAATGGGCTGTGAAGTGTCGCGCCGGGGACAGGCGATCCGGCTCAAAGCCCCTGGCTGGAAGAATGTTGCCCGCATGGATGAAAAGCTGGGGCAAGGGTACAGCGAAGATGAAATCCGGGAGGTACTGGCTGGGGAAAAAGAGCATACCCCAAGAAAGAAACCGGCTGTTCAATCAGAGCCGCCCAAGGTCAATCTTCTGGTGGATATTCAGGAGAAATTGCAGGCCGGAAAAGGCGCTGGCTACGCGCGCTGGGCAAAGGTATTTAATCTCAAACAGATGGCGCAGACAATGAACTACCTCACCGAGCATGGCCTGCTGGAATACGCAGTCTTGGAGGAAAAAGCGGCTGCTGCTACCACCCGCCACAATGAGCTGTCGGCGCAGATCAAGGCGGCGGAAACCCGCATGGCGGAGATTGCCACACTGCGGACCCACATCATCAATTATGTGAAAACCCGCGAGGTCTATGCGGCCTACCGCAAGGCGGGATATTCCAAGAAATTTTTAGCGGAACATGAAGCGGATATTTTGCTCCACAAGGCGGCAAAACAGGCATTTGACGATTTGGGTATCAAGAAGCTGCCCACCGTCAAGAGCTTGCAGGCCGAGTACGCAACATTGTTGGAAGGAAAGAAAAAAGACTATGCCGAGTACCGGCGTTCCCGCGAGGAAATGCGGGAACTGCTGGCCGCAAAAGCCAACGTGGACCGGCTGATGGGATATGGGGAGGAACGCCAGAATGACCGGGAAAAGGAACAGGGGCAGGACCGCTGACGCGCCCGTTTTTTCGTATTTTCTCACCGCCGCAGGCAGGTGAAAAGCGTTCCGCAGGAACGCGCAGCCACAGAATGAAATTCTGTGTTCAAAAGGGGCTTGGGGAATCCCCAACAAGCAGCGCCAGGAGCCGGATGGCTATCCTGGGGCATTGCTTGCCACGTTGTCCCGCACTCTGGGACAACCCACGCACTTTGGAGGCTTGGGGTGTCTATCAGATGTGTCCAGAAAAAGTGAACCCCCGTGTTCATTTGCACCCTCCCCTATATCTTCAGCACTATGTCCACAAAAAATTCCGTGCCGCTGTTGGAGGCTTTTGCTGAGCCACCATACTTTTCCGCTGTGGCAGCGATGGCAGAAAGCCCGATTCCGTTTCCGTTGCGCTTTGTGGAAAGGTAGCCGTCCTTCCCTTTCCTGACCTTCCCGTCAAAACTGTTGGTGGAAACAATATACAACTGGTTCCCGTGGCGAACCTGGGAAGTCAGGCAAAAATACCGCGAGCTTTCCGGGACGGTCAGGCATCCGGCGATGGCGTTCTCCATCAGGTTTCCAAACAGCCCTGTCATGTCAAGCTCCGCGAAAGGGAGAGGCTCCGGAAGTTCAATGTTCCAGTCTGTCTGGATACCCGCAGCATCAGCCATTTCACGGTAATGGCCGAAAAGCGCATTCAGCGCTGCGTTCCTGCAGTAATTTGCAATAGAGTGCCGGTAGAGTACGGTTTCATATTCCGCCATGTGCGCCCGGATGCTGCCGACATCACCCTGCTCGGCAAGGGAGACGAGCAGCCGGATGGAATGGCGGAAGTCATGGCGGAGCTTTGTGGTCTGGCGGATGTGTTCCAGCAGGGAGAGGTACTGGCTGGACTGCATCTCAAGGAGCCGGGAGCGTTCCTTAAGTTCCGCCTGTTCCAGTATGAGTGTGGCGCCCCGGTAGAAAAGGACGTAAATGCCAACAAGAACCGCCATCGCGCCCGCCTCGAAAGCAAGGAACAGCTCGTACATCCGCCCAGCATAAAGGGTGGAGTAGGAGCGTGGGACGGCAAGCACATTGAAAACCAGGAACACGGAGGACAGCGCCACCGTGGAATACCAGAGCTTCGGGGAGTCCAGCCTATCCAACGCCCATGAGAAGTTCTCCGTGGCAGGGCGGAAAAAGGCGGCAAGCAGAAGGGTGGCAAGCCCAAGCCGGAACAGGGCAGCTTCCGGGGAGAAATCCGCCGCGCCCAACGAGGGGTGCAGCCGCGCGTCAAAAGCATAGGCGAACTGTGCAGGGAAGGTTTCTATGGCGCAGACCCCCACATAAACGGCGAGGGCGCGGGAAAGGTCCATGTCCACCGTTCGGCGGTACAGGAAAAAGAACAGCACGAGGGCGGGGAAGAACAGCGCCTCCATGCTGATGGAAAACGCCGCATGGAGGAAAGCGGTGGCAAGGGAATAAGGCAGGATCACTGCTGTGCATAGGGCGGCGGTCTTTGCGGGCGTATATTTCATCTGCTTTTTTACCGGAAGGTAACAGGACACCGCGCCGGGGATGAGGACCAGCAGCTGCAGGAGTGCTGACAGAAGCCTGTGCATATCCATGTTCATTCCCCCTTCCTGTGCCGCTGTCTGCTGCGTATTTTCTCAAAATGGTAATCGCTTGCCATCTGCTCTACCCTGGCACTGTCACGCACACGGACCGGGAACCTGGCTCCGCTTTCCATGACGCAGCATCCGTTTTTAAATTCAAGGATGAATTCGGCATTCACGGCAATACCTTTATTGATGGGGATGAAGCGGGCGTCGCCGCCTGTTTTTTCCATGAATTCCGGCATGGTCATGCGGCACCGCAGCCCCCTGCCGTCTGCAAGTGTGACCATTATGTAATGTGCGTCCGTGGCTGCGGAAGCAATGTCACTCAGGAACACGCGCACGGTTTTCCTGTCCGCGGCAAGTTCTATGTATTTCTGTTCCTGCGGCAGCACTTTCACGGCGTCCGCCAGTACGTCAAAGATGCGCTTTTCAGAAAAAGGCTTGGTGACATATTCAAAGGCGTGGCAGGAGAAGGCGTCCGGCATGAAATCCGTGCTGGAGGTCAGGAACACAAGGAGGCAGCCGCTGTCAGACTTACGCATTTCCAGTGCGGCGGCGACCCCGTCCATGCCTTCCATATAGATATCCATGAACACAAGGTCAAAGCTGCCGCCGCTAAACGCCTCAAGAAAATCCCCTGCGCTGCAGAAGGGGACTGCCTCCACAGGGTATCCGGCGCTTCTGCCGAAACTGCTGCAGAGCTTTTCCATCCCGTCCAGGTATTCCTGTTCATCATCCACTAAAGCTATCTTTAAAATAGGTTTCACCTCAATTCGTATAAAAATCCAATCTAAGTATAGCACAAAAGAAGATAAGTTTCAAATCTGCCAGCCCCCCATTTAAAAAATTCCCTGACGTTCTTGCCAGAAAATTGACGTTCCTGCCAGAAGCCTTGTTTTTTACCGGAATTCTGCTATCTTAAAAATAGGAATTTTCTGCGGAAGGAGGTTGACAGGGCATGGCACAGCGGGAGATAATTAGCGACAGACAGGATAATACTGTCCTTTTGTCGTGTCTTTTTACATATAGTTCCATCAGAACCAGGACCGCCAGGGGCGGGCATTTCCTGCAGGCTTATCATGCCGTGCAGGATGCCGCGCTCCCCGGCGGTCTTTTTGCGTTTTCACAGGAGGGAAAAGGAGGGAACGGGAATGGATGCCGTTGTTTTTACGAAGAGCAGGCAGGAATATGGGATGCTTTCAGGGATACTTGCGGATGAGTCACCAGGAATGCGTGTGTCGCAGGGCAGCATGGACGGGCATTACCACCTGGAACATAAGTACGACATTGTGGTGGTAGGCGTGGATGGCGCGCAGGGGATGGAGCTTGTCTGCGCTTACCGGGAGCGGTTTGGCGATGCGCTGGTGATATGGATTACGGATGACCCCTATTTTGCGGGGGTTGCGATACGGACGCACATTTTTGACTTTATCGTCCGCCCGCTTGCGGAATCCCGGTTCAGGGAGACGGTAAGGAAACTCATGGCAGGAAAAACTGATTCGTGGCAGAGGATGCCCGCCTGCTGGCGGGGAATGGAAATAGACTGCCTGTAAGCACAGGGAATTGGGAACCATACATTTTTCAAAATATCAGGAGGGCATTTTATGAGAAACAAGTTAAGGAGGCCGCTGGCGTTCCTGCTGTCTGCGGTGATGGTTGTCACCATGTCAGGAACTCCGGTTCATGCGGTGGCAGACAGAGGACAGCCGGAAACCGGACTGTGCGAACACCACACCGCGCATACGGACGATTGCGGCTATACGGAAGAAACGCCGGGAACGCCATGCGGCCACGAACACACAGAGGACTGCTACACCGAAGTGACCGAGTGCGTCCACGAGCATACGCCGGAATGTTACCCAGAGGAAACAGAGGACAGCGTATCGGACAACGAGGCTACCCCGGCAAATGCAGAGGAACGGGAGCCGGAAAACTGCCCCCATATCTGCGATGGGGAAAGCGGCTGTATTACGGAAAAATTAGACTGCCGGCATGAGCACAAGGTGAATGGCGGCGAAGCCGACAGAGAGGGCGGCCTGGGCCGTGACAGCGAGTGCGGCTACACCGAAAGCACGCCGGGAACACCATGCACCTATGTGTGTGAAATCTGCAATCCGCAGGACAGCGGCGAAGCCGACGAGGAACCGGAAACAGGAATCATCAAACAAGAGCAATGCTCTTGTTTGACCCTCTGTACAGAGGGTCAAATCAATCCTGACTGCCTGGTCTGCGGCGCAGAGAATGCCGGCCTGTCGGACTGCAAAGGGAAAGCTGAAAAAGAAGATACAAAACAGCCGGAAGATACCGGCATCTGCAAGCATCATCAGGAACATGACGATGCCTGCGGCTACCAGCCGGAATCGGAGGACAGTGAAGGAAGTCCGTGTACTTATGAGTGCCGTATCTGCCCCATTGAGGACCTGATCGCCGCCCTGCCGGATAAAGTGACGGAGGATAATGCGGAGGATGTACGGGCGCAGATTGATAAGATACTTGCGCTTTTTGGAGAACTGACAGAGGACGAACAGGAGCAGATCGACCTTTCCCGCTGCTACGAGCTGCAAGGGGCGCTGGACGGGGCCAACGACCCCGACCCAATAACGGAATCTGTCGAGTATCAAGAGGCGTCCTGGGACGGCAGCCAAGTGACCTATGAGAGCAAGACCGAAACCTGTACCCTCGTTGAAAACAGCGCCGAGGCGGTCACATGGACTGCGGGCTGGTACGCGGTCAGCGGCACCGTCACCATTGACCAGCCCATCACCGTCAACGGGGAGGTACACCTGATCCTGACGAACGGCTGCACCCTCACAGCGGAAAAGGGCATTGTGGTGACGAGCACCAACAGCCTGACCATCTACGCCCAGTCCGAAAATGGCGGCACGCTGAACGCCACCGGCATGACTGACGATAGCGGTAATGCCAGCGCGGGCATCGGCGGCAGCACCTCCTCCGTTGACAGCGGCAGCATTACCATTCATGGCGGCATAATCAACGTCACCGGCGGCGGTCAGTCCGGACGCTACGGCGGTGCGGGTATTGGCGGCGGCACCTCCAGCTCTGGGAACGGCGGCAGCAGCAGAGGCATCGTCACCATTTATGGCGGCACGATCACCGCCAACAGCGGCGCAGGCAATGTCGCTGGCGCAGGTATTGGCGGTGGTGGCGGTGGAAATGGTAGAAACGGCGGAGACGGCGGTGGTATCACTATCTACGGCGGCAGTATCACAGCAACGTCTCGTGGGACTGATTCTGGTGGCGCTGGCATCGGCGGCGGTGCGGGTAACAATCTCAACGGCGGTGCGGGAAACAATATCCAAATTAACGGCGGGATGGTACACGCCACAGGTGGCAATTTGGGTGCGGGCATTGGAGGCGGCGGTGGCAGCGAGAGTGGCGATGGCACCGTCACCATCAGCGGCGGCACAGTGACCGCTGTTGGAGGAAACTATGCCGCAGGCATTGGCGGCGGCGGTGGGTATCAAAACACCTATGGTGGCTGTACCGGCGGCACCGGCAGCGTCACCATTACCGGCGGCATTGTGGACGCTTCCAGTCCCACAAATGTCTATTGGGAAGGCTACGAGGGCGCTCCCATCGGCAACGGCGGGAACGCAACCGCAACAGCGACCGTCAACAAAACCACCGGCATAATCTTTGAGAACGGTGTGGGTACTGTCTGCGGCGATGTGACCCTTGCCGGGAGCTATACTGTCCCTGCGGGCTACTCCCTGCACATCCCCGCCGGGGCCAGTCTGTCCGGGAGCGGCACCCTCTCCGGCGGCGAGACGTTTACCACCGACTTGTCGGAGGATATGGTTTCTGTCCCCACCGATTTGTATTATAACGGGCAGGACAGGTCAAATGACATAAAAACACGGCTTTCCGACGGACTGACCCAGGGCATTGCAATTTGCGGCCAGACCTTTGCGGTCAGCGGCTGGACGGTGGCGGTCAGCAGGACAGACGATTTGCACTATACTGCTACTTATACGAATACTGACAACTCCACCACTTTCCAGAAAACCATCACGCTCCAGAAGTCCGGCACCGACCTGACCAGTGAGGGCAAGGTGCAAACCTACAAAGGCGATACCCTAACCAAAGACTTCACCGCCAGCGACACCATCACCGTCAAGGCCACGCCCACCGCAACCGGGCAGGCTCCGGCAAAAGCGGCGGCACGTCTGAGGGGTGATCCTACTGCGGGCCAAATGGTGGTGTTTGTGGGTGATACGCAGGTGTGCGCTCCTGCGGACGTTGGCGCGGACGGCAGCTACACCATGAACGTCAGCGCCGCCGATGTGCTGGTTGCGGCAGGAGGCCCAGGTACGGGAATCACCCTGACGGCGAAATTCGTTGGGAATGACAATATGGCGGACGGCGCGGGGACGGTGGATGTCAGCATCTCCGCCGTAGCGAAGATTGAAAATGGCAGCACCACCACCTATGTGGGCAATTTGGACGATGCGTTCAAAACGGAAAACGATGGCGCAACCATTACGCTGCTGGACGATGTGACACGAGCAACAACTCTCCGCATCCAAATCAACTGCACCCTGGACCTGGGCGGGCATACCATCACATTTACCGACAGTGGAAATGTCTGGGTTCAAGGTTCTGTCACTGCTATGACCATCCGAGGCGAGGGGGAGATCATTTCCGAGCAGAGCCACGCTCTTGTTGTGGCAGGAAGCGTAACGCTGGAGGGCGGGACCTTTACCAGCAACAAGGGGGATTACGCCGGTGTATATGTCAATGGCGGTACTCTATCGGTCACCGGCAAAAATGTGGTCATACAGAACACAGGCAGCGGCTATGGATTGACTGTCAACAATGCACAGTCGGTCCAGCTCTCAGGCGGAACATACTCCGGGACGGCGGGGGCGATTAGTATTGTAGGCGGATCTCTCACCCTCGGCGGTCTGCTGCCCCAGGGCGGTGACACCCGGTACGCCTATTTTGACGAAAGCGGCACAACCCCCTTTACGGGTGTGCTGGGCAATAAGTCGCTGACCGGCACAGTGACGGTGAAGAAGTGCAACCATACCGGCGAGGGCGTCTGTGAGTACACGCCGAATGAAGGCGCGGAAACCCACGCCATGACCTGTCTGGCCTGCGGGTATGCGGGAGCTGCGGAGAGCTGCGCATACTCTGATGACTACGGGCACGATGAAACAAACCACTGGCAGACCTGTACCCTGTGCGGCGGGAAGAAGACGGAGGCCCACGGCTGGGTACACCAGTGTACCTCGGCAACAGGTATCATCCGCCGTTCCTGCGACAAATGCGAAATTGAGACAGTCGTGGGGACCGTCTCCATAACGCCCGATTTTTCTGTGACCTACGGGAAGACAGGGAGCGCAACGCTGGTCTGCACGGCGGAGCTGGCGGATGGCTACAGCCTTGAGCCGGCGGATAGTGCGGACAATTGCTGGGTTCTGATGGCACTGTCTGACGGCAAATCCTGGAATCTTGGGCGCGAGCTTGAAGTCAAACTGCCAGCTGATCTGCCAGCTGGAGAATACTGGTATGATGCGTACCCCCGCCTTTCTTATCAGGGAAATAATACCATTGTTAAACGTTTCAATGTAATAGGCAAAGTCACCGTCACCCCGGCCCCGCTGACCGTCACCGGCGCAGCGGCGAAGGATAGGACATATGACGGAACCAATTCGGTGCAGATCACTGGCGTGACTCTGGACGGAGTTTTGAACAGCGACAATGTATCCGTTGACCTCACCGGACTGACCGGAACGCTGAGCGGCTCCGACGCAGAGACGTATACCAGCGTTACCCTGCCCCGGCTGACCCTCACCGGCGGGGCGGCGTCCAACTACACCCTGCCCCAGTCCATGGGCGCGGTCCCGGCCAGCGTGACCATCAGCAAGGCCACCTTGACCGCCACCGGCGCGACAGTGGCATCCAAGACCTACGATGGCAATACTGCCGCTTCTGTGTCCAGCGTGACCTTTACCGGGCTGGTGCCCGGCGAGGCGCTGGCCCTCGGTACAGATTACACCGCTACCGGCACCTTTGCAGACGCGAATGCCGGGACAGACAAGAGCGTCAGCGTCGCTGTTGCCCTCAAGGACAGCGCCAAGGCGAACAATTACAATCTCACCAACGGCTCGGTAAATGCCACCGGCACCATCGCCAAGGCCAGCAGCTCCATCACTACCGCTCCCTCCGCCACCGGGATCACCTACGGGCAGGCGTTGAGCGACAGCACCCTGACGGGCGGCACAGGCAGCGTTCCGGGAGCGTTCGCCTGGACAGACAGCACCGCCAAGCCCAACGCCGGGACAGCGCAATTTGAAGTGACGTTCACTCCGACAGACACGAATTACAACAGCACCACCACCAATGTGTCCGTGACCGTTGCCAAGGCTACACCCACCCTTACCGCGCCCACGGCCACGGCCATCCAGTACGGCCAGAAGCTGACCGACAGCGCCTTAACGGGCGGTACAGCGACAAACCCCAACGGGAGTGCCGCCATTGCCGGAAGCTGGCACTGGGCCAGCGGGAACACACAGCCTACGGCAACCGGGACTTTCCCTGTGTCCTTTGCACCCAGCGACACCGCAAATTACAATACCCCGGCGAATGTTGATACCAGCGTCACCGTGAACCCCGCCGCGCCGAAGATCTCCCTGACCGTTCCCGCCTATCAGGTTGCGGGGGAAGATGTCATTGTGACCTGTACGGTGGAGAACCCTCACGACGCGACCTTTAAGGAGGGCATCCCTGAGAATATCACGCTGACCTATCAGATCGGGAGCGGAACCCCGCAGACGATTACAAACGGCAAATTCTCCATCCCGGCGGGGACAAAAAAGGACACGGTTATCACCGTCACCGCCAGCACCGACGCTGTAAACGGCAAATACACCGCTGCCACCAAGACAGCCACCGTGACCGTCACCGACAAAATCCCCGTAGAGATCAGCGGTATCAGCGTGACCGGGCGGGTGTATAACGGCCAGCCGGTCAACTATA
Source organism: Lachnospiraceae bacterium A2 (assembly GCA_000403315.2). Classification (GTDB taxonomy): domain Bacteria; phylum Bacillota; class Clostridia; order Lachnospirales; family Lachnospiraceae; genus Petralouisia. The sequence continues at coordinate 620,972 of KE159636.1, forward strand.
CCGGCACCCCGGTTGTCAAAAAGCTGGACGGCACAGTTGTCACCGACGCGCTGGTTTCCTACACATGGAGCAGCGTCACAGCCCCCGTCAACGCAGGGGACTACTCGCTTGTGGTCGCTGTGGGCGGCGGCAAATACATTGGCAGCACAACGATTCCCGTTGTGATTGAACAGGCGGAAATCAGAGTTACCGCCCCAAGCAAAACGATTTATGTGGGGGAAACTGCCCCCGTATTCTCTGCGGCAGACTGTAACATCACGGGCCTTGTTCAAGGTGAAAACCTGAAAACCCCGCCAACCGTAGCCTATGCCGAAGCCCCGGATACCTCCAAAACCGGCTCTGTGACGGTCACGGCCAGCGGAGCGGAAGTCCCGGAGGGCGGTAATTACAAAGACAGAATCGTCTATGAGAACGGAACCCTGACAATTACCAGTAAACCCTTGCCGCCTGCCAAATATACCATAACAGTACAGGCCGGAACCGGCGGCACAGCTTCCGCTTCTCCGACATCAGCGGAGAAAGGAACAAAAATCACCCTGAACGCCACACCGGACGGCGGCTATCACTTCAAGGAATGGCAAGTCATTTCCGGCGGCGTGACAATCAGTAATAACAGCTTTACCATGCCCGCCACAAATGTGACTGTCAAGGCAGTATTTGAAAAGGACAGCGACCCGCCACAAGCAACCCGATACAGCGTAACGGTGCAGGCCGGAACCGGCGGCACAGCTTCCGCTTCTCCAACATCAGCGGAGAAAGGGACAAAAATCACCCTGACCGCCACACCGGACAGCGGCTATCATTTCAAGGAATGGCAGGTCATATCCGGCGGCGTGACAATCAGCAACAACAGCTTTACCATGCCCGACACTAATGTGACTGTCAAGGCAGTATTTGAAAAGGACGGCAGCACACCGCCACAGCCGACCCGATACAGCGTAACGGTGCAGGCTGGAACCGGCGGCACAGCTTCCGCTTCTCCAACATCAGCGGAGAAAGGGACAAAAATCACCCTGACCGCCACACCGGACAGCGGCTATCATTTCAAGGAATGGCAGGTCATATCCGGCGGCGTGACAATCAGTAACAACAGCTTTACCATGCCCGACACTAATGTGACCGTCAAAGCAGTATTTGTAAAAAACAGCAACGGCGGCGGAAACTCTGGCGGTTCCAGCAGCGGGGGAGGTTCCTCGTCCGGCGGCGGTTCTTCCAGCGGTGACAATGGTTCCTCCGGCGGCGGCTCCACAATTGTAGCGCGTCCCGACGAAACCAAGCCGGACACTCCTACCACCAGCCAGACCAAACCGGCAACACCGGATAAAAACGGGAATGTGGCGGTGGATAACGGCACTGTCCAGTCTGCCATCAACACGGCAAAGAACGACGCCAAAAAGAACGGCAATACCGCAAACGGCGTGGCGGTTGTCATTCCTGTCACGCCAAAAGAAGGACAGAACTCTTTTAACGTAACTATTAACGCCCAAACCCTGAACACCCTCGTCCGCGAAAAGGTGAAGCGGCTGGAAATCAACATTGAGGGCGTGGTTGTTGGAGGAATGGACACAAAACTGCTGAAATGGCTGGATACCCTATCGGCAAACGGGGACGTTATTTTCCGGGTAAAGAAAACAGACCCGTCCGGTTTATCCAAAGAAGCCAAAGCTGCCATCGGCACAAGGCCGGTCTATGACCTGTCGCTGGTGTATCTCTCCGGCGGGAAAGAAACGCCGATCACCGATTTTGACGGCCACACCATCGCTGTCCGTATGCCTTATGCTCCGGCAAAGGACGAAAAGACCGGCAATCTGTATGCGGTCTATGTAGATGGCAAGGGCAAGGTGGAATGGCTGACAAAATCCAGCTATGACCCTGACCTGGGTACGGTTGTTTTTGAAACCGGGCATTTCAGCATCTACGGCATCGGCTATAAGAACCCTGTCCCGGTCTTTACAGACATTAAGAACCACTGGGCTGAGGATAACATCATCTTCGTAGCCAGCCGGGGGCTGCTCGCTGGTACTGGAAACAACCAATTCAGCCCTGACACCGGCATGACGCGGGGAATGTTCGTCACCGCCCTGGGGCGGCTGGCGGACATCGACCCGAACAGCTACAAAACCGGGAGATTTACCGATGTGAAAGCAGACGCCTACTATGCCCCTTATGTGAACTGGGCGGCAGAAAAAGGCATTGTAAACGGCACCTCCGCCACCACCTTTTCCCCGGACACCAATATCACCAGGGAACAGATGGCGGTCATTATGGCAAATTACGCGAAAAAGCTGGGCTATGACCTGCCGGTTGCCCACGAAGCTGTGACCTTTGCGGACAACGCGCAGATCAGCGGCTGGGCGGCAAAGGAAGTCAAAGCCATGCAGCAGGCGGGCATCCTGGCGGGGAAAGGCGGCAACCGCTTTGACCCGAAAGGAAACGCCACCCGCGCCGAAGTCGCTACTGTCCTGCGGCGGTTCGTGGAAATCGTCATTGACCCGCAGACTGCCCAAGGCTGGATGCAGAACCACAGCGGCTCCTGGCAGTATATGAAAAACGGCAAACCCGTCACCGGCTGGCTGCAAGACAATAAAAAATGGTACTGGCTGGATAATAACGGCTGGATGTTCGCCAGCGGCTGGAAACAGATTGACGGTAAATGGTACTACTTCTATCCAGACGGTTCAATGGCGGTCAGTACCACGATTGACGGTTACACCATCGGCCCGGACGGGGCCAGAAAATAGGATAGGAAAGGAGCGGCATCAGTCTTGGAGATTCCTGAAGCGATACAACCGAATACCGTTGTGAGGTAATTAGGTGCCGCAATCCCGGCTGACCCAATCCTTCTTTGTCGCATGGCGGTTAAATTTATGGAGGCCGCCTATGCGTAAATGTCCCTTTTGACCTATCTCTGCCCTTATGGGGCAGAGGCTTGAATAACAGCATAACCAATCCGTTCAGGGCGCAGATGATGCAGCAATCATCTGCGCCCTGTTTTTCTCTGCCCTTTTTCGGCAAAAAGAAGGGATATTCTGGAAGAAAAGACAAAAAGCGCACTGTTTGGGGAAAGAGAAACGACAAACCTCCCCCTGCCCCGCACTTTTTCTACATAGCCCGACAATTTCATAGGCTCCATTGTTTGTGGGGACCCGGCTGGAACATGAATACCGCGCAGCCGGTATGGACGATAGGCAGATCGCAGCGATGAAGGAATATGACTGGTCCTGGTTTTGCAGCCAGCGAACCTATCAGAACCGCGTACAGGCCCTTCCCAGCGGACCTATCAGAACCGCGTACAGGCCCTTCCCAGCGAACAGTGTGAGGACGAGAGTGAGCAGTCCTGCCTGTTCCGAAAATCTGAATCCCTGTCCTGCACCTGGGACACCGGCGATGTAGACGCCCAGCGGTTTGGCTGGCTGTCCTCCCTGGAGGATGAACTGCTGTACCGGCGGCTCTGCAAATTGCCGGAGGACGATCTGGAACTGCTGACCCTGCTCATTGTGGACGGATACCGGCAGGCCGATGTCGCAAGGCTGTGGAACTGTTCCCGGAGCGCAATCACACAGCGAATAAATAAAATCAAGATTTTTTTGAAAAAGGCTTAACAAATCGCCTTTCCCAATGCCTACACAATGAAGGGACAAGTCCTCTTGCCCTTCATTGCAGCTTGATAACTGAATATACGGCATAACAGGTACATAACCCGTATCGAAGCGGAAAAGGCGCGCCGCCAGGACGGTTGCTTGCAGGAGGTGATGACAGACAGGCAATCCGAGCGATCTACGTCCAGCCTTAAACCCGGAGATGGCGTTCCGGGCGCGATGATGGTGCGGGGGCTTAAAGATACTTCCTCACGGCCCGCCAAAGACTTGGGGGGAACCCTGCGGCGCACGAGAAAAACGGCGCTGCGGAGTTATGACAGCTCTGCCGGGAGCGGCCTGTTATGTCCCCGTCGTCAGGGGGCGTGGCAAATATGACGAGAAGTAGAGATATGTAAATTAGGAAGTGATTCTCCGGCTTTTTGTCTGTGATAGCTTTCTATTTCAAGATTAGATACCATGCGCTGGCAGTTTTGTCTGCCAGCGTATTCATGTGATTTTGAAAGCACAATGACAAACTTGACAGATTGGAGGGAATATGTTTCATGGAAAAACTTATTACACGAAAAGAAGCTGCGGAGATTTTGGGAATCAGTATTGCCACATTGGATGCGGCTCGTAACAACGGTCTGATTGCCTATGTTCAGTATGTGCAGAATGGCTGTGTGTATTTTACTGCGGCGGGCCTTCAGGAGTATATCGCAAAATGTACCCATAGGGCAAAGCCTGCGGACAAGAGCGCGACTTACCGCAAACCGCGAAGTGCCAGAACATGACCCATTCCGTATCCTTGCTGGAATCCCGTATATCTGATAAAACAAAGATACAGCGCTGGAGATTATTTTTTAGGAGGTGACGGAATTGGCAAAAAGAAAAAGGGCAATTCCTCAATATGGTACAGTTGAACTTAACGGTATTGAATATTACAGAACGAGGATTCAGGACGCAGACGGAAAATTGGTGGCTCTTTATGCAAGAACACCCGAAGAATTATATGATAAGGAACTGGAGGCGTTAGAGCAGATTGACAACGCCACTTTCCGAAGAAAATCGCCTACTGTTGCTGAATATTGCGAAAAGTGGCTGCTGATGCAGTCGGTTCATATTCGTGCCACCACTCTGACCGATTATACATCCAAAATACAGCGGCATATTATCAAAGAACTGGGACAGAAGCGAATGGCGGATGTAACGCTGGATGACATTCAGCTGGCTCTTGTTCCTGTTTCCCAAAAATCTGCTTCGGTTTATAAGTCTGTGGTGATTCTTTATAAGTCCATTTTTCGGGCGGCGAAGGAAAGCCATGTGATTGATGAAAATCCAACGATATATCTGGATTCAAAGGGCGGCGTTCCCCAGGAGGAAAGGCAGGCTTTGACAGATGAACAAGCAGAACGACTTTTAGACGCGATCCGGGGTTTACCCCCATATGTGTTTGTTATGATTGGCTTATATGCCGGGTTGCGGCGGGAAGAAATTCTTGCGTTACAATGGGATTCTGTATATTTGGATACGGACACCCCATATCTAACGGTAAGACGGGCATGGCACACAGAGCATAACAGGCCGGTTATTCTCACCGAGTTAAAAACAAAAGCGGCAGAGAGAAACATTCCCCTCCCCGTTTGTCTGGCAGAGTGCTTAAAGGCGGCAAAGGCAATCTCCACTTCGGACTATGTAGTTGCCAATCGAGATGGTGAACCACTGTCGTATACACAGTTCAAGCGGCTTTGGCAGTATATTGTTACCAGAACAGTTAAGGAACGCTCCTATTACCGGTATGAAGATGGAAAGCGCATAAAGCATACAGTCACACCAGTTCTTGGAGAAAAAGCGGCCCATAATGGCAGAGTAGTTTACAGCCTGGATTTTGAAGTGACGCCGCACCAGCTACCACATACTTATATCACAAATCTGATTCATTCATCGGTGGACCCCAAAACGGTCCAATACCTGGCAGGCCATGAGAGCAGCAAAATCACTATGGATATTTACGCCAAGGTCAAATACAACAGGCCAGATCAGCTTGTAAGAACTATGGGCAGTGCTTTCGCCCAATGGGAAGCTGTATAAGATTAAAACTGAAAACAGACAAAAAGCGAGGCAAGGCTGTCTCGCTTTTTGTCTTAGGCTGGCCGTATCTTTGATTAAATTGGGACTTTCTGATAAAAAGAGAGTGTAAGTACATAGGCTGCACATTTCAAGAAAGGAAGGTCCAAGATGGCTAAAAAGAAAACAACAATACCTCAATACAGAACAGTCATGCGAAAGGGAGTACAGTATTACCGGACACGGATTCTGGATGCTGATGGGAAACAGGTGAGCTTATACGCAACCACCTGCGAAGAATTGTATGAAAAGCAGGCAGAGGCAAAACGTCAGGTGGAGGAGATAATCTTTCATCGGGAACATCCTACAGTTGCAGAGTATTGTGAGAAGTGGTTGCTGATGCAGTCTGCCAAGGTGTCCGCTGCCACATTGAAGGGTTATACTTCCAATATGAATAATTACATCATCAAGCCTATGGGCGATATGTATATGGAGGAAGTAACGGCAGATGACATTCGGCTGGCACTTGTGCCACTGTCAAAAAAATCTGCGGGTTTGTATAATACGGTAAATATGCTCATTAAGTGCATTTTCTATTCGGCAGAGCGTAGCCAATTACTTCAACATAACCCTTGCGTGGGAATCTCATCAAAGGGCGGAAAGCCGATACAGAAAAAAGAGGCACTGACAGATCAACAGGTAAAAGTGCTGCTGGATACAGTGAAAGGACTTCCGCCACAACTCTTTGTTATGATCGGTCTGTATTCGGGCCTGCGCCGGGAAGAAGCACTTGCCTTGCAATGGGATTGTGTTTTTCTGGATGCACCCACACCATATATCTCTGTGCGGCGGGCATGGCGCACAGAACATAACAGGCCAGTGATTTCCACCACATTGAAAACGAAAGCAGCTCGAAGGGACATACCGATTCCCAAATGTCTGGTGGACTACCTGCGGGAAGTCAAAGAAACCTCTGCATCAGAATATGTGATTTCCGACAGCAACGGGGAACCGTTATCCGCATCGCAGTTTCAAAGGGTATGGCAGTATGTGGTGGTTCGCTCTACCCAGGCGCGCAACTATTATAAATATGTAAATGGGCAGAGCATTAAGTATACTGTCACACTGGCGCTGGGGATGACACAGAAAAACAACCCCAAGATTCAATATACATTGGATTTCCATGTGACGCCACATTTGCTGCGCCATACCTATATCACCAACTTGCTGTATTCCGGTGTTGACCCTAAGACGGTTCAGTACCTTGCCGGACATGAAAATAGCAAAACAACTATGGACATCTATGCAAAGGTGAAGTATAATAAGCCAGAGGAACTTTTTGCGGTGGTGAACGGGGCATTTCATCAGGCATTTTCCAGTTAAAATGCACCAATTTGTTTGGTTAAGGGATAGGACAACCAGTGGGGAGAAGTTCAAAAAAGCCCGAAAAATCAAGGGAAAACGGCACTAAGAGAATTTTAGTACGGCCTCAAAGCAGCCCGCCGCGCTCCGCAGTTCAGCAAGCGTTAATTGGCTGTCGGGAGCGTATCAAAATTGCTCAAAAACCCCGGAAAATCAAGGTTTTCCGGGCTTTTGCTTTTGGTAGGGTTTGATGTGGATTAACGCAATGAAACTCATTTTGCTGGGGCTAAATATAGGACAACCACTCCAAAAACAGGGGTAAAGGGCGTTTTTTCTTTGAAATGGTTTAACTGAATTTAACCTAATTTGAACAAAAGTAAATAAGTTTATCGCCAAGCACTTAGTATTTTTTGCTGGGTGCTTTTTGCATTTCCAGGGAACTGTATTCCAGGATCAGAAAAAGCTGTCACTTTTCAATTTATGAAGTGGCGGCTTTTTCTATTTCCAGAAGCAACCACAACGAATCAGAAACGGGGTGATTATCTTGAACACGCAAATCATCGCCAACCAAAAGGGAGGTGTCGGTTATGAAAAGCTGGAGATAGAAATCTTTATGAATAAAGGATTCTTTGGTTGATTTACTTTCCATAATCCATCACGATTTAAGTGTATTTTTATCAAATCACTAAAGGAGGAACACACGGCGGAAAATTCAACTTTGCAGCAACTAATCGACCCAACTTAGGAAGCACTCATTCAGGCAGGTGCATCCAACTATTACCAAAGCGTATTTAAAACTCTTACAAAGCAACTTTTACTCTACGCCGAAAAACACGATACCGATTCTTTCAGCATGGACTTTGGATTACAGTTTTTGGAAGAGCATTATTCCATGTCATCTAAAATCAAGCAGAAAAAATGGTGTGCAGCCTATTCCCGTTGTATAAATGCTTTGGCAGAATACCAATGTTCAGGAAATGTCACCTTCTATCTTGTTATGGATAAAAGGGCATATACTTTCCCGGAAGGATGATGGGGGTGATCCCCGCCACAGTTATGCCCTGGTGGTGGATAAGGTCAACCCCGGCCTGACCGATCTGTTTTTGAAGCAGGCGCGGAAAGTCCTTCAAACCCCGGAGAAAGGCTCCGTCCTGGAAAAACTCAAACAGGAGCAACCAGAACGCAAACCCGCCACCCCTAAGAAACAGGAACCGGAACGATGGGTGCGGCAAAGCGGAAACGGGATGTACAGGTGAATTTCCGGGTTTCCCCGGAGAAGCTGGCTCTGATTGAGCAGAAAATGTCCCAGCTTTCCAAACTCTCCTGACCGGAGAGTTTACCCCATCTACGGAGGGATGAACAGCGATCTTCACCGCGCCTTCCTCCTCTTTTTCTTTTTGACGCTATTTCCTTTCGTGCTACAATCGCGTATAATAGTAGCACGAAAGGAAGTGAGAGCATGACACAGTTTGAACAGCTGGACACGATTTTAGAGGGACAGCGCGGTATGCTCCAAACATCGGAGGCAGTGAAACGGGGGATTCCAAAATCCGTTTTTTGCAACTATGTGAAGGAAAAAGAATTGGAACAGGCGGCACATGGGGGTTATGTATCACCGGATGCCTGGGTCGATGGGATGTACCTGCTCCATTTACGATGCAGCCAGGGGATTTTTTCCCATGAAACGGCGCTGTTTTTCCATGATTTGACCGGGAGCCTTCCCCCTATTCCATTACCGTCAAACGGGGATACAGCACTACCAGATTGAAAGCGGACGGGGTTTTCGTCTACACCATAAAACCGGAACTGCATGGCGTCGGAAAGAGTACGGCAGTATTTGGAGATGTTATTATGATAAAGACAGCAAGACAGATGAAAGATTTGATCCGCAATCTCACAAGGGAGAAATCAGCGGACGCACAGATTTTGATGCGGAACTATATGATGGAGCGTTTTCTGGAACGCATTTCTCTTTCTGAGTATCGGGATAACTTTATTTTGAAAGGTGGGATTCGGGTCAGTATGGCCACTGTCTTTGACGGAGTGGTGACACCGTTGAAAATTGATATTTCGACCGGGGATGTGATTACGCCGAGGGCAGTCCGGTACAGCGGAAAACAGCCATACGATGCAGGCGCTTTGGTCCGCTTACCGCAGGAAATTTTCCTATGCGGCTGATCTGGATTTTCTGGCTGAAAAAATGAATATTTGAACTTTTTCGTATCTCTTGTATTTACCAGAATATCTGAAACAAAAATGAGGTAAGTTAAAGGGGAATGTTTCCCATCAGTTATGAGGGTGTTCTATCCTGCTTGTGAAAAATGCCAGTCAGGATAAATCGCTTGTAGCAAAAGAAATCCAGACTACCGAGCCAAAACCGGAATATGAAAAAATAATCAAGGACCCTTATGTTATGGAGTTTTTGCAGATTCAACCGGACACCCATGTGTATGAGGGGGAATTGGAGCAAGCCTTGATCGACCATCTTCAGCACTTCCTTTTAGAGCTTGGACGCGGTTTTTCATTTGTGGCGCGCCAAAAGCGGTTTACACTGGATGGGCAGGATTTTTTCATCGACCTGGTGTTTTATAATTATTACTCTGCCAGAACTGCATATCGGCATTATAGAAAAGGGTTGGTGGGAAAATGATTTTAAGCGTAAGCCGCCGGACAGATATTCCCAATTATTATTACGATTGGTTTTATAATAGAATAAAGGAAGGGTTCCTGTATGTGCGCAACCCTTGGAACCCCAATCAAGTCAGCAGGCTCGGCTTGTCGCCGGGGGCAGTGGACTGCATTGTGTTCTGGACAAAGAACCCAGAACCAATGCTGGGGCGGCTTAGGGAACTTTCCAGTTACAATTATTATTTTCAGTTTACCTTAACTGGATATGGGAGGGACATCGAATGTCATGTGCCTCACAAAAAGGAACAGATGATACCTATCTTCCAGCAGCTATCCAGCCAGATTGGCAGAAAAAGGGTTATCTGGAGATATGACCCAATCTTATTCAATGGCACATATACGCCAGAGTACCATTTGAAAGCCTTCAGCCAGATTTCAGGAAGCCTATCTGGCTATACGGAAAAATGCGTGCTTAGCTTTGTAGACAGCTATGCAAAAAATAGGCGGAATATGGAAGCTTTGGGAACCTATGGGCTGGAAGATGGGCAGCTAGTGGAATTTGCCGGGCAGCTTAGCAAAATAGCGCGGGCAAATGGGATGGAGCCTGTAAGCTGCGGGGAAGCCATGGATTTATCTGGCTGCGGCATTTCCCATAATTCCTGTATTGACAGGGAATTGATTGAGGAACTGGCAGGGTACAGGATAAAGGCAAGGAAAGACAGGAACCAGCGGAAAGAATGTGGCTGCATCGAAAGCGTGGATGTGGGCACCTATAATACCTGCCAAAATGGCTGCAAATACTGCTATGCCAATTTCAGCCCAGAAAGCGTTAGGAGGAACACCAGACAGTATGATGTGAATTCCTCTCTGCTTTGCGGAAAACTTACAGAAAAAGATAGGGTAACAGATAAGAAAATGGTGTCTTTTCAGGAGGGGCTGTAGCAGATAGGACAACCCCCCCTAAATTTAGGAGATATTTCCACTTCTGTCACATGTTAAGGTAATGCTTTTTGAGATGGTTTGGGCTGTAATGCCAGAATATTTTTGTTTTGCAGTAAAATTCCCTTGTGCAGTATTTCCAGATTTCGAAGAACATTTTTCACTAAAACTCCATTGGCTGTCTGAGATAGAGGAATCATGTGACACATAAGTACACAAGGCAGAATTTCCGCTGGGGTAACGGAATGTTGCGGTTAGTGTAAAACTGGCTGCAGTGGAACCCGATGCAGTTTTTATGGTATATGTTTTGGACACAGTTCTTGTCGCACGTGTATTGCTTGTTTGGATTTCCAAAGCAGTAATGCCATAGAAGCCGTTGCCCAAATCTTCAATAGTGGTATGTGCAAGTGGCTGTTGGGAGGATGAAGCATAAGAAACTGCTGGGACAGACAAGAACATGATAATTGCAAGGAAGCTGGCATATAATTTTTTCATATTATCTTCATTCCTTTCTTGTGTTTTCGTCTAGGACTTCTGGATAGACTATTGTTTGAATTTCAATTTCTGTTACGGCGCTTTTCCTTACAGAATACACAAACTGAATACACCATGCAGCAAATGTTATTGTAACCAAGATACATGCGTATCGTATCAATTTGTTGAAGATGATAAATTTGGAAAGTGTATCCTTTGGGATATTTTCTATATATATTTCTGCTAATTCATCTATTGTGCCAAATTGCCCATAGATTTCATCCATGGATGTGTCAGGGTGTTCTTGGCAGTAATTTGTTATACCATTTTTTAAGGAATCTAAGAATATTTTCCGCGTGCGGAAAACATATGGGAGCTGCCGTTTGAGGCGACGGAAAAATTTCTTGATTTCTTTGGTTTTTGTATAGTTCAGTGGAATCCCCTCCTTTGTGTTTTGGTAAATTTTTAGCTTTGTAGCGTTCTAAAATTACTTTTATATTTTATAAAAATTCTAAACAAAAATCAATACATAGATTAACAATATAATATTGACAGATATATATTGTTGTGATATTATAAAATCATAAAATTTTTAAGGCAGGGAATGTTATGAAAAAAAGATTTACGATGCTGATATTTGGTATATTGATGGTAGTGGTGGCGGCTGGCTGCAGTTCAGGCAGGGAAAAAAATAGTAATGATACTGCCCAAAATGAAGCAGACGAGGAATTGCCATCTAATTTTGTTGCTTTCGGCATGTATAGTAATGAAAGAGATTATATAGATAATGGATCCTCCCTAAACCGTGAAACAGCAGAAAACCATATGGTTGAAATTGAGCAGAACTTAAATAGGGAGGTTAAGTATTTGCTGTTAGCTTTTGCAGATTACAGACAAGTAAGTTTTTATGTTGATGGAACAGAATATGTAAAGTTCCCTTTTTCATTGGATAAGAAAGGAACAAGGGATATTAATATCAGCCATAGCCAATTATCAGATTGCAGGGAATTGACATACCTTATTATTCCGGATTGTGAGGAAAAAGTGCAGGAGGACGACATAGAACAGCTATTAAATATTTCTTCTATATATTCTATGCGCTATTTATTAGATTTTGGGACAAAGTTTGTGCCGGAGGCATACAAGGAACCCCAAAAAGCAATCATTGACCAGGAAGGTATATTTTTGAGTAGTTCAGAAAAGGAACAAGAAGTTTTGACAGTTGTAAAGAGGGATTTTCCGTTGTATTTGCATATTGCAGTCAAAGACCCGGAAGTCAAGGATTACTTATTTTTCATGCTGAATGATTGGGAACAAGTACCAATAGGCGAAGATTTTTATTTTTATCTTAAGAATGACCCTTCTGCTGGATGGATTCAGGAGATTAATGTGTCAGGAATGGAGCCAGATTCCAATTTTCAGATAGTAGGCATACCAAACCCGTTTCAGGATTTTGATTTTTACTCAAATAAAGCTGTTTATTATACGCACCGAATACATGTGGTTGAATAATTTTTATGTTCGTTTGGGCTATTTTTATTGAAATATGCAGCAGACTGTAATATGCATTTTGCAGAAAGGGGGGGAGGGTTAAAGTATTACTGTTAAAATAAGGAATTTATTAATAATTGGTGATGGGAGAAAGGAAATGGGAAAAATGAAATTAAAGAGGTTTTTGGCAATGTTTTCAGCAACTCTGGTTTTTGCTGCTACAGTTAATCCAGTGTTGGCAGCAGATAATGCGCAAGGGGGTAAAGTATCAAAGGATAATTCCCGAGCTGCTGTGATTATGGATTATGGGAGCACATATGGTTCAGCTCCTTACAGTGGAGGATTTTATAGGATTCAATCATATGGAAAATCATATTCTGATGTACGGAATGATGTTATTACAACTACCAATTATTTAATTGTAGATGGGTATCAACAAGATTCTAAAACCAAAACAGAATATAATGTTTCTACAAGCCAAACTGGGAAAACAAGTTGCGTTATATCAAATTATGGAAGTGCCTATACATATAGTACCCATTTTTTTAAACTGAAAGGTTATAAAGATCATGTACTGAATACTTCACGCTCTTTATAATTAGGAAGGAGAAATAAGCATGAAGAAAAAAATTCTGATGCTGTTTGCAGCAATGTCCATACTGGGAAGTTCGATGAGCGTAAATGCTGTGGGGATTTCGGGAGAAGGGCAAGTGTTTCGCCCAGAGGTGAGCGGAAGAAAAGAAAGTAAAGGATTAGCCCCAAAGGGGGATACGCCAACAGATAGAGGAACGACAGCAATTTCAGGTTTCCTTGGTAGCGTAAATTCATATGGAAAATCTACTTCCACAATAAAAAATGATAAAATTACAACCCGGAATTACCTTGTGGTTGATGGGAAACAAGTGAAAAGCTATGAATCCATCAGCACAAATTCTAAAAGTGATAAAACGGCAGAAATATATGCGGGAGTAAGTTTGTTTAATCCGGATGCATATTCCCATAGTACACATATATTTGAATGTAAAGGTTATAAGACGAATGTGCTTAATTCCAGCAAAAAATTATAGATAACGAACTGTAAATGATAAGGCCGGGGCTTCGGGGAGAGGGTATTTTCAAATAATATATATGTAATCTGCCAACGCATATATTATAGAAAATATAATACTTTCCAATAGCCCTTATGGGAAAATTAATCCAGACGGTAATTGGGGTGAAAATCCAGCTACCTACCGTATGTTGGTGAACCCTGAAAATAACAAAACAGAGGAGAAATAACAGTGCAGTATTGGCTCCATAGCAATACCATGTATTAGGAAAAATAGAATAGTTGTAATATGTTTTAAGAAGGGGTTGTTGCAAAATACAGCTTATATACAATATATGGGAGATGTTATAAAGTTTTGGATACTATATCTTGTATATAACAGCTATTTTGCAACAGCCCCTTTTCCGCCAGACACAGTGTGCTTTTTCATATGCCGCCCAATTTTGCCCCAGGTTCCCCAATACATTCTCCTTCCTTGCTTTCCAGCAAAAAACCTGCCACTTCCACGGCATGGTAAAATTCTTCTTTCATTTCTTCCAGACGTTCTGAACCAAGTTTCTCTATATGGTAATAGACCCTTGTTTTCCGGACCCCTGTTTTTTTCTCATAAAAAGAAATGCACCCCATATCTGCCAGACGGTATAAGATGGGGTACATAGAGCCTTCTAATACGGTAAACTGCTGGTTGCTGCGTTTTTTGAATTCTTGTGTAATCTGATAGCCGTACATATCAGATTCTGACAGTAATTTTAGGATTAGCATTTCGATTACGGCTTTTTTCATTGTGTTTGTTAAGCTTTTCATAACACCATTCTAAAACGCAGGATGGGAAAATGCAAGAGATAATATGGGAATATTGACAAAAAACCTTGACATAAATCCGAAGTCGGATTATACTATCAATTATCCGATTTCGGATTATAAGGGATGAACTGGATTGTCCATCGCTATTTGTACCAAAGTGAAAGGAATGGTGGCTATGACAAAGTATGAACAAGGGAAAAATTTAGAAGCGTTTAACCGCCTGTACCGGGAAATGGATCAGATTTACCACGGGCTGGCTGTCCGGCTTGGCATGTCCGACAGCGGATTTATCATTCTGTATACCATTGCGGAACTGGGGGAAGGATGCCTGCAGAAAGACATTGCAGCATGGTGTTCCTTAAGCAGGCAGACCGTCAATTCTTCCATCCAGAACCTGAAAGCCCAAGGGTTCCTTACCTTGGAATCTGGCAGGGGGAGGGAAAAAGGCGTTTTTCTTACCCAGGAAGGGAAAAGCCTGATAGAAAAAAAGATTTTCCCAGTCATGGAAATGGAGAAATCTGCCTTTGAGGAGATGTCCCCTGTTTTAATGATGATCTGCACTTCCTTCTACAGCATTGTGGATGGTTTTTTTGTGTCGAATTATGTAGGAAAGACTCCCTTTGCGGCGTTGAACCTGGTATTTCCAGTGTGCATGGCATTTGGGACGGTAGGGATTATGATAGGGGCAGGCGGGGAGTTATTGGAATACAGCGTGCTCTACAGCAGGCTCCTGTTTGCGGCATTGACGCCTTTTGTGCTGCAGAATGTGTTCCAGAGCTTTTTTGTTACGGCGGAAAAACCGGGCCTGAGCCTGAAAATGTCCATAGCCGCAGGGATTACAAATATTGTGCTGGATTATCTGTTTATTGCAGTATTCCGCTGGGGGCTGGCGGGTGCGGCGTTAGCTACAGGCATTGGGCAGGCCGTAGGCGGAATTATCCCTCTCTTTTATTTTGCCCGGGAAAATGACAGCCTGTTAAGGCTTACCAGGACAAGGCTGGAAAAGCAGGTCATTTTAAAGGTATTTGGGAATGGCTCGTCCGAAATGGTGACGAACCTTTCCGCATCCATCATAAATATCCTGTACAATTTCCAGCTTATGAAGCTGGCGGGGGAAAATGGGATTGCGGCTTATGGGATTATTATGTATGTGAACTTTGCCTTTATGGCGATTTATTTGGGGTACGCTATTGGCAGCAGCCCCGTGGTCGGCTACCATTACGGCGCGGGCAACCACAAGGAACTGAAAAACCTGCTGGCAAAAAGCCTTGTCCTAATGGGCGGCGCCGGGATCCCTTCATCTTTTCTGATGCCGTCACATAAGCATAGACTTCCCTCTGGCAAAAAAGATTTGTAGAACCCTGCGTGCACCAATGTAATATTCCCCAACCTTTTCATCGGACAGAGCAAAACGTACTCCGGTTTACGCCATATTCACGTTCCGGTTGTGGATACGAGGTTCCTCCGGCATTATACAGATCCACGATCTGCTGTTTAAATTCCGGAGTGTAAGATTTTTGATTTTTCGCCATGTGGAACATCGCCTTTGCTCTTTCATTTGATAGTATAGGTTGTTCAACTTTTCCTGTCCACACTTATATACTAACACCATTCCGCAGGAACGTGCAGCCACAGAATGAAATTCTGTGTTCAAAGGGGCTTGAGGAATCCCCAACAAGCAGCGCCAGGAGCCGAATGGCTATCCTGGGGCATTGCTTGCCGCTGCCAATCTTGTTATGTCGGCATCACATTCCGTTTTAAGCTGGTATAAGCCAGCAAGATATAGATTGCATAAATCAGGCAGAAAATCCCCAGCGAGATCGTCACAATGGCTAAAGGACTGCTTATTCCCACCATCACCCCTGGCTCGGGAGCGTGTGCAAAGCGGAGGATAACCGGCACGCCGATCAGCACCGGGGGAACAGCGGGTAGGGCGTAGTAAATGGCAAACTGCTTCCGCAGGGTCCTTGCCATCTCCCGCCGGTCCATACCCAGCTTTTGCAGAAGCCGGAACTGCTGCCCATACCGTGTTGTCTCGCTGAGCTGCTGGATGGTGAGGATCGTAGCGGCAGTCATGCTGAGGGACAGGGCCAGGAAGAAGAGGGGGAATGCGGTGGTGGCGGTCCAACCTGCCGCGTCTGCATTTTCCGTGGCTTTGGTGTGAATTTCGTCATAGCTTCGTTCCGGATTCTGCTCCTCCAACCTGTAGTGGATGGAATACAGGTCATCACATTGATCCTCCGTCACCGGCTGAACCGTCTTAGCCGCATAGGCGTGATGAAGCACCAAAAGCCCCTCTACCGCCTCGTCTGGTACCACAAGGATATACCGCGCCCCGTTGCTTGTGTCGTAGTTTTGCAGCAGGTGCTCCGTGTGGACCCCGCCAAGGGCCAAACTGGTGTCACCTAAAGAAATAGGCTGGGTATAGCCGGCCAGATGTTTTTCCAGATAGGACATACAGTGGATCAGATATTCCCCCGGCTTTAATTCCATTGGCGGGTATCCAGCTATGGAACGGAGAGCAGCATAGTCACTGTAGCTCAGCACGTAATCCCGATCCGAATAGGGGTAGTAGTCCTCTCCCATGCTCTCCACATAGTCCATAACCCGGCTGTCCTCTGCTTGGTAGACGCAGTAGTACAGATCCTGCTCCACGGGGATGTTGGCTTGGATATAATCCAGATAATCCTGGCTGAGGGGTTCGCTGCCGTCAACACCAATATACAGATCGAAGCAGGCGTTTTCCGCCGCCCGGCCCGCGAAAAGTCCCCGGAACACCATCCCCGATCCCACGGAAATCAGAGTAGCGGTGAAAATCAGGGAAATGATGGCCATGAGCGTTCCCATAGTGGCCAGCTTGGCGGTAAGGGCTCGAAACACCAACAGGTTTTGCCCCCGGTATTTCCGGGCTGGCCGCTTGTCGAAAAAGGCGGGTATGCCGGAGGCAAAGCTGAGGAAGAAGCCGAACAGGGATACAATGACGCATCCCGCCCCGATGATGCCAAAGATGGACCCTCCTGCCATCAGCAGACAGGTCCCGGCCACACCCAGCACAATGGAAACGGAGAAAATCCAGCGGCGCACGGCTCCCGTTTGAAAGACCATTCCTTCGTTAGCCCGGTCAACATAGATCAGGTTGTGGATCTTGGCCTTGCGGATATATCTGCGGCTGCGGCGAAGGGCAAGGAGGTAGATCAAGACAAAATAGAGGACCGTCAGCCCCAGAGCGGGGAGGGAAAAGCCGAACGAGAAGGTGTAGGGCAAGCCGAACAGGGTCAGCACAATGGCGCGAAACGCCTGGTAGAGCAGCCCGCCCAAAACGGCGCCCAGCGCCAGGGCGCAGCCGCCCACGGCCAGATTTTCCAAAAAGAACAGCCGGGCCACCTGTCTATTCTCCAGTCCAATAAGCAGGTAGGTCCCCAACTCCCGGCCCCGGCGCAGGAGCATGAATCTGGTGGCATAGGACACCAGCCATCCAAAGACACACACCACTACCACACTGGCCAGCACGATCATCAGGGGAAGCGTTGAGATACTGTTGGACAGGGTACTGATCTCCTGAGAAAACACCAGCCCGTTGAAGGAATACAGCAGAGCGGCGGCCATGACTACCGTGACAAAGTAGACCAGATACTCCTTTGTCTGACGCCTTGCGTTGCGGGCGGACAGCTTAGATAACGTCACTGACATCACCTCCCAGCGCGGCAAGAACGTCCAGAATTTCATGGTAGAATACGGGCCGCCTCCGTTCTCCACGCAACAGCTCATTGAATACCCGCCCGTCCTTGAGGAACAGCACCCGCTTGGCGTAGCTGGCACTATAAGCGTCGTGGGTGACCATGAGGATCGTAGCCCCCATATCCTGATTCATGGCGGTCATGATCTCCAGCAGGTTCTTGGAGGCTCTGGAATCTAACGCCCCGGTAGGTTCGTCGGCCAGCAGCAGGGATTGTCCGGCCACCATAGCCCGGGCGACAGCGGTGCGCTGCTTCTGGCCCCCGGACACTTGATAGGGAAACTTGGGCAGGATGTCGGTGATGCCCAGCTTCTGGGCGATATCCCGGACCCGGCTCTGGACCGTTCCAGGGTCCTGGTGATTCAGGGAGAGGGCCAGGCCGATGTTTTCCTCGATGGTGAGGGTGTCCAGCAGGTTAAAGTCCTGGAAGACAAAACCCAGCCGTTCCCGACGGAACTTGGCCAGTTCGGTTTCGGACAAGTCGGCTACATTCACCCCGTCCAGGAGAATCTTTCCAGCGCTGATGGTATCAATGGTGGAGATGCAGTTGAGCAGAGTGGTTTTTCCGCTCCCTGACGCACCCATGATGGCCAGGAATTCCCCGGCCTCCACATCGAAGCTTACTCGATCCAAGGCTTGCGTGACATTGTTTTTGCTTCCGTAATATTTTTCAATGTTTTGTACTTGCAGCATATCGTTTGCCTCCTTTGCTTATGGCTCTATAGTACACCAAAAGCGAAGGCCGTTGTATCGAAGTCATATTGATTTACCTTACAATTTTGTAAGGTTTTCCTTTGCAGGAAAAGTCAGAGTTACTGTAGTTCCAGCCCCCTCCTGTGAATCTATGCGCAGTTCCAATTCTAGGAAAACCGCCAATTTCCTGCACAGATACAGACCTATGCCGGTAGAGCCGCCTCGAATCCGTCCATTGCTGCCGGTAAAGCCACGCTCAAACACACGGGGGAGTTCATGCGCCGGGATACCGATGCCGTTGTCGTGAACAATAAGCTGAGCCTGTCTCCCAAGAGGCTTGGCTGAAAGGGTGATGACCGGTTTCGGTCCCCGATAGCGGGCAGCGTTTTGGAGCAGTTGACCCAGAATAAAGACTGCCCATTTTTCGTCGGTATAGACGGCACAGTTCATATTTTCCATCTCTACCCGAATATCGTTTTGGATCAATAGAGAACGGTGGTTCTCAATCGCCTGAGCTGCGATTTTTTCAAGCTCTATCTGCCGGAACAGGCAGTCTTGCTCCGGGTTCTCCGCACGGGCGTAGAATAATGCCCGCTCTACATGAGCCTCGATCTGACTGAGTTCCACTGTGAGTTTCCGGCGGGTTCCCCCGTCCAACTCCCGACAAATGAGGCGGGCGGCGGTGATAGGGGCCTTGATCTCATGCACCCAGCGTTCCACATACTCCCGGTACTCCCTTTGGGATGCCTGGGCGTCAGATACCGCACCAGTCATATTGCGGCCAGCTAGGCGGGCCAGGTCAAAGAGCCGCCGTTCAAAAAGTCCTTTTGGCGGCGGAACGCACTCCGTAAACAGGTATTTACGATCCAGCCCATCCAGAATAGATTTCAATTCCAGGAGACGGGCGCGCTGCTGAAAGAAATCAAATATATTCACCGTCAGGAAGACCAGAAGAAACACAATCAGCAAAATCACCAGAACTCCTGGCTGTGTTCCTGTGGCGAAAAGGAACAGCGTTGCCAGTCCGGCGCAAATCACTTGGAGTGCGATACGCTTTAGTCGGTCCGACAAAAATTCCCGCAGGGTCATAGTTGATACCCCATTCCTCGCCGGGTCTTGATGGCGTCTGGCAGACCGATCTCCGCCAGCTTTCCCCGCAGCCGGGTCATATTCACGCTGAGGGTGTTGTCATCAATGTAAATCTGGTTGTCCCACAGGGCCTCAATCAGATCGGCCCGAGAAACAATCTGCCCGGTATGAACCATCAGGCAAGCCAAAATTTGCAGTTCATTCCGGCTGAGTTCTACGGCTTTTCCGCTGGACGACACAACCCCTTTTGCCAGGCTCAATCGCAGTTCACCAGCCTCCAGTAAATCAGCCTGTTCCGGTCCGCCGCCGCTCCGGCGCAGAACCGCCTTGATCCAGGCCAGCAGAACGGGAACACTGTATGGCTTGGTGATGTAGTCGTCCCCGCCCAGGCTCAGCGCCCGTACTTCATCCGCACCAGCATCCCGGCTGGTAACAAAAATTACTGGCGCAGGAACGGCCTTCCGCAATGCGGCACACAGAGAGAAACCATCTTTACCCGGAAGTCCAATATCCAAAAGGATAAGGTGTGGGTGTTCCTGCGCTGCTTGCGCGGGTATATCTGTAAACCTCTTAATTACCAGAGTTGTATACCCCTCGTTTTCCAGGAGCAGCGCCAACTCTTCCCGAATGGCTGGGTCATCCTCGATTATCATAATTTTTGGCATACCATTCCTCCTGCTATTTTACTTACATTTTAGCACAGGAAAGGCAGATTATCAATTATGGACAGGAACAAAGCCATTCGCATTTTTGAAAACCTCCTTGGAAAATGACCAAATATGCAGGGAACAGCACAATCATTGCCACGGAAAAAACATGCTGTCCACCGAAATTAGCGTTGCCCGCTGCCCAGATGGGATCAACTGGTTTAGCGCATCCGACTTTATGGGGTACAGCACAGAATTAAAAAATCCTGCTGCCGTAAAAGCCGCTGCAGAAAGCGGCATATTTTGGAACCCATAGAAGATGAGGGCTGATGCAATGGCAACCGCCGCAGCCGTCACTGTTTTCGGCTCCCAGTTCCGGAAAAACCGTTCGCTGAAGGCCGCGCCTAAGCAGGACGCCCCTCCCACTGCCAGCAGGATTTGGCCGCTAACCCTAAAATGCTGCCGAACCACATCCCTGGCCGTTTCCTTGCATGTTCCAAAATAAATGGCGCCTTGTTTTTTTCCGCATCCTGTACGTTCCTGCCCTTCCTTTGGAGCGCCCATTTCCTGCCTTTCACTCACTGGCACAGCCGGCTCCCCGCTTGGCGCTTCTGCCATAAGCAGGACAGGCAGCAGGGCCAGCAGCGCAATCACAAGGCAGGCGCCATAGCACCAAAAATAGGAATATTCCGCCAGTAAGCCGCCTAATACCGTGGCAATGCCTTGGGACACCTCAAGGACCAGATCCAGCCTGCCGCACACCTTCAGGTATCCTTCCTCCTGCCCCACGCACTTCATGCTGTCATACACAAGTGCTTCCTCAGAGCCGGAATTCAAGTGCTATTTTAGGCCGGAAACCATCCTTCCATCCCTTCTGGTTGCTGCCTGTTTCATAACTCAACGGCGAAATATGGGGATAGTCCCCCCTCTGGTTTCCTATGATTATTTGATGATACCACATCCGAAATGTTTTCAGGGCACACACAATATCATCATAGTTGAGCGCTGCCCCGGTAGGCCGTCCTTATAATGTCATCAATCTTCGCCTCCCGAAGCCCGACTTCTTTGATAGGCGCAGTATGGGAAATATCCTCAATCAACTGGGCAGCCGTGATTTCGTCCTTCCTAAATTTATAGACGGCTCTGGCTTCCTCCACAGAAACCAACTCTGCCTTTGGATGCCCAACAGTAATGGGATGGTAAAAATCAATCACTAGTTGCCGGTATGGGGCAATCCTGTCCACCAGCTCATCCAGCGAGCCGTCCTCTATAATCTTTCCATCATTGATAATGATAAGCCGCTTACAAAGTTCTTGGACATCACCCAAATCATGGGTTGTAAGAATGATTGTCGTCTTACTGCGTGCATTGATTTCCTTAATAAATTTCCGGACGGAATATTTTGCTTCCACGTCAAGGCCTATGGTGGGCTCGTCAAGAAAGAGAATTTCAGGGGAATGGAGCATAGCAGCAGCCAAATCGCCCCGCATCCGCTGCCCTAAGGAAAGCTGGCGCACCGGGGTATCTATGAACTCACGGAACTGGAAAATTTCATCTAACATCTTTATGTTCTTTTCATAGAGCGCACCATCAATTTGATAAATACGCTTCAGCAGTTCAAACGTTTCACCTAAGCGCAGATTCCAATTCAGTTGGCTGCGCTGCCCAAATACAACGCCAAGATTCTTTACCACCCGCTTGCGTTCCTTCTGCGGCGAAATACCATTAATCAGTATCTCACCACTGGTAGGCCGCATAATGCCGGAGAGCATTTTCACCGTGGTGCTCTTTCCAGCGCCATTGGGGCCGATATAGGCTACAATATCCCCTTTTTCAATCTCAAAGGAGATATCATCCACTGCCCTGACATATTCCGCATCCTGTACGAAAAGATTTTTCACCGCCCCTTTCAGCCCCATCTCTTTTTTTATTTTTTTATATTCTTTCACTAAATGGCTGACTTTGATAATGTCCATGGAATATCCTCCTGTTTTCTACAAAATATTATAGCGCCATCTTATGCCGCCTGGAGCAAAGCAATGTGGCATCGGCAACCATGGTTTATCCCAGAGTGATTATGGCAGCATTAGCTTCCTGCACTTTCATATCTGTACATCCCAATGCGGAATAGGCCGCAGCTTAGCGCAAACATAACCACGCCCACTGCCAGGCTGATAGCTGCCATAGGCGCCGGGATGACGCTTCCCTCCATTCCCAAAATTCCCTTTACGGGATAAAAGGTAATCCATGCCAAAGGCAGGAAGAAGGTAAACAATATTTGCGCCCATTTCGGATATATTGTAAGAGGGTACATAGACACCCGCTCAAAGAGAGCCCCGACCATGTCGGTAAAATTCGCCGTACTCTTCGTCCAGAAAGACAACGAACCGCAAAATATCCAGACTGCGCCCCGAATCAGCGTTCCCCCAATCAGGGTAAACAGAATCATACAGACATTCGTGAAGCTTACCGTCATATGTACCTTCGAACAGCCATAAAAGAATACCATCAGCCCGGGAATCATGTCGGTAATGCCGATTAAGTTAAAATCCTCAAACAAAAACTGGAAAAGCACTCCCATAGGCCGCAATAAAAACATGTCATATTCCCCCTCAACTACGCAGTGCGCCATGTACCATGTCTGGATGAAGAGTACCACTGCAAGCCCGTGGCTTAAGACGGACATTCCATACAGAAATGCCAAGCTCTCATATCCCCATCCTCCTATGCTTCCGAAGGAATCCACCACGAACTTGATAGTCGCAAATCCTACCACCCATTGGATACAGTTGGCAAGTACGTGCCCGATCAGCATAAATGGATATTCCATCCGCGACAGGATGGATTCCCTTATCAGCGCAGCCGCCACCGAAACATGATATTTGATTATTTTTATCATAAATCAACCTCCTTGTATCAAGACAGCCGCAGCAGCTTTTTTTTGCACAGATTGAAATATCAGCCACAGCGCCGCACACCAGAACATTTGAAGAGCTGTGCGCCGTACCATCTCCTCCAATGTATACTGTCCAATGTAAATCCCAAGAGGAAGCTGGTAGATATTTACAAAAGGCAAAAACTCCAGAACCGTCCGGAATCTTTCCGGAAAGAACCAAAGAGGGATGACGCTGCCAGAGAGCAGCTTCATAATAAACCCCTTCACATTCCTTACAGGCCCCATGCTGATTACCTTGAAGGCGCACATCCCTAAGAGCGCAGCTAATATCCAGTTAATCAAATAACCGATAGAAAAGCTTACGAGAAAGAATAGAAAGCAGCCAGCAGATGCCGGCGCCGGGAATCCAAACATCGCAGTGCCAATCATAAGCAGCGGAACTGCAATCTGAAAAAGCGCGACAGCCATATCACCCAAATCCTCTGCCAGATAGATGCCATAGATATTCACAGGCTTTAACATATCAAGCGCCACGCTGCCAGACTTAACGCTGCTCTCAATCCGCCCTTCCACGCCCATGGTCAGCAGGTTCCCCATAATGACGGATACCATGGTATAGGTGAGCATGTCCTGCTCCCTGACTCCCGACACAGATTCCGTCCCGCCATAAGCAGCATTCCAAAAACATGCCATAGCAAACATGAGCAAACACTGGATTAGTATGGTGGAGATAACATTGAACCGGTAAGCCAGAGCCGACTGTATCCGTATTTTTGTAACAAATAAGAAAGCTTTCATAAAAACACATCCTGCTAATCTATTGCCAAATCGTATTTTACTACATCAATATTCACAATCCCATCTGCAAAAAACGAAATGCCCTCTGCCTCCTGCTCCGTGTACATAGTCGCTGTCATCACCTGTTCACCGTCATTTACAAATATTTCTACGCTATAGCGGTCTAAGATCATCCTCAGCTTCAGTTCCCCATCCACAGAATTTACCAGGCTGCGGCGCTGGTGGATGATTGCCCTTCTGGAACCAGAAAACTTCCTGTCTACCTTCAGGATAGACTCCTTGGGACGGAAACTCAAAGCAGTATAATATTTGTCATTCTGGGCAAACCGGACAGCAAACTTATGGTATAGGTGTTGCGCATCGCCGGGCCGGAGCGTAAGCTCCATATCAACTCTTCTCCCTTTGATTCCGTCAAGCTTAACAATGCCTGAAACTTCTACGCCCATATGGGCCACTTTATTGCACCGCAGTTTATCCAATTCCCGGATTGGCTTCTGATAGAGCCTTCCGTCCTTGATGGACAATTCTCTTGGCAGGCTCATCTGTCCAAGCCACGGCGCTTCCGGTGAACGGATACTGCAGGAATCCCAGTTCTGCATCCATCCAATCATGACCCTCCGCCCATCTGGCGTCAGCACGGTCTGAGGCGCGTAAAAATCAATGCCATAGTCAATGGACTGATTATGTGTTTCATGAAAGGCGCCCGCTTCTTCCTCAAAATCACCCAGCAGGCAGAGCGTCCCATTTCCATTATGGTATTCAAACCCTTCCGGGAGCATATCCTGCGGGCTGGTAAGCAGCGCCCATGTTCCATCCAATTCAAAGATATCTGGACATTCCCACATCTTCCCGAACCGGTTGTTGTTGGACGCTAAGACACTCTGGAACTCCCAGTGAAAGCCATCTGCGCTGGTATACAAAAGGATCTGCCCGCTTCCATCCGCAGGACGGTTCCCTACCACACAGGCATAAGTTCCGTCTGATTTTTTCCACATTTTCGGGTCGCGGAAGTCAACTCTGCTTGCGCCTTCTGGCAAATCTTTTTCATCCAGCACAGGGTTCTGCCCATATTTTTCATAATCTGTCCCATCGCCTACCGCAACGCACTGTGTCTGCACTTCCTGATAATCGTCATTTCCCAGATGCTCCTTCACCACGCCTGTATACATCAGCAGATGCCTTCCATCCGGAAGTTCTACGGCGCTCCCGGAAAAGCATCCGTCCCTGTCATAAGCCTCGTCTGGCGCCAATGCCGCCGGGCGGTATTCCCAGTGCAGCAAATCATCGCTCACCGCATGGCCCCAATGCATCGGCCCCCATTTGGATTCGTAGGGATAATACTGATAAAACATATGGTACTGCCCTTTATAATAGGAAAATCCATTTGGGTCATTCATCCAGCCTGTACGTGGAGATAGATGGAAATCCGGACGTTCATCTTCTTTTATTAATTTTCCGAAAGCCTCTTCGTATTTTCGCGCTTCACGTAATGTCTGACTTGTCATAATTCATATCTTCCTTTCCAAAATAAATATACACAGGCCGTATTTTCATCCATATTACTGAAAATACGGCCTGGCATGTTACTGAACCGTTTAATTTTCCGCCGTTTCTGCGTTGTACTTATCCAGATAGACTTGGAACAGTTCCAGATATTCACTTAAGCCATATGCCTCTAGATCCTCCAGATAATCTTCCCAATCTGCATCTGTAAACCCATTCATAATCCAGTCTGCTTTCTTCGCATTGATGGCTTTTGAAATATCTGCCTGCAGGTTCGAAAGCTTCTCCGTATCATCACGGCTCATGAAAATATTGGGATATACATTTTCGGTGTGCATATCCGGCGTATAGTATTCTTCTATCCAGTCAAGGCGGTACTTCGCATCATCTGGGCAAGTTACATATACGCCATAATATTCATCCAGCACAGCAAGGGGTCCGCCTACCGCTTCTGCCTCCCTTACTTCTACTGGGGAAGCATCTCCCAAAGGCGCATGCTTTAGCATATCCTCACCCTTGTCATTCTTGCCCATTTCAAAGATATCAAAATCATCATCTTCCCCATAGGTTCCCCAGTTATTCTGAGGGGACTGCATCGGCGCGTACATCTGGTCAAGCCATGCGCATACCAGCGCCGGGTTCTCAGCGACTGAAGTAACGACGCAGCGCCCGCGGTCATATCCGCTGGTATAAGAACCGTTCTGCGGGGTCAGGTTCCTTGTATCTGCCGTCAGTACCGGAAGGGGAACCCAGTCTTTCAAGTTGTCAATATTCCCTACATCCCAGCTAAAGCAGACCCCGTAACGTCCGGATTTCCCCTTGGATACATAGGTAGACCACTCCTGCGTAAATGCTTCCGGGTCAATCAGCTTCTCCTCGTACAGCTTATGCAGCCACTCAATTCCTGCCTTATACCCTTCCTGCGTTGCGCTGCAGATTACCTTCTGGTCGTCAGTAACTGCAATATGCCTGCCCTTATCTGCATCGCCATACCCTTCCCCAAAGCCATTTATCAGGATTGCAGGATCTTGGCCGCCGTCGTTTACAATACAGGACATTGGGATAATGCTCCCGTCAATCCCAAACTCTTCCTGAAGCTCAGATGCATGGTCCCGGAACTGAATCAGAACTTCTTCAAATTCATCAACCGTTTCCGGTATTTCCAGATTCAGGAAATCCAGCCACTTCTTGTTGATAAAGCTCATATTATCAATCGTCTGGATTGCCTTTTTTCCAGAACCAAGCTGTTCAATCCAGGGCAGCGACCAAATATGCCCATTTACATCCGTACTCATAACCCGGTATTCTGGATATTTGTCAAAAATAGCTTTCAAGTTCGGCATATAGGCGTCAATATACTCCTCCAGCGGGATGATTGCGCCGTACTCACCATATCTTAGCAGATTACTGTCTGTAAATCCAGCAGTAAAAATAAAATCCGTCAATTTATTCGGGTCAGACATGTTCAGGGAAATCTTATCCGCCCATTGGTCCGCCTGAATAGCCGTCCAGTCAATCTCAACATTTGTCTGTTCCTCAAGCCGCTTAAAGATTGTCCTGTTATTCGGGTCAGACTCTGTATTGGCAGGATAACTAATCATGCCAGTCAGCGTTTTTTTCTCCTTCAGCGGGAACTGAAGCTCCGCCTCGTCTACCGGACGGAATGTGCCGTCATTGATTTCCTTCTTTCCACCGCAGCCGGCAAGGGAACCTGCCATACAGGCCACTAATGCCGCCGCTATGATTCGCTTTCCATATCTAAATCTCATACTGTGCCTCCTTCTTACGTTCCTGCTTAGCCTTTTACGGCGCCAGCCATGATACCGCTGTCAAAATATTTTTGGAAGAACGGATACATAATCAGAAGCGGTAAACTGGAGATAATAATGGTTGCATATTTCAGGAGTTCTGCTAACTGCGCACGTGCCGCCGTACTCTGCATATCTGCAATCATGCCGGATTCCGGCTGGTTCTGAATCAGGATAGAACGGAGCACAAGCTGCAGCGGCTGCCTTGCAGAATCATTCAAGTAAATCATTGCGTCAAAGTAGCTGTTCCACATGCCAACGAACTGCCATAAGGTAAGCACTGCAATCACAGGCGTACATACCGGAAGCAGAATCTTAAAAAAGAATGTCAGCTCGCTTGCGCCGTCTACATCTGCCGCCTCACGAAGCTCCTGGGGAATTCCCCTGTAATACGTCCTTGCAATCGTCATATTCCAGACACTGAACGCCCCGGGAAGTATTACCGCCCACATACTATCCACAAGCCCCAAGTTACTTACGACCAAATATGTAGGAATCAGGCCGCCGCCAAAGAACATCGTAATCATGAAGATAATATTGAAAAATCCTTTTCCCTTAAAATCTGCCCTAGACAACGGATAAGCCGCCAGCAAGGTAACTGCTACGGACACGACGGTAAACAATATAGAATAGATAATCGCATTTTTAAATCCAATCCAAATCTGGGCATTTGTCATAACACGTTCATAAGCTGTCGTCGTCCATTTGTTAAAATCAAATGTAATCCCTTTGTTCTGCAGCGTAATAGGATCCATGAAGGACGCCACGACAATGTAGATTAGCGGTACGACAATTGCAATTACAAATAACCCAAGCAGCACATACCCAATTATCAGCAGGAGCTTATCCTGCGTTGAATATCTTGAAAATACGCTTTTCTTCTTCATCCCGTATGCACCTCCTTATAATCCCTGTCCGTCATTCATCTTTGCTACAATCTTATTCACAACAAGCAGGAGAATCACGTTAATCACCGTATTGAAAAGGCCCACCGCCGTTGAAAAGCTGTAATCCCCATCAATCAAGCCCTTTCGGTATACATAGGTAGCAATGATTTCAGAAGACGGAAGGTTCAGGTCTGTCTGTAGCGCATATGCCTTCTCAAATCCGATACTCATGATATTGCCTGCCTGCAGGATAAACTGGAGCACTACCATATCCTTGATTGCAGGCCACTCTACTACCCGGATTTGCTGCAGGATATTTGCTCCGTCCATGACTGCGGCTTCCCTCAGCTCTTGGCTGGCATTGGATAAAGAAGCGGTGTACATAATAGAAGCCCACCCTGCCCCTTGCCAGATACCGCTGATAATATAGATAGAGCGGAATGCCTCCGGCATTGTCATAAAGTTGATGTCACTTCCCAACAAAAGGTTTACCGGGCCGGTCACAGAGAGGAAGATACGCACGATACCACAAAGTACGATGACCGATACAAAGTTCGGCAGATAAAGTATCAGCTGTATTTTTTTCTTAATACCCGTGCTCTGGATCCTGTTCAGCAAAAGAGCCAAAATAATCGGAACTGGGAATCCCCACAACAGGCTGTATACACTCAGCTTTAATGTATTTGCCAAATAACCCATAAAATCAGGCGAAGACAAAAACCTTGTGAAATGCTTTAGCCCTACCCACTCGCTGCCAAAGACCCCTTTAAAGGGATTATAATCCTGAAATGCGATCAGGATACCGCTCATAGGCGCATACTTAAAAATCAGTGTCAGCAATAATGCCGGCATTAAGAAAATCAGATAAAGCTGCCAGTGCTGCTTGATGTATAACAGCGTGTTATGCAATCCGGCGCCTGTGTTGCCCTGTTTTCCACTTGAAACAGTTTTTGTAGTTGTTCTCATAATTTCCTCCTTTCTTCCAAATCCCTCCATTTTTGCATTTGCCTACTCCTATTCCTTACTATCCCCCTTCCATACGCTAAAATTTGTGCATTTGTAAAATTTTGTGTTGAGATTTGTATATTACATTTATACCATTAATTTTACATTTAGTCAACACTTGATGGTTCATTTGCCCAATTATTTTTTGGGTTTTTTTACTTTTCTGTACAAAACGCCTTGGAAAAATGCCCTTAAGCAAAACTTAACCCATAAATTATTTCATTTTTTTAATTTTTACATTTGACACATAATCATTTGCACATTATAATAGTAATTAGAATCACAGAATGTAAAATAAACCATAACAGCATTTAGGTACGTTACTTTTATTATAGAATTAACGACAAGGAGGCATAAAGGAGGCATATATGAAGACACGAGTTACTATTCAGGATATCGCAGAAGAACTGGGCATTTCCCGCAATACTGTTTCCAAGGCCATCAACAATACCGGAATACTGGCAGATGCAACCCGGGAAAAAGTATTGAAGAAAGCAGCAGAGATGGGGTATAAGCAATTTTCATATGTAAAAGTAGTGGATTCAGGCATGCCGGTACTTACCCTTTCAGCGCCGAAAGAAAATGCCGAGATTGCCTTATTTATCACGAATTTACTGGGAAATTCCCATTTTGCAACAGTTATGCTGGATAAATTCCAGAAAGAGCTTTCAGGGCTGGGATACACGCTTACCATGCATCGGATTCTTTCGGAAGAAATCAATTCCCTGACGCTTCCTGCGTCCTTTTCCATAGAGCGGACCGCCGGTATTATCTGCATTGAGATGTTTGATTATAACTACGACAAAATGATTTGCAATCTGGGTCTCCCCGTTTTACTGATAGACGCTCCAGCGCCTTGTTTCAAAGAGCCTTTAGAAGCAGATATCCTACTCATGGATAATCAGTCCAACATCTATCTGTTCATTCAGGAAATGATACGGCGCGGAAAGACAAATATCGGATTCATCGGCAAACATCTGCATTGCCAGTCCTTTTTTGAACGCTACACTGCTTATCGGCAGGCCTTGTACCTGTCAGGGCTCCCCTGCCCCGATGCGTACTGCATCACAGGGAATCCGCCGGAAGGCCGTGACCTAGACCCCGCAGCTTATCAGGATTATCTGACAGAATGTCTGCAAAAATTAAAGCATATGCCAGACGTATTCCTGTGCGCCAATGACTTTGTGGCGATTGATGCTATGCAGGTACTGAAGAAACTGGGGTATTCCGTTCCGCAGGATGTCTATTTGTGCGGATTTGATGATTCGCCGGATGCAAAAATTGTTACGCCTGCGCTTACTTCTATCCATATACATAGCCAAATCATGGGATACTATGCCATAAACCTGCTGATGTCCCGTATCAATGAGCCTTCTTTGAATTATTGTACCGTGCACACGGAAACTAACCTGATTTACAGGGAATCTACAGAAAATTAATCAGAAGCAGTAAACCATGCCGTACCTGCCATATACCACATAGGCGCCCAGGGGAGGCAGCTTACACAAACAAGGAGGAACCACTATGAGAAATTTATTCAATCTGGACGGACCGCTTATGCAGCTTATCAACAAAGTCGTTTACAGTGTTTATCTGAATATCCTATGGTTTATTTGCTGCATCCCCATTGTAACAATCGGGGCGTCAACCACCGCGCTTTTTTATGTCACATTGAAGATAGCCAAGAATGATGAAGGCAACATCACGAAAGCTTTCTTCCATTCTTTCAGGGTAAACCTAAAGCAGAGCACCATCGTCTGGATGATTCTTCTATGTATGGGAATTATCCTTGGCGTGGACGGGTATGTCGTATACCACATGCGGTACGAAAATGCTTTCTGGACCCTTTGTACTGCGTTCCTTATTATTGCCGCGGCTGCCTATGCCATTGTCCTCATGTATATTTTCCCTCTTATGGCAAGATTTGAAAATACAATTAGCGCAATGTTTAAAAATGCGCTGTTTATGGGCATCCGGTTTTTGTTCTGCACCATATCAATGGCTGCCATTTATTTTGCAATGCTGCTGGTTGTAGTCCGCTTTTTTACCCCGGCTATCATTTTTGGGGAAGGCCTGTGCGCATTGCTCTGCTCATGCCTGCTGTCCAATATCCTGCTGCTTTGTCAGGAAAAAACAGAATCTAACCAAAAATCTGCTTCTGAACCGCAGTAACTTCCAAACGAAAGGATGCTGGGAACTTTTTAAGCCCACGGAAATTTGCTTATGAAACCCAATGAAACTATAACCGCAAAAAAGGAACAATGGAAGCGGCTCCACGGAAAACAGAAGCTACAGTACATCTGGGATTATTACAAATTCCCAATGATAGTTTGTTTCATTTTCCTATATATCATCGGCTATACCGCTTATGGGCGCTTTACCAGGAAAGATCCTGTGCTCTATGCCGGTCTTATTAATATATCTTCCAGCGAACCGTTAAATCTTCAGCTAAGCGAAGATTTTCTGGAGTTTATGGATGAAAATATTTCCCAAAAAAAGGTGCAGTTATACACCGGGCTATACCTGACTAGTGACCCAAACAATCCGCATCATGAATACACTTATGCCTCCCGCATAAAAATCCTTGCTGCTATCGACAGCGAACAGCTCGATGTAGTTTTGATGGACAAGGAGTCATTTGACGCATTCTCGCAAAACGGGTACCTGTGCAATCTGGAGCATTTACTTCGGGATTTATCTCCAGATACCTTTGACGCACTAAAACCATACCTCGTTACCAACACATCCATATTGGAAGACAACTCCGAAGATTTACTCGCAGACAGCTCCCTGCCTTATCAGGCGGTAACGGAAGAATACCCAATGGGCCTTATTGTTTCACAAAAGGGGTTATTGAAGCAGGCAGGGTTTCACGATGACATATATCTTGGCGTGGTCGGCAATTCTCCCCGAACCGGCAATGCTGTAAAGTATATCAACTATTTATACACAGGAAATGAACAATAGCTGTCTGGAATATGCCCGGCTGATAAGCATCTGGAAAGTCCTGTAAAGTAAAAGAGGGGGCGTGTGAAACCAAGATTTTTGCCTGCCGTACATATCAGATTCTGACAGTAATTTTAAGATTAGCATTTCGATTACGGCTTTTTTCATTGTGTTTGTTAAGCTTTTCATAACACCATTCTAAAACGCAGGATGGGAAAATGCAAGAGATAAAATGGGAATATTGACAAAAAACCTTGACATAAATCCGAAGTCGGATTATACTATCAATTATCCGATTTCGGATTATAAGGGATGAACTGGATTGTCCATCGCTATTTGTACCAAAGTGAAAGGAATGGTGGCTATGACGAAGTATGAACAAGGGAAAAATTTAGAAGCGTTTAACCGCCTGTACCGGGAAATGGACCAGATTTACCACGGGCTGGCTGTCCGGCTTGGCATGTCCGACAGCGGATTTATCATTCTGTATACCATTGCGGAACTGGGGGAAGGATGCCTGCAGAAAGACATTGCAGCATGGTGTTCCTTAAGCAGGCAGACCGTCAATTCTTCCATCCAGAACCTGAAAGCCCAAGGGTTCCTTACCTTGGAATCTGGCAGGGGGAGGGAAAAAGGCGTTTTTCTTACCCAGGAAGGGAAAAGCCTGATAGAAAAAAAGATTTTCCCAGTCATGGAAATGGAGAAATCTGCCTTTGAGGAGATGTCCCCGGAAGAAAGCCGGAAAATGCTGGAGCTGATGGGGAAATATGTCCAGTTTTTCCGGGAACAGGCGGCAGAGAGGTTATTATGAGAATACAGTTATCAGACCATTTTACGTACCGGAGGCTGCTGCGTTTTGTGGTATCCCCTGTTTTAATGATGATCTGCACTTCCTTCTACAGCATTGTGGATGGTTTTTTTGTGTCGAATTATGTAGGAAAGACTCCCTTTGCGGCGTTGAACCTGGTATTTCCAGTGTGCATGGCATTTGGGACGGTAGGGATTATGATAGGGACAGGCGGCAGCGCGGTAGTGTCTAAGACATTAGGGGAAGGGAAACGGGAGAAGGCGAACCAGTATTTTTCCATGCTGGTGTATTTTTCTATTGGCTTAAGCCTTGCCCTGACGGTGGCAGGGCTTGTATTTGCAAGGCCTATTTCCATTGCCCTGGGGGCAGGCGGGGAGTTATTGGAATACAGCGTGCTCTACAGCAGGCTCCTGTTTGCGGCATTGACGCCTTTTGTGCTGCAGAATGTGTTCCAGAGCTTTTTTGTTACGGCGGAAAAACCGGGCCTGAGCCTGAAAATGTCCATAGCCGCAGGGATTACAAATATTGTGCTGGATTATCTGTTTATTGCAGTATTCCGCTGGGGGCTGGCGGGTGCGGCGTTAGCTACAGGCATTGGGCAGGCCGTAGGCGGAATTATCCCGCTCTTTTATTTTGCCCGGGAAAATGACAGCCTGTTAAGGCTTACCAGGACAAAGCTGGAAAAGCAGGTCATCTTAAAGACATTTGGGAATGGCTCGTCCGAAATGGTGACGAACCTTTCCGCATCCATCATAAATATCCTGTACAATTTCCAGCTTATGAAGCTGGCGGGGGAAAATGGGATTGCGGCTTATGGGATTATTATGTATGTGAACTTTGCCTTTATGGCGATTTATTTGGGGTACGCTATTGGCAGCAGCCCTGTGGTCGGCTACCATTACGGCGCGGGCAACCACAAGGAACTGAAAAACCTGCTGGCAAAAAGCCTTGTCCTAATGGGCGGCGCCGGGATTTTGCTGACTATGCTGGCAGAACTCCTGACAGCGCCCCTTGTAGCCATTTTCGCCAACTACGATGCGGAGCTTTTCGCCATGACTTGCCATGGGTTCCGCCTGTATGCCCTGGCTTTCGCAGCAATGGGCGTCAATGTGTTTGGCTCTGCCTTTTTTACCGCCTTGGGGAACGGGGTGATTTCCGCCACGATTTCCTTCCTGCGGACACTGTTGTTCCAAATCGCCATGATTATCCTGCTGCCTGTATTTCTTGGCATAGACGGCATTTGGCTGGCAATTGGGGCGGCGGAACTTCTGGCCTTGGCAGTTACCGTTACATTCCTTTTAAGAAACCGGAAGAAATACCACTATGCTTAAATGGAAAATAGAATGGATAAGGAAAAATACATTGACGAAACAGAGGAAATGCCATGAAACAGTACAGCAAAATTATTGTCTTGTACCCCAGACTTTCAGATGGGAATGAGGGCAGGGACGGCTATGCCCCCTGTTCAGTTTGCTGTACTGCTTTTGTAAATTTTTTCATAGATTATGAATAGATAATTAAGTGGAAAAATCACATTATAATCCAGAAATACATTGAAAAATATAAAAATATAATTGACAAACAAGAAATAATCGCATATATTTGTCAGTAGCAGGGAGGTGCCGTTAATGCTTATCCGTTTTAATATTAAAAATTTTCTTTCGTTTTCGGAAAGAGAAGATGGAAAATCAGAAGAATTTTCTATGATAGCTGGAAAAGTGAGAAATAAAAAAGAACATATCTATTCAGATGATAAAATTAAATTGTTAAAATTTGCTGCAGTTTATGGGGCAAATGCTTCTGGAAAGTCAAATTTAGTGAAAGCATTAGAATTTATGAAACAAGTTGTACTATTTGGTTTGCCAGAAGGGTATACGGATAAATATTGTAAAGTAATAGGAGAGAATAAAGAGAAAGAAAGTTACTTTGAGTTAGAGCTTATGTTGGAAAATAAATATTATGCTTATGGATTTGAAGTGATTTTAAATAAAGGGAAAATTGTATCTGAGTGGTTGATAGAACTTACATCTGATAACAGAGAAAAAGTGATTTTTACTAGGGATATAATGAACGGAACATATGAATTTGGCGGGCAAGTCAATGTGAAAGGATTGGCAGAAAAGTTAGATGTTTATGCAGAGGATATTCAGGAGGATACCAGTGCGTTATTGTTGTCTGTAATGAACCAAAATAAGAAAACATTATATCAGCAATTTGCACAGGCGGCAGTATTTCAAAATGTTTATATGTGGATGCAAAATAGTTTAGATATTAATTATCCAGACAGGCCAATTTCGGACTATTCTTATTTGGCTGAAACTGAAAATGTTGAAGAAATTTGCAGAATTATAGCGGCATTTGGAACAGGGATCACAGATTTTCAGATGGTAGAAGTGCCTGTTGAAAAGGTATTGGGATATTTGCCAAAAAGAGTACAAGAGGATTTGCTTGCTGGTATTGAAAAAAAAGTAACTGATATGAAAAATGAGGAAACAGATGGCTTGGGGATTATAATGAGAAGCAACCGTGACTTTTTTATATTAAGGATAGATAAGGAAGAAAACGTTATATGCAAAACAATTAAATTTTCACATGGAAAAAAGAATATACTTTTTGACTTGTCAGAGGAGTCAGACGGTACAGTAAGGGTCTTAGATTTGTTAGAAGTGCTTTTGTCTGGAGAAGGAAAAACATATGTAATTGATGAGTTAGACAGATGTTTACATCCGAGCCTAACATATAAATTTGTGGACACATTTCTTAAATTGGCAGAGCAAAAACACATTCAGTTAATTGTTACGACACATGAGTCAAGGCTCATGGATTTTGATCTGTTACGCCGGGATGAAATTTGGTTTGTAAATAAACGGAAATCGGGTGAAAGTGATATTTATTCCTTGGAAGAGTATAATGCTAGATTTGACCAAAAAATAGACAAAGCGTATTTGGAGGGGCGTTATGGCGGTGTCCCTGTTTTTAGCACAGTATTTCCAATTAGGGAGGGATAATGTGTATGAGGGAGAGTAGGACATTTGCAGAACGCACACAAGTATTTTCTTCAGATAGAACTTTAAAAAAATATTTTCTCGTATACGAAGGTTCCGATACGGAAGCTCTTTATTTTGATGCAGTTGTTAATATGCGTAATGAGATTGGCATCAATCCATTAATTGAACTTGTTCCTGTGATAAGGAGTTATAGTGAGGAAGGATGGAGCAATCCTAAAAAAATATTAGATAGGGTAATAGAAAATTTGGAAGAAAGTAGGACAAAGAGCATGTCCTATGAAACCTTATTAAATCGAATTATGGATTATTTTTATGATGTAAAAGTAATTACATCCAGTAGGATACAGGCCAAAAGCATATGGAAAACAATGGGTAGGATTTGTGAGAAGGATTTACATAAAACTCTTGCGTCAGAGGTTGAAGATATAGAATATGCATGTAGTGTGATATTAGGGATATTGGAAAAAGAATACGAGTTAGTGCACGTAATTTCAGACATTTCGAATATAATAAAGGATGGTGGAATTACATATGCAGAAGGTTTTGATAAAATTTGCCTAATTGTAGATAGGGATAGAGGAAGCTTTGTTTCCACACCCAATAATAACCAATATGAATATGTGGTTCATAAATGTGCGGAAAAGAAATTTGGATTATATATTACAAATCCTTGTTTTGAATTTTGGTTATTGCTGCATTTTGATGAAGTATTTGAGTTGGAGATAGATAAGCTGTTGGAAAATCCAAAGGTGACTGCTAAAAGGAGATATGCAGAACAGGAGCTGCGCAAGATTTGGCTGGGATATGGAAAAAGTTCATATAAGGCAGAGGAGATTGTAAAGCGTATTGGGAAAGCTATTGAGAATGAAGAAAAATTTTGTGAGGATGTAGTTTTGCTGGAAAACAAAGTAGGAAGTAATCTGGGGATTCTGATTAAAGAAATGAGATTATAAACAGATGCAAGAAACTAATATCAGGGGTTTGCCAAGTAAAGTGTGGGTTTGTCAAGTAAAGTGTGTAAGTTTTATAGGGAGTGTCATATCATCTGGGTAAATTGTCCAGACTGCAATTTTGGTTTTATCGACTTGTCAAAATCCTGTAAAGGCGGAAACCCTTGCCATGACAGGATTCCGGCAATTCGAGGTATGATTATCAAGCAGCTAATGTGAATATTCAGACAATTGTTTTACTTTTACTGTTTCCGGTTCTGTAAATAGATAAACGATATAAATGTTCATTCCCGCGAGCAATGAGCCAAGCAGCCGCGCTTGCGCGGATATTTGGCGAATGCCGCGAGGGTCAGATACCCCGCCCCTTGGGGCGGAAAGAACAAGTTAGGTCATGCCCCGTAGCTTGCTGCGGGGTATTTGACTTTTGTATCCCAAATCCCTGCGCGCTGCCCAAATTGCTATTTTTAAGGGTCATATTAAGTTCCTGTTTGTTGATTCAAAGTATAACACATCTTCCTGCCAGAAACAATTATTTTCCCATATCCCAAATTATTTCCCCCAATTCTGCCAATACTATTAAAAAAACAGAAATGAGGGACTAACATTGAAAACATTCCATCAACTATACCTGGACATCCTACACCAAGAAGCAGGCCACGGCCGCATCCTTGAGGAAGATTACGACCCCTACCATATGGACTGCCTTCTCCATCCCGAGCGCCACGCCCCTGTGGTTTTCGCAGAAGAATGTGAGCAGTGCGCCTTTGAGCGGGCCTGCGAAAATAGCTGCATTTTCGACGCCTTTGAGCAGGACGAATCTGGAAAAGTCCATATTAATAAAGAAAAATGCACGGGCTGCGGGGCATGTGTAGAAGCCTGCAAATTAGAAAAACTAGTCGCTAACAAAGACATCGTCC
The DNA here is from genome assembly GCA_000403315.2 of Lachnospiraceae bacterium A2. Taxonomy (GTDB): domain Bacteria; phylum Bacillota; class Clostridia; order Lachnospirales; family Lachnospiraceae; genus Petralouisia. The sequence continues at coordinate 659,054 of KE159636.1, forward strand.
CAGTCCTCCGCTCCATCCGGGAAAAAAAGCGGGAGGTATACGCCCTTGTGGCGCCGGCTTTCTTAGGGCAGTTTGGCAGGGAAGTTACCACCGGGAAATTGCGGGCGGCATTTAAGGCCATGGGGTTCCAAGGGCTGATTGAGGTGGCTGTATTTGCAGACATTTTGACGCTGAAAGAAGCATTGGAATTTGACGCAAACATCAAGAAGGAACAGGATTACCAGCTTACAAGCTGCTGCTGCCCCGTCTGGATTGCCATGATACGGAAGGTTTATCAGGAACTGATGCCCCATGTGCCCGGGGCGGTTTCCCCTATGGTTGCGGCAGGCCGTGTGGTGAAAGAGCTGCACCCGGAGGCCCTTACGGTATTTGTAGGCCCCTGCATGGCGAAAAAAAAGGAGGCAAGGGAGCCGGACATTGCGGATGCCGTGGACTATGTACTGACCTTCCAGGAAGTACAGGACATGTTTGATGTGGCAGGCATCCATCCAGAGGAGCTTGGGGAGGATGAAAAAGAGCATTCCTCCCGGGCAGGGCGGATTTATGCCCGGACAGGGGGCGTCAGCGAAGCGGTGAAGGCTACGGTAAAGCAGTTAAGCCCAGACCGGAAAATTGAGGTCCGTGCGGAACAGGCGGACGGCGTACCAGCCTGCCGGGAGATGATAGAACGGCTGAAAAGGGGAGAAACAACAGCGAACTTTTTTGAAGGCATGGGCTGCAAAGGCGGCTGCGTAGGCGGGCCCAAAGCCCTGATTGGAAAAGAGGAAGGGTGCAGGAATGTGGAACAGTATGGGGAGGAAGCCGAATACCAGACCCCGCTGGAAAACCCTTTTGTGCAGGAACTGCTGGCACGGCTGGGTTTTTTTACCATTGAGGAGTTTTTGGAAAAAAGCGATATTTTGGTGCGGGATTTCTCTTAATTCCTCTGCCCCTTTATCACAGCTTCTTTTGACAAGTATATGCAGAGGAAACAGAAGGGAATCTACAGCCCTGAAGGCTGGGCATACCAGAAAACAGCTTAAGCATAGGAAATGCTGGTGTTTTCTGGCTGCCTGAGGGACTGTGGGCTCAGGACTTAAAAAGAATAAAAAACGAAAACCAAGTGAAAAAAGCCCTTTTATATGGTAAGATATAAAGGGGCTTTTTCACAAACAAAATTTGTGGGAAGGCGAAACAATGAATAAGATAACAGTAAATATGACGAAAGAGGCTCTTTTCGATTTTCTTCTGTTCCATGCATATTCCAAGCTGGGCGGTTTTCTGGTGAATGTGTTGGGGCTGGCTGTGGCATTTATGGGTATCTTCCTGTATGTGTCCGGGAACACAACGGGGCTTGGCGCATCCTGTTACCTTGGCGCGTCCGTCCTGTTCCTTGCCTATACCTCCATCCAGTTAAAAATAAGGGCGAAAAAACAGGTGCAGGCAAACCCGGAATACAGCCAGCCGGAAAGCATTTGCAGGAGCACGGGACGTAAGAAGATTGATAATGCGCCAGCGGAGGAAAACAGAAAGGCAGTGAAAGATAGGCATCTTGCACAAAAAACGCTCTGGAAAGCCAGCTTTTCAGAGCGCTTTTATGTGCAAAGTGTTTCCATCACTTTGTGTTGGAAACCTTTTGGCATTATAAATTACAAAATGGGGAAACTCAAAAAAATTATGTCTTGTATAATACTACAAGTTATGATATATTTTTTTTATAAAATAAAATTTTTAACACATATAGTATTAAAAGTGGGCAAGTGAATCAGAGAAGGAATAGTATGAATAAAAAATTAGTTTCTATCCTGATATTAGGTGTTATTTCTTTCATGCTTGCATTGCCAGTATCAGCATCCCAAAATGTATCGGAAGGAATCCAGCCACGGGTACAGGAATGTGGTAGGTGCGGGAAAATGAGCTTACATGTTGTTAAATGTGGATCCAGAACATCAACGGCAGAAGTTGATTGTGGACATGGACTTCCTTTCGGAAGCGATGCGGTTAAAAAGACATATACTATTTATCAGTATAAATGTTCGAACTGCGCATATGGAAGCAGTACATGGGAGAAATGTACGAATACGGAGATAAAATGCGGTGGTTATTATCCTAACTAGTTAAGAAAATTTGTATTTCACGGATAATTATAATAAAAAGTCATGAAATTCACTTGCGCCACTTTTTATATATAAAATTTTAAATTGTACTCGCAACAGGGCAGCCTGAATTTGGCGCGAATATCGTGCAAGATAGATACAGTATGCCAGGCTGCTGTATTTTGGGATTAACAGGGAGGTGTAATTTATGAAGAAAAAATTCGCGCTTATCCTGTCCTTATGCATAGGTTTGTTTACATCCTGCGCATCTTCCGGCGTTTCCCCGGAACAAAAGGCCGGGAACCAAACGGAGATAGTTATCGCTGTTTCCGAACATCAGAAAGAATTTTATCAGGTGGTAATATCCGAATATCGTAAGCTCCACCCAGAAACAGACGTAACAGTTGAAATAATACCTTGGATTGATAATATGCCTACGGAGAAAACGGAGAAAAACAGGAAAGCGGTAAAGGACATGCAGGTGCAGGTTCTGGCGGGTAAGGGGCCGGATGTTTTCCTTCTGGACGAAAGCGACAGCTTATTGCCGGACATTGTAAAAAGCAGTTACAACGGGGTGTTTTTAGACCTGAACACAGTGATAGACGGGATCAAAGGCCTGCCGCTGAACCAGACGGTGGTAAAAGCAGGGGAAGTGGATGGGAAACAGTATTTTCTGCCACTGGGATATAGGCTGGCAGGCATTGCTGTGGCAGATGATACGCTTGGGGATTTCCAGCCGTCCTCCGGCCAGCCGGATAAATTCCTAAAAGAGGTTGCCGCCCATGCAGGGGTGGAAAGCTTCCGCAACGAATCTTTGATGAAATGGTATCTGCCTGGGCTTTTTGGGACGCCTGTTTTGGATTATGAGGAAAAATCCGTGACGGTTTCCAAGGAATTGCAGGATATGGCAGAGCTGTTAGAAGAAGGATTGGGAATTACAGATGAAAATGCGCCGGAATTGCCAGATATTATGACGGTTGGTGACTCTGATGATGATAGTTTTGCAATGCTTGTGGAAGGGTCTTTTGCTTCGGGTACAGACATTAAGTTCCTGCCGTTCCCAAATGGGGAGGGAGGGATTAACGCACAGGTGAGCATATTTGCAGCAGTCCGGGCAAACAGCGCGCACGCTTCCGAAGCTGGTGAGTTCCTGGCCTTTTTGCTGTCAGATGAAATGCAGGGCAGCACAGGCTGGGAAGGCTTTGGGAATGGAAAAATGCCTTCGGTGGTTCCTGTGAATAACAATGCTGTTGTTCCGGCGCTCCAGTATAAGTTTGCCCTTGGGGCAGAAGAATATCAGGAAGATGCTGCAAAGAAAGCGGAGGAATTGTTCCAGCTCACACAGCAGGTTACAACGGCTCGGTTCTGCGGATACGAGAATTCTTTGGTTCGCCGGGCGGTTTTTATGACAGACGGAAGCCAGTCCGTAGAGGAAAGGCTGGAGGATTTGAAGAATGAATTACGCTTTTATTTTGATGAGTAAACGGGGGCTCAGGGGGCAGGCCCCATCTATTTGGAAAGGCGGGCAGGGCGGTTGGTGGTGCAACGCCCTGCGGCATGGAAAAGGCTTACGGGAATAAAAACTGGAAATAAATTGAAAAAAGGGGCTGTCGCATTAAGAAAAATGATACAAGATATAGTTGGTATAAATCATTCTTCTATACTATATCTTATATATATTTTGCTTAGTGCGACAGCCCCTTTTCCGCAAACAAAATTTGTAGGAAAGCGGAATCATGAATAAGATAACAGTAAATATGATAAAAGAGGCCCTTTCCGGTTTTCTTCTGTTCCATGCATATTCCAAAGCGGGCGGCGGCAACGCCCAAAACCATCGGCATTTCTTATTACAGGAACTGGAGGAAAACGGGAAAGTGCGGGTGGCGGAGCTCAGCAGGAAAATGGGGTGCTCAGAAGTGACAATCCGCAATGACATCAAAAGCATGGATGCAGAAGGCCTTCTGAAGCGCACCCACGGAGGGGCGCTCTGCATACCCAGGGAACAGGAGCGGAAATATCAGGCAGAAAGTATTTACCGGCACACGGAACGCAAGAAGAAAATAGCCGCATGCGCCTATGAATTTGTGGCTGACCGGGACACCATCATTTTGGACGATGCCTCCAGCACCTTTTACCTTGCCCTCCATATCAAAAAGCATCCGGAGAAGCAGCTTGCAGTAGTGACAAATTCCCTTCTGGTGGGAAATGAGCTGGCCGGGGCAGGCCATGTGGAGCTGTTTATGGTGGGCGGGACCGTAGGGGGGCACCTTGCCGCAACCATGGGGGATGCCGCCGTCCATAATATTGAGCAGTTCCATGTGGACAAGGCGTTTATCGGCGTCCAGGGCATTAATTTTGAGGTAGGCCTCACCTCCATTGCCCCCCAGATGCAGATCAAAAGGGTAATCTTAAAGGTGGCAGGGGAAGTCTATGTGCTGGCGGACAGCAGTAAATTCCGGGACAGCTACCTTTCCGTGATTTGCCCAATCCGGGACGTTTTTAAGGTTATCACGGACAATGAGGTATCCAAGGAAAACATTAAGAAGGCCCCAAAGCCCTCCGCACCCAGCTAATCCGCAGCGCCATAAAAGCCCGGAAGGCCTGCCAGCCCAACTCACCAGAGTAAGCGCTGCAAGCCGCACACAAAACGCAGCAATTGCCGTCCGCCCCCAAAGACCCAAAACTTACTCCAAAGCCAACTTGTCTGCCTGCACCGGACAAGCCGCCACTTTCCCCCTTGTAGGAACCCAAAATTTCCTGTACAATAAACCCGCAGGGCCTGCACTGCACCAAACTTACACACCGCAGGCCCCAGGCAGGAGGAAAACAAATGGCAAAAAAAGACAGCCAGAAATTAAAATATTCCCGTCTGGCAGAGGATTTAAGGGGAATGATTCTGGAAGGCAAAATTCAGGCAGGGGAACAGCTCCCCTCCGAAAACGTCTTGTCTGCCCGTTACCAAATCAGCAGGCACACGGTCCGCAAGGCGCTTTCCATCCTGGAAAATGAAGGCTACATCTATGCTGAGCATGGGAAAGGCACCTTCTGCTCCGAACTTGTACGCCATACCAAGACATCCCGGAACATCGCAGTGGTGACTACCTACCTGTCCGATTATATTTTCCCAAGGGTTATTCAGGGAATCGACGGGGTAATGGCAGAAAACGGCTACACGATTCTCTTAAAGAACACCCGCAATTCCAGGAAGGCAGAAGCAAGGTGCTTAGAGGAGCTGCTGCAGAAGGACATTGAGGGGCTGATTATCGAGCCAAGCAAAAGCGAGATTTTCTGCAAACATGTTTCCCTGTATGCACGTCTGGAGCAGTACGGGATTCCCTATGTGTTTATCCAGGGGTGCTTTGCCCAGATGAAGGACAAGCCGCAGGTGAAAATGGATGACTGCCAGGGGGGCTACCTTCTGGCAAAGCATCTTGTTTCCACCGGGCACAAGCGGATCCTTGGGGTATTTAAAGCAGACGACATGCAGGGACGCCAGCGGCACCGGGGCTTTGTCAGGGCATTGCAGGAAGCTGGGATGCTTTATGACCCGGACGACATTATCTGGTTCCACACGGAGGACCGGGCAGTGAAGCCCTTTGCCGCCATGCAGGAACTGGTGCGGCAGGGCAGGGAGTTTGACGCAGTTGTATGTTATAACGACCAGATTGCCATAGAAGTCATCAAGGCGCTGGAGGAATGCCAGGTAGATGTGCCCGGGCAGGTATCCGTCACTGGGTATGACAATTCCTTTATTGCAGAAAACAGCAGGATTAAGCTTACTACCATTGCCCATCCCCAGGAAAAACTGGGGGAACTGGCTGCAAAGCTGCTGCTGGACCTGATACAGAACCCGGGGGGTACGCCCAGGGAAAGCCAAATCTTGATTAAGCCAGAACTGATAGTCCGGGAATCCTCCCAAAAAAGGGAACAAAGTGGGCAAGCCCATATCCCCTCCCCATTCCCTCGCTCATGAGGGGCTTGGACACTTTGCCGCGCCGAGCGCAGCCGCCTTAGCGGCGTATTACCTCTTGCGCGAGTGCGCATCCTCCGGAGGTTTTATTCCATAGGAAAATTCGGAGAAATTTCCTATGGAATAAAAAACAACTTGTATTGACGAGCATACAAGTTATATAGTAAAGACAGAAGCAAAAAGTTCTTAAATCTTATAAAAAGCAGGAGGGTTTTAGGTATGAAATTACAAAAAAATTACAAGTTCTGGTTCTGCACAGGCTCACAGGATTTATATGGGGATGAATGCCTGAGGAATGTGGCAGAGCACTCAAGGGTGATTGTAGAGCAGCTTAACAAGTCCGGGGCGCTTCCCTTTGAAGTGGTGTTAAAGCCTACGCTTATCACAAATGAGTTAATCCGCAAAACGTTTAACGAAGCGAACATTGACGGGGAATGTGCAGGCGTGATCGTATGGTGCCACACGTTTTCCCCTGCAAAGTCCTGGATTTTAGGGCTGCAGGAATACCGCAAGCCACTGCTGCATTTACATACCCAGTTTAACGAGGAAATCCCTTACGATACCATTGACATGGATTTCATGAACGAGAACCAGTCCGCCCACGGCGACCGGGAGTGGGGCCATATGGTGACCCGCATGGGCATTGAGCGCAAGGTAGTGGTAGGCCATTGGGACAGCAAGGCAGTACAGGAAAAAATCGCTTCTTGGATGCGCACGGCGATCGGCATTGTTGAGAGCAGCCATGTCCGGGTAATGCGCGTGGCAGACAATATGAGAAACGTAGCAGTGACCGAAGGGGACAAGGTGGAAGCGCAGCTGAAATTCGGATGGGAAGTGGACGCTTATCCGGTCAATGAAATTGCAGAATCCGTTGCAGCCGTATCAGAATCCGACACCAATGCATTAGTAGACGAATACTATGAAAAATATGACATCCTGTTAGAAGGCAGGGACCCGGAAGAATTCAAACGCCACGTTGCCGTACAGGCGCAGATAGAGCTTGGCTTCGAGCGGTTCCTGGAAGAAAAAAATTATCAGGCAATTGTGACGCATTTCGGGGATCTGGGCGCATTGAAACAGCTTCCAGGCCTTGCAATCCAGCGCCTGATGGAAAAAGGCTATGGCTTCGGCGCAGAGGGCGACTGGAAGGTGGCGGCTATGGTACGCCTGATGAAGCTGATGACTGCAGGCATGAAGGATGCAAAAGGGACCTCCATGTTAGAGGACTATACCTACAATCTGGTACCAGGCAAGGAAGGCATACTCCAGGCACATATGCTGGAAATCTGCCCCTCCATTTCCGAAGGGCCCATCAGCATCAAATGCCAGCCGCTTTCCATGGGTGACAGGGAAGACCCGGCGCGTTTGGTATTTACCTCCAAGGAGGGCATGGGCATTGCAACATCCTTAATTGACCTTGGGGACCGGTTCCGCCTGTTAATCAACACGGTAGAGTGCAAAAAGGTAGAAAAACCAATGCCCAAGCTCCCGGTAGCAACTGCATTCTGGACGCCGCAGCCTGATTTTGCAACTGGAGCGGAAGCATGGATTCTGGCAGGGGGCGCCCACCATACGGCATTTACTTATGACCTGACTGCAGAGCAGATGGGCGACTGGGCGGCAGCTATGGGAATCGAAGCCGTTTACATTGACAGCCACACCAATATCCGTGACTTTAAGAAAGACCTGATGCTTGGGAATGTGGTATTTGGAAAATAACAGCCGCCGCAAGGCGTTCCCTAGAGCGTGTCTTAAAATTGCTTTCTGTCGGATGTATTTCACAGTTCGTGGAAGATTTGTGCCAAATGAGGGAGGCGTAGCGGGCTACGTTGACCGAATTTGGTGCAAAAATGCCGCGAAGTGGGGGATGCAGACGGTGGAAATGAATTTTAAGACACGATCTAGCCCAATCAGGGTATGCGGGGCGTGCAATGTTTTGTACTCAAAAGACGGACAAATGCCCTGTTTTTTCCGGGACAAATAGTGTAAAATAGAAACGTAACAATAGAAACGTAACAATAAATGCATAACGATAAATGCATAACAAAGGAGGACAACATGAAATTATTTATTGACACCGCCAATGTAGAAGATATCCGCAAAGCCAACGACATGGGCGTTATCTGCGGGGTAACTACGAACCCTTCCTTGATCGCAAAAGAAGGCAGGGACTTCAATGAGGTTATCAAGGAAATCACCAGCATTGTGGACGGCCCAATCAGCGGCGAGGTGAAGGCAACTACCACGGACGCAGAAGGCATGATAAAAGAAGGCCGTGAAATTGCAGCAATCCATCCCAACATGATTGTAAAAATCCCAATGACCGCAGAAGGCTTAAAGGCTGTGAAAGTACTGGCAGCAGAAGGCATTAAGACAAACGTGACCCTGATTTTCTCCGCGAACCAGGCCCTTCTTGCAGCACGGGCAGGCGCAACCTATGTATCCCCGTTCTTAGGCCGCCTGGACGACATCAACCAGCCGGGGATTGCCTTAATTGAAGACATTGTGACAATTTTTGAAAACTATGGGTTGGAAACAGAAATCATTGCAGCCAGCATCCGCAGCACCGTACATGTAAACGACTGCGCCCTTGCAGGTGCAGATATTGCAACCATCCCATACAGCGTGATTGAGCAGATGACAAAACATCCCCTCACCGACCAGGGGATTGAAAAATTCCAGAAGGACTACAAAGCAGTTTTCGGCGAATAAAAAGAACAGAAAAAGGAGAATGTTACATGGAAAACTTAGAACTTCAGAAAACGGCCAATGAAGTCAGGAAAGGCATTGTCACAGCTGTCCATGCAGCAAAAGCAGGGCATCCGGGCGGATCCCTTTCCGCGGCAGAGGTTTTCACATATTTATATTTTGAAGAAATGGACATAGACCCCAAAAACCCGAAGAAAGCAGACCGTGACCGCTTTGTGCTTTCGAAAGGCCACACTGCGCCGGGGCTTTACTCCACCCTGGCAAACCGTGGGTTCTTCCCGGTGGAGGATTTAAAGACGCTGCGCCATATCGGGTCCCACCTGCAAGGCCACCCATGCTTACAGCATACCCCCGGCATCGATATGTCAAGCGGCTCCCTGGGGCAGGGCATTTCCGCAGCCGTGGGCATGGCAATTTCTGCAAAGCTTAGCAACGACAGCTACCGGGTATACACCCTGTTAGGGGATGGGGAAATCCAGGAAGGGCAGGTCTGGGAGGCAGCGATGTTTGCAGGCCACCGGAAACTGGATAACCTTGTAGTGATTGTGGATAACAACGGCCTGCAGATCGACGGCAAGGTGGACGACGTGTGCTCCCCCTACCCCATTGATGAAAAGCTGAAAGCATTTAATTTCCATGTCATTAACGTGGAAGATGGAAATGATTTCGACGCCCTGCGCGCAGCTTTCCAGGAAGCAAGGGAAACCAAGGGGATGCCTACCGCCCTTGTGCTGAAAACTGTCAAAGGGAAAGGCATTTCCTATATGGAAAATAAAGCCGGATGGCACGGCAAGGCGCCAAATGACGAAGAATATGCCATTGCCATGGAAGAATTGGAGAAAGCAGGTGAAGCATTATGCCAGAAGTAAAGAAAATCGCAACCAGGGACAGCTACGGGAACGCATTGGCAGAGTTGGGAAGGGAGCATGACAATCTGGTCGTTTTAGATGCAGACCTTGCTGCAGCCACAAAGACAGGCGTATTTCAAAAAGAATTCCCAGACCGCCATATTGACTGCGGGATTGCAGAATGCAATATGATGGGCATTGCAGCAGGCATTGCAAGCACCGGGAAAGTGCCTTTCGCAAGCTCCTTCGCCATGTTTGCAGCAGGCAGGGCCTTTGAGCAGGTGCGCAATTCCATCGGATACCCGCACCTGAACGTAAAGATCGGCGCAACCCATGCCGGGATTTCCGTTGGGGAGGACGGCGCAACCCACCAGTGCAACGAGGATATTGCCTTAATGCGCACCATCCCGGGGATGACAATTATCAACCCGGCAGACGACGTAGAAGCAAAAGCAGCCGTGCGGGCGGCTTATGAAATGGATGGCCCGGTATACTTAAGGTTCGGCCGTCTGGCAGTCCCGGTGATTAACGACCGCCCGGATTATAAGTTTGAAGTGGGCAAAGGCGTCCTCCTTAGGGAAGGGACAGACGTTACCATCGTGGCAACCGGCCTGTGCGTAGGCGCATCCCTGGAAGCAGCGGAACAGCTTGCAGCAGAGGGCATCAGCGCAGAAGTGATCAATATCCATACCATCAAGCCCCTTGACACGGAGCTTATCATAAATTCCGCGAAGAAAACCGGGAAAGTCGTTACCGCAGAGGAACATTCCGTAATCGGTGGCCTTGGGAGTGCAGTATGCGACTGCCTTTGCGAAAATGCCCCCACCCCGGTATGCAAAATCGGCGTGTATGACGTATATGGCGAGTCCGGCCCGGCAGCAAAGCTTTTGGAGAAATATGGCCTTGATGCACAGGGGATTTATGAAAAAGTAAAAAATTTTGTAAAATAGATATCAGGTATTAGGAATGTATGCTGATTCTATTGCATATATAAAGCAGATACGCTGCCCGGCCTCACGCAGGCGGCCCATGGGCATTGCCCAGCTTGCGTGGGGGAGGGCAGCCCAATTGCCGCCCATCCCCAAGAGTCCACTATATCACACGAATCATAAAGATTGGAGGGTTTTTACATATGGAAAGAGAACAGATAATCAAAGATATCCAGGCTGGCAGTACCGCCCTGGGCATTGAATTTGGCTCCACCAGAATCAAAGCCGTGCTGGTAGGCAGCGACAATACCCCCATTGCTTCCGGCGCCCATGACTGGGAAAACCAGTATGAGGACCATATCTGGACCTACAGCCTGGATGCAATCTGGAAAGGGCTTCAGGACTGCTACCAGAACATGGCCAAAGACGTGAAAAATCAATATGGGGTTGCCCTGGAAACGGTTGGGGCAGTTGGTTTTAGCGCAATGATGCATGGTTATATGGCATTTAGCCAGTCCGGGGAGCTTTTGGTTCCCTTCCGCACATGGAGGAATACCATTACGGAGGAAGCTTCCAAAAAGCTGACAGACGTTTTCCAGTATAACATTCCCCAGAGATGGAGCATTGCCCACCTGTACCAGGCCATCTTAAACAAAGAAGAACATGTAAGCTCCATTGCTTATTTCACTACCCTTGCCGGCTATGTCCATTGGAAGCTGACCGGGCATCAGGAGCTGGGCGTAGGCGAGGCTTCCGGCATGTTCCCCATTGACATTGAAACAGGGGATTTTGACAAGAAAATGATGGCGCAGTTCAACGAACTGGCTGCAGCAGAAAACCTCCCGTGGAAATTAGAGGACATTATCCCGAAAGTGCTGACTGCCGGGGAACAGGCAGGCACTCTGACAGAAGAAGGGGCTAAGCTTCTGGATGTGTCCGGTACGCTGAAAGCGGGGATTCCCGTATGCCCGCCGGAAGGGGACGCAGGGACAGGGATGGTGGCAACCAAGAGCGTAGCGCAGCGTACGGGGAATGTTTCCGCAGGGACTTCCGTATTTGCCATGGCAGTGCTGGAAAAGAATTTAACGAAAGTCCATCCTGAAATTGACATGGTGACGACGCCGGACGGAAGCTTGGTGGCAATGGTGCACTGCAACAACTGTACTTCTGACTTAAATGCATGGGTAAACCTTTTCAAAGAATTTGCAGAAAGCTTCGGCATGGAAGTGGATATGCAAAAACTGTTTTCCGTACTGTACAATAAGGCTCTGGAAGGGGATGCAGACTGCGGCGGGCTGCTGGCATATAATTATTTCTCCGGGGAGCATATTACAGGCTTTGAGGAAGGCCGCCCCCTGTTTGTGCGTACGCCGGACAGCAAATTTAACCTTGCCAACTTTATGCGGGTGAACCTGTTCACTTCCCTTGGGGCGCTCAAGACAGGGCTTGATATCCTCTTAAAGGAAGAAGGGGTAAAGCTGGATGAACTGATGGGTCATGGCGGGCTCTTTAAGACAAAGGGCGTAGGCCAGAAGATTATGGCTGCGGCAGTCAACACTCCCGTTTCCGTTATGGAAACAGCCGGGGAAGGAGGCGCATGGGGCATTGCGCTGCTTGCATCCTATATGCGGAACAAGGCGGAAGGCGAGTCCCTCTCCCAGTATCTGGAGGAGAAAGTATTTTCCGGGCAAAAGGGCACGACCATCCAGCCGGATGCAAAAGATGTGGAAGGCTTTGACGCATTTATCAAACGCTACAGCGCAGGGCTCCCCATTGAGCGCGCAGCCGTAGATTTCTTAAAATAGAAAGGGAAAATCATGTTAGAAGAACTGAAAAAAGCAGTCTATGAAGCAAATATGGATTTGCCCCGCTACGGGCTTGTAACTTTTACCTGGGGGAATGTCAGCGGCATTGACCGGGAACGGGGATTGTTTGTCATTAAGCCAAGCGGCGTGGATTATGAGAAGCTGTCGCCGGAGGATATGGTAGTCATGGATTTGGACGGCAACAAAGTAGAAGGGAAATATAACCCTTCCTCCGACACCGCTACCCATGTGGAACTCTACAAGGCGTTCCCGGAAATCGGCGGGATTGTCCATACCCATTCTTCTTATGCTACAAGCTGGGCACAGGCAGGGCGCAGCATCCCATGTTATGGGACTACCCATGCGGATTATATGTACGGGGAAATCCCCTGCCTGCGCTGCCTGACGAAAGAGGAAATCGACGGCGCATACGAGGAAAACACGGGGCGGCTGATTGTGGACGCTTACCGGGAACTGGGGAAGGACATCATGGCAGTCCCGGCGGTGCTCTGCAAAAACCACGGCCCCTTTGCATGGGGCAAGGACGCCCATGAGGCTGTGCACAATGCAGTGGTGCTGGAAGAAGTGGCTAAGATGGCATACCGGGCAGAAACCATCAACCCCCGCATCCAGCCTGCCCCGCAGGAATTGCAGGATAAGCATTATTACCGGAAACATGGGGCAAATGCTTATTATGGGCAGACAGTGGAATAAGGTTTCCCGCTTAAAGGATGTGGGCAGGCCTGAAACGTGTTTTCTGTGGGATGTGCTGAAAATATAAGAAAAACCAAAGGTGTCCTGTAGGGGAAGCTCCTTGCAGGGCATCTTTGGTGTCTGTTAAATTAGTTAGTTAATGCGGGCAGGAACAGGCAGAAGGAGGTGGAACATCATGTATACAGAGGAAATGGTGCTGATTGCCAAACGGGAAAATAACACAAAACGGAATTATTTGGTTGTCAACAAGTACCAGGGGAAACATATCCCGGCAGACCCTGGCAAGGCCTTGGGGCTGTTTTCAGCGTTGGCGGGCTTGGTGGAAGGCCGTTACCAAGGGGAACGCCTGCTGCTGATTGGCTTTGCAGAAACTGCCACAGCTATTGGGGAGGCCCTTGCCGTGCAGCTTGGTGCAGATTATATGCAGACCACCCGGGAGCAGATCAAAGGGGTAGAATACCTGTATTTTTCAGAATCCCACAGCCATGCCACAGAGCAGAAGGTTGTGAAGGATGATTTGGACGCCGTAATCCTTGGGGCAGGAACTGGCGCTAAGCCACACCTTCGGATTGTGTTTGTAGAGGACGAGGTGACTACTGGGAATACGGTTTTGGGGATTATCCAGTTAATGCGGAAGGAATATGGGGAGAGCTTACGTTTTTCTGTAGCGTCCCTGTTAAATGGGATGGATGGGGAAGCGCAGGAGAAGTACCGGAACAATGGGATAGACATGGTATACCTGGTAAAAACCGACCATAGCGGATACCCGGAGCTTGCGGGACGCTGGGCGGCCGATGGGGTTTACCATAAGTGCCAGCCATTTTGCAGAAATCAGGGCCAGGCCAGGAAATTGTGTCCTATAAAGCAAAACCCCTCCAGGAGATGCGAAGTTCCCGGCATGGAAATTTCTGCACCGGGCTGCATCAATGCCAGAAGGCTCCACAAAGGCGCGGATTATCAGGCGGCTTGCGGCCTGCTGTGGCAGGGCATACAGGAAAAAATTTCTTTTGGGGCAGGGCAGGAGGTCCTTGTCCTTGGCACAGAAGAATTTATGTACGCCCCATTGTATGTGGCGCAGAAAATACAGGAACTGGGCAGCCATGTGAGATACCATGCAACGACCCGCAGCCCCATTATGGTGGGCAAAAGCCCCTGCTATCCTTTGCATGAACGGTATGAACTGGTGAGCCTGTACGATGCCGGCCGCACGACATACGTATATGATCTGGCAAAGTATGATCTCGTGCTGGTAATTACAGACGCAGAACCTGGCAATGGGCAGAATGGCGATTTTCCAGAAAAGTACAGGCAGGGAACTGCCTGCCTTGGGGGACCGGGAATGGCTTCCCTGTGCAATGCGATTGACAGATGCGGCAACCAAACAGTTTATTTTATCAGGTGGTGCAAAAAAAGTGAGAAGTTCTTATAAAAAAAGCGATGTTATTTTTCTCTTAAAAGATATTACTGGGCTGGTGCAGCCCCAGTCCACGGAAGAACGGGAAAAAGAAATACAGGCGGGGCGCCACTATTGCGAAATGCTTCCCATAGAGTATGTGCCCACCCCGAAATATATGGAAACCTACCGGGAGGCCTTAAAGCATTTTGCAAAGCCCACAGCAAGGGCGGTTGGCGCCCTGGCAGATAAAATTATACGGGAAAAAGGGGAGCATGTGGTCCTGGTATCCCTGGCAAGGGCTGGTACGCCCATTGGCATTTTGCTGAAACGGTATTTTATCCGGAAATACCATCTGGAAGTGCCCCACTATTCCATTTCCATTATCCGGGGAAAGGGGATTGACCGGAATGCAATGAAGTTCCTTCTGGGAAAACATAGGCCAGAGGAACTGCTTTTTGTAGACGGCTGGGTGGGGAAAGGCGCAATCCTTGGGGAACTGAAAAAAGAAATTTCCGCTTATCCCGGTGTGGCTGCAGAACTTGCAGTGCTGGCAGACCCGGCGAATATTACAGAATTGTGCGGAACCCATGAGGACATTTTAATCCCCAGCTCCTGCCTGAACTGTACGGTGTCGGGGCTGGTGAGCCGGACATTTTTGCGTGGGGATATCATTGGGCAGGATGATTTCCACGGGGCGGCGTATTATGGGGAGCTGGCAGGGGCAGATTTGTCCTATGGTTTTATTGAGGCCATTGAAAAAGAATTTGAGTTCCAGGCAGCCCCAAAGGAACTTATGCCCCAAGGATTCGGAATCCATATGGGAAAGGAAAGGGTTTGCGGGCCATCTTCATCTGGAAAAGCGGGAATAAGAGATGGAATCTATGTGGACCATGGGGAAAAAGCCACGAACAGCTTTGGCATAGATGAGGTAAAAGAGATAGCCGTGGAGTTTGGCATATCAGATATCAATTTGGTAAAGCCAGGGATTGGGGAAACCACAAGGGTTTTGCTGCGCCGGGTTCCATGGAAGGTATTAATCCGGCAGGACTGCAGAAACGATAAATCCCTGGCCCACATCCTGCGTCTGGCAGAAGAAAAAAATATCCCTGTTGCATACTACCCTTTGCAGCATTACAAATCCTGTGGGATAATAAAAAAACTGGCAGACACATAAGGCAATGGGGGCAGCGTTTCCATGCTGCAAATCCTGTGGGCGGATGAAAAATCCTGTAGGCACATAAGGCAGTGGGGGAGGGCGTTTCCATGCTGCAAACCCTGCGGGGTTCCCAAAGGCTGGCAGGGGCATATGCTATTTCAGGCCATATGCTTCTGCCAATAGGAGGGTGCGCAGGGCCCAGTTATGGTGGGTCTTGTATTCGTTCATCCGTTCTCTTACAATGCTCCCGGCCACTAAGAAAGGGGAAGTGGCGTCCCAGTCCAGAATGGCTTTTGCATCATTGTAATCTTTCAGCGGCACTTTGTAGGCTTCATTTACCAGCCGGATTTGGCTGGGGTGGATGACGGTTTTCCCGATAAAGCCGCAGAGCCTGTCTTCGTCCAGTTCTTTTGCCATTCCGGCATCCCAGTTCTTTCCATTATAATATTCAAAAACGGGCCCAGAAACCACATAGTCCATGCCAAACACGGTAATGATGTCAGAAAAAATATTTGCCACTGGCCGGATATGGTAAATGGTTTCATTGCTGTGCCGGCGGAACCCGAACCTGTGGCATAGGTCATTGCCGCCTACCCGGATATTCAGCACGTATTGGGAAATGGAGTCTAATTTTTCCTTAAGCTGGTACAGGATCTGCGCCCTGTCCAAAAGATGGATCAGGTCGGGGCTTTCCAAAATCGGCATCATGTAGCAGGGGACGTCCCTGTGCCGGTTCAGTTCCCGGAACACAGTAAGGTAAGCGTCTGCGTTTGTCAGGGAAAATTTGGGGATGTTAAAGCCTGTGACAAGCTTCTGGGCGTCCCCCAGCCTTCCCAACAGGCTTTTTATCTGCTCCGGGTTCCTGACGCGGATAAAGATTTTGGGCAGGAAAAAGGGTTTTTGGGCATGGCGCGCCTGCAATGCCTGAAGGGAAGAAACCAGCATGTTTTCAGCGTCGGCAACACAACTGTCCTGTATGGCGTCCTCAAGGCATAGGGCGAGGGAAAACTGTTTGCCGAATTTTTCATTTGCCAGTGAATTTACAATGCCTGTGTGGTTGGCTGGGCAGTAAAGCAGCGCGCCAACGCTGTAGGCGGGAAGGAAATGGTTCATGTTAAGATGCTCCTGTTCTTGTTTTCATGTTCCAATTTATTATAGGTGAAATTCGTGGGTTTCGCAATAGGGCTTTGTGGTTCATTGTATGGAAAAATAGCGGCATTTATAGTATCTTTTGGATGGATGGATTTCTATTAATATGAAAAAAGCTGTGATTGGGAGCTCTTTCTCCCAGAATGGCAGGAAGGGAGGAAACATGGTGAATGTATATGGGTACATCCGGGTCAGCAGTCAGGATCAGAACGAAGACAGACAAATAATTGCATTTCAGAAATTATCTATTCCATCAAAGAACATTTTCATGGATAAGCAGTCGGGTAAGGATTTTGAGCGTCCTTCCTATAAACGTATGGTGCGGCGGATGAAGAAGGATGGCCTGCTCTATATCAAGAGCATAGACCGTCTGGGGCAGAATTATGAAGAAATATTAGAACAATGGAGGATTCTCACCAAAGAGAAGGGGGTTGACTTTTACCTTGTATTTATCCAAAATGTTTTTTCTCCAATTCTGCAAAAACTATTTCTGCGTCAACTGCTTCTGCTCCGTTAGCAAGTTCTTGCTCGGATTCGAAAATTGCCTGGTCAATGCGATTCATTCTTGCAAATTTATCGTATAATTCACTACTCATCACAACCAAATCGCTATATCCGTTTTTGGTAATAAAAATAGGCTCCTGTTCCTTGTGTGCGATATTAGAAATCTCAGTGGTATTGCGCAAATCCTTAATAGGCATAATAAGTGGCATAATGTTTCACTCCTTTTTTAACATAATTATAGCATAATTATGCCAAGATGAAAATAAAAAATGCTGCATAATGAAAATTTTAATATATGACATAGAGTGAAAGGCTTTGGACAGGACAAACGTATGGGTGAAGAAATTGTGGACAAATTGTATCAGCATGGATGCCGGAAAGTAAATGGAACAGGTATTAATTTAAGGCCTGACAATGAACTTTCTGCCAATTTTCCTCCCTCTTTTAACTGGATTATGGTAAAATAAGAAATAAATTGGAAAGCATGTATGCAATATTTATGATATTTAACCGCCAGGGCAATGTATATGGAAAAGCATAGCTGTAGAATTTGATGTACGGTGCGGCGGCAATAAAAAAGGACAAGGTAGGTGGTTTCCCATGCAGACAGGGAATTTTAAAACAAGGCGCAGCGGGCTGGCGTTATCGTCCGTGGAAGGGTTCCGGAATGTGAAAGGCAGTTTCCGCGATGGCTGCAAGGAGGTGCAGTTTCTCAGGATTGTGGGGATGGATGGGACAGCCTTAATGGAAACAGCGGCAATGGACAGAAGCCTGACGGAGCAGATGGGCCGCGGACAGGGATTTTATAACAGGAAAAACAGCCTGCCCAAGCTGGCGGCCCTGGAGGATGTGGAATTTTATTCTGGGGCTTATAGGAACTGGGCAGACAGCGGGAAACATAGTGTTTCCTTGAAAACGCCTGTGCAAAACCAGCAGCTCCCCCATGTTATCAGCGGGGCATGCGCAGAAATCCTTGGATTGCTTGGGCAGGGAAAGCAGGGGATGAACCAGTCCATAGAGAAAAATTTTATAGCAAAGGTGCTGTTTTGGCTGGATGAAATTTTTTCCCCGGCCTTGCAGGCATGGAAACCGGATTATGTTATGAAAGCAGTGTTTGCCAATATTTCCAAACCGCAGGAATACCTGTTTTGCTATCTGCT
Source organism: Lachnospiraceae bacterium A2 (assembly GCA_000403315.2). Taxonomy (GTDB): domain Bacteria; phylum Bacillota; class Clostridia; order Lachnospirales; family Lachnospiraceae; genus Petralouisia. Next base: position 677,469 of record KE159636.1, read on the forward strand.
CACCCTGTTGGGGGCAGACGTGCTTCTGCTGCAGGCAAAGCAGGATATTCCTGCAGAATTGGAAGGGCTTGGGCTGTCCCAAAAGTGCGTAGTGGGAAATTTGGGGCAGCATGAGGTTCCGGAGTACCGGCCGGAGCAGTTCCAAACTAGAGGTAGCTTGGCGGGAAATGCTTCTGGAAGGAGCCAAAGCGGCAGCGCCCACAGCTTAAACCAGGCAAATGCAGCCGTCCATAGGACGCAGGCTGGGGCAGCGCATCTTGTGGTAGACGCGAGGGTTCCGGAACGTGACAGAAGGACGAGGGAAATGTTGGAACCTCGGCACAGCAGGGAATTGGATTATGAAGAATTGGCGCAGTTAGCCTCCTCCGTGGTGCAGATTATGATACATGACGGCAGGGGAAATGTTATTGGCGGCGGCTCTGGGATTATGGTTGGCCGCGCTGGCTATATCCTGACGAATAACCATGTGGCCTGCCGGGGAAGTTATTATTCGGTAAGGATAGAGGAGGATGAAAGGGTATACCAGACCGATGAAATGATTAAATACAATTCCGTGCTGGACTTGGCGGTTATCCGTATTGACCGGAGGTTACAGCCCCTCCCCATTTATAGTGGGCAAAAAAAGCTTGTCCGGGGGCAGCGGGTGGTTGCTATCGGCAGCCCCCTTGGCCTGTTTAATTCTGTATCCGATGGGATTATTTCCGGGTTCCGTATGATAGAGGACGTGGAAATGATTCAGTTCACCGCCCCAATTTCCAGCGGCAGTTCCGGCGGGGCAGTGCTGAACATGTACGGGGAAGTGATTGGGATCAGCACGGCAGGGTTTGACGCGGGGCAGAATATCAACCTTGCGGTGGGGCACAAGTACATAGGGGATTTTGTACGGGGATTTTATGGATAAAATTTTTCATTCTATTAGGAAAGGACTTGTCACGTTAACGCGTGAAAGTATCTTTCCTATAGAATAAAAAAGTTTTTATCGCACTGAGGCGGGTATGAAATCTGTCGCAAAGCGACCCGCCGCACCCTTTTGACACCATAATCTATAGAGGAAATCTTGTTATTGTTCACACCCATGGTGTTCACAGTAACGAAATTTTCTTAATTTTTGGTTAAATTATGAAAATCCATTGTAATAAAGTGTAAGAAAATATATAATGAAAAATAATATGAAATGAGGATTTTAGGTATGTCTGTAAACAGGAAGCTGAAAGTATCATTTAATTCACCAGTCATCTTAGGCTTTGCCATCTTATGTTTTGCGGCAATGGTACTGGATTTTATTACCCGCGGCGCTGCCAACCATGCATTTTTCAGTGTGTACCGCTCCTCCCTTTTGAGCCCGCTGACGTATGTAAGGCTGTTTGGGCATGTGCTGGGCCATGCCGGATGGGCGCATTTTTTTGGGAACATAACGCTGATACTGGTGGTTGGGCCTTTGCTGGAGGAAAAGTATGGTTCTGCCAATCTGCTGTTTGTCATACTGGCAACTGCATTAACGACAGGGCTGGTGCATTTTATATTTTTCCCGCGGGTAGGGCTGTTGGGGGCAAGCGGCGTGGTATTTGCCTTAATCCTCCTGTCTTCTTTTACCTCCATGAAGGAAGGGGAGATCCCCCTGACGTTCCTGCTGGTAGCTGTGATTTACATTGGGCAGCAGGTCTATGAAGGGCTGTTTGTACATGATAATGTGTCAAACCTGACCCATATTTTAGGCGGCGTAGTAGGCGCGGGCCTTGGGTTTGTGATGAACAGGAACAAGATGAACAGATATTGAAGGTGTTAGAAAAATCTATGTTTGAACATAAAAAGCTTCAAAGCTTAAACGAGTATTTTTTAGAGCCGGGGAGCCGGAGGGAGGAAGGGGTATTTTTTTACCGAATCAATGGGTATAATGGGGAAATCCATGGGTTTATCAAAAAATATTATGAAGCGGCAAGGATGTCCGGCGTTGTCATTGAAGGCAGAATTCCCAACCCAGGGGAACAGCAGTTGGATTATTATGGGGAAATTATGGGGATGGGGTTTGAGATGAACACTGGCTTTCTTTCTGCCAGCCTAAAAAAATGGCTGCCAAGGATGAAGGGATACCAGCGGGAGCAGGTATCCCTTGCCATTTATGGCACCTTAGACGGGATGCGCAGGGCAGGCAAGAATGAAAATATCCTGAAAAATGCATATATTAAGTTCATGTGCTGGCTTTACTATAAATTTGAGCGTGTGGTGAACCAGCTAGGGGAACAGAAAATCCCCAAAATCCTCTATGAAGGGGAAATCAGCAATTATGAGCTGATGCTGATGGCAGTCCTTTCAGGGGCTGGGTGCGACATTGTGCTCCTACAGTACCATGGGGATGGAAATTACTTAAAGCTGGATGCAGCTTCTGCAGTTTCCCTTGCGTGGGATGGGGGAAACATGGATCCTTTCCCGGAACATTTCAGCCTGAAAGCGCTGCGGGAGGAAGCGGCAAGGGAACTGGATAAAGAACGGCTCTATGGGCAAAAGCCACAGCTATTAAATTGCACCAATGCGTGGATCCCCGGCAAAGGGCTTTCGGATGCGAAAGCAGAGCCCAGAAGCCGCGGGAGTGACCCGAACCTTTTTTATAATTGTTTTTGCAGGATCCACGGGGTGGAAGATAAGCTGACGTACTTAAATGACTTGTTCCAGTTCCAACTGGAGATTACAAACAGCAAGCGGAAGCTGCTGGTGCTGGAACAGGAAATTCCAAAGCCCACTATGGAAGAAATCAGCGGGGTAGCCCGGAAAAATTATACGGAGCCAGGGCAGATGCTGGCAGATTTAGCAGCAAATAATATTAAATATACCGCAAATTTAGAACTGCAGCGGCTGATTTCCAAAGCATTTCTGGATGTCATGTTAGAAGAAGCGGGCAGGCAGGGCATGAACTTAAACAAGCTGACGAATCAGGCAGTTTATCTTATCTGCTGGCTGAAACGGTACCAGCCAGAACTTTTTTCCAACTGGAAGATGCCGGAGATTGGATGCTTTGTTTATCTGGGGGGCTGCCGGACCAGGCAGGAGGCTATGTTTGTACGGATATTGGCCCGCCTTCCGGTGGATGTGCTGATTTTAACCCCAGATTTGGGTACAAAGTGCTGCTTGGAAGATTCCCTGCTCTATGAAGTGGATTACCCGGAATCAATGGCAGTGGACAGGTTCCCAAGGGACAGCTCCGGGATACGGATGGGGACGGCGGCCTACCATGCGGAGCGGGAACTGGACGCCATTATGTACCAGGATTCCGGCCTGTACCGGAACCACCAGTACGGGAAGGCAAATGCAGTTACCTTGCAGACTATGTATGAGGAAATAGCCATCCTCTGGGAGCAGGAGCCAAAATACAGGCCGAATTTCAGCACGGTGGAAGGGGCTGTGAATATCCCGGTTATTTATGCCAAGATTTCCGGGGTGAAGCATGGGGTATCCGAGTATTGGGCCGATGTAAAGAAGCTTGTTACCGGCGATACGGTAGTATCGCGGAAGGTTCCCTATATCAGCACTGCGGAGCCAAACCCTGTCAAGCCCTATGTAGCCGAGTTTTTTAAAAATGGGAAACTCCAGCGGGAAAAAGTTAAAAACCATCCCAGCTACCAATATGGGTTCCTGCGGGAAGAAATACAAGAGCATATTTTAGATAAGCTGCAGCTTCTGATTGAACAGAGAATTATTAAAGGCACATTTGAGAATGGCATGGAATATACCATAATTGGGGTTATCCTGAACTTGAACAAAGAAGTGCTGCGGATGGTGCAGAAGTTTGATTTTACCAAGAAGAACCCCAAGTTCCTTTACATCAGCACCACAGAGGAAATGATGACCCTGGAGGATTCCATACTGGTTTCTTTCCTGAATCTGGCAGGGTTTGATGTGCTGTTTTTGGTGCCTACGGGCTACCAGAGCATAGAGAAGTATTTTAACCGGAAATTAATGGAAGAACACCAGATTGGCGAGTACTTTTACGATTTGCAGGCGCCGGATTTTGGGAGGATTCCATTTAATGGGCGTCAGTCATGGCGTGATAAAATTTTTAAGAGAGGTAGTTGATGCATATGGGACTTGATTTTAGTAAGACAGCAGTGCAGCCGCAGCAGCAGGCTGTGCCGGAACCCAAAAATGAGATTGAGGTGGTGGAGCAGTATGACATTGCTGCGGACAGGCAGCAGATGAACGATACCCTGACGAATTCCGCGGAGGTAGACAGCTTAGCCAGCACTATCGAGGTCTACAACCTTGAAACCATTGTGTCCTTCGGGGCGGAAGCGGCAGAGGAAATTTCCAAGGCCTCCGACGTGGTACTAAACAGCATGAATATGTCCCAGCTCGACGATTCCAGTGAAATGCTGAATACTTTGGCAAAAATTATGTCTAAATTTGATATTGATGAGCTGAAAGAAAATCCCAGCCTGTTTGGGAAGATGTTTGGGAACTTGCGGAAACAGTTGGATAAAATTTTAGCCAAATACCATACTATGGGGGAAGAAGTGGATAAGATTTACGTACAGTTAAAGCAGTACGAATCGGAAATCAAGCAGTCCAACCGGAAATTGGAGCAGATGTTCCAGGCAAACGTAAATTATTACCATGATTTGGTAAAATACATTTTGGCCGGGGAACAGGGCTGCCGGGAGCTGGAAGCATATATTGCCCAGCGGCAGGCAGACATGGAGGCCACCGGGGACAATTCCATCCAGTTTGAGCTCCAAAGCTTACAGCAGGCTTTGATGATGCTGGAGCAGAGGACCCAGGACCTTAGGACCGCAGAAAGCGTGGCAATGCAGTCCATCCCCATGATAAAGACCATGGAATTCAGCAATATGAACTTGGTGAGAAAAATTAATTCAGCATTTATTATTACCCTTCCGGTCTTTAAACAGGCGCTGGCACAGGCAATTATGCTGAAACGGCAGAAGATTCAGGCAGAAGCCATGTCTGCGCTGGATGAAAAGACCAATGAAATGCTTATGAAAAATGCAAGGAATACGGTGGAACAGTCTAAGATGACGGCAAGGCTGGCTTCGGGCAGCTCCATTAAAATAGAAACCTTGGAAACAACATGGAGGACAATTGTAAACGGCATTGAGGAAACCAAGCAGATTCAGGACAATGCAAGGCAGAAACGCGTGCAGGACCAGGCAAGGCTGGAAACAATTAAATCAGAATTTAATAAAATGTACCATATGCCGGATAAGAAGTATTAAAGCTTTTCGGGATGCAAGGTATAGCCATGACAAAAGTAAAGGAGGATTTTAGTATGCCAATTAACTTATCAAAGGGACAAAAAGTAGACTTGACAAAAGGGAACCCGGGGTTAAGGAAGATTATGGTGGGATTAGGCTGGGATGTAAATGCTTTTGATTCCGGCGCAGCCTTTGACCTGGATGCAGCGGCTTTTATGCTGGGGCAGAATGGGAAGTGCCCAACGGAGAATGAATTTATTTTTTATAAGAATTTGGAGCACAGCAGCGGGGCAGTGAAGCATATGGGGGACAACCTGACTGGGGAAGGGGAAGGGGACGACGAACAAATTTTAATCGACCTTACATTAATCCCTGCCAATGTGGATAAGGTGGCCTTTACTGTGACAATTTACGATTCCGATGCACGGCGGCAGAATTTCGGGCAGGTATCCAACTCATTTATAAGGATAGTGGACGAAACCACCGGGCAGGAGCTGATACGCTATGATTTGGGGGAGGATTTCTCCATTGAAACTGCGGTGGTGGTAGGGGAATTGTACCGCCATGGCGGGGAGTGGAAATTTAATGCCATTGGCAGCGGGTTCCAGGGAGGGCTTGCAGCGCTTTGCGGGCATTATGGGATAGAAGTGGCTTAAAAGAATGTGGGGACAGGCGGCAAGCTGGGCTGACCTTCCCCACGCAAACTATGAAAACAGCGCTGTATATAGAAGGAGGGTTAACATGCCAATTAATTTGCAGAAAGGGCAGAAAGTAAGCCTTACCAAAGACAATCCGGGACTGTCCAAGATTGTAGTGGGGTTAGGCTGGGATGTGAATGCGTTTGATACGGGCGGGGATTTTGACTTGGATACGTCGGCGTTTTTGCTGACGGATGCAGGGAAGGTTTCAAGGCCGGAGGATTTTGTGTTTTACCAGAATCTGCAGCACCCGTCGGGATGCGCCCAGCATATGGGGGATAACCGGACAGGGGCAGGGGACGGGGATGACGAGCAGATCAGGGTGGATCTGTCCATGGTCCCGCCAAACATTACGAAGATTGCATTTACCGTGACGATTTATGAGTCGGAGCAGCGGCGGCAGAATTTTGGGCAGGTGAACAATGCCTTTATCCGCATTTATAAAGAGGATACGGGGGAAGAACTGCTGCGGTATGATTTGGGGGAGGATTTTTCCATTGAAACCGCCGCAGTGTTTGGGGAGCTGTATAAGAATGGGAGCGAATGGAAATTCAATGCCATTGGCAGCGGCTACCAGGGAGGGCTGGCTGCCCTTTGTGCCAATTATGGCGTAGATGTAGAATAGGAGGAAAAGAAATGTCGGTTAGTTTACAGAAAGGGCAGAAGGTCAACCTGTCCAAAGATAACGCGGGCCTGTCCAAAATTATGATAGGCCTGGGATGGGACGAGGTGCAGCGGAAGAAACGAGGGCTTTTTGCAGCAAAGCCAGCAGAGATTGACTGTGATGCATCTGCCATATTGTTAAGCGGCGGCAAGGTGATGCGCAAGGAGGACCTTGTATTTTTTGGGAACCTGCGCCATGATTCCGGTTCCGTGCTCCACATGGGGGACAACGTGACAGGGGCAGGGGATGGGGACGACGAGCAGATTGCCGTGGATTTGTCCCAGGTGCCGGCTCATTATGACAGGATTGTGATTGTGGTAAACATTTATCAGGCAGTGGAGCGCAGGCAGCATTTTGGGATGATACAGAATGCATTTATCCGCCTGGTAGACTGCAGGAATAACAACGAGATGTGTAAATATGACTTGTCGGAAGATTATTCCGGGATGACAGCCATGATTTTCGGGGAGGTATACCGCCACAATGGGGAATGGAAATTCAGCGCCATTGGGCAGGGTACCAATGACAGGAGCATAGGCGAGTTGGCAAATAGGTATGTATAAGGAGATTTAGAATGAAATTTCAGGGACTTACAGACAAAGAAGTAGAGATTTCCAGAGGGAAGTATGGCTCCAATGAAATTCCGGATTCGGAACCTACCACATTTTGGGAAGAATTTAAGGAAACCTTTGGGGACCCCATGATTAAGATTCTGCTTGCAATTGCAGTGCTTATGATTGTGATGTTTTTCTTTGGTTATGCAGAGATTTATGAGCCGCTGGGCACAATTGTGGCAGTCCTGATTGTGGCGTTTGTATCGGCAAAGACAGGCGTTGCCAGCGATACAAAGTACCGGGAATTAAAGGACAGCACCAAGAAAGACCAGTGCAAGGCCCACCGGAACGGCATGGTCACGGTAATTGACGTGGACGACGTGGTGGTTGGGGACAAGGTGCTCCTGCAGTCTGGGGATAAAATCCCCGCAGACGGGATCCTTATTTCCGGCGCCTTAAGCGTGGATAACTCTGCACTGAACGGGGAGGCGGAGGAATGCAGGAAAAAAGAAACCTCCATAGAAACCTCCCTGGCCGAGGATATCACAGGGGATACTTTTGTGGATCCCTACTCTTTATTCCGGGGAGCAGTGGTTTTTGACGGAGAAGGCGTGCTGGACGTACGGAAAGTAGGTCTTAAGACAATGATGGGCAAAATGGCGGAGGAAATGCAGGAGGACGAGCCGGATTCCCCGCTGAAAGTAAAGCTTGCCAAGCTGGCAAAACAGATTTCTACCTTTGGCTATATTGGGGCGGTTGTGATTGCCGTGCTGTATTTTGTGTATTTTATTGTGTCCGCAGGCGGGGTATCCGCTTACTTTGCCATTGGGGCAGAGGAAGTCATCAAGGACATTGTGGAAGCAGTTTCCCTTGCCGTGGTTATTATTGTCTGTGCGGTGCCGGAGGGGCTTCCCCTGATGATTTCGCTGGTGCTGATGCAGAATACCAGCAAAATGCTGGACCATAACGTGCTGGTGCGTAAGGCGGAAGGGATTGAAACGGCTGGGTCGCTGAACATTTTATTTAGCGATAAGACGGGAACCATTACCAAGGGTATGCTGGAAGTGGTGGATTTTTTTACTGCAGACGGCAGTTCCATCCCAATCCCGGAATTGGGAAGCCATGGGAAGGTAAAGCATCTGCTGGATCTGGCAATTGGGAAAAATACCCAGTCCATGTTCGACGGGGAACACCGGGTGATTGGCGGAAATGCTACCGATCAAGCCTTGATGAAATTTCTTGGGGAGGAAACCTTCCGTGGGCTAGAAGGAGATAAATCCTGCGTGGTATCCAAATCCCAAGGCTTCAACTCCACCAATAAATTCAGCCAAGCGAGGATTGACAGCGAGGGGAAGACCTTTTACAAAGGCGCGCCGGAGCGCCTGCTGGCTTCTGCTTCGAAATATCTGGATGGGAATGGGGAACTCCGTGACATTGATAAACCTGCGCTGGACCGTAAGATTGACGAACTGGCGGCAAAAGCAATGCGTGTCCTTGCCTTCGGCTATTCTGAGCAGGGGCTGGTGGAAAATAAAATCAATGGGGACATTGTAATTATCGGCCTTGTAGGCATCCGTGACGATGTGCGGCCAGAGGCAAAAGAGGCCATTGAGCAGGTGCAGCACGCAGGCATCCAAGTAGTTATGATTACTGGGGATCGTCTGGAAACCGCAGTTGCCATTGCAAAAGATGCGGGGCTTTTGAAAACAGATACCGACCGGGCGCTTTCCTCTGCGCAGCTCAATGAAATGCCGGATGAGGAGGTTAAGAAAATTATCCCCAATATCCGGGTGATTGCCAGGGCTCTGCCTACAGATAAATCCAGGATGGTACGCCTGTGCCAGGAAATGAACCTGGTTGTCGGCATGACTGGGGACGGGGTGAACGATTCCCCGGCATTGAAGCGGGCAGACGTTGGCTTTGCAATGGGCAGCGGGACTGAGGCTGCCAAGGAAGCAGGCAAAATTGTTATTTTGGATGATAACTTTAAGTCCATAAAAGATGCGATCTGGTATGGAAGGACCATTTACCACAATATCCTGAAATTCTGTAAGTTCCAGCTTGTGATTAATGTGGCGGCGGTGGTGGTAAGCGCAATTGCACCTTTCTTTGGGGTAGAAGAACCGCTGAAAGTAACGCACCTGCTGTTTGTCAACCTTGTAATGGACGGCCTTGGGGCCATTATGCTTGGGAACGAGCCAGCCCTGACGGAATATATGTCCGAGAAGCCCAGAAGGAGGGATGAAAGCATTGTAAGCAGGAAAATGATGGCCCAGATTATTACCATGGGGGCATGGTTGGTATTTATCAGTTTCCTGTACCTGAAGCTGCCCTTCTTCCGTAACCTGTTTGATACGGAGAAACAGCATTTGACCGGGTATTTTGTGCTGTTTATTGTGAGCGCGCTGTTTAATGGGTTTAATGTCCGGGATGAAAAATATGGAATTTTCCAGGGCTTGAATGAAAATACCGGGTTCCTGAAAGTGTTCTTTACAATTATTCTGGTTCAAGCATTGATTGTAAATGCGGCTCTTGTGCCGTTCACAGTGTTTACCTGGATTGGGAATATGTTTAGCTGTGTGCCCTTTGGGATTGCAGGCTGGGCAGCGGTAGTATTGCTGGCAGTGACAATGATCCCGGTGGATTTGGTGCGCAAGGCAGTTGTGGAGAGATAAGAAACATAAGGATTGGGATGCACGGCTTTCCGGGAGAGGGCAGCGCATCCCAATTTTTGTGGGATGGAGGTGGGGAATGGTATTCCATTCGGATTTGGACAATACATTGATTTATTCTTATAAGCATGAAATTGGCACAGGGAAAAAGTGTGTGGAAATTTATCAGGGACGGGAGATTTCCTTTATGACAGCCCATTCCGCAGAATTATTAAGGCGGGTACGGGCGCAGGCAGTGTTTGTCCCCACGACGACAAGGACGGTGGAACAGTACCAGAGAATCCGGCTGGGGGAGGAGCCGCCGGAGTATGCGCTGGTATGTAATGGAGGGGTTCTTCTGGTTCATGGGGAAAGGGATGCAGGGTGGTATGAGGAATCAAGGGAACTGGCAGCTGGCTGCCAGGAGGATTTGCAGGCCGTGCAGGAACTGCTCAGGGCGGATGGGAATGTTGATTTTGAAATCAGGGATATTGAGGGGCTGTTTGTGTTTACGAAAAGCGCGGAGCCGGAACAGACGGTTTGCAGGCTGCAGGAATATCTGGAAGGGGGCAGGCTGGATGTGTTTTCCAATGGGAAGAAAGTGTACGCGGTCCCGAAGGCGCTCAGCAAGGGGGAAGCAGTCAGGCGGTTCCGGCGCAGGCTGCAGGGGGATGCAGGCAGCGGCAAGCTTGGAAGCCCTATTGCAGCAGGGAAAAAGGGGAGCAGTTTTAGCGATTCTGTAGTGGTGGCGGCAGGTGACAGCAGGTTTGATATTTCTATGTTAGAAGCGGCAGACGTGGCCTTGGCAGAGCAAAGCCTGAAATTGGAAGGCATTCAGGGGGAGCATGTGGTTTATTTGGGGGAAGAAGGGATTTTCTCAGATGAAGTACTGGAATACATATGGAATATTTATTACTCCGGCGGTTAAATATCGACGTTTTTACTTGCCTAAATTTCCATTTGCCGCGTTGTCATCCGTTGACGTAGCCCAGCTACGCCGCCTTCTTCCGCCTTGCAGATGGAAATTTATTCTGCGTAAAATTCGTCGGCATTTAATCGCCGGAGTAATATATGGATAAAGGGCATCATGGGGGGTAAGGCAAAAGTATGGGCAGTTCGGGGAATTGAAAAATGTGATAATTTCATGTATACTTAAGAAAAAATTAGGCTAAGAAATCTCTGGTACAGCGAATAATAAGTTTCTGATACATTGGCGCAGGATGATTGTTTCATATGCAAGGCGGAGGAATGAGGCGTAGCGGTGCCTACGTCGATTGACGACAACGCCGCAGATGAAAAATCAGACAAGCCAAAGTGTCCGTTACTTATTATTCACTGTACTAGTTAGGGAAGCTACATACAACAAAGCCCGGATGGCAGAGGTGGGAATGGATGAATAAGAAATTAAAAAGTATAGGATATATTTTGCTTTCAGCAGGAATTGGAGTTTTTCTATATATTCTTTTGCATGAATTTGGCCATATGGCCGTTATGCTGTCAGCAGGGGCAACAATAACAGATTTCAGTATATTTACAGCCCACGTGAGTGCAGACGGTGGTAATTACACAGATTTAACGGATATGCTAATGAATGCAAATGGCGCGTTGTTTCCGCTGATTATTTCTTATGTATACATTTTACTGTACCAAACGGGCAGCACAAAATCATTCTATCGGATTTTTTCATATGTGGTTACGCTCATCCCGATAGTTTCCATGCTTGCATGGGTAGTCATCCCGTTTGCTTATTTACAGGCCAACCCACCGGGAAATGATGATGTAACAAAATTTCTGGCTGTTTTTTGTGAGGATTACCACCCCTTGATTGTGAGTGCAGCGGCAGCAGCCCTTATTGGATTGGGTGTGGTTCTGATGATAAAGAAACAGGTAATTCATAATTTTATTGTGGAGATAAAGCATACCGTCCATACGGTCAGCACTTCGGATTGATATTGGAGGACGGTAATTCTGCCAGTATATTTCGCAGAAAGGAAAACAACAATGTCCATTTACAACATCGACAAAGAAAACATGGCAGCCATCGCCCCTCTCTTTGCAGGCTGGCAGGAATCCTTAATCTGGTCCTGCCTGCAGGGCTGCATGGGGGAGGCATGGGCAGACAGACGGGAAAACCCAAGGTCTGCCAGAATCCTGCTGGCAGATTTCTGCTTTTTTGCAGGGCAGCCCAGCCGGGAACTGGTAACAGAGGAAATCAGGAACCAAACCCGGGAGTTTGTGATTATGGTTCCGCCTTTGAAGGAAGAAGGGGAAGGCTGGGCGCGGGAAATAGAACAGGCTTATGGCGGCAACTGCAAGCGTGTGGAGCGTTACGCCATTAAAAAGGAGCCGGGGATTTTTGACAAAGGGCATCTTGCCCGTATTGCAGGAAGCTTAAAAGAAGGCTATGAACTAAAACTGATAGACAAGGAAATTTTCCAGCAGACGAAGAAGTCCCAGTGGTCGGTAGATTTTACCTCCCAATTTTCAGATTATGGGGATTATCAGGAACGGGGGCTGGGTGCAGCCGTGCTTGCAGGAGGGGAATTGGTTGCCGGAGCTTCTTCCTATACGGTGTACCAGGGAGGGATCGAGATAGAGATCGGCACAAGGGAGGATTACCGCAGGAAAGGGCTGGCGTCTGCCTGCGGGGCAAAACTGGTTTTGGAATGCATGGAGCGTGGGCTGTACCCAAGCTGGGACGCCCAGAATTGGTGGTCGGTAAAGCTGGCAGAGAAGCTGGGATACCATTTTGACCGGGCGTACCCTGCCTATGAGGTCTATAAATTACAGCAGGATACAGGGGATGGAAGGTAAGTTTGGAATGTAAGGAAAGGGGGTGCTTTTGTTTTATAGGGTTGGGATGCCAAAAGTACCGTTGGTGCTGCGCCCATACCATATATTGCTATTGCAGATGGATTTGCACATCAATATATGGTATGGGCGCAGCGAACCCTTTTGGAATCCTGATTTTTATAACAGGATATACTTCAGGATAAATACAAACGTCAGGAAATACATCAAAACGCTAATCCTTTTCTCACTGGCCTTCCCAGTCAGCAGGTTAATCAGCGTCCAGGAAATTACCCCAATGGAAATCCCTTCTGAAATACTGTAAGCCAGCGGCATGGCAATAATGCAAAGGAATGCCGGGATAGCGTCCCCCATGTCCTCAAAGTCAATTTTTGCAACAGAGCCCATCATATAAAACCCGACAATAATCAGCGCAGGCGCAATAGCGAAAGACGGGATGCTTAAAAACAGCGGGGAGAACACCACAGACAGCAGGAACAGCAGCGCGGTGGTAAGGGAGGTAAGCCCGGTACGGCCCCCTGCGGTAACGCCGGAAGCGCTTTCTACATATGTGGTGGTTGTGGAAGTCCCGAACAATGCCCCTATACAGGTAGCAATGGCGTCAGACAGCAGCGCAGGCTTAATCCTCGGCAGCTTCCCATCTTCATCCAGCATGTCCGCTTTGGAGGAAACGCCGATTAAGGCTCCCAGCGTATCGAACAAATCCACAAACAGGAATGAGAACATGACAATTGCGAAATCCCAGATATGCAGGGAACTGAAATCTATGGTAAAGACAGCCCCAAAGGTTTTCTGAAAGGAAGAAAAATCAAGGCTTGCAATTCCGGCAGGGATAACAGAATACATGCCAGCATCCGGGGAAGGCACATAAATGCCTGCAAGCTCACATAAGATGCCAAGGAGCCATGTGGCAAGGATGCTGATTAAGATACCGCCTTTCACCTGCTTTACCAGCAAAATGGCAGTAATGAGGATGCCTACAAGGGCAAGGATGGCGCCGACGCCTACGGAACGGAACGTGTCCCCTTTGAAGGTCTGGTAAGTCACCAGCGTAGAATCATTGTGCACAATCAATTTAGCGTCCTGCAGGCCAATAAAAGCGATAAACAGGCCGATGCCTGCACTGACAGCCGACTTTAACGTCATAGGGATGGCATTGAAAATCGCTTCCCGCACATTTGTCAGGGACAGGGCGATAAAGAGGATGCCTTCCACAAAAACAGCAAACAGCGCGATCTGCCAGCTATAATCCATGCCAATGACAACCGAGTAAGCAAAATAGGCATTGAGCCCCATGCCGGGAGCCAGCGCAAAGGGGTAATTTGCCAAAACCGCCATCAGCAGCGTACCCACAAAGGAAGCCAGCGCCGTAGCAATCATAACGGCATTTGGGTCCATACCGGCGGCAGACAGGATATTAGGGTTTACGGCAAGGATGTATGCCATTGTCATAAACGTGGTAAACCCTGCAATGACTTCTGTCTTTACAGTAGTGCCGTTTTCTTCCAGTTTGAAAAATTTTTCCATCATAAATATTACTCTCCTTCCAAAAAAATACGAACCCCATTATACCATATATTTTGGCAAAATACTATGAAAAAATACTTTTCCTTTGATTTTATTTGTGTTATGATGGGAAATAAGTTTTTCGGGCATCCATCCGCCGCACTGCAGCAAGCCGTCCAAGTTTGCATCACAGCAAGCTGGTAGGTTCGAAACAGGCGTTTTTTTCATATATTAGGTTAGCAGAAAAAACGAATCATGGGGGAACTGTGCGGATGGAAAAATTTCAGGGGGCCGACATGGTTACAATATTGGTAAATTTATTGATTAAAGAAAAAGACGACGTAAAAAACCCAAAAGTCCGGCAACAATATGGGATGCTCTGCGGGTCGGTAGGCATTTTCCTTAACTTTCTCCTCTTTTTGGGGAAATTTGCAGCAGGGGCAGCCAGCAATTCTATTTCCATTACGGCGGACGCCTTTAACAACTTGTCGGATGCAGGTTCCTCCTGCGTGACGCTGGTTGGGTTTAAGATGGCGGGGGCAAAGCCGGATGTGGGGCATCCCTTTGGGCATGGGCGGATTGAATATATTGCGGGGCTGATTGTATCCGGCGCCATCCTGCTGATGGCTGTGGAGCTGGTGCGTACCTCGGCAGGCAAAATCATAGCCCCCCAGCCGGTGGAATTTCAGGCGGTGACAGCGGCAATCCTGCTGGTTTCGATTCTGGTAAAGCTATATATGGCATATTATAATTACAGGATTGGGAAAAAAGTAGGGTCCGCCGCCATGCGGGCTACGGCAACCGACAGCTTAAGCGACACCTGCGCCACGGCGGCAGTCCTGGCTGCAGGGGTAATAGGAAAGCTGACAGGGCTCCAGATTGACGGGTACTGCGGCGTGCTGGTAGGGATTTTTATTTTTTATGCAGGGGTCAGCGCGGCAAAAGAAACGCTGGACCCGCTGCTTGGGCAGGCGCCGGAGGAAACGCTGGTGCACCAGATAGAGGAGATTGTGCTTTCGCAGGAAGAAATCTGTGGGTTCCACGACTTGCTGGTCCACGATTACGGCCCGGGCAGGCTGATGATTTCCCTCCATGCAGAGGTCCCGGCAGAGGGGAATATGCTGAAGCTGCACGACGCCATCGACAATACGGAAGCAGAGCTGCGCAGGAAATTAAACTGTGACGCAGTCATCCATATGGACCCGGTGGTGACGACAGACAAAAGGGTGTTAAGCCTTAAGAAAAACATGGAGGAAATCATCCATGGCATAGACCCGGTGATTTCCATGCACGATTTCCGGGTGGTGAAGGGGCCGACCCACACGAACCTGATTTTTGATATTGTGGTGCCTTATGGGTATAAAATAAGCGACGATGCATTGGCAGCCCAGATCCAGGGGCGCGCAAGGGAACGGCTGGGGGACAGCTATTTTGCAGTGCTCCAAATCGACAAAGCATGTTGTAAAATTGGAAATAATTAGTACTTTAGGGAGATAATTGGAAATTAAAGGAAAGAAGTGTTTGAAAAATTGTTCAATTTTTCTTGTGTAAAGTACATTGTTTCAGTGGAAATTACCAGTTTTTCAGAAACCGCTTGAAAAAAAAAGTGTGTTGGGTTATATTTATTAAGGTATAAAGCACATGTGTGCATAGGTTGTATGATAGTATTACATGAGAAAGAGAGATAAGATGAGCGAAAAGAAAATTATTGTATCTAATGTAGCTAAAGAGTACAGCAATCCGATTGCAGAACTGGTGCAGGTGGCTTGCCAGTTTGACAGTGAAATCAGGCTGGAAAGCAGTGAAGCAAAAATTAACGCAAAGAGTATTATGGGAATCATGGCATTTAATCCGTCAAAGGGAATGACTGTAAATATAGTGGCCGATGGAAGCGATGAAGAAGAAGCACTGTTGGCAATGGAAAAATTTTTAGTCTGTCAGTAAAATTTAGGGAGGAAATGGAAAATGGCAAAGAGAGAGGCAAAAGTAACCCCAGTAAAGACGACTCCGGCAAAAGCAGCAGAAGCAAAGGAGGAAGCAGTAAAGGGCGCGGCTGGGAAAGCAGAAGAAACCCAGGCAGCAAAGACAGAAGAACCGAAGAAGGAAGAAGAAGTGAAGGCTGAAACAGTGAAAAAAGAAACCACTGCCAAAAAGACTGTGAAGAAAACAACAGCAGCAAAGAAAACAGAAAGCAAAAAGGCAGAAAGAGTAGAAGAAATTTACTTACAGTTCCACGGGCAGGAAATCTTTACAAAAGAGATTATGGATAAGGCAAAACAGGCTTATATTTCAGAAGGCCACAGGGAGTCCTCCATTAAGTCCATCCGCCTTTACATTAAGCCGGAGGAGAACATGGCATATTATGTAATCAATGAAAAAATTGCAGGCGGCGTTGCACTGTAGATAGAAATTTGATATGGGAATATGGGAATCCACTTGTTATGAAAATGACAGGTGGATTTGTTGCATCATGGGATTAGGGTGTCAAAAGCACCGTTGGTGCTACGCTCATACCATATATTGTTATTGCAAATCAATTTGCACATCAATATATGGTATAGAGCGGGTGCGTCGCACCCTTTTGACACCCTAACCATCATAGGGAAGGCTGCAGGGCTGTACAGGCAGCCGTTTAAGATGCGTATCCCATAACGGGAGGATGGCATGCAAAGGATAATTATAGCAGACGATGTAGAACCCAACCGTGAAATGCTGCGTAACATGCTGGAAGGCAGCTACCTTGTGGAAACGGCGGAGGATGGGGAGGAAGCCCTTGGGAAGCTGGGACAGTACCACAGGGAAACCGCAGCTGTCCTTTTGGACCTGAAAATGCCGAAGGCAGACGGGTACGCAGTGATTGAGGAGATGAAGCGCAGGGGATGGATGCAGAAAATCCCGGTGCTGGTAATCAGCGGCGAGGATGCCGCGGCGGCGGAAAACCGCTGTTTTGAGCTGGGGGCGGCGGATTTTGTCCATAAGCCTTTTGAAAGCTCCGTTGTAAAAAACAGGATTAAAAATGCAGTGGATTTATTTGCAGGCAGGAACCAACTGGAGCAGAAGGTGGAGGAGCAGGCAAGGGCTTTAAAGGAACGGGACCGGATTATCCAGCTTCAGGCGGAGAAGCTGCGGGAAGGCAGGGCATTTGGGAAACTGATGATGGAGTACCGTTCAGCCATTATGGAAGTGGAAACAAGGCTGAAGGTGCTGAATGATGAATTTTCCATAGAATATAACAGGAACCCTTTTGAGTCCATCAAAAGCAGGCTGAAATCCCCGGCGAGCATTTACGAGAAGCTGGAGCGGAAAGGGTTTCCCATTTCCGTAGAAAGCATTGAGGAAAACTTAACGGATGTGGCAGGACTGCGTGTTATCTGCTCTTTCCCGGATGACATTTACCGGCTGGCAGATTTGTGCATCCGGCAGGACGATATTTCCTTAATCCGGAAAAAGGATTATATCAAATATCCGAAATGCAACGGCTACCGGAGCCTGCATTTGATTTTAAGCGTGCCGATTTTCCTGTCAGACCGGAAAAAGTATGTGAAGGTTGAAGTCCAGTTCCGCACTATTGCCATGGATTTCTGGGCCAGCCTGGAGCATAAATTAAAATACAAAAAAAACGTGGATGAGGCAGACGGGATTGTGCTGCAGCTTAAGGCCTGTGCCGATTCCATAGAGGAACTGGATTACCAGATGCAGGAAATCCGGGACAGGATAGACGAGTCCAGAGGATAGGCGTCCAAGCTGCGCTCCGGACGGGCATAGGCTCCCGGGGACTGGATGGGGTGGAACCGGGGGATAGGCTTCTGGGAACTGGATGAATGGGACCGTCCGTATCAGAAGGTATGGAATTTTGGGACAGGAAGGAGCAGCGCATGTATAAATTATTAGTAGTAGAGGACGACGAAGTCATTGCAAGGGCCATCAAAAGCCATATGGAAGGCTGGGGTTACCAGGTGGCCTGCGCCGGGGATTTTAAGGACGTGCTTTCCTCTTTTGTGGAGGAAAAGCCCCAGCTGGTATTAATGGATATTTCCCTTCCCTTCTATAATGGGTTCCACTGGTGCGACGCCATACGTAAGATTTCAAAGGTGCCTGTGATTTTTATTTCTTCCGCATCAGACAATATGAATATTGTAATGGCGGTAAATATGGGCGGGGACGATTTCATTGCCAAACCCTTTGACCTGAATGTGCTGCAGGCTAAGGTACAGGCCATGCTGCGCAGGGCTTATGACTTTGCGGGGGAAAGCAGCCTGCTGGAGCATAAGGGCATGATTTTTGACAGCAGCAGGGGGATTGTGACTTATGAAGGGATCCAGGTGGAGCTTACAAAAAATGAAATGGGCATCTTAAAAGCTCTTTTGGAGCAGAAAGGGAAGATTGTGACGCGGGAGAAGCTGATGGAGCGGCTCTGGGAATCAGACAGCTTTATTGACGACAATACCCTTACCGTAAACGTAGCACGGCTCAGGAAGAAGCTGGAGGGCATTGGGGTTGTGGATATGGTAAAGACAAGGAAAGGGATTGGCTATGCAGTGGATTAAGGCATATATCACCCGCCATCGGCTGGGGATTTTCCTGTATCTGGCCTTTGGCATTATTTTTTCAATTATACTGTTCCTGTACCAGCTTCCCATGGAGCCTGTGGTTTACGCCATCGGCCTTTGCATTGCCGTTGCCGTTGCTGTGATGGCTGTGGACGGCTTCCGTTACCAGAAAAAAGTGAAAGGCCTCACGTGGCAGTTAGAAGCCGTAAAAAACGGCACGGAAAAGCTGCCGGATCCGGCAGACGAGATTGAACGGCTATACCAAATGCTCCTTGAAAATGCCCAGATAGAGCGCAACAGGCAGGTAGGGGAAATCTTAAAGGAAAAAGCGGACGTGACGGATTATTTTACCTTATGGACCCACCAGATTAAAACTCCCATTGCAGCCATGCGCCTGCTGCTCCAGCAGGGGATTGGGCTTGCCGCGCCTGCTGCGGAGCCAGATGCGCTGCAGGGAAAACAAGGCCTGCCAGAGCCGGAGGAAGAATATTTCCCGGCAGAAGCGTATTACGCCCAGAAGCAGGAAATAGAGTCAGAACTGTTTAAGATAGAGCAGTATGTGGAAATGGTGCTCCAGTACCTCCGCCTGAACAGTTCCATCAACGATTTTGTGCTGCAGGAATATGGGCTGGACGGAGTGATCCGTCAGGCAGTGCGTAAATATGCCCCTATGTTCATCCGCAAAAAGCTTACCCTCCACTATGCCTCCCTGCAGGCGAAAGTAGTGACGGATGAAAAATGGATGGCATTTGTGATGGAGCAGATCCTGAGCAATGCCATCAAATACACATCTTCCGGTTACATTTCTATTTACATGGAAAGCGGATGCCTTGTGGTAGAGGACACAGGCATTGGCATCCTGCCAGAGGACCTTCCCCGGGTTTTTGAAAAAGGCTACACGGGCTATAATGGCAGGAGCGACAAGAAAGCTTCCGGCATCGGCCTGTATCTGGTGAAGAAGATACTTAATAAGCTGGGCCATAAAATTTTAATTGAGTCCGAGCTGGGGAAAGGGACGAAGGTGAAGCTGCTGTTTTGAAAATAGCTCTTTACCGATATATGGAAAGCTGTTTTTCCTGAAACAGAAGGAGTGGAAGTTACAGAATAGGAGAATGGGATGGAACTTGAAATCAGTATTGAAGATCTTTTGGATAAGCGGCGGGTGGAATCAGACCGCATTGAATTTAAGGCTGGCTGGAACCTGGATGATATTTACCGTAGTGTCTGTGCATTTGCGAATGATTTTGATAATGTTGGCGGCGGGTACATTGTGGTTGGCGTAGAAGAAAAAAATGGGATTGCAGTCCGTCCAGTAAAAGGTTTACATGAGCAGGAGATTGATAGAATCCAAAAAGAAATTTTGGGTTACAATAATACCATGGTTCCAGCCTATTTTCCAAAAGTGGTTCTGGAGGAAGTAGATCAGAAGTTTGTCATGGTATTGTGGGTGATGGCTGGGGTACAAAGGCCTTATAAAGCGCCGGAACATGTGACGGCCAAAAGGGATAAAAAGCATTATTATTATATCCGCTATGCGTCAAGCTCTGTGCGTGCCAATTCAGAACAGGAACGGGAATTGGTAAATATGGCAAACCATGCCCCATTTGATACAAGGCCAAATTTTGAAGCTTCGGAAGAAGATATTTCTGTTGCACTTTTAAGGGACCATTTGGTGGAAACGAAAAGTAAGCTTTCCAAACAGGTAATTGAACGTGGAGCCATGCCTGTTTTAAATGATATGCAGCTTTTGGTGGGGCCTCCAGAGCAGCAATATATTTCAAATGCGGCATTGATGATGTTTTGTGAGCATTTAGATAAATTTTTTCCATATACGCAGGTTGAGATAGTAAAATTTCCAGAAGGCAGCATAAAAAATCCTAATAACTTTAAAGAATTTCCCATTATCAAAGGTTCTGTGCCAATGATAATCCGGCGGACAATGCAGGCGTTACAGGATTTGGTAATAGAAGAAATGGTTACAAAAGTAAACTACCAGATGGAAGCAATCCGCAGGTTTAACTATCCATACCAAGCATTGGAAGAAGTAGTTGTAAATGCTTTTTACCATAGGGACTATATGTCGTATGAGCCAGTGCATATCGAAATTGAGCCAGAGTGTATTAATATTATCAGCTTTCCGGGAATAGACCGTTCGGTATCTATGGAAACGATTGAGGCTGGGGAGCGTTTCCGTTCAAGGGTTTACCGTAACAGAAGGCTTGGTGAATTTTTAAAGGAATTGGATTTATCGGAAGGGCATTCCACGGGGATTCCTACGGTTCAGGAGGAATTGGAAAAGAATGGTTCCCCTAGGGCAAAATTTTTTACAGATGAGAGCCGGAGGGCATTGCGGGTGGAAATACCAGTCCATCCAGATTTTATAGAAAAGAAAATTGATATTGGATGGAAGAAAGTTGATATTGGGGAAGAAAAAGCAGACATTGAGATGCTAAAACCTATTTATTGGAAAAAATTAAAGCAAGGCGGTTTTAATAAAACAACATTCCTCCGTTTGGATGCTCTGCTGAAAGAGATAAAAGTTGGGCAGGTGTTTGGAAGGAAAGAAGTGGTCCAGGCGTTGCAAATTTCACCGGCGGCGGCTTCGGGCTTTCTTTCAAAGATGAAGGATGCTGGAATTATCATAGGGGTTTCAGGATATGGCAAAGGGAAATATCAGCTTTCTACAGAAAATCCCAACATGAGCTGAAATGAAATACCTGTGCTTAACCGATATTCCCTTCTAGTAGCTAAAAGTCAGAAATTTATATGCACAATGTAATATTGGCGCTTATATATTCTGGAAATGACGCCTGGTAAATCCCATGGTACTCCTCAAAGGAAACTTCCGCCCCATTGGTCAGGACCTGCATTTTCACCCCAAACAAATCTACCAGGAAAGGCATAACAGCCATTCCATTCCTTAAATAAAAGGCTTTCCTGCGGATGCGCCCTTCCCGGTTGGGCGCGTCCTCCCCGGTATCTTCAATTTCCAAAACCAGCCGTTTCCCGGCATAGCGTTCCTGCAAAAGCCGGAGCGTGCCGGATCCAATCTCCTGTCCCCGCAGCTTGGGGCAGATGGCAAAGTAATCCAGCAGGACCAGGCCATGGGAAAGGACAGTAATGGCAAGCCCCAGGAAAGCGCCGCCTTCCCCTTCAATTGCCAGCAGTTCCACTACGCCTTCCCGGCTTTTTTCCAACAGAAGGGGGAACGGCTTGCGTTCGGCAGCGGGGAATGTGTCCATATATAAGCGCTCCAGGTTTGCAAATTGTGCTTCGGTGGTGCAGTTTGTCAATTTCATATTTGGACCTCCATGGCTGTGTCTTTTTCATTCTGTATCCGTCTATCATACAATCTTATGGGGAGGAAAGCAAGGGTTTTTCTTAGTTTGAGTTTCCCTATTTTTTATAATAGCCGATACTACAGAGCCAAAAGGTCTTGCTGCCTTTGGCAGCACAGACATCTTGCACAAAAAGCGCTCTGAAAAGCTGGCATTCCAGAGCACTTTTATGTGCAAAGTGTTTCCGTCACTTTGTGATGGAAACCTTTTGGCACTATGAATTGCAAAATGCGGAAACTCAAATTTTTCTTATTCTTCCCCAATCTTACAAAAGCGTAAGAAATTCCCTGCAAAATGTAAGCCAAAATTAAGGCATCCTCCTCCAAAATCCGCTATACTGTTACCAGAACAACAGAACACAAGGAGGATGGTTATGGCAATTTTAGAAGTAAATAATGTAAAAAAAGTATATACCACAAGATTTGGGGGCAACCAGGTACAGGCTCTGACAGATGTAAGCTTTTCCGTGGAAAAGGGAGAATATGTAGCGATTATGGGAGAATCCGGTTCCGGGAAAACCACCCTTTTGAATATTCTGGCAGCTTTGGATAAGGCTACTTCAGGGCTGGTCCTGCTGAACGGGAAAAACCTTTCCACGCTGCGGGATTCCGAGGTATCAGCGTTCCGCCGGGAAAACCTTGGGTTTGTCTTCCAGGACTTCAACCTGTTAGATAACTTTAACATCCAGGACAATATTTTTCTTCCGCTGGTGCTGGCCGGGAAAAATTACAACGAGATGCGGGTGCGCCTGATGCCCATTGCCGAAAGCCTTGGCATAAAGGGGATTTTGGGAAAATACCCCTATGAGGTATCTGGCGGGCAGAAGCAGCGGGCAGCGGTAGCCCGTGCGCTGATTACCAACCCCCAGTTAATTTTGGCAGACGAGCCTACCGGGGCATTGGATTCTAAGGCAGCGGAAAGCCTGCTGGCCCAATTTCAGGAAATTAACGGGGCGGGGCAGACCATTTTGATGGTAACCCATTCCACCCAGGCGGCAAGCCGTGCCAAGCGTGTGCTGTTTATCAAGGATGGGCAGGTATTCCACCAGCTTTACAAAGGGAGCAGCACTAACGAAGAAATGTACCAGAAAATCTCTGACACCCTTACCGTGATTACCACAGGCGGGAAAAGCAGGGAAGCTTAAAGGCTGTGCAGCCTGTGGCTGGAAACAGGCAGATTGGGCTCCGGATGATCCCCAAGGCCCTGTTCCGGGCAAAGGATATTTGGCAGCATCGGGGAGATGGGCGAAGGGGATTTTAAGGATAGTCTGGATTTTGGAAAGGAATGGTTAAGGACATGAATGGATTTTTTTATGGGAAACTTGCATGCGGGAATTTAAAGAAAAATGGCAGGCTCTACCTGCCCTACATCCTTGCAGCCGTTGGCATTGGCGCCATGTACTATATTATGGTGGCCCTCACTGGGGATGAAGGGATTATGGAGATGCCTGGGGCTGTGGAACTTAAGATGATTATGAGCCTTGGGTGTGGGGTTATCATGGTTTTTGCAGTGATTTTCTTATTTTATACCAACAGCTTTTTAATGAAACGCAGGAAAAAAGAATTTGGCCTGTTCCATATCCTTGGGATGGAGAAACGCCATATTGGGAAAATGATGTTCTGGGAAACCTGCATTGTAGGGGCAATCAGCATTGCAGGAGGGCTTTTGGCCGGGATTATCCTGTACAAATTAGTGGTTTTGGTGCTGCTGAACATTACAGGGCTGGAGGTGTCCTTTGGGTTCCGCATTTCCATCCCCGGGGCAGCAACGGTGGCAGCCTGCTTTGCAGTTATTTTTATTATGACGCTCCTGTATAACCTGCGCCAGGTGCAGAAGGCCAATGCCATTGAGCTGCTGCACAGCGGAAGCCAGGGGGAACGGGAGCCGAAGACCCGGTGGCTTTTGGCGCTGGTTGGCCTTGCTGCCTTAGGCCTTGCTTACGGGATTGCCATTGTGACGGAAGACCCGGTAGGGGCAATGCTGTTATTTTTTGTGGCGGTGCTGCTGGTTGTCCTTGGAACCTACTGCCTGTTTACGGCAGGGAGCATTGCCGTGCTGAAAATGATGCGGAGGAATAAGGGCTATTATTACAAAACGAAGCATTTTACTTCGGTATCCGGAATGATTTACCGCATGAAGCAGAATGCGGTAGGCCTTGCAAATATCTGTATTTTAAGCACCATGGTGCTGGTTATGGTATCCGGCACGGTATCCCTGTATATTGGAGTGAACGATATTGTCAATACCAGGTATCCAAAAGATTTTTCCATCACAGGGTATGATGTGCCCGACCAGGAGAAAGCGGCGCTGAAAGAGATGCTCTTACAGGCTGCGGAGGAATCCGGCCTTACGGTAGGGGAAACCACGGAATATACAACACTGGGCATTACAGCGTGGAAATCTGGGGAAAATATAAAGCTTGCAGCTTCGGAAACGGAAAGGGCAGAGGGTGAGATTTGTATCTTCCAGCTAATTACACTGGAGGAGTACGCCCGCTGCTCCGGGGATCAGCAGGAACTGGCGGAGGATGAAATTTTAGTCAGCGTAAGGCAGGGGGAAGAAGGGGACCAGGCTTACAGCATAAACGGGCTGAATTTTAAGATTAAGGGATACGTAGCAGATTTGGATTTAGAGGGTCTGGACAACAATGTGGTATTTGATGGGTACTTTGTGGTAGTAAAAGACAATCAGGTATTGGACCAGATTGATAAAATACAGCGTGAAGCATATGGGGACAATGCAAGCACCAGAAACTATTGCATTTATGCAGACCTGTCCGGGGAGGCACAGCAGAAGAAAGACTGCGGCAGAAGGCTGGAAGAATTAATAGAAGCTTATAACCAGGGAAAAGCGGAGGAAAGCCATCTGGCGGCGCGCCTGGACATTAAGGAAGAACAGCGGGAAGGGTTCTTAATTTTCTGCGGCGGGTTCCTGTTCCTTGGGGTGTTCTTAGGGTTTGTGTTCCTGATGGCAACTGTGCTGATTATTTACTATAAACAGGTTTCAGAAGGATATGAGGACAAGGGGCGGTTTGAAATTATGCAGAAGGTGGGCATGAGCCCTAAGGAGGTAAGGGCCTCCATACACAGCCAGGTGCTGAAAGTATTTTTCCTTCCCCTGGTGATGGCATGTATCCACCTTACCATGGCATTCCCCATGCTGAACCGGCTCCTGGCGTTGTTTAACCTGAGGAACCCGCAGCTCTTTGCAGTCTGTACCATCACTTGCGTCGGGATTTTTGCAGTGATTTACGGGATTGTGTTTGGGATTACGGCAAAGGCGTATTACCGGATTGTAGGGGAGCAGAAGTAGCGGCATTATAATACCTTCCGCGCTTTTGCGTGATAAGGCCTAATCCTATAAGATAAAAACAGCCCTTCCCCATGCAGGCGGCAGATGCTTGCATGGGGAAGGGCTGTAAGGCATACGGTGACAGATAGGCTATTTTACTTTTTCCCCGGCCTTATACCGCTTTACCAGCCCTTCAATCCTCTCATAAGGATCCAGTAAGTCGCTGATGGAGGTATCGTGGTTCAGGGTATCGATAATATATGCAATGTACTTGCTCATGTCGCAGTCAATATAGTAAGGCCGCTCCAGAAGCTCCGGCGTCTGGTATGTCAGGTTAGTGGTAACGACTTTATAGATAATGCCTTCTTCCACAGCCTTGTCAAATTTTTCCAGCCCGTTGGTAAAGAGCCCGAAGGTTGCAATCACAAAGATGCGTCCCGCCTTCCGTTTTTTCAGTTCAGTAGCCACGTCAATCATGCTGTCCCCGGAAGAAATCATATCGTCAATAATGAACATATCCTTGCCTTCCACAGAGGAGCCAAGGAACTCATGGGCTACAATGGGGTTGCGCCCATCCACGATTTTGCTGTAATCCCGGCGTTTGTAAAACATTCCCATGTCAAGCCCGAGGACATTCGCGAAGTAGACGGCACGGTTTGTTCCCCCTTCGTCCGGGCTTATGACCATCATATGGTCGCTGTCAATCTGCAAATCCGGGGTTTCCCGCAAAATGCTTTTGATAAATTGGTAAGCAGGCTGCACCGTTTCAAAGCCATGGAGCGGGATGGCGTTCTGCACCCGGGGGTCGTGTGCGTCAAAGGTGATGATGTTGTCTACCCCCATGTTGACAAGCTCCTGCAGCGCAAGGGCGCAGTCCAAAGATTCCCGGCCGGTACGCTTGTGCTGGCGGCTTTCATAGAGGAAGGGCATAATGACGGTAATCCTTCTGGCTTTCCCGCCTACAGCAGCCACAATCCGCTTTAGGTCCTGGTAGTGGTCGTCTGGCGACATATGGTTTTCCTGGCCGCATACCGTATAAGTCAGGCTGTAATTGGTGACGTCCACCATCAGGAACAGATCATAGCCCCGGACAGAATGCTTGATGCTGCCTTTGGCCTCTCCTGTGCCAAACCGGGGGGTATAGCAATCCATCAGGAAGGTATCCCTCTGGTATCCCCGGAAAGCAATGTCATTTTCATGCTCGTGTTCCCGTTCTGCACGGAAACGTACCAAATAGCTGTCCACCATTTCGCCCAGCGGCCGGCAGCTTTCCAGTGCGATTACACCCAAAGCGCCGGCAGGAATTGTTTCATAATTTCTTTCGTTACGCTGCATTAAAATGTCCTCCATAAATATAAGTTGAAAATGTTTTTGTGTGCCTGTGGATTAAGGTTTCATGGGCGTATGGGCTTTCTGCCCCAGTTTCTTCTGAATCCTGATGTCGTTCCCAAACAGCTTTATCATGGTATAGCTGCTGGAAATCCTTGAAAATACCCGCTCGGAATAAGTGTCCACCAACTGCCCAAGGCTTAAGTTCGTGGAAATGATAGAAGCTTTCCGGCGCAGGATACGTTCATTGATGCATAAAAACAATTGGGAAACCGTAAAGGAGTTGGAAAGCTCCGTCCCCAAGTCATCTATAATTAATAAGTCACATTCAAAAATATTCTGGTAGTCCTCGCTGAAATCCGCCTGCTTCCCGAAATAACCTTTCTCAAAAATATGGAACAGGGAGGAGGCGGTAAAGTAAATGACGGAATATCCCCGGCTTAACAGCTCTTTTGCCACGCAGTTGGACAGGTAAGTTTTCCCAATCCCGGTATCCCCATAGAAAAACAGGTTCTTAAATTCCGTGCCGAATCCGGCGATAAAATCCTTGCACAGGGAAACAGCCTGCTTTGCGGTGGCAAGGCTGGAAAGGCCGGTAGAAGGGTTTTTTAAGGAATCCGAATAATATTCATAGGTGAAATTCTGAAAATTTTCCTGCTCCAAAATCTGCCGGAGGTTGGACTGGGTGTACACCAAATCAATGGCAGCCTGCCGGAAGCAATGGCATTTTTCCCTGCCGATATACCCAGTGTCCTTGCAGTCGGGGCACTGGTAGGGAGGGTCAAAATAATTTTCCGGGTATCCATGGCTTTTTAAGACTTCCCTCCGCTCTGCGGCAAGGGCAGAAAGGTCTTTTTTTAGCTGGGGAAGGGCGCTTTCATCCCCTTCGATAAATTTCTTGGCCTGCGCTACGGAGTGGGAGGAGATGGCCGCATCAATCTCTGCAAGCCTGGGAAACTTAGGGTAAAGGGCGTTGATCCGCTCCGCCACAATATGTTGGTTTTCCAGCTGCCTTGCTTCATAGCGCCGCATTAATGTGTCGTACTGTGTATTGCTTAAAGCCATGGATGCCTCCTTTGTTTGGTATTCCCCATGCTGCATGGAGCAGCCCCTGTGGGTTAACGTGCAGCGGTTAATAATTCTGCTTCCAGTTTATCTAAGTTATAGGTGCGCTGTGGGAAGCTGTTAAAGCGGTTTGCAGCAGCCGTTTTGGGGGCTTGGGCCTTTGCAGGCTTCACAGCCTTGGCGGCATGGAAGGATTCGTCTGCCTTCTTAATATCAGAAGAAGTCCGTATGCCCTCTTTCTTCCAGTTGCGCAGGATCCGGTCTGCATAATCAAAGTTTGGCTGGTGGATATTTAAAATAGTGCGGCTGCAAGCTTCGGTAATGATATCCTGCCCAAAACCCAGTTCTTTACTCCATTTCTCAATATAAGCGGACTCTGCGGGAATCAGGCTGCGGCCATGGATGCCCAGCGCTTTCATAACCGCATAGTGGAGCTTGCTGTGGGTATTGGAGCTGCGTTTTGCCTGTTCCACGGTGGAGATGCCTGTATCCTTCCAGTTTAAGGCAACCTTTTCCATATAATGGAGGCTGGGATGCCCCCCTGCAATACAGTATTCCATCAGGTAGACAATCAGGTCTGCGCAAAGGCCAAGGCCGTCATACCAGTAGAGGAGCGACTGGATGTCCGTAGGGGACAGGGGCCTTGCAAGGTAGCTTTCTGCTACAAACAGCAGTTCCCGGACTTCCTCCTGTTCCTTTAAGGCTGCAAGCTGGTTGGGGGAGTAGCTGTTCTTTTCTTTTTTTGCCTTTTTTTCCTGGGCATGGCTCTCCTGCCCTTTGGGGGCCGGCTGCTGCCCTGGGAGACAGCCGCCCGGTTCCTTGGCGCCTGCCTGCCTGCTTTGGGCATGGCTTGGCTGCTTGCCCTGGAATGTCCCGTCTGTGCCGGAAGCATAAGTGCCGCCAACAGGCGGAAGGATAAATTCCGCTTTCTTTAAGGGAACCATGTCGTCTTCCAGGACCGCCGTGTCAGGGTCCATCAGGTAAATGCCGGAAATGGATTTGTCCCCGTCATATTCCAGCCGCAGCAGGTTCATTTTTTCCCAGTAGGATAAAGCCCGCCGGATATCCTTCTCCGTGTGGTCGAACTTGTCCGCAGTCCTTGAAATGGAGAAGCTGCAGCCCGGTGAGTTCATGCAGCGGAGAAGGTACAGGTAAATCTTGACAAATTCTCCGTTGGCATTTGTCATGTATTCATCAATAAATTGGTTGGGGATTTCCGTTGTGGAAGCCCCGTTCTTTTTGCGTAAAGTAATTTCTGCCATAATGTCCTCCAGTTTCCTCTGATTCCAATAACCTTCCCGTACATGAAGCGCTTCACTTTAATGTGGCTAAAGTATAGCACATAAAATCCAAAATGAGAAGTAAAATTTTTCCCGCAAACCCCGAAAAATCAAGGGATTTTGGAAATGTGGAAAGAGTGGATAATGTGGATAAAGAATGTTTTTGGTATTATGGTAACACGCTATCCCTTGGTGAAACCGGAAAAAACCACATATTTCCCAAAATCGGAAGCAACACATTATGTAAACTTAAAAATCCACATCCAGTCTGGAAAGTTTTCCCCATTTGGATGTGGATAATGTGGATAACTATTCCCCCAGAAGGTGCTCGCCTACTTGCACAATATCTCCGGCTCCCATAGTTATCAACAAATCGCCGTTTATACATTTTTTCAAAAGAAAATTTTCAATTTCGTCAAAAGATGGAAAATAATAACATTCCCGCCCGCGGTTTTGTAACTTTTTTTGCAAATCAACGGAACTGATGCCTAAAGTATCTGTTTCACGGGCTGCGTAAATATCCGCCAGCACAACAAGGTCTGCCAGGGAGAGGGCTTCGGCAAACTCATCAAGGAACGCTTTGGTCCTTGTGTAGGTGTGGGGCTGGAACACGCAGACAATCCGGCTGTTCCCGCAGTTTCTGGCAGCCGTTAAGGTAGCGGTGATTTCTGCCGGGTGGTGGGCGTAGTCGTCTATAATGGTTATGCCGCCCAGGTCCCCTTTATGCTCAAACCGCCGTTTGGGGCCGTGGAACTGGGCAAGGGCAGCCTGTATGGCTGCAAAGGGCAGGCCCATTTCAAGCCCGAGGGCGCAGGCCGCCAGGGCATTGCTTACATTGTGGGCGCCGGGGACGCTTAAGGAAACGCTGCCCACTTCCTCCTGCCCATGCATGAAAGTAAAGCTTGCACAGCCTTTTGTGTTAAAAGCAATGCCGCTGGCATAATATGGATTAGATGGGTCCATGCCAAAGGTCAGGGTTTTGCAGGGGAGCCCCTCTGTAATTTCCTGTAAGTTTTCAATTTCCCCATTCAGGATCAGGGTGCCTTCCGGCGGGACGTTGCCGGCAAAGCGCCGGAAGGACTGGCGGATCTCCGCAAGGTCCTTGAAGAAATCCAGATGGTCTTCTTCTATATTTAATATCAGGGCGTACTTAGGGTAAAAGTTCAGGAAGCTGTTGGTGTATTCACAGGCTTCTGTCAGGAAGAAACCGGAGTTCCCCACACGGATGTTCCCGCCGATGGAATCTAAAATACCCCCTACGGAAACGGTAGGGTCGGTACCTGCCCCTAACAGCATCTGGGTTACCATGGAAGTGGTAGTGGTTTTCCCATGGGTGCCGGAAATGGCAATGGATTCCCCGTAGTTGCCCATAATCTGCCCTAAGAGCTCTGCCCTTGTGAGGGTGGGGATCCCCCTGTCCACGGCAGCTTTCAGCTCTGGGTTGTCTGGGTGGATGGCCGCGGTGTATACCACGGCGCCAATCCCTTCTGTAATGTTGCCGGCGCGCTGCCCAAAGGAAATCTCCGCCCCCAGCCTTTCCAGCTTTTCCGTCAGTTCCGAGCTTTTTGCGTCAGAGCCGGAAATGCGGAAATTTTCCTGCAGCAGGATTTCAGCGAGGCCGCTCATGCTGATGCCGCCGATTCCGATAAAGTGAAGATGAATTGGTTTTTTAAAGTCGATTTTGTACATATTTTTTTACCTGCCCACTCTTTTTTTCTGTATTATCCTTATTTTATACTACTGAAAGGCATTTTGCAAATTGAAAATGCGGGGGAGCGTGGGAAAGTCGTAGAAGAATGGAAAAGATTGCTGGAAAAGGTTGTGTAAAATGACAAAATTATTTACTTTTTGCGAAAAAAATTGTGAAATATGTGTACGAAAAGATTACTTTGTGTTATAATTGGTCTACAAGGAACAAGAAATTCATTGACGAGAGGTGAGAGACATGATTCGTAAAGAAATGATTGCCATGCTTCTGGCAGGGGGGCAGGGGAGCCGGCTGGGTGTGCTGACTTCTGAAGTAGCAAAACCGGCAGTGACATTCGGCGGCAAGTACCGTATCATTGATTTTCCGTTAAGCAATTGTGTGAATTCCGGGATTGATACGGTAGGCGTATTGACCCAGTACCAGCCTTTGCGGTTGAACACCCATATCGGGATTGGCATCCCGTGGGATTTGGACCGTAACCATGGCGGCGTAACGGTACTGCCTCCCTACGAGAAGAGCGACAACAGTGAATGGTACACAGGCACTGCCAATGCAATATATCAGAACCTGAATTACATTGAAAACTATCATCCGGAATACGTGCTGATACTTTCTGGGGATCACATTTACAAGATGAATTATGAGGTTATGCTGGATTTCCATAAGGAGAACAATGCAGACGTCACTATTGCAGCCATGCCGGTCCCATGGGAGGAGGCAAACCGCTTCGGCCTTGTGATTACAGATGAAAATAAGCAAATCCAGGAGTTTGAGGAGAAGCCAGAGCACCCAAGGAGCAATTTAGCTTCCATGGGGATTTATATTTTTAACTGGAGTGTGCTGCGGGAAGCCCTTGTTACCATGTCGGAGCAGAGGGGCTGCGACTTTGGGAAGCATATTATCCCTTATTGCCGGGAAAATGGCAGGCGGCTGTTCGCTTATGAGTACAATGGGTACTGGAAGGATGTTGGGACCCTCGGCTCTTATTGGGAAGCCAATATGGAGCTGATTGACTTAATCCCGGAATTCAACCTGTACGAGGAGTACTGGAAGATTTATACGAAAAGCGAAGCCATTGAACCCCAGTACATAGCTGCGGACGCCGTGACAGAACGGTGCATTATCGGCGAAGGCGCTGGGATTTACGGCAAGGTATATGGCTCAGTCATCGGGCCTGGGGTAATTATCGGCAAGGATACCGTGGTGCGGGACTCCATCATTATGCAGAATACCAGGATTGGGGAGAATGTGGTAGTCAACAAGTCCATCATTGCAGAGAATGTGAAGATAGGCGACAATGTGGAGCTGGGCATTGGGGAAGAAGTGGAAAACAAGCTGAACAAGGACGTTTACTCCTTCGGCCTTGTGACCATTGGGGAGAATTCCGTGGTTCCGCCTGGGGTTAAGGTTGGGAAGAATACCGCCATTTCAGGCGAAACAACGGCAAACGATTATAAAGACGGGGCTCTGGCGAGCGGGGAATCAATCATTAAGGCAGGTGACAGAATATGAAGGCATTAGGTATAATATTAGCAGGCGGGAACAACAGTAAGATGCAGGAGCTTTCCAGTAAGCGGGCGATTGCAGCCATGCCCATAGGCGGGAGCTACCGCTGCATTGATTTTGCCCTGAGCAATATGAGCAATTCCCATATCCAGAAAGTAGCTGTCCTCACCCAATATAACGCAAGGAGCCTGAATGAGCATCTGAGTTCCTCCAAGTGGTGGGATTTCGGCAGGAAACAGGGGGGTCTGTACGTATTTAACCCTACGGTGACTTCCGACAATGCATGGTGGTACCGGGGGACAGCGGACGCTATGTACCGGAACGTTGATTTCTTAAAGAGGAGCCATGAGCCTTATGTAATCATCGCTGCAGGGGACTGCGTGTATAAGATGGATTACAACAAGATTTTAGAGTACCATATTGAGAAAAAAGCAGATATCACTATTGTATGCAAGGACATGCCGGTAGGCGAGGACGTCAGCCGGTTTGGGGTGGTGAGGATGAACGAGGATTCCCGGATTGTGGAATTTGAGGAAAAGCCCATGGTGGCCCAGTCCAACACCATTTCAGCGGGGATTTATATTATCCGCAGAAGGCAGCTTATTGAGATGCTAGAGCGTTGTGCAGAAGAAAACCGCCATGATTTTGTAACGGATATTCTGATCCGCTATAAGAACATGAAGCGCATTTATGGGTATAAGATGGAGGAATACTGGAGCAATATTGCCACAGTGGAATCCTATTACCGGACCAACATGGATTTCTTAAAGCCGGAAGTCCGCAAATATTTTAGCAATGAGCCGAAGATTTATTCTAAGGTGGATGACCTTCCGCCTGCAAAGTACAATGTAGGCTCCGAAGTGCGCAACAGCCTTATATCCAGCGGATGCATTATCAACAGCAAGGTGGAGAACTCCATTTTGTTCAAGAAAGCATTTGTAGGGAAGAACTGCGTGATTAAAAATTCGATTATCCTGAATGATGTATACATCGGAGATAACACACATATTGAAAACTGTATTGTGGAAAGCCGGGATACCTTGCGTGCCAATACGTATTTCAGTGGCGGCGACGGCATCAAGGTAGTATACGAACATAATGAAAGGTATGTGATTTAGCTTGTCGGCGCGGCTGCTTTAAAAAAACAAACATTATGAAGGGGCGGTGAATTTATGCAAATCACAGATGTGAGAATCCGTAAAGTGGAAAAGGAAGGCAAGATGCGGGCGGTGGTGTCCATCACCATTGATGAAGAATTTGTAGTCCATGACATTAAGGTGATTGAGGGTGAGAAAGGCCTGTTTATTGCGATGCCAAGCCGGAAAGCGGCTGACGGAGAATACAGGGATATTGCACATCCCATCAATTCACAGACACGGGAAACGATACAGCAGATTATTCTGGATAAGTATCGGATGGAAACAGCAACAGTGACAGCAGAGGAATGACAGGAAAGTGGTGCATGGGAAATGTTAAGGAAAAGAATAGGGAATGACAGAGCCAGTGCAGAGGGAACAGAGCCTTTGCACTGGCTTTATTCTTCGATAGGAAAGTATCTTTCCTATCGAAGAATAAAGCCTATATCGCACTGCGGCGGATATGGAACCTGCCGCAAAGGAAAATGTGTAAAGAAAAATTTAAGAAAAATTTGCATTTATTTATTCCTAAATCCCCCAATAGTATGATATACTGTAACGGAGTTTGTTGGAAAGGATTAGTCGTATGTTAGAAATTTTAAAAGCAGTAGTATATGGAATTGTAGAGGGCATTACGGAATGGCTGCCAGTCAGCAGCACCGGCCATATGATTTTGCTGGAGGAACTTATGCCCATGGAGGTGGCGAAGGAATTTTGGAACATGTTCCTTGTGGTTGTCCAGCTAGGGGCAATCCTTGCAGTGGTACTTTTGTTCTGGAACAGGATTTTCCCCTTCCGCCTGAACCGGAGGAAGCAGGTAAGGATGGACTGGGACATTATGAACCTCTGGGGCAAGATTCTGGTGGCCTGCATCCCGGCGGGCATTGTAGGGGTGCTGTTCGACGACTGGCTGGAGGAGCATCTTTATAATTTCTGGGTTGTTGCGGTAATGCTGATTGCAGTTGGCATGATTTTCATTCTTGTAGAAAACAGGAACCGGGGCATGAAGCCCATAATCCGCACCACCGGGGAACTGGATTACCGGATTGCCCTGCTGATTGGGCTGTTCCAGCTTGCGGCGGCGGTATTCCCGGGAACCTCCCGTTCCGGCGCAACCATAATCGGCGCGCTGATGGTGGGGGTGTCCCGTACTGTGGCTGCGGAGTTTACCTTTTACCTTGCCATCCCGGTTATGTTCGGGGCAAGCCTGCTGAAGCTTTTGAAGTTTGGCTTTGCATTTACCGGCATGGAACTGGGCATCCTGTTTACAGGGATGGCAGTATCCTTTGTGGTTTCCATTGTAGTCATCCGTTTCCTGATGGGGTACATAAAAAGGCATGATTTTAAAGTGTTTGGATGGTACCGGATTGTGCTGGGGGCGGTGGTGCTGCTGTATTTTGGCTTAATCGCAGGGATAGAATAAAGCTTTGGCCGGGGGCAGCCCGGGGGCTGCCCTGAATTGCCTGTATACCGGCAAAGGCTGCGGAACGGCTGCGCTGTAACGGGATGTTTGTGGAAAAGAAAAGGAGAAAAGCATGTTTGTGATTGCAGGGCTGGGGAACCCTACTAAGCAGTATGAGAAAACAAGGCACAATGTTGGGTTTGATGTGATTGACTTGCTGGCGGAGAAGTACAATATCAGGGTAACGGACCGGAAACACCGGGCGTTGTGCGGGACAGGCTATATAGAAGGGCAGAAGGTGCTTCTGGTAAAACCCCAGACATTTATGAATTTAAGCGGGGAAAGTATCGGATCTGTCCTGAATTTTTATAAAATCGACCCGGAAGCCAATCTGATTGTGATATTTGACGACGTCAGCCTTCCTCCCGGGAAGCTTAGGATCCGTATGAAAGGCAGTGCAGGCGGGCACAACGGCATAAAGAGCATTATCAGCCATGCTGGGACCCAGAATTTCCAGCGGATTAAGGTTGGGGTGGGGGAAAAGCCCCAGGGATGGGACCTTGCGGACTATGTGCTGGGAAGGTTCTCCAAGGCGGAACGGGAGCTGGTGGAAGAAGCCTTTGGGAATGCCTGTGGGGCGGCGGCCCTGATGGTGCAGGGAGAAACGGACCGGGCTATGAATCTATATAATTAAGCTGGAAAAGATAGGGTAGGCCATTCTGGCATATATCTGTTGTATGATATGGAGGAAACCATGAGAAGTTTTACGGAGCCTTTGTCAGAGCTAAAGGAGTATGCAGATTTAAAGGAACAACTGAAGAACGCAAAAGAAGCAGTGCAGGTTTCTGGGTGCATAGACGCCCAGAAGCCTCATTTTATCTACAGTCTTGCAGAAGAACAGGAGAATTGCCTGATTGTGACATTCCAGGAGCAGAAGGCCAGGGAATTGTATGAAAATTACCGGTTTTTTGACCGGGATGCAGTCTATTACCCAGCCAAGGACGTGCTCTTTTACCAGTCGGATATCCGGGGCAACCTGCTGACAGGGGAACGCCTTGGGGCGGTGAAGGCCTTGCTGGAGCAGGGGAGGGTGACGGTAATCACCACTTTTGATGCGCTGATGGACAGGGTTGCGCCCCTTTCCCATATCAGGGGGTCTATTATGGAGTATTCCCTGGGGGATGCGCTGGATATGGAGCAGGCCAAGCGCCAGCTTGTGCGGATGGGCTATGAGCGGAACCATCAGGTGGAGTCTGCGGGGCAGTTTGCAGCCCGGGGCGGGATTCTGGATATCTTTCCGCTGACGGAGGAAAACCCCTGCCGGATAGAGCTGTGGGGGGATGAGATTGACTCCATGCGCAGCTTTGACGTGGAGAGCCAGCGTTCCATTGAAAACCTTACCCAGGTGCGCATTTACCCGGCCAGCGAGGTGGTCCTGACGCCGGAACTGGCGGAGCATGGGCTGCAGGCATTGGAACAGGAAAAAACGGAGCTGTACGAAAGGTTCCGGAAGGAAATGAAAACCGAAGAAGCTTACCGGCTGAAAACGGCGGTGGATGCTTTTGCAGAAGAAATCAGGGAATTGGGGCAGGGGGTGAACCTCGACAGCTACCTGATGTATTTTATAGAAGGAACTGTGTCATTTTTGGATTATTTTGATGTGGGGAGCACTTTGTTTGTCCTGGATGAGCCGGCACGCTTGGCGGAAAAGGGCAGGGCCGTGGAACAGGAATTTTCAGAGAGCATGTCCCACCGCCTGGAAAAAGGCTATATCCTGCCAAGGCAGATGGATGCGCTGTATACGGGGAAGGAAATATTTGGGAAGCTTTCCCGGAGAGGGTGCGTGGCAGTCACTACCCTTGCATCGAAATGCAGTGAACTGGAAACAAAGCTCCATTATTCGGTGCCCGCCCGGGCGGTAAATTCCTACCACCGCAGCTTTGAACTGCTGATTCAGGATCTGCAGCAGTACCGGAAAAAGAAATACCGTGTCATCCTGCTTTCAGGCTCCAGAACCCGGGCAGGGCATTTGGCGCAGGATTTGCAGCAGGAGGGGCTAAGCTGCTTTTACAGTGAGGACTATGGGCACTCGGTGCAGCCCGGTGAAGTGATGGTGGCGTACGGCAAGCTGAAAAAGGGGTTTGAATACCCGGAAATTAAGTTTGTGGTGATTTCAGAAAGCGATATTTTTGGCGGGGAGCAGAAGCGGAAGAAAAAGCGCAAGGTCTATGAGGGGGAGAAAATCCAAAGCTTTACGGACTTAAGCATTGGGGATTATGTGGTCCATGAACGCTATGGCGTGGGCATTTACCGGGGCATTGAGAAGGTGGAAATCCAAAGGACAGCCAAGGACTATGTGAAAATTGAGTACGATAAGGGCAGCACGCTTTACGTATTGGCTACCCAATTGGAAGCCATCCAGAAATTTGCCGGGGCAGAAGCGAAAAAACCGAAAATCAACCGACTGGATGGGCAGGAATGGACGAAGACCAGAAACCGGGTGAAGGGGGCAGTCAAGGAAATTGCCAGGGAACTGGTAGAACTGTATGCCGCCCGCCAGCAGACCCAGGGCTTTGCCTATGGGGAAGATACGGTGTGGCAGAAGGAATTTGAGGAACTGTTCCCCTTTGAGGAAACGGAGGACCAGGCGCTTGCCATTGAAGCCACCAAGCAGGATATGGAAAGCAGGAAGATTATGGACCGGCTGGTCTGCGGGGATGTGGGATACGGCAAGACGGAAATTGCCATCCGTGCTGCTTTTAAGGCTGTACAGGACAGCAAGCAGGTGGTGTATTTGGTGCCTACCACCATCTTAGCCCAGCAGCATTACAATAATTTTGTCCAGAGGATGAAGGATTTCCCCGTGCGGGTGGACTTAATGTGCCGGTTCTGCACGCCCGGGCAGGTGAAAAAGACGGTGCAGGATTTAAAGCGGGGCATGGTGGACATTGTGATTGGCACCCACCGGGTGCTTTCCAAGGACGTGGAGTTTAAGGACCTTGGGCTTCTGATTATAGACGAGGAGCAGCGGTTTGGCGTTACCCATAAGGAAAAAATCAAGCAGATGAAGAAAAATGTGGACGTGCTGACATTGACTGCCACCCCAATCCCAAGGACGCTGCATATGAGCCTTATTGGCATCCGGGACATGAGCGTATTAGAGGAGCCGCCTATGGACCGTATGCCCATCCAGACTTACGTGATGGAATATAATGAGGAGATTGTCCGGGAAGCCATCCACCGGGAACTGGCACGGGAGGGGCAGGTCTACTATGTGTTTAACCGGGTGAACCAGATTGTGGAGGTGGCCTCCAAGATTGCAGGGCTTGTGCCGGAAGCCAATGTGGCCTTTGCCCATGGCCAGATGCGGGAGCGGGAACTGGAAAATATTATGTACCAGTTTATCAACGGGGAAATTGACGTGTTGGTATCTACCACTATTATTGAAACGGGGCTGGACATTTCCAATGTCAACACCATGATTATCCATGATGCGGATAATATGGGCCTGTCCCAGCTCTACCAGCTCCGGGGGCGGGTAGGCCGTTCCAACCGGACTGCATACGCATTCCTGATGTACCGCCAGAATAAAATGCTCAAGGAAGTGGCAGAAAAACGCCTTTCCGCCATTAAGGAATTTACAGAGCTGGGCAGCGGCTTTAAGATTGCCATGCGGGACCTGGAAATCCGGGGCGCCGGAAACCTGCTGGGCGCCCAGCAGCACGGCCATATGGAGGCGGTAGGGTACGACCTGTACTGCAAGATGCTCAACGAAGCGGTAAAAGCCTTGAAAGGCGAAGGGCCAACAGAGCAGTTTGACACTACCATTGAACTGAACGTGGACGCTTATATCCCTCCCGCCTATATCCCTAACGAGTTCCAGAAGCTGGACATTTATAAGCGGATTGCCGTAATTGAGACACAGGAAGAACGGGAAGAAATGCTGGAGGAGCTTATCGACCGATTTGGGGAACCGCCCAAAGCCGTAGAAAACCTGTTGGCTATCGCATTGTTAAAAGCAAAAGCAAAAACATGCTTTTACACGGAAATTAAGGAGTATACAGAGAAAATTAAATTTATATTTTACTTTCAGGCAAACATTAACCCGGCAAAGATCGGGGACATTACAGAGCGTTACCAGGGCGCGCTGAAATTTGTGCGGGATGCCAAAGCCCCTTATTTTGAATACGCCAAGGGGCATAACACAAGGCAGAAAAGCGGGAATACGCTGGAGCTGGTAAGGGGGGTCCTGTCGGATACATGGGAGCTGCTGGTAGAAAAAGAAGAAAAATTTGTGAAAAAGTAATGAAATCTGGAGAAATAGTTGCTACAGACGGAAAAAAGACTTATAATATCACCAGTGCGCTGAAGCTCTTGGCACGTATTTGGAAAACAGCAATCCCTTTCTGTCCCAGATACAGCCAGTGGTTTGGCAGTTTCAAAATAATCAGGCTGTGCATGGCTTCCCCGGCAGCAAGGGGACCGATGGCGCTGCCCTGATACACAGGAGGATACTGTAATTATGAAAGGAAAGAAAATTATCCCCTTGCTTTTGGCAGCAGTTATGGGAATCTCTGTTTTAACTGGCTGCGGCGGGATAGATGGGAAGAAAACAGGGGCAACCTTAGACGGGGAGGAGATTTCCCTTGGGTTTATGAATTTTATGGCAAGATACCAGCAGGCCATTTATGATGGGCAGTTTTCCGGCATGTTTGGGACAGGGTTCTGGTCCCAAGATTTGTTTGGGGAAGGGACGGATACGGAAACTTCCGTTAAGAAAACAGTGGCGGAAAATATCGAAACCCTGTACCTGTTAGAGGACCATATGGAGGACTATAAGGTCGAGGTTACCGAGGACGAGCAGGCTAAAATAGATGAAGCAGCCAAGAAATTTATGGAAAGCAACAGCGAAGCGGCTATCCAGCAGATGGGCGCCACCGAGGAGTATGTGGGGCAGATGCTCCGGCTCAATACAATCCAGAGAAAGATGCGCAAGGCCATGGATGCAGAGGTAGATACCAAGGTTTCCGATGAAGAAGCAGCCCAAAAGACAATCAGCTACGTTAAAGTGGACAATAAATCCACTACCGACGAGGAAGGGAATTCCAAGGACTATACCGAGGAAGAAAAGGAAAACCTGAAAAAAGAAGTGGAAACATTTGCAGCATCCGCCGCAGAGGATTTTAAAGCAGCGGCAGAAAACGCAGGCTATACTGTTTCCGAAGCGTCTTACGGTGCAGAGGAGGAAACACTGGACAAGGCCCTGACCGAGGCGGCAGACCAGTTAAAAGAAGGGGAGCTTACCGGCGTAATTACAGGGGAAGACGCTTTCTATGTTGCGCGTATGGACAGCACCTTCGATAAAGAAGAAACGGAGAAGCGGAAAGACGAGATTGTTACAGAGCGCAAGAACGACCACTATAAAGAAATGTGTGACAAGTACAAAGAAGGCGTGAAATTTGAACTGAACGAGAAAGAATGGGCAAAAGTAAAATTTGACGACTTATTCACCATCAAGCAGGCGGAAGCTGCCGAGGATGAAGGGGATGTTACTGGGGATAATGCAGAGAAAGAAGAATAACAGGAGGGGAAAGCCAGTTCCACATCAGCGTGGGGCTGGCTGGAACCGGCGTTTTACTGCCGCGGCATATGTGCTGGCGGCAGTTTTGGCAGTTGGGCTTCTGGCAGCGCTGTACCTGAAGATGGGGAACCGGCAGGAACGGTATGAAGCGACGTTTTTTGGCAGCTTCGATACGGTGACGGTAGTCACCGGGTATGCCAGGACGCAGGAAATATTTGAGGAACAGGCTGGGAAGCTGGAGCAAAAGCTCCGGGAGTACCATGAACTTTTCGACATTTACCATACCTATGAGGGAACCAGCAATATCAAGGCCATCAATGATGCAGCCGGGGAAGAACCTGTAAAAGTAAGCCAGGATATCATAAATATGCTTAAGATGGGGATCGATATGTACCATAAAACAGAGGGGAAAGTCAACATTGCCTATGGCAGCGTACTGTCTTTGTGGCACGAATACCGGGAAGAAGGCATGGCAGATCCCGGACGCGCCAAGCTTCCCCCTGATACGCTGATCCAGGAACGCATGGAACATACGGATATTTCGAAAATAGTAATTGATGAAGAAGCTTCCACGGTATTTCTGGAGGATAAAGACATGTCTTTAGATGTAGGGAGCATTGGGAAAGGCTATGCCGTGCAGCAGCTTTCCTCTTATGCCAAAGAACAGGGCATGGGCCATCTGCTGCTGAGCGTGGGAGGAAACGTATGCGCGGTAGGCGGGAAGCTGGACGGTACCCCATGGCAGGTTGGGATAGAAAACCCACAGTTGGAAAGCCAGAAGCCCTATGTAGGGACGGTAGGGCTTTCTGGCAAATCCATTGTAACCAGCGGGGATTACCAGCGGTATTACACAGTGGGAGGAAAACGCTACTGCCATATCATCCATCCGGATACCGGGATGCCCTCGGGGTATTTCCCTTCTGTGTCGGTGCTGGCAGAGGATTCCGGCATGGCAGACGCCTTGTCCACCGCTTTGTTTAATATGGAACTGGAAGAAGGGCTTGCCTTGGTAGAAGCATGGCCAGAGGTAGAAGCGCTGTGGATATTGGAAGACGGAGGAATCCGCTGCTCCAGCGGGTTTAAGTTTCATGAAGAAAAATGACATCATTTTAATAGCAGCCCTGTTGGCAGCCGCC
This sequence comes from Lachnospiraceae bacterium A2, assembly GCA_000403315.2. Lineage (GTDB taxonomy): Bacteria > Bacillota > Clostridia > Lachnospirales > Lachnospiraceae > Petralouisia. Next base: position 718,876 of record KE159636.1, read on the forward strand.
TTGGCTGCCCTTGCAGGGATTGCCCTGTATTCCGCTGGGACTGCCAAGGGGGCGGAAGCGGTGGTATATATAAATGGGAAGGAACAGGGGCGTTACCCTCTGGGAGAGGGGCGCGCCGTCAAGATACCTGCAGGGGACGGGGGCTATAATTTATTGGAAATTAAGGACGGGCAGGCAGATATCACAAAAGCCTCCTGCCCGGATAAAATATGCGTGGACCAGCGTCCGGTGAGCCGCCAGGGGGAAAGCCTGGTCTGCCTGCCGAATAAGGTTGTGGTGGAAATTGAAAACGGCGGGGAGCCGGAGATTGACGGGAGCACCAATTAATGCAACAGCAGGCATGGGTTTTGGAATGGGAAATTTGCTGTAATACTGCGGGAGGGGGAGCGCCCCTGCCAATAGGAGGGACTATGGCGAAAAAAGCGGCGTATATGGGGATGCTGACAGCCCTTGCATTTGTATTTTCGTATATTGAATCCCTGATCCCAATTACTATTGGAATACCGGGAGTAAAGCTTGGGCTGGCAAATTTAGTAGTAATAGTTGCCCTTTATACCATAGGGGCCAAAGAAGCCTTTGTGCTTTCTGCCATCCGTATTTTTCTGGCGGGTTTTACTTTTGGGAACCCTGCCAACATGGTATATAGCCTGGCTGGGGGAATGTTAAGCCTGCTTGTGATGGCGGCCATGAAAAAATGGAAGCTTTTTTCCGTTACAGGCGTCAGCGTCCTTGGAGGGGTTTCCCATAATATCGGGCAGATTCTGGTGGCTATGCTGGTAGTGGAAAATGCAAAGCTTCTCTATTACCTGCCGGTGCTGCTCCTGTCAGGTACCATAGCCGGGATTGCAGTTGGCGTAGTGGCGGCTATTTTAACCAAACGGCTGGAACGCGCAGGGCGTGTTTGAAGCCTGGTTTACCCAAATAAGATTAGGGTGCCAAAAGGGTGCGGCGCACCCGCTCTATCCCATATATTGATGTGCAAATGGATTTGCAATAACAATATATGGTATGAGCGTAGCACCAAAGGTGCTTTTGGCACCCTAATCCAAATAAATAGAAAAGAAGGTACTGGATTTTGGAACAAATACTGTTGCTGGAAGATGATGAAAGCATTAACAAAGGGATTTCCTTCAAGCTGCAGAAAGAAGGCTATTCCGTAGTCCCCTGCCGCACCGTGGCGGAAGCGGAAGCAGCTTTTTGCAGAGAGGAGTTCCAGCTTATGATTTGCGATGTGGCCCTGCCGGATGGGAGCGGGCTGGATTTTGTCCGCAGAATCCGGGAGGGAAGCAGCCTGCACATTATTTTCCTCACTGCCCTGGATCAGGAAATTGACCAGGTGATGGGCTATGAAGCAGGCGGGGACGATTATATCACGAAGCCCTTTAGCCTGTCGGTGCTGATGCTGAAGGTTTCCGCTTATTTCAGGAAACAGAAAAATTCCGCTGGGGAACGGCTGGAATCTGGGAACATTTGCTTTTATGTAAAAGAAATGCGGGCGCTTGTTTCAGGAAAGGAGATTTCCCTGACGAAAAATGAATGGAAAATGCTGCAGGTTTTTATGCAGCACCCAAAGCAGATTTTATCGAAAAAACAGCTATTAGCGCAGCTTTTTGATGCAGAGGGGGATTTTGTGGACGAAAATACCATTGCGGTGAATATCCGGCGGCTCCGGGAGAAAATTGAACCGGACAGTTCCCAGCCAGAATACATTAAAAATGTCAGGGGGATGGGGTATTTGTGGGATAAGGAGTGCCGGGGCATGTGATGGTGAGATTCCTGAATGTTGGGAAATCCCGGTTTAGGGGGGCAAGCATGAAAAAATACAGAACCCTTATCTGCCTGATAACAGCAGGCTTCATCGCCATAATACTGGCAGGCTCCGTGTCCATCCATATGCAAGTGCGCAATTACAAAGAGAAAATCCAAATTTTATCCGTAATGGCAGAGGGGCAAGGCGAAGACAGCCTTGCCGCAGCCATAGCCTTGCTGAAAGGCGCGGAAGGCCCTGCCGGGGAACGTGGGGAAAAGCTGCTGGAATCCTACGGCTACTTAAAGCCCAAGGCTAACTGGTATAGCTTGGGCCTTCGGCGTGATATCTTACAAATATCACTTCTGTCCCTTTTGGCATTTGCTTTATATGTTTTGGCATTGTTGTGCTTGTACAGGATGTCAGCCAGAAAAAGGCGGCAAGAGCTGCAGGAACTGGGAAGCATACTGGAACAGTTCCAGAACAATGATTATACGCTGAAGGGCGGCAGGAGCTGCCCCGGCGGCGGAGAGATGGGGCAGGTCTGGAGCCAGTTGGAGCTGCTGGGGGAAAGGATGGCTGTAGGCCAGCGAAGGCTGGAAGCAGAAAAAGAAGGCACAAAGTCTTTGGTGACAGACATTTCCCATCAGCTAAAAACCCCGGTGGCAGGCCTGAAAGCCTGTTTTGAAATTTTGGCGCAGGAAGATTTAAGCCCCAAGGAGCAGGAGGAATTCCGGGAGCAGTGCAGAAGGCAGTTGGAAGGCTTAGACGCAATGGCCGGAGCCCTGGTAAATATTTCCCGGATGGAAACCGGCATGATACAGATTAAGAAAGAGCCTGCGGATATACTGGAAACCCTTATATCCGCCATCAACCGGGTGTACTTGAAGGCAGAAGAAAAGCAGATTTCCATAGAGCTTGAGGAAGGGGAGGAGCCGCCCGGCTTCCTTATCCCCCATGATGTAAAATGGGTCTGCGAAGCCTTTATCAACCTTTTGGAAAACGCGATCAAATACAGCGGGAGCCAGACCGTGATTTCCATACGGATGGCGGCATACATCCATTTCCTGCGGATTGAAATCAGCGACCAGGGCATTGGGATCCCCAAGGAGGAATACCATAAAATTTTCAAGCGGTTCTACCGGGGCGCGGGAACAGAGGTAGGGCAGGCGGAAGGCTCTGGGGTAGGGCTTTACCTGACACGGGAAATTATTGGGAACCATGGCGGGACCGTTACCGTCAATTCCCGCTGCCATGGGAACAGGCGGGGGAGCACCTTTGTGGTGCAGCTTCCCCTTTCTTAATTTTATAGGAAAGACCTTGTTACACTAAAGCGTGAAAGCATCTTTCCTATAAGATAAAAAAGCTTCTATCGCAATGCTACAGAAGCCTTACAAAACTGTAAGGCTTCTTTCGCTGTTTTGAAAGCAAACTGAAAGAATCACGTAGTATGATAAAAATTAGAAACTGCAAAACAGCAAAGCAGATGGAGGGCATATATGGAAACAATTTTAAAGACAGAAAATTTATGCAAATATTACGGGAAAGGGGAAAACGAAGTCCGCGCTGTCCGGAGCGCCGACATTGCCATCAAGCAGGGGGAATTTACTGCCATAGTGGGGAAATCAGGTTCCGGCAAAAGCACGCTGCTGCACTTATTGGGGGGCTTGGATTACCCTACCAGCGGCAAGGTATGGGTGAAGGATAAGGATATTTTCTCCATGAAGGAAGAAGAACTGGCAGTGTTCCGCAGAAGGAATATCGGGTTTGTGTTCCAGGCATTTAACCTAGTGTCCAGCGTCAATGTCTGGGAAAACATTGTGCTTCCCATTGGGCTGGACGGCAGGGAAGCCGATGTGGGCTTTGCAGAAGACATTATAAAAACCCTTGGGATGGAACATAAAATCCATAACCTGCCCAATACCCTTTCCGGCGGCCAGCAGCAGCGGGTTGCCATTGCAAGGGCATTGGCCTCCCGGCCGGCCATTATCCTTGCAGACGAGCCGACTGGGAACTTGGATTCCAAGACCAGCGATGAGGTGGTGACGCTTCTGAAAGCTTCTTCCCAGAAATATGGGCAGACTGTTGTGATGATTACCCATGACGAGGACATTGCCCAGATTGCAGACAGGATTTTGTCTATTGAGGATGGAAGGGTGGTGGAACAGGGATGAAAACCATTACAAAGCTGGCAGCCAGCAATATCAGGCAGAACCGCACCAGAAGCATTTTGATTGCCCTGTCTATCTTCTTAAGCACGTCCCTGCTGACGGTGATTGCAGAGTTTGGCTATGGGCTGGTATCCCACAACCACACGAACGCAGGGAAAATCTTCGGGAATTTCTGTGGGCAGTTCCATTCCGTCACAGAGGGACAATACGAAACCATAACAAAACGCAGTGAATTCATTGCCGTGGGCAGGATGGCCATGGCAGCAGAAGCAGAAGGGGAAGGGGGAAAGCTGGGGCTTCTTTGGATGGACCAGCAGGCGGCAGAAAATATGAACGTTCCAGACTCCCTGGCGGAAGGCAGGCTGCCCAGGGCAGGGCATGAACTGGCTGCTTCTAAGGAATTTCTGGAAAGCGCGGGGCTTTCAGAACCAAATCTTGGGGATTCTGTTACCTTATCTATCCGCAGGGATTTGGCAAGTAAATTTATGGAACAGGAATTTACCGTCTGCGGGCTGATAAAGAGCAGTGAAGCCAGCGGTTTCCAGAAATCCTTTCAGGGCTATGTGTCGGAGGAGTTTTATGTAAGCCTGTTCCCGGAAGGGCAGCGCAGCTATACCGTGAATTTCCGCCTGAATGAATCTGTGGAAATCAATGGGGACATTGGGAAAGAAGTTCTGAAAGAACTGGGCGCCCTCTGCGGGATAGAGGAGCGTAATGTTTTGGAGAATTATTCCTACCTGATGTGGGCTTATGACCCGGGGACGGAAACAGTGGCGGCCTGTATGGGGATTTCCCTGATTGTCATTTTAGTTTCTGTTGTGGTGGTCTACAATATTTTCCAAGTAGGGATTGTGCAGAAAATTCAGGAATATGGGAAAATAAAAGCGTTAGGTGCAACGAAAAAGCAGTTAAAAAAGCTGATATTCCGGGAAGGGATGGCTATGGCTGCCATCGGCATCCCCGCTGGCCTTGCCGTTGGGTCTGTGGCAGCCGTAGTGCTGTTTGGGCAGCTAATGTCTGGGGGCGTAAAAGCCTTCCGGGATGTAAATTTTGTACGTGTCAATGTAATATCTGTGCCAGTGCTGCTCCTTGTTGCCCTGATTGCATGGTTTACCGTATGGCTGGCGCTGAAAAAACCCATGCACCTTGTGGCATCCATATCTCCGGTGGAAGCCGTCCGTTATCAGGAAAATACCAAAGCCGGCAGGGCTGTCCGCAAGGGAAAGAAGAACCTCACTGTATTTGGGATGACATGCGCAAGATTACAGGCGAACTGGAAACGCACCCTTGCAACCATTTTTACCATGGGGCTTTCCTGTGTCCTGTTTGTGATTCTTTCCAATATTACCGGGAATATTGACGTTGCATTTGAAGCACGGGCGCAGGTGGAATATGGGCAGTTCCTTTTGGACTTGGACTATTCCCTGGCAGACAAGGCATACCCGGAGAATAATTTAGATGAAATCCAGAAGAAAAACCCCCTGGGGAAGGAAACCCAGGAAAAATTAGAAAGCATCCCGGGCGTCACCAAGGTCTGGAAACGGGTTGTATTCCCAGCAATAAAAGGGGGAAACAGGCTGGATGAAGAAGGAGTTCCATTGGAGGAAGGGGGCTCCATGGTATCGGTATGTGTGCTGGACCGGGAAGAATTTGAGCTTTATGGCATTTCAGGTGTCCTTGGGACGGTGGATTATGATCAGGTGGCGGAGGAGGACGGGATTTTGTTTGGCTATTCCCATTTTCTGGATCAGTATGGGTATGCATTGGGTGAGGATATCAAAATGGAAGTGAAAACCCCCAGTGGGGAAGCGCTGCCTTTTACCGCAGAGCTTGTGGGGGCTTTCGGCCATGCCCCGTCTATGTGGGCCATTACGGAGGACACCTGGGAAAAGATGGATGCGGAGGGGGAATTTGAAACAGCCCTCTGGGTCGGCTGTGAAGAACAGGCAAAGCAGCAGGTAGAAGCGCAGATCCGGGAATTGGCTGCCGATATGCCCCATGTTCAGGTGGCAACCTATGGCAATGCGCTTTCACAGGCAAAATTCCAGACAAGGGTAATGCGGGTGGGAACCTATGCATTTATTGGGATTGTGGGCCTGATTGGGTTTTTGAATATGGCAAATACCATTATCACAGGCATTGTCACCAGAAAACGGGAGCTTGGCGTCCTGCAGGCAGTTGGGATGTCAAACCGGCAGTTAAACCAGATGCTCCAACTGGAAGGCATCCTTTTTTCCGCCGGGTCAGTGGCCGTATCCCTGGCAGTTGGGTGCCCCTTGGGCTATGCTTTGTTCCAGTATGCCAAGAAAAGTGGGATTTACGGGATGAACCAGTACCATGTGCCGATGCTTGAAATTGCCCTGATGGCAGGGACGGTTGTGGCGCTGCAGGGGCTGCTGTCTTATTTCCTCAGCAGGAACTTGCGGAAGGAATCCTTAGTGGAGCGGATTAACTACCACAATTAGGGTGCCTTGCGGGTGCAAATACCCCGCCCCTTGGGGCGGAAAGGACAAGCCAGGTCGGGGCTGTCGCACTAACGTAAATTACAATACATAAATTTGTTCAAAAGGTTTATATTGCAAAGCAATGCAAACAAAATGCACAAAAAATATCTGGGGAAGCTAGCTTCCCCAGAGTAATTTTGTGCATTCTGTCTTTGCCGCATAAGCGGCAAGACCTTTTGAACAAGTAACCATATTAGTGCGACAGCCCCTTGATTCCCAGATTTCCATGTATAGTTCTTACAACAAATACACAGTTTACATAGAAAGCCTGAATTGCAAGCAGAAAAAGATTGTGGTAGAATAGGTGGAAGAATTATGAAATAGGGCAGGCCTGAAAAGAAAAGCCGTTTCCAAACCCAGCAGCAGGATAGGCGGCAGCAATTACGTTCAGGCGGACCCTAGGGAGGGAAGGCTATGAAAAAATTACTGGTGTATTTAAAAGACTTTAAAAAAGAAAGCATACTCGCCCCCTTATTTAAAATGCTGGAAGCTTCTTTTGAGCTGATTGTGCCGCTGGTAGTAACAGCCATTATCGACGTGGGGATTGCAAAAAGGGACAGCGGCTACATCCTGCGGATGTGCCTTGTCATGGTAGCTTTGGGGCTGATTGGGCTTTTGTGCTCCGTGACAGCCCAGTATTTTGCGGCAAAGGCGGCAGTAGGGTTCGGGAGCCGGGTGCGGCATGAGCTGTTTGCCCATATCCAGACATTTTCCTTTTCGGAAATCGACAAGGCCGGGACGGCAACGCTGATTACCCGGCTGACAAGCGACATCAACCAGGCCCAGTCCGGGGTTAACATGGTGCTGCGCCTGTTCCTGCGCTCCCCCTTTATTGTGTTTGGGGCGATGGTGATGGCGTTTACCATTGATTTTAAATCTGCAATGATTTTTGTGGTGACGATCCCGTTGCTGTCCCTTGTGGTATTCGGCGTGATGGCAGTCAGCATCCCTATGTACCGCAAGGTGCAGGAACGCCTGGACAGGGTGCTTGGCATTACAAGGGAAAACCTTGCCGGGGCAAGGGTAATCCGTGCGTTCCATAAGGAGGAGGAAGAAAAAAGCAGGTTTGAGGAGAGCCTGGAAAGCCTGACATTTATGCAGAACCGTGTGGGCAGGATTAGCGCGGTCATGAACCCGGTGACGTATGTCATTATCAACGGGGCGACGGTATTCCTGCTGTATACCGGGGCAGTCCAGGTAGACACCGGGGCGCTGACACAAGGGGAAGTGGTAGCCCTTGTGAATTATATGTCCCAGATCCTGGTGGAGCTGATTAAGCTTGCCAACCTGATTGTGACAATCACCAAGGCAGTTGCCTGCGGGAACCGGGTGCAGTCCATTTTGGAAATGAAAAGCAGTATGCCGAAAGATAACAGGGCAGCCAATATATCCAATCCAGAGAAAAATTATGGCGGGGAATCTCCTGTTGTCCAATTTTCCCATGTGGGCTTAACTTACCAGGGGGCAGGCGGGGAGAGCCTTTCCGATATTGATTTTTCCGTTATGCCGGGGGAAACAGTGGGCATTATCGGCGGCACCGGTTCCGGCAAAACGTCGCTGGTGCACTTAATCCCAAGGTTTTATGACGCTACCAGCGGGGAAGTGCGGATAGACGGCCGGAATGTCAAGGATTATCCTTTAGAGGAGCTGCGGCAGAAAGTAGGGATTGTCATGCAGAAAGCTGTCCTGTTCCAAGGCACCATCCGGGAAAACCTCTGCTGGGGCAAGGAAGGAGCCACGGAGGAAGAACTGTATGGCGCGCTGGAAATTGCACAGGCAAAAGAAGTGGTGGACGGGAAAGAAGGGAAACTGGACGCCTTTGTGGAGCAGGGCGGAAAAAATTTTTCCGGCGGGCAGCGGCAGCGGCTGACAATTGCCCGCGCCTTAGTGCGAAGGCCCCAAATTTTGATTTTAGACGACAGCGCTTCCGCCCTTGACTACGCCACCGACGCAAGGCTGCGCAAAGCCATCCAGGGGATGGACGGGAACCGGGCGGTATTTATTGTGTCCCAGCGGACTTCCTCCATCCAGCACGCTGACAAAATTATTGTGCTGGAGGATGGGGAAATCGCAGGGATTGGCACCCACAGCGGTTTGCTGGAAACCTGCGGGGTCTACCGGGAAATCTATGAATCCCAATATAAAAAAGCGTGACAAGGCCAATGGGCACAACTGGAATGGCAGGCCTAAAGTGAAAGGAATGGTAGCGTTTATGAAGGGGCAAAAAAATAATAAGCAGCAGGCAAAGACCCTGAAAAAGGTCTTGCAGTATATTGAAAACTACAAAATTTTTCTGGCATTGTCCTTGGCATTTGCAGTGGCAACGGTAGTGTCTACCCTCTATGTCCCGGTAGTGACGGGTCAGGTAGTGGACCATATTGTGGGCCCGGGGCAGGTAGATTTCCTTGTGATTTTCCGGCTCCTTGGGAAAATCGGGGTCATTATTGGGCTGACGGCGCTGGCACAATGGCTGATGAATGTGTGCAACAATAAAATTACTTATGAAGTGATTCAGGATATCCGCAGGGAGGCGTTTGCCAAAATAGAGATACTCCCGCTTAAATTTATTGACGGCCACTCCCATGGGGAACTGGTGAGCCGGGTGGTTGCAGACGTGGACCAGTTCGCAGACGGGCTCCTTATGGGCTTTTCCCAATTATTTACAGGAGTGGTGACGATTTTAGGGACCTTGCTGTTCATGCTTAGCATCAACATTAAGATTACCCTGGTGGTGGTGCTGATAACGCCGGTTTCCCTGTTTGTGGCAAGCTTTATTGCAAAACGGACATTTTCCATGTTTATGCTCCAGTCTACTACCCGGGGGGAGCAGACCGCATTAATTAATGAAATGATTGAAAACCAGAAAGTGGTGCAGGCATTTTCCAAAGAGGGGGATGTGCTGGATACCTTTGATGAAATCAACGGAAGGCTGGAAAAAGCGTCTTTGCAGGCAACCTTTTTTTCTTCCCTGACGAATCCCTGTACCCGCTTTGTTAACAGCCTTGTGTATACGGGGGTTGGCCTTGCAGGAGCCTTTTCCGCCATGGGCGGGGTTCTGACGGTGGGGCAGCTTTCTTGTTTTTTAAGCTATGCGAACCAGTATACGAAGCCTTTTAATGAGATTTCCGGGGTGGTGACGGAGCTCCAGAATGCATTGGCCTGTGCGGAGCGGATTTTCCGCCTTATTGAAGAAGAACCTCAGGTGCCGGAACCGGAAGATGCGGAAGTACTGGCAAATGTAAAGGGAAATGTAGGCCTTTCCCATGTTTCTTTTTCCTATGCGCCGGAACAGAAGCTGATTGAGGATTTTAACCTGCAGGTGAAGCCCGGCCAGCGGGTAGCCATTGTAGGCCCTACCGGGTGTGGGAAAACAACCATCATTAACCTGCTGATGCGGTTTTACGATGTGGACCGGGGCAGCATCCATGTGGAAGGCATGGATATCCGTAAAGCCACCAGAAGGAGCCTTAGGGAAAGTTATGGGATGGTATTACAGGAAACCTGGCTGAAAGCAGGGACCATCCGGGAAAATTTGGTTATGGGCAAACCAGACGCCACGGAAGAAGAACTGATAGAAGCGTCAAAATCCGCCCATGCCCACAGCTTTATCAAGCGGCTGCCGAAAGGGTATGACACGGTGATAGGGGAGGAAGGGGGCAGCCTTTCCGCAGGGCAGAAACAGCTTCTGTGCATTGCAAGGGTTATGCTCTGCCTGCCGCCTATGCTGATTTTGGATGAAGCAACCTCCTCCATTGATACAAGGACGGAGATGAAAATACAGAATGCTTTTGCAAAAATGATGAAGGGGCGGACCAGCTTTATTGTAGCCCACCGCCTGTCAACCATCCAGGAAGCGGACATTATCCTTGTGATGAAGGATGGGCATATTTTGGAGCAGGGCAGCCACGGGGAACTGCTGGAGAACAAAGGGTTTTATTCAGAGCTTTATAACAGCCAGTTTGCAGTGTGAGCTTCACCAGCACTTTTATAGTTACTTGTTCAAAAGGTCTTGCATTGTAATTTACGTTAGTGCAACAGCCCCATTTTCCAGCTGTCAAAATTTGCCATCCAGATTGTTTTGACAATTTTTTAACATGGTGGTATACTAAAGTATGTTATAAAAAATGCTTCCTACAGCAGAACTGGAACCAAGGTGTGGATGTAGGGGGAACAGACAATTCAGCAGGCTTGCCGCAAGGCGTGTCCTGCTGGGGTTTTGCAGCATCTGCCGGAAAGCCGGCAGGTGTCTGCGGCAATAAACAGAATAGAGGTGGAAAGAATGGCAGTACAGCAGGCAGATATTAACAAAGTCCGTGCATCTGTATCAGGGCAGTTAGGCAACAAAGTCATGATCCAGTTGGACAGGGGCCGCAACAGGGTTGACATTCAGGAAGGAGTTATCAAAGGGGCATACCCATCGGTTTTTACCATTTTGGTAGATGATGACAATGAGAAGAATCCACCGCAGTTACTTTCCTTCAGCTACACAGATGTGCTGACAAGGGATATCAGGATGAAATTGTGTTAAACAAAGGAAAATGAATAAAACGCTCCCATTCGGAATAAAATGTACAAATATTCAGGATTGGAGTGTTTTTATTTTGGAATTATCGAAAAAATATATACATATGAACCGGGAAAAGGGAAAAGCTGTGACCCAGATTACATTGGATGATGATTTTAATGTGCCCGATACCAAGCCGGACTTAATCCGCATTATTTTGGACAAAGGGGAAATCCGGGTGGACGAAGCCACCATTACCCAGGACCATGTGTGGCTGAAAGGGGTGCTGAAATTTTCCCTGTTGTACCGAAGCGACCAGGAGGAGGGGAAAATCAGCAGCATGAACGGGGAACTCCCCTTTCAGGAAAGCCTTGCCATTGATGGCGCCAACGAGTACGACACGGCGAAAGTGAAGTGGGAAATGGAGGATTTGTCCATTGGGATTATCAATTCCAGAAAGCTCAGCGTGAAGGCGCTGGTAGTGCTGAAAGCAGGGATTGATGAGATTTACGATGAAGACATCCTCACAGGGGCGGAGCGGGAAGGCGGCATACAGGTGCTGGAAGAAAATTTGGCGGCTATGCAGCTTTTTTTGGCAAAAAAGGATACATGGCGGTTTAAGGAAGAAATCCTCCTGCCCTCTAACAAGCCCAATATCCGCCAAATTCTTTGGAAAAGCGTGCAGCTTCGGGGCGTGGAAATGCGCATGATGGACGGCCAGCTTGGCATCAAGGGGGAAGCCCTTGCATTTGTGCTGTATGAAGGGGAGGAGGAAGACGAACATCTGCAGTGGATGGAAACCGCCCTGCCATTTTCCGGGGCGGTGGACTGCAGTGGCTGCAACGACGACATGGTCTGCGACGTTTCCTATGATATTGCAGGAGTAGAATTAGAGGCAAAGCCCGACTACGATGGGGAGGAGCGGATGCTGCACCTGGAACTGGTGCTGGATTTGGAAATACAGGCATTTACCGAGGAGGAGGACCGTATCGTGGCGGACTTGTATGCCGTCAATGAAAAATTGACCCCAGTGTACCAGGAGGCAGTGTTTGAAAAGCTCCTCCTGCACAACGCTTCCAAATGCAAGGTGGTAGAAAAAATGGCCTTAGACCAGAACCAGGAACCCATTCTGCAAATCTGTGCCAGCGAAGGGAATGTGGTGGTAGAGCAGACGGAAATTGTGGAAGGCGGGATACAGGCGGAAGGCATTTTGCAGGTAAACATCCTTTATGTGACAGCAGATGACCGTATGCCGGTAGCTTCTGTGAAGGATGTGCTGCCTTTCCACTACCTGATTGAAGTGCCCGGTATCAATGCTTCCTGCCGCTACCATCTGCAGGCCGGCATCGACCAGCTAACCACCGTTATGGCAGACAGCAGCCAGGTGGAGGTAAAAGCTGTGCTGAACTTAAACTGCATTGTATTTGAGCAGCAGAACGTGCAGAAGATTACCGAAGTGGAGCAGGAACCATTTAATATGGAAGAACTGCAGGAGAGCCCGGGCATTATCGGCTATATAGCCAAAGAGGGCGATAAGCTTTGGAATATAGCGAAGGAAAATTATACGACGATTTCTGAGATTGTGAAAACAAACCAGCTTCCATCGGAACAGATTAAAGGAGGAGATAAAATCTTAATCATTAAGACCGTTGGGTAAAGGGGATGAGGGGCGGCAGCAATTCCGGGCAGCCCGCCCCTCCCTTATGCTTCGCCCCTGCCAGTCCCCAAAAGTTCCCTCCTTTTCTCCCTATCCCCCAATTTTTCCCCAAAAAATCCCCCCATTCCCTAGTTGCCATCCAGCCAAGATAATGTTATAATCACTGTGTACAAGGCTTAACAGGCAAAAGCAAACCATGCATTGGGCATAGAAGATATTGGACATAGAAGAATTGGACATAGAAAATCCATCCAGGGAGGAAATATACATGAAGTCAAAAAAATTAGTAGCGGCATTGCTCGTCGTTGCCATGGGCTTTTCCCAGTTTACCGTAGCCATGGCGGACAAGAAATCGGAAGCAGAGCAGAAAAAGAAGGAAGCGGAACAGAGCTTAAAGTCAAAGCAAGGTGAAATTAATAATATACAGGAACAGCAGGAACAGCTCCGGGGCGAAATCAATGAACTGGATGCGGAACTGGTGAACGTTATGATAGAACTGTCCACGCTGGAAGAAGAACTGTCAATCAAGCAGGACGAGCTGGAACAGACAAAGGCAGATTTGGAACAGGCCAAGGAAGATGAGAAGAACCAGTATGAGGCCATGAAGCTGCGTATCCGCTTCATGTATGAAAAAGGCGACTCCGCAATGCTGACAAGCCTGCTGGAATCTGGCAGCATTGCCGATTTGCTAAACCGGGTGGAATATGTCAATGAGGTTTATGAATATGACAGGAATTTGCTGACAGAGTATCAGGATACGAAAAACCAGGTGGCGGCATTGGAACAGCAGCAGGAAGAATATATCCTGGCTTTGGAAGCCAAGCAGCAGGAATATCAGGTTGCCCGGGAAAATTTTGAAACTACAATCGCCCAGAAAAAGAATGAGGTGGGCAACTTCCAGAATAAGCTGGAAGAAGCCAGGGCGCTGGCTGCAAAATATCAGGATACCATCAATGCCCAGAATACGATTATTGCCCAGGAAAATGAACGGATTGAACGGGAACGCCGGGAGCGGGAAGAACGGGAACGGCAGGAACGGGAGCGTGCGGCAGCGGCTGCCGAAGCAGCAATGCGGGCAAGCAATAATTCCGGGAACAGTTCTGGCACAGGCAGCAATAGCGGAAGTTCTTCTGGCATAGGCAGCAACAGCGGAAGTTCTTCTGGCATAGGCAGCAACAGCGGAAGTTCTTCCAATGCAGACAGTACTGGTGGCGGCGGGGACAAAAATCCGGGCTACAGCACAGGGGTAAGCGGCAGTTCCGTTGTGAATTATGCTATGAATTTTGTAGGCAACCCTTATGTCTGGGGTGGGAAAGACCCCAATACCGGGGCTGACTGCAGCGGCTTTACCAGCTATGTATATGCCCATTTTGGAATCAACATCCCAAGCTATTCCTACTCACAGCGTTCCGTCGGGAAGGAAGTAAGCTACGCCAATGCGCAGGCAGGGGATTTGATTTGCTATGCCGGCCACGTGGCTATTTATATGGGGAATGGGCAGATTGTCCATGCAAAGGGGACCGCTTATGGCATTGTGGCCTATGACAATGCTACATACCGCCCGATTATTACAGTACGGCGGGTGCTGTAATGGCGCTGCCAGAAGAAGGGCATGGGAGCTTTAAAGAAAACAGCAATGGGAAGGCACGGCTTTTCCTACAGTTTGTGCCTGAATGAAAGGAATGGATACCGTTATGGAAATAAAGACATTACAGAGCGACATGGTTGCAGCAATGAAGGCAAAGGATAAGGGCAGGAAGGACGCCATTTCCGCATTGGTTTCCGCTGTAAAGAAAGCGGCTATTGACGAAGGCTGCCGGGACAATATCCCGGAAACATTAGTGGACAGGGTTATTTTAAAGGAACTGAAAACGGCAAAGGAACAGCTTGATACCTGCCCGCCGGAACGGACGGATTTGCTGGCAGAGTACCAGCTCCGCCATGACGTGATCCAGGAATATGCACCTGCCTTGATGTCCCAGGATGAGGTACAGGCTTATATTACAGAAAAATTTGCAGAAATAGTTGCCACGAAAAATAAAGGACAGGTTATGAAAGCCGTTATGGCAGAGTTAAAGGGAAAAGCCGACGGGAAAGTCATTAACCAAGTAGTGGCAGAATTGTGCAAATAGGGATCATTCATCAAAGCAGAGGCATATAAATAGGAGTATACAATGGCAATACAGTTACCTGGAAAAGTGAAATGCATCATAGACACCCTGGAAGAAGCTGGATTCGAGGCATATGCGGTAGGCGGCTGCGTGCGGGATTCTATGTTAGGCCGCAAGCCGGAAGACTGGGACATCACAACGTCGGCATCCCCATGGCAGGTCAAGGAGCTTTTCCCGGTAACGGTGGACACAGGGATTAAGCATGGGACAGTCACCGTGCTGATAGGCCATGAGGGCTTTGAAGTGACTACCTACCGGATTGATGGGGAATATGAGGATAAAAGGCATCCAAAGGAGGTGCTTTTTACTTCCGACCTGCTGGAGGATTTGAAACGCAGGGACTTTACCATCAACGCTATGGCATACAATGATAAAAAAGGCCTGGTGGACGCGTTTGGAGGAGCCAGGGACCTGGAAGACAAGAACATCCGGTGTGTGGGCGACCCCGTAGAACGTTTTACGGAGGATGCCCTGCGCTTGATGCGGGCTGTCCGTTTTTCCGCGCAGCTTGGCTTTTCCATAGAAGGGCGCACCAAAGAAGTAATCCCTGCCCTTGCAGGGAACCTTGCCGATATCAGCGCGGAGCGGATACAGACAGAATTGGTAAAGCTTCTGGTTTCCGGCCACCCGGAGGAACTGCGCACCTTGTATGAAACAGGCATGACAAAGGTATTCCTCCCGGAATTTGACGGGATGATGGCAACGCCCCAAAATAACCTCCACCATTGCTATAATGTAGGCGACCATACCATAGCGGCCCTTGGGTATGTCAGGCCGGATAAGGTGCTGCGCCTTACCATGCTTTTGCATGATGTGGCAAAGCCAGTGTGCAAATCAGTGGACGGGGAAGGCATTTACCATTTTTATGGCCATCCGGAGCGTGGGGCGCAGATGGCAAGGGAGATTTTGCAAAGGCTGAAATTTGACAACAATACCATAGGGAAGGTAACTGCCTTAATCCGGTGGCACGACCATCGGCCAAAGCTGGAGGAAGCTTCTGTCCGCAGGGCGGTCCATCAGGCAGGGCCGGAGCAGTACCCAGCCCTTTTTGAAGTGAAATATGCAGATACCATGGCGAAAAACCAGTATAAACGGGAAGAAAAGCTGGCATACCTCGCTGGGTACAAAAAGATTTACCAGGAAATTTTAGAACAAAAGCAGTGCCTTGGCCTGAAGGATTTGGCGGTGAACGGCAAAGATTTAATCCAGTTGGGAATGGAACAGGGCAAGGGGCTGGGAGATACCCTGGACCGGCTCTTAAGCCATGTGCTGGAGTTACCGGAGGACAATACCAGGGAGGTTTTGCTGCGGCTGGCATTGGCCGGGGAAACAGGTACTGCCCCAAAGCAGCAGGGCACAGGAAGATATTACTCCGGCGGTTAAATATCGACGTTTT
The DNA here is from genome assembly GCA_000403315.2 of Lachnospiraceae bacterium A2. Lineage (GTDB taxonomy): Bacteria > Bacillota > Clostridia > Lachnospirales > Lachnospiraceae > Petralouisia. The sequence continues at coordinate 735,026 of KE159636.1, forward strand.
TACTTGCCTAAATTTCCATTTGCTGCGTTGTCATCCGTTGACGTAGCCCCGCTACGCCTCCTTCTTCCGCCTTGCAGATGGAAATTTATTCTGCGTAAAATTCGTCGACATTTAACCGCCGGAGTAATATTTGTGAAAACATGGAAAAACATGAAAAAGCATGGAAAACCTGCATAGAATGGATTCCCCTCACATATGATAAAAGGACACAGGAAATAAGCCTGTGATTATCATGGTGGAGGGGTTTATGTGTATAATCGAGAAAATTTGATTTTGGAACAATATCCTTTTGAAGTAAAGCAGACAGCCAAGGGGAGAGGGGCGCTGATTTGCGACACAGATAAAGGTTTGAAAATTTTAAAGGAATACAGGGGTTCCGAAGGAAGGGCGGATTTCCTCTGCGGCCTGCTGGAGTTTTTAAAGAAACGTGGACAAGGACGGATTGACTGTATTGTAAAGACCAAGGAGGACAGGACTGTTGCCCGGGATGTGGACGGGACGGTGTATATGGTCCGGGACTGGTATGAGGGCCGGGAATGCGACACCAAGAGCCGGGACGATATTTTAAAGGCAATCCGCCAATTGGCCGATATACATAATAGCCTGAGGGAATTCCCTGAGGAACTGCCTGAATACCTCCGCACGGAGGGGCATACCTTTTTAGAGGAAAATGAGCGGCATACAAGGGAACTGAAAAAGGTGCGTAATTTCATTGCATCCCGGAAAAAGAAAAATGATTTTGAGCGGGGCTTTTTAAAGAGCTTTGAGGTGTTTTACGGCGAAGCCCTTGCCGTGGTGAAGCTGCAGAAAGAAGAACTGGAAAAGGCAGCCGGAGCCAGCGGAAAGGAAAGCATTTTCGGTATCTGCCACGGGGATTATAACCAGCATAACGTGGTGTTTTCCCGGCAGGGGATTGCCGTCCTGAATTTTGAAAAATCATCCTACGGCATCCAAGTGTCAGACCTTGGGAATTTTATGCGGAAAATATTGGAAAAGCACAACTGGAATATGGGCCTTGGCATGGATATGCTGGACGCCTACCACCATTCCCGCCCTTTGAGCGGGCAGGAAATGCGCCAGCTTTATATCCTCCTTGCCTACCCGGAAAAGTTCTGGAAGATTGCCAACCACTATTTCAATTCCAGCAAGGCGTGGGTGTGCGGCAGGAACATAGAGAAGCTGGAGAAATTTATTATACAGAATGAGGCAAGGGAAAGCTTCCTGAATCTGGTAAAAAGCGGGCTGTCAGAGCCAAAACAGTAGGCCGTTGCAGAGCCCTGCAGGGAGGATTTTCCAAACATGCCCGATTACACGGTAAGGAGGAAGGAAATTGCGAAAGAAAAAGTTCATGTTTATCCTATGTATGATTCTGTCCGCCCTGTTCCTCAGTTCCTGCGGCAGCGGGAAAAAAGGCAAGGTGACGGATGGCAGCGAGGCCTTTTCGGGAAAGGAAAAGGGCGGGATAGAGGAAGTGGAGATCTTAAAGGAGGAGGGGAAGATTTATGTGGTGACGGCCATTGACCAGGACCGGAGCACCATCACCCTGCAGGATTGGGAAACTACACGGGAAAAGCCCTTTACCTATAACGGCGCAACTTATTTCAAGGGCAAATACGGGGATAACCTGACAGTCAGCCAGATTTCAGCCGGGGAGCTGGTGTCCGTTGAGCGGCGGGGGGAAACGCTGACAAATGTCCAGGTTGCCAGCGACGGGTTTTCCTATGACGACCTGCATAATTTTACGCTGGATATGGAAAAGCAGATTGTAAGCGTAGGGGGGAGCACGTATTTTTTTGACGATAAGGTAGCGGCATTCCATGGCAGCAGCAAAATTTCCCTTTCGGAAATCAGCGCCCAGGACACTATCTGCCTGCGGGGGATTGACAGGCAGATTTATACCATCCAGGTGCAGTCCGGCCACGGTACGGTGGTGCTGGAAAATACGGATGTGTTCCAGGGGGGCTATATTACCATTGGCAACCAGCTTTCCATGAAAATCGTGCCCCAGATGCGGATTGAGGTGGCGGAAGGGACATACCTGCTTGCGGTAGCAAACGACGGCTATGGCGGCAGCCGGGAAATTACAGTTGCAGCCAACCAGGAAACGGTGGTTGACCTGAATGAGCTGAAAGGGGAAGGGCCGCAGTTCTGTACCATCCAGTTTAAGATAGAGCCGGCAGGGGGAACGGTATTTCTGGATGGGCAGCAGGTCGATATCAGCAAGCCTGTGGAAGTGCGTTATGGCGTCCATAAGCTGACTGCCAAGGCAGAGGGCTATGCAGAGTGGAAAAGGACCCTGCTGGTAAATTCCAAGACGGCGGAACTTACCATTAAACTTACGGATAAGGAATCGGATGATACGATTTCTACGTCCAACCCGAACCCCACCCCCACCCCAACACCAACACCGACCCCAACGCCAACCCCCAGGGTTAATGCAACTAAGACCCCGGCTCCGAATACAAATAATAACCAGAATAATACAAACAATAATAATAACAGCAATAATAACAATAATAATTCCAACCAGAATAACAATACGGGTAATGGGAACAAGGATACTACGGGGAGTGATGCTTCCAAGCAGTGATTAGGTTTTCGATAAGGTGAGTGGCTATATGCCATGGGAATATGGGGGCTGTCCCATTAAGAAAAATGATACAAGATATAGTTATTACTCCGGCGGTTAAATATCACAGTTTTTACTTGTCTAAATTTCCATCTGCCACGTTGTCATCAATCGTTGTAGCCCACGCTACAACTCATTCTTCCGCCTTGCAGATGAAAATTTATCCTGCGTAAAATTCTGCGATATTTAACCGCCGGAGTAATAGTTTAAATCGTTCTATACTATATTTCGTATATGTTTTGCTTAGTGGGGCAGCCCCAGTTTTGTTGTGCAGGGAACCAAAGGCATTCATCGGCCATTAAAAACAAACGAATGTTTGAATCCCTCTGGATATGTATTTTCATATATGGTATAATAAGAAGAAATTTATTAGTTTCAAGAAAGAAGTTTCCAACAGTAAGATTTTACATAGAGGAGAGATGTGAAATGGCGGTTGGGCAATATACAGAAAGCCTTACCTTAAAAGAAATGAAATGCACAATTGGTAAAAATCCATTTGGCTATGTATTTCCGCAGGGTGATGTTTCAAGTGTAGATAAAGTGGAAAGGCTGCTTAAGAAGGCAGGCGGAAAACCCAGGGAATGTGCGCTGCCAGATTATTCCCAGGGAGGGACAGGGAGGGCAAGGCCGGAATATGTTATAACTTTTAATGATGATATCAATATAATTATAGTAGTTGAGTGTAAAAATACTGTTAAGAAGCATTGCAGTGCTTCTATGGACAGGCCAAGCATGTTTGCCGTTGATGGTGTACTATATTATGCCAAATTTTTGAAGGAAGGATACCATGTAATAGCCATCGCTGTGAGTGGGACAACAACCCAAAACATGAAAGTAGACACATTTTACTGGATGCGGGGGCAGGAGAACTATACAACCCTGGAAAAAGCGAGGGATATTATTTTAGAACCTCAAAATTATATCGAATTAATCAAGGGAAACAAGCTGCGGAAAGCATATTCGCTGGACGGAATCCGTGACATTGCAATTGATATGCATAATTCGTTAAGGGAAATTAAGGTAACAGAGGCGCATAAACCGATTTTCATTGCAGGGGTATTGATTGCATTAAATGATGAGGACTTTTTGAAAAGCTATTCCATGCTGACGTCTTATAAGTCAGTCATGCAGAACATCCAAAATGCTATAGAAAATGTCCTTATAGGCAGTGATATTAAAAGCAGCAGAATCAGTTACATAAAGCAAGTGTTCCATACCCTTCAGGATAATACAAAGTTTGCTGAAATCCCTTTAGGGCATGCAAGGTCCATTACCTGGTATATTGAACAGTTAGAACTAAAGATTAAGCCAATGATGGATTATGCAGACAGCACAGTAGACGCTTTGGGAGTATTTTACCATGAGTTTATTAAATATTCTGGCGGTGATGGAAGTGGCTTGGGAATTGTCCTGACTCCTCAGCATCTGACAGAATTTATGTGTGATTTGGCTGGGGTCAATAAAAACAGCAGGGTAGTTGACATATGTTGTGGCTCCGGTTCTTTTTTAGTAACTGCTATGAGTAAAATGTTTCAGGGCGCAAATCCGAAGGAGGTAGAAAATATCCGTAAAAATGGGCTGTATGGGGTTGAATTTGACGACGGGCTCTATACATTGGCTGTTGCAAATATGATTATCCGTAAAGATGGCAAGTCCAACATTTATAAAGGGGATTGCTTCCATAAGGATATCACAGAGGAACTAAAAAGTAAGAACATAAATGTAGGGTTAATGAATCCTCCCTATTCCCAGAAAGATGTTGTTGAATTGGAATTTGTGGAACATTTGCTGGATGTCCTTGCAGTGGGCGGGACTGGCGTAGCAGTAGTCCCAATGAGCTGTGCAATCGGCACAAAATTTAAGGATGTCAGGGAGCGGCTGATGAAAAAGAATACGTTGAAGGCCGTGTTTTCCATGCCGGATGATATTTTTTACCCAACCGGGACAAATGTATGCGTGATGGTCTGGGCAGCGCATGTGCCCCATGACAGTACACAGGAAACATTTTTTGGATATTGTAAGAATGACGGGTTTGTGAAACGGAAAAAATTAGGAAGGGTTGACGCCTTTGGAACCTGGAAAAGCATTGAAAAAGAATGGTTAACCTTATATCGGAATAGGGATGTTGCTGACGGTTTGTCTGCAAGGCATTGCGTCGGGCATAAGGATGAATGGCTGTGCGAAGCATATATGCAGACCGATTACACAAAGTTAACACAGGAGGACTTCCAGCAGACAGTAAACGACTATCTGGCATATTTGGTAAAGAGTGGGGATGTAGATGAAACTGAGTGATTTATTTGAAATAGAGTATCCTAGGACATTGGCATTAGCAGATATGGCGGTGAAAAAGAACGGGGTTAATTTTGTAAGCTCACAGGAAAAAAATAATGGTGTCGCCGCAAAGGTAGAGGAGTGTGAGGGCATTAAGAAATATCCTGCAGGGGTTATTACCGTTCCCTTGAAAGGGTCTGTGCTGATGGCCCATTTGCAGCCGGAACCATGCTATGTGGCGCATCAAATAGCGGTATTGATGCCAAAGAAGCCTATGGCAAAGCAGGAAAAATTATTTTATTGCCTGTGCATACAAAAAAATGCATACAGATTTAATTATGGCAGGCAGGCGGATAAGACATTAAAAAATATGATAGTACCCGATACAGTGCCGGAATGGGTTAAGCAAACTGAAATAAAGCAAATTTCAACAAGGGCTGCAGGGCTTGTTGCTTCTGATATATCTGATATTGCGGAATGGGAAGGCTATACGATGGATTCCCTGTTTCGTTTTGCAAAAGGGAAACGGCTGGTCCGGGATGATATAGTTCCAGGGAATACAAATTTTTTAGGGGCAATTTGTGAGAATAATGGCGTCCGGGAAAAGATTGAAACAGATTTTGTATGGCAGCCAAATTGTATTACAGTAAATTATAACGGAAGTGTTGGGGAAGCATTTTATCAAGCGGAGCCATTTTGGGCGTCAGATGATGTGAATATTTTATATGCCAAAGATTTTTGGGAAATGAACAAATATAATGCAATGTTTCTCATAACAGTGATAAAAGCAAACAGCTACCGTTTTGGGTATGGCAGAAAATGGACGATTGAAAAAATGAAGGAAACCGTAATAAAATTGCCATGTTTGGCAGACGGGACGCCAGATTTTATATACATGGAGAATTATATAAAATCTTTGCGTTATAGCGACAGAATTTAGAAAAAACAGTTGAGAAAATCCCCCCCATGAAGTATGATAGAGGTATCATGATAAAAAATACATGGGTTCTATTGGCAAGACGCCAGAGAATGGAAAGCGAGGAGGATTAATATGGACTACAAAAAAATGTATCAGGAGTGGTTGGACAACCCCTATTTTGACGAAGCTACCAAGGCAGAGTTAAAAGGGATTGCAACAGATGAGAAAGAGATAGAAGACCGTTTCTATATGGACCTGGAATTCGGCACCGCAGGGCTTAGGGGCGTAATCGGGGCAGGCACGAACCGCATGAACATCTATACCGTGCGCAAGGCGACCCAGGGGCTTGCAAATTATATCGCATCCGTGAACGGGCAGGCAAAGGGCGTTGCAATTGCTTTTGACTCCCGCAGGATGTCGCCGGAATTTGCTGACGAAGCAGCGCTTTGCCTTGCAGCAAATGGGATTAAAGCTTATGTGTTTGAATCTTTAAGGCCCACGCCGGAGCTTTCCTATGCCGTCCGCAAATTAGGCTGCATTGCAGGGATTAACATTACGGCAAGCCACAACCCTCCAGAATACAATGGATATAAAGTGTACTGGGAAGACGGCGCCCAGATTACGCCGCCCCATGACAAAGGGATTATGGACGAGGTAAAGAAGGTAACGGATTATGCTGCCGTAAAAACCATGGATAAGGCAGAAGCCCAGAAGGCAGGCCTGTATGAAACCATTGGGAAAGAGATTGATGACGCATACATTGCAGAGCTTAAAAGCCTTGTGCTGCACCAGGACTGCATTGACGCAGTAGCAAAGGATATCAAGATCGTATATTCCCCCCTGCATGGGACAGGGAATATCCCGGTGCGCCGGGTGCTGAAAGAGCTGGGCTTTGAGCATGTGCACGTAGTGCCGGAACAGGAGCTCCCGGACGGGGAATTCCCCACGGTAAGCTACCCTAACCCAGAATCCGAAGAAGCATTCCAGTTAGGCCTGAAGCTGGGGAAGGAAGTGGACGCAGACTTAATCCTTGCCACTGACCCAGATGCAGACCGACTTGGGGTATATGTGAAAGATTCCAAGACGGGGGAATACCACAGCCTTACCGGAAACATGTCCGGCTGCTTAATCGGCGATTACGTAATCAGCCAGAGGAAAGAGAAAGAAGGGCTTCCGGAAGACGGTGCGTTTATCAAATCCATCGTTTCCACCAACATGGCGGACGCCATTGCAAAGTACTATGGCATTGCCCTTGTGGAAGTGCTGACTGGCTTTAAGTTTATCGGCCAGAAGATTCTGGAATTTGAAAACACTGGGAAAGGAACCTACCTCTTTGGCATGGAAGAAAGCTATGGCTGCCTGACCGGGACTTACGCAAGGGATAAGGACGCAGTAGTGGCTTCCATGGCGCTTTGCGAAGCAGCCGCTTACTACAAGACGAAAGACATGACCTTGTGGGACGCTATGCTGGCTATGTATGAGCGGTACGGCTACTACAAAGACGATGTAAAAGCCATTACCTTAAAGGGAATCGAAGGCTTAGAGAAGATTCAGGAAATTATGAATACCTTACGGGAAGATACCCCCAAGGAAATCGGCGGCTACCAAGTGGTTTCTGCAAGGGATTATAAGACAGACGCTATCAAGGACATGGCAACTGGCAGCGTAACCCCCACCGGGCTTCCGTCCTCCAACGTGCTTTACTATGACTTGGAAGGCGACGCCTGGGTATGCGTAAGGCCATCCGGCACAGAGCCTAAGGTAAAATTCTACTATGGCGTGAAAGGTTCTTCTTTGGCAGATGCAGATGAAAAATCAGAAAAATTGGGCAAAGAAGTGCTTGCAATGATTGACAAGATGCTGTAAGGATAGAGGAATCCAGGGGACTGCAGCCTGCAAAAGAACAAAATCCCTGTAAATGTGGAATTTTTCTTGACAAACAATATAAAAACAAGTATAAATATGTGTGTAGGTAATCTAGGCAGAGTAATTTTATTCCCGCGAGCAATGAGCCAGGCAGCCGCGCTTGCGCGGACATTTGGCGAATGCCGCGAGAGTCAAATACCCCGCCCTTTGGGGCAGAAAGAACAAACCAGGGCATGCCCCGTAGCCTGCTGCGGGATATTTGACTCCTGAGAGGCCAGATGCAGGTGCAGTACCGCCTGCCGGGAATGTGATTTCGGATATAGATAAAGGCTGAGCATGTTTGATGGGTAGTTACTTTGATAGGATTAGATCCACAATAATTTTAGAGAGAATCCAGAGGAGGAATTTTGTCATGAACAAAGCAGAATTAATCGCAGCAATGTCTGAGAAAGCAGAAATATCCAAAAAAGATGCAGAAAAGGCATTGAAGGCGTTTACAGATGTAGTAGCAGAAGAATTGAAAAAAGGGGAGAAAATCCAGTTAGTTGGGTTTGGTACCTTTGAAGTGACCGAGCGCGCAGCAAGGACCGGCAGGAACCCCCAGAGCGGCGAGGAAATGAATATCCCTGCTTCTAAGGCGCCTAAGTTTAAGGCAGGAAAGGCTTTAAAGGATTTGATTAACGCATAACAGGCTTATGCCATCCAAGGGGCTGTTGCAAAATACAGGGATTCTATTACATATGGTGAAACAAACGGTTGTGTACGCCATATGTTGTAGAAAATTCCTGTTTTGCAGCAGCCCTTTTTTGGGAAATAGCCAGATGCCCCGCTGCAGCCGGCAGGGAATGGAAGAAAATAAGATAGGAAGGAAGAAAAATATGAGGCTTGATAAATATCTGAAAGTGTCCCGCTTGATTAAGCGCAGGACCGTGGCAAACGAAGCCTGCGACGCAGGGCGGGTATCCGTCAATGGGAAGGTAGCCAAGGCATCCCAGGACGTGAAAGCAGGGGACGTCATTGAGATTGGGTTCGGCACCAAGAACGTGAAAGTGGAAGTCCTTGCCGTGCAGGACACCAGCAAAAAAGAAGAAGCAAAAGAATTATTTAAGTACCTGTAAATCAGGCATAAAACACCGCCTCCTTCATATATTTAAAAAGGACATCCATAGGTCTTGGAACAATGGAAGGAGGTTTTGGTATGGAAGAACGAGCGGCAGGAGGCAGCCATAAGATTGTAATATCCAACCGGAAAAACGGGGTATTGAATGGTGTGATAGATGTGCTTTCCTTTGATGTAGGAGAAATTCTGTTAGAAACAGAACTGGGGATGCTGATGATAAAAGGGAACGACCTTCACGTAAACCGCCTGACACTGGAAAAAGGGGAAATCGACATCGAAGGGAAAATCGACAGTTTTACCTATTCTGATGTAAAGGCTTCCTCAAAGCAGGGCGAATCTTTCCTTGGGCGGCTGTTTAAGTAATGCAGGTAAGCACAGAGATTTTAAAGGAAACAGACGTCCTTCTGGCTTCATTCCTTACAGGGATGGCCCTTCTTCTGGTCTATGACCTGATCCGCATTATGAGGAGGTTAATCCCCCATAAATCCTGGGCCATGGGGGCGGAGGACCTGCTGTTTTGGGCTGGGAGCGCAATTGCCCTGTTTGCCATGCTGTACCGGGAGAACAGCGGGTATATCCGGGGATTTGCCATAGGCGGTGTCCTGGCCGGGATGCTGGCGTATAACCTGCTGCTGAGCGCATGGGTGGTAAAGGGAAGTGTTTTTTTGCTGGAAAAGGCGCTGTTTTTGGCAAGCAGGCCGCTGGTTTGGACAGCCCGTTTGCTGAAAGGCCCGTTTGGGCGGCTGAAAAAGCTGCTGAAAAAAGTCCTGCGGTTTTTCAAAAAACAATTGAAAAAAATCTGGAAAGCAGTTAGAATGGGAGTGTGTAAGCTGTAAGGTATAAAATGCAAAGTGTGAGGGCAACGGAATGGGAAAACGTGAAAGGGCGCGTAAGTCAAGCGCCGAAAGAACCAGGATGCGCAGGCGCAGCAAGCAGAATAAGTCCAGCATGGTCTGCATTTCCTTAATTGTACTGATGCTGGTAGGCGTCATGTCTGTCCAGATTGTTTCTGTTTATGGCAGGAACCAATCTTACCAGGCACAGGAGGAGGAACTTCAGGCACAGTTGGAAACGGAGCAGTCGCGCCAGAAGGAACTGGAAGAATATAAGAAGTACGTGAACACCAAGGAATACATAGAACAGGTTGCAAAGACAAAATTAGGGCTTGTTTATCCCAACGAAGTGATATACAAGGAAAAGGAAGACGCTGGGAAGTAGCCCCAAACCCCGTAAGGACAGGGGATGGCCGGGAACCTGCCGCCCTGGCGGTTTTGCCCCAGCCTGAATTTCTTAAAAAGCATAAGCCCCTTAGAATCGCCATAAGCAGCGGTCCTAAGGGGCTTTTTGTCTAAAAGTTTTTGGAAACTTGCCTTTGGTTTGACAAACATTTCAGCCGCACCTTTTTATAATAACTCCTGCACGTCCGGCAAAGAAACTGGGGAAGCCGGGCAGAAAAGGAGGATAGGATATGAACAGCAAAAAAATGAATTTGGCAAAGTGGAAAGAAATGGTATTGTATGGGGCGGCAATTGCAGTTTCCAAAGGGGCGTTTGCAGGGTGCTACCCGCTGGTGCCCGGGTTCTTTGCAGCCTGCTTTATGGAAGAAGTGAACCGGACGCTGCTCCTTATGTTCAGTATATTTGGCATGGCGCTGTTTGTGCCGGTGCAGGCAATGGCGAAATACACCATGGCGCTTCTGGTGACGGCGGTGGTGGTGAAGCTGGTGGAATGGGCAAACAAGGGATGCCGCACCCACACCGGGGCATGGGCTGCCGGCCTGAGCGTCTGCTTTCTGACGGCTGCCGGGGAATTGCTGCAGGTGCGGAACCGGGCAGTGGTATGGATGGGGATTTTGGAAGCTGTATTGGTGGGCGGGTTGGTGCTGGTGATTGCCCCAATCCTGCACCGGTTCTTAGAAGGGGGGATTCCGGCGGCCCAGGCAGAGGAACCGCCCCGCCCTACCGCCCCGGAGCAGGGGGAAAAACTGCAGACCTATGCAAAATCATTTAACGGGCTCTCCCAGATTTTTTCCCAGATGGAAAATTTCAAGCAGAATATTGAGCCGGAGGAAATGGGGAAGATGCAGCAGGAGATTGCCGGGAAAATATGCATGTCCTGCGACCAATGCGCCATTTGCTGGCAGGAGGAAACCAGCCCTATGTACGAACTGTTTTTCCGCCTGTTCCATTCCATTGAAAAACGGGGCGGCGCTGAGGACGCTGTGCATCAGGAGCTTTCCGGCTACTGCCCGTATTCCGATAACATCATAGACGAAGCCGTAGGGGTTTTTGAAAAGGCAAAGCTGAACCTTGCGTGGTATAACCGGCTGTTGGAAAACAGGGGGATCATTGCAGAACAGCTAGACGCCATGGCATACATTATGGAGGACTGCGCCCATGAATACACGGATATCAGCAGCCGGGAAGGCAGGCTCTTAGGGGCAGTAAAATACAGGATAAAGGAGCAGGGGATTGTGGCAAGGCAGGTGCGCCTGTATGAAAGGCGGAATGGGAAGCTGTCCCTGCAGATGCATGCGTCCTCCAAATGGGGCAACTGCGTGCCTGTAAAGGAATTGGCAAAGGCGGTAAGCCAGGGGATGCACCTGGCTATGGTTCCGGGAAAATATGTCCGTACCATGGTGGGGAAGGAGGAAACCTTCCTGACTTTTGAGGAAGATACGCTGTTCCATGCCCTGCAGGGGGTGGCAAGGCTGACAAAAGACGGCGCCCAGGTGTCCGGGGACAGCTTTTCCTTTTTGGAGCTGGACGGCGGGGAATGCGTGATGGCATTGTCCGATGGGATGGGTTCTGGAATCCGTGCTTGTAAGGAAAGCGAAATGGTGATAGAGTTAATAGAGAAGTTTTTAGAAGCAGGTTTCCGGAAGGAAACGGCCATCCGCATGATGAATTCAGCCATGGTCATCCAGGGGGAGGAAGGGATTTTTTCTACTGTGGATATGGCGGCTATGGATTTATATACAGGGAACTGTGAGTTTTATAAAATTGGCGCGGCTGCTACTTTTATCAAGCGTGGGACGGAGGTGGAATGTATTTCTTCCGGCACATTGCCGGCCGGGATGTTCCATCAATTGGAAATTGACAGGGCAAGCCGCCAGCTAAGGGACGGGGATTTTGTGATCCAGGTCACGGATGGGGTGCTGGATGATCTGCATGTGCCTTCGCCGGAAGAAGCTATGAAGGAGATTCTGGAAAATATTGAAACAAATAACCCTGGGCAGATGGCGAAGCAGGTGCTGGAGCATATTTTGCTGTATACTGCCGGAAAGGTACCGGATGATATGACGGTGCTGGCGGCAGGGATTTGGGAGAAATAAGGATGCGCAGCGCATGTTTGGTTATGGACCAGGCATATATTTGGGGAAATAAGGTTTAGGGAGAAACAGATGCAAAAGAAAATGAAAAGCTTTATTGAGGAACATCATATGTTAAAGAAGGGGGACTGCGTTTTAGCGGCGGTTTCCGGCGGGGCGGATTCCATCTGCCTGTTGACGGTGCTGTTAGGGCTGCGGCAGGAATGGGATTTGCGGCTGTGCGCCGTCCATGTGGAGCATGGGATACGGGGGGAGGATAGCCTGCAGGATGCCCGGTTTGTGGAAAGGTTCTGTGAAAGCCATCAAGTGCCGTTGGAGGTCTTCCATTGCAAGGCGAAAGACTATGCCAAGGCGCATAAAATGACAGTGGAGGAGGGGGCGCGGGATTTGCGCTATGGTTTTTTTGCAAAGGCAGCGGAGGGGTTTGGCGCAGATAAGGTGGCGGTGGCCCACAACCAGGACGATTGGGCGGAAACCATGCTGTTCCATTTGGCGCGTGGGACGGGGCTGAAAGGCATGTGCGGGATCCCGCCGGTACGGGGCAATATTATCCGTCCCCTGCTGTGCGCCGGGAGGGAGGAAATTGAGGGGTATCTGGCTGCAAGGGGGCAAAGCTTCTGCCAGGATAAGACGAATGGGGAGCTATTATATGCCAGGAATAAGCTGCGCCATCAGGTATTCCCTGCCCTGAAGGAGGTAAACAGCGAAGCAGTGGCCCATATGGCGGGGGCGGCATGCCTTGTGGCAGAAGCGGCGGAGCTGGTAGAAGGCCTTGCTTTTCAGGCGGCTGAAAAATATGCCAGCCAAAAGGAAGGGGGGCTGGCAGTTTCCATGGGGATTTTGGATGAAAAGCCTATTATCGGGAAATCCCTGCTCCACAAAGCGCTTTCAGAAGCAGCAGGGGGCAGCCGGGACATTACGGAGCTCCATGTGCAGCAGCTTTTCGGCCTGTTCGGGAAGCAGCCGGGGAAAATGCTGGATTTGCCTTATGGGGTAAGGGCAGAGCGGGTGTATGAGGGCATCCTGCTAAAAAAGCGTGAATTTGTGCCAGGGCATTTTTTCCCTGTGGAAGAAAAGGAATCCCGGACGCGGGAACAGCATCTTCCGGCAGAAGAAGCAGGGAGCCCCAAGGGGCAGGTTTGGGAGCTGCCAATCAATGGGGCTCTTAGGATTCCAGCCTTTGGTTATGAAATTCATACCAGAATATTGGAAAATCAGTTTCAAAATGAAGAAATTCCCAAAAAAATGTATACGAAATGGATGGATTATGATAGAATAAAGGGCAACATGCATTTGAGGACCCGTCAGGAACAGGATTATTTTGTCATCAGCCCAGACGGAAGGCAGAAGAAACTGAAAAGATATTTCATAGATGAGAAGGTGCCAAGGCAGCAGCGGGGGCAGGTACTGCTCCTTGCAGAAGGGGCGCATGTGCTCTGGGCCATTGGCGGCAGGATCAGCGAAGACGTGAAAGTTACAAAAGAAACCCAAAGGGTTCTTGAGATACAAGTATATGGAGGAAATGTTCATGAGTGAAAAAATCCGTGTCTTAATTCCGGAGGAGGAAGTAGAACGAAGAATTTGTGAAATGGGAAAAGAAATCAGCGAATATTATAAAGGGGAGGAAGTCCATTTAGTCAGCGTGCTTAAGGGCGGCGTGTTTTTCACCTGCCAATTGGCAAAACGGCTGTCAGTGCCGGTCTCCCTTGATTTTATGTCCGTGTCCAGCTATGGGGACAACACCAAGTCCAGCGGCGTGGTAAAGGTAATCAAAGATTTGGATGAAGCGATAGAAGGCAAGCACGTGCTGGTAGTAGAGGATATTGTGGACTCTGGAAGGACCTTAAGCTATTTATTGGAAAATTTGAAAAGCAGGAAACCCAGGAGCCTTCGGCTGTGCACGCTGCTGGATAAACCAGAGCGCAGGGTAACAGACGTGCATGTGGATTATACTGGGTTTGAGATTCCGGATGAATTTGTGGTAGGCTATGGCCTTGATTATATGCAGCATTACCGGAACCTTCCCTATGTGGGAGTGGTGGAAATAGATGGTTAGGCAGATTTGCAGACAATGAGAGAGGAGGCAGCAAGAAAATTATGAATACACAAAGACGCAACAGGGCATTCGGGCTGTACCTTGTGGTGATAGTGGCCTTGGCGCTGCTCTGGATACTGCGGGACAATTCTTCCGGCTTAGGGCAGAATTCCATATACACATACGCGCAGTTTGAACAGGATTTGAAAAAAGAGAATGTAGTATCCGTGGTTATTTCCCAGAACCGGGAGGTGCCAAGCGGCGAAGCGGACATTACCTTAAAAAGCGACAGCGGGAAAGGCGGCGCAAGGGAACTGTATGTTTCTGACATCAATACCTTGCAGGAAACTATGAAATCCTACGATTTCGGGGATTATGTGGTGCGGGAAATGCCGGAGGAAAACTGGCTGATTTCCATACTGCCCACTTTGATTTTATTTGCGGTGCTGTTTGTTTTTTACATCATGATGACAAACCACGCGTCGGCGGCGTCTGGGGGCGGCAGCAAAATGATGAATTTTGGGAAGAGCCGTGCCAAAATGACGACGGATGACAACAAGAAAGTGAATTTCGGGAATGTGGCAGGCTTAAAGGAGGAGAAGGAAGAACTGGAAGAACTGGTGGATTTCCTCCGCGCACCCAGGAAGTATACGAAGCTGGGGGCAAGGATTCCCAAGGGCGTGCTGTTAGTAGGCCCTCCCGGTACAGGAAAGACGCTCCTTGCCAAAGCGGTGGCAGGGGAAGCAGGCGTGCCATTCTTTAGCATTTCCGGTTCTGATTTTGTGGAAATGTTTGTAGGCGTAGGTGCGTCCCGTGTCCGGGATTTGTTTGAGGACGCAAAGAAAAATGCGCCCTGTATTGTATTTATTGACGAGATTGACGCAGTGGCAAGGCGGCGCGGCACTGGGATGGGCGGCGGCCATGACGAGCGGGAGCAGACCCTGAACCAGCTTCTGGTGGAAATGGACGGCTTTGGCGTCAATGAAGGGATTATTGTGATGGCGGCTACCAACCGGGTAGATATTTTAGACCCCGCCATTATGCGCCCGGGCCGGTTTGACCGGAAGGTGCATGTGGGAAGGCCGGATATTGGCGGCAGGGAAGAAATTTTAAAAGTCCATGCCGGCAACAAGCCCTTAGGGGACGACGTGGACTTAAAGCAGATTGCCCAGACCACCGCAGGCTTTACCGGGGCGGACCTGGAAAACCTGTTAAATGAAGCGGCAATCTATGCGGCAAAAGAAGACAGGGGCTATATTGTCCAGGGGGATATCCGGAAGTCTTTCGTAAAAGTGGGAATTGGTTCTGAAAAGCGGAGCCGGATTATTACAGACAAGGAAAAGCGGATTACCGCTTACCACGAAGCAGGCCATGCAATCCTGTTCCATGTGCTGCCGGATGTAGGCCCGGTTTATTCCGTGTCCATCATTCCTACCGGCGTAGGTGCGGCAGGTTATACAATGCCTTTGCCGGAGCGTGAGGAAATGTTCAACACCAAAGGCAGGATGCTGCAGGAAATTATCGTGGATTTAGGGGGAAGGGTAGCGGAGGAACTTATTTTTGACGACATTACCACCGGGGCGTCCCAGGACATCAAGCAGGCCACCGGCGTGGCAAAGGCGATGGTTACCAAGTATGGCATGTCAGAGCATGTGGGCCTGATTAATTATGACAACGACGACGATGAAGTATTTATCGGAAGGGATCTGGCACATACAAGGGCGTATGGGGAAAATATTGCCGGGGTGATTGACCAGGAGATTAAACGTATTATTGATGAATGTTACCAGAAATCCAAAGAGATATTGATGGAGCATGAAACCATCCTCCACAGGTGCGCAGATCTCCTGCTGGAGAAGGAGAAAATCAGCCGGGATGAGTTTGAAGCCCTGTTTGAAGGGTGAATTGTGCAAAATTACCATAAGGTTTCTGGGAGATAGGAAGAAAGTACTGTATAAATCGTATAGAAAAAGGCCGTATTTTTTGTGAAGTTTGTGCACACTTATTGGAGGATTTATGGTACTATAATTAACGTAAAAACCCCCCAATACATTATATAGTTTTTGCTATACCCCATAGTAAAAATACCTTCTCCTAAAAAGGCAGCCGTAAAAAGCTGCCTTTTTACATTCTACGGTTGCTTTTAGCATACGTATCAGATAAAATAGGAAGAAAGTATCAGTTTTGGAATCAGCGGACGAAACGAGATTAAAGAGGATATCAGTATGGGCAAATATTCTATTTATGAGTTAAACCAGCGACAGCAGTATATGATGCAGATGCGCCCCCTGCTGCGTAAACACGCATTATTTTCAGACGGGACAAAGGATTACAGGAATCCGCCGGAGCCGAACGAAAATGAAGATGTTACCCTTACCTTCCGCACTGCCAAAAATAATGTGGATATTGTATGGCTGTGCAGCGGGCCGGTACGTACCCCTATGGAAAAAGAGGAAACCCGTGGGGAATTTGATTACTACCGGATCAAAGTACCCTTGGGGACGGAGCAGTACCAGTATTATTTTGAGGTTGCCACCGGGATGCTCCACTGCTATTATGACCGGATGGGCGTGACGCCCCAGATAAGGCCGGAATATGCTTTTACCATTGTGCCGGGATTTTCTACGCCGGGCTGGGCCAAGGGCGCTGTTATGTACCAGATTTTGGTGGACCGGTTCTATAATGGGGATCCTTCCAATGATGTAAAGACCAATGAGTATTACTATATTAAAGTTTACAGCCAGCATGTGGAGAACTGGGACCAGCCCCCGGCAAATTTCGGCGTAGGGGAATTTTATGGCGGGGATTTGGCGGGCGTAATGAAAAAGATGGATTACCTTCAGGATCTTGGGGTGGAGGTGCTCTATTTTAATCCTCTTTTTGTGTCCCCTTCAAACCATAAATATGATATTCAGGACTATGACTACATTGACCCCCATTACGGCGTTATTATCGAAGACGGCGGGGAAGTGATGCCAGAAGGGGAAACAGATAATGCCAAGGCGACAAAATACATTAAGCGTGTGTCGGATGTGAAAAATTTGGAAGCCAGCAATGAACTGTTTGCCTGCCTTGTGGCGGAAGCCCATAAACGCGGGATGCGGGTGATTTTGGACGGGGTGTTTAACCATTGCGGCTCCTTTAATAAATGGCTGGACAGGGAACTGATTTATGAAAAAGAAGTAGGGTATGCCACAGGGGCCTATATCTCGGCGGACAGCCCTTACCGGAATTTCTTCCAGTTCCATGACGAAAACTGCTGGCCTTATAATAAGTCCTATGACGGCTGGTGGGGGCATGATACCCTGCCGAAGCTGAATTATGAAGGATCTAAGGAGCTGTATGACTATATCCTTGACATTGGGCGGAAATGGGTGTCGCCGCCTTACAATGCAGACGGGTGGCGTCTGGATGTGGCGGCAGACCTGGGCCATTCCATGGAATTTAACCATCAGTTCTGGCGGGATTTCCGGCAGGCAGTAAAAGAAGCCAACCCGGAAGCCATTGTGCTTGCAGAGCATTATGGGGATCCGGTAGAGTGGCTCCGGGGCGACCAGTGGGATACCGTTATGAATTACGATGCGTTTATGGAGCCCCTGACATGGTTCCTGACGGGCATGGAAAAGCACAGTGACGGCTACCGGCAGGATATGCTGGGGAATTTCCAGAATTTTGAGGGCGCCATGAACTACTATATGACCCGGTTTATGACCCCGTCCCTCCATTGTGCCATGAATGAGCTTTCCAACCATGACCACTCCCGGTTCCTGACCCGTACCAACCATAAAGTGGGCAGGGTAGACCGGCTGGGGAGCGCAGCGGCAGGGGAGGATATCAACAAGGGCGTTATGAAAGAGGCAGTGGTAGTGCAGATGACCTGGCCTGGGGCCCCTACCATTTATTATGGGGATGAAGTAGGGGCGGTAGGTTTCACAGACCCGGATAACCGCAGGACTTACCCTTGGGGGAAAGAGGATTTGGAGCTGCTGAATTTCCACAAGGATATCATCAAAATCCATAAACGGTATGAAGCCTTAAGGACCGGTTCCCTGAAATTCCTGGGCGGGGATTACCAGGTTATGTGCTATGGGCGCTTTAACAGCCGCCAGCAGCTTGTTATTATTATCAATAACGATTATGTGGAACGGGAAATGGAGTGGCGCGTCTGGCCAGCCGGCATGGAGCGTGAAACACGGCTGAAACGGATTATGTATACCACGCCGGAATCTTACTCCATAGAGCCCCAGATGTATGACGTGCATAACGGCCGGATTAAGCTTACGCTGCCTCCCAACTGCGCGGTGATACTGAGGAATGTCGGAAAGTTTTAGGGGATTGCCCTTTTTACTGGGATTGGGGAAAATAGGCTGCATGTTCTGCTTTTGGGCGGATATTCAGCCTGTTTTGCCGGATGGGTGCATTGCTACTGGTATCATAAAATACAGGGCGGGTAAAGGATAAAAATTTTTATGGACATATTTCATGATTAGGCTTGCATGTGGAAAAATCATATGCTATAATATATTATTGTCAGGGGGCATTTGGATGCTGTTTTCCTGAAATATGGATGGATTCCCGAGTGGCCAAAGGGGGCAGACTGTAAATCTGTTGGCGACGCCTTCGAAGGTTCGAATCCTTCTCCATCCATTAAATTAAACGTAATGGTAAGAAAAGAAAGCAGTTGGGAAAAACCAAAACGGTTCGAATCCTTTTCTATCCATTCACATTATTGAATAGTAAAAGCTTTGCCGCAGTGGCGGAACTGGCAGACGCGCAGGACTTAAAATCCTGTGGTGGCGACATCGTACCGGTTCGATTCCGGTCTGCGGCATTTTGAAAAAGGCTGATTCTTTAGGAATAGGCCTTTTTATCGTTTTAGGGAAAAACTATGATAGGGTTGTGGCTGAACCGTAGCAGCTTTTTGCACACAATGGGAAGTATTTTTTAAAGGGTGTGAGATTCCTGCCGATATAAAAGAAAAACGGGAGGAAACCACATGGTAAATGGCAATAAAATTTCAGGGCACACCGAAAACAGTTTTTTAAGCCGCCCTGTTTTTCAGGGCAGCGGGGCAAAGGAGATGCCTGACTGCAGGTTCCAAAATATGCTTTCCCGCCGTAAATTTTCCCATGGCAGGAGGAATATAGACGAAAATGGATGTTCCGGGCCAACCGAAGAAGAACTGCTCCAGGTAAAGTTGGAACGGAAGAAGAAATGGAAACGTGAGGCAGAGTACAGCCGCCTGCTGGAAGAAAGCTCCTTGGCACGGAGGTATAAGGAGAAGATAAACGTAAAGAAATATCCCCATGGCAGCCTTACAGCAAGAGGAGGGGGCTGCCAAACAGCGGAAAGGCAAGAAGGGGGATGTTTAGGGGATGGGCAGTAAAAGATAAGGCTTTTTAGATATTGGTATCGGATGCCTGGAGGGCATATATTGCAGGACATAGAGAGGAAACCATATGGAAGAAAATGGACAAAAGCAGGAATTTCAAAACGCAGCGTACCCCTCCGCAGGGGAACAGCAGGCAGGCAGCGGCATATCTTCCCCATCTCCATCCACAGGGGACAAGGAGCGGGAAAACGTCAGGATACAGAAGGCTGAATGGGTTTACAGCCAAATCCAAAAGCAGCGGGAAGCCGAAGACGAGCTTTTTGCGCAGATACGTCAGGAACAGGATGTGCTGGATAAGCTGTGCCAGTCTATTGAGAACAATATGGAACGGACAAAAGAAGCACGGCGTTACAATCAGGAGTTTCAGGAACATATGGATTCCCAGGTCTATGCCATGTATGGCATAACAGAGGACAAATTGCAGGGCATCCGGGAATACCGGAATGCATACTATCAAGGCTGCGCATTCTCACTGTTTTTGTTATCCGTGGTATTGGTGGCATTATGCGGGGTTTTGCACGGGTTCCAGTCACAAATCTGCTTATTTATGATTGCATTTTCCGGGATTGAAGGTGCGCTTCTGGCCCAGGGGAGCAAGAGGGGGAAATTTTTAGACCTGCTCTGCAGGGCTTTATATCTTGTGATGTTCCCTATTATGATGGCAGTTTTCGTCTGCTTTGAATTAGGCTACCCAGAATACCACATGCTGCTGCCCATATTATCGATTTTTGGCGTCTGCGTGCTGATCCTGGGGACTGCCGCTTATTTCTTTTACAACCCTTACCGGGGGGAGAAAAAGAAGGTGGGCGCAGCTAAGGACACCATCCGTGAAATCGAAAGGACAGCCCGTAAGGAAGTACGCAAAAACCAAAAATCCCGGGAAAAATCAGAAAAAAAGCAGAAAAAGCTTCTGGGACAACAGGCTGCAAAGCAACAGAAACAGATGGAAAAAGAAGAAAAACAGCAGCAGAAACGATTGGAAAAAGAGAAACGCCAGCAACAGAAACTGTTGGAAAAAGAGAAATGCCAGCAGCAGAAATTATTAGGGCAGGAGGAAGGGCAGCAGAAATTATTAGGGCAAGAGGAAGAACAGCAGGGGCAAACAGAACCCAAAGAGCCCCCTATGGGCTAAAATTGCCGGGTTCCCTTCCGTTACCCTTTGAATTTCCCAAAATTTTACAGTTTCGGAATCACCAAAACCGCAGATATTATACAGATAGGAGAGCACTCCATCAGCCTCAATCCGAGGCATTTTAAAGCTGAGGTGATTAAACTGAACAACCATTTAAAAAACCAAACAAGCCCCTATTTATTACAGCATGCAGGCAACCCTGTGGACTGGTACCCCTGGTGTGAAGAAGCGTTCGCACGGGCGAAAAAAGAGGACAAGCCAGTGTTCCTGAGCATTGGCTACAGCACCTGCCATTGGTGCCATGTAATGGCCCATGAAAGCTTTGAGGATAAAGAGGTGGCAAAAGAGCTAAATGAAAATTTTATTTCCATTAAAGTAGACAGGGAAGAACGCCCGGATATTGACAGCATTTATATGGAAGCATGTATGCTGTTTACCGGGACTGGCGGGTGGCCGGCCAGCATTTTCTTAACGCCGGAGCAAAAACCGTTTTACGCAGGGACTTATTTCCCAAAAGAAAGCGCATATGGCAGGATAGGGTTTCTGGATTTGCTGCGGGCGTTAGGCAAACGCTGGGAACAAGGGCGGGAAAGTTTGCTAAAATCCGCCGAGGAGCTAACCATGCAGCTTAGGGAGGAGCAGCCCGCAGGGGCTTCCAAGCTGTCCTGGCAGCATTTGTGCCTGCAGGCAGTCCGCTGGTTTAAAGGGAACTTTGATGAAAAAAACGGCGGGTTTGGAAGCGCCCCTAAGTTTCCCATGGCCCATAACCTGTTGTTTTTGATGGAGTATTATAGGGTGAACCGGGACAGGCGCGCCCTTGAAATGGCGGAACGGACACTGGTACAGATGTACCGGGGCGGGCTGTTTGACCATATTGGCGGCGGGTTTTCCCGGTACTCTACAGACGATTATTTCTTGGTGCCCCATTTTGAAAAAATGCTCTATGACAATGCGCTGCTCCTGATGGCCTACACCCAGGCGTTTTCCGTGACAGGGAAGGAGATCTACCGTGAGGTGGCAAGGAAAACCGCCCAATACATCCAGCGGGAAATGACGGATTCCTATGGTGGCTTTTACTCCGCCCAAGATGCGGACAGCCAAGGGGTGGAAGGGAAATATTATGTGTTTGCCTATGAGGAGCTGACCTCTTTGCTGGGGGCTTCTGCCGGGCGGAAATTCAATGAGTATTTCAATATCACCAGGGAAGGGAATTTTGAAGGGAACAGCATACCGAACCGGCTGGAAGGCCTTTTGCCGGAGGACTTGCTGCAAGGGGTGGAATGGGAATATTCCCATACAGAACCGGAAAGGCTGCTGCCCAAAGTATATGCCTACCGGAAGCAGCGGCACAGGCTGTTCTTGGACGATAAAATCCTTACTTCGTGGAATGGGCTGATGATTGGGGCTTTTGCCAGGATGTACCGGGTATTTGGGCTGGAAAGCTACCTGCGCCGGGCAAAAGCAGCCTGTGGGTTTTTAGAACAGCAGAAACAGGGAAGGGATTCTCTTTTTGTAAGCTGCCGCAAAGGCCATTGCCAGGGGACTGGGTTTTTAGAGGACTACGCTTTTTATGCCTTTGGGCTGATAGAGCTGTACAGCGCCGCTTTGGAACCGCAGTATCTGGAAAAAGCAGAACATTATTGCAGGAAGGCCATAGAGCTTTTTTCAGGCCCGGAACAGGATGGGTTTTACCTGTATGGGAAAGAAAATGAAACGCTGATTGCGTCAGCCAAGGAAACGTATGACGGCGCCATTCCCAGCGGAAATTCCGTTATGGCTTATAATTTGGTAAAGCTATGGCAGATTACAGGAAAAGAGGTTTGGCGGGAACAGGCCGAAAAGCAGTTGGCGTTCTTATCGGCCTTTGCGGAAAGGCATCCGGCTGGACAGACGGTGTCCCTGCTTGCCGCCTTGCTGTACCAGAACCCGCCGGAGCATATTGTAGGCGTGCTGAAAGAGGAAAAGGACTTGAAAAAATTGCAGAAGCTGTACGGGCGGGATGCAGATATTATCGTCCTGTGGGAAGAAAGCCAGGATTATGAGCGGATCAATAACCGGGCGACCCTTTATATCTGTAAGGAAGATAGCTGCAGGCCGCCCATGAACTTGTAAGGGTAGTGTGCTGATAATCAGGTAAACATACTAGGCAGTGTACAATCCCTTCCGGTGTGACTGCCTGCCCATTCTGATAAGCCTTCCTGTCGTCCCCACTGGGCAGGCACTGGCACATATGCTGCCGGGCCAGTGGCGTTGGTTTTTGATTTCTGCATGGCGCTTTGTGCAGGCTGTTTTATCCATGGCATAGGCGCCATCCCCATGCTCTGTAAAGCACTGGATGTGCAGTTCTTCCTATTTTTTCGCGGAACAGGAGCGGATAAGATTTGCCCCCAGGCTTCTAGCATTTTCTTTTATGTTCTCTTTGATCTTAGATTCTTCCAAACCAGTGCCCTCCTTTTCAAGATCCCTTTAAATATAGAAGCATATGTATATGGAGCCATACGATATATTATGGGCTTTTCGTTGGGAAAAGCAATGGCGGAGAAGAAAAAGCTGACAAAATCCAAGGCGCATGGTACAATGGCAGTGAAAGATAGGAGGAATTTATGGTAGACAAGGCATTATTTATGGAAACACTGCGCTCCGTGCAGGAATTGGCAAAAGCCTCCCCAGAGCCTATGGCAAGGGAGGAAATTCAGGGATATTTTAAAGACATGGAACTGACAGAGGAACAGCAGGAATTGGTATACCAATTTTTCCAGAAGCCGCAGGAAGGGACAGGCACAGGGGAACAGGAAGGGAAGGCCTTGCAGGAACTTGGGGAGCCTTGCCCATCCATGGGGCAGCAAAGGAAGCCCGGCAGGGCATCCCGGAAACATGCAGGCCAAGGGCAAACAGGCAGCGGGAAGGAAGCGGCGCATTCCCGGCATTTTCAGATGTACCTCAATGAAATTAAAAGCATCCCAGAGTTACCAAAAGAGGGGAAACAGGAATTGTACCAAAGATTGCTGGAAGGGGAACAGTCAGCAGTTTCAGCTATTTCAGCCCAATGGCTGAGAAAAATTGCGGGCATTGCAGGGGCATATGCATCCGGGCAGGCGCTGGTAGAGGATTTGGTGCAGGAGGGGAACATGGGGCTGCTGTTGGGGCTGGAAGAACTCCTGGGCGCAGGGGAGAAGTATCAGGGGCTGGCTGGGGACAGCAATGCCATGGAACAGAAGCTGGAAGGCTATGTCCGGGAGGCCATGGGGCAGTACCGCCAGGAAGCGGAAGGGATGGCGAATGAGGAACATACCATTCTGGCTAAAGTCAACTTAGTCCATGAAGCCAGGAAAGCGCTGGCGGAGGAGAACGGGACTATCCCAGCCCTGCAGGAGTTAAGCGACTACACAAGGATTCCTATGGAGGAAGTCCGTGACATTATGGCGTTGTCCCAGAAAAAAGAGGAAGCGTGAGGGGCTTAGATTACCAAAAGGAGGAGAAAGCGTATGAATTTTGGGCCAATTGAATATACGGTAGCGCGTATTGACGGGGATTATGCATATTTGCAGCAGGAAGGGAATCCCGGGGAAGAACTGAAATGCGTGGCAAGGGCTTTGCTGCCGCCGGAGATTGCAGAAGGCTCCATGCTCCACTATGAAATGATGGAATATACCTTAAAAAATATGCTTTAATGGATTAGGGTGCCAAAAGGGTGCGTCGCACCCGCTCTATACCATATATTGATGTGTAAATGGATTTACAACCGCATGTCGGGGAAGGAGGCTGGCAGATGGGATGGATAGAAAAAAGAAGCAAGGCGGCAGCAGTTTTTACTGGACAGCCAACAGCTAACCAGGTACGATAAGGAAGCGTTTTTTAGGCTGCTCCAGGGGAATATGGAAGAAGGGGTTCTGTGCCATAGCCTAAAGCTGATGACCCAGCTCCTCCAAAAGCATTTTGGAAGGCAGGCCATCCTTCTGATTGATGAATATGATGTGCCTCTTGTGAAGGCATTTGAATATGGCTATTATGATAAAATGGTGCTTTTCATCCGGAATTTATTTGAGCAGACCCTTAAGACAAACGACAGCCTGCAGTTTGCCGTGCTGACGGGATGTATGCGGATTTCCAAGGAAAGCATTTTTACAGGGCTGAATAACCTGAAAGTCCTCTCTGCGGCAGATGTGCGCTTTGACGAGTATTTTGGCTTTACGGACAGGGAAGTGGAAGAACTGCTGGAATATTATGGCCTGTCCAGCCAATATCGGATGGTAAAGGAGTGGTATGACGGCTACCAGTTTGGGCATGTGGAGGTGTACTGCCCATGGGATGTCATAAATTACTGCGACCTCCTGCGTGCGGACCCGGATGCCCAGCCCCAAAATTACTGGTCCAACACCAGCAGCAACGATGCCGTCCGGCGGTTCCTCCAAAATGCCGGGAAAGGATCTGCAAAACGGGAAATCGAAAGGCTGGTTGCCGGGGAAATTATCACAAAGGAAATCCATCAGGAGCTTACCTACAAAGACATGTACCGTTCCGTGGAAAACCTGTGGAGCCTGCTGTTTACCACAGGCTATTTGACCCAGAGGGGCAGGCCGGACGGGAACCTGTTCCATCTGGCAATCCCAAATATGGAAATACGTACAATTTTTACCAGCCAGATTATGGAGCTTTTTAAGGAAAATATCCAAAAAGACGGGGAAACCCTGCATTGCTTCTGCAATGCCCTGCAAAATGGGGATGCCAAAGGGGTGGAAACTTATTTTGGCGCATATCTCAAGAAAACCATCAGTATCCGGGATACATCCGCAAGAAAAGAAATGAAAGAAAACTTCTACCATGGCATTTTGATTGGAATCCTTGGCTTTAAGGATGGGTGGGACGTATCCTCCAACCGGGAATCTGGCGACGGCTACACGGATCTTTTAATTGAGATTGAGGAGGAAGGGACAGGGATTGTAATTGAGGTAAAATACGCCCATGACGGGAACCTTGAAGCCGGCTGCAAAAAGGCTTTGGAGCAGATACAGAAGAAACAGTACGGTGAAGCCCTGTATGACGAGGGCATGGAAAAAGTTTTAAGCTATGGCATTGCATGTTATAAAAAACGCTGTAAAGTTATGGTGGCAGAAGCGGGCTAGAGCGTGTTTGAAAATTCATTCCCACAATTTTCCGCCCCACTTTACACCGGATTCTATGCTGAATTTCGTCAATGTAGCCCACTACACCTCCCAAATCCAGCATAAAATCTGATGCAAACTGGGACGGAATCTTGCAGAAAGCAATTTTCAAACACGCTCTAGAGGTAATATGCAAGGCAGCCGCGCTCCGGCACGGGAGTCCGGCGAGCCGGACCCTGTTCTCCCCAATTACCATCGGAACCTCTGCTGCCGGTATACCAGCAGAATCCCCCGCACGCATAATTCTGCACACATAGCAACCCATACCCCGGACAGGCCAAACTGCCCTACCAGCAGCACAGAGAGCGTCAGCCGCACGCCCCAGATGCTGGCAAGGTTCAAAAGGCACGGAACCAGGGAATCCCCTGCACCGCGGAGGGCGCCGGAAGCCACAATAGACGCGGCAAACAGTGGTTCCGCAAATAATTCAATCCGCAGCACATCCGTTGCAAGCTGCTGCACCTGCATGTCCGGCGTCAGCATACGGAAAATCAGGGGGCAGGCAAAATACATCAGGATCCCGGCGCCTGTCATAATCAGGCAGCCCAGCAGCGTAGAGAGGTTGGAAAAGCTTTTCGCCAGTGTTTTCCTGCCTGCCCCGATGCTTTGCCCTACCAGCGTGGTTGCGGCATTTGCAATCCCATACCCGGGCATATAGCAGATGCTTTCCGCGGTAACTGCAATGGAATTTGCCGCCATGGCAGCCGTGCCCAGAGGGGCAATGATGCGGGTGGAAAGGATCATTGCGCCGCAGATGGCAATATGCTCAAACCCCATAGGGAGCCCAATCCTTACCATATGGGATAATATTGCCTTGCGGAATGGGCATGGCTCTTTCCGGCGGATATTCAGGATGGGGGAAGAAACGCATACCGCCCAAAGCTTTGCAATGCAGATAACGATGGTAGCAAGGGCAGTCCCAAGCGCCGCCCCGGGCACTCCGAAAAACTGGATGAACAGCAGGTTGAAAACCACGTCCAGGCCGCACATGGCTGCGTCAAGGATGGCAGGCGTACGCATATTCCCGCTGCACTGGAGCATGGAGCCAGCCAGGCTTTGCAGTTGGAAAGCTGGCAGGGAGCAGGCATAGATAAAGAAATAAATGGACGCATTTTTCTGGATATCCGTCCCGGCGCCCAGCCAAATGGGCAGCGGGCCGCTGATCCCAATGGCGGCGGCCATTAGGATTCCGGAAAAGCACAGCGCGAAAACCAAGGCATGTTTTAATACATGCCTTGCGTCCCGTTCCTGCCTTGCCCCGATTTTCTGGGCGGCCTGGACAGAGAACCCGGTGGCAACTGCGCTGCACAGGCCGTTCAGCAGCCATGTGCTGGTAGAAACCACGCCAATAGCTGCCGACGCCCCTGCGCCTAAGTTCCCAACCATGGCAGTGTCAATATACTGCATCATAATGGAGGTAAGCTGTGCCAGGATTGCCGGGACGCTGAACCGCCATACAATGGATAATTTCTGCCCCCGGCCTGGATCATCTTCCTGCCGCAGCATGGCGGCAAGCAATTGTTCATTTGCTATCTTCTTGTTTGCATTTATTTTCATCTTTCTGCCTGTTCTGTTTCATAATTTTTTTCTTTTATGCCGCAGCTTGCTGCGCTGCAAATTTATTGCCCCATTGTTTGCAGCAGGGTATTTCAAGTTATTTCATTATACTGGATATCTGACGATGATTCAATTATTTTTATGATAAATTTGCTATCACCAATAAGAAAACAACAAAACTCAGGCGATTGCCCCATGGGGGCTTTGTATCACCGGCTGAATCTGCTTTCCTGAAAGGGCGCAGTCAATGGTTTCCGGCAAAAGCTCTGTAAAAGCCGTCATGGAATTGGGTTTTGCCCGGTAATCATCCTGCCCAAAGGGTACAAAATAGATGTTCTTTGTATTCAGGAGGATGCCGATATTTTTCAGGTTCATCCCAAGGGCGTCGTTTGTGGAAAGGGAGAGCACCAAAGGCCGGTTGTTGCGCAGGTGGGATTTGGCGGCCATCAGCACGGGGGTGTCGGAAATCCCGTTTGCCAGCTTGGATAAGGTATTCCCAGTGCAGGGGGCAATAACAAGGATATCCATTAAGCCCTTAGGGCCGATGGGTTCTGCCCCGGGGATTGTGGTAATGGGCTCTTTCCCGGTGAGCTCCCGTGCCCGTTCCAGAAAAGAACTGCTTGTGCCGAACCTGGAATTTAGCTGGGAAGCGTTCAGTGAAAAAACGGGCAGCAGGCTTGCTCCGGTCTTTTTCAGTTCTTCCAGTGCGGAGAATATTTTTTCATAGGTGCAGAAGGAACCGGTAAAACCGATGCCGATGGATTTATCGTGAAAATCAAATGACATAATCTGTGATCCTTTCTATCATTTTCCCTATGGCCTGCCCAGAGCTCTCAGGGGAAAAACGCCCCGGGAGGCCCGGCAGCCGGAAATAAGGCAGCAGGAAGTCCTCCGTGAGATGCTCCGGGAACCCAAAGGGCGAGGATGCAATGTCAAAAATATGGCAGGAGCCGGGAAGCTCCTGGATCCATTCCTGTTCCAACACGGCTGCCGGGATGGTGTTGATTACAAGGCTGCAGTGGGGCAGCACCGTGGAAAAATCTTCCTTTTGGATGGGGCAGATCCCCTTTTTTTCTGCCAGTGACTGTTTTTCCAAATCCTGTTCCAACACATAAATGCTGCGGCATATGGGGTGCAGGAGCGTGCCGATGGCAGACCCGCAGCAGCCATAGCCCAAAAGGAGCGCCCGGGCGGAGGACAGGGAAAAGGGGGTATAGCGTATCAGTTCCGAAAGGAGCCCTTCTGCGGTAAGGGATGCATTTTCCCTTGCGAATACAGGCATTTGCCCAAACTGGAACACCCTGCACCCCTTTCTTTCCAACAGGGCTGCCTGCTCTTTGGCAAGGCTGTGGGCGGCGACTGCCTGCTTAGGGGTTACAGATTCCCAGATTTCTTCCAAGCGGCAGGGAGGGGCTTGCCCGTCTGCCTGAAATAAATGGACGCCATCTTTCGTGAGGGGCGTAGGCAGGAGCATGGTATTTGCTTGCGCCAAGGCCTGCCGCAGCCCATTTTCCACTGTGATGCCGGAATGGTAGGGAAAATCCGGAGTATGGAAACAGGTTACGTCCCAGCCGCAGGAATGGAGGTATTCTGCGCTGTGGCATTGCCGCAGGTCCCCGCCAAGGATAGCAATGGATGGTTTTGCCATATGCTTCCTCCAATTTCTATTATCCCTACAATATATGAAAGAATGGGAAAATGGTGTCTGGGGACAGAACTGCTTTGACTCTGCCAGAATTTGAGTTTCCCCATTTTTTATAATAGCCGATATGATAGAGCCAAAAGGCCTTGCTGCCTTTGGCAGCATGGGCATCTTGCACAAAAAGCGTCTGGAAAGCTAACTTTTCAGAGCGCTTTTATGTGCAAAGTGTTTCCAGCACTTTGTGATGGAAACCTTTTGGTACTATGAATTGTAAAATGGGGAAACTTAAATGCCAGAAGCCTTGTAAGTTATAGGGAATTTTGGTATCATAGAATTTCAGGAAACAGGGCGGCAGGGCAAGGGGAACCAGATATCCCATTGTGGCCCTGGCTGATATTGACGGAATAATCTTCAGGAGGAAGGGACATGTATATTACAGAAAAATACTGGGGCGGATTAATTGGCGGTTCAGACGACAGCCTGACGCTGGTGGAGCATTTGGCAGGGAAGCAGAAGGAGGAGGTTCCTTTTGGGGAAATATTTTCTGATTTTGGCCTGGACAGGCTTCACGGCGAGTTCCGGGAGCCGGAGATCCCCCTTGCCTATGAGGATCCCGAAGGGTGGGAGGTGTCCATTTATTCTGCTATTGGGCTGATTGCAGACCTTGCCGCATTGCTGCTGGAGTGCAAGGAGAATGGGAGCGTGGATTTAAACATGCTGTTCTTTGGGGAGGATGAGGAGGGCAGCTTGGACACAAGGGTGCCCGTTGTTACAATTACGGCAGCTCCGGAGGAGCACAGGCTGGTAAACCAGGCCCTGATGGATTTTGCCAGAGAGCCGCTTGCCTATGGCCTGGGCGAACTGGAAACAGAGGAAGATATACTGGAGCTGGCTGCCCTTTGCGGGGAATTAAGGAAAGAGCTGTATGAGGAATAGAGGGAAAATTGGATGGAACCATATCAATTAACACGGAGCAAACGAAAAAGCCTCTCCATTGTAATTGGAAGGGATGGGACGGTACAGGTAAAGGCGCCGAATTGGCTGCCAAAGCACCAAATAGACCAGTTTATCCAGCAGAAGGCGGGATGGATTGAGGAGAAACGGTCTGAGGTTTCCATGCGGGAGCGGGAGCGGCCAGCCCATACTTTTCAGGAGGGGGATGTGTTCCTGTATTTGGGGGAGCCATATCGGCTGGTATTTCGCACCCCGCCCCAGGGACGGCAGGGGGACGGCTGTCAGGCAAATGGAGAGGTCCAGGGGATTTCCCTTTGCCAAAAGGAAAATATTTTGGAAATGGAACTAAGGGCAGGGCAGGCAGAAGCTGCCACCGTGCAAAAGCATCTGGAAGGATGGTATATTTCCCAGGCAAAGCAGGTGTTCCCGGAGCGGGCCAGCCAGTATTACCCACTGGTTTCCAAGCTGGCAGGGGAGATGGGGAAAGAGATTTTCCCAGTGAACCGCATTGTGGTCCGCAACCAGAAAACCCGGTGGGGGAGCTGCAGCAGCAAGGGGAACCTGAATTTTAACTGGCGGCTCCTGATGGCCCCGGCAAAGGTGCTGGATTATGTGGTAGTGCATGAATTGTGCCACCTTGCCTATTTGGACCATTCGAAGCAGTTTTGGCAGATGGTAGCCGCTGTTTTGCCTGACTGCAGGGAACGCAGGAATTGGCTGAAAACCCATGGGATGTATCTGGATTGGGAACTGGGACCGCAGTAATGTGCAGGTGCTGGAAGTATGCTGCCAAGGGCTGCAGGATGTCCGCAGATGTTTGGGCTTATGGAAAGGAGGCTGTAATGAAAGGGATCGTTTTGCTTTTTCAATTTTTAGATAAAGATAAGAAAAATAAGCTTATCCGGGCATTGCTCCCGCTTCGGGTAAGGATCCGGGAGGTTGCCAGGGAAGATTATTTGCAGCCGGTGGGGTATCTGGCAGGGAATAAGGAAATATCCCCTGTGGAAACAAAGTATGATGGGGATGGGCTGGCGGGGGAGCTGCTTTTGATGGCAGGGTTATCCAGCCCGCAGGTGGATCTGGTGCTTAGGGCTATCCGCAAATCTGGGGCTGGCCCCATACCCTATAAGGCGGTGCTGACGCCGTCGAACCAAAATTGGGATGCTTTGAAGCTGTTCCAAGAAATCAAGGCGGAGCATGAACAGATGAGGAATGGGCAGCAGGGATAGTTGTTATCATTTAAAAGGAGAATAGGTTATGGCTATGAAAAAAGTAAAACAAGGAATAGCAGCCGCATTGGCGGCTGCATTAGTGCTGCAGGGTGCGCCAATGCCTGTACAGGCAGCGTCGCAGGATGCTGGGGCGGCAGTACAGGGCGAAACGGTACCAGGGCCGGGGATAAAGGGGGCGGCCCAAAAGGAAGCGGTCGGCATCAATGTTGCATACCATACGCAGGATGAAATAAGGGCTTATATTAAGAATTCAGGCGCAGGGATATCGGATGCTGTGACATTTCAGGAAAACCCGGTGACAGAAGCGCCCTTCGGTTTGGGGAAGCTGTCAAATGAAACATTGGATTCAGCAGTGAAGATGCTGAACCAAATCCGTTATATTGCCGGGATTCCGTATGATGTGGCGCTGGATGATAGTTATAATGAAAAAGCGCAGGCTGCATCATTGGTGAACTATGTGAACGGTAAAATGACACATTACCCTACGAAACCGGAGGGCATGGCGGATGAGATGTTTGCATTAGGAGAGAGTGGCGCAGGTTCTTCGAACATTGCATGGGGCAGCAGCGCTTCATGGAAATTGAACCGTTTTATTGTCATGAGTTGGATGGAGGATGGCGACAGCTCTAATATTGACAGTGTTGGGCATAGGCGGTGGCTTTTGAACCCTTCCATGAAGAAAACAGGATTTGGCCTTGTAAACGGGGTAAATGGGACATATAGTGCAGTTTATGCCTTTGATAGATCTGGGCAGGCAGAACATTATGGCGTGATGTGGCCTGCCCAGAATATGCCCACAGACTATTTTAATAACAAATTCCCATGGTCGGTTTCTATGGGGACGGAAGTGGATGCATCTGCTGTCGCTGTCACGCTGACACGGGCCAGTGACGGCAAGGTATGGAATTTTTCCCAATCATCAGCAGATGGGGCATTTTATGTCAACAATGACAATTACGGGCAAAAGGGCTGTATTATTTTCCGTCCAAATGATGTAGCCGGTTACCAAGATGGAGATAGCTACCATGTAAATATTACTGGCTTAAGCGGCGGGGATGTTTCCTATACCGTGAATTTCTTTGATTTAGATGTACCGGGCACTGGGGCAGCATCTGTGGACGCTGTGTCCGTAATCCCAGGCATTACAACTGTAACGGCAGGGAACACACAGCAGTTCAGAGAAAGTGTAACTGTCCAAAACGGCGCAGCAAAAACGGTAACATGGAGCGTGGAAGGGAATCAGTCTGCAAACACTAAAATCAGCCAGGCCGGGCTGCTGACAGTGGCAGAAGATGAAACGGCTGCAATTCTGACTGTGCGGGCAACTTCAACCCTTGACGCTACGAAGTTTGGGGAAGCATCCGTTTCTGTGGTACGAAAACCGTCAGGGACAGGCAACGGGGGCAGCAATGAGGATACAAATACAGATAATCCAGGAACTGGGGATACGGACACCAAGAATCCGGGAACTGGGGATGCGGACACCAAGAATCCGGGAACTGGGAATACGGATACTGAAAAACCAACCACCAGCAGCACGCTTCCTGCAAAAGGCAAAACATATACCGTAGGCGTCCTTAAGTACAAGGTGACAAAATCAGCAGCCAAAAACGGCACAGTAACCGTAACTGCCCCAAAGAAAAAGAATTACAGGACAATAACAATCCCTAAGACTGTGAAAATTGGCAAGTATACATTTAAGGTAACGTCTATTGCAAGCAAGGCTTTCAAAAACAATAAAAACTTAAAGAAAGCAGTCATTGGGGACAATGTAACCACCATTGGCGCATCTGCATTTGAAGGCGACAGGCAGCTTACAACCGTTATCATCGGCAAGGGCGTGACAAAAATTGAGAGCAAGGCGTTTAAAGGGGATGCAAAGCTTGCAACAATTAAAATCAACACGAAGAAGTTAAAGACAGTGAAAAAGGACGCATGGAAGGGCATTGCGAAAAAGGCGAAATTCAAAGTGCCCAAGGGAAAAGCCAAAGCGTATAAGAGCCTTCTGAAAAAAGGCGGCCTGCCTGCAAAGGCAAGTGTAAAATAAAAGGGAATGTAAAAGAAGCCAAATACCCCGCAGCAAGCTACGGGGCATGACCTAGATTGTTCTTTCCGCCCCAAGGGGCGGGGTATTTGCCCCTCGCGGCTTTCGCCAAATATCCGCGCGAGCGCGGCTGCTTGGCTCATTGCTCGCGGGAATAAAAAGGCGCAGCCCATATCATAAAAAAATACAGACAGGCGGAGGAACTGCCTCACTAAGCGGAAAATATGTAAAATTAGCCAGCATAAATGTTTATGCGGCTATGCCATGCAGTATTTTTCTTAGTGGGGCGGTTTTTTTATTCTATAGGAAAGACCTTGTCACTCTAACGCGTGAAAGTATCTTTCCTATAGAATAAAAAAGCTCTTATCGCACTGCGGCGGGTATGAAATCTGTCGCAAAGCGACCCGCCGCAGACGGAGAATCCCGCAAAGCAGGATTCTTTCTTGTACATGTTTCACAAAAACATTCCTGCAATTTTGTGAATAGTTTTGATTGAAAATGAAGGAAAATGATGGTATTATACATTTACAATCAAAAACAACAAAAATCAATCAAAACAAATCAAACGAGGGAACCAAGATGTTATTAGAAAAACGGCTGGAAGAAATCCTGAAATTAGTGGAAAAAAACGGCAGCGTCACAGTACAGGAACTGACAGAGTACCTGCAGGCGTCTGAATCCACCATCCGCAGGGATTTATGCCTGCTGGATGAAGAAGGGAAACTGAATAAGGTACATGGGGGCGCCACTGCCATCAATGCACTTTATGCCAGTGCAAGGGATGTGGAGATTGGATACCGCAAAAACTTAAACCGGGAAGAAAAAGGGGAAATCGCCAAATATGCGGCTGCCCTGATAAAGCCCAACGATTTGGTGTTTTTGGATGCCGGGACCACCACGGAGCGGGTCATTGATTTTATCACGGAAAAAAAGGCCGTGTATGTAACAAATGCTATCGGCCATGCCAAGCGCCTTGTGCAGGCAGGCTGCGAAGCACATATCCTGGGTGGGAAATTCAAGCTTTCCACAGAAGCCATCGTGGGGATTGAAACGGTGTCCGAACTGGAAAAATTCAATTTTACCCTTGGCTTTATCGGAACCAATGGAATCAGCCGGACCGCAGGGTTTTCTACCCCGGATATTGACGAGGCCATGGTAAAGCGCAGGGCACTCATGCAGTGCCGCAGGCCTTATATTTTAGGGGATTCCGGCAAATTCAACCAAATTTCGCCAATAACCTTCGCCGGGATTGAGGACGCGGAACTGATTACCACAGAAATTAAGCATGGAAGTTTCCGGGATTTAGAAAACATTATTGAAACAGCAAAGAAATAGCAGGGAAGGAGAACAACATGATTTACACAGTAACTTTTAACCCAAGTTTGGATTATATCGTAAGTGTGGATGGCTTTACCTTGGGGCGTGTGAACCGCACCACGAAGGAATTGGTCTACCCAGGCGGGAAAGGCGTGAACGTTTCGCTGGTGTTAAAAAACCTTGGGATGGAAAATACAGCCCTTGGGTTTATTGCAGGGTTTACCGGCACGGAGATTGAGCGGGGCTTAAAGGAGTGGGGCTGCCTGACGGATTTTATCAAAATTCCCGAAGGCATGTCCAGAATCAACATGAAGCTGCGCTCCCGGGAAGAAAGCGAAATTAACGGACAGGGGCCAAGGATTTCCGAGGATGCCCTGGAAGAACTTTACCGGAAATTAGACGCTATGGAGCCGGGGGATGTGCTGGTACTGGCCGGGAGCATCCCAAACAGTATGCCGGATTCCAGTTATGAACAGATTTTGGCCCGGGTACAGGGCAGGCATATCCGTTCCGTGGTAGACGCCACCGGGGATTTGCTGGTAAATGTGCTGAAATACCATCCGTTCCTGATTAAGCCCAACAACCATGAGCTGGAGGAAATTTTCCATGTGCCCATGGACAGCAAAGAAACGATCGTTGCCCATGCGAAGAAAATGCAGGAAATGGGGGCGGAAAATGTACTGATTTCCATGGCAGGGGACGGCGCGATTTTGGTAGCGGCAGACGGGAGCGTTTGGCAGAGCCCAGCGCCCAAAGGCAATGTTGTGAACTCCGTTGGGGCGGGGGATTCCATGGTGGCAGGGTTTATCACCGGGTACTTAAAGAGCCAAAGCTATGAAGAAGCTTTCCATATGGGAATCTGCACCGGGAGCGCAAGCGCATTTTCAGAACGCCTTGCAACCCAGGAAGAAGTTGACGGTATTTTGGGGCAAATGGGCTGGAAGTAAGGATAACAGCAGGACAGTAAAAAAACAAATAAAATGAAAGAAAAGGAGAAAAAATTATGAAAACATTTGATTACACAATTACAGACCCAGAAGGGATCCACGCAAGGCCGGCAGGGATTTTAGTGAAGGAAGCAGGAAAATTTGCCAGCAAGATCACCATGGCAAAGGATGGGAAAGAAGTTGACGCAAAGCGGATTTTCGGCATTATGGGCCTTGGGGTGAAGAAAGGGAACACAGTAACCGTGAAAGTAGAGGGGGAAGACGAAGAAGCAGCATACAGTATGCTGGAAACATTTTTCAAAGAAAACTTATAATATGGCATACCGAAATGGGGGTATGGAACACGCAGGAGTACATATTTATAGTTAACCGCTAGAGCGTGTCTGAAAATTGCTTTCTGACAGATGTATTCTACAATTTGTGGGAGATTTTTGCCAAATGAAGGAGGCGTAGCGGGCTACGTTGACTGAATTTGGCAGAAATATGCCGCAAATTAGGGGATGCAGATGGCGGGAATGAATTTTCAGACACGCTCTAGGGCAATAGATACCAAAAAGGGCTGTCGCATTACTTGTATATGTTTTGCTTAGTGCGACAGCCCCTTTTTCATCTTGTAGGAAAGGCCGTGTTACTGCAAAGTGTTAAAGTCCATGGCTTTCCTATAAGATAAAAATAGAGATGCGCAGGGTCTGCCCCAGCGAAGCGAGGGTACTCGTGCGAATAGAAGATGTCACTGCGTGACCGCACTCGGCGCAGCAAAGTGTCCAAGCCCCTCATGAGTGAGGGGGAGGGGAGCTGAAGTGGGCTTGCCCACTTTGTTTCTTTATAGGATTATTATGTTACTAAATTTTGCCATGTTACAGCAGGGGAATCCCATGCTTTTCCATTTCCTCCGCCACTTCTTCTTTCCAAAGGGAGGACTGTACTTCCCCAATATGGGCTTTCCGCAGGAAAAACATACAGATACGGGACTGCCCGATGCCGCCGCCAATCGTGTAGGGAAGTTCTTCCGAAAGGATGGATTTCTGGAAGGGGAGTTCCTTCCGCTCCGGGCAGCCTGCTTTTTCCAACTGCTCCAAAAGAGCCTGCCTGTCCACACGGATGCCCATGGAGGAAAGCTCCAAAGCAATGTCCAGTACTGGGTAATATACCACAATATCTGCATTCAGCGCCCAATCGTCATAATCCGGCGCCCTTCCGTCGTGGGGCTCCCCGGACTTTAGCCTGTCACCAATCTGCATAATGCAGACAGCCCCTTTTTCCCGGGCAATCCGCAGTTCCCGTTCCTTGGGGCTGCAATCCGGGAACTGGTCTTCCAGCTCTTGGGTAGTCAGGAAGAAAATATCATGGGGCAGAATTTCTTCTATGTAATCGTAGCGGATAGCCATATATTTTTCTGTTTTCCGGAGGACCTTGTAGACATTCCGTACAGTCTCCTTTAGGTACTCCATGTTCCGGTCTTCCCTGGAAATGATTTTTTCCCAATCCCATTGGTCCACAAAGATGGAGTGGATATTGTCTGTGGTTTCATCCCGCCGGATGGCGTTCATGTCGGTATAGAGCCCTTCCCCCATGGAAAAGCCATATTTTTTCAGGGCATAACGTTTCCATTTTGCAAGGGAATGCACAATCTCAGCCGTCTTTTCCCCCTGCTCCTTGATGCCAAATGCTACTGGGCGTTCTACCCCATTTAGGTTGTCGTTCAGCCCGGAATCCGGGTCTACAAACAGCGGAGCCGACACACGCTGCAGGTTCAGCCGCTCTGAAAGCAGGTTCTGGAAAAAATCTTTGACGGTCTTAATCGCAACCTGTGTGTCATGTAAATCAAGCTGGGGCTGATAATTTTCAGGTATCATTAAATGTTCCATATTGTACTCCTTATCCTTTTTTGTCCGGTATCATTATATGCTTGCAGGTGGATTTTTTCAATAAGGAATCTTAATTTTTCCCGAAAAAGAAGGGAGTTATGGTATAATAAAGAATAGATATTATACCGTCCGGAACGGAGTGGCATGGTTTTACCATAGTGCGGAGCATCTGGCATGGAAAAGGGGGAATGCACATGGCGTATTTGATACAGCAGTTGGAATGGATGGCAAGAATCCTGCTGGCAGGCCTTTGCGGCGGGCTTATCGGCTATGAGCGGGAGAGCCGGAAGAAAACGGCGGGCCTGCGCACCCATGTCATTGTAGCCGTTTCCTCCGCCCTGATGATTGTGCTGTCCAAGTATGGGTTTCAGGACGTGGTAGGCCAATACGTCCGTGTGGACCCGTCCCGCATTGCGTCAGGGACAGTGGCAGCCATTGGGTTTTTGGGGTCTGGGGTAATTTTTTCCCGCAATAAAAATGTCAGCGGGATTACTACTTCGGCAGGAATCTGGGCAACCGTAGGCGTAGGGATGGCTGTAGGGGCAGGGCTTTATGTAATTGGCATCTGCACGTCCGCCATTGTGATTTTAGTAGAAATTTTCCTGGGGCGGCAAGGCAAGCTGTCCCACATTATTAAGGACATTTACGAGATAGAAGTGGAATACGCCTTCACTTCCGGGGAAATAGGGGAAGTTAGCGCTGCGCTGCAAAAGGAACTGGAAGAAACGTACCAGTGCCGGATTTTAAAATTCCGCACAAGGAAAAAAGGGAACCATATCCATCTGGAACTGCTGGTGCGGACTGCACAGGGGAAAGAACTGTACCATCTGGCGGAATTTGCAGAACAATACCCTGAAATTAAAAAGCTTACAATATAAGGGAATCATTTATATGGGCGCTATCCGTCCCAAAATACATAGAAAAGAAAAAGCCCACAATAGGAACACTCATATAGGGCATACCATTTAAAAATACATAGAAGGGAAGAAGGAAGATTGAAACAGAATTCTATAGGACAAAAACAGGCGGCTGAAAAACAAAATTCCATAAGCCAAAAACAAACCATTGAAAAACAGGCCCCCATAGACCAGAACCTGGCAACCCAGAAATTAGCCCAATTAAAAACAAGCCTTGCAGGGTTAGGCTCCCTAGCCGTCGCTTTCTCCAGCGGTGTAGATTCCACGTTCCTGCTGAAAGTAGCCCATGAAGCATTAGGGGAGCATGTCCTTGCCATAACTGCAAAGTCCAGTTCTTTCCCCAAAAGGGAACTGGAAGAGTCCATTTCTTTTTGCAAAGGGGAAAATATACGCCAAATCATTTTTGGATCAAGGGAATTAGAGGTGGAAGGCTTTCGCCAGAATCCTCCCAACCGTTGTTACCTCTGCAAAAAAGCTTTTCTGGAAAAAGTAAAGGAGGCTGCCACAGGCCATGGGATTGCTCATGTGGCAGAAGGCTCCAATGTGGATGATGAAGGGGATTACCGGCCCGGCATGCAGGCTGTGGCAGAGCTTGGCATCCTAAGCCCCCTGCGGGAAGCAGGGCTGTCTAAACGGGAAATACGCTTCCTCTCCAAAGAGATGGGCCTTCCTACATGGGAAAAGCCCTCCTTTGCCTGCCTGTCCTCCCGGTTTCCCTATGGGGAAGCCATCACCGAAGAAAAGCTTGCCATGGTGGAGCAGGCAGAGCAGCTTTTGATGGAGCTTAAGTTTGTCCAGTTCCGGGTCCGCATCCATGGGACAATGGCAAGGATTGAGGTCTTGCCGGAAGACTTCCCCAAACTGCTCTCTGAGGAAGTCAGGGATAAAATCACAGGCCAGTTCCGGAGCTTTGGCTTTACTTACGTGGCTATGGATTTGGAAGGGTACCGCATGGGCAGCATGAATGAAATTTTGTGAAAAATTAACAAATTTTACTATTTATTTTGTTTAGTATTTTTGTAGACAAAATTAATAAAATTTGGTATGATAAACAAAGTTGGAAGATGAATGAGTGTAAAGGCTTGTTACTGAAATATTATTATCGTCAGGCAAGACCTATAATCCGGGAAGGCAACCCGGATTATAGGTTTTTTTATTTTTCAGGAGGCTGTAGGGATGAGAGTAAATAAAATACTGAATAACAATCTCGTGTTATCAAAAAACGAAGATAATGAGGAGATCATT
The DNA here is from genome assembly GCA_000403315.2 of Lachnospiraceae bacterium A2. Lineage (GTDB taxonomy): Bacteria > Bacillota > Clostridia > Lachnospirales > Lachnospiraceae > Petralouisia. The sequence continues at coordinate 774,609 of KE159636.1, forward strand.
GTAAAAGGACTTGGAATCGGCTACCATGCGAAACGCGGAGATAAGATTGATGAGTCGCTGATTGAAAAAATTTTCTATCCAAAAAACCATCAGAACAGTATCCAGATGCAGCAGTATCTTCTTTCTATTCCTGAAGAATATTTTGACTTTGTCCAGAAGTTTGTGGATCACGTTAAGGAAGAAGCGCCAAATCTTCGCCTGAATAACAGCATTTATCTTTCTCTGAGCGACCATATTCTGGGAACTGTAGAACGCTTTAGGAACGGGATCAGCCTGAAAAATGTTCTTTTGCTGGATATTCAGCAGCTTTACAAAAAGGAATATGAGTATGGGATGAAAATGGTGGATGAGATTAACCGTACATTTCAGACCAAGCTTCCCGTCGATGAAGCCGGATTTATCGCCCTGCATTTTGTAAATGCAGAAGAAGGGCAGCATAACACTGACAATTATAAGATTGCCATGATTGTAAATCAGGTTCAAGAGATTGTAAAGAATTACTTTTCGGATATTACCTTCAATGAATCAAGCCTTTACTATCAAAGATTCCTGACACATTTGAAATATTTTGCCCAGAGATACCTGCATAAAGAACTCCAGTACGATGAGGACGAAAATCTTTTCCAGCTCATTCAGGAGCAATGCCGCGAGGCGTATGGGTGTGTGAAGCTCATCTATCTTATGATGGAAGAAAAATATCAATATGCACTGAGCAAAGAGGAGATGGTGTATCTCTCCATTCATATCCAGACAAATGTAGATAAATCACGCGCCGCCTTAAAAAAGGTATCTGAGGCGAAGGAAGGTACAAATGGACCGGAGTAAGGTCCGCAGATAGCAATCAGTTTGTTTTGGCTTGTGACTGATGTGTACGGCCGGCATATTAGGCAAGACCTCACAATAAATAAAAAATTATTTAAAAGGAGCACAGCCATGAAAAAAGATTATGGGCAATCAGCCGAAAAGCTGGTTCAGGCACTGGGAGGAAAAGACAACATCACTCGCGTTTTCCATTGTATGACTAGACTTCGTTTCTACGTGAAAGACCGAAACAGGATCAAGGAGGGAGATATTAAAAAACTTCCTGAGATTTCCGGGGTAAACTGGCATCAGGACCAGTTCCAGGTAATCGCAGGAAATGAAGTCAATGAAATGTATGCAGAGCTTGTAAAAATGGGCGTGCCGAATGATGACACAGACACTTCACAGAAACCGGCGGAAAAGAAGGGCATTGGTTCTGCAATTATTGATTCCATCACCGGGTGTATGACGCCTATGATCCCTGCACTTACTGCGGCTGGTATGATTAAGGTCGTACTCACCCTTCTCACAACGTTTCACCTCGTGAGTGATTCATCCAGCACTTATCAGGTCATCTCCTTTATCGGAGATGCGGCGTTCTATTTTATGCCGGTTCTGATTGCTGCAAACGCCGCAAAAGTATTCAATGTAAATCAGTCGCTGGCGCTGATCATTGCAGGCGTATTCCTTCACCCAAGCTTTACGGCTATGATAGAGTCCGGTGATCCGATTAGCTTTTTTTCTATTCCGGTTACGCCGAAAACTTACAGTTACTCTGTCATCCCGATCATCCTGATGGTATGGATCATGTCTTACATCGTGAAATTGGTCGACAGGATCACGCCGCGCATTGTGAAACTGATCCTGCATCCAACGCTGGTCATCCTGATTAGCGCGCCGATTGCCATTATTGCGGTCGGGCCGCTGGGAGGCATTATCGGTGATGGGCTTGCAGTTGCAATTGAGTTTCTTTCCGCAAGGCTCGGCTTCATCATCGTCGGTGTTCTTGCAGCGACATTCCCTTTCATTGTTATGACTGGTATGCACCATGCGCTTACACCGATTGGCCTGAACGCTGTTGCAACAGGGGGGGATACGCTTATCTTTGTTTCACAGGTCTGCGCTAATGTGGCACAGGCAGGTGCGTCGCTTGCAGTAGCAGTACGTTCAAAGGACAAGAATATGAAACAGCTTGCCAGTGCATCCGGGATCTCTGCCCTTATGGGAATTACGGAGCCTGCACTTTATGGTGTAACACTGAAGCTGAAACGCCCTGTAGTCGCTGCAGCAATTGCAGCCGGCATCGGCGGTATTATCGGCGGCCTCCTTCAGGTAACGCTTTTCATTGCGCAGAACTGTATCCTTGCGATCCCAGCATTTATCGGAAACGATGGGATGAAGAATTTCTTCTATGGACTTATTATGATTATTGTTTCATTTGCAGGTGCATTTATTCTGACCCTGATTCTTGGCTTTAAAGATGAACAGGAAAGCTTGGAAAACAGCAGTACAGGTGAAAAAAGAGAGGAAAAAGCTGAAGGAAAGACAGACGCAAAGCCTCTGGTAGAAAAGCTCCAGATTTTTGCTCCCGCTACAGGTAGTGTAAAAGATATTACCGAAGTTCCTGACAAAACATTTGCCGATAAAGTACTTGGAGACGGCGCGGCAGTCATCCCGGAGGAAGGAAAGATCTATGCACCGGCTGACGGTACAGTTGTAAATATCATGGATACGAAACATGGGATCATGTTCCGGACATCCCAGGGGATAGAACTTCTGATCCACATTGGGCTCGAAACAGTAAATTTGAAAGGGAAATATTTCACCTCCCATACAGAAAACGGGGCACAGGTAAAAGCAGGGGATCTGCTCGTAGAATTTAATCTTGACGCAATCAAGGCGGAAGGATATGATCCCGTGACTCCCATCGTTGTCACCAACGGAGATGATTATATCCGCTCTGTAAATATGGTAAAATCAGGCGAGAAAGTCACACACGGCGACTGTCTGCTTATGATCGTATAAAGTTGGCTGCATAAATTAGGAAAGAACAATCAGGAGGAGAATCATGATGATCCAGAAAAAAATGCCGGAGAATTTCTTGTGGGGCGGAGCCACAGCCGCTAACCAGTATGAAGGCGGATGGGACGAGGACGGGAGAGGCCCGTCCATCGCCGATATCCTGACAGGCGGAAGCGTAGACAAAGAACGACGCCTTACAGTACCAGAGCCTGTGGAAGGAGAGTTTTACCCGAACCATGAGGCGACAGACTTCTACCATCACTATAAAGAAGATATTGCCCTTTTCGGTGAAATGGGGTTTAAAGTTTACCGTTTCTCAGTTTCATGGTCAAGGATTTTCCCCAATGGGGACGAGGAAACTCCTAATGAGAAAGGGCTTGAATTTTATGATAAAGTCATTGGCGAACTTGAGAAATATGGAATCGAGCCGCTGATTACGATTTCACATTATGAGAATCCGCTGCATCTCTCCCTTGCTTACGGAGGATGGAAGAACCGGAAACTTATTGATTTCTATCTGCGTTTTGCAAAAGTACTTTTTGAACGCTATAAAGGAAGGGTAAAATACTGGCTCACCTTCAACGAAATCAATATGCTGACCGAACCATTTGGCGCTGTATTCTGTGCCGGTATGTTAGACGAGGCAGATAACAACGAAGAAGCCCGCTATCAGGCAATGCACCATCAGCTTGTAGCCAGTGCCCTCGCTGTAAAAATGGCCCATGAAATTGATCCGGAAAACAAACTCGGCTGCATGCTTGCATACCACAACGGATATCCATTTACCTGCCATCCGAAGGATGTATTTTTTGCACAGCAGTACTGCCAGGTCCATAATTCCATTGCAGGGGACGTGCATGTCCGCGGAACTTATCCAGGATTCGCATACCGCTATTTTGCAGAACATGATATGCATATCGAAATGCTTCCCGAAGATGCACAGGTTCTGAAAGACGGTACCGTAGACTTTGTCAGCATCAGCTACTATTCCAGCAACTGTGTAAGCCTCACGCAGGAAGGTGCAGAAACAACCAAGGGCAACGGAACCGTCAATATCAAAAATCCGTATCTGAAAGCCTCTGACTGGGGATGGCAGATCGATGCGCTGGGCCTAAGATATGTGCTCAACCAAATCTATGACCGCTATCAGATTCCGATCATGATTGTAGAAAACGGACTCGGAGCGGTAGATCAGATTACGGAGGACGGGCAGATCCATGATGATTACCGCATTGACTATATGCGGCAGCATATCGAAGAAATGAAAGAAGCTGTTTGTGACGGCGTTGATCTGATCGGATATACCTGTTGGGGATGTACGGATGTTGTGAGTGCCTCCACTGGTGAGGTAAAGAAACGTTATGGGCTTATCTTTGTTGAAAAATACGACGACGGAACAGGAGAACTGTCACGTAAACGGAAAGATTCTTTCTACTGGTATAAGAAAGTGATAGAAAGCAACGGAGAAATCCTGTAAAATTAGGACAGGGCTTGGGACCGCCGGACTTATTAGCAGCTCGGCGGTCTTTTCTATCGTTTGTACTGCATAACTAATATGGATACAGACAGAAGGAGGAAAAACAATGGAGAAAAAATGGTGGAAAGAAAGCGTGGTATACCAGATCTATCCAAGGAGTTTTAAAGACAGCAATGGGGATGGAATCGGCGACCTGAACGGGATTACGGAAAAGCTGGATTATCTGAAGGAGCTGGGAATTGATGTAATCTGGCTTTCACCGGTCTACCAATCACCCAATGACGACAACGGCTATGATATCAGTGACTACTGTGCGATTATGAAAGAGTTTGGTACGATGGAGGATTATGGCAGAATGCTCGATGAGGCGCATAAGAGAGGCATCCGTATCGTCATGGATCTTGTGGTAAACCATACTTCGGACGAACATAAATGGTTTATTGAGAGCCGTAAATCAAAAGACAACCCGTACAGGGATTACTACATCTGGCGTCCGGCGAAGGACGGGAAAGAGCCGAATAACTGGGGATCCTGCTTCTCCGGTTCCGCATGGGAATACGACAGCAAGACGGATATGTATTATCTCCATCTGTTTTCCAAAAAGCAGCCGGATCTGAACTGGGATAATCCGAAAGTGAGAAAAGAGGTATTTGGCATGATGAACTGGTGGCTGGATAAGGGTGTGGACGGGTTCCGCATGGATGTGATCAGCTTGATTTCCAAAGATCAGGCATTTCCAAACGGAGTGCCAGGCATCAACGGATACGCTAGCTTCAACGAGCCTGCCAACGGCCCCCACGTCCACGAATATCTAAAGGAAATGCGGAGAGAAGTGCTGGACGGGAGAGATACCCTTACCGTAGGCGAGTGCTCCGGCGTCACGCTGGAAGAAGCAAAAAAATACGCCAGCAGCGATGGGAAAGAATTGAATATGGTATTCCAGTTCGAGCACATGGATGTGGACGCTGACGGCACAAACAAATGGTCGGATAAAAAGATGGACCTGCGCGACTTGAAATCAATCCTGGCAAAATGGCAGAAAGGCCTTGATACGATTGCATGGAATAGTCTTTTCTGGGAAAATCACGATCAGCCCCGCTCTGTTTCAAGATTTGGTGATGACGGAGAGTATCGTGAACTGTCAGCGAAAATGCTTGCTACCTGCCTTCACATGATGCAGGGAACACCCTATATCTATCAGGGGGAGGAACTGGGCATGACAAATGTGCCGTTTAAGGACATTTCAGATTTCCGGGATCTTGACAGTATCAATGCCTTTCACGAACTAGTCGGGCAGGGCGTATTTACAGAAGATGAGATGATGAAATACTTGCGGTACAAAAGCCGCGATAACGCTCGCACACCGTTCCAGTGGGATGATACGGAACATGCGGGCTTTACGGCAGGCACGCCGTGGATTATGGTAAATCCAAATTACAGAGAGATTAACGCCAGAGAACAGTTAGAAAGAGAAGGCTCAGTCTTCCGCTATTACCAGCAACTGATCCGCCTCCGGAAAGAGCATGAGGTCATTGTATACGGAAGTTATGATCTGCTTCTTCCAGATGACATGGAACTCTATGTATACACGCGTACACTCGAAACCGAAAAACTGCTCGTCATCTGCAATTTCTATGGAAATACACGGACATTCGCACTGCCTGATGGATGGACGAAAGAAAACTTTGAATTGCTGATCGGAAATTATGGTGATATTTCCTGTGCGGAAGGCATGGTAACAGTGCGCTCCTATGAGGCGCTGGTTCTGAAAATGAAATAACAAACGTGCGGCAGGATGCAAACCAAACTGGCAGCATGAATGAAATTTTGTGAAAAAAACTTGACAAATATCTTTGCCAATGGTAATTTAGTACATATGATATAGTATGTTACTTACCTCTATAAAGATAAGGCATTAACTATGCATAAATATTTTGGATGTTTATGTGTGTTAGTGCCTTTTTTGTCTTATAGGATCAGGGTATCAAAAGTACCTTTTTGACACTCTAATCTTTAGGAAAGGCTAGTAAGCGCCCGGACACACAGACTCCAAATATTTAAATAAAGAAAAAGGAGCAGAGTGTATGAAAGACAAAATTTTTGGCGTTTTGCAGCGTGTGGGGCGTTCCTTCATGCTGCCCATTGCAATTCTCCCGGTAGCAGGGCTTTTGCTGGGGATCGGCGGTTCTTTTTCCAATGAAACCATGTTGGAAACCTATGGCCTGTTGGGGGTTATGGGGCCTGGCACTATTTTCAATGCTATTTTCCAGATCATGAGTGAAGCAGGCGATATTGTATTTGCCAACCTGCCCATTATTTTTGCCATGGGCGTTGCCATCGGCATGGCGAAAAAGGAAAAGGACGTGGCTGCGCTGTCCGCGGTGGTAGCGTTTTTCATTATGCATGCATCCATCGGCGCCCTGATTAATATCAACGGCGGGGCAGAGAGCATGCTGGAAGGCGCAACTGCCTCTGTCTGCGGCATTACATCCCTGCAGATGGGCGTGTTCGGCGGGATTATTGTGGGCCTGGGAGTTGCGGCCCTCCATAACAAATTTTACAAAATTGAGCTTCCGCAGGTATTGTCCTTCTTTGGCGGCACAAGGTTTGTGCCTATTGTCAGCGCATTGGTGTACACGGCAGTAGGGATACTGATGTTCTTTGTATGGCCTGTGATACAGAAGGGCATTTACGGCGTAGGGGACGTGGTGCTGAATTCCGGCTATGCAGGGACCTGGGTCTATGGCCTGATGGAACGTCTGTTAATCCCATTTGGGCTGCACCATGTATTTTACCTTCCCTTCTGGCAGACAGCTGTGGGCGGCACGCTGGAAGTGGCAGGGCAGACCATTGAAGGGGCGCAGAATATTTTCTTTGCACAGCTTTCCGACCCGACAGTAGAGCATTTTGCAGTGTCTGCAACCCGGTTTATGACAGGGAAGTTCCCGCTGATGATCTTTGGGCTCCCGGGGGCGGCGCTGGCTATGTATAAGACGGCAAAGCCTGAGAAAAGGCAGGCAGCCGCAGGGCTTTTGCTTTCCGCAGCCCTTACTTCCATGCTGACAGGGATTACAGAGCCTTTGGAATTTACGTTCCTGTTTGTGGCTCCCCTCCTTTACGGCATCCACTGCGTGCTGGCAGGGTGCGCATATATGCTGATGCATATTTTTGAGGTAGGCGTGGGGATGACATTCTCCGGCGGCATTATTGACTTGTTCCTGTTTGGGATTCTCCAGGGGAATGGGAAAACCAACTGGATTTGGGTCGTGGTCGTAGGCGTCTTTTACTTTGTAGTGTATTATTTCCTGTTCAGCTTCTTAATCCAGAAAATGGATTTGAAGACGCCAGGGCGTGACGACAGCGAGGAAGTGAAGCTGTACCGCAGGAGCGACGTAGAAGCAAGGAAAAATGAAGGGGGCGGCTCCGGCAATGTAGAGGATGCCCTGTCGGAAACGATCTGCCATGGCCTTGGGGGCAAGAAAAATATTTCCGATGTGGACTGCTGCGCGACAAGGCTGCGCTGCACGGTATTTAAGGCAGATTTAGTCAGCGATTCCATGCTGAAATCCACAGGGGCGTCAGGCGTTGTACATAAAGGGAATGGCGTCCAGATTATCTATGGGCCGAGGGTTACGGTGATTAAGTCCAATCTGGAGGACTATCTGGAAACGGCTCCCAATGAGGAATACCATTCCGCAGGCGGCCAGGAACCAGCGGCAGTGGAGAAAAAGGAAACGGCTGGGACGAAGGTGGCAAAAACCGTCATTATTTCCAGCCCGGTGACGGGTGTTGCGGCAGATTTGTCCGAAGCGCCGGACGAAGCATTTGCAGGCCGGATGATGGGCGACGGCGCAATCGTGACGCCGGAAGACGGCATTGTAAAAGCGCCGGAGGACGGCGAGGTCTGCTTTGTCTTTGAAACAAAACATGCCGTTGGGTTCCAGACAGAATCCGGGCTTAGCCTGTTAATCCATATGGGGATTGACACCGTTGCCTTAAACGGGCAGGGGTTTGAAGTGTTTGTGGAAAATGGGCAGAAGGTGAAAAAGGGAGAGCCTATGCTGAAGCTGGATTTGGAATTCTTAAAAGCCAACGCGCCTTCCCTTGCATCCCCGGTGCTGTGCACGGAATTGGAGGATAACCAGAAAATCCGGCTGCTGAAAGAAGGCAGCATCAAAGCCGGGGAAGGGCTGTTTGCCGTGGACTTCTACGAATAATTAGTAAAGAATGTAGGCGGGGAAAAGTATGTACAGAGTGAAAAAAGTATTGAACCATAATACAATCATTGGAATCCGGTCGGAAGATAACCAGGAGTATCTGCTGATAGGGAAAGGGCTTGGGTTTGGGAAGAAAATTGCGGAGCGGGTTGAGGCCGGCTCGAAAACCGATGTGTATTCCCTCCAGAAAACCACAGAACGTGGAAATGCAGGGGAACTGGCAAAATCCATTTCCCCTGCCTGCCTGGAAATCGCAGGCCAGATACTGAACGCTGCAGAACTGAAGTTTGGAAATATTGACAGGGACATACTTTTCCCCATGGCCGACCATATCGAATACGCCATTAAGCGGGTAAAGGGCAATGAGCAAATCAGCAACCCGCTGACAGAGGATATCCGCGCCCTGTTCCATTTGGAATATGAGGTGGCGGAGCAGGTAGTGCCAATTTTAAAGGAGCAGATGGGCATTGAGATTGATGCGGACGAGGTAGGCTATATTGCGCTCCATATCCACTCTGCCATTGAGGATGAAAAGGTTTCCCAGGCCATGCAGGTAGCCCGTGCCGTCCGGGAATGCATTTCCCTGATTGAGCAGGAGATGGGCCGGCCAATTGACGTGGCGTCCCTCGCTTACAACCGCCTGATGAACCATATCCGCTATATGGCCGCACGCGCCATGAAGGGGGAAACGCTGAAAATCAATATGAATGATTATATGGGGGTAAAATTCCCCAATGCGTTCCGTATTGCGGAGAAAGTCTGCAGCCAGGTTTCGCGGAACTTAAAATGTGAATTGGAAGAAGTGGAAATCGGCTACCTTGCCATGCATATTGAGCGGGTAGCTGATGAAGAACTGGACGGTTAGCAGATAAATGGTGCGGAGGGCTGGACGTTGCAGGCGTTTCATGGTACAATTGCAGTACTATAATGACGTTTTCAAAAGGAAGGTGAGTGAGATGGGAAGTATTTGGCATGATATCAGGGAGGACAGGGTTTTCCCAACGGATTTTATAGCTGTGATTGAGATTTCCAAAGGGAGCAAGAAAAAATATGAGCTGGATAAGGAAACAGGCCTGATTATTCTGGACCGGGTATTGTATACCTCGACCCATTATCCAATGAATTATGGGTTTATCCCCCGGACGCTGGGGGACGACGGGGATCCGCTGGATGTGCTGGTACTCTGTTCCGAGCCGCTGGAGCCGCTGACGCTGGCACGCTGCTACCCCATTGGCGTAATGCGCATGACGGACGACGGGGCAGGGGACGAAAAAATTATTGCCATCCCCTGGGCAGACCCAACTTATGAGATGTACACGGAAATCAGCGAGCTGCCGAAGCATATTTTTGATGAAATCCACCATTTCTTTACGGTTTACAAAGATTTGGAAGGGAAGAAAATATCGGTGGAAGGCTTTGAGGATGCAACCAGCGCAATCGGGGTAATTGAAGAATGCATTGACCGTTACAAAAAGAAATTTTGCCCGGAACATGAGGGGCAGGAAAATAATTAATTGACAAATCTATAAAAATCATATATTATGTACACAACAACAGAACGCAGAGGGACTGCATTGCAGTTGAGAAGGTTAAAACCTGACTCTTTGAACCTGTCAGTTAATACTGTCGTAGGGAGCGGAAGATATGTGTATTTTTAGGGACGCTCATTGGGCGTCCCTTTTTTGCTTTAATAGAAATTGTGTCCTATAAAGCAAAATGCTCCGCAAGATGCGCAGGGCCTGCCCCAGCGGAGCGGGGGCATCCGCAGGAAGGCGTCCCAAAGCAAGCTGTTGGGCGAAAAGGAGGAAGCCATGAGAAACTATGCAACACAAATGGAAGCAGCCCGCAAGGGCATAGTAACACCGGAGCTCAGGAAAGTAGCAGAAAAGGAACGCATGGAAGCGGAGGAATTGATGCCTTTGGTAGCGGAAGGGAAGGTTGCCATCTGTGCCAACAAAAACCATGCATGCATCGACCCGGAAGGGGTAGGTTCCATGCTGCGCACCAAAATTAATGTGAACCTTGGGGTATCCCGGGACTGCAAGGATTACAATGTGGAAATGGAAAAGGTAATGGAAGCGGTGAAACTTGGGGCACATGCCATTATGGATTTGTCCTCCCATGGGGATACCGGCCCATTCCGCAGGAAGCTCACCACGGAATGCCCTGCCATGATAGGGACAGTGCCAGTCTACGATTCCGTCATCCACTACCAGCGGGATTTGGCAACACTGACGGCAAAAGACTTTATTGGCGTGGTAAGGCTCCATGCCGAAGACGGGGTGGATTTTGTGACCCTCCACTGTGGGATTACAAGGAAAACCGTTGAGCAGATAAAAAAGCAGAAACGGAAAATGAATATTGTGTCCCGGGGCGGCTCTTTGGTATTTGCATGGATGTGCATGACAGGGGAGGAAAATCCATTTTACGAGTATTACGATGAAATTCTGGACATCTGCCGGGAATATGACGTAACCATTTCCCTGGGGGACGCCTGCCGGCCCGGCTGCCTTGCAGACGGCTCTGATGTGTGCCAGATAGAAGAACTGGTGCGGCTGGGGGAACTGACAAAGCGCGCATGGGAAAAAGATGTGCAGGTGATGGTGGAAGGGCCGGGGCACATGCCCATGGACCAGATTGCCGCCAATATGAAAATCCAGCAGGCTCTTTGCATGGGGGCGCCGTTCTATGTGCTGGGTCCTATTGTAACGGATATTGCACCAGGGTATGACCATATTACCTCAGCCATTGGAGGGGCTGTTGCAGCCCAGAACGGGGCGGCGTTCCTCTGTTATGTGACCCCTGCGGAACATTTGGCATTGCCTAATGTGGAGGATGTGAAACAAGGGATTATTGCATCGAAAATCGCAGCCCATGCGGCGGATATTGCAAAGGGCGTCCGGGGCGCCAGGGAACTCGACGACAGGATGGCGGATGCCCGCAGGGCTTTGGACTGGGAAGGGCAGTGGGCTTTGGCCATTGACCCGGAAACGGCAAAGGGCATACGGGAGAGCCGGAAACCGGAGCATGACGACACCTGCTCCATGTGCGGGAAATTCTGCGCGGTACGGAGCATGAATAAGGCGCTGTCCGGGGAATACATAGATATTCTGTAAGGAGGGAAATTCCATGAAAATAAATTTAAAGAAATTGACGGCTGCGGGGATGATGGCAGCCATCGGGGTCTGCCTGTCTGCATTTTCCATCCCGGTAGGGGCGTCCAAATGTTTCCCAATCCAGCATTTATTGAATGTGCTGGCAGGCGTGTTTTTAGGTCCCGGCTATGCGGCAGGGTTTGCGTTTTCCGCTTCCCTGATCCGGAACCTGATGGGGACGGGAACTTTGCTGGCATTTCCTGGCAGCATGGCAGGGGCGTTCCTGTGCGCGGTTTTGTACCAGAAAACAGGGAAAATGTGGACAGCTTTTGCAGGGGAATTGGCAGGCACCGGAATCCTTGGGGGCATCCTTTGCTATCCTGTGGCAAAGCTGCTTTTGGGAAATCAGGAAGCGGCTATTTTTACTTATGTGCTCCCATTTTCCATCAGCACGGCAGGGGGCTGCATTATGGCGGCAATGCTTTTAGGCGTCCTCTATAAATCAGGGACTGTGCAATATTTGCAGGGAATGCTGCAGGAAACTTGAACTGCCATATATAGAAAAAGTTTGCTGGCGCATTGGGCGTCCTGGGGCGTTGCCATCCGGCATGTGGTAAAGCACATAGCCATGCTGGGCAGTTCCATAGGTTCTGGTTTCCAACAGGGATTTAGGAAAGGAAGGGACAGGTAAATGAGCAGAGGAAGGCGGGCAAAAGAGCCTGTGCCCATCGGGCGCGCCCCTGTTTTGGGGATAGGGGGCACGGGCGTCCTGCCAGAGCAGGTGGCAGAGGTATTCCAGCTTATCCGGCAGGAAAAGTTTTTAATCCATATGATGCCAAATACGGTTTCTGCGGCATTTTGCGCCGACGGCCTTGCAGCCTTGGGGGCGCGCCCCCTGATGGCTGTTGCACCGGAAGAACTTGGGGAAATTGTAGCGCAGGCGGATGGCTGCGTGGTAAATTTAGGGCAGCTAAGCCAGGGGAAGTTAGCGGCGGCAAAGGTGGCATTGCAATGCGCAGCCCAGGAAAATAAACCCTTGGTGTTAGACCCGGTAGGCTGCGGCGCGTCTTCTTTCCGGCTGGGGGCGGTGCAGGAGCTGCTGGGCCTTCCATGGAAAGGCATGGTAAAGGGAAACCATTCTGAGATTTTCAGCATCCAGCAAGGGAAGCTGACAAGGGAAGGCATTGACTCTTTGCAAAACCGCAGTTTGGCCGGACGGCTGAAACCGGGCTGCACCTATCTGGTGACTGGGGGATCCGACTGCATCCTCTGGGAAGGGGGCAGGGCAAAACTCCCCCACCGGGGCGCCCTGCGCCAAAATGTAGTAGGGACCGGCTGCCTGACCGGGGCGGTGGCCGGGGCATGCAGCAGCGCGGCGCGGACAATGGCGAAAGAAAAAATGACAGGAAATACCAAGGCTGCAGGAAGGCAAAATTGCGATATACTGGCTGCAGCTTCCGCGTCCCTTGGCATGGCTTTTGCATTAGGGCGGGCAGGGAAGGAAGAAGGGTATGGGGCAGCAAAATCAGCTATTTTGGACGGCTTATGCCTGCTGTCCGAAGCATGTTTTCTGGAGTGGCTGTTGGATGATGGTTCGGCTTTTGCAGGCGGAAAGGAATGGGTGGGATGAATGAAAAGGTGGCTGTATCTGATTGCAGATTTTTCCTATGGGGAAGAAAAAATAGAAACGGCCCTGGACGCCGGGGTGGAGTATATCCAGCTCCGGGAAAAAAATATTTCTTCAGCAGAATACCTTCTGCGGGCAAAAAAACTGCGGGTTTTGGCGTCGCATTACCATACGAAATTAATAATCAACGACCGGGCGGATATTGCAGCCTTAAGCGGCGCAGACGGGGTTCATTTGGGGCAGGAGGATATCCCGGTAAAGGACGCCCGCATGCTCCTTGGGGCAGGGAAGCTCATCGGCGCGACGGCAAAAACGCCGGAACAGGCAAAAAAGGCGGCAGAAGCAGGGGCGGATTATCTGGGCAGCGGGGCATGGTTCCCGACACAGACCAAGGCTGACGCTATCCCCATTTCCGAAGGGGTTTACCAGAAAATCCTTTCCGCAGCCCCCATCCCAAACGTGGCGGTAGGGGGGCTTACCGGGGAAAACTGCAGGAAGCCCCTTTCTCTGGGTGCCCATGGGGTGGCAATTTCTGCTGGAATCCTGAAAGTGCAGGATCCGGCAGCAGAAATTTTAAAAATACGGAAAATATTGGAGCAGTTCCATGGTTAACCCAGTACAGAGAGCCTTTGGAAAAAGAGGGAATACAAAAATGGTTTCTTGGCTTAGGGCAGGGAATCTAGGCTATGCAGGATACAGGAGGGATATGCATGAAGGTTGTGCTTACAATTGCAGGAAGCGACTGCAGCGGCGGCGCTGGGATACAGGCGGACTTAAAAACCATTGCGGCCCATGGGCTGTATGGGGAGAGCGCCATTACTGCGCTGACGGCGCAGAATACTATGGGGGTATCGGAGGTTGTGCCGGTATCCCCTGATTTTTTGGAACAGCAGTTAGAATGTATTTTTACAGATATTGTGCCTGACGCTGTAAAAATTGGCATGGTAACCGGAACCCGGCAAATGGAGGTAATCAAAAAGTGCCTGCTGCGGTACCGCCCAGGCCATGTGGTGATGGATACAGTCATGGTTTCCACCAGCGGTAAGCCATTAATGGAGCCGGAAGCCCTATCCTACTATCAGGAGGAACTTCTTCCATTGGCAGATTTTTTTACCCCAAATCTCCCGGAAGCAGGGATTTTGCTAAAAAGAACCATAAAAACAAAGGAAGAAAGGGTTGCGGCAGCAAGGGATTTTGCGTTACAATACAAGGGTATTGTTTATTTAAAAGGCGGACATGATGAATTTTCAGCAGATGATTTGCTGTTTTTAAAAGGGGAACCCATTTGGATTTTGGGGGAACGCATAGAAAACGGGAATACCCATGGGACGGGGTGTACCCTGTCCTCAGCCATTGCCTGCGGGCTTGCGGCGGGGCTTGGGCCTTTGGAAAGCGCAAGAAGCGCAAAGGCCTATCTGGCTGGCGCCCTTTTGGACGGGATGAATCTGGGAAAAGGAAATGGGCCGCTGAACCATATGTACCGTATGGACGGTACAAATTTAGCGTAAAGGGGATTCTGCGGATGAAGAAAAAATTACTGTTGCTTGGATTAGGGATATGCCTGCTGTTTACGGCCTGTTCTGGCAAAAATGCAGCAGAGAAAGGGCAGCAGCCCAATACAAAGCAGGAACAGGGAACCGAAGCAGGAGAAGGTTCTGACGAAACGGACAAAGAAGACGGAGGTGAAGGCGGCGGGCAGGAAGAAACCCCGCAGGAGCCAAGCATTAAGCTGACAAAGCCCCCAGAGGTAACGTTTGACGATTATTCCCAGGAATTTAAAGATGAGGAAACCGGCACAGTGCTCCTTTCTGTCATAGAGAACTGCCCCATCGTTTCTATCCCGGAAAATGAAGCGGCTGCTGAAAAAATAAATATGGCTTTTGAACAGAAGCACATAGAAAACCAGGCGTACATAGAAGAAGATGCGCAGGAGGCACGCAGCGCTTACGAAGGGCTTTCCGAGGAGGAAAAAAAGGACTGGGGGTGCTACGGGTATGGCTCCACCTATAAAATGGTATATGCTTCCAACAAAGTGCTAAGCATTGAAGGGCAGAACTACGAGTGGCAGGGGGCATCCCACCCAAATACATGGACAAACGCCTACTGCTTCGACGCAGCGACAGGGAAGCTCCTGACTTTGTCAGATATTTTCATTGACAAGGAAAAAGGCATGGAACTGGCAGAGGAGCATATTATGAAAGTCATTACCCAGGACCCTTATAAGGATGCGCTGCTGGATGATTATGAAAGCTACGTACCGGATATCCTGACGGAAGAAGTGTTTTATCTGGGGGAAAAAGGGCTGATGATTATTTGCAACCCCTATATGGTAACGGTTTATGCGGCTGGCGTAATAGAGGTGGAAGTGCCCTATGAGGAATTGGATGGGGTTCTGAATGAAGCTTATATGAAAGAGTAAGGCGGCTCCTGCCAGGAAAAAGCTGTGCGGGGCTTATGCAGGGAAATGGGAAAACTTTATGGGAAAATCAGTTTTAACCACATTATGTTACATAGAAAAAGATGGCAGCTACCTGATGCTCCACCGGGTGAAAAAGCAGGTGGATGTAAATAAGGATAAATGGATTGGCATTGGGGGCCATTTTGAAGAAGGGGAAAGCCCAGAGGAGTGCCTTCTCCGGGAAGTGAAGGAAGAAACCGGGCTTACCTTGACGGGCTTTTCCTTCCGGGGCATTGTGACTTTTTCTGCCGTAGGGTGGCAGACAGAATATATGTGCCTGTATACGGCAGACCGTTTTGAGGGGACATTGGCAGACTGTGACGAAGGGACGCTGGAGTGGGTCAGGAAAGAAAACCTGATGTCTTTGAATTTGTGGGAAGGGGACAAAATATTTTTTAAGCTGCTGCTGGAAGACGCCCCGTTTTTCTCTTTAAAGTTAAGTTATGACGGGGACCGGCTGACAGAAGCGGTACTGGATGGGAAGCCCATGGAGCTGCTGGAACTGCGCCGGGAGGATGGCAGCGGGACCGGCGTGGTGCGGGAACGCACGCTGGTCCATGAAAACGGGGACCTTCACGGGACCGCCCATGTCTGGATTGTGCGCCCCACAGGGACAGGCAGCTTCGAACTTTTGCTGCAAAAACGCAGCGCCCACAAGGATTCTTATCCGGGCTGCTACGATATTTCCGCTGCGGGCCATGTCCCGGCAGGGTGCGGCTATCTGGATTCTGCCCTGCGGGAATTGGAAGAAGAACTGGGGATCAAAGCCCAGCCCGGGGACTTGCAGCAGGCATTTCTGCACCTTGGCTATGCAGAAGCAGAATTTTATGGGAAGCCATTTAAAAATGCAGAAGCCAGCATGGTGTACCTCTACAGCAAGCCGGTAAAGGCAGAGGATTTGAAGCTGCAGGAAACAGAAGTGGCAGGGGTGCGCTGGATGGAGTACGGGGCGCTGCTGGAGGAAGTCCGCCGTGAGGCAAAGCAGGGGAAGGCAGGGAAGTACTGCATTTTCCTGGAGGAATTGGAGCAGGTGGGGAAATATGTGCGCCCACACAAGGGGTAAAAAAGAATCCTGCTTTGCAGGATTCTCCGCCTGCGGCGGGTCGCTTTGCGACAGATTTCATACCCGCCGCAGTGCGATAAACCGTCCAAGCCCCTCAAGTAATGAGGGATTCAGGGGGCTGACGCGGACTTATCCACTTTGGTTTCTGGCTGGGCCGCCATGATTTCCTGTTTCCAGTAATCCACCAGCCGTTCCAGTTTCCAGGCCGCATTGGCGGGGCTGGTAGAAGGGAGTTTGTGGATGGCGCAGGGCGCCTTCGTGCACGTCCCGTCCGGGAAGCTTTCTTCCAGCAGGGGCTGGGTATATTTTTGGAAAAGCTCGCATGCTTTTGCCCCATTCCCCAAAATGGCGGAAATGGGAGCCTGCCTGAGCAGCCAGGGGATATCGGCAGGCACTACGTTTCGGATGCTGCTGTCGGAAGAACCAATGATGTCACAGCTTTGGATGACGTCCCAGAGGGCAATCCCGCGGCTTAGGAGAAGCTGCTTTTTTTCCGGGATGCTGGCAGGGACAGGCGCATTGGCGATTGCTGCCAGCACCTTCCAGAAGCGGTTCTGGGGATGCCCATAATAAAAACCGTACGCCCGTGACTTAACGGAAGGGAAAGTGCCTAGGATTAAGATTCTGGAACTGCTGTTATAGACGGGCTCAAATTGGTGGGTAAGGCTTTCGTATTCTGCCATAGGGAACATCCTTTCTGATTTACATTTTGCTATTCTTGATTAGCGTGTCAAAAGGGTGCGCTGCACCCGCTCTATCCCATATATTGATGTGCAAATACATTTGCAATAGCAATATATGGGATGAGCGTAGCACCAAAGGTGCTTTTGGCACCCTAATCTTTTCTTAATTACTCAAACTTCCCACACCGATTGGTGTGCTGAACCTTGAAAAATCAATACTTTAGTCTATAAAAAAGGCACAAACCTGCACTTGATGGTATAATTGAATTGCGAATAACAATCACACAGCAAGGAGATTTATGCCATGTCAAGTATACCATATAATGCTGAAAACGGGAATGAGATTTCTAACTCTGTCACAAATTTTATGACCCAATTCCAAATTGGGAAACTTCTTTTCAAATGTAATGCCGGAAAAGCAAAAGGGATTCCGGTAATCGAAGTGTTTCGATACCTGTTCTGTCTCATTTTCTCGGATAGAAGCATGTATATGCAGCGGAAAACAGGCATATTTGATGGTTCATTCTGCAAGAACACCGTTTATCGCTTCCTCAATAATGCGAAGATTAACTGGTTTCGGTTCACAACCCTGCTTTCAAGCCGGATCATTAACGATTTCATGAAGCCGCTTACGGATGAGAGCCGCAAAGATGTCTTCATTATTGATGACAGCCTGTTTGACCGTTCCCGTTCAAATAAAACGGAACTTCTGGCGAAAGTCTTCGACCACTGCTCTATGAAGTACAAGAAAGGTTACCGTATGCTGACACTTGGATGGTCCGATGGCAACTCCTTTGTTCCGATCAACCATCGTCTTCTGTCGGCAGCCGACGATAAAAATCTGCTCTGCAAAGCCGCAAACTTCGATGGACGTTCTCTTGCCGGGAAAAGGCGGAAAGAATCCAGACGAAAGGCAACAGAAGTCTTGATTGACCTGATCAAAGCAGCACAATCATCTGGCGTTTCTGCAAAATATGTGCTGTTCGACAGTTGGTTTTCATCACCGAAGACCATTAGCGCATTAAAGACAGACTGCAAATTAGACACAATCGCAATGGTTAAGAAAAGCAGTAAAATCAAATATGGCTATCAGGATGGCAGATACAACATCAAAGAAATCTATAAACAGTGTAAAAAACGCAGGGGCCGCTCCAAGTACCTGCTTTCTGTTGACGTAACCGTTGGTGATGAGGCAATTCCGGCAAAAATCGTCTGTGTCCGGAACAAAGGCAAGAGAAAAGACTGGCTTGCCATCATCAGCACGGACACAGCTATCTCAGCGGAAGAAATCATCCGTATCTATGGGAAACGCTGGGATATAGAGGTGTTTTTCAAAACCTGCAAATCCTATCTGCATCTGGTAAAGGAGTGCCGGAGCCTGTCCTATGATGCTTTGACTGCTCATGTATCCATTGTCTTTGCACGATATATGATGCTTGCAGTTACACAGCGGTGCAATACCGATGACAAAACGATATGTGAACTGTTTTTCCGTCTCATGGATGAACTGGATGACATCACTTTCAATCAATCCATGAGGATTATCATGGACGCACTAATGGATGCCGTTATGGAATATTTCCACATCACAGAACAGCAGCTTGAGGAATTCACTGCCAGCTTTGTTCAGAGACTGCCGAAGTACATGCAAAAAGCATTGGAGTGCAGTTCAGCGGCTGCCTGAGCGCTATTTTGTGAGCTAAAGTATTGATTTTTCAGGGAGCAAATCCCATTTTTAATGTGGGAAGTTTGAGTTAATTATAAAATATTTTCTATATGTTTTCCAGAAAAATCTTGACGGTTGGAAGAAATTGTATTTTAATTTGGACAGGACTTATTTCCCATGAAATTGGAGGGCACACCTATGACAACAGAACAATTGATTGCAGAAGGGGCTATTTATTTCAGCCAGTTAAAAACCGGCCTGTCCCAATACCGGCACAAAACCGTTGTAATGGACGGGGAACAGGCATACCGGTTTTTCCTTGAAAAACAGCAGCAGGAATATCCAAAGAAGGCTTATGCGGATTTCTATTATTTTTCCCTGCCGCCAGAAGCAAGGCAGAAGGCAGGTTCCGTGCTGGGAAAAGAGGAACTCTTATATTTAGAGGGGCTTGGGGAAGGGATAGGCGGGCAAAAAGGGCAGCAGCTTTTCCAGAAAGGCTCCCTTATGGCGCCGGAAGCAGGGAAAGGGGAAATCATTTTCCCACTGGAGGAAAAACTGCTAAGGGCTGTCACAAAGCTAAACCAGGCGGAGATGCTTTTTTCTACCATCTATTTCACTGGGGAAAAAGGCAGGCGGAGCACATGGTGGGGCAACTATGGAAGGGAGTACCTTGTTTTTTGGGAGGGATGAGGGATGGAAGATGCATATGTATTACAGCTCACCGGGTCGAAATTCCAAGATTTGTACCTGTGTTTCTGTGGAATGTCTGAATGTGAGCCAAACCACAGCTTTGGCCCTGCCGTCCGCCCAAATTATATTATCCATTATATCCTGTCAGGGAAGGGCATTTACCAGGTAGGGGAGGAACGGTATGAGCTGCAGCAGGGGCAGGGGTTTTTAATTGAGCCGGAAGCCGTTACCTTTTACAAAGCGGATGGGCAGGAGCCCTGGACTTACCTTTGGATTGGGTTCGGCGGGGAGCAGGCGGAGGTATACCTGC
Source organism: Lachnospiraceae bacterium A2 (assembly GCA_000403315.2). Taxonomy (GTDB): domain Bacteria; phylum Bacillota; class Clostridia; order Lachnospirales; family Lachnospiraceae; genus Petralouisia. The sequence goes on from KE159636.1 coordinate 794,718, forward strand.
AGGACCTTGGGCTTAACAGCAGCCAGCTTATCTTCCAGAGCGGCCAAGGGAAGGACTTGCAGCGGATTGTGGCAACCATGCTGGGGTTCCATGCTTCATCCCAGACAGGCCAGTATTACCTCCAAAGCCTTCTGTATGAATTTTTTGCAGTGCTGACAAAAGACGCCCAGCTTGCGGCTGTGGCAAAGGAAACAAAGGAAAGCATTTATGTGCAGAAGGCCATTAATTATATCCGCAACAATTATTCTGCCGGAATTAGCGTCAAGGACATTGCGGAGCATGTCTGCGTCAGCCGCAGCTACCTCTACAAGGTATTTGAGGAAACCCTGGAAATGTCCCCAAAGGATTTCCTGACGCAGTTCCAAATCTCCAGGTCTAAAGAACTTCTGACAGTAACAGATTTATCTATTGAAGGGGTTGCCCTGTCCTGTGGGTATGGGGACGCCCTTGTGTATTCCAAAACCTTTAAAAAAATTATTGGCATGCCGCCCAGCGTTTACCGCAGGGTGCACCGGGAGGAGGTCAAGGAGCAATTACAGGCAGGGGGAAAGAAATTGGAAAAGCTGCTGGAAACATTTTGACTGATTTCTAAAACAAAACTTTCTAACGTGGATGGGAAAGCTATACTATAATAAAACCATCTTAAGAGTTAGGGAGGTTAGGAAATGGGTATTATTTTTCATGAAAAAACAAAGGTATTCCACTTACAGAACAGCTCCATCAGCTATCTGATGATGGTTCTGCCAAATGGGCAGATGGGGCACTTATATTTTGGGAAAAGGATCCATGACAGGGAAGGGTTTGGGGACTTGCTGGAAACAGCCCCCCGCCCTATGTCTTCCTGCACGTTTGAGGGGAACAAAGAATTTTCCCTGGAACATATTAAGCAGGAGCTGCCCAGCTATGGCACGGGGGACTACCGGAGCCCGGCGGTGGAGGTAAAGCAGGAAAACGGAAGCAGGATTTCAAGCTTCCAGTACCATTCCCACCATATAGATCCTGGGAAACCAAGGCTTCTGGGGCTGCCTGCTACTTATGTGGAGGACAAGGCAGAAGCGGAAACCCTTGTGCTGGATCTGTATGATGATGTGGCTGGGATATGGGCGGAGGTGTTTTACACTATATTTGCAGAAGGGGGCGTCATTGCAAGGAGCGTCCGCTATATCAATAAAGGGAACCAGCCTGTCCAGTTGGGCCGTGCCATGAGCCTGTGCCTGGATTTGCCGGACTGTAACTATGACTGGGTGCAGTTTTCCGGCGTGTGGGCAAGGGAACGCCATCTGAAATCCCGCAGGCTTACTATGGGCATACAGTCGGTAGGCAGCATGAGGGGGAATTCCTCCCATGAGCATAACCCCTTTGTAATCCTGAAACGCCCGGACACCGGGGAGGGGCAGGGGGAGGCCATTGGGTTCAGCTTTGTGTACAGTGGGAATTTCCTGATACAAGCGGAAGTGGACGGGCATGACAATACAAGGGTGCTGGTGGGCATCCACCCGGATACCTTTGAATGGCAGTTAGGGCCAAAGGAAACATTCCAGACGCCGGAGGCAGTGATGGCCTATACGGATTTTGGGCTGAACCATTTAAGCCAGACATTCCACAGGCTATTCCAGAAACGGCTGGCACGTGGGTACTGGCGGGACCGGGTGCGCCCCATCCTGATCAATAACTGGGAAGCCACGTATTTTGATTTCACCGAGGATAAATTGGTGCAGATTGCCCAAAAGGCAAAAGAGTGCGGCGTGGAGCTGTTTGTGCTGGACGACGGATGGTTTGGCGCAAGGAGCAATGACTGTGCGGGGCTTGGGGACTGGACGGCCAACAGGGAGCGTCTGGCAAACGGCATTACCGGGCTGGCAGAACGGATAGAGCAGATTGGCATGAAATTCGGCCTGTGGTTTGAGCCGGAAATGGTGAATAAGGATTCTGACCTGTACCGCAGCCATCCAGACTGGATTATCCAAACCCCTGACAGGCCAAACAGCCATGGCAGGAACCAATTTGTGCTGGATTTCTCCAGGACAGAGGTTGTGGACTGTATTTTTGGGATGATGGCAAAGATTTTGCGGGCGGCAAAAGTTTCCTATATAAAATGGGACATGAACCGCAGCATTACGGAGTGTTTCAGCCAAGCCTACGGCCCAAAGCAGCAAGGGGAAATTTTCCACCGTTATATCCTTGGGGTGTATGATTTGTATGAACGTCTGGTTTCGGAATTCCCAGAGGTGCTGTTTGAGTCCTGTGCCAGCGGCGGCGGAAGGTTTGACCCGGGCATTTTATATTACGCCCCCCAGGGCTGGGCAAGCGACAATTCTGATGCAGTGGAGCGGATGAAAATTCAGTACGGCACTTCCATGTGCTATCCGGTAAGCAGCATCGGCAGCCATGTGTCTGTGGTGCCAAACCACCAGATGTACCGCAGCACCCCGCTGCATACAAGGGCAAATGTGGCATATTTTGGGACATTTGGCTATGAGCTGGACTTAAACAAACTGACAGAAACGGAGATTGCAGAAGTCAAAGGGCAGATAGCATTTATGAAGGAGTACCGGGGCCTTTTGCAGTTTGGCACGTTTTACCGCCTGAAAAGCCCATTTGAAGGGAATGAAATGGCATGGATGGTTGTCAGCAGGGATAAAAAGACGGCAGTGGTGGGCTGGTACCGGATTTTAAATGAGGTAAACGGCTGTTTTACCCGGGTGAAGCTGCAGGGGCTTTGTGAGGATTTCTGCTATGAAAACAGCAGGGACGGTTCGGTGCATTATGGGGATGAACTGATGAACCTTGGGCTGGTTACTTCCGATGCGACGGCAGGGCAGCAGCCAGATAGCCAGGCGCCTTGCACGGATTATGAGTCGCGGGTTTATGTGTTGAAAGCAATAGGGTAGGTGGAAGCATGAGTGTGAAAATGAAAAAATTTTGTTATATGGTATTTGGGATTTTATTAATTGGAATCTGCGTGGCGGCTTTCCGGATGTCTGGGTTTGGGGTAGACCCATTTACCTGCATGAACCTTGGCATCAGCATGTTCATCCATATGGGGTTTGGGACATGGCAGCTTATTGTAAATGCGGTCTTGCTGGTACTTGTCTTTTTCACCGTCCGCCATTGCATTGGCCTTGGGACGGTGGTGAACATGGTCTGCGTGGGCTATATTTCAGATTTCCTTTGCTGGGTAATGGAGGATATCATAAATCTGCAGATGAATTGGCCCCTGAAATTTTTTATGCTGTTTTTGGGGATGCTGTTTGCATCTTCCGGGGTGGCGTTTTATATGGTGGCTGAGATGGGGGTTGCGCCTTATGACAGCATGGCGTTTATTATTGAGAAATTCTCAAAGGGGAAAATTCCCTTCCAGTATGGGAGGGTCTGTTCGGATGTGGTGGTAATGGCAATTGGCGTTGCCTTCTGCGCGGCGTCTGGGAACTCCATTTTTCAGGTGGTAGGGCTTGGGACGCTGATTAATTCTATGTTTAACGGGCCATTTATCCAGTTTTTCCGCAGCAGGATTGAAAAGACACTTCCTTGAATTGCAAAATGGGGAAACTCAAACCAAATAATGTTTGTATTATCCAGAAAAATTCGTTATACTGGAAAAAGCATGAAAATTGTATCTGCAAGGGAGAAAACAATATGATAGGGAACAGAGGAAAACGCCTGTCCCAGTACCTTGGCGACTATGTGGTATTCGATTTGGAAACCACAGGCGTCCGCCAGGGGGTGGACAGGATTGTAGAAATATCTGCTATCCGTGTACGCAGCCACCAGCCGGCAGGGGAGTACACCACGCTGGCAGACCCGGAAATGCATATCCCCAAAGCTGCAACTGCAGTCAATGGGATTACTGATGAAATGGTAGAGGGAGCCCCCAAGATGGCGGACGCTGTCCAGGGCTTTTTGGATTTTATTGGAAATGACATTCTGGTAGGCCATAACATACATACGTTTGACTTGAATTTCATTTGTCAGGCAGCCATGGAAACACTTGGCGCAGAGCTGAAAAATGATTATGTCGACACGCTGTATCTGTCGCGGAGGCTCCTTCCCCAGCTTTCCCACCACAGGCTGTCCGATGTGTCGGAATACTTTGGCATCAGTACAGCCGGGGCACACCGCGCACTGGCGGACTGTACCATGAACCAGAAATGCTATGAAGAACTGGGAAAACTATTGGAAGAAACCAGAAAGACGCAGCCTGACGTCCTCTGCCCCCTGTGCGGCGCGGAAATGGTAAAACGGAAGGGGAAATATGGGGAATTTTACGGCTGCAGCAATTTTCCCGGCTGCCGGGGAACCCGGAAACTTTAAATGGAGGGAAGGAAATGTTTGGAAAAAAGAAGAAAACCCATACAAAGCAGCAGCCCTATAACCCCCAAAAACAGACGCCGGCCATCCGTGCCAGCATCTGCACAGGGGAGCAGGTAGCAGGGTTTCAGGATAACGAAACCGGGAAATTTGAGGAGGCCGTGTTTATCCGCGGCGAAAAAGATTTGGAAGAATTCTGTATCCAATATGCGGTAAGGCGGGAAGATATCAAAAAAATCTGGTAGTCCCGAATCATCAGGAAGGAATGGAAAGACAATGAAATCATTAGTAATTGCAGAAAAGCCCAGCGTAGGCCGGGACATTGCCCGTGTATTGGGCTGCAGCAAAGGCGGCAGCGGCTTTCTGGAAGGCAAAGACTATGTAGTGACCTGGGCGCTGGGGCATCTGGTAGAACTCTCCGACCCGGAAAGCTACGGGGAACAGTGGAAAACATGGAAGATGGAAACCCTGCCCATGCTGCCGGAACATTTGGAGATCCAAGTCATCAAGAAAACAGGCAAACAGTACCAGACGGTAAAAGCCCAGATGTACCGGAAGGATATCGGGGAGCTTATCATTGCCACAGACGCAGGCAGGGAAGGGGAATTGGTAGCCCGCTGGATTATCAAGAAAGCAGGGGTGAAAAAGCCCATGAAGCGGCTGTGGATTTCCTCGGTGACAGACCAGGCAATCCGGCAGGGATTTTCCCATTTAAAAGACGCAAGGGAGTACCAGAAGCTGTATGAAGCAGCCGTGGCAAGGGCGGAAGCCGACTGGCTGGTAGGGCTTAACGCTACCCGCGCACTGACAGTCAAGCATAATGCCCAGCTTTCCTGTGGCCGGGTCCAGACCCCTACCCTTGCCATGATTGCAAAGCGGGAGAGCCAAATTAAGGAGTTCAGGCCCAAGGCTTACTATGGCTTAAAGGCGAAAGGCAGCGGCGTGCTTTGGAGCTGGAAATCCAAGGACAACAGCGCCAGCACATATTCCGGGGAAACCATAAAAAAGGTACAGGAAAAAGTAACGAACAGCACAGGGACAGTAGAGGAAATCAAGACGAAAGACCAGAAATCTTATGCTCCCCAGCTTTATGACCTGACTTCCCTCCAACAGGACGCTAACCGGATGTTTGGCTTTTCTGCCAAGCAGACCCTGGACTATATGCAGCATCTCTATGAAAGGTATAAGGTGGTGACATACCCAAGGACGGATTCCAGATATTTGACGCAGGATATTGTGGGCACTTTGCCGGAGCGGGTAAAGGCCTGCCGGGTGGGGAGCTACGGGAATTTGTGCAGCAGGCTGTTAAAATCCCCAATTAAAGGCGGCAAATCCTTTGTAGATGACAAAAAGGTATCCGACCACCACGCCATCATCCCCACGGAACAGGGCATCAGCCTCAGCGAGCTGGAGTATGGGGAGCGCAAAATTTATGAACTGGTAATTTCCCGGTTCCTCGCAGCCTTGCTGCCGCCCTGTGAATACCAGCAGACGGAAGTTACGGTGCTCTGCCAGGGGGAACGCTTTTCTGTAAAAGGGAAAGTAATTAAGAAATCCGGCTGGCAGGAAATCAAAGGCATCCAGGCAGAAGCCGGAATCCTGCCGGAAGAAGATGAGGAACTGCCCGGGAATACTGTCCCCGGCGGAAAAGACGAGGTGGAAGGGAACCTCCCGGAATTTACCAAGGGCCAGAAAATAATGTTTACGGAAACAAAAATCACAGAGGGAAAGACCAAGCCGCCCCTGCCTTTTACCGAAGCTACCCTTTTGGCTGCCATGGAAAATCCTGCCAAATATATGGAACATGCTGATAAAGGCCTGCAAAAAACCCTTGGGGAAACCGGCGGCTTAGGGACGGTTGCCACCCGTGCAGATATTATTGAAAAGCTTTTTAACAGCTTTATGATAGAAAAGAAGGATAAATATATCCACCTGACCTCCAAGGGAAGGCAGGTGCTGGAGCTTGCGCCCCAAGGCCTGACCTCCCCGGAACTGACTGCCCGGTGGGAACAGCAGTTGGCAGATATTGCCAAAGGGAAGGCCAGAAAAAAAGATTTTGAAGCGGAAATCCGTTCCTATACGGCAGACATTGTAAAAGACATTGCCGCTTCTTCCAAAACCTACCGCCATGATAACCTGACTGGGAAAAAATGCCCGGACTGCGGGAAGCTGCTTTTGGAAGTCAACCATAAAAATGGGCGGATGCTGGTATGCCAGGACCGGGAATGCGGCTACCGGAAAACCTTGTCCAGAACCACCAATGCCCGCTGCCCCCAGTGCCATAAAAAAATGGAATTAGTGGGGGAAGGGGACGGCCAGCGCTTTACCTGTGTGTGCGGCTACCGGGAAAAACTCTCTGCTTTTGAAAAACGTAAGAAAGAAAGCGGCGGGGGCGTTTCCAAAAAAGATGTTTCCAAATATATGAACAAAATGAAGCAGGAGGCAAAGGAGCCTATCAACAATGCATTTGCCGATGCATTTGCAAAGCTTAAGCTGTAAGATATGGAACAAAGTGGGCAAGCCCACTTCAACTCCCCTACCCCTCAATCATGAGGGGCTTGGACACTTTGCGCGCCGAGCACAATTGCGAAGCAATATTTTACCTCTTGTGCGAGTACCCTCGCTTCGCTGGGGCAGACCCTGCGCATATTATTTTTTGTCTTATAGGAAAGACACTTTCACGCTTTAGCGTGGCAAGGTATTTCCTATAAGAGAACAAAGAATCCTGCTTTGCAGGATTCTCCGCCTGCGGCGGGTCGCTTTGCGACAGATTTCAGATCCGCCGCAGTGCGATAAAAGCTTATGGTGATTAGGGTATTAAAAGCACCTTTGGTGCAGCGCCCATACCATATAGTTCTATTGCAAATGGATTTGCATATCACTATATGGTATAGAGCGGGTGCAGCGCACCCTATTGGCATCCGAATCTGGATTAGCAAAGTTCAAATTTCTGCACCATCTGGTTTAAAACCTCTGCCTGTGAAGCCAGTTCCTGGGACGTAGCGGAAGTTTCCTGGGAGGCTGCGGAATTGTCTTGGATTCCGTGTGCCATCTCCTCAATCCCTGCCCGGAGCTGGTTCATATTTTCCGCCTGGACGGCTGCATTTTCAGCCGTTTCCTGTATCAGCCCATTGACATGGCTGATGGCGTTTACAGATTCCTTCAGGGATTCCATGGCGCTGGCGGCAATGTCGTTCCCTTTCTGGATTTCACCCATGGAAATGCTGATAAGCTCTTTTGTGGTATTTGCCGCTTCGGAGCTTTCTAACGCCAGCTTCCCGATTTCGTCCGCAACTACTGCAAAGCCTTTCCCGGCGTCCCCTGCGCGGGCAGCTTCAATGGAGGCATTTAAGGAAAGCAGGTTGGTCTGGGATGCAATTTCCTCAATAGTCTGGATAATTCCCACTACCTGCTGGGACGTTTCGTGGATGTTGTCCATGGCTTTCATCATCTGCTTCATTTTTTCCTGGTTCTGCTCAATGACTGCAGCAGCCTGTTTCGTTGCTTTGGCAGAAGCTTCTGCTTCTTTCCGGCTGTTTTCCACCTGTTCTGCAACGGTGATGGTGGTTGCCGTAAGCTCCTCAATGGATGCAGCTTGTTCTTCTGCCCCTTCTGCCAGGACCTGGGACGCGCTTGCAAGCTCCGAGGCCCCTACGGATACATGCTGGGAACTTTCGTTGATTCCTAACATCAGCTTGTTCATGGAGCCGGAAATGTTGAGCAGCGCAGTTTTTATTTTCTGGAATTCGCCGACATAATCATGCTTTAAATCAATGCTTAGCTTTCCTTCTGCAATTTGCGCCAGCACTTCCGCTGTTTCATCTATGTATACGATATACTCTTTCAGGCGGCTGACGGTTTTCTGGATAGAGCCCCCCAGTTCCCCGATTTCATCTTCGCTGGTAATCTGGAGCGTGACGTCCAGGTCCCCGGCAGCAAGCTGCTGTGCCGTATAATTCAGTTCCAAAATGGGCTTTGTCAACTTGGCGGAACTTTTCCGTATGCTGACTGCAATCAGCACGGTTCCGGCTGCAAAAATAAGGATCAGCGCAAGGGCCATTCCTGCCAGCGTGGCATAATATTCCGAGAATGGCAGGCAGCTAAGCACAAGGTATCCGGTATTCCCGGCCTGCTGCAAGGAACCGTATTTTGTAGTACCTTCTGTCTTGTATTTCAGGAATTTATCGCTTTTTGACTCTACCGCCTGGATGACATTTTGGGAAATATCTACGTCCGTGATATTTTTTTGGATCATGTCGCTTTGGGGGTGGTAGAGGAAAATGCCATTTTCAGACATCAGCAGCATATACCCGCTGCGGCCAATCTTGTATTCCTCCATAATGGCTGTCATATGGTCGAGGGCAATGTCCATCCCCACTGCCCCAAGGACTTCCCCGGTAGCATCGTCAAAAACAGGGGCTGCTGCGCTTAAAATCATTTTCCCTGTGGAAGAATCCACATATGGCTCTGTCAGGATAGGCGCCTTGGTTTCAATACAGCCATACCATCCCCGCCCCGTAATGTCCCAGCCTTCTTCACTGACAAAGCCGTCGGACTGTACCAGGGAGCTGGTGTCTAAGTCAGAAGCCCAGACTGCCATGACATTTTCCGTATCAGTTTCAGAAATACCAATAAGGTTCTCTATAATGGTATCCATTGTTTCCGCCTGGTAAAAATTTTTGCCGGCGGTTGTTTCCAGCATGGCGGATTTGATTTCCGGGTTGGCTGCCAGCTGTTCCGCGTTTTTGGTGTACTGCTCTAAAAACCCGGTAAGCTGGTTGGACGCTGCATTGGATTCCTGTATCAGCTCCGTCTGCTTTGAGGAAATGCTCAGCCATCCTACCATGCAGACTGCTACCGCCGCTATCAGCAAGAATACGAAAATGACGCTACCGCCGATTTGCTGCAGGATTTCGTCTGCGATTTTCTTTTTGGAATTTGTTGCGTTCTTTTGTTTTTTCATTCTAAACCTCCCTGTGAACCCTTTTCCTTTTTTCATTATAGCCTTATTTCCCCTTGAGCACAATATAAACTTGGCTGATTTTGCCGAAATAGTGCCAGATGTGTTAGTTCACTCCCAATGTCAGTGTCATAACCGGGGCTGCTCCTTCATACATTATAAAAAAACAGTGTATGAGGGAATTTCGTTGAAAGGGTACATAGAAGAACGGGCTATTAATATCGCTAATTATATAATTGAGGAAAATGCTACGGTAAGGCAGACAGCAAAAAAATTTGGGATTAGCAAGAGTACGGTACATACAGTAGTAACAAAATAGAACGATTAATAAAAAGAGAAGTATGGACGATTTTATAGCAATTTTATAATAGGCAAGGATTGAAATAGTTCTGTGTAATTAATTACTCAAACTTCCCACACCGATTGGTGTGCTGAACCTTGAAAAATCAATACTTTAGTCTATAAAAAAGGCACAAACCTGCACTTGATGGTATAATTGAATTGCGAATAACAATCACACAGCAAGGAGATTTATGCCATGTCAAGTATACCATATAATGCTGAAAACGGGAATGAGATTTCTAACTCTGTCACAAATTTTATGACCCAATTCCAAATTGGGAAACTTCTTTTCAAATGTAATGCCGGAAAAGCAAAAGGGATTCCGGTAATCGAAGTGTTTCGATACCTGTTCTGTCTCATTTTCTCGGATAGAAGCATGTATATGCAGCGGAAAACAGGCATATTTGATGGTTCATTCTGCAAGAACACCGTTTATCGCTTCCTCAATAATGCGAAGATTAACTGGTTTCGGTTCACAACCCTGCTTTCAAGCCGGATCATTAACGATTTCATGAAGCCGCTTACGGATGAGAGCCGCAAAGATGTCTTCATTATTGATGACAGCCTGTTTGACCGTTCCCGTTCAAATAAAACGGAACTTCTGGCGAAAGTCTTCGACCACTGCTCTATGAAGTACAAGAAAGGTTACCGTATGCTGACACTTGGATGGTCCGATGGCAACTCCTTTGTTCCGATCAACCATCGTCTTCTGTCGGCAGCCGACGATAAAAATCTGCTCTGCAAAGCCGCAAACTTCGATGGACGTTCTCTTGCCGGGAAAAGGCGGAAAGAATCCAGACGAAAGGCAACAGAAGTCTTGATTGACCTGATCAAAGCAGCACAATCATCTGGCGTTTCTGCAAAATATGTGCTGTTCGACAGTTGGTTTTCATCACCGAAGACCATTAGCGCATTAAAGACAGACTGCAAATTAGACACAATCGCAATGGTTAAGAAAAGCAGTAAAATCAAATATGGCTATCAGGATGGCAGATACAACATCAAAGAAATCTATAAACAGTGTAAAAAACGCAGGGGCCGCTCCAAGTACCTGCTTTCTGTTGACGTAACCGTTGGTGATGAGGCAATTCCGGCAAAAATCGTCTGTGTCCGGAACAAAGGCAAGAGAAAAGACTGGCTTGCCATCATCAGCACGGACACAGCTATCTCAGCGGAAGAAATCATCCGTATCTATGGGAAACGCTGGGATATAGAGGTGTTTTTCAAAACCTGCAAATCCTATCTGCATCTGGTAAAGGAGTGCCGGAGCCTGTCCTATGATGCTTTGACTGCTCATGTATCCATTGTCTTTGCACGATATATGATGCTTGCAGTTACACAGCGGTGCAATACCGATGACAAAACGATATGTGAACTGTTTTTCCGTCTCATGGATGAACTGGATGACATCACTTTCAATCAATCCATGAGGATTATCATGGACGCACTAATGGATGCCGTTATGGAATATTTCCACATCACAGAACAGCAGCTTGAGGAATTCACTGCCAGCTTTGTTCAGAGACTGCCGAAGTACATGCAAAAAGCATTGGAGTGCAGTTCAGCGGCTGCCTGAGCGCTATTTTGTGAGCTAAAGTATTGATTTTTCAGGGAGCAAATCCCATTTTTAATGTGGGAAGTTTGAGTTAATTATAAAAAGCAGATGTGAAGCGAGCATCTGCTTTTTATATAGTATTTTATTCATCTTCAAAGATAGTTTCATTCATTTCAGGAAAATCTAATAACTCAGATACGGTCATGCCTAAGCCGATTGCCAGTTTATGGAGTGTTTTCAGTTTGGGATTCTTTGTTTTGCCGGACATAATATTTTCAACCGTAGATTGAGTAATCCCGGACAAAGTAGCCAACTTGTTTATAGTAATATTTGGTTCCTTACATAATCTGGTAAGTCTCAAGATAATCACATCTGAATAAGTCATAAAGACCTCTCCCTGCTTCAAGAATTAAATAGAGTATACGGGGAATTTTTGCTCAAAGTTAATGGTATACCGTTAACGACTCGTTATTCATCATCAAACGCTATTTCATTCATCTCAGGAAAATCCAATAGCTGAGATACAGTCATATCTAAACCGATTGCCAGTTTATGGAGTGTTTTTAGTTTGGGATTTCTTGTTTTTCCTTTCATCAAATTATCTACCGTAGATTGTGTAATTCCAGATAATGTGGCTAATTTGTTCACAGTGATATCCCGTTCGGCGCATAATGCCGTTAGTCTTTTGATAACAGCGTCAGAATATGTCATGAAAATCCTCCTAACTTTGTACGGTTAATGAAAGTATAGGATGTTTAAGGACACTATATTAACGGTGTGCGGTTGACTGCGTGGATAAAATGTGATAGATTAACGGTATACGGTTATTCAATAAAGAAATGGGGAGTGGGAATAGAGTGTGGGAAAGAATAAAGAAAAACTGGGATGCCTTTTGGATTGGAGATGAACACGATGATTCTAAGAAGCATCTAAGCCAGTCAGATAAGCGTTCCCTTTTATATGGCTATTTTATAATAGGAACTCTTACGGTTGCCTTCGTGATATTCCTTATCAAAATGAATGGCATCCGGATAAACCGCCGGAATGATGAAGCTATGGAAGAACTTCTAAACATGGTTATATCTTACGTGGAATCTGCCACAGAGGATGAATATGATGAGATTGCCCAGACCATAAGGCACGATTTAGTATTTCACAAATATGAAAAGGATATAGAGAAATACATCCGATATATTCCGAACACATCTGAGAAATGTCGTGCCTGCAGGGGAATTTATCCGGCGCAAGCGGTTCTTGTCAGATTAAATACCGGAGAATCCTATTCACTGGACTTATTTGAACAGGGAATAGAGCCAGAGGAATATCAGGGGAACACGCTGTTGACATATGGCTATGATGAAATAAGCCAGACAAGCATCCACATTTCCAAAAGTCCGGGAGAAAACAAAGGTCTGGCAGAAATAGAACGAGGAAACGGGATTGTCAGCATCCATAGGATGAAAAGATTGTTTTGTGATGATTGTATCAGAGCTATGTTGGATACGGTTGAGCATCAGCTTATCGGAGAACTTGTCATATGCGATACAAAGAAGAATACATTTTATCCCCTGGAAGATGAAAGCAAGGCGCAGATTGGAGATTATGCATTAGAAACAGAATATAAAGACGGAGATTACGAGATAGCAGTTAAGTCAGTCAATGAAACCGAGTGATCCAGGAATTGATAACAGGAAGGAGAACAAAGCAATATGGAGCCGAATTATATACAATTACCGCCAATGCCGTCCGATATGCCGCCGGAGCTCATAGAGGTTGTCTGGGGATTTGCCCGGATGGAAGAGCCGGAACGGAAAAAGTTTTTAGCTTTTATGCAGGAAGAAATGAAGGCTGGTACAGATAAAAGTGAAAAAGAAAAACTGCTAAGAATGATGGAGCGATCCGGCGGGGAAGCAAGCCCTTATGTCGAAGAGTTTCATTCCCTTATGCGGGAGTTAGTCGGAACGTTGGTGACACAGGCATGTGAAATGGCGGCGCTTGTTCTCCAATATTACTGCATTGATGAAAAATCCATAAAAGAAATATCGGAAATATTCCATGTGCCTGAGAACACGATAGAACTCATGGCACAATACTACGAAAGAAAAAAGAAATAATGTCATCTTTTCCACATGAAAGCGGCGAATCCTTGATACAGAAAGGGTTCGCCGTTTTTGCCATTTTCGTAGAATTATGAGTAACTGCAATGCGGTACTTGTAAGAGCAAGTATCGTCCAAGGTTCCAGATTCCGCTTCCGCGCCATCCTCCACTCCGGACAGCTACTTGTTGGGGAGTGCCTTCCCCAAACCCTGCTTGTGAAAAAATCTACAGATTTTTGAATCCTTCACTGCATAAAATCCCCATCCGGTTACGAGAGCAAAATAAAAAGTGATTATAAATTTTTTATAAACTGTTTGTATTTTGGTACCGCCAGCCTGCTATTAGTGAAAGGAGAAATTTTAGGAAAGAAAATTTTTGAAAGGAGTGACAACGATGGCTATGAAAAAAATGTACAACACACCCCACCGGGGATGCATTGTCAAGACAAGGCTGACCAAAGAAGAACGGCAGGACTTTGAGGAAAAATGCAGGACGCTTTCCATAAGCCAGTCCGAGTATCTTAGGCAGGCAATCTTTTCCGGCAAGGTATCCACGACCATCAGGGTAACGGCAAACAATGAGGAAATGCTGACCGCAGTTTCAAATCTGGTGGCGCAGTACGGGAAGATTGGCAGCAACTTAAACCAGATTGCCAGACATCTAAATGAATACGGCTTCCCTTACCGGGAACTTGCCGCAGAACTGGAAGGATGCGCCGCTGACCTTGCCGCCTTGAAATTTGAAGTGCTGAAAGTCATCGGGGAAGCCTATGGCAACGATAAAACATATCAGCTCTAAGAATGCCGATTACGGAGCAGCCGAACAATACCTGACCTTTGAGCATGACGAATTTAACATGAAGCCAGTAAAGGATGAAGCCGGACGGATGGTTCCCCGTAAAGGTTACAAGATTGAGACTGTGAATTGCGGGGAGGAAGATTTTGCAATCTCCTGCCTGCAGGCGAATATGCAGTATAAAAAGAACAGCCAGCGGCAGGACATAAAGAGCCACCACTACATTATCAGTTTTGAGCCCAGGGATGCCGACGACAACGGTCTGACCGTAGAGAAAGCACAGAAATTGGGGATGGAGTATTGTAAGAAACATTTTCCCGGACATCAGGCCCTTGTCTGCACCCACCCGGACGGACATAACCATTCCGGCAACATCCATGTACACATCGTCATCAATTCCCTGCGCATCCATGCAGTGGAGCGGAAAGCCTACATGGACAGGCCATGCGACACACAGGAAGGCGCAAAGCATCGCTGTACCGCTTCTGCTATGCGGTATTTCCGGAGTGAAGTCATGGAGATGTGCCAGCGTGAGGGATTACATCAGATTGACCTGCTGAACGGCGGCAGGGAGAAGGTTACCGAGCGTGAGTATTGGGCAAAGAAACGTGGACAGGCAGAGAAAGACATCCTGAATAAAAAAATGATTGCAGACGGGGTTACGCCAAGACAGCCTAAGTTCGAGACGGAGAAAGAATTGCTGCGTCAGTCAATACGTTCAGCGCTTTCGGCGGCAGCATCCTTTGAGGATTTTTCCGCAAGGCTCATGCAGGATTATGGGATTGAAGTCAGGGAAAGCCGGGGGAGATTAAGCTACCTTACCCCGGACCGGACTAAGCCGGTCACTGCCCGGAAGCTGGGAACGGATTACGATAAGGCAGCGGTACTTTCTGTCCTTGCCGAAAATGCTTCCAGAGCCGCCCAAAAGGAGCAGGCCGGACAAAACCACAGGGAGAGCGTAATAGAACGCTTAAAACACCGGAAAACGTCTGGAACCGCACCGAATCAGGACAGTATACAGCGCATGGTTGATATCCCGGCAAAAATGGGCGAAGGCAAGGGCAAAGGATATGAATGGTGGGCGAAAGGCTTCAATCTCCAGCAGATGTCGCAGACGATGATTTATCTTGAAGAATGCGGCTTCTCCTGCCCGGAAGATGTAGACCATGCCATACAGGAATCGTCTGACAGGCAGAGGGCGCTTTCAAAGGAAATAAAATCTATGGAAAAGAAGATTGCCGACAATAAAGAGCTGATACGTCAGGCATCCGTCTACCGCAAGACCAAGCCGTCATATGACGGGCTGAAAAAGGTGAGAAAGCGGGAACGCTACGAGGAAGAGAACCGGGCAGACCTTGCTTTATTTGCGGCGGCAGGACGGTATTTTCAGGAGCGGGGAATGACGAAGTTCCCTGACCTGGCAAAAATCAAGGCAGAGAACCAATCCCTGGTTTCCCGAAAAAATGCCATTTATAGCGAATACCTGGAGCGGAAAACAAAAACAGCGGAACTTCGCCGGGTGAAAACCAACCTGGACGCAATGCTGAGACAGGAATATAAGCCGCAGAGACGGCAAGAACAAGAGCGATAGAGAATGAAAAAAAGGAGGAACTATGCAATTTACCAAGAGTGAACTTGAGATGATTTACAAGTATGCATGCACGACAAAAGAAGATACGGTTAAGGCTATGAAAGAAGCATTATCCGCTATCGGGGATGAACTGACCTACATAATCATAAGGAACGCCGCAGAAAAGCTGGGGAAGCTGCCGGAGCCGGAATGCAGCCGTTTTATAGCAGACAATAAAGCGCATCACATAGAAAAGAGTGAACGTTCCGTCCTGCGGCGGCTTGCCGAAGCCAAGGAGCGGGTAAAACAGCCCGTCCTGCAGGGGCATGATTTGTCGGGGATCGAACGCTTCCAGAAAGATACCCGGCACATGGTCGTCTTTGATGTGCTGAACAATGACAGCCCTGTCGGGTTTAAAGGGGAAAGATACCGTCTCTTCCTCTCTGACGCAGGATATAACATTGCAAGAACCAGTGAAAAGCGAGGGGAGATGAAAATCAGGAACCATGCCGCAGTAGCCGCCGGAAAGCTGTACCCCGATAAAAAGGCTGAACATGACAGATAATTGTTCCGGGAGGAAGTTCAGAAAGCAGGGAGAACCACAGGAAAATAAAAATAGAGTGGAAACAGAGGGGCAGGAAACCGGATATGTCTGGGCAGATACACATTTACCGCCTTATCTCCCCTATCCCCGGTTCCTGCTGAAAATGGATATCACACAGACAGCAAAGCTTTTGTATGCACTGCTCTTAGACCGCACTACTCTATCGCAGAAGAACGGATGGCAGGATGAATCCGGAAGGACATATATTATATTCCCGGTAACGGCGATAGCGGATGCATTGGATAAAAGCCCGTCAACCATAAAAGAAGCGTTGAACGAATTAGACCGGGCAGGGCTTCTGGAACGGAGGCGGCAGGGATTCTCCACAGCAAACCGCCTGTATGTGAAGCTGCCGCCAGTAGTCCAGATTTCCGGACTACTGACAGCCAGAAAACCGGACTTATGACGGCCGGAAAACTGGCCTCTAACAACTATAATATAAACAAAACAATAGAGAACCAAACAAAGGAAGTGAATGGGGGATGCACCGTCTGCGGCAAATACAATAATATTTTTCTCTCCGAAGAAGAATTATCGGAACTGGAGAGGGAATACCCCGGCAGGCTGCAAAGGTTTATAGAGGAAATGAGCCGTTACCTTGCCGCAACCGGGAAGAGTTACCACAACTATGCCGCCGCCATACGGATATGGGCGGACAATGACAGGAAGGGAAACGCCGCACAGGGCATCCCGGATTACGATTATAAGGAGGGCGAGAGCCTATGATTTTAGACGATGCCAAGGGAACGATGGTTCTAATGGATACAGAGCCGGAAAACGACGATTACACAGGGGAGGACGGGCTTTTATACTGCGGAGCCTGCCATACACCGAAAGAAGCCTATTTCCCGGAAGGAAAGATGCTTTTCGGGCGTGACCGCCACCCTTCCGAATGTGAATGCCAGAGAAAGGAACGGGAAAAGCGGGAATCAGAAGAACGGCAGAGGGAGCATGAAGCTACGGTGGAACGGCTGAAGGACAGCGGATTCACAGACGGCAGCATGAAGAGATGGACATTTGACAATGACAACGGAAGAAATCCACAGATGAGATTTGCACACATCTATGTGGAGCATTGGGAGGAAATGCGGGCAGAGAGCCGGGGGTATCTCCTTTGGGGGAATGTGGGCACAGGAAAGACTTACCTTGCCGGATGTATCGCAAATGTGTTGATGGAGCGGGAAATTCCGGTACGGATGACGAACTTTGCCGCCATTTTAAACGACCTGACAGGCACATTAAATGGGAGGAATGCTTACATAGAGCGGTTATGCAGCTTCCCACTCCTGATACTGGATGATTTTGGGATGGAGAGGGGAACGGAATACGGCTTAGAACAGGTCTATAACGTGATAGACAGCCGTTACCGGAGCCGCAGGCCATTGATTGTCACTACGAACCTGACATTATCAGAACTGCAGAATCCGGCAGACAGAGCGCATCAGAGAATTTATGACAGAGTGCTTGCCATGTGTACGCCAGTCTGCTGTTCCGGGATAAATTTCCGTAAGGAGCAGGCACAAAAGAACATGGAATATCTGAAAGAAATGTTGAAATAGTAGAAAGGTAGATAGGTAATATCAATTTACGCCAAATTATATGTTGAAAAATGAATGAAAAGTATTGGACTATTTTAGGTAAAATTTTCATAGTTATGGAGAAAGAGACAAGCTAGTAAGCAGGAGGTGGTTTCGCTATCGCTAAAAAAACAAAGCTTCATTTTCGTTTTCATAATCCAAATTCGGCGGTGGAAACCGCTAATTACATAGCAAAAATATTTATTGAGGTCAATCAGGTTAAAATTGATCAGGTGTTACAAGAAACCGCAGAAAGAATGGAAATACAGAGCGAAGAGAATCGGAGTCTTTCATGTTGAAAGGCTCCATTAATTTTGTATGGAGTGTTGTATAATGATTTGATCTGGTATAAAATAGTCATAGATTAGTTCTAGAAAGTCATAGATTAGTCATAGAATTTAGTCATAGAATAGTAAAAGGCGGTGAATACTATGATTTATGCAGACAATCAGCTAAAAGAGAAAATCTTAAACTTAGTGGTTACTTTTGAAAACGAAGTAATTGAATTTAAAGAAGCACGGAGCAATTATTCTTTCAATGATATTGGAAAATATTTTTCTGCTTTGAGTAATGAAGCTAATTTGCGAGGATTGCAAGAAGCATGGTTGGTCTTTGGAATATCTGATGAGAAAGAGATTGTTGGAACGGAATTTCGGAAACAAGGAGGATTGCATAACTTAAAGAAGGAAATAGTGAATGGAACAAATGAACGACTGACATTCATGGAAATCTATGAACTAACTATGAATAAATGTCGTATTATTGTATTTCAGATCCCTCCAGCAATACGGGGAATACCAACGACATGGCAAGGAGCGGCGTATGCAAGAGAACATGAATCTGTATCGCCTTTGCCTATGAATAAGGTTGATTTAATCAGAAGTCAGATAGGAGCGGATTGGTCAAAGGAGATTGTAAAAGAAGCATCTATAGAAGATTTGGATGAAGAAGCGATTAAACGAGCACGTGAACTTTTTTCAAAACGTCAAAAGGATCGTAAGAAAGCGCAGGAGATTTTAAAAAAGTTATCAGACATTGAAGTGTTAAATAAAGCGGGAATAACAATTAAAGGAGAAATTACCAGGACAGCATTGCTTCTTTTGGGGAAAAGTGAATCCAGTTATTTTTTTGACGGTTTTATTCCAAGATTAACATGGACTCTGTACAATGCAGACAATACAGTGAAAACATATGAGCATTTTGACATGCCTCTACTTTTGGCAGTAGATGAAGTATATTCTCGAATTAGAAATGTAAAGTATCGCTACATTGCCGGGCAGCAAACCTTATTTCCGGATGAAGTTGAACAGTATGAACCAGAATTAATAAAGGAGATTATAAACAATTGCATCGCTCATCAAGATTACCGTTTACGTGGAAAAATCAATATTGAAGAGTTTGAGGATAAACTTGTTTTTATAAATGAAGGAGGATTTATCCCGGAAACTATTGAACAAGCGTTGGAGCCAGGATATAAACCGCCTTATTATCGAAATGTTTTTTTGTGCAATGCAATGGTAAACTTGTATATGATTGATACTAATTCTATGGGAATACCCATGATGTATCAAATTCAAAGAGATAAGTGTTTTCCGTTACCGACGTATGATTTAGAAACACTCAACAGGGTTAAGGTGACTGTATTTGGAAAAATCATAGATAAAAATTACACACAGCTTTTATATTCAAATGGCGATTTAGACATACAAACCGTATTTTTGTTAGATAAGGTCCAAAAGAAAGAGACAATATCTAAAGAAAATTTTAGGATTTTAAAAAGGCAAGGATTGATAGAGGGAAGATATCCAAATTTATTTGTGTCTTTTAAAGTAGCAGATATTGTTGGACAAAAAGCGGACTATATACGGAACAAAGGATTAGATGATGATATTTGCAAACAGTTAATAGTAAAAGCCTTAGAATCTATGGGTGAAGCAAGTAAGCATGAATTGATGGATGTGTTAGACAAGGCATTACCGGAGATTTTAAGTGAAAATCAAAAATCAAAAAAAGTATCAAATTTACTGCAGATTCTAAAGAGAGATGGAAGTATAGAAGTTAAAGGGAAAAATCGGCATGCAAAATGGTCAATAAAGTAGTGTATGTTTACAGGGGGATAGAGTATGAAAGAAGCGAATATCTTCCTTTGGTTGTGGCGGTTATATTTTACTTGTGGAAACTCCGTTAAGGCTGAATTTAACGGGTTTTCAGCTCAGTCTTGACCGGGTTTCCAAGTAAAATTGGGTTAACCATGCAAAAGAAATAGGAGGTAAAGGCTTATACTCCGAATCCATTGAATTTACTGGAGTTGAGCCGATTTTGAATATATAAAATTGACGCTACCGTTTACAGAACAAAGGAGAAAAATATGAATAAATATGATATATTGGTAAATATAGTGGATCAAATAATGGGGGAGGCACCATCGGGGTACAAAAGATATTATCCTGAACCTCAAAATATTGAAAAAGTAGATCAGGCTAGATCACGAGTTTTTATACATTTATTTTTAAAGGTTAAATATGGTATTAATGATTTCCTTGAAAGAGAAGGCTATATTACAGATGAAGTGAATGATGGCGGGATTGATGCCTACTATATTGACAGAGATAGTAAGACAATAGTGTTTATACAATCAAAATATAGACGCAATCAAAACAATTTCGAAAATAAAAATATTGAGTTGGATGAAATATTGAAGATGGATACAGATCGGATTGTTGATGGTGAAACAGAAAATGAAGATGGTATATCTTACAATAGTAAAATACAGAATATGATTCAAAAAATAAGCTCTATTGATGATATAGGCAGATATAGATATCAAGTAGTTATCTTAGCTAATTTGAAGAAAGAGAAATATAAAGATTCACAAATAAAAAAACTTACAGGAGGATTTTCAGCGAAAATATTTGATTATGAAAAATGTTACAATGAGCTAGTTTTTCCAGTAGTTACAGGTTGTTATTATAATGCTGATGAAATAAAAATAAGGCTATCTTTGGTAAATAAAGAGAATAATGATGGAAGGATTAGCTACACAGTTGAAACGAAATATGGAGCATGTAAGATAATGGTGGCTTTTGTTCCTGTACTTGAAATTGCTAAAGTAGTAGCAAAATATAAAAACTCAATTTTAAAATATAATCCAAGATGCTTTTTGAGCTTAAAGAATAATACAATCAATCCCAAAATTAGAAGTACTATAAGAAATAAGAAAACGAATGAAATCGCTTTGTACAATAATGGAATAACAATTTTGTCTGATGATACAGACTTTAATTCAAAGGTGGCATTAAAAGATACAGCGCAATTGATAATAAAGAATCCGCAAATCGTAAATGGCGGTCAGACTGCGTACACAGTTGCATCAATATATGAAGAAGATTTAGACTATATGGAACATTTTGAAGGGAAAGAAATTCTCGTAAAAATCATTACTTTTTTAGGTAAATATAAAGAACGCGATAAATTATCATTGATCGAAGAATTATCAAAAGCAACAAATGAACAAACGCCTGTAAAAGAAGTTGATCGGAGAGCAAATGATAGAATACAGATAGA
Source organism: Lachnospiraceae bacterium A2 (assembly GCA_000403315.2). Taxonomy (GTDB): domain Bacteria; phylum Bacillota; class Clostridia; order Lachnospirales; family Lachnospiraceae; genus Petralouisia. The sequence goes on from KE159636.1 coordinate 816,091, forward strand.
ATATCAAAAAAATATTTATAAAGATTTTGGATATTTTTATAATAGAAAAATGGGCGAATATTATGACGGGCTAAATCACAATTTTATTACACGTGATAAAATTGTTGACCGGACTATATTTATGAGAGTTGGATCTAGTATACGGGGCGAAGTAGCTAAAGCGCGAAGAAATAGTGATGAAGTTTTGTTCAGACCAGAGCATTTTGAACAAATTTTTGTGGATACAGATATATACAAAAAATATATGTATGGATATTTTTGTCATATGTACTTGACTGAATTAGAGAAAAATTTTTCAAAGACAAGAAATAATAAATATGGTATTAATACATATGGTAATGCGTTGCGATATGGGAAATACGCAGTTACACATGTTGTTTCACAATATTGGTTGGAATCATTAGCTCTGTTTGAATATCATGAAAACGTTAGAATGTATACGGATATAATCTTGAGCCAATGGATTAATTTTGAGAAAAATGTTACAAAAAAAGTACATAATAGGGATTATTTTTATCAAGTAACAGGAGAAAACGGACAAAATGAATACTATTATAATTATGATGGGTATTATAAAGGAAGAACTATTAATAACGACTTAAAGGAATTTTCATTTGATATAAATAAAATAGTTTAATCTTTTAAGATAAATAAAATCTTTCATACAGGAAGGATATAAAGAGCATGAACATAGCTGCATACTGCCGTGTATCTACGGACAAAGAAGATCAACTAAACAGCTTGGAAGCCCAAAAGGCCTTTTTTGCCGAATACACTACCCGCACAGGCGACACCCTCATTAGATTATATGCAGACGAAGGCATTTCTGGAACTAAAATCAAAAATCGCAAGGAATTTCTTCGCATGATGTCCGATGCTGAACATGGTCTATTCGACATGGTAGTGGTAAAAGACATCTCCCGTTTTGCCCGCAATACCGTAGATCTTCTTCAAAATGTCCGCAAATTAAAGTCATTAGGCATAGAAACCCAATTCCTCACCGCCAACATGACAAGCATGGGTAACAGCGAATTTGTCTTGACTATTTTTGGCGCATTGGCACAGGAGGAAAGCGCCAATACATCCAAGCGTGTGAAGTTTGGCAAAAAAATGAACGCAGAAAAAGGGCGTGTTCCCAACATTGTTTACGGCTATAATAAAACCATAGGCGATTATTTCAATCTGGAAATCAATCAAGAAGAGGCAGCTGTCATTCAACAGATTTATCAGTGGTACACAAAAGAAGGCTATGGAGCCGCCAAGATTTCCAACAAGTTAAATGAACGTGGACTAAAAACAAAGCGCAACTGCCAGTGGAGCCAAAACGCTATCTGCCGTATCCTTACAAACGAACTATACACAGGAAAAATCATCAACGGCAAACAGGAAGTAGCAGACTTTCTTACAGGCAGGCGTACCGATAAAGATGAGACAGACTGGATGGTTGTAGAACGTCCGGACTTGCGCATCATTGAACCGGAAACATATGAAAAAGCACAGCAGATACTACAGTCCAGAAATAAAGCATTTAACATCAAGCATGAACGCCAGAGCAACAAATATATCTTCTCAACCCTCATCAAATGCAAGGAATGCGGTTGGTCGTTCAGGCGTACCGTCCGTACTTATAAGAATACTTATGTGCGCTGGGTATGTTCCGGGCATAACGGGAGAGGCGCCGATAGCTGCCCCAATGCCATCACTGTTGACGAGGAAGAGCTGATTCAGGCATTGCAGGAATATTTTGCGGAAATGCTGAAACAGAAAAAGAATGTAATCCAGAATGTTGTCCGAGAGTTCCAACGTATCTATAAGGCAAAGGATGAAAATATAGAGTACGAAAAAGAATTAAACCAACAGCTTGCCAAATTACAGAAAACCCGCCAGAAATTTATGGATATGTATACAGACGACCTGATCTCCCGCGAAGAGTTGAATACAAAGATCGGCGGTATGCGAAAGGAAATCGAGCGACTTGAAAACGAACTGAAAATGGTGTCCTACCATCTGACAAAAGGAGAACAGCTAGAGCATATCCTTGGCAACACTTTCAAAGCGGTAGAAGATATCACGGATGTACACCAGATGACCAACGAACAACTCAAACAGATTATCCAGAAAATCGAAGTAGACAAAGAAGGCAATGTGGATATTTTCTTACGCTTATTTGGAGATCTGGGACTGGATGAAGCCGTATTGATTGAGAACACATCAAATACGGCGGGGAATGTTCTTGATACAGTAGAAAGCGATATCATTCCAAATAATAACAACCATACATAAAGACGTAACAGAACGCCTTACCCAAATTAACCCAGCCCTTGCGACGCAGGCAAGGAAAGTGCTGGACGTAAACAAATCGGAGCGGCATATCCGGGGCGGCTTGGCAACGCGGGAAAAATATTTGCATCAGAAGGGCGTTGTCTGAACCGGTATTTTATCCAGAAATAAAAGGCTGCTTAACGCTGCCGCTGGCAAAAATTTTAACTGGCAGCCATATTGCCGCAAAACGCCTGCCTTGCGCTGGCAGGGGATAAGCTGGAAAAGGATAGGGATACTGAATGGGCTGCTAACCTGTCCTTTTCTTTTGCTTTTGGAAAACTGTTTTTGTTAAGCCCTGGTTTTATGCCATATTCTGTAGTTTGCTGTGCTAGAGCGTGTTTGAAAATTCATTCCCACAATTTTCCGCCCCATTTTCCACCAGATTTTATGCTGAATTTCGTCAATGTAGCCCACTACACCTCCCAAATCCAGCATAAAACCTGATGCAAACTGGGACAAAATCTTGCAGAAAGCAATTTTCAAACACGCTCTAGGTTCCAGCTGATCGGCAGCATTTTTCTGGGCAATACCAGATTGGATATTAAAATAAATCAAGAAAACTGATTAAAATTATCACTATACAATTCCAGTAATCTGTGTTAAGATAAAACCCGTGAAAAGCATAGAAAAGGAAGAGTAGCTGTAAAGGAACTTACAGAGAGCCATTGGCGGTGGAAAATGGCAGTGGCAATACAGTGAACTGGCCTTGGAGCTTCCGGCTGAACCGTGCGCCCTCCATCCATAAGGCGGCAGGGCAGGAACCCTAAAATACACTGATGCAGCCTGTGGTTACAGGCATGTAGGCCTTGGCGGCAGCATCATGGCAGATATGCAGCGATAAGCTGCCTGCTGTTATGGGCATGCAGTAGGAATGGGTGTTATTTTTCACATTGCTATGTGGAAATTGGGTTCGGAAAGCAGGCAGTAAGCCCGGACGGGTTCTCCCGTTACAGAGATAGGCATGGAAGTGCCGATAAGTGCATGTGGAAACATGAAGCAGAGTGGTACCGCGCAGGATGTAATATCTTTCGTCTCTATTGTCCCTTGGGGGATGGTAGATATGGGAGATTTTTTACTTTATAAGAAAACATTGGAGGATGGAATATGAAAAATTTTGAGAAATACGAAAGGCAGTATTTTATGCCCCCGGAAGTTACCTATGACTGGGTAAAAAAAGAGTACATTACCGCACCGCCCATTTGGTGCAGCGTAGATTTGCGGGATGGGAACCAGGCTTTGGTGGAGCCTATGAGCCTGGAGGAAAAGCTGGAATTTTTCCAGCTTCTGGTAGATGTGGGGTTTAAGGAAATTGAGGTTGGGTTCCCGGCGGCGTCTGAAACGGAGTATAATTTCATGCGCGCACTGATTGAACGGGATATGATACCAGACGACGTAACCGTGCAGGTATTGACCCAGGCAAGGGAGCACATCATCCGCAAAACCTTTGAAGCCGTAAAAGGGGCGCCCCATGCGGTGGTGCACCTTTATAATTCTACATCTTTGGCACAGCGGGAGCAGGTGTTTAAAAAAAGCAAGGGGGAAATCCTTGAAATTGCCGTGGAGGGCGCAAAATTGCTGAAAAAGCTGGCAGAGGAAACAGAAGGCAGCTTTACGTTTGAATACAGCCCCGAAAGCTTTTCCGGCACGGAGATAGACTATGCGCTGGAAGTATGTAATGCTGTCCTTGACGTGTGGCAGCCTGCGCCGGGGCAGAAAGCCATTATCAACCTCCCGACCACGGTGGAAAATGCCATGCCCCATATTTTTGCAGGGCAGGTGGAATATATGAGCAAGCATATGAAATACCGGGAAAATGTAGTGCTTTCCCTCCATCCCCACAATGACCGGGGCGTAGGCATCTGCGATGCGGAATTCGGCATTTTGGCCGGGGCAGACCGGATTGAAGGCACATTGTTTGGAAATGGGGAACGTACCGGGAATGTAGATATCGTGACCCTTGCCATGAATATGTTTTCCCATGGGGTTGACCCAAAACTGGATTTTACCAATATGTCAAGGATTGCGGAAACTTATGAACGCTGCACCCGTATGCAGGTTTCCCCAAGGCAGCCCTATGCAGGGGAGTTGGTGTTTACCGCATTTTCCGGTTCCCACCAGGATGCGATCGCCAAAGGGATGGCCTGCCGGGAGCAGAAGCCAGATGGGGCATGGACGGTGCCTTACCTGCCCATTGACCCCAGGGATGTGGGGCGCACTTATGATTCCGATGTCATCCGTATCAACAGCCAGTCCGGGAAAGGCGGGGTGGGCTATATTTTAAAACAGAATTACGGCATCACAATCCCGGATCAAATGAAGGAAGAAGTAGGCTATATGGTAAAAGGCGTGTCCGACCACCAGCATATGGAGCTTTCCCCCGCCCGGGTATATGAAATTTTTGAGGAACATTATGTGGGGAATATGCCCCATTTCCAGATCCCAGAATGCCATTTCCGGCAGAAAAATGGGATGCTGGCAGAAGTTACCGTCCATCATGGCGGCAAAAAACGCAACGTGACAGGAAATGGGAATGGACGCCTTGACGCGGTGAGCAACGCATTAAAGCAATATTTTAATATCAGCTATGAACTGTCCGTTTACGAAGAACACTCATTGTCCCGGGGTTCCTCGGCAAAAGCAGTGTCCTATGTGGGGATTTCCTGCAACCAAACCTTGTACTGGGGCGTAGGAATTGATGAAGATATTATCAAATCCTCCATTGAGGCTCTTTGCGTAGCAGTCAATAAGCTGGAGCAAATCCAGCAGGCTGGCCAAGGCCGTGACGAACGGCTGAATGAAATTATGAATTATATCCAAGAGCACTACTTGACAGTGACCTTGGATGAACTGGCAGGGCACATGCATCTGTCCAAGCCCTACCTTTCCAAATATATCCGGGAGAAATCTGGAAAAACTTTTGGCGACATCGTGAAAAATGTCCGCCTGAAAAAAGCCCGTACGCTGCTGAAAACGAAAAATATGACGGTGGAAAATATTGCCGACAGCGTAGGCTACCAGAATGTGGAGCATTTCAACCGCCTGTTTAAAAAAAGGTATGGGATAACCCCAGTGCAGTACCGCAATAAAGAACAGGGCATGGAACCATAAAAATAAAAAGTAAAAAACTGGCAGGGGATTGGGATAGGCCGGGGTACACTAAGTTCCTTTGGCAGTAATCCCAGCCTGCCAGAGTGTTTCATTACCCGTGTTTTTGGGCAATGCCAAGTCTGTTTTGCAACAATTCTAATGTGGTAAAATATGCTAGCTACCTTGCTTTTTGGGCAATGCCAAGTCTTTTTAGCAGAAATTCCAGTGACAAAGTGTGCTGGCACTTATGCTTTTAGGAGGGATGCTTGGATAATCTAAGCAGATTTTGTGCATGGTTTAATTTTGTCCATGTTTTGTTTTTGGGTTAGGGTATCAAAAGCACCTTTGGCAACCTAATCTTTTTATTAAAAAGAGGGGGAATATTGGAATTCCCCTTTTTTCTCTTGTAAATTACAGGTTCCTCCGATATAATGGGGAAAAGAAGATACTATTGAGGTTCCACGCTGGCTGGTTAAGGCTGCCTGAAACGGCAGAGCAGGGATTTGGAAAATATTTCCCTAAAATATAGTCTAGGCTCTGGATATGCGTGGGAATGGTTTCCATTTACGAAAGAAAGTAGATACAGGAGGGAAAAGTTTTGGATAGAGAAACCGTAATTGTCCTTGATTTCGGCGGGCAGTATAATCAATTGATTGCCCGGCGCGTGAGGGAGTGCAATGTGTACTGTGAGGTAAGGCCATATACGATGGATTTGGCTGAGATAACTGCCATGGCTCCCAAAGGGATTATTTTTACTGGGGGGCCAAACAGCGCTTATGGGGAATCATCCCCCCGCTGCCCAAAGGAAATTTTTGAACTGGGGATTCCGATTCTGGGAATTTGTTATGGTTCCCAAGTAATGGCCCATCTGCTGGGCGGGACGGTGGAAACTGCCCCTATCAGCGAATACGGCCACACAGAGGTGGAAGTGGATACCACAGATGCTATGTTTGAGGGCGTGTCCCCCAAAAGCATTTGCTGGATGAGCCATACCGATTATATTGCCAAAGTGCCGGAAGGCTTCCATATTACGGCTCATACTTCCGCTTGCCCAGCCGCTGCAATGTCATCTCCAGAAAAAAAGCTGTATGCCACCCAATTCCACCCAGAGGTAATGCATACCAAAGAAGGCATGAAAATGCTTGCAAATTTCGTCCATAACATATGCGGCTGCGCTGGGGACTGGAAAATGGATTCCTTTGTGGAAACTGCTATCCAAAGCCTGCGGAAAAAAATTGGGAATGGCAAGGTGCTCTGCGCATTGTCCGGCGGCGTGGATTCTTCTGTGGCGGCAGTCCTGCTATCCAAGGCGGTTGGCAAACAGCTGACCTGCGTTTTTGTAGACCATGGCCTGCTCCGTAAAAATGAAGGGGATGAGGTGGAAGCAGTGTTTGGGCCGAATGGCGCATATGAACTGAATTTTATCCGGGTCAATGCGCAGCAGAGATATTATGGAAAATTAAAAGGCATTACTGAGCCGGAGGAAAAACGTAAAATTATTGGCGCAGAATTTATCCGCGTGTTTGAAGAAGAAGCTAAAAAAATCGGCGCTGTGGACTTCCTAGTGCAGGGAACTATTTATCCTGATGTTATCGAATCCGGACTTGGGAAGTCGGCAGTGATTAAATCCCACCATAACGTAGGCGGGCTCCCGGACGTGGTAGATTTTAAGGAAATCATAGAGCCCCTGCGGATGCTTTTCAAGGACGAAGTGCGTAAAGCCGGCTTGGAGCTTGGCATCCCAGGGCATCTTGTATTCCGCCAGCCTTTCCCAGGGCCAGGGCTTGGTATCCGCATCATTGGGGAGGTCACGGAAGAAAAAGTAAAGATTGTCCAGGAAGCCGATTACATTTACCGGGAAGAAATTGCAAAGGCCGGGCTGGATAAAGGGCTGGGGCAGTATTTTGCAGCGCTGACAAATATGCGTTCTGTGGGCGTGATGGGGGACTTCCGCACGTACGATTATGCGGTTGCCCTGCGGGCAGTGAATACTAGCGACTTTATGACTGCTGAGGCAGCACAGATTCCTTGGGAGGTACTAAATAAGGTTACGAACCGGATTGTGAATGAGGTGAAGGGGGTGAACCGGGTGGTTTATGACTGTACTGGGAAGCCGCCAGGGACGATAGAGTTCGAATAGTAGCTACAAGTCTGGGAAGCCTTATAAACAGGGCGTTCCCGGGCTTTCCTTTTTGCTCTGCTACTATTTTGCTACTAAACGCAACTACTCTGTTCCGCATCATTTTATTGTAGCTTGCATTTTCCAAACAATATTTGGAAAATTAAATAACTTTTCTTTGGGGCATAGGGATAACTTTTCCCAGTGCTGTTTCCTTTGGCAGTGGCGCCGGTCCGTATGGAAGTCCTGTATTGGCGCATACTGTATCTGAAGCAGCTAAACTGTCAAATGTGCCATCATCATAGGAAATTCCCATAGTTTCAAGTAAAGGGTTACTCGTTGGCGGCTCCGGTGTCGGTGTAACACCAACGGTTGCCGCAAGCTGTTCCAGATTGCTGACAAGTTCCTGCTGTTTGTGCGGAAACAGATGCGAGTAGGTATTCAGTGTTGTGGATACCTTTTCATGTCCTAGTCTGTCAGCGAGGATAAGTGCGTCACAGCCCTGATTAATAAGTAAACTGGCGTGCGAGTGGCGGATGTCATGAATTCGTATCCGCTTAACGCCTGTTTTCTTACAGCCCCGCTCCATCTCATGGGAGAGAAAGTGCTTGGTAGCTGGGAACAGTCTTTCGTTAGTGTCAAGCATATATCTGGTATTGATAAAGTCCTGCAGCTCCTGACACAGAAAATCGGGAATTGGAATTTTCCGCCTGCTTTTCTTTGTCTTAGGCGGAGTGGTGATATCCTTTCCGTTCAGACGCTGATACGTTTTGTTGATATCAATCTGTTTTGTCATGAGATTGATATCGGCAGCGGTAAGCGCCAGCAATTCTCCTTCTCGCATTCCTGTCCAGTAGAGTACCTGAAAGCAGATATAGGAAAGTGGCTTGTCCTTGATGCCCTCACGAAATGCGGTATACTCATCATAGGTCCAATAATCCATTTCCTCAGCTTTTGCCTGTCCCATGCTTCCAGCCTGACCACAGGGATTCGTATTTAAATCATAGAAGCGTTTTGCGTAGTTGATGATACAGGTAAGCTGATTGTTGATGGTCTTTAGATAAGTTTTGGAATAACCATTTGGGGAATTCATCAGCTGATTCTGCCACCTGCGTACATCCGAAGCCTTAATCTCATTGATTGGCTTGCTGCCAAAGAATGGGAGAATATGTGTTTCGTAAATATGCTTCTTGGTCAGAATGGTTGACTGCTTGAGCCTTGCAGCCATATCTTCTATATAAAGTTCGTAGAGATTCTGAAAAGTCATATCTGGGTTAGCGGACTGTCTTTCAAGAAAATCCCTTTCGTATGCCAGGGCTTCCTTTTTGGTGGCGAAACCCCGTTTCCACTTCTGCCGGTTGTTGCCCTGCCAGTCCGTATAGTAGAACTTGCAGAACCATTTACCAGTCTTATTATCTTTGTAAGCTGGCATAAATATCATCTCCTTTGCTAAAGTGTAGTAATCCTCAGAGTGAAATGCAAAATCACTTATTTGTTGTATTGCTCTGAAGCTGAACCACAAGACTGTGGTGTGTACTGCACCTGTTCAGAAAATTGAGATTTCAGGTGCATTTATCCAAAGGCTATGATATAATCTACTTGTCTAGGGTGATTACAAAGCCTTTTGGGTAAAATCACTTATAAAATTTCGGCATCATTCCTTTTACAGAAGGTGGGTGCCGATTTTTTTCTTATATTTTGTTATTTGTTATTGTCCGGTTCTTCACGGGTGGAAACAATCTGAATAGTAGAATAATCTACTTTCTTTTGTTTTCCCTTTGCTTTTCTGCTTTTAGCTCTCTGTGAGATGAAATCAGAAAAGTAACTGTCGGAATAATATTCTAAAGTTTCCCTTTTCCATGTTTCAAACTGTTCCTGATTGATGGAGCCGCTTTGCAGGGCGGCAAGTTTATTCATCCAGTTTTCCATAAAGAGACAGAAGTCCGCATTATAGGTTCCGTTTCCTTTGCCATTAACCATAAGGGCGGAAGTCCAGTCAGGACTTTCCGGCGGTTTGGCACAGGTAAGCTGGAATGCAATATCTTTAATCTCTGTTATGGTAAATAAAGCGTTGATAACATCTGACAGGGTATGGAAACGACAGGCTGGAAATTCATTCTCTGAGGATACAATCCCTATCTCGTCTGTCTTGGCTTCCAAAAGCTCTTGCCATGGAATTTCCAGTTCATCTGCCACAAGTTTGATTAAATCTATTTTCATGGTAATTTCACCGGATTCATATTTCTGAATAGTACGCTCTGATTTTCCTAACCTTTCGGCAAATTCTTTTTGCGTAATCTTTAACTGCCTGCGGCGTTTCTTGATTGCATTACCGATCTCATCGGCAGTATACATGGCAAAACGCTGGTCATCTGATAAAGCCATGATTTCACCTTCCTTATATCAATATTCATAATAGTTTATTTGATTCGGATTTTGCGTAAAAAATCAAAATACGCACTAAAAATCAAATGATTTATAATAATATAAATACTATAACACATATTAAAACGAATTACAAGTGCGTATTTTTGAAAAATTACATTGACATTTTATGAAAGATATATTATGATTTAATACGAACTAGAAATGCGGATATAAAATAATAAAAGGTTTAAATCCGTATTAATAATAGTAATTTCGAAGGGGGGAGGGGATTTGTGATAAGCACTAAGGAAGCATTTATTGATGCAAAAGAAATTAGCCGGATTCTGGGTGTTGGTATGACAAAGGCATATGCAGTCATTAAGGCATACAATGCTGAGCTGGATGCGCAGGGGTATTATACCATGCGTGGGAAATGCCCGCGTAAATACTTCGAGCAGAAGATTTACGGATATGCGGATTATTACAATCCGGATGATGACCTGACAAGAAAAGCCGGTATGGCGGCGGAGAAATGCCACTGTCAGGCAAAGGAAAAAGTCCAATCCGGTTAGGAAAGGACCTTGGTTGCAAAGCCAAAGCTTCGCTATGTATCTCGCAAATACATTATAGCAAAAGGTTTTGGCTCCTGCAATCAAAAAGTAAGGCAACGAGGTAAAATTCTCTGTCTGCCTGAATGCTTGCATTTTATTAGCAAAATAAGGAGGATTTGTATGTACTTGGAAGAACAGAAACTTTTGTTATGCGGTATTGATCATGGATTTTTCACCATGAAAACCGCTCATTTTGTATTTGAAAACGGTGTAAAAGAACTAGGCGGTGAGGCTTCGCTTTTGACCAACACTATGTTTTTTAATGAGAGGTATTTCAAAGTTGGTGAGGGCAGGCTTCCCCTAAAGGATACCAAGGTTGAAGATGGAGATTATTTCTTATTAACACTGGCAGCCATTGCCAGAGAGATGGATTATCATGGATTAAGTGATACGGAAGTCTGCATTGCAGCCGGATTGCCATTTACAAGGTTCGGGCAGGAAAAGGCAGAATTTAAGGAGTACCTGAATCCGGGCGATAGGGAATTTCAGTACAACGGTAAGGAGTATCATATCAATTGCAGTGATGTTTTTCTGTATCCACAATGTTATGCTGCCATTGCGGACAGACTCGGAAAGCTTCCTGCAGAGCTTCTAATTGTGGATATTGGCAGCAAGACGGTTGACATTATTCATACCAGAAAGCATATCCCTGTGGAAAGTGACTGTATTACCATTCCGTCGGCGCTGATTCAGTGTATGGCAAATATCAATAACGTGGTTTATCGAAAAACCAACCGCACCCTTACCGAGGAACAGATACAGCAAGTGATGATGTATGGGAATGCTCCATATTCGGATAAGATGGTGCAGATTGTCAGAGAGGAACTGGCGGTATTTGCAAAGAGAATTGAAGCAGCCTTGAAAGAGCATGGTTTTGATCCGGAGATGACACCTGTTGTATATGTCGGTGGAGGGGCAGGTGTGATGAAGCGTTTCAGTTCTGTTACAGGTAGACATATCATGCACATTGAAGATGTCAAGGCAAATGCCCTGGGATATGAATATCTGGCATACCAGCAATTAAAGCGAAAGTGGTTGTAGGCGTTAGAGAGGAGGCAGTATGGCATATGATGACAGTGTGACAGTCAGCTTCCGTCTGAGCTTTAATAAGGAAGAGGACAAAGAAATTTTAAGATTTTTTTCCAGTGAGACTATGAAAATTTGCTATGGAGATAAGAGCAAGTTTATAAAAAGTGCGTTGATAAGGGCTGTTCAAGATATAAAACGGAACGAAAATGACAACCGTCTTATTTGTGAAATGAATACCCAGAGGACTGTGATACAGGAAACGATGACTGGTGAAGCAGACAGGGTTATCAATGCAATAAAGCTGATTGTCAGAGATGAAATGGAAAGGATTATAGAGCTACAGATGCCTAAAGGAAAGCAGGCAGCTTTTAAAATGACGGAGCCTGCTGCGGAAGTAGGCACAGAAGATGCCCCGTGTTTTGGAGAAGTTCCGGAAAGCTCCTGTGAGGATGTGTCAGAGGATGTGATGGCTTTTTTGGCGGATTTGTAGTAAGACAGGTCAGGAGAAGCTAATACGCTTGGTATTACAAAGGACAGAAAAGTAATACCGGATGTTATACAGATTATTATACGGTAATACCAGCAGTAATGCGGACAGGCGTTGGCAGTACACAAGGTATTACAGATACCCGCCCCGAAAGGGGCATATATAGAGAGGGTTTTAGGGGGATTAAATCCCCCTAACCGGATTGTGAAACGCATGGCGTTTTACGTATCTGGCAAATTCTCTCCGCACAGGTTTTGAATTTGAGGCAAATAAAGATTTACTAATGGCAGATAAAGAAATTAGATAAAGGAAGGGATGCTTATAGGAAGAGGAAAACAGCTAATAGAACCAAGAAAGAATTTTACGATTCGGTTGTCGGAAGAGGAACGTAGGCAGGCTGAGCATGATGCCAGAGCCAGCAATATGAAAGCATCTGATTATGTAAGATATCTGATTGCTCATGCAGGCAAGGCGGATACTTCGTTTGCATATGACAGACGGGATCTGATTCGTCAGATTTCAGGTCTTTGCAATAATTATAACCAGATGACAAAAACAGCCAATGGGTGTGGTTATGTATTTGACAGTACCATGAAAGATGCAAATCATTTGATGGAACAGATAAAAGAGAAAATGAAGGAGTTAGCGGACAAATGGCGATAACCAAGGTAATGCACATGAAGGCGAGTGGTAAGGCAAGGATGGATATTCATCTGAAGCATGCCGTCAACTATATTCTGCAACCGAAAAAGCTTGGGGATGCCAATCTGGCGGGTGGTATTAACTGCCTGCCGGATACTGCATATGAGCAGATGAAATCAACTAAGCAGATGTTTGGTAAAGCTGGTGGTAGGCAGGGATATCATTTTGTATTATCTCTAAAGCCGGGCGAAGGAACACCGGAGATTATGTATGATATAGCCATACGTTTTGCAGAAAAGGCATTTGGCGGAGAGTATGAGACTGTGGTGGCTGTTCACACAGATAGAAATCATCTTCATGCCCATATTATAATAAACAGTGTAAATATGGTAACAGGATATAAGTTCCAGTATCACGAGGGTGACTGGAAATATAAATTCCAACCCATTACCAATAAACTCTGTGAAGAATACGGACTGCATATCACTCCGGCAGAATACAGCAAAGAGCCTAAAAATATGGCAAGACCGCAATGGGAGCGAGGACAGGTATTTTCCAAGTGGATTGAACAGGATGCAAGATTCTGTGCTCTTAATGCAGAAAATATGGAACACTTTATTTTCCTGCTGGAGAAGCAGGGATTTGAGGTAAAACAGGGAGAGCATATTGCTGTAAAGGTTCCGGGAATGAAGCGGTTTAAAAGACTGGATACCATTTCAGAAGATTTTAGCAGGGAAAACTTGGAGGCTATGTTTAAATACGGAAATGCGAGTCTGGCATCCCCTGTGAATCATGCAATGCCTTTAATACCAATAAGAAAAACATTTCTTACACCATACCAAAGAAAATGTTATGCACGGATGTATCGATTGCGGTTGGCAGAAAGAAAGCGTTTTACGTACAAATCAGCCTATCTGTATGAGCAGATACGGAAAATGCATGAGCTGCAGGAAGAGTATCTGGTGGTTGTAAACTATGATGTGAAATCGTTTGTGGATTTGGTTCATTTGAAAATCCGCTTACAACGGGTGGACGAGGAATTGTGTAAGATACAGAAAGCAATGTATCGGGACAGAGCTTCGCAGAAAAGAGCCTGTAAGACAGCAGAAGATTTGGCGTTTTTTGAAGCATCGGAGGACGGTTATCGGGAACGGCTGGAGCAGATAAAGCTTCAAAAGAAAAATAATCATAAGAAGCTGAAAACGGTGGAACGGTGTCTTGAAAGAGATGGAAGTCTCAAGGAGGCGGAACTGGAGTATCGGATACCTGTTGGGAATATGGATGATTTAACAGAAGTTGCAAGGGATGAAGTGCTGGGGAATCCGCATCGGCAGACGGAGGATTTGATAGTTTCACAAGTGATTTCAGAAGATATTACTGATGAAATTGCGGCAGATGTTGGAGATAGAGATACGGCTGATATGAAGTTGCCCGCAAACAAAGCTGATTATATGAGAATGAGTGTGGCTGAAAAAGTGTGCTGTTATCCGTTTGATGCCAAGGGAACAGAATCGGCATTTGAGATGGTTCGGTCGTATTTTGAAAAAATAGATATGAACACAGATTTTCATTCTGTATATGAGGAGGCAAAGATTCTGGCAGATTATTATGAGAAGCAGAAAGCAGAAGAATTTATTAAAGAGAGAGTGAAGCAGGTGATAGGGGCAATGGAACTGTTGGAAATTGATGCAGATAGATTTGCAGAGTATTCAACAGATGTATTGTCTGAGGTATTTAGCTTTGGGGATATGGAGTATTTTGCTGGAATTAAGTTGTTTAATAGAGTAATCGATAGATTGGAAATTAATATGGAACAGCAGAAACGATATGAAGTGTTTGACAGGATTTATACGGAAAGTATGCAAGAGAAGAAGGACGAGCGAGATAGGTATAGTCGATAGGAGTAATGATTCGGATGCTATGGTTTTGCTGTAGCATCTGAATTGTTTTGTGGAAAGATGTTTGGAAATATGGATAAGAAATAACAGCCCTTTATATGAATGAAAGAAATCTTTAAAAAAATGAAGATTTTATAGATTATTTGTTCTTTAAGTGTTATAATTGAAAATGGATTTTATAATGTTTCACAAATAAAAGTGAGGTATGTATAAATGGTTGTATCATATATAGGATTATGGAAAATATTGTTAGAAAAAGGACTACAAAAACAGGATTTAGTTGAACACGCAGGATTGAGTTCTGCAACAGTAGCCAAAATGGGAAGAGGAGAGCCGGTATCTAATAAAGTCTTAGAGAAGGTGTGTGCATATCTTGAATGCAGTGTGAATGATATTATCAGCTATGAATAGTGATACAGAAGAAAGTTGAGGACGGTGTATTATGTGG
Organism: Lachnospiraceae bacterium A2; assembly: GCA_000403315.2. Classification (GTDB taxonomy): domain Bacteria; phylum Bacillota; class Clostridia; order Lachnospirales; family Lachnospiraceae; genus Petralouisia. Next base: position 831,101 of record KE159636.1, read on the forward strand.
TGTAGAAATTGTAACATTGAAACCAATGATACTATATGCCCTGTTTGCAGTGAAACTACTGTGGAAGATATTCCGATAGAAATCTATTGGTGTGTACACTGTAAAACACCAATAATTCAGAATGTTACTCAAGCAGACAAAGGCATATGTCCATTATGTGGAGAAAAAATAAAATATTTATCCGCGGATCTTAGACCAGTATTTCCAGAAGAGAGATTGTTATTGGAACTTTTGCTGGATAAGGAACCAAACGAATTTATTAAAAAATCGGTTTGGGCTGCAAATAGTAGATATTATATAGATGGAAAGAGCATTGCCATATCAAGCAAAACATTTCAGCTTGCTGATACAGATAGTTTGATTAATAAAATTGGTCAATACCAAAAAAATAATAGTTATAAATATTTTGAGATGTATATATCAAATTTTGTTGAAGCGAATAAGGGGCGGCTAAATTGTTTGAGGGATGAGGCTTTTGGATTTGTGCGTAAGATGGCAGCTAAATTTGATGAAGAAAAAATAGTGATATCATTTTCAGGAGGTAAAGATTCTACAGTTACTGCGGATGTAGTGATGAAAGCGATGAGTAACCCGAACTTAGTACATATATTTGGAAATACTACTTTAGAATTTCCCAGTACTATTAAATATGCAGAGAGATATAGACAAAATCACCCTCAAGCGATTTTTCTGACTGCAAAGAATGATGAACAGGTCTTTTACGATGTTTGTGAAGACATAGGCCCCCCTGCCCGAATGATGAGATGGTGTTGCTCGATGTTCAAGACAGGACCGATTACAAGAGTGATTAACAGTTTATATAGAAATCAACAGATTTTAACTTTTTATGGAATAAGAAAGTCAGAATCAGTGAGTCGGAGTAAATATAATAGGGTAGAAGATGATGCTGAATCCGTCAAAATACAGCAGCAAACTGTAGCATCACCAATTTTCTTTTGGAAAGATGCAGATATTTGGTTATATATGTTTTCTGAAGATGTGGATTTTAATGAGGCGTACAAATTAGGGTATGATAGAGTGGGTTGCTGGTGTTGTCCTAATAACAATCAAAGAGCACAGTTTTTATCTAGGATCTATATGCCAGACGAATCAGGAAAGTGGAGAACGTTTCTTATAGATTTTGCAAAGAAAATTGGTAAGGAAGATGCTGAAGTATATGTAGATACAGGAAAATGGAAGGCAAGGCAAGGCGGAAACGGACTTCGTGCGGCGGGGGATGTGAAAATTAAATATACAAACTGCACTACAGAAGAACATGCAAAGATATATAGGCTTGTGAGACCATTTGATGGGGAATTGATAGGTATGTTTGTTCCGTTTGGACGAGTGGCGCCTGAATTAGGGAAAAAACTATTGCATGAAGTAATTGTGTTGGATTTAAAAACTAATGTTCCTATATTATCCATTCAGCCATTTCATCAAGATGATTATGAATATGCAGTCAAGGTACGAACGATGAATGTGAAGGAACATGACGAATTACAGCGTATGGTAGGATACCAGATAAGAAAGTTTAATGCATGTAGAAAGTGTTTGAAATGCGAGTCGATATGCAGGTCTGGAGCAATATCTATTTCAGAAGATGGATATTATATAGATGCAGAAAAATGTGTTCATTGCAAGATGTGCATGACTGCAAAATATCTGGATGGTGGATGCATGATGGATAAGTATTTGCGGACGAAATAACAACAGGAGGTAACAACATGGCGATGAAGTTTCGTGCTCATGATACATTTTTTATAAGGAAAGGCTGGCTTAGCAAAGGCATGGAACGGATTGTTGGTAAGCCTGATTTATTTGTAGATAAAGAGGAAAATCCTATGGATATCTTGGGCATAGGTGCAAATATGGTAAAGGCGCTTAGGTATTGGTTGCAAGCTGTGGGATTGACAAGTGAACCAGTAAGTGGTCGAAGAATACAATCATTAACAGATTTTGGACAGTGTGTGTATACACACGATAGATATATTGAGGAATTGGGAACATTATATTTATTACAATATCAGCTTGCAAAACAGAAAGAAGAGGCTACCGCATGGTATTTCTTTTTTAATATTTTTAATTTGTCAGAATTTACAAAGGAAGAGTTTGTACAGGAAATGCAGAACTATATTCTGATGTCGGATGAGGATACTTCAGTTGCACTTAGGTCCTTGAATGATGATTTTTCCTGCATTATAAATACTTATTTGCCTAGATATAAAACAAATCCAGATAAAGTTTCACCTGAAAATAATATAGATTGTCCATTTGGAGAGCTTGGACTTGTTGATATAGCAAATAAGAAGAAGAAGACATTTAAAAAATCCATACCAGATGCCAAGACATTCAATCCATGGGTAGTTCTTTCGGTAATACAAGATCAAGCGGATGGGCGAGAAGAAATTGGACTGAATGAATTATTAACGAACCCTTGTAATATTGGAAAGATATTCAATCTTGATGCTATTACTATGTTGGATATTTTGCATGATATAGAGAATATAGGAATGCTTAAAATTATAAGAACGGCAGGACTTGATGTTATACATTTGAGCAGGAAAATGACGTTCATAGAGTGTGTTGATTATTATTACGAATCAATATCTGAAGGAGAGTAACGTAGCCATGAGTAAAATGATAACAGTTGCTTCAGGATTTCAATATTCTGTGAATATAGGATACGATCTGAATAGCGATGATAAATTGAAGAATTTCATACCGACTAAATCTGCATTGGAACTCATGGAAGATGTTTTGTTAAGCACAAATCCTACGTCTAATGAACGTGCAAGGGTATTAGTGGGAGCGTATGGAAAAGGAAAATCCCATATAGTATTAACGATTTTAGCAATGTTGATGAAGAGGGATTTAGAATTATTCAAAAAAGCAATGCCTAGGATTAAGGGAAATCCAAGGTTGTATCAGTGTATTCAAAATTATTATGAATCGGATAATAAAATATTGCCAGTAATAATCACAGGTAGTAATACTAGCTTATCTCAGGCATTCCTACTGGCATTACATAGAACGTTATCAATGAATAGCCTGTTAAATGTTATGCCGGAAACAAATTATAAAGCAGCAGTTAATGTTATAGAAAGATGGAAAAAGGAGTTTCCGGATACCTATCAAAAATTGAAAACTATATTAGATATTCCTGTAGATAAATTTGTGGAAGAGTTACAGAATTATAACATTGGAGCGTATGAGAAATTTGAGAAAGTATATCCAACACTTACCGCAGGCAGTCTGTTTAATCCGTTTATAGGCTTTGATGTAGTCGATTTGTATGAAGAGGCTATAAAAGGCTTAAAAACGAAGGGATATACGGGACTGTATGTAATCTATGATGAATTTAGCAAATTTTTGGAAACAAATATTACGGAAGCTTCTGTTAGTGATACAAAAATGCTGCAAGATTTTGCAGAGAAGTGTAACCGGAGTGGAGAGTTTCAAATGCATTTGATGCTTATTTCACATAAAGAGATAGCAAATTACATTGATAAGCTGCCAAAGCAAAAGGTTGATGGATGGAGAGGCGTATCAGAACGATTTAAACATATACATTTAAACAACAATTTTACGCAGACATACGAAATTGTGGAATCTGCAATACAAAAAAAGAAATCCCTTTGGAGTCCATTTTGTAAGGAATTTGAAAGTGGCTTTGCGGGAATTTTTCAGCTATACCAAACACACAAAATTTTTAATGATTTACAAGATGAATCAATTGAAAGAACCATATATGGATGTTATCCGCTTCATCCAGTTTCGACATTTATTTTGCCAAGATTATCGGAAAGAGTAGCGCAGAATGAGAGAACATTATTTACCTTTATTTCTGCGCCAGGGATATCGACGCTTCCTTCTTTTTTGGAAACATATAATGATGATCGTTTTGCGCTTATTACACCGGATTGCATTTATGATTATTTTGAGCCATTGTTAAAAAAAGAAATATATAGTGGGAATATTCATGAAATTTATCGTTTAACGGAAGTGATTCTGGAGAAATTAGTGCCGGAATCTTTAGAGAGCAAAGTTGTAAAAACGCTTTCTCTTATATATATATTAGAGCAGTTTGAAAAATTGCAGCCATCGAAAGATGAGTTAGTGGGCATATATTCAACTCAATATGCAGTGGATGAAATTGATGGAGCAATAGACAACCTTATACAGAAGGAATATGTTATTTATTTAAAAAGAAGTAACAATTTCTTAAGGTTAAAGCAAACTTCAGGTGTGGATATTCGCAAGAAAATAAGTGATATAATTGAGATTCAAAAGAATAAAACAACTATTAAGGAAACACTTAATAACTCTAATTTTGATAATTATATGTACCCGGCAAGATATAATAATGAACGTGATATGATTCGTTTTTTTGCATTTGAGTTTATTGATGAGGAAGAAATAACGGAGAATATTGACTGGGGAATAAAAAGTGAAGGAATTGAAGCAGATGGGATAATATATGGAATTATTCCGCATAGTGAGACATCAATAAGGAAGATTAAAGAGGTTATCTTAAAAACTAGTATAAAATGCAATCGATACATTTTTATTGTTCCAAAACATTACTCTGAGATTGAGAATATTGTTAGAGAGTTTAATGCTGTGTCTTTCCTTCGAGACGAAGCGAATGATGACAAAATTTTGTTTGATGAGTATGAGGTGATATACGAGGATCTTCGGGAAGTAATCAATTTATATATGAGAGCTTATACAAGACCAGAGGAATATAGGGCAGATTATATATTTGAAGGAAAGGAAATGCCAATTCGAAGAAAAGCAGCATTAACGGAATTGATGTCAGGTATTTGTGATGAAGTTTTTGCTTTGACACCGGTTATCAATAATGAGGTAATGAATAAGAATGAAATTACTTCTATTGCAAGTAACAGTAGGAGCAAAATTATAGCTGCATTGTTAAGAAACGAGTTAGAGCCAAACTTAGGCTTCACAGGAACTGGACAAGAGGTGTCGGTAATGAGAAGTACTCTAATTAGAACCGGAGTCTGGGAAGAAAGTAATGGAGCACCCAAAATAAATCTGCATCCGACATCTGTAAAAAATATGGATGTATTATTATCGACTATTGAAAATTTTATAATAGAAATAAGACAAAAAGGGAAAATGTCTTTTGCAGAACTTTATAATAGATTGTTATCCCCAGAATACCATATAGGATTGAGAAAAGGCTTAATTCCAATCTATCTAACTGTTGTGTTGCATGAATATAAAAAAGAGGTTGTTATTTCGGATCAATTGGGGCAGATATCTTTATCAGCGGACACAATGCTTCAGTTAAATGCTAAACCGGAACAGTTTTACTTATCATATATTGATTGGAATCCAGAAAAAGAGGCATTTGTGCGAACTTTAGCAGAATATTTTGTGGAGTTCATTGTCGAAGCGGAGAGAGGTTTTAATTCATATGAGTATGTGGTATCGGCAATGCGAAGATGGTATATGTCGTTGCCTAAGTATGCAAAAGAAAGTAAATTTGTGCCGGATAGAGGGAAAATCCGCAAAGATTATCAGGAAATGTTAAAGTTACTCAAACAAAATAATAGTGGTAATGAGTTGCTGTTTGAGAAAATGCCAAAGGTGTTTGGATTGGTGGAATTCCAAGAATCACTGGTAGACAATATAAAGACATTCAAGGAATTCTATGATAACTTTTTGCGTAATGTAAAAAAATCTTTGTGCAATGAGGTAAAGAAGATATTTATCTCTGAAAAAGATACTGTAAGCATGGATAAGATGTCATTAGCCTCGATTATAAAAGACTGGTGTGAAACTATCGACCAGTCTGCTTTTGAACAATTGTTTGCAGATGGGACAGAAAGGTGCCTGGGGTTGTTTAAGAGTATTACAAACGATGATGATTTAACTATCTCAAGACTTGCTAAATTAGCTACTGATTTACGGCTTGAAGATTGGGATGATAAAATTCGAGAGTTGTTTGTTTCAAACATAAAACAATATAAAGATACTGCAGAAAATCATCATGCTGTAAAAGAAAGTGCAGTAGCAGAAAATGATACAAGTATCTATCAAATATCATTTAAAGATGATAGTGGAGAGATGGTAACGAAGCGTTTTGAGCGTGTTGAAAATACAGGTAAGGGTAAATTGCTTTATAATCAAGTTACAGCAGCGCTTGACTCTATGGGACGCTCTATCTCTAATCAAGAAAAGAGACAAATTTTGATGGAAATTCTTAAGGATTTATGCTGATAAGGAGGATATAAATGGCTTACTTTGACAATGCAGCAACAACATATCCCAAGCCAGAATGTGTATATGCTCAAATGGATAGCTTTTATCGAAAGAGTGGCGGAAATGTAGGGAGAGGCAATTATGGTTTAGCACAGACAGCGGGAAGTTTGGTTGATGACACTAGAAATAAAATACAGAAAATGCTGCATTGCACCACAAAACAGGTTATTTTTGCACCTACAGCAACAGTAGCACTTAATATTATTCTACAAGGATTGATCGAAAAAGGAAAAAGGAATATATATATCAGTCCTTTTGAACACAATGCAGTTACACGCACATTACATCATTTTGTTGAGAAAAACCTTGTGAATGTTACAGAATTGGCTATAAGGGACAATCTGGAGTATGATTTAGAGAAGATCCGTTACCAATTTGATGAAAAGAAACCGGAACTTGTGATTGTAAGTCATGCCAGTAATGTGATTGGCTTAATAGCGCCTGTTGAAGAAATCTTTTCTGTTGCAAAGAAATATGGTGCAGTTACATTGGTAGATATGGCGCAGACTGCGGGACTTGTAGACTGTAATGTGGGATTAGATATATTTGATTTTGCAGTGTTTGCTGGACATAAAACCATGTATGGTCCTACAGGAATTTCAGGTTTTGTAATGAAACAGGATATTGATTTGCCGGCAACTATTTTTGGTGGAACAGGTTACGAATCCGCAAATCAAGATATGCCCAAGAGTTTACCGGAAAAATTTGAGGTAGGGACTCTGAATATTGCAGGAGTGGCAGGATTAAATGCAGCGTTAGAATGGATTTCACAGCATACAGTAGAGAAAATGTATATTGTAGAATGCAAAAAAAGAAAGCAATTAGTAAATTTGCTTGATTCATATGATTTTATCAAGATTATAGGAAATGAAAAGAATAGTAAATATGTTGGTATCGTTTCCTGCATAATGGAGGGGATTAGCAGTGATAGTGCTGGCAGCATATTGAATGAACAAGGGATTGCTGTAAGAGCAGGATTACAGTGTGCACCATTGGCGCACAAATTTTTAGGTACATATCCAGCAGGTACGATAAGATTTAGTGTGAGTCATTTTACATCGGAAAAAGATTTTGAAGAGTTAAAACAAGTGTTGGATTATATAGAAGAAAACATGTAAAGGAGAAGGTAATGGGATTTGAGGATATTACTATAAAGAATGAATATAGGTCTCTTATTGATGATGTTGTCAAAGATTTTTATGTCCCATTGTTGAAAAATGCAGTTTTGTATCAAAGGGCAGTTGGTTTCTTTTCGTCATCAGCGTTAGTAATGATTTCTAAGGGGATTGAAGGATTGGTACAAAATGGTGGTACGATTCAGATAATAGCTTCTCCTAAATTGTCGTCATCTGATATAGAAGAAATTAGAAAAGGATATGAAGTTAGGCGGGTAATAGAAAAATCCTTAATAAGGGAACTGGGTGAAATTGATAGTCCAGTAGAGTTAGAAAAATTATCGTATATAGCAAGGCTGGTAGCAGATGGGATATTGGATATAAAGATAGCTTTCTTGACGACAAAGAATGAAATAGCAATGTATCATGAAAAGATGGGATTGATTACAGACAATGAAGGAAATACAGTGGCATTTTCCGGATCAATGAATGAAAGTGAAAATGCATTTAAAGGAAATTATGAGTCATTTGATACATTTTGTTCATGGACAAATGACTGTGAGCGGGTTTTTAAGAAACAAATGGCTTTCAAAGCAATCTGGGAAGATTACGAACCAGGGATAGAAACATTAGATTTTCCTGTAGCTGTAAAGCAAAGATTATATGAATACAATGCTGATTTAAGGAAGTGTAATAGTAAAGCGAATGACAGTATAACGGAGATACAATTAGAATCAAAAGAAAAAGGTGAAATTTATTTGCCAGAAGATTTTAATATTCGTGAATATCAATGCAATGCGATTCAAACTTGGGAAAGCAGGGGATTTTGCGGAATATACGATATGGCAACAGGAACGGGAAAAACCTTAACAGCATTAGCAAGCGTTGAATATCTTTTTAGAAAAAATAATAACAGGCTTGCCATAGTAATTGTGTGTCCATATCAACATTTAGTAGAACAATGGGTAGAAGATATTGTGAGATTTGGAATATATCCTATTATAGGATATTCGGCGTCTTCACAAAAGAATTGGAAAAAGAATTTAAAACAGGCAGTGCGTTCTTTTAATCTTAAGGTGTTGGACACATTTTGCTTTGTAACAACAAATGCATCTTTTGTCACAAAAAAAGTGCAGGAGCAGATAATACAATTAAATGAAGATGCATTGTTTATTGTTGATGAAGCGCATAATATGGGGGCTGCAAACTATAGGAAGTGTTTGCCTGAAAATATTGAATTCAGACTTGCGTTATCTGCAACAATAGATAGACATAACGATGATATTGGAACAGAGGCATTAGCATCATATTTTGGGGATAAATGTATAGAGTATTCTTTAAAAAATGCAATAGAAAATCAAATGCTGACCAGATATTTTTATTATCCTGTATTGACATATTTAGATGAGGATGAACTTGAAGAATATTTAGATTTAACACATCAATTGGCAACAGCCATATCGAAAAAAGGCAGGGAATTAGTTTTGTCTGAATATGCAAAACAATTACTAATAAAAAGGTCAAGAGTTATTGCAGGAGCAAGAAGTAAACTGCCAGAACTAAAGAAACAGATGGAAACGTACAAAGATGATAAGCATATTCTGGTATATTGTGGAGCAACGACAATAAAAGACGCTGATGCAGAAGATATGGATTTTGGAACGAGACAGATTGATCTTGTAACCAATTTGCTTGGAAATGAGATGGGAATGAGAGTGGGAAGGTTTACATCTCAGGAATCGGCTCAGGAAAGGGCACAGATACGGACAGCATTTGCGGATGGAGAAATGTTGCAGGCTCTTGTAGCTATAAAGTGTTTGGATGAGGGGGTAAATATACCGAGTATTAAAACAGCGTTTATTTTAGCTAGTAGCACGAATCCCAAAGAATATATACAGAGACGGGGCAGAGTGCTTAGAAAATTTCCGGGTAAGAATTATGCGGTGATATTTGATTTTATTACTTTACCATTTCCAGTGGACACATTAAGCTTTCAAAGAGATGAAGTTATTAATTCAACGAAAGGATTGGTAAAAAGGGAAATAATAAGAATGTTAGATTTTGCAGAAATAGCAGAAAACCCATCGGAAACATATGATTTGATATATGATTTAAAGCATGGATTTGGTATTACAGAAGATGACTTAAAAGAAGAGGAGGTAAAGGGTAATGTTGTCTGATGAAATTCAAAAGGTAGAAATTGATGAACAGAGGTTATCTCAAATGAAAAATGCAATTATTGATTTGGAAAAAGAGAATATAAAAACAGGAAAATTTACTACTCAGGATATAGTCAAAGCTATTAGGAGAATTATTGAGAAAATCGCTGATTAAGGGAGGCGGATAAGATGCTGATAAAGAATATTATTATGAATAACTTTAGACAGTTTAAAGGAAAGCAGAAATTAGAATTCTCTACGGATTCAGATAAAAATGTGACGGTTTTGCTTGGAGATAATACATTTGGAAAGACTACTATACTGCAAGCTTTTAACTGGTGTTTATATGGTGTTGCAGATTTTCCTAAAGATAGCAATCCGGATTTTCTTTTAAATTTAGAGGTTGCAAATGAGCAGGCAGGTATTCAGCAGAAGTGTGAAGTCTCTGTAGAACTCATTTTGGAACATAAGGACACAGAATATATTGTACTTAGAAAACAAGCATACATAGATAGGGCATATGGAAGCTGGAATGCACTGAATAGCCAACTTTTGGTGTCCTATAAAGAGAATGGAATTACAAAACAAGTAAGAGAAGGTGAAGAGAAAAATATTATTAACGCAATTCTGCCTCAGTCACTTTCAGGGTATTTCTTTTTTGATACTGAGCGTGTTTCAGATATTAGTACGAGGAAAGATTTATCGGAAGCTGTACGTGGATTATTGGGATTAGCTGCTGTTGGCAACGCAAGAAAACATTTGGGCGCTAGAACACAAAAAACAACCGCAATAGGGCAGTGGAATGGTTCACTTGACTCGTCAGGCGATGAAAGAGCAAAGGAAGCACAAGAAACAATTTCCAGGGAGACGGATAAAATTGAGACGTTAAAAAGTGAAATAGAAAATGCAGAAAGAGAATTAGAAAATCTCAATAATCAAAAGGAAAAGATTGCAGAGATATTAAGGGATAATCAAAGTACAGCGGAATTGCAGAGACAAAAACAAACATTAGAAGGAACACTTGAAAAAGAGAAAAAGGAATTGGAAGATGCCAATAAGAATTTTTTGAAATTTTTCAGTTCTAATACAGTGTCATATTTGGCATTACCATTAGTTGACCAGGCTCAAGAAGTTTTGGTGAATGCACATGTTGATGATAGAGGGATTCGAGATATGACGGAGGCATCTATCCGGGACATTATTAAGCGTGGCAGATGTATTTGTGGAGCTCAAATTGTGGGACCAGAAAGCGGGGGATTGGGAAATGATGCTTATCAGCATATAATTGATGAATTGAATTATGTTCTGCCAGCACATTTGGGGACTGCAATAATGAGTTTTAAAGAATTGATGGATACAGAATGTCGTAATATGGCACAGTTTTATCAAACAATAGAGCAAATGTATAAAAACATCCAAAAGCATAGGGATACAATTGCCAAAATAGAGGATGATATAGCAAGGATAGAAGAAAGCATTTTTGGCAAAGAGAATATGAGTAGCTATGAGGCGGATATGAATCGCATCAAAGCCGATATAAAGAGAATGCATGATAAAAAAGAACGATGCAATAGAGATATTGGTGCATGTGAGAGTGCAATTGATTCTGCACAGAAGGTATATGATGGATTGGTGTCTGCATCAGACAGAAACAAAAGGCTTATTATTTATCTTGCCTATGCTGAAAGAATTTGTAAATGGATTGATGATACCTATGTAGAAAAAGAGTTGGAAATGCGTTCTCGTTTACAGGAGAAGGTTAACAATATTTTTGCAAGAATGTATCATGGGGAACGCCGAGTGCAAATTGATAATCAGTATCATGTAACTCTTTTTGCACAAATGAATGGTAAAGAGGTAATTACCGGTGAATCAGAAGGACTTAAGAGAGTTAAGAACTTTGCATTTATAGCCGGTTTAGTGGATTTAGCAAAAGAAAAGGCTTCTTTAGGAAAGAAGAATGAGGCAATCACATGGGATAATGAAGCATATCCGCTCGTAATGGATGCTCCTTTTTCAAATGCTGATGAAACGCACATAAAAAATATTTCAGGTGTGCTTCCAGAAGTGGCAAATCAGGTAATTATGTTTGTGATGGAGAAAGACTGGCAATACGCACAGTCTGTTATGGATGTGCGTGTAGGTAAATATTGTACTCTGAAAAAATATTCAGAATCCCATACAGAGATAGAAAGTTGAGGTGGATGTTATGTTTGAAGGCGATTATACAATCAATGGGGTACATGCCACATATATTAAATATCTGAAGGATGAAGTAAAGGCTTTTGAAAGATATATAGATGTATATATGACAGGAGCAACAATGGGGGTGTTACATAACAGGCGGGCGAAACAGGGGGGATCAACAGATAGAGCGAGAATATATGCTGATGCGTTTAATACAGAACATGTGAAATGCAATGAGTTATTCAAATTAGTTATTCTTAATGATACATCAAAGCTGTGGTCAGACGAGGAACGCATTAATATTTGTTTTAAATACCGAGATAAAATGGATGACAAAGCTGTACCGCCTATTGCGGAGTATGAGATTAAAATTATGAAGGAAGCTCTTGATTTGTTTAACGAATATGCTATGGGCGGTATAGAGCTGCTGTATGAGAATTTTTCAAGCAGTTCAACTGTAAGTGTGGATGATACTGTAGATTACGCATATAAAGCAATGTTCGATCAACATATATTCATTGAAAGCAGACAAGCTGGGGTTGATGTAGAACAATTACTTCGTCCAGAATATTAGAGAGAAATTGGTGGGTAAAATGGCAGGAATACCTATTGAAAGTTTAAATTTGTCAGTAAGGGCAACAAATGTGTTACATCGTATGAATATTCATGAAGTGGAGCAGCTGTTGAACATACCGATAGAATATATAGCAGAACAGCGGAATATGGGAGTGAAAACCATTGCAGAAATTAAAGGTGCAGTAAGACAAATCAGTATAGGTGACATGAGCATAGAAGATTTGGAAAATCTTACTCCTGTTGATAGCGTTAATTTTTCAAAAAGAAACTTTTCAGAAGAACAAATAGAAGAATTATCGCGTCATCCAATTACAGAACTGAATCTTTCAAATCGTGCGAGACATGTGTTGTTGAAGGTCGGTTGTAAAACGATAGCTATATTAGCGGAAATGACGCTTACAGACATTAGGAATATGAAAGGATTAGGAGCAAAGACTTGTGATGAAATATGGGAGGAACTCAATCAATGGATAGAAGCGAATATGCTTATTTCGGAGGAAGGTAAAGACGGTATAATATCTGAAAAAGAACAGCTTTTTTATCAATGGCTTGCTGGAAAAATTAAGCCAATAAGTCCAATTTATTGGAAACGATTAAGAAATATTGTTCTGGATTCTGGATATATTGAAATAGTAGATTGGGATATAGAAGGTATAGATGATAAATTTATTAGAAAGGTGTTGGCATTATCTGATTTTCGTGTCAGTATAAAAAATTTCTTTTTGAAGTATGCGCCGGATGAAATTATAGAAAAAGATGCGTTTGAAAAACAATTAGCCTTAGTTGGTTTGGAATTCGATAGTTCCATTCTTATAGAAATAATTCTTGATGATGCTATTTGTATTATAGAACATGGATATTATATTTTAAATAGACCTCATGCAATGCGGTATCTTCAGGAAAAATATTTAGATAGCAGCGATCGGAATGGTGAAATAATCCTCAAAAGACTTTCCGGCGATAACTTACAAATGATTGGTGATATGTATGGCTTAACAAGAGAAAGGGTACGGCAAATACTTGTCCAAACTGCAAAAAAGATGCCGTTAATGTATGAAGATTATTTTAGTGAACCATATAAGTATTTTAAACTATCGAAAGAGGAATTTTGCAATGTATTTCCATCTTGTGGAGAAACCGGATATGAGTACTTATTTATTAAATACAAAAAGGGTGATATGAGTATAACGCCAAAAACTGTACAGAATTATATGGGACGTTTCTCAGAGAGAGTCAGCGCATTTTGGAGTGAGGAGTCAATACGCAGAGATAAGCAAACGGTTTCAAAAACGGAAATGGTGTATAGGGTACTTCTTAGTAATGGCAATGAGTCAATGTCAATGGAAGAATTTGAAAAAGAATATTATAATTATATTGAACGGAGAAACTATCCACGTGAAAGACTTACTATTAATCAACGAACTGTGGTAAATCACTTGCGAAATGCTAAGCATATTGTATTCGATAGAAAAAATTATGTCAGGTATTGTGAGGCAAATCCAAAAGTAATATGGGAAAAGATTGATTTTACACAGTATAGGAATCTTGTTATATCAACTGAGTTGATATACAGGGATTATGCCGAATTGATGGAAGAATTAGATATTAGGGATGGATATGAACTTTTTTATGTGATTAAATCTTCTATTGAGAACTGGAATACTTCTTTATTTGAGATAAATTGCCGCAGAGTTCCGGTTATTGTGATGGGGGATGGCAGTGAGGAACATCAGGCTATTCAATTATTAAAAGAACTTTCGCCAATTGATTTTCAATCTTATTATGAAGCATATGAAGAAAGATTTGGGGTAAGAAAAGAAAGTGCGCAAGGCAATCCGACAATTTCAGGCATCTTGGCGAATTATTATACAGAAGGTATATATGCCATTGATGTTCCGTCAATTGATGAAAGAGATGTTGCTGCATTCAAAGAGGTATTGGAAATAAAAAACTTTTGGTTTACAGATGAACTTGAAAGAGAGTTTGAAAAAGTATGTATTCATTCGTCGGATGACGCGTTTAATAGTGCCGCTTTCAAGAGATTAGGGTATACATTAAATATGGGCTATGCATATAATGACATATATAGTTCTGTTGTTAATTATTTTGATGCAGAATTATTTTCGTCAGATATTGTGGATTTAAATGAGTTAGATCGGCGGCTTGTGAATTTATCTATTTTTAATTCAGCACTATATAAAAAGAAAATGGACTTAGAATATATCGAAGTGGCACCCAAAATTTTGATGTCTATTTCTCAGGTGGAATATGTATATGGGATTACTATAAGTGATGTAAAAAAATTACAAGAGTGGGTGCTAAACTGTGAAGATAAATATTTTAATGCACATAGTTTGTGGAATAGGCTGTCAGAATCAGGTTTTTCAGAAAAGTTGCAAAATAATGAATGGATGTGTACATGTATATTTAGACAACAGGAAGCGATAGCATCTTTGCAGGTGGCTGGCGGAATTATTTTGTGTAGAGAATATAGCGAACTTAATTTTGGATTAATATGCAAGTGGCTGGTAGAGAAAAATGGAAGAATGACAATACAAAATTTAACTTTGCTTTTTAATGATACTTTTTCAACAAGAGTTCTTGTAAGCAAGATTGCGGAAAAAATGAAAGCATATGGTTTATGGGAGACATTTGTAACAGATTCATTTGAAGAATATATTGATAATCTTGTAGTTAATACGGACTTGGAGCTGGATGATAATGATTTGTTTCAAGAGGAATTTTTCTAAAATGAATGGTTGAATATATGTTTTAAAAAGATATGATTTTATTTAAAGCAGTAAGAAATATTCATACCAGAAAGAGAGGCGCTTGAATGATACCATTAAAGATAGAAACTTTGCTGGAGGGGCGTGTCGTTGAACATGACCGTGTAGAGTATAAAACAGGATGGAATCCCAATGATATTATTCATTCTATTTGTGCGTTTGCAAATGATTATGATAACACGAATGGCGGATATATCGTTATAGGGGTAAAAGAGAGTAATGGTATGCCAATATTTCCGTTAGAAGGTGTTCCGAAGGAAAAGTTAGATTCCATACAGCAGGAAATATTTCAGTACTGTAATCAGATTATTCCAAGGTACATTCCAAGAATGGAAGTGGTTGATTATAAGAATGAAGGAATTTATTTGATATATCTATGGTGTTCGGCAGGCGATAGCGGTCCTTATCAGGCACCGAAATCAGTGTATGTTGAAAATGGTGAAAAAGCTGACAAAAGTTTGAAATATTGGATTAGACCGGCATCACTTACCACAGATGCGAAACAGGATGAAATATCTGAATTGTTTGATAAATTTAATTCTGTGCCATTTGATGACCGTGTCAATAGAAAGGCAAAAATTGATGATATCATGAGAGGATATCTTGAAGACTTTATCAGGAAGAGCAATAGTAGTTTGGTGATGGAACTGAATAGCAGTTCATTAGAGGAACTGCTGCTTGCACAGGAAGTTGCAAATGAGACAGATACGGAATTAGATATCAGAAATATCGGTGTATTAATGTTTGCGGAAAATCCGGAGAAGCTGATTCCGGGGGCATATATTGAGCTGATTCGATTTCATTCAGAAGAAGCCGAGGCATCGGATGATTTTACGGAAAAAATATTTACAGGACCAATATGGAGACAGGTTCAGGATGCTTTGAATTATATAAAGACAACTGTGATTGAGCAAAAAGTTGTAAAGGTTCAAGGGCAGGCAGAAGCAGAACGATATTTTAACTATCCATATAATGCATTGGAAGAAACATTGGTAAATGCAGTATTTCACAAGTCGTATCGCGAGCCGGAGCCAGTGGAAATCCGTATATATGTGGATAGCATTCAGATACTCAATTATCCCGGACTTGCGAAATGGATTAATCTTGAACGTTTTGTATCAGGTAAAGTGAAAGGAAGGAAATATCGTAACAGAAGAATTGGAGAATTATTTAAGGAGATCGACTTGTCTGAAAAAAAGGGAACGGGTATTCCTAAAATATTAAGAGAACTGAAACAAAATGGTTCACCAGAGCCTGTGTTTGATATGGATGAGGAAAGAACCTATTTGAATGCGATTATTCGCATAAGAGACGGTTTTGAAAGAAAAGAGAAAATGTCCGAATCAATGTCCGAATCAATGTCCGAATCAATGTCCGAATTGGAAAGAGCAAGAATGCAGATTATTTTGATTTATCTGGAAACAAATAAAGAAATAAATAGCGCTGCTGCGGCAAAATTGCTGGAAGTTGAAATAAAGACGGCAAGCCGTTTGTTGTTGAAGGCTGAAAAGCTGAATATTCTTAAAGGCACAGGAAAAACAAAAAATAAGGTTTATTTTAGAGAATAATGCAAATGAATGTCATAAGAATGGATTAAGAAGCCTATCTCCATCATAAGAAGAATGATGGAGATAGGAAACAGGCTGTTAATTAAATTGATTCATGGCATTCACATAATCTTGTAAGCCATTTGCTTTCAATGCAAGCTTCGCATATAAAAGCGGTGTTTCTTCGGCTAAATGGTACAGATAGACTACATCGCTGGGATCATTGAAGATAACAGAGGAATTACATTCTTTACAACGGACAACAAGAATGGAATTTTCGCCAGTGTTCACAATGATGGAATCGGTTGCAGGTTCGTACATACCAAACTGAAAAGTAAGATTGTTATTCATGCTGGTCTCCTTCCCACAGATACTTTGCACCATCCAGCAGGTCAATAATAGCTGTCAGCATATTGGTGTATTCAGTCTGTAATTCCTTAATAGATTCCGAAGAAGGAAGCGTATCAAGAGTAACATCGTTTGCGGTAAATTCTTTTTGCATTTTAAGTAATTGCAGATACAGCGCATTGACAGTCTGTACTAGAGGGTATACGGTTTCTTTCTTGCCAACAACGCAGATGCGGTTGTAAATGCAGGAACGGACAAAGTAATCTTTTTTCATCATTCCACTGGCAAGAATGCGTGCCTCGATTTGTTTGCGTTCGGCATCGGTGATTCTGAAACTAATGGTTGGATTTTTATGTTTATTGCTCATAGTGGTGCTCCTTTCGCAGCTGGTGTGGCAGCAGGTGTGATAACCCGCAAGCCACATGTGATTATTACGTTTTGAGTAAAGTAAAAGTAGATTATATCAAGCCGATGGATAATATATAGGTTGCTATTACTGCTACTAATTTGCTACTAAAAATTTTTGAAACGGTGCGAAAAGAGGCGCATTTTACGAAATAGACGTGCCCGAAATGTAGGAAATATCAGCATTTGCGAGTTGCTGATAAAAACTTCGGGAAGAGTTCGAATAAGGTGAAAAGTCATGAAAACCCAGTGTTTATGCGGGTTTGCGGACTTTGGAAAGGTCTTTTGATAACAAATTGATAACAGTCGTTTGAGTGTAATTATTCTTGTTGTCTGATGGTTTACAGGTGGCAGAATGATTTGCCAGAGGTTTGAATGGCTGTAATAAATCCATATTATAACGCCCTTAGCTGTGGGTAGGAACTCATGGCTAAGGGCGTTTTTTGTCGTGCTTGTCAATCGGTTTTTAGTTTGTCCTTGAACGCTTCGGCTAAGGTATCGCTCAATTCGTCAGAGGGAGTTTTCGCCCAATGCTGCAAATTATCAAATTTCGGGTAATTGTACCGCCACTGGTCGTAATCTTCCCTGCTGATTTCCTCGGCAGAGAGCTTGTCTGCCTGCTCTTTCCAAGAGTAGAGCATTTTCAGCAGTTCGGCGGCATCCTTGCTTTTGTCTTTGCTGACCTTTAAGCAGACTTCTCCGCCTGCTTCGCTGATGGTAAGACCGTATATGTCCTCAAGGGCAAATAAGGTGTGCATAAGCCCGATGTGGCTGTCAATGTCGGGGATATCCAGAGCCTGTGGCGCAACGTCAAGAGCCTGCGCCAGTGCAGCCGTTAAGTCTGACTTTGGCTTGCGTGAGCCAGTTTCGTACTGTGCCAGACGCACATCCGCTGATTTTTCGGGAAACCCGACAAGCATGCCAAGATATTTCTGTGTCATGCCCCGCATGATGCGGAAAAAATGTATTCTTTTGCCAATCGCCATAATGTTTCACTCCTTGTTCCTATGTTTATAAGGAGTATAGCATATATGCTTAATGAAAGTCAAGAGAAACAAAGCAAAAAAGTTTAATATTTTCTTGCAAACCTATTGACAGTAGCAAAAATGTTTAGTATTATGAATTAAGCAAAAACGCTTAGAGAGAAAGGAGAGGTTGTATGGACAACAAATTTATCCGTGTGGACGAGGTGGCGCAGGAGCTTTCCGTATCAAAGCCTTATGCTTACAAGCTTATCAAGAAACTGAATGACGAGCTGAAGGAGCAGGGTTTTATCACGATTGCAGGACGTGTCAACCGCCAGTATTTTCAAGAAAGGCTCTATGGGACAGGAAAGCAATTTGGTGAAATGTCAAGAGGAAAATAAAAAAGATTTTCTTGAAGAAGGGTAACTTTAATAGACCTACCGCTCAAAAAGAACGTAAGTTCGGTACTCGTTATAGATTACCTACTCTTTTCCACAGAGTAGAGTTTACCATTGGCCAGCAGTCCAAAAAGCATGCGTATCAATTTACGGGAAGTCAACGCGAGTGCACGTTTGTGCTGATGGGTTCTCACCTCAGCAAATTTCTTGTCATAAAAGGCTTTGTATTCGGGGCAGTGCTGTATCACGCTCCCGGCGGCTTCAATCATGTAATACCGAAGGTAGCGGTTGCCGGCTTTGTTCATGGGCGTATCTTCCGCCTGGAACTCTCCGGACTGGTTCTCTTTCCAGACGATGCCGCAGTATTTGGCAAGTGCATCATTGCTCTTAAAGCACTTGATGGTGCCAAGCTCAGCAAGGATGCCGCTGGCGTAGACAGGGCCAATACCGGGCACGGAGGTCAGGATCTGGTACTCCGTGGGATTAAGGCCCTTTACGGCCCTCTGGATGGCGCCATTGATGGCCTTAAGCTCTTTTTCAAAGGCGCTGATGCAGTTGAAGGAACAGCCGATGGAGACCGTCAGTGGCTCGTAAAGGCACTTGTCCAGCCGGTAGGAGTCCTGTGCAGCCTTCTGCAGCAGATAAGTAGTCTGCTCAGGATCGGAGATCCGCCCACGGCTTTTGGAGCTGATGAAAGCTACCAGATCATCCACGGACGCGTCCACGATGTCCTCCGTGGAAAGGTAGTCCGTCAGGACTGCTTCTGCTGTGGCGCCATATTTGTCAGAGAAGGGATGCTCATCCTTGTTGAGCATGGCAAATTCGCTGAACTTAAGGAAAATGTTGTTCAACATGTAGGTCTTCTCCCTGGCGATGCATTCCGTGATATGGAGCCTGTGCCTGGTAAGCCGCTGGAGGGCAAGGTACTGTGCGCCCCGCCAGGGTTCGGTATGGATGCGCCCGACCCTTGCAAAATCAGCGATGACGAAAGAATCAATGCCGTCATTTTTGTCAAGGGAGTTAAAGGACTTCTTGTACTGTTTAACCTCATTCGGGTTAAGGCAGTAGACCTTTGTGGAAAAAGGGGCCAGCTTTTCGGAGGTGGAGAGGTAGTTGGCGATATGTACGCCGTAAAAACCAGTGGATTCCAGACCAATGATGACGGTCTTGAATTCATGGTGCTGTGAGAGCACCTCTGCAACCATTTCCTCCATCTGCTCAGCACCGCCCTGTGCATTAGCCACCGGAACCATTTTGATCAGGAAATCCTGGTCAAAGTTGAGGGCAGAGATGACGTTCGTGCGGGAACCGATATCAATTCCCACAAAAAGCGTTGACAGGTAATCAATTTTTATCTTCTTCATGTGTAATCACCACCTTTCCGATAAGGATGGGGAACAGGGGCCAAAGCTTATCCCGGCCCGGGGTACCAGCTGCAACCTCGCGTTATCAGCACTGGTCCAGGAGAAATACCCTGCTGGAGGCTAGACCTGGCGGTGCAGCATTTGTGTAAGCAGTCAAGGTATGGCGGAGCAGGCTGCATGCTTTCTGAGCAATAGCGGGTGCTTTGCAGGGGGAATGAAGCAGTGCCTTAGCCCAGGTTCCACTGGGAACCATTATAGCACCGGGAGGCTCTGGTAAAAAGTAGTAAACAACAAAACATCAGATGAGACAGGATGAACCAGCATTATGGGAGAAAGGGAGAACCCCTCCAGACCTCCATCAGAATATCCTCACATCTATGTAGAAAGAACTGAGACTGGTAACTATTAACTGTATAGATGGAAAAAGATGGAGAGGGAGTCCTCTTAGAAATCATCCTACATCTATATCAAAAAAGAATAAGTCTATAGCCTGTTCTGACTGGCTATAAACTTATTATACGAGGGGGAAATGTAAATGCCAGTATTTAAGAATGAAGGCAACGGCACATGGTATGTGATGGCTCGGTATGTGAACTGGAAAGGGGAGCGCAAGCAGAAGTGCAAGCGTGGGTTTGCCACAAAGCGGGATGCGCAGGAATGGGAACGGAAATTCCAGCTACAAAATTCCGCTGACCTTGACATGGACTTTGAAGCCTTTACAGAGCTTTATGCAAATGATGTCAAGAACCGTCTGAAAGAGAACACATGGCTGACAAAGGAGCATATCATTCGGACGAAGATTCTTCCGTACTTTGGAAAAATGAGGATTAGCGAAATTGGAACAAAGGAAATCATTGCATGGCAGAATGAGCTGCTTGCCTACCGTGATGAAAAACGCAATCCCTATTCGCAGACGTATCTGAAAACGGTACACAACCAGCTTTCCGCTATCTTCAACCATGCGGTGCGCTATTACGACCTCCGCTCCAATCCTGCGGCAAAGGCGGGAAACATGGGGAGCGAGGAACACAAGGAAATGCTGTTCTGGACGAAAGAGGAATACAGGAAGTTTGCGGATGAAATGATGGACAAGCCAGTTTCCTATTATGCGTTCCAGATGCTTTACTGGTGCGGAATCCGAGAGGGCGAATTATTAGCCTTGACCGCCGCAGATTTTAGCTTCGATAAGGAAACGGTCACGATTAACAAATCCTATCAGCGTTTGCATGGGGAAGATGTGATTACCTCTCCGAAAACGAAAAAGAGCAACCGCACAATCAAGATGCCGAAGTTTCTCTGCGAGGAAATGCAGGAGTATATCAGTATGCTGTACGGTTTAAAGAAGAAAGACCGCATTTTCACGGTAACAAAAAGCTATCTCCATCACGAGATGGACAGGGGCGCAAAAGCCGCAGGCGTAAAGCGCATACGGATTCATGATTTGCGGCATAGCCACATCAGTTTATTGATTGACATGGGGTTCTCGGCGGTGGCAATTGCTGACAGAGTAGGGCATGAGAGCATTGAAATCACTTACCGTTACGCACATTTATTTCCGTCAAAGCAGGCAGAAATGGCAGACAGGCTTGATGATTTAGGAAAGGGGGATTTTTGATATGTCGGCAAAGAATTTAGACAACTGCAACCGTTGGAGGAATAAGACCGTTGCCTTTCGGGTATCTCCCGAAGAAAATGAGCGGATTGACAAAGCGGTGCGGCTTTCGGGGCTTACCAAACAGGACTATATCACAAGGCGGCTCTTATGCCAAGACGTAGTAGTGCAGGGCAATCCGAGGGTGTATAAGGCACTCCGCAATGAGCTTTCCGCCGTCCTTGCAGAATTGCGGAGGATTGAAGCAGGCGGCGTAAATGAAGAACTGCTTGACACAATCGAACTGATTGCCGTTATCCTCGGCGGTCTGAAAGGAGAAAGTGAAGATGGCGAATAAAAAAGAAGTGACTGCTCCTGTTGTATCTGTTGGCGCAGATACAGAGCAGCCATCTAATGTAAACAATAACAGTATATCCAATTACCCGCCGAAAAACAATAGCAAAGTTCTTGAAACAGTATCTATGGCAGAACTTTACGACACGGTATATCCGAGTAAGCCGCCGCTGATTGACGGCTTGCTTTACACTGGCACTTATCTTTTCGCAGGTGCGCCGAAACTCGGCAAGAGCTTTCTGATGGCGCAGATTGCCTACCATATCAGTAGGGGGATTCCTTTATGGGATTATCCTGTCCGCAAAGCGGCGGTGCTTTATCTTGCTCTTGAAGATGATTACCGCCGCCTGCAGGAAAGGCTGTACCGTATGTTCGGCACGGATGGGGCAGATAATTTATTCTTTTCTGTTTCGGCGGGTAATCTTGGAAATGGACTGGATGAACAGTTGCAGGAATTTATGAAACAGCATACCGAAACAAGACTGATTATTATTGATACGTTGCAAAAGGTGAGGGAAGTCGGAGGGGACAATTACAGTTATGCAAATGATTATGAGATTATTACAAGGCTCAAGCAGCTTGCAGACAGCTATGGTATTTGTATCCTGCTCGTACACCATACCAGAAAACAAAACTCTGATGATAAGTTTGATATGATTTCGGGGACTACTGGCTTGCTCGGAGCGGCTGACGGAGCGTTTCTCCTGCAAAAAGAGAAACGGACAGGCAATGCCGCCACGCTTGAAATATCGGGCAGAGACCAGCAAGACCAGAAGCTGTACCTTATCCGCAATACAGAAACATTACTGTGGGAATTGGAAAAGGCAGAAACAGAATTATGGAAAGAGCCGCCAGAGCCATTGCTTGAGAGGATTGCAGAAATTTTTTCTTCGGGCAATAAAACATGGGAAGGCACTCCCACAGAACTGTGTGGGTATCTCGGTGTTGATATGCAAGCAAACGCCCTTACAAGAAAATTGAACGTCAATGCAGGACGGTTATTGAATGAATATGGTATCCGTTATGAGAATAACCGTAACCGCAACGGGCGTAAAGTGAAATTCAGTCTGTTTGAGCAGGCGTGACGATATGTGACGGTGTGACGATATTTTTAGGAGTGGGTGCAGTGTCAAAAATACCGTCATCATCGTCACATACCGTCACGGATAGAGTTTTTGCGGGGTGCAGGGGGCTTTTTTCAAAAAGCCGCCCTCGCCCCTCGGAGAGCGCAAAACCTGCTTGCAGGTTGCATTTTTGTTGGCACAGCCGACAAAAGTGCTTTTGCGTTACTTTCGGGAAAGTAACAAAGCCTACCAGCCGAAAAGAAAGGGCGTGATTTTATAAGACGGACGATTAGCGCGATGGTGGGGAAAGGCTCGGTCAACCATAACAGCCGCAAGTTTAAGGCTGAAAATGTGGATGGGGAGCGTTCACACCTTAATGTAGATTACTGTAATGAGAATATAAAGAAAGTGTATCATAAGCTATTTGATGAAGCGTTGCAAAGGTACAATGAAAAGCAGACGAGGGCAGACCGCCGCATTGCTGACTATTACGAGAAGATACGGAACTCAAAGCAGGAAAAGCCGTTCCATGAACTGATTTTGCAGATTGGCGATAAGGAAAATATGGGGGCAGGAAGTGAAAACGGACAGATTGCAAGGCAGATTTTGGATGAATATTATCATGGATTTCAAGAACGAAACCCTAATCTTTATGTATTTTCCGCTCATATCCATATGGATGAAGCAACGCCGCATCTGCACATTGATTTTGTTCCGTTCACGACTGGCAGCAAGCGTGGGCTTGATACAAGGGTATCTTTGAAGCAGGCGTTAGCGGCGCAGGGATTCAAAGGCGGCTCCCGTGGCGATACGGAGTGGAGCCAGTGGGTACAATCCGAAAAAGAGAACCTTGCCGCTGTGATGGGGCGGCATGGCATTGAATGGGAGCATAAAGGCACGCATGAGAAACATTTGTCTGTCCTTGATTATAAAAAGCAGGAGCGGGAAAAAGAGGTCATCCAGCTTGAGGGGCAGATTTCAGAGAAAAAAGAGGAATTTCAAGTATTGTCGGACAGGGTGGAGAATTACGGCAAAGGAATGGAAAACCTAAAAACTCTGGAACAGGTGCTTGACACTTCTCCAGAGTACCAGTTTCCAGAGCCGCAGGGGTTCATGTCGGCGAAGTCATATAGAAATAAAGTGGCAGAGCCTTTGGTGCAAAAGCTGAAATCGCTTGTTAAAACAGCTCTTATAAGGTGTTTTGAAGCTTGGGACAGCTATTATCGGCTGAATGCCACAAACAGTAATCTTCATCGTGAAAATGACGGGTTAAGGAAAATCAATGAGAAACTGGCAGGGGATAATGAAAACCTCCGTGCGGAAAACAAAGATTATAAGCTGCTCCGTAAGGCATTTGGAAGTAAGCAGATGGAAAGCCTTTTGGAGCAGGCAAAAGCGGCGCAGAAGTTGAAACAGCGAGGGAAACACTTTAAAAACAACAAAGAGGAAAGGTAGGAAACATTATGGAAAACAGGATTTATGACGAAAACAACAGTCTCTGGTATGCAAAGCAAGGTGACTATTATCTCCCAGAGCTTGCATTACCTCCCGAAGAAGAAAAGCCG
Organism: Lachnospiraceae bacterium A2; assembly: GCA_000403315.2. Classification (GTDB taxonomy): domain Bacteria; phylum Bacillota; class Clostridia; order Lachnospirales; family Lachnospiraceae; genus Petralouisia. Next base: position 855,819 of record KE159636.1, read on the forward strand.
ATTGGTATTTGGGGGCAGCGACATTTACAGTATCTCAAAGAGCATAAGCAGTTTGTTTATATCAATCTGCTGACAAGCGGTAGGCTGAACGAATACCTTGCAAGCGTAGATGAACAGGCAGAGGATATGTTTTCTCGGCTGGTAGAGGAATATGCCGACAGGCAGGGAGTGACGGAACGGCTAAAGGCAGAAAACCAGATTTTATGGGTTCAAAAAATGAATAATATTCGGATGTGCGTGAGAGAAATTGTGGAGAGAGAAATTCTTTATCTATAAAATGAAAATGGCGGCACTTCTGTATTTTTATAGGAGTGCCGTGATATTTCAAGTTGCTTTTTGAACAAAATCATGGTAAACTTATAATTGTTCTATATAGAATTGTTCTAATAGGATTAGAGGTGAAGGATTGGAAACAAAGGGTGGATTTTATATTACGCAGATAAAACAGCTTCAAGATAGGATTTTTGAAAGGCTATTACTCGAAAATGGTATTGAAATAAGTGGCGGGCAGGGAAGAATCTTATTTATTTTGTGGAAAACAGATAATCTTACAATCAGCGAAATAAGTGAAAAAACCTCCCTTGCTAAAAACACAGTATCCGTTGTAATAAATGGTATGGTTAATAAGGGAATTGTGGAAAGGAATATCAATCCTAAGAATCGCCGCCAGACTATTGTGTCGCTTACTGATTATGCAAAATCATTACAAGCAAAATATGAAGTTGTCTCTCAGCAAATGAACCTGTTGTTTTATCAAGGCTTTTCAGAAGATGAGCAAAAACAATTTGAACAGTATCTTGCCCGAATACTGGAAACTTTGATAGAAAATCTGCATAAAAACAAATAATTTTAAGACGAGGAGAATAGTAAATGAAAACAAGAGAAAGTATCATCGAATTTATCCAAAAACAAAAAACAGCTTTTGTCGGTTCTGTAGATGAAGATGGTTTTCCAAATATGAAAGCCATGTTTACGCCACGCAAGATAGATGGGAATTGTTTTTATTTTAGCACGAATACGTCTTCCATGCGGGCACAACAGTTTATGAAGAATCCAAAAGCAAGTATCTATGTTTATCATAGAGGGCGTTTTAAGTATGAGGGCATTATGCTGACAGGGACAATGGAAGTTTTGCAAGATGATGGTATAAAGCAAGAAATATGGCGTACTGGAGATACTATGTATTATAAACAAGGTGTAAATGACCCAGATTATTGTGTACTGAAATTTACAGCAATAAAAGGCAGGCATTATTGTGATTTGCAAACAGAAAGTTTTAATATTGGGGACTTAGAGTAATGGAAACAGAATGGATACTTTGTCCTATTTGTGGTAATAAAACACGAAACAGAATTAGAGAGGATACAGAATTAAAGCATTTTCCGCTGTATTGTCCTAAGTGCAGACAGGAAAGTTTAGTTGATGTGAAAGGTTTGGTTGTAAAGGTCATAAAAGATTATCAAAATCAGAAAGGATGAAACACTATGGAAGAATTAAGGAATATTATGGAAAAATTTGCAGCATCTGGATGGGACTTGATTTCTATTCCTGCACATGCATGGTTAATGGGAGAAAGTAATAAAGATACACTCATTGCTTCTATCAAACAAGCAGATAGAGAATGTGGCAGTTGTGGGTGTGAGTTAGACCCGCTCTATAAAAGAGCATTAGTATTACTAAACAAATAAAAATTTTTATCAAAATATGGTGCGTATTTAGTATATATTTGATATAATTATAAGTAAGAAGATTTGATGGAAGGAGGTTGTACTATGCCAGCAGTGAATGTGAATATTTGCCCTGAAATAATTAACTGGGCTTTAAGCCAGACACAAGAAGATAAACTGGGTGACAAACTGATGAATAATATAACAAAATGGCTTGATGGTACAAAAAAGCCGACTTTCAATCAGATAGAGGATTTTAGTAAGAAAGCCAATATTCCGTTAGGATATTTTTTCCTGCAAACTCCGCCTGTGGAGCAAATTGATTTATTAGAGTATCGAACGGTTGATAGTGTTCAACTAGCAAATCCTAGTCGTAATTTAGTTGACACCATTCATGAGATGGAGAATATTCAAGATTGGATGAAAACATATAGACAGGATTTGGGATTTGATAAGTTATCGATTGTCGGTTGTATGAGAGGAATTCATGAGGTTGATGTTATTGTAAATAGAATACGCAGGGATTTAGAGTTTGATGATGCTTGGTATGAGAAAAGTAAAGATGCTAGAGAGGCTTTCAATTATATTAGAAGACAACTGGAGGTATGTGGTGTTGTTGTAATGATGAGTGGTATTGTTGGCAAAAATACTCACCGTGCTTTGGACGTAGATGAATTCAGGGCATTTGCAATGGTGGATGATTGGGCTCCGCTTATATTCATCAATACAGCAGATTCTAATGGTGCCAGATTATTTTCTATATTGCATGAAATTGTCCATATCTGGTTAGGCAGAGATGATTTATTTAATGATAGACAAAGTCGAATATCTGGTGTAAGTGATATAGAGGTGATATGTAATGCTGTGGCAGGAGAATTAATAGTGCCCAAGAATGCATTTTTAAACAAATGGGATATGTATGATATGGAAATATTTGAAAAGATTACAGAATTGGCAAAATATTTTCGATGTGGAGAGACTGTTATAGCAAGAAAAGCCATTGATTGTAAGAAGATAGAGCAAAATATATACGATGAGGTAGCAAACACCGCAATCAAAAATTACAAACAGATGAAAGAAAATAAACAAACCGATGGTGGTAATTACTATAATACAATGGGCTCTCGCTTGGATGGATGTCTGATAAGGGCGTTGTGTGAAAGTATTAATATGGGAAGGACTACTTATACAGAAGCCTATCGTTTGACTAATACCAGCCGCAAGACATTTTCCGAAGTGGCACAGCGTCTTGGAGGTGTGGAATGGTAGAAAAATTTTTAATCGACTCCAATTCATTTATGACACCATATAGACAGTATTATGCTTTTGATTTAGTTCCAGCCTATTGGGAAGAAATATCAAAATGTACGAGTTCGGGAAGATTGGTACTGCTTGATATAGTCAAAGCAGAAATTGATAAAGGCAAGGATGATTTGGCTGATTGGATAAGCAGACAAGCAGGATTTGTTATCTGTAATCATATATCACCAGAAATTATTGGTAAGTATCCAGAGGTTTTACAGTATATACAAATGTGTGGCTTATACAAAGAACAAGCACTACAAACATGGGCTAATGGAGATGTTGCAGACCCTTGGTTGATTGCGGTGGCAGCAGTAAATGATTATACAATTATTACAGCAGAAGTACCATCAGGTGGATTAAGTGTAAAGAATCCAAATAGAAATGCTAAAATACCAGATGTAGCGAAGAAATTTGGAGTTAGGACGAATAACTTGTATTATATGATGAGACAGTTAGGAATCAAAATTTAGATAATTACATAGTCATGGCTAGGAGTATTAATTTGCGCTTTCTCATGTTGCTCTGTCATGTATTCTCATAAGTTAAAAAATGGATGGCAGTATAGATTCATAATATCAGGAGGTACGATTATGACAATAATAACAACTGTAAAAAGCATTATGGTGGGTACGGGCAGTTCTGGGAATTTGTACAAAAGTATGCAGGAGCATATGAGAAAGCAAAAATTAATATGACATGAAGACGCCGTAGGTTCGAATCCTACAATTCCCATTGGGCTACGTTTGGTAGCCCATTTTCTAAATTATATTTGGTTCAAGAGAAAGTAAGATAGTAAGGAGTTATAACAATTTTTTGAAGAGATTTTTAAGATATGACTAGATAAGCATATTGAATTTTTAAGCAAAATCGCTTATAATTTAAGCCATAGCATATAGCTATTATCCGCAGTTGTAGAGTAAGTGTTATCAGGAGCGATAACAAAATGATAACATTAGCTCATATAGGCAGGATAATATGGATATATCAAATAATCAAAAGATTTACATACTCGACAGAGAATAATTTCTAAACAAAATTAGTTAGGAAAAGTCGAGTTCGAATAGTAAACAGAAAGCCGGGAAGCCGCATAAACAGCGGACTTTCCGGCTTTTGATGTGGGGCGTGATACCTTTTTGATACCTGAATTATCCTTTTTGATTTCTTTGCAATTTGTTTTCTGAATCAATTGAATATGGTTGATAGATTAAATTGGGAGTTACAATACCATTTATAGTAGTTGAAGTTCTAATTGCTTGCGTTGAAAAAATTATATGTGGACCATTATTTCTAACACTTATAACATTACTGGTTAATGAAGTAAATATCATTTTAATTTCGCTCCTTCCAACCGTCTGAATAGGGAATAGAATTAAATCCTAGAGTCATATCAGCATTTCTCCAATATGTAACACTAATATTATTTTTCATTTCATATGATATGTAAATACTCTCTATTGTTGCTAATAAAACTTCAAATTCTATAGATGTTCGAGTGGAAATTTGAGTTTGACTGGCGGCGTTAATAATTAATTGGTTTGCAATGTCTGGTGGGGTATTTGCAGGTAAATTTAATATGGGTACAGTATCAAGTTTTTCTTTTGATAAAGGGTCATTCATTAATTCGTTTAAAAGGTTAAATTCTTTATCTGCTTTCATTTCTTTTGAATAATCTTGCCATATTGACCAAATTATTTTTTCCTCAGATTTTGTTGGAATAGTAATGTTCAATCCTATTTCCTGTGCTTCTTTTCTGCTAACAGCGTAACCATGATGATAAAAAGAAGAATTTAGTTTTTGGGCAATATTTGAAGCAGATGTAACATCATTAAGATGTGTTTCAAGCATTCTTTTACTTAATGACAAAGAAAGTTGCTGGCTTCTTTTGGCATTTCCGATAGGAATTGCACCAACTTCAGCTGTTAAGTTAGAAAGTGCCGCAGCTAAATGGGCTTGATCGGTGATACCAATATCTTCTTTTAGGAATTCAATATAGTTTCTTATATCTTCTGAACTAAAATGTAAATCAGAATTCTGTCCTATCATATTGGTTTTTGCTATTGTCAATTGAGGGTCAACCGGTCCAAGATTTGAAAATGGATGCATCATGATGTCATCTGCACCTAAAGCTAAAATAGTGGCAGCACTGTACGCTACATATGGTACTATAACAGTAATATGTTCAAATCGTTCTCTTAAGATACTTATGATGCGTAATGAAGTTATTGGATCTCCTCCATTACTGATAATCATGAAGTCAATGTCTTTTACTTCCGGTGGTATATGACCAATAATATCTATAATTTTTGTAATAGAATCAGATGACATGTTAACCGAAAGATTAGGTCTTATAGAAGTTACATAGGTAATCATTGGACGTTTTCTTATAGTTGAAAATTCTTCAAATAGCTTTTTCCTTTCAGCATAGCTCATGTACAAAATCTCCTTTCAGGATTATAGTATTAGGTGTTTGCGAAACTTTGAAACCATTGAATATCCAGGTTTCTTTTCCTTAAGTAAGGTAAATTCTCCTCAAAATTGTTCATTTCGACCTCTTACCAGTAACTGTGGAAATGTGGACAATTTCCTAAAAGTGCTCATCTTCTAGTAGTTATTCTTGTTTTGATCTTTGCAAATCCAATAACTTCGTTGGAAATTTCACGCGTTATCCACATCAATCCTGTTTTGAGTTTCGCAATTACCTATTATAGTATTGAAAATATGGTAGATAATATTTATTTTTTCCATTGATAACTATTGTTTTTCTTGTCGTTTCCTTTTTCATCAACACTACTACTCGTAGCAGGCCAGTTGATTTTCCATTCAAAATACTCGTCCTCTGAAATCTCTCCACTTTTCAACTGCTCTTTCCGCAGACACCACTCACGCATGAAATCATTGACTAGCCCATACTCTAGCCACATACCCACCGGGGCATGAGCAGGCCAGTCGTCATTGTCGTAGTAACGCACCGATTTATCATCAGAAGCGTTGCATTTGCCAGGGTTGCGGACAAGCTGAAATAAATGGATTGTGCTACGGTCATCTTCATCAAGCCAAAGGAATGTAAGCATAATATCCTCGGCGCAACCGGGGGTAACACCGATAAAATGGATATAATTGACATTCAGTATCTTTGCCATTTCCATTAAAGTGTTGTTTTTGGGAACACGATAGCCGGATTCATACTGTGCGATACGAACATCAGCATTACGCTCCTCATATCCTAATTTCAAGCCTAATTCACGTTGTGTCAAGCCTCGGAACGTGCGTATTTTCTTTATCCGTTCTCCTAATACCATAGTCATGTGTCCTTTCTAAAAATTAGAGTGATTGTTTTGAAATTATCATGTTACATCTGCTCCACAATTCGTCTTTATATGCAAATACATCTTTGTCAATCTTTCTTTCAACAAATCCGACTTTTTCATAACATTGCTTTGCTGATGCGTTTTCATTGAAAACATTCAGTTGAACCGCTTTTGCGCCAGTTATCTGAAACGCATATTGCAGAGCAAGATTCAGCATTTCTTTTCCGTAACCTTTTCCACGTTTTATTTTATCAACGACAACAAATTTAAGAAAACCGATATTGTCTGCTGTATTGACAGAATAACAGAAGAAGCCTACTGCCTGTCCACTGTTTTCAGTTGCTATATAACCACTGTCCGTCCAGTCTATTGCATTTTTCTCTAATAAATCGTGGAATGATTTTCGTGTTAAGGGGTATGGTAAAAGATTTGCACACCAAAAAGCATGAGTTCTTTCGTTATCAATCCATTTTGAGATATATTCGTAATCTTTGTTTGGTATATATGGTCGGATTCTCATAAATGGAATATCCTTTCTCCAATTTATTTATAAATTTGTTATAGGTAGCACACCATAATATATTCTTCTTCATTCTCCCTTACAATCTCAAAACCAATCTTCAAATATATCTTTGCCGCATAATTGTCTTTTTGAACAGAAAGAGAAACCCGGCTGTACCCATGTGATTTAAGCAGGGCAAGAATTTCTTTCATCATAGCCGTTCCAATGCCAAAGCCCCGGTATTCTTTATAAAGAGAGATTGCCAAAGAGGGCGTTTCATCATCTATATGTCCGTAATCGTTCATAATGCGAACCCAAACAGCACCGACAATCTTACCGTCAACCTCTGCTACTAATCCCCAATCATCTTTAGATTCTTCGAAACGCTCAACATAAACCTGTAATTCGGGAGATGTAATGATGGTTTTAGGTGGAGGTTTGATACCCTCTGGAATAAAGATTGCTTCATATAAAAAATTATCCAGTAGCGGATATTCCTGTTTTTGTATTTCTCGTATCGTATACTCCATAGCTTACCTCTCAATTCTGTATTCTCCATATATTCTAGCATAATTCAGATAATACAGCAATAAAAACTTATCAGAAATGCTAAATTTAATAAAAAAGATAAGTTTAACAAATAGGCTATTGACAATAACAGAAATGTTAAGTATAATTCAAATACAGAGCTTAACAAAAACGCTAAATAAAAGGAGGGCATTGAATGAAGAATGAACTATTTGTAACTGCCGGGGAGGTAGCGCAGGAGTTGGGTGTTTCCAAACCATTTGCTTACAAATTAGTACGACAGATGAATGAGGAACTGGAAGAAAAAGGTTTTATTACAATCGCCGGACGTGTCAGCAGAAAATATTATGAAGAAAAATTTTACGGCATGACGCAGGCGGCGAACTAAGGAGGGTGAACTATGGCGGCATATAAAGATGAACAGCGTGGAACATGGTATGTATCGTTCCATTATTATGACTGGACGGGGAAGAACTGCCGGAAAGTTAAGAGAGGTTTCAAGACCAAAAGAGAAGCTACGGAGTGGGAACACCACTTCCGTATGAAAGAAGCGGCTGACTTGGATATGACTTTCGGGGAATTTGTGCAGGCATACACAAGGGATATGAAACCGAAGCTGAAGCACAATACTTGGCTGACAAAAGAGCACATTTTACGCACAAAATTGTTGCCGTACTTTGAGAATAAGAAAATGTGTGATATTCGTGCAAAAGATATTATCCAGTGGCAGAATGAGCAGATTTCCTATCGTGATGAAAAAGGAAAGCCTTATGCGCCGACTTATCTGAAAACTTTGCAATCCGAATTGAGCGCATTGTTTAATCATGCGGTACGGTTCTACGAATTAAAGAGCAATCCCGTTGTCAAAGCCGGACCGCTTGGAAAAGGGAAAGCGGAGGAAATGCTTTTTTGGACGAAAGAGGAATATCTGAAATTCATTGAAGCAGTAAAGGATAAGCCATATTCCTATCAGGCATTTCAGATTTTATACTGGTGTGGTCTGCGTGTTGGCGAACTTTTAGCACTCACGCCGCAGGATATAGATTTTGATAACAAGGTCATTCGAATAACAAAATCTTATCAGCGGTTAGAGGGAAAAGATGTGATAACAGACCCAAAGACACCGAAAAGCAAGCGCAATGTCAGTATGCCGGACTTTTTGTGTGAGGAATTAAAAGAGTATCTAGGTAGACTGTACGGGCTTCTCCCGACTGACCGTATCTTTCATCTGACAAAAAGTTTCCTGCACCATGAAATGACGAGAGGGGCAGGGAAAGCAGGAGTAAAGCGCATTAGAATCCATGATTTAAGACATTCTCATGTTTCGTTGTTAATCAGCATGGGATTTTCAGCGGTATCAATCGGGAACAGGGTAGGACATGAAAGTGTGGATATTACGTTTCGATACGCCCATATGTTCCCGACAGAACAGATACAAATGGCAGAGTTATTGAACGCAGAGTTTAAGGAGGGCACAGGAGAATGAGCGGCACACACAAATATCCAACAATCAGTTTTCGCATTTCTCCCAGAGAACGGGAAGAAATCGAAGCAAAGATTTTTGCAAGCGGCATGAAAAAGAAAGATTATTTTGTCCGTTCCTGTATTTACAATCGTGTATGCGTGGTGGGGAAGAAAGAAACGGTATATCAGATTGTGGAAAAATTACAGGAAATGCAGAGCCGTATGGAAGAACTGGCAGGGCAGATAAAAGGCGAAAAGCCGGAGGTCACTACCAAAGAAATCAGAGAGTTACAGACATCTTATGAGGATATGTTGAAAGCAATCCTTTGGATGTTGGACGGAGCAAAATATCTGTGGCAGGGTAACACCAGCGGAGAAGAAAAAAGCCCCGACAGCGGCAACTGTTAGGGCTGTGATAACTGGAAAACCTCTGTTATCAACCTCACAATACAAGTATAGCAGAGGTTCCTTCCAGTGACAACGATTTTTCAGAAATGGAGGGCATTATGGAAGAAACAAAAACAGAATTACAGTTGATTAAATTGTCGGAGATACAGTCGCAGGAAGTTTCTTGGCTGTGGTTTCCCTTTATCCCCTATGGCAAGTTGACAATCGTACAAGGCGATCCGGGGGATGGAAAGACAACATTTATTCTGAACATAGCGGCTAAGCTGTCTATGGGAGAAAGTTTAGACGGTGGAATGAACTTTACAGAGCCTTTGAATGTAATCTATCAGAGTGCGGAGGACGGTCTTGCCGATACGGTCAAGCCCCGGTTAGAACAGGCAAAGGCAGACTGTGAAAAAATCTCGGTCATTGATGAAAGGATAAAATCACTTTCTATGATAGATGTACGGCTGGAAGAAGCCGTTATAAAGACAGGCGCAAAGCTGCTTATTTTAGACCCAATACAAGCCTATTTGGGCGGCAGTATGGATATGAACCGTGCGAATGAAGCAAGGGACATGACAAAGAAGTTGGCGGCACTGGCAGAGAAATACCAGTGTGCGATTGTCCTTGTCGGTCACATGAATAAAGCGGCGGGAAATAAAGCGGCATACCGGGGAATGGGTTCGATAGATTTCTTTGCGGTTGCTAGAAGCGTTCTCTTAGTCGGCAGGGTTGAGGGAGAAGAAAATATAAGGGCTGTGGTGCAGATTAAAAACAACCTTGCGGCGTTCGGACACCCGAAAGCATTTGCACTGTCGGAGGACGGTTTTAGGTGGCTAGGGGATTATGAGATTACGGCTGATGAAGTCTTGGGCGGCATTGCTCCAAAAGCAAATAAAATGGAACAGGCGAAACGATTACTCCGGGAACTGGCAGAAACAAACAACGCCATGCAGAGCAATGAGATTTTTAATCTAGCAGACGAACAGGGCATATCAAAGCGGACACTGGAAAATGCAAAGAAAGAGTTAGGTATCCGGGCAAAGCGGATAAACAATACATGGTATTGGGAAATGGATAAAACCAGACAGTGACGGACAGGCAAGATAACAACGCAACAATGCAGGGTATTAGAATTTTGCAGTCTTGGAAATGCGTTCTTGAAGATTGCAAGGTTGCAAAAATTATAGACATTGCAATGTTGCGCTGTTGGGAGAAAGCCGGGAAGCGGCGGTATCAAGGCGGCGAATAGCCGCCCCGTCCGTTAGGACGGTATGCTGTCCGACGGACAGCTTGCCCCCGGCAGGGCGCAAAGGCACTTTTGATAGAGCGTAGCCTGTCGAAAGTGCTTTTGCGTTACTTTCGCAGAAAGTAACAAAGGATATGCGCCGTATCCAGCGCTTATTACCCAATAGGGAGAAAGGAAAAATTATTGAAGCGGACTATCAGCGTTATGACAGGGAAAGGCTCTGTCAATCACAACAGCAGAAAATTCCACGCAAAGAACACTGACCCGGAGCGGAGCTGTCTGAATATGGAATATTGCAACGAAAATATCAAAGACGTATACCACGAATTATTTGATGAAGCACTTGCCCGGTACAATGAGAAGCAGACAAGAAATGACCGCATAATTGATGATTACTATGAGAAAATCTGTTCCGGCAAACAGGAGAAGCCATTCCATGAAATTATTTTACAAATCGGGAACAAGGACGATATGGGGGCAAAGACAGAGGACGGACAGCTTGCGGCAAAAATACTTGATGAATATATGCAGGATTTTCAGCGACGCAATCCTACGTTAAGGGTATTTTCGGCACATCTCCACATGGACGAAGCCACTCCACACCTGCATATAGATTTTATACCTTATACGACTGGAAGCAAAAGAGGGCTTGAAACAAGAGTATCGTTAAAAAAAGCACTTGCGCAACTCGGCTTTAGGGGCGGTACAAGGAGCGAAACGGAACGTAACCAGTGGGTGGCGGCAGAGAAAGAACGGCTTGCGGAGATTATGTTACAGCATGGTATTGAGTGGGAGAAAAAGGGAACACATGAGAAGCATTTATCGGTTTTAGATTTTGAAAAGCAGGATCGGCAAAAAGAGGTTGCGGAACTGGAGCAGACAATCTCCGGCAGTAAAGAGGAATTATCCGATATTCTTCATCAGCAGATAGCGGCAGGACAGGAAATAGAACAGATACGGAAAGAGGGCGAAGCGATCCGACAGGAAGTATCGAAACTTTCCGTAACAAATCTTCTTTTGAGAGAGCAGACGGAAACACTGACAGAGGACAAAGAAAAGCTGTTATCCGAAAATGAAAAATTGGAGAAACAGCAGAAAAAGTTACAACAGGAACTTAACAAAATGGTACAGTCAAAGGAAGTCATGGAGCGCAATATACACGCTTATGATGAAGATATGAAATGGCAGTTGGCAGAGCCGGGCGCATTGATGAGCGCAAAGAATTATCGGGATAAAAAGGCACTTCCGCTTGTGGAGAAATTAAAAGAAGTGGTAAAAAATCTGACTATCAAATGCGTACAGCTTACAGAGCAAAGCAGGAAGCTGACCGCCAAAGTGGACGGACAGCAGAAACAGATTAGCCGCTTGACGGACAAGGTTATGGAGCAGAGCAACACAATAGACCGATTGCAAGAAAAAGCGTCTGATTTAGGGCGTTTGGAGCGTCATTTAGGCAGGGAACAGGTACAGTCGATAGTGGAACGGTCAAAGGCATTAGAACAGGCAGAAAGGGCAAACAAACGCCCGAAACGTACCTTTGAAATGAGTCGATAGGAAAGTGAGGATTGATAAAATGACAGATATGGAAAAGAAAATAATGATACGGCTGTGTGCTAAAATCGTAGCAGATACAGACCTTTACGAAACAGACAAGGAAGTGCAAAATATGATAGACTGGGTATGCCTGTCGGAGCAGATAAAGGAAAACAACAATACAATCCGCAATCTGACCGGGGAATATAAAAAGATAGAGCCGGATTGCCGGGAGGGAGTAAGGGCGCAGTTGGAGCGCATGAAAGAACTCTGTAAAGAGCGCAATAATCTTTATGAGAAACAGAACGACTTGAAAGGTCAGAAACAGAAGATTGAGAAGTCGCTGGAGCGATAAGAAATATGGGGCGTGGCGGTTGCTGTGCCCTATATTTTTGTGGTAAATGTAGAAAGGGAGTGGTATAATCAAATCTGTAAATTTAGGTTGGGAGGTAAAAAAGTGAAACGCTGCATTGTAGTAACCGATATAGTCGCAAAATAACTATCAGAGCATGGAGGATTTTAAAATGACTATATCGGAGAATAAAATTTATCCCCGGACAGGTGATACTCAAACAGTTTATTTGAAAAACGTGATTACCAGTGACAGAATTAAAATTGGCGATTATACAATGTACAATGATTTTGTGCATGACCCACGGGAATTTGAAAAGAATAATGTATTGTATCATTATCCTGTCAATGGAGATCAGTTACAAATTGGTAAGTTCTGTTCTATTGCTTGTGGAGCAAAATTTTTGTTTACCAGTGCAAATCATACAATGTCATCACTTTCAACATATCCATTTCCAATATTTTTTGAGGAATGGGGGTTGGATATAAAGGAGATTACAAGCGCATGGGATAACAAAGGAGATATTGTAATTGGTAATGATGTTTGGATTGGCTTTGAAGCGGTTATTCTATCTGGTGTCACGATTGGAGATGGAGCGATTATTGGTACACGAGCAGTTGTTACAAAAGATGTACCGCCTTATACAGTTGTCGGAGGTGTTCCTGCAAAACCGATACGAAAACGGTTTTCGGACGATGTGATTTCTGAATTATTGAAACTTTGTTGGTGGGAATGGTCTGAAAACAGGATTAAGAAAAACATCGCAGCGATTCAATCAGGTCGAATTGAGGATTTGGAATAATTAGCAACCCTTGTGCGGAAATACAGTTTTCTATAACTCCCTGTCTGTAAAAAAGATAGAAGTTTTTCCCTTAGTGATGATTTGAACATGGTGCTAGCACCATGTAAGATAATACAGATAAGGGAAATAGTAATGTGGCAGTTTGCAATATCAAGCGGATTGCCACATTTTTATGGAAAAATAGGTGGTTATGTGGTAATATATAGGAGCAAAGATAAAAACACAACACAAGTCAAACTTGTAGAACTGGTAGGTAGTCCAGTCGCACCATTTGGGTGTAAGTAGCCCTCCCTCCTTAGGGTCGTCCGTTCTTTGTTCATTACAATTATTTTAAGGAGGAATTGTCATGGACAAAGTTTCGGGAAAACTGACAGTGTTTTTTGAAGAACCATTTTGGGTGGGAGTGTTTGAACGTGTATCAGAGGGAAAGTTATCCGTGTGTAAGGTTACGTTTGGGGCAGAACCAAAAGACTATGAAATATATGATTTCGTTCTGAAAAATTATTATCGGCTGCGATTTAGTCCGGCTGTGGCAACTGATGTAAAAGAAGTAGGTCGCAATCCTAAACGGGTACAGCGTGAGGTGCGGAAACAAGTACAGAATATCGGGATTGGAACAAAATCACAACAGGCTTTGAAATTACAGCAGGAGCAGTTGAAAACGGAACGCAGGATTGTGAGCCGAGAACAACGTGAAGCAGAGAAAAAGAGACAGTTTGAACTGAAACAACAGAAAAGGAAAGAGAAGCATAGAGGTAGGTAATTAATTGAATTTAAAAGGAGCTTCCTGTATAATTCAAATATAGGGAATTCCAAGAAGGGTGGTTGATAAAAAGATACCTCAGAGTAAAATAAGATTACTGGCTTAGCGGGTTAGTAAAAATCTTATTGAACAGAGAGGTATCCAAGATGAATTATAACACACAGAACGCAAAAATTGCATCCATAACTGAAAAAACTCTGATTGTTGGAATTGATGTGGGAAGTGAAACCCACTATGCCCGGGCATTTGACTGGCGCAACTACGAGTATACAAAGAAACCGCTGGAGTTCAGCAACACAGAGGCCGGATTCCAGACATTCAAAGCATGGATGGAGGACATAGCGGAGAAATACGGCAAAACTGCCGTAATACCGGGCATGGAGCCGACAGGGCATTACTGGTTTGCCCTGGGGAAATTCCTGCAGGACAGCGGGATGAGGCCTGTGCATGTGAATCCCCACCACGTGAAAAAATCAAAAGAACTGGATGACAACAACCCCAACAAAAATGACCGTAAAGACCCAAAGACGATCGCTACGCTTGTCAACGAGGGACGGTTCTCGTACCCTTACATACCAACCGGTATCTATGCAGAGATCAGGAGCCTGTCAAACCTGCGCTTCCAGACGCAGGAGGAGCTCACGAGGATCAGGAACCGCCTGGCCAGATGGTTCGCCATCTACTTCCCTGAATATAAAGACGTTTATGGGGATTTGAAGGCGGTGAGCGGGAGGATGGTGCTGAAGGAGGCGCCGCTGCCGGAGGACATCAGAAAACTGGGGGTGGAAGGTGTGGACCGGATATGGAGGGACGCAAAGCTGAGAGGCGCTGGGATGAAGAGGGCAAAGACCCTGGTAACAGCTGCGGAGCATAGCGTAGGAAGTACGGAAGCGCCGGAAGCCGCCCGTATGGAACTGAAAAACCTTCTGGCTGACATGGATGTATATACCTCAAGGCTGGAGGGGCTTCTCCTGAAAATAGAGGAAAAGCTGAAAGAAATCCCATATGTTGATAAACTGATGGGGATTAAGGGGATCGGCCTGGCAACAGTCAGCGGATTCATTGCGGAGGCGGGAGACATTGGACGTTTTGACAACCCAAAGCAGTTACAGAAGCTGGCGGGATATGCGGTTGTGGCGAATGATTCCGGGAAGCATAACGGCGAAAGCCGGATCAGTTACAGGGGAAGGAAACGCCTGAGGTATGTGCTGTATGAAGCAGCGATATCCTTGATTGGGAAGAATGCGGAGTTCAGGGCAATACATGGGTATTACCGGACACGTAAAGAAAACCCATTAAAGAAGATGCAGTCTGTCGTAGCGGTAGCGTGTAAGGTCCTGGGGATATTCTACACGATACTGACAAAAGGTGTAGACTATGATGCCGGAAAACTGATGGGCGACATCAGGAGGCCACAGATCCAGGCAGCGTAATAAACGGACATGAACCACAAGCAGGCAATGCCCTGTCATAGTTGGGCTGGACTTCCAAAAATTTTGATTGAGGGTTGAATCCAGCTGTGGCAGGAAAGCTGGAAAGTATGGGGAACGATCCGGGAAAACGTCCACCGAAAGGTGCCGGTGAGGGAAGCATACGGGACAGGTCAGTAAGACTTATACAAAGAATGAGCCGGTAGCCGGCAGGAATATTTTCCATAGGGCATGACCCTGGTTAGGAGCTGAGCTGGCACCCTGGTTATGGACAGGCGGGACGAAGGAAGTTAGGACCCCGGCAGAGATGCAGGGTGATCCTGGTAGACACGGGAGGTACGCTGCCATAGAAGGATGGGTATACATAAGGCCATGTAGAGCGAAAACAAAGACGTTCTACTTCGTGTACCCTTCACCCTCTATTTTCGTACCAGATACAGAGAAATGTCCATCTCCTTGGCTCATTCATCTGAGATATGTAACTATAAATTCCTTGATTTTTTAAGGAAAATCACTTGACAATATAGGGAGGAGTTTTTATGGAAAAAGTAAAGTATCAGGTGTTCATAAGTTCTACATATTCTGATTTACAACAGGAGAGAAAAAAGGTTTTAGACATTCTACTTATGGCAGATTGTATTCCGGCAGGAATGGAAAATTTTACTGCAACAGATGATGAGCAATTTAATGTAATTAAAAAAGTAATAGATTTATGTGATTATTACATTTTGATTTTAGGAAAACGCTATGGGTCTGTAAATGATAGTACAGGTCTGAGTTATACGGAAATGGAATATAATTATGCTATTGACAAAGGAATTCCGGTGCTAGTATTTGTTTTAGATGATTCAGTAAAAATAGAGGAAGATAAAATTGAGAAAGATGACATAAAAAAGGGAAAATTAGTTGCATTTAAAAATCGTGCAATGAAAAATCGTTTAGCAAGTATTTGGCAGGATACTTCGGATTTAATGGGAAAAGTTGCTATTGCAATTATGCAAGCGAAAAGCGAGATAAAAAGACCGGGGTGGCATCGAGGAAATGATGATGAGAAAGAGAGATTATTGAAAGAATTGTCAATTCTTCAGAAAGAAAATGAGGAATTGAGAAAGGCGACTACTTTTAATATTGATAAATCTAACGTGGAGTTTGATAACTTATTTAGAAAGAAAGAAATAGTGTTACATTATACGGAAAATGTTTATGTGTTTACGCTAGATACAGTAATTGACGAGAAGACTGTTAAAACGACTCTTGAAATATTGTACAAATTCGTTTCGTTAAGGTTGACAGGAGTAAAAAAATTATCGGAATTTGAGGAAGCAATTAGTGAATTCCAAAGTGGCTATTCTGTTGATACACAAGATGCTTTAATTGTGAGGAATAAGTATGAGCAACTAGGATTAATAGAAAGTTTTGTAGGAAAAGATAATGTAGAAATGATTAGAATGACTGATTTTGGAAAACAAATTATGAATGAGTTAAATGGTTAGCTTTAAGTTGTTAGAAGTTGGTTACTTTTGGGGAACTATCGCGTAGCAGCATGTGCAATAGCAGTGCTAATATAGAAGCTAACGAAAAAATATATGATACCCGTATGATACCTGTTTGCTTTGAAACTGTAAATACGGCGTAAAATAAGAATATTATAGCTATGAAAACCCTTAAAAAGCAATCAAATATTTAACAATTATGTTATAGCCATAGGGAGTTCGAATAAACATTTTTGTACAAATGAGGTCCGCAAGTCCAGTAAAATCAAGGCTTTGCGGACTTCTTGATTCCAAAGTGGTAATGTTTTGGTAAAGTTTTTTAGAGCCAGTTCCAGATTTCATATTCTAAATAACGTGATAGGCGAATGAAATGGACGGAGCGCTACTATAGGAATGACAGGGTAGAAATGGTAATAGCGATGAAAAAAGCAGATATTTTTATAGGGGAAGTTTTTGCGTAAAAAATGTTTTTTCTGTTAAAATTTAAGGAGAGTAAACAAATCCGGGGATGGAAGGAGGCTGTGGTTATGGCTTTTGTAAATATGGAAATACCGGAAGAGATGGTTTCATTTGTCATGCAGCCAGACAAGGAAGAACAGCTTAAACGAAATGCAATGATATTGTACCTGTATGTGCATGATGGCATTATTTCCCATGGCAGGGCAGCTGAGATACTTGGTATCTTCAAAATGGATCTGATTGTGTTGTATGGCAAGCTGGGGATCCCTTATATTGAAATGACGGCCGAGGAAATAGAAGAGGAATTAGAAACTGTGAAAGAATTGGGGGAAACGCTGGCATGATTGTGATTTCAGATATCACGCCAATCATTTCCCTGCTGAAAGCAGGATGCCTGGGGTTGCTGGAAAAATTATATGGGAATGTGCTGGTTCCCAAAGCAGTGTACCGTGAATTGACAGAGAATCCCGCTTATTTAGAAGAAGCAGAGTTCATCAAAACAACGAAATACTTTTCTGTTGCAGCAGTAGAGAATGTAAAATCCGTAGATGTCCTGCGCAGCGTTACCGGACTGGATGCAGGGGAGAGCGAAGCCCTCATCATGTATGATGAGAAGAATGCAGATTTGCTCCTGATGGATGAACGCAAAGGGCGCAGCGTTGCAAAGCAGCTAAGGGAAAAATATATTGGCACAGCGGGTATTTTAATGCTGGCTTATGATAAAGGGCATATCGGGCAGGCAGAAGTACAGGACTGTCTGGATGCCATGATAGCCAGCCATATCAGGCTGGATAAGAAAATCTGCAATGTTGTGATGGCACATATCGGTTTGGGTGAAAGATATTAAATATCAGTGATGTGAATTTGGGTATTCCATTTATTTGGGATGCCCTTATTTTTATGCAAAAAATAAAAAGAAGGAGATTTTTATGTGTGATTCCAAGGTATTATATTTGAAATTTGTAGGTATGGATTCGTGGGACAGGCCTGTTTATAAGGATGACATTGGAACACTGTGGAAAGATGTAGATCCGAGAGCAGGAATGGAACCGAATTTATGTACTTCGGTAAATAATGAGTTTGACGGCGAGCCGGACACAGGCATGAAGTATCTGAAGAAATGTCAGGGTGTGACAGTTAGTTTTGAACCGGAACGGATTGTGTGGTAACGGGAGATGAAGATATGGCAAGGAAAAGACCGATGACAACGGAAGAGCTTCTTAAATAGGATAAATGGCATTTTTGAAGGAGAGAGGCAAGCTGCCTAAAGTTATTGTTAGAGATAATGCGGCAAGGAAAGAAAAAATCTATGAAAACGGAGGATAATTATGTCTGTAAAAACACACAAAAATACCGCAAAAGTAGACTGCAGATGGGCAATCGGGCTGCTCTTTGCGGAAGGGATTGCCTATGTCACCAGGATAGAGAATTATCCTGAAAAATGTTTTTACTGGGAATCGGGAAAAGAACCTCTCTATTTTGAAAGTAAGAGAACTGCTGATGATTATGCTTTTGGCATACTTTTGAATGGTTACCCTGCTGTAGTCATGGAAGTGCCAAAAGCAATCATAATAAACAATATAAAAAAATTAAGGAAGGAGCGTGAAAATAATGCATAAAGTTCAGAGAAAACAAAAGAATGAAGATGCAAAAAAGGTTGCAATGCTTGTGGCAAAGCTGAACCAGTACCGACACGAGTATTACAACAAAGCAAAACCGAGCGTGTCGGATGCAGTCTATGACCATCTTTTTGACGAGCTGCAGAGGCTGGAGAAACTGACAGGGATTATCCTGGGCAATTCGCCAACGCAGACAGTCGGCTATAAGCCCGTCAGCGCATTGGAGAAAGTGCACCACCCAATCCCGCTGTTAAGCATGGATAAGACGAAGCAGGTGGGAGAACTGCTGCAAATGGCAGGAAAGGCACCAGCTTTACTAATGCTAAAGCTGGACGGGCTTACGATTAAGCTCTGTTATGAAAATGGCCAGTTTGTAGAAGCTTCTACAAGAGGGGATGGGGATATTGGGGAGGTAATTACCCACAATATCCCCGCTTTTTATAATGTGCCGGCAAAAATACCGCATAAGGGGAGGCTTGTCATTGTGGGCGAAGGTTTTATCCATAAGGATGATTTTGAGGAAATGAAGGGTAAGGTTTCAGGGAAGACCGATAAGGAAATTTGCAATGCAAGAAACCTCGCTTCCGGTTCGATCCGGTTATTAAATCCGGCGGCCTGTAAGGAACGTCATGTGTATTTCTATGCCTTCAATATTTTAGAAGGGATGGAGGGTTTCGGTAAAACCGCTGACAGCCGGGGAAGGCTGCTGGAAGCGGCAGAGGGGCTTGGTTTTGCTATCTGTCCCTTTACATTCCTGCCGGAAAATGTAACCCTCCGGGAGATTGAGAACCGGATTGGATATTTAAAGGTACTTGCAGAGGATGGGCGGATCCCGATTGATGGTATGGTGCTCCGTTATGACAGCCTTTCTTATTCAAAGAGATGTGGGAGAACCGGACACCATTACAAGGATGGCATCGCCTTCAAATTTGAAGATGATACATATGAAACTGTATTCCACTCTATCGAATGGGAGCCGGGACGTTCTGGGGAGATTGCGCCTGTGGCAGTCTTTGACACAGTGGAGATTGACGGCTGTTCCGTATCAAGGGCGAGCCTGCATAACCTGTCATTCATCAGGGATCTGGAGCTTTTCCCTGGCTGCAGGGTACTCGTTTCCAAACGGAACATGATCATCCCGCATATTGAGGAAAATCTTGACCGAGGTCATTATAAGAAAAATATGATTCCGAAAGTCTGCCCGTGTTGTGGGAAATCGACAAGGATTTTTTCAAGAGCCGGGGATAAGGGGAGGCTGGTTGAAACGCTGCATTGCGATAATCCGGGTTGCAGCAGCCAAATTTTACACAAATTTATCCATTTTGCGGAAAAGAAGGCTATGGATATTTCGGGGATTTCAGGGGCAACGATTGAGAAGTTTATGGAAATGGGCTTCTTAAAGACATTCCATGATTTTTACCATTTGGACCGCTACAAGGATGAGATTGTGCAGATGGAAGGCTTTGGTGAGAAGTCTTATCAGAAAATCATTGATTCTGTTGGGAAAAGCCGCAATACCACATTTACAAGGTATGTGGTTGCAATGGATATCCCGATGGTTGGGAGGACAGCAGGCAGGATATTGGAGCGGTATTTCCAGGGTGATTTGCAGGAGTTTGCGAAAGCGGCGGTGGGCTGCTTTGATTTTACATCCCTTCCAGGTTTTGGGGAAACAATGTGCCGGAACATCTGGGAATGGTTCCATGATGGCAGGAACCTGAAACTTTGGAAAACATTGCAGGAAGAAGTACATTTTAAAAAGATGGAGGATATTACTATGGCAAAGAAAAATAATAGTGCAAAGGGCAGCCCATTCGCAGGATGCACCATTGTGGTGACAGGGAAATTAGAGAATTTTACCCGGAATACTATCCATGAAAAGCTTAGCGGTATCGGCGCAACCGCCGGGAGTTCTGTAACAAAAAAGACGGATTACCTTATCTGTGGGGAGAATCCGGGCAGCAAGCTGGCAAAGGCAAAGGAGCTTGGCATACCGGTCCTTACAGAACAGGAATTTCTGGACAGGGTCCCGGCATAAGGTTTGTGGGGTTTTTCATTGGTTATGTGTGTGGCTTCGGATATTGTGGCTGTACATAACCGTCCCGGAGTATGTGGGATAAAAAATTGTAGCTGTTATATGGGATCAAATTGGCAGGGCATTTATGGGAAGGTATGATAGGCAAGGTATTGGGATGCTTTTATGCAGACACAGGAATGGAAGGTGGGATACATCAATGATAAGGGAGCTGTACAATAATATTGTGTGCAAAGACTTTGGCGGGGGCAAACCAAGCAGGGAAATGCAGGAAGAAATTTCACTTCTGCTAAAAGAGATGGGGGAAAGCATGGATGGCTTTCACTATGAAAAATATAAGGATAATCTCTGCCTTATTGCGGCTGCTGCTGAAGAAGCCGGGTTTGCAAAGGGGTTCCAGTATGCTTTTCGGCTGTTTGCCGAATGCATACAGGGATAGGGAAGGAAAACGGATGGATGTGCCAGGAGCAAGCTTATACTGGGGCATCCATCACATGCCTGTGGGAATCTTATCCCTGTCGGGATCGGCGGTCTTTTCAAAAAGATCTCCCACAGGGCAGCCTAAAATACTGCTCAATGCATCCAGGTTTTCAAAACGGATGGAACGTGTTTCATTCATGACCATGCGGTTAAAATTCTGGTAGCTTAAATCCATCTGCTTAAACAGCCAATATTTTGTGTGGTTCTGTTCTTCTAAAATTTCAAGTATCCTTAAACGTACCATCTGTCCCCTCCTTTTTAGCTATTATATCTGAAATTTATTCCTTGCATAAATCATGTATAGGATATATAATGTATACATTAGATACCGGGAGAAAGGTATATAAAAAGGAAAAGGGGAGGGTTAGAAAATAGGATAGGAAGGCTTTGGCTACTTTTAGTGAAGCGGTGAGAGCTTTTGGGTGTTTAAGGGCCTTGCTAAAGAAACAACATAGGCGCCAAATACAGTG
This sequence comes from Lachnospiraceae bacterium A2, assembly GCA_000403315.2. GTDB lineage: Bacteria > Bacillota > Clostridia > Lachnospirales > Lachnospiraceae > Petralouisia. Next base: position 877,668 of record KE159636.1, read on the forward strand.
CCTCCAGTAAACGTATAGAATAAGAAAGGAAAGAAAAATGGAAGAAAACCGTAACATCAATAATACTTCTGAAACTGGGATTGTTGAAGATTCTCAACAACACAAACAGGAAGAAAATTGGAAAGAAGCAGTTAAAAAGGATTGGAAAGAGGCGATGGGTGAGTTTAAGTCTGGTGTAACAGATAACCCAGATATGCCGAAATCAAAATCCGGAAAGGTTGCGGTATGTTTACTTTCATTTGCAGTTTTTGTGGGAGTAATTGCCGTTGCATGTTTTGTTGGAAAGAGAGCGATTTATACAATTGGATCAGAGTTCTTTTTCCTGCAACCGTCAGATGAGGAATTTCTGAGATATGCGAATAATTGCATCCATGAGAATTATTCATATGACATTGATCTTTCTTTTGAACAGGTGAAGATGGGGCCTATAGATAAGTACAAAGGTACATGCCCAGGATCTTCAGAAGAAGAATCAGACCATTATGGATGTCTTGTTTCAATTACCGATGAGTCAGTACTTGATAAAATTCGTCAAATACTGGATGATCCTACGATTATAAGTGTTGATTTTGATATTGCAGTTGGGGAAGGTCACGTATATGCGAAACCAATTGCACTCACTTACAATCCGGATGAAGCGAAAGACAGCGAATTTCTGGATGAGATTGAAGATGCATTTGATGATATAGCGGAATCGTCTTATGATGATATTCGCGATGGAGATGATGCTTCTGATTTAGATGATACTTATTATAATAATGACGAATATGATAAATCAGAAACAGACGACGATTCACAGTTTTACTACGCAACTGATGATGTAATTTCTGCAGTAAAGGGTAATATTGAAGAATCTACATTCAATGAGTTAGGGCATGTTTTGAAATTCCCAAATTATGAGAATGATATTTGTCTCTATGCAGGGAATATTCAAGAAACGTATTATGAAGTGGATTGTCCCGAACCAAATCATGGAGTTTATTATTTACAATTTGAAGTGCTTAATGAGGAAACTCCGGAAGACCCTATGGGAATGACCATAAATGTTGCATTTTGTGGTAATACTATGCATACTATAGATACAATGGAATACCACCTTAATGAAGATGGGGAATTATATTTATATGAATTGGCTGCGGCTGGAGCTTATGAGGAGTATGGAGAAACAGATGCTCGTCGATTAAAAGCATTGGGAGAAAGTGAATATTAATAGTTCACAGTAATTTCATTGTTTTGTAATGAATAGAATCGCGAAGGAATAGTTCAGTACTGTGATGTGTCGTGATGAAAATAATGGAACTCAAATAACGAGTTCCATTATTTTTTTATACATGCCGTATTTCATAATTATTTGCCATGTGGTCCGTTGCAGCTTCAGTGGTTTCGGAAATGTCAAAAACTTCTTTAATTGTAAAGGACTGATAACAAAGAATAAAATTGTTTCCGCAAAAAGTTTATTGAATTGTGGAAATATAGGCAACCAGGTCTTTTTTTGCAATCCTCCAAACTTTCCCTCCTATCCGTTTTGCAGGAATAGTCCCTTGGTTAAGCAGCCTGTAAAATAAATTCTTCCCAATCCCCAAAATTTCCATCGCTTCCTGTGGGGTAAGTATATCTGGGTATTCTTCTAACATTTTAGGCATCCTCCTTTTCGTGTTTTGTCAGTTTGTTTTATGCCTTATCCGGTTGTTTCTGTAAAAAAGAAATATATTATTTCTTTGTGGCAGAGCCATAGAACCCGATGAATCCAGGGATTTCCGGGTTAGGTAGGCAAATGCCGTAAAACAAAATTTTCCAGGTTAAACTACGCACACAAAGGAAGGAGGAAGGAATTATGCATCTGGAACAAATCATTTCTATTATCAAGATTGTGCTGGAAGGGCTGCTGTCATTGGCTGTTGTCCTTGGATGGTAAGGGAAGGAGGGCGTTATGGAATTTGAAATGCAAACCTCCGGCGGTGACATGGCGGTACAAGATAACGCCAGATGGGAAAGGAACTGCCGGATGGCAAAGGAAGTTGCTACTGCACTGGTGGCGGTGGCAGGGATTATTAGCATTGCTGTTGAGTATGCAGATGAAAAAAGGAAGGAGTGACGTATTATGGCAGCAGAAGTGGAAAGTATGTTTTATGTCCGCAAAGCCCCATGGCATGGCTTAGGGACGAAGGTGGAGGATGCGCCCACATCAGAAGAAGCATTGAAACTGGCAGGGCTGAATTGGGACGTCTGGCAGGAAAAAATCTATACGGGGGATGGCATTGTGGTAAATGATTATTACGCCAATATCCGCAGTTCTGACCATAAAGTGTTGGGCGTGGTGTCCGGGCGTTACCAGATTGTGCAGAACCGGGATGCGTTTGCGTTTACGGACGAGCTTCTTGGAAAAGGCGTTCAGTATGAAACGGCGGGGTCGCTGAAAGAGGGAAGAAAGTCTGGATTCTGGCAAAGCTCCCCAAACAGTACCGCCTTGTAGAAGATAAGGTTATGCCCTACCTGGTGTTTAGCAATTCCCACGACGGATCAGGTTCTATCAAAGTGGCAATGACGCCTGTCCGGGTGGTCTGCCAAAATACGCTTAACTTTGCGCTGGACAATGCAAGCCGGATTTGGTGCGCAAACCATACGGGCGATATCGGGGCGAAGATGGAAGACGCACGGATGACGCTGTTCATGGCGGAGAACTATATGAACGAGCTTTCCAAAGCGTCAAAGAAACTGGACAGGAAGAAAGTGAGCGACGCGGCGGTGGAAGAATACATTAAGCTTCTGCTCCCGATTGCCGCGGACGCCACCGAAACCACGGAACGGAATGTGAAGAAGCTACGAATGGATTTAAAGAACCGTTATTACCTTGCCCCTGACCTGGTGGGCGTGGGGAAGAACGGCTACCGTTTTGTGAATGCGGTGTCCGATTTTGCGACCCATGCAAAGCCGCTCCGGGAAACGGCGAAGTATAAGGAAAACCTGTTCTTAAAGACGATGTAAGGGAACCCGTTAATCGACAGGGCTTACCAGCTGGTGTGCGCTGCCTGATACCGTGTTCTGGGACTGGGGATGGTGAAGCTTACGATAGGTTTTGCCATCCCTATTATTTTTTGCCTACAGTGTGGGGGAACTTACGGGAATGGAGGGAATTATGTACGAGAAAATATCGACAGCGGGAATGGCGCGTGAAGAATGGCTGAAGCTCCGCAAGACAGGGATTGGGGGCTCGGATGCAGGTGCAATCTGCGGCCTGAACCCATACAGCAGCCCTATGAAGGTGTTCTGGGATAAGACGTCGGATGGGGTGGAAGAAGGGGACAATGAAGCCATCCGGATCGGAAATGATTTGGAACAGTATGTAGCGGTGCGTTTTATGGAAGCAACCGGATTGAAGGTGCGGCGCAGCAATTATATGTACCGCAGCAAGGGGCATCCGTATATGATTGCGGACGTTGACCGCCTGGTGGTTGGAGAGGATGCAGGTCTGGAATGTAAAACAGCCAGCGCCTACAATGCCGATAAATGGGCAGATGGTAAGATCCCGCCCCATTACGCCATACAGTGTTACCATTACATGGCGGTTACAGGAAAGCGCGTGTGGTATATCGCGGCAGTTATTTTGGGGCGTGAGTTTGTTTACCATAAACTGACATGGGATGATGCCCTGATACAGCAGTTAATTGAGGCGGAGGGGGAATTTTGGAATGACTATATTGTAGCGGGGCGAATCCCTGACCCGGACGGCTCCGAAATATACGATTCCGTCCTGGAACAGTATTTCCATACAGCAAAAAAGGAAAGCGCGGTTGAACTTGTGGGCTTTGATGGCAGGTTGGCACGCAGGGAGGAAATCCTTGCGCAGATTGGGGAACTGCAGTCAGAGCAGAAACAGATTGAACAGGAAATCAAGCTGTTTATGCAGGATAGCGAGCTGGCGTCAAACGGGCATTACAAGGTATCATGGAGCAATGTAGACACTACAAGGCTTGACGCGAAGCGGATCAAGCAGGAGCAGCCAGAAATCTACAAGAATTATGCGAAGGTGACGTCCTCACGCAGATTCCAGATTAAGGCGGCATAAGGAGTATCGGGCAGGGAAAGCACAAGGCTTTCCCTGCTTATTTTATCTCATTTTGGAAAGGAATGGTTCTATGGGAAATCATGCAATCCGGCTTTTGAAAGCAAACGAAATTGAGTGCAGGGTGTCCATTGTGAAGGAGAACGGGATAAGCCTGCTGCTTTATAAGGATGCAAGGGTAGACCAGCGCATCCTTGACGAAACGTTCGGCCTGTTCGGCTGGAAAAGAAGCCACCAGTGCATAGACGGGAACCTTTACTGCACGGTGGAGGTTTATGACAAGGATACCGGGGAATGGGTTGCCAAGCAGGATGTGGGCACAATGGGGTATGCGGAAAAGGAGAAATCGCAGGCTTCGGATTCTTTCAAGAGGGCATGCTTTAACTGGGGGATTGGCAGGGAGTTATATACCGCCCCATTTATATGGGTTCCGGCAGCAGGCATATCAATTAAGCGAAATGGGGATAAGCTGTACTGCAGCGACCATTTTTCGGTACGCTCCATTACATACAATGGGGACAGGGAGATTGCCAGCCTTGTAATTGCCAATGATTCCAATCAGGGGCAGGCAGTATATGAGATGGGGGCAAAGGCAGAAAAGCCAGAAAAGCCAAAGAAAAATATAGTTGCTGGGAGCAGGGATAAACTGCAGAGCAAAGCCCCCGCATCCAATGACAGCACATTATCTAAAATACAGCGGCAGTCCCTGGAAAAAGAACTGCAGCGGACAGGTGTCGGCATGGAAGCGGTGCAGGAAAGATACAGAATAAAAAATCCGGATTCTATACCAGATGAATTGTATGGAAAAATTATGGCGGCACTGGCAAAAACGAAATCAAAAGTCGCATGAAGTAGATAGGAGGATTGGTTATGGACTATAAGGAATTTGAAAATAGGGTTATGGAAGCCTTAAAGGAAAAGCTGGGATGCGGCTACCGTGTGGAAAGCGGCAGCCCAGGGGAATGCGGCAGGCCAACGGGGCGCAGCATCCTCATTGGCAGGCAGGGGGTAAACGCATCCATGATTGTCAGGATGGATGAATATTATACAAAGGACATGCATGGCACGGCCAGGAAAGAAGGCATAGCGCAGGCAGTTTCAGAAATTCTGGATGTCTGCAGAGGCAGGATCCCGGACTGCGACATAGACGTGTCAAAATTTGCAGATTGGGATTCCATAAAGACACATATCCGCGCACGGCTGGTCAATACGGAAAGGAACCAGGGGCATCTGGAAAAAGCCCCGCACCGGGATTTCCTGGATCTTTCGCTGGAATATTATGCAGACATGCCAGGGGCTACCCAGGCAGGCAGGCCACCATCCCAATCTGGGATGGGCATATGCTGTACTAGGGGGTGGATGAGGGGACGCTTTACCAGACAGCCATGGAAAACATGGAGGATGCAGACGACATGGCATTTGAGTGCATGGATGAGCTGCTCACGCCATGCTGGGATGCGGAGCAGGAGGCGAAGAAAGAGCTGTTAAAAGGCTGCCCCATGTATGTACTGGGGAATAAATCCCGGATAAACGGTGCAGTCCAGATGTGCAGCAAAGATGTGATGGGGAGGGTTTCCGGGTTCTTTAAGCAGGACTTCTGGATACTCCCGTCTTCCATCCATGAAGTCATCCTGCTGCCAGCCGGGGAGTATGGGGAGGATGCGGGGGAACTGGCAAGGATCGTGAAGGATGTCAATGACACGCAGCTTGCCCCAGAAGAGATACTCTCCTACCACGTGTACCGCTACAGCCGCCTTACAGGCGAAGTTTCCATTGCAGCATAGGGGGTGATGGGATGAAGCGCGGAGTATTCAGTGAAAAGGAAAGGAGCCTTAGGAAGAAGGCAGAAAAGGAGCGTGAGTCATTCCGGTATAAGATGCTTGCATCTTCTTCCGCTGAGGTTTATGAAGCCTGTGGCAAAATCCGGTTTTATGAATGTTTTTATGAATATTTCCAGTATAAAGAACATTTGGGGAAGGGTCTTGTGGAAGCCTGCCTGGAAGAGCCGGATTTGATGGAAGCCCTCTGGAGTTTATACCTGGGACGTGAATATCTGAAATGTGACACATGGGAGGAAATGGAAGAGATACTCGGAGTGCTGGTGGATAGGAAATGAAGAGGGCCCTCATTATAGAAGAAATGCATCTGAATTTTGTGGATAATGTAATATAATGGCTTGTGAGATGTCCTATGGCATTGTAATCCCTGAAAATAGTTTTGGTAAAGACTGTTTTCAGGGATTTTAATAATAATAAGGTTATTTATTTCCCGCCTTTTAGGGAATCTCTCTTTATCTGCGAACGGTAATTTGTTAAATGGTTGTGGCAACAGCATAATGCGGGACGCGATATAAGGGAAATAACAGGCTTATTGCATTTTTTGTATTTGCAAACAGTAACCTGATACTTATTTAACAAGCATCCCATTGCAAGGAAAATGCCTTGCAGAAAACATTGTGGAACAAGGCGCATGTCATATTTTTTCTTTTTATCAGATGCAGAAACTTCAAAATTGATGCCATTAGCGTAAAAATTGATGGTTTCTATGAGAAGTTTCTGGGAAATTTTGATGATTTGTGTCATCAGCAATTTTATACCATCTGTGGAGTTGAGCTCCACATTTATTTTATAGTCATTATCCAGGGAAAAATGAAAATTTGATGTTAAGGAATTAAATATTTCACATAGTTCTGCATAGTCAGATGACAGGAAATCTATTATTTCGGTATCTGAAACAGAAAATTTGCAGCCATTTGGCAAGGAGTCCTTGCCGTAGGATACACTCTTTTCTGCCTGGAAAATTGGAATATCATAAAATGACCCATTAGGTGTTTTTTCTGAGTTGAATTTTTCCAGAAGGGCCCGATTCTTCCTATTGAAGTCCTGCAGTGTATGAATAAATAAATGCATACATTGGGATGCCCTGAATAAAGGATGCATTTTGGAACAGAATCTGCCACCATAAAATGCAAGCCGCGTCAAAGGGGTATTGCCGCCTATAGTCCAGTCTATTTTGGAATGGATTATGTCATTATAACCGTAAGGCTGAAGAAGCACAGTCAAAAAATATTCTATGATATGGGCAGAATTCTCAGCATATTCTTTTTGGGATTTATAATCTAAAGAAATAGCTGTCGCAAGCAAAAGCATATTTTTTATGAGGGTGATGTAGTTTTTAAAGACTGATAAGGGCATGGAACACCCTGAAGAGAAAGATAAATATTTCTCATTAAAGCCAGCATTGGTAATCAATCCCATGAAGGTAGGATGTTCAGGATCATTTTGTGTATTAACAAGAATGCCGTATTGTTTTGTAAATTCTTTAATGGCATTGAGGTCATCAATGTCTAAAGATACGATTTGCGAAAAAAAATCTTTCGTATGCCCTTTTCCATCAAAAAAAATTTTTCTTTTGCGTGGACTCCCACAATGGAGATAGTCTGTTTTGCCGAGTTGTTTGATTTGATAGTCCCCAGGATAAATTGTAACGGATAGATTCATAAGAGCCTCCTTGTGCTGCGACTGAAATTATACTATTCAAGTCGTAATTTTTGTTATAACCTAAGGATACAGGAAATCACAAAAAATGCAAGGAGGAAAAAATGAGAGTATCATTGTCGAATTTAATCGAACCAGAAGGAGAGATGGAGGTATCTGAGGTAACAGGCATTGAGAAAGGGAAAAGTTTTCGGGAAATCTTTTGTGTGGAGGAAGTGCCTGAGAGTGAATACCCAAAGGTTTGTTATAGGGGAGATCCACTGATGGTGATTCCAGGGCAATACGTTGAAGGGAAGGGGCTGCAACACAAATTGAAGCAATGCCTGATCGTTATTCAGAAAAAACATGAGTGCTTCGTCTTTCAACAAAATAATTTTTTTGTGGATAAGAAGTTTCAGCCGCTGGATGAGGAGTGTATGCTGGTTTTCCATGGCAAGGCCAAAAGGGCGTTCATTTTAGTGCCTGATAAGGATGGGGCGGGGCAAACCCTTTACCGTCTTGAAGACGATGTAGAGATTGGCGTCTATCTGGAAACCGAATTGGATCACGGGAAAAACGGATACTATGTATGCCTGATTAAGGATACAGCCTGTGGTATAAACCTGTGTTCGGTTACGGCGGATTCACGTTCTGCCGAGTTTATGGTTCATTATTTCGTTCATTTTTTTGGATAGGAGTGGATCATGAGGAAAAAAGAAAAAGGAATATATGAAAAAGCGGAAAAATCCCCATTAGAAGACGTTCCCTCTTTAAAAAGAAAGGTAGATAAGGAGAAAATAGCCGCATATTTTATAGAAATGGCAAAAACAGAGCCGGAAATCGAAAGAAATTCTTTTTTAGAGGAAGATGTGCGAACGAAAGAGCGTTTGATAGACAAAGAAAAAATACTTGACATTGGAACGAAACTGTTTGGAAGAGAACCGGAAACAGGGGATGGAAATCTTTGTAGCCAGAAACTGGACGGTTTGTTTACGATGAAAGTGGAACCTAAGCCTGCACAAGATAACAGAATGAAAATGTGTAAAGGTGCTTTTGAAAAGGAAATTCCGGAGAAGCAGTGGGCTGAACAAGCAAGAAGCGCAAATCGGGAACAAAATATAGACTTTACACCACTTTACAACTTTTTGAAAAATAAAATAACGCACAAGGCACTTTCTAATGTATAATAAGTTTGCACACAAAACTATACGAAAGATGGTGACCTTGTACGTCAGACTTATTATACAACGAAAACAATCTAATTGGTAGACTGTACCGTTATTTTTATATTTATTTTAAAACTTTTTCCTTACCAACTATTGAAACCTTGTTCCTGCTGGTGTTATCTATCCTTGCTATGGAGTCGGCAGGTTCCATCCGTTCGCTGTACAGACATTTTTTATCAGGGATTACAGAAAAATCCCTGAATGCATTTTACTATGCATGTTCTTATGCAAAAGCTGATTATTCTAGATTTATGAATGTTACTGCTGGTATGGCTTTAAAGCTCATACCAGAAAAATTGTCCTCCCAGCCTGTCTTCCTGTGTATTGATGATACAATGGTTGCAAAATTCGGCAAAAAATTTGAGGATGCTTCAAAGCTTTTCGACCATGCTGCGCATAATGGCTCTAATTACCTGAATGGACACTGTTTTGTGAGCGTAATGCTCTGTGTCCCTGTATGGAATAAGGACAGGATCCATTATCTGTGCGTACCGCTTGGATACCGCATGTGGCAGAAAAAGGAATCTAAACTGGAACTGGCTGCATCTATGGTGCGGCATGTAATGCCTGTCTTGCGTACAAAGAAAAACGTCGTCCTCCTTTGTGACAGCTGGTATGTAAAAAAGAGCCTTGTTTCTATCGTAGACGAATATGAAAACCTTGGCCTTATAGGAAATGCAAGGCTTGATTCCGTCATTTATGATTTGCCGCCACAGCGGACGGGAAAAAGAGGACGTCCTGCAACGCATGGCGACAGGCTCTCCATCCAGGATGATTTTACTCTGTCAGATGAAAAAATTGGAGGCTATTACATGGCTGTGCGCCGTGTCCTTACAAACATTTTTGGCAAAAGGACCGTTCTGGCATATGTTACATCAGCGGACAAGGAAAATGGTGGCAGGCGTTTATATTTCAGCACAGTTTTTCCAGAACAGCTGCAGATATTCTGTGCCTGGCAAGAAAAATCCCCACTGAATCAGACAGGAAGCAGCCGTATGCAGTTTATACCTCTGATGCTTTATGCTTTTCGGTGGAACATCGAAGTAAGTTATTACGAACAGAAAACCTTCTGGTCATTATGCAGCTACATGGTGCGGAGCCGCAAAGGGATAGAAATGCTTGTCAATCTAATCAACATAGCGTATTGTGCAATGAAACTTTTGCCGTATCAGGACAAGACGTTTTCCAAATACCAGACAGAAAGCGTCCAGGAATTTCGTTTCGTACTGAGCGAAAAAATTCGCCAGCAGGTATTTTATGCCATTTTCGTGAAAAAAGCCGAAACACACATAAAATCAAAAGCTATAATTAAGGTTTTAAAACAACTGATTCAGCATCAGGGATATTATTTATAAAGTTGTAAAGTGGTGGACTTTATTGTAAAGTTTATAAAAAGCCAGACGTCACTAATATGTATTGGGTCTAAAAGGCTGTACATTTTTAACGGGAAAGTATACGAAGATATCAGCGAACAAAAACGGGCTGCAACTTTTTTTAAACAGATTTTGGATGAAAAAAGAAGCCGTTTATTCCGTGACTATTCCGAAATCCATAAGCAGTTGCTGTGCGATCCAGAAATTGCAGTTGACAGTTTGGAACAATTGCCAATAAACAGGGATGTGGTTGTCTTTCAAAATGGAACTTTTAATGTCAGGGAGCAGTTTTTTTATGAAAACCAGTTCTGGGAAGAGGATTACATTTTCTCTATTTTGGCAACGGACTATGACAGAAATGATCTTTCAGGCAAAGAAGCTGTTGATTGCTTTTTAAATACTTTTTGCATGGGACAGGAGGGACGGAAACAGTTATTTTGTGAAATTATCGGTTTTTGCCTTTCTAATTATGAAAACAAGAAAGCTTTTTTTTATTTCATGGGCGTCCCGGATGCAGGCAAAAGCACAGTCTGCCGGTTTATGGAGTTGGTAATTGGAGAAAATTTGTACATGGCATGTTCCATCAAGGAACTCAACAGCAAATATGTTACAGGTGAGCTTGTTGGCATTAAGGTCTGTGCAGACGAAGATGTTGCGACTAATAAACCTTTGAAATCAGAAGATATTGCTTTGATCAAAAAGATTACATCTTCAGATAAGATCAGGACACGTCAGATTTACAGGGAAGCCGAACAGCTTCGTCCAGATTGCAAGCTGGTCTGGGCTGGGAACGGAATGATGACGTTCGCAACCAGCGAAGATTTACAGCCATTTATTAACCGCCTGATTATTGTCTGTATAATGGGGTTAAAACCCTCGCCTTTAGGCGAAACCTTTAGGTAAACCCCATACCTTCAAGTTTAGATGACATAAAAAATGGAATACTAAACTTGAGGTGAAAATATGGAAAATTACAGGAAATCAGCACATTGCACATATGACATAAAGTATCACTTAGTATGGATAACAAAATATCGGAAACCCATATTGTTAGGGAAAATAGCTGTTAGAACTAGGGAACTAATCCGAATGGTCTGCCAGAATAATGAAGTGCAGATTTTGGCAGGGCATGTGGGCAGTGACCACATACATCTGCTGGTGTCAGTGCCGCCGCACTTGTCAGCAAGTAAGCTGGTACAATATATAAAAGGCAACACCTCCAGAAAGTTACAGATGGAATATAAGGAACTAAACAAACAATTTTGGGGACAACATTTGTGGGCAAGAGGATATTTTGTGGCAAGCAGTGGAAATGTTACAGATGAAATTATCAGAGAATATATACAAAACCAAGATTTACAGGAAAGAAATAACTCTGATAACTTCGAGGTAGGATCACCGTAGAAAAATAATGATAATCTTGCGGAGAGACAACTTTAGGCTGCTTTAGCAGCAGAGCGAACCTACCGGCTTTAGCCGGTAGTGGTTCAGTTTCCCATTGGAAGTGTCCATCCCAAAGGAAGAGCGAGATCCGGATATTCTTTCTAAGCTGATGGTTGGCCGGAATTATATGATAACATTGGCCTTGAAAGGGTTGCATGACCTGGTGGAGAACCGGTTTTGCTTTTCGGAAGCAGTGGATGCGGAAGATTATTTTAATCCCCAGATTTTCCTGAATGGCGTAGAAAGTTTTGTCGAATCGGAGTGCCAGCTTGAATCGGAAGCAGTTGCTTATACACAAGAGTTGTACGCAAGATACCATCAATTCTGTAAACGGAATGGTGGATACAAGGCTTTATCTATAAACCAGCTTATCCCATATTTAAAGGGGAAGTATGGCGTGGAAAGATATACTAATGGAAGCAAGAGGGGCGTATGGGGAATCAGGCTGTTGGAGCTTGTCCCAAATGATACCGGCGAGGAAAATAGTGTTTGATTTACACACCTGACACACTATTTTGTACCTTTGGTTTTGTAGATATTATGGCTCAATTCCCGTAAAATCTTCCTAAAAATCATAAGCCAGGAAAAGTGTGTCAGGTATGTCAGGGATGTTCGTCAATGCTGGATTCAAAAAAATATATTGATTTTATTAGAGGAGGTAACAATGCAAGGATATTTATATTACACAGCCTCAGAGGTTCAGGAAATGCTTGGCGTTTCAAGAGGCAAGGCATACCAAGTGGTGAGGGGCTTGAATGAGGAATTAGAAGCAAAGGGGTTTATTGTGATTGCTGGAAAAATCCCAAAGAAGTTTTTTAATGAACATTTTTATGGGTTGTCGGTACAAAGCCCACAAGCAGCAAGCGCACAGTTAGTTTAGGCAGCAGTAGATGCGGCAATCCCCGGAGTATTCCATGCTCCGGGGATATTTATAAAGGAAAGGACGTGGTATTTTGCATGTAAAAAAGTATGGAGAAGGTTCAGGAAAATGGGAAGTTTTTGTTTATGTGGAAGACCATACAGGAAAGAAAAAGCTGAAGCATAAACGTGGTTTTAAGACGAAACGGGAAGCGGTGGCATGGGGCGAGCAGTTTAAGCTCCAGCAGTCATCCAATTTGGATATGAGCTTCCAGGCGTTTTGGGAGCTGTACCAGGCAGATATGGCGCAGCGGTTACGGGAAAATACATTCCGTACTAAAGAGTACATAGTGGAGCTTAAAATATTGCCTTATTTTGGCAGGCGGAAAATTATGGACATTAAGGCGGCAGACATAAGGAAATGGCAAAATCAGTTAATGAAAGAAGGATACGCCCCAACATATTTAAAGACAATCAATAACCAGCTCAGCGCCATTTTCAATTATGCAGTAAAGTATTATGATCTGCCGAAAAATCCATGTGTACAAGCTGGGTCAATGGGGAAGTCACAGGCGGAATCCATGAAATTCTGGACACAGGAGGAATTTGGGCTTTTTGTAGAGTGTGTAAAAGACAAACCTATTTCTTATATGGCGTTCAAAACGCTGTTCTGGACGGGAATCCGGATCGGGGAATTATTAGCCCTCACCCTAGGTGATTTTTCCGCAGAGGACAAGACGCTCCGGATAAACAAATCCTATCAGCGGATTAATGGGAAGGATGTGGTAACAGAACCTAAAACAGAAAAGAGCAAACGTGTGATTCCCCTGCCAGATTTTTTGGTGGAAGAAATGAAGGATTATATAAGCCGTTTATATGGCATGATGGAAACAGACAGGCTTTTTATGGTGACAAAATCTTTTCTGGAGCATGAAATGATCCGTGGGGTGGAACTGTCCGGGGTAAAGAAAATACGCCTGCATGATTTGCGGCATTCCCATGCAAGCCTGTTGATTTCAAAGCTTGGGGCACAGCCATTGATGGTAGCGCAGCGGCTGGGACATGAAAAAATCCAGACTACCTTAAATACATATTCCCATTTATATCCAAACCAGGCAAGGGATTTGGCAGACCAGCTAAATGGATTGAATGAAGAAGATTTGGATGAGGAGGCTACAGACTATGCCCGGAAAACATAAAAACCCAACGATTGCGTTCCGGCCAAGCGGCTGGCAGAGGGCATTGATAGAGGAACGGGCGGCAATGAGCGGACATTACAAAAAGGATTTTATTGCCCGGAGCTGTATCTATTCTAATATCGTAGTGGTGGGAAACCAGGTAAATATCAAAAGGATTGTGGATGCATTGCAGGAGATGCAGTGTACCATGAAGGAAATCGTCAGGCAGCTACAGTCTGGCGATTTTTCCTTGTCTGGGGATGCTTATAAAGAGATGAAGGAAGATTTTCTTGCTATGGCAATTACGGCAGTGGATATTGTAAATGGCGCGGCATATTTGTTTGATAAGCTGCCAGATACGGATAACCAGCACTGGAAAGCAGATTTGGAGATAGAACAGTTCCAGGAGATGCTGGAACAGGACAATATAGGAGAATAAAAGATAGTGTGGGCTTGGGAAGATGCAGCCAAAAGTGAAAACCAGGTTGTGCAAAGGCAAAAATAAGGTTATAATGGGATTAAGCCTATCACGGGAAAGCAGGTGGTTTTATGAATGATATTGAAAAGGACAAAGAGGATTTAGAGGTTCTGGAAGGGTTATGCCTTCTGGACGATTTCTTTATGACGGTTGTGTTTGACCAGAATATTGGGACAACGGAGTTTGTCCTAAATATTATTCTGGGCAGGGATGATTTGGAAGTCATAGAGGTGGTAGCCCAAAGGGAGTATAAAAATCCAGTTCCTGGAGGACGCTCTATCAGGCTTGATATTTATGCAAAAGATTCTGATGGGAAGGTGTATGATATTGAGGTACAGAATGAAAATGCAGGGGCAGATGTTCACAGGGCCAGGTTCCACAGCAGCATGTTGGATACAAAGATGCTGAAATCGTCGCAGGAATTTAAAGAAATCCATGATTCCTATGTTATTTTCATTACCAGGAATGACTATATGAATCTTGGTTTTCCGATGTACCATGTGGAAAGGAATGTCCAGGAATCAGGGGAATTGTTTGGGGACGGTTCGCATATCATATACTTAAATGGCAGCTATAAAAATGACAGTGATCCAGTTGGGAAGCTGATGCATGATTTTCGCTGTACAAGTGCAGTTGATATGTTTTATCAGGAACTAGCAAAGCCAGTCGGGTATTTCAAAGGAACGGAAGGAGGCCGAAATAAAGTGTGTAAAGCTATGGAAGAAAGAATAGATAGGGAACGTATAGAAACATTGTTTGATATTGTTAAAAATCTTATGAAATCTATGAAAATGACCGCAGAACAGGCAATGACAGCTATGTGTATATCGGATTCCGACAGAGCAATTTTGTCTAAGAGGTTTTAGTGGTAATGTTACCGCCATTTGGTAATGTTTTGGTAATGAAAACTCAAAGAACCATTTGGACAGTGTGGATTATCATGGAAATAAGGTACAGAAATGACGGTAAAACACAGTAAGCGGTGCAAAGGAACGATAATGTGAGTTGAGTTCGAATAAATAAAAATGCTTAGTGAATCCAGTATTTATGCGGGTTTGCTGGCTTTGGAAAGGTCTTTTGATAACAAATTGATAACAGTCGTTTGGGTGCGATTATTCTTACTGTCAGGTGGTTTGTTGGTGGGGGAATGATTTTTAAGCGGCTGGCTAATGTTCAGAGCCATACTCGGAAATATTACATATTTCCGAGTTGTGGCGTATCCGCCAAATGGAGTTTTGCCAATATATGCTCTTGAATGTAATCATTCATCGCATATATTGTCCAAACTCCGCTTGGCTCTGAACGAATCCATATTAAAACGCCCTTAGCTGTGGGTAGGAACTCATGGCTAAGGGCGTTTTTTGTCGTGATTGTCAATCGGTTTTCAGTTTGTCCTTGAACTGTTCAACCAAGGTATCACTCAATTCCTTAGAGGGAACTTTTGCCCAATGCTGCGTGGTGTCAAATTTTGGGTAATTGTACCGCCACTGATCGTAATCTTCCCTGCTGATTTCCTCGGCAGAGAGTTTGTCCGCCTGCTCTTTCCAAGCGCAGAGCATTTTCAGCAATTCGGCGGCATCCTTGCTTTTGTCTTTGTTGACCTTTAAGCAGATTTCACCGTCTGATTCACTGACGGTAAGACCGTAAATGTCCTCAAGGGTAAATAAGGTGTGCATAAGCCCGATGTAACTGTCAATGTCGGGTATGTCAAGAGCCTGCGGCGCAACGTCAAGAGCCTGCGCCAGTGCAGCCGTCAAGTCTGCCTTTGGCTTGCGTGAGCCAGTTTCATACTGTGCCAGACGCACATCCGCTGATTTTTCGGGAAATCCGACAAGCATACCGAGGTATTTTTGCGTCATGCCCCGCATGATGCGGAAAAAATGTATTCTTTCGCCAATCGCCATAATGTTTCACTCCTTGTTCGTATGTTTATAAGGAGTATAGCATATATGTTTAGAGAAAGTCAAGAATAAGCGAAACAAAAAAGTTTAATATTTTCTTGCAAACCTATTGACGGTAGCAAAAATGTTTAGTATTATGTATTAAGCAAAAACGCTTAGAAAGAGAAACGCCGCAAGGGCATACCTATATGCCCAGAGTAATGGGCGGCAATAAGGAAAGGAGAGGTTGTATGGACAACAAATTTATCCGTGTGGATGAGGTGGCGCAGGAGCTTTCCGTATCAAAACCTTACGCTTACAAGCTCATCAAGAAATTAAATGACGAGCTGAAGGAGCAGGGGTTTATCACGATTGCAGGGAGAGTAAACCGCCAGTATTTTCAAGAAAGGTTTTATGGGGCAGGAGAAAAACAGGGAAAGGAGATGGAGTAAATGCCAGTATTTAAGAATGAGGGCAACGGCACTTGGTATGTGATGGCGAGATATGTGAATTGGAAAGGCGAACGTAAGCAGAAATGTAAGCGTGGGTTTGCCACAAAGCGGGAGGCGCAGGAGTGGGAGCGGAAATTCCAGTTACAAAATTCCGCTGACCTTGGCATGGATTTTGAAGCCTTTACAGAGCTTTATGCGAATGATGTCAAGAACAGATTGAAAGAAAACACTTGGCTGACAAAGGAGCATATCATTCGGACGAAGATTCTTCCGTATTTTGGAAAGATGAAAATTAGTGGGATTGGCACAAAGGAAATCATTGCATGGCAGAATGAGCTGCTTGCCTACCGTGATGAAAAACGCAATCCCTATTCGCAGACTTACTTGAAAACGGTACACAACCAGCTTTCAGCAATATTTAACCATGCGGTGCGCTATTATGACCTCCGCTCCAACCCTGCGGCAAAGGCGGGGAACATGGGGAGCGAGGAACACAAGGAAATGCTGTTCTGGACAAAAGAGGAATACAGGAAGTTTGCGGATGAAATGATGGACAAGCCAGTTTCCTATTATGCGTTCCAGATGCTTTACTGGTGCGGAATCCGAGAGGGAGAATTATTAGCCTTGACCGCCGCTGATTTCAATTTTGATAAAGAAACGGTCACGATTAACAAATCCTATCAACGCCTGCATGGGGAGGATGTGATTACTTCTCCGAAAACGAAAAAGAGCAACCGCACAATTAAAATGCCGAAGTTTCTCTGTGAGGAAATGCAGGAATATATCGGTATGTTGTACGGCTTAAAGAAGAAAGACCGCATTTTCACGGTAACAAAAAGCTATCTCCATCACGAGATGGACAGGGGCGCAAAAGCCGCAGGGGTGAAACGCATACGGATTCACGATTTACGCCACAGCCACATCAGCTTGCTGATTGACATGGGGTTCTCGGCGGTGGCGATTGCTGACCGTGTGGGGCATGAGAGCATTGAAATCACTTACCGCTATGCACATTTGTTTCCATCAAAGCAGACAGAGATGGCAGACAGGCTTGACGATTTAGGGAAGGGGGATTTTTGATATGTCGGCAAAGAATTTAGACAACTGCAACCGTTGGAGGAACAAGACCGTCGCCTTTCGGGTATCTCCTGAAGAAAATGAGTGGATTGACAAAGCGGTGCGGCTTTCGGGGCTTACCAAGCAGGACTATATCACAAGGCGGCTTTTGTGCCAAGATGTGGTCGTGCAGGGCAATCCGAGGGTGTATAAGGCTCTCCGCAACGAGCTTGCCGCTGTCCTTGCAGAATTACAGAGAATTGAAGCAGGCGGCAGCGTTGACAACGAATTATTAGATACTATCGAATTGATTGCTATTATCCTCGGCGGTCTGAAAGGAGAGTGTGAAGATGGCGAATAAAAAAGAAACGGCTGTCCCGAATGTATCTGTTGGCGCAGATACGGGGCAACCGCTTAATGTAAACAATAACAGTATAACCAATTACCCGCCGAAAAACAATAGCAAAGTCCTTGAAATTGTTTCTATGGCAGAATTGTATGATTCTGTATATCCGAGCAAGCCGCCCTTGATTGACGGTCTGCTCTACCCTGGGACTTATCTATTCGTAGGTGCGCCGAAGCTTGGAAAGAGCTTCCTTATGGCGCAGATTGCCTACCATATCAGTATGGGTGTGCCGCTATGGGAATATCCCGCCCGAAAAGGAACGGTCTTGTACCTTGCCCTTGAAGATGATTACCGCCGCCTGCAGGAAAGGCTGTACCGTATGTTTGGAACGGACGGGGCAGACAGTTTATTCTTTTCTGTTTCGGCGGGTAATCTTGGAAACGGATTGGATGAACAGTTGCAGGAATTTATGAAACAGCATACCGATACAAAACTGATTATTATTGACACGCTCCAAAAGGTGCGGGAAGTCGGCGGGGACAATTACAGTTACGCAAACGACTATGAAATCATTACAAGGCTGAAACAGTTTGCAGACAGCTATGGTATCTGCCTCCTGCTTGTCCATCATACCAGAAAGCAGGGTTCTGATGATAAGTTTGACATGATTTCGGGGACTACTGGCTTGCTCGGTGCGGCTGACGGTGCGTTCCTGTTGCAGAAAGAAAAACGCATCGGCAATGCCGCCACGCTTGAAGTGTCGGGCAGAGACCAGCAAGAGCAGAAACTCTATCTCCTCCGCAATCCCGAAACATTGTTATGGGATTTTCAAAAGGCAGAAACAGAACTTTGGAAAGAGCCGCCAGAGCCTTTACTTGAGGAAATAGACAAAAGAATTACTGCCGACTGCCCCTTGTGGCAGGGGACGGCGACGGAGCTTGCGGCTTGGCTGGAAACAGGGTTACAGCCGAATAGCCTTGCACGGAAACTGAATGTCCTGTCGGGACGTTTACTCAACGAATACGGCATTTTCTATAAACGTGAACGGTGTCACGAGGGGCGTATGATAAAGCTGTACCGTGGGGAGCGTGACGGTATGTGACGGTGTGACGGTATTTTTAGGAGTGGGGTGCGGTACGGAAATAACCGTCACATCGACGCAAACCGTCACGGATAAAGTTTTTGCGGGGTGCAGGGGGCTTTTTACAAAAAGCCGCCCTGTCTCGTCTGCCGACTCGGTCGGTTCGCAGCTTGTGTGCCACTGGCACACGCTCACCCCTCGGAGAGCGCAAAACCTGCTTGCAGGCTGCATTTTTGTTGGCACAGCTGACAAAAGTGCTTTTGCGTTACTTTCGGGAAAGTAACAAAGCCTACCAGCCGAAAAGAAAGGGCGTGATTTTATAAGACGGACGATTAGTGCAATGGTGGGGAAAGGCTCGGTCAACCATAACAGCCGAAAATTTAAGGCTGAAAATGTGGATGGAGAGCGTTCACGCTTTAATGTAGACTATTGCAATGAGAATATAAAGAAAGTGTATCATAAGCTATTTGATGAAGCATTGCAGAGATATAACGAGAAACAGACAAGGACAGACCGACGCATTGCCGATTATTACGAGAAGATACGGAACTCAAAGCAGGAAAAACCGTTCCATGAACTGATTTTGCAAATTGGCGATAAGGAAAATATGAGCGCAGGAAGTGAAAACGGACAGCTTGCAAGGCAGATTTTAGATGAATATTATCATGGATTCCAAGAACGAAACCCTAATCTCTATGTATTTTCTGCTCATATCCATATGGACGAAGCAACGCCGCATCTGCATATTGATTTCGTTCCGTTCACGACTGGCAGCAAGCGTGGGCTGGATACAAGGGTATCACTGAAACAGGCGTTAGCGGCGCAGGGATTCAAAGGCGGCTCCCGTGGCGATACGGAGTGGAGCCAGTGGGTACAGTCCGAAAAAGAGAGTCTTGCCGCTGTGATGGGGCGGCATGGCATTGAATGGGAGCATAAAGGGACACATGAGAAACATTTGTCTGTCCTTGATTATAAAAAGCAGGAGCGGGAAAAAGAGGTCGTCCAGCTTGAGGGGCAGATTTCGGAGAAAAAAGAGGAATTTCAAGCATTGTCGAATAGGGTGGCGAATTACGACAAAGGTATGAATAACCTAAAAACACTGGAACAGGCGTTTGACACTTCTCCAGAGTACCAGTTGGCAGAGCCGCAGGGATTCATGTCTGCGAAGTCATATAGAAACAAAGTGGCAGAGCCTTTGGTGCAAAAGCTGAAATCACTTGTTAGAACGGCTCTTATAAGGTGCTTTGAAGCGTGGGACAGCTACTATCGGCTGAACGTCACAAACAGCAACCTCCACCGTGAAAATGAGGGGTTAAGGAAAACCAATGAGAAACTGGCAGGGGAAAATGAATACCTCCGTGCGGAAAACAAAGGTTATAAGCTGCTCCGCAAGGCATTTGGAAGTAAGCAGATAGACAATCTTTTAGAGCAGGCAAAAGTAGCACAAAAATCAAAACAGCGTGGGAATCACTTTAAAAACAACAAAGAGGAAAGGTAGGAAACACTATGGAAAACAGGATTTATGACGAAAATAACGGTCTCTGGTATGCAAAGCAAGGCGACTATTACCTCCCAGAGCTTGCATTACCTCCCGAAGAAGAAAAGCCGATTGGCATATGGGGGCAACATCATTTGCAGTACCTTAAAGAGCATAAACAGTTCGTTTATCTCAATCTGTTGACGAGCGGCAGGCTGAATGAATACCTTGCAAGCGTAGATGAACAGGCAGAGGATATGTTTTTTCGGCTGGTAAAGGAATATGCCAACAGGCAGGGAGTGACGGAAAGGTTAAAAGAGGAAAATCAGCTTTTATGGGTTCAAAAAATGAATAATATTCGGGCTTGTGTGAGGGAGGTTGTGGAGGGCGAGTGTATCTATTCGTAGTGACAAGTGGCACTCCTGCGATATGTGGGAGTGCCGTTCAATTAAGCAAAAGTAGTTCGGGGAATTGAAAAATCTCATAAATTCGTGTATACTTAAAAAAATTAGACTGAGAAATCGGAATTTGGGGAAATGACATGGATAAGAAAACAGAAGAATCAAGAATTGCGTACAATAAAATAGCATTTGAATATGATACATCAAGAGAAGGACAATATACCAGTTTTCACATTAACGAACTATCTAATATAATAGATTTGAGCGAAGGTGATATTGTTCTTGATGTTGCATGTGGAAATGGAACTCTTTTGAGGGAATTATCGAAAAAAGCAAAAATACAAGCAAATGGAATAGATGTATCAGAAAACATGATTCATGCCGCAAAAATGCGTTATCCTAATATGAATTTTGAGGTAAAGTCTTGTTATCCACTTGAATGGAAAGATGAAAGTATTGATATTATAACGATATGTTGCGCATTTCATCATTTTGATAATCCGCAAGGATTTGTAAATGAATGTAAAAGAGTCTTAAAGAGGAATGGTACAGTGTATATAGCTGACCCTAACTTTGGAGCAGTACTTAGATTTCTCGCAAATAAATTTTGGTTGCCTTTTTCAAAAAGTGGAGATGTGAGGATATATAGCAAAAAAGAGTTAGAGGTTATTTTTTATAATTCTGAATTTAAAACCGTACAGGTTTATAGAAAGGATAGAGGGGTGTTTCTTAAAGCTAAAAAGTAGCAATAAATTCCGAATTTGTAAAGGAGCAAACTATGTCAGTCAATATAGCAGAAACATTTGAGTTATTGCTAGATAAAAATAATAATGTTGCATACAAGGCATTACAGTTGTTACAAAAAGAAAGTGAAGAAAGAAATTGTGTTTATCCTTACATGCACAGGTTGAGTGATATGCTTGATAGTGAAAATTCCTATATTCGCACAAGAGGTCTTACATTACTTGCCTATAATGCAAAATGGGATAAAGATAACAAAATTGATGAAATCATTGATAAATATTTAAAACACATAACAGATATTAAGCCTATTACAGCAAGACAATGTATTAAATTGTTGCCAATTATTGCGGAATATAAGCCAGAATTGAAGAATGATATTCTTTCTGCACTTCATAAGGCAAATATATCTATTTATGGCGATAGTATGCAATCGTTGGTTCATAAGGATATTCAAAAGGTATTGAATGAAATACAAAATTTGTAAAAACGTAACTTTTTGTTTATCGGTAAGTTGCATACGAAGAAAAGTCGGGATTGAGGAACGTATGATATGAAGATAATAAACAGAGACATAGATAGCGGAAAACCCTTTGACTGGGGGAAAACATCTTTTGATTATGCGAAATTCCGTGACATTTATCCGCAGGAGTTTTATCAAAAAATTGTTGGTCGTAAATTATGCTTAGATGGACAATCTATCCTTGATATCGGAACAGGGACGGGGGTTCTTCCTAGAAATATGTACCAGTATGGGGCGAAGTGGACAGCTGCGGATATTTCGGAAAACCAAATCGAACAAGCGAAAATTCTTTCAAAGGGTATGGATATAAATTATCATGTTGTATCAACAGAGGATATCAGTTTTTCGGACAACTCTTTTGATGTAATTACAGCGTGCCAGTGCTTTTGGTATTTCGACCATGAGACTGTTATGCCTAAGTTTTATCGTATGCTGAAACAAGGGGGAAGTATTCTTGTATTATATATGGCATGGCTGCCATTTGAGGATGAAATTGCAGGAGCCAGTGAAAAACTTGTTTTAAAATATAATCCAAAGTGGAGTGGCGCAGGGGAAACGAAACATCCGATAGACATACCAGATTGTTATAAAGAAAACTTTGAGCTTGTATATCATGAAGAATTTACTCTGGAAATACTATTTACCCGTGAAAGCTGGAATGGGAGAATGAAGGCTTGCCGTGGAATTGGTGCTTCGCTTACCGAGAAAGAGATTTCGATGTGGGAGCAAGAGCATATGACACTCCTTGAACAAATTGCGCCGAATGAATTTGATATTTTGCATTATATTGCTATTGCAGAACTTAAAAAGCATTAAATTTCGTTTGTTGAATTGATATATATGAGGTTTTATATAAACATGGATTATAAAATTCGAGAAATTAGAAAAAATGAATATCCAATATTATCTGATTTTCTGCACGAAGCAATTTTTATTCCAGAGGGCATGGACAAGCCGCCAAAATCTATTATCGAACGGCCAGAGCTGCAAGTATATATTAAGGATTTTGGAAAAGCGGATGATTGGTGTTTCGTTGTGGAAATAAAAGAGAAGATTGTAGGCGCAGTATGGGTTCGTATTATGAATGATTATGGGCATATTGATGATGAAACGCCCTCATTTGCTATTTCACTGTATGAGGAATATAGGAATATGGGCATTGGTACAGCACTTATGAGAGATATGCTTGAATTTTTAAAGAATAAAGGCTATAAGCGGACGTCTCTTTCTGTACAGAAGGTAAATTATGCAGTTCGTATGTATCAGAAAGTAGGTTTTGAAGTCATTGACGAAAATGAAGAAGAATGCATCATGGTTTGTCGGTTGTGATGGGGAGGGAGGGTATGTGTAAATGACTGGTAATTTAGATGAAAAAGCGGTAAAGGAAGTTTTAAAAAGGATTATTAAGAATAATAACAACATTCCGTATAAGGCTAAAGCAGAGATAAAAGCGATAATAGAATTGGAACACAATCCAGAAAAATTGCTGCAAGAGTGCCTGCTGTATATGCTGTCATATAAGGGATAATCTGTGTTAAAGGAAGTAGTTGGAGATAATGAAGAATATGAAAATAGATGCCAATGGAACAGAAATCAGAGTAATGGGTGATGTCGTAAATGAAGAAGCTTATATTTCTTTAACGGATATTGCCAAATATAAAAATCCAGACAATGCTTTTATCGTGGTTGCGAACTGGATGCGTAATCATTCCACAATCTCATTTCTCCCTTTTCGGAATTGTGTACCCAGATAATATGAGCCTATAAATATACATTACGGGTGGCAGGCAAATATTTTATATTCAAAATATTAAATTAGGTTTTGGGGAGGTGTGACCATGATTTTACAAAATGAAATATGTCACATTGAAATCAATATTGACGAAACATATACTGTTGACTCGGTAGATAATCGCCATTACGATGTAACATTGAATCCAGAAAATTATCGGCACAACGATTTGTCAAAAACACTGTCAATTCATATTGGCTTATATGCAAGAGAATTTCAAGTAGCGCTGATCGGACCGTATCATTCATATGATTTGGATTGTGCCGTTCTGCAAGATGACATTCTTACAGTTCTACAAGACAACATGATAACGCAGATAAAGATTACCGATGCCTATATAATTCGCCATGTTGTGCTGGACTGTTTGGGTTGTAACTTTGCAATTTATAAAGTTGAAAAGGGATATATTGTCTATGGAGAAATTGAAATAACGATGTTGGACTTGGATTTTAAGAAACAATGGTCATTTTCTGGAAAAGATATATTTGTTTCTATTTCAAACAGAGAACCATTTACAATACGTGAAAACTTGATTTGCTTGTACGATTTTGAGAATAACTACTATGAAATAGATTTTGATGGAAAGCAAATCATATAGCTTCCGTGAGTTGTTAAGCGGATGCAAAAACAGTAATTATATGCACGAATATGTACTATATTTCAAGCTTTGTGCAGTAGGAACACTTTTCCGAAAAGGGAGTCTCATTTTTGGGTTTGTGGGAACAGATTCATAATCCCAATTTTAAACCTATCGAATTCGATAGGTTTAAAGCGGAGTCGGGAGATAATGCATTTACATTGACGCCGCAACAGTGGATAAAAGCAACAGACGCAATCGGTATTATATCAAAATCAGGACGATACGGAGGTACATATGCCCATACAGATATAGCCTTTGAATTTGCGTCTTGGATTTCACCAGAATTTAAACTCTATATTATCAAGGACTACCAGCGGTTAAAGAAAGAAGAATCAAACCGATTAGCGATTGGGTGGGATGCCAAGAGGGAACTATCAAAAATAAATTACCGTATTCATACAGATGCAGTAAAGGAATTTCTGATAACACCGACACTATCCCCGCAGGAAATGGCATATACATACGCATCCGAAGCAGATATTCTTAATATGGCGTTGTTTGGCAAGACAGCGGCACAATGGAGAAACGAAAAGGGGATAAGCGGAAAAACACCTAATATAAGAGATTTTGCTTCGGCAGAGGAATTAGTTGTACTTATCAATTTGGAAGATACCAATGCTGATTTGATAAGACAAGGGTTATCTAACATTGAACGATTAAAGATATTAAGGGAAAAGGCATATCGGCAACTTGAAATTTTGAGAAAAAATAAAGATACTATTGAAACATTGAAGAAAAATCTTGTTGAAGATGTGACAAAAGAAAGTTGATTTTTATAATTGTTGTAAAAAATAGTAATTAACCTAGATTATTCACGGCACAGCCGTGAAAATTGTTGAAAGCTACATAGTTTCTGTGTTTTAACTGAAAATTGCTTTTCACCTATTAAGTGAATGAAAAAAGAGCATCCATTTATGGTAAAATTAAGGTGTCGAATCTTAAATAATTACCCTAAAAGGAGCCCTTTATGAGTATTGTAAACACCTTATCACCAGAAAGCAATAGACAGATTAAAATAAATTTCAACGGAGGTGATTTATCCTCCGATGCAGGCTTACTTCTTATCAAAGAATTTGTAAACAAACTTGGTATTGATAAGCTTTTGAGCAGTGTTTCCAAAACCAATGACCCTGCTTTGTTTCGATACCACACGGATCAGGAAAACCTGCTCCAGATGATATATATGATCATTGCAGGCTACTTTGAAGATGATGCTTCCGGTGAACTTACAAATGATCCTGTATTCAAGTCTGTACTTGAAAAAGATGCCCTTGCATCACAGCCTACTGTATCAAGATTTTTTAACCGTACGGATGAAGATACCTTAAACCAGTCCCTTACGATTGGCAGAATGCTGCGGAAGAAAATTTACAGCATCCAGGTACCGCAGGCTGTTATTCTGGATCTTGATTCCACTCTCCTTGATGCATATGGCAGACAGGAAGGCAGAGCCTCCAACTTCCATTATCAGAGCAATGGCTATCATCCACTTGTATGTTATGATGGAATGACAGGGGAACTGGTAAAAATCCAGCTTCGTGATGGAACACAGTATTCCTGTACCGGAGTGGCTGACTTCCTGCATCCGATACTTGATGAATACCTGAATGTTTATCCGGCAATCCGTATTCTGCTCCGTGGTGACAGCGGTTTCGCTACGCCTGATCTTTATAAGCAGTGTGAGGAAAACTGCACAAGCTATGTCATCCGGCTGAAGGAGAATGGAATTCTCCGTGAAAAAGCACCCCACCTTTTGGATGGGCTTGATGAGATCACCCAAAAAAACAAAGTCGATTATGCGGTAGTTTATGGTGAATTCATGTACAAAGCAGGTTCATGGCCTTATGAAAGACGCGTGGTATGCAAGGTTGAAAAGCCGGAAAACCAGATGGTTTACATGTACACATTTGTTGTCACAAACATGGATTCTTCACCAGAATATCCCATCAAATTTTACTACAAGCGAGGACTGATGGAAAACTTCATTAAAGAAAGCAAATCCGGTTTTGGTTTCGCATCCGTAAGCAGCCATGCCAGAATGGTAAATGCCAACAGGCTTCAGGTACATGCCCTTGCGTATAACATATTTAATTGGTTTAGACGGTTGGCGTTACCAGCAAACATGAGGAAGCAGCGCATTGATACCGTCCGTTTAAAACTGATGAAGATTGCTGTAAAAGCAGTTCGTTCTGCAAGATATACCACATTCAAACTGTGCAGCAGCTGCCCATATAAGAAAGAATTCTATGAGACACTTTCAAATATCGGTAAGCTGAATGTACAGTTAGAATAGCAGCTATTAACGAACCTTGAGAGCTTAACAACTGCTCTGAACTTTGCCACAGGGATTTTATACCCTTTTGACAGGTTAATTGAGTGATGTTATGTCTGCATGGATAAATTTTTAGATTCATGGCACAGTTATCAGTTCAAATACTGGTCCGTGAATAATTCAGGTTAATTTTTATCATCAGCTAAAGGTGGTGTATAAAATGCCTGCCCTGTGGAATTTTAATGCCAGCTAAAGGTGATGCATGGCAATCCATCCATCTTTTTCCCCTGCTGCATCCATCCCTCATCCTAATTTCTGCAAATTTTCCCCCCATTCATAACTTGCTATAATATACCTGTAAACAAAACAGATTTAGGAGAAAGTAAAGGAGGAATGCAACTTGGAAAGAAATTTGGAGAACTATTTAACAGCACAGGAAAAGAAAAAGATGGATGAGATCATATCCAGGGCAATGAAGAGGAGGGAGGAAAATGGATGGAAAGAAGATGGGATGCAGCCATTTGAGTTTGTAGTTGTTAACTGTCAGTGCCAGGAAGCAGAGGAAGAACAGGAGGTACAGGATGAAAAAGATAATATTGATCAAATGCTTGGCAGGATGTGCAAATGCATCAGGGCCTGTGGGCGCTGCCCCAGAGAGGACGAGTCCCTGCCCTTTTAGGGATATGCAGGATGGATATGACCCAGAGGAGGATAAGAGGGAGACAGAGCTTAAGATTTCTTACCAGAAGGGCAGGAAGGATGCCCTGCTCCAGTTAGTGATGGATGAAGCCATCACACTGGATGGGGTCCATCCCTATATAGAAAGAGTAATTGAGGAGCTGAATGAATTACAAAAATATCAATACAGTTTGATGTTTGGGCTGGAAGAAATTTAGGGGGATGTTTCTGGAAAAGAATGGGATGTTTCCCAGGAGTGCCCTGCACTCCTGGGGAGCAGGTACATAGTGTTGGTGTTCCCACATTTCCTTCCAGAAATGCAAAATCCCATATTTATAGTAGGAATTTACAATAAGGAAGGGGTTTGCTTATGGAAGAAAAAGGCATTAGAATTTGCCAGATGCTGGAGGAAATGCTGGAAAACCAGGAAATATCCCAGGAAGAGGAAAGGAAAATCAGGGGATTATTTGAGGAGAGGGAGCATAGAAGGGCTGAAATCAGGATTGCTTATGATTTGTTAGTCATGCTCCAAAAGGAAGTCAGATATGAAAATAATTTTAAATCAAATAGCCTTGATATTTCAGGTGGATTTGGTGCTGCATTGTATCAGGCAAGGATGAGGAATGGGATTACCCAACAGCAATTAGCAGGACTGACTGGGATAAACCAAGCTGACATCAGTAGGTTTGAGAGAGGCTTTTCAAACCCATCTTTAGCCACTATTAAAAGATTAGCAGATGGGCTGGGCATGGGTCTGAGCATTGATTTTATATAAGGAATAACAAGGCACTGCCTTATGGCAGTGCCTATGTTTATGTGTGGATGGCTTGCTGATTTTCATATTTATGTGCCAGCTTATAAAATGAATTTGGTTTCAGCCCCAAGGATTTCATGGCAGCAGTGGCAGTGATTTCCTTTAGTTTCCATTTTTGGTAGTATTCCTCAAAATTATCAGGGAATTGTATTGATGGTCTTCCAATGTATCTTCCAGTCCTCTTACTGATTCTCCTCCCAGTTTCCACATCTACAGGCATAGCTGCCAGACCTTCAGCTTGTCTGGCATGGATTGTCAGCCTTTCATTTTCAGCTATTGATGTCAGGACTTCTATTAAGATATTATTTATCATGTCCAGAATCCATTCCTGCCCTGCTGCAACCTCAGCCATAGTGGAAGGGATGTCAAGGATTTTTACCCTGACCCCAATCCCTGAAAAGTACTGTAGTTCCTTTTTGGCATCTTCCTTATTCCTGCTAAACCTGTCCAAAGACATGATATACAATGTGTCCCCTTTCACCAGTTTCCCAATCCCAACTTTCAATGACTGGTATCCAGCCCTGTTGAAGTCCTTGCCACTTGCCTTGTCAGCCACTATCATCTCCTCAGGGACAAACTGCCTCAGTGCCACAATCTGCCTGTCCAGGTTCTGCTCCCTGGAGCTTACCCTGGCATATCCTACT
This sequence comes from Lachnospiraceae bacterium A2, assembly GCA_000403315.2. Lineage (GTDB taxonomy): Bacteria > Bacillota > Clostridia > Lachnospirales > Lachnospiraceae > Petralouisia. Next base: position 906,560 of record KE159636.1, read on the forward strand.
GTTTTTCCTATTTTTCTTCCTCCTCCCTTTTTAAAACTTTCCTGCATATGGGAAATATTTACAAACATTTGCAAACCCTGCACATGGTATTTTACAAACACTTTTCCCATGGCATTTCAGTTATTTGTAAAAGTATGCTTTTACAAAGAGTATAGCAGTGGGATGCCTGGGAAAACTTTTGCAGAAACAGGAAGTGGCATGGTATAATGGTGATAAATATTAACAAAGGAGGAAAGGGTAATGGAGTGCATTATATCAAGGGCATCTACCATAAACAGGTGCAATAGGGATGGGAAACTGCATTTGTTTTTCACAGAAAAAGAGAGACCCTGTGGGAAGGCATATTTGAAAGAAATCTTAGACAGTGGTGGCAATAAGTGCAGCAGGTACTTCATTGACTTGGGAACAGTCAGTGAGGTGGATAGGCTTGGCGAGGAATATGGGGTGGATGTCCTGGTGACAAGGAACCTGGATTTCCCACAGTGCATTGCCCTTGTCCTGTATGATGAGGAAATAAAGCAGGGCAGGTAATGCATCAAGGTGTGCTGGGGCCATTTGCTGGGGATTCCCACAACTCAAGGGCTGTCTTTGTCCCCTTCCATGAAATCCACTAAAATTTTATTTTTTGGAATCCCCCATATTTATTGTGTAATGAAAATGAAGAAGGGGAGGGAAGGCATGGGGTTTGAAATTTAATTGGGGAAAGCATCCATATTTAATGTGTACAAAATAAAGAAGAGGAGGGAAGACAGAGGCAGCAGTAAATAGGGACACCCTGGGATGTAGGTTCTTGGAAAAGAGAGGGGGGGGGGGTGGGAAGAAGGGAAAATAATTCTTATAGTTAATGTATGATAACTATTGGGTCCAGTGTCCACACTATTCCATTAATGACATAAAGTATTTAGTTCCACATAACCTTCTATGTATTATAAATCAGCCATGGCAGTCCTTGGGGATTGCTGTGGCTGTTTTTTGTGAAAAAATTCTTTTATTGGGAAAATCCATTTTGAATATGTAAAAAATTCAAAAAAGGAGGGCTACATAAGATGTGCAGGAGAGGAGACATATTTTGGGCAGAATTGGGAAGGGATGCTGATGGCAGTTTGCAGGCAGGTGGAAGGCCTGTGCTTGTCATTTCCAATGACAAAGCAAATGAGTATTCACCAATTATTACTATTATACCCATTACCAGCAAAATGAATAAGGCAAAACTGCCAACCCATGTCCTGATTGAAGCATGTGGTCTCACAAGGCTCAGCATTGCCTTGGCAGAGCAGATAACTTCTATTAATAAGGGAAGGCTGGGGAGGAAGATTGGGAGCATACAGCAGACTGCCTATGTTGGGCTTATAAAAAGGGCAATAGGGATTCAACTGTGCTTATAAAAAGGGCACATTTAATAGGAAAAGCCTTGGCAGATGCCCTGCCAGGGCTTTTTCCATTTCACAAAGGCTGTCTGCTGGTATCCATGGCTTTTCCCTGAATGCAAAAATGGAACCTGCCCATGGCAGATTCCAATTTTTCCTGTGTCATTTTTTACTGGGCCATCAGCCCCTCCAGCCATGCTTTTTCCTGCCTTGGCAGCTCTTCCAGGACAACAACCTGGAAATCAAGCATGTATTGGAAGTGGTAAATTCCCTGCCCCTCTTTCACCACAGCAATCTCTGAGTCATCCAACTGCTGCATCAGCCCTTTGGGTTTCTTCCCTGAAACCAGGGAGACTGTGGTATTCCCTGGCTTGGCTGTGGCAATGCCATCCCTGCAAAGGCAGGCATAGCCATTCAGTAAGAATACCACATCAATGTTCAGGGATGCATCTGTGAATCCATATGAAATGATATTGTACCCCCTGAAGAAACCACCAAGCCTGTTCCTAATTTCTATGTCAATGGGTTTTATGACTGCAACTGTTTTGATGGGTGCCCTCCTGCATTCATGCCTAGTGCCAGTTTCCCCATCCATCCAGCAGCTTGACAAATCTAATCCAATATTTTCTGTAGTGCAGCATGACAGTTTTCTATTCCCTTTTCCCATTCTTATACTTCCTTCCTTTCTGTCCTCCAATGGTTTTCTTTTACATTTACATTATTAAATATGGTAGGAAGGGCATATAGAAATTTTAACTGCCCCATAGGGAACCTCCCTATATTAATAATAACTTCTCGGAATCTTCAGCCCTTATTTTATATGACTTTCAGACCCTCTCTCAAAAAAATCACCCACTTTTTTCCACTAAGCACTTGACAAATCGTTCAAAATTTGCGTTACTGCCTATTGATCTTCTTTTATTTCTTTCGACTGGAGGCGATTTCTTTGTTACCTTTCAATCCTGGCGGACATGCCGCCTATCAGGATACTTTTGTATCCAATTTCCTTAAATTTTATCCTGATCCCTTTGTACTTCCTAAAAGCACTTGGGATTATATCGTACAGTTTTGGTTTCTTGATCTTTCCCAGACCGATTCCATAATGCAGGAATGCTATTCTGTTTTTGGGCCTGTTCCACGGCTCCCTTCCTGTATGCTGCGTTCCTTTCTGCTTGCTTTGAAATTGAAGGTAACTTCCATCACTCTCTGGTGCCGTATGCTCAGAGAAACTCCTCTTTATGCCCTCCTCAGTGGTTTTTCTTCCGGCGATACCCCTGGGGTAGGCACTTTTTATGACTTCTTTTCCCGTATTTGGCAAAATGACTCCAATAACCTCTCTCCAAAAGACCGTTTTCCCAAGATTAAGCCGCCTAAGGGTAAAAAGAAAGGCGATAAGACTCCCTGCGATTCTTCCAGCATCGCTTCTAAGCTTCTTCCTTTGTTGGAACGCTGCCATTTAAAACCGAAAAATCCGTTCTCTCTCATTTTCCGTCTTTATAAACAGCAGTTCCTAGATCTTTCCATTCATAAGGGCTTGATCTCCCCTGACCATCTGGCTCTTGCCGGGGATGGAACTCCTGTCCGCACCGCTGCACAGCAGCGCAAAAAGCGGATCTGCGATTGCAGGGAGCGTGGCTGTTATTCCTGTAACTGTAAACGCCGCTATTCCCAGCCAGACTGTAACTGGGGGTGGGACTCCCACCGGGACTGCTATTTCTTTGGCTACCACCTCTACATGTATGTGGCTTCCGATTCGCACAGTGACCTTCCCGTTTTTCCTATTTTAGAGCGCGCTTCCCGCCATGACATGCTTTCTTTTCTCCATTCCTTTTTCACCATGAAAGCATATCTTCCGCAGCTGCGCATCGAAAAACTTCTTCTGGATTCTGCCCACGATGCTTATGCTGTCTATGAATACTGCAAACGGAAAAATATCTCGCCTTTTATCGACTTGAATCCCGGACATACTGGGCATTTCACTTACAAGGACGATTTCACCATTGATGACGATGGCGTCCCAGTCTGTAAGCTGGGCTTACGTATGCATAAAGATGGATACGAGGCTGCCAGATACCGAGCAAAATACCGGTGCCCGAAATCAAACCGGAAATGTGGCTGCTTCTGTGAACAGCCCTGTTCACCAGCTAAATACGGCAGGACTGTGCACATTTTTACAGATGATAATCCAAGGTTATTTAACATACCGCCAAGGGATTCTAAAGCATGGAAAAAGGAATATGACAGAAGGACCTGCGTGGAACGCTCCAACAAGCGTGAGAAAGAGGACTATAAATTGGAAGGCGGCAGGCACCGCTCTACGAAGATGTGGTACTGCCGCCTCTACGGCATCATGATGCTCCAACACCTTGATGCATGGGAAATGCCATCAACTGAGGCATTTCAACAATCATTATTAGGATTCGCCGCCTAATAATGATATATTAAGCCATTCCAAAAGATTTTTCAAGGCATAGTACCCGCTATGTCCAATGTTTATGTCCATTTTTCGCAAATTTCTTTTTCTGCACGATATTCAGTTGTCAATTTTCTGTTGGTACCTCATTTATTGAGATTCCGAGAAGTTATAATAGAAGGGACACCCAAATGGTTTAATGGTCTCTGCAAAAATTTTCCAGGGATGGTTAGTGGTAGGATGGAGGGGAGGAAAAAGAAAGGAGGAAGCAGATTTGAAAGAGAAGAAGATGACAAGGAAGATGAAGGGGTGGGGTATCTATATAGGGGTCCTGATTATAGTGTTCACTGCCTGCAACCACTTTTTTATGTTCAGTGAAGTGCCAACAGACAGCATGGCAGGGACCATTGAGCCTGGGGACACCCTGGCATGCACTAGGTTTGGAATTGGGGAGGGGGAGGTTGGGAGGTATGATATTTTAATCTTCACCCCACCTGATGAGCCAGGGATGCTTTATGTAAAAAGGGTGGTTGGGCTTCCAGGGGAAACCATAGAGGTAAAGGATGGCAAAGTGTATGCTGATGGTGCTGAGCTGGATAATTCTTTTACCAAGGCTCCCCAGAACAGGAGGGGGGATGGGGTTTATAAGGTCCCAGAAGGGCATTATTTTTTCCTTGGGGACAACAGGAACAATTCAAATGACAGCAGGTTCTGGAAACAAAAATATGTGCCTGCTGCAAACCTTAAGGCAAAGGCAAGGCTGATAACCTTCCCATTCACAAGGATTGGCTGGCTGTGATATTGCATGCAGGGACAGAAAAATATTTGAAGAGATGGAGAAAAGGGGGAGGAAGGCTTGGACAAACTGATAGATGATTTGCTGAAAAAAGGCTTGGGAAACTTTATTGGCAGAAGCAGGGATGCCCTTATTTGGGATGATGAGGTTTACCAGAAATGCAGCAGGGAAGAGGATAGGGCAGAAGAGGAGTTCCTGGGGCTTGGGCTGACAGTGGGGCAGGTAAAAATTATAAACAATTATGTTTCAGATGTCAGGGCTACAAACCATAGATACTCAGACCTGTCTTATCTGGCAGGGGTGAAAGACACAGTGGGGATGTTGGTTTCCCTGGATATGGTTAAAGGTGTGGAGCTGGGAGAAGGGGAGGATATGGGGAAATAATTGGTAAAAGCAGGGATATGGAAAAATGATGGGAAGGGGAAGGAAAACCCCTTCCCTTTCCTTCCTTGTCTGGAAGGATGGAAAGGGAATGTTCCCACACTTAGAAAACTGCTGTGCAGCAGGGATGGGGCAGGTGACAGGCATATTATTTTTGGGGTTGAAAAAGCCCTGATGGGTGGTGCCCACCAGAGCCTGTATCAATGATCTTATGTTCAATATCTCATGTTTGGGACTGCCTGATGCCAGTGCTATTTAATGGCTGTTTTGATGGCATCCTCTTTGGAATTGATAGTTTCAATTTCTGCTAACAGGGCGGCCATGTCAACACAGCCAAAGGTTGGGAGGAATGGCTTGCCCTCTGAGCTGTCAATGGTATAGAGGACATTCCCAATGGCTTTCCTGATGGCAAAATACCCACATTCCTCACAGGTTTCCTTATGATAGAGATAGGTCTGCGCAATGGCATTGTGCTGGGGTTCCCCATTCCCCCCTGCTGTCCTTGTGGCTGCAAGGTAACATCCCTCACTGTATGCCTGGGTATTTTCCTGGCAGTCCACCACAGCATAATGGAAACCAGCATCCCCAAGTCTTTCCTCCATTTTTCCATAAGTGTCAGAGTGGAGGAGATAGGCTGCCCACCCCATGGCCTTCTCCTTCCCCAATGTGGATTCCATGCTGTGAAAGTTTGAAAATTCCAGGTGGTGCAGCTTCAGGTATGAGAATATCACATCTGGGGTTTTTCCATACAGGCAGTTTTGCAGGGAGCAAACCATGCCCCTTAATTCTGGCTGTGGGATTTTCCCATGGAAGATGGTGGTGTACAGCTTGCCATCTGCACCAAAATCAAACCTGTACTTCTGTGTTTTCATAAATTGGGTTACTTTGCCTGACATAAAATCAGCCTCCTTTTCATTTGATATGCCAAGCATATACCATCCATGCCTTTGGGCTTTCTGGCAAAAATGCATTGGGCAGTGGGAATGGCTGTATCCATAAATGATAGCATATAGTTGAAATTTATCAACAGACCAATATTACATTTTATTTCCCTTGTTGATAGAATTTCACAATAATAAGAAAGGTGGAAGGAAAAATGAATGTGGAACTGTACCTGAAGGAAATGGGGGAAAGAATTATGCAGAGGAGGAAGAAACTGGGACTGACCCAGGAGGCTCTGGCTGAACTGAGTGAGCTTACCACTCAATTTGTCAGCTATGCTGAGGCTGGAAAGAGGGGGATGAGGCCAGAGAACCTGATGAAAGTGGCTGCTGCATTAGGGGTAAGCACAGACTATTTGCTTACAGGGGACATCATTGACAAGGATAAGCTGTTGCTCTCAGAGAAACTGGACAAGCTGACTCCCCAACAGGTGAGAATTGTGGAAAACATCATTGATGAATGCATTGCTCTCTATAACAACAATAAGTAGCCTTTGAAAAAGCCACTGGGAAAATGAGGGGGATGGGAGGAGGCATATTGGCTTAGTTTTTCCCCTCCCCACTTTCCCAATTTCATAATCTTACATTCCATGATAAAATGTATATAAACTTTATGGGGAAAAGAAGGGGGAGGGAAGCATGCCTGCCTTATCCATGCAGCAGGCTGATTTTGAAATTGAAAATAAACATGATCCATGTTAATATTATATATAAGGAAGAGAATCATACAGGAGATGAGTGGTTTGGGAGAGGAAAAAGAGAAAAGGATGGGGGAAGGAGTGGCAAAACATACTGTAAAGGACAGTGTGTTCACTTCCCTGTTCAAAGAAAAGAAATATTTGATAGAACTGTATAGGGCAATCCATCCAGAGGACAGGGAGGCCACAGAAGATGACTTGCAGGATGTCACCATCAGCAATGTGCTTGTGAATGACCTTTATAATGACATTGGGTTCAGGGTTGGGTCAACTTTACTGATTCTGATTGAGAGCCAGTCCACATGGACTGTGAATATTATTTTCAGGGCACTGATGTATCTGGTGCAGACATACAGGGAATATTTTAAAGAGACAAAGCAGGATATATACAAAAGCAGGAAATTAAAGATGCCAGCCCCAGAGTTGTATGTGATTTACACTGGTGCAAGGAAAAGCAGGCCAGGGGAGATTTCATTGTCAGAGGAATTTTTTGATGGGAAGGAAACCTGCCTGGATGTCAAAGTAAAGATGATATATGATGGCAAAGAGGGGGACATCATAAACCAGTATGTGAGGTTTACTAAGGTATGCAATGAGCAGGTGTCACTTTATGGGAGGACCAGGAAGGCAATCAAAGAAACTATCAGGATATGTAAAGACAGTGATGTATTGAGGGAATATTTGGAGAATAAAGAGCAGGAGGTGTTGGATATGTTGATGGAGCTGTATGATCAGGAAGAAGTACTGAAATCATATGTTCAAAGTGAGAAATATGAGGCAGTGGAAGAAGCAGCAAAGGAAACAGCAAAAAGAATGTTGAAAGATGGTACATTTTCTATAGATAAAATAGCTGAGTTTGTCAGTCTGCCAATAGAAGTCATTCAGGAGATAGCAGCTTTACAATCAGTATAAAGAAAGCATTGCTGCCAAAAACAGAAATAAAAAATGCAGGAAGGCAGGAGCCAGAAGGGAGTCTGCCAATCAAAGAAACCATCAGGATATGGCAAAGATAAAAGAGTTACAGATGGCAACATAATTTTTGGCAGGTTCCATTATCTATATTGCAAGGGTTCTTAATAGAAGCATAAGAGAAGCAGGGTTCACAGTGATGTGCTGTCCTGCTTTTTTTGTGGATTTTTAAAGGGAAGGGCTGGTTGTTGCAGGGTTTATAGGGAGATTTCTTATGGTATGCTTATAGGGCAGTGATGAAATGCAAGGATTAGACTGGGAAAAGGAGGAGGAAGATGGGAAAAGTAGAACTGTTAGGCTACAAGATCAGCAGGCTGGAGCTGCTGAATGGACTGGAAGAGTCTGGGGAGGTCAGTCTGTCAGACCATATGGAATTTTCTGTCAGATTTGAACCAGGAGAAGACATGGCAGTGGCAGTGCTGGAACAATATTTGGGGATGGAAGATTCCAGTAAATTCTGCCTTAAGCTGGTTTGGGAGGGGATTTTCCATGTGGATGGCATTAGGAATGGCAAATTTCCAAAAGAGGAACAGTTGAAGTGCTATGACAGCCTGTCCCCTTATGCAGACCAGATTATAAGGATGCTCTCAATAGAAAGTGGCTTGATGGAGGTTGCAGTGGAGAAAAAAGACCTGGAGCCTGTATGTGGGTGATAAAAAGTTGGCAGGCTTCCAGCCAGACAGAGACAGTTAAGGGGACATTGGGATAGGGGGAGGACAGGGATAAGGGGCAAAAGCCTGCTGCATTTTTATAGGTGCAAAATATAAGGGAAAGAGAAAAACAGGATTCACAGGAGTGTGTCCTGTTTTTTGTGGTTTTTTAAAGGGCAAGGGCTGGCTTTCTATAGTATTTTCTCTAAATTTTACAGAAATCCCCCTGTGGTATGCTGAAAAAGGAACAGGAAAGCAAAGCAGGGGAAGGAGGAATCTGTGGAGAAGTATTATTTTGAGGAAGAATGGAAGGAGGCTGTCTTATTAACCAAAGAAAACAAGTCAACAGTTTTGGTTCTGGATGGGGAGGAGGTGGAAATCTGCTGCCCTGAAACTGTCAGGGGGAATGTCAGTGAGTGTGGGACACCATGCCTTGTCCTGGAAAGTAAATATCCAAAGGATGGAAACTATGAGGCAATGGCTTTCTCTTTAGATAACCCATACAGGGAGAATAAGGACTGGATCTGTATGAACCCAATTATTATTGAAGATGCAGTTGGGTATTTCCTTGCCAGCCACCACATGGAAGAAATGGTTAGTGGTAGCATGGTTAGCAGGAAAATAGAAAGCAGGGAGGGGGCAGGACCAGATTTCATATTAGGGGATGCCTATATTGAAATCAATGTGCCAGATGCCATCCTGAATGCAGCAGGGAATGGCTGGATGCAGGCAAAGTCCCTGATGCTGACTGATGGGAAGGCTGTAAGGTATAGGGATATGGTTTCAGGGATGGAGAATGGAAATAAGAGGTTTATTCTCCTGACAGTGTTCCAGCATGGGCTGAATGACAAGATGAAGGGTTTCCTGTGCAGGGAACTGAGCAGGCTCTTTGGGGCAGATTTGCAGGAGAACACTGAATTCTGGGTTATTGACCTAAGGTTAGAACCAGATGGGATCACCCTTTTGTCATGCCAGAACATCACAGACATGGTTTTATTAAGCTGAAGGGTGCAGAAGCAGGATGGGTAGAGAAAGTGCATTTTTGCAAGAAATTGAAAGAGGGAAAGGAAGGTACAATGGAGGAGGAAAGGAGGAGAAGAAGATGGATGAAACATTAAAAAACATCATTTCCAGTCTTGGGGGCAAGGAGATTGGCATTGATGGGACATTCAAATTCCATTGTATATGCTGTGGAAAATGCTGCACCCATAGGGAAGACATTTTGTTGAACCCCAGGGATGTCTACAATGTGTCCAGGGAACTGGGCATGTCCCCAGAAAAGTTGGTAAAAAAGTATTGTGAGGTTTATGCAGGGGAAGACTCAAGGGTCCCCATTGTGAGGGTCAAACCCAAGGGGCATGTGAAAAGATGCCCCCTGCTGAAAGACAGGAAATGCATGGTCCATAAATCCAAGCCATCTGTCTGTGCCCTGTTCCCCATAGGAAGATTCTTGCAGGCTGGGGATGCAGAAGGGAACATCAAGGATATTTCTGTGGAAGATGTCCAGTATATTTTTAGCAGGCCTGGATGTGGTGACAATGCAGAATCCCATACTGTGGGGGAATGGCTGGGGCATTGTGGGATTCCCATTGAGGATGAATTTTTTATCAAATGGCAGAAGGTTATCATTGAGACAAGCATAATTTTCAGGAAGATGGAAAAGAAATTCAGGCCACATGTAATGGAATTGGTATGGACAGCAGCCTTTGTAGTTCTTTATCTGCATTATGACACTGGGGAAGACTTCCTGCCCCAATTTGAAGAAAATGCACAGAGTTTCCAAGAGCTGCTGCATAAAATCCAGAAAGATTAGAGGATTCCATCCATATCAGGAAGGGGAGGATGCCTAAAAAAATACTATGTCACAGCAGAAGCCCCATATCCTGCTGGCAGATTATAATTTAGCCTGACAGGGCAACAAAAAACAGAATAAAAGAGTAAACAGAGAACCTTGTGAGACACCCATCTTGCAAGAGAGTGTCATATAATCTGTGTAAATTGTCCAGACTGCAATTCTGATTTTATCGAATTGTCAAAATCCTGTAAAGGCGAAAACCCTTGCCTTGACAGGATTCTGGCAATTCGAGTTATATTAATCAAGCAGTCAATGAGAATATTCAGACAATTTACTTACACAGTTTAGATGACAAAGCCGTCTTTGGTATGCAAGGCGAGGCGACTATTACCTCCCAGAGCTTGCATTACCTCCCGAAGAAGAAAAGCCAATTGGTATTTGGGGACAGCGACATTTGCAATATCTCAAAGAGTATAAGCAGTTTGTTTATATTAATCTGCTGACAAGCGGCAGGCTGAATGAATACTTCGCAAGCGTAGATGAACAGGAAGAGGATATGTTTTCTCGGCTGGTAAAGGAATATGCCGACAGGCAGGGGGGATGGAATAATTAAAGGCAGAAAACCAGATTTTATGGGTTCAAAAAATGAATAATATTCGGGCTTGTGTGAGGGAAGTTGTGGAAAACGAGGTAATCTATTTATAAGTGATAGGCGGCACTTCTGCGGTATGTGGAAGTGCCTCTCAATTAAGCAAAAATAGTTCGGGGAATTGAAAAATCTTATAAATTCATGTATACTGAGAAAAATAAATTAGACTGTGAAATCGGGATTGTGCGCCCAGACGAAGGGCGGGTAGTCTAGCAGGTGAGAAGCCTGTCTGCGAAGGTCTAACCAACCAGCAGTAGCGAGTCTTGGGTGGGCTGCAGTAATGTTGCCTGCTAAGCGTAGACAGCGAGAAAATAGGGAAAGTGATTGAGCCCCGAAATTTTGACATTCGGAGGGCTGACGCTCTAATTTCGGCGGAAAGCAACACAGGCGGCATTGCTATGGTGAGATGCAGCCTGCTTCTGCGGGGTCAAAGAGCTTTTCATGTTTTACATTGCGACTATCCAGCCAACTGGGGAGAGCCTGATGTCCCTTGTTTTTCAAGTATGGCGGACAACGCTGAAACGGAGGATGCCAAACGGATGTCAGGCAGTCGGATAGCTTCATAGTACCGAAGAAGCCGGGTAATTCCGGTGGAGGGAAGGGGGCTACATAATAACGGTCTCTCTGGGGGCACATCAGCCGTACTCAGGGGCGGAGGTACTGATGGAAACGAAATTGGAGAGAATAGCAGACAAATCGGCTCATGAGCCGAAACCGGAATTCACATCTTTGTACCATCTGATAAATAAAGAACTGCTAATGCAATGCCACAGGGAACTGGATGGCAGCAAGGCAGTGGGGATTGATGAAGTGACGAAGAAAGAATACGGGGAGAACCTGGAACAGAACATCGAGGGGCTTGTAGAAAGGCTGAAAAGGAAGTCATATAAGCCACAGCCATCGCTCCGGGTATGCATTCCGAAAAGCAATGGGAAACTGCGTCCGCTGGGGATTGCAAGTTACGAGGACAAAATAGTCCAGCTGGCTTTGAAGAAGGTACTTGAAGCAATTTATGAGCCGAGATTTCTAAACTGTATGTACGGATTCAGACCAAACAGGGGATGCCATGGGGCAGTGAAGGAACTGTATAAGAGGCTGAATTTCACGAAGATATGCTATATCGTGGATGCAGACATTAAAGGTTTCTTTGACCATATGAAGCACGACTGGATAATGAAATTCCTGAATCTATACATCAAAGACCCGAATATCCTCTGGCTGGTGAACAAATACCTGAAAGCCGGGGTGATGGATGAGGGAAAGCTGGTAGAAAACGAGGAAGGTTCAGCACAGGGAAACATCATCAGTCCAATCCTTGCGAACATCTATATGCACAATGTCCTTACACTATGGTACAAGTTTATCATAGCCAAAGAGAGCAGGGGCGAGAACTTCCTGATTGTCTATGCAGATGATTTCATTGCGGGATTCCAGTACAAATGGGAAGCGGAGAAATATTATAAGCTTCTTAAGGAACGAATGGAAAAGTTCGGACTGGAACTGGAGGAAAGCAAGAGCAGGATGCTGGAAAGCGGAGGATATCTGGCAAAATCGAAGCAGAAACGCGGAGGATCAACAAGGCTGGAAACCTTCGACTTTCTGGGATTTACATTTTACTGTGGACAGACAAGGAAAGGAACCGCATGGATGATGCCGAAAACGGGCAGTAAGAAATTCCGGCAGAAACTGAAGGACATAAAAGTCTGGCTGTACGCTAACCGAGACCAGAAACTAAAGAAACTGATGGGAATGCTCAATCTGAAACTGACAGGGCACTACAGGTATTATGGTGTCAGCTTCAACGGAAGGATGATAAGCAACTTCAAACAGCAGGTAAGAGAAATGCTGTTCAAGGTTCTGAACCGAAGGAGCAACAGGAAGAGCTATACACGGGAAGGATTCATAGAAATGCTGGAATATTATCCACTGGTAATGCCGAAGATATATGTCAGCTTATTCTGAAACTGTAAATGTTATTATGAAGAGCCGTGTGCGGGAAAGCCGCACGCACGGATCTGTGAGGGGCTGGCATCGTGAGGTGCCTGTCTACTCGACTTTTGGAGGTAATATAAAGATGAGCGAAATTATATTTTTAAGATGCGATGGAAATAACAAAGATTTTATAGAAAATTGCAGGTTACTTGACGAGGATTTAGATTTGCGAGTTGGAAAAATAATTAAACGAGATAAGTACGCTCAATATAACCTAATTGATAAAAAAAACGAAGCGATAGTTGTTTATCGAGGCAATAATCCGATTGGTGGTGGTTCGATACGTCCTTATGATGAAAATACAGTAGAGCTAAAAAGAGTGTTTGTCATACCAACTGAACAAGGAAAGGGCATAGGAACAGAGTTGGTTTCTAAACTAATAGAGTGGGCGAAAGAACTGGGATATAAGAAAATGATTCTGGAAACAGGAGAACTTTTAGCGGAATCCTGTCATATATATTCAAAGTTAGGATTTAAGCAAATTTCTAATTATGGTGCGTACGTAGATATGCCAGAATCTCTTTGTATGGGAAAAGAATTGTAAATCGAAACAGCCAAATAAGAAAATTTCTCACTATGTTGCATACAAAGAAAAATTAGGATTGAGGAAGATAATCATATGAAGATAATAAACAAAGATATAGATAGCGGAAAACCCTTTGACTGGGGGAAAACATCTTTAGATTATGCGAAATTCCGTGACATTTATCCACAAGAGTTTTATCACAGAATTATTGACCGTAAATTATGCTTGGACGGACAATCTGTCCTTGATATTGGAACAGGAACAGGTGTTCTACCTAGAAATATGTATCAGTACGGAGCAAAATGGACAGCTGCGGATATTTCGGAAAACCAAATCGAACAAGCGAAAATTCTTTCAAAGGGTATGGATATAGATTATCATGTTGTATCAATAGAGGATATAAGTTTTCCGGATAATTCTTTTGATGTAATTACAGCATGCCAGTGTTTTTGGTATTTCAACCATGAAACTGTTATGCCTAAGTTTTACCATATGCTTAGACCAAGGGGAAGTATTCTTGTTTTATATATGGCATGGCTGCCGTTTGAGGATGAGATTGCAGGAGCCAGTGAAAAACTCGTATTGAAATATAATCCAAATTGGAGTGGCGCAGGAGAAACGAAACACCAAATAGACATACCAGATTGCTACAAAGAAAACTTTGAGCTTGCATATCATGAAGAATATACTTTAAGAATACCATTTACCCGTGAAAGCTGGAATGGGAGAATGAAGGTTTGCCGTGGAATTGGAGCTTCACTTACCAAGAAAGAAATTTCGATGTGGGAACGAGAGCATATGACGATCCTTGAACGAATTGCGCCGAACGAGTTTGACATTCTGCATTATGCTGCTATTGCAGAGCTTAAAAAGCATTAAATTCCATTTATTCCCGCGAGCAATGAGCCAAGCAGCCGCGCTTGCGCGGATATTTGGCGAATGCCGCGAGGGTTGAATACCCCGCCCCTTGGGCCGGAAAGAACAAACCAGGTCATGCCCCGTAGATTGCTGCGGGGTATTTGACTGGATTGATAGATGTGAGGTTTTATATAGGTATGGATTATAAAATTGGAGAAATTAGAAAAAATGAATATTCAACCTGAATTATTCACCGTTGTACAGTGAAAGTAGCTGAAAGCCACATAGTTACTGTATTTAAGCTGTTTATTGCATTTCATCTATTAAGTGAATAAAAAAGAGCATCCAGTTGTGGTAAAATTAAGGTGTTCAAAGTCTTAATGATCACACAAAGGAGCCCTTTATGGATATTTTAAACAGCTTAACACTTAAAAGCAATAGGCAGATTAAAATAAATTTTGACGGAGGCGGTTTATCCTCCGATGCAGGACTTCTTCTTATAAAAGATTTCGCTGCAAAGATCGGCTTTTCAAAGCTGGTCAAAAAGAAATTTAAAACCAATGATACGTCGGTTCGCTTCCACAAAGATGACGAAAACCTTATGCAAATGATTTATCAGATTATCTCTGCATATTTTGCAGATGACTGTGCTGACGAGCTGACCCTGGATCCTGTTTTCCACGCCATCCTTGAGAAAGACGGCCTGGCTTCACAGCCTACGTTGTCAAGGTTTTTCAACCGTATGGGCGGGGATACCCTCATACAGTTCGATGACATTGATAAATGCCTCAGGAATATCATCTATTCCATAAAGCGTCTGGAGCATATGTTCTTGGATCTGGACAGCACTTTGTGTGGCACTTACGGTAATCAGGAAGGCGAAGGCTTCAACTTCCATTATCAGGCACATGGATATCATCCGTTACTGTGCTATGACGGATTGACCGGGGACCTGCTCAAAGCAGACCTGCATGACGGAACGCTCCACTGCAGCAATGATGCGGATAAATTTATGGAATCCCTCTTTCAGGAATACATGGAAAGAGGAATGAAAACTTATCTTCGTGATGACAGCGGATTTTCATCCCCCAAGCTTTATAAAGCCTGTGAGGTGAATGGCTGTTCCTATGCCATCCGCTTAAAACAGAATTCTTCACTCATTGCCCTTGCTTCGGATAAAGATGAAGATTTGTACAAAGCAAGCAAAGAGGAGCAAATCAGTTATGCGGTAACTTATGGTGAATTCATGTATCAGGCTGGTTCATGGGAATATCCAAGACGTGTGGTTTTCAAAATCGAGAAACCATACGGCCAGCTGACACACATGCACACCTTTATTGTTACAAACATGGATATGGAGTCCTATCAGATCATTAAGTTCTACCGTAATCGTGGCAAGGTGGAAAACTTTATCAAGGAAGGCAAAACCGGATTTGACTTTGCGGCCATGAGCAGCCATTCCAAAATAGTGAATGCCAACCGAATGCGGATACACATGCTTGCGTACAACTTATTCAATTGGTTCAGGCGACTGGTACTTCCAGAAAATATGCGAAAGCAGCAGGTAGATACCATTCGTTTAAAGCTGATAAAAATAGCAGCAAGAGCAGTCCGTTCAGCAAGATATATAACATTCAAACTGTGCAGTAGTTGTCCTTATAAAAAAGAATTCCACATGACACTGGAGAACATCCAGCGACTGACTGTACAGTTGGAATAGCAGCGCTTGATGTACCTTGACAGTTCAAAATGAATCAGTCAGATTCCACAGGGATAGTTTGCCCATTTTTGTGGATAGCCCGATTGATTTCAGGAAAACTGGAATAAGGTTTTGCAGTTCGGAACATTTCTATATGTTCATGAATAATTCAGGATTAATAATGCTTTTCAGGAAGCAATAGGTGAACCGGGAACACCCGGAAATGCTGAATATATAATTTAACCTGTTGTGCTATTTTATTTTGAAACGCTTGAAATGTCTAAAAACGCAAAGAATCCCTGTACCTTCTGTTTTTCCCTTTTGGATATATCAGAAAATCAGACGCTTTATTTGAGCAAGTTCGCAGGTTTCATGAAAAATGCTGTTTAATGCCAGGCAAAGGTTATATGCCAGGATCTTATTCGTGATCCTGGTACACAGCCCTTGAAAACTCCGGGCAAGTACTCTTTCTGCATTTAACTGCCCGCTTAACTGTGAAAATACAGTTTCCACACGGCGCCTCTGCTTGAATATCATCTGGCGAACTTCCCTGGGCCAATCCGTTTTGCTGTTGGAGCGTTTTAAGGCCATCAGGCAGACCCCGTGGCTGTTTAGGTCCTGTGTGGGCGTTTCCCCTACATAGCCTTTGTCGCCAAGGGCCACAAACCCTTCCTTTCCTTGCACAAGGTCGCGCAGGCCTTCTCTGTCGTCTGTGGATGCTGCCGTGATTTCAAATGCAGTGATGTATCCTTCTAGGGTGATCAAGGCATGCACTTTGTAGCCAAAATAGGTTTCTTTTTTGGAAGGGCATTTTCCGTAATCTGCACCATATCCGCGGAAAGAACGGCAATAACCCGCCCTTCCAAACTTGCAGACAGCAAGCGGAAAGCTATCCACTATCAAATACCTGCTGGCAGGGATGGGAAATACGCAGGACAACTTCTGCCTGGGCAACTCCGTTGTCTTTAGGAGAGCCCGTCTTGTCCGATTAAAACGGCTCCGGCTACAAAGGGTTGGAAACAGATGCCGGTAATTGCGTTTTATAAAGGAATACCATGCGTTTTCGGAATCAATACCAGCTAATTCACCACAAATGCTGATCGTGATGATCTCAGAGTCAGACAACTTGGCGTGTAGGGCATGGCGTCTTGTGACGACTTCTGGCGGCGCGAAACATCGATACAGATCATCAATAATGACATAAACTGTTAAAATAAAATCTTCAAAAGTAGCTATGAGTGTGGTATTATTATCGTAGAACTTCAACATAATGATGCCTCCTTTCAGAAATTGTATCACTACAAATAGGATAGCATATTTTGTGAAGTTCTTTTAATTTTTTATCTAGCACAACAGGTAAATTTATGTCGCAGAGAAATTGGTTGAGGTATATAAAAGTGTTCATGAGTGGTCATTAGAGTTTAGAAGCATTATAGTTCCGGATGAATTTCAAAATTTATTATTATGTGCATCGCAGTTTAGTCAATCCTGTGATTGAAGATATTGAAAATTTTATTTCAAATTATGATAAAAGAATAAATGAAGCGGTTTTAGGTGTAGGTGAAGAGTCAGAAAAGAAAACATTATCTTTTTCGCTTACATTAAGAGGTTTTGATGTTACAAAACTTGAATTTGAACTTAAAAATATAAGGAACTTGCTATTATGAAAAAGAGAAAAGGCAAAGCAGCTAAAAAAGCAATGAAATTTGCAGAACGCAAAGCAAAAGCAGAAAAGTGGGTAGTAGAATATGACGGTACACCTTATGGCGGAGATATAATAAAGGCATATAGGAAAAAATTTGCTGTAGACCGCATGAAAGCCGTTGCTGAATTGCAGTTATTAGGCGTATCCTTGACGAACGAGCAGATTGACAGAGAAAAGGAAGCGGTAAAAGCATATCAGGAATTGCAGAGGGTTAAAAAGGCAAAAAGGAAGAGGATTCGTGAACAGAAGAGAATGAAGAAGGATAATCCGGTATTTCATGAAGAACAGGATGATACTTTTTATTATATAGCGGGTTATACCTCTGGTGGTGCGCCTTACGGAGTCACTTGGGAAGAAATGGGGTTTAAAAGCTGATATGGGAGGGATTGATGATTAAGGAGAGTGTTAATTGAATGAGAATATATGTAGACGCAGATGCCTGTCCAGTAATTTCTATTGTAGAACAGGTAGCAGAAAAAAATAATATTGCAGTTACGCTTTTATG
Source organism: Lachnospiraceae bacterium A2 (assembly GCA_000403315.2). Taxonomy (GTDB): domain Bacteria; phylum Bacillota; class Clostridia; order Lachnospirales; family Lachnospiraceae; genus Petralouisia. Next base: position 924,504 of record KE159636.1, read on the forward strand.
TGATACGAACCATGTACTGGATTCTGATTACAGTGAAGTAAAGGTTATCGGAGCAGGGGCAGATGCCGTTGATTTTGCACTTGTAAATCTTTGCAGAAGAAATGATATTGTTGTAACGCAGGATTATGGTGTGGCTGCAATGGCTCTTGGAAAAGGAGCATATGCGATACATCAGTCTGGGAAATGGTATACAGATGAGAATATAGACCAGATGCTTATGGAACGGCATTTGGGTAACAAAACAAGAAGGGCTTCAGGGAAGAATCATTTGAAAGGACCGAAAAAAAGAACAGAGGAAGATGATGTGAGATTTCAAAAGTCCTTTGAGAGATTAATTATGATGAAACAAGATCAAATAGATGTATGTAAAAAATAGGAAATATGGTCAGGACAAACGCATCATTGTGTTTTTGCACAAAAATCCAGCTACCAACTGCTCCGAACTCCAGAACATGTATTTTTTATAAAGTTTCGAGCAAAAGTATTATAGAAACTGACGCAGCCGTCCAAACGGGCCATCCTTGGCCCGGGTTGGACTCTCCCGGACATCCATGTCCGGGAGCTGCTGATTTGCTTTGGTAATAAATGTTTTTTCAGAAAGATGATGAATATATCCCGGTAGAAGATTTGGATTTTAATGCGGTAGAATGGTGATGTACCGGACAGACATATGGCAAGGCGGAGATTTGAGGTGTGTTTATGAAGAAAAGAGAGATTCTGTTAATCATTATGCTGCTATGCTGTGTTTCATTTTGTGCCTGTAAAAACGGCGAGGAAAGAACGGAAATTATATCTGACAGTGGAGTCAAAGAAGATATAACAGAAGAAAGTACAGAAACGGACAGAGTAGCAAAGGGTTATGATCTTACGGTAAGTGACAGTGAACGGAAAGAGGCAGAAGATGATTGCAAAGAAATGATGGGGCTTATATCAGAACTATACAAAAACGCAGATAAAGGCTGTGCGTCCAATGTTGTCATTGCAGATGAGGTTATAGATCAGATGGTGGAAAAGCTGAAAAGTGCTGGATGCCCGGTTACAGTAACGGCAGCATATTCTAATATGGAAAACTACAAAGCATTGGAAAATTTCTTAAATGCAGCCATAAAAGGCAGCAGCGGTTCATCAGTTGTTTATGAAATACATTTGGATGGCGGCATTGGGAGATATAAATATTCTTATGATGGGAAGGATATGTATGTTTTATCCGCAAAAGCAACATGGAGTGATGATGATAAGCCTGTGATAACATATATTTCATATACCCGGATTAAAGAGTGGAGATATACGGAGAAAGGATGGTTCTGTTATGAGTTATGCGTACCGGAGTATCCGGAAGTGACTGAAATAGTGGATGGGAGCTGTATGGTCAGGGTAAAGCCAATCACAGAAGAAAACAGAGAAATGTCCGAAAAATGTGTGCTTGGATTAGCCTATCAGGGAAACAATCTTTTATGCTCCGACTGGGATGCGGATCATATGGAAAGTCTGGATTATAATGGGATGTATGAATACTTATATGCAATGAAGTATCAGGAGAAGTTTCCTTCAGAGAATTATCCGGACGGAATACCAAAAGATAAGTTTGAAAGCCTGATTATGGAATATCTTCCTATAACGGCAGAAGATATACAGGACTATGCAGTATTTGACCAAGAAAAACAGACTTATTCATGGGTAAGGCTGGGCTGTTTAAATTATGCCCCTACCTATTTTGGAACATCTTTTCCAGAGGTTACGGATATTAGGGAAAATGATGATGGAACGCTCACTTTAACGGTGGATGCAGTGTGCAGCATGATTTTATGTGATGATGCAGTGATGTCACATGAGCTTATCGTACAATTTGCAGAAGATGGCAGTTTTCAGTATTTGGGAAATAAAATTTTGGATGATGGGATTTCAAATATACCGGATTACCAATACCGGATGATTGGAGAGTAAATATGGGGGTCACATAGCGTTGAAAGAAGAAAGGATACGGAACAATGAAAAGGATAATGAAGATTATATTAGGATTTGTTGTTTTTATCATAATCGTTGTGTTGTGGGGAAGTTTTGCCTATGTGTCAGATTACAAAATAACAAATGTAGATACTTCTGTTTCACCAGATGAAACTTACGAACTGGTTCTACAGGATGTCGGAGAGGCAGATTTCCCGTTTGGTTCGGCTTCAGGAAGGCTGGTTCTTTATGAGGGCAAAAGAAGAATATCCAAAGCAGACTTTGAGCTGTTTGATGACGGCGGGTGCATACGCAGTGGTATATGGGAAGTTACATGGCATGAGGATTATGTGGAAGTTATCATTTCTGGGGATGAACAGTTCGACGAGCAGATTATTTTATACTTTGACGGTAAGAAAGAGAGGAAACAATTAACAGATAAGGATGAATATACAGAAGCAGGGAACATTACCTTTGCAGAGTATAGTGGTTATTGGTCTTATGAAGGAAAAACACATGAACAGATTTTAGCAGAGGGAGGAATTGAATTATCCTGTACGATTACAGAAGATAATCAATTTTCGGGAACACTTTTTTCACAACAGGAAATGATGGAACGGTTTGCATTGATTGAGAATATTAGTGGAAAAATAGAACAGTCAAAATTATATTTTGATTATGCTGATGACGAATGGGGAAACAGTGGAACATTACATATTCAGTTTTTGAGTGACAGCATATATGTAGAAATACTGAATTATAAGAAGGCAGACAATGGCAGTGATTACGGTATCAATGGTTCTTTTGAGTTGATAAGAGAAAAAGAAGATATTGAAGATAAAGAGAATATACCGGAGGAAAATTCCAGTGATCATGTGCAGGACAAATTGGATGAGGAAAGAATCATAGAGGAACAATCTTTCCAGATAGAGTTAAATGACTGGGGAGAAGTGAGGTTTGTGCCATACGAGCCTACTCCTTCGGAAAGAGTGCATGAGGATGTAACTTTCTATCTATTAAAAGATGATGAAATACTTTATCAGTTTCCGTATATCAGTAAACGTCCTACCAATGGTATGGGGTATTTTTGGGACGTGAAGTTTGTCATGTTCACGGATACGAATGCTGATGGGAAAGAGGACGTGGTCATAGGGGCAGAGTATATGACGGGTGCTGGACCGCAGGGGGCGGTACCACATGTAGCAGTGCGGATTTATGAAGACTGTGGTGACTATTTTACTTATAATGAGGAACTCAGCGATAAGATCAACAATTATCTTCCGTGGGAAAGCAATGTGCTGGCGAAAGATATCAAACGACTGATTCAATTGACAAATGGAAATGAACCACTTACAAATTATGAAAGCTATTCGGGAAAATGGACTGTAAGCCCTGGATATGTTGCTGCATATGAGAATCCTATGCCAGAAAGCGGAAACGAGCTGACATGCAGCATCAGCAATGGCAACGAATTTTACGGAAATCTTTTTATAGAACAGGAAATGACAGAGCGGATTGCGTCAGTGGAGGATATTGTCGGTACAATTCAGAATGGTGAATTGTTTTTTGACTTTGCAGATGATGGCTGGGGCGGTGCGGGAACGCTTCATATTATGTTTCTACCTAATCAGATCAATGTGGAAGTCCTAAATCATAAGATTGCGGAAGAAAATGTAATTGGATATGGAGTATCTGGAAACTATGAGATGACCATAAGAGAGTGAGAATTAGCAGTTATCAGTATTTTAACACTATTTGGATGGATTGGATATTGATTATCAAATAGTGGGTGGAATTTCAGAAGAAAAGGTATATGAAATTGTAACAGAAGACCAGTATTTTACATTTTACTTTAATGAAAAGCACGAACTAACTTCTATTTATTATAGTGCGTATGGAACCAGAAATGGTCAGAATACTATTGGAATGACGAGGGAAGAGGTTGAAGCTACTCTCAACCAATCCTGCTTTGATGAGATTTATGGGGAGAATAATAGATACATAACTGCTTTTTATCAAGACGATAATATCTATGAAGTTGGATATTTTGATGGGATAGTTTATTACATTGAAGAAAGCATGATAGAGAATACGCCATAGGATAATATGATTGGAGCAGGGCAGAAAAATGCTTAACACGGAAGCAAAAGCCGAATATATGAAAAGCGGTTTGCTTGGCGTTGAAAGAAGAAGGAATACGGAACAATGAAAAAACAATGCTCCCTTTTAAATAACGGCATTTTCATGGGTTACATGATCTCTCGGAATTCTGATTGATCCTGTCAGCGAAACTCTGGCATTGGACTTTGACAAGTAAATATTATTCGAAATTGAAAAATAGGTACAAAAAATAGACATAGTACTGTTGCTATGCCGGAAAATAAGGTATACTATTTATAGGATTATGCTAGTACTCCATCCGGACAGTTTTTAGAGTACTATCGGGTATAATTTTGCCAGTTTTATTCTTGCATCTGTTGTTTTAAATTGCCAGTTTATTTTTTTACATTCTGCATTTCGTTTGATTGTCCAGATGCGGACCTGTTCCTGAAAGCTTTCCATATCCGGAAGCGGTTTTGCAAGCGCCTGGCGGCCCATAATACCGATCTCAATTTCTGCCATGTCCAGCCAGCCCCCATGTTTCGGGGTATAGTGCCATTCAAACCGCTCCGCCAGCCGGCGTGCTTCTTCCGGCTTGAATGCTTTATATAGGGATGCTTCTGCATGGATGTTCAGGTTGCCTGTTACAAGCACGACCTTTTCCGCCCTTGGATACAGGATATCGGACGTATATTTTAGTATTTGTGCAAAATCCACGGCATTCCGTGTTTCTGTGACAACCGTTTCACGCCAGCCGGCAAGCGGTTCTGCAATCATGAATACATTCGCAACCCCATTCCGGACATATACGGAATCGACTTTTTCAGGGTTCCCCGGCTCACAGGGGATGCGTCCTTCCTTTATAAGCTGTTTGCTTGTTTCATCAATACAGACCACCGGGCGGAGTGGATCATATGAACGTTGGTATACTTCAAGGATGCCTTCCATAGCGGCCACAAATTCCGCCCCTGCTTTTGGGATGCACCATTCCTTTACAAGCCATGGTTTCAGTTCATTTTTTTCATTACATCACAGACAGTGCTGTCTGTGATGTAATCCACTACTTCCAGGCGGATCAGTCCATCTGCGATTGCCTGCACCGTCCAGCCTGAACGGCCTTCCGGGGCATCTGGGCAGGCAATGGTACAGATTTTGGCCTCGGCATCCCCAGTCACTTTACGGTATCTGTTCTGCTGCTTTTTCCGGCCAAGCGCCGCCTCCATGCCTTCTGTGACAAAGCGTTTTGCAATGCCTGCTATCGTTCCGTTGCTGGTTCCGTAGGCTTGCTTCATACGCTCATATGTCCAGCCTGCATTACTGGGCTTTTGATCCAGTTTTAGGAGTATCTGGGCGTGTTTTATGCGGTAGCCTTTCCCACCTTTCTGTATCAATCCTTTCAGTTCCTGTACTTTATCATCTGTTAAAGTTACAATATAACGTGCCATAACCTGCATCCTCCAAATACCTTTTTTCATAAAATATAACAATATTTGACAGGAATGTAAACTCTAAAAACTGTCCGGATGGAGTACTAGAGCATGTTTGAAAATACACGTTTCGATTTCTATTCTGACAATTCAGATTTCAATTTTTCAAGCAATCGTTCGGCAATAGGGGTAAAGATTTGGTATTTTTTCCAAATTAAATATATCTTTGTTTCAAGCTTCGGCGTGAGGGGACGAAAAACAAGTCCGCTTTCAGGGTTTGTGTCAATCAAATGTTCAAAAGTCAAAAGATAGCCGAGTCCTTCTTTCACAAAAAGCGATCCGTTATATGATAGCCGAAACGACCCTTCAAGGTGTAATTTATCCATGCTGTTGCCACACCATTTGGAAATATCATTGCTCCATCCCTGTTCGGAACAAAAAAGAGGGAGCCCAAATAAGTCATCCGCGCAGATGGCTTCTTTTTCCGCCAATGGACAGTTCTCTGGCATGACAACACCCCATAGATCAGCATGGGGAAAGGTTAAATAATGATATTTTGCAGTATTGGGTTCCTGCGCCAGTACGGCAAAGTCAATGATACCTTTATCCAGTTTTTCGGTAACCTGTTCCGTGTCACCACTGGTAATATGATAATGCAGATCAGGGTAAGACTCTTTGAATCTTCTGATTGTGGCGGCGAGGCATCTGATCTGGTAAGATTCCGCCAGGCCGAAGTAAACATCGCCGCCCAAGATATCGTCTAAAGCAAGAAATTCAGTTGTGATTTTGTCAGCCATTTTTATCAAATCTTCCGCCCGTTTCCGCAGTAAAATCCCTTCTTCCGTAAGCTGTATGCTAAAACTGTGGCGCATAAACAGTTTTTTCCCGAGCTCGTCTTCAAGTGCTTTTAACTGCTTGGAGAGAGTAGGCTGGGTGACGTGAAGCAGTTCTGCCGCGCGGGTTATATTTTCTTCCCTTGCCACAGCAAGAAAATATCTCATAGTTCGCAGCTCCATATTGCCCTCCTATGATATTCCAAAAATTCATATCATGATATAAATTATAGCCATTAGCAAAATAAAAGTCAAGGAGATATAATACAGACATAGCAGGAAGGGAGGCGGTCATACGGATGATTTGGTTCAGAATCTAAAGGATGCAGGCTGTAGCGCCCAGACCATTGAGAAGGTTTGCAGACTGTATGGTAACGGTCAGGTTCAGGATGTGATTAAAACACTGCGGAAACACCGTTGCGGCCTGATGGACAGCCTGCATGAAAGTCAGGAAAGGGTTGACTGTCTTGATTTTTTAGTATGGCAGATGGAAAAGGAAAAGCAATAATTAAAAAACAACAAAAAAGAAAGAGAGGCATTACAAAATGGAAAATGCTATAAAACTGGAATTAACAAAGGAATGGGATAAGACTTTCCCGAAAAGTGAAAAGGTGAACCATTGCAAGGTGACATTCCCTAACCGTTACGGGATCACACTGGCGGCAGATCTTTATGAGCCGAAAGGAGTGGTAGGGAAGCTGGCTGCAATTGCGGTATGCGGGCCGTTTGGCGCGGTAAAGGAGCAGGCATCCGGACTGTATGCACAGACGATGGCGGAGCGTGGTTTCCTCACAATGGCATTTGATCCTTCCTTCACCGGTGAAAGCGGCGGCACACCCAGGTACATGGCTTCACCAGACATCAATACAGAGGATTTTCAGGCGGCTGTGGATTTCCTTTCTGTACGGGAGAATGTTGACCCTGAACGTATCGGAATTATCGGAATCTGTGGCTGGGGCGGTCTGGCACTCAATGCGGCGGCGCTGGATACCCGCATTAAGGCGACGGCTGCGTCCACCATGTATGATATGGCCCGCGTCAATGCCAACGGGTACTTTGATGCAGAGGACTCTGCGGATGCGCGATATGCAAAGAAAGAGGCCATGAACGCCCAGAGAATTGTGGATTATAAAAACGGCAGCTATGCGCCGGGCGGCGGGGTTGTCGATCCGCTTCCGGAAGATGCGCCTTTCTTTGTGGCAGATTATCATGATTACTATAAAACGGACCGAGGTTATCATAAACGTTCCCTGAACTCAAACGGCGGCTGGAATGTGGTCGGCTGCATGTCCTTTATGAACCAGCCAATCCTGCAGTACAGCAATGAGATCCGCAGCGCAGCCCTTATTATGCACGGGGAGAAGGCGCATTCTTGTTATTTCAGCCGCGACGCCTATGCCGCAATGGTGAAGGATAACCCTTATGCAGACAATAAGGAGCTGCTGATTATTCCGGATGCAGTCCACACAGATCTGTATGACGGCGGCGGGAGGGACGCCATCCCGTTCGATAAGCTAGAGCAGTTTTTTTCGGAAAATATGAGATGACATTTATAAACTTAAAATACGAGGAGCGATGAACTATGTTATTACCGAGTATCTTTACAGAAAACCTGTTGGACGACTTTTTTGATCACCCACATCACAGCAACCATCTCCGTTCGTATGCTTCTGAAATGATGCGGACAGACATCAAGGATCTGGGAAATGTCTATGAAATGACAATGAATCTTCCGGGTGTGAAAAAGGAAAACGTAAAAGCAGAACTGAAAGACGGCTATTTGACGATCAGTGCTGTATCCGCTGCCCAGAATGATGAAAAAAACAGTGACGGAGTGTACATCAGGCGGGAACGTTATGCAGGTTCCAGCAGCAGAAGTTTTTATGTGGGAGAAGATGTAAAACAGGAGGATATCAAAGCAAAATTTGAAGATGGCGCTCTGAAGCTGCAGGTTCCGAAGAAAAATCCAGAGACTGTTGCAGAGAATACAAATTATATCCAGATTGAGGGCTGACTGAGGCTGGTTATAAAATATTAAAGCAATTGCACACCTGATAAAAAGAGGCGATGTGGGTGATTTCATACCTGTACCGCCTCTTTTCTATTGGAAAGAAGTTGTGGCCATGATAGAGATAAACTTTTTCAACAGAGGGCTTACCGCGTTTTTTCGATAGAAAATACCATAAGACAAAGGCTCATTGCCGGTGATTGGAATGATGCGGATGTCCGAACTGATGAAATTCATCTGCGGCAGGATGGAACAGCCATAACCGGCTCTTACCAGAGTAAGGAGAGCCTGCAGGTTATCGCAGATATAGGTGGACTCCGGAGGGATATGCTGCGCGATGCGGTTCTGCATTTCTGCCGCCTTGAATGGAATGGCATAGGAATTGCAGACCACGATATTCTCCAGATACAATTCTTCTGTTGCCAGCTCTGTCCTGCCAGCGTAAGGGTGGGTATCCGGAACAATGCAGCACAGCGGGATCCGGAACAGCTCCTGATAGATGATGTCGTTTTTTAACGGAATATCATCCTGAAATCCAAACAGCAGATCAATCTCTCCTTGGTAAAACAGCCCCAGAATGGAACGGTGAGGTATCACCTTTAAAAACGGATACAGCTCCGGGATCTGCGCCCGGCATGATTTGAGGACTTTGCAGAGCAGGTTCAGGATTGCCTCGTCCGTGCAGCCGATGGTCAGGATCTGGATACTGGAGGACTGGTGCCTCTGAATTTTCCGCGATGCAGCGTCCAGTCTTCCGACTACGTTTTTCGCGTCCTCCAGAAAGCTGATGCCTGCCGGAGTAAGGGTCACCGTCCGGGTGGTACGGTGCAGAAGCCTGGTTCCAAGCTCCTCCTCCAAAGAATGGATTTGCCTGGATACCGCGGACTGGGTAATGTTCAAAATTTCTGCCGCTCTGGCGAAATTCAGATTTTCCGCAACCTGTATAAAACTCTTTAATTGGTCAGTATTCATGGCGTCCACCTCGATTATTGCATTTTCGTCATTGATAATACCATATTGTCAATTCACTTTCAAGAGGGAATGTGGTTTAATAGGTATTGCAAAGGTTAGCACTCAAAAAAAGAGAGTGCTAACAGTAAGGAGAAAGGCAGGTAATAGGAATGAAATTAAGGCCGTTAGGCGACAGAGTTATCTTAAAGTATCAGGAAGCGGAAGAAAAGACACAGCCGGGCATTATCTTGCCAGACAGTGCGAAAGAAAAGCCGCAGGAAGCCATGGTTGTGGCAGTGGGGAACGGAATGAGCCGCGAAGGGAAGAACATACAGATACAGGTTAAGGAAGGAGACAGGGTAATCTTTTCCAAGTATGCCGGGACAGAGGTAAAAATGGATGAGGAGGAGTATACCATCGTTTCCCAGAAGGACATTATGGCGGTTGTGGAATAGCAGGCAGAAGGCGGATGAAATTTTAAAAGAAAGAAGGAATTGAATCATGGCAAAAGGGATCAGTTTTAACATTGAGGCAAGAAAGAAAATGGAGACAGGTGTGAATAAGCTGGCAGATACGGTAAAGATCACCCTTGGACCTAAAGGGAGAAATGTAGTGCTGGATAAATCCTACGGCGCTCCGTTGATTACTAATGACGGTGTGACGATCGCAAAAGAGATTGAGCTGGAAGGCCACTATGAAAACATGGGGGCGCAGTTGGTAAGGGAGGTTGCCACCAAGACCAATGATACTGCCGGGGACGGCACTACCACAGCTACTGTGCTGACCCAGGCTCTTGTTCAGGAGGGACTGAAAAATATTGCCGCAGGGGCAAATCCCATTATTCTCCGGAAAGGGATGAAGAAAGCAAAAGAGGAGGCAGTCCATGCTATTGAAGACATGAGCAGGCCGGTTTCCGGAAAAGCGCAGATCGCGAAAGTGGCGGCCATTTCTGCAGGGAATGAAGATGTAGGCGAGATGATTGCTGATGCTATTGAGAAAGTCAGTGAGAATGGCATCATTACCATTGAAGAATCCAAGACCATGAAAACGGAGATTGACGTGGTAGAGGGAATGCAGTTTGACAAAGGATATGTATCTTCCTATATGTGTGACGATAAGGAAAAGATGACCGTGAATATGGAAAATCCCTATATTCTGATCACGGATAAGAAGATCTCCAATATCCAGGACCTTCTCCCGGTTTTGGAACAGACAGCACAGTCGGGGAGCAACCTTCTGATTATTGCAGAAGATGTGGAAGGGGAGGCGCTTACAACCCTGATCGTAAATAAACTGCGCGGAACCTTAAAAGTCGCGGCGGTAAAAGCACCTGGATATGGGGACAGCAGAAAAAAAATGCTGAAGGATATCGCGGTCCTGACCGGAGGCGAACCGGTGATCGAGGAACTGGGAATGCAGCTTAAGGATGTGCGGATGGATATGCTTGGCAAGGCAAAATCTGTCAAGGTGACAAAGGACACCACCGTGATCGTGGACGGCGGCGGGAACAGAAGGGAAATTGAGGAAAGGGTGCGGACGATCCGCAGCCAGGCAGCAGAAACAGCCTCTGATTATGATAAAAACAAACTGCTGGAGCGTGTGGCAAAAATGGCAGGCGGTGTAGCCGTGATCCGCATCGGGGCAGCCACGGAGACAGAGATGAAGGAAGCGAAATACCGCATGGAGGATGCGCTCAATGCCACAAGGGCGGCAATCGCGGAAGGAATCGTGGCAGGCGGCGGAACAGCCTATATCCACGCACAGAAAAAAGTGGATGAGACAGCGAAAGCACTGGAAGGTGATGAAAGAACAGGCGCAGAAATTGTCAGGCGGGCGCTGGAAGCACCTCTTCGCGCGATTGCGGAAAACGCAGGTCTGGAAGGTGCCGTCATTGTGAATAAAGTACGGGAAAAAGAGGCAGGAACCGGATTTGACGCTGTGAAAGAGGAATACATAGATATGCTGGAAGCGGGTATCATCGATCCGGTAAAGGTAACAAAGAGCGCGTTGGAGAATGCAGTCAGCATTTCTGCAGCCCTACTTACGACAGAGGCAGCTGTAGCGGACATCAAGGAGAAAAAATCACCAGTACCTGCAGCGGGCGGGGCAGATATGGATTATTAAACGGAATACTCAAATATACATCGGGGCAGGGCGGCAGGACTGCCCCGGTTTATAAAATTTCCCGTATTGATTTAAAGGAGGTAAGAAGATTGGATACAACGGTAACAAAAACAAATCCGCTTGGTACGGAACGGATTGGAAAGCTGGTCCTTATGTTTGCGGTTCCAAGCATCATTTCCATGGTAGTCAACGCCTTGTACAACATTGTTGACCAGATTTTTATCGGTCAGGGGATAGGGTATCTTGGCAATGGCGCCACCAATGTGGTAATGCCCATGACGGTGATTGCGATCGCTTTAAGCCTGCTGATTGGTGACGGCGCCGCGGCATACCTGAGCCTGAAGCTTGGCGAGGGAGATGAAAAATCAGCGGCCAGGGGCGTGGGCTGCTCCATATCGGTTATGGTGATCGTAGGGGTGATCCTCTGTATTCTGTTCCAGCTGTTTCTTGAGCCTCTGTGCATCCTGTTCGGCGCGACGGAAGACATCCTGCCTTATGCCATGGATTACGGACGGATCATTTCCTATGGGATCCTATTTTCTTCCATTGATTCCGGAATGGCGGGCATGATCCGTGCGGACGGCAGCCCCAAATACAGCATGGCAGGACTTCTTTTGGGATGTATCACCAATATCATTCTTGACCCGATCTTCATCTTTGTGTTCCGTTGGGGCGTGAAAGGAGCAGCCTGGGCAACGATTGCTGGACAGATACTGAATGCTTTCCTGTATCTCGCTTATATCTGGAAATTCAAGAGCATCAAACTGGATAAGGAATGTTTCCGTATTTCCGGAAAGGTTATGGCGAAGGTCAGCAGCCTGGGCATATCCAGTTTTATCACGCAGATTGCCATCGTCCTGGTCATGGCAGTTACAAATAACATACTGGTGTCCTATGGTGCAGAATCGAAATATGGCGCAGAAATCCCGCTGACGACGATTGGCATTACTATGAAAGTAAATCAAATTGTTTCTGCCGTCCTGCTCGGACTGGAGACCGGGGCGCAGCCCATCTTTGGCTACAATTACGGAAGTGGGCAGAAGGACAGGGTAAAGCAGGCATACCGCATTATCCTGACCGTATCTACCATCGTTTTGGTCCTGGCATTTCTGGTATTCCAGTTCGCGCCTATGAGCATAGTCCGGCTGTTTGGTTCCGAGTCGGAACTGTACAATGAGTTTGCGGTGAAATGCTTCCGGATCTTCCTTCTGGCATGCCCGATCAACGGACTGCAGATGGCGACAGGCATTTTCTTTCAGGCAATCGGAAAACCGACACAGGCAACCGTCCTGTCCCTGTCCCGCCAGATTGTTTATCTGCTCCCGGCGACCTTATTGCTGCCGCTGGTATTAGGGGTAGAAGGGGCATTGTGGGCAGGCCCGCTGGCAGATGCGCTTGCGTTTATCACAACTCTGATCATGTTGAAATTATATTGGAAAAAGATTTAAGGAGGCAGTCATCTATGCAGGAAAAAATTATTACAATCAGCAGGCAGTGCGGAAGCGGCGGGCACAGCATTGGGAGCGAACTGGCCAATAGGCTGGATGTGCCGTTCTATGACAAGGAGATCATTGAAATGGCGGCAAAGGAAAGCGGATTCCACAAGGAATTTATTGAGGAAAAAGGGGAGCATATGAACAACAGCCTGCTTTTTAATATCGCCCGTTACGCGTCATATGGGGGAAGAGGGCGCTATGAGGAGTATCAGCCCCTGCAGGATCAGATTTATTTCGCACAGGTAAAGATCATTAAGGAACTTGCGGGGAAAGGACCCTGTGTCATAGTGGGCAGGTGCGCGGATTATGTCCTGCGGGACAGGAACGATGTGCTGAATGTCTTCATCCATGCAGATATGGCGTTTAAAAAGAAGCGCTGTATGGAGAGGGGGCAGTTTTCGGACGAAAAAGCGGATGATATGATCCGCAGGAGGGATAAACTGCGGGCAGACCATTACCAATACTACACAGACCAGAAATGGGGGGATTCCTTAAACTACCATTTATGTCTGGACAGCGGCATATTCGGTATTGAGAAATGCGTCTCCATGATCGAAGACGCCAGTAAAGGGATGGGTTCCCCTTTCTGGAAACAGGAATGATGTTTGAAAGATGATTGGAAGAAACAGGAGGCATTTATGTTTAAGACACTTTTGGAACAGATCGGAGATTACAAAAAAGATGCCATCCTCACGCCGGTATTCGTTGTCCTGGAGGTCATCATGGAGGTCGTTATCCCCATTATGATGGCCGCCATCATTGATTACGGCCTGGCGGACCAGAGCATTGGAAGGGTGGTGATGATTGGCCTTGCCATGATCGGGGCGGCCATGCTGGCTCTATGGTTCGGGGTAGAATCCGGCAGGACGGCATCCAGTGCCAGTTCTGGTTTTGCCATGAATCTGAGACAGGCCATGTATGAAAAGATACAGACATTTTCCTTCTCCAATATAGACAAGTTTTCTACGGCAGGGCTTGTGACCAGGATGACCACAGACGTGATGAATGTACAGCAGGCATTCCAGATGTCAATCCGTATCTGCGTCAGGGCTCCGATCATGCTGGTCAGCGCCATGGTGATGACCTTCCTGATCCATCCACGCTTTGCGCTGATCTTTTTGATCGTGATTATCTGCCTGGCAGCCGTGCTTGCCCTGATTTCATCCAAGGCAAACCCGACTTTAAGAAAAGTTTTCCATGAATATGATGAATTAAATGCGAAAGTGCAGGAAAACGTGAACGGGATGCGGGTAGTGAAATCTTATAACTTCTCGGAATCTCAATAAATGAGGTACCAACAGAAAATTGACAACTGAATATCGTGCAGAAAAAGAAATTTGCGAAAAATGGACATAAACATTGGACATAGCGGGTACTATGCCTTGAAAAATCTTTTGGAATGGCTTAATATATCATTATTAGGCGGCGAATCCTAATAATGATTGTTGAAATGCCTCAGTTGATGGCATTTCCCATGCATCAAGGTGTTGGAGCATCATGATGCCGTAGAGGCGGCAGTACCACATCTTCGTAGAGCGGTGCCTGCCGCCTTCCAATTTATAGTCCTCTTTCTCACGCTTGTTGGAGCGTTCCACGCAGGTCCTTCTGTCATATTCCTTTTTCCATGCTTTAGAATCCCTTGGCGGTATGTTAAATAACCTTGGATTATCATCTGTAAAAATGTGCACAGTCCTGCCGTATTTAGCTGGTGAACAGGGCTGTTCACAGAAGCAGCCACATTTCCGGTTTGATTTCGGGCACCGGTATTTTGCTCGGTATCTGGCAGCCTCGTATCCATCTTTATGCATACGTAAGCCCAGCTTACAGACTGGGACGCCATCGTCATCAATGGTGAAATCGTCCTTGTAAGTGAAATGCCCAGTATGTCCGGGATTCAAGTCGATAAAAGGCGAGATATTTTTCCGTTTGCAGTATTCATAGACAGCATAAGCATCGTGGGCAGAATCCAGAAGAAGTTTTTCGATGCGCAGCTGCGGAAGATATGCTTTCATGGTGAAAAAGGAATGGAGAAAAGAAAGCATGTCATGGCGGGAAGCGCGCTCTAAAATAGGAAAAACGGGAAGGTCACTGTGCGAATCGGAAGCCACATACATGTAGAGGTGGTAGCCAAAGAAATAGCAGTCCCGGTGGGAGTCCCACCCCCAGTTACAGTCTGGCTGGGAATAGCGGCGTTTACAGTTACAGGAATAACAGCCACGCTCCCTGCAATCGCAGATCCGCTTTTTGCGCTGCTGTGCAGCGGTGCGGACAGGAGTTCCATCCCCGGCAAGAGCCAGATGGTCAGGGGAGATCAAGCCCTTATGAATGGAAAGATCTAGGAACTGCTGTTTATAAAGACGGAAAATGAGAGAGAACGGATTTTTCGGTTTTAAATGGCAGCGTTCCAACAAAGGAAGAAGCTTAGAAGCGATGCTGGAAGAATCGCAGGGAGTCTTATCGCCTTTCTTTTTACCCTTAGGCGGCTTAATCTTGGGAAAACGGTCTTTTGGAGAGAGGTTATTGGAGTCATTTTGCCAAATACGGGAAAAGAAGTCATAAAAAGTGCCTACCCCAGGGGTATCGCCGGAAGAAAAACCACTGAGGAGGGCATAAAGAGGAGTTTCTCTGAGCATACGGCACCAGAGAGTGATGGAAGTTACCTTCAATTCCAAAGCAAGCAGAAAGGAACGCAGCATACAGGAAGGGAGCCGTGGAACAGGCCCAAAAACAGAATAGCATTCCTGCATTATGGAATCGGTCTGGGAAAGATCAAGAAACCAAAACTGTACGATATAATCCCAAGTGCTTTTAGGAAGTACAAAGGGATCAGGATAAAATTTAAGGAAATTGGATACAAAAGTATCCTGATAGGCGGCATGTCCGCCAGGATTGAAAGGTAACAAAGAAATCGCCTCCAGTCGAAAGAAATAAAAGAAGATCAATAGGCAGTAACGCAAATTTTGAACGATTTGTCAAGTGCTTAGTGGAAAAAAGTGGGTGATTTTTTTGAGAGAGGGTCTGAAAGTCATATAAAATAAGGGCTGAAGATTCCGAGAAGTTATATAATTATGTGGGAGGAAATATTTCTGATCTTTTTGGCATAGAAGCCTCAAACTCCCAGGCATGGCTTAGTGCCATGAGCATGGAAATCTCTAAGCCAACGAGAATGTTGGACGGTAATTCAAAGCAGGATACTAACAATATGCCTACGGCTGAAAACAATATGCTATCAGATGGAATGCCACTTATTTCCAATGAGGATTAGAAAATAGCGTGTGCTGATATGTAAAATTTGGGTGCCGCATAAGCTGAAACAAAAGGAGCCGGAGGAACTGAAATAGACAATGGCTTTGTGTATAATTGGGACATAAAACTAGAATGTGAAATGGTTTACAGGAGGAAAAACATGAGATATGTATCAGCAGCTTCGGGCATGTTGGATGGGATTTACAATGTTTTGCATACAGCGATTAAAACAATATATCCCCAATATTATCCGAAAGAAGTAGTGTGTTTTTTTGCAAACACCATAGCAAAGAACATATTTTAGAAGGAATAGCGTCTGGGAATATGGGGGTATTGGTGCATCACGGTGTGATTGCTTGGAAACAGAAATTGCAAAAATGCATGATACGGTTATCTTAGACGCTTCGCTGCCAGCAGTGTGCCTATACGGGCATCGGGGTTATAAAACGGTGGGGCATGGGATATATGAATTGGAACACAATGTAAAGCTGGTTTATGAAATTATGGAGAAAAAATTGGGAGCGGATGGGTCACGGCGCAGTTCAAGGGATATTGGAACATGAAATAATAAAGGGGTAAAGCCAGTGCTGAAAGATTATAAGATGAGTTTTAATGGTTTGCTGTCCCAGCCCCAAATGACGTGCTAAGGGCGGATTCCGTTACAGGAACGGCTGATGCCATAGCTTCAGCCTGCCAGATATGGATGGCTGCTGCCCTGTGCTTTTTTATGAACAGAAAAAGCCATAAATTCCGTATTACCCCTTTGGTTATTACTCCGGCGGTTAAATATCGCTGTGATTGTATTGAAGAATAAAAGCAACCAGTTATGAGGATGAACTTTATATTTTGGGAATTTACCACGATGAAACCATGGCTGGTTTTGTGCTTTATGACTACGGTAATACTTTTCCTGGTTGGTCTATGAGCGGTTTTATGATTGGTAAGCAGTTTCAAAGAAAGGGTTATGGAAAAATTGAATATACATTTTTAGATATGAAGATATAATAATGGAAGCGTATAACCATATCGGAGAGCTGGCAAGGATTGAAAATGAGACCACAACTTCAAAAGAAATAAGGGCTGCAAACCATTGATTTAAAAGGGTTTGCAAAAAACAACAAAAATATTAGCACTCAACCCTTGACGTGGCTAACAAAGCGTGGTATTGTTATAGCAGACATAGAACAGAAAAGGAAATAGCAAAGGGCCTGCATGGAGTTTTGGCTATTTACCAATACTATGGTTTGGCAGCAATCCAAGGGAAGGAGGAACCCTTATGAATATCCAGAAATTTACACAGAAATCTATTGAAGCAGTTAACGGCTGCGAGAAGCTGGCATACGAATATGGAAACCAGGAGATTGAGCAGGAACACCTGCTGGTATCGCTGCTCCTGCAGGAAGACGGCTTAATCCCTAAATTAATTGAAAAAATGGAAATCAACCTAGAGCATTTTACCGGGAATGCCCAAAACCATCTTGCTAAGCGGGTAAAGGTTTCCGGCGGCCAGATCTATATGGGGCAGAGCCTGAACAAAGTCTTAGTCAGCGCCGAAGATGAGGCCAAGAAAATGGGGGATGAGTATGTGTCCGTGGAGCACCTGTTCCTGACGCTTTTAAAATACCCCAATCAGGCCATGAAGGAAATGTTCAAGGAATATGGCATTACAAGGGAGCGGTTCCTGCAGGCCCTTGCTACTGTACGGGGCAACCAGAAGGTAGTTTCCGACAATCCAGAAGCCACCTATGATACTCTGGCAAAATATGGCTATGACATGGTGGAGCGGGCAAGGGAGCAAAAAATTGACCCTGTAATTGGCCGGGACAATGAAATCCGCAACGTTGTCCGCATCCTTTCCCGGAAAACCAAGAATAACCCCGTCCTGATTGGGGAGCCGGGTGTGGGGAAAACGGCGGTGGTGGAAGGGCTTGCCCAGCGGATTGTCCGTGGGGACGTGCCGGAAGGCCTGAAAGACAAGCGGCTCTTTGCGCTGGATATGGGCGCGCTGGTGGCCGGGGCAAAGTACCGGGGGGAATTTGAGGAGCGGCTGAAGGCAGTGCTGGATGAAATCAAAAGCAGCGATGGCCAGATTATCCTGTTCATTGACGAGCTCCATACCATTGTGGGCGCAGGGAAGACCGATGGCGCCATGGATGCTGGGCAGCTCCTGAAGCCCATGCTGGCAAGAGGGGAGCTGCACTGCATTGGCGCAACCACCTTAGATGAATACCGGGAATATATTGAAAAGGACGCCGCGCTGGAGCGGAGGTTCCAGCCTGTGCTGGTGGCAGAACCCACCGTAGAGGACACCATTTCTATTTTAAGGGGCTTAAAAGACCGCTATGAAGTGTTCCATGGGGTGAAAATTACAGATTCTGCCCTAGTGTCAGCGGCTACCTTATCCAACCGTTACATCAGCGACCGGTTCCTGCCGGATAAGGCCATTGACTTAGTGGACGAGGCCTGTGCGCTGATTAAGACAGAGCTGGATTCCATGCCTACGGAACTAGACGAACTCCAGCGCAAGGTCATGCAGATGGAAATTGAGGAAGCCGCATTGAAAAAGGAAGAGGATCGCTTAAGCAAGGACCGCCTTGGAGCCTTGCAAAAGGAACTTGCCGACCTGAAAAATGAGTTCCAGTCCCGGAAAGCCCAGTGGGACAATGAAAAAAGTTCCGTAGAGCGGGTGCAGAAGCTGCGGGAAGAGCTGGAAGCCCTGAACAAAGAAATCGCCATGGCCCAGCAAAAGTATGATTTGGAAAAAGCGGCAGAGCTCCAATATGGGAAGAAGCCAGAGCTGCAGCGTCAATTAGAACTGGAAGAAGAACAGGTGAAAAAGAAAGATTTAAGCCTTGTGCATGAAAATGTAAGCGAGGAGGAAATCGCCAAAATCATTTCCCGCTGGACGGGAATCCCAGTGGCAAAGCTGACGGAAAGCGAACGGAACAAGACGCTGCATTTGGATGAGGAACTCCACAAGCGTGTCATCGGCCAAGAGGAAGGCGTTACGAAGGTGACAGAAGCAATTATCCGCTCCAAGGCAGGGATTAAAGACCCTACCAAGCCCATTGGTTCCTTCCTGTTCTTAGGCCCCACCGGGGTGGGCAAGACAGAACTGGCGAAAGCGTTGGCAGCCAGCCTGTTCGATGATGAAAACAACATGGTAAGGCTAGACATGAGCGAATATATGGAAAAATATTCCGTATCCCGCCTGATTGGGGCGCCTCCCGGATATGTAGGCTACGAGGAAGGGGGACAGCTTACCGAAGCTGTGCGGCGCAAGCCTTATTCCGTGGTGCTGTTTGACGAGGTGGAAAAAGCCCATCCAGATGTATTTAACGTGCTGCTCCAAGTCTTGGATGACGGGCGCATAACCGACTCCCAAGGGCGCACGGTGGATTTTAAAAATACGATCTTAATCATGACCTCCAACTTAGGCTCCTCCTATCTGTTGGAAGGCATAGGGGAGGATGGCAGCATCAAGCCGGAATGTGAAGCAGCCGTTATGGCGGAACTGCAAAATAATTTCCGCCCAGAATTCCTAAACCGCCTGGATGAGGTAATCCTCTTTAAGCCCTTAAGCAAAACTGATATCGGCTCCATCATCCACCTCCTGCTGGCAGACTTGAACAAACGCTTGGCAGACCGGGAAGTGTCCGTGGAACTGACGCAGGCCGCGCAGGAATTTGCCGTAGCCCATGGCTACGACCCAGTATATGGCGCAAGGCCCCTGAAACGATACCTCCAGAAAACAGTGGAAACACTTGCCGCAAAGCTTATCCTTTCTGACGGCGTGGGGGCTGGCAGCACAATCCTGATTGATGTGGAAAATGGCAGCCTGGCTGCTAAATGTAAAATGTAAATATGGCGCCATGAGGTAATGGCTTATCTGCAAGGTATGGAAACATACCTTGCATTTTTGCCTTATTTGTAGTATTATATATAATATAAATAAGGCAAAGCATACAAGGAAAGGAATACCGCTTATGGTAATGAAACTGGATTTTGCCAGCGCCACTCCCATCTACCAGCAAATCCGGGACCAAATCGTACAGGCAGTGGCAGATGGCGCTTTCACAGACGGGGATAGGCTTCCCACCATACGCGCCCTTGCCAGCGAGGCTGGCATTAATACAATGACGGTAAATAAGGCATACCAGCTTTTGAAGCAGGAAGGGTACATTATCACGGACAGGCGCAACGGGGCAATTGTCCAATGTGCTAGTGGGAAGAAAAAAGCAGTGGAACGGAAGGTAGGGAAGGAACTGGAGCTGTTGGCCGCGGAAGCGAAAATTGCAGGGATTTCCCAAGAAGAATTTTTGCAGATGTGTAGGAAAGCCTACGGAGGGCATCAGGCATGAACATCCACGGGAATTCCAGAAAGGAGGAAATTATGGCTCTGAGAATTATTATGGCAGTCTTCATGCTGCCGATCTTGCCTATTTGTTTTGGGGCATTTTGGTTTTTGGCAGGGGAAAAGCGTGGGACGCAGTTTGGGGTGGCTTTGTGGGAAGGGGCTAGGGAGCAGACGCAGGTACAGGAAATCAAAAAGCGTTATAAACGGGAACTGAAGCTTTACGCCCTGATCTGCTTGCTGGTATTTTTCCTGACATTGCTGCCAAAACATGAATCTTTGCTGGTTACTGGGATGGTGGCGTGGGCGTTTTTTGCCTTCGTGTTCCTGCTCCTTCCATTCCGCAGGGCAAATCAAAGGATGCGGGGGCAGAAACAGGAATACCTTGCTTCCCTGCCCAAAGAGGGGAAACCGGAAAGCCGGGAGGAAATCTTGGTTGACGTGACGGCAGCAGGTGCGCCAAAACAGAAATCGCCCAGGAAAGCCATTTATGCAGGCTGTGCCTTTGCAATGCTTGCGCCAATTGCCGAGCTGCTGTTCTACCGCATTTGGTACCGCCCATGGCTGCCGGGGCTGTTGGCTGTGGAATCCACGCTGCTGGCTACGGCGTGTGCCGCCTGGTGCTTTCTGGCATACGTAAGGTTTTACGATAAGCAGAGGGTCAATGTGTTTACTTATAACAGCCAGGTGAATATGCAGCTTGCAGGAATCCGGAGGTACCATTTGGGCAGGTTCTGCACAATTATGGCTTGGCTGACAGGAGCCTTTAACTGGGGGATGCTGCTGGCGTTCCACTTCCCGCCTAATATGTTCCTGTGGCTGGTTTTTATCCTTAGCTTTCTGTTTGGTTCCATAAGCATAGCCCTGATGTTTTATTGCTGGAGGCAGATCGGGAAGGGCAGCCAGAAGTATCTGGACGGGGAGCCGCTGGCTGAGGAAGATGGTGATAAATATTGGATTTGGGGAATGGTTTACTATAATAAAAATGACAGCCGTTCCTTTGTAGAAGCCCGGGCTGGCCTGGGCGTCACCTCAAATATGGCAAAGCCTGCCATGAAATATACGGTAATCCTTGCGCTGCTTGTGCTATTCCTTACCATTGCTTTGGTATGTGGGGAAAGTGTTTTGGAGGATTTCACCCCTGTTTCCCTTTCCTATAAAACGGGGACGCTGACGGCAGAACACTGGAAAAAGGAATACCAAATTCCGCAGGAGGAGATTAAGCAGGCAGCCCTTCTGGAAGAACTGCCGGACATCAGGAGAAAAAGCGGGACTTCCATGGAGCATGTGTTAAAAGGAAACTATTACTGCGAAACGGACCGGCGGGATTTCAAGGTCTGCCTAAATCCCAAGGAACCGCCCTTTTTGATGGTGGAATGTTCGGATGGCAGATGGTACCTGCTTGGGGGCAGTGATGGGGAGGAAACGAGGCAGGTATATACCCACTTAGGGAATGCTATGGTGCGATAGGTTAGGCAGCGATGGGAAGGGAATATGGTAGGCGTATGATTTGCATTATAATATTCACAGAACGAATGTATTTAAAGAAATAAATCTTGAAAAGTATTGAATATTTTCCTTATATATGTTATAAAATATAACATATATAAGGAAAATAATAAGGAGAAAAGATATGTTTACGAAAGTAAAGCTGAAGAATTACAAATCACTGGTTGATTTGGAAGTTGATTTGAAAGGAACCAAAAACCAGCCAAAGCCCCTTATCATCATATATGGAGAAAATGGTGTGGGGAAGTCCAACTTTGCAGCATCTTTTCTTACTTTAAGCGAATCCCTGCAAACAATGTCGCTTAGGAAAGTAATACAGCAATTTATGGAAGAAACGATGGACGGGATTCCCAAAGAATTTGTCGTGAAAATGATTTCCCAGAACCTACGCGATACCGAAACCATCATCAAGAATTGCAAAACCATAAATTCTAAGGGGAATATGTTGCTTGAATTTGGATTTATCATTGGTAGGAAGCATGGGAATTACATTCTGGAATATGATGATACCAAATTAGTGCATGAGAGGCTGGACTATGCCTTGAATAAAAACAAAACCAATTTATATGATATCACATTAGAAAATATCAAGATAAACGATAAGCTTTTTTTGGACAGTGAATATGCAAAAGAATTGAAAGAGCTATTGGTAAAATACAGGGGAAAACATAGTTTCCTCTCTATTTTGCTTTCAGAAAAAGAGGAGAAAGCGGATGGATATGTGGAAGAAAAAGTGTCAGGCAGCTTGTTTGATGTAATTAACCGTTTCCGGGGTATGTCATTAAGGGTGAAAACAGGAAATAAAGGAGAGCGGGGCAGGATTGGCGTCCCACATAAAATACTAGGCGAGCTGATTGAGGGGGAAATTGATGTTTCCGAAGAGGCAGAATTGGATCAGGCACAGGAGCTGCTGAATGAGTTCTTTTCACAGGCCTATTCCGATATCAAAGGGGCATATTACAGAAAAGAATATAGGGAACATAGAATTGAGTACGAATTGGTGTTCCGGAAATTGATCTATGGGAAAGTCGTGGACATTGCAGCAGAATCTGAGTCTACAGGGACGTTGCATCTGTTGGATATTCTGCCATTTTTATTGATGGGAGTGAAAGGGAAGGCAGTTGTAATCGACGAGCTGGATACAGGGATACATGATTTGTTAGTCAATAGTATCTTAAGCAATGTGCTGGATTCCATCCGCGGGCAATTAATCATAACAACGCATAATACCATGCTGTTGGAAACAGAAATAGACCCTTCTTGCATTTATACTTTCTATGTAGACAAGGATGCCAATAAATATTTGGAACCAATTGTAGCATATGAGGGTAGGGCACATCCGAACCTGAATTATCGGAACCGGTACCTGAAAGGGATGTATGGGGGCATTCCAATGGTCCGGGATATAGATTTTGATGAATTATGGGACATTTTCGATTAGGGGAGGTAACTGTATGCAAAAGCGGAAACCATGTTACCTGAAATCTGTTGTGATTGTCCATGGGAAATCAGAAAAACAAATCTGTGATTACATCAAGTCTAATCTGCGGCTGAAAATGGAAGTGATAAGCGAGAAAAAGGGGGAGAAATCCATCCAGATTAATGGGCTAGGACATTTGCTGAAGGATAAACGGTTTTCTTCGTTCAGGCAATTTATCAAATTTTTCGACGATGTTGAGGTTGTTGGGGAGAAGACAAAGAAAAAACTGGCTCCATATTTTAAAATCTTCATCATCATGGACACGGACGATTGCGCAGAAGAACAAAAGAGGAGATATATTACAAAAGAAATGTTCCAAGGCCATTGGGCGTATGATTATATTATTCCTATTTTCAATTCACCGGATTTAGAATCGGTTTTGGTAAAGGCAGGCATAAAGTTTGAGAAAAAGGGAGCAGACAGGAAGAAAGAGTACATAAAGATATTTCCGACCGACACAAAATACTCCCATCGGGAGGGAGTGGAGCTGCAAACATTTGCCAATAACCTAAAGAATGTAGAAGACAGCAATTTGCACCAGTTTATACAGCACTGTTTAGAAAGCGCTGAATAAAGGACATCCCTCCCTCATATATTTTAGGGAAACACCTATGGAGCATTCAGTGGATGAAAGGAAAGAAAATCTGGAAAAAATGCCTGATCTTCGACGTCTGCTGCATCTGCCTGCTGCTGGCCCTTACCATCACCGGGACAGGGAGAGGGGCGGAGGTGAAACAAGGGTTCCTGGCAGCGGCCGGGTATGTGGAAAAAATACGGCAGGCGTCCAGCGCAGCCCCCAAAGACGCCGCATCTGCAGAGAAGAAAAGGATAGCCCTTACCTTTGACGATGGGCCGAACCCTCAATATACCCCAGAAATGCTTGCAGCGCTTAAGGAACGGAATGTGAAGGCGACTTTTTTCCTATTGGGGCAGGAGGTGGAGAAATACCCCGAAATTGTAAAGCAAATCCAGGCAGACGGCCACTTAATCGGGAACCATTCCTATAAGCATGAACAGCTCAGCAAGCTGCCTATGGAGCAGGCCTGCAGCCAGGTCAGCCGCACCAATGAACTGATTTACGGAATTACCGGGGTATACCCCTCTTACCTGCGCCCGCCTTTTGGGGACTGGCATGAGAAGCTGGACGGGGAAGTAAATATGGTGGAGGTGCTCTGGGACGTGGACACTCTGGACTGGTCCAGCCAGGACCATGCAAAAATTGTGGAGAAAGTTGTAAAAAATGTGGAGGAAGATGATATAATCCTGATGCATGACGGCTATGAAACCTCTGTCACCGCGGCAATGGAAATTATTGACACATTGCAGAAACAGGGGTATGAGTTTGTCACAGTAGACCAGCTTTTGTTTGAGTGAGCAGCTGCCTGCCAAAATTAACCTTATTTCCAACAAAAATACATAGTTCCCACCCGGCGGGTTATAGTATAATAATAACAGCTATGTTCACATCGGCGCGTGTACGGCTTACCATGCCAAAACGGCTATGGCATAGGAGCTGGGAGGAAGATATAGCAGGGGCACAGTACATAGAAGAAAACGAGCGAGGTTAAAGGACTTATGAAAATTGCAATCTGTGACGACTGCCGTCAGGACGCCTTACGGCTGAAAGCACTGCTGAATGGAAACCATGATGCAGTGCTTTATTCTGGCGCAAAACAGCTTTTAGAGGACGTGAAGGGACGGGGGAAACGTTATGGCCTGTACCTGATTGACATTTACATGGACACTGTAAGCGGCATTGAGCTGGCAGGGCAGCTTAGGGAAGAAGTGGAGGACGCGGCTATCTGCTTCATTTCCACAAGCGACGCCTTTTACCGTGAAGCATATGACCTGTATGCAGTGCAGTACCTGATTAAGCCCGTGAAGCAAGAGGACCTGGACTGTTTGCTGGAACGGCTTTCCCGCCATATGGAGAAAGAAAAGGAGAATTCCCTGTGGTTCCGCTGGCGCGGGCAGGCCGGGGCGATCCCCTATGGGAAAATCCTGTATGTCAGCAGCAGGGAGCACACTATCTTTATCCACTGCCGGGATGGGCGGATTCAGGAGTGCACCGGGAAATTAAGCGAAATGGCAGGGCAGATTTGCGGGGACGTGTTTTCCAGATGCCACCAGAGCTTTATTGTCAATATGTACCAGGTGGACAGGATGAATGGGAATGAGCTGATTGTCCACGGCCAAAGGGTTCCTGTTTCACGGCGTTACCTTGCCGGCATCAGGAAACGTTACCGGGAAATCCTCTTTGATGAAACATCTTAAAAAACAGGTGACGGATGGGGCGGCGTATGGTATGATTGGTTGGAAAGAATGTGTAGGGAAAAAACAAAGAAACCTTATATGAAATGGAAAGGAATCTATCCAACCAGTGTAAAGGAGGACCAGTCCCCATGGATTTATTTGATTATATGAGGGAACAGAACCAGGAAAAAGAAGCTCCCTTAGCCAGCCGCCTGCGCCCCTCTGTTTTAGAGGAGGTCGCAGGCCAGCAGCATATCATAGGGAAGGATAAGCTGCTGTACCGCGCCATCCAAGCCGACAAGCTCAGCTCTGTCATTTTCTACGGCCCGCCGGGCACAGGCAAAACCACTCTGGCAAAAGTCATTGCCAATACTACCAGCGCAGAATTTACCCAAATCAACGCCACGTCCGCCGGAAAGAAGGACATGGAAGAAGTCGTCCGTCAGGCAAAAGACAGCCGGGGGATGTATGGGAAAAAGACCATACTGTTTATTGATGAGATCCACCGTTTTAATAAATCCCAGCAGGATTACCTGCTGCCCTTTGTAGAGGACGGCACAGTGATTTTGGTTGGCGCCACAACGGAAAACCCATATTTTGAAGTAAACGGGGCGCTGCTGTCCCGTTCTGTTATTTTTGAATTAAAGCCTTTGGAAAAGGAAGATATCAAAACCATCCTGAAACGGGCGGTTACCGACCAGGAAAAAGGGATGGGCAGCTTCCATGCCGTGGTTGCAGAGGATGCCATGGAATTTTTGGCCGATGTGGCAAACGGGGATGCAAGGGCTGCACTGACAGCCATAGAGCTGGGGATCCTGACGACGCCCAGAAGCGACGATGGGAAGATCCATATTACCCTTGAAGTGGCTTCGGAGTGTATCCAGAAAAGGGTGGTGCAGTATGATAAAACAGGGGATAACCATTACGATACGGTTTCGGCGTTTATCAAGAGCATGAGGGGATCCGACCCGGACGCAGCCGTCTATTACCTTGCAAAAATGCTGTATGCCGGGGAGGATATTAAGTTTATTGCAAGGCGGATTATGATCTGCGCTTCGGAGGACGTGGGGAATGCAGACCCTAACGCACTGGTGCTTGCCGCCAGCGCCGCCCAGGCGGTGGAGCGGGTGGGGATGCCGGAAGCCCAGATTATCCTTTCACAGGCAGCAGCCTATGTGGCAAGCGCGCCCAAGAGCAACGCCGCTTGCCTGGCAATCAGCCGCGCCATGGAAATAGTCCGGACGACCAAGACTGCCCCTGTCCCTGTGCATCTGCAGGATTCCCATTACAGGGGGGCAAAAAAACTGGGACATGGGCAGGGCTACCTTTATGCCCACGATTATCCCAACCATTATGTCAGGCAGCAATACCTCCCAGACGGGCTTACAGATGTGAAATTTTATGAGCCAACGGAAAATGGCTATGAGAAGCAGATAAAAGCCCATTTAAAATTCCTGAAGGAAACGTAATAGCTGCACAAGGGCTAATCCAGCGGGAGTCTTTCTGGAGCGGACAGATGTAAATTTCTGAAAGAAAATGCTTTACAACTCCGCCGGAATAGTGCATAATAGGAAAGGTTGAAAAAAGAGAAGAAAGCCCGAAAAAGGAAATTCAGGAGGAATGAAACATGCAGCCATATCAGGAAATGAGCAGGGAAGAATTATTGAAGGAAAAGACAGCATTAGAAGCTGCTTACAGGAAATATGCGAAAAGCGGATTGAAACTTGATATGTCCAGGGGGAAGCCCTCTGCAGAGCAGCTAGATTTGTCCATGGGAATGATGGATGCCCTTAGCAATGGCGCGGACTTAAGCTGTGAGGACGGGACGGACTGCCGGAATTACGGCGTGCTGGATGGGATTTGGGAAGCAAAAGTGCTGTTAGGGGACATGATTGAGTGCCACCCGGACAACATTATTATTTATGGAAATTCCAGCCTGAATATTATGTATGATACAGTTTCAAGGTCCATGACCCATGGCGTGATGGGCAATACCCCGTGGTGCAGGCTGGATAAGGTGAAATTCCTGTGCCCTGTGCCGGGGTATGACAGGCATTTTACCATAACGGAGTATTTTGGGATTGAAATGATTAATATCCCCATGCTCCCTACGGGGCCGGATATGGATATGGTAGAGGATTTAGTCAGCAAGGATGATTCCATCAAGGCAATCTGGTGCGTGCCGAAATACTCTAACCCCCAGGGCATTACGTATTCGGATGAAACTGTCCGCCGTTTTGCAAGGCTTAAGCCTGCGGCAAAGGATTTCCGCATTTACTGGGACAATGCCTATGGGGTGCACCACCTTTATGATATCGACCAGGATAACCTTGTGGAGATTTTGGCAGAATGCAAACGTGCTGGGAACCCGGATATGGTGTATAAATTCTGTTCCACATCTAAAATCAGTTTCCCAGGCTCAGGTGTTGCGGCCATTGCTGCTTCCGCCAATAACTTAGTGGAAATCAAGAAGCAGATGCAGGTGGCTACCATCGGCCATGATAAGGTGAACCAGCTCCGCCATGTGCGGTTTTTCAAAGATATTTACGGCATGACCGAGCATATGCGCAAACATGCGGATATCCTGCGCCCTAAGTTTGAAATGATTATTGACACCTTTGAACGTGAACTGCAAGGCAGGGAGGCAGGGAGCTGGATTGCGCCGAAAGGCGGGTATTTTATCGCGTTTGAAGCTATGGAAGGCTGTGCGAAAGCCATTGTGGCAAAGGCAAAGAAAGCTGGCGTAACCATGACCCCGGCAGGCGCCCCATACCCGTATGGGAAAGACCCTAAGGACACCACCATCCGTATTGCGCCGACTTACCCGACCTTGGAAGACCTAAAGATTGCAACGGACATTTTTGTTATCTGCGTAAAATTAGTAACTATTGAAAAAATTCTGGAACAAAAACCAGCCTCCTGACAGCAAATATGTGTTTAGGCCTATACCGGCTTCCGAACTGTTACCCATGAAGGGCTTGGGCACATTGTACGCAGGGCACGGACATTTATGCGTATTTTTTGGAGAATCCTTGCAGCAGGGTTTTTCCCTTAGGGCTGGCATAAACTGAGAAAGGATGGAAAATAAGAGGAAATGCAAGTACCCGAAAAATTTAATGAGGGCGTAACCAGTTGGGAAACCGTTATTTTCTTATTTAATTCGGCGTTGAAGGAAGTGGGTACCAAAGTCGATATTTTAAATGATGAATTCCGGCATGTACATAAGTACAACCCCATTGAATATGTAAAATCCAGAATCAAGTCCCCGGAAAGCATTGTGAAGAAATTAAAGCGCCATGGATATGAGAGCACAATTGACAATATGGTAAAGCATATCAACGACATTGCAGGGATCCGGGTAGTGTGCTCCTTCACTTCCGACATTTACCGGCTGGCGGAAATGATTGGCAGGCAGAATGATTTAACTGTAGTTTCCATTAAAGACTACATTAAGAATCCCAAAGACAGCGGCTATAAAAGTTACCATATGCTGGTGACTGTCCCAATTTTCCTGACAGACGGCGTGGTAGACACCAAGGTGGAAATCCAAATCAGGACGATTGCCATGGATTTTTGGGCAAGCCTGGAACATAAAATTTACTATAAATTTGAAGGGAATGCCCCGGAATATATCAGCCGGGACCTGCAGGAGTGCGCCGGGATTGTGTCCATGCTGGATGCAAAAATGCTTTCCCTGAATGAAGCCATTATACAGGCAAAGGAGCAGCAGAGGGCAGGGAAAGCCTGAAAGCTGTGTTTTCCAGATACGCTCTGGGGATGGCGCTATAATATTAGGAAAGAGCGGCAGGGACAGAAGGGCATGCAAGTAACAGTTTTAACAGAAAATACAGTCTATAAACGGGGGCTTTTCGGGGAGCATGGGCTGTCCATGCTGCTGGAAACAGGCGGAAAACGGTATCTGTTTGATACAGGCCAGACGGATGTCTTTCTGCGGAATGCAGACAAGATGAAGCTGGATTTGGAACGGCTGGACGGAATTATTTTGAGCCATGGCCATTATGACCATTGCGGCGGCATGGAGTACTGGGCAAGGAAACAAAACGCCGCCCAGAATGGTTCGCCGGGCATCCCTATTTATATAAACCGGAAAGCATTTGACAAAAAGTTTTCTGGGCATCCCAAAACAGGGGAATTGCTGTTTGGCGGAATCCATCCAGAGGCAGAAGCATGGATGAAGCAGAGCGGGAACATAAAATATACAGAAGAAGGGTGTATGGCAATAGCAGAGGATGTTTACCTCCTGTCACGGGTTCCGTTTGTGACAGGCTTTGAATCCGTGCCTGCCCGGTTCTGGAAAGAAGCCCATACAAGGGACGGGGAAGATGCTGAAACAGGAAAGGCTGCAAGAGATAGCCTGGAAGCGGGAAACCAAATAAGCGGCGGTGAAGTAGCAGAAAGCCATCTGGGAAACAGTTCTGGGAATGCAAGCCAAACAAGTAATGGTGATTTAACAAAAAGCTATTTGGGAAACATTCATAAAACAGGTTTGCTGGGTTTAGTGGCAGACCACATGGAAGATGAACAGCTTCTTGCCATACGGGAGGAACAGGGGTTGTGTGTATTTGCAGGATGCGCCCATCCGGGCATTGTCAATTGCCTGAAGTATGTACAGTCTTTTTTCCCGGGAGAGCATATCCATGCTATTGTGGCGGGGATGCATTTAAAAGGATGTTCCCCACAGCAGCTCCAAAAGACCATCCAAGCCCTCCGGGAATTTGGGGCTGACAGCGTTGTCCCCCTGCACTGCACAGGCCTTCTTGCGATTGCAGCTATAAAAGAAGCTTTGGGGGAACGGTGCCTGCTGGCAGAAGTTGGGAAGAAAATCCTGCTTTAATTATTAAGATAGGTTATTTGGCGGCTGGAAAGCTGCCAATTTTTTTGAATTGACATGTGTAATGAATAATGCTATAATATTACAATATCAAACATTGCCTTCATGGCAGGAGAAATAGGCGGAGGAGATTATGAGAAATAGTACTTACCACAGGTTAGAAAATTTATACAAGAAATGCAAAGGATATATCAGCACAAGGGAATTGCTGGATGAAGGCTTTTCCAACCGGCAGATTGCTGTGCTGGCAGAAGAAAAATATTTGGAAAAAGTATGTTATGGCTATTATTGGCTGCTGCAGTGCGGCCGTAAGAAGCCTGCGGACTATAAATGCATCGAGGCGTCTTTAAGCAACCCCAGGGCTGTCATAGCCATGGAAAGCGCATGTTTTTATCAAGGCATGCTTAAGGAAGAACCGCCGTTTCTGGCAGTTGCGACAGAACGGGCAGACCGCAGCGCAATGAAAATGAATTTCCCGGTAAAAAGGCATTATTTTTCAAACCCTAAATTCCAAGTTGGGATGCAGGAGGTGCAGACGGAATTTGGCAGTTACCATATGTATGATGTGGAACGCAGCTTCTGCGATATGGCACGTCTGGGCGGTAAGCAGAAGGAGGACAGGCTTGCAGCAGAGGTTTTGAAAGCCCTGAAAGCAAATGAAAAACAATATGGACGTGTGCTACGGTATGCAGAAATGTTCCGGTTAAAGCTATGACGGCAGCTTCCCGGAAAGCGAGGTATAGCAAGTAATATTTGAAGGATAGTGAGCAGGAAAAGCGGTTTGGGCTGTTATGCAGGTGATTGGAAAATCATAGGCATAGCAGCCCCTTTGTGCAGCTGTGTCAATTTTTTCCATGTTTCGCTTCAAGTTCAGCAACCCGTTTCTGTAATTTTAATATCTCGTCTGCATATCTTGTGATTTCATCTGCATATTTTGCATTTTCGTCTGCATATCTTGCATTTTCTTTTTCCAGTTCGTCAATCCGGAAACGGTACTTATCATTTGGGAGTTCAAGTGCCCCTGGGAGTAAAGGTTTCATATATTCGCTCGCTCCTTCCAGTTTCATGCTAAGTTCACTGCGTAAATGTTCATCCAGAAAGCCGGCCAGTTCGTAAAGCTGTTTGGCGTCATCTGGGGTAAGGTATCCCATCTGGAGGCTGGTTTCTATAGTCCCAATTATATCATGGCGGATTTCATCCTGCAACCGTGAGAATTCCTCAGGGGAAAAAGTTGGTTTGCAGCTGCTGCCCATACAGGGGGTTGCTGTTTTCCGTTGGCTGCCTTTGGCAGGGGCTTTTGCTTTCAGGAGTTCACGGAAGCGGAGTACCTGGAAGGGGATAAGTGCAGCCAGTTTCTTCCGGTTCAGCTCTTTTGGGCTGTGCGCCAGATAAAGGAAGTTCTTTATCCGGTAGGTGAACCCCTTCCCCTGCCCGCTGAAGGAAATATGCAGGGGGCTTTCGTCTGGCATAGTTTTTGCCTGGGTAAAGTAGATTACCATAGGTTCCGGGAACAGCAGGGAATCTGCTTCCGTTTGTGTGGACATGGCATAATGGAAACCGTATTCAAAGGCACGGGGGGGAATCAGTCTGTCGGCAGACGTCTGTGCTTCCAAATGGAACGTATGCTGCCCTGCAATGGTTATGAAAACATCGGAATACCTGCCCTTCAGGTCAAGGCGGATGAAATCGCCATTTGGGCGGGAAGTGTGGGATTCTGGCGGGAAGTCCCTGCCGAACAGCCCGTTGATAAGGTTGGTAATGGCAGTATCGGATAGGGAAAAGATGCGTTTGAAAGCCCTGTCGTAAACCTGCCTGTTTGGGTTCCGGTTGATAAAAAGCCCTCCTTTTTGTAAAGATTTAGAAAAATGGGAATAAATCCTGCCTGAGATGGGAATACAAAATTTTTTAAGCGAGAATGGAACAGAATTTTGAAGGGCTAAATTATGGAAAAATATAAGGAAACAAAAGGCAGGCAAAAGTGAGGTTATAAATGATGGGAAAATAGTATTCTGACTTTTAGATAGTAAAACATATAAAAACTGAACTGTATATACTAAGAATATAAGCCAATATAAAATACTCTTGACAAATATTACTACGGACGATTAAAACTATGACTCTTATAAACAGATAGGCCAATAGCCAAGGACAAAATATTTTGAAAAATACTGAGTATATTTGAAAATTATCATAGAGCATATTTTCATCGTTGTCAACTATTTTTTGGAAATAATTTGTAATATCTGGAATTTTAAGGCTTTTCGGAGAAAAAATAGGCATATGGCAGAAATATCCATGAAAAAAGTTGCTCTTTCGGGTATATTAATCTGTCCTATGGAATTGACAAACCGAAAAAAAAGTGGTATGTTAGTAGACAAGACAGAAAACGAAGGATGTCTGAGAAACAAAAAAATTTTAAGGAGGATTTGTAATGACAGAATTACAGGTGAAAACCAAAAAGGGAAGCTTGAAAAAGTTTTTCGCAATGTTTCTGGCAGTGTGTGTATGCTTGACAACCATTCAGGTAAATGCTGCTTTCACAGAAACTACAGATGGCGAAACAACAGTTTCGGTAAGCAAAAAGACGATGGAGTTGGATGTAGCTGGTAAGAAAACTGATGAAATAACAATCACATCTAACAAAAAGCAAACAGTTACTGAGTGGAAGGTAAGCCCAGATAATGCAAATGCAGACGTTATTGAAGGCCCAAATGGTAAACCTATGGTAACGCCGGAGGGAGCTGGGGAAGCAGTTGTTTCTTCTAGTAACACACAGACTGTACCAGTAAAGGTAGATGTGACTGTTACAGGTGATAAGGATGCTATTACCTATAAGGTTGATGGAGCAAAGATAACTGTAGAAGCAAAGAAAGCAGGAAAAGCAACTGTAGTTGTGACGGATCCAGTGACAAAGAACTCTGATAGCTGTGCAGTTAATGTTAAGGATACAACTAAAAAAGTAATTAATCCAACAGGTGTAACTCTTGATAAGAAGACATTAACATTGGATTTAAATGGAACAAAGACAGGGACTCTTAAGGCAACAGTAGCACCTGCAGGTGCAAACCAGACAGTTACATGGCAGAGCAGTGATGCAAACGTAGCAACAGTAGCAGGCGGAACTGTAACAGCAAAAAAAGTTGGTAAGACAACAATCACAGCAACTGTACCTGGTACAAAATTAACAGCAACTTGTGCAGTAGAAGTAAAAGATTCAACACCAGCAAAAGATAATAATACAAACAAACCTAATAAAACTGTAAAAGTTAAAAAGGTTGTAGCTAGTGCAAAAACTGTATATGTAGTAGCTGGTAAGAAAGTAACTTTAGGCGCAACAGTAGAACCTGCTAATGCAACCAATAAGAAAATTACATGGTCTACTGCTAAAAAGAGCGTGGCATCTGTAAAAGCTGCAAAGAATGGTGCAAGCGTTACTATTACCGCAGGTAAAAAAGCAGCAGGTAAGAAAACAACTGTTACAGCAAAAGCAAGCGGCAAATCTGCAAAAGTAACAGTAAATGTAGTAAAGAAAGCTAAAAAAGCAACAAGCGTTAAACTGAGCAAGAAAACTGCAAAAATGAATACAGGCGACAAACTCGCTTTGACAGCAACGCTTAACAAAGGCGCTACAAGCACAATTAAATGGAGTGTTTCCAAGAATAAGGGTGTTGCAACTGTTAAGAATGGTGTTGTAACAGCAGGCAAGAATGCAGGTGTAGTTACCATTACTGCAAAAGCTGATAAGAAATCTGCTAAGTGTGTGATTACTGTTACCAAGAAAGGCGCTAAAGTAACACTTAACCCAACAAAGAAAACAATTAAGGTTAAAAAGAGCTTCACTATCAAACTTAAGAAAAAAGCATCCGGTGATGCGATTAAGAGCTGTACTTCTTCCAACAAGAAAGTTGCAACCGTAACCAATAAGGGTAAAGTAACAGGGAAGAAAGCAGGAAAAGCAGACATCACAGTAATTACCAAGAAAGGTGCAGTTGCAACCTGTAAAGTAACAGTAAAGAAATAGTGAATTAACAACTTACATATCAAGACCCCAAAAGTATGAATTTTTTTGTAATAGCATCTGGACAGGAAACTGCCCAGATGCTATTATACATTTGGGAAAAGCAAAAGAAGTACATCAAATAAAAATATGGATATATGTTCTTGCTTACCCAGAAAAGGATGACAAAAAATGAAACAAAAATTAAAACAGAATAAAAAAAATGTCATGTATGAACTGGAAGGAACAGCCGCAAGCCTTTTTGTAATTCTAATGTTAGGATTCTTTCCCCTGTTTTATCAGGACAGTTACTTTAATATTACAGATGCAAAACGGATGTTTTTCTATTTCTGCGGGGCGGGGCTGTTAGTGCTCACTGTCCTATTGGCAGGGGCAGGGTATTTACAGGATTGGAGGGCAACTGGGAATAAGGAATTGCAAGGCTCCAAAAAGAAAGGAAAAGAAATTTTAAAGAATATACCAATCACTTCTTGGTTTGCATACGGCTTTGCAGTGGCTGTATTGATTGCTACTGTATTTTCAGTGAATCCCTTTGAATCTTTTTATGGGACAGACGGAAGGAAATTAGGGGCAATTGCATTTTTGCTTTGTATTGCAGTATATTTGATTCTTGGAAAATTTTTGAAGCCAGGAATTTGGATGGCATGGATTTTTCTGATTTCTAATGGTATTGTATGTTTTTTGCTCCTTCTGCAATTTTGGGGGATAGATATTTTGCATATGTGGGATGGCATTATACCTACAGAAGTCGGTATGTTTGCCAGTACGATTGGAAATGTAAATGCATGTGCTACTTATTTTTGTATGGCTGTGCCAGTGGGGATGGTGCTTTTTTATCTTTCGGATGCGCTGCTTTCGGAAATTCTCTATGGGTTGCTTTTGCTCCTTGGATTTTTTGGCATGTATGCGACAATATCTGATAGTTGGATTTTAGGAATTGGGGCAGCATTTCTTGTATTATTCTGCTTTTCCATAAAAAACCACGATTATATGGAACGCTTTTTAGGTATTTGCCTGATGTTCTGGGCATCCAGTTTAGTTGTGCGGTTGGCCTTGACGGCGGGGGCTGAGAATACATCTGTAATGAGCCAGAGATTCCGTACACTGCCTTTGCAGAATTTTATAACAGGGAAGAAGGTGCTTTTGGCAGAGGGGATAATTTTATGCCTTGGGATGGTTTTGATAAAAATTGCAAAAAAGAAGGATATTCAAATACCATATGATAAAATTAGGAAAGTTTTTGTTGGTGTTGTAGTCACGGTTTTGTCGCTGGCAGTAACAGCAGTGTTGGTTGTTAATCTGTCACCAGAAAAACAATGGGAAGGCGGGTTGCAGTGGATGAACCTGCTGAAACTGCAGGATAATTTTGGGAGCAGCCGTGGCATTATATGGAAGCAGACGTGGATTGCATGGCAGAAGCTGCCCATTGGCAGGAAGTTTTTTGGTTATGGGATCAATTGTTTTTACCAGTTCTTATACCAGTATCAGGCTTCGGAATTGACAATGTATACAGCGCGGATTGTAGACCCCCACAACGAATTACTGCAGTTCATGTCTATGACAGGAATTTTCGGGGCAGTCTGTTACTTTGGCTTCTTAATCAGCACCGCAGTATCCGCGGCAAAACAGTCACGCCACTACCCAGTCATGATGATGGGGACAGTTGTGATTTGCAGTTATCTGGCACAGAGCATGGTAAATAACCCGACTGTGTTCCTTACCCCCACGCTGTTCCTTTATCTTGGGATCTTAAAGAGTTTGGAGCGGCATTATAAAGAAAAAGAGTGCTAAACCTGTATGGAAAAGAGTAACCTTAGAAGAAAAAAGAAGATGCCGCAAAACCATCTAATTAGATGGCTGAGCGGCATCTTTCTGTCAATAGAATTTAGCTTTGCTGTAATGGTGGCT
The DNA here is from genome assembly GCA_000403315.2 of Lachnospiraceae bacterium A2. Taxonomy (GTDB): domain Bacteria; phylum Bacillota; class Clostridia; order Lachnospirales; family Lachnospiraceae; genus Petralouisia. The sequence continues at coordinate 961,007 of KE159636.1, forward strand.
GCTGGTAAAGCTTGCGTTCCACCTGTTTTCTTTTTTTTTCCAGAATAGCCAATGTTTCCGTTGCATGTTCCTTTTCTGCTACTTCTGTTATTTCTTCAATTAAGGATAATTGGTCGAATAAATAACCATTATATTCTTTTTCATCTGATAGCATATTATTTTCATCTCCCAGTTCTGATAAAACGCTTATCTAGTACAATGAAAATTAAGTTTTGGATAGTTTGACGCAGAATATTTTTCTGAGAGTGCTGCTTCACAAACGCAGGCGTAGCGGTGGCTACGTCGAGGCTTGGGGAGTAGTGCTATCAGGAAAATAGGCAAGTCAAACTGCCAATTACTTAATATTCGTTGTACTAGTTACATTTACTATATCATAACAAAATGGCAAAGTCTATCAATATTTCTGAAGTAAAGGCAGGGTACTGTTCACTCCTGAGCCATGCACTGTGCTGTACGGCTACAGGCCAATACAGTAATAAAGGCAGCCCATAGCTGCAAAAAATTTCCCCGAAACACTTGCGGAGAACACTTAATCAAGATATAATACCACAAGGCATGGAATGCGCCCAAGTACGCAGGGATCGCAGCAGTATGCCGATTATTTTATGAAAAAATACTGGAAAGGAACAGGACTATGCCAGACAGTAAAGCAGTGCTGAACCTTGCCATATCCGTAGGCGAGGTTTTATTGAAAAATGGTGGGGAAATTTACCGTGTGCAGGAAACAGTAACCCGCATTCTGGAGGCTTATGGGATACAGGATTACCATGTGTTTGTGATTACAAATGGAATTTTTGCCACTGTGGACGAGGGGCAGGAAGATGCCGGCAGCATGGTGCGTTATGTGCCGATTGGTGAAGTGAACCTGAAACGGGTGGCGGAGATCAACCAGCTATCCCGGGAAATATGTGAAAAGAAATGCAGTCTGGCAGAAGCCTTTGGAAAATTGGAGGAATGCCGGAATTCCCCCAGCGCTGGGAACTTAGCATTGGTGTTTGCCTGCGGCGTAGGCAGCGCTGGGTTTTGCTACCTGCTGGGCGGGCGTTTTTATGATAGCGTAGTGTCTTTTTTTCTGGGAATTTTATTGGAAGTATTTTTGCTTTTTGCAGCTAAGCGCCATGCTTCCCGTCTGATTATGAATATTTTGGGCAGTGCCTTGGTGACGGCTGGAAGCTTATCCTTGCTTATGGCGGGCGCAGGGATTTTGTCAGATAAGGTAATTATCGGGGGGATTATCCCATTGGTGCCTGGGGTGGCGCTGACCACGGCAATCCGGGATTTATTCAGCGGGGATTACTTGTCGGGCAGCATCCGGCTTATTGATGCGCTGCTTACTGGGATGTGTATTGCCATTGGGGTAGGCGCAGTAATGAAGTTATTTCAGTTTGCAGGAGGAGGTGCGTTCTTATTATGATAGTGCAAATTTTGGTGTCCATGGCGGCAACAATTGCATTTGCTGTATTGTTCCATGTGCCAAGGTCGGAGTATCTGCTGTGCGGGATTAATGGGGCGATTGGCTGGATGGTTTACCTGTTCTGCATCTCAAAAGGGACTGGGGGAACCATTGCATCTATGTGGGCAACGCTGGTGCTTACCTTGGTGGCAAGGATTTTATCTGCAATCCGTAAAATGCCCAGCACGGTGTTCCTGATTACGGGGATTTTTACACTGGTGCCGGGGACGGGGATTTATTATACTTCTTATTATCTGGTGATGAATGATTTGGCTCAGTTTACGGCGAAAGGGATTGAAACATTTAAAATCGCAGGGGCTATTGTGCTGGGCATCATTTTTGGGCTGATGCTGCCCCAAAGCTGGTTTAACCAGTTGGGGAAGCTCTGGAAGAAATGAAATGGATGCTGTTAGAGCGTGTTTGAAAATTGTAGGAATGAATTTTCAGACACGATCTAGGCATCCGTTTTTCTTTTCCGTGCACTTTAAAAGGAAATAAGTGCATCTTCCGGAAATGCAGTTGAAGATGTGCGAAAAAACAGGTATAGTAAGGAAAGATGAAGCCATGGTTTTTTATCATATAGGAAAGACCTTGCCATGCTAAAGCGTGAAAGCATCTTCCTATAAGACAAAAAATAATATGCGCATTCTTTTTTACTGCTTTATCCCAACGATACACCAAAACAAACCGTTTCCCGTCCACAAGGAGGGCAGAATGAAAATAAGCATGGAGCAGGTAGAGCCCGGAAAAGAAGAAGTATTGATACGCTACTGGGAATTTACGCCAGAGCTGCGCAGGATTTTGGACTTTCTGCAAAAGGGTTCCCCAGTAATTATGGGGAAAAATGAAAATGGCCAGTGCAGGCTTCTTCCAGAGCAGATTTACTATTTCGAACGGGTGGATGACAGGGTGTTTGCCTATACCAAAGGGCAGGAATATCAGGTAACCCTCACCCTGCGGGAAGCAGAGGAACGGCTGAAAGGGCATGGGTTTTTCCGGTGCAACAAGTCGTTTGTGGTAAATATTGACCGGATTGTGTCTGTCAGGAGCCAAATGGGGAACCGTATTGATGCACTTTTGGATAATCAGGAGCATGTGATTATTTCCAGACGGTATGTGAAAGAGTTCCGGGAACGGCTGAAAGGGGGAAAAGAGCGTGGCTAGGAAAAAGCAACCTGAAAGTACCGGCAAAGGAAAGCGTATCCATAATATAAGGAAATACTTAAAAGTAGAAACGGAAGTGGAAATATTTGCCTGTGTCCATATCACAGGTATGATTTTCTTGTATGGTTTTTTCCAGTGGCTGATGGGAAACAGCTCTGTCCCGTTCCAAATCCTTTTGGGGCAAATGGCTCTGGGGTATGTGGACGCGTGGGTGCAGAAAGCTTTGTTTTTTGGGGAAAAATCCTATACAGACAGGGAGTACCGGATACGCGGGGTTCTCTGGTGCATGGTTCCCGGATGCTTTACTGTGGCAGCAGGGATCTTAGGGGGGTGGTTCCCGCAGGGAGGGGCAATGGAACTTTGGTTTTATGGGCTGATCTTTGCTTATTTTACCCTGCTGTGGCTGTTTCTGGAAAAGGTGTACCGGAGGGAAACAGAGGAAATCAACCAGCTATTGGAACAGAGGAAAAGGAATGTGAAGGGAATGGGTGAGCGAAATGGATAGGGCACCAGTCATAGAATTACAGGAAGTTACGAAGGATTATGGCAATGGAAAAGGCGTGTTTGGCCTTTCATTTGCTGTCCCTAAAGGGGAAGTGTTTGGGTATCTGGGGCCAAACGGGGCGGGGAAAACCACCACAATCCGGCAGTTGATGGGTTTTATACGGCCGAGCCGGGGCATTTGCCGCATGATGGGGATGGACTGTTTTTTACAGGCGCAGGAAATCCAGAAACACACGGGATACCTTGCTGGGGAATTGGCGTTCCCGGAGGACATGACAGGCCTTGGGTTCCTAAAATTCATGGCGGACATGAAAGGGATGGACAGCCACAGGCATATGGAAAGCCTGATGGAACGGTTTGGGCTAAACCCCCATGGAAGGATAAAAAGAATGTCCAAAGGGATGAAGCAGAAAATTGGGATTGTAAATGCATTTATGCACCAGCCTGAGGTTGTGATTTTAGACGAGCCAACCAGCGGGCTGGACCCGTTGATGCAGAATGAATTTGTAGAGCTGGTTTTGGAGGAAAAAAAGAAAGGCACTACCATACTGATGTCCTCCCATATTTTTGAGGAGGTGGAAAAAACCTGCGACCGGACAGCCATTATCCGTTCCGGGCGGATTGCCACAGTGGAGGATATGAAGGAGCTTGCAGGAAAACGGAAAAAAATTTACCGGGTTATGCTGCCGCATGCAGCCGCGGCGGAAAAGCTTTTGCAGGAACCGGGAATCCAGCCCTGGAGCCATCCAGGCGCAAAGGAAAGCCTTCCTCCCAATCAGGCAGAATTTACCGTATCCGGCAGCCTGCCCGACGTTTTGAGGAAATTGGCAGATTTTGGGGTGCAGGATTTGGAAGCCAGGAACCAGAGCATGGAAGAATTATTTTTCCAGTATTATGGATAGGAAAAGGAAACAATACCTGAAAGAAAGGAAAAACCTATGATATCATTTACTTTATGGAAAAGAAACCTCAAAGTCTGCACCCTGCCATTTCTGGTGATTTTTGCCATGCTCTGCATGTATACCACTGTTATCGCCTATATGTATAACCCGGAACTTTCCGAGATGCTGAGCGGCTACCAGCAGGCCCTGCCGGAACTGATGGCGGCGGTTGGGATGACAGGGATTGCCTCCAGTTTATTAGAGTGGATGCAGATTTATTTATATGGGTTTATTATGCTGCTGTTCCCCCTGATTTTTATTTTGGTGATGGTGCAGAAGCTGCTGATGGGGCCGGTAGAAACGGGGACGTTGGCGAACCTTTTGGCTACGCCTAATTCCAGAAAAAAGATTATTTGCACCCAGATTGTTTCCATGGCCCTGTGGATGGCATTTTTAATAGGGCTGGTAACGGCAGTGGGGGCATTAAGCTGCGAAATCCTGTTTCCGGGGGAACTGGACATAGGCAGGTATCTGGCGCTGAATTTCAGTACCCTGCTTTTGCAGGAAGCAATCGTGGGGATTGTGTTCCTTGCAGCCTGCTTTGCCAGCAGCAGTAAAATGTTTTATCTGGCTGGGGCTGGGCTGCCAGTGCTGTTTTTCCTGATGCAGATGGTTTCCAACATGGGGGAAAAGCTGGAAATATTGCGGTATGTGAATATTTATTCCTTGCTGCCTGTAGAGGAAATCCTAAAAGAATCCGCATATTTCCCCATTCAGGATGCAGTAATGTCAGGGATTGCCGCAGCGTTATTCCTGCTTGGTGCATGGCAGTTCCAGAAACGGGATTTTTCCTTGTAGGCAAAGGGCTGGCATAGGGTGGGCAGATATTTTATATAGAAGGGAAAATGCCAAATTTCCGCCAAACACTTGCGGAGAGGGCACAATCCATGTATAATGTTGCCAGATATTATGCGCGCCCGGAGCGCCCATGGCTTACCACGGAGTGGTTATGGTGCAATATATTTGGGTGCTACAGGCAAAAATAAAATAGACAGAAGCATGTTCAGGAGGAAACCATGATTGACTTAAAATTTTTAAGGGAAAACCCGGAAACCGTAAAGCAGAACATTCGGAATAAATTTCAGGACAGCAAGCTGCCATTGGTAGACGAAGTCATAGAATTGGATGCCAGGGCCAGGAAAACCCAGCAGGAGGCAGACGCCCTCCGCGCCCAGCGCAAGAAGCTGTCCAAGCAGATTGGCGCGCTGATGGGGCAGGGCAAGAAAGAAGAAGCAGAAGCTGTGAAGGCAGAGGTAAATGCTGGGGCCGAACGCCTTGCAGAGCTGGAGAAGCTGGAAGGGGAACTGCAGGAAAAGGTTACCAAGATTATGATGGTGATACCAAACATCATCGACCCTTCCGTGCCTATTGGGAAAGACGACAGCGAAAATGTGGAAGTGGAGCGGTACGGGGAGCCGGCAACGCCGGATTTTGAAATTCCTTACCATGCAGAAATTATGGAAAAATTCCAGGGGCTGGACCTTGACAGTGCAAGGAAAGTGGCTGGGAATGGGTTCTATTACCTGATGGGGGATATTGCAAGGCTCCATTCTGCCGTTATTTCTTATGCAAGGGATTTTATGGTAGGCAGGGGCTTTACCTACTGTGTGCCGCCTTTTATGATACGCAGCAATGTGGTGACAGGCGTTATGAGCTTTGCGGAAATGGACGCCATGATGTACAAGATTGAAGGGGAGGATTTGTATTTAATTGGGACAAGCGAACATTCCATGATTGGGAAATTCATTGACACCATTTTAAATGAAGAACAGCTTCCCCAGACACTGACAAGCTATTCCCCCTGTTTCCGGAAGGAAAAGGGCGCCCATGGGATTGAGGAGCGGGGCGTATACCGCATCCACCAGTTTGAGAAGCAGGAAATGATAGTAGTCTGCAAGCCGGAAGAATCCCCGATGTGGTTTGAGAAATTGTGGCAGAATACGGTAGACCTGTTCCGTTCCCTGGATGTCCCGGTACGCACCTTGGAGTGCTGCTCCGGCGATTTGGCAGACCTGAAAGTAAAATCGGTGGATGTAGAAGCCTGGTCCCCAAGGCAGCAGAAATATTTTGAAGTAGGGAGCTGTTCCAATTTGGGGGATGCCCAGGCAAGAAGGCTGAAAATCCGGGTAACTGGCAAGGAAGGAAAGTATTTTGCCCATACCCTGAACAATACAGTTGTGGCTCCGCCCCGTATGCTGATTGCATTTTTGGAAAATAATTTATGTGAGGACGGGAGCGTGCGGATTCCAGAAGCGTTACGGCCTTATATGGGCGGGCAGGAGAAAATCGTTCCGCCTGAAAAATAATTTTGCTTAGTGGGACAGCCCTACAGTTCCGGCAAGGGAGAAAGAAAAAATGAAGAAGTGGCAGGCAGCAACAGCAGCATTGCTTGGAGCCTTGGTTTTATTGGTTCTGGGATTCGTTTTTTGGGCTTTTCCGCTGCTCCATGCAGCGTTCCTTTTGCATGGGGCAAGGAGTTCCGGCGGGTTCCGGTACAGGTTTTCTGTGGAATTGGAGGAAAAAAATCTTTCCGGGCAGCAGAAACAGGCTGCCCGCAGTTTGGCGTGGCTGTTCGGCGGAAGCGATCCGTCCGGCCTGGAATGGGAAATCGCAGGGCGGGCGTCGGAAGGCCGGGCGTATGGAAAGGTTTACTGCAAAGGCGGCAAAGCCCCTGTGACAGAACTTTATGCCTGGAAAGAAATGGCTTTGCTGAACGTGGAAATGCCTTACCAGTCCATCCGGGAAAACCTGTCCAGCCAGCACCCAATGTTAGGTGCTTTCCTGCCAGAGTGGGAGTATGGCACATTCCTTTCGTCCGCCCAGGCAGAAGAATTGTTCCAGATAGATTTACAGGGGCTGTTCCAGGCAGGGGAATTGGCAGGACGCCATGACCTTACTTTCTGGGAAATCCTCCGTATCCTTTTGGGGATGGAACGGAAGAAAGGTGAACATGGGGCAAGGCAGTTTGAAATGGAACTTGGAGGTTACCTTGTTTTGCTGGAAATTGCAGAAGAAGGCGGGACGCCTGTCCTTGGCTTTACTGTTTCCGACCAGACTGGGCGCAGGGCGGCGGCAAGGTATGTGGGGCAGGTTACATTTCAAGGGACGGAAGAAATTGTAATTCCAGATTCGGTGATAGAGGACAAGAATGTACAGCAGCTTGCAAAGCTGTTAGAGAGCTTCAAAGGGTTAGAGGGTATGCTCAAGAAAGTTTTTTAGGGGCATACCCTCTTGCCATAGTATCCGCCTGTACCAGGGGGCAGGGGGAGTTGGCTATGCACGGTATTTTGTACATCCCAATCTTTCATTTCCTATTGTAAAAACCCTTTATTTGTGTTAATTTATTAACGAACGGTATTCCAAAAAGAAACTGTATCACTTTGGTAAATTCAGGCAGAAAGCTTTTCCATTTCAGGCCATCGGGCTACTGTAACATGAATTGCGATAGGCGGTTGGCATCAAGGCAGCACGCAGGGAATGGAGGCAAATATGCAGATAGGGATTATTGGCGCCGGGAAAGTAGGGACTACGCTTGGAAAATATGCCAAGTGCCATGGCGCATGTGTCACAGGCTTTTACAGCAGGACCAAAAGCAGCGGGCAGGAATCCGCTGAATTTACAGGCACAAAGTATTTTGAAACATTGGATTTACTGATGGAAGCAAGCGATACCCTTTTTATTACCACCACAGACGCAGAGATTGGGAAGGTATGGGATTGCATTGCAGAAAAAAATGTGAAAGGGAAAGTCATCTGCCATTTTAGTGGTTCCTTATCAAGTGATATATTTTCAAACTGGGAGGAAACAGGCGCATACGTCTGTTCCGTCCATCCGATATACGCGTTCACCGACAAATTCACAGCTTATCAAAATTTAACAGGTGCGGCCTTTGCGGCAGAAGGCGACCGGATAGCATTGGACAGGATGCAGGAACTGTTCCGGCTGCTGCCCAACCGGGTAGTAGAGGTTTCCACAAAGGAAAAAGCCAAATACCATGCAGCCACAAGCATTGCCAGCAACCATGTGGTTGGCTTAATTTCCATGGCAGTGGGGCTTATGGGGGAAGCCGGGATTCCAGAAGCATCCGCCTACGGGCTGCTGCAGCCATTAGTGGAAAATAATGTAAAAGCTATTTTTGCAGGGCAGCAGGGAAAAGGCACAAGCTGTACCGGGGGAAGAACAGGATGCCGCGGATGCGCACAGGCGCTGACCGGGCCCATTGAGCGGAATGACACAGAAACTGTCAAAGAGCATTTGGCGCATATGGGAAGGCAGGAGTGGGAAACTGCTTACCGGGCGGTAGGGACTGTAGTAACGGAGCTTGCAGAGGGCAAGCATCCAGAACGCAGTTATTCGGCAATGAAAAAAATATTAGGCCATGTGTAAATAAGTTTTGCAGCAAAGGAAGCCTGCAAAGGGTTTTTGGCACATGCGCTGGAAAGCAAGTGAGGAAGGGACTATGAAAAACACAGTTGTAACAATCCGGGAAGCCAAGGAACGCGGGGAAAAAGTCACCATGCTGACTGCCTACGATTATTCCATGGCAAAATTAATTGACGAAGCAGGCATTAATATGATTCTGGTAGGGGATTCTTTGGGCATGGTAATGCTGGGGTATGAGGATACCCTGTCCGTTACCATGGAGGATATGATACACCACACGCGGGCGGTGTCCCGGGGCGCGAAAGAAGCTTTGGTTGTGGCGGACATGCCCTTTATGTCTTACCAGGCCTCGGTCTATGATGCAGTATGCAACGCTGGGCGGCTGATGAAGGAAGGCCGTGCCCAGGCAGTAAAATTAGAAGGGGGACGGGAAGTTGCAGAACATATTAAAGCGGTTACCAATGCATCCATACCAGTGGTAGCCCATCTTGGGCTGACCCCCCAGTCCTTAAATGCATTTGGCGGCTTTAAGGTGCAGGGAAAAACAGAAGCGGCGGCAAAGAAGCTTTTGGAAGACGCCCAGATTGTGGAAGAAGCCGGGGCAGCAGCAGTGGTGTTGGAATGCGTGCCTGCAAAATTGGCAAAACTGGTAACAGAGAAGCTCCAGATCCCCACCATAGGCATTGGCGCGGGGGCAGGCTGCGACGGGCAGGTGCTGGTATATCAGGATATGCTGTCCATGTTCGGCGATTTCAAGCCAAAATTTGTCAAACGGTTTGGGGATGTAGGCGCAGTGATGAAAGAAGCTTTCCAGAAATACAGCGAGGAAGTAAAAGCAGGCACATTCCCCGCACCGGAACACACTTTTAAGATAGATGACGATATTATTGAAAAATTATATTAAGGGAGGAAGCTATGCAGATTGTAAGCAGTATTGAGGAATTGCGCTCCATTATCAAATGGTGGCGCGGAGAGGGCCATTCCATTGGCCTGGTGCCCACCATGGGTTATCTCCATGAAGGCCATAAGAGCCTGATAGTAAAGGCTGTCAGTGAAAATGACAGGGTGGTAGTCAGCGATTTTGTAAACCCTACCCAGTTTGGGCCAAATGAGGATTTGTCCAGCTACCCAAGGGATTTAAGCCGGGATGCGGCACTTTGCGAGGAAGCCGGGGCAGACGTAGTGTTCCACCCGGAACCGGAGGAAATGTATGATAAGGGCAACTGTACCTTTGTGGATATGGATTCTTTGACAAAAGGCCTTTGCGGAAAGACAAGGCCCACCCATTTCCGTGGGGTTTGTACGGTAGTGTCCAAGCTTTTCCATATTGTGACGCCAGACCGGGCATATTTTGGGCAGAAAGACGCCCAGCAGCTTGCAGTGGTCCGCCGGATGGTACGGGACTTAAATTTCGGCATTTCCATTGTAGGGTGCCCAATCGTCCGGGAGGAGGACGGGCTTGCCATGAGCTCCCGGAATACGTATCTAAGCCCCAAGGAGCGGGAAGCCGCCCTGGTTCTCCACAAATCCCTGGAGATTGCAGAAGGGATGGCAAAATCCGGGGAACAGGATGCCGGGAAATTAATAAGCGCCATTGTAAAGAGCATTAAGTCAGAGCCCCTTGCCCGCATTGATTATGTGGAACTTGTGGACGCTGAAACTTTAGAGCCTGTGAAAGCTGTGAAAGCCCCTATTTTGGCGGCCATTGCCGTTTATATTGGGAAAACAAGGCTGATTGATAATTTTAGCTTTTGCCCGGAAGCACAATAAGGCCGTTATGGCAAAACGGGGAGAAAATCCATACGGCGGGGCAGGGCATGAAACGGTTTTTCCTGTTTTGCCCACGCTTAGAAAGGAATGGTAGGAACAATGTATTTGAAAATGTTAAAAGGGAAAATCCACCGGGCAGTCGTAAAGCAGGCTGAACTGAATTATGTAGGCAGCATTACCGTAGACCCGGAGCTTATGGCGGCAGCAGGGATCCTTGAATATGAAAATGTGCAGATTGTGGACATTGAGAACGGCAACCGGTTTGAAACTTATACCATCTGCGGGGAACCGGGCAGCGGCATGATTTGCTTAAACGGGGCGGCAGCGCGCCAGGTCCAGACCGGGGACCATATCATCCTGATGGCTTACGCCCAGATGACGCCGGAGGAGGCGGAAGGGTTCCGCCCCAAAGTGGTATTTGTAGACGGGGAAAATAAAATTTCCAAGGTGGCTGCATACGAAAAGCATGGGCAGATTTCCATGTAACCCACCCGGAATGCAATTCCACAACAGGCTCTTTCGGAAAGGAGGTTCCCTGATATGCTGCAGGGAAAAACAGTTTTACTGGGCGTAACAGGCGGGATTGCCGCATATAAAATGCCCAATGTGGCAAGGATGTTAAAAAAGCTCCATTGCAACGTCCATGTGCTGATGACGGAACATGCCACTAATTTTATCACTGCCACTACGTTTGAAACTTTGACAGGGAATAAATGCCTGATTGACACCTTTGACCGGAATTTTGAATTTTCCGTGGAGCATGTGGCCCTGGCAAAGCAGGCGGATCTGGTGCTGGTTGCCCCGGCTACGGCAAATGTGCTGGGCAAGATTGCAAACGGGATTGCGGACGACATGCTGACAACCACAGTGATGGCATGTACCTGCAAAGTGCTGGCTGCCCCGGCCATGAACCACAACATGTACCGCAACCCTATCGTCCAGGAGAACCTGAAAAAGCTGGAACGGTTCGGTTACGGGTTAATCCCTCCCGATACAGGGATGCTGGCAAACGGCGATATTGGGGAAGGGAAATTGCCCCCAGAGGAAACATTGGTGGAATATATCGTGAAAGAACTGGCCTTCCCAAAAGATTTGGCAGGGAAACAGGTGCTTGTAACCGCCGGTGCAACAAGGGAGGCCATTGACCCCGTACGCTTTATTACCAACCATTCCACCGGGAAAATGGGCTATGCGCTGGCAAAGGCTGCCATGCTGCGGGGGGCGGATGTGACGCTTGTCACAGGGGCAGCTTCCTTGGAACCGCCCATGTTTGTGGAAACTGTAAAAACGGTTTCCGCTGAGGAAATGTATCAGGAAGTCCTCCGGCGCGCCCCAAAAGCAGATATTATCCTTAAGGCAGCGGCAGTGGCTGATTACCGCCCTGCGCAAGCAGCCCAGGAAAAGATAAAAAAATCCGAGGGAACCGCAAACATCCCTTTGGAACGGACAAAGGATATTTTGGCAGAACTTGGCCGGTTAAAATCAGAAGGCGCAATCCACAGCTATCTGTGCGGCTTTTCCATGGAAACCCAAAATTTGGAAGAAAATTCAAGGGCGAAGCTGGTAAAGAAGCATTTGGATCTGGTAGCTGCCAATAGCTTGAAGGTAGAGGGCGCCGGGTTTGGCACAGATACCAATGTGCTTACCCTGATTACCAGGGACGATGTTATCCATCTGGAACAGATGGGCAAGGAAGAAGCGGCCCATAAGATTCTGGACGAGATTGGGAAGCGGATTGGGGCGGTGCGTTAGTCCAGCTTTTGCACTGGTTTCTGCTTCCAAAATTTGTAAATAATAGACGAAAAAAGTTTACAATTTATACATTTTTTGTTAATTCTGTCTGTAAATTTATTGGTTATACTAGAAGAAAGAACAGCATCAGAGATGATACAGCAAAGGCGGAAAATGTATGGGAAAGAGGTTTCGTAAGGAAATTATTTTTAAATATAGCGTGATTTTTTACTTGGCAGCGGCTGCATGGGTTCTCCCGAAAATGGGGGGAGGGTTCCATGCGGCTCTTTCTTTTTTGAAAAATATGGAAACTGATACAGGCTTCCAGAATGGGGCTGGGAGCTTTACCAGCATGGATTTCCGGTACCAGGAGAAGTTTCAGGACACGTTGGGGCGTTACCGCTATTTTGCCAGTTTATATCAGGAAGAAAATTCTGTCCCGGTGCCGGGGCTTAGGTCTACGGATATCCTTGGGAATCCCTGTACCCAGATGGTGCCCCAGGGCATCTGCATTGCAGGGGACTATATGCTGGTAACTGCCTATGACAGCGGAACCCCCTATCAGGTAAAGCCGGGGCAGCGCAGCCGCAAGGTGAATAAATCCGTACTGTATGTGCTTTCCAACCAAGGGGCTGGCAGCCGGGAACTGTTAGTGACGGTTGTCCTGCCGGATATCAACCATGTAGGCGGCGTGGCTTTTGACGGGCAGAACGTTTGGATTGCAAAAAGCACTGACAGGCAGTGCAGCGTGGTTCCCTATGGAACCATCCAGCAGGCCGCCCAGTCCGGGGCAAGCAGCTATGAGCTTACCAGTTATGGCCAGAATGTCCCCTGCGGCGCAGTGGCTTCCTTTGTCACCTGGCACAGTGGCAAGCTATGGGTCGGCACTTACTCCAACCGGGTCAGCGGGAAAGGGGGCTTGAGAAGCTTTTCCGTAAAAAAAGAACAGGGGGCGGAGGGGCAGGTATTTTCCCTGCAGCAGGAAGAACAGATAGCCATTCCCGGTTATGCCAATGGGGCTGCATTTTTGGAGCAGGGTGGGAACACATATCTGGTTGTTACCACATCAAAAGGGCGTTACTTTGATTCAGAAGTTTACTTTTATAAAGTGGCAGAGGACTGTTTTACAGGAAGGAACCTGTATTATCTGGAAAAATCCTGCCAGTTCCCTCCCATGGCTGAGGAACTGGTATGTGATGGCGGGAGGGCGTATTTCCTGTTTGAATCCTCTGCAACATGCTATAGTACGCCTTACTGGAAATGCAGTTACCCAGTGGATAGGATTTGTGCGGTTTCCGCTTCTGAACTGCTGGGAAACCATCAGGGTATCCGGAAACTGCAGGGGATGGCTGAATATTTTCTGGAAGGGGTATGCTGCCTGCCGGCTTATATTTGTAATTCTTACTGGAAGAAACGCAGGCTGTGGGGCTGGGGAACTGCCGCCTGAGAAATATTTAGGTAAACATCGTTGGGGATAAAGCCCGGCCTTTATGCTGGAAACGGCATGGGGGCGGGCTATTTTCTATAGGAAAGACCTTGTCACGCTAAAGCGTAAAAGTATCTCTCCTATAGAATAAAATAGGGGAATGTGGCAGAATAGCTAAAAGCCCCTGTAATTTATCCTGAATTACCAACAATATTCTGAATATTTTACACAATTCCAGTGAAAACCACTTCTGGTACAGTAAGACTGAACAAAGAATAGAATAAAAATCAAATAAAACCGTAAAAATGCACATAAGAGGGACACGTGTCCTTGAAAAAAGTCCTGTTAGGATTTATTATCTTCCTGTACCAGAAAGCAGGACTATTTTACCAGAAGGTTCCAAACCAAAAACCCATAGCCGCCCTATGTGCCTGATAGGGAGCGGGCGGCTATGAAGCAGGAGAGGGGTATTAGGAGAGCCAGATGAGAGATTACTATTTAGAAGAAGTACTGCCATTTTTAAAACACATTGATAAGGAAAGGCGGGAGCAGTTCCTTGCTTACTTCCGGAATGCACCCCTTTGGATTTTTGAAAATGTTTCAATTGAGAAAATAGAAAAAGGGAAAACTTTTATCAGGGAAGGGGAACCGGTAGAAGCAGTCTATTTTATTGGGGATGGGATCATCAAGGCGACGGATTACCGGATTTACGGCATTTCCTTTGACTTTATGCTGTTTACCAATGTGTATGCTTATGGGGGGATGGAAATTATCATGGATATGGGGAAGTACAGGACGTCGCTGCAGACAGTAACAGACTGCATTGTCCTTAAAATTCCCAAAGCGAAGTTCAATCAATGGATGAAAACGGATATCCAGTCTTTACGGTATGAAGCAAAGCTGATGGGGGAATACCTGTTAGAGCAGGCGAGGAATGTAAGGGCATTTTTGTTTCTGCAGGGACAGGACCGGTTGGCGATGCTTCTGATTAACCGGTATGAGAAATATGCAGAACAGGGAGTCCTGCGGATTCGCAATGACAGACAGGAACTGTCAGATTTTACTGGGCTGAGCGTAAAGACCATTACGAGGTCTGTAAAGAAGCTTCGGGAAGAAGGGCTTATCTCAAAGGAGGGCAGCAATATTGTGATTGGTAAGGAACAATATGCCAGCTTGAAGGAAAACCTGATGGAAGTCTTTTCTGACGATGACTGGTATCTTTCCGGCCAGTAATGGAAGCGCAGGCCTGGAAGTAACACAGCATTGGCGTGAAAAACAGATGCCCCTCCAGTGGGGGTACAATGGTACATGGGTAAAAACGCATGTATGAGCAACATAGCATGTGAAAAAATAAAAGGAAAACAAGGAGGAAACGTTATGCAGAATTATTCAGGAGAAGAAGGGTTACAGTATCATTTGCAGATCAGGCCGGGGGATGTAGGGCGGTATGTGATCCTGCCAGGGGATCCCAAACGGTGCGCAAAGATTGCAAAGCATTTTGACGATGCAAAGCTGGTGGCTGACAGCAGGGAATATGTTACCTATACGGGGTATCTGGATGGGGAAAAGGTCAGCGTGACATCTACAGGGATTGGCGGGCCTTCCGCGTCGATTGCCCTTGAGGAACTGGTGCTCTGCGGGGCAGATACGTTTATCCGGGTAGGTACCTGTGGGGGGATTGAACTGGATGTCAAAGGCGGGGACATTGTGGTTGCCACGGGTGCAGTGCGGATGGAAGGCACCAGCCGTGAGTATGCGCCTATTGAATATCCGGCAGTGGCTGATTTTGATGTGGCAAATGCGCTGGTACAGTCCTGTAAAGATCTGGGGCTGCCACACCATGTAGGCGTGGTACAGTGCAAGGATGCCTTTTACGGGCAGCATGAGCCGGAGCGGATGCCTGTCAGCTATGAACTTCTGAACAAATGGGAGGCATGGAAACGCATGGGATGCAAGGCATCGGAAATGGAGTCTGCGGCTTTGTTTATTGCAGCAAGCCATTTACGGGTGCGGTGCGGCTCCAACTTCCTGGTAGTTGGGAACCAGGAACGGAATGCCCTTGGAATGGAAAACCCTATGGTGCATGATACGGAGGCAGCCATTAAGGTAGCGGTAGGCGCCATCCGTAAGCTGATCCAGGCAGAAAAATAAACGGCAGGAGGGAACATAAGTGAAACTGGTTTTAAGCATTTTGGGCATTGTGGTTATCTTAGGGCTCCTTTGGCTGCTGTCGTGGGACAGGAAAAACATTAACTGGAAACTGGTGATAAAGGCGGTCATCGTCCAGGCAATCCTTGCGGTCATAATTGTGAAAATCCCCCTTGGGCAGAAGCTTGTCACTATGGCGTCTGACGGGGTTACGGCAGTTGTGAACTGCGGGAAAGACGGGCTGGCCTTTGTGTTCGGCGACCTTGCGGACGGTTCCAAGCTCAGTGTTTTCATGGTCCAGTCCCTTGGGGGGATTATCTTTGTGTCTGCCCTGGTAAACCTTCTTTATTACCTTGGGGCTATTGGCTTTGTGGTAAAATGGCTGGGGAAAGCAGTGGGGAAGCTTATGGGCACCACGGAGGTAGAAAGCTTTGTGGCAGTTGCCAATATGTTTTTGGGGCAGACCAGCAGCCCGGTGTTAGTCAGTAAATACATCCGGAATTTGACAGACAGTGAAATTTTTGTTATCTTAGTTTCAGGGATGGGCAGCATGGAGGTATCCATTTTGGCAGGATACCATGCCTGTGGGATTCCCATGGAATACTTGCTGATTGCAAGCGTGTTAGTCCCTGTAGGGAGCATTTTGGTTTCCAAGATGATTTTGCCCCAGAGCGGGGAAACCAAATCCATTACAGACGTAAAAATGGACAATAAAGGGAATAACTCAAATATGATTGACGCTATTGCAGAGGGCGCGGCTACCGGGATGCAGATGGTAATTTCCATTGGGGCTTCGCTGGTTGCCATTATCGGCCTTGTGGCATTGATTAATATGGTTTTAGGGATTGCAGGAATAAGCCTTGAGCAGATTTTTTCCTACATATTTGCCCCCTTTGGATTCCTTTTGGGGCTGGAAGGGAAAGACGCCCTGTTGGAAGGGGCTTTGCTGGGCCAGAAAATGATTATGAACGAGTTTGTGGCCTTTGGGAATTTAGGGGAGGTTATTAAGTCCCTGGATACCCGGACGGCTATGGTAGCTTCTATTTCCCTTGCAGGCTTCGCAAATGTTTCCAGCTTAGGGATTTGTGTTTCTGGCATTGCAGTACTTTGCCCGGAGAAAAAGAGCACGTTGTCAAGGCTGGTAGTGCGGGCAATGCTGGGTGGTATGCTTGTCAGCATTTTAAGCGCGACAATTGTTGGGATTGTAGCATTATTCTAAAAAGCTGGATTTATACGGCTGCAAAATCAAATACACATTGGGAGGTAGGACATTGGGAAAGCGGAAGTATAATAGGATATTTATTATTGTGATAGATTCCCTTGGGGTGGGGGCGTTAAATGACGCCTCCGCTTATGGGGATGCCGGGACAGATACGCTGGGGCACATTTCACAGAATGTAAAAGAATTCCATATCCCGAACTTGCAGAAACTGGGGATAGCGAACCTGCACCCCTTGAAGCAGGTTCCTGCAGTGGAGCAGCCCATGGGCTATTTTATGAAAATGGAGGAAGCAAGCACTGGGAAGGATACTATGACTGGCCATTGGGAAATGATGGGCCTCCATATTACAAAGCCTTTCCAGACATTTACGGAAACCGGGTTCCCACCGGAACTGATAGAGGAATTGTCCAAACGGACCGGGCGGGCAATTATAGGGAATAAGAGCGCCAGCGGCACGGAGATTTTGGAGGAGCTTGCAGAGGAGGAGATTGCGACCGGCAATATGATTGTGTATACCTCGGCTGATTCTGTTCTGCAGATTTGCGGGAATGAAGAAACCTTCGGTTTGGAAGAACTGTACCGCTGCTGCGAAATCGCCCGGGAACTTACCATGAAGGACGAATGGAAGGTGGGGCGCGTCATTGCGCGGCCTTATGTAGGCAGGAAAAAAGGGGAATTTAAGCGGACCAGCAACCGCCACGACTATGCGTTAAAGCCATATGGGCGGACGGTTTTAAATGCCTTAAAGGATGCAGGGCTCGACGTCATTTCCGTAGGGAAAATTTTTGATATTTTTGACGGGGAAGGCCTTACCGAATCCAATAAGTCAAAAAGCTCTGTCCATGGCATGGAGCAGACGATTGAGATTGCAAAAAGGGAGTTTGAAGGGCTCTGTTTTGTAAATCTCGTGGATTTTGACGCATTGTGGGGGCATCGCCGGGATGTGCAGGGATATGCCAGGGAATTGGAAAAATTTGATGAAAAGCTTGGGGAGCTGCTGCCAATGCTCAGGGAGGATGACTTGCTGATCCTCACAGCGGACCACGGCAACGACCCAACCCATACCGGGACAGACCACACAAGGGAAAAGGTGCCATTCCTTGCGTATTCCCCTTCCATGGAGGGCAGTGGGAAGCTGGAAAATTCCCATGCCTTTGCCGTGGTTGGGGCTACAGCCGCAGAGAACTTTGGGGTTCCAATGCCGGAAGGCACAATTGGGACTTCCATCCTTGGGAAATTAATATAAAAGCGGGCTGCCGGAACAAGCACAGCGCAGCCCCCGGAAAGGAAGGCTTATGGAAAAAAAAGATATTTTAAAGACAGTGGACCATACGTTGCTCACACAGACAGCTACTTGGGAGGAAATCCGCAGGATTCTGGATGAGGGAATCAAATACAATACTGCATCTGCGTGTATCCCGGCAGCTTACGTCAAGCAGGCGGCGGACTATGTGGAGGGCAAGCTGCCAATCTGCACAGTCATTGGGTTCCCAAATGGCTACAGCACCACGGCGGTAAAGGTGTTTGAAACAAAAGATGCCCTGGCAAATGGTGCAGAAGAAATTGACATGGTAATTAACATTGGGTGGCTGAAAGATAAAAAGTACCAGGAGCTGGAGGAGGAAATCCGCCAGATCCATGAGGCATGCGGAGGGAAAATCTTAAAAGTCATCATAGAAACGTGCCTGCTCACCGAAGAAGAAAAAATCAAAATGTGTGAAATTGTCACAAAGGCAGGGGCAGAATATATTAAAACTTCCACTGGATTTTCTGCCGCAGGGGCAACCTTCGCAGACGTAGAGCTGATGCGTAATCATATTGGGAAGGAAATTAAGGTAAAGGCGGCAGGCGGCATTGCTTCCCAGCAGGATGCGGAAGAATTTATCCGGCTTGGGGCAGACCGGCTTGGGACCAGCAGGATGATAAAAATTGTGGAACAGTCCGACGACGGTTCTGGGTATTAAGGGATATGGGAAACCATAGAATACTGTGGGCTTTGCCCGTATAAAAAAGGTTATCCAGCGGGAGGATACAAATGAAGAAAATGAGTTATTTAACGGCGCTTAGCATTGTGACAGCGGTACTTTGCGGTGCATGGTCGTACCTTGCAGGGCTGGCAGGCCTTATCGCATGGGCGGGCTTTGCCGGATGCACCACCTATTTTGCCAGTGGGAGCCACGGCATCCAGGGGCTGAAACGGACAGTCCTGCCCAATATGGCAGGGGTGCTTTGCGGTATGGCAATTATTGCTTTAAGCAATGTGTTCCCTGCGTTTGGGGAATACGGCATTTGGTGTGCGGTACTTACCTTTGTAATGTGCATCATTGCAAAATTCGAACTGTTTGATTTTTGCCCGGGAACATTTATGGGATGCTTCACTACCTTTGCGGCCGATGGAGATTGGAAAATGCTCGTCCCGTCATTGGCTGCAGGGGCAGTGCTTGGCGTTGCCTGTGATTATGGCGCAAAATGGCTGCATAAAAGAATAACGAAAGGAATGGATGGAACATGACAAACGAAGCATTGATTTTAGAAGCAAAAAAAGCAAGGGAGCATGCATACGTACCCTATTCCCATTTTCAGGTGGGGGCAGCCCTTGTAACAAAGAGCGGAAAGATATACCATGGCTGCAACATTGAGAATGCGGCGTACGCGCCTACAAACTGTGCAGAGCGGACAGCTTTTTTCCGTGCGGTTTACGAAGGGGAGCGGGAATTTGAAAAAATTGCAATTGTTGGAGGGCCGGAAGGGAGCGAGGCCGACGAGCTGTGTGCCCCCTGTGGGGTCTGCCGCCAGGTTATGATGGAGTTCTGTAACCCAGATACCTTCCAGATTATCTTGGCAGACGGCAAGGATAAATGCCTGCAGCTAACTTTAAAGGAAATGCTGCCCTATGGCTTTGGGCCGGAAGATTTAAAATAAGGCTGTTTTTACCGCAAAGCTGCCCATGGAGGGAGGGCTCTGCGGTATTTTTATCTTATAGGAAAGGTTATGTTATGCTAAAGCTTGAAAGTATCTTTCCTATAAGATCAAAATGGGGATGCGCAGGGGAGCTGAAGCGGGCTTCTTACTTTTTTATGAGTTTCCGGGCAAAGCGTTGACAAGGGGCATACAGGGAATTATACTGTATTCAACAGGGAGGGAGTTGTGATGGGAAAAGATACGCGTCTTGTAAATATTTATATTAAAATCCACAACAAGCGGACGCTGACGGTGGAAGATTTAAAGTACCTGTCCAAGTATGACCCGGAGTGCTTTGAGAAAACATGCAGGAATATCGTCTATAAACTGCCGGAAACGAAGGAAATCCTTCAGCCAAAGGCCAAGGAAGAAAAGCAGCCGCCAAAGCCGCCCATTTTTGAGAAAATCCCTACCGATAAGCAGCGGATAGAGGAAGTGCTTGCCAACTTAAAGCAAATGGAACTGAAGGAACTTCCTGTGGATGACGTCCGGGCAGATGAAGTCAAGGAATTGCTGGGGAACCTCTATATGGAGCTTCTCTTTCCCCACAATGACCGGGAGCGGTTTTTCAGGATGGAGGACCATGAGGAGCTGTCTACATTCAATAAAAAAGTGTAAAAGGGCAATACTAGTATATAGACATAGAAGGGACAAATCAGGGAAGGGATGGAAAGCAATGAAAAAATATGCTGTGGTTACGGGGGCAAGTTCCGGCATAGGGGCGGAATTTGCCAAAAGGCTGGCAAAGGAAGGCTATGGGCTGGTGCTTACTGCAAGAAGGGGAGACCGGCTTAAAAAAATCAAAAAACATGTAAAAACAGAATGCGAAATCATAACAGCAGATTTGACAAAAGAAATCGAATGTTACCGGCTTTACCATGCAGTGGAGGATAAGCCGGTAGCCGTCTGGATTAACAACGCCGGGTTCGGCGACTGCGGCAAGTTTAAGAATGGTGAGCTGCAGAAGGAAATGGATATGCTTTCTGTCAATGTAAGGGCTATGCACCTTCTGACAAAGCTGGCTTTGCGGAAAATGGAACGCCAGAAATACGGCTCTATCCTGAACGTGGCTTCTTGCGCTGGGCTGATGCCAGCGGGGCCTTATATGGCTTCCTATTATGCCACTAAATCTTATGTTACAAGCCTGACCCGGGCAATCGCAGAGGAGCTGCGCAGCGATGGGAGCCCGGTCTATATTGGCTGCCTTTGCCCTGGGCCTGTGGATACGGAATTTAATGAGGTGGCAGATGTGGAATTTGCCTTAAAGGGAATCAGCCCGTCTTACTGCGTGCGGTATGCCTTAAAAAAGATGAAGCAGAGGAAAAAAGTGATTATCCCGTCCCTGCCTGTCAGGCTTGCCATGATATTTGGGCGGTTCCTGCCGGAAGAATTGTATATTCGGATTGCGGCGCACCAGCAAAGAAGGAAAAAGAAACTGTAGGATGCAGTTTCTTTTTTCTTCTTATGGGTTCTTTGCCCTGGAGCGTGTTTAAAATTCATTCTTACAATTTTCCGGCACGCTCTAATCTGCTATGCAAAGTGTGCCGGAAAAAGCGCAGATGGTACCAAATAGCTGTTTTCATGTGTATAATCTGGTAGGATAGAAGCAGGATAAGTAATTAACACCACTTTACAACTTTTCCATAAAAAAAATGTCATACAGGACTTTCTGATGTATAATAAGTTTGCAAACAAAAAAATACGAAAGAAAGTGATCCTGTACGACAGACTTATTATACAACGAAAAAACTATAATTGGTAGACTTTATCATTATTTTTACATTTATTTTGAGGCTTGTTCCATTCCTACAGCCGAGACATTGGTCCTGCTCCTGCTGTCCATACTGACACTGGAGTCAGCGGATTCCATCCGTTTCCTTTACAGACATTTCCTGTCAAAGCTAACAGATAAATCCCTGAATGCCTTTTACTATGCCTGCTCCTATGCCAAAGTGGATTATTCCAGGTTTATGAATGCAACAGCATCTATGGCATTGAAACTAATCCCGAAATCCTTAGAGACGCAGCCCGTTTTTTTATGCATGGATGATACCATTGTTCCCAAATATGGAAAGAAATTTGAGGATGTCTCAAAACTCTTTGACCATTCCGCGCACAACGGCAGCGGCTACCTGAATGGGCACTGCTTTGTAAGTGTCATGCTCTGTGTGCCAATGTGGGATAAAGGCAAGATTGTTTACCAGGCGTTTCCGCTTTCCTACCGTATGTGGCAGAAAGAAGAGTCAAAATTAAAGCTGGCTGCTTCCATGGTACGCCAGGCCATGCCTGAATTACAGGAAAAGGCGAATGTCATTATCCTATGCGACAGCTGGTATACAAAAGGGGATCTGGTTTCTGTCGTGGATGAATACCCAAACCTTGGCCTAATCGGAAATGCAAGGTATGACTCTGTCCTTTATGACCTTGCCCCGCAGCCGACCGGAAAAAGGGGCAGGCCTGCAAAACATGGGAAACGTCTTTCGGCGGAAAAAGATTTTACACTTTCGGATGAAAAAATAGGCGGTTATTATATTGGGATGCGCCGTGTCCTTACAAATATTTTCGGCACAAGGGAAGTTCTTGCCTATGTGACAGCCACAGAGAAGGAAGGCGGTTCCAGGCGCCTGTTCTTCAGTACGGTTTTCCCCACACAGCTGCAGATTTTTTGTGCATGGCAGGAAAAGACCCCCCTGAACCAGACGGGGAGTGCATGGATGGATTACATCCCCTTGTTCCTGTACTCATTCAGATGGAAGATAGAAGTCAGCTATTACGAACAGAAAACCTTCTGGTCACTATGCAGCTATATGGTGCGCAGCCGGAAAGGGATTGAAATGCTGGTTAATCTGATCAACATAGCTTATTGTGCGATGAAACTGCTGCCATATCAGGATGAAGCATTTTCAAAGTACCGTAGGGAAAGCGCACAGGATTTCAGGTTTGTGCTCAGCGAGCGGATCAGGCAGGAGGTATTTTTTGCCACTTTCGTGAAAAAGAGCGAAAGTATAATAAAATCATCTGCCCTTATGAGAGCCTTAAAATACCTTGTTCAGCAAAAGGAGCGCTATTTATAATAGTTGTAAAGTGGTGGTAATTAATACAACAGAGAAAATAGGAGGCATGGCATATGCTGGGAGGTTCGGTCGTTATTGCACTCATTCGGTATGTAATCAGCGTTGCAGGGGTGGCAATTTTGTTTTTCCTGATGAGTGAGCTACGGTTTGGCAGGAAGAAAGCGTTAGCTTATTATGGCATGTTCAGCGCTGCCCTTATTGGGGCGGCCTGTATTTGGTATATGGCCGACTGGGAAAGCTGTGCGAAAATGTCGGCTTTTACTATGTATATGTGTTTTGCAGTTTTCTCTATTTTTATGAGCAGCGACCCTGTATTTCTGTCCGTGTATAAGCTTGCCCTGACGTTTTACCTGCTGGCGGTATTCCTAATCAGCGGGATAGAGGTTTCCAGTATTTTTTTCCATGGGAACGTGTGGGCGGACATTGTTGTGCGCATCCTGCTGATTTTGGCAATGTCCCTGTTTATTAATTACAAGATTAAAGATTCTATCCGGGGGTTTGGGCAGTATGTGGAGAGCGAGCTGGACAGGTTCAGCGTAGCTGTTATGGTTATCAGTATATTGTTTGGGATTGGGTTTATTATGAATTCAAATATCCTTCGGGAGCAGACGCCCTTCCGCCTGTTCCAGATTGCCATGAACCTATTCCTGACAGGCGCACTGCAGCTCCTGGTGTTCCGGCTCTACCTGCATATAGGGAAAGAACGGGAGTACCAGAGGGAAAAACAGTTGGTAGAAATGAACCATCGGCTGCTGGAGCGGAACGTGGAGCTGATGGAGGAATCTGTGGAGAAGGGCAGGCGGATCCGCCACGACGCAAGGCACCATAATGCGGTTATCGCGGAATATGCCCGCAGGGGGCAGAATGGAGAAATCCTGCAATACTTAAAGGAATATGAAAAAGAAATGGATGCGGGGATCCCAGAGGCCATCTGCGCCAATATGGCAGTCAATAACCTGTTGGCTGCCTATACCAAAAAGGCGAGGGAGGCCCAGATTAAAGTCACTTTGGATGTGGAACTGGGCAAGGATTTGGCAATTCCCAGCATTGATTTGGTGGCTATCCTTGCAAATGCCTATGAAAATGCTATTTTTGGCTGCATGGAAGTGAAAAAGCAGTCGAAGGGGCGGGAATGTTTCATTTCCCTGATGATTAAGAAAAAGAATAATAAGCTGGTTATTTCCTGCAAAAATACCTGCAGGATGGAAACCATGGTAAAAAATGGGCAGCCGAAGCCGGAATTTACCGGAGGCATCGGCGTGCTGAGCATTATAAAGACAGCAGAAAAATTTGATGGGGAATACGACTTTAGGAATGACAATGGGGTGTTCGTATTCCGGCTGATTCTGAAAATTCCCGTTGTGGATGATGATATGCGCGCACCTTAGCGCATTAGGGATTTACCCGCAGAAGCGGCAACCTTCGCTGCATGTGCATTTGCTGCACGATTCCCCTTAATATGACAGTACTCCGGCGGTGGCTTGGAAGCCAGTTGTTTTGCGGCAGGGGTGCAGGCAGTTTGGTTTAAGCCTGGAAACCCTTGCAGATGCTGGCGGATGAAATAGTAACTTTTTGTTACTGGCCACACGTCATTTTAGGTTACCCGGAATTAATTTCATATCTTAATTGCTTTTGGGGCATAAATCACTTATAATATTTTAAGGAAAGATGACACCAAAATGCAGGTTTCCGCCCTTATGGCTGGGAACAGATATGAAAGGGGCAGCGTTTGTGTATCTAATAGCGCTCTGCGATGATGAGGCAGAAGAAATAGACAAGACGGAGCAGATGTTGGACAGCTACAGGGAAAGAAATCCTGGCATGGATTTTAAGATAGGGCGTTTTGGGAGCGCAGATGGGCTGCTGGATATGGTAAGGGAAGGAAATTATATCCCAGATTTGGTACTGATGGATATTTACATGCCCCAGAAGCTGGGGATTGAAGCGGCAAAGGAGCTGCGCAGCATGGGGAATGGCAGCAGGATTGTGTTCCTCACCACCTCCAGGGAGCATGCTTTGGAGGCATTTGGGGTGGACGCGGCACAGTATCTTGTAAAGCCTGTAACGGAAGAATCGTTGTTTGCAGCCTTGGACAAGGTGTTTGGGGAAATGGCAAAGGAACGCAGGAGATACCTGATCCTGCGGATTGACGGAAAGCTGCAGCGGATACCAGTAAACGAAATTATGTACTGCGAAGCCCAAAGGAAAATGCAATGCATGCACCTTGCAGACGGCACAGAATTATTGCTGCGGATGACAATGGCAGAATTGTCTGGGATGCTTTCCATGTATGAGGAATTTGTACGGGTGGGCATTGCCTATATTTTAAATTTGGAACATATTGACAACCTGAATTCCCAGGAAATCGGCTTGAGCACAGGCAGGAAAGTCTATGTGCCCAGAGGAGCGTATAAAGGCCTGAAAGAGCAGTATTTCCAGTACTATTGCGGAGGAGGGCAAATTAAAGATGGATGGTAAAGAAGGGGATACTGGAATGCCCCGGCTATTAGGGCAAGAGGAAGCAGAAGATAATCCTATGGGAAGGCAGGAAGTGTTCGCATGGGTGAAGCAGCAGTATGGCACAGAACCAGATTATCCATGGCAGGATGGAAATGCCGTGCTGCGCCACAAAAGGAACAGGAAGTGGTATGGGCTGGTTATGGAAGTGGGGCGTGAAAAATTAGGGCTTACGGGATACGGCACAGCAGAGGTTATCAACTTAAAGTGCAATCCGGACTTAATTGGTTCTCTCCGGGAACGGCCGGGATTCCATCCGGCATACCATATGAATAAAGAACAATGGATCAGTGTCCGGCTGGACGGCAGCGTAACAGAGGGGGAAATCAAGGACCTGATAGATTTGAGTTATGGGCTGACAGAGCCGAAAAAGAAAAGATGACAGAGAGCGTGTTTGAAAATTGCAGGAATGAATTTTCAAACACACTCCAGGATTAGGGTATCAAAATAAGGAAATGCAGCAGGCTGGAATTTATGGAATCCATAGAGGATTGCGCCATAAATTCCAGCCTGTGGTATTTTTATTTCGTAACTTTTATCGTTTTTTTCAAGGTCTTCATGCCCTTCACTTTGGCTGAAATTGTGGCTTTTCCTGCTTTCTTAGCCGTAATCTTGCCTTTGGAATTGATGGAGAGCACGGAGGGCTTGGAGGAACTCCAGGTAACGCCTTTTAAAATTTTCGCATTTGTAGTGTTGATTCCGCCCATTATCCCAGGGTATGCTACTTTGCAGGATACGGACAGGGTTTTTGTCTTTTTCACCTTAATGGAAGATGGCGCGCTTAAGGAAAGCTTTTGTACATTCTTTTTGCTGACTTCCATAGTCTGGACATATTTGCCTTTTACTTTGGACTGGTTCTGGGAGTTTGCGCTGCTGCTGAATTCCCCGGCAACCCCATACCAGCCGCCAGTACTGCGGACAAAAGAGCCAAGGCCGATATACCTGTAATTAGGGTTGATTAAGCTGGTATAATGCCCGGTTACTTTCGATGTGTCCTGGTTTACCCAGTCATTTTTTTCGCCATACCATTGTTCAATGCCGGCCATTAAGCCAGAATAATTCCAAGCAAGGTTTTCTGCCCAGCTTTGCTCATTTCCATGGCGGATGCTAAAGCAGGACTGGTTATTTGGCCGGGTGTGGCTTTCGTAGACGGTACATTCTGCCGCACGGAGCTGTGCAATCCACTCCAAATTTGAAGACCATTTCATAGGCACATAGTCGGATGGGGTGAGTTTCTCCTTGGTGGATGGGTTGATATAGCCATTCTCGCAGGCTTCTTTTCGGATTTCATTAATCCGTTTGAGGATTTTTGATTTGCTTACCTGTTCATAGGTGCCGGAAATCCCTACAAGGATGTTGCCGTTTCCGGCTTTTTTCACATCCGATGGCCGGGTAGAAGCCGCCAGGGCAGTACTGGATACCTGAAATAGGGATAACGTGAGGAACAGGAAAAATGTTAGGATTCTTGTTGGGTATGGCCGCTTGCCCATAGGTTTGGGGGCGGTAAGTTTGGTATTATGTAACATAGTATCTCCTTTCTTGGCCTGTTATATTATGATAAATACAGCCACTCCGCTTCGCTCCGGGCGGTATAATATCTACTAAAACATTATACCATAGATTTGGCAGGCGGCTCAAGAGGAACATAAAAATTCTCCGGCAGGTAATCCGCAGCAGTTTGCCTAAAGTTTTCTCTGCTGTGATATTTTACCGCCGGAGTAATAAGTTGCAAGTCTTTTGACACCCTAATCTATCTGGGCAAAGATGCCATTTTATTTCCGCGAGCAATGAGCCAAGCAGCCGCGCTCGCGCGGATATTTGGCGAATGCCGCGAGGGTCAGATACTCCGCCCCAAGGGGCGGGGTATTTGACTAACCCTTCACGCCGCCAGATGCAAGGCCGCTTACCAGATTCTTTTCAATAATTGCAAATAAGATAACGACTGGCGCGATTGCAAACAGGGATGCGGCAAAGAGGTACTGCCATTCAATCATGTTATAACCGTTAAAAATATTGATGCCTACCGTTAAAGGCTTGTTCAGGTCGTCAGAAATCAGGGTCAGCGCCACGGTATATTCATTCCATGCATTGATAAATACGAAAATCAGTGTTGTCACAATGCCGGGTGCAGCTACCGGGAGCAGGATTTTTACCATGGCTTCAAACCGGTTGCAGCCGTCGATTTTGGCAGCCTGCTCCATCTCAGAGGAGATGCCCATAAAGGTACCCCGCAGCAGCCAGATGGTAAAGGCCTGGTTAAATGCTGCATTGATAAATATTAATCCAAGGATGCTGTTTGTTAGGTTCAGCGTCATCATGACTTTGTAAATACCAATCAGGAGGACAACAGGTGCAAACATCTGGGAAACAATGACAAACCCAAGGAATACAATGTCGCCTTTAAATTTCATACGGGACAGTGCATATGCTGCCGGAATCCCACAGAGCAATGCAATAATGGTAGAGCCCCCTGCAATCAGGACGGAGTTCAGCATGTATTTTGCCATAGGCGCCCGCTCCCAGATATCGGCAAAGTTAGACCACAACGTTTCTTTTGGGAGAATTGTCCCTTTTGCAGCAAATATCTCAGAACGGCCTTTCAGTGCAGTACAGAGCATGGCAAAATATGGGTAAAGGATCAGCACGCATATCACAAAGACTACGAAGTAGAGGAGTATCCTCAATGCCATTTTTTTGCCGCTGATGGGTTTCGCGTTTTCTTTCATAAATTATTCATCTCCCTTCCGTAATGTTACAACCATGTAGCCAGTTGCGCAGACTAACAGGATGAGGAACCCAATCACAGACACGGCTGCCGCTTCGCCTTGCTTTCCATTGTAGAAGGCAAGCTTATATAGGTAAGTCACAAGGGTGTCAGTCCGGTTGCCGGGGTCGCCCTTTGTCATGTTCCAGATAATCGGGAAGGAATTAAATACATAAATGATATTTAATACAGTACTGACTGTCAGGGAAGATTTGACAAGAGGGATAGTGATTTTAAACAGCTTCTGCCAGTAATTTGCACCGTCAACGGTCGCTGCTTCGTAATAGCTGCCGTCTATGGACTGCAGGCCTGACAGGACAGTGAAGGTAACGAATGGGA
This sequence comes from Lachnospiraceae bacterium A2, assembly GCA_000403315.2. Taxonomy (GTDB): domain Bacteria; phylum Bacillota; class Clostridia; order Lachnospirales; family Lachnospiraceae; genus Petralouisia. Next base: position 989,404 of record KE159636.1, read on the forward strand.
TGGTAACAAAGATCCCGCAGGCAATTTCCCATGCGAACCAAGCGCCGGCGGAAGGGGTCCAGTTCACCGCATGGTCGATAATGCCAAGCTTCATCAGCAGGGTATTCAGCGTACCATAGTCGGTATCAATAATAAATTTCCAGATGCTGGCCTGTACTACCAGCGTGGTTGCCCAAGGGAATACCACGATTGCCCGGGCGATTTTACGGCCTTTAAACGCGTTGTTCAGCAACAGGGCCAGAATAAACCCTAGGAGGGTAGAAAGGCCAACAACTGCCACTGTCCACACCAGCGTATTTTTTAAGACCATGGAAAAGGTAGGGGTCGACAGGATTTTTGTAAAATTAGTTAACCCTGTGAACCCTTTAATCAGCCCAGCCCTGCTGACTTTACTAAGGGCCATCCGGAATACAAACACGATGGGAACCAAAATAAAAATCAGCATAAGGAGGACGCTGGGGAGAATCCAGATATACGGTTCGATTTTTTGAATAAATTTTTTCACAGGCACACACCTCATTAATATTGAAAAGAAGGCCGGACTTTTCATAGCCCGGCCTTGTGTTTTACTTTTTTAGGGCCTATTTCCTTATGGGGCAATTTCTGCCTGCAAGCTGTCAAGCAGCTCCTGAACATTCCCGTCTAATAACGCGTTCTGTTCAACATTGATAACGCCCTGTTTTACATCTGCCCATTCTGTCTTAGCAGTGGGATAGAATTTACAGCTAGCTACAATATCAATCCACTGAGCCAGGGATTCATCTTTTGCAGCAAGGGCTTCGCCGCCGGTCTTGGTTGCGGGCAGGAACCCTTCCATCTCAACCCATGCAGAGTAACGTTCATCTTCAAAGAAATAATCGAAGAATGTCTTGATTGCTTCTAATTCTTCCTCAGAGTATTCGTTGTCGAAGCACATGAAACGGTCCATAACGCCGGCAGATACGGAAGTGCCGTTGTTGTTGGGGATTGGAGCCATGCCATAGTTTACTTCATTGCCGCCGTCAGCTACATAGGTAGGAAGGCTGTTTGGTGCGATCATCATAGCAACTTTGCCAGTGCCGAACATATCCTGCAGGTCATAACGCGTTTCGTTTGCAGGGTCTGTATTGGTGTAGCCTTCTTTGATCAGGCTAATAACATATTCAATAGCTGCTACGTTTTCCGGGCTGTTCAAGGTCCAGTTCCCGTCTGTGTCAGTGAAGTCGCCGCCATTGTTCCAGATATAATAAGCAAATGCAGCCTGGCCTTCGTCTGTTGTCATGTCAACGCCCCATGGGTAAACATCTGGGAATTTTTCTTTGATTTTTTTGCAGGTTTCTTTCAGTTCTTCCCAGGTGGTAGGAACTTCTGCCCCAGCTTCTTCTAAAATGTCTTTGTTATAATACATAGCGCGTGCAGAAGCGAGGTCTGGGATTGCCCAGATAGTTCCGTCTACATTGGACTGCTCTAAAAATGCTTCATACATCTTGTTGTAGGTTTCTTCTGAAACGTAATCCTTTGCAGGCAGGAGAAGGTCGTCTGCCTGATAGTCAGCGAATACGTCAATGTTCAGGATGTCGGGCGCATTGCCGTTTGAGATAAGTGCATTTACCTTGGTAGAGATATCATTCCAGGAAATAACTTCTACATTCAGGTCAATCCCTGCATTGTCTTTTTCAAAGTCGCTTTCAAACGTCTTCCACCAGTCTGCGGTTTTCTGCCCATATTGGGCTGCCATCACGCTGATTTCTGTCTTACTGCCGCTGTCGTCCTTGGACTCTGCTTCATCGCCGCCTTCTTCCTGCTGGGTTTCAGGCTCATCCTTTGTCTTGGTATCAGTAGGGGTGCTGCCGCATGCAGCGAGGGAAATAGCTGCTGCCATGCTTAAAGAGAGTGCAAGGACCCTTTTCAGGCTTTTCTTTTTCATAGTTCTCCTCCTTCATGAAATGCGTTGTACATGCCAAGGGATTGCCGTTTATCTTCCCTGCTTCCTGCCTGAAACGTGGGAACTATGCAAATTCACAATTGTTTTTCGAACTGTTTGTAAATAGCACGTGCAAAAAGCACAAAAAATAAACAAAAATCACGGTAACTTATGTACAAATTGCTGTATTTTTGGTGAATTAATACTACCATTTTATCGGGAATGTGTCAATACGACAGATTTGAAAAAGTGTACAAAAATTGTGTTATTTTGGATTTTTGCCCATAAGGGGCCTGAAAAGGTTGAAAAATAGTCCCTGATGTGTTAGAATTTTAGCAATTTAAAATACAGCGCAGGCATTGGCGGGAGTTTCGGGAAGGAAAAGGATACAATAACGTAATTGACTCTTTTTTTTTGCCAAAAATCAGACAGAAAGGGCGGTAGCGAAATGAAAGCATTTCTAATACTGGAAGATGGGACTGTATTTGTAGGGACAAGCATCGGTTCCCCAAAGGAAGCCATCAGTGAAATTGTTTTTAACACCTCCATGACAGGCTATTTGGAGGTCCTGACGGATCCATCTTATGCCGGACAGGCAGTAGTTATGACGTATCCTTTGATTGGGAATTACGGGGTAACCCCGGATATGGAGTCAGGGAGGCCCTGGGCGGAAGGCTATATTGTCCGGGAGCTGTCGCGCATCCCCAGCAATTTCCGCTGCACGGGGACAATCCAGGAATTCCTCAAGGAATATGGCATTCCGGGGATTGCAGGGGTGGATACCCGTGCGCTGACAAAAATCCTCCGGGAAAAAGGGACCATGAATGGTATGATTACCACCGATGAAGGATACCAATTGGAAGAAATCCTCCCAAAACTAAAATCATACCGCACTGGGGAAGTGGTAGGCCGGGTGACCTGCAAAAACAGTTATGTCTTAAAGGGCAAGGGGAAGCGGGTCGCCCTGCTGGATTTGGGAGCAAAGAAAAACATTGCAAAATCCCTCCAGCACCGGGGGTGCGCCGTCACCGTATACCCGGCCTACACGAAAGCAGAAGAAATTCTGGCATCCCAGCCTGATGGGATTATGCTGAGCAACGGGCCGGGCGATCCCAAGGAATGTGGGGATATCATTCAGGAAATCCAGAAACTTTATGAATCAGGCATCCCAATTTTTGCCATCTGCCTTGGGCACCAGCTTATGGCTCTGGCAAATGGGGCCAATACCTATAAAATGAAATATGGCCACCGGGGCGGCAACCATCCTGTCAAGGATTTGGAAACCGGGCGGGTTTACATTTCCTCCCAGAACCATGGCTATGTGGTGGATGCGGCGGGCATGTCCCCCGGCGTGGCAGTCCCGGCATTTACCAATGTGAATGATGGGACCAACGAAGGGCTTAGGTATACCAGGAAGCCCGTGTTTACCGTCCAGTTCCATCCAGAAGCCTGCCCGGGCCCGCAGGACAGCAGCTACCTATTCGACCGGTTTATCAATATGATGGGAGGGTGCCAGTAATGCCGAAGAATCCAGAAATCAAGAAAGTCTTAGTCATTGGTTCCGGCCCGATTGTCATTGGGCAGGCAGCAGAATTTGATTATGCAGGCACACAGGCCTGCCGTTCCCTGAAGGAAGAAGGGGTGGAAGTGGTGCTGGTGAATTCCAACCCAGCCACCATTATGACAGACAAGGAAATTGCAGACGAAGTATATATTGAGCCCCTGACAGCAGGGGTCTTAGAGCAGATTATTTTAAAGGAAAAACCAGACAGCGTGCTGCCTACCCTTGGAGGGCAGGCTGGGCTGAACTTAGGGATGGAACTGGCGGAATCCGGCTTCCTTGGGCAGCATGGGGTTAAGCTGATTGGGACTACGGCGGAAACCATTTTTAAGGCGGAGGACCGGCAGGCATTTAAGGATACGATGGAAAAAATCGGGGAGCCATGCGCCCCTTCCCTTGTGGTACACAATGTGGAGGATGGACTTGCCTTTACCAATACCATCGGCTACCCGGTGGTGCTCCGCCCTGCCTATACCCTCGGGGGAAGCGGCGGCGGGATTGCCCATAATGAAACAGAATTAATGGAAATACTTGCCAATGGATTAAGGCTCAGCCGGGTAGGGGAAGTGCTTGTGGAACGGTGCATTGCCGGCTGGAAGGAAATCGAATATGAAGTGATGCGGGACGGGGCAGGGAACTGCATTACCGTCTGCAACATGGAAAATATCGACCCGGTAGGGGTCCACACCGGGGACAGCATTGTGGTGGCCCCTTCCCAGACTTTGGGGGATAAAGAGTACCAGATGCTGCGGACTTCCGCCCTTAACATTATTTCCGAACTGAATATTACCGGGGGCTGCAACGTCCAGTATGCCCTCCACCCGGATACCTTTGAGTACTGTGTCATTGAAGTCAATCCCCGTGTCAGCCGTTCCTCTGCGCTGGCAAGCAAAGCTACTGGGTATCCCATTGCAAAGGTGGCGGCCAAAATCGCCCTTGGCTATACGTTGGATGAAATCAAGAACGCCATTACCGGCAAGACATATGCAAGCTTTGAGCCTATGCTGGATTACTGCGTGGTAAAAATCCCAAGGCTTCCCTTTGACAAATTTATCACGGCAAAGCGCAGCCTGACAACCCAGATGAAGGCAACCGGGGAAGTTATGAGCATCTGCACTAATTTTGAAGGCGCTTTGATGAAAGCCATCCGTTCATTGGAACAGCATGTGGACAGCATGATGGGCTACGATTTTACGCAGCTTTCCAGGGAGGAATTAAAGGAACGCTTGGGAAAAGTGGACGACCGGAGAATCTGGGTGATTGCAGAAGCCTTGCGCAAAGGGGTTTCCTATGAGGAAATCCATGAAATTACCCGCATAGATGTCTGGTTTATAGACAAAATCGCCATTTTGGTGGAAATGGAAGAACGGCTGAAACGGGAAGAACTGACGGTGGATTTGCTGAAAGAAGCAAAACGCCTGGAATTTCCCGATGGAGTGGTTGCCGCACTGGCCGGGAAGCAGGAAGCGGAAATCCGGGACATGCGCTATGCAAATGGGATTACTGCGGCCTTTAAGATGGTGGATACCTGCGCAGCGGAATTTGCGGCGGAAACGCCATATTACTATTCCTGCTTTGGGAGCGAAAATGAAGCAGTGGAGGCAGAGGTCCCCAAACGCAAGAAAGTTTTAGTGTTAGGGTCCGGCCCTATCCGCATTGGGCAGGGGATTGAATTTGATTACTGTTCCGTCCACTGTACCTGGGCCTTTGCAAAGGAAGGCTATGAAACTATAATCGTCAATAATAACCCGGAAACCGTTTCTACGGATTTTGACATTGCGGATAAACTCTATTTTGAGCCACTGACCCCAGAGGATGTGGAGAGCATTGTGCGCTTGGAACAGCCGGACGGGGCGGTGGTGCAGTTTGGCGGCCAGACCGCCATCAAGCTGACGGAAAGCCTGATGAAAATGGGCGTCCCAATTCTGGGGACGAAAGCCGAGGACGTGGACGCGGCCGAAGACCGGGAGCTGTTTGACAAGATTTTGGAGCAGGCACAAATCCCCCGGGCGGCAGGCGGGACAGTATTTACCGCCAAAGAAGCCAAAGAAGTTGCAAACTGCCTGGGCTACCCAGTCCTGGTCCGCCCTTCCTATGTGCTGGGCGGGCAGGGGATGCAGATTGCATATACCGATGAAGAAATCGAAGAATTTATGGAAATCATCAACCGGATTGCCCAGGACCATCCCATTTTGGTGGATAAATATCTGCAGGGCAAGGAAATTGAAGTGGATGCAGTCTGCGACGGCACGGACATCCTGATTCCGGGGATTATGGAGCATATTGAGCGCACGGGCGTCCATTCCGGCGACAGTATTTCCGTTTATCCAGCCCCTACCATCAGTAAGGAAGTAAAGGGCAAAATCGTAGACTACACCGGGCGGCTTGCCCGTGCCCTGCATGTGGTAGGGCTGATTAATATCCAGTTTATTGCCATGGAGGAGGACGTGTATGTCATTGAGGTAAACCCCCGCTCCTCAAGGACTGTGCCCTATATCAGCAAGGTGACGGGAATCCCCATTGTGGATTTGGCGGCAAAGGTGATTATGGGGAATACTTTAAAGGCGATGGGCTGCCCCACGGGGCTTGCGCCGGAAGCAGAGTATGTGGCAATCAAGATGCCCGTATTTTCCTTTGAAAAGCTGCGGGGGGCAGAAATCAGCCTTGGCCCGGAAATGAAGTCCACCGGGGAGTGCCTTGGGATTGCAAGGACCTTTGACGAAGCATTGTACAAGGCATTTCTGGGGGCGGGCGTCCAGCTCCCGAAACATAAGCAGATGATTATGACCGTAAAGGATGCGGATAAACCGGAGTCTGTGGAAGTGGCAAGGCGTTTTGAAGCGCTGGGCTATAAGATATACGCCACAAGGAGCACTGCAAAATACTTGAAGGAGCGGGGCGTGGATGCACGGCGCATCAATAAGATTTCCCAGGAATCCCCGAATGTGATGGACCTGATTCTGGGGCATAAGATTGACCTGGTAATCGATACCCCAACCCAGGGCCGCGACAAGAGCAGGGATGGGTTTTTAATCCGCCGCAATGCCATTGAAACCGGGGTGTACTGCATTACCGCCATGGACACTGCCCATGCGCTGGCAGAAAGCCTGGAGCATGCAGATGCCAGCGGGGAACTGGATCTGATTGATATTGCGAAAGTGAAGAATATTTAGGTGGGCCTGCGGAAGCCTTTGGCTTCTGTTATTTGAAGTGGAAAATAGTTAGAGAAGGTTTGGGCCGTTTTCTGTTCCCTGTGCCCAAAAAATTTGCCCGCCGGGGTTGGCGGGCAAAAGGGAAAGCGCGCGAAAATAGCGTGCTGCATCACTGTTTAGGCCTGAATCTGGCAAAGGGGATTGGTGATTATGAAGAAAAAATATATACCGGTACGGGAAGTGCTGATTTTTCTGGCTATGCTGGCTTTCCTGCTGAATTATCTGGGGAATAAAAAGGACAGGCAGGAGGTGCATGCAAAGAATGGCGTGCAGGCCGAAGAAAGCAGCCAGCGTGGGGAAGGCGAGGAAACTGAGGAGCAGAACCCAAACAGGGAAAGCGCAGGGGAACAGGCCACAGACGATGGAAGCGGGGCAGTTGGGGAGGAAACCCCAGATGGGGAAAACGAAGGGAAAACCTTGGCTGATTGGAAAGAAGAAATAGAGAAAAATGTCCCCAGCCAGGAACAGGCTGGAGCAGGGAGCCAAGATGCAGAAAATGCAGGGGACGGAAACCAAAATACGGAAAGCGCTGACGCCAAGGATGGCGGGGCGCAGCCCGGGGAAGAAAGCCCGGATCTGGAAAATGTGCAGGCCAGGAAAGGCGGTTCTGCTGGGGAACAGGCAGAAGCAAACAGCCCAAATGGCAATAGCACAACGCCTGTAAATGGGGCTGCCCAAGCTGGGGAGGGGAACGTATATACCAGTACGGCAGCTTCAGGGGCAAACCCGGAAAATGCAGGGCAGGCGGATGCCCTTCCTTCGGTCCAGGAAGGGGATATCTATTCCTTCCTGCAAGGCCCTGGATCCTGGGGCGAACGGCGTTCCTGGTCTGGGGAATGGTGCGAGTTTGAAATAGACGGGAACCGCTTTGGGGGCTTTGGGTGTGGCCTGTGCTGCATGACAAATGTTTATGATACCTTGTCGCCTTATGAAGTTTCCCCCTGGGATATGTTTGAAAATGCGCGGGTCGCTTCGGATTATTCCCCAGGCGGGGAATATGGCGCCATTGACTGGCAGGAAATGCGGTGCACGCTGGATGTCTGCGGAATCAGCGGCGAACTCCATAAAAAACCGCCTACGTTTGAGGAATTCCGGGCGCAGGTACGGGGGGCGCTGACGGCAATTGTCCTTGTCAGCAATGGGAATGAGGATACTTATTGGCCGAATACAAAAGGGCATTATGTGAATATCTGGCTGTATGAAAGGGATGATACCATATTTTTAGCAGAGCCCGGGAACCCGGGCAGGAACCGTACCAGGATACCGTTGCGCCACATTTATGATTCCTTGAAAATGGGCAGCTCCTACCAGTACCTGCTGGTGACAGGGTATTCCGAGGAGGAGAACCGGTGGCGGGCCAGCGGGATTTCTGAAAATTGGTGCCGGCCGGAGGGGTGGTAAACCCCATGAAAAAGTTTTGGGCAAGGGCTGCTGCAGATGTTGTGTTCCATCAACGGTGCGGCAGCCGAAGACGGCACGAGGATTAACATTGAAGTCCAGCTCCGGGATTATGGGAATATGGATAGGCGGAGCCTGTTCTATTGGAGCAGGGAGTTCGCAGGCGGTTTGGACAGGGGAAGCGATTACAGCCAGTTAGCCAATGTAATAGTGATAAATATCGTGAACTTTGAAGCCGTGCATGTGGATGATTTCCATACGGTATTCCATCTCTGGGAAGATACCCATAAGGACTGCCTTTTGACAGATGCGCTGGAGATCCATTTCATCGACGTGAAAAAGTTCAATGCCCTGCCCGAAAAAGATATTAAGAATGATTCGCTGCACAGGTGGCTGACATTTTTTGACCAGAATATTTCAGATGATTTGCTAAAGGAGCTGATGGACATGGATGCTGCGATTTATAAGGCTAATGAAAAGATGGCGTTTCTGGCTAACGACAAGGAAGTGCTCCGGCTGTACAATATGCGTGAGATGGCACAGATTGATTATAACAGCGGGATGAAGAAAGCAAAGGATGAGGGGAAAATAGAGGGTAAAATAGAGGGTAAAATAGAGAGAAATATTGAAATTGCCCGGAATATGGTAGCGGATGGTGAGCCTATTGAAAAGATTATCAAATATACTGGCCTTACAAAAGAGAATATAGAGAATTTAGAAATCTAATCAATCCGTCAAGCTGGGTAAGGCCAAATATGTATATAATAAAAAAGCCCAAAATCCGGCAGTAACAATCAAAGACTCCAAAGGGAAACGGATTGCGTCCAAGTATTATACCGTAACATACAAGAATAATAAGAAAGTCGGAAAAGCAGCCGTAACCATCCGGTTCAAAGGAAACTATGAAGGGACAGTTACCAAGATGTTCCAAATTGTTCCCAAACCAACCAATATTACAAAAGTGGCAGCCACAGCAAAAGGGTTCCAGGTTGCTTGGAAAAAGCAGCCAGAATCCACAACAGGATACCAAATCCAGTATTCCACCAGCAAAAAATTCACGAAGAAAACAACGAAGGCAAAGACCGTGAAGAAAACCTCTGCCACGAAGCTGGCGGTTAGGAAATTGAAAGCAAAGAAAAAATATTACGTCAGAATCCGGACATACAAAACAGCCAAAGGGAAGAACTATTATTCCAACTGGTCAAAAACCAAAACGGTAAGGACGGGCAGATAATGCGTCCTTGTACATACAAAAAGGCCAAAAGTATGGCAAGTATGCAGAACTTTATCCGAAAACCCCAGAATTATGCAGGAAGAACAGTATCAAAGAGAACTGTTCTTCCTGCGGTTATAGGAGGCAGGATCTCGGAATAGAAAGAAATTGCCATAGAGGAAGATATTTTGTCCCGACAAAAGAAAAAGGAGTGCTAGAACAAGGAGCAGAAGGAAAGGAGAAGCATTTATGAAAAAGAAAACACCAAAACCACTGCGCAGATTTTTGTCGCTGCTGCTTGCAGCGGCCATATCCATAACGGCACAGACAATGCCGGTAACGGCAGAAGCGGCGGAAATAGCAGAGATAACGGAAATACCAGAAACAACAGAAACAGCAGAAATAGGAGAAGCAACGGAAGCAGAAGAAATAGCAGAGGCAGCAGAAGAAATAGCAGGGATACCAGAAACAGCAGAAACAAGAGAGATAACAGAAACAGCAGAAACGGCAGAAATACCAGAAACAACGGAAACAGAAGAAATAGCAGGAACAAACACCATCCAGCCCCTGAGCATTGCAGGGGGTTCTCCAGCCAACCCGGTGCACCACTGCACGAAGCAGGATGACGGCTCAGACACCACAGATTGGAGTTACGTCTATTTCGGCAGCTACCCGCAGACAGAGGTTACAGGGGACGCCCTGACACCGGCCATTACGGGCGCATCTTATGATGCAGACGGGGATGCATGGGTGGATGGCATAAAGTACCGCAGAATCAGCAAAAGCGATACAAATAATAGCAATTATTTCGGGTATGCCCAATACCGCTACTTCAAATGGGAGAGGATAAAGTGGCGGGTGCTTAAGAATAATGGAAGCACATTGTTCCTGGCGGCAGATAAGGGGCTGGACTGTAAAGACTATAACGATACATATACGTCTATTACTTGGGAGAACTGTACCCTCCGAAGCTGGTTAAACAGTGACTTCTATGGCACGGCTTTCAGCAATGGCGAACAAGGAGCCATTGTAACACAGGATGTGGTAAATGAGGATAATCCATATTACAATACAGAAGGTGGGAATGATACCAGGGATAAGGTGTATTTGCTGTCTATTGGGGAAGTGACAAATCCAGAATATGGATTTTGCGAGAATTATAGTACATATTCTGCCAGCCGCAGGGTTCAGGCAAGCGACTATGCCCACGTGAGAGGAGCTGCTACTAATTCTGGCAGTTACGAAGGCAATAGCTGGTGGTGGCTGCGGTCGCCGGGCGACGATACGTGTTATGCCGCGGATGTCAACAATAACGGCAGCGTCTCCAGGAGTGGTAGTTATGTCTCCTATGGTATTGACGCGTGTGTGCCAGCTTTGCATATAAATCTGTCCTCTGATCTCTGGTCTATGGCAGACGATGGAACCAGCGGGGAAGGAGGAAACGGCGGAACCAGTGGAGGAGGAAACGACGAAACCAACGGAGAAGTGGGAAACAGTGTAACAATTACCATAGACCCAAAAGCAAATGATATCGAAGGCTGTACAATTGCCCTTTCAGGAACGCTTACTCTGGCAGAATCAGCGGAAGCCTCCGAAGCGAATTTGTCAGCGGCAATCGATTCTTTAAAATTTGAATCATCGGACAATTCGAAAGCCAAAGTCCTTGCCTGCAATGCAGTAAAAAGCCAGGACCATCGGTCGGCAGAGCTGGAAATATGGACGACCCTTTACAACGAAGGGGAAGCAACGGTTACTGCAAAAGCGCCAAATGGCTATATGGCAGAGTGCAAGGTGACAATACAGGCGGATACTTCGGAAGACAGCGGAAATTACGAAGGTGATTATACCAGTGAAATGCGTGAGTTTTTAAATAACCAAGGGACGCGCAATACATTAAAATACCTCTGCAACAGCAGCAATTTCACGGCGTCTACCTTTGTGGCTGAGAAAGACGCTAAATTTGGGAATCTGCTGGCCATGGCGCTCACAGATACATACTACAGGGGGTGGGATGGCTGGAAGGATCTCATTAACGGTAGCACGTCCGTGGAGGAAGCGGAAAAAATCCTGGCGTCCCTCCTGAATGACTACCAAGGCGAGGTGGAGGGATTATCCCAGGCGAAGACAGCCCAGAAGTACGCAAAAATGATGAATAATGCTTTTTCGGATTATACAAAATCCACAAATATGTTTACAGCTTTAAATAGTGAGGAAATTCAGGTTGTGAGGCAATATTTCAGTGAGGGGAATCTTGCAAAGCTGCTTTATGAGGGGAAATATAACGAAATAGTATCCCCGGTAAGCCAAATCCTGCAGCAGGGATCCTTGAACCAAATTTTGCAGAAAAGCGAGGTGTTCCAGACGGGCACGGAAGCCTCAAAATCATGGAATAAAATGATGGAAGGGTTTACCCAGTCGGCAGAAATGTCGAATATAGTAAAGAAAGGATGCCAGAAGAAACTGGGCGGTCTGGAAGTTGGGGGAGGCATGAAAGACATAGGCAAGATTCTGGAGCGTGTTTCACTCGCGCAGGATACGGTAAACTATCTCTATCGTTTGGAATCTTTGCTTACAGCAGATGAAATGTATTGTGAAATGCTGCTTTATATTCAGGAGAACTGCCCATACAGCGTAGTGCAGGAGGCAGCCGGAAATTTGTATTCGGTCATCAACGGTGGAGTAGAAGGGATTGTTTCTGATATTGCAAAAAAAGCTATGAACCTAGGCGGGGAGAAATTAGTTGATATGGCGCTGGATGCGGCGAGCAAAAGCTGCGTACCGTTTGCAATGGTGAAAGCGGCGTTTGATTGGGGAACTACCATATCCAACACATTTTTTAAAATAGGGACTGCACAGGAACTGAAAGATTCCTTAAGAACTCAGGCTTTCCTTGCCAATACACTGGGCAGATGGGCGTTAAGCAAAGAAACAGAATACTTGTCGGCCATAGGAACGGCTGACGAGGCTTTAAAGGCAAAAGAATTGTATTATAGCCTGTATATGGTATGGGAATCAAGAAAATGTGCGGAAGAAACATTGCAGAGCCTTTTAAAAACCACAGGAGGGGAATGGTCGGCCAATTATAGTGTGTCCACAAGGATATCAAGCACGTTGAAGTCTTTCCAGAAAAATATTTTTTCGGAAGGAAAGATGGTTGATCTTTTCGGGATTTCCGTATCGTGCCCTGTTGATGTTGTGTTGTATAATGGGAGCGGGACGAAGTTACTGACCGTCAAAGACGGAACGGAATGTCAGGGCTATGAAAACGGCATTTACTATTACTGCCTTTACAACCCGCTTTCTGACGATTACGATAAATATATATACTATAGTGAAGATGCAGGTTATAAGGTGAAAATCATTGGAAATGATTTGGGCCTTGCCGACTGTTCGGTTTCAAGGGTTACGGATCAGGGAACTATCTCTGAATTTTATTTTGAAAACAGGAAGGTAGAGAACGGAACGGTGATAACTCTCGACGGCATCTCACAGAAGGGCGTTAATTATAAAGTGACGGATTTAAACGGCAATGAAACATCCCATTCAATGGACAGCAGGAAGGCTGGTAAAATCTCCACGCTTTCAATAGCGTTAAATACCAGCTTACTGGAATTGGCGGTGGGCGAGAAGCGGCTCCTGACGGTTTCTTTTGCACCTGCTAATGCGACAAACCAAAAGGTTGTATGGAATTCGGATAATGGCGCTGTTGCGTCGGTAAATAGTGATGGCGTGATAACTGCGAGAAAAGCCGGGACGGCAGTGGTAACGGTTTCGCAAGGGGATTTAAAACAGACATGCACAATTACGGTGAAAGGACAAAGCACAGAGTATAAAATTGATTACAATTTGAATGGCGGAAATGTATCTGGCAATCCCACAAGCTACACGGCAAATACTTTACCCATTACCCTGAAAAATCCAACACGGAATGGCTACGCTTTCACAGGATGGACGGGCAGTAACGGCAGTACGCCCCAAAAGACTGTTACCATATCGAAAGGCAGTACTGGCAATAAGTCATACGCCGCAAATTGGAGTAAAAACCAAAGCGCGGAACCGGGTATGAAAACCACGAAAACCAGCATAAAAAGCGCGAAGGTTTCCCTAAAGAAGACGTCTTACATATATAATGGGAAGAAAAAGCAGCCGTCCGTCACCGTGAAGGTTGGCTCAAGAAAGCTGAAAAAAGGGACAGATTATAAAGTAACATATAGGAATAACAAAAAGGTTGGCGCCGCTTCCGTGGTGATAAGCGGGAAGGGGAAATACACAGGAAAGGTAACGAAAAAATTCAAGATTGTTCCTAAGGGAACATCTGTATCTAAGGTTACTGGGAAATCAAGAGGGTTTCAGGTGACTTGGAAGAAACAGAAAGCATCCACAACAGGATACCAAATCCAGTACTCCACCAGCAAGAAGTTCACAAAGAAAACAACGAAGGTTAAGGCCGTGAAGAAAACCTCTACCACGAAGCTAACAGTCAGGAAATTAAAAGCAAAGAAAAAATATTATGTCAGAATACGGACATACAAGACGCTGAAAGGGAGAAAATATTATTCTGGCTGGTCGAAAACCAGAACGGTAAGGACAGGAAAATAGAGAATTAATGTGAAACCAAAACGTTCAGACATACGGCCAGTATACAGGATATAGCCGAAAGGCCACAAAATATGCAGGAAGGGCAGCACATGCAGGTGCTTGCCCTTCCTGCATAAAATTGTGAAAGTTTCAGCCGGACAGGCAGCCTGATGTCAGGCATTGCGGATGTGCCTGGCAGGATTTTACGTTTCAGATAGATGGATGCCCTTACTTCCTTTCAGGCATCCAAGTTCTTTCAATAGTGATTCTACATGGCTGCGTGGAAGGTTTGTTGTAGTAACGATAATGTCAATATCAGTACCAATGGAAAGGAGGTTCCGGGCAATGGCAATGGCTTCTAATTCCCTTCCGCGGGCTTCCCCACGGGCTTCCCCACGCAGTTCCGCTTCCAGTATGGACTGGTTATAATCCCTGACAGCTTTTTCCCGTGCTTCGTATTCCATGCGCTTTTCTTTGTCCTGGCTGATAACCTGCAGTTTCTCGTATGCTTTTTCAATATAGGGGTTTTGTGTGGCGAGCAAATCGAATTCCTCCTTCCGTTCTGAGTTAATGAATTTTGCCCATAGTGCAATGTCGCTGCTGCCTGCACCCAAGTGCTTGGGCAGCTTGGGGAGCTCAAGGACATGGAACTCCATTTTGTCGGTATACAGGAAGTGGCGGGTGTCCTCCGTGATATGGAAACAGGAGTAAAAATCCGTTTCCTTTTCGAACAGTATGAAGTCCAGGATGCTGATGCCTACGCACTTTTTAAGCACACTATTTTTTCAATAATGGGTTAATGTTATGATAGCATACCAAATAGGAAAGCACAATTAAAATTCCATTCAATTTTTCCCCTGCCAAAATTCGGAACATATTGACTTTTTCCGCAAAAAATGGTTAACTATTAGGTAGAAAAAGTGTATACAAAATACAGGAGAATGGCCATGTTTGAGATGAGGTTAAAAGCACTTGCGAAAATAAATTTGGGCCTGGACGTTCTAAGGCGCCGGGAAGATGGATACCACGAAGTGAAAATGGTAATGCAGACCATCAGCCTTTTTGATAAAATCACAATCCGTAAAACCAAAAAGCCGGGAATCCGGGTAAAGACAAATTTGTTTTACCTCCCGGAAAATGAAAATAACCTGGTGTATCAGGCGGCGAAGCTTTTAATGGATGAATTCCATATGGAAGGCGGCGTGGCGATTGATTTGCAGAAATTTATCCCGGTAGCTGCAGGCATGGCAGGAGGGAGCTCTGACGCAGCGGCAGTGCTCTATGGGATGAACCGGATGTTCCAGCTTAGGCTTTCCAAGGAAGGCCTGATGCAGCGGGGCGTTAAGATTGGGGCGGACGTGCCCTATTGCGTGATGCGTGGGACAGCCCTTGCAGAGGGGATTGGGGAACAGCTTTCCGTATTGCCCCCCATGCCGAAGTGCAAGGTGCTGGTGGCAAAGCCCCCTATCAGCGTGTCTACAAAATTTGTCTATGAAAACTTGAAATTAGATGGCAGTACTATGCACCCAGATATGGATGCATTGGCCGAAAAAATCCATGCCGGGGATTTGCAGGGCATTGCAGACCATATGGGAAATGTGCTGGAGAGCGTCACCATCCCAAATTTCCCGGTGATTGCCCAAATAAAGGAAGAAATGATACATGCCGGGGCGTTAAATTCCATGATGAGCGGGAGCGGCCCTACCGTATTTGGCCTGTTCCAGAGCGAAAAACTGGCCCAGCAGGCCTACCGGAAACTCCGGGAAGGGGAGCTGGCCCGGCAGGTGTATTTGGCAGATATATATAATGTTCCGCAGAGGAGATCCTAGTGTACTGGCACGCTTATAATTAGGCAAACCTACTTGCCTTTTCATCCATCTGCTGCGTTAGCTTTTCTAGCTGTAGCCACCGCTACACCGTTGAAAATCTGCCTTGCAGAAGAATGAAAATTCTGCGTCGTTTCGCCAAATATAAACGTGTCAGTACACTAGCGCTTATTCCGTGGGCGGAGCAGAAGAATCAGTGATTTCCCTGCTTATGCAGGCGTATTCCAATAGCCGGCAATGGCGGGGCAGAAGGAAGGAGGTGGAGAATGACAGATAAGCTGGAACTGAATACCAATGCATACCTTCCGCTGCGGGACGTGGTGTTCCACACCCTCCGGGAAGCTATCCTGAAAGGGGAATTAAAGCCGGGGGAACGCCTGATGGAACTGCAGCTTGCATCGAAGCTGGGAGTGAGCCGCACCCCAATCCGGGAGGCTATCCGTATGCTGGAACTGGAAGGGCTGGCGGTAACGACCCCGAGGAAAGGGGCGGAGGTAGCCAAAATGACGGAGAAGGACATGGAAGACGTGCTCCAGATCCGCAAGGCGCTGGATGAACTGGCGGTAGGGCTGGCCTGTGAAAATATGGGAGAGGAAGAACTTGCAAAGCTTTCGGTAGCATTGGAAAATTTTGAGGAAAGCACTAGAAGCGGGAATGTGAAGCGGATTGCCCAGGCAGACGTGGAATTCCATGACGCCATCTATCAGGCGGCGGATAACCCGAAACTGGTGAACATGCTGAATAATCTCCGGGAGCAGATGTACCGCTACCGGGTGGAATACCTGAAAAATGACAGCGTTTACCCCAGGCTGATTGAGGAGCACAAGGAAATTTTTGAAGGGCTGAAGCGTGGGGATAAGCAGACGGTGGTGGAAATTGTAAGCCACCATGTGGAAAATCAGGAGCTTATGGTGAAAAATATTATCCAAGAGCAGGAATAAAAAGGAAAATCTGGGAAAACATAATAATAAATGAGAAAAAGGATAGGCAAATGCTTATCCTTTTTTGATGGGAACAGGAGGATGGCATGGCAGTTCAGGTAACTTCGGATTTGCAGGAAAATATCAGGCAGTTTGAGGAACTTTTTTCTGACTGTGCAGATATTAAAAAAAGAAAAATAAAGGTAGGGCAAAAGCTGGGACGGGAGTGCTATATTGCATACATTGAGGTATCTATCAGCAATGTCGACTGGAAAGACTCCGCAGTGGGGAAGCTGCTGCAGACCCTCAGGGGGCTCCCGGAGGAGGAGCTTGTCCAGTATGTGGAGCAGAATGTGGAGGACATTTCTGATTCCCAGCCCTTTGGTACAATTGAGGATGCAGCCCAGGGGATGCTGACAGGGGATGCGCTGTTTTTCCTGGACGGCTATGCAAAGGCGCTGAAAATTCCCGACAAAGGCTATCCTGGGCGGGGCGTTTATGAAACGGAATCAGAAAAAGTCATCCGGGGTTCTAACGAGGGATTTTCCGAATCCATCAAGCTGAATACGGCATTAATCCGGAAACGGCTCCGTAGCCCCCATGTGAAGGTAAAAGAAAGTTTTGTTGGGAAGCGGACCCAGACAAATGTGGATCTTGTTTACTTAAAGGATTTAATCCATCCGGGCATGCTGGAGGAAATCGAAAAACGCCTTGGGGAATTTGAGATTGACGGCGCACTGGACAGCGGGATTATTGAGCAGCTTACAGAAAAGCGGAAATATTCCCCGTTTCCCCAGTTCCAGACCACCCAGCGGCCGGACCGGGCGGCTATGGCTATTTTGGAAGGGAGGATTGTGCTGCTGTCGGACAATTCCCCGGTGGCCCTTATCCTCCCAGCCACTTACAATACTTTTATCCAGACCAGCGACGACTATTACAGCCGCTGGGAGATTGCTTCGTTTACAAGGATGCTCCGGTATTTGGCATCTTTTCTGGCGATGGCGTTTCCCGGTCTGTACCTTGCCATGACGAATTTCCACACCCAGATTGTCCCTACGGATTTGCTGCTTTCCTTAGCGGCGGCAAGGCAGGGGGTGCCGTTCCCGGCGGCGGTGGAAATCGTCTTGATGGAGGTAGCATTTGAGCTGCTGCGGGAAGCAGGGGTCCGGCTGCCGGGAGCCAACGGCAACACGATTGGGATTGTAGGGGGCCTGATTATTGGGCAGGCGGCGGTGGATGCAAATATTGTGAGCCCCATTGTAGTGATTGTGGTGGCTTTGACAGCCCTTTGTTCCTTTGCAGTGCCAAATGAAGAATTTGCCACAGCTTTCCGCATTTTAAAATTTTTGTTTATTTTCCTGTGCAGTACCCTGGGGTTTTTCGGCTTTTTGGTGGGGATGTTAGGGATCTTAATCCACCTGTCCCATATGGAAAGCTTTGGGATCCCGTACCTTGCGCCTTTTGTGGGGGCAGATTTGAATGGATACCGGGATGAGCGGGACACGTTCCTGAGGCTCCCCTTGGGTTTCCTGAAAAAACGGCCTATTTATACAAGGGATGGGGCGCGCACAAGGCTGAAACTGAAAAACCAGACAAAGCAGAAGCCGTAGGAATTTGTAAGGAGGTTCAATTGTATGTTTGCGGATAATTGGAAAATATCGGTGCGGCAGGTGCGCAGGCTTTTAATCCTTGATATTTTTGGGATGAGCAGCCTGATGCTCCCGGGCATCCTGTCATCCCTGACTGGGGCGGACGGGGTATTCTGCCTTCTGCTTGGGATGGCAGGGGGGATGCTGCTGGTGTGGCTGATGGGGAAAAATTTGCGGAATATGGAGGGGGAAACCTCCCGGCCTGAGGGATGTGGGCAGGCTGGGGAACAGGCGTCCCAGCACATAGGGAGGGATTATTACCAGTACATGAAAGATACGGTTGGGGAGCTTGCGGGGGATATTTTTATGGTATTTTATTACCTGTATTTCCTGAGCCTTTGCGGTTTTGTGCTGTATCAGGCCACTGCCCTTGTGCTGACATGGCTGCTGCCGGAAGGGTCCTATTTCTGGGTCAGCCTTTTGCTGCTGGCCTTGGCGGCTTATGGGACAGTGCGCGGGATTGAGGGGCGGGCAAGGGTCTATGAAATTATTTTCTGGTTCCTTGGGGTGCCGCTGCTTGCCATGCTGCTTTTGGCGCTGCGGGAAGTCCGCCCGGATTATTGGACCCCTGTGATGTATTCCGGGGGCTGGGAATTTTTCAGCGGGGGCATAGGATATCTGGTGTTCCTGCTGCCCTTGACGGCAGTCCTGTTCTTGAAGCCTTTCTGCCAGAACCCCGGAAAGCTGGCTTCCTGTGCCCGATGGGTACTGCTGGGGGTTACAGCCCTAAATTTGCTGATTTATTTAATCCTCCTTGGGGTGTTTGGGCAAAATACCATGGGGGTACTGAAACGGCCAGTGGTTACGCTGATGAGCATGATAAACATTCCGGGAGGTTTTTTTACAAGGCAGGACGTGATTATGGTTTCTGTTTGGTTTTTTGCGCTGTTTGCCCTAATGCATACGGGAGTGTTCCAGAGCACGCTGATTTTGAAAGAATTGTTCCATGAGTCTGGGAACCGCATTAGCATGGGCATTTCGCTGGTTCTGGCTTTTGCCTCAGGGATTGGCTTTTTCAGGAATCGGTTTTTGGCAGAACTGTATGGGATTTACCAGAAATGGGTTGCGCTGCCGGGAATGGCGGTGATTTTGCTGGCGCTTCTGCTGGTTCACCGTATGAAGAATCGGCAGGGAAGGAAAATGGAAAAGGGATGTGATCCCAAAATAACGCCATCAGGCAGGGGGATCCGGAAAAAGAAAGCGCTGACGCTGTTTTTTGCAGTTGGGGCCATGGGGAATTTTGCTGGCTGCGCGTCCACGGAATTGGAGCACCGCAGTTTCCCGCTGGCAGTAGGGATTGATCTGCAGGGGGAACCAGAGGAAGATACTGCGGAAGAAGGCTTTGGGGAAAATGCATCCCAAGGACAAGGCGGGCAAAAGCCGGGGCTGGTGGTAAGCTTTGATTTTCCAGACCTGGCGCAGGTTTCGGAAAAGGGAAATACGGTGGACACTGCCATGGGACTGTCGCTGGAGGGCGCAGATATGTACCATGTGGAGAAAGCTTACGAGAATAACACCAACCGTATTTTGGACTACAACCATATGAAGGCCGTTGTGATAGGGGAACCTGTTTTTTCCGATAAAGAGCGGCTCCGGGCATTGCTGTCCGCCTGGGAGCAGCGGGAGGCTTCGGCAAGGAATACAAGCCTTCTGGTGGGGAAAGGCTCTGCAGCAGGGATTTTAAGCCTGACGGAAGAAACAGAAGGCTCCATGGGGACGTATCTGGAAGAAATGCTGGAGAGCCAGAAGGACTTTAAGCAGAATAAAATTGCCACAGTTGGGAACCTGATGAACCAGTGGCACAACCAGGATGAACTTCTGCTGATCCCTGTGCTGGAGGAAAATGGGAACCGTCCGGTGGTCGGCGGATATGCGGCAGTTTCGGATTTTAATTACCGGGGAACGCTGTCTGTGGAGGATGCCATGCTGGCATATCTGAGCCAAAACCTGCTGGAGAAATTTACCTGTGAAATTTCCGGGAATGTGGTGGAAATTTCCGGTATCCAGGTAAGCCTGTCCATCCGCAGGGAAGGGGAACTCCCGCTGGCGGAAGTGAAAATTTCCGGGAAAGGGAAGCTGAAAACCGGGCAGATGAATTCCTATTCCGAACAGCGGCGGCTGGAGAAAAAGTTGGGGGAACAGCTTACGGCGGACCTGGCGGAAGCAGCAGGACGGCTGCAGGAGGAGCTTGGGATTGACATGACAAACAGCTTTATCTCTCTTGGCGGGCAGGACAGGGAATTGTATGGGATTTACCAGGGGCAGCCGGATGCGTATAACGGTAAGGTGCAGCAGGTATTCCAGGTGGAGGTTTCCATGCTGAACTGGGAGTAAATGCGAATCCGTTTTGGCTTTGGCGGATGCCTGATACCCTTCTCCCCAGTCCCACAAAGCGGCAGGGATGGGCTCCAGGCTCCTGCCAAGGGCTGTCAGGGAGTATTCTGCCCTTGGCGGCTCTTGGGCATTCGCCTTGCAGCTTACAAGGCCGCCATCTTTCACAGGGAGCTTCAGCCATGAGAAGCCAACGGCTCAAATGCACGGATACACGCCCCATTTTTTGACTTATCAAAAACGGCGTAACATACAGTTTTAAAATACTGGCCCATGCCTTCCCCAAAAAGTTCTTTCCACCAAGCTGCCACCAGCCGTGGGTCATTTCGGAACACGCCGCAGCCATAAGCCCCAAGCACCAGATGCTTTGCTCCCTGTTCTGCAAAAATTGCAAGTGCCAGTTGCATCCGCCGCCGCATTGCCTGCTTCGCCTGTCCTTCATCTTCACCTTTTAACAAAACCTGGCCCATATTTACTGCTGGCAGCGTCAGCACGGATGCTTTCACAGCAGGGTGCACAAGCCGGAACCGCCCATTCCGGAAAAAGAGCACATCCGGGGAATAGATGGCATGGTCTGTATACACCATAGAGCTTTGCAGGCGGTTGTTGCGGTAATACTCCTCATGTGCCGTCAAGGTCGGGTATAAAGTGCTGGATGCGGCAAGGCTTTCTTCCTGTGCCATTGCCCCGTTGAGGAATCCCCCTCCCGGGTTTTTGGCGCTTGCAAAGTTGAGTACGCCGATGCTGTTTTTCCCTTCTTCTGCCAGCTTCCGTATTGCATCTACGGTAGATATATTTTCCACATATGCCGGACAGGCTTTCGGCGAGTGGTTCCCTGATATGCTGTATTTTCTTAGCAGTGCTTCCCCCTGGCCTGGTGTGAGCAGGAAACTGCCCTTTATGGATGCTTCCATGTCCAGGCGGATCTCTATCTGCTTTCCTTCAAATTCATAAAACCCTTGTTCCATGATTTTTAATGTTTCCCTTGCAGTTGCTTTTCTGTCCATATCTGATTCCTTTCTGGGAAAATACTGTACTTCCAGGTTATCCCCTGATAGCCAGTACTCCATCCAGTTAGGAATTACAGTAGTGCTTTGTATGGTCCATGCCATTGCAAGGCAAAATTTTGACGGCGATGTGTTCCATCGACTGGAAATTTTAACACCGCAATAGTGCGGAGCAGGAGTACTGGTCCTTTTTTGGTAAGTGGCTTTTGGGCAGAACTGGCGCAAAGCATCCCATTGGGTTTTGCAAAGAGGGAGTTGGCCAAAATATGCCCTAAATTTCTTTTTGCACAGAAGGTTCCGGGTAAACTAAGGTACAGTTTTCCAAATCCTCTGTATCATTTTCTGAAATAAAAATTTCTGCTGACAAGGATAAATTGTTTCCTTTAAATGTTTCTTTTTGGAATAATGAAACAATGATAGGCCAAGATTCTTTTGCAGATTCTGTTTCCAGCCAAAGCCCTAAGGGCGGGCCTGGCTGCCCTTCTTCTGTGTCAATATAATCGTAGCCATTATCCTGCATCTTGCCGCCGGACACTTCTTCTATGCGGTCTGGGATGCAATAACGCAAATCTAAATCGGGATTTTCCAGCTTTTCTGGATGCAATACAATAATAATGGTCTGCATGGTTCCCTTCCTTTCCTTGAAATATTACTTTGGTGGTTAAATACTGCAGAAAATAGCGGTGTTGTGGTATTTCACTGCCAGGATGGTGCAAACATTCCAGCAGGCAAGCTGCGGAATAACTGTATTTTACCATAAATGCTTCTGCCGTTCTACAAAATAATACTTGTTTTTTTGTGCCATGGATAGGTTGCTGGGACGGCCCCGTTCCTGTATCATGTAGCATAGATTGGAAGCAGCCATACAGGAAGATGAGTACTGCCATGCTGGGACGCCGTCCCTTCTGCTTTGTGTTTGATTTGCCGTGTGATGAAGCCCGGGGGCATTTTCATTACAGAGCAGGTTGGCGCGGAAAATGACAGGGAACTGGTGGAACTGCTGCTGGGCAGTGCGCCGGAGCTCCCATTTCCAGACCAGTATCTTAGGATTGCAAAGGCGGCTTTTGAGGGGAGGGGGTTTTCCACCTTGGAAGCAGAAGAAGCATTCCGCCCAATTAAGTTTTGGGATGTGGGCGCCCTTGTCTGGTTTGCACGGATTATTGAATGGGAATTTCCGGATTTTTCCGTAGAAAGCTGCTTGGGGAACCTTTACCGCGCACAGGAAATTCTGGAACGGGAAGGGGTAATTGAAGGGAGCATCCTTACCAATCCCGCTCCCTAATGGCGTCTTCCACGCCAATGTTAATTTCAAACCATTGCAGGATATAGGCCACAGTGGCGCCAATGCTTTCCCTTGCGGCAGTTTCCAGTTCGCTGCCATTTTCCTCAAATTCTTCTTCCAAATCGTTGGCTGCCAGTGTCATTTCGTCGAATTTTTCCTGGATTTTTTGCAAATCCTGTTCTCCGGTTTCAAGGAACGTAATCACATTTTCGATCAAATCCCGTAGTTTGTCCACGAGGAAATCAGGGAAGTACCCATCCTCGTACATGTCTTCTAAAAGCTTGTAATCTGCATCGAATTTTTTCATAGTTGCCCTCCTTGCATTTTATTTTTATCCGGCTTAGGGTCCCTCTTTTGATGCCCTAATGATATCCAATAACAGTTTGGGATTATCTTGCGTATTTCTATTGGAATATTTTGCCAGGACTGGATATCCATGTGTGTATTATATCCCGCCTATTTCTTTTTTACAAGGAGAATTATTTCTCCAAATGAATAAACTGGGAATTTCTGCCAATACTTACATTAGCCGGCAGTAAAACCCCGAAATGGGAAGGAAAAAGAAAGGGATACGCCATGAAAAAAACAATACATACCATACTCCTCTTAGCAGCCCTCCTGCTCGGCCTGTTAGGCTGCCGCCAGTATAAAACCCATGTTTTGGCAGAAGAAATTGCAGGGAAAATCATCCGGTTCCACGTCCGTGCAAACAGCGACGCCCAACTGGACCAGGAGCTGAAATTAAAAGTCCGTGACGCCGTCGGTTCCTGTATGCAGCCCATGCTTTCCGGCGTCAACGATATTGAAAAAAGCCGTAAAATCATAAAAGCCAGCCTGCCCAAAATTGAACGCACGGCAGAAGAAACCATTGCCGCCCAGGGCTTTTCCTATCCTGTCACCGCAAGCCTTGCTGCTGTGGAGTTCCCCGAAAAAACATACGGCAGCTACACGTTCCCGGCAGGGACCTATGAAGCATTGGAAGTCGTAATCGGGGAGGGGAAAGGCAAAAACTGGTGGTGCGTCATGTACCCAAACCTCTGCTTTTACAACAGCGTCTATGAGGTAGTAGACGAGAAGGCAGAGCAATCCCTGGAGCGGGCGCTTACAAAAGAAGAATACGAAAGCCTGATGGAAAATAAAAACTACGAGGTAAAATTTGCCCTCCTGGATTGGCTGAAAGAAAAAATTTCCCACGAATAAGGAAATATTTGAAAATTCCCACCCCCTCTTGCATTTTCCCTCTAAAACGGTTAATATACATATGTATGACCTGTTATATGGAGAAAAAAAGATGAAAGAGTCCGTAGAAGAAAAAAAATATGCCCCGGTGGGCGTGTTCGATTCCGGGGTGGGAGGCCTGACGGTGGCGAGGGAAATCATGCGCCAGCTTCCCAAAGAGAGTATTATTTATTTTGGGGATACTGCCCGTGTGCCCTACGGGAGCAAGTCCAAAGAAACCATTATCCGTTATTCCAGGCAGATTATCCATTTCCTGGAGACTATGGGGGTAAAAGCCATTGTGGTCGCCTGCAACACAGCAAGCGCATTTGCCTTAGAGGAGCTGCGGCCGGAAATGAAAATGCCCATTATCGGCGTAGTTAAGCCCGGGGCAAAGGTAGCTGCCGAAACTACCCGGAATGGAAGGATTGGCGTCATTGGGACGGAAGGGACGGTAGGGAGCCAGATTTATACGGAAATGATACACAGGCATCATCCAAATGCCCAGATTCTTGGAAAAGCCTGCCCCTTGTTTGTGCCTTTGGTGGAGGAAGGGTGGGTAAAGGATTCTGTGACAACGGAAGTGGCCAAGCGGTACCTTGCATCTTTTCAGGAGTCGGATATTGACACCCTGATTCTGGGATGTACCCATTATCCGCTGCTGCGTTCTACTATACGGGACATTATGGGCGGCAAAGTCAATCTGGTAAACCCTGCCTATGAAACGGCGCAGGGCTTAAGGCGTCTTTTGGAGGAGCAGCAGATTGCCGACGATGGGAAGGCGGGGCCTGCCAAATATCAGTTTTATGTCAGTGACGCGGCGGAAAAGTTTAAGAATTTTGCTAATTCCATCCTGCCCTGTGAGATCAAAGAAGCACAATTAATACATATTGAGGAGTAACCTATGACAAAAGATGTACTGTTATCAATCAGTGGCCTGCAGTTTGCAGCCAAAGAGGAAGAAGATGTAGAGCCGGTGGAAGTGATTACAGCCGGAGGCTACTATAAGAAAAACGGGAAACATTATATTATGTATGACGAGGTCATGGAAGGCTTTGAAGGGAACACAAGGAACCTTATCAAGCTGACGGAGGACTCCCTTGACATTACCAAGAAAGGCATTTCCAATGTCCATATGATTTTTGAGAAAAACAGGAAGAACGTTTCCTACTACAACACGCCGTTTGGGAGCCTGCTGATCGGCATTGATGCAAAGAGCGTGGATATTGCGGAAACAGAAGACAATATTGACGTGAAGGTGAAATACAACCTGGAAGTCAATTATGAACATTTGGCGGACTGTTCCATTACCATGAACATCAAATCGAAGGAAGCAGGGGATTTTACCCTGTCATAAGGGGATGCGAAAAAGGGGCTGGTGCAAAATTTAAGATTCTGCACCAGCCCTTAAAAATTATTATTTTTCCTTTTTGAACCTGTCCCAAAATTTCTTTTTTTGGGGAGCCTGCGTTATGGGGCCCCGAAGCCCTTTTACAGAGGTAATATAAAGGCCGCTGACGACAGCCTTCACTTCTTTTTTGGTAGGGATGCGGTCGAACACTTCCCCTTCACAGATAAAAGTCATGATTTTCGGCCCCACTTTCGCTTTTACAATCGGCATTTTAGAGCCGCGCAATAGCTTTGGGGTCTGTGCCAGTACTGCCGGGGGCAGGCCGGAATCTTTTAGCTTCATTTTCTTTTTGTCAATTACCAGCATGGATATGGTCTGCGCAGAAGCTGCAATCTGTGCGTCCTGTTCTTCCTTTTTCTTTTGTGATTTTTTGCCCAATATGTAAAGTGCAATAGTTGCTGCCAGCAGAAGAACAGTTATTACGATCAATACAATTTGCCATGTAGCCATGAGAGCCCTCCCTTTGATTCAGATTTTCCTTTGACATTGTACCATTGATTGTTGCAAAAATCAATGGTACAATACAGGGTATTACAATGATTTTTGGAGGAAAACGGATATGTTTGCAGATTACCATGTACATACAGAATTCAGCAGTGATTCGGTATATCCAATGGAGCAGGTGCTGGAAGACGCCATAGCCATGGGGATGGATGAAATTTGTTTTACCGAGCATGTGGATTATGGCGTAAAAAAAGACTGGGACAGTGAAGGGCCTGTCAAATATTATGGGGACAAGCCGTACCTGAATGCGGATTACCCTGCATATGCCGCAAAGGTATATCGGCTTAGGCCAAAATATGGGGCAGAAATCAATATTAAAATGGGATTGGAATTCGGTATGCAGGAGCATACCATCCCGCAGTATGAAGCCCTTGCCCAAAACGCCCCCTTTGACAAAAATCCCCTTGATTTCATTATCCTGTCTGTGCATCAGGTGGAGGACAAGGAGTTCTGGACACAGGAATTCCAAGAGGGAAAGAGCCAGAAGGAATACAATGAAGGATATTATGAGGAATTGCTGCGTGTGGCGAAAGCCTATAAGGGCTACAGCGTCCTTGGGCATTTGGACATGATTCTGCGGTATGACAAAGCAGGCGTTTACCCTTTTGGGAAAGTAAAACCGTTGGTTTCTGAAATACTGAAAACTGCCATCCAGGACGGGAAGGGGCTGGAACTGAATACTTCCTACCACAGGTATGGATTGCAGGATACGACCCCGTCTGTAGAGATTTTAAAGCTGTACAGAAGCATGGGCGGGGAAATACTTACCATTGGGAGCGACAGCCATGAGCCTGGGCATTTGGGGGCGTATATCCATGAAGGGAAACAGCTTCTGGAAAGCTTAGGGTTCCGGTATTTCTGCACATATGACGAGATGGTGCCGATTTTCCATAAGCTGTAGTTATTAGGGAAAATTGGGAAGAAAGGCTTTGAAATACCGCTCTTTTATAGTATAATAGGTGCAGTCGCCTATTTTTGGCTACTTAGATTTAGAAAAGGAAGGGAGCGGGAGATTTCCCCAAAAGAGAAATGGAAAGAGAAAAAAGCAGACATTCATTTTCAGGTTCAATTGGTTTTGTGCTTGCAGCAGCAGGCAGTGCAGTGGGGTTAGGGAATATCTGGAGGTTCCCATACCTTGCGGCAAAGGACGGCGGAGGGCTGTTCCTTGTTACATATCTGGTCTTAGCGCTTACCTTTGGGTTTACGCTGCTGACTACGGAAATTGCCATTGGGCGGAAAACAAAGCAGAGCCCCTTGACAGCTTATGGGAAACTGAAGGAAAAGTGGAAATTTCTTGGGGTGTTGGCCTGCCTTGTGCCAGTCATTATCATGCCTTATTACAGCGTGATTGGCGGATGGGTTGTGAAATATTTGATGGCCTACCTGACAGGGGATGGAGCCAGCGCGTCGGCAGACGGGTATTTTACCGGGTTTATCACCGGGGAGGCAGAACCGCTGATCTTTATGGTGGGATTCCTCTTAGTTGTGGCAGTCATTATTTTCCGGGGCGTAAACCATGGGATTGAATCCTTTTCCAAGGTGCTGATGCCCCTGCTGCTGCTTATGGTTGTAGGGATTGCAGTGTTTTCCCTGACTATCAGCTTTACGGACGGGGATGGGGTGACAAGGACAGGGATGGAAGGCTTTTGGATTTATGTCATCCCAAGCTTGGAAGGCCTGACAGTAAAGGGGTTTTTCACAGTCCTGTTAGATGCCATGGGGCAGCTATTTTTCAGCCTTAGCGTTGCTATGGGGATTATGATTGCCTATGGCTCTTATGTGAAGGATGATGCGAATTTAGTCCGTTCCATCAACC
Organism: Lachnospiraceae bacterium A2; assembly: GCA_000403315.2. Classification (GTDB taxonomy): domain Bacteria; phylum Bacillota; class Clostridia; order Lachnospirales; family Lachnospiraceae; genus Petralouisia. Next base: position 1,017,233 of record KE159636.1, read on the forward strand.
AGATTGAAATTTTTGACACTGCGGTTGCATTTTTGGCAGGCGTTATGATTATCCCGGCAGTATTTACCTTTATGGGCCGGGAAGGTATGGAAGCTTCCGGCCCAAGCCTGATGTTTGTGTCATTGCCAAAAGTATTTTCCTCCATGGGAAAGGTTGGGAACCTGATTGGCGCGCTGTTTTTTGCCATGGTGTTATTTGCAGCCCTGACAAGCGCAGTGTCCGTGATGGAAGCCGTAGTTTCCAGTTTTATGGATCAGTTCCATATGTCCCGGACAAAGGCTACTATTTTGGAAACGGTGATTGCCCTTGCAGGGGGCGTGCTGGTGTGCCTTGGATATAATAAGCTGTATTTTGACATTGTGCTGCCCAATGGCGCCCATGCGCAGGTGCTGGACATTATGGACTATATCAGCAATAACTGTTTGATGCCGCTGGTAGCTATTGGGACCTGCATTTTGGTTGGCTGGGTTGTGATGCCAAAGACGATTATTGGCGAAGTGGAAAAGACAGGGTGCAGGTTTGGCAGGAAACAGCTTTATGTTGTGATGGTGCGGTTTATTGCGCCAGTCCTTTTGGTAATCCTGCTGCTGAAATCTATTGGGCTTTTGACAGTGATTTAAAGGGGACTGCAAGGTTTTTCTGTGGTTCTATGGATGTTGGAACTAACTATGTGTATTTGGGGAAATTTGGTTTGGGGAACCAAGGAAAATAGGCAGCGCTTTTGGGGTGGCTGCCTATTTTTTTACTTTATAGGAAAGACTTTTGGCTGAGGGGAGAGGATGTTCTGTTCTTGGGAAAACCCTTGAGCATCCGTTTTTTGTGTGCTATATTATAAGCATAACAGGAGCTTAAATTTGAATAGAAGTTTATATTGCCCCAGCAGTTAAATTTCAATGGAGCAATAGTAAGGAGCATCTATGGGAAAAGCATTTGAAGAACTGCAGATAAAAGATGATTTCATGTTCAGCGTCATCATGAGGAACCCGAAATTCTGTAGGCCTTTTTTAGAACGGGTGCTGGGCATAACAATATCCCGCATAGAATATCCTAGGCCGCAGGAAACGATAGACATTTCGGCTGATGCAAAAAGCGTGCGCCTTGACATTTATGTGGAGGATGGGGAAGAAACCGTATATAACATTGAAATGCAGGCCACAGCGAATAGGAACCTTCCTAAGCGAACAAGATATTATCAGGGAATGATAGACCTGAATATTTTGGAAAAAGGAAAGGATTATAAGGGCCTGAAATGCAGTTTTGTCATTTTTGTATGTGCGTTTGATTTATTTGGTGAAGGGCGGCATATTTATACGTTTGAAAACCGCTGCATCCAAAATTTGGGGCTTGGATTAGGGGATGGCACAGCAAAGATTATATTGAACACGAAAGGGACAATGGATGATGTAACGCCGGAGCTGAAACGGCTGCTTGATTTTATTGATGGCAAGGAGCCGGAGGATGATTTTACCAGGGAATTAGATGCGGCAGTGCAGTCAGCCAGAAGGAATGAGAAGTGGAGGTTGGATTATATGACGTTGCAGATGCATTATCAGGAAAAATATGAGCAGGGTGTAGAGCAGGGAATAGAACAAGGGATAGAACAGGAGAAAAAACAATCTGCACTGAGGATGATAGAAGCAAATAAATTATCCCTAAAAGAGATTGCGCTGTATTCTGGCCTTACTATGGAACAAGTAGCTGAATTGGAGCAGGAATTTACGAGTTAACCGCCAGAGTAATAATTACTATAATGGTTAGAGTGTTAAAAACACTAATCTATAATAAAACTGCATAATAATGATGCCAAAAGCCTGTAAAAGCAGAAACCTCTGCCTTAGAGCGTGTTTGAAAATTCATTCCTACAATTTTCAGACACGCTCTAGCCGGCTTCTGGCATTTTGAATTAGGAAATCATACAGCTTTCAAGGTTCCCCCTGTTTCCACAATTTCCCTCAGCACGTTTGCCACAGACTCCGTTACCCGGTCCGCATAGTCCGCCACTCCCGGCGCAGCCGTTTTCATGGCATACCCTATCCCTGCAAACCGCAGCATTTCAATGTCATTGTACTGATCCCCAAACGCAATCCCTTCTTTTGCCGGAATCCCAAGGCGTGCAAGGAGCATGCCAAGTGCCTTTCCCTTATCGGCATCCGGCGCAAGGAAATCCACCCATTCCTTCCCGGCTGTCACCACGCGGATTCTGTCAGAAAACCGTTCCTTTAAAAATGGGTCCAGCTTCTGTGTGCCCTGGAAATCACAGATTGCCAGCTTTAAGAAAGGCTCCTCAACCTGGCATAGGTCGTCTACTACAGCAATGTCATTGTGGAGCACATCGCGCATGTGGTGGACGAATGCATTGTTTCTGGAATCTGTATAGTGGCGGGATTCGCAGGAAAGCAGCGTATGGCAGTCCCCATATTCCCTCCCGGCGCCAATGATTTCAAGGCCAAGCTCCCGCCCAATCAGGCCCCGGGAAACTACCTCCCCCTCATGGATGCAGAGGGAACCATTTTCCGTTATATAAGAAATCATGTCTTTTACAGGCCCGAACAGGCGGCGGATGCTGTGGTACTGCCTTCCGCTTGCAGCAATAAACCGGATGCCCTGTTCCCTCAGTTTCAAAATCAAATCAAAGATCTCTGGCGCAATGCTCTGTGCGCCGTCAGCCAGCAGCGTCCCATCAAGGTCGCTTGCAATATACCGTATCATAATGCCCCTCCTTCTGTTATTTTGCACTAACCACTTATTATAAATGAAAATAGGTGAAAATGGAAGTGCAGGAAAACCATGTAAAATTACCCAATTCCATAAAGAGGAAAACATGCACAAAAATGCGCTAAGACAACTGTAAATATAAGGAAAATCTGTAAAGGTACAATTTTGCGCATCCAGCAAAATGGGGAATTGTGCCCAATAAAACTTGGAAATCAGGCAATATAATAGTACAATTTTTAGTGACAGGACAATGCAATACCAAAATGAAACGAAAGGAGGGCGGTTATGAAGAAGGACATGATTGCAAGAGAATTGGTCCATCTGGATTTTGAAGTGAAGGACCAGGAAGAATTTTTTGACAAAATGGCTGATGAGCTGCATCAGCTTGGCTATGTCAGGGAAACCTATAAAGAAGCGCTGAAGGAACGTGAAGCGAATTACCCGACAGCGCTGCCGGTAGAGCCTTACCCGGTGGCAATCCCCCATGCCGATGCACAGCATATCATCAACCCATTTATCGCACCAGTAAGATTAAAAGAACCTGTTGACTGGTGTGAGATGGCAAACAATGACGAGGTACATAAGGTCCGGTTCATTTTTGTCCTAGGATTCATGAAATCTGACGAGCACATTGAACTGCTCCAGACACTGGTGGATAATTTCCAGAGCCCAGAACTGATGGATAAGCTGATTGCGGCAAAGACGGCAGATGAATATTATGGGCTGGTATGTAATATGCCGGGGATGGATTCCTAAAGGGAACAGAAGCTTCCCAAAAACAGAGCCTGGATATTCTGGGGTGTGCGAAGGCCGTAAGGCAGCGCAGGATTGGGAGGATTTTAAAACAAAGAAAAATAAGGAGGAGAAGAATTATGGCAACAAGAGTTATCGTAGCATGTGGGAGCGGGGTAGCAACATCACAGACAGTAGCAAGCAAGGTAGCGAGGATGCTGAAAGACAAGAAAGTAGATGCAGAGGTACAAGTAATTAACCTGCGTGAAGTTGACCGCTATATTGACGGGAGCGCAGCTTATATTTCCATCGTGAAGAATTCGAAAGAATACCCAATTCCAGTTATCAATGGGCTGGCTTTCTTAACAGGCGTAGGGAAAGATAAGGAATTTGACAAGCTGGTGAAGGCAATCGAAGATTACAAACCAGTATAAGGAAAGCGCAGTACCTAGTCACATACCTGCCTTTTGGCGGCCATGTGGCATGTGTTGCCACGGAACAGGAAGCTGTTAGGGAGCGGGACCGTATGCCATAGGCAGCCTTTCCAGGGCAGGCATTGCAGCTATCATAGTAGAACAGAAGAAAGGTGAAGGAGGAGCAAATGCAGATATTACAGAATGTTGTAAACTTTTTACTTGGCTTGGGCGCGGCGGTATTTGTGCCAATTATCATAATTATCGCAGGCCTGATCGTTAAAATGAAAGTAAAGGACGCAATTTCAGCAGGCATTACCCTTGGTGTGGCATTCTCTGGCATGTCAATGCTTATCAGCTACATGACAGGCGCCATTACCCCGGCTGCTGAAGCAATGGCAAAATCCACAGGTATCAGCCTTCCGATTACGGACGGCGGCTGGACGACAATGTCCACGATTTCATGGTCCTGGCCATGGGCGTTCTTAATGTTCCCATTGGTGATCGGCATCAATATCGTTATGCTGATTATCAAGCAGACAGATACATTTAATGCAGACTTATGGAATGTTTGGGGCAAGATCTTTACGGCTGTAGGCGCTTACTACATCACAAAGAGCGTAGTAATCGCATTTATCATTGCAGCAGTGCAGATTGTCCTTGAATTGAAAAACGCTGACTTCCATCAGCACCGTATTGAGAAGCTGTCCGGAATCCCGGGCGTTACATGTACCCACAAGATGGCGTTTCTGGCAGCCCCGATGTACCCCATTGACTGCGTGCTCCGGAAAATCCCGGCTTTGAACAAATCTTTTGACGCAGACGATTTAAAAGAAAAAGTTGGTATTTTTGCAGAGAACCATATCCTTGGTTTTATCCTTGGCGTGATTTTCGGGATTATTGCAAGGTATGACGTGGCAGGCATCCTTACCCTTGGGATCCAGTGCTCCACAGCTTTGACTTTGTTCCCGGTTATTTCCAAGTATTTCATGCAGGCTTTGGAGCCAATCTCCAATGCAGTTTCTGAGTTTATGCAGGCAAAGTTCAACGACCGCGAGCTGTTTGTTGGGTTAGACTGGCCGTTCTTAGGCGGTTCCAATGAAATCTGGCTGGCAGTAATCTGGACAATTCCGGTAACTTTGGTTATGTCCTTCTTCCTGCCAGGGAATGAAATCCTTCCATTTGCAGGGATTATCAATATTGCCATTGCAGTGCCGGCATACTTTGTATGCAAGGGCAACATTATCCGCATGATTATCCAGTGTACTATTTTTGCACCGGTATTCCTGTGGGTAGGTACCGCATTTGCGCCGTTTGTGACGGAACTTGCCAATACCACAGGGGCAGTTGCGTTGGAATCCGGGCAGATGATTTCTAACTCCAGTATTGACGGCCCGATTATTACATATGCTCTGGCGCATATCGCCCAGATTGTGGATGGGAATTTCATCCCAATTGTAATCTTCGCAGTTTGGTTTGTTTGTTTTGTGTTCTATTCAAGGAGCCTTATCAAAGAAAAGAAAGCAGACATGGCTTCTGGAAACTAAGAATAATTTTAATTGCATGTCATTGAATATAATATGAAAATTGGAAAACGGTATTTTTTAATATTAAAAGAAATAGTAGAAAATAGCGATAATATCACCGGTAAAGAGCTGGAAAGCAAATTCCATCTGACAAGGAAACAGCTAAGCTATGGGATTGGGAAAATCAACGAGTACCTAGAGAGCTGCGGATATGCAGAGATTACCCGGGCTTCCAATGGAAAAATCAATGTTCCCCAAGAGGTGGTTAATGAAGTAGATCTGGCAGAACTGGAACGGGAGAATCAGGAGATTTGCTTCTCGAAAGAGGAGCGAATCGACATTCTCCACCTTATGCTTTTAACCAGCAAGGAGGAATTGTCGCTTCAGCATTTTATTTCAGAGTTGAAAGTCAGCAAGAATACAGTGCTTGCTGACTTGAAAAAATTGGATAACGCGCTGCCGCAGAACCAGCTTGGGCTTTCCTATGGGCGGCAGAACGGCTATACCTTAAGCGGTTCGGAATACGCCAAAAGGCAGCTTCTGATTACAACCCTTGGTAACATCATCATACAGTACAAGCATGCGCCAATTGTGGCGGAAATCTGTGGCCTTGGGAAAGCGGAGCTTGCAGAAATGCGGGCGCTTCTGACGAATGTGCAGGAAGCCCTTGGGATCCGTTTCGTAGGGGAGATGCTGGAAGCAAACAGCTATCTTTTCGCAATCCTGTTCCGCAGGATTGAAGAAGGGCTTACGCTGGACGAAGTCCCCGAGGATCTGCACCTTGTGGGTGAAACATGGGAGTATAACGTGGTAAAGGGATTGACAGAAAGCAGGAAGATTGCCAGTGACGATGAAGTCATGTACCTGACTGCATATATCCAGGGCACGAAGCTGGAATCTGCCAGATGGGTGCGTGATGCGGTAAATGAATTCCGGCTGCGGCGGGCAGTCAGGGAAACCATTGAGAACTATGAAAAGTTTACAGGCATCACCATCAATGAGAAGGATGAACTGGAAAACCTCCTCGTCCATCACTGCGGGCCGGCGCTTTACCGTATCCGCTACGATTTTCATATTGGTCTGGATATTACAAAATATGTGCTTCCAGCATACCAGAGCTTCCATGAGCTGGTGCGGAAGTCCGCCGGCCCCTTAGAGGCATTGGCGGGGAATAAAATTCCGGAAAAGGAATTGGTATATATTACGCTGATTATCGTTTCTTTTACCATGAAGGAAGGGATGTCGGTGGAAGATTTGCGGCCAAGGGCTATTGTGGTATGCCAAAACGGCATTACCGTGTCCCGGGTGCTGCTGTCGCTGCTGAAAGAGCTGTTCCCGGGCATCCGGTTTGTGAAATGTATGTCTGCAGGGCAGTTTACAGGCTATGGCGAACCTTATGATATGGTATTTTCTACCATTGCGCTGCCTACAGGGCAGAAGCTGTATGTCATTGACCCGCTGATGGATGAAAAGCAGAGGAAGAACCTGCGGGAGAAGGTCCTTAAGGATTTTCAGGACGGGAATGTTGCGGACTCAGGCCGCGACGAGGTAATTAAGATGGCCAGTGGGTTTATGGACGGGGCTGTGCACCTTTCCAGCCAACAGGCCCGGAATATGGAACAAGGAAAGCTGCATCTGAAGGATATCTTAAAAGGCAAGCATATCCGCGTGATGAAGGAGCCGTTAGAGTGGCAGGAGGCAGTGGAATTTGCGGCTGTGCCCCTCCTTTACGACCACAGCATCCAGATCAGGTATGTGAAGGCCGTGATAGACAATATCATCAAAAACAGGCCGTACCTTGTGATTGCGGACGGCGTAGTGGTTGCCCATGCAGGCATCAGCGACGGGGTAAATGACGTAGGCATTTCCATTATGGTCCTGCCGGAAATTATCCCGGTGTTTGATTACCTGGAAGCAAAGGTAATTATCGTGCTGGCAACCCCGGATTATGAAAGGCACTTAACGGCGCTGAATGAGCTGATTCTGATACTGGAAGATGATAAGAAACTCAGGAAGATAAAAAATGCAAAAAAACCAGAAGATATTCTGGGATTATTATAGGAGGTAAGATTATGTTAGAAACATTGAAAAAAGACGTTTGCCAGATTGCAAAACGGGCACAGAAAGACGGGCTTTGCAAGCACAAATCCGGGAATTTCAGCGCAAGGGACTTAGAAAGCGGCTATGTGGTAATTACGCCCACCAGCGTTGACCGGGAACTTTTAACCCCAAGGGACATGATTGTGATGGATCTGGATGCAACTGTAGTTGAGAACCTGTCCGGCTTAAAGCCCACCAGCGAATCGTTGATGCACCTGATGATTTACCGCCAGAGACCAGAGGCAACGGCAATTGCACACACACACTCTGCTTATGCAACCACATTTGCCCTTTTGAACAAGCCTATCCCAGCTATTGTATATGAAGTTGCAAACCTTGGGCTTACCAAAGGCAGGGTTCCAGTTGCGCCCTATGGCCGCCCGGGCACCACAGATTTGGCAGACAGCGTAATTGAAAGCTGCAAGGAAGCAGACTGCTTCCTGTTAGAGAAGCATGGCGCGGTTGCACTGGATAACCGTGACATCTATGAAGCATTTTTAAAGGCTGCTTACATAGAGGAGCTTGCAGAGCTTTACCACCATGCGCTGACAGCAAACAACTGCCAGGAGCCGCCTGCATTTGCACAGGAAGAACTCCAGAAATGGGAGTACCCGTCACAGATTAAGTTTAAAAACTAAGGAGAGCAGGCTGTGAAAATATATTTAATCCGGCATGGAAGGCAATGCGATAAACGGTGCAACGTGGATGTGGACCTGTCAGAGGAAGGGTTTCTGCAGGCAGACTTGGCAGGGCGCAGGATGAAAAACTGGGGCATACAGAAGGTATATTCCAGTGACATGGTACGCGCCCGCCAGACCGCAGAAACGGCCAACAAGCATTGGAATGTGGAGCATGAGGTCATCCCGGAATTCCGGGAACTGTATTTCGGTGAGATGGAGGGCATGATGCCGGACCAAATCCCAGTGGTGTATGCCGAGTTCCAGAAAGAGCAGGACGCCATGGTAAAAGACCTGAAATATCCCGGCGGGGAATCCCCCGGGGAGGTGGCAGAGCGCGGGATGAAAGCCCTGGAAAAAGTAGTGGCAAGCGGCCTGGACTGCGTGGCAGTAGCCACCCATGGGGTTTGGATACGCGCCGTCCTGTGCCGGATTTTAGGCCTTGACGTGGCAAAATGGAAACTGTTTGGCGTTACCTTTGAGAATGGGAGCATTACCGAATTAGGTTATGACCATAAGAAAGGGTTTTTCACGGTGGAGCGGTTTAACGACTACGCCCATCTGGAAAATTACCCGGAACTCCTGCGGGAGGCATGGGGCGTAAAAGAAAGCTGAGGGCAGCGCCGATACATACAGGTTCGTATTAAAAAAGAAAGGAATGGAAGATTTTCATGAAAAAAATAATTAACAGCGCAGATACCTTTGTGCAGGACACCATGGAAGGGATTATCTGTGCCTACGGAGATAAAGTAAAGCTTCTGAACGATGATTTCCGGGTACTGTTGTCCAATTACCCTACCCCGGATAAGAAAGTCGGGATTGTAACGGCAGGCGGCAGCGGCCACCTCCCCGTATTTTTAGGCTATGTAGGAAAAGGCCTTCTGGATGGCTGTGCAGTAGGGGAAGTATTTGCTTCGCCAGCTTCTGAAAAAATGGCTGACATGATACGGGCATGTGACAGGGGCGCCGGCGTGCTTTGCCTGTATGGCAATTACAACGGGGATAAATTCAACTTCCAGATGGCATGCGACGAAGTGGAATTTGACGATATTGAAACAAAGCATGTGCTGGTACGGGACGACGTAGCAAGCTCCCCCAAAGAAAATGCAGACAAACGCCGGGGCGTTGCAGGCATGGTATATGCATTTAAGGTTGCAGGCGCAGCAGCAGACAAGATGATGAGCCTGGAAGAAGTTGCAGCCGTTGCAGAAAAAGCGCTGGAAAACATCCGCACCATGGGCGTAGCCCTTTCCCCATGCATTGTGCCGAAGGTTGGCAAGCCTACCTTTACTATTGCAGAGGATGAAATCGAAGTGGGCATGGGCATCCATGGCGAAGCAGGGATTGAAGTAAAGAAAATGATGACTGCGGATGAAATCGCAGAAACCCTTGTGAGCACTATTGTAAAGGACATGCCCCTTGCAGATGGGGACGAAGTGTCCGTTATGGTAAACGGCCTTGGCGGGACTCCAATGGAGGAGCAGCTTATCGTATACCGCAAAGTGCACCAGATACTTTCCGGCATGGGCGTAAGCGTTGTAATGCCCCATATCGGCGAGTATGCAACTTCCATGGAAATGGCAGGCCTGTCCGTGACAATTTTCAAGCTGGACGCACAGCTGAAAGAACTGCTCCAGGCGCCTGCAGAGTCCCCCTTCTATACCAATGCAAATAAATAATGTTGGCATAGGGGAAATAAGATAGGGATGTAACATACTATAGTCAGTTTAGCAGCATGGAGGCAGGAGCATGGACAGAGCATCAGTGAAAGGGATTATTTCAGCGATCAGCGCTGAAATCAGTGAAAATAAAGATTACTTAGTGGAATTGGACCAGGTAAACGGCGACGGCGATTTAGGGATTTCCATGGACGACGGCTACAAAGCAGTGGTAAAATTCCTGGAAACAGCAGAGGAGCCGGATTTAGGCAAGCTTATCATGGCATGCGGAAAGACATTTAACGCAAGCGCGCCTTCTTCCCTTGGCACCATTACAGCCTTTGGCTTTACCGGCATGGCAAAAGCATTGAAGGGCAAGGAAGAAGCTACCTTTGAGGAGGCTGCAAAAGCAGTCCTTGCAGGGGTGGAAAACATTATGGCAAAAGCAGAATCCAAGGTAGGGGAGAAAACTATCGTAGACTCCTTATATCCGGGGGCAAAAGCTTTGGTTGACAACAGCGCTGACCCGGCAAAAGCAGTGGAGGAAGCAGCAAAGGCAGCCGAGGAAGGCTCAGAAGCTACCAAGCAGATGCGTGCCGTGCATGGCCGCGCAGCCTATTCCGCAGAACGCAGCATTGGCATTTTGGACGGCGGTTCCGTGGTAGGCAAATTGATTTTTAAAGGAATCAAGGAATACTGTCAGGCAAAATAAAAAGCAGGAAGTACCGTAAGGGAAAAAACCAAAGGATATTTTTTGCGGAATAAAGCATATAGGAGATTTTGGGAGATGGAAGCAGTATATGAGGCAAAGACAAAGCACACCGATGAGATGATAAAGCAGTACGTGAAGTTCCAAAACAATGTAAATACCCCCACAAAAAAATTGCAATCCGTCCTGATTGCTATGTGCGTCCTTGCCCTTATGCTGCTCGTCCCCCAAAAAAACTTCCATATCCTGTGTATGACGGTGGCCGCCCTGATTCTCCTCAAGGCAATTGCCGGGGATTTCTTTACCGCCAGCTATTTAAAGCGGGAAGATGAGAATTATAAACGGCAGAACGACATCCTTTACCATTTTGGGAACAGCGGTTTCCATATGGAAAACCAGGCAGATAAGGAATCCCTCCGCCTGTCCTATCAGGATATCCGCGCTTTGTACCAAGATGAAAAATTCTGGTACATCTGCATGAAAGGCGGGGAACTCCATATGGTTGGGAAAGGGGATGTGCTGAATTACGACGGCAGGTTCGGGATGTTCCTCGAAAAGCAGTCTGGCCTTAAGCTGAAGAATGCTAAGACTACCGTCCTTGAACGGATACAGATTATGCAGGGGCGCAAGAAAAGCTTGGAGGAGGACCGTAAAAAGCATCCGCGGAAAGGGCTGCTGCCCTAATAAGGAAAGCGTATTTAGGGAAAATTTATAAAGAAGTATTTTCTGTGTAAGGGACGGTGCAATTTGAAAAAGGTTGCACCGTTTCTTTTTCTCTCATAGGAAAAACCTTGCCGCGCTAAAGCATGAAGGTATTTTTCCTATAAGAAAAAATAGGGATGCGCTGGGGTAGCATCATTTGTTACAATATTTTGTTGCCAGAGTAATATAGTAATAAAAAGCAAAAAGACAGGAAAAATATGGCGGCTAACAGCGAAAAATTTGAAAATTTATTGAACCTTGCCCTGGATGCTACCGGGCGGGAGCGGGAGAAATCCCTGCAGCTTGGGGTAGGCTTTGAGCCAGAGGAAAAAAGATGGGAGCTGATTGTAAAATATTCCGGGGACATCATGCGCCTGTCCGCAGAAAACCCTGAGATACAAGTCGTGGAGCTGATGAATGAATATGCTATTTTGTATGTGCCGGAAAATGCCATGGAACAGGTGGCTTCCGCACCAGAGGTAGAGTATGTGGAAAAGCCCAAGCGGCTGTACTTTGCCGTGCAGGAAGGGAAACAGTCGTCCTGCATTACCCCTTTGCAGGGGGCACGCTACCAACTGACGGGGAAAGGCGTAATTGTGGCTGTTTTAGATTCCGGCATTGATTACAGCCATCCAGATTTCCGCAATGAGGATGGGAGCACCAGAATTCTGGCCTTGTATGATGAAACCCTGGACAGGGAATTTACTGCGGAGGAAATCAACCAGGCGCTGGACGCCCCGAATGAGCAGGAGCGGTTTGGCATTGTCCCAAGCCGGGACACTTCCGGCCATGGCACCCATGTGGCGGGGATTGCGGCAGGAAACGGCAGGGCTTCCGGCGGGGTAAACCGGGGTGTAGCATATGAAAGCTCCCTTCTGGTGGTAAAGCTTGGGACACAGGAACCAGGTGGGTTCCCAAGGACTACCCAGCTTATGCGGGGCTTGGACTATGTGGTAAGAAAAGCCCTGGAATACCAGATGCCCATGGCAGTCAATATCAGCTTTGGGAATACTTATGGTTCCCACAGCGGAACCGCGTTGTTGGAAAGCTATATCAACGACATTTCCAATTACTGGAAAACCAGCATTTCCATTGGCACTGGAAATGAAGGGGCAGCCCGGGGCCATACTTCCGGCATTTTGCGGCAGGGGGAGCCCCAGGAAATTGAATTGGGGGTAGGGGAATATGAAACATCCATTAACCTCCAGCTTTGGAAATCTTATGTGGACCAGTATGATGTTGTGCTCATCCATCCTTCCGGTGCCCGGGTAGGGCCTTTGCGCCAAATCCAGGGCCCCCAGCGTTTTGTCCTTGGGGAAACAGAGCTTTTGGTATACTATGGGGAACCAAGCCCCTACAACATGTATCAGGAAATCTATATTGATTTCCTTCCGGCGAGGGATTATATCAATAGCGGGGCATGGACAATCCTGCTGGTTCCAGAGCGGATTGTCCAAGGCAGCTATGACCTTTGGCTGCCTGGGCAGTCTGTGCTGAACCAAGGCACAGGTTTTTTGTACCCAACCGAGGAAACTACCATGACAATTCCCTCCACGGCGGAAAAAGCGATTTCCGTAGGAGCCTATGATGCAAAATACCAGCAGCTTGCCAGCTTTTCCGGCCGTGGGTTTACAAGGCAGACCAATCAGGTAAAGCCTGATTTGGCAGCTCCTGGCGTTGGCATCCGCTCCGCAGCCCCGGGCGGCGGTTATGCAGTCCGTAGCGGCACGTCAATGGCAACGCCTTTTGTGGCAGGGAGCGCAGCGCTGCTTATGCAGTGGGGGGAATGTGTTATTATATTGCCAAGTTAGCAAGAACCCAGTAAAAACAAAGGGTTTCGCTGATTTAGTCCTACGAAAAAATGCCGTTTGGCAGGAAGATTTAGCGATGGGGCGGCGGGTCTGTTTTATTCAAAAATCCATACTTATTGAACTACTAATGTTCAATAAGGTATCGGGAAATAGCGGTTTGCATTCACGTAACACGAGGCGGTTCGTGGAGGGTAATGATAGTTTTCTATGAAAAAATACCCTGTAGCGGAATAATATTGATAAATACGGGCAGACTGGGAACCTTTGTCCCGCCCTCAATCTGCCAGAGATAAGTTGCGTTGATATTGCAAAGTTCCGAGAGCCTGTCTGCCGTGAATCCCCGGTCTTTCCTCACCATGTTAATACGTTTGCCCAATCTTTTTCCTTCCATAATGCCCACCCATTTCATAAGCTATTAGCATTTAATTTGTTCACTTTTAGACTACATCACACGTAGGGATTGCAATAGATTCTAAAAAACTATACAATATTATCTGATAGACTATGAAAGAAGAACAACAGAATGGAACTGAACTATTTTAGGGACAGGATTTTTGATTTACTGAATGACAGCGAAAGGATGGGGATTCCCGACCTGAATGCAGACGAGCGGAACAGCCTTCTTACTGTCAGGACAGAGGACGGGAATGTATTTGAAATCATATGCCGGACGGCGGCGGGGAAGGAGGACGGATGGACGACCGCAAACTGACGGTATGTTATGGGCGTGGCAATTACAAGCAAGCCCCGCCGCAGATTCTTTTACAAGGTAAGTGGCTGGAACAGGCCGGATTCTCCGCAGGGGACAAAATCACCGTGAAATGCCAGCAGGGGCAGCTTATTATTACTAAGAACGAACCATCAGCAGAGCATGAAAAATAAATATAGACAAAGGCCGCTTTTGTAGTATAATAGAAAGGGCAACAAGTCAGCCAGTGCTGGAGGAACATTTTAAAATGATTGAAACGGAGAGCCTGATTCTTGATAAGGCAAAGTATTCAGATTGGAAGGAAATGTATTGCAATGTCTGGTCACAGCCAGAAAGTGCAAAATACATGGCATGGAATATTACTACAAGCGAAGAAAGCGCCAAAATAAGAGCCATGAAAACCATTGCATTTCAGAAAGAGCATGATACCTATCTGGTTTATGAAAAATCAAGCGGTAAGGCGATTGGATTTGCTGGTGTAGAAAAAATCGAACCTTATATCTATCAGGAAGCAGGGATATGTCTGGGGCCGGATTATGTGGGAAAAGGGTTTGGCAAGCAGATTCTTCAAGGCTTGATACAATACTGTAAAGAAGAATTTAGTGCAAAAGAGTTTATTTATTCAACAAGAGAAGAAAACAGGGCTTCCAATCGATTAGCAAAGTCATTAGGTTTTACAGTGATTTCTTCAGTACCTAAAACAGACAGCAAAGATGGACACAGTTATAATCTTTTGCAATATAGCTTAAAACTATAACTGCCCATTTAACAGAGCTGAATAGGCAATGAATGAAAAGGTGAAGGAGAGGCAAAATGCCATACATTACAGTTGAAAGCGGTACTTTATCTGATAAGCAAAAGGAACTGCTGATAAAAAGATTGACAGAAGTATCTTCTGAAATTATGAATGTGCCGCAGGAATTTTTTGTGACTACGATTAAAGAGCTGCCAGATAAGAACTTTGGGATTGGCGGTAAAACGATTGATAAAGTGAAAGCGGAATATATGCAGGCACATCAATCATAATGGGAAGAAACCCACTGTTATCTGTTGAATGGAAAAGAGAAAAGCCTGCTTATTGACACAGGGCTGGGGATTTCCAATATATATGATGAAGTCCGTAAACTTACGGATAAACCGATTGCGGCGGTTGCCACGCACATTCACTGGGACCATATCGGCGGGCATAAATATTTCCCGGAATTTTATGCACACGCAGAAGAATTGGACTGGCTGGATGGGAAATTCCCCCTGACAATCGAAACGGTTAAGGAAATGGTGGTTGACCGTTGTGATTTGCCTGACGGTTTTAATGTTGACGATTATGTATTCTTTCAAGGTATACCAACAAAAGTATTAAATGACCATGATGTAATTGATATTGGCGGCAGGGAAATTGAAGTGCTGCATACGCCCGGACACTCTCCCGGACATTTATGTTTTTGGGAAAAAGACAGGGGATATTTGTTTACCGGCGATTTGGTCTATAAAGATACCCTGTTTGCTTATTACCCCTCCACTGACCCGGAAGCCTATCTTGCTTCGCTGGAAAAAGTTGCGGCACTGCCTGTAAAAAGGGTATTCCCTGCACATCATTCGCTGGATATACAGCCGGAAATCCTAATCCGCATGGCAAATGTGTTCCGTCAGTTAAAAGCAGACGGGAAGCTCCATCATGGCAGCGGTACATATCATTATGGCGATTGGGGCGTATGGCTGTAAAACGGGATTAGCGGAAGAAAAACGGGAAAGGGGATTTCATGGAAAAACGAGAAGAAACCATTCGGCTATGGTTTGATATGTGGCTGAAAAAGTGTGATTTAGGTATATTGGATATATTCTCTGAAAATGCTGTTTACACTGAAAGCTGGGGGCCGGAGTATCATGGCCCATTAAAAATAAAACTATGGTTTGATGAATGGAACAGGCGTGGCACAGTTCTCCAATGGGATATTAAACAGTATTTCCATAAAGGAAACCAAACGGTTGTAGAATGGTATTTTAAAAATACGGTGGACGATGGGAAGGTTGAAGCATTTGATGGAATTTCTCTCATTAAGTGGGCGCAGGATGGGCGAATACAATCCTTAAAAGAATTTGGCTGCAATACAGACAACTATGACCCTTATCAAAATGGGAATGTCCCACAATTCAAAGATACTCCGTCTATGTGGTTTTGATTTTATGTGCAAGTAAAAATGGAATAAAAACTCTGGAAAATGCCGTTGCATGGAAAAATCCCAAGCAACGGCATTTCCTATTTCCGTTTCTTCCTCTGGCTGACATAGCTTTTGAAGAATTTCGATTTTTCAAGGATATGTACAAGCTGCCGGAATTCCACATCAGACAGCTTGTTATAATTGATACCCAGCCGCTTGCAGTAAAGCGCAGCCTGCTTTTCAAGAGGGCTTCCCTTAAAATTTGCGACATCCTCTAAATCCCGCTTCAATTCTTCGGCAATGGTGGTTGGCGGCGCACTCTCACTGTCAGACTTGTGTGCGGCACGGATGTCACGGACGATTGCGCTTATATCATCCTGTATTATGTGGCTGAAATATTCGTCATCCTCAATATGTGCAGCCTGTAAAATCCGGAGGTACGGGTCATCTTCCCCAGGGCGGTAGCGTTCTATAATTTCGTGCCGGACAGTATCAACAAGGGAATTGAGGTTCTGAATCTGCATGGAAGCAATCCCATCCACATAAACCTCAATGTCAGCCAGAAACTTTATAAAATCTTTGTGGGTGGCAAGCTCACACAGCAGGCGGTTGTTAATCCGGCCGCTTTTCAGAAGCACAACCATTTCATCACTCAAATGCAGTTCTGATAAAGGCGTGTTGGCCTGCTCCCTGTTCTCTGTCAGGCACAGGATATAATCCACAGATACACCATAAAACTTTGCCAGCTTCAAAAGGCTCCCGTGGTTGATTTCTTTATTGTTGTTCTTATCATTTTCATAGCTTCCGAGAGCCGAGCTTGAAATACCAGTGGACGCTTCCAGTTCTTCCAGCTTCAAATGCCGCTCCACCCGTAAATCTTTCAGCCGTTCCTGAATTGTGGTAGCCCCTTTCATACTCCCTTATTCCCCTTTCCTGCGGCCAGCCTGCCGCAACAGAACCATTATACCACATTCATTCCACAATCGTGGAAATTTTCGGATTTCGGGCTTGATTCCTACTTTGTGGATATACGGCACAGGGTACAAAAATGTCCTATGATATAGGCAGTTCATCGATGGATTATTCCAATCGAATGACCGGCCTGTATGGGATATGCTCCCCGGCGATGCAGCGCAACGACTTCCGGCAGGGAAACGGAGGAACCCTGACCAGAACGAGCGTACCAAGCGGAGCGAAACGCCGCCAAAGACGGGGGCAGGAACGACAGCAGAAGGAACCGGCAAAAATGAACACCGAAACACAACAATCTCACAGGGCATAGTCTGCCCTGCCTGTAATACCAAGGGGGATTTTGGGGCGGCTCTACGGCTGTATTTCTTCTGAAAATCGCCCCGAAACGATACACAAAAAACCACTGCCCGCCCATTCCGGCTGTACCTGCTGAATCGGGCGGTTTTTCTATGGAGGAGGCACTATGCCGAGAATGTCAAAGAAGTTGAAGAAAGAGCTTGCTTTCTTCCTGAACGACCGGGGCCGCAGAAGCTACAACGGACTTTGCCGGAAATGCCAGCATGGGTGCAAGCAGAGTTTCCGGGCTGTCATTATCGACTGCCCCCGCTACCTATCCAAACGAGCCAAAAGGAGGACACCACCCAATGAATTGTGAATTTATGATAGCCAGTACGCCCCTGCCGCCCTGTATGCCGCTCCCAAAGGCAATACTCCAGCTCCCGGTCAGCAATACAGCAAAAGTCATGTATGCCCGCCTGCTGGATGAAATCCTGACAAGGGGAACCGAGGACAGCAACGGGATTCTGTTCATCCGCTTCCCCGTCATGGAGATAGCGGCGGCACTCTCCCGAAGCCCCCAGACCTGCAAGCGTTCACTGAACGAGCTGGAACAGGCCGGGATGATAATGCGTGTCCGTCAGGGAATCGGGGAGGTCAGCCACATCTATATCCTGCTCCCCAGGGAGGACGCTGCCCATGAATGAGAAGCTGGAAAAACTGAATCAGGAGATTGAAAAGACCGAAGCAAGGCTGCGGCGGGCGCAACATAAGGAGAAAATGCTGGAACACCAGATAAAGACACTGAACCGGAAGGAACGGACGCACCGGCTCTGTACCAGAGGGGCAATGCTGGAAAGCCATCTACCCCACCCGGAAGCCGTGACGGATGAACAAATCAACACCATTTTAAAAGTATTGTTCCACCGGAGCGACACCAAATGTCTTTTGGAACAGGTTCTTGCAGAAAACCAGAAGGAGGATATGAAATGAAATTTTCAAAAAAAGAGCTGAATGTTATTTGCCAAAATGCCGCACCGACCAAGGCGGAAACTCTTGCAGGCATAAAAGAAATCGTATCGGTAACAGCGGATTTAATGACAAAGTTAATCATGGAGAACGCCATCCGAAGACTGGAACGAATACCAGAACCAGAGTGCAGCCAGTTTATTGCCAGTGTAAAAGCACAGTTCCCGACAGAACAAAACAACAATTCTATCCGTCAGCGGCTTGCGGCGGCAAAAGCACAGGAACAGATTTTACAGGGGCATGACCTGTCAGGAAAAGAACGGTTCCGCCCGGAAACCCGCCACATGATTATGGTGGAAGTACAGAAACAATGCTTTGTTGGCTTTAAAGGGGAGCGGTTCCGCTTTTATCTCTCCGATGAAGGCTACAGGAACGCAAAGCGCAGCGAGCAGGAGGGAGAAATCAAAATAAAAAGCCATGCCGCCGTTGTTGACGGAAAGCTCTATCCAGATAAGAAACCGAAACAGCAGGAACGGTAAAAATGCGTGTTCACAAATCAAAGTGCGCCGGGCGCGTTCACGTTGACGGCTTCCAAAATGACAAGCTGGAAAATCCCCCTCTGAAAGAGGGCGCAATTATACACCACTTAGGAAAGTGGTGCATTGCGCCCTGCCGGGGGCTTCTCCGCTGCCGCTCCGGTCGGCGCAAAGCCAACGTCCACTGGACGTTGTGCGCCCTGCGGACAGCGGATGATTTCCGTAGATTTCCAATCTGTTCCAATCATCACAGGGGAAGCTACCCTTCCCCTGCGCTGGCTTACGCCAGCTACCCCTTTGTGGACTTGCCGCCCGCAAATCTTTCAGAAAGTGTATTCCATTTGGTAAGTTAAAGCTGTATAATAGTGCCAGCGATAAATCAGGATTGGAGGTTTTTGTTTTATGAAAAAAATTTTATTGATAGTTTGCACTTTAGCACTTATGGTATCTTTAACTGCGTGTGATTCAAAATTTGACGGTAGCCGTATCGGAAACGACAGTGAGTTTATCATGGAGTATCGTGTCTTAAATACAACAGACACGCAAGACTTGATTGCTGAATCTGGAGATATCATTAGTGGAAATATTATAGTTAATAAGGGGAGTTTATCAATAAAAATTCAGAAAGATGATGAAGAACCTATCTATGAGAACAACGGAATTTCTGTATCTAATGAATTTGATGTTGAAATTAATGAAAGTGGAACGTATACAGTTTCAGTAACTGGTGAAAAAGCGAAAGGAAGTGTCAGTTTTACAGTAGTTACTAATCAATAGGCAACTTCCAGTTTGACATACTCGAAAATCGGGATTTAGGAGAGGGAAAAATATGAAAGCAGATCTCATTAAGAAATATTTTCAGTCTTGGATAGATAATGATATTGAGATTGTAAAGCAGACTTTTTCTGAAAATGCTTTGTATAGTGAATGCTATGGTCCGGAATATCATGGCTTATCACAAATTGCAATGTGGTTTGAAGATTGGCATAATAAAGGACAAGTATTGGAATGGACAATTAAGCGAATATTAGAACTAAATCAAACGTTAATTGTTGAATGGTACTTTAAATGCAATTATGATGGCAGGGTAGATGACTTTGATGGTGTTACAATAGCAGACTTTGATAATGATATGAAGATATTAAAATTATGTGAATTTCAATCGAAGGCAGAACACTACTATCCATATGAATCATGATACAAATATGTATAAAGAACAATGAAATTCCAGTTTGGGAGGTACAAAATGGAAGAAAAATTTAAATGGAGCGGACAGCAGTATTCCATGGCAAATGGATTGCAGTCACATATTGGCACACAGCTATTAAGTGGCATACCGTTCACTGACGATGCGCTGGTGTTGGATGTAGGGTGCGGCAGTGGGAATTTGACCTTTGCGATTGCCGAGCAGGTTCCTAATGGTCGTGTTGTTGCGATAGACTTGTCAGAATCCATGATTGAAAAATGCAAAGCGGAAAGTAAGAAAAGCAAAATTGAGAATGTATTGTTCAAAGTACAAGGAATAAATGATATAAATTTCAAGGAAGAGTTTGATATTATTTTTTCTAACTCTGTTTTACATTGGATGCTAAATATAGAGGATGCCGCCGGGAGATTGTATAGAGCCCTGCGAAATAATGGCGTAGCTGCACTGCAATTTCCGCTTCTTAATGCACAACACCCGCTTGTTTCCTATGCGAATCGTGCCATTGAAGAAATGCAGATATCCGGTTATTATACCGGATGGAAATTTCCATGGTATGTGCCTACGGCAGAAGAATTTTACCGTGTGCTTGTTTATGCGGGATTTAATAATCCAAACGTTTTTGAAACCAGCAATATTTTTGAATTCGAAAATGCAGAGGCAGTCTATCAGCATTTTCAATCAGTCGGATTAGAACTATATGCAGACGTTTTGCCAAAGGATAAAAGAGAAGAGTATTTGAAAACAATTTTAGAAGATTTAAGAAGCGATTTTAGTGGAAAGGCTGATTTGATATACCATCGTTTATTTGCTTATGCTGATAAGTAAACTTTGTCCAGTTTATTGAACTGGCAAACCATTAAAGAACTAAATAACCCGCCGCCCACCCGCGGCACACCCAAGCAGGAAATCTGAAAAGGTATCCTGCTTTTTCTATGCCCGGAATCCGGGAGAAAGGAGGGCGCACTCTTGCCATGCCCTCATTGTAAAATCACAATCATCAAGCGGAGCAAAAATGAATCTGCCGTTTCTGCCGCCGCCTACCAGAGCGGCGAGAAGCTGTTCTCTGAATACGACCAAGAGCAGAAATACTATCCCTACAAGAATGAAGTCACCCACAAGGAAATCCTGCTCCCACCCCATGCGCCGCCAGAGTTTGCAGACCGCAATACCTTATGGAACTCCGCCGAAGCGCAGGAAAAACAATGGAACTCCCAGCTTGCCCGGAGGTTCGTGCTTGCCATCCCAAGGGAAATCCCGCCGGGACAGTACGCCGACCTTATCCGTGACTACTGCCGGGAGTTTTTTGTTTCCAAAGGCATGATAGCCGACTTTGCCATCCATGACAAAGGGGACGAGAACCCCCACGCCCATATCCTGCTCACCATGCGGGCGATGGACGAAAAAGGCAAATGGCTCCCCAAGAGTCGCAAGGTATACGACCTTGACGGGAACGGCGAAAGAATCCGGCTCCCGTCCGGCAGATGGAAAAGCCACAAGGAAAATATCGTAGACTGGAACGACCAGAAGTACGCCGAAATCTGGCGGCAGGGATGGGCGGACACGGCCAACCGCTATCTGGAAGCAAACGACCGCCCGGAACGGCTTGACCTGCGCTCCTATGCCCGACAGGGGATTGATAAAATCCCCACCGTCCACATGGGGCCAGCCGCCTGCCAGATGGAGAAGAAGGGAATCCAGACCAGCATCGGCAACCTGAACCGGGACATCAAAGCCGCCAACTCCCTCATGCAGTCCATCCGCCAGATGGTGCGCCACTTAAAAGGCTGGATTGCCGATTTAAGGGAGAAAAAAGCCGCCCTGATGGAAGCATTGGAGCAGACGAAGGAACCGACACTCCCGGAGCTGCTTTTCCAGTATCTGGAACTACGGGGCGGGGAACGTGCCGGCTGGACTTCCAGAGGGAAGCTGAAAGGAACCGTTGCCGACTACAATAAAGTGCAGGCGGCGATGGACTTCCTGCGGAAAAGGGGAATCTCCACCGTGGAGAGCCTTGACACCCGGCTGGACGAAATCAGCCAGACCGCCGTTTCCGTCATGGGTAGCATGAAAAAAAGCGAGAAGCGCATCAAAGCCATCAACACCATGCTGTCCTACATTGACAAATACGAAGCGAACAAGCCAGTCCATGCGGAGTATGCCGCCATCGGCTGGAAGAAGAAAAAGGAGAAGTTTGCGGAGAGCCACCGGGAGGAACTGGACGCTTACAATGCCGCTGTCCGGTATTTGAAAGCCAACTTGAAAGACAATTCCTACTCCCGCAAAGATTTGGAATCCGAACGGGAACAGCTTGCCGCCGCCCTGCCCGGACAAAAGAAGGAACTGGAAGCGGTTCAGGCAGACGTGAAGGTACTCCGTGACGTGCGCCACCGGCTCAACCAGGTGCTGCCATCCGAACAGTACCGCCAGACCGCCGAGCCGGGGAAGAAACCGTCCGTACAGGAGAGCCTGAAAGGGCGGCAGGAACGCATCCGGCAGGAGCAGGCAGCGAAAAGCCAGCCGAGCCGGACACAGAAACAACAGAATATGGAACTTTAAACAGGCACTTGTTTTGTGATTGGAAACCGCAGGCAAGCGCCTTTTTCTTTGCAACAGATTTACCGACAACGTGAGCGACATTGTGTCGCCCACGTTGGGATTATCAGGAGGGAACGCCTATTGAACGTATTTGAAGCCGTGAAGCAGTCCGTCACCACAAGGCAGGCTGCAGAGCGTTATGGAATCAAAGTAAACCGGAACGGGATGTGCGTCTGCCCGTTCCACAACGACAAAAACCCAAGCATGAAGGTTGACCGCCGCTTTTACTGCTTCGGCTGCGGAGCCACCGGGGACGTGATTGATTTTGTTTCCCGGCTCCACGGGATCGGGAGCCGGGAAGCCGCCCTTATGCTGGCGCAGGACTTCTCCATCCCTTAATCGTTGTCCATGAAACCATAGACAGCGACAAAACAAGACACATTTCTATCGAAATTCATTTTAATCTCAAACCCATACCGGAAGTGGAGCAGGTCACAGGCTGACCGCTCCCCTGCTCCGGGGGGATTCTTTAAAAACTCCATATATATTTCTTGACGTGCCGCCGCCCGCCAGAAAGCTGTATTGTTCCTACTAATTGGGGATAACACAGCTTATGAGTGGAGGAGGCATTATCATTGTGGCGCAGACGGTGATCCCACAGCTCTCCAGCCTGTTTTCATAAGATAAATGGGCGGCATCATAGACAAAATCACTGATTTCATAAAGGAGATGCTGCAAGGGTGGGTACTTAATAACCTTGATACCATGTTTTCCGAAGTGAATTGTTAGTAAAGTGGGTTTTGCTAAAACAAATGGAATAAGAAGCTGGTGTGCGAGTGGTTCTTATAAAATGAATGTGGTAAAATTTTATAAGAAACGAGGTAAAGCGGTATGAAAAAACAAGTTTATATCACAGAGGAAGAACGTGCAAAATGTCAAAAGGTGGTTGATGCGTTTGCAGAGCTGTACGAATTGGAGAATATCGTGGTGCTTGACGTGGGCAGGTACGGTTTTGTCGAGTTGAAATATTACAAGCCGCCACATGGCTTTGAGGATGCAATAACCTTTACGGACAGCGTGGCATTATTTGAAGACTTGTGGGAGGAATGGCTGAATACAAAGCTGTATTTACTGGCAAAAGGTACTCCACTGTTGGAGAAAGGCTACAAAGGTATATTTGAAAGCCTGTCAAAAGAAAAACAGTCGGAACTTATCGTAAGAAAAGCTAATTTTTCTAAAGCGGCAGAGATATATCTGTAATATTGTTTCGGTGAAAAATGGAACAGTAGTTAGTGAACAATCAAAGCGTAGAAAGGCTCTGTATAATGCAGGGCTTTTCTTATTTGCGTTTTTAGATAAAAAGATAGAATGAATGAGCTAGATTCCGCCGTAGTCGGCATTGTGGAAAAATTTAAACTTTTGAATTTTCCCATGATGCTGGTTTTAAAAGCTTGAAATTATTCGGTTGGACGCATATAATTATAGACGATTAGAGTTTGAGAAAGGATGAATGAGAATGTTAGAGTTTATTTCTGCCCCAGAAGCGGCAAAGAAATGGGGCATTTCGGAAAGACGAGTACAGAAACTATGCGAAGAAAACCGCATTCCCGGTGTGGCAAAGTTCAGCCGTATGTGGCTAATACCAAAAGATGCTGAAAAGCCTGCTGATGGTCGATTAAGAAATAAGAAAGGCAGTAAATTGCAGGAGGAAAACATTTCATGAATGAATATAGGATAATGATTGTTGATGATGAGCCAGATATTTTAAATTTACTTGAAAAAGCACTTAACATAGAGGGATTCTATCATATCATCAAAATTGATAATGGGATTACCGCTGTAAACATCTGCGAACAGAACCAGCCGGATATTATTATTTTAGATATTATGCTTCCGGGAATTGATGGGTATGAAGTGTGTAAGCGGATCAGACAGTTTTCCCATTGTCCTATTCTGTTCCTATCGTCAAAAAATGATGAATTGGATAAACTGCTTGGCTTGGCAGTAGGCGGTGACGATTATGTAACAAAACCTTTTAGTCCCAAAGAAGTAGCATACAGGGTAAAGGCACAGTTGCGGCGAGCAGAATATAAGAATACTCCAATGAAAAATCAGTCTATGAAAATAGGACAGTTGATGATTGATACGCAAGGCTGCCGGGTGACGAAAGGCGAAAAAGAAATTGAATTGACTGCCCGTGAGTTTGAAATTTTGAATTATATGGCAGAAAATATAGGACGTGTTATCAGTAGGGAACGTCTGTATGAAACTATTTGGGGTGAAGACAGTTTTGGATGTGACAATACAATCATGGTGCATATCCGGCACCTGCGTGAAAAGATAGAGGATAATCCTGCTATCCCCGAATATATCATAACAATGAAAGGTTTAGGCTATAAACTGGTGAACCCTTATGAAAAGTAAACAGAAATTCAATCCGTTCTTATGTTCATTTGCTGTCTTTTCCATTTTTGTTCTGATGATGGCATCTATTACAATCGGTTTGTTTTATTATATATTTTCCATTCCGGAGCCGGAGGGGCTAAGTATCGCTTCATGGGCGCAGATGTTTACAGATAATTTTTCTGTTTGGATGGATTACGAAGATGAAAACTTGGAAGTAGAAAAAATAGGGCTTGACCGTTTGGATGAATACGGATTATGGATTCAAGTAATTGATGAATCCGGGCAGGAGATTTTTTCTTATAACAAGCCGGAAAGTTATCCCACAAGCTATCCCGCTTCTACGCTGCTTGCTTTTGGTACAAGTGCTTATGAGAATGAAAATACTGTTTTTGTAAGCTGTTTAGAAGATTCAACAGAAACTTGCAGCTATATCATAGGTTTTCCCTATGCAATAGGAAAATATATGCTGTATTATAATGGTGAAAGATTTACCCGGTTACTGCCTGTTGTGAAAAAAATCGTTCTTTCAGCCTTATTCATCTTTGCCGTTTTGGTTTTCGGATATGTTTGTTGGATTTCAAGAAAATTATCAAACATAACAGGGGGTATCCGAAACGTATCACAACGTGCCTACATTCCATTAAAAGAAAAGGGCATGTTTCGTGACATTTTCGCAGCACTGAATAAAATGGATATGGAAATCAGACAAAGCGACAAGATAAAAGAAGAAACGGAGAACGCACGCACAGAATGGATTGCAAATATTACCCATGATTTGAAAACACCACTTTCCCCGGTAAAAGGTTATGCGGAACTGCTTGCTGATAACCAAATAGCCGGAGTGGAAACAGCACAGGAATATGGGAAGATAATTTTAAAGAATGTTTCCCATGTGGAAAAATTGTTAAATGACCTGAAACTGACATACCAGATTGATTCCGGCGTAGTGCCCTATAATCCGCAGGAGGTACTTATCACAAGGTATGTCAAAGAAGTGGTAATTGATATTATAAATGACCCTGCATTTTCTAAGCGCATTATAGAGTTTGAGAGTGACGGACAAGAACTTATCGTTTTCCTTGACCCTGATTTGCTCCGGCGTGCAATTCAAAATATTATCATTAACGCTCTGATACACAATCCGCCCGACACAAAGATAAAAATATCTATTGGTAAAAGTGCGGCAAGTGTTGTTTTCATTTCCATTTGTGATAATGGGAGTGGGATGGATGAAGCAGAGCAAGCCAAATTATTCAACCGATATTACAGAGGAACAAATACCAGAGAGAAGCCGGAGGGAAGTGGTCTTGGTCTTGCTATTGCAAAACAGATTGTAGTGCTTCATGGTGGAAATATCAGCGTCAAGAGCAGTCCAGACATCGGAACAGAATTTATCATTACTCTTGATTCCCAAACTTAAGGTCAACTTAAGATACAGAAAAGCCACGCCTAAGATAGATGGTTTATGCTTTACAGCATAGACCATTTTTTTTGAGTCTAAATAAAATGATTAGGAGGGTTCCTATGGAACTGCAATTACAACACTTATGCAAGCAGTATGGGGAGAAACGTGCTGTTAATGATGTGACTGCTACCCTCTCTCCGGGGGTGTATGGCTTATTAGGGGCGAACGGGGCAGGCAAGTCAACTTTAATGCGGATGATTTGCGGCGTTCTAAAGCCGACTTCCGGCTATATCCGGCTGAATGGAAAAACGATAGAGGATTTGGGAGAACGCTATTACGCCCAGTTGGGTTATATGCCGCAGGATTTTGGCTTTTACCCTGACTTTACCGCAAGGGAGTTTATGCGGTACATGGCGGCTGTAAAAGGAATTGATAAAAGAAAAGTAAAATCCCGCACAGAGGAACTTTTACACATGGTAAACCTGACAGAAGCAGCGGATAAAAAAGTCAAGTCATATTCCGGCGGTATGAAGCAGCGTTTAGGAATTGCACAGGCTGAACTAAATAACCCGTCTATCCTGATATTGGATGAACCTACCGCAGGACTTGATCCAAAAGAACGGGTACGTTTTCGTAACCTTATTTCAGATTTTGCAAAAGAGAAAATAGTCATTTTGTCTACACATATCGTTTCGGACGTTTCCTACATTGCGGATACTATTCTGATGATGAAAAAGGGACAGTTTTTGCTGCAGGAGCCTATGGATACGGTAACAGACAGTATTCGTGGGAAAGTTTGGGAGTTTTTAGCCGATAATCGAAAAGCAGCAGAATACAGCAGAACATTTTCTGTTGTTAATCTGCACCACGAAAACAATATGGTGCGTTTGCGGATTGTTGCTGAAGCTGCACCCACGGCAGACGCATATACTGTTGAACCAAGTTTGGAGGATTTGTTTTTGTATCATTTTGGTGAAGATACACAGTTTGAAAGGGGCGAAGAAGATGAAAACATTGATTAAGTATGAGTTTTTAAAAATCTTGCGTAAAAAATCAACGCTTATTGTAATGGCGGTAAGCCTTTTGTTGACAGCATTTCTTTTTGGTCTGCCAATCCTGCAATATCAAACATATAATCAGGAGGGGGTTATAAAAGGAAGTGAGGGTATTGCTTATGCCAAAGGGCAATATTCAGATTTGGCAGTACCTTTGACAGAAGAATATATTGCAGAAATGATTCGTGAATACCAAAATCTTTTTGAAAATCCGGATAATGTAGGATACAACGGGAATGAAAAGTTTTTAATCGGTGATGCCTATTGGAACTTTGTTGCTCCGCGTGAGAAGCTCTTGAATACAATAGCCGCAAATTATGATGCGCCGGGTGAAAACACGGGTTTGGAAAAATTGCCGGATTTGGATATGACAAACGGAGCAGGTTTTTATCAGACAAGGGAAGAAAAAATTGAAGCATTGTTAAATATGCCGTCCCGCAAATTATCTGATGCCCAAAAGACATATTGGAGCAATATGAACAGTAAAGTAGATACACCCTTACAATATGGCTATTACGGAGGATGGGAAATCATTATTAGCAGCTTTGAACTTTTCATGTTTGCGTTG
Source organism: Lachnospiraceae bacterium A2 (assembly GCA_000403315.2). GTDB lineage: Bacteria > Bacillota > Clostridia > Lachnospirales > Lachnospiraceae > Petralouisia. Next base: position 1,045,073 of record KE159636.1, read on the forward strand.
CTTTGTGTTTGTATTGTGATTGCCCCTGTTTTTTCCGGGGAGTACCAGACGGGGACGGATGCAGTTATTTTGGCGGGCAAATATGGAAAAACAAAGCTGATAACAGCAAAAATCATATCCTCATTCCTTTTTGGTCTGATTGCGTTTACGCTTCATGTCTTAATTGCCTGTGGATTGCCGCTTGCAGCCTTTGGCATGGATGGGTGGAATCTTCCCTTGCAGATTGCAGGGACGACAATACCTTATCCGTTTACATTTATGCAGGCTGTTCTTATCAATTTGGGAGTAATCTACCTGATTTTGTTTGCAATGATCGGGCTGACACTGGTTCTCTCTGCAAATATGAAAAGTCCATATGTAGTATTGATTGTGCTTGTACCTGTACTTTTTATCCCCATGTTCTTAACGCCCAATGGAACAACCGGATTATATAACTTAATATTGTTCTTACTGCCCTATCGTGCAACTATGCCCGAAATCAGTAAATATATTTCCTATCAATTTGGCGGTTTCGTTATAGATGCACTTGCCGTAAGAGCAATCGTGTACACGATATTAACGGCGGTGTTCATACCGCTTTCCAGACTTGGTTTCAAAAAACATCAAGTTTCAGCGTAAAGGAGGTTAAGGATGAAAAAGAAAAAACTGATGATTGCAGTTATGGCTATTTTAGTCATAGTTGTTGCTGTTTTGGTGGTTGTTACCCAATCGCCAAAATGGTCAAAAAAATCTTTTGAAGCTGTCATTCAAGAAACCATTATACAGCCGGATGGAGAAATTCGTTTAATCGTTGAACGTACAACAGAAATCTATTCTAATCCCCTCAATTCTCTTCATATAAGCGAAGAAACAGAGTTAGTTGGGATGGACGGAAAAGAGATAGAAATTGAAGATTTACAGCCGGGAAATACCGTTGAAGTTATTTTGAAAGATTCCTTTGTTGAAGAAACACCTTTTTACTATCCAACAGTTTATAAAATCAAGGTAATTAACAATTGATATTTTGAAGAATGTTTGCCGCACGACATCATCGCCACATGGCGGTAAAAGAAAAAGCTGTTGCAGAGTAGAGTTGCTTGTGGATGCCTATGGAACGGTGGCTTTGTGAAAATCAAAGCTGCCGTTTTTTTGAACTAATTTATAAATTTCTTTTTGATAAATTTAGTGAAAAACGAGTTGTTATAGGAGATAAATCATGCGAAAAAGAAAACTTAAAATATTGATGCAAAGAATTAAAAGAAACAAAAGAATTATTGATAACTTTACACATCAAGGTGTATCGCAAGGAAGAATGAAACTTACCTGCGGTACACCTTTTTTAATGGTGCGAAATTTGTCTGATTTTGGGTTCTGTTGCGGTTTTGCTTTTGCAGATTTGTGGGAGAAATTTAACGGGGATGTTTTGTTTTCGGAAGGAATTTGGAAATAATTTACTGTTTCATGGTGGGTTGCCTTGCAAGCATGGCTTTCTGTGTATCCCATACCTGTTTCATCAGTTTTTTCACTTCCTCAACATCGGCTTTATATACGTTGCCCGTTGCGTTCATGCGCTTTGCTATCTGGTTCAGATTGCCGCTGATTTTTCCAAGCGTGTAGTTGTAATCCCGCAGGTCTGAATAGTCAATGTCATAGACAAAGCCGTACAAAATCAGCCGGCGGAGGAAAGTGGATTTGCTTTTCATGCCGGAGATTTTTACTTTCTGCTCCAGTATGTATTGCTCCTTGTCACTTAGGTATATTTTCAGCTCATTTTTGCGTTCCCTGTTTGCCATTTTTTATCTCCTTTCTTCGGATGGGGTTTTGAGAAGATTTTACACAATATTCAATCCTGCCGTGGGGGATGTTCGTGCAAAAAATGAGTGAAAAAATCAGAAATCCCGGCAGTGCTTGCTATTACTTCAAAGGGAAAGTTTTTGGTTTTAGCTGTCTGAAAGAAAAGGCAGGAATTTTTTTGAGGAACATACCCGTATACGGGAACTTCCTTTATCTACAATTAACATCACAAACAGCGGAGAAAGGGGGGTGGAAAAATGTTAGACCACGCATTCCAGCGGCGGCGGGAAATTGAGCGTATGCTGCTGTCGGGGAAAAGGCTGACTGTGCCAAAACTCATGGCTATGTACAGTGTCGGGAGAATGCCATACGCAGGGATTTTGAAGTCATAGGCGAAGAACTTCCCGTGATAGCAAAACAGGGATATAACGGCGGCTATTTCCTCATGGACGGGGCAGGGAAACACCAGAACTCACTTTCCCATGAACAACTGGAATGCTTGGAAAAACTCGCTGTAAACTGTACGGGAAAAGACAGGGAAACCGTACTGTCAATCATACATGAATTCGGACCGTACTGTGAAAGGAATACATAAAAAAATCCGGCAGTTTTCAAGCCGAGAAGTGAGAGGAGGTGCGGCATGGATACGGCACACCGGAGGATGGAAATTATCAGCATTTTATCCGTCAAAAGACATATAACGTCAAGGGAGCTTGCGTGGGAACTTGGCGTTACTATGCGCATGATACACCATGATATTTTCGTATTGTCTTTTGATTATCCAATTTATACAAAACCGGGTTGTTGCGGCGGGGTTTTCATTACAGAAAATTACAAGCCCTATACCACTTGTATTACATCTTTTCTTCATTATAATAAATAAAGGATTTCCTATCAATCGAGCAGCATTCCACTTTTTCGCCAAAAAAGTCAACCGTAGAGAAACTTCTGTAAGCGATGAATCTCAAGATGGATCCATAAATATAGGAACATAAGATATACTATTCCATGAATTACGTCCTGCAGAAGAAGGGGGCTCTGGATAGTAAAATCTAAGAAGGAAATAATAAATGCTGAATATTCGCAATGAAGAACCCTTATGTTTGTGCCTGCTTTTCCCCTTCATACTTTCCTCCTTGATGACCAGTTCACACGAACAACCTGAAATCTTCCTTTCGTTCCGTTATGCCTTATATCTTACATCTGTAGTATTTAAAAGTCGCCTGACGGCGAGGGGTTGAATACCTGCAACCGCTATTTTAAGTGAAAAGCACTTCCCGTATTCTAAATGTGCGCCATAAAGGACGTAAATATTGACATCATTCTCAAAAAGTGATAGTATTACTATCATAAAATAAGAAAGACAGGAGATGTTCCTTATGGGCGAATCCAAGATTCGGAAACAGCAGATGGAGCAACGTACACAGCGGATACTCCATACTGCCCTGAAGCTATTCTGCGAAAAAGGGATTGAAGATACATCCGTGGAGGAGATTGCCAAAGCAGTCGGTGTCGGCCCTGCCACAATCTACCGCTATTTTGAAACCAAAGCAGAGCTTGCGATCTCGGCAGGAATTGCCTACTGGCAGATGGTCGCCGGAAAATATCTGGATTCCCTGTCCCAGGAAGCATATCAGAAGTTGAACGGCATTCGGCAGATAAAATATATTTTCCAGATCTTTACAAAGATTTTTCGGGAAGAATTCTTGTTTCTAAAATTTCTCCAGGAATTCGATATCTTTGTCCAAAGATATCATATTTCAAAGGAACGGCTGGAAGAATATGAAGAATATATCCTGAATCTGAAACCTTATATGACAAATGCTCTGGAAAAAGGCCTTAAGGACAAAAGTCTGGCCTTTTCATACACCATAGATGAAGTATACTTTTCCGTAACACACACACTTCTGAGTCTGATGCAGAAACTGGCCTGCAATGGACACATTCTTTCATCAGACGAACGAGTCGGTCTGGCCTTACAGGTAGAGATTGCAGGCGATCTCCTCCTTAACGGGCTTAACAGCAAAGAATCAAAAAGAGCATAACAGAAAAGAAACAGCAAGGAGGATGCATATGAAATCACTATCTACAGGTAAAATATGGCTATTCGCGGCCGGACAGTTCGGATGGTCCTTATTGTCAGGTCTGATTTCTAACTGGCTCGTATACTTTTATCAGCCGGATGAAGCCTCTGTCGCACAGGGGCAGACACTGTTTATTCCCCAGGGACTGGTTATTCTCGGAATCTTTACGGTCATCGGCGGCATTACCGCCTTCGGACGGCTTTTTGACGCGTTCACAGATCCCTTAATTGCATCCCTGTCGGACCGCTGTACCTCTGAAAATGGCCGGCGTATCCCGTTTTTAAAATGGGCCGCCCTGCCCCTTTCTCTGTCTACCGTGCTTATATTCTGGTCTCCGGTCAATCAGAACAGTTGGATCAATGCCGTTTTCCTGTTCGTGATGGTAATGGTATACTATTTGTCAATCACGGCTTACTGTACGCCCTATAATGCCCTGATTCCGGAATTAGGGCACAACCAGCAGGAACGCCTGAATATTTCCACAATCATTTCTTTTACTTTTATTGCCGGAACCGCAGTTGCCTATCTGGCGCCGGTAATCTGGGGAGCTTTCATCCCGGTATTGGGTCGTGTAGGCGCAATCCGCGCGACGTTCACGGTTATGGCTGTCATCGCATTTTTCTGTATGCAGGTGCCGGTCTGGTCAATCCGTGAAAAAGAATATGTGGATACTGTTCCCTCGCAGGATACCGCGTTTTCCTCCCTCGCTTCCACATTCCGGAATCGGGAATTCCTGAAATTCGTCGGGTCGGACATCCTGTACTGGATTGCCATTACCATGTTCCAGACAGGTCTTCCGTTCTTCGTCACCAGCCTGCTGAAACTTCCGGAAACGATGACCACACTTTATTTTGTCGGTATGACCGCTTTGTCACTGGTATTTTATATTCCGATCAATAAGCTGGCGCCGAAACTTGGCAAGAAAAAGCTGATATTAACGGCCTTCGTGATTTTTTCGTTCTCATATCTCTATACCGGCTTTCTTGGAAGGATCTCTGTAATCTCTGCAAATGTACAGGGTCTGATTCTTATGGTTACGGCTTCCTTACCTATGGCGGTCTTTGGGATCCTTCCTCAGGCAGTGGTTGCCGATATTGCCCAGAGCGATGCGAAGCGCACCGGAAGCAACCGTGAAGGGATGTTCTATGCTGCAAGGACTTTTGCCTTTAAGCTGGGCCAGAGCCTCTCCATGCTCCTGTTTACAGCGGTTTCCACAGTTGGGGATTCCTCGGGAACGGGTTACCGCATTGCAGCGTTTACGGCGGCATGCTTCTGCTTTTTAGGCGGGATTATCTTCCTGTTTTATGACGAACACAAAATCAGCCGGGATATACGGTAGAAGCTTGCCATACATGATCATGACTGTTGTAACCTGTATGGACCGCCATGTCCCGTCAAGGAAATGAAAGGAGAACCCTTACATGGACAGAAGAACCATTCACAATCTGATCATACCGGCAGAAGGATATGCGGAAATAATGGAGTCGGCCGTTCTGCCTTATCTTGCAGAGAGGAAAACGGAAAAATACTGTGAGCGGGAACAAGGAAAAAAGATCTTCTATCTGCGCTGCCTTGCAGACCAGCCTCAGGGCATTGTCATCCTGTCCCACGGTTATACGGAAACAGCCGACAAGCATCTGGAAAATATCTATTATTTTCTTCGCGGGGGATACCATGTCTTCATGCCGGAACACTGCGGACACGGCCGCAGCTACAGGCTATGCAGTGATACCGGGGATCTCTCTCTGGTACATATTGATGATTATCAAAGATATGTAGATGACTTGCTGTTTGTAAGCCGCCTTGCGGCACAGGAATTCCCGGAGCTTCCCATATGCCTGTATGGCCATTCTATGGGCGGCGGGATTGCGGCCTGTGCAGCGGCACAAGAGCCCCAGATCTATTCGAGGCTGATCCTCTCCTCCCCAATGATACGCCCAAACAGCGCCCCCCTTCCCTGGCCGCTGGCATATCTCGTTGCAAAGACTTTCTGCATAGCAGGCGGGGAAGAACACTATCTGCCGGGAAACCATCCCTATGACGGAATGGAACAATATGCCGACAGTGCTTCTGCTTCCGAATGTCGATTCCTATATTATCAGGATAAACGCTGCAAAGAGCCCTTATTCCAGATGAACGCCGCCTCCTATGGATGGTTTTGGCAGACGTATCGGTTAAACCATGCTCTCCAAAAGAAAGCGTGGCGCCAGATTTCCTGTCCTACCCGGATCTTCCAGGCAGAATACGAAACGTATGTTTCCAAAAGGGAACAGGAACGATTTGTGAAGAAATTATGCAGGAGGAAAAATATAGACGCAAAGCTTATCCGGGTAAAAGGGAGTAAACACGAAATCTTCAATTCCGATAATAAAATATTAGAATCCTATTGGCAAAAAATCTTATCATAGAGCAAAGCATAACAAGCCGCCCCGTTTTTGCAGAATGAGGGGCGGTTTTTACATGGCATTTTTAATTTCTCTTTGATAAAATAACTGTAAATAGAATCTGTCAGCAAAGTCATATTGGAGGAATACGAATATGGCAATTATTACACCGAATTTCAATTTTGATGGGAAATGTGAAGAAGCAATATATCTTTACCAAAAAGCATTCGACGCAGAAATCAACTGCCTGCTTCGGTACAGCGATGCAAAATGGGACGATTTTCATAAAGAACTGTCAGAAGAACAGAAAGAATATATCTATCATGCGGAACTCCTTATCGGAAATCAACGGATCATGATGGCGGATAATCTGGATATCCCTTTTAAACCAAGCACTGCCCTTTCACTGACTATCACACTGGAAACAAAAGAGGATGTTATGCGGGTCTTTGAGATTATGCAGGACGGAAGCGAGATCATTTATCCGGTACACAGCACTACATACAGTTCCTGCAGTGTCAGTTTTATAGATAAATTCGGCTTTCGATGGGTCATTATGACAGATCAGACAGAGATATACTAACACCACTTTATCACAGGCAATATCGCTCTGACGAAAGTAGATAAAGATTATCCAGACAACAAGCTCACGGGTGCGGTATTCGAGGTTTACTTGGATATGAACGGTGACGGCAAACTGGATAAGAAAGACGAGCTGCTCGGCGAGATGGGCGAGGTGGAAAAAGGCGTGTACCAGATGGACGACCTCAGATACGGCAAGTACCTTGTCTGTGAGAAAACCGCCCCGACAGGCTTTGTGCTTGATGAGAATGTTTATCCCGTATCCATTGAGGAAAACGGAAAGACCTACAACGTGGAGAATGAAGCAGGAAAAGGATTTTTAAATGAAGCACAGAAAGGCTCATTAAAAATCGTCAAGACATCTTCTGACGGAAAAGTGGAGGGCTTCTCTTTCCGTGTCATTGGTAAAGATTACGACCAGACCTTTACTACCGACAAGAACGGAGAAATCGTCATTGACGGCTTGCGAATCGGCGAGTACACCGTGTCCGAGGTCAGCGACAAGGCATCTTCTGGCTATATCCTGCCTGCCGACCAGAAAGTGACAATCAAGACAGACGAAACAGTGACAGTCACCATGCACAACGAGCTGCGTGACACACCGAAAACAGGAGATGATTTCAGTTTAGGCTTGTGGGTGAGCCTTGCAGCGGCATTTACGCTTGGTGCAGGAATCTTCGGATTTGCAGGTTACAAATGCGGAAGAAAGAAAAAGGAGGACTAAGCAGAATGAGAGAAAAAACCATTATCGTTATTGTGCTTGTGGCGTTTATTGGCGGTGCGGCTGCGTGGCTGCATATCCGCAGGAAAAAATAAATTAAGGCAGATTGATGTGGATTGGGGCGGTTTTAGGTGACCGCCCTCTTTCCATGTATGGAGGTAATTATGGACAATCTGAAAACCATTGAGGGAAAAGTTAAGGCTGTCCTGTAAAAGAATGAAGACGCCAGAAATGACGACATGGTGCTGTACCTTGCCCTCTGCAACCTTTATCTGAAAGATGCGGGGAATATGCCGCTTGCGCAGATAATGACATGGCATAAGGAGCTTGGCTTGCCGAGCTTTGACAGCATGGGCAGGACACGCCGCAAATTGCAGGAGAAATACCCAGAGCTTTTAGGCAGTGTGCGGATGCAGAAAATCAGAGCCGCAGGGGAAAAGGCATACCGCAGATATGCGAAAGAATCGTGAGGTGAAAGATGCAGGATAAGTCTTTTGAATACGGAGGGTATCATTTTATCCCAGAGCGGCAGTTCACAAAGCGGGAAGATGATTTTTTCAAGATTACCCACAGATTAAAAACAGACAGGGAACTCGGCTTTTTTGCCGCTGACTATTACGGCAGGGGAAGCCAGAAATTCCCCTACTCTTACGATGATTTTTACGCTGCGTCCACGGACAAGAAATGCGATATTTTCCGATGCGTGGAAAACGGCAGGCTGTACGTCCCCTGCCAGTATGAATTGCAGCAATATATGGACGGAAAACAACGAGGAGGTTATGGAAGTGAAGAATGTACTGGAACAGCTTTATAATGGTGAAATCTTCCCGGCAGAACAGTATGCCCCCAGAGGTGAGGAATACCGGAAAATCCATCAGGGGCATTACCACCATTACGAGGACTTTATTGAGTTACTGGCTAAGCTGGAGCCGCCCCTTGATGAGCGGTTCATTAAAATCATGGACGAACAGCTTGTCGTAATCCCGTTTGAGTTCTCGGAAATGTTCATTGACGGTTTTAAGCTGGGGCAAAGATGATGGCAGAGGTTTTCAGGGACGAGTAGAAGGACTGGGACAGGAAAAGGCAGACGCTTTGACGGGGCGGCTGCCTTTTTTGGGGTTGCTGACAAGCTGGAATTGAACAAAATCGCTGCGCGATGGCCTGCCAAGGCTATGGCGCAGCTTTTCTTTTCCTAAAAACAGTGGACAGGAACGTCCCAAGATAGTATTGTTTAAGTGCGACCAAAAACATACTTCGAATACGGGCTTATCTCTGACCACTGCTTATGATAAGAATAACACCCTCCTGCTGTATTGGCAAGCACTTTTATTTTGCAAATGCCCCTCCATAAAAAGATATTCCGTAACTGCTGACTGTCTGATTTTATGGAGGAACCGATATGTACGAAAAATATATGCTGCTTCTCGAAGAAGAAGCAAAAATCAGGAACCTTAAAAACCGTTCCGTTCTCTGTTATAAAAACTATGTATCCTATTTTCTGAACTATGTGGGCAAAGCTCCTGCATATCCTCTGGGATGATGTCAGGGTGCCCCGCATGCGCATCGACCATAAGCTCCCCACCGTCCTGTCCAGGCAGGATATTGACGGGCTCCTTGATTCGACCGATGATCTGAAATACAGGTCATGCGCCGCTGTGTCAGAAAAGCGGGGCTTCCGGCAGGCGCCACTCCCCACAGCTTTGCGACCCATTTTATGGAGGCAGGGGTTGACGCCCGTACGATCCAGACCCTGCTCGGACACAGGGATCCGAAATCTACCGAAGTCTACCTGCATGTAAGCAATAAATCCATTATGGGCATCCACAGCCCTTTTGACAGGGAGGGAGCCAATGGATAAACCGATTGTGCAGGATATTTTCAACCGTTTTTATCCGGGATATCTGGAAAGGCATACGCCCTCCCCGGAACAGACAAAAGCCGCCACATGCATCATGAACTGTAAAACCGGGGCTTATGGGGCAAATGTCGATGTCTGCGAGGACTGCGGCTGTATCCAGATCCACTATAATTCCTGCCGCAACCGGTGCTGCCCCATGTGCCAGGCGCTCCCAAAGGAGAAATGGATGGATCTTCGTCGGGAAGATGTCCTGGAAGCCCCTTACTTCTATGTCGTATTTACTGTCCCGGCTGAACTAAACCCCATAATCTACAGCAACCAGAAGCTCTTGTATGATGCGCTCTATCATGCTGCTTCCGGCACCCTTGACGAGTTTTGTGCAGACCCAAAATACCTGGGTGCAAAGATTGGTTACCTCTGCATCTTCCATACCTGGGGGTCTGAAATGAACTTCCACCCCCATATCCATGCCATCGTGCTGGGCGGAGGGCTTAATGCGCAGAACCACTGGAAAGGGAAAAGGGACGGTTTTTCCTCCCCATCCATGTCGTGTCCCGGAAGTTCCGCGGCAAGTACATGGCGGAATTGAAGAGGCTCTGGCAGGACGGCCGCCTTGTGTTTGGCGGGACATCCGAAAAATACCGGAACCATTACACATTCCATGAGCTGATGGATGCCTGTTACAAAAAGGAATGGATCCCCCATTGCAAAGAAACATTCAACGGGGCACAGTCGGTCATCGCCTACCTTGGGAAATACACCCACAGGATCGCAGTCAGCAACCACCGGATCCTATGTATGGATGAAAAAACGGTCACCTTTTCTGTCAAGGATTATAAAAATGGCGGAGGCTGGAAAACACTTACGGTTTCCGGGGTGGAGTTTGTCCGCCGGTTCCTGATGCATGTGCCGCCGAAGCGCTTTGTCCGTATCCGGCATTACGGAATCCTGGCTTCCCGCAATAAGAAGAAGCTCATCACCCTGTGCCAGAACTTGCTGGGCTGCAGGGTCTACCTTTCACAGCTGAAAGACAAGACCGGGCCTGAAATCATAAAGCAACTCTGGGGCGTGGATATCTGTAAATGCAGGCACTGCGGGGGACGTATTGTATCACACCACAAAGTCATTCCGCTGCGGAACTGATCCGTCGGGCATCATATGGCTTCGAAGGCTTCCTTCTGGGAGGCTTGTTTGCCATACAGAAATTTCAAATACCACAGAAAATGGGTTCCATTTCTGCAGGATTATGATATGATATCTTCCAGAAGGAAAAAGATTGAAAGTCCATAGGCACCAGCTAAAGGGACGCTCACTTTGTTCAATTAGGTTAAATCGCAAATGGCGCAAACGAAAGGGCAGTTTATCGCAAAATCAAGGCTGCTTTTTCGTTTGCCCCATCAGCGATTCTAACCTAAAGAATTTGTTGGGGAAAATCAGAACAAAAAAATGATGTAAAAACTGAATATTGTTTACTTTTAGGTAGCGATTATCTTAACAGACAATCAGCTACCTTTTTTATTTTCAGAAACTATTAACACAACCACAGAAAGAATGAGGTATCAAAATGATTGAGAGCAAAAATGACGCAAGCAGAAATTTAGAAAAAGCATTGCAGGAACTGGAACAGGCAAAACAGCGTGTAGCCAACGAAAAGAAAAAGCAGAACGAGAAGAAACGCAAAGCCGAGAACCACCATAAGTACATCATGGGTGGTATTATCATGAAGTATTTTCCCGACTGCTACCGTTATGACGAGGACGAGTTAAACCGTATCTTATCGGTTGCCTTGCAGACAAAGGAGTGTCAGCAGATTATATCTAAAATCAAAGCGGAAAGCCGTGAAACCACTTCCCCACAATCCATTCTCCCCAATGCTGAAAATGAAAGCGAGGGCGATACGGAATGACGAGGGCAACGGAACTGAAAAGCCGAGGTAACGTATTCACCCCGTTTACGGGGTCAAGAGCCCGCTGGACGGGAAAAAGACGCTTGTAAAAGGCTTAAACGGCAAGAAGGGAAGCTATGACGCGTACCTTATCCCAGAAGGGGTGAAGGAGTATTCCTATACGAAAGACGGGAAGGAGGTCCAGGGGTTCCAGTATCAGTTGAAACTGGAATTTCCGCAGGGGAAACAAGCATCCCGGAAAAGTAAGAGTAGCGCACATGCGTAAAATATGTTAAAATAGTCATGGTTCATCTGTGCAGGGATGCGGCTTTCCAAGGAAGGCTTTCGCATGACACTTTTTTCGATAGCGTAGGCTCAGCGGTGTTATCATGTCGAAGCAGATGAACTTTTTTGTAAAATGGGGTGGCAGGATGGTAATCGAATTAAAATATTCCAATATAAATACATATCTTATCCGGGGAACGAAGGGCAGCATCCTTTTCGATACGGGATGGGCGGGTTCTTTTCCGCAGTTTTGCAGGGCGCTTGGCGGGGCAGGGGCGACAGTGCAGGAAATACGGTATTTATTTATTTCCCATTTCCACCCGGACCACATGGGAATCGCGCAGGAGATTGCCCGCTGCGGCGTGAAAATCGTTGTGGCTGATGTGCAGCAGGCGCATATCCATGATGCGGACGGGATATTTGCAAAGGAGGGGAACCGCCTTTATCTGCCGATTGCGGATGAGGACGTCCGCGTCATTTCCTGCGGGGAGAGCCGCGCGCTTGTGGAGGAATGCGGGATTGCAGGGGAAGTGGTGCATACGCCGGGGCATAGCGAAGACAGCATTTCTTTATGCCTGGATGAAGGGGCGTTTTTTGTAGGCGACCTCAATCCTCTGTATGAATTGGAACTTCACAGGGGGACGCAGATTGGGGAGAGCTGGGAAAAGCTGCTGGCGCGAAGTCCCATCAAGGTGTACTACGGCCATGCGAAAGCGGCGGAGTTAAGCAGGGAGTGGGGAACGGCGAAAAAAGAATCCGGGCATTCTAAGGATGTCTTCCGGCTTGTGAAAAAAATTATGAAATATATGGATAAGGGTTATACCTTAGAGGACGCCAGGCGGGCGACGGGCGCAGACAGAGCATTTGTGGAGGATGTGGCGAGAATGTATCTGACGCACCAGAATATAAGCGTACAGGGAATTTTGGACAGGATTGAGATTAAGGGGAAATAACCGACGTACAGAAAGGGGAATATGGACGTCTGGAACGCACATGGCCGCAGGCGTTTGGGAAAGAAACCACATTTCCGGAACAGGAAAATGGGAACGGAGATGAAGCATGAACTGGACAAAATTAAATATAAAAGAAGTTGTTTATTATTGTAAGTCGTTTGAAGTAGGATTTTATTGTGAACCTTTTAGTCTGCAGATGGAGGAACTGGTTCTGATTTTTCATTATTATGGGATAGAGCAGTTTACAGTAAAAGATATACAGGAGTTTTATGAAAAATTGCAGATTCCAAAATTAAAAGGTGAAGGGCTGCTTAAACCGATTCCAGGCAGGATACGAAAAGTTATGGAGCGGATGCAGAATATCAAATATATAGATGAGGATACCTTTGAGATTGTTCAGGCTGAGAAAGGGAATTTTTTGCCTTTTGATACAGGCTTTTATTCTGAAGAAATAGAAAAAGGATATAAGGCGGGAATTGCTAAAAGCAGGATTGAAGGATACTATGAAAAGTATCATACCATTTTGAAAATTTGATAGAGCGTGTTTAGAAAATCAAATGTTGAATTTGAAGGGGACAGATCCTAAAATGAACTTTGCAGAACAAAGTGAAAGGTTGGAAAAGGCATGAATATTAAAAAAAGCAACGAGGAATTGATTGAAGCTCTTGCAGAAGCTGCCGGAGCTGCATTCGCATCTTTGAAAGAAAACACGAAGGAACATTTTTATTTCTATGTATTTGTGTTTGATGAAGGGCTGCATCCATATATTTCGGCATGGTCTTATGAGGCTTTGGAAAAATCAATGATTGAGCAGCAAATAACCGATGATGAAAAAAGCTGGTGGAAATGGGACAGCGCAGATTCTCCCTATGCTGTTTATGGATATGAGGAATTTTTTGGAAAAGTAGATGAATTGCTGGATAAAAGAGCAGGCGGATTATCAGATGACGAGCTTTATGGGGGCGAATGGGAAGCCCGGATTGATTGTATGGAAGAAGCCATGAAGAGGCTTGACGCTTCCGGCCTGTTTGGAACCGGAAAAGAACGGGAATGTGTAGTGATCAATGCAGAACAGGCTCCGCCTGACGATGATGGCGCGGAATATAACAGGGCGCTGCGGTTAAATCCGCCATCTTCCCTGTTGTCTGAATATTTAGAAACATGTGAGAATCCAGAAAATCCCCAGACCTTGCCGTGACAGCAGATCTGGCCGACAGGAGGAGACAGAATGTCAAATATTATATCATTTGACGGCAAAGCTGCGCCAGGTGATGATTCGCTTGCAATGTCAAATGGCGGAACAGACGTATTTATCAATATTCTCGCTTTAAGCGGCTCTGTAATTGCCCGGACCGAAAGCGAAAAACGCCTGATGGTTTATTTATGTGAAAAAGACCAAATAACTGGCAGGGGCTGTGTTGGATTTGATATTGTTGAAATGCCGTGGGAGAAAGAAACTTTTGAGGAAGATAAGAAATTTATGATCCGGTTAATAAACGGGGCAAGAAATAAAACCGGCTGGGAAAGGCTTGATTACAGTCCAAATGAGGAACTAATTTCCTATTACTTGGATACATTTGAAAATCTGATAAAAAGAATGACAGTGGATAATATTAGGGAAGATTCACTGAATCACTGGCTGTCGGAGTCAGAAGAGGATGATCCTGTCTATTGCGGTTTTCCAAGATGCGAAAAGCACAATACTTTTTTAACCTGTTTTGGATGTCAGATATGCAATAGTTAGCTTTCGGATTATCGGGCTGGAAAATTCAAGGTTGACGGAGGAAACAACAATGCGGTTTGATGAAGAGTTGGAGCAGTTTGTATTTGAGTACCATGGACTGATTTTTGCTTGGGATGAAGAACCTGGGGGAGATTACATGGAACAGGTAAAAGCAATATCTGAAAAATATAATACACAATTAGATTCCATTATAGAATTTATGATGCCCTATATCACAGCGGCTTTTGGAGATTTCGGAACGGATAAAATGAAAGAGAAGTTGGGAAAGCCTGTTATTAATTATGACAATGGGCAGGTAAATTATTTAGAACAGTCATTTGATGGTATACATATATTTACTTTTGAATTTATGGATGACGAATTTCAGGATTTAAGGTATTTTTCAATGGATGGCTGATTTGTAGCTTCTAGTTTATTGAGCAGATAAACAGAGCGAAAAATCAGAATATGGGATAGGAGGTTTGGTTGTGGGAAAAAAGGCAGCAGCGGTTCATCCGGGTGATATTTTTACGATTCCTCTTTTTTTGCCATCTAATGATGATGATTATACGCTTGATTACAGCAAATATAAATTTCCTTTAAATGATATTTATGCTTTTGGAAGGTTGATTGAAATACAGGTGGGAAATGTAGATTTGATAGAGGTATTTTCTTATACCGGGCGGATACCCGAAAATCCTGACATTATAATACAGTCGGGAAGGATGTTTGCGCCTGAACATATAGGACACCCATTTTCTAAAAATGGGCGTTGGCGGGCTGTATTCAGCAATCCATATTATGATATGTGGAGAGATTCAGATTATGAAAATATTTCGTTTCTGTCTCCTGTAGGGCATATGTGGAAAGGAAAAGAAACAATCAATATTACAAAAAAACAATGTATCGAATTGGAAGAAGCTGGGATGCCTTACTGGATTATGCATTCTCGTACAGATTTGGAAGTTGAGATTCGTTCAGCGCTTGAAGAACGAGGGGCAGATCTGGATTATGGGCGGATAGTTGATGAGCGGAAATCAGAATTTCCAAAACCAAGAGATGTGGATAAAAAGCTAAAGGAAATGATTGTCCCGTTTAGATGGTTGTCAGAGCCGGGAAGATATACATTAAGCTTGGATGCCGGTTTGTTAAATGGCGATTGTTTTGCAAAGAATAATATGTTAGGAAATGGGTATGATTGGGAAAAAGTTGCATCCGAATTTATTAAAAAGCAGGGAATACATTCTGAGAAAAAATTCAGTTTTGATTGTGAAGCAGATACATTTTCCATGACTTCTCCCTCTAAAAAAACGTTGAAGGAATTTTCGGTTTCTTTTCATAAAATTGTTATGGATACAAGCGCCTTTGAAGAATTTTTGAGTCAGCTCTCATAGACTGTGTATCAGATTCCAGTTTGACGGGCGGATAAGCAGAGCGAAAATCAGGATTTTAATATATTGCAGAACGGGAGATAACAGTATGGAACATACGTATTCGGATATGAAACAAAAAAATCTGGTTTTGCAGCGGATCAAAGAGGTTTTTGAAAATCCGGTTCAGGTTGGAATATTTGATACGGATGATGAACGGGTTTCTGTTGAGACTGTAAAATGTCTGGACTGCCCATTTGAAGGAGTTACCTCTTATTCAACATTGGGCGTTTACAGATGTCCTAATCTGTTGACAGCGGATAATAAAGAATTGAATGTCAAATTTACGGGAATCTGCGACAGCAGAAATAAGAAGAACGAGAAAAATTCTTCTTTCCACTGTGAAAAATCCCACAGGAAATATGCAGGATTATATTACTCCGGCGGTCGACGTTTTTACTTGCCTAAATTTCCATTATGCAAGACCTATCGTGCGACAGGCCGTATGGCCATCCTTATTATGGAAGCCGCAGGCTTTCATAATAATATTATGCAATATTAGCGCCGGGGCATAAGCATGAAGCCTCCAGGCGCTTTTTATGGTTTTAATATGGCTTATATATAGGTTTCTAATTCTTTCTGTAATTGTTTCAGGAATGTATTAGATGCTCTTGAAAGTACCTGATATTTTTTCCAGACAATACAGAGTTCAGCGTGCAGGGCGGGGAGGAGCGGACGGAAACAAAGGTTGCTGTCGCCTGTGGTATTAATAAGCTTGTCAAGGGCTATTACATATCCGAATCCTTTTTTTACAAACTGTGCTGCATTATAGACAAGATCATAAGTGGCCACAACATTCAGCTTGGAAATGTCTGCCTTCAGCCAGGAGAACATTTCGCTGTTGATCGAAGCCTGATGTGACAGAATCAATGGCTTATCCCACAAATCCTCTGCCTGTATTGCTTCTTTTTCAGCTAGGGGGCTGTCCTTCCTCATTAACACACCCCAGGTATCTTTCATTGGGAGCTTTATAGAATCATATTTACTTATGTCAGCATGGCTCACGAAAAGCCCAAAATCAATGAGTCCCTTATCCAGCCTTTCCATGACGCGCTCTGCATCTCCGCTGTATATATGGTAATGGATCAGAGGGTGGTTTTCCTGCAGATTTCTGGCGGCCTGTGCCAGAAAAGAGATGGCTTCTGTTTCACCGCATCCAATATAGATTTCACCGTTGATGTTTTCATTGGAAGATGCCAGCTCCGATTTTGTCTTTTCCATCAAGTCTACCAGTTCTTCCGCCCGTTTCCGCAGAAGCATCCCATCTTCCGTCAGCGTGATTTTTTTACTGCCGCGGATGAGCAGTTGCTTTCCTAATTCTTCTTCCAAATCTTTCAGCTGTCTGGAAAGCGGCGGCTGTGTCATGCGTAAAGTCTCCGCAGCCTTTGTTATGCTTTCTTCTCTGGCAACAGCCAGAAAATATTGTAATACCCGAATATCCATGTGCAGCTCCTCCTGTGCGTTATTTTTTGGAACATGGAATCTTAGAAGCGTGTCAAGTTAAATTATATCAGAAAAATAGATACCTTTCAAGTATAGGAAACCATTCTTTATATATATTTGATATTATGTGGAAGAGATTTTATAATGGAATAATCTCTCGGAATCCTGAGTGATTATAGCCAACACAGTTGGCATTGGACATTGAAAAGTGAATATTATCTGAAATGAATAAAAATAAACATGAGAAACAGACATAACTGTCGCTATGCCTTAAAAATGTGTATAATACTCATAGGATTATGCCGTTTTCAGAATCAACTTTCTCAGGGCGGATTCATAAGGCAAATCCCATGCATCAAGATGTTGAAGCATCATGATGTTATAGAGGCGGCAGTACCACATCTTCGTAGAGCGGTGTCTGCCGTTTTCTAATAAGAAATCATATTTCTCACGTTTGTTGGAGCGTTCTGCAGAAGTTCTTGCATTAAATTGCGTTTTCCATTCGTCACTGTCACGAGGAGGTATGTTGATTAATCGGGGGTTGTCCTTTGTGGCAAGGTGGACGGTTCTTCCATACCTGGAATCAGAGCAGGGATGTTCGCATGAGCAACCGTATTTTCTGCTTGCAAGGGGACAGCGAAATTTAATTCTGTTCTTAGAAGGCCCTGAACCGTCATGATTCATTCGACGCCCTTCTTTGCAGATAGGAACACCGTCTTTACCGATGGTAAAATCATCCTTATATTTGACTTTGATTCCCCGTTTTTCATTCAGGCCAATAAAGGGAGTAATACCTTTGCGTTTACAGTATTTATAAAGCGGCATGGCATCATGGGCAGAATCAAGAAGCAGATTGGAAATCTGAAATTCAGGCAGAAAGCTTTTCATTCTAAAAAAAGTATGCAGGAATCCATGGGAACCATGTCTTGAGGCAGGATTCAGCAAAGGAAAAACAGGAAGGCCACTTTCTGAATCAGAAGCAACCAGCATGTATAAATCGAAACCATGATAAAAGCAGGAGCGGGATGAATCCCATCCGATACCACAATCGGGTTGGGGAAAGTAACGGTCACAGGAGCAGTCACGAATACCTTTGGAGAGGCAGTCGCAGACACGGTGTTTCCGCTCCCTGGCAGATGTAACAACAGGAGTGCCATCACCGGCAAGAGCCAGTGCATCGGGACTGATAAGTCCATTCGAAGCAGACTGTTGCAGGAATTCCTGATTAAAAAGATCAAAAAGAGAAGCATAAGGCTGCGCAGAAATAGGGAAGGAAGTATTTTCCAGTCTGTGTAAGAGTTGCCCAACAGATATTTTTTCAACAGGTTTCGCATTAGCGCCTTTGGCAGAAGGCTTTCTGACAGAAGCCTGAACGGGATGAATGTGAGGAGTCAGGTTATTTTCATCAGAATTCCAAAGACGATCCAAAAAATCATAGAAAGTGCCAACACCAGGAGTGTTGCCGAATTCAAAACCGCTGAGAATAGAATAAAGAGGGTTGATTTTCAGTTGTGCAGCCCACTCAGTCAGGGAAGTGACTTTAAAATCCAAAGACAAGAGGTAGGAACGGTGCATATAGGAAGGAGCCCTTGGCTTAGGTCCAAAGACAGGGTATGTGCTTTTAAGTTTTTCGTCGGTGTAGGAAAGGCCAAGATTCCAAAAGCGGTCAATGATATCCCAAGTAGAGCGGGCGATGGAATCAGGATTCGGATAATATTTACGTAAGTTTTCAACAACAAAGTTTTGGTAGTCAGAATGACTGCCGCAGTGAACAGGTAACAAATGAAATCGCCTCCAATCGAAAAATATGTCTTAAAAATAAGGGCGCGAAGCGCCGCATTTTTCGATTGATTTGTCAAGTGTTTTGACAAAAAAAGTGGGGGATTTTAATAAAAAAGGAAACTGAAAGCCTTATATTTACTGGCTTAAAGATTCCGAGAGATTATAGTACAAAATAGGAGGATTTGAATATGAGATTACCGAAAATTGCATTGGGAGCCTGGTCTTGGGGCGTTGGAGCCGCCGGAGGGGATCAGGTATTTGGAAATCATTTATTTGAAGAAGAATTAAAACCTGTATTTGATAAGGCGATGGAATGTGGGCTGAATCTTTGGGACACAGCGGCAGTCTATGGAGAGGGAACATCGGAGCGTATCCTTGGAAACTTTGTAAAGGATGCTGATCGCAAAGATGTGATCCTTTCTACAAAATTCACGCCGCAGATAGCTGGTGATTCACCGTCTGCCATGCAGGAAATGATAAATGAAAGTAAGAAACGCCTGTATACGGATGTGATTGATATTTACTGGATTCACAATCCGATGGATGTGGAAAGATGGACGCCGGATTTAATCCCGCTGGCAAAAAGCGGACAGATTAAGACAATCGGCGTTTCCAACCACAACCTTGCGGAGATAAAACGGGCAAATGAAATACTTGCAGAGGAAGGACTTAGGGTTTCAGCGGTACAGAACCATTTCAGCCTGCTCCACCGTTCTTCGGAGCGGTCGGGTATCCTTGATTATTGTAAGGAAAATGGCATTACATTCTATTCCTACATGGTATTGGAACAGGGGGCGCTTACCGGACGGTACAATGAAACAAATCCATTTTCGGAAGGAACCGGGAGGGGAGAGGCGTATAACCCGCATCTGAAAGAACTGACAGCATTGATTGATGAACTGAAACTGATAGGAATACGTTTTGATGCCAGTCCTGCGCAGATTGCGGCGGCATGGGCGATTGCAAAAGGCACACTCCCGATTATCGGAGTAACAAAGGTAAATCAGGTTGAGGAGGCAGCAAAGGCGGCACAGATTTGTTTGACAGAGGAAGAAGCCTTGCGGCTGGAGAAGTTAGGGGATGAAACAGGTGTCCATACGCTTCGTGAATGGGAAAAGGAGATGTAAGGTTTGACAGTGCAGGATGTGATAGAAGGCTTTGCGGAGGGCGTAGCGGAAGATGGCAGACGTGATACTTATGCAGACGTGCTTTTTCAAGAAGCCGTGCGGATTGGTATGGAGTTAAATTGCCAGTACCATACCCCGGAGGAAATCAGGGAAATTATGGGCAGGCTGACAGGGAAAAAGATAGATGATTCTTTCCGCTTGTTTCCTCCATTTTATACGGACTTTGGAAAAAATATCACGATAGGAAAGGACGTTTTTATCAATTCTGGCTGCCATTTCCAGGATCAGGGCAGTATTACGATAGGGGATGGTTCCCTGATCGGGCATAATGTGGTGCTGGTAACCATCAACCATGACCTGAACCCAAAGGAAAACCGTAAAAACCATTATGCTCCGATAAAAATAGGCTCCCATGTATGGATTGGCTCCAATGCAACGGTTCTTCCCGGTGTGACCGTAGGCGATTGGGCGGTGATTGCGGCAGGGGCGGTGGTTACAAAGGACGTCCCGGCTAGGACAGTCGTGGGAGGCGTTCCGGCAAAGATTTTGAAAGCAGTTCCGAAAGAAGAGCCGCAGGAGACTTTACAGAAACAGGCCCTCATGCAGGAAATATCCAGGCATGGCAGGGAAGTGGAGGTGACGTATGAAGCGGCTATGTAAACTTGCCATTGTTATTTTATTCATGCTTTTATTATCATCCTGCGGACAGAAGTCTGACCGGGAGCCAAATGCAGAAGGAGAGGCAGATCAGACAAAAAGTATTGAGGCAGAAACTGGGAAGGCAAAAAATATCGAAATGGATGAATCGGCAGAAGAAAGTCCCGCAGACGAAAATAACACGCAGACACAGGAGGATGAGGGCGCAATGAAACGTGATATTACATTTGATTTTAAAACAAAGACGGTAACATTGAACAGCGGGTATCGGATGCCCATATATGGGATTGGCACTTACAGCCTGACAGACAGTGAATGTATAGATTCCGTGACAGCGGCATTGGAAAATGGCGTCCGCCTGATTGATACCGCTTATATGTACCATAATGAGGAAAGCGTAGGGGAAGCCGTCCGAAACTCCGGCATACCCAGGGAGGAAATCTTTGTTATTACAAAGCTGTATCCGAACCAGTTTTCTGATCCGGAATCTGCGATTGAAGATGCTTTAAAAAAATTAGATATTGGATATATTGATATGATGCTTTTGCATCATCCGGGGGCAGGCGATGTAGATGCATACCTTGCGATGGAGAAGGCAGTGGCAGATGGAAAAATCCGTTCCATCGGCCTGTCAAACTGGTATGTGGAAGAATTAGAGGAATTTCTGCCGCAGATAACTGTCACGCCCGCCCTGATCCAGAATGAGATACACCCTTATTATCAGGAAAATGACGTGATCCCTTATATCCATGACCTTGGCATTGTGGTACAGGGATGGTATCCGCTGGGTGGTAGGGGACATACGGCAGAACTGCTTGGTAATGAAGTGATTTCCAAAATTGCAGATGCACACGGGAAATCATCCGCACAGGTTATCCTGCGCTGGAACCTGCAAAAAGGGGTGGTAGCCATACCTGGCTCCAGCAACCCGGACCATATCAAAGAAAATACGGAATTGTTTGATTTTGAACTGACGGAAGATGAGATGGAACAGATCAATGCGCTTGACAGGGACGAAAAACATGATTGGTATTAGGAGGCGGCAAATGAGAAAAGAAAGCAAATGGGTATATGCAGTCCTTTTTATGGCAGTCCTGCTTCTGGTGGCAGGAAACAGCAGCACGGTATACGCAAAATCAAACACATCGAAAACAGTTTCTATCAGTGCAAAAGAACTGTCCCTTACGAAAGGGCAGTCTGCGGCGCTGTCTGTAAAGAATAACAGGAAAAAGGTAAAATGGGCTTCTTCTGAATGGCACATTGATCCGCTTACAGCCGCAAAAAGCATATACAAAGAATTACAGCAAATTGCTGGATGTGGCAATGAATGAACAGGAATCTGATCTGCGGCCGGCTCTGGCAACTACAATTAAAAACATAAAACAGTATGATACAATCCTTTTGGGATTTCCAATCTGGCATGGGAAGGAGCCGATGCTAGTCAGGACTTTTCTGGAAAAGCATAATCTTTCTGGCAAGACAATCCTCCCGTTCTGCACAAGTGGCGGAAGCGGCATCTCTGGCAGCATGTCAGGTATCCGCAAATATGCAAAGGGAGCAGGTGTCATGCAGGGAAAAGATTTATCAGGGTTAAGCCAGGCAGGTATTCGTGGGTGGTTAAAGAAAGCGGGTGTTATATGAGAACAGAAAAAAAGC
Source organism: Lachnospiraceae bacterium A2 (assembly GCA_000403315.2). Lineage (GTDB taxonomy): Bacteria > Bacillota > Clostridia > Lachnospirales > Lachnospiraceae > Petralouisia. The sequence continues at coordinate 1,067,416 of KE159636.1, forward strand.
GGTATGTTTTAAAATAATATCAATTCTCTTATCACTGATGATAGCAGCAGGTATCATATTTGAAGGGGCGTGTCTTTCGTTTGGGCAGCGGCAGGCAGTGTTTATCCGGAACATGAAGCATATGGCGCTGGAATTTATGATGAAAACGCCATCCAGGATATTTCCCAGGTACATGGTGGAGCTTTGCACAGGCGGGGAACTGAATAGTGTCCATTTTGTGGGGCGAGAGGAAGGAGTGGCAGATACAGATGCGCCCGTCAACTGGTGTCAAAGCCGAAAACAGTAAAAACGAAAAAATAGGAGGAGACCTAAAATGAAAGTATTAGCAGTTAATGGAAGTGCAAGAAAAGATGGTAACACAGCACTCCTTATTCACACGGTTTTTGAAGAATTGAACAAAGAAGGGATTGAAACGGAGATGATACAGCTTTCCGGTAAGGTGATAGAGCCATGTAAGGCTTGCTGGGCCTGCGGAGGAAAGCGGAACTGTGTTCATAAAAAAGATCTGTTTCAAGAGATTTTTGAAAAGATGACACAGGCCGACGGCATACTGTTAGGCTCCCCTGTCTATACAGCAAATATTTCTGCCAATATGCAGACTTTATTGGAAAGGGCGTCTGTAGTAACAGATATGAACCGTAGCGACAATCTTCTGCAGCGTAAAGTTGGGGCGGCCGTCACAGCGGCACGTCGTGGAGGGGCATTGAATTGTCCATAATACAGACAGTCTTTCCATGACGAATAAAGAATTTGGAATTTCTTATTTGGTCATTAAATTCCGATAAGTTGTACCTAAAGGGCATATTATAATGCACCCCCTCCGTGGAGCAGGCGGTTTATGTCCTATAAGGTATAAAATATGTACTCATTGCTTATTTTATTATATTATAATATAGAAAAAGAGCCGGAAAGAGGTGGTAATAAGCTACCAAAAAACACTCAATACCTTTGTGGTTGTAAATAAAACGCAATCACCAAAGGCTTATTTGGGTGTTTTCATTATGCCTTTTGATTGTGTTGGAGTGACAATGCACATAGAAGGGCATATTTTGGAATTTCGCTGCTGCATCTTCCAGAACAAAGATATTCTTGAAGGTAGTGTACCAGAGTATATTTTCGTAGTTGAAAAATATTGTCACAATAAGAAACGTCCAGTATTTTTGTGATGGATGAATACAATCTGGACAGTTCGCACTTCCGGGTTCTTGGTTATGGCATAAGATAGGGACTTTGCGGCGCTGACACTGTTTCTGACAATGACGCCCGATAAAGCGGGGCGCGCTGTATTTCCAGAGATAGGCTGCTTCGGCCTGAAAAGATTGCGATTCCTACGGAAAACCTGCCACTGGCAGCTTTTCCGCACGCTATGGCGAATGGCGCTGTTTCCTGACAGCCACCTGCAGGATTAAAAATTGAGAAGTTCTATATGATTTTGAGGCAGTAGGATTTCAATAAATACGAGTTAATCAGGCAATACAATTAGAAAGAATAGGACATACAATGTATAAAATATAATGTAATGCTGGAGGGATAGATATGTATTTGTCGAAGGAAGAATTATATAGGATGGAACAGGAAGATATAAGAGCGGCTGTTCCAGAGAATTTGGTGGATATAAGCAATATGGAAATAGATATGAAAAAAGCGGTTTCTGCCAGGGCAGAGGATTATGTGCAGAAAGTCGGGAACCCTTTTCTTGTGCGGGTTGGAGATTATGTTGTGAAGATTGGTTATTCCGATTGTGAAGAAACATTGAATGATAGGATGAAGCAATATATAAGAAAAGTCGCTGAGATAAAGTATTAGCAAAAGCCTTTGCAGGAAGCAGGAGTCATGGTAATCGAAAGGCAGGATTAAACAGTGGAATCCTAGCTTTATGAAACAGATACAAACCTCGTAGGACAGGTTTTGCTAACTGGAAGTACAGAGTTGATGTGTAATTATAGAATGAAGTTAGGAGCCGAATAGAATGAAAGAGCATGTTTATTTTGTTGCTGTCTATCTTCGCCTGTCCAGGGATGATGAGGATATTGATGGCAGCGCAAAATCAGAGAGCAACAGCATAAGCTCGCAGAGAGAATTGATTCGTTCTTATGTCAGGGAACATGAGGATATGGAATTGTTTGACATTTATATGGACGACGGCTATTCCGGAACCAATTTTGCTAGGGTTAGATAACGATACCATTTTGATATGCGGTGTCAACATCTAGCCCTTGCTTTATCTTAGACTACGATACTGTCTACGTCTGTACCGATTTGACGGAAATAAGATGTGTTTTTGATAGGTTCTTGCGTGTTCTCTACTTTACCAACAAAGTTATAAAATATCTCAATCTTGCGGGTGTTGGTTTCCCTGTCCAGTTCATAAATCAGAATACGGTCAATAAATTCATGCACATTCTCATAGGTCAGTTCCTTTATCTGTGTGTACCTCTTTACCAACTGGACGAATTTCTTTACATCAGAGTTATGCTCTTTGGCTGCCTGTATCTGCTTGTCTAAAACGGCAATTTTTTCTTTCAGCGTCTTTTTTTCTTCCTCATAGCCGGAAGTCATAAAAACAAACTGTTCATCAGAAAGTTTTCCTAAAGCGTTATCTTCATACAGTTTGCGGAAAACAGTGTCAATTTCCCTTAGCCGTGTCTGTGCCGTAGAAAGTTCTTTCTGTTCCTGTGCTGCCGTCTTTAAGGCTTCTTGGCTGCCTAACTCCGTAGCAGTTTTGATAAACTCCTTTTCATGCTGTTTCACAAAGGAAAGCACCCTCTGCATATCCGCAAGCACAAGCTCCGTGATAACAGATTTGCGGATATAGTGTGTAGAGCATTGTGTCATTTTTCTTGGGCGGTTGCGGTAGTTGCCGCAGGTGTAGGCGTGTTTGCGTTCGGGTATGCTTACGCCCTGCTGCAGATACATCTTGTACCCGCAGTCGCCGCAGAACAGAAGCCCGGAAAAGAGGTCTATTTCCTCTGATTTTGTGGGGCGGTGTCTTGTGGCAAGCCTTTTCTGTGCAAGTTCAAAAGTTTCTTCATCAATCAGCGCTTCATGCGTGTTTGGGAAAAAATAACGCTTTTCTTCCGGGTTCTTCTTTGTCTTTTTTGATTTGTAAGATACCTTGTAGGATTTCCCTGTAATGGTATGCCCTAAATATTCTTTCCTTGCAAGCATATCATAAATTGTCTTGTCCGGCCATGAATAAGGTATCAGCGAAGCGTTGTGATACCGTGTCTGCCCGGTACGCTGGAAACGTAACGCACCGACTGTCAGCACCTTATTATCGGCAAGCCATTTCTGAATGTCACATAGACGCTCGCCTTTGACGTAAAGGGCAAAAATCTGTTTCACAATATGGGCGGTTTCGGGGTCGGGTATCAGATGGTTTTTATCGTCTGGGTCTATCAGATAGCCATACGGACATTCCCCGTTGACACGTTCCCCTTTCTGTGCCTTTGCCTGTTTGACTGCACGGATTTTCTTGCTTGTGTCCCTTGCGTAAAACTCATTGAACCAGTTCCTTAACGGTGTAAATTCGTTGTCGTCCCTTGCGGTGTCAACACCATCATTGATAGCAATATACCTTACCTCATATTCGGGGAAAATAATTTCTATCAGCTCCCCGGTTTTTAAGTAGTTGCGCCCAAGACGGGAGAGGTCTTTTGTTATGACTGTCCCGACGTGTCCGGCTTCTACCTCATGCAGCATTGCCTGTAAGCCCTCACGTTCAAAGCTCACGCCCGATACGCCGTCATCAACAAAAAATTTTGTGTTAAGGAAATGATGTTCTTCTGCGTACTTCTGCAAAATCATTTTCTGGTTCTGTATGCTGCCGGACTCCCCGGCCTGTAAGTCCTCTTGGCTAAGCCTGCAATAGAGGGCAGTAATTTTGTCTGGCTGTAACATGGTCTGCTCCTTTCCGACAGTCAGACAAAAGGTATAATGTACTTACAGGTATTATACCACATTCCGCCGTCAAAGCCAATATGTATTATCAGCAGAAACGCCGTCTTACGGCGGTTTCCCGCATATCTTTCTTAATCAGTTTCTCAACTTTTTTATCTAAAGTTTCCGTTGCTTTTTCGCTTTGTGCGGAAACTACAAAATATGTAACGGCACCGATTTTATGCTCGGTAGTAGTGTGTATGGTTTTTCCCATAAATTCACTCCTTGCATTGTCCATTATTTTATTCTATGGGGAAACAGGATTGTCCTATTACTGTTTTCCTCACTGTATCGGTGTGTAAGAATGGGCGAAACGGACGGCTTGGCAGCTCCACGGGACTTGCACCCCTCTCATTCCTATGAGTAGCCGTGTCATACGGGTGTATCATTATGCCAATGTGCGGGTCATGGCGGCGGCAGTTTCCACATTGCCGCTGCGGTTCGCTGATAATGTATCGCTCGCCCCTTGCCGGGGGGTCTTGGCGTATCAGCCCGCAGGCTCGCCGCACATTGAACGTGTCCGTTTGCCCTATGCTGCGCCGTGCGCTTTCTTTGTCAAGGTTCTTGCGGCTTGTCAGCCCGCAAAGGCACACCATATTGATGTACTTTTGCGGAATGGCAAGAAGCGGCGGGCGGTCAGCCCGCCCGTGCTTTCCTGTTTCCAGTGGGAAAGGGTATCTGTCGTTATGCCACCTTAAAGGTTGGGATTTTTGCTATCAGCTTGGTTTCCAGTCGGCGGCGTAATTCTTCGTCAATGTAGACAACGGGCTTTCCCTGCTCGTCATACATGGTTCTGGTTGACAGTGCGGAAATGAAGCCTGCAAAGTGTTCCAGTACCACGTTGATAGCGTCCACGTTGCCGGAAACAGCCGACACAATGACGGGGTAAGGCAGCAAGCCGCCCGGCGTTTTTTTCCTGCTCTTATTCATCAGCATAGCCCTCCATGATTTTTTTCAGTTTCCGCAGGGCGTTCTTCCTGCGGTGTGCTACCGTCCTGCGGATAAGGTTCAAATGCCCCGCTATCTCCTTGTCGGTCATATCCGCAAAATAAGATAGCAGGATAATTTGAAGCCTGTCCTGCGGCAAGGCTTTCAGTGCTTCGGCTAACAGTTCATCAGCAACGGCGACTTCAAAGCCCATAATCTCAAAAAGGTATGTATCTTGGAAATATTTATCCCACATGGCAAACCGTTCTACGGTGTGCGGCGGCAGTTCGCAAAATAAAACTTCACGCTCCCCCTGCTGGTTCAGTTCCCTGTGATAGTCGTTCCTCTCGTTCTTTAATATCTGCTTGCAGAAGTATTCAAAGGTGCGCTGCTTGTGTTCGTTCTGTGAATGGGGCTTCACGCTTCCACCTCCCTTTTGCTCTTGCCAGAGCCGGGAATTTTTACCCCTCTATTACTTACTACGGGAAAAATGAAAATTTTGGCAATGTTTTTGAAAAAAATTTTAAAAAATTTTCAAAAAACATAAAAATGCCCGGCTGTGGTCTGTGTTCAGTCGGGTGTGCATTGGGTTCTCTTTTCTTGGGTGGGTTGCGGTTTCTCCCGCCGTGGCGTTTGTGACTGTGGGCGGGAAAATTCTTTCTGTGGCTTGTCCCTTTCCTGTAAAAAATGTTACAGGCTCAATATCACGTTTCTATCAGTTTTGTATCACGATTGTATTAAGACTTTCTGCAAAGAAAGACATTTTACGCAAGAGGGGAAAAAGAAAAACGCCGCCGTGGGGAAGCCCTGCGGCGGCAGAAATAAAGGGATTGCGGGAAAGGAAAAGCAGCCGGAACTGTCCCGGCTGCCCGTGTGTTTTTTGTCGATTGTTTCAGAAAAGGTTATCATCTTCGGTATGCTCCATTATATCCTCAACATTGCAATGCAGAATGTTACATAGTCTGTCTATGGTGTTGGTCTGTACGTTTTTATTCTTCCGCAATCTATCCAGTTGGGAACGGTTTACATTGTGGTATGTGTAGAGGTCATATTGCGTCACGCCCTTTTCTTTCATGGTTTCCCAAAGACGGTCATATTTTATCATTTTTTCGCCTGCCTTTTTTCAGATTGGTACTTGTATAAAGTCAATTATCCATGTAAAATTATCTCTATGATAGTGTTCGCATAATGACACTATACAATTCACGAAAGGAGATAAAGGAAATGGGGATTGACGATTTTAAGGATTGGCTCTTTGACATACTGAATGATTTGGATAGTGACATTTTGGCAGACATCAAGCTAGACGACACGGCAAACACATTTAAGTTAATCATGGTCGGCGGCAACGTATTTGAAATTGAGTGCCGGGAAGCGGAAGCATAGGGGGTATATGGAAGAAAACAGTAGGAAACTAAAAGTGTACGGGGCGACAAACAAATCCTACCAGACTATCCCGCAGATAAAATTTGAGGGGCAATGGCTAAAGGCACTCGGCTTCTGTGTGGGGGACAGGTTGCAGGTGGATTGTGAGGAAAACAGAATAACAATCACGAAGTTATCAGACGACAACGGGTAGCAGGAACAGGCGGCAGCCGCAAGGGTAAAATGCACGGGCAAAAACGCCCGCCCTTGCCCCCGCCGCCCGTTCCCGCTTATGGGTCAGTCAAGAGGGAAAGCCATAAAAAAATCGGCTTCCCTCTTTTCTTTTGATTATTTTTAAAAACTTTTCTAAAAGGTTGCCATTTTTTGATTTTTTCTCGTAGTAAGTTATAGGGGGGAAGAATAGCAAGCATAGGGATTGAGTACCCAATCCCGTAAAATTCCCACTTGCCGCCCTGCGGGACTTGTTGGAATTTTGCTTGTTGGGAAGTGTCCCAAACCCTCTTGATTGTAGAGGGTTTTACCCTCTGAAAAAACGGAAAGGAAGCGGAGCTATGGCAGAGAGAAAACGGGCTATCCAGTTAAAATTTTATGTGACGGAGCAGGAGCGCATATTGATTGAGGAAAAAATGAAGCTGCTGCAAACAGACAACTTGGGGGCGTACCTGCGGAAAATGGCGATTGACGGCTATATTATCCAGTTGGACTATACGGCGGTCAAGGAGCAGACGGCAGAGATACAGAAAGTCGGCGTAAACGTCAACCAGATAGCACGGCGGGTCAACTCCACCGGGAACGCCTACAAAGAGGACTTAGAGGAAATAAAGGGGGCATTGGAAAAGATATGGCAGTTACAAAGATACACCCTATCAAAACTACGCTGAATAAGGCGATAGATTATATCTGCAATCCCGACAAGACGGATAATCAGATTTTGATTTCCTCTTATGGCTGCTCTTATCAGACGGCAGATATTGAGTTCGGTTTTACGCTCTCAAAGGCACGGGACAAGGGGGACAATCTCGGACACCATTTAATTCAGTCCTTTGCGCCGGGGGAAGTCAGCTATGAGGCAGCCCACCGCATAGGAAAGGAGCTTGCGGACAAGGTTCTTGGCGGTAAATATGAGTATGTATTGACTACCCACATAGACAAGGGGCATATCCATAACCACATCATATTTTGTGCGGTGGATTTCACGACACACCGCAAGTATATTTCCAACAAGAAAAGCTATTACCAGATACGGAATGAGAGTGACAGGCTGTGTAAGGAACATGGATTGTCGGTCGTCACGCCGGGACAGGACAAGGGAAAGAAGTATGCGGAATGGGACGCTGAACGGAAAGGGACAAGTTGGAAAGCAAAGCTGAAAGCCGTGATTGACGATACAATCCCCAAAGCAAAAGATTTTGATGATTTCCTGCGGCTCATGGAAGCGGCGGGCTATGAGATAAAGCGGGGGAAGTTCGTTTCGTTCCGTGCGCCGGGGCAGGAACGCTTCACACGCTCTAAGACGCTTGGGGAAGCCTACACCGTGGAAGCCATAACGGAGAGGATTGCCGGGACGTACCGGGCGAAGCCGAAAGCGTTAAGGCAGGAAAAGGCGGGCGTTTCCATGCTGATAGATATTCAGAACAGTATCAAGGCAGCGGAAAGCAAAGGCTACGAACAGTGGGCGAAGATACACAACTTGAAGCAGGCGGCAAAGACTTTGAATTTCCTTACGGAGCATGACATTTCAGAGTATGAACAGTTGCAGGCGGTTCTTGATGAAGTGCATACGGAAAGCGAAAATACCGCCGCCACGCTGAAAGGATTGGAAAAGCGGCTGTCCGACATATCCCTTTTGATGAAAAACATATCCGCATACCAACAGACAAAGGCGGTCTATATGCAGTACAAAAAGGCAAAGGACAAAGAAAAGTTCCTGCGTGGCAATGAGAGCAGCATTATCATTCACGAAGCCGCCGCTAAGACGTTGCAGGCGGCGAAGAACGGCGGGAAGCTGCCCGATTTCAAGAAACTGCATACGGAGTACAAGGAGCTTGCGGAGAAAAAAGACAAGTTATATCAAGAGTACGGGAAACTGAAAAAGAAAGTGAAGCAGTACGACACAATCAAGCAGAACGTAGACAGTATTTTGCGGCAGGCGAAGCAGCAGGAACGGGAGAAACAGACAGAGAGGTAATGCGGACAGTTAGGGCGGGCGTGTAAGACGTTTTAAGGGCGTTTCCGGGGCGTTATGGAGCATAGGCAGGGAAATACCCATTAACGCCCGGAAAAGGGCTTCTAAGCGTCTACAAGGGCAGAAAAAGACACCGGGGAATGACAGTTTTTCAATCATCATTCCCCGGCATTTACCCATTGAATTTATAGCCGACACCTAAAACGGTTTTAATATAGACCGGGTTCTTGCTGTCCGGCTCTATCTTTTTCCGCAGGTTGCAAATCACGTTGACAACGCTTGAATGGCAGCTATCGCTATCCATGTTCCAAACAGCTTCAAAAATCTGTGTCTGTGTAAGGACAATGCCAGGATTGGAAGCAAGGAATACAAGGGTGCTGTATTCAAGGCGGGTAAGGTTGACTTCTTTCCCGTCTTGAATTACTCTGTGTTGGCTTTGCCTTATTTCCAGTCCCGGAAAAAACATTCCCGAAACAGGAACAGGAATAGTCTGTACGGTTTCAAGTGAAATATGGTCAGCTATTGCCGATATGATTTTGTCAATCGCTTTTTCTTCCTGTTCATCTAGTGTCAGCACTAGTATTTTCCCATAGGATCACCTCGGTTTAATAAAATAATATGTATTTTTAAAAATCACTTTTTTGATGTAAGTTTAATAACAAAGATTAAAATAAATCGAAATTGTTAATATATTATTTTTGTAACTAATTTCCTCTATACCACCATCTATTTTGTTTAATAACTCTTTTACAATGTATAACCCTAAACCTGTATTTCCATTTGAACGTGATGCATCTACTGTATAAAATTTTTGAAAGAGCATATTAATATCAATGTTCTTTAATTCTGATGTAGTATTTTTCACTGTAAAAATACCATTTGCGTCTATCACAATTTCTACATAATCATTTGAATATCGTATTGCGTTTGTGATTAGATTTTCAATAATTCTTTTGCAGGCAACCGTGTTTCCAGTTATCCATACAGGGGCATTTTCTGTTTTAACAGTAGGTGTCAGTTTTTTTAGTTCACTATATTTATCAATTAGACAGTCAGTTACAATTCTATTTATATCCAATTTTTCAACTTCTAAAATATAATCCTCACTATCTATCAATGACAAATCATAAAATATTTGTAATAGTTCGGTTAAATAGTCTGCCTTTGCTTGAATGATAGAAAAATAGTGTTCCTGTTCTTCTTTATTTTGACAACTTTTTAAAAGTACTAAATATCCCTGTATTGATGTTAAAGGTGTTCTTAAATCATGGCTGATATTTGCAATAGATTGTTTTAACTGTTCTTTTTCCTGCAAAATCTGTAATTTTGCTCTCCGTTCCAAATCGTTTTTTTCGTTGATTATACCTGCTAATTTCTCTATATGCTTATTTGACAAGGAAATTCGTAGTTTTCTGTTTTCGCTAATCTGTTTTGTTATTTCACAAATTTGGCGTTTCCATGAAAAAAGAGAAAACATCAATATTATATTTAATAAAACCAATAATAAATAAATCATTAATATTCTCTCCTTCGGTAAATTTTAAAATATTTCCAATAAGTTAGCAGTTTCAGAATAATTATTTAAACTCCTGTTTTTTAATAAATATAACAGACAGGGGTAGCAAAAATAGTAAACCGAAAACAAAATATACAATTATTTCATTGACCAGTCCATATTCAAGTCGAAAAGTTCCCATATTCATCCAATAGTATAATGGATTGAGCCAGACTAAATATTTTAGTATTATGTGGCTGTGAAAATTCTGCCATATTCCAGTATAAATTACTGCACCACCTAAAGTGAATAAACACATGACCGTTGCGATGATACCAGTATTTTTCAAACAGATACATATATTAATGCAAAGTAAAATGAAGGAAATCATTACTAAAAAATTCAATCCGATATAACCTAAATATTGTGTCAGTTCAGTTATATTGGGGGTATATCCAATCTGTATGCAAGTAAAACATAGCGTAATAACATTGAATAGAAAATAGCAGATTGCATTATATAAAACTATAACAATAACTTTCGCAAAGTAAACTTTTACTCTGCTTATTCCATGAGCAATGGGCAGCTTAATTGTGCCAACAGAGTAATCATAACAGAAAAATTGTATGGTTAAAATGAGGGCAACAATCCAGAGAAACACATTGCAGGATAGACAGGATTGCATAATTTCGCTAAATTTAGGAGTATCAATGTTTTCAAATGTAAATGCAAAAAAACCAATAATGCCTTGTATGGCAGCATTTGTTTCTTCATCGCCCTCTGAAACAAATAGCTGTGTTCCCCCTGCGGACAGGCTAAAACTTCCGTATAAAATCAATCCTGCAAAAAGAAGAAGCGGGACTGCTATAAACAACTTGGAATATTTCAATTTGAGAAATTCAGACTTTAACTGGTTAAACATATTTTTTACCTCCTATTAGATTTTCAAAATACGTTTCTAATTCTTCTCCCTGTACAGATATTTCTTCAACCACAATCCCATTAGAAGAAAGTGCTTTTGAAATCGTATGTGTTTCGTCCAGTTTCTCATATACCCTTATAAAATTGTCTGGATATATAGAAAAGGTTTTGATTTTTAGTTGTTCTTCCAAGACAGTGACGGTTTTTTTTGTATCATCTGTTTTCAGCTTGATATGCCGCTTGCATTCCTCGCTTAACTCAGTTGCCGTAATTTGTTTGAGCAGTTTTCCATGATGTAAAAAACCATAGCAAGTTGCCAGTTGGTTTAACTCACTCAAAATATGGCTTGAAATTAAAATTGTCACATGATTTTCTTTTGCTAATTTTTTGAGCAATTCCCTAAGCTCAATAATTCCTGTTGGATCTAAGCCATTGACAGGTTCATCTAATATTAAAAATTCCGGCTCGCCCAATAGGGCAATAGCTAATGCTAATCGCTGTTTCATTCCCAAAGAAAAGTCATTTACTTTCTTCTTTTTTGTATTGTTGAGTCCCACAAGTTCTAATGTCTTGGAAATACATTTTTTTTCTGGTATTCCTCGCTGTACCCGCTGTATTTCTAAATTTTGCTTCGCAGTCATATCTTTGTACAATGCAGGCATTTCAACAGTGCAACCAATTTTGGCACGTTCATATCGTAGATTCTCTGTTTTTCCGAACAAAGAAACCACACCGCTGCTTTGAAAAGCTAATCCTGTTAATATACGAATTAGGGTAGATTTTCCCGCCCCGTTTTCACCAATCAGTCCGTATATTTCGCCACGGTTGATAGAGAGGTTTACATTTTGCAATACATGGAAATTTTTGTAATTTTTACAAAGTTCTGTTGTCTGACATATAATTTCTGACATTTTATCAACTCCTTTCCATGTTAGTTTATATTTCAAATCTAAAAAAAATCTAAAGGAATGAAAATTAATTCAATTTATATCCAATTCCCCACACTGTTTCTATATATTCTGTATCAGTAAACTTTTTTATTTTTTTACGAATATTACTAATATGCGTGTTAATTGTATCATTATCATAGGCATATTCTTCCTGCCAGATAGATTCATAAAGATTTTGCTTTGAAAAAATCTTTTGTGAGTGCTGTAACAAAAGTATTAAAATTGCTAATTCTGTTGATGTAAATTGCACAATAGTTCCTTTTATATATACAGTACAGTTTTCAATTTCAATCTCCTTGTATTTTAAATGAATATCTTCTTTTGAGGAAGCAGGTACACTTCTTTTTAAATTAGCCTCAATTCTTGCAAGTAACTCAAAGAGGTTAAAAGGTTTTGTCATATAGTCATCTGCACCTAAACGTAGCAACTCTATTTTGGATTGTACCATCGTTTTTGCAGACACAACAATGATAGGAATATCTGTGAATGTTCTTAATTGTTTTATTACATTATCGCCGCTTAAAATTGGAAGCATTAAGTCTAAAATGATAAGGTCTGGAAAAAAATTTTGGCATAAGTCTACTCCCTCTTTGCCATTAGTGGCAGAACATACTTCGTAACTGTGGTCTGACAGAAATTTTGTTATCATATTACAAATATCTGTATCATCTTCTATAATTACTATTTTTTTCAATTTTTGTATCCTCCAATAAAACATAATTTATTTAAAATTTGGTTGCTTATTAGTACATTTTTGATTATACGGCATAATAGAAATGACCTCAAGTTACAAATATGGTATATCAAAAAATTTGTTTTCAAGATTGATTATGAAAATATAAAAGTGCCGGGGAATAGCACTGTATAAGCTGCCATTCCCCGGCGTTCCATTATTCCATATCTTCAGCAGGCAAAAACACAAGCTCGGCAAATTCTTCCTCGGTCAGCTTCTTCAGCTTTTCCGCTGTGCGTTCCGCAAGCTCCTGTATCTCCGTTTCCATGTGGGGCAGGGCGGCGGTTATTGCCGCCACCGTATCAGCCCTTGTTTTCTTCCTGTAACAGCAGATAAGGTTTGTTTCCTCAAAGTTGAATTGTCCCATACGCTTATACCTCCAATCCCTTGTTTGTGGTCTTTGCCGCCTGCTTTTTGGGGGCGGCTTTTACGGTTTCTTTGTCCTGTGCAAGCTGCTTTCGTAAGGACGGCTTTTTCCCCCTGCCCTTGCCGGACAGTTTTTCGATATGCTCCTTAATGTTACCACAAACGGAGCGTTCCCGGCTATCCTTTTCGTCCCGGAGAACGCTTTGCAGGGCGGCGGGGTCTTTGGGCTGTTCCTCAAAGGTTAGGAACTTCCCTAAGTCCGGGTCAGCGTCCCCGGTAATGCGCTTCCCGGCTTCCTGTGTCCGTTCCCCGTTCTCGTAAATCAGCTTGGTATCTCCGGCAGGTACGGAAGCGTCCTTGACGTGTTTATAGTGCTTCTGGTAGTCCAGTTCGTAAAGGCTGCCTGTTACCCTGCCTTTTTCAATCCCGGTCAGCTCTACGGCATAGGCAAGTATTTTGTCCCGTGTCTGCTCGGCGTAGAAACAGAACGTGTTATGCTCCCGTGTGTCCTTGATGAACGTGTCACGCTCCCGCAAGCACCATGTTCCGGCAGGGCGGCATATCCACAAATATTTTTTGTCCTCCGGGTTCGGGCTTTTGGCTGCCTGCTTCAAAATCTTTACATCTATTTCAAAATCAGACTGAAAGTGTTCCGTGTGGGTCTGCATGACTGCTTTGAGGGATTTTAATATATCCACGTTTTCAAATTTCTGCATGGTTCAGCTCCTTTCTAAATCCTGCTTTTTCGTCTTTTCCGCTGCTTTTTTCGGGGCGTTTTTCAACGCTTCCTTGTCCTGTGCAAGCTGCGCCCGGATAGAGGGCTTTTTCTCGGTCTTGGCGGCTGTGCGGGCTTCTTTCTGTATTTCCACGGGGCTTTTTCCAGATAAAGGTTTTATGCAGGATAAACGGTCAGCGGCATAGATAGCGTTGTCGTTGAGCTGCCTTTGCCACGCCCCGGCTTTAGGCGACCAACGGAAGCCGCTTTCTTTTAAGGTTTCACGGGTTTTTTCGTCCGGCTTTTCCTCAAAGAAGATTTGCAGGCGGTTGTCCTCCCGGTTCATTTCCACTGTGCCGCCTTCAAACTCCCACCCGGAGTAGGCGGTTTCCTGTTTTTTTGTCAGCTCCGCAATGCGTCCTTTTATCCGGCGTATCTCTGCGTTGTTGTTGGATAAAGCCCATGAGGGGTAGGGTTTATCCTGTATGTGCCACTGTGAGGACATTTCCTCTTTCATGGCTTCGATACGTTCAGCGGAAAGGGCAGGGCAGCCGTCAAGGGTCTTGTGCTTGCGGTAGTAGGCATTTACCGCTTTCATGGTTTCCTGCGCCGCTTGCAGCTTTTCCAGTTTGGCTTCCAATTTCTGTATTGCCTGCGGGTCGTCTGCGCTGATACCGCCCATGCCTGTGCTGCGTATCTTGTCAAGCAATCCCTGTATCTCGTTCCAGTCCTCCATGTTCCTGTCACGGGCGGCGTTCTGCTTTTCCTTTTTGCGTACCGGGAAATTAGAGCCGCCCGCAATGAGGATAGAGGGTACACGGGCTTCAATGGAAAAACTGCTGTTCATGTTCTCGGCAAGTTTCCGGGCGTAGGTGTCAACAAGGCTGTCAATCTTTTCATGGTACATGGGGTCTACCCGCTTTTTCTGGTGTTCCCCAATCTCCACGGCTCTGTCTACCATTTGCCTGTATTCTGCGGTTGCGCTGCCGGGCTTGTAGTCGTAAAAGCTGTTTGCGTCATTGGCACGGCGGGCAGCTCCCTCATTGATTGTATAATAAATGGTCTTGGCTTCCGGGGCTGCCTGCTCCGGCGTATCTCCATGTAGGGAAAAGGGCTTCCCGTCAAAACAAAATTCTTTTTCCGGGGTAAAGCCTGCCTGTGCTAAAAAGTCCGTTATCCGTGCAAATTCCTTGTAGTCCTCCTGTGTGTAAATGCCCTGTTTCAATGCTTCGTCCTGCGGGTGTATGCAGCCCTCGCTTGTAAGGAATGTAAAGGCGGCTTGGCAGTCGGAAACGTAGAGCAGGGAATTGTCGGTGTTGTCATAATGCCCTTTGTTGTCGTAGTTTTCGCTTTTCCCGATATGGATTTTGTCGTCCAAAGTAAAGAGGGCAACCATGCCGTCATAGCGGCTCTTTGAAGCGGCTGTGATACAGGCGGTGTCCGGCTCTGCGTTCTTTTGGGTTTCGTCCTGCTTTAGCGTTTCAGCGTACTGTTCAAGAGAAATCTGTTCCCCGGCGGCTTCCAGTCCGTCAGCGGCGGGGGTGTTGTTGATGATACCGTCAATCATGTTTGCGTTTTGTTCCGTGGAAAGTTCAGCGGCTTTTAAGTGGTTTTCGGGCTGTTCCGCTGCAATGGCAAACGCCCTTGTCCCGTTCCCCATAATCAGATATTTTCCGTTGTCTGATTGATGATGAAAGCCATATCCGGCTGCTTCCATTTGCTCCCGGCTCATGGCGGTTACAGAAAAACTCCCCCTCGGCGTGGTAATCTGTTCCCCGGTCATTAACTCGTCCGGGGTAATCTGCTTTTGTTCCCGTAAAAATTCCGGCACTTCCACAAAACCGATACTGTCCGTATAGTGGGCGGTGTCCTGCCCGTTCTGATGAAGCACTACCACGTCAGAAACAGAGAGGGAATGTCCCTTGAAGTCCTCCGGGCGGTCAATGTTGAATTTCTCAAAAATCCCCTCTAAGGTCGTCCCCGGCGTGAGTGGTGCGGTGTAGGTTTTTTCATAGTTGGCGGGGTCTACCGCAAGCCCTTTTCCCTGTATTTCTTCCAGTGGTCGGAAATGAAAATCTACGGGTACATCATCTTTTAACTGGTAAATGGTAAAGGTGTTTTCTGCCTGCGGTGCTTCGTAGCCGCCCTCGGCGTATTCCTCAACGGTCATTCCTGCGGCGGCGGCTTCCTGTGCGATTTCCTCCTTGACGTGTTCCTTGTAGGCTTCAAGCTCCGTGTCAAAGTCTTTAAGCTGTGGGACGGGCGGCAGGCTGTAATCCCCGCTGTTTACCATTGCCCGGCATTTGGAAACATACTCTTTCATGGCGGTGTGGTAGGCGGTTTCGGTGGCGGTCATGCCGCTGTTTTCTTCCAGTGCCTTTGTTGCAGCCTGCTCCATTTTGGAGAGGTTATTGTGCAGTTTCAGATAGGGGACAAACTCATGTAAGAGCATTTCCCGCTGTGCTTTGTCCGCTTCCAGTGCTTCCGTGCCGCCGTATTTTAAAACGTGGTTATCCCATTGCTCGTTATTCTCATAATAGGCATGGTAGCTTTCGATATGGTCTATGAGTGTGCCGTCCCCGTCCCCTAAGTCCTGCCGTCCTATGTAATTGTCCGGCTGCCCGTCCATTACAAAGTCAATGCGGAACTTGGTTTTATAGTAGCCGTCCTCGGAAACGGTGGCTTCGTCTAGGCTTCCGATAAGGGCGTTTGCTTCGGAAAGGCTCATGGTTTCGCCGTCATGGAAGCGGCTGTGTTCGCTCCAAAGGATTGTTACAACCGGCTCTGCGTTGGGGTCGGGGGTGGGGAAATTATCTTCGGTCTGCTCCGTCTGTGCGTCCTCTTTTGCGGGTTCTTCCGTGGCTGCCTTTTCCGCTTTCGTGGTGTCGGCGGCGGGTTCGTCTGCGCCTGCTTTTTCCTCCTGTGGCGGCTCTGCCGTGGGTTCTGTTGTTTCTTCCTGCGGTGTGTCCTGCTCCGGCTGTGGTTGCTCCGGCGTGGGTTCTTCTGCCTGCGCTTCCTGTGCCTGCGTCTGCTCCTTATCCTTTGTCAGCTCCGCAAAGTTTTTATCTATGTCCTTAATCAGCTCGGAAGCGGTGCTGCGTATCGTTTCAAGGGACGCTTTCAGTTCGGATAATTCCCGCCCGCTGCTCCATGTTGCCACATAGGAAAAGGAGTAGTCGGAAGTGTCAAGCCCGTAGTGTTGGCACACGGCGTAGGCAATGCTTTCCGCCTGTACCTCACGGGTGCGGCGGTCTGGTCGGTCTGCCTGTTCTTCTGCGGGTGCGTTAAGGTCTATGTCGTGCAGCTTGGCGTGTGCAATCTCATGTATCAGCGTTTTAAGGTTCTGCAATTCGCTCATGCCCTCGTTAATGGCAATGCGTTTTTCGGTCTGTGAGTAGTAGCCCTTTGCGCCGCTTTTTATCTTTTCAAAGCCAACAGGGGCGGGGCTTGCCTGCTCGGTTGCCTTGAAGAAATCGGCGTACTGTGCCACGTCCCCGGTCAGCTCGTCAACGCCGATAGTGGGAAGCTCCTTTCCCTCGGTCTGGGACACGTCAAAGACGGAAACAACCTTGAACGCCGGGACGGTTACTTCTGTTTCCTCCTTGACGGGCTTCCCGTTCTTGTCGGTCATGGGCTTTTGGGTCTTGGGGTCGATTTTGTCAACTTCCTTTTTCACTTTGTACGGGGACGGGGCAATCACTTTGATACCCTTTGCGCCCCGTGACACCTGCCGCCCGAACAGGTTTTTCCATGAGTTGTAGCCTGCTATCAAGGTTGCGTCCGGCTTCTGCATGGCGATTAAGAGGGTGTTGTTAAAGCTGTAATTGTGGAACTTTGACATTACCTGCAAATACTCTTTGAAGCGGTCGCTCTCGAATAAATCCTGTATGCCCTGTTCCAGTCTGTCCGTAATCTCTTTCATCTTCTCGGCGGGCTTCTGCGCCGTTAATTCAATGGGGCGTGAGGGGTTGGCGGCGGCTATGTCCTGCGGGGCTGCGCCTGCTTCCGGGTTGGCTTCCTTTTCCTCCTGTGCCGGGTCAGTGCGCCCTGCTTCGGGATAACTCATTATGCGGTATTTCTCCGGCGTTTCCTGCCCGGCGTAAACCTCTTTCCAGTCCGTCCCGCTTCTTGCGATATAGCCGTAATCGGTCAGCTTCCCGTCCTCATGGAGTGCGGCGTTAAAGCCGAAATCCTCTTTGTCAATCCCGGCTTTCCATTCCTCCGGCATTTGCACTTTGCCGCTGTCATTGAGGAAATAGCCGCCCAATTCCTTATAGCTCAAAATCCCCGGAACGTAGGAATAAAAATCTGTGTTATAGGTGTGGTCTATCAGCCTGTCAAGGCTTTCCGGCTTGAAATCGCTGTGCATTACTGCGTCCAGTTTTTCAAGCTGCTCCGGGGTCATTTCTTCCAGTCGGGAAGCAAGATAATTTATTTTGTCAAAGTCGCCGTCCCTTATCCAGTCAAAGGGTATCTCAATCCGTCTGTTGTCGGCGGTGGAATAGCCGTTCAAGAAAAAATCCTGCGGGTTTTCGGCGGTAATGTTCAGTGCTTTCATGGCTTCGAGGAGTTCTTCTTTTGTGGCGGGCAGGGAGAGGAACACGGTCGCCGGATTGCCCTTTTCAAACTCTGTGCGGTTCTGTATCAGCACGGAAAAATCATCTTTCATACGCAATAGCTCCTTTCGGTTTTTTATTTTTTTCAGAGGGTTTGGGACACTTCCCAACAAGCAAAAATCCCACAAGTCCCGCAGGGCGGGAAAGTTGGATTTTACGGGATTGGGTACTCAATCCCTATGCTTGCTATTCTTCTGTGGGTTACTTCTTGGGTTTTGGCTTCTTGGTCTGCTTTAACTCGATTTTGTAATTAACGTACTTGCCGCCCGTGTCCGCAAGCAGCACGTCAGCGTCATAGGTCTTGCCCGTTTTTTCGGAATACAAGCCTTTCATGGCTGCCCTGCCTTTGCTAAGTAAAGCGGCGGCAATGGCGGCGGTCAGCTCCTTTTTCTTGCCCGTAAAAAAGCGGTCATTCTTCCACATGGAAAATTGACAGTCCCGGCTGCTGCAATAAAAATTCTTCTGTCCCTCATAGACGGGAGAGCCGCAGCGGGGGCATTTGCCGATTTCCTTTCGCTCCGGCGCAAACAGCTTTTTCTTTTCCTCCGGGACGGCGGCATATTCTTTCACAAGCCCCGCCGCCATTGCTTCAATGCCACGCATGAAGCTGTCCGGGTCGGCTTCCCCTTTTGCGATCTCCGTCAAGGCGTTTTCCCATTCGGCGGTCAGCTTCGGGCTTGTGAGGGTGTCGGGCAGGACGGCGACAAGGTTCTTGCCGTCTTTGGTGGGGATAAGCTGCTTTTTCTTCCGTTCCACAAATCCCGCCTGCACAAGTTTTTCCAGTACCGCCGCACGGGTGGCGGGAGTGCCTAAGCCTTTTCGCTCTGCGTCCTCTGTAATGTCCCCGCTTCCTGCCCGTTCCATTGCGGACAACAGGGTATCTTCTGTATAGGCTTTCGGGGGCGTTGTGTCATGCTCCGTCATGGCTGCCTTTGCCGTGATTTCCTGTCCCTCGTTCAGCTCCGGCAGGGGGCTTTCTTTCGTGGCGTTCCTGTCCTCCGGCTTGGCTTTTAAGGTGGCACGGAAGCGGCGTTCCAGTTCCTTAAAGCCCTCACATTTGACGGTCTTTCCCTTTGCCGTAAAGGTCACGCCGCCGCAGGAGAAAGAAGCGGTCACGGCTTCGTATCGGTGGGGCTGCGCCGTTGCGGATAACAGTTTCATGGAGAGCAGGAGCAGGATATTTCTTTCACTTTCCGGCAGGCTGCCCTTGTCCGTCTTTACCGCTTCGGCGGTGGGGATTATGGCGTGGTGGTCGGTCACTTTTTTGCTGTTTAATATCCGGGAGTAGTCCGGGGCAAGGTCAACGCCTTTTGCAAAGTCCAGTGTGTTAAAAAGCCCGGACACGATATTTTCAGCGGTGGGGAGCATAGCGTCCGTGAGATATTGGCTGTCCGTCCGGGGATAGGTGCATAGCTTCTTTTCATAGAGCGATTGGGTGTAGTCAAGGGTCTGTTTGGCGGTGTAGCCGTAAAGCCTGTTTGCTTCCCGCTGCAAGGTCGTTAAGTCGTAAAGGCGGGGCGGGTTCTCGGTCTTTTCCTCCCGGACAAGGGAAGTGCAGACGGCGGTTTTCCCGTCACAATCCTTGCGGAGTTTTTCGGCTTCGGCTTTCTCTGTATAAGGCGGGCTTGCCGCTTCAAAAGTGCCGTTGCCGATATGTACCACATAATATTTTTTCTTCTGGAAATTCTGGATTGCGTTGTCCCGTTCCACAAGCAGGGAAAGGGTCGGTGTCTGTACCCGCCCCACGTTCAAGGTGTGGTTGTAGAGGACGGAGAAAAGGCGGGTCGCATTGATACCGATTAGCCAGTCAGCCTTTGCCCGGCATAGTGCGGAATGATATAACGGGTCGTAGTCGTGTCCGTCCCGCAAATCGTCAAAGCCTTTCTTGATTGCGCTTTCCTCCATGCTGCTTATCCATAAGCGTCTGAATGGTTTTTTACACCCGGCTTTTTCATAGACAAAGCGGAAAATGAGTTCCCCCTCACGCCCTGCGTCCGTGGCGCATACAAGGGCTTCCACGTCTGCCCTGTGCATGAGGTTCTTTAAGGTTTCAAACTGTTCTTCCTTATCCGGGGATATGACGGTTTCCCACGTCCGGGGCAGGATTGGTAAATCTTCATAACGCCATTTTTTATAGTCCCCGTAATGGGTAGCGTCTGCCAGTCCCGCAAGGTGTCCCACACACCAACTAACAAGGTAGCCGCCGCCCTCCATGTAGCCGTCTTTTCTTTCGCCTGCGCCGATTACGGCGGCGATTGACATTGCAACGCTCGGTTTTTCAGCGATTACTAACTGCATAAAAATTTCCTCCTTTTTGGCATAAAAAAAGCAGTAAACTCGACAAGAATTTACTGCTTAAAATATCTATTATTTGTTTTGTTAAATTTGAATGGAATCAATTTTAGAAAAAAAGCGTTCTCTTTGGTAATCCCATTTTGATGAATCAATACCTGGTAAGTCCAATAGATGTATAATATTATTTTTTAATTCTCCTAAAGCTGAATTTCTATATTTTTTATCATCTAATTTGAAACTGATTTCTCTAGGATTTATTGCACCTTGTACTTGGGAAAAGTCAAATCCCGGTAGCAAAATGCTTTGGTATTCTTTTTGCAATACCCATGTAGCCCCCATTTCATTTAAACAGGCTTTACTATTGTAATAATTTTCAGATAACATGAAGATTACAAATAGGTTATTGCTAAATTCATCTCGTAAATATTCAAAGATATCGCCGCCGCCTTGTTTGATATTATATCCCGGAATTGAACTGCAAAAAAGTGTATCAGAAGTTAAGCCTATATGGCTAAGTAAATCAACAAAATTTTCAATAACTGCAATATCCTTTTCACAATGGCTGATAAAAATTTTGGGCGGCTTAACTATTTTGTAAAAATCTTCATCAATAATATTTACAAGATATATAAGCAAACCTAATTCATCAGACGAAAAGCCATGTTTTTGTATAATTCTTAGTGCATAAGTTCTTATAATTCTACATTCATTGGGAAAATAATTGTAGTATACATTTAAAAAATCTTCTGTTTCTGCTTGAAAGAGGGTTACACCTCTTTTCATATGTTTAAACATATTGTTTCCTGCAATTTCCATAGACTTCAAAGCAGTTCGATAAGAATATAGTCCGTCTTTTGTAACCATTTTTATTTAACTCCTTATGATTAACTTTTTTAGTAAAAACATTATATCATCATTGTGGAATAAACTCAATTTTTCAATAAAAAAATATGAGAAAAAGTTTATTTTTTATGCGATTGCAATTTCTTGATACAGTACCCGATACAAGGGGATAGCCCCTTGTTATAAGGGCAACCAGTACAAGCCGGGGAACGGGGGACGGGCGGCGTGTCGTCCCCATGCCGCCCGTGTCTCGGTTTCTGTGTCATCATTTTTTCAAAAGGGCTGTCTGTAAACCACGTCATAAGCCGCCCTCCGTATCATCTAAAAACCCCGTTTCTTCGGGTTCGTCCCCGTAGTCTGTTTCGGTATCGCCTGCGCCGTCCCCGGTGTCGTCCGTATCGTCCCCGTAGCTGTCATAATCGGTTTCGTCCTCATAGTCGGTATCTTCGTCCTCGTCAAAGTCAAAATCGGAGAAGTCCTGGTTGCCCTTTGCGGTGTCCTTTGGCTTGATGTACTTGAAATAATAGAACGCCCCGCCGCCTGCAAGGAGCGTCACAAGAAAGAGCAGGAGCAGGCTTTTTGTGCCTTTGTTATCTTTTGGCTTCTCCGGCTCGGCTTCGGCTTCCGGCTCGGTTTCTTTCTCAATCCCTGTGCAGGAATTACGGTTGTTAAGGCAGACAGGGCAGCTTTCATTGACCGCCCCAGCTTCGCATTTCTCCGTGCAGGTGCAGGTCTGGGGCATTACCGTTGTTTCCTCTTTTTCCCCGTCCTCAATCAGTGCCATAAGGTCGGCTTCGTCTACCATGTTGAGGAAATGCACGGTGTTCTCGCCCTCGGCGGCACGGTCTATGAGGATATAGAAATAATTCCCGTTCTTGGTGGTTACTGTGATGAGCTGCTTGTTCTCTCCCCAAATATCATCAACAAGGGTTGCGTTCCCCTCCGGGGTCAGCGGGTCGCTTGGGGTCGCTGTTTCCTCCGGCTCTGGTGCGGGCGTGGGTTCTTCCGTTTCGTATTCTTCCCCGCCGCCTGCGTAGGCGGTCATGGAAAAGCCGCCCGTAAGGATAAGGGCGGCGGCAAGTGCGATAAAGGTATGTAAGATTTTTTTACTCATTCTCGGTGTCCTCCTGTCTTGAAAAAAGGCTGCTGTTTGCGGCTGCTGTGGTCGTGGCTGCGGCGTTGTCCGGCTTGCCGTGTAAAAAGGTGGAAAGCTCTGCCGGGGTCATGCGTAACGCCCTTACCATTTGTACGATTTGCAGGTTTTCAACTTCGGTTTTCTGCGCTTCCAGTTCCCTAAGTTTTGCCTGCTGTTTGGAGATTGTTTCTTTTGTTTTCTCAATCTCCGCAATGATACGTTCCAGTTTCATCATAAAAAATAATTCCTCCTGTTCAGATTTTTTGTCATGAAAGCCGCCCGTAGGCGTAGAAATGTGACTGCCAGTAGGGGGTGTTGACGGAAGCGTAGGAGATAGGGTTGCCGCAATGTATCATCATGCCGTTTCCTACATAAATCCCCACATGGCTAACCGCCGAACCGCTGTCATAAGTCCCCGTGAAAAAGATAATGTCCCCCGGCTTGGCTTCGCTTGGTGCTATGGGTGTGGTGTAGTTGAAAATGCCCTGCGCCGTTGTCCTGCCGACACTCCCAACGCCGGAATGGTTGATTACCCAACACACAAAGCCCGAACAGTCAAAGGACGTTGACGGGGAGCTGCCGCCCCATACATAGGGGTAGCCTAAGTATTTTTCCGCTTCCGCAATCATGGCGGCAAAGCGTTCATCAGAGAGGGCTTCCGGGGGTATCTCGTAGTCTGTGTATTCCCCGCTGCCCGGCGTTCCTGTTGCGTAGTCGTCCCCGAACACGTCCGGCTTGTTGCCTTTGGTTTCCATGTAAACGTCAAACATTTCTTTCTGTTCCGGGGTAAGGAGTTCCCCGGCAAGGGTTTCAATGTTTTTGTTTGTCAGCGTCACATGGAGAATGTAATAATCGTAGGGGATTTCCTCGGTGGTGGTTTCCGTGCGGTAGCGTGTCTGTATTTCTTCCCGCAGGGTAAGGGTGTACTGCTTTTCAAACAATGCCTGTATTTCTGCCTGCGCTTCCTCCCGTGTGTAGTCGTAGAGCTTGGCGGTAAGGTAGGACGCAAGCGCAAAGGGGTTGTGTCCGATTTCGTCTAAATGGTACTGGTATTCGTCATAGTCCGGGTAGTCCGTTTCTATGTCAGCGATTTCCTCCCGCAAGCCCCTTTCCAGTTCCTTGTAGTCGGCTTCCACCTGCCGGATTGCTTCGTCCTCGGCGGTGTAGGAAGTGCCAACGATTGAGGAAACGCCGCCCTGTATGATTGCGGCGCAGGAAGATAGCCCGGTAAATATCATCACAATTAAGAGCAGGAACACGCCCACGGTCAGTATGCCTTTCCAGTGGCGGGCGATAAAGTCCGTTGTCTTTTTCGTGGCTTCCCCAGCTTTCTGCGCCGTTTTGCGGGTGTTCTTTGCTGCACCTGCGGTCTTTCCGGCTGTTTTCCCGGCTTTCTGCGCCGCCCGTAAATCCTTTGCGTACTGCCGCTTTATCTGCTGTTTCTGGTGGAAACGGGAGAGGGGATTGCCTGCAAGCTCCGGGTTCTCTTTCAGCGTCTTGTGGTAGAGATAGTTTGTATCTGCTTTCTGTGACGCTGCTTCCGCTTTGGCGGCTGCCCGGTAGGGTTTCAGCTTGTGGCTTCGGTAGCCCTCTTTCAGCTTCCGGCTTGCGTAGCCGCCCGCCCGTTCTGCGGCTTTCTCCGATTTGTGCGCCCCCTCAACGCCAGAATTGTCTTTCTCAACCTCGCTTACTTTCCCATGCACATAGTTCTTGATTTCCCGCACGGGGCGGTCAGCCGGGTTGTGGTGCAGCTTCCCGTTTGGGGGCTTGTCGGTCTTTTCAAAATACAGGCGGGTCTTTGCCCGCCCCGTTTCCTCGTCAAATTTCCTTGCCGCCTTAATGCGTTTCTGCTTGGGTATCTTTTCCCTTGCCGCTTCCAGTCGGTCAGCGGCTTTTTCAGATTTCTTCACATACTTTGCAAGCTCCGGGTCGGTGCGTTCTTCCTCCTTTAATTGCAGGCGGGAAGCCTGCGGCTGTGCTGCCGCCTTTGCCGCCTGCTTTGCGTCCTTTTTTGCCTTTCTCCGGCGTTTCTTCGCCTTGTGACGCTGCCTTTCGGTGGCGGCACGGTTTAGGGCTTTTCCGGTCATATTTTCCGCTGCGTCCCCGGAAAAATCGTCTGTTTCCCTTTGGCTCTTGCGGGTCTGCTCCCCGGTGGCTTGGTTGGTTTCCACAACGCCGTCACGGGTCATTTTCTGCGTGGTCTTTGCCTTTGCCTTAAATTCCTGCATGAATGGTTATCCCCCTTTATAAACTCGCTTCCTGCGCTTTCTGCGGGGCTTTTTTCTTGGGCTGCTCCGGCTTGGCGGCTGCTTTGATTTCCTCCCGGATAGAGGGCTTTTCTTTCTCCCTGCCTTTTGCGGCTGCCTGCTCTAAGCGTTCCACCCGTGCCATTGCCCGTTCAATGTTCTTTTCCATGCCCTCTAACGTGGCTTTATGGCGTTTTAGGGGCTTGGCAACGGCGGCAAGCACGCCTTTGTCCTCGTTGCGCTGTGTCAGCTCTTTCCGTTCCTTTCCCGTCAACGCCCGCCCTAAGTTCTTGGCGTGTTCGTTTAAGGCGTGGAGTTCGCTGCCTACGGCGTTGATACGGTCAATGCTGCTTTGGGTGGAAGCGATTGCGTCCTGTACGTTTCCTTTCATCTCCGCAAGTGCTTTTTTCACGCCTAAGAAGTCAGCCGCCTTGTTCAGTGCTGAAATGCCGTGCTGCTTGACGGCGGCAAGGGTCTTTCTGATTTTGTCGGTCATGTTCCCCTTTAAGGTGGAGAGGGTTTCTTTTGCCTGCGTGATGTGCGCCTGCGTCTGCTTGGTTTCCTGCATGGCGGCGGCTCTGTTTCCCCCGTCATGGAGCGTGGCAAGCTGTTCACGGACGGCGGCAAGCTCGGAAAGCACTTTCCCGTACTGTGTTTCCATAGCTGCGAATTGTGAGAATAAAGCGGAAAGCTCGGCGGCTTCCTGCTTCTTCCCGTTCTGTGTCAGCAGGTCAAGGAGTTCCGTCAATGCGTCCTGCTGTTTTGCGGTTTTTGCGCCCATGCTTCAATCCTCCTTTCTGTCCTGCGTCCCCGCAGGGTCACAATCGCTGTCCCAGACACACCAATCTGAACATTTTCCGGTTTCCATATCCGTAATGTATTTTAAGACTGGGTATACCTGTGCCGGAACAACGGCATTGCCTAAGCATTTAAGGCGTTTGGCTCTGTCCTTTACGTCCAGGCATATCCGGGGAATGCCGGGCGGCTCTATGCACCAGAGGAAACGTCCGTCCATTTGGGTGGGAAGCCCATCAGCCATTCCACCCACTCCGGGTTGAAGCGGTGGGACGGGTCTGTTTCTTTCTCCAGAAAATAGATTACTTCCGACAATGCCGCCGCCCAGTATGTCCCGCTGTAATTCCTCCTGCGGAACGCACCCGTTGGCGATATGCTTATCCTTTCGGTTTTCATTCTGCTTCCCGTGTCGGACGCAAGGGGAGTTGGAAACATCAACGCCGATGATGAAAGTCCGTTTGCGTTCATGCCACGCGCCGACGGCACAAGCAGGAAGTACGAACGTCCAAACGGCATATCCCGCCTGTTCCAAGTCAAAGAGCGTCTTGTGGAGCCCCATATTGATGAAGTTAGCAACATTTTCGCCAAGCACGAAACGGGGCCGCAGTTCGTTAATGACGCGGCACATTTCCGGCCAGAGGTAGCGGGTGTCTGCAAACCCTTTTCTTGGGCCGATTGAGGAAAAGGGCTGGCAGGGGAAGCCCCCGGATAGGAGCGTGAGTTCTTTCTGTCCTGTTTTTTCATAGAAAGCCTCCTTTGTCAGTGATTGAATGTCTTTGAAACGCGGCACGTCCGGCCAGTGCTTTTCAAGCACGGCGGCGGGGTAGTCTGCCCATTCGCACTGGCAGACAGTTGTAAAGCCTGCGGCTTCGGCGGCAAGGTCAATGCCGCCTATCCCTGTAAACAGGCTTAAATGTGTCAATGGTTTTATGCTTTATTCCTCCTTTCTGTCCCCGTGTTCCTGCGGGCTATGGCTGTGCAAGTTCCTCCGGGCGGGTCGTCATGATACGGTAAAGCTCGGTATCTGCCGGGAAGCGGTCTACAAAGGGCAGTATCACGTTGCCATAGAAGATAAGCCCCTGCCCGGCTTCGGAGTGGGTCACATAGGAAAGCTGCTTATTGGAAATGCCTAACTGCTTCGCCAAAATCTGCCTGTCGCCGCCTGCTTGGTTCAGCATATAAATAAAATCGCTGTTTTCAAAAATGTTTTCGATTTCCCGGCTTGCAAGCAAATCTTTGACGTTCTGTGTTATGCCCGTGGGTATGCCGCCCCATTTTCTGAAACGCTTCCAGATTTCCACGCTGTAAGCCGCCGTCTGTTCCTCTTTCAGCAGCAAGTGAAATTCATCTGAATAGTACCATGTGTTAGCGTGGCGTTCCCGGTTCTCGGTCACACGCCCCCAAACTTGGTCTTGTATGATAAGCATACCTAACTTTTTGAGCTGCTTCCCCAACTCCTTAATGTCAAAGCAGACAAGGCGGTTATGTATGTCTATGTTGGTGCGGTGGTTGAACACGTTAAGGCTTCCATGCACATATAATTCCAGTGCTGCGGCTACCCGTGCGGCTTCCGCTTCCGGCTGCTTCTTTAGTGCGTTGTATAAATCTTCCAGTATCGGCATTTTCGCCGGGTCGGGGTCGGCAAGGTACTCACGGTAAACCTCCCGCACGGCACGGTCAATCACGGTCTTTTCGATTGGCTCTAAGCCGCTTTTGCCGCCAACGACAAGCTCACAAAGGGAAAGGATAAAATCGCTTTTCAGCGATAAGGGGCTTTCGTCCTCGGAATAATTGAGGTTCAAGTCCATAGGGTTCACAAAATCCCGGCTTGTGGGAGAGATTTTCACTACCTGCCCGCCTAACCGGTTGACAAGGGGTGCGTACTCTGCTTCGGGGTCGCATATCAAGATACAGTCCTTTTTGTCCGCAACAAGGAATACGTTTGTGATTTCACGCTTTGCGGAAAAACTCTTGCCGCTGCCCGGTGTCCCTAAAATCAAGCCGTTAGGGTTTTTGAGCTTCTTCCTGTCCGCAAGTATCATGTTGTTAGAAAGTGCGTTCAAGCCGTAGTAGAGGGCTTCCCCGTTCTGGAAAAGCTCCTGCGTGGTAAACGGCACGAAAATAGCCGTGCTTGATGTGGTAAGCCCCCGCTGTATGGGTATCTCATTCAGTCCCAAAGGCAGGGACGACACAAGCCCGGCTTCCTGCTGATAGTCAAGGCGCACAAGGGAGCAGTTCGCTTTCTGCGCCACGCCCGCCGTCTGGAATATCTGGTTGTCAAGCTGCTGCTTATTGTCCGCAAGGTTTACCACAAGCAGGGTAAGGAGAAACATTCGCTCGTTGCGGCTCTGCAAGTCCCGCAAGAGGTCTTTTGCGTCCCCGCCGTAGGTGGCAAGGTCGGACGGTATTATATCTATGTCGTACCCGCTGCGTACCGCCTTTTTCTGCTCGGCTATCTTCATTGCGTCAAGGTCGGTTATCTTGCGTTTTATGGTCTTTATGGCTTCGCTCTGGTCGATACTGCGGATATGCAGGTTTACCAGTAAATGCCCGTCCACGTTCAAAAGGTCGGCAAGCAGGCGGTCATTCAGTTCCGGCGCAAGTATCTGTAAGAACGATACCGCCCCGGTCTTGTCGCCCATGCTGAAAAGCCACCCGTTCTTGAAAGCGAATGAGGGCGGCGCAATGAAATCTTTCGTGGAAAGCCCGGACGGTACAAGCCATTTCCAGTTGAATAAAAATTTCCTGTCCCCGTCCGGGTGGAAAATGCCGTGCAGCACTTCAAGCCGTTCTTTCCCGTCAAGGGGTCGGTTCGCCGCCCCTAAGATTTTGAGGTGGTTCAATATATCCGTTTCCAGTCGGTTCAGCCGGGACTTTGCATTTTTAAGGCTGTCGGCTTCCAGTGTGAAAGTAAGGTATTTATGCTTCACAAGCCCGTTATTGCCCTTTGCAAGCTGTTCTTTGAGCATGGCGGCGTATTCCTCCCGCACGTCATCAAAACCGTCCTGCTGCGGCGGTATGGCGATACTCTTTGAGAAATCCCCCTGCCCGGCGACACGGTTCACAAAGGTAAGCTGCAAGCCTACGGAGCTGTCAAGGGAGTTGTAGAAGTCGCAAAGGGCTTCAAAGGTGGCTGTCTTGTCGTCCGGCTGTGCAAGCTGATAGTTGATGTCGGAAAACTCAACGCTTTTTGAGAAAAGATTGTCCTTTACCCGGCATATCCCGTCCGGGTACATCTGCAAGTAGGGGATTGTCTGCTGTGTGGTGTGCTTTTTCCCGTCCCCTTTTGCCTGCCGCATAAGGGCGGCTATCTGCTTTTTTTCTGCCCGTGTGAGCCGGATTTTCTCTTTTGCCTGCTGATTTTGCGGTCTGTCTTTGATAGCTTTTTTTCGCAATGGCTGTTACCTCCTTGTTAAGTTTCCGTTGCTTCGCTAAGACGGCGTAATAGTTTTCCGTCTGGTAGGGTCGTTCCTTTGGCGTGAGGAAAAACACCTTGATGATGTTTCCTAAGACGGCTTCAAGCGGCTGCCCGTGCTTCTCGTACATGGCGAACAGGAAAAACGGGAGCATGGCAAGAACCATGAGAAAGGTCGCTGCGGTCTGCGGGACGCTGCCTTTCAAGAGAAAGAACAGGGGAACGCCCACGGCTGCCGCCATGCTGAAACACACAAGCTGCCGCTTGGTAAGGTTCAGCGCAACTTTGGTCTTTACTTTCGTAAGGTCTTTGGGTACTGTGACATACGCCATTTGTTACCTCCTTTCTGCCCGCATGGGGCGTTGTCTGAAATCTAATGTGCGTGGAAAATGCTCTTTGCAAGGCTTCCCGTCTTAAAGAGGGAGAAGCAGAGTATCACGGTGTAGGCGGCTATGCTGAAAATGGCACTGTGCAGGTTTGCGGCGATTACCATTTCATTTACCAATACTGCATATATGCCAACGCATACCATGATGAAAAAGCCCTGTACGCCCAATGCGAACAAGCCTTTGAGGTAGTTGTTCCCAATGCTTCCCCATTCCCTGTTAGTCATGGTTGCAAAGGGGATAGGGGCAACGGAGCAGGTCAAATATATCTCTATCATTCTTCCGTAGAGGATAACAGTAATCAGCACGGACATAATCTTCATGCACATACTAACAAGGGCGGTTTCCATTACAAGCAAAAGCAGTTCGGGGACTTCCATTGTTTCCATGTTGGCGGTCATGGCGGCAAGGGTGCTTTCCACGTCAATAGCGGTGTCGGAGCTTATCACGCCCGCCGCACTGTTGACTAAATGCTGCCCTACGTCAAAGACCGCCATAGTAATGTCAAAGACGTGGGTAACAAGGTAGACGGCTACCCACGCTTTGAACACATATTTGAAGAACATGAAAGTGTCAATGTCATGCAGGCTGTTCTTGTCCGTAACCATGCTGATTAGTTCCACGCATAGCACATAGGTAATGACAAGCCCCGCAATGGGGAGAATGACGGTCTGTGAAAGGTTCTGTATCATGGAAAACACGCCGCCATTCCACCCCTGCGGGGTCTGCCCTGCCTGCGCCGCTATCGTGCCGACTTTCTCGTTCACGTCCCCGAACATATTTGACAGGTTTCCGTTAATCGCCCCGATTAAAAGCTCCTTTAGCCATTCGTTAATGGCTTCAAATATGCTCTCCATAAGCGGCTACCTCCCCGGATTATCCGAACAGCCCGGAAAGCAGCGGGATTAAGGTTGTGCCGATAAGCGCAACGCCGCCGCCTGCCATAAGCTGTGTTATCCCCAATTAGTAGGAACAATACAGCTTTCTGGCGGGCGGCGGCACGTCAAGAAATATATATGGAGTTTTTAAAGAATCCCCCGGAGCAGGGGAGCGGTCAGCCTGTGACCTGCTCCACTTCCGGTATGGGTTTGAGATTAAAATGAATTTCGATAGAAATGTGTCTTGTTTTGTCGCTGTCTATGGTTTCATGGACAACGATTTCTTTAATCAGGCGGTTTAAGGTGGAAGCGTCCAGCTCGGTGATGTCCCGGTATTCCTGTATGGATTCCACCCACTGCCTTGCGTCCACGGCAAGCCGGATTTCATCGGCAAGGCGTTTCCGGCCTTCCTCAGCCTTGGCTTTTAATTCCGCCTGTTCCTTCTGTGTCTTTTCCAGCAGGAGATTGAAGTTTTCTTCTGTGATTCGTCCGGCTACCATATCCTCATAGAGCCGCAATACCATCTTTTCCAGCACTTCAATCCGTTCTTCGTCTTTGGCAAGGGTGCGCTCCATCGCTTCCCGCTGGTCTTTCTGCCTGGCATGGCAGGTATCGGTCAGCCGTCCGGCTACTGCTTCACTGTCGGTCAGGGCAGCGGCGGCGCACTCACGGATTTTGTTCAGAACAAGGGAATAGAGCGTGTCAAACTCAACCCGGTGCTGTGTGCAGTGCTGCTTCCCATAGGCATTATAGGTCTTGCAGGAGAAAATCCGCTTCGGGAACTTCTCATGCGTGGTGCGGATGGTGAGAGCCTTTCCGCACTCCCCGCATTTTATCAGCCCTGCAAAGAGGTTGATTTCCCCGGATTTGCCCGGTCGCTGGCGGGATTTCAGTTTTTCCTGCACAATCGCAAAGTCCTTTTTGTCCACCAGCGGCTCATGCGTCCCCTCCACCACAATCCAGTCCTCCGGCTTCTTGTCCCGGATAGTGCCGATTTTAAAGCGGTACTCGGTCTTTTGGGAAGCGATTGCGCCGGTGTAGACGGGGTTCATCAGGATTTCCTTAATCACGGAGAAGTCCCAGACGTACCGCCCGTTTTCCGGGTCTTTCTTTTCCCATTTGGTGCGGATGTTCCGGTGTCCCCGCTTCCGGTTCCACCATGTCGGGCAGGGGTGCTTTTCTTCCTCCAGCCTGCGCCGGATGTAGTTGGGGCCGTGGCCGTCCAGCGCATATCCGAAAATCAGCCGGACAACCGGGGCGGTTTCCCCGTCAATGAGAAGGTGGTTCTTGTCCTCCGGGTCTTTCTTGTAGCCAAACGGGGCGATACAGCCGGTGAACTGGCCTTTCTGCGCCTTCAGCACATAGGAAGAATGGACTTTCTTGGAAATATCCTTGCTGTACATTTCATTCAGGATATTTTTAAAGGGCGCAATGTCGTTGTTGTCCCTCATGGTGTCGATACCGTCATTCATGGCGATGTAGCGCACACCGTTCCTTGGAAAGAAGTCCTCAATAAGCTGCCCGGTCTGCAAGTAGTTCCGTCCTAACCTTGATAAATCCTTTGTAATCACAAGGTTTATCTGCTTCCGCTCGATGGCTTTCAACATCCGTTTCAGGTCGGGGCGTTCCATGTTCAAGCCGGTGAAGCCGTCGTCCTGATAGACTGCCGTAACCTCCCATCCCTGCTTCTGGCAGAACTTTTCCAGCATATCCCGCTGGTTCTCGATACTGGCACTCGTCCCGTCAAGGTCATCGTCCTTGGACAGCCTGCAATAGATAGCTGCCCGGAAGCTTCCGGCAAGAATCGTGTCCATCCCTGTATATCCAAAAGTGTTCATCATAACCGTTTACCCGCACAATCCAGACGGAACACGGTCACTTGGAACCTCACCTTTATTATACCCTATTTCTTGTGATTTAGCAAGATATTCTTTATCTGTTTTTCTGCTGTGTTTCTGTGCGATAAGGCTCACGAAAACGTCCGTAGCGTCCAGTTCGCCGTCAAATATTGTGGTGACATGAATCTCTGTTTTATTTTTCGCCATAGGCAGTTGTCCTCCATAGATGAAAACAGCCAGACAGGGAAGGCCGGCAACGAAGTCCGGCAACGGGCTTCAAAAAACCTTGGAACTAATCCTTGTCTGGCAGTTGGGTTATTTTATACTTTTTCTTTTATTTTTCTGTTGCTTTGGTTGTTAAAGGGGAGAAAAGCCGACAGTTACGGGATTTTCCCCGGCAACCGGCCCGGCAACGGGATAGCAACGAAGTGTGCAACGGGCTGTCATTTACCGGATTTTTTCAAAATGGAAGTTCCATCTGTTCCGGCACCGGCGTAAATCCCTCCGGGGTTTTTCCCGCCCCGTTGCCGGTGTCCGTTGTCGGCTGCTCCCGTTCCCATCCTTTCTGTCTGCCATATCCGGCAAACATACGGGGGTTGGAGAAATACTTCCAGCCGGTGATGCACTGGTTCATTATCTCGTTGATTTCCCGTATCTCCCATTGTTTCGGCTCGTCAAAAGCGTGGTTTAAGGCTTCTTTGTAAAGCTGTTTGGAGCAGACGGTATCGCCGGGGCAGCTGTCAAGGAAAGCCTGAATCATCCCGGCTTTGGTGTCCTCCGGCATAAAGTCCCGCTGGTGTTCTTTTAGATAGCGCACCATTTCCGGGCTGAATGTCAGCTTCCATCTGCCGCTTCTGTAAATCTCCATCGCTTCCGCCCATACTTGGTTTAAATAGGCTCTGGAAGCGGCTTCGTCCTCTAAAATGTGTGTTTCCGCCTGTTCCGGGCATACCTGTATGGGGATAAAGCGGCGGTTGCCGGAGCGGTCAAGGGGCAGGAAGTCAAGGGCGTTGGACGTGCCGCCGAACACGCACTGCCTTGGGCGGTCTGCCGGGTGGGTTTCGTAAGGTATCTTGTAGACTTCCTTCTGGCGGCTCAAAAAGGACTTGATTTCCTCTATGCTCTTGGCGTTTGCCGTGGCAATCATTTCCGACATCTCGATTATCCAGTGGCCTTGCAGCTTGCGGTATACATTGTCATCGTCCAGCTTCCGCAAATCATCGGAGAACCACTCATCTTTGATTGCCAGCAGACGGAAGAAGGTGGACTTCCCGGCTCCCTGCCCGCCTACCAGACAGAGCATGACTTCAAACTTGCAGCCGGGAGAAAATGCCCGGTGGATGGCTCCCAACAAGAACAGGCGCAGGGATTGGAAAGTATACTCGTCCTCACCGGCTCCTAAAAAATGCCGCAGGCAGGAGCGTATCCGTTCGGTTCCGTCCCATGTCAGGCTGTTTAAATACTCCCGGACAGGGTGGTAGCTGTTCTGGTGGGCGGCAAGGTCGGCGGCATCCTGTATCTTTTTTTCGCTTGTCAGGCCGTAGGTTTCTTCCAGATACAGACGGATATATTTCATGTCCGTATCGGTCATGGGGCTGCCTTGATTCCTCTTGTAGCCGACAGGCTTTAAAATATCCGTGCGGTCAGTCAGCAGGTTGTAGGCAACCGCCCCGGACAGGAGCGGGTCGCACTGGAACACGGTCAGGCAGTTGCTTATGCTGTTGCGGAAGCCGCCTTTTTCGGTGGTTTCCAGCATAGCCTTTACTTCTTCAACGCTCCGGGGCGGTTCGGTGCTGTCTGTCATGTTCACTATTTCCTGCCGTATCTGGGGCGGTAAATTCTGCCATTCGTCTTTCAAGGTTCCTCACTTCCTTTCCGTGTCCTGTTATAAGCGCCGCCCGCTCCTGAATATCCCCGGAGAGAAGCACGTCCATCAGGTATTCCACCCGGCTCATGTTCTGCATGGCTTCCACAAACCGGGGGTTCCATGCTTCATCGGGCTGGCGTGGGGCGTATTCCTCCTTCCAGCGGCGCAGGAGATGGTAATAGTCGGACAGCACCCGGAAACAATGCCGCTCCATACGCTTAAATTTCTGTTCCTCCGTTTCCCTCCGCAGACGTGGCCGGATGGGCGGCTTCCCGGCATTCCTCCCGTCCTCATAGGGGATGGAGAAGTCCTGCGCCAGCATGAGGGCGGCTTCCTTACTGCCGATTCCATAAAAACGGGAAACAAAGTCAATCACGTCCCCGGTGGCTCCGCAGCCGAAACAGTAAAAGCGGCGGTCAACCTTCATGCTTGGGTTCTTGTCGTTGTGGAACGGGCAGACGCACATCCCATTCCGGTTTACATGGATTCCATAATGCTCCGCAGCCTGCCTTGTGGTGACGGACTGCTTCACGGCTTCAAATACGTTCAATAGGCGTTTCCTCCTGATAATCCCAACGTGAGCGGCACAATGTCGTTCACGTTGTCTGTAAATCCATCATGTTTAAAATGAAAAAGCACCTGCCAGCGATTTCCAATCACAAAACAAGTGCCTGTTTAAAGTTCCATATTCTGTTGTTTCTGTGTCCGGGGTGGCTGGCGTTTCTCTGCCTGCTCCTGCCGGATGCGTTCCTGCCGCCCTTTCAGGTTCCCCTGTACGGACGGTTTCTTCCCCGGCTCGGCGGTCTGGCGGTACTGCTCGGACGGCAATACCTGATTGAGCCAGCGGCGCACATCCCGCAGCACTTTTACATCTGCCTGAATCGCTTCCAGCTCCTCCCCCTGTTCCGGCAGGGCAGAAGCAAGCTGTTCCCGTTCGGATTCCAAATCTTTGCGGGAGTAAGAGTTGCCTTTCAGGTTGGCTTTCAAATACCGGATGGCGGCATTGTAAGCGTCCAGTTCCTCCCGGTGGCTCTCCGCAAACTGCTCCTTTTTCTTCTTCCAGCCGATGGCGGCGTACTCCTTATGGACTGGCTTGTTGGCTTCGTATTTGTCAATGTAGGACAGCATGGTGTCGATGGCTTTGATACGCTTCTCGCTTTTTTTCACGCCCTCCATGACAGAAACGGCGGTCTGGCTGATTTCGTCCAGCCGGGTGTCAAGGCTCTCCACGGTGGAGATTCCTTTTTTCCGCAGAAAATCCATTGCCGCCTGTACCTTGTTGAAGTCGGCAACTGTGCCTTTGAGCTTCCCTCTGGAAGTCCAGTCGGCACGCTGTCCGCTCCGCAGTTCTAAATACTGTGAGAGCAGCTCCGGTATGGTCGGTTCCTTCGTCTGCTCCAATGCTTCCATCAGAGCGGCTTTTTTCTCTTTTAAATCGGCAATCCAGCCTTTTAAGTGGCGCACCATCTGGCGGATGGACTGCATGAGGGAGTTGGCGGATTTGATGTCCCGGTTCAGGTTGCCGATGTTGGTCTGGATTCCCTTCTTCTCCATCTGACAGACGGCAGGCCCCATGTGGACGGTGGGGATTTTATCAATCCCCTGTCGGGCATAGGAGCGCAGGTCAAGCCGTTCCGGGCGGCTGTTGGCTTCCAGATAGCGGTTGGCCGTGTCCGCCCATCCCTGCCGCCAGATTTCAGCGTATTTCCGGTCGTTCCAATCTACGGTGTTCTCCTTGTGGCTTTTCCATCTGCCGGACGGGAGCCGGATGCGTTCCCCATTCTCATCAAGGTCATATACTTTTCGGCTCTTGGGGAGCCATTTCCCTTTTTCGTCCATCGCCCGCATGGTGAGCAGGATATGGGCGTGGGGGTTCCCGTCCCCTTTGTCATGGATGGCAAAGTCGGCTATCATGCCTTTGGAAACAAAAAACTCCCGGCAGTAGTCACGGATAAGGTCGGCGTGCTGTTCCGATGGGATTTCCCTTGGGATGGCAAGCACGAACCTCCGGGCAAGCTGGGAGTTCCATTGTTTTTCCTGCGCTTCGGCAGAATTCCATAAAGTATTGCGGTCTGCATACTCCGGCGGCACATGGGGCGGGAGCATGATTTCTTTGTGGGTGACTTCGGTTTTATAGGGATAGTATTTCTGCTCTTGGTCGTATTCAGAGAACAGCTTCTCGCCGCTCTGATAGGCGGCGGCAGAAACGGCGGATTCATTGTTGCTCCGCTTAATGATTGTGATTTTACAGTGCGGGCATGGCAAGTGTGCGTCCTCCTTTCTCCCGGATTCCGGGCAAAAAAGAGCAGGATACCTTTTCAGATTTCCTGCTTGGGTGTGCCGCTAATAGGCGGTGGGTATTTAGTTATTTTTATTATATTTGGGTCACTGTTACATCCTCTTTTCCAACATATGAAACACGATAACTCCTACCAGCCATTGAAGAACAAAAAGTAAGAATATCATCGCTATTATCCATACTTCTACTCTAACCAATGCAAGTATAAGCGACAGGATGAGTAAAGAAAATGTCATGATTTGATAGGTGACATGACCGGCTTTCATTCGTAAATATTGTTTTCTTTCATCAACACTATTGATATGGGCTTCCTTCTTTTTTGCTTCATATTCTGCATATCGTTTAGGATTTTGCCAATAAGTGATACGGATGATCTGTACGATAGAAGCAGCCATGATTCCAACACCCATAGAGAAAATCATAGTCGAATAGTAGTCAGCTTTAACAAAAAAACTCACACATACTAACCCGATACCCTCTAAAATTTCAATGACAAATGGCTTTTTTTCTTTCATTTTGACTCCTCCTCATAAATAAAAATTTCTTCAATACTCATATCAAAATACCGGGCAATTTTAAATGCTAACTGAATAGATGGATTATAACGCCCATTCTCTAAAGAACCGATTGTTTGTCGTGATACTTCCAATGCGTTAGCCAAATCTTCTTGTTTGATTCCCCGTTGCTTTCGCAAATCTTCCAATCGATTTTTCATGCGAACCTCCTTTCTGATGGAAAGTTTGCTTTCCATGATTTCATTATAGCATAACTGTTACAAATGTCAAGCACACTTTCCATTTTCATCAGGATAAAATTATAGAACTTGTTGCGTGAAAGCAGCCTACAACGCAAAGAACTTTTAGGCGACAAGTATACAAAGGGGTAGCTGGCGGAGCCAGCGCAGGGGAAGTGTAGCTTCCCCTGTGATGATTGGAGCAGATTGGAAATCTACGGAAATCATCTGCTGTCCGCAGGACGCTCCCGGCAGGGCGCAATGCACCACTTCCCTAAGTGGTGTATAATTGCGCCCTCTTTCAGAGGGGGATTTTCCGGGTTTCCGTTTTTCTGCCGTTTTTACCGCTCCTGCTGTCGGAGCTTTTTGTCAGGATAGAGCTTCCCGGCGACAACGGCGGCATGGCTCTTTATCTTGATTTCCCCCTCCTGCTCGCTGCTCTTTGCGTTCCGGTAGCCTTCATCGGAGAGGAAGAAACGGAACCGCTCCCCTTTGAAACCGACAAAGCATTGCTTCTGTACTTCCAACGTAATCATGTGCCGGGTTTCCGGGTGGAACCGTTCTATCCCGGACAGGTCATGCCCCTGCAAAATCGGCTCCTGTGCCTTTGCCGCCGCAAGCCGCCGGCGGATGGAATTGTCACGTTCTGCAAGAAACCGGGCTTTTGTGGCGGCGACAAACTGGCTGCACTCCGGCTCCGGTATCTTTTCCAGTTTTCGGATGGCGTTCTCCACGATTGCCTTTGTCAGTAAGTCCTTTATCACCGGCACGATTTCTTTCATGCCCGCAAGGGTTTCCGCCTTGGTCGGTGCGGCATACTGGCAGATAATATCCAGCTCGCTTTTTGAAAATTTCATTCTGCGTCCTCCTTCCGGTTTTCGGTAAGAATCTGTGCCACAAGACGCTTCGTGTCGCCTTGGTGGAACAGTACCTCCAAGATGGTGCTGACCTGCTCGTCCGTCACGGATTCCGGGTGGGGAAGATGGCTTTCCAGCATAGCCCCTCTGGTGCAGAGCCGGTGCGTCCGTTCCTTCCGGTTCAGGGTCTTTATCTGGTGTTCCAGCATTTTCTCCTTATGCTGCGCCCGCCGCAGCCTTGCTTCGGTCTTTTCAATCTCCTGATTCAGTTTTTCCAGCTTCTCATTCATGGGCGGTGTCCTCCTTGGGGAGCAGGATATAGATGTGGCTGACCTCCCCGATTCCCTGACGGACACGCATAATCATCCCGGCCTGTTCCAGCTCGTTCAGGGAACGCTTGCAGGTCTGGGGGCTTCGGGAGAGCGCCGCCGCTATCTCCATGACAGGGAAGCGGATAAACAGAATCCCGTTGCTGTCCTCGGTTCCCCTTGTCAGGATTTCATCCAGCAGGCGGGCGTACATAACCTTTGCTGTGTTGCTGACCTGCAGCCGGAGCATTGCCTTTGGGAGCGGCATACAGGGCGGCAGGGGCGTGCTGGCTATCATAAACTCACAATTCATTGGGTGGTGTCCTCCTTTTGGCTCGTTTAGATAAATAGCGGGGGCAGTCGATAATGACAGCCCGGAAACTCTGCTTACACTCATGCTGGCATTTTCGGCAGAGTTCATTGTAGCTTCTGCGCCCCCCGGTCGTTCAGGAAGAAAGCAAGCTCTTTCTTCCGCTTTTTTGACATTCTCGGCATAGTGCCTCCTTCATAGAAAAACCGCCCGATTCAGCAGTAACAGCCGGAATGGGCGGGTAGTGGTTTTTTGTGTATCGTTTCGGGGCGATTTTCAGGGAAAATACGGCCATAGAGCCGCCCCAAAATCTCCCTTGGTATTACGGGCAGGGCAGACTATGCCCTGTGAAATTGTTGTGTTTCGGTATCGTTTCGGTGTTCAGTTTTGCCGGTTCCCTCTGCTGTCGTTCCTGCCCCCGTCTTTGGCGGCGTTTCGCTCCGCTTGGTACGCTCGTTCCAGTCAGGGTTTCTCCGTTTCCCTGCCGGAAGTCGTTGCGTTACATCGCCGAGGAGCATATCCCATACAGGCCGGTCATTCGATTGGAATAATCCATCGATGAACTGCCTATATCATAGGACATTTTTGTACCCTGTGCCGTATGTCCACAAATCAGGAATAAAGCCCAAAATCCAAAAATTTCCACGATTGCGGAATGGATGTGGTATAATGACTTTATTGCGGCAGGCTGGCCGCAGGGAAGGAGTGTTGCGCTTATGAAATCACGGCTTACTATACAGGAACGTCTAAAAGATTTACGCAAGGAAAAAGACATAAATCTGGAAAAACTTGAAGAACTGACCGGCATTTCAAAATCTGCACTGGGTAGCTATGAAGCAAATGATTACAAGGAAATCAGCCACGGCAACCTTGTATCACTGGCAGATTTTTATGGGGTGTCTGTTGATTACCTTCTCTGTCGGACAGAAAATAGAAAACTCTCCAATGTATCATTAGCGGAACTACATTTGAGTGATGATATGGTGGAATTATTAAAAAGCGGAAACATCAACAACCGGCTTCTCTGTGAGATTGCTACCAATGATAAGTTTGTCCGGCTTATGACCGACACGGAGATTTACATAGACGGCCACGCAACCGCCCGTTTCCGTGACATAAACGAGTCCTTGGAAGAACAACGGCTTGCCCTTATCAATCAACACCGCCATGCGGAAGGGGATTTATATTCGGAAACACTACGGGCAGGACAGATCGGGGAAGAAGATTTTTTCTGCCACATTACACACAAAACTTGGGATTCCATCCTCCGTGACATCCGCAATGCCCATGAGCATGACATTGACAGCACACCGGATTCCTCGGCCGCGAAAAAAATGGCTCTGGAAATCCAGAGAGCCTTGTCAAGCCCCGGCGATTATCTGGCAAAAATGTGGAAGGTCATTTTAAGTATGCTCGGTATCGACTATGACAAACTGACGGATGATGAGCAGAAGGTCTTGAAAAAAGTGCTTGCAAAATCACCGGCAATCAAGAACAGCCCGCTAAATTTCCGGCGTAAGAGGAAATGAAAACAGCCGTTGTTGGAATTACTGTTCCTGCAACGGCTTGTTTCGCAAATCATATTCCATTTTAATTAGGTGGCTGTCCAACAGACTAATTATTTATTAGTCAAAATAAAATAAATCTTCGAACTTCTTATCTAAAGCAATACACAAAATTAGTGCCAATTTAGCGGTTGGATTAAATTGTCCTGTTTCAATAGAACTGATTGTGTTTCGTGATACTCCTACCATTTCAGCTAATGCTGATTGAGAAAGTTTCTGTTCAGCCCTTATTTTCTTTAAATTATTTTTTAAAATTAAGTTATCATTCATTAAAATAGCCTCGCACAGAATTTATAAAAGAAATAGATTGATGCCAACAATAAAACAATGCCACAAACTACAGTATATTTCTTTCTTAATTTTATTCCTTCATATGTGAAACCTAACCCTGATGTACAGAATAAAATAGATATTATATCTGCCGGTGATTCCGTTCGCAATAGTTTAATGACCATTATAATTATGCCAAGAACAATAAGACCCCATTGTGAAAAAGCATCCCTTTTCACACGCACCTCTTTTTCACGTTCATCTCCATAAACATTTTCTTTTCTACTTTTTGATAAAATTTCATTTTTGTCCATTGATATATCCTCCTTTTTGTTGCCAAGTATTGTTGTCATTATAAATATATCATTACCAAGTATACTTGTCAATAATTATTGCTAAGTTTTCTTTGCAATAATTGCAAAAAGAATTGAAAAGCCAGAGTGACTAGCCATTCATCCAGCTGGTCACTCTACATCTATGTCAAATATAAATTAGTTCGTTCTTTATGATTTCCTCCGCCCGGTTGCAGATATTGTTCATCCGGCCTAAAATCCAAACTTAGAAGAAATTCAAACGTTCCTCTGTAAATCCTTTATTTAAGGCATTTTTTGATATAAAAGTTTGGATTTTGTTTTGTACTTCTCTTGTCAGAAATGAGAATAAATTGATTGAAACAGAGCTAAATAGCAATGTTTTACGCATTTTGTCATAATTGGAGTATTGTACTTTGTGAAACGAAATCCAAACTTTTTCCGGCAAGAATCCCCAATTATCAAGCTGTTTTCAGAAAAGTTTGGATTTTATATAAGTTTGGATTTTCGGGAAAATCTAAACTTTTGGATTTGTCCTACCCATTCAAGTTGGTTTTGGGCTTTCAGTTCCTCCGTCACTCCCTCGGCTGCTTTCATCTGCCCGATGATTAAGTACAGCCGTTCCTCCGCCTGTTCATTCAGGTCGGCAAGGTATGTCCATAATTTCCCGGTCAGGATAAGGGAGCTGTATCGTGCCGGCTGCTCCTGCTTGAGATATTCCCGGTGCAGCCGCCCATAGCGTCCGATGGGGCGGTTCTCCTCCGGCAGCTTCAAGTCCGGGATATAGTAGTCGCCTACCAGAATATAATCAATGCCGTTCTCTGTGATTCTTTCTTTCAGTTTTTCCATTGTCGTTCCCTCCTGTGGTGGAAGGCTCGTCACTGGCCAACTCAATCACGTCCATAATGCCACAATCCAGTGTTTCACAAATGCGGGCAAGTGTGTCCATGCTGATATGTTTCCCTTCTTTGCCCATGTTGGCTATCATATTTGTGGTCAGGCCAGCGGCAAGCCTTAAATCCTCTTTCCTCATGTTGCGCTCTATCAGTGTGTGCCAGAGCGGTTTATAACTGATGTGCATTTTTCTCCCTGCCTTTCTGCCCCGGATGGGCGTTTACACCCATTATATCAGGATTCTTGCTAACTCACAAACATTTCTTGACGGTATCGCCGGTTCCGTCTGGATTGTGCTTTTCCTTTCCTCTTTTGATTACCTCTAATTAGCCGTGACCTGCTTCATGCCCTGTGATTTCGCCCCCGGATTGTCGTTGCCGTAACCCTCTAAGAGATTGATAACGCCCCATACGCCCAGACCTGCGCCCAATGCGATAACAAGTGTCTGCAATACGTTTACTGCGCTGTTAAAAAATGCCATATAGCCCTCGCTTTCTGCCGTTTCCTGCGGCTTGGAAAATGGTTTCTGGGTATGAAAAAAGCCGCCAGTCTTGGCGGCTGTCCCCACGCTGCGTAGGTGCTGCGGCGTGGCGGTATTCAGTTGTAAAGGGGTGGTGCGCCCTCTGGTGGGCGCACGAACCATGTACCCGGTGTTTACGTTTTTGATGATATGTACCTCCGTTTTTATAAATAAATGAATGGGGGAGAGGGGGCGTTTCAGCCGCCGCCCGGCGTTGTGGGAATGTGCATAACTGCCTTGCTCATGGAGTTGTGGGAAACGCTGTTTGCAGGACGTGGGAAAGCTGCACTTTGCTTTTCCATGTGCTGTGAATGGCGTTTTCCATGACGGAATAGGCTGTTATGCACATTCCCATGACGCAAAGCCCTTTTCCCTGCGCCTTTTCCCCTGCCCCCATATCCTCCCGGCTGCTATGCAAAAGGGCGGCTTTCCTGCCGTCACTGTTGCGGGATAAGCCCCCGGCGTGTGACATACTCCGTTGCATACATACGGTTTTCTGCGTCCCGTTCCTCCCAGTATTCCCGCAATGCGTTTTCTGCGGTTTCCGCAACATTCATCAGAAATCTTTCAAAGTCATTTTCTTTTGTCTTTGTGTTACGTCTGCTCATGGTCTGTTTCCTCCTGCAAATCTGCCCCGTCAATCTCGTAGAGGTCAAAGGGTTCTTCCGGCTTGATAACTGCCGGGCGGCGTTTTAGATACTTCTCAATGTCAAATTCATTCTTCTTGTCAAAATCGGAAATGAATTTATATCTTGGGTGCTTGGTTATATCGAACTTGTCACTGAAAAAGGGACGTGCGCCCCTTACCTGCAAGATACATTTGCCGCCGTCCATGACGGCTATTTCATCTTGGCTCATAAGCTCCTTTCCCAATTTCTGATAGTTCAGCCCGTAGGTCTTTTCCTTTCCCCGGTTCTCGGAAGTGTTGTATAAATCTATGGTTTCCCGTCCCAAAAGCTCCGACATTTCTTTGAGCGTGGTTTTCTCCTTGCCGCCTAAGAAAAGGGTCGTGTCGCAATTCCCTGTGATTGTGTCGGCGTTGTCCTTGTAAATGGCTTTTAACTGGCTCTGCGCCTGCAAGATAAGGCAGGCGGATATTTCCCGGCTTCGTATGGTGGCAATCAGTTTTTCCAGTTTGGGTATTTGCCCGATATTCGCCACTTCATCAAGCAGGCAGCGGACGTGTACGGGAAGCCTGCCGCCGTACACATCATCTGCCTTGTCGCACAAGAGGTTGAAAAGCTGCGTATACATCATGGCGACAATGAAATTGAATGTGTCGTCCGTGTCGGAGATAATGACAAAGAGGGCGGTTTTCCTGTCCCCCAACGTGTCAAGCTCCAAATCGTCCGTTTCCATAAGCTCCCGCAGCTCCTTAATGTCAAAGGGGGAAAGCCTTGCGCCGCAGCTAATTAAAATCGACTTCGCTGTTTTGCCCGCCGCTAATTTATATTTGCGGTACTGCTTTACGGCAAAGTGTTCCGGGTCTTTTTCTTCCAGACGGTCAAACATCAAATCCACGGGGTTCTTAAAGTCCTCGTCGTCCTCCCTCGCTTCACTTGCGTTTATCATGTCAAGCAGGGTCGTAAAGTTCTTTTCTTCCTCCGGGGCTTCGTAGTAGATGTAGCCGATTAGTGCGGTGTAATAGAGCTTTTCCGCTTTCGTCCAGAAGTCCTCGGACGACTTTTCGCCCTCGCCTTTGGTGTTTACCATGATTGTGTTGACAAGTTTCAATATGTCTTTCTCGCTGTGCAGGTAGGCAAAGGGGTTGTAGTGCATGGACTTCTTGAAATTGATAGTATTTAATATTTTTATCCGATACCCGCCCTTTTCTAAGAGCTTTCCGCACTCCAAAACGATTGTGCCTTTTGGGTCAGTTACGCAATAGGAACTGTGCATTTGCATTAAGTATGAGGTAGGCACCCTGCGCCTTACTGGCTTTCGCCAGCAGGTTTCAGGGAGCCGCCTCCCAAACCGGACGTACACCTCTCAGCGTATCCGGCTTTCCATGAATCACCTTGATTCTCTGGTTTCGTGTAAGAGTTCAAAGCAGTCAGGACAGAGTGCAAGAGATTTTCTCCGCATCTCCAACATTTTCTTTTCAAATATATCCCTGCCCTTCAGCGATTTCAGCGTCCTTACAT
Organism: Lachnospiraceae bacterium A2; assembly: GCA_000403315.2. GTDB lineage: Bacteria > Bacillota > Clostridia > Lachnospirales > Lachnospiraceae > Petralouisia. The sequence continues at coordinate 1,111,558 of KE159636.1, forward strand.
GGTGCATACATAAATACTCTGCCTGCTCCCCACATATTTCGCATTTTCCGGCTTTGATTCGGTTGATTATCGTATGCCTGCTGTCGTATTTCTTATAGTTCGGCATAACATCCGACACATTGTCATAGCCGTCGCTGTGCTTCTTAAATCCATCATGGTAAAACTCACAGTATTTCCTCCCTTTTGTTGTGTCATAGGGGATTCTTAGCACTTTGTCTACCATGAAACGCTTTTTAATGGCACTGACTTTTGTCCTGTGTTTTCCCGCCAGGGTTTTCAGCATACTATAACGCACCATGTAGTAATACTTGTGCAGTACGCCGACATTTTCCGCAATGCGGTAGAAATTATATAACCCTCGGATTTCCGAATTGAATGTTGATACAATATCAGCATCATTCCGGTTCATCAGGTCTTTCCTCGGCATTGGTCTCCACGTTTCTTTGCCTGTGCCTTTGTTGCGCTTGACTTGTATCGCCCCACGCTCCATAGCCTTTTTAATCCATTTTTCTTTAGGCACATACAGGAATACTTTTCCGTTCCACACACGTTTCATGTCGCCGTTTTTACACCGCTTCATGCTTTTAGAGCGCATCACTTTGAAGTCATATCCCAAGTACCTCACCGGCTTGCTGGCATGGGTGATTTCCGTCTTTTCTTCGGACATTTCAAGGTGCAGCCTCTCTTTCAGGAAGATTCTCACATCCTCTTTGATTTTTTCTGCATCCCTTTTTGAACCAATCACACCGATTACAAAATCATCAGCGTAACGGTTGTACTGGATTTTCTTGTACCCTTCCTCAAACGGATTGTAATAATGCTGGTTCATCTTCTCCATTCTGGAATCTTTAAATTCCCTTATCAGTTCAGGAGTTGACTTTTCAGCGTCTGCCAATGCTTTCCGTGCCTTTTTGTACCTTCTGGACGCACGTTCGTATTCCTTCGTCGTCTTTCTGCGTTCCGGCTCACGGTCATACTTTTCTTTGTATTCCCGCATAAATTCATCCAGTTCGCTAAGGTAAATATTGGCGCAGATTGGACTGATGCCGCTGCCCTGCGGCACGCCGGAGTAGGTACAGTTGTATTCCCACTGTTCCATATACCCGGCTTTCAGGAATTTCCAGATAAGGCTGATGAACGCCTCGTCCGCTATCCTTTTCCGCAATAGTTCCACTAATACATGGTGGTCAAAATTGTCAAAGCACGCATGGATGTCACCTTCCACAACCCATGTGACCCCGGTGAACATTCTTTTCACCTGCAAAAGCGCCGTATGACAGCTCCGTTTTGGTCTGAAACCATGCGAATAGTCGCTGAATGTCGGCTCATAGATTGCTTCAAGAATCATCCTCACCACTTCCTGCACCAGCTTGTCATCCGTAGAAGTGATTCCAAGCGGACGCATTTTCCCGTTTTTCTTAGGGATATATTTTCTTTTTGCAGGCTTTGGCTGGTATGTCCTGTTTCGTATTGATTCGATTATCCGGTTGATTCTGGGCAGGCTCATATTATCCAGTGTCTGCCCGTCTACCCCCTGCGTCATGCTCCCCTGCGATTTTGCAATGTTTGCATAGGCAAGGAGATAGAATTCTGGATTGTACAGGTTACGGTACAACCTTTCATATTTGTAGTTTCTTACACTTGCCTTTTCTTCAAGGCTTTTCAAGACATGAATCGGATTTCTCATAGTGTCTCGCACACCATCCTTTCTGTTTTGAAATTGATTCACTGTTCCCCTTCGCCATGTAGACGGCTTTCCCGTCCCCGGACTACTATGGGAACTCTGTTGCCGTGGTGGATATTCAGAATCCCGCATTTCAGCGTTTTCATAGCCTTATGGCATTCCACTTTAGGCAATCCCCGTTTAGTACGGCATAAATGAGCGTTCCATGTTTTCGGTAAGTGTGTGACGTTCGCCTTTTTCCACTCTCCCGTGGCTGAACCTGTTCCGAGTATCAGCATCCGCATAGCCAAACAATGCGGATGTCAGGAACACTGGCGAGTACAACCTCTCTACGCCAGGAGTACGTCTTTTTCCCGATTTCAGGCTGTCATTCAAGCAGTTTAGCTTCCACCCTCATACATGGATTTTCATTCCGTCACGCTGACGCCTCTGAGGTTTCAGCGCCCCGTGTCCTCCGTCATGCTATGGTTGCCCTCCGGTTTCCCTTTTGGGGTTAGACGGGGAATGATAGGTTTGTGGCATATGCCACATGATACTTTTACCTACTACTTGCTCAAGGTAGGATTTATGCCGCCCTTACGGGCGCACTTGGCTTGACAAAAAAGCGGGTCTTGCCGCTGCCCGAACCGCCTATGACTAACACATTTTTATTCCTCGCATACTTGGGGCTTTTGGGGCGGCTGTTCATGGTAAGCCGTTCCGTCTGCGTCAGCAGGACGTTGTTGTAAAAGTCCGGGTCAATGTAGGGTTCAATATCTTTTGCGTTGCCCCACCTTGCAGAGCCATATTCAACGCCCTTGCGGTACTTCTTGGCGTTTTTGCCTTTTAGGTAGACGGCAAGCCGCATAATAACCGCCCCGGTAACGCCGATAAGAAAATCCTGCCCGTTAAGGCTTGGCAATGGATTTTCAAAAGCGGCTGTCACGCCCTCCATGATGTGTAGGAGCTTCCCGGAGAGGTCAGCCCCCGGAGAGAGCCGGAACGCTTCGCCAATCTTCATAAAGAGCCATACAAAGAGCAGGTACGGCGCATTGAGGATAAGCAGTTTTTTGATGTTCGGTTTCATCTGTCATGCCCCCTGTCCTTGTTTTTTACTTTCTCCCGGTTCGCATTTATCTGTTTCGCTTTCTCCTTAAAGGCGGCTAACGCCTTGCGGATTGACGGCTTTTTCTCCCGGCTTAATTTCTTGGCGGCAAACTCCTTAAAGGCTTCCGTCATAACGTCCACGTCCCGCCCTTTGAAAAAGACAAGATACCGGGGCGGTTCTTCGCCCTTGACTTTCTTTAGGCTGTAATCAATGCCGTATTTCTTGGCAACGGGTTCAAACGCCTTTATGTTAGCGTCCGTGATTTCCATACTGGAAACGCCCGTGTTCTGCTTCATTAGGTGCTTTAGCGTCTGTCTGCCCTGGTATTCCTTTGGTGCTTTGTGCTTCCTTGCGTCAAGCAGCTTTTTCACGGCTTTCTGTAAGACTTCGGCGGTCAGCCTTGCCGTCTTGATTGAGATAGCAACGGTCTTTTCGTTGATTTGTTCCTGCATGGGCGGTCAATCCCTCCTTTCTTGGGTCTGTACGGGGAAGCCGTCCCGGTTATCGGTTATGCACACGCACACGCAAGCCGTCCAGTACGTCCGTCTTGATACCGACAAGATACCATTCCTGCCCGGTACTCATTTCAATGCGTGTCGGCTTCCATTTGCCGCCTGCGAACACGTCAAAACATTCGCCGCAATGCAAGCCGCCGTAGTAATCATTCAGCCCAAAGCGGATATTATAACGTCCGCTTTCTTTGTCAAAAATCAAAGCTCCCTGTTTCATAAGGTGTCGTCCTCCCTGTCCTGTGATAAGAATACGCCGCTTGCCATATCGTGAGCGACAAGGGCGGTGTAATAGCTGTCAATGGTGTTTGGTGCGTTGAAAAGAACCGCAAGCAGGTACTTCTTGATGTTGCGTATCTTGGTGGTGTTCTGGTGCATACAGTCAATCACAAACTGGATATGGCTGCTGTTCAGCTTCATAAACTTAGACTTCACAAGCTCGGCGGGGTAGTCGTCCCCGGCAATGCGTATTACCTTTCGGCGGGTGCAGACGGTTTCAAGCATGAGGGAAACAATCTCGTCAAGCATACCCCGGTCAATGTTCTTGTCCTGTATCAGATAGGCGTATTCGATATTGTCCTTTATGACTTCCTCATAAGCCCGTACTGCGTCCATGTTGGTGTGTCCGTTTCCTTTCCGTTCCTGCGGCTGTGCCGCTTCCTGTCTGGAAAGGGTGGAAAGGATAGGAATGGAATGGTTATTTAATAAATCCGTATTTGATAATTCTTTACTTGATAGTTCTTTATTTAATTGCGTTGGATTTTCCTGCATAGGGTTTTCCAATGTTGGATTTTCCGATACAGGCTTGTCCAGTGTTGGATTTTCCAATATAGGCTTTGGCTGCACTGGAAATTCATGTATCACATAATCAGCCGCCCCCAACTGTCCTTTTTCGTTCCGTACTCTGGTACGGGTCACATATCCTGCCCGTTCCAGTTCCCGTATTGCTTCCCGGATAGCGTCTATGCCCTCCCGGTTGATTTTGGAAAGCCCCTTTAAGGTGTAGTCCCATTCTTCGGGCAGGGATAGCATTTGTGAAAGCAGTCCCTTTGATTTTAGGGAAAGGTCAGTATTGCGCAGGTGGTGGTTTGACATAACGGTGTAGTCCCTGTTTTTTTCCACTCGGAATACTGCCATGTTATCAGCCCCTTTCGTCTGTAATTGGGATAAAAAAAGACGCTCATTTCTGAACGTCTGATTTTGCAGGAATGGTTGTCCTGCATGGGTTTTTATTCAATTTTCAGTTTTTAAGTGTACATTACCTTTTTGTCTGCTGTTCCTAAACCTTGATTTTATCGGGTTTCTTGCAAGTTACGTTATCTAACCTCATCTTTTGACAGGCCAGAATTTAAACGGATGATGGCCGACATTGAAGCGGGAAATGTGAATTGCGTGATAGTGAAAGATTTGTCCAGATTGGGACGAGATTATATTGAAGCCGGGCGGTTTATTCAAAAGACCTTCCCGGCTTTTCATGTGCGCTTTATTGCCATAACAGACCATTTTGACAGCCAGACAGCAGACATGAATACAAAATCCCTTGTCCTTCCTGTAAAAAATTTTATCAATGATTCTTACTGCAGAGATATTTCAGGGAAAGTAAAGAGCCATCAGCGGACAAAGCGTGAGCAGGGGAAATTCATAGGGGCTTTTGCCGTATATGGCTATCGGAAATCGGCAGAGGATAAATACAAACTTTGCCCAGATGATTATGCTGCGGAAATTGTAAGGAAGATATTTGCATGGAAACGGGAAGGAATGAGTACGCAGGCAATCGCGCAGAGATTAAATGAGTTGGGAATACTTTCGCCGTTGGAATATAAAAAATCCCTTGGTGAAAAGTTTTCAACGGGATTCCGTACCAATTTAACGGCAAAATGGTCGGCTGTGGCCGTAAAAAGAATATTGACGAACGAAATATATACAGGAGTTATGGTTCAGGGAAAATGTGAGAAAGTAAATTATAAAGTAAATAAGACAGTTGCAAAGCCGCAGGAAGAATGGATCCGGGTAGAAGGAACCCATGAGGCGATTATTTCCACTGAGGACTTTGAAATAGTACAGAATCTTTTGAAGGTTGATACGAAAGCAAAAGCAGGTTCATCATGCTCCCATCTTTTTTCTGGACTCTTATTTTGTGGGGACTGCAAAGAACCCATGACCCGGAGGGTAAACCGTTATAAAGATATTTCAAAAGTGTATTTTATATGTTCCACGAGAAATAGAGGAAAGGGGTGTACAAGACACAGTATTCTGGAGGATGAATTGAAAGAGATTGTGTTTCAGACCTTACAGGTACATGTATCTGTATTTTTGGATGTGTGCAGCCAGTTGGAACATATTCAGGAGATGGAGGTGAATTTTGAGGAAGTAGCCAGATTCGACAAAGAGATCGAAAGGCTTCATAAAGAACAAGATAAATACATGGAGCTGCGTGTGGGACTGTATGAAGATTTAAAGTCAGGGCTGATTACGGAAACAGATTTGAGAAATTTCCGTGCAATCTATGAGAAGCAATATGAGGAAACAAAAGACGCTTTACAGAAGCAGGAAGAAATGATTAAGCGGCTCTTTCGCAACGGTGTTGCATCCGGCGTCAGATTGGAAAGGTTTAAAGATGTTATGAAACTGACGACGCTTGACAGGGATACGCTTTTGTGTTTTGTGAACAGGATAGAAGTATTCGAGGAGAAAAAAGTCTATGTGGAATTTCGGGGAAAAGAGGAATTTCATAAGATGTTAGTCCTGCAGGAATATAGCTTATCCAAAGCCGCAAAGCGGATTTAGCGGATTTCCCATAGGAAAGACGCATATCCCGCAGGGATGATAAGCTAACGAGGAAAAATGCATGGCAGTTTTTCGAGTTTTATAATGATGGAAAGGATGTGACGGTGTAAATGGCAAGAACATCAAAAAAAGCGAAGGAAATACAGCAGTCTGTAAAAATGGCGGAGTGTATCTGGAACGCCGGCATTTATGCCAGATTATCCGTGGATATGCATGACCGGAAAAATGAATCCATAGATACACAGATTGAGATTGCAAAAGAGTATATTGGGAAATCTGAAAATATTGTGCTTGCAGAGTGCTATACGGATTTAGGAAAAACCGGAACAAATTTTGAACGTGAGGGATTTGAAAAGCTGATGGCCGACATCCGGCGGCATAAGATTAACTGTGTGATTGTAAAAGATTTCTCAAGATTTGGACGTAATTATATAGAAACAGGAAACTACATAGAGAAAATCTTTCCATTTTTTAATGTCAGGTTTATTTCTGTGTCTGATGGGTATGACAGCCACCGGACACAGGGGGAAAACGATGTCCTTATGATTCATCTGAAAAATGTGGTGAATGAACTGTATGCCAGAGATTGTGCAGAAAAAGTAAGGACAATTAAAAGGTCAAAGATGGAGCAGGGCTGCTATGTGGGAGGAGTTCCCTCCTATGGTTATCATGGCAAGTGGATCAATGGGAAGAAGGTTCTTTTTCCAGAAGAAGGCGCATGCGATGTAGTAAGAAAGATATATCATCTGTTTGATGAAGGGAAAGGAATCAGACAAATTATTTTATGGCTGTATGAGCAGCATGTTCATAGGCCCAGTGAATACAAAAGGGTCGGGCATGTATATAGTGAAGAAGGAGAATTGTTGAAACAATGGTCGGATCAGACAATAAGAACAATTCTCACAAACCCTGTGTATATCGGTACATTAGTGCAGATCCGGGCAGGCGATAAGATTTACCGCAACGGGGAAAGGCATCATATTGAACCGGATGAAGTGGTTGCGGTAGAGCATACCCATGAACCGATTATCAGTGAGGACTTATTTTACCGTGTTTCAACTAAGATGGAAGAAAAAAGAAAGGCAGAACTGCAGAAGAAAAGACTGCCCGAAGATACTTTGCCGGAGGATATTTATAAGGATTTGATTTATTGCGGCGAGTGTGGTGGAAAACTGAGAAGAATATGTGGATTAAATAAGAAATCCTATCAGGTATCCATAAGGTCATATTCTTATGGATGCCCGAAGATACAGAGAATTGATGCGTTAAAATGCGACAGCCATTTTATATCATTCCATGCACTCAATCGGATTCTACTGGAAACACTGCGAAAAGAATTTCATCTGTCAGGAGTCCGTATGAAAACATTGGTAGATTATAACAGGAAACAGGCAGAACAAAAAGAAAAAAATGCAGAAAAAAGAAAGGGAGATATTCAGGCACGTATCCAGGATTTGGATATTGAAATGAGTTCCATTTACATACAGTACAGAGCAGGCAGAATAGACAAGGAAGCATTTCTGAACTTGAAAGTAAGCAGGGAAACAGAAAAAAGCAATCTGATAAAGGAGTTGTCAAAACAGGAAATCAATGTGCAGCATATCAGAAAAGAAGCAGAAGAAATGAATCAGTTTATCCGCTGCCTGTGGAAAGGGAAGGATAGTACAGAACTTGACAGTCAGGCAGTGCGCTGTCTGGTGAAAAAGATTACCGTCTATAAAGACAGACGTGTGGAGATATTATTCAATTTCAGTAAAGAGCAGATAGAACGGTGCAGGAAGGAGGCGCATGGCAGATGAAACGTAAAACGGTGATTGCAATTTATATGCGTTTATCCCAGGATGACGGTGATCCTAATGCAGAGAGCAACAGCATTGTGAATCAAAGGCATCTGCTATATTCCTATGTAGAAAAGAATTTTGAGGACTATGAGCTTTTGGAATTTCAAGATGACGGATATACGGGAGCTAATTTTTCAAGGCCAGGCGTTTCAAAACTGTTAGAGAGGGTAAGGAATGGAGAAGTAGACTGTATTATCGTAAAAGATTTATCCAGATTTTCCAGAGATTATATTGAGATTGGTGCATATCTGGAACAGATATTCCCATTTGCCGGGGTAAGGTTCATTGCAGTGAATGACAGGTATGACAGCAACCGGTTCAAGGGGGACGTGGCAGGACTTGACACATCCTTTAAGAATCTTATGAATGATCTGTATTGTAAGGATATATCTGTAAAAGTGAAATCAGCGCTGAAAATGAAAAAAGAAAATGGGATCTATGCAAATGGCAGTTGTACGTTTGGCTATCGCAAAGACCCAAAGGACAGGCATAAGTTATTGATTGACGAAGAAGAAGCCGTTATTGTAAGAAGAATATTCCAAATGACTTTGGATGGCATATCTTCACATAAAATCGCACAGACATTCAACGAAGAAGGTGTAAAAACACCGATAGAATATAAAATAGAACGGAGGATTGCGACCATGACGCCTAAGGGCAAAAGATTTGAGTGGAGTGGTTCTGCCATCTGCCAGATGCTCCGGAACGCGACTTATGTTGGGGATATTGTGTATGATAAATATGAAACGCCGGAAGTCAGCGGCAAATCAAGATTAAAGCCACGGAGCGAATGGAAAGTCTTTCGGGATCACCATGAAGCAATCATTGACCGTGATACGTTTGAGTATATCCAGAAAAGCAGGGGAGTGAAAAATGCTGTGAAGCATAAACGGCATCCTTTGATTGGCAAGATGGAATGTGGGTATTGCCATAAATCATTGAAAATCGAACACACGAAAAATCCATATTTCTTCTGTGGAAATAAATATGTGACACAGTATGAGGGGTGTGTGGATCGGATCAATGTGCAGTTTTTGGAGGAATATCTGTTATTTCGCCTGCAGGAAGAAGCAGAGCGGCAAGCAGATCTGTACGCTGTCTGCATGGAAGTAAAGAATAGGATGGGGCAGGAACTGGAAGTATTGTATGAGAGAAAAAGGCGGGAAAATGAAAAGCTGAAAGATTTACAGACAGCGCAGACTTCTATATACGAACAATATGTATTCAAAGAGAAGAACAGGGCTGATTATATAGAGGAAAAGAGAGAATTTGAAAAGCAGGAAGATCATTGCATAGACTTGATAGATGATTTAGAGAAGCGCATAAAAACACTAAGAGAGAGGGTTCCTGAATCAGGGGCGGATGTATATGAATATCTGCAGAACCATAGTTTTACGGAGCTTACCCAGGAAGTAGTGGATAAATTTGTAAAAAGGATTGTGGTTTATGATGAACGGAATTTAGAGGTGGAATGGAAGTTTTCAGAGGATTTGCCGGAGAAAGTCCGAGAGTATCAGCTTGCACATCTGCAACACCAGATAAAGGATAAAATTGGCAATACTGTGACACACACTGTATGAAATTGAGAATTTTTTATGAAAATGCGTCAGTTTGAATAAAAAAGATAAAAAAACTCCTTTGCACACTCTTGACATGAAAGGGAATTGTAGAAGGGAATGATCCGTATCTGTATGGAGAAAAAGTGAAAGCCTATCTGATCAGGGGTGCAAAGCACCTGCCTATTTTGCAGGAGTATCCCAACCCACAGCTTGGCTGGGGCGTGCTGTGCTTACGGGACAGCCTGCCGGGATAGTTTGTGTTCCAAAGAAAAATGCCATATAGATCCAGCAAAGATTGAGGTTTGAGATTTGTTGGATCTATATAGTTATTATAGGGAATGTTGTATTTCAAACATTTTTCTATAAGATGTACGGATGGGGGAGTCAGGATATATCATTAGACATATTTTGTAAACTAAAGTATAATATTGGAAAAATAATGTGCAAAGGAGAAAGGCGATGGGGTATCAGGAGAATAAAATATGGAAAAGATTAGAGGAGATCTGTGTCAATTCTAGCGAACTGGGAAATATTATAGAAATGTGTGACAGCGCCATTGAATTGGTGAAAACAATCAGAGATACATTTCCAGATTATACTTTACATGACGAAACGCATATTTGTAATGTAATCAACTGGATGGAGCAGATTCTGGGTGACTCTGGGATTGAGATGTTATCGGCCGGAGAATGCTCCATGCTGATTTTAGCGGCATGTTATCATGATGTCGGTATGTGTTATACGAAAGAGCAAAGAGAAAAGGAACTAAAAAGCCACCGTTTTACAGAGTATCTTGAGAAAAATCCCAAGGAATATTTAATGGTAAAAAGGAGTAAAGAAACTGGCGAAGAGATTCCCAAAGGAATTCAAATAGAGTATTTCAGAAAGATACATCCTCAAAGAGTAGATGAATTATTACCTGAGAACTGGGAAATAAATACGGTAAGAAGAGATAAATTAGCAGCAATTTGTAAAAGCCATGGAGAGAAGATTGAAAGTTGCAAAGACGAATTACTATATGATGGATTTCTGGAAACGGATCACGTTTTGTGTGCAATATTGCTGAGGCTGGCAGATGTTCTGGACTTTGATATGAGCAGGGCGCCCCATATTTTATATGAATTTCAGAAAATAAGTACAACTGGAAATCCATCAGCAGAGACAGAATGGAAAAAGCATCAGGCATCAAATGGATTCAAGCTGATGCAGGAAAACAGAACGCTGGTCTATCGCGCCGTTTGTGAGGATATGCAAGATGAGTATACGATAATGAATTTCTTGGATTATGTAGATGAAGAACTGGAAAACTGTAGTTTAAAATTAAAACAATACGGTCATGCAAAGTGGAAGTCGATAAATATTCCCAAGAAAGCTGAAAGATATATAGAAAGGCGGGGATATCAGACCGGAGAATATCGCTTAACACTGGAAGCAGACAATGTATTAAATTTGTTGATGGGAGACGATTTATACAGCGCGGATGTAACCTTTATCAGGGAGCTGCTGCAAAATGCATTAGATGCTGTGAGGGCAAGAAGAGCGGTGGATTACAGATGGAACTGGGAAGAAGAGAACCAGATAATAGTAAGCGGTTGGAGTGACAAAGAGGAAAATCAATGGTTTAGGATAGATGATTCAGGGATAGGTATGGATGAACCGGCGATTATGAATTATTTCCTCAGGGTTGGGCGTTCTTATTATCAGTCTGATGAGTTTAAGAAATTAAAGTATGATAATAAAAAAAATTATGATTTTACGCCCATAAGCAAGTTTGGAATTGGAATTCTTTCTTGCTTTTTGAAAGGAGACCGTATGGAGGTCAGTACGAGGCGCTTCAACAGCGGTGAAGGTATTCGTTTTTCTATGAAAGGAACGAAAGGCTATTATAGCCTTGCAGTGGAAGAAAAGGGTGACCAGGGAACGTCTATGCCATGTGCAGATGTTGAGGAAGTGGAAAATTTTCGTCAGAGTGTCGGCACCTCTATTGCAGTCAGGATAAAGGAGCCCCTTTCAAATAATATTGGAAGCTCGCTAAAGTCATATCTATGTTATCCAGATGTTCCAGTTTATTATAAAAAAGGAGCTGAGACTTTTTCATTCCCGACCGAGCAGGAATTAATGGAGTTTGTGAGGAAAAAGAAAGAGATAAAGATTCCGCTTCCAGAGGAATTTCTCCGGGAACTCTGTGCTAAAATGCCGGAAATAATCTGGGAGGAACCTCCCTATATATGTATGACATGTGTTCCACTTGATGAAATATCACAATCGCCTTTTATAAGCGGAGCCAAATTTACGATTGGCATCGTAGAAAAACATAACGAGTTACAGTCGATGGTGATCGATGGGGTGAAGATTCAACAGGAATTAGTGGTAAGCCTGAAGATTACCAAAAGTTTAATTGAAGTTCAGATGATTTGCACAACTGTCGATTCCTGCCATGATATGATAGGATTGACAGAGTTTGAACATTGGTATGGTGATCGGAATGATTATAAGGATTTAAAGAATCTTTTCCTTAGGATAAATTCAGATGAAGTCCATGTAGAGGCGGCTATTTCCTTTCTGGTAAATGAGGATTTAAATAAAGCCATGGAACGATTTATTCTGCCAAGATGTGATTCTGGAGCGAAATATATCAATAATAACAGAGTCGACAAAGCATATAATGGAATATGTGTTGAAACGGCATGGGAGAATGCTTATGGATTTGAGGAAAGCTGGTTTGAGTATACAGTTCTTCTGTTGTCAGGGGAATTCCAGCCTGCTTTGGGAATCAGCAGGGAGAATGTGCGGTGGTTCCCAATGAAAGCGGCAGGTTACATAGAATTAGTGGGAAGAAAAATTTTTAGCGGCGGATTGGGGTGTCAGTATCCCTCTTATTATGGAAATATGGAATACGGCAGATTTACAGACTTGCTCGATGATGCAGAGTTTTGTGTACAAGCTGAAAAAATATTGGAATGCAGATCTGGAGTGAGTATCAAAGATATGAAAGATAAAATGGCTTTATCATCTGGAAAAGAAGAAATAGCCGTTACCGGATTCTGGGATATATTTTATGATTACGATGAACCCCGATTATATTTTCTGAAAATTTTTAAGAGAGTATTATTGCAAACAGAGTTTGAAATAAGCTGGGATTTTAACAGGAATGGAGCGATAGGATATTTTATAACAGGAATGCGGAAAACTCCTGTCTCAGCGGTGGAAAGAGAGTTTTTGCCGATGACGTTTGTCCATTCTTTCAATAACAATACCACACTATTAACCAATGCAGATAACATGGGCAGATGCGCATTGAACGCAGAACATCCGTTTTCAGCTTGGCTGATGAAGAATGCAGAGTTTTTAGCAATACGATACAAATCACTTTGGAAAAGGATAAGGAAAAATATTTGTCTATTGGATTCAGAACATATGAAAACAGAAATTCATAATTTCTTGAAAGAAATCCAGAAGAGAGGAGAAATATATATACCAGATAATGTTTGGGTAAAGGATGAAGACTTTTTAGAACGATTTTAGTAAATAGTTTCTGTTATACTAATTCCGCTAATGCACGAAGAAAAGATTCCATTACGGTCAAAAAGAGAGGAATTCCAAAGAAAATTATGGTTTATCCGGCAATGTGGGCTGAACCCCTCGAAGAGGGTGTGATACATATTAGCGATTTCTGTATTAAATATGCATGGCCTTATGCAGTTCAGAAAAATATTGAAAATTTTCGATATATGTAGTTTATGGATTAGAAAGATTAAGATAGCAGTAATAAAGCTGCCATAATAAGGATAGGTGATTTTATGGACAAAAAAATTCAGATTAGAAACAGTACTGTTGATTTTCTTGTATTTACAAAACAGAATGGGGAAGATGGTATAGAGGTCAGGATTCATGATGAAGATGTGTGGCTGACACAAAAGAGTATGGCTCAGCTTTTCGACTGCTCAACAGATAATATTAGCTTACATTTGAAAAATATTTTTGCCAGTGGAGAGCTGAGTCCAGAAGCAGTTACCGAGAAATCCTCGGCAACTGCTTCTGATGGTAAAAAATATAGGATGAAATTTTATAATCTTGATGCGATTATCTCTGTGGGTTATAGAATTAATTCGATTCGTGCAACCCAATTCAGGCAGTGGGCAACGAAAGTATTGAAAACTTTTACTATTCAAGGGTATGTGCTGGATAAAAAGCGTCTTGAAAATGGTCAGATATTTGGTGAGGAATATTTTGAGCATTTGCTTGATGAAATCAGGGAGATTCGCGCAAGTGAGCGAAAATTTTATCAAAAGATAACAGATATCTATGCGACAGCAGTGGACTATTCGCCTACGGCAGCTACTTCAAAAGTTTTTTTTGCTATGGTGCAGAACAAGCTGCATTATGCAATTCATCAACATACGGCTGCAGAAGTAATTGCAGAGCGTGCAGACCATAGAAAAGAGCATATGGGATTGACCTCCTGGAAAAATGCCCCAACGGGTAAAATAGTGAAAGCAGATGTAAGTATTGAAAAAAATTATTTGACGAGTGAAGAATTGCAGGATTTAAACCAGTTTGTTACTATGTATCTTGACTATGCAGAAAGACAGGCGAGGCGGAAGATTCCCATGACAATGGAAGATTGGGCGAAAAGACTGGATATATTTCTTGAATTCAATGAGGAAGAAATATTGAGAAATAAAGGAAAGGTATCTGCTGAAATTGCCAAAAGTTTTGCAGAAAGTGAATTTGAAAAGTATAGAGTTATTCAGGATGGGTTGTATCAAAGTGATTTTGATAAATTATTGTTGGGAATTGAAAATGGAGGGTAGGAAGATTTTAGTTTTGAAAACAACTTAGCAATAACTTCCCATCAATTTTTACTATACTTAGCAATTATTTTCCATCACCCTAACGAAGTTATGCGGGGTTGCGGACTTTTGGCCTCTAAAAAGTGAAAAAAGTTCGTGACAATTACTTGACATCAACGGGCTGGGGCGTGCTGTGTCTGAGGGACAGTTTGCCAGGGTGAAAAGTAAAATGATAATTTGCTGAATGTGATATAAGTACAATTATTTTTTACAATTTGGAGTTAAGTTATTCAACAAATAATGTCATTATTTGTCGAATCAGACTGTAGACAAAGCCCCACTTTTGCATGATTTTGCTATTATTAGAACCGCTTTTCTGCTATAATAAATAACAGAAGGGCGGTGTTTTTTATGATGACGAAAAATGCAGATAAGAAAAGAGAACAGATGCTGATGTTCTGCATGGATGACATAGTACCCCAGAATCACATGCTTCGATGGATTGATAAAGCCATTGATTGGAACTTTATTTATGACTTAGTAGAAGAAAAATATTATCCTGATAACGGACGACCCAATATGGACCCAGTTATGCTCATAAAAATCCCATTTATATCAGTACCTCTATGGAATAAAAAGCATGCGGCAAACAATGAAAGAGATTGAAGTAAATGTTGCCTATCGCTGGTTTCTGGGATTGGATATGATGGACCCAGTTCCTCATTTCTCCACATTTGGAAAAAACTATACGCGCCGTTTTAAAGACACCGACCTTTTTGAACAGATATTTTCCAGGATTCTTGAAGAGTGCATGAAGTACAAGCTTGTAGATACCAACCAGATATTCGTTGATCCCACGCATGTAAAATCTTGTGCTAATAGTAAAAAAATAATGAGAAAAGTTACCCATGAACAGGCTCTTTGGTATGAAGATGAGTTAAAAAAAGAAATCGAGCAGGATCGCCTGGCTCCAAAGCCGTTTTTAAGGGCATATGGCGTATCTTATTCCTCAGCTTCCACGCCTTTTCTCAGCCCCGGGGAAACAAGCAGGCTGACCGTATCCTTGATGCCACACATATAAGAGATGTCGGCATAGCTCTGGTTGGATGATAAGGTACATGCCACATAATCGTTTATTACCTTTTTCTGCCCTTTGGTTAGGTCAAGATTCTCGTACCGTTTCTCCAGTTCCTTTTCATCCCTGCGGTCATTGAGATAGATTTTGTTTGCCCACGCTAAAGCATCCCTGCTGCGATCCATGAAATTCCCCATGCCTTTCTTAATTAAGTCTTCAATCAGCTTATTCATTTGCGTCTCCTTTCGATGGTTTATTTCACAAATGTACCCGTGTTCTTTTTTTCACAGACTGTAAAAGGGCGATAAAAAAGGCGTAAAAAAACAGACTACCCGGCTGAAAACCGGGCAATCCGTCTGTTAAGGTGAAGAGTAGTAAGCTAGGTAGTGTAAATAAGTTTGTGTTTTTATGCCAGTAGCAAAGGGACAAATTCGACAGATTATCTCAAAAAACAACTTAAACAGCGTCATTGATGCCTATGCCTTGCCAAGGGACAGTTTCAAGGACACCCTGCAGGAACTCATGGAGGCAGAGATGGACGCCACCCTCGGCTACCCAGATTGACGTGCCCAGGGACCGGAATGGGGAATCCGAGCCGAAACTGGTACCGAAATACCAGCGGGACATCTCCGGCATCGAGGAAAAGGTGATTTCCCTGTATGCGCGGGGCATGGGCACACGGGATATCCACGACCAGCTGAACGGCCTGCATAACCGGGGCGTGAAGGATGTGCTGTCCTCCTGCGTGGACGGCCTGCCGGGGTTTAAAGGTGCCATACAGGCGGTATTCCCCAAAGCGGGGATACAGCGGTGCGTCATCCATATGCTGCGCAACCCATCCAAATATATCAGTTACAAAGGCCCCAAGAAATTTGCTTCCGACTTCAAGGCAGTTTACAATGCCCCAAGTGAGGCAGCAGCCCTTGCAGAACTGGAAAGCGTGGAAGGAACATGGGGTAAGAAATACCCATACGCTATCAGCAACTGGGAGGGCAACTGGGAAGATGTCAGCTCCCCCTTCCAGTTCCCGGATGACATCCGCCGGGTTATGTACACCACGGACATTATAGGAGGGCTGAACCGCCAATACCGGAAAGCAACCAAGACAAAGAGCGTGTTCCCCAGCGATACACCGTTAGAAAAGATGCTGTTTCTGGCAAGCAGAAATGTAACAAAGAAATGGACGCAGAGATACCGCAACTGGGACCAGGTACTGGACCAGCTGATTGTCCTGTACGGGGAACGGCTCACACAACACCTGTAAAAAACCGGGATGGCAGCGACCAAAGGCACTGCCATCCCCGCCTTACCCCATCGGCATTTATATTATTGCCAGAAATCCCAGCCTTATTCCAGAGGCCAGGTGTGGGCAGCTCCCACGAGAATGGTAATAACATACAATGCCTGTTTGCCATACAATAAAATGTATAGACTCCGTCAAACTGGTTATACTATAGATAGAAGAAATAATTCGGCAGCCCTAAAAACATAAAACCGACAAAATGCTCTTACATATCTAATTCTTATCAGGAAAGTCTAAAGTTCATAGACACAAGATTTTTTACAGCCTCGTAAGCTAATAGTAAAACTGTTCTCTTTTCTTCTTGGTACGAAAACTATCGACTATCTCGTTCTTATTTCCAATATTTCCGAACCCATGCTTCTGCATCGTTTTCTTCAAGATTATATTTTCCTGCAACCTTTTTTATGGTTTCTGAAACAGGCAAACCTATTTCCTGACACATCTCAATTGCCGAAATCACTGCGGCTTCTTCTTTTTCACTTTCCACATAAGCGCGCATTACCTGTTCTTCATCAAACAATGTCATCATCATGTCAACAACCTCCTTTTCCCTGCTCGATAAATATTCTTTCAGAACATCCCTGTCTTTACAGATGTTGATGGTATTGGTAACTGCTTCCCTGGTTCGTCCATATAATTTCACCTGTTCGTCATATACTTTTGTAAAGGCGACATACTGGCTGATAATATCATTGTCCTTGCCATCGTATATCATTTTCACCTTTACATCAATGGCGCATTCCTCCCCGCCCCAAAATTCTTCTGAAAGGGAAACATATTCTGGTTTGCTTACCCGTTTTCCGGTGAATATCACATATAATTCTGCTTTCGGCAGCTTTACTTTTTTACTGCCGTAAAGGTTATCGTTCCTGCGTTCAAAATACTCATGATAGGACTGCACCAGATACATCAATGCCCGGATGATAATATTCATCGTCCACGTGGTCTGAGCCTCAGTCAGAATCATAATTTTGTCCCCTACTGTGAAGCCCAAATCATTATAGCACGCATCCACCAATATGTTTTTAATCGTGATGTCCTTCAGTTCATTTTCCGTAGTTTCTGTATCTTCTGGGTGGAGTGCCCGGTATAACTGAATCAGGTATTTTTTATCCTGAAATAAATTCGTAAAAAGGCTGTCCTTAATCGTATATTTTGCAATATCTGTTTTTTCCATTCCTTCTTCCTTTCATCCCCACCATTTCATAGCGGGGAAATAATTCGGTTATCTTGGTTTCATTATACAGAAAAACCCTCCTATATTCAAGGGTGATTCCTCGCCTGTTCATTGGATGCTATCGTTTCCAATCCTGACACATTGTTCATCAGTGACACAATTTCTGACACTAATTTTTTGCTAATTTACGCTTTTTTATGAGCGTAGATGAAAAGGCAGAATGCCGGAAATCCCCAGAAATAGGCACTTACGGCACTCTGCGTAGATAAATGAAAGCCACACCATAATAAGCATCGGCTGGAAGAACTGCGGGCAGAATATCAGGATATTTTAAGAAGGCTTGATGAACTGGAGCAGGAAAGGATGATTGGGGCGTCTGACAAACGTACTATTATAGAACTTTCACGTGATGTGATAAAAGAAATCGCAAAAAAGTACGAGAATGTACAGAAAGGAAATTGTGTGGAAACCTGATGTGAGAAATTACAGAAGATTTGTAATGTGAAGGGAATATTATGTATAGAAAAATAGCGGAGAAATTGTATGAAAATTTTGTGGTGAATACCAGTGTTGCGGCTATACAACAGAAAGAATCAAAATATTTACAGTAAAGTCACCTATTACAGTATCACTTATTGAAGAAATGTTACGAGTTTATTATTGGCTTATCATAGTAGTGGCAATGGCAACGGCAGGGCCTGCGCTGCCTTGTCCCTGTTCATGTACTGGAACAGCAAGGGACAGAGCATAGCGGAAAGGCTAAAGGGGTATATAGATTAATTGGCTTATTGCTTTATGGGTATGTCAATCTGGACGATCGAATCCTCAATCCGGTCAATGACGCTTTCGTTGATGCAGATTTCATAGGAAAATCCGTCAAGGACCAGGCCATGCTTTTCGGCATAGGAGAGAATTTCCAGATACCGCACGGGCAGCCTGTCCCAATCCCCTTTATGGAAAGCCCTTAGGTATGCCCCGCTGGGCGGCATATGGAGGCCGGCCTGGTAGGCAAGGGACGGGATTTCGATAAAAAGCTGGGAATAACCGTCAAAATCTTTGCTTTGCAGGCTGGCTACTGGAATCATGGAGCCATAGGAGGCGTCGTGCAGGCGGCCGACATGGTATTTTTCTGTTTCGGCTGTGATAAGTTCCACTGCCTTTTCAAAGGAAGTGTCCCTGCTGATGTCTACGGTTACCAGGCAGCAACCCTCTTTTTCAATGATGCTGATTTCCGACAGGTCCATGGTCAGCAGGGTAGCCATATTCTGCCGGTGGGTGCAGATGGTTGCCCGGGTTGCCTGCAGGTGGTTAATCTGCAGGTCCAGGGCTTTTATTCTTTCATCCAGCAGGAGTTTTAAGTTTTGGGCAGAGCGGTTTTTCATAAAGCTTTGTATTTCCTGGATGGAAACGTCCAGTTCCCGAAGCAGGAGAATGGTTTCCAGAATGGAACTTTGCTGGTAACTGTAATAGCGGTAGCCGTTTTCGGGATTGTTGGAAACAGGCTGGAACAGGCCAATGCTGTCATACCACATCAAAGTCTTTTTATTGATCCCATGCATGGCTGCAAACTGGCCAATGGTGAGAAGTTTATATTTTTTGTTCATAGTCTACCTCAAATGAGCAATGGAATAACTTTTATATTGTATTTTTATAACATAGTGTCTGGCAATATTATACACGGAAACAGCAGAAAAAGTAAAGCAGTGCGCCAGGGGCCTCTCATTTTTGTGCAGGGAAAGAGAGGACAGCCCGGGCATCATCTGCTACAATGGACAAGTCGAAAGGAGTACAGAAAATGGACTGGATCGAACGGTTGAACAAGGCAATGAACTACATTGAGGAACACCTTACAGATGAAATTGACTATGGGCAGCTTGGCAGGATTGCGTGCTGTTCCGCCTATCATTTCCAGCGGATGTTTTCCTATATGGCGGGCATGCCATTGGCTGAATATATCCGCAAGCGGAAAATGTCGCTGGCGGCGGTAGATTTGCAGGGCGGCAATGCTAAAATCGTGGACGTGGCAGGGAACTATGGCTACCAATCCCCCACCGCATTTAACCGTGCATTTCAGGCTATCCATGGGGTAGCCCCGTCTGCGTTGAAAAATGGCAGCGTGCCTGTAAAATCATTCCCTCCCATTTCATTTAAAATCACAATCAAAGGAGCAGAGGAAATGAATTATCGGATTGAAACAAAAGAAGCATTCCGCATTGTCGGCGTTTCTGTACCGCTGGAAAAAGAAATTGAAAAGAATTTTGCCATGATCCCAGCCAAATGGAATGAGGTTCTGGCAGATGGGACCCTTAAGAAGCTGGCAGGCAGGATGGATGGGGAACCAATGGGGGTGCTGGGGGTCAGCACCTGCAGCGACGAAGAACCCTGGAGATATTATATTGCGGTTTCTTCAGCAAAAGAGCAGGGGGAATTTGAGGAGTACACCGTGCCTGCATCCACATGGGCAATTTTTTCCGGCTCAGGGGCAGGCCAGTCCATACAGGAATTGGAACGGCGGATTGTCACAGAATGGCTTCCCACGTCCGGCTATGAATATGGAAATGCACCGGATGTTGAAGTTTACCTAAACCAGGACCCGCAGAATTCCCAGTATGAGGTGTGGATACCTGTGGTGAAAAAATAGGCTCCGCCCATAGGGAAGGCAGCGCAATTATTTAAGGCCCCGTGCGCTTAGCACGCTGTTATGGTATGTATTAGAATAAGTTACGTCTTCCCCGAACCATTCCGGCGGGACAAAGGCCTTTGCCTCCGCTTCCGTAGTAAATTCCACTTCTGCAAGGACCAGTGGCGCCAATTCCCCTTCAAAAATATCTAATTCAATTGTATAGCATGGCGCAAGGGGGATCAGGTACCGTTTTTTGGCAATCAGGATTCCGTCTGCCTTGGGGCGCAGGTGGAGATAGGCTTCCTTTGTCAGCGGCAGGTTGTATTCTTCCCGGACCATCAGGCCCTTGGACTTGTAGGTAAGGAAATATTCTTCCTCCTGCCTGCGGATGCGCACGACTGGCTCCCGGCAGAGGTAGCCCTGTTCAATGGTAAGGCAGGGGAATTCCTCCAAGTGCCCCGGCAGCGATGGGATTAAAAATTTCCGTTCAATTTCCATAAAATCACCTATTCCTTTCTTTGGGAAATAATTTCTGGCAGGCAGATTCTGGTTCCGTCTTTACCCAGTATACTAAATGCCGCAGGGAATGTAAAGCGCCTGTTTTGGGGCAGGCGGCAAAGGGGCAGGAAATTGTTACTGTTCACTCCTGAACCGCGCGCTGCGCATAATTGTTTTTATCTTATAGGAAAGATACTTTCACGCTTTAGCGTGACAAGGTCTTTCCTATAGAATAAAAAATCCCCCTGCTCTGGGGAAACCCAAAGCAGGGGGATTATATCGCTAAAGCGACCGTGCTCGGTCCGCAAAGCACCCAAATCAATCAAGAATGAGGGACTTGGATGCTTTGTTCCCGCACTGCGGGGGAACAGCAAGAAAGTGCCGAAGATACTTTCTTTTCCAGACGTTATCCTTCTGGCAGCAGTTACTGCTGTCCGCCGGACATCTGCTGTTCCTGTTTCATAATCATCTTCTTAACCATTTCACCGCCGATAGAACCAGCCTGTGCAGAAGTTAAGTCACCGTTGTAGCCTTCTTTCAAAGGCACGCCGATTTCAGATGCTACCTCCTGTTTAAAACGGTTCATAGCCTCTTTTGCCTGAGGTACTGCCATTTTACTTGTGTTAGAACCAGAATTGCTGTTAGACATTTCGATTCACCTCCAAATATTTTTCTTATTGTTTTCTTTCTGGCAAGGACATCATTCCGAAGTGGGCCATTCACTGGAATGATGCCGCTCCGAAACGCTGTTGCTTACCATGGTGTTATTATCTGCAAGGAAAAAGAAAATATAATGGAAAATATTATGTTTTCTGGTTAAAAATGACAGAAACCTGAAAAATGCTTTCTGCAGGATGCAATTCCAGAGCGTGTTTGAAAATTCATTCCTAAAAATTCCGGGCATGCTCTGGTTTAGGGCTTTTTCATATGCAGGAATTCCCCGGGCGTCATATGGTATTTTTTCTTAAACGCCCGGTGGAAATAGGAAAGGTTAGAGAATCCCACGGACAGGGAAACCTCCAAAATAGAAGCATTGTCATCTTCCAGCAGTTCCACGGCCTTTTCCAGCCGCAGGTTATTCAGGTACTCGATACAGGTCATATTCATATGTTTCTTAAAAAAGCGCATAAAATGGTATTCGCTGAAATAGCACAGCCCAGCAAGGTCGGCGACGGCAATGGCGTCCATATAATGAAGCTCCATGTAGTCTAATACAGCTTTCAGCTTTTCCGAATGGAGGGCGTTGGGAATGTCAGAGGGAGCTGCGGATTCCTGAAACTGCAGCAGCAGGAAAATCGTTTGCAGCAGCAAAGCCTTCAATGCCAGTTCATGCCCGGGAATCCCGCCGTCATACAGGCTGCTGATTTGCCCAAAAATTTTCCGCAGGGAAAGGTAGGCAGGGTGCTCGGGCTGAATCACCCCAGGCAGGGCCATTTCATGGCGGGCAAGGGGGTGCAGGTATTTGGTGGAGCAAATATCCGTGGAATTTCCCCCAAGGAAATTCATATGGAACACATACGTTTCCGACAGGAGCCCACAGCCTTCCGGGGCAGAAGCTGCATGGAGGGCAAGCGGCATAACAAAAACCAAGTCCTCCGGCCCAACCCCATATTCTTCCAGTTCAATATAGTAAGTTCCCTGCCCTTCGGTAATCAGGGTAAATTCCGCTTCTTCGTGCCAGTGGGTAGTCAGTACCGGGTACTCCGGGGTCAGGGAGGTAATGTATTTTTGGACAGGGAAAAAGGATTCCCCGTGCTTGGCGTCTTCTTTCTGTTCTAAAATCAGCGATTTTAATTTTTTCAATATAAGTATCCCCTTTCTGCTGGATGGCTGGTTTCTGTTTCTGGAGGGAAATTATTACTCCGGAGCGGCATCCAGCTGTTTTGCCGCTGGGCGGCTGGCTGTTGGCAAAATGGAATAGATAGCAGGATTGTGTTATAACAGGCAAATATATTGCAAGAAAATCCTGAAATCTACTATTATAATAGCAGTATCTTACATATAAGAAAAGGATTTCCGAAAATATTTTTGAAAAAGCTATATGCCGGTTGGAAAGGATATAAAGTGAAAGGATGGATAAAAAAATGGAAACAGCAAAGAGAAAATGGTGGCATGATAAAGTAGTATACCAGATTTACCCGAAAAGCTTTTACGATACTAATGGGGACGGCATTGGGGATTTGCGGGGAATTATTGCAAAGCTGGATTATTTAAAGGAACTTGGCATTGACTTGGTTTGGATTTCGCCGGTTTATAAATCCCCCTTTGTGGACCAGGGATATGATATTTCTGATTATTATGGGATTGCGCCGGAGTTCGGCACCATGGAGGATTTTGACGAATTGCTGGCAGAAGCGAAGAAGCGGGGAATTTCCATTGTGATGGATTTAGTCATCAACCATTGTTCCGACCAGCACGAATGGTTTCAGAAGGCGTTGGCAGACCCAGAAGGGAAATATGGGGATTACTTTTATTTCCGGGAAGGGAAGGACGGGAAAGCCCCCAGCAATTACCGGTCTTATTTTGGGGGAAGCTGCTGGGAACCGGTGCCAGGAACCGATAAGTATTATTTCCATGCCTTTGCCAAGGAGCAGCCGGACTTGAATTGGGAAAACCCACAGATGCGGCAGGAGTTATACGATATGATAAACTGGTGGCTGGACAAGGGGCTGGCAGGGTTCCGGATTGACGCCATTATCAATATCAAAAAAAATGTGGAATTCCCGGAATTGGAGCCGGATGGGCCTGACGGGCTGGCAGGCTACCATTTGGCAGTGGAACAGACCAGCGGGGTTGGGGAACTGCTGGAGGATTTAAAGCACAATACCTTTGAAAAATACGATGCATTTACGGTTGGGGAAGTATTTAATATGCATGATGGGGAACTGCCGGAGTTTATCGGGGAGGATGGGCATTTTTCTACAATTTTCGATTTCAGCGCCCATTGCCTGACGGAAGGGGAGCGGGGCTGGTATGATGCGCCGGAACTTGATTTCAAAGCGTGGCGGAAAGCCCTTGTGGAATCCCAGTTAGAAGTGCAGGAGATTGGGTTTAAGGCAAATATTATTGAAAACCACGACGAGCCAAGGGGCGTATCCCGTTTCCTGCCAGAGTATGCAAGGAATGAAGCCGGGACAAAGATGCTGGGCACGGTAAGCCTGCTGCTTCGGGGGATTCCCTTCCTGTACCAGGGGCAGGAAATCGGGATGCAGAACTGTGTGTGGGAGAGCCCGGAGGAATGGGACGATATCAGCACCAAGGACCAGTATAAGACGGCAAGGGGGGCCGGCCTTTCCAGGGATGAAGCCCTGCGGGTATGTGCAAGGATGAGCCGGGACAATGCAAGGACCCCCATGCAGTGGAGCGGGGACAGCAACGCCGGGTTTACCACCGGGACCCCATGGATGAAAGCGAACCCCAACTGTTCTGAAATCAATGTGGAATCCCAACAGAGAGATGCAGGTTCGGTACTCCATTATTACCAGAAGCTGATTGCCCTGCGCAAGTCCGAGGAATATAAAGAAGTATTTACCTATGGGCAGTTTGCGCCAGCGTATGGGGAGCAGGACCATGTGATGGCATTTTACCGGAGCATGGAAAGCAGCGGTGCGGCATCCGGGGAAGGGACTGCCGGGAAACGGATTTTGGTTGCAGCTAATTTTGGGCAGGATTCCATAGAGCTGCCATTGGAATACCAGGTGGAAAAGGTGCTTATCTCCAACCTGCCTAAAAACCATGCAGGGGAAAGGCTGACGCTGGCAGGTTGCGGCGTTATGGTGCTGGAATGTGGGGAGAAGGCGGCAGTTTAGGCAAAGCAATGGCACAGTGTTTGTATCATGTGTGAATGGATAGGACAGGAGGAGAAAGTAAATATGAACCAGAAAGAGAGAATGTTAGCAGGGCTGCCTTACAAAGCCTGGATGGACGGCCTGACGGGAGAACGGAACCAAAATAAAATGCGGATTTACCGCTACAACCAGCTATCCCCAGCCCAGCGGGAGGAACAGGACAGCCTGATACGGGAAATTTTAGGCTCCTGCGGGGAAAGCATTTTTGTGGAAACCCCGTTCCACTGCGATTATGGCTATAATATCGAAGCTGGGAATAATTTTTACGCCAATTATAATTTGACAATCCTGGATGTGGGGAAAGTAGTGATTGGGGAAAATGTGATGGTTGCGCCGAATGTTTCCATTTACACGGCAGGCCATCCCATCCACCCGGATTCCAGAAATTCCGGCTATGAATATGGGATAGGCGTTACCATTGGCAACAATGTCTGGATTGGCGGAAATACGGTGATTAACCCCGGCGTGCACATCGGCGACAACGTGGTGGTCGGTTCCGGCAGCGTGGTGACAAAAGACATCCCTGCAAATGCCATTGCAGCCGGGAACCCCTGCAAAGTCCTGCGCTTTATTACGGATGCGGACCGGAAATACTATTTTAAGGACAGGGAATTTGATGTGGAAGATTACAACGGCGGTATTATGGATGCCAATGAGCTCTGATGCGTCCCTTGGAAAGATTACATTGTGTTTGCCGCTGCAGCAGTATATAATACAGGTGTAGCAGATATTTGGGCACAGGGCTCCGGGAGTTGGCTGCTGCCTGTGCCGGACATGAAGGGAACAGGTGATTACAATGAAAAAAATAGGCGTATTTTTGGCAGAAGGGTTTGAAGAAATTGAAGGGCTTACAGTAGTGGATATCCTGCGGAGGGCAGGTATTCCTGTTACTACTATTTCTATTACAGGGCAAAAGGAAGTCTGCGGCTCCCACCAGATTAAGGTCCTGGCGGACGCCTTGTATGGGGAAATTGATTTCAGCGGATATGGCGGAATTGTATTGCCGGGCGGGATGCCGGGGACTACGAACCTTGGGAGCCATCCGGGCGTGAAAGAAACCATCAAGGCCTTTGCGGCAGAAGGGAAACTGGTAGCGGCAATCTGCGCAGCCCCAAGTGTTTTAGGGCAGGAAAGAATCCTGAAAGGGAAGAAAGCAGCCTGTTATCCAGGCTTTGAAGACAAGCTTGAGGGGGCGGAAGCAGTATTTGAGGAAGTGGCAGAGGATGGGAATATTATTACCAGCAGGGGCATGGGCACCGCCATCCCATTTGCATTAAGGCTGGCGGCTTATGTTACCACGGAGGAGAAAGCAAAGGAATTGGCGGAGGCAATTATTTATCCTATAGGATAGGACTTATCGCGCTAAAGCGTGAAAGTGTCTTCCTAATAGAATAAAAAATAATATGCGCAACCGTTCGCTTTGTTCCCAATAACAGGGATGGAAAACGGGGGATCCTGCAGCAGAAGGCGCATAATTTTGTCTGCCATACGGATTGGGGTATCAAAAGCGCCTTAATCCCATACAGAATGCTGCAGGAACCCCGCATTCTGCAGCAGCCCTTTCGATGCCCAGCCCCAAAGTTCCCATGCAATTTCTGTTACCCTTCCCCAATCAGTACTGTTTTTCCCTGAAAAGCAAAGCCATATTTGCGGATGCGGCTTTGTGGGATGTTTTTTTCCAGGAAAGCAGTTTCATATTGCCGTTCTTCCATTTGGCTTAACGCTGCCTGTACAGTTTCCTCTAAAGAAGATTCTTTTCTCGGGTTTCGTACCTTGAATTCCAGCAGGAAAGCAGTGTCTTTGTCCGGGAATCTTGGTTCCAGCATTACGTCATACCTTCCAAAGCCGCTTTCCCGGTTGGAGGAAATAAGGTACCTGTCATTTAAATCCACCATCAGCCCCAGCACAAAGCCATGGTAGAAGCGTTCCGGTTCCGAAAGGGATGGATGTTTCCCTACGTCAAAAAAACTGAATGTCTTTAAGGCAACCCGGTTCATATAAGCATTCATAGCGTCCACATCCCCTGACAGAAGGGCGTTCAGAAAATCATTGTAATCTGACTCTGCCGGGGAAAACCAGCCTTGTACCATGGAAAAGAAGGTTTTTTGGACTTCTAGGTTTGTCAGTGCCAAGGTATAGGCAGGCAAGCTTCCTGTACTGGAAAGCGGGCTTATTCCAGCAGTTGGCTGCGGTTCCCCCAGCAGTACTTTTAGGTATCCGCTGGCAAGCAGCAGGCTGAACACGGCGGATTCGCTGCTGTCCAGATTTTGGTATACAATCTGTTCGTCAATCCCGCAGGATATGGGTTTCCCAAAGAGAAGGGCTTCAAAGGAGGTTTTAATCCGGCTGCTCCCTTCCTGGATTAACTTTCCAACAAGGCCGTTAGAGCTGGTATTGGCCCAATAAGTACCATATTTTCCTTTATCGAGGAAATTCAGGATGGACCATGGATTGTATATATCTGTATGTGCCCCAAAGGTAAACCCATCGTACCAGTATTTTACGCCTTCCCGTTCCCTGCTAAGCCCCTGGGCTTCCAGGGCGTTAAATACTTCCTGTTCTGTAAAGCCAAAAGCCGTTTCATATTTTTCCGATGTGGTAGTTACCACTTCTAAATGGTTCAAGTCTGAGAAAATAGTTTCTTTGCTGATTCTTGTAATCCCTGTCATAATCCCCCGTTCCAGCCATGGGTTTGTTTTGAACGTGGAATTAAAAAGGTTCCGCATAAAGGCAACGATTCCATCCCAAAACCCGTTGATATAGGCTTCCTGCATGGGCGTGTCGTATTCATCCAGAAGCAGGATGACTTTTTTCCCATAAAAGCGGCACAGATAGTCGCACAGGTTGTGGATGGAAATTGTTGCAGTTACGTCAGGCATCCCATCCTGTACAGAGTCGAAAAAATCATGTTCCTTTTTTGTCAGCAGCCCGCTGTCCAGCAAAAAGCGGTTCTGTTCGTATAGCTTTGTAATAATCTGGCAGATTCTGGTTTTGGCATCCTGGCAGTTGCTTTCTTTTACATTGGCAAAGGAAAGGCTGATGACAGGGTAAGTGCCCTGCAATTCCCTGTATTTTTCCTGTTCCCAGATGGACAGGCCTTCAAACACCCCGCCCATTCCGGCATATTTTATGGAGAAAAACTGCTCCAGCATACTCATATTCAGGGTTTTCCCAAAACGGCGGGGGCGGGCAATCAAGGTTACGCTGTCGCCATTTTCCCACCATTCCTTTCCTTGATACCTGCTTTGTTCCAGTATAGCGGATTATCTGGAAAAAAACAATGGAGTGTGCAGTAAGAATGAAAGCCTTTGCCCAGGCGCGCCGGAAAGGCACTTTCCCGGCATGAAAAGCCCAAAGCGCCAATATAATATAAGAAACGCAGCAAGTTCCTTACAGGAGCAGAAAGGAATTTTATGAAAAGTAACAGGAAGCTAATCTCGTGCATCGCCGTCCTCGCCCTGTTTGCCAGCTCTTTTTTCCTCGGGCGTTTCGCAGCCCAGGTTGCGCCCACCATAAGCTCTGCCATCCAGCCGGACGCAGAGGAAAATTGGGGCTTGAGTTTCCAGGAGGAAGGGAAGCTGCCCCAAGCTAACAGTTCCATTGAGGAAATGGGAAAATACAATGCGTACTATGCAGAAGACACGCAGGAAAAAGTACTCTACCTTACCTTTGACTGCGGATTTGAAAATGGGAATACCCCGGCAATCCTGGACGCCTTGAAAAAGCACAATGCAAAGGCAGCATTTTTTGTGGTAGGGAATTATCTGGAAACCAGCCCGGACTTAGTGAAGCGGATGGCAGAGGAAGGGCATATTGTGGGGAACCACAGCTACCACCACCCGGACATGTCCCAGATGGGGAAGGAAGAATTTACCAAGGAGCTGGAGGAGCTGGAAGCTTTATACCAGCAAACCATGGGGACACCCATGGAAAAATATTACCGCCCGCCCCAGGGCAAATACAGCAAATCCAGTTTGCAGCTTGCCAAGGACCTGGGCTATAAAACTGTATTTTGGAGCCTTGCTTATGTGGATTGGAACCAGGACAGCCAGCCTACCCATGAGGAGGCTTTTGACAAGCTGCTGAAACGGGTGCATCCCGGAGCCGTTGTGCTGTTACATAATACCTCAAAGACGAATGGGGAAATCCTGGATGAGCTGCTGACGAAATGGGAGGGGATGGGCTATACCTTCAAGCCTTTGTCCGAATTTCCGGCAGGGACGTGAAAAGAAACAGCAAATTCTAAAAGAGCCAGAAACGTAAAAATGGGAAGAATTTGTGCAAAATCTGGAAAAATCCAGCCATTTCATTGACTTCGATTGTAAATAGTGTATAATGAAAGATACTAAACAAAATGGAAGGCGGGGTTACATGAAGAAAAAAGCAGAGGACGGCACACAGAGGAAAAAAACAAAAGGCTACCGGAGCCTGACAGCTATGCTGATTTCCGTTATTTGCATTATGGTGTCAATTCCTACGGTTGGCCTGGCAATCTTGGGCGTCCATTATTTGAAGCAGTCCATGGAGGAGTCCGCAGAATTGTACGAGGAATCCATGAACGATGGCTACAAGATGGAGATTAAATCCCAGGTGCAGGGAGCATTGGCGCTTATCCAGGGCTATTACGACAAGAGCCAGAATGGTGAAATCACGGAGGAGGAAGCCCAGAAGCTGGCGGCGGACGCTGTCCGTGCCATGCGCTACCGGGATGACGCATCAGGCTATATCTGGATTGACAGGGATGATTATGTGCTGGTTGCACATCCAATCCTGACAGACCAGGAGGGCACTGACAGGTATGACCTGACAGACCAGAATGGCGTGAAGGTTACCCAGAGCGTAGTGGAGATTGCAAAAAGCGGCGGCGGGTATAATGAATTTTATTTTACCAAATCAGACGGCGTGACGGTGGCGCCAAAGGTAGCTTACGCACAGATGTTTGAGCCATGGGGATGGGCAGTTGCAACCGGGAACTATGTGGATGAAATGAACGAAAAAATTGATGGGCAGAAAGTGAAGATTGAAGAAGAATTTTCACATATGCTTATGGTTTATGGGATAGCAGCCGTCCTGATGCTAGGTGCAGCATTGATTATTTCTGCCTTCAGCGGCCTTAGGATCACGAAGGGCATCAAATTGGTGGAGGGGCATCTGCGCCAGGCAGCCATCGGGGACTTGAGCTTTACTGTCAGCCCTGCATTGATGAAGCGCGGGGATGAAATTGGTGAGATGGCACGGTCTTTGGATGACGTCCGCAAGTCATTGGCAACTATGATTGGCAGCGTGCTCCAGACCGGGGAAACATTGAGCTTAAGCAGTGAAAGGTTCAGTGAGAAATTTGGCTATATTTCCCAAAGCATCCAGAACACCAACCAGGCTATCGACGACTTAGCCCATGGCGCTACCAACCAGGCGAATGAAACGGAAACCATGAATGAAAAGATTACGGAACTGGGCGGCGTCATTGAAGTAGAAAAAGACGGCGTGTTAAAGCTTGAGGAGGCCGTATCTGCCATGGCATCGCATTCCGCAGGCGCGTCCGAAAGCATCCAGGAGCTTGACCGGATTACAAAGGCGACGATAGAAACGATTGACGTGGTATCAGAACAGACCAATAAGAACAACGATTCCGCAGCAGACATCAACAAGACCATAGAAATTATCAAAGGGCTGGCGGCACAGACAAACCTGCTTTCCTTGAACGCCAGCATTGAGGCAGCACGGGCAGGGGAAGCCGGCAGGGGATTTGCAGTAGTAGCAGAAGAAATCAGGAACCTTTCCGAAGAATCCTCGGGCAATGCCCAGGAAATTGAGGGGATTGTAAAAGAATTAGTGAACAATGTGGAAATTTCCGTCAGCAAAATGCAGGAAGTTACGGATAATGTCCAGAAGCAGCAGAAGTGCCTGGAAGAAACAAGGGCTGCGTTCCAGAGCCTGAAACAGGAAGTGGCTCTCGTAGAAGCAGTTACGAAAGAAATTGGCGGCCAGACAGAGGTCCTCAATAACCTCAAAAAGATTGTAACAGATTCTGCCAACAGCTTAGCCAGCGTGGTACAGCAGAATGCAGCGTCTACAGAGGAAACCAGCGCCAGCATGACGCTCCTTTCCCAGACCATTGACGAATGTACTGAAGATACGCAGGGGCTTGTGGAACTCAGCCGGCGGCAGAACGACCAGGCAAGTAAGTTCCAGTTATAAGAACTTCTGCAGAAAAGGCAGCATTTTCACGAATTTGGTGGGGATGCTGCTTTTTGTTCCTTTATAGGAAATTGCGTCCTATAAGAGAACAACAATTATGCGCAGCTCGCGGAGAGGAAATTTATTGCTGCGCAATCCGCTCGCGCGCGGAGAATGCGCTGTGCGCATTCTTTTTTAATAATATTCCTCTGGCAGTTAAACAGGACGGTGTAACAGCTAAAGGGGATGCTTTGGGAAAGGGGAACATATGGAATTAAAATCCGTAACGGACAGGGATAAGGAATTTGTAATGGGCTTGGACCAGCATGTTGACGATAGAGGCTTTGCCAACCAGGTAGTTACAAAGTCCGGATATGTCATCTGGGAAGGAAACCGGCGCGTTGGGGTTTTATCCCATTGCATTTTATGGGATAAGGTCCCATTTATGAATTTTTTGTTTGTGGATGAAGAATACCGTGGGAAAGGGCTTGCGGGACAGGCAGTGCTTTCTTGGGAAAATGAAATGAAAAACCAGGGGTATCAGATGGTATTGATTTCAACGCAGGCTGACGAGGGGGCGCAGCATTTATACCGGAAGCTGGGGTATGTAGACTGCGGCGGGTTAATCTTCCATAATACGCCCTTTGACCAGCCATTGGAACTGTTTTTTAGGAAAGTTTTATAGAAAGCCATTGTCAGCAAAATAAGGGGGCAAGCTGGAATGGAATAGGAGGAGTGTGACATGGCATACCAAACGCCGCTTACCATAGAGAGTGTGGTAAAAAACATTGATTCAAAAAAATATTTACTCCCATCTATCCAAAGGGAATTTGTATGGAGCCCAAAACAGATAGAGAAGTTATTTGATAGCCTGATGATGGGTTATCCGATTAACACATTTTTATTTTGGGAAGTGCCAAAGGAAAAAGCAAAGGAATTTAGTTTCTATGAATTTTTAAGGAATTACCACCAGAGGACAGGAAAGCACAACCCAAAAGCCAATATCAGCGGTTCTGACGATATTATTGCAATATTGGACGGGCAGCAGAGGATGACTTCCCTGTATATTGGCTTGAAGGGGTCTTATGCCTACAAAACGCCCCACAAAAAATGGAATGACCCGCTGGCATATCCGCCAAGGAAGCTATACCTCAACCTGCTGGGGGAATCCGAAGATACGGAGCTGTCCTATGATTTCAGGTTTCTTACCGATTCCGAGGTGGAAAGCATGAATTCCCAGTTGGATCCGTCTGGGAACCCCGTGTACTTTTGGTATCAGGTTGGGAACATTCTGGATGTAAAGGAAGAATTTGAAATAAATGATATCCTGTTTGACAACCATTTAAATGTGCTGCCGCAAGCGAAATTTGCCAATAAAGCGCTGTTTAAATTATTTGCCGTTATCCGTAGGAACCAGTCCATAAGCTATTATCTGGAGGAAAGTACAGAACTTGATAAAGTATTGAATATTTTTATCCGCGTCAACAGCGGGGGCACAACCCTGAGCTATTCCGATTTGCTGCTTTCTTTTGCCACAGCCCAGTGGAAAGAAAAGGATGCCCGGGAAGAACTGACGAACTTTATGGATGAAGTGAACATGGTCGGCAGGGGCTTCAATGTAGGGAAGGACATCCTTCTGAAATCCTGTCTGGTATTAAGCGGTTTTTCTGATATCTCGTTTAAGGTGGATAATTTTAACCGCTCCAATATGCTTGTGATAGAAAAAAATTGGGAAGATTTGACAAGGGCTTTTCGGACGGCCGTGGAGCTTGTAGCTTCCTATGGGTATAACAGGGAAAATATTACTTCAAATAATTTGTTCATCCCCATAGCATATTACATCAAGTCGATAGGCATGCCATCCAATTTCGTGGCGTCAGGCGCATATGCAGAGGACAGGCGGCTTATCAAAAAATGGTTTGTGGCATCCATGCTGAACAGGGTATTTAGCTTTATGCCGGATGGGATTTTAAAGCCAGTAAGGGCCATTATTGATAAGAATCCCGGTTCCTTCCCTTATGCACAGATTGCAGATTACTTTAAGGGGACAAATAGGGATATTACCTTTACGGATGACAGCATTGGCAACCTTTTGTGGGCAAAGTATGGGACGGGGGATTTGCTGGTTATCTTGTCTGTCCTTTATCCATGGGCAGATTTGAAAAATAATTTCCATGTAGACCATATTTATCCTAAGAGTAAATTCACCCAGAAGAAACTTGCAAAAAGGGGCATACCGGAAGAAAGCATCCGTTTTTATCTGAAAAATGTAAATTACCTTGGGAACCTCCAGCTATTGGAGGCAACCCCAAATGAAGAAAAGAAGGACAAAGATTTTGACGAGTGGCTGGGGCAGGCATTTTCCGGCCCGGAACAGTTAAAAGCCTACAAAGAAAAACATTTTATCCCAGATGTTGATCTGGGGTTCGGGAATTTTGAGGAATTCCTGGGCGCAAGGGAAGAACTGATTACAAAGGCTTTAAAGAAAGAATTAATGTAGGAGGAGTGAAATTTTTCGACCTGATGAACTTAACCATGTGGCTGATGGGATACCGTGCCGGCCTGGGCGGGGAGAACCCTATCTTTGCCGCCCTCCCGCCTGCAGGGCGGGCTGAGGAAGGGCCGTTCCTGGCCCGGCCTGACTATGATAACCGGCTTGGCGACTCCGCTCTGGGCTTCTGGCAAAACTGGAGTTTTGAATACAAGCTGTCCAGTGATAGACTGCGTTGGATTGGCGAGGACGTGTTTCCGGAAGAATATTTTTTCTATGGGCGCGGCTATTCCTCCACAGGCTTTCAGTTGGAGTGGCTGGAGCATCTGGAACGTATCCCGGGCTGGGCAACGTGCTCCATTACAATGGAAAAATAATAAAATGGAATTGTATGAAGTGACAGGTTCCATACAAATGTGGATTAGGGCTGTCCGGGAACTGTACCGTGGCGGGATAAATGTGGAATTTCTAATGGAACAGGAAGATTATTTGCGGTACATTATTGAAAGTACGAATTATCTTGCTGAATTAACCGTTGAACCAGAAGGGTTCCATCCGCACCGTTTTGTGCTGTTTGAGGCTTTAGATAAACGAAAAGGCCCACTGCAAAAACCATACTTTTATTTTGACGAAAAAGATAGTTCCATGGAAAACATATTGGAAAATCTCAATAAAGGAATATCATATATGATGGAATCAACAGAGTGAATAGGAGGACGTTATTATGGGTGAAAAGCGATATCAGATTTCCCCCCATTGAACTGGTTCAGTGGGCGGAACCTTTATTTGGGGAGGAGGGAGAAGCGGCCAAAGGCTTTTCGGAGGATTTGGTTTCCGCCTATGAGGCCAGTGCGGGGTTCAAGCTTCCAGCGGCTTTACGGGGCTACCTTCTGGCCTGTGGCCGGGCCAGCTTGAATGATATGCTGCACCCTATGCACATTCCGGACAAGGACGCCAAGCCCTTTGGCGGAAACCTGACATTTTCCCATGATTACATTGAGGGAGATATGCTGGGTTTCAGGGAGCACAATGAAACCGGCAGCGAGGAGGAAGAACGGCTGTGGGCGCTGCCCAGGGAACGCTGGGAGGAACGGCTGGACAACTATCTGCTGTTCTGGCACGAGAACCAGGGCTGCTGGTATGCGGGAATCCGGAAACAGGATCTGGGGCAGCCCGACCCAGTGGTGTATTTCAACGACCAGGATACCATGTACCACTGGGTTCCTTTGGCAGGTTCCGTTTCCTCCTTTGTCCTGTCCATCATCATAGAGGTTTTGGAATGCGAGAGCAATGCAGATGGCTACGGCACAGTAAATCCAGAGTACATACAGGCAATTCTGGATGAGGCTGGGGTAGACTTCCAGTGCCTGCGGGAGCCCTATCCCTTTCCGGGCGGGCGCTGCTGCCATACCTGCCTGGATATGGAAACCGACACTTTATATGTCTACGGAGAAGAGGCGGAAGGCCGCCTCCCATATTTGAAATTATTCAAGCTGGACGAGGAAGAATAAGAACGAAGCATATCCCAAAGCAGCGCAGCCGTCCTGTATGGGCCATGGCAGTCCCCAAAGCCTTGCCGCAATAAAATATAAGGCAACGGCAAATTGGTATCTGTAAACGGAGAAAGGATAATTGCAAAATGGATATGGATAATGGCTTACGAAAAAATTTGGATAAATTGCACACGACGGAATTAGGGGCAGAACGCATTAAAAGAAATCTATCTTTAGATACAGATGATGTAGTTGGCTGGTGTAAAACCAAAATCAATTCTGCAAATACTGTTATTACAAGGAATGGGAAGAATTGGTATGCGAATGCAGGAAACTGTATTATAACTGTAAACGCTCATAGTTATACAGTTATTACGGCGCATAGGGTAAAGAAATGAAATATATCATTCATGGCTCAGAGGCAATTCCGGTTTTTGGCAGGAAGTGGAACTTACGGATCCGTGCCGTTCATAGTTTGGATTCTTTCGCCAATAACCCGGACAGTATGCCGTCCGGAAGAAGGAATGGCGCTGACAATATCTGCGAGGAGGATAGAATGGAAAATGAAAAGATATTTGGGATGTATTTTGCAAAGGTTTACCCGATGCTGATAGCAAGAGCAGAAAGAAAAGGCTGCACAAAAGACGAGGTGGATGGAATTGCCTCCTGGCTGATTGGGTACAGCAGTGACGCCATCCGCGGCTTCCTGCACAGTGACCTGGTATATGGCGATTTTTTCAGGCAGGCGCCTGCGCTGAACCCTGGCCGCAGGCTCATCCGGGGGACTGTATGCGGTGTGCGTGTGGAAAACATTGAAGATTCTCTGATGCAGGAGATCAGATATCTTGACAAGTTAGTGGATGAACTGGCAAAGGATAAAAAAATGGAACAGATTTTAAGGAAATAGCGGCATTGTGATGGCCGTTTCATAAGGAGGGATGATGTGGAACTGAAACTTAATGAGGAGATGCTTCAAAATAAAGATATGGATGCTGCCTATGTAGAAGCCCCTCATGATATCAAAGGATTTTTTGGCGGCATTGTTGAGGGTGTTTTACAGGAAAGGGACGGTGGGAAGGCATCCATGTGGAAATGCCCAGGATGTGGAAGGGTATTTAAGAAAAAAGGGCAGAGCCATTACTGTGGTGAGAAGCCAAAAACGGTTGATGAATATATCCTGAGCCAGGATGCGGATAAACAGGAAGATCTGCGGTATATCCGCCAGGTCCTGCAAAGGGCGCTGCCTGAAGCGGAAGAACGTATCTCATGGAGCATGCCGACTTATTGGAAAGAGCATAATATCCTTCATTTTGCCGCTTCAAAGAAACACATTGGGCTTTATCCTGGCCCGGAAGCCGTCATACATTTTGCGGAAGAACTTCAGGGCTATAAAACGGACAAGGGGACTATCCGTATCCCCTATGGCAAAGTGGATGCTGCATTGGTTGAGAAGATTGCAAAGTGGTGCTGGCAGACCGGAAACCATGCGTAGCTATAAGAAAACGTATGACAGCGGACCCATGAAATGATGTAATAGAATTTGTGCAAACTGCGGCACAGGAAAAAGGCGGCCTGTGGGCTAGAGGCCGAAAGGCTTTATAAGGCCTGTCCCAGAGATTCAGCGGGCATTTGGGATATTTGCTGAAATATACAAAAGAATGGATAGGCTGGCAGGGGCCGGCAAACTGCAATGCAGCTATTGGGAAACCGATAGCTGTATTTTTGTGGTACGCCTTGCGGCGCACGTTTCTAATGGGTGAAAGTCCCTAATCCGCCCGGGCAGTGGGAAGGATACAGCCAAGACCAAGGGTGTCCTATTCATAACAAGGATTATGATTAACGCGAGGGGAATCTGAAGGAAGGTGGAGGCAAATCTCTGGTCTGACGGACAGAAATCACATCAGGCTATAGTTAAGGATAAGGTTGCCATACAAACCAAAGTCCAATAACTACTCGGAATTAAGTATGGTAAATGTGGCAGATATATGGAGAGAAAGAAACGTGTGGTACCAAGGGAGGTCTCGTCAGCGGATGAAAACAGAATATGAAATCCGTGAGTAACAACGAATGGCGAGAAGTCAGCAGAGGTCATAGTACCATCGTAGTTGCAAACATGATGGAAAGGACTGAACTTTAGGAGATGTGAGTAAATGAATGTAACCAATGACAAATTTAAGGACAGACAACTTCATATTGAGGACTATCTGCAAATGGTATCGACGGAATTGAAAGAGTATGCAGAAGTGTCCGCCTGCCAGAGGATTGCTGAAAACAACCGCATCATCACAGACTTTCAGACGGACAGGCTGTTGGAGAAGATTTTATAACCGGCTAATCTGAACAATGCATATAAGAAAGTAAAGTCGAACAAAGGGGCAGGAGGTATTGATGGGATGAACTTCTGCCGTACCTCAGGGATAACCAAAAGCACTTATGAGAAAGGGGAAATGAATGGGGAATTTAAAATCTATGAGTTGGGCTGCTTAGCATATGAAGGAGGCGTAAAAAAAGGAAGGTATCATGGGGTGGGGACAGAGTATTATCCGATGTCGGAACAAGTGTTTTATGAAGGTGAATGGAAGAATGGCGATTACCATGGGACAGGGACGATGTATCTGGAGAATGGGGAGATTCAATATTCCGGACAGTGGGATTATGGGGACTATGCTAATTAATATACGCAATATGGACGAATTTTTTAAGGCTGCAGGGATGAAACCAATAGGTAAAGCCGTTTATGCAGGCTCAGCTTCTAAAAAGGGGATTCCAAAGCACATAGCCAGAAAGAGTGGGAGGTGTTTGGAATGAGAATACCGAAAAATAAAATAATTTCATTTGAATCAAAGAGATAATAAATGTTAGACAAATCAAAAGTTATAAACAAACCAGAAGAATATACGGAGGTAACGGAAAATTTGGAAGATAATCTTCCTTATGTTCCAATAGGGCGGATGGATGGCCGTAAACTGACCGTATGCTGTGGACGTGGCAATTTCACGGTAAATGAATTTTTTGTAAAGGCTATTCCTTCTGGAAAGTGATTGCGGTATAATGGAACCATCGGCAAACCAAGATTTTTCCAAAGGAGGAAATTACATATGTCAGGACTGCGCTTTGAGGACATTTTAATAGATGTCGGGACAGATGAATTTGATAGGGTGACAGGCTATGTAGAATTCCCTTATTTTCACAAGCAGATTGAGGTGGCTTGTGACGAGGGTGTTACAGCGGAGTACGTTGCCCAGTCCGTTCGGTGGTTGTCGGAGGTAGATGAAGCTCTGGTAAGGGAAATCTGCCAATACGCTCTGTATTACCTTCAGGATGAGTTAGAATCCACAAGCAAGGGGGAACTGTTGGACGAAGGTATACAGAACATACAAGAGCCGTTAGAGGTTCTTCGTTATATGGAGTTTGGCAGCTTGGACATCAAGGTTCCCAGGGAGCCGGAAATCCCTGTACTGAATCTGAGTGGCGGCTGTGACTGGCAGGAGGATGAGGGGCTGCACTGCCTGATAAAAAATGGCCATGTGGTTTACATGGGTTCCTGGAATGATGAGGATGTGTGGGATGAACGCTTGCTGGACGACGATAACTATTTATTCAATTATGTGCTTTATCCCAAACGTGAGGAGCTGCGGCAAAAAGCTGCGGGCGGCTGAAACAGCATCCGCCAAAGAAAATCCCCCATTTGGAATTTGCCATGAATTCTCCGGACAGAAAATTTGTGGAATTTATTCTTCTCCGATGAAGGCTACCGGAACGCAAAAAGCAACGAACAGGAGGGGGAAATCAGGCAGAATTATTATTTTTTGCCAATCTAAAAGAACATGTAGATGATAATCTGGCTTCTAATGAAGGCATATGCAAATGGTTAATGCCGTTTACAGCAAAATATGTCATGGAGCACTTTTGCACATATGGACGGTATACGGATAAAATATATGTGGGTATTTCAGAAATAGAAGGGGTAAAATTCTTTGATTTGCCGTATACAGAAGATAAAAAATTATAATGGTAACAGATTGGAATAAATTAAGAATACAGATGGAGAAATGGCAAAATGACAGAGGTAAAATTTTATGACAATATGGACGATGAACTGCTAAAATTTGCTGTGATAATAACTAAAGCCTAAAATAAATATGTCTTTTGCAAACACAAGGACAGGAACACATGGGAAATTCCTGGAGGTCATCGGGAGCAGGGGGAAAATATTATGGACACGGCAAGAAGATAATTATATGAGGAAACAGGGGCTTTGGAATTTGATATAGAGCCCGTCTGTGTATATTCTGTTACAGCGCCAGATAATTTTGATGGCAGCGAATCTTTTGGAATGCTATTCTTTGCCGATGTAAAATGTTTTGAATCAGAGTTACATAGCGAAATTGAAAAAATCGCCATGATGGACGGATTGCCAGAAAGATTGACATATCCCAATATTCAACCCCATTTGATGGAAAAGGCAAAGAAACAAGGTTATTTATAAAACGGAAGGAATTGCTTATGGGGAAACTAAATGTTGACGGAACAGAAATACAGGTCTTACAAATTGAAGAGGATGATTACATCTCATTAACTGATATGGTAAGGAAAATTGATAACGGACCTGCCCTGATAGAAAAATGGTTACGAAATAAGAACACAATAGAATTTCTTGGCATATGGGAAGAAATGTATAATGTGGACTTCAATATTGCCGCCTATGAAGAAATCATGTTGGAGGCGGGGTTAAACCGTTTTATTATGTCGGTTAAGCAATGGGTATCCCGTACAAATTCAAAGGGGATTGTGGCAAAAGCGGGACGGTATGGCGGTACATGCGCATATAAAGATATTGCGTTTGAGTTTGCAAGCTGGGTATCTCCGCAATTCAAATTATACCTTATCAAGGAATTTGAGCGGCTAAAGAAAGAAGAACAGGCTTTACTTGGATGGAGTGCTAAGAGGGAATTGGCAAAAATTAACTACCGGATACATACAGATTCCATTAAGGTTAATCTTATTCCGCCGGAACTTACGCCGCAGCAAACCTCTATTATTTACGCATCTGAAGCTGATGTGATGAATATGGCATTATTTGGTATGACAGCTAAACAATGGCGGTATAAGAACCCGGATAAAAAAGGCAATATCAGGGATTATGCGAATATAAATGAATTGATATGCCTGTCAAATATGGAAAACATCAATGCAGTCCTGATTGAAGATGGGCTGAACCAGAAAGAACGCTTAATAAAACTCAATAAAATTGCAATACATCAGATGTTAATTTTGGAAGAACAGACTACAAAGATTTTGAAGTGATTTAATTCCCCCGAATTCGGGGGAATTAAAATTACCACAGTTCAAGACTGTCTTCCGCATCCACCCACATCTGCATATTTCCTTCAAGATACAATCTTGCGTATTCAAGCGGTTCATCTATTGCCAAAGCATTTAAGGCACATTCAGAGCAGGGAGTAGTTTTCAAATCTTCTTCTGCTTTGTGGCAGTCTATCCGTAAAAAGTAGCCTGCATAGGCATATATGTCAATACTGTTATGGTGGATATTGTATGTGGCATAAATGATATTCATTTTTTATCTGTCCTCTTTTCATTGTTTTTTTGAAAGCATTTCAATCAGTTCACAATTCCCGTATGTTTTGTATTATAATGTCTTATGTGATTCTGTTTCCCTTATTTTTTCCCTTATCAGGGTTCGTAATGCCCTGTGAGAAGATATAACACAAGGGAAACTTTAAGGGAAAGTTCACCTGCGATAAACTTAGTGTTTTCAAGGGTTAGCGGAGATTTTAATAAACAAATATAACAGCTAATGTTTCCCTTAAAAATCATCAAATCACAATCGGAATAGGGAGGTAAATTTATATTTCTGTCATGGAGAGCATGAAAAAAACGAGAATGGAGATTAATGGCGTCAAAGGGTATTTTAACGACATGAGGATAGACAGGAATACAGTGCCAGAAGCGTTCCGTTTTTGGGAACTGGCAGACGGGGATAGTGACAGGATGCCCTGCCTATTGACAGCAGAATAAGTAAAAGAAAAACCAGAGATCAATCTCTGGCTCTTTTACCGTATAAATCGTTTCATTAGATTTTTCTAAGTTTTTTATCAATCAGGCTATTTCAAAGGAAGTGTGACAAAAAATGTAGCCCCTCCCCCATCCGTATCTTTACAGCCTGCTTTACCATTCATCATTTTTGCAAGTTCGTCTGCTATACTAAGCCCTAATCCAAAATGTGATTTATCTGTCCTTGATTTGTCGGCACAATAGAACCGGTTAAAAATATATGGCTTATCATCTTCGGGAATACCTTTTCCGTGGTCTATTACGAAAAATGTGATATGTTTTGCCGTTACTGCTGTTTTAATTTCAATTTGTTTATTACCTGCGGAATGGTGGAGGGCATTCTCCATATAAATTGTCAATATCTGAAAAAGCCGTTCTTCATCCGCACAAAATTTAGGATAACTGGTTTCACTGATTTCCAAGCGCAGGCAGATTTTTTTACTGATGCAGATTGGTTCATAAGTTTCATATAATGAGATTAATAATGTGTCTATATCAATGGTATTTTTG
Source organism: Lachnospiraceae bacterium A2 (assembly GCA_000403315.2). GTDB lineage: Bacteria > Bacillota > Clostridia > Lachnospirales > Lachnospiraceae > Petralouisia. The sequence continues at coordinate 1,153,088 of KE159636.1, forward strand.
CATATCGTCCATGATTTCGCATCAGAAGAAGCCAGAAGCAGCAGATCCCTTACCAGTTTTGACATTCTCATGCATTCCTTGTCTAATATTTTAACCGATTTTCTAAATTCTGTATCATCTATTTGTAATTGTTCCAGCTTCTCTGCGTTTGCCAGAATAACAGCGAGGGGCGATTTTAATTCATGCGAAGCGGAAGCGATAAAATCTTTTTGGCTTTTCAACATTACCTCTGTTGGTTTTAATGCTTTCTTTATGAGCAAATAGCTCATTGCTGTCACAGTAATAAGGGAAAGACACCATAAGGAAATATAAAGGAAAGCCTGTTTTGTTAAAATATCAAATAAGGACTGCTGCCTGTAAATCAGTGACAGATGATAAGCTGTGTCATTTGGCGTTACAATCGTTGCAAGTATCCCTAAATAATCGTCATTTTTCGTTCCGTTAAACATAAAAACACCGCTTTGGTCTGTAGCCGGCTTGTTATCATTTGTTATTATGAAAGTATCCTCTTTGCCTGCCTGTGTGCGAAAACGCTCTAAAAGAGCGTCTGCATCAGTAGGAAAGTCAGAATCTGTTCGATATACCATCTTTCCAGAAGTATCTTGGATATAGCAAAATATCGGGTATTTATACTCATGGTAGGAATCCGCAATGGATTCAAAATTCTGGCTGTTATCTTCAAGCTGGTACATCATCTGCGTAACCATTCTCTGGAACAAAATAATCTCGCTTGACTGCTCCATGTGGATGTAATTGTTGCAGAGAATTATCATAATTGATGTAATAATTAGCATAATTGTTGTGATAAAAAGGGTATTCAGTTTTTTCGACAGTGGTTTCAGCATTTGTGTTCTCCAATCCTTTACGGTTTATATGTCATAAAATTTTATTTCTGTTTATGGGTTAGAGAATATCCAGCTCCATATACGGTTTTTATTTCACAGGTACTCTTTAATTCCCTTAACCGTTTCCTCAGGAAAGAAATATAATTATCAACATTCCCTTGTTCAACTTCCGATGACGTACCCCATATTTTCAGTATAAGCTGTTCCCTTGAAAAAAGCGTTTCTGGGCTTTTCATAAAGACATATAACAATTCAGACTCTTTTGCTGTTAAAAAAATAGTTTTGGGGCTGCAAGTCAGTTCACGGTTTGATTTGTTAAAACACAAGTCGGCATATTGGAGCGTATCTTCTGCTTTTATTTCACTTGGACGCCTTGTTAAAGCCCTAACGCGCGCAAGCAGTTCTTGAATATGGAACGGCTTGACTAAATAATCGTCAGCCCCTCCATCCAATCCCTCTATCTTTTCATTAAGGGCGGTCATTCCTGTAATGATGATAACAGGAATCTGGATGCCTTTTTTCCGCATAGCTTTAATAATCGTCAGCCCGTCAATAAAAGGGAGCATCCTGTCCACAATAGCTAAATCATAGGAATAATCTGTATGTAAGGCATACAGCATGGCGGTTTCCCCATCATTGCAAGCATCAACCATATAACCGTTTTTCGTTAATTGTGATTGTATCGAGCTGCAAAGCTCCAAGTCATCTTCTAGAAGAAGTATTTTCATTGTTCAAATCCTTTCCAAATATTTTTTGATGGGACTATATAATCTGCTTAATATCAGTATAATATGAAATCCTGTAAAAATCCTCTAAAAAGTCCTTTATATTTTTTGTAATTTTACAGGATTTTTAGCGAAGTTTTTCTATACAATGGCTTTGCAGCTTGATAACTTGAATGCCTTGCAGGGTATATAAAAATCATGGTGCTAAAATACAAACATATCAAAAGAAAGGCGGAAAAAAATCATGAAGAACAAAAAATTAATGCAGATGCTAATAGTTGGGGTAAGTATTTTTGCTTTGGCAGGTTGTGGCACATCGAATGACATGGGAACAAACAGAGAAAGAGAAACCAAAGATGCCTATATTGAAAATGACATAACAAATCCTGACAAAAAAGATGCTCCCAATGAAAACGATTCAAAGGATACTTCCAATGAGAACAATTCAAAAGAGACTCCCGATGAGGACAATCCAAAGAATACTCCTGATGAAAACAATCCGAAAAATACCCCTGATGAAAACAATTCAAAGAATACCTCCGATGGGAACAATTCAAATGCTGTCGGCAGTATGGATGCCGATGAAATGATTGCTGCATCCGATTTACAGGGAAGCGTGACAGGATTTTCAGACAATGGATGTACGATTACCCCTGTAACATCAAGTAATGATGGAGAGGCTGTTATTGCGGCGGATGGATACGAAGATGAAGCGGAAAAAATCAATATTAAATATGGAGATAACTGCATATTCCAAAGAGCGGTTATGAGCATAGCGACTGGAAAAGCCACAGTCAGTGAAGCTGCCAAAGCGGATATAAAGAAAAAAACATCCTTGCTGCTTTATGGAAATTTTGATGATACAGAAAATTTTACGGCTACAAAAGCAGTGATTGTCCAATATGAATATAACTAAGGGAGGTGGAAAATAAACATGGCATTTTATCAGCTTGCGTTTCGGTATTTGAAGCGGAAAAAATCAAAGACAATCCTGCTGTTTTTTGTGCTGCTCATTGTGAGCAGCATGATATTAAGCACTAACATGATTCTCCGTGCAACGGCTGATTCAAAAGCGGCAATTGGGGAAAAAACAAAAGCAAAAGTTGTCATGGGTATTTTGAAAGAAGAAAACAAGATTACGTTAGACGACGTGGAATGGATAAAGGATTTGGCGGAAGTCTCCACCGTAAATTGCTTAGCCAGAAACACTGCGTTTCCTGTAAACTTTCAATTGATTACAGGCAGCGATTCCACAGAAGAATCCAATCAGAAAGCATCTGTTCTATCCTATGACAATCTGGAAAATGACAGCGGATTTTCAGAAGGAGTGTACCGTCTTATTTCTGGCAGATATATTTCAGAAGACATAAAAGGAATTGTTATCAACTCTTATCTGGCGGATGCCAACCAATTAAAATTAGGCGACTTGATAGAATTGGGAAATGCTGATGGAAAGCGGGTTTCCCTGGAGATTGTTGGCATCTTTTTATCTGGAAGTGAAAGCAAACAGCCAGAAGGGATGGATTCTGTAAACCGTATTGAAAACCAGATATTCATAGATAACAGTTCCTACTCGGATTTATTTGGAATGGACGGTTATGCCAAAGTTGCCGTTTATTGCAAAAATCCAGAGCAATTAAGTTTATTAGAAGAAGAATTGAACAAGCATTTATCCGATAAAGCAGATTCTACGACATCGGATACCTTGTACCAACAAATGGCTCTGCCGTTGGAACAGATTACAAGAGCTGCAAAGCTTATGCTTATCCTGACACTTGCGGCAGGAACAGCCATCATATCTTTGCTGCTTTGTATGTGGATGCGGACAAGGCAGAGGGAAGCTGCCATTTTTATCAGTATCGGGAAACCAAAATCCAGTATTTTTTTACAGGTATTTCTGGAATCATTTTTGGTCTTTGCACTGGCTGTCTTAGGCTCCTGTTGTCTGGGAAATTTTATGGCTGGCATTTTACAAGGTTTCCTTACAGATTCTGGAGGGGCAGACATTTCTTTAGAGGTCTTATTGCAGTTTAAAGATATCGTCGTTCTGGCAGGTTTGGGAATCCTGCTAGTATTGGCGGCAGTCATAATTTCCCTGCTTCCAATATTAAGGACAAATCCCAAAGAAACTTTATCAAAAATGGAGGGATAGACAATGAACAGTTTTCAAATGGCGTGGCGTTCGGTCATACGCAAACCAGTCAAAAGTATACTGCTGTTTTTTGTAGTATTGATTATCAGCTTGTTTTTTTTGTCGGGCATAGCTAGCCGAAACGCAAGCATCGCCACCCAGAATAAGACAAAGCAGGCGGTAGGCGCTGGATTTCTGATGGAAGCAAACGAAGAGAACAAGAGGGACAGGGCAGATGAAATTCTTGCAAAAAAACCGAGTGGGGAAGAAGGAAATTTTGATGGCGTAAATGTTAAAAAAATAAAAACAGAGTATGGGACATCATGGAGTGTATCTTATGACAATTCGTTCCAGACGCTTTTAATAGGCGATATGGAAAAGATTGCCGCTGTTTCTGGCATTTCAGAATATAATCTGACAACCGCCGTCACGGCAGTAAATCCCGTGGATTTTTCCAGGATTGAGGATGATGATGTAGACCAGAGTTCCGATTTGCTTTGTGTCAGCTTAATCGGCAATAAGGATATGGCATTGGATGCAAATGTCCTGTCAGGGAATGTAACAATTAAGGACGGACGGATGATAACGGAGGAAGATGCCGATGTATGCGTGATTTCAGAAGAACTTGCCGAAAAAAACAGCCTGTCGGTTGGAAACAGGATACAATTCAATGACCGCCGTGACGTAGAAAACTCAACCGTCTTTGCGGCGGAGATTGTTGGTATTTATACAGTTCAGCAGAAAATGACGCCTGTTATGGCTGGAGATACTTTCCGTTCTGAAAATATTATATTTACAGACTTAGGGTTTCCAGAAAAAGCCGAAGGAAGCACATCGGGGGCATTGTACGAAAAAGCATACTTCAAAGTGTCAGACGTGAACCAATACGATGAAATAAAAAAAGAGATACAGAAAGTGGATATTGGATGGGAACGCTATGATTTAATTGACAACAACGGAAACATTGATAAGATGTCCAAAAATTTCAATGATTTGGAGCGTGTCAGCGAAATATTAGTCATTGTGGTTGCAGGAGCAAGCCTAATCATCTTATTTTTAGTATTTGTTTTTTGGATGAAAGGGAGGGTGCAGGAAATTGGAATTTTATTAGCCCTTGGCACACCGAAGATAAAAATATTTGGGCAGATATTATTGGAAGCGTTCCTGATAGCTACTGCCGCCATATTCCTTTCTTTTATGGCTGCTCCTGCCACTTCTAAAATTACAGCTTCCTATCTTGTGCAGCAGCAGGTACAGCAGGCAGATGAGCAGTCTGTCATAGATGAGGGAAAAGTTGCAAAATCAGCGGAGGATTCAGAGGAAACAGTTACAGGCGTTTCAGTCGCCGTTACACCAGAACTGATGCTGTACGATTGGTTCGGCGTGGCGTTGTTGGTTGTAATATCGGTTGGGGCTGCCGGCATTCTGATAGCCCGTAAAAATCCAAAAGATATTTTCAGTGAAATCAGTTAGGAGGATAAAAAGATGGTATTAGAAGTCAAAAATGTTCAGTATTCTTATAAATCAAAAAAAGAAAAAGAAATTTTAAAAAATGTTTCCATGCAGTTTGAGGAAAAGAAATTTTATACGATTGTTGGCGCAAGCGGGGCTGGCAAAACGACGTTCCTGTCCCTGCTTGCAGGGCTGGATATGCCTGTAAAAGGAACAATTTTGTATGACGGTGAAGATATACAGACAAAAGGGCTTAACTACCACAGAAAGCATCATGTTTCGTTGGTTTTTCAAAATTATAATTTGATTGATTATCTGACAACAGAGGAAAATGTGCGGCTTGGCGGAACAAAAACACCGCAGGATTTATTGGAGAAAGTAAATATTCCTTGTGAGGATTGGAAAAGAAATGTCCTGCAGCTATCGGGCGGCCAGCAGCAACGGGTTGCCATTGCAAGGGCGTTGGCAAGTAACGCAAAAGTATTGCTTGCAGATGAGCCGACAGGCAATCTTGATGAAACCACGGCAGGGGAAATTATAGAATTACTGAAAAGAACGGCGCATGAGCTTGGAAAGTGCGTCATTGCAGTAACGCACAGCAAATATCTTGCAGCACAGGCAGATGAAATTATTATGATTAAGGATGGCTGTATAGAATCAGTTACAGAGTTCTCAGGCTAATCAGATAATCTGCACATAGTTTCATGGCGGCAAGGAGAAATCCTTGCCGAATTTTTTTTTGGGGGGGAGGGAGCAGCGAGTGCTACAACGCTTGATGAGGGCCAGCCCCGCTTTATCGGGCACAGCGCGGCAGACGGCGGCAAAAAGAAATATTCTTTGATCGTATATTTAAGGAGAGAAAAGAATTGATGCATTATGATGAATGTGATGACTGGTATTGTGGGGATATCTGTGCTTTGGCAGGTGTTTCTGATATGCAAAAGAAAAATCTGAATTGAGTAGAATTGTAAATTTGGGGATTGCAAAAGAGCTTTGTAAATGTTGTAGTGTTAGAGGAAAATTTCATATGAAAATCAAAAGCAGAGTTTTGCGGCTTAACAAAGGGCGATTTGGATTTTGAAAACCGAAGAATCCGGGTAGGCCATCAGCTTGTCGAAAATGAAATACCGGCAGGGGCAGCTTACCATCATGAAAGACGGAACAAGGGCAGATTCAGGGGAATAATACTTATCACGGCAAAATGAATTTTTTATAAAATTTATTCCCTATGGAAAGTAATTGCGGTATAATAGAGCTATCGAAAATCGGTATTTGTAGTGCTGATAAATGCTGAAAGGAGAAAAGATATTATGAATATTACATTGAAGAATTGCCCTGTTGGAGGCGTGATATCAGATATTGAAGATGCAGAAAGCAGAATTGATGATTTGGAAAATAGGATAGAGGATATATTGAATGACATTGATGAGGCAGGAATTCGTTTGGATACATTGGAAAATGATTCTGAATGCTAAATTCCAGTTTGGTGGAGAGGCGTTATGATACTATTTCATGGAAGTAACACTGGGAATATTAAAGTACTAAAACCTAATCAGGCTGACCATGATCGGCCATATGTGTATATGGCTACAATGGATGTAGTTGCCGCATTCTATTTATGCAACGCTGTAGAAAGGCCCTATTATTGGTTCCCTTATGGATTTGAAGGAGGCAGTGATATACCAGTTTATCACGAACTGTACCCGAATGCGCTGAGAGAAGTATCGGAGGGTGTCAGAGGATATATCTATAAAGTTCTTGCAGAAGAAAAACAGGTCATTCCATTTAAAAATATCCCCTGTGCGAGACTGGCGACAGAACCTGTTGAAGTGACGGAGTGCATCCGGGTAGAGAATGCGTATGCACTATTTATGGAATATGTGAAGCAGGGCAAAATGAAAGTGGGGCGTTTTGAAGACAAATCGGAAAAGCAGCTGGAGTGGTGGTATTCATGCTGCATCGAATACTTAAAGGAAAAACATATGATGGAAACCCCGGATTGTTCCTATGCTTCGTTTATAAAATCAAAATTGCCGGGGGTGTGGGAAAGATATATTGCAATATGCGATTTGCGGAGGAACTGAACCATGGAAACAAAAGATTTGATATTAAGAAACTGGCAGGATAGCGATGCAAAGGCCTTATATGAAATGTGTCTTGACGAGGCTTTGAGAAAAAGCGGGATTGATTTCTACAATTCGATTACTGACAGCCGGAACACAATCCAATGTTGGAAGAATAGCAGGGGCTTTAAAGTGATTGCTGATAAAAAAAACGATAATTTTATAGGATTTATAAGCCTGGGTGATATGAACCGATATGACGGCTATATGGAAATAGAGTATGCCATCGCTCCCAGATACCGGAACAACGGCTGCGCAGTGCAGGCTGTGAAAAAGATGCTTGAGTATGGATTCAAAGAGATGAATTTATCAGCCGTCGCCGCATGGGTGCGGTCACACAATAAGGAGAGCATAAGAGTTTTAGAAAAATGCTCCTTTACCTTTGAAGGTCGATTGAGAAAGCACGCCCGCGATCAAAGTGATACGCTGTGTTATTCTATTTTAAGAGAAGAATGGGAAAGTAAAACGGCAGTTGGATAATCAGAAAAAAGGCGAGTGTACAGCATTGCTCGCATTGTATAACGGCACAGCCGCAGGGTATGTATTTTTATACCACAAATGCAGATGGGGCGGGCTGGGCGGCTATAATATTCTAGGTGTGGTAGATTTGAGTGTATTCGAAAAATACCGGCGGAAGAAAATAGCTACTATGTTATTGGATGCAGCAGAAAACATTGCCAGGCAGCATTGCAATAAAATATATCTGGACGTCTGCTTAAACAGCCAGGAATGATGATGAGCTGACACTATGTCTGGTAAAAGAATTGTGAATCGTATCTCAAACCACGTCAGTTTGGTTATGACTATACAAATTTTGCGATACCGCTCACAAAATAAGACATTACCTTCTTTATTATTTTTTACTATAATCTAATCCAGAAGCTTCTAAAAAAATAAATTTCGAGGTGATGAGATATGGAGCAAACTATATTTTGTGAAAATTTAAAAAAATTCCGTTTGTCAAAAAAATATACACAAGAGCAGGTAGCCAACAATCTGAATGTAAATGTACAGACTGTTTCGAGGTGGGAATGCGGAACAACTTTGCCGGATGTTTTGACTCTTCCTGTTTTAGCAAGGCTCTATGGAGTAACGGTAGATGATTTTTACAAAAAGAGTGCAGTTGCATATAATAACTATGCACAACGTTTGGCCGCTGTGTATGAAAAGACACGGAAACCGGAAGATTTTATACATTGTCTTTTGGAGTATAAAAAGCTTATGCATGGCGGTGTACTTTCCGTGGAAGATAAATGGAATTATGCAATCATTCATCAGTGGATGTTTGAATATTGTAAAAATACGGCGATGGAGTGGTATGATACTATTTTGAATGAAGGTTCCGGCTTTGATGAAAATTTATTCTACAGAGCCTGTGCCTGCCGTATTTCTTTCCTTTTTGCAGTGGGGAAAGGGGAGGAAGCTGTACGCCAGCAAAAAGCAAGGGCAGAATCAGATCCGGAGAATCCCAAAGAAATGGATTTATTGATTGTGTCATATATTTATGCGGATAAAATAGAGGAAGCTTACAAATGTTTTTTAAAGGCCGTAGAAAAATTTCCGGATGCCTGGGAGTTATATATCCATGGCGGAGAAGTTTGTGGGAAACTTGAAAAATATGATGAGGCAATCCAATATTTTGATAGAGCCGGTGCAATAGGAACACCTTTTTATGATGAGTTATATTGTAAGGCGATGCTATATGAAAAAATAGGGAAGGACAAGGAAGCATATAAGCTGTATCAGGAAATCGCTGAGAAACTTCGTAAAAATGGCTTTGATATTGAAGCAGACATGGCTGAAGAAAGTGCAAAAAGGCTGGATATGAAGAAAAACTAAAACATTGGCAAATTCCGGTTTGCTGAACGGGTAGCCCATCGAAAAACTAAATAACCCGCCGCCCACCAGCGGCACACCCAAGCAGGAAATCTGAAAAGGTATCCTGCTTTTTCTATGCCCGGAACCTGGGAGGAAGGAGGGCGCACATTTGCCATGCCCGCATTGTAATCGTCCAGCGGAGCAACAATGAATCCGCTGTTTCTGCCGCCTACCAGAGCGGCGAAAAGCTGTTCTCTGAATACGGATAGGAGCAGAAATCCGGAGGTTCGTGCTTGCCATCCCAAGGGAAATTTGGTGTTAGTATATAAGTGTGGGCAGGAAAAGCCGAACAACTATACAATCAAGTGAAAGAATAAAGGAGATGAAAGGCATGGCCAAAAATCTTACATCCTGGAATTCAAGCAGCAGGCCGTAGGGCTGTACAATGCCGGAGGAACCCCGTATCCACAACTTTAAGACCGGGAACGGAATATTACACAAAAGGCGGGCAGAACCAAAAAAGCGACCGCCATATTCGCAAAAGATCAATAGCCCAGATTGTGGCTTTTATCCAGAATAACTTAATCAATTACTCTGTGCTACAGCTTTGCAATGCCTTGAAATTCCCAAGAAGCACCTATTACAAGGCTCTGGCCTGTGTGCCTTTAAACAGGTGTCAGGAGTATGAAAAGTTCGGCCAGAAAGTGGAACAGGTATATGGGGATTCAAAGAACAGGTACGGGGCTGCCAAAATATGCCACATACCCAATGGCAGTGTCCCTGATGATAAAGCGAATATACTAAAACGTGATTTTGGGACAGAAACCATCAATCCCATAAACCTGCATGTAAAAAAAGGGTGTATCTATGGGCTGCTCGAACGTAGTGGAGCAGGAAAGACAATGATTATGAAGATGGTTTTAGGACTGGCTTCCATTACATCAGGAGAAGTGCAGCTCGGATTCTGGAGCAGAACGGGGCAAATCGCGGCAGTTGATAGGTTAAGTTACTACGGTTTTACTACGATTGGAGACGTGAATATAAAGGGTGCGGAAAATGATATATTTTTGGAAAAGTGAGATAAAAAACAGCTGTTGAAATTTGGAATGAATTCACAGCTGTCTTTGAAGTATGAAATATTGAAATAAGGTTTTTCCTGGCCTGCTCTACAAACTATGCATATTCTTCAAGCGGCCTGCACATTACGTTCTGGCGTCGTTGTAAAGTGACAGCGTCCAGTCCTTGTTTTCCCCGCGTCCAAATAGAAAGCCAAACAGCCGTGACTTGTATTCGCGGTTACGGCTGCCTTTCAGCTGGTTTTCAAGTTGATTTCCTTTGGAAGATTATGGTTGTGTACCCTGATATAGTCCCATTATAATTCCCTGACAATATTTCTATATGATCAGGAAGACAGATATCAATCGTACTATCTGTATAATTTTGGACAAACACATATTCAAAATCTTTATGAACGCGGCTGGAAACCTCGATCCCTTCTGGTATCCTGTCCAGTATAGGACGAATCTGCTGTGCAGTTATGATACGCTGATAAAAATCATGGTAGAAATCTGCTTCTGCATCGGCACATATATAATATGCATGTCCGCTCCCATATTTATGGACAGTCAGAGCCGGGTAGCCTTTGTAGAAATTGTCTGCATATTCCATGAGTGGGACAGCTCCCTGCAGGCGGACTAAATCACAGAGATGCCGGCAGGCATAACTTTCTTTCAGATGAGGCTCATTGCCATTGACAGGAAGGAAATGGTTGACTTCCCCGTCCCAGAGCCCGTCAATTTCTTCGCTGTGCAGCCCGAGCACATCGGACAGGCCATGCGGAGTCCCTCCCAGGTGGCACAGGTCGGTTTCATTCACAATGCCGCTCCAATAAGTCATAATGAGTATTCCGCCATTTTGGACAAAGCGTTTCAGCTTTTCTTCAATTCCTGCCCGGAACATATAAAGCATGGGTGCGGCAATGATTTGATAGGAATCCAGAGGCTGTTCCATATTTATAATGTCCACATTTAATCCGTTTCTCCGAAATGCCTGGTAGGATTTCAATGCTGTCTCATGGTAAAATAATCCCTGATTTCTCGGCCCCCTGGCATCCTCCATGGCCCATCTGCTTTCCATGTCATATAGTATGGCGACAGGAGATTCTACGCGGCTTTCTGCAATTTTGGAGAGATGCTCAAGGATGATTCCGGTTTTCGTGACTTCGCGGAATATACGGGTATCTTCCCCGCCATAATGGTCGATGACGGCGCCGTGAAACTTTTCAAAACCGCCCCTGCCCTGCCTGATCTGGAAAAACTGCACACTATTGGAGCCATGGGCGACAGCCTGGAGGGAAGCGTTTGTCAAAAGGCCTGGCTTTTTTATTTTGCTGACAGCCTGCCAGTTGGGGCTTGCAGGACAGGATTCCATGAGAAGGAAAGGCTTATGTTTCATGGAGCGCATCAGGTCATGCTGCATTCCCGTATCATAGGCGGTCATGATATCCTGCTGCTGATGCCATGCGGGATAGCTGTCCCAGGAAACAAAATCCACATATTCAGCCAGTTTGTAGTAATTCAGGCCTGTGTAGTCTTCCATAAAATTTACAGTCGTTGGCTGAATGGCGCCTGACGTCCGTATTGCCTGTATTTCATGGCGCATAAAGTCTGTTGTCTGGTCTGTGACGAAGCGTTTCCAGTCTAGGTTCAATCCGTGCAGCCCCTTATCACCCAGGGAAGAAGGGCTTTCAATCTGGTCAAAAGAGCTGTAGGTATGGCTCCAAAAAGAAGTCCACCATGCATGGTTTATGGCATCTATATGATGATATTTATTTTTCAGCCATTTTCGGAACGCAGCCTGGCACAGCGGACAGTGGCATTCCCCGCTGTATTCATTGGAAATATGCCACATGATAACAGCAGGATGGTCTTTGAAGGTTTCGGCGAGCTTTTATATGCTGGATGACTCTCTAGATCTGGGCTATATGTGCGAATGCCCGGATATCATGGAAGTCCAGGGACAGGAATTTTTGATACTAAGCAGGCAGAAGGAAGAAAACTGCAAAGAAATTATTTTTGCCGGAAGGATGGATTACAAAAATGGAAGGTTCCTTGTGGATGGGGAAGCCGAAAAATCACTGGATGAGGGGTTTGACTTTTATGCGCCTCAGAGTTTTGTGGATGAGTCCGGCAGATGTCTTTTATTTGGCTGGCTCGGTTCAGGGGAGCTGGAGTATCAGATGAGCCAGCCGCCGGTAAAGGAAGGATGGCTTCACAGCCTGACCATACCAAGAGAGGTGTATGTCTGCGGGAAAGGGTTATGCCAGCGGCCTGCCAGGGAATTGAAAGCCTTAAGAAAAGGCGAGCAGTCAATGGAATGTAAAGGAGTGTCAGTGATTGACCGGGGAACAGTGAGCTTGGAGATACTGGCAGAAAATCTGAAAGGCCAGACTGTATCTTATGAGATTGGCGGTGCCTTAAAAGTCTGTTACAGAAAAGAAGACCAGATTATGAGAATTCAGAGGAAAAGGTGGGATTCCCCATCTTATGACGAGAAAATGCTGCCGCTTGGCTGTCTGGATAACATGCATATATTTTTAGACTATTCCACAGCGGAGATTTTCATAAACAACGGTAAAATAACATTTACTTCAAAAGTGTATTTTGATGCAGACACACAGATACGGATTTTCTCGGATGAGAAGATAAAAATGAAAACATGGTTATTGGAGGTAGCGTGATGGCGAATGCACCAGATTATAATAAAATCGCAAATCAGATAATTGAAGTCGTTGGCGGGGCTGATAATATCATTTCAGCGGCGCACTGCGCCACAAGGCTCCGTCTGATTGTGAAAGACAGGGACATCATTGACGACAAAAAAGTAGAAGAAACGGAGCTTGTAAAATGCTGTTTTTTTACGGCAGGGCAGTATCAGATTATTCTTGGCACAGGCATCGTCAATAAGGTTTTTGACGAAGTAACCAAGCTTGGTGTTTCGGGTTCGTCCAAAAATGAACAGGCAGCGGCAGCGGCGCAGAACGGCAGTACCATCCAGCGTCTGGTCCGTATCTTCGCTGACGTGTTCGTACCAATTATTCCGGTCATGGTGGCAACCGGCCTGTTCATGGGGATCCGGGGATTTTTAACGCAGGATGCTATGCTGGGATTCTTTGGGATATCAGCAGATGCAATCCCACAGCAGTTTCTGGACTTTACCACGATCCTGACGGATACCGCATTTTCCTATCTGCCGGTGCTTGTGTGCTGGTCGGCGTTTAAGAAATTCGGCGGGTCGCCGATCCTTGGCATTGTCCTTGGATTGATGCTGGTACATACAGCTTTTCCCACATCATGGGATGTGGCTCAGGGAGCAGCGGAGCCGATGCTGTTTTTTGGGTTTATCAAAGTAAACGGCTATCAGAGCTCTGTGCTCCCGGCGTTTATTGTAGGATTTCTTGGTTCCAAGATTGAACAATGGCTTCATGACCATGTAATCAATGCGCTGGATTTGATTATCACGCCGTTTGTAACGGTGCTTACTTCTCTTTGCCTTGGTTTGTTTGTGATCGGGCCGGTTTTCCATTCTGTGGAAATGGTGCTGGTGCATATTGTTACATGGCTGTTTGCACTGCCGCTTGGCCTCGGCGGGCTTATATGGGGAGCATTGTGCCAGGTAATTGTAATCACGGGCGTCCATCACGCATTGAACCTTGTTGAGATAGAGATGCTTTCAAACACGTCATGGAATCCGGTCAATCCGGTTGGCTCCAGCGGCATCGTAGCCCAGGCGGGCGCTGCCATGGCAGTTGCCGTAAAATCAAAATCCGTAAAGATGAAATCATTGGTTTACCCTTCGGCTGTATCTGGCCTGTTGGGAATTACAGAGCCGGCAATTTTCGGTGTCAACCTTCGTCTTGTGAAGCCATTTATCTGGGGATGTGTCGGCGGCGGTGTCGGCGGATGGTTATCAGCAGTCTTAAACCTGCGTGGGACGGGGCTGTCTGTTACCGGCATACCGGGTGCGCTGCTGTATCTGAACAAACAGCTTCCGATTTATATTCTGGTGAATGCCGCCGCATTTGGAGTTGCGTTTACACTGACATATCTGTTCGGAGTGAAGGAAGATCCGGAAAATGCCGAAAGAGGAGCAAAGGAAGTGCCAGTAATAAAGGAAGAATCAGAAGTAAAAGAAAACCAGGTAAAAGAATTAAGGGCATTTGTTTCAGGAAATGTGATTCCGGTTTCAGAAGTGAATGATCCGGTATTCTCGTCAAAAGCAATGGGAGATGGAATTGCCATCCGCCCAAGTGCGCAGATGGTGGCGGCTCCCTGCGATGGTAAGATTTCAATGGTTGCAGATACTGGCCATGCGGTTGGAATTACATTGAATAATGGAGCAGAACTGTTGATTCATGTAGGGCTTGATACAGTATCTTTGAACGGGGAAGGCTTTCAGGTTTTGGTAAGTGAAGGGAGAAATGTAAAACAGGGGGCTCCGTTACTGAAATTCGATAAAGCATTTATTGAAGGAAAAGGGCTTGCAGCAGACTGCATTCTGGTTCTGACAAACACAGATGATTTTCCGGATGTTAAATTTATCAGCGGAATGGATGCAAAACAGAGTGAAACAGTTATTTGTACTTTTTAATGAACATCAAAGATTGGAAAATGAAGACTTATAATTTTGAAATCAGGGATGAGGTCGGTATTTACGCGAGACCGGCGGGACTGCTGGTAAAGGAGTCCAAAGAAGAATGAGAGCAGGATTATAATTAAAAAAATGGCAAGGCTGCGGAGCAGATGGCTGTCATGGGGCTTGGCGTAAAATGCGGAGATATAGTGCAGATTGAGGTTGAAGGGGCATATAAAAAGGCTGTATGTGAGGAACTCAGGACATTTGTTTGAAAAGAATCACATACAGGAATGATGGCCGCAGTAGATGGATTTGATGGCGAGGTTGTTTTTGAGCCATCAGAGGAAATCTGCAGTCGGGCGAGGAACAGGATTCGTGGGGAAACTGAAAAGCAGCAGATCCTGCAGGAGATGAAGGGGAAAGAAAACATAACTGTCCCTGCCAATATAAAGGAATTCACTTCGGAACAGCCCGACACCTCCGGCGCCATTCTCCAATGCATACCCAATATCGCTGACACTGCCGATATTTAACCGCCAGAGTAATATTATGGGGATTTTCAGCCTTAATCTTTCGGAACCGGTTGAACTTCATATCCGTGCAGATGGAAGGGATGTGGAAGAAATCCTTGGGCAGATGAAAAAGTATTTCGTTAGAGGCAGTATAGGAAATTAAAATTGACAGAATAGAATAATTTTTTGTATAGGGGCTGTTGCATTGATAATTTCTTCCAACAGCCCTTTTAAGTTAAGTCATATCTGTTTCTGATTTGGATAAAACCATATGATTTTAAATCAGATTCAGTTTTTCAAATGATTTATAGAGGCCGTCTTCATTGAATGGGGAACAGATTTCGTCAGCCAGGCGTTTTAATTCCATGCTGCCGTTTTCCATGCAAATACCAAGTGCCGCAGTCTGGAGCATTTCCAAATCATTCATGCTGTCTCCAAATGCAATCGTGTCCTTTTGGGCAATATCCAGGTGTCCGCACAGCCGCTGTACAGCAGTACCTTTATCAAATGCTTTGTTGATAAGGTCGCCGTTGATAATGCTGTGGGCATTTTCATCCTGGATACAGAAATGGAATTCGTCTTGAAGGCATTGGATAGGATTTTGCAGGCGGTCCATTCCCGGACTCATAAAGACTGCTTTGTAGATGGGTTCCAAGTGGTACTCTGTCATGGGTCGGGTAAACTGGTCGCTTTCAATATGTTTCTGCCAGCGGAGCAGTTCACTGTTAGCATCCGAGCGAATGCAGTTTTTTAAAAATTCTTTAAAAGACTCATCGCTATAGCTGTGGTTTCTGGTCTCTATAATGTAATAGACGCCATTTTCCTGCAGAACCTTCAGAACACGGTCCTGCTGCGCCCTGGTCATAGGGCAGTCATAGACAATGTGGCCGCCATACTCAATATAACCGCCAGCACTGCTGATAAACCCGTCGAAGCCAAACTGCAGCAGAGGGGAAAGAAGCCCATAATTGCGGCCGGAACACAGCACTACCTTATGGCCGTTCTTCCGGGCCCGGCAGACGGCTTCCACGGCAGAAGCCGGTGGTATATTTTTTCCTGGTTCTGTCAGGGTGCCGTCAATATCTAGAAAAATTAGTTTCTGTTCCATTTGGAAGTGTGGTGCCTGCTGCATCATTCATAAAATTCTGGATACATACTCAAAAGCTATGTGCCTTTGAGTATAAAGCTTTTATCTTCTGTAAACAAGGTTCAAAGCCATAAAAACCGTTCCTGTTTTTGTGTATAGATCTGGCAAAAATAGGGATTTGATTTATTGCGTGCCTGTTATATCATAGAGATAAAAGCGGCGGCGAATGTCCGTTGTGCCCATTTATCCACGGGGTATAGAAGCGGACTGCATTAAGATAGATGGTTAGGATCAGGTGAAATATGTATAGCAGAAAGATAAAATTGATTCGGGCACTTGTTGAAAATGAAAAATTGTCTTCAACGGAATTAATGAAGAAGCTGCAGATCGGGCAGAGGACTCTGAGGGCAGAAATTAAAGAAATTAATGATACTTTAAAAAAAGAAAATGTATATATCCATTCCCTCAGTGTAGGGGGATACTATATAAAAAGCGAAGAGAAAGAATTCATCCGGGAGAAACTGGAAGGGATGATCAGCCAGAGCAAGCAGGCCATCTTTCCAGAAACACCGGATGAAAGGCTTCTGTTCGGCTTTGCCTGGCTGTTTTTTGAGAGGGAGCCGGTTTCCATCCAGAAAGCAGCAGAGAAGCTGTATGTTTCCAGAACGGCAATGCTGCAGACGAAAAAGCAGATCCAGGATACGGTCAGATGGTATCATGGCATTTACCTGGAATCAGGGAATCAGGGTATGTGGATCAGCGGGAAGGAAGAAGTCAAGCGCCATGTGCTTGCGGAAATTATCAATTACTGGACCTATGGCTCCATACTGATTGAGAGGGTGATCACTTTTTTGTTTGGCGCTGAAAAATACGGGCAGTATATTTCATTTTACCATGTACTTTCTGAATTACTCGCAGAACATGGATACCGGTTGATTGACAAAGGGATTGAAGGGTTTTCACTGGATGTTTTTATAAGCCTCATGCGGACTGAAAATGATTTTATGCTGGATGAAACTCACATTTATCATGGGAATTCCTGTGTTGACGCAGCCAGTGATTTTTTAGGGAAAATGGGATATATAATTTCCGATAATGAAAGGGCTTATTTTGAACAGTGCCTGATGGCCAAAAGAGTATTGTATACCTTAAAAACGGAAGATAAAGCTGGCGAAGAATATACGGCGGTAACAGAGGAATTCCTCGCGGGGACAGACAGGAAATACCATACGGATTATCACAAAAACCAGGAATTGATTTTTAAGCTGTCCATACATATTATGAAGATGATATGGAGGATACAGCAGGGGTATTTTGAAACAAATTCCATACTTAAGGACATCATGGACCGCTATGAGAAAGAAGTAGAAATGGCAGAAGGGATTAATCCGATCCTTCAAAAAGAATATGGCATCACAGCCAATATCCATGAGGTCTGCTATATAGCGGTTTATCTAAAGGCGTATTCCAGCCATACATTAAAAGCAGTTGTATTGTGTGACCTTGGGGAAGGCATTGCAGACAATATGATACGCCAGATTAAGGGCCACTGTGGGGAAAAGATTCAGATTCAGGATAAAATGTCCCTGGCAGAATACCGTATGCATCCGTTGCCGGTAGATCTTTTAATATCCAGTTCACGGATTTATAATGTAAAGCTGCCTGAAAAGACAAAAATAATATATGTGGATTATCTATTGAAAGAAGAAGATCTAAAAAATATACAGGAATTCCTGCTTAGGAGCGAGAAAGAAAATAGAGAAAAATGAGAGACGGAATTGCCATTTGCCCAGACTATTTTGAAGAACACAAAAGCAATACATACAATTGGCAGGCGTGCTGCGTTTCACAATGGATGTGGATTGCAGCACGTTTTTTATCATAAAATTTTAAATCAATAGTTGACATATATTTTCTCCTTTCAATACTGTATAATACAATACTGTATAATACAGTATTGAAAAATAAATGTCAAGATTCGTTATCTACCATAAAAGGGATTTGCATTAAAATCTATATAAAACAAAGCAGAACCAACAACTGTGATTTCTCACAAATTCATCGGCTCTGCATCTAAAGTGTCTGGCTCTGTGATGGCTGTTATCTGCAAATTCTTTACTTTAATCAATGTTTCCTGCTTGCACTTCGAGCAGTAGAGGGGATAGTTTTTTAAAACTGTATCTTCTCTAATTCTGTCACGGGTCTTATTTCCGCAAACAGGGCAGCGTATCCATTTCGTTTTTTTGTTCATATCTTACAGTCCTCCTTTGAGCGCATTTTCAACAGCCTTTTTTATGACAGTACTTGAATTGGTTGCGCCAGAGACTGCATCAACATCTATTTTCTGTTCCTCAATTATTTTCTCTATAACTTTTTCTGCGGCTTTTCCACGTTCATGCCTATGCTCCAAAATATTAATACTTACAATTTCCCAATCTTCTACAGTTACTTCCACTTTGGCATATATAAAATTCACATCATATTCTCCGATATAAGTTCCATCGGAAACATCAGCAATATCTATTTCATCAAATGTAGTTTCCCCTATGGCTCGTTTATAATCAGCAACGTTCTTTAAGTAAACCGCTCCGCAAATTAGACCAATAAGTGAAAAAAGTAAAATGATAACTGAAATTATTTTCTTTTTAGATATTCTCATTTCAAACACCTCTCAATCTTTCTGGCTATGTGCTTTGGAAGCTCCTTTTTAGAAGATGCACCTGCATAAACCACTTTGCCTATTGGTTTCATGCCTGCAGTCTTAAAAAATTCGTCCATATTCCGTATTGCCCCCCTGCTTTGTCCCAATATCCATGAAAATGGGAAAGGAGTATTGCAGGAAGTCAAAACCATATATTTTTTCCCTTTCAGACGTGGTTTGGGGAAAGTACTTGTTTCTTCCATAGCTGTTCCTAATAATCGGTCAAATAAGTTTTTAACAGGGGCAGGGACATTCGCCCAATAAACAGGAGCCGCAAGAAAGACTATTTGACATTCACGCAAAAGGCTGGCGATTTCCTGTATATCATCTTTTTGCGTACAGACTTTCGTGTCTATACAGTTACGGCACCCTATGCAGAATGAGAGATTTTTTTCATACAGATTTATTTTAGTCACCATATAGCCTTTCTCCTCTGCTCTGCGGATTGCAATATCCATCATAGATGCCGTCTTTCCGTTTCTATGAGGGCTGCCTAAAATTGCAAGCACCAATTTCTTATTCGTGGTCATTTCACTCACTCCTTTTCAATCGAATGGTACAACATATCAAAACCATACTCTAAAAACTGAATTTTAGATAAGTTTATTGTTTTTTCAATGTATTCTTCTTTATTTGCCGCCAACTGGATAAGTCCTGACAACATACCCCAAAACTGAAAGATAGCAGGCATAATTTTTATGTCATCACGCAAATCGCCTTTTTTCATGCCGCTTACTAAAAAATCCTTTATTTTTTCATTTATTTCCTCTCCGACTTGATAGGTTTCTTTCTCTTCGGGCAAATAATCTTGGCTTTCAAAATCAATGTTAATTTTATCTAACACCATTCTAAAATAAAAAGGAAATTCTTCTTGGTATAGGACTAACCCCCGGCAAATCATATCATACCTTGCTTTTGTTTCCTCCTGCTGCTCCAATGCAGAAGTTATATAACTGTAAAGCCTTTTCATGCTGCCTAACACTAAAAAACCGATAATTTCCTCTTTGTTCTCAAAGTACACATATAATGTTGCTTTGCTATATCCCGCTGCTTTTGCTATATCATTCATGGAAGTTGCCGTAATCCCTTTTTCCATAAACAATGCCGAAGCGGCAGCGGCAATATTTTCTCTATGTACGCTTTTTGGTTCTTTTTTTCTGCGTGCCATCTGTATATCTCCTTTCAATAATTAAACCATCGGTTTAATTATATCCCGCTGTCATGATTATGTCAATCTGTTTCGCCTTATATTCATAAATAGTTTTCAGTTATTACTCCGGCGGTTAAATGTCGACGTTTTTACTTACCTAAATTTCCATCTGCTATGTTGTCATCCGTTGGCGTAGCCTCGCTACGCCGCCTTCTTCCGTCTTGCGGATGAAAATTTATTCTGCGTAAAATTCGTCGACATTTAACCGCCGGAGTAATAACAAAACAAATGCAGGGATTAACGCATGGGATTTCCTGCGAAGTCCATACACACGATGAAATTGAAACTTTAGCAGACAATGTAAACGCACTTTATAATAATCTGCTAAAAACAATCCATAACTTAGAGCAGGAAATTTATAAGGCAGAAGAAACGGAGGGAAGGCATATTACGGCAGAGGATACGGATGCGGCTGTTATTAGTGCTAAACTGGCAGAAGAAAATAATTTAGGGATTGGCAGTGCGTTGATATTGAAATCTGCTTCTGATGGCAGCGGGGAACAGGCAAAAGTTTTCGTTGCAGGAATCTATGCCAGTGACAGCAAAATGGAGTATGACGATGACACCATTTTTACGACGCATGATATTTTCTGGAAGCTGTCTAACCAGAAAGCATCTGCGTATTCTGGAAACGTGACTTTTTTGTGACCGACCCAGAGGAATTGACGCACATTGCCAAGCAGGTAAAACAGATTGTATCTATTCCGTAGGAGGACTATTTTATCCGAATCAACGAATCGGAATACCAGTCAGTTGCATACCAAATCCCAACATTGGAGCAGCTTACGGGAATCATGCTTTTGGCGGTTATGCTTATCGGCATTATTGTAATTTTCCTTGTGCTTACCATGCGGATAAGGAACAGAATACATGAAGCGGGGATATTGCTTTCCATAGGCACATCTGTTTCACAGATTACAATGCAGTTCATTTATGAAATCTTAATGGTGGCTGTATTGGTGTTTCTAATTCTGATAGAAACATTTGTTATCATATTCACGGTAATTCTGGCATCCCTGCCAGTTGCCTGTATGAAGCCAAAAGATATTTTGTCAAAAATGAGCTGACAGGAGGATAAAAATTATGAGTACATGGAAAAGAGCATTTTTATATACGGTACGGAAAAAGTAAAAACGGTTATTTTATTTCTTTTGCTGCTGGCAATGTCCACATTTACCTTAACTGGACTGTCTATCTATAAGGCGGCGGACAATTCCGCTTCTAGCCTGCGGCAATCCATAGGCGGGAGCATCCGCCTTGAATTCATACAATGGCTTGGGAGATGGCAGTGTTTTTGCAAAGGATTTTGCGTTTCTATCGGGCTTCAGCTTTGGGGAGGGAAGCGATTACAGCAGGCTTCCATCCGTAACAAATTCAGAGTATTTTAACTTTTTTACCCGCAAGGCATTCTAAAACTCGGCGATACCATTACCGTACAGTGCTGTTATGACAGTGGGGATTATCCCGATGTAATGCTGACAATCATCGGCATTTATGAGTATATGGGGGACTCTGAATCTTTTCATACGACCTCAACGGACAAGCGTAACCGTCTGGTTATCGACCATAATTTTGAATTGTCTTATTTTACAAGCAATCTGGTTTCGCAGGGAATCAGCGATTTGATTTTCCATCGGGTAGCCGAATCGCAGGAGGCACCAGAAATAGAAGTTCCAGACGATGGTTCAGAGTATCTTGGCATAACAGGGCAATATATCCCCTATGATACTTCTGAACTGGAAACGGTGGAGAGTGTTCGGGTAAATGTCAGACCAAGTGATTTGCTCTACATCTACATCTTTGGGGCATTGCTTATTGCTGTTTCCGTTTCAGTTGCATCTATCACGGTCATACAGATGAAACCAAGAAAGATTTTATCACAAATGGATTAGGAGGATTTTACAATGAGCGTTTTGGAAATGAACAACATCCGCTATTCTTATGACAATAAGCGGAATGTATTAAACGGTATCAATATGGCATTGGAGGAGGGGAAAATGTACGCTATCCTCGGACAGTCAGGATGTGGCAAAACGAAGCTTCTGTCACTGTTGGGAGGTCTGGACAGCCCCGCAGACGGGCAGGTTCTATACGATGGACAAGACATTGAAAGGTTAGGGCTTGCCAATCACAGTAAAAATAATGTGGCATTTATCTTCCAGAGCTACAATCTGATTGATTATCTAAAGCCAAGAGAAAATGTCGCTTTGACAGCAAAGCTCCCACCGCAGCCAATTTTAGGACGTGTCGGGCTGACAGAGGAAGAATGTAAACAAAATGTCTTGAAATTCTCAGGCGGTCAGCAGCAGCGTGTGGCGATTGCCCGTGCATTGGCTTCCGATACAAAAGTGATACTTGCGGACGAGCCGACTGGAAATTTAGATGAAGATACGGCGGCAGAAATTATCTCCATCTTGAAAGAGTGCGCCCATGAAATTTGATAGTGAGTAGAAATTGAAACATAAAGAATTGTAATTTCTAAAATCAAATTGTTGTAATCTCAAGTTATATGAGATGAAAAGTCTGAAAATTTCATAAAAATAGGATTTGACAAACTGCTGGTTTTCATGATAAAATTATTTGCACTAATTTAAAGGAGAACAGTTTCATGAGCTTTTACATCACAAACGAACTTCCGCCTAAAAAGAAAATCAGCTCTGTACAATCAAATCCGATGAAACATTGTACAGAGTATAGCGTAATATAACACGTTAGGATTTCATCGGGAAATACGGCAGTACATGAGAGGGATTTTAGGTCTTTTTCATATATTGTTTCTTTTCCCGTACAAATTTGTGTGCAGCAGGCTATGGACAGTGTTTTGTCCGTAGCCTTTTGTTGTATATGGACTGTTTCCTAAAAGCGGTTTGTGATGGAACGGATATAGCAGAAGGCATGATACCAAGAGTATCTGACTTCTGCTATTTTTTGTCTTATAGGAAAGACCGTGTTACTGTGAAGTACTAAAGTGTATGGATTTCCTATAAGAGAAAAACAATTATGCGCAGCTCGCGGAGAGGAAATTTATTGCTGCGCAATCCGCTCGCGCGCGGAGAATGCGCTGTGCGCATTCTTTTTTATTCTATAGGAAAGACCTTGTCACGCTAACGCGTGAAAGTATCTTTCCTATAGAATAAAAAAGCTCTTATCGCACTGCGGCGGGTATGAAATTTGTCGCAAAGCGACCCGCCGCAGGCGGAGAATCCTGCTTTGCAGGATTCTTTCTTGTGCGTAAGGCATAAGCTAAGCTGGAATGCTTGCATTCCAATTTGGCGCTGTCCGCGAACCGTGGGTAACTTGCATAAGCATGTTTCCCACGGTTGCCCATTTTGGAAAATCAGACAGGAAAAAGAGAGGACAATGATTATGAGTTTATTAGAAGTTACGGGATTAACACATTCTTTTGGAGAAAATTATCTGTTTAAAAATGCGGATTTTACGTTGAACAAAGGGGAGCATATCGGGATTGTCGGTCAGAACGGGGCAGGAAAAAGCACGTTCATAAAGATTTGCACGGAGCAGCTTATCCCAGACTCTGGCAGGATAGTATGGCAGCCGAACACAAAAATAGGGTATCTCGACCAATACGCCCAAATTGAAAAAAGCGTGGCAATGAGGGAGTTCCTGCAATCCGCATTTTCTGGGCTGTATGAGATAGAAAACAGAATGAATGAGCTGTACTGCCAGTCTGCGGACGGGGATATGGCGAAACTAAACATGGCGGCAAGGTATCAGGAAGAATTAGAACGCAAAGAGTTTTATTTGATTGACACAAAGATAGAACAGGTGGCAACAGGTCTGGGCTTAACGGCAATCGGGTTAGACAGACCGATTGAGCAGATGAGCGGCGGGCAGAGGGCAAAGGTCATACTGGCGAAATTACTGCTTGAAAAGCCAGATATTTTGCTTTTGGACGAGCCGACAAACTTTTTGGATAAAGAACACGTTACATGGCTCGCCGAATATCTTTCCAGCCTGCCAAACGCTTTTCTGGCAGTATCGCATGACTATGACTTTTTAGAGAAAATATCCACAAGGATATGCGACATTGACAACGAGAAGATTACAAAATATTTTGGCACTTATTCAGAGTTCACGAGAAAAAAGGCACTGCTCCGTGAGGATTATATCAGACAGTATGCCGCACAGCAGAAAACCATCAAAAAGACGGAAGAATTTATCCGCAGGAATATTGCAGGGAGAAAGTCCAAAATGGCTCGCGGCAGGCAGAAACAGCTTGACCGAATGGATAAGATGGAAGCTCTGGAACAGAAAGAAATCAAGCCGCATTTTCGGTTTACGGCTCTCCCGCTGACTACGACAGAGCATCTAAAAGTAAAACATCTGGATGTTGGCTACCACTATCCTGTTTTGTCAGACATCAGCTTTTCCATAAAAGGGGGAGAAAAAATTGTTATGACGGGGTTTAACGGCATCGGCAAATCCACCCTGCTAAAAACGCTTATCAGCCAAATACTCTCATTAAGCGGGAGTTTCCGTTTTTCAGAGCAGGTAAAGATTGGGTATTTTGAGCAGGAGCTGGCATGGGCGGATATAGAAAAAACGCCCATTCAGATTGTTTCCGATGCTTACCCATCGCTTACGATAAAAGACGTGAGAAAGCGTCTTGCAGGCTGCGGCATCTCAAGCAAACACGCCATGCAGGAAATCGGGACTTTGAGCGGAGGGGAACAGGCAAAGGTTAAAATGTGCCTGCTTATGATGAAGCCGTGCAATTTCCTTATCATGGACGAGCCGACAAACCACCTTGATGCACTGGCAAAAGAATCATTGAAAACCGCACTGGAAGAATTTGAGGGGACAGTGCTATTAGTATCGCATGAGGAAGCGTTTTACCGAGAATGGACGCAGAAAGTGATAGACATAGAAAAGAAAATATAGGTGAAAGGCACATCTTTAAATAGTGCCAGAGGCAAGGGGAAGCCCGCCAATCTGGATTTTTAAAAAAATTCAGATTGATTGGAGGAAATTACAATGCTTGAAAAGCATCCAAACCGAAAAAAGGACAACTATAATCGACGATAACCGAGGGGCATTATTGACAGATTTGAGCTTGAGGACATATCCCAACTGAACAGGGTGAGCAGGCGCATTGAACACTCCGAGCTGACCGATGAAACGCTGAATGACAGAGCTTTTTATAAGGCGGAACAGATTAAGGATATTGTTTCGGAAAGCATCGAATATGAGCAGTTGCATAGGGCGGTTTCTAAACTTCCCGAAGTGGAGCGTCGCAGGCTGAAGCTGTATTTCTTCGGGGAGCTGACTTATGAACAGATTGCAAAGCTGGAGGGCTGTACGAAAAGGGCGGTTAAATTCAGCGTGGATATTGCGATTGAAAAGCTGAAAAAGAATTTTAAGATTTTTTGAATTTTACATTACACGCAGCCTTTGGTGAGTGAGCGAAAACGGGACGGCTCTTTGACAACGGAATAGCCATTCACCAAATACATTCTTTTTGTGGCTGTAATAAGCATAAGCGTGTGCAGCGGTGCGCCATGACCCGCCGAAAGACGGCAAGCGGAAAACACCGACTGAAAATATCGGGCAGCTCCCGATTTCGCCATGACCCACAAAGAGGACAATGATACTCCCGTCCAGCCACAGTCCGACAGTTATTATTGCCGCTATCACGGGCAAGACACATACAAAGGCAAAATTGCCGATACATACCGAAGTAAAGAATTTTGAGGGACTTGACAGAGATTCCATAGTTTTGCCTGAGCAAATCCGTACAGTAGATAAGAAAAGATTAAAACAGTATATGGGCATCATGCCTGCTGAAGCGATGGCAAGAGTTGATAAGGCTCTTGCCATTAGTATTGGGATTCCCCAGAGGAATCCGTCATAATAATTATTGAAAGGAAATGCGTATGGCGGAACAAACACAGGTTGAAATAAAAGATAAATTCTGTCTTACCATTGATGAAGCATCCGCTTACTTCAATATTGGAGAAAAGAAGTTGAGCAGAATTGTTACAGATAATATTGATACAGGATTTATCATTCAGAATGGAGTGAAATTTTTAATCAAGAGGAAACAGTTTGAAACATTTTTAGAGAATTTAACAGCTATTTGAATGAGGTTGAATAAGAACAGATATGCAGGCAGCTTTTGTAGATAGGTATTTGTGATGTCCTATGCTAAATGCTGCTTTCATTTTTTAAGATGGAAAAAGGGCTTCGTCTATGATATACTACAATATATCGTGACGGGGCTCTTTTTGTACGAAAGGAGCATTTGACATGAGCGGAAAAAGACGTGACAGTAAAAACCGTATTCTCCGCAACGGAGAGAGCCAACGTCAAGACGGACGGTATGCGTTCAAATACATTGTTGCCACAGGCAAGCAGCAATTTGTTTACAGTTGGAAACTGGAAAAGACGGACAAGACGCCACACACGACAAACGCATGAATGTTTCTGCCATTCAAATTTTTCCAACTGTAATTTTTTAAAAGTCCAGTACTTCCTCCAAATATTTAATTGGTGACAGACTTATTACAAACCTTTTTTTCTTCATTGATAATTTCTTTTTTGTAAGTTCCATCAGCTTTAGTATGCTTAAGCTCCATTTCCTGATTATATTCAGATTCTGCGCTGACATTTTATCCAGTATTGCGTTTGCGTCTTCTCGAAATGTTACATCCAGATGCCAGTGCATGCTCTCTATGCTCCAATGCCCTCTTACTGCCCGGCTTATGGGTTCCATGTCCCCTTTTAGGCTGCTGATAAAATAGCGGTATTCCGTTTTCTTTCTCCCATTCTTTTCTATGCTTTTTCTTTCCATCGCTATGCTTTTCAGCCCTTTCCAGTCTTTTTTCTGTATCATCCATTGGATATCTTCTGTCTGGTAATATTCCCGCGTCTCTATCTGCCCGTGGGCTTTTTCTTCCGTTTTCTTATAATTTCCTGATTTTTCTATCTCTCTGGTTAGTTCTTCATCTGCAAAATACTCTTTTACTTCTTCATATAAGCTCCCCTGGTTTCCTTTTAATGCCAACACATAATCTGCCCTTTTTCTCCAAATTTTTTCTGCGATCGCTGTCTGCGTTCCCATTGCATCTATCGTAATAATCTGTCCCTTTATTTGTAACCTTTCTATTAATTCCGGAATTGCTGTAATCTCATTGCTTTTTTCGTTCACTGCTTTCTGTCCCAGGCTGAAACCGTCTTCACGGCTCCATGCGGTTACAATATGGGACGGCTTCTCTTTCCCCTGTTTGTTAGAACGCATTGTTTTTCCATCTATACAGATGATCTTCTTCAGTGCTTCGCCTTCTTCCCGGTTCAGCAGTTCTTGCCATTTTCCATAAAGCTGTTGGAGAATATCCGGTGAAACCATCCCCATTACTCGCTGTATAGTATCATGGGACGGCGGGCCATTCTTTAACCCGATATATTTTTTAAGATAATCTTCATACACCTGTGCAAACAGCGCAATCTCTACCCAGTCATCTGCATTTGCGAGTGTGGCAAACAAAACAATCACAAGAATATCCTTTAGCAAATGCCGGACTTTCTTTTTTTGGCGCACATCTTCAATATATTCCATCCAATTTAATAATTCTTCCATAAACAACGCCCCTTTTCTTTTATTTTACCAGAAAAGAGGCATGTTCACAATTTATTTACTCATGCGTTTGTCGTGGACGCCACAGGGCAAACGGGATGACATTTCATTGAGGGAGAAAGGATTGAGGATACCAAAACCACAAGCGGCACAAGGGAAATCCCAATGTCCGACGAGGTATATGCGTGTTTTCAGCGGATTATTGCGAATAGGAAGAAAGTAAAAAAGAGCCTATGATTGACGGCAAATGCGGATTCCTTTATCTGGACAAAAATGATATGTCGATGGTAGCCCTGCATTGGGAGAAATACTTTCAGCACATTTGCGAGAAGTACAACAGTATCTATAAAGTGCAGATGCCAAAGGTCACGCCCCATGTATGCAGGCACACCTTTTGTTACAACATGGCGAAAAGCGGCATGAACCCTAGAGCGTGTCTGAAAATTAAATATTGCACAAAACATATGTTATTACCCCAAATTCTATGATAGAATAAAAAAAAGGGGTGTTTGTTATGACAAGGCGTTATGAGTTAACGGATCAGGAATGGGAACAAATTGCTTCCCTGCTCCCACCAGAAAAAACCAATAAACCTGGACGGCCTCTCAAGGATAACCGCTTAATGGTAAACGCCATGGTCTGGATAACCCGCAGTGGTGCCCCCTGGCGTGACCTCCCAGAACGTTATGGCCCCTGGAAGACCGTATACAGCCGGTTCCGTAAATGGATTGGGGACGGGATCCTGGATAACATCTTCCGGGTACTCTGCCTGGAGGCAGAGTTGGGGGGACTGTTCCTGGATGCCTCCACCGTCCAGGCCCACCAGCACAGTGCTGGTGCAAAAAAAGGGGGCCTCCAAACGGAATCGGGCACAGCCGCGGGGGAGCAAGCACAAAAATCCACGCAGTTGTAGACGCCTATGGGTATCCCGTATACCTTATGCTGAGTGAAGGGCAGCGCAATGACGTCAATTTTGCAATTCCGATGCTGGAGCAGATTGATATCGGCGGAAGCCAGGTTGTGGCAGACCGTGGGTACGATAGCACGAAACTGCTGGATTATATTTATGGCTGGGGCGGGGAGCCAACGGTCCCATCCAGGAATGGGGCCAAATTTGAGCGCCGCTGTGACTGGCAGCTTTATAAAGAGCGCCATCTGGTAGAGAAATTTTTCCTTAAGCTGAAAGCGTTCCGCCGGATTGCTACACGTTATGACAAATTACCTTTTACTTATATCGGTTTTTTATGCATCGCGTCTATTCTAATTTGGCTAAAATAGACAAAGCCGAATAATTTTCAGACACGCTCTAGCGCGGCTGCTTGGCTCGTTGCCCGCGGGAATCAAGGAAATACAGCAAATACAAGGAGTTTTAAAGATATGATAAAAATATTATTTGTGTGCCACGGCAGGAGTACGGTAAAAACCGCATAATTCGGCACTTCGGGGCAAACTTGGGCATATCGTGGCAGACAAATAATACTTAGACTACGGTAAAACTACGAATGAGGGAATGAAAAATTGAAAATGTGGATAATCGTTAAAAGGTAGTAGGGAAACGTTAAATTATGGTTGTTATCGTTATAAGGTACAAGAAAATAAGTGCGGATGCTTCTTGGTGTATTCTCTTACTGGCTTGCGTACCACAATTTGATACAATGCACCCAAGTTGAATCTGGGTGCATTTTTTAACGATAGGAATTTTAATGATTTATTGTTTGCAATAAAATGGTTTATGATTAAAGATATTCATTTGCCATGGCAGGAGTAAGGTATATTAGAAGAAAAAATTTAAGAAATGAATTGTCAAAAGTCGGAGCTGTCAGCGGCTGTCTAGGTTTAACGAATCTGGCTTTTGTATTGCAGAAATATGACATAAAAAAGATATGAGATTTTGTCGATATAAAGTATAATAAATGGAAGATTAAATTTTATTGCTATAAATTTTTTCGAACAGAGAGGAGAGAATAATGTTTGAAAATCAACTGATAATTGCTGCGACAGATGGAAATGGAAAAATTATTGCGTCGCAACCTTATTATGAGTTTTTAAATGGAAGGAAAAATCTGGAAATACTCAATTACTATACGGGAGAGAAACTGTTTGATATTTTATATGATGATTTGGATATCGTGGGGTACGAAAATAATAAACTGGCAATTAAAATTGTTTATCAGATGAATCCTGTTCAGACTACAATGTCTTTGCTAGGAAAAATTGCAGAGGCTGTGATTGTTCGAAGATGTCATGAGGATGAAGAAATTAATAGAAAATGGTTATCAATTGCTAGAAGAAAGAAAGCAAAATATAAGACAGTGGCCAAATTTAAAGCTGTAGGAACAGGATTAAAATCAACACGAAATTTATATCCCAATTTATACAATCCTTTTGATACTCAAAGAGATGTTATTTGGGTGGATGATGAAGGGATGAGAGCAATGATTAAGACATCTTCGATTTCAGGTTTGGAAGCTGGTTTACAATTAAAAGTTAGCCGAAATGGTATGGGGTATTTTTTTCAAGATTTATGCAACTTGCGGTATGAAGTTCCTGTTGTGTATTTTGATATAGCTCATGATTATGATGTTGTTGCCAGAGAATTATTATTAGAACAATATTCACGTGGAATTTCTAACTCAAATATTATTTTAGAAGAAAACTTTGTAAGAGCAAGTGCAATCGATTATAGAGGGTATGAGGAAGTTTGCTTCTATGAAGATTTAGTCATGGCTTTAGTAACTGGTAAAATGACAATAGATGATTTATTAGTACATAAGGATGTGGAAAATAATCCAACATTTAAAAATTCCTTAATTACAGCAATGTTATCTCAATTGTCAATTGAAAACATAATTGTATGATATTAAGGTTGAACCAAATGAATAATAGGAGGCTTGAACATGGCAGATACGAAAATAAGTAAAAGTGAGAGTTCTTTTCGTAAAGCAAACTTATATAAAGATGCCACAATGAATGCGTTAAAAGAAGTAACAGAGTTCGATAGCAAAATAATAAATTCGAATGATAAGTATTTGGAAACATTAAAGGAAGCCGATTCAATTGAGTATGAAATATTAAGGGAGAATATGGCGAAGGCGGAAACGGAAGTGGAAAGACAGGCTATTAGAGATAGAATGGCTGAAATGAAGAAAGAACGGTATCAGAAGGATACTGAAAACAAAGAATTTTATGAAAAACAGCAGAATAATCATAAAAATTATACTTTGCAAATTCTTACATCGGTAGCAGCAGTGGTAGGGGTTATAAAGTTCCGAAAACCTATAATGGATATTGGCAAAAAACTGATTACAAAAAGATAGGGGAGATTACGGATGCTGATAGATGTAGCTGACTTGAGGACAATACCAAACGAGATAGAAAGTATTATTTTGGCGAACTTTTCTAAATTACCGAAGGAGATAGTTAATAAAATCAAAAATAATAATATATGCTATAAGAATGATGTACGGTGTGCCATTGAAGATTATTATGGTCCTTTTTCATATTTGTCAGAGCAGTTTTATAAAAGATTAGTTTTTGGCATGGAAAGTCATGAATTGGTCTTATATCATGCTACAAAAATGTTAAGTAAATCACAGGTTCTTGAACAAGGATTAAAAACTAATGAATGGGAAGCCTATAGTTCCCTTCTTATTGAATCATTGGATAGTATTGGCTTTGATGTACAAGGCAAGGGTGAAATAATGAGGCTTGTAGAAAAAGAATATAAGAGGAAATATTCTGTGGCAAGTAGAAAGGCTCAATTGTGTTTCTTTTCTGATATGGGACAGATAGATCAGGAAGGCAGTGCTGGTTGTGAACAGTTTTGCGAGAACATTGGTGGAGAGATTGCTAGATGGGCATTAAAAGATAGTCATCCAGAATTGTATGTTCCCTTAAAGAATAAGGGGGAAGCTTTTGTTGTGAAATTTAGGATGCCATTTGCCGATGTAGTAGATTTTGATAAAGAAACAATTCTTTACCAGTTTGTGTCACATTACGCAGCTAAATATTTTTTTAATTTTAAATATGATATTCAATTTACGAGTATGACAGAATCTGATGTTCCAAAAGAAAATATATTGGAGTTGATTCCGTATACAAAAGAGGTAAATTATTAGAAAGAATATTTGAAAAAGTGGGAAAGGAGATATTGTTACATGGTTGTTCGGACTGAAAATTATAGAGACATGGAAGAAGATATTGCCACATTAATGGATGTGGATGAGATGTTTATTTATGAAACAATGCATGATATCAGTGAGAAGTGTTTATGTGGTTTTCACTCTGATTGGGATAAATATGAAAGTTTAGTAGACGATTTTATAACCGAATATGCAGATTTAGATATTGTAGATGAAATATATGTTTATCATTTAGGTAGACATATTGTTAGACCTAAAGAACTGTGGCCTTTAAGAGAGTTGCTAATCACAGAAAATGAGTTTTCCGATTTTTTGAAGAAAAATAAGATTCATTTCATGCTGCGGGAAGATAATTTGGAGTTTTACTATGGTAAAAGATTGATTTCGCCTGAACAAATATTACAAAGCGGGCAATTTCATTTGTTGGCAAAAAGATTGGGATATTTAGGTGAGGCAGATTACTGTGTTAATGGTTTTGCTTTTTGGCCCAATATAGATAAAACATCAGAAGGGTATTTTCAGAATTTGCAAAGGGGACCAGAAATCCTTGAAAATTTAGGTGGATTTATAGGAGAAGATTTATGGAGAGATTACAAAAAACAATCTAAATATTATGGTATTGTTTTTAAAGTGCCTATGCTCGAAATCATATATGATGGCATAGATGAACTATTCACTAAAGAAGAAAAAGCGAGATTCTTTATAAAAAATGCACTTTTTTATTTGAATGATTGTTATCGTAATTGTCCGGGAGGAAATAACCCAATGCTTCGGATTTCGGATACAAAGAAAGTAGTTGTGGATCATTGTATTTTAATAGAAGAAGATGATGTACTGTGATTCGGGTGAAGTACATTAGTGATTGCGTAGAGAGAAAAGAAAAGTAAAATGAGAAATGTTAAGTTGCTTTTGTAACTTATGCTACATCTTACCTTTTGTCCTTCTCGGTTCAGAGGGGGTAAAATTCCAAGATATAAAATGGCTATTATCGGGATTAAATCCGCAGTTATAGGGGAAC
Organism: Lachnospiraceae bacterium A2; assembly: GCA_000403315.2. GTDB lineage: Bacteria > Bacillota > Clostridia > Lachnospirales > Lachnospiraceae > Petralouisia. Next base: position 1,186,080 of record KE159636.1, read on the forward strand.
ATCGCAACAACGAAATTGATACAATGGGAAACCGCAGAAAAGCCTGAAAATAAGGCATTTCGCGGGTTCTGCGGTTTTATTTTTTCGCTTTTTGAGCCTTTTTTCTGTTGAGTGAGCAGCTCCGTTTTCTGATTTTGCACCACTTTTTAACGATAGCAGGAATCGTTAAAAGGTTTGAATGGGGCGGGGCAGAGCCTTGTACTGGGAGCGATAAAAAATATTTAACAGCGGCACAGGCGGCTATCTTGAATTGATGCCATAGGAATTTGGGTACTCGCAGGCGAAAGTATGGAAGAATGGCTTAAAATCAAGGGATTTTGAGGTTTGGTGGGGTTCATCACGGTGGGTGGTGGGCCCCGCTTTTTCGTGTTTTTGGATGCCGCTGATAGGATGGCGATTGGGGCAAAAATCGTACTATCAGGCAAAAGTATACTTTCACGCAAAAGTCAGGGGTTTCCGTGATAGTATGAAACGGAAGGGTAAAAAGGAGTAGGATATTGGCGGTTTTGGGTGAAAGATGTATTAGCTTGACGGAAAATGCTGTTGGAAAACGGGGGATATGATACAAACACGGAAACTGCTCGGAGTTTTCGTGTTTGTATATGAGTTTCCGTGATAGTTTGGAGTTTTGCGTGATAATATAAGGCATATCTTATTGAATCATATCTATTTCATTTTGCGTTTTCCAAAATATTCAAGAAATATTTTTTAGTTTTAAGACCGCAGTAGTATTGACGGAGGTTTAAGACTGTGGTAGTATGTATGCGTGGCCACTACTACAGTCTTAAAAAAGGAGGTGCTGTTAAATGGACGTCAAGCTGTTCGATTCTGAACTGAAAGTGATGTCTGTCCTTTGGCGTGATGGCGATGTTCCGGCTAAGTATATCGCCAAGCTGCTTACCGAGGAATTGGGATGGAATGTAAACACAACCTATACCCTGATCAAGCGTTGTATTAAAAAAGGAGCGATTGAACGTTCTGAGCCCGGTTTCATGTGCCATGCGCTCGTTCCGAAAGAGGAAGTCCAGGAGGCAGAGACAAATGAGCTGATTGACAAAGTGTATGACGGCTCCGTTGATAAGCTGTTTGCCGCTTTGCTGGGGAGGAAAAAGTTGAGCGCCGCACAAATTGAAAAGCTGAAACAGATTGTCAATGATCTGGAGTGAGGTGATGTGAATGAGTCTGTTGCAGATGAGTTTTACCGGGGGCATACTGATTTTAGCGGTCATCGTCATACGTGCTTTGGCAATCAATATGTTACCCAAAAAGGCTTTTAATGCACTTTGGTGGATATCAGTTGTGCGGCTGATGATTCCCTTTTCTATCCCGTCTGCGTTTAGTGTGTATTCGCTGATGGGTAGTCATGCACCTGGCAATGGTTCACAGGCCATTCGCGTACTGCCGATTGGGGCATCCGGGCAGGCAGCGTCTATGCCGGACAGCATCACAAATGCGGTTTCCACATGGACGGTTGTATGGGCTGCTGGCGTGTTGGTCTGTGCGGTGTTATTTAGTCTGGCATATTGGAAATGTCGGAAGGAGTTCCAGACATCCATTCCGGTGGGGAATGACTTCACTGAAAACTGGTTAAGCGTCCATCAGCAGGGGCGCAGGATTTCCATCCGGCAGTCTGGCCGGTTTTCTGCACCGCTTACATATGGCGTACTTCACCCGGTGATTTTGATGCCTACGTCTACAAAGTGGGAAAATACAGATTCATTGGCATATGTTCTGGCCCACGAATATGTGCATATCCGGCGTTTTGACAGCATCAGGAAATTGGTCTTGATCGTGGTGCTGTGCGTGCATTGGTTCAACCCGCTGGTATGGGTTATGTATATCCTTGCGAACAGGGATATTGAACTGTCATGTGATGAGGCGGTTGTCCGCTTTTTCGGCGAAAATACAAAAGCGGCCTATGCACGGGCATTGATCAGTATGGAGGAGACACGGAGCGGGTTGACCCCTCTGTGCAGTAGTTTTAGCAAAAATGCGATTGAAGAAAGGATAACTGCGATTATGAAGATTAAGAAAACTACAGTTTTTTCACTTGTTTTGGCAGGATTTATTGTTGTAGGAACTGCAACAGCGTTTGCCACTTCTGCAAATGCACAGCAGGCCGAATCTGTGGGGCAGGGCAGTGGGACAGAAATAGTAACCAAGCCGGATTCCATTCCGCAGGTTGACGACAGTTTTGGGATTTTTTTCAAGGACGGTGGAAGAACTGCGGGTGCTGACACAGAAGATATGAAAACGGCTGTCCCGGTGCAGTCAGATGATATTTATGGCGCACCTGTAGAAAAAACCAGTGCTTTGGCAGATGACCTGTCTGGAGACAATATTATCTACTTTAACACAGAAGAAGAGCGTGATGAACACTTCCGGGCATTGGAGGCAAATGTGGAGAAAGGCTTGGATCGCTATGCGGGATTTGAGGAAATGTATAAAGGCATAGATACCTCTGCGCCTGTGACGTATATTGTGAAGTAAAAATGCCGGGACGGGATAGCTTGTAATGAAGCAACCATGTAAAAGTAACCGCCGCTATGGTTCACTCCATATGCGGCGGTTTTCCGTTTTAACACATCGGCTTAGGTGTTGTCTTGCAGGGTATTGCAAAAGGGCTGTTGATGTCTCTTTTTCAGTTTCCTGATATGGCAGATGCCATTTATGAACATGACAAGATAGGATGACTGAGCTGTTCCGTACAATAGAAAGCTACTAAATAACATATTTGTTGGCGCTGTTTAAAAGAGTGGGATGCAGGAAAGCCAGTCAAGGTTCTCCGGCTGATTTTTTTGTGCAGCATGGCGGCTGGATGTCCAGCCCGTCCAAAAAGCCCGCGCCCCAATCGCACATGGCATCCAGCACCGGGATAATGCTCCTGCCAAATGGGGTGAGGGAGTACAGTGTCCGAGGCGGCTTGTCCGGGATGACTTCCCGGTGTAGCATCCTGCATTCTTCCAAATCATGTAACTGCTGCGACAGCATTTTGGGTGTCGCTTTCGGGATCATGCGCTGCAGCTCCATGTAGTGGAGCGGTTTTTCTATCAGGTACCAGAGGATGAGGGGCTTGTATTTCCCGCCGATCAAAAACAGCGTGGCCTCCACCGGGCAGTTAAACTGGTCTTTTGAATATTCCATTATCTGTATCCTCTCCTTTTTATAGCTACCCTTTTGGGAAGTATCTACCCAAAAAGTGCATTCTTGCAGAATTTCTGTATCCTGCTAAAATTTAGGTCAACGGTTGACCAACACGTTCAGTATACAATAGAAAGAGAGGATTTGCCACTATGGATTTTATCGAAATTGCAAAGAAGCGTTCTTCCGTCCGGGGCTATAAGGACAGAAAGGTGGAGGAGGAAAAGCTGAAAAAGATACTGGAGGCCGCCCACGTTGCGCCGACTGCGGCCAACCTCCAGCCCGTCCGGCTGATTGTTGTGCAGAGCAGTGAGGGACTTGCGAAGATCGGGAAAGGGGCGAACCTTTACGGAGCGCCGCTGGCGGTCATCGTCTGCGCCGACCACGGAAAGGCATGGGTGCGCCCGTTTGATAAGAAGCAGACCGCCGATATAGACGCCTCCATACTGACAGACCACATGATGCTGCAGGCAACGGAATTAGGGCTCGGCTCCGTGTGGATTTGCTATTTCAAGCCGGATGTTATCAGCAGGGAGTTTGGACTTCCTGAAAATCTGGAGCCGGTCAATATCCTTGCAGTCGGGTATTCGGACGAGGAAGCGGCAGACCCGGAGCGCCACTCACAGACCAGAATCCCGGTGGAAGAACTGGTTTCTTACGAAACGGTATAGACAGTTTTTTACAACTTAATACTGGCATCTGCAGGGCAGGGTGAGATTCCAAAACCGACAGTATAGTCTGGATAGAAGAAGATGAGAACGGGTCTTAAACCGGAAGCCGCCTGTCTATTATCTAAAGGCAGAATGAAAGCCTGTGCTGGCATGGCATTGCAGCGCAGGCTCTTTTTGCGGTTCAGTTTACATCAGATGTGTATCACTCCAGCTTTTCATATCCTTCAATATGGGGATGAAACTTTTTCCAAGATCAGTCAGGGAATACTCCACCTTTGGCGGCACTTCCTGATAGATATAGCGGGAAATAAAGCCGTCCTGTTCCAGTTCGCGGAGCTGCTTGGTAAGGGTGGACTGCGTGATGTCCCCAAGCCTCCGCCTCAGTTCCCCGAACCTCTGCACTTCATATTCCGCGATGTACCATAATATCGTTATCTTCCATTTCCCGCTCAGGATGTTCTGTACTCTGACCATAGCCGCGCATTGGGGCAGTGGCGCTTTCATGTTGCTCATGTGGTTCCCTCCTTTTGGCAGCATTATACGATATTTTATCTATAAGTGCAAGGTACTATGATTTTTGATACCGGTATCATTTTTCGCACTATAAACGAAAAAAGACAGTACTTTTCTTTTTTCTGCCAGTTGCTATAATGTGATTCAAGAAAGGAGGCGGACGGGATAAGCACATCAGTGGATATAGCAGGCATCACGTTAAAGAACCCGGTGATGCCTGCGTCCGGGACATTCGGCTCCGGACAGGAATACAGCGGGTTTGTGGACTTGAACCGGTTAGGCGCAGTGGTCACAAAAGGCGTGTCCCTTGTCCCGTGGGAGGGGAACTCCACACCAAGGATCATGGAAACTGCCAGCGGCATGATAAATGCGGTGGGGCTGCAGAATCCGGGGATTGACGTCCTTATCGAGAGGGACCTTCCTTTCCTCAGAAAGTTTGACACGAAAGTCATTGTCAATGTCTGCGGCAGTACCGTAGCGGATTATCTGGAAGTTGTGGAACGGCTGGCCGGGCAGGAAATAGATATGCTGGAGATCAACATTTCCTGCCCGAACGTGGAGCATGGCGGGATAGCCTTCGGGCAGGAGCCGGGCATGGTAGAGTACATCACGAAGGAGATAAAAAAGAAAGCGGCGCAGCCCGTTTCCATGAAGCTGACACCGAATGTCACGGACATAACGGAGATTGCAAAAGCGGCAGAGGCAGGGGGAGCGGATGCGCTCTCGCTGATCAATACCATCACGGGCATGAGGATTGACATAAAGAAAAGGGCATTCAGCGTGGCGAATAAGACGGGCGGGCTGTCCGGACCCGCAATAAAACCGATTGCGCTGCGGATGGTATGGCAGACCTGCAGGGCAGTGAGCATCCCGGTTATAGGGATGGGAGGGATTCAGTCGGCGGAGGATGCCCTGGAATTCATCATGGCCGGAGCTACGGCGGTGGCAGTCGGGACGGCAAATTTCAGGAACCCTTATGCTATGCCGGAGATTATCGAGGAGCTGGAAAAGTATATGGATGAAAACGGTATCAAGGATCTGCAGGAGATCAGGGGTATCGTCAGTTAGAGATTTTACGGACAGGAAGGAGAAATGACTTATGCATTACACAGGAACGATATGGAGGCCGCCCTATGAGGCATGCAGCGCGCTGATTCAGGTAACGGCAGGCTGCACACACCACAAATGTAAATTCTGCACGCTTTATGAGGACGTGCCGTTTAAATTCCGTATGTCGCCTTTATCAGAGGTGGAAGCGGACCTGAAGGAAATGAGCCGTTATTACAGGAACGCAAAGAGGGTATTCTTTACCGGGGCAAACCCCTTCGTCTTAAGTTTTGACAAGCTGAAAACGCTGGCAGGACTGGTAAGGAAATATTACCCGAAAGTGCAGTCTATCGGCTGTTTTGCCCGCATCACAGATATCACACCGAAGACCGCGGAGCAGTTGAGAGAACTCCGGGAGATGGGGTACAACAGCCTTACCATAGGCGTGGAGGCTGGTGACGAGGAATCCCTGTCCTTCATGCATAAAGGGTTCGGCACGAAGGAAATCATAGAAGAATGCAGAAGGCTGGATGAAGCTGGGATGGATTATAACTTCTTCTACCTTGCCGGGATATACGGCTCCGGGCATATGGAGGAAGGGGTGAGGAATACGGCGGAGGTGTTCAACCAGCTCCATCCGAAGATCATCGTTTCATCCATGCTGACGGTCTACCCATCCTCGGAGCTGTACCAAGAGATTCAGGATGGGAACTGGACGGAGGAAACGGAGATAGAAAAGCTGTATGAACTGAGGATGCTGATTGAAAAACTGAGCATTGACACCTATTTTGCCACGATGGGCGCATCGAACTGCGTCAATGTGGAAGGCCGCCTGCCGAAGGACAGGAAAAAAATGATAAAGTGGCTGGATGAGGTCATTGGCTCCGTGGATGAGAAGGAGCTGCGCAGATACCGTGAGAACCTGCGGCATCTATAAAAATAGCAGGGCATACGAAAGACAAAGAGGAAAAGGGCTCACAGGCCCTTTTTCCGTATGCGGCGGTCTGCCGTTTCCGCTGGCCGGCCGGGCGGCCTGATAAGGGGAATTGCTTGGATAGTGGGGAAGTCAGAGGTAATATGCTTACACCGCGGTTTGCGTTTGTGACGCCTTGTGGGGCATCCGCCACTATATCGGACGGATGGCGATATGCCATATTCGGGTGGTGGCGCCTTCTTTGTAAAAACGTCAACAGCTCTTAATAATTAACAGTAATTGACCGATATATAAAGTGACGAAATAAAACGAAAGGAAGGAAGCGGTATGGCAAAGGAAGAGATTACACCGAGTGAATGGCAGATCATGGAAGTCCTGTGGACGTGCGGGGAACCTTTGACATCCTCTGAGGTTTACAAGAGGATGCAGGGGAATGTGGATATGTCGATGAGGATGGTGCGGGTGCTGATGAATCGCCTGAACCAGAAGGATGTCCTCGCCTACACGGTAGATGAGCGTGATTCAAGGGTTTACCACTATTATGTGCAGAGGTCAAGGGAGGAATGCGTGAAGGAGAAAAGCAGGAAGTTTGTGGACAGCTATTTTTCCGGCAGTGGGACAAATGCGATGGCGGCATTGTTGCAGAGTTTCGCTCTGACGGATGAACAGATAAAGGAACTGGAAGAGATTCTGGAGAAAAGCAAAGACCGTGGTACAAAGTCCCCGGACGAGGGTGGATCCCATGCCTGACTGGTCACAGATCGGCAGTCTTATGGATTTTTGCACAGTGTATTTCACCACTCAGCTTGTGCGATGCGTAGCTTTTTCCTTTATATTTGCCGGGCTTGTGATGCTGCTTCGGAAGATGTTTTTTTCAGGATGGACTTTCTTAAGGGGACTGTTATGGTCATCATTCCTGCTCATCCCGTTCCTTGGAAAGCTGAAGCTGTATTATGAAAATAAGGCTGTGTTGAACATAACGTGGCGGCTGACAACAGCAACCATGTCATGGATTTGGGCTGACCGTATTTATATGGCAGGCATTTTTATAGCTGCCATCTTCATATTCGGAAAACGGCTTCGCCTTCGGAAATCTGTAGCAGGGATGGAAAAGTCTTCCCTGGATAATATCCAGATCAGAGTTACAGACATGAATGTCACGCCGTTCACGGTCGGGCTGCTGAAACCAAAGATTGTCATTCCTAAAGTAATGCTGGGGAGCCACGGCAGGGATGAATTAAGGACTGTTGTACAGCATGAACAGACGCATATTCGGTTAGGGCATTTATGGTTCGGTCTTGCATGGGATATCCTGCGCTGCCTTTTGTGGGTGAACCCATTCCTGACGATCTTCCAGAAACAGTTCCGTGCGGATATGGAGGATGTCTGCGACAGGGTGTGCATACAAAGCAGCGGGAGAACGGCGCACGAATATGGTCTGGCACTGCTGAAAACCCTGAAACTGCTGCGCTCTGGCTCAGATGATACGCCTTCCGCCGTTACCTATGCTGGGGAAAGGGAATTTACAGACATGAAAAGGCGGATGGGTGAAATTGCCAGTTTCCGCCCATACAAAAAAAGGATGTGTGTGGGCATGGCAGCCGTAGCTTTTCTGATGATTGCGGCCATTTTACTGGCGGTACATACACATTCCTATGCACGATGCAATGAAAGCAGAGAAATTATGGTTGGAAATTATGACGGGAAATCCCCAATTATTTCCTACGATACCGAAGAATTAAGCCAGATGATTTCATATGATGACAGATACGTTTATGTTAAGAGGCAAGCCTTTGAGGATTTTTTAGAAGAAAACAATGCAGAAGGGGAAATATGGATTGTTTTCGGCGGGTTTTACAAGCTGCCAGGTTTAACTGGCATAGCACAAAGTTGTATTTACGAAAACAATTCAGAGGATGAGGTAGTGCGGATTCCTTATGAAAGCATCACGGACGACTGGTATTTTTGGTTACTTAAAATGTTATAAGCATTTCGTGTAAAAGAAATGGATTTCAACTAAATTTATTATCAAGGAGGAAAAATTATGGCAATGGAGATTACAAACAATTACAGCAGCTATGCGGCACAGAGCAATGCGGCAGGCAGCACGAAAAAGAAGGAAACTGAAAGCACATCAGAAACAGCAGGGAGCAGCAAGTCAAGAAGCACATCGGATTATGTGAATGAACTGGCAAAACTTGTTCCAAGTGTGGAACTTAAGGTTGGGAATTCTTTTTCAACAGCTAAAAGCGGTAAAACATTGACGATCAATCCGCAGCTTTTGGAAAAGATGCAGAATGATCCGGAGAAGGAAAAAGAAATGAAAGAATTGATTAAAGGTGTTGAATCGGCGGTGAATATGCTGGACAGCGTAATGAATGCCAGTGGATGGAATGTGGTATTTAAGCATGATTATATAGATGAAAACGGAAAATACCGCCAGATTGCCCTTGTCAGAAATGACTTTATGCTGAATATGAGCGACAAGCTCCGGGAAGAAAGACGGAAAAATTCTGAAAAATTTATTGAAAAAACGAAAGAAAAGGCAGCAGAAAAGAAAGTAAAATTAGAGGAAACATTAGAAGAAAAGAAAGCGGAGAATGCAGAGGATGGAACGGTAACTCCGAACAAAGCAGAGCAGCTTTTACATGAAAAAATGGATGATTCCAAAGACGGGACAATTTATCTGAATGACACAGATATCCGGACGATTATCGAAGCCGCCCAGGAAGAGGATGCGGGCAAAACCGTAGTGAAAGATCAGCCGCAGGTTGGTGCAAATCTGGATTTGAAGATATAAGAGTCCAGCTAATAAATGTCAATAGGTAAATGAAAAATATTTTTCTTCTAAAAAAGGGCAGACTTTCCCCTTGGTGAAAATATCATTTTTCAAAAAGATATTGATTCGTTGGATTTGCAGTGTTTTATGCAGCTATGTCGCATTTAGCAGCATTGTATTGTTTGATATGTTCCTGCGGAGTAATGATTTCAAAAGGCTTGTTATCTCTGAGCATTGCAAATATTATGTTGCATACCTTGTGTGAAACAGCACCCATTGCCACAAGCTTGGGTTTTGCTCCACATTTTTTGAGATAGTAATCCCGGAGTACTGGATTTTTAGCTTCACCTGTACGGGATACACTGATGCTTTGTAAAGTTAGTGTATGAACAACCCGTCTGGCTATGGCAGAGCCTCTTTTGGACATTTGGATTTTGGTACCTTCAAATTTGCCGGATTGTTTTACTGACGGATCAAGACCAAAGTAAGCAAAAAGTTGTTTTGGTTTTGAAAATGCAGAAAAATCACCAATCTCCCCCATGAGGGATATGGCAGATAAGAAACCGGCACCTTTGAATGTTTCGATCAAGTGAATCTGTTTCACAAAATCGGTATCTTCATTAGCATTTACGAGTTCGTGCATTGCTTCTAGAATGCTGCCGATTTCTTCATCATATTTGCGGATGAAGCTGATATAGAGCCGAATCCGCTTGATGTTGCTGTCAATGATGTAACCGAACTCATTTGCTTCATGAGCAGCCTGGATAATGGCATTATACTTGTTCTGGGCATATGTAAGCCCAAAACGGGCAGTTGACTTGATGATACCAATAATCTCTTGTTTGTCTGCTTCAATAAAAGCAGATGGAGAGGAATAAGTTTCCAATAAGGTAAGGGATGTATTAATTGTAACCTTGGAGAAAATACCAAGATATTGTGGAAATGCCATGCGAAGTTCACCTTGGAGTTTGTTCACGTAAGCGCTGCGGTTATCCATTAAGTCATAGTATTCACGACATAGATTACGACAGTTCAAAGCAAGGTCAGAAGGCATGAGAGAAACCTTTAAATCAGGTTTCAAACCAACCAAAGCCGCTTTTTTAGAATCAAAACGGTCATTATGTACTTTTCGTATGTTGATATTTGTGCTATTCTTAGTGATGATAGGATTGATAACTGAGCAGTTAAAACCCTTATCACGAAGATAGCAGAAGAGTGGGTAATGATAAATTCCCGTGGATTCCAGGAAAATGCGACTTTCCAAAGAATACAGCTCTTCTGCTTCTTTTATTTTAGAAACAGCGGTTGTAAGGGAACTCATTTTGTTGTGTAGGATTTTATAAGGTTTTCCTACAAACTGTTGGTTTGGAAGTGCGATAGACATCCATGAGAAGTCAGCACCGACATCAATACCAACAGAGATGAATAGATCCTCAGGATTAAAAATAACTTTGTTTGGCATGGGTGAAAGCTCCTTTCTGATAGGAATCCATTTCCAATCTGGCAGGTACACAACCTAGCGTGTTATACGGGTATCGCCTTCCGGTTCCCAACCAGCTAAAACATAAAACCCTGTCGAATGGACTAATTGACTCACTTGTAGGTATAGGCTGATGAAAATCAGCTTCCCAAGGAGGTGAACATTCTTTATCCTATCCTAAGGGATAATACCTTATGTTTCATCTGGTGTCTATCAGGAACCGTCAGACATGATAATTATTTTTGGATAACATCTGATGAAGGAAGAACACCTTCTTCTGTTATCTGATTTAAAGAAACTTATTAAACAAGTAGTCTTGATTGACTACACCATTATTATACTAGGAGGCGAGGATATGAATATCAGCAGTAACAATATGAGAGGGTTTTCGCAGTATTCCCTTTTGAATAAACTGTTTTCGCAGAAGAATGGAAATAAATCTGGCGTTTCCAATCAGGCGGGTGCGAATGTCAGTGGAGGGGTGAAGTATAAGCACAGCTATTTGCATTATAACGAGGATGGTGTTCCATGCTTTTCCAAAGAACACGCTGAAAGATGCCTTAAAGGAAGAAGTGATTACAAAAAAATCGTGCCTGTGTCGGAACAGGTAAAAGCAGATTTGGCAGAAGTAGTGAAGCAGGATTTCATTAGCACCAATGGAAAAGGAATACCAGAGGGAAGCAAAAGGCATGATGTAGTTAATAAGTATTTGAGTACAATTTCTGCCAAAGAGTGCGCATCCGCTTCATGGACATTGATTAAAATGGCAGGGGATTATGCTACAAGAATGGAAAAATTAGTAAGGGAAAACAATCCGGGATGGAAGCCGGGGGACGCTTTTGACACGAGCATTTTAAACCAGCTTGACGGAACGCTCGGCGGAGTGGATTTCAGGGCGTAAATTTGGAAATGGAGGATTTGGTATGTCAGTAAATATTGAAGGAAATGTGGGCCAGACCAGTGCGGCAAGCGGCTGGTATCAGAATGGCAGGGTGGTTAGCGCACAGGAAAAGGAAAAAGATGCACCGCAGCCGAAGGCGGACAATGCGGTGAAGGTTTCCATTTCGCAGGAGGGAATTGAGAACTATCGGAAACAGATCCGTGAAAAAGGGATATCGGGCAGGGTTGTTGCAAAAGGGAACAAGGAGAGTGTTATAAGGCAGGCAAAACAGGCCACAAACGCACTGTCTGCAAACGCCTATGGCGGCGAACTGGCAGGGGAGCTGAAAAAGCTGAAAGGGCAGAGGACAGGAAGCGCATACGGCATTGCAGACGAGATGGAGGATTCCGTCAGGGCTTATGCGAACCTTTATGATGAGATTGTGCAGGGCTATCAGGACGGCACAAGGGAGCGTTATGTGGAGGATGAAAATTCAGAGACGGGTTTCCGCAAAATGACAATGGAGGAAGAATTAAGCAGGCTTGACCGGGCATTCCAGAAGATGGCGGACAGAGCGGATGCCAAGGAAATGATTGAGGGCGAGTTTAAGCGGCTCAGAACTGAAGGAGGGAAAGGGCTTTCCACGAATGCCTCTAAAAAGCCGCAGGGGACGGATGAAAACGTCCCGGAAACAACCGGGCAGAAAATGAAAAGGCTGGCGCAGGAATGGAGGGATGCTTACAAGACTTCTGGCTCTAAGGAAAGCGGTATGGAGAAAGTGCTATCCATGCTGAATAGTATGTTTGGCATTAGTAAAAAGGTATAATTGGGTATACAGATATAACCTTTACGCCCTATTCCGCAGAGGCGCATAAAACTCTGCCTCTGCGGACTGCGAGGGTGCAGGGGAGGCTCTGAACGGGAGAGGGGCTATATAACGGGAGGGATTATGGAAGCAAGTATCAAAAGCAGATACAGCAACGAGGTTTTAGACAGGATATTCAGTTATTTTATGAGGATGGTTTTACACTTGCAGAATAGTGGTATTGAGAAACTGCCATTAGAAAATAATTTTGAAGAACCTTTGAAATCTTTTATGGACATTGCGGTTGGCTTGATTATTGATGGCCAACCTCCTGAAATAGCAAGCCTGATTTTGGACGCGGAATATGATGCCATATTAAGTGGATCTGCAGTCAGCGTAAAAACAGCCATGAGCCTGCGGCTGATAAAGGAACTATCATGGCATATCCATTATGATAAAGATTATTATGGTTATCTGCTGTCTACAGTAAATTTGTGGGGGAATGAAGTTTTTAAATATGCTTCCCGGACATTTTACCCAAATCCTTCAGAAGAGATAAAGGAAAGGTATCAAATCCACGATTTGATAAAGTATATGCCAAAAGAAGCATTCAGATTAGATGATTATTGAAGGAGAATATATTTCCGTCAGCAACATATCCCCAATAAGCCACAGACTGGCAAGAGCAAAGGCAGGCATCCCTGGCGTTCTGGCAGATTGGGGAATCGGGAGCAGGATTTATTTTTTGAATGGGAGATGTAGATATGGGAAAGGGCGAAGGCAGTATATCCATTATAGGTGGTGCAGATGGACCTACAAGTATTTTTATCGCCGGAAAAAGCGATAAGGTGAAGCTGACAACACGCATACAAAATTATTTCCGCAAATTAAAAAGCAACAGAGTAAAAAAGCGGATAACCGCGAATCCCCATACGCTGGAGGAAGTCGTGGAACTGATGAAAAGGGAATACGGCGCTGAGGAGGTTTCGCAGCATTCTTTTAATTATCAGGAACAGAGAAAGTGCTTAAAGGCATCCCTTGTAATGCGTCACCGCCCGGATTTACTTGGTGAATTGATGGATTTGGAGCCGCCCGAAAGGGACGATGTGGAGGCTCTAAAGACATTCTTTGAACAGATTCAGAAGCGGGAGAAAATAGCAGCGGAAATTGCAGACGACATCTTACCATTAGATTTTCACATATATGAAATTAAGTGTCCTGGGAACTGCATAATGCAGATAGGGGTGGAAACTGTCTGGCAGGTGATAGAGGGCTCATTCAGCGGGGAAAAGAAAACCATGAAGGAGATGAAGAAGCTGTTCAGGGAAATATATCTGTATTACGGAGTCACTGCCGAAGATATAAAAAATGAGACGGAAAGGTATAAGTCACTTTTAGCGGCATTGTGTTCGTAGATGCCAGACGTTCCGGCAGGGAAGGAGTTTGCAGTGGGTATTACAGAAATAACAAAAAGCCATCAGGCGAATAGCACTGCGGCAGGGAAAGGTATCATCCAAGAAGGAATGGAAGCTGTCTGATTCCCTCCGGGAGAAGATAACAGGATGCGGCACAGAACGTCTATATGGGGAATAAGTTTCTTGCTCTGCGGAAAAGCGAGGTCGCCAAAGTCGCGCCGGACAGGTCTGCGCTGATGGGGAAACTCAATCAGGATATGGCTGACATGAAAACGATACGGGAGGCGGATGAGAGACGCCTGCGCCTCCTGTTCGGGGAGCCGTATGAGGCTAAGTTCCAGTCCGGGGGAGTCCATGTGTATGACGGGAATGGAGACGAGATACTGACCTACACGGCGGGCGTGGGCTGGCATGAGAAGGAGTCGAAGGCGGAGACGCAGGTACACGGGGCTTTGAAGGCAGCCTACTATGATGCGTACCATGCGGCAAGGCAGGAGATAAACGGAATGGAAGTGCAGGGCGGTTTTGACGCGAGGGCATAGGCGGATATAGTACACAAAGGATAAAAGGGAACTGGCAGGGACAGGCAGGTTCCCTTGTTCCATATCAGTGAGGGGAGGCGGAAAATAAGGATGGTTACTGGCCGGAGTGGAGTAAAGGAGGCGGTGGCAGATGGAAATAATCAGATGCCCCAACCCCAAATGCAGGCGGCGCATTTTGGACGATGAGGGAACAGAGACGGAGTGGACGGTCCTTGAGATCAAATGCCAGCACTGCGGAAAACTGGTAAGGCTGCACTTCGGGCCGGAAGGGATAGAAGCTGGTATATATGAGAAGAAAAAACGGCGGAGATGATTCTGCTGTTTTTTTTATGCATTCCGTGATTAAGGGGCGGCATTCCGGGCCATACTGGTAACAGGCAATGGAAATTTATGGAAATTTCCACCGATGGGATATTTTATGCAGGATGCATAGCATGGCATTGTCATCCAAAACAGGCTGTGGGAGGTATACGGTATGTGTATGGTCAAATGTCCCGCTTGCAAAGGACGGATCTGCGATTTAATTGCCACCGCAGGAGGGCGCGTAGTCTTAAAGGTGAGGTGCCCCGAATGCGGGAGGATAGTCAAATTGGAATGGCTACTACAGGTCACGGAGACAGCTAAATAAGACTTACTACCGAGCGAGTGGGACCAGGGGACATCGAGTCACGAATGGCCGGAGTGAAGCTAGAGACAATGAGCCTTAGCTTACTCCGGCCATTTTTCCGTTTTAAATCAATTTCATATCAAAAATAGAAGCGTTCTGGCTTTACGAAGGCGTAAAGAAAGGAACGCTTTTATGTCTGAAAAAATCATCAGGATCAAGTCAGGAAACGAAGAATTCACAATGAGTGTTACAGAAGAGTCCTATGAGGCGTGGAAAGATAGTGCCTCGGAGGAAGCGGGCATGGCACGAGCAGGGAGCTGGCTCCCTGCACCCATGGCCGAATATCATATTTTTTCTGTATATACAGCAGCCTCAAGGGGGACTGCGGAATTTTTTTATTCGACACATTTCTATCTCTTTTCCCAACAGATTACAAAAGGATACAATGTTTTTATGACAGGCGCACCTGGAATTCTTCGGGTGCGCTTTTTTTGCGCTTTCGGCTGTAGGCATCAGCCGCCGTTCAGGGGCCGTGCGCCCCCTCTGGTCTTGAAAATTGTTTAACCAAATTTCAAGAACTGGAGGGAATCTGAATGAAAATTAAATATGAATTTGCGGATGGGACTGTATCAGAGGTTGAGGTGGAGGAATCCATCGGTGCCGTCATCATTGAAGACAGGCGGCTGGAGGACAACCTTTCCCGCAGGGAACGTTACCACTGTTATTCGCTGGATGCAGCGCAGTTTGTGGGAGAGGAATATGCTGACAGGGAAACACCGGAAACGAAGATGGAGCGTGAAATGGAAACGGAGCATATCGCCCAGGCATTGGACGGGCTGTCGGAAGTGCAGCGCAGGCGGATTCTGATGCTGGCGGGCGGTATGTCCGTCAACGAGATTGCGCGTAAGGAAGGCGTGCATCACAGCGTGGTCTCAGAAACGATATCTGCGGCCCGGAAAAAATTTAAAAAGTTTTTCTAAAAACACCCCGCCGAACACCCCTCAAAATCTCCGTATAGTGAAGGGCATGAAAACAGCCGCCCTTCGGAAATGGAGGTCATGGGCATGGAACACACATTGAGGATCAGTGTTTCAAAGGAGCCGGCATCCGGCGGGATCGTGAGCTGCCGCCATATCTCCGTGAGGGAGCGTTTCCTGCGCTTCCTCCTTGGGGAGAAGCGGAGGGTGACAATCATCGTTCCGGGCGATTCCGTCCGGGAGCTGGCAGTGAGTGAAGTCATGGAAGGAGGAAACGTACATGGGAAAAGTGAAGTTACTGCTTGACGTCATAGGGGACCTGCGTTCCCTTGCCGACAGCTTACAGGCTGTTGCGGATGCAGTGGCGGACAACGGTGCCGCGGAAGCAGGGAGGACAGATACAAAGGAGCCGGAAAAAGCGGGAAAGGCCGGGAAGGCGGCAAAGAAAGAGGAAAAGCCTGTGGCAAAGCAGGAGCCGGAGGAGAAGCCGCTGACGCTGGAGGAAGTCCGCGCGGTGCTGGCGGAGAAGTCCCGCGCAGGACACACGGAGGAAGTGCGGGAACTGCTGAATAAGCATGGCGCAGATAAGCTGTCGGAGATCGACCCGGCGGAGTATGCGGCGCTGCTTGCGGAAGCGGAGGTGCTGTGATGGGGAGACACGCTTTACTTTCCGCATCCTCCAGCCACCGGTGGCTTGCCTGCCCGCCGTCAGCAAGGCTCTGCGAGAATTACGAGGATACGGGCAGCGAATACGCGCAGCAGGGCACCGACGCCCACAGCCTGTGCGAACACAAGCTGAAGCTGTCCCTCGGCATGGAAACCGAAGACCCGACGGAGGGGCTTTCCTTCTACGATGAGGAGATGGAGGAATGCGCCTGTGGGTATGCGGAGTATGTCCTCTCGCTTGTTGAGGAGGCCAGGAAGTTCTGTAAAGACCCTGTCGTGCTGATTGAGCAGCGGCTGGATTTCTCCCGGTATGTGGAAGAGGGCTTCGGCACGGGGGACTGCGTGATCATCGCAGACGGGACGCTGTATATCATCGACTACAAGCACGGCAAGGGCGTGGAGGTTTCCGCCGAGGGGAACCCGCAGATGATGCTGTATGCCCTGGGCGCGCTGGAGCTGTTTGACGGCATTTATGACATTGATGCCGTCCGCATGGCGATCTACCAGCCGCGCCGGGAGAATGTCAGCGTGTATGCCATGGCGAAGGATGACCTTCTTAAATGGGCGGAGGGAGAGCTTGCTGAGAAGGCGAAGCTGGCCTATGCCGGGGAGGGCGAGTTCTGTGCGGGGGAACACTGCCGGTTCTGCAAGGCGAAGGCGGTCTGCAGGAAACGGGCGGAGTACAACCTGGAACTTGCCAAATATGATTTTGAGATGCCCGCCACGCTGGAGGATGACGAGATTGCGGCGATCCTCGTGAAAGCGGATGAGCTGGCGGCATGGGCGGCGGATGTGAAAGAGTTTGCATTGCAGCAGGCGTTAAGCGGCGTGAAGTATGCCGGGTTCAAGGTTGTGGCCGGAAGGTCCAACCGGAAATATACGGATGAGGATGCCGTGGCGGATACCGTGAAGAAGGCGGGCTTTGACCCGTATGAGCCGAAGCTCCTTGGAATTACAGCCATGGAGAAGCTGCTCGGAAAGAAGAAGTTTGCAGAGATTTTGAAGGGCCTTGTGGAGAAGCCGCAGGGCAAGCCTGCGTTAGTCCCGGAGAGCGACAAGAGGTCGGAGATGAACACGGCGCAGGAAGATTTCAAGGAAGATTAGTCAGGAGGAAAATCATATGTCAAACACAGCCAATAATCCAACGAAAGTGATCACGGAACCGAACACCCGGTGGAGCTATGCAAATGTGTGGACCCCAAAGGCAATTAACGGAGGTGAGCCAAAATACTCTGTATCGCTCATCATCCCGAAATCTGACAAAAAGACCATTGCAAAAATCGAGGCTGCGATTGAAGCGGCCTACCATGAGGGCGAGGCGAAGCTGAAGGGGAATGGCAGGAGCGTCCCTGCGCTTTCCGTGCTGAAGACCCCGCTGCGTGACGGGGATACGGAGCGCCCGGATGATGAGGCTTATGCGGATTCTTATTTCGTCAATGCCAACAGCACCACGGCTCCCGGCATCGTGGATGCGGACCGCCAGCCGATTATTGATACGTCCGAGGTGTACAGCGGTGTATACGGCAGGGCGAGCATCAATTTCTATGCGTTCAATTCCAACGGGAATAAGGGTATCGCCTGCGGGCTGAACAATTTACAGAAGATCCGTGACGGGGAGCCTTTGGGCGGGAAGTCCCGTGCGGAGGATGACTTTGCGGATGCGGACGAGGAAGATTTCCTGTCATAACCAGAGAAACAGAAACTCAGCTGCCGGGTGGCGGGGAGAGGGCGTCTGTCTTTTCCCTGCCGCCCTTAAGGCGGTGAAAGGAGCTGGTGGAATTGAATTCTATAGAAATTGACATTGAAACGTACAGCGATGTGGATTTATCCAAATGCGGCGTTTACAAATATTCTTCCTCGCCGAATTTTGAGATTCTGTTATTTGGGTTCAGCGTGGACGGCGGTGAAGTGGAGGTGGTCGATGTTGCCTGCGGGGAGGAAATCCCTGCGGATATCCTGGCTGCACTCTCAGATGAGTCTGTCATCAAATGGGCGTTCAATGCCATGTTCGAGAGGGTGTGCTTATCAAATTACCTTGGGGAATGGCTGGAGCCGGAGTCCTGGAAATGCTCCATGGTCTGGTCGGCCACGCTTGGCCTCCCGCTGTCTTTGGAAAATGTGGGCGCAGTGCTTGGGCTGGAAAAGCAGAAGCTGTCAGAGGGAAAGGACCTGATCCGGTATTTCTGCGTCCCGTGCAAGCCGACCAAGACGAATGGCGGCAGGACGCGGAATCTGCCGGAACATGACAGGGAGAAATGGGAGCGGTTTAAGGAATACAACTTTCGTGATGTGGAGGCGGAGATGCAGATACAGCAGAGGCTTGCCAAGTTCCCGGTTCTGGATTTTGTGTGGGAGGAATACTGGCAGGACCAGGAGATCAACGACCGGGGCATCGGGGTGGATATGGAGATGGTCGCACGGGCAATCGCCATGGACGGACGCTCCAAGTCGGAACTGTCAACCGCCATGCAGGAACTGACGGAACTGGAGAACCCAAATTCCGTGCAGCAGATGAAGCAGTGGCTTTCGGAGAACGGGATGGAGACGGATTCCCTTGATAAAAAGGCGGTGGCGGAACTGTTAAAGACTGCGCCGGAGCCTTTGGGGGAGGCGCTTGCCCTGCGGCAGCAGCTTGCCAAGTCCTCCGTGAAGAAATACCAGGCAATGGAGAATGCGGTGTGCGCGGACAGCCGTGCGCACGGGATGTTCCAGTTTTACGGAGCCAATAGAACCGGCCGGTATAGCGGCCGCATTATACAGTTGCAGAATCTGCCCCAGAACCATATCCCGGACTTGGCGCAGGCACGGGAACTTGTGAAAGCCGGGGATTTCGATGCCCTTGCCATACTCTATGAGGATATCCCGGATACGCTATCGCAGCTCATCCGCACGGCTTTCGTGCCGCAGGACGGAAGGAAGTTCATTGTGGCGGACTTTTCCGCTATCGAGGCGAGGGTGATTGCCTGGATTGCCGGGGAGCGGTGGCGTCTTAGGGTGTTCGAGGGAGGCGGTGACATTTACTGTGCCTCGGCAAGCCAGATGTTCCATGTGCCTGTTGAGAAACATGGCGTAAACGGGCATCTGCGGCAGAAAGGAAAGATAGCGGAACTGGCCCTCGGCTATGGCGGATCAGTCGGGGCATTGAAATCCATGGGCGCATTGGAGATGGGGCTTGCGGAGGAAGAGCTGCAGCCGCTTGTGTCGGCATGGCGGGATTCCAACCCAAGCATTACGGAATTCTGGTGGGCAGTAGACCGTGCCGTGAAGGAATGCATCAAAAAGAGAGTGCCAACGGAGACACACGGCATCCGCTTTGATTACCAGAGCGGGATGCTGTTCATCACGCTTTTTTCCGGACGGCGGCTTGCGTATGTGAAGCCGAGGATTGGCAAGAACCGGTTTGGCGGGGAGTCCGTCACTTACATGGGAGTGGGCGGCACGAAGAAATGGGAGCGGCTGGAAAGCTATGGCCCCAAGTTTGTGGAGAACATTGTGCAGGCGGTCAGCCGGGATATTCTCTGCTATGCCATGCGGACTTTACGGAACTGTGCAATCGTGGCTACGGTGCATGATGAGATCATAATTGAAGCGGACAGGAGTATGTCCCTTCCTGCCGTATGTGAACAGATGGGAAGGACGCCGCCCTGGGCGAAAGGGCTGCTGCTCCGGGCGGATGGCTACGAATGCGATTTTTACCAGAAGGATTAGGCAGGGGGTGCATGATGGAACGGCTGCGGATTGAATACGGGACGGGATATATGGAGCTGAACGTGGAGGCGTTCTTCCCCTGCAAGATGCCGGCGGCAAGAAAAGCCGCGAGGCTCATCAATTTATACTGCTCTGATGAAACGAGGGCGGAGCTGCTTTCGGAGCTGCGGGAAATGGCAGACGGGTATGCGGCACTATGCAAAATGTACAAAGAAATAGAGGAGGCGCTTCCTGCGGATACCCCGAAGCGGAGGCACTGGAGGGCGCAGTTCAACAAAACGGAAGTCCTCCGTAAAAGGATGGCGGGGAATATCAGATTGATTTCAGGAGGGAAAAAAGATGACTGATGTGATGCCGGAATGCAGGACACACGGCGACTGTTTCGCAAACAGGGGCGGCGTCTGCACCTGCCTAAAGGACAATGACTTTAACGGGAGGGACTGCCCGTTTTACAAGCCTGCGGACACAGTCCGGGAAGGCCGGCGCAGGCAGAATGGAGGTATGGTTGATGGGAATCAGCAGATATAACAGCGAGGGATACAGCGACCCGACGAGCCATGCGGCGTTATCGGGAATCCAGAAGGAGGAAAAGGCGGCGAAGCGGGCATACCGGCCGCTTGTCTATATATGCTCCCCGTTTGCCGGGGATACGGAAAGCAACACGCAGAAAGCAAGAAGGTACAGCAGGTTTGCGGTGAAGAACGGCGCGATCCCGTTCGCCCCGCACCTGCTCTTTCCGCAGTTTTTGGATGACGGGAAGCCTGCGGAGCGGGCAATCGGTATGTTCGCAGGGCTGGTGCTTTTGGGGAAGTGTGAGCAGTTGTGGGTGTTCGGCGGCACCATATCCACGGGGATGGCGGCGGAGATTGAGAAAGCGGAAAAGCGGGGTATGCCAATCCGCTATTTCACAGAAAACTGTGAGGAGGTTGGAGGCTGATGGGGGAAATGAAAGCTATACAGACAGAATACAAGGGGTATTTATTCCGGTCCCGGCTGGAGGCAAGGTGGGCGGTGTTCTTTGATGCCTGCGGTGTGGATTGGGAATATGAGCCGGAAGGGTATGACCTTGGGAACGGGATTCATTACCTGCCGGATTTCCTGCTCAAAAGGGTGCAGCTTGGCGGCTATGGCTCCGGCAGTGAGTTTTCGGAAATACGCAGCCTTTATGTTGAAGTGAAGGGGCAGATGACGCAGGCAGATTCTGAAAAGATACTGGCATTCTATAAAGCCGGGCTTGCGGATGGGCTGCCTGCCATATCGGATACGCCTGTTTTAGTTTTGGGGGACATTCCGCCAGGGACAACGCTGGACAGGATGCGGTCATGGGTAGATGCGGAAAGCGGCAGGCCGTTTCCGTGGGAAGCGCGGGCGTTCCATTTCGGCACGGTTGACGGTATGGACTGCACGGCTTTCCCCTGCGTCAACCGTGAGGGATATCTGGAGCTGTTCGGACAGGCGGAAGAATACAACCGGCGTTTCATAGACCGCAGGGCAACGGAGCGGGCATACCGCCTTGCAAGGCAGGCGCGGTTTGAACATGGGGAAACGCCAAAAGTAAGGAGGGCGCGCTATGCGTGAGTTGAGTATTGCATATGGGAACAGCCGCAGCGCAAAGCAGTGGTCAAACAAGACCATACGGTTTGGAGAACTTAAGGAACGCTTGAAAGTGACAATCCGCACATCGGAATCAGCAGAGGAATACGCCCGTTTCCCGAAATCGAAAAAGGATACGGCAAAAGACCATGGCGGCTTTGTTGCAGGAGTGTTAAAGGGCGGCAGGCGGAAGATCGACACGGTGGAGTCCCGTTCCATGGTGGCGCTGGACGGCGACCGCATCGACCCGGAGTTCCTGACGGGTTATGAAAAGGCCGTGCCGTATGCCTCCGTGCTTTACAGCACCCACAGCCATACGGCGGAAGAACCGAGGGTGCGCCTTGTGTTCCCACTGGCAAGGGACGTGTCCCCAGAAGAATATGTGGCGGTGGCGAGGTATCTTGCGCAGGGGCTTGGCATGGATTATTTTGACGAATGCTCCTACCAGCCTAACCAGCTCATGTACTGGCCGAGTACGCCTTCCAACGGTGAGTTCGTCTATAAGGAGGCGGGCGGCGCATGGCTTGACCCGGATGACGTCCTGTCGGCGCATCCGGAATGGCTTGACCCGACAAGGCTGCCCACATCCTCAAGGGAGAGCCGGGCAAATTCCATCAGCATACAGAAGGTGCAGGACCCGCTTGAAAAAGAGGGCGTGGTGGGACTGTTCAACCGGGTGTTCTTCCCTATAAATCTTGCCATGGACGCTTTCCTGCAGGATGTATATGAGCCTACGGACAAGGAAGACCGCTACCACCTGACCGAGTCCAGCAGCATGGCGGGCGTGGAAATCAAGGAGGGCGGGAAATTCGCCTACAGCCACCATGCAAAAGACCCTGCCTATCTGAAACTCTGCAATGCCTTTGATCTTGTACGCATCCACAAATTCGGCGGGCTTGACGATAAGGCGTCCTTCAAGGCAATGTGCGATTTTGCGCTGACGATTGACAGCGTGAAGGTAGAGGCCCTGGAGGAGCGGCGCAGGCAGGCCGGAGAGGAATTCGCAGACGGGGAGGACTGGAGGAAAAGCCTGGAGCTTGACCGGAAAGGCGGCATAAAAGACACGCTGGATAATATTGTCCTGATCATCCGGAACGATGAGGAGCTTAAGGGCATTGCCTTCAACTGCCACCGGGACGGGATCGACGCAAGGGAGGGGCTGCCGTGGGAGCAGATTAAGGGCGGCTGGAGCGATTCGGATGCGGCGGCACTCAAGGTGTATCTCTCCAGGAACTACGGCATCTATTCCCCGACCAAGACGAAGGACGCCGTGGTAGCGGTGGCGGCGGAGCGGGCATACCACCCCGTCCGGGACTATCTGGAAAGCCTGCCGGAATGGGACGGCATCCCCCGCGTGGATACGCTGCTGGTCGATTATTTCGGCGCCGCGGATAACAGCTACACAAGGGCGGTCAGCCGCAAGTCAATGGCGGCGGCCATCGCAAGGGTTTACCGCCCTGGGACGAAGTTTGACAGCGTCCCGATCCTGAACGGCCCGCAGGGCATCGGGAAGTCCACCTTTTACGCGAAGCTCGCCGGGGAATGGTTCTCCGACAGCCTGACGCTTACGGACATGAAGGACAAATCCGGCCCGGAGAAGCTGCAGGGGTACTGGATACTGGAGCTGGGCGAGCTGGCGGGCATGAGGAAGGCGGACATTGAGACTGTGAAGTCCTTTATCAGCCGTGTGGACGACAAGTACCGCGCATCCTACGGCGTCAATGTGGAGAGCCATCCGAGGCAGTGCATCATTGTAGGCACCACGAATGCGGAGACGGGCTTCCTGCGCGACATCACGGGCAACCGCCGCTTCTGGCCGGTGCGCGTGTCCGGCAGCTCCAGGAAGAAGCCGTGGCAGCTCACGAAAGAGGATGTGGCGCAGATATGGGCGGAAACGCTCGTGCTGTACCAGAAAGGGGAGAAGCTCTATCTGGAAGGCCAGGATGCGGAGATCGCCGTGGCGGAACAGGCAGACGCCCTGGAAACGGATGAGCGCGAGGGGCTGGTGCGGGAGTACCTGGACACCCTGCTCCCGGAGAAGTGGGCGGAGATGTCCCTGTTCGAACGGCGGAGCTACCTCAGTGATTCCGACTTCGGCGTCAGCAGGAAAGACGGCACGGTACAGCGTATGTATGCCTGCAACATGGAGATATGGTGCGAGTGCTTCGGCAGGGACGGCTCCTCCATGAAGCCCGCGGATTCCTATGCCATTGCCGCCATCATGCGCAAGATCGAGGGGTGGGAGAAAGCGGAGCGGACAACGTACCCGCTCTATGGACGGCAGCGGGGGTACAAGCGGAAGCTGTCCTGAACACACCATGGCACAGGCGGCAGCCGTCCGAATAAGTGTCCTGCCGCCCGTCCTGTAAAGGGGCGGCGGTATATCAAGGAAAATAACAACATTGGGACAAGAGGACAAGACAAAACCTATTGAGAAAAAATAAAAGAAAATATAGAAATGGGCGTGTGTATATGTGTATATACGCGCGTATAGAAAAAATCGGGCTGTTGTCCATCCTTTTGTCCAGAAAGGAATACGGAATGCGGGAAAAACAGATTGAACAGAAGCTGGTGCAGGAATCCAGGAAAAGCGGCGGCATCTGCCCCAAGTTTACGTCTCCTGGCTTTGCCGGGATGCCGGACAGACTGCTGCTCCTGCCGCATGGCAGGATGGCATTCGTGGAACTGAAAGCGCCGGGGCAGAAACCGGGGCCGCTCCAGGCGGCACGCCACAGGCTGCTGCGGGGACTTGGGTTCAGGGTATATGTACTGGATGACGAGGGGCAGATTGAAAAAATAATATCAGAGATTGGGGGTGATGCCTTATGAAGTTCGTACCACACAGCTATCAGAGTTTCGCAATCGAATATATCAAAAGCCATCCGATAGCGGCTGTCCTGTTGGATATGGGCTTGGGCTGAGGGCAAGACAGGGATAACGCTGACCGCACTCAACGACCTTTTGTTTGATAGCTTTGAAGTCCATAAGATTATCGTTATTGGCCCATTAAGGGTGTCAAGGCATACATGGCCTGCGGAAATTGAAAAATGGGATCATCTGAAGGGACTGAAATACAGCGTGGCGGTCGGGACGGAAAGTGAAAGGCTGTCGGCACTCCAGAAACAGGCGGACATTTACGTCATCAACCGGGAGAACGTGCAGTGGCTGATTTCTGAAAGCGGAATACCGTTTGACTTCGACATGGTGGTGATTGATGAGTTATCATCCTTCAAAAACCACCAGACGAAGCGGTTCAGGGCGCTGATGAAAGTCCGGCCGAAGGTAAAGCGCATCGTGGGGCTGACAGGGACGCCGAGCAGCAACGGCCTCATGGATTTATGGGCGGAGTTCCGGCTGCTGGACATGGGGGAGCGGCTTGGCAGGTTCATCGGGCAGTACCGCACTTCTTACTTCCGGCCGGATAAGCAGAACGGGCAGGTGGTATTTTCCTACAAGCCGCTGCCTGGGGCGGAGAAGCAGATATACGGCAAAATCTCCGACATCACCATTTCCATGAAGTCTGACGACCACCTGCAGATGCCGGAGCTGATAAATTCCAGATACACCGTGTATCTCTCCGAGAAGGAGGATTCGCATTATGCGGATTTGAAGAAAGACCTCGTCCTTCAGCTTCCGGACGGTGAGATCACAGCCGCCAATGCCGCATCCCTTTCCGGGAAGCTGTCGCAGATGGCGAACGGCGCAGTCTACACGGATGCCGGGGAGACGGTCGCCATCCATGAGCGGAAGCTGGACGCACTGGAGGACATCATCGAGGCGGCGAACGGAAAGCCGGTGCTTGTGGCTTACTGGTTCCGGCATGACCTGGAACGCATCACGGAACGGCTCCACAAGCTGAAAATACCATGTTCCAGGCTGGATACGGACGGCAGCATCCGGAAATGGAACGCCGGGGAAATCCCGGTGGCGCTGATCCACCCGGCATCCGCAGGACACGGCCTCAACCTTCAGAGCGGAGGGAACACGCTGGTGTGGTTCGGCCTTACCTGGTCACTGGAATTATACCAGCAGACGGTGGCGAGGCTGTGGCGGCAGGGGCAGCAATCAGAAACCGTGGTGGTGCAGCACATCATCACGAAAGGCACCATAGACGAGCGGATCATGAAAGCTCTTTCCGAAAAGGACACCACGCAGGCCGCACTGATCGATGCGGTGAAGGCAGATTTAGATTTATAAGCCAATCCATGAAAATCAATGACAATCCATGCCAATCCGGGAGAAATAAAAATATTTAACAGGAGGCATCAGCTATGGGAATCATATGGCAGTATTTAGACAAAAGGGGCGCGACCGCCAATGCACTGAGGGATTACGGGAGGATGGAATTCATCATCAGCCACACGGACGATGAGATCAAGGCGGCATACCAGAAGATGGGAGGCATCAGCAGCCCGCGGCCTGACGGTATGCCACACACGCACAATCCCCATGCGGCGGAGGACAGGATAGTCAAGGGCATTGAGAAGATCGATGTGCTGAAAGAGCGGTACCGGGAGGCGGTGGAATTCATGGCATGGTTTGGGCCGGCATGGGAGCAGCTTACAGAAGATGACCGTTACGTTCTGGAATGTTTCTACATGGGCGGGAACGGACCGGCAGTCAACGCCGTCTGCGAGCGTTTCCAGATTGAGAGGAATTCGGCATACCGCAGGAAGAACCGGGCGCTGTCAAAATTGTCCGTCATGCTGTACGGGAAATAAAAGTGTCCACTTTGCGGGCATGACATTTGGTTTTGGACGTGGTATGCTGATAGCATGAGAAAATGTCAAGAGGGCCTTCGCAGGAGCAAAAGAATCCTGCGGGGGCTTTCTTTATGCCTATAAGGAGGTGAGGCAGATGCCAAGGAAACCGAAGAGGCCGTGTTCCTTCCCCGGATGCCCAAAGCTGACGGAAGGGAGGTTCTGTGAGGAGCATGAGCGGCAGGAGAACCGCCGCTACGAGAAGTACGACCGCGACCCGGCTGTACGCCGTAGGTATGGGAGGGCATGGAAGCGTATCCGTGACCGCTATGCAGCCAAGCATCCGTTCTGTGAGGAGTGCCAGAAGAAAGGACTGCTGCGGCCGGTGGAGGAAGTACACCATAAGCTGCCATTGGCAGAGGGCGGGACGCATGACGAGGAGAACCTCGTGTCGCTGTGCCAGCCCTGCCATGCAAGGATTCATGCGGAGCGCGGCGACAGGTGGAATAAGCGTTAGGTCATTGTGTGCGGGTTCCTTGTGGACCCGCCAGGGCCCTATCAATCTCTACAGCCTGTGTGCCGGGGGAACGGGCGTGGGGTCACACGCATAAAAACCGGAAATCAAACGGGGGATTAACCCCTCGGAGATTTCCGTAAAATAAAGGCTTTCAAGGTGCTGCGGCGTTTGATTTCCGCAGCATTTTTTCAAAGAAAATCAAAGAAACGGGGTGAAAACAGTGGCAAAAGACGGCAGCGGGCGGGGCGGCGCAAGGCCGGGGGCGGGACGCAAGCCCAAGGCACTCACGGAGAAGATTGCCGAAGGCCGGCCGGCGGAAGTCATGATGGAGCCGGCCGAGCTGGAGGGCGTGGATGTGCCGCCCGTGAAGGACTTCCTGAAATCCCCGCAGAAAAGCGGGCGGGAGCTGGTGGCGGAGGAAGTCTACAACGAAACGTATGCCTGGCTGAAAGCAAGGGGATGTGAAAAGCTGGTCACGGTGCAGATGGTGGAGCAGTACGCCATGAGCGTGTCCCGGTGGATTCAGTGCGAGGAGATTGTTTCGTCCACTGGATTTCTGGCGAAGCACCCGACTACAGGAGCCGCCATTGCCTCCCCTTATGTCACCATGAGCCAGTCCTACATGAAGCAGACCAATTACTGCTGGATGCAGATATACCAGATCGTGAAGGAGAACTGCTCGGTGGAGTTCCAGGGGAACACGCCGCAGGATGATGTGATGGAGCGGCTGCTCCGTGCAAGGAAAGGAGTGTAGATAAAAATGGGTAAGACGACAACGGAGATGCAGCTTGTGCCGCTCTCAAAATTAGTGCCGTATGTGAATAATGCGCGGACGCACTCGCCGGAGCAGCTTGCGAAGCTCCGCTCATCCCTGCGGGAGTTCGGCTTCATCAACCCGGTCATCATCGACCGGGATTTCAATGTCATCGCAGGGCATGGCAGGATCGCAGCGGCGAAGGAGGAAGGGATTACAGAGGTTCCGTGTGTATTTGTGGACTATCTGACAGAGGCGCAGAAGAAAGCCTACATCCTTGCGGACAACCGCATGGCTCTGGATGCCGGATGGGATGAGGAGCTGCTCCGCATTGAGATTGAAAGTTTGCAGGGTGCGGATTTTGATGTATCTTTGACAGGCTTCGGTGAGGATGAGATTGCAGACCTTTTCTCCGGGGACGGTGAAAAAGATGTGAAAGATGATGATTTCGACCTTTCCGCAGCGTTGGAGAAAGCGGCGTTCGTGGAAAAGGGAGATATCTGGACGGTGGGCAGGCACAGGCTGATGTGCGGTGACGCTACCAGTGCGGAGGACGTGGCGGCGCTCATGGACGGGAAAAAGGCAAACCTTATCGTGACGGACCCGCCGTATAACGTCGCATTCAAGAGCGGAAGTGGGCTTTCCATCCAGAACGACAGCATGGAGAACGGGGAGTTTTACACTTTTCTGTACAATTCCTTCCAGAACATGGTGGAGCATCTGGAAAGCGGCGGTGCAGCTTATGTGTTCCATGCGGACACGGAGGGGCTTAATTTCAGGAAAGCCTTTGTGGATGCGGGGTTCCACCTTGCCGGGGTGTGCATATGGGTAAAGAATTCGCTGGTGCTTGGGCGCTCGGATTACCAGTGGCAGCATGAGCCTGTGCTGTACGGTTTCCTTAAGAACGGAAAACACCCGTGGTATTCCGACCGGAAGCAGACCACCATCTGGAACTACGACAAGCCGAAGCGGAATAAGAACCACCCGACATCGAAGCCGCTTGACCTGCTCGGATACCCAATCTGCAATTCCTCCCAGGAAAACGCCATCGTTCTGGACACTTTCGGAGGGAGCGGCTCCACGATGATGGCGTGTGAGCAGACAAACCGTATCTGCCATATGATGGAGCTGGATGAAAAGTACGCATCCGTCATCCTGCGGAGGTATGTGGAGGATACCGGGGATTCGGAAAATGTGTATGTGGTGCGCGGTGGGGAAAAAATCCCATACTCCGCGCTGGTGAAGGAGGTGGAGATGGAATGAATGCAGACGCTATATATATCCATAGTAGGGAGTCCAGCACTGGCGGCGGAGACACACCAAATCCGCAGTCTGCGGATGCCTGCCTGACCCTCGGCAGCCTGTTTGACGGCTCCGGGGGTTTTCCTTTGGGCGGGCTGCTTGCAGGCATCACCCCTCTATGGGCTTCGGAGATTGAGCCGTTCCCCATCCGTGTGACCACAAAGCGGCTGCCCTCCGTGAAGCACTTGGGCGATATTTCTGCGGTGGATGGCGCAGAGATTGCCCCGGTGGACATCATCACCTTCGGCTCGCCCTGCACGGATATGTCGGTGGCCGGCAAGCGGGCGGGGCTTGAAGGGCGGCAGTCCTGCCTGTTCTACCAGGCAATACGAATCGTAAAGGAAATGAGGTGTGCAACAGATGGAAAATATCCAAGGTTTATCGTGTGGGAGAACGTCCCCGGAGCCTTCTCATCCAATAAAGGGGAAGACTTTAAGGCAGTCCTCGAAGCGGTCTGCTCCGTCAAAGACGAAAGTATTTCTGTACCTGGACCTCCAAAGGGGAGGTGGGCGAATGCCGGAAGCATCGTGGCAGACGGCTTTTCCCTCGCATGGCGGGTGTTTGACTCCCAGTTTTGGGGAATCCCCCAGCGAAGGAAACGCATCTACCTTGTCGCAGATTTTGCAGGCGGGAGTGCCGGAAAGGTATTATTTGAGTCCGAAGGCGTGTCTGGGTATTCTGCGGAGGGCTTCCGTGCGTGGCAAGGAACTGCCGGAGGTGCTGCGGATTGCATTGGAGCGGCAGGCGGCATCTGCCTGAACGACCAGGGCGGGCAGAGGATGGACGTGACGGATGACGTGACCTGCACCCTGCGGGCAGAGGCGCACCATCCCCCGTGCGTATTGGAATCGGCCGGTTTCTGCACGGAGCATTCCGCAAAGGCGCGTGGGATTGGGTATGAGGAGGAAACCTCGCCCACGCTCCGTGCAGGGACGGTCCCGGCTGCGGTGGCGCTCTATGAGAACCATTCGCAGGATACGAGATATACGGGGCCTTTGGAAACGGCGCCTACGGTCAGCTCCACCTACGGCATGGGCGGCAATAACCAGCCGTTCGTGGTGGAAACGCCAAAGACGCTGAAAATCCGCTCCGGCTGTGAGGGAGGCGGCAAAGGGGCGATCATACAGGATGACAAATCCGCAACTCTCTCCTGCAACAATGACCAGACGGTGTTCGTGCCTTTCTGCAAGGGGTACCGCGCCCACTACAAAGGGGATGCGCCGACCTGGAAGGACGGGAAGGTGGCAAACACGCTGAACACCTTTGATGTCGGGGAGAGCCGCTGCAATGAGCTGGTGGTGCAGGCATACGGTATCTGCTCCAAGGACAGCAATGCCATGAAATCGGATAACCCGCACAGCGGATTTTATGAGGCGGATACCTCCCGGACTCTGGACGGGAACGGCGGGAATCCCGGCTGCAACCAGGGCGGCATTGCCGTGGTGGCGGTGCAGGGCTCCATGATTGGCAGGAAGGATGAGAACGGGCCGCAGGGGAGTGGCGTGAATGAGGATGTGTCCTTTACGCTTGACGCCGTGGACAGACACGCTGTTGCATACCCGACCTACTGCACCAGCAAGAATTCCCATTTCACACGGGCAGAAAAAGAACTGGCAAACACGCTGGTGGCTACAGATTATAAAGACCCGCCTGTCATCAATGATGTACAGACGGCATCCGGCAAGGAGGTGTTCGGCACACTTTCCGCAAGCATGGGCTCCAAGCAGTGGCTCGGCAACCAGGAGGCGTTCAGCGGGGACTACCATATCATGGAGCCGGAGTATATCGTCCGCAGGCTGACGCCGACGGAGTGTGCGAGGCTGCAGGGCTTCCCGGACTGGTGGTGCAGCGGCCTTGGGACGGAAAAGCCAACGGAGGATGACCTTGCCTTCTGGCGGGAGGTCTTTGAGACCCACCGTAAGATTGCGGGGACTTCCACCAAGCCGAAGACCGATAAGCAGATCATCAAATGGCTGAAAGACCCCCATTCGGATTCCGCTGAATATAAGATGTGGGGCAACGGCGTGGCGCTGCCGAATGTCTATTTCGTGCTTTCGGGCATTGTGTATTACGCACAGTTCCCGGACTTTTTATTGTGACATTTTTTCTCACATACTGCTTGCTATTCCTGCCGTTCAGAGTGATTAATGTAGTACCGAAAAACGAAGGAGGTACAAAAAAATGAGGTTTGAATTCAATAGGACAGGGGCAGAGCGGAAGGCGCTGGTGCAGGCAATGGGGGAGATTTTAGAGGTAAAGCCGAAATACCTCGGAATGCCGACAGCGGCTTACCAGGTGGATTACTTCCACATCGACAAGATCGGCGCGGTGGAGTTTGACGACCGGGCGGACAGTGAGGAAATAGAGAACCTGCTGGAGCGGCTTGCGGAAAGAGGGATTGTCGCAGCCCCGGCAGAAACGGCGCAGGAAGGCGGCACGGCAGAAGAAAGCGCGGATGCGGAAAACAAAGCGGAGGAGCCGGAAACGGAGGCACAGGGGGCAGATCTGGGGCTTACGGTGGCAATGCCGAGGGATTCCTTCACGGATGCCGCGCTGGAGAACCTGCGGAAGCTGGTGGATGCCAAAGGGAGCCTGATTAAAAAGGCGCTGGCGGTTGACAGCCTCCCGATTGAAACGGACGGGGAGAAGGTTTCCTTCCCATGGTTTGCGGAGGGGCAGGACAGCGAATCGGTGAAAGCCTACACCCATTTCATTGCCGCCATCTGCGACATGGCAAGGAACCAGAAGCGCATCACGGCGAAGGAAAAGCCTGCGGACAATGAAAAATACGCATTCCGGTGCTTCCTGCTCCGGCTCGGATTCATCGGGGCGGAATACAAGGGCGAGCGGAAAATCCTGCTGAAGAACCTCTCCGGCAGCTCGGCATTCAAAAACGGCGAAAGGAAGGAGGCGGTCAGCAGTGAACTTTCCGAATAGGGAGATTGTGGAGCGTGTCCGCAGGGAGTACCCTGCAGGCACACGGGTGGAGCTTGTACGGATGGACGATGTGCAGGCCCCGCCCATCGGGACGCGGGGAACAGTCGAAGGTGTGGATGACACGGCGAGCGTCATGGTCGCATGGGACAACGGCAGCAGCCTCCATGCAATTTACGGCGAGGATGTGGTGCGCAGGATAAAGGAGGATGAAATAGATGGAGCAGGACATTCTGAAACAGCTTTATTTTGGTGAGATCGTGCCGTGGGAGAACCGGAACGACAAGACGCCGGAGATGGCAGAGCTTGCGGAGCGCATCGACGGGGAGATTGAACGCCTGAAAGGGCTGTTGGACAGTGAGGGGAAGGCACTGCTGGAGAAACTTCTGGACGATGCCTCCGACCTTGAGTGCAAGACCATCTGCGAAGGCTTTAAGGACGGATTCCGGCTTGGCGCACAGATCACGGCAGCCTCCATGGAGGGCCTGAAAAAGCCATAAAATACACAAAAAACTGCGGAAAACATTGTGTAATATATGCCTCGAATTGACTTGCTATTATCCCCTTTTAGAGCGAATATGTGTACTACCGAAAGGGAAAACACACAAAGAAAACGGAGGAAAACAGCATGAACGCAAAGTTGGCAAGGCAGGTTGAGGAAATGAAAAAGCAGACCATCGGGGTTGAGGTGGAGATGAACAGCATCGCAAGGAGCAGGGCGGCGAAAATTGCAGCGGACTTCTTCGGAACAGGCAGGCATGAATACACGGCACGCAGGAACGGCTACGAAACCTACTCCGCATGGGACGCGCAGGGCAGGGAGTGGAAATTCCAGAAGGACGTGAGCATCGCGGGGCCTGACAGCGAAAAGTGCGAGCTGGTGACGCCCATCCTTACCTACGGGGACATGGAAACCCTGCAGGAGCTTATCCGGCAGCTACGGCACGCTGGAGCGAAGAGCGACGCGGGAAGGGGCTGCGGGGTACACATCCACATCGGGGCGAAAGGCCACACGCCGCAGAGCCTCAGAAACCTCGCCAACATCATGGCAGGCCATGAAAGCCTGATAGCGGATGCCTTAAACCTTGACCGCTGGAGGATGAACCGCTACTGCCGCACGGTTGACCCACGGTTTTTGGAGCAGGTCAACAGAAAGAAACCTTCCACGATGGCGGCCCTTGCGGACATCTGGTACACAAGCCACGGCGCAAGCTACGGCAGGGACCAGCACTACAACGACAGCCGCTACCATATGCTCAATTACCACGCAACCTTCACCAAAGGCACGGTCGAGTTCCGGCTCTTCCAGTTCGACGAACCGGGCGACGGGCGCAGGGGCGGCCTTCACGCAGGGCAGCTCAAGAGCTACATCCAGCTCTGCCTCGCACTCAGCCAGATGGCGAAGGAAGTCAAGACGGCAAGCCCGAAGCCGCAGCAGAGCGAGAACCCGAAATACGCCATGCGGACATGGCTCCTCCGGCTCGGCTTCATCGGGGACGAATTCAAGACCGCAAGGGACATCCTCACAAGGAGGCTTGCAGGGGACGCATCCTTCCGAAACGGAAGGGCCGCTTGAAGGGAACGCGGGAGGTAGCCTCCTGCCACCTTGCCTGCCGCGGAAACGGCAGTGGACCGCTCCGGCGGTCTTAAGGTGGTAGAAGGGTGCCCCCTTCGGAAAGGATGGATTTCAAGATGGAAAAAAGATACTACATTGCTTACGGCTCAAACTTAAACATCCGGCAGATGCGGATGCGCTGCCCCGGGGCGAGGATTATCGGCACTTCGGTGATTGAGGGCTACCGTCTGCTGTTCAAGGGCAGCAGGACCGGCTCCTACCTCACCATCGAGCCGCAGGAGGGCGCAAGCGTCCCCGTGGCGGCATGGGCGGTGACGGAGGAGGATGAGGCGGCGCTGGACCGCTACGAGGGCTTCCCAAACTTTTATTACAAAAAGGAAATGGAGCTGCCCCTTAAAGGGATTAAGACCGGAAAGGTGCGGCTGCGGAAGGTTTTCGTCTACATCATGCATGAGGACCGCCCGCTTGGGGTTCCGAGCGGGTTCTATATGGAGACCTGCAGGCAGGGCTACCAGAGTTTCGGATTCGACGAGGCATTTCTGGAACGGGCGTATGCCGACAGCAGGGAGGAATTTCCGGGCGGGTGGAAGACCGGGGACGCCTGCTTCATGGTGACCAACCGGAAGAACGGCTGCACGGGCAACTACACCGTGCTGGGATTCGATGGGAAATATTTCTGGCTCCAGAACAGCAGGGGCAGCCGTTACCGCGCATCCGCAGGCCGGATGTTCCGCAGCAAGGTGGAGGCGCTTGCCCCACGGCAGGAGAATATGGACTTAGGAGGAAACAGCGATGAAAGAAACAGATAATATTGCGAGGATTTCGGTCTGCCCAAGGTGCGGGCAGACCTACCACGGGAGGCCGGCAGTTTCGCGGGCGGACGGCAGAACGCCGCTCTGCCCGGACTGCGGCACCAGGGAGGCTCTGGAGAGCATCGGGGTGGACGGGAAGGAGCAGGAACAGATTCTGGAAGCCATCCACAGGTGCTACGGCAGGGGATGAAAATTATAAAGGCAAAGGAGCGTACAGCTATGGAAAAAAGGACAGAGGTCATCCAGGAGTGGATTGACGCAAGAAGGGAACGGGGCGAGGCTGCAACAAAATGTATGTTTTACATCACCGTCCCGAAAGACACCGACCTTTACAAGGATGAAACCATCAAGAAAATCGAGGGCATCCTTGATAAGAACCATGTCAGCCACGGCCATGTGGATACGGTCTGCGGCGCATGGAACCTGAACCGGGACTGGATTGAGACGGGCGAGATCGACTGCATTGTGGAATTCTGCGGGGTGTACCCGGTCAATTGGGACATGGACGATGTGGCGGAGCTTGAACGGATGGAAACCGAAGGGGAGATCATCGTCCTGGTTGACTGGATAGAGGACGGGAAACACATCCCTAACCATTGAAAACTACACAATTTCTCCTGCAGATATTTGCGCAGTATATGTTCAAAATCCGCTTGCTATTATCCGCAGAAAGAGCGAATATGTGTACTACCGAAAGGGAAAACACAGAAAGCGGAGGAGAAAGGCATGACAAGATTTGAAAGGGATTTGAGAGATGCACAGAAAGGAAACGGAATTGAGGTACTGACGAAACGGAAAGCGGAGCTTGACCGCCTTTGGAAAGAGGGGAAAGCCTGCAAAAACGGATTCAGGAGGCAGTGCATAGCACAGGAATACACGAGGCTTAAGGCCGAGTACGATAAGATTGACGCACTTTTCTGAAATTAAAACTGGACATTCCAAGAGCGGAGCCGCAAGGCTCTGTGTCTTGTACTGATAGATTACGGCTTGCTGCTGGCAGGCCATTTTTGATGCCGTCTTTGGGGAGGTGACCGGAATGGCAATGCGGAAACTGAAAAAATATAAGCCGACAAAATTCAAGGCGAAAGACAGCCGCTATGACAAGGATGCCGCTGATTTTGCCGTGATGTTCATAGAAAGCCTCTGCCACACGAAAGGCACATGGGCGGGGAAGCCTTTTGAACTGATCGACTGGCAGGAGCAGATCATCCGTGATATTTTCGGCACATTAAAGCCCAACGGGTACCGCCAGTTCAACACGGCCTACGTTGAGATTCCGAAGAAGCAGGGCAAGTCGGAGCTGGCGGCGGCCGTGGCGCTGCTCCTGACCTGCGGGGACGGGGAGGAACGCGCCGAGGTGTACGGCTGTGCCGCTGACCGCCAGCAGGCCACCATCGTCTTTGACGTGGCGGCGGACATGGTGCGGATGTGTCCGGCACTGAATAAGAGGGTGAAGATACTCGCCTCGCAGAAGCGGATCATCTACACGCCCACCAATTCCTTCTACCAGGTGCTTTCGGCGGAGGCGTATTCCAAGCACGGCTTCAACATCCACGGCGTGGTGTTCGACGAGCTGCACACGCAGCCGAACCGGAAGCTGTTTGACGTTATGACCAAGGGCTCCGGGGACGCCAGGATGCAGCCGCTGTATTTCCTCATCACCACGGCGGGGACGGACACCCATTCCATCTGCTATGAAACGCACCAGAAGGCAAAGGACATTTTAGAGGGCAGAAAGATTGACCCGACCTTCTATCCCGTCATCTATGGTGCGGATGAGGAGGACGACTGGACGGACCCCAAGGTGTGGAAGAAGGCGAATCCCTCACTGAACATCACGGTGGGGATTGACAAGGTGGAGGCTGCCTGCGAGTCGGCAAAGCAGAACCCTGGCGAAGAAAATTCTTTCCGGCAGCTCCGTCTGAACCAGTGGGTGAAACAGGCGGTGCGGTGGATGCCCATGGATAAATGGGATGCCTGCGCCTTCCCGGTTTCGGAGGATGGACTGGAGGGGCGTGTCTGTTACGGCGGGCTGGACTTATCTTCCACCACGGATATCACGGCATTCGTGCTGGTGTTCCCGCCGCTGGATGAGGAGGATAAATACTGCATCCTGCCCTACTTCTGGGTGCCGGAGGAAACGCTGGAGCTGCGTGTGCGGCGCGACCATGTCCCCTATGATGTGTGGGAGCGGCAGGGGAAGCTGATGACCACGGAAGGGAACGTGGTGCATTACGGCTATATTGAGAAATACATCGAGCGGCTTGGGGAGCGGTTCAACATCCGGGAGATTGCCTTCGACCGGTGGGGCGCGGTGCAGATGGTGCAGAACCTTGAGGGCATGGGCTTCACGGTAGTTCCGTTCGGGCAGGGCTTCAAGGATATGTCCCCGCCTACCAAAGAGCTGATGAAGCTGGTGCTGGAGCAGATGGTTGCCCACGGCGGGCACCCGGTCCTGCGGTGGATGATGGATAACATCTTCATCCGCACCGACCCTGCAGGGAATATCAAGGCAGATAAGGAGAAGTCCACGGAGAAGATTGACGGGGCAGTGGCTGCCATCATGGGGCTTGACCGGGCAATCCGCTGTGGGAATGATGTGGGGGCTTCCGTCTATGACAGCCGGGGGCTGCTTGTCTTTTAGTGAAGGAGGGTGATTTCTATGGGATTATTCAGCGGACTGTTCAGGGCGAGGGATGCGCCCCAGAACCGCACGTCGGGCAGCGCCTACAGCTTTTTCATGGGTGGCAGCACGAGCGGGAAAAGGGTAAACGAGCGTTCCTCCATGCAGATGACGGCGGTGTACTCCTGCGTCCGGATTCTTTCCGAGGCGGTGGCGGGGCTGCCGCTGCATTTTTACAGATATACGGATAACGGCGGGAAGGAAAAGGCGGCGGACCACCCGCTGTATTTTTTACTCCATGATGAGCCGAACCCGGAGATGACTTCCTTCGTGTTCCGGGAAACGCTGATGACGCACCTGCTCCTGTGGGGCAACGCTTATTCGCAGATTATCCGAAACGGCAAGGGTGAGGTCATCGCACTGTACCCGCTGATGCCGGACAGGATGAATGTGGAGCGGGATTCCAAGGGGCAGCTTTATTACGAATACACGGTGAGCATGGATGACGCGCCCACGGTAAAGGGCAGCACGGTCGTCCTGCCGCCCACGGAGGTGCTGCACATCCCCGGACTTGGCTTTGACGGGCTGGTGGGCTATTCCCCC
Source organism: Lachnospiraceae bacterium A2 (assembly GCA_000403315.2). Lineage (GTDB taxonomy): Bacteria > Bacillota > Clostridia > Lachnospirales > Lachnospiraceae > Petralouisia. The sequence continues at coordinate 1,223,659 of KE159636.1, forward strand.
ATTGCCATGGCAAAGAACGCTATCGGGATGGCGATTGCCTGCGAGGAGTACGGGGCGAAGTTCTTCGCCAACGGCGCACAGCCGAGTGGCGTGCTGGAGCATCCGGGGACGCTGAAAGACCCGTCAAGGGTAAGGGAGAGCTGGCAGTCCACCTTCGGCGGCAGCCACAATGCCAACAAGGTGGCTGTTTTGGAGGAGGGGATGAAATATACACCGATTTCCATTTCCCCGGAACAGGCGCAGTTTCTGGAAACGAGGAAGTTCCAGATAAACGAGATAGCGAGGATTTTCCGTGTGCCTCCTCATATGGTGGGCGACCTGGAAAAGAGCAGTTTCTCCAACATTGAGCAGCAGAGCCTTGAGTTTGTGAAATACACCCTCGACCCATGGGTGTCCCGGTGGGAGCAGTCCATGGCGCGGTCTCTGATGACACCGGAGGAAAAGAAGCAGTATTTTGTGAAATTCAACGTGGACGGCCTGCTCCGGGGCGACTACCAGAGCCGCATGAACGGGTACGCCGTAGGGCGGCAGAACGGGTGGATGTCTGCAAACGACATCCGGGAGCTGGAGAACCTTGACCGTATCCCGGAGGAATTGGGAGGCGACCTGTATCTTATCAACGGAAACATGATGCCGCTTTCGATGTCAGGGGCGGCGTACCAGGAAGGGAAGGAGGAATCCAATGAAAACGAAGAAGTTCTGGAAGTGGAGGAACCAGGCGGAGGCGGGGACGGCTCCGGAGGAGAGGACTCTGTTTCTGAACGGCACCATCGCAGAGGAAAGCTGGTTTGACGATGATGTCACGCCGCAGCTTTTCAAGGATGAGCTGAACAGCGGCACGGGCGACATTACCGTGTGGATCAACTCGCCGGGCGGCGACTGCGTGGCGGCGGCACAGATCTACAATATGCTCTCCAACTACAAGGGCAAGGTGACTGTAAAAATAGACGGCATTGCTGCGTCGGCGGCATCCGTCATTGCCATGGCGGGCGACACCGTCCTGGTATCCCCGGTATCCATGCTGATGATCCACAATCCTGCCACCATCGCCTGGGGCGACCATGCCGAGATGCAGAAGGCCATTGATATGCTCTCCGAAGTGAAGGAGTCCATCATCAATGCCTATGTGTTAAAGACGGGGCTTTCCCGTCCGAAGCTGTCGCACCTTATGGACGCGGAAACATGGATGGATGCAAACAAGGCGGTGGAACTTGGCTTTGCGGATGAGATCATGACGCGGGCAAAGGCAGAGCCGGAAAAGGAGCCGGAGGAAGGCGAAGAGGATACGGGTGGGGAGGAAGATGAGGAAAAGAAGCTCCTGCCTTCCACAAGCTCCATGCTGTATTCCCGCAGGGCTGTTACCAATGCCCTGCTGAATAAAATGGCCGCCAAATATGGCGGGGAAAAACCGAAAGCAGATATCCAGGCGCAGGCACAAATCCCTGCTGCGGATACAGAAACCGGCCGTTCCGTGGACGCACTCATGGAGCGGCTTAATTTATTGAGACATTGAGAAGGAGGATTTCATTATGACGATTCTTGAACTGCGTGAGAAACGCGCGAAGGCATGGGAGGCGGCAAAGGCATTTTTAGATTCCCACAGGAAGGAGAACGGCATCCTTTCCGCAGAGGATGACGCCGCATACACGAAGATGGAGCAGGAGATCACCGACCTTGGGAAAGAGATCGCAAGGCTGGAGCGGCAGGAGGCATTGGATGCGGAACTGAACCGCCCGGTAAACAAGCCCCTCACGGGGAAGCCGGGCTGCGGGGAGGACACGGACGGGGAGGACACGACGGGGCGTGCTTCTGATGATTACCGGAAGAACTTCTGGAACGCCATGCGCTCCAAGGCACCGATGCCGAACGTGACCAATGCCCTGCAGGTAGGCACGGACTCCGAGGGCGGCTACCTGGTGCCAGATGAGTACGAGCGCACACTGGTGGAGGCGCTGGAGGAAGAGAACATCTTCCGCCAGATGGCGAAGGTGATAAAGACCTCCAGCGGCGACCGCAAGATTCCCGTTGTTGCGTCCAAGGGTACGGCGTCATGGATTGACGAGGAGGGCGCATACCCGGAGAGCGACGATTCCTTCGGGCAGGTTTCCATCGGGGCTTACAAGCTGGGCACCATGATCAAGGTTTCCGAGGAGCTGTTGAACGACAGCGTGTTTGACCTGCAGTCCTATATCTCCCGCGAGTTTGCCCGCCGCATCGGGGCGAAGGAAGAGGAGGCGTTCTTCACGGGGGACGGCAAGGGCAAGCCCCTGGGTGTGCTTGCGGCAACAGGCGGCGCGGAAACGGGAGTGACTGCGGCATCTGCTACGGCAGTGACGGCGGATGAACTGATGGATTTATATTATTCGCTGAAATCCCCGTACCGCAAGAAATCCGTGTGGGTGTTAAATGACTCCACCATCAAGGCCATCCGCAAGCTGAAGGACAATAACGGGCAGTACCTGTGGCAGCCGTCCCTGACTGCCGGGGCGCCGGACATGATCTTAGGCCGCCCCATCAAGACCTCGGCGTATATGCCGGCCATTGCCGCAGGCGCAAAGACCATCGCTTTCGGTGATTTTTCCTATTACTGGATCGCTGACAGGCAGGGGCGCAGCTTCAAGCGTCTGAATGAGCTGTTCGCAGCCACCGGGCAGGTGGGCTTCCTCGCCTCGCAGCGTGTGGACGGGAAGATGATCCTTGCGGAAGCAGTGAAGGTGCTGGTGCAGAAGGCCGCATCCGCAGGTTAATGAAAGGGGGCGCTGCAGGCATGGTGGTGGCATTGGAAGAAATGAAGAATTACCTCCGTGTGGATTATGACGAGGACGATGCCCTGATTGAAAGCATGGTCAGGGCATCGGAAAAAATCTGCATGGATGTGGCGAGGATGGATTCTGTGGATGAATTTTATGCTGTGGAAAATGCAAAAATGGCTGTCCTGTATGCCGCAGCTTACCTTTACGAACACCGGGAGGAGGCTGACCACCACGCCATGATGCTGACGCTGCGGGCGCTCCTTTCCGGCAGCCGGAAGGAGGCGTTCTGATGGAGGTTTCCCTTTTGAATGTCCGCATCACCTTCCAGAAGAATGCCGTAGAGGTGGATGGCATCGGCAACCACAGAAACACATGGACAGATTATTATTCCTGCCACGCCACGGCAGGCGGCGAGGCGGGGAAGCAGACCAGTGAAACGGATGTGGCCGGGACTGTGGCGGATGAATCGGATGTTTCGTTTACTGTCCGCTGGTGCAGGAAGGCGTCCGTGATTGATTCCACAGGATACCGGGTGGTATTTGGCGGGGAACTGTACGACATCCTCGCCATCGACCACATGAACTATAAAAAGAAAAGTATCAAATTCAAGTGCAGGAAAGCGAGGCGGTGACGATGGCGAACGGCGTATCGATTGACCGGATGGCGGAGGAGATCATGAAAGGGCTGACGGAATATGCGGACCTTGCCACGGAGGATGTGAAAAAGGCGGTGAAGAAAGCCGGGACAGCGGTGCGGAAGGACATTGAAGCCAACGCGCCGAAGGACACCGGGAAGTATGCGAAATCATGGGCGGTGAAGACCACGAAGGAAACCTCCAATTCACTGGAGGTGACGGTGCATTCCAGGAACCGCTACCAACTGACGCACCTCCTGGAACATGGCCATGCCAAGAGGGGCGGCGGGCGCGTCCCGGCAAAGCCGCATATCGCAGCGGCGGAGCAGGCCGGCACCCGGCAGCTTGAAAAAGAGATACAGAAAGCATTGGAGGGATAGGCTTTGAAAACATTGATTGCGCTTTTGAAGGAAACCGGCATCCCCTTCGCCTATGACCATTTTGCGGAGGGGGAATCGCCGGAGCCGCCGTTTGTCTGCTACCTCCTGCCTCAGAGCGACAATTTCGCCGCTGACGGCATGGTGTACTTCAAGGCAAGCGGCGTGAAGATAGAACTGTACACCGACACCAAGGACCCGTCGGTGGAGAAGAAACTGGAGGACGCGCTGGATAAGCGGCGCATCTTCTACAACAAGTCGGAGGTCTGGATTGCCAGCGAGAAGCTGTACGAGGTCCTCTACCAGTTTGACATGGAGGTGGTTTACGATGCCGAAGAAGAATAAAGTGAAATTCAATATCTGCAACGTGCATTACGCGCTGCTGACGCTGGGGACGGACGGGGCGGTGTCCTTTGGCACGCCTGTTGCGATGCCCGGCGCAGTTTCCCTTTCCCTGGACCCCAACGGCGAGCCGAGCAATTTTTATGCGGACGGCTACGCTTATTACACGGTCAGCAACAACATGGGCTACGAGGGAGATTTGGAGCTTGCCATGGTTCCGGAGAGCTTCCGCACCGATGTGCTGAAGGAGGCTCTGGATGAGAACAAGGTGCTTTTAGAGAACGCCAACGCGGAAACGGAGAATTTCGCCCTGCTGTTCGAGTTTGACGGCGATGTGCGGAAAATCCGCCATGTGCTGTACAACTGCTCGGCGGCGCGCCCGACCATTGAGTCCCAGACCAATGAGGACGAGATCGAGGTGCAGACCGAGACGCTCTCCCTTACGGCGGCGCCCCTGGCGAGCGGCTATGTGAAGGCAAAGACCGGGGACAGCACCACGGAGGAAGTCTATCAGAACTGGTATAAAAGCGTGTATCTGCCGGAGGCAGCATCGGGCGGCACACCCGGAAATGATACAGAAAATAGCGGCACAGTTGATATGGAAGGGGAGGGATAACTTATGAGCATGAAACAGAATATCGAGATTGACGGGAAGCAGGTGCCTTTCAGGGCATCCGCAGCCATCCCGCGCATTTACCGGATGAAGTTCCACCGGGATATCTACAAGGATTTAAGGAGCCTTGAGAAATCCATCGGTGACGGGGATGAGGAGAGTTCCAACCTGGATTTATTTTCCCTGGAGATGTTCGAGAACATCGCCTATGTGATGGCGAAACACGCAGACCCCGGCATCCCCGACAGCCCGGAGGAATGGCTGGACGAATTTAACACTTTCTCCATCTACCAGGTGCTTCCAAAGCTGATCCAGTTATGGGGGCTGAACGTGCAGACGGATGTCCAGTCTAAAAAAAACTTCGCCCGACTGACCGGGAAATGACAACGCCGCTGTTCCTGCTCCGCTGTGTGCAGCTTGGGCTTTCCATCCGTGACCTTGACCTTCTAACCATCGGCATGGTCAATGATATGTTCGCGGAGAGCAGGAACGACGAATACAAGGGCTATAAGGAAATCGCTACCCAGGAGGATTTCGACCGCTTTTAGGCGGCGTCCCCCTGGGTTTATTTCTGCATTTTAACAGGAAGGGGTGTCCGCCGTGGCGAATAGAATCAAGGGTATCACTGTTGAGATCGGCGGGGATACCACAAAACTACAGACCGCATTAAAGGGAGTCAATTCCTCCATCCGGGATACGCAGTCGCAGCTTAAGGATGTGGAGAAACTCTTAAAATTAGACCCCGGCAACACGGAGCTGCTGGCCCAGAAGCACAGGCTTCTGGGCGAGGCTGTGGCAGGGACGAAGGAAAAGCTGGAAACCTTAAAGACCGCCGCAGAGCAGGCAAATACGGCTCTTGCCAATGGGGAGATCACGCAGGACCAGTACGATGCCCTCCAGAGGGAGATCATCGAAACGGAAAACAATCTGCGTGACCTGGAGCGGCTGGCAGGGCAGTCCGCTGTGGCATTGCAGAAAATCGCCGCCACGGGGGAAAAGCTGAAGACTGTGGGGGATAACATTTCCTCCGCAGGACAGAAGCTGCTCCCCGTCACGGCGGGCGTGACCGCCCTCGGTACAGCGGCAGTCAGCACGGCGGCAAATTTTGAGTCGTCTATGTCGCAGGTGCAGGCGACCATGGGCATCACGAAGGACGCCATGTCCACGGTCAACGGCGAGAGCGTCAATACAATGGATACGCTTTCCGCACTGGCAAAGAAGATGGGCAGCGAGACGGCCTTCTCCGCTTCGGAGTGCGCGGAGGCTTTGAACTACCTTGCCCTTGCCGGGTACGACACGCAGCAGATGTGCGACACGCTCCCCACCGTCTTAAACCTTGCGGCGGCCGGCGGCATTGACCTTGCGGCGGCATCGGACATGGTGACGGATGCCATGTCCGCCCTGGGCATGGGCGTGGATGAGGCAGGGACGATGGTGGACCAGATGGCGAAGACCGCCTCCACCACCAACACCTCCGTGGCGCAGCTCGGCGAGGGAATTCTTACCATCGGCGCAACTGCAAAGACTGTGAAGGGCGGCACGGCGGAGCTGAACACGGCACTTGGCATCCTCGCCAACAACGGCATCAAGGGTGCGGAGGGCGGCACACATCTGCGTAACGTCATCCTCTCCCTGCAGAACCCCACCGACAAGGCGGCCGCCTGCATGGAGCAGCTTGGTCTGGATGTTTACGATTCCGAGGGGAATATGCGCTCCCTCAATGACATCCTCGGAGACCTGAACACGAGCATGGACGGCATGACGGCGGCGGAGAAGTCCAACATCATCGGGCAGATTTTCAACAAGACCGACCTGTCCTCCGTGAATGCCCTGCTTGCCAACACGGGAAGCACATGGGATGACCTGCAGCAGTCCATCATTGACAGCGGCGGTGCGGCGCAGCAGATGGCGGACACACAGCTTGACAACCTGCAGGGGCAGATCACGATTTTAAAGTCAGCCTTGGAAGGGCTGGCTATTTCTTTTGGGGAGCTTCTGCTGCCCGCCATCAAAATGATTGTCGGATGGGTGCAGAAGTTCGTGGACTGGCTGAACGGCATGGACGAGGGGACGAAGAAAGTGGTGACTACCATCGCGCTCCTTGCGGCGGCTCTTGGGCCGGTGCTGATTGTCATCGGGAAAGTGGTGTCTGCGGTCGGCACGATTATGACCATAGTGCCGAAGGTGGCAGGAGTCATCAATACGGTAAAGACCGCTTTCGCCGCCTTAAACACCACCATGCTTGCCAATCCCATATTCCTCATTATCGCAGCGATTACGGCACTGGTGGCGGCATTTATTTATCTGTGGAACACAAATGAGGATTTCCGGCAGTTCTGGATCAACCTCTGGGAAAATGTGAAAGAGGTCGCCATTGCCGTATGGGAGGCAATCAAAAACTTCTTCACGGCGGCATGGGAGGCCATTTCCTCCACAGCGCAGGCGGTGTGGAACGGGATCAAGGATTTCTTTTCCGGGCTGTGGGAAGGGATAAAAACCATATTCAGTACAGTGGTGGAAGTGATTAAGACCATCATCACCACCTATTTCAATATTTACAAAACCATCATCACAACGGTGCTGAATGCAATAAAGACGGTGTTCACGACCATATGGAACGGGATAAAGACTGTGGTCACCACGGTGGTGACGGCAATCCAGACCTTTATCACCACGGCATGGAACGCCATCAAAAATACAGTCACAACGGTGCTGAATGCGATAAAGACGGTCATCACCACGGTGTGGAATGCCATCAAGTCCGCTGTTACTTCTGTCGTGAACGGGATTAAATCCACAATTACCTCTGTGTGGAATGGCATCAAATCCACGGTTTCAAGTGTGGTGAACAGCATTAAAAATACGGTCACTACGGTGTTCAACAATATATGGAGCGGCATAAAGGGAACGATGGGGAAAATCGTGTCCTCCATCAAGGAAGGATTCAATAACGCCATCAGCTTCATTACGAGCCTCCCGTCCAAAGCCCTGCAGTGGGGCAAGGACATGATCATGGGCATTGTGAACGGCATCAAAAGCTGCATCGGAGCCGTGGGCGATGCCGTGAGCAGCGTGGCGAATAAGATCAAGTCCTTCCTGCACTTCTCCGTGCCGGACGAAGGACCGCTGACCGATTACGAGAGCTGGATGCCGGACTTCATGAAGGGGCTGGCAAAGGGCATCGAGGACAGCAAGGGCATGGTGGCAAAGGCAATGGACGGCGTGGCGGCGGATATGGTCCTGAACCCTTCCGCAGCCATCCAGATGCAGGGCGGCGGCAGCGTGTCCGGGGATTCCGTAAACGAACTTTTAAGCGGCCTCAGGGAGATGTTCTCCGGCCTGCAGGGGATGGCAGGCGGCGGGACCATCTGCATCCCCGTGTATGTCGGCGGGACGCTGTTAGATGAAGTGGTGGTGGACGCGCAGACAAGGCAGAACTTAAGGTCGGGAGGGAGGTAAGGCGGCATGGCTTTTATACAGTATTTAAAATTGGACGGGGTGCCGCTCCCGCTGCCGGACTCCTACGAGGTGCAGATGAGCGATGTGGAGGCGGATTCCGGCGGCGAGACGGAGGCCGGGACCACGCAGAGGGACGTGGTGAGGATGGGCGTGGTGTCCATCCCCGCCGCGTTTTCCGTTTCCCCGAAATGGCTTAAGGCCCTGACAGGGTTCAAACAGAAGGAGAAGCTGACTGTGGATTATTTTGACACGGAGACGCTTGAGATAAAACAGACGGAAATGTTCATTGACGGCTACAAGGCAAGCCTTGTGAAAGACACATCCTATAAGGGATTGTGGAAAGTGTCGTTTACTTTGAAAGAATTTTAGATACAAATAATGGGTGATTTTTTGTGGGATATTTTGTATAATGAAAAACATATGAGTTCATCAAAACAAAATTATTTTAATATTGCACCACTTTACAACTTTTCCATAAAAAAAATGTCATACAGGACTTTCTGATGTATAATAAGTTTGCAAACAAAAAAATACGAAAGAAAGTGATCCTGTACGACAGACTTATTATACAACGAAAAAACTATAATTGGTAGACTTTATCATTATTTTTACATTTATTTTGAGGCTTGTTCCATTCCTACAGCCGAGACATTGGTCCTGCTCCTGCTGTCCATACTGACACTGGAGTCAGCGGATTCCATCCGTTTCCTTTACAGACATTTCCTGTCAAAGCTAACAGATAAATCCCTGAATGCCTTTTACTATGCCTGCTCCTATGCCAAAGTGGATTATTCCAGGTTTATGAATGCAACAGCATCTATGGCATTGAAACTAATCCCGAAATCCTTAGAGACGCAGCCCGTTTTTTTATGCATGGATGATACCATTGTTCCCAAATATGGAAAGAAATTTGAGGATGTCTCAAAACTCTTTGACCATTCCGCGCACAACGGCAGCGGCTACCTGAATGGGCACTGCTTTGTAAGTGTCATGCTCTGTGTGCCAATGTGGGATAAAGGCAAGATTGTTTACCAGGCGTTTCCGCTTTCCTACCGTATGTGGCAGAAAGAAGAGTCAAAATTAAAGCTGGCTGCTTCCATGGTACGCCAGGCCATGCCTGAATTACAGGAAAAGGCGAATGTCATTATCCTATGCGACAGCTGGTATACAAAAGGGGATCTGGTTTCTGTCGTGGATGAATACCCAAACCTTGGCCTAATCGGAAATGCAAGGTATGACTCTGTCCTTTATGACCTTGCCCCGCAGCCGACCGGAAAAAGGGGCAGGCCTGCAAAACATGGGAAACGTCTTTCGGCGGAAAAAGATTTTACACTTTCGGATGAAAAAATAGGCGGTTATTATATTGGGATGCGCCGTGTCCTTACAAATATTTTCGGCACAAGGGAAGTTCTTGCCTATGTGACAGCCACAGAGAAGGAAGGCGGTTCCAGGCGCCTGTTCTTCAGTACGGTTTTCCCCACACAGCTGCAGATTTTTTGTGCATGGCAGGAAAAGACCCCCCTGAACCAGACGGGGAGTGCATGGATGGATTACATCCCCTTGTTCCTGTACTCATTCAGATGGAAGATAGAAGTCAGCTATTACGAACAGAAAACCTTCTGGTCACTATGCAGCTATATGGTGCGCAGCCGGAAAGGGATTGAAATGCTGGTTAATCTGATCAACATAGCTTATTGTGCGATGAAACTGCTGCCATATCAGGATGAAGCATTTTCAAAGTACCGTAGGGAAAGCGCACAGGATTTCAGGTTTGTGCTCAGCGAGCGGATCAGGCAGGAGGTATTTTTTGCCACTTTCGTGAAAAAGAGCGAAAGTATAATAAAATCATCTGCCCTTATGAGAGCCTTAAAATACCTTGTTCAGCAAAAGGAGCGCTATTTATAATAGTTGTAAAGTGGTGTAATATTGTTAAAACACAAAAAATACTTTGGGAGAGGTTATGTTGGATATTAATGAACTGATTTTTTATGCAAGGCAAATGGCGCCTCAATTTGCATCATCATGTTGCATTGTTAATGGTGCAATTATGGATCTTAATGAAGTACAGAGCATGGGCTGTCAGGAATTTGGTGTGCGTTCCAAATTAAATATGCCGTCCAAACTGTACAAATATTTTCCAAATGTTATAAAAAAAGATAATGGCAAAGAGATAAATTATTCTATACAGGCATTGAAAAATAATACTGTGTTTATGCAGGCACCGTGTGAATTTGATGACGTATATGATTCTGATATCAGCATTGACTATTATGAATATGAGAGATTAAGGCTGACTGAGTACTGTGATCGTTGTCAGATTGAAATAAAAGAAGCGTTTTCCACGCAGGAAATAGGGAATGCGTTTGTTCAGGCATTAGCTGCAGAATTTAATTCCGCAGGGGATTTTCATTCGGTATTCACAAAGAAACCGGATTCAGAAATTGAGCGGTTATCAAATGAACATTTTCTGTTAAGCCTGACTATTGAACTAAGCAAACAAAATGATCTGGGTCAGGCTGTAGCGAAAATAATATATTCCGATTTTGAGGAGTATTGTATTAAACTGAAAAATACCTTTAGAACTTCTTGTTTTGCTACAAATCCATATTCGCAATTAATGTGGGGCGGAGCATATGCAGACTGTCATAGGGGCTTTTGCATCGAATATACGGTGTTGCCTGGGGAGAAAAAATATCAGGATGTATATCAGAATCTGTATCCTATGATTTATTGTAAAACACGTCCAGATATGACGAAACGGCTTGTAGAAATGCAAGATAGAAAAATTACAGAAGATGGTTTATGGGATATTTATTCAAATGGTGCATTACGGAAGAGTATCGATTGGGCATTTCAGAATGAGTGGCGTCTGTTATTACCGATGCGCTGTGAAAATATTTCTGATTATAATGTTGAATTTTTCCCAATTACAAAGGTATTTCTTGGAAATAGGATGTTGCCAGAGAAACGTAAGGAAGTCATTGAAATTTGTATCAGCAAGAACATTCCTTATGTAGGTGTCATGCGAAATCCAAATGTTTTTGAAATGCAGGATTGCAGTATAAAATGCGAAGATTGTCTCAAATATAATGCGAATATGAAAAAATAAATGGTATGGGAAATTTTTAAGTGAGGCATCAGTCTGGAAGGGCTGGTGCTTTTTGCATGGAAAGGGGTGTTTTCATGTACCCGGTGAGCGATGCGTTCCTGCAGGCGGTGCAGGAGAACACCAGGAGGTATTACTGGACGGGGGAAATCAAAACAAAGGGCGGCGCTGTGTACCCGTTCAGTTATGAAGATATCGTGAAGGGGAGCGGATATATCGCTGCGCAGTGCTGCGGAAGCACAGAGATGGAGCTGGGGACGGTCTATTCGGCGGAGCTGGGGATCACGCTCTTATCGGACATCGACCGGTACACGCTGGAGGATGCAGAGGTGGAGCTGTTTTACCATCTGCGGCTTGCTGATGGCGCTTATGAAACTATACCGATGGGGGTATTTGAGGTATCAGAGGCGAACCGGATGGTGAAGTGCCTGGAACTGAAAGCGTATGACTACATGGTGCGTTTTGAAAAGGATTTTTCCAGTTTCCAGAGTGTGGGGAACTGCTATGACTTCATGGTACTGTGTTCGGATGCATGCGGCGTGGGGCTGGCACAGACAAGGGAGGAGATCAGCGCTTTCCAGAATGCGGAAATCAGAATCTCCATCTATGAGGACAATGACATAGAGACTTACCGGGATGTGCTTTATTATGTGGGGCAGCTCCTGGGTGGCTTTTTCTTTATCAACCGTGAGGGGAGGCTGGAACTGAAGCGTTTTGGAGCGGAAACAGTGGCAGAGGTCAGGCAGGAACACAGGTATTCGAGCAGCGTCTCTGATTTTATGACAAGGTACACGGCGGTCAGTTCCACAAATGTGGTGACGGAAACGGCTGAGTATTACCATCTGGATCCGGATGACGGCCTCACCATGAACCTGGGGGCAAACCCCTTCCTGCAGTATGGGCTGGAGGTCACACGCGAAGAGATTTGCATGAACATTTTGGACGCGCTTTCCGCCATTAATTACACACCCTTTGATGTGGAGACAACCGGCAACCCCGCCCTGGATATCGGGGATGTCATCCTCCTCAGCGGGGGACAGATGGACGTGTCCGGGACAGTGGGATGCATCACTTCAAGGACGGTCAGGATCGGCGGCAGGGAGAAGCTGAAAGGCGTGGGGAAAAACCCGAGGCTCTCGGCTGCAAAATCAAAGAATGACAAGAACCTGACGGGGATCCTGAACAGGGTGGATTCCAACACCATACAGATGGAGCTCTTTACAAATGCAAAGGAGCTGATGCTGGGGAGCAGCCCCCGGCTTGCGGAGCAGATCACGTTTGCAGTGAAAAAGCAGACTACGGTGGAGTTCCAGGGGCAGATCGTGGTGGATGTCACTCCGGACAATGTACAGAAGAGGGCACCGGTCAGCCTTGCGGCGCTGATAGATGCGCTTGGGAGGGCAGGGGAGATTGAGGATGAGTTCTCGGCGGAATGGCAGGAAAGCGGTCTTGCGGTGTGTGATGTAGCTTTCGAGATGGACCAGGAAACGGTCAGGGTGCACTGCCCGGCAGAGACCTGGACAGAAGGGCGGCATACCCTTTCCCTGTATTATCCCATTGAAAATGTGGCGGAGAACCTGGTCCATGATTTCCGCGTATACCTTACGGTGACGGGAGGATCGGGAAAGGTTGCCGTCGGCGGGGCCATCGGGTGCATCCGGGGATTCGGCCTGGTGGGCGCAGACATCGAATGGGACGGCACGATCATGGTCGATGAGACAATGGAAAATCCGGTGCCGTTCCACAGCGGGATGGGAGTCGGTGCATATGAGGGCGCGGTTGGCGTGGATACTGAAACACCGAAAGGAATTGCATTTGGGGAGGCATTTGGCAGCATTGCAATGGGCGGATTTTCCGCAGAAATGACGGATGGATAGGAGGATGGAGAGATGGTTGTAAAAGGACATACGGCAATTGAACTTACGGATGTGAATACGGGGGAGGTGGAAACCTATGAACATGACAACATGGTGACGAACGCCATCGGGGATGCGTTCGGGTGCAACCCGTTCGGGATGCTGTACCGTGCCGTGGAGCAGACCATCACGGGCACGGATATCGTGCTTGATGCTTACCTGCTCCCGATATGCCCGAAAGGGACGGCGGGCATATTGCTGTTCTCGGAGTCGCTGGAAGAGGATAAGGACAACACATACCCGTCATCGGGAAACCTCCCGTTTGCATGGGCATCCAATGACGTGAATTCTTCGACAGATCTGGCCAGGGGAAGCTATAACGCAACGGAGTCTGCAAGGCTGTCCAACGGCTATAAATATGTCTGGGATTTTACGACTTCCCAGGGGAACGGGACGATCGCGGCGCTTGCGCTGACCAACCCGCTTGGCGGGAGGGGAGGGATGGGTAATATTAATTCCGATGACGGTGTGTTCAAGCTCATCAAGACTTCGCAGTATGCGATGAGTGATTACAGTGAGAGATGGTATTTTTACTGCATCGTGGAACTGAATATTGAGGAGAATTATGCCATATCCCTGTCCTACAGCAACGCAAAGGTGTGGATCCGGAAGCTGCATGTGGCGGCTACGGAGCTGGGGCTCCTGGACGGGATGGATGAGGGCGGCTACCGGATCCAGGAGGAGGATATGCTGGAGCCGTCCGTTTTCTCCTTCAGCGGCAGCAACGGCACTTTCCTTGACGGCGGTGACGGGTACTGGTACGGCCTGCGCAATACGGCAAATTCGAGCGGGACAGCCACGGTGTACTGGATCAGGATATCAAAATCTGACCATTCCTTTACGGAGGGGACATGGACGTTTGCCTCCACGTTCCTGGCGGTGCTTGGGACCCAGAACTATTCCACGTCGCAGTATTCCATCACATGCCAGAGGAACTGCTGCATAAGGGGCGGGTACCTGTATGCGCTGCGGTACAACAGGTCGGGAGTTTATAAGATCAGCCTTTCCAATACTGCGGACATCACGTATATTGAGTTCCCGGCAGCGGGGGCGAGCAGTTCTATTTCGAACTGCTACCTGCAGGTGGTGAACGGCATCATCTTTGGGACGAATTTCATGATCCTGGAGGATGACACGGCCGTGGAGACAAAAGGGACGAACAGCAGGCTGGGGTCGATCACCACGCCGGCTTTCCGGTATAAGAACTACCTGGTCGGGTGGAGCCCCAGTGACAGATGCCTTTTTATGATCATGCCGTACCTTGCGACGATCAACAACCTTGAACATGCGGTGGAGAAAACGGCGGATAAGACCATGAAGGTGACTTACACGCTGACGGAGCAGGCGTGACAGGGCTTACGGCAGGGGAGGCGTTTCTCCTGCCGTGGTAAGAGGGTGGAGTGTGCGCCGGGAGTCCCGGCTCCGGATTTACTGCTGTGCGGATGTGGCGTACCTGCCGGACGGCTCTGCGACCATGGAGAGGGATGCGGCTTTTTTTTCCGCGCGGCGCTTCATCTTTTCAAGCTGCGCGATCTTTTTCTCAAGCTCCGCCTGGGCTTCCCGCTGTTCTTTTTCTGCCAGCTCTTCAGCGGTGAGGGTGCGGATGTGGATGGAGCCTTCCTCGTATTCCACGATGAGCGGGGCGCCGATGGTGAAGCCGAGCTGCTCCAGCCAGCGGCCCTCCATCTGTATCTTCGGGACTTCGGTGCATGGGCCCGTGCCGGTGTGCCGGACACCGAGGCTCTGCGAGTAGCGGCTTGTGTATACGACTTTGATGTTCTTTGTCTTCATAAGGTATCCTCCTGAATTTTTTATTTTCCCTGCCGCCTCCCGCTTTTTTGGCAGGCGGGGCTTCGGGTAGTGTTATTAATCACTCTAAAGCCGTGAAATAGCAAGGAAAACAGGGGCATAAATGTGACAAAGATTCCCACAGATACTTGTGTAATTGACACAACCAAATATTTCCATGGATACAGGGCTGTCCGCCGTCTGGCGGGCGGCCTTTTATCATACAAAAAATCTTTTAAAGGAGGGTTTCACTATGAAAGAATTCTGGAACACGATCCAACTCATCTTTGCAGCCACCGGGGGATGGCTTGGGTATTTCCTTGGCGGCTGTGACGGTCTGCTGTATGCGCTGATTGCTTTTGTCGTGGTGGATTACATCACGGGCGTGATGTGTGCCGCGGCGGATAAGAAGCTGTCCAGCGAGGTCGGCTTTAAGGGCATCGCAAAAAAGGTGCTGATCTTCCTGCTTGTTGGGATCGCCAACATCCTCGATGTGCAGGTCATCGGCACAGGCAGCGTTTTGCGGACGGCGGTCATCTTTTTCTATATCTCCAACGAGGGCGTGAGCCTTCTGGAGAATGCCGGACACCTGGGGCTGCCCATCCCGGAGAAGCTGAAGGATATCCTGGCACAGCTCCACGACAGGGCAGAAAACGGGAAGGAGGACGAGTAAATGAAGCTGGTAGAAAATATTCTGACGAAAAACCCCTGCTACACGGCAGGGAGGAAGATCACGGTAAAGGGACTGATGCTCCATTCCGTGGGCTGCCCGCAGCCGAAGGCGTCCGTATTCATCAACTCATGGAACAGCCCTGCGCATGACACATCCTGCGTCCACGGATTCATTGACGGGAACGATGGCACGGCTTACCAGACATTACCGTGGAATCACAGGGGGTGGCACTGCGGCTCCGGCAGCAAGGGCAGCGGCAACAATACCCATATCGGGGTGGAAATGTGCGAACCGACATGTATCAAATACACATCGGGCAGCAATTTCACCTGCTCCGACACGGCTGCGGCAAAGGCGGTGGCGAAAAGGACTTATGAGACGGCGGTGGAGCTGTTCGCCATGCTCTGTGAAAAGTACAGCCTTGACCCGCTTGCGGACGGTGTCATCATCAGCCACAAGGAAGGCTGTGCGAGGGGCATTGCCAGCAACCACGGCGACCCGGAGCATTTGTGGGCGCAGCTTGGGATGGGGTACACAATGGATTCCTTCCGTAAAGCGGTCAAGGCAGCGATGGGCGGCACTGCTTCTGGCACAGACAGATACACCAAGATCATGGGGAATGCCACGGCAACGGCGGAGCAGATGCAGGCATATCTGAAAAAGAAGAACCCGTCCGTGGCGCAGTCCGTCCTCGACATGGTTCCGCTGTACCTTTCGGAAGGAAAAGCAGAAGGAGTCCGTGGCGACATTGCCTTTGCGCAGTCCTGCCTTGAGACCGGGAACTTCACCTTTTCCGGCTCTGAGGTCACGCTTTCACAGAACAACTTCTGCGGCATGGGCGTGACTTCTAACGGTGTAAAGGGGAATTCCTTTGACACGCCGCAGCTCGGCATCCGGGCGCAGGTGCAGCACTTGAAAGCCTATGCTTCCACGGACGCACTCAAGAACACCTGCATTGACCCGCGGTTCAAATATGTCACAAGGGGCTGTGCGGAATATGTGGAGTGGCTTGGGCAGAAGGAAAACCCTGCCGGAAAGGGATGGGCGGCAGGCGCCGGCTATGGGGAGAAGATACTCACGATCCTGAAAGGCATTCTTGGAACGGAAGGAGAGGCATCTTCCCCGGCTCCTATAGAAACGGAAATCTGGTACCGTGTCCGGAAGACCTGGGCAGACGCATCCTCGCAGAAAGGGGCGTTCAAGTCGCTGGAGAACGCAAAGAAATGTGCGGATGAGAATCCGGGCTGCTCCGTGTTTGATGAGTCGGGGAAGGCAGTGTATTCCAGTACGGCAGCGTTCAAGCCGTATCTGGTGCAGGTATCCATCCCAAACCTTAACATCCGGAAAGGCCCTGGCACTGACCACGGCAAGACCGGGAAATATACCGGAGCCGGCACTTTCACGATAGTGGAGGAGGCAGACGGCGAAGGCGCATCCAGGTGGGGATTGCTGAAATCCTACCAGGAAAAGAGAGACGGATGGATTTCGCTGGATTACGCAAAGAGGGTATAAATGGTCTGACGCCTGCAGGAGTTCCTTTTTGGATTCCTGCAGGCGTTATTTTTTTGGTGAAAACACCCCGCCGAACTGCGGTTCAAATCTCCGTATAGTGAGGAGGCGTTTTTATGACTGACAGGCAAAAAGACCGGATACGGCAGATGAGGGCCGCTGGCTATGGATATATGAAGATTGCGCAGGAACTTGGCATTTCAGAGAACACAGTAAAATCATTCTGCCAGAGGAAGGGACTGAGTGCGGGGAAAATAAAAGCAGCAGTGCCGTCTGCGGATGGGAATAAGGGTATCTGCCCGTGCTGTGGGGCGGAGGTGAAACAGAATCCGGGACGGAAAGCCAAGAAGTTCTGTTCCGATAAATGCCGCAATAAGTGGTGGAACAGCCACCCGGACCAGATAGAACGGAAGGCAAATTATGAATTCGTGTGCGCCTGCTGCAAAAAGCCGTTCACGGCCTATGGCAATGAAGGCAGGAAATATTGTTCCCATGAGTGTTATATCAAAGACAGATTCGGAGGTGGGCGGAATGCAGAATAAAAAAAGTGAAGCAGAAAATATAGTGACTGCAAAGGGTGGCCTTGTGCCGGTATGCGAGAAATATACGCTTACCATCAAAGAGGCGGCAGCCTATTTTAATATCGGGATTAAAAAAATGCGGAGGATGGCAGAGGAAAACACGGGCAGGTTTTCTGTATTTTGCGGAAACAAGTATCTGATCATCCGCCCCAAATTTGAAAAATTCATTGATGATTCCTCGGAGATATAAATAGTTTTTATCTGCCAAAAGTAGTTGCTATTTACCGGCTTTAGAGTGATATATGTTATGACCTCGGAAGGGGCAGAAATACGGATTGGAGGTTAAGAGGATGAAACCACAGTTGCAGGACAAAGATGTTCTGACCGTCCAGGAGGCAGTAGAACATTTCAAGTTGAGCCGCAGAAAATTTTATGCATTGCTGAAAGAAGAAGGACTGCCTTTTGTTGCCTTTTACTTTAATGGACGGAGACTTATTCTCCGTTCAGAATTTGTGAAGTATCTGGCGGGGCATCCGGAAATAAGGAGGAGGGAACCAAAATGTCAGGAAAGCCAGGGATGAGACGTGATTCCAAACACAGGGTTCTCCGCAGGGGAGAATCCATCCGTGCAAACGGGAAATACCAGTTTAAATACCACATAAACGGGAAACCGCATTTTGTGTATAGCTGGAGGCTGGAGCCTACCGATCCGCAGCCAGTAGGGACAAAGCCAGACCTTTCTTTAAGAGAAAAAGAAAAACTGATAGGGTATGACCTAGACAACCAATTGGACCCGTTGGGAAAGAACATAACAGTCAACGAATTGGTGGAGAGGTACCTTTCCACTAAAACGGGAGCAAAAAATAATACGAAGAATAATTATGGTTTTGTGAAAAACCTGCTGAAGAAGCAGGCGTTTGGCGATCTTAAGATCTCCAAAATAAAGACATCCGATGCAAAACTGTTCCTGATCAAGCTGCAACAGGAGGATAAAAAAGGCTACAGTACCATCAAAACGGTTCGGGGAGTGCTGCGTCCCGCTTTCCAGATGGCGGTGGATGATGACGTGCTGAATAAAAACCCTTTCGGGTTTGAACTTGCCGGAGTGGTGGTAAACGACAGTGTAACGCGCGAAGCAGTCACAAAAGACCAGATGAGGAAATTCCTGAAATTCGTCCATGATGATGCAGTGTACTGCAAGTATTATGAGGTGGCCTATATCCTGTTCCATACAGGCATGAGGATTTCGGAATTCTGCGGCCTGACGCTTTCAGACATCGACCTGGAAAACAGGATTATAAATATCGACCACCAACTGCAGCGCTCCTCAAGAATGGAGTACATCATTGAAAGCACCAAGACCAATGCGGGAACCAGGAAACTGCCGATGACGGATGATGTGGCGCAGTGCTTCTGGGCAATCATTGAGGACAGGGAGACGCCGAAGCATGAGCGTATCATAGACGGGTATGGAGGGTTCCTTTTTACAGATAAGAACGGCTACCCGGAAGTGGCGATGCATTGGGAACACCGTTTCAAACATATGCTGAACCGCTACAATGAGATTTACCGGGTGCAGATGCCGAAGATCACGCCCCATGTCTGCAGGCATACCTATTGCAACAATATGGCAAAAGCGGGGATGAATCCGAAAACATTACAATACCTAATGGGACACAGCGATATTGGCGTCACGCTGAACACATATACACATCTTGGACTGGAGGATGCAGAGGGCGAACTGAAACGGATGGAAGAATTGGAAAATGCGAGGAAGGAGCTGGGTAAGACAAAAGGGGAAACCCCCGTGTCGCAGAAAATGTTCCGGGCAATTTAATTGAGGAAATGATAGGAAGGCGCTCTGCTTCGGCAGGGCGTTTTCCATTTGTGTGATATGGAATAGTATTGAAAATGTGGTGGTATGAACAGATGACTTCTGCTATAATAAGGAAAGCGTTATTGCATCCGTATCGTTAAAAGATGCACACCCCTAAACCTAAAATGCACCCCCCCTATCCCAAAAATCGGAGTAGTTTTGCACCCCCTGTCCGACTACGGAAAGACTACGAATGAGGGATGTGATTTGCTACGATTTGCCCTATTTTGCAAAAAGTGTAGTACAACAGGGGTGATAAAACTAAAAAATATAAGCCCGCAAAACGTGCCAAAACACGGCACTTCTGGGCATTTTGAGAAAGGAAAAAATTATGATAAAAATACTTTTCGTCTGCCACGGCAGGATGTAAACCATACTCTCCTACCCGGCAAAATAAAGGCGAAATGATACAGGAAGAACTAAATTTACCATAAAATTACCATTTTTAGACCCAAACTCGTTTTTATGAAATTTGACAATATGCGTAAAATAGAAAATATAATAATTACATAAATAAAAAAGCAGGAAAAGTTATGAACAAACCAGAAGAATATACAAAGGTAGCGGAAAATTTGGTAGATATTTTGAAAAAAGATGGATTATCGTTAGAAAAACTAGAAGAATTATCATATCATTCCCATTTAGGCATTCGTCTGAAAAAGAATCTGCATTACTTTGATAAAGATTCATTATTCAGGGAATTGGATGAAGTGAATGCGTGGTATGATTCCTGTGACGGTTTGCATGATATTGTCACTGACTACCGGATAAAAAGCATACAATCCGCCCGGTTAAAATATGAGCGTTATTATCCAGACCACCAGATGGGAAAAGTATTCAATGATATGTTGGGATTTCGTGCGCTTTGTGATAATTATGAGGATGTACTGCAATTATCAGCGTGTGAAAATATCCGTGTTGCCGATATGTCAATGGGAAAAGCAAATGATGATGGTTACCGGGGCATACATGTATATTATCAGTTGAGCAGTTATCATTATCCGATAGAAATTCAATATAATACCTACTATGACAGGCAATTACACAACTGGCTTCATAAATATGTATATAAACGTGACTACGGTAACAAAATTGGCTGTATCTTGCGAAAAGAATATGAAGATGGTAAAATCAGGACAGAAAAAGAGTTTGTGGAGGTGCAAAACCATGTGTTATCTGATAGCAAAGAAATTCAATGATATGGGCTGTATTGCATTGCAGACGGTACACGGTCGTCATTTGGCGGATTTTAAAAGAACGCTGATTGCAGAAATAGGTACAGAGGAAGTCCAGTTAGTCACAATCAGCCGACCTTCCGCATATGGGGAATATGAACCATACCGTTTTGTAGATACAGAACAGGAATTTGAACAGGAAGTGAAAAAATTATCACTTTCAGAGGTAAATCAATGAACACGAAAAAGCCTGTCAATCCCTTTACCGCAGGCACTCGTAAGAGTGGGGATTTACAGGCGGAAAACAGAGAACATAATAGCGCAAGGGATATTTCAAAGCATTACTTGAAATATCCCTTGATTATCTTTTATCTGCTGGTGTGGTGTCATTGGTTAAACCGGCGATATAATCTAATGACACATGGTAAAATTTAGCAAGCGTAATCGCCAGTTCAAAAGGCAGTTCCCTTTTGCCGGTCTCATAGTTATGGTATGTTGTTCTCTGCATATGAAGTAAATCAGCAAGTTTTCTTATGGACAAGTCCTTATCTTCTCTTAAATCTCTTAATCTTGGATAATATCCCATATTCATCACCCATTGACAGTGTACAACATATGATGTACAATTATCGCGAGTGTCCAACATATGATGGACAAAATAAAATGAAAAGGGGGATAGAAATGAAAGGAAAAGGTACATAAGAAATATTGACAGAAGTAAAAAGACAGACAAGTACAAGAGAGATTTATGATTTTCAGCTACGAAAGGAGAAAATATGAACGTAAGAAAAAAGATGTTTAATCGTTTTATTGCCGGATGTATGGCTTTATTTGTTGCCATTACAGCATTTCCGGTAAATAGCTACGCAAAATATCCTACATTAGAAACGCCATATAAAACACTAGTGGTTGGTAGTACCCAGATGACAATGCACGATTATACTGATGACGAGGATACCATGTTAGGTTGTTTTGTAGTGCCAGAAACAGGAAAATATTCAATAACGCTAGCGAATAATGGTTCTATGGATGCGAGATATTTACTATTGAATGAGAATTTATCAGAAATTGATTCAACTCGAAAATTTATAGGAGAAGAACCTTTGACATCATATACATTTGATAATATGACATTAAAGAAAAATCAAAAAGTATATGTATATATAGACGGATTTGATGATGGATTATTAGCGGTAAAGATTACAATTAAACAGACAAATGTTGCACATTCATCAAAGCAACCACAGCTAAATAAAAAGGCAGTGTCTTTGGCAAGGAATAAGAAAGTAACCTTAAAATTAAAGAACAACAAGAAAAAGGTCATA
This sequence comes from Lachnospiraceae bacterium A2, assembly GCA_000403315.2. Lineage (GTDB taxonomy): Bacteria > Bacillota > Clostridia > Lachnospirales > Lachnospiraceae > Petralouisia. The sequence goes on from KE159636.1 coordinate 1,245,726, forward strand.
TGGGTATCAAGTAATAAAAGGATAGCAACGGTAACGTCAAAAGGAGTTGTAAAAGCTAAGAAAAAAGGAACTGCATACATTTATGCAATCGCAAATCATAAATTGTACAAATGTAAAATTTCTGTGTACAGATAGAATGTTTTATTTGAAATATAAAGGAGCTATCGTTTGTTCTGCTTGTCGGATAATTGATATCCCCTTTCATGCTTATGATACGGAATTGCGGTATTTTTAGATAGAAAAAAGCAGACAGGACAGAAAAATCATAAAGGAAGAAAATCAGTAACGGAGGAAGAAACGCTATGGAAGATAAAAAAATAAATTGGTATCTCGTTGACATTATAGCGAAATATCACACTGCTCCACTTCAAACAATCAGCTATTTAATAGCTTATGGTACAGAAATAATCGGTATTATATCAGCATTATTGTTTGTCGGATATTATATTAAAAAAGATGGAACACAAGATGGATTCCACAGGTATATTCCATACATCAGTTATACAGAGGGATTACTTTATACTATATTGGAAATTCTTTTTTTTATATCGTTTTTATTGCTATGTATTACTTATTTGAAATCAAATAAGGGAATGAAAAAAGTTCTAATGATTATCGGAATGTCAATTTTTATCACAGGAGTATTGTTTATAGCAGGTTTGGAGATATTGTCAAGTTTGTCTATCTATATATCAATATATGCATTTGCAGGAACATATTTCTGGACAATGTTTTTTTCTGCCCTATTGCCTATAATACTGGTAATTATAGATTTTAATTTGAGGATGTATGGGAAGAAATGGTTATTTTCTTTTATTAGGACACTCTTTGTAATTTCTTCACTTCTTGCTATGGCTTTAGACGGAGGGCATATAGATGGGAACACTATTATACCAACGTTACTATTTTTGATTCTTCCAATTACGGTATATGTATATTATGGATTAAAATTTATGTGTCCGTACTGCAAAAAGGGATTTGCATTGAAAAAAACAGGTTCTTCCATTGTGTGAGAAAGAGACATAAGTATCAGGAAACAGGAAAAAACGGTGCAATATAACAATTTCAATCAGGAAATATCCCATTCTGTAACAGATAGATATGTTCCGGGAACAGAAACAACTTACAGATTGGATTATGTATGCAGATATTGTGGCAGTATGTGCAGAAAAAGAAAAATCCAGAAAACAATAAATGAATAATTTTATGAAAAGCAATTTGGTAATATGTCAAGAGGAAAATGAAAAAGATTTTTCTGGAAAAGGGTAAAAAAGGGTAACCTTAATAGACCTACGGCCAGATAAGAACGTAAGTTCGATGTTCGATATGGATTACCTACTCTTTTCCGGAGAGTAGAGTTGGCCCTTGTCCAGCAGACCGAAGAGCAGACGTATAAATTTACGGGAAGTCAACGCGAGTGCTCGTTTATGCTGATGGTTTCTTGTCTCAGCATATTTCCTGTCATAGAATGCTTTGTATTCAGGACAGTGTCTTATAACACTTCCGGCAGCTTCTATAATGTAGTAGCGCAGGTATCTGTTGCCAGCCTTGCTCATGTGTCTGTCTTCGGCTACGAAGTCGCCAGAATCATTATCGTTCCAAACGATACCGCAGTATTTTGCGAGGGCATTGGCATTAGGAAAAGCCTTAATAGAACCCATTTCGGCTAAGATACCGGCTGAATAAACTTTACCGATTCCTGGAACGGAATTCAGTACCGTGTACTCGTCAGGGTTTAGTCCCTGAACTGTTTGAAGGATTGCCTTATCAATCGCCTTGAGTTCCCTTTCAAAGGAACTGATACAGTTAAAGGAAGAAGCGATTGAGATAGTAAGCGGCTCATAGAGGCATTTATCAAGCCGGTATGAGTTGCGGGCTGCAGCCTGTAAGATTTTTGCTGTTTCTTCCGGGTCAGCAATACGCCCCCTGCTCTTAGAGTTAATAAAAGCGACGAGGTCTTCTACTGATGAGTTTACGATATCTTCGTTCGTAGTGTACTCAGTAAGGGTGGCTTCCGCTGTGGCACCGTATTTGTTTGCGAATGGGTGCTGCCCATCACGGAGTAATGCGTATTCACTGAACTTGAGATAAATGTTGTTAAGCATGTAAGTCTTTTCCCTTGCGATGCATTCAGTGATGTGCATACGGTGTCTGGTAAGACGCTGGAGGGCAAGGTATTGGGAACCACGCCATGGTTTGACTGCAATACGTCCTACGCGGGCAAAATCAGCGATCACATAGGAATCAATGCCATCGTTCTTTCCGATGTCGTTAAAGGACTTCTTGTAGTTCTTGGCTTCCTTTGGGTTGAGACAGTAAACCCTGACAGAAAATGGCGCAAGCAGGCCACTGGCAGAAAGATAATTAGCCAGATGGACACCATAGAAACCAGTGGATTCCATACCGGTCACAACGTATTTGAACTGATGGTTATGCCCTAACACATCAGAGATCATCTGTTCCATAAGAACTGCACCTTCCTGAGTGTTTTCTACGGGTTTCATCCTGATGTAGAACTTCTCATTGAAATCAAGTGCAGAAATAACATGGATACGGGATGCAATGCCAATCCCAACAAACAGTGTTGAGAGGTAATCAATAGGTTCTTTCACGGATCGTCACCACCTTTCAATAAAAATGAAGAAGAGTAACCATGGCTTATCCCAGATCACTACGCCGCCCTAAACCTCGCGTTATGAGCATTACCTGGCAGAAATACCCTGCTGGTGGCTAGATACCAGGATGCAGCATTTGTGTAATAAGTCTTAGCGTAGCGTTAGGGCTGCATGCTTTCTTGGCAATAGCAGAAGCTTTGCTGGAGCGACAGAGCAGTGACCATAGCTACAGTTCTTATGAACCTTATTGTAACATCTGGGGCCATGACTATAAAGTAACTTATTAACCAATAGACAGAGAATGGATGAGCCAGCATGATTGAAGAAGAATCTTCGGAAAGGATGTTTAGAATTATCCTTCTGTCTAATCAAAAAAAGAATAAGTCTGTAAGCTGTTTTTCTTGCTTACAAACTTATTATACGAGGAGCGTTGAACAGGGAATAGTGTGTGAAATGGGTGGCGGTATGTTTCGGAGAAACAAAGCGGAGCGACCGCCACCGCCCCCTAGGGGGCACACTACGACACCCCCTAGGGACATTGTTCAATGTTCATAAAAAATATGGAGAAGAAAAGGACAAGGAATTGGGCGACGGTGGTTTACCCGGAATCTGCCCCTGATGACTGGATAATAAAGTTACAGGAGCAATGTGTTCCTGCTCTGATTTCACCGTTGCATGATAAAGACATTAATGCAGATGGAACACGGAAAAAAGAGCATTATCATGTGATGATACTGTTTGAAGGGGTAAAGACCAGTGAACAGGCGAAAGAAGTGTTTTCTGCAATAGGCGGTGTAGGGATTGAACCATTGAAATGCGCAAGGGCATATGCAAGATATCTCTGCCATTTAGATAATGCCGAGAAAGCACAGTATGATATTGAGAATGTGATTTCATGTTCGGGGGCTGATTATATGGCAATGATAAGCCTTGCAACAGATAAATACAGCGCCATTGGAGAGATGTTAGAGTTTTGCATACAAAACGAAATAGTAAGCTATGCAAGGTTGCCTTTGTTTGCAAAAGAGAACCGTCAGGATTGGTTTCGGGTACTGTGCGATAATGGTACGTTGACAATAGTACAGTTCCTTAAATCAAGGTATTGGGAAATCAATAAATATGAACAATGATACAGGAGATTGGCATGGAAAAAGAGGAAGTGGAAAAGGGCGTAATCCCGGTATGGAAAAGATATGCCCTGACAATTGCAGAGGCGGCGGATTACTACCATAATAGGGGAAAACAAACTGCGTATGATTGCAGAGGAACACCCACAGTCAGATTTTATTATTATGAATGGCAACCGCATATTGCTGAAAAGGCAAAAGTTTGAAGAATTTTTAGACAATGCAACAGTGGTATAACTTGCGGTTGGGTATGGTAAAAGACCTTAATTTGTGTTAATATAGTATCACGAGTTTGGGTCTCTTTCCAGAAAGGAGACAGGAAACCATGAGTGAAAAGAGACGAGACAAAAGAAACAGGATTTTACATAATGGAGAGACCCAGAGAGCGGATGGCAGGTATCGTTTTACATATCAGGATACAGATGGTAATACAAAGGATGTTTACAGTTGGCGGTTAGACCATAACGACCCATACCCAAAGGGCAAGCGGAAAGACCTTTCACTTCGGGAAAAGGAAAAACAGATTGAACAGGATATGTTTCACCAGATTGTATCAAATGGCGGTAATTATACAGTGCTGTCACTGGTGGAGAAATATGTTTCCCTAAAAACCGGCGTAAGGCATAATACCAAAGCAGGATATCAAACAGTTATAAATGTGCTGAAGAAAGACGTTTTTGGCAGTAAACGGATTGATAAAGTGAAATTGTCGGACGCAAAGGCATGGTTAATCAAATTACAGCAGGAAGACGGGCGTGGGTACAGTTCTATCCATTCTATCCGGGGAGTGCTTAGACCGGCGTTCCAGATGGCAGAGAATGACGATTTAATCCGCAAAAATCCTTTTCAGTTTGAATTAGCGTCTGTTATTGTAAATGACAGCGTTACCAGAGAATCCATAACAAGAAAACAGCAAAGGGAATATTTAAAATTTGTTCAGGAAGACAAACATTTTTCGAGGTATTATGGCGGTATTTTCATTTTATTCCACACTGGCTTGCGGATATCGGAGTTCTGCGGTCTGACACTGGAAGACATTGATTTTAAGGAAAAAAGAATCCGTGTCAACCACCAACTGCAACGCACGAGCAAAATGAAATATGTCATTGAAGTTCCGAAGACAGAAAGCGGTGTACGCTATGTGCCTATGACAGATGATGTTGCAGAATGTTTTCAGAGGATTATCAAAAACAGGATTGCGCCCAGTGCAGAACCGACCGTAGATGGTTATACCGGATTCCTGTTTTTAGATAAAAATGATATGCCTATGGTTGCATTGCATTGGGAAAAATATATGCAGCATATCCGGGAAAAGTATAACAGCATTTACAAAGTTCCAATGCCGAAAGTTACCCCTCATGTATGTCGGCACACATTCTGTTCCAACATGGCAAAAAGCGGGATGAACCCGAAAACTTTACAATATATTATGGGGCATTCCGATATAAGCGTTACTCTGAATACTTATACACATGTGAATTTTGAAGACGCAAAAGACGAATTGGAACGTATTTTGTCCTAGCCTTAGAGCTTGTATCGGGGTAGATGGTAAAACAAAATCATTTACCATGATATTTACCATTTTTGCAGAGGAAAACATAAGAAAATACATGACAATTTAAGAAAATATGTCTGACATGAAAGAACAATGAAAAAGGCAAAAGCCTTGAAAATATAGGGAATAAAGGAGTTTTACAACTATGATTAAGATATTGTTTGTCTGCCACGGCAGCACGGCGGGTAGTCGGGAATTGGCGGCACTTGTGGGGCAGAACGGGGCAAATCACGGTAATAGGGACGGTGAGGTACTACGGTTTTACTACGATTGAGAGACTTAAAATATTGATAATGTCAAATTGAGAAATATGAGAAAGATTATTTTTCAAAAGGGTAAAATTAATTATGCTATTGGTTCCTCGTGAAGTAGGAGTTTTTTAGTAGTATACATAGAAAATAAAGGAAAAGTCCTAAGAGTATTATTAATACACACCACTTTACAACTTTATAAATAATATCCCTGATGCTGAATCAGTTGTTTTAAAACCTTAATTATAGCTTTTGATTTTATGTGTGTTTCGGCTTTTTTCACGAAAATGGCATAAAATACCTGCTGGCGAATTTTTTCGCTCAGTACGAAACGAAATTCCTGGACGCTTTCTGTCTGGTATTTGGAAAACGTCTTGTCCTGATACGGCAAAAGTTTCATTGCACAATACGCTATGTTGATTAGATTGACAAGCATTTCTATCCCTTTGCGGCTCCGCACCATGTAGCTGCATAATGACCAGAAGGTTTTCTGTTCGTAATAACTTACTTCGATGTTCCACCGAAAAGCATAAAGCATCAGAGGTATAAACTGCATACGGCTGCTTCCTGTCTGATTCAGTGGGGATTTTTCTTGCCAGGCACAGAATATCTGCAGCTGTTCTGGAAAAACTGTGCTGAAATATAAACGCCTGCCACCATTTTCCTTGTCCGCTGATGTAACATATGCCAGAACGGTCCTTTTGCCAAAAATGTTTGTAAGGACACGGCGCACAGCCATGTAATAGCCTCCAATTTTTTCATCTGACAGAGTAAAATCATCCTGGATGGAGAGCCTGTCGCCATGCGTTGCAGGACGTCCTCTTTTTCCCGTCCGCTGTGGCGGCAAATCATAAATGACGGAATCAAGCCTTGCATTTCCTATAAGGCCAAGGTTTTCATATTCGTCTACGATAGAAACAAGGCTCTTTTTTACATACCAGCTGTCACAAAGGAGGACGACGTTTTTCTTTGTACGCAAGACAGGCATTACATGCCGCACCATAGATGCAGCCAGTTCCAGTTTAGATTCCTTTTTCTGCCACATGCGGTATCCAAGCGGTACGCACAGATAATGGATCCTGTCCTTATTCCATACAGGGACACAGAGCATTACGCTCACAAAACAGTGTCCATTCAGGTAATTAGAGCCATTATGCGCAGCATGGTCGAAAAGCTTTGAAGCATCCTCAAATTTTTTGCCGAATTTTGCAACCATTGTATCATCAATACACAGGAAGACAGGCTGGGAGGACAATTTTTCTGGTATGAGCTTTAAAGCCATACCAGCAGTAACATTCATAAATCTAGAATAATCAGCTTTTGCATAAGAACATGCATAGTAAAATGCATTCAGGGATTTTTCTGTAATCCCTGATAAAAAATGTCTGTACAGCGAACGGATGGAACCTGCCGACTCCATAGCAAGGATAGATAACACCAGCAGGAACAAGGTTTCAATAGTTGGTAAGGAAAAAGTTTTAAAATAAATATAAAAATAACGGTACAGTCTACCAATTAGATTGTTTTCGTTGTATAATAAGTCTGACGTACAAGGTCACCATCTTTCGTATAGTTTTGTGTGCAAACTTATTATACATTAGAAAGTGCCTTGTGCGTTATTTTATTTTTCAAAAAGTTGTAAAGTGGTGTTAATACATATTGCTTTAAAAAATAATATGGAGGTATTATTGTGAATATATTTTTATTTGTAACAGCAAACGAGCATGAACGTGAAGCGTTTGAAGCAAAGTTTATTAATAAGGAAAAAAGCTCCATTTTGGCTAAAACATATTATAAGGGGTCGTTTGGAAATTATCCCGCTGCATATATACATATGGAAGAACAAGGAACTACAAGTCCAGCAGCAACTCTTTTAGTGGGAGAATTGGTTCGTGAGCTAAATCCTATAGCGGTTGTGATGGTAGGGATTGCGTTTGGATCGGATGATGTTAGACAAAAGATTGGCGATGTACTTGTGTCTGATAAGATATTGCCATATGACTCACAAAAAATACTTGCTGATAAAACAATATATAAAGAAATACCTAAAGAGGTCGGATTTCAATTATTAAATGCTTTTAGAGAATATAGGGATTGGAATTATTTTTTGTCAAATTCTATGAAATCAGTTGTCCATATTGGTTCGGTGCTGACGGGGTCAAAATTAATCAATAACTATGAATTTAGAACACAATTACTTAGGGATTTTGCTGATAATAAACCGATTGGAGGTGAGATGGAAGCGCAGGGGATATATTCTATTTCGAGACTTCATGGTATTTCTGAATGGATTATAGTTAAAGGAATTTGTGATTGGGGGTTTGACAAGGATAACCCTAATAAGGAAAGCGATCAGGAAATAGCAGCGAATGCGGCAGTGGATTATTGTTACCATATATTTTCGCGTTCAGGTGTTTTTGATTCGCTTGTAAAAAAAAACAGAACGAAAAAGGGTTAAAAGAAACAGTTAGTATAGAAACTATTAAAAAAGTTAAAGATTTATTTTCAGATGATGATCCTGTAAAAATTTTGATAAATGAGGCAAACGGGAAAAGCGTAAAAGGTGATTATGAAGGAGCTTTACAGAGTACACAGGAAGCGTTGAAAGTTGCAAAGAAAATAAAAGATGAAAAATATCTTTTAAGAGTAACTTATGTTAAGTTTCAATGTGTAAAGAAAATGTACCAAATTCCAGAATGTCATAATGAGGCCATAAACCTTATTTCAGATATTTTGAAAACACATATTATGGATGAGTTTCCTGGTGAAATGTTCTTGTTATATTATTATTTAGCGGATATTAGTATTTCCTCAAAAGAATTTTCAACAGCAAGAGCAGCAATAGAGAAAGCTGAATCTTTGTCTCAGGATGGTTATGACGTTATCCGTTGTGAGGCGGTGAATGGGAAAATGGCAATGTGTGAGGGTAGATATGATGATGCAATTAATCTGCTGAAAAAAATAGCCGATACATTAAGTTTGAAACTTGTAATGAAAGGATATGAAGATGAGGAAGAGTGCTATATGATTGAACAAAATATAGCAGTAACTCTTAATGATATTGCGATTGTTTATCGAAATAAGGGCGATTTATCGTGTGCAATGATATATGTAAAAAAGGCAGTTGATGCAGCAGAAAAGGAACACTTAGAGTATGAACGTGCCATTTTCTTGGATCATTGGGCAGATATGTTGATTGAAGATGGCTTATTTGATCCTGCTATTGAGAAAGCGGTTGCGGCACAAGAAATATTCAAAAAAAGGAATGATATGAGTAGATTTATTCATACTTGTGAATTGTTAGGAGCAGCATACTCTAAACAGGAAAATTTAACTTTATCGCTCAAATCATACCTTGATGCTTTTGATGCTGTGGAAAGAATAGAAGGTAAATTATTTTTTTCTCATAAAATCGCTCAATTATCTGCAAAATTAGGTGACGGAAAATCATTGAATAAACAAATTGAATTTATAAGAAAGTTTCAAGTCTTTGATGATGATTATCTTGTATCAGCGTTTGAAAAATGGGCAAAAGATTTACAAATAGAGTGTAGTTATGTTCTGCCAGATGATTTTAAAGATCAACCAGAAACATTTTTTATGTTTGATGAAGAAAACTCTGATATTGCCAAATGGAGAGAGGAGCTTCTGGAAATAGAAAGGTCATCACAGGATGTTGCTGAACGTGATGAAAGAGTGCTTGCTTATCTTATTCAATATTCGGAAGAAGTATCAAAACAAAAAAAAGACAAATCAAATCCGGAATATAGTTTAAAGATATTGCGGTCAAAATTGAGTGATAGCAAATCTTTAAGCGAAAAAGCACAACTTATGTATGAGATAGGAGGTTGGTATTATCGCCAACATAATGGTGAAGAGGCAGATATTTGGATTTTAAAGGCTATGAATGCAGAGGGGGCATCTAATCATACTATTATATGGTCAAAAATTACACATGCTCAGGTTCTAATGACTAGAGGAACTATAGAAGATGATAATGAGGCTAAAAATTTTTTAGATGAAGTGATAAGCTTAATAGAGACATCAAAAAAATATGAAGCAATAGCCTTTTGTGAATTTAACAGAGGGCGATTAGAGGCACGTCAAGGAAATTTTAAATCTGCTTTGAAGTTATTAAAAAAAGCGCATAAAGCACTTGATGATGGAAGAATTGATAATGTGGCATTAAGTGAGGAGATAAAAGAAAAATATTCTGATATTAATCAGTATCTTCATTTTGAAGATAATCCTACAGGAGACTTGCCATTCTTTCAGTCTGAAATTTTATTTTTACAAACTTGGTATCCAAAATATTCAAAGCAATTATCTGAATATTGGTGGCGTTATCGTAGTAACGAACCATTAAACAATATACGAATATCAAACTTATCAGCGTGTGTGATTTTTTCAGATGATAAAGATATCATATACTGGTATTCTGAAGCTTTGAGATTTATTTTTGCTAATTGCTTATTTGCACCAAAAGAAAGTTGGAATAACATGGAACACATTGTTAAGAGAACTATTCCGGTTCCTTGCAATACACCATTCCCATATTCGAGGCTTATGGTAAATAATAAAAAAATAGATGGAAAAGTATATGGATATCATCAGCAGGTTGGTGGTTCTGGACAAATCTATGCTTATAAACAACTTCAAGATAATGTTTTCTTTGACAAAAATCGTAATCCAGAACCCATAACTTTATCTTTTTTAGGATATCGTTACCCAGATATTATTAGTAAAATTATTCCTATGGTGGATGAACTTGGCTCTTGTAGATGGTGGATTGGAGCTGAATTTGGAGGGTCACCGGATGCACTGATGAATCTTATTTCAAGATTTGGCATTTTTCCAGTGTTTCATTTAAATGATGTAAATGAAGCAAAAGATATAACTATTTTGCGGAGTGAACGCATTGATATTCCGTTTATTACAGATAATAATAATATTAAGGAAAGAATGTATTTACAAGAACGGTTGCGGTATATAACATCAATTTCTGAACAATTAACATTACTGGAAGAATTTGATAAATTAATCAAATATATTTGCGATTTGCCAAAAGGAGGATTTCCGCTTATAAGCATTCATTTATCAATTGTACGTTTTGGATACTATATATGGTCAGAATCCCCTGTGCAATGCCGCGTTTATCCTGCTGTTATAATTAATCCTGAAGATGAGTGGAGGAATTCGACGAATGACAGTGTAATTTTCAAAAGTATTGCAATACGTGATGCTGTATGTTTAATGCAAAAAATATCTTATTATGCACGTCATGCTCATAGTGTAGATGAACATTATGTCAGGCAAGATGCATTAAAATTGTTAGAGTTAAGTAAATATATTGATGATGAAGATATAGAGAAAAGCGCTAATGAAATTTTAACTGCATTAAACGAGTTGGGTAATAGTAAGGATGAATAAATTACGGTTGAAATATGATTTTAAGTGTATTTTTTCTTTATCCGAAAAATATCCACAGTAGCAAGAGAACATCGCAACACCGAAATTGATACAATGCAAAATTGCTGAAATGCCTGAAAATAAGCCTTTTCACGGATTCCGCCATTTTGTTTTTTCGGTTTTGGAGCCTTTTTTCCGTTTCGGAAGCTGTTTCGCCCTCCGATTTTGCACCTCCTTTTAACGATAGCAGGCAATCGTTAAAAGGTTTAAATGGGGCAGAGTCTTGTGCAGGAAGCGATAAAAAATATCTAACAGCCGCCCAGGCGGCTATTTCCAAATGATGCCATAGGATTTTGGGTACTCGCAGGCGAAAGTATTGAAGAATGGCTTAAAATCAAGGTTTTTTAGGCTTGGTGGGGTTCATCACGGTGGGTGGTGGACCCCAATTTTTTGGTTTTTGGATGCCGCTGATAGGATGGCGATAGGGGCAAAAATCGTACTAACAGGCAAAAGTATACTTTCACGCAAAAGTCCGGGGTTTCCGTGATAGTATAAAACGGAAAGGTAAAAGGGTGTAGGGTATTGTCGGTTTTGGCTGAAAGGCGTATTAGCTTGACGGAAAATGCTGTCGATAAACGGGAGATATAATACAAACACGGAAACTGCTCGGAGTTTTCGTGTTTGTATATGAGTTTCCGTGATAGTATGGAGTTTTGCATGATAGTATACAGAAAAATTGAAAAAGGTAAAGAACGCATCAGCTTCTCGGCTTGTATTTGAAAACGGGATTTTCTCCTTAGAGCCGGACATACAGTTATGAAAAGCCAGTCAAGGTTCTCCTGCTGATTTTTTTGTGCAGCATGACGGCTGGATGGTTCATTGCATCTGGTAAATGCTATGAACAGCCTGTTTAATATATTTTCTCCCTTGTTCAACAATGTTAAAAGAGTTATTGGAGAAGCACCATGTAGCCATTGTGCCTCTCACAATGCTTTCAAAATAATTGAAAATTTCATTGCATGAAAAATCGGAGGATGAATACGCTAAACTTGATTCTATTTCATCCTGCAATATTTTGATAAAATATCGTTTGCTGAAATGTTCGGAAGGTCCAGGCATACATGCACTTAGATTTAGCGAATAAGCTAAGCAGGTAAGTTCATATCCAGCGTATTCTGCAAATTCAAATTCCAGATTTAAAAAGTAGGTAATACGTTCAATTACGGATTTATTAGGGTTGGAGGCTATAAATTCATTGTAATGGGTGCAGATATAGGTTCCCATATCAGCATAATAGCTTTCCCTTACAATATCTTCCTTGGAGTTGTAATGAACATAAAATGATCCTTTTGCCAATCCTGCTGTCTGGCAAATTTCACTTATAGTAACATTATCGTACCCTTTGCTTTTTATAAGTGTGACTGCTGTTTCAAATATTTTATTTTTTGTATCAACAGCTCTATCTTTGCGTGTTTTTTTCTGTTCCATTCCTTGACTCCTTATAAAATGCTATTGACAATATGGATGGTAGTAGTTAAAATAGTGACCACGGTCATTGACTGCGGTCACTATTATTCTAACACATTTTTGCAGGAGGTACAATATGTTTATTTTTAATCTGACTTATATCAAGCCAATTTTGGAAGTTGAAAAAATGTTACCGGCGCATATTAGTTATTTGGAAAAAAACTACAATGCAAAAAAATTTATTTGTTCTGGAAGAAAGAATCCACGAACTGGCGGGATAATTCTTTGTAATTGTGCCACAAAGCAGGAGGCAGAACAGATTATGAAGCAAGACCCATTTTTCCGAGAAAAAATTGCCCGGTATGAAATAATTGAGTTCGTACCATCTAAATCATTGGAAGAATTTAAAGCATTTATGGAAAAAATCAAATAGTGGCTTAGCTTGAAAAATGAGATTTTATGTCTAATGAAACGAAAGGAATAAGCGTTTTCATGATGAAATAATTGTGGCGAGGCTGGAAAAGATACCATTGATTAAGCAAAGACCGCCGCACTATGGCCTTCATTCGCCATATGCGGCGGTCTGCCGTTTCCGCGGGCAGGTCTGACAGCAGAAACCGCTTGGAAAGCGGGGGAAACAGAGTTAATATGCTTACACGGCGGTTTGCGTTTGTGCCGCTTTGCGGGGCAACTGTCCCTTTCGATTTAGTGAGAGTGAACAATTGTTTTTTGGAAAGCAACCAACAGTTGCCGGATTGGAACGCATAGGTGGATTGATTATGGAAAAACGCTAAAGTATAATGAATGTCTGGAGGATGTCAGAATGGAATTTAAAGAAAAATTGCAATTACTAAGAACAAATATGAAACTGTCACAGGAAGAACTTGCTAACAGGCTGGATATATCAAGACAGTCTATAACAAAATGGGAGAATGGACAGTCTTTTCCGGATATTCAGAACCTTATACAGCTTAGTGAGATTTTTAAAGTTTCCATAGACAGGCTTGTGAAGGAAAATGATATCTGTACAATCAGTCTTTTTTGTGAACAGAAATATCCTATGCAGGATATCAGGATTTTTTTAGTCAGGGCAAAAAATAACACATATATCACGGGTGAAAATGAAATCATGCCGTCACAGCCTGGTTCCCACGACTTCCGTTATGAAGATGGTGATTACCTGTATATGGATACTTACCTTGGCGGGCAGAAATTCATAGGCGGGGAACGAGTCTGGATAAGGAATCATGCAGTGTGGGCTATGAATTATTACGGGGAGAGCCTGGATGAGAATTTTGATATTATATTTTTGAAAGAAGTGCTTTCCCATGTGTCGGTTTCCATGCCGTTCCGAGGGCCGGAATTCTATCAGAAAGGCGATTATATGTACCAGTGCCAGGTGCAGGGTGATTTTGAATGTTTTTCAGGAGAGGAACGGATATATTGCAGGCAGAAAAAGGTATATGCCTGTATGTTCCACGGAGGGACTATCTTATGAACATGGTAGAAAAAGAAGTAGTAGTAAAAGATCTGGTTACAAAATCAAACCTTCCGGCAAGCGATTATGTGATAAACCCTTATGTAGGCTGCCCTCATGGGTGCAGGTACTGTTATGCCTGTTTTATGAAGCGGTTTACGAATCATGGTGAGGCATGGGGGAGTTTTATTGACATTAAGCGGTGTGACAAGCCGATAAGCAAAAAGAAACTGCAGGGGAAGTCTGTTTTCCTGTCATCTGTGACGGACTGCTACAATCCATTTGAGGAAAAGTACCGTAATACACGGAAGATACTGGAGCAGCTAATTTCCATAAATTGCGAACTGAATATTTCAACAAAATCCCATCTGATTTTGAGGGATATTGATTTATTGAAACAGTGTAATAATTTGAAAGTCTCGGTATCAGTCAATACATTAGATGAGCAGTTTAAAAATGATATGGATCATGCTAGCAGCATCATGAAACGGCTAGAAACACTGGAAACATTGCATCAAAATGGCATATACACTGTTTTGTTTATGTCTCCTATTTTTCCGGGCATAACGGATTATAAGGAAATAATAGTAAAGACACAAAGATATGTGGATGAATACTGGTTTGAAAATCTGAACCTGCGGGGGAGCTATAAGCAGGATATCCTTGGCTACATAAAAAGTGCCTGCCCACAATTAGTGGAATTATATGATGAAATATATGTAAAAGGGAACATGGGGTTCTGGAATAATCTTGCTGTTGAGATTGAGGGATATTGTGCTGCACATTCAATAAAACATATCAATTATTTTTATCATAAGGAGTTGGTAGAAGCCAAATTGAGAACAAAGTAACCAGGTAGTGATCGCCGATATGCTTACCATTATATGCGGCGGTTTGCCGTTTCCGTAGGCAGGCCGGGCGGCCTGATAACGGAAATCACTTGGAAAGCGGGGAAGTGGCTGCCCATAATCTATCCTCTGCCCATACCCATATTGCGAAAAGCGTCAACGTCTCTTAATAATTAACGGTAATTGACCGATATATAAAGTGACGAAATTAAACGAAAGGAAGGCAGAGATATGGCAAAGGAAGAGATTACACCGAGCGAATGGCAGATTATGGAAGTCCTGTGGGCGTGTGGGGAGCCTTTGACATCCTCCGAGGTCTACAAGAGGATGCAGGGGAATGTGGGTATGTCGATGAGGATGGTGCGGGTGCTGATGAACCGCCTGAACCAGAAGGATATCCTCGGCTACACGGTGGATGAGCATGATTCGAGGGTTTACCACTATTATGTGCAGAGGTCAAGGGAGGAATGCGTGAAGGAGAAGAGCAGGAAGTTTGTGGACAGCTATTTTTCCGGCAGCGGGACAAATGCGATGGCGGCGCTGCTGCAGAGCTTCGCACTGACGGATGAGCAGATAAAAGAGCTGGAGGAGATTTTGGAGAAAAGCAGGGAGCGGGGGACAGAATCCACGGATAAGGAGGGTGAACCCCATGCCTGACTGGTCATGGATTGGCAGCCTGCTGGATTTCTGTGCGGCATATTACACTACCCAGCTTGTACGGTGTGCGGCATTTTCCTTCGTGCTGATCGGGCTTGTGATGCTGCTCCGGAAGATGCTTTTTTCAAGACGGACATTCATAAGGGGGCTGCTATGGTCATCCTTCCTGCTCATCCCGTTCCTTGGAAAGCTGAAGCTGTTTTATGAAAATGAGGCAGTGGCGATAATAACAGGACAGATAACGCATGGAACCATGACCTGCCTGTGGGCTGACCGCATTTATATGGCGGGCATCCTTATAGCTGCTGTCTGTATATTCGGAAAGCGGCTGCGCCTCCGAAAGTCGGTTGCTGGGATGGAGAGGGTTTCCTTGGATAATATCGTAGTCAGCGTTACGGACATGAATGTGACGCCGTTTACCGTGGGGCTGTTTGCACCGAAGATCGTCATCCCAAAGGTAATGCTGGAGAACTACAGCAGGGAGGAATTAAGGTCTGTCATTCAGCATGAGCGGACGCATATCCGGTTAGGGCATTTGTGGTTCGGGCTTGCATGGGACGTCCTGCGGTGCCTCTTATGGGTGAACCCGTTCCTGACAGTCTGCCAGAAACAGTTCCGGGCGGATATGGAGGATATCTGCGACAGGGTGTGCATACAGGGCAGCGGGAGGGCGGCTCATGAATATGGGATGGTATTGCTGAAAACCCTCAAACTGCTGAGTTCCGAATCGGAGACTGCACCGCCCACCGTTACCTATGCGGGGGAAAGGGAATTTGCAGACATGAAAAGGCGGATGGGCGAGATTGCAGGTTTCCGTCCATACAAAAAAAGGATGTGCGCAGGCATGGCAGCCGCAGCCGCTCTGATGATTGCGGCCATGCTGTTGGCGGTACATACACATTCCTATGCCCGCTGCAATGAAAACAGGGACATTCTGGTCGGTAAATATGATGGGGAAAATGCAGTTGTTTCATGCGACACCGAAGAGCTAAGCAGGATGATCTCATATGATGACAAGTATGTCTATGTAGAAAGGGAGGCTTTTGAGAAGTTCTTAATTGAAAACAATGCAGAAGGGGAAATTTGGATTGTTTTCGGTGGGTTTTATAAGCTGCCTGGTTTGGCTGGCGCAGCGGAATCCTGTATTTATGAAAGTGGTTCAGGAGACAGGGTAGTGCAGATACCCTATGAAAGCATCCTGGATAACTGGTATATGGAACTGCTTAAACTATTATAGGCACAGTATGGAAACGAAATGGATTTCAATAAATTTACACCACTTTACAACTTTTCCATAAAAAAAATGTCATACAGGACTTTCTGATGTATAATAAGTTTGCAAACAAAAAAATACGAAAGAAAGTGATCCTGTACGACAGACTTATTATACAACGAAAAAACTATAATTGGTAGACTTTATCATTATTTTTACATTTATTTTGAGGCTTGTTCCATTCCTACAGCCGAGACATTGGTCCTGCTCCTGCTGTCCATACTGACACTGGAGTCAGCGGATTCCATCCGTTTCCTTTACAGACATTTCCTGTCAAAGCTAACAGATAAATCCCTGAATGCCTTTTACTATGCCTGCTCCTATGCCAAAGTGGATTATTCCAGGTTTATGAATGCAACAGCATCTATGGCATTGAAACTAATCCCGAAATCCTTAGAGACGCAGCCCGTTTTTTTATGCATGGATGATACCATTGTTCCCAAATATGGAAAGAAATTTGAGGATGTCTCAAAACTCTTTGCCCATTCCGCGCACAACGGCAGCGGCTACCTGAATGGGCACTGCTTTGTAAGTGTCATGCTCTGTGTGCCAATGTGGGATAAAGGCAAGATTGTTTACCAGGCGTTTCCGCTTTCCTACCTTATGTGGCAGAAAGAAGAGTCAAAATTAAAGCTGGCTGCTTCCATGGTACGCCAGGCCATGCCTGAATTACAAGAAAAGGCGAATGTCATTATCCTATGCGACAGCTGGTATACAAAAGGGGATCTGGTTTCTGTCGTGGATGAATACCCAAACCTTGGCCTAATCGGAAATGCAAGGTATGACTCTGTCCTTTATGACCTTGCCCCGCAGCCGACCGGAAAAAGGGGCAGGCCTGCAAAACATGGGAAACGTCTTTCGGCGGAAAAAGATTTTACACTTTCGGATGAAAAAATAGGCGGTTATTATATTGGGATGCGCCGTGTCCTTACAAATATTTTCGGCACAAGGGAAGTTTTTGCCTATGTGACAGCCACAGAGAAGGAAGGCGGTTCCAGGCGCCTGTTCTTCAGTACGGTTTTCCCCACACAGCTGCAGATTTTTTGTGCATGGCAGGAAAAGACCCCCCTGAACCAGACGGGGAGTGCATGGATGGATTACATCCCCTTGTTCCTGTACTCATTCAGATGGAAGATAGAAGTCAGCTATTACGAACAGAAAACCTTCTGGTCACTATGCAGCTATATGGTGCGCAGCCGGAAAGGGATTGAAATGCTGGTTAATCTGATCAACATAGCTTATTGTGCGATGAAACTGCTGCCATATCAGGATGAAGCATTTTCAAAGTACCGTAGGGAAAGCGCACAGGATTTCAGGTTTGTGCTCAGCGAGCGGATCAGGCAGGAGGTATTTTTTGCCACTTTCGTGAAAAAGAGCGAAAGTATAATAAAATCATCTGCCCTTATGAGAGCCTTAAAATACCTTGTTCAGCAAAAGGAGCGCTATTTATAATAGTTGTAAAGTGGTGTTACTTTTAGAAACTACTCGGAAATACCAAGTGTGGACAACAAATTAACAAAATCGATATTGGATGGTTCAGGTATACCGTGATAGACACCATGCATATATTGATTACGAATATTTGTATTAATATGAATTTTGTTGTCATAATAGGTAATGCACTGGATTTCTTTATGACCTTGTTCTAGTTCATTAATCACATAGATACACTCTTTAGGAATGCCAGATTCCATAAGTAAAGTATTGTGTGTTGTCACTATTAGCTGACCAGAGAGATTCATATATAAAGATTGAACAAGTTTTTTTACCAATAGATCATGGACACCAGTATCAAATTCATCAATTACCGCAACAGATCCCTTTACTACAACTAACATAAATGGAAGCAATTGTAGAAGAGATTGTGTTCCGGTAGATTCCATTGAGAATTCGATATCTCGTTCCTGGCCTGCAATTATTTTTTTTTGCATGAGTTGGTAGTAAATGTTATTGTCTTTTTTTGACCGCTTATAGTAGACTGCATTAATATCGCGGTAAGTATTTTTGAAAAAGTCATTTAGCATATCTTCTGTTTTATTAAGAAGGGATTCGTCTTCCGAAGAAACGTATCCTTCATCAAAATCTCCGAAAATTTCATGTGGTAGTCCAATAATTCCACGTTCTTGGCGGCTGCCAAACTTAACTTTGCAGGAGATTCTGCTTAGAAATGCCATAACTTCGTCAAAATTGTCAGAGAGTTGCTCTTTAATATATTCATCAGCCTTATCATCTGACTCGTGCATTAGGATAGATAATAAGGAATGTTTTCCCCAATATTTAGCACAGGCGGACTTTATTTCCTGATAAGCAGCTTTTTCTTGAAATATTTTTGTGCTTATAGAGGTTTTTTCAGGTGTAAGATCAAAATAAACACCTTTATTTTTGGTTAGAACATATTCAAGCCGTTCATGGATAATTTGTGTTTCATTAGTTTCAAATATATATTTACCGCTTTTTCCATTAAGTTGAAAACCAAATTCCATATACATAGTTTCTTTAGTAGAAACCATTTTGTTTTCACGAATCAATGTTTCCAAATCTTTATAGCGCAGTTTGAAAATGCGGGAAAAAGTTTCGTTATCTAGTTGTTCGGGGTGTTCTGAAAGAAAAGATTGCATAATATCCCTGACATCCATGGTTCTTAATGTTTCTGCAAGCATAAAAAAAGCTGATGCCAAATTCGATTTTCCAACCCCATTTTCACCATATATGAGGATTAATTTTTTTGGGTTTCCCTTTTTGTCTAATAAATTGAACTCAACATTCCCGAAAGACTTAAAATTTTTCAATTTAACATACTCAAACATGACACACACCTCCATTATTATAATAGCACAAATAGAAATAAAATCAACACTTTTATGAAGTGCAGGAGAAAAAATTACGAATATGTAGAAAAAATATGTTGACCACAAATGAAATTTGTGATACTGTAATGATTGTTAGCAAAGTAATAAGATGAGTGCTAATATCTATTTTGTAATTGGAGGAATGTATATGAGTGTGCAAAGTGAATTTATAGGTTTTCATGAGCGAATCAAACTTGATTATGATGTCCGGTCTGAACTGGCATCTAAACGTGACATTTTGATTGACAAACTCCGTAGGAGCGGAAAGCTTCCGGGATTTACCGAGTTTAATCAAGGTAGCTATGGTATGTACCTTGGTGTTGAACCGATAGATGGGAAAGAATATGATATTGATGTTGGATTAAGATTTAATGTCAATAAGGCAGATTATGATCCAATGGATTTGAAAGATACTATCTGCGAAGTTTTAAAGAATCATACAGAATATGGTGCCAAGATAAAGAAACCCTGTGTTACGGTTACTTATAAAAAGGATGGGGAGCCATCGTACCATGTTGATCTTGTAGTATATGTGTATGAGGATAAACAGGATTCAAGTTCACAGTTGTTTCTGGCACGAGGGATAAATGCTGAATCAGAAGAAACCTGTTGGGAAAAATCAGATCCGCTTGGGTTGATAGACTATATCAATGATGCAGTCACTCAGGGTGATGAAAGAGATCAGTTCAGACGAGTTGTGCGTTACTTGAAACGCTGGAAAAATCGGCGCTTTAGTAGTACAGGACATTCTGAACCTGCCAGTATAGGTATTACGTTGATAGCAGCAGATTATTTCAAATCGGTTTCAAATGATGATTTAGCTGCGCTGAAAAATTTGGTTGACGATATGCTTGCTCTTTTTGTAATTAAAACGTATGAGGATGGTCGTTGGCTATATAGAATTACATATCCAATGCCAGCTTCATTAGATTTTGAATCTGGAACGGATGCTTTTAATAAAATGACAGATATTCAGATGACAGATTTTAAGGATAAGCTGGATAAATTATCCCGTGATTTAGCAGATGTGCAGAAAGAACCAGATGAGGTTGAGCAGTGTAAAAAGCTGAACAAGATTTTTGGTGATGACTTTCATGTGCCGGAAGCAAAAAATGTTTCTAAAAAACAAAGCACTTATATTCCATCATCAAGTGCATCAGGAGCTTTATAATGATAGATATGGTACGTGCAAAGGATATTCTCCTGGATATTCCGTATATCTCTAATACGATTATTCAGGAGAATAGTCCCTACATCAATAAGGGATTTTCACAAGGACTGCAATGTAATTTGCTTTTGAAAAATCAGTCTGTTAAGCTTTTTATCGGAATTCCCAGAGCATGGGACCGTGAGCTTGTAAGCATCTATGTAGTAGATTTTTCAGCATTGCCATTTATGCCACATGTTGAGCCAGATGGAAAACTATGTTTGTTTGATTTAGAAGGAGTCCTGATTGACCAAAATTTCGAGGGATTGTTGGAACAATGCATTAGGAGAGCAAAAGAAATTCTTGAAAAAGGATTCTATTCCAATAACGACAGTGAATTTGCAAGAGAATTCTCATCATATTGGAGTTATCAGACACCGAAACGGTATATGAAATTTGTTGTACCTGAAAATCATAAAACACAGCTTATAAAATACTGTGATCCTGCAGCAATGCTTCGACAAAAGAAAAAAGAGAAACTTGTCTCCTTTGAAAATAGAAAAAATAAAACAGAGATGTTTGCAACATCAGAACCAAGTTATTTTTCGTTGTGGAAGGTGTCTGGATCGCAACTAAACGGAATATTTTTTCATTTGGAGCCAAATGATTATATTTTGCCACCAGATCCGAGAAAAAGACTTGGTTTGGAGTATGTTCAGATGCTTGTTTCATACATCCCTTCAGATGACCTGATACAATGGAAATTTAAGATAAATACGTCTACACTTATTGTATTTGAAATTTTGCAGCCGGGGCATGAGGTGGCATGCTTCGGGATAATGCTAAAGAACATTCTGATTGAGGCAGATAAAGAATATCTCAATATAAAGCCGAGTAGTAAAATGTATGAAGTTACTGCAGTGGATATTTCCCGTATTGATGACGAATTCTTAATGCAGAGGACACAGGCAGATAAGAACAGTCAAACTCCAAACGTTTTGTTGATTGGATGTGGCTCTATAGGTGGATACTTATGTAGTGAATTAGTGAAAGCGGGATATAAAAATCTCACTTTGGTAGATGGAGACATTTTAAAAGCAGAAAATATTTACAGGCATTTTCTGGGAATGGATTATGTGGGAAAGTATAAGGCAGAGGCGTTAAGAGTTTATTGTAAATATTCTTTTCCACAGGTAATAATAAAAACTTTAGATTCAAACGCAGAAGAATTAATTGAAGATGGAAGCATTGAATTGGGCGACTTTGATGTGATTATTTCTGCAACTGGAAATCATAACTTTAACCGGTGGTTGAACAGACACATATACCAGGAACATGTAAAAGTCCCTTGCATTTATCTGTGGAACGAACCGCTTGATGTAGGGTGCCATCTTGCAATAATACACCCAGATAGTCAAGGGTGTTATGAATGCTTTTTTGCCAGAGATACAGAAAAAAATGAGTTGTATGATGTGACAACATACACAAAGCCAGGACAAACAGTTACTAAGAGCAGTCGTGGCTGTTCGGGAACGTTTGTTCCATATTCCTCAAATGTATCATTATGTACAGTTTCTGTGTGTTTGGAATGGATGGAGCGACTATCTACGGGTAGGTGTAATAGAAATGTTTTGGTATCTATAAAGGGGGATGCGTATCATTTTAATAAAGCAGGATATGAATGTTCTGACGTATATTATGAACAAAACATTAAAGAAAATATCATTGAAGGCTCTAACTTCCATAATGAGTTCTGCGAATTATGCGGTGAGTACACAAATGGTGATTGATGACGAAACTAAAAAAATCAAAATTGACAAGCAGGTTCTGGACAGAATACATATTTTTTGTCAGATAGAAAAAGGGATGCCAGAAGCAGGAGGGATTCTGGCAGGTAGACAAAATATCTCCAACAGCAACTTGATTATTGAGCATCATACGGAGCCTATGTATGGGGATTATCAAACACGTTATAGATTCACAAGAAAAGATCTAGGGCATTTGTCCTTCTTTCAGGAATTGTACAATAATAGCAATGGAACCATTGGATATGTGGGAGAGTGGCATACTCATCCTGAGGATATTCCGCAATATTCAATGATTGATTTGAGAAATTGGCGGAAAATATACACGAAAGCAGAAACGAATCAAGTTCAGTACCATTTGATTGCAGGGAGAAAAGCTGTAGTCATTTGGAAATATAGTGGAAAGCATCTGTGTCCAGTTAAGATTGCTTGTATTTATTGGGAGGATTTCGTTTGAAAAAATTTATGAAAATATATAAAAAAATAGCAGGTTATGTAATTGTACCATTGATAGTTTTAGACGTAGTTGCTTTTAGTGCAGGTGAATGGATAGAAAAAATAGAAGTAGGAGAAGTTGCAGCTTGGAAGCATACAGTTGAAAATTTTATGCCGGACTATATTATAAATAATATTTCATGTGCTAGATTTCCACTGCTGATACTAACTATTGTGACAATATTGTTATTATTTTATAGGAAACGAATGGTTTTAATATGTCATGCTTCTTTTAGTTCAGAAATGGCATCGGTTGATAATGAGGAAATAGAGAAAGAATATTATATAAAGAAACAAAAAATAGATTTGTGTGATTGTATCTGTAGGTCTGCATTAGGTGAGGCAATTGATATCCAGGATGAAGTAATAAAGAATGTTAGCGAAAAACATGATTACGAAATCGGATATTATGGTATAGCACATACTCCATTTATATTCCGGGCTGGTTTCAATGTCGGTGATCAAAGAAAAGTACACCTGTTTCACAGAGTAAGAGATAACGAGGCTCTATTTAAAGAGTTGAATAAGGGAAAAGATGGATGGGACGATACGTTAGAGGAAATAAAAGAATTAAATAAAGGTAGCAAGTCCCAAGAGTTGTATGCTGCCATAGGAACAACATTCCCTATAAAAACTGAAGAAATATCCTCAATAAACAAAAATAATGGTCATGTTCTAATTTTTCAATCTTCTGCACTTGGATTTGATGTTTTGGGTAGTTATGAACAAGCAAATAATTTGAGAAATCAAATTTTAAAAACGATACGAGATCGAGTGAAAAAATACAATGTTAGGAAATTGCACCTAATGATTTCGTCATCGGTTGCGTTTACATTTTTGCTGGGAACTTCTTTTAGTGCACAACATGATCCAGAGATTATCGTTTATCATTACGAAAATGGTCAATATACGTGGGGGATAAGTATGACAAAAAATGGTGAGGAATCAGTTATAAAAAAGGAATAACTAGTTATGCACATTTCTATTTTGAAACGTTTGCATGGCTATACGATATGCATAATATTGTGGTACTGGATGCGGGGAAATATTGCGATACTTTTCTCCTGATTCGGAGTTTGATGAATCTGATATTTTTACAGACAGCAGAGGTCTTTCCGATATGTTGTGGGAGAATGGTCTGATACTAAGCTATATTTTGTGATAAAGGCACAAGTCTGAGGGTTAAATCAATTGCATAGGGTTTTGCCGAAAAGTATGGGTGTATAATGCGGTGAAAATCCCTTCTTATGTGGATTCCCGCAAAATTTTATTGACTTTCAATCCTATATCACCTATACTATTATCCAAGCAGGGGGACTACAGTGTAGTTGAGAAGGTAAAACCTGACCCTTTGAACCTGTTGGCTAATACCAACGTAGGGAGCTGAAAGATACGATACTGTATTTTTTAGGATATTCCCTACACATGGAATGTCCTTTTTTAATTGAATATGTTTGATATGTGTTTGCGAGGGAACTGAACAAGTTGAAAAAGGTAAGACCTGACCTCTTGACCTGTCGGCTAATACCGGCGTAGGGAAGCAATTTCTTACGCCGTACTGCGTCTGAAAGAGCTTCTGATGATTTGGAAGCTCTATTTTTTTATTACAAGGAGGAAAAGAAAATGTCATTTATGGAAGGTATTTTGAAACAGAATATGCCTGTTTGGGACAAGTGTATTGCTACTTTGTTTGTGCAGGATATGAAGGACGGAACTCTCCCCATTGAGGATTTTAAGGAATACATGATACAAGACAGTATCTATCTGAAAAATTATGCCCGTGTGTATGGAAAAGCAATATATCATGCGGAAACATTAAGGGAGATCCAGCTTTACTATTCTATCCTGAACTTTGTAACAGATACAGAGTCAGTGGTGCGCCTGAATTATTTAAGGCAGTTTGGCATGACGGATGATGACATAGAATTTATTGATCCGTTGCCGGAAAACCAGAATTATATTGATTTCCTGTTTGAAACTGCGGAGCGTGGAAATGGGTGTGAGATACTCATGGCGGTACTCCCGTGTATGCTGAGTTACAGCTATATATTCCGGAAACTTGCAGGTGAGCTGGAAAGCCGGAAATCAAAATATTGGGACTTCATTCAGGATTATGCCGATGACCGATATGCTGAAAGCTGCAAGGAATGGTGTGACTTCGCAGATAAGAAATGTGGGAGCCTTTCTGAAGCAGACCAGAAAAAGCTGGGCAGTATTTTTGAAAAGGCGGGTTATCTGGAGCTTGATTTTTGGAATATGGCTTATAGGAGGAAAAAAGCATGAAGGATAAAATTTGCTATGTAGTAGGTGCAGGTGAAAATTATGGACTTGATTTCCAGCCAACCAAGGAGGATTTTGTGATAGCTGCCGATGCGGGGCTTTGATATCTGGATAAGCAGGGCATCAGGGCTGATCTTGTAATTGGGGATTTTGATACCCTCAAATGTATTCCCCAACACACCAATACCATAGTGTTAAGTGCGGAAAAGGACGATACCGATACACTTGCGGCTGTCCGTGAGGGCATCAAGGCAGGATATACCAGCTTCCACATTTATTGCGGGACGGGAGGACGCATAGACCACACAATGGCTAATTTACAAGTGCTTGCTTATTTATCCGCAAATAATATGCGTGGTTTCTTATTTGATAATGGCACCGTTATTACGGCAATCACTAATGACAGGCTTTGTTTTGAGAAAATTCCATTCGGGTATGTATCCGTATTTTCCGGTTCCACAAAAGCGGAGGGAGTAACCCTGTGCGGTTTGAAATATGAACTAAATAACGCAGTATTGACCAATACATTTCCTATTGGGGTAAGCAACGAATTTATTGACAGGGAAAGTAGTATATCAGTGAGTGATGGGACTTTATTTATTGTTTTTCCAAAAGAAGCAAAGGAGAGAATCATACAATGAAAAAGGTATTGAGTATTGCAGGTTCTGACTGTAGCGGCGGTGCGGGCATGCAGGCAGACTTAAAGACATTTTCCGCACATGGCGTATTTGGAATGAGCGTCATTGTATCTGTTGTGGTAGAAAACACAGACAGGGTAATCGGCATTCAGGATGTCAGCCCGGATATGATCGGCAAACAGATGGATGCAGTTTTTGAAGATATTGAGGTTGATGCAGTGAAAGTCGGTATGCTATCCACACCGGACTGTATGAATGAAGTTGCCGCAAAACTGAAATATTACCACCCGGCAAATATTGTAATTGATCCTGTGATGTATGCAAAGAACGGCTGTCCACTCATGGAACCTGCGGCAATCAAAACGCTGATCGGGACGGTTATCCCGCTTGCTGACGTACTGACACCGAATATCCCGGAAGCGGAAAAAATAACAGGAGGCAGAATCAAATCGCTTGCGGACATGGAAGAAGCTGCAAAAGCAATCCATACAATGGGATGCAGGGCGGTGGTTGTCAAAGGTGGTCATGCAGCAGGAAATGCGGTGGATGTCCTGTTTGACGGGAAAGAAATCTGTCATTTTGACACTGCCCGGATTGATACGAAAAATACACATGGGACAGGCTGTACCTTTTCCTCTGCGGTTGCTTCACAGCTTGCAAGAGGCGTGAATTTACGGGAGGCAGTTCAAAAAGCAAAGGATTATGTAACTATGGCGATTGAGCATTCCCTTGACATTGGGAAAGGCTGCGGACCGACACATCATTTCTGGCACCTCTACCAATATGGGCTGCAGGAAGAAAGGGATGGTGGAAAATGAAACCTGATTATTCTTTATACCTTGTAACAGACCGTATGCTCATGAGTACCAAAACTTTAGGCGAAGCAGTGGAGCAGGCGGTCATTGGCGGCTGTACTATGGTGCAGCTCCGGGAAAAAGAGATTTCGTCATTGGATTTTTATGTACTGGCATCGGAAATGAAAAAGATCACTGATAGATATGGCATACCGCTTATCATAAATGACCGTATCGACATTGCTATGGCAGTGGGCGCAGCCGGAGTACATATCGGGCAGAAGGATATTCCTGCAGATATTGCCCGGAAGTTAATTAGTAAAGATATGCTGCTTGGTGTTTCTACCGCTTCCGTAGCGGAAGCGGTAAATGCAGCAAAAGCTGGAGCTGATTATCTGGGCGTGGGCGCTATGTTTTCAACAGGGACAAAAACGGATGCCAGTCATGTATCTATGGAAGAACTTGGAGGAATCCGCAGGACAGTTGATATACCGATTGTTGTGATCGGGGGCATCAGTAAGGAAAATGCAATGCTTTTTCAGCCTATGGGGATTGACGGTCTGGCTGTTGTTTCCGCAGTGATTGCCCAGCCTGATATAAGAAAGTCGGCAGCCGACTTAAAATCACTGTTTTTAGGAAAGGAGGATGTGAATGAACTTTGAAGCGGCAATTTTTGATCTGGACGGAACACTTCTCAATTCAATGGATATATGGGAGCATATAGATATTTCTTTTCTAAAGAAACGGAATTTACCTGTTCCGGGAAATTATGTGACAGAAATATGCGCCCGCAATTTTGAGGAGGCGGCACAGTATACGATTGATTTATTCGGGCTGTCTGAAGATACAGAGAATATCGTCAAGGAATGGAACGACATGGCAGTGTATGAATATGCCCATAATGTCAGGCTGCTCCCTCATGCACTGGATTACCTGCTGCGGCTGAAAGCCACGGGTATTAAGCTGGCGATTGCTACTGGACTACCTGAAAAGTTATATATTCCCTGTCTAAAGAACAATGATGTGCTGGAAGTATTTGATGCTTTATGTTCCACGGATGAAGTCCTGCGTGGCAAAGAGTATCCCGATGTATTTGAATTGGCAGCATATAAAGTCGGTGTACAGCCGAAGCACTGCATTGTCTTTGATGATATTCTTCCGGCGATAAAAAGCGCAAAGCGGGCAGGGATGCTTGCCTGCGGTGTGTATGATAAGTATTCTGAACACCACAGGATAGAAATTGAAAAGATTGCAGACAGTTATCTGTTTGATTGGAGGTATGCACCTTTGCCGGACAGAGGGAAATAGATATGTTGGAAATGTGGGACTTATATAATGACAAAAGAGAGAAAACGGGAAAGGTTCTGCTACGCTGTGTACCTGTTCCGAAGGGGTTATATCATCTTACAGTCAGTGCATGGATTGTAAACAGTCAGGGGCAGTATCTGCTTTCACAGCGCCACCCTCAAAAAACATACCCGCTTTGTTGGGAATGTACGGGCGGCTCCGTCCTTGCAGGGGAAGACAGTCTGAATGGCGCAATACGGGAAGTCAGAGAAGAATTAGGGATAATGCTAAATCCATTCAAGGCTGAAATGATCTACCATACCAGAAGGGAAGATGTTCAGGATTTTTATGATGTATGGCTGTTTCATGCTGATATAGATATATCCGAAATAAAAATGCAGGAAACAGAAGTTGTCGGTGTTCAGTGGGTAAACAGAGATGTTCTATTTGATATGCTGCATAGCGGAAAGCTGCATCCGTTGATTGATTATATAAAAGAAATATTTTAGAATACTAAGTCATTCTGACTGAGAATTATTCTATTGACTTTCGATATTTAGTTTGCTATTATGAAAGCGTGTACTTGCATGAGAATATATTGATAAAGACAAATTCGTAGAAAGCAATTTGGTGAAATGTCAAGAGGAAAATAAAAAAGATTTTCTTGAAGAAGGGTAACTTTAATAGACCTACCGCTCAAAAAGAACGTAAGTTCGGTACTCGTTATAGATTACCTACTCTTTTCCACAGAGTAGAGTTTACCATTGGCCAGCAGTCCAAAAAGCATGCGTATCAATTTACGGGAAGTCAACGCGAGTGCACGTTTGTGCTGATGGGTTCTCACCTCAGCAAATTTCTTGTCATAAAAGGCTTTGTATTCGGGGCAGTGCTGTATCACGCTCCCGGCGGCTTCAATCATGTAATACCGAAGGTAGCGGTTGCCGGCTTTGTTCATGGGCGTATCTTCCGCCTGGAACTCTCCGGACTGGTTCTCTTTCCAGACGATGCCGCAGTATTTGGCAAGTGCATCATTGCTCTTAAAGCACTTGATGGTGCCAAGCTCAGCAAGGATGCCGCTGGCGTAGACAGGGCCAATACCGGGCACGGAGGTCAGGATCTGGTACTCCGTGGGATTAAGGCCCTTTACGGCCCTCTGGATGGCGCCATTGATGGCCTTAAGCTCTTTTTCAAAGGCGCTGATGCAGTTGAAGGAACAGCCGATGGAGACCGTCAGTGGCTCGTAAAGGCACTTGTCCAGCCGGTAGGAGTCCTGTGCAGCCTTCTGCAGCAGATAAGTAGTCTGCTCAGGATCGGAGATCCGCCCACGGCTTTTGGAGCTGATGAAAGCTACCAGATCATCCACGGACGCGTCCACGATGTCCTCCGTGGAAAGGTAGTCCGTCAGGACTGCTTCTGCTGTGGCGCCATATTTGTCAGAGAAGGGATGCTCATCCTTGTTGAGCATGGCAAATTCGCTGAACTTAAGGAAAATGTTGTTCAACATGTAGGTCTTCTCCCTGGCGATGCATTCCGTGATATGGAGCCTGTGCCTGGTAAGCCGCTGGAGGGCAAGGTACTGTGCGCCCCGCCAGGGTTCGGTATGGATGCGCCCGACCCTTGCAAAATCAGCGATGACGAAAGAATCAATGCCGTCATTTTTGTCAAGGGAGTTAAAGGACTTCTTGTACTGTTTAACCTCATTCGGGTTAAGGCAGTAGACCTTTGTGGAAAAAGGGGCCAGCTTTTCGGAGGTGGAGAGGTAGTTGGCGATATGTACGCCGTAAAAACCAGTGGATTCCAGACCAATGATGACGGTCTTGAATTCATGGTGCTGTGAGAGCACCTCTGCAACCATTTCCTCCATCTGCTCAGCACCGCCCTGTGCATTAGCCACCGGAACCATTTTGATCAGGAAATCCTGGTCAAAGTTGAGGGCAGAGATGACGTTCGTGCGGGAACCGATATCAATTCCCACAAAAAGCGTTGACAGGTAATCAATTTTTATCTTCTTCATGTGTAATCACCACCTTTCCGATAAGGATGGGGAACAGGGGCCAAAGCTTATCCCGGCCCGGGGTACCAGCTGCAACCTCGCGTTATCAGCACTGGTCCAGGAGAAATACCCTGCTGGAGGCTAGACCTGGCGGTGCAGCATTTGTGTAAGCAGTCAAGGTATGGCGGAGCAGGCTGCATGCTTTCTGAGCAATAGCGGGTGCTTTGCAGGGGGAATGAAGCAGTGCCTTAGCCCAGGTTCCACTGGGAACCATTATAGCACCGGGAGGCTCTGGTAAAAAGTAGTAAACAACAAAACATCAGATGAGACAGGATGAACCAGCATTATGGGAGAAAGGGAGAACCCCTCCAGACCTCCATCAGAATATCCTCACATCTATGTAGAAAGAACTGAGACTGGTAACTATTAACTGTATAGATGGAAAAAGATGGAGAGGGAGTCCTCTTAGAAATCATCCTACATCTATATCAAAAAAGAATAAGTCTATAGCCTGTTCTGACTGGCTATAAACTTATTATACGAGGGGGGACAGAATGTGGATGAAACAAGCCAGAAAATAATTGACGCAGCAATGACATTAGTCCGGGACAAAGGATATGTCGCAACAACTACGAAAGAGATTGCAAGGATAGCGGGTGTAAATGAGTGTACCCTGTTCCGAAAGTTTGAGAGTAAAAAGGATATTGTTTTACAAGGGGCAAACCAGACAGGCTGGCGGGCAAATGTCACACCGGAGATTTTTGAAAATGTAACATGGGATTTGCGGAAAGATTTGGAAATGTTCATGAGGGCATATATTGACAGGATGACACCGGATTTCGTCAATCTGTCAATCGGTCTGAGAGCGCCACAGCTCTATGAGGAAACCAAACAACTCATTATGAAAGTTCCACAGGCTTTTTTGATGACATTTACCGATTACCTGAATAAGATGTGTGAGATGGGAAAAATACCGGAGAAAGACTTTAAGACGCTGGCATTGACAGTATTTTCGGCAACATTTGGCTACACATTTCTGAATGCATCGTTTGGAAAAGAGCTTACAGATGTTGAAAAAGATGAGTACATTAAAGAAAGTGTGCAGATGTTTATAGAAGGAATCAATCAGTAAGGTTTGGCGCTGTCAGGTGGCAGTGCCTAAAAAATATATGTTATGCGTGCAAGCACACGCATTAAGAAATGGAGGAAGTTATGAAACAGATTACAGGTGCAGATTTATTTGTGAAAGCACTAAAAGAAGAAGCAGTTGACACATTGTTCGCTTATCCGGGGGGACAGGCGATAGATCTGTTTAATGCGCTGTATGGAGAAAGAGAAATAGATGTGATCCTGCCACGTCATGAGCAGGGCTTGATCCATGCGGCAGATGGTTATGCACGTTCTACGGGTAAAGTTGGTGTCTGTCTTGTGACAAGCGGACCGGGAGCTACGAACCTTGTTACGGGTATTGCTACTGCGAATTATGACAGCGTGCCGTTAGTATGCTTTACAGGACAGGTGCCGACACACCTTATTGGGAATGATACCTTTCAGGAAGTGGACTTTGTGGGCATCACAAGAAGTATCTGTAAATATGCTGTGATGGTACGAAAAAGGGAAGATTTGGCAGAAACGATCAAAAAGGCATTTTATATTGCAAAGACAGGAAAACCGGGGGTAGTTGTTGTTGATCTGCCAAAGGATATTCAGAGGGCTTATGGCAGTGATTTTTACCCAAAGGAAATTACGGTCAGGGGTTATAAACCGAATACTTCTGCACACATGGGACAGTTAAATAAGGCGCTGGACATCTTAAACCATGCGGTGAAGCCTGTTTTTCTGATAGGCGGCGGAGTGAATATTGCTCATGCAAATAAAGAAATGACACAGCTTGCAGAGCTGACAGGTGTGCCTGTTATTACAACTATCATGGGAAAAGGGGCAATTCCTACAACTAACAGGCTATATGTTGGCAATATAGGTATTCATGGGAGCTATGCTGCCAATTCAGCGATCAGTAACTGTGATGTCCTTTTTTCAATAGGAACACGGTTCAATGACCGCATTACGGGGAAAATAGAAGAATTTGCGGTAAATGCAAAGATTATCCATATTGATGTGGATGCGGCATCTATTTCCCGGAATATTGATGTAGATATTCCTATTGTTGCTGATGCAAAAAAGGCAATATGCGCTTTGCTTGAAAAGGCAAAGCCGCTCCATATCTCAGAGTGGACAGATGAAATCAGCCGTTGGAAAAAGGAATATCCGATTGATATGGGGAAAGTCGGTTTGACACCGCAGATGATTATTCAATCCATAAATGAATTATTCAAAGATGCTATTGTTACTACGGATGTAGGTCAGAATCAATTATGGACAACACAATTTCTTGATATTGATGAGAATAAGCAAATGCTGACATCGGGTGGCTTGGGAACAATGGGGTATGGTTTTCCTGCTGCAATCGGAGCGAAACTTGGCAATCCCCATAAGGATGTTATTGTCATATCCGGCGATGGCGGTATGCAGATGAATATTCAGGAAATGGCGACTGCGGTTGTTTATGAACTGCCAATTATCATCTGCATACTGAATAACGGATATTTAGGGAATGTGCGGCAGTGGCAGGAAATGTTTTATGACAGGCGATATTCGAGTACCTGTATGCGTTATCGGAGAAGCTGTGAAATAGGCTGTAACCAGCCTGATCATTGCTGCCCGGAATATACGCCTGATTTCATTGCACTGGCAGAAAGTTATGGTGCAAAAGGAATCCGTGTCACAAAGGCAGAGGATATAAAAAACGCTTTGATTAGTGCCAAGCAGAATACAAAAACGCCTACGGTTATTGAATTTATCATAGACAGGGAAATCAATGTCATGCCGATTGTTCCGCCGGGGAACTCCCTTAATGACATGATTTTGGAAAGTGAGGAAGGCTGAGAATGAAAAAAAGATGGATTTGTTTATTTGTTGAAAATGAAATAGGTGTACTTGCCCGTATTTCGGGGTTATTTTCCGGAAAGTCTTATAATCTGGACAGCTTGACAGTCGGAGTTACTGAGGACAGTACCATATCACGAATGACGATTAGTTTAACAAGTGATGACAGGACTTTTGAGCAGATAAAAAAGCAGCTCGGCAGAAGTGTTGAGGTAATCAAAGTGGTGGATTATACAGATACACCTATCCACATGAAAGAAATCTTATTTGTTAAGGTGAATCATTGTTCAGATGCAGACATAACGGAACTGTTTCGGATCTCAAAAGTATTCGGAGTTTCAATTATTGACTATGATAGCGCTACTGTTCTTTTGGAATGTACCCAGACAGAAAACAGAAATGATGATTTAATAGCTCTGCTGAAAAGAAAGTTTGCGAACAGGATTGAGATCGTAAGGGGTGGAAGTGTTGCGGTTGAAGCCGTTAGTATGTCCGAAAGATGACAGAAAGTTCTAGTCATATTGAAACAATTTATTGGCACTGTTTTATGAAAACTCAATTTTTATAAAAAATTCAGATTGCAATGCAATTCATATTTTATATAGGATTGCATTGTATTTTTCTGAAAACAGCATATCAGATATGTTCAGATTGGGGAAAATGCGAAATGAAATGTAAGTTATATAAATATCGAATGAGAATACTTATAAAAATCAACGGCATACTGCACACATCAAGGTGTACTGCAAAGAAGGTTAAAACTTCACTGCGGCACACCTTTTTTTAATGGTGCGAAATTTGTCTGATTTTAGATTTTGATGCGGTTTCACCTTGGAAGATTTGTAAAAGAAATACGACTGATACTGTCCTGTACTTCAGCAGAGATTTAGTTTCTGTCTACTGCTTTATGTAAGGCTGTTTTGAGAGCATGGCTTTCTGTGTATCCCACACCTTTTTCATCAGCTCTTTGACTTCTTTTACATCGGCGGCATAGACGTTTCCTGTTGCGTTCATGCGCTTTGCTATCTGGTTCAGATTGCCGCCTATTTTTCCGAGTGCGGCATTGTAATCCCACAAACAGGAGTAGTCAATGTCATAGACAAAACCGTACAAAATCAGATGCCGCAGGAAGGTGGATTTGCTTTTCATGCCGGAGATTTTTACTTTCTGTTCTAGTATGTACTGCTCATCGTCACTTAGATATATTTTCAGTTCGTTTTTTCGTTCTCTGTTTGCCATTTTTTGTTTCCTTTCTGTAATGGGATTATGAAAGGATTTTACACTATCTTCTATCCCGTTACGGGGGATATTCGTACAAAAAAAATGAGTGAAAAAATCAGAAATTCCGGCATGGCATTTTGTGATTTTTGAGCGCAGATGGGGGCAAACGCACTGGAACAGTGCGTTAGGGGGAAACTTCCACCTACAAGCATTTTCACAAGTTTCCGTCCTTTG
Source organism: Lachnospiraceae bacterium A2 (assembly GCA_000403315.2). Taxonomy (GTDB): domain Bacteria; phylum Bacillota; class Clostridia; order Lachnospirales; family Lachnospiraceae; genus Petralouisia. Next base: position 1,280,094 of record KE159636.1, read on the forward strand.
GAAAATTGGAAAAAATTAGCCTGTGAGGGAACACAGGCAGTGCTTGCTATTCCTTATACCGACTTTTTTTGGCAGCACTGATAAATATGGGATTCTTTCAGAAAAAAGTCGGTATAACTTTTACTGTTTTTGGAAAAATATTCAGTTTTTTTTGAGGAAGGTAGCCATAGAGGGAACATTACTTTTTCTATAATACCCACAGGGAATCAAACAGCGGAAGGAGGTGAAACATGAAAGACAACGCATTCCAGCGGCGGCGTGATATCGAGCGTATGCTGCTGTCGGGGAAAAAGCTGACCACATCGGAAATGATGAAGATGTACGGTGTCGGCAGGAAAGCCATACGCCGGGATTTTGACATCATAGGCGAAGAACTTCCCGTTATCGCAAGACAGGGATATGATGGCGGCTATCTCCTTGCGGACGGTGTGGGGCAGCACCAGAACACGCTCACGCAGGAACAGTTGGAATGCTTGGAAAAAATGGCTGTGACCTGTGGTTCAGAGGACAGGAAAATTGTTCTGTCAATCATACATGAATTTGGACCGTACTGCGGAAGTTTTACATAGAAAATGACGGGAGGCGTGGCATGGACACTGCACACCGGAGAATGGAAATCATCAGCATTTTATCTGCCAAAGGGCACATGACAATGAGGGAGCTTGCATGGGAACTGGATGTTTCAAGGCGCACGATAATGAATGACATCATCGCATTGTCTTTTGATTACCCTGTTTACACAAAACCGGGCGAGGGCGGCGGGGTTTTTATCACGGAAAATTACAAGCCCTATGCCAATACCCTCACGCAGACGGAGTTTGAAACGCTTTGCAGGCTGTACGGAAAATCAGAGGGAAAAGAGAAAGAAATACTGTTCCGTATCATTCACAAATACGGTGCGGACAAGCTGAAAATATAGGATAGACATATCAAAACTGAATACATAATCCCACACATGATTCTGCAATTCTTCCCGATTGTTTGCAGAAAAGTTTTTAAGGGATTCTGAATATTTATTATCATACACAGCGCAAGGGCAGTCACAGACTTATGGGAAAAGTCTGGGCTGTCCTTTTTGTGCGTTTAAGGAGGCATTTATGGCAAAGAGGTATTACTGGCTGAAACTGAAAGCAGACTGGTTTTCAGACAAGCGCATCAAGAAATTACGCTCCATAGCGGGCGGCGACACGCACACGATTATTTATCTAAAAATGATGCTGCTGTCGCTGAAGGACGAGGGGAAACTTTACTTCGAGGGCGTGGAGGACAGCTTCGCTTCGGAGATTGCCCTTGCGCTTGATGAGGACGCGGAGAACGTAAAGCTGACGCTTGCATTTTTACAGCGACATGGGCTGATAGAAATCGGTGACGATGATGAGTACCAGCTTACGGAAGTGCCGACAATCATCGGCTCGGAAACAGCGTCAACCATACGTTCAAGGGAGTGCAGGGAACGGAAAAAACAGCTTGCGCTTGGGCAGGAAGCGTTGCAATGCAACACAAATGAAACAGGCTGCAACAATCTGAAACAGATTTGCCGCGTAGAGAGAGAGTTAGAGATAGAGAGAGAAAGATATAGAGAAAGAGGGAGAGAAAGACACGCCCGCCCCCGCCGCTTATGGAAAATTCTGTAATGTTTTTCTTGCTGATGCGGAGCTTGATGCCTTGAAAACAGAACTGCCCGGCAAATGGGAATATTACATTGACCGCTTATCCGTACATATTGCGTCAAGCGGGAGGAAATACAATAGCCATGCCGCCACGATTTACAAATGGGCGCAGGAGGACGCCGAAAAGACAGCAATCGCAGGAAATGCACTGAAAAAGGGAATCCCCGATTATTCATACAGTGAGGAGGACAGCTTATGAGTGGTAATTTAATGGATACGGTCTTGCAGATGGTAAACACGGATGCGGAGCCGGAGGATTACAAAGGGGAGGACGGTTTACTGTATTGTGGGAAATGCCACAAGCCTAAAGAGGCATATTTCCCACAAGGCAAGGCTCTGTTCGGGCGTGACCGACACCCGTCTGAATGTGACTGCCGCAGAGCAGAACGTGAAAAGCGTGAGAAAAAAGATGCGGATGAAAAACACAATGCCGAAGTGGAGCGTCTGAAACGGGAAGGCTTTTCCAATCCAGCGATGCGGAACTGGACTTTTGAAAACGACAACGGGAAATGCACGCAGATAGAAAAAGCACATTCTTATGTGGAGTTATGGGAGCAGATGAAAGCGGAGAATCACGGGCTGGTCTTGTGGGGGAATGTCGGATCGGGGAAAAGCTATTTTACAGGCTGCATCGCAAATGCCCTCATGGAGAGGGAAATACCTGTCTGCATCACAAACTTTGCAACGATACTGGACAACCTTTTCTATGGGGCGGAAAACAGGAATGAGTACATCGTAAGGCTTTGTTCCTATCCCCTGCTCATTCTTGATGATTTCGGCATGGAGAGGGGTACGGAATACGGGCTTGAGCAGGTCTATAACGTGATAGACAGCAGGTATATCAGCAAAAAGCCGCTGATTGCAACGACAAATCTCACGCCGGAGCAGCTAAAGAACCCGGAGGACGTTCCCCACGCACGCATTTATGGCAGGCTTCTTGAAATGTGTGTGCCTGTCCGCTTTACGGGTGGCGATTTCCGTAAAGTGGCAGCGCAGCAGAAAATGAAACGGTTAAAGGAACTTATGGAAGGAGGCGAAAGCCAATGAAAGAAGTTCCGATTTGGGAAAAGAGCAATTTAAGCCTTGAAGAAGCGGCGGCTTATTCAGGAATTGGTGTTAATAAGTTACGTGAGATTACCAATGAGAAAAACTGTCGGTTTGTTTTGTGGGTTGGCAATAAGCGGTTAATCAAACGCCGCCTGTTCGATCAGTATATCGAGCAGGAGTATTCTATCTGACATGGATAGTATTCTTTTAATTTTTGTGAATCTTGTGGTGTAAAATCGGCTTTGATATGGTACAATGAATGAGTCATATCAAGGCTCTTTCCACTACGGAAAGGAGTTTGAAAATGTCTGAGAAACGGAAAGACAATAAAGGACGAATCTTAAAGACAGGGGAGAGCCAGAGAAAAGACCTGATTTATCAGTACCGCTACACGGATATCCGCGGAAAGCGGCAGACCATTTATTCCTCTGATTTGAAGGAACTGCGGGAAAAGGAGAAGATGATCCAGAAGCAACTTGATGAAGGGATTGACTATGCTGCTGGAGAAGTTACCGTTATTTCCCTCTTGGAACGCTATATCAGTTTGAAGCAGGGTGTACGCTACAATACCAAAGTTGGATACAATTTTGTGCTGAATCTGATTAAGAAAGAAGATTTCGGTTACCGTCAGATAAGAGATATTAAGGTATCGGATGCACAACAGTGGATTATGAAGCTGCATAATGACGGTAAAGGGTACAGCACTATCACAAGTGTCAGAGGCGTTGTAAAGCCTGCTTTTCAAATGGCATACAATGAGGATATAATCCGCAGGAATCCTTTTGATTTCAAGCTGGTTGATGTTGTTCCCAACGATTCACAAAAACGGATTGCCATGACTGAAGAACAGCAGGAACTTTGGATGAGATTTATTCGGGAGGATAAAACTTACTGCAAGTATTATGATGAGTTTGTTGTCCTGCTGGGAACAGGAATGCGTGTCAGCGAGTTTTGTGGCTTGACAAAAAGTGATCTTGACTTTGAAAGCCGGAAAATCCGTGTAGATCATCAGCTTGTCCGGGAACGGGGCGGAAAGTATTATGTTGAGAAAACCAAAACCGAATGCGGATGCCGCTTTATCCCTATGACAGAGGAAGTCTATCGGAGTCTGAAAAAAATCCTTATCCGCCGCAAGAGCTTGAAGACAGAAATGATTGTTGACGGGTACAGCAACTTTCTTCTGTTGGACAAGGATGATAAACCGAAAGTAGCGTTGCATATCGAAAATGAGATGCGGTGGGCAATGAAGAAATACAAGAAGCTGCATCCGGATAAACCATTGCCACACATCACTCCTCATGTGTTCCGTCATACGTTCTGTACCAACATGGCAAACGCAGGCATGGAAATTAAGACCTTACAGTATGTAATGGGACATTCCGATGTAGGTGTTACGCTGAATGTGTATACTCATGCCAGCTATGATCGGGCAGCGGAGCAGATGGCGAAAATTTTAGACTTCAAAGAAACTGATATGCAAGGGAAACAGAGAAAATCAGGTTGAGCAATGCACCAATCTACTACACCAATTACTACACCATTTGCCCGTAAATTTGCGTAGATTTATAACGGATTACACAGATTAAGGGTAAAAAACAAAAAATGAAAAAAGCGCCGGAAAGCTTGAAATATCAAGGTTTGAAGGCTTATGAAGGGATAGAAAAGATATGATTAAAATATTATTTGTCTGCCACGGCAACATCTTAACTTTTGGATGAAATCATTGATTTTACGGCATTTTTGATCGTTATAAACTTGAATTTACTTCAAGTTTACTTCAATTTTTTACAAATGATTTTGAATAGAGTGTTGCAAGCGGTTCTTTTAAAAATATGAATACGTGTCCATTACGCACCCATTATCGAGCCTATAACCGACTGTTATAGGTCTTTTTTTATTTTATAATAAATTCATAGGAGGTATTTCTATGAATTTAAGTTTTTTATCAAAAGAGCAGTCGGAAGAATACAAGCGAAAGATGAATTTGACGGAAGATGAAGAACAGATTTTTGATATGCTGACAAAGAATTATTCTGTTGTCAAGATTGCTGGCGTTATGCAAATGTCAACTCGGACAGTTGATAGGCGCATTAAAAATATAAAAATAAAGATGGATATGGTTTCAACTTTATAATAAAAGAGCGGCTCACTGCCGCCCCTCTGGATCCTTCATTTTCTTAAATTTTGCAACACATTTTTTACAGAAATATTCTGGATGTGTATCAATGTCCTTTTCTCCGTAATCCGTAGTTTGAAAATTCCTAGGAACCATCCAATATCTAGGGGAACATAATGCATATCCGTTGTGGTAGCAATGTATCTTTGCGTTTCCATGTATTCTATACCCTGTTCCATTCAAAACATCATCTGTCACTGGAAGTTGCCATTCAATAATCTATTTGCTCATATCGCTCCTTTCACTTCCGACCCTTGTCGTGGGAGATATATTCCTCAATCGCTCTTATAATATAGGCATTTAGACTCATATCTTCCATTTCTGCCAAAGCCCTATATCTTTCTTTATCTCCTTTTTGCATGGTCAATAGAAACTGGTCATAATTCTTTTTGTTCCATTTATTCTTTGCCTTAGTTGCCGGAGCTCCTTTATTTTCCATACCGCACCGCCTTTCTTTTTAATGGTAACATAATAGATATACTTATACAAGTATAAGTTTTACACAAAACATAGTTATATAAGTATGGTAATTTTTGTGAAGTATTCCGTCTTGCGGATATACTTATATAAGTATATAATTAGACTTATCAAGGGAACGGAGGATATGGGATATGACAAGAACGGCATTAGCAAGAAACAGCGCAACAAGAAATCTTAAGATTTTCCGCTCAAATGAATATAGAACACAGTCTGAATTTGCGCAGGATTTAAGAGGAAACGGATTTCGAGTTTTGAAAATCTGGAACGGAAATAAGACAGATTCAGAAGTTGGCAGATGGGAGCTCTTGAACAGGAAATAATCACACCACCCACCCGGCGGGGTTGCGCCGGGAGAAAGAAGGGAAGATATGAAAAAATTAGTAAATGCTTTAAGCAGACTTACTGAAAGAGACGTAAAATGCGTATTTGCATATGATTTGAAAGTGGGTGGATATATTGATTATACCTATTATGATTCATGCGACAACATTGTAAGCGGAACATATCTCATAAATAATCCTGTTTCACTTGCAATTTTAACCGAGTAATTTCAGCGATTCAAAAATATCCCGTCCCTGCCGGGTAATGCAGGGAGAAAGTGAGAAGGATATGACAATTAAATCATTTGAGAAAAAGGGTTTTATCATAAATAAACCGTTTGAGGTAAACGGAAAGAAATTTGAGGTTTCCCCCACTATGCACGGTTTTCACTATCGCTTATATTGTAACGGAGAATGTATCTTTACAAGAGCAAATCTTGACACTTGTTATAGCAAAATCATAGAATTAGTAGAACAGGCGGCAGGATAACACCTACCACCCTTTTTCAGAAAAAATAATATATGTCGTAGATAAGTCGTAAACATGGCGTTTTCGGCTTATTTTTTTATGCGAAAATTTAAGCATAAGGAGGCAACAGCCTATGTTTAACGATTTGATTTTAGAGAAAGTCTTCGCACATGAGGAAATGCAGAAAATTCCTATCGGTTGCCAGAGTACAGCTGTCCATGTGTTTGAAGAAATCTTAGAAGATATATTGGAGGAAAACCCTTATGGCTCAATATCCGACCTATTCATTTCAACAACCGCAGATGAATCCATATCAGAATAGCTATCAGCCTATACAAAATCCTTATATGGCGCAGATGAACCAGTACCAACAGGGGGCACAGATGTTCCCGGTGCAGTCTCAAAACTCGAATATGGTTCAGCAACCGCCTGGGCTTATAGGGAAAATGGTAAATGACGTGTCCACGGTTTCCCCAAATGATGTTCCTATGGATGGCAACATCGCCATTTTCCCGAAGAATGATATGTCTGAAATCTACTGCAAACAGTGGAAACAGGACGGAACCATTCAGACGGTCGTGTATAAGCCGATTTTAGACCAAAACCAGTCAGAGGGTACAAATATACCGCAGATGGATTTTAATGCCTTAAACGAGGATGTAAGGGCACTTAGAGAGGATATAAAAGGCGTTCGGGATATGATTGAGAAATCTATGGCAGTTTCGGCGGCCAAAACATCCCAAAGAGGGAAGAAAGCAGAGGTAAATGCTGATGAATAGACAGGCGCAGATACAGCAGATGATGGGGAACCCGCAGTTTCAACAGCAGTATCAACAGAGATTAAGAGGGATGAACCCGTCGCAGATTCTAGACCAAGTAGCAAGCAATCCGCAGATGATGGATAATCCAATCGTACAGAATGTGATGAAAATGCGGAAAGCAAACGATACAGAAGGCTTGACAGGTCTTGCAGAAAACATATTTGGAGAAAAAGGACAGAACTATTCTGACTTTGAGAAGAACGCAAAGCAGTTTTTGGGGTTTAATTAACCGGACCAGAAAACGGTCATTTTTGACGGTCAATCCATGAAAAACCTTGATTTTATGCGGGTTTTTGACCGGACCATAACTTTGAACATATTGGGTTGTGCGCACAGAAAACCTAGGTTTCCCCTTTATGGAAAATAAAGGAGGAAAATAATATGTTTAACAGTGGAAATTCTACGCCTTTCACCATGCCAGTGACTCCTGCTTATGGAAATGGCGGCGGCATGGGCGGCTGGGGAAATGATTGGATTGCACTCGCAATCTTAGCCCTTATCTTCGGCGATGGCTGGGGAATGGGTGGCATGGGCGGTATGGGAATGTTCTGGCCGTTTATGATGATGAATGGAGGCTTCGGTGGATTTGGCGGCAATGGCTGTGGTTGCGGAAATGGCAATTCCAACGCAATTCAGGCTGATATTCAGCGTGGATTTGATACCCAGTCCATTATCGGAAAGTTAGACGGCATCAACAACGGCTTATGTGACGGCTTCTATGCAGTCAACACGTCCATTCTGAACGCACAAAGTGGCATCCAGAACAGTTTGTGTCAGGGCTTTAACGGCTTGAATACAAACATCATGCAGGGCAACTTTGGCTTACAGCAGGCTATCAACAACGCTTCTGTTGCTAATATGCAGGGACAGAACGCTTTGCAGAGCCAGTTAGCAAGCTGCTGCTGCGAAACGCAGAGAGCCATTGACGGTGTAAACTACAATATGGCTACGAATACCTGCTCTATTACCAATCAGATGAACAACAACACGAGAGACATTATCGAAAGCAACAACGCAGGTACAAGGGCAATCCTTGACTATCTGTGTCAGGATAAGATTTCTACGCTCCAAAGCGAGAATCAGGCTCTTAGGCTTGCGGCAAGTCAGGCGAACCAGAACAACGTTCTTATGGCGGCTATGGATTCCAACAAAGCAGAAATCCTTAGAAAGACTGGGGCAGAATGTCCGACCGCAGCTTATATCGTTCAGCCTCCGCAGCCTGTCACATTCCCGACAAACTGCTGCGGCGGTGTAAATTACGCTGGATATGGCAATAACGGATGTGGCTGCAACAGCGGCTGCTGCTAATGGCTGCGAAAGAAACTGATACTCTTGCCATTCTTGACGAGATTATCAGAAATCAGGAAGAAATACTAAGAAAACTCGCCAACATAAGTTAGGCTGATTATTCCCCGCAACAAAGGCGGGTTGATTATAAGCGGAGGGGCGAGATGTAACAGTCTTGCCCTTTTGCGTTGCAAGTAAATGAATTTGAAATGGAGGTTAAACATTATGGGAAGATGTAAAAATACCTGCCGTCTTTGCCCGAATCTGATTATATCGACAGCAGTAACCTTTACAGCCGGTACAGGTCTTGTGATTACAATTCCGGCAGGAAGTTACAACAATAACTGTAAATACTGCATTGTCGTGGGGCAGAACATTCCGGCAGAAACAACAATAACAGCACCAGTGTTTATTCAGATTGGAACAGGAGCAGTATTGTACCAGTTGACACAGCCTTGCTGTGAGCAGGTTACGGCTTGCGGAATTAAGACACGTACAAAGTATTGTACGAGGGTACACACAAGCGGCGATGCTGGCACATTTAGGCTTTTAGAAAGAGTTTGCTGTGTTACGGATAACTTGAAGGCATTAAACGGTGATGGTACGCCTGTTACGCCGACACCGGGAGCATAGAGAGGAGGTAAAAGTATGCATATTAAAAGAATCCATGAGATGGTCGAGGAATTAACAGAATGTACACTTTCTGCTATTAAAGCAAATGAAAGCCGTGTGGGTGATTTTGCGATTCCTGATGTGATTGATATGATAAAAGACTTGTGTTGCGCAGAAAAGGACGCAAGAGAAGCTAAGGAAAAGGAAAAAGAAGAGGAAGATGAAAAGAAAGAAAACGAATACTTTCTGAAAATGCTGAAAGAGGAATACGGGGACGAAGAAGGAGAAAAAAGATTTTACAGCAGACAGCCGAGGAGCCGTACATCTGGTCGGTTTATGAGCCGCGGCGACGGTCGAAGAAGCAACAGCGGCAGGCGTGGGTACGAGGAAATGATGCCTATGGATTACCGTATGGACATTGAGGGCTACAAGATGTACCCGGCCGAATATTGGCGTGATGTTGATCGTGCATCAGGGCGCATGTATTTTAGCGGTGGCGGCTCTAGTGGCTCATCGGTCAATAGCGGTGGCACAAGCGGTCAGTCTGGAAGTTCTGGCATGAGTGGCGGAAATTCTGGCGGCAACTCTGGCGGTTCTTCCCGTGGTTACAGTGAGGGTTACTCTGACGGGCAGTCACACGGATATGAAGAAGGAAACCGAAGGGGATACAGCGAAGGATATGAGCAAGGCAACCGTGACGGCAGAAGTCAGGGCGGCAATTCCCGTTATGACAGAGCAAAACGAGGATATGAGGAATCAAAAGAAAAACATAAGGGGAATACGCCACAAGATAATTCGGAAAACATGAAAAACCTTGAAGAATTATTAAATTCGACAGGGGATGTTATTGTCAAGGATTACGCTCCTAAAATGTCTCAATCCGAAAAGGCTATGGCGGCGCAGAAATTTGATACATGGTCTAAGATGTTGAAACAACAGTAACTTGCGATAATAAAACGGATTAGGGGCAGAAATGCCCCCTTTTCCTGAATGTTCCTTGACAACCGAATATGGCTGATAGTTCGTGAGATTTATTTGCTCTTTTGAGAAAGGTATTCCCTTAACAGTCTTTCTATCAATGCAGATAGGTTTGTCCGTTCGTCAATCGCCTGTTTTCTGGACGAAATGAGAACTTCTGGATTGAGCGATATTGTGACTTTTTCTTTCTTGACCTTTTCCATAAATACACCTCCTGTTTATACCACTATACCACAATTAGCACTTGACTGCAAGCAGAAAATGTGGTAGTATATATGTAAAGTGGTATAAATGAAAGGAGATTTTGATATGTTTGAATGGAAAGTTGAAGAAATGGTGCTGATGAATAACCATGCAGATGTGTATGGCGGTAGATACAAAACTACTGTATACGCTTGTGAAAATTCCGCATCAAGGGAAGATAAGATTGCTTTTGTTGACAGCATGACAGATGGAAAATTGAGTTATCTTCTTTCTTTGATTGAAAAATTCAATGCAGACAAAGGTAGTCTTCCAAAGAAAGATAGTATGTTCGGAGAACCGGAAGTAAAAACCACATCTTTGAAAGCATGGATAAAGCGGAATGACACGAATTATTCGCAAAAATTGATTGATGATTGGTTTAAGTATGGAAAATACAATCTTTTAGGTTGCGAGAGAAATATTCAGTCAAATACCAAAGGAACTTATGATTACTATGACGATTTGGTTGATGAAGTATTCCGCAGGCAGCTTATAGAGTGCGAAAGAGAAGAACATAAATATTTCCACGACCATGACGAATATAGCATTTTGAAAAAGAAATTTGAAGAAAAGCAGAATCAATATCACACAACATTTGGGGCGGAAATTTGGATAGGTAGCGGCGGCGTACAAGTTGGAGATTCTGAAAAAAGAAGGAAACTGACTATTGACGAACTGAAAGAGCTTCTTTCCAAGTACGAACAGATTGACGCTCTTGTGGAAAAACTCACAAAAGAAACCCACATTGTGTATTGAGGTATTCCGCATGACAATATGGAGAATCCGAGCATTGACCGGCTTATCGCAAGTGAAATTCTGCGAAAAATACCACATTCCGCTAAACACATTCGCAAGGTGGGAGCAGGGCAAGCGTGAGCCGCCGGATTATTTGGTGGAACTGTTGGAATTTAAGGTTAGAAAAGACATGGAGGAAAGCCAATGAAGAAAAAAGAGGATATATTAAAAGATTTGTATGCAACACTGGCAGAATTACAGGGGACTAACTGGACAGAAGAAAACAAAGGTCTTATGGAGTACCTGAAAATAAAATTATCTGTACTCTACGATATTTTAGGAGAAGAAGTTCCGGAGGAATATTGGGAACAGATAGAAGAATGGGCTGTATGAATTTAAAAATATGGAGGATTTGAAGAATGATAAATCTTAGAAACTATCAGCTAAACGGTTGGTAGTTTCTTTTATTTAACGGAAAGTTGGTGAGGGTATGTTTGAAATTAATGGTGTTCGGTGGGATATTGTCTTTGTACCTCCAAATAGCCAAAATTTAAGACGTTCGGACGGGTCAATCACATTTGGGGTAACAGATTGGAATGATAAGTGCGTGTACTTGTCACGAGCCATTCATGGGGCGTTTTTGGAGCGTGTATTGTGCCATGAGCTGACACATTGCGTCTGCTTTGCGTGGAATATATCAATACCAATCGAAACCGAAGAATGGCTTTGTAATTTTATGGCAGACCACGGGAAAGAAGTGATTTACATTCTGGACGATTTACTTAGGGGAATGGTAAGGAGGATAGCATGAGCATTGAATACATATTGGAATGTGTGAAAAAGACTAATCCAACCATGACAAGGGATAAGCTGATCGAGGAATTATTGAAGTGCCAATATTCTGCGATTGCGCTTTATATGGTGTGTGAGAGCGATAAGAAGTCTGCTTGCAAATAGTGGGCGGGCTTTTTATTATGCCCATACGCTTTCATATATGCCCTAAATTCGCATTGAAATTGATTTGACGATAATTTATAGGTTGAGAAGGCAAAACGCCTTAAATCGCAAAATACGAGGTCAGAGAGTGTTTCGGCACTCTTTTTTATTTTTTTGAAATTAGGGGTTGACATTAGCTAGCTAACATGATATATTTTAGCTAGCAACACAAAGGAGGTGTTGAGTTGGTTGCGAAAAGAAACACTTCCGATTACTTCAAAGAACGCCGAAAAACAATAGGTCAATTCAGTGTATCTGTAAAAAGAGAAAAGTTAGAATTACTGGATAAAGCACTGAAAAAGCAAGGGAAAACTAAGACCGCATGGCTTAACGAAAAGATTGATGAAGAAATCGGAAAGTAATAAAAGCGGTAGCTGTGCCGACTGGTCATCTAATCAGTTACCGCAATATCAAAACAAAATACATAAATATTACGCACTGTGTATATTTTTTTGGAAATTAGGAGGTGATTTCACTGGAAAACAAACTTTCAGTAAAGACGGTTGACTTCATGGGCGACGGATTGTTAGCGGCGCAGGACAGCAAGGGCGTTATATGGACTGGCATAAATTCATTCTGTCAAGGAATTGGATTGAATAAGAATGAACGAGATAGACAAGTAAAGAATGTACAGTCTGATGAAGTGCTGAAAATGGGGTGCGTCAAATTTGACGCAGGGGTATTTGACCCCAACAATGAAACTCTTGCACTGCAACTTGACTATGTTCCTCTTTGGCTTGCTAAAATCTCCATCACGCCAAACATGAAAGAGAACAATCCAGAATTAGTTGACAAACTAGTGAAATATCAGTTAAAAGCCAAAGACGTATTGGCACAGGCTTTCTTACCACAAACAAAACCAATCAGAAGAAATTCCAAGCGGATAGGCAAAAAGAAAACAAAAATCACGCTTTACCGAGGGGAAAACTCGTATATTTTAATGATTGGAGATGATGTGTACGATTTGGAAGAAGATGAATATACAGAAATTGATTCACTTATTCCAGAACTCGTGTTTATGAATGTGTCGCAAATAGCAAGTGTGGTAAAGGCACATCTTTCCATACACGAAAATAAAATCCAAAAATTAGAACGAGAGCAGACCATTGAATGTGATGAATAACAAAAATAGAGCAATCGCTAGATTTGACGGTCAGACGATTGCCCTAACAATTAACCTAAGCCAACTTAGGTACACAAATATTATAGCACTGTGTACCTTTGTTTGGCAACCAAAAATCAAATGGAGGTATATTTTTATGACATTTTTCAGAAAGAAAAAGGAACTCAAAGACAAGTTACAGAGTATTGACAAGGAATTTAAGAGCAGGACAGCCGAGGTATCAGACGATATTTGGGATTTAGGGGATTTCCTCATGCTTCTCAATATTGCGGAATATTCCAAACCGTTAGGAAAATCAAAGGCTATTGTTTACGCCCTTAAAATCGGGTATCTGGCAGGAAGGGGCGGTGTCAATCATGAGTAATGATGGGAAAAGGGTAATGGAAAGCATTGTTAAGAGAATGTCTGATATCGAGAATGAAAATGTCATTAAAAGCATTGGTCTAATCATTGGGGATTGTGCGGTTGATGATAATGGAAACGAAAGGGCAGACTGGATATTTCACATTATTTATCAGCTTGTAACAAATGCAGGAATGAACGAACTGAAAGCAATCTACTCTTTTTCGAGAGGACTTTGCAAAGCCGAGGAGGTATCGGCATGAGCGAGGAAGCAAAACAAGCCAACGAGCAGTACCGCAAGGAAATCCGCAGGATGATTGACAAGACGGAGGACACCCATGCTTTATGCTGTACCTACACCACGATATTGACGCACTTAAAAATTCTTGCAGAGAAAGGCGGTGTTTCTGATGAATGACGTTCAAACCGCAACCATGCAGACACCGATTGAAATTGCGTTAGGCATTGACGAAAACGGTATGGCAACAGCTAAGAAACTGTATGAGTTTCTTGAACTTAATCCTAAAAACTATTCTCATTGGTGCAAAAGAAACATAACAGAGAATGAATTTGCAGAAGAAAATGTTGATTATTGGGCATTCGTCTTAAATGACGAATGGGGCGGACAGGCTACAACAGATTATAAATTAACTGCCCACTTTGCAAAGAAATTATCATGCAAAGGCAACGGAGAACGTGCGGAGCAGGCAAGGGAATATTTTTCCACTCTTGATGATAAAGTCAAAGAGATTGCCATAAACCGCAGTCAGCTTTCCCGAAGCACACAAGCATTGTTCGGTATCATTGAAAGCATGGCAAAGCAGGAGCTAGAACAGAAACGCCAAGCGGAGCAATTAAACCGTATTGAGCAAAAGCAGGAGGTCATATCTGATACCTTTACCCACACTTCGGATAATGAAGATTTCAAAGCGTGGGTAAACCGCTGTATTGCCAAGATTGCCGAAAGTCCGAATTATGCGAACGGTTCTGGCAGGTCGGAAAGGTATCAGAATGTCCGTACCGAGAGTTACGACAGATTAAGGAAGAAATGGAACTGTAACCTCAATGATAGGGTTGCAAGGGCTAAAGGTCGGGCATTGGAAAACAAACCCAACATTACCAAAAAGGAACTCGATTCCATCAACAAGTTATCTGTGATTTCAGAAGATAAGAGCCTTAAACCTGTCTATGAAACAGTCATCAAGGAAATGATGATTTGCTATTGCGTAAACATTTCTTGACGCATTTCTAACTCTCTACATCATTTAGGGCGGTAGTGGTCGGCTACTGCCCTTTATTCTGTTTTCAAGGTACGGAATTTGCGTTAGTCGGATTTGCACCAACTACAAGGCGACTAACACGCAAGTTTTAGTGGTAGCCTGCGGTTGCAGGCTTAATCTTCTTCCATTCCCTTCCCTTCAATGCGGCTTCTGTAACTGTCCAATCGAACCTATCAGAAACCTTTTTTCAGCAATGCTTCTTTGTAGGTTTCCAAAGAATCTGTCATATGGATGTCGCAAAGTTCGATTGTTTCGTTAAGTTCCACAAAAATTTTTCCTTCTGACTTGTATAATTTCAAAATATCGCCTCCATTTCAAAAATTATAATTCCGTTTCTGGCGCGCGTCAAGGCGGAAAGGGCGTGTTGACTTTTAAATCAGCCCATACTGCTCACAGATATATTCGAGCCATGATGTGTATTCCCTTATCCATTTTTGGGTGGTATTTTTTACCATTTTCCCCTTGCTGTTCATCTTTTTAAGTGACACTTCGGAAAATTTAGTCCTCTTTTCGTCTAATTTTTCTATCCTTGCAGATACTCTTACATGGTCGTTTACCGCCGTATAAATTCCGTTGTTTTTATCTAAATGCAAAATCAACCTCTTTCCGTCATAAACATTTACATTGTTTCCGTTTCTTTTTATTTCCATATCCTTTTCTTTCTCCCCTTATCCCTGGGGGCTGGGAATTTTGAGAACTCCCGCCGGGACTTGCACCCGGCTGACCGCTTGACGGTGGTAGTTATGCGGGTTAAATGTTAAACATAACGATTTTTCCGTTATCATCGTAGATGTTTCCGCAAGTTCCCATGATAAAATATTTTCTGCCGTTTTCGATTCCCCTAACAGCGAAATGATACCCTTTTTCTTTTGCTTCTTTTTCGGACAATTCAGAAAAGGTTGTGTTCTCTCCCAATCCGTCATTGATAAAAAATCTTGTGATTTCCTCTGCATTGTTAAATTTAGCCATTTTTATATCCTCCTTAAATTTTATTGATAAATGGCAGTCAAGGGGCTTGCACCATTGCGCCGCTGGTCTGCCTACCACGCAAATTTTAACTGCGGGAAAATATTTCGAGAGCAACGGGATCAGCGAAAACATAATCCCCGATCATGCGCCCGTCCTTCCAAATGTTACCCCGGTACTCCCCATCGTTGGGATAAAAAGAAATGTCGATTTTGTCGGCATCCTCTTTTTTATCCCCATACCACATATCAATCATAATCTTTGCCATCCTCTTTTCCTCCTTGTACTTTCTGTCCTCTGCATCTTCCAGGCTTGGAACCGGCTGTGGCTGCATTACATGGGCGGAACGTGTCCGCCTATGCCAAAATCGCCTTTACTGAAGTGTAAACATAATACCTGTTATGGCTGTGTGTGAGCCAATTTCCATTATTTACGATTGTATTATAGCTGTTTGGGTATTTCAGCTTAAAAACTGTTAAATAATCGTTCATTTCCTCGTCCGTTGCCTCAAGGCACTTTATAGCGCCCTCGATAATAGCCTTGTTGTCGTTCCAACCGATTTTCCCGCTAAATGTTTCGATTTTGCACATTTTCTTTTCTGCAAGCAGTTCCTCTAATTTCTTCATCAAATCTTTCTTTGTCATACTTTCCACCTTTTGAACTTTCTTTTTTGTTTCCCTTTCGGGCAGAGCCTGCGGCGGAATCGAACCGCCGTACACCGTTCAGGCTGCTCTTGTTAAATCGCAATGTTCAAACGCCTTGCGACCGAACGTGTGGATTTTATCAGAAATTTTGTTGCTCCCAAGTAAAACTCTGTATGTCACAATATTTTCGTTTGCTGATAAAATTTCAAAACAAACATTGTTTACATTGCCCTTAAAAATCATTCCTTTTTCAATTGTCATAATATTTTCCTCCATTTTTATTTGTTCCAACCCCGGCATTTCTGCCGGACGCTCCCAACTTAATGGACTTTTTAGAGCCGTTGGGACGGCTTTATATCGCGTCTTGCGCATAAACACCTTCCCAAAGCATTCTAAGATATTCACTTCCATTCCTCTCTTCTATCTTTTTCCGTTCCTGCTTCCCCCAATACTCAACAGTCGCAAATTTTTCTGTCCTTTTTACGATTTTTACGGTATCTCTGACCTCCCCGCTCAGTTTTGCCTGGTACTCTTTTCCTGCTTCGAATTTTATCATATCCGCGCCCTCCTGTTTGGTTTGTTGTTTGCTTGTTTCTATGCTCTTATTATATATCATGTTATATATAATGTCAATAGGGAGTTTGAAAATATTTATATAATTTTTTATATGATGATTTATATATACATTTATATATGAAAACGCCCAAACGAAAACTTGACAAGATATATAAAATGTTATATATTAAAAGAAATAAATCAGAAATGGAGGTTCTAAAAATGGGAAAGACGCCAGAATACACAAAGAAGGCTGTGAATAACTATCGTGATAAGTTTGATTTTATACAAGTCAGATTTCCAAAAGGAACAAGGGAAAGATTAGCAGACAAAGGAAATATAAATGATTATATATGCGGTCTTGTGCTGGATGATTTAGGGGAAGAAGCAGCCGAAAAAGAACAGAAAAAAACTAGCGCAGAATGTCCGTTTTAATTGCAAAAAGTTCTAATTCCCTATTGACAATTTATATAACATGATTTGAAGCTGTTAGACACCATAGCAAGAGCAAAGGGAGTTGAATAAACCAACTCCCCACACAACAGAACGGGCGGCGTAAAAACCGCCCCAACTGTAAAGCAGATTATAGCACATAAGCCGCATGGATTTCAAGGGCGGTTTTTTGATGCAATAATATATCAACAAGAATTAAATACATATTGAATTACAGTAATGCAATATGATTGATATAGGTATATAAATACATTAACTAAATAAGTATTGCAATCTGCAACGCAATATTATATAATTTCAGTACATCAATATGCAATAAGGAGGCGTTATATTATGGCAAAAACAGACCAAGAATTATTGGAATCATATAAAGCGAGGATAAAACGGCAAAACAACAGGATAAAAAAGAATTACGACAAGGTAACAGCGGCACTTCCAAAGGGCACCGTAGACCGAATCAGGGCATTAGGATTGACGGTAAACGGCGCAATTAACGAAAGCCTTATAGCGTTTTTGGAATGTCTGGAAGAACAAGACAAAACAGAATCTTCCCAGACCATCCACAACGTCCATGCAAGTTCAAAAACAGAAAAGCCGGAGAAACACACGCCGACACCGACAAAAGCCGAAATTGGGGCAAATACAACGCCATACCAGGGCGGAAAGGCAGAAGAATCGGGTTCCAACGAGAATAATCCTGTAAAAGCCGGATTTGACGGGCTGAAAGCCTGTGAATGGAACACGGAAGATCATAGCGGAGTTGTGCCGCATCCGCCAATGGGAACCCCAAATAATGCGATATGGGATTCCAGTATGGGCGAATGGTATGAGCCGCTGCCCTTTTAAGGGATCCTGGAACCATAGTTAGCCGCCAGAAATGGCGGTTTTCTTATTCCTAAATTTATTCTTGACAAATTCCAGAAGTTGTGTTATTTTATATAATCTTTATATCAACTAGATAAATATTATTTAATCTATATTAAGATATATACTGTATATATTATTATTAATCTCTATAAAGTAAAACATAACATAGTGTACATTATAAACCATAGAGTATATTATACCAGTAATATATAACGTATATATAGCCATAGTGTATAGTATTAGCCAATACAGTATATATAGCCATATATCACAGAGTATATTAATCCAATACAGTAAATCTTTAACCAATACAGTATAACATACACATATGCTGTAGTATATTAAATTATTATAATGCGCGCGGATATATATTATATACAGCTTATAGAATATATGTTCTGTAAATCCATAGTTGACAGATAAATAAATTTATGCTATGGTTTTAATAATTTAACAGTTTTACACAACATTAACTTTTTTAGATGGAATTGTAGAGGGAAACTTGAAACCCGGAGGTCATGACGCTACCATGGCTTTCGGGTTATTTTTATTTTTAGGCAGATTGGAGGTGTAGGGCGTGGAGCGGACGGACGAATACATACAGACTATCGCGAGTGTGGAGGATATGCCAGCAGTAGCTAAAGACATAGTATCTATGTACTGCAAAGAGAATGGTATTGACGAGAAAGATATATTCCCGTCTGTCTGGAATGATATTATAGATGAGCTGTATATTAAATTATTTAAACCCTGTAATAGATTATTAAAGACTGATAGTAATAAATATAACGAGTATGATAAAGAAAAGGTATTATATATATATAATAATATATACAGGAGATTGTGTAATAATCATTGCCAGGAGGTTTGTCAGAAGGGATTTATAGACATGATTGGGATAGATAAGCAGACGCTGTATAATTGGGCAAGCTCTGCAAGTTTCGACTTGCAAGAAAAAATCATGGAGGATAACGAGCAGTCTCTATTCGCCTTGATGAAAGACAGGCGAATGAACCCCATGAAGATGCTGCCCAAACTCAACCGCTATCATGGCTGGAACATGCCTGGAGCAAGAGGGGAGACGGACAAGAAAAAGGTTCTGACCGCTACGGAACTGCCAAAACTGGGCGGCGGTGAGGCTAAAGGGATAGATGTTGTGGTGGACGGGGAGTGATACACAATATGTGGTGATTATGCGCTAATGAGGATATGATTAAATTTAAAATCATACGCATAAAGCTTTAAAGTAAAAATGCACAAAGGATTTTTAGGGGTAGATGCCTGATAAAAGGCGGCGTGGGGGTTTGTATGGAACGCCGCCGACCGCCTACTAAGCACTGTAAACTCCCGAAAAATCAAAAAGACCGCCCACTAAGGGCAGCCCTAAAAATTATTTTTTAAATAAAAAAAAGGGGTTACAAATATTATTATAAACCCATGCCGAACATTGATAATTACATACCTGTGTACTTGGATACAAGACGCAGGGAGGCGGCGACCCTAGGCATACTCTGGAATCGTAGCGGTTCGCCAGGTTGCAAATTGGTATGAGTTCTCGTAAGACCAATCCCGTTTTTGGGGCAGGGAAAGGGGCGTCTACTCTGCGCCGCCCCTTTTAACAGCATCCCCCATCGTGAAAGTAAGTTTTGTATCTGTCTTGTACTCAATCGTGAGATTGCATCCCATGAAGTCCAGAACAGAGATTAAGTCTTGAACAGACCAGCTATCCCTTTTGAACTTGGTATTGAGATTTTGTGGTCTCATTCCTAAATATTCAGCAAGCTCAACAGCTTTTATATTTTTTTCTTTCATGATTTGCTTTATTTTATCACTAATCATGCGAATACCTCCTTTTTGGGTATTATAATTCAAAATTCATTAAAAAGTCAATAAAAATAATTCAAAACGGTTGACTTATAATTGAAAATGAGTTATAATAAAACAAAAAATAATTCATGTGGAGGTAAAATCATGAACGAAGTAAAAATGTTTGAAAACGAAGAAATCGGAATATTTGTAAGGACAGTACTGAATGATGACGGCAGTATTTCTGTCAACGCAGAAGATACAGCCATTGGCCTTGGATGGGTTGACACATCACAAAGAGCCGCAGATGGCTCTCCGCTGGTTAAGGTCAGATGGGCGAGAATGAATGGATATTGTGAAGAATTTGGATTCACCAACAAACTGGGGAAAGATGATTACATCCCAGAAAGCCTGTTTTACATGCTTGCTATGAAAGCCAGTAATGCAAAGGCGGTTAGGTTTCAACAGTGGATTGCAATGAAAGTTGTACCATCTATTCGCAAGAACGGTTCGTACTCCTTGCAACAGAGGATTCCAGATTCATACACAATCGAAAATCCGGTTGAACGTGCTAAACGTTGGATTGAAGAGCAGGAGGAACACAATGAGCAGATTGCCGAGAAGGACAAGGTGATTGCTGAAAAAGACGAGAAGATAGCGGAGTTAGAACCGGACGCTGATTGTTTTAGAAAATTGTGCGACACACGTTCTCTGATATGCTTCCGTGATGCAGCTAACCTTCTGGGGATGAGCCAGACGCAGTTCACGGGTTATCTGGTGAGAGAGAAATATATTTACAAGAAGGGAAAAGAGGATTACAGACCGACCGAGCCGTATCGGAAAAGTGATTTGTTCAGAACAAAATCTTATGTCAATCGCAACAGTGGATATTCTGGAATACAGACATGCCTGACGCCAAAAGGGTTACAGTATTTCAAACTGGCATTTGAAGCGCAAGGCATCTTCCCAGACGCACTTCCAAAACACGGCGGCAGGAACACAAAGAAAAAGTAAGATGCAAAAGACGGAGGAATTTGAACATGGCTACATACGCATATTACAGAGTGTCAACAAGAACACAGGTAGAGAAGAACAGTACGGACATGCAGAAGAACGTCGTAAAGGAATATTGCGAAGAAAACGGTCTGGTGCTTGACGGAACATTTGAAGATGACGGAATATCCGGCGCAATGGACGATATGGAGGATAGCATAGCGAGAAATGGTCTGATAGAACTTTTCTCAACCACACAAGAGGGTGACACAATCATTGTGCAGAACACATCAAGGTTGTGGCGTTCTGATACGGCAAAGGTCATTATCCGTAGGGAAATTAAAAAGTGTGGGGCAAACTTAGTAAGTGTTGAACAGCCTAATTATGACATTTACAAGAAAGACCCTAACGACTTTCTAATAAACGGTCTTTTGGAGCTGCTTGACGAATACGACAAAATCTCAATCGCTGTCAAACTGGCAAAAGGCAGAAAGGCAAGAGCAAAGACAGGAAACAAACCTTGCGGTAATGCTCCGATAGGCTACCGCTGGAACGGAAACAAGATCGAAATTGACTATAACAATCACTTGATTGTACAGGATATATTCAATATGTGTTTAGAACGCAAAGGGAATTTAAGTCAGATTATGCGTGACTGTGCAGAAAAGGGATATAAGACCACTAGAGGAAAAGATTTCAGCGTACAGGCTATCAAGAATATTCTGACGAATGATTTTTATGTTGGTGTTGTAACCCATGCAGGAAATAAGATAGCAGGAGAACATCAACCGATTATTGAAAAGCCGGTATTTGAAAAAGTCATTGAGATTTTGAGAGGGTAGGTATACGGTATGGTTTATGGGTATGTGAATAGGCGCAAAGGCGAAACAAAAGATTATTTACATGGCAGAGAATTTGACGAAATATTTTATCAAGACGGAGCAGAATACGATTTGTCTTTTCTGAAACAAGGAGACACAATAATACTTTGCAAGCTAAAAAGTATAAGCGATAATTTGAAAGATATTCTCGTATTTGCTCAATACGCATTTGACAACGAGATAGAAGTCCGCTGTATGGATAAAAACGATGACAAATATATTGATTTCATAGATACAAGTACAGCAATGGGGAAATTGATAATAGGTCTATGGGCAGGAATAAATAGGCTAGACGATGAATACTACAGAAATTCAGAAAATAATTAAATTTCTACAAAAGATAAAATCTCAACCCACTCCCGATTAAATCAATCAAAATGCCAAAGATACCAACAACAAAATCAAATATAAGGCGGTGCATACACTTGTTCTGGAAAAAGAAAGAAATTCAGAAAAACGAAAAAGAGAATGAAACCGAAATGAAGAAAGATTATCTCTATTGCGAAATTCCGATTTTGAAAAGAAAAACAAGACATGCAAAAACCATCATAGAAAATAAGCTGTATGATACCGAAAAAGCAGAAATTATTTCCTCAACGGCAGATTGCAGGATTTTGTTTGTGACGAAAAAGGGAAATTATTTTTCTTGCAAAACAACAGATTATGATTATATGGAGAACGAAGAAAATAAAACATATCACATTTTTGAAACTGTATACCATGACATACGACCGGAACTATTAGAATACGCAATGTCCAATATTGGAAAATATGAACCAGAGAAATACATTGAACTATATGGCGAAGTCGAAGAAGCGTAAAGGCGTTGATTAAGATACCAGTCCGCAAATCAAAGAGGGGATATAAGGAGGGAAATTAATGGTAAAATCATATCTGACGATTCATACAAAACACATGCATTTATTGATGATGTAGAAATAAGCGATAAAGCAACCAGTGTTCATTTTGAACAAAACGCTGGTGAAGTACCGATTTTCACATTTGAAACGGTAAATCTGCCAAACATAGAAATCGAAAATGCAAATATTCGTTTCAGATTCACGACGGAAACAATAGAGGATTCTATGAAGGTTATTCGTCATAGTTTATTGACAGACAAAGTTTTATATGACGCCCTTGTTGCAAGCATAGAAAGTGCAATTTACGAAAATGGCGTGGTGCGTGACATATCAGACCAACACGAACTTGCTTTGGAGATTGCGGATAGGATTATTGAGAGGGAAGAATGAAATGAAAGTAAGAGTAACAATTATGACAGAGAACGATAAGCCCATTTCTGTTTTGGGTGAAAATCCAGAAGAAAAAATAAAGATAGGATGGGAACTTGTGCTTGCTTTATTAAATGCTCAAAGCGAAGATAGGGCAACGCTTGAAAGAGTAGAAATTGTTGAATAAATTTTAGGGATATCGCCAAACGGTAAGGCACAGGACTTTGACTGCTGTATTTCCGGGTTCGAATCCCGGTAGCCCAGTTCAGCCGAAAGGCTATATAAAAATTAAAGTTTAGGAGGGATTTGTCTATGACGACTGAAACCATGACCGTGCATAAGGCTCTGGCAGAATTAAAGCTGCTTGACATCCGGATTGAGAAAGCAATCGCAGAAGGTGTTTACTGCGTTGCGAACAAACATTCAAACGATAAGATAGGCGGCGTTCCGCTTGATGATTACATTAAAATCATGCAGGGCGGATATGACAAGGCAACTGACTTTATCAACCGTCAAACGGCAATAAAACGAGCAGTCACACTTTCCAATGCTGTAACCAAAGTCGAAATTTCTGGCGTGGAATATACAAGAGCAGAAGCCATTTGGATGAAAAATCACGGAATGGAATTTTGCAAAACACTTATGAATGCTATGCGGAGACAATATGATAAGGCTCAAATGCAAATCAATCTGGAAAACGGAAAAGACCTTGAACAGAGGGCAGAGCAGTATGTAACCGCAATCTACGGGCAGAAAGAAGGAAAGACAAATACTGCTGACATCGAAAAGGTCAAGGCAGACTTTTTAAAATCCAACCAGTACGAACTGGTTGACCCGCTCCACGTCCTTGACAAGATTGAAGATTTGGAGAAGAAAATCAATGATTTCATGGCAGAAGTTGACAGCTCATTATCGGTCAGCAACGCCTTAACCGAAATCACGATTGAATATTAAAAATTAAATGAATTTTATCCACTGTTTACCGAAAACCCCAAACTACAATTCATACGTCTTTTGCAGATACAGACATATGTAAAACAATAAAGAAATCTGCAAACTTCAATGGACGAAGATAATATGAATTGGTCTTGAAAACCAAATTTGCATAAACAATGTGTCGGCGGTTCGATTCCGTCCAAGTCTTCGGACTTGTAGCTCAGTCGGGAGAGCGATTGTAAAAACAAAACGCACTGTAAAGATTAAAGAGTAAAGCTCAAATCTTAAAGCTGAAAGGTCAAAGTTTATTTTCTTCAAAGTTGAAAGAGCAAAGGTAAAAGACAAAAGTTTTACAAAATCCTTGGGAAATGTTTATTCGGGCTAATTGTAATTGCTGATGGGTTTAACACAAGGCTGGTAAATGGTGGGTTATATGAATTATCGGCGGCAGCTTGTTGGTCTCGTTGCCGCCGGTTTTGCAGATATAACCCTAACTGGTAAGGGAACGGTTTGCTAAACCGTCAGTAACCGTCAAATGACGGCGCGTAGGTTCAAGTCCTACTATCTGCGTTATGGGGATGGTAAAGTCTATGGGTTGATTCCAAAAATAAACAAACTTTACAAAAAGCATTCCCATTATGCCGACGTACCCAAACGGTTATAAGGGCGCAGTCTTGAAAACTGATGTGCCATGGAGAACATGGTCTGTGGGTTCAAATCCTACCGTCGGCGTTTAGTGTCGAACATTCGTACCATTTGGCACTCCTTTCACCCCGTAGCGGAATGCTGTTAAGAGCCTTCGCAAGGCTTGCGGGGATTCGTCAAGGAAAAGACATTAAAACCCGCTTGCCAGAGCGTATAAGTGGCGATACTAAAGCCCGGCTACTGCTTGAGGGCAATATAAAAAAGAGCAGCGTGTAGATTGGCGGTAAGACGATGCGAATCTCAAATAACCGCATTCTGGATGATGCCCACGTCATTGTATAATTGGTGATGCATACTAGTTTGGACAGAATCCGATTGTCAGTAAAGACATGCAAAATCCTATGCAGTCCTCATAGACATAAATTGGACGGTGTTGCGTGGCGGAATAGATAAACGCTAAAGTGTAGCTCTTATAGATTGGTTGGCATTACAAGGTGTAGCCGTAAAAGAACAATTACTGTATAACAAGTCATCTCCGAGCAGAGGGCGAATGAGCCACGGAAAGGCAGAAATGCAAACTCCAATCATGTGTGGTGCAAATCCACACCGCAACATTTAGTTAGGCCATTCCTAGCTAGACAGGAGTAAATCGGTCACTGCCCTGTCGAATCAAAAATAACGCTGGCAGGAACATTCTTTCTGCCAGATAAACCGCAAAATGAAGTCAGGAGGGATTTTGTCATGCACTCTCTTTTAAGAAAAACAAAATCTGGGAGCAACGGACTTGTATATCCTTTTCGTCAAGAGAGAAAGGTTTTACATGAAAAATCTATTATAAACGGCAAATTATATGACACAGAAAAAGCCGAGTTTTTATGCCCATTTAAAGACGGAAGGATTCTACTAAAGACAAAGAAAGGGAATTACTTTTCTTGCGTGCAAGATATAAGGTCGGTCAACAAAGAAAAAATGGATGAAATCATTGAAGCTGTAACAATATCACATTACGACTTGCGGGAAGAAACCAAAGAAGAAGTAAAGGGGTATATGGGTATTCACGAATTGGATTTGTATATAAAGATGTTTGGAGAGGCCGAGGAGGCGTAACGATCTAAAATCAATTTTAAGCGATTTTAACCCAACGCCTTAAATTTCCTCAATGAAACATAAAAGAGGGCGATTTGAGGCAAATAGGAGCGTTAGAGAGGTATTTCTGCTAAAAGCATACACCGTTGTTCAAGTCAACGGGGCAGATTTGGCGGTAACTTCGGAAATCGCTACATAAAATCCAACATGAGCGGACAAAAGTGAGAACAAAAACGCTTGAGGTATAAAAGTGAGTATTGCGTATTCTCACAAAGCAGTATTCGCTTTTAAGGCGATATAGCAAAACGGTTAAGGCGGCAGTCTGCAAAACTGCTATTATCAGTTCGATTCTGATTATCGCCTTTAACAACGGGATAGCCCGACGGGGCGAAAAGCAAAACCGTGATTGCCTGTCCGTTGTTTCAACTAATATCACGGGATTATCAACATGTAGGTAATGAAAATGGATAAATTGTATCAATCATACGTTTTGACAGACGATAAAGAACCGTTTAGGTTTGAATTGAAAGAAATTACAGTGAAATCAATTTCTGAAAATGGGACAATAGAAA
Organism: Lachnospiraceae bacterium A2; assembly: GCA_000403315.2. Classification (GTDB taxonomy): domain Bacteria; phylum Bacillota; class Clostridia; order Lachnospirales; family Lachnospiraceae; genus Petralouisia. The sequence goes on from KE159636.1 coordinate 1,306,306, forward strand.
CAAAATATCCATGTTTTTATGGTGTAATGAAATGTACAAACCACATAAATGGTTCGGGAGAAATTAAAACAGATAAGGAATATTCTTCTGGACATAGCTATGCATATTATTCGATAAGCTATGAAAAATGTATGGAGTATCTTGCGAATAAAAGACAGGAACTATTTCAAAAATATCAAAAAATGTCGGAAGAAGTAAGCACATTTTATAAAAAGATAATGGAAAGTGAAATAAAGAATCACGTAAATAACGCGACTGTTAAAAAATACTCTTTGTGGATGGAGGGATATTCTGCAACCGGACAAAGTTCAACAGCGGAATTTTTAGGAGTATTTGACGGAGTTTCGTTTAATGACGCTTGCGATAATTGGTCTAAAACTATTAAACAACCAGAATATTATAAGCCCGGAACCGATGAACACAGACCGAGTTATTGGGCGTGTAAAATTTTTGACAATGAAATAGACGCAAGAAAATCATTTGGTTAATTTAATCTTGGTAAATTCAATAGGCTAGGGTAGCTCCCAAAAAGCGTCCTCCAACGCCTGCCTATTGTTTTTATAAATTTGGAGGATTAGAAAAATGGATTGGAGGTCATTTTATGAGTGAAACAGTAAAGAGAGAAAAGAAAGAGATAATCATATCAGAAAATAGAGATTTTAAGGGCGTTTGGACACCTCATAAACTTTATTTAGCGAGAAATTTGAGCGCAAGCAAGAAAAATTTACTTATTGAGATTCACAGCCTTACAAAGAACGGAAACAGAAAATGTTTTGCGAGCAACAAGCATTTTTCTGATTTTCTCGGTTTAAAAGAAAATACCATAAAAAGAATGTTGTCTGATTTGGAAAAAGAAGGATACATAAAAAGAATTTATAAATATGTAGGAGACACAAAAGAATTTGAAAGCAGAATAATTAAACTCACAAACAAATTCTATAATGAATTTATAAATGAGTATGAAGAAAGCGAAGATGATGAGGAAAATATAGGTGGTGGAGAAAAATCCACCCCCTCGTGGAATGAAATAGATGGGGTGGTGGATTTTATCCCACAGGATGGTGAAAAAGATTCCACAATAAGTAATACACCTTTTAAGAATAACAATCTAAGAGATACAGATTTAAGTGATACAGAAAAAGGAGAAAACATTAACAAAGTTAATGGAGAGGCAAAAACATCTTCTTCTGAAAACCGAAAGAAGATGACTGCGCCTAAAACTGCCTTAGAAAAATATCTCGGCAAAAAAGCAGACGAGAGGGACATGATTGAACGATTGGCTGCAATATGCTCTGAAAATTACGACAACGATACTGCAAACGAAATTTTCATATCGTTGACGCACTACTTTGAAAGATTTAAGGAGAGATCCGGGAAGATACACCCGATTTTGAAAGACAGCACACTTTTAAGGTTTATAGAAAAAATGGACTGTTTCTATGATGACAGATATAGTCACTTTGGCAGGCTTATAGGGCAAGATAACGCCTATATAAAAATGGTTGATATGTTTCTTGATGGAGATTTCGGAGCGGTTAAAGGATATGAGACAAATTACCACCTTTCAGCATTTATGTCAGACGAGGTATTAAACAGAATGGCACAGAGATTATTTGAATTGGGGGAGGTGGAATAATGGAATACTCAAACACACGTTTATGCAGCGGATATTTAAACAAACCAAAACCCTGTGAACATTTTGAAAGCTGCGACATGAAGATTGGGTTTCAGTGGGACGAGAACGGAAACGAGCATTACATAATCGGCAGGGGTTGTAATTCCATGAGCTGCAAGCGAGATAATCCAGATTACAAGCCATTGACCAAGGAACAGTTCATAGAGATGTATAAGCAAATGCCGAACCGCACAAATATTTCTCTTTATGAGTTATTGGAGTGTGCGAGGATTGACGGAATGGTGGAGGGATAGCTTATGAACCGCCAACAAAGACGCTATGCAGAGCGTAAAAACCAAAAATACAAAACCGCCACATACAACCTCACCAAGAGCCAGCTTGATAATGCGGTTAAGGATTCCATCAATTCAGAACTGGAAAAAGCATATCAGGACGGCGTAAACGAGGGCGTAAATCAGGCAATGATTCTTCTGCTAACCTTGCCGCTTGAAGTCCTCATGGATTTTTACTGGAAGAAAAGTTATGCGAAGAAAATTCCGGAATTCACGCAACATGTTCTGGACTACTACACAGCATGGCAGAACGGCGAACTGGACATGGACAAGCTGAAAGAGGATTTATGGGAGCGTGGAGGCGTGAGATTGGAGGAATCAGGGAATGGAGATTGATATTTTCAAACATAATGACAACTGGCAGGATGTGAAAGATTCTGCAATGAATACAATAAACAAAAACACAGGGAAATATCCTGATTCAGAGTGGAAAAGAAAATTGCTTATGTCGGAACATTCGCCGATCAGAAGGATAAAATTCTACTGGAGATGGAGCGGAATTAAATCGTGGGTCAGCGTACATATGGTAAGGCACAAAATTGGCATTGAGCATTGGGTCTCAACGCAAAGACCAGACAGGACGGATAATCAGGATAAAGACAGGGATAAGTTGCCGCAAGGCGCTCCGGTAAATCATGCATGTGAAGCAAACGCACAGGCATTGATAAACATCAGCAGAAAAAGATTGTGCGGATGCGCTGCAACGCAAACAAGGCTGGCATGGAAAGCAGTAAAAGAAAAAGTAGCAGAGACAGAGCCGGAACTTGCCAGCTGCATGGTGAGAGAGTGCATTTACCGTGGATTTTGCCCGGAAATGTTTTCGTGTGGATACTATAAAACTGATGAATACAGAAAAGAATTGGAGGAATACAGGCATGGAATCAACGGAAACTAAAACAGATGAGATATGCCACCCGCCGCATTACTGCTTCGGAAAAAATGAGCCTGTAAAAGTGATACAGGACTGGAAACTTTCGTTCTGCCTTGGAAACGTATTGAAATATATCGCAAGAGCAGGTAGAAAAGAAGGGAACAGCAAACTGCAAGACCTGTTAAAGGCAAAGCAATATATTGAGTTTGAGATTGAGGGATTGGAAAATGAAAATAATCACGCTTGAAACACTAAAGACCATGCCAAACGGAACGGCGTTCAGTATAATTAATGAATGGGGACTGAACGGCACAACTATTTTTATTTTGACAGGGGATGTCAAGGAACATACGTGTTTTGTCAAAGGAATAGAATTTCACCTAAAGATAGCTGCAAACAATACGCAAGACATGTATGATATGATGGTTGACGAAGACGAAAACCTGATAACAGGAAAGAACATTCCAACTAAATACGGGAAGAAAGATAGAATGATGAGTTTTAAAGAAGATCAGTTATTTGCAGTATTCTCAAAAGCAGAGGTCAGAAAGATGATAAAATTCCTTCAATGGGCGTTGTCTGGTTTGGAAGATGATTTTGACACGGATGAGGTTTTGGAATGATTTTCAGGAACAAGGATATTAAACCAGAAAAATCCGGCTATCTGATTTGTGATGACTTGCTTGACACGGGTTTAGAGCCAATACCAAAAGAACTTCTTGAAAATATGCCAGCTCCACAAAGAGGAAATGTAATCAGCGGAACATTTGGAATGTTCAGAGCAAGTGAATTTGAAAAGAATGTGGGAGGATTGAAAAATGTGTGACTTTTGCAAAGAAATCATAAAAGAAAATGATGACAGTAACAGAGAAGAACTCATAATACAGAGAGATAACGGAAGATTTGATTTGTGCTGTCATGCGGGCGGTGGCGATTGGGGAGCAGTTGAAGATGTAGAATTTTGCCCGAAATGCGGAAGAAATTTGACGGAGGTATCAGAATGAAACAATTCCTAAAATTCCTTACAAAGATAAAATCGTTCTGGAAATTCTACCAGAATTACGGATATGACGGAGAAGATGTTGAATTTATCATAGACAACTATGAGAGGGTGCTTTGCAATCGAACAAAGACAATGAGCAAGCCAACGTATTACCTCGAAGATGTCTTGAGGGAACTTGACAACTGGTATGAGGACAGAATGGAGGAATAAGTTATGTGGCTATTAAAATTACACTTTTCAATATCGGTATTATGTATGCTGACATTTATCGGGTTTAAGTCGCTTTATAAACAGCAGATGAAAGACAATGGATGGATTGACGACGAAAAGAAGAAAAAGAAAAGCATATTTGCGTATTTTATGTTTTTCGTGCCGATAATGAATATTTTGTTTGTCATCATAATGTTTTTGATGATTGGCATGAAGAAAAAGGATTTTGACAAGATGTGTGATGATGCAAAGAAAGATAGGGAGGTATCAACCCATGAATAAAACCGAACTTATGGAAAACTACACAGAGGAACAGCTTGCAGAGATGGTTGTTAAAAAAGGCATTGCGCTAGAACGGCTTGCAGAAACACACGCAAAAGCAGTAGGGGACGCATACAGAAAAATCAAATTTTAGAGGAAAACAACAGAAGACTGCAATCTAAACTTGATACATACAACAACTATCTTCTTCCGAGATGCACCAAAGAAGCAAAAGAAATGATAGACCATAATCATTTTACAGGGGTTATAATTGTCACACAGGAACAGTGGAATAATCGGGGAGGGAAAACTATGAACATATCAGACATTCAGAAATGCCAAGAGGAATACGAAAAACTTTTGAAAGAAAGTCCTCTACATGGAACAATAGATAAAATCTGCAAAGATATTCTCGAACAGAAAAATAACGCTATGGCAATGGAGTTTACAAGGATAATCTGCGATTTGCTGAAAAGATATGGAGTGTATGTTCACTGCACGGAAACAAAATTCGGAGAAAGGATAACAACAAATTCCATTGAAGATCAATATGGAATTGTATTTGACAGCATGGACTTTTCGCAACATGATAAGGAATTTATGGACAAGATTAAGGAGTTGGAAAAGCAACTTGACCGTAGCCAGACCACCATAAACCAAATTGATGATATTCTGGAAAAGTTATTTGGCGTGCGGCATGATATGGTTGATAAGCCAGATGAATTTGAAAAGATTTTATCTGAAAGAGCAAAAGGGAATGTAACCGATTTCCTCCCAACAGAACCTATCAAAGTAGATGATATGCTGATAAACGCAAGCAAAAAGCGGACAAACTGCATGACGGGAAAGGAATATGATAAATACATATTTGGTAAATGGCAGTTAAGGCAGATAGCGGAACATTTATTGGTTTATTGTAATCATAATGGGGAGGTGGAGGAATGAGAAGAATAAAAGAGTTTATATCGTTTTGGCTATATTATCCAAAATTATTGAGTTACTTGAAAGAAAAAGACCGCCATTCATTTGAAATTTTTAAGAAGATTGGCAGATTTCCATATGCAAAACAATACAGCAGAATAAAAATTGATTTCGAGAATTTTAACAAAAGTGAATTACCGTGGGAAAGCGAAGATTTTTGCGAATGGAAATCTATTTATGACAAAGAGCCGATTGAAAGGTGTACAAAATGAAAGTATTAGTCAACAATTACCTATACGAAATGGGAAGAAAAGAATACAAGGGCGTTTTAAAAGTCGCAAGCAAACAAATCCAATGCGGAATATATGCGGTTGAAAAAGACGGATTCTGCGAACTGAGGAAAGACACCTTTGACAGCAAAGAGGAATTAAAGAAAGCCGTTGCGGAATATGCGTAGAAAGGATTTAAGGCACATTATAATTCATAAATTGGAGGATTTGATATGACAACATTTAAAACAGGAGATATGGTAATATGCAAAAAGCATAGCGTAGCGCAAAAACTTGTTTTCGATTCTAAGGGAATGAGGATTGAAAATTATATTGATGATTATTTCTTTAATCGTGAAGCCGTTATCGAGTACACGCATAAAGAGCGCATGGACGAACGTTTTAAAAATGACTTACACGAGGAATTTAAAGACAAAGAAGAATACGGAATTAGATTTTTAGATAGCAACGAAACTCTTGCATGGCTTAAAGCAGAAGAACTTGTCTTGAAGGTTCCAAAAGAACAGTTTATGGGCTTGGCTTAGGGAGAAAAACGAAATGGACAATAACTGCAACCTAACCACCTGCCGCTACAACCAATCCAGCACTTGCACGAATGAGGAAAAAGAAAAGAGTGCGTGGAGGTCAGTAAGAGGGTGTTGTGTTTGGAGGATAGAGAATGAGAGATAAATCCCTAGAATTTGTCAAGAAAAGAATTGAATCTGGTGTATGTAATGGCATGGAAAAAGATAAATATAATCATTTGTACGAAGTTGATTTTTTAAAAATTTCAGAACAGATAAAATTTAGCAATACTGTTAAAGTTTCTGAAAATCTTTTGGAAGTTGAATTGCCATTTAAAGATAACAAAGGCACAACAATTTCAGTAACACGCAATACGGAAGCTGAATTTGACTATATGACCGTTGAGAGATGCCGCTGTGATGGAACTTTTGTGTTTTTTATAGATTTATGCAAAAAAATACTTGAAAAGATATTAAAAGGAGAAACTTGTTACAGTCCAAAAATTCCAAAAGATGCAAAAGAAAAACTTTACAAATACAATATTCGGTTTGAGGTTGGAAATTTTATTTTTGCAGAAGAATATGGGGAAGATTTTACAACAAAAGAAAAACCGTGGATGAAAAGCAGATTTACAGTTATGTTGCCAATAAAATGTGATTTTGCAGAAAAACAACTGGCGTAAAACGCAAAATTTACCGCCTATCAGAAAGAGGGGGATGAAACTTGCCGAATACATAGAAAGTATCTGTCAAGAGCATTTAAGTAAATATCAAAAAGCGTTCTTTGAAGATGTGGAGCAAAAGTTAAAGAATGGATATGAAATATCCATGCCGCCACGAATAGGAAGGACATTGAGCATTCAGACAATATGGGCGATAGAGCAATGGAAAATACTGGAGGTATTCAAGTGAGTTTATCAGAAGTAATTGAAGGCATAGAACGTGAAATGTTCGAGAGGGCGACAAAAGAGGAAAAACCAAAATACTGTGATGATTGCAAAGTATATGAAGAAAGTAAAGATTGCCACGCTTGTATAAAACAAGAATTTAATGACAGGAGGCGCAAAAGTGAGTAAAGATAAAACAGAACTGAAAAATTCTGTCATTCAAAAGGCAGAAGAAATCGCAGAAGTGCTTTCAAAGAACAGTGACTGCGAACTACGAACATCTCCTAACGGCGTGGCGGTTATTAAAGTGAAAAAGGAAGTGGTTTCTAAATGATTTATGTAAAATGTCCGAATTGCGGAAAAGAACACATTTTAGACCCAGGAAACATAGAGCAACTGCTCATTATGAAAATACTTAGATTTCGAAACTGCCATTGCGGGAAAAAGTTTTTTATAAAAGAGGAAGATGATTGCTATTTTGTGAAAATAGGAGAATGCGAAGATGAGTGATTTAAAAATATTTACAGAAAACATAGAACCGCAGGCATTAAATCAGATTTACACGCTGATTAAGCAACCGGCATTTGCGGATTGCAAAGTGCGTATCATGCCTGACGTACACGCCGGAGCTGGATGTGTTATCGGTTTTACTGCTGATTTGGGAGATAAGGTAATTCCAAACATCGTCGGAGTGGATATTGGCTGCGGCATGGAAACTGTAGAACTTGGCAACACAGACATAGACCTTGCAAAACTCGACGAGGTAATCAGAAAATATGTTCCGAATGGCAGAAATGTGCATGAAACAGAAGATAACTTTTCGGAAATCATCATCAATCAGCTTTATTGCGAAGACCGCCTAAAAAACGTGGATTGGTTGAAAAGAAGCTGCGGTACGCTTGGCGGAGGAAATCATTTTTGCGAAGTGGACATTGACGATGACGGAAATAAATACCTTGTCATTCATTCGGGAAGTCGGAACATTGGAAAGCAGGTTGCGGAAATTTATCAGCAGATGGCGATTGACGATTTAAGCGGAGCGAACAGCCTTGAAGAAGAAACAAAGAAACTGATTGAAGATTACAAACGGACAGGCAGACACAAGGATATTCAGAGAGGGATTGCGGAGTTAAAACGGAAATTTCAGCCGAAAATTAGTGTGCCAAAAGAATTATCCTATCTGACAGGCGAACACAGGGAAATGTATCTGCACGACATGAAGTTGTGTCAGAAATTCGCAAGTGAAAATAGATACAGGATTGCAAAAGAAATATCTTATGGCATGGGCTGGGATATAGATAGATTTTCAAATGGATTTGAAACAATCCACAACTACATTGAGCATGACACAAACATCGTCCGCAAGGGCGCAATATCGGCGAAAGAGGGCGAAACAGTCCTAATTCCTATCAATATGCGTGACGGCTGTATTATCGGCAGGGGAAAAGGTAATGCAGACTGGAATTATTCAGCGCCGCATGGGGCAGGACGGATAATGAGCCGTAGCAAAGCAAAAGAAACGGTATCGCTGGAAGAATTTGAACAGTCCATGCAAGGAATTTATACAACATCTGTTAATCGGTCAACGATTGATGAAAGCCCTATGGCATACAAGCCGATTGAGGAAATTGTAGCGAATATACAAGATACGGTTGAAATCATGAAGATTATCAAGCCGATTTATAATTTTAAGGCGAGTGAGTGAGGTATGATGAAATGAGCGTTAAGAAATTGTTTTGTGACTTTATATACAAACACACTTCTTTTCCAAATGGATGCAAGCATGGGAATGAATTAAATTGGATGCTTAAACATTGTTGCCCTGTTTGCATAAATGAACCTATTGAGAGTTTGAGCAACAAAGAATATCACGAAAAATATCCAGCACATAACAAGATTCGGCTTGGAGTGTTGACGTTTTATTTATGTGATTTGCATTTGGAAGAAATGAAGAAGGAATTAAAATAACATATCTAACACCGCACATAAAGCGTTTGTGCGGAATGAAAGGGATTTTGGAGAATGGAAGATAATATCAACTGGAAAAGTTACTATCAACAAGAACCGATAGAACCTGATATATATTTCAAATTTGTTTGTTTTTATCAAGCAATGACTGAATTATACGATAGGGAATTAACGGATGAAAGAAGTCCTTACGATAAAACAGAAGCATTTATTTCAGAAAATATAAGGGGAATCTGCGAAGCGTATTCGCAAAACTTATATGATTGCATTAGAGAATACATTTGGAGAAAAACAAAAGTTCCGTTTGATATTGAGCGGTGGAGAAAAGAAACTAGACAAAGATATTCAGCTCAAGGATGGATAGACTTGTTTGAACATTTCAGAAAAGAAAAAGATGAAATCATTTTAGATATGATTGAAAATATATGGGAATATGGAAGAATAAGAAAAGATGATGAACAAAGGAAATATATTATTATAAAAAATCCATTTCTGGAAACAAAATAAATATCTAAGGCATGAGAGAAGGGTTCTCGTGTGTCAGCTAAAGCGTAGCTTACTTTTATTCGAAGGGAGGTTACGCTTTTCTTTTATGGCAAGTCAAGAATTACTCAAAGAAATTTCCAATGCAGAAAAATACATAGAAAGGCATGGAGTAGATATTGACGCTGTTAATGCGTTCCATACGTATGTCTTCTGGGCAGATGAAGAAGATAAGGACATAGAAACCGCCCTAAAAATATCACCAAGGGCAAAAGAACTGATGAACCAGTATGTCATAAACGGTGCTGGCGGCGACATATGGGAACTTGAAAAATTCTGCTTTGCCAACAAGACAGGGCATGAAATGGTGGACAAGTGGTATGAGATATTGAAGTTGGAGGCTCCATATAAGTTTGAGAGTTATCTTTTGTATCTTGAAAAGAAAAGAGAGATAAGCGAGCGGTTCTATTCACCGAAAAGAAAACAGTTAAATAAGCATGGGCTTATACAAGCAATGCAAGATTTGGAAGATGATAAGTACGATAGAATTTGCATATCCATGCCGCCTGGTACGCAAAAAACTACTCTCGAAAAATTTTTCTGTTCATGGATAATTGGAAAATACCCAAAGGACTACAGCCTTTTCTTTTCTCATAACAGCGACATAACAGAGAAATATTATAAGGGCGTACTTGACATTACAACAGACAACCTTGAATATACATGGTCTGAAATTTTTCCAGACGTGAAATTACAAAGCACAAATGCAAAGTTGCAGGAGATAAATTTTGGAAAGTACAAGCCGTATTCAAGTATTCAGTGTTCTTCTATCGGTTCTAAAAATGCCGGAAAAGTAAGGACAAACCGTTATCTATATTGTGATGACCTAATAGGAACCATTGAGGAAGCTCTAAACCCGACTATCCTTGATAAAATTTGGAGGATATATGGCGTTGACCTAAAACAAAGAAAACTTAATCAACAAGTAAAAGAAGTAATCATTATGACACGCTGGTCTACAAAAGATGTTGTCGGACGAATTATCGAACTGTATGGAAGTAGCGATAGAACAAAGATAATTTCCGTAGAAGACATAGATCCGATTACGGGCAAAAGCAACTTTGATTATGAGTACAACGGAATGACGGTTGAGTTTTTTAACGACCAAGCCCTTACAATGGATGATATTTCTTATAGGTGTCTGTATAAGCAACAGCCTATTGAGCGTGAAGGTTTGCTGTTTCCAGAAGGAAAGGTTATGCGATATGACGATGAAGAAATTAAAAAACTTAGAGAGAAACCGCCAGAACTTATTACAGGACAGTGCGATACCAAAGGAAAAGGAACAGATTTTTTTGTTTTACCATGCTTTGAAAAGTATGGAGATTACTATTACTGTACCGATTGCGTGTGTGATAATTCCCCAGATTATGAATTGCAGTATGAAAATTCTGCAAATCTGATTGTTGACAACGAAATGCAGGATTGTGTGTTTGAGAGCAACAATGGAGGCGACAGGGTAGCAGAAGAAGTGCAAAAACGAGTGGAAGAAAAGGGATGGATATGCAATATAACATCAGTGCCAACGGAATCAAACAAAGAGGCCAGGATTTATCAGTGCTCAAATTGGATATTGCAACACGTCAAATTTAAGGACAAGTCAATGTATGCGCCAAAAAGCCAATACGGAGTGATGATGGCGCAGTTGCTTAGTTATTCTGTATCTGGGAAAAACATAAATGATGACGTTGCCGATGTATTTGCTACATTTGCATTGAGAATAAAAAAAGGAAATGGAAGAAGGAAAACAATCATAATGCCAAGCCCAATCTAAAGGAGGTTACATACATGGTAAGCAAGGAAATTTTGATACAGTATTCAGATTTGCAGGAAGAAATAAAGGAAGTCCGACAAAGAATAGAGCAGACGGAACGACAGATTGAACGAATTGAAAGCGAAAAGACCGTATGTGACAAGGTTAGGGGAGGAGAGGGTGGCTTGCAATCATTTAAAATTGAAGGTTTCCCATATCCAGAATACAGCCGAAAAAAAACATTGCTATATTCAAGAAAGGCAACGTTGACAAGCCTTGAAATGGAGCTTCTTGAAACACTGAACAAAGTAGAGGAATTTATTGCAAGCATTTCTGACAGCCGTATGAGAAGGATTATCAATCTGCGGTTCATTGAAAATCTTTCATGGAATAAAGTAGCTGACCGAATTGGCGGAGGGAATACCGAGGATAGTATCAGAATGGCTTTTAACAGATTTATGGAAAAATAAAACTTGTTCGATATGTTCGGGAAAAATTTTTTATAATTATAATTGAGATGAAATCTCGACAGAGTTTTTCGTTGACAAAATCCCCCGAATGAAAAGGCGTTGCCGCAACGGTAGCGTCTTTTTGCATGGGAAAAATCAGATTTAAGGAGGGGATTTCATGAGCCGAACCAAAAACATAATCCCCGAATTTACAAAGGACGAGCAAGACTACATAAAGGAACACGCAAACTTTATGGAAGAAGAATTGCTTTTCTTTGAATTGCGAAATAAACAGTATACTTATGAATACTGTGCAATGGAAATGGGCATGTGCGTGTCGGCAGTTAAGAAAGTATCAAAGAAAACTATCTCTAAGATTATGAGAGTGATACGACATATGGATATTTGATTTGCGGAGAAAGAGAGGGTAATTATGGATTTTGTAGAAGATGTAGAAAAATCTAAGAAATTAAAAGAAATATTATTTGGAAAACCAAGTGATTGCAAACATTGTTGCGGTGTAAGTGCGGGAGCTTTCGGAGTACATTATGCTTGCATGAATGAAAATCATAAAAGATATGGAATGAATCCGCCACTATGTTTAAATTGCGATGGATATGAAAAAGAAGAACGGGAGATTACCGAGCAATAATCGGATGTTTCTTTTATTTTGGAGGGAATTATGAAATTTTGCGTACATGATTGGAAACGGATAGAAGAACCAAAACATTCTCATTTTAGTTATGACGGATTGGAAGTATTGACGGCTATGTGCGTGTGTAAGAAATGTGGGAAGAAAAAAGTCCGAAAATTTGCCGGAAAATATGTAGGACAGTTATTCGGTTAGGTGGTGAGACATGGCAATAAAAGTGATTGAGTACGGAAAGCGTAATGTAAAGTGCAGTTATTGTGAAAGCAAGCTGCAATATGAAAAAGAAGATGTCAAAACCATGCAGACAGGCATGAACGAATGGCAGAGTTATATTGTATGCCCTGTTTGCGAAGAAAAGATATATGTAAATAATTAGGCGGTGTGGCATGAAGAAATATAAACCAGTAAAAATATTCTGCCCACAATGCAATTCTCATGTAGGAACACATGATGGGCGGTCAACTATAGACAAAATAGTAAAATGTAAAAATTGCAATAAACTTGTAATTTACAGAACGCAAACCGGAAAAGCAGAGAATAAGCCGGTTCCAAAAAGAAGCTGTAGTTCTGGCGTGACATTCATTTAAAGGCGGTGACTAAATGCAAATAGGCAGATTGGAAATCTTTACAGACGAGCCGGAAATCACAGAGAAAAATGTAATAAGGGTTTTGAGGAACGCACTGCCAAAGCATTTAATCAATGCCGCACGGTGCGATTTTTTGTTGAATTATGAAGCCGGGGAACAGCCGAATACAGCAATCAAAACAACCAGAAAAGACATTCAAAGTTTCTGCCCTGATAACTTAGCGCACAAAATCACGGAATTTAAGCTCGGATTTATCTGGGGTTTCCCAATAAGCATGGTGCAGAGAGGGGAAAAAGACAGTGGAGAAAAGAAAGACGAATCCACATCTATTGCACTGCTTAACGAGCAATACGAAATGGCAAAGGTGAGAAAAAGGACACAGGAGCTTGCAAGGTTCATTGAGATATGTGGAACAGGGTTTAGTTACATAGATATAAACACGGAATATGAAGAAGGAGATAGCTACTTCGCATTAAACATACTAGACCCAAGAACAACATTTATTGTCAAGTCAAGATATTATCCAGACCATAGACCTTTGCTTGCAGTGTCTTACCGAGAAGATGAAATGGGAAACAAATATTTTACCTGCTTCACGAAACAGCAAAGATTTGAAATCTCCGGCGCACTGAAAATAAAAAACGGGAAAATACAAAAAGATGATAATGGAGAGCCAATCACAAATTGGTTTGAAAGGGAGCGAAGCGGGGAAAAAAACCCGCTCGGAATGCTACCGATAATTGAGTGGATTCGTTCTTATGACAGAATGGGATGTTTTGAACACCAGATACCGGCAATGAACGACCTTAATGCTTTACGCTCGAATTTTATGAACTCGATACAGCAGAACACAAATTCTCTCTGGCATTACAACGATGTGGACTTCCCTGTAGACGAAAACGGAAACGAAATAAACCCGAAGACAGGAGAGATTGTCAGGACGTTCACCACGCAGGACGGAAAATCCCCGACAATAAACCCTCTGACACTTGATTACAACTATGATGGGCTTTTAAATAAAATAGTTTATGACAGGTCGATCATTCTGGAAGAGTGCGACGTTCCGCAAAGAAGCGAAAATGTTTCAAATTCAACCGGAATAGCAACATCGGATGCTACAGGATGGAGCGCAGCGGAAAACGCAGCGAATAAGCAGCAAAACATTACAGAAGATTGCAAAATGGAAGAAGTGAGGGTTGTTTGCAGGGCAATGCAAATTTCTCCCTACATTCCACAGGACAGCCCGATTTTAGACATAAAATATTCGGACACAAAGCCAAACATAAAAAGGCAGAAAAATTATGAACTAACGATAAAGGCAAATTACATGGCAACGTTGCTGAATTTGGGATTTTATGGAGAACACGTTATCAAAGGAGCAAATGCGTTTGACGACCCAGAGCAGGTATGGATTGACAGCCGGGAAATGATAGAGGCTATTCAGAAAAGTAAAATCACAAAACCAACGGCTAACGAAGGAACAGAAGAAACAAGGACAACAGACGGCGGAATAGAAGCGCAAATATCTAATTCGCCAATGCTTGACGGAATGTCAAAAGAAAACCCAGAGAAAGCGGAGGGATGATAAGATGTGAGAGAAATTGACGAGTTAAACGACTTTTCAGAAGATGAAATATTAGACATAGATGCCTATTTTGATGAAATGGAACTTTCAGAAGAGGGAAAGGAAGAAAGAAAGAAATTCGCAAAGGATATGAAAGAAATCATTCTTTTTCTTTTCTCTCTTTTTCTTGTGATGAAAGAAAAAAGTTATATGGATAAGCGGTTTATCGTATCGCAGATACAGTCAAGATATTCAGACTTGGTTGTTGAATATATGAAAATCGACAAATACATTGAAGAACACATAAAGGAATTTTCAGAAGAAACAGTTGATACTACGCTAAAACACATTGACGAAGAATTTTATCTTTCGGAAGACAGAGGCGTACTTATATCTGTCAACGAAGCAAACAGTACGCTAAATTACAAAGATTTTGCAAATGCGATAGCAGACGGAAAAACAGAAAAACAATGGATAACAGAAAAAGACCAAAAGGTAAGGAAAACACACAAAAGGTTAGACAGTATGATAATTCCAATAGAAGATACGTTCGTTGTTGGAAATACGCTCATGCGATTCCCGCATGACACTTTTTATGGAATTGATTACAAGGAACTTTCGAATTGCCGCTGTACAGTGCGGTACATTTAAAACTAAATATTTTCAGCAATTAAGCACATGGAGAAATCCGTGTGCTTTTATTTTGCGCTAGGGACAGCGCAATACAAGTTTCGCAAAACGATAGGGAAATCGAAAATCGCAAACCCAAAAATATTGTGAGGGAACACATTAAAACGCAGAAAGAGGTAAGAAGAATGAGCAAAGAAAGCAGAAAAATCCCAATGAACCTACAGTTTTTTGCAGAGCCGGGAGAGCAAGACGGACAGCAGACACCGCCAGCAGATGACGGAAAAGAGCAAGACGGACAGCAGACACCGCCAACAGATGACGGAAAAGAGCAAGACGGCCAGCAGACACCGCCAGCAGATGACGGAAAAGAGCCTACTGTTCAGGAACTTATGGTAGAACTCGCCAAGGTGAAAAAGGCACAGGAGCGCGCCGCAAGCGAGGCGGCAGAGTACAAGAAAAAGTACAACGCAAAGCTGTCTGAAAAAGAAAGGGTAGACGCAGAAAAGGCAGAGCGAGAAGCGGAAAGGGAAGAACAATTCCAGCAGCTTTTGAGGGAAAACAAAATCAACAAACTGGAAAAGTATTACCTTGGCGAGCTTAAATACACGCCGGACGAAGCAAGCCAGATGGCGATCGCAGAGGTTGACGACGATTTTGATGCAAAATTGAAAATCCAGCTTGCCGTAGACAAGAGGAAAAAGAAAGAGTATGAAGCGGAATTTAT
Organism: Lachnospiraceae bacterium A2; assembly: GCA_000403315.2. Lineage (GTDB taxonomy): Bacteria > Bacillota > Clostridia > Lachnospirales > Lachnospiraceae > Petralouisia. Next base: position 1,322,090 of record KE159636.1, read on the forward strand.
TAAATCAAGACCGCAGATGAATGCCGGAACGGGTGACGGAAAGGTTGTTACATTAGAACAGTTTACAAAGATGGGGGTAGCGGACAGGGTTAAACTCAAACGCTCCGACCCAGACGGATATGAAAGATTAAGGAAAGCAGAACAAGGAGGAAAATAAAGTATGGCATTACCAGCAGGAGTTACAGGAATCGCAGATTTGTTCGACCCAGAGGTGGTCGGAGACCTTATTAACAAAAAGCTGATTGACGCAATTAGGTTTACGCCGCTTGCACTTGTAGATGATACGCTTGAAGGGCAGCCAGGGAGCAAGGTGAAACTTCCGTCATTTAATTATGTAGGAAGCGCAGAGAAGGTAGCAGAAGATGAAGACCTGCCAATCAAGAAATTAACGCAGACCGAAGAAGAAGTTGAAATCATGGAGTATGGTCTTGGAATTGAGATTACAGACAGAGGGGCTGTTATGGGATTTGGAGATCCTCTTGATGAAGCTGCAAGGCAGATTACGATTGCTGTTGCAGACGGGGTAGAGAGCAGTTTGATTGATGCAGCAAGCACAACAGCTTCTTTGGTCGGAACATCTACAGCTACAAAGGTTACAGACAGGATTGCAGAGGATTTGGAACTTTTCGGAGAGGAGATTGACGGAGAAAAAGTTCTTGTGGTTCCACCAAAAGTGCATACAGCATTAAGGAAATCATCTGACTGGATTCCAAATACGCAGATGGGTGCAGACATCATTGTAAAGGGAACGGTTGGCATGATTTACGGCTGCCAGATTGTCACGTCCAACAGGCTGAAAACAAAGAATGAGGGATTTATCATCAAACCAGGCGCACTGGCTATCATTTCAAAGAGAAATACGCTTGTAGAGTTTGACAGGGATATTCTTGGAAGAAAAACCCTGATTACAGGCTCCAAAATGTTTGCTCCGTATGTTTACGACAAGAGCAAGTTAATCAAGATTAGCTTCGGTGGGGGAAACACCGGAGCATAAGGAGGAAACGTTATGGGAATGATTTACCACAAAAAAAGAATGTGGTCTAAGCTGAAAGAAAAGGAAGGGGAAACTCTTCCTTTTTCTGATTCTGATATTGAATTTGAAGAAAGGCCAGAGGAGCAGCAATATACCAAGACCGACATTCAGCGCATGAGTAAAGATGACCTTGTTTCACTTGCGTCAGAAGTCGGAATTGAGGGAGCAGGAGAAATGAATGGAGCAGACCTTAAAAGGGAACTGATAGAACATTTTGAACTTTAGGAGGTGGGCGGTATGCTGACCTTAGAATATGAGCTATTGGAAGATTTGAAAGAGGAATTATCCGCAACAGACCCCAAGTTTAAGCCTGAACTTATAAAGCTAAAAATCAAAAATGCAATAAGGGAAGTGAAACGGGCAAGGAACTACCCGAAACACTATACAGAAAGCGCAATCGTGGAAGATTTGGAAAACTACTATTCCAACATCCGAAACATTGCGCTTTTTGATTACAACATGATAGGTGCAGAGGGGCAGTCGTCATCATCCGAAAATGGAACATCGAGGAATTTCATAGACCGGGATAAGCTGTTTAGCGGCATTATACCGTTGTCAAGGACAGGGAGGTAATAAATTGAAATATCTTGAATTTGATATAAAAAATATGGCAATCAGCCGAACAGCAGGAGATAAAACCGCGCTTATCAGCGGCGCAGTTAATTATTTTGGACTGCACTTTAATTTTGGTGATGAATTTGCAGAAATCCCAGGCACAAAATCGGTTGAGTTTTACAAAAACCGCAACAAAATCAGGGTTGACCTTGTTGACAATCAGTGCGCCGTTCCTAATGAATTGCTGACTGATAACAAAAATTTTGAAATGCGAGTTATCAGTGGAAATACAATCGGCACAACATGGACAAGCGTAGGTATCACAGAAAGTGGAATCGTCATGCCAGAAGAACCAGAAGAAGAAGCACCGTCTGGCATGGAATATGTAAAAACCGCAAGCGGCGAAAATGCCGCTCCATATCTTCGAGCGAGCACAAACGGTCTTGAATATTCTCAAAATGGTGAAGACTGGAATAGCGGCGTATCAGGCGTACCAGAAGTGCCGTCAAGACCAAAAGGTTCAGTATACCTTCGCAAAAATGGGGACTGGGTAAATGCAGAAGAATATCTTGCGGAAAACGGCGGAGAAACAAATGTCATTAACGAAGTACAGGTTGACGGAACTGCACTGCCAGTCACGGACAAATCAGTAAACATTGACCTGTCTGCATATGCAAAAACAGCCGACCTTGCAAGCGAATATGCCACAAAAACGGAGGTTGCGGCATTGCAGACCTTGACAGGCACAGCGGAAACGGTAACAGATGTTGATTACAGCACAACGGATATATCTGATGTTATAACATCATACAACGCATTACTTTCTGCATTACGTGCAAGAGGGGTAATTGCATAACAAGCGATTTTGGAAGATTGCGCGTGGCTTTAACCGTGTGTATTTCCATACGGTTAGGGTTGCAGGGCATCCGCCATCAGGTGGTGGAGGGCAGGCGGATTAAAATTCTATTTGCGGAAAGGATTGAGCAAATATGACAGCAACAACAGTAAGTGTTATTGCGGCGGTTATAAGCGCATTATCGCTTTTATCAATGATTTACTTTAACTTTAAGAGCGGAAAGCGAACAGAAACGAAAGACACAGAGGAATACACAAAAGAACGAATTGAGGAAATCAAGGAACGCACTAAAGAAAACGCAATGATAAGCGGAAAACTTGACCTCATCAATTTGAGCAATCAGGAGATTAAGGAGCAGATTTCTTCTCTTGTAAAAAAAGTTGATGCTCACGGAGACAGGCTAACCAAGGTAGAGGAAAGCCTTGTTACAGCATGGAAGCGGATTGATGAAATTATTGAAAAGATTGAATAAGGAGGACGACGAATAATGAGTGACAAAACAAAGAGGTGGATTAAGGCAGCAGGAATCCGGGCCGGAAAAACTGCGGCACAGGTAGCCTTGTCAATGCTGACGGTAGGGCAGGCGGTTATGGATGTGAACTGGATAAATGTATTATCAGTATCAGCAGTGGCAGCGGTTATTTCTATCCTGACAAGCATTGCAGGGTTGCCAGAGGTTAAGGAGGACTGACGATGATTGAAATAATCACAAAAGGCGGAAGAATCTTTACATACGATAAAAATGAATATGAGTGTCAGTACGACAAGAAGGCTGTCTTGATATTCAAAAACGGAGAAATTGTTGCCCTTTACAATTTAGACGTTGTGGCAACGCTTTCTGTTAAATAGGGGGCGATTTTATAAGAACCCTCCTAAAAAACAAGCAATCCATGAAATACGCCCTCCAAATCGGAGAAGTGCCAATCTACAACCGTGACGAAAACGGCGAAATCATCTATGAACACTACGAGGACAGCGACGGGAACATTATTTATTACGAAGATGAAAACGGAAATAAGATACCGTCTGAAACTGGGGAATATGAGATAGACTATAGCGAGCCCGTCTCTTTTTTATCCAGTTTAGCAATGAGTGGCGGAGAGGCGGAGGCGCAGGAATTTGGCTTGTCGACCTCTGACTATAACGCCACTCTGCTATGCCAAAAAGGTGCTTATCCAATCGTTGAGGGTAGCCTTATTTGGACGAAAAGCGAGGTAGGGTACAAAGATATCAATAATGAGATTATCGACCCTATATCGGCAGATTATGAGATTATAAAGGTGTCTGAAAGTCTTAACTTTGTGAAGTATGTGTTAAAGGCTGTGGTTAAATAAAATAGACAGGCAGAAAGGAAGATAGAAAGATGATTTTACAGTATTCAAATAATGGAACGGATTGTTACGAAGAATCGCAATCAATATGTTTTTTGCAAGTTCCGTTTACAAAAAATGATGACATTGTAAGCATAATGGAAAGAGCAGAAAAACAAGTTTCTACAGTATGGGGAAAACCTACTTTTGAGCTTAGGTCAGATAACATGTTTCCAGAAAATGCAAAGTTTGCAAAAATTGCAATACTAAGCGAAAGAAACAGAGGAAAGTCAAGAGCGTTGATGTTTGGAGAAAAGACGGTTTTGTATTTGCTAAATGAAAACGGAAAAACTTTGAAAATGTTCTAAGGTGGTGTTTGACATGGACAAGAAAACAGTAAATATTCTTGGAGCGGATTACACGATTGAAACAGATGAAGAAATACTAAAAGACGGCGCAGACGGTATCTGCCATCCATACTCCAACCGAATAAGGATAAGACCAAAAGAAAATATGCTCGGTGACGGAGATACAAAAGAAGAAAAAGAGAAGTGTTATAAGGAAACGCTGTCTCACGAATGTATTCATGCATATTTTAGGGAAAGCGGACTGTACAGCTACATGAAGGACGAGGTTCTTGTAGATTGGATTGCAACGCAATTTCCAAAAATGGAAAAGACATTTAGGGAATTGGATATTTTGTAGGAGGTAGAAAATGGAAGATTTGTTTTACAAAGACAATACAAAATTATGCGGAACACTTCAAGATGGTGTATTTTTCCCTTGCACCACTCTAATTCCAGAGTGGTTGAAGAAATCAGTAGAGAAATCTCTGAAATTTAATTTGTTAAACACAGAGATGGGTCATGGCAAAGAAAACCCTTAAAGCCGACCTGTCTATTTCGTCAATCCGTAATCTCCAAAAGGAATTGGAAAAATACCGCAACAGTCTAACCTACAAAGCCAGACTGCTTGCAGAAAAACTTAGCGAGCGCGGCGTAGAAATCGCCAGAGTGCAGATAGCCGACCTCGACGCAATCTTTACGGGCGAACTGATACAGAGCTTGCACAGCGAGTACAAGGCAAGTATGCCATACGGGGCGATATTTGCGGTAGTTACAGACTCCAAGCACTGTGCCTTTGTTGAGTTCGGCACAGGACAACGTGGCGAGGACAAACCATACCCCTATCCTCTTCCAGAGGGTGTAAGCTGGGATTACAATGTCGGAAAGACGATAAGACAGAACGCAACCACGGGAAGATATTACTGGTTTTATCCGGGGCAGGACGGGAAATGGCATTATACAGAGGGAATGCCGTCTCGTCCTTTTATGTACCTTACAAGCATGGAACTGATAAGGGAAGTTCCGAAGATAGCTAAAGAAGTATTCGGGAAGTGAGAGGGGATCCTCTCTTTTTTAATTTAACAAAATAAATCATCAGGAGGCATGAATTTATGTTAGTAGAAATCATTGGAAAAAGAAACGAAGAAAGGCTTATCACTACAAGCCTTAAAATTGCTGAAAAGTTCGGTAAGGAACATGCCCATGTCCTTAGAGATATTCGGGATATGGAATGTAGCGATATGTTTAGAGAATCCAATTTTGGATTGTCCTCTTATAAGTCTGCACAAGGCAAGACATTGCCAATGTATGAAGTGACAAGGGATGGGTTCACCTTGCTGGCTATGGGATATACCGGAAAAGAAGCAATGAAGTTCAAAGAGGACTACATCAATGCGTTTAACGCAATGGAAAACGAATTAAAACGCATTTACACCGAGCGTCAACAATGGAAGATAGAGCGTGACAAAGGCGTTGTTATTCGTCACATCCTCACAGACACAATCAAGATGAAGATTGCAGACAGCCCACACAAGCGGTTCGCATATCCAAATTATACAAATCTGATTTACCGAACTTTGTTTGGAAAAACTGCAAAAGAACTTGAACAGGAATGTGGCGTAAAGGCGAGAGAAAATTTAAGGGATTATTTTACCGGGAATGCCTTGGCACAGGTACAGAGCATGGAAATGCTGGTTTCAAGCCTTATCGGGTGTGGCTGGGGATATGAAAAAATAAAAGAATTTGTGTCTGAAAACTGCAAATATAAGATTGAGGAGGAAAATCATGGTTAAAACAAAAATCACTGAAACAACAGAAAAATACGACAAGGACGGAAAGCTTGTTGAAAAGGTTGCAAGAGAGGAAAATTCGGAAGATGATACAGTTTACACACCAGCCTATTTGAATCCAAACCTTAGTGGAACGTTGATTCATACAAACCCACCTTACTACTCATATTGCGGACAAAGAGAAAATTCGGAAAGTAATTTCGGAGGAAGAATCGAGACCGGAACTGTACCATACGACAGAATCAAAACGGGAGAAATTACAGAGGGATTAGATTTTTCTGGCTTAAAAAATAAAGGAGAAACTACCATTTAAAGGCAGGTGGTCTAAATGCTTGACAGCATAGAAACGCAAGTGTTTTCGCTGATAAAAGCGAAGTTTTCCGCAAAGATAAAAGCGAAATACAAAGACCTCAATTTTACCACAAGCGACAGGTCATCAACAAAACCTAAATTTCCAACAGTGTACATACACATGGTTGATTCACAGGAAGCAGGTTCGGATTTGGAGGGAACATCAATACCAGGAGTTAATGCAGCGTTCCAAGTTGACGTTTCTGACAATCAAAACAACAACAGGACAGATGAAGTGGCGAGAGAGGTTTTAAGGATAATGAAAAGCATGAGATTTAAACCAATGCCTATGCCAATGCACAATAACACTGGGGATGTATACATCACCACGGCGAGATACAAAAGAGTAATAGGTGACGGAGACATATTGTAACAGAAGCAAAGAGCAGAAACGCTCTTATTTTTATGCAAATTTTTAAGGAGGAATGAAATTATGGCAGATACCAGTTATCTTGCAAGAGTAATCATAAAAGAGTTTGAGGGGGACATACATAGCGCAATCGATTTTAGTGGCGAGTACAAACTATTGGTAAGGGCTAAGTCAATCCCAAGCCCTGTATCAGCCCCCAATACGGTTGAAAGCACAACGCTTGAAGATGATACGCAGACGTTTGAAATGGGAATTAAAACAGCGGATACAAGAGAAATAACAGGAAATCTTGAAAAGGAATACCTGCAAGCAATCAATAAGCTGAATGGAAAGAAACTCTGCATTTTTCATCTATACGGGACGCAGGGGATTGGAGGAACCGCAAAATATGCCTACGTAGGGCAGGCAACGGCAACGCCAAATGACGTTGGTGGAGTTGATGAAATCCTTGAAATGACAGTAACGGTTATTCCGAACACATCTGCCATCGAATGCACAGACGATTTTACCGTGGTTGATAACGGCGACGGAACATTCAATGTAACAAAGACGGGAGCATAATTCAAAGAAAGGAAAGTAAAACATGAAATTAAAAATCGGAGAAAAAGAATACAGCATCAAGTTTGCATACAAGCCAACGCTGAAAGAGCGTATCATATCAAAATTTGTAAAGTTTGCAGATTTGTCAAACGGAGACAAGGAAGCATATTTTGAGAAAGTTGAAGATTTGCTCCTGTTTTTACCAGAAGCAGTGCTTGTCGGCTTGCAGGTACACTACCCGGAATTCAAATACAACTGCGACACAGGCGAGGGCAAGGAAGAGAAACTTGAAAAGGCATTTGCGCTTGTTGAGGAATACATGGACAGCGAGGGAGCAGACGTTATGGCGTTCTTCAATCAGATTCAGGAGGCGTTGTTGGAAGATTCTTTTTTGAGAAGCCTGTTCCAGAAGGAGCAGAAGAAAGAGGAACAAGTAGAAGAAACAGTTCAACCAAGACTGGAAGTAATTCAGAACGGGAAAATAGTAGAGATTTAACATGGGAAATATACTGTGAGGAAATACGACCTTTGTTAATGCTTGCAACAAAAGGGTATGGTCTTTCTGTTGACTATATTGATTGGTCAAGCCCTGCCGAGATGGATCCATATCTAAAAGCGTATAAGTTAAAAAGAAATGAGAAAGACGTTCTTCAATGGCAGTTAGGTCAATATGTGGCGGCTGCTATAAGCTGCGTATTACCAAAAGGAAAATATCTTAAAAAACCAATGTTCCAGATAGAAGAAAACATAGGAGAAATTACTGAAAGAGATATAGAAAAGGCAATTTTAACAGAGCAACGGTATATGGCAATGTCAGCCAATAAAGGATTGCCAGAAACAATCATAGCTTAGGAGGAATTTTATGAGCAGAAATATCAACGAACTTCACCCAAGATTACAAGAAAAAGTTTCGGAGTTGCAGAAACTTTGCGAAAATAACGGTTTGATTATCGGAATCGGCGAGTGCTTAAGAACGGTAGCAGAACAAGAAGAACTGTACGCACAGGGCAGGGATAAGCCTGGAAACATTGTCACAAATGCAAGAGGGACTTCTTATTCCAGCCAACACCAGTGGGGGATTGCGTTTGACTTTTATCGAAATGATGGAACAGGCGCATACAATGAATCTGGGAACTTCTTTGAAAGAGTCGGGAGCCTTGCGAAATCTATCGGTTTAGGATGGGGAGGCGACTGGACAAGTATCAAAGACCGTCCGCACCTGTACCTTCCTGACTGGGGAAGCACTGCAACAAAATTAAAAAATCAGTATGGAACCCCAGAAAAATTCATGAAGACGTGGGGGGATTCAGGGAATGAAACCCATGCTCCGACCCATACTTCTGATAACAGAAGGACGTATCTGAAAAGAGGGGATAAGGGACAGAACGTAAAAGATATGCAACTTATGTTGATTGGCTGCGGGTATTCCTGCGGAAAATCTGGCGCAGATGGAATTTTTGGTTCTGGAACCGAAAAAGCACTCCTGAAATTCCAACGCGACAATGGGCTGAAAGAAGACGGATTGTATGGAAACGCTTCTAAGGCAAAACTTGAGAAGGTATATTCCAACAGAACGCAGATTGAAAAGGCGGATTACAAAGTAGGAAGCACCTATACCTTGCAGACAGAAATGAAAGTACGTGAGTGTGCAGGGACAACATACAGGGCAAAGAAACACAGTGATCTTACAGAGGACGGAAGAAAGCACGATGCAGACAGAGACGGATGCCTTGACAAAGGTACAAAGGTAACTTGTAAAGAGGTAAAGAAAGTCGGAGATGATACATGGATTCGCACTCCCTCTGGATGGATTGCGGCGGTTTATGATGGAAAAGTATATGTAAAATAAAATCAAGGACAGCATGGGTTCAAATCCTGCTGTCTTTTTCTTTGAAAGGAAGTGGCAAGAATGGCAACGATAGACAGATTGGATATACAAATAGAAGGTTCTGCACAAAAAGCAAATGTCGCAATAAATGACCTTATAAAAAATCTCGACAGACTTGCCAATTCCTTAAAAATAGACACAAGCGGATTAGAGAAAATCGGAAAATCTTTGAATTTAAGTGGCATTGATAAGGCTGCTAAAAATATGCAATCCCAAACGCAGAAAGTATCAAAATCCCTGTCTCAAATTACGGAGCAGTACAAGGATTTGGGCAAAGGATTTGAAATAAAAGGCTCTACGCAACAGATACAGAAGCAAATTGACAGCCTTACAAACAAACTTGCAAATGCAAAACTGGCGAAAGATGATTTTGAAGCGTCCGGGAAGGCCAATTTAGGTGGTTACGAAACAGCAGTTAAAAATGTAATAAAGTATACAAACCAGATTGAAAGCCTGAAAAAGCAACTTGAGGGATTGCAGACAGCACAGCCGAAACTTGATTTCAATGTAGCTGGCGCGGAAAGCCAAACAAAATATCTAGTTGAATACAAAAAGCAATTAATAGATTTCAAAAATGATATGAAATCCATAGGTGATGTTTATGGCGGGTTGCAGAATGTTCCAAAAGGAGGACTAGATACTCTAATTCAAAATTTAAAGCAATCCATAGAAGAATTAAAGCAATCCTACCCGCAGGCAACGAATGTTATTTCCGCATTTGAAAAAGAGTTGCAAAAGCTACAAGGTATTTCTTCTGGACTGACAAAAGAACCAATTAGAGCCAATATTGATACAAGCTCTATTGACAAAGTAAGTGAAAAAATAGCAGAGCTAAAAAACAGGTTTGAAAAAGTTGGATCAGATTTTAAGTTTACCGGGAATTTTGAACAGTTAAATATTGAAATAGAAAAAGTTTATTCCAAGCTGAACGAATTAAGAACCAAAGAACAGGAAATGATTTCTGCCGGACAGGTAAATACATCTGGATTTGAACAGTTGCAGGAATCACTTGCAAGAGTTGGAAATAAGTTCGGAATAATGCAGGATTTAAGGGACAGAACAGAAGCATTTAACCAATCCTTGCAACAATTAAGAGTTCCAGAAATCCGAGAAGAAAATCTTACAAAACTTCAAAATTCCTTAAGAAAAACAGAAGCAGACACAGAAAAGCTAAGAACAAAACTTTCTAATGCAATAACAATGGGAAGGATTGTTCCAAACATAGACGACAGCGGATTCCGAAAACTTACGGAGCAAATTGCGTTATCAGAAAAACAGGCAGAAGCATTAAGGCAGAAAATACAGGAAGTGGGAGGCGATACAAGCGGAACCGGAAGCATAATGGACAGGCTGAAATCTTCTCTGTCAAATGTTTCGAGCCAGTCAAGCAAAACATCTTCTGCGACAAACATATTATCAAAAAATATAAAAAACCTTTCCTCAACAATGAGCGGATTCAGCAAGTCAGCAGGAAAAGCGGTCACAGGGCTGAAATCATTCGCAAGACAAGCATTGTCTGCTATGGGGATATATCTTGGGGTTTATGGGGCGGTAAGGGGGCTTAAATCATCGTTAGAAAGCTCCATGAATTACATAGAAATCCTTAATTATTTCAATGCCGCATTTGGACAGGTGGCAGAAAAGGCAGATTACAGTAAGTTTGAAGAAATGGGATATGATTCAGCAGAAGCATATTACAATTCTTTTTCTGAAAGGGCAAAAGAATTAACAGAAAAAATGTCCGGGTTTACAATGAACGAAAGCGGGATGTTGGAATCCGGAGGAATGAAAAGCCTTGGAATTGACCCTACGAAACTTATGAACTATCAGGCGATGTTTGGGCAGATGTCTAGCTCTATGGGAGCGACAAGCGAAAATGCATTAAGGCTGTCAACAGTCCTTACGGAAATTGGGGCTGACCTGGCTTCTGTAAAGAACATGAAGTTTGAAAAAGTCTGGAACGATATGGCTTCCGGGCTTGCGGGAATGAGCCGGACACTGGATAAGTATGGGGCAAATATCCGAAACGTGAACTTGCAGCAGAAGTTAAACGAACTTGGAATCAGTGCAAACATATCCGCATTAAACCAGAATGACAAGGCTCTTTTACGTACAATTATTCTTCTTGACAGTACGAGATATGCATGGGGTGATTTGGCAAAAACAATCAATCAACCTGCTAACCAGTTAAGGTTGCTCCAATCAAATTTCAGCAACCTTGGGAGGGCTATAGGAAACATATTTTTGCCAATCGTTGCAAAGGTTTTACCATACATAAATATGCTTGTGCAGGCATTGACGAGGCTTGCAGAATGGCTTGTAAAACTCCTTGGATTCGAGGGATTCGACTGGGGAGGTGGCGGGGGCGGAAACTCTACCCCGGATATACTTGGTGACATATACGACAATGCAGAGGATGCATCTGGCGCATTGGATAAAGTATCTGAATCCGCAAAAAAAGCGAAGGCAGGTCTTAGGGGATTTGATGAGTTAAAAACAATCAACATGCCAGAATCCAATGAACCAGACGATGGAGCAGGGGGAGCGGGAACTGGAGGAATTGACAGCGGACTTCTGCAAGGAGCATTAGATAGCATACTGGACGAATATCAGGCGGCATGGGACAAGGCTTTTTCCGAAATGGAAAACAGGGCTAATACATTCGCTGATAACGTGGCGAAAGCGTTTAAAGAAAAAGGTCTCTATGGTGTTGGGGAATATTTCAGTAAAAGCATAACAAGCGCATTGGAGAGCATACCCTGGGATTCTGTATATGAGGGAGCAAGAATGTTTGGAAGCGGTTTAGCTTCCTTTTTAAATGGGTTGATTTCCCCGGATCTGTTCGGTGCACTTGGGAAAACGATTGCAGGCGCGTTGAACACAGCGTTGCATTTCCTTGATTCATTTGGGGAAACATTTGATTTTACCAATTTCGGCGTTTCCATAGGAGCCGGGATAAATTCTGCATTAGGAGGGATTGACTGGAAAACCGCGCTTTCAGCGGCTAAGAAATGGGGTACTGGAATTGGAAACGCTATCAATGGATTTTTCAGAAAAACGGATTTTTCCACCGTTGGAAGCACGTTGGCAAATGCCTTAAACACTGCGATACAGCTTGCACTATCATCAGGGAAAAAGATAGATTTTGAGTTAATAGGAAAGAAAATTTCAGACGGAATCAATGGATTTTTCAAGACGTTCAGGGCTGATAAATTAGCGAAAGCCATAAATGTTTGGATGAAGGGCGCGCTGAAAACAGTTTCTACATTACTAAAGAAAACGGATTTTGATATGATTGGGAAGAAAATAGGAAAATTCCTTGCAGAACTTGATTTGACAGGAGCATTGAAAGGGCTGGCGAGCGTTGTATGGGAGGCGATAAAGGGAGCGTTTAACTTATTATCGGGAATTTTTAAATCCGCACCAATTGAAGCGTCTTTGCTTGTTGCATTTTCGTTCCTGAAATTTACAAAGGTTGGGCAGATTTTTACTTCCAATCTTTTTTCTATTTTAAAAGGCGGGGCAACACAATCTTTAAATAAGTTTGCAAGTTTCTTCAATGGGGGATTGCTTGGAGTTATCGGAACAGCGGTAGCAGCATTTGCAGAATTTAGCGTTGTTTCTGATTCAATAGAGAATTTAACGCTCGGAACAGGAGATTTTATAGCAGAAATAGGTAAAATAGCAGGGGTTGTAGGGATTGCTTGGGCAGGAATGTCCGCTATACTTGGATTCCCAGCAGGAACCATAGCTACTGCAATTGTTGGTATAGTAGGAGCGATAAAAGGGATAAGCGATGCATTTAAGGATATAAAAGCTGAATCCGCAATGCAATCAATAGCGAACGCATTGAAAAAACCAGGTGGAACACCGATTGAAGATTTGACAGAGTTGTATTCGGATACAATTGGAAAAATAAAAAGCGGATTTGATGACATAAATGTAAAGTCAGAAGAACTTAAAACAACACAGACTAATGCAGAAAAAACAAGCAAAAAAATTGACCTCATAAAGTTTTCGATAGAAAACGGCTCAAAGGCTACGAAAGAAAAAACAACAGAAATAAAACAGGCGTTCGACAGTCTATTAAGCGATTCAAAAAGCATTTTTGAACAAGAATACGACGTTATCATGACGGGAATATCTGGTTCGTTGCAGCAATCGTTGACGGATGCTGGATATTCTGTTGAGCAGATTGTCGGAGTGATGGATTCGCTAAAAACGGAACATCAGAAAGAGATAGAGGAAATAGAGAAAAATAACGAGAAGTTGAAAACCAGTTTTGAAAATGGGAAAATTTCTATCCAAGAGTATGCTGCAAAAATGCTAGAAAATTACGAAAAACTGGGCGAGATAACGGGAAAGACAGACGAGTATTCATCTGCCATTGAAAAGGTATCAGAGGCGGCGAAAGGCGTTGACTTAAGCGGAATAGTAAACAAAGACAATACAATTAACACAGGTCTTTTAGCAGAACAGTTCAAGGGGTTAAGCACAACCGCTACCGAGGCTAAGCAATCAATAAACGATTCATCTGCGGGGTTAACTGCGGCACTAAATGATTATGCAAAAGAAGCAGAAAGAACCAAAAATTCAGAAGCCGCAACAGCGATTAGCGATATGCTATCAGCAGAAGAAGCGAATGTGAAATCAGCAACGGAAAGTGTAAACAATCAGTTAACAGAATACGGAAACCAAGTACAATATGCAGTTTTGGAAAAAATTCCAAGCGTGGTAGACGAAGCGGTTGCAGATTATGAGAACAAAAGCCCTATATACAAATTCTTTAATTCAGAAGAAAGCCATGTGCAATCCGCATTAGAGGAATACCAAAAAAATGTAATAGACCCGTCTACGGAAGAATTAGAACGTTTATATTCGGAAGCAGGAATTGAGGGGGCTACTTTTTCCTCTAATGCTGGGAAAGAAATAATAGATGCAATGTTTGATGAAAACATAGTGTCAAGCGGGGAGCTTACCTACTATTCAAAGACATTGAAAAGCAATTATACAAAAGTAGTTAATAATGCTGTTGATGAAATAAAGAAGGATGCTAAGAAAAAATCTAAGCAAATAGGAAAAAATGTAGATGAAGGTACGAGGGATGGAGTAAACGAAAACCTTGGACTTGCAACTGGAGCAATAGGCGGCATGGCAAACCAAATGCTTAGAAAGGCAAGGGAAACCCTTGGAGTGCATAGCCCATCTACAAAATTTAAAGAAATCGGTGGATATGTCGTAGAAGGAATGAAGGGAGGGATTTCTGGAAAATGGGGAGAATTCAGCGAGTTTTGGGCAAAGAAGCATGATTACATTATAAATAAATTTAATGGAATAAAAGAAAAATTCGGGACAAAAGGAAAGGATATAATATCAGGAATCCGGTCTGGAATATCTGATAAATGGAACGATTTCAGTACGTTTTGGGGAGAAAAGAAAAGTAGTATCATAGATAAATTCAATGATATAAAAGAAAAATTTAATACAAAAGGTGGAAATATAATTTCTGGCATAAGGTCTGGCATATCTGGGAAATGGGGTGAATTTAATTCTTATTGGACAGAAAGAAAAAATTCTATAGTAGAGAAGTTTAAAAATATCAAAGAATCATTCCAGGGAAAGGGTGGCGATATTATATCTGGGCTAAAAAGCGGTATTTCCAGTAACTGGGATGGTTTTGTTGGATGGTGGGCAGAAAAAATCAAGGCAATGGTGAATGGGATACTGGATGGAATAAACTGGGTTCTTAAAAAAGTTGGCTCTAGTACACAGCTAGACCCATGGGAGCCAAAAGGATTTGCAAAAGGAGCCAACGGACTTCCGCAAGACACCATAGGAATCGTAAACGACCAGAAAGGAAGCACATACAAAGAACTTATCGTGCCGCCACATGGAAAGCCATTCATCCCAGAGGGCAGGAATGTCATGCTTCCCATGAAAAAAGGGACAAAAATCATGCCAGCCCGCCAGACGAAGGACTTCATGGAGAAAATGAACAATATGCCGCATTTTGCCGGAGGTATTGGTGATTTCTTTAAAGGTGCATGGGCAAAGATATCAGAGTTTACCGGGAATATCTGGGACTACATTTCAAACCCAGGGAAGATTTTGCAGATTGCATTTGACAAATTCACGGATTTATCCGGGATGCTTGAACCCGTGCTTTCCATAGCTACAGGGGCTGCAAAAACGCTTCTGGATGGCGCAACAGGTTTTATAAAGAAAATGTTCGACGAAAACCTTACGGTGCAGTATAACCCGTCCCAAGGAGTGGAACAGTGGCGCGGTCTTGCGACAAAGGCGTTGCAGATTACAAACCAGTTCACAGCACCAAACTTAACCGCCTTGCTAACACAAATGCAGCATGAATCCAGTGGAAATCCAAAGGCAATCAATCTATGGGATTCTAATGCAAAGAAGGGAACCCCATCCAAAGGACTTATGCAGGTCATTGACCCGACGTTCCGGGCGTATGCATTAGCACCACACAATAAAGATATATGGGACCCGCTTTCAAACATGATTGCGGCCATCCGGTACACAGTATCGCATTATGGCAGCTTATATTCCGGATGGACTGCGAGAGGATATAAAGGTTATGCCTCTGGAATAGGAAAAATAAACCTTGCAGACCTGATACCAAAATACAGGGCAGGCGGGTTCCCGGAAGATGGATTGTTCTATGCAAACCATACAGAACTTGTTGGAAGATTCAGTAACGGACAGACAGCAGTAGCGAATAACGGGCAGATTACGCAGGGGATTGCAGAAGCAATATACCCAGCGGTATACAATGCGGTTTCTTCTGCAATGAGAAATAATGGAACATCTGGAAGTGTGGACATATCTCTACAATTAAACCTGGACGGGGATGCAGTTTATAAAAATGTTGTGAAACGGACAAGGGAAGGGAGGGATAGGAATATAGGTGGTAGACTTGTTCTTGCGGAAGAGGTTTATTAAATACAGAAGAAAACAAGATTGACATTTCATGTAGATTGTGGTAGATTGAATAAAATTTGATACGCTATTACAAACTGATGGAATTGTAGAGGGAAACTTGGAACCCGGAGAGTCTGGACGCTATGCCAGATTTCTTCGGGTTTGTTTATTTTCGGGAAAATACCAAAGATAAACACTGTGAAGTTGCGGGAAAACCAAATATCGGAGGTATCATTATGAAACTAAGACTTGTGAAGCAGGGAGATTTCTTAGGAACAAAGTGTGATTTTTATGTGGATGAGGATAACAACATCTACATGAGCAGGACACAGATAGGGTATGCGCTGGAATATAAAGACCCGTCTAATGCGGTCAAGAATATTCACAACAAATATCAAGAAAGATTTGACAGATTTTCAGTTGAAGTATCGGGTGCTCAGTTTGTACCCCCGATAAACAAGAATAAAAATTCCCCTAAGATTTATATGTATGCGGAAAAGGGAATTTATGAGGTTTGCCGGAGGTCAAGACAGACGGTTGCGGACAAATTCTATGACTGGGCATATGATACCATTTCAGAAATTAAGAAGAATGGATTTTATATCGCCAACGGTAAAGATGAAAAATGGATAGGAATAAGGCGGGAAACAAAGCAAGTCCGAAAGAACGAAACGGACATGATACAGAAATTTGTAGACTATGCCATATCGCAAGGAAGCCAAAACGCAAAAAGATACTACACGCATTTGACAAACCTTGCAAATAAGCGTTGCGGCATTAAGACGGGCGAGCGTGACAAGGCAGACCAGAAAACATTGCTTCGGCTGAAATCCTTGGAAACGCTGATTGATATGAGGTTAGAAACACTTATGAATAACAATATCCCATATAAAGAGGTGTTTTCTGATGTTAAGGACATGATTGAGGGGATTTAATAGACAGGAGGATTCTTTCCATACCTTTAATGAAAATTGGTGTATGGAATTTAGTTTATTATAAAGAAAAATACAGAAGAGCTGGCATACCTAACTATGAAGAAAAGCTTGTTAATGTTGGTTACATCTGGGGATAGGCTGACGAGCCGAAAAGTACAAGCCTTAGTACCTGCCCCGGTTTGACATAAGGCAGTTTGCGGAAAGGCGGTAAAGAGCATGAATGAGATAATCAAAATCAACAACCACGATGTAGAAGTAAAAGAGTACAAGGGTCAAAGAGTGGTAACATTCAAAGATATTGATACAGTACATGAAAGACCGGCTGGGACGGCAAAGAGGAATTTCAACGACAACAAGAAGCACTTTATTGAGGGCGAGGACTTCTTTGCAATTCCCTATTCGGAGTTCTGTACGGAATTCGTACCCAACCCACCAAAGGGCGGAAATCCGAACGTTCCAGTAAATTTAATGACGGAGCAAGGCTACCTCATGTTGGTAAAATCCCTTACAGATGATTTGGCGTGGAAGGTGCAGAGGGAGCTTGTCAATGGGTATTTTAGGGCTAAAAAGGCAAAATCAGCCATAGAGGAATTACAGGAGCTTCAAAGCAGGGCAATACTTGAAGTAAATGAAAAAGTAGGAGAAGTAGAGAACAGGATAACCAGGCTTGAAAACAACATGACAATAACCCATGAGCAGATACAGATAATCAAGAATCGGGTAAACGCAAGAATTGTAAATGATGTTCTTGGCGGTTACGAGAGTAACGCATACAACGATGTTCATTTGAGAAGCAAGGTTTACAGCCGGTTCAACAAAGATTATTGCGATTACTTCCGCATCAATGCAAGGACAAACACATTAGCTTCAAAATTTGATGAAGCTCTGCGATATATTGATATGTGGGAGCCTGACACGAATATGAAGTTGATGATACAGAACGCAAATGCACAAATGAAAATAGAGGATATAGCATAGGACGGAAACAACCGTCCTATTGTTTTGCAAAAATCTTTAATTTTCCTCTTGACTTTTTGTCGAAACTTATCTTATTTTGTGGTATAATATGGTATTATGCGAAAGGTATTATGAAAAGGATTCTAATTTTAGAAAGGAAGATGAATGTGGATAATTTCAAAATCATGTACAAAATTCTCCGAGAGTTAGAGAAAAACATGGGGAACGAAAGATTTAACATAGAAACCGTATCGGCAGAAAAGCTGAAAATATCCTTCGAGAAATGGGAACAGCTTTTAATTCTCATGCAGGACGAGGGGTATATCAAAGGCTTGGTTCTGTCAAAAGACCTTGGGCAGATGTATAGGCACATTGCAGAGCCGATAAAGCCGCAGATTACCATTAGAGGGCTTGAATACCTTGCAGGGAACAGTTTTATGGGGAAAGCAAAGGAAGCGTTGAAGATGGCGGGAGAGATAATTTAGTAAAAACAAAGGCAGTTGGTCAACTTGGCGTTGCCCAATGTGGGTATCGCCTTTTAAAATATTTTAATTTCCTCTTAACTTTTGTCGAAACTTATCCCATTTTATGTTATAATTTACCAAAACACAAATGAAGGGAGAAATACTTATGAGCAGGAGAGAAGGGAAAATATCAATAATTGTGGCTGTGATAGGTTTAATTGGAGTTATAGGGGCAGCAATCATCGGTGCAAAGTGGGGTAAGGAGAATGTAACAGTAATAGTTCAGTTGGACGGAAAGAATGTGGTTCTTAATAATGAGGATGTTAAGAAAATGGCGAAAGAAAATGAGCAGTTAAATAATGAAATTTCTGAATATAAAGAAGAAATAGAAAAATTACAGGGTCAGGGCAAGGAATTAGCAACAAAATTAGGGGCTGCAAATGGAGAACTCAACGATGTTCCGTCCATTGAATATAGAAACTTTGGGCTTTCCATAGATGGGAAAGAAATGGCTGTAAATAAAGACAAATCAGCTGTTTTGATAAATGGCAGGAAATATTATTCAAAAGATTTTGTTGATAATTTGCTGCCATCCGATAAAGCAGCGGTAGAAAAGGATGATATGCTTTATGTCGGAAAGGTGGTAAAAGAGAAATCTAATTTATTTGACAGGCAATTAATAGGAAAATCGAATGATGGTTCACAAGTAAGTATAGAAACAAATGTTAAAGATACATATGGGAATATGCATGATAAAGCAGTTGTGTTTTCTTTGTACAATAACAGCATAACGTTTAATGCAAATAAAGAATATTCTAAATTTAAATGCATATTAAATGTTTTAGATGGGAACCCAGGAGGCGGGATTATTCAAATAGAATCGGAACAAGGAATTCTATATACATCAGAAGAAGTTTTAAGCACAACAGAACCAGTTTTAGTCGATATACCAATAAACTATGCTTCTTCCATAACAATAATGAAAATAGGAAATGAAAATACGAAGAATATGGTAACAGATGCAGTTCTTTACAATGAAGAATAGTGGATAAGAAAATTTTTTATCAATGATTGGATTCTGCAACATTTTATTAAAAGGAGAAAACTTATGGAGAAACAAACGAAAACCAAGAAACTTTTAACCCTTGCCGCAATCATTCTGTCTTTGCTGGTATTATTCCCAACCAGCGTGAATGCCGCAGGAAAAACCAAGCTGAACGCCATAAAGAAAACAGTCAATGTGGGTGATTCCTGCACTGTGAAGCTACTGAACAACAAAAAGAAAGTGAAATGGTCTGTATCGAACAAAAACATCAAGATTGTGAGCAAAAGCAACAAGCAAGTAAAAATTAAGGGCATTAAGAAAGGAACGTCATACCTGAAAGCGAAGGTTGGGAGCAAGACTTATAAGTGCAAGGTGACGGTGAAGGAGAAAAGTAAAGGGAATGGAACCAAAAAGAATCCGTATTCTGCGTATGATACATATACAACAGATATATTTGGAGCAAGGTATTACGGTCAAGCAAAAGTCAAGCTGATTGATTATAAAGATGGAAAAGAAGCGTTAAATTATCTTAAGAAAAATGGGCTAAAGAAAAATCCAGGGAAATCAAAAGAATATGTATATTTAAAATTTAAAATTGATTATTTTTATGGTCGGGAAGAAATACCAGCACTTTTAACGATAGGTAGATTTTACACGTCAAATTCCACAAAGGAAATACCTTGGAATGAAATAAAGTGCAATGATGGAATTAAAGACTTTTACACAGAAAGTATGTTGCCGGGAAATAGTGTGACATGCAAAATTATATTTTTAATAAATTCAAAAGAAAAGCCAGTAACTTATAAAATTGATGGTTATGACGATGACTGGAACCCAACCGAAACATGGTTTACAACGAAGAAATAGTAGAGATAAAGGGGAAAATTCAAATGAAAAAATATAAAAATGTAATTATGATTTCTATACTTTTAGCATTGCATATTTCTTTAAATGTAAAAGCAGAATGCATTCATGAATGGACGGAATGGAAAACACTTATAGAGCCTACTTGTTCCGAAGAAGGGTACCAAACAAGAGAATGTTTGAAGTGCTATGAAAGCGATAGTAGATACATACCAGAAACTGGTATTCATACATGGACAGAATGGAAGGCAGATGATGTTTTATGCGCTGATGGAAAATACACGAGGGAATGTAAAGAATGTTATAAAACGGAAACAAAATTTAGGAAAGGTAATGGAAACCATAGATATTCTAAATGGTATGTAATTACAGAAGCAAATTGCACAAATAATGGAAAAAAAGAAAGAGAGTGCCTGGATTGCTTTTATTATGAATATGAAATTATTCCATCAAATTCTTCCCTGCATGAATGGTCGAGTTGGAGTTCTATAGTTTATGCAACAGCATTAAAAACTGGAAAATCAGAACGGGAATGTTATGTATGTCACACAGTTGAAGTGAAAAAAACAAAAAAACTTAAAGCTAAAATAACCCTTTCTTTAAAAAAGAAAATTTTGAAAGTTGGAAAGTCCTTCACGCTTGGGTTAAAGAGATATACATATGGAGATAAAAT
Source organism: Lachnospiraceae bacterium A2 (assembly GCA_000403315.2). Taxonomy (GTDB): domain Bacteria; phylum Bacillota; class Clostridia; order Lachnospirales; family Lachnospiraceae; genus Petralouisia. The sequence continues at coordinate 1,343,007 of KE159636.1, forward strand.
TTCTAAGTTTTTGTCTAGCAATAAAAAAGTTGCTACAGTAAATAAAAAAGGAAGGGTTACTGCAAAAAAGAAAGGGAAAGCAAAGATAACAGTTAGGATGAAAAGCGGATGTAAAGCAACGTGCAATGTAACAGTAAAATAGGTTTGAGGATTTAGAGCCTAAAGGCTCTATTTCTTTTTATCTTTTAATTTTGTTAGTTGAAATTAAATGAAATATATCTTCTTTGATGGTATAATATAGCATTATACGAAAGGGGATAAGGTGCTATGGGGAAACTATCTGATTGGATAAAGAAAAACATATTAAATGAAAATCAAGCTGAAAATATAGAAAGAAATGAATATAATGCAGTTGATGAAAAGAAAAGCGAAGAAAATATTTCTGAAATAAAGGAAGAAAAACCAAAAGAGAAAATTTATATTAGCCACATGGATGCCTATTTTTGGGAGGCAGGGGAATTTGTCATTGAAAAGAATAAAGGTTCTATAGGTTTAATTCAGATGAATTTTAAAATAGGATTTAATCGCGCTTCAAAAATAATGGATGAATTATGTGAAGCTGGGGTTGTTGGAGAAGAAAATGGAATAGAACCGAGAAAAGTTTTAATGAGCAAAGAAGAATTTGAAGAATTACATAATAACGATATAGATATGATAGAGATAGGAAAAAAAGTAGACTTTGAAAAGTCAAACAGAATAGACATGTATAACAACAAAATCGACTACATGACAGGGGAAGATTTTGAATTATATGTTGCTCAACTATTAGGGAATATAGGGTTTTACAACATACATACCACAAAAGGAAGCGGCGACCAAGGCGTTGATATTCTTGCAGAAAAAGAGGGAATGAAATATGCTTTTCAGTGCAAAAGATATGATAAACCAGTTGGTAATAATGCTGTACAGGAGGTTTTTGCAGGAAAATTCTTTTATCACTGTCATGTGGCGATAGTTGTGACAAATAACTATTTTACAAAATCAGCTAAAGATTTAGCAAATGAAAACGGGGTTGTTCTGTGGGATAGGAATTATTTGCAAAAATTTATCGGCACAACAAATGGAGTTGCCATAGAAAAATCTCCAAATTCTATCATAGAAAAATATTATTATATAAATGGAGACTTTACAACTTTTTCTTTGAAAAAAGAAAATAAAATTGAAATTTTAGCAATTTGTAAGAATAATATAAATGCGGCCAATTTGTATCTTTCCTATTCTGTTAAATTGAAGGAAGAATGGATTGGAAAAGTAGATTTTGCGGTTGCTGTTAATTTTGGAAATGCAGTAGCAATCTGCACAAATGAAAATGGGGAAGAATTTTTTGGAGGCAAGGAACTTGATGGAGAGATTGCAATAGGAATACCGAAATGGATGGATAAAGCAAGAGACGAACTTTTAAGCAGGAACAAAGATGAATTTTTAAGAATGGTTGAAGAAGCAAACAGATATTTAGACGAGTTTATGTCAGAAGCGATAAAATATATTAAATAAAATCCTCTTGACAATGCACGTGCATTTTGATATATTAAGAGTGTGCAAACAGCACGTGCAATCTGAAAGGAGGTTGATACAGTGTCTCCCAAAATGGGGCAAAAGATTAAGGACAACCCTAAAAATGTAAGGCTTGATTTAAGGCTGACAAAACAAGAAGCAGAGGATTTACAATACTGTGCTGATAAGTTGGAAACAAGCCGAACAGATGTAATTAACAGGGGTGTTCAGAAAATCAAAAAAGAAATTGATAAAAAATAGAAGTTGCCCACCGTCCAAAGTCAGCAACTTCTAAACACACCAACTCCCATAAGAAGCTGATACATCCAGTATAACAGACTCTTATGGGAATGTCAAACATTTTCATAGGAGGTTTTAGTGTGAAAGTAAGTAGAGGAAAACCATAAATTGGCGCACTTGAATAAGCTGTCTAAGGCAGGCAACTTTTTGAAGTGCTATGGAGTTAGGAAATTAGATTTAAGAAGCTAATGGTTCATCAGGAGGAAGTAATCCTTCTCGTTGTAATAACTTCTTGGCTTGTTTGATAGCCTTTGCCTTTTGTTTTTCAAGCAGAGGTGCAGGCATATCGATTTTGTAAAGATCGCTCGGATTCCACTGCTCACCAGTAGACAGCATCTGGTAGATGGCAGTAAGAATCATGCGGGCAATAGCGATTATGGCTCTTTTCTTGCCACGGCGTTTAACAAGTGAATCATATTTCTTTTTGTAGTAAGGAGATTTGTCAGATTTTACGGCTGCATGAGCACACTGTACTAATGCAGGTTTGAGGTAGACACCGGCACGCGTAATCCGGACAGACTTCTTCTTACCAGCGGATTCATTGCTGCCGGGGGTTAGACCAGCCCAGCAGCATAAGCGTTTGGAACTCGAGAACTGAGACATATCAGTACCAATTTCGGAGATGATAGTGATTGCACTATCATGTTTTACACCCGGAATGGTACAGAGAAACCGGACAGCATTTTCAAAATCAGGATTAGAAGAAATCATATTTTCAATCATTTTATCAACATCATTGATTTCAGCTGTGATATAATCCATATGTGCACGGACAAGGCGCATACGGTATTTTTGGGCATCAGTCATCTGATATCCTTCGACGGATTCTATAACAGCATCTTCTTTGGATTTGAGGCTCCTTAGAAGTTTAGATGCGATTTCTTCGTGGTTAATGGATGTACCCGATTGTTCAAGCAGATAGTCAATAATGGATGTGGATGACTTCCCAAAGATATCGGAAACAACAGAATCTAATGCAACATTGCAAACAGTAAGAGCATTCTGATATCTATTCTTTTCACTTGAACGGCAGGAAACAAGCTTATAACGATAGCGAGTGTATTCCCTGAGAATACGGACTTTCTTGCAAGGGATATAACTGCCTTTGACAAGTCCAAGACGGAACAAATCTCCAATCCATTTAGAATCTTTGGCATCATCTTTGTTGCCTTTTACCGCCTTGACCCATTTGGGATTGGCAATGACAACATTGATTTCATCTTCCAGAAGATTAAAGACAGGAATCCAGTATTTACCTGTGGATTCCATACAGACATCATGGCAATCATTGTCGAGAAGCCATTGCTTGAATTCGAGAATGGAATTGTTAAAGGTAGAAAAGCGCTTCTTTTGGTAAGAAGGCTCAATGCCACCGGTAGTTTTGACGATTGTGGCAACGAGAAACGATTTGTGAACATCGACACCACAACAGGTTTGGTAAGTAACTTTCATAGTCAGACTCCTTTCGTAAAAGATGAGAAGCCATTGACTGAACTGCCACACAATTAAACTAAGGCGCTTAAACAATTCTTAGTGTACGGATTCGTAATTCCACTTATTTGTGCTTGAAAAGGCAGAACTTACACTGATTTATATGCTGTCTAAAACGAAGAAAGTTATTACAACTCCTCCTCTCGTGCTTTGTAGTTTAGCTTCTCACAAACTATTTTACAGCACAGCGTAGAGAGTTGGAACACTTTCATTACTATTTGTGCCGCCAACTGAAAGGCGGCGGAATGGAGATTTATATGGATGATTTAATGATTAAAAACGTAGATGTATTTGGCGATAGCATTATGGCAGTACAGGACGTAGATGGAATAATTTGGGCGGGTGTAAGTTTCTTTTGCAAGGCTCTTGGAATGAGCGGCACACAAAGAGATACACAGGTTGAGAAAATAAGGACAGATAAAACACTTTCAAAGGCGACCCGGAAATTTCCGGGTGGGGTATTTGGGACAACAAATGAAGCATATGCATTAAAATTAGATTTTGTTCCTCTCTGGCTTGCCAAAATTTCAATCACGAAATGGATGGAGAAAGAGCACCCAGAGCTTGCAGAGAAACTACTGAACTACCAGTTGAAAGCCAAAGACATCCTTGCAGACGCTTTCCTCCCAAACAGGGAATCCGCACCAGTACAGGTATATAACCCGTCCGAAATCCCATTAGGTGAACTTGCAAGCTATCTTAAAATTATGGACAGGGTAGCGAACCGCCAGAATCTCGCATCTTATAAGATTGCAGAGAACTTCAAGAAAGTGTCGGAGCAGTTCGGCGTGCAGCTTTCGGACGATTTTGTGAATGTGCCGGACTATGTGCAGCAGACCCTTGATATATAGCATTCCAATCCGGGCACTTACTAAAATGCATTTTTCTGGTTCTTAGTGAGTGTCCACTAAAATACAAAAAAAGCGTTCTTGACTGGACACTTTCCTAAATGTATAATAATGGAAAATAGGAAAGGGGCAAGGGAATATGAAACAGACAAGAGCAACGCACAGTGGAACATGGAAAATAGGAGAAGGATTGGAATTGGAATGCTATGTCATGGACAATAAGGAGCGGGTTTTGTCTTCCAGGGGAGCGGCGAAAGCCATGAATCTCACGGGTGGCGGCGGAACAGCATTAAAAAGAAATTTGAATTCTTTGTGGATTGCGCCATATCTTTCAGAAGAATTGAGGGAATGGGTGTATAAATCAACAAGAAATGAGCTGCCGCAGTATCTCACGAAAAGGGGGACGCCATTCTTCCCAATGAAATCATCTGTATTTGTAGACATATGCAAAGCGTATGTGGATGCAAGGAACGATGGGATATTGAATAAGACGCAAGCCGAAACTGCCGAAAGGCTATACGCTATAATGACCGCTTTTGCAAAAGTTGGTCTTGATTCTCTGATTGATGAAGTTACTGGCTATCAGTACGACAGGGAACATGATGAATTGCAGCGGCTTTTATCGGCTTATATCAGTGAGGAACTTATGCCGTGGGCAAAACGGTTTCCGGATGAATTTTACAAGCAAATGTTCCGTCTGAAAGGCTGGACATACAATGGGAACAGCCGACCGCAGTATGTAGGGAAACTGACAAACCAATACATATATGAGCAACTGCCGGACGGAGTTCTGGAAGAGTTGAAAAGCAAGACCCCGAAGAACAGGAGATTGCACCAATCTTTGACAGATGAGATAGGAGTTCCGCATCTTGACAAACAGCTCCAAAAGGTGATTGCTCTTATGAGGGCGTCTGACACATGGGAAGAATTTGAAAACCTATTCGACAAGGCAACAAATAGGAAAGACTGATATTTACGATTCCCAATCCTTCTGTTTTTGAAAGGAAGGAAAAATGGATAGATTGAAAATAACAATGATAAACGCCCAGAAGACCCTTGACTTGGAAGGGGGTCTTCATAATGCTTAGAGTAGAAGCGCCGAAAGACAAAAAGAAACTGGAACAGCAGATTGCTGCCCTCCAGTATCAGATTTCCATTGATGCGAACGAGACGGACAAGAAGATTCATGAGGAAGCCCTACGGGTTCTGGAAGGAAAGTGGGGTGGACAAAATGAGTAAAAATATGAAGTATTCGGAAGTAAGACAGATTGTATACAATCGTTACCACGGAAAATGCGCCATATGTGGGCAGAGGATTAAACTTAGTGAAATGTGTATAAATCTGATTGTGCCAAAGTCAAAAGGCGGCTACAAGGAATTTTCCAATATGCAGGCGGTATGTGAAACTTGCGGGAAGATGAAACATAACATGACACAGGAGGAATTTTTTAGGAAAGTTTTTGGATTAGCCATAAGAAATGCCATGAAATATTTTAAGTGGCTTCCGTTTTTAAATAGGAAGGAATGCAAAAAACCTGAAATTGAAAGAATGTTAAAAGAATACCGGGAGCGCACGGAAAGCGTGAAATTCTGCATGGGGTGGGATGATTATTTCAACCTGATTGAAATTTCGGAAAAAACCAATCCGAACAATGCGGTAGATTTGGCGTTCCGGCTAGGGCATATACAGGGAGAGGAAGATTTGAAAAACTACCTTCTTTCACATTTTGCAGCGGAGGTGGAGTGATGGAACAATGCATGGAGAACTTAAGGCATCAGCTTCTTCGTTATATGGGAAGGACAGGGTGCAGCATGAAACGCATGTCACAAGAGTGCGGGATTTCCATTCGGGAATTAAATTACATATTGGACGGGAAAAAGAAGGATATCAGGCTCTCAACCGTTGTGAGGATATCCGAGGGGATTAGAAAACCACTCCCATGCCTAATAAGTGAGGAGGAATCAAAAAAGTATGAAAATATAATGTTTATCCATAAATTACACGCAGAAATAAGCGGTTATGTGGATAAGGCGGGAATATGAGATTGGAAGGAAGAAAAGAATAGAAGCAATGAGAGATTCGATTTAGGGAATAGGGAAATTAAATAAAGCAAGTATTGCAAAGAGCATCTATCAGAAATGGTAGGTGCTCTTTTTATGCCCATTTTTAAGGAGGTGGAAGTTTGCTTGAAAAAAAAGAAAGGAAAAGTAAGTATGCAGGGTGGCTTGTTAAAATTGGCGATTACATCATTCCGACAAACAGATTTATTGCGGCAGACAGTTACAAGGCATACGCAAATATGCAAGACATTGACCCATGGACGGATGCAAACGGATATTTGCATAGGAATGCAGTAAGATTAAAGGCTCTTAAGGTTGAATTTGAAACGCCGGCCATGCTTACAGATGAAGATTTTTCAGAATTAATGTGGAACATAGACAGAAACATTACAAATGCAGATGCAAACGAATGTTATATTGAAGCGTTTATTCCAAGATACAACAGATATGAAAGACAAAAAGGATATTTGGTCGATATAGAGCCGCAGATTTATGGAAATTACGAAAGAGATAATTCTGGAAACGGAATTTTACGTTATGACCCAATCAGGATTGCTTTTGTAGGAGGTGTTTACAGTGGTTGATTACAAATACAAGGATCTATACAATAAACCACATATTGATAAGCAGATGAAGATTATTGCGTGCGATTATGTTGGGTATGGTGCGCCAGAAAGCAAATATCCGGCAAAATTAGAATATGAGGGAAAAGTTTATCTGGATGCAGAAACAAATTATTATTACAAGTGCAGAAAATCAGGTATTTCCTATACCTGGGAAAAGGTTGAACATGAATATGAATTACTCGCATTCAAAAACAGCGACATAGACTGGGAAAATTTTGAACTGTCGGAAAGTCTTTGCTCTGAATCAGAACTCCGTTTTGGATGCTGTGAAGCAAGCGTCCTGAAATTCAGGATACATAATACGTTTGTTTCCTTAAAAGACAAATGGGTGACAGCTACAGAAGTTTTGGAAGGACATTCAGATTCTCCATTCCAATTTGGAAGATATAAAGTATTTTCGGATGTACCGACGGCGGATAGGCTATACCGAGATGTGACAGCTTACGATGCCATGTACGACATCATCAATTCCAGTGCGATTAACTGGTATAACACAATCCTTCCCGAAAGAAACAGTAAAGTCACAATGCGCCAGTTCCGTACAAGCTTTGTGAATTATTTTGGGCTGGAACAGGAAGAAATAACCCTTGTAAACGATGACATGATTGTTGAAAAAACAATCCAAGTAGAAGAAGGGGTGGAAATCGAAAACGAAACAGAGCATACAAGCATAATAAGGGAATCTTCGTTAAGCGGGAAAGACGTAATAACTGCAATCTGCGAGATTAACGGATGCTTCGGGCATGTTGGGCGCGATGGGAAATTCCATTATGTCTATTTGAAACAAGACATCATGGGCTTATACCCAAGCAACACATTATTCCCAGACCACGCGCCTTGGTATTTGAAGCAGTCAGAGACAGGGCATTTATACCCGCAAGACCCAAAATCCACAAGTCTGGGCACGGGAAAATATAAAAGCTGCCAATATGAGGATTTTATTTGCAGGAGGATAACAAGGCTGCAAATCAGGCAGGAAGAGAATGACATAGGGAAGATATGGCCGGAAGGGGAGAAAAAGCCAGACGACAACTGCTATATTATTGAGAACAATTTCCTTGTCTATGGAAAATCTTCCGATGACTTGAAGGTGATAGCAAAAAACATATTCAACAAAATAACAGATATTGTGTATCGGCCTTTTTCTGCTGATTGTGTTGGAAATCCCTGTTTGGAGGTTGGAGACCCAGTAAGGCTTCCGACAAGATACGAACTTGTGGAATCCTACATTTTAAGCCGTGTATTAAAAGGTATACAAGGTCTTGGGGATTCGTACAGTGCAAATGGAACGGAAAAATATTCGGAGAAGTTAAATGGAATTCATAACTCCATTATACAATTAAAGTCCAAAGCAAACATACTGAAAAGGACGATAGAGGAGACGAGAAGCGAACTGATAGATTCAGATGCGGGGCTGAATTCTCTGATTTTGCAAACAGCGGGAGAGATCAGGGCAGAAGTAAAAAACACAAAAGAGGGATTGGAATCTTCGATAAGCCAGACGGCAGAAAGCATAACAAGCACAGTTGCAAGAACAGAAAAAATATGGAGCGAGAAAGAAGAAGACGGAACACCAATCAATATAGGAAAATACGGGCTTGGTGCCCCTCCAAGGATAATGACGGCAGAAGAATATACACCAGGGCTTAAATACTTAGACCAGACAAGCGGGAAAGTATATGTTGCGATTAAGCATCACCCAATGGACAGGCCGCAATGGGTGGAGTGGAGAGAATACGCGCAACTTGAGCAGGTTAGCACAACTATAAGGACAGAAATAAAGCAGACAGCAGAAGGAATACGGCAAGAAGTTTCAGATTCAGAAAGAGGGCTTTCGTCAAGGATAGAGCAATCAGTGAAGGCTATAGATATGTCTGTTGTTAATGGATCTACTTCTGCAACCTTGAATCTTTCGGTAACAAAAGAAAATGGAAGCGTAATAACCGGGCAAGCAAAAGAGATAAAATTTTCTGGACTTGTCAGCTTTGAAAACCTTGCAGCAAATGACGGGAAAACAATAATAAATGGAGGAAATATTACAACCGGAAATATAAATTGCGATAGGCTGAACGGAGGGAAAATCAAAGGGCAGACTTTTGAAGGAGGGAAAATAACCGGGGCAAATATAGAGGCAAAATCAGCTTATTACATAAGGGACCCGGATTTTGATGATAGGTATAGAGTTATTTACATTAAGTCTGACAGTACAAGCGATACTGAATTAAGGATTGGGAGGATATCGAAAAATGGGTATGAATCTGGGTATAATTATTTGGCTTTCAAAGAAAGTTCCCAAGACAGAAGTTGCCACATATACAGCGACTTAATGAGGGCTCATTGTGAATTACAGGCAACAAAATTGTATGCAAATCGATATTTGGATTTCACACAAGATTCTGGAGAAATGGGGGTTAGGGTAAATGTTAGCCACGAAGGGCTTGCGCATTACATAATCGGTTACAGGCAAGAAGATAGATTTACATTTGCCGGGGTTCCAGCATCGCAATACAGCGATTCTCCGACATCATTAAGGCTGCGAGGAAATTCCGTAGTTTTGAGTTCTGCTGGAAGCATAACCCCTTCTGATGAACGATTAAAAAATTCATTCAAGCCATTGGATGGATTTGATGAAGTGTATATGGAAATAGATCCGTGCGCATTTAGATACAACAAAGGAACTTCTGGAAGATATCATTTCGGAGTAAAGGCAAAAAACGTTAAAGATGCGTTTGAGAAGCATGGATATACAACGAAGGATTTCGGAGGGTTCGTGCAGATGTATGATAACCCAGAAAATGAGGATTACTGCGGCATAGAAGACCCTATGGGGATTATCTATACAGAGTTTGTCATGTGGAACACACATATGATCCAGAAGCTTTATAAAAAAATAGAAGAACAGCAGGAAGAGATAGATTCGTTAAAAGAATCTGTCTCTTTTTTAATGGGAAGGGTTGAAAATTATGAATAATGCGCATATGGATTTAATTTGGAAAAACTATCCAAGTGAAGAATCTCCAGTAAATGAAGAAAATTTAAACCGCATGGTACGTTCAATCAATTTAACAGATGAAAATGTACATAATTTGGATTCAAACAAAGCAACAAAGGATGAAGTTGCGCCGTTAATAGCAGATGTTCAATTCGATGAATCTACAGGAACATTTATATTTATAAGGAAAGATAGTGTCAGATATGAAGCTAGAATATGGGACACAAAACTTGAACAGCTTGTGGAAAATCTTGATTTCGATGAAGAAGCGCAAGAACTAATCATAATAAGGGCAGACGGGAAAAGAATACGAGTTGATGTTTCTGCGTTTGTGAAACCAAATGAATTTTTAAACAGTGATACGATTCTATTTTCCATTGAAAATGGAGGAAAGGTAAGGGCAATTGTTAAAGAGGGAAGTATCGAGGAAAAGCATCTGCGCCCAGACTATCTTGCGGATATCAGGGTGGAACAGGGGAAGGCACAGCTAAGCGCAGTGAAATCAGAAGAATTCGCAAAACTGTCCGAAAGCTATGCGCATGGAGGAACCGGGGTGAGGGAAGGGGAAGATGCGGATAATGCAATGGAGTATGCCAGACAGGCAAAGGAGAGCGCGGACAGGGCAAATAATATAGTTTCTGGCGGACTTGTAACCGGAGTAAAAGGGTATAATGAAGACCTGTACAGAACCGGGGATGTAAGCCTAGGAATGCACGATATATTGCCCCGGAATTCTGTAAATTTATCAGATGTCCCAGTGGACAATTCCTGGCATGACATAGAGATTGAGGGTATTTTGGAAGGGATAAATATAGTTAAGGCGATCGTATGGGTTAAACGTAGAGAGGAAATATACTTTGGGATATATACAGGTATGTTTAATTGGTATAGGCAAAAAACGGAAATTTCTGATTTTACAGAAGAAATACCACTTGATTTTTCTGGTGACATGTATGTGCCACCAAGTCAAGGAACTACTACTTGGCCTGCTTCAAGGTTTTACTTGAGGAAAGCATGGGGAAAAGACAAATTCCCTTCTTTGCAATTATCAATTGCCAGAGGAATGCCTGGCTTAAGTGCAAGGGTTGAACTTACAATTATTAACCTGCTTTCGTTTTTACACATATAGTATTTTGCAAAATTTAAAGTAAAGGAGAAATGTATGGATTTAAAGGATATCATAAACGGGACATGCCGGAAAGCCATCAATGATGAAAGAGGCAATAACATATTAGAAACATACCAGAAAAAACTTGGGATTGGGGAATTCATAGGGAACATTGACTTGATAAGTAAAAATAGTGTATGCCTGTGCTGGAGTATCAAATGTGAAGGAACTTTCCCGCTTGACAATATGGTTTGTATTTTAAAAACAGAAAATTATGAAGAAGCAGGGGATACGCAAGCATTTGTATTTCAGACAGCATTGCCAGTTGATGGGAAAAATGAAGGGAGATGCTTCATAAGGAAAAAAAATCTGGTAGGAGATGAAGTTTCAGCTTCAGATTGGCATGAAATCCCATCTGATGCGACGATTAACAAATTTGAAATAAATTTTGACAGTGAAGACGATGAAAACCCAGTAGCATGGACATCCATGCGGAAAATAGTCAGCGGGAAGATAAAAGACTTATTTGGGAATGTTTCCATCATGGCTAAAAATATCCGGTGGCTTTATAAAATGCTTGGGACAACCGATATCGCAAGCATTGGCGGCGGGACGCTGACAGGGGCAATTAGTAAGCTAAACACCGATTTCCTGAAGGCGAATGAGGTTAAGTACCTTGAGATGCCACAGCCCCCAACCAATGGCATGTTCGTTAGCTTTTCCCACTGGGTATTCCATGTCACTAAAGTCGGGAGGGTGGTGACAATAACGACAAATTTTGCAGGGCATATGAAAGCATCATGGGACAACCAATTATTATTAACCCTCCCAGCAGAATATTCCCCATATGACTGGTATGAGATATTTCCCCATATTACGCAAGGTGGCAATACTATCTTAGTTGGCATTTCACATGACGGGAGTGTAGAGTTCAACAGCCTTGGGAAGGAAATAGATGATTGGTTAGCCAGGTGGTGCATCACATATATAGCTAGGGAATAGCCATGCCGCATCCCGGCAATTTTATTTCAAGGGGTAGATGATTACAAATATTTCAGCATAATCCAACGGCGTCTTGAAAAATATGTCCATTTTTCCACTAGCCCTCATGCAGATTGAGCTCATTTTACCAATATCTTCGTATGATGCATTATATGATGGGATCCCCCTCATATCTGTTCTGGGCGCATAGGGGGCTGAAATTTTTGCAATTTGGGTCACCATTTCTGTCGTCCCAGCAGGTGCCCTCCCAGTTATCCAGACAATACCATTTTTTACATATGCGCTATCAAAGGTTGTCCCTTCTTTGAGTATAGTAATTTCATTCTTGATATCTTTATAGGACAAATCGGTGTTTAGTGAACAGAATAAAAATGGTACAACTGGATTCGGAAAATATTCTATAATTAAGAAAAAGAAAGAAGTAAAGATAAAAAAACAAAATTTTATTGCATTTAAAAATATGGTTAAAATAAGTTGTTCTTTATTTCACGAACCGCATACCTTATTTTAAATATGCGGTTCGTGTTTTCCGTTGTTTCTGGAATTTATTTTAGCATTTCAATAATAAAATGAAAAGAAACGTCGAATACTATTATTTTTGTTCGCCAAACAAAAATTTAAATTTTTGAATTTTACACATAGACAAAATATTTTCTAATAACACTTCTAATCCTGCATAATCCGTATTACATAAGTCGAAAATTTCCTCATAGTGGATACCTGAATTTTCACAAATCTTAACGAGGGTATCAAAACGTATATTTGAAGCGTCTCCATTTTTAATTTGGATCTATGTCAATACTTTAGACAAAAAAAGTCGAAAGGTTATGCTGCTTTTTTAAGTTCCTCATCCTCCTTTTGTTGGGGTGTCATATAACCAATAGCACTGTGTATTCTTTTACGGTTATACCAGCCCTCTATGTATTCAAAGATTGCTCTGCGGGCTTCCGCTGAATCCTGATAGGTATGGAGATAGATTTCTTCCTTTTTCAGCACGGAATGGAATGACTCAATACAGGCATTGTCATATGGATTTCCCTTACGGCT
>KE159636.1:1356905-1458785 GCA_000403315.2 Lachnospiraceae bacterium A2
CCGATTTACGCCATATTCACGCTCCAGTTTTGGATACGAGGTTCCTCCGGCATTGTACAGATCCACGATCTGCTGTTTAAATTCCAGAGTGTAAGATTTTTGGTTTTTTGCCATTTTGAACATCTCCTTTGCTCTTTCACTTGATAGTATAAGTTGTTCAACTTTTTCTGTCCACACTTATATACTAACACCAATTTTAGAAATCTCCCTTTCTGAAACCCCGCATTCGTCAGCAAATCTTGCTATTGTGTAATTTCCTTCCTCCATTGTTTTTAAAATTGATTCCCTTAAATTCTTCATATACTTTTCTACCATAATTAATTTTTGCACTGTTTTACAATAATTATCGTATTTTATGCAAGTTTGTGCATTTCCTCCTCATTTTTTTATGGTAATATTTACCTATATTACAAAAATATATTTTACTATCTTAAAAGTAAAATAAAAGAATTTTTGGAGGAACATATGAGAAATTTAAAAGGAAAAGACTGCTACAAAGAAAAAATCGCCGATCTGTTGGAGAAAATCGAGAATCCGGCAATACTTATCAAAATTATATCTTTTATCGAAGCGTGGTTGGAAGAATGAGAAAACAGAGGGCTACCCTCCGTTTTTCATTAGGAATCTTTCAGCAAACTTCCACCACAGTTTCTTGTCATCTTCTGACAAATTCCAATAATCAATTATGGCTTGTCTGGCTTTTGGGTCATTCTTGTCAATGTCCACCGAAATCTTGGTATAATCATCGTTTATTATGGCGCATTTAGGCTCAATGCCCGTTCTTAGCCAATTCTCAACGATGTTAAATTCCCGGCAAATTGATACAACAACAGAATCACTTATGCCGATTCTCCCCATTTCATAAGAAGCAACAGTATTTTGCTTAATACCCAATCTTTCCGCAAATTCTTTTTGGGTTAGATTATTTTCCTTGCGAATTTGCTTTATTCTATCCTTCAATCAATATACACCGCCTTTCTAAAACCAATAATATCACAAAAAAATCATTCAGTCAATATTTTATGCTTGACTTTTTATCGGTGAATGATATAATAAAATCAGTAAATCAATAAGGGAGGTGCATATTATGACAAGAACACTGACGAGCAAAGACATTGACGATGGCAAGAAAATTTCCGCGCTATTCTCAAATCTGTCCGAGGAAAACAAGACAATGGCAATCGTTTATTTGTCGGCTTTGAGGGACAAGGAGATTGCAGACAGCGGAAAGAAGAAAGAATTGCAGGAGGTGTAGGAATGGAAGAAGCAAAGAAAAATAAGGAAGAACGACTGGAAAATTCTCTATTGGAATACATAGAGCGGAATACCAAAGACACACAGCCGGAGATTGTGGCAACAATTCCGACTGTGGCAATGGCACTTGTTGAGTTGTGGAAAATAAACGCTTAATCTTTCTTTTCGTTCAACTCACACAGTTTGTCATAGACTTGTTGCATGAAATCGGCAACATCTTTACCGTTTTTCTCGCAAGCAGAATGTTCCCAACTCTGCATTTTGGCAACGGTAATGTCTTTGACATAACCAATAATTACAGAATTATCCAAAAGTTCCACCTCCTTATCATTTGATAGGGAGATTATATCACAGAAAGGAAGTTAGAGAAATAGCGAGAAATTTAGCATTGTTAGAGAAAGAGCAGACAATAACCTCATTAGAGGTTGCAGAAATGGTAGGGAAAAGGCACGACCATTTAATTAGAGATATTAAGAAATACATAGGAGAACTTAACGCTCCAAATGTTGGGGAGGCAAGAGAAAATGGTAACCCCAAAGTTGGGGTGTCCCCAAAAGTTGGTGAGGGGAAAATTCCCCACACCGATTTCTTTATCGAATCAACTTACATGACAGATCAGAATAAATCAATGCCTTGTTATGAAGTCACAAAGAAAGGTTGCGAATTTATCGCACATAAGCTGACGGGTGTTAAGGGTACAAAGTTTACAGCAAGGTATATCAACCGTTTTCATGATATGGAGGACTATATCAAACAAAGTGGCAACAAAACCTCTATTGAGAAAGGCATAAGCATTGTAAAGTTTATTGCTGATGACTTGAATGTGAATACCGCAAGCAGACTTCTTATGTATGAAAATTACTGTAAAGACGTGGGAGTTCCTACAGGATTTCTTCCAAAGTATGAGCATAACGACAGTAGACAGTTAAAAGCACTTACTTCCTTATTAAAGGAGAATGGTTGCGAATTGTCGGCAGTTAAATTCAATCAGAAATTGATTGAGTGTGGCTATGTTGAGGAAAGAGAAAGAACGTCAAGCAAGGGAAGCGGTAAAAAGAAATTCAAAGCATTAACCGAAAGCGGATTGAAGTATGGGGAAAATGCGGTCAGTCCGCACAATCAGAAAGAAGTACAACCTTTGTATTATTCAGATACATTTATGGAACTGTACAAAGAAGTAACAAAATAGCAAAGTGCCCCGGCGGTGCGGGAACACCAACCGAGGCGTAGCAACAGTAAAACCAGCTTACCATTGCTAAGAGAGTATTATACCATATCCTCTTAGTTTTGGCAAATAGAACAAAATTTAAGGAGGATATTTTTATGAATGAGAACAAGGAAAGTAAGGAACTGACAACAGAACATTTTGCGATGGAAGTATTAAAACAGGAGCAGGAGAAGTCAAAGGCGAAGAATTTAGGTGTTGTCGGATTAACAGTCGGATTTATAGGGCTTGCTATAGCAACAGCGGTTATAACTATTCACTTGACAAATGTTAATTACAAGAACGACTGCGACTGGCGGAAACTTTTTTCGGATTATGATTCCATATCGCAGGATGGAGAAGGTATTAACAACGCTAACTATGGAGAGCAAGGAGACTTATTAAATGGGGCAGAGGATGAGGTCAAAGAAGAACCGGGCGACCAGTAAGGGCTATGCGGTAAAGAGAAGAAATAACTATTCTAACCAAGACAGTAATTCTTCCAAGAAAAATAACACAAAGAAAAAGAAGAAGGGGAAGTGATAAAAATTGAAGAAAAAATTAGTTGCGTGTTTGCTTTTATCAATGTGCTTTTCACTTTTATTTGTTGGGGAAAGCGCATCAGCCAGAAATGGGTACGAATACATAGAGCAGACAGAAAACGAAGAAGTCATAAGGATTTCAGAGGAAATATCTGAAATTTACCCAATATGCCCAGAGTTGATACAGGCGCAGATATTCTACGAAAGTAGTAACAGAAGAACGATAGTAAGCGAATGTGGAGATGTTGGGTATATGCAGGTGAATCCAAAGTGGCAGTCGGAAAGAATGGAGAATCTTGGAGTAATCGACTTGACAGACGGGTATTCAAATATCCTTGTAGGGTACGACTTGTTATATGAACTGTTTAAAAAATACGGAGAAGTAGAACTTGTACTTATGGCATATAACGAGGGAGAGGGAATAGCAGTAAGAAAATATAATTCAGGACAGGTAAGCGATTATGCAAGAAATATAATGGAACTTTCGGAAAAATTGGAAAGAAAACATGGAAAGTAGGTGAGGAATGTGTATATACCAGAATTTTGGTGCGGAGTGATTGTGACAGTGGTTTTTGAGGTTGGAGCGTTTATTGGATATGGAATTTATTTGAATCACAAAAAGAAAGGCGGATACGATGAAACGGCCCAAGAAGCTAACCAGAGAACAAAAGGTTGCGGTATCGGCACATGGGTTAAACCCTGATAACTGGATGTTAATTGAACAGACAAAGTTTTATCTGAAAATTATTCACAAAACGTTTGACAAAACGAGAAGAATTGGCCGATACGCAATCCCAAAGAAAGGAGGGAAAAGATGAATTTGGAAAAAGTGACAGTGCAGCAATGTATTGATAAATATGAAAAGCAAAAGAAAATCACAATTCTTAGAGACGGGAAAGTCAAAGGTTTTGTAAATATTAGCGCAATAGAAAGACAAGAAGAAATCCCCACACAGACCGCAAATCCAAGTGGGGATAAATAGACGGATAAGGCTATTACTATGCCTATTTTAAGGTGAGAAAGGAGATTTGTCAAGATGAAAGTAAAATTGAACATAAGCACAGGGTTTGCAGGTGCGGATTACGAAGGCAAAGTTGAAATTGATGATTCTGAACTCGAAGGAATGTCGGAAGAAGAAAAAGAGGACTACATCAACAAGGAATACGTTGAACCGTTTTTATATGAACATATAGAAGCATGGTATGAAGAAATCACAGATTAAAGGAGAAAACGAATGAACAGAGAACAGGAAAGCAACAAAGCAACATTAAGTGGCGAACTTGTAAGCAATTTTGAGTTCAGCCATGAATTTTACGGTGAGGGGTTTTATATCACCATGCTTGCAAGTGAGAGGGAAAGCACAGTAAAAGACATTATCCCGATTATGGTATCGGAACGGCTTATTGATGTGAAAGCGGAATGGGAAGGTCGGTTTGTTGAAGTATCAGGTCAGTTCCGATCTTATAACAAACATGAAAACGGGAGAAGGCATCTTGAACTTTCGGTTTTTGTGAGAGAATTTGAGGAAATCGAATTCGAACACGAAGAACCGGGTAGCGGAAATGATGAAAACCGTATTTTCCTTGACGGCTACATCTGCAAAGAACCCAAATACAGAGAAACACCACTCGGCAGGGAAATTACAGACATTCTTCTTGCGATTAACCGCCAATACGGTAAATCAGACTACATACCATGTATTGCATGGGGGAGAAATGCGGTATATGCAAGTTGTTTGGAAGTTGGCACGAGGTTGCAGATTGACGGCAGAATCCAGAGCAGGGAATATCAGAAGCAGATTGAGGATGGCGTGTATGAGACACGGACGGCATATGAGGTCAGCATAAGCAAGCTGACAGTGGTTGAAGAAACGGAGGAGTGATTATGTATAGCGAAGATTTGGGTATGACAGAAGAAGAGTACATGGATTTATGGTTTGATGATGTGGAGGAATCAACGAATGAACAGAGCAAAGATTGAAGATACATTGCTTGCAATGAGAGTTCCGGCAGGGATTAAAGGATTTACTTACATTGCGGACGCAATACAGATTTTTGACGAAAGAGGAACGAATATCGGTATTACAAAAGAATTATATCCGGCGATTGCAAAGAAGAACAGCACAACACCATCAAGAGCAGAAAGGGCAATACGACACGCATTTGAGCGCGTAAGAAGCTACGGCGGGAATCCAGAAATTGTTAATCATTATATAGGCATGGATAATTGCGAAAATTCCAGTTCGCTCAAAATGCTTTATATAAGGATTAAGCAAGATTGTGGAGAGTCTGAGAAGAAAGAGCGTGTTGAAGAAACATCAAATCAGGAAACAGAAACTTCTATAACTGCATTAGAGATCAGAAAGATTATCCGGCAGGAGTTAAGGATGTTTCTCGATGAATTAAATGTGGTGCAGACATGAACCTGCCAAAACCAAAACTCGACCGAGAAACCGCAATGAAATTATGGCTAGAGGAACATTCTGACTATGCCAAAGAGCAGGTTGTTTTGAATAATGTCGGGCTTGTTATGTTTTCCTTAAAATCCCTAAATCAAAATGTGTTTGATGAAGATTTATATGCGACAGGGATTGTTGGTCTTTGCAAGGCAATAAATGGGTTTGACGAAAGAAAAGGCGTAAAATTTAATACTTATGCAGTTTGGGTTATACGAGGAGAAATATCACATTCGCTTGGAAAGAAGCGTATTATTCCAACGTTTTCTCTTGACGAACCATGCGATTTAGGGAATAGGGGATCTGTTAGTTTTACAGAAATGATTGCAGACAGCAAGCGTTTTGAGGATGAAGTTATTGCGGATATGCAAATAAAACAGATGTCCTCAACTCTTAGTGATAGAGAAAAGAAAATCATTTCTTTAAGCATGGGCGGAAAAACACAAACGGAAATTGCGAAGATATGTGGAATTTCCCAAGCGCAAGTTTCAAGAATCAGAAAATCAATCCACAAGAAATGGAGGGAACAGAATGGACTATAAAATCAAATCCACCTACGAAGTAACCCAAACCCACGAATTTTCCGTAGACTGGAATGGTTTCAACTTCCTTATCATCTACGGGCATCACATCAACGGATGGTTTATTGCATTTCCAAACTGGAATAAATGCACCGAGGCAGGAGAGCCGTCAGACGTAGCATATAACGCCACAAAGATAGCATTTACGAATATACGCGCCGAAGCACCTATGTATCTTGCACAGGCGATTAAGGAGCATTGGGAAAGCATAAAGGAAAGAGAGGGAAATTAGAATGAAACTCACATTGGCAATTATAGATTATTTTCTTGTTGTTATGTATGTGCTGATTGCAAAAAACAATGAGGGGAAATCAAGAAAGTTATATGTGGCATGTGCTGTCTTGTGGCTTATGTGCGGAATAATTAACACATTAGCGTTTTTATCGGGATTATAGGAGATCAACAATGGCAGAAATAAACTGTTGCGGAAACTGCAAACATCACAAACCCATGGCGCAAGATGAATTTATGTGCGACAACGAAAACAGCGAGGGTTACGGATTGTCTACAGATTATGATGATTGCTGTGAGGAATTTGAGGAAAGAGAGGGAAATTAGAATGGCTAAACAGAATGAAGATGCGGAAATTATGATACCAAAGTTGGAGTTGAAAACATTCACGCTGAAAATCATAGGGGATTCGCCTTTGATCGTCCATGCGTGGAGCGAGAAAGCGAAGAAAGAAATGTTGGACAAGCAGATGAAGAAGGCGACAAAAGGGAAAGAAGCAAAAGACCCGTTTAAGGACTTCTGCGATTCGATGTACTGGCTGTCTGAAAAGCCTAAAAATCCGACAATGGAAGATGTTTTGAAAGCAAAATACGGATTCCCGGTAGTTGCATTTAAAGCGGCGGCAGTGGACGGCGGCTATCAGTCTGGTGTGTTGAGTAAAAAGACGACTGCAAGAGGGGCGTTTCAGATTGTTGGGGAAATGGCAGAAATCAATGGAACGCCGGAAATGCGTGAGGATATGGTAAGGATTGGCATGGGAACGGCGGATATTCGCTATCGTGGCGAGTTTAAGAATTGGAGTACCATTCTGACAATACGTTACAATGAAAGAGCAATGTCTTTGGAGCAGATTATAAATTTATTCAATATCGGCGGATTTTCCTGTGGCATTGGCGAGTGGAGACCGTCAAAAGATGGAAGTTTCGGAATGTTCCATGTTGCCACGCAAAACGAACTGGATTGATTTGGCAGGCGAGGTAAGTTCCGGTCGGTTATGGAGTGGCGTGTTGCGTTGGGGAAAGTTCTGGTATGGCAGGCATGGCGAGGTGCGTTGTTCTTAGGCAAGCATAGGCGTGTTTTGGTATGGCATGGCAGGCAAGCCGGGGTAATGTATGGTGCGTTGAGGCTTGTTGCGGTCTGCTGGGGTTAGGCAGGCGAGGAGCGGCGAGGCGAGTTCGGTTTAGGCAAGTCTGGGTCAGGATTGGTGCGGCAGGTGTGGTAATGTCCGGCGGGAAGAGGCACGGCATGTCGTGGATTGTTAAGGTGTGGCAGGTACGGCGGGGCAAGGTTCTGTACGGTATGTTAAGTTTGGGTGCGGTATGGCCAGTTTTGGCAGGCATGGCGTGTTGCGGATAGTTTCGGAGAGGCAGGGCGTGATTGGGAAAGCCGAGGTATTTAAAAGAAAGCGAGGAAATTACATGGTTTATAAATATGAATGGCGTTATCAGCATTTTCCTGTAAAAGCAGATGAAGCCGGGAAAGAGTTTGAGAGAATCGAAAAAGAAAATGGAAAAGTAACGGCGGAAAATCTGCTCGATTCTGCAAGACCTGAAAATTCTGTTATGCACGATTGTTTTGAATGGAACGACACAGAAGCAGCGGAAAAGTACAGACTTTTAGAAGCAAAGAACGTAATAAACCAGCTTGTCAAGGTAGTTGTGAAAAAAGATTCTGAACAACCGAGGGAGCAGAGGGCGTATGTCAATATAAATCCGCAAAGGGGATTTGGTATTAAAGGCGATTACATCTCGATTGAAAGGGCAATGTCGGAAGAAGAAACAAGAAAAATAGTGCTTAAAAGGGCGTTGGAAGAACTTTCCGCATACAAAAGAAAGTATCAGGAATTTTCGGAACTAAGCAAAGTGTTTTCTGCAATAGATGAATTGGGAAAAGAATTTGAGAAAGGGGAATTAGATGAAAGTTAAAATTGAACATCTACACATTGAAAATTTTGGAAAGTACAGCGCATTGCTTGGAAGTGGCGATTTAGAATTCGATTTGGGGCGCAAAACAATAATTTCCGGTCGCAACAAAAGTGGAAAAACCACTATTCGTAGGGCTGTTCGATACATATTCGGTTGCAAAGACGAAAACGGCAAGGAAATCACCGGAATACGCCCGCATGACGAAAACGGCATTGACATTGACGGGCTGACAACCATTGCGGAAATGACAGTATCGGTTGACGGCGCAGAAAACACACTGAAAAAGACCTGCTTCCAAAAGAAGAACAGACAGGGCGAGTACACAGGAGAGGACAACACGCAGTATTTCATTGACGGCGTTCGGAAAAACACAAGGAAATCCTATGGCGAATTTGTGCAGACTATTCTTCCTGACCCTGTTTGCATGAGCGCACAGGAATTTTTCAAGCAGGACGCGGCAGGGAGAAGAAAACTGCTTGAATCCACGTTTTTCAGCCACACGATAGATGAAATCATAGACCAAAATCCAGAATTTGAGGAACTTCGTGGGAAACTTAGAGCAAATTCTGTTTCCGATTTAAAATCTGCCTGCAATGAGAAAATTAACGGAAAAGGACGCGGTGCAAATCATGTTGACGGTCTGAACGACAAGCTGACAAAGTTGATTCATCAGATTGAATTTGAATTATCAAAAAAAGTTGACATTGACGTTGCCGAACTGGAAGCGCAGAAAAAAGCCTTAAACAAGAAGATTGCGGACAACAAGGCAAGGCAGGAGGATGTTTCAAAAGAATTCGAGGAACAGCAAAAGGCAAGCGACGGCGTAATCGAACTGAAATTTGAGTTGAACGACTTGCAGAGAAAGGCGAATGAGGATTTAGAGAAGAAACGCAGAGAAATAAGGGCAGAAATTAATTCTGTTGATTGGCAGTTAAAAGAGATAAGACACCAAATCCGGCTGAATAAGCAGGATATTGAAGCGGCACAGAAATCCATAGACACAAATACAGTCCTTATCAATGCGACAAGGGAAAGTTGGAAAATGGCTAATGAGCGTGTATTTGACGAAAACAGCCTTATTTGTTCCTATTGCGGACAAGAATACCCAGAAGAAAGAAAGGACAAAATTAAAGCTGATTTTGGAAAGAACAGAGAGGAAGAATTAATCTTTTTAACCAAAAGAGGGAATGAATTAAAGGCGGCTATCGATAAGGATAAGGCAGAAATTGAACAGTTAAAAGCCGCGCTGAAAGAGAAACAGGACGAGGAAATCAATCTTGCGGAATCAATTAAAGGATTAGAGAAATGCCTTGAAGAAGTTCCGCAGTCCGTAGACATTTCCGACCGCCCCGAAGTGCAGGAAATTCAAAAGAAGATTGCCGAGAAAGAAGCTGCTATGAACAAAGGCAACAGTGCGGAGGAAATCAGAGAGCAGTTGAAAGATGAATTGGACGATTTGCAATTACAGATTTACGAGGTTCAAAAGCAGTTAGACAAGGCAGAAGAAAACAACCTCATTGATAAGGTTGTAGAGGAATTAAATACTAAACAGCGAAACGCATCACAAGAAATTGCAGATGTCGAGAGGGAGCTTGACTTGTTAAAACAGTTTGACCGAAAGAAAGCAGAACTTCTTGAAAGTGACGTGAATAGTAATTTTGAATACATAAAGGTTAAAATGACGGAACCGCAGGTAAATGGGGATTTGAAAGATGTCTGCCAGATTATGGTTGACGGCGAAAGCTACGACAGAAATTTGAACCACGGCGCAAGGATTTTAGCAGAAATCGACATTTGCAGGGCGTTCCAAAAGGCAAAAGGCGTATGCTTGCCGATTATCGTTGATGACTGTGAGAGCCTAGATGATTGGAGAGTGCCGAACATTGAAAATCAGTTGATTATCATTAAGCGGTCAGATGATAAGGAATTGAAGATTGAAATGGAGGGATAGAGAATGGATAGAGTGTGCATTGAACGCAGAAAAGAAATGCCTAATATGGAGGAATTTAAAAAAGCCGTACAACCTCTTATTGAATGGGTAAATGCGAATTGTGACCCACATGAGAAAGTTGTTGTTGAAATGGGAAGCGCAGTTTTAATCAGCGAAGAAATGGGATTTACATTTGAAGTTCCAGATTAAGGAGGTTCAACCATGAAGAAACGACTTTTAAGCGTGGCATTGGCGGTTGTGATGGCGGTTTGCTTGGCTGGGTGTGGCACTACATATCAGGAGGAAACGGGGCAGACGGAAAGCAATGCAAGTGACGATTTCTGGAATGGGTATTTTACTGAAATTACATCATGGAGTAGCGCAACCAATAATTACAAAATAGTCTATGCGAACGACACGAAGGTTAAATATTTTGTCTGCAATACTGGCTATAAATTTGGTATTACGCCACTTTACAACGCAGACGGAACATTGCAGATTTATGAAGAAAGCGAGGATTGAGGAATGATATTTTGGATTTTTGTAATTTTAACGATTGTATGTATTGCGGTTATTGTAGCGACAAACAAAATTAGCAACAAGTATGATTACTACGAAAGAGAAAAGAACACAAGGTTTGTCGATTTTGTTTACCAAAATGACGAGCCTATCTATTGGATAAACGGAATAATTGCGGTAATTAGCGGTATGGTCATTGTTTGCATGTTAATTTCCATTATTATTGCACAAACACAGGCAGACGGATTAAGGGCAAGCAATGAGCAGAGATACAATGCGCTTGTCTATAAGGCACAGACCGAGGCTATTCGTGATGAATTTGGCATTGTCAATAAGTCCTATATAGATGAAGCGCAGGAATGGAATGAGTATTTGGCTAAATATCAGTCCTATTCACGTAGCTTTTGGGTTGGAATTTTCTATCCAAAACGTGCGTATGACGGATTTGAATTTATTGACTTGCAAGGTATCAAAATGAGAGATTAGCCCATACGCCTTATGTCATGGGTTGAGGGCGAAAGGAGAATGAGGATATGAAATGGAAATTATTCTGTACGGTAACAATGAAAACCTACTATGTGGAAGAAAAGAGTATGTGTTTGGCGAGGAAGAAACTTGCTATAGAGCTTGGAGTTCCATTGTCTTGCATTGAAGTTTTTGCAGATTAAAAATATATCAAATAAAAGAAAGCGAGGAATAAACCATGTCAGTAAAAACAAGGAATGAATTGCTTGAAGAAATCGAGCAGAAGAATGATGAAATTGATGTACTCAAAGCGGACATCGAGAAACTTGAAAAGTACAGAAAGTATGATGAAATGGCAGACGAGATTAAGGCTATCAATGACAGTTTTATCCGCAGCGGTTTCACAGAACAGCAGGCGTTTGAACTTACAAGAGGTGCGGTAACAGCGGCGGCAGGAAGACCAACATTATTTTAATTTTAAGGAGGATATGAATTATGGCAGGAAAGAATGAGATAGCAGGACAGAATAATCAGTTGGCAATCGAAAAGGAATTTGGTCTTGTGGAGTATGAGGCGAGCGGCGAAATGATTAAATTGTCGTTCCCTACGGTAAGAAGATACCTTGTCAGCGGCGGCGGAAACGTCACAGACCAAGAGGTAATGATGTTTTTGACATTGTGCAGATATCAGCACCTTAACCCGTTTTTGAGAGAGGCATATCTGATTAAGTACGGAAGTAACGACCCAGCAACGATTGTAACTGGAAAAGACGTGTTTACAAAGCGAGCGAACGCTGCGCCGGATTATGCCGGAAAGCAGGCAGGAGTTGTTGTTCTTGCAGAAAGCGGAGAGATTATTGAGCGCGAGGGTTCGATGGTTTTGCCAAAAGAAACGCTTGTAGGCGGTTGGGCGAAAGTGTTCATAAAAGGGCATGAAACGCCAGAGTATATCAGCGTTGGGCTTGATGAATACATCGGCAGAAAGAAAGATGGAACTGTAAACAGCCAGTGGAGTAAAAAGCCAGGGACTATGATACGGAAAGTTGCAGTAGTGCAAGCGTTAAGAGAGGCTTTCCCGGACAGATTTCAGGGAATGTATGCGCAAGAAGAAATGCACGAGGTTTCGGACATTCGGCTTGATACACAGGAGGTCGTTGCAAGGGAGATTGAGCAAAACGCCAATTCCGTAACATTCGAGGCAATCGAAGAAAATCCAGAGCCGCCGACCATTCCAAAGGCACAGGCAAAAGAGAAAGAGCCTGTCAAAGTTGAGGGAGAACAGGAGTTGCCGGATTTTATGAAAGCGGAGGGTTGATGGTATGAACTTTGGGAATATTGTTTTTCTGATTGGGGGATTTGCTATTGGATGGGTAATTGGCTGGTCGGTAAGTTTTGCCATAAGCAAAATTAAAAGCCGGAAAAGAAAATAGCCACACAACGGACTTTCTTTCGTGGGAAGTCCGCAAATAAAACAGGCAGTAATGTAAATTAACATAAAACATTTCAAGGAGGATTTATCAATGAAAACAAAGTATGAGGAAATCGTAAACGTAAACGCCATTGGAAAGGCGGAGAACCCTATTTCGCTGAATGAAATTTTGAAAAAGGCGAATGACGAACAGCTTACGCCGTCAAAGCAGAACAAGGAACGTGTGCTGTTTATCGGAATTGACGTTCAGCAGGATTTCATGGACAACGGCGCATTGGGCGTACCGGGGGCGCATGGAGATGTGGAGCGCATGACAAGGTTTATCTACAACAACATGGATAAAATCAGCAATATTGCAGTTTCAATCGACACGCACACGCCGCACCAGATTTTCCATCCGTGCTGGTGGATTGACGAAAACGGGAACAATCCTGCACCGTACACGCCTATCACACTTGCAGACCTTGACAGTGGAAAATGGCGGGCGGTCATTAATCCTATGGCAAGCCGCGACTATGTGGAACATTTGGAGAAAGACGGTAAGAAAACGCTTTGTGTTTGGTCTTACCACTGCATACAGGGTACGACCGGCTGTGCATTGGAAAATCAGTTCTCCAACATGATTTACTTCCATTCTGTAGCGAAAAAGAGCGTTGTGCAGAGGCTTGTCAAAGGGCAAGACCCGCTGTCCGAGATGTACGGCGTTATCAAGCCAGAATACGATACCAACGGCTATATTAACCTTGACTTCCTGAATAAGATTGAAAAGTTTGATAAGGTTGTTATAGGCGGAGAGGCAAAATCTCATTGCGTTATGGAAAGCATTAAGCAGATTCTGGAGCATTACGAAACCCGACCAGAGGTCACGGAGAAAATCTATATCCTTGACGATTGCATGTCAATCATTCCGGGATTTGAGGGCGCAACTGCACAGGCATTTGACGAGTTCAAGACCAAGTACCATGTAAACCTTGTGAACAGTACAGACAGTATTTTATAAGAAAGAGAGGATTTTGAAAATGAAAAATATTGAAGAAAACGGAATTGAGATTGACGGATTGGACGAAATCGAAGTAGAGAATACCGCTATTGATGATTTGGAGAGCGAGAGTATCAACCTTATCTTTTTGGGGATTGATGAAAGCTATTCCATGAACAGATACGGCGGCGATATGAAAAACTGCCTGAATGAGTTCAAGGGTGCGTTGACCGACAGCAAAGAGGCAGATGAAATCCTTGTTGCGAGGGCGGATTTTTCAGATGATGTAAAGATTGGCGGCTATAAAAAGATAACGGAATTTGATACTTCATACACTGTATTCAACATGACAGCACTGTATGACACAATCGAGCAGGGAACGGAAAAGCTGATGGAATACCGTAAGTTCTTAAAAGAGCAAGGAATGACAAGAGTAAAAGCTGTATTTGCTATTTTTAGCGACGGGGAAGATACCATGAACGGCAATTTCAGCACCGCAAAGAAGTGTATCGAAAACCTTAACAGTGAAGAAATCACAACAGCATTTATCAGTTTCGGCGGTCAGGCAACACAGACGGCAAAAGATTTAGGTTTCCGCAATATTCTTGACGTAGCGAGTTCTGCAAGCGAACTTCGCAAGGCGTTTAACTGTTTGTCAAAGTCGGTTATTGAGAGCAGTAAATCAGTGCTTTCCGATGACGGCGACGACTTTTTCCAGATTTAATGAAATGTGTGGGCGGTGTAAAAGCCGCCCTAAAAAAAAGAAAGGATTGCAAGTTATGAAGAAAATTTATAGAGATTCAGTGTTATTCAGAAAGTTGTTATACACAGAACATTTTACTCATCAGGATTCTTTTGGAGAAAACAAGGAATATGAATACGATATTGCACTTTATAGGTGTTATACATTACAAGGCAGAGTATATCAGATACAAATGCCGAACTGCACCATGAATGATAAAAACATAGGGAGGCTAATGGCTCGCGCTATCGAATATGCCGCCGCTAAATTTCCACAGAGTTTCAGATTGGAAGATTATCTAATCAAAAAGGATATTTGGAGAAAATTGTAATCGAGAAAAGAGGGTAAATATGTTCATAAATAAAATCGGCATGGAGCATTTGGAAACCGGAATGAACTGTCAGGATTATGGTTATCCAGAAGCGTATTGTCCTATCGTTTGCGATGGGTGTTCACAAGGAAAACATTCAGAAGTAGGGGCAAAATTGTACTGTTATCTAGTTGGAAACTGCCACATGACAAGGGAAAAGGCATTTGTAAAAATGTTGAATCTGTTTGGAGATTCCCCAAAAACATTAAAGGACTATCTCGGTTTTACCATACTTGAACTTATGACAACAGCAGATGATTTTATCGTGCATTATTGCGGAGATGGTTACATCATTTTGGAGGATAACGAGGGAAATGTCACATTTGAAGAATTGTCAGACGGAGAGTTTCCAAAGTATTACATCTATAACTATATTGACGGAGAATATTTGAGCCATTACAAGGACGGAGTTTCATTCTCCCAGAAATCATATCCGACAAGCAAATATAAAAAAGTCGGCATAGCAAGTGACGGTCTGCGGTACATCTTGCAGGCTGACGAAGAACTGAAACAGGAATTTATAAACTGCCTGAAATCGGGCAATGAACTGAAAACAAAGCTGTTTATCAATCGCAATCATAAGATTTTCAAAGATGATGTGACGATTGTGTTTTGAGGGGGGGGTGCGGCATGACATACGGAGATATTAAAAATGCAGACTACGAAGAAATAAAGCAGAGAAAAGCAGAACGAGAAAAAGAAGTTCTTGAAGCATTAAATAACCTACTTTCAGAATCCGGCTATGAAGTTTTCGGAATTGATATAAATTTTGAAAGGTACAAAGAATCAGGCTCTATTAGTTATCGTTTTAAACTTTCAGATGGTTTTGAGCAAGAAGATATCCACCGCTGGCACTGGAAAGAATCAATAGAAGAAGCGGTGGAGAAAATCAAAAAACGCATTGATTACATTGTGGAATTAAGACAACAATATCCAGACCTTGCAAGACAGAACGACTATATTCAGAAGCACAGAGAATATGGACGCATATGCAAACTTTATGATGAAGATTCTCCAAGAGAAGTTCGTTTACAGGCTGAATTGTGTGGATATTTGAAGCTGCCAAACACAACAAATTACAGCGTTGGTGGCGGCGATTACGAATTAAAGAAAACTCCAAGACGAGTAAAAGATTTCAATGGAAATATTGATAGGTTGTGCTTGTTTCTTGCAGACTGCATAGGTGAATTAAAGCGAATGAAATTAAAAGAAAATGAAAGCGAGTGACGCTCATGCCAATAAAATTTGACACTAAAACCCGAACACCATTAACAGAGGGCGGCGAGGGTTACATATACGAATACAACGGAAAAATCATAAAGACGTTCAAGACGCATATTGACATAGTGGAAAAAGAAAGAAAAGTAAATGCACTGATGAAAACAAGTCTGCCTAAAGCGGTTATAACGCCCATAGACACAGTTTTAGATATGCGTGGTAGATTTATCGGCTACTGCATGGAAAAGGTCAGAGGAGAGGAATTTAAGCGGTTATCAAACCGAAAATTTGTGACCGCCAACAATATTACAACAAAGGAAATTTTAGGATTACTTGTCAAGGTTAAATCGGTACTAGAAGAAATCCACAAGCAGAATATCTATGTCGGCGATTTGAACGACCAGAATATTTTATTTGATACTGCCGGAAATATTTATCTGATTGACTGCGACAGTTGGGCGGTTGGCGACGACAGATGCACTGTTGCAATGGATTTGTTCAAAGACCCGAAACTGCAAGCAGATAATTTCAACGCCGATACCGACAATTACGCCTTTATGGTACTTGCGTGGAAGTCGCTTACAAGGGTACACCCATTCGGCGGCACGGTTGAGCCGGATATGCCGATTCTGGATAGGATTTCAAAGGGAATATCGGTTATAGACAGGCAGAATGTGAAACTGCCACGTCTTACAAAGGAATGGAAAGGCTTTTCACCCGACCTTGTATCTGAATTTAAGTCGGTATTTGAGGGTGGCGTTCGGACATTATCGGGAAACATGGAAGATATGCTTGCAAACCTTACACAGTGCAAAAAGGATAAGGAATATTACTATAGCAAGTTTTCTTCCTGCCCTTACTGTGACAGCGGCGCACGGGTGAATAAAAAGCCTGTGTCACAAGGAAGTGTCGGTGGATTGAAACTATATGAAATCTATGACGGAACGAAGATTAAGGCGGTATTTGATAGGTATACATATCTTGACAATGAGGGATTTGTCCATAACGGAAACCAGACAACGGCATTTTTCGATATGGCAAGATACCATTACACAAAAGACGGAATGGCGGTTTTGGAGTTGCCAGACTGCTTTACATTCCACAATAGCAAGGATTATCAGATTAACAAGAAATACAAGTCTGCAATCGAAGTATGCAGAAACAAGATTTATTACATTTCCACAAAGAACACACTGACACAGCTTGAAATCATGCCGAGCGGCAACGGTATAAAGAACATCTGTAAGGTCAGCAACACAGCGTATTTTGCGGTCAGCGGCGATAATTACTGTGTTGTCAACTACTATACGGGGAAGATTATTGTGAATATAAATGGCATGAATACGGTCATTGACTACGATTCGGACATTGTGAACTACGGCATACACCATGACGAGATATCGGGAAAGTGGCTGATTATCTTGGAGGATAGCAAGGGGAAATTCAATACTTTTGTTATCAGTGGCGGCACAGTGGAATGTCAGACAGACGCAATCAAATACGCTTGTCAGCTTAATTGTCCTTGCGTTTATAACTCGAATATTTTTATTCCAGTTGACGGGAAAATCAGGGGATATTCTTATAAGAAATCGGCATTTAAAGATTTTGAGTGCAACGTTGCTTCCGAGGAAAGCAAGCTGATTAAAGAGAAAAACCGCTTTGCGATTGTGAATTTGGAGAATGTTTATTATTTGGAGGGTTAGGAGGGATTTTATGAAAGCATGGATTACAAAGTATGCGCTTACAAAAGGGATACTTGAAAAAGAAGTAGAGGATTGTGGGGACGGAATGGTAATAGAAAGCAATAACCATTTTCCAACATATTACCACGGAACAGACTGGCACAAGGACAAGAAATCAGCTATTGAAAAAGCAGAGGAAATGCGCCTTAAAAAGATTGCGTCACTCGAAAAGAAGATTGAGAAGTTGAAGAAAATGAAATTTGAATAAGGAGGGTTTGTCGCGTGGACATAAAAGAATTTGCAAAGTCAATCAGCGGAAAAGAATACGGTTATCCGCAGTTTACCAAAGAAGAAATTGAAACAGCGAAAGGAAACGGATTTGTCATTGTCTACGGTTACTCTGATGACCTTATGGAATTTGAGGGCGCAATTCAAGACGAGGGAGGTTGTTTTGACAGTGGCAAGGTTTATTTCAATAAAGCAGAGGTTTGCCAGGACGAAACAGACCGTTCCGCATTTGACAATTATAGTAACTGCATAACGGCTTTATGGTGTGAAAACGTGGAGAATGGGAAACCTATCTGCTGGTCTTACGAAACCGAGATACCACACGAAACTTTTATGATTTATGAGGGCGGAGAGCCTTATTGCAGAGGGATTGTGTTCAGTATTGATGATGTGAAATAGGAGGGATTAAGGAATGAAATTTAAGAGTAATGCAAAATACGGAAAACCCGTAGAAAGTGGAACAATCTTTGAGGGCAGAATTGGAAATTTGAAGGTTTTCGTCCATAAAATAATTCATTTGGAGGGCTGGTTTTTATCGTGTTCTACATTACAGATAAGCCAAATGAGTTTAAAAAGCGATACCTTAATGGGGGCAATCAGTGAAGCAAAAGATGTCTTGAGGAAGGCAGTTGATGATTTGCAAAAAGATGTGGATTCCTTGTGCAAAGAAGAAATTGAAATTTCAAGATATTAAGGAGGCTTAACCGATATGAGGATTTTATCATGGAACAAAGTGGTTGATATGCCCTATGAATTAGTTGCACTGAGCGTATCATATAAAATTTTCAAGTCAACAGTTGATAAGAATGTGTTTTGCGTAAATGCTCATTCCAATTCTTTAGATGCGAAAAGGGTAATCATGGGTGAATATAGTTCAGAAGAAAAGGCGAAGAAAGCGCTTGAAATGCTGAACAATGCTTATCAGTATGCGGAGGAATGTAAATATACGGGAGTTGGAGCAACGCAACCTGAATTTGTATTTGTATTTCCTGCTGATGATGAAGTGGAGGTATGAAATGAACATATCCACATTAGAACAAGCCCAGAAGGACATGGAGCATGGCGTTTACAACATGACAGAAAACGGGAAATGTACGGGTTGCGGCAACTGCTGTTCAAATATTCTGCCAATGACAGACAAGGAAATTGAGGTTATCCGGCGGTACATAAAGAAACATCACATCAAAGAGTGCAAACATACAATACCACTTGCAAACCCAATTCTTGATATGACCTGCCCGTTTCTCAATACAGATAAGAAAACGGAGAAATGCACGATTTACAGTGTCCGCCCGGCGATATGTAGATGTTTTATCTGTTCTGAACCGAACGGAGCGTTGAAGCATAAGGAATTATGGCATGGGGTTAGAAAACCTGTGAATATGAGGGAAACATTTTATGGAAAGGGTTGATGACGTGACCGAAGAAACAAAGCAGAAAATTCAGAAAATCGCAAAGACCTATGGCTATGACGCGCAGAGCCGCCAGTGCATTGAGGAAATGGTAGAACTGACGAAGGAAAGGAGAGTTTAGCGAAATGAGAGAAACATTAAAAAACGCAAGAAAAGAAAAAGGTCTGACACAGCAAGCGGTAGCAGACCATTTAGGAATAGGATTGAGATACTATCAGAAGATAGAGGTGGGAGAACGGACAGGCGATTTTGAAATTTGGGATAGCCTTGAAGATTTATTTAACATTCATCAGCGGAAGTTGCGTGAGATTGTATAAATTCGTCACGACAGAGCAGATAGTCAAGCGATACATCAAAAATATCTGCTATGGAAACAAGGCAGTCCAAAGAGGGGGAGCGTTCCCCTTGCTCATACTTTTGGTACGAACGAAGTCCAATATTTAAGTAATCAGCCATTTTTTGTTGAGTTAGTCCTTTCTGCATACGGACTTCCCGAAGTCTTTTGTTAAACATATTAGTACCTCCGAAAATTTATCTTGACTACGCCCATATTGTACGCTATAATCAAGATAAAGTATACGCCCATAATGGGCGTAATTATAAGGAGGAAACACTATGAGAGCAAAGATAATCACGATTATTTACACTATTGAGGCATTTCTTGATGATATTGCCTATTGGGTAATCGGAAAAGGCGAGGACAACAAAGAACGCACAATCAAGACTTTTTGGGGCACTCATTACATGGGTGATTGAGGGGAGGTAGCAACATGGGGAAAGCGATTGATTTAGAAGGAAAATGGTCTGGAAGTCTTAAAGCGATAGAACGAGTAGGAACTTCTCCAGATGGGCAGGCGTTGTGGAAATGCGATTGTTTGTGTGGTAACACAAAAATTGTTAAAAGCAGAGATTTTAGAGAGAAACGCATAAAATCTTGCGGTTGCAAAACAAAAGAGCTGCAAGGAAACGCACGAAGAACACATGGCTTTACCAAAACAAGGCTATATGGAATATGGTCTGGAATGAAAACAAGGTGCTATAACAAAAACAGCGATAGATACACAGATTATGGAGGACGTGGAATAACAATCTGCCCTGAATGGTTGGGAGAACATGGTTTTGAAAATTTTTATGATTGGTCTTTATTGAACGGGTATAAGAATGGATTGAGCATTGACCGTATAGACAATGACAAGGGTTATTCTCCCGATAATTGCAGATGGGCTACGGACAAAATGCAAGCAAACAATAGAAGAAGTAGCAGAATTATTGATTTTCGTGGGGAAAGTCATACATCAATGGAATGGTCTGAAATAACAGGGATAGATAGAAGTGTAATAGAAAATAGAATTGATGTTCTTGGTTGGAGCGTAGAAAAAGCATTAACAAAGAAAGTTAAAAACAGAAGGAAAATAAAGAAAGAAAAATACGATGAATGGCAGAAATTTTATAAAAAGATGTATGCGAAAATGCAAAGAGGTCTGATAACGAGAGAAGAATTTGAAAGCATTTTAGATAAAGAAGTAGAAAAATACCAATGAAAGAATGATTAAGTATCATGCTATGGCAGTTGGAATATCTGCTAAATGCTGATACTTCAATTATTATTCAGCAGAAACTTGACAGGCAGATAGAAAGGATTGAAAAGGAATGAACATAAAAGATTTCAAAGTCGGTCAGACGGTTTATGTTGAACTGACCGGGAACGCAAGCAGAGGAAAGACACCCGAACAGTGGGGAGGTGATTTAGATGTTCATTAGATGTATCGGCACTGGAAGTAGCGGAAATTGCTACGCCCTATACGACAATGATGGAAAGATACTTCTCTTAGATTTGGGTTTAGCAAGGAAAGAAATACTGAAAGGAATTGACTTTAATGTATCTGATGTTGTCGGGGCGGTAGTGAGCCACGGACACGGCGACCACGCAAAGGCGGTTAAGGACTTTGAGAATATGGGAATTAAGGTTTGGAAACCGTTTAGCGAGAGAAATTTAACAGACCGCATGAAATTTGAAGGTTTTTCGGTTCAATGTTTTCCGCTTCCGCATAATAGAGTTGCAAATTTCGGATTTTACATAAAAGCAGACGGGCAGAAAACATTGTACCTGACAGACTATGAATATTGCAGATTTAACTTTAAGTCATTGCAAGTCAACCACGTTTTAATTGAGTGCAACTATCAGCAGGAGTTAGTTTCAAGGGATTTAGTGAACTATGAACACAAAATCCGAGGACACGCAAGCCTTGAAACGTGCAAGTCATTTATAGCCGCCAACAAAACAAATGCCCTTAGAACAGTGGTGTTGTGTCATATGGGAACGGAAACAACAATAGTGGAGGAATGTTTAGCAGAGGTTCAAAAAGTTGTTGGAGAGGGCGTTAAATGCGTCTGTGCAGTGGCGGGATTGGAAACAGAATTGAGTTTAACACCATTTTGAAAGGAAGTGAGAGTTTGAAGGTTTTAGTAGCCTGTGAGGAAAGCCAAAGGGTTTGTATAGAGTTTCGAAAATTAGGGAATGAAGCCTATTCCTGCGATATCGAGCCATGCAGCGGCGGGCATCCGGAATGGCATATACAGAATGATGTGCTGCCGCTTTTGAATGGAAACTGTGAATTTCAGACAGCGGACGGTTCAGTTCATTGCATTGATGGTAAATGGGATATGATTATTGCTTTTCCACCTTGTACATACATGACAAATGCAGGAGCAGTCAGAATGAGAGTGAAAGGCGAAATTGTCCAAGAGCGTTATCAAAAGGCGATGGAAGCAAAAGTGTTTTTTATGCAGATTATGAACGCAAACTGCGAAAAGATTGCTATTGAGAACCCAACTCCCATGAAACTGATAGAATTGCCGCCATATACCCAGGCAGTGCAGCCTTACCAGTTCGGGCATCCATACAGCAAACGCACTTGCTTATGGTTGAAAGGACTGCCAAAGTTAGAGCCTACGGAGATACTGGAACACCATGAGCCATATGTAAATGGGGGTTGCAAAGACTCTCATGGGAATTACAGGAAATTTCAGGGAAGAAAAGAAAGAGATCCCAAGACTAGGGCAAAAACATTTCCTGGCATTGCAAGGGCCATGGCTGAGCAATGGGGAAATTAGAAGTTGAATCGAAAGAAAGTAGGTGTTCGTTTTGATAGATTTATACCCTACAAAATGCAATCTATGTGGCGGCGCGGTGGTCTACATAAGCAATTCTAAAATCTATGGCAGGGAATACGGCAGTGGCAAATGTTATTACTGCACAAGCTGCGGTGCTTATGTCGGAACACACAAGCCACGACCGAAAGAGGCGTTAGGCATACTTGGAAATGCTGAAATGCGTGAAATGAAAATGGAGTGCCATGAGTTATTTGACCAACAGTGGAAGAATGAGAAAACACAAGCGAAAAGGCGAATTACAAGGAAGAAAGCGTATGCGGATTTGGCGGTTAAGCTGAATATTCCGGTTGAGGAATGTCACTTCGGATATTTTGACATGGATATGCTGAATAAGGCTTATGGGATTTTGAAAGGTGGTGTCTGTTTTGAGTGAAAAAGAAATTATGGAGGAAATACATAAAACCGTCAGCGAAACAATAGACAGAGAGATTATGAAATGTCTTGGCGTGGAATATCGCAAACCAAAAGAATTAAACTGTAATCCTTTAGAGGATTTGAAAAATATGATTGACAAAATGAGTACGGTTATCATGTGCAGTGAAAACAATAAAAAGAAGTTGGAAGAACAGGAATTGCCTGGAATGACAACGATTATTCCTAATCGGTATTTGGAGGACGGAAAAGTTTATATGGTAACAGATGGAAGGCTGAAAAGGGATATGTTGGAGTGTGAGAGGATAAGGCGGTTAAGGGAAAAGAAAACTAATAAATCAAATTAACCGCCCACATATCGTCAGGATTGCAAAATATCCATTTTGAGAAAGAGAGGAAAGATATGACAGAAGAGCAATTAAGAATTGAATATGAAAGAAAATTATCTGCTTTAAGAGCAGAACAGAATAGATGTTGCCACGAATGGGGAGAGGTCAAATATGAACCAGAAATAAAGAAAGAGCCATACGGATACAGAATGGTTACACAAGGCAGTGATGTATGGGGAGAACCAGAGGGTTATCGTGATGTAGAACATAAGAGGTGGAGCAGGACTTGTAAAAAGTGTGGGAAAGTAGAATACACAACACATAGAGTTCCTGTCAAGTATGAACCTGTATTTTAGGAAAGGAGAATCTATGGCAGAAAAGAAATTATCAGAGGAATTAAGGCATTGTTTTGAAGGAAATGGTTGTGCGGATTGCACTTGTTACGAAACGAAATCAGTTTTAACCTGTCGGGGATTGTTGCAAAAGGCGCACGAAGTGGTTAAGCGGTATGATGAAATGGATGAATGCAGGAATGTTTTGAAACTTCCAATAAATATAGAAACGCCAATTTATTCTATCGAATATTGTTGCGGTGAAAACAAAGACAATAAGATGGGAATGTGTTTTAGGGGATTTTGTTCTGATTGTGAAAAGAAATCTCATTACATTTTGGAAGCAACAGCAAAAAGTTCTTGCCAAATTTCGGAAATTGGTAAAAGCGTTTTTCTGTCGAAAGAAGCTGCTAAAAAGGCATTAAAGGAAATGGAGGATAGGAAGAATGGAGAGATTGACAAAGTATTCAAATGACCTTATACGAAACAAGGCAGTTAATATTCTCCGAAAACTGGATAGTGAAAATGGATTAAATGGTGATGAATTAGCGATTATCAGTTCGTTTTGCTTTATAGAACGTATGGAGAACAAAGAATTAAAGAAATACGAGGATTTAGAGGAACAAGGGAAACTGCTGAAACTGCCTTGCGCGGTGGGCGATACGGTGTATTATGCGGATAATGAATATTATTTTACAGTACTTCCAGTAAAGGTTGATGAAATTTCTATTATGGAATCAAATGCAATTTTATATAAATGCCTGCTATTTGATGGAAATGGAGATGTGGAAACACAATTTGATTTTGATAAGGATGATTTCGGCAAAACCGTTTTCCTCACACGTCAAGAAGCCGAGGATAAGCTGGCAGAAATGGAGGGGAAGAAGTGAGCGAGCAGAGGGTGATTATATACATAAGCGCAACAAAGCAAACCACAACAGCAAAGTGGCATTTAGAGGGGATGTATCCGTCTGATTTATGGATTGCGGTATTAGATGATATTGCAGATTTAATTCCATTTTCAGGAGAAACAAAAGTGAGTATCAGATTTGGAGATAGAACCAAAGAAGCTGTGTTTTATTACGGAAACGGAATGCTGATACAGGTGGATAGCAAAGAATTAGATTTTTGGGTGAAGAAATCAGAAAAGGAAAGCGAGGAAAAATCGATGTTACATAATGTGACCGTAAAACATGAGGAAAATAAGGTACTTGAAGAATTTTGGGTAATGAGGGCAACAAAGACGATTGGAGAGGGAAAGTATCCAATTCCATATTCAGAGAGTTTCAAGGAAAAGGAATTAGACCATGAACCAACACCGCAGGAAATCGCCCAATTCCTATCCGACAGCAAAGCCGATTTCGTGTCGGTGGTGCAGAATTACAGGTTTGCAAATGAGTTGCCGTTTTAGGGGAAGGAGGTTGAGAGAATGGCTAGAGAAGTTATATACACAGCAGATGATGAAGAACCAGACTGTAGCAGGTGTGAACATGTATGTGATGATTTCTTGTGCGTAAAAAGATGTGGTGCAGAACATGGTTGGGGCGGATATGAAAGAGTGGAGATTTTAGAAGAAAGTGAGGGAAAAGACAATGAATAAAATTATCCTGATGGGGAGGTTGACAAAAGACCCAGAAGTAAGATATTCACAAGGCGAAAAACCAATGGCAATAGCAAGGTACACGCTGGCGGTTGACCGAAAATTCAAGCGGGACGGCGAGGCGAATGCAGATTTTATTAACTGTATCGCATTTGGGAAGAATGGCGAGTTTGCGGAGAAGTATCTGCATAAGGGCATTAAGATTTTGATTGAGGGAAGATGGCAGTCGGGAAGTTATACAAATCGTGACGGTCAGAAAGTCTATACGAATGACTGCGTTGTGGAAAGCTCCGAGTTTGCAGAGAGCAAGAATGCAAGCCAGCAGAACAATGGATATAGCAATAATCAGATGAGCGCAAGTCCGAACAATTCTCAAGAATATATGAATGATTCTGGCGATGGCTTTATGAACATACCAGACGGAATTGACGAGGAATTGCCATTTAATTGACAGGAGGGTAATTATGATTAAATTAAAAGAAGAAATAGAAATTGAAAAGCTGAAAGAGTACGGATTTTCAGAAAATAGATACCATTACAAAACAAACATTGGGGCATTGGATATATATTGCAACAAAGAAACAAAGGAAATAAGCGGAGTTGGATTTTATCCAGTTGGAGATAGGATTGTTTTCAGAGCATTAAAAGAAGATTTAGGAATGGAAAACCTTGTTGATATTACAAAAAAGATTTGATTTATAGGATTTCATAAGGTTTCAAAAGTGCTATGAGGAATTGACGAGGAAGTGAGGTTGAGAAGATGTTTTGGATTGTGATTTTGATTCTTTTAGGCATCTTGTGTGCTCAAATTAGCGAAGAACCAAGAAATTATAACTGTTACGATAAATCGACTTATAAGTGCGGAAAGTGTAGTAAAAATTGTAAATGGAGATACGTAGTAGAAAAGTTTGAGGAATTAGAAAAGGAAGAAAAATAAAATTTAAGGATTGGAGGTAATGGAGGTTTGCTGGCCAGCGTAAAGACGTCTTTGCTCCAATCAGAAGAATGATAAACATTTGCGGAACAGAATTTGACCTAGAACAACCAAAAAAGCATTTATGTGAATTGCGACTGCATGATAGGAATGAAAAAGTTTCCTGATAAGTATTTTGATTTGGCGGTTGTTGATGTTCCTTATGGAATAGGAGAAAGCGGAGATAAAAACCACACACGAACGAAATTAGCAACCGCAAAAGACTATAAATCCTTTAGCGGAGATGACTTGAAACCGCCTGATGATACATATTTTAAGGAGTTATTTCGTGTATCGAAAATCAGATTATATGGGGCGCAAACCACTTTATCAGTAAAATTCCATATGATAGCCATTGTTGGATTGTTTGGGATAAGGATAATGGAGAAACAGATTTTGCAGACGGTGAATTAGCATGGACTTCATTTGATACGGCAGTGCGAATATTTAAGTATCGTTGGCATGGTATGCTTCAGGAAAACATGAAGAATAAAGAAATTCGTATACACCCAACACAGAAGCCAGTTGCTCTATATGAATGGATTTTAAGTCGGTATGCCAAAGATGGAGATATTATACTTGATACTCATGTCGGTTCGGCAAGTAGCCTTATAGCTTGCAGGAATACTAATCATAAGTTTGTTGGATTTGAACTTGACGAATACTATTACAAGCTGTCAAAAGAACGTCTTGACAGGGAATTGGCGCAGATGAATTTATTTGATTTTATGGGAGGTTGGTGGAATGAGCAGAACAACAGCGAGCATTATGAGGATAAATAAAGAGTTGGATAAAATTAGCGGCTTGGACGGTATTGTTGCTGATATGGTCGAACAAAAAGAACACGAAATAAAGAAAATGGTTGAGTGTATTCTGAAAAATTATGCAAACGCAAGCGTTTTTGACTATTTCGGAAAAGGAAAGGATGTTTGAGGTAGTGGGAATATTTAAAGACAATCTGAATTTAGGCTTACAATACGCATTTCTGATTAACTTAGGTTTCAAATACGAAAAAAGTAACGGAATAAACGGAATGAGTGGTTATGTAAAATCCATAAACCACAACGAAATTGAAGTGCTTTGGATTACGGTCAATCCACAGGAAAGAAAAGTGCATTTGTATAACGAGTGGGATTTTGGCGGCGAGTTGTGGCAAAGAGAGTATGGCATTCCGCAAGATGTATTAGAGAGTGAAAGCGAGTTTGTGGATTGGTTAGATGAAATGATAGGAGGGGATTAAATGTTGGAATTTTATAATCAATCAAAGCCAAAGGCAAGAAAAGACCATGTGTGCGAATTTTGCATTCAGACAATACGAAAAGGAGAAAAATACTCCTATGAAACAGGAAAGTATGAAGGAGAAATGTTTGTAAGAAAGCTGTGTCTTGTCTGTAAAAATATTCTTGACAAATTTTGCAACGAAAGCGGGGATGAAGAATTTTCTTGGGATTGGATAACGGATTGGCTATGCGATTTATATTGCTACGATTGCGAACATGGAACAAAAGGAAAAGGTGATTGCGAAATGCAACCGCAAAACTGCCCTCTTATAAGAAGTAAATTTGAGACAAAGGAGTGCACCCAAAATGCTAACCCTGCCAATTAAGAAGAAGTGGTTCGACATGATTTTGTCAGGAGAAAAGAAAGAGGAATACCGGGAGATTAAACCATATTATGAAACAAGGTTTATGAATCTGTTTGGAGTTATCTTTTGTGGAGGAACATTTCTTAAATGCTCTGAAATAGGACTTTCGGAATGTGCCAAAGATGATGTTCAGACAATACAATTTCGCAACGGTTATAGCAAAAATTCTCCATCATTCATTGCAAAGTGTACACTGTCAATCGGCACGGGCAAGGAAGAATGGGGAGCAGAAAAAGGAAAAGAGTATTTTATCCTGACGGTGCAGGAAATTTTGAAGGGAAGTGAGGATTGAGTATGGAGAAATTTCGCAGAAAATTAAGGTTATTCAAAAATGGCCCATTCAGCATAAAAGAAAAGTATTTTCGATTTCGCCTTGAGCATTCCATGAGAAAAGGTGTTCAGATACGAACAAAAGCATTAATGGTTTATCTAAACATAGTAAACGATATATGTATTCCGATAGATGAGGAAGAAAAGGAAATATTAAGGAAAGTAGTTAAAAGGTTTGATGAAACTATTGCGGAGTTAGAAAAAAATATGCAATATGCGAGATTATATATTCAAGAGGGAAGCGAGGACTAACTATGGCTTGTACATTAGGAGTAGAACAGAACTGTAACGAGTGTAGAATGTGCGGAAATGAGAAAGGCGGTAAAGAGATGTTCGTAGTGAATGGAGATATGTTTGGAAAGTATGTAAAGATACCTCATGTGTTGGCAGAAGATGGAGAAAAATTTATTTTTAAGGTGGTTGGCAGGATTCAAAGCAATGCTTATTACAATGTTCCAATCGGAGGGATAAAAAGCGAGTATAAAATACGAGGCGCAGAAATGATAGATGTTCTACACGTCATACAATGCGGCATTGATGAAACAGAGGTTTTGACAGTCGCATTAAAGGATTGTGAATTTGTAGAGCCAAGGACTAATGCGGAAAAAATCAAAGGAATGAGCGTTGAGGAATTGGCGGAGTTTTTGGATAAAGTATCAAAAACAGAAGCGTGTGGGTTTGGGCGAAAGATATTATTTGACGAACCATGCAAAGTTGGAGGGCAATATTGCAGACAAGATGATTTTTATGGAAATCCGTTTGGATGCAAGGATTGTTTTAAGGAATGGTTAGAAAGCGAGTGTGATGCGGAGTGTTAAGGCCAAAAGTAAACGCAAAAGAATTTGAAAAATTCGGTTTCAAGAAATGCAGGAAACCATATGGGTATAACGAGTGTTATTACCTCTGCGTTTCAAGGGGTGTAAAAATGCTTTTTGTAAGCGATGTATGCTTTGCGGTTAATGATTGGAAAGAGGACGACCCAAGAATACATAAAAATGCAAATTGCAGATACGGCGACCAGAGGGATTGGTTAGATATTGTATATCGACTTATTAAGGCGGATATGTTGGAGAGCGATATAAGGGAGCGTGATGTGGAATGAACAAAACAAAGATTGACTGGTGCGATTCAACATGGAATCCGGTTACGGGATGTTTGCATGGGTGCGAATACTGCTATGCAAGGAATATAGCACATAGATTTGGCGGCTTCACAGAATTAGAAGATACTGATTTGGACTACGAGAAAATATGCGAAAGTAACATTGCGGAAATAGAAAAACCGCTGAAATATCTAAATGACAAAGGTAAGATAGGCAAATCAGCATACCCATTCTTTTTCAAGCCTACATTGTACCGATACAAATTGAATGAGCCGCAGAAATGGAAGAAAGGTAGAAATATCTTTGTCTGCTCAATGGCTGATTTGTTTGGTTCGTGGGTGCCGGATAGTTGGATTGAGGAAGTATTTAAGGCTTGTGAGAAAGCACCGCAGCATAATTATCTGTTTTTGACAAAGAACACAGATAGATACGCTAGGGATACAACATATCAGATTTTTTAAGGCATACGTCAGTTAAATCATGGTTTGGAACAACGGCGACAAGGCAATCAGAGTTAAATTGCAGGACTTTGAAACTTCCGTTGTTTAAGAATTGTTTTCTAAGCATAGAACCTATTTTTGAAAGAATTAACATTGAAGAAATAGACATTGCAACATCTCCTGTTAAGTGGATAATCGTAGGAGCGGAAACCGGCAGACGAAAAAATAAGGCTGTACCCAAAAGAGAATGGATCGAACAGATTGTAGAGGATTGCAGAAAATATGATATTCCTATATTTATGAAATCCAGCCTTGCGGACATATGGGGCGAACCGCTGATACAGGAATTTTCAAAGGAATTGAAAAGGAGTGTCGCAGAATGAAACCATTATGTCAAACGTGTATCAATATATTTCATTTCCCAGAGTGCTGCACAGAGAATTTGACCGATTGCGTAAGATTGGTTACGAATTGCAGGAATTACAGCAGGCATGATATGGGTGAAATTAAACCAAAAGAAAAGGAGAGCGATACGGAATGATTATATTTGGAAAAAGAAGGAATGAAACAAATTCATCCATGGGTGTAACTTGCATTGCAAAAGGAAAGTGCAAATTTAGGTATACAACTCTTTTCGAGAAATGTAAGAATAATTTAGGCAAGGAGAAGCGGGAAAGCTATTTTGAACCGAGGGAGCGTGATAACCAGTGAGCAAGCCAAACTATAAACAGATTTATGCTATGAAAGCGGAGCGAGAAAACAGAATTAAAAAAGTCTGCCCTGACATTCCATATTCAAGCGGTATCTATGTGTTTTGGAGAATAGACGAAGCGGGTATACGTAGAGCGTATTGTGGGCAGGCGGTCAAATTATGCGAAAGATGCGCTTCACACCTTGCAGAGTATGACCACATAGCGTTGAGCCTCAAGAAGCATGGATTTTACAAAGAAGATAATCCGCATGGGTGGAAATTATGGTTTGAAACCTGTGCAGAAAATTTACTTGATGAAAAAGAGGTTGAATGCATAAAGCAATTAGCTGACGCAGGATTTCAAATGTACAACGTGACCGCAGGAAGTCAGGGGGCGGGCAAGAAAGTAACTGGCGATTATA
Organism: Lachnospiraceae bacterium A2; assembly: GCA_000403315.2. Taxonomy (GTDB): domain Bacteria; phylum Bacillota; class Clostridia; order Lachnospirales; family Lachnospiraceae; genus Petralouisia. Next base: position 1,387,541 of record KE159636.1, read on the forward strand.
AACCGCCCAAGACATACAGACAGGGCATACAAGCCGGAAAGAAAACCCTTGCGAAACAGCTTTCGGATATTGCCAGAAAGCACTTGACCGTAAGGCTCAAACCTGAAAAGCAAGGAAATAAGGTGTCGGAGAAACAGCTTGAAAAATTTAATCGGCTGTTGGATGAAAAGAATTATGGAGGTTGAGCGAAATGATTATGCTTGGGAATTTAACAGTAGAACAGTTTGAAAAAAGATGTCAAATTATTTTGACGGAAGAAGAACGAAAAACAATGAATGAATTGCGAGAGCCTACCTGCGATAAGGTTGACGGAAATAACAAGATACATATTTACGACATTCCTTTCATGATTGTCTGTGGAAACGGAGAATCGAGGAAAACAATAATTGATATGCTTACACCGTATGCAGATAAAATAAAAGCCACTTTGCAAATTAGTGGCGGGGTTTAGGGCAAAGAAAATTATAAGAAATGAGGTGCGGTTATGGGCGCTAAGGAATATGCAAGGTTAATGAGAGAAGAACTTTACAGACAGAATAAAAGCGTTTTGGAAGTTACAGACGATTTATGGCTTTCCATTGCAGATAATATGGAAAAATTTGCAGAATGGGCGGTTGAGGAATATAAGGAAAGGGCGGTTGAACAGTTGGAGAAAGCAAAAACAAATTTTATCGGAATGGGTACTTTACAGTCAGCTTATTTTGACAAGGGAATTGATAAGGCTATTGAAATTGTCAAGTCTGGCGGTGCTGCGGATGATTAGATATGAAAATCAATGCGTAGATTGCGGTTTTCCATGCAGATATGAGGCTTGCAGATATTACAAGGTTGCAATTCCCGTCTGCGATGAATGCAAGGAATATGCGGACAAGTTATATCGTTTGGACGGGGAAGAATTATGCGAAACCTGCGTGTTGAGGAGATTGGAGGTTGTGGAATGACAAACGGCGACAAAATAAGAAACATGAGCAATGAGGAACTTGTTGAATTAATTATGGGTGTAAGAGAGGAATTTATAAACGAAAGTTTCTATTACAAGATAATATCTGGCAAAAGATTTGAATATACAGATGATATTTTGGATTGGCTTAATTCAGAAGAAAAAAGAGGAAGGAATTATACGATATACGCCTGTGATTTTGACGGAACGCTTTGCGAAAGCATATATCCCGGTATAGGCAGTCCAAACATGGCACTGATAAACCATCTAATCAAACGCCGGAAGCAGGGGAATAAAGTCATTCTGTGGACTTGCAGATGTGGCGAACGGTTACATGAGGCGGTTGAATGGTACAGACAGTTTGGCTTGGAATTTGACGCTGTGAATGAAAATCTGCCAGAAATGATTGAATGGTTTGGTACAGATTCAAGAAAAATTCATGCAGATATATTTATTGACGACAAGGCGGTAAACAAGCCAAAATATCATGTTCCTTATAAGGAGGTAGTGGAATGACGGAGAATGAGGCAAGAGAATTTTTAGGAAGATTTTCTTTGGATAGAATCGGGTATGCTAGTGGGAAAGAAGTTGATACAGAGCGTTTTAATTATTTTACAGAATTGTTAATGACAGCCATGCAAGCATTAACTGAAATCCAGCAGTACCGGGCAATCGGCACAGTCGATGAATGTCGTAAAGCAAGAGAAAAGCAAAGGGGGAAGAAACCTGTGTATCGTTCTATTTTTACAGATGGCACAAGACTTCTTGGTTGTCCTGTATGCTTTTCAAGGATTGATGGAGGTGTGTTTTATTGTAATGGTTGCGGTCAAAAGCTGGATTGGAGTGATACCCCATGACCTACCAAATAGCAGACCAAAGACACCCATTCATGGGGCTTGACAATAAAATCTGTAAAAATCCTACATATTGGTGTAGATTACATCAAGTTTGGCTATCGGAGGAAGATGTCAGGCGGAAGAAGTGCAGGTGTAGAGATGATTTTGATTTGATTGGTACGCATAGGTGCGGAAATTTGGAGAGAAAGGGTTGAGAGAATGAGTGATAAAAATTATGGTCTTGAACTTTATAAATTGATTATGGAGGGAGATAAAAACGGTTTCCCATATGTTGATGAATTTGGTTGGATAAGCGCAGGAGAATTTTGCGTTTGGGTAAGCTATCTATGGCTTAATGACTTTATGACCGACTTAAAGAATATTTTCGGTAATGGAATGTTTGATGATGGAGGATTTGACGCAAATATGCAAGAAGATGGAGTTTGCATTGATTTAAGCGAGACTATCGGAGGTTATCTTGACATTGAAGAAGTGTTTCCAAAGGACAAATATCAGCATTAAGGAGGGTTTTGAAATGAGCATGATTAGCGAACAGGTAAAGGAATTGAGAATTGCGGCAGTATATAAGGAACATTCATTAAAAATATTATTAGAACAAGCCGCCAACACCATAGAAGCCTTATCTGCAAAGCTGGCGGCGGCAAATATGGAGCGGTCGGATAGGTATTATGGCTGTGGGTGGATTTCGGTTGAGGATAGGTTGCCGGAATCTTATACAGAAATAGTTCTTGTGTGCTTGAAAAATGGAGCGGTATCGGTAGCAATTAATACTACTGATGGTAATTTTGTAAATATGATGGTTGGAGCATCTAGGCAGAAATTTAGGAGTTTCCCAGAACATAATCCGGTGATAGCGTGGCAACCACTACCTGAACCCTACTGCCCATAACCGCAAAGGAGTTGATTGAAATGAAAAATAAGACAATTTACAGAATAGGGCAGATTTTAACCGCACAAAAGGATATTGAACTTGAGGGAGTATTAGGCGAGAAGAAAAATGTCAAAAAGGAACGAAAATCTATATCGGTGCAGATAATCTTGCGCACCACAAAGACGGGACAATTCAGCCGTTAGGGGATAGTGCAGAAGTTAAAGGGTATTCTGTCAGCGGACTGGCAGATTTTATATGGATTTATATCCGAAAATTTACGCCGATTGATGAAAATGTTCTTGAAGATTATAACGAAACGCCGGAATGCGTCAAAGACGCAATCATGGACGCATTGGAAGAATTGGGGCTTTATGACCATACGGGGAATAGGAGTTGATTGCATTGCGGGAATTTGTAACTATTCCTACATATTTAATAGAGGAACTGCCGCCGGATAAATTTTACGCCCTTTCAGATTTTTTATCTATGGCCGACGAAAACGGAGAGGCTTTTGTTACTCAAAGAATGCTTATGGAGCGTTGGAAATGGGGAAATACAAAGGTTAGAAATTTCATTGATTATCTGGTTGATAAAGATATTTGCAAACCAAAAACAAACCAAGAAACAAACCAAAAACAAACCAGAGTTTTCATTGTAAATACGGAGTTTTTTGCATTGCCGCAAACCAAAAACAAACCAAGAAACAAACCAAAAACAAACCAAGAGAAAGCGGAAGATGCAGACTGTTTGAAAGCAATTTTAGACGCATGGAACGAACTTTCGTCATTTGGAATAGAACCAATTCCAGAAATGGGAATATCAAGCGTTCAGTATCAAAACCTTAAAAGCATAGTGGAAGAGTATGGAATTGAAGATGTTACAAGCACGATACAGAGAATAAAAATCAGCGATTTTCTTCAGGGGAAAGTAACTGAATGGAAGATAACATTCAACTGGTTTTTGAAAGATGGGAATTATCAAAAAGTCCGTTCTGGGAAATATGACGGGGGAAATAGCATAAGCAGACAAGTGGAGAGGGGTGGAAATTCAGAGCAAGTAGAAGATGAAGAATTGATAGGAGATGAATGGGTTGACCTTTAATCTCCAAAAAAAAATAAGGTGCGGAGGTTAGACAATGTATAGCCCATATGAATTTAAAGAGCAGGACGCTTTCGATTTCGCCCGTCATGTTCACGCTGAAACGAATGTAAGGAATGGGGAATTATTCTTTAAGATATGCCCGTACTGCAATCCGAAGCCGACAAGGGACAACATAAAATCTTTTTCCATAAACCTTACAACAGGGAGGTTTAAGTGTTTCCGGGCAAGCTGTGGAGTGCAAGGGAATATGATAACGCTTGTGAAAGATTTTGATTTTTCCCTTGGGAATGAGGTTGACGAGTATTATCAGCCTAAAAAGCAGTACAGGAAATTCAAAAAACAGGAAAAGCCGATAGAGCCAAAGCCAGAGGCGATTCAGTATTTGGAAAGTCGAGGAATGTCAGAAGAAGTTGCAAAGGAATATGAAATAACAGTCCAGACGGAAAAGCCTAATATCCTTGTATTTCCGTTTTATGACGAGAAGGGTATTTTACAGTTTGTAAAATATCGAAAGACCGATTATGACAAGGAAAAGGATAAAAACAAAGAGTGGTGCGAATCGAACTGCAAACCGATTTTGTTTGGAATGAAGCAGTGCAAGGATTTTTCAAGGCTTGTGATTACAGAGGGGCAAGTAGATTCTCTATCTGTTGCAACGGCAGGAATTTCCAATGCAGTCAGCGTACCAACTGGCGCAAAAGGCTTTACTTGGGTTCCGTATTGCTGGAACTGGATAAACCAGTTTGAAGAAATTGTTGTGTTCGGGGATTTTGAAAAAGGACATATTACCTTGCTTGATGAATTGTCAAGGCGGTTGAAGATAACTGTAAAGCACGTCCGAGAAGAAGATTACAAGGATTGTAAAGACGCTAATGAGATACTAAAGAAATATGGAAAAGAGCAGATCAGGGCTTGCGTGGAAAATGCGGTTATTATACCAATGAAGCAGGTCAAGCCATTGTCAAGCGTGAAAAATGTGGATATTTTCAAACTTCCAAAATTGCAGACCGGAATAAGGCAGGTTGACAGGCTTTTATATGGTGGATTGCCGTTTGGGGGCGTAACACTCATATCTGGGAAAACCGGAGAGGGAAAATCTGTTCTTGCCAGCCAGATAATGATAAGCGCAGTATCGCAAGGATATAAATGTTTTGCATACAGTGGCGAATTGGTCGATTTTCAGTTTAAGAACATTATGGATTTTCAGATTGCCGGAAGTAGACATATTTTTGAGTACCAGAACGGATGGGGTGATTCCGCTTACAATATTTCAGAAACCAACAGGAATTTAATTTCTGACTGGTACGATGATAAGTTTTGGCTTTATGACAACTCCATTATTGAGAATGACGAGCAGGAAAGCCTTGTGGCAGTTACGGAAAATGTGATTATGCAATATGGGGTTAAGGTTATTTTGCTCGACAATCTGATGACCGCAATAGATTTGGAAGTTGCATATGGAAGTGATAAATATGAAAGGCAGGGATTATTTGTAAAGAAACTTGCAAGACTGGCTACAAGGCACAACGCCTTAATCCTGCTTGTGGCACACAAGAGAAAGAATAATTTTTCCACCAATGAGAATGACGAAATAAGCGGTTCAAGCGATATTTCCAATCTTGCCATGGTTACGATATCTTATGAAAAAAACAACGAAATAGAGCAATCTCAAAGGCTTTGCAAGGTGTCTAAAAACCGCTTATTCGGCAAAACGGAAACGAAGGGATACATACTGGACTATGATGAGAAATCAAAGCGGATTTACGGACAGGGCGACGATTTATATGTGGATTATGGATGGAATAAAAATGATGGTGGGTTTACCTCTATAAACGAAGAAACGCCGTTTGACTGATTGGAGGGATTTTTATGGACAATGATATGGAACTAAATAGCATGACAGAGAAAAAGATTTACAAAACCAAGAAAAATATTTCTGGAACAAAAGCCAGATATATAAGTAAAATTTCACGAGATTTAAGGCAGCAGATGATACAGAACGGAGCAACAAAAGAAGAATTGACTAGATTTCAATATGATTTTCTTGTACAGAATGGCATAAATGTTCCAGAAAGTTTTCTTAATATAAGAAAAAATGATGATGAATATGAAATCCTTGGGAAATTTATTGAAAAAAATTTAAAAGAAAGTGAGGATAATTTGAGCGGAAGTTATTTTTACAAAAAATATATTGAATATTGCATCAACAACCAATTTAGACACATCGGAAAGCAGGAGGCATTTGCCTATTTACGTGGAAAAGGTCTTATGAAAAAGTCTGGAACGATAAATGGGAAAACGGTAAGAAATGTAGTTATTGGTTATGATTTTAATCCGGAGGGATTTTGTGGCAAGCAAGAGATTTGAAAAAGGTTCGGAAGAATGGCAGATGTTTCGTGAATACTGGGCTTTATGCCAACAATTCTGGGAACTAGAGGACAATGACGAATACTGGGAGCAGGTTATTTATTCTACAAATGAATTTTACAAGAAATACAAGGAAAATAACGAGATATTCGCAAAGGAGATAGCGCTTGCTCTTGTAGATACACTTGATAAGAAAAGCAAGAAGGAAAAGGAACCATGACGGCGTACCAATGCCAGAGAGATATAAGGAAAGATTGGAGGATATGAGGAATGAGTGATGTATTGGGATATAACAATTTTTGTTCTGCTTGCAAGGGCAGTAACGAAGAAAATGGAGAATTAGTTTGTAGAGATAAAAATGGTAAATTTTACAGTTTGCCAGTCAATCAAGTCTTAATGGCTCCATGTTTGAAAATGAAAGATAAGAAAGAGAGGGAAAATCATGGATAAGATAACAGTCTACACAGACGGTTCAGCACTAAACAACGGCAGTCCAGAAAGTGGTTGCGGCTGGGCTTGCAAGTTGATTTACGGAAGTCGTGAGTTAATGAAGTCCGGCGGCGATAAGGGCAAGACAAACAATGTTATGGAGATGACTGCCGTACTGCAAGCCATGAGAGCCATAACGGACAAGTCTATTCCAGTTGAAGTGTTTTCGGATAGTAAGTACGTGGTCGAAACTCTGAATGGGAATTATCAGATTAAAAAGAACGTGGAGTTGTGGCAGGAACTTATGGCGGAGAAAGAGAAGTTTGCGGATATTCGGTTTATTTGGGTTAAAGGTCATGACAAAGACAGGCATAATATTGAGGTTGATAAAATGGCGGTTATGGAGGCTAGGAAAGTATGACAGTAAACGAGATACTTATTTTTATCAAAGTGATTATGAGCGTTCTTGCAATTATTGGAAGTATTGGAATATGTATTTATTTGTGGATAGATAGAAGAAGATAATATTAAAAATGGAGGTAAAGAGGTTTCGTGCGCACGGTTAAAGCTGGCTTTACTCCAAAGGATTATGCCGAGAAAATATATGGGATATGATTTTTACAGAAGAAACGGAATATGCACAAGATGTGGAAAGAAATCTTCCGAGCAAGGAAGTGTTCTGTGTGCAGATTGCGCAAAGTACAAAAAAGAAGATTATAATTTGTGTAAGGACTTGAAAATCTGTGTCCGCTGCCACAAAAATCCGGCAGAACCAAATAAGGTTATGTGCCTGGAATGTGCCGACAAGGACAGTGAGCAGAGCAGGAAGAACAGACAGAGAAATTCGGAGAAACAAAAGAAACGAGATTTGGGCAAATACAATAGATTGAAAGAAATGGGTATCTGCACATACTGTAAGCACGAAAAGGCGGTTACGGGAAAGACAAAATGCGCGAAATGCCTTGCAAAGATACGGAATAAGAGGAACGCAAAGAAAGCAGATATTGAACGTTCGGAGCGTGTGGCGTATGGGATTTGCTATATATGCGGAAAAGATAAGGTTATGAACGGTAAGGGAGTTTGTGAGAAATGCTATGAAAAACGAACGGAAAGCATAGGGAAGATTATGTATCTTCCGGGTAGTGATTTTTGGAGAAATGAAAATAAACTGATTTTTGTAAATGGAGGCGGGAAATGAGCCAGGAAATTAAATTTAGAGGAAAACGAATTGATAATGGAGAGTGGGTTGAAGGGTATTATGCCAAACATGGTTCAAGGCATTGGATTTACACAGGACAAATACAGTATATGTATTACCCTGCTTGTGCTGATTTACCAACAAAATATGAAGTAGACCCTAGTACAGTCGGGCAGTACATAGGCGTTAATGATAAGAATGGAAAGGAAATCTACGAAGATGATATTGTTTTAAGCGATGACGGAAAAGTTGGACAGGTGCAGTGGTTTGAGGAACATCTTGCGTTTATGATATGGTGTGTTACTGACAACAAGGTTTATTTCGCATATGAAAATGATTTTTCAAAGATTGAAGTTATAGGAAATGTGTATGAAAATGCGGATTTGTTGAAGGAGGCAGGAAATGAGTAAATCTATTTTAGTGATTGATACGCCGGAGAATTGCGATCAATGTCCATGTTTTCTTGAAGTTGCAACAGATTGTTGTGGGGTAAATGGAAAAGACATTGACGGTCATGGAAAACCTGATTGGTGTCCATTGAAAGAAATGGTAGAAAAAACAAGTGTTGGAATAGAGGTTTGCATTGGAAACAAGACTGAATGTGTTAAAAGCTACGTTGACGGCTACAACGCTTGCATTGATGAAATTTTGAAAGGGGTGAATAGGGATGAGCAGAGAACATCTTTATAAGGCAAAGCGTGTGAATTGGAGGGAACTGCCGAAAGAGGAATGGTGGGTTGAGGGATTTTATGTGCAATTACCCAAAATAAGCCTTGGGGCAACGATAGTAGCAGGAGGGGATTTATGTGCGGAAGATGTTGCTGATTACATAATCGTTAATAAATCAAAGCAACACTCAAGTTTTTCAAATGCGTATCCGCTTGAAGTTGTGGAGTGTGAGCAGTATGAGGTAGACCCTGAAACCATCTGCGAGTATACTCAAATGACCGGTAAGAACAGAGTGAAGATTTTTGAGGGGGATATCATAAAAACAGATTTTTTTAATCAAGTTTACGGATACGAAAAACCTGATAAATCAGACTTAAATATTTATAAGGTGTACTTTAATGGTATTACTTATTGTGTAAAAAATAAGGAAAGAGAATGTACGTTATTGAATAGAAGCAAAGATTGCGAGATTATTGGAAATATTTTTGACAATCCTGAACTTTTGGAAGGAGGCAAGACAGAATGAAAGAAGTACCAATTAAGGACAAGCTGAACTTGACGATTGAAGAAGCAGCGGCGTATAGCGGAATAAGCGAAACAACTCTTAGGGGTAGGCTTAAAGAGGGAAATTATGATTTTATTCTAAAAAACGGAACAAAAACACTGATTAAACGCCGGTTATTTGAGAAATATTTGGAAAGTGTTGACGCTATATAACTCTGTATAATTTGTTATATCTTTGCATATCGTTGAAAAATGGCGTTGCATGTGGTATAATTTTACTGCTTGCAACGCTCTTTTCATAGGAAAGGAGCTACTTATGGTACGAAGAAAAGATAATAGAGGTCGTGTATTGAACGATGGGGAAACACAGAGAGCAGATGGGAGGTATGCTTACCAATATACGGACATGCTTGGCAATCGGAAATCTATTTATAGTTGGAAGCTGTTTCCGTCCGACCGAACGCCGAGTGGAAAGCGTGCGGATTTAAGCCTTAGAGAAAAGGAAAAACAGATATTTTCGGATTTGAACAGCGGAATAGTGCCATGCGGAGGGAATATGAAGGTGCTACAGCTTGTCGAAAAGTACATATCCCAAAAGACGGGCGTAAGGCACAACACGAAGGCAAATTACAATTTTGTTATCAACATCATAAAAAAGGAAGAGTTTGGGGCAAAGAGAATTGACAAGGTCAAGTTGTCAGACGCTAAAGCATGGTTGATTAAGTTACAGAAAGACGGCAGAGGGTACAGCTCCATACATTCCATCCGAGGGGTTGTCCGCCCAGCTTTTCAAATGGCAGTTGATGATGATTTGCTTGTGAAGAATCCATTTGAATTCCAACTCGCCACGGTTGTTGTCAATGACAGCGTAACAAGGGAGGCGATTACAAGAAAACAAGAACGGCAGTTTTTGGAGTTTGTAAAGAACGACAAGCATTTTTGTAAATATTATGAGGGGATTTTCATCCTCTTTAAGACAGGCATGAGGATTTCGGAGTTTGTTGGATTGACGGTATCGGATGTTGACTTGAAAAACCGAAAGATTATCATAGACCACCAATTGCAGCGAACAAGGGATATGCGGTATGTGATTGAGAACACGAAAACCTCATGCGGCACAAGGGAAATTCCGATGGCAGATGAAGTGTATGAGTGTTTCAAAACAATCATTCAAAACAGGCGGAAACCAAAGGTTGAACCGATAATTAGCGGAAAAACTGGTTTTTTATACCTTGACAAGAACGGAATGCCTATGGTCGCCTTGCATTGGGAACATTATTTTCAACACATCAGAAAGAAGTACAACAGCATATACAAAGTGCAAATGCCAAAAGTTACCCCTCATGTCTGCCGACACACGTTCTGTAGCAACATGGCAAAGTCTGGAATGAATCCCAAAACCCTGCAATACATCATGGGACATAGTGATATAGGGGTTACACTCAATACATATACCCATGTGCAGTATGAGGATGCCGAAAAGGAAATGAGCAAAATTCTTGAATCAAAACCAAAAAGAAGGAATGCCATGTAGGTTTGTCGGTTTGCCAAGAGGTTTCCGACTGGAAAAATCCCTTGAAGTACAAATTTTTGAATTTACTTCAATTTTACTTCAAATTCGCAACAAACTATGCTAATTTATGCAGAGTTATACATGATTTTATAAAAATATGCAAGAAAGGAAAATGCTCGAAAAGCCAGTAAATACAAGGCTTTGCATAGTTATTCAAAGTTATGCAAGATATAATAAAAATACTATTCGTCTGCCACGGCAACATTTGCAGAAGCCCAATGGCCGAATTTGTTATGAAAGACATAGTACAAAAGCAAGGCATCGCCAATGAATTTTACATTGCAAGCGCAGCCACCAGCATGGAGGAAATCGGTAACCCCGTCCACCATGGCACAAGGAACCGCTTAGCCCAGGAAGGCATTTCCGTAGCAGGGAAATACGCCGTCCGCATGGAGCGCAGCGACTATCAGAAATACGATTACATCATAGGGATGGATAGCTGGAACTACAAAAACATGCTCCGCATTGTAGGGAAAGACAAGGAGCATAAAATCAGCCTTCTTTTAGATTACACCGACCATCCAAGGGACGTAGCCGACCCATGGTACACAGGGGATTTCGAAAAAACTTACGAAGACGTAGTAGCAGGGTGTGAAGGCTTGCTGGAAAGAATAAAACGTGATCACTTCTAGAGCGTGTTTGAAAAACATTTTGCTTTGTTCATTTTAACCAAATGAGGATGGATGCAAGGCACACAAAGCCCATAAATGTAAACGCCAGTTTGTCATAGCGTGTGGCAACCCGCCGGAAGCTTTTCAGTCTGAGAAAGTATTTTTCAACGAGATGGCGTCCCTTATACAGCCACCAGTCGCAGCGGCGTTCAAATTTCGCCCCTTTCCTGGACGGAACCGTTGGTTCCCCTCCGTGGTCATATATAGTCTATCAGTTTCTGGCTGTCATAGCCGCGGCCGGCAAGGACATTGCTGCCCTCTATATTGATATGTTCCAGTACAGGAATGGCAAAATTGATGTCATTGCGCTGCCCCTCGCTGAGCATGACATATACAGGATAACCGTAGGCATCTACGGCTGCATGGACTTTGCTGCTGTGTCCGCCCCTGCTGTGCCCGATTCCGTTTGGAGGCCCCCTTTTTTTGCACCAGCACTGTGCTGGTGGGCCTGGACGGTGGAGGCATCCAGGAACAGTTCCCCCAACTCTGCCTCCAGGCAGAGTACCCGGAAGATGTTATCCAGGATCCCGTCCTCAATCCATTTACGGAACCGGCTGTATACGGTCTTCCAGGGGCCATAACGTTCTGGGAGGTCACGCCAGGGGGCACCACTGCGGGTTATCCAGACCATGGCGTTTACCATTAAGCGGTTATCCTTGGGAGGCCGTCCAGGTTTATTGGTTTTTTCTGGTGGGAGCAGGGAAGCAATTTGTTCCCATTCCTGATCCGTTAACTCATAACGCCTTGTCATAACAAACACCCCTTTTTCTTTATTCTATCATAGAATTTGGGGTAATAACATATGTTTTGTGCAATTTTTATTTTTCAAACACGCTCTAGAGCGTGAATCTTGCAGAAAGCAATTTTCAGATACGCCTTAGCTATGTGCTTAAAAACAGCGGTGGGGCTGTCGCATTAAGAAAAATGATAGAAGATATAGTTGGTATAAATCATTCTTCTATACTATATCTTGTATATGTTTTGCTTAGTGCGACAGCCCCAGCCCATTCTTCCGTGGGTCCGGCATCCCGCCGTTTATAGCTTGAAAGGCACGCCGCCTTATACCCCAGCCTTAACGTAGGCAGCCGCTTCCTCAATATAGTAGGCGGCATTTTGTTGGATTGTTTCCTTTTCTTCCTCTGTAACAGGCCGGATAACCTTCCCAGGATTGCCCAGTACAAGGGAATTATCCGGGATAACCATGTTCTGTGTCACCAAAGCCCCGGCGCCGATTATGCAGTTTTCCCCAATCACGGCATGGTTCATAATAATCGCCCCCATGCCAATCAGGGAATTGCTGTGGATGGTGCAGCCGTGGATAATTGCCCCATGCCCAATGGTAACGTGGCTGCCGATTGAGATATCTGCCCCATGGTCTACATGGAGCACGCAGCCGTCCTGGATATTGGTGCCTTCCCCAATCACTGCAGAGCCGGCTTCTGCCCGGACAACGGCATGGAACCAGACGCTTGTATTGTCCCCAAGTGCAACGTCGCCCCGGACAATTGCCCCTGCGGCAAGGAACACATTTTTTCCCAAAACGGGAGTTTTTATTGTATGCATTTCCATCATCCTTTCTTTTTTCCAGTATATAATATTTCCACAAAAAAGTAAATTCTATGAACCGGAGGAAAAGTTATTACAATGTATCAGTGAAGGGCACAAAGAAGCTTTAGAAAGACGTCTGAAAGGTTGAATACTATGAATGATACCCAGTTATTGCAATGCATTGAAGAACATGGGAAAAATGTTTATACATTCTGCTGCCAGCTTACCCAGAACAGGCAGGAGGCAGAGGAGCTTTACCAGGACACCTTCCTGAAAGCGGTGGAACTTAAGGGCAGGATGGATTGGGAAAAAAATCCCGGAAGCTACCTGATTTCCATTGCGCTGCGCATCTGGAAGAATAAAAAAAGGAAATACGCTTGGCGCAGCCGGATTGCCGGCATGGAAGGGTTAGAAGAAGGGCTGGTAAGCGGGGAAAGCTGCGGGAAAGAAAGTTCCCCGGAAGAAATTTTTTTCCAGAAAGAGCTGTGCCGCCAGGTGCAGGATGCAGTGGCGGGCCTGGAAGAAAAATACCGCATCCCAGTGTTCCTTTACTATTCCCAGCAATTTTCCACAGAGCAGATTGGAAAAATTTTGAAGCTGCCGCAGGGGACGGTGAAAAGCAGGCTGTATAAAGCAAGGAAACTGTTAAAAAAGGAATTGGAGGTTGTGTTTAATGAAAGATGACAGAAATCTGGAACAATTATTGCAGCAAGCCCTTTCTCCAAAAGAAGAGCCAGGTTACTGGCTGAACCAGAGTATTTTAAAAAAGGCAAAGGAGAGAGAAAGCATGGGCAAAACATATAAGAAAAGAATTCCAGCGGCCGCATTGATGGCAGCCGCAGTGTTATCCATAGGTTCCCTGACTGCCGTGGCAGCATGGAAATATCTGACGCCGGATAAGGTTGCGGAAGAAGTCCAGGACATGGGGCTTGCGGCGGCATTTCAGGGGGAGGACGCTATTTCCATCAACGAATCCCAGGAATACGGGCCATATAAAATCACGCTTTTAGGGGTGGTTTCCGGGGAAAATTTAAGCAAATACCTGACGTCGGAACATACAGGGGAAATCCGCAGGGACCGCACCTATGTGGTGACTGCAATTGAAAATACAGATGGTTCCCCAAGGCCAGATACCAGCGAAGAAAGCTATGGGCAGGACCCATTTTTCGTTTCCCCGTTGGTGGAAGGCCAGAACCCCAGCTTTTTCAACGCAGTGACAATGAGCGGCGGGTATTCCGAATTTGTGCAGGACGGCATTCAGTACCGGATTACGGAAACAGACAATGTAGAGGTATTTGCGGACAGAACCCTTTACCTTGCTGTAAATAGCGGCGTGTTTTATGACAATGGGGCTTACCAGTTTGACGCTGCCACAGGGGAAATCACCAGAAATGAAGCTTATGATGGGGTGAACGCGCTGTTTTGCCTGCCATTGGATGAAAGCAAGGCGGATAAAGAGAAAGCAGATGCTTATATCAGGCAGTTGGAAGCAGAACTGGACGGCACAGGGGATGCAGCAGACGGGACGGGTTCCGGTATCACAGAGGAAAACGGAAATGAAGAAGAACCTGCCCTGCAGTCAGCCTCTGATGAAAGCACAGAAACATTCTATAGGGAGGTTCCAGATTTTACAGACTGGGAGGAAGAAGATTTCAGGCAGCATGCAGCGCTGCTGGAAGACCTGACGCAGACGCTGCATGTGGACAAAAAGGGCTATATCAGCTATACGTACCAGATAGAGGAACATGGGGTGGAATCCTCTAACACAATCTTGGCAGAAAGCCTTTTTGAAGAAAACCAGGTTGGCATGTCAAAAGTGAAGCAGGCCATAAAAGGGGAAACAGAGCAGGAAGGGATGTTTGTTGAAACATTTACACGGAATGAAGATGGGACAATTACCTTAAAGGTCTATAATTATCAGGAAAATTAATGGAAAGGGCTGCTGTATTCAGGGGAACCGGATGCAGCGGCCCTCTTGCCATTCCCGGGGGAAAAGCATATAATGGTGGAATAAAAATTTTTATGAGGTGCTGATGATAATGGAAAATAAAGAAAAGGCCATGCTAATTGAAAAAAGCATCCAGAAAAAATTCCACAAGGAACTGTTCTCCCGCTTTGCAAAAGCAGTCCGTGACTATGGGCTGGTACGGGAAGGGGACAAGATTGCCGTCTGCATTTCCGGCGGGAAGGATTCCATGCTGATGGCAAAGCTGTTCCAGGAACTGCAGAAGCATAGGAAGGTGTCTTTTGGGCTGGAATTTTTGGTGATGGACCCGGGCTATCTGGAGGAAAACCGGAAAAGGATTGAGGATAATGCGGCAAACATGGGGATTCCTGTTACCATATTTGAAACGGATATTTTCGAAGCAGTGTATGGCATAGAAAAATCCCCCTGTTATCTCTGTGCCCGGATGCGCAGGGGGCATCTCTACCATCAGGCCGGGAAGCTGGGCTGCAATAAAATTGCATTGGGCCACCATTACGACGACGTAATTGAAACCATTCTGATGGGCATGCTTTACGGCGGGCAGATACAGACGATGATGCCAAAGCTGCACAGCACGAATTTTCCCGGCATGGAACTGATCCGCCCCATGTATTATATCCGGGAGGAGGACATTATGCGTTGGCGGGACTACCATGGGCTTGGGTTCCTCCAATGCGCCTGCCGCTTTACGGAAAGCTGCGCCGCCCAGGGGAATTCTCCCATCCATCCGCAGCCGGCAGCCAGTGGGAAAGGCTCTGGTGAAGGCTGCGCCCCCCAAAGGAAAGACCAGGAAACAGCATCCAAGCGTCTGGAAACCAAGCGCTTAATTGCAGAACTGAAAAAAACCAACCCTTTTGTAGAAGCAAACATTTTCCGCAGCGTGGAAAATGTGAACCTGAGCACGGTAGTTGCTTACAAGGAACATGGGAGAAAACACCATTTTTTGGATAAATATGATGAGCAGCCAGCAAAGTAGTTGACACGCATGGGAAAATGCGGTATAGTAGGTAAAAATAAATAACCTAGTAAACAGATAGGATAATAGGGAAAAGGAGAAAGCCATGAGCAAAAAACCATATGCAGACAGAAACTTGAGATTTGAAACCTTGCAGCTCCATGTAGGGCAGGAACAGCCAGACCCGGCCACAGATGCGAGGGCGGTTCCCATCTATGCCACATCCTCTTATGTATTCCATAATTCCGACCATGCAGCAGCCCGGTTTTCCTTGCAGGATGCAGGGAATATTTATGGAAGGCTCACCAACCCTACCCAGGATGTTTTCGAGCGGCGGATTGCAGCGCTGGAAGGGGGAGCGGCGGCTCTGGCAGTGTCCTCTGGCGCAGCGGCGGTTACCTACACCATACAGAATCTGGCAAAATGCGGGGAGCACATTGTGGCGGCAAACAATATTTATGGGGGCAGCTACAACCTGCTGGCACATACATTGCCGGAATACGGGATTTCCACGGATTTTGTAGACCCTTCTGACGCCAGTAATTTTGCACAGGCAGTCCAAGGGAATACAAAGGCTATTTTTATTGAAACTTTGGGGAATCCCCGTTCGGAAGTCAGCGATATAGAAGCAATTGCAGAGGTAGCCCATGCCCATAAGATTCCGCTGGTGGTGGACAATACCTTTGCGACGCCCTATCTGGTGCGCCCCATAGAATATGGCGCGGACATCGTGGTGCATTCCGCTACAAAATTCATCGGCGGCCATGGGACTGCCCTTGGGGGCGTGATTGTGGACAGCGGGAATTTCGACTGGGAAGGGTCTGGGAAATTCCCATCCCTGACAGAGCCAAATGACAGCTATCATGGGGTAAGCTTTACTAAAGCGGCAGGGCCTGCGGCGTTTGTCACGAAAATCCGCGCCATCCTCCTGCGGGATACAGGGGCAACCCTTTCCCCTTTCCATGCATTTCTGTTTTTGCAGGGGCTGGAAACTCTTTCCCTGCGGGTAGAGCGCCATGTGGAAAATGCATGTAAGGTAGCGGAATATTTAAGCAGCCATCCACAGGTAGAGGAAGTGCACCATCCTTCCGTTACCGGGGATTCCAGGCAGCAGGGGTTATACCGGAAGTATTTTCCCAGGGGCGGCGGTTCCATTTTTACATTTGAAATCAAAGGGGACGACAGGGCAGCGAAAGATTTTATTGATCATTTAGAAATATTTTCCCTGCTGGCAAATGTGGCAGACGTGAAATCCCTTGCCATCCATCCGGCGTCCACCACCCATTCCCAACTGAATGAAGACGAATTAAAAGAGCAGGGGATTTGCAAAAATACAATCCGCCTTTCTATTGGGACGGAGCATATTGATGACATTTTAGAGGATCTGGAGGAGGCCTTCCGGGCTGTAAAATAGGCGGCTCCCCAATTTTAAGGATAATGCCAGCGCAGCAAACAGGCCAGCAGAATCAGGAGGAGAGAACATGGCAAATATATATCAGGGAACATTAGGTTTAATTGGAAATACGCCCCTTGTGGAAGTGGTGAACATAGAAAAAAAGCATGGCTTGCAGGCAAAAATACTAGTGAAATTAGAATACTTGAACCCTGCGGGCAGCGTCAAAGACCGCATTGCAAAATCCATGATTGAACATGCGGAAGAACAGGGGCTGCTTCAGGAAGGCTCCGTTATCATAGAGCCCACTTCCGGCAATACGGGCATTGGGCTTGCCGCCATTGCAGCGGCCAAGGGCTACCGGGTGATCCTTACCATGCCGGAAACAATGAGCGTGGAGCGCAGGAATATCCTGAAAGCCTATGGGGCGGAACTGGTGCTGACGGAAGGGGCAGGCGGCATGAAAGGAGCCATTGCAAAAGCAGAGGAATTGGCGCAGGAAATCCCCGGCAGTTTCCTTGCAGGGCAGTTCGAAAACCCGGCCAACCCGGAAATCCACAGAAAAACCACAGGGCCGGAAATTTGGTCGGACACGGACGGCGATGTAGATATTTTCGTAGCCGGGGTAGGCACAGGAGGGACCATCACCGGGACAGGGGAATATTTAAAATCCCAAAACCCCAAAGTGGAAATTGTGGCGGTAGAGCCGTCTGCATCCCCCGTATTATCGGAGGGAAAAAGCGGCTCCCACAAAATTCAGGGCATTGGTGCGGGTTTTGTGCCAGCCATCCTGAACACGGAAATCTATGATGAAATTTTCCCAGTGGGCAGTGAAGAAGCTTTTGCAGCGTCAAAAGAGCTTGCAAAAGCAGAAGGCATCCTTGTAGGGATTTCCTCCGGCGCAGCCTTACATGCCGCAATGGAACTGGCAAAGCGGCCGGAAAACAGTGGGAAAACCATAGTGGCTTTACTGCCGGACAGCGGGGACAGGTATTACTCCACGCCCCTGTTTACAGAGTGATTTGGAAGGGCAGGGTTTATCCGGGGGCATTGGGAACATGGCGGCAAGGCAATGGGGTAAGCATGGAGGGAGGATATGGAAAAAATATTAATCACTGGGGCAGCCGGCTTTTTAGGCAGCCGTGTAGTTGATTTTTACAGGGGGAACTATGAGATATATGCGCCAGCCCATGGTGAGCTGGATATTACGGATGCAAAGGCCGCAGTCCAGGTGGCAGGCAGGTTCCAGCCGGATATTATTATCCACTGCGCCGCCATTTCAGACGTGGGGCAGTGTGAGCGGGAGCCGGAAAAATCATGGGATATTAACGTAACAGGCAGCATTAATATTGCAAAAGCCGCAAAGGGAATAAGCGCTGCGTGCATCCTTTGCAGTTCAGACCAGGTGTATTTTGGGGCTGGCCCTGCCAGAGCCCACTATGGGGAGGAAGGGCTTTGCCCTGCCCATAGCCACCGTGAGGAAGAAGAACTTTGCCCTGCCAACGTGTATGGCAGGGAGAAATTAAAAGCGGAACAGGAGTGCCTGGAAGCCAACCCAGACTGTGTGCTTTTGCGGCTTTCATGGATGTATGACGCCAAAGTAAGGAAACCGGGGGAACATGGGGACTTATTCCGTACCCTGCTGCCGCAAATCAGGGACGAAGGCGGGATTTCCTTCCCAGTGCATGACAGGCGCGGCATCACGGATATTGCAGAAGTTGTTAAGAACCTTGAAAAAACATTCCGCCTTCCAGGCGGCGTTTATAATTTCGGCTCCCCCAATCAAAAAGATACTTACCATACGTTCCAGGAAGTATTTTCGGGCGCCGGGATTGATGTTGGCAGGCTGCAAAAGAACGAGGAAGCTTTCCGTACAAACCCAAGGAACCTTGCCATGTCCCAGGAAAAAATAAACAGGCATGGCATTTTTTTCTCCTCCACCATAGAGGGGCTTTCCAGAAACCTTTCTTGCGCATTGGAAAGAGGTATTTAAAATTCCCCCTTGCCAAACAAGATAATCTATGCTAAGATTACCCATAGCAAAAAATAGCAATTGAGAAAAGCGATGAAGGAGAATCTGGTTTCCAGAGACCGACAGAAATATGGCGTCACCGGCTGAGAGCGCCATTGGGAGGAGGGAACACAGGGAACACTCTGGAGCAGACTGGCTGAACAGCCCATGGGCGGGGACACCGCATCATGCGAGTAGGCCGGTACGTAGTGCGCGTTAAGCACAGGGGACTTTTGGGCTGGAGATAAGCGACGCCTTAAGCCCCGGTAAGTGGAGAATCTGCCATCCTGCAAGAAGCAGGGAAGGTTCTCAATGCGGGTGGTACCGCGGACTTTCTTAGGAAAGATTCGCCCCGGGATACATTATGTATCCCGGGGTTTTTTTATTCTAAAGGAATAAAAATAGGGATGCGCAGATATTTGATTGAAAAATCCGGGCTGTTCCCGGTACTGGAAAAGGAGTGGGAATTATGAGCAGAAGTTACAGGGATATCACTTTAGGCCAAATAGGGGAAGCAGATATTGGCAGGACGGTTCGGGCTGCTGGGTGGGTGGAAAACATCCGGGACCATGGCGGTGTTTCCTTTCTGGATTTGCGGGACATGTATGCCGTGCTGCAGGTAGTGGTCCGGGATGGGAAGCTTTTGGAGGGAATCCGCAAGGAACAGGCAGTATCCATCCAAGGCATGGTTGAAAAGCGCGGCGAGGACACATATAACCCGAAAATCCCAACGGGCACCATAGAACTGGCGGCGAAAGAAATTCAGGTTTTAGGGGATGTCTATGCCCCGCTCCCCTTTGAAGTGATGACAAGTAAGGAGGTGCGGGAGGATGTCCGGCTGAAATACCGTTATCTGGATTTACGGAACCAGAAAGTAAAAGACAACATTGTATTCCGCTCTAAAGTAATTGCTTTCCTGCGGGAAAAAATGGCGGAACTGGGATTTTTGGAAATCCAGACCCCGATTCTTTGCGCATCCTCCCCGGAAGGGGCAAGGGATTACATTGTGCCTTCCAGAAAGTATAAAGGGAAATTTTACGCCCTGCCCCAAGCGCCCCAGCAGTACAAACAGCTTCTGATGGTGTCCGGGTTTGACAGGTATTTCCAGATTGCCCCCTGTTTCCGGGACGAGGATGCAAGGGCGGACCGGTCCCCAGGGGAATTTTACCAGCTTGATTTTGAAATGAGTTTTGCCACGCAGGAAGATGTGTTCCAGGTGGGGGAGGAGGTGCTTTCCGCCGTATTCGAAGCTTTTGCGCCAGAGGGCAGCAGCATTACGAAAGCCCCGTTCCCTGTATTCAGCTACCGGCAGGCAATGCTCCAGTTTGGCACAGATAAGCCGGATTTGCGGAACCCCCTCCGGATTATAGATTTGACAGAATTTTTCCAGAAATGCACCTTCCAGCCATTCCTTGGGAAAACCGTCCGGGCAATCCGCGTCCATGCGGAAATGTCCAAAAGTTTCCACGGGAAGCTGCTGAAATTTGCCACTGGCATTGGCATGGGGGGCTTGGGCTATCTGGAAACCATGGAGGATGGCAGCTATAAAGGCCCCATTGACAAGTTCATCCCAGAGGGGCTGAAAGAGGAATTCCGGCGCCTTGCAGGGTTAAGGCCCGGCGATACGGTTTTCTTTATGGCGGACCAGGAGGAACGGGCAGCTTATTTTGCAGGGATGATACGTACGGAATTAGGGGAGCAGCTAGGCTTGCTGGAGGAAAATGCCTTCCGGTTTTGTTATGTCAATGATTTCCCTATGTTTTGCAGGGACGCCCAGACAAAGGAAATCGGGTTTACCCATAACCCATTTTCCATGCCCCAGGGAGGGTTGGAAGCCCTTGCAGCCAAAGAGCCGCTGGAGGTTTTAGCTTACCAGTACGACATTGTGTGCAATGGGGTGGAACTTTCCTCCGGCGCAGTCCGCAACCATGATTTGCAGGTGATGGTAAAAGCATTTGAAATCGCAGGGTATGACGAAGAAACCTTGCGGGAGAAATTCGGGGCGCTTTACCAGGCATTCCAGTTTGGCGCGCCGCCCCACGCAGGCATGGCGCCGGGGATAGACCGGATGCTGATGCTGCTGCGGGGGGAGGAAAACATCCGGGAGGTCATCGCCTACCCCATGAACGGCAACGCGCAGGATTTGATGTGCGGGGCGCCGGGGAAGGTGACAGAACAGCAGTTGCGGGAAGTGCATATCAAAGTCCGGGATTAAACAAGGCTGACAATAAAAACGGCACTACAACTTAGGGTTCAGGAGGGACAGGGATTGGAAGAATTAGAAAAAAAAGGGCAGGGATCCGGCAAAAACATAATTACCGATGAAACGATGGAATATGTAGGGATTTTGGCAAAGCTGGAATTGTCCCCGGAAGAAAAGGAACGCGCAAAAAAAGACATGGAAGAAATGTTAAACTATATTGACAAGCTGAATGAGCTGGATACGGCAGGGGCAGAACCCATGTCCCATATATTTCCAGTCAGCAACGTATTCCGGGAAGATGTGGTAACGAACGGGGACGACCATGAAAATATGCTGAAAAATGCCCCGGAAGCCAGGAACGGGAGCTACCAGGTCCCAAAGACGGTGGCATAAGGGGCTGCCGGTTCCCACAATTTGGGAGCCGCACATCATTCATAGGAACTGAATCTGGTATACAAAGAAAGGAAACATCCATGCCAATGAAAGAAATCAGGAAACTGACCGCACGGCAGCTTGCGGTGAAAATAAAACAAAGGGAAATCAGTGTAACCGAAGCAGCAAAGGCTGCGCTGGAACAAATCCATCAAGCAGAGCCAGCCTTGGGAAGCTTTGTGACAGTAGATGAAGCAGGGGCATTGCAGCAGGCGGCAGAAGTGCAGAAAAAAATCGATGCCGGGGAACTGGCCGGCCCTTTGGCCGGGGTGCCGGCCGCCATCAAGGATAACCTCTGCACAGAGGGCTTACGCACCACATGCAGCTCCAAAATCCTTGGGAATTTTGTGCCGTCCTATACCGCCGAGGCTGTCCGCAGCCTGCAAAACGCAGGGGCAGTGATCCTTGGCAAGACAAATATGGATGAATTTGCCATGGGCAGCACCACAGAAACATCCGCTTTTGGCATTACCAGAAACCCATGGGATGTATCCCGCGTCCCGGGCGGCTCCTCTGGCGGAAGCTGCGCGGCAGTAGCGGCACAGGAATGTTTTTATGCCCTTGGATCGGATACCGGGGGCTCCATCCGCCAGCCCAGTTCATTTTGCGGCGTTACAGGGTTAAAGCCAACGTATGGCACGGTGTCCCGGTATGGGCTGGTTGCCTATGGATCCTCCCTGGACCAAATCGGGCCGGTAGCAAAGGATGTGTCAGACTGCGCAGCGATTTTGGAAATCATAGCTTCTTATGATAAAAAGGATTCTACCTCCCTGCACCGGGCAGATACGGATTTTACCTCCGCCTTGCTGGATGATGTGAAAGGGATGAAAATTGGGATCCCAACAGATTATCTGGGGGAAGGGCTTGACGGGGAAGTCCGGGACGCCGTCCTTGCGGCGGCAAAAGTACTGGAAGGGAAAGGCGCAGTTGTGGAAGAATTTGAGTTAAGCCTTGTGGAATATGCCATTCCTGCTTACTATGTGGTAGCCTGCGCGGAAGCAAGCTCCAACCTGGCCAGGTTTGACGGGGTAAAATATGGGTACCGTGCCAGCGGCTGCGAAGGGCTCCACCAAATGTACAGGAAATCCCGTTCCGAGGGGTTTGGCCCGGAAGTGAAGCGGCGGATTATGCTGGGCTCTTTTGTATTAAGTTCCGGTTATTATGATGCTTATTACCTGAAAGCGCTGCGTACCAAAGCATTAATCAAAGAGTCCTTCCACCGCGCTTTTGAAAAATACGACCTGCTCCTGGGCCCTGCCGCCCCCACTACCGCACCGGAAATTGGCAAGAGCTTAAGCGACCCTTTGAAAATGTATCTGGGGGACATCTATACGGTAGCTGTAAACCTTGCAGGCCTGCCAGCCATGACGCTGCCCTGTGGGCTGGATAAGAAAGGGCTGCCCATTGGCCTGCAGCTAATTGGGGACTGCTTTCAGGAAAAAAAGATGCTGCGGGCGGCTTATGCCTATGAGCAGTCAAGGGAGTGGGGCTTAAGCCCAGTGGCAGAGTATTCTTCTGGATGGAAGGGGAAACAGGGGCAAAAAGGGACGGAAGGTTTACAAAAGGAATGGGAGGTAGGCGCATGAGTAAGGAATACGAAGTTGTTATAGGTCTGGAAGTCCATGTGGAGCTGGCCACCAAAACAAAGATTTTCTGCGGCTGCTCCACCGCTTTTGGGGGCGCGCCCAATACCCATACCTGCCCGGTCTGTACCGGGATGCCCGGTTCCCTCCCAGTGCTCAACAAGCAGGTAGTGGAGTACGCCATGGCGGTAGGGCTTGCCACAGGCTGTTCCATTACCCGGAGGTGCAAATTTGACCGGAAAAACTATTTTTACCCGGACAATCCACAGAACTACCAGATTTCCCAGCTATACCAGCCTATTTGCAGGGATGGGGGCGTGGAAATCGAAACATCCGGCGGGAAAAAGACCATAGGCATCCATGAAATCCATATGGAGGAGGACGCCGGGAAATTAATCCATGACGAATGGGGGGACTGCTCCCTTGTGGATTATAACCGCTCTGGGGTGCCGCTGATTGAGATTGTTTCCGAGCCGGATATGCGCTCTGCCGAAGAAGTGATTGCCTATTTGGAAAAGCTCCGCATGATTATCCAGTACCTTGGGGCATCCGACTGTAAATTAAACGAAGGCTCCATGCGGGCAGACGTAAACCTTTCCGTGCGGGAAGCCGGCACAGGGCAGTTGGGAACCCGGACGGAGATGAAAAATTTAAATTCCTTTAAGGCCATCGCAAGGGCAATTGAGCATGAGAAGAACCGTCAGGCTGACTTGCTGGAGGAAGGGAAAAAAGTGGTCCAGGAAACCAGAAGGTGGGACGATGCCAGGGAATTTTCCTATGCC
Organism: Lachnospiraceae bacterium A2; assembly: GCA_000403315.2. Classification (GTDB taxonomy): domain Bacteria; phylum Bacillota; class Clostridia; order Lachnospirales; family Lachnospiraceae; genus Petralouisia. Next base: position 1,411,615 of record KE159636.1, read on the forward strand.
ATGCGCAGCAAGGAGGACGCCCAGGATTACCGGTATTTCCCGGAGCCGGACCTGCCTCCTCTGGTTATCAGCGATGCATGGATAAATGAAGTAAAAGCACGGCAGCCGGAACTGCGGACGGAGAAAATGGCAAGATACCGGAAGGAATATGGCCTGCCGGATTACGATACGGAAATTATTACTGGCTCGAAGCATCTGGCAGACTTGTTTGAAGCTGCCGCCAAGCTTTGCGGGAAGCCCAAAAAGGTAAGCAATTGGCTGATGGGGGAAACCATGCGGCTTTTAAAAGAACAGGAGATGGAGCCGGAGGAGCTTACGTTTTCCCCCGCCAACTTGGCAAAGCTGGTTGCCCTAACTGAAGCAGGAAGCATTAACAGCACCGTGGCAAAAGAGGTATTTGAAAAAATATTCCATGAGGATATTGACCCCGATTCCTATGTGCAGGAGCATGGCCTGAAAACCGTCAATGACGAAGGCGCCCTAAGGGCCGCCGTAGAACGGGTGATTCAGGAAAATCCCCAGTCCGTGGCAGATTACCGGAATGGGAAAGAAAAAGCCATTGGCTTTCTGGTAGGGCAGGCCATGAAGGCTATGAAGGGGAAAGCAAATCCTGGGCTGGTGAAGCAGATTTTAAAAGAACTGCTGTAGTGGGGCAGATGATTACTCCTCAGCCGCCCGCCGGTAAATCAGCAGGGAACACCCAGCCGTAACAAATTCCGAAAAGCAGAAAGCGCCCCACACCCCGTCTGCCCCAACAAACCTGCTGAAGCAGAAGGCCGCCGGTATAATTACCACCACATACCGGAGCAGGGAGATAATCAGGGCTGGCGTCCCTTTCCCAAGCCCTTCCAACGCCCCGGAACTGGTGACGGAAACCGCGGATACAAGGAACCCAAGGCTGATGGTATGCAGGGCGGAAACCCCAATCTGGATGGTTTCCGGGTTGGAAGTGAACAGCCCGAACAACTGCTTTGGGATTGCCCAGGAGAGCAGGGTGCCTGTCAGCATGACGCCCATAATTAAGCCAAGGGAGGTGCGGTAAATTTCCCGGACGCGCCCGTGCTCCCCGGCTCCATAGTTGTAGCCCATCAGGGGGCGGATGCCCTGGATAATGCCGTTGGCAGTCAGGTAAATAAAAGTCTGCAGCTTGTAGTAAACCCCCAGCACCAGCACGTAAGCCCCTGAAAATGCGGAAAGGATGCCGTTCAAAACAGATATCAGAAGGGAAGGCAGCGCCATGGTAAGCGTGGCGCTAATCCCGATGGAATACATCCGCTTAATGACTTCTTTGCTGGGTTTCCAAGCGTCCCGGCTGATTTTTACTGGGATGGGCTTTAAGAAATAAAACAATAGGTACACAGCCAGTGAAAAGCACTGCCCAATGCCTGTGGCGTAGGCTGCGCCTGCTATGCCCATGGCAGGGAACGGCCCAATGCCGAAAATCATCAGCGGGTCTAAAATAATATTTGTAATAAACCCGCACATCATGCAGAGCATGGTAACCTGCATCCTGCCTACGGACTGGAAAATTTTTTCAAAGGAAAGCCCCAGCGTAATGAACACGGCAAAAAGGAAAGCCCTGTTTGCGTAAGCCAGCGCAAGGCTTATCACTGTTTCATCGGAAGAAAACATCTTTAAAAATGCTGGCATCCCCACGATGCATAATATTGTCAGGACAATGCCGTGGAGGAAATTAAGGAGCATCCCCTGGGTAGCCGCTTCATCTGCCTGTTTCTGTTTCCCTGCGCCAAGGTAAAATGCGGCGGCCGCATTAATGCCGATGGCAAAGCCAATTGCAATGGCGTTGATAAAATTCTGCACCGGGAATACAAGGGCAAGAGCCGTCATGGCGTCCTCGCTCAGCTTTGCCACAAAGTAACTGTCCACAATGTTGTATAAGGAATTTACCGCCATGGAAATTACCATGGGGAGCGACATGGACAGCACCAGCGGAAGTATTTTTTGTTCTTTCATAAATGTCTGATCCATAAAAAACCTCCTTTTGTTAAATAGTATGCTACCGTGTATTTCCAAGATAAAAAAGAATGCGCACAGCGCATTCTCCGCGCGCGAGCGGATTGCACAGCAATAAATTTCCTCTCCGCGAGCTGCGCATAATTGTTTTTCTCTTATAGGAAATCCATGCACTTTAGTACTTCACAGTAACACGGTATTTCCTATAAGAGAACAAAGTGGGCAAGCCCATTTCAACCCCGCCGCAGTGCGATAAAAAAACCACACAATTACAACTGTAATTGTGTGGCGAAAAAAGATTACTCTTGAAAAATCCACGCCCAACTGGGTTTTATAGTACTGGTGTATACGTGTTTGAAGATTGTGAAATACATCTGCAGAAAGTATTTTCAAACACGCTATACCAGTATGGCATATTTTTGGAAAATTGTCAAATAGAAATTTACACTGCGGGGCAAAAGGATAAGCAGCGCCCGTTTCTATAGCCTGGTTTCATACCCGTATTCATGGAAGCAGCAGGTTTCGTCAATTACCTCATGGAATACGCCTTCTGCCTGCCGGAACCCACTTTTTACATATAACCGGGAGGCAGGGATATTGAAGTCCACGACAAAGAGCCGCAAATATTCTGCCCCCAGGGATTTTGCAGTTTTTTTTGCCAGTGCCAGCATGGCGCCGCCGAACCCTTGCCTTGCATACTTGGGGTTTACGCCAAAACGGTCCATGTAAAGGGGCTTCCCGCAAGGGTTTTCCCATGCTATGCTGGATCCGCCGGGGTGGGAGCTGCACAGGGCAAATGCAGAAACAATTTTCCGCTGTTCTTCCAGAAGGTAAAGCTGCTGGCGTTCAATGTCTGCTTTGAAAAATTCACAGGGGTAAATATCGTCCCAGATGGGGAGATGGTTTTTGTACATTTCCCGTATAATTTCCCGGTAGGTTTCCTGGAGCAGCGGCAAATCCTGCATAGTGGCTAATCGAAAGTCCATGTTTTTCCTCCTGCCAAATATTGTTTTTCTTTTCCTGGAATCAATCATACCATACCGGGAAAGAGCCTGCAACTGTTTGGTACGATGAATTGCAAAATGGGGAAACTCAAAGCATATTTGCCTTGCAATGGCATTTATCCGAGGATATAATAGGGATAGCAAAATAGAAGGAAGCCGCTATGGGAATGGGGGCAGAATTTGAAAACAGGACAGGAGAGTGGGAAATGAACGAAATTTTAGAATCGCTGTATAGGAGGAAGTCTGTCCGTGCATTCACGGAGGAACAAATTTCACCAGAGGACCGGGAAGCTATTTTACAGGCGGCCCTGCAGGCGCCTTCCGCGGGCTGCCAGTTATTGTATACCATCCTTGACATTACGGACCAGGGAAAAAAAGAAAAGCTGGCTGAGCTCTGCGACCACCAGCCATTTATCGCAAAAGCCAAGCTGGCGCTGGTATTCTGCGCAGACTGCCGGAAATGGCTTTCCTTTTACCGGGAAGCTGGGCTTAGCCCAAGGGAGCCCGGTGCAGGGGATTTGCTGCTGGCAGTAGAGGACGCGGTAATTGCGGCGCAAAATTCCGTGACGGCGGCTGAGAGCCTTGGGATTGGCTCCTGCTATATCGGGGATGTGATGGAACATGCCGAGGAGATGAAGGGGCTCCTTTCGCTCCCGGCCTATGTGTACCCAGCCTGTATGCTGGTATTTGGGCATCCTACCGGGCAGCAGAAGGAGCGGAGGAAGCCGGAGCGGTTTTGCATTTCTGATATCGTCTGTGAAAATACATACCAGGACAAAACCAGCGATGGGATCCGTGAAATGTTTGCCGGGAAAACAGGGGCGCAGAGTTTTGAAGCGTGGATGGAAGCATTTTGGAAAAGGAAATATGAGTCGGAATTTTCCAATGAGATGAACCGCTCCATGGAAGTGTATTTAAAAGAGTTCCAGAAATAGTGGGATGGGGCAGGCGGCTGGGATGGCTGCCAGAGGATGGTGTGAAGGAGAATCAGCAAATGAAAAAATTTATTACCGGCGTACTGGTAATTGTATGGATGGCAGTTATCTTTGCATTTTCCGCACAGGATGCAACAGAATCTTCCCGGACCAGCCAGTCCGTGTCTTACCGGATTGCCAAATGGCAGGACCGTTTCTTCCATCAGGGGAAAACGGAGGAAGAACTCTTGCAGCAGGCGGAAGGGATGCAGCTTATCATCCGCAAAGGCGCCCATATGAGCGAGTATGCACTGCTGGCAATGCTCTTAGGCGTCCATTTGGGCTGTTACCCGTTCCCAAAATGGAAGGCGTTCCTGCTGGCATTTGGGATTACGGTGTGCTACGCGGCTTCCGACGAGTTCCACCAGGTCTTTGTGCCGGGCCGGGCTGGCCGGCTGACGGATGTTGGCATTGACAGCATAGGGGGCTTGGCTGGCAGCTTGGCAGTATTTTTATTTGATAGGAAAGGCCATGCGAAAGCGTGAAAATATCTTTCCTATAAGGATTAGGGTGAAAAGGCCTTTGGCGCTACGCTCATACCATATATTGTTATTATAAATCCATACAGGGAGGGAATTATTTCAATGAGTTCTGGAAAGAAAGAGTACAACAGGGAAAAATCGGCCAACCAGTTTGTCCTTATGATTATGACGGTTATCGACACTTTTTTGTTTGCAGGGTACATTAATGATTACCGGCAGGGGAATATCGGGTTTCAGTTTATGCTTTCGGTAGTCCTGACGGTAGTGGTTACCCTTGGGACATCTTATGCTGTATTTTTCAGGAAAAAGGATACCGAAAAGTTTAAATACGTTTCCGTGGCGGGCTATATGGCGGTGTATGCCCTTGCAGTTTTTGGCGCTAAGAATGACCTGGTATTCGTTATGGTGTTCCCGCTGACTGTGATTTATATTTTATACTACAATTATAAAGTAATTCTGGGGATTGCCCTGGCTTTTGGCGCCATCAACATGGCTGACCTGGTGTACGTCGTTGCTATCTTAAAGCATATGCATTCCGGGAAAGAGTGGGACACCGCGTCCATGCTGCTGCAGGGCGCGTCCGTGCTGGTGTACTTGGCTGTGCTCTGCGGTACCACAAAGCTGTCCAACAAGAATAATGATTTGCGGATTGCAAGCCTGAACGAAGAAAAGGAAAAGAGCGCAGGGCTCCTTAGGGATGTGCTGGAGGTGGTTTCCGTTGTCCGCCAGAATTCTGCACAGGCGGAAGAATACATCCAGATTTTGGGGCAGAATATAGCTTCCGCTTCATCTGCCTTGGGGGATATCTCCGAGGGGAACAGCCATAATACAGAAAATATCGGGAAACAGACGGTAATGACTGGAAATATCCAGAATATGATTTTGGAAACCAAACAAATGTCAGATGAAATGCTGGAATTGTCCAAACAGTCTGCAAATGCAGTCCGGGAAGGGCAGAATTTTGCCGAAAATTTGCAGAGGCAGTCGGAAAAGACAAGGGAAGCCAACGGGCAGGTGGCGGATTCTGTTACCAGCCTGATACAAAATGCAAAAGCCGTGGAGGAGATCACAGAGCAGATTTTTTCCATTTCCAGCCAGACAAACCTGCTGGCCTTAAATGCATCCATAGAAAGCGCACGGGCAGGGGAAGCAGGCAGGGGCTTTGCTGTGGTAGCTGACGAAATACGGACGCTGGCTGATGAAACCCGGAAACTGACGGAAATGATACAGAACATTGTAACGGAGCTAAGGCAGAATGCAGGGACAGCCAAGGCCACGGTGGACAACGTGTTGGATGTCACCCATGAGGAGCGCAAGTTAATCCGCAGCACCATGCAGCAGTTCACCAGCATTGGGGAGAAAATGGACGGGCTGAATTGGGATGTGCAGGAAATCTATGGGAAGATTGAGGAAATCCTTACTTCAAACCAGGCCATTGTGGACAGCATTAACCAGATTTCTGCCGTCAGCCAGGAAGTATTTGCCAGCACCCAGCAGGCGGTGGAGCTTGGGGAGGATACGAACCAGCAGGCGCAGCAGGTGCGGGAGTGCATGGAGGAACTGAAACGGACCGTGGATTCTGTCGGCCGGTACGCGGCAGAGTGAGGGTGTGCGGGGCCTGTTTTTACATTTTCCTTACATTTCCCTGAACATTTTCCTAAAAGTTTCTGGTATAATAGATTCTGGCAGGGTATGGGCTGCAGCGCTGACAGGCGCAGATTCCATAACGGGTGGAAGGACAAAAGAAAAGGATAAGACAGGCCATGATAAAAATTTTAATTGTAGAAGACGATGCCAATATCGCAAAGCTGGTAGAAGCCACCGTAGCCATTGGCGGCTATGAAGGGGTAGTCTGCACCAATGGCGCCGAAGCCTTTGAGAAGATAGAGCATGAGAATTTTGATTTGATTTTATTAGACGTGATGCTGCCGGATATGAGCGGCTTTGAAATTATGCAAAAGCGCACCAACACGGATTCCCCAGTTATTTTCATTACCGCCAAGCAGGAGCTGACGGACAAGGTGCGGGGGCTGCGGCTGGGGGCGGAAGATTATATTGTAAAGCCTTTTGAAGCCATGGAGCTGCTGGCGCGGATTGAGGTTATCCTGCGCCGGGTGAAGCGGACGGAGAATAAGTATTCTTATGGGAACATTTCCGTCAATGTGGAAGAACACACCTGCAAATGCAATGGGGAGGAGGTTTACCTGACCCCCAAGGAATTTGAGGTGCTTGTATTTTTCATCCAGCACAAGGATGTGGCGATTTCCCGGGACCGTCTGCTGGCGGCAGTCTGGGGATTTGAGTATGAAGGGGAAACAAGGACCATTGACATCCATATCCAGCAGCTTAGGAAGAAGCTGAACTTAAAAGAAAAGCTGGTGACAATCCCCAAGCTGGGATACCGGCTGGAAAGCGCAAAAGAATAAGGGCTTTCCGCCCGCCTGGAAGCGAAATGAAAGGAATGGACCATTGCTATGAAATTATGGCAGAAAATTTTCCTGTATACTTTGATACTGGTGATGCTTGCAGTAAGCATGACCAGTATTTTGTTGCTGAAAAACAGTTTTTCCTTTGCACTAAACCAGAAAAAACAGAGCGTATACAGCGAGCACGAATTTTTAGTAACCAGCTTTAAGAGCATGATGGTAACGGAGCGGCTGAAAGAAAACGCCATTGTGCTGGAGGAAAAAACGCTGAAAAAATTTATGGAGGACACTTTTGGGAAAAATGCCGAGGGCAATGGGATTCTCTTTTGCAATACCAACAACGAGCAGGTCTACAGCAACCGGGAAATTTTTGTGCCCACCGGGCTTTTGGAGGCGGTAAAGGAAACCGGGAAAAGCTACATGCAGGTGGACGGCTACCAGCTTTACATGGCGTCTGCAGAGAGCATGGAAGGCAAGACGTACTATGTGGTGACGGAAAATGACATTTCCGATGTAATGGAAATCCATGAAAACATGCTGTGGCAGATTCAGGTTATCAGCATGGCATGCGCTGTTTTGATTGCGCTGATTTTGCTTGTGGTGGTAAAAATGCTGCTGCACCCCCTGAAAAAAATCAACGAAGGGACAAGGAGCATTGCCCAGGGCAATTACCAGGAACGGATCCCGGAACGGGGGCATGACGAGTTTACCGAGCTTGCCCGGAATATGAACCGGATGGCGGAATCGGTGGAAACAAATGTGCGGGCCTTGGAGCATGTGGCAGAGGACCGGAAACATTTCATTGACAACCTTTCCCATGAAATGAAAACGCCCCTTACTTCTATTTTAGGGTTTTCCGATTTGCTGCAGATCCAAAAGGACATTACGGAGGAAAGCAGGATTGAGTACGCTGGGATTATCAAGTCCGAAGCCACCCGCATGAGGACCCTTTCCGGGAAGCTGATGGAACTGATTACTGTTGGGGAAACCAACCTGGACTGGAAAGAGGAAGATATGCAGGTGCTGTTTGGGGAGATCGGGGTTTCCCTGCAGGTAGTTACGGCAAAAAAAGGCATAGCCCTGTCCTGCAGCTCCCAGAAGGGGAGCCTGTGGGTGGACCGGGAACTGTTCAAGTCTTTGCTGTACAATTTAGTGGACAATGCAATCAAGGCGTCCAGGGCAGGCAGCAGGATCCAGGTAGAGGGGCGTTTTGGGGAAGGGCAGTTCCTGGTTGAAGTATTGGACCAGGGGGTAGGCATCCCTGTGGAAGAAATTGATAAAATCACCCAGGCATTTTATATGGTAGATAAAGCAAGGAGCCGTGCCGACGGGGGCGCAGGCCTCGGGCTTGCCCTGTGCAAGGAGATTGTATCCCTCCACCAGGGGACGATGAAATTTGAAAGCCGGCAGGGGGAAGGGACGCGGGTATTGATTTCCATGAAAGGGGGATGCAGGGATGCAGAAGATGCATAGGGAACAGCAAATTGGACGGAATACAGAAAGGAACGCAGACAGGCTGAAATCCATGCTTTTAACGCTGCTGTGCGCTATAGTGATCTTGGGGGTTGGATATGGGGTGATTGTGGAAAGCGGGAAGAAGATCCTGGAAAAAGAGCGGTCGCTGGAGGAAACTGTTTATGAAAATACCAGCTCCAATATTTTTTATGGGAAAATTGACGAGGATATTGAACTGTTCCCATGGAATTATTTCCCGGAAGGTCAGGAGGCAGGGAATTCGGAGGAAATTCCCCGGTTCTTAATTATGATGGAATGGAACTGGGATACGGATGCGGAAATGAGCCGGGCGCAGGACCAATACCTGTATGGGATGATTGGATGGCAGGCCGGCGTTTCTGCGGAAAAAGTTGCTGCCTGGTATAGCAGGAACCAAAAGAATATTATGGGAAACATGGTCCAGGTGGAAAATTCCCCGGTAGGTTCCATGTTTTTTTACCAGGATAATCTCAGGTTGGGGAAGAAGCAGTACCAGGTACGGGTAGCCAGCGGCTATTGGAATATTGTCAGCTTTACCTGCATGGAGAACCGGGAAGGGCAGGAGCGCGACCGGAAGGCGTGGGAAGCAGGGAAGGACAAGCTGGTAGGGATGCTGGAAACCTCCGAGGACAGGCTGGAGGAATATTTTTCTTATATGATGCGTCTGAGCAGCTATGAAACAGTGATCCTTTATGACCAGAAAAGTGGGGAATATATCAGTACTTACCTGACTGGCCTGCGCTGGCTGGAAGGGATCCTGCAAAAGAAGAAGCATGTGTTTTATTATGTCCCGGAGAATGACAAGCGGGCAGTCCTGCGCTGGCTGGAAGTATTGGAAAATGAGGAAACGGAATACAGCAGCCAGAAGCTGGCAGGGGAGGGCAATGCTGCTGCGGATTATATCCTGGAGAGCCTAGAACAGGCGCAGCCAAGTTTTTCCTACCAGATTGTGGAATTAAAGGATGTGATTTTACTGCTGATGCAGGGGGAACAGACCCTTGGGCTGTATTACGACCCCATTGGGCAGAAATTTTGCGGTTTTAATTATTTTTATGAATATTAAATTTTTCGAAAGCATGGGAAAAACAGTTGTGCTATTGGGTGCGCTGGCTTATAATAATACCATGTTCCAGATGATAAATTTCGGAAGGGAAGAGGAGATTTCAAAATGGATGATACAGAAAAGTTTGATGATAAAAAGTTCACGGAAGCCCTGCAGGGAGAGGATGCTGCTTCTGCAGGCAGTTTTCAGGCGGTCCTGCAGGGGGGGAATGGTTCCTCAGGCAGCGGCAAAGGGGCGGCTGAAGGAAGCGGCCCTTCCGGCGGGGACGGGGAAAGCGAATATGAGGATATCTGCTATATCTGCCACCGGCCGGAAAGCAAGGCTGGCAAGATGATTAAGATACCGAATGAAATCTGCATCTGCTCAGACTGTATGCAAAAGACCTTTGACAGCATGAACCATATCGGGTTCCCGGTAGGGGATATGAGCAGCTTTGGGAATATGCCCAATATCAGCATGATTAACCTGTCGGACCTGCAGAATATGGGCATGAACATGATGCCTAAGAGCCAGAAGCTGAAAAAGAAAAAGGCGAAGGAAGAAAAGAAGGAAAAGCCGGTCCTGAATGTGAAAGCTATCCCAGCCCCCCACCAGATCAAGGCCAGCCTTGACGAATATGTGGTGGGGCAGGAGCATGCCAAGAAAGTCATGTCCGTGGCTGTTTACAACCACTATAAGCGGGTGGGCTGCAGCATGGAGGACGGGGTGGAAATTGAAAAATCCAACATGCTGATGGTAGGCCCTACCGGGAGCGGCAAGACATATATGGTAAAGACACTTGCAAAGCTTCTGGATGTGCCCCTCGCCATTGCCGACGCCACCTCCCTGACAGAAGCAGGGTACATAGGGGACGACATTGAGAGCGTGGTTTCCAAGCTGCTGGCGGCAGCGGACAACGACGTGGAGAAGGCGGAGCATGGGATTATTTTTATTGACGAGATAGACAAGATTGCCAAGAAGAAAAATACCCACCAGAGGGACGTCAGCGGTGAAAGCGTCCAGCAGGGGATGCTGAAATTACTGGAAGGGGCGGAAATTGAAGTCCCGGTAGGGGCCAACAGCAAGAATGCCATGGTGCCCCTTGCCACAGTAAATACAAGGAACATCCTCTTTATCTGCGGCGGCGCATTTCCCGATCTGGCAGATATTATCAAGGAACGCCTGAATAAGAAATCCTCCATGGGCTTCCATGCAGACTTAAAAGACAAATATGACAAGGAGGAGAACCTCCTGCACCGGGTGGAGGTGGAGGATATCCGCAAATATGGGATGATACCGGAATTTTTAGGCCGCCTTCCGGTGATTTTTGCCCTGGATGCCCTGTCCGAAGATATGCTGGTGCGCATCCTGACAGAGCCGAAAAACGCCATTCTCAAGCAGTACAAAAAGCTCCTTGCCATGGACGAGGTGAAGCTTGAGCTGGACGAGGGGGCGCTGCGCGCCATTGCAAGGAAGGCGAAGAAAAAGGATGTGGGGGCAAGGGCGCTGCGGGCCATTATAGAGGAATTTATGCTGGATATCATGTATGAGATCCCCAAGGATGACAATATCGGGATGGTTACGATTACGGAAGATTACATTGAGAACAGGGGCGGCCCGCTTATCAGCATGAGGGGATGCCCTGCGCTGGAAGAACAGGCAGGCATGGCAGGGGCGTGATTCTTTCCTTACGGCTGAATATTTGCCTGTTTCCCTGCATAATGTAGTAAGGAAAAGAACAGCCTATGGAATGGAGCTGCCAATGGAATGTGAAGAAGCCGTATACTCAAACGATTACCTTGATATCATTATGGAATATACCCTGCGCAAGCGGGGCGCCCTCCTCCATGAATGCGTCCAGAAAGTAAGTGAAATATTTGATGTTGCCTATCTGCCCAAAACGGAGAACCTGGCACTGAATATCCAGAATTATGAATATACTTCGATTCCAAAATGTTATACCCTGATGGATGAGAGCGCGTTGGAGGCGAGTGGGATTCTGAAAATACAGAACCAGCCAGCCCTGTCCTTAAAGGGGCAGGGCGTTTTAATTGGCTTTTTGGATACGGGCATTGACTATGAAAACCCAGTATTTAAAAACAGTGATGGCAGTACCCGGATTACAGCAGTCTGGGACCAGACGGACAGGAGCGGGACGCCGCCGGAAGGCTTTATTTATGGGAGCGAATATCAGGATGCGCAGATTAATGAGGCGCTGCAGTCCATGAACCCCAAAGGGGTAGTCCCTGTCACCGACCCGGAAGGCCATGGGACCTTTATGGCAAGCGTGGCGGCAGGGAGCCGTATCCCAGAGCAGGGATTTATCGGCGCAGCCCCGTACTGTAAGATTGCAATGGTAAAGCTGAAGCCTGCCAAGCCTTACCTGCGGGAATTTTTCTTTATCCCGGAAGATGCGGAGGCTTATCAGGAAAACGACATTATGGCGGGGCTGGCGTATCTGGAACAGCTTGCCGTAAGGCGCCACATGCCCCTGGTGGTCTGTTTTGGGCTGGGTTCCAATATGGGGAGCCATACCGGGGTCAGCCATTTAAGCACCATGCTGAACGACATGGGGGTGCGCAATGGGCGGGTGGCTGTGGTAGCCAGCGGAAACGAAGGGAATGAACGCCACCATTATTTTGGGCAGATGGAGGAAGGGCAGGCCTACCAGAATGTGGAAATCAGCGTTGGGGAAGGGGTAACGGGCTTTTCCGTGGAATTGTGGGCCCGTGCGCCCCAGCGGTTTGTGGTGGAAATCATTTCCCCGACAGGGGAGCGGATGCCCAGCGAATATATCCTTTCCGGCGGCAGGGAATACCGGTTTTTGTTCGAGGACACAAGGGTGACGGTGGATTACCGGATTACCGGGATTTTAAATGGGGCGCAGGTGATTTACATGCGTTTTGAGAAGCCCTCCCAGGGGCTGTGGAATGTCCGGGTGTTCCCGGAAGCGGACATGGCAAGCATTTTTGACATGTGGCTGCCTGCGGAGGAGCTTTCCAGCGGGGAGGTATTTTTTGTCCGCTCCAATCCTGATACAACCCTTACGGTCCCTTCCACGGCCATTGTCCCCATCAGCGTGGGGGCGTATGATGTGCGGGACAACAGCATTTACCTGCGTTCCGGCCGGGGCTATACCTCCAACGGCTGGATTAAGCCGGATTTGGTGGCCCCAGGGGTAGGCGTGTTCGGGGCAGGGCCCAGGAACCAGTTTACGACCAGGGATGGGACCAGCGTGGCGGCAGCCATTACGGCGGGGGCGGTGGCCCTGATGCTGGAATGGGGGATTGTCCGGGGCAATTATACGGACATTACAAGTGCAGAAGTGAAAAATGTGTTAATCCGCGGGGCGTCCAGGGACAGCAAGCGGACGTACCCAGATAAGGCGTTTGGCTGGGGCAGGCTGAACCTGTATCAGGCCTTTGAGGATTTCCGCATCCGGTAAAGAGGAGGGAAAAGATGAAATATGCATTCGTTGCGGCAGCGGTGTTTGCCGGGGATTTTTTCCTGAAAAGGCATATGGAAGAACGGGAATTTCAGGAAGGGACAGAATTATTATGGGGCAGGGTTGTGCTGAAAAAATACCACAACAAAGGGGCGGCGATGAATTTCTTAGAGAAGAAGCCCGCCACGGTAAAGAGTGCCTGCGGGGCATTGCTGCTGGCCCTGGGCGTATTCTGGTGGATTTTGCTGCGCAGGAAAGCCAACCCATGTATCCTCCTTGGATTAAGCCTGATCCTTGGGGGTGGGGCAAACAATTTTTACGACCGGGTGAAACGGGGATATGTGGTAGATTATTTCAGCTTCCGCACACCAATTAAAAGACTCAACCGGATTATCTTTAATATTTCCGACCTGTGCATTTTTTCAGGGGCGCTGCTGTTTGCGGCTTTTGGGAAGGAGCTGTAGCAGATCCGGCAGATCTGGGGCTGCTTTGGCGTTAAGGGCAGGGCAGCGCAGCTCCCGGGCTTGTTTTTGCGCAAAAAGAAGGGGCTATTGCAAACAAGGATTTCCCATCGCATATGGCATACCATAAGGTCTGCCATAGCTGCGGATTCCCTGTATGTTGCAACAGTCCCTTCTTTTCTAATCAATTGTAATTCCTCTATATCTTATATCAAAATAAAAACCGAAATTTCTATATTATTGACAAAGGTACATGGTATCAAACTGATTAAATTAGTGAACCACAGTCACGTTTACAGCCTGAGGGCCTTTAGAACCTTCTGTAACGTCGAATTCTACAGACGCACCCTCTTCTAAAGATTTGAAGCCTTCCATATTCAGCCCGGAATAATGAACGAATACGTCGTTCCCAGCTTCGTCAGAGATAAATCCATATCCCTTTTGGTTGTTGAACCACTTTACTGTACCTTGCATGTCAAGTACCTCCAAAAAAATAATATATGCCTTAGCCCATCTAAAGCATGGGACTATGGTAACATATATTGTAGAAAAAGTAAAGGAATATTCCCGGAAAATTAAAAAAAATGTAAGAAAAAACGAAAAAGCAAATGTAGATTCGGTTTTGTGAAGGGGTCTTTCTAAAAAGAGCCCCTTTTTGGACAACCCAGGCATAATAAAATAAACATTTCAAGACAGGGTTTCAAAGGCAATCTGGTGTTTCCGGAAAAAAAGCTTTACCATATCGTCCCAGGCCTGCCCCAGGGATTTGTCCATGGAAAAAACGTGGCAGGAAATCCCGGTGGTGCATACAAGCTGCTGGTTCTGGTATTTCAGGTTCAGGTACATGCCGGAAACCTCCTCCGGCGAAAAACTGCTGTTTATGGAGGAAACAGTGCGTTTCTGGTTCTCACTGGAGAGCTGGAACACAAAGTGGAAGGAGGAGGGCGTCCGTTTTCCCTTGATAATGTCAAAGCAGATGGGGCGCACAAGGGAGAAAGGCACATAGCTTTCCTGGGAAATTAAGCCGTATGCCTCATCCTCCGGGCTGAAAAAACCGGCCTTTGCGCGCCCGTCCAACTGGAAGGACATGCAGGTGGTGACAGACCCCTCCCGCAGCAGGAAGCTGTCAAAGGTATCTGTGCGCAGCAGGATATTCATAAATTCTTTCACGTCCAAAATGGATAATGCTGTCATAATGTGCCTCCTTATGGTTCTTTTTTATTCAGGTAACGGTAAACCGTTGGGACTGATACGGAAAGCTGCGCGGCAATCTCCGCCACAGATCCTTTTACCTTGAGGATGCCCTCGCTGTGCATCCGGTGGACAATATGCACTTTTTCCGGTATGGACATCCGTGCCGGGGGAATCCCGCTCTCTGCGATGATTTCCTTAATTTTTTCCCGCATCAGGCTTGGCATAGGCTTGTCCAAGCTTTCTGAATATTCTGTTTCCCCGCATTTGGACAGGTTGAACCACTCCAAAAGGCTGGAAACGGCGTGATTTAAGTTCTGTACGGCGTTCATGTCCTTGTTGATGCAGAGAAGGCCAATCAGGCGTTTTTCATTTTTAATAAAATAGGTGGAGGACAGAAATTCCCCATTTTTGTTCCGCCCAGTGTAGTTGGCCAGATAGTCGGCGTTTAAATAAGAGCCTTTTTCAATAATGTCTTTGGCAAGGTCTGTCAGGGGGTTGCCAATTTCCCTGTCAGACACGTTGTTTTGGATGGCGACCAGCGAATGTTCCGGGTCTGCTACGTCATGGAGGGCTATCTCGCTGCCGGGCCCGCAGACCGCTGCCAAAAATGGCACAATGTTGATATATGCCTGTAAAACTTCTTTATCTGTCATATGTATGCACCTGCCTTGCTTTCCTTCCGCATAGTTAAAACCCGCTTTTATCCTAATTATAACAAGAACCTCACTTTTTCGCAATTATATTATTAGGGAAGGCTTAATGGGCCACCTGGCGGTATGTGCCCTGTGCACGTGCTGTGTATGGCTGGAAAAAATTTCTATCAAATATTTTTGATAAAATTCTTTACAAGTTGAGAAAAATATTATAATATATAGCTATAGTGATAATAAAATTATTAATTAATAAAATTATTATCATCACAATTAATAGAAAAGGAGAGGATACTATGGGAAAAAAAGTGATTTCCACTAAAAATGCCCCTGCAGCAATTGGGCCGTACGCACAGGGAATAGACGGGGGCGGTACGGTCTATGTGTCCGGCCAGCTTCCGGCCGATCCGGAAACGGGGGAACTTGCAGGGGAGGACATTGCAAGCCAGACGGAACAGTCCCTGAAAAATGTGCAGGCTGTGCTTGGGGAAGCGGGGCTTACGCTGGGGCATGTGGTGAAAGCCTCCGTCTTTTTAAAGGATATGGGGGATTTTGCCGGGATGAATGAAGTATATGCCCGCTATTTTACGGAACACTGCCCAGCCAGGTCTGCCGTCCAGGTTGCAGCCCTCCCAAAGGATGCGTTGGTTGAAATCGAGGTAATAGCGGTAAGGTAAGCCGGCAGCCCGGGCAGACGGTTACAATTTTATAGTAAATGTACTATAATAAAGGAGGTACGGATATGGAAGAAAAAGGAAAGAAACTAAAGACAATGAATATCGTTGGGCTGGGGCTTGGCGGGGCCATCGGTACAGGCATTTTCCTGCTGTTGGGGTTTGGGATTGCATATTCCGGGAGGTCCATCATCCTTGTCTGTGCAGCAGGGTGCTTTTTCATGCTGCTGGCTTACTGGTACCAGTTTGCCATCCCAACCATGTTTGTCTTAAAGGGCGGGGACTACAGCATGAAAACCATGCTTTTTTCCCCTCTTATCAGCGGGATTGGCGCATGGTTCGGCGTTGTGGGCGGATTTGCATTTTCCGGCTATGCCATTGGCATTACAGACTATATCAGCGTAGTCGTCCCGGAGGTGAAAAATTTTTCCATGGTTTGCTCGCTGGTAATTATAACCCTGGTATTTGCGGCAAGCTATAAAGGCTCCCGTTTTATTACGGTCCTGGAAAATCTGGTTACCCTCCTGCTGGTGGCTGCCCTTGCGCTGTTCATTGTGTTTGGCGTTGCCAAGGTGGACGCAGGGAATTTCTTTTCCCCAACGTATGACGGCGGGTTTTTCCGGAATGGGTTCGGCGGGTTTGTCGCTGCAATTGCAGTGATGGGCTGGGCCTGCCAGGGAACTACCATGGCCCCGATTTCCATGGCGGCAGTGACAGAGCGGCCAAAGCACACCATACCAAAGGCAATTATCATTATCACGCTGCTGCTTGCTGTTATTTACGCTTTTATGGCTTATGCTGCATCAGGCGTCCTTCCCTATGAACAGGTGGCAGGGGCAAATATCAGCGTAACGGCAGAAGCCATTTTCCCCAAAGGGCTGTACCTGTTCTTTGTGATTGGGGGCGGGGTCGGCGCCCTTGCAAGCTCCATGCTGGGCGGCATCGGCATGATGCGCTACCCAATGATCCAGGTGGCGGAGGATGGATGGCTCCCTGCCATATTTAAGAAAACGACGAAAAGCGGCTATCCTTACATTACGTACCTGATGTTTTATCTTATCAGCATTTTTCCCATTGTAACGGGGATGGGGCTGGACAGCGTAGTTTCCCTGGTTATGATCCCTACGATGCTGATGAACATTTACATGAATTTTGCCTGCCTTTCCCTCCCCAAAAAATACCCGGAACAATGGGCGAAGGTTTCCATTAAAATGCCCCTCTGGTTTTGGAAGGCGTGCTGCATCCTTGGGGTATTCTGCGCAGGGGTCGTGTCCTATAACCTGTTTATAGAGCTTTCCCTGAAAGATTCCATAATCTGCGTCATTATGGTAGCCGCTTTGGTAGGGCTTTCCGCCCTCCGCCTCAGGCAAGGGGCTGTTTCCAGAGAGGCACTGGAGGAAAATAAAAGGGCTGTGATTGCCCAGGCAATTGCAGATGATGCAGACTGACCCAGCCATCCGGCAAAATAAGCCGCCAGCAAACCATCAGGGCTGGCAAGGAAAGGAGAAATTGATTATGAAGTACGATTTTACATCTATTATGGACCGCCATGGCAAGGACGCCATAGCAGTGGACGGGCTTGGCGCAATGCCCGGGTTTACCCCAAGCGCCCCCAAGGAAGGCTTTGACGCAATCCCTATGTGGGTGGCCGATATGAATTTCCCCACAGTCCCCACAATCCCGGAAGCAATCATTGAGCGGGCGAGGCACCCGGCTTACGGGTATTTCCAGCCTACGGACGAATATTATGGCGCCATTATCAAATGGCAGGAAACCCGCAACGGCGTAACTGGCCTGACGAAAGAATGCATTGGGTATGAAAATGGGGTGCTGGGGGGCGTAGTTTCGGCACTGACGGCGTTTGCAGCCCCGGGGGATGCAGTGCTCCTCCACAGCCCCACTTATATCGGGTTTACCATGAGCATTGGCAACAATGGGTTTAAGATTGTCCACAGCCCGCTGGTAAAGGATGAGGACGGCGTTTGGCGGATGGACTATGAAGATATGGACATGAAAATCAAGATGGAAAATATCCATGTGGCAGTCCTGTGCAGCCCCCACAACCCCTGCGGGCGCGTCTGGGAACGCTGGGAACTGGAAAAGGCAATGGAAATTTATAAGGCAAACGACTGCGTTGTCATTTCCGATGAAATCTGGTCTGACATTATCCTTGCAGGCCATAAGCATATCCCCACCCAAATGGTAAGCGAGGATGCAAGGGAACGGACCGTTGGGGTATATGCCCCCAGCAAGACCTTCAACCTTGCGGGGCTGGTGGGCAGCTACCATATCATATATAATAAGTATCTCCGGGACCGTACCGTTGCCAAGGGCAGCAAGCCCCATTACAACGATATGAACGTGCTTTCCATGCACGCCCTGCTTGGGGCCTACAAGCCGGAAGGGTATGAATGGGTGGACGAGCTCTGCGGGGTGATTACGGAAAATGTGGACTATGCCTGCAGGTTTATCCAGGAACACTTTGAAGGGGTGGAGGTATTTAAGCCTGAAGGGACCTATATGCTTTTCCTGGATTGTACCAAGTGGTGCGAAGCCCATGGGAAAACCATTGGGGAGCTCCAGCAGGCGGGATGGGACGTAGGCGTAGCATGGCAGGACGGCAGGATGTTCCACGGGCCGTGTGCCATCCGCATGAACCTTGCCCTGCCCTTAAGCCGCGTCCAGGAAGCTTTCCGGCGGCTGGACAAATATGTGTTTAACGGCGGGCTTGCCAAGGAAGATGGCTACCAGGCGCCCCTGTCTGTGGGGGATGTTATGGAGGACTTTACCTTTGATACCCCATTTACCCAGGGGCGTACCTTGATGGAAACTCTGAAAGCCGCCCCAAAGACGGCAATCCTGTTCCTCAGGTATTATGGCTGCACCCTATGCCAGATGGACATTCACCAGCTTGCAAAGGACCATGGGAAAATCACTGCAGGCGGCGGGCAGCTCCTGCTGGTGCTCCAGTCAGAGCCGGAGGTGGTTTCCAGCCAGATCAGCGAGGATACCCTGCCCTTTGAAATTATCTGCGACCCAGAGCAGGCTCTGTACAAGCGGTTTGGCATCCAGGGGGCGGAAGACATGAGGGCAATGGTGGATGGAAAAGCCTTTGCAAAGCTGGCAAAAGCCGCAGTTACCGGGTACAGGCATGGGAAATACGAGGGTAACGAACTCCAGCTCCCGGCGGCATTTGTGGTGGATGCCAATGGGAAGGTAGGGTATGCCCATTATGGGAAAACCGTATCGGATTTCCCGGATGCGGAAAAACTGGCAAGGGTGCTGGCAGAATAAAAGCTGCTGTGCGGTTTTTAACAGGAGGGCGGAAACGTCCTCCTGTTTTATACTCCGGGCAGGATGCGCACTCGCATAAGAGGTAAAATATTGCTTCGCAATTGTGCTCGGCGCGCAAAATGTGCAAGCCCCTCATGAGTGAGGGGTCCGGAGAGCTGAAGTGGGCTTGCCCACTTTGTTTTAGGAAAGATCTTACCTCTGCCAGAGAATATCTTTTCCCTTTCTGCCGTGACAAATCTTTCAGAGTTGGGTGTGGAAAAATAAGCATAGTTATAGTATAATGGTGGAAAACTTTGATGTTATGGGCGCCCCGGCGGGCAATGCAGGATATAAAATTTTCAGGAGGTAGGCATGGAGAAGGAATTATTTCATTTAGTGGAAAAAGGCACCAGCGCAGTAATGGCGGTGCGGGAGGCAGCAAGGCAGCTTCAGGAGGCAGGATTTGAGGAACTTAGTTTCCAACGGGGCTGGGGGCTGACGGAAAACGGCAGGTATTTTGTGAAGCACCATGACACAACGCTGTTTGCCTTTGCCATTGGGGCGCAGGCAGATTTGCGGGGGGCTGTGCGGATTGGGGCGGCACACACGGATTTCCCATGCCTGCGGATTAAGCCCAACCCGGATGTATCTGCCGGGGGATATGGGCAGGTAAATGTGGAAGCTTACGGCGGGATGATATTAAATACATGGCTGGACCGTCCCCTGGGCATTTCCGGGCGGATCGCCCTTGCAGGGGAAGACGTGATGCACCCAGAGATGCGCTATATTTCCGTGGACCGGCCCTTTATGGTAATCCCGAACCTTGCCATCCATATGAACCGGGAAGTCAATAAGGGCATAGAACTTAACAAGCAGACCGATATGCTCCCTATCCTTGGGCTTTTGGGGGAAGGGGCAAAGGAAGAAAAAATGCTGATGGATTTCCTTGCAGAGGAGCTGCAGGTAAAGAGGGAGGACATCTTAGACTATGAATTGTGGGCTTACTGCCTGGAAAAGCCCCAGCGCGCAGGGATCAAGGGGGAACTGCTCCTTTCCCCAAGGCTTGACAACCTTACCTCCGTGCAGGCGCTGCTGACAGGCCTGATAAACAGCAATCCCAAAAAGGGGCTGAACCTTATCGCATTGTTCGACCATGAGGAGATTGGCAGCAAAACCAAGCAGGGGGCGGATTCCATGCTTTTATTGAGCCTGCTGGAAAAAATTAATGACAGCCTTGGGAAAACCCCGGAACAGGCAAGGGAAGGCTTGTACGATGCATTTTTCCTGTCTTTGGACGTGGCCCATGGGCTCCACCCCAACCAGATGGGGAAAATGGATCCCACGAATAAGCCGGTGCTGGGCCGGGGGCTGTGCATCAAGGAGGCAGCTTCCCAGTCGTATGCCACGGACTGTGAAGCGGTGGCAGTGGCAGAGCAGATTTGCCGGAAGGGGGACATTCCGTACCAGAAGTTCGTAAACCGTTCCGACATGGCTGGGGGAAGGACCCTTGGGGCACTGGCTTCCGCTATTCTGCCGGTACGGACGGTGGATATCGGGGTGCCCATCCTTGCCATGCATTCGGCAGTGGAAACTATGGGGGCGGCAGATTTAGAAGCATTGGCGGATTTTGCCACGGCATATTTCCAGACCATATAATAAAGGCTGGGATGGCCTGGGGCTTAGAAGGGAAAAGGAAGGTAATTAGGGATGAAGTGGATAAAATGCAGGGCGGCGGGGATTTTGCTGGCTTTCCTGTTTGGGGGCATGGCAAGTGCATGTTCCATGGGAGATGTAGGGGAACTCTTGCAGGAGCGCATGGAGTCTGAAAGTGTTGATACAGAAGAAAGCAAGCAGCAGGCAGAGCCCAGGGAGGCAGAAACCAAGCAGCTTGAAAATCAGCCGGCAGCCCGGGAACAGATTTCCGTGGGGAAATATGCCTATGAACATTTGGACGAGGAGGGGAAGGCTGTTTATGACGAGATGCTCACGGCTATTTTAAACCATGAGGAAAAAATCAAGCTTTCCACCACGGACCTGGATTTGATGCGCAGGGCATATACGGCGGTCTGCGGGGATTACGGCGGCCTGTTTTGGGTAGAAGGCTATGTGTTTACCAGATATACCAAAGGTGAGGAGCTGGTAAGCCTGGAATTTGCCCCCAAATATACCATGACAAAGGAAGAACGCAGGATTATGCAGGTCCAGATAGATGATATTGTGGCGGTGTGGCTTGCAGGCATTTCTATTAATGACACAGATTATGACAAGGCAAAATATGTTTACGAGCTGCTTGCGCTAAATACGGAGTATGTAAAGGACGCTACGGACAGCCAGAACATTATCAGTGTATTTATCAAGCGGCAGACGGTATGCCAGGGCTATGCATGTGCCGTCCAGTACCTCTTGGAGCAGCTTGGGATCCAGAGCGTGATTGTAAGCGGCACTGCGCTGGGGGATGCCCATGCCTGGAATTTAATCCGGCTGGATGGGGAATACTATTACATGGACGCCACTTGGGGGAACAATGGCTACCAGAATGGCCAAGGCCCGGAAAAATCCTTCATTGACTATAACTATATGGCTATGACAACGGAGGAAATGAAGATGGGGCATGTGCCGGATGCTAATATGGAGCTGCCGGATTGTACCGCGGTCATGAACAATTATTTTATCCGGGAAGGCACTTACATTGAGGAATGGGACCCGGAACGGATGGGCGCGGTCCTTTCACAGGCCTGGATGCAGGGAAGGGTAGTGACGCTGCGCTTTTCCGATGAAATACTGAAAAAACAGGCGTTCCGGTACTTTATTGACGAAGGGTATATTGCAGATTACTGCGACGGGATTACGCAAATTAATTATATTGAAGATAACCTTTGGAAAGAAATAAGCTTTTGCTTTGATTAATATGGTTAGGGTGCCAAAAGGGGCTGTCGCACTAATCATTAATATTATAAAAAATGGGGAAACTTAAGCCAAATGGGTCTTTTCAAAATGCCATATTTATGCTAGTATTAAGTAGTATTAAAAACTACATGGAAAAACAACAATAACAGGAAAAGTTATTTCAAATATCAAGTGTAGTATAACAGGATACTATTTAGGAGGAAGGACATGAGCTATAAGATTGTAGTAGACAGTTGCGGGGAGCTGACAGAACAGCAAAAACAGGATGGCCATTTTGAATCTGTGCCGTTAGAAATTTTTGTGGATGATTACCATATTGTGGATGATGAAACATTTGACCAGCAGGAATTTTTAAAACGGGTGGCAGCAAGCTCCAACTGCCCCAAATCAACCTGCCCTTCGCCGGAACGGTATGTGGAAGCCTATGACTGCGACGCAGGGAATGTCTATGCAGTGACGCTTTCCTCACAGCTCAGCGGTTCCTATAACAGCGCGGAGTTAGGCAGGAAGCTGTATTTGGAGGAGAAGGGGGAAAAGAACATCCATGTGTTTGATTCCAAATCCGCTTCTGTAGGGGAAACCGTGATTGCCATGAAGATTCAGGAGTGTGAGGAAGCTGGCCTTAGCTTTGAAGAAGTCATTGGAAAAGTGGACGCCTTTATTGCAGGGCTGAATACGTCCTTTGTGTTGGAAACATTGGAAACACTCAGGAAAAATGGCAGGCTCAGCAACATCAAGGCGTTTGTGGCAAATACCCTGAATATCAAGCCTATTATGGCAGGCACGGCCGAAGGCACTATTTGCCAGATTGGGCAGGCAAGGGGGATTGGGAAGGCTGTCAACAAAATGATTTCCGACCTTGTTGCCAAAACAGCCAACCCACGGGAAAAAATCCTTGCGGTTTCCCACTGCAACTGCCCCAAACGTGCCAGGGAAGCAGTGGAAAAGATAAAAGGGCTGGCGGAATTTAAAGAGATTATTGTGGTGGAAACCGCTGGGATCAGCAGTATGTATGCCAGCGATGGGGGCATAATTATTGTGGCTTAAGATGCAGCAGGGGATTGGCGGCAGGAGGGCTGCCGCAGCTAAGGGCGTGCAGGGATTTTGCCCGCATTTTTGCATGGGGCATGCAGGCCGGGCTTTACAGATAGAAAAGGAACAGCTTTTGGGGATGGGCTGTTCCTTTTTCCTGTCATTCTTCTATGTAGGCTGCTTTATCCAAGGCTGATTGGATTGCATTTAACAATACCATGGAGGTGTATTGGCTGTCGTCCCCATAAGAAATATCCTCCAGGGACTGCTTTTCATAAACCTGCTGGGTGATGTTATCCAGGGTGGGCTGCATCAGGGGGTACATGGCAGCAGTGGATTCATCTAAATTTACCAGCGTAATGGAATTGATGTGGCTTTCGTCTACCACAACTTCCACGTCGATGGCATTGTCATTTAATTGTATGGAGGAAGTATAAACCCCCGCCGTATATTTCATGGTTTCTTTTGTGGCCTTTTCTTTGTTGTCCGGCAGGAACATAAAAATCAGAAGTATAATCAGCAGGATTCCAAGCACAGCAAAAATAGCGGTGTAGATGACTTCTTTCAGGTGCAGGACAACAATTTTTGTTTTTGAACTCACAGGATTCCTCCTTAATTTCTCTTTAAACTACTATATGTGGGCAGGGGTTAAAATATTCTTGATGAAAATTTTAAAAAAAGTATTGACAAACAGGAAAAATAGTTGTATTATGAACGAGATGAAACGCGATAGTGGCGTAGTTGGTAACGCGCGACCTTGCCAAGGTCGAGACCGCGGGTTCGAGCCCCGTCTATCGCTCTAATGGATAAGAGCCGTAAACTTCGAGGTTTTCCTGTAAGACCGTGGGTTTGCGGCTCTTTTTGTCCCCATGTTTATTACTATGCATAATACGGTATTACATGTTATAATAAATTTTTTTGCCATGATATTTGTCATGAGGTTTTTAAATAAAGATGGAATTCCGTAGCTTTTCTGCAGCCTTCCTTTTTGCATCTTCTTCCCTGTCCATCGTGGAATGCCTGTAGACCGACTTCATGATATGGTCTGTCTCCCAGCCACCCATTTTCATGATGTCCGCATCCGGGATATTTAAGGCGCTCATTTTTGATGCAAAGTAGTGCCGTAGCTTGTGTACGGAAAACTTTGGTATTCCAAGTTTATCCTGCGCAGAATGCAGGAAAGCAGTAATGAAAATGATGAAAGACTGATTGCAACCCCTCCATAAAATTGCTATAATGAGGGAAATACAGGGTGGAGGTTTGGGAATGGAAAATAAAAGGGCAGAAATGCTCTTTTTTTTCTGCAAAAAAGTATTGAATTATACGCATAACAGACGCATAATTGTAATTGCAAGGAGGAAACAGAATGAAAACAAAAGACCTGATTAAGCTATTAGAAAGCAATGGTTGGAAGTTCAAGCGGCACGGTGGAAACCATGATGTCTATGTAAAGGATGGAAAGAGGGAGGGCATCGTAAGGCACAGAGAAACAGATGAAGATTTAGCAAAAGCAATCATCAGGCGGAACGGGCTGAAATAAGCCCGGTATCCGCAGGATATAATATATAAGTCATGTTAAGGAGGTCAGCAGAATGAAAAAAGCATATCCAGTTATCCTGTCTCAAGGAGAAAAATTTATTGTGGCATATGTGCCGGATTTTGAAATCAATACACAAGGTACAGATATTGCCAATGCAATCGAAATGGCAAGGGACGCAATAGGGGTTGTTGGAATTGATATGGAAGATGACGGAGAATCTTTACCAGAGCCAACAGCAGTATCAGCGGTAAAGGCTGATTCAGTGGCGGATATTGTGACGCTTGTGGATGTGGATTTTGGAGAGTACCGCAGAAAGAACGATATGAGGGCGGTCAAGAAAAACTGTACAATACCGTCATGGTTGAATTTTGAAGCTGAAAAGGCGGGAGTGAATTTTTCTGCAATCCTGACGGCGGCACTCAAAAGCGAGTTGAAAATTCATAGCCGATAGGATGGGAGAGAAGGGCAGTAGAGCAAATCTATTGCCTTTTTGTTTGTGCGCTTGGAAAAAATTGAATTTGTCTAGTGACATTCTTGTACGGACATGTATAATATAATTGTACGGACAAGAAAGGAGGCAGAGAGGATGTCGCCAAGACCAAAATCTGATAAATCCAAACGACACCGCTTTGAATTGCAGCTTGATGATGAAATGGAAAATATGCTGAATGAATGTTCTGAAAAATTGGACACAACCAAAACCGAAGTAATCAACAAGGGAATACGGATGGTAAAATCAGAACTGGACAAAAAATAGAGGTTGCCCAGTCTGGAAAACTAAGCAACCTCTAAAACCCACTCCACAAAGGGAATGTAAATCTATTATACTTTCTTATTTCTGAAAATGCGGAAAGCAAGGAAGGATGGAGCAGAAATCGTACTGGAAAAAAGAAAGCACACCATTTTTCCTTATATTTCTCAATGGGTTTGTTTGGGGGATGGGGTATTCTATCGGCTGGTCTGATGCCAGTGCTTCATTCCGCACTTCGAGCGGTGTTTTGCAATGGTATCTGTCCTGCGTATGCATAAAGATGGATATGAAGCTGCCAAACACCGGGCAAAATACCAGTGTCCTAAGTCCAACCGTAAATGCGGCTGCTTCTGTTTTTGTGCCATCTATAAAAATGGTTTTACCTGAAATTTCTCCCATATCAAAAAGTGCATTGGATATTTCGGCAAGAATACGCTTTGAACATGGTGCAAAATGAATGCTTCGGAATCTTGCAAATGTTGCATGGTCAGGTGCGGGTGCGCCTTCTAAAAGGAACATGAAATTGATATCTCTTTTACAGTTAAGCTCCATGGAACGGGAGGAATGATCCCCGTTCATGTAAGAGTAAAGAACAGTCTTGAGAAGGGTTCTTGGCGATACGGAATTTATTCTTTCGTAAGTAGAATATAAGTCAGTCAAATCCATTGCCTCCACAAACTGACTGAGTAACCGCACAGAATCATCTTCCGGAATGATTGTTTCAATATTTAGCGGAAGTTTTAATGTGTTTGGCCATACATTAATTTTACGCCAACTGCCAGGTTCTTTCGGGGTCTGGCAGTTATTTTTTGCATAAAAAGGGAGCTGCGCACTAATTACTTAGTGCGACAGCCCCTTTTGTCTTTTATCGCACTGCGGCGGATGTGAAATCTGTCGCAAAGCGACCAGCCTCAGGCGGAGAATCCTGCAAAGCAGGATTCTTCCTTGCGCAAAGTATCCAAGCCCCGTGGCATACAAAGGCTGTGCCGCTGGATCCCCCATGGCCGTAAGGCGGATGGGAGGCCCTGTTTCCTGCCCAAAGCCTTATTCAGCGTCTGAATCTTCCGCATACAGCCCGTTCATATAGTCATTGATAGCGCTTAAATCAACTTCTGTCTGGACCGGATCCTTCGTATCCTGCTTAGTGAAATACCCATAAGCGGAATACCCCAGCCACCCAGCCACGGCAATGCAGGCTGCGCCGCCGCAAATGGCAGTAATGGTGCGCTGCATTTTTTCACGTTTCATGATTTGTTTCCGGTTTGCTTTTTCCTGTTTATAACGGTCTACTTTTTCTTGGCTCATAATCATTCTCCTTGCAATTTTAATCTTTTACAGTATACACCCTTTTTGTGAAAAAATCTTTAAAAATCTGAAAAAAATTCAAAGTTCCTGAACAGGCTCTAGGGGTTGAAATCGGGCAAAGATATGGTATGATAGACAGGACAAGAAAAAGGCAAGAGATTCGTGGCAGCCCAAAATAATGTTCTGGCGCTGCCCTAAAGGAGAACCCAATGAGCTTAGCAGACCATATTTTTATTGAAATGTGCCATGACATTCTGGAGCATGGCGTCAGCACGGAGGGGGAGAAGGTGCGCCCCCACTGGGAAGACGGGAGCAGCGCCTACACCGTGAAAAAATTCGGGGTAGTCAGCCGTTATGACTTGTCCAGGGAATTTCCGGCAATCACCCTGCGCAGGACAGCCATAAAAAGCTGTACGGATGAGATGCTTTGGATTTGGCAGAAAAAATCCAACAATATCAAAGACTTAAACAGCCATATCTGGGACGAATGGGCAGATGGGGACGGATCCATTGGGAAGGCCTACGGCTACCAGATGGGCGTGAAGCACCAGTACAGGGAAGGATGGATGGACCAGGTTGACCGGGTGATTTATGATTTGAAGCATAACCCGTTCAGCCGCCGGATTCTGACAAATATGTATGTGCATCAGGATTTAGGGGAAATGAACCTTTATCCCTGCGCCTACAGCATGACATTTAATGTGTCCCAGAAGCCAGGGCATGGGAAGCTGACACTGAATGCCATTTTAAACCAGCGGTCCCAGGACGTCCTTACGGCAAACAACTGGAACGTGTGCCAGTATGCGGTGCTGATGCATATGCTGGCCCAGGTCTGCGGGATGGAAGTGGGGGAGCTGGTGCATGTGATTGCGGACGCCCATATATACGACCGGCATATCCCGCTGGTAAAAGAGCTGATTGGCAGGGAAACCCACCCAGCGCCGGAGTTTTGGCTGAACCCGGAAGTGACGGATTTCTACCAGTTTACGAAGGACGACGTCAGGCTTGAAAATTATGTGACTGGGCCGCAGGTTACGGATATCCCAGTAGCAGTGTGAAAAGAAAGGAGCGCCCGAAGGATGAATTTGATTGCATCGGCAGACAGGAACTGGGCCATTGGCCTGAATAATAAATTATTGATTAGAATCCCGGAGGATATGAAGTTTTTCCAGAAAACCACCACAGGGAAAGTTGTGGTAATGGGCAGGAAAACTTTGGAAAGCCTTCCCGGCGGGCAGCCCCTGAAAAACAGGACGAACATTGTACTGACCTCAAACAGGGGCTTTCAGGTAAAGGGAGCAAAGGCTGTGCACAGTATGGAAGAACTTTTGGAAGAACTGGGGCAGTACAGGAGCGAGGATATTTACATTATTGGCGGGGAAAGCGTTTACCGGGAACTGCTGGGGCTGTGCGACGTTGCCCATATTACGAAGCTTGAGTATGAATATGAGGCGGACGCATGGTTCCCAAACCTGGAGAAAGAAAAGGACTGGGAACTCACTGGCAGCAGCGAGGAACAGACGTACTTTGACCTGGAATACTATTTCCTGAAATATGAGAGGAAGAAAAAATCTTAGCTTCCTGAATATACAGAAAGAAATGAAGGCGTGGTGGCATGGAAAATTTTATCTTTAGCCTTAATGTGACAGTCCCGATTTTTTTGGTGATGGCGTTAGGGTGGGCCTTAAAGCAGGCTGGGATGCTGGATGAACATTTTGTGGCGGTGGCAAATAAGTTTAACTTTCAGGTGACGCTGCCTGTCCTGCTGTTTCGGGATATTTCATCCGTGGATATCCAGGCGGTGTTTGACCTGCAGTATGTGCTGTTCTGCGCCCTTGCAAGCTCGGCCTGCTTTTGGGCAATCTGGGGCGGTACCAGGTTGTTCCTGAAAGAACGGTACATGGCAGGGGCATTTGTGCAGGCATCCTTCCGAAGCAGCGCGGCGGTGATGGGGCTTGCCTTTATCCAGAATATTTATGGCCAGTCCGCCATGGGGCCGCTGATGATTATTGGCGCGGTGCCCTTATACAATATTTATTCTGTGCTTGTGCTGACGTTTGAAAGCCAGCAGGGCCATGGGGCAGATAAAAAAGAGAAAATCCAAAAGGCGTTCCGCAGTATATTGAAAAACCCAATGATTATCAGCATTTTCCTGGGGCTTCTGGTTTCCCTGTGCAATTTTCAGTTCCCGCTTCTGGTGGATAAAGCGGTAAGCAGCATTTCCCAGATCGCTACCCCGCTGGCACTGGTGACGCTGGGGGCAGGGTTTGAGGGCAAAAAGGCATTGGCGAAGCTGAAGCCAACGCTGGCGGCTTCATTTTTAAAGCTGGTAGCCCAGCCCATGGCGCTGCTCCCAGTTGCCCTTGCCATGGGATTTGAAGGGGAAAAGCTTATCGGCATTTTGATTATGCTGGCTTCCCCCACCACCCCAAGCTGCTATATTATGGCTAAAAATATGGGGAATGACGGGACGCTGACAGCCAGCATTGTGGTGGTCACGACGCTGCTGGCGTCTTTTACATTGACGGGGTGGATTTTTTTGCTGAAAACAACGGGGTATCTTGGGTAGGGGATAGAATAGGGTATCGGATAAGGACATGATGCTCTTAATACTAGCAGCAAAAGGAAGGGGTGGGATTCTAGTGGGCAGGGAGCTTTTAAAATTTGAGATTCTGCATGGAAGTGATCCTATCAAACGGTGCGACCGCGGGATTACCCTGCTTCCCTGCCTTGATGGGGGCTTAACCTTCAAAGCTGGGGATGAACTTACAACTTTGGGTCCCGATGATATTCTGTTGATTAATCCTAAGACCGCATATAGTTTGGGCGGCACAGATTGCCTGTTTGTACGTTATGTGATTGATATAAGAGAATTCCGGAAAGTATTTCTCCGGAGGTACCGTTTCCAATGTGACTCTACAAAGGAATCAAACGACAATTATGGGATTTTGCGCCGTTATCTGGCAAACCTGCTGCTGCATTATGAGGGCGGCGAATATGAGCAGGCAGAAACACAGAAGCTGATCTATGAATTGCTGATATTTTTGGTTCGTAATTTTACATTGTCAGGGATGGTTCCAGAACCGCCAGAAAAAATTGATACGGTGATAGATTGTATTGATGATAATTTTCAAGATGCACTTTCTCTGGAAATAATTAGCGCCCATTTTTATATGGCTTCGCCGTCTTTCTCACGTTTCTTAAAAAAACAAATGGGCATAACGTTTTATCAGTACCTCAGTAAAATACGGTTAGAATATGCAGTTGAAGATTTGCTCTATACCAATAAAAATTTGCTGCATGTTGCTCTGGACAATGGTTTTCCTAATGCAGAATCTTTCAGCCGCTATTTTTCAGAATCATTTCGCCTTTCGCCGCATAAATACCGTGTCCAATATAAAGCGGCGCATAAGGCACGGTTGGAACAGCAGCAGGCTACCCTTTCTGCGGCTATTGCACATCTTAGCCAGAAACAGGAGCAGCCTGGTTCGCCCAGACAGGCGGTTTAATTGAGAGCAATTGTGCGTTAGTCCCTTTTGGCATTATGACGGCCTGCAGCGTTTACAGTGGGATTTTTGAAGAAAAAATACGGAGCAGCTGCGTTTTCAGGCGCTGCACCACCAGTTTGTAGCAAGTGCAGAAGCAGTGGCGTTGGCCCATGAAATTAATCCAAATTGTAAAGTGGGCTGTATGGTGGCTTCTATGCTTAATTATCCGCTCACCTGTAACCCGCAGGATATGCTCCTGACGCAGCAGACGAATCAGATGAAGCATATGTTCTGCGGTGATGTAATGGCGCGCGGCCTTTACCTGGGTTATGCGAAGTGGTATTTGCGGGAACATGGCATCACGGTGGCAATGCATCCGGATGACGCCGAAGCTTTAAAAAGAGGGACGGTGGATTTTTATGTGTTCAGTTACTATATGACGAACTGCTGCGGGCGGAACCCAGACGCGGAAAAGACGGCCGCAAATATATGTAGTGATATTATGCCCAGCGGCACAAAAGAAAAAATTGCTGCTGGGCATTTCAGCGAAGCAATCCGGAAATGGTGCGTTCCAATTCAGCTTTCCGCGCCAGTTCTGTTTCACTGCCATAGCTGTAGTACACAAGAAGGGCTTTGGGCAGGCCTTCCCCGCCCAAAATGCAGTGAAGCAGCCGTAAAGCGTCGGGTGTCAGTGTTTTTAAGGCTTCTTTCATCCATGCATAGGCGGCGTCGTCACGGATAAGGAGATAGAGGGTAACAGGCCAGCCAATCATGCGCCCCCGTTCCGGTACTTCCTGTAAATGGGAGAGCAGGTAGGTGATGCCTTCCAACTGATAAAAACACGCAATGTTATGGATAATTTTTGCAATTGTGTCAACTGTGTCTATAGAGGAAGGATGGTAACAGGAATCGTCCAGCATTTCCATAAAAATATGGATGTCCTTCAGGGAAAACTGTTCCGGATGGCTTAAAAATTCGTCCCAGATGGCAGTATTAACTTTCCATGTGGGCAGTTCATCCCCGTTTTCGTCCCAGAGCAGGATGTTGTCTGTATAGACGCCGGCGAAGAAATCCATTTTTTCCTGGAATGACATGGATTTGTAAGCGTCGGGTTTACAATCTTGGTAGCGTTCCGCTATTTTTAAGTATTCCTCATGGGATTTGATTTTTTCATATGCCATAATAACTACTTGTTCCTTTCCTCATGGTTATTACTCCGGCGGTTAAATATCGACGTTTTTATTTGCCTAAATTTCCATCTGCTATGTTGCCATCTGTTGACGTAGCCCCGCTACGCCGCCTTCTTCCGCCTTGCAGATGAAAATTTATTCTGCGTAAAATTTGTCGACATTTAACCGCCGGAGTAATATATTGGTAATAAACGTTAAACTTCTTTCACTGGCAGTGGTTTAGTAGTCCCCAATTGCAGCATCAATCCCGATGCCGTTGACAAGTAAATCGGTAAGGGTATCTGCCAGCTTGTGGGAATGGCTGAAATCACAGACGCCAGCTTCCGTAACATATAGGCCATACCCTTCCAGTCCTTCCCCAAAGTAGTAAATAAGGTCGCCTAAATCGTCGCCAAATACCCATACTTTGCTAAAAAATTCCTTATTTGCGCGTTCCCCATAAAACTCCCATTCTTTGTATTTTTCCAAAGCGGCGTATGCGCTGTAAATGTAAATGCAAAGCGTTGAGCCTTCCTCCCCGTCGTTCAGCCCAAATTTAATGCCCCAGTTCCTTTCCCCGGAAATTTTTTTCAGAAATTCGGTATAATCTTCCGGCAGGGGGACAGGTGACTGGGCAGCCACTTCTGCAATGTCCCCTTCCCCGCCAGGGCAGATGTCTTCTTCCCCATAAGATAACCTGTGGTTTAAATTTTCCAAAAGTACAGTTTACAAGGGACTACACAAGGTAACGGTCTGACGGGCGCTGATATGCCCGTCAGATTTTCCATGTGATGTTTAAGCTGTCGCTTGTGGCGGCAATGGTGGTAATCATCAAATCCACCACCCGCCGCTTGTCGTCAAAGGATACGTTCTTCCAAGTGTCGAGGTAGCCGGAAATCTGGCTGACCTGTTCCGGGCTGATGGCTTCCACGGTCAACTCCGCCATCTTCGCCAGAAGTTCCTGCTTGCGTCCGTCCAGTTCGGCTATCTTCACATTCACATAGGAGAGCAGCACATTATTTGCGCCTGTCAGACTGTCCAGCAACTTTTCAATCTCGCTATCCACATGGGCAAGTTCCACTTGCAGGGCGGTGATTTTGGGATTGGCCTTTGCCGCTTTCTTCCTGCCCGTCAGTGTCTTGTAGCTGTCCAGCTTTTTCACCATCTGCCGATACACCACCGCTTCCAGTTCCGCCGTGATGATTTTCCCACAGCCGGGACAGCTTTTGTTGTCCAGCCGTTTCGTACAGCGGAGGTACTGTCTGCCGGAGGGATTGAAGATACTCATAAGGGCGTACCCGCAGTTCCCGCACTTGATTTTCCCCGCCAGCCATGTATGGGTGGCTTTCCGGGCGGACTGGATTTTCATGTTGTTCATCAGCTTCTTGCGGCAGGTCAGCCATATATCCGAGGGGACAATCCCCTCATGGGGCGCAAGCACCAGCATTTGGTCTTTCAGGCTTTGGGCCTTGCCCGGCTTCACATCCCGGCCTTGATAGAGATAACACCCGTTCATGCCCGTGAAGTCGGCGGCGTCATTGACAAGCACCGTCCCCTGGCTCTTGAAAAACTCGTACACATCCAAGTCCGCCTGCACATAGACGGGGTTGCGTAACATCTGCGCCAGCGTGGGGCGTATCAGTTCCCGGCCATTAAATAAAATGCCCTGTTCCGCAAAGTGCCGGGTAATGTCCCCATAGGAAGTTGTCGGCTCGGCGTACATTTCAAACATCAGCCGGATATTTGCCGCTTCCTCCGGCTTCACTACCAGCCGCTTTGTATTGATACCGTCCATCTTGATAGGCTCCGTATGGAAGCCATAGGGGGCTTTCCCGCCCATCTTGAAGCCCCGCTGACTGCGGGAATAGTAAGCGTCCGTCACCCGCTTCTGTATCGTTTCCCGTTCCAACTGTGCGAACACGATACAAATATTCAGCATGGCCCGGCCCATCGGGGTTGAAGTATCAAACTTTTCCGTGGAAGAAACAAACTCCACATTGTACTGCTGGAACAGCTCCATCATGGTTGCGAAATCCAGAATGGAACGGCTGATACGGTCAAGTTTGTAGACAATGACTTTTGCTATCAGGCCCTTTTTAATATCCCGCACCAACTCTTGAAATTTCGGGCGGTCTGTGTTTTTGCCGCTGTATCCTTTATCTGTGTATTCCCTGCAACTACCGCCTTTCAATTCGTATTTGCAAAACTCAATCTGGCTTTCAATGGAAATGCTGTCCTTTTTGTCTACCGATTGTCTTGCATAGATTGCGTCTATCCGATTATTCATATTGTCGCTCCTTTTCTTAAAAAAGAAACGGAGCTGCTGACAGTCTTATTATACCGCCAACAGCCCCGTAAATCAATGATGTGGCTGGAAAAACTTACGCCCCGGCTTCCTCTTTCTGCCGCTTGTCGGCGTACTTGCGGAACACCTCATAAAGCTGCTGTTCCAGTTCCCGGCGTTTGGCCGCTTCCTGCTCCGGTGTAAATACCGGGGAGAGATTTTCCAGCGTGATTTCCTTTCCTTGAAAAGTCACGATTTCTGTTTCCTTTTTGTATCTGATATTCGTTATAAAATCACCTTTCCTTTCCATAGTTCGGTTGCCGCTTCAACTCTGCCAGCACTTCCGGCGGGATACGGTCAACCAGCCGTTGAATGTTGTGTAACTCGCTTTCCAGCTTTGCCCGTTCCATAACGCCTTTCATCTTGTCCTTTTCGCTGGCCTTTGCCCTTGCCTCCAGTTTTTCATTTTCTGCCAAGAGGTCATTTATCGTGACCTTGTATTTCTTCAACTGCCCGGAGAAGTTCTCCATCTGCGGAAACCACTTTTTGAGCATAGAGAGGGCTTCCTCTTTCTTCTTTCCGGCGTTAATTGGATTGATACCGTCCAGCGTGGCTTCAATCGCCCTCGCCTGTTTGGAGAGGGAAACCGCCTGTTTGAAAAGCCGGGTGGGGATATGCTTTCTTCCCGTTTTGCTTGCGCTCTCCCCACGCTCCAAGCTGGGGTACTTCTCCAACATATAGGCGTGAAAATCGTCCTGCCACTTTGTCAGATTGGCCCGGTTGCCTATGATTTCTTTGGCGCACAGGCGGTTGTCTTTCGTCAGCGGAACAAAGGTCAAATGCAGGTGGGGCGTTTTCTCGTCCATGTGTACTATCGCCGACACGATATTTTCCCGGCCTACCCGGTCAATGAGGAAGTCCGCCGCTCTTTTGAAAAACGCCTGTATTTCCTCCGGGGATTTCTTCTTGAAAAACTCCGGGCTGGCGGTTATCAGCGTATCGACAAAGCGTGTACTGTCTTTCCTCGTTCTGCCCCCAGACTGTTCAATGCGGCTCTGAATGAAATGGTAGTAGCGCCCCTCCGGCTTGACGATATGGAAATTGTACTTGCTCCGGCTGGAGTCAATGTCCGGGTTGCTGGCGTACTGCTCCTTTTTCCGTTCGTGGTGGGCTTCCAGCGGTCTTGTCGGGTTGCCCTTGTGTTTCTCAAATCGCAAAATTGCGTGTTGCGCCATTGAACTCCTTTCCCCATTCCATTCCTTTCCGGCGGGTTTTCCCGCCGAAAATATCTCTGATAGGATTGGAATGGAATCGATATAAATAGATGGTTTTAATCTCTGTATTTCTATATATCGTCCGGTTTCCGTACTCCAAGAGGATTGATTTTCGTACTTGTAGGGTACGGTTTTCATCCCTCCGGCGTACCGCAGCCGGACTTCTTGAAGTCGGTGTTTGGAACCGCTTCATAGGATTTTGGGTAAATGCGGTTGGGTTTTCCACAGCCCTGTTTCTGTATTTCCACCAGCCCCGCATACTGCAACTCCCGCAGGGTATTCACCGCCTTCTGCCGCCCACAGTGGAGCAGGGCGACCACCTCGCAGATGGGGTAATACAGGTAAATCCGCCCATATTCGTCCTCCCACCCGTTTTTCCGGGATAACTCCGCCCGCCGCAGGATAAAGGCGTACAGCACCTTCGCTTCGTTGGACAGGGGCTTGAATGATGGGGCTTCAAAAAGGAAATTGGGGAGCCGGGTGAAGCTGATGATTTTCTCCGGCTGGTGAATGTAAATCGTGTTTGTCATAGCGTGTTTTGTGGACGGTTAGAAGCCCATTTTCCTGGGTGGGCGATAAAACATACCGCCCGCCCCGGTTTTGGGCTTGCGGAGCCTTGCAAATCAAGGCTTTTCCCCGCCTTAACTGTCCACAGCAGACCTCCTTTTCCGTTCACTTTCTGTTTTCTGCCGCCTGTGTACTCTGGCGGCGCAGTTCGGGCAGTATTTGCCCCGGTTGGATTTTGGCACATAGGGCTTTCCGCAGACCGAGCAGCGTTTCAAAGCACAGTCACGGTAAATCTCCGCTTCCAGCGTCCTATCCAGCGGCAAGACCGCCCAGCGGAACCACTTGCAGCAGACGGAGAATGTAATCATCTGCGGACAGGTGCAGGTGTCGCCATCGTCCAGCGCAAAGCAGTTTCCACCACCACAGTTGCAGCACTCCCGGCGGATCAGGCTGCTGGCCCGCTTCCTCTGCGCCGGGGTCATGCGGTAGGGGAAGCTGTCCGGCCTGTGTTCCAGCGGTGGCAAATGTTGATAGGGTCTTTCTTTCATGCACTCCCTCCGTTGTTCTTCTTGCTGCCGTTTTCCCCGAAAAGGCTTCCTGCCCCATTCCTGCGGCGTGTTCCGGCGTTGGTACGCTCACCCTCTCAGGTCACGGTGTCCAGAAGCGGGGTCACAGCACACTTCCCCAGCCGGGGTATTCCTTTTCAGACGGTCATTTAGTTTTCAAGAGGCTTGTCCATCGATGGACTATCTCAAGTGTATACTTTTTTGATTGCCTGTGCCGTATATCCAAGAGGTAGGAAATCAGCCCGGAAAACTCGCTATTTCCACGCTCTCGGAATTGTGGTATAATGGGAAAATACAGAACAGTAAATTGAAAGTTGACGCCGATGAAAATAAATGAAAAGAGAGAACATCTATGCTCAATGCAGGAAGCAGGATAGTAAATAATTGGATATATCCTATTGACAACGGCTATGTACTGATTGATACAGGGTATGAAAGAGGATTTGCACATTTCAAAAAGCAACTGGCAAAGATGCAAATAGCCCCTCAACAGATACGATATATTTTTCTGACACACGCTCACGATGACCATGCAGGCTATTTGAATGAAATACTCTCGGAATGCTCTGACATTCAAATCGTTATGAGTGACAAGGCGTTAGAAAGATTATATAAAGGGCAAAACTCTTTTCATGGCGGTTGCACAACCAAGATTGCCTTGCTCTTTTGTTTCTTAATGAAATTTGTTGGCAAGGGCAAGCATTTGTTTCCTCCAATAACGCAAGAATATTCATGTAGATGTATTCAAGTGACCGAACAAAACCGTAAGCAAGTGGAACTTTTATTGCAAGGAAAAATCATTGATACTCCCGGTCACACCGCCGATTCCATATCTCTTTTAACTAATGACGGTTCTCTATTCTGCGGCGACGCTGCTATGAACGGATTGCCAAGTTTACACAGAATAACTATTTGGGCGGAGGATAAAACGGATTTCCTAAAATCTTGGGAAACAATCATCGCACTTAGACCAAATCTAATATATCCGGGACATGGCAAGCCGTTTGGATATGACGACCTTAAAATAAATCTAAAGCGGGCAAAAAATATGGAATTATTACCGATTCACTAACTTCCGATTTATCGAACAGACAAGGAGGGCGAGAAAATGTCTTTATCCATTCAAGAACGCTTGAAAGACCTGCGTGTGCAGCGTGGCTTGACGCTGGAACAGCTTGCAGAGCAGACGAACCTCTCCAAGTCTGCGTTGGGCAGTTATGAAGCGGACGATTTTAAGGACATCAGCCACTATGCTCTTATCAAGCTGGCGAAGTTTTACGGCGTGACCACCGACTATCTGCTGGGGCTGTCTGAAATGAAGCGTCACCCAAACGCTGATCTTGCAGACCTGCGTTTGAGAGACGGAATGATTGACCTGCTGAAAAGCGGGCAGGTGGACAATGCTCTGCTGTGCGAATTGGCGGCGCACCCGGATTTTATCAAGCTGATGGCCGACCTTGAAATCTATGTGAACGGAACGGCGGTGAAGCAGGTACAGAGCGCAAACGCCATTGTGGACGCTATGAGCGCAATGATTATGAAACAGCACAATCCCGGCTTGACCGACCCGCAGTTAAGACAGCTTATCGCTGCCCATATTGATGATGACAGCTTTTGCCGTTACATAATCCAGCAGGACATAGACGAGATAGCCGCCGGCCTGCGGGAAGCCCACAGGGAGGATTTTTTCAGCGTCCCGGAGGATAACCCGCTGAAAGGATTATTGGAAGCCGCTACCGAAATTACCAACCCAGACAGTGACCCGGAGCAAGCGTCTTTGGCGTTTATCTGCAAACGGCTGCGGCTGAACTTTAAGAAGCTGTCCGGGGAAGAAAAGAAGTGGCTGAAAAAGATTGCACAGAAGTCGGACTTGCTGAAAAAACCAACCCCACAGCGGGGACGGAAGTAAGAAAATAAAAAATCGCATTTTGTAGGAGGTATATTATGTCATTGGAAAAAGTTTATGATTATTTCCATAATTATGATAAGCAGACTTATCAGGTTGTAGCTTGTATGGGAAATGAGCCATCGGAGCAGGATATAAAGGATTTTGAAAATCAGTATGGGATAAATCTTCCTGCTGATTTTAGAGAGTTCACTATGTCCCCATTAGGTGGGCTTTATATGGAGGTTCGAGAAGAAATATGGCCACAAGCGAAACAATATGACATAGGCCCATTTTGGTCGTTCTGTCGAGGAATTATAGTCTATGGAATTGCCAATGGAATACCCGATTTTTTGGATATTCGTGAAAAAACGAAAGAACTACACGATGAAGGTTTTACTGATTTTATCCCATTCTTGTCCATTATAGGGAATGGTGATGAAATATTTTGTTTTGACAAGAATAATAACATAGTCCTTCTTGACTACTACACAACAGGAGAAGCTACACCGATTGAGGGGACTTTTTCAGATTGCTTGATGAACCAAATTGCGGAGTTAGAAGAACGGAAAAACAAGAAAATCCGGGGAGAGGATAAAATCAACTAATTCTGATTTGCGAGGAGAATTGTGACTATGATAGAGTTGAATACATTCAAAAAAATATTGGAAGAAAATGAAGAACGCTTGCCATTACTAACGCTTGATGAATTTTTCGATGGAAACACAGAGGAGGATTCCATTGCTCCGAACCAATGGGAATTTGGCCGTCCAACGCTTTCTGAAATACGAAATATGCTACAAAAGATTGAGTTAATGCCTGACATAGCATGGGTGCGTGTTGCTCTCCACGATGATACAGAAATCGTAGAAAACAATGGGAAAGAAGAATTAGTTCTTGCAGGAGATACAATCGTGATTTGCACAACCATTTTGCCTGCGGAATTAGAAAAATTAGTAAATTGCGAATGGCTATGCTCTGATGGAGTAATTACAATAGAGGCATTTGAATTAAATACTTATTCGTGCGTACCACCAATTCCAGATAACTTCGATTGTTTGGAAATCGTGTGGGACTAATCTAAAACTTTCAGTTTATCGGGGGAGATAGCCCTAAAATGGCTTCCCGCCCATTTCAATTTTGAGAAAAGAACGACCACTAAAATAAATGAGTGTGGCCACACATATAGTCACGGTGTCTAAAGGTTTGGGACATTTTGTCCCATAGGCTGAGGACGGTGGACGAGGGCTTTCATATACGCCCTGTCTGCTGCTGAAACCAGCCCTTTGTTTCCGGCTTCCCAGCCCCAAACAAAGCCCTGTTTTCCTGCCGCTTCAAATGCCCTTGCCCTCCCCGGCGGCAACGGCATTTTCACGGCAACGCCGACAGAGCGTATAACACACTACACTTTGCTTCGCAAAGTCGTGTGCCAAATGGGGCGTTGCCCCCTTTGGATACCCCCACAACAAACAGGCGCTATGCCCCTTGCCGGGAGCATAGCGCCTGTTTGTTGTCAGCAGCCCGTTTCACGGTCTGCGTGTAGTTCCTTGTAAAATGACCTAATATTCATTAGTAATCCTCCAATCTTAAG
This sequence comes from Lachnospiraceae bacterium A2, assembly GCA_000403315.2. Lineage (GTDB taxonomy): Bacteria > Bacillota > Clostridia > Lachnospirales > Lachnospiraceae > Petralouisia. The sequence continues at coordinate 1,451,007 of KE159636.1, forward strand.
CAGTTGCCTTGCAAAACACATAGGCCTGTTTCTGGCAGCGCAAATATCCTGGTATTACCGGTCAACGGTAAACAGCACATACCGCTGTTCCTCCGCTGCTTTCTTCCAAAAGTCCAAGCTGTCCTGAAGATACTCCCATGTGTAATCAAAATCTTCTGCGTCTGGCTGCATCCCATAATCTTCGGCGTCAATCTTGCAGTAACGTTCCTCACATTCTTCTTTTGTAAGCGCTGGGAGGGCTTTGGCAACTTCCGCCACCTGCTCTGGGGTTTTCAGGATGATAAATTCATCGTCTTCCCCTTCTGGGATGACGGTTTCCCCGGAAGGCTTACGCACAACGCCATAGAGCGGTTCCCCGCCAAAAATCACATTGCACAGCGGCGGGTACTTATTTTCAAAATTAAGGTTCCCATCTGTCAGCATCCGGTGCATGGCGTCCCATGACTTGTCCAGTTCACAGGTATATGCGGGGAACTCATCGAAAAAACGTTCTTCGATTTCTTCGTGCATATATGCAGCGCGATCTTCCTGCTTTACCGCCCTTAATTTTTCCACGTCCTGCCCATCTAGGGCAAATAGCACAGCTAAACATCCCATCTGGCATCCTCCTATTCCATGTTAAGCTTAGTTCCTATCGCTTTCTTTGGGTGCATTTTTAATTCTGGATTGGTATCATCTGTGGCGTGTGATAACCCTTTTCGCTGATTCTCTGCCACCATTATACCCCAATCCCCCGCCAGATGGAATAGCTTTCCTGAAAAATCCGCCCACAACATATACCCATAAGGCAGATGGTTTGGCAAACCAGCATGCCCTTTCTCATAAATTCCATTTTCCTTAAGAATCCCACTTTCCCAAATGGGAAATTTCTGCTACAATAGAGCAGATACAGAAAAAAAGCAGAGGTGAATCTTATGGCGATGGAAATCACAGGAAGGAAATTATTTGTAAAAGCATTGCTGGAAGAAGGGGTGGACACCGTATTTGGCTATCCCGGCGGCATGGTAACAGATATTTTGGATGAATTATACAAGCACGAAGAAATCGAGCTGGTGCTGCCCCGGCATGAACAAGGCTTAATCCACGAAGCGGAAGGCTATGCAAGGGCAACCGGCAAAGTCGGCGTCTGCATTGTAACCAGCGGCCCGGGCGCCACCAATGTCATTACAGGCTTGGCGGATGCCCATTATGACAATATCCCGCTGGTGTGCATTACTGGGCAGGTGCCGTTAAACCTCATTGGGAATGACGCTTTTCAGGAAGTGGACATTGTGGGCATGACCCGCAGCATTACCAAGTACGGCGTTACTGTCCGGGACAGGAGGGAGCTGGGGAAAATCCTGAAGATGGCTTTCCACATTGCTAAGACCGGAAAGCCAGGGCCAGTGCTGATTGACCTGCCCAAAGACATCCAGACTGCCCAAGGGCCTGGGGAATACCCCAAGGAGGTATTTATCCGGGGGTACAAGCCCAATGAGAGCGTCCACATCGGCCAGTTAAAAAAGGGCTACAAGCTGCTGAAATCTGCAAAAAAACCCTTATTCCTCATTGGGGGCGGCGTCAATATCGCCAAAGCCAATGAGAAAATGCTGCGTTTGGTGGAGCAGACGAAGGTGCCTGTGGTGACTACCATTATGGGAAAAGGGGCGATCCCTACCAACCATCCCTATTATATCGGGAACAGCGGCATGCATGGGAAATATGCGGCAAATATTGCCGTAGGCCAGTGCGACGTCCTGTTTTCCATCGGCACCCGGTTTAATGACCGGATTACCGGGGACTTAAATGAATTTGCCCCAAATGCCCAGATTGTCCATGTGGACATTGACACTGCGGCCATTTCCCGGAATGTGGTAGTGGACGTGCCCATAGTGGCGGACGCCAGCCTTGCGCTGGAAAAGCTGTTGGAGTGGGCGGAGCCCCAGGATACGGACGGGTGGCTTGCCCAAATCCGGGAATGGGACAGGGAAAACCCGCTGGAAATGCGCAGGGACAAGGGCATGACGCCCCAGATGGTGATGGAGCATATCAACCAGCAGTTCCCGGAAGGCATTATTGTGACGGATGTAGGCCAGCACCAAATGTGGGCTGCTCAGTACATAGAGCTGGATGAAAAGAAGCAGTATATTACCTCCGGCGGCCTTGGCACTATGGGGTTTGGGTTCCCGGCGGCTATCGGGGCAAAAATTGGCTGCCCACAGAGGCAGGTGGTTTGCATTACCGGGGATGGTGGGATGCAGATGAACCTTCAGGAACTGGCAACCGCCATGTCCATGGGGGCAAATGTCATTGTATGCATTTTAAATAATTATTACCTTGGCATGGTACGCCAGATGCAGCAGCTTTTCTATGGGAAACGGTACAAAGCAGTCTGCCTGCGGCGGCGGAAGGAATGCCCAAACGACTGCAAAGGCCCAAACCCTGCCTGCCCCCCGTATGAGCCGGATTTTGTAAAGCTGGCGGAAAGCTACGGCGCCTGCGGCATCCGCGTTGCCAGACAAGAGGAAATTGCCCCTGCCTTTGAGAAAGCAAAAATGCAGGACGTCCCTGTCCTGATTGAATTTATGGTTGCGGCGGATGAAATTGTGCTGCCTATGGTAAAAGGCGGCAATCCCATGACGGAAATGATTTTGAAATAGGAAGGGGAAACTGGAATGAAAAACAGATGGATTGCATTATACGTAGAAAACCAGGTTGGCGTCCTGGCAAAAGTGTCCGGCCTTTTTTCCGGGAAATCTTATAACCTGCAGAGCCTGACGGTTGGGACAACGGAGGACGAAACAGTTTCCCGCATGACAATCTGCGTCACCAGCGACGATATCACGTTTGAGCAGATCAAAAAACAGTTAAACCGGATGGTGGAAGTCATTAAAGTCATTGACCTGACGGACATGCCGATCCATATGAAGGAAATCCTTTTTGCAAAGGTGAAAAACTGCACGGTGGAAGAAAAAGCAGAGCTGTTCCAGATTGCCCAGGTGTTCCATGTGGAGGTGTCCGATATTGGGACAGACAGCGTATTGCTGGAAAGCAAGATGACGGAACGGCGCAACAATGAGCTGATTGATTTGCTGCGGAGCAAATATAAGCATATTGAAATTGTCCGGGGCGGGGCGGTAGCCATTGAGTCTATCAGTACTTCCTGCGCGGGGCGGGCGGAGTATTTCCGGCTGGCGCACCAGAAGAAATAAAGGGGCTTGGGCGGAATGGCCTGTATGCTGGAAGATTTGCAGGGTATTGTAAGGGCAGGAATTTTTGGACGGAGGCAGGGAAATGCGGAAGATTTTAGTAGTTGTGGATATGCAGAAGGATTTTATCGATGGCGCTTTGGGGACGAAGGAGGCAGAAGCCATTGTAAAACCTGTCATAGAGAAAATGAAAACTTACCAGAAGGCGGATATTTACCTGACAAGGGACACCCATGGGGAGGATTACCTTGAAACTGCAGAGGGGAAAAAGCTGCCGGTTGCCCATTGCATCAAAGGCACCGAAGGGTGGCAGCTCCACCCGGAAATAGAAGCCCTCGCGGAACCATCCCATATCATAGATAAGCCAACCTTTGGCTCTGTGGAGCTGATGGGGCTGCTTGCAGAGGAAAACAAGAGGGAGCCTTTGGAACTGGAACTGGTGGGCCTGTGCACGGATATCTGCGTGGTGAGCAACGCCCTGCTGTTAAAGGCAGCTATGCCGGAAAACCCAATACGGGTAGACCCTTCCTGCTGTGCAGGGGTAACGCCGGATTCCCATAAGGCAGCATTGCTTACGATGGGAATGTGCCAGATTGGGGTAGAATAGAAGGTTATGCTTTAGGATTAGGAAAGGGAGAGATGGGTTATGCCAATTGGTTTTCGGGTTGCAGCCATATGTTTGCTGTTTTTGGTAGAGTCCGTGGCAATATTCTGGATTGCCATGGCATTGGCGGGGGAACAGGCAAAGTGGAAACATCGTGCAGTATTTTATGTTGGGTTCTGTGCAGTGAAGTGGGTGGCCGTACTGGCCCTGGCGATGGAAGGGGAAGATGAGGTTAAGTTATGGTCGTTTTTGCTGGAGTTGTTCCTTTCCCTTGCCACGCTGATGCTGCTTTGCCTGATATTTTGCAGGGCCTGCCATATCGCTTTGGCAAAGGCGGCAGGTGCTTCCATGCTAGGTTATTTCCTTGCATATTCCATCACTGATTTTTTGACGGAAACGGCTGCGTACTATACGCCGGTGTTTGATGGGCGGTACTTGCTTGTGTTTACTTCCCTTGTCCTGCCATACCTGTTGGCTTTAGCGGTGACAGGGGTGATTGTATTTGTGCTGCGGAAAACGGAATTTTCCCAATATTTTTCCTATTTGTTCCAAGGGCGGCTGCGGATGGCAGTTTCCCTTGCCATTGGCTTATTGTTGATGGAATTAAAACTGTTCTTAACCCATCTGTTCCCGGATGTGGTGCATAATGCTGCCTATGCGGCGTTCTGGTTCGGGCTGATTGCAGTGGCGCTGTTTGTCATCCAGTTTGGCGCCATGTATGCGGCCAGCCGGGATAAGGTGAAGGCACAGGAAGAAACTATTGCCCAGCAGCAGGCCCATATGGAGCTGTTAGAGGAACTGCAAAGCGAAATCCGTGCGTTCCGGCATGACCTGACAAACCTTTTATCTGGGATAACACTTTCTGCCCAAGAGGGGGATTTGGAGGCCGTTCAGGAGTTTATGAAGCGTACCAGCGGATATTTCGATGAAAAGCTGGGGAAGGAAATCCGGCAAATGGAAGGCCTTTCGAATATTAAGGTTTATCCGGTGCGCAGCCTGATTTCCACCAAGCTTGGCCTGATGCAGCAGCGCCAGATCCAAGTCGCCCTGGAAATCATCCATCCTGTCACAGGGGCAAAGATGCCCACAGAGGATTTGCTGCGCTGCCAAGGCATCTTATTGGATAATGCCATTGAGGCAGCGGCAAAGGAGGAAGGGAAGATACGGGTTGTCATGCTCCAAGGAGAAGGGGAGCTGTATCTTGCAGTTGCCAATAATTATGACGAACAGCCCAATTTAAGCGCCCTTGGCAAAGGCGGCTATACCACAAAAGGCAAAGGGCACGGCACAGGGCTGTCCAGTTACCGGAAAATCGTGTCCCGCTGCAAAGGCTGCCTGGCACGGACGTACCTGAAGGATGGTTTTCTGGTGCAGGAACTGCGTATCCCGGTATAAGGAGGAAGGACTATGATTCCGGTGTATCTATGTGATGACGAGGCGGCAGTCAATGCTTTGCTGGAAAAGCTGGTGGGGGACCAAGTCATGATTATGGGCAGGGACATGGGTCCGGTAAAGACAGCATATGACCCAATTTCCCTGCTGGAGATGCAAAAGGAAGGGGAGGTTCCGGCCATTTACTTTTTGGATATTGACTTTCCGGGCTATATGAGCGGGCTGGAATTGGCGGTAAAGCTTCGGCAATATGACCCCCGGGGCTTTATTGTGTTCATAACGGCCCATGATGACATGATGTTTGAAACCTTCCGGTACCGCCTGGAGGCCCTTGACTATATTGTGAAGGGAGATGCTGCGGAACTGGCAAAACGAGTCAATGGCTGCTTGGAAAGCATCTGCCAGCGGCTGATGGATGAGCCGGATGGGAAAGGGGCTTACTGCTCCCTGAAAATCTTTGATACCATACGGCATATTCCCCTGCAGGAAATTTTGTATTTTGAGGCGGTGGGGAGACGCCATACGCTGGTGCTGCATATGGACGGGGAAGTGCTGGAGTTTAACAGCAGCTTAGGGCATTTTGAAGAAAAGCTGGGGGAGGGCTTCTGGAGGTGCCACCGCAGCTTTCTGGTAAACCGTGCCAGAATCAGGAGTGTCCGGCTGAAAGAAAATTTGGTGGAGCTGGACAATGGGGAAACCTGCTTGCTGGCCAGAAAGGCCAAGGCAGAGTATGCATCGAACAGGAAGGGCTAATGTGGGGCTTTCGGCTCGGCTGCATATCCGATAAACCCTGTCTTGGTGGGATGGCCTGCAAGAAAGAGGTAGCTGCCCTTTAATATGTCTGCGGCGGTTGCAAGGTCTGTGCCAGCCAAGGTGAAATTTACTGCCATTGCCAGCAGGGAACAGGTTCCGGGGAAAATAACAAGGAACAGGATGCTGGAAATGCCAGATACTGCGGCGGGCAGCAGGATTCCAGCCAAATAGGAACCCTTTGCCAGCGCAAGGCAGCAGGAGCAGGAAGAAATTCTGCCGTTTTTATGGAAGGAAATGGAATCCCACCCTGCTTTGCCAAGGATGGCCCAGCCAATGCCATGGAGCGCTTGGTGGAGGAGTGTGCTGATTGCCCAGACAGCCGCCGGGATAAGGAACATGCGGGCTCCGGCCATATCTGGCATGGTAGCCCGATGGCTTAAAAATATGTGGTATATGCCGGTTAGGAATATAAAGAACGGGGCGGCATATAGGATTCCTTTCAGGGTGGCTTTTGCGGCGTTTCCCGTCACTTCGGTGCTGCAAAAGCCTTGTTCTTTTAACGTTTCTTGCTGTAATTTTGAGAAAAAAGCTGTCAGCATAGTCCAGCCTGCTTCCTGAAAGCGCATTGTTTGCTTTCCATGGGTTATTTTGCGGAATTTACGTGGGAAGTGTTTCTCTGTCCTGCCTTAAACCACCATTTTTCCGTGGTAAGGGAGCAGAGGAACAGGAAGGAAACCGCTGCCATAAAAGTGATGGGGGTGATGCTTTTTGAAACTGCAAGCATTTTGTCTGCCACAGACTCAATGACATGAAACTCCGATAATATTTCAAAGAAGCTGAATATGGCGCCGGCTGTGAGCAGAAGCCGCAGCGTACACGACATAAGCCTGTGGAACCTTTCGGTGTCTTTCTTTGCAAGGTTTTCTGCCATCCCCAGTGTTAAAATAGTTACCGCCAAGAAAAAGAATGTTAATGTAGCCATGTGTTTCTCCTTTCATGTTGTGTGTTTGTTTTGTTGTTGGGATAACTATACCACAGGATAGGGGGAGTGGGATGGAAGTTTCGCAAATGGTCGTTTTGGGTTCGCAAATGGGGCTGCCGCAAGGAAAATGCCATTGCAGCAGCCCCATTTGCTGGACTATTATGGTTACCGTGCCAGTAGTTCGACAAGCTCCCCTACATACATGGTATGGAAATTATTTTCTTCCTTGCCGGAATACCATTTCTTTTTGAGGTCTGGGTTCATGAAATGGGCTTCCGTAATGGGGACAGCCGCCATTTTTTTACAGAGCAGGACAAAGTTCCCTTCGTCTACAAAGGGGATGCCATCCTTAGCATTTATGTGCAGGCCGGAGGTCTTGAATTTGTCCTCCTGCCGCCCGGACACTACGCCGAAGTATTTCAAATCGTTCTTAAATTTCTTATCAAAAAAAGTACAGGAAAAATAATCCCCATTGTCAATAAATTCTTTGGTATACCTGTTTTCACGGACAAAGATAAAAACGGAATTGTGCCCCCAGAGGACGCCCAACCCGCCCCAGCTTGCAGTCATGCCATTTGCCTGGTCCTGGGTCCCGGCGGTAATAATCATCCATTCGTCGGACAGCTTGGTGAAGGGGTTAATCTCTAACAAATCAATGGGGTAAGATTGGAATTGATGCATAATAACTCTCCTTTACTATTTATTGGATAGCTGCTTTTTAGTATTATGCCAGAAGCCGCATATCCTTCCATATTATACCATATCCACTAAGCTCGTGGAATACCTCGCTAAGTGGCTAGGCATATGTTCTCACTAGGCTCGTGGGATACCTCGCCAAGTGTTCACATGATACCATATCC
>KE159636.1:1458795-1462349 GCA_000403315.2 Lachnospiraceae bacterium A2
TGATACCATATCCGCTAAGCTCGTGGAATACCTCGCTAAGTGGCTAGGCATATGTTCTCACTAGGCTCGTGGGATACCTCGCCAAGTGTTCACATTATATCATAAGTTCCCTATGGATGGATATAGTAATTTAATCGCATTGCGACGATATGGGGTAATAGATACAGAGAACTGTTTTGCTTATTCAGGCATGTGGCAAGGTTATCAAACCCAAAGAAACATATAATAAAAAGTTATAGAAAATATAAGCCAGCAGAATAATCTTGACAGCTAATAAAAAAAGTATAATAATTGTAAAAAAGTTATTTCCCCGGCAAACATAAATATTTTGGGAAAGTGAAAAACAGGATGGAGGAAACGTTATGGAGATTAAATTTGTAAAAAGGGATGTTTTAAAAGAGAAGCCTGACCAGAAAAACCTTGGGTTTGGCAAATATATGACAGATTACATGTTTGTGATGGACTGGGACCAGGGGATTGGCTGGCATGACCCAAGGATTGAGCCTTACGGCCCGGTATCCATCAGCCCGTCCTGCGTGACGCTGCACTACGCACAGGAAACATTTGAGGGGCTGAAAGCATACCGTACCAAGGACGGCAGGATCCTCCTGTTCCGCCCGGAAATGAATGCAAAGCGGATGATAACGTCCAACGAGCGTCTTTGTATGCCGGGTGTCCCAGAGGACATGTTTGTGGAGGCCATTGAGGAACTGGTGAAGGTGGAACGGGACTGGATTCCCTCTGAGCCGGAAACTTCCCTCTACATCCGCCCCTTCGTATTTGCCACAGAGTCGTCTTTGGGCGTCCATATGGCTGTTTCCTATAAATTTATGGTAATCTGCTGCCCCGTAGGCGCGTATTACCCGGAAGGGATCAACCCGGTAAAAATTTTGGTGGAGGATGAGCTGGTGCGCGCAGTAAAAGGCGGGACAGGCTTTACCAAATGCGGCGGCAACTATGCAGCTTCTATTTTGGGGCAGGTAAGGGCAGAGGAAAAAGGCTGCACCCAGGTCCTCTGGCTGGACGGCGTACACCGGAAATACGTAGAGGAAGTTGGGACCATGAACATTATGTTCAAAATCAGCGGGGAAATTTATACCGCTCCCATCGAAGGGACGGTACTACCTGGGGTGACAAGGGATTCCATTATCCATATTCTGAAAGATTGGGGCTATAAAGTAAATGAAACCCATCTTTCCGTAGACGATTTGATGAAAGCCGGGCATGACGGCACGCTGGAGGAATCCTTTGGGACTGGGACTGCAGCGGTAATCTCCCCTGTAGGGGAACTCCGGTACAAGGATGACACGGTTACCATAAACGGTTTTAAAATCGGGGAACTGACCCAGAAGCTGTATGATTACCTGACTGGCATCCAGTGGGGCAATGAGGCGGATAAATATGGCTGGACAAGGGAAGTGAAATAGGAAGGCGGAGCAATATCTGCAAAAGGGCTGCCGCATTAAGGAAAATAATACAGGATACCGTTTGTTTGGATCATTCTTCTATACGATATCTTGTAGATGTTTTGCTTAGTGCAACAGCCCTTTTGATACCCTAATCTTTATAGTTTATTAAGAAAAAAGCAGGATGGATTTAAAGATTTTTTCACAAACTAATGGTAAGATATCCAAGGTAAACAGAGGGATAACAGATGGCAGCAGCCGGTTCAGCCTGCTGCGGGACAATAGAAAGAGGGATGAAAAATGCGTAGAAAGCAAGATGAATTTGCATTTATAAATGGAAAAAAGAAGCGTGGGAACTTATTTGTGCTTGCCACGGCGATTTTAGCAGTCTGTATCAGCGGCGTGCTGTATGCATGGAAGCTGCAGACAGACACAAAGTACCTTACTATGGATGCCCCAAGTTTTTACAGCATGGATATTCAGGCCTGAGGTTTGGGATATATTTAACCGCCGGAGTAATATTGTTATCGCAAAGGGATTTGCACATTTTTTGATATGCCACATAATCTATCAATAAGAGCAAAAAGTTAGAGGTATTTATGCAAAATCATCAATTATGCGCATCCCAAGCAGACCATGTGGACAATGGCACTATGCGGGTACAGGTAACCTCCACGGTAGGCCTGATTCCCGTTGAGGATGCCCAAATCACCATTTCCTATACGGGCGACCCGGGGCCGGCCTTAGAGCAGGTTTCCACCAACGCGGAAGGCCAGTCCGAGGAACTGACGTTGGCAGCACCCCCGCTGGAGTACAGCATGGAACCGGAACAGTCGGCTCAGCCGTATGCAGAATACACGGTGCAGGTGGAAGCGGAAGGGTACCGGCCAGTCAGCATTGAAGGGGTGGACGTATTTTCCGGGGAACTCTCCTTGCAGAATGTGCGGATGGAGCCGTTGGAAGTATCTGAGGAAGATATGAAAAATATCGTAATCCCGGCCAATACCCTGTTTGGGAATTTCCCGCCCAAAATAGCAGAAGCGGAGATTAAGCCAGTGGACGAGAGCGGGGAGATTGTCTTAAGCAGGGTGGTCGTGCCGGAATACGTAATAGTCCATGACGGCACCCCAGGGGATTCCACTGCAGGGGATTACTATGTAAAGTACAAGGATTACATCAAGAATGTGGCATCCAGCGAGATTTATGCCACTTGGCCGGACAGTACCATACGGGCAAATATTCTGGCGATTATGTCCTTTACAATGAACCGGGTGTATACGGAGTGGTAACTTCGTATAGTATAATTCGGGAGTATAGGAACCTGATTGTGAACGGGCTGGTTATTGGGGTTCCCCAGTGTGGAAAATTACAAGTAATTTTTCTTTGAGTTCCGGGATTTCTTCCGTGATAGATTCCCATACCATATCATTATCAATGATGTCGTAATCGTGTGCATAAATGTTACGCATTCCTTTTATCTGCCTCCATGGAATGCCGTGATGCATTTTTATAAAGGTTTCGCTTAACTTTGTGACAAGTTCGCCGATTTGGATAATGCACATTCCACATGCAAATTGGAATTCTGTATCATTGTCGAATTCTTCCCGGTTAAAGTGGTGTTTTTCTAAAATTAGTTCTATCTCATTGCAATACCGAATCATCTTTTGCAATATAATCTGTTCTGATTTCTTACCTCTCATAAAGGGTTACCTCATCCCTGCCAATGGCTTCAAGAAATTTTTCATCCTTAATGGCATTTTTCATTACCAAATCAACATGGCAATGAAAAATATCCTCCAAATCTGCAATCATGCCACAATAAGAAAGCAGGCCTTTCATGTTCCCTTTCTGAATTAGAAAATCTAAGTCGCTTTTTTCGTCAGCTTCTCCTCTTGCATAGGAACCGAAAAGGCTGAGGGAATCTACACCATAATCAATTGCGATGGGGATTGCTTTTGTTTTAATTTCATCTATTGTGTAAGGCATATCGAAACCTCCTTATTTGTCTGCTGTCTTTTGCTTTATTATACATTCAAAATGTGAGATAGGCAATGGGAAACAGATTTGAGTTTCCCCATTTTGTAATTTATAGTGCCAAAAGGTTTCCAACACAAAGTGATGGAAACACTTTGCACATAAAACCACTCT
>KE159636.1:1463739-1832930 GCA_000403315.2 Lachnospiraceae bacterium A2
CCTTTTGGCTCTATAGTATAGGCTATTATACAAAATGGGGAAACTCAAAAAAACAGAATATTCCAGCCAATCAAATATCGGTGAATACGACAAGCTGTTTTGAAATAAAAATAGGATAAATAAAGTTGGCAGGGGAATTTCCATGAAACAAGAGGGCTGCAAATATTTGGAACGGAAACAAAATGGGGTGCAGGTGATACTGGAATTTCCGAGAAAACCGGAAAATGAAGAAGATATAAAAAAGGAAGAAAAGACAAAAAGGGAAGTGAAAGAAATTCTCTCCGGTATCCTTCAGGAACATTTGCTGAAAAATTCCATATTGATTCAGAAACCAGAAAAAGGGGAGGCGGTACATGGACGGAAATAAGAACCTGATTCCAGACAGGGAGATACATAAGAAACGTGTCAGAATGTTATTGCGTGTCAGTTCCGACCAGCAGCTAGAATCAGATGGGGATTTGAAAGTACAAAGACAGATTATTTTAGAGTATGTAAAAAGCCATCCTGGCTGGGTATTAGATGGAAAAGAATATTTTGAAGGCAGTAACAGCGGATACAAAAATTCTGTTGCAGACAGGGAAATATTACAGGAAGCATATAAAGACGCATCCAATGGGGAATATGATATTCTGGCCGTATACAAAGATGACCGGATCGGGCGCAGGATGTGGGAGATCGGCGGTTACATTATGTCTTTAAAAAGCCTTGGCGTAGATATTTATACGGTAAAAGACGGATGCATTTCCCCGGAACATAATGATATCATGGGGCAGATGATGTTAGCATTACGGTATGGAAACGCCCAAAAAAGCAGTGCAGACACTGGGATGCGTGTCAAAGATACTGCCAGGAAATTAGTCCAGGCAGGAAAATTTATGGGAGGGAAACCTCCTTATGGATATCAGTTAGAGTATTCCGGTGAAATCAGCAAGCATGGACGGGCCTTGAAACATTTAGTTATTCAGCCTAAGCAGGCAGGGGTAGTGAAGTATATCTATGAATTGTCTTTATATAAAGAATATGGTTCCGCCAAAATTGCAAACATCCTGAACACAGAAGAACAGTACCAAAACCTTGCCCCTAATGACGTTTGGAAAAGCGGGACGGTTACCAGTATATTGACAAATCCAATTTATGCAGGTTATACCGCTTACAACCGCAGGGAACCTCTGAATGGCAGGCACCGCAGCCTGGACAGGGAAGAATGGGTTCTTTCCGAAAGGGCAAATCCCAATCTTGCCATAATTGACGAGGGCACATGGCAGGAAGTACAAAGAAAACGGGAAATGCGAAGCGGTAAATATACGAAGCCACTGAAAAATCAGGATGTAACAGTAATAGGGCGGAACGATGGCATGTTATCCTTGGTAGATGTTCTGTATTGCGGGTATTGTGGCTGTAAAATGGTGAATGGGAGTAAATATAACTACTGGACAATTAAGGGAACCGGAGAGTGCAGAACGAGCAAAACAGCCATTTATAAATGCCAGAATGCATGGCAAGGCGTACCTCATGATAAAACAAAGCAATACCGGGCGGATATGGTGGAACCGATTGTATATGGGGCTCTGGCAGAGTATATTGGCAAATTACAAGAAAACGATAATATCTTTGAACAGATTGCTGCAAATAACAGCATGGAAAAAAAGAGAAAGGAAAAAGAATTATGCGTGGCAAAGAAAAAACTCGAAAAAATCAGACGTGAGATTAATATTATGGAAGAACATATCCCCGAAGCAATGACAGGGGAATATGCATTATCTTTGGATAAACTAAGTCTTCTCATAGACAAGAAAACAGAGCAGGAGAAACAGCAAATAGATGCCATACGGGAAAAAGAAGCTATCTTACAAAACACTGCCATCACCGCAAACGATTGGGAAGATATCAGAAAGAAAATACCGACATGGCGTGAAATGTTTCTACATGCCGATACACCGACCAAACGGGTGCTGGTAAACAAACTGATAGAACGTATTGACATTACCAGAGAAAAGCTGACTATCAGGTTTAAAATCAGTCTGGAAGAGTTTTTGCCCCAGTCCCGAATCACTGATAACGGAGTGGTACCGGAACAAAGGCTATGATTTTACCATCACCTCCTCCACCGCATACGACCATAAATGGGTTTACGGCAGGAACTATTTTGCCAGCATTTCCCGTGTAGTAGATGAAATGTTTACCAACTTCCTCTCAAGGCCAAATGTGAAGCAGCCCATCCTGACCCAGTACTGCGACGGCCAGCGGGTGTCCTGCCCCAACTGGCTCAGCCAATGGGGTTCCAAGTATCTGGGGGATCAGAATTACAGCGCCATAGAAATTATCCGTTACTATTATGGAAGCAACATGTACATTAACGAAGCAGAAGAAATTTCCGGCATCCCGGCGTCCTGGCCCCGGGAAAACCTGCGGGTAGGCTCCAGCGGTGCAAAAGTCCGCCAGATGCAGGAGCAGCTAAACCGCATTGCCCAAGTTTATAGCTCTATTCCGAGGATTGCAGCAGACGGTTCCTTTGGGCCTGCCACAGAAGCGGCTGTCCGCAGGTTCCAGTCAGTGTTCGGCCTGCCCCAGACCGGGGTGGTGGACTATGCCACATGGTATAAAATTTCAGAAATCTATGTAGGCGTCACCCGGATCGCTGAATTAGTGTAATCTGAATCGCCAAATTTCCAGAAAATAGGTGACAATGGGGTAGATTCCAGTTATACTAAAGTGGACTAGACTATCTATGGATGGTGCTTAGCGATACCAAACGAAGCGTATAGGAGGAAACATTCATAGGATTCAGAAAAGACTTTTTATGGGGCGGCGCAGTAGCCGCCCACCAGCTAGAAGGCGGCTACTGTGAAGGCGGGAAAGGCTTAAGCATTGTGGACGTTGTAACGGCTGGGAGCAAGGACGCCCCCGGCGGATTACCGAAGGGATTGTGCCTGGGGAATATTACCCCAACCATGAAGCCATTGATTTTTTTTACCATACTTACAAAGAGGACATCAAGCTGTTTGCGGAGCTGGGTTTTCAATGTTTCCGGACAAGCATTGCATGGACCCGGATTTTTCCAAATGGGGATGAGCGGAAGCCTAACGAGAAAGGGCATAAGTTCTATGACAGCGTGTTTGACGAGTGCCTGAAATACGGCATCCAGCCGGTGATCACCCTGAGCCATTTTGAAATGCCCCTGCATTTGGTGGAGGAGTGCAGCGGGTGGCGGAACCGGAAGCTGATTGGGTTTTTCGTAAGGTATGCCACGGCCTGTTTTGAGCGTTATAAGGATAAAGTAAAATACTGGATGAGTTTTAACGAAATCAACAACCAGACAGAATTTAAGACCGGCCTCCATGCCTATTTTGATTCCGGGATTCTCTGGGAGGAAGGGGAGGACAAGGAATAGGGTGTGTACCAGGCGGCCCATTATGAGCTGGTGGCAAGCCGGAGGATATCCTGGTGGCAGAAAAGGCCATGCAGCGGCGGTATTACTATACTGACGTCCATGTGCATGGGGAATATCCCTGTGGGGTTTTGGCCTACTGCAAACAGAAGCAATTCCCAGATGGACGTGACAGAGGAAGATTTGGCGGCGTTAAAGGAGGGCTGCCCGTGTTTTTGTAAAAAAATTGATGAATTCCCAAACTTTTCTTGTATATTTTGACGAAACATTATAAAATAGAAGGAGATGGAGTCAAATAGCAAAGCCCGGTGCAGGAAGCGCCCCAGTTTCTGCCGCCGGGAGGAAGAAGGAAGGGTATTCATGGATAAAAAGGGTCAAATCAAAGAAAAACAGGGAATCATATCCATCAGGATGAAGCTGCTGGCAATTATTGTGCCAATTGTAGTAGCCCTGATGGTAGCGCTGGTGCTGGTGGCTTACCGCACGTCGGCGGAAATTATTGAGGATTATTCCAAAAATCTTTTGGAATCGTCTGTGGGGAACCAGTCCGCCCAGATAGAAGGCTGGCTGAATGAAAATATTGAAGCGTTCCAGGCAGTGAAAGCGGCGATTGAAAATACCAGGCCGGATGATAAACAGTTACAGGCAATTTTAGACGGGTACTACAACTACAATTCCAATTACCCCAACGGCCTTTACATTGCAGACCGGGAAGGGAACATGTTCCAGGCTTCCGAAGCCCCCAAAGACGAGGGGAACCCAGTGGACAGCACATGGTACCAGGAAGGCCTGACAAGGGTCAATATGGCGGTAGGCTCTGCCCATGTAAATTCCCATGGGGAAAACGTTATCAGCGCTTCCGGCATTTTAAACGACGGTTCCGGGCAGACAAGGGTTATTTCAGCCGACATGACATTAGACCGGATTTCCATTATTGTCAATGGGTTTATTGAAATGGAGGATGCGGAATCCTTCCTTGTGGACGGCAGGGACGGGACAATCCTTGCCAACCGGGACCAGTCGCTGATAAATAAGAAAATAGGCAGCGAGGGCAGCAGCCAGTTCCAGAAGCAGGTAGGGGAGCAGATTGCAGCCCGCAATTACGATTTCAGCGTGCTGGATGGGAACATGACGGTGTTCCAGAAAGTGGCGGGGACTGACTGGATTCTGGTTTCCTATGTGCCAAGGAAGGTAGTCTTGGCAGATTTAGACCGGCTGCGGATGATAATGGCAATTATCAGCGGTGTGTCCATTTTGGTTTTGTGCCTTGTCATTGAGCGGGTGACGCATGTGGTAATCAGCCCGGTAAAGAAGCTGACGGCAGTCATTACGGCTATGACGGAAGGGGATTTTACCGTAACGGTCAACAGCAAGGGGCATGATGAAATTGCGGTGATGAGCCGGAGCTTGGAGCGGTTTATCCATTCCATGAAGGAAATGATTTCCTCTATGGGCAATATTTCCAGCCGCCTTGGGACGCAGGCAGATACCAGCGACAACATGTCAAGGCAGATGGAAACGGCGGCGTCCATCCAGTCGGAATCCATGGGCGAGCTGAATTCCACGGTGGACCAGCTTTCCCTTTCAGTCTATGAGATTGCGGAAAATGCCACGAAACTGGCTGGGGTTGTGGCAGATACCAAAGAGGACAGCAACAATGTAGAACAAAAAATGCAGGAAACCGTGGATGTTTCCAAAAAGGGAAGGCAGGACATGGAGCGCGTGGGGCGGGAGCTGGATAATATCCGGGCTTCCATCCGCAACTTAGAAGAAGCCGTAAACAAGGTAGGGACGGCTTCCGGGGAAATTGTGGCAATTGTCCAGTTAATTGGGAATATTGCAGAGGAAACAAACCTGCTCTCCTTAAATGCTTCTATTGAAGCGGCGCGGGCCGGGGAAGCCGGCCGCGGGTTTGCGGTGGTGGCTTCTGAAATCGGCAAGCTGGCAAACAACAGCACAGATTCCGTGGAGCATATCTCCAAGCTGATTGGGGAGGTCAATTCCCTTGTGGCAGACGCCGTGCGCCAGACCGGGAACAGTGCGGACGACATTGGGAAAAGCAGCGAGCTTATCCATACGGCTATTGACACATTCGAGAAGATTTTTGTAAACATACAGGAAACCAGCGAGCTTATTGACAATATGGTCGGGAAAATCAACGAGGTGGACGAGGTTGCGGCCAATGTGGCAGCCATATCCGAGGAACAGGCCGCAAGCTCCGATGAAATCCTTGCCACTTCCGAAAACATGCTGGAACAGGCGAAAGGGATTGCAAAGAACAGCGCAAACGTGGCGGAGGAATCCAAGAGCCTGACTGCTTCTTCTGAAGAATTGGCGGACCAGGTGAAGCTGTTCCGCATTTAAAGAAAAAGCAGCAAGAATTGTTTATGGAAGTTGAGGAGGGATTGCAATGAAAAAAAGAGCGGGGTTATTGTTTGTGGTGGTATGGGCAATCGCCTGTATCTGTGGATGCGGGGGGAAAGAAGGTTCCCAGGCAGGCGGGAATGTGAAGATTTATCTGTCGCTTTCTTCCGCAGATACCTTCCGTACCGTTTTGGTAAACAGCGCCAAGGAAACGGCGGAAAAAAACGGCGCGACGCTGGATGTGTATGAAGCAGACGAATCCATTGAGCTTCAGGTAGAGCAGATGAAGCAGGCAGTGGCTGAGGGATATGACGTGATTATGTGTTCCCCGGTAGATACCGGAACAACGCTGGAATTAGAGGCAATTGCAGGGGAAACGCCCATTGTGTTTTTCAATAGCTGCCCAGACGAGTCAAGGTTAGAAGCGGATAAATATATGTATGTAGGTTCTGACGAAGGGGTTGCAGGGCAGTATCAGGCAGAATATATTTTGGATAAGATGGCAGGGAAGGAAGAAATAAATGTGGCGCTCCTGACAGGGCCAAGCAGCCACTCTGCAACAGAGGGCCGGACAGGGCAGTTTAAAAATACCCTGAATGATTCCGGGAAAAAGATTAATTATGTATTCCAAGACCAGGCAGACTGGGACCAGGCCAAGGCAGAAGAATACTTCAACGTATTTCTTAGCACAGGGCAGGAATTTGACGTGGCAGTCTGCAATAACGACGCTATGGCTTTGGGGGTTATTGACGCCTGCAAAAAGAGCGGGATAGAAGGCGTGCCCATCCTTGGCATTGACGCCACGCAGGACGGGTGTGCGGCGATTGTTTCAGGCGACATGGCTTTTACCGTATACCAGTCTGCCACCGGGCAGGGGGAATCTGCCGTCAAAGCAGCCATTGCCTTGGGGTCCGGCGGTTCTGCGGAAGGTTTGGAAGGCCTTTCGGAGGATGGGAAATATGTCTGGGTCCCTTTTGAAAAAGTGGACAGCACCAATGTGGAGAAATACCAGTAGGCTAAGAAATGCAACATCAGGGAAATGCCAATAGGATTAGGATGCCAAAAGAGACAAAAAACAATCTGGGGTAATTTACCCTGCAAAAAATGTAAAAATAGAGGAGAGAAACTATGGTCTATGAATTAAGCAACGAAATGCTGACAGCACAGTTTTCCGACATGGGGGCAGAATTAATGTCCCTGAAAAATAACAAGACGGGGCAGGAGTATATGTGGCACGGCGACAAAAAGTACTGGGGACGCCGTTCCCCCATCCTGTTTCCCATGGTTGGGCGGTTAAGGGAAGGGAAATATACCTATAACGGCAAGGAATACCAAATGCCGCCCCATGGATTTGCAAGGGACAAGGAATTTAGCTGCATTTCAGAAAATAAAGAAGAAATCTGGTTTGCACTGGACGCAGACCCCAATACAAGGGAAATTTATCCCTTTGATTTCCGGCTGGAAATCGGCTACCGTCTGCAGGATCGTACGCTTACAGTCCTTTGGAAAGTAACCAATGAGGAAAAAAGCAAGGAGATGTATTTTTCCATTGGGGCGCACCCGGCTTTCCTATGCCCCTTGAAAGAAGGGGAAAAGCAGAGTGAGTACAGCATACAGATGGACCAGGAGGAAGTGCTGTTTGCCAGGGCGGATTTAGGCACAGGGCTGATGTTCAACTACAAAAATATGCTGACCCTCCCGGGAGGAAGGCATTTGCTGGAAGAAGGCTTTTTTGACGAGGGAACCTATATCATTGAAGATTACCAGGTGGGAAAAATTTCCTTGTCTGACCCGGATAATATGCCCTATATTACGGTAACCTTCCATTCCCCGCTGGTGGCGCTCTGGTCCCCAGAAAAGAAGAATGCGCCCTTTTTATGCATTGAGCCATGGTATGGCAGGTGCGACCGGGAAACCTTTGAGGGGACCTTGAAGGAACGGGAGTGGAGCAATACCCTTGCGCCGGGCGGGGTTTTTGAACGTTCTTACCAGATTACCGTTGAGCAGTAGGCAGGGGTAATTTCCAACACCTGTGAGAAGGCAGCAGTGGTTGCCAGAATCTGTGTGCAGAAGGCAGCAATAATTTCCAGAATCTGTGCAGCAGGCAAAAAGAAGCAGGAATCCTTGCCAGCAAGGATGGAAACTGTAAAATTTGGGCATACTAAAGGGAAGCCATGCGCCAAACAGGGGCATGGGGAAAAGGAGTATGTCTTATGAATTTTTTTAAGTGCACAGAATGCTGCAGCATAGCAATGGAAATCGTTTCCGGAGGGCATGAAGGCGCAAAAGTGTTTCAGGAACTTTTGGCAAACACAACGGACGCATCCGGGGAAAAGCATGTCCCACTGGTGGAGAAGAAAGAAGGTTCCATTTTAGTAAAGGTAGGGGAACTGGAGCACCCAATGCTGGAGGAGCACCATATCATGTGGATTTATTTGGAAACGGAGCATGGCGGTATGCTGCGCAAGCTGAACCCGGGGGATAAGCCGGAAGCAGAGTTTTGCATTTCCCCGGAGGACAAGCCAGTGGCAGCCTATGAGTACTGTAACCTGCATGGCCTTTGGAAAGCGGAGATAAAATAAGGGCTGCGCTATTGGTTTTTTCGGGAATGATCCGCGCCGCTTTACCGTGGTTGGTAAGGCGGTGCGGATGTTTTTATCGCGCTATGCGCAAAGTGTCCAAGCCCCTCATGAGTGAGGGGTAGGGGAGTTGAAGTGGGCTTGCCCACTTTGTTCTCTTATAGGAAAGACCGTATTGTTGGAGGATACCAGATATGATTAGAGAAATAGGGAAAAATGATTTAGATGGGTTATTAAGATTGTATATGCAGCTGCATGACAATCCTATGCCGGAAAAAACGGCTGAACTTTTGCAGATTTGGGATGGCATTTTTCAGGATAAAAATCATCATGTGATTGTTGCTGAAGAAAATGGGGAAATCGTATCTTCTTGTGTCTGCGTCATTATCCTCAATATGACTCACAACCAGCAGCCGTATGCGTTTATTGAAAATGTGATAACTGATGAAAAGTTCAGGAACAGAGGGCTGGCAACGCAATGCCTGAATTTTGCAAAAGAGATTGCCTTAAAAGAAAACTGTTATAAGATGATGCTGCTAACAGGTTCCAAGAAAGAAAGTACATTGGATTTTTACAGAAAAGCAGGGTACAACAGTGAAGACAAAACAGCATTTATTCAATGGATATAACCTGGCAATGGAAGAAGTATAATAACCCGGTAAATAGCTGTTAATTATCCGTGACAATGGCAGATATTTTATCTTTTCCATACCTTTTTGATATAAAAAGGACTGCATCAATATCCTTGCCATTCATCCATTCCCATCACAGAATGGATGGATATAGACAAAATAAAAATGCAGGATGCTTGCTGTCAGCCATACATTCAGTGCGGAAGTGCTTGCGAATGCAAACCATTCCTCCATCATTTCCCTAATCATATCAGGCTTTGCTGGTGTATGTACTACAGAGGTACCGCTTCCCACGTAAACCATGCCTGCCCGAAATTGTGTTCCTGCAAGTCCTTCATTTTCACAGACATCTTTTGTTACAATCTCCCATAGCTTCCGTATATTGCCTATGGTTATTTTGTTTTCATAGGCGTAATTCATTCATGCATGGTATTTACCACCATTTTATCATCCTTAGATTCCGGCTTTTCATATGCCTTTCTGACATTTTCGACCGTTGTCCCTGCCCCTTCAATAGTAGCAGAATGAAAAGCATCCAGTAAAATAATATCTTTTGCTTTCTTCTCACTGCTGATTTTCGGGTACAAAAGTTCAATGGATTCCAGATGTTTCTGGATTTCTGCTGTCTGCACCATGTAAACCGCCGTATTTTGCAACCCATGTAAAGGCAAAAGCTCCCTATGCTGTTTCCTGTACTGCAGTTCCTGCGTTGCCGGCTCAATTCCCGCTTTTTCCTTGATTCTTAATTTTTCATAGGATTCATACATAAATGATTCCCCTTTTCTGTGATTTCTGGCTTCTTTATGGAGATGTTCAGCCGCCTATTTTAAAACTTAAAAGCTTTTCATCAAATGCTTGCCGCAGGCTGCCCCATCTTCCTGCACCATTGCCCGGTAGCCGATGGCAACAGTCCACACATAGGCGCAGGTTTTTGGAATCATTAACATCCCAACCATAGGGATGGCGTCAGCCCAGAGCACAACTGGCAGGTAGAAGCCGAAGCTGAGCACGATAGTCAGCCACATATGGCGGAAAGCATGGTCTTGGCGCTGCTTTGCGCTTTGGTAGAACAGGGCAATGATAAGCAGCCCCAGCAGTGCAAACGGAATATTGCGGTAAATTCCCCAGGAAAGGGGAGCGTCGCTGCCCAGCCATTGGTTTTGCGGGAACAGGCACAGGGCGATACGAAGCGCAGCCAGCAGGTATACAAGGACGGCTGTATTTTTCTGCCCCTCTGCATGGTAGCGCAGCCGCCATGCATAGTAAAGGATGACATAAAAAATAGTCATAGTAATGGAAGTGATAAATTTCCCAGCCCCAAGGGCCGCCGTAAAATTTTCAAGCCCTGTGGTGCAGAGGGCTAGAGCGTGTCTGAAAATTCATTCCCACAATTTTCCGCTCCACTTTACACCGGATTATATGCTGAATTTCGTCAATGTAGCCCACTACACCTCCCAAATCCAGCATAAAATCTGATGCAAACTGGGACGGAATCTTGCAGAAAGCAATTTTCAAACACGCTCTAAGGCGCGGGGCATCAGATGGAAAGAATCCCCTAAGCCCAGCACGACCGCCATAATGCCGAATAAGCGGTACTGGCTGTTTTGGCTTTTTGCAATCATGCGGATCCCAATGGTAAGGACCGTGCATAAATATACAGCGTCAAATAAAGTTTCAACAATAGCTTGCATACCTCTAAAAAGGCTTCCTTGGATGCTACAGCATTGTTCACGGTACTCACCTCCCATCAATTTGAACAATGTTCATTATAAAGGCAGGAGAAAGAATTATCAAGGGTTTTATCTAGCGGGCTATTCCGGTTCCGACAGGCTTTTATCCAGCAGGCTGACATAGGGGTACACCCGGTGGAACCCTTCCGAAGCGGCGAAGCAGAACCAAACTCCGCCTAAAACAAGGAACCACAACAGGACAAGACGGCAGCAAGGCGCCCAGCCCCCTTCTTTTTTCCATGGAAGGGTTATGTTCCCGCCGTGTTCCCGGCAGCCCCAAAGGATTTCCGGTATAGCCAGCAGGGAAAACACAAAGGGATATATGGCAAACCGTTCCAAAATAAAATGCTTTGTGATGAACACATTAATCAGGAACTGGAACAAGGCGCTGTTGGTAAAGATGGTGCGCAGCCGCTTATCCCGGATATATTCCCGGAACAGGTAAATGGAACCGCCGTACAGGGCGGGCAGGACGACATAGAGGAACCCATTCCCGCTCCAGAAATAGCCCCCGGAATACTTGGCATACCGTGCAGGGAGCATGGGGGAGATAACGGCAAACATGGGGTCGAAAAACAGGTAGCCAAAAAGGGTGGCTGCCAGGAGGAGCCCAAGCATTTTCCGGCTGTACTCCCAAGTGAGCAGGAAATACAGGGGATAGGCAAACAGCAGCGAATTGTGGAACATCCCCCCTAAGAATACGAGCAGCGTGTAGGGCAGGATTTTCCGTTCTTTCAGGTAAGGGTATGCCAGTATGAAAAAGGCAACGGCAAGGGATTGGCGGATTAAGTTCATCTGGTAGGCAAGGAACTGGAGCGTTATGTAAAGGTAAACGCTGGCCCATGGCAGTTTGGAGAAACGGTAAATAAACTGCATGGACACCGCCATCAGGAACATGTTTACGAATATAAGGAATACAGGGAACGGGCAGCCTGCCATGGAAAAAATTTTGCAGGCAAGGTAAAAGGCAGGTTCGTTCCAGATATTATGGAAGATATTCCCAAAATGCCATTGGGATACCATGCCATAAATATTTTGGTAGGAAAAATAGTCAAAGCCGATGCCGTACCGGAAAGACGCCAGGAAGGCAAAGGCTAAAAAAGAAACGGCCAGATAGCAGAAGGCAGCCCTGCGCCCTTGCTTTTTTCCGGTAAAAAAATAGCCTGTCCCTGTGAGGAAGGAAATTGTCAGATAATAAATTGCCATAAAAATCACGGATTCCTTTCATTTGGATTGTAGTGTGGGGATAGTGGCGAAATAATCCCCTCTTTTTCATACAGCCACTTCCGTTTTCAGGCGAAAGTGGCTGTGTGTCCTATATACCATACCCTTTGGGCAATTCCATGGCATGTTTTGGAGAGCCTGCCCTGTGAAGCGGGGCAGCGGGATTGCATTTGGGTATAAATACTGTGGCAGATATGTAGTTTTTTCATGTGTTAGTTAGTTGTCCATTGTAAAATGGCGGTTTTTCCTTGTGCCAGATGCATGTCATGCTATCTGTAGTCCTGCTTTTTTGCAGAATCTTTTTAGTTAGACGTCCTTCTTACTACGAAGGTAGGCGTTACATTAAAGGTAGCGCTTTCGGAAACATTTTCGCCCAAAGTGCCTACAACATACATTGCCCCTTCTTGGTTGGAGTTCAGGATCATCACGTTCATGGGGCTTGACTGGTATTGTTTCAGCCACCTTGCGTTGGAAAGGGTAGTAGGCATTTCATCCTTGGTTTCTTCCTGTTTTAACCCAATGGCAATCTGGTTTGAACCAACGGAGCCGTCGTTGCTCCAGCTTGTGTTCCTTAAATTGCGGATATTGATGTCTGTGCGGATAACATCTACCTGCACCGGGACATTGGAGTTATTCTTCACGTTGATACGTGGGGAAATAACCTTGTTCTGGGCAGAAATGCTGTTGCTGATGTTAAAAGGCACAAAGGAAGGCATGGTAACGGAAAGGATGGTGGGTTCAATGGTCCCTACCATTTCCATCTGCCCGGACCCGCCTACCGGGATATCCCGGGTAGAAGTAGCATCTGCCGCATGTGCAGTGGTGGAGAGTGCGGAAACAAATAATGTTGCGGCTAAAGCAAGCTGTAAAAACATATTTTTTTTCTTCATAAGTATTCCTCCTGTCATTATCTGCCACAGTATGGATACAGCGAAGTGGATACGGCGCTAACGCTGCCCCTGCAGCCAGGGTGCAGCCAAGCTAATCCAGCGCCAAGGCTGCTGCAGCAAAGTTACAGCAGGGCTAATTTTGCACCGTAAGCGTAATCTGCGCCCCGGTTTTCCCAATATATTCTGTGGTTTCTTCGTCATAGGCGGAGAAATAAGCAGTGGCGTCATAGGTGCCCTTTTTCAGTACCTTATCTAATTTCACATTTTCAATGTAGGTTCCCGGCTTTAGGTATTTTGAAGCATAAACTTCTTCATTGGTCTTATTGATGACAAGGCTGACTTTTATCAGCTTTGCATTGTTCCCGGGATTTTCAATCAGCAGGTTCCCTTCGGACGTCCCGTTTAGGAACACCGGGGAAGTGTTGATGGAGAATGCTATCATGCTGCGGTCCAATAAGTTCTGCAGCTCTTTCCTCCGCTCGTCCACATCTACCCCGGGCATTATCCCGGCAGTTGCGTTGTCATCGAACTCCAAATCCTTGTTGTCCTTTTTGGTGAAAAGGAAATAGCAGATTCCTATGGTGAGCAGGAGCAGCAAGAGGATTAGGAGTATTACCAAAGTTCTTTTTTTCCCTTTACTCATAATGTTTGATTCCTCCTTTGTGAAAAAATTGTTGTGAAGTAATTGGGTTAATTTGTAATTTTTTCTCATTATAGCGCATAAATTGTAAGAAATCAAGGAGAATTAATCGACAAATTTCTATAAATTTCGACAATTAGTACTAAAAAATCAGATAATTTAAGGAATTGGATTACAAATGGAAGGGAAGGTAAAAGCATAAATTCAGAAATTGTTTGCACGAGAAATTATCCTGCGGCATGAAAGCTTTTTAAGAAAAAGATGGAAGAATATGAAAAGAAGAAGGGGCTGCCCCACTAACGTAACTATATTAGTGAGGCAGCCCCATTTATTTTTCGCCCACATGGAACGGCCATATCTTTTGCCTATCGGCATTATAACATATAAAAAATTTTTTTATGTGCTTTTAAAAATCTAAAAATTTCCTCAGGGCATCCGCCCGGTGCCCCCATGTATGTCCCAAAGAAGCTTTCTGCTGCCCAGAACCTGCAAGTTCCCCTGCCTCTTTGGGATGCCGTAAGAGCCAGTCCACTTTCTGGCTGATCTCCTCATACTGTTCCAACTGGAACCCTGCGTAGTCTGCCCCGTCGCAAAGGATTTCATCCAAATAGGCAGAAGAATCCGTAACCACCGCACACCCCTGCAGCATCCCATTGAAAATCCTGTCATGGGCGCCATCCTTAAACCAAGGCATTATATTGACAGAGATTTTTGCGTGCCCCATATATTCCAGGCAGGCGCGGGAATCCTGCTGCCCAAGGGATTTCATGTTTTCCGGGCGTTTGCAGCCAGCTTTTTCCCAATCCTTCCCAATCACTGTTACTGGGATGCCATGTTCTGCCAAAGTGCAGATAATGTCCCGCCGGAACAGGGAGCGCACATACAAATCAATGAAAATCATGCTGTGCAGGCAGGACAGGGTTTCTTCCCGCGTAATCTGCGGAAATTCCTGTTCCAGCCGGGAAACCAGTTCCTGTTCCATGGGGCGTTCTGGGTGTTCCGTTAGTTCTTTGATAATGTCAAAATAGAAAGCCTTGCTTTCTTCATCCATATGCCGGATATGGGGCGTCAGGTGCTCCGGCGGCACATAATTCCCGGCAAATATCACGCCAATGTCCCGCTCCGCAAATGGGACAGGTTCCCCGGGCAGCTTTGTGCCAGCCAATGGCAGGAAATGCACCTTCCCATATTGCGGGTAGTAATGTTCCGTAAAGGCCTGATGTCCCCGGTCGATGCAGGCGAGTGTCAGGTTTTTAAGGCCAGATGACAGCAGCCGGTGGTAATACATAGGGTGGTCTACCATAATGCAGCAAATCTCTATGTTGTGCTGCTCCCAGATAGAAACGGAGCCGGATTGGAACTGGGATTCCCCGGAAAGCCCAATGAAATTAAAGGTAAGCAGGAGTGAAGAACTGTATCCGCCCAGGGCTTCAAAGGCTTCCCGGCTGCTTAAGGGCGATTTCAGGTCCCAGAACCAGGTCTGGAACCCTTGGCTTTCAAAGGATTTGGCAAGCTGGAGGGAGAAAAATTCCAGGGTTTCTACTGCGCCTTTTATGAAAATAATGCGGGATATATGCAATGTTTTTACCTCCTTGATTTGTTTGTTGGCGTTTGCAGGGCAGGTTACTTCCCATTATACACTACCCCCACTGCTTTGAAAATCCATTTGTCATGAAATCCAGAATGTGTTATAGTATGTTCCAGAATATACGGGGCTGTTGCAAAATAGCTGTTATATACAAAATATAGCATTCAAAACGGAAAAGTCCCATCTATATGTTGTATATAAGCTGCATTTTGCAGCAGCTCCGCCATATCATACAGGAAAAAGAGGTGTTTCACAATGACATTCCAAGGGCTCATCCTCTCCTTAAAGGAACTGAATATTGCGGGTCCCAAAGACCCGGAACGTTTTATTATGGAAGACGGGCTTACAGAGCTTTTAGACGGCATTTACCGTTACGGTGTCCAAATTATCAATCTGGACATGTTCCATGCTGATACCCCAGAAAAAGTAGGATCCGTTTTATCCCTGCACCAGCTATCCCCGGAAAACTGCCTGTTCCTTGCAGCAGCCAGCCATGTCCTGTCCCTGGCAGAAGCATTGGGGATTGCAGCCGTAGGGTATGTGAACCCGTCGCTGCCGCCCCAGGAGCTTTCCGGGGCAGTCATAACAATCGAGGGCTTTGACGAGGTGGATTTTTATTTTCTGGAACGGATGTACCAGCGGTTCCATGGGATTCCGTGGACTGTAATCGAAACGGAGCGCTGCATCCTGCGGGAACAGGAAATTGGGGATTTGGAGGCCATGTACCGGATTTACCAAGGGGAAACGGTTGCAAAATATATCGAGCCCCTGAATGAAGACTGGAAAAAAGAGGAAGAATATACCAGGGCCTATATCAAAAATATGTATGTGTTTTATGGGTACGGCATGTGGGCTGCGGTGGAAAAGGCCACTGGGAAAATCATTGGGAAAGCAGGCCTTAACAACCGGGAACTCCATGGGAAGCCTTCCCTGGAACTGGGTTACCTGATCGGCGAAGAATATCAGGGGCGGGGCTTTGCCACGGAGCTTTGCGAGGGGATACTACAGTTTGCCAGGGAAGGGACGGAATTTGAAGAAATCCACTGCCTGATTGAAAAAGGGAATGGCATTTCCGTCCATTTGGCAGAAAAGTTAGGTTTTCTCTGGCAGGAGGAGCTAAAAATCCAAGGAAGGGACATGCAAAGGTACACGAAGCCATTGCAATTTTAGGAAAAATTAATTATAATAGAACCTATCACTCCAAAAATGAGAGTTATATGGCGTGAATTACAGGATGGCAGCGTGCATACAGGATGGTGAAACGCATATGGAAGATATGAAAAAGATTCGGTTAAGTGAACAGGAAATGGAAGTCAAGGAAACAGAGGGGCTTATCCGGCCTACCAAGGAATTTGTAAGCCCGGAGAGCCTGTATGACGAATTGATTGCCAGTGTGAGGAGGTACCATCCTTCCACGGATATTTCCCTGATTGAAAAAGCATATAAAATCGCAGACGAGGCGCATAAAGGGCAGGCGCGCAAATCCGGGGAGGCTTACATTATCCATCCCCTTTGCGTAGCCATTATCCTTGCAGAGCTGGAGCTGGACAAAGAAACGATTGTGGCGGGGATCCTCCATGACGTGGTGGAAGATACCGTGATGACGGAGGAGGAAATCGCCCAGGAGTTCAGTGAGGAAGTAGCTTTAT
This sequence comes from Lachnospiraceae bacterium A2, assembly GCA_000403315.2. Classification (GTDB taxonomy): domain Bacteria; phylum Bacillota; class Clostridia; order Lachnospirales; family Lachnospiraceae; genus Petralouisia. The sequence continues at coordinate 1,480,424 of KE159636.1, forward strand.
TGGTGGACGGCGTGACAAAGCTGGGGCAGCTTGCCTATGATGCGGATAAAGTAGAAGTGCAGGCTGAGAACCTGCGGAAAATGTTTCTGGCTATGGCAAAGGACATCCGGGTCATCCTCATTAAGCTGGCAGACCGGCTCCACAACATGCGCACCTTAAAATATATGAAACCGGAAAAGCAGAAGGAGAAGGCAAGGGAAACCATGGATATTTACGCCCCCATTGCCCAGCGCCTTGGCATTTCCAAAATAAAAATCGAACTGGACGATTTATCCTTAAAATATTTGGAACCGGATGCCTACTATGATTTGGTGGAAAAGGTAGCGGTACGCAAAAGCGTCCGGGAGGAATATATCAGCCAATTGGTGGACGAGGTTCGGGAGCATATTGAAAAGGCAGGGATTTCCGCTTCTATCGACGGGCGCGCCAAACATTTTTTCAGCATTTATAAGAAGATGGTGAACCAGGACAAGACGCTGGACCAGATTTACGACCTGTTTGCCATCCGCATTATTGTACATTCCCTGAAAGACTGCTATGCGGCGCTGGGTGTCATCCATGAGATGTATAAGCCCATCCCCGGGCGGTTCAAGGACTATATCGCCATGCCAAAGCCAAACATGTACCAGTCCCTGCATACGACCTTGATTGGGCCTACCGGGCAGCCTTTTGAAATCCAGATACGGACCTTTGACATGCACCGGACTGCGGAATATGGGATTGCGGCTCATTGGAAATACAAGGAGGTTTCCAATGGCAGCAAGGTAGCGGCCAAGAGCCAGGAGGAGGAAAAGTTAAGCTGGCTTCGGCAGATTTTGGAATGGCAGAAGGACATGTCGGATAACCGGGAATTTATGAGCTTGTTAAAAAGCGATTTAGACCTGTTTTCCGATACGGTATTCTGCTTTACCCCTTCCGGCGATGTGAAAAATTTGCCAAATGGATCTACCCCCATTGATTTTGCCTACAGCATCCATTCCGCTGTTGGGAACCGGATGATAGGCGCCAAGGTAAATGGGAAGCTGGTGAACATTGATTACGTTATCCAGAATGGGGACCGGGTGGAGGTGCTGACATCCCAGAATTCCCGCGGGCCCAGCCGGGACTGGCTGAATATCGTAAAGAGCACGCAGGCCAAAAGCAAAATTAACCAGTGGTTCCGCAGTGAATTTAAGGAAGAAAATATTTCACGGGGCAAAGAACTGATTGCCCAGTACTGCAAAGCAAAAAGCATTACATGGCCGGATTTGAACCAGGCTTCCTACCAAGCGCGGATTATGCGCAAATATGGGTTCCGGGACTGGGAATCCGTGCTGGCAGCCGTAGGCCACGGCGGCTTAAAGGAAGGCCAGATTGTCAATAAAATGCAGGAGTATTACCGGAAGGACCACAAAGCTGCCTTAACGGATGCGGAAATTTTAGAAAGGCTTTCCGACGACGGGGCTGGCCCCGCCGCTTCCCTGGGGAATAAAGAGAAAGGTTCCCAGGGGCGTTCCAAGAGCGGGGTGGTGATAAGGGGCATGGCGGGCATGGCGGTGCGTTTTTCCCGCTGCTGCGCCCCAGTGCCAGGGGATGAGATTGTAGGGTTTGTCACCCGGGGGCGCGGGGTTTCCGTCCACCGGACAGACTGCATCAATATTATTAACCTTTCCGACGAGGAACGGGAACGGCTGCTGGACGCGGAATGGCAGGCGCAGGAAGGGGAAGTCGGCCAGTTTATGGTGGAAATCAAGATTTTCGGGAATAACCGCACCGGCCTTCTGGTGGACATTACGAAAATCCTGACGGAACGGCAGATAGACATTACCGCCATCCACTCCAATACCAGCAAGCAGGGCATAGCGACCATTACCCTTGCTTTTGAAACGAAGGGGAAAGAGGAGCTGACCAGCCTGATTAGCAAAATCCGGCAGGTGGAGAGCGTGATAGATATAGAAAGGACCAGAGGGTAACGCCCCTCTGGCCTTTTTGGTTATTTTGCATTTAGATGGAACATCCCCATCAGGCTTTTCAGCAGTCCGGCCTGGGAACTGAGTTCCTGGCTGGTGGCAGCGCTTTCCTGTGCAGTTGCAGAGTTTGTCTGCACGACATTGGCAATCTGCTGGATGCGCTCCTGAATCTGGGAAACGGATTCTGACTGGGAGCGTGCGGCGTCTGCAATCCAGTTGGTGGTTTCCACTACTTCCTTAGTGCCTTCCACTACGGCAGCAAGCTGCGTGGCGGTTTCATTGGCAATTTTCGTCCCATATTCCACTGCACGGATGGAACGTTCAATCAGGCTGTTAGTGGATTTGGAAGCTTCTGAGCTTTTGCCGGCCAATTCCCGTACCTCCTTGGCGATTACGGCGAAGCCTTTCCCGGATTCCCCAGCCCGGTTTGCTTCTACGGAAGAATTTAATGCCAGAATATTGGTCTGTTGGGCAATGGTTTCAATGGTATTGATGATTTTTACAATTTCATTGGAACTGTCGCTGATTTCTTCCATAGCATGTATCATTTCCTGCATTTTCTGGTTGCTTTCCAAAAGGTTGCTGCTGACCGCTGTTACTTTCAGGCTGGCCTGCCGTGCGTTTTCCGCAGTCTGCCCTACCTGCTGGGAAATTTCGTCGATGGTCCCTTCCAGTTCTTCCACGGCGCTGGACTGCTCCACCGCCCCTTGGCTTAGGGACTGGGCGCCAATGGACATCTGCCGGGAACCGCTGGACACGGACTCGGAACTTTCGATAATCTGGGACATAGTATCGTTCAGCTTGCCAAGGATGTTATCTAAGGATGCCTTGATGGAGGTAAAGTCCCCTACGTAGTCCTGCGTCGTTGTCGCAGTCAGGTTGCCGAGGGAAATGGATTCCAATATAGTGGAAATTTCGCCAATATAGCCCCGCAGCCGGAGGATTGTATTTTCAAAAATATCTGCCAGGAGCCCAATTTCATCTTTGGAGCGGATGCCCGTATGCAGGGACTCCTCCTGCCCAAGCCCAAGGTTCCCCTCCTCCATGGTCTGGGCAAGGCGGGTAAGCTGGGAAAGGGGCAGGGATACGGAGCGGGTAATAAAAAGCGACACAACCAGTCCGCTGAAAAGGATTAAAATTAATCCTATTCCGCAGGAGAGGAAGATCGTTTTGTCAATCTGGGCAAATGCGTGCGTCATGGAAATGCCGGAAAACAGCAGGCCAGTGACATTACCTTCCTTATCCGTTACCGGGGCATAAGAACAAATATGCTTTTCCCCCATGATTTTTGTTATCCCGACATAGGGTTTGCCTTGTACAAGGACAATTTCAGCCAGTTCCTCGGAAAGCTTCGTGCCTGTGGCGCGTTCCCCATCTTGCTGGATTGTGGTATAGGCCCGGGTGTCCCCCAGGAAAATCGTAAATTCGCAGTCCATCCGTTCCTTCAGGGCATCCAGGACCTCCGTTTTATCCTTCATCCCGATATGTTCCAGCTCGTAGGCAAGGATGTCGGTGCCATTGGTACAGTGGTCTTCCAAAATGGTTATGACAAGGCTGTAAAACATAAAGATGCAAAAGCCAGCCACAGCGGCAATGCTGAGGGCCAGAAGGGAAATGACAAGGCCGCTTACTTTCCGGCCCAGATGCTGTGTTTTTCTCTTTTTCTGATTCATTGCAGTTCACTCCAGTTTGCTTTCATTTTAGTAATAGTTTGGGATTAGGATGCCAAAGCCGCCTTTTGTGCCGTCCCATACCATATATTGTTATTGCAAATGAATTGCATATCAGTATATGGTATCGGGCAGGTGCAGCGCACCACGTTGTTACCCTAATTCTATATTAAATAGAAATTCTGGAAATTTCAAGGAGAAAATGGAAAAAATAAACAGTTTGGAGTGTTTGCCGTTTGTAATCTGAGATGTGCCCTGCACCCATCCGGCAGAAGGTGTTTTTTGAGTTTCCCCATTTTGTAATTTATAGTGCCAAAAGGTTTCCAACACAAAGTGATGGAAACACTTTGCACATAAAACCACTCTTAAAAGCTAGCTTTCCAGAGTGGTTTTTGTGCAAGATGTCTATGCTCCCAAAGGCAGCAAGACCTTTTGGCTCTATAGTATAGGCTATTATACAAAATGGGGAAACTCAAAAAGATGTTTTTCTTGCAAATTTTCTGGCATTATACTACAATAAATTTTATATTATTACTCCGGCGGTTCATACCGCTTCAAATGGGTTTTGAAAAATGGGTAGTGTAAAGTAGCCTATGAAAAACTGGAGTCAAAAAAATAGGCTCCATTAGAACTTTGATAATTGTAGATACGATAGATTTTGGCAGTGTCCGCCACCCTTGACGGCACACCAAAACAATGCTCTGAACGTCTTACCGACGGCGAAGAACTCAAGAACAGATACCAGTTTCTCCGTCTGATTCACAGCATTGTAGCATTGTTTTGGCGTGCCATCAAGGGCAGGTCCCTTCGGGATGGCTAGGTAATTACCTCTGGCTCGGAATCTAAGAACAGATGTGGGCTTAGCCCTGTTGCTGCTTTAAGAGTTCCTGTTGGCCCAGATAGATCAGGAGCTGCCATTTGCCGGGCATATTCCCAGCGCCTTCCAGCAGTTCCACTTTATTCAGCGGTTCCCTGCCGCCGGATTTCTCATGAGGACGCAGGAAGTTATAGTAAGCGACCCAGAGAGAAACGCTGTGTATTGCACCGCCATCCGTACCGTAACCGCAGGTGACACGATAAGATTCCCTGAATGTACGGTTCAAGCGTTCGGTCACCTGTTTGAATGGCCGGAATTTTTTGGATACTTCGTCGTCATTGGTAAGGCCGATCACCTGCGTGATGAATACGTCCCAGCCTTTTTCAATCTTGAACTGCTGGGCGGCAAGCGGATACGCGCTGTATCCGTCAGCAATGAATTTCAGGGTTCTGTCAGGGAATTCCTTAAATTTATCAAATGCCATGCGCATGGTAAGAATACAGGGGCCGACATCTCTTGAAGTTGAGACCTGATAGCCGGGGATGGAGCGAGTTACTTTGTCCATGATGAGCCAGACATATGCTTTTATACCTTTGATTTTGATGTAGGTTTCATCAGCAGCAAGTTCGTTGGAAGGATTGTAGCCATAGGAATCTACAAAGGGACGGATGATGGCAGCGGCTGTTTTGGCATAATTGTTGACCATGGTATGTGAAATGTCAATACCATGGATTTCTTTAAGGGCCTGTACGGTCTGCCGGAGAGAGAGTTTTAAGTTTACCCGGTAGGTAAGGCACAGCCCCATGATATAGGCGTTGTTTTTCTTATATCTAAAGGAGGTTGCCCACTTTGGGAGCTGGTTTAGTTCCATATCAAAAAAGTTTACAGAAAACTCGCGGTAAAGATAACGTAGTTTATATTTCCAGTATTCGGATTGCGGAAGCCCTTTAGGAAGCTTTGTGAGATTCCGCCGGTAGTAAGGACAGCTGTCGTTGACACACTTATGGATACGGAAATGTTTCCGGTCTTTGACAGGCTGGAGGGCATGCCCGCAATAAGGGCACTGTAGTTTTAACGGGGATGTTACTTTTTCACCGTTGACAAAGGTTTGCCCGCAGATCTTGCACTTAAACTGTCCACGGCCGCCAGAGTTGTCATAGATATAGTCATGAGGGGCGCCGCAGAGAGGGCAGGCGGTATCTGTCGGAACGTTACGGGGTTTGCCTTTCTGGGGTTTGACAGGTTTTACGGCTTTGCCATAGCGGAGGAGGTAGTATCCGTTCCAGGGTTGCCAGTCCTGTTTGATGAATGGTTTGATGACAGGAAGTTTATCCGTGAGGAACTTTTGGTATTTAGGGCTGTGGAGTTCATCGTGAGCCCACTGCTTAAGAGGAATGTATCTGCAAATAAAAAGAATGAGCCAGCAAATTTGCTGATATTGTTCTTGAATGATTTTAAGTAAATATAGTATAATGTTATCCATAAAGCAATGATTTACCTTTCGTATTTTGTTGAGTGTGGTGCTTACATTATACACGAAAATAGGGGATCATTGCTTTTTTAGTTGTAAAAAGCTAAAAATTCCCTGAAAACATGAGGTTTTTAAGAAAAATAGGATTGTAATACTTTACAATACCGAAAAATGAAAGGAAATACTATTATGAAAATTGAGCAATATTGCGTCGGCGAGGTGGCAACCAACTGCTATTTTGCCATTCAGGAAGAAACCAAGGAAATGCTGGTAATAGACCCGGGGGATTCTGCAAAGATGCTGGAGGGGCATATCCGCCGGGAAGGGCTTAAGCCGCAGGCGGTGCTTTTAACCCATGGGCATTTCGACCATGCCATGGCTGCAGAGGAATTGGCAGGGATATTTGGGATTAAGATATATGCCCACGAGGCAGAGAAGGGTACCTTGGAAGACCCAGGGAAAAACGTTTCCATTATGGCAGGCGGAAGGGACATATACCATGCCGATGTGTTTGTAAAGGATGGGGAAGTGCTCCATTTGGCAGGGATGGAACTGAAAGTGCTGCATACACCGGGGCATACGGAGGGCGGATGCTGCTACTATCTGGAAAAAGAAAAGGTGCTGTTCAGCGGCGATACCCTGTTCTGCCAGTCAGTGGGCAGGACGGATTTTCCGGGTGGGAGCATGTCAGCCCTTGTCCGGGGAATTAAAGAAAAGCTGATGGTGTTGCCGGATGATGTGGAGGTCTATCCGGGCCATATGGGCATGACGACCATTGGGTCAGAGCGCATCCGCAATCCATTTTTATAGAAAGTAGGCAGGTTATAAGGGAAACGAAAATGATAACAGTTTGTTTAAATGAAGCAAATTTTGAGTATGATATCCACTCCTTGGTACAGGCATTTTTTGCCGGGGAAGAAGTAAAGGTCTTTGCTGACGGGGAGAAAATTTGCCGGCTGGAGCAGGAGCGCATGCCGTTGCTGCATATGGAGACTGCCTTCCTTCCTCAAGGGGTGGGAGCAGGAACTGCCAGCAGTCAGGAAGGGATGGAAAAGGGTTCCTATTTTTCCGGGAGTGGGCAGGAGGGGAAAGACAGGATTGAAATTAAGGTATACCTTCCGCCGGAGAGCTTGCCAGCCCAGCCATTTACCGCGGGCGGCTACACATTAGCGGCGCAGGCATCTGCTGCAGCAGATTTTTCCGACCGGAAAATGACAAAAGACCGGCTGAAACAGGCTCTCTACCAAATGCTGGTGGAATATACGGGCCATTCCCTCCCATGGGGCTCCCTGACGGGCATACGCCCAGTGAAAATCCCTATGTCCATGCTTGGGCAGGGCAAAGGGGAGCAGGAAATCCGGGACTATATGGCAAAGACGTATTTTGCATCGGAGCAGAAAATAAACTTAAGTATTGAGATTGCCAAGCTGGAACGGGAGATCTTAAGCCAGATTGATTACCAGGACGGCTACAGCCAGTATGTGGGCATCCCCTTCTGCCCCAGCATCTGTTCCTACTGTTCTTTTTCGTCCTCCCCCATTGGGCTGTGGGAAGGGAAGGTGGACCAGTATCTGGACGCGCTGGATCAGGAAATTGATTTCACGGCTGCTGCTTTTGGCCATAGAAAATTAAATACCATTTATATCGGCGGCGGGACCCCGACCACATTGACGCCCAGCCAATTGGACAGATTGCTGTTAAAAATGAAAAGAAGCTTTGATTTTTCGGATCTGCTGGAATATACCGCGGAAGCTGGAAGGCCGGACAGCATTACCAGGGAAAAGCTGGAGGTGCTGCAGGAATATGGGATTTCCCGGATTTCCATTAATCCCCAGACCATGAAACAGGAAACGCTGGACCTGATTGGGCGCCGCCATACCACGGAGCAGGCTAAGGAAAGCTTTTGGCTGGCACGGGAACTGGGGTTTGATAATATTAATATGGATCTGATTATGGGCTTGCCCGGGGAAAGCTCTGAGGACGTGGGGAACACTTTGGAGCAGGTAAAAGCCCTTGCCCCGGACAGCCTTACCGTCCATTCCCTTGCCATCAAGCGGGCCGCAAAGCTTAAAATGTTCCCAGAGGAGTATCAGGGGATGCAGATGGCAAATAACTGGGAAACCATTGAACTTGCAGCCAAGTATGCCAGGGAATTAGGGATGTCCCCCTATTACCTGTACCGCCAGAAAAACATGGCAGGGAATTTTGAGAACGTAGGCTATGCTAAGCCGGGGAAGGCGGGGATTTATAATATCCTGATGATGGAGGAGAAACAGGATATTGTGGCTTTGGGTGCAGGCAGCATTTCCAAGCGCCTCTATCCCGAAGGCAGGATTGAACGCTGCGAAAATGTCAAGGATGTAGCGTCTTTCATAGAAAGAATTGACGAGATGATTGAGAGAAAACGGAAACTTTTTGAGGGTTAAAAAGAGTTTTTGCTGTACATCAAAATAGGGTTAGTACATCAATTGTACATCAATTTTTTACCCAATGGTACGGAATAATACTTGATGATGTAGAGGAACAACCTAATATAGCGCCTAAAGGACAATCTTATTCTAACGGATAGGACTGTCCTTTTTTGTTATAGTCAAACAAAAATTTAAGGAGGTTCAGGTATGGACAATACAGCGTTAAGAGCAGGGTTGCTAAGCGCCAATGGCGCTTGCTCAGCAACGACCGAAGCGGAGCGTAGGCTGCAGAGCTGGATGCCAACGTGCTGAAAGCGGCGATGGAGATGTGCCTGAACCACCGTAAGCAGAAAGCACAGAGAACGCATGGAAAAATTTCTGTGAAAAAGCTCATTGGAGAGGGCGTGGGGGGCATCGTCTATCGAAATCACGGACGGTAACATCAAGTCTTTTGAGCGTGTGGCAAAAAAGTACAATGTTGATTTTGCCATAAAGAAGGACTTGATTTTTGTATTCTGCTTATGATAAAACAGCGACCATCCTATGGATATGAAATTATCAGCACATTAGAAAAATATCCTATTTTAGCTGCAAAAGAGAATACAATTTATCCGCTGCTCAGACGGCTAATGAAAGAAGAATATGTTTCATCCTCATGGCAAGAAAGTGCCGAGGGTTTGCCGCCGAGAAAATATTATTCCATTACAGACAAAGGACTTGAATATATTTCTGCTATGTCTAAAGAATGGAATAACTTGTTAAATGCAATCAATGAAATTAAAGGAGAATAAGACTATGGAAAAAAATTTGAATGACTATCTTGAAAAGATTGAAAAGTATCTGAAACCCTTGCCGATATCCGAGAGAGGTGATATTGTGAAGGAAATCAAGAGTGAAATCCTTGAATTACAAAGCGATGGAAAAACCGCAGAACAAATCACTGGACGGCTGGGCAATCCCAAGGAATTGGCAAAAGCGTATGTGGGAGAAAGGGGGAATTATTTATGCCTTGCACAGAAGCATACAGGGAACATATCATGTATACGTTCAACGGCTTTTGCAAGACCATTATACGCTTTGCGGCACTCAACGCATGGCGTGACAGGAGCAGATGGCAGCAAAAAGAAATATCCCTTGAATACCTCACAGAAGAAAAGTTTTACCCGTTAGGCACAACAGACGAATATTTTGAAGCACCTTATGAAGAATACCCCATAACGATATGCGGTCAGACAATTATCCTCACCAATGGGAAGCTTGCCGCCGCCCTGTTATGTTTGCCGGAGAGAAACCGGGAAATCATTTTCCTTTACTTTTTCGGGGATTACACACAATAGGAAATAGGGGAACTATACGGACGCTGCCGGAGTACGACCGGGTATCTAATCCGCAGGACATTAAAACTCCTGTAAAGGAAAATGGAGGTACTTTCGCACGGGGAATCCGAATCTTTTGCCTTACGAAACGATTGTTCGGGCAACTAGCGGCGAGCCGGAAGCCGTAGACGAGGTTTTACGGCATTACAGCCAGCGTATCCGAATCGCCGCCATTGAAAACGGGCATATCGACAGGGATACCAAGGACAGCATAAAACAGCGGCTTGTCGCTGTCCTGTTCAAGTTCCGTTTTGATGAACAGCCATACCAAAAACTGAATAACCGCCGCTACATAGGACGGCACACCAAGACAGGAAATCAAGAAAAGGTTTCCTGTTTTTTTGTCTTATAGGAAAGACTGTGTTACTATAAAGTGTTAAAGTCCATGACTTTCCTATAAGATAAAAATAATATGCACAGGGTCTGCCCCAGCGAAGTGAGGGTACTCGTGCGAATAGAAGATGTCACTGCGTGACCGCACTTGCCGCCAGTTACAAGGACAGGAATGAATACATAACCCGTCTTTGGGTAGAGTTGCCCGACTAAAGCCCGACCCGCCCGGCAGTCAGTCGGACAGGGGACAGCAAAATTTTTTACACTTCTTTTACCTCTTTATCTCACATGGGCAAAAAGTCAGGGGAGATAGCCAACATGGGGAAAGAAGGGAAACATATCAACATGGACACACTTGCCCGCATTTGCGAAACGCTGGATTGTGGCATTATGGACGTGATTGAGCTGGCCAGTGACGAGCCTTCCACCGCAGGAGGGAACGACAATGGAAAAACTGAAAGAAAGAATCACAGAGAACGGCATTGATCATATTCTGGCAGGTGACTGCTATATCCCAGACTGGAAACTGCCTGAGGAAATCATAAAAAGCGAATTGATTTATATTTGATTGGACATGGAAAGGCCAGCCGACTACCCGGCTGGTCTTTCTAACCTTCCCTGCGCTCCAATACCGCCCGAATCATGGCAGCGGCGATTTCCTGCTGACTGGGCGAAGTGCTTTCCCACAACGCTGCCAGTTCCCGTATTTCACTGACCTCATTATCTTCCAGCGCATCCCGCAATAGATAATCAGGGGAGATTTTCAGTGCATTGCAGATATTGATAAACACGGGCAGACTGGGAACTTTTGTCCCGCCCTCAATCTGCCGGAGATAAGTTGCGTTGATATTGCAAAGTTCCGAGAGCCTGTCCGCCGTGAATCCCCGGTCTTTCCTTACCATGTTGATACGTCTGCCTAATCCTTTTCCTTCCATAATGCCCACCCATTTCATAAGCTATTAGCATTTATTTTGTTCACTTTTAGACTACATCACACATAGGGATTGCAATAGATTCTAAAAGACTATATAATATTAGCTTATAGACTATAAACCATGAAAGGGGGGACAACAGAATGGCTCTGAACTATTTTAGGGACAGGCTTTTTGATTTACTGAACAAAAGCGAGGGGATGGGGATTGCAGACCTGAACGCAAACGAGCGGAACAGCCTGCTCACTGTCAGGACAGAGGACTGGAACGTATTTGAAATCATATGCCGACAGGCAGCGGGGAAGGAGGACGGATGGACGACCGCAAACTGACTGTTTATAACGGACGTGGGGCTTTCAAAAAATCGCCGCCGCAGATTCTTTTACAGGGAAACTGGCTGGAACAGGCTGGATTTTCCACAGGGGACAAAATCACCGTGAAATGCCATCAGGGGAAGCTTGTCATTACCAAAGACGACGCAAGAGCAGATTCAGGGAAATAAGGTTTATCATAAAAAATGAATTTTTTGTAAAATTTATTCCCTTTGGAAAGTACTTGCAGTATAATGGAACCAGCGAAAAATCGAAATTTCTGAAGAACACGGGAGGAAAAACATAATGTTGGAATTTGCCCCGAATACTTATATGTTGGAATATCAGAATGGTGCCTACCTCTGTAATGGAACAAAACGGATAGAAGCGCCGCTGAATTTAAAGACCCTTGAAGAAGCTGTTAGGCAATGCCCAAAGCTTCAACAGGTTTTATTGGATGATGCGCCGTTTGACGACAGGTGTTTCTCTATTTTGGCAAGGATTCCCAAGCTGAATATGCTGACTCTGATGCGGGGCAGGCAGATTACCGGACACGGGCTGGAACTGTTGAAAGACCTTCCCTTAAAGGATCTGTTCTTACAGCGGACAGCTCTGGACAACGAGGGGCTGGCCCAGGCCGCACAGATTAAAAAACTGGAAAATATCTATATAGCTGCCTGCCATCATATTACCTTTGAAGGACTGCTGGCGGTTTCCTGGAGGGATAAGCTGTACATCAGCGATACAGACAGGCATGATGACGAGGGACTGGCGGGGTTGTTTACAAAGGCAGAGCGCAAGTCATATGAAGATGCCCGTACCTATAAAACCATAAAAAATCGAATTTCATTGGACAATCCTGCACTACAGGCTCCCATCCATGCGCTACAGGAATTCTTTGACGACATGAACCGCTGGGAGCGGATGGCAGAACAAAAAGGACGTGGTAATCGGGCGGAGCTTGATGCGCTTTTTGCCAAGTGGGTTAGCTTCTCTCCTCGTCCCGGTTGGCGTACTGAGAGTCTTTCATGGAAACGCGGCGGGACTTATACAGATTATCGTTTGATTGCCGGTGTCCAGGTAACAAAAAGCAAGTTTTGGCTTTATGCGGAACAGGATATTTTCTACTATCGTTATTTGATGCGTCTGATTGATGATAAGTGGATGATTGACAATGCCCAGTGGTGTCAAAATGGGCGTTGGTCATTCTGTGGTTTGTAACGGAAAGTTGGTTCTTGAGGAATTTAAGCAAATTCCAGTTTATCAAGCCACGTTTTCAATTAAATACCACCAGCACAAAACCGCTGCTACATGAAAACATATACCATGCAACAGCGGTTTTCTTATTTCCGTTTCTTCCTCTGGCTGACATAACTTTTGAAGAATTTCGATTTTTCAAGGATATGTACAAGCTGCCGGAACTCCATATCAGACAGCTTGTTATAATTGATACCCAGCCGCTTGCACAGTAAAGCGCAGCCTGTATTCGTCATCCTCAATATGTGCAGCCCGTAAAATCCGGAAGTGCGGGTCATCTTCCCCAGGGCGGTAGCGTTCTATAATTTCGTGCCGGATAGTATCAACAAGGGAGTTGAGGTTTTGAATCTGCATGGAAGCAATCCCATCCACATAAACCTCAATGTCAGCCAGAAACTTTATAAAATCCTTGTGGGTGGCAATTTCGCACAGCAGGCGGTTGTTAATCCGGCCACTTTTCAGAAGCGCAACCATTTCGTCATTCAAATGCAGTTCTGTTAAAGGCGTGTTGGCCTGCTCCCTGTTTTCCGTCAGGCATAACAGATAATCAATGGACACCCCATAAAAATCTGCCAGCGTGATAAGGTTGCCATGATTGATTTCTTTATTATCTTTGGATTCATAGCTGGCAAGGGCAGATTTTAAAATCTGCGTCAGTCGTGCCAGTTCTTCCAGATTAAGCCCTTTGTCCTTGCGCAGTTCCCAAAGGCGTTCCTGTATGGTAGTCGCTCCTTTCATGGGCGCACGCTCCTTTCTGGCGGCTGCTTCCCTGCCGCCTGACTGGATTATACCATACTTTCCACAATCGTGGAAATTTCCGATATTTGCCCTTAATTCTTTTTTTGTGGACATACGGCACAAGGCTAAAAATGTTCTATGATACAGGTAAGTTCATCGATGGATTATTCCAATCGAATGACCGGCCTGTATGGGATATGCTCCCCGGCGATGTAACGCAACGACTTCCGGCAGGGAAACGGAGGAACCCTGACCGCAACGAGCGTACCAAGGAGAGCGAAACGCCGCCAAAGACGGGGGCAGGAACGACAGCAGAGGGAACCGGCAAAAACGAACACCAAAACGATACCGAAACACAACAATTTCACAGGGCATAGTCTGCCCTGCCCGTAATACCAAGGGAGATTTTGGGGCGGCTCTACGGCTGGATTTTCTCTGAAAATCGCCCCGAAACGCTACACAAAAAACCACTACCCGCCCATTCCGGCTGTTACTGATGAATCGGGCGGTTTTTCTATGAAGGAGGCACCATGCCGAGAATGTCAAAAAAGCGGAAGAAAGAGCTTGCTTTCTTCCTGAACGACCGGGGGCGCAGAAGCTACAACGGACTTTGCCGGAAATGCCAGCATGAGTGCAAGCAGAGTTTCAGGGCTGTCATGATCGACTGCCCCCGTTACCAATCCAAACGAGCCAAAAGGAGGACACCACCGAATGAATTGTGAATTTATGGTAGCCAGTACACCCCTGCCGCCCTGTATGCCGCTCCCAAAGGCAATGCTCCCTCTTCCGGTCAGCAATAGGGCAAAAGTCATGTATGCCCGCCTGCTGGATGAAATCCTGACAAGGGGGAACCCCGGACTGCAACGGGATTCTGTTTATCCGCTTCCCCGTCATGGAGATAGCGGCGGCACTCTCCCGAAGCCCCCAGACCTGCAAGCGTTCCCTGAACGAGCTGGAACAGGCCGGGATAATTATGCGTGTCCGTCAGGGAATCGGGGAGGTCAGCCACATCTATATCCTGCTCTCCAGGGAGGATACCGCCCATGAATGGGAAGCTGGAAAAACTGAATCAGGAGATGGAAAAGACCGAAGCAAGGCTGGAAAGCCATCTCCCCCACCCGGAATCCGTGACGGACGGGCAGGTCAGCACCATCTTAAAAATACTGTTCCACCGGGGCGACACGAAGCGTCTTGTGGCACAGGCTCTTACCGAAAACCGGAAGGAGGACACGGAATGAAATTTTCAAAAAGCGAGCTGGATATTATCTGCCAGTATGCCGCACCGACCAAGGCGGAAACCCTTGCGGGCATGAAAGAAACCGTGCCGGTGATAAAGGACTTACTGACAAAGGCAATCGTGGAGAACGCCATCCGGAAACTGGAAAAGATACCGGAGCCAGAGTGCAGCCGGTTTGTTGCCGCCACGAAAGCCCGGTTCCTTGCGGAGCGTGACAATTCCATCCGCCAGCGGCTTGCGGCAGCAAAAATGCAGGAGCCGATTATGCAGGGGCATGGCCTGTCAGGGGAAGAACGGTTTCTGCCACAGACCCGGCACATGATTACACTGGAAGTACAGAAAGACTGCTTTGTCGGTTTTAAGGGGGAGCGGTTCCGTTTCTTCCTCTCCGATGAAGGTTACTGGAACGCAAAGCGCAGCGAACAGGAAGGGGAAATCAAGATAAAGAGCCATGCCGCCGTTGTTGCCGGAAAGCTCTATCCTGACAAGAAGCCCAGACAGCAGGAACGGTAAAAACGGCAGAAAAACGGAAAGCCGGAAAATCCCCCTCTGAAAGAGGGCGCAGAACCAACGTCCACTGGATAATGTCATTAAGTTTAACGGAAGAAGACAACAAAAACAGCATATATGTTATATGATTTAAATTTTCACGCATAGCAAACAAACAGATTAGAATCTGTCTGTGTATGATAATTAGATGTTGGGCTATCGGTATAAAAAACTTGCCTTTTCCCATATTTTGACTTTGCGGGGACTGTTTCTGCTGGGACGTATTGGAAGCATATATTGCATTATTACAGCCTCAACATCAGGCGGATCATCTGCTTTACACACCAGGAAATGCCTGCATTCCCTGATGGCTCTGGAGAAATTAATTTGATGGATGTATTTCCTCTTTTTCCTTTTCTACGCCACATGCATGGTAATTACCGAACAGAAATTATATATGATTGCTTTTGCAAATATTTCCTGATGTATGTGAGCCGTCTTTTTGGAGTGCAGCTTATTTAGTGACAGCGTATGCTTTAATTCCCGGAATGAAGTTTCGATGCCCCATCTCATGGCGTACAGTCCCTTGATTTCCTACATTGAAAATTATGAGGGAAAAAGATTGGTAAGCAGTGATTCATATTTGTCTTTACCAATCTGTATTCTGGCCAGACGGAAACCAATGGGAAAAACGCCTTTTTCGCCGGGAGATATAAAATCAAATGTAACATTTGTCGCCATTGTGCGGAACCGTTCCGGTTGCTTTTTATTAATGCATCTTTTTAGACGTGTCAGATTAATGGAGAGATTCATGTCAGCTTCCCCAACAGTCTGATTGATGTGAAATGTATGAAGGATTCCGTTACTGGTAATGTCTTTTGCACGAATCACATATTTCAGGTTCCAATGCTGGGCATAGGCAAGTATATTCCAACTTACATAGTTGCGGTCAGCAATGAATATGCATTTGTCATCCGCAGTATAGGCTTTCATGAAATCAACGAGGGCACGCTGTTCGTTCTGCCCATGCCGTCCGACAATATGCAGCATCTGGTAACTTCTGTTGCAGAGGTCATACAGGGCATTGATGTGCAGTACGTTGAAGCCTTTGCCATTTGACGAGTTTCTGTAATAGGAAGCTGGGTCACTGGGGTTGCGGAAAATGTTGATGTCAGAGCCATCGCATGCCAGCAGACGGTAATCTTTATACTTTATTTTTCCTGGATACCAGCAGTTAAAGCACCTAAGGGTTTCAGGGAAATATACCGGACTGATTTTGTCTCTCTGCTGTGTTAAAGCTGATACAGTCGGGGTGTATTCTGCATGATTATAAAAATCCAAAAGTTCGTCCTGTGCAGACTGCCCTGACATAGAAGGAAGAAAATGAGTGGTTTTTCCAATGAAAGCTTTCGGTTTCTAACGAAATCAGTTTGTGGATTCTTGACATAATTTTTTCTGTTATCTGAAATATCATGGATAAGATTATATAGATTTTGTTTGGCTTTTGTTGCAAATTTCATAATGTGCCTCCTTGTAATTCAATTTATATATTTCTAATTACAAGGGCCGCTTTCGCTTCTTTTAAATCACAGTAAGCGAAAGCGGTCGCACATTTTCAGTCCTGTGTCAAGTGCTTTTTTGATTTTTTCAAACTTCTAAACTTAATGACATTATCCACTGGACGTTGTGCGTCCTGCGGACAGCAGATGATTTCCGTAGATTTTTAATCTGCTTCAATCATCACAGGGGAAGCTATCCTTCCCCTGCGCTGGCTTTGCCAGCTACCCCTTTGTAGAACTTAACGCCTGAAAATTTTTCAGAGAGCCTATTCCATTTAGCAAGTTAAGGCTGTATAATAGAGCAAGTGACAAATCGGAATTGATATGACGAAAGGAGATATTATGATTGATAATAAACAGGTCAAAGAAATTCTGTTTGGATTAGGAGCAGATTTATGTGGAATAGCGAGTATAGATAGATTTAATGACGCCCCTAAAGGGTATCATCCTATGGATGTTTTACCAACTTGCAAATCGGTTATTTCTTTTGGATGTAGATTTCCGATAGGAACTCTAAGCTGCAATTCTCCTGTACCTTATACAAGAGTGAGAAATTCTATTACGCCCAAAATGGATGCAATTGCTCTTGATTTTTGCATTGAAATGGAAAAATATCAAATCGTTTGTGTACCAGTTCCAACAAATGAAAGCCAATGGGACGAAAACACTAAGAGATGGCGTTCTATTATTTCTCAAAAGCATGCGGCACAGGCAGCGGGATTAGGTACGATAGGGAGACATTCTTTGCTTATTACACCAGAATTTGGAAGTATGGTTTGGTTGGGAGCAGTTTTGTGTGAACAAAAATTAGAGTGTGACAAGTTAAAAGATAATATTTGTAATAACTGTAATGCCTGCGTAAACATATGTCCAGTAAATGCGTTAGAACATCTAGAGTTAGAGCAACAGGCATGTTGGGATTATGCCTTTGGTGATGATAAAACAATACAAAGCTGGGTGATAAGTTGCCACAAATGTAGAGATATTTGCCCTTATAATTTAGGAACAGAAAATTCGTTTATAAAGAAGTAGACCAATTTCAGTTGATATTCCACTTATTTTAGGAAATTTAATAACTATTATATTTGATTATCAAATTCTTCGCAAACCCTTGAAAACACTAAGTTTGTAGCAAGTGTACTTTCCCTTACTCTTTCCCTTGTGTTACATTCTCCCATTAGCTTTCATGAACCTTAATATGGGAAAAATTAAGGGAAAGAAAATTTCATAACACAGTATAACATATAACAATAACAACATGGTGAACTGATTGAAATGTTTTCGATATTTAACTCTATAACTGATTATTAAAAAAATGGAGATAAGATACGATGAGAACAATATTTGCAGAATACAATTCACACAGAAACAGCATTGATGTTTATACCAATGCCGGTTATATGCTCCGCATTGACTGTTGGGAAGCTGAGAAGAACTTAAAAACCACTCCTGGATCAGACTGCGCATTAAATACACTTGCTATTGATGAGCCACTTGAATATGCACGATTATATCTTGATGGTAATATGCAAATGTGGGTAGATGCAGAAGATTCTTTGGAATTGTAAACCACAAGTAGCCTGTATGCTTTATTTTACATACAGGCTACTTAATCAAAATCACCATAATTGATCAAGCAAGTTTTTTTAATATACCTCGGAGTCATTTTCGTTCGATCTTTCATCGCTAATAAAATTTCTCTGAAGTGATAGCAGATAACAGATTGGCAGGTTTTTCTAAAAAATAATCTGCTTTTATGTGCTTATTATGACTGCCCCATACTGCTAAAGCAAAATCAATTCCCGCATTTTCCGCACATTTACTGTCATATTTGCTATCTCCGATATAAAGTACTTTCCTATGGTCTGTTTTTGATAATTCCACATATTTCAAAATCGGTGCGGCATTGGGTTTATGTTCCTGTGTATCGTCTGCACATATGATTGTTTTGAAATAATGACTGATACCAAACGGACAAAAATCATGTGTAAATTCTTCCCTTGTCTTTGATGTGACAATCCCCATTTCATAATCCAGACTTAGAAGATTTTTCAATAATTCAACGATTCCGTCAAATACTTTAATGTTATTTGTATAGTTACGCATATTTTTATCCCATAATTCTATCGCATAGGAAGTGTCTTTTATCGCAAGTTTTTTCAAAGCGTCTGTTCCTGTAATCCCTAACGCAAATCTTAGTTCAGAACATGGTATCTCTCTCCCGGACAATCCCTTTATAGTTTCCTGTAAAGAATGTAATACAGCATATTCCGTATCAATCAGAGTGCCGTCAATGTCAAAAACGATATGCTTATACTTCATGCTGCCACCTTTCCCTGTCTGTATCAAAATAACGTATCACCCTGCATGGATTTCCTACTGCAACACAATTAGGCGGGATAGGGCGGGTAACTACACTTCCAGCCCCTATCACGCTGTTTTTTCCTATAGTGACTCCGGGCAGAAGAATACAGCCGCCGCCAATCCAGACATTACTTTCTATTTCTATCGGACGTGCATAGGTTCTAAAAAATGTTGTCTGACGTTCCCTCCAATCCGGCACAAACCTTTCCTGTGGTAAGACAGGGTGTGAAGATGTATAAATCTGCACATTTGACGCAATCAATACCCTGTCGCCAATTCGGATAGTTTTGTTATCCACAAAGGTACAATTCATATTGACGATCACATCATTTCCCAAAAAAATATTTTTTCCATAGTCGCAATGAAAAGGCGTGTCGATTGCCACATTTTCCCCTATTCCGCCCAACAGCTCCCGAAGAATGGAAGTGCGTTTTTCTGTATCTCCATAATCAGAAAAATAATATTTCCGTGTTAATTCCCTTGTGCGGGCAATCTGCTTTAACGTATCGCTGTCCGCTGTTTCCAAAAAATCACTGGATTCGTAATACACAATATCCCCCCTTAACGAAAACTGTTTTCCATAACGCCCGGAAGCAGGGCATAGATAGAACAGCCAATCTGATCCTCAAACCGTTCTTTAATCTCTAAAATCTTTTTCCATCTGTCTATTGTCGCTGGGTGAACGCCGTATCGCATTGTCACGTCTACAAATCTCTTTTCCAAAAGACAGAACCCCGAAGGCATAGCCAATGCGTCACATAACTGTACAAGACGGTCATAATCATCATATACCGCATTTGCAACAAATTCTTTCATAAACAGGTAATCCTCATCACTGACATCAAACTCTCCGATAGATGTGGCAATATCCTGTATCATAAATGCGTGGGATATACATATTTGTGCGGCTTTTCCTCACCCACGCTCCATACAGTAACGATAGCCGTCTATCAGATGCCTTTCCGAACTCACTCCGGCATAACGTCCAATATCGTGTAACAGCCCGAAAATATACGCCTGTTCAGAAGATAAATCTTTACAGTGTGACGCAATGTTTTTACAGGCTTCGGCTACATACCGGGAATGTTCTGCCCATGCTCCCGGATTGGATTCTGCCGCTTCCCTTAATGCCAGTTCTGCGGTCTGAATGTTCAACTCCATTTTTAACTCCTTTCAAAAGGGCGGGGCTGGAAGATAAACTGTCCAGCCCCTTTATGATGAAATATTTACAGATAAATCAGCAATCCCCGGCATAGTACGAAACAATGTTCATATAGTCCGTTGGATTCGGAACTTCTAAAACAAGCCGCAAACAGTTTTTGTTTTGGGAGTATTGCCGCCACAAACTGCCCTGTATCTTTTCTTCCCCATTGATGTTTTGTTTTTTACCATCCGGGCAGAGCATATTTACTTTGCCGGAACAGCTATTGACCGTATCTAAAAAATTTTTCATGTTCAGAATGTTCAGTTTTACCACTTTGCACTCACCTCCTGTAAATGACGGATTTACTTTACAGGTATCATTATAATGCAAAAGGAATAGAAAAAATATTTCTTTTCTGCCCTTATCTATCACTATTCTGCCATTTTCTCCGATATTCTGTGGGTGAACAATGTGTGTATTCTCGAAAAACCTTTCCAAAATAACTGCTACTCCCCAAACCGCACTCATGGCTGATAACGGTAACTGCTTCCTGCCCCTTTGCTAGCATCTGACAGGCAGCTTGCAGACGGTAAGCCTTTATATACTCTACGGGTGTCATGTGCAGACAGTCATGGAACACTCTATAACACTCCCTTTCGCTTAGGTATGCTGCTGCCGCAAGTTCCGGGATAGAGATTTTCTCTCTGTAATGTTCGTGAATATATATCATCATCAGCTTTATTTTATCGTTGCTTTTATTATGTTCCCCCTTTTTTTCACGCATAGGACGGGATAGTTCAAAAAGCATGAGCCATATTTCTGTTAGGGTTTCCCGCAGTTTTATTTCATATCCAAATTCATCACTGGATAAACGAAATGAAGCGGCAAGCAGTTTCAAAATCCTTTCTTCTTCTGCATTGCCTGGAAAAAGCGGAATTACCTCAATCTGTGGGGCTGTTATGATAGGCGCAATATATTTTTGTTCAATCCTGCTTCCCTGTTCCCCGGCAAGTAGGGAAACATCGAAAATATGAAGTAGCTGTATATTCTTTTCTTTCTGCGATATTGCTTTTGTCATATGGAGTACATTGGAATTTACTATGCCGCCGCTTCCAGCCGGAAACAACAGTTTTCCTCCCGGCGTATCATATTCAATGCTACCACTTTCCATATAAAAAAGTTCCACTGTCTTGTGCCAGTGCCACGGTACATAATGTCCGATATACTTGTCAAGTTCTGCCCTTGAAGCGATATAGGGAAAATCTTTTTCAAAACCGGGAAGCAGTTCTTCCTTGCTTCCAGTATAAAATTCAATGCTATGGATATTTTTCATGTCTGTTCACCTGCACATCTGCGATTTTGTATCTGCTTTATGGATTAAATATACTAGAATAGCTCGGTAATTGTCAATCAATCAAAACAGATTCATTTGGAAGATTATAAAAAATAGTGTTAAAAATCAAAGAACAGTTTTCACAGACTCTAAAAATCTGGATAACTAAAAATAAGTATATTTGTTTTGTGAAAAACAGGCAGTTTTACCTGCCCATTTTACTTTAAAAATATCCTCGTTTTTCTCGCCAGTTTTTCACATAACATCGGATTCCGATATAAACCGCATGTACCAGAAGTAGCAACATAATGAGGTTTATCGGAATAATTGATTTTATCCATTTTCCGAAATAGATTATGATAGCTGTACTCATTATCACCACCATGATGCTGATAATATTCCAGCAATATTTCCGGTAGATTTTCCCCACCTGATAGCCAGTCCCGATTATCAGCAATCCCGTTATGATAAATAAAATTCCCATAACAATACTTACAATCAGCCAGTACACAATCCCTGAAATGATACTATTTGAGATTCCACTGCTTAACTGTCCGAAAGAATCTGCACCTGCAACAAATTTTTGAAACAGGCTTAAGATTCCTTTAGCAAACATACTGAAAAAGCTAATACAGTCACTAAAGAAAACTGGAGAAAGGATAGCAGTGAATAGTGTAATGGCTATACTGTACCATGCCAGCAGAAACAGGATACTTTCATAACCAGCCGTCATATTTTTATATTTTTTCTCTAACTGAATTTTACGGTTATCGCATTTTTCTTTTGCTTTTTGGTAAGCAGTGCGGTCACAGTTATCGCATTTCTCATAGGGCACTTTTTTCTCAACAGCTACCTCTGTTGTCTTTTGGTGTGTCTGTGCATAGCGTTTTGCCTGTTCCGCTTTTTCATACCTAAATTTCCATGCCACGACTTCTGCGTCGGCTCTTTTCCTGCTGTCTGTCTCGTTGGCTAATTGTTCTTCTATTTTCCTTAATCTTGTCCGCAATGCTTCGATATTCTCGACTCTGTTTTCGCTGTTCAATTTCTCGTTCAAGGTCAGCGATCTGTTTAGCTGCCTGTTCAGTTCCATAATCATCTGGTCTTTCTGATCCAGTTCGTCCTGCATCTGTTCTGTCATCTGTAGAAGTTCTTCCACTTGACCGACGTTCTCTAAGTTTACGCATTCTCGCATCTATATCCCTCACTTTCTCTATCTGCTGTTTAAGGTCAGTAATTCTCTGCTCTGTTTCAGCAATAAGCTGTTCTCGTTGTTCAGCTTCTGCGTTAATTCCTGCCATTGCTGATTCTCGGTTTCCAACTGTTCGGTTCTGTTTTTCTGCTGTTCGATCTGGGAAAGCAGTTCTTCTGTATCTGGCAAAAGATTCAGCAGTCCGGATAACTCGCTGTTTAATATCTGCAAACTCTGGTTCTGCTCCTGAAAGGACAGAAGCTGTCTGTCTTTTTCCTGTAATTCCTGTACCATCTCTGCCATAAGGTTCTGCTGTTCCTCGATCTGGTTTATCATTGATTCCATCATGGGAATGACTTCCCGGCTTTCTTCTAATGTCATTTAATCGCTCCTTCCATAATGATAATGCACCTGATACTTTTCCAAAGGTGTCCAGTATCTTTTGCAATAACGTGTTTTGCTGTTTTATGATTTGATTTTCCGCTACTTTCCACGAACCTTTTATTTCCTGCCCGGCAAGAAATTTTTGTTCAATCTTTCTTGCGTCAGCACCTTCATGGATGGTAGGAATCTGGAGTTTTCCCTGTTTTTCATAAGAACGGTGATCAACCTGATTATGCAAAGGAAGATGTTCATTACACACCTTTGCCCACTCACTCCGCCACAGCTCACAATTTTTGGGATTGTTCCATCCAGTAGCATCGGTCAGCACCCGTTTCCATTGCAGGCGGTTTCTTGCACCAATCTTCTGGATTCCGTTTTCGTCTAATACAGGGATACGGATTCCATGACGGTCAGGGTTTTTCTTATCCTGCCACCAGTCCGGGTGGGATTCGTCAATCACGATATTTCCGCTTTTATCTCTGACAAAATCCCAATCCTTGACTTCTTTCTTTCCCCAAGAATGATCCGGGTTAAAAGGTCGCATCGTCAGAAGCAGGTGGACATGGGGGTTGCCATCCCCTTTGTCGTGGATACTCCAATCAGCACACATTCCCTTATCCACAAATGTTTTTTGGATATAGTCGGCTGTATATTGAATCTGTTCCTGTCTGCTCCATTCTTTTGGGAGGGCAAATTCAAATGACCTGCCAAGTTGGGCATCCGCACTTTTTTCAATCTTCAATACCTCATTCCATAATCTTTGTTTCTGAAATGTGATTTTGAATTTTTCTAAAGCAGCTTCTTTATCTTCTGACCTTTTGTAGCGGACAGATTTTTGAAAGCGTTTTATATTTTCTTCTGGTACTATCTGCCATTCAGGAGGTGCGTTTTCACACATCATCAGACTGGTGTAGACCACTTCTTTTTTAGAAGTGTAATAACTGATTCTCCCGGTTTCCTCGTTTTTCATCACATCCCCATTGAGATATGCGGAAGCGGAGATAACAGATTTCCCTTTACTTCGTCCGACTATTTTGATTGTGTAATGAAAAATCGCCATATCTGGATTCCTCCTTTCTGCACATCCGGTATAGATTTCCGGCAACATTGCTTTCGATTTTAGAAAAGGCAGCATTGCCAGAACGCCCTCTGCGTAAGAGTGCCCTGCGCATAGCAGCCTGCATGGAATGCGCCTCTCTGGCGAAGAGTGCCTCCTGTGGCATGAGCAGGTCTGGCTGAAAGCCCCGCCGACGGAACGAGCCCGGCAAGCGTGAGCGCAGACCGGTTGCCACTTGTGGCAAACTTATTGGGACGACCTCTGGTTGTCCATAAGTGCGCCCTTCATGAAAAAGCAATGAAGGGAATGAAAAACTCATCCCCTCCGCCATTACACTTCCTCCATATCGGTATTTGTTTCTTTCTGCATTGCCTTTGAGAAAAATTTCCCATTGGCTTCCTGCTTTTTCAGAAAACCAATCAGCTTTGGGATGTCTTCCTCCTCAATAGTCGCACCAAGAACGGATTCCACCGCACCGCCAACCTGACAGAGCCTATGGGTTCGTTTTTTACTTTCTTCGGCTTTCTTTCGTTTTAGAAGTTCTTTCTTCTGTGCTGCATATCGTTTTGCTTTTTCAAGGCTTTCCTGTTCCTTCTTTTCCATTTCAAACATTCGTTCTTCATAACTTTTTGTTGATTTTGCCATTCTTACATTCTCCTTTCCTTCACAAACATAAGTTCTCGGTTGCGTATCAGAAGAAGCACATGGTATAATCTTCTTGCGTGTAGGTATATCATGGCTTCGGTCTGATAGAACCTTTGGCGGTTTCTTCGGAAGCCGCCTTTTTAATTTGCCGCAGTTCTTGTTACGGCTTTTACATTTCCTCTATCCCTCAAATCACGACCTTCATTAGCTTCCATAAACATTTCCAGAATATCGGTTTTAATCAGGACTTTGCGACCAACCTTTAATACTGGAAGTTTCTTCCATTCTACAAGCTGTCTTAAGGTATTTCTGCCGATTCCCGTATAGTCAGCAGCTTCTTCGATGGATAATGCAATTTTTCTTTGCGTCATATAATCACCTCCTTATAAATTGCATTATGCAATTCTTGTGATGTAAGTATATCCTTTTCATATCTTTTTGTCAAGCGTTACGAAATATCAAAAACAAACTTTATGTTGCATATTGCAATTTTGGAAAAACAATGCTATAATTCATACATACCGAAAAAGGAGGCAGTCAGCATGAAAGATAAAGAACTACGCAAGCTGATAGGCAGCAGAGTAAAACAGCGCCGTCTGGAATTGAATCTGACACAGCCTTATGTCGCAGAAAAGATGGGGGTTACCGCTTCTACAATCCTGCGTTATGAGAATGGTTCGATTGACAATACGAAAAAAATGGTGCTGGAAGGTCTTTCGGAAGCACTCCATGTATCTGTGGAATGGCTCAAAGGGGAAACAGATGAATATGAAACCGACATTACGGATAAGAGAGAGTTACAGATTCGTGATGCGATGGGAGATATTCTGGAACAGTTACCGCTTGCCCTTACCAAAGAAGAAGATGCTTTTTCAAAAGATTTATTACTGCTGATGTTAAAACAATATGGTCTGTTTTTGGATTCCTTCCAGTTCGCCTGTAAAAATTTCAAGGGGAATGCTGGTCAGACGGATATTGCCAAAACAATAGGGTTTGAATCGAATGAGGAATATAATGAGATTATGTTCTTAAGGGAAATCACTCCTACCATCAATGCTCTTAATGAGATGGCAGACGTTGTAAGGCTCTATTCCAAGAAACCAAAAACAGCAGAACAAAGGCTTGCAAATCTTTTATCAGAAGTCTTATACGAAGATTCCGAATCGGTATAGTAAGACAACCGGAGTTATGATATACTTACACGCACGAAGCATTTCATCAGTTCCGATTGTCTAATATCGAAAGGAGATATACGATTATGGCAAAAGGATCTGTAAGAAAAAAAGGAAAGAAATGGTACTACCGCTTCTATGTAGAGGACGCAAGCGGCAATCTTGTTCAAAAAGAATGCGTTGGAACAGAAAGCAAAAGTGAAACTGAAAAGCTGCTCCGTCAGGCAATGGATGATTATGAAAAAAAGAAATTTGTTGCCAAAGCGGAAAATCTCACAGTCGGACAACTTCTGGATGTGTGGGCAGAGGAGGAATTAAAAACAGGTACGCTCAGCAATGGTACTGTGGAGAATTACCTCGGAACAATCCGAAATATCAAGAAACACCCATTGGCAGAACGGAAATTAAAAAATGTAACCTCTGAGCATTTGCAATCCTTCTTTGATTTGCTTTCCTTTGGGGGAGTTCATCCCGATGGAAAAGAGAAAAAGGGTTACAGCAAAGATTACATCCATTCTTTTTCCGCAGTCATGCAGCAGTCCTTCCGCTTTGCAGTATTTCCAAAACAGTATATTACGTTCAATCCCATGCAGTATATTAAACTGCGGTATCAGACGGACGAAGTTGATTTGTTTTCGGATGAGGACATGGACGGAAATATCCAACCAATTTCACGAGAAGATTATGAAAGACTGCTTACGTATCTTCAAAAAAAGAACCCAGCCGCAATACTTCCAATCCAGATAGCCTATTATGCCGGGCTTCGTATTGGAGAAGCCTGTGGTTTGGCATGGCAGGACGTAAATCTGGAAGAACAATGCCTTACCATAAGACGCAGCATCCGATATGATGGCTCAAAACGCAAATATATCATCGGACCAACCAAGCGGAAAAAAGTGAGGATTGTTGATTTTGGAGATACGCTGGTAGAGATTTTCCGTAATGCCCGGAAAGAGCAGTTAAAAAATCGAATGCAGTATGGAGAACTTTATCACACGAACTACTACAAAGAGGTCAAAGAGAAAAACAGAGTGTACTACGAGTATTATTGCTTAGACAGAACAGAGGAAGTCCCGGCAGATTATAAAGAAATTTCTTTCGTCTGCTTAAGACCTGATGGCTGTCTGGAACTTCCGACTACTTTGGGAACGGTATGCAGAAAGGTAGCAAAAACATTAGAGGGATTTGAAGGCTTTCATTTCCACCAGTTACGTCACACCTATACAAGCAACCTTTTAGCAAATGGAGCTGCCCCAAAAGATGTGCAGGAATTGTTAGGACACTCAGATGTCAGTACCACAATGAACGTCTATGCTCACTCCACAAGAGATGCGAAACGAAAATCGGTTCGGCTTCTTGATAAAGTGGTAGGCAATGACTAAAAAATTTCCCTTATTTCCCTTGTGATTATCTCATAAGGGCAAAAATAAGGGAAACTACATATCATTTCACTAATGGACAGGCGGGAAAGCCTATAAAATGGGGAAAGTTAGAGAGATAATTATATAAATTCCAGTTTATCGGAGGAGGTAGTTAAATAGGGTAATCAATGCTTGTTAAGGAAGTGAGGATAATATGAATTATAGGGAATTGCCAGAGCGATTAGATAGAAAAGTAATTTATGAAAGTGATTATGTGTGCTTATACGTTGATAAAGTAAAATTATCGAATGGATATATTATAGAAAAATACCACCAGATTCATTATCCACAAGAAGTAATAAGCATTGTAGTATTCAACGAAAATGATGAAGTTTTGCTGATTCAATCTAAGAGGTATACAGTAATGCGTTTGGAATGGGAAATTCCAGCAGGACGCATTGAAGTTGGAGAATCAAAGGAGGAGGCTGCACGTCGAGAATGCATGGAAGAAACAGGGTGTACCGTTAAAGATTTGAAGTTTTTATGTACTCAAAATCCAGCCAATGGAATGTCAGATTGTATATGCCATGTTTTTGCTGCAAGAGTTGATACAGAATCTATGGATTTTGACGAAAATGAAGTCAAAATGAAGAAGTGGGTTTCAAGGGGTAATATTTTGAAAATGTTAAAAAATAACGAAACGAAAGACGGAGTTTCTATCTTAGCATTGCTTTTTGCCTTTGAATTTTATATATAACGATACATACAATTAACCAGATTCAAATTTGCGAGGAAAAATGTATGATTAGAATAAGACCATATAAAGCTTCGGATGTAAATACAATATTATCGTGGTGTCAAAATGAAAAAGCATTTTATCAATGGACAGCAGGCATACTCGGTAATTATCCGATAACACAAAAGGAATTTTGCTTTGTTGAATCTCTAATGCCGTTTGCTGCATTTGATGAAACAGGAATCGTTGGCTTTTTTACACTAAGAAACCCTGATGAATTATTGGATGAACTACGTTTTGGATTTGTTATTGTAAATCCTCACAAGAGAGGAAAAGGCTATGGAAAAGCTATGCTCCGACTAGGTCTAAAATTTGTATTTGAAATATATGGAGCAAAAAAAGCATCATTAGGCGTTTTTGAGAATAATCTTCCGGCTTATTATTGCTATAAAGCAGTCGGTTTTAACGATACTGTTCTTGATGAGACAGAAACATATTGTATTCTAGGTGAAGAATGGAAGTGCAGAGAATTGATTATGGAAAATAGATAAATTCCAGGTTTGACGAACTGATAGCCTATCAAAAAACTAAATAACCCGCCGCCTATTAGCGGCACATCCAAGCAGGAAATCTGAAAAGGTATCCTGCTTTTTCTTTTGCCCAATCCGGGAGAAAGGAGGGCGCACACTTGCCATGCCCGCATTGTAAAATCACAATCATCAAGCGGAGTGAAAACGAATCCGCTGTTTCCGCCGCTGCCTACCAGAGCAGCGAGAAGCTGTTCTCTGAATATGACTAAGAGCAGAAATATTATCCTTACAAGAACGAAGTCACCCACAAGGAAATCCTGCTCCCGCCCCATGTGCCGCCAGAGTATGCAGACCGCAACACTTTATGGAACTCTGCCGAAGCACAGGAAAAACAATGGAACTCCCAGCTTGCCCGGAGGTTCGTGCTTGCCATTCCGAGGGAAATCCCATCGGAACAGTACGCCGACCTGAAAGAGAAAAAGGCCGTACTGCTGGAAGTATTGGAGCAGGCCAAAGAGCCAACACTCCCGGAGCTGCTTTTTCAGTATCTGGAACTGCGGAGCGGGGAACGTGCCGACTGGACTTCCAGAATTAGTTCCAAGGTTTTCCCGCGCCCGTTGCCGGACTTCGTTGCCGGCCTTCCCTGTCTGGCTTTTTCATGTGCGCGAGCAACGAGCCAAGAGGATATGCTTGCATATCCATTTGGCGACTGCCGCGGCAACGACAGTTATGGAGGACAACTGCTTATGGCGAAAAATAAAACAGAGATTCATGTCACCACAGTATTTGACGGTGAACTGGACGCTTCCACCTTAAACCGCCTGATTAAAGAAATCGTTGTCCATGAAACCATAGACAGCGATAAGACAAGACACATTTCTATTGAAATTCATTTTAATCTTAAACCCATACCGGAAGTGGAGCAGGTCACAGGCTGACCGCTCCCCCGCTCCGGGGGGATTCTTAAAAACTCCATATATATTTCTTGACGTGCCGCAGACGGTGATTCCACAGCTTACGACACTGTTCTCATAATTCATGGGGCGATCATTGACAAAATCACTGAATTTATAAAGGAAATGCTGCAGGGGTGGGTGCTTGAAAGGCTCTGTGCAATGCAGGGCTTTTCTTAATGCTGCTTTTAAATAAGAAAGATAGAATGATGGGGATTCCGGCGTAATCGACATTGTGGAAATGTCGTATAACTGACTGTTTTATGGAGTTATCCATGACGGAATAGCCAGTTATGCACATTTCCATGATGTTTGTTTGATTTTTGTTATATATACAAAAAGAATCTTGTATTTATTCGGCTGCACGCATATAATTATACTGACAGAATTGAATGAAAGGGTGAATGAGATGTTAGAGTATATTTCTGCCCCAGAAGCAGCGAAAAAATGGGGCATTTCAGAAAGGCGGGTGCAAAAGCTATGTGAGGCAAACCGTATACCCGGCGTGGCAAAATTCAGCCGCTTGTGGCTGATACCAAAGGATGCAAAAAAGCCGGCAGATAAAAGAAAACGAAAGGAAAACAGAAAGTGAAAATTCGACAATTTAAACTGCTCCGCTTATTTTGGTAACTGCCTTATATGTTTTTGTATTTCGCCAAAAGTTAAAGACTTGTTAAGAATTTATATGTTATAACTCAGAATATAGAAAAATCAAATTCAAGAAAAGAGGAATACACTATGTTCTGGAGAATACTGAAAAAAGACCTTAAACGAAAAAGGGCAATGAACGTGATATTGCTGGTATTTATTATACTCGCATCAATGTTCATGTCCTCAGGCGTGAGCAACATCATCACCGTGACGACTGCACTGGACAGCTATTTTGAAATGGCGGACGTACCCGATTACTTTGCGATGAGCGAAAACAAATCTGGCCACAAGGATATTTGCGGGACATTTGAAAACGCCTCTGCGATAGACGAGTTCCGTATCGAGGAGTTCCTCTCGATGTCCCAGTCAAATATTACGCGGGTCGGCGAACCGCTTAACGCTTCCAATCTCAATCAGAAATTAGTATTACAGAGCGATAGAAATATGGGGATAAATTATTTTCTGGACGACGGAAGTATTCTTAAAAGTGTACCGAAAGGAAAAATCTACGTCTCCCGTTTCACGGTGAAAAACATGGGATTTAAGGTCGGCGACAAAATTACTGTCGAAATAGAGGGCGTAAGCCACGAATTTACCTTTGCGGGCAGTTTCAAGGACGCTGTCTGCGGCACGGAATTGATAGGCATTAAAAGGTTTATCATGAACGGCGAGGAATTTGACGAATATATGTCCGACGAAACGATGAAAAATATGTATGGCGGGAAATTCTTATACATACACACCGCCAATCTTGATAAGACCCTGTCCCAGATAGCGGATATATCCGACAGCTTTACCGTTGCGAGTGGCACGGATACACTGGGTCAAGCTTATATTTTTAACATGATAATCATGGGTCTTATCCTTGCGGTGAGCCTTATTCTTATCAGCATATCCTTTGCGGTACTGCGGTTCACCATAGCCTTTACCCTCTCTGAAGAATTCCACGAGATAGGCGTTATGAAAGCCATAGGCATACGGAACATAAAAATTCGGGGGCTGTACCTTACAAAATACTTCGCCATTTCCGTTGTCGGCGCAGCACTCGGCTTGATACTCAGCTACCCATTCGGGAAAATGCTTATAAATTATTCCTCGGAGTCTATTATAATAGACAGCAGCAATAACGGATTTGTAAACATTGCCTGCGCGGTTCTGACAGCGGCTGTGATTCTCCTGTTCTGTCTCAGATGCACGGGCAGGGTGAGCAAAATGTCCCCGATCGACGCTGTAAGGAACGGGCAGACGGGGGAACGCTTCCACAAAAAGGGCGTTATGAGCCTTGGAAGATCGCGGCTTGGCACGACGGTTTTCCTTGCTGCAAACGATATTGTAAGCAGTCCCAAACGCTACGCTGTCATTACCTTAACGTTTTTTCTGTGTATGTCGCTGCTGATAATGCTTTCCAATGTCACGGCATCTCTTAAAAGCGGAAAGCTGCTGAAATATTTTGGGCAGGCGGACTGCCACGCCGTTACGGACATCGGCGATGAGGCTATGAAGTTTATGGCCGAGGACGGACATGAAAAGGTTGAAAAATATCTTGGGGACATGGAGCAGACCCTTGTGGAAAACGGTATGCCCGCGGAATGTATGACGGAATATTATATTTATACGATGATAAGATACGGCGAATATGAAAGCAAGACAGCTATACTTCAGGGTACGGGAACAACAATGGATATGTACGAATATTTAGAAGGTACTCCTCCCCAAAACAGCGACGAAATTGCAGTGACGACCCTTTTGGCAAAACAGCTTAAGGCGGAGATAGGCGATACCGTTACTGTGTCCTACCCGACGGGCGAAACAGAGGAGTTCATCATAACCGCACTGTATCAGGCAATGGTCAATCAGGGTGTTTCCGCAAGGGTTCATACCGACTGCGATATCAACTATATCGCAGCAAACGGCTCCCCTAGTACACAGATAAAATTTACCGACGACCCCGACGATGAGGAAGTATTACACAGAATTGAAAAGATTAAGGAGCTTTACCCTAAGTTTTCAAGCGTTAAAACAGCGAGCGAAGACGTAAAGGACACCACTGGAGTCGGCGACGCCATAGACGCGGTTAAAAAAATGTCCGCCGTCCTTACGGTAATTTTAGCCGCGCTTATCACCGTGCTTATGGAACGTTCCTTTATCGCAAAGGAGCAGGCAGAGATCGCCCTTATGAAAGCCATAGGTATCAGGAACGCCAAAATATACGGGCAGTACACGTTAAGATTTTTCATCGCTGCGGCGACGGCTGTACTTCTTGCGGAGCTTTTGGGTATGCCCCTTACAAAGCTTTGCTTCGACCCTATTTTCAGGACGATGGGGCTTGAAATGGGCGTAGAATATATGCAAAACCCTGTGGAGATATACGCAGTATTCCCCGTTATCGTCCTTACCGCCACTGCCGTCAGCGCATTTTTGACCTCACTCTACACCAAAAAAATCAAATCCTCCGATACGGCAAGTATCGAGTAAGAAAGGAGCTTATTATGAATATTTTAGAAGTAAAGAACCTCTGCAAAACCTACTTAGTAAACAAACGTCAGAACAATGTTCTGAAAAACGTAAATTTCACCGTTTCCGAGGGCGAAATGACAGCAGTTATGGGACCCTCCGGTTCGGGCAAATCCACCCTGCTTTACACCGTGTCCGGTATGGATGGCATTACATCGGGGGAAGTCTTGTTCTGCGGAAAAAATATCACCGCAATGGGAGAAAGGGAGCTTGCCGATGTGCGTCTTGATGAAATGGGATTTATCTTTCAACAGATGTATATGCTGAAAAACCTCACCGTTCTGGACAACATAATTCTCCCCGCGGCACAATCAAAAAAGAACAGGTCGAGCCGCAGGAAGACCGATGAGCGCGGCAGGGCGCTTATGCGCAGGCTCGGCATTGATGAGGTGGGCGGCAACGACATCAACGAAGTGTCCGGCGGACAGCTTCAGAGAGCCTGCATCTGCCGCAGCATGATAAACAATCCCAAGATGATCTTCGCCGATGAGCCCACAGGCGCATTGAACCGTGCAAGCTCTGACGAGGTCATGAACGAGCTGCTCTCCCTCAACCGTGACGGTACGACGATCATGTGCGTGACCCACGATTCAAAGGTTGCCGCCAAGTGCAGCAGGGTGCTTTACATTGTGGACGGCGGTATCGTCGGCGAAAAAGAGATGGGAGATTTTGGCGGCGGTGACAAGGAATTCCGTGACCGTGAAAGAGAACTGAATAACTGGCTTATGGAACAGGGCTGGTGATGCTTGAAATAATACTTGCAGGTGGTGATTTTATGACCGATATTCTGATTGTAGAGGACGATAAGGAACTGGCGGACTTGCTGACCGACTTCCTGCGTGAGGAAGGATATGTCGTATCAAGCGTGAACAGCGGAGAACGTGCCGTACATCTTTTTGAACGATATGGCGCAAGGCTTGTAGTGCTTGACATCAATCTTCCCGATATGAACGGCTTTGCGATATGTTCAAAACTCCGGGAAAACACGGATACTCCCATATTGATTGTTAGTTCAAGGACGGGCAGGGAAGATAAGCTGAACGGCTATGAACTTGGCGCTGATGATTATATTGAAAAGCCCTATGATATAGATGTTCTTATCGCTAAAATTAAGGGTATATTCAAACGGCGGTATCAGCATGATATATTATCGGCGGATGGTGTGACACTTAACCTTGCAGATAAAACGGCGGTTATTGACGGAAAGCCCGTGGAACTGCCTTCAAAAGAGTTTGATTTGCTGGCGCTTTTGATTGAAAATCAAGGCAAAGTTCTAAAAAAATCGTACCTGTTTGGCACTGTCTGGGGCAGCGACAGCGATTCGGAGTTGCAAACGCTTCATGTTCATATCAACCGCATTCGCCAAAAACTCGGTGATGACCCTAAGAATGCAAAGCGTTTGCTTACGATCTGGGGCGTGGGGTATAAGTTTGTATGAAAGCTTACAAAAATCTGTGTATCGCAGTGATGGCCGTATTTCTTTTACTGACGGCGGTATTGAACATATTTCTCGTGGGATCGAAAGATAATAGTGAAGGTATTTATCGTGTTGAAGCCAGGCGGCTTGCGGGTGAGATAGCGGAGACGGGCAGTTATGATATTGAAAAATACCCCCACATTACAGGTGTGTTTACGGGTGACGGCATCTACCGTTCCGATGAGCATTATCTTATCATAGAAGCGGGCGAAACGCTTTATCGCGTTGAATATACCGTCGGGAACGGACAATATGGCATTGCTGCGGTCAACTGCGTATTAGGTGCGCTGTTCCTGTTGCTGACAAGTCTTTTGTATTATATCCGCAGACATATCATCGTGCCTTTCAACAGGCTGAGTGATGTTCCTAAGGAGCTTGCAAAGGGCAATCTTGCCGTGCCGATATCCGAAGAAAAAAGCCGTTTTTTCGGCGAATTCACATGGGGAGTTAACCTCTTGCGTGAGAGCATCGAAAACAGCCGCAAAAAAGAGATTACGATGCAAAAGGATAAAAAACTCCTGTTGCTCTCCCTTTCCCATGACATAAAAACACCTTTGTCGGCTATCAAGCTGAATGCAAAGGCGCTTGCCAAGGGATTATACAAGAACGAGGAAAAACAGCGTGCCGCTGCCAAGAACATCAATACCCGCGCGGATGAGATAGAGCACTTTGTCAGCGAGCTCTCAAAGGCGGTAAGCGAGGACTTTATGAGTTTTGAGGTCATACCCGGCGAGGAGTTTCTCAGTGCTATCATCACAAAAATAGACACGAGATATGCTCCCCAGCTTTCCATGTCGGGAACAGAGCTTTTGATTCGCAAATATGATGACTGCATTCTTTCCTGCGATCCGAACCGCCTTGCGGAATGTTTTCAAAATCTGATTGAAAACGCAATCAAATACGGAGACGGCAGACGAATTGAGATCGGCTGTGATAAAATGGACGGCTGTGAGCTTATCACGGTATCAAATACGGGCTGTACACTTGAAGAAAAGGAACTGCCGCAGATATTTGAGAGCTTTCATCGCGGAAACAATGCGGATAAGGTGCAGGGCAACGGGCTTGGACTTTTTATCTGCAAACGGGTGATGTCACTTATGGGTGGAGAGGTGTTTGCGGATATTCGCAACGGATGCTTCTTTGTGACACTGGTTGTGAAATTGGCGTAAAGTAAAGACCGCTTAGTTCCGCAAATATTTTTATAAAGTTAATTTCTCTAAATTACGAAGTGAGAAAAAGTGAGCTAATAGGTATTAAATAATACAGTAAAACAAAAGAAAATAATTCAGGCTTATTTTACGGGATATAGAATTATTGAAAAGGATGTCCAATCTCAAAGTGGCTTTTTCAATCAATACTTTGGACGACGTATTTAGGGCGGATATGGATAACGGCAGTTCCATTGAAGACAGGCTTCATGCGATAAAAAATTTACATAATGCGGGCATTTATACGGTTTTATTTATGTCTCCTATTTTTCCGTATATCAC
Source organism: Lachnospiraceae bacterium A2 (assembly GCA_000403315.2). GTDB lineage: Bacteria > Bacillota > Clostridia > Lachnospirales > Lachnospiraceae > Petralouisia. The sequence goes on from KE159636.1 coordinate 1,515,974, forward strand.
AGAATGGAAAGACATCATTGACGGTACGAAAGAGAACGTATGTGAATATTGGTTTGAAAATCTGAACCTTAGAGGGGAATATAAAAGCAGTATCCTCTCTTATATCAATACACATCATCCAAATTTAAAGGAAAAGTATGAAACAATTTATTTAGAAAAAGATAGTACATATTGGAACACACTGGCTGATTTGCTCAATACATATTGTAACGAATTGGGATTAAATTATGTCAATTACTTTTACCATGAAAAACTTGTTAAGGAAAAATTAAATAACCAATAGATAAAAAATGAGAAGGCAAATATGTCCATTGAATAAAAAAGCGATGTTCGATGGGCTGTATTGCTATACATTTATTACCCTCTGACTTTGTTTTTAAAGTTTGGAGGGATTTTTTATGTCCTTTTTTCGGGCAGTAATCTATCTGCTCATGCAATGCAGGTTTGATTTATAGTGAGAACAGCTTGGGAAATATTTTAAGAAGCCCTATCTATGCGGGGAATCTTGTAAGCTACAAGCGGATTGCCGCCAATATGAAAAGCAAGATTTGATTACCATAGACGAGAGGCAACTCGTGAAAGTGGTTATCATACTTGTGACGAGACAACTGGTAGCGAATGCATTGTTCTTCATTCAGAACGGTATGTTTGTGACAGTAACACAGTGACATTTACTTTTGCCCGTTCATCTGTCGATGTTGTAGAGCTTTTTGAAAAAGGGCTTTCAATTATTGCTTTTGGCGGATATATCTATTCCGTCAAAAAAGCATTCATATCCTTGAATATGAGTTATAGCTATGAGGGAGATGGATACGCTTTCGATGAGGATTGGGAGCAGACCATCGAAGCAAATAATTGGTCAAATATCGGTATTCACGCTGAACAGTTCCTCAACAAGGGTTCACAACTTATTGATGTTATTGTCAAAATGACTGTATCAAGCCAAAGAGGTAATGTCCTTGATTTCATCGCATTTGACCTTGATGTAGTATCTAAAGAGGAGTTCCAAGATACATCTTGTGCGACGAGCTTTTATCAAAAGACCCGTATGCATGTACCATATTTGTACTACCTTAGATCGGACTTGCCGATTGACTGGTATCTTACTTCTGGGCAAAAGTTTATTGAAGGAAAGCGTGTTGTTGCAAAGAGCTGCAATCGCTGTGGTCGTTACTTGCCTATCAATATTGATGATGAATTAAAGACATTGAGCTTTTCTTTGCATTGTAAAAAACAAGCTCCATGTGTTCACTCGGCTTTTAGAGCTTACAAAATTCAGAACCGAGCTCATTTGAGGGCAAATGAGCTTAAAGGATTGACAATCGAGGATAGCAAGGTGGTGTCTTATTATGGTCATCAACTTGAATGCAAAGCCTGTAAAAAGTTCTTTGTTAATGCGCCTCTTAATCCTCAGCGTAATGCTCAACAGTTCAAAGAAGACGGCTTGAGACGAAGGGCAATTGAGGTCTTAGTAAATACGCTTTTGGATAGAAACCTTATTCATTTTGAATTTGAACATCGCACAAAGAAAGAATTTTCTCGTTACATTTGGGAGAAGTTTGGAAGGAGATGTTTCAAATGTGGACCTGATTCCGACCCTATCGCTTTAGGAGATATGGCGTTAGATCATACAATGCCGTTGGCTTACTTATATCGTCTTGATGAAACTGCAACTTGCTTGTGTAGCAACCATAACTCTCAAAAGAGTGATCATTTCCCTGTAGATTATTATAGCGAAGAAGAACTTGTTCGATTGAGTAAAATTACAGGATTATCATTAACCCAGCTCCATAAGAAAGAGGTTAATCAGCAAGTTCTGAATCTACTCATCGAAAATGTTGTATGGTTCTATGATGCGTTTTTGATGCAATCAGATTATCAAAAGGTAAGAGATGGAATCCGAACTGCTGACAAAATCAATGACTCCCTGAAGCGTATTATTGCCGGAAAAGTTGACCTTGCAGAAAAGTATTGCAAAGAAACAGGTCACTATCCTCATTCAGTAACAATCAGATAATTATTTCAACGGGACTGGGGCACTTCCAGTCCCACTTTGTTTATTTCTTCATTAAAAACAAATATTGATGTTCAACTGTTGAACCTTTATCTTTGATGCCATGCTTTTCGATCCCCTGCACATTTTCAGTTCCACGATACACCTCAGCAAAATATGGTGTAGCTCGTTTTGACAATTCTTCTGCCATGTCTACCTTCTCTGTTTTGCCCAAGTGGAGTATTACTTTCCCATTTGGCTTTAGAATATCGTAACACATCTTGAAGAAAGATACATAAACGTCAAAATCTTTACACTGCTTTTGGTCGAGGAACGCATTCTCTGCTTTTTTATAATCGTTTTCTTCCCAGCCACATAGCCAAAGGCGCATCCAGTTCTGCACATAAAATCTGATTGAATTTGCAAAGGGTGGTGAACAAATAACGGCATCGGCAGCAATGTTGTGTGTACTCAGCTCTTGATAATCCCCATGTATCGCCTGCCCAAGCCTATAGTGGTCAAATTCTCCTTTCTTATACGAAGCTGTTAACTTATCCTTAATATGCTCTACAACATTTTTGTATATAAAATCACCTGTAGGAGCATACGGTGTAAGAGGGTGAGAGTTTCGTGATAAAGCGTAAGGTCTGTTCCCGTGAAGGACATGAAGAAAGCAAGAAAAGACCATTGCTTCGGAAGAAGTAAGTTTTTTAATCCTTGAAGTAAAATACTTACGAGCACAAAGTATTTCCTTGAAAGTGTCTTCGTGGAAATAGTTGGATAATTTCCCGTTGAAGCCAAAGTTCTCATATTTTTTAATCAGTATCAAGACTTCATCGTTTTGTTTTTCACTTTCGATGTAAGATTGTAATTGGGCAAGGACTTCTAAGCAATCGTTCTCATCTGCTTTTTCTGCCTTTGCTTTTGTAACACAAAACGCAAGTTCACTAAGGTCGTTTCCAATGCCAATTCGGTTTTGCAAGCACGCTTCTAATGGTATTGTACCTACTCCGCTCAACGGATCAACTACTATGTCGCCCGGTTCGGTAAATTGTTCTATCAGAAAATGAGCAATTGCTGGTTTTAACTTTCCGTGATAGGAGCATAAGGAATGCCACGAATGTCCCCAGTTTCGACCCGAAAATGGGGCAACTTTATATGGCATAGTATTCATAAAGTTCTGGGCTTCCGCATAAAAGATTTCGAGCGGAGAATCTTTTTTGTGAAAACGGAACTTCAATAGTCTTTGCGAAAGAACCATGCCATTTTTAGAACGGCGTTCTCTTAAAATGTCTTCTTCATATAGCTCAAAGCCATAGTCTTTACAGATTTTGGTAAGTATTTCGTGGGTAGGAATATGAACTCCGGCAAATTGTGAATCTCCAATGTCCATAATAAAGTATCCATTGTCTTTCATTGCGTGGGAAAGACGCTCTATAACTTTTCCCATATCATTGAAATAGCCTGCAACCATAATCGGAATGCGTTTATCGTACGCAACAGGCTCTAATTTTTCGAGATAAGGGCGTACAGAATCCAGAACTTTAAAATTGGTATTGCGATTGGAAACATTGTTTATTCCAGAGATGATTCCTTTAGAGTGATAATGTGGCAAATCTTTTTCGCTAATAACATGACCTGACAGTTTCAATTCAAGTTTTGTGTTTCTAATATAATTAGTTCCATTTAGATAAGGTGGAGAAGTAATAACGCAATCAATCTGATTTTCTACCTCAATATCTCTCGAATCGTCTGTCAGTCTAATTGTTTCTGCTAAAGTGGGACAGTTATCACTCTCGATGTCATCAATAGCTAATTTGATTTTGCAAATAAAGTTGGAAAGGATATCCTTATCTTCGTCTTTCTTTTCGGTTTCTTTTGCGAAACGCAAGTCACCTTGGCGAATCATTTTCGAAGCTCTTACAGTCACCGAAGCTAAAAGAACAATAGCGATATTTCTCGTATCATCATCGGAAATATCATCGACCTTACGCTTCAAGTCTTTTAATTGTGCAAGAACCTCGGAGTCAAAAAATTTCTCAAATCCATCCCAAGTAGGTTCTTCAAGATAAAACTGAAAACTATAGTCTTCCAGTTCCTGCAAAAATTTTTTAAGATGTTTGCTTCGGATTCCAGTATCTCTCAATTTCTTAACAGAATTGATTTTAGCCTCAATGACTTGTTGCATAAAGGGGTTTGTCTCACAATAGTAGGACTTGATTCCGTGTGAAGATGCAACCAACGCTGTTGTACCTGTTCCACAAAACGGATCATAGATTACACGGATATTTTCCAAACCAATTTCCATTACAATATCATCAATCAAGCAAGACGAATAGCCTTCTAAATACGAGTACCATCTATGAATAGGTTTTCCTTTATTCAAAGTAAAGGTTGCGGCTGCTGCTTTAGAATAACTATTTCCCATCTTGCCCTCCTTCCTTGTAGCAATGCTCTATGACATCTTCAACACTACAATTAAAGTAATTACATATCCTGTCAATTATTTCAAGAGACACAATCTCTGAACGCCCCATTTTATCCATTGTTGATTTTGAAATATTTGTTGCCTCCATCAGTTCTTTCTTGCTCATATCTTTATCAATGAGCAATTTCCAAAGTGGTTTATACGAAAAAGACATCTTATGGCCTCCTTTCTGAATGGCATTCTACCACAAAAATATTGAGAAATCAATACTTTTGCATTAACTTATCAGTGATAATCTCCTCATATCTAAGGAGATGTAAATATCAGATGACTTTTTCTTTTCATGTAACATTCATTTGCATACATGGGGATAGATAGTATTGTATCAAGTAGTATAATGAACTTAACTGAATAGCGGAATGCCTTGTCACGAATGGAGGGATTATTTATGACAGGGCAGACCGCAAAAACAACATACAGTGCAGCTTTATATTGCAGGTTGCCGAGGGACGATGGGAACGTGCAGGAAAGCTCAAGCATACAGACACAAAAGGAAATCCTGTTACGTTATGCAAGGGAAAACGCCATAAACAACATGGCTTTCTGTGTCGAAATGTAAACCTCTTATTTGGTACACAGGGAATGAACAGAATATTGGGAAAACCGCTGAAAACAAGGGTTTCCGGCACATTGGGTGTTGCTGGGATCAAGGTGAAAACCGCATAATTCGGCACTTCGGGGGCAAACTTGGGCATACCGTGGCAGGCAAATAATATTTTGACTACGGTAAGACTACGAATGGGGAATGAAAAACGGGAAATGTGGATAATCATTAAAAAGTAGTGGGGAATCGTTAAATTGTGTTCGTATCGTTACAAGGTATAAAATAGAAATAGTGGATATTATAAATGAGAAATTTAAAAATGAAAATGTAAAAGTTAAGGCTCGAAAATTAGTTACTGCATTTCTGGGCTTTTATTGTTCCGAAAATAAAAATATATTGTTCCGTATGGATTGCTATTATTCCGAAAATGGAGTATACTATTTGCGGAAGAAAGGTGTAATTTTTATGTATATAACGGTAAAGCAGGCTGCAGAAAAATGGGGGATTTCTGACAGGCGTGTGCGCATATTATGCGCAGAAGGCAAAGTCTCTGGTGTCACCCGTGAAGGACGCAATTGGATGATTCCGGCAGACGCAAGAAAACCAGAGGATGGACGGTTTAAAGCAACAGAAAGTTTACTGACAGCGATAGACAGGAAGAAAAGAGAACTGGATGCCAGGCGCCCGCTGACTGAGGGGGAATTGGAACGTTTGACGGAGGAATTTGTTATTGAGTATACCTATAATTCCAATGCAATTGAAGGGAATACTCTGACTTTGCGTGAAACAGATATGGTTTTGCGTGGTCTGACAATTGACAGGAAACCGTTAAAAGACCATATGGAGGCAGTCGGGCATAAAAAAGCATTTGATTTCGTGAGGGATTTGGTAAAAAATCAAATGCCTTTATCAGAGAGTATCATCAAGCAGATTCACTATCTTGTGCTGGCGGATAAATGGGAGGATCGGGGTGTTTACAGAAGGATTCCAGTCAAGATTATGGGAGCCAAACATGAGCCAGTCCAGCCATATTTGATCCAGCCTAAGATGGAACAGTTGCTGGAAGTTTATAGAAATAGTACAGAGCATAGTATTCCCCGGCTTGCACAGTTTCATATTGAATTTGAGGGAATTCATCCTTTTATTGACGGAAATGGAAGGACAGGGAGGCTGCTGGTGAATTTGGAATTGATGAAAGCCGGATATCCGCCAATTGACATTAAGTTTGCAGACCGGATTTCTTACTACAATGCGTTTGATGAATACCATGTAAAACATAATCTGGCTGCAATGGAAAAGCTGTTTGCAGGTTATGTGAATGCAAGATTGGACAGTTATCTGAAGATGTTGGAGATATCGAAAATCTAGGAAACTATACGAAAAGCATAGGAGGTTTCGCAATGCTTGTATCACAATTGTGAATGTTGGCAGCACGTCATTTCTTAGATGCTCTAAAATTTTTATCAGATAAGACAGTAGTACAATCGGAATACCTGTTTCTGTTATTACAGAAAGTGAAGGAATCATCGGATGCGGTAAAGGAAAAGGGGAAAAAGTATTCTGTTGGTACAGTGAAGGGATTTATAGCTCCAAGATGGACATTGGAATATTGTCTTGCCATGAGTTGTTTGAGTGAGAGGTTTCATAGAGCAATTTATTATGGGAAGAAAATTAAAAATAGCGATACATATTCGTTGACCCTTAAGAAAATTGAGAAAGCAGATAAAGAGGCTGAAAAAGAATATAAACAGTGGAGCTTGATGAGCAGGGAAGAATGTGCATATAAAATATACCAAGTGATGTTAGATAACAATGATAAAAGTGGATTAGCTGCGCAATCCGCTCGCGCGCGGAGAATGCGCTGTGCGCATTCTTTTTTATCAGGCAATTCATGGATTTCTTCATTTCTATTACTCCGGCGGTTAAATATCGACGTTTTTACTTGCCTAAATTTCCATTTGCTATGTTGTCATCCGTTGACGTAGCCCCGCTGCGCCGCCTTCTTCCGCCTTGCAGATGGAAATTTATTTTGCGTAAAATTCGTCGGCATTTAACCGCCGGAGTAATATCATATGGGGAAGGATGAAAACGGCAATCCGAAAGTGCTGTATGATGATCCGAAAAAAGTCGGTGGTGCAGATAGAAATGGGGAGGCAGCATATGGATGAGCGTCTGGAGAAGCAGAAGGAAAAGAAAGAAGATGAAGAAAAAGCACAGGAGCGGAAAAAGGAAAAAGCGGAACAGGCTGAAAAGCTGGATGGAGGCACAGAGAAGATTTCCGTGCCGGAAGCGCCTGGGCAGGAGAGGAATATGTGGAGAAGAATGTGAAAGACCAGAAACTGGATAAGACTTTTGCAGGCTTAAAGACGGGAAAGCAAGGCCGCTTTCTTTGAAAGCCTGAAAATGTTCCAAAGCAACAATCCCAATTTTCTCTCATCCATCATAAAGCGGGAGATGGCATCTAAGTTTTGGGGATTTTAGGGTTATGGAGGGGATGGCTGTTCATGGGTGTATATTATTAATAAGCCACAGAGGGCAGGTATCCCCGGCGTTCCGGCAGAACAGTGAGAGGAGGTGTTTGTCATGAAGTTTGACAGGGGAAGTTAGGCGGTATGTCTGCATGGAGGTAATGAACCGCTGGGACTTATTATGAGGGAGCGGATGCGGCTCTGAATGACAGAGGAGCCGCAATGGGGCTGTCGCACTAAGCAAAACATATACAAGATATAGTATAGAAGAATGATTTATGCCAACTATATCTTGTATCATTTTTCTTAATGCGACAGCCCCATTGATATAAATTTCATTGAGTAAATCACTCTATAAATTTTTCGATGACTGTGCTAATGTTAAATTGTGTTTATTCGCTGGAGGAAATGCAATATGACAAGAAAAGAACAAAAAGAAGCCAGAAAAATACAAATTATTCAGGCCACGCTGGATTTATTTGTGGAGCGGGGATACTACGGAACCAAAACAAGCCAAATATCCAAACGGGCAGGGATTAGTGAAGGGCTGCTGTTCCATTATTTCCCTACAAAGGAAATGCTGTTAGAGGAATTGGTAAATATCGGTTTGGAAGGGATGCGCACGCCAATGCGGGTCAAAGCAAAAAATGGTTTGGATTTTTTTTATCAATTTACAAAAATGTTGTTTCTGCAAACAGAAAAAAATCCTTTTATTGCAAAAATGTTTGTATTTATGGGACATATCGTGCGGGGCGAAGACGTACCAGAAAAACTTCGTAAGCTGGCAGCTTCAGTAGATACGATTGCATTCTGCCAAAACTGGGTGAAAACAGGGCAGAAAGACGGAAGCATTCACAAAGGAGATGTCATGTCGCTGTCAAATATGTATTGGTGTGCGGTACATGGAATTATGGAACAGTATACTTTACATCCGGATATTCCTTTGCCGGAACCGGAGTGGATGGTGGGTATGCTGCAAAATGATAAAGAACAATTTAGTTCAAATAGTTTATCTATGGAGGGAAACGATGAGTGAAAACAAAAAGAGAATTGTAATTGTAGGTGGCGGTATTGCTGGATTGTCAGCAGGAATTTATGGAAAACTTGCAGGTTATGACGTGGATATTTATGAAAAAAATCCAGTTGCCGGCGGACAGTGTATGGGGTGGAACCGGAAAGGATGCCATATTGACAATTGCATTCATTGGCTTACTGGAACGAAGAAGGGGACAGCACTCCGCAAAGTATGGGAAACAGTCGGAGCATTAGATGAACATACGGAATTTGCGGATTGTGACAGTTTTTATACAAGCATCAAAGAGAACTCGCAAGTAACATTGTGGAAGGATTTGGAAAGGACGAAGTCGGAGTTGCTCAAGTTGTCCCCTGAAGATGCGATGGAAATAGAAAAATTTATAGAGCATGTGAAATATGCGGCGGAATGTGAAATACCAGCCGAAAAACCTATGGATGCTATGGGAATCATGGATTATATCCATATGGGCGTTTCAATGGCGAATATGCCAAAGGTGATGAAAGAATATGGCTCCATTGATTTGGAGGAACTGTCCAAGAGGTTTAAACACCCTGCTTTAAAACAACTATTTACAGATTATTTGCCAAAAGAATATGTTGCAAGTTCATTTCTCGTTTCTTATGCCAGTATTACATCTGGCAATGGCGAGATTCCAATAGGCGGTTCTCTGGCAATGGTAAACCGTATGGTGAACCGTTTTTTACGGCTGGGCGGGAATTTGCACTGCAATGCGCCTGTTGTACGGATTCTTATAGAGAATAAAAAAGCAATAGGAATCGAAATAGCAGATAAAGAAAAGGTATTAGCGGATTATATTATTTCATCAGTGGATACCATGGAGATGTTTGGCAGGTTGATCGGGAAAAAGTATATGGATGCAAAATGGCAGTCCTGTTATGCTGATAATGAAAAATATCCTCTTTTTAGCGCTGTTCAGGCAGCATTCGTGGCAGACAAGGAAGCGTATGGCAGAAAAGGTACTATTTTCTTTGGCTGTAGCCCTTTTGAAACAGGAGGAAGGAAAGTGGAGAGGATTTCAGTGAAAAGTTATGAATATGAACCGGAATTTGCTCCAACAGGGAAAATAGTGATTCAAGTAAATATTCCGCAATTTGATAAAGACTATTTATACTGGAAGAGTCTGACAAAGGAGGAATATGAGAGCCGGAAGAAGGAAACAGTAAAGGCAGTAGAAGAACGGCTGCAGATGCAGTTTCCCAGTCTTCAAGGGCATATGGCATTTCTTGACTGCTGGACACCGATTACTTATGAACGGTATTGTAACGCATATCATGGAGCATATATGGGATTCATTACAAGAAAAGGTGTAAAGTCCTTTCGTGTGAAGGGACTTTTAAAGGGGGTACAAAACCTGTATATTGCCAGTCAGTGGATTATGGCACCGGGAGGGCTTCCGGTAGCAGTAACGGCAGGAAAGTTCGCTGTGTGGCGGATTGCCCGAAGAGATAAAAGAATGATAGATTATAATAATTAACTCAAACTTCCCACACCGATTGGTGTGCTGAACCTTGAAAAATCAATACTTTAGTCTATAAAAAAGGCACAAACCTGCACTTGATGGTATAATTGAATTGCGAATAACAATCACACAGCAAGGAGATTTATGCCATGTCAAGTATACCATATAATGCTGAAAACGGGAATGAGATTTCTAACTCTGTCACAAATTTTATGACCCAATTCCAAATTGGGAAACTTCTTTTCAAATGTAATGCCGGAAAAGCAAAAGGGATTCCGGTAATCGAAGTGTTTCGATACCTGTTCTGTCTCATTTTCTCGGATAGAAGCATGTATATGCAGCGGAAAACAGGCATATTTGATGGTTCATTCTGCAAGAACACCGTTTATCGCTTCCTCAATAATGCGAAGATTAACTGGTTTCGGTTCACAACCCTGCTTTCAAGCCGGATCATTAACGATTTCATGAAGCCGCTTACGGATGAGAGCCGCAAAGATGTCTTCATTATTGATGACAGCCTGTTTGACCGTTCCCGTTCAAATAAAACGGAACTTCTGGCGAAAGTCTTCGACCACTGCTCTATGAAGTACAAGAAAGGTTACCGTATGCTGACACTTGGATGGTCCGATGGCAACTCCTTTGTTCCGATCAACCATCGTCTTCTGTCGGCAGCCGACGATAAAAATCTGCTCTGCAAAGCCGCAAACTTCGATGGACGTTCTCTTGCCGGGAAAAGGCGGAAAGAATCCAGACGAAAGGCAACAGAAGTCTTGATTGACCTGATCAAAGCAGCACAATCATCTGGCGTTTCTGCAAAATATGTGCTGTTCGACAGTTGGTTTTCATCACCGAAGACCATTAGCGCATTAAAGACAGACTGCAAATTAGACACAATCGCAATGGTTAAGAAAAGCAGTAAAATCAAATATGGCTATCAGGATGGCAGATACAACATCAAAGAAATCTATAAACAGTGTAAAAAACGCAGGGGCCGCTCCAAGTACCTGCTTTCTGTTGACGTAACCGTTGGTGATGAGGCAATTCCGGCAAAAATCGTCTGTGTCCGGAACAAAAGCAAGAAAAAAGCCTGGCTTGCCATCATCAGCACGGACACAGCTATCTCAGCGGAAGAAATCATCCGTATCTATGGGAAACGCTGGGATATAGAGGTGTTTTTCAAAACCTGCAAATCCTATCTGCATCTGGTAAAGGAGTGCCGGAGCCTGTCCTATGATGCTTTGACTGCTCATGTATCCATTGTCTTTGCACGATATATGATGCTTGCAGTTACACAGCGATGCAATACCGATGACAAAACGATATGTGAACTGTTTTTCCGTCTCATGGATGAACTGGATGACATCACTTTCAATCAATCCATGAGGATTATCATGGACGCACTAATGGATGCCGTTATGGAATATTTCCACATCACAGAACAGCAGCTTGAGGAATTCACTGCCAGCTTTGTTCAGAGACTGCCGAAGTACATGCAAAAAGCATTGGAGTGCAGTTCAGCGGCTGCCTGAGCGCTATTTTGTGAGCTAAAGTATTGATTTTTCAGGGAGCAAATCCCATTTTTAATGTGGGAAGTTTGAGTAATTAACCTAAGAATTAAGGCGGGAAAGCGTTTATTGGAAGAAAACCGATGGACACTTTTCTGTTTTTAAATACAGCAATACACTGCCATTCCCCACCAGTCCATTTTTCATTTCAGATACAGTGATTTTGAGAAATGGAGGACAGGGCATTGACAGAAAAAAGATAGAGAAGATAAAAAGGTGCGGCAGTTTATACTGTTCTGCCGTACTGAACTGAAGAATACAGCGCCAACAAATGAGTAAGGGAGGTTATGGATTTGGAGCTAAAAATAACAGAAAGGCTGATGATATGTGTTATAGAAAAAAGTTTCCGTTTTCTTTTGGTAAGTGTCTTGGTGTTTAGCTTGACGTTTGTGGGATGTTTAAAAATGGGGATGATTGTTATACTGGGACTTATACGGCAGATGATACGGTTATAAACGCATGGGAAAAGAACACCGTGAAATATATTTGAATCATGCCAACCGTACACAAGGGGAAAACTTAAAAACTATATTGAGATATAAGGTTACAGATATGGCGTAATACTATGATAAAAACGAAAGGGAATGAAATATGGTCAGACCAACAACAAAAACTTGGGATAAAAAATATTTGTGGGAGAAGGTCACCGTTATTCGTTGGTTTTGTTTTTTATCTTATAGGAAAGCCCTCCGGGCAGGAGGCGCAGGTCCTGCCCTTCATCCTGCCCCCGCTTATTCCTCAAAATAGAAGCGTAATTCATCCTTTAAATTTTCCAGCCTTTCCGCCACAGGCCGGCTCCCATCTGTCATAAAAACTGTCTGATAAATCAAAGAATTTTCATATTCGCAGAACCGGGCCGTTGTAACCTGCTGTGTGAGCTGGGACAATTCTTCCGCTTTCTTTGCAGCGTCTTCCTGATATTCTTCTGCCCCAAGGGAAAACTTGTACTGGAATAACGGTACAACTGCATTGTTATTCACAGGGATAGCCGAAGGCCCCATTACATTCCCAAAGCCTTCCCAGCCTGTGCTGCCCTGCATTTCATCTGACAGCAAAAAGGCCAGGAATTCGCCAGCTTGGGAAGCGCATGCGCTGTTTGCCCGGACTGCTGCAAATATACTCACCTGCGCGTTAACCCCTCCTTCCCCATTTGGGAACGGAAGGAACTTAATGTCTGTACCCGAAGCAAAAGACTGTTTCACAAGCATTGCAAATCCCTCATCGTTGGAACTCCCAATCGTCATAACATCAGGCAATTCCGGCGCATTTTCATCCGTAATTCCCGATCCTTCTTCTAACAGCTCTGCCATATCCTGCAATTCCTTGGAAACTGTCACGGATTTTTCTTCATAATCCAAAACAGGCGTCCCAAAAAGCCCAGGCAGATACCATTTCATCAAAGATTCGTTACGGAAGCTTTCCACCCCTGCATGGGCGGCAACTTCTTTTAGGAATTTATCCGGCTGGCCGGAGGACGGCTGGAAATCCCCAAGCGTATCATCTGCCACAGCAATGCCTGCCAGCCTATATCCCAGCGGCAGAAAATACTGTTTCCCATCCACTTCCCCTGCTTTTACCACCGTCTGGTTCAGCGGCAGGCCTTTGATCCCGTCTATCACTGTGTTCAGGTCTAAAAATACCCCGTTGTAACTGCTTTTTACCATGTCCGGCAATAAGCTGTCGCTTTCGTCCAGAAGGAAGACATCCGGCCCCTTGCCTGCCATAATCTGCACCTGCATGTCCTTTATCGCTTTCTTGTTTTTCTCCGTTTTCTCCGTAGGCGTATTATCAATCCAAGGGATTATTTCAACCGTTACGTCCGTTTCTGGGTGCAGCTTACGATATTGGGATATTACCACCTGATAAAATTCTTTCTGGTTTTCGGAAACAGCAATAACCATCTCCGGCTGGTTCCCGGCGCCTTTTGCGGCGTCTTTTTCAGAGGAAGGGCTGGAAGGCGCACAGGATGTGAAAGAACCTATGCATAAGAGCCCTGCCAGGATGAGCGCTAATTTTTTTTTCATAATACAAACCTCCTGATTGATTTTGAAACAGAATGTCTTACATATGGTATGATTGTTTTAAAAAGTATACTATAACTTGTAGTAATATACAAGAAAAAATTTGTTACTGCACTAAGATAATGCGGCAGAGCGTACCAGGCAATGGCATACCTATATTGCCCTGGCGGTTCCATATCTTTACGTTTACGACAGATTTATCCCCATTTAAGAAAAAAATGGGGATAGGGACCAGAAAAGCTTATAATGGGATAAAACCGAAAGGAGGAGCAAGGATATGAAAAGGACAATCGGAATTACATTGTTGGAGTTTGTGAAATTAGTGAAAAAAAGAGAGTTTCTAATCGGCCTGGGCCTGGTGTTGGTTATGGGAGGAGGGATGGTATACGGCGCGTATTCGTTCCCGGACAGCTTTGGGGTGCACAATGTAATCGCATTTTTTGGAAATTTTTCCAGTATTTTAATTATGTTTTTAGCGGCAAAAAGCTTAGGGGAGGAGTTTGACTTAAAAACAGCCACATTTGTGTTTACGTCAAGAAGCAGCAGGCTCCAGATTGCCACGGCAAAAATTGTGGGCGTGGCTCTTGCCAGTATGCTGGTTGGCCTGTGCGGCGGGATTTTAAACGACATTGCATTGGTAATCTGTAAACAGCCTTGGACACCAGTTCTGTTAGCGGGTGCCATTGGGAAGGAGATCCTGATTTATATGGTTTATGGCTTTGCCATAGGGGCAACGGCAGTGATGCTCACCTGTTTTTACAATACAACCATTACGCCCCTTATTTACCTGATCATACTGTTTTGGGTAATGCCAGGTATCCTGCAGATTGCCGGGCAGAAAATACCGGCGCTGGGAAAAATAATGGATTATGTGCTGTTCTGCGTGTCTGACCAGTTCCTGATGTATCAGGACTGGAGCATGAAAAATATCGCAGTCTTTATAGGCACAGGCATTGTATTTTCAATGGTTGGCATGGCTGCTTTACAGAAAAAGGATTTATAGGGGGTAAGCCCCCCCTATGAGATCTGGAGCTGCTGTATGAACAGGCCGTCTTTGATTTGGGTTTCATGGTAAATATTATCATAACGGTTCAGGATTTCAGACACATTGTGGAGGCCGATGCCATGTCCGCCCCCTTTTGTGGTTACGCCTTTTTTGTACATCTGGGCTACAGAAAGCCCTTTGTCAACAAACGTATTGGATAGGATAAACACGGTATCCTGGTTCATTTTGCCCAGATGGAAATTAATGGTTGGCTGCTCTGTTTCAAGGCATGCTTCCATGGCATTATCCAGATAAATCCCAAGCATCCTGGTAAGGTCGACGGGCTCCATATGGATGGAATCGATCTCATCCGGAATATCAATAGTTACTTCGATATCCTGGTTGGCGGCTAAGAGCAGCTTGGCGTATAAAATGCTTTTCAGTTCCAATGGCTTGATATGTGATAAGTTGTTCAGGGTTCCGTTTTTTTGCGTAAGGTTTTTTTGCATTGGCAAAATGTGCCCATAAAAAAAGGCTTCCAGCTCCTCGTATTTTTTTTCATCAATATATGCAGCAAGGGAAGCCATAATATTACTATAATCATGCTTGAAGGAACGCAGGTTATTGTATAGCAATTCCAGGTTTTTGGTGTATTCATTTAAATTTTCCAGATATTCTATTTTTTTCTGGGTTTCGTAGTTTTTTTTGGCTGTCCGTAGTACAATAAGGACCATGCTTATGGTAAACAGGGAATAAAGGGTTACCGAAGAAGCCATGAGTAAGTATTCCCTGTGGGTGATTTCTAAATGGTCGAAAAAAGAAGCCAGCGTGTAAATCAAAAATGCGCAAAGAAAAAGGGTTAAGGCAATGGATCCCAGGAGCTTTTTGCCCATGTTTTCAAACATACTGATAAGATGGTCCTGGATCAGCCGCCTGGCCAGATAAAGGACAGGGCAGGATGCTGCCGCCGTACAGGCTGGTATTGCCACAAGAAGCAGCTTATCAGAATTCATGTCCTGTACAGAGAGGCCCCATAACAGATTCATTCCCAGCCCGATTAAATTGAGCAGCACGCAGTTAACAATGTAACTAAGGGGCATATAAAAAACAGCGTATGGTTTTTTGGTGAACCGCATGATTAGGAAAGAATTAACCACCAGAAATACAAATATCATAGGGGAGAAGTCCAGGAATGAATGCAGGAAGCAAAGGGCTGACGATGATAAAAGGAAAATAAGGTAATTCTTTTTGGAAATATGCGGATGGGCTAATATAAAAATATCGCAGGCAAACATAAATGAAAGAGAGATAGAAGAAATTAAATATAGTGTAATCATAATAAGCTCCTTAAAACATCAGATTTTGGCGATGGGTTTATTATAATTTAATGCAGGTAAATTGGCAAGAAAAAATTCATATCAGGGAGGAAAACGATGAATTGTGTATTGAAAGTTAACAATGTCAGCAAAAAGGCAAAAGATTTCCAGATTTTAAATAAAGTTTCCTTTGAGCTTGGAAGAGGGGAGATTGTTGGGCTGATTGGGCCGAATGGAGCCGGAAAAACCAGCATTATGAAAATATTAGTAGGGCTGACAAGGAATTACACCGGGGAAGTGGACTTAAGCAGTGTCAGGGATATTGGCTGCATGATTGAAACCCCTAATTTTTATCCATACAGCACAGGATACCAGAACCTGATGTACTTTGCTAAGCTAAATGGCGTAGGGGAACAGAAGGTGCAGGAGCTGCTGGGCTTGCTGGGGCTTGAAAGTGCGGCAAATAAAAACGTCAAGGCATATTCCCTTGGCATGAGGCAGAGGTTAGGGATTGCCCAGGCCTTATTAAAGGAGCCGGATGTCCTGATATTGGATGAGCCGACCAATGGGCTGGACCCGGAAGGGATTTATGAAGTCCGGGAATATATCAGGAAGATTGCGAAGGAAAAAAATATTACAGTGTTGATTTCCAGCCATTTGCTGGGTGAATTAGAAAAAATGTGCGACAGGGCAATTATAATCAAAAAAGGGGAAATTATTCAGTGCATGGATTTTGGCAAGGATGATAAGAAGGAAAAAAAGATTGTTTATGTAATTGAAAGCATGGACGCAGGAGCTGCACAGGAAATCCTCCGGGAACATGGCTACCATGTGGTTTCACAGAACGGGCAGGAGGTGCGGATCAAAATTGGCGCCGGTGAAAAAGCGGACGCCGTAAAATTGCTGGTATCCAACCATATATTAATGACGGGGCTTTATGAGGCCTGTGAAACGCTTGAGGATACTTTCCTGGGGCTGATGAAGGGATAAGGGCGTGGCAGCTTTCAGAAAAGAAATGTCCCTGATGCCGCAGGGAAGCTTTGGTTCCCTTATGGAAAAATAGATGTAAGGAGAAAATGCAGCATGTTAAAAATATATATTTGTGAAGACATAGAAGTGGAAAGGGATAAAATGCAGCAGGTGATCGAAAATATTGTCCTTATGGAGGACCTGGACATGGAACTTTGCTGCGTTTCTGAGGACCCCCATAAAATTCTTGAAAAAGTGAAAGAAACAGAGGAGGTTGGGATATATTTTCTGGATATTGCCCTGGGCGCAGACATGACAGGGCTGACGTTGGCACAGGAAATCAGGAAATATGATCCAAGGGGGTTTATTATTTTTGTTACGACCCATTCAGAAATGAGTTACATGACGTTTATTTACAAGTTAGAAGCATTGGACTTCATTTTGAAGGACGCCCCGGAAGAACTGGGGACAAGGCTGCACGACTGCATCCTCAAGGCAGGCCAAAGGTTTGCGTCTGCGAATAATAAAGTGCATGCAAATTTTTCTGTGAAAGTAAATGAGAAGGTATTTACAGTAGATTACGACGATATTCTCTTTTTTGAAACATCTCCGAATGTGCATAAGATTATTTTACACTGCAAAAACCGCCAGATGGAATTTTTAGGGAAAATCAAAGAGATTGAAAAAAAGGTGGATGGGCGGTTTTACCGCTGCCACCGGTCCTATTTGGTAAATAAGGACAATATCAAGGAAATTGATTTCCAGAATGGGGTGATTTATATGGTGAATGGAGATGAATGCCTGCTTTCTTCCCGCATGAAGAAAGGCCTGAAATAAAAATAGGGCGCGGCAGCCCTTTTTATCCGTAATATGATTAGGGTGTCAAAAGGGTGCGGCGCACCCGCTCTATACCATATATTGATGTGCAAATTGATTTGCAATAACAATATATGGTATGAGCGTAGCACCAAAGGTGCTTTCGACACCCTAATCGTAATATGGAAAATACTTGACATGATGGAATGCGGAAAATATAATGGTACATGTCTGGCGCAGAGTACCACACCTTAAAGGAATACTCGGACAAGCATCAGCAGACGATAACAGAAACCATCAAAACGGGAGTTGGCTTATTGTATAGAACCTGCAAGTAAGGCAGGGGATTTTTTCTTTTTAAGATTCAAGTGGAAATACAGCATACAAGGGCATGGCATAAAAAGGAGGAACAGCATGGCATTGGCAAAGAAGCCTGTAAATGGCATGAAAGATATTTTACCGGAAGAAATGCAGATCCGGGACTACGTAATGAATGTAATTAAAGAAACTTACCGCAGCTTTGGGTTTACCCCCATTGAAACCCCCTGCATGGAAAACATTGCAAATTTAAGCAATAAGCAGGGCGGGGAGAACGAGAAACTGATTTTTAAGGTCCTGAAGCGGGGGGAGAAGCTGAACCTTGAAACCGCCCAGACAGAACTTGACGTGGTGGATTTTGGGATGCGTTATGATTTGACCGTGCCTTTGGCAAGGTTTTATTCCAATAACGCCAACAGCCTGCCTTCCCCTTTCAAGGCCCTGCAGATGGGGAATGTCTGGCGGGCAGACCGTCCCCAGCGGGGCAGGTACCGCCAGTTTATGCAGTGCGACATCGATATTTTAGGGGAGCCCAGCAACCTTGCGGAAATTGAACTGATTCTTGCAACTACTACCACCCTTGGCAAACTGGGCTTCAAAAATTTCCAAATCCGTATCAATGAACGTCGGATTTTGAAGGCTATGGCAGCTTACAGCGGTTTTTCCGAGGATTCTTATGACACCGTATTTATTATTCTGGACAAAATGGACAAGATTGGCCTTGAGGGCGTAGCGGCAGAACTGGAAAAGAACGGATTTGCAAAAGAATCCATAGACAAATATCTGGAATTGTTCCGCAGTATAAAAGGGAAAGAAGATGTGGGGGCAGGGGTTTCCTGCCTTGCAGGGCAGCTTGGGGAATTTCTGGAGGAGGAAGTGGCCGCAAGCCTAAAGGAAATTGCATCCTGCGTCAATGGCACCAAGGAAGCAGAATTTGATTTAGTCTTTGACCCGACGCTGGTACGTGGCATGTCTTATTACACAGGGACGATTTTTGAAATTGCCATGCCGGAATTTGGCGGAAGCTGCGGCGGCGGCGGCCGTTACGATAAAATGATTGGGAAATTCACCGGGAACGACGTCCCAGCCTGCGGGTTTTCCATTGGGTTTGAGCGGATTATCCTGCTGCTGTTAGAAAGCGGGTTCCAAGTGCCCGGGCAGTCGGAGAAGCTTGCTTACTTAGTTGAAAAAAAATATCCGGAAGAAAAGCTTGCCCAAGTCATTGCAGAAGCCCAGGAGGAGCGCAGGGCAGGGAAACAGGTGCTGGTAGCCCGGATGAACAAAAATAAAAAATTCCAGAAGGAAAAGCTGGCGGCAGAAGGATATGGGGAAATAAAAGAATTTTTTTGCCGGGGTTAAAGTTTTGTTAAGATAAAAATTAATTATCAGGAGGAAAAACATGGCAGAATCAATGAAGGGCCTGCACAGGACCCACAGATGTACAGAAGTATCAGGCAGCGAAATTGGCCAGCAAGTGACAGTCATGGGCTGGGTACAGAAGCGCAGGAATTTAGGGAGTTTAATTTTCATAGATTTGCGGGACCGTTCCGGCCTGCTCCAGATCGTTTTTGACGAGCCGAAGGTGGGAAGCGAAGGCTTTGCGAAAGCGGGCTCCCTGCGGAGCGAATATGTCGTTGCAGTAACCGGGACAGTGGAAAAACGTGCCGCAGCCGTAAATGAAAGCCTGAAAACAGGGGAGATAGAAGTAATTGCTTCTGATATCCGCATCCTGTCAGAAGCAGAAACGCCCCCCTTCCCCATTGAGGAAAATTCCCAGACAAAAGAAGATTTGCGCCTGAGATACCGGTTTTTGGACCTGCGCAGGCCGGATATCCAGCGGAATATGATGATGAAAAGCAAGGTATCCATGCTGCTGCGGAATTTTATGGAACAGGAAGGGTTTCTGGAAATTGAAACCCCCATGCTGACAAAATCCACGCCGGAAGGGGCAAGGGATTACCTGGTGCCCAGCCGGGTGCATCCGGGGACGTTTTACGCATTGCCCCAATCCCCCCAGTTGTTTAAGCAGCTTTTAATGTGTTCCGGCTATGACAGGTATTTCCAGATTGCAAGGTGCTTCCGGGATGAGGACTTGCGGGCGGACCGCCAGCCGGAATTTACCCAGGCGGACATGGAGATGGCGTTTGTGGATGTGGAAGACGTGTTGGAAGTCAATGAGCGGCTGCTCCAATATGTATTCAAGGAAGCAATCGGCGTAGACGTGCCCCTGCCTATCCCGCGGATGACTTGGCAGGAAGCCATGGACCGCTATGGCTCCGATAAGCCGGATACCCGGTTTGGCATGGAACTGGTAAATGTGTCAGGAACCGTGGAAGGCTGCGGCTTCGGCGTATTTACCGGCGCGCTGGAGCAGGGGGGATCTGTCCGCGGCCTGAATGTAAAAGGCCAGGGGGGGATGCCCAGGAAGAAAATTGACAAGCTGGTGGAATTTGCCAAAGGCTGCGGCGCCAAAGGGCTGGCTTATCTGGCAGTCAATGAAGACGGGACATACAAATCCTCATTTGCCAAATTTATGGAAGAAGATGCCTTAAAGGCTTTGGTGGAAAAAATGGAAGGCCAGCCGGGGGATCTTCTGCTCTTTGCCGCAGACAAAAATAAA
Source organism: Lachnospiraceae bacterium A2 (assembly GCA_000403315.2). GTDB lineage: Bacteria > Bacillota > Clostridia > Lachnospirales > Lachnospiraceae > Petralouisia. Next base: position 1,536,593 of record KE159636.1, read on the forward strand.
ATTGTCTGGAACGTGCTGGGGGCAATCCGCCTGGAACTGGGGAAAGAATTTGGCATGATTGACAAAAATAAATACAATTTTCTCTGGGTTACAGAATTTCCATTGCTGGAGTGGTCCGAGGAGGAAAACCGGTTTATGGCAGCCCACCATCCTTTTACCATGCCTATGGAGGAGGACTGGCATCTGATTGATTCCGACCCGGGCGCGGTGCGGGCAAAGGCTTACGATATTGTATTAAACGGCACAGAGCTGGGCGGCGGTTCCGTCCGTATCCATCAGGACGATGTCCAGGAAAAAATGCTGGAAGTGCTGGGCTTTACCAAAGAACGGGCCCATGAGCAGTTTGGTTTCCTGTTAAATGCATTTAAATACGGCGTCCCGCCCCACGCAGGCCTTGCTTTTGGGCTGGACCGGATGATTATGCTGATGGTGCAGTGCGACTCCCTCCGGGATGTCATCGCCTTCCCCAAAGTGAAGGATGCTTCCTGCCTGATGACAGAAGCGCCAGGGGCAGTGGAAGAAAAGCAGCTTGAGGAACTGGCGATTATCATCCAGCCCCAGAAGGAAACGGAGGAAGCAGTTCCGTAACGTCCATCACTGCCCACGGAAAACAGTACCTTTGCCCCAAAAATCCCCGAATGCAACCGGAAGTTTACATGAAAATCTCCAAAAGCAACACCAAATCGGCAGACTTTACACGCAGGATACGGTAAAATAATTTCACCGGAAGCGCAGAAGGAACTAAAAAAAACAGAAAGGTGAAATGAAAATGGACGTATTTGGAGAGAACCTGCAATTTTACAGAAAACAAAAAAGCATGACCCAGGAACAGCTTGCCGAACAGCTTGAGGTATCCCGGCAGACTGTTTCCAAATGGGAGGCTGGGGCTTCTTATCCAGAGATGGAAAAAATCCTCCAGCTTTGCGATACATTTTCCTGCGATATGGATACCTTGCTCCGTAAGGATGCAGCCGTATTGGAAACAGCAGACAGCCAAGGCTATGCCCGGCATATGGAAAAACGCAGGAGGTATATCACCTTTGGCGTTGCCTTCCTGATACTTGGCGTAGCCATGACCCAAATCTTAGAGGGGTTCCAAAAGCCGGAACAGGTGTCCAACATGGTATTCCTGTCCATGGCTATTGTGTCCGTGCTGGTGTTTGTTGTGGCTGGGCTGGAGCATAGCGTTTATCAGAAAAACCATCCGTTTATCCCAGATTTTTACACAGCAAAGGAAAAAGCGGAATTTGAAGAAAAATTTCCCCGCCGTGCAGCGTCTGGCATTGGGCTGATGTTCCTTTTATGGGCTTACTCCCAATAGATACTCCCCCGGCTTGCTGCGGTGCAGAGTTGCTGCACCGTTGCAGGCCAATATTTCTGGCTGTGATTCTTATGCCAAAAGGAAGTGCATGTTGTTCCGCTCTGGATGCAGGCAGTTCCTTCCTTGAAGTATTCCCTTCCCAAATCTCAAAATTTGGCAGTCTTTTTTCACACCTTTTTAAACTCCAAACTTGTACATATACAAATATACCGATAAATAAACCAATATTGAAATATGCACAAAAAGTTGTACCCATTTTTGTAACATATCCCAACTTGATTTCCAAAAATTTGTACAGTACAATATAATTACCAAATAAAGATGTGAACTCAAAAGAGAAAACATCAAAGAACAAGGAGGTAGAAAGGATGAAAAAGAAAATTCTCAGCGTGGCTCTTCTTGCAGTCATGGTGCTTTCCCTCACGCTCGCAGGGTGTGGAACTGGCAGCTCGGGCAGCGGTGGGGAACAACAGGGGGGCAATGGGAAGATTGTCGGTGTGGCCATGCCGACGCAAAGTTCAGAAAGGTGGATAAAAGATGGCCGGAACATGAAGGCAAGGCTGGAAGAACTGGGCTATGAAGTGTTCCTGCAATATGCAGAGGACGACGTACAGGTCCAGCTTGCGCAGATTGAAACCATGATAGCCATGGACGTGGACTGCCTTGTGGTAGCAGCAGTGGATTCCTCCGCTTTGATTAATGCATTGAAAACGGCCAAAGAGGTTGGCATCCCAGTCATTTCCTATGACCGCTTGCTGATGAACACAGATTCCGTGGACTATTATGCATCCTTTGACAACGAAGGGGTAGGCAGGAAAATTGGGGAATACATTGAAGAAAAAGCAAACCTGGCAGAAGCAACAGAGCCGCTGACGATAGAATTTTTTATGGGTTCGCCGGATGACAACAATGCAGTGCTCCTGTACAAAGGCGTAATGAGCGTACTGCAGAAATACCTTGACGACGGGACGCTGGTCTGTAAGTCAGGGAGGACGTCTTTTGAGGAAACCTGTATCCTGCGCTGGTCCCAGGAAGTGGCCCTGCAGAACTGCGAAAATTACCTGTCCGGGTTCTATGCAGATGACAAGCTGGATATCTGCTGTTCCGCATTTGACGGGTTTGCCTACGGGATTAAGGCCGCACTGGAAGCAGCCGGGTACACGGCGGAGGACTGGCCCATCATTACCGGGCAGGACGCAGAAATTATGGCAGTCAAGAATATCATCGACGGCAAGCAGACCCAGACAATTTTCAAGAATACGGAGCTCCTTGCAGACAAGTGTGCCGGGATGGTACAGGCAGTGATAGAAGGCAGCGAGCCGGAAATCAACGATACGGAAACATACGACAACGGGAAAATGGTAGTGCCTTCCTATCTGTGTGAGCCCCTGTCCCTGGATGCAGACAACTACAAGGAACTTGTCATAGACAGCGGCTATTACAAAGAGGAAGAAATTCAGAAAGCAAAATAAAGGAAAGGAGTTGAGGGAATGTCGGATTATATTCTGGAGATGAAGCATATTGTCAAGGATTTCTCAGGGGTAAAAGCATTGAACGATGTCAACCTGAAAGTAAAGCGCGGCGAAGTCCACGCACTCTGCGGGGAGAACGGCGCCGGGAAATCAACCTTGATGAACGTACTGTCCGGGATTTACCCATTTGGTACATATACGGGGGACATTGTTTACAATGGGGAAATCGTGAAGAATAAAAACATCAAGGACAGTGAGAAAAAAGGGATTGTCATTATCCATCAGGAGCTTGCGCTGAGCCCATATCTGTCCATTGCGGAAAATGTGTTCCTCGGCAACGAGCAGATGAAGGTAAATGGCGTCATTGACTGGACCCAGACCAGGAACAAGGCCCAGGAAATGCTGGAGAAGGTAGGCCTTGGGCATGAAAACCTGGACGCTCCCATTAACAGCCTTGGGGTAGGCAAACAGCAGTTAATCGAAATTGCAAAAGCGTTGGCAAAAAAAGTGGACCTGCTGATTTTGGACGAGCCAACCGCAGCTTTAAACGACGAGGAGAGCGCACAGCTTCTGGAAATCATGCTGAAGCTGAAAAAGCAGGGCATTACCAGCATTATCATTTCCCATAAATTAAATGAAATCAGCTATGTGGCGGACGCTATTACAGTAATCCGGGACGGCCAGACCATTGAAACCCTTACAAAAGGCGTGGATGATTTTTCCGAGGACCGGATTATTAAAGGCATGGTTGGCCGCGAGCTGACAAACCGCTATCCAGAGCGCACGGACTGCCCCATCGGCGACGTGGTGATGGAAGTGAAAAATTGGAACGTGTACCACCCGGAAGACCCACGCCGCCAGGTTTTGAAAAATATCAACATTAAGGTGCGCGCCGGGGAAGTGGTGGGCCTTGCAGGCCTGATGGGCGCAGGCCGGACGGAATTTGCCATGAGCGTATTCGGCCAGCAGTACGGCCAGAAAATTACCGGGCAAATCCTGATGCACGGCCAGCAGGTGGAAATCAAGAGCGTGAAAGACGCCATTGCGCATAAAATTGCATATACCTCTGAGGACCGGAAAAATTATGGATTGATTTTGTTCAACGACATCAAATGGAATATGTCCCTGGCAGCTTTGCGGGGGTATTTTTCCAAGAACGGGATTGTGGACGAAAATAAGGAAGTCCTTGAAGCGGAAAACTATAAAAAGAGAATCAACATCAAATCCCATTCCGTCCATCAGGCGGTAGGAAGCCTTTCCGGCGGGAACCAACAGAAAGTCATCCTTGCAAAATGGATGCTGACGGAGCCGGACGTACTGATTTTGGACGAGCCAACCCGCGGGATTGACGTAGGGGCAAAATATGAAATTTACTGCGCCATCAACGAGCTGGCAAAATCCGGGAAAGCAGTTATCGTCATTTCCTCTGAAATGCCTGAAATCCTTGGGACATGCGACAGGACGTATGTGCTGAACGAAGGGCATATTGCCGGGGAACTGTCAAAAGAAGATTTATCACAGGAAAAAATCATGAAATGCATTATGCAGGATAATAACAGGAAAGGAGAATAACAATGGATAAGAAGAAAACGGTAAACCTTAGTTTAAAGCAATACGGCATGGTTTTTGCGATGATTATCATCTTCATCGTGTTCTATGTGCTGACAGGAGGCACGAATGCCACCCCAATGAACATTAACAACCTGATTATGCAGAACAGCTATGTTATTATCCTTGCCACTGGTATGCTGCTGTGCGTATTGACTGGTAACGTAGACCTTGGCGTCGGCTCTTATGTAGCCCTTTGCGGCGCAGTTGCCGGGAAGCTGATTGTAGAACAGAACATGAGCATCCCGGTAGCAATCCTTGCAGCCCTTGCAGTCGGAGCTATTTTCGGCGCATTTAACGGCTTTTTTATCGCATACCTGAATATCCCGCCTTTCGTAGTGACTTTGGCCGGGATGCTGATTGGCCGCGGCCTTACTTATACCTTCCTGGAAAACAAGACCGTAGGCCCCCTTCCGGATTCCTTTGTGAAAATCGGGGCAGGCTTCTTTGCCACAAATAAAGTGCCTTTTGGCAGTGGGACCATTGATATTGTCACTATCCTTGTAGCTGTTGTAGCTTCTGTGCTCATTGTCGGTGCAGAGCTTAAGAAAATCAAGACCCAGCAGAAGTACGGTTTTGCCATGGTGCCCATGTGGCAGATTGGCGTAAAGCTGGCGGCAACCCTGTTAATCCTTTGGTTCTTCTTCTTTAAGATTGCTACCTACAACGGGATTCCGCTGATTTTGATTGTTATGGGTATTATTGTTGGCATTTACCATTTTGTTACCAGCAAGACCGTTGCAGGGCGCCAGGTCTATGCACTGGGCGGCAATGAGAAGGCCGCAAGGCTTTCTGGTATCAATACCAAGAAGGTGTACTTCTGGGTATATACCAACATGGGGTTCCTCTCTGCAATTGCAGGTATCGTCCTTGCAGCCCGTAATGCATCCGCAACCCCAAAGGCCGGGGACGGGTTTGAGCTTGACGCCATTGCAGCCTGCTATATCGGCGGCGCAGCCGCATCCGGCGGCGTCGGCACCATAGTTGGGGCGGTTATCGGTGCGTTTGTAATGGGAATCTTAAACAACGGCATGTTCCTGGTAGGCTTGTCCACAGATTTCCAGAAGGTAGTAAAAGGCCTTGTCCTCCTTGGGGCAGTTACCTTTGATATCCTCTCAAGCAAAAAGAAAAATTAAATAAGGAAAATCAAACGATTGCTCCAGTGCAAATATCACAAAAACTTAGGAAAGTAAAAACTGTGGTATTGGGCACCGGAGGAATGCACGCCCAGCCTGCCCATGCCAAGCCGCATGGGCAGGAATTTTTTTCCTGAAAGATCTTCCCTTTCCCCTCAGCATAATGTAATCTTGTATTGGAACCTGTCTATATACACAAAACTTGTATTTCCTTTTTGGTGCATTTCCCAATTGCCAAACCAAAAGTTGTATTGTATATTTAGAAGATAATGACAATGCGGTAATGTTCTGAACGTGTTTTTTTGCTTTTTACTTACATTAAAAAAGATGGAGGCAGATACAATGGAAGAACCAGTTGCAAAATATAAGGAGATATGCCTGTGGGTAAAAAAACGCCTGGAAAATGGGGAGTTAAAGCCCGGGGACAGGATAGAATCGGAGTATAAGCTGTGCAGCCGGTTTCAGGTCAGCAGGCAGACCGTGCGGCATGCCATTGCCGTGCTGGAGCAAGAGGGGATTGTCCACAGGCAGCAGGGCAGCGGGACATATATCAATGACATTGCCAATGCGGTCCCTAAGAAGGAACGGACCATGCAGATTGCGGTTATGACAACATTTGTGCAGGAGTATATCTTTGCTTCTATTATAAGGGAATTGGAGGCACAGTTTTCGGACGCGGAATACAACCTGCAAATTTCTGTAACGAACAACTCTGTAGAAAAAGAGAGGTTCATTTTAAAAAATATTTTGACGAAACATACAGTAGACGGCCTGATTGCCGAAACTACAAGGAGCGGCCTGCCCAATCCAAATTTAAATATTTACCGGAAAATTATGGAGCGGGGCATCCCGGTGCTTTTTATCAACAGCTATTACCCCCGCCTGGAAGCCCCACATGTCAGTTTAAATGACAAATTGGCGGGGAAACTGGTGACGGAGTACCTGCTGCAGCAGGGGCACCGGAATATTGCAGCTATTTTCAAGTGCGACGACGGGCAGGGGCATCAGCGCTATGCCGGTTATCTGGAGGCCCTGATGGAATCGGACGCCAAGATTAACGACAGGTGCGTGGTGTGGGTGGATACCGAGCTGATGTCAGCCATGGAGCAGGGCGCCCAATGGCTGTTTGGAAGGCTGGAAGGCTGTACGGCGTGCGTCTGCTATAACGACGAGGTGGCAAGCAAGCTGCTGTCCATCTGTAAGGCCAACCATGTCAGGGTACCGGAGGATTTGTCGGTAATCAGCATTGACAATTCCGATATGGCAAGCTACTGTGAAGTCCCGCTGACTTCTGCGGAAAACCCTATCCAGGACATGGCAAGGATTGCCGCCCTGCATATGCTTGACTTAATTAATGGAAAAGAAGTGCCCCATTCCACGGAACTGGAAGGCGGGATTGTGGTCCGGGAATCCGTGGCGCCTTTTATTCCCGCGGGCAATGAGCCAAGGGTTGCCGTCCACACCCATGGTGTCCACAGTAATAGCAATGGTGCGCTTACCATGCCTTAATCCAGATGCCTTATGGACTTTAAGAAAGAAACGTGTTAAAATATGAAAAAGCATATCGGCGGCAGGCCAGTGCAGACAGAAGGGAAAGGAATGATAGAAGTTATGAAAAAAGGGATTATTTTTGATTTGGACGGAACTTTGTGGGATTCATCCCAAGGGGTGGCGGACTCATGGCAGGATTCATTGGAAAAGCATTTTGATATTGAAAAAGTTATTACCGCAGGGATGATACAGGGCGTAATGGGAAAAAGCATGTATGAGATTTCCGACATCCTTTTTTCCGAATTTGAAATGAAAAAACGAAGGGAACTGCTGTCTTATTGCTGTGAGCAGGAAAATGAATATATCCGCACCCATGGCGGAATTTTAATGGACGGCTTAGAGGAAGTTTTAGAACAGCTAAAGGCCAGCGGCTATCATTTGAGCATAGTAAGCAACTGCCAGGAAGGCTATATTGAGGCGTTTTTGGAATACCATAAGCTGGGAGGGTATTTTGATGATTTTGAGTGCTTCGGCAGGACTGGGCGGGAAAAAGGGCGCAACATCCGCTTGGTAGTGGAGCGCAGCCAGCTAGATCAGGCCGTTTATATCGGGGATGTCCAGGGGGATTACTATGCAGCGCAGGAAGCAGGGGTGCCCTTTATCCATGCTAAGAACGGGTATGGCACAATCCGGGAGGAAGTGCCTTATATTACAGGCCTCTCCCAGATCCCAAAGGTAGTGGAGGATGTGTTTGCCAAAGGGAAAGAAGCTAATGGCAGCCAGATGGAGAAAATCGCAAGCTTTACCATAGACCATATCAAGCTGGAACCGGGCATTTACGTTTCCAGGAAGGACGAAGTAGGCCATGAGGTAATTACGACCTTTGATCTGCGCATGACTTCCCCCAATGACGAACCGGTGATGAATACGGCGGAAGTGCATACCATTGAGCATTTGGCGGCCACCTACCTGCGCAATGAGCCAGTTTATGGGGACAAAGTTATTTATTTCGGGCCTATGGGATGCAGGACAGGCTTTTATCTGCTGCTGGCCGGGGATTACGAGTCCCGGGATATTGTAAAGCTGATTACTGATCTGTTTGAGTTTATCCGGGATTTCGAAGGGGAAGTGCCCGGGGCAAGCCCCAGGGACTGCGGCAATTATCTGGATATGAACCTTGGGATGGCAAAATATCTGGCGGGCCGTTACCTGCAGAATACCTTGTACGGCATTAATACGAAGCATTTGGTTTACCCAGAGCCAAATACCTCGCGGTAAGCTACAGGGCATTTGGCCCTCGCGGCATTCGCCAAATATCCGCGCAAGCGCGGCTGCTTGGTTCATTGCTCGCGGGAATAAAACATTGGAAAACCAAGGAAAGGGACATAAAATGAAAAAAATAGGGATTATCGGAGCCATGGAACTGGAAGTGGAAGCCCTGAAAGGGAAAATGGAACTCCGCAGCAAAGTGGAAAAGGCTTCCATGGAATTTTGGGAAGGGACGTTGGACGGCACAGAAGCAGTTGTCGTAAGGAGCGGGATTGGCAAGGTAAATGCGGCAGTCTGTACCCAGATCCTCTGCGACTGTTTCCAGGTGACCCATGTTATCAATACGGGCATTGCAGGCTCCTTGAAAAATGAAATTGATATCGGGGACATTGTGGTATCCACAGATGTCCTCCACCATGACGTGGATGTGCAGGTATTTGGCTACCCGCTGGGGGAAGTGCCCCAGCTCGGGCGGCTGTCCTTCCCAACAGACGGCCATTTGGCCCAGCTTGCGGTAGACTGCTGTAAGGAAGCCAACCCTGACATATCGGTGTACCGGGGCAGGATTGTAAGCGGGGACCAGTTTATCAGCGACAAAGCAGTCAAGGAGCGGATTATTAAGAATTTCCAAGGGTTCTGCGTGGAAATGGAAGGGGCGGCCATTGCCCATACGGCATACTTAAACCATGTGCCCTTTGTAATTATCCGGGCCATTTCGGATAAGGCGGACGACAGCGCAGAAATGGCTTACCCTGTTTTTGAAAAAGCCGCAGCCGCACATTCCGCAGCTTTAGTGGAGCATATGCTGCCTAAGATATAACAGGGGCTGTGCTGCAAGCTTTATGTTCTGCTGCATGCGGCACAGTACTTGGCTGAATTTTTATAAGAATTTCTTAATTTGGAAAAATGCCATTGTTTCTTAAGATTCCCTGTGCTATAATCCAGTGAGATATATGGAAAGTGAAGCGTGAAAGCAAAAGGTGGTTCAATGAAGGAGAAATTAAAGGCTTTTTTCTGCCGCTACCGCCATGGGTGGGTAATGTCATATTTTTGCATTTACCTGATGTGGTTTGCGTATCTGGAGCGGACGGTAACTAGGCGGTTCCATGTCATCCACATGCCGGTGGACGATTATATCCCATTTATAGAAGTGTTTGTCGTCCCATATTTCCTGTGGTTTGGGTATGTTGCCCTTGCAGTTGCATTTTTCTTTTTCACAAATGTGCAGGATTATTATAAGCTGTGTATTTTTTTGTTTGTGGGCATGACGGTTTTTTTGGTGGTGTCTACGGTATACCCCAATGGGCATTACCTGCGGCCAAGGGTATTTGAGCGGGACAATATTTTTGTCACAATGGTAAAGGGGCTTTACATGGTGGATACCCCCACGAACCTGTTCCCCAGTATCCATGTGTACAACTCTATTGGCGTACACTTTTCCATCATGCACAGCAGCCGGCTTAAGGAAAAGAAATGGGTGCGGCGGGGCTCTTTTGCGCTGATGGTATCCATCGTTGCATCCACCGTGTTCTTAAAGCAGCATTCTGTGTTCGATGTCATTACTGGGTGCAGCATGGCGGTTGTCATGTATACCTTGGTCTATGGCGGGGAACTGCTGGCAAGCCGGAGGAGGGTTTATGGCAGGCCGTACCGGGAACTTAACAGCTAATATAAGTATAGATAAGGAAGGACGTAAAGCCTGGCAGTGCTTGGGCTTTGCGTTTTTTGATATTTGTGGATTCCATGGAAAATAAAATGTGGCAAGGTATCGTAACAGCAGTGTTATTGCTGGTGGATACAGGAGAAGTAAATAGGATAACCAAATACCCCGCAGCAAGCTACGGGGCATGACCTGGCTTGCTGCGGGGTATTCAACCCTCGCGGCATTCGCCAAATATCCGCGCAAGCGCGGCTGCTTGGCTCATTGCTCGCGGGAATAAAGAAAAATCGGGGTAACAGGATTCGAACCTGCGACCTCACGGTGCGCAAGCAAAGAGTGAAAACAGCGTGGATAAAGGCGTTTCAGAACATGGGTAACCAAAAGGTAATCAAAAAAGTAATCAGAACAGGCGTACGTAAAATAATCATCTAAGAAAGGAAGAATCCTGTACATCGTGGAATTGAATAGTTTAAATATTTGGACATCTAAGTAAGTCCATTACCAGTTTAGCAGCAGATTGGTAGTGGGCTTATTTTAGTGCCTGAAACCACAAACCAAACACCACAGGCCATTCAATATGAAAATGTTCCTATGATCCACATAGGGCTTCATAGTGGCATCCTAATAGCCAATCCTACAGTAACTTGAAACTACGGTTTCATTGCAGCAACCAAAACAGGATCCAAAATTAAAAAACTATAACCCAATATTAAAACCAAAAAAATCCAGAACCCAAGGAGGACAAATTAATTGGCAAAACACGTCCGCAACATGAACGAACTACAGAAGGCATTGCAGCCCACCATGATAAAAATGGTTGACAAATTAGCGCAAAGAGTATATGAAACACTGAATTATTTCATATCAGACTATTATACAGGCTGGACACCGGAGAGCTACCGGAGGACAGAAGCATTTTTACGTTCAGCAGTAAAAGTGGATGCCTACCCAGACAAAGGCGGCGTAAAAGCAAGCGTATACATTGATTACAATTCCATGGACGATTATGTAAATGCAACCGGGTATCAGGTGGCACAGTGGGCAAACAGTGGATTGCATGGGGGACTGTCCGTAAGCCATAAGCCCCGTGTATGGGATGACACGGTGGACGAAACAATCAACAATGGCAGCTTATTACAATTGGCAGTCCAGTATTTAAGGAGCCAGGGAATATCGGTAAGAAGTTAAATAACGGGAACCAGGAAGGGGAAAAAACAGTATGGAAACAGTGAACAAGAAGGAGTTTGCCTATAAGATAGCAGAGCAAGGCGGCTTTTATAAAAAGGATGCAGTAAAAATGGTGGAATTATTCTGGGAGACGCTCATGGATTATCTGTCGGAGGGCAAAAAAGTCAACTTCTATGGGCTAGGGCATTTTGAATTAAAAAACGTCAGGGGGAAAACAGCAAGGAACCCGAAAACCGGAGAAGCGTGTATTGTGCCGGAGCATAAGAAAGTGAAGTTCTATTCCAGTGAGACATTGGCAGATAAAATAGAGAATGAATAAAAACGGAGGATGAATGACAGGAGCGCGTTTCATGAAAATCCATATGGACAGGAAACTAGAGAATTGCAACCATTGTATTTACAGGGAAGAGTTAAGCAGGCATTTAGATTTGGATGACTATTGTGCAAAAAGTATGAAAAGAACAGGCAGGATTAACATGGATATTGATTGCCCATTAGAGGAATTGGAGGATAAGAGAGTATGAATAGGACGCAAAATTGCGCTGAATGTAAATTTATGAAAAAATATGACTATGGTAAAAAGATTTATTATTGTGACCATGAAAACAGGACAGATGATATAGGTAAATTGAGTGCAGAGGAGTTACCAGAGACAAGCCCTGTATGGTGCCCGTTGAGAGAAAAGGTAAATGAGTGAAAGTATGAGTTGCGAATAGGTTTAATCATACTGGGCCATTTTTATGATAAAAAATGCTTAAAACCCTTGATTTATAAAGGATTAAGCCAGGCCACATATAATTAAAGGAGCTTACTATATGCAGTTCAAAGATTTAGCATGGAAAGATATTGTACCAGATGATGTGGCCTGTATGCAGAAATTGCAGGATAAATCTATGTGGCGTAACCAAAATGGAATTTAATATTAATCATGAACCAAAAGAGAATAAATACATTTTATATTCCTTTGGTAAGGGAAGTGCCAGAAGATTGCAGCCAGATACATATAATTCTTTAGAGGAAGCAAAGAGTGCCGCATATAGGGTGTACAGTAGTGAAATGGCAAGGATAAAGAAAGCAGTTGACTATTTACTCGCTGCTTAGAAAAAAGTGGTGTGAATCACTGGACACGAAATTAGGCAGAGTATAATTTAACGCCCACGATTTCGTGGTGGTTAATGATTCCTAAGTGAAACTGCTTCACTTAGAGGATTATTAGTATAAATTGCCATTACAGGGCAATCAAAGTAAACTGTAAAACTGAAATTCAATAAATTTTAATAACTCAAACTTCGCACTTGAATAAGTACCTATGCACCTTGAAAATTCAATAATAACTGGCATAAAAATAGCATGAAACCGTCTGGTTTTGATATAATTGAGTTGTTCAGAAACAATCATATATCCGGAGGCTCATGCTATGAATAAAAGTATAACACAAGACAATCAAAATGATAACCAGATTTCGAAATCTATCAGAAGATTTTTTACACGGTTTCATCTTTCTTCTGCATTGAAAACTGCTAATGCCTACAAAAAGAAGGGAATTTCTGCAGCACTGATTTTTCAGTATCTGTTTCTTTTGATATTTTCAAACAGAAGTATGTATATGAACCTGCTGATTGGAAAAGACTCACCGGATTTTGCAAAAGATACGGTTTATCGTTTTATGAAAATGCTCCAGATCAACTGGGTTCGGTTCACAACGGTTTTATCCAGCCGAATCATCAGGGATGCCATTGCTCCACTTGATTCGGCAGACCGTGTCAACGTACTGATCATTGACGATTCCATGTTTGAACGTAACCGTTCCAAAAAAGCGGAACTTCTTGCAAAGGTATATGACCATGCAAAACATTGTTATAAATTTGGTTTTCGCATGCTTACATTAGGCTGGTCAGATGGAAGCACTTTTCTCCCGGCCAACAGTGTCCTTCTCTCCACCGAAAATAAAAAGAACAGAATCAATGAAGCAAAGGAAACGGATAAAAGAACGGTTGGATATAAGCGCCGTATGCTTGCTGTCAAGAAAGGAACGATCGCCATGCTGGAGCTTTTAAAATCTGCTAAAAAGGCTGGTATTCCGGCTAAATACGTTCTGTTTGACAGCTGGTTCTCTTCCCCAAGCTCTCTTCATGCTGTCAAAGAAATCGGATATGATGTAATTGCAATGGTAAAGAAAACACCTAAAATGTTCTTCCGGTATAACAGCGAAGATATGCCGCTGACAACTATTTACAAGAAAAACAGGAAACGGCGTGGACGTTCCCGGTATCTGCTTTCCGTCATGGTGGATGTTGTAAAGGAAGGAAAAACCATCCCTGCCAAAGTGGTCTATATCCGTAACAAAAACAAGAGAAAGGAATATCTTTGTCTCATTTCCACAGACGTGAGTCTGAGTGAAGAAGAGATTATCCGCATTTATGGAAAACGCTGGGATATTGAAGTATTCTTCAAAGTCTGCAAGAGCTATCTTAATCTAAGTAAAGAATGCAGATCCCTATCTTATGATGCAATGACTGCCCATACAGCAATCGTTTTTACAAGATATATGATGCTTTCCCTGGAGAACCGGGAATCTAATGATACCCGTTCTATGGGGGAACTGTTTTTATACTTTTCTGATGAGATGTCTGATATCACATGGATACAGGCTTTTCAAATACTGCTTCAAATGTTCAGAACTCTGCTTGTGGATCAGATAGATATATCTGATGAAAAAATCGACGAGCTTGTAAAAGCATTTATGGATGCAATACCTGCACTTTTAAAATCGAAGCTGCAAGTGGCATAATTGACTGAACATTGGCAACTGAATACTGCCAGATATTGAATTTTCAAGGTGCATAGCTAAAATCTATGTGCGAAGTTTGAGTTAATAACTATCAACTATTTCATAGCGGAATTTTCCGCAACGAGATTCCAATAAATGATGATGAAAATTGAATATTGAAAAATAAATGTAAGGGACATAAAAGTTGTAAGTCCCATTAGTGAATGTGATACAAAGGGCTGAATGTAATGTTCAGTCCTTTTAAAAAGAGAAGTAATATTTATGGACTTCTAATTATTAGCAGTCCTATTTACCATGCAAAAATCCAACATTTTGATTTGAGGGCTAAACAAGTTAAGCATGAAAAATTTTGTTGGGTTTTTGGGAGTGTATTTCTAGAAGTATATAGGGGTGTCGAAGTTCAGCATACCTTACAGATAAACTACTAAAATTTGATAGGAATGATAAGGATGTTAAAACTTTTAACAGGTTTACAGGAGACAACCTTTTGGTTGTGAGTAAAGTTACTTGAGCAAAAATTCGATTTAGTATATTTTTATCTATCAGTAAATCAAAAGAGAATATATGGATATGATTTCGGATGTGAAAAATATTCACAGCAGAAAAGTATATATCAGATGAAGAAATTATTTATGTAACAGCAAATGAGAAATTGCACACCAACAGAAGAAATAGAATCAAAAAGGAGAATATTTATAATGAAGGATTTTGTAACAGTATTTACGGCTCAGAAAGCAAGGCAGCTACTCAAAGAGGGATTTGTTATTACTGATATCAAACCTGGTAAAACAGATGATGATCACAAGCGGAGTATTTTTATTTTCAGAAATGAAGAAGGATTATTGGAAAGACTAAAAGAATGAACATTGAAGATTACATATAGAGATTTCCCCGCAAGCGGTGAAATTTTGTCGGTTTTGTGTTTCGATTTCCATTTTTGAACATCAAGAAGTACATATAAAGTAAATATCTTATATGTGTATCCTGATGTTCAAATTTGGAAAGGGTTACAAATTGTATACAAAAATCAGACATTTTTGAGCGTAGCGAAAAACTCAATATGTAATACATAATGTACAAAAAATCAAAAAGGAGAAAATGATGTATACACAAAAAGGAAAGAAATATATCTATTCAGTCATTCAGGCAAATGAATTTATCCAAAGGGGATATAGATGCTTGGAGACAGGATTTAATTCAAAACAAAGGAAATATTATTGGGTATTCGATTATGAAGAAGTACAGCCATACTATGAGACAAATGATAGATATGCAAATGAATAAAAGAAAGGTTATAGATGACAGAGTTAGAGATAAACAAGGAATACACATATCCGCAAATTTGTGAGATAGTTGGATGGGAACAAAAGGCAGGTAATTCAAAAAAAGCACAGCTTAGGGAAATTGAAGATGCTTACGAATATTACCATCCAGAGAATAGGAAAACACATAAACCAAAAAAATCATATATATTTACTAGAAAAATCCGTGATCTGGTAGAACCGTCAAAAGAAAACAGTGCAGGTAATAACCGAAAGAATATCCAATCAATGATCTGGTATCTACAAGCAAAGTTTGATCTTGATGATAACTGGTATTCATTCACAGATTGGTATTGTGAGAAATTGGAGCTGATGCATAAGGGAATCTGCAATGCAGTTTATCATCCTGATGAGATAGATGCTGTATGTGAAAAATGCAATATTTCTGATGGCAAGTTATTCTGTGAATATGTTTCGGCTGCAAAATCAGAACTGAAAAATATGTTTCTGAAATCGCTGGCTTACTTGGAAAAGAAAGGTAAGATTACATACCATGACGAGTATAAATTTATCTATCAGTTGGGGGAACGAACAAGAGGTTATGTAATTACAGATTGTTTAAATAATGTTGTGGAAGATATTGAAACCGTTGTGTGTAATGATATGAATGAAGAATATAATCTGAGTAAAAAGATGAAAGGCAGACAATTATTAAAAATAATTTTTTCAAAAGAGAAACTTACCAATGAATTTAAAGAGTTTTGCCTATTCGCTTTAAATGACAATGATGAGGTTTTAAACAAACTAAATAATGAATTATCTTATCAACATCCAACATTTCATCCGGATTACAGTTCTATAAGTTCTGAACGCCAGTTGATTTCATATTATCGTGGAATATCCATTACGGATATGGAACTTGAAGAAAGTGATCAAGATTGTCTTGCATTAGATATAACAAACAGAATCAGAACTAAAGTAAGAAAATCACTGATGAAAAGTTATAGAAAGCCAATAATACAATCTGATTTACAGGCGATTGAAAAAGCATTATTTCAACAGTACTATGATGAAATTGACGAGGATATACTATTACTTGCAGATAATGATGATGCATCGGATATTGAACAGATTTTTGGTGAGACAAATAAGTTTACTGACAAATCTGATAATTGGGGCGAACCTGTTTCAATGGAGCATGATTTTCCTATAGAAGAAATACTGGACATGCCTACAGAGGGCGAGGTTCAAATGAACCTGCCCTAACAAATACGAATTGTGTGGGGCAGGATGAACTTTATAAAGTGGTGTCCACTCCAATTGGAGTGGAGTCCCAAACAGGTGATTACAATGAACCTGATTATATAGAAGTAGATAATGAATCTCATGGTCGAAAAATTGGCCATGGGACATTTCGCGTTACTGGGAATAATTCAGGGTTTGTAGGCATAGATGATTTATATTGGAAAATTGTTATGCAGACAGGGGGTACAAAATTTTGTACTGCCCTATCAAAATACTTTAGGTGAGCCAAATTTGGCGATGCTTACAAGGGGGGAGTGCCTAAAAATGACACCCCCTATTGGGACACTGGCTTTCAAGGGACACTGTAAAACTCAGCATCCAACATGTACCGAAAAGTACGGCTCCGACAGAATTGACGGAACTGGTTAAAGGGGACGGTGAAATACCGATACCATTATTGCATAGTATAAGTGTGTCTTTTGGAATATATGGTTATCCAACGATTAGTCCGATTGGACGAATCAAGGTCACTGGCAGTTACCTTCAATATAAAAGTGCCAAATTAAAAACTTTTTCATTTGGCATAAGACTTGATTCGTCAAAATTCTCATGAAACTTATAAAATCAAAAGATGCAATTTGCTGTCTTAAAAATCAAGCGATAAAATTTGTCGTTTGAATCAGAAGGTCAAAATGACCTCTTGACCGTATTCCTATAATGGGCATTCGCTAAGTTCAACTTACGATTTCGGTTCAAACAGATTCCGTAAAAGTGGATAGTGTTGTCCGCTGTGGACAACGAATCACAAGATTGGGAATGGTTGTGACACTATGACACAACGACTGCTGCATATTTGGATTATTATAGGTGGGTGGTGTTTCACCATATACCATAGACCCGTGGGACGATGGTTCCTTGCGGGGAACTGGTGTGTACCTGTAGGTACGGTTGTTATCAGGTTTTGAACCATCTTGCTCTAAAAGCAATGTGGTAGATTTAATCTATTCGCATATAAGTGGTCGAAAGAGGAGAAGGGAATATTCCCATGGCTGATTTTGATTTCTAGTCCCTCATTGTGCATGTTTAGAAATTTGCAGTATGAAAGTTTGGATCCAACATTATGTAGGATTGAATATATAAACTGCCTGAACGATTTGTTCTGCTAGGTGGGTAACGATTCGTTATTGAGTTTTATATATTGGAACCTGCGTTGTGCTGGCTGATGGTAAATGTTTTACTGCCAAAGGATAAGCCCAAATGGGTATGTCCTAATTCTGGACATCCGAAAGTGCATAGTATGCATATCTGAAATCTGATAAGCAAACGGTTTAAAATGTTTGGTAAAATAAATTCCGTTCACCTTCTACAGTGATTGTAACGCTTATACCGTTTGAGTTTACAGCGATTAGGCCAAATGGGCTTCACCGCCAGCATCGGTTTTAAACCCAACACCTATAGGGGATGAGTTTTTCACAGAATTGTGAAAAAGTTGCCCCACGGTGGTACAACTGCAATCATATGAATTAGTCTATCGTGGACTAATCCTAAGCCGATACAAACGGCTTAGAAAATATCTCTATTATTTCCCCCAACAAGTGGAGGGAAGTCAGCGTCTCCCGTTTTGGTGCCGCTATATTACAGTTTCGCAGAATTGAGAAATCGCTAGTTTTGGCGAAAACATACAACTGAATATTGGATTATGTCGGAGAGTCCCAATCGGGATTCTCTTTTGGCGTTCGCTTATAAACGAATGCTGTCTATTATCATATCGAAAGGAAGTATCTAAAGAAAATGAGCAATACAAGAGTATCAGAAATTGAAACAACAAAAATATGCAAGAAATGTGGCAGAATCCTGCCTATAGCAAAATTTAGGCTGGTAAAAGGGCAGTTTCATAATCCTTATTACTTAAATCAGTGTAAAGAGTGTGAATATCAATATCAGCGTGAATATTTAGAAGAAAAGAATAAGATTGAGTTTTCGGATAATCTGGAAATGCTGATCCAGAGGCACTACAAAGATATTAAGCATGAAAGGGTGCTTGATATTTCTAAATTTAAGTTTATTCCATTAGGGACAGATGAAATCTTTGTAAAGCTGATGGATTATAAGAACGCCTGGTTATCAAATTATGGTAGGGTGATTAGATATTCATGCGGTAAATATAATCTGTTGCAGGGAAGCTATGATAAATATGGAGCTTTATTCTATTCGTTAAGGAAGAATGTATTCTTTGGTGGCAAATGGACATATAAGGGTGTTCATCTGTATGCGGCAAAAGCAGTAGTAGAAGAATTTATTGTGAATCCTGATAAAGCGAATAATGTTTATATATGGCACAGCGGATTTGATAAGCAGGATCATTATTACAGAAATTTGTATCCGTTGAATCAGGAGCAATACAGGATTGTTAAAAACCATTTCAATAGTACAGGTGATGATTCTGAAAAATTCATATTACAGGTAATGAATGATATAAAGTATAAACCTGATGACTGGAGCAGGAGATGCATGGAGCCTGTTATGTGCGGTATTGGATACCGTGGCAGTGAAAATGTAGACTGTAAATCAGAATCCTATTTAAAATGGCATGATATGATAAACCGTTGTTATAATGCAAAATTCCATGAAAGACAGCCGCAGTACAAGGGATGTACTGTATGCGAGGAATGGCTGAATTATAGCAATTTTAAGGTGTGGTATGATAAGGATAAAATAGCTGGTATGTCATTGGATTTGGATAAGGATATTCTTTTCAAGGGAAATAAAGTTTATAGTCCTGAAACATGTTGCTTTGTGCCACATGCTATTAATACTTTATTCTTGAATGGTAAGAAAAATAGAGGTGGGCTGCCTTTGGGTGTTCATTTTGATAAAAATAAAGGTAAATACCGTGCTGAAATGTCATTTATGGGTGAACAGATCAAACTTGGGACTTTTGATGCTGTGGATTCTGCTTTTGCAAGATATAAGGAATATAAAGAGGATTTTATCAGGGATATAGCTGAACAGTATAGGGATGAGATACCAGATAAGGTATATAAGGCAATGGTGGGTTGGGAGGTTGCAATTGATGACTGAGTGGTGCAGGATATAAAAGTCATGGACAGGCTGGCATATTGGTTATGGCTGATAAATATAAGGGTAAAGTGCCAAGGAAAGCATATGGTGCACTGTTATAGCTTGGAGCGGGGCTATATGCGGAATGATGGATAAATGTACGGTAATGCAGCATAATATGTAATAAAAACGGTTGATTTTTGGCTGGGCATATGGTGGACTTTGTTTATAAAAATGGGAAGTATTGTATGATCAGCTATTGTATTTAGGTGGCTGAGGTGATATAATATGGGAAAAGAAAGCAAAAAAGAAAGTAAGGAGGTCGATTTTATGGCATTAGCGCAAAGATGTAATCCGGGCTGTATTATCTCATATGGAAAAGAGAAAGAATTTTTCAAGAAAGTTAATGACAGTCGGCCGACTGAAGAATTCTGGGAAGAATGTATGCGCCTTAGAAATAATATAAGCCAAGAAACTATTGATATAATTAATGGGTTGATGGACAGAGAAAATTAATGAATGGCGCAGAATTTAAGTATATAGAGCTTGAACAATCAAAAGTTACGGATGAAGTCATAGGGCAGTTTGATTGTGGGAATGCAGACATGACGGAGTACTTGCATTACCAGGCAAAGAAAGACGCGGCAAATGGGAATGGCGTAACTTATGTTTTGGTGACAGAAGACAGGAAACGTATTTATGCGTATGCCACAATAAAAGCATACAGCCTATATTATTATGACGATGCAAATAAGTACCATACAAAGCCGATGGATAATGAAGGGAAAATATTATTATCAATCCCTTGTGTAGAAATAAAAATGTTTGCCATCAGCAGGAAATTGAAAAAGCAGGTGGCATATACTTGGGATTCTGAAAATTTGCAGCATTATTCAAGCATTTTCTTTAAGCTGTTTCTTGAAGAATTGTATTATATGTCAATGAACACGATAGGGTTTCAGATGGTATTTTTGCGCGCGAATGACGAAGGGGAGAGGCTTTATAGAAATAATAAGTTTGTAGACTGTGACGAGTACTTGAATACATATGATGCGAAATCAGAAGGATGTAAGTCCTTAGCAGTTACATTGACAGAAATCGAGAATGTTATATTTTAAGGTATATCGGATGTAAAAATCTGGTGTGCCTTATTTTTTTGCGGTTTTAAGGTATATTATTAGAGCTGCTAAATGCTGCTAAGATTTTTGGAGCACAATTTCTGCTCATATGTAGTTTAGTGTTATTGATGAGAGTAATCTCGTTATGTTTAATTGTTTTGATTTTTCCTATTGAAACTAAGCAGCTTTGATTGCATTTGACAAAATTATAAGCAGATAATTGTTTTAACTCGTTGTTTAATGTCCCATATTTATAATATTCGTCATGTTTTGTATAAATTGAAATATTGTGCTTTTGTATTTTTAAATAATAAATATCGTTAATTTTTATTTTAGATATAGATATTTTTGTTTTGCATACATATTCCTGTTGCATATCTATGAAAAATTGTAGAGCTTGTTCTAAACCAGATATACCATATTGGTTTAAGAAATTACTAAGATATAATTGTTGCTTTTTATTTAATGCAGATTGTAGTAATTCATCCATGATTTTTCTCTAAATGCAAATAATTTTCCTAATATGTTTTTAATCATACCAGTTATGATTATGGCATATTGTCGAAAGAGGTAGATTATTGTATAATTTATTAAAAATTAATTACTAAGGAGCTTCCTGTATAATTCAAATATAGGGAATTCCAAGAAGGGTGGTTGATAAAAAGATACCTCAGAGTAAAATAAGATTACTGGCTTAGCGGGTTAGTAAAAATCTTATTGAACAGAGAGGTATCCAAGATGAATTATAACACACAGAACGCAAAAATTGCATCCATAACTGAAAAAACTCTGATTGTTGGAATTGATGTGGGAAGTGAAACCCACTATGCCCGGGCATTTGACTGGCGCAACTACGAGTATACAAAGAAACCGCTGGAGTTCAGCAACACAGAGGCCGGATTCCAGACATTCAAAGCATGGATGGGGGACATAGCGGAGAAATACGGCAAAACTGCCGTAATACCGGGCATGGAGCCGACAGGGCATTACTGGTTTGCCCTGGGGAAATTCCTGCAGGACAGCGGGATGAGGCCTGTGCATGTGAATCCCCACCACGTGAAAAAATCAAAAGAACTGGATGACAACAACCCCAACAAAAATGACCGTAAAGACCCAAAGACGATCGCTGCGCTTGTCAACGAGGGACGGTTCTCGTACCCTTACATACCAACCGGTATCTATGCAGAGATCAGGAGCCTGTCAAACCTGCGCTTCCAGACGCAGGAGGAGCTCACGAGGATCAGGAACCGCCTGGCCAGATGGTTCGCCATCTACTTCCCTGAATATAAAGACGTTTATGGGGATTTGAAGGCGGTGAGCGGGAGGATGGTGCTGAAGGAGGCGCCGCTGCCGGAGGACATCAGAAAACTGGGGGTGGAAGGTGTGGACCGGATATGGAGGGACGCAAAGCTGAGAGGCGCTGGGATGAAGAGGGCAAAGACCCTGGTAACAGCTGCGGAGCATAGCGTAGGAAGTACGGAAGCGCCGGAAGCCGCCCGTATGGAACTGAAAAACCTTCTGGCTGACATGGATGTATATACCTCAAGGCTGGAGGGGCTTCTCCTGAAAATAGAGGAAAAGCTGAAAGAAATCCCATATGTTGATAAACTGATAGGGATTAAGGGGATCGGCCTGGCAACAGTCAGCGGATTCATTGCGGAGGCGGGAGACATTGGACGTTTTGACAACCCAAAGCAGTTACAGAAGCTGGCGGGATATGCGGTTGTGGCGAATGATTCCGGGAAGCATAACGGCGAAAGCCGGATCAGTTACAGGGGAAGGAAACGCCTGAGGTATGTGCTGTATGAAGCAGCGATATCCTTGATTGGGAAGAATGCGGAGTTCAGGGCAATACATGGGTATTACCGGACACGTAAAGAAAACCCATTAAAGAAGATGCAGTCTGTCGTAGCGGTAGCGTGTAAGGTCCTGAGGATATTCTACACGATACTGACAAAAGGTGTAGACTATGATGCCGGAAAACTGATGGGCGACATCAGGAGGCCACAGATCCAGGCAGCGTAATAAACGGACATAAACCACAAGCAGGCAATGCCCTGTCATAGTTGGGTTGGACTTCCAAAAATTTTGATTGAGGGTTGAATCCAGCTGTGGCAGGAAAGCTGGAAAGTATGGGGAACGATCCGGGAAAACGTCCACCGAAAGGTGCCGGTGAGGGAAGCATACGGGACAGGTCAGTAAGACTTATACAAAGAATGAGCCGGTAGCCGGCAGGAATATTTTCCATAGGGCATGACCCTGGTTAGGAGCTGAGCTGGCACCCTGGTTATGGACAGGCGGGACGAAGGAAGTTAGGACCCCGGCAGAGATGCAGGGTGATCCTGGTAGACACGGGAGGTACGCTGCCATAGAAGGATGGGTATACATAAGGCCATGTAGAGCGAAAACAAAGACGTTCTACTTCGTGTACCCTTCACCCTCTATTTTCGTACCAGATACAGAGAAATGTCCATCTCCTTGGCTCATTCATCTGAGATATGTAACTATAAATTCCTTGATTTTTTAAGGAAAATCACTTGACAATATAGGGAGGGTTTATACATGAATTTGAAAAAGGAAAAGAGTATTGAAACTCCTGAACTTAAGGTTAAAGGAAATATTATGAGTTGGGATGGAATGATGATACAGCTTTCGAATGTTTCTAGTGTTTCTACAGCACCATTGGATCAGCTTGCATTTCCGATGCTTTCTGTTTTATTAATTTTTGTGGGTATAGTAGGACTAAAGCAGGAACTATTTTTTGGCGTTCTACTATTGGTGCTTGGTGGGGCATGGATTTACGGTTGGTACTATATTAACAATAAACGTAAGTTAAATACCATTTTAAGTATTGTTATGAACTCAGGGAGTAATTTACAATTTGTTATTAGTAATAAAAGTTTTCTTGATAAAGTATTGCAAGTTTTAGAGCTAATAATTATTGAGGGGGATATTGGAAAACAAAATATAACTATTAACATAAAAGGAAATACAATTTCAGGAAATGCAAAGGTATTAAACGATTTAAATATGTTATAAGGAGGCTGTATGGGGATAGAAATTAATTTAAGCGGTATGAAAATAGGTGACAATGTTAGGCTTTTGAATGATGCTTCAATTAGGGGGGATGGGGAAGTAAGTTTAAGGTTAGAGAATTTAGAATTAAGCGGACAAGCTGCAATATTAGATAATTTACAAATAGATTCAGTACTGGAAGAGTTAGGTAAAAGAGTGTTACAAATGGATAAGGATTCTGACGAGTATTTACGAATTCAAGAAATATTAAAAAGAAAGCAGTGGAAAAAAGAGAATTTTATTAATTGCGTATTAAAACATGTGAGTGATTTTTCACAAGGAGTTTTAGCAAGTGTAGTGGCGAATTTTCTCACAACTATGTAGTGTATTTATTTTGTAAAAATAACTTAATGGGCATATCATTGGAAGTTGGTATGCCTATTTTTGCTATTTTAGAATAAATGGTATTATGTATATAACAATCAATATCGTTATATTAATTGTTCAAAAATAAGCTAAATTTTCAATGAAAACTTATAGGGTAGCAAATTAGTGGTAAGTAGAACCGTATGAATTTGATGCCAAAAATCTTCAATAAGTATGAAATATAGTCAAATTATATATGGGGTATAGGGGATATGTGGAAGGTTATATTTTCAAACGGAAACCTACCCCCTCCACTGGGTATCATCCTATCACTGGGAAATGCCATTATAGCTCTAAATTTAATGGTATATATTAGATCTTAGATCTTAGGATAGGATGGTTGTTAGCGGTAAATTGGTAGTGTAATAATATTATGAATGAAAATCTAACGTGTATCTTTAATTACGGATGATATTAAGAGGCTGTATTTTAGAGGGGGTATACCGTATATAGGGGATTTTATATTTTCGGATTTTTACATACCCCCCTACCCTTGCATAGATACCTGTCTTGCATCCTAATCAATGGTGTATCTTTAAATTGTAGACGGAATGGTAATAATTGATAAATTGCTAAGGTAATTATGTTGTGTCTGAAATTCTTTGATGTATATTAGATTACTGGCAAAATAAGGACATATTTTATATAGGGTACACCTTCATATAGAGCAAATTATATACTGGAATTGAAACCTAACCCCTTGGTCGGAAGATGATATTCAGTAACCGCTACCATAAACAATAATTAAATTATTTATGGAGTGATTTTTGCGTTAGCAAACAATCACGAATATATCTTCTCTTGATAATATGAGTCTATTTAGATATTGACTTACACAAAATGACCTCTGTAGCAGACCCAAATGAAGAAAAGAATTGCATTTGGGTCTTCAGTAGCAGACCTAAATGGGTTTGAGTGGTTTGGCTGATTGTTTTTAATAGAAGTTTGGTCTGTTCGTTCGATGCTAAAAAATTAAGGTGACATGTGAAATGGACAGATGACCCCTTTCCCACACTAAAGTTTCCGAAATATTATGTAAACCTACCCTAGTACCTTTCCCACCATGCACCCTCCATCCATACCCTGCACAGCCCCACATACCAATATCCTGTACCGTACAACGCAATTATCAGCCCAAATAGCCACTTTTCATACATACCCTAACCAACTTACACCAACACAGCTAAAGACCGAATTTACCCCTTAAAACGCGAAATAAGCCCACATATATGCACCTATATGAACTACAGATACTGCCCAAAACCTGCATGAAAAAAAGCTATGAGAACCAAATCCCATAGCCTTATTCTTTACTGCCATATGCACTATATGAACCGCAAGTTTCCCTGTATCCTTTTTCCAAGCATCATCCAACCAATCCCATCCCATCCATTCTTTGCAGCTTACCCATATGCCCTACATAACCCTGATAAAGTCCGCGCTGTATAGAACTTCCCTCTGCGCATCCTTTACCGTGTCAAAATGCAGCAGGTTATAGAGCATGTCACGGCACAGCCTGTATGTGCCGTTTACTTTGACGCCCAAAATATATTTCCCCTTATGCCTGTCAGCGGCTGGCGCGTTCATCACCAAGTAGCTTTTCCCATCATTGCCCCGAAATTGCCTTGCGCCGTTAATCCTCATAACCCTGTACCTTCCTTCCCTTTTATGGCTAGGGTGCGGCCATCCAGTGGTTACACCCGTGTATGCTTGTGGTTATGCTTGTTTTAGTATATACTTGACTGCCTTTTCTGCCTTGCTTGATGCAGACACAATGAATTTCACATCATTTTTTAATACAGATAACCAATTCTGAATGTATGCGGCATTGTTGCGGAAGCTCTTCTGTGATTCAATGCCTATGATGTTCATTAGGTTTGCGCTTCCGATTTCAGCAACTAATTCTTCTTTTGAATATTCATTACTGCCAAAGGCTACAAGTTTGCCTTCCCTTTCCTCAGCGCGATTACAACGGCTTTCTTTCATGGTGCTGTGTACTGATTCATGAAAAGCGGTACTGTAATATTCATTGGCGTTCTTGAATTGTTCAAATAATGGTAAATGAACCAGGTCACGGCTCGGTGAATAGTAAGCTCTGTCACTAGCCATATGCTCAACCGTTATATCTTCTCTCGACCAATAATCATGCAATATATTTTCAGCTTTTTCTATCGGTTCAATATCCTTTAATCCATCCTTTGGTAAAGGCTCCACACCATCCACCTGTGAGATATGAAACACATTGAAGTATCTCAGTAATGGTATATGCTTCACTTCCTTTGTGCCGTCTTCCTTTACTTCCTCAATAGGCTGAATCTTCCAGAACACGACTATCTCTGATTTCTCACCTTTGCGGACATGTCCGCCTAAATCCTGCCACTGTTTGAAAGTCGCATATTCTCCATCATGCTTCAAAAGCATCTGGTTCAGCAGTGAATAGCTTTTCTTGCTGATCCGGTTGTATGCGCCACTCCTGATTCCAGTCCAAGGTTTCTGCCATGGTATCACACCATTTTCTAACTGTTCAATAATCCTGTCTGTCACCATTTCGTATACTGATTTACTCATGCCTCATAACCTCCTAAACAAAAAAGTGCAAAGCCATTGGCAACCCAATAGGCCTTACACTCCTTGTCTGCGGTTATTCAGTTGTGTGTTGTTAAAGCGTTATATCTTCTACATTTACTCCCATAGATGATAGCTTTGCAACTGCTAACTTGATTGAATAATCAAGTATTTCATTTTCGTGATTGCCGTTTGCTTTTTTGATTTGTTGCAATTCCGCATATCTGTCAATCGTAATTGTGATTAACTCTTTATCAGTCATTTCCATTACCTCCATATCATCACCGCCTTTTTGGTTGGTACAGTTTTTCTTCCTACAGCCATTATAACGGATTTAGTGGGGAGTGTAAAGCCTATTGAATTGCCAAGGTGCTTTTGCTTTGGTGTTGTTTGATTTGTTAAGACTATTATATACTGGGTACAGTATAATTTCAATAGACATTTTATACGAAAGTAAGTAATATATTTTGTGCAATATTTATACTGGGCACAGTATATTTGAATCAAAAAAATTACCGCTATACATTTCTATATAGCAGTAGCCTACTCTTTTATTTCTGGGATTTCATTTTCTAACAATCTGTTTAACATACCATTTACTGTTTCGTTTCTTGATTCAGCGTGTTTTTGTATAATGTCTTTATTTCCTTTTTTTACTCTAAGTTTAATTTCATCATAAGATTTTGTATTGTATTTTTTAACAGCTTTTTTTTGTGCTTCACTATATGCCATATATTATCCCTTCTTTTATTATTTGATTATTGATAATTTATAATAGCAGAAAACTTTAAAAATGTCAATACTGTACCCAGTATAAAAATGTACAAAATATACTGGGTACATTTGTGTAAAATGTCAATAGACAATATACTGGGTACAGTATATAATAAACTCAACAAATCAAACAGAGCAACACAAACACACAACACGGAAGGAAGGTAACCACCATGGAAGTTAGGACACTGAAACCGTACAAAGGATTTGAAATTGAAAAATCATACGAAACCAAAAAGGACGGCACAATCAGGAAAGAAAGCATAGTCTACTCTGCATACGGCCTTGAGGACGAAATCTACTACGATTCAGACACAACGCTTGCAGGGATGAAAAAGAAGATTGACATATATTTAAACGGCGCAAAAAGCCTTGATGAAATAATAAACAGATAAGGGGGAGTAACCCCTGCACAGAATGAATCCCCTGATGAGCAACGGTGAGAGCCGGCGAAACCGCCACAAACGGCGGTCGGGATATAAACCATATAAGACAATGAAAGAATAGGTACACAGCATGAAAATTAAAGAGACTAAAAGAATTGATTCCGACAAAATTAGAAATATTTGTATCAACAACAATTGGTACACAGCGGGCAATACAGAAGACTACAGAAAAATGTTTGAAATGTGCAAACGAGACAATATCACAACAAATCAGATCTACAAAATAGCAAAAGATATCTACGAACATACAAACGTAAGTAGAGCCAAAACAGGATGCAGCACTGAATACAGCGACAACGAAAACATATTAAACATGATGATATACGTTAACGATTGTACTTATGTATTCTATGAATTAGCTGAATAAATCCCCTGAAGAGTCTTTGAAAATTAAGACGAAACTACCCAAAACAAGGGTAGTCGGGATAGCAACACAACCCAAACAGTACCTTGAGAACCTAATACATAACACAAAGCGGTATTTAGAAAGAAAGGAAGCCCTGCACTTGTGATTGTGCAAGGCCTTGGGATGCGGCATTTATTGGCTGTCTGGGCTGTCTGGCGCGTCTGGTATGTATTCCATGATGTCGCCTGGCTGGCAGTTGAGTAAAGCGCACACCTTCTGGATGGTTCTTGTGTCGGTATGCCCTGACTTGTCTTTCATTTTTGCAACAATGCCAGGGCTGATTCCAGAATCACGCAGGTATTGCCATTTTTTGCCTTTATCATTTAAAAGTTTCCCCAGTTTTTCAAAACTAATGCATACAGGCTCGGCAGTTTTATTTGGCATAAGTTTCCTTCTTTCTAAATATAGTAATTTCTTATTACTAATTATAGTAAGAAATGGTAAAAAAGTCAATGGCAAAATTCGTACTATCTTTAGAAATAATGAACAAATAATCCGTACTATGTTTAGTAATAATTACTATTGAAATAACGTACTATATATAGTAATATACTATCATAAGATAAACCAAAGCAAACAACTTACATCTGATAAACTAAAGCATCCGGGGAAGCCGAAAGCACCCGCAAACTGCAAGCCATATCCCTGTGAGGACGTGCCCACCAAGAGGCGAACAACATTCAGGAAGATGCTTGCAGGGATGCAAAAACCGTAAAAAAGAAAGGAAGGATTCAATATGTGTATCACAGCAGCAGAAATGAATGAAAAAATGGAAGAAAGGAAAAGGATGCAGATGCGCCTTAAAAAGATGGAAGACGACATCAAGGCGTTGGACACAGATATCATTGAGTATCTTATGGAGAACCTGAACGACTGCCTGACAACCAACAGCAAGGGCAAGGAAATCCTCCAGTTCATCGGGGACATGTGCAGGGCAACCTATTCCCCACAGGAAAGGGAAACCGTGGACAGGGAAGAAGTCAAGAAGCTGCTTGGCAGTGAGGGTTACCAGAAAGTAAGGAAGGTAAGCTATTACAGTGTATTGAGGGTAAGCTGACAGGCTGGCGGGGGGTTAGGTTCCCCCAAGGCCATACATTAATTAAGGAAGGGTGTGTTTAAGTTGCAGCAGGCAATGGAAGGGATGCCAGGAGTGGCAAAAGGGGAAACGATGGGGGAAACGATGGGCAGGGTACTGGAAGGGTATTACGCCGACAACGCAAGGAAGCTGCGCAGGGTAGTGGATAGGATACTGCTGAAATTTGGCGGCCTGTCAAACAAGGACATGGATGACTTCTATTCCCTTGCAAATGAGGTCTTTGTGGACGCAATGGGAAGGTATGATGGCGCACAGTCCTTTGATGGGTTCCTGTATTCCTGCCTGTCAAACAAAATCAAATCCGAGATCACACGGCGCAACCGCGGGAAGCGAAAGGCGGACAGGATGGCCTTGTCGATGGACGCGCCTGTCGGGGATGATGACGGATACATGCTGAAGGATCTGGTAGCGGGCAGCTATGACATTGAATCGGATATTTTCGGCGGGGTGGATGCAATGGCCTATAAGCTGGAACGGTATCTTGCAAGGCTGTCCAGGCGGCAGAAAGAGGTGCTGGAACTGCTTTCGTATTGTTACAAAGCAGCAGAAATACAGAGGATGCTGCACATCACACAAGGGCAGTATGCGGATATGCTGGACGGCATACGTTCTTATGAAAACATAAAAATATTATTGTAGACGGAGGTAAGGGAAGGTGGCAAAAGTAAAAAGGCAGACATATACACTTAATATGTATCTTGAAAAACTAAAAGACATGGACATAAGAAGTGATGCGGATGTGCAGCGTCTGAGTGGGGCATGGAATAATGCAATGACAAATGAGCTGATTGTTTCCGTCCTGAACGGCGAATACATACCGCCGGTTATTTTGGGGCAGGAAAAAAATTCACAGGCGTGGATCGTGGATGGGCTTCAGAGGTCAACCGCGCTAATGATGTTCAGGCATGGGAATTACAGGATTTCAACCAGTGTGGAAGAACCAGTTATTTCCTACCGGGCGAAAGTGCGGGATGCGGAAGGGAATGTAAAAATTGACGGATGCGGGGACATTATCTGGGAAGACCGGGAGTTTGACATCAGGCGGAAGAGTTTTAACCAAATGCCGGAAGAACTCCAGAAAATATTCAATGAATTCCAGCTTGACTGCATTATCCACGAAAATTATACCATGGAGCAGATTTCAAGGCTTGTGCGCCGTTTTAACTTCAATAAGCCGATGAACGTCAGCCAGAGGGCATTTACATTCTGTGACAAGTATGCACGGAAAATCAGGGATATATTAAAACAGGGATTTTTTATTGAGGCTAAGTATACAAAGGCGGAGCGGAAAAACGGCACAATGGAACGTATTTTAATGGAAACAGTCATGTGTACATTCCATCTGGGTAATTGGAAAAAATCGAGCCAGATTGGTGCGTATATCAATGAAAATGCTACCATGGAGGAGTTTGAATCTTTGGAAAGCTGCATTGGACGGCTGGAAAATATCATCACGGAAGATTTGTATGGCTTGTTTACAAGCAAGGATTCATTCATATTGTTTACGCTGTTCCATAGGTTTACAAAATTAAATATGGATGATAAAAGATTTGCAGATTTCCTCCATGCCTTTAAAGACGGTCTTTGCGATAAGGAAGTTGACGGGAAAATCTTCTATGAAAGCGGGCGTTCCCTGAAAGACAGGCCTGTAATCGTGGAAAAACTGGATATTCTGGAAACCCTGATGTGCGGATATTTGGGAGTCAAGAAGCCGGGGCCAGGGCAGCAAATTGATTTAGAAAAAGCGCTTGGATTCGTCCGGGAGAATGTAATCCCTTTCGCCACAAAGGAAGACATTGGGCAGTATGCGGAAGTCCTGGATTCCCTGCTGGGAAAATCCAATTGTGACGCAAAACTTTTGGAAATGGAAAATAGGCTTTCACTTGTAGGGATCGTGGCTTATTCCTTTGAAAATGACATTGATCTGGATGATTGGATTGTGGATTATTGCAGTAGGAATGACGGCTACATCAGCGACCAGGAGGAGAATTACCTTTACATGAAGGAGGATTTGCAGCAGTTCATAAAAGGGGCAGATGCCGCGCATACGGACGCTGCATAAGGGATGCATCTATATAGGGATATGGGAGGGCTACATGGACATGCAGTCTTCCCGATAATGGAAAGGATGGGAAATATGTTTGGATTCAGGATAATCAATCTGCCGGATGGCACACAAATCATAGACACAACATTAAGCACGCCATATGATGCGCTTACCCCACTTCAGATGGTGGAATACGTGGAAATGGATGTGCAGATTGCCATCATGGACAGGATGGATCGTAAGCGGAAAGCGGAATCGGGGCGTAAGCGCAAATTAGCAAGGAACCCGTTATACAGGCTGGCTTGTTTATGTGGGATGGCCTGATAAAAATTTTGTGGCATGTGGGCTGTCTGGACGGTGGGCAGCCCATAGCATGGAGGAGGACAGATATGGCAATTGTATTGACAAACGGGGACTCTTATATTGCGCATAGCAGCACTGGCGCGGTGATAAAAGTGCAGGATAGGGAGAAAGCACAGGATTTCCGCACGGCTGAGAGGGCTGGCAGGCAGAAACGGAAAACGCCAGTAAAATGCGCCGGGTTTTACTGGATGGATACGGATATGGACATTGAGGAAATGGATCCGGATGCACAGAAGGGGGCGCCAGCCAAGCGGAAAAAATTTTCGGCAAAAGACCGCCTGGCGGTATATAGGAAAACGGAAGGGCATTGCTACCTCTGCGGGGAATTCGTGGACTTTGATTCCTTTGAGGTTGAGCACCATATGCCAATATCAAAAGGCGGCACAAATGGATTGGACAACTTATATTGTGCTTGCCACTGCTGCAATTCCATCAAACAGGACATATACCCGGAGGAGTTCATGGGGAAAATATCGCAGATATTCCTATACCAGATGCAGAAGGGATATGGTGGAAGCCTTGGCTGGAAGGTTGCACATAGGCTGCTGGCGGCAATGCTGGATCGTAAGCGGGAAGAATGAAAATGGATTTTTGTTAGGAAGGACGGAGGAACCGGCATGAAGATTGGTTTAAAACCATGCCCTTATTGCGGAGGGATTGCAAAAGGGCATATTAAAACAGTGGAATCATTCAAAAAGATACATAATTATTATGTGGTTTGTACAGAGTGTGGAGCATCTACAGAACGATATAATACAGAATTTGCAATGTCACAGAATGGGAAATTCCATGTACTTACCCACAAAGAAGCAATAAGAAAAACTGTAAATGACTGGAACAATGGAATATTTGACACGAAAACAAAATTATTGCATATGACGGGGCAGGAAAAAATGTTGTGGCATACAGCGGATTTGTTAAAAGCTGCATGGTATGGTGCAAATGTCCTGGTGGGATCGCTGCGGTGGGAAACAGCATGGGAATTAAGGAAGGTTGCGGAGGAACGGAAATTATTAAGTTTGAGCAGCGGAAAAGATTATGATTTGGAAAAGGTTGTAAAAGTTTTATTGGATGATTCCCATGTGGCAGAACTGGTGGCTTCATACCTTGATGCAAATGTGGCAGGGGATTGCAAGGTGGGAAACCGGAAAGCGGATGGAAAGTGAGGATTGCATATGGATGGCAGCAATATTTTTGATGTTTTAACAGGCCTTGCAACTGGGGAAAGGTTAGACAGCATCCTTTCAGGGGATGTGGCATACATGGAAACGCAAAATGAAATAGAAAGGGTTTCTGCACAGGTGAAGGGGCATGGGTTCTCAGAAGAGGAAATGCAGATGGTGGATGGTTTAGTGTGCGCATACATATCGCAAGGAATCTGCTGCATGAGGATTGCATACCAGCAGGGGTTTAAGGACTGCGCCTGTTTGCTGGAAGAAATAGGGCTGGTTAAGTGAAAGGGTGGAAAGGATAGGATATTGATGGGAAATTTCACAAAGGAAGACATAAGGGAAAGCAGCCGCCTGAAAGAAAAGGCGTGTGAAAACTGCATGGGGAAGCTGAAGGGGACGGTTTCAGAGGAAGAAAAGCAGCAGTTCAGGGAAGCGTTCTATACGGCCTCAGAGGGGTATTTGTTCCGTAAGAAGGGAAGTTCCGTTAAAGCAGGTTAAGGGAACCAAATGCATCACAGTGGATGAACTGGAATGAGGGATGGATCATTGAAATAAAAGTTACATTGTATGAAAAAGAGCCACTTGAAAATCAAGCAGCCCTAGTGTATAATCTAATCAGGAAGTGAACCGGATGCAAGATCCGATTTGCCCTCAGTAAAAAGCAAAAATTACAAGAATTTAAGCATCCTCACTTTTGGACGGGTAGGGATGCTTATTTCTTTTTATGATTGTCTATGTAAGACAGAGCCGCAAAGATTACCAATATAAGCGTAAGCACTTCTAAGGTATTCATCATAGGGCATCACCCTCTTTCATAAGACTAGAGGGCATACATCGGAAAATCACATCCTGCTTCCTTTTCAATTACGCACACTTATTATAACTGAAACATAGAATAGATTCAATTGGAAATGGGATTTTCTTGATTATTAAGTAATGTAGGTTAGTTGGCAAGGCTGTCTGGAGAAGATGCAGCAGTATAAGGGATAGAATGGATAATCATGCAGCAGTTTATATTTTGAAAAAAGTTCGGTATATGGTTCGAAATATCGTATGTTGGATATTACTTCTGGCATAATAACCTAGTAAAATAGTAGGGTATGTGGGATGCAGCAGGAATTTGTTCAATTAGGGATGGCAGTTATAAAGCATGTTCGGCATGGATGCTTATTTTCTGGCAGGTATGCAGCAGGAATGTCATATTTTTCAATGGGTTCTTGGTTATTAGCATGGCTAATTAGACTTATTATTTATAATTATTACTAATGGATAGTCGGCTATTTATAAGGAATTCGAACATTTGCCTGTAAAATAAAGGATTGTGGGGTTTTCAGGAAAGGTATGGTACTGCTGCATAATTGGGGTAAATGGGGTGGAATTGGTTGTGGAATAAGGGATTGTGGGGGATGGAAGGTAGATTTAACAATGTTCGGTGAGTGGTGGATGATAGTTTGAATGACAAAGTATATATAGTTGGTTAGTTATCAGAAAGTAAGAAGAATCAAAGAATTTTTATAAATCGTGTTGAAAAATGTCGATAATAGTCGATAAAACGCAAAATAAATATATTAAAGGTATAATAAAATTCACAAATGTATGAGCAGGTGATATAGTAGAAGTTAGTTACCATATTAAAAATAATTATTTGCGATAAATTTAATGGAATATAATAATTGTATATATAAAATTTTAATTAATACTTTTATGTTAGGTGGTTTTTAGGGTGAAAGATATCTATAGATATATATTGAATAATTATCATATTTTACAAATGAATAATAAAGGTATGCATTCAATAAATTGTAAAGTTCTTGTTGATGGGATATATAATTTAATTTCCAATTTGAAGACGGCACATGAATTAGTACCAAAAGATATTCAACTAGTGTTTATAAACACTGTCGAAAGAAAATCAAAATATCTTACCACAGATGAAAAGGATTATATTTTTTTAGATTTACATCAAATTGTTGAATGTACATGGGGTTCTCAAGTAGCGGTTCGAATTGAAGGAGATATGGATACTGTTATAAGTGGAACAGATAGTTATGATAAAGATGGTTATAAAAATATAAGTATGTCGTATTTCTTGTATAGCTCTAATAAAAATATTTTAAAAGCAAGGATTTGTAATTGTTATAATTTGGCAGATTTGTGTTTCTCAAAAGGATATGTCGATGCTGCAATAAAAAATCTATGTTTTGTAAAGGCAATAAGAGAAGAGATACATGAGAGCAAAAATAACTGTAATGACCTTATTGATAAATATATATCTGGAAACCTTTTATATGAAGCTGAGAATATGGGATTGTTTATTTTTTTACATGAATTAACACATTACAATATTGCATTTAGAAAAAAATCTATAAGTGGAATGAAAGAGTATAGAAAATTAGTTGATTTAATTCGTTTAAGATATGAGAATGGAGATTTAAGTAAGGAATGGAGAAAGTATGCTAAGCAATATAGTTATGATAATGACATAGAGAATTGCCATATTTCTGATTTGTTTGTAAAGTTGAAAATTAATGACAGGTATCCGGAACTTTACCAGCAATTGAAAATAAATATTTTGTCTTGGAAAGAATTATACTTTGATTTGGATAATTGGAATTTATATTCGGAAGAATTGGTTTGTGATATAGTTGCGCTAAATGCACTTATTGATAATGAAAAGTTTAATTTTTTTTGGATATCGTATATTATTAGATTTTTATTAATACAGGAAACATTTTCTTTGCAAAATAATTTATTAAACTATATTATGGGAAAAGAAAAAACAATTTGTTCATTGAATATTAAAAGAGTTCAACTTATTTTTTCGGCTTTAGTAGTTGATTATCAAGAACGAAAAAAGCAGAAAAAATGGGAATCGATTATTAATTATTCAGATGATGAAAATATTGGTTTTGAAATTTTTTTAGAAGATATTTGCACTTCCATAGAATTGATCCATGAAAATTTTTATTTAACATCTATAAAAGATTTTTGTAAGTTACTTTTAAGTGATGATATTTTACATAAACATATAAATTGTGCTTATTATCTAAATAATATTTCTAAAGATTTTGTTTTTACAGATGATTATAACGGAAAGATATATTCAAAAAAGCATATTAATAGTTTTGATGCTATTTTACTCCAAAATGATTTAACTGAAGAATACAATAATTATGTTGATTTTATTTTTGGATAAATTCATTTTCAAAAGTTGTACCTTCTGATGCAGATTTTCTACAAGTATAGACTTATCTGAAAAGTATATAGATTAAATAGGGGTTATCGAGAAGGACTTAAAACATGATTGATTTTATAAAATCCAATAAACAGAAAAGGAGATAATTATATATGAATGATGTTATCATTTTAGTTCAAGAAGACGATTATGAATTAATTAATAAGATAAATGGAATTAACTGTAATATAGTGGAATTAAAAGATAATAATTTTGATGGCGATACAACATTATTAGCTTTTTTGATTGCTATTACACCTAACATTGTTATTCAACTGGGAGAAATTATTAGAACAATTATACAAAACCCATCAAAAGGAAAGATAAAAATTAATGGTGTTGAAATAGAAGGTTTTACTTATGAAGAAACAATGAATTTTTTAGATAAAATTGCATTAGGGAGAGAGAATAATGAAGAATAAAAAATTTGAATACGGAATTTGTTATGGATAATAAGTTGCGGCAATTTTCCAACGTTCAAGAAACAGCGAATCAAAACAACGAAAAGTTATATCTGAATATGTAAGGTTATGTGGGTATAAACATGGACAAGTTGGTGGTGGACATGGGCAGACTTCCCAAAATGGGAACTCTGGTATGACACTTGAAGAAATTGCAAAACAACTAGGAACCTCAAAAACCAATCTAACTCGTGCTTTATCAATAGAACGTAATCTTGCAAATTCAATGAAAGAATTACTCGATACAGGTGAAATCACAAAGACTTTTGAATCACATCTAAGTCAAATTCCCCTGTATGCGATTTTCATCCAGCCAACACACATTCATACATCCAGGCTCCATAATAAATCCATACAGGGCATTTTCATATCCTAATTAGCAGACTTATAAGCTGTTTATAAACCCAAATACGGCTTATATGTCCTAAATGCACAATTCTATACCAAAGCTATTTTAACCCGTATCTGAGCCAAATATCGCGCTACAGGCATGGCTATTTGCCCCTAAAATAAAACAGTGATTTCATGGCAAAATACATAAGATGCAGCTATGCCAAAATGGCACAGTTAAATCATTTCTTAATGAAATAGAAAAAACCGCACGAATATATTTACATAACCGCACGAATATTATATAATAATAGCACGAAAGGAGATGGCGATATGTCTATTACGGCTACAGAATTAAAACAGAATTTAGGTAAATACTTGTTGCTTTCTGCACAAGAGGATATTTATATTACAAAAAATGGAAAGGTTGTTGCAAAATTAACGAATCCACATCAAAACAGGGCAGAAACGGCAAAGGCATTGTTTGGCATACTTCCAAAAGATGCTGATATAGATGCTGCAAGAGATGAAAGGCTGGATAATAAATAATGAAAGCATTGGTTGATACGAATGTAATAATAGATGCATTAACAGGCAGGGAGCCATTCAGAGAGGCAGCGGAAGAAATATTCATGTTAGCCGCTAACCAGATAGAGGATTTATATATTACCGCAGGTTCCGCTACAGATATTTACTATCTGATAAGGAAACATCTGCATGATTCTGGGCAGGCAAAAAGTGCTATTGCAAAGCTGTTTGAATTGTTTTATATTCTGGATTCCACTGCTGAAGACTGCCGGGAAGCATTATTACTGGATATGAAAGATTATGAAGATGCGGTAATTTCTTGCTGTGCAAGCCGAAATCAGATGGAGTATATTGTGACCAGGAATATAAAGGACTATAAGCAATCGAAAGTCCAAGCTGTTTTGCCTGATGAATTCATTAAATTAGTTTCTGGTGAAGAAAATCTTGGAGTCTGAAAGATTAAATAATCACCAGCTCATAAACTACCAACGTGCAGTAAATTGTACAGAGGTAGTTTTTTTATTTTTATAACCAAAGTAATTAACTGGAATAAAATAACAAACATTAGTTCGAAAAACTATTGACAAATAAGAACATATATTCTATAATAACCATCAGTGAAACACAAAAGACCCATCCAGTCATACAAACGGTGTTAGCCGCACCTCTGAATGGACAGGCCTTCCATCACACACAAATCCAATGCCAAAAAGGACTAGGATTTGAACGAGCAGAAACGCTCACTTGCATTATTACACATTATTAGTGGCATTTCAAGCGTTTCCGCAAATTTTCCAGTTAGAAATATTTACAAATTAGAAAAGTATTACCAGATTCTTATAGTTTAAATCTATGAGGGATTATTAAATGCACCTTAAAAAGTTGGTTCTGATAAACAAATAGGAAAAAAGAATTAAAGAACTTGAGCAAATCTATGGAATTTCAAAAGGAAATAACCAATATGAGGAGTCACGAAATAATTTCGTAACTCCAAAAACCGAATCAGATTTAGCAAAAGAAATAGGTATTTCTGTGGATACTCTTCAGAATTATAAAAAACTCACAGAAATGATTCCAGAATTAGATGAACTTGTGACAACTGGAATCATTACAAAAGATACAGCTCTTACGATAATAAAAAAGCATAAACTTATTATTTCTGCATTTGAAAAATAAAAATGCGTTTTTTCATGGGACAGAAAAAGGATAAATGCAGAAGTATATATTACACGGCGAAAATTCGTTGCGTGTAGAAGCAAATAAAATAAATTAAAAATGGAGGAATTAGTTATGGGAACATTAATCGGGCTGTCAATGAAAGAATTCGGATTAGAACTTGAGGAATTAGCGTCAAAAGGAGTGAAATTTGATGTAAGAAGCCAAGGGTACGGGAATATCTATTTATCGCTGTCTGGATGCAATGTATCCGTTTACCATGAAAATGAAGATATTTGTGGGGAAATCATAATAGAAAAACCAGAAGCGGATGTGAAAATATCATTTGATTATACGGATGCAGTGGATTTTGCGTATCGAGAGCAGGAAGAAGAAATCCTGGCAATAGAAGACGTGAAATATTTTTTGCAGATGGATGAAAGCATGTGTATGTCAGATATTGAAATTACCATATCGCAGTAAGCGCAAAAGCGGCTTTGCAGGAAGCATATGGGATATTGGGCGAAATACAGTTAAGATGCAAAAAACCATCAGAATACCAGAACTGATAACTGTAAGTGTCTACTGGCAGGTTTCAATTAATAGGATCTGCCAGTAAAAACCAAAAATCAAAAAAGGAGATTAAATAAACAATGCAAAGAAGGTCATCAACGTTGCAAATTAAAAACGCAATAAAAAACAATCAGCTAATTCTTGAAAAAGCAGAAGTTTACAACAAAACCACAAGAAAAACAGAAGAAATTACAAATGAAAAATTCCTGGAATCGTTTTATTATTTCTGTGAATCTGGTATTTTTACTGATTCTATTGGCTGGTATTTTCAGAAAAATTGCAAAACTGGAATTTATGAAGTTGAAGCAGGCCGCCTGGATGGAGGAGTTGATATTGTTATTACGGCTTATTTCCGCAAGGGTGATGATGTAACGGATGAAATGGTAAAGGATGCGTTGTTGAAAATTGAGGAGGAATGAAGTAATGAAAAAGAGTGATATTAAGGAGTACATGATAGTGGAAATAGGTTATGAAGATGGCAGGTATCTTGTTATGGGTAATTCGATTGTTGATGACGAATTGATGGAATTTTCGCTTGATGATTTTGATGAAGACCTTATACATAAGAAAGAAAAACCGTACAGTATTTCAAAAGTGTATGAGCCAGTAAAACTTCCTTTGCCACTTGAATTGAATATTGAGAAAATTTTTAAGGAACAGAACCCAAAGCTTTTATGGAAAAGAAAACCGACACTGTTAAGTAAAGCAGTTTTAAGCAGGATGAAGAAATCAGAAGTACAGAAATATGTTACAAATTTGGTATATCCATGTGTAATCGTAGAGTGATTTGAAGGAAGAATGAGTTATACGAATAAAGCAGACAAGAAAATTGTTGATTTAATGAGATTTAAATGTAGAAACAGATATTGCAACTATAAACAATAAGGCGGTGTTATTATTTAAATATCGTCTTCACGCCCTTTAAAGGAGAAGATTTATTATGAGTGATTCTATAAGTTATGGATTGTTCTGTTTTGGAAAAAATAGCATTCCATATTAAGTAAATGATTCTACATACCAGATTAAATGTTTACAGAGAATATACCCTACAACTGAAGATTTCAGATGTGCATATTTTCAGTTTACATTAAATGGTAAATTGACGTTAGAAATGCTGAATGAATTTAAGACGGAATATATGAAAGTGTCTAATGTTTCTTATCTGACAACTTGTGGGAATGTATGTATTGTAAAGAAATTTGAAGAACCGAAAATGGTAAAACAGAATAAATATGATGCAACATTGATGAACAGAGTTTTTTATAGGCTGAATCATTTAAAGGCACAAACAAAAGCGTATAAGTAAAAATTACAAAAAGAAACGGAGGAATGCATTATTAGCAAAATTACAGTAATTGATAATCCTATGGGGACAGGTAAAACCAGTTGGAGCATGCAACATGTTAATGAAAATGAATTTGAGAATGTATTATATATTACACCATTTTTAAGTGAAGTGACAAGAATAATGAATAATACTAACAGAGAATTTAAGCAGCCAATATATAAAGGTGGAAGTAAATTAGAAAATTTGAATGAATTATTGGATTGCCAGTACGATATTGCGTCTACACATGCCTTGTTT
Organism: Lachnospiraceae bacterium A2; assembly: GCA_000403315.2. Taxonomy (GTDB): domain Bacteria; phylum Bacillota; class Clostridia; order Lachnospirales; family Lachnospiraceae; genus Petralouisia. Next base: position 1,577,391 of record KE159636.1, read on the forward strand.
AAAAAATTTGATGATGAAAGTAGGGAAAATATAAAAAAAGGACATTATACATTGATATTAGACGAGGTGCTGAATGTAATAGAACCATATAACGTACAGAAGGATGATGTATCATTATTAAAAGATAGCGATTGTATTACTATTGATGAAGATGGATTTGTTATTTGGAACAAAGATAAGATTAATTATGATACAAAATACAATGATATAAAGATGTTGGCAGAGAGCAGAAGCCTTGTTTGCATAAAACAGTCACTTTTATTATGGCATTATCCACCTGATATTTTTACATTATTTGATAATATATACATACTGACGTATTTATTTGAGGCCAGTATATTAAAAAGATATTTTGATTTATATAAAATAAAATATGACAAAAAAAGCATATATAGTGAGAACGGAAAGTATCGCATATCAGATTTTTGCTTGCCAGATACAAAAGCCTATTTAAAACTGTTAAATATCTATGATGGTAACTTGAACTCCAATATAAAGCAAAAGCAAACAGGATTATCTTCTACATGGTTTGATAAGAAAGTAAATATTCCTATAATACAGCAAATGAAAAAGAATTTAAATAATTATTTTAGAAATATATTAAATGCTAAAAGTGAAACAATCATGTGGACAACATTTAAAAGTTCAAAAGTTAAATTAAGGGGTAAAGGATATTCAAAAGAATTTACTACTGAACAATTAGAAAATGTTGAAAATGCATATGGTTTTTTAGCTTGTAATGCAAGATCAACTAATAAATACGGAAACTGTTATAATTTAGCCTATTGTTTAAACGTATATTTGCATCCATCAGTGTCACAGTTCTTTAGGCAAAAAGGAATCGTTATTGATGAAGAATTGTATGCATTGTCTGAAATGATTCAATGGATATGGAGAAGTAGGGTAAGGAATGGTGAAAGCATTAATATATACATACCATCAATTAGGATGAGATCATTATTACAATCTTGGCTGAATATGACTTTAGACTATCAGAATGTAGAAGTGGCATAATTGTGATTTTAGCACTTTTAAGGTGCTAAATGTTCTCTGGAATGCCCATTTTACAAGGGTTTCAGAGAAAAAGTGTTAAAGAAAATAGAAGTAAAAATCATCCATCCAATTACGAAAAAACATATCATTATTGGACAGACTGGCATATTGTAAGCCGCGCTTTTTGCGGCGAAACAATGTGACAAGATGCTCCAATAATAATCACGGACTAAGTGCAACAAAGGACAGCTCTGCTGGGCTTTGGTGTGCTTAGGCTGTGCCTACTGTCAGGGACAACACAAGGAGAATAATTATTATGACAAAACAGGATAAAGAGAATTTGCAGAATAAAAAATTGACAGATTCATTATTGATATCATGTTTAGCTGCATGTGAACCAGTAATAAGTAAAAATGCATATCTTGAAAAGAAATGGGCAAATTGTGGGCAATCATATAATGGATGCTATGAATATGAACGTTTAGAATGGATGAAACATAGGGAGAAGTTACGTTCATTATTGTTACCTGTATATTCTATGAAAATGATTATCCAAATAACTAAAGGGTGTAAAGATAAAGCAACGCAGAAAGAAGTCTTAGAAGTGATTAATCTGATAGAGAATAATGATTATGAATTAGTGTAGTCTCTGACAGTTGGCAGCCACCGCAAAAAGCGGCGGTGACTGATTGGTTCGCAATCTAACGATTGCTCACCGCTTGTATTTTTGGATAAGAAGGAGAAAGATATGGCAAGAATGGTTAAATGTCACGCTACTAATATTCATGGAAAATCAGAAGAGTTTTATAAAATTGGACGTAATTGGTTCAAAGATAAAGATGCATACATAAACTACTTAAAATCTGGAGACGTAACATATCAGGATATATTAGAGCTGCTTACAGAAGATAAGAACATGATTATTTCCTCATCCACAAAGGATAAAATTATTGAACTAATTATGTCAGATCATAAAGTAGTATAAATGCTGAATAAAGAAGGATATAAGCAAGAGATTAAATGGGCAATGAATAAGATGCTTGAAGTTTATGGTGTTAAAGAGTTCTGCCCTATGAAGAGTGGAAATTACAGGTTTATGAATTGAGAAGGAGAAATATTAGATGGGAATTGTAGTTACTTCTTATATTTGCAAAGTAACTACACAGAAAGGATTTTTTATGCATTGTTATATACAGGAATTACAAATGAAAAGCTCTAACTCTATTGGTTGTGGCAAAGAATTATGTGTCACTACAACAAATTGGTCAATGAATGGAATCCAATATACGAGTTATGGATATACATATTCGGAAGATAGGTTTGAGCGACCAATTAAAACAGCTTACAAGATAACGCTCCATGGCAAAAGTTACCGTAATAACAAAGGACAGGTAACAAAAAAGCAGTACCATGTAACAACGATAAAATATTATGACTTGGTAGATTTCAGTTGGTATGACTGTGTTGTAAATAGCAAAATAGATGATATAGCAGAAGAAATGGGCATAGATTATGACTTGGTCTGGGAAGAAATTGCAAAGAAGCTGGATGCTTTACAGGATAAAATCAATGCAGAATTTGAGCAGACGGAAGAGTATAAGGTAAAAGAAAAGCATGATGCAATTTTACGTGAGTATAGGATAAAGAGACATGAATTTGCTGAAATGTATGAGGTACGGGAAAATGAGTATGATCATTGCTATGATATTTTCGGTAAATTAAGGAATAAAGAATATTTTGAAAAGATAAAGCGTGACTACAAAGCCAGAAAAGAGTATGAAGAACAAAGTCGTAGTTACCAGAAGAATTACCAAAGTAACTACAGTTATTATTCTGGCAGTTATGGGACAGGCTCTTTGGACAGTGGGCTTAGCACTGAAAAAGAGAAGGAATATTATAAGAAATTCTATAGGACGCTTGCGACAAAATACCATCCCGATGTAAGTGGCGATGGTGAAGCAATGAAGTTCCTGAACAAGTTAAAGGAATCTTGGGGAATTTAGGAGCGGCTTGTTTAAACAAAGTGGTGAAAGAAGGAGATTATATATGGCATACATAGACATAAAAGATTTAGTAATTGATGAAGAGTTTGAAAAACTATTGCCTGTTTTAACACTGGAAGAATCAGAAAAACTTGAAAATAATATTTTGCAGTATGGGATGCTAGATCCTATAAAGATATGGCAGGATCCAGATACAGGTGAATGGATTATCATAGATGGACATAACCGTTACAATATATTGAAAAAGCATAATATTGATTGGCATTACTGGCAGGATTATAAAATTATGGCTGAGTTAGAGACAAGAGAAGATGTTAAACAGTGGATGCTTGAACAGCAGCTTGGACGTAGAAATTTATCGGATGCAGAAAAGTATGAGATAGTGCAGAAATTTAAAAGCGTGTTCCAGAAAAAGGCTAAAGAAAATCAATCGTTAGGTGGCAAAGGTTTGGCAAATTTGCCGAAAGTTGATACAAGAAAAGAAATGGCAAAAGCTATTGGAGTATCGGAAGGAACATACCGTAAACTGGATACAGTTATGCAGTCTGGCAATGAAGAACTGAAACAACAATTACGGGAGAAAAAAGTATCTACTGATAAAGCATATCAAGAAATAAAGAATCCGAAAAAGGAAGAATCGGTAACACCAGAACAGAAGATTATAGAGTTTGATAACCGCATGAATGATATAGACAAAGAAATTTCTTCATTGAGAACCGAAAGAGAAACATTGATGCGTAGGCGCAGTTCCTTATTTGAATCGTTGGATATTCCATGTGAATTGAAGTACGGGTTTGTGGAGAAAGACAAAATAGGATTAAGTAGGGATTGTATATTTTATGTAGAAATTGATGGACATAAGCAAGTATTTGTAACTGCAAGTGTTTATAGTGATGAATCACCCTTAGATTCATGGAGCTTCATAATGAGTAGAGTGCCAGAAAGATATAAGAATGATTTTATTATGTTATGGAAGAAAGCACATTATGAAGAAGTTGAAGAATTTAACAGACGGTTAGATGAATTAAATAAAAGACAAAAAGCATCTGAGGAAGACGGTAAAGATTTTTACAAGCAATGCTATAAGACATTGGCAAAGAGTGTACATCCAGATGAAGGTGGAAATATTGAAGCCATGCAATATTTGAACCAGTTGAAAGTTATGTGGGGGATTTAATGTCCCCTACGGTAGATTGTTTGTTAATAGAAAATGCGTACAAGGAGGAACCAGGCAATTAACAATACAAAAATTAAATATATATCAGTTTTGGACAAGGTTTATGAAGTAATAAGCATTCAATGGCTGCACTCATATTTAGAGGCAAGAGAAACGGATTTATCCATTGATGATGTGCCAGAGAGTGAATTGTGGGACATTTCATATTTTGAGGATTTTAGGGTTAGGCTGGTAAATCGGAAAGGGGAAGCAAAGATTATTGATATGGCAGAGTGGTTGGATCAGCATAGTTTGTGATGATACTTAATGGTTGGATGAATAATCTGGTAAAAAGTGAAAGCAGGATGCTTGATAGTATCCTGTATCTACCATTGATATATGTCAATGGGAAATATATAAAAAATGGCATGGAGGTGGTTTTGTATGCGCAAAGGATTCTATAAGCAGTTATCATATGAGGATAAGTTTGCCAGAAAATATGCCTGTTGGGCTTCTAATCACAAAGGATGGAAAAAGCATAGAAGAGCCAATAGGAGAACAGTCAGGCGGAGACTGAAGGGAATGGATATAGAATGTCAATGAAATTACTCTTTTATTCTACGAAACACACAATATATAGAATGAATAGAATGGAAATGCACAATATATAGAATGGAAAAGGAGAAGGGAAAAATTATGTTTGGATTAATGAGAAAATCGCGACATGAAAAAATATGTAGCAACTTACATTCGCATATAAAGCATTATGGGGAAATCAATAGAAAACATGGCAGTGAAATTGAAGAAATGAAAAAACAGTTAGTATTAGAAAACAGGCGTGCTACATACTGGAAGTTGAAATTTTTAGAGCCAGATAAGGAGCCTGTGATATTAGGTTCAGAGGAAGAAATTAAATATATAAAAGCATAGTGAAATGATATTGGCTTGCTGCTATATATTCCTTTTGTGGCTGTGTTTTGACCATATAAGGGTTTTTGTGCTTGGAATGATAATTTGTTGCTTAATGTATTTAGCAGTTTATTTGGACGGATATGAGTGTTATGAGATGGATGCTTGATATTCAGCTAGGAAGACGTAATCTCTCCCTATCCAGAGAATTAAAGTTACAGAAAAATATAGGCCTATTTATGAAAAACAGGCAGCTATAAATAAATCCCTGAACGGAGGTGATAAAAAATCGGAGTCGCAGAATTCTTCAACACCGATTTCCCAAGAAGATAAAATTGATGTCCGTGCCAAATTAGCAGAAACGGCAGGTGTATCTACTGATACATATTCTAAAGGGAAAAAAATTCTTGATTCTGATAATGAAACTTTAAAGCAAGAAGTATTGTCTGGAGAAAAAAGTATAAATGCTGGCTATAGGGAACTTATACAAAGTAAAAAAGAGAAATACTTCTTATGAATTGGCATATATAGTGGCTTATAGAGCCGTTATTTCGTCTATATTCGAGTTTTTGTGTGCAGGTTAGGAGTTGTTGGGATGATGGATTTTGAGGGGAATTTGGCAGGATAATTCCGTTTTGGTAAGTTTTGGGACATTGGCAATTGAATATTGGTGGTTGGTGTGGTATGATTCAGTCATATTAAACAGTAACGGGGGCAGAGTAATGTCTTTAATACATAAAAAGAGTTTTGATATTTTGAATGATTGTGAGGAAGGGAAGGGGGATGACTATTTTGAGGTAGATGAAAATATTGCATTGATAATATCATTGTTAAATAAAAAAGGGTATAAAACAACTTTTAGTTGCAGTGGACATGCTTTTGCTAACATTAATGAATTCCGCGCGGAAAATAAGGAGGATTTTGAATGTCTTCTGTTTTTTGACTTGCAAGACATAAGATATGAAAATGGCAGATATAAAGCATTTGATAGGGATAATGCAAAATATTGTTATATCAAATTTAAAGAATATTACTCTTTTCCAGCACTTCCAGAAGGATTTGCTTATGACAAGGAAAATAAGTGTATTGAGAAAGAATATGCCAGTGAATCGGATACATATGGTTTGATTCAGGAAATTGTAGATTCCATGAAAGCCTTGTATGAGTGGGTAATGGGGTTGGAAGCATTAGTGTAACATTGGCTAATGAATAGCTCTGTTGGTGGAGTTTAGCATTATTTTAATAGGGGTGGAATTGTGGATCAGGAAGTAATTATTTTATTAAATGTAATGATAAAACGCTATGGATTCGATGCTTTTATAGCTGATTTTTGTGATGGAATAGAGGTCATAGAAAACAATGAATTTTATGAATGCTTTGTGTATTTAATAGAGACAGAATATCAGAGAGAAAAGATAAGACAATGTAGAGATCAATTTGATAATATTGATGCTACGATTATAATGCCACAAAATATAAATAGGAAAGCATATATATTATTGAAAAAGGAATTATCTTTAGAATCATCAATAAGGAAAGCGATACATGAATTTGTACATTTAGTCCATAGGTGTATAATAACCAAGAAAATGAATTTGACTAATTTATATGAAATAGAAGAAAATCAAGAGTACAAATTGTTTTATTACTTGGATGAGTTTTTAACTAAGAAAAAAGAGCTTGTCATATACTATGATCTTCTTCATAAAAATCGGAAGATTGTTGATGATAATATTTATATAGTGACTATGGCTGAAAATTTCAAATTTGCACAAGAATCCTCACCAGGCATTTTGGAGTTTATGCGTAATGAATTATTTGCAATAGCAGAAACCATGGCATATATTAGTATTTTCCCAGATATTTTTCCTAATAATTTTATTGAGGATCAAGCTAATATAAAAGATATCGGTGAAATTATAAACATATTGGCTAAATTTGATTCTATTGATGCTTATGTAAAGAATAAAATTGAATTAGAAGAAGTGATAACAATGTTAGAAAGAAGCTACTTTACCAGCCATCAAAAATAAAAACGGTGGCTGGTATTTTTGCCTAAATGCCATTACTTTTCTGCCAGTATCCTATTGACATCCTTGGGCAATAGGTATAATATAGAACATATGATTGGAACATACATTCAGAACTTACATTCTGGTTTGATGGATATAGAAAGCATAGGTAGGTAAAAATTCATTTAGAAACAGGGAAGTAAATATTGAAATTTTTTGTGATATTGAAGCAGTTTCAAATTTGGGATTGGTTTGGTGTTATTTTTTTACGCAAAATTAGGAAATAAGTGCTTTTTAGATGGTGATAAGAAATGTTATTTTGCGATATACACATGATTTAAAAAGAGAAGTATGCTATGTAAGTTTTATTATTGAATATTATTGATGAATTTTAATATGAATACTATGGAAATGAAAGTTGCGGGTTTAAAGCCGCACCCAAAGAATGAAGAAATATACGGAGCCAATGAAGATGTTTCTGATTTGGTGGAGAAAATTAAAAAGAGTGGGCGCGTACATACAATGACAGTTAATTCAAAAGGCGTTGTATTGGCAGGGCATAGGCGCTTAAAGGCTTGCATCAAGCTGGGAATTGAAACAGTCAATGCCAAAATTGTTGATTTCGATACGCCAGAGGAAGAAATAGAATTTATTGTGCTGGACAACTACCAAAGGGAAAAGACAGTGGAACAGAAGGCGAAGGAAGCGAGGACTTTAAAGGAAGTCGAAACCAAACTTGCTGAAAAAAGGATGAAATCTGGAGTTAATCAGTATACAAAAAGTAGCCCTGTGCCGAATTCGGCACACCCCTCTGAAAAAGGAAAAGCAAGGGATTTTGTTGCAAAAAAGGTAGGCTTGCGTTCTGGGCATGAAGTAGACCGCGCAATTACGGCTGTCAATAAAATTGACGAACTGAGGAAATCCGGCCGTGGGAAAGATGCAGAGCTTATCCGTGGGGTGCTGAATAATAGGAGCGTATCAGCAGCGGAGGAATTTGCGAGGAATATTGACATTGTTGAAATCCCGGAAGAAGAAAAACCGCTCATACAATCTGGCAAGAAAAGCTCTTATTCTTATGTGGAGCAGGCGAAACAGAAACAGAAGCCAAAAGAAGGGACAAAAACATGTAAAACCTACAGAAAAGAGCTCACAGCCAAGATGTTCCATAAGGGGGAAGATATAATGTGGACGGGCAGGCGAGGGTGTCAAGTGTAAGGACGCTGTATAAAAATGGGGAGATATCCACACCCATGATTCCATGTTTAATCCTTACAAATACAACACTGGAAGATGAAGCGATGCTGTTCGGAACTCAGGATGACGGTAAGACGCCATTGAGGGAGTTTCAGAAGGTTAAGAGCAAATTTATAGGAAAAGATAAAAAGATTTGCGGACTGGCAGATGCGCTAATGGATTGTGGCATCAGGCTGTTTACAGATGTCCAGGCATATAAAACTATCCGTGAAATTTATGACAATACTGATTTAGAGGTGTTTAAGCGGTTCTGCAATGTCATCAGCAAGTCATGGCTGGATGGGACAAAAGCGCAGAGGAAGAATGCCACATGTGGGGATATCCTGACAGGGCTGTCCACATTCTATTCAAAATATGCGGATGAGATTGACGACAGGAACCTGATTAAGAAGCTGTCTGAGAAAACCCCGAATTCAGTCAGGGAGCTGTTTGAAAATTATAAAAATGAGTTAGAGCCGGACAGGAAATACTTAAAGACATTTACAGTGCTTTATAACAAAGGCAGGCGTAAAGGCAGGATTGATTATGTATAAAGGATCCTTTTACATTAGAAAATATGCAGAATAATTAATATGTAGGGCAAGCCCAAATGGGACAAGCCGTCGGAGCCATAAACTACCGAAACTTTTAAAATTTATGGTTCTGGCTGGCTGATCCTGGTTATATGGATTATGCGTTAAGATGTGGGATTTTTGGTTGGAGAAAAAGAGAATATATAAGTGTAAGCGTTGTTGTTGAGGATGATTTTTTGGATTGTGGAGGGAATTGATTATGAATAAGAACAGGAAACAGATTGAGGATAAAAAACCAAAGAAAGCGCCATTGGTATATATCAATAGGGTAGAAATGAAAGAACTGGATGAAAATAATGAGTACGAATTTCTTCCAGACATTATTGATAAAGACGGAAATGTTATCAACAGGGATGATTTAAGTGAAGATGATAAGAAAAAATATGATAAAGCAGTGACACGCAAAATAAGTCATGATAAAAGAAAGCATATGATACTCACAGCAGAATCAGAACTGATCCGTATCATCCGTTTCCTGTCAAAAGAAGATGAAGTATCAAAAAGAAAGACAAAAGGAAGCAGGATAAACAGGGATTATGTCGGAAATATGCTGTCCCTGAAAGTTGGGAGATCGTATACAAAATATAGGGACAAGATGAAAGCATCTAAAGGCATCATTACATATAATGGAAAAAAGTATAAACGGATTATTGTGTCATCCAGCCATAGCAGGACACAGAAAGCAATGTTAGTGGCCGAAAACATATGGGATAAAGCAATGGATATTTTGCTATGTGGTATTGATCCCAACATAGAATATAAATTCATGTCAAAATGGAATTCCTATATTGGGCTTGCCGCTACAGACAGTATCCCAGTGTCAATGCCTAATATTGTTGTTGTGGATGATAAGGAAATATTGATGAAAGCGAAAGTCGATGTTGTCAGGGAGGTTGACACATGGGATAAAAAAGGCAATATTCAGCGTAAGTTCAGTGTGTTATATGACAAAGTAAAAAGGATTCCTACAAACTTATTTGATGGTGCGGGCATTGTTACAGTAAAAAAAGCAGAAGAATGGAGCAAAGAACTAAATTTAGATTATATCCCGGCATCATTCCAATTCCGATGTATCCCATGTTTAAAAGGGAAACTGTATACAATGCCGATAGAGGAGTTTGCAAAAACTTATAATGTCAGTAAGATCATTGATATTAATGGTAAAGAATGGGATTTGTTTACAGATAAGATTGACTGTATTTTAACAAAAAGCCAGTTTAAATTCCATGACATTTATGAGTCTGTGGAAGCGTGGCGCAAAGAATTTGACAGGGAAGTGCATGGATATAAACGGACATTCAATATATCGGAGTATGATGTGGCTTTTTCAGAATTGGAAGACGCTACCGTGATGGCATACCAGCCGTTGCAGACATTAACTTTTTCAGAGGATGGCATAAAAAGGTTATGTAATCCAACAGTAAAAAATTATGTTGCTGCATGTAAAAGTGTGGAAGGATTTTTAAAATTCAGAGGGGTATGCAGTGAGGATGACAAAGAAGACGATATTGAGTGGTTAGAATATCCGCCTTATTACTATGCAATGTATTATAACCATTCACTTTTTAATGATGGATTTATTAAAAAGAAGATGAAACAGGACTTGAAATCTGCAAAAGAGAGGGCTTACGTAGGTAAAATTACAGTGAAAGGGAACTACCAGACATTAACGCCGGATCTGTTTGCGCTGATGCAGCATATATTCGGGCTTCCGGTTACAGGGTTATTGAAATATAACCAGATTTATTCTAATTACTGGAACCATCATTTAGAAGGTACGCCTTGGGTTGATATCATAAGATCACCGCATATTGCGCAGGAACATTCACCAGTACAAGTTGTGACGAGTGGGGCAATGGAAAAATGGTTTGTATACCAGAAAACGGGTATTGTCATTGGTGTGTTTGGGAATACGGTTGCATTAAAGGCTAACAGCGCAGATTTTGATGGGGATCATGTACTTACAGTGGACAGTCCGGTTATCTGCGAAGCGGCAATAAAACAGTTTTCCAATACAATCTACCATGAAAAGACGGAATATCCATATGTAAAGGGAAAGAAGAAAAATAATATTGTTGTAAGTAACATGGATGAAACCATAGAGTGCGATTATAAGGGCTATAAAAACAATATCGGCAATGTAATTAACCCGATCTCGGTTTTATGGTCGGTGGGAGGTTCCGGGGAAGTGCAGGATTTTATAAAGGTTATGAGCATCGTAGGATCAATTACGATTGACTACGCAAAACATGGGGAAGAAGCGGATATCCCGAAATGCATCCTTATGCTGTTAAAGAAACACCAAAAACCGTATTTTATGAAATACCTGCGTTCCGGCAAGAAGAAAAGAAGCCAGGAAAAGGAACTGAAAGCAGTTGGGGAGTTGGTAGGCAGTGATATTGAAACGGAGTTGTTTGACAATACGGACTGTACAATGAACCGGATATGCCATCATATGGAAGGGCAGATTGGCAGTATTGATATGGATATTAATATTGAAGAAGAATTCCATTGGGAGAGATTAATAGCATCCCTTCCAGATATTACAAGCTACAGATATAAGAAAGTCAGGGATAAACTAATAGAAATGCAGGAATGGCTCTATGAGATTAATAACGCAAAATATTGTAATACAGAAGACACAAATGACAGTGTACAAGAATATAACAAAAATTATGATTTATTGTATGAATATGCAAAAGCTGAACTGCTCGCCATAGTCCGTGACGAAGCTGAATTGCTTGATATGCTCATCACAATTTATTATTCGGATAAGAAATTCATGGAGAAATACAATGATAAGACTGTTTTGTGGGGCTGTTTTGGTGAACAACTTATTGAGCGTTCTAAATGTAATTTTTCATATCTTAGTAATTCAGATATGGACAGGCTGCTTAAAAGAGGCGGGAAGGCGAAAAAACATTTGGAAGATTTGAAAGAATATAGGGAGAAGAATTTCCAGATATGGGAATTTGAGAATGAAAAGAATGTGGACAGAGAAGTAACTTTATATAAGGAAGACATTCAATGGATCAAAAAGTCAATCCCTACAAAAACAGAACGGTGTACGGATTGCAGGAGATTAATGCTGGTGTTGGCTTATATATGCCGGAAATGTGACATAGATGCCATTAGTATTATTCATAATAAAAATAACCGTATTACAAAATCGGCATTATGTAAACTTGCTGACATAGACAGAAGATATTTTGACGAAGATATAAAAATATTGGCGGAGTTATGTTTGCTTGATATATCAGTTGATAAATACAACCATCTGACATTAAAAAACGTACAGATGAACATGGACTGTAATGAAATACTTTTCACTGATATTCATTATAGGAAATTAGCAGGCGTTATGAGGGATAAAATAAGAAAAAGTGAAAAATCCGTCAAAAAAGACTGTGCTTAAATGCCTGAAAGTACTGAAAAATAAGGGGTTTTTAAACAGGTTGAAAAAGATTTGTACAAACTATACTAAGAGAAGGGAGTAGCGATAATTACAAAAATTTATACATAAAACATTGAGGAGGTAACATGAGCCAAAACCAAAATGAATTGAGAGAAAAGCTGAATGCTACGATTACATCTGGTCTTGTTGCCAAAGCGATAGCAGCAAAAACAGGGATAACAACGGATTATCTTTCACGGTTCAAAAACGGGCATATATGCCTGTGTGAAGATGATGCTAACAGGCTTAAGGCATACTTGGACAAGGTTGTAATACCTGATTAGGTAATAATCTGCATAAATGCAGTTATTATAAAAAATATTCAAGAAAGGCTTGAATATCGTACTATTACGGCGTAGGGGAAGCAGACAGCATTGTGGAAAAGGCTGTTTGCAAAATTCCCCTTGCCAAACGCAAACTGTTGCATATGGCAGTTTACATAAATCCATTCAATTAAATAATGTAATCAGGCTGGTGTGTGCCTCAAAACCACATCAGCCATTATGTGCGCTGAAACTCCACTTAGGCGTACAGAAATCATTCAAAACAAATAACAGATGTAAAAAGCCCTGCTGCATATACTCCCAATATGCATGTAGGCCGCCCAGCCGATACACGGAGCCTCTACAACTCCCAGGCTGGGTGTTAGTTTCAATTTTTTTTATAGAAAATATTATCCATGAATAAAAAGGAAGGTGAAAGAAGTTTTGACACAAGAAGAATTACGAACAATGTTACATCAACGTTTAGAAAGAGAAAAAGCCAGTTATATATGTAAGGTAATTGGGATGAATAAAGATACGCTTAGTAAATTCAAAAACAATAAAATTGATCTGTACCCACATTTATTCGTGAAATTGCAGGACTATCTTTTGAATAATTAAGCAGCCAATAAACCAGGCACCCATTTCTCAGGAATCCGGATTCTGAAAATGAAATTATAATTCTGAAAATCAAATAGTAACAGGAACCCAAAAACATTAAAAATTATAGAAAACCAAAAAAATACTCAAAAAACAGTAAAAAATCATAAAAAAACGCTAAAAATTTGAAAAAATAAGCAAAAATTTACGTTTTTTGGAAGAAGTGTAAAACATCAACATGATACAATACAATGAAAATTTAATATGGAACTAATGATAGCACAACAGTGGGATGGTGTAAAGTTGGAAAATATGTTTGTGTTTTGGATAGTGGAGGGTAGGTAAGCTGGGATGGTAAATATATTTAATAAGGAAGAAACAGGAAACATATGATTGCATCAATGGGGTAGGGGTGGTATAATGGTAACATAATATATAATGGAAGAAAAAGGTTTGGGGGTGTAGGGTATGGGCAGAACAATTCTTTGTCCGCATTGCAAATCAACCATAAATGAAGATATATTGAAACAGAAAAATAGTGAAAACATATGTCTGGTTTGTGGTGGGAGATTGGATGGTGGAAATGCAGATGGATTAAAGAAAAGTAAATGGTATTATTATAAGGAAGGTGGGGGGACATTGATGAATACAGTGTCTACTAGCTTTACACCTTTATATACATTTGAAGCAGTAGATTTGGAAGACGCAAAAGAACAATTAAAAGAAGTCATGCCTAATAGCCCCCTTTTGAGTAATAAAACTGTACCAAAAGTGCAGTGCCCATATTGTTTCAGCACAGAGGTACAATTAGTGCCAAAGAAATTTAGCTTATTGACAGGCATTATGACAAACGGATTCAACCGTGTCTGTGTCAGATGCCAGAGGAAATTTTAGGGTTTTTAACAATTGAATAATAGTGACAGCAAGGGAGATTATTTCATAGTCTCTCTTTTATTATGCTTAAAATTAAGGAGGAAACAGGAATATTGAGTAATGGAACAAATGAATTTGTATTGGACTTACTTGCCCTCTTGGATCAGCAGAAGAGCAAAACGCAGATCAACGCCCAGATTAAAGAGCTGGAGAAAAGCATACGGAAACTAAGGCTTGTTGGGATTCTGGCAAAAGGCGACACAAAGAATGAAGTCAATCAGATTATCCGGCAGATGGAGGGGAACCTGCGGCAGATTAAGATACAGGCGAAGATGGACAGCCGCCAGCTAAACAGGGAAATTAACAGCGCATTGAGGAATGTGTCAGCAAGGGACATCCAGCTTAATATTAATAGCAACAGTGAAAGGCTTGGTGTACAGGTTAGGCGCGCCGTTTCCGAGGCAAGGGAGTTTGCAAGCAGGAACCCTATCAGCGTGAACATTGATTTGAAGAAGGAAAAGTTATTGAACCAATTGACGGCATTTACCAATAAGCACACCAAAATAAATGAATCGTCATACTGGCTTGGGGAAGCAGAAAGGCTGCGGAATGTAATCAGTTCCATTACAAACAGGGATGAACTCAGGAATGCGACAGACCAGCTACAAGTGTTCACTACAGGGGTAAGGGCTACCGGGTATGCAGCCTTGTCAACAACTGACAGGATCAAGGGGATGCTGGGGAACGTCATAAAGGTTGGGAATTACTTTGGGCTTGCTTTTGTTGCGGTAAATAAATTCCGGCAATCCCTAAATACGCTGAAAACCAATGACACGATACTTGTTGAAATATCTAAGACCTCAGAGATGACGAAACAGCAGCTAAGGGAATTAGGGGACGAAGCCTTTAAAGTCGCAAGCAAATTCGGCCAAGTTTCGGGGAATTACCTTACAGCGGTTCAGGAGATGGCCAGATCAGGTTATGAGATGATGTCAAGGGAACTTGGGGAGCTGTCATTATTGGCGCAAAGTGCCGGGGATATGACGGCAGAAATGGCGAACAATTACCTGCTTGCAACAGACGCGGCATATAAATATGGCGGCAGTGTGGATAAATTAACAGCCGCCCTTGACGGGGCGAACTACATTTCAAACAAAAATAGTGCGTCATTGACTGATATCGCCGATGGTATCCGCGTTTCTGCGTCCTTTGCGGCAAATGCGGGGGTAGCCATTGAAGAACTGACGGCGGCAGAAGCTGCCATGGTTGCAGCAACAAAAAGAAGCGGCTCTGAAATGGGGCGGTCTTTCCGTTCCATTATCCTCAACCTCCAGCAAGTTTCCGGTGAGTTTGACGGGGAAGTGATTGACGAGGAGCAGCTTAAGAAGGTGGAAGACAGATGCCATTCCCTGGGCGTGGAGCTGGAGTATATAAAAGACGGTGTTGCGACACTCCGCAACCCGATGGACATACTGAAAGACTTGGCAGAGGTCTACAATTCCTTGCCAGATAACAGTGCAGAAAAGCAGGGGCTGATTTCAGATATAGGAGGAAAGTACCATGCAAACGCGCTATCAGCCCTTTTAAGCCGGTGGGATTTATATGAAAAGATGGTTGGCGAGTTTTCACAGGGCACAGGCTCCGCACTGGAGGAAGCAAATAAGACAGCAGATTCATGGGAAGGACGCTTAAATTCCCTTTCCAACAGTTTTGATTCTTTTGTAGCATCCATTACAAGTAAGGATGTGATAAAAGGTGGTGTGTCATTCCTTGACAATGCAATCCAGTCGTTTGAAAAGCTGGCTGACACAATAGGGGCAATCCCAGTCATCCTTACCGCTTTCCAGGCATCAATGACAGCCCTCAATAAAAATTACGGAATAACGCAATTGTATAATAAAGATACCCATAAGATAGACTTGCAAGGTAATATCATGGGCATAGATATCACTGGTTTTAAGACACAGCAGAAACATTTCAGGGATGCAGCAGAAGCAATACAACTTTGGAATGGTAATTTGGTTAATGGTACAGCAGATATGAGCACTTTCGCAAATGCTGTTGTAGAGAACAACGAACAGTTAAAAGCATACCTCCAGACAACATCCGTAGAAGCCCCTGCTTCTTTAGCAGGATACAGGGCATATTTGAATTCCTGTGGTGTTTCAACTGATTCACTCAGGATCAAAACAGTGCTTTTAAATTCCGCACTGACTTTGGGTTTGAGCCTTGGCATACAGGCAGTTGCAACAGCAGTTTCAAATTTCATCCGCGTATCAGGCGATGTTGCGCAGAAAGCAGATGAAGTAAGCAATACTTTCAGCAGCGCAAAGTCCGACATTGACAGCTACAAGTCCAAAGTGGAAGAGCTGCAAGCAGTGCTCAATGATTCCAGCTCCTCCATCTCCGATGTCACGGAAGCACGCAAAACCCTTATGTCAATCCAAGACGAGATGATGGAAAAATACGGCGCGGAAAAGGGCGCAATCGACTTAATCACCGAGGGGATTAACGGACAGGCAGACGCTTTTGATAAATTAGCGCAAAAGCAGTGGCAGGAAGCAAAGAATGAATTCAATGATGGCGGGTTCGCCAATAATGCTGCAAACCTCATAAACGGATACTCAGACAATATAGACCGTATGTTATCTGAATATGGCGATTATAAAGTAAAGCTGGATTTATCCGTGGCCACAACCGGATTAAGCCCAGCGGAAATAGAGGAATTCAAGAAATTATTCGAAGACAATGGGATGGAAATCACTTATGGGACGAAAGGGACGGCCTCCAACAACCCGTTTGTGGAACTGTCCGGGAACGCAAGTGAGATGCATGAAAAACTTCTGGAACTCCAGGAAATGTTTTCAGGCACAAACCCATTATCAACAGAAAATTTCAGGAACTATTTAACTGGCCTTGCGAATTCCGCAAAAGAGGTATCGGAACAATATAAGGATATGCATGACAGCTATATCCTATATGAAGAAATAGCAAAGAATGAGGGCTATGCCAGCGCATTTGATAATATCAAAGGTGCATACCAGAAATACAAAGACGCAAAAGTTTCCGGCAATGGACAGGAGCTTGCAAAAGCGGCAGAGGATTATGCGAAAATAATCACGGATGCAACTGCCAAGGCATTGGAAAACGGGAATGGGGGCGTTGCAGATTATTTTGAATCCATGTACCCGGAACTGAAGTCCATGGTGGGACAGTGGGAGTTCAAGACAAAAATAATCCCCGACTTTGACATGAGCGGGTTACAGGGGAAAACAGAGAATGACGTCCTTGGGATGCTCCAGACAGAGGGCACACAGGAAGGGGAATCTGTTTTCAACTCGATTATTGATAAAGCAAAAGAATATGGGATTATTACAGAGGACAATGCAGAGGGGATACAGGAAGTGTTGGGTCTGCTTGTGGAATGGGGCATACTGCAAAAAGACATTTCAGAAACAGAACCGCCGGAACCGCCATCCTACAAAGACTCCCTAGACGGCGTGCAGAATGTTGCGGGCAACCTCAAAACCCTCATGGAAGTCTATGACGACGTACAGGACGGGGATGGGTTCGACTGGTCTTCCATCTTAAACAATGATGATTTTGAAGCTGTCTTCAGCAGCGCAGGGAAAGCCTATGATGACTTTATCAAAACAGTCACCAAGAACCCAGACGACATCACCGCGTGCCAGGACGCTTTTGACAGGCTGGCGACTTCACTCATTGACAATAGCGGCATTTGGGATGATTTAACCGCTGAAACAAAGGAAGCCACCATTGCAATGCTAGAGGAAAACGGCGTTGTAAATGCAGCAGAGTTAGTGGCGGCAAGGCTTGCTTTGCAGGAGGAATGGCTTGCGCTCACAAAAGACAATGCCGCAATGGCTGGGAAGAAACTTTCCGAGACGACTTGGGAAGAAATTGCTTCCATCTTAAGTGAAGGGAATGCATCCGACACAACAGCGGGTTACCTTACCGCACTTGCCATCTCCAAGATGGACGTGAACAGCATCACCATTGACACCACGGACGACGTGAACCAGATTGTCGCAATCGCAAATGCAGCAGGCGCATCCACTGCATATATCCAAGCCCTTGCAAATGCACTCCTGAATTTCAAGTCCATGCAGTTCGACACGGACACACTGGGCGGGAAAGTCGGCAACGCGGCAAGGGACATAGCGGCAAATGCCTTGGAAAACGGCCTGAAATCCACGCTTTCCGCACAGTTGGAGGGCGCAAAGCTGGATGCATCCCAGTTCTATGCAAAGTCAGGCGGCACGGGCGGCTCCGGGAAATCTGGGAAGTCTGGTTCCGGGAAGTCCGGTTCCAAGGAGAAGGAAGAAAAACAGTCCATAGAAGTGTTTGACTTCATTGAAACTGCAGTCTCCCGTGTCGAGAAGGCCATTGACAGGCTGAAGACACGCGCAGAAGAAACCTTCCGCAGCTTCACAAAGAGGGGCAGGGAATACAAGAAGGCAATCTCCAGCATTACAGAAGAAATTGACATCCAACGCAAGGGATATGACAAGTACATGGCAAGGGCGAACAGCATCGGCTTGGAGGAAACATGGGCGGCACAAGTCCGTGACGGCAGCATCAACATAGCGGACGTTGCAGATGACGGCCTGAAAGAGCGGATTAAAAATTACAAGGAGTGGTACGAAAAGGCACTCCAATGCCAAGAGAAACTGGAGGAGTTACAGAAGACACAGAAGGAATTAGCCCGTGAGAAAATCGAACTCCTAATCACCAAATATAGCAAACTCCTTGAAAAACTGGAATCCGCAAACAAACGGATACAGGGCAATATAGACTACAAGGAAGCATGGGGCTTCTCCGCAAGCACAAAGGACTATTCCAAACTCAACAAAAACGCACAGTCCCAGATTTCCAACATCATCAAGCAGGACAAAAAGCTGAAAGAGCTGCAAAAGACTGTCACCAAGGGTTCTGAAGCATGGCACGAATACAATGAACGGATTAACTCAAATAATGAATCCATCCAAAGCCTCACAAAGACCATGGCTGAAAACGCCACCGCATCCGCTTCCCTTGCAAAGCAGAATGCAGAAGCCAAAAACAGTGCAAAGGACACCGCAGATGAAAAGACGGATACACGCCTTTCCACCGCGTCCACTGCATCCAGAAAAAACAGCCTAATAAGCAGCAAGGCAAGGAACATTGACGCAAGGCAGAAGAACCTACAGGCAGCTTATGCAAAGACTGCCAAGAGCCGTTCCTCCTATGGGGATAAAATCCTGAAATCCAGCAGGAAGGGCGTTTCCAAGAAAAACAGGAAGCTGTTCACACAGGCCATCGCAAAAGTGAAGGCCGGGAAATTAATACCCGCCACTGCCATAAGCGGCATCGTGGACGCAATGAAAACCGCAACGGGCAGGGAATACAAGGCACTAAATACACTCCTCTCCTACTGCAATTACTACAATGCAAACAAAAATGCAGAGGAGGAAAACAGGCTTAACCTAGAAATGTACGCCCTCACCGCACAGGAAGAGAAAAAGTCCTTACGGCAGGAGCAGCTAAGCAACAATCTGGACGCAAACCAGTCCAAGGCAGACCGCAGCACAGTCTCCAACGCAGAATCCACGTCCGCAAAGAACCATAACCTCAATACGCAGACCCGCCAAAGCAGGGCAGACAGGGACGCCCAGACAAAGGCAAGGAGGACGGCATCCAAGGACAGGAAAACAGCCGCAGGGAAGGCAAAGTTCTATACGGGCAAGACATATAAGGGGCTGAAAAACAAAAAGCTGAAAAACCGCCTGAAAAAAGCGGCATCCGCTATTAAGTCCGGCAAGAAAATAAGCAATGGCGCACTGAAGGCCGTGAAGGAATACTGCGAAAAATACCTCATGGGCGACCTGACTTATTATTACAACTGTTTAGCCTATAATGAAGCAGTGGAAAATGAGCTAAGCGCAAAGGAAAGTGAAACGCTTGCAAAGGCACAGTACTATGCGGACAGCTTACAGGCAAAGCAGGAAAAGGCGGCCAACACAGTGTCTGGCAGGGACGCGGAGAATGAACTGCACTCCGCAGCCGCAAAGAACCAGACCACCGCAGGGGCAAAGAACCGCTACGTGGACAGCCAGATATCCAACATAACCAAGAACGCGTCCACCTATAAGTCAGCATATAACACTGCGAAAAAGGACTTCTCCAACGCGAAGAAGAAAATCGAAGGGAACAAAAGCAAAAATAAAGCTGTAAAGGAAATCAAGTCCAAATACGTAAGCAAAAACATCCTGATACCAGCACCCTACATTGAGAAGGCATATGCGGTATCCAACAGCTTCGGGCTTGCATGTGAGAACTACAATGAAGCATTGGGCGCAATGGAAACCGCAAAGGAAACTTCTGCACTCTATGGACAGACCGCAAAGACAGAGAAGGCAGCCCTCGCGCTTGAGAAAATGTCCAACATTGAAACGGAGTACTCCCACAAGGAAAGCGAATTCGCCCAGCGCGCCGCAAGGCTCAACAACGCCATGGACATTGCACAGGCGAAAGGCTACCAGACAAGCAAGGAATACTATGGAGGGCTGCTCCAGAATGAGGAAGGCACAAGAAAAACCTTAACCGGCAAACTTGCAGAACTCACCAAATCGCTGGAAGAATCGGTTGGCAACGGCACTGTCACCAAGTTCTCGGATGAATGGTACGAGGCACAGGGCAGGATCAATGACGTGGCAAATGCAATAGACGAAGCCGCAGTCTCCATGGCAGAGTTCAAGAGCCAGATACGCCAGATTGGATGGGACAACTTCGACTACCTACAGAACCGTGTAAAAGACGTGGCATCCGAACTCAGCTTCATGGTAAACGAATTATCAAGGGAAGGCGTTACAGATGACAAGATTGGGTGGCTGACAGAAGAAGGCAAGTCCACGGCATGGCTCCATGCAAACAGCTATGAACTTTACCGGAAACAGGCGGCCGATTATAAAAAAGCAGTCGGGGAACTAAACAAGGAGCTTGCAGACGACCCATATAACAGGACGCTCCTGGACAGGCGGCAGGAACTCATAAACTCCTACCGGGACGCAGTGGAAGGCGCACAGGATGAGAAATATGCAGTCATAGACTTATATGAACAGGGCTACAATGCACTCTCCAACAAGCTGAAGACACTAACCAGCGAATATGGGGAACTATTGGACACCCAGAAGGACGCATTTGAATACTCAGACACCATCGCAGGCAAGACAAAGGAGATAGCCGCCCTGCGCAAGCAGATGGAGGCCTATGCGGGGGACATGTCCGAGGAAACAAGGGCAAAGGTACAGGGAATCAAGGTTTCGCTGGAAGAAGCGGAGAAAAACTTACAGGAAACCCAGTACGGCAGGTACATCTCCGACACCAAAAACATGCTCTCCGACCTGCAGGGGGACTTTGACGAAGCAGTACAGGCCATCATAGATTCATTATCTGAGAACTTCGGGGAACTATTGGAGGGGATCAGCCAGACAGCGGGGGATTCCGTGCAGGCAATCACAGGGCACATGTCAGGGATTGGCTACACCCCGACAGACGAATTCCGCTCGTTATTGAATGAATCCGGCATCACAAATTCCGTGTCCGCAATGCTCACAGGCCTGAACGACTACCACGCAAAGATGGAAGCCCATGCAGACAGGATAGCGTCCGGGATGGGGCTGCCAGGGGATGCTGCGGGCAATACAGGCACAAATGCCGCACAAAACGGGAATGGCACAGCAGGGAATAACAATGGCACAGGCACTGCACCAGGGGGTTCAGGCACACAAAGCAGCGGCACAGGCGGCACACCAGGCGTGAAAGGCGGGAAACAGGAACTTACTGCTGTAAATGCTGGCGCACAGAAGCCAGTGGAAACATTGGAAGAAATTACAGGCGGCAAGGGGGGCACTGGGCAGGCAAATAAAAAACTGAAAACCGACGCGCTCTCCTACCTTGACAGGAACTTAAAGGCAACCAAGGCAAAGCGCGACAGCCTGTCTGACACCAACAAAAAATTCTATGACAAGTTCAATAAGAAGACACTGACAACCAAGCAGATGAAGGAGCTTGCAAAGCTCCTCGGGGTAAAGTACGACAGCCAGAAATCATCCGGGAGCCTATATAAGAAGCTGAAGGAAATCGGGATAAAGGGGTTCCGCGTAGGCTCCCACAACATCCCATACGACCAGCTTGCGTTCCTTGGCGAAGGGAGGGACGAGCTGCATTTCAGCAAAAACGAGGGGACGCTCACGAAAGTCGGGCAGGGCGACATGGTATTCACCAATGAGATGGCGCAGCGGCTGTGGGAGATCTCACAGGCAAACCCAGAATTAATCCGGGAGAAGTTCGGGATACCTGCCCCCGCAGCCCATGGGTACACCGCCCAGCCGCCCGCAGGGGAGGCAGCCCAGTATGTGGGGGGAGGGAACGTAACCATGAACGTCACCTTCGGGGACATGAACCTGCCAAACGTGACGGACGCAACAAGCGCAGGGGAAATGAAGGGCATCGTGGAGGACTGCCTGTGTGAAATCGTGTGCACGGAAAGCAGGGGGTTCAAGTGCCTGTCGGAAGGCCTATATTCCAAAATGCTCGGGCGCGGGATAGGCCATGCAAGGCTGTATGCGACAAACCACAGGCGTTAATGGCAGCAATAAAATAAGACAGACAGCAAGGCATATGCCCACGGGCATCCTGGGCGTATGCCGGCACAGAAAGGAAGGGTAAAAAAGTGGGCAATATGGAAAAGAAACTAAAAAGGGAAGACATTGACAGGATTACAAAGGAAAGCTTCATTGAAGCAGGGGGCGGCGAAATTGATTCCCAGTTCATGGGGAACCTGAAAAAGCTGGAAGCCGCATTTAAAGAGGGCGGGGTAAAAGATGAGCCAATGGCAACAATGTTCCTTTCCAGCATCATGACGGCACAGGCAAATGCAATAAATACAATGCGCGGGGTGCTTTATAAACTGTTTTGCGGAGAAACAGAAGAACCCAACACAGCAGAAAATGGAAATACAGGGGGAAATGAAGATGTACTTGGCCAATAAAGACAGGAAGATCCAGACCCAGCAAAGCATCATCCAGCGTCTGGAGGAAGAGAACAGGTGCTTAAGGGAACAGCTAGAAGCATACGGCAATAAGAACATGCAGCGGAAAATGGAACTTGCGGGACAGGCATATAAAGAATATATGGGGCTGGCCGCTGAACTGGATGAAATGAAACAGGAATACGCAGGGCTGATTGAAGACATAGTGGCAGAGAAACGGGAACTGAAAAAGAGATGCAAGTAGCCATAACCCATACTTAGGAACAGGAAACGAACCAAACGGGGCAGCATGCCAAAGCCGCCCCCAGTACATATGCGTATCCATACATTATATTATAGAAGGAACAGGAAACAAAATTTAATAGGAACAATACCAACACGGACAATACATAGCATGTAATAAAACATCTGACACTTATAAAAACAAAAAATAACTTAAAATTATTTACTTATATATGTACAGTAGGGAACCCTGCTGCATTCCCCATATAAAAGAAAAAACAATTACAGAGGTGATAAGACATAGGAACCATTACAGGAACGGAAAACCTGCAATATGGAAAAAGCACAGAAATATTGCAGTTCATCATAAATAGTGGTATGCTAAACCTAAGCGATGTGCAGGATAGCATGGAGGCCATGAAGAGAGAGGAATTATTGAAGAAGCACCAATACAAAATCTGGCAGGGGAAGGACGGGAAGTGGTACACTTATCTGCCGGATGAATCTAAAAAGGATGGGAGGAGGTTAATCAAAAGGACTACAGAAAAAGGCATACAAGGTACATTGGAAGATTATTATAAAAAATTTGAACAGATACAGAAGGTTACGTTTAAGTATGCATATGATAGGTGGCTTGAAGCACATTCCATTTCCTTTAACAGTGAAAATACATTGGTAAAATACCGGACAGATTATGAAAGATTTTTTAAAGGCAGTGATATTGAATTTATGGACATAAAGCTGTTTAATGAAGAAAATGTAAAAAGTTTTATCATTTCATTATGTAAAGAAAAGAAACTTGCACCTAAAGCATGTAAGACGTTGTGTGGATATATGCGGAATACATTTAAAAGCGCGAAAATTCATAAAGATATTCCAGAGAATCCATTTGAAAACTTGGAAACAAAGCAATTTTATCAATATTGTACAAGAAAAGTAAAAACACCAGAACAGAGAACGATTTCCAACCATGAGTTTAAGTTGCTCTATGAGCAATTCCATTTGGATTATGAGAAGCATCCAGATTACATTCCTACATATGCAGTGGAGTTTGCAAGCCTGACAGGGTTTCGGGTTGGGGAAATATCCTCATTAATGTGGAAAGATATTCAAAATGGGATGATAGTTGTGAATAAATCTGAAAAGTACAACAGAGAAAAAAAGGAATACTGGATTGGCTCCACCAAAAATGGAAAGGAAAGGTATATGCCACTGACAGATGAAATCATAAATTTGCTTATGCGAATAAAGGCAGTGCAAAAGAAGTATGGTTTTGATTCAGAATATATTTTTGCTAATGAAAACGGAAGGATACATGCGCCTGTAATTTCTTCCTGCGCAAAAAATAAATGTAAGCAAATAGGGATACCTTACAAGAGCATACATGCATACCGGAGGACTTTTTCGTCTAAATTAAAATGCAACGGAGTATCTACAACAGTGGTAGCATCATTGTTGGGGCACACAGAAGAAGTAAATGAACAATACTATACTTATGACATTACAGAGATGCAAGACAAACGCCTTATGGTTGGCATGGTAACAAAAGATATCATAAATACTCAAGTCCTGAAAGAAGAAAACAGACTTCCAATTAAAAAAGGTAATCAGAGGTAATCAGAATATGTATTCCCTCACCAATGAAAACCCTTGTAAAATAAAGAAAAATCGGGGTAACAGGATTCGAACCTGCGACCTCACGGCCCCCAGCCGTGCGCTCTAGCCAAGCTGAGCCATACCCCGAATACCTATCTAATATACCACAAGAAAAGACAAAAGTCAACTGTTAAAATTTGAATATTGAAATTGTTTGACTTTACGGAAAATACAACTATAATGGTACTTATACGGAAAAATTCCGTATGTTCCTAGGATTTTTAACATAAGTTAAAATGATGGAGAAACTATAGATAAGAGAGGCAGGAACTATGAGTACAAAGAAACTGAGCAAAAAGAAGCAGGCATTGGTAATTGCCGGTTTTGTCCTTTTGGCCCTTGCAACAGTATATTTGGGCATTGCAGTATATTTCAGCAGCCATTTCTTTTTCCAGACCACCATCAATGGCGTAGATGCATCTGGAAAAAGCGTGCAGTCCGTTGAAAAGATGATTGCGGCGGAGATAGACCAATACCAGATATCCATAGAGCCACGGGAAGGGGAAGCGGAAACCATAGAAGGCATGGCGGTTGGGTTAAAGCCTGTGTTTGACGGGACGTTAGAGATAGAACTGAGGAAACAGAACCAGTTTATCTGGCCTGTGGCATTTTTTCAGGATTCTGTCATGGAACTGGAAACTATGGTGGACTATGATAAGGAAAAACTAAGGAAAGAAGCGAAGAAGCTGGAAATGATGGACAAAGCCCAGATGCGGAAGGCAGAAAACGCCATGGTTTCCAAATATTCAAAGAAGGAAGGCTATACCATTATTCCAGAGGAAGAAGGGACCGTGGTAGACGAAGAAAAATTTTTTGAGGTGCTAGAAGACTCTGTAACAAACTTAAAGGGCAGCATTTCTATGGCAGAGGAGGGCTGTTATGTGAAGCCGGAATTTACGCAGGATTCCAAAGAAATCGTAAAGCTGGCTGAAACCATGAACAAATATGCAGGTACTGCCATTACGTATGATTTTGGGGATAAGCAGGAAGTATTGGACGGGAAAACCATCCATAAGTGGATTTCTGTCAATGAAGAAGAACATAAAGCCCAGATTTCCCAGGAAAAAGTAGCAGAATATGTGGCTTATTTGGCAGATACATATAACACTGCAGGGAAATCCAAATCCCTGAAATCCTCCTACGGGACGGATATCACGGTAAGCGGCGGGGATTATGGATGGAAAATTGACCAGGAAAAAGAAACTGAAGCCTTGGCAAAAAATATCAAGAAGGGGGAAAAAATCACAAAGGAGCCGGAATATTCCCAGACAGCCAACAGCAGGGCGGGCAACGATTATGGGGATACTTATGTGGAGGTAAACCTGACTGCACAGCACCTTTACTATTATAAAAATGGATCTCTGGTTTTGGAAACGGATTTTGTATCAGGGAATGACGCAAAGGGCTGGAGTACCCCAGTTGGGGCTTATGGCCTGTATTACAAGCAGTTGGATAAGACGCTGCGGGGGGAAGGCTATGCTACCCCGGTGGATTTTTGGATGCCCTTTAACGGCGGGGTAGGGTTCCACGATGCGACCTGGCGCAGGGATTTCGGCGGAAATTATTACAAAAGGAATGGTTCCCATGGCTGCGTCAACATGCCGCACAGTGCAGCCAAGACCTTGTATGACAATATCGAAGCAGGCTGTGCCGTGCTGGTATACCAGCTTTCCGGTACAGAAAGCCCGAAAGCCAAAGCCCAAGATGCGGCTGCCGCTGTCGTGCAGCTTATCGGCTCGCTTGGGGATGTGTCATTAGAAAACAAAGGCGCAGTGGAACATGCAAGGAACCAGTACAATGCCTTGGACGGCACAGCTAAGGGCTATGTCAGCAATTACGGCCAGTTAGAAGCAGCAGAAGCAAGGATTGGACAACTTGAGGCAGAAGCGGCTGCAGACCAGCAGGCCCAGGCAGAAGCCCAGCCAGTCATTGATGCAATCAACCAGCTTGCAGGGCAGGAAATTACGGTAGGCATGAAAGATACTATCAATGGTATCAGGAATATGTACAATGGCCTTTCCGAAGCAGCCCGGGCTAAGGTTACCAATTATAATATTTTAACGGACGCAGAGCAGAAGGTAGCAGAGCTGGAGAAAAAAGAGAAGGAAGATAAGGAAAAAGAAGATGAGAGGCAGGAAGAAGGGGAATAGCCTTCCGGAATTCTGCCATGCAAAAGAAGAAAAGGGAAGGAGAAGTTTATGGGAGTTATTTCAGAAAAAAAGTTTATCAAGGGGATGGACATTTCTACCATGCTGGAGCTGGAGCAGCTAGGGGCAAAATTTTATGACAGCGACGGGGATGGACGGAACCTCTTGGCAATCCTTCAGGAATACGGCACAAATGCCGTGCGCCTTCGCCTTTGGAATCACCCTTATTCCAAAGACGGGGAACCCTATGGTGCAGGGACGAATGACATGGAAACCGCCATGGAACTGGCAGGGAGGGCGAAAGACAGGGGGATGGATGTGCTGCTGGACCTCCACTACAGCGATTTCTGGGCGGATCCGGGCAAACAGATAAAGCCCAAGGCATGGTATGACTTTACCGGAAAACGTTTGGAGTCCGCAGTCTATGATTTTACTATGGCGGTGCTCCGGGAATTTCAGCGGGAAGGTGTGCTGCCGGACATGGTGCAGGTGGGCAATGAACTGTCCAACGGCCTGCTGTGGCCAGACGGGAAACGGCCGGATTATGAGAGCATTGCCATGCTGGTAAATGCAGGGATCCATGGGGTGCGGGATATTGAGCCAGATATCCCTGTCATGCTCCATCTGGATAACGGCGGGAATAATGCATTGTACCGGGAGTGGTTTGACAGCTATTTTGCCAGCGATGGGGAGGATTTTGACGTTATCGGCCTGTCCTATTATCCGTTCTGGCATGGCTCTTTGGATGATTTGGAATATAATATGAATGACATTGCACTGCGTTACGGCAAGGAATTGGTGGTAGCGGAAGTGTCCATGGGCTTTACGATGGAGGATTATGCTTCTTACGAAAAATTAGGGCCTTCCCAGCGGAAAGGGATGGCCACTAAACCAGAGCTGGTGAAAAAAATTGATTACCCTATGACAAAACAGGGACAGGCAGAGTTTATGAAAGATTTCCTGAAACGCATTTCTAACGTGCCAAAAGGCCTGGGGAAAGGGTTTTTCTACTGGGAGCCGGCATGGATTCCTGTTCCGGGCAGCGGGTGGGCTACAGAAGCTTCTTTAAAATATATGAAGGACCCAGGGCCTTGCGGGAATGAATGGGCGAACCAGGCGCTGTTTGACTATGAGGGACGCCCCCTGCCAGCATTGGGTGTGATTAAGGATTTTTGAAAAAAGGAGAACGTTTTTATGAGAGAAAAAAATTTTATCCAAAAACATGTGCGGCACATGTTTGCAGCATTTGCGCTTCTGTTCCTAATCCCATTTTTAAGTGTTGCAGCAGGGATACAGGCGCAGGCGGCAGAGGAGGGGACATTGGTTGATAATCCGACCTATACATTTACATCCACAGATGGCAGCAAGGTGTCAACGAAAGCCAATCCCGGGGAAACTACAGTATTGATATTTGGGTATAAAGGATGTGGTTACACAAGAAAAGCATTGACTGACCTAGCTTCTCCCTCAGCAGAATGGATAAAGCGACCAGATATACGGGTTATATTTGCAGACCTTTTTGATGACCAGGAAACAACGAAAGAATTTGAAGCAGGATATCAATGTCCAGATATCACGTTTTGCTATTCTGAAGAAGATGAGATAGTGAAGGCTTTGAATAATTATGTTGGGGCGGACATGTCATTTCCAACAGTTGTATTGATTGATGGGAATAACAAAATCCAAAATATTTTAGTACGCCCAGAAAATGCCAATGCCATTTTAACAGAAATTAAAAAATTTGTTGACATTGATTATGAAGGAAACATTACGCCGCCTGCTGGCTCTAGTTCAGGGTTTGATAATTTTGCATATGGCCTGAAAAGCATTGATGGAACAGATGTTTCTACAATTGTTAGGTCTGATGCGACAACTGTTCTGATTTTTGGATATACTGCCTGTGGTAATACAAAGGCTACTTTGCAGAGTATTGCCAATAGCAGTTGGGGTGGAGCTCACCGTTCAGATATCCGAATGATTTATGCAGATGTATATGGTGCTACTTTATCTGAAACAAAAGCATTTGCACAAAATTACCAAAATACAGATGTTGTGTTTTGCCATGATGAAGAAGGGAAGAATTTTAATTATGCGTTGTCCTACCTTGGACTCTATGGGCAAAATGGTGGAACTTTCCCCTACATCGTGTATATTGATAAAAACAATAAAGTGCAGAATATCACATTAGGCCCTAAAACGGCAGAGGAGATTTTAACAGAAATTAATAAGATTGCTGAAAATGCAGGAACAACACCAGATGGAAGCACGCCGGGAGGAACAACGTCGGATGGAAGCACGCCGGGAGGAACAACACCAGACGGAAACACACCGGGAGGATCGACGCCGGATGGAAACACACCGGGAGGATCAACGCCGGATGGAACGGATCCGGGGACAACGCCGGGAACCGGCCAGTCCCTGAGTATTTCTGATGTTACCGGATTAAAAACCATTTCCTCCACTAAGAGCATAAAGCTGACATGGAAAAAGGTTTCCAAAGCAAACGGCTACATAATTTACCAATATAATAGTTCCAAGAAATCGTGGGTTAAGAAAGCAACTTTAACGAAAAATACAGCTTCTTATACTGTCAAAAAGCTGACCCCTGCCACTGGTTACCGTTTCGCAGTGAAAGCCTACCTCAAGGCAGGGGATGGCAAGCAGGTGGTAAGCAAGTCATACAAAAGCATATATACGGCAACAACGCCAAACGCCGTAAGCTTTAAGGTAACGTCTGGCAAGAAAAAAGCAGCCGTAAAATGGAGCAAGCAAAAAGGGGCTACTGGCTATACCGTTTATTACAAGGTAAAAGCATCAGACCAATGGAAAAAATTGAAAACTACAAAAGGATCCAGCTATACCAAAACAAAGCTGAAATCCGGCAAAACTTACATATTTACAGTAAAAGCCTATAAAACATACAAAGGCAAAACGTACACCAGCAGCTTCCGCTCTAAGAAAGTAAAAATTAAATAGCAGGAACCGCAGATTAAAAAGGGAGGGCTGTCCGCAGCCTTCTTTTTTTCTCTTATAGAAAAGACCGTGTTACTGTAAAGTGTTAAAGTCCATGACTTTCCTATAAGATAAAAATAGAGATGCGCAGGGTCTGCCCCAGCGAAGCGAGGGTACTCGCACGAGGGGGATTATGCCGCTAAAACGGCCGCACTCGGCGCAGCAAAGGTCCTAAGCGCCAGTGGCGCTTGTTTAGGACGGACCGAAACGGAGTGTAGACACCAAGCCCCTCATGATTGAGGGGTAGGGGAGCTGGAGTGGGCTTGCCCACTTTGTTCTTAGAAAGTGCAGGGGAATAAAAATTTATGGAAATCCCAGCCAATCTATGGTAGAATAAAAACCAGTTGCGGAATTTGAAACCTTTACAGCAGGAAAGCAGAAAGGAGAATCCATGATTTCAAAACAGATGCAGCAGGAAATTGCCGGAAGCTCGGCGATCCGGGCTATGTTTTTAGAAGGGAAAGAATTAGCTAGGCAGGTAGGGGCAGGGAACGTCTATGATTTCAGCCTTGGAAACCCCATGACCCCTGTGCCGGAAGAATTTACAGGGGCTATTTTAAAAGCTGTGCAGGAAGAAGGCTCGTTGGAGCTTCACGGATATATGGACAATGCAGGTTACCCGGAAACCCGCAAGGCAGTGGCAGATAATTTGAACCAGCGGTTTGGGACGGATTTTACAGGGAGCCATATTGTGATGACGGTAGGCGCTGCAGGCGCATTGAA
The DNA here is from genome assembly GCA_000403315.2 of Lachnospiraceae bacterium A2. Classification (GTDB taxonomy): domain Bacteria; phylum Bacillota; class Clostridia; order Lachnospirales; family Lachnospiraceae; genus Petralouisia. The sequence goes on from KE159636.1 coordinate 1,608,292, forward strand.
CGTGGTACTGAAAACCTTACTGGATCCCGGGGACGAGGTTTTGGTGTTAGCCCCTTATTTTGGGGAATACCGGGGCTATGTGGCGAACCATCAGGGTGTTTTGCGGGAAGTAAAGCCCAATATTCCTTCCTTCCAGCCAGATTTGGAGGATTTGGAAAATAAAATTACGGAACACACCAAGGCTTTGCTGATAAACAACCCGGTAAACCCAACCGGCGTTATTTACCCAGAGGAAACCATCCAGAAGATGGCGGCAATATTACGGAAAAAGCAGGAAGAATACGGCCATGAAATTTACATGGTATCAGATGAGCCTTACCGGGAGCTTGCCTATGATGGCAGGCAGGTGCCGTTCCTGACAAAATATTATGAAAATACATTTGTCACCTATTCTTTTAGCAAGTCCCTCTCCATCCCAGGGGAACGGATTGGCTATATTGCGGTATGCCCTGGGATGGCAGGCTGTAAGGAAGCTTTGGGTGGGCTGTCGGTGGCAAACCGGATTCTGGGGTTTGTCAATGCCCCTTCCCTGATGCAGAAGGCAGTGGCATTGTCTGTGGATGCAAGGACAGATGTGGCTTACTATGACAGGAACCGCCAATTGATTTACGGGAGACTGACGGATCTGGGATTTACCTGCGTGAAGCCCCAGGGGGCATTTTACCTCTTTTTGAAATCCCCAGACCCAGAGGAGGGGAACTTTGTGAAAGCGGCGAAAAAGCACCATATCCTGCTGGTAGGGGGAAGCGCATTTTCCTGCCCAGGCTATGTGCGGCTTGCCTACTGCGTTTCCTACGAAATGATAGAACGTTCCCTGCCAGCCTTTGAAAAGCTGGCAAAAGAATATCAGGGGCAGTTAACATAACCGGAAAAAGAAGGAAAGGAATGTAATTAAGATGAAAGCATGGGAAAAAAATGTGCGGAAGGTCGTCCCCTATACACCGGGGGAGCAGCCAAACCGCCCCAAAATGATAAAATTAAACACAAATGAAAACCCGTATCCGCCTGCCCCCGGGGTATTAAAGGCCTTGCAGGGGCTGGATGAGGACAGTATGCGCAGATACCCGGACCCTTCAGCAGGGGTATTAGTCCGTGCGCTGGCGGAGCATTATGGCGTGCCGGAGCAGCAGGTATTTGTAGGGGTAGGGTCTGATGATGTGCTGGCTATGAGCTTCCTGACATTTTTTAATAGCGGGAAACCCATTTTGGTTCCAGATATTACATATTCATTTTATGAAGTTTGGGCAAACCTGTTCCGGATTCCTTACGAGCTGCAGCCTTTGGATGAAAATTTCCAAATCCGCACGGAGGATTATCTCAGGGACTGCGGCGGGATTGTGTTCCCCAACCCCAACGCCCCTACAGGCATAGTAAAAAATCTGGATGAAGTGGAAAAAATTGCAGCAGGGAACCCGGAAGTCATTGTCATTATTGATGAAGCATATATTGACTTTGGAGGTGATTCTGCGCTGGCATTGGTTCCCAAATATGATAACCTGCTGGTGGTCCAGACCTTTTCGAAATCCCGCAGCCTTGCAGGTATGCGGATAGGCTTCGCCATTGGGAATGAAAAACTGATCCGGTATCTGGAGGATGCGAAATATTCATTTAATTCCTATACCATGGGCGCGGCGGTTTTGGCGGCAGGGACAGAAGCAGTCAGGGACGATGCATATTTTAAGGAAACCTTACAGAAAATAATCCATACAAGGGAACGCACCAAGCAGGATCTGGGGCGGCTGGGATTTTCTTTCTTGGATTCCAAGAGCAATTTTATTTTAGCAGCCCATCCAAGCTGCCCGGCAAGGGAATTGTTTGAGGCCTTGAAGCGGGAAGGCATTTACGTCCGCTATTTTGATAAGCCAAGGATAGACAATTACCTGCGGATTTCCATTGGGACAGAGGAGGAAATGGATGCACTGATCCAGTTTCTGGAAAAATATTTAGCCAATTAAGTTCCGGCATGTCCGGGTAAGGAGAGAGTTTATGGTTCGAATGATTTTAAAAGGCGTTGTCATCGGGATTGCCAATATTATTCCCGGCGTCAGCGGGGGCACGATGGCAGTATCTATGGGCATTTATGACAAAATGATACATGCGGCCACCCATCTTTTTTCTGAATTTAAGAAAAGCATGAAAATCCTGATACCTATTGTAATTGGGGCTGCCCTTGGTATTGTTGTGCTGGCAAGGGTGATTGAGATGATGTTTGAAAAAATCCCCTTCCAGACCAACCTTCTGTTTATCGGCCTGATTGTCGGTGGGTTACCCGCCATCACCCGGAAAGTGAAGGGCAAAAGCATACGGCTGGGGCATATATTGTCCTTCCTCCTGTTTTTTGCAGTTGTGGCAGGCCTTGCAGTAGTCGGGGAACAGGAAGGTACGGCGGCAGATTTAAGCTTCAGCATGTTAAATGTGGTAAAACTGTTTGGCGTAGGGGTCTTGGCTTCGGCTACCATGGTAATTCCCGGCGTCAGCGGATCCATGATGCTGATGCTGATTGGGTATTACAACCCCATTTTAACGGAAATTAACAAATTTATTGACAATGGGCTTGCTTTTCACGTGCCCGGGATTTTGGAAGGCTGCCTTGTGCTGGTTCCCTTTGGGATTGGGGTAGTAGTTGGTATTTTTGCCATTGCCAAAGCCATTGAAATTATTTTTGAAAAATTCCCAGAGCATGCATACTGGGCAATTATCGGCCTGATTGTGGCATCCCCGGTTGCTATTTTGCTGTTGAACAGCTTTGGCACGCTGAATGTGGTGTCTGTCCTGACAGGTGTGGCTGCTTTGGCGGCAGGAGTTGTAATTGCACTGAAACTGGGGGAAGAATAAGGCTGGCAGAAGAAAGCAGGTGGCAAATGCTGCAGTTAGGATACTGTATTACAATTTATTTAGCATTCATGAATTTGGCAGGTTTTTTCGCCATGGGGCTGGATAAGTGGAAAGCGAAGCATAAGAAATGGCGGATTCCAGAGAAAACCCTGTTTGGGATAGCCATTGCAGGAGGGAGCCTTGGGGCATGGGCGGGGATGTATGCATTCCGCCATAAAACAAGGCATTGGCAGTTTGTGCTGGGGATTCCCATTATTTTAGCAGTTCAGGCGGCCGCCGCTTGGCTATTGACATTTCGGGGATAACATAATATCATATCATTTGGCAATTAAGGATACTTACATAGAAAAAAGAAAGGAAATGAACCTATGTACTCATTTGATGAAGTAAAAAAAGCAGACCCGCAGGTGGCAGATGCCATTACCGCGGAATTGGAAAGACAGAACAGCCATATTGAACTGATTGCCTCTGAAAACTGGGTGAGCAAGGCAGTGATGGCAGCTATGGGAAGCCCCATGACAAATAAGTACGCAGAGGGCTATCCGGGAAAAAGGTATTATGGCGGATGCGAGTGCGTGGACGTGGCGGAGAACCTTGCCATAGAGCGGGCGAAGGAGCTGTTTGGGTGTGAATATGCCAATGTGCAGCCACATTCCGGCGCACAGGCAAATATGGCAGTACAGTTTGCCATGTTGGAGCCCGGGGATACTGTGATGGGGATGAACTTAGACCATGGCGGGCATTTGACCCATGGGAGCCCTGTGAATTTTTCCGGCACATATTTTAAGATTGTGCCTTACGGCGTCAATGACGAAGGGTTTATTGATTATGATAAAGTTAGGGAGCTTGCATTGGAATGTAAGCCAAAAATGATAATTGCAGGGGCAAGCGCGTATGCAAGGACGATTGATTTTAAGCGGTTCCGGGAAATCGCAGATGAAGCAGGGGCATACCTGATGGTTGATATGGCGCATATTGCAGGCCTTGTGGCTGCAGGGCTCCATCCAAGCCCTATCCCCCATGCCCATGTGGTAACTACCACCACCCATAAGACATTGCGTGGGCCAAGGGGCGGCATGATTCTGGCAAGCCAGGAAATGGCAGAGAAATTTAACTTTAACAAAGCTATTTTCCCAGGCATCCAGGGCGGCCCGCTGATGCATGTGATTGCTGCAAAAGCAGTGTGCTTCAAAGAAGCTTTGGAGGACAGCTTTAAGGAATACCAGCAGAATATTGTGAAAAATGCCCAAGCCCTGGCAAAAGGGCTGGCAGACAGGGGAATTAAGCTGGTTTCCGGCGGTACGGACAACCATCTGATGCTGGTAGACTTAACCCCATATGGGCTGACTGGGAAAGCGGTGGAGAAATTGCTGGATTCCGTCAACATTACCAGCAATAAGAACACGATCCCCAACGACCCCAAATCCCCATTTGTTACAAGCGGCATCCGGCTGGGGACCCCGGCCATTACCTCCAGAGGGTTTACGGAAGCCGATATGGACAAGGTGGCAGAGTGCATTGCAAAAATGATAAAAGAAGGGGAGGGAGCCTCCGAAGAAGTTAGGGGCATGGTAAAAGAACTGACGGATAAATATCCCCTTGGATAGGCCAAGAGGATCTGGGCTCCGGCATAAAGGCTGGGGCAGCATTCTGGAGAAAGTGTTTTTCAGACACACTCTAGGAAACAGATAAGAATATGCAGGCAGAGAATTTTCAGGAATTCTCTGCCTGTATTTTGCTGTAACAGTGTTCCCTATTGGTATTTCTTATTATAAAGGTAGAGCAGCAGCAGGATTCCCCCAAGCCCAAGAAGCTGCAGGCCTAAGCCTGACATGGCAATGTTGCGCTGCCCGACAATCACCAGCGCAAGGCATAGAGCCACAAGGGCTGCATTTATAATTATCATAATCCATTTCTTATTTCCTTCCATGGCAATCCCTCCTAATTAACCTTTCAGGCCGCCAAGGCTCATGCCCTGCGTCAGTTTTTTCTGTACCAGAATATATAAAATTAAAGTAGGCAGCATGACAATCACAAGGCCCGCATAGAGGGCTCCATAATTTGCAGCCCCCCGTTGTGCCTGCGTTAAGTTCATCAGGCCTACCGGCAGCGTTTTGGAATCCTTGGTGAGCATAGTCATTGCAATAATGTACTCATTCCAGAAGGAGAGGAAATTAAATAGGATCACAGTAATAATGCTGGGCAATGCCATAGGCATCATAATTTGGACCATTGTCCTGAAATAACCGCAGCCGTCCACATGGGCAGCTTCCTCATAATCTTTCGGGATTGTGATAAAGAACCCGGAAAGCAGGTAAATGGTAAAAGGCAGCGCCGTGGAGGCGTAGACTAAGGCCAGGACAAATATGTTGTTCAGGAAAAATCCATTTGCAAACCCCAGTTTCCGTAAGAAGGTATCTGCATCCACGAACATCAGGAAGATAGGGACTACAATGTAGTTCACATTGATAAAGAGCCCTCCCATAAACAGCGTGTTGATTAGCTTGCTTCCGAAAAAGCGGTACCTTGCAAGCACATAGGATGCAGGCAAAGCGATGACTAACAATATGGCAAGGGCAAGAGCAGTCACGATAACGGAATTTAAGAAAAACTCGCCCATATTTGCTTTTTCAAATGCATCGATAAAGTTCTGGAAATAGAAACCTTTCGGCATTGCCCACGGGCTTCCGTAAAATTCAGAATTTTCCTTGATGGATGCCAAAAATACCCAAGCTACAGGCACAAAAATGCTGACTGCCAATGCCAGAAGCACCAGATAGACAAAAGCCCGGTATAATGTTTTCACGCTTGCTCCATTTTTCTTTTTCATCTGTGCCCCTCCTTAAAATTCTAATGGTTCCCGCTTTGTGACAAAGCTGATGACTGCAGCAAGGCCAAAGGAAAACAGGAATACCACAACGCCGATTGCCATGCCGTACCCGTAAGAGGAATTGGTGTATGCCTGGTTGTACATGTAGCTTAAGAATACATCCGTAGCCCCGTCCGGCCCGCCATTGGTGAGTACTTTTACAAGCTGGAAGCTTAAGTTGATGGTACTGATGACAAAAAAGGATAAGGTAGTCCTGATATTTGTCCAAATCAAAGGCAGGGTAATGGAAAAGAACTGCTGGATATGGTTTGCCCCCTCCAAATCGGCTGATTCATAAATGCTGGCCGGGATGCTTGCCATGCTGGCCATATACATTACCATATAATAGCCGATTGCCTGCCAGACCAGTGCGATTACTAAACTGAAAATAACGATTTTCTGATCGCCCAGCCAGAGAATCGGGTCTTTCTCTCCCCGGAATATACCAAGGACGCTGTTTAACAGGCCGTTGGTAGGATCGTAAATCGCAGAAAAGATAGCCGAAATAATAACGATTGACAGTATATTTGGGATATAAAATATGATCCTGAAAAAATTTTCCCCCTTGATTTTTTCACGGGAAATAATCGCTGCAAAAATAAGGGAAAAGGAAATCGTAATTACTGTCACACAGACCACCAGAAGGATGGAATTCTGGAAGGTGCGCAGGAATTTTGTGTCTGCCAACAGCGTTTTAAAATTATTAAGCCCGATAAATTCTTTTGAATTTGAAAAGCCACCCCATTTGTAAAGCGACATTTTAAAGATATTGAAGGTGGGAACCAGCATAAAAATAATAAATAATATGACAGCAGGCGCCACGCATACCCCAATAAAAACGCTTCTTGCTTTACTTTTTTTCACATTTCATACCTCCGTTCCTGTTTGCCAGCTATTTTGCTGCCAGCGTTATGTAAAAGAGAAGGGCGTCCCAAAGGCAGAAACCTTCGGAACGCCCCCTGTCTTTTTATTCCATTGCACCCCGTAATTGGTCGCTTACTTCCTCTACGGCTGCCTGCCATTCTGCCACTGTCTTGTCGCCGCTTACGATGCTGTTTACGGTTTCAAATAAAGTGTCTTTCATGGAAACGCCTTCTACCGGGTTAGTAGCTGCAAAGCCGCCCATAACAGCGGTTGCGCCATTGTCATAAATGCTGTAGAACAATTTGTTGTCGCCTTCTAAAGTATCGCTGATGCCAACGATTGGCTGGATTGCATTAGATTCTGCAAAAATCTTTGCTGCTTCATCAGAGTACATATAAGCGACGAATTCTTTTGCCATATCCTGGTTTGCTGCCTGTGCAGGAATCCACATCTGCTCAAAGAAGGTAAAGGAGCTTCCTTTTTCCCCTGCATTTACTGCAGGAACTGCCATAAAGCCCCATTCAAATCCATCAGCCCTGGGAGCCTCTGCCATTTCGCCAACCAGCCATGTGCCGTTGGGGCAGAAGATTGCTTTGTTGTCAAGGATTAACTGCTGGTTCTTTGTGAAGCCTTCGTCGTTTGCATTTGCAACGGTTGTGCTTTCCGTATATTCTGCCAGTTTGCCAATAAGTTCAAATACTTTTGTTGCTTCCGGGCTTTCCCAGATACCATCTTCGTAAGACATGCACTTATTGTAGAAGTCAGACCCGCCGGAGGATGCTAAAAGCGCATAGGTAAATGCGTCAAAGTACCCTGTGGTAGGATAGGTGAATAAAGCGATGCCTTCTGCTTTGGCTTTGTCGCCTAACGCCCACATTTCATCCCATGTAGTAGGAACGTCCCAGCCTTTTTCTTTCAGCAGGCCTGCATTATAGAATAATCCGCAGGGGCTGTAGAACATGGGTGCATAATAGGTGTTGTCGTCGCCTGGGTATGGGTTCGTCCCAAGGGTATCAAGGAACCCGGGGATTACTTTTTCCTTAACGGTAACATCTTCGCCGGGAACTTTCATGTCAAGCACGTCAGTTAAGGGAAGGAGGCCCTTTTCTTTTGTCAAGGTTTCTGTCAGGCCGGCTTCACGGCCAGTTGCAAGATGCACAACGTCCGGGTAATCCCCAGCGCGCATGTTGCCGCTGATTACGTCCTCAAGTTTTTTGTCAACGGTAAGCTCTACTTTTACGCCAGGATGGGAAGCTTCGAAAGCTTCTGCAATTTTTGTCCACATGTCAGCGCCGTAACCGCTTTCCAGCGCTGCTACCTTCAAGGTCTGGTCTGCTGCGTCGCTGGTGTCGCCGCCTTCCGCTTCGTCAGAACCTTCTGTTTCGTCAGAGCCTTCTGTATTGGCATCGTCTGCCTTGCTGTCGTCTGTGTCGTTGCTTTCTGTGCCTTTATCATCGGATGCAGCGTTGTTGTTTCCGCTTCCGCAGCCTGCAAGCAGGGTTGTGGCCATAGCGCCAGCCAGTAAAATTGAAAGTATTTTTCTTTTCATTTTATTTCCTCCCAAAACATGTTGTTGAGTCATAAACTGGAAACCGAACACCCATCTGGCCAGATGAAATGGTATACCACAGTATTCGTCATTCCGTTTTGTTTATTTAGGAATTATAACATAACATTTATTAGGATTCAATAACAAAAATAAAATTTACAGAAATTTTATCGTGGAATTTGCACTAATTTTGGATAAATATTCATTTTTTTTGTGCATTTTTCTAAAAAACAAGAAATTCTGCGATGTGTTATAGATGCAATACCAATCATATTCCCGTCAAAAAAGTGCACCAGCGTAATTTTGTTGCTGATGCAGAGCCGTAATGATAATGCTAAAGTAGGAGAGGATGCCAGCCTTTGCGGCCATAGGTTTTGCCGAATAGAAGCATAATCGCCGTAAAGTACCGTCCTTTCTGTGGCTGGAAAATAGAAATAAATGGTAAACGGTTGCATTGAAGCAGGCGCTATGTTTTTCATATTATATTATAGTTTTAAGGAAAAATCTGTGAAAGTTCTGTGAAATAGGAAGGGCTGCTACAAAAATGGGAGCTTGCAACATATAGCAACAGTGTAACAATATTGGTGCCAGATGTTGTGTAGTTTTCCCATGTTGCAGCAGCCACTTTCAGCTCCTTATAGTCTCTATACACAGCTCATAAGGGAGCATATGGATGGGTTTATGCTGTTTCTGTTGTTTCGTCTGTTGTCTTTCCAGCCCATTCGTCAAACTTATCCATCACTGCGTCATAAGTCTGCTGGGAAATGCCTGGCAGCTTGGAGCCCCATGCCCCTGTTGCAGCCTTAAAGCCTTTTTCAAATGCAGCCCTCATTTCTTCTGCTTTGGAAGAATCGCCGCCAGTCAGAGCCTTTGCAAATTCAACGATGCGGTCGGAGGTCTGCTTTACGCCCCAGTATCCGTCTTCTGCAATGTCTGCCTGCGCCTGTGCCTTAACGTCTGCGCTTACGGTAAAGTTGCCTTTTGCAAGGAAGCGCCACATGTCATCGGCTTGGCCGATTTTGCTTCCCTGGCTGGTCATCATCTTCTCTACTAAGCTTTTCAGTTGGGCAGTCCTTTGTTCCGTATCCCGTTTCATACGTGCAACGATGTCGCTCTTGGAATAAATGCCCTTGCTGGAAGATGGCTTGGCAGTGCTGCCTTTTTCATATACAGCGCCGTTGCTGCTGGAAGTGTCTTTGGAAGTATTGGTGTTCTCAGCAGCTTTTGCTGTGTTTGATTTGGCAGGTGCGGTATAAGCCGCAGTACTGTTTACACTGTTCACACTGTTTACGCTCATAATGTTGCCCCTCCTTGGCGAAACTATCTGGTTATCCGTAACCTATGTGCTAATTTTTCAGTTACTCTCATCTATTATATCGGAAAAAAAAGGGAGAAATTAACACTTTCCCACGATTCATTTCCGCAGGCGACAGGCCAGGCAGGCGCGGACAGTTAGTGGCTGCCTGGATTAGCCCTTCTGTACCTTCCGGATAAAATCATAATTGCTGTCCTTTGCTTCCACAAAGCCGGTGACAGGGGTAGTGATGCCGGAAAAATCGTGGAAATTGACAAAGGCGTTTTTTATCTCCTGGATGCGCCCTGCATCAAGGCTTCTGCGAAAGGCGATGGCGTCTTTCTGGATATTCCCAGTGGTGGAAATGATGGAAAGGCAGGACATGTCCGTGCCGGATTCCTGCATTTTCTCATAGGCTTCGTTGTAGGTTGCCCCAGCGTCAAATTCCCCGTTGATGACGCCATAGAGTACCTGGTCGTGGCTGCCTGCAAAGGAAACCTTGGAAAATATATTTTCTGGGTCAAGGCCGGCTTCTTTTATGCTGTGCCTTGCATACAGGTAGCCGGATGCACTGTTTTTGTCTACATAGGCAAATGACTTGCCGGATAAGTCCTGCAGGGATGCAATGCCGGAGTCCTTCCGGGCTATAATGTAGCCGTTGTAATAATCCTTTCCGTTAATCAGCGGGGTAGCCACCGGATCCAGCGGCGTCATTTCAGCCGCAGTGATATAGGCGAAGGGGGAGAACCAGCCGCCATCTATGTTGCCTTTTTTGATCTGCTCCCCAAGGGAGAGGTAATCTTTTACAATCATCAGCCTTACTTTCAGGCCAAGGGAACTAAAAATACGGGCCAGCAGGGGCTGGTACATTTTCTTAATCTCGTCCGGCGAGGTAAAAGGGTTGATGCCGATGACGATTTCATTGCTGCCTTTGATGGAGCACATGCTGTACTGGATGTTTTCGCACATGGAACTGATATTGTCACAGCAGGTGAGCAGCGTGTCCGTCTGCTTCTGGTGCTGGGTAATCAGCGCAATGGAGTCATAGGACTGCCCTGCAGAGGAAGAAATAATGTCCGTCAGCTTGTCCAAAGCTTTCTTTACATCCGCAGATACATCCAAATTTGTCTGGGAAACGGCTGTCAGGTTTTCCATATTCCGCTTGATGTCTGTCAGGGAGTCATGGGCTCCTGTCAGGATGCCCACCGTGCCTTCCACAAACCCGTTGAGCTTCTGGATGGACTCCTCGGAATGTTTGGCGGAAGTATGGCTGCTTTGGATATTTTCTTCCAGATCCTTTACAATTTCCTCAATTTCGTTGATAAAGGAATCCGTTTCCTCAGAAAGCTTCCCCACTTCCCCGGCTACAATGGCGAATGCTTTCCCCGCTTCCCCAGCGTGGGCGGCGGTGATGGATGCATTTAGGGACAGCAGGGTGGTTTCCTCGGAAATGTTTTTGATATATTCCACGATTTTGTGGATGCTTTGTGAGGATTCCAGCAATTTCAGGTTGGTTTCCTGGGTAGTATGCAGGGCTTCCGTCAAATCCCGGAGCATACGGTATGTGTCTTCGATGGTTTCCCTTTTTTCTGTAATATTTTTTAAAACAGTGTCGGCTTTTTCTTCCACAAGCTGGATGTGCCCGTTCATGGTTTCACTGTTCTGGTTGACTTGCTGGAGTTTTTCTTCCACGAATGTGGCCTGCTCTAAATTTTCCACAGAGCAGTTTGCAATTTTCTGGTTGTTGTCCACAAGGGTGGAAAAGGCTTCTTTGTTCTGCTTGGCAATCCAAAGGAGGTGTTCCGTATCAAAGCCCATGTTTTCTAACATATCGCTGATTTCAGCAATGGCCTGCCCCTGTTCCCCGTCGGGGCCGGCGTGTGCAGGGGATTGCTGCGGTTTTGGCTGTGGTTTTGAAAAAATATTTTTAAACAAGTGATTCAATCCTTTCTTTCAAGCTATGCCTGTCAGGCAATATGGCAATTTTTACTAAAAATAGTATAACATCTAAAAGATTTTTATGCAAGGCGCACAGGTGAAATTTATTTCCGCCAGCAATGGGCCAGGCAGCCGCGCTCGCGCGGATATTTGGCTGTTTTTTGCATAATTGGAGGCTGTTCTGTATTTTTCAGGCAGGCTTTGGAAAGCCAGTGGGAATAAAATAAGAATTAATAATGAATCAGATTAAATATATTAATTATACTAATCAAAAATCACATGCTATACTATAGGAAAATTACGCAAGATATTGTAACCTTATACTACAACAACAAACCAAACGCAGGAGGGAACAAATGAGCAATGTCAGACGAATTTTTGTAGAAAAGAAACTGGATTTTGCAGTCCAGGCAAAGGAGATGCTTTCGGAAATTAAAAGTTACCTGGGCATTCAGTCAGTGACTGGCGTGCGGGTGCTCATCCGCTACGATGTGGAGCATATTTCTGAGGAAACTTACCAGAAAGCGTTGGCTGCGGTGTTTTCCGAGCCTCCCGTAGACAATGTTTACCAAGAGGAATTTGAAGCCGGGGACGCGCAGGTATTCAGCGTGGAATATTTGCCGGGGCAGTACGACCAGCGGGCGGATTCTGCGGAACAGTGCGTGAAGCTGCTCAATGAAAATGAAACACCCATCATCCGTTCCGCCACCACCTATGTGATTGAGGGGGAAGTCAGCAGCAGCCAGCTTGACGCCATCAAAAAACACTGCATCAACCCTGTGGATTCCCGGGAAACTGGCCTGGAAAAGCCGGAAACGCTGCTGGATGAGTTTGAGGAGCCAGAAGACGTGAAAATAATGGATGGGTTTACCGCCATGCCGGAGCAGGAACTTAAGGGACTTTACGGTTCCCTTGGGCTTGCCATGACTTTTCAGGATTTCCTGCACATCCAGAATTATTTTAAAGGGGAGGAAAAACGTGACCCTTCCATGACGGAACTCCGGGTGCTGGACACTTATTGGTCCGACCACTGCCGCCACACCACTTTTTCCACGGAATTAAAGGAAGTGTCCTTTGGGGAAGGGTTTTACCAGAAACCCATGAAAGACACGTATGAGGACTACCTGAATACCCATAAAGAACTGTACCAGGGCTGTGAGGACAAGTTTGTCTGCCTGATGGACCTTGCCTTGATGGCTATGAAGCGGCTGAAAAAAGAAGGGAAGCTGGAAGACCAGGAGGAATCGGAGGAGATCAATGCCTGCTCTATTGTAGTCCCTGTAGAAGTGGATGGGAAGACAGAAGAATGGCTGGTAAATTTCAAAAATGAAACCCATAACCACCCCACGGAAATTGAGCCGTTCGGCGGTGCGGCAACCTGCCTGGGCGGCGCTATCCGCGACCCCCTTTCCGGGCGGACTTATGTATACCAGGCCATGCGGGTGACTGGTGCAGCAGACCCAACGGCATCGGTAAAAGATACCCTGGAGGGTAAGCTTCCCCAGAAAAAACTGGTGCGGGGGGCAGCCCATGGCTACAGCTCCTATGGCAACCAGATTGGGCTGGCTACCGGGTATGTAAAAGAAATTTACCATCCCAACTATGTGGCAAAACGCATGGAAATCGGGGCAGTGATGGGGGCAGCCCCAAGGCGTGCCGTGCAGCGGCTGACTTCCGACCCCGGGGACATAATTATCCTTCTGGGGGGCCGTACCGGGCGTGACGGGATTGGGGGCGCGACAGGGTCTTCCAAAGCCCACAACACAGAATCCACCGCAGTGTGCGGGGCAGAGGTGCAGAAGGGGAACCCTCCTACGGAGCGGAAAATCCAGCGCCTGTTCCGCCGGGAAGAAGTAGCCCACCTTATCAAGAAATGCAATGATTTCGGGGCTGGCGGCGTATCGGTGGCAATTGGCGAGCTGGCGGCAGGCCTGCGGGTCCAGTTGGATAAGGTGCCCAAAAAATATGCCGGCCTTGACGGGACGGAGCTTGCCATTTCAGAGTCCCAGGAGCGGATGGCCGTGGTGATTTCCCCGGAGGATAAGGAACAGTTCCTTTCCTATGCCAAAGAGGAAAACCTGGAAGCCGTGGAAGTGGCTGTTGTCACCGAGGAGCCAAGGCTGGTGCTGGAATGGCGCGGAAAAGAAATCGTAAATATTGCAAGGGCATTCCTGGACACCAACGGCGCCCATCAGGAAACTTCCGTGGCTGTAGAGATCCCTTCCCAAGAAGAAAATTTCTTTGGGAAAAAGGAAATCCCAGAGGTAGCAGAGGCGCTGAAACGGGGGGACGTGAAGGATGCATGGCTTAAAACCCTTGCTGACTTAAATGTCTGCTCCCAGAAAGGCCTGGTGGAAATGTTTGACGGATCCATTGGCGCAGGCAGCGTTTATATGCCGTATGGCGGGAAATACCAGCTCACGGAAACCCAGAGCATGGCAGCAAAGCTTCCGGTGGCGGAAGGGGACTGCGACGCCGTTACTATGATGGCGTATGGCTTTGACCCGGAGCTTTCTGCCTGGAGCCCATACCATGGGGCAGCCTATGCAGTGCTGGAATCTGTGGCAAGGATTGTGGCAGCAGGGGGGGATTACCGGAAGATACGTTTTACCTTTCAGGAGTATTTCCGCAGGATGAATGAGGAACCCAGCCGCTGGAGCCAGCCCTTTGCAGCCCTTTTGGGAGCTTACAGCGCGCAGATAGGGTTTGGCCTGCCTTCCATTGGGGGAAAGGATTCCATGTCTGGGACATTTAATGAAATTGACGTGCCCCCTACTTTGGTTTCCTTTGCCGTGGATGTGGCAAAGGAGCAGGATATCATTACCCCAGAGTTAAAACAGCCCGGTAATAAGCTGATGATCTTTAAAGTTGCATCGGACGAATATGATTTGCCTGTATATGGGCAGGTAATGGCCCTGTACCGCGCCATCCATACATTAATCCAGCAGAAAGCCATTGTGTCTGCCTATGCTTTGGATGGGAAAGGGATTGCGGCGGCAGTAAGCAAAATGGCTTTTGGGAATAAGCTGGGCGTCACCATGGAGCCGGATGTATGCGAGGACTGCATGTTTTCCCCGCATTTTGGGAAAATTATCGGGGAAGTTCCGGCAGGGAAAACCGATTTTGTAAAAGAAACTATTGCGAAAGCCATGGAAGGGTATGGAAAAGAGCTTGCAGAGGACAGTGGCACAACAGCCTGTGAAGGAATGGCAGAAACCGCCGGCTGTGGCCATGTATCTTATTGCAGGGTGATCGGCGAGGTGACGGATTTGCAGAAATTTGTCTATGGGGATACTGTAATTTCTATGGACGAAGCAATCAAAGCTTGGACAGGCACACTGGAAAATGTGTTCCCAACCGTTGCGGCAGAAGGGAAAGAAGAAATCAAGACAGATGTATTTTCCACAGAACACGTGTATGTCTGCAAGCATAAGGTGGCAAGGCCTACCGTATTTATCCCGGTATTTCCGGGGACTAACTGTGAAGATGACAGCGCAAAAGCTTTTGAGCGGGCTGGGGCAGATACCATTGTGAAGGTATTCCGGAATTTGAGTGCGGAAGATATCCGCGAATCAGTGGATGTGTTTGTGGAAGCCATCGGCAGGTCCCAGATGATTATGTTCCCGGGCGGGTTTTCTGCAGGGGATGAGCCGGAAGGGAGTGCAAAATTCTTTGCAACCGCATTCCGGAACCAGAAAATGGCAGAAGCAGTCAATAAGCTGCTGCAGGAGAGGGATGGCCTGATGCTGGGTATCTGCAATGGCTTCCAGGCTCTGGTGAAGCTTGGGCTTGTGCCTTATGGTGAAATCTGCCAGCAGGGGCAGGATTCCCCCACCCTGACATATAATACCATTGGGCGCCATATTTCTAAAATGGTATACACTAAAGTTGTTACAAATAAATCCCCATGGCTGGCGCAGGCGGAACTGGGCAAGACCTACTGTAACCCGGCATCCCATGGGGAAGGACGCTTCGTTGCGCCGAAGGAATGGCTGGATAAGCTGTTTGCCAACGGGCAGGTAGCCACCCAGTATGTCAATGAAGCAGGGATTCCTACCATGGACGAGGAATGGAACATCAATGGCTCTTACATGGCAATTGAAGGCATTACCAGCCCGGACGGCAGGGTGCTGGGCAAGATGGCCCACTCTGAACGCAGGGGCAGGGGCGTGGCTGTCAATATTTATGGGGAGCAGGATATGCGGCTGTTTGAGAGCGGCGTGGCTTATTTCCAGTAATCCCATGAAGTCTTGAAATCAGTTTGCCCCATATCATATACTAGAAAAAAAGATAGGAACCCGGCGGAAAAAGTGACGGGTTCCTGTCCGAAATGAAAAAGGCAGGCAGGCCCGTCCCTGTCGTCACGGCAGTGGTATACTATGGGGAACAGCCCTGGGATGGTGTGACGAATACGAAGATAGACTATAGTGCTTTTGAGAAAGGGGATGGGACGATGTGCACCTTATTTGAAGAAATTGCAAGGGAAAGCCAGAATAAGGGAAGGGAAGAAGGAAGGGCAGAGGAGATTATCAGCATGGGGCTTGAAAGCAATTTTTCAGAGAACAGCATTTTGGAGATTTTGCAGAACAGGCTAGACATTACCCTGCAGAAAGCAACAGAGTATTTCAAAAGGTTTGCAGGGCAGGTTCATACATGATTTTTGATGTAAATGGCAAAGAAAAGCAGCAGAGGGAAATCTGCTGCTTTTCTTGCTGCAACGTGGCTGAGGGGAACCCTCAAGCACTATGGCTGCCTTGCATAAGGCACTGCTTAGTACCAGCTATACTCTGTTTTGATGGTGAAACCATTGAACCCTTTCCAGGAAGTATCGCTCTTGTAGGTTTTCTTCCCAACTTTTTTATTTGCTACTACATAATAGTAGTAAGTTCCATTTGTAAGTTCGGAACCGCCAACAGAGTTAAAAGAATACTTTGTAGCAGAAGTATTCCCAAGTTTCGTATATTTGCCATAACGGTTGCCCCTGGAAACGTAAACTGTGTAATCTTTCGCGCCTGCTACCTTAGACCAGGAAATAATAACGCCGTCCCTGCTGGTGCCAGGGGTAACAAATTTTGCTTTTAACTTGGTAGGATATTTTGCAAACCAGATGGAATCAGACCAGCTTCCATACGTTTTTGTTTTTCCATTCACTAATACATAAGGGCGGATTCTGATTTTCATAAATTGGTTGTTCTTAATTTTATTGTTTTTAATGTTAAAGAGTAGCTTTCCGCTGGTTGTTTTAGCAATGATATCAGAGTATTTTGCAGCCTTTTTCACAAGTTTTTTGTTATTGCTGCCATAAATCTCATATTCATAGCCGTCTACTATGGTACTGATATTCCCGGAGAAAGCTGCAATTGCAGCTGTTGGGCTGCTGTTGCTGCCAGTGTCATAAAGCTTCAGGTTTTTAACCTTTTTAGGGGTTGTAAACATATCTAACTCTGCTTTAGTTGAAGTATTTCCCGATGCAATATATCCGCTGGCGCTTTTTCTCATGGGATATACGCAGATAGCATAGCAGCTATATTTGGAAGCTTTCATGCTGTAACTGGTTTTAGTTGCAGGTTTGGATGCAAATTTATATTCCGTTGGGGTTGTGCCATATTTATAAGTGCCAATGTCATAGCAGTTAGCCCCGTCAACTGCTTTCCAGGAAAATGTAATTTTATTGGAAACCAGTTTACCCTGCTTTAAGTTTGTCACTTTTCCAACAGGAGCAGTTACAACTTCAAATGGAGCGGAGGGCGTCCCGGTAGTCCCAGCGCTGTCCATAGCTGCAACGCGCACATAATAAGATTTGCCGGCTGCGAGTTCGGGTATAACTACTGACGGGTTGGCGGATGGTGTATAGCCTTTGTCATATGTAGAACCGCTGAAGGTTGTATTTTCACAGTACTCTACTTGATATTTGGTAGGTGAACCGATAGCAGGGTTCCATTCCAATGCAACTGTGTTAGTAGGGCTGCTGGAGCCTTTAAGGTCGACTTGCTTCAGCCCTGAAACAGTGCCCGGCGCAGCTTCTGCTTTTATTCCAACACCGAGAAATAATGCACATAACAATGTAAGCATCCATACTTTTGAAAATTTCACAATATTTTTCACTTTTTTCTCTCCTTTACTTATGTATCTGCCGCCAGCCATACGGCGCAGTGTGGGCAGCATCACATATTTTTCTCATAAATTTTTGCGGCAACGGCATGAAGGGTTTTTCCAACATAACCATATAGCAATACGGAAACCATCATGTCTGCCAGATCAGGCCTACGATTTCATAAAAAATCTGGTTCTTTGTACCTCCTTTCAGTCCATGTTTCCTTCCTAATCATTTCATTGGTAAAAATGCCCTTGCCATCATAATCCTGATACCTTATAATTTACCACATAGCTTTTCCAAATGTCAACATTTTGTGAAAAATATACGTAGGAAATGTGAAAAATCCATGAAATCATGTGAAAAAAGTACCATAAAATGCCAAAATCCGGCTTGCAGAAAAAAATAGAAAAAAATTTGGAAAAAAGTATTGACAAGTAGCTGGAAATAATAGTATAATGGGCAAGCAGTCGAGGGAAACACTACTGACTGTAAGCCATGGGATCTTAGCTCAGCTGGGAGAGCATCTGCCTTACAAGCAGAGGGTCACAGGTTCGAGCCCTGTAGGTCCCATTTTTGCGGAAACCGCAAAGTATTTCAGAAGACGGCGGAATAGCTCAGTTGGCGAGAGCACACGGTTCATACCCGTGGTGTCGGGGGTTCAAATCCCTCTTCCGCTATTTGGAATCCCATAAATCATAGTTTTCAGAGAATGGGTATCCCCAAGATAAGAAGTATTCTTATAATCGTACAGTTGAATCGTTTAAATATATGGACATTTAAGGGAGTTCATTGCCAATTTAGTGACAGATTGGTAATGGGCTTGTTTTATTCCCGCGAGCAATGAGGAAAATAGCCATGCTTGCATGGATATTTGACGAATGCCGCGAGGGTCAAATACCCCGCCCCTTGGGGCGGGGTATTTGATTTTACAGGAAAGACCTTGTCATGCTGACGCATGAAAGTATCTTTCCTAATTAATTTGTTATAACGGATTTCGTGTGGGGTGCAAAGCTTGTTGGGTTTTTGAATTTCCTTATTTTGTGATTCATAGTACCAAAAGGGTTCCGTCACAACTAGAGCGTGTCTGAAAATTGCTTTCTGACAGATGTATTCTACAATTTGTGGGAGATTTTTGCCAAATGAAGGAGGCGTAGCGGGCTACGTTGACTGAATTTGGCAGAAATATGCCGCAAATTAGGGGATGCAGATGGCGGGAATGAATTTTCAGACACGCTCTAGTTTTCCAAAAATCCAGGCATAAAATGCAGGTTCCCAGTGCATACTATAGTCAGGCTATGCCTAAAAATGCCCAGCAAGAACCCAGAAACAGGCAGGAGGGAAGTTCCAATGGTAACAATCGAAACAGGATATTTAAAAGAGAAGATAGAACACAAGCTGCAGGAAGGCGGCCAGAACCGGAACAGGCGGGAAGATTTATATGGGTTAGACCAGCAAATCCGCGGGCTGCACAGCACATTTGCCTTAATCAGCAGTGCACAGGAGCAGGAACTGCGCCGCCCCGTTATGGAAGCCATGGCAGAATTGGACAGTTGCGTGACAATTAAGGATTAGAGCGTGTTTGGGATATGATTTCAGCAGGGGGCACAGGAACTGTGCCCCCATACTGCAGGAACTGTTTTGGATTTTCCACGTCAGTGCATTTTAGAAATCATACCAGAACTGCATCAGCCCTGTTTCTGAAATACTGGGGCAAAGCCTAGCCTTCCCCTTCCCGGACAATTTCTTCCAGAACCCGTATCAGGTCTGGAAGGGTATTGAGCTTCACGTTCCGGGCAAGGATGCAGTCTTTCAGTTCCGTTGACAAAGATTCAAATTTGTCCCGTAAGCCGGGAGCTACATAAGAAGCCATATCATCACCTCGGTAACAGTATGGGGCAAAAAGCGAAAAGTTATTCTTTCTTTGCAGGCATGGTTGTTTCTGCCAGCAGAAAGTATTATAATGGAGAGCGGAAAGCAAAGAGAGGAGAGGAAACATGGACAATGAAAAGAAGTTTGCTTTGCTGATTGATGCAGATAATGTATCATCCAAATATATAGAAATTGTCACAAAAGAAGCGCAGACTTTAGGGAATGTCACCATAAGGCGGATTTACGGGGACTGGACTTCCAGTTCGAAGAACTCCTGGAAGGACTCGCTCCTTGAAAATTCCCTGACCCCAATCCAGCAGTACAATTATACGGTAGGGAAGAATTCTTCCGACTCCGCCATGATAATTGACGCTATGGATGTGCTGTATACCTGTGATGTGGATGGGTTTATTATTGTATCTTCCGACAGTGATTTTACCAAGCTGGCAGTGCGGCTCCGGGAGTCCGGCAAGCGGGTGATTGGGATGGGGGAAAGCAAGACGCCGACCCCGTTTGTAAGGGCCTGTGAACAGTTCAAGACACTGGACGTCCTGTACAAGAACAATAATCAAAGCCCAAAGCATAACAGCCAGGAGCACAGGAATACGCAGCCGGAGCGGGGCAGGCGGCAGAGCCAGAAGAACCAGGAACCGGAAAAGGCGCCGGTAAAGGACGCGGAGCCTATCACCAATTTAAAGTCTGTCAAAGCCACTATTATATCCCTTTTGGATGAAAATTCTGACGAAGACGGCTGGATGTACCTGTCAGAATTGGGGAATATGATACAGAAAATGTATTCTGATTTTGACTGCCGGAATTATGGCTACCATAAATTTGGCAAGCTGATAGAATCTTTCCCGGAATTGCAGACAAGGAAGGATGATTCCAGCAATGGGATTACAAAGATTGTATTAGTGAAAAAACGGGATGACTGATTTGCAGAAAGAATTACTCCCGCCTATATGCCGTTGGTTTTAGCAGAAGGCGGGAGCAGGGGGTTAGCGTTCCGTACGTTGTGTGCGGACCAGACGCCAAATCATGTCATGCATCCAGCCCACGGTATCGTTTAGTTTTTTATTTTCTTCCATTAGAAGCCGGTTTTCGATTTGTAACTTTTCCAACAGTTTCACATTATCTGATGAGTTGAGCATGTTAGTAACTGCCATTTTAATCACCTCGACGCTATTATAACAGAAAATAGACGTCCTGTGTGTTAAAATTTTGGAAAGAAATGGAAGAATTTCCGGTTATTTTGCAGAAAAATACCTTGTAGAAACCAATTGATTATACTATACTGTTATAAAAAAAAGGAGTTTTTATGGGAAAATACGATTTTTTAATTGTAGGTGCAGGGCTGTTTGGCGCAGTATTTGCGCAGGAAGCAGGGAAGGCGGGGAAAAGCTGCCTTGTGGTTGACAGGCGCAGCCATATTGCAGGGAATATTTATACAAAAGAAATGGAAGGGATCCAAGTCCATGCTTATGGGGCGCATATTTTCCATACTTCCAACAAGGAGGTCTGGGACTATGTGAACCAGTTTGCAGAATTTAACCGGTATACCAACGCCCCGGTGGCAAATTACAAGGGCGAGATTTACAACATGCCTTTTAATATGAATACGTTCCATAAACTGTGGGGGGTTGTCACCCCCAGGGAGGCACGGGAAAAGATTGAGGAGCAAAAGCGTTCCTGTGCAGTAGAACATCCAAAAAACCTGGAGGAACAGGCCATCAGCCTTGTGGGGCCGGATGTATATCACAAGCTGGTAAAGGGCTATACGGAAAAGCAGTGGGGCAAGCGGGCTACGGAGCTCCCATCTTTTATTATCAAGCGGCTCCCAGTGCGGTTTACCTATGACAACAACTATTTTGACGATAGTTTCCAGGGGATTCCCATAGGCGGCTATACCAAAATGGTGGAACGGATGCTGGAAGGGGTCGAAGTCAGGCTGAATGAGAATTTTCTGGAAAAACGCAGCCAATATGAAGGGCTGGCAGATACCATTGTGTATACTGGCATGGTTGACGAGTATTTTGGCTATTGCTTTGGGGAATTGGAGTACCGTTCCCTGCGCTTTGAAACAGAGGTGCTGGACGAGGTGAATTATCAGGGGAACGCTGTGGTAAATTACACAGAATATGAGGTGCCTTACACCCGGGTGATTGAGCATAAGCATTTTGAGTATGGGACCCAGCCCAAAACCGTAGTGACAAGGGAATACCCTCAGGTTTGGAACAAAGGGGACGAACCATACTATCCCATGAATGATGGGAAAAATACAGAGCTTTACAAAAAGTACCAGGGGCTCGCAGAGAAGGAAGGGAACGTGGTGTTTGGCGGAAGGCTTGGGCAGTACAGGTACTTTGATATGGACGATACCATTGAAGCCGCGCTGGCATGTGCAAGGGAGAACATTTAGGCAGGGATCCGGCAGGCTGCTGCGGTATGGGAACAGCAAAAGAGAATCTTTAGGAGGATGATTATGAAAAAATTAGATGATTATGTAAGAAGCATCCCGGATTTTCCGGAACCTGGGATTATATTCCGGGACGTAACAAGTATTTTGCAGGATGCGGATGGGCTGCACCTTGCCATTGACAGCCTGATGGAATCGTTAAAAGGCGTAGATTACGACGTAGTCGTAGGGCCTGAGTCCAGAGGGTTTATTTTTGGCGTGCCGGTGGCTTATGAGGCCCACAAAAGCTTTGTCCCCGTCCGCAAAAAAGGCAAGCTGCCCTGCGAAACCATTTCCGCAGAATACGATTTGGAATATGGCAGCGCCGTAATTGAAATTCACAAAGACGCTATCCAGCCGGGGCAGAAGGTGGTAATTATTGACGATTTGATTGCAACCGGCGGGACCATTGAAGCCATTACCGGGCTGATAGAAAAGTTAGGCGGGGAAGTCGTGAAAATCTGCTTTGTCATGGAACTGGCAGGCCTGAAAGGCAGGGAAAAATTGTCCGGCTATGAGGTGGAGAGCATTATTACATACGAGGGGAAATAAAAAGGAAACAGAGGGAACCAGATGAGGATTGGAACAGGTTATGATGTGCACAGGCTTACAGAGGGCAGGAAACTGATATTAGGCGGGGTGGAGGTTCCCCATAGCATGGGGCTTATGGGTCATTCGGATGCAGACGTTTTGGTCCATGCCATTATGGACGCTTTGTTGGGGGCGGCAGCCCTTGGGGATATCGGGAAGCATTTCCCTGATACGGATGAAGCGTACAAGGGGATTTCCAGCTTAAAGCTCCTGTCCCATGTAGGGAAATTGCTGGAGCAGGAAGGGTATGTAGTGGAAAATATTGACGCAACGGTAATTGCCCAGAAACCGAAGCTGCGGCCATTTATCGGGCAGATGGAGGAGCATGTGGCACAGGCACTGCACCTTGCCAAGCATCAGGTTAATATTAAGGCCACCACGGAAGAAGGGCTGGGGTTTACCGGGAATCAGGAGGGAATTGCAGCCCAGGCGGCATGCCTGCTGACTGGGTTTTATGAAGGCAGTGCGGCGGTGTATGGCGGCGGGAAAGACTGCCAGGGCTGCGGCGGGTGCAGCAAAGCCCCGTCTTAGGCTTCCGGCGGCAGGCGTTGGGTAATCCCTGGAACGCTGCAGTTTTTCAGGGTGCTTATATCAGAAATGACAGAGGGAATTTATGGAAACAATTCGCTATTTAGCGCCGCAGGAGAAGCAGGGAACCCGGGCCATGTATGAAGAAATCTTTCCCGAGGATTCTGTTTCCTTTGTGGACTATTATTACGAGTGGAAAACAAAGGAAAATAAAATACTTGCCATGGTGGAGGATGGGGTAACCCAGGTGATGCTCCACTTAAACCCCTATCCTGTGTGGATCCATGGGCATTGCAGGGAAGTCCCATATATTGTAGCTGTGGCAACCCGCCCGGGCTGCCGCAGGAAAGGGAAAATGGGGCGCGTGATGGAACGGGCGTTACAGGATTTGGAGCGGCAGCAGGCGCCCTTTGCTTTCCTCCTGCCGGCAGACCCTGCCTATTACCTGGGGCAGGGGTTTGTGTTTTTCCCAAGCCAGGAGGGGATAGGGCCTGGGGAAACCCAGGAAGCCAGCAGCCCTAAGGGAGCCCTTTATTGGAACAATGCAGGGGAAGGGGACAGCCAGGATCTTGCAGCCTTTTCTAATAATATTTTGCAAAGGGATTATCATATATTTATAAAGAGGGACGCCCAGTATTTCCACCGCCTTCTGGCAGAAACAAAGGCGGAGCACGGGGGCGTCCTGCTGCTGAAATCATCGGCGGCCACAGAACCCCCTGGGTTTCAGGAAAAGAATAGATGTGGAAGGGACGCGCTGGAGGGCATTCTGGTTTATGGGACCAGCCCGCAGGAAAACCAGGTGGAAATCCGGGAGCTGCTATTGGCAGAGGATATAACAGGAAACCCGGCAGATGGCGCCAATATGCCAAAATCCCTGTGGGAAAGCGCATTTCCCGGAATGGGCATTTCATTCAGTACATTCCATATGATGCTTCGGATTGCAAGCCTGAAAGAGTTTGTTTCCGTTTTAAAAAGGGAGGTTCCCTGCTGTTTCCATGTGAAAGTGACAGACAGCATAATCCCGGGGAACTGCGGGTGTTACCGGATAGAGCTTGGCAGGGACGGCGGCAGGATACAGGAAATCCCGGAGGAAGATGCAGAACTGGAGCTGGAAATCGGGGAACTGGCACAATTGCTGCTGGAAGGCGTCCGGGTTTCCCTTTCTGAATGGGTATAGGATTGCCCGCATAGGGAAATTCTTTCTGCGGCGCGCCCTTTTGGCATCCTGATTTTGGAAAGGAAATTGCGGCAATGGGATTTTGGAACCATATAAAAGAAGAATTTGAAGTGATAAGGGAGCGTGACCCAGCCATTAAGTCCCCGCTGGAGGTGCTGCTGTACCCCAGCTTCCGTGTGATGCTCAGTTACCGGAAGGCCCATAAACAGTATTTAAAGGGCCATTATTTCCGGGCAAGGCGGATTTCCCAGAAGGCAGCCCGGAAAACCGGAATTGAAATCCATCCGGGGGCGGTGATTGGGAAAGGGTTTTTCATTGACCACGGGAGCGGCGTCATTATCGGTGAAACTACCATTATCGGCGACAATGTGACGCTGTACCAGGGGGTGACGCTGGGCGGGACAGGGAAGGAAACAGGCAAACGCCACCCAACCCTGTGCGACAATGTGATGGTAAGCGCGGGGGCTAAGGTAATTGGCTCCTTTACCATAGGGGAAAACAGCAAAATCGGCGCCGGGAGCGTGGTCCTTGAGGAGGTCCCGCCCAACTGTACTGTAGTGGGGGTCCCGGGCAGGATTGTAAAACGCGGCAACATTAAGGTGCCAAGGAGCGACATGGACCAAGTGCACCTGCCGGACCCTGTGATGGAGGACATTACCCTTTTGCAGCGTGAGAATTCCGCCCTCTGCAACCGGGTGATTGATTTGGAAAAAGAATTGCGGGAATTGAAAAATAAGGGGTAAGGCAGGGCCATGCGGCAGCCAGGGTCCCATAAAGGAACAGAGAGCAGGAGGGCTTATGAAAGTTTACAATACATTAAGCAGGCAGAAAGAGGAATTTGTCCCTTTGGAGGAAGGGAAAGTAAAAATGTATGTGTGCGGGCCGACCGTATACAATTTTATCCATATTGGGAATGCAAGGCCCATGATTGTCTTTGACACGGTAAGGCGTTACATGGAATACAAAGGCTATGAAGTGAATTTTGTGTCGAATTTCACCGATGTAGATGATAAAATCATCAAAAAAGCCATGGAAGAAGGGGTTACTGCCCAGGAAATTTCCCAGCGTTATATTGCGGAGTGCAAGAAAGACATGGCTGCCATGAACGTAAAGCCGGCCACTTCCCATCCCCTGGCAACGGAGGAGATTGGCGGGATGCTGGAAATGATTTCCACCCTGATTGAAAAGGGTTACGCTTACCCGGCGGCAGATGGGACCGTGTATTTCCGCACAAGGAAATTTGAGGAATACGGCAAGCTGTCCCACAAAAATCTGGACGACCTGCAGGCAGGGCACCGGGAAATTAAGGTGGCAGGGGAGGAAAAGGAGGATCCATTGGACTTCGTCCTTTGGAAGCCTAAAAAAGAAGGGGAGCCTTATTGGGAATCCCCATGGTGCCAGGGACGCCCGGGGTGGCATATTGAGTGTTCCGTTATGTCCAAAAAATACCTTGGGGAAGAAATTGACATCCATGCCGGGGGCGAGGACCTGATTTTCCCCCACCATGAAAATGAAATTGCCCAGAGCGAGTCCTGCAACGGGAAGATATTTGCAAAATACTGGCTCCACAACGGCTTTTTAAATATTGACAATAAGAAAATGTCAAAGTCCTTGGGGAACTTTTTTACCGTCCGGGAAATCAGTGAAAAATATGATTTGCAGGTACTGCGGTTTTTCATGCTGGGCGCCCATTACCGCAGCCCCTTGAATTTCAGCGGGGAATTGATGGAAGCAGCCAAAAGCGGGCTGGAGCGGATCCGCAACGGGGCGGAGAACTTAAAGCATCTGTCGAAAAATGCCAGGGAAGGGCAGATAGATCCGAAGGAGCAGGGGATTTGGGAAGAAAGCCAGGGCTTTGTTGCGAAATTTGAAGCTGCTATGGATGATGATTTTAATACGGCAGACGGCATTTCAGCTATTTTTGAGCTGGTAAAATTCATCAATACCAATGTGGATGGGGATTCCTCCAAAGAACTTTTGGGGAACCTGCGCGAAAGGCTTTGCCAGCTCTGCGGTATTTTAGGGATTATTGCGGAAGGGAAAGAGGAAATCCTGGATGTGGAAATTGAAAAGCTGATTGCAGAACGCCAGGCGGCAAGGAAAGAGAAAAATTTTGCCCGGGCGGACGAAATCCGGGGGCTTCTTTTGGAACAGGGAATTATTTTAGAAGACACCAGAGAAGGGGTAAAATGGAAAAGGGCATAAACAGTTATATTTTAGGGAAATTCGGCACAGGGCAGGGGGATATCCGGCGGTATTCCCCGCTGGTGCTTGCTTATATCGGCGATGGGATTTATGATTTAGTCATCCGTTCCATGCTGGTGGGGAAAGGCAATGCCCATGTGAACGACCTCCACAAAAAAGCTGCCTGCCTGGTAAAAGCCCATGCCCAGTCAGAAATGATAAAGGCGCTGCAGCCAGAGCTGACCGAGGAGGAGCTTGCAGTTTACCGGCGGGGCAGGAATACGAAGTCATTTACCATGGCAAAAAATGCAACCGTTGCAGACTACCACCGGGCTACCGGCTTTGAGGCGGTGATGGGCTACCTGTACCTTAAGGATGAGATGGACAGGATGATGGAATTAATCCAGAAAGGCCTGGAAGCGCTTGGGAACCCCAGCCAGAAAAGCCATCCTGTGGGGATGGGGGAAACAGAAAGGAATAGGGATGAGATACGAGGAATTGACGATTGAGGGAAGGAACGCCGTACTGGAAGCGTTCCGTTCCGGAAAAACCATAGATAAGCTGTTTGTGCTGGACGGCTGCCAGGACGGGCCGGTACGGACAATTGTCCGGGAAGCCAAGAAGCACGATACCATTTTAAACTTTGTTGCAAAAGAAAGGCTGGACCAGATTTCTGAAACAAAGAAGCACCAAGGCGTCATTGCCTTTGCCGCAGCCTATGAATATGCAGAGGTGGAGGACATGCTAAGGCTTGCGGAACAGAAAGGGGAACCGCCCTTTTTGCTGCTGCTGGACAATATCGTAGACCCACATAACCTGGGGGCAATTATCCGTACTGCTAATTTGGCCGGGGCGCATGGGGTGGTTATCCCCAAACGGCGTGCCGCAGGGCTTACCGCCACCGTGGCAAAGGCTTCTGCCGGGGCGGTGAACTATACTCCGGTGGCAAAAGTCACAAACCTGTCCAATACTATCCGGGAATTAAAGGAAAGGGGCATGTGGTTTGTCTGCGCCGACATGGGTGGCACATTGATGTACCAGTTGGATTTGAAAGGCTCTATTGGGCTGGTGATTGGCAGCGAAGGGGATGGGGTTGGAAAGCGGGTGAAGGAAAGCTGTGATTTTTCAGCGTCAATCCCCATGGCTGGGGAGATAGGTTCCCTGAATGCTTCTGTGGCAGCGGGGGTGCTGTCCTATGAAATTGTAAGGCAGCGGCTGCAGGGCTAAGGCTGCCCTGAATTACCGTCCGGTTCCAAAGGCGTTACAGTTTCGCTGCCTGCAGCGGGGGCAGCCATTTGATTTTAGAGGGAAAATAAGTGCAGAATAATAAGGAATACCAAGGCCAGCCAGATGAAATGCTGATTGAGATTTTGCGCAGCGGCCAGCCGGAACTGATGGATTTCATTCTGGAAAAATACAAATTTCTGGTGCGCAAGCGCGCCAAAGCCATGTTCCTCATTGGCGGGGACACAGACGATTTGATCCAGGAAGGGATGATTGGGCTGTTTAAGGCAATCCGGGATTACCAGAAGGAAAAGGACGCTTCTTTTTTCCATTTTGCAGACCTTTGCATTACCAGGCAGATTTACCATGCCGTGGAAGCGTCCCAGCGGAAAAAGCACCAGCCTTTAAACAGCTATGTTTCCCTGAGCGCGGAACTGGGGGAGGAGGGCGGCGGCGCCCTTTTGGGAGCGTCCGGCGCCTTTGGGAGCGCCAACCCGGAGCAGCTTCTGATTGACAGGGAAAACGTGGCGGCAATCCAGGAAAAGATGAAGCACAGCCTAAGCGCCATGGAGCAGCAGGTGCTGGGGCTTTATCTGGGCGGGATGAATTACCGCCAGATTGCCGAGGTGACAGAGAAGGAACCCAAGGCAATTGACAATGCCCTGCAGCGGATCCGGGGAAAATTTGCAAAAATTTTGTAAAAAATCTTGACAAGTTCTGGAGAATATAGTATATTAGACAAGTCGGTTGGGGAAACAGCCGACAGAGATAAAGTTGCTGCTGTGGCTCAGTCGGTAGAGCGTCGCATTGGTAGTGCGGAGGTCACGGGTTCGATTCCCGTCAGCAGCTTTGAAGAACTTTGAGAAATCAAGGTTCTTTTTTGTTTTGGTAGATTGCCTAAAAT
Source organism: Lachnospiraceae bacterium A2 (assembly GCA_000403315.2). GTDB lineage: Bacteria > Bacillota > Clostridia > Lachnospirales > Lachnospiraceae > Petralouisia. The sequence continues at coordinate 1,636,670 of KE159636.1, forward strand.
TTCCTTGAAAATATGCCAGATGCTGGGTATAATGGACATATGCACGTGAATTTCCGTGGATATCCAAAGACAAGCATTGCATTAACATCAGAGAGGAAAATATCATGAAAAAAATTTTCACCAAACGGTTATTTATCTACATGCTGGCAGCGTTCCTTATCACAATCGCGGCAATTTTCACTTTGCAGACTTTTACAAACCAGAGGGAAAATATTTCTGCCAGCAAGGCAAAGCTGGCGGATGTAAAAGAAAAGCTGGCAGGCAATGAGGAAAACATCAGGAACCTGAAAGAAAACCTTAGTGAAGAAAATTTGGCAAAAGCGCGGGCGTTTGCAGATATGCTTGCCATGGACAGTTCCATTTTCGGCAATGCGGAGCGGCTCGATGAGGTACAGGAACGGCTGAATGTAACGGAACTGCACATAATTGACGAGGACGGCATTATTATAAGCAGCAGCGTGAAAGAAAATATTGGGTTTGACATGAAAAGCGGCGAGCAGTCCTCAGCGTTTATGCCGATTGCGGACGATCCGTCCCTTGAAATTGTACAGGAGCCGCAGGTCAATGCTTCAAGGGGCGTTGTCATGCAGTACATTGGCGTAGCCCGGAAAGACGCCAAAGGGTTTGTGCAGGTGGGCGTGCACCCGGAGGTTTTGGAACGGATGCTTGCCGGGACCGGGATCGACGTAGTACTAAAGGGAATTGAATTTGGCAATAAAGGGTATGTTTATGCAATTGACAGTGCGGAAGGGCTGGTACTGGCGCACCAGAACCCGGATTTGGTTGGCGCCCCTGCGGCAGACGCCGGGTTCCCGGAGAATTTTACCGGGAGGGGAAAAGCAACCATTGACGGGGTTAAGGGCTACTATCAGGCCGAGGAATACGGGGGGCAGGTTATTGGGACTTTTATGCCGGCAAATGAGTATTACCAGGAACGGCGGAACCAGACCCTTGTAGTGTCCTTGAGCATGCTGGTGATTTTCGGGCTGCTGCTTTTGATGATTAACCAGCTGGTGGACCAAAAGGTTGTCCAGGGGCTGGCCCGGATTACAAATTCCATGAAAGAAATTGCAGACGGGAATTTTGGGACTGTTGTGGATGAGCAGGGGAACCCGGAATTTGCCCTGCTTTCCGGCAGCATTAATAAAATGGTGGAAAATATCTGCAGCCACATGGATGAAAATGCAAGGCTGCTGGAACGGCAGAATGCGGACGTGGAGCAGAACCGGACACTGATCCAGAATGTGAAGGACGCCTGCATGGACTTAAACAGCGTATCCGGGGAAACCTTGGAACATGCCGACAGCATCCACCATGGTACAGGGGAACAGGAAAAAGCGGTGGAGGACTTAAAGCAGACCCTGGAAACCCTGATGCAGGAATTAAGCAGCAGCGTAGCCGTTTCTGCCAATGTGACAGCGGAAACAGAGGGAACTGCAGAGCGGATTGTGCAGACACAGTCCCGGATGGAGCAGCTAAAAGGCTCCATGCAGAATATCAGCGAAATGTCCATGGCTATTGAAAAAATTATTGATGAAATCAATTCCATTGCACACCAGACAAATATGCTGTCCTTAAATGCGTCCATTGAAGCCGCCCGGGCAGGGGAAATGGGGAAAGGTTTTGCGGTGGTAGCAACCCAAGTGGGGGAACTTGCAGCCAGAAGCGCCCAGGCAGCAAGGGAAACCAACGAACTGATTACCAATTCCATTTTAGCCGTGGAAGACGGGCAGGCAATTACCGACCAGACGGTGGAAGCCTTTGGCATTGTGGTGGAAGCCATTGAAAAAGCCAACCGGGATGTGGAAAAAATCACTGAAATGGTAACGCACAATGTGGACACAGTAGCCCACGCCGTTACCCAGATTGGCAGGATTTCCAGCGTGGTGGAGGAGAATGTGCAGATTTCTGAAAATACCAAGCAGGTTTCTTCCAATATGGCGGATATTACTGGGAAACTGCTGGAATTGGTGGAATCCTAAAGCGTGTCTGAAAATTCATTCCTATAATTTTCCGCCCCAATTTCTTTAGGTACATATCAGAGTAAAAGGGGCTGTCGCACAAATATAGTTACTTGTGCGACAGCCCCTTGGACACTTTATTCTCTTATAGGATTTGGGTGTCCCATCACCTGTATCACCACTGTCCCGTTATCGAACACCACATCACCAAAGCTTTTCAGCATCCCCAGGTTTAATGCAGGGTAGCTTTCCCATTCCATTTGCCCAACAAAAATATATTCTACATGGTATTTCGCCAAAAGCCCCCAGACTTCTTCTTCGTCCTCCGAAGTGTATATTGTTTCAATCTCTGCTTTTTTCTCATTGAGGTCTTCCGTGTCCCCACGCCAAAGCCATTCGTGGACATACCAGCCTTCCACCGTAGGCAGGCCAGTCATGGCGGATACCCGGCAGTATTTGCTGTAGCTGTCCCCGGGGGCTTCTAACAGGACGGGGGAGCCGCTTACATTTTCCTGCAGCCAGCGGATGGCTGGGGCGTCTGCCGGGTATTCTGTTTCCAGGAACAGAGTGGCGTTCAGCCCCTGGTAGCCGCTCCGGTCCCATAGCTCCCCGTACCACTGTTTTGCGGCGGTGGCAGTGTAGCCGGAGGTCAAAAACAGGCAGCAAAGGCCCAGCACCCCTGTAAGCTGTGCCCATTTGCAGGCATTGTCTGAAAGGAACCGCACCAGCAGGAACCCCATGAAGATGCCAAAGAGGATAAATGCCTGATAGGTCAGCTTGAACATGGTATTGGAGCGGGCGGAGGTTTCCTCATAAATATCCCGCAGGTAAATAAGTTCCGGTACCAGCACCAGCCCCATGGCGCATAAGCTTAAAACTGCCATGTAAAGATCCGGGAATTGGATATGCGCCAGCCATCTTAAGGGGGCGGGACGGCTGTTTTTGGGGTGCGGCTGCCCTTGCCCGGCCGGCTGTGCAGCGCACACTTTTGCTCTGTGCCTTTTGGTTTCAAGGGCTAATTTCAGCAGGTAAGCCATAGCCAGCGAAACAGGAAGCCCCCAGAGGATGCAGAGCTGGTAAAAGGCGGAGTGGTTTTGTGCAAGGCAGATTCCCTGCGCCATGCCGCTGTCAAACTGGGAGGTAAAGGGCAGCGCCACAAGAAGGCTGAGGGCAAGCGTCCAGAGCCATTGCGCAAGGCTGGCGGAAATGCCTTTTTTCCAGCTTTGCAGGCGGGACAGGTTGCAAAAGAGGCAGGTGCCGCAAAGTATCACATAATAAATGGCAAAATCCCATGCATTGCTCCACTGGAAAATGCCAAGGAACACGCTGCAGGCAATCAGGGGCAGTTTGGAAGGGGGATTTTGGGCATGGTGTTCCCTCTGGCCGTTTCTTTCCTGTTTCACCCAGGCATACAAAAGCCCCAGCACCGTCAGCACAAAGAAAACATTTACCACGTGCGCATGGAGGTCCCCTTGCAGGAAGGAATAGGCTGGGAACTCATGGATGGTTTCATCCGCGGTAGGCGGGTTATGGCCAATATAGCGGGTGGAATCCGGGAACCAATAGCTCTGCCCGGTAAGGAGGGGCAGGATAATCCCATAAATCACGTAATGCATATTTCCAGCCAGCGAAACGGCAATGCCAGAAAGCAGCCCGGAGCAGAGAGCAAGGAAGTTTTGTTTTTTCCAGGCAGGGAAGGCCTTGCCCTTGGGTGGCGCCTGGGCCGGAGGCTGTTCTTGTGGGTAGCCGTCAGGAACTGTGGCGGCAGTGCAGCCGGAGCCATCAGGAATTTTGGCATGTTGGGCAGTGCTGCCAGCGCCAAAAGGGGATTGGGCGGCATTATGGTGGGCATTTTTTTTGCTTACGCTGCAAAAACGGCTTTTCCGAAAGTAGTCCTGCGCCACTTGGCGGACAAGGGAAAAGGGCAGGGCAAATGCCATGCCTGCTACCAGCGTGCGCATAAGGTGGTAAGTAGCGGAAATCTGCGTCCCCGTCAGTTTTGTCAGGAATACCGCATAGTACTGCCCGCCATAGTAGTAGTTGATAGGGGCAAGGCTGTACCAGATATCAGTGGCGGGCAGGGTATCGCTGCGCATCATGGCAGCCATAAAGCCAAAGTCCATAAATTTTTCTTCCCCAAAGGCCTGTGGCCGGAACCCGGCGGCATAGGTCCACAGCAGGAAAGCCAGGAACAGGAGGGCTTCTTCCCAGAACACCAGCCTGCCTTCGCTGCTGGGGAATACGCTGCGGCCGGTGCGCTTCTGCCAGTAAGCCAAGGCAAAATTTGCCGCAATGCACAGGAAGGAAATTGCAAAACAGGAAGAAGGGGTGAAGGGCAGAAGCCCTAAGGACACCAGCAGCCAGGTCAGGTAGCCGGTGCAGGCAATGGCAATTGCTTTAGAAAACATCCATCCCTTGTCCCGGAACCCGGAAAACAGCATCCCTGTCAGGGGCAGGAAGGAGCAGCCCAGAATCCAGATTGCAGCCCACCATGCCAGGAAAGGCCTGCTGTCTTCCCCCAGCAGGCAGATGGAAAGGAGGGCTAAGAGAAGGGCTGCTGCTATTTTTTCTTTTTGTTTCAAAAATGCTGCAGCGCAGGAAGTTTTTTGGGTATATTCTGTTTGGTTCATAGGGGGACCCTTTCTTTTTTCATGTTCTTATGTAACTGTTTACAGGGAGCAGCCTGTAATTCCCGGCTGTCGGTATCCCTGCCTGTGCCCATAGAATAACCGTGGCGCTCCCAAATTTTTTGGAGGGCAAAAAACTGCCGGAGGGACGTCAGCCCTATTTTGAAAATCTTCCTTATACTAATAGAATTTTTCCCGCCTTGGCGGGGCAAAAAAGAAATGGGGTAATAGGAAACGCCCAGATTTTTTTTGGAATAAAGCACGCTGATTAACACATTGGACAGGAAGAAATTTTTCGGCACATTTCTTAAAACATCCTGCAATTGGCCGCAGCCCATCAGCCGGTAAGGGGAGTTGGCGTCTTTCAGCCAGACATGGAAGGCAGCCAGCAGGACCAGGCGGAGGGTTTTGGTGACGAAAATCCGGGAAAGTCCGTCCTGCCGGTAAGTGCGGCAGCCGATAAGAAGGCCGCCGTCCTTCCGGTGTGCCCAAAAAACTGGAAATTCGCTTGGCAGCGTCTGCCCGTCGGAGTCGGTCTGGAACACGTAATCTGCCCCTTTGCGGATTGCATATTTGTACCCATAGAGCACAGCCGCTCCGTGGCCCTGGTTTTCCTTGGTGAGCACAGTGAGCCTTGGGTACTTTTTTTTCAGCCCGGATGCAATCTTAAGGGTGCGGTCCCTGCTTCCGTCGTCTATGATAACAAGGCGGCTGCCTGCCCCAGCCTGTTCCGCTATGGGATGCCATTGGGCGATAGCGGCTGCAACCGTTTCTTCTTCATTGTATGCAGGGATGATAATGTAAAGCTTATCCATAAATTTCTCCTAAGTGGTGTGTAGTCCTGTTGGTACAGACGGTGAAGCGCATTTGGCAGAAAGCAATTTTCAAACATGCTCTAGGGAAATCATAACATAACAGGGCTTCCTATTGCAATGGAAGGCATGTGTGAATAAACAGCGCTTGGTTCATAAAAATCAGAAAATTTTAGGGATTTGCAAAAATTTTCATATTCTATCTATAAATTGAACCTTTTTTACATGGACTAAGGGGAGAAGGGAAAGGGATGGGGAATGGTAAAAATAATCAGGCAGAAAATGCAATATTTTTCTGGTATTTTCCACTTGTTTCTGGTAAAATAAAAGTAATTATGTAATGCATCGCCAATCTATGGTAAAAAGGAGTGTTGATTATGGCAGAAACAATGGAAGACTACAAGGAAGAACTGGAAGCATCCTTCCGTAAAATTAATGAAGGGGATATTATTTCCGGTACCGTCATTGGGGTAAGCGAAGAAGAAGTGACGCTGGACTTAAAATATTATGCACAGGGGATCATTAAGAAAGAAGATTTGAGCAACGACCCGGGATTCGAGATCCTGAGAGAAGTACACCCAGGGGACGTGATAGAAGCGACTGTGGTAAAGACAGACGATGGGGAAGGGAATATTAAGCTTTCCAAGAAAGAAGCGAACGACATCCTTGCATGGGAGAAGCTGAATACTTATATGGAGGAAGGGACAGCCCTTTCCGTAAAAGTAGCAGGGATTGTGCCAAGCGGCGTTGTAGCTTATGTGGAAGGTATCCGCGGGTTTATCCCGGCGTCACAGCTTGCCCTTTCTTACGTAGAAGCTACAGAGGAGTGGCTGGGCAGGGAAGTACGGGTCCGCGCCATCACTGTAGATGAATCCAGGAAGAAGCTGGTGCTCTCCGCCAAGGTGATTTTGAAGGAGGAGGAGCAGGAGGAACATAACCGCAGGATTGCAGGGATGGTTCCGGGGACTGTGATGGAAGGCACGGTGGAATCCTTAATGCCTTACGGCGCATTTGTGGATTTGGGCGACGGGATCAGCGGGCTGGTGCATATTTCCCAGATTTCCCAGCGTCGGATTGGCAAGCCTTCCGAAGTGCTGAGCGTGGGGCAGAAGGTGAAAGTGAAGGTGCTCAATACCAATGACAATAAAGTTAGCCTTAGCATGAAAGCACTGGAAGAAGAAATGGTGGACGTGGACAGGCCGAGGCAGGCAGAAGAATATGTTTCCCATGAAAATGCATCTACAAATTTAGGGGATTTGCTGGCTAAGATAAAACTGTAAGGGCTAGAGCGTGTCAGAAAGCAATTTTCAGACACGCTCTAGGGTGTCAAAAGGGTGCGCTGCACCCGCTCTAGGCATACAGCTTGCGGAAAGCAGGAAAAAGGAAGCAAAAATGGTATCAGCAATACAGATTATATAGAAGGGAGCCAATGCTACATGAAAGTAAATGGGATACAGGGTACAGACAGTACTGGGACACAGCAGGTTGCAGCCACAGCAGCGCAGGGGGAAGACTTTTCCTCTTATCTGCAGACGACGGCATCCTTGGAAAAAATTTTTGAAGAAGCAGCCCAGAAATATAATGTGCCTAAGAACCTGATTAAAGCAATTGCTAAGGCGGAATCTGATTTCAGGCCTGACGCTACCTCCAAGGCTGGGGCGCAGGGCATTATGCAGCTTATGCCTGCTACTGCAAGGGAACTTGGGGTATCGGATTCCTACGACCCCTACCAGAATATTATGGGCGGGACTAAGTACATCAGCCAAATGCTCCAAAAGTATGACGGCGACATCAGCCTTGCGCTGGCGGCATACAATGCAGGGAGCAATAATGTTGCAAAATACGGCGGCATCCCCCCATTCAAAGAAACCCAGAATTATGTGGTAAAAGTGACCCAATATATGAATGAGGGCGTGGCAGTGCCAAATGCATCCTATACTGTTGGCAGCGTTTCCCAGGGCGATATCCATGCAGCTACTGTGGAAGAAGCAACGGAAAAGTATTACCAGAGTATATTAGAGCAGCTCTTTTCCTATGAGGATTACCTGAAATTTATTGACATGTATACAAAGATACAGGAGTCCCAGCAGGAAAAGGAGAAGGAAGAAGCCCAGAAGCAGGAGGAGCAGTCTGATTCTTACCGGGCATATCAGGATTTCAGCTACAGCCCAATCGCCATGAACCTGTTAGGGGGCATTATCTGACAGCAGTTCCTGGAGTGGAAGTGCAGACGGTACTGGCAAAAGGCTTGGCAGCAAATACAGGCAGCACCTGACAAAGGATGAAACTGGAAGTACAGTCAGTATCTGGAACAAGAGGGATAATGGAGGCATCAGATGGAAACCATTAAAATTAAATATTTTGGGCAGGATTTGGAGAAGCTGGAGTACATAGGCGGGAAATCTGACTGGATTGATCTGCGCGCCAGTGAAACCGTAGAACTGAAAGCCGGGGACTTCAAATTAATTCCCCTTGGGGTTGCCATGGAGCTTCCCCCTGGCTATGAGGCCCATGTGGTGCCCCGGAGCTCTACGTTTAAAACATACGGCATTCTGCAGACCAATAGCTGCGGCGTCATTGACGGCAGCTACTGTGGGGACCAGGACATGTGGAAAATGCCGGTGTACGCCACAAGGGACACCACAATCCAGAAAGGGGACAGGATTTGCCAGTTCCGTATTATGGAGAACCAGCCGGAAATTGTTTTTCAGGAAACAGAATTTTTGGAAAATAAGGACAGGGGCGGCTTCGGCACCACCGGGGTACGGTAGCGCCTGCTAGAGCGTGTCTGAAAATTGCAGGAATGAATTTTCAGACACGCTCTAGGAAGCGGCGTCTGGCCGGCATGGCGGGGCATTGCACAGATGAAATTCGTCAAGTTGTATATAAAATATAAAAAATTTCGTTACTATGACGAAGGGATAGGGAAAGGATACTCTTTCTTGGCAGATTAGACAGGAAAGGGTATCTCTTTTTGTATAGTTGGCAGGTGGTAATTTGCCCGGAAGTCTGGTAGTATAATCCCATAAAGAATTCTGCTTGGGCAGGAAAATACAGGAGGAAATTGAAAAATGGCAAGTTTATCATTAAAGAACATTTGTAAGAAATATCCAAACGGATTTGAAGCTGTTAAGGATTTTAACCTTGAAATTGAAGACAAAGAATTCATTATTTTCGTAGGCCCTTCCGGGTGCGGTAAATCCACGACGCTGCGTATGGTAGCAGGCTTGGAAGAAATTTCCTCCGGCGAACTTTCCATTGACGGCAGGTTAGTGAACGATGTAGAGCCCAAGGACAGGGATATTGCAATGGTATTCCAGAACTACGCTCTGTATCCCCATATGACAGTATTTGACAATATGGCATTCGGCTTGAAGTTAAGAAAAGTACCGAAGGAAGAAATCAAGCAGAAGGTAGAAGAAGCAGCAAGGATCCTTGACCTGGAGAAATTATTAGACCGTAAGCCGAAGGCTTTATCCGGTGGGCAAAGGCAGCGTGTTGCTATGGGACGTGCAATTGTCCGTGAGCCTAAGGTATTCCTGATGGACGAACCGCTGTCCAACCTGGACGCAAAGCTCCGTGTGCAGATGCGTGCTGAGATTGCTTCCCTGCATCAAAGGCTTGGCGCAACCATTATCTATGTAACACATGACCAGACAGAGGCTATGACGCTGGGGACAAGGATTGTTGTATTGAAAGACGGGATTATCATGCAGGTAGACTCCCCGCAGAAATTATACAATGAGCCGAACAACCTGTTCGTAGCAGGGTTTATTGGTTCTCCGCAGATGAACTTCTTAGACGCTGTCTGCAAGGTAGAAGGCGACAAAGTATCCTTGAAGATTGGCGACGCTTCAATCGCCCTTCCGCCGGCAAAAGGAAAGAAACTGATTGACGGCCGCTACAATGGCAAGACTGTCGTAATCGGTATCCGCCCAGAGGATGTTGACGATTCTAAGGCAGCTCTTGAAGCGCATAAAGAAAGCACTTTCAACACAAAGGTAACTGGATACGAATTGCTTGGTTCCGAAGTATTGCTGTACTACACCATCAACGGCACAAGCATGACTGCAAAAGTAGATTCCAGCACACCGGCACGCCTTGGCGACCCGATTACCCTGGCAATGGATGTTGATAAATTGCATGTATTTGACAAAGAAACGGAATTGACAATTACCCACTAATTCGGTAATATAATTTCATAACACAAATGTTCGGAAGCGATGCAGAGATGTGTTGCTTCCGTTTTTAATTCTTCGGGCAATACTTTGTTACGATAAAGTGAAAAAGTATTTTTCCTATAAGATAGGAATATGGATGCACAGAGCCTGCCCCAGCCAAGCGAGGGTACTCACACGAAGGGAATTATGTTCCCGCGGCCCTGCAGCACGGTAAGTTTCATAAAGGGTTCCACGAGAAAAAGATAGGAGAGAGAAATTATGCTGTCAAACCATAAATTACAGGTTACATTAGAAGAAATTAAAGAGATCTCCCGGATCGACCTTGCCCTGTACAGTGACAAGGGGAAGCTGCTGGCTTCCACATACCAGACGGAGGAGGACCTGGAGGATGCAATCAGGCTATTTGCAGATTCCATGGCGGAGAGCCAGATGCTTTCGGGCTGCCATTTTTTTAAGATTGTTATTGAGCACGAACTGGAATATATCCTGCTTGCAAGGGCCAGCAGCGAGGAAGCTTATATGATTGGCCGCCTTGCTGCCTGCCAGGTGCGGAATATGGTAAGCGCATTCCGGGAACAGTTTGACCGGAACAGCTTTATGCAGAATGTAGTGCTGGGCAACATGCTGGTGGTGGATATGTACAATAAGGCCAAAAAGCTCCATATTGAGCCAGCCCAGCGCGTGGTATTTATTATTGAAGTGTCCGGGAAAAAGGACGGGGCTGTGATAGAAACCGTGAAAAACCTTTTTGCCTCCACTACCCGGGATTTCATCACAGAGGTAGATGAAAAATCCGTGATTTTGGTAAAAGACGTCCGGGACATGGGTTCAGAAAAGGAACTGGAAAGCCTTGCGGAAATGATTGTGGACAACCTCCAGACAGAAGCCATGGTAAGGGTCCGGGTAAGCTACGGAAACCGGGTGGATTTGCTGCAGGATATTGCCCGGTCTTACCAGGAAGCAAAAATGGCATTGGAGGTAGGCAATATTTTCTATGTGGAGGAGCATACCATTTCTTATGCAAAGCTGGGGATTGGGCGGCTGATTTACCAGATTCCCATTAGCCTGTGCGAAATGTTTTTAAGGGAAGTGTTTGGGGACAAGATACCGGATATTTTTGATGAAGAAACCACTATTACCATCAATAAATTTTTTGAAAACAATTTAAATATTTCGGAAACGGCAAGGCAGCTTTACGTGCACAGGAATACGCTGGTTTACCGTCTGGAACGGATTGAAAAAGCTTTGGGCCTTGACATCCGTACCTTTGAGGACGCCATGCTGTTTAAGATTGCCCTGATGGTAATTTCCCATATGAATTACCAGAAACGCTTGCTGCAGCGGGATAAAGAAGAAAAGGAATGATGGGGCTATGAAAATTTCTACAAAAGGCCGTTATGCCCTGCGCCTGATGCTGGACCTGGCATTGGCGGAGCCGCAGGTTGTCAGGTTAAAGGATGTAGCCGGACGGCAGGAAATTTCCACAAAATATCTGGAACAGATTATTTCCATCCTGCAAAAATGCGGCTATGTGAAAAGCGTGCGGGGGCCGGGCGGCGGCTACACGCTGGCAAAGCAGCCGGAGGAATATACGGCTGGCATGATACTGCGCCAGATTGAAGGGAGCCTTGCCCCGGTTTCCTGCTTAGGGGAAGAAGAAAATCCCTGCAGCCGGAGCGGATCCTGCGTGACCTTGCGCCTGTGGCAGATGGTTTATGACGCCGTCAATGGGGTCGTAGACAGTGTGACGCTGGCAGATTTGGTGGAGTGGGAACGGGAACTGGGGGGAAATATGGATTATGTGATTTAAGGCGTCAGTTTGCACCATAAAAAGGTCTTTTCATACCAATTTAAGTGGGAAAATTAAGGAAATTCCGGAACAATCCGATATAATTTACAGAGCGAAAGTTAATACAGGCGCCTTCCATATGTGGATTGTGCAGCAGAAAGGGGAAGAAAAATGAGAATTGGAAACGCAGACGAGTCAATGGTAAAGGCCAATTATGGGAAAGAGCGCGTGGAGAAAGAAGCTGGGAAAGAGCAGCAGGAAAATGGGAAAAACAGCGCGAGCATCCAGGCATCAGAGCTGAACCTGTTCCAGGACGGGATTGCAGATAAGAAGAAAAAGGCAATGCAGGACGCTATGGATTTTGTAAAAAAGCAGTTTGAGTCTGATTCTGAGGTGGATGCAGTGATGGACGAGTGCAGGGACGAGATTGCAAAAGGCAAGGAGCAGTCATTGGAAGCGTCCCGGGAGCTAAAAAGCATTCAGGAGCAGAAGGAACAGCTTAAGGAAGAATTTCCGGATGGCGGCGAAGAATATGACGCTTACATGAAGGACTTGAAAGAAATGGAAGGCCATTGGAAGGGGGAACTGGAAAATGGCAAGCTGATGGTTTCAGATTCCACCGCGGCAATCCGGTCGATTAAACAGGAATCCTTAAAGCATCACGGCATGGTGGATGCTACCAAGGCCGCTGAGGAAACCATGAAAAACGCCAGCAAGGAAATTGTCGGGATGCTGATGAACGAATCCAAAGAAAATGTAGATGAAAAAATAGAAGAAACGGTAGAAAAAGCCGAAGAAGCCAAAGAGGAAAAAACCGAACAGGAAGAAGAAATGAAGGAATCCCAGCTTGAGCGCGAGAAAGAGGTGCAGGAGGTTGAGGAGAGGTTAGAGGAACTTCGGAAGCAGCGGGAACGGCGGGCAGCCGGCCAGGCGGCCTTAAATGCCATCAAGAATCGGCCGTTTGTGGAGGAGATGTCAAAAAAACAGATGGAAATCCTTGAAAATACCCAGCAGATTTTAGAAACGCAGAGCTTGCTGCCAGAGGAGATTAAGGGGATTGTGGTAGACTGTAATCTTTAATTTGCGCTGCAGCCACCCTTTTGGCGCCCTAATCCTATGTAAAGTAAGCAGGGACTGTTGTAAAATTGCTATTATATACAGAATATGGTATTCGGAAATCAAGAATGCATCCATATATTGATTAGGATGCCAAAAGCACCTTTGGTGCTACGCTCATACCATATATTGTATATAAGCTGCATTTTGCAATGGTTCCTTTTTTATTTCCATGCACAGATTGCCATTTGGGGAATATAGATATAGAAGGAACAAAAAAAGGGGGACTATGCCATGACAGTCCATAAAGAGTATATTTCAAAAGAAAATACATATGGAGGGCAGAACAGCCCGAAATATATTGTAATCCACGAAACAGATAATTTCTCCATAGGGGCGGATGCCGAACGCCATGCATCGGCGCAGGCTGCAGGGCATTTAGAAACCTCCGTCCACTATTACGTAGGCTCTGACGGAATCTGGCAGGCGGCAGAGCATGGGGACGGCGTGTATGCCATTGGGAAAGAATATGGCGAACACAGCATCCAGGATGCAGGAAACCGGAATACCATCAATGTTGAGATTTGCGTTAACGAGGATGGGGATTACCAGAAGGCGTGGGAGTATGCCAGGGAATTGGTAACATATCTGGTTGGGGAAACAGGCATCCCGGCGGGGCGTGTCATCCGCCACTTTGACGCTACAGGGAAATACTGCCCCCGGCGGATGATGGACGACCCGGGGCTGTGGGACAGTTTCCAAAGCCAGATTGGGCAGCAGGAGGGATATACCCAAAAGCAGTTTATCCGCGACGTACAGAAAACCACTGGCTCCAACCCGGATGGGATTGCAGGGCCGGAAACCATTGGGAATACTATTACAGTTTCCCGGAACAGCAATAAATTCCACGCAGTGGTAACGCCTTTGGAGCGGCGGCTGAAAGCATTGGGGTACTATAATGGGGAAATCGAGGAGGACGCCGGAAGCAGCGCCCATTTTGGGAAAGGGATGGAAGCGGCGGTGAACGCCTACCAGAAGCAGGTGCTGGAGTATAAGAATACAGATGGGGAAATAACAGCAAAGAAAAATATGTGGAAATCCCTGCTGGGGGTGAAGTAGGCACAGTTAAAAAGGTGGCTGGGGTAAAGAAAGGGCAGCAGTACAGCTCTTATCGGCTGGGGAATTTAACGGATATATGTTTTGGACGATGCTCTGTCCATAACGTTTTGTGAAGTATGTGGCATAACGTTATGGGCAGATTTTTTTGTTGTGGAAGACGGTGCAAAAAATTTCCAATATTTCCCGTGAAAGATATTGACAGGGCGAAAACTAAATTATTGAATTAATATCATTTGATATTATAGGCTGTATCCAAGCCTATGGTAAAACAAACCATAAGGGGGAAAGGAGAAAACATGAAAAGTTTCAAACAAAGAAAACGGTAACAATGTACAGCGGGGATACCAAAACCCTGAAAGTAACCATTTCACCGAAAAGTGCGAAGGAAAAGGTTTCTTATAGCACTACCAAAAAAAGTGTTGCAACGGTCAGCAAGAAAGGGGTAATAACGGCCAAAAAAGCAGGTGCCGCCAAGATTAAAGTGACGGTCACAGACAAGAGGAACAAAAAGAAAACCGCGTATGTAAATGTGAAGGTAAAGTACGTTTCCCTGTCACTTAACAAAAAGTCTGCATCCATTAAGGCAGGGCAGAGCCTTGCCCTGCGCGCAAAGGTAGCCCCCAAGAAAAAAGTGAAATGGAGCACCTCAAACAGCAAGGTAGTGACGGTAAATTCCAAAGGAGTTGTCAAGGGCAGGAAAAAGGGCACTGCGAAAGTGACAGCCCGTGTTGGCAATAAGAGCGCAACCTGCAAAATTACTGTGAAAGGCTCTGGTTCTGCAGATGTTAATGTAAACAATGAAATCAAAGTAAAAGAACTCCATGCTTCAATCCAAGGCGGGATACAGTATACGTAGGGCATTCCAAACCAATTGCCACGACTTTTGTTCCGGCAAACGCCACCAATAAAACGTTGTCCTACAGTTCCAGCAATACAGGCGTAGCACAGGTAAATAGCCAAGGCGCAATCCTTGGGATTTCGGCAGGTACAGCCAAAATCACGATTAAGGCAGCCGGGAATGTCAGCACAACTTTAAATGTAAAGGTTGTGGAAGTACCTGTAGAATCTGTTACGGTAACGCCGGGGGAGATTACGCTGGGAATTACCAGTACAACAAATTTGACAGCAACGGTATTGCCAGCGGAGGCATCCAAGAAATTGATAAACTGGAGCAGCGACAATATGGGAATGGCTTCTGTAGATGCAAATGGCAAGATAACGGGAAGGGCAAAAGGGACGACGGAAATTAAGGCGCAGGTAGCTGGAAGCGACCGCTTTGGCGTCTGCAAGGTTACTGTAATTGAGGAATCTGCAGTTGCGGATGGAATCACGATGGAAGTGCCAAATCCTTATAAAGATAATGTAGGAAATGTGTATGAGAATACTGCATTGTTTGGCAGGGATATGGAATTACGGGTACGGTTACAGCGCAATGGACAGCCTGTTAAGCACTACCGGAAACAGCACGACGATATCAGTTATTGTTGACAGAGATCACGGCTTACAGGGGAGCATAACAATTACATACTATTAAATAAGTAAGTAACGATGCTGAAAGCCTGCAGATTAATATAGGCGTTTGTCAGGTAAACGGACGCTGGGTATAACGATTCCCAGCGTCCGTTTTGTCTGAAAATCTTTGGAACCGGCGCAACCCCCATTTGAGTTTCTCCATTTTTTATAATAGCCGATACTATAGAGCCAAAAGGTCTTGCTGCCTTTGGCAGCATAGACATCTTGCACAAAAAGCGCTCTGAAAAGCCAGCTTTCCAGAGCGCTTTTATGTGCAAAGTGTTTCCATCACTTTGTGACGGAAACCTTTTGGCTCTATGAATTGCAAAATGGGGAAACTCAAAAAGCCCCAATGTTGCAAGTTTTTCTTTTTTTGTAGTATAATAGAACCAAGTCCAAACCATTTCCAGAAAGAAGCATACAAGTCAAAAACACCACACCTTCGGGCTATGGCGTCGTTCCCATATATAGCAGAAGAATCAGATTATGCATTTACCATATCTGCAGAACGGGAAAGGCAGAAGATCCAGCCATCCCAGAAGGCCATCAGTGGAAGTAAGAAAGGGAGGAAACAATGAACCGAAAAAGACACCAGATAAAAGCAGCCATTTTACTGGCTGTAGCAATTATTGTGCTGCAAATCGCAGGATGCAGCCTTCCTATAGGGGAAAAAACTGCCAGGGAGCCAAAAAGCACAAATGGGGAAACCATAGAAATCCATTTTCTGGACGTAGGGCAGGGAGATGCCACCTTAATCAAGCAGGGCAGCCATGCCATGCTGATTGACGCCGGAAATAATGATAAGGGGACGGCAGTGCAGTCCTATCTGCAGAGCCAGGGCGTTGAAAGCCTGGATTATGTGATAGGCACACACCCGGATTCCGACCATGTAGGGGGGCTGGATGTAGTCCTTTACAAGTTCCCATGGGATACGGTTATCCTGCCAGATTTGGAAAAGGATACGAAAACATACCAGGATGTATTAAAAGTCATTAAGGACAAACAGAAAAGCATTACATTCCCCGTGGCAGGGACTTCTTATGGTTTGGGAAATGCAGAATTTACAATTATTGCCCCGGCGGCAGAAGATTATGGGGACAATTGGAATGATTATTCGGTGGGGATTCTCCTGCAATTCGGGGAAAACCGTTTTGTATTTACTGGGGATGCCGAAGAAGACGCGGAACAGGATATGGCAGCGGAAGGCATAGATTTATCGGCCGACGTGCTGAAAGCAGCCCACCATGGCAGTGATACAGCCAATACCATGCCCTTTTTGGAAGAAGTATCCCCGAAATCCGTTGTGGTTAGCTGCGGCGAAGGGAACAGCTATGGGCACCCAAGGGCAGGGGCAATGAATAATTTCCGCAGCATAGGGGCAGAGGTTTACCGGACGGACGAGCAAGGGACGATTGTAGCCGTTTCAGACGGGAAAGAAATTACATGGAACTGTTCCCCCAGCGAAACATGGAAAGCCGGGGAGCCTACAGGCAGCCAAAAGACCGGGAATGGAGAAAAACCGGCAGAGGAGCCGGGAGCTACAGAATTGGAAAAAGGGAGCCAGGACCGCGGCGGTGGAAAAAACAGTGCAGGGACTCAGGAAGACGGATATATACTCAATACCAATACCAGGAAATTCCATAGGGAATCCTGCAGCAGCGTATCCCAGATGCAGGAGGAAAATAAGGAATACAGTGGTTTAACCCCGCAGGAGCTGGAAGCGCAAGGATATAAACCTTGCGGAAACTGTAATCCATAACGGTTGGGTTGTATTTTTGGATGTTGCTAGTAAGGTTCTGCTCCGTTGCCTGCAGTGGAGCAGATACCATTGATAAACAGTGGAAAAGTTTGCATCCTGATACGGTAAATCAATCATAAAGCAAGCAGGGCTTTAAGCGCCATTTGCTTCATTCCCGCGAGCAATGAGCCAAGCAACCGCGCTCGCGGGAATAAAAAGAGCAGTTGCGCTAACGGATTTTTAACCGTTATGGCAACTGCTCTTAACTTTTTGGTTATGCTATTGTTCCGGCCAATTTCCAGCCTGCCCTTCCGTCTGGTCTTCTTCCTGCTGGCTGGGCAAATTTCCATTATGCTGTCCGCCTTGGCTTTCTTCCTGCCCCTGCGTTGGGTTCTCCTTCCCATCTGCTGGAGTTTCCTTTTGCCTGCCGCCGTTTACGTCTTTATCAATACTGCTGGGCGTATTTTCCATAGTATCGTCTACGGGTGTTTCATCCGTAACATCTGGCTGTTCTGTAGGCTGCTTCAAGTAAGAAACAGCGTTGGAGCTTCGGAATACAGTGTCGGAGGAGCCCATCTGGTTCACAAGAAGGCTGTTGTGGCCTTCTGCAAAGCTGCCCATGGAAACCAGCAGTTCCGTATCGCTGACAAAGGAAGTGGAAACCTTCGTGTCATTGATAAATACTTTGCTCCAAGGGGTGAAGTTGCTGCCAAATATATGCATGCCGTCTTCCTGTTCTTCCATCCGTTCCACAGTGATGTCCAGGACGCCCATCTGCAAGTCAGAAGCAGGGTAGGGGTTTTCCCCATGGTACGCATAACGTTTCCCATACAGGATATCGTACTGCAGAAGTTCCATGTCACGGTCGGATACTTCCGTGGACTGGTAGTTGCTGCCCTGATGGTGGGTGAACATAGTTCCTTCATGGATGTTTGCCTGTTCTGTGATAGCTGCAAGCAATTGGTAAGAAGTCAAATCTTGGTTTATTTTTTTCATGCCGAAATTGTTCCATGTCACATATTTTGTCTGGAAGATGCTCCCGGTTTTCATGTCCTCATTGGTAAGCCCCATGGTGGGGAGATGGTCCCCGAAGAACACAACCACGGTTTTTTCATCCCGTTTGGAAAGCATATCCGTTAAGTTTGCAATAAATTTATCTACTTCATGGATTTCATTGACATAGTATTCCCATTCGTTATTTTTTGCTTCGGTTTCTGCGCCGGTAACGGTAATTTCTGGGTTTTCAATTACTTTTTCCGTAGGGTATGCGCCATGCCCCTGCACGGTAATGGTGTATACAAAGTCCTGCTGTTTGGTAGAGTCCAAAGCTTTTTCCACCTCGCCAATCAGGATGTCGTCGGTAGGCCATGTGCCAAGTGGCGTATATTCCTGGATGTTCATCATTTCCTTGCTGATAAAGCTGTCAAAGCCCATCTGGGTAAAAGCGTTCCTGCGGCTGTAGAAGTTGCCGCCGTTGTTATGTACTACATGGGAGCCATAGCCCAGATGCTTCAAATCAGAAGCGATGCTTTCACAGTCCGTAGATTTCAGGATCGTCTTATAGGGGTATTCCCCAAGGCCAAAATATTTCATGCCCATCCCGGTAAGGATTTCAAATTCTGTATTTGCAGTCCCGGCGCCTACTACGGGGACTGTCAGGTGCCCCGAGGAAAAATTGTTGTAAAGGCTGTCAAAGTTCGGGGTTGGGTTTTCCGAAAAGTTCAGGAAATTTATTTCTTTTGGGTCAATGAAGGATTCCAGCAGCACACAGATTACATTGGGAAGATCATCTGTATCAGAAGCTTTAGCGTTTACCCGGCTTAAAGCGTCCTCCACCTGTTCCTGTGAATAATCCCGCGGGCTTGGCATCCCCTGGTCTACCACGCTGGCAGAAAAACTATAAACAAACCCATAATCTTCATAGCCCTGGGCAATGTTTTCAAAATAATCTGCTAAAATATTGTTGCTTACCGCCGCCTGTGTCACCATTGGGATGAAAAATGCAAACACGCCGATGGCAAGGATGCTTGCGAAACGGTTCTGTTTCCCCTGGTATTTTGGCCCTTTCCGCCACAGATAAACGATGCCTGCAAGGACGGACGCCACCAGCAAAATCACTGCAAGGGCTTCGCCTTTGCTAAAGTAGTTGCTCTGCATGGTGAACAGGTCGTTTACCAGCTTTAAGTCCGTATAGGTAAAGGGGGTCACCCGCTTGGCAAGGATGCATCCGTTGATAATGCCCAAAAACAGCCATACCACGCTGATTAATGTGCGCATAAGCGCCCTCCGCCGGAAAAAATACACCAGATGAAGGGAGGTGAACACAATCATGGAATTGTACAGGAAGGCCAGCCCCCGGTCAAACATAAACATAAATGCGCCGCCGAAGGAATGGCGTGAAATCACTTCAATGAAGAAGCAGACGCCGCAGGCCAGCAGGTAATGGAAAATCAGGGAATAACGGTTAAGGGCTGCTATCAGATGTTCCCGTTGCTCTGGCTTCAAAATATGCTTTCTCTCCCGGGCATTCCTTTTTTCACGAAAACCCTTGTATTTTGTTGCAACTTTTTGTAAAGTGTTTTTTGCAGTATGAAACATTTTGTCACCATCCTTAAGTTTATGTTGTAAAATAGGAAAATGTGAACTAATTGTAAACAAAGTATGAATCGCAATTTCCATAGCAAAGATTAGCTTATTTTTTTTAAAAAGTCAACTGGGAAACGTGAATTTTATACAGATGATAGGAAAAATTAAGAATTTCTTTATAAATCATAGGAAACAGGGAAAATATGGAGGGATTTCGGATGAGGATAGATCTGGGACTACAGGAATTTTTAAGGGAAATTGGGAAATCTGGCAGTGTGTTAGGCCTTGCCAGTATGCAAAGGCTTATGGGGGAACTGGGCAATGTGCAGGATAAGCTGGATATCGTCCATGTGGCAGGGACCAATGGGAAAGGTTCCCTGTGCGCCATGGTTTCTTCTGTTTTAAGGGAGGCAGGGTACTTGGTAGGGACATATACTTCCCCGGCCGTTTTTAGCAGGGAAGAACAGTATCAGGTCAATGGGGAGCCCATAACGGGAGAGGAGTTTGCAGCGGCGGTACATGCCATAAAAGAAGCATGCGGCAGGATTCAGGCAAGGGGGCAGGGGCTCCCGACGCTGTTTGAAGTAGAAACAGCAGTGGCGTTCCTGCATTTTTACTGGAAAAAATGTGATATTGTCCTGCTGGAAACTGGGCTGGGAGGGGCGGAGGACGCTACTAATATAATAAGGAAACCTTTGGTAAGCGTGCTGGCTTCCATCAGCATGGACCACATGAAGTTCTTGGGGGACAGCCTTACAGGGATTGCCCAGGCAAAGGCTGGGATTATCAAGGGGCACGGGGCGGTGGCAGCCGTCTGGCCGGAACAGGAGGAGGTGCGGCAGGTTTTGGAAGGGGCCTGCAGGGAAGCCCATGCCAGCCTTTCTTATGCCAGAAAAGAACAGGCGGCCGGGGTACATTGGGAACAGGGCTTATTATGCTTTTCTTATAGGGAATATGGGGAGCTTAAGCTGTCCATGGCAGGTGCTTACCAAGTGGAAAACAGCATATGCGCCATAAAAACCATAGAATTGCTCCAGGGGCAGGGCTGGGAAATCAGCCTTTCCCACATCAGGCACGGGCTGGAAAAAGCCCAATGGGAAGGGCGTTTTTCGGTGCTGTGCAGTAATCCGCTGGTGGTTATGGACGGGGCGCACAATGAGGATGCGGCGAAAAAATTGCGGGAAACTTTGAAAATGGGTTTTACAAATGGAAAAATAATCTATATAATAGGGGTACTTGCTGATAAAGAATATGGAAAAATATTAGAGCTTATGCTTCCCCTGGCATGGAAAGTGTTTACCGTCACGCCCAAGAACCCAAGGGCATTGGACGGGGAAGCCCTGGCATTGCAGGCAAGGCGGTACCATCAGGATGTTACGTCCTGCACTTTTGTACAGAAGGCAGTGTCGGAAGCATTGGGGGTGGCGCTGCAGGAAGGCGGCATGGTGCTGGCTTTCGGTTCCCTGTCGTATCTTGGGGAACTGAAAGAAGCAGTTGCCTGTGAGCTGAATTGCAGGAACTTACGATAAGGATGGCAAGTGGGAGAACCTGGAAAAGTGTCCTGCCATGGGATAAAAGAGTGGAATCGGGCTTTACGCATAATTATTTGGAAGGAGAAATCAGGGAATGATAGACGGAGAGAAAATAGAACGGGCAGTGGCCCTCCTGTTGGAAGGGATCGGGGAAGATGCCAGCAGGGAAGGCCTTGCGGAAACCCCCAGCCGGATTGCAAGGATGTATGAAGAAATTTTTGCAGGGATTGGGAAAACCCCGGAAGAATATCTTGAGAAAACTTTTTCAGCCGAAGGCAGCGGCATGGTGATAGAAAAAGATATTGTGTTTTATTCCACCTGTGAACACCATCTCCTGCCTTTTTATGGGAAAGCCCACATTGCCTACCTTCCAGACGGGAAAGTGGTGGGTTTAAGCAAGCTGGCGCGGGCTGTGGAGGTGTATGCAAGGCGCCCCCAGCTGCAGGAGCGGCTGACGGTTCAGATTGCAGACGCCCTTATGGAGTACCTGCAGCCCAAGGGAGTAATAGTGATGGTGGAAGCAGAGCATATGTGCATGACAATGCGGGGGGTGAAAAAGCCGGGTACCCAGACCATGACGCTGGTTTCCAGAGGGGTATTTGCAGAAGAAAAATCCCTACAGGAGGAATTTTTCCGGATGATGGGGCTCTAGAGCGTGTTTGAAAATTCATTCCCACAATTTTCCGCCCCACTTTACACCGGATTATATGCTGAATTTCGTCAATGTAGCCCACTACACCTCCCAAATCCAGCATAAAATCTGATGCAAACTGGGACGGAATCTTGCAGAAAGCAACTTTCAAACACGCTCTAGGAGAATCCTTTGCCAAAGGGATTTTTAAACAATGAAACAGGAAACACAGCATTTGGACAGGCATACAGATGGAGGGCAGTATGGAAAACAATCAAGAAGGCAAAGTAATGAGGATCGGGAACAGGGAGTTTGAGGTAGGGAAACACACGTATCTAATGGGAATCTTAAATGTGACGCCGGATTCTTTTTCCGATGGGGGGAAGTTTAACTGCCCGGATGCAGCCCTTGCCCATGCGGAGCAGATGGTCCTGGAAGGTGCGGACATTATCGACATAGGCGGGGAATCCACAAGGCCCGGGCATCAGCAAATCAGTGAGGAGGAGGAAACCCAGCGGACTGCCCCCATTGTGGAACTTATCAAAAGCAGGTTTGATATCCCGGTTTCTGTTGACACTTATAAGGCAAACGTAGCAAAAGCCTGCCTGAACGCCGGGGCGGATTTAGTCAATGACGTCTGGGGGCTGAAATATGATAAGGGAATGGCAGGGCTGATTGTTTCCTCCGGGGCTGCCTGCTGCCTGATGCATAACAGGGACAAGGCAGAATACAGCAATTTTATAGAAGAATTAAAGTCTGATTTAATCGAAACGCTGGCAATTGCCAAGGATGCAGGAATCCCGGGGGAAAACATTATTCTGGACCCGGGGATTGGGTTTGGGAAAACCTACGGACACAATCTGGAAGCAATCTGTAAGCTTAAGGAGCTGCACAGCTTAGGCTATCCCCTGCTGCTGGGGACTTCCCGCAAGTCGGTGATTGGCTTGGCCTTGGACTTGCCTGTTGGGGAACGGCTGGAAGGGACGCTGGTGACAACCGTGCAGGCGGTAATGGCTGGCTGCGCCTTTGTCCGGGTGCATGATGTAAAGGAAAATAAGCGGGCCATCCAGATGGCAGAAGCAATCCGGGGAGGATGGGAACATGTTGGATAAAATATATATCAGGAATTTAGAAGTATTTGGGAAACACGGCGTATTGCCGGAGGAAAACAGGCTGGGGCAGAAGTTCCAGATTAACGCAGTCCTTTTTACCAGTACAAGGGCAGCAGGGTTAAAGGACGATTTAACAAAAACAATCCACTATGGGGAAGTTTCCCATTTTATGGCAGACTTTATGATGGGGCATACGTTCCAACTGATAGAAACAGTGGCGGAGCAGATGGCACGTGCCGTATTGCTTAAGTTCCCTGCCATGGAGAAGATACGCCTTGAGGTAGTAAAGCCATGGGCGCCCATAGGCCTTCCGCTGGAATCTGTGTCTGTGGAAATTGAGCGGGGCTGGCATCAGGCATTTGTAGCCATAGGATCGAACCTGGGGGAACGGGAAGACTATCTTGCAATGGGGGTCCAGGGACTAAAAAGCTGTGAGGACTGCAAGGTAGAGCAAGTATCGGGAATCATTGCCACCAAGCCCTATGGCGTGACAAACCAGCCAGATTTCCTGAACGGCATGGTAAAGCTGAAAACCTTGCTGGATCCATGGGAGCTGCTGTGCCAGCTCCATGCCATTGAACAGCAGGCAGGGCGGGAACGGAAGGAACGCTGGGGTCCAAGGACGCTGGATTTGGATCTTATTTTTTATGACGATTGGGTGATAGATACCGAGGAATTGAAGGTTCCCCATCCTGACATGCAGAACCGGGCGTTTGTGCTGCAGCCTTTGGCAGAGCTGGCTCCCCAGTTCCGGCATCCCCTGCTCCATCAGACGGTGAGCCAGATGCTGGAGCGCGTTTGAAAATATATTCCTATAATTTTCAAACACGATTTAAGGCGCGGGATGGGCATGGGAACAGGAAGGGTTTGCAGCAAGGAACAGGAAAGAGGTGGGCAAGTGGCAGGAGAACAAGATTTTGCCTATGAAAAAACAGAGAAGGGAATCCGCATTTTGCGGTGCTATGGCGTAAGCAGCACTGTGTCAGTCCCAGGGGAATTGGAGGGGCTTCCGGTGACAGAGCTGGCGGATTACGCCTTTGCAGATGGCATGGAAAATGAGCCGGAAAATACCAGCGGCCTGCCCTGCATCTGCGGGAATGATTTGGAAGAACTGTACCTGCCGGAAAGCATCCGGCGGCTGGGCCGTTACGTGTTTTACAACTGCCTGCAATTCCGGAAATTATCTTGTTACAGCACGGTTTCCTATATGGGGGCCGGCGGGTTTACTGGGTGCGGAAGGCTTTCCCATCTGGAAATGCACCAGAAGGCTGGCCCGTCCTGCCTGAGGGAGCTGCTGCAGGATTTAAAACAGACGGTTTTGGTGGACTGCTATTTGCAGGACAAAAGCCAAAAGGAAGATTTTGCCTGCCGCCTGGTTTATCCTGAGTTTTTTGAGGAAGCAGTGGAGAATACCCCGGCGAGGATTATTTCCACCCAGACCCATGGCATGGGCATCCAGTACCGGAACACCTTCCGGAATACCCAGATTGTGTTCCCGGAATATGATAAACTGTTTGAAACTGGGAAATATAATATGGATACCGCAGCAATCATAGAAATGGCTGTGGCAAGGCTTTCCTATCCTTATGCCCTGTCGGGCCATGCCAGGGCGGAATACGCCTTGTGGCTGCGGGAACATCTGGAGGAAGGGGCTGCCTATTTTCTGGGGCAGGGGCGGGCAAAAGAGGTGAAATGGCTGGCAGAATCTTTTGCAGAAACAAGGGAGGAACTGGAGCTTCTGCTGAAAGCAGCAAACCGGCAGTCCGGCACAGGCTTTGTAAGCCTTTTGATGGACGCCCTGCACCGCCGTTTTCCGGCAAAGAAAAAGAAGTTTGCCTTATAGGAAGGATTCCAATGTTTGAAGACGTGTTACGAGAAAAAATAGATATCTGCAATGAAATCATACGGGATTCCCAGAATGAACTTTACCTTAACCTGCGGTTTTTCGACGTCGCCCTCCACAGCCTTGCCCCAGAGCCCTCCATGTCCCTTGGCACTGCGGCCACAGACGGCGTGGTGTACCGCTACAACCCGGAGTTTTTAACCAACCAATACAAAAGCAGCAGCGTCCTTGTGAACCGCAGTTATCTCCACAGCATCCTCCATTGCCTGTTTGGCCATATCTGGCACCAGCGGGAGGAAGGGGAGCTGCTTTACTGGAACCTTGCCTGTGACATTGCGGCGGAGTATATTCTGGACGGGCTCCCCCTTAGGTGCCTGCGCAATCCCCCAAAGCCTTACCGCCGGGCCGTCTATGACGGGCTGCTGAAAAAAATTCCAGTCATCCATGGGGAAGCCGTGTTCCATCTGCTGGAAAAAGCGGGGCCGGATATCCGGACAGTGGCAAGGCTGGTACAGGAATTTACAGTGGACGACCATGGCCTTTGGCAAAAAGGGGATTCCGGGCCGAAATCCCCTATGGAGCAGCAAAACCAATGGAAGGATATCCGGGATAAAATGGAAACGGAGCTGGAAATCTTTTCCAAGGAAGCTGCGGAAGGCTCAAAAGGCCTGAAGGAGCAGCTTCGGGTGGAAAACCGGGAACGGTACGATTACCGGGAGTTTTTGCGGAAATTCTGTGTGCTGAAAGAGGAAATGCAGGTGGACTTGGATAGCTTCGACTATATTTTTTACAATTATGGCATGGAGCTGTATGGGAATATGCCCCTGATTGAGCATCAGGAAACAAGGGAGATGCAGAGGGTAGAGGATTTTGTGATAGTCATTGACACATCCATGTCCTGCAAGTCTTCCCTGGTGCGTAAATTTTTGGAGGAAACCTACAGTATTTTAAGCCAGTCGGAGTCTTTTGCCCGCAGGTTCTGCATCCACATCATCCAATGTGACGAAAGGGTGCAGTCCGATACCGTGATTGAGGGGCAGAAGCAGCTTGCGGCTTATATGGAGCAGTTTCAGGTGCAGGGCATGGGGGGCACGGATTTCCGCCCAGCCTTTGCATATGTGGACCGGCTGCTGGCAGAAAAGAAATTCCAGAAGCTGCGGGGGCTGATTTATTTTACCGACGGTTATGGGGTATATCCCCTGCGGAAGCCTGTGTATGACACGGCCTTTGTATTTTTCCGTGAGGATTACCAGGATGTGGACGTGCCCCCTTGGGCTATAAAACTGATCTTAGGGGGAGAGGAATTGGAGGAAAAAAGGAAGAAAGAATGAATATCAAACGGACGAAGGAAGAAATCAAAAATACCATGGAAGCCTATTTGAAAAAGGATGCTTACGGGGCTTACGAAATCCCTTCCATCCGCCAGCGTCCCGTGCTGCTGCTGGGGCCTCCCGGCGTGGGGAAGACGCAGATCATGGAACAGGTTTCACGGGAGTGCGGCATTGGGCTGGTGGCATACACCATCACCCACCACACAAGGCAGAGCGCCATTGGCCTGCCCTTTATTTCCAAAAGGCAGTATGGGGGCAGGGAATTTGCAGTGACGGAGTACACCATGAGCGAGATTGTGTCCTCCATTTATGAAAAAATGGAACAGACTGGGCTGAAAGAGGGAATCCTTTTTATTGATGAAATCAACTGTGTGTCGGAAACCCTTGCCCCCGCTATGCTGCAGTTCCTCCAATGCAAATCCTTTGGGAACCATAAAATCCCGGAAGGCTGGGTCATCGTTGCAGCAGGGAACCCGCCGGAGTACAATAAGTCTGTCCGGGAATTTGACGTAGTGACTATGGACCGGGTAAAGAAAATCCAGGTGGAGCCGGACTTTGCAGTGTGGAAGGAATACGCCTATCAGCAGGGGCTCCATGGGGCGGTGGTTTCTTATTTAAATGCCAGGAAACAGAATTTTTACCAGATGGAAACTACCGTAGACGGCAGGAATTTTGCTACGCCCCGGGGATGGGAGGACTTGTCGGAGTTTATCAGGGCATATGAAAAAATGGGGAAGCCTGTGGACCGGGAAGTGGTAGCCCAGTATATCCAGTTTCCTAAAATTGCGAAAGACTTTGCCAATTATCTGGAACTGTATGGGAAATACCAGACGGATTACCAGTTGGAGGAAATTTTCCAGGGGCACTTGGATGAAATCCTGCTGAAAAAAATTGCCCATGCCTCCTTTGACGAACGCTTAAGCGTGCTGGGGCTGATCCTTTCAAGGGTCAATGAGGAACTGAAAGGGGCTGTGCAGTGGGAAGAATATATGGAAATGCTGCAGTCCTGCCTTCTGGGCTTTCAGGAACTGGTGGAAGCTGCAACTGGGAATATGGATGGGCATCAGTTATTTTCCACTGTATGTGAAAAGTTAAATAAAGAATATATAAAGAAAAAGAAAGCTGAGTTATTAAGCCGGGAAGACGACAAGCAGTACCGGAGGGTTAGTTCCGCCATGGAGGGCTTCCAGCAGGCCCTAAAGCTGGAACTTCTTGCAGACCCCCTAAAAGCCCTTAAGCGCATCAAGGAATTATTTGGGAAAGAAAACGAGGGATTTGAAAAGCAGCAGGAGTCAGCCGGCCTTGCCTTGGAATATGCGTTTGATTTTCTGGAGGGGGCGTTTGGCGCTGGGCAGGAGCTGGTAATGTTCATTACAGAATTAAATTCCAATTATTACAGCGTAAAATTTTTACAGGACTGCGGATGCCAGCGGTATTATCAGTATAACCAGGAATTACTTTTTGATGAAAAGCGCAGGAAACTGCTGGAACGTCTGCAATAAGGAATGGGAATATCTTTTATCAGGGACTTATGAAAAGGAGGCTTTATGGAAAAGAAAACGATATTGTTTGACTTGGACGGGACGCTGGTGGACACGGAGGAAGGGGTAGCCAAAAGCCTGTGCTATGCCATGGACAAGCTTGGGATGGAGCACCCGGACACGGATACCGTCCGGCGGTTTATCGGCCCCTTGCTGCAGGATTCCTTCCAGCGGGAATATGGCTTTACGGAGGAACGTGCGAAAGAAGCAGATTTGATTTTCCGGGAACGCTATGAAACCATTGGCCTGTTTGAGTGCAGCTTGTTCCCCGGGGTGGAGGAAGCCTTAAAAGCTTTAAAAGGAAAGGGCTACCGTATTAGCGTGGCGTCTTCCAAGGAGGAGGAACCCTGCCGCCAGATTTTGGAAAAGTTCCATGTAGCCCAGTATTTTGATTTGATATGCGGGGCAAGGCTTAAGGAGGATATCGGAACAAAAATTGAGGTGCTCCGGGACGCCATGAAACGGCTTGGCATTACAGATAAGGAAGAAGTGGTGTTAATTGGCGACAGCCGTTACGATGCCAGAGGGGCGCAGGAATTAGGCATTGACTGCATTGGGGTTTCCTATGGGTTTGAGGAGGACTTCGGGGAAATGCGCAAGGCCGGGGTAACGGAGATTTTCGATACATTAGAAGAAGTAGTAGCATATTTAGGAAGGAGTGCAGCAAATGAGCATTAGGATTGGAATTTTAGGTTATGGAAATCTGGGGAGGGGCGTAGAGTGCGCGGTAAAGCAGAACCCAGATATGGAGCTTGCAGCCGTATTTACCAGAAGGGATCCGGAAACGGTTTCCATCCTTACCAAAGAGGCAGCAGTATGCCAGGTTTCCCAAGTGGAAGAATGGAAAGGCAAGATTGACGTGATGATTTTGTGCGGCGGAAGCGCCACAGATTTGCCAGTGCAGACGCCAGAGTATGCAAAATATTTTCATGTGGTGGACAGCTTTGACACCCATGCAAAAATCCCAGAGCATTTTGCAAATGTGGATGCAGCGGCTAAAGCAAACGGGACAGTAGGGATTATTTCCGTGGGATGGGACCCGGGCATGTTTTCCCTGAACCGCATGTATGCCAACGCAGTTTTGCCGGAAGGGAAAGACTACACTTTTTGGGGGAAAGGCGTCAGCCAAGGCCATTCCGACGCCATCCGCCGGGTTCCGGGGGTGAAAAATGCCAAACAGTACACCATTCCGGTAGACAGCGCCCTGCAGTCGGTACGCGCAGGGGAAAACCCGGAACTTACCACAAGGCAGAAGCACACAAGGGAGTGTTTTGTAGTGTTGGAAGAAGGGGCTGACGGGGCAAAAGTGGAAGAAGCCATCAAGTCCATGCCCAATTATTTTGCCGATTATGATACCACAGTGCACGTTATCAGCGAAGAAGAATTGGAGAGGAACCACAGCGGAATCCCACATGGCGGGTTTGTCATCCGTTCCGGGAAGACTGGCTGGGAGCAGGAACACGGCCATGTCATTGAGTACAGCCTGAAGCTGGATTCCAACCCAGAGTTCACCGCCAGCGTGATTGTGGCTTATGCAAGGGCGGCATACCGTCTGGCAAAGGAAGGGCAAAGCGGCTGCAAAACGGTATTTGACATTGCCCCAGCTTACTTAAGCCCAAAGAGCGGGGAGGAACTGCGTAAGGAGTTGCTGTAAATTTGGGGAAGTGCGGCCACGGTAAGGCGGCTGTTTTTCATAAATATACTGTTAATTTTTCCCGGAAACTGCCGATATGTATAACAGCTACGGATGGCATTTATTTCTA
Organism: Lachnospiraceae bacterium A2; assembly: GCA_000403315.2. GTDB lineage: Bacteria > Bacillota > Clostridia > Lachnospirales > Lachnospiraceae > Petralouisia. The sequence continues at coordinate 1,665,804 of KE159636.1, forward strand.
TGGAATTGGAAATAGGTGCCATTTTTTTATATAGGAAAGAACATGTTATTGTGAAGTTTTAAAGTTTGTGACTTTCCTGTAAGAATAATATGTTTCAGGAATGGAGGAAAAATTATGTTAGGCAGAGTACAAGGCAATTCTACTGGGAATGGGTATTTTACGCAGGCAGTTGCAGAATATGCAAAGCAGGCCAAGCCGCAGGAGGGGCAAAAAGAAAGCTCCTCTGGAACAGCCATCGGTGAATTTTCAAAGAAGGAATGGGGAAGGCTTTTAGACAAAGTAGACGCTTCCATAGAAGAATATAAGGAAGGTTTAAGAAAGAGGGAAAAAGAAGCTTTAGACAAGAAACAGGAACAGGAGGAAGCATACATCTTTGGGAAAGGCGCTAAGGGGCAGCAGGAGTATGAAGCAACGGTAATGTGGGAAAACACTGTCCGGACCATACGGTTCCATAAAATAAATCCAGATTCAACTTCTGGAACGGAAGGGGAGAAAGACAAGCTGGAAATTATGGATGCCATATCGGATGAAATCCGGGAAGAAGCCATCCAAAGGCTGATTGGGAAACGCAGCGCCCCCTATTCTGCCCTTGCAGACAAAGATGGGAATGTGATGTATAACGGCGTTACCTTCCAATGCGATTTTGAGAACAACAGGCTGTGCCTTGGGGATGTGTCCAATCCCAACAACTGCCTGAATATCCCTCTGGAAAAGGGCGGGAATTTGGTCGTGAACCGGGACAACATTGATGGGCTGGTCCAGGCAATCGGCATGTTTTCCCCTGCGGACATCAACCGGATTATGCAGGCCATTGCAAAGGATGCAAAGGTGCGCCAGATAAAACTCCAGATTGAGGATGAAACCAGCGGGGAGCAGGTGCTTGAGAAAGAAGACGGCAAGACAGAAGAAAATAAGGCGCTGGGGGAAGAAGAAAAGCCTGCGGGAAATCCAGTGCTGGAAGGCATAGACGGCACGGCAGATGAGGCGCAGGAAGCAGCAGAAGAAAAAAATAACGCCATGCAGGAAGAGAACGAAAAAGAACGGGAAGCCCAGAGGGAAGAAAAAAGGGCAGAAGAATCAAAGGCCAAAAAGGGAACTGGCTGGGCATAGAATAAGGAAGGGACCGATGCAATACCATGAGCCAAAAAAGTAACCCATACAGCAACAGCATTATCTTTAAATCCTGGAATGTCATTTATCCAGTCCTGATTTATTATGTGGTGGCAAACCTGGCAATGTCGCTGCTTGCCATGCTGGTTTCATTTCTGGGGGCAGATTACCAGAAGCAGTACATGGCTTTGCAGACGGCAGTGGCAGCCATATCTATACCTGTAATTTTCCGCTATTACCAGCGGGACAGGAAAGAGCCTACCGCATTTTGGGAGCGCATGGGGGCGGAATTTGCAAAGAAAACCCCCGCCCAGAAATATTTAAACGGGGTGCTGATGTTTTTTGCAGGGGCGGCGGCAGGCATGGCTTTAAACAACGCCATTGCCCTGTCTGCGTTAGAAGAAATTTCCAAAGGCTATCAGGAGGCGGCAGGGCATTTTTTTGCTGGGGGCATGTTTTTTGAACTGCTGGGCGCCTGCCTGCTGACCCCGTTTTTGGAAGAACTTCTCTACCGGGGCGTGGCTTATGCAAGGCTATGCGGCCTGATGGCCCTTCCGGGCGGAAATACAGCGGAAGGGAAGAAGCGGGAAAAGCGCAGCCGTATGTTAGCCATGGCGTCTTCGGCCCTTCTGTTTGGCGCCATGCATGGGAACCTTGTGCAGTTCCTTTACGCTGGCATCCTGGGCTTTCTCCTGGCTTGGTTTGTGGAGGAATCCGGCCATTTTTACGGCGCGGTGCTTGCACATATGGGGGCGAACCTGACCGCCGTCCTGCGCATGGAAACCGGCCTGTTTGGCTGGATGGAGCAGACAAGGCCCATATTTCTCGGGGCAACCGCAGCCCTTGCCCTGCTGACGGCGCTTTTGCTGGCAGCCATCCAGTTCCAGAACAGAAGGGGTTCTGCCCATTAAAAATTGCCCCATGGCAGGGGATTTTTGCCATGGGGCAGTTTTTTTGTCTTATAGGAAAGACCTTGTCACGCTAAAGCGTGAAAGTGTCTTTCCTATAAGACAAAAAATAATATGCGCACTCGCACAAGAGGTAAAATATTGCTTCGCAATTGTGCTCGGCGCAGCAAAGTGTCCAGGCCCCTCATGAGTGAGGGGTAGGGGAGCTGAAGTGGGCTTGCCCACTTTGTTCCTTTATAGGAAAATTCGACTGTTTGCGGACATAAAATAAGCAGGAATTTACCGAACATATGTTAGATAAATCCCTGCCTGTGCATGACGATAAGACGATATATGGTTTAGAAGATATAAAAGCCTTCCCCGCCAAAATCGTCATCCAATTCATCTTCATTTAAGAAATCATCCATATCAAGAAGGTCATCCTCGCTCATGCGGCGAATGTCCTCGGATGTCATTCCTTCCGGTGGATGATCCATATATTTTTTGCGTAGTTTCTCTGTATTTGGATTCATATGCGCAGCCTCCTTTAAAAGGAGTATATCACAGGAAGGGGATCTGTGAAAGTCATGCAGACGACCTTTTTCCACGAGAACGGGACATGGCTTTCTCGTACATTTCTTCCAGAGAAACACGTTTATGGTTAAAGTATAGCTCTAAAAACAGCATGGTAGTACCGCATTCACATTTTAGAGGGTCATAGCCAAAGGCAGAGAGAATGGCGGTGCGCCACTGGTTAAAGCTTCTGTATACATGATGCTTTTCACGGGAGACAGCCCGGCGGAGCTTTTTATCAATCTCCCGGTGGCGGGCGTAAAGGCCGCCATAGCGGATCATTTTATAATGCTTTTCCGGGATATGCTGGATGAGACGCTGTATGAATTCCATAACGGGAATAGTTTCTTCCACGTACCTGTCATCTTCGTGTCGGTTGTAGTGGAAAGTGACAGAGTCACCATCGTATCTGTCGATTCTTGAGGTGGCGATCACGGGACGGCCAAGATAGCGCCCGATGTATTTTACAACCGTTTTGGGATCGCATTTGTTTGGTTTGGCATACACGTAGAACCCCTCTGGATGTTCCTTATAACAGAGAGCTTTCACCTTATTAAAGGAAGGGCCGATCTCTGCCTCCATCTCATTAAGAAGGGCGGTACGGAAAGCGTTGCGGAGATAGGTGTAGTTGAAATAACTGACATTGCGCCAGAAACCGTTGCCGCCGTACCCGCCTTCAGAAATGAGACAATGGATATGGGGGTTCCATTTTAAATCCCTTCCAAAGGTATGGAGAACCATGATAAAACCGGGAGTGAAATTCATTGACTTGTTCTGCTTGTAAAACATTCGGGAAACAGCACTGTTCACGGCATGGAAGAGACAGTCAAGCAATGTTCGGTCATCAAGGAAAAACTTTCGTAGGTTTTTGTCAATGGTAAAAACACAATGCCGGTGGGTGACGTTAACCAGCTTAAAGGACATGGACGTAGTGCGCTGCATGGCATAGAGATTTCCACAGGTAGGGCAGAAACGGCTGTGGCAGCGGAAAGGGACGAATTTGAGTTTTCCACAGTGAGGGCAGCCGTACATGGCACCGCCGAAAGCGGGGTCGCCACAGCCTATCATTTTATCCACGTTTTCTATGACAGACAGACGTGGATGTAATGTATAAATCATTTCTTCATAATGGTCCTTAAAAATATCTTGTAGTATGCTCATGAGACCATTATGCAGGAAAACGATAAAAAAAGAAACCCCTAATTCCCCTCATGAGTGAGGGGTTCGGGGAGCTGAAGTGGGCTTGCCCACTTTGTTCTCAAAATCACGGAAAAATAAAAATACAAAAGAATATCATGGCAACAATTGACAGAAAAAGAAACTTTTGCTATATTAAAATTAGTAAAAATATATAGATATCCAGCAGTTTTCAAATGTCATATCTGGCAATATTTTGTAAAATGACAACCAAGAAAAGGAGGTAATTGCTATGTTATTCCAAACCACGACAGAACACGAAGCGCTGCGGGCTAAAATCCGTGCCTTTGCGGAGGAGGAAATAAAGCCCATTGCTTTTTCCTTAGACCAGGGGAACCAATTTCCAGAGGAGGCCGTGAAAAAGCTTGCGGAACTGGGGTTAATGGGAATCCCTTATCCCAAAGAGTACGGAGGGGCAGGGCTTGACGTTACCAGCTATGCCATTGCGGTGGAAGAACTTTCCAGGGTGGACGGCGGTTCCGGCGTTATTTTGTCCGCCCATGTTTCCCTGGGTTCCTTCCCGATTTTTGCATTTGGGAATGAGGAACAGAAGCAGAAATATCTGGTTCCTCTGGCAAAAGGGGAAAAGATTGCCGCATTTGGCCTGACGGAGCCCAACGCAGGATCGGATGCAGGGGGCACGGAAACTACTGCTTTGGATAAAGGCAGCTATTACCTCTTAAACGGCGGGAAGATTTTCATTACCAATGCGCCCAGGGCGGATACTTATGTAGTGTTTGCAGTGACTACGCCGGATATCGGGACCCGGGGAATTTCCGCTTTTATTGTGGAAAAAGGCTGGGATGGCTTTGAATTTGGCGACCATTATGATAAAATGGGCATCCGCTCCTCCACAACGGCGGAACTGATTTTCAACGACGTGAAGGTTCCGAAGGAGAACTTATTAGGGAAAGAAGGGGAAGGCTTTAAAATAGCCATGGCTACCTTGGACGGCGGGCGCATTGGGATTGCAGCCCAGGCCCTTGGGATTGCCCAGGGCGCATTTGAGCAGGCGTTGGATTATTCCAAGGAACGTATCCAGTTCGGGAAGCCCATTGCAGCCCAGCAGGGGATTTCCTTTAAGCTGGCGGATATGGCTACCAAGCTGCGCTGTGCCCGGTTCCTGGTGTACTCTGCCGCAGAGCTGAAAGAAGCCCATGATCCTTACGCCATGGAAGCTGCTATGGCAAAAATGTATGCTTCTGACATTGCCCTTGAGGTTACCAATAGCGCTATGCAGATTTTCGGCGGCACTGGTTTCTTAAAAGGCATGGATGTGGAACGGATGTACCGGGATGCTAAAATCACTACTATTTATGAAGGGACAAATGAAATCCAGCGGGTAGTCATCGCTTCCCACCTGATTGGCAGGATGCCAAAAGATTCTAAGGGCGGCGGGAGCCGTTCTGTGTCAAAGAAGCCAGCTCCCATTACCGGGGTGCGCAAAGGCCATATCTTCCGGGACGGAGGCGCAGAGGAGAAGGTAAAAGCGCTGGCGGAAGCCCTGAAAAAGGACGGCCATGACTTTACGGTAGGCATCCCGGCTGATACGCCGATTGCACAGGCGGAACGGGTAGTTTCCGCTGGGAAAGGCATTGGCAGCAAGGAAAATATGAAGCTGATCGAGGACCTTGCCCATGCGGCCGGGGCAGCCATCGGGTCTTCCCGCCCAGTGGCAGAAACCTTGAAATACGTGCCCCTGAGCCGTTACGTGGGGATGTCCGGCCAGAAATTCCGGGGGAACCTCTACATCGCCTGTGGGATTTCCGGGGCAACCCAGCACTTAAAGGGCATCAAGGACGCTTCCACTATTGTGGCAATCAATAAAAATGGAAATGCGCCAATCTTTAAGAACTGCGACTATGGGATTGTGGGGGACGTAAATGAAATCCTGCCCCTGCTGGCCGAAGCCCTGGGCACCGGGGAGAAACAGCCTGCGCCCCCAATGGTGAAAATGAAACGCCCGCCCGTCCCGAAACCAACCCCAATCGGCAAGCGGTATGTCTGCGGGGGGTGTGGCTATGAGTATATCCCGGAGGTTGGGGACGAGGATTCCGGCGCGGCTCCTGGGACGCTGTTCGAAAAACTGCCTTCTGACTGGGTATGCCCGGAATGTGCCGAGGGCAAAGACCAGTTTATAGAAAGTTAAGTCTGCAATTAATAAATTTCGAGCTGTAAATATATGGTTTTGCCGGGGGCGGCGGCAGCGGCGTACCCCGGCGCATAGAAGAAGGAGGAAGATCATATGTATTGTGTACGGAAAGTCACAGACGATTTATACTGGGTAGGCGCTAACGACCACAGGCTCCACCTGTTTGAAAATATCCATCCAATCCCCCATGGCGTAAGCTATAATGCATACTTGCTGCTGGACAAGGAAACTGTCTTGTTTGACACAGTGGACTGGTCTGCATGCCGGCAGCTTTTGGAGAACTTAGACCATGTGCTGGACGGCCGTACGCTGGACTGGCTGGTAGTCAACCATATGGAGCCGGACCATGGGGCTTCGGTGGAAGAAATCCTGCTGCGCTACCCAGATGTGAAAGTGATTTCCACAGAAAAAGCGTTTATGCTGATGCGCCAGTTCGGGTTCCATCCGGATACCCATGAGTGCGTGACTGTCAAGGAAGGGGATACCCACTGCTTTGGGAGCCATACGGTGACTTTTGTGGAAGCCCCCATGGTCCATTGGCCGGAAGCTATGGTGACCTTTGACACCACCAACGGCGTGCTGTTTTCCGCAGATGCCTTCGGCTCATTCATTGCATTGGATGGAAAGCTGTTTGCAGATGAAGTGGATTTTGACCGGGATTGGATTGACGAGGCCCGCCGTTACCTGACAAATATTGTTGGGAAATATGGCCCACATATCCAGCTCCTTTTGAAAAAAGCAGGGGGGATTTTAGACCAGATTAAATATATCTGTCCCTTACACGGCCCGGTATGGCGTGAGAATTTAGGATATTTCGTGGATAAATACGACAAATGGAGCCGTTACGAGCCGGAAGAAAAAGGCGTACTGATAGCCTATGCATCCATGTATGGGAATACGGAAGGGGCTGCGCAGGCCCTTGCCAGCAGGCTTTGCGAGAAGGGCTGCACCAATGTGGCTGTGTATGACGTGTCCAACACCCATGTGTCCTACCTGATTTCAGAAGCCTTCAAGTACAGCCATATTGTGCTGGCTTCGGTAACCTATAACCTTGGGATTTACCCGGTGATGCATAATTTCCTGATGGACATGAAGGCGTTAAACCTCCAGAAACGTACCTTTGCCTTGGTGGAAAATGGCTCTTGGGCCTGCAAGTCCGGGGACTTAATGCAGAAATTTATTGACGAGGAATTAAAGGATATGACAGTGCTGAACGAAAGGTTAAGCATTGCATCCTCCATGGGCGCAGATAAAAATGTGGATTTGGATGCACTGGCAGACGCCATTGTGGACTCTATGAAGGAATAATGTGGAATGTGCCCTGTTGGCCTTATAATAAGGGGCTGTCGCACTAATATAGTTACTTGTTCAAAAGGTCTTGCCGCTTATGCGGCAAAGACAGAATACACAAAATTACTCTGGGGAAGCTAGCTTCCCCAGATATTTTTTGTGAATTTTGTTTGCATTGCTTTTCAATGTAAACCTTTTGAACAAATTTATGTGTTGTAATTTTCGTTAGTGCGACAGCCCCTTGTGCTGCAGCTTACCACAAAGGCAGGCAGCATCAGACCCAACGCTGGAGCGATGCAAGCATATGACCCCGCACGTCCATGTGGTAAAGCTGATCCAGCAGGGAGAGGTCAAAATCATCAATGCTGGATAAGCTTTGTATCTGCCCATGGTCCAGAAGAAGCACAGTGTCTGCAAAGGATAATGCAAGGTTCATGTCATGGAATACTCCCACCACGCAGCGTCCGCCAGCGGCAGACCAAGCTTTTAGGCTTTCAATCAGCTCTACTTGGTAGCGTAGGTCCAGATGGTTGGTGGGCTCGTCCAGCAGGATGGCTTTGGGTTCTTGGGCGAAGGTCCGGGCAAGGAACACGCGCTGTAGCTGCCCGCCGGAAAGCCGTGTCACAAGGTGTTCCCGCAGGAACCATGTGCCGGTCAGGCGCAGGCTTTCCTCCACAGCGCGGCGGTCTGCTGCGCTTTCCCCAGACAGCAGGCCGCTTGCCTGATGGGCGTAGCGGCCCAGCATTACGGCTTCATAAACGGTATAATCAAACGTAGCCGGGGAAAATTGGCTCATCAGAGCCATTTTCTGGGCGCGCTGGCGGATAGGCAGCGTACGCAGGTTGCTGCCCATCAGTTCCATGGAGCCGCTGCTGGGCAATAGGCCTGCTAACGCCCGCAGAAGCGTGGTTTTTCCACAGCCGTTGGGGCCTAAGATGCACAGCTTTTCCCCTTCTTTGACATGGAACGAGATATCCTTGACAATTGGCGGCCCACCATAACCGCAGCTTAAATGTTCAATTCGTAACATAGCAACCTCCAATTCTGCAAAGCCTTCCGCGCTGCAGTTATATCCAATGGGAATTCAATGTTACATGTATAATCCCCAATTCAAAACTGCATGGGAGGAAGGGAACTATATCAGTGCGCATGTCTGCACAGTTATCCCCGGTTTTTGCGCCCTGCAAAAAAGATGTAAAGGAAAAAAGGCGCCCCCAGCAGTGCGGTAATGGCTCCAATGGGAATCTCCCGGGCAGGGACTAAGGTCCGGGCTGCCAAATCGCACAGTACAAGGAACGTGCCGCCAAACAGGGCACTGGCGGGGAGCACTTTCCTATGGGCAGCGCCAAACCAGCGGCGTACAATGTGGGGCGCAATTAGGTCCACAAAGCCGATAATGCCGACGAAAGCCACTGCGGCGCCAGTCAGGGCCGCTATGGCAGCCAGCAGGATGCGTTTGTGCTTGATCAAATCCACCCCCATTGCCTGGGCTGACTCTTCGCCGAAGGTCATCACATCCAGCTCACGGGCATAACATAGGAAAAAGACAAGCCCAAGGGCTGTGGCTATGGCCAATACCCATACGGCATTCCACTCTTTCATGGAAAAGCTGCCTAACAGCCAAAGCTGTACCCGCTCGGCGTAGGATGGCGAACTGGTTGCAAGAAGGTTCATGACAGCATTGCAGAACAAGGAAAACACGGTTCCCACTAGGATGATTGTCACGTTCGACACCCCCCTGTCTAAGCGGGAGGAAAGGAACACTACCAAAAATACAGTGGCTAGGGCAAATCCTAAGCTGACGCTGGGCAATAAAAATGCGCCAAGGCCTGTTGCGGCCAAGCCAAAGGTGATTACGATGGCTGCGCCCAGCCCAGCCCCGGCAGATATGCCAAGGCCAAACGGGGAAGCCAGCGGGTTTTGCAGGATAGATTGGGTTATTGTGCCGCCCATTGCCAGCGCCGCCCCGGTGAGGAACGCCAGTATGACCCGTGGGAGGCGCATGTTCAGCACCATGGCCGGATAGCTGGCAGGCAGGGAATTTGGCAGTGCCGTGCCAAACAGATGGTTTGCGGTGATGGCTAGGATATCCCCGGGAGCCACATACACGCTGCCTATACCGATGCCCAGAAGCAGTGCGGCCACTGCTGCAACAAGCAGCACAACCATTTTTGTCCGGTACTTCATTTTGCCGTGAAATAATCCGGATAAAGAATTTCGGCCATCTGGCGCATGGCTTTTATAATGTTGTGGTTTGGCTGGGAGGAAGCATTGCTGTCGATGCAGTGGACGTTTTTGTCAGCAACGGCAGTAATGCCTGCCCAACCGTCCCGGCTTAGGATTTCCTGCACAGGGTCTTCCATATAGTTTGCATTTGTAAAAATAGCGTCTGGGTTGGCAGCTACAATGGTTTCCCCCTCTATCGTCATCCACCCTTGCTGGTCAGCCAGAATATTCTTGGCACCAATCCATTCTATCATTTCATTGAGGAAAACACCGTTGCCAAAGCTGTACATATTTGGGGCAGGGGCAACTTCAAAGTAGACGCGTTTGCGTTCCTCCTGCGGGATTTTGGCTGCAATATCGGCCAGTTCCTTAAGCTGTGCGTTGAAATCATCTAACAGGGCGCTTCCGGCCTCGGATGCCCCAAGGGCAGTGGCAAGGAATTCCATATCGCTCTTAATGCCGGCAATGTCGTCAGGATTGGGGACGCAGATGACACAGGTTCCTGCATCTGTAAGGGCTTGGTAGGGTGATTCTTGGTCGTAGAGTGTTTCATTTGTGACAAGCAGCAGATCAGGGGCAAGGGCAGCCAGCTGCTCCATGTCCGGGTTGGTAATCTCAAAGGTCGGGACGCCTTCTGGCAGGCCCTCTACGTCGGCGCTGTAGATGTCATAGCCTGTGACTTTATCTCCCATGCCAAGGGCAGTCACGATTTCAGACAAGGAAGGAGCCAGCACGACAATGGAATTTATTTGTTCTGGGACAGTGATTTTGGCTCCGCTGGGGTCTGTCATGGTAAGCTTGCCATCTGCCGCTGCAGTCCCGCTGCCGGGTTCTTCGGCGCTGCCGCCATTTTCCGTAGTATCGCCGTCAGATTTTGCAGTCCCGTTGCCAGGATCTTCGGCGTTGCTGCTGTTTTCTTCAGCGTCTTTGCCGGATTCCTGTGCCTGGCTGTTGCCTTGCGGTTCCTTGCCCGTGCCGCCGCAGGCACATAGGGCTAACATGGTAACAGTGATGAGGATGGAAAGTAATTTCTTTTTCATAATTTGGAGTATCTCCTTTCGTATGTGTGTGGACAGGCATAGCGCCATGACAAGCAAAGGCTATGTTTCCTAAATAGTAAGTGAGTTCCCGGGGGATGTCAACCTGTAAAAATTTGTTTCTGCAATTTTAACTGCAATATTTTGCTGTTTTTCCCAAATAATCGTTTCTAAGTACAGAAGAGTGGGGGATTGATGCAGCAGGATGACAAAAAAGTATCTTTGTGGCAAAAAGGAATTGTGTGGACAGGATTCTTTTGTTATAATGGAAATAACAGTAACGGTTCATATGGGGGAAGGTGCACAGTGCTGTTGCAGGCGCCTGCGGGGCGCCAAGAGATGGGATTATGCTGGGAGATGGGTTTTATGTTGAAAGAATCAAAAAAAATATCTGATTATCTTGACATTGGTTTTCTCCAGATGCTGCAGGATAATTGTTCCAAGGCCATGGGGCTGGCCTTTGTCACAGTGGATTACCGGGGATGCCCTATCACGCATTATAGCGGTTTTACCCCCTACTGCCGGTTGGGGCGGAAGCATCAGGGGTTTTTTGAGATGTGCAAGCAATGTGACGCCCATGGCGGGCTTCAGGCTGCAATTACTGGGGAGCCTTATATTTACCGCTGCCATGCGGGGCTGGTGGATTTTGCGCTGCCGCTTTTTTATGATGGCAATTACATGGGATCGCTGATGGGGGGCCAGATCCGCTTAGACCGGGAGGAAAAGGGGGAGCTGGAATGTATCCTGCCGGTGAAGACGGACTGGCGCAAGGACAAGGCCTTGGATGAAGCATACCATGAAACGCAGACAGTTTCTTATGAAAAAATTAAGTCGGCGGTCACGCTGCTGCATGATTTGATTTTGTTTATGATGGAAAATGGCGGGCATGTGGCAGGCACAGGCCCAAATGAAACAGGTTTGGAACCAACGGCGGGAAGGAAATCCCTTTCTAACATGGAATTTTCTTTCCAGAAGCGGGAGCTTACCAGCCTCAAGCAGCAGGGGAGGCTCCGCTATTTTTTCTTTATAATGAATATTATTTCGCAGCTTGCCGTTCAGGAACATGCCCCAAAGACGGAGGCTATGGTCTATGATTTTGCAGAGATCATGCGCTATGTAACGGAATCAGGCCATGAGATTTCGACGTTGGGGGAGGAATTAAGCTATGTAGGCGCCTTGCTGCGCGTCCAGAAGGCGTGGATGGGGGACACGTTCCGGTACCATATTTCGGTGCCGAAGGAATATTGGGGCGCAAACTGCCCTTATATGGTGCTGGAACCGCTGGTTGGGCTGGCGGTCCAAGGCTGTGAGGCCGGGGAGTCCCATGAAATAGAGATACTTGCCGAGGAAGGGCAGGGGGATGTGCTCATCCAAGTAGTCAGCGATAATGAGGGGATGGCTGTGGAGGGGATGGCTGCCCGGATTGACAGTTCTACGCAGGAGGAGGGATTTTCCCTGCATGATTCGGACCGGAGCCTGAAACGGATTTTTGGAAAGCAATACGGCCTTTCGGCGGGGCCTAGGAAGGACGGGCGCGGTGGGGCTATGGCTTGCTTCCGCCTTCCCCTGAAGAAAGAGAGATAGGGACAGGGCAATGTGTTTTTGGTGCCGCATGCTGTGGCATGGGGTTAAGTGGAGAAGGAGGCATGTGGCGTATGGATCAGATTTTAGTATGGAATGAGAACCGGCTGGAACGTGAGATTACCCGCAGCATACTGTCAGAAGGGCTGGAATCGGCGGAGATTATCCTTGCGCCGGAAGCGGACATAGCCTTACGGCTGCTGCGGGAAAAGGAGATGGATTTGCTGATTGCAGATGTGCCCAAATTCGACCTGCGCCATTGCGATATGATGGCGCAGGCCAAGCAGGTGTCGCCAGATACCCCGGTTTTGGTGACTTCCGTTGGCGTCCGCGCTGATATTGCCCCGCATGTCTGGCGGCTGGGCCTGCAGGATTACCTGCTGAAGCCTTGCCGCCCGGCTTGGCTTCTGGCGGCAGTCCGTGCGCTGAAGCGGAATGCTTCAGTTGCGTCGGATGACAAGGAAGAACAGCGGCGGCGGGAGCGGTACTTAAAGCTTTTGGCGGAGCAGATGCGGGCATTTTGTTATAAAAAATGCACAGATGTTGCAAAAGATTACCTTGATTCCCTCTATAAAGATATCCATAATAAAAGTGTAATCCGGTTTCAGGCGCTTCGGTTTGCCGAAGGGCTTGTGCAACTGGGCGACCCTTTGGGCGCTGCTGTCCAGATGCGTCTGGCAGGCATTATGGAGCAGTTCCGGTTCCGGTTCGACCAGCAGGTGCAAAAATATGACACGTATCTTGTGCTGAAAAAGATGCTCAACGTCATTTTTGCAGTGTTCGATGAAGAAGGCAGCTATCAGATTGGCAGCGAGCAGAGGGTGCTCAACTATATAGACCGCAACATCAAGGACGGCATCAGCTTGGACCAGGCTGCGGAGTACGCCAATATGAGCTCCTACTATTTCAGCAGGGTGTTTAAAAAAATCACCGGGGTCAATTTCATTACATATGTGACGGACAGCAAAATTGCAGTTGCCCAAGAGATGCTGGTAGACACAGATTTGCCGGTGCTCAGCATTGCCTATGAGCTTTCCTACAATGAGGCCAATTATTTTAGCAAAGCGTTCAAGCGGAAAGTGGGGATGACGCCTACGGAGTACCGGGAGGCTCATTGCGGCGGGGAGCATTGCCTGTAAGTGTTGGCGGCAGAATGGAGGTTATCATGCAGGAATTCAGTTTCAGTACTAGGATATTTTTCGGGGAGGGCGCATTGGAGCGCCTGCGCCGGGTGGAAGGCCGGAGGGTCCTGATTGTCACGGATCGCTTCATGGTGCAGGTTGGGGCAGTGGAAAAGGTAGTTTCCTATCTGTCAAGGTGTGAAGTCACTGTGTTTGACGGGGTAGTGCCTGACCCGCCCATTGAGGTGGTAGCTGCGGGGGTGGATGCGTTTGCGGAGTGCCAAGCGGAAACCGTAATTGCCGTAGGCGGCGGTTCTACCATTGATGCGGCAAAGGCTATCCGGGCGATTGCCAAGAAAGTCCTCCATGTGGAAACGGACAAGATGGAGTGCTTTGCTGTGCCAACCACGAGTGGCACTGGCTCCGAGGTTACGGATTATGCGGTAATTACAGACAGCGCCCGGGGCGTCAAATATCCACTGGACAGCCAAGCCCTGCGCCCACCAGTGGCTATCCTTGACCCATACCTTACGGCCAGCGCCCCTTCTTCTGTGACGGCGGATGCGGGCATGGATGTGCTGACACACGCCATTGAGGCTTACGTTTCCACCAATGCCAATGATTTCTCCGATGCCATGTGTGAGAAGGCCATATCCTTGGTATTCCGGTTCCTGCCCTTGGCTTACCGGGACGGCGGGGATTTGCTTGCCAGGACAAAGATGCAGAATGCCTCCTGCATGGCGGGGCTGGCCTTTAATTCTGCCGGCTTAGGCATAAACCACAGCCTTGCCCATGCCATTGGCGGGAAGCTGCATATTGCCCATGGGCGCATTAATGCAATGCTCCTGCCGAAAGTCATGGCATTCAATGCAGATTTGTCCCATGTGGTAGGCGGGGAATATTCCGTTGCAGCAAAAAAATACCAGCGTATTGCAAAAATCATGGACATCCCGGCAGCCAATGTCCGTCTGGGGGTGTCCAACTTAATCCGGGAGATAGAACGGCTGAACCATACGCTGAAAATCCCTGCTACCCTTAAGGCGTGGGGAGCCGATTTGGCAGAAGTCCACAATATGCGCGGGGAGCTGGTAGCAGCCGCCTTAGCAGATGCCACTTACGCCACCAACCCGCGGCGGGCAAGCGAGGAAGATGCCGCAGCCCTGCTGGAGCAGGTGACGGGTTAGCCTTTAGGGGGTGCCATATGAAATTTGCGATGTCATACAGTTGCGGGAAGGACAGCACCTTAGCCCTCCATAAAATGCTGGAGCAGGGGCATGAGCCAGTATGCTTGGTGGTTATGGTAAATGAAGCCGCTGGCCGTTCGTATTTCCACGGCGCAGATGATAGCATGCTGGAACGCTACGGGAAGGCCTTGGCTCTTCCCATGGTCACCTGCCCGGCAGTGGGGGAGGATTACCAGCAAGCCTTTGAGGCAGGGCTGGCAAAGGCCAAATCCATGGGGGCAGAAGGAGCCTGCTTCGGCGACATTGATATTGAAAAGAACCGGCAGTGGGAGGAAGCGCGCTGCAAAGCAGCCAGGCTTCTTCCATGTTTCCCGCTGTGGCAGCGGGGCCGGGAAGAAATTGTCTACGAACTGATCCGGCTTAACTATCAATGCCTGGTGAAAAGCATCGACCGGACAGTCCTGCCCATGTCCCTTCTGGGGGCAGTCCTCAATGAATCGTCTGTTGCAGCCTTAAAGGCGGCAGGCATTGACATCTGTGGGGAGAATGGGGAATACCACACCCTGGTTACCGATGGCCCAATCTTTCAGGAACCGTTGCATTTTAAGGTTGGGGATAAGCTTGTATTCGGGGATTATGCAGTGGCAGACATTCAATAGGCAAAGCCCATGCTTGGTTCAATTTTTGTATCAGCCATGGGCTTTTTTTGTCTTATAGGAAAGACCATGTTACTGTGAAGTGTTAAAGTCCATGACTTTCCTATAAGATAAAAGCCCTCCGGGCAGGATGCGCACTTGCACGTAAGGTTGATGTCGCTTAGGCGACCGTGCTCGGCGCGCAAAGTGTTCAAACCCCTCAAGATTGAGGAGTAGGGGAGTTGATGTGGGCTTGCCCACTTTGTTCCATTTCTAATTTTCCGCCAGCACAAAACTACCTCTTTTCTATTTGCATAAACGATTTCCCCGTTCTTAAATCATAATTGTGCAAAACAAACAAAACATTTGACAAAAAAGTCCCTGCCTACGACAAGAAAGTACAACCCTTTTTTTAGTATAATAAAAAATAGCAACAAACTAACCAAACATGAATAAGGAGGAATCAAAATGCAAAAAGAAGCCCTTGGTATGGTAGAAACAAAGGGTCTGGTAGGCGCCATTGAAGCCGCTGACGCTATGGTAAAATCTGCAAATGTTGCCTTGGTGGGCTACGAGAAAATCGGTTCCGGCTTAGTTACCGTTATGGTACGCGGCGACGTAGGCGCAGTAAAGGCATCTGTAGACGCTGGCTCTATCGCTGCTGAAAAAGTCGGCACAGTTGTATCCTGCCACGTAATCCCGAGGCCACATACAGATGTGGAGAAGATCCTTCCGCACATGGAATAATTCCGGGATATTTGCAGGGACCCAATATTTTGTGGGAATGTGGAAAAAGCAGAGAATTGTAACAGTAAAGGAATGTTAATTGTTACGGAAAATAATATTGGAGGGAAAACACATGGATGAACTGAACAACAACATCATGGAAGAAGTTATGAAAAGGCTGGGCGCCATGGCTTCTCCAGCCGGGGAATGCTGCAAAGAAGATGCCGCG
The DNA here is from genome assembly GCA_000403315.2 of Lachnospiraceae bacterium A2. Classification (GTDB taxonomy): domain Bacteria; phylum Bacillota; class Clostridia; order Lachnospirales; family Lachnospiraceae; genus Petralouisia. Next base: position 1,681,752 of record KE159636.1, read on the forward strand.
CCTGCTGCGCCGTCCTGCAACCTGACAGAATTTGTCGGCACGGCTATGGGGCATACCATTGGCTTAGTGATCGCAAATGTGGACCATCAGGTGCACGAAGCGCTTAAAATCGACCCGAAATACAGGGCAATCGGCATTATCAGCGACCGCGTAGGCGCAGGCCCCCAGATTTTTGCGGCTGACGAAGCAGTAAAAGCAACCAACAGCGAGTGCCTTTTGGTAGAGTGCCCCCGGGATACAGAAGGCGGCGCAGGCCATGGCTCCCTGATTATCTTTGGGGCAGAGGACGTATCCGACGCACGCCGTGCAGTGGAAGTATGCCTGCGGGAAATCCCACGTACCATGGGGGATGTATATGGCAACAGCGCAGGGCATTTGGAATTCCAGTACAGCGCGCGTGCTTCTTATGTATTGAATAAAGTTTGGGGCGCACCCCTTGGGAAAGCTTTCGGCATCACCGTAGGCGCTCCGGCAGGGATCGGCGTCGTTTTGGCGGACGCGGCTTCTAAGGCTGCAACCATTGATGCAGTAACCATTGCAACACCGGGCAATGGCGGGACAAGCTTCTCCAACGAGGTGAATTACTTCTTCTCTGGGGATTCAGGTGCAGTAAAGCAGGCCATTATCGCAGCCCGCGACGTAGGGCTCCAGTTATTGAAAACCCTGGCGCCGGATGAGGAACTGAAATCAACCACGACACCTTACATTCTTTAATAGGAAGGAGCTGTAAGCTATGAAATCAAAACGTTTTGAAGTATTGGCGAACCGCCCGGTAAATCAGGACGGCTACGTCAAAGAGTGGCCTGAAGTCGGCCTGATTGCCATGAACAGCCCCTTCGACCCCACCCCCAGCATTAAAATTGAAAATGGGCGTGTCACAGAGCTGGACGGCAAGTGCCGCGCTGATTTTGATATGTTAGATACCTTTATTGCAGACCATGCCATCCGCCTTGAAAATGCAGAAAAGGCCATGGCGCTGGATTCCCTGGAAATTGCCCGCAAAATCGTGGACATTAACGTTTCCCGTAAGGAAATCCTTGATATTACCCTTTCCATTACCCCGGCGAAGCTGACGGAAGTAGTAGGGAAGATGACAATTGTAGAAATCATGATGGGCATGTCCAAAATGCGCGCCCGCCTGATGCCTGCAAACCAGTGCCACGTTACCAACGTAAAGGACAACCCTGTCCAGATCGCGGCTGACGCGGCAGAAGCAGGCGTGCGCGGCTTTGCAGAAATGGAAACAACCGTCGGCATCGCGCGTTACGCGCCTTTCAATGCAATTTCCATTATGGTAGGCGCACAGGTAGGGCGCCCCGGCGTTATGACACAGTGCGCGCTGGAAGAAGCCACCGAGCTCCTGCTTGGGATGCGCGGCTTTACCACTTATGCAGAAACCATTTCCGTATACGGCACAGAGCCTGTATTTATGGATGGCGACGACACCCCTTATTCCAAGGCATTTTTGGCTAGCTGCTATGCCAGCCGCGGCTTGAAGATGCGCTTTACCTCCGGTACCGGTTCAGAAGTCCAGATGGGTTATGCAGAAGGCAAATCCATGCTGTACTTAGAAGCCCGCTGCCTTGCAATTACCAAGGGCGCAGGCGTACAGGGGACCCAGAACGGTTCCGTATCCTGCGTAGGCGTGCCTGCAGCAGTACCGGGCGGAATCCGCGCCATCGCTGCTGAGAACCTGATTGCGATGCTGCTGGATTTGGAATCCACTACTTCCAACGACCAGACCTTTACCCATTCCGACCTGCGCCGTGTGGCAAGGAGCGTGCCCCAGTTCTTCTCCGGCACCGACTACATATGCTCCGGCTACTCCGCTACGCCAAACTACGACAATATGTTTGCAGGCTCTAACTGGGATGCAGAAGATTATGACGACTGGAATATCCTCCAGCGCGACATGAAGATAGACGGCGGCCTGCAGCCGGTACGGGAAGAAGATGTAATCAAAGCCCGCAATAAGGCAGCCCGGGCGCTCCAGGGCCTGTTCCGTGAATTAGGCCTGCCGCCAATTACAGATGCAGAAGTGGAAGCGGCTACCTATGCTAACGGCTCCAATGACATGCCGGACCGGAACGTGAACGAAGATTTGAAGGCAATTGAAGATATGATGGCCCGCAATGTAACCGGCGTAGATTTCGTGAAGGCCCTTGACAAGGCCGGGTTCCCGGACGTGGCACAGAATATCTACAACATGCTCCGCCAGAAGGTAGCAGGCGACTATCTCCATACCGCTTCTATTTTTGGGGACAATTTCCATGTACTGTCCGCAGTCAATGCGCCGAATGATTACCATGGGCCAATGACTGGCTACCAGATCAGCGAGGAGAGATGGAAACAGATCAGCGATATCCCGAATGCAATTCGGCCGGAAGACATTTAAGAAGGAGGTGTGGAAGATATGACTTTTGACGAAAAAACACTGCGCAGCGTCATTGCAGAAGTAATTAGCGAAATGGCAGGTTCCCAGGCGGCAGCCCCTGCTGCCCAGGCGCCAGCCCCTGTAACCCCTGTATCTGGCAAGATGGTTTTAACAGAGCAGGGCGATGCGCCAAAGGGCGTAGCGCCAGACGAGGTTGTGATCGGCCTGGCTCCGGCTTTCGGCATTTACCAGACAGAAACCATTATCCACCAGCCCCACGACAAGGTGCTGCGTGAGATCATTGCCGGCATTGAGGAAGAAGGGCTGAAATGGCGCGTGGTACGGGTATACCGCACCTCCGACGTTTCCTTTATCGCCCATGATGCGGCTGAATATTCCGGGTCTGGCATTGGCATCGGCATCCAGTCTAAGGGCACCACGGTTATCCACCAGAAAGACCTTCCGCCCCTTAGCAACCTGGAACTGTTTTCACAGGCCCCGTTGATTGAAATGGATACCTTCCGCCAGATTGGGAAGAACGCTGCCAAATATGCCAAGGGCGAGGCTCCTACGCCGGTGCCGGTGCGCAATGACCAGATGGCGCGCCCGACATACCAGGCGATTGCGGCATTGCTCCATATTAAAGAAACGGAACACGTTGACAACGATAAGCGACCTCAGGCTGTCGCAGTTTCATTCCAGTGAAAGGAGGCAGAATGATGGATCAGGAACTTTTAATGAAACAGATTGTAGAACAAGTTATGCAGGCCATGAAAAACGGTGCGCCCGCAGCATCCCCTGCTGCCCCTGCAGGCGGCAAGGTTACTTCTGCAGACTACCCGTTGGCTGAAAATATGGCCGACCAGATAAAAACACCTACTGGCAAGCCTTTCACTTCCTTAAGTTATGAGAAAGTGATTTCCGGCGACATTACTGCAGACGACATGCGTATTTCCCCGGAAACCTTGGAAATGCAGGCACAGGTGGCAGAATCCGTAAACCGCGAGGCATTTGCAGGGAACCTGCGCCGTGCGGCTGAACTGATTGCTGTGCCGGACGACCGCCTTTTGGAGATTTACAATGCATTGCGCCCCTACCGTTCCAGCAAGCAGGAGCTGATCGACATTGCCAATGAGCTGGACCAGAAATACGGCGCAAAGACAGCGGCTGCCCTTGTACGTGAGGCTGCCGACGTCTATGACCAGCGCGGCAGGCTGAAAAAATTCTAAGATTCTGCAAAGTTGGGAGGTTCCACTATGAAAATTGTTGCAGGCATTGATATTGGAAATGCGACAACAGAAACAGCCCTGGCCAGGATTGACGGAAACAGGACAGAATTCTTAGCCAGCGGCACAGTACCCACAACAGGTATCAAGGGAACCCGGCAGAACATCAATGGCGTCGTCCATTCCCTGACAAGCGCAATGGAAAAAGTGGGCATTGAGCTGCCACAGCTTTCCGAGGTATGCTTAAATGAAGCGGCTCCGGTAATCGGCGACGTAGCCATGGAAACTATCACGGAAACTATTATCACGGAATCGACCATGATTGGGCATAACCCTTCTACCCCGGGCGGCATGGGCGTTGGCGTAGGGGAAACGATCCCCGTCACCCAGCTTGCCGGGGCGGCAGGGGGGAAAGACTATATCGCAGTGGTTCCTGCAAGCGTAGACTTTGAGGATGCCGCAAGGCTGATTAACGAAAGCTCTATGGGGACGCGGCAGGTAACCGCAGCGATTGTCCAGCGGGATGACGGCGTACTGATCCACAACCGGCTGCACCGGAAGATTCCCATTGTGGACGAGGTTGCTTTGGTGGACAAGGTTCCCCTTGGCATGCGCTCCGCAGTGGAGGTTGCCGGCGTGGGGGGCGTGGTGGAGGTACTTTCCAACCCCTATGGGATTGCAACGCTGTTTGGGCTGACTTCGGAAGAAACCCAGCAGGTGGTCCCAATTGCCCGTGCATTGATTGGCAACCGTTCTGCCGTGGTGATTAAGACGCCCGCAGGCGATGTTAAGGAACGGAAAATCCCTGCTGGCCTGATTGAATTTTACGGGCAGAACCGGACGGTGAAAGTGGATGTGGATGCAGGCGGGGAAAAGATTATGCAGGCTGTGGAGTCGCTCCCTGTATTGGAGGATGTCAGGGGAGAGCCAGGGACCAACGCAGGCGGAATGTTGGAGAAGGTCCGCCAGGTCATGGCAAACTTAACGAAGCAGCACCCAAAGGATATCCACATCCAGGATTTGCTGGCGGTAGATACATTTACGCCCCAGAAGGTCCAGGGCGGGCTGGCAAACGAGTTTTCCCAGGAAAACGCCGTAGGCATTGCCGCTATGGTAAAGGCCGACCGCCTGCAGATGGAAGCGATTGCCAGGGAATTTTCGGAACAGATTGGCATTCCGGTCCATGTTGGGGGCGTGGAAGCCGACATGGCTATCCGGGGGGCTTTGACGACGCCCGGAACCAACAAGCCCTTGGCTATCCTGGACATGGGGGCAGGATCTACCGACGCATCCATTATCAGCCGGGAAGGGGAGATCCACTCCATACATCTGGCAGGGGCGGGCAATATGGTAACGCTCTTAATCCAGTCAGAAATGGGGCTGGACAGCTTTGATATTGCAGAGGACGTGAAAAAATACCCTTTGGCTAAGGTGGAAAGCTTTTTCCATATCCGTCATGAGAACGGTACGGTAGAGTTTTTCCCTGAGCCATTGGACCCAAATATATTTGCAAAAACAATTATACTCAAGGACGGAAACATGATACCGCTGGAAGGGGATTGGTCCATGGAAAAAATCCGCCTGATCCGGCGGCAGGCAAAGCAGAAGGTATTTGTAACAAATGCCCTGCGGGCATTGTCCAGGGTCAGCCCTACCGGGAACGTACGGGATATCCAGTTCGTTGTGCTGGTAGGCGGCTCTGCATTGGACTTTGAAGTGCCGCAGATGGTTACCGACGCACTGGCGCAGTATAAGGTTGTGGCAGGGCGGGGCAACATCCGTGGGACGGAAGGGCCGCGCAACGCAGTGGCGACAGGGCTGGTACTTTCCCTGGCAGAAAGGGGGGCTTAGGCATGAACCCATCCCAAGCTGCTATGGCAAAACCTACGGTACATGTAATGTGCAGCCCTGACGTCCCGGAGAAGGCCTTCTGGCAGCTCCTGTACGGGCTGGAAGAAGAAGGCATCCCCTGCGAAACATGGACAAAGACGGATGCGGACGCGCTGGCGCTGGCATGGGAAGGGGCACAGGCTTCCCGTCTGGGCGTGGGCATAGGGATGGACGGGCAGGCTGCAGTCCTGCACATTTCCAAGCTGGAGTTTGGGCATCCCTTATTCCAGGTCCCAGTCCGGTCAGCAGGGCAGGTGCGCATTTTGGGGGCAAATGCAGCACGGGTCGTAAAAAAACTGCCCCTGAAACCTTTGGGAGAAGGGAGGTGAGGGCATGAAGAAAAGTTTAGGGCTCATAGAAACACAGGGCTTGGCAGCCGGCATTGAAGCGGCTGACGCAGCAGTGAAGTCAGCGAACGTAAGGCTGATTGGCTATGAGCTGACAAAAGGCGGAGGCTGGACCACCATTAAGGTAGAGGGCGATGTGGGGGCAGTGAAAGCTGCCGTGGACGCAGCCCGGATGGCAGCCGCCAAAGTGAACCAGGTAGTTAGTACGCGTGTGATCCCCCGTCCCTCAGCAGGGCTTGATTTGCTGGTACATAATCCGGATACTGTTGGGGACGCGCAGCCGGCAAAGGGGCCGGATATGCCAGATCCTCCCACGCCGCCAAAGGGCGCAAAACAGGTGAAAGAGGAACAGACGGCAGGGCAGGAAGAAGGGAAGCAGCATGGCCAGGGACAGGCAGGCAGCACAGGGGAAAAGGAGAAGGCCCCTGAACCGGAACCGCCCGCAGGAACTGTCGAAGAACCAAAGCCGGAGGGCAAGGAACCGCCGGCGGAGGAACCAGGGGACGCGAAACCGGAAGGCAAAGAATCCCCGGCGGGGAACCCGGAGGAACCAAAGCCGGAGGGCAAAGAGCCGCCAGCGGAGGAACCGGAAGGGGAAGGCAGCAAGGAACCAAAGGCGGGAGCCGATGGGGAAGGGCTTAAGCCAGGACCGGCTGCGGAATCCGCGCAAGGGGAGCCAGAAGGCACAGGACCCTCAGAGGGCGCGCAGGCTGCAGGAGCCCCAGAAGCAGAGGAGGAAGAATCCCCCCCGCAGGAAGCGCCCGTAGTCGTTCCCAAGCCCGCCAAACGGGCAGCAGCCCAAAAAGGGCGCAAAGGGGCGAAGCGCAGCAATAAGCAGGAGAATACCGAGAAAGAATAGCATAGATAGGAGGTAACCGTTATGGGTGAAGCTCTTGGCATGATAGAAACAAAAGGCCTTGTAGGAGCCATTGAAGCAGCCGATGCCATGACAAAATCAGCAAATGTTACGCTGATTGGTTATGAAAAGATTGGCTCAGGCCTGGTGACCGTCATGGTCCGTGGCGATGTAGGCGCAGTTAAGGCATCTGTGGACGCAGGCGCCGCTGCCGCTGAAAAAGTGGGCGAGATTGTATCGCAGCACGTAATTCCGCGTCCCCACACAGACGTGGAAAGAATCCTTCCGAAAGATCTGTAAGAGGGGGGATAAGCCGTGGAGAAAAGCCAATACGCGCAGGAAGACTTCCTGCGCCTGATCGTAAGGCTGGTGGTAGAAGAACTGTGTAAATGGGAGCGTTCCGTCCCCATTGGCGTTTCAAACCGCCATGTCCATTTGAACCGGGCAGATATGGATACCCTGTTTGGGGAAGGCAGTGAGCTGACGCGGGTGAAGGATTTAGGGCAGCCCGGCCAGTATGCCGCCGCAGAAGTGGTAACCAGCCAGGGGTCAAAGGGCGAATTAAAGCGTATGCGCGTGCTTGGCCCTCTGCGCGGGGAATCTCAGGTGGAGGTTTCCATCGGCGACGGATTTGTGCTTGGCGTACACCCCCCTGTCCGGGAATCCGGCCAGTTAGAAGGGACGCCGGGCATAAAAATGGTTGGCCCAAATGGGGAAGTAGAGGTGAAGAGGGGCGTGATCGCCGCTCTTCGCCATATCCATCTCGACCCTGCGACGGCAGAACGCATGGGCGTACATGACAAGCAGGTTGTCCGGGTGGAGATCGGAGGGCTGCGGGGCGCGATATTAAATAATGTGCTGCTGCGGGTATCTGATCAATATGCCCCTGAGATGCACATTGACGTAGAGGAGGCCAATGCCCTGGGCGTAAAAAATGGCGACCGGGCAGTCATCCTTCTGGACTAAGGGCAGTGGAGGTAGTGCATATGGGTTGCGATATGGCGCAGTGCAATAAGACGCTGCTGGAATTTGAGCGCCTGATAAAAGACGGCGGGAAAAAGGATTGGGAAGGTACCCTGCGTACTGGCATAGACTTAGGCACTGCAAACATTGTCCTTGCAGTGGTGGATGAAAAGGACCGGCCAGTGGCCGGCGCGACCTTCCCATCCACTGTCGTCCGGGATGGCATTGTGGTGGATTACATTGGGGCTGTGCGGGCTGTGACAGAACTGAAAGCCCAGTTGGAAAGGCTGCTGGGCACAGCTCTGGATGCAGGCGCCTGCGCAATTCCGCCGGGGATACTTTCCGGCAATGTAAAAGCCATTGGCAATGTCGTAGAGTCAGCCGGGTTCCGGCTGACTGAAATTGTAGACGAGCCTACTGCCGCAGCGGCCGTCCTTGGCATTACAGACGGCGCAGTTGTGGACGTAGGGGGCGGGACTACAGGGATTAGTATTCTGGAGCATGGGAAAGTCATTGATACCAGCGACGAGCCGACAGGCGGCACGCATATGACGCTGGTGCTGGCAGGCTTTTATGGGTGCAGCACCGAAGAAGCTGAGGAAATGAAGCGGGATGCAGCCCAGGAAGCAAATGTTTTCCCCATTGTAAGGCCGGTAGTGGAAAAAATGGCGTCAATCGTCAAACGGAGCCTGGAAGGATACCCGGTAGATACCGTTTACGTGGTAGGCGGCGCATGCTGCTTTACCCAATTTGAAGAAGTTTTTGAGAAATATCTGGGCATCCCTGTGGTGAAGCCGGCGGCCCCGCTGCTTGTTACGCCTTTGGGCATTGCCATGAACTGTACGGAATAAGGGGGTGAGGATGTTGGCTGGACAGGAACAGTCTGTGCAGGGCATAATAGCGCAGGTGATTGCAGAGCGGGTGGCCCAGAAGCTTTTAGAACGCCAGAAACATGCACTGGTGGTCTATACGGGTTCTGATATGGGGCTGGAAGAAGGTCTGGAAAACCTGCGGATGCTGCGCCGGGAGGATGGGTTTACCTACCGGGTGCTGCTGACGAAAAGCGCTGCTGGGATATTGGACGCTGCGGCCATCCGTTCCGCCTTGGAGCCAGCGGAATTCTGGGTAGAAAAGCCTGGGGCTCCGCCAGAAGCCCTTACTGCACGGTATGACACAATATTAGTCCCAACGCTGACAGTGAACACTGCAGCCCATGTGGCCGCATGTATGGCAGATACCCCGGCTGCCGCCATTATCCTGGATGGGCTGATGCGGGGGAAAAATGTCGTGGCGGCGGTAGATGGCTGCTGCCCTGACAACCCGGAACGCATACGGCGGGGGTTCCATATGGCAGAAGGCCTGAAAAAGAAGCTGCGGGAACAGAAAGACACTTTAAGGGACTATGGCGCATACCTGACGACAGCAGGGCATTTGCGGGAAACAGCGAAGAAAGCCATTGCAGGATTTGCCCCTGCATCCGCGCCGGCACAGCCTGGGCTGGCTGAAACAGCCGGGAACAGGCAGGCGCTGGGCAGCACGGGGCAGGATATGCAGTATGGGGGCAAGCAAAGCGCAAGGGGGGATTCCCCGGTGTTTTGGGCGTCGCTGGAAGGCCGGGTATTTAGCGGAATGCATATCAAGGCTTATCCAAGCCATGCAACGGTAATTGTCCCCAAAGGGGCCATCATTACCCAATTGGCCTCTGATGAAGCCCGTGCCCGGGGCATCCGCATAGAGATTGAATCATAAGGCAGGTGGAAGAATGTATCTAGGACGAGTGATTGGAACCGTAGTTTCTACCAGTAAAAATGAAAATCTGGTAGGCATGAAGCTATTGATGGTCGAGAAGCTGACAGAACGCCTGGAGCGGGAAGGCTCAACCGAAATTGCCATAGATTCTGTAGGGGCAGGTACAGGTGAAATCGTCATTGTCTGCAAGGGCAGCTCTGCCCGTTATGTCTTTGGCGATGGATCTGCCCCGGTAGATACCTCCATTGTGGGCATTGTGGACAGCGTGGAGGTGAGCTGATGGCAAATTTATACACAAAAACTGGAGATAAAGGCCAGACTAGCCTGGTAGGCGGCTCAAGGGTCCATAAATCAGACCTGCAGGTAGAGTGCTATGGCACGGTTGATGAAGCCAATTCCATGCTGGGCCTAGCCTATTCCAATACAAGCCATGAGTATATCCGCGCCACCATACATGCAGTCCAAGGGCGGCTGTTTTCCCTGGGGGCAGAATTAGCCAGCGATAAAGGGGGCATGGCAGGGCTGAAAGGCCTGATTTCTGAGGAAGATGTGTCTTTTTTAGAACATGTGGTGGATACATGTACGGAAACAACGGGGAAAATGACGCATTTTGTAATACCCGGCGTGGACACGGCATCCTCTGCCCTCCATGTAGCCCGGACGGTTGTGCGGCGGGCGGAACGGCGCATGGTGGAGCTTTCTGAAAGCCATCCCGTGCGGGAGGTAACCATGCGTTATGTCAACCGCTTATCAGACGCCGTGTATGCCATGGCCCGCCTTCAGGAAGAAACAGTGGCCCAGGAACAGATGCGGGAGAAGGTAACAGGCATCGTAAAAGATGTATTGGCAGGGCATACAGGCAGCTTACCTCCGATTTCCCTGGAGGTCCTTGAGCGTATGGCAGGAAGGGCAAAAGAGAAATCACGGGAGCTGGGCGTTCCGGTGGTTTTTTCTGCTGTAGACAGCGGCGGGAACCTGCTTTTGCTTGCGCGGATGGACGGCGCCCTTCCCGGCAGCGTGGAAGTATCTGCCGGAAAGGCGTATACTGCCAATGCCTTCCGTATGCCAACCCATGAGCTGGGGGCGGCGGCAGGGCCGGAAGGCCCCCTGTATGGGATCGGGAACGCAGCCCCGGGGAAAATTATCCTGTTTGGCGGCGGATTCCCCTATGTGTCAGGCGGGCAGGTATTAGGCGGCATCGGCGTATCTGGCGGGACGGTAGAGCAGGATATGGAGATTGCGCGTTATGCAATGTCTATGTAAGGAGGGAAAATAATGAATATTGATGAACGCTTAGTAGCGGGCATAGTAAACGCGGTCTTAAGCCGGATGGGAGATGGCGCAGATTCCAGCGCAGATGCGGACGGCGGAAGCTGCGGCGTTTTTGAAAGCATGGACGAAGCGGTGGAAGCTGCCGCTGCCGCCCAGAAAAAGTACTTAAACTGCACCATGCATGACAGGGCGGCTTATGTGCAGGCCATCCGGGACGTGGTGCTGGACCAGGAGAACCTTTCCTATCTTTCCCGCCAGTCCGTGGAAGAAACGGAAATGGGAAATTATGAGCATAAATTAATAAAAAACCGGCTTGCAGCTACAAAGACGCCGGGAATTGAAGATTTAACGACAGAAGCAATGTCAGGGGACGACGGACTTACCTTGGTGGAATATTCCCCCTTTGGGGTAATCGGGGCAATTACGCCCACCACGAATCCAACGGAAACGATTATCTGCAATTCCATCGGGATGCTGGCTGCAGGCAACAGCGTAGTATTCAGCCCCCACCCCAGGGCAAAAAACGTTTCCCTGCATTTGGTACGGCTGATTAACCGGGCTTTGGCTGAGGCAGGGGCGCCGGCGAACCTGGTGGTAACTGTGTCGAAGCCTTCTATTGAAAATACGAATGCCATGATGGCACATCCTCTGGTACGGATGCTTGTGGCAACAGGAGGCCCCGGCATTGTAAAGACCGTGCTGTCCAGTGGGAAAAAGGCAATTGGCGCAGGCGCAGGCAACCCTCCTGTGGTAGTGGATGAAACTGCAAATATTGAAAAGGCAGGCAAAGATATCATAGACGGCTGCTGCTTCGACAACAACCTGCCCTGCATTGCAGAAAAAGAAGTTATCGTGGTGGATTCTGCAGCGGATTACCTGATTTTCAACATGAAGAAAAACGGGGCTTATGAGGTAAAAGACCCGGAACTTATTGACAGGCTGGTAAAATTGGCCGTGCAGGAAAATGGCAAAAGCCCGGTGACGTCCTTTGTAGGCAAGAGCGCGAAATATATTTTGGAACAGGTGGGCGTACAGGTAGGCGATGATGTAAAAGCCATTATCATGCAGACGCCAGAGTACCATCCTTTCGTGCAGGTTGAGCTGATGATGCCTATTCTGCCGATTGTGCGGGTACCGGATGTGGATGCCGCCATTGAAATGGCAATCCGTGTGGAGCATGGCAACCGCCATACCGCCATCATGCATTCCCGCAATGTAGATAAGCTTACCAAGATGGCAAAGCTGATCCAGACCACTATTTTCGTAAAAAATGGCCCTTCCTATGCAGGGATCGGCGTGGGCGGCGAAGGCTACACTACGTTTACCATCGCAGGGCCCACCGGGGAAGGGCTGACTTCAGCGAAATCCTTTGCACGGCGGCGCAGGTGCGTGCTTGTCGGAGGATTGGACGTGCGCTGATTAGGGAGGTGCTCCTATGCAGGAAAATTTAACAGCCTTGGTGGAAAGCGCCGGCATTGTCGGCGCAGGGGGCGCAGGGTTCCCTACCCATGTGAAGCTGAATGCCAAAGCAGACACCGTAATCATCAACGGGGCTGAGTGCGAGCCCCTCCTGCGGGTGGACCAGCAGCTTATGGCCAGGCAGGCCGGGCGGCTGCTGGCAGCTTTGGATAAGATTGTGGCACATCTTGGGGCCCGGGAAGGCGTTGTGGCGCTGAAAGAGCATTACCATACGGCTGCCGGGGCTTTGCAGCAGGAGTTAGCGGGTTACCCGAAGCTGCGGCTGCACCTGCTGGGGGCTTTTTACCCGGCAGGCGATGAGCAGGTGATTGTCTATGAGGTCACAGGGAAGGTTGTCCCGGAAGGGGGCATCCCAATCCATGCAGGCGTCGTAGTGATAAATGTGGAAACTGCACTGAATGTGCTGGACGCCATGGACGGCCATCCAGTTACTGAAAAATATGTTACGCTGACAGGCGCGGTGCGCACGCCGAAAACCGTCAGGGTCCCACTGGGGATTACTGTGGCGGAAGCATTGGAACTGGCAGGCGGCCCGTCCGTGGCGGATTACCGGGTTGTAAACGGCGGCCCTATGATGGGGCGCTTAGTCCCCCTGGAAAGCGTAATTACAAAGACGACGAAAGGGCTGATTGCAGTCCCTGCGGGGCATCCCCTTTTAAACAGCCTGGAACGGCCGCTGGGGGTTTCCATGCGGCAGGCGGCAACTGCCTGTATGCAGTGCTCCCTCTGTTCCGAGGTCTGCCCCCGGGGGCTGTTAGGCCACCGCATCCAGCCCCATAAGCTGATGCGTTTAGCGGCTTATGGGAGCATGTGCGACCCAGCCCAGACCCCCATGAACGCATATCTCTGCTGTGGGTGCCGCCTGTGCGAATATGCCTGCGTGATGGGGCTCCAGCCATGGAAGTTAAATGGCAGCCTTAAAGGCATCTTAGGGGAACAGGGCATCCGCAACAGCCTGGACAACAAGCCGGAACATGGCGCGCCCTTCCGGGAGTACAAACGCTATCCGGTGCATAAACTTATCCACCAGCTTGGGCTTTCTGCCTACGATGTGGATGCGCCCATGGAAGAAGGCGCCCTGCCTTCTTATGGGAAAGTCACGCTGCCCCTCAGGCAGAACGTAGGGGCTTCGGCTGAGCCAGTGGTGGAAGTAGGCAGCAGAGTGGAAAAGGGCAGTTTAATTGCCCGCATCCCCAAGGATAAGCTGGGTGCAAACCTCCATGCCAGCATTTCCGGCACGGTGGCAGCCATCAGCAGCGACACCATTGTGGTACAGGCGTAACAGGCAGGTTCTGCCGTGAATTAAGCAGAAAGGATATGCGTATGGGAAAGTCAATTGGATTATTGGAGCTGAAAAGCATCCCGGCGGGCGTGCAGTCCGCGGACGAAATGCTGAAGGCTGCGGATGTGGAGCTGCTGGTAGCCACGGCTGTCTGCCCGGGAAAATATATTATTATTATCAGCGGGCAGGTAGGGGCGGTAAAGAGTTCCATGGAAAGGGGCAGGCAGGTTGCAGGGACTTTCCTTATCTGCCATCATATTATCAATAATGCCCATGCATCGGTGCCGGCAGCCTTGGTGGGCACAGTTGATGCAGGGCATATAGCTGCCATCGGCATGTTGGAAACGATGTCGGCGCTGACTGCGGTGCGGGCTGCCGATATTGCCGCAAAGGCGTCCAACATTACGCTTATGGAAGTCCGGGTGGCCCGGGGCTTAGGCGGGAAAGGGTACCTGATTTTCACAGGGGAGGTGTCTGCCGTGAAATCAGCGCTGAATTCCAGCGTTGCCCAGTTGGCGGATACCGGCGACATTACCAGCAGCTGCGTCATCCCCTCCCCCCATAAAGGCCTTCTGGAAAAGCTGGTGTAGCAGCATCCCCAAGGGCTGTGGAAAATGAGAGAAAAGGAGTGGTTGGCAATGGATATGAATCTTTTGGATATTGGTGCATCTGCGGAGGGCAAGCTGCGTATCATCCAGGAAACAGTCCCCGGCAAACAGGTCACTTTGGCGCATATTATTGCCAGTCCTGACGAAATTATTTACCAGAAGCTGGGCTTGAACCCGGAACTGGATTATAGGCAGTCGGCGATTGGGATTTTAAGCATGTGCCCGTCTGAGATATCCGTGATTGCCGGAGATATTGCGCTGAAAACGTCCCCGGTTGAGATTGGGTTTATTGACCGTTTCAGCGGGACGCTGATTTTTACAGGGCGGATTTCCAATGTGCAGTCCGCGGTTTCCAATATTCTGGCCTATCTGAAAAACCGGTTAGGCTTTACCGTTTGCGAGATTACAAGAACATGAAAAAAATAATTTTAATGGGGCGCAGTGAATGTGGGAAAACCACCTTGACGCAGGCGCTAAAAGGAGATGTGATTTCTTACCACAAGACCCAGTATATTAATCATTACGACGTGGTGATTGACACACCGGGGGAGTATGCGGAAACGGCAACGCTGGCCCGTGCCCTAGCTCTGTATTCCTATGAAGCGGACGTGGTTGGCCTCCTGCTGAATGCTGCGGAGCCGTATTCCCTGTATCCCCCCTGCTGCGCGGCTGCCTGCAACCGCCCTGTCATTGGGATTGTCACGCAGATTGACCGGGAGGACGGCAACCCGGACCGGGCGCACCAGTGGCTGGAAATGGCTGGGTGCAGGCCGGTGTTCCGCGTCAGCGCCTATACAGGGGAAGGGATTTGGCAGGTGCTCAATTACCTCCGGGAACCGGGGGACGTGCTCCCTTGGGATTCGCAGGAGGAAGCCGACCAGCCGCGTACGGTGGTTTCCAATAAATATGGAAAGCTGTAGGCGCAGGGCAATGCTTTGGGTGCCATGAATGACAGAGCAGGGGGTTCCCTGCAGCGATGTATGCAGTTAAAGAGAGCAGCATTCCTACGAATTTTTGTAGCAGCCTATATATGCCTATATCTGGGAAGTGTAACCAAAGTTTCCAGATATAGGCATTTTTTAGCGTTTTTCTATGTTCTCAGGCATATTCTGCCGGCTTTCCAAAGCTGTGCTGCCTGCGGCGTTATCTTCACTTCCCGGCATGTTCTGCCGGCTTTCCAAAGCTGCGCTTTCCGCCGCCTGGCCTTCCAAGGCGTCTGGAAGGATATGGCTGTCGTGAAGGCGTGGGAACCTCCGGCTGCCGTTTGTACGGTAAACGACGGCTGCCCCTGCCGTCAGGCCGCCAATCAGGACGCCGCCGGCAACCCCGATTGCAGGGCTTACGGCCAGCAGGCTCCCAAACATAAAGTTTAACGCCACAGCCCCCAAAGAAACTAAAGTCAGCAGCCGTGTATTCCGGTTGATGTTGTTGTTGATGATGGAGGTATAGGTGTCCAGATCTTTGATGATGGTATTTTTGTTTAACTCATACCGTTCCTCCAAAAAGCGGAAATCCAGCGCCACCTGCCCTTGGAGCACATAGCTGTTCTGCATTTGCATAGGATAGTAGCCCTTGTCAATGCGGGCGATGATTTCCTTAAGGGCAATGATCTGGCTGCCATATTCTGTGTAGCGGCGGCGGAAATCCAGGATTTGGTAAGTGCCGCTGTTGTCAATGCTGTTGTCCAGCGAATCTTCCAGTACCTTCATTTCCTTGATGCTGAAGTCCACTAAGTCGCTTAAGTTGGAAATTTTAAACAGAAGGGCGTACATATAAGCCTGCCCGATATATTTGATTTCCTTGTCCATCAGGAAGCTGCGGAACAGGCCTACGGAGGATTCTTCCAGTATCAGGTTTGTGCCTGCCTGCCGTAAGCGGAAATCACTCAGCAAATCGCCCTCCCCATAATTCAGTTCCAAGGTCAGGGAGGATTCGTCCCCGAAAATCCGCTGGCGCAAAACCGGGTCTTCCATAGGCCCGGAAAAGATACAATAGGAGCTGTCTGCAATGCCTGCGCCTTCTGGGTGGCGTCCCCTGCCCATGGCTTGGAGAAAGGTATAATTTTCCATAAAAATCGCCCGTTCCTTTCACTTTTTTCAGGCATGAACTGCAATGAAAATGTTAATTTCCACACGGATGCCTTAGGACGGGAACCCTATGGCTCCCTTTTTATCTGGATGTATAACATGTGCTGCTTCACTGCCAAAATCATACCATATTTCCCAAGGGTTGTCCACATACTTTGGCGAATAGGGCCATTGATTTACCGGTCTGCCAAACTGTTTGTTTCTGTTAAATGGAACATCATTATAGTTTATATAACATTTAGTGGATTTTTAAATGTGGTTTTGATATAATCATAAAATATAACGTAGGGCAGAAAGCGGCAGTAAATATAAATAGCATCAGGATACTTAATTTGCAGTAAAATGTGTTAGGGGGAAAACGGATGAATGAAGATAGGTATGAGAGGACAATAGATGAACTTGAAATACGTGCATGTAAATGGTGGCCAAAAGAGGTTCGTGATGAGGCGCTGGAAATTAGTGTGTTACAGGTTTTACTGGATACACAAGAGCGTTTTATTTCTATTCTGAAATTGGCTGATAGGCATAATGTTTCTAGCATATTTGATTTAATAGATGCAGCAAAATTTCCATACCCATTATTTTTGAAGCACTTAGTGGTATTGGCTGATTTTGGCAGTGAACCCTTACAGCGGGTAAACAAAGATGCAGATGAATTATTCCCTAATAAAACTCTTTCTTTTGATATCGGAAAAGGTGTTATTGAATATAAATTTGAATATCTTCCCATAAAAGGAGTTTTGAATAATAAACGTATGAAAATAGATACTGTTGAGAATCTTTCTGCTGAAATGTCAGATAAAAACCTATGTAAGGATATTATTATGCTGCTTTTATACGGGGCTTTTTCTGTAAATGTGCGGACAAGATCAGTATTATATAAATGTATTTTTTCAGATTACCTTGGGGACGATGCAAAGATTGAAGAATTTGTACGGCAAAACTATATCCGTGTCAGTAGGATTATTAGCGGCAAAACTGCATCTGATTTAGGAAATGTAGCACAACAATATGTAGTCAAATATTTGGCGTATACTTTAGGGGAAAATTACTGTGTGAAAAGCAATGGGGTTATTCCTGGGGTAACGCAAAACGATGGAAATACGCTTACAAATTTTGATGTTGTGGTGGACAGGATTAATGACGTGGGACGTCATAAAAAATATGTTGCAGTGGAAGTGACTTTTCAGGAGACTTCAAACAGTACGATTGAGCGTAAAGGGGGACAGGCGAGGGATCGGTTTGAGAAAATTACAAGCAGCCGAAATTACATAGCATATATCATTGATGGGGCAGGAAATTTTTCCCGCCGCTCTGCAATTCGTACGTTATGTGATAACAGCCATTGTACAGTTGCTTTTACGAAAGAGGAGTTTGGAATTTTGGTTGAATTTATCAAGGAGAGGATTGGATGATTAAATTCATTGATTTATTTGCTGGAATTGGTGGCATTCGGTTGGGTGCTGCAGATGCTTTTGCAGAGCATGGAATAGAATCACAATGCGTTTTAGCAAGCGAGATTGATAAAAAAGCTTGTGAAACTTATAAACTTAACTATGGGGAATATCCAGATGGAGATATAAAATATATAACAGAAATCCCCCCTTTTGATATTCTTCTTGCAGGGTTTCCTTGCCAGCCTTTTTCCTATGCAGGAAAAAAATTGGGGTTTGGAGATACACGTGGAACACTTTTTTTTGAAGTAGAAAGAATTCTGGAATTATATCAGCCGAAGGCATTTTTGTTAGAAAATGTCCGGGGATTGTATACCCATGATAATGGGCGTACTTTTAAAACGATAATTTCCAAACTCCATAGCTTAGGATACGGAACATATGACATGCTTCTGAACAGTTCTGATTTTGGCGTACCCCAAAACAGGGTTCGCCTTTACATACTTGGCATCAAAGGGGTAACGCCTAAAATGACATTAAGTACAAAGTTAGGGGCAGCTGATTCACATCAGTATAAAAAAGGTTGGGAGCAGTTTAGTCTTTTTGATTATGATGTGGCTGGCAACAGGTGTTCCGTCGGGCAAATTCTTGAAGAAAATGTTCCAGAAAAATACTATTGTTCCCCAAATTTCACAGAACAGCTTCATTCTGTAATTGGGGATGATCTGTCAAAATTGCATGGTTACAGGATCATAGATTACCGTGGGGGGAAATCCCTCCATTCATGGGAATTGGGCAGAAAAGGTAAATGCAGCAAAGCGGAGATTGGTTTTATGAATTTACTGATCCAAAACCGACGGAAGCCTGTTTTTGGAACACAGCAGGATGGGAAAAAGCTGACGATAGATCAAATTAAAACATTTTATAAGTCTAACGATATATTGGATGTGATTGCTTCTTTAAAGGAAAAGGGATACCTTAAGGAAGAAAATGGAAAATATAATCCTGTATGTGGCAATATGTCTTTTGAAGTATTTAAGTTTCTTGACCCAAACAGCATATCTATTACGCTAACATCATCTGATTCGAACCGTCTTGGTGTTATTCAAAATAATCGGCCAAGAAGGGTTACGCCACGGGAATGTGCACGTTTGCAGGGCTTCCCAGATACTTTTATTTTAAATCCATCAGATGTGTTTGCATATAAACAGTTTGGGAATTCTGTTTCAGTTCCAGTTATTAAGGCAGTTATTTCTGATTTTATTGAACAGAACAAGGAGGAACTTAATTGGGATTAAGCGTTATTTTTAAGCTTGTGGAATGATATTACTCCGGCGGTTAAATGTCAACATTTAACCGCCGGAGTAATATAAAAATAAAAAGGCAATAATTTGGCGGATATCGCGGAGGAGTTCCCCCTGCTACATTAGGTTCCCGTCTGCATCATAAAACGCGCTGCAGTAAACCCAACCTCCCAGAAGTTCTATCCCTTACCAGACCATCCAGAAACAGAATCTGTAGATGCTCGTTGAGGTACGCGTCATCTGATACCGTAATTCCGTATAGATTTCCTCTTTCAAATCCAAACCGGGAATAATAATCTCCTCCCAGCACAGTAATCCATGGATAACTGGATGACGCTGGCCGTTGGATGCATTCTTTGGCAAGGGCGGAGCCAACCCCGGTATTCTGATATTCTTTCTTTACCTCCAGAGAACCAAGCGCAAGGCCTGCCCGGATGACGAAAAAAAGAATGCCCGCTGGCTGCATAGTCTGGGCAAAAATTGGTTAAATTGAAAAATGCAACATTTCTTACAATAATGTTGCATTTTTCTGTACATTTCTTATATCGGAGCTTCCCTGGAAAACTTTACCCCTTACATTCATTTTTTTATTTTTCTCCCCCAAAAAAATTTATAGCAAATCTATTTCCATAAAGATGGAATCCCGTTCGTCCTGATCAATCCCTAAATATTTCTTGGTGATGCTGTAAGAGGAATGGTTGAAAATGTCCATCAGGAGGGCAGGCGGCACCCCTTGTTTCCATGCATGGTAGCCAAAGGTTTTGCGGAGGGAATGGCAGCTTACGTGGGTGGTGTGCAGCGTTTCCACCGCAGCTTTTTTCATAATGCGGAATGCCTGGGAGCGGCTGAGGGGATGGGTGTAGTCGGTTGTTTTTGTGAAAATATAGTCTGTGGGCTGAGGGTTCCGGCTGCACCGGTAAACGTTCAGCGTGTCTTTCAGGTGGCGGTTCAATGCCACGATGTTCTGTTTCCCAGTCTTTTTTTCCTTTAGGAATAAATGGTCGTACAGGCGGTTTTGGCCAAAATCGTACACATTTTCCCATTTCAGGTTCAGGATGTCGCCGATGCGCAGGGCGGTGTGGAGCCCAAAGGTAATCAGCGCATAGTTTCTGGTGTTGGGGCGGCAGTGCCGGTAGTAGTCCAGAAATTTTTTTAAGTCGTCCTTTTCGCGGATAGGTTGTGTTGTTCCCATAATTCAATACCTCCATCCTGCAACATTATTGTAAGAACTGTTGCAAATGCATTTTTGAGTGGTTTCCTCTTTTGTAAGAGATGAAAAAATTTTACCACGGCAGGTTCCGGTGGGGAAAACAGGAGGTTGATTATGCTGAAATTGTCGGTGAAACCGGGGGAATACGTCCTGATTGGGGATGATATCAAGCTTGTGTTTGCAGGGGGGAGCTCCCAGAACCTGCGGGTGCTGATTGACGCCCCCAGGGCTTACAACATTGTGCGCAGCGAAGCGCTGGGGCGGTACGGCATGGCGGCAGAGCCGGGGAATGAAGTGAAGCATTACAGGGACAGGGAGCTTTCGCCGGAAGCCAAGGAGAAAATTAAGGCTATTTTGATAGCGGAGAGGAAGAAGGCAAGGCGGGAAAGGTGAGGGAATCGGAGCCTTGGAAATAGGGTAATAACGCAGCCGCAAAAAAACGCTGCTTATTATAAAAAATGATGCGCGCAAACGGATTTGCGGGCAAGCCATAAATGACAAGGAGGAAAATATTATGGTAGTACAACACAACATGCAGGCAATGAACGCCAACAGGATGTTAGGGGTAACCACAAGCGCCCAGTCAAAATCAACGGAGAAGTTAGCGTCCGGTTATAAAATTAACCGTGCGGCAGACGATGCAGCAGGGCTTACTATTTCGGAGAAAATGAGGAAGCAGATCCGCGGCCTTGACCGTGCTTCTACCAATGCAGAAGACGGAGTTTCCGCAGTGCAGACCGCAGAAGGCGCGCTGACAGAAGTACATTCCATGCTCCAGCGTATGAACGAGCTGGCAACGCAGGCGGCAAACGGGACGAATTCCGAGTCCGACCGGGATGCCATCCAGGCAGAGATCGACCAGCTTACCACGGAAATTGACCGCGTGGCAGAAACTACCAAGTTCAATGAGATTTACCTTTTGAAAGGCGATAAGGGCGGCGCAACCACAACACAGACTGTTGCAGCCCATGATGCCGGGATTAAAGGGAAGCTTGCCGACAAGGGCGGCGGGGTTTCTGAATTTACGTTGGATAAGGCCCTTGAAAATGGCGATAAGGTTACAATCGGCGGGAAAGAGTATACCATTGGGACGTCTGCAGAGCATTTGGATGCCGGGGAACTGAACACTTCTACCGATGGGTATGCAATCTCTACCGCAGCCCCATTTGATGCGGCAACTACTTTGTCGGCTGGCGACAGTGTGACATATCAAGGGAAGACTTATACTGTAACAGATAAGGTTGCAGCAGGGGACATTAAATGGGCAGCGGCTGATGAAGTGACAATTGGGGAAACAGTATACACAATCGCTGCTGGGAATGGCGCGGCTACTACTACCAGCGACACTGCAGGGACAGTTGGTTTAGCAAATGTTGGGAAACTAATTGAAGATGCGCTGGCAGCCGGAAAACAAGTTACAAGCAATAAGTTCCATGTGGATGTGATAAAAAATGGCGGCGCTGGAACAGCCAATAGTGCAATTACAAATAAAGTTACGATTGTTTCAGCATTAGAAGCTGGCGAGGTAAGTTCCATCCAAGTGGACAAAACAGATGCGGCAACGATTGCCAATGCAGGGTCTGGGCTTGCAGTAACAGATACCAGTACGGTTGCACTTTCAACAGGTGACAGCGTTACAATCGGCGGCGTAACTACAAAAGCGACAGCAGCCGCTCCTGCATCTGCAAAAGATGTGTACGATGCAATTAATGGTTTGGATGCTGGGAAAACAGTGACAATCGGGACTGCTACAGATCAGATTGTTTATACAATTGTAGATGAAGCAGATGTAGATGAAGAAGCTTTTAAGCTGACAAAGGATGCAATTTTAGCAAAAATCCACGACGGAGATACGGTAAAGGTGGATACTGGGGCTGCCCAGACAGTAATCGGCGACATCGCCCTGCCAGAAAGCAACGAAAAAGTAATCAGCGCACAAAAAGCATATGCCATGATTACCGAGGAACTGCAAAAGGCTTCCAGCATTGGCACAGATGTTGCTGCAACCGTAACAAACGATGGGGACGGCAAGTTCACCATCACCCAAGGAACCGTTGAAGTAAAGGAATCCCTGTCCTTCAACCTCCATGTAGGCTCCGACGCCGACATGACAAATAAGATTACCGTAGACATTGACGCTATGGATGCCGCAGGGCTTGGGGTAAAGGGCTTGAACGTATCCGATGACAGCGGAAATGCTGCAACTTATGCAATCGACGCCATTGCCGACGCGATTTCCAAGGTGTCCGCACAGCGTTCTGCCCTTGGTGCAGTCCAGAACAGGTTAGAGCATACCATTGCCAACCTGGACAACATTGTGGAGAACACAACAGCCGCAGAGTCCCGGATCCGCGATACCGATATGGCAGAAGAAATGGTGGAATACAGCAAAAACAATATTCTTGCGCAGGCAGGACAGTCTATGCTTGCACAGGCAAACCAGTCCACACAGGGCGTATTGTCATTGCTTGGATAATAGGAATGGCTGTACAGAAAAAGGGGCTGTCGCACTAACGTCAATTGCAACGCACAAAAAATATCTGGGGAAGTTAGCTTCCCCAGAGTAATTTTGTGTATTCTGTCTTTGCCGCATAAGCGGCAAGACCTTTTGAACAAGTAACTATATTAGTGCGACAGCCCCTTTTTGCTGTGTAAAAAAAGCGCTTCAAAACTTTTACTATCCAAATAAGAACATATAAAAATCACCCCATCCATACACAATTCCCACACAATTCACTTATATCCCACATTCCAACAAGCAAATAGACAGTCCCACAAAAGAAAAATCAGGAAACTATACACATAAATTGTACAATATACCACAATCTTTACAATCAATACAGTATAATTATCAGAAAATAATCTTATAAATCCTTATAATGTCAAATTATCAGAAAATAGAAAGAAAAAAACTATTTACAATCCCTGAAAAAAGGTGTATAGTTATTTCAGCACAAGGTAATGCTTTACCACGATAAAGCAAAACAGCAGGGAGGATGAGAATATGCAGGAAACAAAACGGACAGCCATGGGCATGTACGACCCTGGCTTTGAGCACGACAATTGCGGCATTGGCGCAGTTGTCAATATTAAGGGGAAGAAAACCCACAAAACCGTAGAAGATGCATTGAAAATCGTAGAGAATTTAAAACACAGGGCAGGGAAGGACGCAGAAGGCAAGACCGGGGACGGCGTAGGCATTTTGCTCCAAATTTCCCATAAATTTTTTGAAAAAGCCGCAAAGAAGGCAGGGATAGGAATAGGCGGGGAACGGGATTACGGCGTGGGCATGTTTTTCTTTTCCCAGGACGAGCTGAAACGGAACCAGGCCAAGAAGATGTTTGAAGTCATTGTGAACAAGGAGGGCATGGAATTTTTAGGCTGGCGGGAAGTGCCCATTGTGCCCGGGCAGCTAGGGCAGAAGGCCGTGGACTGTATGCCTTGCATTATGCAGGGGTTTGTGGGGCGGCCAAAGGGTACGGAGAAAGGCCTGGAGTTTGACCGGAAGCTGTATGTGGCAAGGCGGGTGTTCGAGCAGTCCAGCGACGATACTTATGTGGTTTCCCTTTCCAGCCGGACCATTGTCTACAAGGGCATGTTCCTTGTGGAGCAGCTCCGGCAGTTTTTCCCGGATTTGCAGGACGAGGGCTATGAGTCGGCCATTGCCACGGTCCATTCCAGGTTTTCCACCAACACCAACCCAAGCTGGGAACGGGCGCATCCCAACCGCCTGATTGTGCACAACGGGGAAATCAATACCATCCGTGGGAATGTGGACAAAATGCTGGCAAGGGAAGAAACCATGGAATCCGAGTACCTGAAAGGGGAGCTGCAGAAGGTGCTCCCGGTGGTAAATGCGGAGGGGTCCGATTCCGCCATGCTGGACAACACGCTGGAATTTCTGGTAATGAGCGGCATGGACCTGCCCCTTGCAGTGATGATTACCATTCCGGAGCCATGGGCCAACAATGGGCTCATGAGCCAGAAGAAAAAGGATTTTTACCAATATTATGCCACGATGATGGAGCCATGGGACGGCCCGGCTTCCATTGTGTTCAGCGACGGGGACATCTTAGGGGCGGTTTTGGACCGGAACGGCCTGCGCCCTTCCCGGTATTATATTACCGATGACGATAACCTGGTACTTTCCTCGGAGGTAGGGGTGCTGGAAATTGACCCCACGAAAATCGTGGCAAAGGAACGGCTGCGCCCGGGAAAAATGCTTTTGGTGGATACGGTGCAGGGGCGTGTCATTGACGATGACGAGTTAAAGGAAAAATATGCGGGCAGGCGGCCTTACGGGGAATGGCTGGACCGGAACCTGATTAAATTGGCAGATTTGAAAATCCCCAACCAGCGGGTGCCGGAGTACCGCAGGGAGGAACGCCAGCGGATGCAGAAAACCTTTGGGTATACCTACGAATCCTTGAAGGAAGCCATCCTTCCCATGGCAAAGAACGGCGTGGAAGGCACTTCTGCTATGGGGATTGATACGCCCCTTGCGGCATTGGCACAGGACCATCAGCCCCTGTTCAATTATTTCAAGCAGAAATTCGCCCAGGTAACAAACCCGCCCATTGACTCTATCCGGGAAGAAGTGGTGACAAGCACTACCGTGTACATCGGGGAAGATGGGAACCTGCTGGAAGAAAAGCCCATCAACTGCCAGGTGCTGAAAGTGAATAACCCCATCCTTACCAATACGGATTTGATGAAAATTAAGGCCATGGAGGCAGAGGGATTCAAGGTAGTGGAGATTCCCATTATTTACTATAAAAATACAAGCCTGGAAAAAGCCATTGACCGGCTGTTTGTGGAAGCCGACCGGGCGTACCGGGATGGGGCCAATATCTTAATCCTTTCAGACCGGGGCGTGGATGAAAACCATGTGCCCATCCCCTCCCTGCTGGCTGTGTCCGCTTTGCAGCAGCATTTGATTAAGACGAAAAAACGGACGGCCCTTGCAATGATACTGGAGTCCGGGGAGCCCAGGGAGGTGCACC
The DNA here is from genome assembly GCA_000403315.2 of Lachnospiraceae bacterium A2. Taxonomy (GTDB): domain Bacteria; phylum Bacillota; class Clostridia; order Lachnospirales; family Lachnospiraceae; genus Petralouisia. The sequence continues at coordinate 1,706,796 of KE159636.1, forward strand.
ATTTTGCAACCCTTCTGGGGTATGGCGCCTGCGCCATCAACCCCTATCTAGCGCAGGACACAGTAAAGCAGTTGATTGACGAGCACATGCTGGATAAGGATTACTATGCGGCCGTTGCGGACTACAACCATGCAATCCTCCATGGGATTGTGAAAATTGCAGCCAAAATGGGGATTTCTACCATCCAGTCTTACCAGGGGGCTAAGATTTTTGAAGCAATCGGCATTAGCCCTGAGGTAATTGAAAAATATTTTACTGGCACTGTCAGCCGGATTGGCGGCATTACCTTAAAGGACATTGAAAAAGACGTGGACGCCCTCCATTCCAGCGCTTACGACCCTTTGGGGCTGGAAACGGATTTGACGCTGGAAAGCCGCGGGCGGCATAAAATGCGCAGCGGCGCAGACAGCCATTTATATAACCCGCTGACGATCCATCTTTTGCAGGAATCCACCAAGCGGGGGGATTACCAGCTTTTCAAGGAATATACCAAGGCGGCGGATGCAGAGGAACAAAAGGCAAATTTACGGGGGATGATGGATTTCATTTACCCGAAAAAGCCAATCCCTCTGGAGGAAGTGGAAAGCGTGGATTCTATTGTGACGCGGTTTAAGACGGGGGCTATGTCCTATGGTTCCATTTCGCAGGAGGCTCATGAAACGCTGGCAATCGCCATGAACCGGCTCCGTGGGAAATCCAACAGCGGGGAAGGCGGGGAGAGCCCGGAACGCCTTGCAGCGGGCGCGGACGGGAAAAACCGCTGTTCCGCCATCAAACAGGTGGCTTCTGGCCGGTTTGGCGTCACCAGCCGTTATTTAGTCAGCGCAAAGGAAATCCAGATTAAAATGGCGCAGGGGGCAAAGCCGGGGGAGGGCGGCCACCTGCCCGGGCAGAAGGTCTATCCGTGGATTGCCCGGACAAGGCTTTCTACCCCGGGTGTTTCCCTGATTTCCCCGCCGCCCCACCATGACATTTATTCCATTGAGGACCTGGAGCAGCTTATTTACGATTTGAAAAATTCCAACAAGGACGCAAGGATTACGGTAAAATTAGTGTCAGAAGCAGGAGTTGGGACCGTTGCGGCAGGGGTAGCCAAGGCAGGCGCGCAGGTGGTGCTGGTGTCCGGCTATGACGGCGGGACGGGGGCGGCTCCCAGCAGTTCCATCCACAATGCAGGGCTGCCGTGGGAACTGGGGCTTTCTGAAACCCACCAGACCCTGATCCTGAACGGCCTCCGGAACAAAGTGCGGATTGAAACAGACGGCAAGCTGATGACTGGCCGGGACGTTGCCATAGCAGCCATGCTTGGGGCGGAGGAATTTGGCTTTGCCACGGCCCCGCTGGTAACAATGGGCTGCGTGATGATGCGCGTCTGCAATCTGGACACCTGCCCGGCCGGGATTGCTACCCAGAATCCGGAGCTCCGGAAACGTTTTGCAGGGAAACCGGAATACGTCATGAATTTCATGCGTTTCATTGCAGAAGAATTGCGGGAGTATATGGCAAAATTAGGCATCCCTACCGTGGACGGGCTGGTAGGCCGCAGCGATTTGCTGAAAGTCCGGGAAGGGCTGAGCGGGCGGGAACAGGAATTGGATTTGTCAAGGATCCTGAATAACCCATTTGCAGGGCCGAAGGCAAACGTTATTTTTGACCCGAAGCAGGTCTATGATTTTGAACTGGAAAAGACAAAGGATGAACAGGTGCTGATGAAGCAGCTAAAATTTGCGCTGGAAGGCGGGCAGAAACGCAGCATTGACGTGGAGGTAAGCAACACGGACCGTTCCTTTGGCACAATTTTTGGCTCGGAAATTACCAAACGGTTTGACGGGGCATTGGATGAGGACACCTTTTTAGTGAAGTGCACCGGGGCAGGCGGCCAGAGCTTTGGGGCCTTTATCCCAAAAGGGCTGACGCTGGAACTGGTGGGCGACAGCAACGACTATTTTGGGAAAGGGCTTTCCGGCGGCAAGCTGGTGGTATACCCGCCTGCCGGGGTAAAATACCGGCAGGAAGAAAACATTATTATCGGAAATGTTGCCCTTTACGGCGCGACCAGCGGAAAGGCCTTTATCAATGGGGTTGCCGGGGAGCGGTTCTGCGTCCGCAACTCCGGGGCAAACGCGGTGGTAGAAGGCGTTGGGGACCATGGCTGCGAATACATGACAGGGGGCAGGGTAGTTGTCCTTGGGAAAACGGGGAAAAACTTTGCGGCGGGCATGAGCGGCGGCATTGCTTATGTGCTGGACGAGGATAACGACCTGTATACCAGAATCAATAAGGAAATGGTATTTTCGGAGGAAATCACTTCAAAATACGACGTTATGGAATTAAAGGATATGGTCCAGGAGCATGTGGCATTGACAAATTCCCGGAAAGGGAAGGAAGTGCTGGGCCATTTCAGCGAATACCTGCCAAAATTCAAGAAAATCATCCCCTATGACTATAACCGGATGATGACGGCAATGGTACAGATGGAAGAAAAAGGCTTAAGCTCAGAACAGGCACAGATCGAAGCGTTCTATGCCAGCATTGGGCATTAGGAGGGATGCATAAATGGGAAAACCAACAGGATTTATGGAATATGGCAGGCAGGCTGCCAAGGCAGCGCCGCCCAAAGAGCGCATTGGGAATTTTCAGGAATTCCACACCCCTTTAAGCAAAGAGGAGCAGCAGAAGCAGGGTGCCCGGTGCATGGCCTGCGGCGTGCCTTTCTGCCAGTCCGGCATGGAGCTGATGGGGATGGTGTCCGGCTGCCCCCTGCACAATTTAGTGCCGGAATGGAATGATTTGGTTTACACCGGCAACTGGGAACAGGCCTACAGCCGGCTGATGAAAACTAATAATTTCCCGGAATTTACCGCACGTGTCTGCCCTGCGCTCTGCGAGGCTGCCTGTACCTGCGGCCACTATGGGGACGCCGTTTCCGTAAAGGAAAACGAGTATGGGATTATTGAAAATGCCTATAGGCAGGGATTTGTAAAGGCAAGGCCCCCAAGGGTACGCACAGGCAAAAAGGTAGCCGTCATAGGTTCCGGCCCTGCGGGGCTTGCAGCCGCAGACCAGCTAAACAAACGGGGGCATCTGGTGACGGTGTATGAGCGGGACGACCGGGTTGGCGGGCTTCTGATGTACGGGATTCCCAATATGAAGCTGGAAAAGCAGGTGGTGGAGCGGAAAACCCGCCTGATGGCGGAGGAGGGGATTACCTTCCTTACCAGCGCCAATGTTGGGAAGGACGTGAAGGCATCCCAGCTTCTGAAAGAGTATGACCGGGTGATTCTGGCCTGCGGGGCAAAAAACCCCCGTGACATCAAGGCACCAGGACGGGATGCCAAAGGGATTTACTTTGCTGTGGATTTCCTTGCAGCTACTACAAAGAGCCTTTTGGATTCCGGGTTAAAGGACAATAAATACATTTCTGCCAAAGGCAGAAAAGTGGTGGTAATCGGCGGCGGCGACACGGGGAACGACTGCGTGGGCACCTGCATCCGCCATGGCGCAGCTTCTGTTACCCAGTTGGAAATGATGCCAAAAGCCCCGGACAGGCGGGCGGAGGATAACCCGTGGCCCCAATGGCCCAGGGTCTGCAAGACAGATTACGGCCAGGAAGAAGCCATTGCCATCTTTGGCCATGACCCACGGGTGTACCAGACCACCGTCAAGGAATTTTTAAAGGATAAAAACGGGAAACTCTGCGGGCTGGTTACCGTAAAGCTGGAAAGTAAAAAAGACGAAAAAACAGGGCGCGCCATAATGGCGGAGGTTCCCGGCTCCGAAAGCCGGATGGACGCAGACCTGGCCCTGATTGCAGCAGGTTTTTTAGGGACGGAAAAATACATTGCCGACGCCTTCGGTGTCACGCTGGATGGGCGTACGAACGTAAAAGCCCCCAAGGGCCGGTACAGCACAAATGTAAAGCACGTGTTCACTGCCGGCGATATGCACCGCGGCCAGTCCCTTGTAGTCTGGGCCATCCGGGAAGGACGGGAAGCCGCCCGGGAGGTGGATGAAAGCCTGATGGGCTATACGAATTTGGGGATTTAATATCAGGGAAGGGCTGGCCGGATATAGAGGGAGCTGTCGCATTAAGAAAAATGATACAAGATATAGTTGGTATAAATCATTCTTCTATACTATATTTTGTATATGTTTTGCTTAATGCGACAGCCCTTTTCGCTCTGGAACGGCAAAATTGCCAATTCCCCTTTTTCATAGTTGGTTAAAGTATAATTCAAATCTAACGGACGGAGCACGGCATGGTATTTACTTTTCGCAATGCAGTTTTCGATGATCTCTTTCTCATAGATTCTTTCCATAGAAATTCTCATTCCTCTTTTTAAATAATGAGGGTTGTGAGGGTATTGTGCTGCAAAAATTTTTTGGAACAGGACATATGTTTTGGTTTTGGGGTTGATTTAACAATATAATAGCCAAAAATGCAAGGGAGAAAAAGAAAATATGCCATCTGTTGCGGAAACACTGCCATTTTGAGTGTGGCACACAGTAGCTCCCCATTATGTACAAATATGGCTGTTTTCCGCCGCAGGCACTTATTCAAAAATCCGCACATGCTCCGCCGACAAGGATTGGATCTCCTGAATCAGCCGCTGGAAATCAGAAATCAGTTCCTTGGAGCAGCTTTCCGCCTGCCCGTAAATCTCCATCAGTTCCTCCGTGCGCCCTGCGCATACAGCGGAAATCATTTTTGTCCCATAAGCATGGAAATCCTTGTGTTTGCTGCCAAGGCCTTCCCACAGGCCTGTAATCCTTGGGTTTATGGGGTGGAAGGCATAATAAAAGTGTCCCAGGCCGCATTTGGTGCAGTCTGTCTGCAGTACCCGCAGCTTCCCCGACCGGGCGATGCTTTTTAAAGTGCCCAGCCAGTCTTTGTGGGCGCCAATTGCACTGTTCAGGCAGTTGAGGACAATTTGGTTGTCCAGCATATAAAATGCATCCCGGGCCATCGTTCCCATAATTTTTGTGGATTCATCCAGTTGTGTTTCGATGGTTTTGGCTGGCTCCACAAGCTCCCCAATGGAATGGCTGGCAGCAGCCAGGGAGTCGGCATTTTCTTTCAGGCTCTGGCACTGATCGTTCACATGCTGTATCTGGTTATCCAGTTCAGTCATGGAACTGCTGATTTCTTCGCTGGCAGCAGCCAGGGAGGAAACCGAGTCTGTAATATGGTCCATGCCAATCCGGTTGTTTTCGGTAAGCTTCCATACATTTTTTATTGTGCCGTCAATTTCTTCCAGCTTGGCTACCGTGGTATCTACGCTGGAGGAGCTTTTCTGGGAAGCAGTCTGGATATCGCTGATAAAGGTGCCAAGGCGCCCGGTCAGGGATTTTGTTTCATCTGCAAGCTTCCGGATTTCCTCTGCGACGACGGAAAATCCCCGTCCTGCGTCCCCGGCGCGTGCTGCTTCTATAGAAGCATTTAAAGCCAAAAGGTTGGTCTGGGCAGAGATAGCATGGATGGCGGCAATTGCTTCATTCATATTTTGTATAATTTCAAGGAGGCCATAGATATCCTCCTTCATATCCTTCGCCGTGGAACTGGTGGAAGCAGACAGCTCCGTAATGGTAGTAAGGGCGTGCTCGCTGCCGCGTATGTCCTTCATGATCTCGGCAGATTCGTCAGAAAGTTCAATAATCGTATCTGTCAGGCTGCTGTGCGCCCTGGACGCCTCTGTGGAGATTCCGGCTGTCAGCTCGGTGGATGCGCCGATTGCTTTGAGGGCAGCGGCAACGGAATCATTAATCTGCCCCATTGCCGCTACGTTTGATTCTAAAGTTAAATCCATGGAGCTCATCTGGATCACGGCATCCATAGTTTTTGTGACGGCCTGCTCAAATTCTTTCCGCCCTGCCGTCAGCCGTTGGTGGATATTGTTTAATTCCCCGTTTGCTGGCTCATACTGCATATCCGCCAGCTTTGAAATAGATGTAATGGCGGCATGGAACGCTTTTTTCCTTAATCTCATAATGTTTTGTCCTTTCAGCCTTAAGTATTTTGCATTTTCTGCCTACATTCGTCACATATGTAGTTCACTTTTAAATCGTAGGAAATCATAGGGATGCTTACCTGCTTCTGGATCTGTTCCGTTAGGTCCTCCAGCAGGATATCAGAAAGCTTCCCACAGTTCCTGCATACCAGATGGTCGTGCCGGCGCATCTTATCATATCGGTCTGGATGCCCTTCCACTGAAATTTTCCGTATCATCCCTTGCTGGTACAAGGAAGATAAGTTGTTGTAAACGGTGGCTTGGGCGACGGATTTGTTTTCCTCTTTTAACTGCTGGTGGATTTGTTCCGCAGTTAAATGGGAATCCGAATGGTTGATAATTTCTAAAATATATGCTGCATTTTTTGTCATAACTCCGCTCCTCAGAATTTAAAATGTAACCTAAGCCCAAACCCCTCTGAAAAACATCGGGGCTTAAGCGGAAGCCTCCTATAAAAAAGAATGCGCACAGCGCATTCTCCGCGCGCGAGCGGATTGCGCAGCAATAAATTTCCTCTCCGCGAGCTGCGCATAATTGTTTATTTTCTTATAGGAAATTCATACACTTTAGCACTTCACAGTAACACGGTCTTTCCTATAAGAAAATAAAATTAGAATTATTCTAATTCTAACATTTTCCAGATATTTGTCAAGGCTGGAAAACAGCAAATGCTGGAGGGTGGTAGGTAAATACAAGAAAACAGAGTGACAGGGTCCCCACGGCCACGCAGAGGGGGAGCGTATGCCCCTGCAGCCTGCAGGAGAGGGTAAGCCTGTAAGCGGCCAGGAATGCCACTGCAACGCTTAGGAAAAAACAAACAAGGTCCAGGAAAAAAATATCTTTCCCAAGGATGGCGGTATACCCATAGAAAAATGCCAGTATAAAAAAAGTCCCTGCCAAAATCCCAAAGCACAGCGCAGAAGCAATGCAGGGAAATTCACTGTTCCATTTTTGGCGCAACGCAGCCGAGGACAGGAGCATGGGGAAAAATAGCAGCTTCATATGCTCCCATACGGATTCGCTGACAGGGGAAAAGAACCCAACGAAAAAATTTTTCCCTGTCCAACCGTACAGGAAATGGGAAAGTGTCCCGGTTATGGAAACAAAAATTGCCCCAAGGGCGAACCAAAGCTTTAGCTGTTTCATAAAAATCACCTCAAAACCAGTATATCCATAACCGTGTCCCTACATGCGTCCCGGTTTCTGCATTTGTGTTTGTATTCCAGGGGGGAAAATGGTAAAATAGAACAAATGCCATTGCCAATGATAAAGGAAAGGCACTGCTATACCGGGGAGAATTACTATGGTTTGCCGGAAAATGTCCGGGCAGGAATAAAGAATAGGAGGAAGTATTATGGTTTACAGAGAATTTCAGGATTTGAAGCTGTCAGCCCTAGGGATGGGCGCTATGCGCCTTCCAGTCCTTGACGGGGACGACAACAGGATTGACGAAGCTGCTGCAGGAGAGATGGTGGATTATGCCATGGGGCAGGGCGTGAATTATTATGACACTGCATGGGGCTACCACAGTGGGAACTCGGAGCTTGCGATGGGGAAAGCCCTCAACAGGCATCCCAGGGAAAGTTTTTACCTTGCCACAAAATTTCCGGGGTACGACCTTTCCAATATGCCGAAGGTAAAAGAGATTTTTGAGAAACAGTTGGAGAAATGCCAAGTTTCCTATTTTGACTTTTACCTGTTCCATAATGTCTGTGAAATGAATATTGACGCGTATCTGGATCAGTCCTATGGGATTTACCAGTACCTGATGGAGCAGAAGGAAAATGGACGTATCCGCCACCTTGGGTTTTCCGCCCATGGGAACCTGGACGTGATGAAGCGTTTCCTGGAGGCCTATGGGAAAGACATGGAATTCTGCCAGATTCAGCTAAACTATCTGGACTGGACTTTCCAAGACGCCAAGGCAAAGGTAGAACTTTTGCGGGAGTACAATATCCCGGTGTGGGTAATGGAGCCCTTGCGGGGCGGGAAGATTGCCAGGCTCCCGGAGAAAGAGGAAGCAATTTTAAAAGGGCTGCGCCCGGAGGAGGGGATACCTGCATGGGCATTCCGGTTCCTCCAGTCCATCCCGGAGGTAACTGTAGTGCTTTCCGGCATGTCAGATATGGAACAGCTCAAAGACAATGTCAGGACTTTTGAAAAAGACCTGCCCTTAAATGAAAAAGAGATGGAAACACTGCTTTCTGTGGCAGATGGCATGTTAAATGGAAGGCTGCCCTGTACCGCCTGCCATTACTGTACCAGCCACTGCCCTCAGGGGCTTGATATCCCATCTTTGCTGGAACTGTACAATGAGCATAGCTTTACCGGCGGGGGATTTATCGCGCCTATGGCATTGATGGCGACGCCAAAAGAGAAGCACCCAAGCGCCTGCGTGGGCTGCAGGAGCTGCGAGGCAGTCTGCCCGCAGCAGATTAAAATATCGGAGGTTATGAAGGATTTTGCGGAAAAATTGAAGTGATATGGCTGCAGGATGGCAAGAAAATAGCGTTAAGCTTACAGAGCCTAAAAATCTGGCAAAGGGTTATATGGAACAGCAAAACATTGCAAACCTAGATAACGGAACAGGGAATACTCAGGCAGCAAAATTCTGTATCCTGACAGAAATTCCTAAAATTCCCACATCCCCTGTTGAAAAATTACAAGGAAATGATACAATAATAGCAGAAAACAGCAACCAGCCATGTACCCTGCGGCCTGTCCCGGCAGCAGGGCGCACAGGCAAAAAGAGAGGAACTGTGGGAAGTATGGGGCAGAAAGCATCATTTAACCTTGTGGGGAACGAAGAATTTGAATACATTATGGAAGTATTTGGCAGGTGCACAGACGATTACCTGTTTTTGCTGGACCTGGATAAAAATGAATACAGCATTTCCAAAGGGGCTTTGGAAAAATTTAATTTGCCCTGCGCGCATTTTCCCAATGCAACAAAGGTGCTGGGGCAGGTCATCCACCCGGAGGACATGGATGCCTTGGTGGAGGATCTGGAGGATTTGCGGCAGGGGGACCGGACGGGGCATGACATGGAATACCGCTGGGTAGACCGGGAAGGCAGGACGGTATGGATTAGCTGCAGGGGGACGGTTATCCGGGAAGAAGCCGGGGGGAACCGGGTCCTGGTAGGCAGGATAACAGAAATCGGCAGCCGGCGCAAGGCGGACAATGTGACAGGCCTGTTTGCAGGGCGGCAGCTCCAGATAGATTATGGGAACATCTGTAAGGCAGGGGGGCCAAAGCAGGGCGTGCTGCTTCGGATTGGGGTAGATAATTTTAAGGAAGTCAACGAGCGGCAGGGGCTTGAGGTGGGGGATAACGTCTTAAAGCTGATTGCCCAGTGCATTAAGGAAACCTGCGGCGCAGACCGTTTCTATAAAGGGGATGGGGATGAATTCCTTGTACTGCTGGCAGGCGGTGACGTCCAGAAGGCGCGGAAAAAATACCATCTCATCCGATGCAGGATGGAACAGAAGCGCAAGGAACAGGGCTACCAGAGCTTTTACACGATTTCTTCGGGGATCGTTGGTTTTTCCTATGGGGACATGGATTTTGAAAGCCTGAGCAATTTTTCCGAATTTGCATTGGGCATGGCAAAAAAGAATGGGAAAAACTGTTCCTATGTATTTTCCAGGCTGGATTATGCCAACTATATGAAAAACCTTGATATCCAGGAGAAACTGCGGTATGCCGTGAACCATGGGTTTGAGGGGTTCGAAGTGTATTACCAGCCCATCATTTCCATGGAAACGGAGCAGGTGACAGGCGCGGAAGCCCTTCTGCGGTTTTCCTGTGAAAAATATGGGATGCTGCCGCCGGATGTGTTTATCCCAATTTTGGAGGAGAGCGGGCTGATTATCCCGGTGGGGGAATGGGTCTACCAGACGGCTATGCGCCAGAGCATGGAATGGCAGAGGCAAGTGCCCAATTTCCGGATAAATATTAACCTTTCCTTTATCCAGATCTGCAAATCGGATGTGGTAAGCGGGATTATGGATTCCATCCAGACGCTTGGGATCAACCCGCGTACGGTGCTGTTTGAATTTACGGAAACAGGGATGATTTCCTATGACGATTCCGTCCAGCGGCTGTTGGATGTGCTGAACGAAAACCAGGTGAAGCTTGGGCTGGATGATTTTGGTACAGGGTATTCTTCCCTTGCCTACTTAAAAAACCTCCGGGTAACCCTTTTGAAGCTGGACCGGGGATTTACCTCCAAGGCAGTTTCGGACGAGTTTGACTTTAACCTGATTGGGCATATTGTGGACATGGCCCACAGCATAGGCATGGGGGTCTGCTTTGAAGGGGTGGAAACGGAGGAGGAACGGAAGAAACTAAGGGAGCTTGGGCCGGACTACATGCAGGGGTATTATTATGGCAGGCCGGTAGACAGGCAGGCATTTTATGAGGAAAATCTGCGGGAATGCCCGAAAGTGTAAGGTGGACGCGGGGACAGGCATGGGAACGATGCCTGTCCCCCGGTTTTTTTCCTATAAATATTTCCCTGCAATTTTTAAAAATTCTTCATGTTCTTTCTCCACAAACTCCTGGTATTCCATTCCCCGCTTAGAAATCTCTTTCCCAAGCTCTGCAAGGAATTGGGGAATTTCTGATTCCAGCATGATGCCAAGCTCCGTCCCAAAATTTTCTTTCCCTCGGACTGCACAGCCCATCTCATAGACGGCGAAGGCTGGTTTCGGCCCATCCGGGGTCTGCTTCGTGCCGCCCCGGAACCCAAGGGAAGCTACGGGATGCCCGGAGCAGGAGGAGGGGCAGCCGGAAATATGGATTTTGGGCAGCACCCGGTCCTTGAAATGCTCTTTGCGGACCCGTTCCAGGCATGCGGCCAGCAGGGCCTGGGAATCCCTTGCCCCAACCTGGCAGATGGATGCCCCAATGCAGGCCACGGAGGTTTCAAACAAGGTCCTGGCATGGTCTTTGGTGAGGGGGAGCAGTTCCTGCACCTCGGATGCCGTCAGGTTCAGGATATAAAGGCCCTGGTCTGGGGACACCCGCAGGACCACGCTTTCCATAGGGAGGATGGCGTTATACAGGCTGCGGAAGAATTCTGGCTTTGGGCTGCCCCCTCTGGCATGGTAATGGAGGGAGTACAGGCCTTTCTGCTTCTGGGGGATTACCTGGCCTGGCATGGCGGAATCCGCGCAGCAGCTATCGCTTTCTTCCCCTGAAAGGGTATGTTCCGGGCTTTGCTGGAATTCCCCGTCCCCTTTCTTGGTAATTTCAGGGACTGTAACGCGGAGGGGCAAATCTTCTTTTGAAAGGGCTTGGGACAGTTTTTCCTGAAAAGCCTTGATATAGCCTTCCGTCCCAAGGGCGTCCTGCATAAAACGGGTGCGCGCCCGTGCCCGGTTCCCATAATTTCCATAAGCGGTAAAGGTGTCTACCATTGCCTTTAAACAGTAAAGGGTCTGGGAAGGGTCTACGCCGGAAGCCACCAAGGCGCCCATCCGGGGTTCCCTGCCAAGGCCGCCGGCGCTGTATACGTCAAATTTCCCTTCCTTGGTGGCTACGAAGCCCAGGTCCCGGAAGGTGGCATGGGTTATATTTTCTTTGGAGTTGGAAAAGCATACCTTTAATTTCCGGGGCAGCTTTACCGTATGGATAAAGCCTAGCAAATACTCCTCGGCTGCCTTGGCATAGGGCAGGACGTCAAAATATTCCCCTTCCTGCACGCCGGAAAGGGGGGAGCACATGACGTTCCTGGGGTAATTCCCCCCGCCGCCCCGGGTGACAATGCCATGCTGGAAGGATTCTTCAATCAGGGCGCAAACCTGCGCTTCGGACAGATTGTGGAACTGGACGCTCTGGCAGGTGGAGAAGTGCACCAGGGAAATACTGTATTTTTCAATGCTTTCCGCGATAAACAGAAGGCGCTCCTTTGTAATTTCTCCTCCTGCAAAGCGCAGCCGCAGCATACTGGAGCCGCCGCCCCGCTGGGCATAGCTGCCAAAGCCGCCGGAAAACCGTTTATATTCTGCAATGTTTACTTCTTTTTGGTAAAATTTCTTCGTCATTTCATGGAATTCCTTTAGGTCTTCCCGGAATTCCCCTGCATAATCTCTCGGCATAAGTTACCTCCTAGTTTTCGGTCTTATATTAGTGTAACCTTGTTGCCGGAAATTATTACTCCGATGGTTAAATATCGACGTTTTTACTTGCCTGAATTTCCATTTGCCGCGTTGCCATCCGTTGACGTAGCCCCGCTACGCCGCCTTCTTCCGCCTTGCAGATGGAAATTTATTCCCGCGGGCAATGAGCCAAGCAGCCGCGCTTGCGCGGATATTTGGCGAATGCCGCGAGGGTTGCATACCCCGCCCTTGGGGCGGAAAGAACAAGCCAGGCCATGCCCCGTAGCTTGCTGCGGGGTATTTGACTCTGCGTAAAATTCGTCGGCATTTAACCGCCGGAGTAATATTACATTAATTAGGGATGCCCGCGGAAAGCGTCAGGCACATGCATCCTCCGTAAACGGCAGGGATTTCACAAGCTGGATAAAGTCCTGCATTTGGGAGGTGACAGGGTGGCACTGGTTATGGCAGAGGTAAAAATACCGTTTCATGGATACGTTTTCAATGGGCAGCATTTGGATCTCCCCTTTTTCCACATATTCCGTAATGCAGCGGCAGGAGAGAACCCCAAGGCCAAGGTTATGGCGCACGGCGTCCACAATGGCGCAGCGGCTGCTGCATTCCCATTTTGTCACAAAGGGGATGTGGTGGGTCAGCATGATATTTTCAAAAATTGCCCGGGTGCCGCTGCCTTTTTCCCGCATAATAAAGTCCTGATGCCGCAAGTCCTCGATGGAAATGCTTTCCCTCCCAACAAATGGATGGCCCATCCCGCAGATAACGCATAGGGAATCCTCAATGACAGGCTCCGTCAGGATTTCCTGGCGGACGATAATCCCTTCTACCAGCGCAATGTCCAGTTCATTATGTATCATCCGGTGCTCAATGATTTTCGTGTTGTCCACAAATACTGTTACGTCAATGTCTGGGCATTGCTGCCGGAGGGTTTCTGCCAGGGTTCCCATCATGGTATTGCCGATGGTGAGGGTTGCGCCGATGCGCAGGGGCCGCAGGGAATTGGCGTGCTTCATGGACTGTTCCAAATGCTCGTGGCTTGCTACGATTTCCCTTGCGCTGTCCAAAAGCAGCAGCCCTGCAGGGGTGATCCGCAGCTCCTTTGGGAACCGTTCAAATAGCTTGGTCTGGTATTCCGTTTCCAAATCGGAAATCATCTGGCTGACGGTAGGCTGGGAAATGTAAAGGCGCTTGGCAGCTTCGCTCATTTTCTTATACTCCACCACTGCAATAAAGGTTTTCAGTTGCTTTAAGGTTGACATTTATGACTCCTCCCTTTTGTAAAAACATATCATGCCTTGTCCTGCGTCTGCATATAGATAGGTAAAACCCTATAGTACTATTTAGATTTTACTATTTTACGTAGAATTTAACAAGTGCTATTATTATAATAAAGAAAAATTTGTCGATTTTTCATAGATGAAGGAGGTATGAAATGAAAGTATTAGTACTTGGAGGCGTTGCTGCCGGCACGAAGATTGCTGCAAAGCTAATGCGGGAAGACCGTGGGAATGAAGTGGTTGTGATTAACAAGGGCGCAAACATTTCTTACGCAGGCTGCGGGCTTCCCTATTATGTGGGCCATGTGATTGAAGACAGGAACCAGCTTATTGTAAACACGCCGGAAAAATATTCTAAGCTGACAGGCGTTACCGTGCTGACGGAAACGGAAGCAGTGAAGGTTGACCCGGAAGCCAGGAAGGTAGTGGCAAAGAATGTAAAGACTGGGGAAGAACAGGAACATACATATGACAAGCTGGTGGTTTCCGTAGGCGCAAGCCCCGTTAAGCCCCCCATTGAAGGGTGTGATCTGGAAAATGTATTTTTTGTACGGACACCAGAGGATGCAATAAAGATCCGCGACATCGTGGACGCAGGGAACATCAAACGCGCCGTAGTAGTTGGCGCAGGCTATATCGGGCTGGAAATTGCCGAAAACCTGAAATTGCAGGGGGTACGGCCTTTCGTATTGGATATGGCAGAACATGCGCTTCCCGGGTTTGACCCAGAGATGGCAGAATATGTGGAAGGCAAGCTGCAGGAAAGCGGGATTCCGGTTGTGACCGGGGTTGCAGTAACTGGCCTGGAAGGGGATGGCAAGGTAGAAAAAGTCATCACCAGCAAGAAGGCTTACAAGGCAGACCTGGTAGTCTTAAGCGCAGGCATCCGCCCCAATACCGCATTTTTGGAAGGGATTGGCCTTGAAATGTTCAAGGGCACTGTCCTGACGAATGAAAAAGGGGAAACAAACCTTCCGGACATCTATGCAGCAGGGGACTGCGCAATGGTACATAACGCGCTGACCGGAAAGGCTGCATGGTCGCCCATGGGCTCCACCGCAAATATCAGCGGCCGCCTGATTGCCCAGAACATGATGGGCGCAGGGCTTTCTTACAGGGGTGCATTAGGGACGGCAGTATGTAAGCTGCCGGGGCTGAACGTAGGCCGGACCGGGCTTACGGAAGCGCAGGCTGTGGCAGAAGGCTTCCAGCCAGTCAGCGTCATTACAGTGGTAGATGACAAGGCGCACTATTACCCGGGCGCAGGCACATTTATCATTAAGATGATTGCAGACAAGGAAACTTTACGGCTCTTAGGCGTGCAGGTAATTGGCGCAGGGGCAGTGGATAAAGTAGTAGACATTGCCGTAACAGGCATTATGCTCAAAGGTACCCTTACTGATTTGGCAGATATGGATTTGGCTTATGCGCCGCCATTCTCCACGGCAATCCATCCGTTTGAGCATACCTTAAACGTGCTGATGAATAAAATCAACGGCAAGTTTGAAACCTTTACCCCGGCAGAATATGCAAAAGGGGCGGCAGAAGGCTACAAAGTCGTAGACGCATGCCTTGCGCCTTCCATAGAAGGGGCTCCTTATGTGGAACTGACTACGGTGGAAGGGCCTGTGGACGGGCTGGGCCCAGAGGAGAACATCCTTCTGGTATGCAACAAGGGCAAACGGGCATACCTGCTCCAGAACCGCCTGAAATTCTATGGCTATAAGAATACGAAGGTATTAGAAGGCGGGATTACTTTTAACGACGTAGAAGCGTAAACACAAACAGGAATAATGGCCAGGCTCCGCAGGGGGCGGTGGTTTCGCCTGCCCTGCGGGGGCTGCTGTTACATAGAAAAATAGAAAAGGAGATTGAGGGTTATGGGATGTACAATTAAACCTGATGAAATCAAAAGAGTGAAAGGGCTTGGGTTCCTGAACAACAAAGGGACAGATTTATTCAATGGCCGCGTGATTACCGTAAATGGGAAAATCACAGCAGAACAGGCAAAAGTGATTGCAGAAGCAGCAGAAAAGTTTGGGAATGGGGACGTGGAATTTACCACACGCCTTACTGTGGAAGTACGCGGCATCCATTTTGACAATATTGAACCTTTCCGTGAGTATATTGCAAAAGCTGGCCTTGAAACCGGCGGTACCGGCTCCCTGGTGCGCCCGGTTGTAGCCTGCAAAGGTACTACCTGCCAGTACGGCCTGTACGACACCTTTGATTTATCTGAAAAAATCCATGAGAGGTTCTACAAAGGCTACCATACCGTTAAGCTGCCCCACAAATTTAAAATTGCAACCGGCGGCTGCCCCAATAATTGCGTAAAGCCAGACTTGAACGACTTGGGCATTGTTGGCCAGTTAATCCCCAACGTGGACGGAGACATGTGCAACGGATGCAAGAAGTGCCAGGTAGAAACTGCCTGTCCGATGAAAGCGGCTAAGATGGAAGACGATGAACTTGTGATTGACAAGGATGCATGCAACAACTGCGGACGCTGCATAGCGCAGTGCCCATTTGACGTGATTGAGGACGGCACTCCCGGCTATAAGATGTACATAGGCGGAAGATGGGGCAAGAAAGTTGCCCATGGGCAGCCGCTGTCCAAGATCTTCACCACAGAAGAAGAACTTCTGGACACAGTTGAAAAAGCAATCCTTTTGTTCCGTGAACAGGGCCAGACAGGGGAGCGTTTTGCAGACACCATCGCAAGGATTGGGTTTGAGGAAGTAGAAAAACAGCTTCTGGCAAATGATATTTTAGAAAGAAAACAGGAAATCCTGGATGCAAAACTGCATTTAGTAGGAGGAGCAACCTGTTAATTCGGGAGGAGTTTTGGAAATGGGTTCAAAGAAAAAATTTGGCGCGATTCTATTGTGCCTGGTGATTGGGTATCTGGCAACAAAATCTACAGATTTGCAGTCCTCAATGTTCGGGCGCGTGGTTATGGGCGGACCAATGGTTGCGTTATTAGTTTCCATGATTATCTGCAACATTATCCCCAGCGTGGATAAGGACTTTAAAGAAGGGACTACTTACTGCAGCAAACAGTTTTTGAACTGGGGCATTATTTTAACCGGCGGTACCTTAAGCTTTGCTGATATTATGGGGACCGGCGTAAGGGCTCTGCCTTTAATCCTGTTTAACATCTGCCTGTCCTTTGCAATTGCAATGCTGGTGGGCAGAAAAATCGGGGTTACGAAAAATACTTCCGTCCTGGTAGGCGGCGGTACCTGTATCTGCGGCGGTACGGCAATCGCAACATTAAGCCGTATTATTAAGGCAACGGATGCAGAAATTGCATTTGGTATGGCAGCAATTTTCCTGTTTGATACCATTTCAGCATTTTCTTATCCTTACATTGCACCTGCAATCGGGTTTACCGAGAACCAGTTCGCTTTCGTAGCGGGGACAGCCATCAACGACACCTCCTCCGTGGCAGGTGCGCAGGCGACATACCAGGCTATGATTGCCAACCCAGAATTCAGCGGCGCTTTGAATGTAAAGCTGGTACGTACGACGATGCTGATTTTCGTGGCTATTGTCTGGACCGTGCTGATGGCAAGGGATGCAAAGAAGAACGGCGAGGCAGGCAGCAACGACAGCATTTTGGCAGTGGTACAGAAAACTTTCCCAATGTTCATCCTCTGGTTTGTCGTAATGGCAGGCCTGAATACCTATGGCGCATTCAGCGAGGTAGGGAGCGGCTTACTGAAAGTGGCAAGCAAATTCCTCTTTGCATCTGCGCTGGCTGGCGTTGGGTTTAAGATTAAATTTAAGGACGTATTCTCCAAGGGATTGAAGCCTATTGCACTGGGCGGCATTACCTGGGCTTGCGTGGCGGCTTCTTCCTATATCTTTGCATTCTTATTTGCAGGATATATTGGATAGCTTGCCTGAAAATAAAAAATATGTTATTATGCTGGATAAGCATAAGCGGGGGCTGCCGGATGTGCAGCCCCTTATTATTTTTCTATAGGAAAGACCTTGTCACGCTAACGCGTGAAAGTATCTTTCCTATAGAATAAAAAAGCTCTTATCGCACTGCGGCGGGTATGAAATCTGTCGCAAAGCGACCCGCCGCAGGCGGAGAATCCTGCAAGGCAGGATTCTTTCTTGTCTTATAGGAAAGACCGTGTTACTATGAAGTGCTAAAGTATATGGATTTCCTATAAGAGAAAAACAATTATGCGCAGCTCGCGGAGAGGAAATTTATTGCTGCGCAATCCGCTCGCGCGCGGAGAATGCGCTGTGCGCATTCTTTTTTATCTTATAGGAAAGACCGTGTTACTGTAAGGTGTTAAAGTCCGTGACTTTCCTATAAGATAAAAATAATATGCACAGGGTCTGCCCCAGCGAAGCGAGGGTACTCGTGCGAATAGAAGATGTCACTGCGTGGCCGCACTCGCACGAAGGGTATTATGCCGCTAAAGCGGCCGTGCTCGGCGCGAGAGCCCGGCTCGCCGGACTCTTTGTTTACACATTTTGAGGAGATACAGAGAAATGCAATTTGGGTTTTTAGGGATAAATTATAAAAATGCCAGCCTTGCCATCCGGGATAAAACCTCCTTTACCGATGCCATGAAGCTGGAATTTTTCCAGCGGGCAGAGCAGGAAGGGATCGACCAGTCCATGGTGCTGTCCACCTGCAACCGGAGTGAAATTTATTATGTATATGGCAAAGAAGCCCAGCAGGCGCAGATCCAGCAGATTTATGAAGGGATGTTCCCGGATGTGGCGCTGGGGGAATATCTGGTAAAGCTGTCCGGGGAGGAAGCAATAGGCTACCTGTTCCGGATTGCCGCCGGGATGGAATCCCTTGTGCTGGGGGAGGACCAAATCCTTGGGCAGGTGAAGGAGGCCCTGGACTATTCCAGGACCATGGGCTACAGCGGGAAAGAGCTGAATAAGGTGGTGCGGGACGCCATCACCTGTGCAAAACAGATAAAGACGGAATGGAAGGTCAGCGAAAAGCCCTTGTCTGTCAGCTATATCGGCGTAAGGAAACTGGCAGAGCTGTTCGGCATTTCCGGGAAAAAAATCCTGGTGATTGGCAGCGGGAAAACGGCTTCCCTTGCACTGCGGTACATATATGAATACGAAGGCATCCATGTGACGGCATGCAGCAGGACCTATGCCCATGCCAAAAGGCTCCGGGAGGAGTTCCCTGCCCTTGGGGTCCTTCCATATGAGGAATGGCGTCAGGGAATTCAGGAATGCGATATTGTGGTAAGCGCAACGTCTTCCCCCCATCTGGTGGTGCGGCGGGAGGATTTTACCCCCAAAGGGCCTATAGCCTTCCTTGACTTGGCGGCGCCCAGGGACATTGATACGGCTTTTGCCGAGGACGGGCATGTAACGCTGATAAACCTGGACACCCTGCAGGAGATTGCGTCCAAGAACCAGAAGGAGCGGGAAGGCCTGCTTGCGGAAAGCGGGAAACTTTTGGAGGGCAAACTGCAGGAAACTGTGGAATGGTTTTTCCAGAGCCGCATGGATTCCACCATAGAATCCCTCCAGCAGCGGTGCAGCGAGATTGTAGCGGACGGCTACAGTTACCTGAACCGGAAAATGGAGCTTTCCCCAAGGGAGCAGAAGCTGCTGAAAAAAGTGCTGAATGCTTCTTTGCAGCGGCTGCTGCGGGAGCCCATACGGGAACTGAAAAAATTGGATTCTGAGGAAAAGCAGGAGGAATATAAAAAGCTGGTAGGGCAGCTTTTCCAGATATGAGTAAATGATGGGAAAAGGGGCGGAAAAGGGGTGGGAAAATCCCTGCTGCAAAGTATGGGGATGATGTTCCTGCCTTGCCTGCGCCTAGAAAGGAATAGAGGGAAAATGAAGTATATCATAGGCACAAGGGGTTCCAAGCTGGCGCTCACACAGGCAAAAACTGTATGCAGCAAGCTGGCAGAAACCTATCCAGAGCATACATTTGAAATCCAGATTGTTAAGACAACCGGGGACCTGGTGTTGGATAAGCCCCTTCATGAAATTGGGGACAAAGGCGTGTTTGTCAAAGAAATTGAGGAAAAACTTCTCTCCGGGGAACTCCATATCGGCGTACATAGCATGAAAGACATGCCGGCAGCCCCCGCCACAGGCCTGATGTTCACAAGGCCATGGAAACGGGAGGACCCAAGGGACGCACTGATCCTGCGGGAAAAGAACTCCCTGGAGGAGCTGCCCATAGGGGCGGTAATTGGGACAGGCAGCAAGCGCCGGGAATTTCAGTTAATGCGGCTGCGGCCGGATTTGCAGGTGGTGGGAATCCGTGGGAATGTGGATACCCGCCTTCGGAAAATGGAAGAAGAAAAGCTGGACGGCATCCTCTTGGCTGCTGCTGGGCTCCACCGCCTGTCCATGCAGGAGAAAATCACCCAGTACTTAGAGCCGGAAGAACTGCTCCCAGCCCCTGCCCAGGGGATCCTTGCCCTGGAAATCAGGGAAGGGGAACACACCCTCCAGTCAATGCTGGATGCGCTGAGCGATGAGGGCACAGCACTTGCGGCAGAAGGGGAGCGCAGCTTTTTGCAGCAGATGGGAGGAAGCTGCCACGTCCCGGTGGGAGCGCTGTTCCAGAAAGAAGCAGGGGGCTCCTGCAAGCTGATGGCAATGTTTGGGAATGAGTCAGGGACAAAACAGGCCTATGCCACAGTGTCCTGCAGTATCCCAGCAGGGCATGCGGCAGGGGAAGAACAGGCCTATGCCAGGGAACTTGCAAAGCAGGCAGCCAAAGAAATACGCCAAAAGATGGCGGGGACTGTTACTTTGGTAGGGGCAGGTCCAGGGGATCCGGGGCTGATTACCGTAAAAGGCCTGCGGGAACTTAGGGAAGCTGACTGCATTGTATACGACAGGCTGGCCGCACCGGAATTTTTGGAGGTAGCAAAGCCTTGCTGCGAAAAGATTTACGTGGGGAAAGCCAGCAGCAGCCATACCATGAAGCAGGAGGAAATCAACCGGCTTTTGGTACAGAAAAGCATGGAATACAAAAAGGTAGTCCGCTTAAAGGGCGGGGATCCCTATGTGTTTGGCAGGGGCGGTGAGGAAGGGCTATACTTGCAGGAGCATGGGGTCCCAGTCCAGGTAGTCCCGGGCATTACCTCCAGCATAGCAGGGCCTGCCTATGCCGGGATTCCAATTACCCACCGGGGGAAAGCATTAGGGTTCCATGTGGTGACTGCCCACGACCAGAACGATGCGCTTTCAGATATCAATTTTCAGGCAATGGCAGAGAGCAAGGAAACCTGTGTGTTCCTGATGGGCTTAAGCAAAGTAGGGGAAATTGCAGCAAAATTAATGGAGGCAGGGATGCCGGAGGACACTGGGATTGCCGTTGTTTCCAACGCCACTACCTCAAGGCAGAAAACATGCGTTTCTGATTTGGCGCATATTGCAGGGGAAGTGGAACGGGCAGGGCTGGTTTCCCCGGCGCTGATTGTAGCAGGGGAAGTGGTTTCCCTGCGGGAAAGCTTGAATTTCTTTGAAAGCCGCCCCTTGTTTGGGAAACGGTATTTGCTCCCCAAAATAGGGCCAAAGCCCACAAAGCTGAAAGCGCTGCTGCAAAAGCAGGGAGCGACCGTGGACGAAATCCAGGTGGGCGCCATTGAACGGGTAAAATGGAGGTTTGAGGTAGATAGGCTTAGCAGCCCTAGGCAAATTGTGTATATTGGGGAAGAAAAAGCTTACTTTTACCAAGACAGAGGACAGGAGGCAGCATGCCCTGGAGGAGAAGATGCAGCTTGTGGGTCCGGCAGACCAGAGGAGTTTCCGACAGAGAATCTGGCCGAAGCAGACTGGCTGGTATTTACCAGCAAAAACGGCGTGGAATCATTTTTTGAAAATTTCTGGGAGAATGGGCTGGATATGAGGAGCCTTGCAGAAATACAAGTGGCGGCGATTGGCGGAAAAACGGCTGAGTCGTTGGAGGCTTTCGGCATTTACCCAGATTTAACCCCGCATGAATTTAACAGCGATGCCCTTGCAGAGGCGCTGAAGAAAGTTATGTTAGGTATAGAAACTGTCTGGTACCTGAAAGGGGGCAATGCGGACAGCCACCTGAAAGAAGCTTTGGAGGGCTGCTGCCAGTGTAAGGAGCTGGTGGTATATGAAAACCGCCCTGTTGCGCTTAGCTTGGAAGGCATTGCCCCAATCAGGGACTATGACGGCGTCATATTTACCTGCGCTTCTTCCGCTGAACGGCTGGCAGAAGCCATGGGCACGGGCTGGGGCGCCTGCAAGGTTTACAGCATTGGCCCCAAAACCACCGTATGCCTGGAAAAGCTTGGCGTGACGGATGTCATTGAGGCAGGCCAATCCACGTATGAAGGGCTGGCGCAGTGCATTTGCAGATAGATGCAGAAGGCAAAATTGCCGGGCAGGCGGGACGGCAGACACACGAAATAAAAAAACAAAAAAGGAAAAAATTTTATGAGGAAAGCACTATTTTTTGACATTGACGGAACAATTTGGGATAAGGGAAACCGCATCCCGGACAGCACAAAGGAAGCGCTGCGGCTGCTGAAAGGGCAGGGGCATTACCTGTTCCTTTGCAGTGGCAGGACAAGAATTTTTATCCCGGACGCTACGCTGATGCCCCTGGGGTTTGACGGGGTGCTGGCGGGCTGCGGGACTTACGGGGAGTTTCAGGGGGAAGAAAAATTTTATTACAGAATCCCGTTGGAGGATATCCGGCGCACCAATGATATCCTGCGGGATATGGGGGCGGCGTATGTATTTGAAGGCCGGCATGCACTCTATATGGACGCGGAGCGGTTCCCGGAAGGCGCCATGTTCCCAAAAGTGCTGTATGAGCGTTTAGGGGAAAAAGTAGTGCGGGTCACTGGGAATGAAGAAAGCCTGGAAGTCAGCAAATTTTGCGTAAATTACATGGAAGCGAAGGAACGCCAGAAGGCCCTGGAGGAGAAAATCGGGGAAAGCTTTACCATTATCCATCGGGAGGGGGATTTTATGGAAGTGGTGCCAAAAGGCTTCAATAAAGCCACCGGGATCCAAAAGATTTGTGAAATCCTGGGGGTTTCCCATGAAGACACGTATTCCTTCGGGGACAGCACCAATGATTTGGATATGCTTTCCTACACCGCCCATTCCGTTGCCATGGGGGATGGGATGCAGGAAGCCAAGGATGCGGCGGAATATGTGACGTCAGGCCTTTGGGAAGATGGGATTTACCAGGGGTGTAAGCATTATGGGCTGATATAGGGGCACAGCGCATGGAAAAAGGAAGGTGGGGGAACCTGATACGGAGGTGCCATGTTACAGAAAATTTTAATTGTAGAAGACGACTTGGACATCCAGGAGCTGCTGCAGAATTTTTTGCAGGAGGCAGGTTATAGGACGGTAACGGCAAATGACGGCGTAGAAGCCCTTTCCCTGTTTTCCGGGGAATTTGATTTAGTGCTCCTTGATATTATGCTGCCCAGGATTGACGGCTTCGCTGTCTGCGAACTGCTGCGCAGGGAGTCCAATGTCCCAATTATTATGCTGACTGCATTAAGCGGAGAGGAAGAACAAATTAAGGGGCTGGATTTGGAAGTGGACGACTATATTACAAAGCCCTTTTCCATGCCGGTGCTGGTCCGCAAGATAGCGGCAGTTTTAAGGCGCAGCAATCAGAATCAGGAGAAAAACCAGGCCATTTCCTATCAGGGCGTTACCCTTGATTTGGACAGCTATACGGCAGAAGCCAACGGGAAAACCTACGGGCTGACCCAGAGGGAATTTGAAATTCTCCGGGAACTTATGCTCCATCAGGGGCGCGTCCTGACCCGCCAGAATTTATTGGAAAAGCTGTGGCGGTATGATTTTTACGGCGATGAGCGGGTGGTGGATACCCATATCAAGAATCTGCGGAAAAAATTAGGCATTGACTTTATAAAGACAATCCGCGGGGTGGGGTATAAGATTGAGAAAGAGGATACACAGAGGTGGGAAAATTAAGGAAAAAGATACGGGAAAGCTTAAGTACAAAAGTATTTTTGGTTACAATGCTGCTGCTTTCAGCCATGGGGATGCTTGCCTATGGGCTGCTGGCTGTCCTTATGCCCAGAACTTATTCCAATACCCTAAATGAAAATTTAGACAGGCTGGCGAAAGATTTCATTTCTGAATTAAAGCTTACACAATATCAGGACAGCGGCGGGCTTTTTGCCCAATTCCTCCAAATGGGCGAAATCAGTTCCGTGGAGCTCTATGCAGAAAACGGTGTACAGGTGCCTGTCCCATATTTCCAGGCTGACAGGGCCTATTCTGCAGAAGTATATGAGGAGGGTGATGCACAGGCGCCTGCCCCGTCCTGCCAAATGGACGGAGCGGAGGGAAGGGTGCAGCAGGAAGCCACAGCCACGTATACAGAGGAAAGCGGGGAAAGCAGCCCAATCTTGTCAAATAGCTACTATTTTTCGTTCCAGGGGGAGAAGGACCGCTATATGCTGAAAGTGTATGGGGAAGCCGGGGAGCTGGCGGAACTGCAGGCGGCGTTCCTGCGTGTGATCCCGGTGCTTGCATGTGCAGTCCTTGGGGCATCGCTGCTGGCTTCCTGGCTGTATTCTTACGTCATTACAAAGCCTGTGCTGAAAATCAGCCGCATTTCGCAGGAAATGTCTGAGCTGAAATTGGATTGGCAGCTTGGCAGCCCCCGCCCGGACGAACTGGGCAAGCTGGAGGGCAGCCTTCATTTTTTGTCTCAAAAGTTAGCGGCAGCCATTTTTGATCTGCAGTCCGCAAATGAAAAGCTGACGGAGGACATAGCCCGTGAAAAGGCTTTGGAGCAGGCAAGGCTGGACTTTTTTTCCGCTGTGTCCCATGAGCTTAAAACCCCCATTACCATTATCAAAGGCCAGTTGGAAGGAATGCTGCTGGGGGTTGGGGTGTATCAGGACCATGGGAAATATTTGGCGCGGGCGTTGGAAATTGCCAATACGCTGGAACGGATGGTACAGGAACTGCTGACGGTAGCAAGGCTGGAAACGTCCCAGGGCAGCAGGGAGGACAGGTTCGACTGGGTGAAGCTGGTGCAGGGATATCTGGGCAGCCAGGAAGATTTGATAGCCCAAAAGGAATTGGAGGTGCGCTGCAGCCTGCCAGAAGAAGCTTTTCTTTCCGGGAACCAGATGTTAATGGAAAAAGTATTTTCAAACCTGATAGGAAATGCCATAAAGTATACGCCCCAGGGAGGGGAAATCTTAATTTCTGCCTGTGCGCAGCAGGGAAAGTATGCTTTTTCCGTGGAAAATACAGGGGCGCAGATCCCGGAGGAATCTTTCCCAAAGCTGTTCGATGCTTTTTACCGGGTGGAGCAGTCACGGAACCGGGGCACAGGCGGCAGCGGGCTGGGGCTGTATATTGTGCAGAAAATCCTTGGGCAGCATGGAAGCGTGTGCACTGTGGCCAATACGGAAAAGGGCGTGAAGTTTTCTTTTTTTATCTAATAGGAAAGATATTGTCACGCTAAAGCGTGAAAGTGTCTTTCCTATAGAACAAAAAATAATATGCACAGGGTCTTCCCCAGCGAAGCGAGGGTACTCGTGCGAATAGAAGATGTCACTGCGTGATCGCACTCGGCGCAGCAAAGTGTGTAAGCCCCTCATGAGTGAGGGGTTTGGGGAGGTGAAGTGGGCTTGCCCACTTTGTTCTCTTATAGGAAAGACCGTGTTACTGTGAAGTGCTAAAGTGTATGGATTTCCTATAAGAGAAAAACAATTATGCGCAGCTCGCGGAGAGGAAATTTATTGCTGCGCAATCCGCCCGCGCGCGGAGAATGCGCTGTGCGCATTCTTTTTTATCTTATAGGGTGTCCCACTTTAAGAAAATACACATAAATCACAAATTAATCCCAAAAACACCACAAAAAGCCCTGCTATACTAGAGCGTGTCAGAAAGCAATTTTCAGACACGCTCTGATACTACAGCGAATTTTTTCTCTTATAGGAAAGACCGTGTTACTGTGAAGTGCTAAAGTGTATGGATTTCCTATAAGAGAAAAACAATTATGCGCAGCTCGCGGAGAGGAAATTTATTGCTGCGCAATCCGCTCGCGCGCGGAGAATGCGCTGTGCGCATTCTTTTTTATATTTGGATACGGACAGGACTGCCGGATTTCCCTTTGGCATATAAACCGGCAGTTCCTGCGTGTCGGAATATAGATTGTTCACTGCATTACCAGAGAACGTTAAAAGAAAGGAATGGTGTTGGTTTATGGGACGGAAAGCAGCAGCGGTGATATGCGGGATGTTTGTAGCGGCCAGTGCGGCAGGATGCGGGGTGTATGTAACAGCGGACGACGTGTGGTGCGAGGCGTCGGAAAACAGCGGGGCTTCCGCAGGAACTTACAGCACATCAGGGGAAATGGAAGGAATAGCCGTGCAGGCTGGCGGCACATCGGGGGAAATGGAAGGAATGGCCGTGCAGGCTGGCGGCACATCAGGGGAAATGGAAGGCGCGGCATATGCGCTGGAAAGCATAGCCGTGGAAGGGGATGGCGGCGGGGCTTCCGCAGCACGGTATGGCGCGGCATATGTCAGCGGTATTTCCACAAAAGCAGAAAGAAAGCAGCGCAGCAAAACCTTCCAGCCATACAGCCAATATGGCATGGTTTATGACGAAGGGAAGGATGAATTGCAGTATAATGGGAAAGCAGTCCGGTGGTTTGAAGATTATTACCAGTTAAGCGAAGAGGAATCTTGCGGGCTGGATTTTTTCAATGAAAAGGGCGTGGTGGATGTCCATGCAGTGCGGGATTTTAGCAAGCCTGTAACGAATTGGGACGGCTCCATTGACCCTGCTGGGGAATTAGTTGGGCTGGAACCATTTTCCGAGAAGGAATTTGCCGCCCGGGACATTGAAGCAATCAAGAACCCGCCCGTGCCTGTGTGCTATGCTGCCGAAGACGGCGTGGGGCTGGATAAGGCGGAACAGGAAAGAATTGCCGCGGAATATGAGCCTTTTGGCGTAACCTACGATGCCAAAAAGGATCAGTGGTATTTCAAAGGGGAAAAGGTACGGTATTTCCATGATATCCTTACTTCCAACGGCGAAAGCTTAAGCAGCGGGAAGTTCAGCGGCTCCATGCGGACGCTGGGGAATGGGGAAGGCACGGTAGACATTGAAACGGTCCGTGACTTCCAAAAGCCGGACGCAGAAGGGAATGGGACGCTGACAGGCGTGAAGGAGATAAGCCAGGAAGAATATGGGAAACGCAAAGCAGAGGCATATTTTACGGAAGAATAGGGAGATTCCGTAAATAGGAAGGGGCTGTTGTAAAATACAGTTTATATACCATATATGGATGGGATCCTTGGGTCCCAGATGCCATATTTTGTATATAGCAGCTATTTTGCAACGGCCCCTTTTTGGGCGGCAGTCCTTTGGATATTTTATGGTCTATTCTTAAAAAAACCTCCAAAATTGATACTTTTGCCCTATATTTTTCTTGAATGGGTTATCCAATTCTTGTAAATTTCCACAAAACATAATAAAAAAATTCATATAAATTGCTGGAATTATAAAAAGCCCTTGATGTTTCCAAAAATAGTGCTATAATATACTCAAGAATTGGATTACCCAATATAAGAAATATAGAGGATAATCACGGAAAAACAAAGCTTTTTTCTAAAAATATGAGAAAAGTACTAATAATTGGATTAGCCAATCGGAAAGGGGGAATTGTTTTGCTGCTATTAGAATTTGTACTTGCGATGCTGCCGATTATTTGGCTGATTGCAGCCCTAAGCGGGCTTAAGATGGCGGGGCACAAGGCGTGTGCCATTGCGCTGGCTGTTACGGCGGCGCTGGCAGCCGGGTACTGGGGCCTGAGCGCCCTGTGCATTGCGACAGCAGCCTTGGAAGGCGCCTTAAATGCATTATGGCCTATCTGCCTTGTAATTGTGGCGGCTTTGTTTACTTACAACCTGACGCTGAAAACAGGCGCCATGGAGTCCGTGAAGAAAATGCTGGCGGGAGTTTCCAGGGATAAACGTGTTTTGGCGCTGATTATCGGCTGGGGCTTTGGGAATTTCATGGAAGGCATGGCGGGGTTTGGGACGGCAGTGGCAATCCCGGCGTCCATGCTGGCGGCTATCGGCCTGGACCCTATGAGCGCAGTGCTGGCATGCCTGGTAGTAAATTCCACGCCCACGGCTTTTGGCTCCGTAGGCGTACCCACAGTAACGCTGGCCACGGTAACAGGCACGGAGCTTGTCCCGCTGGCAGCAAGCATTGTAAATATCCAATGTATCCTGACATTTCTTTCCCCATT
The DNA here is from genome assembly GCA_000403315.2 of Lachnospiraceae bacterium A2. Lineage (GTDB taxonomy): Bacteria > Bacillota > Clostridia > Lachnospirales > Lachnospiraceae > Petralouisia. The sequence continues at coordinate 1,734,487 of KE159636.1, forward strand.
TTTCATGGTATGCATTTGCGGGAAAGGGATTAAGGCGCTGAAAGGCATGGTCCCGACTACTTTGGCAGCGGCGGCATCCTTTACCGTCCCATGGTTTTTTACCGCGCATTTTATTGGGCCGGAGCTGCCGGACATTATCGGTTCCATCTGCTCCATGGGGTGCATCATTGCAGCAGCAAGGATTTTCAATAAGGAGCCGGATGAGGAGTATGCCATCCAGATTTCCGAAACAGCAGGGGGACAGCGTGCCATGGGGGTGGCAGAGGGGCTTAGGGCCTGGAGTTCTTTTATCCTGATTTTCCTGTTCCTGATGGCGGCATCCACCTTGTGCCCGCCAATACATAACGCCATTGCTGGCATTAAGAGCACCGTTTCCGTATACGCCGGGGAAGGCGGAGGAACCCTTAGCTTTAGCTGGGTTAACACGCCGGGGGTTATGATTTTCCTTGCGGCCATCCTTGGAGGGCTGATCCAGGGGGCAACCTTCCGGGACATGGGCGGGGTGTTCTTAGAAACCTTGAAGAAATACTGGAAAACAATACTTACCATCTGTTCCGTAATGGCAGCTGCAAAGATTATGGGCTACAGCGGGATGATTTCCGATATTGCAAAATTCCTGGTGGCAGTGACAGGCTCCTTCTATCCGCTGATTGCCCCGGTGATTGGGGCGCTTGGGGCATTTGTCACAGGCTCCGGGACTTCCACCTGCGTATTGTTCGGCGGCCTGCAGAGCGAAACTGCAGCGGCCCTGGACTTAAACCCCACATGGATGGCAGCGGCCAACGTGATGGGAGCCGGGATCGGCAAAATGATTTGCCCCCAGGGAATTGCCATCGGCGCTGGGGCCATCAGCCAGGTGGGCTCCGAAAGCAAGATTTTAAGCAAGGTATTCAAATATTTCCTGCTGTTTGTGGTTTTATCAGGCGTGATCTGCTATGCAGGGGCTTTGCTGGGATTATAATAGGAAAACCAAATTTTAAGGAGGTAACAACATGTACAACCAATTGACACCAGAAATCGTGGAACAGTTAAAGGCAGTCACTAGTTATGTGTTCGAAGGCGAAGACATCAACCCCGATTATGCCAAAGACGAAATGCCTATTTATGGGACCCATATGCCGGACGTTGCCGTCCAGCCCCGTTCTACCGAGGAGGTAGCCGGGATTATGAAAATCTGTTATGAGAACAATATCCCAGTGACTCCAAGGGGAGCCGGGACCGGCCTTGCAGGCGGGGCGGTACCGCTTTGCGGCGGCGTGCTGATGGATATTTCCAAGATGAATAAGATTAAATCTTATGACATGGAAAATTTTGTGGTAGAAATTGAAGCTGGCGTACTTCTCAATGATTTGGCAGAGGACTGCCAGGGGAAGGGCATGCTCTATCCCCCAGACCCGGGCGAAAAATTTGCATGTGTCGGCGGGAACGTGGCAACGAACGCAGGGGGCATGCGGGCTGTAAAATATGGGGCGACCCGTGACTATGTAAGGGCTATGACCGTTGTGCTGCCCACCGGGGAAATCACCCGCTTAGGGGCAACCGTGTCCAAGACATCTTCCGGTTATTCCCTGCTGAACTTAATGATTGGCTCCGAAGGGACCCTTGGGATTATCACGGAGCTGACTTTGAAAATCATACCTGCGCCAAAGGCAGCAGCATCCTTGATTATTCCCTTTGAGGACTTACATTCTGCACTTGGCACCGTCCCCAAATTTAAGATGGCGCATATGGACCCACAGGCCATTGAATTTATGGAACGGGAAATCGTATTGGCATCCGAGCGTTACATTGGGAAATCTGTATTCCCGCAGGAACTGGACGGGACGCAAATCGGCGCATATTTGCTTGTGACCCTGGACGGGAATTCAGAGGATGAAGTGGACGCTTTGGTAGAGCAGGCAGCGGAGTTGGTTTTGGAGGAAGGCGCCATTGACGTGCTGGTGGCGGACACCCCCTCCAAAATGAAAGACGCATGGGCTGCACGTTCTTCCTTCCTTGAAGCAATTATGGAAGAAACCAAGCTGTTGGATGAATGCGACGTGGTAGTCCCGGTAAATAAGATTGCAGACTATCTGGAATTTGTCAACAAGACAGGTGAGGAATGCGGGCTTACCATTAAATCTTTCGGCCATGCCGGGGATGGGAACCTCCACATTTACCAGTGCTCCAATGATTTGGAGGAGGAAGAGTTCAAGAGCCGGGTAGATAAATTCTTTGACATTATTTATAAAGAAGCAACGGACTGCGGCGGGCTTGTTTCCGGTGAGCACGGCATTGGCTCCGGCAAGGTGAAGTATCTGGTAGATTCCGTTGGGGAAACCAATATGGCAATTATGGAAGGCATTAAGAAGGTATTTGACCCCAAGATGATTTTAAATCCCGGAAAAGTTTGTTACCGTTTATAGAAAAATATGAGGAGGAAGCATTATGAATATTTGTGTTTGCATGAAACAGGTACCTGATACAAACGAAATCAAGGTAGACCCTGAAACCCACACACTGGTCCGCAAAGGCGTGCCCAGCATTGTAAACCCTTTTGACACTTATGCGCAGGAAGTAGGCGTAAGGCTCAAAGAGCAGCTTGGGGGGAAACTGATTGTAATTTCCATGGGCCCTGAGCAGGCAAAAGAAGCTATCAAGTCCTGCCTTTCCGTAGGCGCAGACGGCGGGTACCTGATTTCCAGCCGCAGCTTTGGCGGTTCCGATACCCTTGCCACCAGCTATATCCTTTCCGAAGCCATCAAGGCAATTGAGGAAAAAGAAGGGCTGAAATTTGACTTAATCCTCTGCGGGAAACAGGCAACAGACGGCGATACTGCACAGGTAGGGCCGGAGATTGCAGAGCACCTTGGGCTGCCCCAGATTACATATGCTTTGGATATTGTGGAAAAGGACGGGGAAATTCAGGTAAAACGGGAATACGATGCAGGCTACGACATGATTTCCACCAAGCTCCCGGCAGTCGTTACGGTTGTGAAGCTGCCTTACGAACCACGTTATCCCACCATTAAGAGCAAAATGGCTGCAAAGAAAAAAGAAATCCCAGTGCTGACAGAAGCAGACATCCCGTCCATTAATTTGGGGCTGTGCGGCTTAAACGGCTCCCCCACAAGGGTGAAAAAGACGTACACGCCAGTCCGGGAAAAATCCGGCGTGAAGCTGGCAGGCATGGAACCTGCAGACGCAGCAAAGGAAGTAGTGAAACTGCTGGAAGAAGCAAAACTTTTATAAGGAGGGGCTTACTATGGGCAATCTGAATGATTACAAAAATATATGGGTGTTCATTGAAACAGAATGTGGAAAACCAAAAAATGTTGGATATGAGCTTTTGAACGTGGCAAGGCCGCTGGCAGACCAGAAAGGCTGCCCGCTGGTGGCAGTTGTCATCGGCAAGGATATTGAGGGCGTGGCAAAGGATGCCATTTCCTACGGGGCAGATTCCGCCATTATGGTAGACGGCCCGGAATATGAATACTACACCACTGATGCATTTACCAAGGCAATGGTGGCATTGGTGGAAAAATATAAACCAGAAACATTGATGATTGGCGCAACCAACAACGGCCGCGACATGGGGCCAAGGGTGTCCTGCCGCCTGCAGACAGGCCTGACCGCAGACTGCACAGGCATTGACATTGACGAGGAAAGCGGCAATATCGCATGGACCCGACCCACTTTTGGGGGAAACCTGATGGCAACTATTATGTGCCCGGACCACCGTCCCCAGATGGGGACCGTAAGGCCTGGGGTATTTAAGAAAGGCGCATTTGACGAAAGCCGCACCGGGGAAATCGTAAAAGAAGAAATCCATGTAGCCCCAGAAGAAATCCGTACCACCCTGGTAGAGCGTGTCAGCGAGATTGCAGAGGCAGTTAATTTGGAAGAAGCAGACATTATTGTGTCTGGCGGCCGCGGGGTTGGTTCTGAGGAGAACTTTAAGCTGCTGGAGGATTTGGCAAGCGAGCTGGGCGCAACCGTTGGGTGCAGCAGGGCAGTGGTAGACGCAGGATGGATGCCCCATGCGCATCAGGTAGGGCAGTCCGGCAAGACGGTAGCGCCGAAGCTTTACTTTGCCATCGGCATTTCCGGGGCAATCCAGCATCTGGCAGGGATTTCCGGGTCTGACACGGTGATTGCAGTAAATAAGGATGAGGACGCGCCGATTTTTGATGTGGCAGATTATGGGATTGTTGGGAACCTGAATGAAGTTGTGCCGGCATTGACAGCGGCATTTAAGGCACGGAAAGCATAAAAGATACCAGGCCCTTTGGGGGCGGACGGCCCATGCAGGGCTGCCCTTCCCCAGAACCTGACAGAGAAAGAAGGAGGAAGAAGTTATGGATTTTAAAAGGGATGAGATTCATCAGGATATTTTGGACATGGTACATGAGTTTGCGGTAAATGAAGTAAAGCCGCTGGCGGCAGAAATTGACAGGACCGAAGAATTCCCTATGGAAAACGTGAAGAAAATGGCGGAGATGGGACTTTTGGGGATTCCGTTCCCAGAGGAATATGGCGGGGCTGGCATGGATACCCTGGCTTATATCCAGACCGTGGAAGAACTGAGCAAATACTGCGGGACCACAGGCGTAATTGTGAGCGCCCATACATCCCTTTGCTGTACGCCAATTTACCAGTTTGGGACCGAGGAGCAGAAGCAGAAATACCTGCCGAAATTGTGCTCCGGCGAATGGATTGGCGCATTTGCCCTGACAGAAGCCAATGCAGGGACAGACGCTTCCGGGCAGAAAACTGTTGCAGTGGACAAAGGCGACCACTGGGTATTGAATGGCTCTAAGATTTTCATTACCAACGCAGGGGCAGCGGACGTATTTTTCGTGCTGGCTATGACAGATAAGTCCCAGGGGACCAAAGGGATTTCCGCATTTATCGTAGAAAAAGGCTTCCCGGGATTCTCCATTGGGAAATTAGAGGATAAAATGGGCATCCGTGCATCTTCTACCTGCGAGTTAATATTTGAGGACTGCATCGTACCCAAGGAGAACCTAGTTGGGGAACTGGGCAAAGGCTTTAAATATGCCATGATGACGCTGGATGGCGGGCGCGTGGGCATTGCAGCGCAGGCCCTTGGCATTGCGGAAGGCGCGATTGAAGAAACTGTGAAATACGTGCAGGAGAGGACGCAGTTTGGCCGCCGCATTTCCCAGTTCCAGAATACCCAGTTCGAGCTGGCACAGATGCAGGCAAATACAGAGGCTGCAAAACTCCTTGTGTACCAGGCGGCATGTGCAAAGGACGACCATGAGCCATTCTCCCACAAGGCGGCTATGGCAAAACTGGTGGCATCCAGAAATGCTTCTGACGTGACGCGCCGCTGCCTGCAGCTTTATGGCGGGTATGGGTATACCAAGGACTATCCCATTGAGCGTATGATGCGGGACGCTAAAATTACAGAGATTTATGAAGGCACGTCCGAAGTGCAGATGATGGTTATTGCAGGCTGGATGGGCGTAAAATAGAGGTGAATTTTATGGATTTGAAATTGCCATTTTCCAGGGAAGGCATGACGCTGCATCTGGATGAAAAATTAGATTATGAGGTTTTGGAATCTTCCATTGAATCCATGCCAAAGACTGGGAAAACAGAAGATGAGCTTGTCTTGGAAGCTATGGGGCATCCCATCGGCTCCCCGAAGCTTTCGGAGCTTTCCAAAGGGAAACAGCGGGTTGTTATCATCTGCTCCGACCATACAAGGCCGGTGCCCAGCAAGCATATTATCCCATTTATGTTAAAGGAAATCCGGGAAGGGAACCCGCAGGCAGAAATTACCTTGCTGATTGCCACAGGGTTCCACCGGGCGACCACAAGGGATGAGCTGGTTGGCAAATTTGGGGAAGAAATTGTGGACCATGAAAAGATTGTAGTCCATGACAGCCAGAATATGGACGATATGGCCAACCTTGGGGTACTTCCTTCCGGCGCGCCTTTGCTGGTTAACAAAATTGCAGCAGAAGCGGATTTGCTGGTAAGCGAAGGGTTTATCGAAACACACTTTTTTGCGGGATTTTCCGGCGGGCGCAAAAGCGTCCTGCCCGGTGTATCCAGTGCGGTGACAGTATTGGGAAACCACTGTTCCGCATTTATAGATTCTCCATACAGCCGCACCGGCATATTGGAGAACAACCCTATCCATAGGGACATGGTTGCCGCAAGCAGGATGGCGAACCAACAGTACATTGTCAATGTCATTATTGACGCAGACAAGAAGGTAGTGCATGCGGTGGCCGGCGATGCAAATGAAGCACATGCAGCCGGCTGCCGGTTCCTCCAGCAGTATTGCCAGGTAAGCCCAAAGAAACCAGCAGATATTGCAATTTCCACCAATGGCGGCTATCCTTTGGACCAGAACATGTACCAGTCTGTAAAGGGCATGACAGCCGCAGAAGCAGCTTCAAAGGATGGGGGCATTATCATTATGGTATCCAACTGCGGGGACGGCCATGGGGGCGAAGGTTTTTATCAGGCGCTGAAAAACTGTGAAAGCCCGAAAGCCCTGATGGAGGAAATCTTAAAGGTCCCACAGGGCCAGACAAAGCCAGACCAATGGGAATACCAAATCCAGAGCCGTATTTTAATCCACCACAAGGTCATTTATGTGATGTGTGAAGAATACCGTGCCCTGGCAGAGGAGATGGGATTTGAAACAGCCGCCGACGTCAACGAAGCGTTGGGGCGGGCGCTTAAGGAAAAAGGGCAGGACGCCCATATTGCAGTAATCCCGGACGGGGTATCCGTGATGGTGAAAAGCCCCTGACGGCTGGGAACTGCCAGGATGGGGTTTGGCGTTTTGTTTTGCATGGGTAATAGTTTGCCGAAAGGCAGATTATTGATACACATACATACAACATAATTCACTTGGGGGCAGCAGGCTTGCGGTGTATGCGCAAGGCTGCTGTTTTCCGTTTTTATAATAGCCGATATGGCAGTGCCAAAACGGGGAAAGTTATTACTCCGGCGGTTAAATATCACAACATTTTGCTTGCCCAAACCTCCATCTGCCGCGTTGTGCCCGATAAAGCGGGGCAGACCCTCATCAATCGCTGTAGCCCTCGCTGCAGCTCAATCTTCCGCCTTGCATATGAAGATTTGTTCTGCGCAATCTACTGCGATATTTGATCGCCGGAGTAATAATTTCCCAAAGCCTTGCAAATATTCCCGAACTATACTAGAATAACAGACGGGGCGCTATCATTGCAATAAGTAACGGCAGAAAAATAGAGAAGGTAGAAGGAAACAACATGGATAATTCCAAATTAAACGGAAAGAAAACATATGAATATGTATTTGATTACTTTTCAGAACAGATTCTTTCCGGAAAACTAAAACTAAATGATAAGATTCCTACAGAACGGGAAATCGCGGAGCAGTTGGGGGTCAGCCGCAATTCCATCCGGGAAGTAATGCATATGCTGGAAATCACAGGGCTGATTGAATGCCTGCAGGGCAGCGGCAATTATGTCCGCTGCGACCCGGTAGAATACATGCTGAAATCTGTAAATATGGTGATGGCGCTGCTGGAAATTGATTATGCGGAAATTTTCCATATCCGCACAGGTTATGAATATGCGGCAGTCCGGCTGGCGGTGGAGGCTGCAACGGAAGAAGAACTGGAAGGGATGCGCCAGATTTTAGAGGAAATGGAACAGCCCATGAGCGCAAAAGAAAGCGCAAGGCTGGATTTGGATTTCCACCATATGCTGGTGAAAAGCTCCCATAACCGGATACTGATTTTGTACAGCTCCATGCTGGATGGCCTGCTGGATCAGTTCATAGAAAATTTCAGGGCGAAAATACTCACAAATAAAATGCGGGCGGAACTGCTGCGGCGTTCCCATTGGGGCATTTATCATGCCCTGCGGGAACGGGATCTGCCAGAAGCAATGAAAGCATTTGACAAGCATTTCCGGGTTGTGGAGGCCCAGCTGGAGAAGCTGGTGCAGAAAAATTCTGAGTGAAGGAAATTGTTCTGTGGAGGGAAGAATAAGAGAAGGAAGATAACAAGTTTTGGAAGGAGATAGTTTATGGAGGGACATACCATTTTGAGTGAACGGCTGGAAGGACAATTGAAGGCTGTAGAGTGAGTAAAAGCGGAGCAGCAAAGGCTTTTAAAGGAAAAAGGGGGACGGTTGTCTAAGGGATTAATGGAGAAGATGACACCGTTTATTTTAAGCCAGCAAAAAACAGAGTGAGGTTTAATTGGTTTGGAGGGCAAACAATAAATGGAAAGCAAGCGTTTTGAAATAAAGTTCAAACAATTAGAGGTAATCTATGCGCAGTGAAACAACGATGTACCAGTTATTTTTGGATATTGCAAATGCAGACAGCCGGATCCGGGCAGTGTACTTAAACGGCTCCCGGACAAATAAGAATGTGCCGAAAGACATATTCCAAGATTACGACATTGTTTTTGTTGTTACCCAGACAGCAGATTTTATCCGGGAGAAGCATTGGATCCGTAAATTCGGCACTGTCCTCTATATGCAGCGCCCCGACGAGCACCCGGATTGCCCCAGCGACAAAGAGAATATGTATGGATGGCTGATGCAGTTTGACGATGGGGTTCGGGTGGACCTCCATGTGGAATCCATCCCCCATGCCAAAGCGCATATCTGTGAGGACAAGCTGTGCAGAATCTTGTTGGACAAAGATAATTTCCTCCCGGAAATGCCAGAGGCAACAGATGAGGATTATCATGTAAAAAAGCCGTCACAGGCTCAGCTTTCAGCCTGCGCCAATGAATTCTGGTGGTGTACCAACAATTTGGCAAAAGGCCTTTGGCGGGAAGAACTGCCCTATGTACAGGATATGGCGAATTTTGTTGTCCGCAAGGAATTGGAAAAGATGTTATCATGGAAGGCTGGCCTTAAGACGGGCTTCCAAGCCAGCGTAGGGAAATCAGCAAAATATTTGAGCCGTTGGCTGGGGCAGGAGGAGTATCAGGAATATTTAGGCACATATTTTGGAGGGACGGTTGAGGATGCATGGGAAGCGGTTGTCCGGATGTGCAGCCTGTTTGGGCGTGTAGCTGTGGAAGTGGCGGATGGCTTGGGTTATGTGTATGATGTGCAGGAAGGGGAGGCAGCCCAGTCGTTTTTGGAGCATGTCAGGCATTTGCCGAAGGATGCCGAGAAAATTTATTAAATTTGGATGGGAAAGAAAATAATAAGATGAAGAAAAACAACAGGTTTCAAAAGGTCTATAAGCAGGGCACAGTGGAAGGTATGGAAATATGGATAGACAGGGAAACAGGCGTGAATTACCTTGTCAATTTTGCCGGGTATAGAGGTGGGATTACGCCCCTTCTGGACGCAGAGGGAAAGCCAGTGGTTACGCCCATGGAAAAATGGTAGCAGGGAAGAAGCGGAGGGAAAAATAAGGGAATTAATCCGTTGTTTCCCTCCGTATCAAAATAGGGGTAACATGCTTATGGATTAACTCTGCCTGGGGTTTGGGGCGGCGTTTTTTCCTTTCGTCCATAAGCATGACTAATACTTCCATCGCTTCCCGTGCAATTTTGCCAATCTGCTGGCCGACTGTGGAAATTGGGACGATGGCCTGCCCGGATGCCGGGGAATCGTCAAACCCTATGATGCGGTATTCCTCTGGCAAGGCGCCGTGTTCCCGGAAAATAATATTTAACATGCTGTTGGCATGGGTATCGTTGGCAAGGAATATCCCCTTTTTCTGATGGGGATATTTTTTTTGAATATGCCCGTACAATTCTGTCATGCATGCATGGATTTCCTGATGGGAGTGCCCCAAATCTTTCTGGATGATTTCATACTCTGCGCCATGTTCGGTACAGGTATCCCGGAAACCCTGGATACGCCCAAAGGCCGGGACATTTTGGGGGACAATGGAGTTAATGTGCACCAATATATCGCACTGGTTCTTAAGCAGCAGGCTGGTGGCCTGCACTCCCCCCATATAGTTGTCGGTGTTTACGCTGTGCACATATTGGTCTTCCCGCTCAATGGCAACAATTGGGATGCCATAAGAAGCCAGTTCTTTGGAGGGGATGGTATGGCTTAAAATGACCATGCCCTCAATCTTATATGCCAGCAGTTCCTGAATGTATTTCCGCTCGGCTTCTTCGTTGTTCTTGCCTGCAAATATCAGGAATTTATAGCCAAAGCTTTCATAAGTGTTCAGGATTTGGTTCAGCATTTCTGCATAATAGTGCAGGTAAAGGTTTGGGACGATAATGCCCACAAATTCGCTTTTCCCGTTAGCAAAAACTTTTGCCAGCTTATTTTCCCGATAGTCCAGGTCTTTCAGGGCTTTTGCAATGGTTTCCTGGTTCTCTATGGTAAGGGAATCCGGGTCGTTGAAATACCGGGAAATTGTTGTTTTTGAAAAATTCGTATATTTCGCAATATCAGCAAATGTTATTTTTTTCTTTTCCATAAAAAATACCTCCTGTCGCCTTAGAGCGTGTTTGAAAATTCATTCCCACAATCTTTCGCCCCAGTTTACACCGGATTTTATGCTGAATTTCGTCAATGTAGCCCACTACACCTCCCAAATCCAGCATAAAACCTGATGCAAACTGGGACAAAATCTTGCAGAAAGCAATTTTCAGACACGCTCTAATTAGTATAACAAGAATCCATAAGGGAATCAAGGACCAGTTATGTAACCGGTAACTTTTTTGGAAAAACCTATTGACAGAAGTTGGGAAGCATGGTAAGATAGCACCATAAAATAACCGGTTACTTAACTAGTTAAGTAACCAATAACGAAACCGATTACACAAAAATGGGGAACGTAGGGAAAGGAGCGGACAGAGCATGGAAGGAATAGGAGGGGGCCAGTTGGCACAGGCGCGTAAGATTGAGGAAAAGGGCATGGCAGGCGTGCCGGAAGACAGCAGGCCCCGGTACCATGTGTCGTCCCCGGTTGGCTGGATGAATGACCCCAATGGCTTTTCTTATTATGAAGGGGAGTACCATTTGTTTTTCCAGTACCACCCATTTAGCAATGCATGGGGGCCTATGCATTGGGGGCACTGTAAAAGCAGGGATTTCATACGGTGGGAGTATTTGCCGCTGGCCTTGGCGCCGGACCAGGAGTACGATGCCGGGGGATGCTATTCAGGGAGTGCATTGGAAGCGGACGGGGAACATGTGCTGGTGTATACAGGGGTAATAGATCGGTACCTTAAGGATGGGACCCATGACTACCGTCAGGTGCAGTGCATCGCCAAAGGGAATGGCGTGGATTATGAGAAATACGTAGGGAACCCTGTGCTGGACGGGCAGGGCCTCCCGGAAGGGTGCAGCCAGGAAGACTTCCGTGACCCGAAGGTCTGGAAGGAGGGGGAGAAGTACTATATGGCGGTGGGGAACCGCACCGCAGATGGGGACGGGCAGGCGCTTCTCTATCGGTCTGACGACTTAAAGCAGTGGGAGTTCTTATGCATACTGGACCAGAGCATGGGGGAATATGGGAAGATGTGGGAATGCCCCGATTTCTTCCCATTGGGGGAAAAGCATGTATTGCTGGTTTCCCCGCAGGATATGCGGGCACAGGGCTATGAATTCCATAATGGCAATAATTCGGTGTTCCTGTCCGGGCATTATGAGGAAAGCACTTATAAATTCCAGCGGGAGGGAGCAAGGGCGGCAGACTATGGCCTGGATTTTTATGCGCCCCAGACCGTCATGGCTCCAGACGGGCGGCGGATTATGGTAGGATGGATGCAGTCATGGGACGCCAAATTTATGGGAGGCTTGCTGAAATGGTCCGGAATGATGACGATACCCAGGGAGCTCTCCATGCGGGATGGGAGGGTTTACCAGAACCCCGTGCGGGAACTTGAGGGATACCGGAAGAATTTGGTGGAATATACCGGGGAAAAGATAAACGGGACGGTTTCTTTTCCGGGGATCAGCGGCAGGGTAATTGACCTGCAGGTGGAAATTACGGAATTTGCCTTCCACCATTTTGCCATCCGTTTTGCCAAAAATGAAGAATATGAAATGCTGCTCCAATACAACCGCCAGCGGAATTGCTTAACGATAGACAGGACCCATTCCGGGCTGGTGCGGGATGTGGTGTGCCGCAGGAAGATGGAAACACGGCCACTTCTGCTGGAAGGCCGTGAGGTATTGAAGCTGCGGATTCTGCTGGACCAATATTCGGCGGAGGTATTTGTCAATGACGGGGAACGGGTGATGACGTCCTTGTTCCCCACACCAATGGAGGCGGACGGGATTGTGTTCGATACGGACGGCGAAGCCTGCATAGATGTTAGGAAATATGATATTTGCATATAGAAAAAAAGGAGGAGATTTCATGGAACTACAGTATTTAGGGACCGCTGCCGCAGAAGGATGGCCGGCCTTGTTCTGCGACTGCAGGATTTGCCGCCATGCAAGGGAAACAGGCGGGAAGGAGCTGCGCACCCGGACCCAGTCTTTGGTGGATGGGAAAATTTTAATTGATTTCCCGCCGGATACGTATGCCCATGCCCTGGGCTATTCCCTGCAGCTTGGGAAAATAAAGCATTTGCTGGTAACCCATTCCCATATGGACCATTTTTTCCCGGTTGAGTTAATCCACCGGCATGAGCATTTTGGGCACCATGCGGAAGGGATGCTGCATGTGTACGGCAATGAAGCAGTGGAGGAAGCGTTTTATGGGGCGGTGCTGATTGACCGGTTCCGGGTGCACCCTTTGGATGAGGCAGTGAAGTTTGTCCGCCTTAAGCCCTTTGGGGATTTTATGGCGGATGGCTACCACATTATCCCGGTCCCGGCAGACCATGACAAGCGGGAACAATGCTTTATTTACATCATAGAGAAAGATGGGAAATGCATACTGTATGGGCATGATACAGGCATGGCGTTAAGCAGGGAGGCATGGGACTGCATCTTCAGCCACAAATATGGCTTAGTGTCCTTGGATGCTACCATGGGCAAAAAGCAGACAGATGGCTACCATATGGGGCTGCCGGACGGGATTGCGTTTGTAAAGCTGCTTGAGGCGCAGGGATGCCTCCAGGAAGATACGGTAAAAGTAATCAATCATTTTTCCCATAACGGGGAAATGACCCATCAGCAGCTAGAGGAATTTGCAGAAACCCATGGGATGAAGGCAGCTTTCGACGGGATGAAGGTGGCATTTTAGAAAGGGGATTCTGATTGCCAGACAATCCATTCTGGGTTACGGAGGTTTCAGCCAAATATAAAATCGTGCCAAAGGCACAGAAAGAGAGGAAGATATGGATTACAGGAAGGTTGCGGAACAAATCTATGAAAAAGTAGGGAAAAAAGAAAACCTGGTTTCCGCTGCACATTGCGCAACGCGCCTGCGCCTTGTGATTGGGGACAATGCGAAATGCGACAGCAAGGCAGTGGAGGAAATCGAGGGCGTGAAGGGTGTGTTTTTTGCATCCGGGCAGCTCCAGATTATCCTTGGGACAGGGACTGTAAATAAGGTCTACGATGAGTTCCTGCAGGTGTCAGGACTGTCAGCGGCTACAAAGGCGGAGGTAAAGCAGGCGGCGGCAGCCCAGCAGAATATTTTCAAACGGGCCATTAAGACGCTGGGGGACATTTTTGTGCCCATTATCCCGGCAATTGTGGCCAGCGGGTTCCTGATGGGGATTATGGAAGCGCTGAACTTTATGGTCAGCAATGGGTTTGTGTCACTGAATACGGAAAGCTCCCTGTTTGTGTTTGCAAAATTGTTCAGCAATGTGGCGTATGTATTTTTACCAATCCTTATTGCCACCAGCGCGGCGAAAGCATTTGGCGGGAACCCCTATTTGGGGGCGGTTATCGGGATGCTGATGATACATCCGGATTTGCAGAATGCATGGACAGTTGCAACGGAAGGGGTACAGGTCCAGCAGAGCGTATGGTTTGGGCTGTATAAGATAGACCTGATTGGTTATCAGGGGCATGTTATCCCCGTAATTATTGCAGTCTGGGTGATGTGTTTCATTGAAAAGAAGCTGCACAAGATTGTGCCGGAAATGTTCGACTTATTTGTGACGCCTTTAGTCAGCGTATTTGCCACAGGCTATCTGACATATTCTGTGATAGGGCCGGTTTTTGTGGTAATTGAAAACGGGATTATCAGCGGCATCCAGTGGCTGATTGCCCTTCCCCTTGGGATTGGCAGCTTTGTTATGGGGGCGTTATATGCGCCGACGGTTGTGGCAGGCGTGCACCACATGTATACAATTATTGACGTTGGGCAGCTTGCCCAGTATGGCGTTACATATTGGCTGCCGCTGGCGTCTGCGGCGAACTTAGCCCAAGGCGCGGCAACCCTGGCAGTGGCTTTGAAAACGAAAAATGCAAGGACAAAGTCCATGGCGCTTCCCTCTGCATTCAGTGCGTTTATGGGCATTACGGAACCGGCAATTTTCGGTGTGAACATGCGTTATTTTAAGCCCTTTATCTGCGGCTGTGCCGGGGGCGCATGCGGCGCGCTGTTTGCGTCCATTATGCAGTTAGGAGCCAGCGGGACAGGGGTAACGGGGCTGTTTGGCGTATTGCTCTGCTTGAATATGCCGACCCAGTATATCCTTATGATGGCAATTTCCATTGGGGTTTCCTTTGCCCTGACATGGGTGTTCGGATATAAAGATGAAGAACCGCAAGCCCAGAAAAAGGAACAAGGTGCTGCGCCCGTGCAGGAAGGCGGCGCCGGGACAGCATCCGTGCAGGAACAGGGTGCGGCAGCAAATGGGGAGCTGGTCCTTTATGCCCCCATCCAGGGGAAAGCCATCCCAAGGGAGGAAATTCCAGACGAAACTTTTGCATCTGGGGTTTTAGGGGACGGCATTGGCATTGAGCCGGAAATTGGGGAGGTTACGGCGCCCTTTGACGGGGAGGTTTCTTCCTTGACAGAAACACGCCATGCCATCGGCATCAGCGGCCCGGGCGGGATGGAAGTCCTAATCCATGTGGGAGTTGATACCGTGAAGATGAACGGCGACGGATTTACGCTTTTTGTAACAGAAGGCCAGAAGGTCAAGGCCGGGGAGAGGCTTATGGAATTTGATATAGATAAAATAAAAAAAGCTGGTTACAGCACAGTTTCCGCGGTATTGCTGACGAACAGCGACGACTATGCATCCTGCCATGCAGAGAAGCTTGGGAGGGTGCAGCGGATGGAACAAATCATTTCTGTTAAAGTGTAATTGGCTGATTTGATATAGGGAAACCATGTATGCCAGAAGCCATATGGCATGGGTCTGCCCAACTATAGTGGGGCTGTCGCACTAAGCAATTAGTACGGCAGCCCCTTTTTTCTTACTTTATAGGAAATTGCGTCCTATAAAACAATATGCTCCGCAAGGATGCGCACTATGCGCAAGGGAAAATAGCTGCTGCCGCAGCCGCGCTCCGGCGCGCAAAGCAGGGTTAAATCCCCCGGAACCGGAAGGTGAATTCTATCCGCTTATCGGCGCTAAGCAGATATTCTGGATGCGTCGGCGCGCCCCAGCTATCGTCCCCGGCAATCCCCATCTGCATCAGCGCAGCGCGGATAACGGTGTAGTGTACCTGCGGAAGTTCGTAGGGATGCCGTGCATTTTCCATTTCATGGGGCGTCCAGGGCAGTGCGGAGAAATACATTTTATCCCCTTCAAAGAGGAGCCCGCGGCCTTTCCGGTCGGTGACTTTCGCCCAGCGGACCCCTGCCTTATTGCCGGTTTCCTGGGGCACAATGTAATCTGCCACATTTTCATGGACAAGGTTCCGGTAAATGCCGAGCTTTGCGCCCCTGCAGCGGTCTGCATAGGTTTCCGCAGGGCCTAAGCCGTACCATTCCAGGTGGCTGTAGTCTGCATTGATTTTCATCATCATGCCAAATTCCGGCATGGGCGGCAGCCCAGGGACTGGATCGTATGCCAGCGTTGTTTCAATGGTGCCGTCCCCGTACACGGTATAAGTGGTTTGGCATTCTGCGGCAGGGGAGGTGGGCAGGGCATAGCTGTAAGTGATGGAAACGCTGTGCTCTTTGACTTCCAGCACAGGGTCTTTGGCTGCAAATGCATAGCCGGACCCGGAACCTGGGAACCCTTTATGGGACAGGTACAGGCTTGCCAGTTTCCACTGGCCGTAAACCATAGCCATCCCGTTCCCTTCGTCATTGTCCACCGGGGCCCGCCAGAAATTGGGTTTTGGGATTCCCTCAATCAGTTCCCTTCCGCCATAGCGGTAGGAAACCAGCCCGCCGGCTAAATAAGAAAACAATGCGTCAAAATGCTCGCCTTTTACCCCAATGTTTACTTTCCCCCGGATTACCTGGAGGGGCTTTTTGCAGCAAAGGGCTGTCCCGGCTGCGGAAGCCGCAGGGGCAGATCCGCCAGCCCTGCCAATGCCTGTGCCTGCCGGGGAAGCTTCTTTTCCGCCAACTGCATAAACATGCTGCCCAAAAGCCACTTCATGGCCTGCCTTTGCCCAGAGGGTATCTTCTTTCAGGCGGAAGGATACAGTTACGGCATATTCCCCAGGCTGGCTGGGCGCAGGGAAGGGAAGCGCATATTCCTGCCCGGACAGCGGCGGGACGGCAGTGGCAAGGGACGCCTGCTTTATAAGGGCGCCATTTTTGGCAAGGGTGGCAATGCACTGGAATTTGTCAGTATTGGTAAATAAGTTTTTATTCTGTACCAGTACCTTGTCCCTGCTGACGCTGGCCGTTATGTTCTGGTAATTGAATTTAACCTCCTGCATTTTGGGGGATGGGGCGTGGTTCCCGCCGTATACAATCCCGTTTGCACTGAAATTATAGTCGGTGGGGCGTTCCCCGAAATCGCCGCCGTAGGCTTGGAATTCTTTCCCATAGCGGTCTTTTTTCGTAATGGTCTGGTCCGCATAGTCCCAGATGAAGCCGCCCTGGTAGAGGGGTTCGGTATCGGACAGGTCGGTATATTTGTGCATGGCGCCGCAGGAATTTCCCATGGCGTGGGTGTATTCGCAGCAGATAAAAGGCTTGTCCCGGTGCTGGGAGAGGAACTCCTGAATACCGGAAACCGGGGTGTACATCTGGCTCTCCATGTCGCTGGTATCATTGTAGCGGCGGTCATGGAAAATGCCTTCATAGTGCACTAAGCGGGTACTGTCCAGTTCCCGGAACCTGTCCGCCATTTTCTTGATTACCAGCCCGCCGTAGGATTCATTCCCACAGGACCAGATCAGGATGGAGGGGTGGTTTTTGTCCCGCTGGTACATGGAATTTACCCGGTCTAACAGTACGGGTTCCCATTGGGGCTTGCCGTCGGGGATGACAAGGCTGAAATCGCCGGTGCGTGACGCTGCGTCCCAGGAGCCGTGGGTTTCCATATTGGCTTCGTCAATCAGGTAAAGGCCGTAAACGTCGCAAAGGCCATACAGGGGGGAATCGTCCGGGTAATGGCAGGTGCGGATGGCGTTGATGTTGTTCTGCTTCATGGTAACAATGTCAAGGAGCAGCTCCTCCGGCTGGGGAACCCGCCCTGTGGCAGAACTGAATTCATGGCGGTTGGTGCCCTTAAAGACAATCCGCTGCCCGTTCAGGCACATCAGCCCGTTTTTCATCTCAAATTGGCGGAACCCTACCCCCTGGGCAATGGTTTCTGTGACAGCCCCGTTTTCATCCGTAACGGTAAGGAGCAGTTCATATAAGTTGGGCTCCTCTGCGCTCCACAGCCTGACATTCCCGACAGGGAGGGTAAGCTGTCCCCTGCCGCCGGAAAGGGGGAAGGATGCGCTTGCCACTTCACGGTTTGGCAGTTCTTCCAGGTTAGTAATGGCGCTCCCCGGGAACTGGTACAGGGGCATTTCAGACAGCGACATCTGGACCGTCCCGCTGCCCTGTGATTTCACCTCAAGCTTTAATTCCGCATTGGTATAAGTACTGTCCAAAAGTGTCTGCACGTTCAGGTCTTCGATATGCACCGCTGGCTTTGTATACAGGTATACATCCCGGAAAATCCCGGAAAAACGGTAAAAGTCCTGGTCCTCCGCCCAGCTTCCGCTGGTCCACTTATATACCTGCAGGGCCAGCTTGTTTTCACCTTCCAAAAGGAATGGGGTCAGCTCAAAGTCGGAAGGGGTAAAGCTGTCTTCGCTGTAGCCCACATACTGCCCGTTGAGCCACAGGGCCATGCCGCTTTCCACTCCCTGGAAGGAAATGTAGAGGGGCTGTCCCTGCATTTGTTCTGGCACATGGAAATATTTTACATAGCTTGCAGTAGGGTTAAAGCTGGAAGGGACTTCCCCGTCCCAAATTTCTTCCCGCCCGTCCCATGGGTATTGGGTGTTGACATAGGCAGGGACGTCGTACCCTTCCATCTGGATATGGGCAGGCACCCGGATGTCGCCCCAGTCCCTGCAATCGTAATCCAGACTTTCAAACCCCTTGGGGGCTTCTGACAGGTTTCTCCCATAAGAAAATTTCCAGATGCCGTCCAAAGAGCAGAAAAAAGGGCTTTTCCCGGCCCGCAGGCTCTCCTCATCCGGAAAATATGCATGGTCGGAACGTGCCGGCAGCACGTTGTCCTTGAAAAATAAGGTGTCTTTTATTTTACTGTAATCAAACATGGCAAACCTCCTGCTGGGGCCAGGCTGCAGCCAGCTCCACAGCCCATCCCCCATTTATTTCTGTTATCATGATAGTTCCATTATGGGTTCCTTCCACAAAATTATCAATAAAAAAATAGGGACAAAAATATGGAAAAATGTTGCATAATCTGATTTTTTGGATTATACTGCTTTCGTATTGGGGATTAGAGCGTGTCTGAAAATTGCTTTCTGACAGATGTTTTCTACAATTTGTGGGAGATTTTTGCCAAATGAAGGAGGCGTAGCGGGCTACGTTGACTGAATTTGGCAGAAATATGCCGCAAATTAGGGGATGCAGATGGCGGGAATGAATTTTCAGACACGCTCTAGGGTGCCAAAAGCGCCTTTGGTGCAGCGCACCTTTTTGATACCCTAATCTGCTGAGGAAAAAACACAGGGAAAGGAGGGGAAGCAAATGCCAGATACATACCGGTATGCCTACTATGCGGCAGACAAGAAGCTTAATTCCCTGTCCGTATACAACGCAGGCTATGAAAGATGCCATCCGGGCTACCAATGGGGCCCCGGGGTGCGGGACCATTACTTAATCCACCATATCATCTGCGGCCGGGGCTGCTACCGGATGGAAGGCCGGGAATACCATTTGGAGGCCGGGGACACCTTCCTGCTGTTCCCCCAGGTGGAATCCAGCTACCGGGCGGACGAGGAGGACCCATGGGAATATGCATGGGTGGGCTTTGCAGGCAATGACGCTTACGCCATGATTGCGAACACAGATTTTTCCATGGAGCGCCCGGTACTGTGCCAGTCAGATATCAGCGATGGGCTGGTTGAACGGCTGCAGGCCATTTACGGCGCCAACGGCAATGCCTTTCAGGACGCGGTGTCCATGACGGGCGCCTTGTATACCCTGATGGGGTTTTTGATGAAACATTCCAGGGGAGGGAAGAAGCCCGCCGACCTGCAGGCGGCTTATGTAGAGCGGGCCAAGCAGTATATTGCGGAGCAGTATTCCTATCCCATTACCGTGGAGGATGTGGCATGCTATATCGGCGTCAGCAGGAGTTATCTGTTCCGGCTGTTCCAGGGAGCCATGCACCAGTCCCCCAAGGAGTACCTGCTGGAGTACCGGATCCGGCAGGCTTGCCAGTTACTGAACCGGGCGGACCTTCCAGTGGGGAGCATTGCCCATTCGGTGGGGTTTGAGGATAACCTTTATTTTTCGAAAGTATTTAAAAAGTACAAATGCTGCACGCCTTCCGAGTACCGGGGGCTGCAGGAAAAAAACGGAGGGGTGGGGTATGCCAAAGAAAAAACCGCGGCTTCAGTTCCGGTATTATGAAATGTGCGCCAATGAGCAGGTGCTTGCCCTTTTGGGGGAAAGCTGGAGACGTCCTTATGGGGAGGGCATCAGCGACCTGCATTTCCACAATTACATGGAGATAGGCATTTGCTACGAAGGGTATGGGAAGAGCACCTTGCGCGACAATGTAAATATTTTCCGGGGGGGGGGTAATCAGCATCATACCTCCCAATTACCCTCACCACAATGAAACAGAGCCAGGGGAAACCGCATTTTGGGAATGGATGTATTTCGACATGGACAGTGTGCTGCAGGATATGAAAAATCTTTCTTGCAGTAAGTTGGATACGGAATCTATTACCGGCGCGCTGAATGGGTCTGCATTATTTTTCCAGCAGGACGAGCATAGGAAAATCAGCAGCACGATTCTGGAAATCAGGGATGAGTGCGATAAGAGGGCTTATATGTACCGGGAAAAGCTGCGAGGGCTTTTGCAGTCCTTTACGGTGGAGCTTTTAAGGATCCACAACGTGCAGGAAGAACTGCCGAGGAAAAGCCCAAGGAACTTCCAGATTGCTCCGGCGCTGGCCTATGCCAAGGACCACTACCATGAGGAAATCAGGGTCCGGGACCTGGCGAGGGCATGCAACATGAGCGAAAGCCATTTCCGGCGGATCTTCCAGGAATGTATGAACATGCCACCAAACGACCTTATCAATGTCGTCCGTATCCGGGAGGCTGGCAAGCTGCTTTTAAAAAGCCATATCTCCATGGAGGAAGTTGCATACCGGGTAGGGTATACAAATGTTTCCACCTTCAACCGAAATTTTAAGCGTATGATGGGAATTACGCCTTACCAGTGGAAAAAGTCACCGGATAATTATGCAGGGCGGATGCTGGACTTTAGGATTAGCACACTGAAAGGATGGTAATGGATGGATTACAAAATGGTAAAGGAAGTCCACCGGAGGGTGAAGGCTTCCACAAAGGCGTTGAAGCTTGCGATGGCCGTGCTGGCCGTGCTGTTTTTGCTGGCAGGCATAGCGTTGGACCGGGGCATGATGCTGCTGGCGTTCCTTATGGCAGGCATGTATTTCCTGTTTGAATTTTATGCCGTGAAGGATTATGAATACGTGATGGAAGGGGACAGGTTTACGGTGACGGTCATCCATGCCAAGCGCCGCCGGAAGGAAGTGCATGAGCTGGATTTGAAGGATCTTGAGGCGGTAGCTCCACACTGGCATGGGACGGTGGCAAAATACCGTGTAAAGGGCGGCACCCAGCGGCTGCCGAAATATGACTACACTTCTTATGAGCCGGACATCCCATACTATACCATGGTGATTCTGGAAAACCAGAAAAAAATAAAACTGCTGCTGGACCTTCCGGAAGAAATGCTCCGTGCTATGAAGCAGAGGAATCCCCAAAAGGTTTTTATGCAGGATTATGGAAAATGATTGAAAATGCCTGTTTTTTATGGAATAAAAACGCAGGCAGGAAAAAGAAAGGCTACGTGTGCCTGTGGAAAGGCGAAGCGGCGCAATCCCTTTAAAATCGAGGGGTTGCGCTTTTTTCTGTTTTTCCGGAAACCTGCCATTGTTCCCCTGTTCTGGGGCGTTTTCCCATGGGTTCCCATATGGTGGGATCTATTGATAATATTTGTGCATAATATTGAAAATTGATTGAATATGCATGTTTTTTGATTGAATATGCACACAATTCAGCGGAGAAATAAGTATAATCATACATAAATTCGGCAATAGAAAGGGAAAAAACTATACAAAGTGCACAATAATGCTTTCTAAAGAGCCGGAGAAAAAAAGGAGGACATGAAGAATGAAAAAGAAACTTATTTCAATGCTGTTAGCAGGTGCTATGGTTCTTTCATTGGCTGCATGTGGCGGTGGCGGCGGGAACGCAAATGGCGGTTCCGGCGATTCTGGTGACGGTGGGAGCGCCCAGACAGAAGGGACAGATGAAAATGCAGGCGGAGGCTCAAGCGATGATAATACTTTGACCGTAGCTGCATGGGACCCAGCCTTCAATATCCCAGCCCTTAAGGCAGCGGAAGCTGATTATCAGGAGAATGTGAACAAAGACTTTAAGCTTGAGATCAAAGAGCAGTCCGGTTCAAAGGATATTGAAACCCTGGTTACAACAGCCGCTTCCTCTGGGAATTATGACACGCTGCCGGACATGGTCCTGTTCCAAGACCACTGGATCCAGCAGTATGTGAGGGATTACCCAGATGCATGGCAGGATGTGAATGACATTGACATTAATTGGGATGATTTCTATGCAGAGAAAATTGACTATTCCACCATTGAAGGCAAGCATTATGGAGTACCGCTGGACGGCGGCACAGTAATATCAGCTTACCGTGTAGACCTTCTGGAAGAAGCTGGGTATTCCATTGATGATATGAAGGGAATTACATGGGAGAAGTTCATTGAAGTAGGAAAGGCAGTAAAAGAGAAGACTGGAAAAGCGCTTTTGTGCATGAACAGCGATGGGAATGACCTGGTTTACATGATGCTCCAGGCAGAGGGCGTTTCCCAGTTTAAAGATGGAAAACCCAACATTACGGGCAACGACACGCTGAAACAGATAGTACAGATTATTGTGGACATGACGAAAGAAGGGGTACTTCTCCTTCCGAATAGCTGGTCTGACTATACCGATTCCGCTATCCAAGGGGATCAGGTTGCAGGCGTAATCAACGGGAACTGGATTATCCCCACAATCCAGAAGGTAGAAGCCAACAGCGGAAAATGGGAAATCACTACGATGCCTACCTTAAAAGGCGGGGAAGGGTATGCGTCCAACGGCGGTTCCTCCCTTTATATTACGGCAAACTGCAAGAAGACAGACCTTGCAAAAGATTTCCTTGCATATACCTTTGGAAAGAGCACAGTAACTTATGACAAAGCCCTGAAAGACGGCGGCGTTGTTTCTACATATATCCCGGCTGGTAAGTCTGAGGTTTACAATGAGGGCGTGGAATTTTTCAACAACACCCCGATTTACGCACAGATTTCTGAAATGGGTTCCCATGTAAAGACTATTGAGCAGAGCCCATACCACTATACCTGCCGTGAGAAACTTGGCGCAGCTATCATCAATATCGTGAACGGCGGGGATATTGACGAGGAGCTGAAAAACGCAGAAGACCAATTGAATTTTGAGATGGGAAATTAATGGAAAAATAATAAAGCAAAAAAAGAGGACGGGGAAGGCGGTCTGCCGTTTTCCCCGCCTTATTTGAAATCCCGCAGCCAGCAACGCCAAAGCAGGCGCGCTATGGTGTGCAGCAGGGATTTCCCGTGAAAGGAGGATTCCAGATGGAAAAGAAAAAGGGGGCGAATCTGCTTCAGAAGCAGTCAAGGGCCGGGTGGATATTCTTGGCTCCTGCAACCCTGATGATTGCGGTGATGAGCTTCTGGCCAATGATTAGTGCATTTATCACTTCATTGAAGACTGGCTCCAGTGCAAATATGGAGTGGGCAAGCCCGGTGACTTATAACTATACCAGAATGTTTGCGGATAAGCTTTTTATGCGTTCAGTAGGGAATACATTCCTGTATTTGGCAATTCAAGTGCCAATCATGCTGATATTAGCAATTCTCTTGGCACAGCTCTTGAACAATAAAGATTTACGGCTGAAAGGGTTTTTCCGTACCTGCGTATTCCTTCCATGCGCAACTGCGCTGGTTTCTTATTCCCTGATTTTCAAGTCATTATTTGCCACTGAAGGACTGGTGAACGCAATCCTTGTAAACCTTGGCATTTTATCCGAGAATTATAATTTCTTAGGCAATTCCACCAGTGCAAAGATTGTCATTATCCTTGCATTGATTTGGAGATGGACCGGCTATAACATGGTGTTCTATCTGGCAGGTCTCCAGAACATTGAATATTCCGTATATGAAGCTGCCAAGATTGACGGGGCAAATGGCTGGAAAACCTTCTGGAACATTACTGTCCCCCTCCTGAAGCCGACGATTATCATGACATTCATCATGTCAATCAACGGTACCTTACAGCTCTTCGATGAGTCTGTGAACTTAACCAACGGAGGGCCTGCAAACTCCACGATTACCATGTCCCACTACATTTATAACAACACCTTCGGAACGGGCGTTGCAAACTTTGGGTATGCAACTGCAATGGCATTTTTCGTATTCATCATGGTGGGCATCTTGGCCTTAATCAATATGAAAGTAGGTGATACGCGTGACTGAGAAAAAGAACAGAAGCATGATCCAGCGGCGGTTAATCCCAACTTATATTTTCCTAGGGATTGTGGCATTTATTTCCGTATTCCCCTTTTATTGGATGATTTCCGCAGCAACGAATACATCCTTTGATGTTGCGCAGGGGCGTATCCTGCCGGGGGGTTATCTGCTTGAAAATTTCAAGAACTTGACGGCAGGGAACCAAAGCCTGTGGGGAGCTATGGGAAATTCTTTTCTATATGCACTTGTACAGACTATCTTAGCTTTGCTGATTTGTTCGCTGGCAGGCTATGGGTTTGAATTGTACCATGATAAGAAGAAGGATATGGTATTTGCTATCCTGCTTCTTGCCATGATGATTCCCGGGGTTGCTACGATGATTCCCCTGTTTAAAATGATTTCAACGATGAAGCTGTTAAACACTGTCTGGGCGTTTATCCTCCCGGCAATTTCCACTCCGTTCCTGATTATGATGTTCCGCCAGAATTCAAGGAACTTCCCCATAGACGTAATGGAGGCGGCAAGGATTGACGGCCTGACAGAATTCCAGATTTTCTTCCGTATGTATATGCCTATGATGAAATCTACCTATGCGGCAGCAGCAGTTATCACATTTATGAACGCTTGGAATGCATACCTGTGGCCAAAGGTAACTATGACGGATCCAAAGGCCCAGACTATGCCTATGCTGATTGCAAACCTTGCTTCTGGGTATACCACGGATTACGGCGTACTGATGCTTGGGGTATTGTTCTGCTCCGTTCCTACGATGGTTATTTTCTTCGTATTGCAGAAACAGTTTGCAGAAGGTATTACTGGCGCAGTAAAATAAAAAGATATGGCATAAGGCGGTTTGGCCGCTAACGCCATAATTTTAGAAATGTTATTATTCAGTCCGGCATCCTTCACAGTATTGTGCTGGGATGCTGGATTTTTATACCCAATTTTAAGAAATTTTTCTAGGAAAGGAGTTTTGGAACATGAGTGAATTTATTTTGAATGTCATCCACAGGCCTGAAATGGTGCCGGAGTATTCCGCTACTGTGACTGGCCATGGGAAAGAGGAGGATATCGGCGATAAAAAGCTGCTGACAGAATCCCTTGATATTTTCAAGACCCAGCAGAGGCTTGCCCATGAAAACGGCCTGAAAGTCACTATCCATATGACATATGCGTCCCTCTTTAACGATGAGGCCGTGCAGATTGCAAAGGACGACCATGAAACATATGGGGATGAGATAGCGTTGTCATTGCTGGGACTTCCCTGCGAGCAGTTCCGGGAAAAATATAAGACCAAGGATTTCTGCATTTGGATGTTTTCCATGGAAGACAAAAAGGCCATTGTGGACGACGTGTTTGGCAAGTTTTATGAGCGGTTCGGCTTCTATCCGGAATCCACCGGCTCCTATTACATGGATGCAGAGCTGACGAATTATATTAAGGAAAAATACCCCATGGTGAAATGCGCCATAGCCACCTGCTGGGAAGAAGGGCCGAAGGCTTACCACACCTGCAACAATTCCTGGTACACGCTGTTTGACGGAGGCCCATGGGCGCCTTGGATTCCCTCCAAGCAGAATACCCATGCGCCTGCGGCAAATGAGGCAGAGGACAGCGGGATTGTGGCGATTCCCCACCTTTCCCGCGACCTGCTGGCCTGCTATGACGGCAACGGCTCCAACTTTGGGACCCATCCACAGAATGTGCTCCGGGGCATGATTTACGATTCCAAGACATGGGAATTCCCATATCTTTATAACCTGATTGACCAATACCGTGCGCAGGAAAAATACAACAATGGCTATGCCTACAATATGATGTTTGTAGGGCCGGGCTGGATGAACAAAATGGGCCGCTGGGAAGCCCCCTATGAGCTTCTCTTGAAATCTTATTCTGAAGGCTGCAAGTATTACGGCGACCTGAAAAAAGAGGGTAAGCTGATTGACATGACTATGTCTGAATTTGCAGACTACTACCGGAAGAAGAAATCTTATACCGAGCCGGAGTGCGCCCTGTGGAGGGATATCCTGTATGGTTCAGACAAGCAGCTCTTTTGGTACACGGATCCCTATATGCGGGCAGGGGTAAATATGGACCAGGGCGGGGCAATCTTTGATCTGCGCCCGTATGCGGCAAAGCTGAAATGGGAAGTGGGAATTGGGACAAAGCATGTGCAGGATGCTTCTTACCCCTTCTTAATCCAGGAAAAATACCGCGCCGGCTATTTCACCCATTATGCCGGGGAGGGGACCATCCGCAGCGCGAAGCTGTGCTATCAAGGGGAAGAAGTGGATTTATGCTTATGCCGCACAAAAGCCCATTTCTCACAGGAAGGGAATACCCGCATCCTGACCCTAGACCCAGTGGAAATTGAGTTCTATGATTTGACCGTGAAATTACAGACTAGGCTGCAGTTCCCAGAAGGGGAAGGGACCATCCATATTGAGCGGGAGATTTTGGAAATGAGCCGCCCAGATGCAACGGTGGAAATCAATGAATACATGGTAGCTTGCTATGGGACCACGGAGTACCCGGAGGATATGAATGGGATTGTGCTGCGCTGTGAGGGCAGTGAGCCCAAGGAGCTTGTGTACAATTACCAGTGCAGGGAGGAGAGCCTTGCAGGGGCAAAAGAAGTGTCAGCGGTAATCCCCGCCATTGAAACAAAGGTTTCCATGGGGGCATCCCATGGCGCAGAGGGGTATGTCCGGGAGGGCTATGCATTTTCCCCAATGTTTACGCTGGGATATAAAAAGCAAGTATCAGATAAGGAGGTGTTTGCCACATGGCTCAAGCTGGAAAAGGCAGATTAAATTATAGGTGCCCTGCATGTTTTATGAGGGATTTGGATATTGATATGTTTTATGATAAAGAAAAAGAGGAGTATTACTGCCTGCGCTGCCAGTTTACAGGGAAGGAAGCGGATGTGCTCAAAGGGAATGAGATGGTACGGGTGAAATATGGGGCAATGTACCAGAGGTTTGGGAAGTTTGATTTTGATTAAAGGGCTAGAGCGTGTCTGAAAATTGCTTTCTGCAAGATTCCGTCCCAATTTGCATCAGATTTTATGCTGGATTTGGGAGGTGTAGTGGGCTACATTGACGAAATGCAGCATATAATCCGGTGTAAAGTGGGGCGGAAAATTGTAGGAATGAATTTTCAGACATGCTCTAGGCTGGAACTGAGATGCCAGCGGAGTTTGCGTTAGGCAAATTTTACTGGAAAGGCGGGGGAAGGCGGCATAGCGGGGCTGCGTCAACGGATGACAACGCGGCAAATGGAAATTTAGGCAAGTAAAAACGTCGATATTTAACCGCCGGAGTAATAGTGTCTGTACCTCTGGGGAAAGATCTCCCAAAAGTTGTGTTTCCATATATTCCATATCCTGTTCCGCCTGTTTGCAGAATGTTTCCCCAAGGGCGGTAATCCCAACATATTTGATCCGCTTATCCTCTTTATCCCCCGAAACAGCCACCAGGCCTTTTTGCTCCAGACGGGAAATCAATCCGGCAGTGGTTTTTTCCATCCAATGCCAACACCTTAATGATATGATACCCTTCGTGTGAGCGCTCTCAGTTCTCTGGGGCAGGATAAGAAATGAACCGTTGCCCCAACTTGCGGCCTTAAAAATATTCTCCGTCCAGATACGCTTCATACTCTGAAAACGCTTCTTCTTCCATCTCATCCAACAGGTATACAAAACAGGTTTCTATGATATCAGCCCATGCCAGCAGAAGCTTGGTTTGCTCCTCCGTCAGCAGGCAGTTGCTCCCTAACATTCCGTCGGGGGCTGCCCAAACCCTTGATAAATGGATGATTGCCACAATATCTGATACAAGTTCCCGGTTAATGGCTGCGGCAGAAAGTTCTTCCGCCAGCGCCCTTAGGCATTCCATCACTTCTATAAAATTTTCTTCGTGCAGTTCGCCGCGGAAGGGACGTAAGCTCCCTAAAAACCCATGTTCCCATTTCGGGTTATGGACATCGCTGTGCCTTGAGGAATGGAAGGCCAGTAATTCTTTCGCTTCATTAGGTTCCATAGGCGGTATCTCCTTTCTCTTACTGTGCACCGCTTCAGGCAGTGCAATATTCACTAAATATGATACCATAGATTCGGCAGCATTGAAATAGGCAGCAAGGCCTTTTGCCCCTATCATATCGGTTTTTATAAAAAATGGGGAAACTCAAATGAAATACCGTATTGACAAAAAAGAAAATTAGTACTAACATGTTAAAAAGTAAATAGATAACAATATTAACTATTTATTTCCGCGAGCAATGAGCCAAGCAGCCGCGCTTGCGCGGATATTTGGCGAATGCCGCGAGGGTAAGTGCCCTGCGGGTGCAAATACCCAGCCCCTTGGGGCGGAAAGAACAAGCCGGGTCATGTCCCGTAGCTTGCTGCGGGGTATTTGGCTAACTAATATGTTTTCCTGCACTTATGCCCAAAATGGGGCAGATCACCAAAGAAATGGGGAAAAGAATTATGAAAAACATAGCCATACATACCAAACTTATGTATGCCTTCCAGCGTATCCGCAAAGTTGAAATAAGGCCGGAAACCGGAATTTCCAAAATGGAATTTTTCGCCCTGCAGGCCATTGGGGGCTATCAGCAGAAAACAGGCCTGCCAGGAATCTATGTGTCGGAACTTGCCAGGAACCTTCGGATTGCATCCTCCCAAACATCGCGGATGTTAAAAATCCTGGAGGAACGCGAGCTTATCGGCCGGGAAATAGACAACAGGGACAGGCGGAATACCTATGTTTTCCTGACAGAGCAGGGCAGGGAGGTGTGCCGGGAAACACAGGATTCCATGAAATGCTTTATGAAGCGGGTCCTGCAGTCCATGGGTGAAGACCGCGTGGAGGAATTGATCAGCCTTTGCAATGAACTGGCAGAGGTCATGGAGAGAGAAGCCATGAAGAATCCCGGCAGGCCGGATTGGGCTGCGGATCCAAAGCAGCCTGGAAAGGATAACGGTGACAGTTAAACACGCCGCGGCAGGCAGCGGGGCATCAAATAGGAGATGTTTGGTAGGCCCATAAGTATGGCGGAACATACTGCATAGCAGAAAGAGAGGGACTGGGAATGGGAAAAATACTTCAATATCTGGGCAGGTACAAGGCAGCCGTTTTGTGCATTATCCTGCTGCTGATGGCACAGGCATATTGCGACCTGTCACTGCCCCAATATATGTCGGATATTGTGGACATTGGCATCCAGCAAGGCGGGATTGCACATGCATCGCCAGACGAGATGCGCATGGTAACATTAGAGAACCTCTGCATGTATTTAGATGCGGAAGGGGAGCAGGTCCTGCGTGATTCCTATACTGAAAATCCAGAAGGGAATTTTGAACGGATTTCCATGAAGGAAGAAGAATTAGAAGCTTTGGATAAGCTTGTAGGGATGCCCCTTGCTACCATGTCTGCCATGATGGAAGGGATGGGGCTAGACGGGGAAGGCCTGCGGGCTTTATTTGAAAGCGGGCAGGTGACGAGGGAGCAAATGCTAGAACTGCAGCGGCAGGGCATGGAAGGCATGGAGGAAGGGGACGGGGCAATGATCACCCAGAAGGCCAGCCTTGCAGTCCGCAGCGAGTATGAGGCCATGGGATGGGATTTGGGCGGTTACCAGAACCGCTACATGGCTCGTACCGGAGCAAAAATGCTTGCCATGGCAGTTGTGATGATGGCGGCTTCCATCCTGGTAGGGCTTTTGGCTGCCCGGTTTTCTGCCCGCCTTGGCATGGAACTGCGGGGGGAAATGTTCCAGAATGTAATTTCTTTTTCCAACCGGGAAATGGAGCAGTTTTCCACCGCATCCCTGATTACAAGGAGCACCAACGATATCCAGCAGGTGCAGATGGTGACGGTGATTTTGCTGCGCATGGTAATTTATGCGCCCATTATCGGGGCTGGCGGCATTGTAAAGGTAATCGGCACGAAGACCGGGATGGGCTGGATTATCGGGGTCGCCGTAGGGAGCATTATCCTGCTGGTAGGCGTCCTGATGTCCGTGACGATGCCGAAATTTAAAAAAATGCAGACGCTGGTGGACCGGCTGAATTTAGTTTCAAGGGAAATCCTCACAGGTATCCCGGTAATCCGTGCATTTTCAAGGGAAGCATATGAGGAGCAGCGGTTTGAGGGGGCAAACCGGGATTTGATGAAAACCCAACTGTTTACCAGCCGCGTCATGTCCATGATGATGCCGGCAATGATGCTGATTATGAACTGCATTACAGTCCTGATTGTATGGTTTGGCTCCAAAGGCGTGGATTTGGGGAACCTGCAGGTGGGGGACATGATGGCCTTTATCACGTACACGATGCAGATTGTCATGGCATTCCTGATGATTACCATGGTGTCGGTGATGCTGCCCCGGGCAGGGGTTGCAGCCAAGCGGATTGATGAGGTTATCCGCACCAAGGGGACGGTTTTGGATCCAGTACGCCCAGCCAGGGAGCCGCAGGCAGGATGGAAGGGAAATATCGAATTTGAAAATGTATCCTTTTCCTATCCGGGCGCCGGGGAACCAGCCATTTCCAATATTTCCTTTACGGCAGGGCCTGGAAAGACCACAGCCATAATCGGCAGCACTGGGTGCGGGAAGTCTACGCTCCTGAACCTGATTCCCCGGTTTTATGACGTGACTGGGGGCAGGATTTTAATGGACGGGGTGGATATCCGGGAACTGGGGCAGAAGGAGCTTAGGGGGCTGATTGGGTATGTGCCCCAGAAAGGGGTGCTCTTTTCCGGCACTATTGCCTCCAACCTGCAATTTGCAGGAAATGTTTCAGGGGAAGCTATGGAGGAAGCGGCAGAAATTGCCCAGGCCAAAGAGTTTATCCTTGAAAAAGAGGAGCAGTACGCAAGCCCCATTGCCCAAGGGGGCGCTAATGTGTCCGGCGGGCAGAAGCAACGGCTTTCCATTGCGAGGGCAGTTGCCAAAAACCCCAAAGTATTCCTGTTCGACGACAGCTTTTCCGCACTGGACTATAAGACGGACGTGGCCTTGCGGAAAGCCCTGGCAGATAAGACGAAGGACGCGGCTGTTATTATTGTGGCCCAGCGCATCAGCACAATCCTTCATGCAGACCAGATTATTGTGCTGGATGATGGGAAAATTGTGGGGATTGGAACCCACCGGGAACTGATGGGGAGCTGCGGGACGTATCAGGAAATTGCAGCATCCCAGCTATCGGAACGTGAACTGAGGGAAACCTCTGGAACGGCAGGGCAGGGGCTGCAGGAAACTGCAGCGGGGCAAAATGCCTTGGAAGAACCAGAGATGGGGCAGGAAATGCAGGGCACGTCAGAAGGGACTAAGAAAGAGGAAGGGGGCGCTGCAAAATGAGCGAGCCAAAGCGGAGAATGCGGATGGGCCATGGGCATGGGCCGGGCGCAGGCATGGCGCCGGGAGAAAAGGCAAAAAACTTCCGCGGCACCATCCAAAAATTAATACAGTATATGGGGAATTACAAAATCGGCGTTATGGTGGTGATGCTGTTTGCAGTTGCTTCAACGGTTTTTGGCATTGCAGGGCCGAAGATTCTAGGGCAGGCCACTACGGAGCTTTTTAACGGCCTGGTGGCAAAGGTGTCGGGCAATGGGGAGATTGACTTTGGGAAAATCGGGGAAATCCTGCTGTTTCTAGTCAGCGTCTACCTCGTCAGCGCTGCCTGCTCCTTTATCCAAAGCTTTCTTATGACTGGGATTACACAGAAAATATGTTTCCGGTTCCGGGCAGACATTTCCAGCAAAATTAACCGGATGCCCATGAAATATTTTGAGTCCCGGACAGTGGGGGAGGTGCTCTCCCGGATTACCAATGATGTGGATACTTTGGGGCAGGGGCTGAACCAGAGCGTGGCCCAACTGATTACCTCGGTGGCGACGCTGGTGGGCATCCTGGTAATGATGCTGAGCATCAGCCCGGTAATGACGCTGATTGCACTGGTTATCCTCCCAGTGTCTGCCGCCCTGATTGGGGTTGTGGTGAAATTTTCCCAGAAATACTTCGTGGCTCAGCAGAAATACCTTGGGGAAATCAACGGGCAGGTGGAGGAAGTGTTCAGTGGCCATACCATTGTGAAAGCATTTAATAAGGAAGAAGATATGGTAAAAACCTTCCATGAAACCAATGGCATCTTATACCAGTCTGCATGGAAATCCCAGTTTTTGTCCGGGATGATGCAGCCGATTATGGGGTTTGTAGGGAACCTTGGATACGTAGCAGTAGCCGTGGCGGGCGGGATGCTTGCCATCCGGGGCAGCATAGAGGTAGGGGAAATCCAGTCCTTTATCCAGTACGTCCGCCAGTTCACCCAACCTATTGCCCAGGTGGCGCAGGTTTCCAATATGCTGCAGTCCACGGCAGCGGCAGCGGAGCGGGTCTTTGAGTTCCTTGGGGAAGACGAGGAAGATGTGGCAGCGGAAAACCCGGTTCACCTTCCCAGCATGGAGGGCAGGGTGGATTTTTCCCATGTGCAGTTTGGCTATGACGCGGATAAAATTGTCATCCATGACTTTAACTGCCAGGTAGAGCCCGGGCAGACGGTGGCAATCGTAGGCCCTACCGGAGCTGGGAAAACGACGATGGTAAAATTGCTGCTGCGGTTCTATGATGTGCAGAAGGGCAGCATTCAGGTGGACGGCCATGACTTAAGGGAGTTTAGCCGCAGTGAGCTGCGGGAAAATTTTGGCATGGTCCTGCAGGATACATGGCTGTTTCAGGGCACAATTATGGAAAATATCCGGTATGGCAGGCTGGACGCTACCGACGAGGAAGTGGTGGCTGCTGCAAAAGCTGCCCATGCCCACCATTTTATTTCCACCCTGCCTGGGGGCTACCATATGGAACTGAATGAGGACGCCAGCAATGTGTCCCAGGGGCAGAAACAGCTCCTTACCATTGCCAGGGCGATCCTTGCAGATAACCCAATCATGATTTTGGATGAAGCCACTTCCTCTGTGGACACCCGCACGGAGGGGCGCATCCAGAAAGCCATGAATAACCTGATGAAAGGCAGGACCAGCTTTGTCATTGCCCACCGGCTTTCCACTATTAAGGATGCAGATGTGATTCTGGTGATGAAGGACGGGGACATTATAGAGCAGGGGAACCATCAGGGGCTGCTGGCGAAGGGCGGGTTTTATGCGGAGCTGTATAATTCCCAGTTTGAGGTGGCATAAGGGCAGCTTTGGCATACTGTAGTGAAATAACCATTTGTAAAGGGCAGTATGGGCAACCGTCCTGCCCTTTGTGAAATTGTTTTGGAAACTTACGAAAATAGAAAAGTTAGGATAGGTTGTATTCCCTGAGCAGTGATGTGTTGCGGGAAATCTGCCTTGCATGCATATCCAGAGTCCCATGGATGATGCGGAATTCCGCTTGGGATTCTACATTCATTTCTTTTTGGGAAACGTAAAATTCTTCTGTCAGATAATAGTTCTTGCTGACGATGTTTTCCAAGCTGTCCATGCGCTGCTCCATACCATCCATGCGCTGCTCCATACCATCCATGCGTAGTTCTATGCCGTCCATGCGCTGTTCTAAACCATCCATACGCTGTTCCAAGCTGTCCATGCGCTGTTCTAAACCATCCATACGCTGTTCCAAGCTGTCCATGTGCTGCTCCAGACTATCCATACGCTGCTCTAAGTTATCCATACGCTGTTCTAAACTGTCCATGCGCTGCTCCATCCTGTCCATATGCCCTTCAATTCTGTCTAGGCGCATGTCAATTTTTTTCAGGTGCTCCTGCGTACCAGCCATTCCGCCTTTTAGCTCCTGCAGCCCAGCCAGGATAAAATCCAGCTTTTGGTCTTCTGTCATATCATTCACCTCCTTCTTTTCTGGATGGTATAATTGTACCATGCCGCAGGAAAAAAGTCCACGGTAATTCCAAAAAACTGTGCTATTGACTTCTGGGCCATAGCATGGTAAGATATTGTCCAATACACAATATATAGTATAAAAAAGCTAAAAAATTCAAAAAACCAACTAGATATATAGAGTTAACTATTTAAAATGCAGGAGGGAAATTATGGATAAATCGTTCAAAGTCATCAAAAAAGACGGGACAAAGGAGGATTTCAACGTACAGAAAGTCGTGGTTGCCGTAAACAAATCTGCCTACCGGGCGCTGATTACATTTACGGAGGAGGAATTAAATTTCATCTGCCAGTTTGTGGAGGAGAAAGTGGAATCCATGGGCATTGCAGAAGTGAAAATAGCCCAGATGCACAATATTGTGGAAGGGGCGCTGGAGAAGGTAAACCCAGTGGTGGCAAAAAGCTACCGGGATTACAGGAACTACAAGCAGGATTTTGTGCAGATGCTGGACGAAGTCTATAAAAAGAGCCAGTCCATCATGTACATTGGAGACAAGGAAAATTCCAACACAGACAGCGCATTGGTATCCACCAAGCGGAGCCTGATTTTTAACCAATTGAATAAAGAGCTGTACCAGAAGTTTTTCATGACTACTGAGGAGATTCAGGCCTGCCGGGACGGATACCTCTATGTCCATGACATGTCCGCAAGGCGGGACACCATGAACTGCTGCCTGTTTGACGTGGAAAATGTGCTGCGGGGCGGGTTTGAGATGGGCAATTTGTGGTACAATGAGCCAAAAACCTTGGACGTGGCTTTTGATGTTATCGGGGATATTGTGCTGAGCGCAGCAAGCCAGCAGTACGGCGGGTTTACCGTGCCCAGCGTGGAAAAGATTTTAGAGCCCTATGCAGAAAAATCTTACATAAAATATAAAGAAAAATACATAAGCCTTGGGCTTTCCGAGGAACGGGCGGAAGAAGAAACCATGAAGGACATTGCCCGGGATTTTGAGCAGGGCGTCCAGGGGTGGGAATACAAATTTAATTCCGTGTCCTCCAGCCGTGGGGACTATCCCTTCATAACCATGACTTTTGGGACAGGGACGGGGAAATTTGCCAGGATGGCTTCCACCGCCATGCTGGAAGTGCGCAGGAAGGGGCAGGGGAAGGCAGGCTGCAGGAAGCCGGTGCTGTTCCCGAAATTGGTGTTCCTTTATGACGAGAACCTCCATGGGCCGGGAAAGGAATTGGAGGACGTGTTTGAGATTGGGATTGAATGTTCCCGGAAAACCATGTACCCGGACTGGCTGAGCCTTACCGGGAAAGGCTATATTTCCAGCATGTATAAGCAGTATGGGGAAATTATCAGCCCCATGGGATGCCGTGCATTTTTATCCCCCTGGTATGTGAAAGGCGGCATGAACCCGGCGGACGGGACAGACCGTCCAGTATTTGTAGGCCGGTTCAATATTGGGGTAGTCAGCCTGCACCTTCCCATGATTTTGGCGAAATCAAGGCAGGAGAGCCGGGATTTTTACGAGGTGCTGGACTATTACCTTGAATTAATCCGGCAGCTCCATATCCGCACCTATGCGTATTTAGGGGAAATGCGGGCAAGCACCAACCCCCTTGCTTACTGCGAAGGCGGGTTTTACGGCGGGCACCTTGGCATCCACGACAAAATTAAGCCCCTTTTAAAAACTGCTACGGCCTCCTTTGGGATTACTGCATTTAATGAATTGCAGCAGCTTTACAATGGGAAATCCTTGGTGGAGGACGGCCAGTTTGCCATTGAGGTGCTGGAGCATATCAATGAAAAAATCAATGAATTTAAAAAGGCGGACGGGAACCTCTATGCCATTTATGCTACCCCGGCAGAAAACCTCTGCGGCCTGCAGGTTAAGCAATTCCGCAAGAAATACGGCATTGTAGAAAATGTGTCCGACCGGGAATATGTCAGCAACGGTTTCCATTGCCATGTGACGGAGGACATTACCCCCATTCAGAAGCAGGATTTGGAATACCGTTTCTGGGAACTGAGCAACGGGGGGAAAATCCAGTATGTGAAATATCCCATTGACTACAACAAAGAAGCCGTGAAAACGCTGGTAAGGCGCGCCATGGATATGGGATTTTATGAAGGGGTGAACCTTTCCCTTTCTTACTGCGACGACTGCGGGCATCAGGAGCTGGAGATGGACGTGTGCCCCAAATGCGGCAGCCGCAACTTGACTAAGATTGAGCGGATGAACGGTTACCTGTCCTATTCCCGGGTGAAAGGCGACACAAGGCTCAATGACGCCAAGATGGCGGAAATCAAAGAGCGCAGGAGCATGTAATAATAGAAACCGAAGAATGCAGGGCATGTAAGGAGAACATATGAGATACCACAACATAACGAAAGATGATATGCTAAACGGCGACGGGCTCCGGGTGGTCCTGTGGGTGTCCGGCTGCTCCCATTGCTGTAAGGGATGCCATAACCCCATCACCTGGGATCCCAATGGGGGGCTTGCCTTCGACGGGGAGGCGAAGGAAGAAATTTTTGCGGAGCTTGCCAAGGACTATATTTCTGGAATTACCCTGAGCGGTGGGGATCCCCTGTATTTTGGCAACCGTTCCGACGTGCTGCGGTTCGTCCGGGAACTGAAAGGGAAGTTCCCGGAAAAAACCGTCTGGCTATACACAGGGTTTGTGTGGGAAACCATTTCCGGGCTTGAAATTATGGACTATATAGATGTGCTGGTGGATGGCGAATTTCAGGAAGGGCAGAAAAATACCCAGCTTTATTGGCGGGGCAGCGCGAACCAGCGGGTCATAAACGTCCCGGCCAGCCGTGCGGAAGGGAAACTGGTGCTGCATTGCAGGTGATATCCCTTGACATTTTTTTCAGGAACGCTTATAGTAATGAAGCAGAATCTGACAGTGAAGGAGAAATAGCCCCAATGAAAAAGGAACCATTCGTGACAAAAGGACAATTAGACGAAATTGTAAAAACATACCCCACCCCTTTCCACTTATATGATGAAAAGGGAATCCGCGCCAATGCCAAAGCTGTGAAAGAGGCATTTGCATGGAATCAGGGATTTAAGGAATACTTTGCGGTAAAAGCAACTCCCAACCCGTTTTTAATCAATATTTTAAAAGAGTATGGCTGCGGCTGTGACTGTTCCTCCATGACGGAGCTGATGCTGGCAGATGCGCTGCATTTCTCCGGGGAGGACATTATGTTTTCCTCCAATGCTACCCCGGCCAGCGAGTTCCAGTTTGCCAACAGCATCGGCGCAATTATCAATCTGGACGATTTTACCCATATTGATTTTCTGGAAAAAACCATTGGCCATATTCCAGAAACCATAAGCTGCCGTTACAACCCAGGGGGCGTGTTTAAAATCAGCAACAGCATTATGGACAACCCTGGGGATGCGAAATATGGCTTTACCACGGAGCAGCTTTTTGAAGGTTTCAAGGTGCTGAAGGAGAAAGGCGCAAAGCATTTTGGGATCCATGCCTTTTTAGCCAGCAATACCGTCACCAATGAATATTACCCCACCCTGGCAAAAACCTTGTTTGAGGTAGCTGTAAAGTTAAAAGAAGAAACAGGGGCGGATATCCGCTTTATCAACCTTTCCGGCGGGATTGGCATACCTTACCGCCCAGACCAGGAGCCCAATGACATTTATGCCATCGGGGAAGGGGTCAGGAAAGTGTATGAAGAAGTGCTGGTTCCGGCAGGCATGGGGGATGTGGCAATTTACACAGAACTGGGCCGGTTTATGATGGGGCCGTACGGCTGCCTTGTGACAACCGCTATCCATGAAAAGCATACCCACAAGGAATACATCGGCTGCGACGCCTGCGCCGTGAACCTGATGCGCCCTGCCATGTATGGCGCTTACCACCATATTACAGTTATGGGGAAAGAGAATGACGTGTGCGACCATAAATACGATATTACTGGTTCCCTCTGTGAAAATAACGACAAATTTGCCATTGACCGGATGCTGCCTAAGATTGACATTGGGGACCTGCTTGTCCTCCACGATACCGGTGCCCACGGGTTTTCCATGGGTTACAATTACAACGGCAAGCTAAAATCCGCAGAAATCCTTTTAAAAGAAGACGGGACTGCCCAGCTAATCCGCCGTGCAGAAACGCCAGAGGATTATTTTGCCACTTTTGACTGTTTTGATATCTTAAAAGATATGAAACGGGGATAGCGGGTGCAAAATATGCTGGAACGGACTGATGTATTATCCATCCCTTACCTGAAAAAAACTACATTTACTGGAAGCTGCGGAGGGCTGCGCTTCCGATTTTCCCTGATAAAAAAAGAGCTTCCCCCAGAGGATGGGGCAGAAAAGGGGAAAGAAGCAGAACAGTTGGAAGTGGTGGCCTGGGAAGGCCCCTATGGCTTTGATGTAACGCCGGAGGAAGAAATGCAGCGGCTGGAAACCGAGTTTTCCGAGGAAGGCGTACAGGAAGGGATTGCATGGTTAAACGGGCTTTGGGAACAGGAGCCGGAAAAATGGGCGGCGGCAAAGAACAATTGGAAGAAAAGATACTGAACCATTCTGCTGCTCTGGCAGAAGGACGCAGAAGCGTTTAAGTTTCGCCAGCAGCCAGTTGTTCCTGCGGGGCCTTTGGCTGCAGAATATGCTATTTTACGCAAAATAAATTTCTGTCTGTAAGGCAAAAGATTAAGATGTAGCGAGAGCTGCAGCGATTGATGGCAACGCAGCGGATAAAAATTTAAGTAAGTAAAAACATCGGCATTTAACCGCCTTAATAATAGTAAGAAAGAAGTAGGTAAGGAGGCATAACTATGGGATTGCCAGCAAAAAAGGGAAAAGAAGTGGTTTTTGAAAAAGTAAAGCCCCAGCAAGGCTTCACATTGGAGAACCAGGAGAAGAAAATGAGAGATATCAAAGGCGCAGATATTAAGGGGTATCTGGAAGAACTATTTCTTTCATCCGATGAGTTCGTGATTTTGACTGCGCCGGAAGCACAGAATAGCGTCCGTTATGTTCAGGCATGTACACAGGATGGGGAAATTGAAGTTGAGTTAGGAATAGAAAGGGAGGGAACCCATTTGTATTATAAGATGTGTTCCCAGGAAGAATGCTCCCGTATTTTCTTTGATTTTTATGGAAATACATTCGTTCCTAAAATGGAAGAGTACAGTCCGGTAGAATTTTAACAGTTTGCAGGACAGGGTTGGGGAAAGAACTGTTGGGAAACAGAAAGCAAATCAGGGTGCAAAGCCTTTGCTGGATGGCCAGGGCTTTGCGCTTTTGTTCTCTTATAGGAAAGCCACAGGCTTTGACGCTTCACAGCAACACGATGTTCCCTATTAAGATAAAAAAACCAAACCCCACATTTCCAAGGGATTTGGCACTTACAAATACTGCCGGCAGCGGGACTTGAACCCGCACGTGGTTGCCCACAACAGATTTTGAGTCTGCCTCGTCTGCCATTCCGACACGCCGGCACAACTGGATGCAGCCATATTTTACAACCTTAAAACTAACTGCTCTCCCGAACAAAAACTATATTACCATAGATAGGAAAAAAAAGCAAGCATTTTTTTGATTTGGATGGTGCAATTTTTTCAGGCGTTTCATTTCCATTGAATGCATTTCCAAAACGTGGTAAAATAGAAA
This sequence comes from Lachnospiraceae bacterium A2, assembly GCA_000403315.2. Classification (GTDB taxonomy): domain Bacteria; phylum Bacillota; class Clostridia; order Lachnospirales; family Lachnospiraceae; genus Petralouisia. The sequence continues at coordinate 1,774,078 of KE159636.1, forward strand.
CTGCAAAATTTTAAAGAAAAGAGGAAATAGAGAATGAAAAAAGCAATCCACGCATCAGGAGCCCCTGCAGCAGTAGGGCCATATGTACACGCAGTAGAAGCCAACGGGCTGATTTTCACATCCGGGCAGTTAGGCCTGATCCCAGAAACCGGGGAGCTGCCGGAGGGGGTAGAAGCACAGGCGCACCAAAGCTTAAAAAACCTTGCAGCCGTTTTAGAAGCAGCTGGGAGCAGCCTGGGCCATGTCGTTAAGACAAATGTGTTCCTTGATGACATCAATGATTTTGCAAAAGTAAACGAAGTGTATGCACAGTATTTCCAGGGGGAACCGCCAGCCCGTTCCTGCGTACAGGCTGCAAAGCTCCCAAAGGGCGGTTTGGTGGAAATTGAAGCAATTGCCGTGAAAAATACGCCCTGATATATCTGGGGATTTACAGGTTTTATGCTCTGCTGCCTGCAGCGGGGCAGCTGATCAAACAAAAAGGAGAACACCATTGGTAACAGAAAGAATACAAGCCCTCAGGGCAGAAATGCAGAAACGGAACATTGACATGTACATTGTGCCCACTTCTGATTTCCATGAATCGGAATATGTGGGGGATTATTTTAAGGCAAGGAAATACATCACAGGATTTACAGGTTCCGCAGGTACCGCAGTCATCACAAAAGATGCGGCAGGCCTTTGGGCAGACGGCAGGTATTTTATCCAGGCGGAACAGCAGTTGGCCGGAAGCCCCATAACCTTGTACCGGATGGGGGAAGAAGGCGTCCCAACCGTCAAGGAATATGTGGAACAAAATTTAAAGGAAGGCGGCTGCCTTGGGTTTGACGGGCGTGTCATAAACGCCAAGGATGGGGAGGACTATGAAAAAACTGCAGCAGGCAGGCAGGGGACGGTATATGCAGACGAGGATTTAGTAGGCGTCATTTGGGAAGGCCGGCCAGAGCTCCCCAAAAACCCTGTATTTGTGCTGGAGGGGAAATATGCCGGAGAAAGCACAGAGAGCAAGCTGAAGCGACTGCGGGAAAAAATGGCAGAAAAAAAGGCGGGCATCCATATCCTGACTTCCCTTTATGACATTGCATGGCTCTTTAACATCCGCGGCGGCGACATCAGCCATGTGCCGGTGGTGCTGTCCTTTGCGGCCATTACGGATCAGGACTGCATTTGGTTTATCCATGAGGAAGTGCTGGACCAGAATTTGCAGCAGTATTGCAGGGAACAGCACATCACCATCCTGCCATATGGGGATATTTACCGCTATGCAGAGGAAATCCCAGAAAATGCTTCTGTCCTTTTGGACAAGAATATTGTCAATTACCGGATTTTCCATAATCTGGCTCCCAAGGTCAACGTGGTGCATGGGGAAAACCCCACGGAACTGATGAAGGCTGTTAAAAATGAAACAGAGCTTTCCAATATACGCAACGCCCATGTCAAAGATGGGGTAGCTTTTACGAAATTTATGTATTGGCTGAAAACAAATATCGGAAAAATAGAGATAACAGAAATTTCCGCTTCTGATTATTTGGAGGGGCTTCGGAAAGAGCAGGAATTATTTGTGGATTTGAGCTTTGACACAATTAGTGCATACGGAGCCAACGCTGCCATGATGCATTACACTGCAACTCCGGAGTCCAATGCGGTGCTAAAGCCCCAAGGGTTCCTTCTGGTGGATTCCGGCGGCCATTATCTGGACGGGAGCACAGACATTACCAGGACCATGGCCCTTGGTTCCCTCACTGAGGAAGAAAAATTCCATTTTACTACGGTATGCCGTTCTAATTTAAACCTTGCCGCGGCAAAATTCCTGCATGGCTGCCGGGGCCTGAACCTTGATATTTTATCCAGGGGGCCGCTGTGGAACTTGGGGCTGGATTATAAATGCGGCACAGGCCATGGCATTGGCTACCTTTTGAATGTCCATGAAGGCCCCAATGGGTTCCGGTGGAAAATTGTGCCGGAACGGGGGGATAGCTGCGTGCTGGAGGAAGGCATGGTAACCACGGACGAGCCGGGCGTTTATCTGGAAGGGAAATATGGAATCCGTACAGAAAATGAGCTGATCTGCAAAAAAGCAGAGAAGAACGAATACGGCCAGTTCATGGAATTTGAAACCATTACTTATGCTCCCATTGACTTGGACGCAATCCTTCCAGAGGAAATGACTGCCACAGAACGGAACCTGCTGAACCAGTACCACAAGATGGTCTATGAGAAAATTTCACCATTTTTGGAAAAAGAAGAACAGGAATGGCTGAAAATTTACACAAGGGAGATTTAATGCCAGGGATGGGCAGGCAGGGCGGATGGAACGTTTGCCCTGCCTGCCTGGGTTCTTGGCAGCATAAGTCCCAAAGCTTTGGCATAGCTGCCGCCATACTTTCAAAAAATCCCAATATTTCCCCTAAAAATACGAAAGAACCATATTAATTTCACTTTTCATAAATTTATAACTTTTAAATCCGTCCCATATGGTGTAAAATAGAAATGATATGAGCGGAAATGGCAGCAGGGACAAGTCCCTGGGCCAACTGCCCCAAACGGCGGCACAAGCGGCAGCATTTATATTAATATAGAAGAAAAGCAGAAGGAACCGAATTGTTATGGATAAGAAAATAGTTTTGATTGACGGGCACAGCATACTGAACCGGGCGTTTTTTGGCATCCCGGACTTAACCAATGGGGAAGGGCTCCACACCAATGCGGTGTATGGGTTTTTGAATATCCTGTTCCGCATCTTGGAGGAAGAAAAGCCTGATTACCTGACCGTGGCTTTCGATGTCCATGCCCCTACGTTCCGGCATAAAATGTATGAGGAGTACAAAGGGACAAGGAAGCCCATGGTGGAAGAACTGCGCCAGCAAGTCCCGGTGATAAAGGAAGTGCTGAAATCCATGGGGGTTGCCATTGTGGAGCAGGAAGGCTATGAGGCGGACGACGTCCTTGGCACTATTGCAAGGCGCAGCGAAAAGGAAGGGCTTTTCGTGTCGCTGGTATCCGGGGACAGGGACCTGCTGCAGCTTGCCAGCGAACGGGTGAAAATCCGAATCCCAAAGACAAAGCGTACTGGGACAGAAATTGAAGACTACTATGCAAAAGACGTTAAGGAAAAATACCAGGTGACCCCAGAGGAATTTATAGACCTGAAAGCATTGATGGGGGATTCGGCAGACAATATCCCAGGGGTTCCGGGGATTGGGGAGAAAACAGCCACAGCCCTGATTGTTTCCTATGGCAGCATTGAAGAAGCCTACCGGCATGTGGACGAGATAAAGCCCCCAAGGGCGCAGAAAAACTTGCGGGAGCATTACGATATGGCCCAAATGAGCAAAACGCTGGCTACGATTGTGACGGACGCCCCCATCACATACTGTTTGGAGCAGGCAGTTTTAGGGGATTTATTTACCCCGGAAGCTTATGGATGGATGGAAAAGCTGGAATTTAAGCAGATGCTGGGGCGGTTCCAGAACCATGCAAAAGAGGTTTCCCCAGAGCGGCATTTTGAGGAAATTACAAGCCTTTCCAAGGCAGAAAAAATACTGGGGAAAGCCAGGGATTCCGGGCGGGTTGGGTTCCAGCTTTTTGCAGACCCTGAAATAGAAGGGCAGGAAGGGCAGATTACCATAGATAGCTTTTTACAGGTGCAGGAAGGGGCGAAAGCCAGCAGGACGGAGGAAATAATAGGGCTGGCCCTTTCTTTTGGGGAAGGGGACGCTTATTTCCTCTGGGCAGGGAAGGAGCTGCAGGGCACATGGCTGGCAGAGCAGCTTCTGGCTCTTTTGGGGAAGGGGACGCCAGCGGCGACCTTTGGGCTGAAGGCACAGCTTCCCTGGATCCCCATAGGGAAAGAAGGGCGGAAGGGAATTGCGGATCTTTCCATCAGCGCTTATCTCCTGAACCCGCTGAAAAGCGATGAAACTTACGACGATGTGGCAAAAGGGCATTTGGGCCTTAAGGTCCCTTCCCGGGCGGATTTGATTGGGAAGCTGCCCTTTTGGCAGGCGGCAGCCCAGAAGCGGGAAGGGCTGTCCAAATATGGCTGTTCCATGGCTTTTGCAGCGTATCAGGCAGCGCCAGTGCTGGAAGAAAAGCTGAAAGGCGCCGGCATGTGGGAGCTGTATCAGGAAATAGAAATGCCCCTTGTGTATACCCTCCATGAAATGGAACAGGAAGGGGTGCAGGTCAACGGGGAAGAACTAAGGCTTTACGGGGAAAACCTTTCAGGGAAAATCACAGAGCTGGAGCAGGAAATCTATCAGGACGCAGGGGAGGAATTCAACATCAATTCCCCCAAGCAGCTTGGGGTGATCCTGTTTGATAAATTGAAAATGCCTTATGGGAAGAAAACAAAAACCGGGTATTCTACGGCGGCGGATGTGCTGGACAAGCTGGCGGGGGATTATCCCCTGGTATCCAAGATACTGGAATACCGCCAATTGGCAAAACTGAAATCCACTTATGCAGACGGGCTTTCCAATTTTATTGACGCAGGGGGGCGCATCCATTCTACCTTTCACCAGACTATTACGGCTACCGGGCGGATTAGCAGCACAGAGCCGAACCTGCAGAACATCCCAATAAGGATGGAGCTGGGGCGGCAAATCCGTAAGGTCTTTATCCCCAAGGAAGGGTGCATTTTGATTGATGCGGACTATTCCCAGATTGAATTGCGGGTGCTGGCTCATATGTCTGGGGACGAGAGCCTGATTGAAGCCTACCAGAAAGCGCAGGACATCCACAGGATTACTGCATCCCAGGTGTTCCATGTGCCTTTTGAGGAGGTCACAAGCCTTCAGCGGCGGAATGCGAAGGCCGTGAATTTCGGGATTGTGTATGGAATCAGCTCTTTTGGCTTAAGCCAGGACTTGAGCATTACGAAGAAAGAAGCCGCACAGTACATTGAGTCTTATTTTGAAACTTACCCGGGAGTTAAGCGGTTTTTAGACCAGCAGGTAAAGGACGCCAAGGAGCAAGGCTACGTCACCACCATGTTTGGCCGCAGAAGGCCGGTGCCGGAGCTTTCGTCCGGCAATTTTATGCAGCGTTCCTTTGGGGAGCGGGTAGCGATGAATTCCCCCATCCAGGGGACTGCGGCAGACATTATCAAGATTGCCATGGTACGGGTCAGCGAAGCCTTGCAGGAACAAGGGCTGCGTTCGAAGCTGATTTTGCAGATCCATGACGAGCTGCTGGTAGAAGCCCTGGAGGAAGAAGCCCCGCAGGTGGAAGAAATACTGAAAAGGGAAATGGAAGCGGCAGCCGACCTTTCCGTCAGGCTGGAAATTGATATGAACCGCGGGAAAAGCTGGTATGAAGCACATTAAATTAAAATAAAGGAGTTATGTCAAATGCAGGTAATTGGGATTACTGGCGGAGTGGGAGCAGGAAAATCCGCCATCTTGGAATATTTGGAGCAAAATTACAGGGTGAAAAACCTGATCGCGGACAAAATTGCCCGGATGCTGATGGAGCCCGGGAGCGAGTGCTACCGGAAACTGCTGAAATTTTTGCCGGTGGAGGTGTATAATGAGGACGAATCCATTAACCGTTCCGCCTTGTCGGCAGCGCTGTTTAGTTCCGATGACTTGCGGGCACGGGTCAATGAAGTCATGCACCCGGCAGTCAAGGAATATATTTTAGGGCAGATTACAGAGCAGGAGCGCATGGGAATCCTGGACTATGTGATTATTGAAGCTGCCTTGCTGATTGAGGAAAATTACGGGGAAATCTGCGACGAACTGTGGTATGTCCGCACCTCGGAGGAAATCAGGAAAAAACGCCTGATGCGCTCCCGGGGCTATTCCGAGGAACAGGTGGAAAGCATGTTCCGGAGCCAGCTTTCTGACAGCGAATACCGGAAACACTGCCAAGTGGTGATTGAAAATAATGGCACAAGGGAAGAAACGTTTTATCAGGTTGCCCAGGCAATCAAGGAGAAAGGGGAACTGAATAAAATGGAGCAGCAGCTGGAAGGGGTACCGCTGGTATTCGGCCTTGACATCGGCACAAGGAACGTGGTAGGCACGGTGGGATACAAGGACGAGGATGACTTTTATGTGATTGCCCAGTATATGCGGGAGCATGAAACACGTTCCATGCTGGACGGGCAGATTCACGATATTGGCCGGGTTGGGCGGACCATTGATAAGGTCAAGCTGGCATTGGAAAGCCAAATCCACATGCCTTTGACGGAAGTCTGCATTGCGGCTGCAGGCCGTGTGCTGAAAACCGTTACCACAACGGTGGAATATGGGTTCCAGGAGGAAGTAGTGGTAACGGGAGAGGACGTGCATACCTTGGATTTGCTGGGGATTGAAAAAGCGCAGCAGATTTTAAATGAAAATAATGACACTAATTTCAAATTTTACTGTGTAGGGTATTCCGTTGTAAAATATTACCTGAACGGGGATATTTTTTCCAACCTGGAAGGGCACAAGGCAGAAGTAGTCAGCGCAGACATTATTGTTACCTTCCTGCCGGAAGACGTTGTGGACGGGCTTTATACCGCGGTAGGGCGCGCAGGCTTAAAAGTGGCAAGCCTGACGCTGGAGCCTATTGCCGCTATCAATGTGGCAATCCCGGAAACCTTCCGTATGCTGAATATTGCATTGGTGGACGTAGGGGCAGGCACCAGCGATATTTCCGTGACGCGGGACGGCAGCATTATTGCTTACGGCATGATTCCATGCGCAGGGGATGAGATTACGGAGCTTTTAGTTCAGCATTATCTGGTTGATTTTAAGACTGCGGAGCATATCAAGCTGAGTTCTTCTACGGAAAAAGAAATTGAATACCAGGACATTATGATGATAAAGCACACCATTACCGCCGAGGAAGTGTGGGATTTAATTGAGCCTTTGGTCTTTAGCCTGACGGAGGACATTGCAGCAAAGATTAAGGAATTAAACGGCGGGGAAACGGTAAACGCTACCTTTATCGTTGGCGGCGGCGGGAAAGTCCATGGGTTTGTGGAACATTTGGCTTCGGAACTGGAGCTTCCTTTGGAGCGTGTAGCGCTGCGCGGGGAGGAAGTCCTGCAGGAAATCCATTTTGAGCAGGAAGAAATCAGGAAAGACCCGCTCCTTGTTACCCCAATCGGCATCTGCATCAGCTATTACGACCAGAAAAATAATTTCCTGTTTGTACGGTTTAATGGGGAGCGGATTAAGCTTTACGACAATAACAAGCTAACAATTGTGGATGCAGCCCTGCGGGCAGGGTTCCCCAATGAGCAGCTGTTCCCAAGGCGGGGGAAGGAAATTAATTTCTATGTCAATGGCAAAAAGCGGATTGTCCGGGGCGAGCCGGGGGAATCTGCCGTTGTCCGGGTCAATGGCAGGGTAACAAGCATTAACGCAACCTTAGAAGCAAACAGTGATATCGTTATCGAGCCTTCCACAGTTGGGGCGGCTGCTGCATGCCGTCTGGAGGAATTGGAAGAATACGGCAGGGTTGTGATTACCTTTGAGGTAAATGGACGGATGATTACCTGCCCGAAATTTGCAGAAGTAAACGGCAGCCTGGAGCCGCCTTATTATGAAATTCAGGAAAATGACTGGGTAGAAATGCGCAGCTTTTACACGGTTGCCCAGATTATGGAATTTATGGATGTGGAAATTGATCTGGACAGCGAAATCCTTGTGAATAACAAGCCGGCGGATTTGGATACGCAGGTCTATGAGAATTTCTCACTGGAATGGGAAGTAATTACCTACCGGACCCCATTAGAGGAAATTGAAGGGGTTTACCGGCAGCCGCAGGAAGAACTGCCGGCAGAAGAAAGCCCGGAAGCTGCCACAGGCCTGGTGGCTGCGGACAGCCCGGACACAGGCAGGCAGGAAAATGAAGGGGCAGGGCAGCCAGAAGAAGCAGCAAAGGTTTCTGGAACAAGAAAGGCAGCAGGAACCGAAAGAGCTGCATCAGCAAGGGTTACGCAAGCAGGGGATGCAGCCACAGAAGAAACGGCAAAAACGGCTGAAACAGGGAAGGCAGACGGTAAAACAGGGTATTCAGGCTTAGAAAGAGTGGCAAGAAGAAGCCAAAGCACAGATGCAGCGCCCTCACCCGCAGGGGACCATGAAAGTTCCCATGCAGCAGGAATTGCAGGGCAGGAAACAGGGGATGTGCCGGCGCCTGCAGAGGCCTTAAATACAGCAGTGCCGGAAGCAGAAGAATCCCAGCCAGAAGGGCAAGAGGCAGCATCCAGCCAGCCAGAAGGGACACCGGAGCCGGTAATAAAAGAATCCCAGCAAAAAGGGGTAAGGCGGCAGGAGAAAGAAACAGAGCCCCAAAGGGAGCGGAGTGGGGAGTCCAAGCCAGCAGACGGTGCACAGGAACCCCAACAGGCAGAACCGGCAGGGGCGAAGGAAGGAACCACCGCGGCATCCAAAAGAAAACTGAAGCTGTCCCAGACAGAAGAAAAACAGGACATTACCCAAGAAGAATTAGAGGAAAAATTCCTCCAGTCCCAGCAGACAACGGAAAGCGATATCCGGCCAACCATACGTAAAAAAGTGGAAGAAAAGCCGAAGGCAAAACCGGAAACCCCATCCCTCCAAGTTATTGTCAACAATGCGGCAGTTACCTTGCGGGGAAAAGCATCCTATGTGTTTGTAGATGTGTTTGACGCGATTTCCTTTGATTTAAATGCGGGGAAAGGCAGGGCGATTGTGACGAAGCTGAATGGGGAAATCCCTTCCTACACCGCGCCATTAAAATATGGGGATGTGGTTGAGATTTACTGGGAGGATTAAGGATGAAACTGTGCAGCATTGCAAGCGGCAGCAGCGGGAACTGCATTTTTGCCGGGACGGAATCCACAAGCATCCTGATTGACACAGGCTTAAGCGGCAAGCGGATTGAGGCAGGGCTAAACGAGATTGGGCATACCGCCCGGGAGGCGGACGGAATCCTTATTACCCATGAACACTCCGACCATATTAGCGGCCTTGGGGTGATGGCAAGGCGGTATGGGATTCCCATTTATGCCACGGCCGGGACAAAGAAAGCAATCTTAAAATACAAAAGCATTGGGGAAATCCCGGAAGGGCTGTTCCGGGATATTGAGGAAGGCCGGGAATTTACCATTGGGGACATTACAGTAAGCCCGGTTCCCATTTCCCATGATGCTGCAATGCCCACAGCTTTCGTGCTCCGCCAAGGGGAAAAATCCATGGCGGTCATGACGGACCTGGGGAAATTTGACGAGGGAATTATAGAAAAACTCCAGCATTTGGACGTGCTGCTGCTGGAGGCGAACCATGACGTACATATGCTGGAGGCAGGGTCATACCCCTATTACCTGAAACGGCGCATTTTAGGGGAAAAAGGGCATTTGTCCAATGAACTGTCCGGCCAGCTTTTGAGCCAGGTGCTCCACGATAATTTCAAAGGGGTTATCCTGGGGCATCTGAGCCAGGAAAATAATTACGAACGCCTTGCCTATGAAACGGTACGCTTAGAAGTCGACATGGCCCCAAACCCTTACCGGGCAGAGGATTTTCCCATGTATGTGGCAAAACGCGACATGGTTTCAGAGGTAATAGAATTTTAAGGAAGTTCCGTATGTAATATAGTTTTAACAGAAGGAAAAGCACTTTGGCAGCTAAGGATACAGAACAATGCCAGCATGTTTCTGTAAACATAGTTTTAGCAGAAGGAAAAGCAGTTTGGAAGCCATAAGAATTGGCAAAACGGAGGACAGGGATAGATGGAAAAAAAGGCAGACAGGACCATTATTACGGTAGTGGGAAAAGATACCGTTGGGATTATAGCTGGGGTGTGCACTTACCTTGCAGACAATGGCATTAATGTGCTGGATATCAGCCAGACCATTGTGCAGGGCTTTTTCAACATGATGATGATTGTGGACATGAAGGGCGCTGCAAAACCATTTGGGCAGTGTGCAAAAGAGCTGGAAGAAGTAGGGAAAAAAATTGGCGTTGCAATTAAATGCCAGAAAGAAGAAATTTTCAATAAAATGCACAGAATTTAAGGAGCGGCGCGATGATAAATATCTGGGAAGTAAATGAAACCAACAAAATGATTGAGCACGAAAATCTGGATGTTCGGACGATAACCCTTGGAATCAGCCTGCTGGACTGCATTGACTCCGACCTGGAAGCCCTAAACAGGAAAATTTATGGAAAAATCACTGAGGCAGCCGCTAAGCTGGTGGAAACAGGGGCAGAAATTGAGCGAAATTACTGTATCCCCATTGTCAATAAGCGGATTTCCGTCACCCCTATTGCGCTGGTAGGGCAAGCGGCATGCAAAGGGCCGGAAGATTTCGTGGCAGTTGCCAAAACCTTGGACCGGGCAGCAAAAGACGTAGGCGTTAATTTTATCGGCGGCTACTCTGCGCTGGTATCTAAAGGGATGACAAAGGGGGATGAGGATTTAATCCGTTCCATCCCAAAAGCCCTTGCTGAAACAGAGCGTGTATGCAGTTCTGTCAACGTAGGATCTACCAAAACAGGGATCAATATGGATGCGGTAAAGCTGATGGGTGAAATCATTTTGCAGACGGCAGAATTTACCAAAGAAAATGATTCCCTCGGCTGCGCTAAGCTGGTGGTATTCTGCAATGCGCCGGACGACAACCCCTTTATGGCAGGGGCCTTCCATGGGGTGACAGAAGCAGACGCCATTATCAACGTAGGGGTTTCCGGGCCGGGGGTTGTGAAAAAAGCTTTGGAGCAGGTACGGGGTGAGAACTTTGAAGTACTCTGCGAAACAATTAAAAAGACAGCCTTTAAAATTACCCGTGTAGGGCAGCTTGTGGCACAGGAAGCCAGCAGGCGGATGGGGATTCCCTTTGGCATTATTGACCTGTCCCTTGCCCCCACCCCGGCGGTGGGCGATTCCGTGGCCGAGATTTTAGAGGAAATCGGCTTGGAGTATGCGGGAGCCCCAGGCACTACGGCAGCCCTTGCGCTGCTCAATGACCAGGTGAAGAAAGGTGGCATTATGGCGTCCTCTTATGTAGGCGGCTTAAGCGGAGCCTTTATCCCAGTCAGCGAGGACCAGGGTATGATAGATGCAGTAGAGGAAGGGGCATTGACCTTAGAAAAGCTGGAAGCCATGACCTGCGTCTGTTCCGTAGGACTTGACATGATAGCTATTCCAGGGGATGTGGCGCCTTCAACAGTTTCCGGCATTATTGCAGATGAAATGGCCATTGGCATGATCAACCAGAAAACCACTGCTGTCCGCCTGATTCCCGTCATTGGAAAAGGCGTAGGGGAAACCGTTGAATTTGGGGGCCTTTTAGGCCATGCACCGGTTATGCCTGTGAACCCGTATGGGTGCGGCCCATTTATCAGCCGGGGCGGCCGGATCCCAGCCCCTGTACATAGTTTTAAGAATTAAATTTGTGTATTAGGAGGAAATATGGTATAATTTTGCCATACCATAGTGCGGAGCATATGGTATAATATCTTTTGATATTATACTGCCCGGAGCGAAGCGGAGTGGCATAAACAACCATAGCTTATCACGAAGTGATTATGGTATAATGAAACGGTTGCTGTATGCATTTATCATTATTGCAGAAATAAATCACCGGAGGTGGAACCTTTGAATGAAAGAGAAGATTATCTGGACAGGTTATTGCGGGGAGTAGAAGAAAGTCCGGAGATTGAGGAAGAAGACGATGATTTTCTGGAGGAGTTTAACAGTTCTTTTTCGGAAGATGACGACAATGATTTCTTGCAGGAATTCCAAAAGAGCAAGAGCAGCCCAAGTTCCAGCCCAGACATGGACTTGGATTTGGACATGGACTTTGACATGGAGGATATTGATAATATTGTAAGCAATGTGAAGAACGGCACATTGGATGACATGGGCGAAGCGGATACGCTGGGCGATATTGATACCTTCGGTGAAGTGGATACTTTGGGCGAAGTGGACACTTTGGGTGAAGTGGATACCTTAGGGGATACGGATTCCTTTGGCGAAGTGGATACTTTGGGTGAGGTTGACACGCTAGGGGAGATTGATACCCTGGGAGAAGTAGATACCTTAGGGGAGGATGACCTGCCTATTGAAGAATCCCTGGAACATTTTTCAGAAGAAGAACCAGAACTGGACAATATTGGGGCAGATTTTGGCCTAGGCCCTGATGCCCAGGATTACATGGTAAATACAATGGATGAAGACGGTATGGCAGATTACGGCACAGAAGATTCCGGCCAAGGCCTGCAGGATATGTTTTCGGATGGGGATGCAGGAAATTCCCCAGAAGGAGGGGAAATGCCCATGGATGAACTGGAATCAATGGCGAGGGATTTGGCGCAGGAAATTGACAGCTTAGGCCTTGAGGATACAAGCGGAGCCAAGGAGGAAAAACAGCAGAAGGGCAAGGAAGAACTGGACAGTGTCCTGGCGGAAGACCAGGAAAAGGGCAAGAAGAAAAAAGAGAAAAATAAGGATGGGAAAAAGCCGGGATTTTTCAAAAGGCTGTCTATTGCATTGTTTGGTGAGGACGAAGAAGAAACGGAAGAAGCGCCCACAAAAATTCCTGAGATTGGCGAAATAGACAATATATCCGATGAAAATATGGAGATCCTGCGGGAACTGGAAGGGAATAAGGGCAAGAAAGAATTGGATGAAAAAGCCCTGAAAGCCAAAAAGAAGAAAGAAAAAGCGGAAAAGAAGGCCCAGAAGAAAGCAGAAAAGAAGAAAGCAAAGGCTGAGAAGAAGGCGCAAAAGGAACAGGCGAAGCTGGCAAAACCCAAGAAGGAGAAAAAGCCAAAAGAGCCAAAACCAGTGGAAAAATCCAAGCCCCTTCCGAAAAAGCCAGTATTTTTGATTATGCTGATAGGGGCGTCCCTGGTAGTGCTGGTAGTTCTTTTAAGCGCCCAGATTGGATACACTATGGACATTGCCGAAGCCAAAGAGTATTACGAGCAGGGAAAATATGTGGAAGCCTATACATGCTTTACCCAGGGCGCGAAAGTAAAGGAAGCAGACGAAGAACTGTACAAAAAAGCAAAATATACCGCCTATGTGCAGCAGCAGCTTAGGAGCTACAATATGTATCTGGAACAGCAAAAACACCCGGAAGCCCTGAGCGCATTGGTCTGCGGGGTTGGCAGGTATGACAAAAATCTGTCAGATGCATCCAAGGCAGGGGCAGATATAGAGTTTGACGCCATGCTGGGGGAATTGGAGCAGCTCCTTTCTGAAAATTACAGCATGACGCTGGACCAGGCAAGGGAACTGTATGCTATCCATGAAAAAGATGAGTATACTTATACCATTTATGACATTATTGAAAGCCTTGGGCTGATGCCGGAGGAAGAATAAATGAGCAGGAAGGATTTCCGGCAGCCTGGGAAAAGAAAACATTGAAGTAAAAAGCAAGGGCAGCCATTTGCCTGTAGTGCAGGGAACCTGAAAGCATAGAGAAAGGACAGTCAGAAAAAGAATGATAGCAATTATCGACTACGATGCTGGGAATTTAAAAAGCGTAAAGAAAGCGTTGGAATTTTTAGGGGAAGAAAGCTGTATCACCCGGGACAGCAAAGAGATTTTATCGGCAGATAAAATCATCCTTCCGGGGGTGGGCGCCTTTGGGGAAGCAATGGAACATCTGAAAAAATACGAATTGGATAAAGTCATCCATGAGGCAGCAGCAAAGCAGACGCCATTCCTGGGAATTTGCCTTGGCCTGCAGCTCCTGTTTGAGGGGAGCGAGGAGAGCAGCGGCGTGGAAGGGCTGCACCTCCTGGAAGGGCAGATTCTGAAAATTCCAGATGCTCCTGGGCTTAAAATCCCCCATATTGGCTGGAATTCCCTGTATTTACAGAACCAGGGCAGGCTTTTTGATGGAATTCCAGAAGGGACGTTTGTATATTTTGTACATTCCTTTTATTTAAAGGCAGCAGATCCAAACATTGTAAAAGCTTCAGCGGAGTATGGGGTGGAAATCCATGCCTCCGTGGAACAGGGAAATGTATTTGCCTGCCAGTTCCATCCGGAAAAAAGCAGCTCCATGGGCTTAAAAATATTGCAGAATTTTGCAAAGGCTGGGGAGGTGTAATATGTTTACGAAACGGATTATCCCTTGTTTGGACGTACATAACGGGCGCGTTGTGAAAGGCATAAATTTTGTAAACCTAAAGGATGCCGGCGACCCTGTGGCAGTTGCCGCAGCCTATGACAAGGCAGGGGCAGACGAAGTGGTTTTTCTGGATATCACGGCTTCCTCCGACGCCAGGAACACGGTGGTGGATATGGTGCGCCGGGTGGCGGAAACGGTATTTATTCCCTTTACGGTAGGCGGCGGAATCCGCACGGTAGAGGAGTTTAAAGCGCTGCTCCGGGAAGGGGCAGACAAGATCTCCATTAATTCTTCTGCCATCAATACCCCTGAGCTGATTTCTGACGCTGCAGATAAATTCGGCAGCCAATGCGTGGTAGTTGCCATTGACGCCAAACGGCGGGCGGATGGCAGCGGCTGGAATGTCTACAAAAACGGGGGCAGGGTAGACACCGGGCTTGATGCAGTGGAATGGGCAGCCCGCGCCAATAAGCTGGGAGCCGGGGAAATTCTCCTGACCAGCATGGACTGCGACGGCACCAAGGCCGGGTATGATTTGGAACTGACGAAGGCCGTTGCAGGCTGCGTCACTATCCCGGTGATTGCATCCGGCGGCGCAGGCACAAAAGAGCATTTCTACGAAGCCCTGGCCGAAGGGGGCGCAGATGCGGCTCTGGCAGCGTCTTTGTTCCATTATAAGGAACTGGAAATCATGGAACTGAAACAATATTTGGCACAGAAAGGCGTGCCAGTAAGAGCCTGAAAAATTCAGGGAAGATAAGATAGGAAATTGCATTCGGGTGCACAGGAAAAATTGCCAATCAATGTACAGTAAAGGAGAAAATAATATGGGAATGTTGGAAAATGACTGGGTGGAGGCAATCGGTGAAGAATTTAAGAAGCCTTATTATTCGCAGCTTTATCAATTTATAAAAGAAGAATATAATACAAAGGTAATTTATCCCCCCGCGGACGATATTTTTAACGCCCTTCATTTAACCCCGTTAAGCAAAGTAAAGGTGCTGATTTTGGGGCAGGATCCCTACCATAATGAAGGGCAGGCCCATGGCCTTTGCTTTTCCGTAAAGCCGGGCGTGGCTGCGCCGCCTTCTTTGGAAAATATTTACAAAGAGCTCCAGGATGATTTAGGCTGCACGATACCAAATAATGGCTATCTGGTTAAATGGGCAGAACAGGGCGTCCTTATGTTAAATACGGTACTTACCGTCCGTGCCCATCAGGCCAATTCCCATCAGGGGCAGGGCTGGGAAAAGTTTACGGACGCCATTATCCATGCTGTCAATGCCCAAGACAGGCCAATTGTATCCATGCTGTGGGGCAGGCCCGCCCAAAAGAAAAGCTCTATGCTGACCAACCCCAGGCACTTGATCCTGAAGGCATCCCATCCAAGCCCCCTGTCGGCATACCGGGGGTTCTTTGGGTGCAGGCATTTCAGCCAAGCCAATGAGTTTTTGCAGTCCCATGGGGCAGAGCCTATTGACTGGCAGATTGAAGATTTGTAAAAGGGGGTTTTTGCTGCCTGTTCCAGCCCAGGCTCTGGCTATGCGCAGGGGCTGTTGCAAAATGGAAATTTTTTCTGTTATATAGTTTGGGACTTTAGTATGTACCGCTATATATTCTGTAATTTCCATATTTTGCGACAGCCCCTTTTCTTAATCTTCCATGGAGTTTATAATCCCTTCGGTTTTGCTGCAGCCAGAAAGGGGATGGGAGTGGCTGCAGCTTGCGGTGGGAATTTAAATTTTCATGGGCATTATGGTTTGTAGGGGCAGGGGTATATTCCCGGGAATTTTTTGCAGGCCAAAAACGCAGGAAACTGGCAGAAACTGGGTAAGAGCGAGGAGGTGCAGCATGGCAAATGAAAAATATATGGAATATCTGGCATACGTAAAAGAATATCTGGCTCAAAATGGGGGGATTGTGTCACCGAATCCCCGGCATCCCTTCCGTTCCCGTTTCCAGCATACCATCCGGGTATTGCATTGGTGTTCCAGGCTTGCAGAAGGGGTGGAAGGGGTGGATAAAGAAGCGCTGTATACAGCAGCCATTTTTCATGACATTGGTTATGCAGACCATGACAATGGCTGCCATGCAGTACGGAGCGGCAGGGCTTTCCATGAATATGCCGAGAACTGCCAGATGGACGTGGCGTTCCGTGAGAAGGTAGAACGCCTGATTTATGCCCACTCCAATAAGGCATTGCTGCAGCAAGAAGGAGTTAGCCTGGAATTAGTCCTTTTGATGGAGGCTGATTTGCTGGATGAGGAGGGCGCCATGGGGATTGTGTGGGACTGCATGGCTATGGGAAACATCCATGCTTCCAGCTATGCGGCGGCATATTACCACATTATGGAAAATTCCAATAAGGCGGAGCGGAATCCCATGGTGACGGAGCAGGCAAAGGCATTTTGGGAAAAAAAGAAACGGGTGGCTGCGGAATTTGCAGAAATACTTGCAGAAGACTTAATGATTGGGAGCCCATATTTTGAAATTCCCTGACGGGGCAGTGGAAAAGAAAGTAGAAAAAAGAAAAAACTTCTTGACATTATCCCTTCATCGTAGTAAAGTATAAAGCATATAGAAAAACCGTTGAAAAAGAGTAGTAAGTTCTGGCTGAAATTTCAGAGAGCTGTATGTGGTGGGATTACAGTATGGAAGCCTGGATGGAATGGACTTTTGAGGGCGGCCTGAACTCGTTTGGAAGTAGGAGCCGCCGGGAACCCAGACCCGTTATCAATCTGGCATGTATGATGGTACATGGATAAGGGGGCAGTTTGTCAATTTGAGTGGCACCGCGATAATAAGGAATTATTACCGTCTCAAGCGTTAGCTTGGGGCGGTTTTTTTTCTATAGGAAAGACCTTGTCACGCTAAAGCGTGAAAGTATCCAAGTGCGGACTTGTCCGTTTTGTCCTCTTATAGGAAATTCCTTCGGATTTATAATAGAAATTTTGTTCCCCATAGTTTCGAGGTCAGGAAAAGCCCTATGCTTACTCTTTTTGTTTGGTTTCTATAAAGAAAAAAGAAAAGAGGAAAATAGTATGAAAAGAAAAACAGCAGTATTACTCACAACTTTAACCATAATTGCAGCACTTTTCGCCGGCTGCGGCAATGAAAGCGCAAAAGGTGCAAAGGAGGAAGGGGATTCCGGTGAAAATGGGATCGCGTATACCATTGGCATTTCCCAATTTGCAGAACATGGCTCCTTGGATAACTGCAGGGAAGGCTTTTTGAAAGGGCTGGAGGAAGAAGGGATTGTGGAAGGCAAGAACCTGAAAGTAGTTTATGATAACGCCCAGACGGATACAGGGACGGCAGGCACCATTGCAGAAGGCTTTGTTTCCCAAAATGTAGACCTGGTCTGCGCTATTGCAACGCCTTGCGCCATGAGCGCATATAATGCATGTATGGAAACGGAAATTCCTGTTGTATATACGGCGGTTTCTGATCCGGCAGAAGCTGGTTTGGCAGATGGGGAAGGGAACCCTGTAGGGAATATCACTGGTTCTTCCGACATACTCCCAGTGGAGGAGCAGCTTGGCATGATACGGAAATTGATGCCGGAAGCCAAGAAAATCGGCATTATCTATACCACCAGCGAAGCAAATTCTGTCAGCACAATTGCCGCTTACAAGGAACGGGCTGGGGAGTATGGGTTTGAAATTGTGGATACTGGGATTACCGCCCCTTCAGAGGTGGAACTGGCAGCGGCAGATTTGGTAACTAAGGTGGACTGTATCACAAACCTGACGGACAATACCGTAGTGGACGCGCTCCAGACTGTCCTTGCAATTGCCAGTGAAAAAAAGGTTCCTGTGTTTGGGAGCGAAATTGAGCAGGTAAAATCCGGCTGCGTGGCTTCCATGGGAATTGAGTATGTAGAACTTGGCAGGCAGACCGGGGTAATGGCGGCAAAAATTCTGAAAGGCGAAGCAAAGGCGGAGGAAACTCCTTTTATTGCTGCAACAGAAGCGGAACTTTATATCAATACGGCTGCAGCAGAACAAATTGGGATGGAGCTGGACGGAGAATATCTGAAAGATGCAGCGGAAACTTTTACGGAGCTGGCGGCAGAGTAGATGGGGGACATGATAAAAGATGGCATTAATATTAAGTGTTTTAGAACAAGGTTTAATTTATGGGGTAATGGCCTTGGGTGTCTACATTACCTATAAAATTTTAGATTTCCCGGATTTGACCGTGGATGGCAGTTTCCCTATGGGGGCTGCCATTGCGGCGGTGATGATAAGCAGCGGGGCACATCCCCTGCTTACCCTTTTTGCCAGCTTTGGGGCGGGAGCCCTTGCAGGGACTGCAACAGGGCTGATCCATGTGAAATGCAGGGTAAGGGATTTGCTTTCCGGTATTATTATGATGACAGCATTGTATACGGTAAATTTAAGGATTACTGGAAAAGCAAACGTCCCCCTTTACCATAAGGTGACTATTTTTGAGAACCAGATGGCAGGAAGATTGTTTGGGGGTGCGCTTGCACCTTATGGTACCTTGCTTCTCATTGCAACCATAGCATTTGGAGTGAAATACCTTCTGGACTGGTATCTGGGCACACATTCCGGTTACCTGCTCCGGGCGGTAGGGGATAACAACGTGTTTGTCACGTCCATGGGAGTGGATAAAGGCATGGTGAAAATCGTAGGTTTAGCCATTTCCAATGGGCTGGTATCCTTGGGTGGCTGCCTGTTTGCCCAGCAGCAGAGGTTTTTTGACAGTTCCATGGGGACTGGGACGGTGGTGATTGGCCTTGCAAGCGTGATTATTGGAACCAGCCTGCTGAAAAAGGCAACACTGCTCCGGGTAACAACCAGCGTGATGGCTGGGTCCGTCCTTTATAAAGCCTGCGTAGCTCTTGCGCTCCGCTATATGAAGGTGGTAAATTTGCAGTCCAAGGATTTAAAATTAGTGACGTCAGTGCTGTTTTTGTTTATCCTGCTTGCAGCACAGGAGAGGAAGAAGGTGAAGGCCAATGCTTGAATTAAGGAATATTAAAAAATATTATAATCAGGGTACGGTAAATGAGCTGTGCTTATTTGATAATTTTAACCTTTCCATCCCAGACCACCAATTTGTATCTGTAGTAGGAAGCAACGGTTCGGGGAAAACCTCTATGCTGAACTTGGTTTGCGGCAGCATTGCAGCGGACGGAGGGCAGATTCTGGTAAATGGGAAGGATATCACTGGGAAAAAAGAATTTGAACGCCACCAAAGCATTGGCAGGGTGTTCCAAGACCCAGCAAAAGGCACTTGCCCCTCCATGACAATCTTGGAAAATATGTCCATTGCAGACCATAAAGGGAACTGCTATGGGCTTAGGCGCGGAAAAAATAAGGGGAAAGCGGGGCAATACCAGGAACTGCTCCGCAGCCTGAACCTTGGGCTGGAAGATAAACTGGAAGTGAAGGCAGGTTCCCTTTCCGGCGGCCAAAGACAGGCGTTGGCGCTCCTTATGGCAACCATGTCCCCTATCGAATTCCTGATTTTAGATGAGCACACAGCAGCTTTGGATCCAAAAACAGCCGAACTTGTCATGGAATTGACAGGAAGGATTGTAAAAGAAAAGCAGGTAACTACGATTATGGTGACCCATAACCTGCGGTATGCGGTGGAGTATGGGAACCGGCTCCTGATGATGCATCAGGGGGCTGCAGTTATGGACTGCGCCGGGGAAGAAAAAGCAAGGCTGCAGGCAGAGGATATTTTTCAGGCATTTCATGAAATTAGCATGGGGTATGGGAATTAGGGCGCGTTTGAAAATTCATTCCTACAATTTTCAGACACGCCCTAGCAGGTTTTTTCTATTGGGAAACATAAAAGTTTTCTAAAATTTGAGTTTGCCCGTTTTGCGATTTATAGTGCCAAAAGGGGGCTGTCGCACTATGAATTACAAAATGGGGAAACTCAAATTTCTAAAAGCCTTTACAATCAGGATTTTTCATGTTATAGTAAAAAAACCACAGGTTATATGCCAGTGGTTCTGGTTTAGGCTTGGGTTCCTGCCATTTTGAATGGAGGAATGTTATGCCGAAAAGGAAAAATATCTTACACACAGCATTTGCTGTATTCTGCATGGTATCCATGCTGGCCCTTATCATTTACCAGCCAATGGAAAGCCGCGCGGCTTCTGGGATAGAAGCTGTTATCTTAAGTTCTTATTCCAAAACGATGAAAATTGGGGATGAGTCCTACTTGCTTGCAGTGGCGAGCAATGGGAAAAAGCCTTCTTTTTTTTCCAGCGATTCCAAAATTGCATCTGTCAATACTTATGGGAAAATTACTGCGAAAAAGGCAGGGACGGTAAAAATCACTGCAAAAGTCAGGAATGGGGAAGCAAGCTGTACGGTAAAGGTGCTAAAGACCACTGTCCAGCTAAGTGCAGCATCTATTTCTTTAGAAAATGGGTACACTGCTAAGCTGGAGGCCGTTTCGTCTACCGGGCATCCAGCCACATTCCGCTCAAATAAGAAAAGCATAGCCACAGTCAGCGAGAATGGGACGATTACCGCGAAAAAGCCAGGGACAGCGATTATCACGGCAACTGTAGATAAGACGGCTGCATCCTGTATTGTCACAGTGAAAAAGCCCACCGTAACATTAAGTAAAAATTCTATTTCCATGTACCGGAACGGAAGGTTCCGTCTGACCGTCAAATCAACATCCAAAAGCATCCCAAAGTGGAAAAGCAATAAAAAAAGCGTAGCTACAGTGGATAGCAATGGGCTTGTCACCGCCATGAAAAACGGCGTTGCATTCATTACCGCAACAGTGGACGGCGTGGCGAAAAGCTGTAAAATTACAGTCAGGAAACCCACAGTGAAATTTTCAGAAAGTGAAATCACCATGGCAGTTGGCGAAAAGAAGAAGGTAAGCGTGGCAGTTTCCTCAGGGAACCAGCCTGCATTTTCAAGCTCCAACACCAGCATTGCATCGGTAGACGAGAATGGCGTGGTTTCAGCCAATGATACTGGGAAAGCCTTTATTTACGCGAAAGAGGATGGGACAAAGAGCCGGATGCGTGTGACTGTAAAATAGGTGCAGAAGGAAAATAAAGTATGCGTATACGCAGTAGTAAAAAGAAACATGGATAGCGCTGCCTGCCAAAATACTTAGGCAGCGTTGCCAGGGACAGGTAGGAATCCCAAGCAGGCCAGAAAGAATGGTATTACTCCGGCGGTTAAATATCGACGTTTTTACTTGCCTGAATTTCCATCTGCTATGTTGTCATCCGTTGACGTAGCCCCACTACGCCGCCTTCTTCCGCCTTGCAGATGGAAATTTATTCTGCGTAAAATTCGTCGACATTTAACCGCCGGAGTAATAATTATTTGAAAAAATTGTATACAGATCTGCCAGAGAAGATTATAATATGTTAGGATATATAGTCAGACAGGAGGAATTGAAATGGCAGAGAATAAGGAATGCAGCAGTGCAGCAAGCTGCTCAAGGGAGAGCTGTGAGGGATGCCCAAGCCGTAATGGAAGTGCGCCCCAGAATTTCAGGGAGGAATTAAACCCTTTTTCCAGCGTAAAGAAGGTAATTGGCATTGTCAGTGGGAAAGGAGGGGTTGGGAAATCTTTTGTTACTGCTTCTTTGGCGTCCGCAATGCGGAAACAAGGATATGAAGTGGGGATTCTGGATGCTGATATTACCGGCCCTTCCATTCCGAAAATGTATGGAGTCCATGGCCCGGCAGAGGGGAATGACATGGGCCTGTTTCCCGTGCCCGCAAAAGATGGCACAAAAATAATGTCCCTGAACCTTTTGGTAGATGACGAGGAATCCCCGGTAGTATGGCGGGGGCCTGTCATTGCCTCAACCGTTAAGCAGTTTTGGCATGACGTTTATTGGGGGGATTTGGATTATCTGTTTGTGGACATGCCGCCGGGAACCGGGGATGTGCCCCTTACGGTATTCCAGTCCCTTCCGGTGGATGGGATTGTAGTTGTGACTTCCCCGCAGGAGCTGGTGCAGCTTATAGTAAAAAAGGCTATCCATATGGCTGGGATGATGGATATTCCGGTGCTTGGCATTGTGGAAAATTACAGTTTCCTGAAATGCCCGGACTGTGGGAAGGAAATTAAGCTGTTTGGGGATAGCCATTTAGCGGAGGCTGCAGCAGGGCTTAACCTGCCGGTTCTTGGCAGGATGCCTTTAGATCCAGAGTATGCAAAGCTGGCAGATGAAGGGAATTTCCATAAGGTTGAAAACCCATATCTGGAAGAAGCGGTGAAAAAAGTAGGGAGTATTTAGGCAGCCTGGATGCAGCGTAAGGCATTTGGGTGGTTTGTCTGCTGAAGTGCTGTGCCGCATACTGTCCAGCAGGAAGCCAGCATCTTCTTGCATCAGGGAAATACTGGTTATGTTAGCTTATTGACATCGGGAAGCCTTGCAGAAAGCGGGTTTGCTCCTGCAAGGCTGAGTTTTCCCCTGGAAAGTTTGTGGATTATTCACAATTGATTTTTCACGGAGAAGGGGGTACAATACCCTCACAGAAGCAATTCTGGTTACGATTTTATTACACTGGAAGATGCCGGAAGGCATTTTCCGCATTATTCTTACCGCTGGCAAATTCTTTTGCCAGCACACAAAATCTTTAGTTTCTGCATAAGGATGGCATACCGTCCTTCGTCAATTGGCAGCTTATTCCGCCGATTACCAATGCATGAAATGTACAACAAAACAGTGGGTAGTTCTGTCCGCAGAAAGGAGGGGCGGCGTGAAAGTAATTTTTGAAGAATACAGCGGGATTATTATTACCGCAGTTGCAATTATTGCTTTAATTGCAGTAGTGGGCTTGTTGCTTGCTACAGACGGGCCAGTACATTCGGCTTTTGTAAACCTGATTAAAACGCTGTTTGAAAAAGCAAGCATGTCTTAAACAGGGGGAAACAGAAACAGCCTGCGGCATACAGGGTGTTTTGCAGCCGCCTGTACCTGTCCTGGCAGTACCATACGCTTTGCAGGAAGCCTTTGGAAATCTTGGCGAAGCCTGCTGGTACTGGCGGCTGCATTGGTTTTGCATGGAGGATAGAAAACAAAACCATGCATGGAAGTAATTAAGAATGGAGGGAATATGAAATATAGCTGGGAATTAACGGAAACGGAATTTGGCCCCTTTTATCCTTATATCCAAGATAAAAACATAACGGATATTGATTTTAATGGGAAAACCCTGTGGGTTACAGATTTGAAAAAGGGCAGGTACCAGGCAAAGGCAGAAGTCCCAGAGGAGTTTGTGGAGCGGTTTACCCACCGGATTGCCAACCGGGTCAATAAGCCATTTAACCGGGCAAATAATGTGCTGGAGGCGGAAACCAATGAGCTGCGCATCAGCATTGTCCACGAATCCGCGGCAGTGTCCGGCAGGAGCATCTGCATTAGGAAATCCTTGCCAAAAGTGCGCCACACGGTAGAAAGCATGTTGGACAGCAGTTATTGCTCTATAGAAGTTTTGAGCCTGCTGATTAATTGTGTTAAGGCAAAGATGAATTTTGCATTCTGCGGGGAGCCGGGAGTGGGGAAAACGGAATGTGCGAAATTTTTTTCCCGCTTTATCCCGGCCAACCAAAGGGCTATTACGATTGAGGATAATTTAGAAATGCATTTCCATGAAATAAACCCTGAAAATGACTGTGTGGAATTGCAGGTAAGCAAGGAACTGAGCTATACCGATGCTATTAAGCTGTGCTTAAGGCAGAACCCTAAATGGATTATTTTGTCAGAAGCAAGGTCTACCGAGGTGCAGTACTTGCTGGAACAGTGGTCTACTGGGGTGTATGGGTTTACCACGTTGCACCTGGATGATTTGCGGAACCTGCCAGACCGGATTATGAACATGATTGGGAGGTCCAGGGACGCAGACCGCTTAGAAAATTATATTTATGAATTTATCAGCGTGGGGGTATTAATCCGCCAATATGAAAATGATCGGGGCTTGCTGGAACGTTATATAGACCAGATGTGCTTTTATGACCGCCTGGATGGGAAAAACAGCATTTATATGCTGGTAGAAGATGGAAAATTAGTTTCTAAAAATATTCCAAAAGATATTTTAAAACGCATGGTACGGGCTGGGATTTCAAAGCCCTTCCAATGTGTGGAAACCTGCCCGTATGAGCCTTTGGACGTGGAATTGGTAAAGGCCGTCAGAAGGCATAACAGAAACGGAGAAGAAATGATGGATGCAGGGGCGAAACCCAAAATGGCAGGGGCATTACATGCAGCATGGGCAAAACCAGTGGGAGGGGCATAACAGGAGGGAATATGGGGCAAAAGAAAATTTTTCGGAAAAAGCAAGGACAGAAACAGCAGAAAAAGACAGGGATGTTCTATCTTTTCCATCCAGAAGATCTGCAGAAGCAGATTGACAGTTATGGGTATAGCTTTTCCATGGGAAAATATATGCTGTTCCTGCTGACGGCAACAGCCGGTGCAGCAGGGTGCGGGATCTTGTTTTCCTTGCGGTGGTATTTTACAGTGTTAGTTATGCTGGCATGTGTAGCAAACCTGCCTTTCTTGGTTTTGGACGGGTACAAGCAGATGTATGAGCACAAGCGTTTCTTGGATGTATCGGATTATATGGAACAAATTCTGTATTCGTTCCGCAGCAGCCAGAAAATTGTCAGTGCACTGAAAGATACTTGGACATTGTTTGAAACAGGGCAGATGCATAGGACAATTGGGGAAGCGGTGGCATATATTGAACGGGGCAAATACCAGTGGGATTTGTACAGTGAGGCTTTGGGGCTGATTGAACAGGAATATCCTGCCAGCCGTTTGCCTGCCATCCACGAATTTCTGCGTACTGTGGAAAGCAACGGGGGTTCCTGCACCTCAGCTATTGATTTGCTGCTGCAGGATAAGGCAGTCTGGGCTGATAATGTGCTGTTGCTGCAGGAGGATAAGAAAGCCGCGCGGATTAGGGTAGTGTTTTCGCTGGCAGTCACTATGGTTTTAGCTGTTGTGTTCCACAGTGTGTACCGTTCCATGCCAGAGCAGTATACCATTGTAGGGCATCCGGTAACCCAAATTGCCACAGTGCTGTACCTGCTTTCGAATGTCTTAATTTTTCGGAAGGCAAACAAGGAAATTGCTGCGAGCTGGATTATGCAGGAAAACCGGGAGGAAGAAAAAAAGCTGGTTGGGTATTACCATATGGTGATGGAATTTGACGGGAAAGCAGAGCGGAAAAAAAGCTTGGCCTTTGGTGGCATATTTTGGGCGGCAGGCGCAGTGGCTGGCATATTAGGGCATCCCTTTGGGGCGCTGGCAGCCGCCGGAGTAGGGGGAATCCTGATGAACCAGCATAAAATGGGCTATCGGGTGGCTTATGATAAGGTAGTAAAGGAACTCAACCGGGTATTCCCATCATGGCTAATGGAAATGGCATTGCTGATGCAGGGGAATAATGTACAGGTTTCCATCGAAAAAACCATCGACCATGCTCCCGCCATTTTAAAAGAAGAATTGCAGGAATTGTCAGACAGCCTAAAGCGCAAGCCAGATGCAATAGAGCCTTATCTGGGATTTTTGAAAACGTTCCAGCTTTCTTCGGTGCAGTCCTCCATGAAAATGCTTTATTCCATCTCAGAATCCGGGAGCGGGGATGCGCAGGCACAGATTCAGATTTTGGTACAGAGGAATAGTAAGATGCTGGACAAGGCAGAAAAGCTTTCCAATGAAAAGAGCCTTGCAGGGATAAGCAGTATTTTTTACCTGCCCCAGGTGACGGTATCTTTCCAGACAATGGTTAATATGGTGGTATTTATGATTGTGTTTTTGCAGCAATTAACGATATAGGAGGGCATAAATGGGGCAAGTATTAAAGACGTATTTAGGGCTGTTTTTCCTGTTGCTAATGGGGCTGGTAGGCATTGGCGTTGTGGCGGCAGGCATGGAAGCCGCCGCCGCACGGTCTTACCATGCAGATGTTATCAGCGAAATTGAGTGCAGCAATTTTAATGCAGGTGTAATTTCTGCCTGTAAGAGCCAGGCAAAAAATAAAGGATATGAGCTGGCAGTCGCCAATATGGTGTATGATGCGGAACAAAACCAGCAGATGGCAGAAGTCATCCTATCCTATGATTATGCAATCCCTGTCCTAAATCTGGTATCAGGCCACGAAATACGCGGGTTTGCAAGATAAGGAGGAAGTATGAAAATTATTATGGAAGAATTTGGCGGGGCGGCTGTGTATGCAATTGCTGGGGGAGGATGCTTGGGGATCTTCTGTTACCTGCTAAGTATGGCGGTGTAGTAGCAGATTTAAGCAGAGGATTTCTGTTTTTGCCAACAGGCTTGGAAGCTGTGGCGCCAATATATGTAAAAGATTGGGCAGATAACAATGATAAGGGAATAGGAGGATATAAAATGAAGGAAATGATAGAAGAATATGCAGGTGTAATTGCAGGCAGCACAGCAGCAGTGGCAATTCTTGGCATGGCAGTAGAGTTTGTCCTTGGAGGTGCAGGGCTGTATGAGATAGTGTTGGGGTTCTCCCAAAGTATTTGTTAAAGGGAGGGAATATGAAACAGATAGTTAGGGTAATGTCAGATATGGTTTTGCCTGGTATTATTTGCGCGGCTTTACTTGCGGCGATAGGCGGAATGTCCTTGCTGCCCCGGCTGGGGGAACATATGGATGTGCCGGGGGAAGATTATTCTGGATATGGGGATGCAGTACAGACAAAGCTTGCATGTGACAGGGAACCGCCTAAAATTGTGCGGAAGGGGGCAGGGACGTTCCAGCCCGGGGAAGAATTTTCTGTAGGGCAGGTGTTCCAGGGCATGGATGCAGCAGGGAGCCTTATCAATGTTCAGGTGCTGGATATTAGGGATGGGCAGGGAAACCGGCGGATGGACTGCTACCGCAAAGAGGGGAACAAAATTGTATTTCCCTCAAAGGGTATTTATGTGCTGGAGCTGCAGGCTATAGATGGACAGCGTAAGCCAGTTAGGAAGAAGTTTATGCTGTTGGCAGACAATAGGTAGGCTAGATTGGAAATAGGCATAACAATGCGGGAATCACAATGTTTTTGCTAAGGAAAAGGGGGCTTGTGTAGTTGCATGGCTTTCCTGTCTGGAAATGTGAAAGGATGGATAGGGATAGGAATATGAAACATACCATATACGGAATATCGCTGGCAGTGATTGCAATGCTGGTGGTTGCGGCTTTGCTGGGTGTCAGTGGGAACAGTGTGCGGAACAATGAAATAGAAACAGCGTTAAATACTGCCATTGAGCAGTCGTTGGAACAGCTAAAAGGGAGGAAGGGGTATGAAACAGGAAATTACCAAGAATTGGTTGCTGATTTTAACCAATTGCTCTTGCTTCAAGTGGAATCGGATTCTGCGATCCAAGTGGAAATCCTCGCGGCAGATGCGGAAAAAGGCGTACTGGATGTCAGGGTAACAGAAACTTACCAAAATATTTTAGGGCAGGAACGGAAAATGGCGTGTAGGAAATCTGTGATTTTAGAGGAATATACAGAGAAGAAGGGCTACCATACCGTAACTTTTCTGGCGGACGGGAAGGTTTATGATCAATATTCCCTGTATGAAGGCGGAAAGGCGGTTAATCCAAAAGACCCTGAAAAAAGCGGGAAATCTTTCCGTTATTGGGTAAAACAAGGGGAGCACCAAAAATGTGACGTAGAGCATTTGCAGGTGGAGGGTGACCTTACCTTAGAAGCTGTTTTTTACTAAATGAAAAGGAGGATATATGGGATTAAGGATCATGAGCCTGATATTGTCCGCTGCTTTGGCTGTCGGAAGCGGATATATCCAAGATGGGGAAAAATATGCTTTAGGGCCTAAAAAAGGGCAGCAAAACATAACAGAGGAAACCAATGGGCTGGAAACAGATGCAGAACATAAAGAAAGATATGAAATAGGTGCAGGGCTAAAAGAAAGCATTGAATCAGAAACACATGAAAGGCCAGAAAAATACAATGGAATGGAGCAGGATTCCGGATCAGAGAACTGCATCACAGAGGAAGAAATGCATCCGTTTGAATCAGAGGTTAAAAAAGTTCTTCCTGACAGCGTATCTATACCAATGTTCTATGGGGCGCAGGGAATCCATGATGAAAAGTATGTGACAAATGCAGGATATTTTTATATATTTGTCCGAAAGCAGGGGGACAGCCCAGAGCAAGGCCATTGGTACAGGCTGTTTATGGACGTCCCTTCCCTGACAGCCCAGAAACAGCAGAAAATTGCATGGGATATGAATTATATTGGAAAGATGCCAAAAAAAGAAATTACCCATGTCGGTGACTGGATTAAGCTTTTTGGGTTTCAGGCAAGTAACGAAGAAGATAATTATTCCCTGAAAATTGAAAATGGGAAAAGCTGGGAAAAGACAAGGCATGACGGGTTCGGGACAGTTCCAGTTTTTGGGGAGCCTGATCCAAATCTGGAGCCAATGAAACCTTTGGGATACCCCATTGAGGAACGGTATTTCATGCTTTGTGGGAAACTCTTTTTTACCGTAAATGGATACAGGATGTATTTTGACAATTCTGTTTTCAAAGATATGGGAGGGATGGACATTGAACCAGAAAACAAGCAAATACAGAAAAAAGACTCATTATTGGGTGAAGGTGAGGGTTCTTGGACAGGGGATGGCTATTTTAAGTTTGCCATTGATACAAATAATGTAGGGATGACAAATTATGGGGCGTCAGGGGCATTCCACCATGCCATGTATGGCTTCTATCTGAAACCCAACCAATATACCATCCAGTACAATGCCAATGGGGGTACTGGGACGGTGAAGAAACAGACGGCCACTTATGATACATCCCTGAGCCTTAGGAAAAACAGTTTTGTGCGGGAAGGTTATACCTTTAAAGGATGGAACATGGTAAAAACTGGCGGTAAGGAGGAAACTGCTTATAAAAATGGCCAGAGCGTAAAAAACCTGACAGCGGAGCATGGGGGCAGTATTACCATGTATGCCCAATGGGAACCAAATGTTTATGCCATTACCCTAGATAACCAACTGGCGCTGCCAGAATCGTCAGGGACAGGCACTATCTATGAAAAATATGAAAATGGATGGTATTTTGATAAAAAATGCACCAACCTTTTGGCAGGAAAAAATACAAATGGAGCTATTTCAGCCCCAAAGAAAAAAGGGTATGTATTCCAGGGATATTATGATTCGGCTACAGGCGGGACGCAAATGGTTAGCAGCAACGGAACAATGACTTCAGCGGGCATTGGGAATTACAGGCGTCTTGGCAATGCCACATGGTATGCCCAATATAAATATAAGGTATCTTGTGAAGATTTCGCAGATATTCCGTGCGATATGGGCAAAATCAATGGGGACGGAAGGGAAGAAGTAGGGGTTTCCATTTCCGGTGAAAATGGGAAAATAATTGTAGCAGCAGGGCAGGCAGGGTTTCAGGCGCTGCTTACTGGGAAGCCAGCTGGGACGAAAGTAGGGCAGTTTGTATCTTATGCAGCAGGCAGTTCCGCATCCGCTTATTCTGGAGGTGCTAAGGCTGCCACATTGCCTGCAGCGCCTAAGGAAGGGGCAGCATATCAGCTTACGGTGACTGCCCAAGGAAAAACATTATGCGACCGGACAGTGTATGTAAAGAATGGCAGGTTCCGAACCTTGGCAAAGCTTGGGGGCAAGGGGGAAAAAGAATCTTCTTATGGGGGCAGCATGGCCGGAAGCGATTGGGGCATAACGGATCCTGCGTATCTCTTGTACCAATATATGGGATGCAGTGAGCTGAAAAATATAAAGTCACCAGGGACTGTGTGCCGTTATTTCCAGTATAAGCATGTGAATATGGCCTACAGCGGCAATGGAGCCACTTCCGGGCAAAATTTGTTGGAATATAATGTCCCTCTTGAAGCTGTTTACCATCTTCTGGGTAATCGGTTTGCAAGGGCAGAAACTAAGACAAAAGAAACGGCAGATGGGAAACCTTACCAATGTGAGGTAACATATAGCTTTGAAGGCTGGGAGTTAAGTGCAGATACCTCTTATCAGGCACAGCAAAAGGCAATAGCGCTGCATATTTATGGACAGGCCCAGAAAGACCATGCCATTTTGGGAAAAACCATAGAGCAGCTTGCTTCTTATCAGGCAGTTGGCGCTGCCCCAAATGGAGCCAACCCAACAGAGTATATCAATTTTTTGGCCAAGTGGGATGCATTCCCGACGGTTGTGGTAACACCTGGGAACAGCCTTGAATTTTACGAGGGGGAGGAGGTTGCCAAGGAGGATTTGGTAAACTGCTTAACTGCCCATGACGAGGAAGACAACCATAAGGAGAAATACCCATATGTACCGGATTTGAACAGTAGCGTGCGGATTACCAAAATTGTTTACCCTGCGTCCAAGAATGGGAGCCAGAAAGCTTATGAAAAAGTGTATACGGAGGATGTCCCGCAGGATTTCCGTCTGGATACCTATTACCTGAAATTAGAAAAAAGGGAAACGGTAAAAGTGAGGGTGACTTTTGCTGTGACAGACAGCAATGGGAACACCACAGAGGCAGAATTTCCTGTAAAAGTAAAATATAACAATTATCCAGAAATTAGCAGTGATGAAACCTTCTATTATTTTAAGGAAGAAGCAAATCAGGGAGAAATTACCCCGGATGCTTTGAAAAAGCGTGCTGCTGCAACAGATGCGGAGGATGGGGATTTGACAAGCAAGCTGGAAGTAAAAGATTTTGATGGGCAGGCGGTTAAGATGCAGACAGAGACACAGGCTGAATTTTATGCCACATACCAAGTGACAGACGCTTTTCGAAAGACTTCCTGCAAAACTGTCAAGCTTGTGGTAGTGGACGAGGACGCAGCCATAGCGGAATTGCCAAAGTATTATGTCCGCTATATTTCCAATAATTATCTGGGTACTTTAGAACAGGGCTCCGTTTGGAGGGAGCCGGTAAATTATGCTTACCTTACACACGTCCTTGGAAATGAAACTGCTATGGAAACTTGGAAATTCACCCATGAAGACGTAGAAGCAGTAAAGGGATGGATAACTGGGGGCGGAACTGGGAATTGGAAAACCGGGAAAGACACAAACCGAAAATTTTTGCAGAAATTTTCCTATTGCAGGCAGTAAGATGGCTTTGCGGCGGGTTCAAATTACAGGAAACCCGCCGCAGTGTGAAAAGGATTTATGATACTCAGAAATTCGGTTGGCTGATTTGGCACTTTGGTGCTTCCGTAATGGATATTATACAGGATTTAATTTGCGGCTTTTTGGGCAAAAGAAGTATCTACCAAATCCTGGTAAGCTGGGCGTTTTGCAAGTTCCCCTGCATCTGAAAGGATGTCAAGGAGCAGCCCAAAGCTGGATTCTTCGAAAATAAGGTTTTCTTTCCAAGTGTCCTGTTCATGGTATCTGGTGACAATAGCAGTCAGTGTTTCCATATCTGTTTCCTTAAACTGCGGTGCAATGGCTTCTGCAATTTCTTCCGGGCTGTGCTGGAGGGTGTAATCCATGCCTTTCTGGAGGGCATTGGTAAACTGTTGGATTATGTCCGGGTGTTCTTCCATATAACTGGATTTTGCACTGAACGCAGTGTAGGGCACGTAGCCGGAATCTACCCCTAGGGATGCCACCACATATCCGGCTCCTTCCGTTTCCAGTGCAGTTGCCCCGGGCTCAAACTCGACGGAAAAATCGCCTTTTCCGCCAGAGAAGGCAGCGGCAGTGGAGCCAAAGTCGATACTTTGGTCGATGGTGAGGTCTTTGGAAGGGTCAATGTTATTTTGCCTTAAAATGTACTCAAATACCATTTGGGGCATACCGCCCTTCCTTCCCCCGAGGACTTCATGGCCGCAAATATCCTGCCAGGAAAAGTCTGGAAGTTCTTCCCGGGCTACCAGAAAATTCCCGGCACGCTGGGTAAGCTGGGCAAAATTAACGACACGGTCATTAGAACCTTCATTGTAAGTGTAGACCGTGGTTTCCGGCCCCATGAACCCAATATCCGCTTCGCCGGAAAGGACGGCCGTCATGGTTTTATCTGCGCCAAACCCAGTGACAAGATTAAGATTAATATTTTCTTCTGCGAAGTAGTCTTTTTCAATAGCAACATACATTGGTGCATAGAAAATGGAGTGTGCAACTTCATTTAAAGTAACGTCTACGGGTGTGCTTTGGGAAGTATTTTCAGATGGTTGGGCGGAAGTACTGTTGGAATCATTTTCAGATACAGTTTCTGTGGTACCATCTTTTGCATCTTGTTCTGGCGAGTCCGAGGAAGAAACTTTCGGGTCATGGCCGGAAGTGTTTTTTGAGGTTTTGCCGCATCCGGCGAAAGCCATTACCAGAATTGTAAGGCATATGGCCAGCGGCAGGAACCGTGTTGCAAATTTTTTCATAATCTCCTCCATCCTATCGGAATTTTGGCATTTACAGGGAAACAGGTTCTGTAGATGCACTGTTTTTATTACAGTATGAAACAACTGAAAAATGTGTGCATCTCTTGGCGGCTGTAGGGCTATAGGTGTCCTGAATAGTTTTACACTGAAATAGGGCATAAATGATATTCTTGCATTTTTTAGATAAAACAGCTAAAATAGAAACAGAATTTTATATGGAAAAGAGGAAAATTATGCTGGATATCATGGATTTACATACCCACACAATTGTAAGCGGGCATGCTTATAATACCCGGAATGAAATGATTCAGGCAGCGGAGGGGAAAGGGCTTGAGATTTATGCAGTCACAGAACATGCGCCTGCTATGCCGGGAAGCTGCCGCAATATGTATTTTGTGAATTATAAAGTGCTGCCAAGGAAACATGGGGATATGGCAGTGCTGTATGGGGCAGAGCTGAATATTTTGGATTTTGCAGGCCGGGTGGATCTGCCGGAGTCTATTCTGCGGGATATGGACTTGACGCTTGCAAGCATCCATATGCCTTGTTATGTGTCAGGCACTGCAAAGGAGAATACAGATGCTTATGTAGGGGCGATGAAAAACCCATACATCAACATAATTGCGCATCCTGACGACGGGCGTTTCCCCATTGATTATGAGAGGTTAGTAAAGGCGGCAAGGGAGTACCATGTAATTCTGGAAGTAAATAATGCTTCCCTGGCTCCGGGAAGTTTCCGGGGAAATCCCCGGGACAAGTATCAGGAAATGCTGGAATTATGCAAAATTTACCAAGTACCAGTGGTGATGGATTCCGATGCCCATGCGGATGTACAGGTGGGCAGCCATGAACTGGCGCAGGAAATGCTGGACCTGACTGGGTTCCCGGAAGAACTAGTAGTAAACAGCAGCCGGGAAATATTAAAGGAATATATCAATAAAGGGTATTTGCTGTAAAAGTGAGGGAAACAGCATGGCTTCTGCCCAATGGGCAACTATGTTTTGCAGCTTATCTCAGGCATAGCAAAAATATGTATTTACTTCATAACTTTAGTATGATAAAATCACGGAAGGAGGGGTTATGGAAAAAGAATTTTAAGAGAAACATTACATAAGGAGAATGGCATATGAGCAAGAAATTAAGGACAGAAGCCGTAGACCATTTGTTTGAAGCAATATTGTGTCTGGAAAGTAAAGAGGAGTGCTATACTTTCTTTGAAGATGTATGCACGGTCAATGAATTGCTGTCCCTGTCCCAAAGATTTGAAGTTGCAAGGATGCTCCGGGCACAGAAAACATACCTTGATATTGCAGAGAAAACAGGCGCGTCTACAGCTACCATCAGTAGGGTGAACCGTTCCCTGAACTATGGGAATGATGGATATGACATGGTATTTGCCAGAATGGAACCAGAAAAAGATGAGGGTTGATAAAGGGCTGTAAAAGCTAAAAGCGCTGGGGATGCCCCATGTACAGCCAGGGTATTGTGCACAGTGAATTCCAGAAGAAATATTTTTAATATTGGCACAGTATCCTGGCAATGCGGCATCCCGGACAGCATATATAGTTCCGCGGGCAATGTAGCCCCGTTATGTTGTGGCATCCCATTGCTGCAGCATCCAAAGACACGCCTATTTCTTGGTACGCTTCTCAGGAGCTTTGCTCGTTTCAGCAATCCTTGCGTCAATTATTTTTTCAATTAATTGCTTTTTTACATAGACATCAAAGCTTAACATGCACAGGAAGGAAAAATGCTGTAAATCATCTTGTTCTTCTTTAGGCGCACCCGGGAATGTTTGCTGGCTGGTATGGTATTTTCTGGTTATGTCTTTTTGCAGGTTCTTAATTTCAGATTCTTCTAAGCGGAATACTTCCGAGTAGATTTCTTCTAAGTTACATTCCTTATCGGAGGCAAAGTAGCGGTCTGTAATGGGGTTTAAAATCGCCTGAATGTCGCCAATGCTTAAGATGTTTTTAAAATAGTAAATAAATATCAGGGCAAGCAGGTGCTCCTTGGAATATTTTTTCTTGACAGGGGGCGGAAGCAGGTTGTTTTTGGCATAATTATTAATCATTGTTTTTGTCAGTACCTTGTCTTCCGGGTGGCGTTTGGAAATGGAAAGCCGGTCATCCATAAAGGTGGTGACTTGGTCCATGTACAAATCAATATTGGGCAGTTCTTCCGGCTTAATATAATCTATCCGGGCCAGGCTTTCCAGTATGCTGTTTAACAAATCTTTTTCATCTATTGTCATTTGTTTCACCTCAAAAAACATTATATAGTAATAAAAACCAGATAACAAGTATTTTATTTATTTTTCAGAAATTGATGGGAAACAGGTTGAAAAATGACGAAATATTTACTATAATAAACGTATGTTTGAATTTTGAGAGGAAAAAATATGAGAGTATATGATAATTTGAATCCCATGCAGCAAGAGGCAGTATTCCACACAGAGGGACCGGTATTGGTACTGGCAGGCGCAGGTTCCGGGAAAACCCGGGTCTTAACCCACCGGGCCGTTTATCTGATAGAGGAAAAGGGTGTAAACCCTTGGCATGTTATGGCTATTACATTTACCAACAAGGCGGCAGGGGAAATGAGGGAACGCATTGACAAGCTGGTAGGGTACGGCTCAGAGAGTGTCTGGGTATCCACCTTCCACTCCACCTGCGTGAGAATTTTAAGGCGTTACATAGACCGTTTGGGGTATGGAACAAATTTCACAATTTACGATGCAGATGACCAGAAGGTTTTGATGAAGGATATCTGCAAGCGGTTAAATATTGACACAAAGGTTTATAAGGAAAAAAGCTTTTTGGGAGTTATTTCTTCTGCCAAGGATGAATTGGTTTCACCGGAAGAATTTACCCTGCGGGCAGCAGGGGATTTTGCCAGGGAAAAGCAGGCAGCAGTTTACCGGGAATACCAGGCGGAACTGAGGAAAAATAACGCGCTGGATTTTGATGACCTGATTGTGAAGACGGTGGAGCTGTTCCAAAGCGATGCGGAGGTTTTGGAAAATTATCAGGAGCGGTTCCGCTATATTATGGTGGACGAGTATCAGGACACCAATACCGCCCAGTTTTACCTGATTAAGCTTTTGGCCGGAAAATACCGGAACCTGTGCGTGGTGGGGGACGACGACCAGTCGATTTATAAATTCCGGGGTGCAAATATTAAGAATATTCTGAATTTTGAGGAGATCTATCCTGACGCAAGGGTAATTAAGCTGGAACAGAATTACCGTTCCACTGGAAATATCTTAAGCGCCGCTAACCTTGTCATTGCCAATAATGTGGGAAGGAAGGCAAAGGAACTGTGGACAGAGAATGAAGAAGGGGAAAAGATAGATTTTGGGCAGTATGAGAATGGCTATGAGGAAGCGGAGCATATTGTAGGGGATATCCAGAAGAAGGTGCGGGAAGGCAGGTATCAGTATGGGGACTGCGCCATCCTGTACCGGACAAATGCCCAGTCCCGCCTGTTTGAAGAAAAATTTGTTGTATCCAATATCCCTTACCGGATTGTGGGCGGCGTTAACTTCTATGCCAGAAAAGAGATCAAGGATTTGCTGGCTTATTTAAAGACCATTGACAATGGGATGGATGATTTGGCAGTCCGCAGGATTATTAATGTGCCGAAACGGGGAATAGGGGCGGCCACTTTAAACCGTGTGCAGGCTTATGCAGAGGAACAGGGGCTTAGTTTTTACAATGCTTTGCGGATGGCGGAAGAAATACCCTCAATTGGCAAGGCAAGCATAAAAATCAGGGCATTTGTGAATTTTATCCAGACAATGCGCAGCAAAGTGGAATTTCTGGACGTGTCCCAATTATTGCAGGAAATTATTGAGGAAACTGGGTATGTAGCAGAACTGGAAGCGGAAGGCTCTGACGAAGCCCGGGCAAGGATTGAAAATATTGATGAATTAATCAGCAAAGTGGTGGCTTATGAAGAATCAGAGGAAACGCCAACCTTAGGTGGGTTTTTGGAAGAAGTGGCGTTGGTGGCTGATATAGACAGCTTACAGGAAGGCAGCGATTATGTAGTTCTTATGACGCTGCACAGTGCAAAAGGGCTGGAATTCCCTAACGTATATCTGGCAGGGATGGAAGATGGGATTTTCCCCAGCTATATGACGATTATTTCTGATGACCCTTCTGACATAGAGGAAGAACGCAGGCTATGTTATGTGGGCATTACCCGTGCCATGAAGGATTTATCCATTACCTGTGCAAAACAGCGCATGATACGGGGAGAAACCCAGTACAATAAAGTGTCCCGGTTTGTAAAGGAAATCCCAAGGAACCTGCTGGGCGGCATGGTGCGGCAGCAGGAAACGAGGGCAGAGGCGCAGGAGCCTTCCGGGCAGTCCTTCCGTCAGACGGCGTCCAAGGTAAAACCTGTGTTCAGCACCCGGAATGCCTATCAGCCCAAGGCTTACAAAAGCAATTCTTTTGCCAGCAGCAGCACAGATAAGATAACTTTGGAATATACTAATGGGGACCGGGTCAGACATATGAAATTTGGTGAAGGCACCGTCACGCAGATTGTGGAAGGCGGACGTGACTTTGAAGTGACAGTGGATTTTGACCGGGTCGGCACAAAAAAAATGTTTGCTTCATTTGCAAAACTAAAAAAAGTATAAAATTTCAAAAAATCGGTATGCTAATGAGTAAATATGTGTTATAATTACAAAAACAGCAGGTTGAGCCTTTCAACCATAAAAAGAGGAGAAGGAGCGGTAATCATGAACAGAGAAAAGATTGATGAATTGTTAAGCACAGTGAAGCTGAACGACTTATTACACAGGCAGGAAGAAGAAAAGAAAAAATCAAAGTTACTTTGGGTATGTGCAATTGCAGGAGCGGTAGTGGCAGTTGCGGCTATAGCTTATGGAATCTATCGTTTCTTTACCCCGGATTATCTGGAAGATTTTGAAGATGATTTTGAAGACGATTTTGAAGACGACTTCTTCGATGATGAGGACGAAACAGAAGAATAAGGAACAGGCATCTGGACTCCCGCATAGAACATGTGGGAGTCTTTTTGTGGTATAAGCGCTGCGCCAAAGGCGCTTTTGGCATCCTAATCTGATTTGGAAAGGAATGGGAAGATGAAAAAAGGGCAAATTTATGTTGGGACAGTAGAGAAAGTTGCATTTCCAAATAGGGGGATGATCCCTTTGGAAAACGGGAAATCAGCAGTGGTAAAAAATGTGCTGCCAGGGCAGAAGATTTCTTTTTCCATCCAAAAAGTACGGAAGGGAAAAGGGGAAGGCAGGCTGTTGGAAGTTTTGGAAAAATCGCCAAAAGAGATGGAGCCCGCACCTTGCTGCCACTTTGGGGCCTGTGGGGGATGTACGTTCTTAAGCCTGCCTTATGAGGAGCAGCTTAAGCTGAAAGAGCAGCAGGTGAAGGAACTTTTAGAGCCGGCCTATGCCCCTTATCAGGAAGCGTGCGGCAATGTTCCATTTGCAGATAAATTTGAGGGCATTAAAGGAAGCCCCAGGCAGTTTGGCTACCGGAATAAGATGGAATTTTCCTTTGGGGACAGCTACAAAGGGGGGCCATTGGCGTTAGGGATGCATAAGAGAGGGAGTTTCCATGATATTGTGACTGTGGATGGGTGCAAAATTGTGGATGGGGATTATTCCAAAATTTTAATGGCTGCCTTATCATTTTTCCAATCTTATAAAGGGTTCCAAGGGGATGGGGAATCCCGGAAAGATGTGGAATCCCAGACGAATGGGGATTTTAAAAAAGATGCAGGTTTCCAGAATGGGCAGGTTTCCATAAATGGAACACATGGGACTATGGGGGTGCCCTATTACCACAAAAAAAGCCATCTTGGCTATCTCAGGCATCTTTTGGTGCGCAAGGCTGCAAAGACAGGGGAAATTTTGGTGGATTTGGTGACGACTTCCCAGATTGGCAGGGAGGAAGGGCCGTTGCTGGACGGTTTCTGTGATGCACTCCTCTCCCTAAGGCTGGAAGGGAAAATTGTTGGCATACTGAATACGTATAACGACAGCTTGGCGGATGCTGTAATTAATCAGGGAACCAGGGCGCTGTATGGCGTGGATTATTTTTATGAGGAACTTTTAGGGCTCCGGTTCTGCATCTCCCCTTTTTCCTTTTTTCAGACAAATTCCTTGGGGGCGGAGGTTTTGTATGAAACAGCCCGGGATTATATTGCGGATGCTGGAAATGGGAAAATTGTGTATGATTTGTACAGCGGGACAGGCACGATTGCCCAGATCCTTGCGCCTGTGGCGAAAAAAGTAATTGGCGTAGAAATTGTGGAAGAAGCAGTAGAAGCGGCAAGGGAGAATGCAAGGCTGAACCAGTTGGGGAACTGTGAATTTATCGCAGGGGATGTCCTGAAAGTATTGGGCAATATTGAGGAAAAGCCGGACTTTATTGTGCTGGATCCCCCAAGGGAGGGAATCCATCCGAAAGCCTTAGAACGGATTATCCAGTACGGGGTGGAGAAGATGGTCTACATTTCCTGCAAGCCTTCCAGCTTGGCAAGGGATTTGGAGGTGCTGCAGGCAAGGGGATATATGGTAGAAAGGGTTTGCTGTGTGGACATGTTCCCGGCTACAGCCAATATAGAATGTGTGGTGTGCATGAAAAAGAAAGATTCCTAGAAATGCTATGTCCGTGAAAATGATGGGCCATCACCCCAGCTTTCGTTAGCT
This sequence comes from Lachnospiraceae bacterium A2, assembly GCA_000403315.2. Classification (GTDB taxonomy): domain Bacteria; phylum Bacillota; class Clostridia; order Lachnospirales; family Lachnospiraceae; genus Petralouisia. The sequence goes on from KE159636.1 coordinate 1,813,234, forward strand.
ATGACAATCCAACGGAAGATATTTCAAAAATGATTTGACATTTTTTGACAAAATACATAAATACGGAATCGGTATGATAGTACTATTCTTAGGAAAAAAGTAATAAAATGACAAAATTCGTGCCGATTGAAACAAAAAACGAATTTTGTTGTCGAAAATCAAAAGAATCTTTTCGTTGAAGGAATAAGTGATTGAGGGTATAATGTCGACAGGCATTATGCCACATGATATAATAGCAACAGCTATTATATGCGCCGGGGTGCGCATTGGCTGCCATGGCTTTATGGGCTGTAATACGCACTGGAGGGTGTATCGGCTGTCATGCCATTGGGAAAAGCTTATGGCATGGCGCAGATAGTTGCCTTTTATGAGGGATTAGTATGAAAATCAACAGGAGGAATGTAACGTGGAAAAATTAAATGTGGCAATTGCGGATGATAATGAAAGGATGCTGCGGGAATTAGGGGATATTGTCGGTAGCGATGAGGAACTTCAGGTAGTAGGGACAGCAAAAGATGGAGAAGAAGCATACGAAATGATAAAAAAGAATGAACCAGATGTAGTGCTTCTGGACATTGTCATGCCGAAACTGGATGGCCTGACGGTAATGGACAAAATCCGAAATGACAAAAATATGAAAAAACACCCAGCATTTATCATGATTAGCGCAATTGGGCAGGAAAAAATTACCGAAGATGCATTTTCTCTGGGGGCAGATTATTATATTATGAAGCCATTTGACAACGATGTGGTGTTAAACCGCATTAAGCATGTGAGGAGCGCAGAGCTGCGCAGGGGCACAGAAGTGCGCAAGGTCAATGCTTATGAGAAAAAGCAGGAACTGGAGGAACGGAACTTAGAGAGCGATGTGACGAATATCATCCACGAAATCGGGGTGCCGGCCCATATCAAGGGCTACCAGTATCTGCGGGAGGCAATTATTATGTCGGTACGGGATATGGAGATGCTCAATTCCATTACAAAAATCCTATATCCGGGCATTGCGAAAAAATACCAGACTACGCCCAGCCGGGTGGAACGGGCTATCCGCCATGCGATTGAAGTGGCATGGAGCAGGGGAAAAATGGATACCATAGATGAATTATTTGGCTATACGATACATAATGGAAAAGGAAAACCTACAAATTCTGAATTTATAGCTTTAATTGCAGACAAAATTCGGTTAGAATATAAGCTGAGAGAATAAGTAGGAGGTCTTTTTACATGAAGAAAATACTCTTTGCAGCATCCGAGGGAAATCCCTTTATGAAAACAGGAGGCTTGGCAGATGTTGTCGGCGCGCTGCCGAAAAATCTGGATCAGGAAAAATTTGACGTCCGGGTTATCCTGCCGAAATACCTGTGCATTTCGGAAGAAGCCAGGCAGAAAATGAAATATGTGACAGAATTTTATGCCAGTATGCCAAGGGAGAAGGAGTACATAGGAATTTATGAAGCAAAAGTTGAGGGCATCCAATACTATTTTATTGATAATGAGCATTATTTTGCCGGAAACAGCCCTTATAACCAAATTTTCGAGGATGTCAATAAGTTTGCATTCTTCTGCAGGGCGGTGCTTGCCTGCCTGCCAGAGCTTGGGTTCTGCCCGGACATTATCCACTGCCATGACTGGCAGGCGGCATTAATCCCAGTATTTTTGGATGCATTTTACCGGGAAAATCCCTATTACCGGAATATCAGGACAGTAATGACAATCCACAACCAGAAATTTCAGGGCAGGTGGCGGATTGACGATATTGAGAACTGCCGGGATTTGCCGGAGAACTACCGGTATGGGGCCATGGAGGCCTATGGGGAAACGAATTTCCTAAAGGCAGGAATCCTCCATGCAGACTGGGTCAATGCCGTCAGTGAAACTTATGCCAAAGAAATCCAGGGCCGGGAAGGCGGCGAAGGGCTGGATGGGGTTATGCGGGAGGTTTCTGGCAAGCTTTCCGGCATTGTCAACGGCATAGACGTGGACGAGTACGACCCTATGGCAGACCCGCAGCTTGCAGCGCATTTCAATGTGAAGACCATGTCAAAGAAAAAGAAAAATAAAGAAGCGCTGCAGGAAGCATTAGGGCTCCGCAAAGATGGATCTGCAATGGTAATCGGCATGGTATCCCGGCTGACTCAGCAGAAAGGCTTTGATTTGGTGCGGGCGGCGTTAGAGGAATTGCTGAATACCCTGAACATACAGGTTGCTTTGCTTGGGACAGGGGAGGAGCAGTTTGAGAATTTTTTCCGGCATTTTGACTGGAAATACCCAGATAGGGTATCTGCCACCATAGGGTACAGCGAGGAAACGGCGCATTTGATTTATGGGGGCGCAGACGCTTTCCTCATGCCTTCCCAGTTTGAACCCTGCGGGCTGAGCCAGCTTATCAGCATGCGCTATGGGACAATCCCCATCGTGCGGGAAACAGGGGGGCTAAAGGACACAGTGGAGGCTTACAATGAAATCTGGCATACAGGCAATGGGTTCAGCTTTGCAAACTATAATGCAGGGGATATGATGGCAGTTGTGCGGTATGCCTATGATGTGTACTGCAACCACCAGAAGGATTGGCGCGCCATGATGAAACGCTGCATGGAAATGGATAATTCCTGGCAGAATTCTGCCAGAAAATATGAAAAGCTTTACTTTAGCTTATGATTTATGGGAGTTTTGGAAGAGTTCTGCCAGAAAGTACAAAACAATACCTTGCCAGAATGCTGGGACACTGGGCGTTTGCCCGGAAAAGCCAGCATATGCTAACAGACAGAAACTTCATCCAGCTCCCTGTCATAGTAATAGGCATGGTCTGAGAGGATTTCTTCCGGGGCGACTTCAGCGATATTGATTTCCTGTACAAGCTGGGACAGTTCCTTTGGGTTTCCGGAAGCAGAAGCTGGGATTGCAATGACTTCGTGGATGCTGCTTGGGAGGATGTAAAGACTGTCGCCCAGGCGGCCTGCCACCTGTTTCAGCACATCTTGGTAGAGGATGCAGCAGGCTCCATTCAGCCGCTGGCGGTTGGTAAGCACGTACATGGGAACAGTTTCAGCTTCCAGCACCTGCCCAATGCCCGGATGCTCCTCCGGCGGGAACGCGTCCAGGGAGGGCAGGATCAGGTCTGCCAGCGGGTTACAGGAGAATGGGAGCAGCATGGGGGTGTTGTGCCCTGCGATTGGGAACAGGCTCTCGCTGTTAATCCCCCAATATTCCAGATGCTTATGGCAGATCAGGATGGAAGAATTTTTATAAGGCGCTTCCTGGAGCAGGCAATAAAATACAATTGCAAGGTCAAGGTAAGGGACGTAGGGAACTTCTGTCAGGAGTTCCTTATTTTTTTCGTAATGGATTAATTTATAGGCAATTCTGGGGCGGATATGTTCAAAACAGGTAAAAAAGGATGTGTCTACATGGCAAGGCCCGCAATGGGCATAATAGTACTGGAGTATCTGCCCCTGGAGGGCTGTGAAAGAAACGCCGTTCTGGTACTGCTTGAAATAATGCTCCAGATAGATGGCGGGGGAAAGGTTGCTGCCTGGTTCTAAGATGGTAAGGCCGTCCAAAACCATGCTGTTGTTATGGGGGAACTGGCGGACAGAGATGTGGGTGCCGTCCGGGAAATGTTCCCGCAGGCCGTCTGCCAGACGCTGCTTAAACGATTCGTATGTCATATTACCTCCTATGCTGTGCTGGCAGTCTGGGAGATAACAGTTACACGGATAATTGTGTGGGCTCTACTGTACCACAGAATGGAAATTTATGCAAGGAAAAATTTAGGAAATTTTGCTTTTCGGTTATATTTTGCAATTCTGTAAGATGATTTCAGAAGTTTTTTATTGACAAATGTCAATTGACATGTATAATGTAATTATGTTTTTTTATACAATAATTTAGAAGATTAAAGCGGTGCTTTATAAAAGGCATATCTGATTTTCCCATTTAGGCAGGTTCTGCCATGCTTGGGATTCCTGAAAAATATTTTTGCGGGGCGTGCCCCATAATCTTGTAGGAATGGATGGTGGGAGGGAAGCTTGGGGATGTGGGATACCGCTTTGGCTTCAAGGTTTAAAAGCAAAAATACAGGAAGGAATAGGAGAGAAGAAAAAAGTGGCGAAGTATATTGTAAAACGAATTGTATTGGCAATTGTTTCAATTTTTATTGTCAGTGCCATTACATTTTTTGTAATGAATGCAATTCCGGGCGGTCCTTTCAACAATGAGAAGGCTACCAGCGCGGCGGCGCAGAAAGCGCTGGAGGAGCGGTATAACCTGGACAAGCCGTTAGGGGAGCAGTACATACTCTATATGCGGAACCTGATGCACGGGGACTGGGGAGTATCGTTGCGTAACGGGCGTGATATCTGGGATGAAATAACAATGCGTTTTCAGGTATCTGCAAAACTGGGCGGCATGGCGGCGGCAGTTGCCATTGTAATTGGGATTGTGCTTGGCAGTATTGCAGCCCTTACCCGGAATAAGCTGCCGGACCGGCTGATTATCTTTTTTACGACATTGGGGACAGCAATGCCGTCTTTCGTACTGGCGACCCTGCTGCTTTTGGTGTTCTGCCTGGAGCTGCGGCTGTTTCCGGTATGGTCTTCCAGTAATCCAAACTATGTTCTGCCGATTATAGCGCTGAGCGTATACCCTATGGCGTATATTACGCGCCTGACAAAAACGAGTATGCTGGATGCCCTGGGACAGGATTATGTCCGCACTGCAAAGGCAAAAGGCGTCCCAGGCTGGAAAGTGATTTTTAAGCATGCGCTCCGCAATGCCTTAGTCCCAGTCGTTACTTATGTCGGGCCAATGGTTGCGTATATCCTGACTGGCTCCATGGTAGTGGAAAATATTTTTACCATCGGAGGGCTTGGCTCAACCTTTGTAAGCAGCATTGTAAACCGTGATTATACGCTGATTATGGCGGTTACGCTGTTCCTTTCCATCTTGATGGTGATTGCAAACCTGCTTACAGATATCGCTTATAAGCTGATTGACCCAAGAATCACATTTGAATAAAAGATGAGAGAAGGACAGAAAGGACGATAGAGGGTATGCAGGAGAATCAGGGATTGAAGAAAAAGCAATTCTTTTCCGCACAGGTGGATTTGAGTAAATTTAAAGGGAACGATTTTGAAAAGGCAACAGAGGATGAAAAGAAGCAGCAGGACGTTATGGGAGAGTCCACGACTTTCTTTAAGGACGGTATGCGCAGGCTCCGCAAGAACCCTCTGGCTATGGGCAGCATTGTAGTGCTGGTATTGATTATTGCAACGATTATCATTGCGCCGATGATTGTGCCTTATAAATATTCTGAGATTATATCAGTTAACGGCATAAGGGATAAATCAGCAGCGAACTTAGGGCCGTTTGAATATTCCAAATTGGAAACTCAGTATATGGAGGAGACCGGGGAGAAGCTGTTCCCCCATATTTTCGGGACAGACAGCCTGAGCAGGGATTACTTTATCCGTGTGATTTATGGGACCCGCGTCAGCCTTTCCGTTGGGATTGTGGCGTCCATCATGGTTTTGATTATCGGCTTATTGTATGGATCCATTTCTGGGTATTTCGGGGGCACCATTGACTTGGTAATGATGCGTATTGTGGATATTATTTATTCCCTCCCGGACATGCTGATTATTATTTTGCTTTCGGTGGTGTTGAATGAAACGATTAAGCCGCTGATTGAAGGGACGGTCCTGCAGTCCTTGGGGACCAACATGATTTCTATTTTTATTGTGTTTGGCCTGCTCTACTGGGTTAGCATGGCAAGGCTGATCCGTGGGCAGATACTTACGATTAAGAACAATGAATATGTTTTGGCAGCCAGATGTATTGGTACGAAAAATGGCAGGATTTTACGGAGGCATATTCTGCCAAACTGCTTGTCTGTTATCATTATTACCACAGCATTGCAGGTGCCGAGTGCTATTTTCACGGAAAGCTACCTGAGTTTCCTTGGGCTTGGGGTTTCTGCCCCGCTGACATCCCTTGGGAGCTTGGCAAATGACGCAAGGGCGGGCATGCAGTCCTATCCGCTGCGTCTTGTAATCCCCGCAATTGCAATCTGCCTGATTGTGCTGGCGTTGAATCTGCTGGGGGACGGCCTGCGTGACGCATTCGACTCTAAACTGAAATAGATAAGGAGATAAGCAGATGGGCGAAGATAGTAAATATATTTTGGAATTAAACGACCTCCACACCAGCTTCTTTACAGAAAATGGGGAGGTCCAGGCGGTAAATGGGATTTCCTTTACGCTGGAACCGGGCAAGACCCTTGGGATTGTAGGGGAATCCGGTTCTGGGAAATCAGTAACGGCATATTCCATTATGCAGATTTTGGCTGAAACAGGGAAAATCACCTCCGGGGAAGTGAAATTCCATGGGGAAGACATCACAAAATGGAACAGCAGGCAGATGCAGAAGTTCCGGGGGGAGAAATGCTCCATTATTTTTCAGGACCCAATGACAAGCTTAAACCCAGTGTTTACCGTTGGGAGCCAGTTAGTGGAGGCAATTCTGCTCCATACAGATAAAGATAAAAAACAGGCGAGGGAGCGCGCCATTGAAATCCTGACTTTGGTAGGGGTGAATGAGCCGGAAAGCCGGTTAAAGCAGTATCCCCATGAGCTGTCCGGCGGTATGCGCCAGCGTGTCATGATTGCCATGGCGTTGGTCTGCGAACCGGATATCCTGATTGCGGACGAGCCTACTACGGCGCTGGACGTAACGATCCAGGCACAGATACTGGAACTGATGCAGGAGCTGCAGGAAAAGCTTGGGATGGCAATTATTATGGTAACCCATGACTTGGGCGTCATTGCAAGCATGTGCGATGAAATCCTTGTAATGTATGGCGGGCGCGTGTGTGAACGCGGGACGGCAGACGATATTTTCTACCGTCCGGCCCATGAATATACGAAAGGCCTGCTGCGTTCTATCCCAAAAGCAGACAATATGAATGAAAAGCTGGTTCCCATTGGCGGGACGCCCATTAACTTGCTGCAGATGCCGGCTGGATGCGCATTCTGCCCAAGGTGCGATGCGGCTATGAAAATCTGCCTGAGGGAGAAGCCGGAAGAACTGCGTGTCAGCGACACGCATCTGGCAAGCTGCTGGATGAACATTAAGGAGATCTATGAAGCACAGGAAGGAGAACGGCCATGAGTGATAACGAAAAGTACCTGTTGAAGGTAAACCACTTAAAGCAGTACTTTCCCGTGCGCCAGGGATTTAAGACAATTCCGCTGAAAGCGGTGGATGATATTTCTTTTGCAGTAAAACCCGGGGAAACATTAGGGCTTGTAGGGGAATCTGGCTGTGGGAAAACCACGGTAGGAAGGACGCTTTTGCGGCTGTATCAGCCCACGGCAGGGCGCATTGAGTTTAATGGGGATGTGCTTTTTGACAGTGGGGAACAATATGATGAAAAGGGGAAAGTAGTGCTGGGGGCGGACGGCAAGCCAGCCCTTGGGAAAAAGGTTGACGTGAACATGCTGCCATACCGCAAGCAGATGCAGATGGTATTCCAGGATCCCTATTCCTCCCTGAACCCGCGGATGACTGTGGAGGATATTATCGGGGAGCCGCTGGATGTGCATAACCTGTATGAAAACCGGAATGAACGCAGGGAGAAAATCCTTGGCCTGATGGAGCTGGTAGGGCTGAATGCGGAACATGCCATGCGGTATGCCCATGAATTTTCCGGCGGGCAGCGGCAGCGTATTGGGATTGCCCGGGCGTTGGCAGTAAACCCGAAATTTATTGTATGCGATGAGCCTGTTTCTGCACTGGATGTATCCATCCAGGCGCAGGTTGTCAATATGTTTGAAGAATTGCAGGAGAAATTAGGCGTAGCGTACCTGTTTATCGCCCATGACCTTCTGATTGTACACCATATATCTGACCGTATTGCGGTAATGTACCTTGGGAAAATGATGGAATTGGCAGATGCAGACGAATTAAATAATAACCCCATCCATCCATATACCTTAAGCCTGCTGTCAGCAGTTCCAATCCCGGATCCGGAAACAGCAAGGAAAAGCAAGCGTATTATTCTGGAAGGGGATGTGCCAAGCCCCTTAAAAATGCCGACCGGATGCCCCTTTAGGACCAGGTGCCGGTATGCGACAGACCAGTGTGCTGCAGAAATGCCCCAGCTGACAGACAGAGGGAACGGGCATATGGTTGCGTGCTGGAATAAATAAGGTTTTTTCCAAAGGGCAGCGTCTTTTGGTGAAAGCATAGATATCATAATATAAAATAGGAGGAGATCATATGAAAAAGAAACTGGTATCCGTATTACTGGTTGCATGTATGGCGTTAAGCCTTACCGCTTGCGGCGGAAATGATAAGAAAAATAATGCAGCCGATAATACAGGCACAGAAAAGACAGACGAAACCAATAAAGCAGACGGTACAGAGGAACCGGATGCAGGGGAAGAAGGTTCTGACGCAGGAAATTCAGCGCTCAACACAGATACAAATATCCTGTATATTAACCTGGCTTCTGAACCCAAGTACCTTGACCCTGCACTGAACAGCTCAGTAGACGGCGGATGCCTTGCAGTAAACTCTTTTGCAGGCCTGTATACCTATGACAAGGAAGGGAACCTGATTCCTGATTTGGCAACTGCAATGCCGGAAGTATCTGAGGATGGAAAGGTTTATACTGTAAAAATGAAAGAGTCCAAATGGAGCAATGGGGACGAACTGAAAGCACAGGATTTCATTTACAGCTGGAACCGTGCCATTGCAACAGAAACAGCAGCAGACTATGCATACCTGTTCGATATCATTGCAAAAAAGGATGACGGGACTCTTTCCGTAGAAGCTACCGATGACTATACTTTAGTAGTCAACCTGGTAAGCCCATGCCCTTATTTCAATGACTTAATGGCATTCCCAACATTCCTGCCGGTACATCAGGCTTCTGTAGAAGCAGCAAACCCGGATGGGAAAGACCCGGGAAAATGGGCAGCGGAAGCAGGGTTTGTATGCAACGGCGCATATACACTGGAAAGCTGGGACCATTCTGAAAGCATGGTTTACAAGAAAAACCCCAACTACCACAAGGTTGACAGCGTAACAATGGAAGAACTCCACTTTATGTTAAGTGAAGACGATACTGCAATTTATGCAGCATACAACAGCGGCGACGTAGATTATATTGATACTGTGCCAAACGATGAAGTTTCTTCTCTGAATGGCAAGAACCCGGAATTTGGTATTTTAGATAACCTTGGGACTTACTACATCGGCTTTAACGTAAACGACCCGATCTTTAACGGGAAAACCGTAGAAGAAGCAGCAAAAATGCGTCAGGCAATGAGCATGTTGATTGACCGTGTATATATTGCTGAGAATATTGGGCAGTCCGGGCAGGTGATTGCAGATTCTTTCGTACCTGTTGGAATGGCAGACGGGAACGGCGGTATATTCAAGCAGGAAGATACCAGCTACTATGATGCAGCCACTACAGGCGCAGGCAACGTGGAAGACGCTAAGAAATTGATGGAAGAAGCTGGGTTCAGCTTTACAGACAATGGGGATGGGACATACCAGATTGACCCGGCAATCAACATGACATACCTGACAAATGACGGTACTGGCCATATTGCAATTGCAGAGGCAGTTCAGCAGGATTTAAGCTACCTTGGGATTAAGATGGAGATTAAGTCCGAAGAATGGAATACCTTCCTGGAAGACCGTAAGGTAGGGAACTTTACCATCGCACGTGAAGGATGGCTGGCTGATTACAATGACCCAATCAACATGTTAGAACAGTTTACATCTGATTCTGGTAACAACGACATGCAGTTAGGGAAGGGCGAGAAAAAGAGTGATTCCGCTCCAGAATGGGCAGAGTATGACGCATTAATCAAAGAAATCCGCAATACTGCTGACTTTGCAAAACGTGTAGAACTGATGCATCAGGCAGAAGACATGCTGATGGAAACATGGTCTGTAGTTCCTCTTTACTACTACAATGATATTTATATGCAGAAACCAAACGTAGATGGTATCTATGCAACCATTTATGGCATGAAATATTTCATGAACGCTACAAAGAAATAAGATATATTAAGAAGGAGCCCCCTGGCAATGCCAGGGGGCTCCACTTTGGTTGAGCGTATCTGGAAATTCATTCCCGCGAGCAATGAGCCAAGCAGACGCACTTGTGCGGATATTTGGCGAATGCCGCGAGGGTCAGATACCCCGCCCCTTGGGGCGGAAAGAACAAGTTAGGCCATGCCCCAAGGGGCGGGGTATTTGACTCCTACAGTATTCACGTTCTAATCTGCCGATTTGATTTCTTTCCAGAGCAGGTTCAGCTTCATGGTTGCTTCATCATCCAGCGGCTTTAGCACTTCGCAGTTCTCCAGGGTTTCTGTAGGTGGGAAAATCGTGGTATTTTCCTGCAGCTCCAAATCTAAGGAATCTTTGGTTTTCTTATTTGGGGTAGCATAATAAACATAGTCAAAATTCATCATGGAAATGTCTTCCCGGCAGAGGAAATTCAGGAATTTTTCTGCATTTTCCTTGTGCTTGGCGGATTTTGGGATAAACCAGGAGTCAATCCACATATTAGAGCCTTCCTCCGGTACCGAAAAGGCCAGCTTGTCGTTAAATTCCAGCGCATACCCAGCTTCCCCGGAGTATACCACTGCCATGGCGGCGTTTTCTGAAATCATTTCATCCTGCGCTTCGTCCACCAGATAGGAGTAAACCAGGGGCTTTTGCTGTATCAGCAGGTCCTGGGCTTCTTTCAGTTCCGTTTCATCTGTGGTATTCAGGGAACAGCCCAGGATTTTCAGCGCTACCATAAAGGAATCCCGCACGGAATCCGCCATGATAATCTGGCCGGAATACGTTTTATCCCAGAGGATTTCCCAGGAATTTACCTTGGATTCATCTACTATATCCTTGTTGTACAGGATGCCCACTGTCCCAAAAAAATAAGGGAGGGAATATTTATTTTCCGGGTCGAAGGATTTGGAAAACTCAAAGTAAGTAGGGTCAAGGTTTTCGGAAAGGGGAAGGTTCCCATAATCCAGCTCCAGTACCTCCCCTTCCTGAATCAGTTTTTCCACCATATAGTCAGAGGTGCAGATTAAATCGTAGTCAATCGCGCCAGCCCGGTACTTGGTGTACATATTTTCCGGGGTGACATATTCTTCGTAATCCACCTGAATCCCGGTTTCCTGTTCAAACAGCTCTATGGCTTCTGGATCAAGGTATTTTCCATAATTTAAGACAGTCAGGGTGTTTTCTGAATCTTTGCCGCCGCACCCTGCGAGAAGCACTGTAAGGGCAAACGCGGCAAAAAGGCATAGGGTTGTTTTTTTCAATTTCATGGAGGCCCTCCTTTCTTAGTCCAGGCGCGCAGGCCGGGAGCTACCCTTCTTCTTTTCCAATGCGTGCGGAGGGGCCGAAGTTCATAAACAGCAGCAGCACCAGCGCAAGCAGGAACAAGATGGTGGACAGGGCATACATTTCCGGCCGGATGCCCTTGCGCATTTCAGTATAAATCATGGTGGACAGGGTATTGATGCCCGCCCCCTTGGTAAAATATGTGACAGAAAAATCATCCAGCGACATTGTCATTGCCATTAAAAAGCCGGAAAAAACGCCGGGGCGTATCTGGGGCCAGACGATTTTGAAAAATGCATACATGGGCGTTGCCCCCAGGTCCAGCGCAGCTTCGTAAGTGGTGCGGCTGCTCTGCTTCAGCTTTGGCAGCACATTTAAAATGACATAGGGGATGTTAAAGGTAATATGGGCAATCAGCACCGTGCCCATGCCAAGCCTGGTAAAGCGCACAAACAGGAGCATAAGGGAGAGCCCTGTCACAATATCTGCATTGAGCAGAGGGATGTTGGTGGCGCCTATCATAATGGCCTGGCGCTTTTTTTTCATGGCGTCTATGCCAAGGGCGGCCAGCGTGCCAAGCAGGGTGGCAATCAGCGCGGAAGCCAGGGAAATAAATATAGTGGTCCAGAAAGCTTCCATAATGGAATTACTGGAAAACAGGTTTTTGTACCATTTGAGGGTAAACCCGCCCCACTGTACCTTCGTCTTGGAATTGTTGAAGGAAAGTGCGATTAATACTGCAATGGGAAGGTACAGGAACAAAAATATCAGGGAAAGGTATATACGTTCCGCAGATTTCTTTACCATACGCCAGCACCTCCTTCTTCGCCTTTGGAGCCCATAAGCGCCATGCTTGCAATGACAAATACCATAAGCACAAGGGACAGCCCGGAGCCTAAGTTCCAGTTGTATTCCTGCATAAATGCCTGCTCAATTACGTTTCCGATTAATAGCACCTTGCCGCCCCCTAAAAGGTCAGAAATGGCAAAGGAGGTCAGGGCTGGCACAAATACCATAATAATGCCGCTGACTACGCCGGGCATGGTAAGGGGCACAATGATTTTGAAAAAAATTGTGAGGTTCCCTGCGCCCAAGTCCCCTGCCGCTTCGATAATGTCCGCCTGTATGCGGGACATGGCGTTATAAATGGGGAGTATCATAAAGGGGAGGAAATCATATACCATGCAGAATACCACAGCGGAAGGGGTATTCAGGATGTCCAGCCCGGGCAGGCCAAAGGTTTCCAGCAATGTGTTGATGACGCCGTTGTTGGACAAAAGCATTTTCCATGCTAAAATGCGCAGCATGAAGTTCATCCACATAGGGAGGATAAATATAAATACGATAAATCCCTGGCTTTTTTCCTTCATGTTATTTAACACCATAGCCAGCGGATAGGAGAGCACAAGGCAGATGGCTGTGCAGGCCAAGGCCAGCTTCAATGAAAGAAGCAATGATTTTAAATGGATAGATGCAAAAATTGAACTTATATTTAATAAAGTAAAATGCCCGCTGGTAGTGGTGAAGGCATAATAGAGGATTACCGCTACCGGGAGCAGGATAAAACCGGCCATCCACAGCAGGTAGGGGCCGGCCAGGAACTGCCGTTTTAGGTTTCGCATTGGTGATACCGCCTTTCTTTGGTTTTGCTGAATGAATGGATTGCCAGGGAGCTATGCATCAGGTCCGGCCGCTTTCTCATCGCTTGATTCTGGTTTATTCATAATCTGGATATTGAAAGGGTCTACCCGGATGCCTACGTGGGCGCCTACCGGGTGCATCTGGGTAGTCTGCACCAGCCATTCAAACCCATGGGCAAGGACTTCAATTTCCCAGTGTACCCCTTTGAAAATCAGGGAGGTCACATCTCCCTCCAACATGCCTGCTTCCGGCGCAACTAATTCCACGTCCTCTGGCCGGATTACTACGTCCACAGGGGTATTGTTCCCGAACCCTTCGTCTACGCAGGGGAAATTCACATCCAGGACTTTTACCAGCCGGTCCTTTAACATAGTGCCGTCTATAATGTTGCTTTCCCCAATGAAGTCCGCTACAAAAGCGTTGGTGGGTTCGTTGTAAATGTCCTGCGGGGTGCCAATCTGCTGGATGTACCCCTGGTTCATGACAACAATAGTGTCGGACATGGTAAGGGCTTCCTCCTGGTCGTGGGTCACATAGATAAAGGTGATGCCCAGCTCATTTTTCAGGCGGATTAATTCATACTGCATATCCTGGCGCAGCTTTAAGTCCAGCGCCCCTAAGGGCTCATCCAAAAGAAGTACCTTCGGCTCGTTGACGATGGCGCGGGCAATGGCGATCCGCTGCTGCTGTCCCCCGCTCAGGGAATCTACGCTGCGCTTGCCAAACCCTTCTAAATTTACTAACTTTAATGCATATTTAATTTTATCGTCGATATAGGCTTTGCTTTTTTTCTTGATTTTTAAGCCAAAGGCAATATTTTCTGCAATGGTCATATGGGGGAACAATGCATATTTCTGGAAGACAGTGTTGAGCTGCCGTTCGTTTGGGGCAAGGCCAGTCATATTTTTCCCATCAAAAATAACGTTCCCAGAGTCTGGGCTTTCAAACCCGCCGATAATACGGAGGGTGGTAGTTTTTCCGCATCCGGAAGGGCCTAACAGCGTAAGGAATTCATTTTCACGGATATAAAGGTTCAGGTCATCCAAAACTGTCTGGCCGTCAAAAGATTTTGTGATGTGCTGTAAATCAATCAGTCGTTTGCTCATGGCTGATATCTCCTCCTAAAAACTTGGGGGTGTGGAAACCCAGAGTATGGTGGCTTCCCTGCCGCCGCAATTTTCTATGTAATGTTTTTTCCCTGCTTTAAAATAAAAGGATTCCCCTTGCTTTACCACAAAAGACCGGGGGCCGTAGTGCAGCTTTACCGAGCCTTTCAGCACATAGCCGAATTCCTCCGTTTCCGTGGGGAGGTACATTTCGGACGCGCCGTGGGGGGCAAGGGTGACAAGCACCGGTTCCATGGCGTTTTTCTGGGCGTTTGGGATGACCCATTTGATGGTGTGGTGCAAATCTTCGTTTTCCTTGACAAAATAATCTTCCTGCCGGAATACAATCTGTTCTGGCTCCTGGTCGGTGAAAAATTCTGCCGGGGTAGTGCCAAGGCATTGGATAATGTCCAGGAGCGTGCCCACCGACGGGGAAGTCAGGTTGCGTTCTAACTGGGAAATGAATCCCTTGGAAAGTTCGCTCCGGTCTGCCAGCTCCTGCTGCGTCAGGCCGTATTGGATGCGCAGTTCTTTCATGCGGTGCCCGATATCCATAGAAATCCATCCTTTCTGAAATGGAATGTGCAGTCAGTATACTAATGTGCCAGTACACTAGATTAAACTTAAAGTATAGTAATTGTAAAGTCAAACTAATAATAGATTTTTTGTTTAATAATAATAAACAAAATCTATTATATCTGGAAACCAGAAAATGTCAATAGGGAAAAGAAAGAAAAAAATAATAAAAAATTTCAAAAAAGGGATTGCAAAATAAAGGAAAAGAGGGTATAATAGATAAAGATTTTATAGGACATGCCAAAGTGGCGCAGTTGGTAGCGCGTCGCATTCGTAATGCGTAGGTCGAGGGTTCGAGTCCCTTCTTTGGCTGAGGAACAGGAACTGTAAGTATTTTACAGTTCCTTTTTGTCTGAATGAAAGAGGTTGGGCATGGGACAGGCCATTAGAATTTATTATGCGTTCTGCCCGCAGAAGGCAGGAACGCCAGGGGCATATTTAACTTACCAGCGGAAGCTTGCAGATAAAATATTAAATCATGGTTTTGAAAATATGTTCCAAATTGGGTTTGACAGGGAAAAAATAAGCAAGGGGAAGAACGGGAAGCCATATTGGGCCGGGGAAGGGGAGATTGGGTTTAATGTGAGCAATACAAACGGGCTGGTGGCCTGCGGGATTTCTGTACGGAAAAAGTATGGCGGCTTTGAAATAGGGGTGGATGCGGAAAAGCCCAGAAAAGTACGGATGCCTGTGCTGCGTAAGTGCTGCAGCCCGGAGGAAATCAGTTATATTCTTAATGGGCAGGCAGGTTCTATAGAAGAAATCAGGGGAACAGAAGGGGGGGATGGTGTGGGTTTTAAGGGGATAGTGGAACTTGGGGAGGAGGGGAGGCAGCGTTTTTCCCAGATCTGGACCTTAAAGGAAAGTTATATTAAGATGACGGGGGAAGGGCTGGCCTTTCCTTTGCAGCAAGTAAATTTCAGGATTGGAAAGAAAATTGATGGTGGATTTAATATTACTTGCAGCCAGCCAGCCTTTTTTGCCCAGAGGATGGTTGGGGGATATTGGATTTCTGTGTGTGCAAACGGGCAGGCGGAAGTAGTATGGAAGGAACTTTCTGTGGACAGTTTAAGTTAGAGCGTGTCTGAAAATTCATTTCCGCCATCTGCATCCCCTAATTTGCGGCATATTTCTGCCAAATTCAGTCAACGTAGCCCGCTACGCCTCCTTCATTTGGCAAAAATCTCCCACAAATTGTAGAATATATCTGTCAGAAAGCAATTTTCAGACACGCTCTAGGGGTATGGGAAAAGCATGGAGCGGGGCAGCCCCTTTTTCCAGCTTTTTGGCGGATGCTGGATAGCTGTTTCCGGATGTTCCTAAGCGTCGGAACCTGTTTTCTGTTTGCTATCCGGCATTCACAGGCAAATTCAGGAACCCAGCCGCTTCAGGTAGCAGTTTTCAAGGCAGCTAAGCAGGCTGTACAGGCCCCATGCCATGATACATAGGATTACAATGGACATAATTACCCAGTCCAGCTTGAATACCTGGCTCCCATAAATAATCAAATAGCCCAGCCCCTGCCGGGAAGCGATGAATTCGCCGATAATCACCCCCACAAGGCACAGCCCGATATTCACCTTCATAATGGAAAATAAAGAAGGGATGTTGGAGGGGAGCACAACCTTGGTGAGGGCATGGTATTTTTTCCCGCCCATAGTGTAAATCAGCTTGATTTTTTCCGGGTCGACGGATTGGAAGCTGGTGTAAAGGCTTAAGATGGACCCGAAAATTGCCACCGATACCCCGGTGATAATAATGGTGTTGTAGGTTGCGCCCAGCCAAACAATCAGGAGAGGCGCAAGGGCTGATTTTGGAAGGCTGTTTAAAATTACCAGATACGGCTCTAAGGTTTCCGACAGCCCTTTGTTAAGCCATAATATAATTGTTATCACTAATGCTGAAATTAGTACAAGCAGGAAGCTTGCAATTGTTTCAAATAAGGTGATCCCAATATGGGCGAACAAGGTCTGGTCCAAGGCCATCCCATAGGCGCACAGTAAAACTTTGGAAGGGCTGCTGAAAATAAAAGAATCCAGCAGCCCGGATTGGGCAGCCCCCTCCCAAAGGGCCAGGAATAAAATAAAAATGCACAGCCGGCTGACTGTGACAGTACGTTTATGCCTTTTCTGGGTGAGCAGGAACTTCTGCTGGGCAAGGGACAACTCATTCATCTTCGTTCAGCTCCTTCCATATTTTGTTAAAATAATCTTTAAATTCTGGTGAATTCCGCCGTTCCAGCGCACTGATATTGTCTGGGAAGGAAATGTCCACTACAGTTTTTATGGTAGCGGGGCGTTTGCTCAGCACCAGCACCTGGGAGCCAAGGCTGACTGCTTCTGACAAATCATGGGTAACCAGGATGGCGGTTTTCTGCTCTTTTTTGATAATCGCCCCAATATCGTCCCCCACGGTAAGCCTTGTCTGGTAATCTAAGGCGGAAAATGGCTCGTCGAGGAGCAAAAGCTCCGGGTTCAGGGCCAGGGTGCGGATCAGGGCTGCCCGCTGGCGCATGCCGCCGGAAAGCTGGGAGGGCCGGGCGTCTTTAAATTTGTAAAGCCCATAGGTTTTTAGCATTTCAAGGACTTGTTCCCTGGATTCCGGGGTCTGCTTGTTTTGGATTTCCAGCCCTAACAGGACGTTTTTTTCAATGGTGCGCCATTCAAACAGATGGTCGTGCTGCAGCATGTAGCCGATGGCGCTGCATGATTTTTGGTTCAGTTTCTGGCCGTAAAATAAAATGGAACCATGCTCTGGTTCCAAAAGCCCTGACAGGAGGGATAGGAGGGTTGATTTGCCGATGGTTGGGCAGCGGAAACATAATTTCTAACCCAGCCCATAGAATAGTATGGATACCTGCTGTCAGGGAGTGGATTCTGTGGCAAGGAAAAAACAGGAAATTAAGGTTGTGGCGCATGTGCCGGAAGATATGGTTTCGGTTTTTGGGGGAACGCATGCGGAGGAGTTCTGGATAAGGATAATTTCTGAAAAGATAGAAAAGTGCGGCCTTACAGCACAAGGGAAGAAACAATTGCTGGATGCTGTGGAAGGCATAGGGGTGGAACCGGATTAGCCAGGGCTAAAAATACAGTGGTTTAGACAAAAAACGCTGCAATCAGGCAAATATTTTTCTAAAATGGAAAAAGTTAACAAAAAATTCAAAAAAAATATGGTTATTTGTAATATGCCACGCCTAAAATTTCATAAAAAAAGAAGAATTTTGTTGGCAGGATAGTTTTTATAAGTTTTTTTTGGGGAAAACTGCCATCAAAAAATCTTCATTTGTGCTATCTGTAAGGGATTATGGAGAGCAGAGAGGGGAACATTTATTTTTAAGAAGGGGCTGACAGTTATGAAAAAAGCATTAAGAATGAAAAGGGTGCATGGAAAAAAGAGTAATATTGGAAAAAGGAACAGAAGCCGTGTTTTTAGCATGGTTATTTTTATTATGGTGTTAAGTTCTTTTTTTTCAAATGTGGACAGCCTGCAAGTTCAGGCGGCAGGGAAGGATGAAGCTGCTTTCATCTGTGCGGAGCCAGGGAACTCCTATGCTGCAGAGGGCGTGATATTAGAAGAAGCTGGTGGGGAGGACAGCATCCTGGAAGAAAAAGAGGGCATGGAATCCGGGAAAGCTGCAGAGGAACGTATAGATACCATATTGGATGGCCGTACCCTGCCTTCCCAGGAGAAAGAATATGATGGGGAATGTGAGGAGCTTTTTGCGCCAGACGTGGAAATGCAGGATGGTTTAAATATGGAAGTGCTAGAACAGGAAGGCTTGTCTGGCGCCGGCGTAAATTATACTCCAACGGATACTTATCCTTGGGGGAAAGCGATGAGCAGCAGCCAGGTTACGTTGGTAGCCCCTGATGGGGCGGCTTCACACTACCAATGGCAGGTAGCCGACCGGGAAACAGGAGAATTTACGGACATAGCTGGTGCAGAAACCCGTGAGTATACCTTTTTGCCAATAAGCGGAAAGTGGTACCGGGCTGCCATGGACGGTTATGTATCCAAGGCTGTGCAGGCCTTTCAGGCGTTAGGCTATGACCAAGAAATTTCTGGTACAGGCGCAGGGAATTTGGATGGGACAAAACTGCTGAAGGTATACGATAATAACCAGTGGTATATCACAAATGGTGTTATTGCATATACATGTGTTTCAAATGGAACTACATATATGAATTTAGATGTGTTGGGAAAATATAGGAAAGATGGCAGGACTTATTGGATGAATACGGCATACAGTAATGGCTGGCAGCTTTTCACCAGCAGCAGCGCAAATCCCTCCCCTGTTTCTGTTTCCGGTTTTGGGGATGCTGACTTAAAGGAGCTCCGCTTTAGTTTTGAAGAAGCAAATAAGGCGGAACTCCATATAGAGGCAGCCGTGGGGGATGGAATGCATGCATTCTGTTTTGGATCGGATGTAATGCCTGGTACAAGCGAGATTACCCGTGGGTCTTTCAACCCTGACTGTGCAGCGCTGACGTTGGCAAAACAGGAGAATGGGATGGGCGTTGTGCAGATGGTTGGTGCGGTGAAGCCTTTCCATGTGGATGATCCTGCTGTTGTCTTAAACTATACAGGCGGCGATCCGGATAAAGTTTGGCTGGGATACTATCATTCCCGGATGGCATGGACAAACAATACTGTTGAGGGAAGCGATGATACATTCCAAACAGATGGGGAAAGAGTTATCCAATGTTTAGGGATTGATTCGGGGATGGTTTCTTCCTGGCTGGACCTTACTGGTGGTGAAGTGGTGAAATTTAGTTTTAATGTAGGCAATGTAGTGGAAGATGATGTGGTTGATGCAGTAGTTGTTGGGTTGAGTGCAAATCCGTTGGAAGGGGGTATTGTGTCAGGAGGGGGAAGCTACAATAAGAATGCTTCTGTTACAGTAAAAGCGGCTGCAAAAGAAGGCTATGAGTTTGTGAAGTGGACAGAAAATGGGGAGGAAGCCAGCAGTGAAGCAAGCTACAGCTTTACGGCAGCGTCGGA
>KE159636.1:1834040-2307799 GCA_000403315.2 Lachnospiraceae bacterium A2
GGCGGGAGCGTGTCAGGGGGCGGGAGCTATGCAGAGAATAGCCCCGTCACAGTAAAGGCGGCTGCAAAAGAAGGCTATGAGTTTTTGGGATGGAGAGAAAACGGGGAAGAAGCCGGCAGTGAAACAAGCTATAGCTTTGCAGTAACATCTGACAGGGATCTGGTTGCCTGTTTCTCGCCCATAAAACCAGCAGAAACGGAGTATACCATCACTTTTGATGCAAATGGCGGCAGGATAAATAAATGGAGCGCTAAGACTCTAAACCAGAAGCTGCCTGAATTGCCAACAGCGTCCAGAAGGGGTTACAAGTTTGATGGCTGGCATACAAAGGCAAAAGGCGGCGCAAGAGTGACAACAAAGACTAAATTTGACAGTGATGCAACTATATTTGCACAATGGGCAAAAGAGGGAAAGAGTAAAAATATCAATTATGATGGAAACGCCAATGGAAACACTAATGATGGCAATGCATTGGATGATGTGCCCAAGACAGGGGATGCGCAAAACGTATGCCCTTGGTTCCTGGCGGCTTTTTTGAGCGGGCTGGGAGCATGGTATTTTAGGAAAAAAGGATAATAGCATACAATAAGAGGGAGAACCGTTGGGGAGCGGAATATGGATAAAAAGGACAAGTTAAGGAAATATGTAATGGGAACCTGCCTGCTTTGTTTTTGCATTTCTATAGGGGGAATGGCTTTCAACAGCTATGGCCGATGGCGGGACAGCCATATGCTGGGCAGGCAGCAGGCGCAGCTTATGGAACAAAAGGCAGCGGCCAAGAAGGAAGGGAATATGGCTGCCAGATCCCTGGCAGCTGAGGTATCAGAAGAAATTATTGGAGCGTCTGTGGACACGGAACTAAAAATCCTGCCGGAATACCAATCCATGCATGGACAGAACAAAGACCTCATTGGCTGGCTCTCAATTGAAGGGACAGTGATAGATTACCCTGTGATGCAGACCTTGGAAAATGAGGACTACTATTTGTACAATGATTTTTATGGGAATTACAATGCCAATGGATGCTTAATTATGGACACGGATTCTGCGGCAGGGATCGGCACGGAAGCAAATGGCTATGTCAATGGCACGCCCCCTTCTACGAATTTAATCATACATGGGCACAATATGAAATCAGGGGAGATGTTCGGGGACTTGGACTTGTATGCCCAGGAAGGCTACGGGAAAGAGCACCATATCATCTGCTTTGATTCCCTTTACGAACATCGGGAATATGAGCTGGTTGCTGTTTTTTATTCCCAGGTTTACCGTGTAAAAGATAATGTGTTCAAGTATTATAAGTTTTTTGAGGCAGATACACCAGAGGAATTTGAGGATTGGTGCAGGAACATAAAGCAATTGTCCCTTTATGACACGGGCCTGGAAACAGAATTTGGGGATGAATTTATCACGTTAAACTGCTGTTCGTACCATGTGGAAAATGGAAGGTTTGTGGTGGTAGGCAAGAGGATTGGATAATTGAATTGGTTTGTAATAATAATCTATGGTATGGGCATAGCGCCAAAGATGCTTCTGGTACCTTAATCCTGTGGAAAAATCAAAAGGGGGAATGGGGACTGGCCCTGCTGTCATAAGATGTGAAGGGGCAAATATGGATGGGCTGAAGGTTCCATGCCAGATTTTAAATGTTTGGAGAGATGCCTGTGGAAAAATGTTAAGGCATCTCTTTTTTGTCTTATAGGAAAGACCTTGCCACGCTAAAGCGTGAAAAAAAGAACAGCGTTGGAAGGAAGGGTGGGAACGGTGGTTATTTTCATTTACAGCAGGAAATCCAAATGGACCGGCCGGGGAGAAAGCGTAGAAAACCAGATTGCCATGTGCCGGGATTATATACAGCGCAATATTGATGGGGCAGGCGAATCAGATATCATAGAATACGAAGATGAAGGCTACTCCGGTAAAAACACGAACCGTCCACGGTTCCAGGAGATGATGCAGGAAATCCGCAACGGCGGCTGCAATTATCTGGTATGTTACAAACTGGACCGGCTGGGCCGCAACCTTGCAGACCTTGCAAACCTTGTGGAAACGCTGAACAAGCTGAATGTATCCTTTATCAGCATAAAAGAGCAGTTTGACACTTCCACCCCCATTGGGAAAGCCATGCTTTATTTTGCAGGCGTCCTTGCCCAGATGGAACGGGAGCAGATTGCAGAACGGGTCCGGGACAATATGGTGATGCTTGCAAGGAAGGGGAGGTGGCTGGGTGGGAATACCCCGCTTGGGTTTACGGCAGAAAGTGAAGAAAGGGTGTCCGTCAATGGGAAAAGCAAAAAATCCTTCTGTCTGGCTGTGGATGAAACGGAACTGCAGACGGTACGGTTTATTTTTAAAGAATATCTGGAAAAACAGTCTTTAATGGGAATCGTCAAGTATTTCCTCAGCCATGGCATACGGACAAAACGTGGCAATGAGTACACCACAACGGCTGTCCGGGACATTCTGGCAAATCCCGTATATTGCACGGCGGACCAGGAGGGCTATCAGTATTTCTGGGACTTGGGCTGCCAGGTGTGCATGGAACAGGAAGAAGCAGACGGGACATGCGGCTTGATTGCTTACGCAAAAACTTCCTCCGCCCGATATAAAAATAAAAGTAATTCGCCGGAAAAGTGGATCGTAGCCCGCGGGAGGCATCCGGGCGTCATATCCGGGCAGGATTTTTCAAAAACCCAAAATCTCCTTGCGGAGAACAGCCCCAAAGGGGAGGGATGGCGCAAGCCCCAGAACCCTGTAGCGCTGCTGTCCGGCATTTTGCAATGCTCCTGCGGGCATTTGATGCGCCCCAAAAATTATTCTTCTAAGCAAGTCACAGAAGCAGGGGAACGGAAATTTTCCTATCTCTGCCCTTACAAAGCCATGACCCATGGGGAAAAATGCGCAATGCCGAATATACAGGGAAATACGCTGGATTCACTGGTGTGCAGGGAGGTGCTGCGCTATACTGAGGAAAATTCAAGCATCTGCCGCATATTAAAAAAAGGTATAGGGCAGGCAAAAGAAACAAAGGGAAGCAAAGCCACGGCAGAAAGTTTCCTGGTGCAGGAGATACAGAACCGGAAAAAAGAGATGCAGAACCTGGTATCCGTTTTGGCAAAATCCGGCGGGGAGGGTGCATTTGTCCGCCAAATTGGGCAGGAGATACAGAACCTGGACAAAGAGTGCGCATTATTGGAACAGGAGCGTGCCAAATTGAGGGAAGAAGGGGAAAGCATTCAGGGCAGCGGGCAGCAGGCGGAGCTCCTTTTTCCGCAAATTTCCAGCTTCTGCAATCTTTTTAACGCCTTAACCGTATCAGAGCAGCGTGAATATTTAAGGATGGTTTTGGATAAAGTTGTCTGGGATGGGGAAGCAGCCCATATGTTCATCAATGGCTGCCATTGACGGGGCAATATGCCTGCCTATCCTTACCAAAGAAGGGTATCGCCCATGCCCTGCATGGCCGGGGGCTTCCGGCTTCTGGCAGTGGCTGTTTCCCCTGCAGAACCATCCCTTTGCCGCACCCGCTAGGCCCCACAACCGCCAGGAAATCGCCTTTATGAACCGTAAAATTTATATTAGATAAAGCAGGCGTTTCCCCCTGCATGGTATGGTAGGAATAGCCTACATGGCAGATGTCCATTAATTTTTCCATAAAGTTCTCCTTCTTGCTGCTTATTGATATTGTATGATTCAGGCGCAGAAAGGGTGCTTTCCGCAGGGGGCAAACCAAGGGCTTTGCAGGAATGCAAGCATATAAGAAAGGAATGCCTATGAAATACCATTGTTTAATTATTGACGATGAAAAATTGCTGGCAGACAGCACAGCAGAATACTTTAATTTGTTTGGGGTAACGGCATCTGCCGTATACAGCGCACAGGAAGCCCGCTGTTTTTTTAAAGAGCATACGGCGGAGCTCCTGTTATTGGATATTAATTTAGGGGATGGGAGCGGGTTCGCCCTGTGCCGGGAACTGCGGGAGCAGACGGATGTCCCCATCCTTTTTATTTCTGCACGGACCAGCGACGACGATAAGATTGCTGCCCTGAATATTGGCGGCGACGACTATATCCAAAAGCCCTGTTCCCTTGGCGTCCTTCTGGCAAAAGTCCAGGCCGTCTTAAAACGGTATGGGAAAGGCCGGGAGGGGGCGTATGCCGATGGCAGGCTGGGCATTGATATCCAAAAGCAGCGGCTGCTGGTGGAAGGAAGGCCGGTGAAATTAACCATGCTGGAGTTTAAGCTGCTGGCTTATCTGGTGCAGAACAGGGACAGGGTAGTGCCTAAGCAGGAGCTGTTTGAAAATGTCTGGGCAGACAGGTTCACCGGGGATGGGACCCTTAACGTCCATATCCGCAAAATCCGTGAAGCCATAGAAGAAAACCCCAACCAGCCGGAATATATCGTAACTTTTTGGGGGAATGGCTACAAATTTGAGGGAGGGGAAAAATGAAAAAACGGGGGTTCCTGGCCGCTATCCTGCTGGTATTCCTGTCAGAAGCGGCAGTGGTTGCCATATTTATGGAAAGGAACAGGGAAACGCCGCAAGATGTGGTTGCCGCCAATAAAATTGTAAAGACGCTGGAACAGAACTGGGACGCCCTTGCCGGGAATGGGCAGGGGGAGCCCCGGGCAGGCAGTTCCATGGAAGTTTGGGAAGGCATAAGCAGGGGGGCGGGGGAAGGGTTCCAAATTACTGTGCTGGACTGCGATGGCAAGGTGTTGCTCAAAACCAAAGAGCATTTAAGCGAAACCATAAGCCAGGCAGTTTCCCACAGGGATACCATCCTCGACATAGGGCAGGGCGGGGAGGCGGCCGGGAAGGTTATCCTCCATAACCCATGGGAGGAGGAGTCTGCTGCCAGAAGGCGCAGCACCGCCGTGTGGTTCCTGCTGCTTCTGTCCCTCCAAGCAGCCCTCCTTTTGGGCTACGGGGCAGGGCTTTATGGGATGCTGGTAAAGCCATTCCGGAAGCTTGAGGGCTTTGCAGAGCGGATTGCAGGGGGGAACCTTGAGGTCCCATTGGAAATGGACAGGCAGAACCTGTTCGGGGCGTTTACGGAAAGCTTTGATATTATGCGTGCAGAATTAAAGAAAGCAAGGCTTGCCGAGGCAGAAGCAAATGCGGGGAAACGGGAGCTGGTGGCCCAGCTTTCCCATGACATCAAGACCCCGGTGGCAAGCATAAAGGCTGCGTCCGAGGTAGGCTGCGCCCTTGCAGAAAGCAGGAGGATGAAGGAAAATTATACGCAGATTATCCAGAAGGCCGACCAGATTAATACGTTAGTCACCAACCTGTTTACGGCAACGCTGGAGGAGCTGCAGGAGCTCCCGGTCTTCCCGGCGGATTTGGAAAGCGGGGAGCTTGGGGGATTGCTGGAACAGGCGGATTATTTGCACCGGGCGAAGCTCCCGTCCATCCCGCCCTGCCTTGTCTGGGCGGACAGGCTGCGGCTCCAGCAGGTATTTGACAATATTTTCGCCAATTCCTATAAATATGCCGGCACGGATATTGAGGTCTGGGCAGGGCGGCGGGGAAGCCAGTTTGTTGTCACTATTGAGGATTCCGGCGGCGGTCTGCCGGAGGAGGAGCTTTATTCCATAAAGGAAAAATTCCGCCGGGGCAGCAATGCCGGGGCTGTGGAAGGGGCGGGGCTTGGCCTTTCTATTTCAGAGTATTTTATGGATGCCATGCAGGGGAGCCTTACCGTGGAAAATGGGGCGCACGGCCTAAAGGTAACGGTGGCAGTCCCCCTCAGCGGAACAGCCGGGCTGCAGGAACAAAGCGGCATAGGCAGCCATGGCTTATCACGGAGCGGTTCTTAAGGAAAATTTAAGGTTTGCATAAAGCCATTTAAGGGATGGGAAAGTAAAATAGGACGTGTAACAGCAGCAGAATGCATGGAAGGAGCTTCCTTATGAAAAAAGTAATTTTTAAAACGGAACATTTAAGCAAATCCTTCTCTAGCGGAGGGACTTTGCAGCACGTCCTGAAAAATATTGACTTAGAGCTTTACCAGGGGGATTTTACCGTGATTATGGGGGCAAGCGGCGCAGGGAAATCCACCCTCCTGTATGCCCTTTCCGGCATGGATACCCCAAGCCTTGGGACCATTACGTTTGGCGGGCAGGATATCTCCGGCTTAAGCCAGGATGGGCTTTCGGTGTTCCGCCGGGAGCACTGCGGGTTTGTGTTCCAGCAGATTTATCTGGTGGACAGCATGAGCGTGATGGACAATGTGCTGGCGGCAGGTTTTTTGGTGGGCAGGGACAGGAAAAGGATAGTCCAACGCGCAAAGGAACTGTTTGGGGCCGTGGGCATTCCGGAGGAAACCCAGCGGAAATTCCCTGCCCAGATTTCCGGCGGGGAAGCGCAGCGGGTTGGCATTGTCCGGGCTTTGATTAATTCCCCGGAAATCCTTTTCGCAGACGAGCCAACCGGGGCCCTGAATTCAAAAACAGGGCTGGATGTGCTGGATACCCTGACAAAATTCAACGAGGAGGGGCAGAGCGTGGTAATGGTGACCCACGATATGCGCTCCGCCCGCCGGGGCAACCGCATTTTGTATTTAAAGGACGGCGCAATTTTAGGGGAATGCCATCTGGGCAGGTATGTCCATGGGGACGCCAAGCGGCATAAAATGCTTTCCGCGTTCCTTACAGAAATGGGGTGGTAGCAATGGGAAAAAACTTGTTTTTGATCCGCGCAAACCTGCGCAAAGCAAAAGGCCAGACGGCGGCGGAATTTGTTCTGATCCTTTTGGCCGCAGGCATGGTGAATTTGTGGCTGATGCTCAGCCTTGATTACAGGCAGAATTTTGTCCGCTGCCATGGCCGCTTACATGGGGAGCATGTGACGGCCTGCGTGGAAGGCAGCGCCCGTGGGATGCAGGAATATATTTCCAGGGTATTGGAGCAGGATGGGCGCGTAACGGAAACTTACATGGACAGTGTGATGTGCGCCGAAGGCAGCATTACGTACAACGGCTGGGAAACCACCACAAATTTTATCCTGATGGAAAAAGGCAGGGCGCTTGGCCGCCCCATTGGAAGGTCGGAGCTGGTGGAGGACGCCGGGGTTCAGGAAGGGGTATACCTTCCCATGATTTTTAAGACAGGGGAGATTGCAGCCGGGAAGCAGGTCCAGCTAACCATTGGCGGCCATAAGGTGAGCTATACGGTATGCGGTTTTTTCAATAATGCCATGGCAGGTTCCCATAACTGCGGGATGTGCCTGGTCCTGCTGACAGAACAGTGCTATCAGGACCTGGAGGGGAAGGGGTATGCGCCAAAGGCAGCGCTGGTTTCCGCGCGGCTTAAGGACAAATCAGGGAGCGAAGACGTGGAAACCATGCTGAACCGTGCAATTTCCGCAGCGTATCCGGACCGTTTTTCCGTAAGCAATTCCTACGCGCTGGTTTCCCAGTCCCGCTATATTTCCCAGATGATTTGTTCCGGGGTCCTCAGCGCCATGGCCTTCTTTGTCCTTCTGATTGTGGTGGTGGTAATAGCATCCAATATTATCCATTACATTCAGGAAAACATGAGGGACCTTGGGGTTTGGAAAGCCATGGGCTACCAGAGCAGGCAGTTAATGGGGGTCCTGCTGCAGCAGTTCCTTGGCCTTACGTGCCTTGCTGCCCTTGCCGGGGTATTGCTTTCTTACTGCCTGTTCCCAGCGCTGAATGGGATGATGGTATCCCAGACAGGGATTCCTTATGAAGTGAGGTTCCTGCCGGCGCCCTTTTTGGCTACGCTGGGGGTTTTGTGCGGTACGGTGGCGTTTGCCGTATGGCTTCCGGCCCGCAGGATACGGAAAATACCCCCTATTGACGCCCTCCGCCAAGGGGTAAGGACCCACAGCTTTAGGCGCAGCCATATCCCTTTGGAGAGGACCAGGCTGCCGCTGACTGCCGCCCTTTCCTTAAAAACTACGTTATCCGGGATGAAATATAACCTGACTGTCTGCATTACAATGCTGGTCCTGTCTTTGGCCCTTGTGTTTTCCGGGCTGATGCTGGAAAATGTAATTGTGGATATGGCTCCGTTTTGCAACCTTGTAGTAGGGGAAAGCGCAGATGCCTGCATTAATATCAATGCAGGGGCAGAAACAGAATTTTTGCAGGAAATGGAACGGGACAGCCGTGTGGAGAAAATATACTTGTACCATACCCAAATGGCAGGGCAGGAAGGCGTAAGCCTTATGGTAAATATCTGCGATGATTTTTCGAAAGTAAATAACAAGGACGTAGTCATTCAGGGAAGGTTCCCGGAATTTGAAAATGAAATTGCAATTGCCGTAAAATATGCCAGGGAGCATGGCTTCCGGCTGGGGGATGAAATCAGGCTGGGCATGGGGGAGAAGGAAGGCGTTTACCTGATCTCCGGCTTTACGCAGGTTTCCAATAATCTGGGGAAAGACTGCCTGCTGACGCGGGAAGGGTATGGCAGGATTGGGAAGCTGGAAAACTTAAGCTACTATATAGAACTTTCCCCGGAGGTAACGGTGGACCGTTTTAACCAGGAAATCAGCGGCCGGTTTGGCAGGGAAGTCAATAAGGCGCAGAATATAGAAGAAACCGTCCTTGGGGTGTCGGCCGTATATGTGTCCCTGATGACAGCGATTGTAGCCGCAATCCTGTTCTTAAGCCTTCTGATTGTGATGTTTGTCATGTACCTTCTGGTGCGGTCCATACTGGGAAGCAAGAGGATGGAATATGGGGTGCTGAAGGCCCTTGGCTTTACCACGGCCCAGCTTATTGTCCAGACTGCCCTGAGTTTCCTGCCTGCGGTGGCGGTTTCGACGGCTGCAGGGCTGGTCCTCAGCAGCTTTGTGATTAATCCTTTGACAGCATTATTTTTAAGGGATTTAGGCATTGTAACGTGTAATTTCCGTGTGCCGGCAGGGTTTGTCGCAGCCGCAGGGGCCGGGCTGGTTGCATTTGCCTTTACCGCCGCCTGCCTGATGTCGCTGCGGATAAAACGGATTGTGCCGCGGTCTTTGTTGGCAAATGATTAGCTGCTGCATAGATCCGGGCGCTGCGGGGATTTTAAAGATTGTAATACACAGTATTTACAACGTCTTACAGGTATGGTATCATTATAACAAGAATGCCAGAAAGGGAAGGGGGACTGTTTATGGCGCAGACAACATTAAGCATACGGATTGATACAGATGATAAACGCAGGTTTGAAGCGTTCTGCAGGGAAACAGGCATGAATGTGTCAGTTGCGGTAAATATGTTTGTAAAATCTGTTTTACGGGAGCAAAGGCTGCCTTTTGAAATAACAACGGATCCGTTTTACAGTGAAGCCAATATGGAGCGGCTGAAAAAATCAATCGCGCAAATGGAAGAAACTGGCGGGACCATCCATGAGGTACCATACGATGGTTAAAGCATGGACAGATGCAGCGTGGGAAGATTTTGAATATTGGACCCGGGAGGATAAAAAGACGTTTCGGCGTATTTTGCAGCTTCTGAAAGATATTGACCGGAATGGGTATGAAGGCATCGGAAAGCCAGAACGGCTGTCTGGGGATTTGGCAGGATATTGGAGCAGGAGAATTGATGGAAAAAACAGGATTGTATATAAGATTGACGGAGATACTATAAAAATTGTCCAGTGTGGCTCCCATTACCGGGATAAATAAATTTCCTTACTAAAATATTTCTATTTGGATTAGGTTGTCAAAAGCACCTTTGGTGCGATGCCCATACCAATATATGGCATGGAGCGGGTGCGGCGCACCCTTTTGGCGCCCTAATCCTTTTTCTATGCATTTCACCAAAACGCCCCAAGCCCTCACAACGCAGAAGTAGATTCCCGGATAATAAGCTCTGTCCCCAATATCAAAGGCTTGGGCGCCACGTTCGGCGCATGTATCATCTCAATTAAAATCTCACAGGAAGAATACCCTTCCTGAAAGCTGGGCTGGCTGACTGTCGTAATAGACGGCGTCGTCAGCATGGAAAATGCAATATTGTCAAAGCCAACCACCATAATGTCCCGGGGGATATTGAGGTTGTATTTCTTGGCGGCGCGGATGACTGTGGCGGCAAAAATATCAGAAATCACAAAAAAAGCATTTGGGCAGGGGTCGGAGTTCAGGAGCCTGCACACAGCGGAATAAGCCATCTCATAATTAATTTCCGGGAGGGAAACAATCCAGTTCTGGGGGATGAAAATGTCTTTCCTGTGGAGGACGTTTAAGAACCCTTCCTGCCGTTTGCGGGCATAGTTGAAGCTGTAAGGCCCGTTAATCAGGGAAATTTTGTTCCTCCCGCAGCTTAACAGGTATTCGGTAGCCATCTCGGCGGCAGCCACGTCGTCAATGGTGACATAAGGGTAATCTGCCTGCTCGTTGTACTCGCAGCACTGGATCAGCGGCGCAATGGCGCGTATTTGTTCCAAAAGGCTTTCATGGATGCAGCTTACCAGTATGACCCCGGCGGCATTTGCGCTGCGCAGAAGGCTTAAGAAGCTGCGGATAGTGTTGCGGTTAATGGGGGTTACGTGGATAAGCAGGTTATATCCCTGCGCCTGCGCGGACACGTTTGCCCCCTGTATGACTGACTGGTAGAAAGCATTGCTGATTTCCGGGAGGTTCAGGATAATGGTATGCCGGGAAGGCTCCGCAGGCTTTGTGGGCTCGTATTCGTAACCGAGGGCAGACATTGCTTCTTCCACCAGTTGTACCGTTTCCGGCTTTACAAGGGAGCGGTGGTTGATGACACGGGACACGGTGGCGGCGGACACCCCGGCCTTGTGGGAAATATCTGAAACAGTTATCTTTTTTTTCATGTCAAATGTGGACTCCTTCTCTATGGTAAATCTGTATCATACATTAGGGCGTATTTGGACGTTCATTCCTGCAGTTTTCAGACACGCTTTAGGGCATGGGCGTGCCTCGCTTAACTTTCTGTTATTGTAAAGCAATTTCCATATTTTGTAAAGAAAAATGAAAAGTATTTTTGGAGCACGAATCCTATTTAAGAAAGTTATGAAAACTAATTGAAAATATTTCTGAAAAACAAATTATTTCCTGTAAGAAATAGACAAATAGCAGGAAAAACCCTTGGATAAATCTAATAAAATGTGCAAAACACACAAAAAATAAGTTGATTACATCTGTTTGATATGGTATTATGCATGAAAGAAATAAATGAAATATTTATGAAAGAAATATGAAAAATGAAAGGAAAGAACGCTGATGAAAGTAGGAATTATTGGGTGCGGGAAGATCGCCCAGGTCCGGCACATCCCGGAATACTGTGGGAATGGACATGCAGAAATCGCCGGGTATTATGACTTTAACATGGAGCGGGCAAAGGGGCTTGCAGGGCAGTTCGGGGGGAAAGCGTATGGTTCCGTGGAAGAATTGCTGGCAGATGGGGGGATTGACGCCGTTAGCGTGTGCGTTTCAAACCACGCCCATGCAGAAATCACCATAAAAGCCCTGCGGGCTGGCAAGCATGTGCTTTGCGAGAAGCCCATGGCGGTAACGCTTGCCGACTGCATAGAGATGGCCGAGGAAGCCAGGAAAGCCGGAAAGCTGCTGATGATTGGGCAGAACCAGCGTTTTGCCAAAGCCCATGTGCGGGCAAAGCAGCTCATCCAGGAAGGGGCAATCGGGGACGTGATTACCTTTAAGACGAATTTCGGGCATGGTGGGCCGGAAACCTGGAGCATTGACCCGGGGGCAAATAGCTGGTTTTTTGACAAAGAAAAAGCGGTGATGGGAGCCATGGCAGACCTGGGCATCCATAAGACTGACTTGATCCAGTACCTTCTGGGCAGCAGGATTGTGGAAACCACGGCAAAGGTGGTTACTCTGGACAAGCGGGACGCTTCCGGCAGCCTGATTGGGGTGGACGACAATGCCATCTGCATTTACCAAATGGAAAACGGCGTGCTTGGGACCATGACGGCAAGCTGGACCTATTATGGGGCGGAGGACAATTCCACAGTGCTGTATGGGAAAGAAGGCATTATGAAGCTGTATGACGACCCGGATTACTCCATTACCATTCTTACAAAGGACGGGGACCGGATCCTCTATGACATTGATAAGATACAGACCAATGACAACCAGACAAAATCAGGGATTATCGACGAATTTGTGGAAGCGGCTATGGAGGGACGGAGCTCCGCCGTGGACGGGAGCGACGTGCTGAATGCAATGCGGGCTGTATTCGCCAGCATAGAATCCAGTGAAAAGGGCGTGACAGTAAAAGTAACGGGAGGTGCGGCATGAAATTAGGCTTGCTGAGTGCGATTTTGGAAGGGTATTCCTTTGAGGAAATGATAGATATTGTATCGGGCATGGGTTTTGCCTGTGTGGAGGTGGCATGCTGGCCGCAAGGGAAAGCAGAGCGGAGGTATGCAGGCGTCAGCCATATTGACGTGGAGCATCTGGACGCAGAAGAAGCAGGGCGGATCCTTAGCTATTGCAGGGAGCGGAAGGTGGAAATTTCATCGCTGGGCTATTATCCCAATACCATGGATCCCGACAGGGAGAAACGGGAGGGCTATATCAGCCACCTGATGAAGCTGATTGACGCCAGCGCCCTTCTGGATGTCAACATGGTTACCACGTTTATCGGGAGGGACCAGAGCAAATCCGTAGAAAAGAACCTGGAGCTGGTAAAGGGAATCTGGCCGCCAATCCTTGCCCATGCAAAGGAGAAAGGGGTAAAAGTTGCCATTGAAAACTGCCCCATGCTGTTCGGGGAGGACCAGTGGCCCGGCGGGCATAACCTGATGACGACCCCGGAAAACTGGAAAAAAATATTTGATATCCTTCCGGACAGTAACCTTGGGATTAATTACGACCCATCCCATTTTGTGTGGCAGATGGTGGATTACATCCAGCCCCTTTACGAATTCCGGGACAAAATTTTCCATGTCCATTACAAGGATATTAAAATGTACCCGGAGAAGCTCAAAAGGGCTGGGACTATGGCGTATCCCCTGGAATATATGTCCCCGAAAATCCCGGGTCTTGGGGATGTGGACTGGGCGAAATTTGTAAGCGCCCTCACTGATATCGGCTATAACGGGTATGCCTGCATAGAAGTAGAGGACAAGGCGTTTGAGGGAAGCCGGGAACGGGTGCTGGAGAGCATACGCCTTTCCAAGCGGTATCTGGAACAGTTTGTGGTTTAACCCGCCCATGCCGCATTAGGGCGTGTCTGAAAATTGTAGGAATGAATTTTCAAACACGTTCTAGGATGGTGCGCAGGCATGGCTTAGGGAAAAAGGATTGGGAGCCATAAATAATAGAAGGAAAAGGCAATTGTATAAAACAGAAGCATGGGGATGCTATGCGCCTGTTTTATGATAGAAACAAAAAACAGAAAAGGGAGGAAACATCAATGAAGAAAAAACTGGTATCAATTTTTTTGGCGGCTGCAATGGTTATGGCATTTGCAGCAGGCTGCGGCAACGGGAACACCGGGAACTCGGAATCTAAGGATGTGGAAGGAAACTCCGGGGAAGAAGCAGGAGATTCAGAAGAAGCAGGCGGATCGGAGGAAGCAGGGGATTCTGAAACCAAGACAGAAGGCTCCAAGCACATTTATGTGCTGACAGCCCCGGAAGACCATGGCTGGACAGGCTCCGTGGCAAAATTTGCCAAAGAAAAAATCGGCGAGGTAAACGAGGATGGCACTTATGAAGCAGAACTGATTACCTCCGCATCTGCAGCAGAGCAGATTACAAATATTGAAGATATCATTTCCAAAGGGGAAAGCGACATTGCCGTTGTCATACAGCCAATCGACGATACGGTGCAGTCCGCAGTGCAGGGCCTTGTAGACGCTGGGATACCTTATGTTGCATTTGACCGCATTATTGACGGCGTGGCATCTTCCGCAGTTGCCAACGTAAAAGGCGACAACGAAGGGATTGGCGTTGCAGCCGCTGCTTACTATGTATCGCTTGGCATGAAGCCGGGGGATAAAGTATATGTGTACCAGGGAGATACTTCTTCCGTTACGACGCTGCGCGACCAGGGCTTTACAAAATACCTGACGGGCGAAGCGGAATTTGAAGGCAAGAAAATTGACGACGCTGCAAAATGGACAGAGGACGATTTGAAATCCATTACATATTCCGGGGCTATGAACTGGAGCCGCTCCGACACAAAGACGTCCTTTGAGTCCCTGATGGGCGACAAGGCAAATGCAGAAATCAAGTGGTTTTATGCAGAGGACGACGAGCTCGCAATGGGGATCCTGGAAGCTTTGAACGGCGGTGGGATTGACGAAGGCACAAAGGAAGCGTTCCTTGCCAATAAGCCTGCCCTTAGCGGCTGCGGCGGACTGGACGAGTTCTATGCCGTGCTCCGCGGGGAATCCTATGAGGATCTGGCAGGGAGCTTCTCCGGCTTAGTATCCGTTACATACAGCCCATCCATGATCCAGACAGCCATCCAAGATATGGTGGATTATCTGGATGGCAAAGAAGTGACACAGGACCACGTCATTGAATGTGAAAATGTGACGGCTGAAAACGTAAGCGAATACCCATCCTTCTAAGAAGGGATCCGGGAAAGCCCAGCCTGAAAGGGATGCTGCAGAATGCTTTGCGGCATCCCCTTAGGGGAATGTCTGGAAGGGTGGGCGCTTTGGATTGCCGGTGTATGGAAAAAGCTCATTGAATTGCAAAGGAATAGGAGGGATAGGAATGGGCCTGCTTAAGATGAATGGCATTACGAAATCCTTTAACGGCGTCACTGTCCTGCACCATGTAGACCTGACGGTTGGGAAAGGGGAAGTCCATGCGCTTCTTGGGGAAAATGGGGCGGGGAAGTCGACGCTGATGAACGTGCTCACCGGCGTGTTCCCAAGGGATGGGGGGACGGTTGAGTTCGACGGGAAGGAAATAGGGGCAGTGACAATCCGCCAGTCGGAGGAATTAGGGATTGCATTCGTGCATCAGGAACTGAACCTGTTTAACGACCTTAAAGTGTATGAAAATATTTTCCTTGGGAGGGAGTATAAAAACCGCATTGGGAAACTGGACAAGAAAAAGATGGTTGCGGAAACAAGGGAACTGTTTGAGGAACTGGGGGTGGACATGGACCCAACGGAAGTCGTTGCAAACCTGAAAACAAGCCAAAAACAGTTATTGGAAATCTCAAAAGCCCTGTTTTTCAAAGCCAAGCTGCTGATTCTGGATGAGCCTACCACATCGCTGAACAATGATGAGGTTGCCCATCTGTTTTCCATTGTAAACAGCCTGAAACGGGAAAACGGGACGTCCTTTATTTTCATTTCCCATAAAATGCCGGAAATTTTTGAGATTTCCGACCGGTATACGGTATTCCGGAACGGGCATTTTATTGGGACGGGTAACATAAGCGATACAGACCCAGAGAGCGTCACCCGGCTGATGGTAGGGGAAGGGTATTCGGCAGAGGACGTGTACAGGCAGAGGGAAACCGGAGGGGAAGCCTTAAAGCTGGAGCATTTTTCAGGCCCAGGGTTTTCGGATGTGAGCCTGACTGTAAAAAAAGGGCAGGTGATTGGCCTGACCGGCCTGCAGGGAGCCGGCAGCAGCGAGCTGATGCAGTGCATGTTCGGCAGCACAGCCCCTACCGGCGGCAAAATGCTGGTCCATGGGAAGCCGCTTCCCACCCACTCCATCCACAGCGCCATGAAAGCCGGGATTGCCATGCTGGCGGCGAACCGCAAGGAAAATTCCGTCCTTCCGGACATGAGCCTTTTGGAAAACATGTACCTGTCGGAGCATACGCTGTCTGCATGGAAACCGCTGATCCGCAAGCGCGGGGAAAAAGAGAAATTTGAAACCTACCAGGGGCTTTTGAATATCAAGGCACAGGGCAGCGACAGTTCCATCCTGTCCTTGAGCGGCGGGAACCAGCAAAAAGTATTTATTGCCCGGTGGCTGAATACGGACGCTGAAGTCCTGCTGTTCGACAACCCCACCCAGGGGATTGACGTGGGAGCAAAAGCGGAGATTTATAAGCTGATCCTTGAGCTTGCAAAGAGCGGGAAGACAATCCTGATTAATACGCTGGAAATTCCGGAAATCCAAAAAGTGGCGGATTTTTGCGTGGTATTTTACAACGGGGGCATTATCAAGGTACTGGGGCATGACGAAATAGACGAAACCACAGTCATGCTATATTCAACAAATGCGATCAATTCTGAGGAGGTACAGTAATGGGTGCAGAGAAAAAGAATGGGAATCCCCCGGCAGGGAAGAAAATCGCCAGCTATTTGGGGGAGTATAGCTTCATCATTGTGTTTTTCCTTATTTTCCTGATCTATGTCTTAACCTGCAATGGGCTGACATGGAATGGGATGATGAATATTTTCCGCCATTCCGCAGTAGTAGGCATTATTGCCATTGGGATGGGGCTGATTTGCCTGACAGGGGAGATTGACCTTTCCGTAGGTTCCATGCTGTCGCTGGATGCAGGCTTTTCCGTCATAATTTTCAATATGACAGGGAGCATTTTTGCCACCCTGCTCTTTGCCGTGGCGTTTGGGGCGGCCTGCGGCATTGTCAACGGCCTTCTGGTGGGCTATGTCAAGATGCCGGCCTTTATTGTGACGCTGGCTACCATGCTGATTTTCCGGTCTTTTGCCCAGTATTTTTGCCAGCACATTGATAAAGAGCTTTTGGGCGGGGGCAGCTCCGTGTACCGTATGAGCATGGAAAAATCGTCCTACGATGCATTTTACCAGTTCGGGAATGGGAAAATTGCAACGATCCCCATTGTGGGGCTGATCCTCATCCTTATGACGGCGCTGTTTGTGTATATTGCCACCAGCACCAAATATGGGAAAAAAGTGTACGCCGTGGGCAGCAATGAAAAAGGCGCCCAGATGGCAGGCATTAATGTTGCTTTGATGAAAGTCAGCGTGTTTACGATCGCAGGGATCCTGGTAGGGGCGGCGGCGTTCCTGTGGGTGGCGATGAATGCATCCGCAGACCCGGCGACTACGGGGAACAGCTATGAAATGTATGCCATTGCAGCCGTTGTCCTTGGCGGAATCAGTATGTCCGGCGGCAAAGGGAAATGCCTTGGGATTTTCTTCGGCGCCCTTTCCTATACCATTATAGACAAGATTATTGTGGCCCTTAAGATGGATTCGCTGATTAATAATGCAGTCAAAGGGATTATCCTGATCCTTGTGATTATGGTCCAGATTCTCGGCCCCCAGATAAAAAGCAAATTTGCACATAAGGGCTAGTGCATTGCTTTGCAATGTAAACCTTTTGAACAAATTTACGTATTGTAATTTACGTTGAGCGATACCAGATAAGGATAAATTTTTATTTTGTGAAAAGGAAATGTTTTGAGTTTCCCCATTTTGTAATCCATAGTGCCAAAAGGTTTTCATCACAAGGTGATGAAAACACTTTGCACATAAAAGCGCTCTGGAAAGCTAGCGTTCCAGTGTGCTTTTTGTGCAAGATGTCTATGCTGCCAAAGGCAGCAAGACCTTTTGGCACTATCATATCAGCTATTATAAAAAATGGGGAAACTCAAAAAAGGAAATGTATCTTGCAATTAAAATTTGCATATGCTATAATGCCAATAGGCAAAGAAATGTGGAGAATTCCATGTAGGCAAAGAACGAATCCCCCGACTGTAATGGCGTACAGTCGGGGGATTCTTCTTTTCTTTTTATAGTGACAAAGCGTCCACTAGGCTAGTTGTTGCCTTTGTCGTGCCTGTCTAGCCATTTGCTGATGAGGTGGCAAACCACACCTGCCGCGACAGTCACAAGAAATGTGAAGAATAACTCCATGCAAACACCCCCTCCCGTTGCCGGGTGTAGGTTGGACAACACAAGCATTATAACATATCGGCAGATAATCTTCTATCACTTTTGGGAAGAACTTTATAATTCGGATTGTGGTTGGCGCAATCCGATGCTCGTTATCATTGTGGACGCTGTTGCAAAGTGATTTCCTCATGTAGCTGATATTTTTGATTTCTGCTTTTACCATCCGAGCAAAAAATCCTATTCCTTTTCTCCTCGGCTTTGTATCATCTGCTTTAAATATATTTTTATCCTTATCTGGTTTCAAACTTACTGTGAACAGTAACATAAAATTCTAAAGAAATTATAAAATCAGAAAAATACCCTTGACAATAAAAAACGATAGTGCTATTTTATGTACATAGATGTTAGCACTCCTACAAGCTGAGTGCTAACAAAAACAGGGACAGATACGCAGGGGCGCCCAGGCAGGCGCGCCCGTTACCAGAATGGATAAAAGGACACCGTAACAGGAGGATTGAGATGCAGGAGCTGGATGAACGGAAACGGAAAATTTTACATGCAATCATCCAGAATTATCTGGACACCGGGGAGCCGGTAGGTTCAAGGACCATTTCCAAATATTCGGACCTGCACCTGAGCTCCGCCACCATCCGCAATGAAATGTCAGATTTGGAGGAATTAGGTTACATTTTGCAGCCCCACACCTCTGCTGGCAGGATCCCTTCGGACCAGGGCTACCGGTTTTACGTAGACAACTTAATGAGGGAGAAGGAGCAGGAAGTTACCGAGATGAAGGAGTTCATGATTGAGCACACGGAACGTATGGAGCAGGTGCTCAAGCAGATGGCGAAGGTGCTGGCAGCCAACACCAATTATACCGCCATGATTACTTCCCCTTCTTACCATAAGAATAAAGTGAAGTTCCTGCAGTTGTCCCAGGTGGATGAAGAACAGCTTTTGGCAGTGATTGTGATGGAAGGCAACCTGGTGAAGAATAAGATGATTTCCACAAGGGAAGCCTTAGATAATGAAACATTATTGAAGCTGAATATCCTGCTGAACACCAGCTTAAACGGGCTGTCGGCAGAGGAGATCAACCTAGGGACCATTGCGAGGCTGAAAGAGCAGGCAGGCATCCACAGCAACATCGTCAGCGACGTGCTGGATGCATTGGCAGGGGCTATCCAGGAGGATGAGGAACTGGAGGTATATACCAGCGGGACCACGAACCTGCTGAAATACCCGGAATTAAGCGATTCCAAGAAGGCCCAGGAGCTGCTCAACGCGTTTGAGGAGAAGCAGCAGCTTATCAGCCTTGTGAACGAAACCCTCAACATGGAAGAAGAAACAGGGATTCAGGTGTACATCGGCGCAGAGTCCCCCATCCAGAACATGAAGGACTGCAGCGTAGTAACTGCAACCTACCAGCTAGGCGAAGGGATGACAGGGACCATCGGGATTATCGGGCCAAAGCGCATGGATTACGAAAACGTCATGGACAATCTGAAGACATTGAAGATACAGCTTGATACCGTATTCCGGAAGCCCAGGAAAACATAGGACATGGATTATAATCCAGAAATGATGAAAAAGGCACCGCATTCGGAAACCTGAAAGGAATACCGTATTCCGAAGCCAGAATAAGAGAAAGGTGAAAAGATATGGCAGAACAGAAGGAAATGGAAACAATGGAACAACCAGAAGCAGGGCAGGCAGAAGAAACCCAGGAAGCTCCCCCATGCCCGGAAGGGGATACAGGGGAAGGGAACCAGGCACAGCCGGAAGGGGCGGAGGAAAGCCCTGAAACAGAGGAAGCAGGGGAAGTGCCGGAAGAAGGCGGGGAAGAACCTGCAGGCGAAGGGCAGGGCGAACAGAAAAAAAGCTTTTTTAAGAAAAAAGACAAGAAAAACAAGCAGGAAGAAAAGATTGCCGAGCTGACTGACCGGGTACAGCGGCAGATGGCGGAATTTGACAATTTCCGCAAACGGACTGAAAAGGAAAAAGCCCAGATGTTTGAGGTTGGCGCAAAGAGCGTCCTTGAGAAAATCCTTCCGGTGGTGGACAATTTTGAACGTGGGTTATCCGCTGTTCCCGAAGAAGCGAAGGAAGACCCCTTTGTGCAGGGAATGGATAAGATATATAAGCAGTTAATGACAGAGCTGGAAAGCTTGGAAGTAAAGCCCATCGAAGCAGTCGGCGCAGAGTTTAACCCGGATTTCCACAATGCAGTGATGCAGGTGGAAAGCGAGGAATATGAATCTGGGTTTGTGGCGCAGGAGCTTTTGAAAGGGTATACGTACCGGGAAAGCGTGGTACGGCACAGCATGGTAGCTGTGGTGCAATAACAGCATACAATGTTTTTAGTTTATTTCATAAGGAGGACTCTATTATGAGCAAAATTATTGGTATCGACTTAGGGACAACAAATAGCTGTGTGGCAGTTATGGAAGGTGGTAAACCGGTGGTTATCGCCAATACAGAAGGAGCAAGGACAACGCCCTCCGTTGTGGCATTTACCAAGACAGGCGAAAGGTTAGTAGGGGAGCCGGCAAAACGTCAGGCAGTTACCAACGCAGAGAAGACCATTTCTTCTATCAAAAGGGAAATGGGCACCGACCACAAACGCGCCATTGACGAGAAAAATTACTCCCCGCAGGAAATTTCCGCTATGATCCTGCAGAAGCTAAAGGCGGACGCAGAAAATTATTTAGGGGAAAAGGTAACGGACGCCGTAATTACTGTACCGGCATATTTCAACGATGCACAGCGTCAGGCAACGAAGGATGCAGGGAAAATCGCAGGGATGGACGTAAAGCGTATTATTAACGAGCCTACTGCAGCAGCCCTGGCTTACGGCCTTGACAATGAAAAAGAGCAGAAAATCATGGTATATGACTTGGGCGGCGGTACCTTCGACGTTTCCATTATTGAAATCGGCGAGGGGGTTATCGAGGTATTGTCCACTTCCGGCGACAACCGCCTGGGCGGGGATGACTTCGACCAGAAGATTACCGACTATATGCTGGCAGAATTTAAGAAAACAGAAGGCGTGGACCTTTCCGGCGACAAGATGGCGCTGCAGAGGTTAAAAGAAGCGGCAGAGAAGGCAAAGAAGGAATTGTCCTCTGCAACGACTACAAATATCAACCTGCCTTTCATCACGGCAACCGAAACAGGCCCGAAGCACTTTGACATGAACCTGACAAGGGCAAAATTTGACGAGCTGACCCATGACCTGGTAGAGCGGACGGCAGTCCCCGTGCAGAATGCATTGAAGGACGCAGGCCTGACCTCCTCCGAACTTGGGCAGGTGCTTCTGGTAGGCGGTTCCACACGTATCCCTGCAGTGCAGGATAAGGTAAAACAGCTTACCGGCAAAGAACCCAGCAAAACCTTAAACCCGGATGAATGCGTGGCACTGGGCGCGTCCATCCAGGGCGGCAAGCTGGCAGGGGATGCCGGCGCAGGGGAAATCCTCCTTCTGGACGTAACCCCATTGTCCCTGTCCATTGAAACCATGGGCGGCATTGCAACAAGGCTGATTGAGCGGAATACCACAATCCCCACCAAAAAGAGCCAGATCTTCTCCACCGCTGCCGACAACCAGACCGCAGTGGATATCAACGTGGTACAGGGCGAGCGCCAGTTTGTCAGGGACAACAAGTCCTTAGGCCAGTTCCGCTTAGACGGGATCCCGCCAGCAAGGCGCGGCGTGCCCCAGATCGAGGTTACCTTTGACATTGACGCCAACGGCATTGTAAACGTATCTGCAAAAGACCTTGGGACTGGGAAAGAGCAGCATATTACCATTACCGCAGGCTCCAACATGTCCGACGCCGATATTGAGAAGGCAGTCAAAGAAGCGGCAGAATTTGAAGCCCAGGACAAGAAGCGCAAAGAAGCCATTGACACAAGGAACGACGCAGATTCCTTCGTATTCCAGACAGAAAATGCATTGAAGGAGGTTGGCGACAACATTGACGCAGCCGATAAGGCAGCCGTAGAAGCAGACCTGAATGCATTGAAATCCCTGGTAGAAGCACATCCAAACGCTGAGGAACTGACAGACAGCCAGGTAGGCGAAATGAAGGCAGCTAAGGAAAAACTCATGGAAAGCGCACAGAAAGTATTTGCAAAGATGTATGAAAATGCACAGGCAGCGCAGGGCGCAGGGCCAGCCCCGGATATGGGGGACGCATCTTACACCAGCGCAGATGACGACGTGGTAGACGCAGATTATAAAGAAGTGTAAAACGTAAGCCGAAAATAACAGCATCCTCCCGTGGTGACACGGAGGGATGCTGATATTTGGCAAATAAGAGGAGTTTATCATGGCAGAACAGAAAAGAGATTACTATGAGGTCCTTGGAGTGGACAAAAATGCAGACGATGCTGCGATTAAGAAGGCATACCGCCAGCTTGCCAAGAAGTACCACCCTGACATGAACCCGGGGGACGCGGAAGCGGAGAAAAAGTTTAAGGAAGCTTCGGAAGCCTACGCTGTCTTAAGCGACCCGGACAAAAAGCACCAGTACGACCAGTTCGGCCATGCGGCATTTGACGGCGGCATGGGCGGCGGAGGGGGTTTTGACTTTTCCGGCATGGACATGGGGGATATTTTCGGCGATATTTTCGGCGATTTATTCGGCGGCTCCAGAAGGCGCTCCGCCAACAACGGCCCCATGAAGGGGGCGAATTTGCGGGCGGCAGTGCGGATTACCTTTGAGGAGGCTGCATTTGGCTGCGAGAAAGAGATTGAGATAACCTTAAAAGATGAATGTACCACCTGTCACACCACTGGGGCAAAGCCGGGAACCACCCCGGAAACTTGCGGGAAGTGCGGCGGGAAAGGGAAGGTGGTCTATACCCAGCAGTCCTTCCTTGGCATGGTGCAGAATGTGCAGACCTGCCCGGACTGCCATGGGACCGGGAAAATCATTAAGGAGAAATGCCCGGACTGCCGTGGGAACGGGTACATTGCAAAGCGCAAGAAAATCAAGGTTTCCATCCCGGCAGGCATTGACAATGGGCAGAGCGTACGCATCCGGGACAAGGGGGAACCAGGCACTAACGGAGGCCCAAGGGGCGACTTGCTGGTAGAGGTAAATGTCAGCAGGCATCCGATTTTCCAGCGCCAGGACATGAATATTTATTCCACGGCGCCCATTTCTTTTGCACAGGCGGCATTAGGGGGAGAGGTGCGCATCAGCACCATAGACGGGGATATCCTTTACGACGTAAAGCCGGGGACCCAGACTGACACCAGAATCCGTTTAAAGGGCAAGGGCATCCCCTCCCTGCGCAATTCCTCTATCCGGGGAGACCATTACGTGACCCTTGTGGTGCAGGTACCCACTGGCCTGAACGACGAAGCCAAAGAAGCGCTGCGCAGGTTTGACGAAGCCAGCAGCCAGTCCTTGAAGAAGCAGGGCGGCTCACATGCAGAAAAACATGGGAAAAAGAAAGGGTTTATGGGGAAGCTGAAAGAATCTTTCGAAGATATTTAAA
Organism: Lachnospiraceae bacterium A2; assembly: GCA_000403315.2. Lineage (GTDB taxonomy): Bacteria > Bacillota > Clostridia > Lachnospirales > Lachnospiraceae > Petralouisia. Next base: position 1,857,318 of record KE159636.1, read on the forward strand.
GCGCCCGCCAAAATAACATTTTGAGTTTCCCCATTTTGCAATTCATAGAGCCAAAAGGTTTCCGTCACAAAGTGATGGAAACACTTTGCACATAAAAGTGCTCTGGAAAGCTGGCTTTTCAGAGCGTTTTTTGTGCAAGATGTCTATGCTGCCAAAGGCAGCAAGACCTTTTGGCTCTATAGTATCGGCTATTATAAAAAATGGGGAAACTCAAAAAATAACATATATTGACATTTCTCTCCTTTCCCTGTAAATTATAGTATAAACTGAGAAAAAGGCAGGGAACCATCCAGCTTCGGCCGGGGCTGGATGAAACCAGCCGGATGTGCCCGCTGCAGCCAGCGGGGCAGCCGGCTCCTGCGGCGTTGGCCGGATGCCCGTGCAGGCACGGCATTTGGCTCCTTTCCCGCGGGGATAAATTTTACAGAGAGGAATGGAAACAATATGACTTTATCTTGGAAAGAACTGCTTGTTTTTTTGATTTTATTTGCGGCCAACCTGATCCAGGCAATTACCGGCTTTGCCGGAACCCTTCTGGGGATGCCGCCTACCATACAGCTTATTGGGGTGGACGAGGCGAAATCCGTGCTTGCCGTCCTGGACCAGCTCTCCTGCCTGTTGATTGTGCTGACAGGCTTCCGGCACATCAACTGGAAAGAATTCTGCAAAATGGCAGTATTGATGGTGGCTGGGATGTTCATTGGGATGAAGATTTTTGAAGTGTTCCCAGTGCAGCAGCTTCTGACGCTGTACGGGGTTATGATTCTGTGCATTGCCATCTGGAAACTGTTTGGGCAGAAGCTGGCGCAGGGGCTGTTCCCGCAGAAGGCAGGCCCGAAGGGCGGCGCAGGGGAACACAGGGCGAAATCCCCGGCTTATGTTGCAGGGATGCTGCTGGTTATCCTGGCGGCAGGCGTCATCCATGGGATGTTTGTGTCCGGGGGCGCGCTGCTGGTAATTTACGCTTCCTCTGCGCTGAAGGAAAAAGAGGAGTTCCGGGCAACCATGGCCATGCTGTGGGTTACAATCGGCTGCTACCTGACAGGGAACCAGATACAGGCGGGGCACTTTAATTCCCATGTTGTCTTTTTATGCGCGGCAGGGACCATCCCGCTTTTTGCAGGCATCTTTTTTGGGACAAAGCTGGTGAAGAAAATCAGACAGGAAACCTTCTTAAAGCTTACCTATGTGCTGCTGGTTATTTCCGGCGCCCTTGCCATTGTATAAGGGCATCCAGTTGGGAAAATTGGGCGGGGCTTTGGTTTTTGCCTGATTTTGTGAAATTTGCATAAATAACAGAAAAAAAATTAAGCAATACATACAAAATGCCCACAAATTTAAAAAACCTATTGACTTTATTGTCCGCATTTACTACAATAGTACCATAAATTATAAATAAATAAACGCGTGTTACTGTTCAATCAGGCATGAGTTCTCTTTAGAAAAGGAGAATTCATGTCTTTTTTTGTCGGCTTCCGGCCGGGCTGGCGAAAGGATGGCAGGCATGCCGAAAAGGAGGATGAGGATGTTTTCAATGTTTAAGAAAAAAGCAGGGCTGGAACTTGCTGCAGTGGCAGATGGCCGCTGTATCCCAATCGAGGAGGTAAAGGACCCTGTATTTTCCGGCAAGGCGCTGGGGGATGGGGTAGCAATCATCCCGGAAGACAGCGTGGTTACCGCCCCCTGCGACGGGACGCTGTCCATGGTGGCAGACACGCTCCACGCCTTTGGCATGGCAAGGGAGGATGGCCTTGAACTGATGGTGCATATTGGGATCGACACGGTAGCTCTTGGGGGAGAAGGCTTTGAAGCTTTAGCCCAGGCAGGCAGCCAGGTGAAAAAGGGCGCCCCGATTATCCGCTTTAACGCAGCGCTGATGCAGGAAAAGGGAGTGGATATGACTACCATGCTGATTCTTTTGAACCCAGCCCAGTACCAATTCAAAAAGCTGGCCCTGGGCCAGCAGGTGAAAAAAGGGGCTGACACTGTTATTGAGTGCACACCGCAATGATGATTTGTGATTGGGGATTTTGAGATGGAAGCCATTAAAGTATATAACAACAGCGCTGTGTCATCGGTAAAACCGGACGGCCGTGAGGTCATCCTGACAGGTTCGGGAATCGGATTCTCCAAAAGGCCCGGGGATACGATTGATGAGCGGAAAATAGAGAAGACTTATTATATCCAGAGTGAACTCCAGACGAAGTTCCTACAGCTTTTAAAAGACGCCAGCCCGGATGCTGTCCGTGTGGCAGAGGATATTTTGGCACACGCACGTACAAATGGCTTGGAGTTAAAAGACCAGCTCCTGTTATCCCTGATTGACCATATCTGCTTTGCAATTGAGCGCTATGAACAGGGAATTGAACTGCCGTACCTGATGCTGGCTGAAACAAAGCTGCTTTATCCAAAGGAATTTAAGGTAGGGGAGTGGGCGGTTTCGCGGATTGACTTCCGCTGCGGGGTAGAGCTGCCTGGATATGAGGCGGGCTACATTGCACTGCAGCTTGCCAGCGCTTCCATGAGCCGGGAAATGACTTACAATACCTTAAAGTTTGCCAAGGGCTGCATGGACATTATCCGGGATACCTACGGCGTAGAGCTGGACCCGGACAATATTGACACGGTGCGGCTGACGACCCATTTGAAGTTTCTGGCCCAGCGAATTTTCCAGCAGATTCAGTGGACAGGCGACAACATGGAAGGCCTGCATGAAATGCTGCTGGAGAAGCACCAGAAAAACAAGGAGTGCATCGGGCGGCTGAAAGGGTATATCCAGAGTGAATTTGACTATGCCTTAAATTCCCAAGAAGAAGTGTACCTGCTGGTGCATTTAAGTAAGATTTTTTACTAAATAAAGAAGGTGATGAAGATGAAAAAGAAAGTAATGAATGTAATGGAAGCATTTTCCAAAGCAATGGTACAGCCGCTGATGTACCTTTCGGTAGGCGGCCTGATACTGGCAATTGGCGCGCTTCTGACAAATAATACCATTCAGGGGGCGCTTCCGTTTTTAAGCTGGACCCCGATTCAGGTACTGGGGAAGATGATGTACCAAAGCGTTATGACGATTATCAACAACTTAGGCGTCGTATTCGTCATTGGGATTCCCGCGGCCTTTGCGAAAAAGGACAAGCACCATGCCGGGATTATTGGCTTCATGTCCTACCTGATGTACTTAAAGACCTCAAACGTCCTTCTGGAAGTGACAGGGAAGATGGCAGAGCCTTCCGAGATGCTTGGGCTGATCGGGACCGGGCAGGCAGAAATCCTTGGCATCCAGTGCGTGGACATGAGCGTGTTCGGCGGCATTATCCTTGGCTGCATTGTAGGGTATGTGTTTAACCGCACTTCCCAAAAGAGCTTTAACGGGGCGGCGCAGATCTTTTCCGGCGTGCGCTTTACGTTCCTGATTATGATTTTCGTATCCATCCTCTTTGGCGCGGCGGACAACGTGATTTGGCCATGGGCGCAGAAAGGGATTTCCGCCCTGGCAGGCGTTATCAAGAACAGCGGGACCTTCGGGCTGTTCCTGTATGGGTTCCTGGAGCGTTTCCTGGTTCCCACAGGGCTGCACCACCTGGTTTACACCCCGTTCCAGTTCTCCGATTTGGGGGGCGTTTTGCAGGCAGGGGACAACACCGTGGTAGGAGCATATGCCATTGCCATGACAGAACTGAACATGCCTGTGGAAAAAATGTCAGAGAGCATTTACTATATGGCAATTGGCTTTACAAAAATGTTTGGCTATATTGGGATCGGCGCCGCATTTATACATACTGCTTATAAAGAAAATAAGAAGCGGGTGCGCTCCACCATGATTCCGCTGATTGTAACTGCCTGCCTTGCAAGCATTACAGAGCCAATTGACTTTATGTTTATTTTCTGCGCGCCAGTCCTGTTTGTCATCCATGCAGTCATTGCCGGCCTGTTCTTAGCGCTTTTGAAGGTGTTCGGGGTTACGGCATTCTGTGGGGGGAATATCCTGTCCTCCTTTATTACCAACATGGCAGCCGGCAGCGAAAAAACCAACTGGCCCATGATGTATGTGCTGGCAGCCGTGCAGATTGTCCTGTATTTTGTAGTGTTCAGCTTCCTTATTAAAAAGCTTGACTTAAAGACCCCGGGGCGCGAGGCAGCGGCAAGTGAAGAACCGGCCCAGGAAGGGGGCGGCGCTGCGCCAAAGAATACGTCCCTGACGTCAAATGTGGCAAGCCTGGTGGAAGGCCTTGGCGGGAAGGACAATATCAATTCAACGGAAAACTGCTTTACAAGGCTGAGGGTTAACGTGAAAGACCCCTCCCTTTTGAAGGATGATCTGATTAACAAGGTACCAAACAGCGGGATTGTGAAAAAAGAGGATGATATCCAGATTATTATTGGCCTGAAAGTGGCAGAGGTAAGGACCGCTGTAGAGGATTATTTAAAATCGCTGTAAGGAAATGAAAATAAATGGAAGATTAGGAGGAAAATATCATGATTATTACTATTGTAGGAGGGGGAAGCACATTTACCCCGGGAATTGTAAAGTCAATCGCACTTCGCAAGGATGAGCTGGAAGTAGAGGAAATCCGCCTGTTCGACTTGGATAAGGAACGCCAGGATAAAGTAGGCGCGCTGGTAAAATGGATTCTGGACGAGGACTTAAAATGCGGGATTAAATTAATCGTTACTTACGACAAGGAAGAAGCATACAAAGACGCGGACTTTGTGTTCTCCCAGATGCGGGTGGGCAAATATGCCATGCGGGAACTGGATGAAAAAATCCCATTGCGGCACGGCTGCGTCGGGCAGGAAACCTGCGGCTGCGGCGGGATGGCTTATGGGATGCGTACCATTTACCCAATGATGGAAGTCATTGACGATGCAGAAAAATATGCAAAGCCAACCCATTGGATTTTAAACTACTCCAACCCGGCTTCTATCGTATCGGAAGCCTGCAGGAAGCTGCGCCCCAACGCAAGGATTATCAATATCTGCGACATGCCCATTGCCATCATTGACGTAATTGCGGCTGCGCTGGAAGTGGACAAAAAGGATATTGTATACGGTTACTATGGCCTGAACCATTTTGGCTGGTTCACTTCCATTGAGCACAAAGGGCAGGACGTAATGCCAAAGCTGCGGGATTATATTATGGAGCATGAAATCCTGCTGCCCGCTGCCTATACGAAGAATTTCAAAGGCCTTGTTGGGACTGGCAACAATGAGAACCGCCATGCAAAAGGGAGCTGGTACTATGTATGGAAGGGCGTTTATGAGATCATGCAGAATTTCCCGGAAACGCTGCCAAATACCTATCTGAATTACTACCTGCAGCAGAAGGAGTTCGTAGAACATTCCGACGTGAACCACACCCGTGCCAACGAGGTAATGGAAACTAGGGAAAAAATGCTGTTTGAAGGGATTGACAAATACCTTTCCACTGGGGAAATTGACGAGAGCGTGTTCTATGCAGGGAGCCACGGGGACTGGATTGCAGACCTGGCAATTGCCTTGAAGAACGATACAAAAGCACGTTTCCTGATTATCACGGAAAACAGGGGCGCAATCCCCAACATGCCTTACGATGCAATGGTGGAAGTCCCAGCTTATATCGGGAAGAATGGCCCGGAGGTAATTGCACAGGATGAAATCCCGCTGTTCCAGCAGGGCCTTATGATGCAGCAGTTAAATTGTGAAAAGCTTCTGGTAGAAGGCTGCATTGAGGGTTCCTATGAGAAAGTGCTGAAAGCCTTCACCCTGAACAAGACAGTGCCCAGCATGAAAGTAGCAAAAGAAGTATTGGATGACCTGATTGAGGCAAATAAGGAATTTTGGCCGGAGTTAAAATAAAAGTTTTGCAGCCATTGGAATGTGTTTGATGTTATAATACTTTCACAGGGGCTGCCGCATGGAGGATTTGCCCCAGTGCGGCAGCCCCTGACTTATGGCGCGGAAAATAACAGAAAGGAAAAGGAAATCATATGCAGAAATTGTATTATGGCGGAGATATTATCACAATGGAACAGGAAGGGGATGCCCCGGAAGCAGTCCTTGTTTCAGGTGGGAAAATTGTTTATGTAGGGAGCCTGGAACAGGCAAGGAAGCTTTGCGGGCCGGAGGATGGGCAGGTGGATTTAAAGGGGCGCACCCTGATGCCTTCCTTTATCGACCCCCACGGGCATATCGTAATGATGGCGCAGTATACGGCCTTTGCAAACCTGGGGGCCTGTACTGATTTTGGGGAATTGGTAACGTCCCTTAAGGATTATCTGGCAGGGAAAGATGGGGGCGTGGTGATAGGCTATGGCTACGACCACAATTTCCTCAAGGAGCAAAAGCACCCCACAAAAGCAGAACTGGACAAGGTATCGGACAAAGTCCCGGTCTGCATCCTCCATACTTCCGGGCATATGTGCGTTGCCAACAGCGTGCTTTTGCAGGAATGCGGCATTACAAAAGACACAGAAGACCCCAAGGGCGGGAAATTTGGCAGGGATGCAGACGGGGAACCTAACGGTTACATTGAGGAAGTCCCAGCCATGGCGAAAGTCCTGATGTCCATGTTTTCCAGGGCAAAAGCGGACTTTGGGGAACAGATGGGATTGGCCCAGCAAGTTTACCTGAAATATGGGATTACTACCGTGCAGGACGGCGCAACAAATGGGAGCTCATTCCAGAACCTTGCATCTTACGCCGAATCAGGCGGATTTTGCCTGGATGTGGTAGCTTACCTGCTGGCAGATGAAGCAGGGGAGATAACGGAAAAATTCCCTTCCTATGAAAATCAGTACCAGGGGCACCTGAAAATAGGCGGCGAAAAGATTATTCTGGACGGTTCCCCCCAAGGCCGTTCCGCATGGCTGTCCAAGCCCTATGAGGGGGAGGAAACCTACTGCGGGTATCCCGCCTGCGGGGACGGGCAGGTAAGGGAGTGGGTGGAGGAATCCGTAAAATCTGGCCGCCAGCTTCTTGCCCACTGCAACGGGGATGCGGCGTCCCAGCAGTATTTGGACGCTTTTTCCAAAATGGCGGAAGAATCCCCGGAATGCCTGGAAAAAATCCGTGCCCTACGCCCGGTGATGATCCACTGCCAGACTGTCCGGGAGGACCAGTTGGAAGAAATGGCAAGGCTTGGGATGGTGCCCTCCATTTTCGTGGCCCACACCTATTATTGGGGGGATGTGCACCTTAAAAACCTGGGCCCGGTGCGGGGCGCAAATATCAGCCCGGTGAAATCAGCCATGGAGCGCGGCCTTGTCTATAATTTCCACCAGGACCCGCCAGTGGTGGAGCCGGACATGCTCCGCACCGTCTGGTGTGCTGTAAACCGCATGACAAGGACCGGGCAGCCCATTGGGCCAGGCCAGCGCATCAGCGTCTTCGACGCACTGAAAGGCGTCACTGCCCATGCAGCCTATGCATACCACGAGGAGGGGCAGAAGGGGACCTTAACAGCCGGGAAGCTGGCAGATATGGTAATCCTGGACAGGAACCCGCTGAAAACGGAACCTATGCAGATTAAGGACATTAAAGTGCTGGAAACTGTGAAGGAAGGGAAGACGCTTTACCGGAAAGAGGATATTTAGGGAGATTTATGGAGTAATATTGTGAAAAGGACATCAAAGGGCAGATAAGAGCAGGGGATAGGGAAAAGGCTATGACACTAAAAGTTATAGTCTTTTTTCATGCAGTAATTTGCAGGAGGTTGATAAGCACTCTGGTATATGAAAAATTCATATGAATTTCATTGTAAATACAGGGCTTTTTTTGTATAATTGAAGTGTAGCAGGAGTAAGTTCTATCATATATGGCACTTCACCCAGAAGACAGCGATGTGACGGAAGATGATATAAAAGATGTTACTATTAAGCATATACTGGTAGATGCAGCCTATAATGACCTTGGATTTTCGGTTGGCGGCAGACTTGTCGTTTTGGTTGAGAGCCAATCTACATGGACATTGAATATTATAATACGTGCGCTGATGTATCTGGCACAGACTTATCACGATTTTTTCAAGCGTACCAAACAAAATCTGTATGGTTCTAAAAAAGTGAATATGCCAAAGCCAGAATTATATATGATATTTACGGGTGAAAAACCGAAAAACCCACCCACCACTATATCACTTTCAAAAGACTTTTTTGACAATGAAAAGATAGCGGTAGACGCTGAAGCCAAGGTGCTTTATCAAGAGGACAAGAACAATGTTATTGGGCAGTATATTATTTTCTGCAAGGTGTATAATGAGCAGAGAAAGAATTATGGGCAGACAAAGAAAGCGGTAATGGAAACAATCCGTATCTGCAAAAACAGAAATGTGTTGAAGGAATACCTTGAAAATAAGGAACAGGAGGTTGTAGACATTATGATGACATTGTTTGATGATGAGCAGATTTTAGAGGCATATGCAAAGGATATTGATGATAATGCTACGCATAGAGAGGCAAGGGAAAATGCAAGGATAATGTTAAAAAACAGAAGAATTACAGTAGAAGAAATACCTAATTTTTTTCCTAAATTGACATTGGAAGATGCGAAAGAACTTGAAGCTGAGGTTATGCAGTTGGCATAATCACCAAAACAGCGTAAAGGCGCATGGAACATCAAATCAAAGACCCCGCTGCAAGCAACGGGGTATCAAAGCTGCCTGCCATGGTGCAGCCTGGAGCCTTATTATTATACGGTGGCGGGCTGGCCGATTCATTCATACCCATACGGCCCACAGGTTTTGCGGTCAGCAGAATCCTGCCGCAATCCGCCGTTTTTCCCCAGACGGGCATCAGGGCCATTGGCGTCAGGAAACCCGGCAAAGCCCATATCTTTCTGGTATATCAGCCCGTCCAGTTCCCCATGGTCAAAAAACAGGATTTCCTCTATCTTTTCCTCCTCCCGCACAGGGAGGAAAACAGTAAGCTTCGTCCTGCGGTTCCCGCACTGTGGGCACCGGTACTGGTGGAGCCCGCAGGCGTACATCCCGGCAGGAATCTGGGATTTTTTCCCCACAGGGACTAAGTGCTCCCTGAAATAGCCCGGTTCTTCATGGGAACAGTAATGCCCGACTGTTACGTCCGGCAAAGCGAAAAGCTGTTTGTGCATGACGTCCATCTCACTTTGGCAGAGGCTGCACCAGTCTTCATGGAACATGGCGCGCATTTTCCGGAAAATTCCCATAATAGCTATACAGACCTCCCTTTTGCTTCTTCCAGTACTTCCGCCATCATATCAGCCTTGGAAATGCCAGTCAGGATGTAGTCGCTGTCCATCCGCCAGCGTTTGTTGGAAGTAAAGGTGTTTACCCGGATACGGACGCCGTCTATTGTGAACAGGAAGCTGACACGGCTGCTGCCAGCCAGCGGGCCCATTCCGGTTTTCCCGTCGTCCGTCCAGATTTTGGAAATCCGGCTGGCCGGGAGGACATAGCTTTGGAAAGGGTTCCAGAAAAACAGCATGGCTAATTTCCCATGTTCTATGTCCACAACTACGGTGCTGCCGTCGCTGTCAAAGGTATGGTTCGGCGTAAAGCCACTGCGCTCCAGTTCCCGCATCATGTTTTTCCGTTTCCCTTTGAAAATCATTTTTCCGGCAAACATCCACCACAGGAGCGACAGGGCAGGCGGGACCATAAACAGGATGGCGGCTCCCATGCCCCCGTCACGGAAAAACAGGTAGCCCAGCAGGAAACAGACAGCAGTTACTGCAATGGGCACGCATATGTAGGATAAGAGGTACAGTAAATTCTTTTTTTTCAATGGTTCCGAGTTCATATCATTTTTCCTTTCTATTTCCTTCTTGGAAAGTTTAGTGTAGCCAGGGTGTTACTCCCATTCCGAAGGCTTTTTCTTTTTGCGTACAAAAAATGGCGGGAATATCCCAAGCTTGGAGCCGATGGCATGGAACAGTGGAAAGAAAATAAGGACGGTAACCGCCCGCACCAGCATAATGGCAGGCCCTGCATAGTCCTCCTGGCTGGCTTTCCCGCCATTTCCCATCATGTCAATGTAGAAATCCCTGCGGCTTAAAGGCTCGCTGAACTCAATCTGGCCCAGAAAGGTTTCGTCCGAAGCCAGGTCTTCCCGGACAATGCGGCCTACAGGCAAGGTGGCTTCCCCGCTGTAATAATCCCCTTCTATCTGGACATTTTCCATATTAATGGCAGCAGCCACCCGTTCCCCGGAAGGCAGGGTAAGGGCATACAGGTATTGGCTGCCATAATACCCGGCGCCCCGGTTCCGGTATTCAATCCCCGGCGAAACCACCGTAAAGGCATCATGCGTTTCCAAATCCTCAATGCTTTCTGCGCGGAATACGTCCGCTCCCGCCTTGCCGCCGATTTCCCCGTCCGCCACGGTGTGTTCCTCCACATAGCCCTTATATTTTTCAGAAAAAATACGTTCCGCAAGGGCGGCAGGGAATATGCTGACGAACAGGGCGAACAGCAGGCACAGCCAAATGTCAAAACGCAGGTAACGATAGTGCATGTAAATCACCTCCGGGACTATGATAGCACATTGCAGGGGATTGGTCTAGGGCGTGTTTAACAATCATTTTTGTGAAATGTATGAGAGGGAGGGATTTTTTTACACATTTTTGTTTTATGGAAGAAATTGTCTATTTTTCTTGATTAACCATCTTAGAGTTTACATTATTAGAAAAATTTGTTATAATATAAAAATAAATAAACATTTAACATATAAAAAATAGTACTAAAATACTAGAAAAATAAAAGCGAAAGAAAATAGTGCTAAAATACGAAAAAAAGGGAGGAAAAAGGGCTTTACAGTACAAAAGATGAAAAAATAAAAGATTAAAAGGGGAAAAAGCAATGGAAATACTCGTATGTGACAGCAATCAGGAAACATGCAGGAGGCTGGAAGATGCTATTTTGGCATATGCTTCTGGAAAAGACATTGTAATTGGCGTGGGCGTTTTTTATTCCGAGGATGCATTGAGGGAGCATCTTGCCCAAGGAGGCGCCCCGGACCTTCTGTTTTTGGAGGCAGGGCGGCAGAGCAGGGAAGATGATGGGATAGGAAGTTTGATACGGGAGGGGTTAAGGAATGAACATATGCTCCTTGTATATTTGCTATCGGACTGGAAGGATGTGTCTTGGGCAGCTTGGAACCGCCCCTTTCATTTCCTGAAAAAGCCTTTGGGGCAAAAGGATATTTTTAAGCTGATGGACAAAGCCTTGCAGCTTTGGCACAGTTCAGACTTCTACCTTGAATTTCACGACAAGAGGTCTTGGAATTGGGTCCCTTACCGGGATATCCTGTACCTCCAAAGCGAGGGGAAGAAAATCAATGTAATCATGCGTGACGGGATAAAGTCCTTTTATGGGAAACTAAGCGAGTGTAAGGTGCAGGCGGATTATTTCCTGAACATCCACAAGTCCTGCATAGTGAACTGCCATTACATCGCAGAGTATGTCCGGGAGGAAATCAAGATGGTAAACGGGCATGTGCTCAGCATCAGCAAGGCAAACCGGGCTAAGGTAAGGGAGAAAATCATGCAGATAGACCGGAACCATCCCAATTGGGGGTGGAGGACTTTGGGGCGGAATTAACCGCCCCTTTTTTCGGTTCATTGATAAAAAAATATGAAAATTTTAGGATTGGAATTTTGTTTTCTAATAGTATAGGACTTATTTCCTAATAAAAGAAAAATAGAAGAAATAAGGAAAATTTTTTGCATAAAAAAGTCTAATTTTACCAAAATCATGGGCGATTTTTGGAATTTTCCTAAAATCGTGGAAAAATATGGTAGAATAGGGATATCAAGTTGAGAGGGAGGTAATGTGTATGAGGGTGAGATAAGTTACGCTGAATGGGCGGGGATGGTTCTGGAAAGCAGTAGGGAAGGCATAGGGAGGAGCTGGCTGCTTTTAAGTATCGGGCTTCACCGCCGAAAAAGGAGAGAATGAAGTGCTAAGGGAATTTCAAGGAGAAGGAGGAAAATGTTATGATGAAACAGAGGGTTAAGAGGATGTTGTGTGCGTTGGCAGTAGGGGCTTGTGTGTGCGGGACGACGTTGCCGGTTTTTGCAGGCAGAATCCACTTTGATATTACGGTGCCAGGAGATACTGTTTCGAAAAGAGAAACAAAAAATAACAGCTTACAGAATTTTAAAGTTGAAGGAACAGAATTTCATCAAAACGCGGTGCTAAGTTGTGAATCTATAAAAATAGGTGATGATTCTGTTAGAACAGGCGTAGTGGGAATTAGCCCTGGGGATCGTGTTAAAACTGCTAAATATAATTCAACTGTTAAGAATGGGCAAGTTTTTTATATGGCAACTTCTGCACAGGTGAGTGGGCTGCATGTGTGTGGGTATTATACCCCCTAATTTCTATATAAGTGGCTAATAAAAGGATAGGGCTGGCTAAAGGTGCATGGGTAGTGCACCTTTAGCCAGATTAAGGAGGGCAGATGGAATTGAAAATGTTTGCTGTGTTTTTGCTGATAGTTGTATTGTTTGCTGGATGTGGAAAAAAGAACAATGAAATTCAGGGAGATAATAGAAAAGCAGAAGCTGGGATGGAGTTTGGTACGGAACAGAAAGCAGAAACAGAACTGGATATAGGGACAGATGAAACAGAAGGGGAGAAAGGGACAGGAAAAGAAGGGACAGAGCCAAAACCAGACGAGGAACCGGAATCCCCAGCCAACTATCAACGGGAATCTGAATCAGGGAAGGTAAAGTTTGACTGTAAGGTGGAAACCCCAGATTCTTTTAGGAAGGATAATATTTGTAGATTCCGTGTGTCTGGGATATGCAATGGAGATACGCAGAGCATACTGTTAAAATATGTGGAAGGGAAAGAAATTACAGAGAAAATCGAGGAAAAAGCACAAAATGGGGTACAGGACATGGCCTATTGTATCATGGCAGATGGGACGGTAATCAACATAGACGAAAGCGGATATTATTTTTCCAGTAAAAATGGTACTTATTACCACAACGCAAGGGCAATGGATGCTGACTATCAAGAGGAATACAGAAAAGGGCATGTGTCCTTCGCAAGTGGTGAAGATGCTATTAGGGCTGTGCGGCAAGAACTGGATGAGATAGGTTTCTCAGAATTTGAATTCCAGCTAGTGGCTTATCCAGCCAGCCATGAAGTAATGCAGAAGGTAGAAGCGGAAGTTTATGCAGATGAGGCGGGGCCGTCGCAAAAGAAAGGTACATGGACGCAGAAGGATGATGTTTATGTGGTCTATGGGTTCCAAACGCAGGATACTATCCCGATTTTCCACCGATGGATGACGGTATTCCGGTCAATGGCTTATGATAATGTGGACAATGCATCTGTACAGGCAGTCTATTCCAGCAGGGGGATAGAATTTTTAATGGCGCAGCCTATCTATTATTTGGAAGACACAGGGGAAACCCTCACCCTCAAGGAATTTGAAGAAATTGCAGGGATTGTGGAGGCGAAATTTGAAAACATCCTGAATGAATCCACGTATGTGGTGAACCGTGCGAAGCTGTTCCAGATGGTACGCCTGAATGAAAACCAGGAATACGCCGCAGAGCCAATCTGGTATTTTGAGGTAACAGAGGATGGTATCAGCAAATCCGTTACATTGGTGGATGCAGTGACAGGGAAAGAAATTTTTTTAAAGTAGGCAGGAAAAATACTCCAGTAATCTTATTTGTTTTTTGGTAGGCATAAGGCGGCTATGGAGAGGGTAGGGGAAAACGGATGAAAATGAAAATGTTTGTTGCGGTTCTGCTGATGGTTGTATTGTCTGCTGGATGCGGGAAAAAGAATGGCGAGATTCAGGAAAGCAGCAGAAAAACAGAAGCAGGGGCAGGTACAGAACCAGAAACGGAAAAAGAACTGGAAACAGGGACAGATGGTACAGAGGATGGGCAAGCCACAGAAAAAACAGAAACTGGCTCAAAACAGGGAACAGGAACAGGGCAGGAAGCAGGAACCGAGCCAAAACCAGACGAGGAACCAGAATCCCCAGCCAACTATCAGCGGGAATCTGAATCAGGTAAGGTGAAGTTTGACTGCAAGGTGGAAACCCCAGATTCCTTCACAGGGGATAATGTCCATAAATACCTTGTATCCGGGGAATGCACTGGCGATGATAAGAGTATATTGTCGAGATACGTGGAAGGGAAAGAAATTTCAGAACAATTTGAAGAAGAAGCACATAATGGGATTCCAAAAGCGACCCATTATAATATGGCAGATGGGGCAGTAATTAATATAGGGGGAGGTGGTTTTAATTTTGGAAGTGGAAATTTTGCCTATTATTCTGGTGGAAGGGCGCTGGATTCTGACTATCAGGAAGAATATAGCAAGGGGCAAGTATCTTTTGCCAGTGAAGAAGAAGCCATTAAGGCTGTAGAACAGGAGTTGGCGGAAACAGGATTTTCCGAGTTTGAGTTCCAGTTTGTGGTTTATCCGGCCAACCATGAAATTATGAAAAAGATAGAAGCAGAAATTTATACAAGTGAGGAGGACCAATCGCAAAAAAAGGAAGCATGGACACAGGAAGATGACGCTTATGTGGTTTATGGGTTCCAAGCACAGGATAACATCCCAATTTTCCACCGATGGATGACTGTATTCCGGTCAATGGCCTATGATAATGTAGACAATGCGTCCGTGCAGGCAGTCTATTCCAGCAGGGGAATAGAATTCTTGATGGCATGGCCTATCTATTATCTGGAAGATACAGGGGAAGCCCTCACCCTCAAGGAATTTGAAGAAATTGCAGGGACTGTAGAAGCAAAATTCGAAAATATCCTGAATGAATCCACCTATGAAGTAACCCGCGCAAAACTGTTCCAGATGGTACGGCTGAATGAAAACCAGGAATACGCCGCAGAGCCAATCTGGTATTTCGAGGTAGTAGAGGATGGTATCAGCAAATCCGTTACATTGGTGGATGCAGTGACAGGGAAAGAAATTGTTTTGAAATAGGAAGGGGTGGCACTGGATGAAACGCCATTATTTTTTGGCAGACCTGAGAAGGCTGTGGAAAGGCTATGAGGTATATGCAGCTATCCTTGGGGTGGCAGCCACGTTGTTTTTTTCCATGGAAAGCAGGGAACTTAAAAATGGGAATGTGATGTTCTCTTATTTCTATGCAACGGAAATGTCAGGTTTTATGATAGCCTATGTATTCTGTGCATTCCCATACGCTGCTTCTCTGTGTGAGGATTTGGAACATAAGTATGTGCGCTACCAGACCGTCCGGGGAAGCCTGAAGCGGTATGTGGCGTCCAAGGTGGGCGTGGTTTACCTGTCCTCCGTGCTGGCTATGGTGCTGGGGAGTATGCTGTTCGTGGCTTATTGCCGCACGCAGGGGCCATGGGTCAATGAGGAGGATATCGGGCCATATGTAAACGGGGTGTATGAAAGCCTGGTGGAAAGCGGGCATTATGGATGGTACTGTGCATTTTATGCCTTGCAGCTAGGGTTTTTGGCGGCAATTCTTTCCGTCCTGTCTGCATTTTTCTCCCTTTATATTACCAACAAGGTCACGGTGTTCATCCTGCCAGTGGTGATCTACAAGGTAGTGCTGGACAAAACCGGCCCTGGGATGTACACCGTGCTTGTGTTCCGTGCATACAATAAGCCCTTTGAGGAGGAGTGGCAGTGCCTGCTGTTTGTCTTTGCAGTCAGCGCGGTGCTTGTGGCTGCCCTTGCATGGGGGATTTTCAGGAAATTAAAGGCGAGGATGTAAAGGAGGGCATATGGGGCAGCTTCGGTATATATGGAAAAATTCGGTCTTAAAAATTTTTAATGGCAGGTCCGTGGCCTTTGCACTAATCATGCTTGTGACATGCTCGGATTACTGCAGCCCATTGGGGCGGTTTATGGATGACGTGGACTACCCGGTTTCTTGGTGCCTGTTCCCGTTTTTCATGGCAAACTATGTGTTTTTAATTTTATTCTGGTTTTTGCTGATTTACATAAACTCGGATGTGCCTTTTATGCAGCATGCCAACATGTACCAGGTTATACGGACAGGCAGGCGGCGGTGGGCTGTTGGGCAGGTCGGCGGGATATTCCTGAGATCATTTGCAGCAGTCCTTTTCACTGCGCTGTGCACCGTCTTGCCGTTGATCCCAAAGATAGAGCTGACGAATGAATGGGGGAAGCTCCTTCGGTCTGTTGCAGTGACAAATGCAGCGTCGGCATATGGGCTGGATATTCCTATATTTTATGAGATATTCAGTGAGTATACGCCGCTGCAGCTTATGGCTCTCTGTGTCCTGTTGTGCACTTTTATTTCTGGTTTTCTGGGGACGCTGATGTTTTTAATCAGCCTGTATTCCAACAAGGTGCTGGCGGTGGCAGGGGCTTTGGCAATGGCTATCCTTTTGTTTTTTGTCATAAATTCCCATCCCATGAACCGGTATAAGCTGGCATTTTTCGTGCCTTCCATCTGGGCGCAGGTAGCCCAGATAGCAACGCCCAATTTAGGGTATTACTGGCTGCCGTCCGTGCCGTATATGTTCGGTTTCCTTACAGTGGGCACAGGGCTTATGGTGGCTTTTATTTTACATAAAGTAAAGCGGGTGGAATTTAACTGGGAAAATGATGATGTGTAAAGGCAAGGCCGCAGGCATCGCAAGGATTGGGGAAGGAGAAGCCAGATGAAATACAAATTATTTGTTTTGTTCGTGTTGGCTGCATTGCTGTACACTGGGTGTGGGAAAGAAAACGATGGGATTCAGGAGGAAAGAGGAAGGCCAGAAAAACCTGAAATACAAATGGGCCAGGAAGCAGAAGCGGATAAGGGAACAGGGGGAAGGCAAGAAGCGGAACCAGAACCAAAGCCAGAAGGACCAGAACCCACAGCTAATTATAAAAGGGAATCTGAATCAGGGAAAGTGAAATTTGACTGCAAAATAGAAACACCTGATTATTCTGCTATGAAAAATAATGTCCATAAATTTCTTTTAACAGGGAAATATTATGGAGATGAAAAAAGCATGTTTTCGAAATATGTGGAAGGAAAAGAGATTTCAGAGAAACATGAAAGTACAGGGGGAGAGGGTGTGCCAGATTCCGTATTTTATATAATGGAAGATGGGACAGCAGTTGATATAGGCGCTGGATTCACGTATGGCACTGGAGTTTCAAAACATTATTCTTATATAGGGGTGCTAAATTCAGAAAACCAGGAAGAATATAGTTCTTATAGTTCAGGTAAGGTTTCTTTTGTAAGTGAAGAAGAAGCCATTGAGGCTGTGAAGAAGGAAATGGATGAGATTGGGTTTTCGGAGTTTGAAATCCAGTTTGAAGCATATCCGGTAAGCCATGAGGTTTTGGAGGATATGGAGAATCTGTATATAGAAGAAGGAAGCCTGAGAGAAGAAAAGAAAAAGGATGCATGGACACAGGAAGATGACGCTTATGCAGTATATGGGTATCAGGCAAAGGGTACATTGCCTGTCATGCACCAATGGATGAGCCTTTATGGGACAATGGGGTTTTATAATGTGGATAATGCGCCGGTATCAGCTATTTATTCCAGCAGGGGAATAGAAATGTTATTTGTGAACCATATGTATTATTTCGAAGATACAAGGGAAACAGTTGCATTAAAAGAATTTGATGAAATTGCAGGGGTCGTGGAAGAAAAGTTTGAGAGCATCCTAAATGATGCCAGTTATGTTGTGGACCGGGCAAAGCTATTCCAAATGGTGCGCCTGAATGAAAAACAGGAATACGTGGCAGACCCAGTCTGGTATTTTGAGGTTGCGGAGAATGGGGAAAGCAGGTCCGTTACCCTGGTAGATGCAGCCACAGGGAAAGAAATATATATGGAATAAATAGGAGGGCTGTTCATGAGGAGCCATTATTTTTTGACAGATATCAGGCGGCTATGGAAAAGCTATGAAGTATATGCAGCAATCCTTGGGGTAGCAGCTTCCCTATTTTTTTCCATGGAAAGTATGGAACTTAAGAATGGGAATGTGCTGTTTACCTATGTATTTGCAACGGAACTGTCAGGGGTCATGATAGCCTATGTGTTCTGCGCAATCCCATATGCAGCTTCCATATGTGAAGATTTGGAGCATAAATATGTGCGTTACCAGACAATAAGGGGAGGGCTGAAAAGATATGTGGCTTCCAAGGTGTGCGTGGTTTATTTGACGTCCGTGCTGGTAATGGTATGTGGAAGCCTGCTGTTTGTATTTCTTTGCCGCATACAGGGGCCATGGGTAAGTGAAGGCTTATATGATTTGGGCCCCAGCTTAGCCGGGGTGTATGCAGGGCTGATAAAAAGCGGGCATTATGCATGGTACTGTGCTTTCTATGCATTGCAGCTAGGGCTTTTGGCAGGGATTCTTTCTGTCCTGTCCACTTTGGTTTCCCTCTATATTACCAACCGGGTCATGGTCTTCGCCTTGCCAGTGCTGGCTTACCAGATCCTGCTGGAGAGCGCAGGGCCTGGGATGTATTCGGTGTTTATGTTCCGTGCATTTAACAAGCCTTTCCGTGAAGACTGGCAGTGCCTGCTGTTCCTGTCCGCGGTAAGCGCAGGGATTGTGTCTGCCTTGGCATGGGGGATTTTCAGGAAATTACAGGCAAGGGGGTAAGGAAGGCATATGAAGCAGATTCAGTATATATGGAAAAATGCGGCTTTAAAAATCTGCAATAGCAGGGCGTTGGCATTTGCCGTCATTATATTTGTAGTATGCAGGGGCTATTGCGGCCCAGTCAACAGGTTTATGGATGCGGCAGACTATCCAGTATCTTGGTGTGTGTTCCCGTTTTTTATGGGAACGAATTCTTTTTTAATCCTGTTTTGGTTTTTGATGGTATACCTCCACTCGGACGTGCCATTCATGCAGCATGCCAATATGTACCAGGTCATACGGGCAGGCAGGGTTGGGTGGGCAGTTGGGCAGGTTGGGGGAATTTTCCTGCGGTCTTTTGCGGCAGTCCTTTTCACGGCTTTATGCACCATCCTCCCTTTGCTGCCCAGGATAGAGCTGGCAAATGAGTGGGGAAAGCTGCTCAGGACTGTGGCAATGACAAATGCTGGGACAGAATATGGGTTTAAGTTTGCAGTGTATTACCAGATTTTCAGCGAATATACGCCTTTGCAGCTTATGGGGATCAGCATCCTTTTGTGCACATTCATTTCTGGTTTTCTGGGGACGCTGATGTTTTTTATCAGCCTGTATTCCAACAAAGTACTGGGCGTGGCAGGGGCATTGGCAATGGCAATCCTGATGTTTTTTGTTATAAACATGCACCCAAAAATACGTTATAAAATGGCATTTTTCGTGCCTTCTGTATGGGCGCAGGTTGCCCGGTCTGCAACCCCGGAACTAGGATATTACTGGCTGCCGTCCGTGCCGTATATGTTCGGTTTCCTTACAGTGGGCACAGGGCTTATGGTGGCTTTTATCTTACATAAAGTAAAGCGGGTGGAATTTAACTGGGAAAATGATGATGTGTAAAGGCAGGAAGCCAAATACCCAGCAGCAAGCTACGGGGTATTTGGCCCTCGCGGCATTCGTCAAATATCCATGCAAGCATGGCTATTTTCCGCATTGCTCGCGGGAATAAATTAGGAGGGATTTTTAATGGAAATGAAACAGGGAACGGCGGCAATAGAAGCCAGCCATATTTATAAGTCATTCCGTGGGACCGAGGTGCTCAAGGACATCTCCCTGCGCTGCGAGCCCGGGCGCATTTATGGGTTCGTGGGGCATAACGGCTCAGGGAAAACGGTGCTGTTCAAGTGCATCTGCGGGTTCCTTGCCTGCGACAGCGGGGAAATCAGGGTAGGGGGCAAGGTGATGGGGAAGGAGCTGGACATGCTGACGGATGCCGGGATTATCATTGAGGAACCGGGGTTCTTAAGGAAATGGAGCGCATACCACAACCTGGAGTTCCTCTATACCATACGGAACAGGAAGGACAAGGCATACCTCTGTTCCATCCTGGAAAAAGTGGGGCTGGAACCGGGGCTGCGGCGGCCAGTGGGGAAATACTCCCTTGGGATGAAGCAGCGGCTTGCCATTGCGCAGGCCATTATGGAGGACCCCCGCATCCTGATTCTGGACGAGCCCATGAACGGATTGGACAGGAAAGGGGTGGGGGAAATGCGGGAGCTGTTCTTGGAGATGAAGGCGCAGGGGAAGGTAATCCTGCTGGCAAGCCATAACAGGGAGGATATTAGCCTGCTCTGCGACGAGGTGTATGAGATGGAAAATGGGGAGATGGTTGGGGCAGCACATTGACAAAAAAGAGGCAGGAAGGTATAGTAAAAACATACATCCGTACCCATAGCGCTTTTTGATGCCGCAGGCCAAGAGCCCCTATGGGGTTCTCAGGTTTGGGCAAAGGAGGCAGGAAGGGTGAAAAAACCATTACCGATTGGAAGGGATAATTTTAAAGACATCAGGCGAAATGATTTCTATTACGTGGATAAGACGCTGCTCATTCAGGAGCTTTTGGACAAAAAAGGGGAAGTGAGCCTGTTCACCCGTCCCCGCCGCTTTGGGAAAACGCTGAACCTAAGCATGCTGCGCTATTATTTCGAGGATACCAAGGATGAGGAAGAGAACCAGCAGAACCGGAAATTGTTTTCGGGCCTTGCCATCGGGGCGGCTGGGGAGCAGTACCGCAGGGAACAGTGTCAGTACCCCGTAATCATGGTAACGTTGAAATCCGCGAAGCAGCCCACCTATGAAAATGCAATGCATTGCCTGCAGGAAACATTGGCGGATGAGTATGCAAGGCATGAAGCGCAGGTAGAAGGCAACTTAAAAAGCCAGGCAGACTGGGAGAAATACATGCGTATCCGGGAGCGGAAGGGGACAGAACAAGATTACCTGACGTGTTTAGCATTTTTGTCGAAATGCCTGAAGGAAGCGTACCAGAAAAACTGCATCATATTGATTGATGAATATGACGTCCCTATGGGAAATGCTTATTTCCATGGGTTTTATGGACAAATGGCAGACTTTATCCGGTCGCTGTTTGAGTCTGCCCTTAAGACAAACCCCTGCCTTGCATTTGCGGTAATCGCCGGATGTTTAAGGATATCGAAGGAATCTATTTTTACAGGGCTTAACAACTTGAGGGTTTATTCCATTTTAAATGGGAATTACAGCGGGTATTTCGGGTTTGTGGAAAGGGAAGTAAAAGAGATGCTGGCACACTATGGCCGGGCGGGGAACC
Organism: Lachnospiraceae bacterium A2; assembly: GCA_000403315.2. Lineage (GTDB taxonomy): Bacteria > Bacillota > Clostridia > Lachnospirales > Lachnospiraceae > Petralouisia. The sequence goes on from KE159636.1 coordinate 1,878,478, forward strand.
TGCAGACGGTAAAAGATTGGTATGGCGGCTACTGTTTTGGGGAAACGGAGGTTTACAACCCGTGGAGCATCCTGAACCATATGGAAGATGTGGTTTCTGATCAGGACGCCTTGCCGGTGCCCTATTGTGCAAACACCAGTTCGAACAGCATCGTGCGGGATTTGGTGGATAAGCTGGACGGCGGCGGGTTGCTGAAAGAGGAATTAGAGCGGCTGATGAATGGCGGCACGGTTGAGAAGCCTGTCCATGAGGAACTCACATATGACAGCATTTATGATAATCAGGAGAACCTGTGGAATTTCCTGTTTTTTACCGGGTATCTGAAAAAAATATCTGTCCGCTTAGAGGGGGAAGAACAGTACCTTACCATGGCAATCCCAAACCGTGAGGTTTCCTATATTTATAAGAATTCCATCCGGCTTTGGCTGGACAAAAAACAGGAAGGGTTCCATATGCTGCCTCTATATGCCGCAATTGAGGAAGGGGATACGGAGAAAATAGAGGAAGAGGTTTCCAAGTTTTTGGAAGAAACCATCAGCTATTTTGATTATGGGGAAAGTTATTACCATGGGTTCTTGGCAGGGCTGCTGAAACGGAATGGGAAATACCGCATCCAATCCAACCGGGAAACAGGGCTTGGGCGTGCAGATTTGATTTTAAAGACGCCCAAAGTCCGGAACGGCCGTGCAGTCGTACTGGAACTCAAAGTGGTGAAGCGGTTCCAAGAAATGGAGAAGGGCTGCAGGGAAACCCTTAGGCAGATAGAAGAAAAGAAATACAAAGATGCCCTTAGGCAGGAAGGGTACGAAGATATTTTGGCGTATGGGATTTGCTTTTACCGGAAGGAATGTATGGTGCAAATGCCCTTAGATGGAAGAAATTAGGGTTTCTTTTTGTGCAGTTCTATGGTAGTATGGATGTAACAACAGGCATTGTTCAGCCAATATTCAGGGACAGCCCCACAGGGAGGAAACCGTATGAAACAGATTATAAAATGGAAATGCAGACATTTTCTCATTCTCTGCCTTCTTCTGTTTTTATTCCAGGGCACTGCATATGCCAGTTCCAGCCCCGGCAGTGGGAACGGAAGCGGCACAGGCTCTTTTACGGTCACAGACGAAAACCGTTTCGACCCCAGGTTCTACCAGAAGCCCGAAAAACAGTATCCAACTGCCGATACGCCAAAGGGCCGCTCCGCAGGGGCAGGCCAGGACCTGGAAAGCTATATCCTCCAGGCGCTGCAGCAGTTCCAGACGTCCATTGACGTATCAGGGTACGGCATACCCAAGGAAAAGGCGGAAGAATCTTACTTCCGGGTGTTGAACAGCCACCCGGAATTGTTTTATGTGGAAGGTTCTGTAAGCTGGGACTATAATGCCAGCGGAACCGTAATAAAGTATAAAGATATTCGCTACCGGGATACCAAAGCCAATGTACAGCGGCAGCAGCAGGAACTGGAAGCAGCGGCAGAGCAGGCATTGGAATGGGTGGATCCCTCCATGTCTGATGCAGAAAAGGCGCTGGTGCTCCATGACTATCTTGTTTTGAACTGCGCTTATGACGAGGAACGCAGGCAGAACGGCAAGCTCCCATCCTATTCCCATTCCGCATATGGCGCGCTGGTAAGCGGCCTTGCAGTCTGCGACGGCTATTCCCATGCATACGCTTATCTTTTGGACAATAAGCTGGGCATCCCCTGTGAGCTTGTCACCAGCAACAGCATGAACCATGCGTGGAGCATGGTTTCTGTTGATGGGGAATGGTACCATGTAGACGTCACCTGGGACGACCCAATCTGGGACTGCATTGGGCGGGTGAAGCACGATTATTTCCTGATCAGCGACACAGTGATATCAGACAGCAGCCACCAGCACGGGAACTGGAGCGCAGGCCATAAGGCCACGTCCAACACTTACCGGAATGTTTTCTGGAAGCAGATAAGCTCCGGGATTTTCTGCCAGGGCGGGAACTGGTATTATGCAAAGTATGGCGGGAGCGCCCATGGGGTGGATTTGGTAAAAAAGGAATCCCTGCTGGGCACGGAGGAAACGGTTCTTTTTACGGAGCCTGGGCTGTGGAACCAGTACCGCGACAGCTATATGTACCTGGATTTGGAACCGAAAAGCGGGAGAATCTATTTCAACACAAGGACTGGCATATGCAGGCTGGAGCAGGATGGGACGGTGCAGACTGTCTATGAGCCGGCTTTGGCTGAGGGGCAGTTGATTTTTGGGTTTACCGTGAAAGGGGAGCAGGTGCGCTACTGGCCCCAGGGGACGCCGAACCTGCAGGGCAAGCAGAAAATTTCCTTTGTCCTATTGTCCGAGATAAAGCCCCCGGAAACGGATGGGAATGAGGAAGGGAAGGAACCGGAAGGGGAAAATCCAGACGTAGGGAAAGAACCAGAGGAGGAAAATCCAGACATAGGGAAGGAACCAGAGGAGGAAAATCCAGACATAGGGAAGGAGCCGGAAGGGGAAAATCCAGGGGAAGGGAAAGAGCCGCCAAATGGGGAGAAGCCGGAAGACGGGGAAAAAGAACCCGGAGAGGATATTCCTGCAGCAGACGGGGACGGCTTCCCAGCAGACGGGGACAGCCAGAAGCCCGGAGGGAATACTGGCGGCAGCCCTTCAATTAGCGGCATTTCCGCGGAGCAGGGCAAGGTTCCTTATGATGGGAAGCCCAAGAAAATCGCCCTCAAGGGCACACAGCCATCCGACGTAATTTCCTATGAAAGTGCAAAAGGCGTTTACGGCAGGGAGCAGCCGGAAATGGTAAATGCCGGGAATTATACAGTAAAATATAAAGTAGAACGGGAAGGATGCGCCCCATTTTTTGGTACGGCCATTTTGGAAATTGAAAAGGCGGTACCCGTTTATGCCCTGCCCGCTGGCCTTGCAGGGAGCAGCGGCATGGCTGTCAGGGAAATTGCCCTCCCAAAAGGGTTTGTGTGGCAGACAGCGCCGGACACTTACCTGAAAAAAGAGGGGACTTTTAAGTTTTATGTGAAATTCGTGCCGGAGGATACCGAAAATTACCGGGAAATCCCGAACCTTCCCGTGGATGTAACCGTATCCTGCCCGGGGCACCAATACACGAAAAAAACCACGCGGGAAGCTACCAGGGCCCGTAAGGGGCAGGAAACCTATACCTGCAAAATCTGCGGCCACGCTTATGCAAGGGAGCTTTCCCTTCCCACATCCGAAAAGCCAGGGAAGGTGGCCGGCCTAACACTGAAAAAGGCGTCTTCCTCCACCCTGAAATTTTCATGGAAGAAAACGGCAGGCGTAAGCTGCCGCCTTGTCCTGTACCGGAAAAATAAAATCGTGGACGCCAAGGACGCCAGGGCAGGTTCCGGCACATTTTCCGGCCTTCAGCCCTCCACGGCATATACGTTAAAGGTGCGCCCATACCGGAAGGTGGGCGGCAAAAGGGTTTACGGGGAGGACAGTTCCCTGAAAGCATCCACTGCCCCTGCCAGGGCAAAGCTGCTTTCTGTAAAGAAGCAGGGAACCTCAAGGGCAAAGCTGGCATGGAAAAAAGTACCCGGGGCAGACGGCTATGAAATATCCATGCGGACCGGCAAGGGCAGCTACAAAACAGTAAAGGTTATCATCAAAGGGAAAACCGTATCTTACACCAAGGCAGGCCTGAAAAAAGGGAAAAGCTATGGCTTCCGCATCCGCGCCTACAAAAAATCCGGTGGGAAAAAGGTATATGGGGACTACAGCAATGTGGAAAGGCTGAAAATGGACAGATCGTACAGCAGGCAGTTATAATGATTCGCGATAGACTTTGCATCTTGGGTATGGTATAATAGCGATAGCTATGATACCGCCCGGAGCGAAGCGGAGTGGCATGGACAGCCATAGTTCATCACGAAGTGATTATGGTATAATATTGAAAAATACGATACGCGCCGGAGTGCGCATAAGTTGCCATGTGAAATTCGGCCCGGACACAAGTTTTTTGCAATTGGGAGGTGAGATAATGCCAAATACAAACTTGGAAATTACGCAGAAAGCGATGGAAGATTTTAAAAAAATTCAAGAGTATATGTTATTAGCGAGGGAAGAAAATTCAGTGAAAACATATGAAAAATTGAAAGACGAATATTTATACCTAAAAAGCTTTTTAAACATAGCAGGCGTGAACCTGACGGATCTTGACAAGATTAAAGAATAATTAAATAAAGTAAGAAATAACCAGGGGCGCAAGTTTATGATACATAGCTTACGCCCTTCCGTGCAGCATGGAAAGGATAAAGCCATGAAAAGATGTTTGATTTCCCTAGGTTTTTTAATTTTTCCCACATTGCTGCTGGCATTTTTCCTGTCAGGCAGCACCACCCATGCCCAAATAAATACAGGCGGCGTGGCCCGCAGCACAGGACTGCCAGCCGCAGCGCAAGGCAGCCAAAGCCCCCAAGATACGGACGGGGAACTAGAAATTGTAACCCTCACAGAAGAAGACCGTTACAACCCGGTGTATTACCAGAAACCGGAAGCGGCCTATCCCATCCAGCAGGACCAGAAAGGCCGTGCTGGGGGGCTTTCCCTGGAAGATTACGTGGTGGACGCGCTGGAAGCATGCCAGGATGAAATCGACCTCTCTGGTTACCAGTTGCTAAGGACGGAAGCAACCCAGAAGTATTTCCAGATTGTCGACGCCCATCCGGCCCTTTTCTATATAGGCAGCAAAGTGGGCTGGTATACCAACAAAGAAACTGGGCTGGTAACAAAATGCCGCGTATACTATAGCGACACAAAGGAAAATATTAAAATCCAGCGGAAAAAGTTCCACCGGGAAGTCGACCGCGCCCTTGCCTGGACAGATTATTCCAGGATGTCGGATTTGGAAAAAGCGCTGGCTGCCCACGACTACCTTGTATTGGAATGTGAATACGATTACCAGAATTATCTGGACAAAACGGTCCCAAGCGTATCCCACACAGCCTATGGCGTGCTGGTGGAAAAGACAGGGGTCTGCGACGGCTATGCCTTGGCATATTCCTGCATTTTGGAGGAGCTTGGGGTGCCCGTATCCATGGTAGTCAGCAATAGCATGAAACACGCCTGGAACCTGGTTTCCATTGGTGGGAGCTGGTACCATGTAGACGTTACGTGGGACGACCCGGTCTGGGATAAAATCGGTTATGTCCGGCATCGGTATTTCCTTTTGAGCGATGCAGCCCTTTCAGGGGAAGGGCAGAGGGAACCCCACGAAGGCTGGGAAAGCTATGGATGCCTTGCAGATTCCACCGCCTATGACAATGCTTTCTGGTTCAGCGTCACTTCGGCATTTTGCTATCAGGGCGGAAATTGGTATTACGCCAAATCAAATGGCGATAAAACGGCAAGCCTTTTGAAAAAGCCCATGCTTTTAGAGGGGCAGGAAGAAGCTATTTATACGGAAAGCACATCGTGGAACAATTACCGGGACAGCTATCTGTGCTTGGATTTGGAGCCGATGCAGGAGGAGGTATATTTTAATACCAGGACCAGCGTCTGCAAACTGGATGGGAATGGCAATATTGTGGAAATCTATGCGCCGGGGCTGGAAGGGAAAAACCTGATGTTCGGCTTTACGTTAAGGGGAGAGGCCTTATGCTATGCCCTTCAGGAAACGCCCAGCACAGGCGGCAGGCAGGTAATTGAGGAGCATCTATTGGCGGAACTCTGCCTTCCCCAGATAACATGGGTTTCTGCCAGTGATGTGGAAGCTGTCTATGACGGGACCCCGAAGGGAATTGCCGTGGAAGGGGCAAAGCCCGGGGATACCATTACTTACCGGGCCGGGGTCAGCTATGGGGCGGCACGGCCGGAATGGACGGAAGCTGGGACTTATCAGGTGTCTTATAAGGCAGAGCGGGAAGGGCATGGGGATTACTTTGGAAGTGCCTGGATAACCATCCAAAAAGCAGAGCCGTCCTATACTGTACCCACCGGGCTGAAAGGGAACAGTGGGAGCACATTGGGCACAGTGCCCTTGCCAGAGGGCTTTGCATGGGAAAATGCTGCCCAAAAGCTGCGGCAGGAAGGGAATATATCTTTTTATGCTTCTTATACGCCGGAGGACGCCCGGAATTATAAAAAGGTTTCCCGCCTTGCCCTGCCCGTAACCGTAACCTGCCCCGGCCACCAATATACGAAAAAAGTAACGGTAAAGGCTACTGCAGCGCAGGAAGGGAAGGAAACTTACACATGCGGGATATGTGGGGACGCCTATAGCAAAATAATCCCGAAATTGAAGCCGGATGGCACAGGGAGCACCAACAGCCCTGGGGGCACAGACGGTTCCGGCACAACAGGCGGCACAGGCAGTTCCGGGAATCCCACCGCCCCTAAGAAAGTTTCCGGCTTAAAATTAAGCAAGGCAGCAGCGTCTTCCCTGAAATTTTCATGGAAGCCTGCCAATGGTGCAAAATACCGCATCATGCTCTATCAGGGCAGCAAAAAAGTTTCCACCAAATATACAGGGGGCAGCTCCTATACCTTCAAGAAACTGAAATCCGCCACCCTGTACACGGTAAAAGTGGCTTCCTATGCAGAAAAGAATGGAAAGAAAACATACGCATCTTCCTCCGCAGCATTAAAAACTGCAACAGCCCCCGCCAAGGCCAAGCTTAGCTCCGTAAAGAAAAGGGGCAGCGGCAAAGCAAAGCTCACATGGAAAAAAGTGCTTAGGGCAGACGGCTATGAAATTTCCATGCGCACCGGCAAGGGCAGCTACAAAGCGGTTAAAGTTATCGCCAAAGGGAAAACCACATCCTACACCAAGGCGGGCCTGAAAAAAGGGAAAAGCTATACCTTCCGCATCCGCGCATACAAGAAGGCGGGGAGTAAGAAAATATATGGCAGCTACAGCAGCGGAAAGACATTAAAATTAAGATAGCCGGCAAAAGGAGGGGATTAATGTGAAACATGTAGATGTAGTCTTCCAGGTAGATGAAGAACTGAAAACACAGGCAGATTTGCTATTTGAAGATCTGGGCATGAGCCTTTCAACAGCATTTAATATTTTTCTAAGGCAGTCTGTAAGGGAACAGCGCATGCCTTTTGCAATCAGCCGTGAGGTTCCAAATGCAGCCACGCGGGCGGCAATGGAAACGGCTGAAAATGGCGAAGATATGTATGGGCCTTTTGAAAGCGTGGAGTCCTTAATGGAGGCGTTAAATGCTTAGGGCAGAATTTACAGGGCAATTTAAGAAAGATTATAAATTAGCGCTCAAGCGGGGATGCAATCCGCAAAAGCTGCAACATGTACTTGATTTGCTGCTGCATGGACAGCCATTGCCGGAAAAGTATAAGGACCATGCATTGGCAGGTTCCCGTAACTATAAAAATATGCGTGAGTGCCATATTGAGCCAGATTGGCTTTTGGTCTATAAAATTGAGAAAGAAATACTGTTATTAAAACTAATAAGGACAGGAACCCATAGCGATTTATTTTAATAAACAGACAAGTGAGGAATAAGAACTATGAGCAAAATTATTTTAACAGGCGACAGGCCCACCGGAAAACTCCATGTAGGCCACTATGTAGGCTCCCTGCGCCGCAGGGTAGAACTGCAGGAATCCGGCGGGTACGACAAAATATTCATTATGATTGCAGACGCACAGGCCTTGACAGACAATGCGGACACCCCAGAGAAAGTACGCCAGAACGTAGTGGAAGTGGCCTTGGATTATATGGCATGCGGCTTAGACCCAGAGAAATCCACCTTATTTATCCAGTCCCAGGTTCCGCAGCTTTGCGAGCTTTCCTTTTACTACATGAACCTTGTGACAGTATCAAGGCTCCAGCGGAACCCAACCGTCAAGGCGGAAATCCAGATGCGCAATTTCGAAGCCAGCATACCCGTAGGGTTTTTTACCTATCCCATCAGCCAGGCCGCGGACATCACTGCATTCCGGGCAACTACCGTCCCGGTAGGGGAGGACCAGATGCCCATGATTGAGCAGACAAGGGAAATTGTGCACAAATTCAATACGGTGTATGGGGAAACATTGGTAGAGCCGCAAATCCTCCTGCCGGAAAACCAAGCCTGCCTGCGCCTTCCAGGCACGGACGGCAAGGCTAAAATGAGCAAGTCCTTGGGCAACTGCATTTACCTTTCTGAAGAACCGGAGGAAATCAAGAAAAAAGTTATGAGCATGTTTACTGATCCCAACCACCTGCGGGTAGACGACCCCGGCTCCCTGGAAGGGAACACAGTGTTTACTTATCTGGACGCTTTCTGCAAGGAAGAACATTTTGGGCGTTACCTGCCGGAATATGCAAACCTGGACGAACTGAAAGCCCATTACCAAAGGGGCGGCCTTGGGGACGTGAAAGTGAAGAAATTTTTAAATCATGTGCTCCAGGAAGTATTGGAGCCTATCCGTACCCGCAGGAAAGAGCTGCAGAAGGATATCCCATATATCTATGAGGTGCTGAAAAAGGGCAGTGAAGAAGCAGAGCGGACGGCAGCGCAGACCTTGGACCAAGTGCGCAATGCCATGAAAATCAATTATTTTTCAGACACGGAACTGATTCAGGGACAGGCAGAAAAATTTAAGTAGGCGTGCCCAGCAGGCTTAAACAGGGCTGGAAGCCAGAAGGAAGGTTCCAGCCCTGAAATATACTGAGCCAGATTAGTTTGGGAACCAGAATAGTAGTGTCTTGACAATATGGCATATTTGCCATATGATGGATAAAAGATGTAAGATTAGGGTATCTAAAGGGTGCGTCGCACCCCCTCTATACCATATATTGATGTGCAAATGAATTTGCAATAGCAATATATGGTATGAGCGTAGCACAAAAGGTGCTTTAGATACCATAATTGATATAAGGAATTACGATGGATAAATTTGAAGTAGAATTTTATACAAAGATAAATGGGGAAAAGCCAGCAAAGGAGTTTATCCTTGGATTAGATATGAAAATGCGGGCGAAGATTCTTGGAATGGTTAAAATACTAGAAGAAAAGGGAAACCAGCTAAGGGAACCATACAGTAAGCATTTAGAGGATGGGATATTTGAAATCCGTGGGAAAGTAGGGACAGACATTACAAGGGTCCTATATTTTTTCTATTATGGCGGGAGAATTGTACTTACGAATGGGTTTGTCAAAAAAACACAAAAAGCGCCAAAACAGGAAATAGAACTGGCGAAAATGTATCGGAAAGATTTTTTAAGGAGGGCGGATTATGAGTGAATTGAAAGATTTTTTAGAAGACCAGTTACAGGATAGGGAGTTTAAGAAGGAATGGGAAAATATCCAACCAGAAATGGATGTAATCCGTGCAATTGTAGATGCCAGGATTTCACAGAACCTTACACAAAAAGAACTTGCTGACAGGACAGGGATCAATCAGGCAGATATTAGTAAACTGGAAAATGGGACGCGGAATCCGTCTTTAAATTTATTGAAACGTCTTGCAGACGGAATGGAAATGACTTTGAAGTTGGAGTTTATCCCGAAAAACATGGTAAAATGAAAAGACGGAATTTTTGAAGAACACAAGCAATCATTTGGGTATAGATGTATTTTGCAGAAGTTTTTTCATCTCCGACGGAGTTTTCTGCTTATCCCAAAATGCAGACGTCTATCCCCCGCATTTCTTTCATATAATTAAGGGAAAAATACAACCCCAATATGGAAGAACACAGAAATGCAAACATTCAATCACAAAAAAAATCCAAAATACCCCAAAAAGAAAACTTACATTGCCACGGTTTTCGCCCTGTTCCTGTCCCTTATATCCATGTTTGGCGCCGGGGCAGCAGATTTTCCAATGCCAGAAACCGTACAGGCACAGGAAGCCCAGCAGCCGGCGGAGGAGAGCCAGCAATTCACAGAAGCCCAGCCGGCGGAGGACGCCCGGCAGCCAGCAGAAGCGCCACAGCCGGAAGGCGCCCAGCCAGCTTCCTCCCAGCCAGATTTCAGCCTGTACGCCAAAGCTGCAGTCCTGATGGATGCAGGCACCGGCAGGGTGCTCTATGAAAAAAACGGTTATGAACACATGCCGAACGCCAGCACCACTAAAATCATGACCTGCATCCTTGCGCTGGAGGAAGGGAATCTGGAGGACGAGGTAAAAGTCAGCAGCTATGCGGCTTCCATGCCGCAAGTGCACCTTGGCATGTCCAAGGAGGACAGCTTCCGCCTGAAAGACCTCCTCTACTCCCTGATGCTGGAATCCCACAACGATTCTGCAGTCGCCATTGCAGAGCATATCGGCGGTTCCGTGGAAGCCTTTGCAGGGAAAATGAACCAGAAAGCCAGGGAACTGGGCTGCAAGGATACTTATTTCATCACCCCAAACGGCCTTGACGCCAGCGACGGGACAGGGGTGCACGGCACCACGGCAGAGGATTTGGCGAAAATTATGTCCTACTGCATCCAGAACGAGTCCTTTTTGGAAATTACCCAGGCGCCCAGCTACCAGTTCACGAACCTGGCAGGGACCAAGCATTTCAACTGCACCAACCATAACGCATTTTTGCAGATGATGGAAGGCGCGCTGTCCGGGAAAACAGGGTTTACCGGGAATGCAGGCTACTGTTATGTAGGGGCGCTCCGCCGGGAAGACCGTACATTTATTGTAGCCCTCTTAGCCTGCGGCTGGCCTAACAATAAAACCTACAAATGGTCCGATACCCGTGCCTTGATGAACTATGGCCTGGAGCATTACCACTGCGAGGATGTGTATGAGTACGACCGGGAATTTGCCCCAGTCAAAATAGAACAGGCGGAGCCTGAAAACGGCAGGCTCTATCAGGATGTTACCATCCCCCTGAAAATAAAAGAAGAAAAAATCCGCGTCCTGAAACGCACCGATGAGGAAATCCGCACCATTTACGAAATCCCGGAAACAGCTAAAGCCCCCATAAAGGAAGGGCAGCAGCTTGGGAAGGTGACATATTACCTGGGGGAACGCCAGATTGCAGAAGTCCCAGTATACGCCGCTAAGGCTGCCAAAGAGTTAAAGCCTTCCTGGTACAAAGAGTATCTTTTAAAATTGTTTTTTATGGAAAAAGAGCTTTACTTTGGGCAAGAGGAACACTGAAAATCTGTAAGAAAATTTTCAGGAAATTACTGTTCTGTCTGCCTGTTTTCCCACAGTTCCAGATGATGCTGGCGGAAGTGGCAGCGGCTGAGGGCCAAATTCCAGCCCAAGTGAAAAATTTCACAAAGTTTCCAGAATTACCTATTGAAAATTTCCCCCAAAAGCGATACAATTACAATCGGAAGAAAATTTTGTAAAATTTATAAAAATACATATGGAGGTTTAAGCAATGAGTAATTCTACCAACTCAGCAAGACAGAGGATTTCCGGCCTTCTCGACGAGCAAAGCTTTATGGAAACCGGGGCTCTGGTAACTGCAAGGAACACAGACTTTGATTTAAGCCAGTCTGAAACCCCATCGGACGGAGTCATCACCGGATATGGCCTGATTGACGGGAACCTGGTGTATGTGTACAGCCAGGACGCTTCCGTGTTAGGCGGTACCATTGGCGAGATGCACAGCAAGAAAATCACAGCTATTTACAAAATGGCAATGAAAATGGGCGCGCCTGTCATTGGGCTGATTGACTGCGGCGGCATGCGCCTTCAGGAATCCGTGGATGCATTGGATGCGTTTGGCGGGATTTATGCGGCGCAGGCAGCGGCAAGCGGCGTAATCCCACAGATTTGCGCGGTATTCGGCAATTGCGGCGGCGGGCTTTCCGTTGTGCCGGCCATGAGCGATTTTGCATTTGTGGAGCAGGGGCAGGGAAGGGTATTTGTCAATTCCCCCAATGCCATTAAGGGCAACCATGTGTCCAAATGCGACACGGCAAGCGCAGAATACCAGGCAGGCAACAATGGCTGCATTGACGGCATAGGCACTACGGAGGAAATTCTTTCCGCTATCCGTGAACTGGTATGCATCCTTCCCGGCAACAACGCAGAAGGCGGCAGGGAAGAAGAATGTACCGACGACTTAAACCGCGTATGCGAGAACCTTTCCGGGTGCAGGGAGGATACCCGCCTTGCCCTTACCCACATTTCCGACAACAATTTATTTGTGGAAACGAAAAAGGATTTTGCAAGGAACATGGTAACAGGATTTATCCAGCTAAACGGCAGGACCATTGGCGCAGTTGCCAACGCCACAGCAGTGTATGGTGAAAACGGCGAGAAGGCAGAAACCTTTGACCACGTGCTGACTGCAAGGGGATGCAACAAGGCGGCAGAGTTTATCAGCTTCTGCGATGCTTTTGATATTCCGGTGCTTTCCCTGACAAATGTGGAAGGGTTTGCAGCAACTGAGTGTTCCGAGCGGAACCTTGCAAAAGCAATGGCAAGGATGACGGCAGCATTTGCAGGGGCAACCGTGCCAAAGGTAAATATTATCGTTGGGACTGCTTACGGCAGCGCATACGTGATGATGAACAGCAAGTCCATCGGCGCAGATTTCGTCTATGCATGGGAAGGCAGCAAGATCGGCATGATGGATGCAGGGCTTGCGGCAAAGATTATGTATGACGGCGCTCCGGCAGATGTGATTGCAGAAAAGAAGAAAGCATACGGAGAGCTCCAGTCTTCCGCAGAAGCAGCGGCAAGGCGGGGGCAGGTTGACCTGATGATTGCACCGGACGACACGAGGAAATTTGCAGTGGCAGCATTTGAAATGCTTTATACCAAAGGAACAGGTGAACCGGCCAGAAAACATGTAGCAAAGTAGAAAGGTGAAGTTTATGAAGAAGAAAATATTGCTGATTCTGAGCATGTGCCTAATTATGCTTGGATTGGCAGGATGCGGAGAAGACCCCACCAAGGTTGATTACAATGGCTACACCTATGAGCAGTTAAAAGGGGCATGCGAAAATACGGTTACTGTCCTGCAGGAAATGTCAGAATCAGAGAAGGCGTCCTACCTGGCATCTGGTGATGAAATGCTGGAGCATTTAGTCGGCCGTTGGGACGAGGCGGTGAAAGGCGTTGGGGATTTTGTAAAATTAGGCGAATTTACAGTGACAAAATCCGGCAAGACCCTGACCTGCGAGCAGGAAATTATCTTTAAGGACCGCCCGGTTCTTTTGACTTATGTATACACTTACCATAATATGCAGCTTGAGGACATTACTGTAGACGCAGTGCAGACCCTTGGGGAGAAAATGACGAACGCGGCATTGAACACCTTAATGGGGATGGGCGTGGTGTTTGCAGTGCTGATCTTAATCAGTTTGATTATTAACAGCTTTAAGTACCTTTCCCGGTTTGAAAAGAAAGGGATTGAGGAAAAAGCAGCCCCGGCGGCAAAAGCGCCTGTGGCAGCCCTTCCGCCCGCAGTGGAAGAAGCAATTGCAGCGCAGGACGATCTGGAACTGGCAGCAGTGGTTGCAGCGGCAATCGCAGCATCTACCGGAACTTCTACAGACGAATTTGTAGTGCGTTCCATCAAAAGAAGATTTTAATTGTAAATTCAGGAGGACACGAAAATGAAAAGTTATACAATTACCGTTAATGGAAACGTTTATGATGTTACTGTAGAAGAAAATGGTGCAGGCGGCGCAGCAGCACCCGCACCCAGAAGGGCAGCAGCCCCGGCGGCAGCTCCGGCAGCCCCAGCAGCAGCTCCTGCCCCGGCTCCGGCAGCAGGCGGCGCAGGGAATGTCAGGATTGAAGCAGGCGCGGCAGGGAAGGTATTCAGCATTGACAGCAAGCCAGGGGATACCTTAAAGCGCGGCGACACTGTCCTTGTATTGGAAGTAATGAAGATGGAAACACCTGTAGTCGCACCGGAAGACGGGACAGTGGCAAGCATTGACGTAACCGTTGGACAGGCGGTAGAAGCAGGTGCATTGCTGGCAACGTTAAACAACTAATTATTGGAGGTAAAATATGAGTTACGTAGGAGAAACTTTATCCAACCTCCTGCACCAGACTGCATTCTTTAGCTTGAGCTGGGGAAATTATGTCATGATTCTGGTAGCATTTGTGTTTCTGTTCCTTGCAATTAAGAAGGGATTTGAGCCGTTGCTGCTGGTACCGATTGCGTTTGGTATGTTACTGGTAAATATTTATCCGGATATTATTGCATCGCCGGAAGAAACCAGCAATGGCGTAGGTGGTTTACTTCATTATTTCTATCTGATGGATGAATGGTCCATCCTTCCCTCCCTGATTTTCATGGGGGTAGGGGCTATGACAGACTTTGGCCCCCTGATTGCAAACCCAATCAGCTTCCTGCTTGGGGCAGCGGCGCAGTTTGGTATTTTCGGCGCGTATTTTATGGCAATCCTGTTAGGGTTCAATGATAAGGCAGCGGCAGCCGTATCCATTATCGGCGGGGCAGACGGGCCTACCTCCATTTTCCTTGCAGGGAAATTAGGGCAGACGGGGCTGATGGGGCCCATTGCCGTGGCGGCATATTCCTATATGGCGTTGGTGCCGATTATCCAGCCGCCGATTATGAAGCTGTTTACCACGAAAGAGGAACGTGCCATTAAGATGCAGAACTTACGGCCAGTTTCTAAGTTAGAGAAAATTTTATTCCCGATTGTTGTAACGGCAGTGGTATGTATTATCCTTCCGACTACGGCTCCATTGGTAGGTATGCTGATGCTTGGGAACCTGTTCCGTGAGTCCGGCGTGGTGCGCCAGCTTACAGAAACAGCGTCCAATGCAATGATGTATATTGTAGTTATTTTGCTGGGCACTTCCGTAGGCGCAACCACCAGCGCAGAAGCATTCCTGAACTTGACTACTTTGAAAATCGTGGCACTTGGATTGGCTGCCTTCATGTTCGGTACTGCAGCCGGCGTCCTGTTTGGCAAGATACTGTGCAAGGTTACAGGCGGCAAGATTAACCCATTGATTGGTTCTGCCGGGGTATCCGCAGTGCCTATGGCAGCCCGCGTATCCCAGAAGGTGGGCGCAGAGGAAGACCCGACCAATTTCCTTTTGATGCATGCAATGGGGCCAAATGTTGCCGGGGTTATTGGTACCGCGGTAGCAGCCGGGGTATTTATGGCAATTTTTGGAATATAGAAATCACTGAAAAAAGCCGCACAGCGGCAGAATGAGAGGAATCATCATGGCTGAGAAAAAACAACCGGTTAAGATAACAGAAACCGTATTACGTGATGCGCATCAATCCCTGATTGCCACCCGTATGACAACAGAACAGATGCTGCCGATTATTGATAAAATGGACCAGGTAGGCTACCATGCCGTAGAGTGCTGGGGCGGCGCAACTTTTGACGCATCCCTGCGTTTCTTAAAGGAAGACCCATGGGAGCGTTTACGTAAATTAAAAGCTGGCTTTAAGAAAACCAAACTGCAGATGCTGTTCCGCGGCCAGAATATTTTGGGCTACCGCCCGTATGCGGACGATGTGGTAGAGTATTTCGTACAGAAATCCATTGCAAACGGGATTGACATTATCCGTATTTTTGACTGCCTGAACGACTTAAGGAACCTGCAGACAGCAGTAACGGCCACCAACAAAGAGAAAGGCCATGCGCAGGTTGCCCTTTCCTATACCTTGGGGGATGCTTATACCTTAGAGTATTGGACAAATATGGCTAAGAAAATCGAAGAAATGGGCGCAAATTCCATCTGCATTAAGGATATGGCAGGCCTTTTGACCCCATATAAGGCGGAAGAACTGGTGAAATCGCTGAAATCAGCCACCAGCCTTCCCATTGAGCTCCACACCCACTATACCTCCGGCGTTGCTTCTATGACCTACTTAAAGGCAGTGGAGGCAGGGTGCGACATTATCGACACCGCAATGTCCCCGTTTGCGCTGGGTACCAGCCAGCCGGCAACCGAGGTTATGGCGGAAGCATTTAAGGGGACTGCAATGGACCCAGGCTACGACCAGATGCTTTTAAAGGAAATCGCAGATTATTTCCGCCCAATGAGGGAAGAAGCGTTAAAGAGCGGCCTGATGAACCCCAAGGTGCTGGGCGTGGATATCCAGACCTTGCTTTACCAGGTGCCGGGCGGCATGCTCAGCAACATGGTATCCCAGTTAAAGGAGCAGAACGCAGAAGACAAATATATGGAAGTGCTGGAAGAAATCCCCCGGGTGCGCAAGGACCTGGGCGAGCCGCCATTGGTTACCCCTTCGTCCCAGATTGTGGGCACACAGGCAGTGTTCAATGTATTGATGGGCGAGCGTTATAAGGTAGCAACCAAGGAAACCAAGGACGTTTTGCTTGGGAAATACGGCCAGACTGTAAAGCCTTTCAACCCGGAAATCATCGACAAGGTATTGGGCGAGGACAAGAAAAACGCCATTACCTGCCGTTATGCAGACTTGTTAGAGCCGGAGCTCCATAAGATTGAAGAAGAAATGAAGCAGTGGAAACAGCAGGATGAGGACGTGCTTTCCTACGCGCTGTTCCCGCAGGTAGCAACCGAATTTTTCAAATACAGGGAAGCACAGCAGACGCAGGTGGACGCTTCTATTGCAGACACCAAGAACGGCGCGTACCCTGTATAGGCTGACATAGACAGACGTTCATAAAGGGAAATGGAGAATTCCTCCTGCTGGCGATCATACACCAACAGGGGGGATTTTTCGAAAGGGAAAAAGACGCATGGGACTGTCTGCTGAAAGGAATGGAAGGTGGCAGAATGATCAATGGGCAGCGCCAAAGACTTATTAAGCAGAATTAATGGCAAGTATGGGAGCCTGAGCAAAGGCCAGCGGCTCCTGGCTGTTTACATTACAGAGAATTATGACAAAGCAGCATTTCTGACGGCGGCGAAGCTGGGGCAGGCAGTGGGGGTCAGCGAATCTACCGTGGTCCGCTTTGCCGCCCATTTGGGATACAAAGGATACCCAGAATTCCAACATGCCTTGGGGGAACTGGTGCAGGGCAAGCTGCATGATGTCCACCAGATGGAGGATGTATACGGCAGGATTAGCCAGCCGGAAATTTTAGAAACCGTTTTAAAGTCTGATATCGGGCGGCTTCAGGACACGCTGGAGCATATGGACGCACATGCCTTTGACATGGCCGTGGACATTCTGGTCCAGGCAAAGTGCATTTACGTGCTGGGCATACGGAACTGCGCGCCGTTGGCGGAATTTTTGGCTTTTTATTTAAATATGGCGGCTGAGGACGTGCGGCTGCTCCGGACAAGCAGTTCCAGCGAGCTGCTGGAGCAGATGGTCCACATTGGCAAAGGGGATGCGATGGTAGGCATCAGCTTCCCCAGATATTCCATACGGACCTTAAAAGCCATGGAACTGGCAAACAGCCGCAGCGCCAGCGTCATTACACTTACTGACAGCGTACATTCCCCCTTGAACCTGTATTCCTCCTGCAACCTGATTGCCAAGAGCGACATGTCCTCCGTCCTTGACTCCCTGACAGCCCCTATGAGCGTAATCAATGCCCTGCTTCTGGCTGTCTGCATGAAGAAGCAGGGGGAAGTAGCAAAAACGCTGGAATTACTGGAGCAGGTGTGGGAAGAATACCAGATAAATGGGAATGACGAAATTAATTATATGAAGCATGGGTAACAGTTTTGGCAATGCCGCTGCAAGGGAAGCATGGGGCGGCGCACCCTTTTGGCGCCTAATCATATTTTAGAAAGTAAAGATAAAAATTATGGGTAAAATAATTGTAATAGGCGGAGGGGCAGCAGGCATGATGGCCGCCGCCCATGCCGCCTCCAGCGGGCACAAAGTCCTCCTGCTGGAAAAAAATGAGAAGCTTGGGAAGAAAATTTATATTACCGGGAAAGGCAGGTGCAACCTGACAAATGCCTGTGAAACGGAGGATTTGTTCCGGCATGTGCTGCGCAACCAGAAATTCCTCTACAGTGCATTTTATCATTTCACCAACCTGCAGGCAATCGGCTTTTTTGAATCCCATGGCCTTGCTACCAAGACAGAGCGCGGCGGAAGGGTGTTCCCGGTATCTGGCCATTCTTCCGATGTAATACGGGCCCTGCAGCAGGCTTTGCAGCAGGCAGGCGTGGAGGTGCGCCTTCATACTAATGTGCAGGAGGTGCTAACAGGCACAGCAAAAGCCTGCGGCGGGGAACCCCATGTTACAGGCGTCCGCCTGTCTGATGGGACAATCCTGCACGCAGACGCCGTAATCATTGCCACCGGGGGATGCTCCTACTGTTCCACAGGCTCCACTGGGGACGGCTACCGTTTTGCCCGGGAATTAGGCCATGCGGTGACAGAGCTGCGGCCCTCCCTTGTGCCTTTTGAAACGGCAGAACCCTGGGTGAAAGATCTGCAGGGCCTGTCCCTTAAGAATGTCACGGTGCGCATCAGGCATGGAAGCAAAACAATTTATGAGGATTTTGGGGAAATGCTGTTCACCCATTTCGGCGTCAGCGGCCCCCTGGTTTTAAGCGCAAGCGGCAGGATTAACGATTATATGGAGCAAATGCCCCTACAAATGGAAATCGACCTAAAGCCTGCATTGTCCGTGGAACAGCTTGATAAGCGCATCCTGCGGGACTTTGAGGACAACAGGAACCGGCAGTTTAAAAACGGGGTCCAGAAGCTGTTCCCTAGCAAACTGATTCCCGTTATCGTAGCCTTAAGCGGCATAGATCCAGAAAAGAAAGTGAATGAAGTCACCAAAGAGGAACGCCAAAGCTTCGCAAAGTTAATGAAGGCTTTCCCGCTGACGGTTATCCAGTTCCGTGGTTTCCAGGAGGCAGTTATTACCAGAGGGGGTGTTTCCGTCAAAGAAATCAACCCTTCCACCATGGAATCCAGGCTGGTGCCAGGCCTGTATTTTTCCGGGGAGGTGCTGGACTTAGACGCGCTGACCGGGGGCTTTAACCTGCAGGTTGCATGGTCCACCGGATGCCTTGCAGGAACAAGCGCCAGCCAAAAACTAGAAAACCCACATTGTTTTGTGCAAAACAGAAGCGGAAGGAATGGAAAGGAATATGGCATTTAATATTGCAATCGACGGCCCTGCCGGGGCAGGCAAAAGTACTATTGCTAAGAAAGTAGCGAAAGAGTTATCTTATATTTACGTGGACACCGGTGCAATGTACCGGGCAATGGCATTGTTTTTCCTGCGGGAAGGGATTTCCCCAGAGGATGAAGCGGCAGTCAGCGGCGCCTGCAGCCGGATTACCGTCACACTTTCCAACGAAAACGGGGAGCAGCAGGTATTTTTAAACGGGGAAAATGTCAATGGGCAGATACGCACGGAGGAAGTGGGGAACATGGCTTCCCGCACCAGCATTTACCCGAAAGTCCGGGAAAAGCTGACGCAGCTTCAGCGGGAACTGGCGCGCACCACAGATCTGGTTATGGATGGGCGGGATATCGGCACCTGCGTGCTGCCGGAGGCCCAGGTAAAGGTTTACCTGACTGCCAGCGTGGAAACAAGGGGGAAACGCAGGTTTCTGGAGCTGCAGGAAAAAGGCGCAGACTGTGAACTGGAGCAAATCTGCAGGGATATCAAGGCACGGGATGAACAGGACATGAACCGGGAGATTTCCCCCTTGCGGCAGGCAGAGGATGCCGTCCTGATCGACAGCTCCTCCATGACGCCCCAGGAAGTCACGGAGGAAATCTTAAGGCTGGTAAAAGGAGCCAATTAAAAGGAGCCAATGATAATGGAAGTGGTTTTAGCAAAGACCGCCGGGTTCTGCTTTGGCGTAAAACGTGCGGTAGACACTGTCTATGAGCAGGCAGGGCAGGGAACAGGCAGGATTTATACTTATGGGCCAATCATACACAATGAAGAAGTGGTAAATGATTTAAGCCAGAAGGGCGTCTGGGTAGTGGGAACGCTGGAAGAACTGAAAAACTGCAAAGATGGAACCGTCATTATCCGTTCCCACGGCGTAGGCCAGGAGGTTTATGGGCTGCTGGAGGCGGAAGGGATCCCCTATGTGGACGCCACCTGCCCCTTCGTGCTGAAAATCCACCGGATTGTGGAACAGTACAGCAAGGAAGGCTGCCATGTGGTAATTATTGGCAACAGCAGCCACCCGGAGGTGGAGGGGATTCAAGGGTGGAGCCATAACATTGGGGCGACTACAGTGGTTTCCACAGAAGAAGAAGCGGAAAATTTCTCCATAAAAGAGAAAAAAAGGGTATGTATCGTTGCCCAGACGACATTTAACAACAAGAAATTTAAAGAACTAGTTGAAATTATCGAAAAAAAAGGTTATGATATAATTGTTTTAAATACGATTTGCAATGCGACCCAGGAACGGCAGGCAGAGGCCAAGGAGATTGCAGGCCGGGTGGACGCCATGGTTGTGATTGGCGGGAAGGCCAGTTCCAACACGCAGAAACTATTTGAAATATGTAAAAAAGAATGTGAAAATACTTACTATATACAGACACTGAAAGATTTGGATTTCTCTGAATTACGGTCCATTAATAACGTAGGTATTACCGCAGGGGCTTCTACCCCAAACAAAATTATTGAGGAGGTTCAAAAAAATGTCAGAAATGAGTTTTGAACAAATGCTGGAAGAATCATTTAAAACAATAAGGAATGGAGAGGTAGTCGAAGGTACCGTTATTGATGTGAAGCCAGACGAGATCATCTTAAATATTGGTTACAAATCCGATGGAATCATTACCCGGAATGAATATACAAACGAACCGAACGTTGACCTGACTACCATGATATCCGTGGGCGACACCATGGAAGCAAAGGTCCTTAAGGTAAATGACGGCGAAGGGCAGGTAATGCTGACCTACAAACGCCTTGCAGCAGAGAAGGGCAGCAAGCGCCTGGAAGAAGCTTTCAACGCGCAGGAAGTGCTTACTGCAAAAGTAGCGCAGGTATTGGAAGGCGGCCTTGGCGTAGTAATCGACGAAGCAAGGATTTTTATTCCTGCAAGCCTGGTATCCGATACATACGAGAAGGATTTAGGCAAGTACAAAGACCAGGAAATCGAATTTGTGATTACAGAATTCAACCCCCGCAGGAGAAGGATTATTGGGGACAGGAAGCAGCTTTTGCTTGCTAAGAAGGCAGAACTGCAGAAAGCCCTGTTTGAGAGGATCAATATTGGCGATGTCCTGGAAGGCTCTGTAAAGAATGTAACGGATTTCGGTGCATTTATTGACTTGGGCGGGGCAGACGGGCTCCTGCACATTTCCGAAATGTCTTGGGGAAGGGTAGAGAACCCAAGGAAGGTTTTCAAGGTTGGCGAAGTAGTCAGGGTATTTATTAAAGATATCCATGACAACAAGATTGCCCTGAGCATGAAATTTGAGGATGAGAACCCATGGAAGGACGCAGCTTCTAAATATGCTGTCGGCAATATTGTGGAAGGCGTAGTTGCCAGGATGACAGATTTCGGCGCATTTGTGGAGCTTGCCCCCGGCGTGGACGCACTGCTGCACGTTTCCCAGATTTCAAAAGAACATGTAGAAAAGCCGGCAGATGTATTGAGCATCGGCCAGGAAATTGAAGCTAAGATTGTGGATTTCAACGAGGATGACAAGAAAATCAGCCTTAGCATGAAAGCCCTGCTGGTTCCGTCAGGGGATGTGCAGGAGGATGCAGCAGAAGAATCTGTAGAAGAATAGGGGAAGCCGTCATGGTTGGATATGAGGATTTCAAAAAAGATATTTTTGCATTGACTAAGATTGACCTGAATGCTTACAAAGAGAAACAGATGAAGCGCAGGATTGAAACGCTGATATCTAAGAACAGTATTACAAGCTATAAAGACTATGTAGCATTGATAAAAAAGGATGCGGAAAAATTTGAGCAGTTTGTCAATTTCCTTACAATCAATGTATCTGAGTTTTACCGGAACCCGGAGCAGTGGGCGATTCTGGATAAAGAGGTGTTCCCGGCATTAGTCCAGCGGTTTGGGAAGAGCCTGAAAATCTGGAGCGCTGCATGTTCCACAGGGGATGAGCCATATTCCTTGGTAATGGCTCTCTCCAAGCACCTTCCGCTGAACCAGATTAAGATTACCGCAACCGACATTGATAAGCAGGTGCTGGATAAGGCAAGGCTTGGCCTTTATAATGAAAAGAGCATTGCTGCAGTGCCGCCAGAGTTTAAGAAGAAATACTTTACCAAAGTCGGCAATTCTTATAAGATTGCCGACGAAATCAAGCGCCAGGTAGAGTTTAAGGAGCATAACCTGCTGAAAGACCCGTATCCTTCCGGATGCCACCTGATTGTATGCAGGAATGTGCTGATTTACTTTACAGAAGATGCAAAAGAGGAAATTTATAAGAAATTCAATGCTGCCTTGGCAAAGGATGGAATACTGTTTATCGGCAGCACGGAACAGATTATGAATTATAGGGAACTGAATTACCAGAGGAAACAGTCCTTCTTTTTCCAGAAACTATAAGGGCTGGGGACAATGGGATAACAGGTGCACAGGGAATTTACTGTGCGCCTGTTTTTTATCTTATAGGAAAGACCGTGTTGCTGTAAAGTGTTAAAGTCCATGGCTTTCCTATAGAATAAAAAAGCTTTTATCGCACTGCGGCGGATATGAAATCTGCCGCAAAGCGACCCGCCGCAGGCGGAGAATCCCGCAAAGCAGGATTCTTTGCCCATTTTCTTCTGTTTTCACACTATTCTGCATGTGGAATATACTATCAGAAAGGATGGGAAAGGAGGAATATGCCTATGGAGGAAAAGAAATGCACGCTGAAAAATACCTGCAGCTTTGCAGGTGTGAAGCCGATTATGGTGGACCTGCCTTATCCTGAGATTCAGGTTAGGTGCCAGAACCAGATCTATGCAAATTTGCTGAGCGTGGATTACTGTGGGGCAACGTCCGAGATGTCTGCCATTACCCAGTATATCAACAATGAGAACCGCCTGTCCCTTGGGAACTGCCCAATGGCCCAGACGCTCCTTGGGATTGCAATGGCGGAAATGATGCATTTGCAGAAATTAGGGGAGCTGGTCTGCCTGCTGGGCGGGACCGTTGACTTTGTGGCAAAGCAGCAGAACGGCAGGAACATCATATGGACACCAGGGTTCCTGACAATCCCGGAACATGCCAAGCAAATGCTGCTGGCTGATATTGAAGCGGAAAAAGCGGCAATCAGCCAGTACCGGATGCATATGAAAATGATAAATGACGACTGCGTAAATAAAGTGCTGGCAAGAATCATCATAGACGAGGAATACCACATTATGATTTTGCAGGCCCTGATACGGGAGCACTGTTAGTGCAGTGTCCGGCAATGCGCTAATTTTTATAAAAAAATACGGCAAGCTGCGTGCGGTCCCGCAGCTCCAGCTTTTCGAGGATGGAGCTTAAATAGTTCCGCACGGTCCCTTCACTTAAGAAAAGCTGCCCGGCAATTTCCCGGTTGCTGCAGCCTTGCGCTACCAGCTCAATAATTTCCAATTCTTTGTCTGTAATCCCTTTGGCGGAATAGTCGTAGTGGGAATGGCCGGTTTGGGAAATAAAGCCGGGAAGCCGGGTAATAATTTCATTTCCAAATACATTCTGGCCTTTTACCACTGCCTTTAAGGAGGGCAGCAGGCTCTCAAAATCCTGTTTCAGGATGTACCCTTTTGCCCCCAGTTTTAAAGACTGCACAATGTATTCATCGTCCAAAAAAGTAGTCAGGAATAAAATTTTTGCTTCCGGGTTCCGGCTTAAGATATGTTCTGCAGCCTCAAGGCCTGTCATCCCATCCATACGGATGTCCATCAGCAAAACCTGGGGGTGGTGCGCTTCGTATAAAGCCACTGCTTCCTGTCCGTTTTTTCCAATTTCCAGAACCCGGATTTCCCCGGAAGATTCCAGGATGGTTTTCAGGGACAGGGAAACAAATGGGTCGTCGTCTACAATAATAATATCCATGGATAACTCCTTTCTGCTGCAGTCTGTATCTGTTCAGGTTAGGCTTCTTTCCGGGGGATGGATACAAAAATCTGGAACCCATGCTCTGTGGAAATAGAAAGGATCCCGTTTAAATGCTTCACCCGTTCCTGCATATTTGCAATGCCCATGCCGGAACCGCCCAGGCTGGCGGCCGTGCCGTTGTCTTTTACCATAAGCTGGTACAGGCTGGGGTGCTCCCGCAGGACAATGGTAAGCTCCGTGGCGTTGCTGTGCCGTGCGGTGTTGGACAATGCTTCTTTCACAATGGAAATAAAGCAGTATTTCACAGGGGCAGGGACAAAACGCCCCATGTCATATGCAAAGCTGGCCTGATAACCCGCCAGCCCGGAAAGCAGCTCGGAGACAGCAGATTCCAAATCAATGGAACCGTCATGGAGCCCATGGACGCTTTCTCGGACGGAGGTCATGGCAAGGGAGAGGGTATCCTTCAGGTCGTTTAAGGGCTGCTGCATGTTTTCCTGCTGGTTGATGGCGGACAGGGCTCCGGACTGGAGGATGGAACGGGAAAGCATATGGCCTACATTGTCATGGATTTCACGGGCAATCCGGTTCCGCTCCTTTAAGGTGGCTATGTGTATCTCATGATCCTGTTTTTCGATTAAATCCTTATTTTTTTGCTGGAGGAGCAATTGGTATTCCGTGGAAGAATCCCGCAGGAACTGGAATTTCCGCTCCAATTCCAAAAGCCTTGCAGTTTTGCAGGCAAAAAGCCACGCCAGCAAAAACAGGAGGAGGGCTGCAAAGGGGTAAAACCCTGGCCAATCCCGGAAGGAAAGGAAGGGAAGCAGGCATGATGCAAGGATGCCCCAGTGGCGGATGGCAGCAGCCAGTTCGTAAAACAGGAGGGGCAGGAAACACCCAAAGGCAGGGTGCACTAAGCTTAATCCCGCCAGGGAAAGGCACATGGCTGCCAGCAGCCAGCGGGAAACATTTGGGAGCTGCCCCAGCCGCTGGCACTCCAGGTTGCAGTAACTGCAAAGGCAGAAAAAGGTAACTGCCGCCAGCAGGGCAAAAATATGGATAAAGCTGTTGTCCTGCCAGTGCGGGTATAGCAGCAGCGCCCCGCCGAGGAAAAGTATTAATTTGTCGGAAAGCGTTGCCATAGGCCTGCCCCTTTCTGCCGTTTTCCTGATTATACTATATTTTGGCTGTGTTTCACAGGGAAAGAGCGGAAAATGTGACATTTGTCATGGCAGGGAATGACAGGGGGCACTATTGCAGGCAAATTTTTTTTGGTAAGATAAAAAAGAACAAAGAGCCCGGTTCGCAGGACTTCCCCACTGGTGATTGTCTGCGTTGTTGGGGCGTAAGGGTTTACAGGAAGGAGTGTTTGGAAATGGCAAAAAAAGTAGTGGAAATAGAAAATCTGGTGAAACGGTACAAAGACCTGATTGCATTGGACCATCTGAACCTCGCCATAGAGGAAGGGGAGGTGTTTGGGCTGTTAGGCCCTAACGGTTCCGGGAAAACTACAGCGATCAACTGCATTTTGGCGCTGCTGCATTTTGACAAGGGCAGCGTGAAGGTGTTTGGGGAAGAAATGCAGCCGGACAGCTACGGGAGCAAAAGGCAGATCGGGGTGGTCTTGCAGAATGTAGCGGTATTTGAGGAACTGACGGTGCAGGAAAATATCGACTATTTCTGCGGCCTTTATGTACAGGAGAAACAGGTACGGAAGCAGTATGTGGAAGAAGCAATTGAATTTTCCGGGCTGGAGAATTTCCGGAAATTTTATCCCAAAAAGCTTTCCGGGGGCCTGCTGCGCAGGCTGAACATCGCCTGCGGCATTGCCCATAAGCCAAAGTTGATTATTATGGATGAGCCTACCGTGGCAGTAGACCCACAGAGCCGGAACCGGATTCTGGAAGGGATCCAGAAGCTGAACCGGGATGGGGCTACCATTATTTACACCTCCCATTATATGGAGGAGGTGGAGCAGATCTGCAGCCGGATTGCCATTCTGGACAAAGGCAGGTGCGTGGCTTCCGGAACCAAGGAGGAGCTGAAATCCATGATTAAGATGGGGGAGAAAATCCACATGGAAGCAGAAGGCCTTGCGCCTTACCAGATTGCAGAAATTAAGGAGCTGCGCCATGTGTACCAGGTGGACTACCGGGATGGGATGCTGGAAATCCGCTGCAGCGGCGGGAAGCATAACCTGGTACATATCTTGGAGTATTTTGGCAGCAGAGAAATAGGGTTTGGGAGGGTATATTCGGAATTGCCCACGCTGAACGACGTATTTTTGGAGATTACAGGGAAGGACCTGCGGGACCATGCAGAAGTGAAATAAATATAGGGATGAAAAGGTAAAAAGGAGGAAGATTATGTTTTTTCGGTTATACAGATATGGCCTTATCCGGTCCTCCCGTGACCGGATGATGATTTTTTGGAACCTGATTTTCCCAGTGATTTTAGGGAGCCTGTTCCATGTAGCGTTTGGGAATTACACGGATAAAGAGGTGCTGTTCCATCGGGTGCCGGTGGCATATGTACAGGAGGAAGGGGCAGACGGGAATTTTGCATTGCTGCTGGAAGCCCTGGAAACAGAAAACGGGCTGATACAGGTGCAGAAAACCTCGCAGGAGAAGGCGGAAAAGCTTTTGCGGGAAGGGGAAGCAGAAGGGATTTTTTTCCAAAAGAAAACAGGAGCTGGGGAACAAAGCCTGAAAGGGCTGTCAGGGCAGGAAAACTCCGGGATTTCCCTTGTAGTTGCAGAGCAGGGGATCAACCAGACCATTTTAAATTCCATTTTGGAGCAATATGAGCGCACCAGCGCCACCTTTATTGCTATTGGCAAGGAACACCCGGAGGGAATCCAGAAGGCAGCGGAGGTTTTGGAGGGAGAGTACAGCTACTTAAAAGAGGGGAGCCTTGGGGACGCAGCATCTAACAGCATATTGGACTATTTTTATTCCCTGATTGCCATGAACTGCCTGATGGGGGCCGTTATGGGGCTTCAGTGCGCAGTGGAATTTAAGGCAAATTTAAGCGCTTTGGCGGCAAGGCGGATGGCGGCGGGAGCCAGCCGGTTCCGTATGCTCTGGCCGGATTTGGCGGCTAAGGTAACGCTTCAGTTTGTGTGTATTATTTTTTCCGTCAGCTACCTGATGTTTGCCCTGGATGTGCCCCTGGGGGATCAGTGGGGGTTCCTGCTGCTGACGCTTTTTTCAGGGGACGTGCTGGGGGTTTTCCTTGGATTTTTTATAGGCGTGTGTGGGAAAATGCCCTATCAAATGAAAGAAGCCCTCTGCGTTACCATTATGATGGTGTCCAGTTTTTTCAGCGGGCTGATGGTAAGTGGGATCCAGCGTTTGATAGAGCGTTATGTGCCGGTATTTGCAAGGATTAACCCGGCGTCGCTGATTACGAAAGCATGCTGCAGCCTGAACATTTATGACACCTATGGGCGTTATCTGGAAAATATGGGCATAATGCTGGCGTTGACTGCGGCGCTGGCAGCAGGGTCTTTTCTGATAGTAAGGCGGGAACGGTATGCAGGGATATAAGCGCTTCATCAAGGTTTTGCAGATAGCAGGGAGGGAATGGTATGCAGGTATTTAAGGCTTTTTTCCGTATCTTATATAAAAATAAGGCGTCGCTTTTGATGTATATTGTAATTTATCTGGCGCTTGCGGTGACTGTGGGGAATGTCCTGGAAGAAAACAGCAAAACAGAGTTTTCTGGGGTTTCCTTGGATATTGGGCTGGAAAACAAGGATAAGGGCAGCCTTGGGGACGGGCTGGAGGAATATTTAGGTTCCCAGAACCAAATTTTGGGCGTCCCTGAAAAAAAAGAGGATTTGCAGGACGCCATGTATTACGAGGAACTGGATTATGTCCTTGTGATACCGGAGGATTTTACGGAAAAGTTCCTGGCAGGGGAGCAGGAGGGTCTGCTAGAAGGGACGGTGGTTCCCGGAAGCAGCAGCGCATATCTGGTGGAACAGGAAATGGTAAGCTTTTTAAGGACCCTTGCCATGTACCTGAAAGCGGGCTATGGCGAAAGGGAAGCCGTGGCGCGGACGCTTAAGGACGTGGAACGGAAGGCAGAGGTGCAGTTTCTGGAAGCGGGGGACAGCCAGGGGAAGCCCACCGGGTTTTACTATTTCCAATATATCCCATATGTGTTCCTGATTATGATGATTTTGGGCGTAGGCGGGTGTATGAAAGCATTTCAAAATAAGGATTTGGCGGCAAGGAACAAGTGCTCCTCCATGTCCTTCCTGAGCCAGAACCTGCAGATTTTTCTGGGGTGCGCCGTCTACATGGTAATTGTGTATGCGGCCTTTCTGGGGATGGCCTGCCTGAATGTGGGGGATTATATGCTTAGCCTGCGGGGTGCGCTGAACGCTGCCAATGCCTTTGTGTTTGGCATCTGTTCCTTAAGCGTGGCCTGGTTTGCCGTGCAGTTTGCCCAGAGCTCGGCGATGCTGACAATCCTGAGCAATGTGTTTGGGCTGGGGTTCAGCTTCCTGGGCGGCGTGTTCGTGTCAGTGGACATGATGGGGGAAAGCGCCCGGAACATGGCAAAATTTGTGCCTTCCTATTGGTATGTGGTGGCAAATGAGGAGATACAGAAGGTAGGGGCGTTTGCAGAGGGGGAGAAAGTGTACCAGGCCTTTGGCATGGTGCTGATGTTTTCCCTGGCGTTC
Source organism: Lachnospiraceae bacterium A2 (assembly GCA_000403315.2). Classification (GTDB taxonomy): domain Bacteria; phylum Bacillota; class Clostridia; order Lachnospirales; family Lachnospiraceae; genus Petralouisia. The sequence continues at coordinate 1,906,975 of KE159636.1, forward strand.
TTTTCTGCGGGGCTTTTGGTGAACCGGATGAAAGTAAAGTCAAAATAAAGGGGGCTGCCATTTGCGGCAGCCCTTTTGTCCTCTTATAGGAAAGACCTTGTCACGCTAAAGCGTGAAAGTGTCTTTCCTATAAGATAAAAAATAATATGCGCAGGGTCTGCCCCAGCGAAGCGAGGGTACTCGCACAAGAGGTAAAATATTGCTGCGCAATCTGCTCGCGCGCAGAACAAAAGCTGCGTTTGTCGGAGAAGTTGGGCATGGGAGTGTGCGGAGCGCATTTTTGTTCTTTCCAGGACTATTTCCGCAGCCCTGCCCGCTTGCGGAGGGTGGGGTCTAAAATCCGTTTGCGGATGCGCAGGCTTTTGGGGGTGACTTCTAAAAGCTCGTCTGTTTCAATAAATTCCAATGCCTGTTCCAGGCTTAGGATTTTAGGGGGCGTCAGCGTCAGTGCTTCGTCTGCGCTGGAAGAGCGGGTATTGGTTAAATGCTTTTTCTTGCAGACATTCAGCTCAATGTCTTCCGGCTTTGCGCTCTGCCCAATTACCATGCCGGCATATACCCGCTCCCCGGGGCTGATAAAGAGTGTTCCCCGGTCCTGGGCGCTAAAAAGGCCGTAGGTGACGGATTCCCCGGATTCAAAGGCAATCAGGGAGCCTTGTTTCCGGTAGGAAATGTCCCCCCTGTAAGGGTCATACCCATTGAAAATGGTATTAATGATGCCGTTTCCTTTGGTGTCAGTCATAAATTCATTCCGGTAGCCGATAAGGCCACGGGAAGGGATGTTGAAGGTGAGCCTTGTGTAGCCGCCGCTGATTGGCCCCATGTTCTGGAGCTCCCCTTTGCGCTGGCTTAATTTTTCAATGACTGCCCCGGTAAATTCATCAGGCACGTCTACGTAAGCCAGTTCCATCGGCTCTAATTTTTTTCCATTTTCATCCTGATGGTAAAGCACTTCCGCTTTGCTTACGGCAAATTCATAGCCTTCCCGCCGCATGTTCTCAATGAGTACGGACAAATGGAGCTCCCCCCGGCCGGAAACCTTCAGGCTGTCTGGGCTGTCGGTTTCTTCCACCCGCAGGGATACGTCTGTGTTCAGTTCCCGGAACAGACGGTCTCGGATATGGCGGGAGGTGACGAATTTCCCTTCCTGCCCGGCAAGGGGGCTGTCATTTACAATAAAGTTCATGGAAATGGTAGGCTCGGAAATCTTTTGGAAATCAATGGCGCTGGGGTTTTCCGGGGCGCAGATGGTGTCGCCGATATGGATATCCGCAATGCCGGAAATGGCTACAATGGAGCCAATTTTCGCTTCTGCCACGTCTACTTTATTTAAGCCGTCAAATTCATAAAGCTTGCTGATTCGGACTTTCTGGAGCTTGTCCGGCTCATGGTGGTTTACGACGACAGCGTCTTGGTTGACTTTCAGGCATCCATTATCCACCTTCCCAACGCCAATGCGCCCTACGTACTCATTGTAGTCGATGGTGCTGATCAGCACCTGGGTATTTGCGTCAGGGTCCCCTTCCGGGGCTGGGATGTATTCCAGGATGGTTTCAAATAATGCAGTCATGTCCTTCTTTTCATCATTTAAATCCTTGACTGCATAGCCGTCCCGGGCAGAAGCGTAAATAAAGGGGCAGTCAAGCTGTTCGTCTGAAGCGTCCAGGTCCATAAACAGCTCCAGCACCTCGTCAATCACTTCGTCCGGCCTTGCTTCCGGGCGGTCAATTTTGTTGATGCAGACAATGACTGGCAGGTCCAGGGCAAGGGCTTTCATCAGCACGAATTTTGTCTGGGGCATGGCTCCTTCAAAAGCGTCCACCACAAGGACAACCCCGTTTACCATTTTCAGCACCCGTTCCACCTCGCCGCCAAAATCGGCGTGGCCCGGGGTGTCGATAATGTTGATTTTGGTGTCCTTATAAAAAACGGCGGTGTTCTTGGAAAGGATGGTGATTCCCCGTTCCCGTTCGATGTCATTGGAATCCATGACACGTTCCTGCACCTCTTGGTTGGCCCGGAACACGCCGCTTTGCTTGAGCAGCTCGTCCACCAGCGTGGTTTTGCCATGGTCTACGTGGGCGATAATGGCGATGTTGCGGATATCCTCTCGTGTTGTTTTCATAAATAAATCCTTCTTTCTTATGTTGTGGCTGCGGCCGGCGCAAACCGTATCTTTCGATATTTTACCACATAATTTGTATTTCGCAAGGTTTTTCTTAATTTGAGTTTCCCCATTTTGTAATTTATAGTGCCAAAAGGTTTCCAACACAAAGTGATGGAAACACTTTGCACATAAAAGCGCTCTGAAAAGCTGGATTTTCAGAGCGCTTTTTGCGGAAGTATTAATCTTCTAGCGTTTGCTGCAGATTTTCTGCTACTTTCTGTAATTTTTCCTTTCCTTTTCCATCTTCCATGGTTTCAATGACTTCTTTGATGTCATCTAATATAAACCTGATAAAACCATTGAATTGCTTATCCGTCATTCCCATATTTTACCATCCTTTCTGTCATTCTTATTTAATGGGTTATTGCTATTATAGAAGATTTTAGGAAAAGAGTAAAGCACACAGTAATTTTTTTCGGTATACAGGATTAGGGTATCAAAAGGATGCGCCGCACCCGCTCTAAAACATATTTGACAAGCCATTTGGAAAGCCTTACAATAGGAATGTATCCATTTACAAAAGCAAAGAACAGGAGGTATTTGACATGGCAGGAATTTTAATCAGCCCCAGCAAATATGTGCAGGGCGCAGGGGAGTTAAAGAAATTGGGGGAATATGCAGAAAAGTATGGCAAAAAAGCGCTGGTCTTGATTACATCATCCGGGTTCCAGCGGATTGGGGAGCTTGTGGAAGGAAGCTTTGCAGGGAAAGGGGCAGCGGCTGAATTCGGCTATTTTAACGGGGAGTGCAGCAAGACGGAGATTAATCGCCTGATTCAGGTGGCAGAGGAAAAAGGCTGCGACATGGTGATCGGCATTGGCGGCGGCAAAATCCTCGACACTGCCAAGGCAGTTGCTTACCACAAATCCATGCCGGTGCTGGTTTGCCCGACCATTGCTTCTACAGACGCACCCTGCAGCGCATTGTCTGTAATTTACACAGACGAAGGGGTGTTTGAGGAATATTTGTTCCTTCCCGCAAACCCGAACCTTGTGCTGATGGATACAGAGGTCATTACAAAGTCCCCTGTCCGCCTGACAGTATCTGGCATGGGTGATGCGCTGGCAACGTACTTTGAGGCAAGGGCGTGCAAAAACAGCGGGGCGGCAACCTGCGCTGGCGGCCTTTCTACCTCTGCGGCAATGGCGCTGGCAGAGCTTTGCTTCCAGACCTTGATGGAAGAAGGGGTGAAAGCGAAAATAGCATTAAGCGCCGGCGCATGTACCCCGGCAGTGGAAAAAGTCATTGAAGCAAATACACTGTTAAGCGGCATAGGCTTTGAGAGCGGTGGGCTTGCAGGCGCCCATGCCATCCACAATGGGCTGACGGTGCTGGAGGAGTGCCATCATATGTACCATGGGGAAAAGGTAGCCTTTGGGACCATCGTCCAGCTTGTCCTTGAAAATATCCCTTCCGATGAATTGGAAGATATTATTACATGGTGCATAGAGCTTGGGCTCCCAGTCACCTTAAAGGAACTGGGCGTAACGGAAGTTACAGATGAAAAAATTATGGCGGTTGCCACCGCTGCATGTGCAGAAACGGATACCTTGCATAACATGCCTTTTGAGGTGGCTCCGGAAACCGTTTGCGCTGCCATTAAGGCTGCTGACGCATATGGGCAGTTCTATTTGGGAAATTAAGGGGTTTTGCAGAGGTTCAAAGATAAGGAAGGAACCTGTAATTGTATTTCGGTACAGTTACGGGTTCTTTTATCTTAAATGAGGGGTTCAGGGAGCTGAAGCGGACTTGCCTGTTTTGTTTTTTACCTTAAAATAACTGAATTCCCCAAGCCATTCCCAAATGCCACTTTTTGAGTTTCCCCATTTTTCATTATAGCCGATACTATAGAGCCAAAAGGTCTTGCTGCCTTTGGCAGCATAGACATCTTGCACAAAAAGCGCTCTGAAAAGCCAGCTTTCCAGAACACTTTTATGTGAAAAGTGTTTCCATCACTTTGTGACGGAAACCTTTTGGCTCTATGAATTGCAAAATGGGGAAACTCAAACAAATGCCACTTGTATTGAAAAATCAGGTCTGTTATAATAAATTTTGAAAACCATATTTTAACAGGAACTTTATAAGGATAAATTTCAGGAGGGAACTAAATTGAGAGCTATGAAAAAAGCAGTAAGTTTTGCGCTTGCGCTTACGCTGTGCCTTGGGGAGCCATGCGTGGCACAGGCGTTTTGTGCAGAAAATCGGGAAGCTGCCATTCAGGAATTGGATGCTGTGGCGCCCCAGCAGGCCAGGAGCCAGACGGAACTGGAGCCTGCCGGCCAGCAGGGAACCCAGGAGCTGACGGAGGAAACAGACAGTAAGCGGGACGTTTCCGAAATCCTTGGCGGGACAGAAGGGCAGCAAGGCGATGGGCAGGATGTTCCGGAAATCCCTGACGGGACAGGTACGGCAGGACCGGAAGGGCAGCAAGGCCAGGAGCCAGTACAGGGGCAGGAAGGGCCAGAGGAAGAAGAAGCGCCAGAGCCAGCAGAATTTTTGCCGGAAGGCATGGCGCTGGCAAACGGGGCGGACGCTGTCCTGCCAGCCGTGCGGGGGCTGGGGTACGATGCAGCCAGCGGCATGGTAACGTGGCAGCCAGTGGAGCTTGCAGAGGAATACCAGATTGAAGTGATGGACAATGCAACGAAAAAAGTAGTTGCAACCACAACTGCAAAAACAGGGCAGGCTTCCCTGAAGGAATTTGATTTTACTATTGGGCAGGCTTATACGGTGCAGGTGACGGCACGGACAGAGCAGAAGATTACCATTCTTGAAATTGCCAAAGGGGCAGATGCGTCCTTAGCCCAAAAGAGCGATGGGTTTTTTACGGATGACAGCCGCACTTGGTATTATTACTATCAGTTTGTTACATCCCCGGCTGCCAGCTTAGTTACGGTGGCAAGCCCAGCCCAGACCAGGACTGTGACGGCAGTGGCGGAGATTGCACTGAAACAGCAGACGGACGGGTATTATGAATTTTCCGTGCTCCCGGCCACCATGCAGGATACGGAGTATATCCGCGTGGAATATTCCAACAATAAGGATTTTAAGAACAGCGGGAAAAATTTTGCCTATGAAGCGGAAAAAGCAGGGGATGCGATTTCACAGTCTGTACGGGCAGGGGACGGCCATGTGACCCGGGGCTACCACCGCTACATGGCCAAGGACAATACATACCGGGCGTACCTCGGGTATTTTTCACCGGGTTCCACAATTTATGTCAGGGCAAGGATTTACAACAGCGGCTACCGGCTGAAAGGGGAGGAACTGGCAGAACAGAAATTTTCCAGCTATAAAGTTTTGGCTTATAAAATCCCGGAAATTGAAATGGGCGCCGTAAGCACCACTGTTACCGCAGACAGCATTACCCTCCGTCCATCCCTTGACGCAGGTTGGGCAACGGGCTATGAATTCCAGAAGAAAGTGGATGGGAAATGGGCAAAGCTGGCAAAACAGACTGGGGAAGCTTCCTATAAGGACAGCGGCCTTAAGGCTGGGGAAACGTATTACTACCGTGTCCGGGGCTATGTATACAACCAGAAGGCTAAGAAAACCACTTATACGGATTGGCAGAAGGTAAGCGCCCGCACATGGGGAAATGCACTGCAGTTAAAGGCAGAAGCCAACGGCTCAGATTCCGTGCGGCTCACCTGGAAAAAAGCAAAGGGCTGCAAAAGTTATAAAATTTACAGGTGTGATACCTTAAGTACCGGTTATACCATGTCCGATGGGGGCTACATTGAGGACTTTGCAGATTTCACATTGGTGGCTGCCATAAAAAATTCTTCCAAGACCAGCTATACTGACAAGAAGCTCACCCCGGGGAAACGTTACCTCTACGTGGTATGCGCATACCGGGAAAAAGATGGGAAGACCAGCTATCTGCAGGAAAGCGCCAGCATCCGCCTTTCTGCCAATGAAAAAATGGCGTTCACAGAAACTTCTTATACTTCTGCCGGGAACTATACGGTGAAATGGAATAAGATGACGGGCATCAAAGGGTACAAGGTGCAGAAAAAAGACGCTGCCACCAGGCTGTACAAGCCATACAAAACCTTGAAGGCTTCTGCAACGAAATTGACGCTGCCCAAAGTAAAGGCAGGGGGAGCTGCGGTTGCTTACCGGATTTTCCCGTATACCAAAAAGAAGGAACTTCCGGCGAAAGGGGCGGAATTTACCGTAGCCCCAACCCTTGGCATGGTAAAAAATGTCAAGGCGGCGGCAGCCTCCAACGGCATAAAAATTTCATGGGACCGTGTAAGCGGGGCAGACTATTATGAGGTGTACCGCTGCAGCGGGGATGATTACAGTTATGATTCAGCCAGCAAGACATATCAGGTGGATTTGGGGAAAGCCGTTTTGGTAGAAGCCGTAAGCCTGCAGACAGAAAGCGCGCTGAAGGTAAAGCCAATTGATACAAATGTGGCGTTGGACGGGACTATCAGCTATGAATATGAAAATGAGGACGTATACGGGTATGCCATTGATGCTTCCGGACAGGCAGTCCCAGCGCTGTTTGATGCAAAACAGACGGTAATTACTTCAAAAATTACAGGGAACAGCGTAACAGACAGCACAGTGGCCGTTAAGGGGCTGGTGCCCAAAACAGAGGAGCAGCTTTCCTTGAGCAAGGACACCGGGGCATTCCGGGAATATGCAAAAGACACTGCCGGGGTGCTGGAAACGGCAGAAGCAACCCTCCGGGAAGGGCCAAGGAAAGGGAAAGCTTATTACTATGTAGTACGCGCAGTTGCACAAGGGCAGAATGGGGCGCCGGACGCCAGCAGCGTAGGGTTCTCCAAGCCAGCCAGCGCAGTGTATACTTCCACCAGCGTAAGCGCTGCAACGAAAGTGAAGGCAAGGAACACTATGGAAGAATATGCGGTGATTTCTTATAAGGCAGCAAAAAATGCAGACGGCTACATGATATACCGGTCTGAGAAAAAGAACAGCGGCTATAAGCTCCTTGCCACTACTTCAAAGACCATTTACCGGGATACCACCACAAAATCTGGTGAAACTTATTATTATAAAATAGTTGCCTACCGCACCAATGAAAGCGGGGCAAGGGTTTATTCCCAGCAGACTAAGCCGGTGAAAATCAAGATTAAAAAAGAGGATATTTCCGTATTGGACCTGATGCTGGAGCAATAGGCATCCAGGCAGCTTAAGGGTAATTGGCACAGTCCTCTGTATGCAGGGAGCCTCCATGGCATGGGGGCGCAGCAGGGAATGTGCCAAAATAGCCTGTGAAAGGAGATTTTTCATGGAAGGCGAAAATAACATGTTTAACAATGATCCGCAGGAAAAACAGCAGCCGGGAAACCAGCAGGGCTATGGCGGGCAGCCAGGGAACCAGCAAGGATATAACGGGCAGCAGGATTACGGTAACCAGCAAGGGTACGGCGGGCAGCAGGACTATAACAGCCAGCAAGAGTATAACGGGCAGCAGAATTATAACAGGCAGCAGGACTATAACAGCCAGCAGGGCTACAATGGGCAGCAGGGGTATCAGCCATATAATGGCCCGGATTACCGTCCGCCCAGCATGGGGCTTGGGATTGCGTCCATGGTATGCGGGATCCTTGCGCTGATTTCCTGCTGCCTGTGGTGTACTTGCGTCCCGCTGGCAATTGTTTCCATTGTGCTTGGCATTTTGCAGATACAGAAAGGGGCAGGCAAGGGAATGGCAATCGCAGGCATTGTATGTTCTTCCATTGCGCTTGTCCTGCTGATCGCCCTTACCATATGGGGCAATTACCTGTATAACTCCGGGCTGTATTACGAGATTATCCGGGAATATATGCAGCAGGTTGAGGGATTTTAAGGAACAATTCGGGCATGAGGGGAAATTTGCAGTTTCTCTCCTTGACAAGAAGATTCCCAGGCTTTATAATGGGTTACAGTTTTGAAAAATAAGATATAGAAAGACGATGACGAAGACAGTAAGGCAGTATTCCAACGTTAAGGCGTCCCCGGGGTTTGCGTCCAGCACATTTGGCAGGGCGGCAGGCAGTTTCAGGGAAACCAGCAGCGAGCCGGGAAGGTGGGAGCCGGTACCAGTAGAAACTGCCTGAACATCACTTCCAAGTTGCCCGCTGAACTTTTTTCTTTTGCGCATCCCTGCGCGGAAGGCAGGACAGTAAGCAGGGACGGGATGTTCCCCCGTTACGGGAACCAGGTATGCTGGCAAGGGAAGGCGCCAGCCCCTAAGTCCATGGCATGGAGGGCTGCGTGACCCGCTGCTGTTGGGTTTTTCCGTAAGGGGTACAGCCGTTTTCCGCCAAAGTACCATGTAACAGGTGGTAACGGTGCGTGGCTTCGTCCTTTTACAGGATGGGGCCATTTTTTGCTTTATAGGAAATTGCGTCCTATAAAGCAAAATGCTCCGCAAGGATGCGCGCTCGCACGAGGGGAATTATGTCGCTAAAGCGACCGTGCTCGGCGCACAAAGTGTCCAAGCCCCTCATGAGTGAGGGGTTCGGGGAGCTGAAGTGGGCTTGCCCACTTTGTTCTTTATTGAAAGGAGAAATTGGCTTATGTACAGCAAAGTCGAAACGAATTTAAACTTTGTGGAAAGAGAGAAACAGACAGAACAGTTCTGGAAAGACCATGATATTTTTCGGAAAAGCATGGAGAACCGGAAAGAAGGGGAAACTTACACCTTTTACGACGGTCCCCCAACGGCCAATGGGAAACCCCATATCGGCCATGTGCTGACCCGTGTCATCAAGGACATGATCCCGAGGTACCAGACCATGAAGGGGAAAATGGTTCCCCGCAAGGCAGGCTGGGACACCCATGGCCTTCCGGTGGAGCTGGAAGTGGAAAAGCTGCTGGGCTTAGACGGGAAAGAACAGATTGAGGAATATGGCTTGGAGCCGTTTATTGATAAATGTAAGGAAAGCGTCTGGAAATACAAGGGCATGTGGGAGGATTTCTCCGGCACGGTTGGGTTCTGGGCAGATATGGACAATCCTTACGTGACTTACCACAACGATTTCATCGAGTCGGAATGGTGGGCATTAAAGGAAATCTGGAACCGGAAGCTGCTGTATAAGGGATTTAAAATCGTTCCTTACTGCCCCCGCTGCGGGACGCCCCTTTCCGCCCAGGAGGTGGCGCAGGGTTATAAGACAGTAAAGGAACGCTCCGCCATTGTCCGTTTTCAGGCCGTAGGGGAGGACGCTTATTTCCTGGCATGGACTACCACCCCGTGGACCCTGCCTTCGAACTTAGCCCTCTGCGTAAACCCGGAAGAAACCTACTGCAAAGTCAAGGCGGCGGACGGGTACACCTATTATATGGCAGAAGCTCTGTTGGAAAAAGTAATGGGGGCGCTGTTAAGCAAGGAGCAGCAGGAGCAAGGCGAAAAAGCCTATGAAGTACTGGAAACCTTGAAAGGCACGGATTTGGAATACCGGGAATACGAGCCTTTGTATGAAGGGGCAAAAGCGGCCGCTGAAAAACAGCACAAAAAAGCCCATTTTGTCACCTGTGACGATTACGTTACCATGACGGACGGTACCGGGATTGTCCATATTGCCCCTGCTTTCGGCGAGGACGACTCCAAGGTTGGGCGCAAATACGGCCTGCCCTTTGTGCAGTTTGTCAATGGGAAAGGGGAACTGACAGAAGGGGCTCCCTTTGCAGGAACCTTCTGCAAAAAAGCAGACCCAATGATCCTGCAGGATTTGGAAGACCGGGGCTTATTGTTTGACGCGCCGAAATTTGAACACGAATACCCACACTGCTGGCGCTGCGACACTCCCTTAATTTACTATGCAAGGGAATCCTGGTTTATCAAAATGACTGAGGTGAAGGAGGAATTAATCCGCAACAACAACACCATAAACTGGATTCCGGAAAGCATTGGGAAAGGCCGGTTTGGGGACTGGCTGGAAAATGTGCAGGACTGGGGCATTTCAAGGAACCGTTACTGGGGCACACCCTTAAATATCTGGGAATGCGGGTGCGGCCATATGCACTCTGTCGGCAGCATTGCAGAGTTAAAGGAAATGTCCGGAAACTGCCCGGAGGAAATTGAACTGCACCGCCCCTACATCGATGCGGTGACAATCAAGTGCCCGGAATGCGGCGGGGAAATGCACCGGGTGCCGGAAGTGATTGACTGCTGGTTCGACTCCGGGGCAATGCCTTTTGCACAGCACCATTATCCGTTTGAAAATAAGGAAATTTTTGAGCAGCAGTTCCCGGCGAAATTTATTTCCGAAGCGGTAGACCAGACAAGGGGATGGTTCTATTCCCTGCTGGCAGAATCCACGCTGCTGTTCCATAAGGCTCCTTATGAAAATGTCATTGTGCTGGGCCATGTGCAGGATGAAAACGGCCAGAAAATGAGCAAGTCCAAAGGAAATGCCGTAGACCCCTTCGAAGCCCTTGAAACCTATGGGGCAGACGCCATCCGCTGGTATTTCTATATCAATTCTGCGCCGTGGCTGCCCAACCGGTTCCATGGGAAAGCCGTACAGGAAGGCCAGCGGAAATTTATGGGCACGTTGTGGAATACCTATGCGTTTTTTGTGCTGTATGCCAACATTGACAAGTTTGACGCAACGGAATATACGTTGGAATATGATAAATTGTCCGTTATGGACAAATGGCTCCTGTCCAAGCTGAACACCATGGTGGCGCAGGTAGACGGCCATCTTGGCAATTACCGCATCCCGGAAGCCGCAAGGGCTTTGCAGGAGTTTGTGGAGGATATGAGCAACTGGTATGTCAGGAGGAGCCGGGAGCGGTTCTGGGCAAAAGGCATGGAGCAGGACAAAATCAACGCCTACATGTCCCTGTATACCGCGCTGGTAACGGTAAGCAAGGCCGCAGCCCCCATGATCCCATTTATGGCAGAGGACATTTACAGGAACCTGGTGTGCAGCATTGACAAATCCGCCCCGGAAAGCGTGCACCTGTGCGATTTTCCTGTGGCAGACCAGTCCATGGAAGACAGGGATTTAGAGAAAAACATGGACGCCGTGCTGAAAATTGTCGTGATGGGGCGGGCGTGCCGCAACAGCGCAAATATCAAGAACCGCCAGCCTATTGGGACTATGTTCGTGAAAGCGCCTTACAGGCTGCCAGAGCTGTTTACAGACATTATCAAAGACGAGCTGAATATCAAAAACGTGGCTTTTACCGAGGATGTCAGCAGCTTTACGGACTATGCCTTTAAGCCCCAGCTCCGTACCGTGGGGCCGAAATATGGCAAGTTCCTGAAGCAAATCCAGCAGGCCCTGGCAGAACTGGACGGCAGCGCGGCCATGGCGGAACTGAAAGCAAAAGGGAGCATTACCCTTGACAGCGTAAATGCAGACGTTGTATTATGTGAGGAGGACCTTCTTATTACTATGACACAGCAGGAAGGCTATGTGACCGAAGGCGACAATGAAGTAACGGTTGTGCTGGATACTAATTTGACACCGGAACTGGTTCAGGAAGGGTTTGTCCGGGAGTTAATCAGCAAAATCCAGACCATGCGCAAAGAGGCAGGGTTTGAGGTGATGGATAAAATCCATGTTTCCTACAAGGCAGAAGAAACCATAGACAGAATTTTCAAGGAGCGCGGCAGCCAAATCCAGTCCGAAGTACTGGCTGTGGACATTATAGACGGTGGAGTAAGAGGTTATGGAAAGGAATGGAACATCAACGGCGAAACAGTGACCCTTGGAGTGGAAAAGGTGTAAACCATGGGATGGCGGGACAGCATTGCCGGCGCAGGATCTAGCCGCCAAAATGCTGCCCTGTTGGGCGTATGCCCAAAATACCAGAACAGAAGCACCAGAGAGGAAGGAGAAAGCAATGCAGAACAAGATGTTTGAAAAAAAGAGGTTCATTCAGGAGATTAAGGACAATGTAAAGAACCTGTACCGCAAGACGCTGGAGGAGGCCTCCCAGCAGGAGGTTTACCAAGCAGTGTCCCAAGCGGTAAAGGAAGTGGTGATCGACCAATGGCTTGCCACCCAGCAAACCTTTGAAAAGGAAGACCCCAAGATGGTATATTACATGTCCATGGAGTTTTTGATGGGGCGGGCGTTGGGAAATAACCTGATTAACCTGACTGCATACCAAGAAGTAAAAGAAGCATTGGAAGAAATCGGATTTGACTTAAATGTAATTGAGGACCAGGAGCCAGACCCTGCATTGGGGAATGGAGGCCTTGGGCGGCTGGCAGCATGTTTCTTGGAATCCCTTTCCACTCTGGGCTACCCGGCTTACGGGTGCGGTATCCGCTACCGTTATGGGCTGTTCCGCCAGAAAATTGAAAACGGCTTCCAGATGGAGGAGCCGGACAACTGGCTGAAAGACGGCTATCCTTTTGAGATGCGCCGCCCAGAGCATACTTTCCAGGTAAGATTCGGCGGGTATGTCCGTTCCGAAAGCGACGGGAATGGGAAAACAAGGTTTATCCATGAGGGATACCAGACTGTCCGCGCCGTCCCCTACGACATGCCGGTAGTAGGCTATAATAATAATATGGTAAATGTCCTGATTGCATGGGACGCAGAGCCGGAAAAATATTTTGAGCTGGACGCTTTTGACAAGGGCGACTACAAAAAAGCCGTGGAGCAGGAGAACCTTGCCCGGAACCTGGTGGAGGTACTCTACCCCAACGACAACCATATCCAGGGGAAAGAACTGCGCCTGAAACAGCAGTATTTCTTTGTGTCTGCCAGCGTGCAGCGAGCAATAGCGCGTTTCAAGAAATACCATGACGACCTGCACAAGCTGCCGGAAAAAGTGGCAATCCAGTTAAACGACACCCACCCGACCGTAGCGGTGGCGGAACTGATGCGTATTCTTTTGGATGAGGAAAATATGGGGTGGGACGAAGCATGGGAAATCACCAACAAGACCTGTGCATACACCAACCACACCATTATGTCCGAAGCATTGGAAAAATGGCCGATTGAAATTTTCTCAAGGCTGCTCCCAAGGATTTACCAGATTATTGAGGAAATTAACCGCCGCTTTATCCTTGACATTGAAAAGAAATTCCCGGGCGACCATTACAAGGTAAAGAAAATGGCTATTATTTACGATGGCCAGGTGAAAATGGCCCATCTTGCCATTGCGGCAGGCTGCTCCGTCAACGGCGTGGCAAGGCTGCATACGGAAATCCTGAAAGAACAGGAGCTCCATGAATTTTACCTGATGTTCCCGGATAAATTCAATAATAAGACCAATGGGATTACCCAGAGAAGGTTCCTCTACCACGGCAACCCGTTGCTGGCAGAATGGGTAAATAAATATATTGGGAATGACTGGGTAACAGACCTTCCCCATCTTTCCAAGCTGGCAGTTTATGCAGACGACGCAAAGGCACAGCAGGAATTTATGAACATCAAATACCAGAATAAATTGCGCCTTGCGGCCTATATCCGCAAGCACAACGGGATTAACGTTGACCCGCGTTCCATTTTCGACGTGCAGGTTAAGCGGCTCCATGAGTACAAACGGCAGCTTTTAAACATCCTCCATGTGATGTACCTCTATAATAAGATCAAAGAGCACCCGGAAATGGATTTCTACCCAAGGACATTTATTTTTGGGGCAAAGGCAGCGGCAGGTTACCGGATTGCAAAGCTTACCATTAAGCTGATTAATAGCGTGGCAGAAGTGATCAATAACGATGCTTCCATCAACGGGAAACTGAAAGTGGTATTTATTGAAGATTACAAGGTATCTACGGCAGAATGGATTTTTGCAGCGGCAGACGTTTCCGAGCAGATTTCCACCGCCAGCAAAGAAGCGTCCGGGACTGGGAACATGAAATTTATGTTAAACGGCGCGGTTACCCTTGGTACCATGGATGGGGCAAATGTGGAAATCGTGGAAGAAGTAGGGGAAGAAAATGCTTTTATTTTCGGCATGAGTTCCCAGGAAGTCATTGACCATGAGCAGAAACGGGACTATGACCCCATGCAGATTTTCAACAGCGACCAGGATATCCGCCAGGTGCTGATGCAGCTTATCAATGGGATGTATTCCCAGAACGATTCCGAACTGTTCCGGCCCCTGTACAATTCCTTGCTGAATACACATGATACCCAGTATGCGGACACCTATTTCATCCTGAAGGATTTCCGTGCATATGCACAGGCGCAGGAACAGGTGGAACAGGCATACCGGGATGAAAAACGGTGGGCAAAGATGGCAATGCTCAACACTGCCCATGCCGGGAAGTTCACTTCCGACCGGACAATCCAGCAGTATGTGGACGATATCTGGCATCTGGATAAAGTGAAAGTGGAACTGCCAGAATAAAGCGTTTGCAGTGTCTGGCCAGCTAATATTGGCTGGAAGATAGGTGCATGGGGCTTTTGGGAGCTTCCATGCAGGAACTGTGAAATATAGAATAGACGAGGTATCCCTGCCTTTCCCCCTGTATGGGGGAGGGGCAGGGAACTTGAATTTATATTAGGGCGTGGCTGGAAAGCGCTTTTAGGCAGGATGCCGTCCCAGGTTGCCAGACTGTGGGAATGAGTTTCCAGGCACGCTCTAGGAAAGGCATTGGATGGAAAAAAAGAAGGTTCAGAAATTATGCGGAAAACGGATGCTAATACTGCTGGCTGCAGCCCTGCTTGGCAGCATAGGGCTGGCAGGGTGCCAGAACAAAGCAGCGCAGGAAAACCAGCAGGCGTACCGGCAGCTAGGGATTAATAAGCTGGGGGAGGGCAGCTATGAGGAAGCGGCAGAGGCTTTCCAGAAGGCCTTGGACCAGTCCGAAGCAGTGGTAGGGGAGATGGAGATTGACATCTGTTATTACAAGGCCACCGCCCAGTATAAGGCTGGGGACACCAAAGGGGCCCTGGCTACCTGCAAGGCTTTGATGGATTATGATAAGGAAAATTACAAGGCTTATTTCCTGCGGGGCTGTATTTACCTGCGGGAAGAAGACCGGGAACGCACCATGAAGGATTACCGGAAAGCGTTTGAAACCAGCGGGAATGATTTTTCCCTTTATGTTTCCGCTTATGAAAACCTGAAAAATGCCGGATGGGATTCCGAAGCACAGGAAGTCCTTGAGTCTGCTGGGAAATTAAAGGCGGATAAGCCGGAAGAACACCGGGAACTGGGGCGCATTTACCTCCTGCAGGAGGATTACGACAGTGCAAGGAAGGAACTGGACAAGGCAATCAATGAGAAGGATGTAAAGGCGCTGCTGTATATGGCCCAGGTTTACGAAGGGGAAGGTGATACGGCACAGGCAAATGCATTGTATGAAAGCTATATTTCCCAGAATAATTCCGATGTGTCCACGCTGGCAGCCATGGGGGACGCCAAGATGCGGGAAGGGAAGTATAAAGAAGCGCTGGGATTTTACCAGCAGGCACTGACCGTGGAAAACCTGCCCAATGAGCAGCAGCTTCGGCGCAATGAAATCATTGCCTGCGAACAGATGCTGGACTTTGAAGCGGCAAGGGAGAAAATGGTGGCTTACCGGAAGGATTTTCCAGAAGATAAGGATGCGGAGCGGGAATATATCTTTTTGCAGACACGGTAAAATAGGAAGATGCCTACAGCTTCCTGCAGGACTGGCGTTCCACCAGCCTGCATGGAAGCTGTATTTTCATTGCTGTTGCCGGCTGCATTTTCAGGATATTGTATACAATATTTGCCCCGAAATTCCCCATGTCATAAGCTGGGGCATGGATAGTAGTCAGCGGCGGGGCGGTAAAGGCGGACAGGCTGGTATCGTCAAACCCCATCAGGGAAATGTCTTCCGGCACCCGGATGCCCTTTGCCGTCAAAGCCCGGAGGGCGCCAATGGCAATTGGGTCGCTGGATGCGATAATGGCGGTGGGCAGGCTGCCCCGTTTTAACATTTCTTCCATCATCTGGAATCCAGATTCCACCGTAAAAGCCCCTTCTATCACATATTCCCCGCATTCCAACCCATTTTTCTCACAGTAGGAAAGGAAAAGGCTTTTTCTGGTGTCTGGAAACAGCGTCCCATCTGCAAGGTATTCTTTCCCGCTTAAAAACCCAATTTTTTGGTGCCCGAGGGATGTAAGGTAATCAAGCCCAGCCTGCATGGCATGCACAAAGTCCAGCGTAATGGTGGAAACGGTACTGTCGCCTACCGGCATGTCCAGAAAAATAATGCTGGATGTAAGCTCACGGAACTGCTGGATTTCATCCTTGCTGAATTTTCCCACGCAGACTAAGGCGTCTACCTGCTTCAGGGCGTCCATGTAGTGTATGTCTGCTTTGTAGGTGCGCACCACATGGATGCAGTTCTGCATACAGAAGTCCTCAATCCCCTGGCGGATGAGCAGGTAGTAGTTATCCTCCAGCTCCTGCTGCGGGGAAAACCACTGGACAATGCCAAGGGTATAGGCGGATTTGCTGGATGCCCGTGACTTTTTCTTGTAATTCAGGCTGTGGGCGGTGTCCAGTACCTTTTGGCGGGTTTCTGGGGAAACGTTTAGGGTAGTGTCGTTGTTTAATATTCTGGAAACAGTGGCAGGGGAAACCCCGGCAGACACTGCAATGTCTTTGATGGTCGTCATAAAATCCTCCGCGATGCTGCAATATTATATGGTATAGAGCTCTCTTTTTGCATCCTAATCATCCTAATCAGTATAGCAAATAATTTCCAAAAAGGGAATCATATTTTTTGGTAAAATTTTACTAAAATCATTGACTGTTTACTAAAAAGAATATATAATATCATGTAGGAAGCAGGGAACAAAGAAAACATACACAGGCAAAATTTACTTCCATCAGACACCGTGGCAGGACAGTACGCCAATTGCCTGCGTATGGGCATTTCCTGCTGCAGAACCATAAAAGCCAAAAAGGCGCAAAAACAGGAAAGGCAGGGGCAATGGCATGAAAGAAACAAAAGCGTTATTGGAAGAATTTGCAGCAAACCGGCATCAGGCACGCCTACAGGAAATTTACGTGGACAAAGGGGTGCTGGATTACCAGAACGGGCGTTACCAGGAAGCAATCCGCAAATATGAGGAACTGTATGGGGCAGGCGAAGCAGAGATCTACAGCGCGGCAGGCAGGAGCGAGGTAGGCGGCAACCACACAGACCACCAGCATGGGGAGGTACTGGCAGCCTCCATCAACCTTGACGCCATTGCAGTGGTGGGCAAAATTGACGCGCCTGAAATTAAGCTGCTTTCCGACGGGTATCCCATGATTACCGTGGACCTTTCCCAATTGGAAAAGCGGGATGCAGAAGAAGGCACTTCCGCAGGGCTGATCCGTGGGATGGCATACGGCCTGAAAAAGAACGGCCATGCCATTGGCGGGTTTCAGGCCTATGTGACCAGCGACGTGCTGAACGGCGCAGGCATGTCAAGCTCCGCAGCGTTTGAAGTGCTTGTGGGGACAATCCTTTCCGGCCTGTACAATGGGATGTCCATTAGCCCAGTGGAAATTGCACAGGTAGCCCAGTATGCAGAAAATGTGTATTTTGGCAAGCCCTGCGGCCTGATGGACCAGATGGCATGTTCCGTTGGGGGCCTAATACATATTGACTTTGCAGACCCGGAGCAGCCTGTTGTGGAAAAAGTGGACGTGGATTTTTCCGCATACGGCCATAGCCTTTGCATTACCGACACCAAAGGTTCCCATGCGGATTTGACAGACGATTATGCAATGATTCCGCAGGAAATGAAAAAAGTAGCAGGGTTCTTCGGGAAAGAATACCTGCGGGAAGTGGATCCAGAAGAATTTTACAAAAATATTCCCGGAATCCGCAAGGAATGCGGCGACCGCCCTGTGCTGCGCGCCCTGCATTTCTTTGAGGAGGATCAGCGGGTAGAGCAGGAAGTAGCTGCGCTGCAGGCTGGGGATTTCCAAAAGTTTTTGGATACCGTGCAGGAATCCGGGGATTCCTCCTTCAAATACCTCCAGAATATTTACACCAACAAAGACGTGCAGAACCAGAGCGTTTCCATGGGCCTTGCCCTCAGCGATACCATACTTCCGGGCCATGGCGCCAGCCGCGTCCACGGAGGTGGGTTTGCCGGGACAATACAGGCGTTTGTATCAGACAGTTTTGTGGAAGAATACCGTCAGGCCTTGGATAGCCTTTATGGCGAAGGCTCCTGCCATGTGCTGAAGGTACGCCCCTTTGGCGGGATTAAAGTCCTGGATTAATCTTCCGGGGCGGCTTACCCAAGCACAGCGAACCCTTTTGATAGTCTGCCTTACTTGCCTATATTGATTAGGGTGTCAAAAGGGTGCGACGCACCCGCTCTATACCATATATTGATGTGCAAATTGATTTGCAATAACAATATATGGTATGAGCGTAGCACCAAAGGTGCTTTTGACACCCTAATCCTATATTCGAGTAAACTTGATATGGGCAAATGCGGCATACCATCTTGATACCGTAATCTTACATATTGTAAATATATTGATGGAAAGAAGGAATTTCTCATGGTAAACGAAGCTATTAAAAAATTAGTCTGCTATGGATTAGAGCGAGGCCTGATTGGGGAAGATGATGTTGTTTTTACCACCAACCGGCTGCTGGAAACCCTGCAGATAGACGAATACGAAGAACCAGAAGATACTTATACGCAGGTAGAGCTTGAGCCAGTTTTAAAAGAACTCCTGGATTATGCCTATGGGCATGGGGTGCTGGAAGAAAACGGCGTGGTATACCGCGACCTTTTCGACACCAGGCTGATGGCGCAGTTAATGCCAAGGCCCAGCGAAATCATTGGGCGGTTCTGGGATATTTACCATAAGGACGGCCCCAAGGCAGCTACTGATTTTTATTACCAGATAAGCCAGGACAGCGACTATATCCGCCGCTACCGGATTGCAAAGGATGTCAAATGGAAATCACAGACCCCGTATGGGGAAATGGACATTACCATTAACCTTTCCAAGCCGGAAAAAGACCCGAAGGCCATTGCAGCAGCCAAAAATGCAAAGCAGGGCGGCTACCCCAAATGCCTTCTTTGCGTGGAAAACGAAGGGTATGCAGGGCGCATCAACCATCCTGCAAGGCAGAACCACCGGATTATCCCAGTGACAATCCAAGACAGCCGGTGGGGGTTCCAGTACTCCCCCTATGTCTATTACAATGAGCACTGCATTGTGTTCAATTCCCAGCATATCCCAATGAAAATTGAGCATGGGACATTCTGCAAGCTGTTTGATTTTGTGAAGCAGTTCCCACATTATATTGTAGGATCAAACGCAGACCTGCCCATTGTTGGAGGCTCCATCTTAAGCCACGACCATTTCCAGGGGGGCAGTTATGAATTTGCCATGGCAAAAGCACCAGTAGAGCGGGAATTTACGGTAAAAGGATTTGAGGATGTGAAAGCAGGCATTGTAAAATGGCCCATGTCCGTGATCCGTATTTCCGGCAGGGATACGGAACGGCTGATTGCGCTGGCAGACAAAATATTGGCGGCATGGCGGGGATATACCGACGAGGATGCGTTTATTTTTGCAGAAACAGACGGGGAGCCCCACAACACCATTACGCCTATTGCCAGAAAACGCGGGGAATTTTTCGAGCTGGATTTGGTACTGCGTAACAATATCACCACAGAGGAGCACCCCCTTGGCCTGTACCATCCCCATGCGGAGCTGCACCATATCAAAAAAGAAAATATTGGCCTGATTGAAGTGATGGGCCTTGCCGTCCTTCCGGCCCGCCTGAAAGACGAAATGGAAACGCTGGCAGACGCCATTGTAAACAAAAAAGACATCCGTGCCGATGAAACCATCGCGAAACATGCGGACTGGGCAGAAGGGTTCCTTCCGGCTTACGGGGAAGTGGCAAAGGAAAATGTGATGGATATCCTGCATAAAGAAATCGCGTTGGTGTTCAGCAAGGTGCTGGAACATGCCGGGGTTTATAAGCGGGATGAATCGGGGCAGAAAGCCTTTGATAAATTTACAGAAAGCCTGAATGGGTAAAAGCGTGTGATGTTATTCCCGCGGGCAACGGGCCAAGTGGTTGCTTGCAGCGGGGTCTTTGATTCCTGCGGGAATTTGGCTGCTCCGGCGGTAAAATACTGCAGCAGGCTGCGCAGGGCAAACCTCCAGATGCTGTAGTTTTTACCGCCGGAGCGATGATAATAGAGGCTCTTTAGTTGCCGCCGCACCCGTGGCTGCCGCATGTATGCCCGTCCCCGTGGGAGTGGCCGCCGCACCCGTGCCCATCCTCATGGGAGTGGTGGCTGCACGTTGTATCAGGGTCGTACACAAGCTGCCCTTTCAAAAAGGATTCCACCTGCGCGTCCGCATCCCCGGTAGCCCCCGGGTAAAGCTCAATCCCGGCTTCTGCCAAAGCGTTCCTTGCGCCGCCGCCAATCCCGCCGCAAATCAGCACATCTACGCCGCCCTTCAATAAGAACCCTGCCAGCGCCCCGTGTCCCTGCCCATTGGTATCTACGATTTCCGAAGAAGAAATAGTCCCATGTTCCACTTCATACACCTTAAACTGGCTGGTATGCCCAAAATGCTGGAATACCTGCCCATCTTCATAAGTTACTGCAATTTTCATTACATGCCCTCCTTTTTTTCTGAAATCTGCATAGCCTTGGCAGCCCTGCCCGGGGCAGAGCTGGTAGCTGCCGCCTGCAATGGTAAGGGGAAACCCTTCCACTAAGAAACGGGCCAGCTTCCGGCGCGCCTGCGTGTACAGGGCTTGAACCGTGGTGCGCCCAGCCCCCATCTGCTTAGCGGCTTCCTGCTGGGTAAGCCCCTGATAATCCAGCAGGCGGATTACTTCATATTCTTCAATGCTAAGCTGCAGCCCATGGAGCCCTTCCGATGCATTTGGGGCCCCGGCGTAAAAATGGGTATGGGCTGGCATCCGGCATACGCGCCGTACTTTGCTGGGACGTGCCATAAAGATTTCCTCCTAATCATATCAGCAGTATAAAGCAATTATTAACATATGTCAATTATATTTTCCCTATAATTTTATGGAAAATGTGATATAATCGTTACTGTTACAGCGTGGGGACAGTGGATTATGCCTGCGCACTGGGAAATCAATATAGGAGGACATGAAAATGCCAGAACCATTAAAAATAGAAGAAGTAACGGAGCGGGTGATCCTGGTAGGCGTCAGCTTACAGGAAAACGACGATACGGAGGATTCCCTGGCGGAATTGGGCGAGCTGGCCGAAACAGCCGGCGCTCTGGTGGTTGGCTCTGCCATCCAGAACCGGGAGTCCGTCCATCCGGGCACTTATGTAGGGAAGGGGAAGCTGCAGGAACTGCGGCAGTTGGCCGCAGAGCTGGATGCCACTGGGATTATCTGTGACGATGAGCTTTCCCCGGCCCAATTGCGGAACATGGAGGATGCATTGGAGTGCAAAGTTATGGACCGGACGCTGGTGATCCTGGACATTTTTGCAGCAAGGGCTTCTACCAGCGAAGGGAAGATACAGGTGGAGCTTGCCCAGCTGAAATACAGGCTGGGGCGCCTTGCCGGCCTTGGCACGTCGTTATCCCGTCTGGGCGGCGGCATTGGCACAAGGGGGCCTGGGGAAAAAAAGCTGGAAATGGATCGCAGGCTGATTAAAAACAGGATTTCACAGCTAAATCGGGAACTGTCCCAGGTGAAAATGCACCGGGAAGTAACAAGGAGCCAGCGGGAGCGCAGCCAGGTGAAGGTGGCTGCCATTGTAGGCTACACCAATGCGGGGAAATCCACCCTGTTAAACCATCTGACCCACGCGTCCGTGCTGGAGGAGGACAAGCTGTTCGCTACCCTGGACCCTACTACAAGGAATTTAAAGCTGGACAGCGGGCAGGAGCTTTTGCTGACGGATACGGTGGGCTTTATCCGCAAGCTGCCCCACCACCTGATTGAAGCGTTCCGCAGCACTCTGGAGGAAGCAAAATACGCCGATATTATCATCCATGTGGTTGATTCCTCCAATCCCCAGCGGGAAAAGCAGATGTACATTGTCTATGAAACCTTGAGGAACTTAGGGGTATCCGGCAAGAAAACCATTACCTTGTTCAACAAGCAGGATAAGCTGGTGGAGAATGAAATTTTGAAGGACGCCTATGCAGATAAAACCCTGAAAATTTCAGCCAGGACAGGGGAGGGCATGCCCCAGCTTCTGGAAGCCCTGGAGGAATTTTTACGGGAAGACAAGCAGCTTCTGGAAGGCATATTCCCTTATGGAAAAGGCAGCCAGGTTTCCCAGATCAGGAAGTATGGGGAGCTTCTTGAAGAAGATTACCGGGAAAATGGAATTTATGTAAAAGCCTTTGTCCCCACGGAACTTTACCACAATTTGGGGAAGGGCATGTGCAGCAGCGGATCATAGCATAGTTGGGATGGCTGGTTTGTATGATGAAAATAATTATTTCCCCTGCAAAGAAAATGAAACGGGACGCCGACACCATGGGCTGCCATGGGCTGCCCGTATTTTTGCAGGAGGCAGAAACGTTAAAAACGTATATCAAAGGCCTTACTTACCAGGAGGCAAAAAAGCTTTGGAACTGCAATGACAGGATTGCAGAGCTGAATTTCCAGCGGTTTGCGCAGATGGATTTGAAGGCTGGCCTGACCCCCGCCCTGCTGGCCTATGAGGGCATCCAGTACCAGTATATGGCGCCGGCGGTCTTTGAGGACGGGGCGTGGGAGTATGTGGAAAGCCATCTTGCCATCCTGTCCGGTTTTTATGGGATGCTGCGCCCCTTCGACGGGGTCGTGCCCTACCGTCTGGAAATGCAGGCTAAAATCCATCTGGGGGATTGCCGGGACCTTTACCGCTACTGGGGCGGGAAAATCTGCCAGGAAACCATAAAAGGCGCAGACACCGTCTTAAACCTTGCCTCTAAGGAATACAGCAAATGCATTTCCCCCTTCCTGCCGCCGGGAATCAGGCTTTTGGCCTGCCGGTTTGGGGAACTGCGGGAAGGGAAGGTAATCGAAAAAGGCACACAGGTAAAAATGGCCCGTGGGGAAATGGTGCGTTTCTTAGCCCAGAACGGCATTGAGGACACGGAAGGGGTAAAAAATTTCCATGGGCTGGGCTATCAATATGAGGAAAAATTTTCCGATAATAATACATATGTATTCTTGAAAAGTGACAGTAAATAAATACATTAGGGACAGGCTGGCTATCCCTGACGCAGTTTGCACATAGAAGCAAAGTTATGCCAAAGAAAAAGGTGGGATGGACATGGTGAGGATAGAAGGCCTGAGAAAAAATTTTGGGGGTTTCTGCGCCCTGGACGGCGTGGACATGCATGTGCCAAAAGGGTCTGTCTACGGGCTGGTAGGGCCAAACGGCGCTGGGAAGAGCACGCTTCTCAGGCACATTATGGGGATTTACCGGCAGGATGCAGGAAGTGTCCTGGTGGAAGGCGTCCCTGTTTATGAAAATACGGAAGTGAAAGGGAAAATGATATTTATTTCCGATGACCTGTTTTATTTCCAGCAGGCAGACACCCTTGAAATGAAGCGGTTTTATCAGGGGATTTACCCGGATTTCGATGGGAAAACCTTTGAAAAGCTCCGGGAAGTGTTCAAAAATATAGATGTAAAATGCAGGATCCGCAAGCTGTCCAAAGGGATGCAAAAGCAGGTGTCCTTTTGGCTGGCCCTGTGTTGTGGTCCAAAGCTTTTGGTTTTGGACGAGCCAGTAGACGGCTTGGACCCTGTGATGCGGTGGCAGATTTGGTCGCTGATCCAGGAGGAACGGAATAAGTGTGGGACCACCGTCCTGATTTCCTCCCATAACCTGCGGGAATTGGAGGAGGTCTGCGGCCATGTGGGGATTATGCATCAGGGCAAAATCCAGATGGAACGCTCCCTGCTGGAGCTGCAGGGAACGGTTACCAAGGTGCAGGCGGCGTTCCGGCAGGGTATCCCTGCGCTCCCGGATGGCTTTGAAGTGCTGCATATGTCAAACGCCGGACGGGTCTACACCATGATTGTGAAGGGCAGCCCTGCATATGCCCGGGCAGGGCTTGGGAAATTGCAGCCGCTGTTTGTGGACGTCCTTCCGCTGACGCTGGAGGAAATTTTCATTTATGAGATGGGAGGGGCAGATTATGCAGTCCAGGAAATCCTGCTTTAATGTTTTCCATACAGCCATATTCCGCAAAAATGCCGCCAGTTTCTGGCCAATCTGGCTGTCCTACACCCTTATGTGCCTGTGGGTCCTGCCCATTTACACATGGCTGCAAATAAAGACCCTTACCCTGGCGGAAGGGACAACCCAGGCAGAGCGGATGGAGGAGCTTTTGAGAAGCGCAGTGGGCAGCCTGCACCTGGCGATTTTGCCTTTCCCGGTATTTGTCTTTGGGGCGGCCAGCGGGATTGCCGTTTTTTCCTATCTGTATCAGGCAAGGAGCGCAAATATGGTCCATGCGCTGCCAGTCAGCCGGAAAGAGCTGTTTTTGACAAATTACTGTTCCGGGCTGTTGTTCCTGCTGGCTCCGCAGTTCCTGGCGTTCTGTGTGGCGGTGTTCGTCTGGTTTGGGAGCGGGGTGACGCGGCTGGAATACCTGCTCCGGTGGCTGGGGCTGGTGGCCGGGGAAGCTTTTTTTGCCTACAGCATGGCGGTGTTTGCGGCCATGCTGACAGGGCAGGCGGCCATCGCGGCAGCCTGTTTTTTTCTCCTGAATTACCTGTACCAAGGGCTGGTGGCCATTGCGGACGCCCTTATGGGAATGTTAGTGTACGGGATGGACAGGGGGGCGCGGGATATATGGGGCGGCTGGCTTTCCCCAGCTCCTTTTTTAGGGGAAAATGTCCGCTTGATTTATCAGGAAGAAGGGCAGCTCCTGGACCTGCCTAAGCTTGCAGGCTTGGACTGCGTGCCCTGGTATGCCCTGGCGGCAGTTTTTTTCGCGGCATTGGCTTTCCTGCTTTACAAAAACAGGGATATAGAAACAGCTTCGGACGTGGTAGCCATTTCCTGCATTAAGCCGGTGTTCCGTTGGTGCGGGGGAATTGGCGCAGCCGGGGTCTGCACGTACCTGGTCTGGGAAAGCCTGCTGTCAGGCATGGTGGGGAATATGTTCTGGCTGGTGCTGGTATGCAGCAGCGTGGCCGGGGCAGCTGGGTTTTTCCTGTGTGAAATGCTGATACGGAAAAAATTTATGGTATTTACGGGAAAAAGGCTGGCCGAGGGCGGGGTATTCCTTGCAGTCCTGGCGGCTGCCCTTGTATGCATGGAAACGGACTTGTTTGGGGTGGAAAAAAGAGTGCCGGCGGCGGAAGAAGTGGCAGGCATTTACCTGGATGGGAATTATAAAAGCTATCTGGAGGAACCGGAGGAAATCAGCCAGTGCATTGCAATCCATCAGGGCATTATCCAGGAAAAGGATGCGTACGAAGCGTATTTCTGGGAAAATCCGGGCATGGAAAAACGCCCCAGCATGTCTTTCAGGATTTCTTACAAGCTGAAAAACGGCAGGATGTTGGAGCGGTTCTGGTATCTTCCGCTGAAGGACTGCTATCTGGAGCGGAAGGAGGGGGCTGTGGGAAAGCTTTTGGAGTTTGAAAAAGATCCCAGGAGATATATGGAATACTTTTTTTCCAGTGGGTATGAAAGCCTGAAAATTGCCGAAGGGGGCAGCTTCCTCCACGTCAACCAGAATGGGGACTACAATATGCTGGACCTTTCCAATGAGGAGGCATCTAAGCTGTACCAGGCGCTTAAGGAGGATATCCTGTCTGGGAATTACTGCATTTACCCCTATGAATACCGGAAATGGGGGACAGAAAATTATGCCGACAGCCTTACGTTCAGCTTCCGGGTGCCCAAGGGGGCAAGGCTGCTGCAGGCAGAGGGGGAAGAATTCAGCCTTGGGAAATACCCGGAAGCTGTGACAATCCCATTGACCCGCGGATGCCATCATCTGCTTGGGGCATTACAGGAACTGGGGCTGCTGGACGAAGGGGAAATTCCCCTGACAGAGAGGGAGTATTTGGATGTTTTGGAAGGGGAGGAAGCAGTGGTGCCTTAACAGGCGTTTTCTGCCAGAAGGCATGCCTATGGCAATTGCCGGATGGCAAATGAATCTAAAAGGAGTAAATGTAATGATTATCCAACATAATCTGGCGAGCATGGGAGCGTTTCGCCAATCAAAGATTACTACTGCCCGTAAAGCCAAGACATCCGAACGCCTGGCCAGCGGTTACCGCATCAACCAGGCGCCAGACGATGCGGCAGGGCTTACCATTTCACAGAAAATGCGCGTGCAGACCCGCGGCCTGGATCAGGCAAATGAAAATATACAGGACGGCAGCGGGAACGAACAAATTTCCCGGCTTTACCCTACTTACTTTGTTAATCAAAAATAAAAACCATGGGGGCATAAAATCCTTGCATATCTTTCATAGCCATCACCATCTCAGAAGCGCGGCTCCCCAGGTAAGCCCAGCCCCAAAGCCGGACAGCAGGAGCAAATCCCCTTCGGATAATTTTCCCTCCCGGTGCACCTCGTCTAACAGAATCGGGATGCTTGCTGCGGAAGTATTCCCACAGTGGCTGACATTGGAAGGGAATTTTTCCAGCGGCAGCTTTAATTTCCGCGCAATAGAAGAAATAATGCGGAAATTTGCCTGATGCAGCAGGTAATAGGTAACATCGGATGCACCGATGCCAGCTTGCTCCAGCAGGGCGGCAATACATTCCGGCTCTTTTTTTACTGCAAATTTAAATACTTCCTGCCCATCCATATACAGGTAATCTGGGTCTGTGCCTGTGGAAATGTAGGGGTTGTTGTTGGTACGGTTTTTGCAAATCAGGATATTCCCACCATTGCCGTCCGAGCCCTGAAGGGAAGCAACCAGCCCTTTTTCGGATGCTTTGGCAACCACGGCCCCAGCCCCGTCCCCAAACAGGACGCAGGTGGAACGGTCCGACCAGTCAATGATTTTAGAAAGGGTTTCTACCCCGATAATCAGGGCAGTCTGGTAAATTCCCGCCTGAAAATAAGCGTCTGCGGTATTCAGGGCAAACAGGAACCCGGAACATGCAGCATTGATATCGAAAGCAGCCGCATGGCGGGCGCCCAATTCCCTCTGCACCATGCAGGCGGTGCTTGGGGTAATAAAATCAGAAGAAACCGTAGCTACGAGGATAAGGTCAATTTCCTCTGGCAGCGTGCCGGAATCCTCAAGGGCGGCCTTGGCAGCCCGGACAGCCAGCGTCAGGGTAGTTTCTGTTTCCGAAGAAACCAGATGGCGTTCCCGGATGCCTGTCCGGCTCTGGATCCACTCGTCGCTGGTGTCCATAATGGTGGAAAGGTATTCATTTGTCACGCATCTATCCGGAAGGCAGCTTCCGGTCCCAATAATTTTTGCTCTCATAAATCTCCCTGCCTTATTAGTTTGATAATCAAAATAATTACATGTTTACTATACCCGCAGCAGGGGGATTTGTCAATGGAAACTTTTCTGCCGCGGCGCATATGATAAAGGAAAATGTTACTGTTCACAGCACTGATAGCCCATACAGCCGGCCGGAACAGTAACAGGAAAAGATTTGTTTGTGCCAGCTTGTGCACAGGAAGGAGAAACCATGGCAGTTACAATTATATTGGATGCAGGGCACGGCGGCTATGATAACGGCGCTTCTTATAATGGAAGGAAGGAAAAAGACGATGCCTTGCGCGTAACCCTTGCAGTCGGGAAAAAACTGGAGGATGCGGGCTACGATGTGCTCTATACAAGGACTACAGACCGTTACGATTCCCCCTTTGAAAAAGCACAGATTGCCAACCGTTCCGGCGCCGACTATTTTATTTCATTCCACCGTAATTCCGGGATCAATCCGAATACTTACAGCGGATCCCAGGCTCTGGTGTATGAAACGGGGACAGAAGCTGCAAGGCTTGGGGAAGCAATTAATCAGGAACTTGTGGATTTTGGCTTTAAAGACCTTGGGGTAGTGGAGCGGCCCGGGCTTGTGGTGCTCAGGAGGACACAGATGCCGGCAGTGCTGATGGAGCTTGGATTTATCAACAATGAGGGCGACAATGCATTGTTTGACCAGCAATTCAGCCAGATGGTGGATGCTATCGTAGCTGGGGTGGAGAAGGCGGTTCCTTTAACGCCGCCTGCCAAAAAATATGGCGTGCAGGTAGGGCTGTACCGCTATGAATCCAACGCGGAATATTTGAAAGAGCAGTTGGAGGACCAGGGATATTTTGCATCCATACGCTGGGAAGACCCTTATTATGCGGTGATCGTAGGCCGGGAAGACAGTTTGGAGGGTGCAATGGAGCTGCAGGCACAGCTTCGCCAGGATGGGTATGACACCCTTGTGGTAAGCATGTAAAAACCTGAAATTTTAATAAAATTTTCTGATAAGAAAAAGATAATAATAAAATTTTTATAAAAATCAAAAAAAGCATTTACAAGGCTGGAAATTTCCTGTATGATAAAAACATCTTTTGTTCAATGTGCAATTTTCTATTGCGCGGAATTTCTAAATATGCAGTAATTATGGTCCGTTTGAATCCCTGAACCCAAAATATATCTCAGTGAGGACTCCATTTTCCGCCTTACGGAAATAATAAGGAGAGATATCAATGAAAATAGCATTTTGGAGTGAAGAAACTCAAGTGGAAACTGCTTTCCATATGTCACTGATGGCCTGTGCCTTTGCATGGATGCGCCCGGTATCCATAGCAGCCATTTCTGGCGGTTACCAAGGGAAAGAGTTAGAAAAAAGTTTAATCAGGAGCCGGCGTAAGGGCAATGCAGCCCAGGATTTTTCTGACGGCTGGGAAAGGGAATATTTGCCAGGAAGCCGCCAGGGAGGCAGAAAAAAGAAAGCCGTTTTGGAGCCGTTTGCAGGCATAGGGCGCCAGAAAGCAGGGGAAGGCCTGTTTGCCGCAGAACAGCAGGAGTACTTTGTCCCAAGCGGGCTGGACTGCCTGCTGGGAAAGCGGCGGGAGGATCTGACGGAGCAGGCGGTTTTGGCAAACATGCATCCCGTCGTTGAAGATAGGATGTACTGCCTGCCTGGCAGCAAAAGGCCAGAGCAGGAGTGGTGGCATAAGGATCCATTGTTTACCGGGCTTAAGCAGGTGCTGGATGCAATGGAGGAATGCTTTAACATCGTATTTGTGGACTGTGGGAACCGGAAGGACGATTTTGCGCAGTGGGTCCTGAAGGAGGCGGATATCTGCGTCCTGAACATGGACCAGGAATCAGAGCTGATTGGGGATTATTACCGGAACCCGCCAAAGCTGCGGGGGAAAGTGTTTTTCCTGATTGGAAATTATTTTGAGGATGGCCTGTATACCAGAAGGAACCTGCAGCGTCTTTACCGGGTGGACGAAGATTTGCTGGGAGCCATCCCATACCATGCCCAGATGAAAGAAGCTGCAAGGGCAGGAAGGATAGGGACGGAAGTTAGGAATTATGTCAGGAAAGACAGGACGCCAAGCTATACCGTGTTTGGGCAGGAACTGTCAAGGGCTGCAAGGCTGTTGCTGCAGTTGGCCGGGACAGGGAACTAAGGGCAGGTTATTTTCCCTGTCCCGGCAGCAATGGGGCAGCGCCGCCGCCCCCCCCCATTTGGCCTCTTATAGGAAATACCCTATCATACTAAAGCGTGGGAGTGTCCTTCCTATAAAACAAAAAATAATATGCGCAGGGTCTGCCCCAGCGAAGCGAGGGTACTCGCACAAGAGGTAAAATATTGCTTCGCAATTGTGCTCGCTACATTGTTTTAGGCTGGGGATATTCTGCCCCAAAGCAGTCCACAGTCACCTGTTTCATTACCTGCGGCTCCATGGGCCTGTCTGAATAATCTGTCGCAGTTTCTGCAATCTGGTTGACCGTTTCCATGCCTTCCGTTACTTTTCCGAAAGCTGCGTAAGCGCCATCCAGATGTGGCGAATTCTGGTGCATGATAAAGAACTGGGAACCAGCAGAATCCGGGTCCATTGCCCTTGCCATGGAAAGGACGCCTGCGCTGTGCTTTAACTCATTGGTGAAGCCATTCTGGGAAAACTCCCCACGGATGCTGTAGCCGGGACCGCCAGTCCCGTTCCCGTCCGGGCATCCCCCCTGGATCATGAACCCGCGGATGACACGGTGGAAGATCAGGCCGTCATAGTATCCTTTTTGGATCAGGCTGATGAAATTGTTTACCGTATTCGGCGCAAGTTCGGGATACAGTTCCGCTTTAATGATGCCGCCGTTTTCCATTTCAAAAGTTACAATTGGGTTTTGAGCCATAATTTTTTACCTCTTTCCAGATGATTAATTTTGCAGGATTTTTGTCTGTTTTTGGGTGCGCCATGCCCTGATCCCATCCTGCACTGGCGCGCTGCTTGCCTTACTCCGGCGGTGGAATACCGCAGCACCGTTCCTGATACGGTATGCTGCCGCCTGGGCAATATTATTATATCCCCAAGAAGGGATTTCGTAAAGAGTAAATCCTGTCGACAGGAACTGCGAATATTTTCAGGCGCCCAATGGTATTCTTTTAAAAAAATTCATACGTCATCGATTTGCCGTCGATATACGAAAGGGGACTAATACTCATGGCAGATAAAATTTTTGAAAACAATCAGGTTACAATTACTGGTGAAATCGTTTCAGATTTCCAGTATAGTCACGAGGTATTCGGGGAAGGCTTCTATATGGTGGAAGTATCCGTGAACCGGCTGAGTAATTTTGCAGATATCATCCCCATGATGATTTCCGAACGCCTGATTGATACACAGCATAGCTATATCGGGCAGTATATCCGGGTGGACGGCCAGTTCCGTTCTTACAACAGGCATGAAGAAAAGCGGAACCGTTTGGTGCTTTCTGTATTTGTGCGGGAATTGGAATTTGTGGACGAAATCCCGGAAGGGGAGAAAAGCAACCAGATATTTTTGGACGGCTATATCTGCAAGGATCCGATTTACCGGAAAACGCCCCTTGGGAGGGAGATTGCAGATTTGTTGATTGCGGTAAACCGTTCTTACGGGAAATCCGATTACATACCCTGCATCTGCTGGGGCAGGAATGCCAGATATGCGTCCGGCTTTGAAGTAGGGGGCCATGTTCAGGTGTATGGGCGGATCCAGAGCAGGGAGTACGTAAAAAAACTTTCTGAAACAGAAGTGGAGCACAGGGTTGCCTATGAAGTTTCTGTAAGTAAGATTGAATATCTTGAATAAACAGAATATAATAATTATTTAAAAGAGAAGAAAGAGTACATACTGCAAAATACATGATTTTAAAACAACATTTTGACAAAGATTTGCATTTTCCGAGGGTTTGTGGTATTTTAAAAAAAGGCTTTATGTAAAAGAAAGGAAAATGGCATGTGTAAAGAAATGGTAACTGTTTATTGCGGGGAGGGAAAAGGGAAAACGGCGGCTGCCCTTGGCTATGCCGTCCAGTCAGCGGCTTTGGGGAGCAGCGCAATTATTATCCAGTTCCTGAAGGGGAAAAAAGATGAGGAACTGGATTTTTTACGGCGGCTGGAACCGGAGATAAAGTTTTTCAGCTTTGCAAGGTTTGAAAAGGATTTTGCAGAGCTCTCCGAGGAAGAACAGAAAGAAGAAAGCATGAATATACGCAATGGGTTTAACTTTGCGAAGAAGGTTCTGGTGACAGGGGAATGCAACCTCTTAATCCTGGACAGTTTTCTGGAACTTTTGGATAACCACATGGTTTCCGAGGAAGATTTGCAGATATTGATGAATGCCAAGTCGGAGGACACGGAGCTTATGCTTACCGGGAAACATGTGAATGAAGCGTTGGGCAGGTATGCCTTGAAAATCTATGAAATCCATGCAGATTGACGAATCCTTGTTGACTTTGCGGCTGGAAAATGCTATATTAGCGTTATACGAAAGGGCATACTTATTTGCTAAATGGGATTAGGGTGCCAAAAGGGTGTGCTGCACCCCCTCTATACCATATATTGATGTGCAAATACATTTGCAGTAACAATATATGGCATGAGCGTAGCACCAAAGGTGCTTTTGCTACCCTAATCCAAATGGTTTACTGTTTTTCCTGGAAAGATGGGAACATGCCGGCAAATTGTTTTGCCTGCAGGTATAGCAGAAACAGAAATTAGATAGAGGTTGCGTGGTTCATAAGTAGTTTACTGGATGTGGCAGGCACAGGGGATAGTAAATGAAAGGGGAGGGCGCCGAAAGAATTTCTTTTCCTGAGGGGGGATTCTTGGGCATATAGTGAACAATTATATGACTGTCATCTTGCGATGGATGGAGCGCTATCAGATTATAAGCAGAGAACATGGTTTTTTGCAAATGTCAGAATCTTTAAGCCGGCTTATCCAGCCGGTTTTTTATTCCCGCGAGCAATGAGCCAAGCAGCCGCGCTTGCGCGGATATTTGGCGAATGCCGCGAGGGTTGAATACCCCGCCCCTTGGGGCGGAAAGAACAAGCCAGGCCATGCCCCGTAGCTTGCTGCGGGGTATTTGGCTCCTGCTCAAGGGCATATTTATTTGCCAAATGGGTTGCTGGTTCACTGAAAAGGGCGGCACCATGCTGGCAGATTATGTGGTTCGCGGGTATTTTTAAGCAGACAAGGAGGAAGGTATATGGCACTTTTTAAAGGCGCTGGTGTTGCGCTTGTTACACCGATGAAAGAAAATCTGGATGTGGATTATGGCAAATTAGAAGAAATTCTGGAAGACCAGATAAAGAATGGGACCGACAGCATTATTATTACAGGCACGACAGGCGAAGCCTCCACCCTTACCGTGGATGAGCACCTTGAAGTCATAGGGGCGGCAGTTTCCATTGTAAAGAAACGGATTCCCGTGGTTGCGGGGACTGGTTCCAACTGTACCAGGACAGCCGTAGAACTGTCCCAAAAAGCCCAACATGCAGGGGCGGACGGCCTTTTGGTGGTGACGCCATACTACAACAAAGCGACCCAGAAGGGTCTGATAGGCTATTATACCCAGGTGGCAAAAAGCGTGGATATCCCGATTATCATGTACAATATCCCAGGCAGGACGGGCTGTAAGATTGAAGCAGGGACAGCGGCAGCTTTGAACCGGGACATTGAAAACATTGTGGGCATGAAGGATGCAGTGGGGGATATTTCTTATACCCTGAAAGTAATGGAGCTGACCCAAGGGGATTTTGACATGTATTCCGGCGAAGACGGGCAGGTAGTGCCGCTTCTTTCCTGTGGCGGGATTGGGGTGATTTCCGTGCTTTCCAATATTGCGCCCAGATTTACCCACGATATGGTAATGAACTACTTAGACGGGAACCATCAGGCGGCATTGGAGATGCAGCTTAAGGCGCTCCCGCTGGTGGATGCGCTGTTTTGCGAGGTGAACCCGATTCCAGTCAAGGCGGCAATGAACCTGATGGGTTGGGATGTTGGGTCGCTGCGGGCGCCTTTGGGCGATATGGAGCCAGAAAATGTAGAAAAATTAGCAAAGGCAATGCGGGAGTTTGGGATTTCCTTGGCATAGTAGCAGGGCAGGGATTTTGGGCTGCCTTCCCTCATGCGAATGTTAGGATAAGGGGTTGCCACATGGAGGATATGGATGATAGAATGGAAAGGGCGTTGGCGTATTGCCTTGCTTTTCCATTCCCTTTCCTTCATGGGGCAGCCCTATAATTACTGGGAAAATATTCTGTTCCTGCCGCAGGGATGGCAAAGCCCATAGCCAGACACTAGTTATAATGCCTAGTAACTTACATAGGAGGAAACAGACATGGTGAAAATGATTATGCATGGGTGCAATGGGAAAATGGGGCAGGTGATTTCTGCTATCTGCCGGGAAGACGAAGGGATAGAGATTGTGGCAGGGGTTGACCCATATCAGGGGACCCAAAACCCATATCCAGTGTTTCCAACCATTGGCGAATGCACGGTAAATGCCGATGTGGTAGTAGATTTTGCGGCAGCCCAAGCGGTGGACAGCCTTCTTGCGTACTGCGTAGCACATAAGCTGCCGTTAGTCCTGTGCACCACAGGGCTCACCGAGGAGCAGCTTAAGAAAGTAGAGGAGGCTGGCAAAGAGGTGGCAGTGCTGAAATCAGCAAATATGTCCCTTGGCATAAATGTGCTGCTGGACGCCCTGCAGAAGGTGGCAAACGTGCTTGCCCCGGCAGGTTTTGATATGGAAATCGTGGAAAAGCACCACAACCAGAAGGTGGACGCCCCCAGCGGGACAGCATTGGCGTTGGCTGACGCCATTAACGGGGCGTTGGGGAATGAGTACCAGTACTGTTATGACAGGACAAAAGAGAGGAAGAAACGGGAGAAAAAAGAGATTGGGATCCAGGCAGTCCGGGGCGGCAGCATTGTGGGGGAACATGAGGTGATTTTTGCCGGGCTGGACGAGGTAATCGAAATCAGGCACACTGCTTACTCGAAAGGCATTTTCGGGAAAGGGGCCGTGGAGGCAGCGAAATTCTTAGCGGGGAAGCCTGCTGGGAAGTATGGCATGGAAGACGTGATAGGCGCAGGAAAGTTATAAAAAGATGCAGTAAGGAGAAAACAGGGAGACAGCAGAATGGAAGCAGGAGAAATCAGGTATTTAAAAGGGTTAGCGAAGCAGTATCCTACAATTCCGGCAGCAGCTACGGAAATCGTGAACCTGCAGGCGATTTTAAGCCTGCCCAAAGGGACGGAGCATTTTATCACGGATATCCATGGGGAGTATGACCAGTTCCAGCATGTGATGAAAAACGGCTCCGGGGCAATAAAGCGTAAGATAGAAGATGAATTTGGGAACAGCCTGTCAGTGGCAGAGAAAAAAGGCATTGCCATTTTAATTTATTACCCGGAATTAAAGCTAAAGCAGGTGCTGAAAACAGAGGAAAACCTTGAGGACTGGTACAAGGTGACCTTGTACCGTTTGATCCGCATTTGCAAATGCGCCTCCTCCAAATACACCCGTTCCAAAGTCCGCAAGGCATTGCCAAAGGATTTTGCTTATGTGATTGAGGAGCTTTTGACCGGGCGGCCGGATGTGTCGGACCAGGAGGCTTATTATAACGAAATTATCAATTCTGTCATCCGGACAGGGCGGGCGTCAGAGCTGGTGGTTGCATTCTGCAATTTAATCCGGCGCCTGATTGTGGACCATCTCCATGTGGTGGGGGATATTTATGACCGGGGGCCATACCCCAACCTGATTATGGACACGCTGATGGAGCACCATTCCGTGGATATCCAGTGGGGGAACCATGATGTGCTGTGGATGGGGGCTGCGGCGGGCAATCCGGCATGTATTGCCAATGTCATCCGCATTTCCGCAAAGTACGGGAACCTGAACACCTTAGAGGACGGGTACGGGATTAACCTGATTCCCTTGGTGCGGTTTGCGCTGGAGCAGTATGACAAGGATCCCTGCGACGTGTTCCATTTAGATTACCGGGAAGACGAATATGATGTAAAGGATGTCCAGTTAGATGAAAAGATGCACAAGGCCATTACCATTATCCAGTTTAAGCTGGAAGGCCAGCTTATGAAAAAGCACCCGGAATTTGCCATGGACCACCGGCTGCTTCTGGATAAAATGGACCTGGAAAAAGGGACTGTAACCGTGGAGGGAAAGACGTATCCCCTGAAAGATACGTGTTTCCCAACCATTGATATGAAAAATCCCTATGAGCTGTCCCCGGAGGAGGCCGACGTGGTAGACCGCTTGGTGACGGCATTTATCAACTGTGAAAAATTACAGAAGCATATCCGGTTTTTGTTTACCAAGGGCAGTTTATATAAAGTTTATAACGGGAACCTGCTGTATCACGGCTGTGTGCCCTTCAATGAGGACGGCAGCTTTAAGAAAGTCCAAGTTTTCGATGGGGAATACAGCGGCAAGGAGCTGTATGACGTATTGGAGCATTATGCAAGGAAAGGCTATTATTCCATTGACCCGGCAGAAAAGCAGAAGGGCCTGGATATCCTGTGGTTTATCTGGCAGAATGCCAATTCCCCGGTATTCGGGAAGTCCAAAATGACGACCTTCGAGCGGTATTTCATTGCGGACAAGGCAACCCATAAGGAGCCGAAAAACCCATATTACCGCCTGTTGGAGCAGGAAGAAATCGTGAATAAAATCCTGCGGGAATTTGGCTTAGAGGATGAGGATTCCCATATTATCAACGGCCATGTGCCGGTGGAAACCAAGCGGGGGGAATCCCCGGTGAAGTGCAATGGGAAGCTTTTAATTATTGACGGGGGTTTTTCTAAAGCATACCAGCCAAAAACAGGGATTGCGGGTTATACCCTGATTTATAATTCCTACGGGCTGCTCCTTGCCGCCCACCAGCCTTTTGAGTCTGTGGAAAAGGCGGTGCAGAACGGCAGCGACATCCATTCCCACATGCTGCTGGTGCAGCATGTGAACTTGAGGAGGACTGTGGCGGACACTGACGTGGGCAAGGAAATCAAAGAGAGCATTGTGGATTTGGAAAAACTGCTGTGCGCATACCGGGAAGGCACGATTGTGGAACGGCAGTAGCATTTGCTGGGAGCTGTGGGATGTCCATGGCTTCCAGTTTCTGTTAGTGCATTGGGCCGATAGGGCATGATACAGCCTTTGCTTGGGGTGTAGGATCCTCCCAGATTGAAATAATTGGGGAATCTGTTATAATAAGGTATATGCTGGTAGAAAGAAGGTGTTACTATGGGTTTAGATTTACGTATAACAGACATGGCAGGTGCAAGGCCGGAACACTCTGCTGTTATTGTTAATTTTGTTTCTGCAATAAGGGAGCAGCTATTCCAGAGCACATGTTATGTATTTTCCGACAATGTACAGTATAAATGGAATACGAAAGACGGGGAAGAAAAAATAGTTATCCCGGATGCATCCATTAATTGCCGGGTAAAGGCAAGAAAAGGAAATTCGTTTTTTGACATCCCACGTTTTGTCATGGAGGTTCTAAGCCCGTCAACGGAACAATATGACCGGGGAGAGAAAATGGAATTATACCGCCAGCAGGAAGTTGATGAATATTGGATTGTTGACTGGGAAGAAAGGAAGGTAGAGATTTATAATCTTGATTATGATGAAAAACAGGAGCCACAGTACTATTTATGGAAAGTGGTAACAGAGAAAAATAAAGAAGATTTAAAGATTGTACATTTTCAGAATTTGCAGATTACTTTTGAAAAATTGTTTGCAGAAATTGATTTAGTATAGGAATAGATTTGGCGGGCCCTGTGAATGGATAAGTAACAGAATTTTTGGGGTAAAACAAAAGTATTTCAGGAGAGAAAAATGGTTGCAAAATACGATAAGATTATCATAGGGGCCGGATTATATGGTTTGTATTCTGCCCTATTTTGCGTGGGGGGGGGTAAAAGGGAACATGTCCTAGTTCTGGAATGTGACAAAACTCCATTTCGGCGGGCCACCTATATTAACCAAGCCCGGGTGCATCAAGGTTACCATTACCCCCGCTCAATATCTACGGCAATGAAATCTTGTGCAAAAATTGAGCGGTATCAGGATGCTTATGTTATTTGCATGGAGGATGGAAAACAAGATCAGTCAGGGTTTATACTGAACGCATTGTATGCGCCTACAAACCAGATTTTAGGGATGCCGCTCTCTGACGTCCGTGACTTTCACGCCCCATACTGCCTGTTATGAAGGGCTCCCAAAGTTTCCCTGCCAAAAAGAAAGAGGTGGATTTTGCAGCAGCTTCCCTCTTGGGAATTGTAATGACTGTCCAGCCAAGCCTATGGCAGCATTCCCTTATGTGGCGAACTTTACAAGATTTACAAGAAAATATTTGCGTAATGAATACGGTTTTCAGTATAAAAATCCCTATTTTCCATGAAACCTATATTGATGAGTTCAGAAACGGTTTATGATTTGGATGAGGTGCTAGAGCGTGTTTGAAAATTCATTCCCACAATTTTCCGCCCCACTTTACACCGGATTATATGCTGAATTTCGTCAATGTAGCCCACTACACCTCCCAAATCCAGCATATAATCTGATGCAAACTGGGACGGAATCTTGCAGAAAGCAATTTTCAAACACGCTCTAGCACATGGAGAATAAAGAGAAAAATTTTGTGTCTGCAGTGGTTTATGTCTGTTAATGAGGAGCAGCGGGCCGGGAAATTCTTGCAAATTGTTTTGATGTTATGGAAAAGAATTTTTGACACTCAGAAATAGAAAGGGAGTGGAGTTATGAAACGGGCAGTTTCAGCAGGCAGGAAATACGGCGTTTGGGTTCTCAAGGCCGTGTTCCTGCTGGCGCTGTTATTGGGCGGCAAGAAGGCGCAGATATTTTGGGAAAGGGGGCTTGGGCAGTTCTTTAGCTGCCAGAATATTTTTTTCTATGTTTTAATGGCAGTGGCCCTGGGCTTTGCGGTATGGAAATTTGAAGATTTATACCGCTCTTTCCAAAAATCGGAACGGAAACAGGGGCTGTGGTATGCCGTTTATTTTTCCGTTTCCTTTGCATTGTTTGGGAACCCTTTAGGCAGCGCCCAGAACCAGATGGACGAGTTCCGGCGGGTAATTGGCGCTGGGGTGCTTTCCGGCATGGACGCATCCAAAAGGGTACATAATTTCCACACATGGCTCTTTTTCTTTGCGGTTTCCTTTGTGCTTTTTTTCCTTTTGGCGAACGACGTCCTGCAGAAAGACAGGGTGCGGGAAGCGCGGCGGGTGCTGGAGTTTACAGACCATTTTATTGTGCTGGCAGATGTGCATCTTGTGTTCCGGTGCATTCTTTATTTTGGCGATATGTCAGAGGAATTGCCTGCGTTTAGCTATTCCACTAACCTGATAATGCTGGTCCTTATGGCTGCTGCGGCTTTTTTACTGCTGCATTTGGAGAAAAATATCTTAGCGGAGGAATATGCCCAGCTTTTGATGGCTGGGTATTGTGCCAGTATCCCGGCAGCCATTTTGCTGGGCGTTGGGTGGCATGGTGGGAAATTGCTGGTGGGCGTACAGACTTTGG
This sequence comes from Lachnospiraceae bacterium A2, assembly GCA_000403315.2. Classification (GTDB taxonomy): domain Bacteria; phylum Bacillota; class Clostridia; order Lachnospirales; family Lachnospiraceae; genus Petralouisia. The sequence goes on from KE159636.1 coordinate 1,946,033, forward strand.
CGTGCATATGCTGCATCTTCCTTGCGAAAATTGGGAAAAAGCAGTTCCAGGACAAACGGGTGAAAGCATTCCTTGCCTGCGGCGCCATCCTTTGCTCCCTGGTTCCTTTTTTGACATCTTTTTATATAGAACTGATTAATATCCTGAACCAATATGGAGTTTTTGTGGTGCATTTGCGGAGTTTTTACAGCGTAATCCTGCTTTTTGCAGCGGCGCTTTGGGCCGTGTGTTCCATGCAGGCTTACCAGAAAAGGTGGAGCCTGCGGTGGTGGAAGCGGGCAGCATACCCCGCGCTGGTATTTGGCAGCTCTTGCCTGTCCGTCCAAGTGCCTTTGGAGGGTTCTTATGGCAGCCTGCTTGGGGCAGGGCAAAGCGCCCTGATTAGCGGTTTCCTGGATTTTGGCTCTATCCCGCTGGTAGAACAGTTTAGCAGTATGGCAGGGCAGGTGTGGGAAGGGGTTCTCTATGGCATCCTGAACCAGGATGCAGCAGGCGCTGTTTTCAGCCCTTACGGGGAGTATTTGCGGCCGCTGCTTGCCGTCTTGTTTTTTTATCTGGTAAAATATGCATGGGAGGAAAATGCGGCATTGTTTGCCGCCCTTCTGGTTCCGTTTGGGGTGTATTGGGACCACTATGGGCTGGGGATGCTGGTATGCCTTGCAGCGGCGGCATATACGAAAAAAAGCTCCTACCGGAGGGCTGCGGCAGTATGGCTTGCAGTTAGCTGGTGCGCCTTGTACCGGCTGGATATCGGCATGGCCTTTGGCATGGCATGTGGGGTTTCCTTCACGCTCTATGCTGCTGCATACCGGAAATGGGCTATGGCAAAACCCTTAGCCCTTACCTTGGCGGGCTGGTCGGCTGCTTGTGCTGCTTTGTGGTCTGGGCTTTGCCTGGCAAAGGGGATAGATCCTGCAGGCAGGTTCCGGGAATTCCTTGCGATTGCCCTGCCCGGGCAGAATGGGGGCTATGCAGGCGTTGGGGCAGTGGGGCAGGAAGTGTTTGCCTGGGTATACATATTCGTCCCCTTTGCAGCAGGGATATGCCTGATGTTTACTGTGTTTTCCAGAAAACTCCGGGAACAGGCAGGTGCGGAACGGTGGCTCCTGCTCCTGCTTTTGGGGACGGCATACTTTGGGAATTTTTCAAGGGGGCTGGAAAGCCATCCACTGGCGGAAGGGCTTGGCGGAGGTTCCTATGGGGCGGAAGGCTGGTCGGCTTTTGTGTTCCTTGCCATGTTTTTTAGCTGCCTGAGGAATAACCGGAAGCTTTTCCTCCCTGCATTTATGGGGCTTATTTTATGCAGCCATGTACTGGCCCAAGGGGAAATATTCCAGGCAGAAACCATTGCGGACAGCGCAGCCATTTCGGCAGGGAAATTTACGGACGCATGGAAAATCCCGGAAACAGGGGCAACGGCTTACTGGGAAAAAATGCGGGAAAAAGGGGAGCCTGCCCAGCGGGTTTCATGGGAACCAGAATTGCAGGAATTGGCGGCTCCTTACCAGCAGGCAATGGATATGCTGCTAAAAGAGGGGGAAACCTTTGCAGATTTTACCAACCAACCGTTTCTGTATCCAATGCTTGGGAGAAAGAACCCTGCATATGCGGCCCAGTCGCCAATGCAGCTTTCCGGGGAATACGCCCAGGAGCAGTTTATCAGGGAAGTGGAAGGAGTTCCGCTGGTGCTGATGCCTGTTTCGGGGGGCTGCCATCTGGAGGGGCTTACCAATGAATTCTGTTATTATAAGGCGGCGGAATATATTTACCAGAATTATGTCCCTCTGTGCAGGTATAAAGATTCTTTTGCCATATGGTGTCTGTCTGGCCGGTATGGCGAGCTGGAAGGCAAGGCCAAGGAATTGCAGTACCCATTTGAACTGGCGGGCTATGGCTATGACGGGCCAAATGCCCTTGGCGGGGAAGCTTCAGAAGTTTCCTATCAGGGCTTTTCCCATAACTGTTCGGTTGGCTGCCTGCCGGAGCTGTGGGCCAGCGCGGACCGGGAAAAAGCAATGGAAAACCCTGTGGCAGCCCAATTGGAGGAAACCGGGGTGGCCTATACGTTCAGCCGGGATGGGTTCCGGCCGGGCAAGGATGGGAATTACCTGCTGTTAGAAGCAAGATATGATGGCGGAGGGCTGGAAACGGAAACTGGGTGCGGCGAAGCGGAACTGAAGCTGGGCGTACTGGAAAAAGGGAAGTTTGCAGAAAAATATAAATACACGTTCACCCTTAAGGAAGGGCAGCACAGCTACCTGTTCCGCGTCAGCAGCGATTATTACTGGTACTCTGAAAAAATCAATGCTGCATCCTTTGCAGCAGAAGGGAACGCCCAAGCCATCAGGATGTGCATTTTAGATGGGGATTAAAGGGGAAAAGAAAGGAAAACATATGATAGACTCATTTCAAAAAAACAAAAAAGGAATCCTGCTAATGCTGGTTTCCTCCGTCTGCGTCTGCATCGGCCAGCTTCTATGGAAACTGTCGGCCGAAGAAGGGATCCTTGTGCTGCTGGCTGGGTTTGCCTTTTACGGGGTCGGGGCGATGGTTATGATACTTGCCTACCGCTTTGGGAAGCTGTCCGTCCTCCAGCCTATGCTCAGCTTAAATTATGTGCTGAGCATCCTTCTGGCCGCGCTGGTGCTGAAAGAGGAAATCACCCTCTTAAAATGCACAGGGGTGCTTATCATTATTGCAGGGGTAATCCTGATTGCAGGAGGTGACGGGGAATGATATTTTATATTGCAGTGCTTTTTGTGATGACGTTCCTTGGGGCGACGGCATCCCTGTTTTTGAAAAAGGCCTCCGGCTCCGAGGGGGTTTTGGCGCTGATGCAGAATGTGAACTTTTATCTTGGGGGGATGCTTTATCTGCTGGCGGCAGTTTTGAATATTTATATTTTGAAGTTCCTGGAATACTCCGTGGTACTGCCGCTGACTTCCCTGACTTATATCTGGACAATGGCCCTGTCTTATTTTGTCCTGAAAGAAAAGATTACAGGAAGGAAAATGCTTGGGGTGGCGCTGATTTTGGCAGGCGCGGTGGTAGTATCCATGTAACAGGTTAAGGAAACGCACAAAGTAATTGAAATTTCATAGGAAGTATATTAGAATTAAGTACGGATAGCAACTAAAAAGGAAAACAGGAAAACCACAATTTCCCAAATACCTGAAAGATGAAACAATCGGAGGTAAAAACATGTACCCAATCGTAAAAAAGAAAAAGCTGGCAGACAAGATTTTTCTTATGGACGTAAAAGCCCCCCGGGTGGCAAAGTCCTGCCTGCCCGGGCAGTTTGTAATTGTGAAAATGGATGAGGAGGGGGAACGGATTCCCCTTACTGTCTGCGACTATGACAAAGAAGCAGGGACTATCACCATTGTATTCCAGACCGTAGGCGCATCCACCCAGCGGATGGAGTCCCTGGAGGAAGGGGACGCGTTCCAGGATTTCGTAGGCCCCCTGGGCTGCGCATCGGAGCTGACGGAAACGCCCATCGAAGAACTGAAACAGAAAAAAATCGTATTTATTGCCGGCGGCGTAGGGACCGCCCCTGTGTACCCGCAGGTAAAATGGCTCCATGGGCAGGGAGTAAGCTGCGACGTGATTATGGGCTCTAAGACAAAGGACTTGCTGATCCTGGAGGAAGAAATGAAGGAAGTGGCAGGGAACCTTTACGTGACTACCGACGACGGCAGCTACGGGTTCCATGGGATGGGCACCAACCAGTTAGAGGAGCTTGTAAACAACGGGAATACATATGATTTGTGCATTGCAATTGGCCCTATGGTTATGATGAAATTCGTCTGCCTCCTTACGAAAAAATTAAATATCCCAACCATTGTTTCCTTAAACCCCATTATGGTGGACGGGACCGGGATGTGCGGCGCATGCCGGGTAACGGTAGGGGACAAGGTGAAATTTGCCTGCGTGGACGGCCCGGAATTTGACGGCCATCTGGTAGACTTCGACCAGGCCATGAAACGCCAGCAGATGTATAAGACAGAAGAAGGAAGAAGCATGTTAAAGCTAACCGAGGGGGATACCCACCACGGCGGATGCGGACAGTGCGGAGGTGACAAATAATGGATGTAATGAAAAAAGTCCCGGTAAGGGAACAGGAGCCACAGGTACGCGCCAGGAATTTTGAGGAAGTATGCCTTGGCTATAACAAGGAAGAAGCCATGGAGGAGGCAGGGCGGTGCTTAAACTGCAAGAACGCCCAGTGCGTCAAGGGCTGCCCGGTAGCCATTGACATCCCGGGGTTTGTCTGCCAGATAAAAGAAGGGAAATTCGAAGATGCTTACCAGACCTTAAGCAAGTCCAGCGCCCTCCCGGCAGTCTGCGGCCGTGTCTGCCCGCAGGAAAGCCAGTGCGAAGGGAAATGCATCCGCGGCATCAAGGGCGAGCCTGTTTCCATTGGCAAGCTGGAACGGTTTGCCGCAGACTGGGCAAGGGAACACCAGATTAAGCCCCAGCCGGCAGCGGAAAAAAATGGCCACAAGGTGGCGGTGATCGGTTCCGGCCCTGCAGGCCTTACCTGCGCCGGGGATTTGGCAAAAATGGGCTATGACGTGACAATTTTTGAAGCCCTCCATGAACCGGGCGGCGTATTGATTTACGGCATCCCGGAATTCCGTCTGCCAAAGAGCGAGGTAGTGGCAAAGGAAATTGAAAATGTAAAATCCCTTGGGGTAAAAATTGAAACAAATGTGGTAATCGGGAAGGCAGGGACCATTGACGGGCTGATGGAGGAGGAAGGCTTTGAAGCGGTATTTATCGGCTCCGGGGCAGGGCTCCCAAGGTTTATGGGGATTCCCGGCGAACAGGCCAACGGGGTATTTTCCGCGAATGAATTCCTCACAAGGAATAACCTGATGAAAGCATTCCAGGAAGAATATGACACCCCCATCATGCGTGGGAAAAAGGTTGCGGTAGTAGGCGGCGGGAACGTGGCTATGGACGCCGCAAGGACAGCCCTCCGGCTTGGGGCTGAGGTCCATGTGGTATACAGAAGGAGCGAAGCAGAGCTTCCGGCACGTGTGGAGGAAGTGCACCATGCCAAGGAGGAAGGCATTATTTTCGACTTGCTTACAAACCCCACGGAAATTTTAGTGGATGAAAACGGCTGGGTTAAAGGCATGACATGCATCCGCATGGAGCTGGGCGAGCCAGATGAATCAGGCAGGCGCAGCCCTGTGGAAGTCCCTGGCTCTGAATTTGACTTAGAGCTGGATACCGTTATCATGTCCCTGGGGACTTCCCCGAACCCGCTGATTTCCTCCACCACCAAAGGGCTGGAGGTTAACCGCAGGAAATGTATTGTGGCAGAGGAAGAAAACGGCGCAACCAGCAAACCAGGCGTATTTGCAGGGGGCGACGCAGTGACAGGCGCGGCAACGGTGATCCTTGCCATGGGCGCAGGGAAAGCGGCTGCAAAAGGGATTGACGAATACCTGTCCGGTAAGTAAATAGTAGTTTAGGAGGAAATTTCGGATGAAAGACGTAACAATTTCAGATAATATTGTGTATATCGGGGCAGATGACAGGGATTTGGACCTGTTTGAAAGCCAATATGTGATCCCAAACGGGGTAAGCTATAATTCCTATGTGATTTTGGATGAAAAAGTAACCGTTATGGATACCGTAGACGCAAGGCGGAGGGAAGAATGGCTGGAAAATCTGGAACAGGCGCTGGCAGGCCGCACGGTGGATTACCTTGTGGTTTCCCATATGGAACCGGACCATGCAGCGAATATACAAGTGCTTGCAGAAAAATACCCCAACATGCAGTTAGTGGGCAATGCCAAGACCTTCCCCATGCTCCAGCAGTTTTTTGACATGGATTTAACGGACCGTACCCTTGTGGTAAAAGAAGGGGATACCCTGAACTTAGGGAGCCATGAGCTGACATTCGTAATGGCGCCTATGGTGCACTGGCCGGAGGTTATGGTTTCCTATGAGAAATCAGAAAAAATCCTCTTTTCCGCAGACGGCTTTGGGAAATTCGGTGCGCTGGACGCAGAGGAAGACTGGGCATGTGAAGCAAGGCGGTATTATTTCAACATTGTAGGGAAATACGGCGCACAGGTGCAGGCGCTGCTGAAAAAAGCGGCCGGCCTTGAAATTGCCATGATTTGCCCCCTGCACGGCCCTATCTTAAAAGAAAATTTAGGCTATTACCTTGGGAAATATGAAACCTGGAGCAGTTACCAGCCAGAGGACGAGGGCGTTTTGGTAGCCTATGCATCCATCCATGGGAATACGAAAAAAGCGGCTGTTAGGATGAAGGAAATTCTGGAAGCAAAGGGCGCGAAGAAAGTGGCAGTTGCTGACCTGTCCCGGGACGATATGGCAGAAGCCATTGAGGATGCTTTCCGTTATGATAAGATGGTGCTTGCGGCAGCTACATACGATGGCGGCATGTTCCCATGCATGGAAGATTTCCTCCATCATTTAAAGAGCAAAAATTTCCAGAAGCGCACCGTAGCCTTAATGGAAAACGGCTCATGGGCGCCAATGGCAGCAAAAACGATGAAGGGCGTTTTGGAGCAGATGAAAGAAATTACAATCTGTGACAAAATAGTTTCCATCAAATCCACCATGAAAGAAGCAACTATCCCAGAAATGGAAGCGCTTGCAGAGGAGCTGCTTGCGAAATAGGAGAACAGAATGAATTTGTTTGATATTGTAGGGCCGGTCATGGTAGGCCCTTCCAGTTCCCATACGGCAGGGGCAGTGCGGATTGGCCGGATTGGATGGCGGCTTTTGAATGAGCCGGTGGCAAAAGCAGAAATTTACCTCCATGGATCCTTTTTGGCAACGGGAAAGGGCCATGGGACAGACCGTGCGCTGGTGGCGGGGCTTTTAGGCCTTACAGCCGACGACGGGCGGATTCCGGACAGCTTTGCGCTGGCTAAGGAGCGGGGCATGGAATATTCCTTTGCAGGGATTGAGCTCCGGGACGCCCACCCCAATTCCGTGCTGATGAAGCTGACGGGGGCAAAAGGCAGGCGGCTGGAAGTCATTGCGGCGTCGCTGGGGGGCGGGCGTATCAGGGTCTGCGAGATTGACGGCTTAGAGGCCAATTTCTGCGGGGATTACCCCACCCTGATTGTCCGAAACCAGGACCAGCCGGGGCATGTAGCGGAAGTCACTTCCATGCTGTCCCATAAATCAGTGAATATAGCAACGATGCAGCTTTACCGGGACAAGCGTGGCGGGAGCGCCGTCCTTGTGGTGGAATGCGACAAGGAAGTCCCGAAGGAGGGCATCCGGTGGCTGGAAAAGCTGGAGGGAATCTATAAAGTGACTTATTTAAGCTTGGAGGAAAAACAATGAGTTTTCAGTCATTAAAAGATATTGCCACATCTGCTGCAGGGCAGAACAAACCTTTTTTCCGCATTATCTTAGAGGATGACATGTCGGAGCGCATGGTAACGGAGGAAGAATCCTTTGCAGCCATGAAAAACATGTACAGCACCATGCGTGCGGCGGATGAATCTTATGATGGGAATATGAAATCAGCCAGCGGCCTGGTGGGGAATGACGGGCAGAAAATGGAGGACGCCTTAAAGTCCGGGAAAGCTGTTTCCGGCAGCTTTATGGGGGAAGTCATGGTACGCGCCCTGAAAATGGGGGAGTCCAACGCCTGCATGAAGCGGATTGTGGCAGCCCCCACCGCAGGGTCCTGCGGCGTTATGCCAGCCGTATTCCTTACGTACCAGAAGCATTTTGGCGTTTCCGACGAGAAAATGACAGAAGCCATGTTTACAGCCGCAGGCATTGGGACAGTCATTGCGGAACGTGCTTTTATTGCAGGGGCTACCGGCGGATGCCAGGCGGAAATCGGCAGCGCCAGCGCAATGGCGGCAGGCGGCCTTGCTTACTTAATGGGGGGCGGGGCGGAGGAAATCACCCATGCCAGCGCCATTGCCTTAAAAAGCCTGTTGGGCCTGGTCTGCGACCCTGTGGCGGGCTTGGTGGAAGTGCCCTGCGTCAAGCGGAACGTAATTGGGGCGGTCAATGCCGTTACCAGCGCAGACATGGCAATGGCAGGGATTACCAGCCGCATCCCCCCGGATGAGGTCATTGACGCTATGCGCACGGTGGGGATGGCCCTGCCCTGCTCCCTGCGGGAAACCGGGGAAGGCGGTCTGGCAGCTACGGCTACAGGGGTAGAAATCAGCAAGAAGCTGATTTCCAGCTTTTAGCACGTATTGAAACATCCATTCCCGCAGGCCATCCGCCAAAAGCTGTGTCTGCACATGCATTTGGCGGATGTTCCGCCGGGAACTGCCCAGCTCAAATCGTGCGCCCATCCCAAACCTTTCATTCACTGTAAGTGTTTTATAGAGTTGCCTTGTGTTATGATAAAGAAAAAACGAGGAGGCAATGAGATGAAACCTATTCTTGAAATTGAATCCCTGAAAAAATATTATGGCAAATCCAAAAATAAAACAAAAGCATTGGATGGAATTACCTTTCAGGTAATGCCCGGGGAGTTTTTGGGCATTATGGGGAGCAGTGGGTCAGGAAAATCCACGCTGCTAAACTGCATTGCAGCCGTGATACAGCCCAGCGGCGGCACAATTTCCATGAACGGCAGGCAGATACAGTCCCTTAAGGGAGCGGAATTGGCCGGTTACCGGGGAAAGGAAATCGGATACCTGTTCCAGAATTTTGAACTTTTGGATAACCTGACTGGGCGGGAAAATATCCTCCTTCCCCTGTCCCTCCATGGCATTGCAGAGCAGGAAAGCAGGAAACGGCTGGAACAGCTGGCTTCTTATCTGGAGGTGCAGGAGGTTTTGGGGAAATTCCCTGCCCAGATGTCGGGAGGGCAGAAGCAGCGGGTTGCGGCTGCAAGGGCGCTGATTTTAAACCCGGGCATTATCCTTGCAGATGAGCCAACCGGGGCTTTGGACTCTAAAAATGCAAAGGCATTGATGGAAAAGCTTTTGGGGCTGAACCAGAATACAGACGCTACCATCCTGATGGTGACGCATGATTCCAATGCAGCCAGTTACTGCAGGCGCATCCTGTTTATTCAGGATGGCATAATCTTCCATGAGCTCCGGAGGGAGGTCCCTTTTGAGTCCCAGCAGGAATTTTATGGGCGTATCTTAAAGGTAATGGCGCAGTTAGGGGGTGGCAGTGCAAATGTTCTTTAAATTGGTTTCCCAAAACAGCAAAAGGAGCCGGAAAGAAAACGGCCTGTTTTTCAGTTCCTTATTGATTTCCATCCTGGCATTTTATTTGGTCCTTTCCCTGTCCCAGCAGGACGTTATGGTGTTCCTGTCCAAGATGGAAAGCGATGCGGTAAATAAGCTGCTGGCATTGATACCTGCTTTTTACGCCATGGCGCTTATTATTTTGTTTTTCCTGATTTACTATGCCAGCAAGTTCCAGTTGGAACGGCGCAGGCACGAGTTTGGCGTTTACCTGATGCTGGGGATGCGCCGCACAAGGCTGTTTGCCATGCTGCTGGCAGAGGATTTCCGGGGCAGCGTAATTTCCCTGCTTCTTGGGCTGCCGGCGGCGGCGCTGCTGGCGGAGCTGGTAAGCCTGGTTACAGCCCGGCTGGTAGGCCTTGGGATTGTGGGGCACCGGCTGTCATTTTCACTGGATGCCGCCCTGTGGACGGCAGTTGGGTTCCTTTTGGTAAAACTTGCAGCGTTCCTTATCCTTAGCGGGAAGATCAGCAGGCAGGAAATTGGTTCCCTCCTTACCGAAACCCCGGAAGGGGCAAGAAAACAGATGCACCCGGCGGCATATGGGGGCGCGGTTTTGGTTGGCGCAGCCTGCCTTGCCGCAGCTTACGCCATGGCAATCCGCGGGGATGCATGGGACGGCATAAAAAGAATGGGACTGGCCCTGATCCTTGGGGTTTTTGGGACCTTCCTGTTTTTCTGGGGCCTGCGGCTTCCCCTTGGCCTTGCCGCAAGGCTTGGGAACAGTAACCGGAGGCTCCATGTATTTAATTTCCGCCAGATACAGGAAAACGTGATCCGCCGCTCCGGCGCCCTTGCGTCCTGTTCCCTGCTGATGTTAGCTGCCCTGTGCTGCTTTGGGGCAGGGGTGTCAATTTCCAGGCACTATGGGGACAGCGGGCAGCATGTGCTGGATTATACCTTTCATGGGACAGAGGATGAAGGGCCCGCCGGGCAGCCGCTTGGGGAACGTGAAGATGCGGGAGCGAAAGGGCAGGGATCTGGGGAAAATGACAAGACGGCAGCCATCCGGCAGACGCTGGCAGAACACGGGCTGGAAGGATATTTTTCCAATTTATTTGAGATGAAAATAGGGCATATCGGCACGTCGGAGGATACGGGAAATGCGTTCCAAATGGAATCTGCCATGTCTGCCCTGCGGGAGATGGAACCTTCCAGGGCCCGGGATATGCTTTTGAATAACCTTTCCTACACCACCTATCCATATGTGGTTTCCCTGGGCAGCTATAACCAGCTTTTGGAGGCCGCAGGCTTGGAAAAGCTGGAATTAGGGGCAGGGGAAGCCGCCGTTTACATGGACCGGGAGTACGCTTCGGTTGGCGGGGCGGAAGAACTTTTGGGCCGTGTCCTAGAGGCAAGGCCCAAAGCCCTGCTGGGCGGGGAAGAACTGTACCTGACAGGGCCGGTGCAGACGGTCAATTTGGTTACAGACCGTTCCATTACCCTGAATTTTGCGCTGATTCTCCCAGAGGAATTGTTCGGTTCCTGCACACAGGGAGAATATGGGAGCTACCTGAATGGGGTGCTGGACAAAAGCACAGTGGAACATGCCAGCCTTATGGCTCTGTTCTCAGACATGAACCAAAAGCTGGACAGCACAGGCCTGCCCTATGAAAGCTACCTGCAGAATATGGGACGGCAATTGTTTTATATGGTAGCTTCCAGCTATATTACAATTTATCTGGCAATTATTTTCCTGATTGTAGCGAATACCATTATCGGCGTGCAGTTTTTAATCAGCCAGCAGAAATCAGGCCGCCGCTACCGGGCATTGATCCATCTGGGGGCTGCGTATGCAGGCCTGCGCAAGTCTGCCAGGGCACAGATAAATTGGTATTTTGGGATTCCTGCCGGGATGGCAGCCTTTGGCAGCCTGTTTGGGGTGCGGGCGCTGTTTACGGGAATCCTGCCTTCCGGCGCAAAAACGGATTTGCCTGGGATGATGGCTGTTTCTGCCGCCATGGTTTTGGCGCTGTGCGTGGCAGAGTTCTGTTATATTACAGCAGTAAAACGATCCAGCGACCGTTACCTTCTGGCATTGATGGTACCGGAGCGGGAAGAATAGGAGAAGGGGAGAGCCCATGAAACGGATTGCAGTAGTGGAAGATGAAATTTTTATGCGGGAAGAATTATTGGACCTGTTGCATAAGGCTGGCTATCAGGCGGATGGGATCAGCGATTTTGAGGATGTGGCAGGGCAGGTGCTGGGGCTTTCCCCTGATTTGGCCCTGCTGGACTTAAACCTGCCGGGAGCCAGCGGGTTTCAGGTTTGCCGGGAATTAAAGCAAAAAAGCGCAGTCCCGGTCCTTGTCCTTACCTCCCGGGACCAGTTACGGGACGAACTCCATGCATTGGACTTGGGGGCGGATGAATACCTGACAAAGCCATGCAGGAAGGAGCGGCTGTTAGCCCGTGTGGCAAACGTGCTGAAACGGTATGAAGGGCGGCAGAATTTGATGGAAGGGCCGGGGTTCCTGCTGGACCGGCAGACCTATACGCTGTATATCCATGGCAATTCCGCCATTCTCCCAAAAAACCAGGGGAAAATCCTGGAGGTATTTTTAACCCATGGGGAGGAGGCCGTCCCCAAGGAAGAACTGTACATGGCGATTTGGGGCACTATGGAATATATTGATGAAAATGCCCTCCAAGTCAACCTGACAAGGCTGAAAAAAACAATGGCGAACCTTAACATGCGCCTGCAGGTTGTCCCGGTCCGCGGGGTGGGTTACCGGCTGGTCCCGGAACCAGGGCAGGGCTAAGGGATATCTGCGTGGCAAAGGGCTGTTTAAATGAAAGGGATGGATTATTTTTATGGAATACGGCATAAAGAATTTTGTGAAGCATACCATGCAGTATGCCCCATGGCTCCTGCTCCTGTTTGGGGTGGATGCATTTGGGGCATTACTCCTGTGGCTGGCCGACGTGCAGGCCTTTTATGCGCTGCTGGCGGCAGCCCTGCTTGCTACGGCCCTCCTGTTCCTGATGGTGTGCCTTGGGCTGTCCCGTCTGGAAGGGAAGCGGGAGCAGGCTTTTTTGGAATTCCTTTCTGACCCGGATGAATACCACGAAGAAGCCTTGCTGAAAACCCTTGGCATGGCGCAGCGGGAATATATTTCCCTCCTGGGCAGGAAGCTGCGGGACAATCAGGCTGCGTATGCAAGGCTGCAGGTGCAGCTAAGCGACTATGAGGAATATGTGGAATCCTGGGCCCATGAAACAAAAACGCCCCTTTCTTTATTGACGCTGCTCCTTGACAACCGCAGGGAGGAGCTGCCCCAGGCCGTGGCCTTTAAGCTGGATTATGCCCGGAACCGCATACAGGAATCCATAGGGCAGATGCTGTTTTACGCGCGGCTAAAGGGTACGCGGAAGGATTACCTGTTTGAGCCAGTCCATCTCTGCCTGTGCATGGAGGAGGTACTGGAGGATTATAAGCCCCTGCTGGAAGAAAAGCGGTTCCAGGTCCATCTTCATGGGCTGGAAGGCACCGTGTATTCTGACCGGAGGGGCCTTTCCTTTCTGTTTGGGCAAATCGTCAGCAATTCCATAAAATATTGCGGGAAGGATCCGGAGCTTTGGGCAGAATCCTTCCAAAAAGAAGGCCGGACAGTCGTAAGCATACGGGATAACGGCATTGGGGCGGCAGGCTGCGACCTGCCCTATATTTTTGAAAAAGGCTTTACTGGAAGCTCCGGGGAAGGGCGGAAAAAGGCCACCGGGATGGGGCTGTACCTTGCAAAAGGAATTGCAAAGGAATTAAACATAACTTTGGATGCAGATTCTAAGAAGGGGCAGGGGTTTGAAATGCAGGTTTCATTCCCTGTGGTAAATTTAAAGGATGGCGGGAAAAATTTTTGAAAAAATTGAAGATACTTCCCCTATCCCTTCGTTATAGTAAATGACAGACAGTGGAGAAAGGGAAGGAGGCGGATAAAATCGATAAAGAAGCATATTTCGGTTATCTGTTGGATACATATGGAAGATTGGTATATTCCATATGCTTTAAAATGACAGGCAACCAGTTTGACGCAGAAGATTTAGCACAGGAAACTTTTTTATCTGTTTACAAGAATCTTGCCACTTTCCAAAAGGATTATGAAAAGGCATGGATTTGCAAGATTGCAACGAACAAAGGGCTGGATTTCCTGAAAAGCGCCAAGCGGCGCACCGAGCCGAAGGAGGACGCGTACTTTGCGGACCTAAAGGATGAAAAGGGAAGCCCGGAAGAAGCATACATCAGGCAGGAATCCAAAGAATATGTCTACACTGTCTGCCAAAGCCTGAAAAGCCCTTATAAAGAAGTTGCCACAGAGCACTTTTTCCAGGAGAAAACGGCGAAAGAAATTGCTGAAGAAACCAACAAGGGGATCAAGACAGTCCAGACCCAGATTTACCGGGCAAAGGCAATGATCCGGAAAATAATGGAAGGGAGGGCGGCCGGATGATAAAGATTAGAGAAAAAAAAGAACAGGCGGAAGGGAACATCCAAATGGAAGCACAGAAACCTGCGCATATCAGCAGGGACTTATTCTGCGACTGGCAGGAAGGGAAGTTGGGAACGCCGGAAGAAACAGATTTTTTTACCCATATCGGCGCCTGCACTTTCTGCGCAGGGCAGTTTGCCAACTGGATGGAAGAAGGGTTCCTGGATGAGGAAGGGCTTGCTTTAGGGCAGGCTCCCAACGGTAGTTTGGGGAAGGGGACGCCATTGATGGAACCGCCCAAGTACCTAAAGGAAGAAATCATAAGCAGGACCCGGCAACTGGACGTCCAGGCCGCCGTAAAGATAAAGGAAACCTCCAAGCAGGTGCAGCTTATGGTCTACAGCCTCAAGGTAGGGCTGGCGGTGGCGGCTTCTGTTTTCCTGCTGACAGTCACGGCTGACATCCAGAACATGGGATTTGGGCAGCCACAGCAGCCGCAGGCCCCCCCTGGGAACCAGCAGGCAGTACAGGAGGAGCAAAAGGGGCAGGGGGCGGAAGGGAACCTTATCAGCAGGCTGCGTCAGGGGAGCAAAGATATTACAGGGCTCTTAAATGAATTCAGCAACGGCCTGTTCCGCATAGAGATGGACAGTTCTGAAAATTAAAAAACAGGAGGTAACAAGATGACAAAAAAGAAAAATGGATTTTTAACCTTATGCTTTTCCTTTGTGCCAGGGGCAGGGGAAATGTATATGGGGTTTATGAAGCAGGGGGTCAGCATTATGTCGGTATTCTGGATGCTGATTTTCCTGGCTGTGTTTTTAAACTTCGGGGCGGTGCTTTTTATCCTGCCGATTCTGTGGTGCTACAGTTTTTTCAACGTGCATAACTTACGGGGGCTGTCCGACGAGGAATTTTATGAGGTGGAAGATGATTACCTGTTCCATATGGGCAAAATGTTCCCTGAGGGGCAGTGGAACAAAAGGCAGAGCAACCTGCTGGCAGCGGCATTGATTTTAGCCGGGGCAGCCATGCTTTGGAACTATATCATGGACTACTTGCGGTGGCTGCTGCCAGGCCAGGTTTACTGGAACATTGTGGATTCTGTCCCAAGGGTAAGCGTCAGCCTGCTTTTGATTTTGGGCGGCATGTATTTAATCCGGGGTAAGAAGCGGGAACTGGAAGAAAAAGAAGAGCTGGAGGAGCTGGGGAAATGAGAGAGAAAAGAATTGGGAGCGTAACATGCGGAATACTGATGATAATGTTTGGAATCCTGTTTCTGGTGCATATGTTTTACCCGCCCCTGTCCCTGAGGACGATTATGAAGCTGTGGCCCCTTGTCTTAATCGCCCTGGGCAGCGAGATGGTTGCCGCTAACCGGAACCGGGAAGAAGGCAGGGAAGAAATCCTGAAATACGACAAAGGCGCAGTGTTCCTTGTGTTTTTGCTGACTTGCTTTGCAGCAGGGATGGGACTGTTAGAGTACTGTATGAATTTCTATGCCCAGTATGGGGTAGTGTACTATTAAGATTAGGTTATCAAAAGGGGGCGCTGGGCCGCCAGCCGCCCCCTTCCCGGATGGAATATCCTGCGGCAGATCCTGGAACTAAGCGTCTTGCCCCCTTTATCTGGGAATTCTGACAAAATTCATTGTAGAAATCCACTAAAATCAGTAATGGCAAACTGTATATAATCTACAAAATAACAACAAAATTGCAAAACGATATTGCATTTTTGTGGAAATAGGTTTATACTTGCTTCATCAGTTGAAAACGTTACCGGGAAAGATACCGGAACTGTTACCGGAACAGTTTCCAGGCAGAGCCAAAGGGACGTTTTCGAAAGGTAAAATTTTATGTGAAATAGGAGGATGCAACATGAAAAAGAAATTCGTATCATTGATGTTAGCGGCAGCAATGGTGGCAGCAATGGCGGCAGGATGCGGCACGGACAATGGCGGCAGCAATGCGGCAGACAAAGGGGACCAGGCAGAGGATGCAAACACTGGCGAGGAAGAAGGCGCAGATGACAGCAAGGATGGAAGCGCTGATGGGAACCAGGCTGCCAGCGGGGAAGGTTCCGTTTACTACCTGAACTTCAAGCCGGAGCAGGCAGACGACTGGAAAGCATTGGCTGAAACTTATACCGAACAGACCGGCGTGCCTGTAGTGGTAGAAACAGCAGCTTCTGGTACATATGAATCCACCTTGAAATCTGAGATGGCAAAGGAAGAAGCACCCACGTTATTCCAGGTAAACGGCCCGGTTGGCCTTGCTTCCTGGAAAGATTACTGCTATGACTTAAAGGACAGCGCAGTTTACAAGAACTTAAAGAGCGATGATTTCGCCCTTATCGCTGATTCCGGCGAGGTGCAGGGCGTTGCATATGTAATTGAAACATATGGCCTGATTTACAATAAGAAACTCTTATCCGACTACTGCGCATTGGACGGGGCTAAGATTAAGGATGCTTCTGAAATCAACAGCTTTGCAAAATTAAAAGAGGTAGCAGACGACATCCAGGCGAAGAAAGATGACCTTGGGATTGTAGGCGCGTTTACTTCCGCAGGCATGGATTCTTCTTCTGACTGGAGGTTCAAGACACACCTGGCAAACCTTCCGATTTATTATGAATACCAGGCAGACGGCATTGATAGCACCGACGCCATCAAAGGGACTTATTTAGACAATTACAAAAATATGTGGGATTTGTACATCACAGACTCTACGGTTGAGCCTACCATGCTTTCCAGCTCCACCGGCGAAGATGCAGCAGCAGAATTTGCAATGGGCGAAGCAGTATTTTACCAGAACGGCACATGGGCTTACAATGACATCAAAGACAACGAAGTAGCAGACGAAGACCTTGGCATGATGCCGATTTACATTGGGGCAGAAGGGGAAGAAAACCAGGGGCTCTGCACTGGTTCTGAGAACTACTGGTGCGTAAATAAAAACGCTTCCCAGGAAGATATTGATGCGACACTGGCATTTTTGGAATGGGTAATCACTTCTGACGAAGGCCGTACATCCTTCCGTGACGACATGGGATTCGTAACCCCGTTCACAACCTTTACAGATGAATACCAGCCGGCAAACCCATTGGTAGCGGCTTCCCAGGAGGACATCGACGCAGGCCACAAGACCATTGCATGGTGCTTCACCACAATGCCTTCTGAAAACTGGAAGAACGGCGTAGGCAGCGCATTGCTTGAGTATGCACAGGGCACTGGCGAATGGGATGCAGTAAAAACAGCATTTGTTGACGGATGGGCAGCAGAGGTACAGGCAGTCAGTGAATAAATCGGTTCCAAAAGGATGGAACGCGGGGGTGGTTCGCCACCCCCATTTTAAAAATATGGGAGGTAATTTATGCAAAAATCACTAAAAAAATATTTTCCAATTTTTGCCCTTCCGACGTTAGTGGCATTTACAATTGGATTTATTATTCCGTTTTTTATGGGCATTTATTTGTCATTTTGTAAATTTACGACAGTAACCGATGCAAAATTCGTGGGCATCAGCAATTATTTTAAAATCTTCACGGACAAAACATTTGGGCATGCGCTCTGGTATACGGCCATATTTACCGTTGTGTCGGTACTGCTGATTAATGTGCTGGCATTTACCGTGGCAATGCTCCTGACAAAAGGAATCAAGGGAACCAACATTTTCAGGACGGTGTTCTTTATGCCGAACCTGATTGGCGGTATCGTTTTGGGATATATTTGGCAGTTACTTTTAAACGGCATTTTGGCCCATTTCCAGAAAACGCTGACTTACAATTCCGCATATGGGTTCTGGGGGCTGGTTATCCTGATGTGCTGGCAGCAGATTGGGTACATGATGATTATTTACATTTCCGGCATCCAGAATATCCCGGGTGAGCTGATTGAGGCAGCTAAGATTGACGGGGCGACTTCGGGGCAGATTTTAAAGAACGTGACAATCCCTATGGTCATGCCTTCCATCACCATCTGCACGTTCCTGACATTGACCAATGGCTTTAAGCTGTTCGACCAGAACTTAGCGCTGACAAATGGGGAGCCCTCCAACATGTCCGAGCTTTTAGCCCTGAATATTTTCAATACCTTCTATGGGCGGTCCGGGTTTGAAGGCGTTGGGCAGGCGAAGGCTGTGGTATTCTTTATCTTAGTGGCGCTGATTGCCATAGGCCAGAATTATTTGACAAGGAGTAAGGAGGTACAGCAGTAATGGGTGTAAGAAAAGCAAAACACGGTTGGGTATATACAATATTCTTCGGCTTACTTTCTGTTGCATGGGTATTCCCTATTATCCTTGTGCTGATTAATTCTTTTAAAAAGAAGGTATACATCAGCCGGAAGCCTTTTGAGCTTCCCACAGACAAAATGTTTGTAAAATGGGATAACTATATCAACGGCATGGAGAAAATCCATTTCTTTGACGCGTTTAAAAACTCATTGTTCATTACGGTATTTTCCGTGGCGGCAATTATTTTGTGCACTTCCATGTGCGCATGGTATATTTCCCGGGTAAAATCAAAGTTTTCTTCCGGGATGTACTACCTGTGCCTGTTTTCCATGATTGTGCCTTTCCAGATGGTAATGTTTACCTTATCAAAATTAGCAAATATGTTGCATTTATCCAGCCCAGTTGGTATTATATTAGTATATTTGGGATTTGGGGCCGGGCTTGCGGTATTTATGTTCTGCGGGTTTGTGCGGAGCATACCGCTGGAAATTGAGGAGGCGGCCATGATTGACGGGTGCACGCCAATCCAGACGTTTTTCCAGATTGTATTCCCGATCTTAAAGCCTACCTGCATTACCGTGGCGATCCTTCAGGCCATGTGGATTTGGAACGACTACCTGCTGCCGTATCTGGTATTGGACGTGAAGCGCTGGAAGACTATCCCCATCGCCATCCAGTATTTAAAGGGCGGGTACGGCTCTGTGGACATGGGCGCCATGATGGCAATGCTGGTGCTGGCAATTATTCCAATTATTGCATTTTACATGGCTTGCCAGAAGCATATCATTGAAGGCGTGGTGGCAGGCGCTGTAAAAGGTTAGATTTCAGGAACAGGGGAAATGATATGTTGACGATTAAAGATATTGCAAAGGAATCCGGTTATTCTGTGAGCACTGTGTCCCGGGTGCTTAACAACCGCAGGGATGTGAGCCCGGAGGCAAAGAAAAGGATTACGGAAATCGTAGCAGCACGTCATTTTGTGCCCAATAACAATGCCAAACATTTAAAGCAGAACAGCAGCAAGAATATCGCAGTACTGGTAAAGGGCACGTCCAACATGCTCTTTGCCAGTATTGTGG
Source organism: Lachnospiraceae bacterium A2 (assembly GCA_000403315.2). Lineage (GTDB taxonomy): Bacteria > Bacillota > Clostridia > Lachnospirales > Lachnospiraceae > Petralouisia. The sequence continues at coordinate 1,965,007 of KE159636.1, forward strand.
AGGCCATACAAAAGAGGGTAGAGGCCACGCGGTATACTGTGAGCATTAATTACCTTGATGAAGATGACAATGAAGTGGAAGAAGCTGTGGTTGTCTGCCGGGAGCACAAGCCCTTGGGGATGCTGTTCCTTGGGGGCAATCCTAGCTTTTTTGCACAGTCTTTCCAGAAAGTGAATGTCCCATGTGTCCTGGTGACGAACCAGGGGGCGGCGCTGGGGTTTGAGAACTTGTCCAGTGTGGCTACCGACGATGAAGCTGCGGCAGAGTATGCCATTGACTATCTGGTTGGGCAGGGGCATGAAAAGATTGGCATACTGGGGGGCGATTTTACGCTGTCCCACACCAGTAAACAGAGGTTTTTGGGGTGCAGGAAAAGCTTTGGGAAGCACCAGATTCCCTTTCAGGAGCGGAAGTATTATGAGAAATCCAACTTTTCGTATGAAAGCGCCTATCGTGCCATGGAACGCCTGCTGGAAAAAGCAGGGGACATTACGGCAGTCTTTGCCATGAGCGATGTGACGGCAATCGGGGCAATCCGTGCCATTATTGATAACGGCAGGCGGGTGCCGGAGGATATTTCCGTGATGGGCTTCGACGGGATCACCATGGCGGAATATTATAACCCGAAACTTACGACCATACAGCAGCAGTACCGTGTCCTTGCGGAGCGGAGCGTGGAAATATTATTGCAGAATATTGACTGGAACGTTGCGCCAATGCATGAAATCGTGCCATTCCATCTGGTGCAGGGGGAAAGTGTAAAGAGGATCTGCCCGCGGGCCAAATGAGTATGCTCTTGCGTATAAATAACGCCGTTGGCTGGAAACTGAGGGAACAGCCAGCATGCAGAAGGTAAGCAGCAAGCAAATGCGCTTGGCTGTGCTGGAGAACACACGGCTAAGCACAGCGAAAAAATAAAGTAAGATGCACCCTTTAGCCGGGAATTGGCAGCCAGAAGCCAGTTCCCGGCTAAAGGGTGCTCTATAGGAGGTAACAATTATGCGCAGCAGCGGAGTTTTAATGCATATTTCTTCCCTGCCTTCCCCTTACGGGATTGGGACCATGGGGAAAGAGGCACGGAAATTTGTAGATTTTCTGGTAAAGGCAAAACAGAGTTATTGGCAGGTGCTGCCAATCTGCCCTACCAGCTATGGGGATTCCCCCTACCAGTCCTTTTCCAGCTTTGCGGGGAACCCGTATTTTATTGATTTGGAGAAGCTTTGCAGTGAAAGGCTCCTGACAAAGAAGGAGTGCCAGGCCTGCCACTGGGGGAAAAACCCTGCGGAGGTGGATTACGGGGTTCTTTACCAGAACCGTTATCCCCTGTTACATAAAGCATTTGCAAGGTTCCAGAAAAAAATCCCGGAAAGCTACTGGGAGTTTTGCAGGGAACAGGAAGATTGGTTGGAGGACTACGCCCTGTTTATGGCTTTGAAGGATACCCATGAAGGGAAAGCATGGATGGAATGGGAGCAGGAATTAAAGGAGCGCAGGCCTGATGCGATGGCAAGGGTAAAAGAGGATTTGGCGGAAGAAATCAGCTTTTGGAAAATGCTCCAGTACCTCTTTTACCAGCAGTGGGAGGAACTGAAATCTTATGCCAATGGGCATGGGATCCGCATCATCGGGGATGTGCCCATTTATGTGGCTATGGACAGTGCGGATGTGTGGGCAGCCCCCTCCCAGTTCTATCTGAACGGGGCATTGGAACCCATTGACGTGGCTGGATGCCCGCCGGACGCCTTTTCTGACGATGGGCAGCTCTGGGGGAACCCACTGTTCCGCTGGGACGTGATGGAGCAGGACAATTACCGCTGGTGGACAAAGCGGCTTTCGAAAATGTCAAAGCTTTTTGACGTTGTGCGGATTGACCATTTCCGTGGCTTTGAGTCCTATTATGCAATTCCTTATGGGGACAAAACGGCCAAAAACGGGGAATGGCGCAAAGGCCCCGGCATTGGCTTGTTCCGCGCCATTGAAAAAGAGCTGGGCAGGCTGAATATTATTGCGGAGGATTTGGGGTTCCTTACGGAAGCCGTCCATGAAATGCTGGCAGAATCCGGCTACCCGGGCATGAAGGTGCTCCAGTTTGCCTTTGATACAAGGGAGGACGGGGATTACCTGCCCCATAATTACAATACCAATTCCGTGGCCTATGCAGGGACCCATGACAATGACACCATCCTTGGCTGGGTAAAGCATGCCCCAAAGCCCTGCCTTGCTTTTGCAAAGGAATACCTGAACCTGCGCCCGGACGAGGGCTACAACTGGGGCGTGATGCGGGCAGCCTGGTCCAGCGTCAGCGATACGGCTGTTGTGACAATGCAGGATTTGCTTGGGCTTGGCAGCAAAGGCCGGATGAATACACCTTCCACCCTGGGCTGCAACTGGATGTGGCGCATGGAGCCGGGAGCTATTGACAGCAAATTAATCCGGCGTATCAGCAAGCAGATGGAACTATATGGAAGGGCGCCCAAGGAAAGCGCTACGGCATAAAATATGGAAAATAAAAACAGGGCTAATATGTATTATTTTATTGTAAACGGCGCATCTCGGGCTGGGAAAGGCAGGAAAGCTTGGCGCAGGCTGGAAACGGAACTGAAGCGGCAGGGCGTCCCTTACCGGGCATGGCTTACGAAATACCAAGGCCATGCAGGGGAACTGGCAAAAAAGCTGACCGCAAGGCACAAGGGGGAGGTAATTTCCCTTGTGGTAGTGGGCGGCGATGGGACGGCCAATGAGGCCGTGAATGGAATCCGGGATTTTAACATGGTGCGGTTTGGCTATATCCCCATCGGTTCCGGCAATGATTTGGGCAGGGGGCTTGGCCTCCCGGGCGACCCGCTGGCTGCCCTAAAGCTGATTCTTACGTCCAAGGAACTCTATGCCATGGATGTAGGGAAAGTGTCTTGGGGGCGGAAGCTGGAAAAGAGCGCCTATTTTAACATTAGCTCCGGCATTGGGATGGATGCTATGGTATGCAGGTGCGTCAATGCCGCAGGGATGAAGGTGTTTTTAAATAAGCTGCATTTGGGCAGGCTGTCCTATTTTGCCCAGACCTTGCTGACCTTGGCAGAACTGCCAGAGGTCCGGGCAAGCGTCCAGTTTGGGGATGGAGGAAGGCAGCGGGTGCACGGCTTAATGTGCATGGCAGTGATGAACCAGAAATACGAAGGCGGCGGCCTGCCCATGGCGCCGTTGGCCTCGGACCACGACGGGAAGCTGTCCATCTGCTATATCCATGGGATGAAAAAGCTTAAGGCCCTATGTGCGCTGGTTGCGCTGGTAAAAGGGAAACATGTAAGGTTTTCCGGGATTGGGCTTAAGGAGTGCAGCTCCTGTGAACTTTGGCTGCAGGAGCCCATGGCCGGCCACACGGACGGGGAGGACTTGGGCGACTTGGTGCGCCTTAAGTATGAGTGCCTGCCGGGGGCTTTGCAGGTGATGAAGTGAAAGGGCGCCGAGCACAGCATGGGCAGATGGGTTTTGGAAAGCGATAAAGGGAAAGGGGATGGGCTGTAAATGGAAATAGGAGGAAAATTAGAAGTTATAAAGTCGTATGGGCTGCAAATTGCGGAGATAGAGCCGACTGTATATAAAGTCCTGAATACAGAGCAAGAGATAAATGCGGATAAGTTGAAGCATGATTTGATGGATGCTGCCCTATTGCGTTCCCAGAGAATCAGATGGAACCGGGAAAATGGAGTAAATACCGCGATAGCAAAAATCTATTATATTATATTTGAACCTTCGAAAATTGACAAATACAGCAGAATTGCGCGGGAAGGCCATGCTGACTCTACCATTGATGTCTGTGATTTCCATGAAGAGGTGGATAGCATAGATACCTTGTACCGTAGGGAGGAACTGTAACTATGCAAGGAGGCAAAGACACACAGATACAAAAGCAGACAGAACTTGTCAATACTGGAAACCCAAGGAAAAACCGTAGTTATTTGCGGGCATATTATTATACTACAATTTCCTTCGAGTTATTTGGAATCAATTCCGATATTGAGGTCAAAGTAGATACAGGCTCTCCTTATACCGTGGTTGGGGCACAAAATAGGAAATTAGATGCAGTGTTAAAAGAACATTTACGGACAGTTGGGATAGATGGCAGAACAGCAGTGGAAGATGCTTCGGGAAACCCCATTGGCCTAAAGCCGCAGGTTGTCCAGAACTTTAAACTGACAGATGATATTGTTTTCCCAAAAGTAAAAATATATTTTTCAGACAGCCTAAAGGAAAAAGCTATTTTGGGAATGGATATTTTAACATTGTTTGATTTCAAATATCACAGGGACGATAAGGCCATTTGGATATACTATGAGGAAAATTTTCTGGAAACACTGGGAAAGAAAATGATAAATAAAAATTTAGGGTATATAGATCCGGGGCTTATTGCTGCAATGGATGAGTTTCCATCCAAATAGGCCCACAGAATTATGTACAATTTTTAACATACCCTGCAAACCTCCTGCTATATGCTGATAACAGTAGAACAGGAGGTTTTTTATGTCTATTTCCGGGATGGAATAGCCGTTTTGCTTGTTTTATGGCACATGAGCAAATGATCTGGCAAGGAGGAATGATAGATGATGTGGCATATCCAATATTGAGTAGTAATAACAATTCGTGTATAATGTTAGAATAAATATGAGTAGCAGGAGAATAAGTGGAATAATCGGAATTTAGGAAGTTTTATAACGTGTAAATCATGTAGAAATGGCAAAAGATTTCATTATAAATTATGAAAAGGAGCTTTGTCATAGACAAAGAATTGGTAATAAAATGTTTAAAATTTTAATTGTAGAAGATGATACACAAATGAATCAGGCAATGAAACTATTTTTTACAAAAAACGGCTATCAGGTTTTTCAAGCAAAGAATTGCCGGGAAGCGGGGCAAATCGTTTATGAGGAGCCTGATATCATAATTGCGGATATCGGATTGCCGGATGGAATGGGTATAGATTGGTATCAAAGCCTGTCAGGTGATAAAAAAGCCCCTGTCATTTTTTTGACAGCAAAAGATGAGGATGAGGATATCTTAGCAGGCTATGACGCAGGATGCGAAGAGTATGTTACAAAACCAATTTCGCCAAAGATACTTTTGAAAAAAGTAGAAGTGATTTTAAAAAGGAATACAGATTCTGGGAATATGCTGTATTACAAAGATTTAAAAATTGATTACGAGAAGAAACGAGTATGGATGGAAGAAAAAGAAATAAAGCTTACGCCAAAGGAATGGAAGCTGCTTGAATTATTGTCCAGAAATAAGGGGAAGATTATAACGAAAGACTTATTGCTAAATCAGATTTGGGATATAGATGATAACTATGTAGAAGAGCATGCTGTTACAGTTTCCATTAGCCGTCTGAGGAAAAAAATGGGGAAGGATGCAGAGGGCATTTACATAAAAAATATCTTTGGCCTTGGTTATACATTTGGGGAATAGATGTATGGAAAACAGGGCTGTATCTACGGTATGTGCATAGGATGGAGGTTCAGGATGAAGATACATATATGTTCAACAGGAATCTGGGTTGTGAGCAGTATATTCCTATGCATATTGGCGTATAGGCAGGAATGGTACCTATTCTTTGGGGTAGTACTGTTGGATTTTTTATTTTTTTACCACCAAAAATATGTGGATAGGATGTATGCAAAAGAATTAGAGAAGATAACAGATGCATTGGATCAGATGCTTCTGAAAAAAGAAATAACTATGGGATATGAAAATGCAGATACCTTATCAGCGAAAATTTTGACGCAGCTTCATCGGATCAATGCTGCCAATAATGGGTATCAAAATTTCTTGCAGCAGGAGAAAGAGGGGATAAAAAAGCTATTGGCAGAGATTTCCCATCAGCTCCGTACACCTCTTGCTAATATGGAATCTTATTTGGCCTTACTGGACGATGAAATCCGTGTAAAAAGCCAGAAGGAATACCTTGAGGCTGTAAAATGTTCGGAAGAGAAAATAAAGTTTTTGACGGAACGGTTTATTTTAGCAGCCAGAATGGAAAATAACATAATTCAGATACATAAAATACCGTCTGATTTAAAGGAAACCGTAGCAAGGGCAGTATTTCAGGTATATAAAAATGCAGAACGGAAAGAGATTTTCATTGAAGTGACGGATGAAAGAATTGACAAATGCATGTTAGGGCATGATGTAAATTGGTTATCTGAGGCTGTTTATAACCTTTTGGATAACAGTGTGAAATATTCTCCAAAGAACTCATGCATAAATATTTTTTTGCGCACAAATGAAATGTTTTCTGAGATTTGTGTGGAGGATGAGGGAATAGGCATTGAGAAAGATGAGGAAAATAAGATTTTTCAAATTTATTACAGAGGAAAAAACATATCAGGGGAAGAAGGCTATGGCATGGGGTTGTTCATTACTAGAGAAATCATAAAGAAGCATGATGGCTTTCTAAAGGCAAAAAGGAGAAAACAGGGCCTTTCCATTTCAATATTTTTACCAAAAACGGGAACTAGCTAAAATAGTTCCCGTTTTGTGACTAATTTGTTAGATTTATTTGATAGAATTATCATGGAACCAAAAGGAATGGAGAGAAACTGTTTCCGCTAAAAATGTTAAGCTAGGGAGGAAAAAATGAGTATTGCAGTTGTAAAGGGATTAAATAAAATTTACCGAAATGGAGAGATGGAACTTTATGCCCTTGCGGATGTGGAACTTCAAGTGGAAGAGGGAGAATTTGTTGCAATCGTGGGAACTTCTGGCAGCGGCAAGTCAACATTAATGAATATATTAGGGGGATTAGACAGGCCAACAGAGGGGAGCGTAAGGGTTGGGGAATTTGAATTGACAGCAATGTCCCAAGATGAACTTACGGTGTTTAGGCGGAGGAATATAGGATTTATATTCCAAAATTATAACCTGATTCCCGTGCTCAATGTATATGAAAACATGATATTGCCACTCAAACTGGATGGAGTAAAGGTCGATCAGGAGTTTGCCGAACTGGTGATTCAGTCATTGGGCTTAGAGGAAAAAGTATTTCAACTGCCCAATACTCTTTCAGGAGGCCAGCAGCAAAGAGTAGCAATCGCCCGGGCATTACTTGCAAAGCCAGCACTCATTTTGGCAGATGAGCCGACAGGCAGCCTAGATTCCCGCACGGGTATGGAAGTGATTGGGCTTATGAAGGTATTGTCAGAAAAATTTCATCAGACCCTTGTGGTTGTAACACATAATGAGGAAATTGCACAGTTGGCAGACCGTATGGTACGGATTGAAGATGGGAAAATTTTCTCTGGGGAGGGGGCGTAACGTATGTCTATCCAGAATAATAAGGCAATCATTAAGGAATTGGCTGCTGCCTATGAGAAAGAGAATAAAAGCAGGAACCGTATCTTGGTTTTGGCTATTACAATATCCATATTTTTATTATATTCTTCTTTTTCTATTGCATCCGGTAAAATACAGGCAGACTATCTTTTGGATGTGAGGGGCATGGGAACCATTGCAACGGTATCTTTGGAAAATGGGAGTAGCAGGCAGTATGAAAAGATGAAATCCCTGCCTTACCTGAAAGCAGTAGGGATCAAGCAGATCGCAGCCAGAGGAACAGTGCAGGACAGTTGGAGCGGCAGCCTTATTTTTCTTGATCAGGATGCATATGAGAAGATTATGCGTCCGGCATATACAGATGTAGAAGGGGAATATCCGCAGAAGGAAAATGAGATTATGATGTCAGAAAGATGCCTAACACAATTGGGGATTCAAAATCCGCAGCTTGGTATGGATATTTTCATGGATGTGGAATTTAGGAATGGAGTAAAAGAAGAAAAGCCCTTCCAGATTTCCGGTTACTATAAAGACTATACAGATTCTGTGGTTGGGGAATTAGAAGCCTTCATCTCTAAGGCTTTTTTAGAAAAGAATGGAATCAGCATGTTTCCTGCAAGTAAAATTTTGGCAGTGCACGAAGACTTACAGACAGGGGAGCAAATAGAGCAGGAGTTATACCGGGCATTGGAAATGGAATATGATGCACAGCAGGTGATTGGTGAAAACCCAATGGTCATGCAAAGTGTCCGTGGGATGTTTGGAAGTATTGCAATTGCTGCAATATGTGGATGTATTGTGGTTTTATGCGCTTATATGGTGATTTATAATGTAATTTCTATTTCTTTCGGCAGGGATGTCAGGCAGTATGGGTTATTGAAAGCATTAGGGACAACAAATCAACAATTACGGAATATTATGTATAGGCAAAATCTGAAAATTTTGGTGAAGGGGGTTCTGGTTGGAGGAATAAGCGGAGGTATTTTTGTAAAACTGTTTCTGAGTAAAATTTTAAGCAAACTGTTTATGCGTGGCTTTGGAACGTGTGATGTATCTGGCTTCTATCCAGTTTATCTTTTGGCAGCCGTTCTTCTGGTATGCATTGTTTGTTATTGTTCCACAGCTATGGCCCTTAGATGGGTGAAGAGGCGAAATGCCATTGAGGCCATGCGTTATATTGAAGCGGATGGAAATTTCAATCTAAGGCAAACAGAAGCATTGGATAAGCTGACATTATCAAGATTGGCATGGAGGAATATCTCAAGGTCAAAGAAGAGATTGTGTTTGACAGCCCTGTCACTCATATTGGGCTGCTTCACAGCTATGGGGTCAGTGGTAATTATGAGAGGAACCGATACGACACATGCGCTTATGGAAGAACCAGATTTCCAAATGGGGATTTTAACCGGAATTTTCCGGTATCCGGAAAAAGTGCCGGAAGAAATCGACGACAATACACCTGTGATTCCCGAGAGGACAGTAGATGCAATACAAAAGATGGAAGGAATCAAGAAAGATACCGTTATTTTCACAAAAGGAAGCTATGCAATGATAAATTTTGACGAGGATCCGGCATTGCTGCCACGGAAAGAATCTCTGGACAATGATGTGATGGACATGTCCTTTGCAACTTTGCAGATTGTAGACAGGGCATTTATAGAACGGTTGGAAAGCTATGTACAAGAATACAATCTTCCGGTTGATATCGAAAGCCTGAAGGATGGAACAGGAACGGTATTGATCCACCATCATGAATTATCACAGGCTTTGGAGGAGAAAGCAGCCGAGAGCATTGGCTTGCCGATACATTTTTATTCGCTTGGGGCGAATCAGCAAAAGGACGTGGAAAAATATTTAAAAGGCGGGCTAAGCTGCGCCGGATATTTAGATATGACGGATGAGTATTTTCCAGATTTGCAAACCACATCCCTTGGGAATAAAATAAATTATTTTATCATGTCCCGGGAAGCATTTTCAAGCTTGGGGTTTCAGGAAAAATACTTTGATCTGTCCTTTGACGCAGAAGAACAGGAAGAACCTTTTGTGCATCAGAAGCTGATGCAGATAATACAAAAAGAAAACCAGTCCAATGAAAGCATGGATACACTTTACCTAAACGCTAATTCTGACGTGCTGAAGGAAAAACAGGAGGAAATCCAGACGGCAAACCTTATTTTAGGAGTGTTAAGCGCTACGATTTTTTTTGTAGGCATGATGAATTATTTTAATACAATTTTAACAAGCTTGGTGGGAAGGACAAAAGAGTTTGCAGTTCTGGAGGGCATTGGGCTGACTAGGATCCAGCTATGGAAGATGCTGCTTTTGGAAGGCGTCTATTATTGGCTTATCCTTGTAGGGGCGATGGTAACGGTAGGATCTGCGCTGCTTTGGGCATTAGGGATATTGATAAAAAAGAAACTGCTTTATTTTCAATTTATTTACCCTTGGCGGGCGATGCTTTGTATGGCGTTGCTGTTGCTTCTGGTCTGTGTTGTGTTATCCGTATTTATGTACAGGAAAAGCAAAGAACAGAGCATCACGGAAAGGTTAAAGAGATATATAGATTAACTAGTATTTGTACAATTCTTATCATTCCCTGCAAACTTCCTGCATATACTGATAACAGTAGAACAGGAGGTTTTTTTATGGAAAACATTAATACTGGTACATATAATATTTACAAAGATATCAGTGCAAGGACGAATGGGGATATCTATATTGGGGTGGTGGGGCCGGTGCGGACCGGTAAATCCACGTTCATCAAGCGGTTTATGGACGTGATGGTGCTGCCAGAAATGGAGGATGCCCACTCCCGGGAACGGGCGACCGACGAGCTGCCCCAGTCGGCACAGGGCAAGACCATTATGACGACGGAGCCGAAATTTGTCCCCAAGGAGGCTGCCAAAATCAGGCTGAACGAGGATTTGGAAGTCAGCGTCCGGCTCATTGACTGCGTGGGTTTTATGGTGGACGGGGCAACCGGGCATATGGAGGAAGGGGCGGAGCGGATGGTGAAAACCCCGTGGTTTGACTATGAAATCCCTTTCACCCAAGCCGCGGAAATCGGTACCCAAAAGGTCATCCGGGAACATTCCAATATTGGGATTGTGATTACTACAGATGGTTCCATCACGGAATTGCCTCGGGAAAGTTATATCCCTGCAGAGGAAAAGACGATTGCAGGCTTAAAGAAGCTGGGGAAGCCATTCATCCTGCTCCTCAACACCCAAAAGCCCTATGGGGCAGAAAGCCAGAAGCTGGCGGAAGAGCTTTCTGAAAAATATGGGGTATCCACCTTGCCTGTCAACTGCGAGCAGCTAAGGAAGGACGACATTTTCCGCATTTTGGAAGGGATTCTCTATGAATTCCCCATTGAGCGGGTGGATTTTTTCCTGCCGAAATGGGTAGAAATGCTGGAAAATACACACAAAATCAAAGAGAACATCATCACAAATGCCATGCAGATTTTGAAGAAATTTACTTATGCCAAGGACGTGAGGAATACGGAGCTTGTGCCGGAGGGGGAGTATATCCGCAGGATGAAGCTGGATAAGGTGGAGCTGTCCCGGGGCTGCGTCCAGATTGTGTTTGACATCGACCAGAAATACTATTATGAAAATATGAGCGAGCTGACAGGCGTCCCGATTGCCGGGGAATACCAACTGATTTCCATGATTAAAGAATTGTCTGCCATGAAAAAAGAGTACGATAAAGTGGGAAGCGCTATGGAAGCGGTGAAGCAGAAAGGATATGGTGTGGTAACGCCCCAGCTTACCGATATTGAGATTGAGGAGCCGGTGCTCATCCGCCATGGCAATAAATTTGGCGTGAAAATCAAGGCGCAGTCCCCATCCATCCATATGATTAAGGCGAATGTGGAAACGGAAATTGCTCCCATTATCGGCAGCGAGGAGCAGGCCCAAGATTTGATTGGTTACATTAAAACCTCACGGGAACAGGAAGAAGGGATTTGGCAGACCAATATTTTCGGGAAATCCATCGGGGAACTGGTGGAGGACGGCATCCGCAGCAAGATTACCATGATGGATGATGAAAGCCAAGTGAAATTGCAGGATACCATGCAGAAGATTGTCAATGACAGCAATGGGGGACTGGTGTGCATTATTATATGAAAAGGCAGGGACATGGGCGGGAAGCGCTGGTGTCCCTGTTCTGTTGTGCCAAGGTTTGGGATTCCCAAGGATGGAATATGCGTGAAATTTTGTGGAAATAGGAAGGTAATTGTGGTATGATAAAAAATACAGATTCAAAATGTTCTGTTTGCTGAAGATGCTGTAACAGAACCAAGACGGAAGGAATGGATAGAAAAGTGGAGCATTGGAGAGAACATTTGAAAGATAAGCCCGTGAAATACTGGATACGGACCGAAATAGAAGAAATCATAAAGGAAAAGCAAGTGGATCGGAAATTATTTTATGAATATTCAAAATGGGAATACCAGAAAGTCATACATAGATTTTATTATGCATTTGCGGATTATAAGAAATATCCAAGGGTTGAACTAAGTTATTGCTGGCTGCATTTTAGGGAGGAGCTGAAGGAAATAGGTTTTGCCAGTGAGGATATTGGCTGGGAATGTATGCTGGCAGAACTAAAGGAACAACTGCCCTATGACTGGGAGAAAAAGGTTTATCTGATTCTTTCCGATGGATGGGTGTATGAAGGTTATATAGATACTATCATTGATGTGCTGGGTGAGGCTGACGGGCTGCTCGAGGATTTTTATGTTGTCACCCCGCAGTTTGATAAATTTGCAGCATATAGTGATGACGGCGGGTGCCTAGTATTTTATAAAAAATAACGGTAAAAAGCCTGTTGTGATACCCAGAAGCCAAATGATTTGGCAAATAAGTATGCTTTTTCGCATGTCTGGATATGCATGTACATGGAAGGAAACGTTTACATAACAGCTTTGACAGAAACAACACATGGAGGGAACAATGAAAATTACTTATATCCACCACAGCGCCTTCTGCATCGAAACCGATGGGATAGCGTTGGTATTTGACTATTTTAAAGGGGACTGCATCCCATCCTGTACCTACCACGGAACCTTGCCGGAACTGGGGGAAAATACGCCAATCTATGTATTTTCCAGCCACAGCCACCGGGACCATTTTGACGTGGAGGTGCTAAGATGGAAGGAACGCTACCCCAATATCCACTATATTTTCGCAAAAGAAATCAAGAAAAAACTGGGCAATTCCATGCTGCGCCGCCTGGGGATACCAGAAAGCATAAAGGAAACCATCACCTACGTCAAACCCGGGGAATGTTATGAGGTGGGCGGCCTTGCCGTAGAAACGCTTCTTTCCACTGACAGCGGCGTGGCGTTTCTGGTAACTGTGCCGCACCGTGTTTCCCAGGACATGGACAGCCATAAATCCCACAGCACGGCAGAGGGGGCAGGGGCTTCAGGGCCTTTTACAACGATCTACCATGCCGGGGATTTGAACTGGTGGAGGTGGGAAGGGGAACCGGAAGATTCCAATGCGTACCAGGAAAAAACCTACAAAGAACAAATTGGCCTGCTTTCCGGCAGGGAAGTGGACGTGGCCTTTGTGGTGCTGGACCCAAGGCAGGAGTGGGACAAGTACCTGGGGATTGATTATTTTATGGAGCATGTGCAGGCCCGGTATGTAGTACCCATGCATATGTGGAAACAGTATGGGCTGGCCCAGGAATACCAGAGCCGCCCCCAGAGCAGCAGGTTCCGGGAAAAAATACTGGGCCTGAGCGCAGAGAACCAGGAAATTGTATTAGAGCGTGTCTGAAAATTCATTCCCGCCATCGGTATGTTCCATTTTGAGCGGTATTTGCAGCATTAGATGAAACATAGAAAGAATGTTTCACAGGGAAAGGCATCATTGACATTTGTTGGAAATGATGTATAATACAATTAGTTTTACATATAATATTAGAAAAAGTAAAACTAATTGAAAGGAGGGACTATCATGTCAGTGGATACCATCATTGATAGGCAATATGCGATTGCGAATGACGAAGCGGCTCCGATTGAACTGCCAAAGCAGCGGATTTATGCAATGTGCAATTTGCGGGGAGGAATCGGGAAGACCACATTGTCATTTAATTTAAGTTACCTTGTAAATAACCTGCTGGCTGTCGACACTTGCCCACAGGGGAATTTATCATATTTTTATGATAACAATTATTATGCCGGACAGCAGACAAATGTCAAAGATATGCTCCTGCCATACTTAGTTCCTGGGCTTGGGAAAGCCACAAGGGTTGCTGCTTACATTGGCGCTACCAATCCATGTTTTGCAGGAAAAAACAATTATTATATCCCGTCTTCGGAGGAACTGTATTTGCTGCCATCCCAGTTGATTACTGCGATTAATCAGACGTCTGGTTTACAATACCCCCAAAAAGAACAGGCATTAAAGAGCATTTTATATTCCTTGGAAACAGAGATAGAACGGGAACTTCGGGAAAATGACCTGGATAAATGCCTGATTGACACTTCACCATTTTTTGCAGGGGCAACACAGCTTGCCTGGTATGCAGCAGATGCATTGGTTATTCCTGTCAGGACAGACCAACAATCCATCAAGTCCTTGGAGCTGCTGATTAATACCTTAAGCAGCCCACAGAGTGAATTTAGGAAGCACCTTCCGGAAAATGATATGAATGTGCCGAAAATCCAGATGGTGGTGCTGACCCATTGCGGCTGGTCCACAGTAGCTGGGGCGAGGAATGAGCCAAACCAGCAGACGAAAGTTTATCTGAACAAGGTCTATGATATCATATCAAAACATCGGACGCTGCTGTCGACCAATAATCCAGATAACCACTTGTTTATGCTGGATGATTTTTTAGGCTCTGGCCGGATTTCATCTTTTGAGTCAAAGCCAATGGCGCTGCTGAAGGAAGGGGAAACAAAAGTAATAGACAGGGTAAGGGTAAGCGTAAACAAATCGGTAGATAAATGTAAAAACCAATTAAAGTTTATTTCGGAACAGCTATGGTAAAAATAGGAAGGAAAATGGCAATATTCAGAGGAAAGGAATGAGTATAGTTATGGAAGTGAAAATATACACAGACGGCGCCGCAAGGGGAAACCCTGACGGCCCCGGCGGTTACGGCGCAGTCCTGACTTATATGGACAGGGAAGGGAAACTCTACAAAAAAGAAATTTCCGCCGGCTACCGCAAAACCACTAACAACCGCATGGAACTGATGGCCGCCATCCGAAGCCTGCAGGAGCTGACAAGGCCCTGCAGGGTGGAGCTTTACTCCGATTCCAAATATCTGGTAGACGCTTTCAACAAAAACTGGGTTTCTGGCTGGCTGAAAAAAGGCTGGAAAAAGGCAGACGGGAAACCAGTCAAAAACGTGGATCTCTGGCAGGAGCTGCTGCAGGCCAAGGCCCCGCATGAGGTGCATTTCATCTGGGTCAAAGGCCACGACGGCCATGCCATGAACGAACGCTGCGACGAACTAGCGACATCGGCGGCAGATGGGGACCATTTGCTGGAGGATACTTGAAAAACATGTGTTTCTATGGTATTATGGCAAATGGGATGATTTGGATAGGAGGTGTTTTCTATGGCATTTTTCGCCAGTTTTATACAATATGCGTTAAAATTTATACTGATGGCAGCAGTAGCCGGATGCGGGCTGTTCCTTGGGAAGAAGCTCCGTGACAGGAAAGATGCAGATGCTGCGGCAGAAAAATAAATACAGAATGAGAACAGACTAGTGGAGGAAATTGGTTGTGAAGAAATATGGAGTAAATGAGCTGCGCAGGATGTATCTTACGTTCTTTGAGGGCAAAGAGCATTTGGCAATGAAAAGTTTTTCACTGGTGCCCCACAACGATAACAGCCTTTTGTTAATCAATGCAGGGATGGCGCCGCTGAAGCCATATTTTACCGGGCAGGAGATTCCGCCGAAAAAGCGGGTGACTACCTGCCAGAAATGTATCCGGACCGGGGACATTGAAAATGTAGGGAAAACGGCAAGGCACCTTACTTTTTTTGAAATGCTTGGGAACTTTTCCTTTGGGGATTATTTCAAGCATGAAGCCATCGCGTGGAGCTGGGAATTTTTGACGGAAACCATCGGCATGGATCCGGAACGGCTGTACCCTTCCATTTATGGGGAGGACGATGAAGCTTTTGAAATCTGGACAAAAGAGGTAGGCGTCCCAGCGGAAAAGATTACCAGTTTTTACCGGGATGAAAATGGGAAATGCGACAACTTCTGGGAGCATGGGGCAGGGCCTTGCGGGCCGTGTTCTGAAATTTACTATGACCGCGGGGAAGCTTATGGCTGCGGCAGCCCAGACTGCAAGGTAGGCTGCGACTGCGACCGCTTTATGGAGGTTTGGAATAACGTATTTACCCAGTTTGACGGGGACGGGCATGGGAACTATGAGGAACTTGCCACAAAAAACATTGACACAGGGATGGGTTTGGAGCGTCTTGCAGTGGTAGTGCAGGACGTGGGTTCCGTGTTTGACATTGATACGATGAAGGCAATCCGGGATAAGGTATGCGAGGTATCCGGCAAATCCTACCAGAAGGATGAGCAGGACGACGTATCCATCCGGCTGATTACCGACCATATGCGTTCCGCTACTTTTTTGATTTCCGACGGCATTATGCCCAGCAACGAGGGCAGGGGCTATGTGCTGCGGCGTCTGATCCGCCGTGCAGCCCGCCATGGCAGGCTCCTTGGCATCCATGGGAAGTTCCTTGCCACCCTGAGCGCGACCGTGATTGCAGAGAGCAAGGACGGGTATCCAGAGTTGGAGGAAAAGAAGGAATTTATTTTCAAGGTGCTGACCCAGGAAGAAGAAAAATTCGACAAGACCATTGACCAGGGCTTAAGCATTTTAGCAGAAATGCAGGAGGAAATGGCAGCAGCCGGGACCAAGGTGCTTTCTGGGGAACATGCATTTAAGCTGTATGACACATATGGGTTCCCAATAGACCTGACGCAGGAAATTTTGGAAGAAAAAGGATTTTCCATTGATGGGGATGGGTTCCGGAAATGCATGGAAGAACAGCGCAGCAAGGCAAGGAAGGCAAGGAAGGAAACCAATTACATGGGGGCGGACGCCACAGTGTATGACGAGATAGACACTTCCATTACCTCAGAGTTTGTGGGGTATGACAGGCTCAGCCATACTTCCAGGGTTACTGTGCTGACAACGGAAACAGAACTGACAGAAGCATTGTCCGACGGGGAGCGGGGTACTATTATTGTGGAGGAAACCCCATTTTATGCTACCATGGGCGGGCAGAATGCAGATACAGGCGTAATCCGCGCCGGGGAAAATGAGTTCCGGGTGGAGGACACCATCCACCTGAGGGGCGGGCGCATCGGCCATGTGGGTGTTGTTACCGCCGGGATGTTCAAAAATGGCGATACCGTGGAGCTTACAGTGGACGGGGAAAAACGCGGGCTGATTGGAAGGAACCACAGCGCCACCCACCTGCTCCAAAAGGCGCTCCGGGAAGTGCTGGGCACCCATGTGGAGCAGCACGGCTCCGATGTCAATGCGGACAGGCTGCGCTTTGACTTTTCCCATTTTGCCGCAATGACGCCGGATGAAATTGCCCGGACAGAAGCTGTTGTAAATGAGAAAATCGCATCTTCTTTGCCTGTAGTGACGGAAGTCATGACTTTAGAAGAAGCCAAAAAGACAGGGGCTATGGCCTTGTTTGGCGAAAAATATGGGGATTCCGTCCGGGTAGTAAAAATGGGGGATTTCTCTGTGGAGCTCTGCGGCGGGACCCATGTGGAAAATACCAGCAATATCAGCGCTTTTAAAATCGTGTCTGAATCCGGGGTAGCAGCCGGGGTCCGCAGGATTGAAGCCCTGACGTCCAAGGCTGTGTTTGGGTATTACGACAAGCTGGAGGAAACCATCCATGCAGCGGCAAAAATTGTAAAGACGAACCCGGTAGGCCTGGTGGAAAAATTGGAGCACTTAATGGCAGAACTCAAGGCGCTGCAGGGGGAAAATGAATCCTTAAAAAGCAAGGCGGCAAGGGACGCCCTTGGGGACGTAATGGACCAGGTAACGGAAGTGAAAGGGGTAAAGCTCCTTGCAGCCAGCGTTGCAGGGGTGGACATGAACGGCCTGCGGGACTTAGGCGACCAATTAAAGGAAAAGCTTGGGGAAGGCGTGATTGTCCTTGCTTCTGAGAAGGATGGCAAGGTTAACCTGATTGCCATGGCAACAGAAGCTGCTATGGGATCAGGCGCCCATGCAGGCAATTTAATAAAGGCTATTGCCGGGAAAGTAGGCGGCGGCGGCGGCGGGCGGCCAAACATGGCCCAAGCAGGCGGGAAGAACCCTGCCGGCATCCCAGACGCTATCGCGGAAGTAAAAACTGTTCTGGAGGGCCAGATATAAGCATTGTTAGGAAAAGTTTTCCGAAAGTAGTTGACTTACGGGAATTTTCTGTTATAATTAATAGCAGTGCAATAAAATGACCCAAACAGTTGAATATGCACAATACGCAACTGGAGGGAGGTTAGGTGTGAGACTATGTCAAATGTGATCGTGAAAGAGAACGAAACTTTGGATAGCGCTTTACGCAGATTCAAAAGAAACTGTGCAAAGGCTGGTATTCAGCAGGAGATTCGTAAGAGAGAGCATTACGAAAAGCCAAGCGTAAGACGCAAGAAGAAATCCGAAGCAGCAAGAAAACGTAAATATAATTAAGGGTTAAGAAAGAGAACTTCGCAGTATTTGCTTGGCAGATGGTGCGGGGTTCTTTTTTATCTTATAGGTTTCAGATGATTTTGATGCACTAATTTTTAATGGAAGGGGAATGAGGATGTTGAAAAAAAGTAGGAGCGGCATTGCTTTTCTGGCAGCGCTATCGCTGGCGGCAGGAATGTTCCCGGCGGATGCCAAGAATTTGTATGCAGGGGAAATTTTCCCAGCCCAGGAAAGCGGGGCAGAGGTGACGGCCGGGGATGCGCAGGGCAGGGATGGAGATGCCATAGAAGGCAGCCAGGAGGAAGAAGGCACAGTGGGAATCCCTGCCGCAGGCTGGGAGATGCCAGCAGGGACAGGCGCAGCAGATGCCGCCGATTTTGGGGAACCTTTACAGGAAGGCCGGGAAGCAACGGCTGGCGGTTTTTCTTATGTGGAGCGGGAGGACGGCACGCTGGAAGTCACCAATTATACAGGTAATGACACCGTTATAGCCATCCCAGACCAGATAAATGGGAAAAAAGTAGTTTCCCTTGGGGCGTCTTTTTCCAAATGCAGGCCCCTGCGGGCAGTGGCGTTGGGGGCAAATATTTCCAGCATCAGCCCAGTGCCGTTTTCAGATAGCATAAGCCTTACATACATTGCAGTGGACAGCAGGAACCCATATTTTACTTCCAAAGATGGGATTTTGTATAACAAGGGCATGACGGAACTGATTTTTTGCCCCATGGGCAGGGAAGGGAACGTAGAAATTCCGGAAGGGGTAACTTCCATTGGGAAAGGGGCTTTTTTGGGCTGCCATCTTGTGACAGGGGTAACGCTGCCGGAAGGGCTGGCTTCCATTGGGGAATCCGCCTTTGGGAATTGCATTTCCCTGCCGGAACTCACTGTCCCAGCCAGCGTGGCAGAACTGGGGAATGCTGTTTTTTCCGGGTGCAGCAGCTTAAAAGAAGTGAAGCTTGCGTCTGGGAAGTTAACAGGGATTGCTTCCTCTGCGTTCAGCGGATCGGGGCTGGAACGGATTTCCATTCCGGAAGGGGTAACTTCCATTGGGGATTCTGCCTTCCAGTCCTGTGGGGATTTGCAGGAAATAACGCTGCCGGAAGGGACCGTATCCATTGGCGCGAATGCTTTTTTGGGGTGCGGAAGCCTGACAGGGTTTCATATCCCAAAGAGCGTGTCAGAGATTGGGGGACAGGCTTTCCAAGAGTGCAAAAGCCTTGCGGGGATTGCCGTGGATGGGGAAAACCAGCAGTATTCCTCGGAGCAGGGGATGCTGTATAATAAAGAAAAAACGGAGCTTCTTTGCTGCCCTGCAGGGAAAACAGGGGAAATTTCCCTTGCAGGGGGCGTTAAGAAGATAGCGGACGCTGCTTTTTCCGGCTGCAGCGGGATAACCGGGGCAGCGCTGCCCCAAGGCCTGGAAACAATCGGGGGCTATGCATTTTCTGGGTGTAGCAGCTTACAGGGGATTACAGTGCCGGAAACGGTGGCAGCCATAGGCAGCAACGTGTTCCAGGGGTGCAGCGGATTAGGGCGCGCAGAGCTGAAAGGGAGTATGGAAGAAGTGCCTTCCTATGCCTTTGATGGCTGTGGGAGCCTGACAGAACTTGTGCTGCCGGAAACCCTGAACTCCATTGGGATGTATGCTTTCCAAGGGTGCGCCAGCCTGACGGGCCTTGCGCTCCCAGCCAGCGTAACCGGGATTGACGGGATGGCCTTTGATGGCTGCAGGAATTTGGCTTCCATTACCGTTCCAGAGGAAAATGGGGCGTTTGCTTCCGTGGACGGGGTGCTTTACAGCAAAGATGGGACAGATCTGGTTTGCTGCCCGCCGAACCACCCAGGCGGGGACCAGGGGGTGTTTACCATACCGGAAGGCGTAACCACCTTGAGGAAACATGCCTTCCAAGGCAGCAGGAATATAAGAAAGGCAGAACTGCCCCAGAGCCTGTCTGTGATGGAAAATTTTGAAGATGTGTTCAGCTATTGCACTTCCCTGGAGGAATTTGCAGTAGCGGAAGGGAACGCAGCCTTTGCTTCGGAAAACGGCGTGCTGTATGACAAAGGGAAGACAAGGCTGGTATGCTGGCCGGGGGCGAAGCCTGCAGAGGGGGCGGCGCTGCCGGAAACGGTGGATACCATCTGGTTTGCAGCTTTTAAAGGCAGCAGTATCGGGAGCATTGCCCTGCCGGGGCATGTGAAGTCCATTGGCCCAAATGCTTTTGCTGACTGTGCGGGCTTAACAGAAGCGGTTCTTGCCCAGGGGCTGGAAACCATAGGGGAATACGCTTTTTCGGGCTGTACTGGCCTGACGGGCATTACATTGCCCCAAAGCCTTACCCTTGTAGGGCCGGAGGCATTCCGGGGATGCACAAGCCTTGCGGGGATAGATGCAGAAGCAGGCAACCCCCAGTATGCCTCGGAACAGGGCGTCCTTTACAATGGGGATAAAACGGAGCTGCTCCTTTGCCCGGAGGGAAAGTCAGGGGAACTTGGGGTGCTGGGGCAGGCCGTGCGTATTTCTTTTTCAGCCTTTCAGGGTTGTGGGAAGCTGGCAAAGCTCCAGGTGCCGGAATCGGTGCTTTTCATTGAAAATGCCGCATTTTCGGAATGCAGCCCGGAATTGGCGCTGAGGGTAAGCAAGGCAAGCTATGCGGAGGATTATGCCAAATATTACCAAATGAAGCTGGAGGTATCCGGAGGGCATGACAGCCATGACAACCGGGAACTGCTGGCGGAAGGCGTTACCTGCACCACGGGCGGGAAAAAGGTTTCCATTTGCGCAGCCTGCGGACAGGTGACGGAAGAAACTGCCCAGCCTGCAGGGCATACGGAGGTAACAGACCCAGCGGTTCCCGGCACTTGCATGAAGCAGGGAAAGACCGAGGGCGCCCATTGTTCCGTCTGCGGGCAGGTGCTGAAAGCGCAGCGGGATACCTTTGGCAGCCATAAGTCCGTCAGGGAGCCATCCGTTCAGGCAAGCTGCACGGAGCCGGGGAAAAGTATGGGCGTGTATTGTTCGGTTTGCGGGAAAATAATCATCCAGCCAAAGGCCCGTCCTGCCCTTGGACATAACAGCCAGACGCTTTTAACCCGTGCCACCGCCCGCAAGGATGGGAAAATCCTTGTGCAGTGCAAACGCCTTTCCTGTAAGGCTGTGGAGAGCGAAACCATTATTTATGCCGCATCAGCCATTACGCTTCCAAAGACGTCCTACACTTATAATGGCAAGGCAAAAAAGCCTTCCGTGACGGTAAAGGACAGCAAAGGGAATAAGCTGAAAGAGAAACAGGACTACACGGTATCCTATGCGTCTGGCAGGAAAAATGCAGGCATTTATACTGTTTCCGTCAAGCTTCAGGGGAATTACATCGGCAATGTGAAAAAGACATTCCGCATTGTCCCCAAGGGCACTTCCATAGTAAAGCTGACGTCCCGCAAAAAAGGCTTTTCCGTGAAATGGAAAAAGCAGGCGGTGCAGGCCACAGGCTATGAAATCGCCTATTCCACCGACAGCAAATTTAAAAAGAAAGCAACAAAAACCATTACCATTAAGAAAACGAAAACCGTTTCAAAGCAGGTAAAAAAACTGAAAGCAAAGAAAAAATATTACGTAAGGGCCCGGGTCTATAAAACCGTGAAATCGGGCGGGAAATCCCAGAAAATTTACTCGGCATGGTCTAAGGTGAAAACAGTAAAGACCAAATAGGAAATGGGGAAAGCCATAGGGACGAAGAAGGAATAGGGCTGTCGGAAAATGGCCTTTTCATACAATATATAGGAACAATGCATACCATATTCACAGGTACTATAGATTGTAGAAAATGCAGTATTTTCCGACAGCCCCTTTTCTTTTAACATGGTATTGTGTTTTATGGAATATAAGATAGTATAAGGAAAAAGAATATAATGGATTTCAAAATTTGATATGCATATATTGTAGAAGTTGGAGAAAAAATATGGAAAAAAATAAGGATTTGGAGCAAGGGATTTTGTGGGATAAAAAATTAAAATGTATGTCGGCAATTACAAGAATGTCAGTTGGAGAGTACCTTAAAATTGTAGGGAAGGCATACCAGAACAGAGGCGGAATTTCAGGGCAAAGGGAGGCTTTAAAGCAGAAAACGGCAATTTCCATAAGGAATAGGATGATTGAGGATATCAAAGATGGAACGATATTGCCACCGATTGTAATTGGACTTGTGGTAAATGAAGAAAAATACCAGAAATTAAAAAAGGGAGAGATTGCATATGGGCAATTGGTTTCGGATGAACCTGTGGAACAATTAAGCATTATTGATGGGATGCAAAGGACAACTGCCCTGATGAAAGCAGTATCAGAAAAGGAGGAGGTGAATCAGGATGAAATACGGGTGGAATATTGGATTTCTGACAATATCAACAGTTTGTTATACCGGATGCTGATTTTAAATACTGGACAGGTGCCATGGAATGTAAGGCGGCAGATAGAGGTTATCTTTTCTGGCATTATAAAAGAAATTAAAGAAAAGGTTGTGAATATTGAGGTTTTTGAAATAGGTGATTCATCCATAAGGAGCAAAGGTGGGCAATATCAGGCAGATGGGTTAATTGAACTGTTTTTAGCGTTTGGGGCGAGGACATGGAAAGTAAATACAAAGGAAAAACTGACGGATGAGTTTACAAGGCATGATTTTTTGCAGAGCAGTGGCGAAACAGATTTAGTGCATCTTTTTTGCGATGTGCTAACATGCATGGCCAAGATGGATATTCTTCTGGATTGCAAATATAAGAAAAAGGACGATAATTCTACAGAAAAGTTTAGATCTGGAAAAGAATTATTTGCTCGGCAGCCAGCACGGATAGGGTTTGTTGCTGCGGCAGGTGAGAAAATTATGGGAAGGCCTGGCGATGAGAGGGATAAGGAAAAAATAGAGGGGTATAAAATGAAATTTATAAATGCTATTGAAAATGTAGTTAGTAGCATAGAACAAAAAGGTGAGGAAGAATTGGTTGGATATATGGACTTTGCAACTTTAAACCAAATGATGGAACGAAGGACAGCAAAGGTCGGGGATTTTGAAAGGGAACTGTTTTATGAAGCCTTTAAAGTAATTGTGGAAGAAAACGGCCAACTTTCAAATTTAGGGATTTGCTGGAGGGCGATTTAAGGTGGGAATAAGCAGGGATAAGATTAGCAAGGCTATTTTTAAAAAATTAGCTTCTTATGTTGATTCTGCAAATTCATCCTATCAATATGATTTAAAAAAGTGCTATATTGATTTTCAGGAGAAGGATAAAGAAGCATTGGATACCGTCAGAAATGAGAGGATACAAGGTTTTATACCTAATGCGAAATTTGCAGTCATCTGTTATAAACAGAAAGATATTTTGATTGTGTTAGGGGAACAGGAATCAGAGCATGATGGTTCTGTATTGCTGAATCTGGAAATGGATTTGGCGATGTTTGTTTATGCAATTTATGCTTTAGACGGGGCGGTAAATGATACAAAGCCGCCACTGGAAATTTATAATGAGCTATTGTGCCAGCCGGAGGATGAGTACTATCATGGGCATTGTCTGGAGGATATGCAGGATGCATTTGAGCATGTAAACGCTTATGAGATTGTTAGTGGGGGCAGCTTGGATCAGACTGATGTTTATAATGTGTATGCATATCATTTTTTAGTATTGGAACGGGAAAGCGTTGGCCGGTGGGAAGAAGATACATTGGAACTGTTTGAAAGGGTTATATTAAGTGGGAATAATAAAATCCCATACCATAACATTGTGATGTCTATGTTGGCGAACCAATGGAACCATAGTTTTTTGGAAACATATAGGTGCATTGAGCGGATGTTCCATATCATCCGGCTAGAACCATTTTATGATGAATTGGGAACCAAATTAACTTTACTTGAGGTATCGGAAAAAATAGAAGACAAAATATCATGGCGTCCAGATGAAAAGTCAGCCATACGGGATATATTCCAAGCAGTTAAAACGATGGGATTTGTAGAAGAAATAGAAAAAGTAAAGTGTTCTTATAAAGAAGTAAAGGGGATGCGCATAGACAATTGGTATTATCAGGTGAGAAATTCCATTGCTCATTACCGGGCAGTACATAAGCCAGTGAGTTTCACAAGGGAAGAATGGAACTGTTTGCTGCGGTTTAATTTGTACACGATTGAATATTTGTATGAACAATATAGGAACAAACTTTAATAAAAATGTAGCTCCTTTTTGATTAGGAATTAAGAGATAATGATTCTTATCAGAAAGGAGCATTTTTTTCCAAAAACTGTATTTGCAATTGCAACTGGCATTTTATGTTAAGAGAAAGCGTTAAAGGCTGTTTATAATGAAATACCAGAAGGGAAAATTTTTATAGTATACGCCACATACTATTACAGATAGGCAGATAAAATGGAATATTTCCAGAAGCCTGTACATATATATGGAATCAGGAAGTAAGGAGGACAACTTATGGAGGAAATTATCAGCGTATTCCCGGCTTCCTTGCGGAGCCTTTGCCGGAACAGCTTTGGGGAAGGCAGGGAGCCGGAGGAAATAAGGCTGCGGGTTGGGCAGCCTGTCACCGTCCTTTGCAGGGACGGGGAATGGTTCTGGGGCAGGGAAAACCATCAGGTGAAAAAAGACAGGGCAGGCAGTTACGTCTGGGACGAACGCGACATGAAAGAAACACTGGCAAGGATGAGCCAGTATTCCATGTATGCATTGGAGGAGGAAATACGCAATGGATTTTTTACCATACAGGGCGGCCACCGGATTGGGGTGGCAGGGAAAACCATCTGCGAGCAGGGGAAAGTAGCAGCTATCCGCAGCATATGCAGCCTGAATGTCCGGGTAGCAAGGGAAAAAAAGGGCTGTGCCCGGGGAATCCTCCCATGGATCTCCCACAGGGGGGAGATTTACAATACCTTGCTGCTGTCGCCCCCGGGGGCTGGGAAAACCACGATGCTCCGGGACTGCATCCGCCTGATTTCCGAGGGGACGCCGGACTTGCAGGGCAGGAAGGTGGGGGTAGTGGACGAGCGCAGCGAGATAGCGGCCAGCTTCCTTGGGATACCCCAAAATGATTTGGGGAGCCGGACGGATGTGCTGGACGCCTGCCCCAAAGCCGAGGGGATGCGGCTTTTGCTGCGCAGCATGTCCCCGCAGGTCCTTGCCGTGGATGAACTGGGGGGCCGGGAGGACTGTCTGGCAGTGGAAGAAGCCCTCCATTGCGGCTGCCGCATCCTTGGCACCATGCATGTAGGGCGGATTGGGGAGCTGCGGGAAAAAATGTATTTATCCCATTGGCTGGAACGTGGTTTTTTTGAGCGGTTTGTATTTATTAGCTTAGGGCGGGAAGGGGAGAGAAGGTTTTCCGTTTATGATGGAAAACTACAAAAATTATGCTGAAATTGGCGGGCAGCTTTTTAGTGGTTACGGCGTCCCTGCTCTATGGCTGGCGGGTAGGCAGGGAACTGCAGGAGCATGTAGGGCAGTTAGTGGGCATGAAGGAAATGCTGCTGATGCTCCACGGGGAGATTTCCTATGCCCGGACGCCTTTAAAGGAAGCCTTCTGGCAGATTGCCTCCCAGGGCAAGGAGCCGTTTTCCTCCTTTCTGGAACAGGCGGCTGAGGGGCTTGGGGGGAAGGAAGAAAGCATTGGGGAGTTTTGGCGCAGGCTGGTGGAGCAGGAAGCAGGGAAGTTTTATTTTACTGGGGAAGAATTGGGGCTTTTGGAACGTGTGGGGGAGAATTTCGGGTATTTGGACGTGCAGATGCAGCTTAAAAATTTGGAACTGTATATGGAGCAGGCGCAGGTTCTGATAGAAAACGCCCAGAAGGAGTTAAAGGACAGGCAGAAGGTAGCAAGGGCCTTAAGCCTGATGTGCGGCCTGTTTCTGGTGATTCTGCTGATTTAGCGGTACGGAGGAAACTATGAGTATAAGTTTGATTTTTAAGATTGCTGCGGTGGGGATCTTGGTGACTGTGCTGAGCCAGGTATTAAAGCACAGCGGGCGGGAGGAGCATGCGTTTTTAACCAGCTTGGCAGGGCTTTTGATTGTGCTGTTTTGGATTGTGCCTTATATCTATGAGCTGTTTGAAACCATGCGGAACCTGTTTGCATTGTGAAAGGGCTGCGTGGGTCCATGGCAGGGGGCAGGGATTTAAGGGCGGCAGCTTCGGCATGGCATCAACGGCGCAAATGTGGTTTGCAGATTAGATAGGGGCAGGGAATGGATATTTTAAAGATTGCAGTCCTTGGCATCGTAGGGACGCTGCTTGGGATTATGTTAAAGGAGCAAAAAAAAGAGTACGAGCTGTTTGCCACGCTCGGAGTGTCCCTGTGCATATTTTATTTTCTGATTTCCAAGCTGGAACTGGTGCTGTCAGTCATCAATCAGATGCAGGACTATGTCAGGCTGGACACCGGCTATCTTGCAATCCTGATAAAAATGATTGGGATTACATATGTAGCGGAATTTTCCTCCAACCTCTGCAAAGATGCGGGATACCAGACGGTGGCGGGGCAGATTGAGATGTTTGGGAAGCTTTCTATTCTAGTTATCAGTATGCCGGTGCTGCTGGTGCTGTTAGAAACCATAGGGGAATTTTTAAGCTGAAACAGGGACGGGCCTATTGTTGGCAACTGCATTTGGATAAGGGGTGGCGATATTGAAAAAAAGAGGGTTTCTGTGCATAGTAGGGGTTTCCCTTTGTTTCCTGCTGATGGCCGGGAAGGCTTATGGGGCGGAACAGGGTAGGGAACAAGAGGATTTTGCCGCCGGAGTTTTCCAGGGAAGCTCGGCAGAAGGCAGCAGCCCGGAAGTGGGGCAGGCGTTGGATTCTTATTTGGAGGAGCTGGATTTTTCGGAAATTGATGCTGCGCTGGGGCAGCAGGAAAGTACGCAGGGGTTGGATTTCCAAGGGCTGGTGCAGAAGCTGATCAATGGGGATCCCATTGACAAAAAAGGGCTCCTCAAAGAAATACTCCATATGGTTTTTGGGGAAATTGCAGCGTTCCGCAGTACATTGGTACAGATTGTGCTGCTGGTTGTGGTCTTTGCCATCCTCAATAATTTTGCCGATGTATTTGAAAACCCCGCAGTAACGGAAATCAGCTTTTACATGGTGTACATGCTTCTGCTGGTGCTGCTGATGAAATCTTTTTTTATCCTCAGGGATGTGTCCGTGGATGTCATCGGGGACATGATGGTGTTCCTTAAGGTGCTGATCCCCACATTTACCATGAGCATGGCATTTTCCGGGCAGATTACCACGGCGGCTGGGTTCTATGACATGACCTTCCTGCTGATTTATGGGCTGGAATGGGTGATTCAGTACCTGGTTGTCCCAGCGGTGCAGATTTACATGGTGCTGGAACTGATGAATTATTTGACAGAGGAGGAACTTCTTTCCAAAATGACAGATTTGCTGAAATCTGGCGTCGCATGGGTATTGAAGCTTTTATTTACCATTGTGGTTGGGATCAATGTGGTGCAGAACCTGCTGACGCCGGTAATTGATACGTTTAAGGCAGGCATACTTGCCAAGACTGCGGGGATGCTGCCGGGGCTTGGGGCTTCCATCAATGCGGTGACAGAAATTATGGTGGGGTCTGGGATTATCATAAAAAACGGCATTGGCATTGCGGCAATTGCAGCCCTGCTGGCCTTGTGCGCAGGGCCGTTGGTAAAGGTGGGCGTCATGACGTTCCTTTATAAAATTCTGGCCGCAATGATCCAGCCCATTTCAGATAAACGTATGATTGGCTGCATCAGCAGCGCAGGGGAGAGCGGGCGGCTGCTGGGGAAGGCGGTGGTGACTACTGTGGTGATGTTCCTGGTGACAATAGCCATGGTAACCGCGGCGACAACATTCAACATTTGATATTGGGGGACAGGGATGGAGCTTATTTATGGCTGGGTAAAAAATATTGTATGCTTTTATATTTTTATGGCGATTATCCTGTATTTGCTGCCAAGGGAAAGCTACCGGAAATATGTGAGGTTTTTCTCGGGGATGCTGCTGATTATCCTTGCAGCCAACCCAGTGCTGTCTTTGCTGGGAAAAGAAGAAATGCTGCTGCAGAAAATCAGCCAGGCAGGTTTTTTCCAGGAACTGGACAATGTGAAGCTGGACACCAGGCATTTGGAGCAAGCCCAGAAAAAGGCCTATGTAAAAGAATACGAGCGGGCGGTGGAGATGGACGCCAGCAGGATTGCGGAAGGGAAACAGATGGAGGTCCTATGGGCAGACGTGCAGCTGTCGGAGGAGTATCAGGTGGAATCCATCTGCATGGAGGTAGCCCTTATGGAGGAAGGCGGCAGTTCCATGGAAAAGGCGTCCTTTGGGGAGGGCAGCAGGGAGTACCCAAATGTGTACGGGCTGAAACAGGAGCTGATGGAATTTTACCGTTTGGGGGAGGAACAAATTACAATTGCGGTGCGGGACAGGTAAAAAGCATCAGGATTGCAGGGAGGTTTGGAAATGAAGGGAAAAGGTTGGTCCCCCTTTGATAAAGCAAGGGGCTTGTCCAAAAACCAGCTTCTGATTGGCGGCTTGGCAGGGCTTCTCCTGCTGGTTGTGGCTATACCTACAGAGCAGGGCAGGAAACAGGAGCCAAAGCAGGAAACCAGGGCGGAGGAGGGCGGGGCAGCGGCAGGGGCTGACAGCAGCTCCAGCAGCTACCAGAAGGAACTGGAGCGGAAATTAGTGGAAATTTTGGGGGAAATGGATGGGGTGGGGAAGGTGGAAGTGATGATTACAACCCAGGACGGCGGGGAACGGATTGTGGAAAAAGACATTACCCGCAGCAGCCAGGAAGTTTCCGAGGAGGATGGGACCCTAAAGCGGGGCACCCGGGAAAGCCAGTATCAGGAAGGGACGGTATTTTCACAGGAAAATGGGGCAGCAGGGGAGCCATTTGTGTCGAAGGAAGTTGTGCCCAGGATAGAAGGGGTGCTGGTAGTAGCAGAAGGGGGTGGGAATGCAAAAGTAGCGAAAAATATTTCCGATGCAGTTTTGGCATTATTTCCAGTGGAAGTACATAAAATTAAGGTAGTTAAGATGAATTGACAGGAGGGCATCAGTTTTGAAGAAAGTATTTAAAAAGAACCAGATTATCATTACCGCACTGGCTCTTATGATTGCTGTGGCAGGCTACTTGCAATATACTGGGAGCCAGAAGGACAGCGACGTGGCAAAAGAGGCAAGTGCAGATACGAATGAGGGTACATATGAAATATCCGATGAAGACATGTACAGCGCAGAGGATATTTTCACCGACACAGAATCCAGCGAGGAAACTTCCGCAGATGCAAATGAAAACCTTGGGATCCGGACAGGGGAAGAAATTGCACAGGCAAACGGGCAGGGCGACGGGGTGGAGAACCCGGGGGAAGCCGTGCTCACCAGCACAAATGTAAACAGCGTGGACTTTGCGTCGGAAGTAAAGCTGAACCGGGAACAGGTCCGTTCCCAGAACAAGGCGTCCCTGCTGGAAATCATCAACAACGCCGGAATTGGGGAAGAACAGAAGCAGGACGCCATCAACGCCATGATTGCCATGACAGACACGGCAGAGCGGGAAGCCGCTGCTGAAATGCTGTTAAAGGCAAAAGGCTTTACGGACGTGGTAGTAAGCGTTACGGACGGGACAGCGGACGTCGTGCTGAATATGGGGGACGTTACCGACGCAAAGCGGGCACAGGTGGAGGACATTGTAAGGCGTAAAACAAACGTTGCCGCTGAAAACATTATTATCACGCCAATCCAGAATTCCGCTTCTGCCGGGGCTGGGGATGGTTCATCCGCTGGGGATGGCACAGACGCCGGGGCTGGCGCAGGGACAGCGGAAAGCGGCGCGGATGGCACTGAAGGTACAGATACAGGGAGCGCAGAAGGGGCTGCGGTGACTGAGGAATAGGGCGCAGCCAGGGCATAGTTAGGCAATTGCTTCGTAAGGGTGCATTTTTTATTGGGTTACCAGTAAAAAATGCATCTTTTTTGTCTTATAGGAAAGACCTTGCCACGATAAAGCGTGAAAGTGTCTTTCCTATAGAATAAAAAAGCTTTTATCGCACTGCGGCGGGTATGAAATCTGTCGCAAAGCGACCCGCCGCAGGCGGAGAATCCTGCAAGGCAGGATTCTTTCTTGTCTTATAGGAAATACCGTGCCACTGTGAAGTGATGAAGTTCATGAATTTCCTATAAGATAAAACCCTCCGGGAGTATGCGGAGCGCATTTTTGTTCCTTGGCAGAGGGGAATCCCTATATTGACAAGAAGATTTACTTTATATATACTTGTTGGGAGGTTTTACCATTGAGAGTTCATTGATGGAATATATATGCTTTGGAGGCATGGAAATGAAACGGAAATCTTATGAAATTGATATGTGCAGCGGCTCCCTATTCCCTAAAATCCTGATGTTTTCCATCCCGCTGATGCTCTCTAGCATTTTGCAGCTACTGTTCAATGCTGCGGACATGGTAGTGGTGGGGCGGTTTGCCGGGAGCACGGCATTGGCGGCCGTAGGGGCAAACGCCTCCCTCATTAACCTTTTGACAAACCTGTTTATCGGCTTTTCCGTAGGGGCAAATGTGCTGGTGGCAAGGTTTTGCGGCGCAAAAAAGGAAGGTGAAATCAGCGAAACCGTCCATACTGCCGTGGTCTTAGGCTTGGTTTGCGGCTTTGGGCTGATGGTGTTCGGGATGCTGGTTGCGCCGCAGATTTTGGTGGTGATGGGGACGCCGGGGGATGTGTTAAGCCAAGCCGTTTTGTATATCAGGATTTATTTTGCAGGGATGCCTGTGATTTTATTGTATAATTTCGGCAGCTCCATCCTGCGGGCGGTAGGGGATACCCAAAGGCCGCTGTATTACTTATTTGGGGCGGGCGTTATCAACATTGTGCTGAACCTGATTTTTGTCATTGGGTTCCACTTAGGGGTGGCTGGTGTTGCCCTTGCGACTGTCATTTCCCAAGTAGTGTCGGCGGGCCTAATCCTCCGCTGCCTGATGCATATGGGAGGGGGATGCCGGGTGGAGTTAAAAAAGCTTCGGATGAAGAAGGAAAAAGTGCTTCAGATTGTCCGCATTGGCCTTCCGGCAGGGCTGCAAGGGACGGTATTTTCCCTGTCCAATGTGCTGATACAGTCCTCCGTCAATTCCTTTGGCTCGGTGGCGATGGCGGGGAACACGGCCGCGTCCAATATTGAAGGGTTTATTTACATGGCAATGAATTCTTACCACCAGACAGCCTTAAGCTTTACCAGCCAGAATTTTGGGGCAGGGAATTACAAGCGGATTGGGAAGGTGCTGGCGGAGTGCCTTGCCATGGTAACAGGGGTAGGCCTTGGGATGGGATGGGCTGCGTACCTGTCCGGGAACTGGCTCCTTGGGATTTATTCTTCCGACCCGAAGGTCATTGAGGTAGGGCTACTGCGCCTGTCTGTCATCTGCACCACGTACTTTCTGTGCGGGATTATGGATGTGCTGGTGGGGGAACTGCGGGGGCTTGGGTATGCGGTAATGCCTATGGTAGTGTCGCTGCTTGGAGCCTGCGGGTTCCGTATCCTATGGATTTTCACGGTATTCCAAGGACGCCGCAGCTTGTGGGCGCTGTATATTTCCTATCCTGTTTCATGGGTGCTGACGGGGGCGGTGCATATGGTTTGCTATTGGATGGTGCGTAAGAAACAGGCGGGGATGCCTGTGTTTGGGGATAAGGGGTAAAATAGAAATGTACCAAGGCTTTGCAAGGATGCCTGAAATTAAAACTTTACGTGTTCCAGAAAATTTGCTATGATGAAAGCATAACAATCTGAGCAATGAAACTAACATAAAAATGGCTCATGGAAAGCAGGTGGTAAATATGGGAATGACAAATAAGCAATTCCAAGGTTTTATCCGGCTCGCTTTGGAACTTCTTGAAAAGGCAGCTAAGAAATCGCCTGATAATGAAGAACTTCAAAAAGTAAGGGATAAAATCCCCGGACTGTACGGCATACAGTCTGGGGATTCTTCTTTTTAAAAAAACTTGTCGGAAGTAACTTTGCCATTTTGGCATCTATCCTTTCATCTGAATGAAAGGTCTAATCCCCCAGCTATGCTGGGGAGAATCGTGTAAGTGGAAACGATGAGGATATAATAAAAAGCCTCCTATGTTAAAATGAGAATGGTGCCGCAAGCCAAACTCAAAAATAGGAGGCGGTCCTAATGGACAATAAAAGTTTATCACACACGAAATGGAAATGCCAGTATCATATAGTATTCATTCCGAAGTATAGGAAGAAGCAATTGTATGGGCAAATAAAAGTCGATGTACGTGGGATAATCAGTACATTATGCAAATATAAGGATGTTGAGATAATAGCAGGCGCAGTATGCGAGGAACACGTACATCTAAGTGTAGCAATTCCGCCGAAAATAAGTATATCAAGTTTTATGGGATACTTAAAAGGAAAAAGCACACTAATGATATATGGCAGACACCCAGAATTGCAAAGTAAGTGGAACAAAGCATTTTGGGCACGTGGATATTACGTAGAAACAATAGGTAATATAACGGAAGATGCTGTCAGAAAATATATTAACGGGCAGGCAGAAGAATCACGAAAAGAAGATGCAAGAAGTACTGCTTTTTAGCGGACCAGTAAGAATGCTTGCGACACCGCCCTTTTGGGCGGGCAGTAAGAAAGCCCTTATTAGGGCTTAGGGCAAACCACCAGTTGAACTGGTGGTTGCTGACTTATACAGTTAAATGAAAAATGGAAAGTGACAACAATCCCCCAATATGCTATAATGTGCCAGACGATTCCCGCCACAACCCAAACGGCGGGCTGCAAAAAACAGGAGGTAGCGCGAAATGGCAGCAGGATTATTAAAAAGAAGCCAGGTTCCCAAAGAGGACACCTGGGCAACCGAAGAATTATATGCATCCACAGAATTATTTTTGGAGGACGCCCACAAGCTGGAGCAGATGGTAGAAGGGCTTAGGGTTTTTACCCAGGAATATCTGTCGGAAAGCGGCGGGCATTTGCTGGAATATTTCCAAAGCCTGGAGGAAATGATGCTCTTATTGGACAAATGCCTGTGCTATTCGGAGCGCAGCGCGGACGTGGATACTGGAAATGATGTGTTCCAGGGGCTAAGCGGGAAAATGATGGGCATTTACCACAAGCTGGCTACTGGGACTGCGCCCGTGGACGCTTGGATTACCGCAATGGAAGAAGGGGAAATGCAGCATTGTTATAAGGATGCCCCAGAACTTTCCAGATACCGGACGTCTATTGAGGATTTGCGCAGGCTGAAAGCCCACACCCTAGCCCCGGAGCTGGAAGAACTTTTGGCGTCCTCAAGGGAAATGGGGACGGCTGTGGAGAAGTCATACAGCCTTCTGACAGACGCAGATTTTGAAAACCCCATCATTCAGGGGGAAGGCGGGGAGCCAGTTAAAATCAGCGCAGGGCGTTTCATCCCTTTATTGGAAAGCCAGGACGCCGGGGTGCGCCGGGAAGCGTTCCAGGCCTACTATGCCCGGTATGAGCAGTACAAAAATACATTTGCATCCCTCTACGAAGGGAAGGCAAAATCGAATTTCTTTTATGCAAAAGCAAGGAAATATGGTTCTTCCATGGAAGCGGCTGTGGATGCCAACAATGTGCCCAAAGAGGTATACTATAATCTGATTGAGGCGGTCCACGAAAATATGCACTATATGCACAGCTACATGTCCCTGCGCAAGAAGCTGCTGGGGGTGGAAGAACTCCATATGTATGACGTCTATGTGCCTATGGTCCCGCAGGAAACAGGGGAAATCACTTATGGGCAGGCGCAGGAGGAAATCGCAGAAGCATTGCAGGTCCTTGGGGATGATTATGTCCGTGTGCTGAAAGAGGGGTTTGCAAACCGCTGGATTGACAAATATGAAAATGAAGGGAAACGCAGCGGCGCCTATTCCGCAGGCTGCTATCTGGCCCATCCTTATGTGCTGATGAATTACCAGTACAATCTGGATTCGGAGTTTACCCTTGCCCATGAGATGGGGCATGCCCTCCATTCTTATTACTCTGCCAAAAACAACAATATTTTTGACAGCGACTATAAAATTTTTGTAGCCGAGGTGGCGTCTACCTGCAATGAAGCGCTTCTGATGGACTACCTTTTGAAGCGCACTGCGGATAAGAAGAAACGGGCGTATTTAATTAACCATTTCCTCCATCAGTTCCGCAGCACCCTTTACCGCCAGACTATGTTTGCGGAATTCGAGCTTTTGACCCATGAAATGGTGGAGCGTGGGGAAACATTGACGGCAGAGTCCTTAAAACAGCTTTATTATGAGTTAAATGTGCAGTATCATGGGAAGGATGTAATAGTAGATAAGGAAATTGCCATTGAATGGGCAAGGATCCCGCATTTTTATTACAATTTTTATGTTTACCAGTATGCAACCAGCTTTGCGGCGTCCATGGCCCTCAGCAAAAAAATCCTGGAAGAAGGACAGCCGGCCGTGGAACGCTACCTGAATTTCCTGAAAGGCGGCTGCAGCAAATCCCCCATTGACTTGTTAAAAGACGCCGGGGTGGACATGACAACCAAAGAGCCGATTTCCGAAGCGCTGAAAACTTTTGGCGCATTGATTCAGGAAATGGAGGAATTATCCGGCCAGATATAAGGGGGCTGCCGCATAATGCCAGAATGAAAAAATATAGGTTTCCAGAATCCGGGCAGGAAAAGGGAAGCTGGAAGTATTAATTTAAGAAACGGAGGAACTATTTTGCCAGATTTAGAAAAAGAAATTGAAAAACGCAGGACATTTGCCATCATTTCCCACCCGGATGCCGGGAAAACTACATTGACGGAAAAATTCCTGCTGTACGGCGGCGCCATCAACCTTGCAGGTTCCGTAAAAGGGAAGGCTACCGCCCGCCATGCAGTGTCCGACTGGATGGAAATTGAGAAAGAGAGAGGGATTTCTGTCACATCTTCCGTATTGCAGTTTAATTATGGGGGATACTGCATCAACATTTTGGATACGCCAGGCCATCAGGACTTTTCCGAGGATACCTACAGGACCTTGATGGCGGCAGATTCTGCAGTGATGGTGATTGACGGGTCCAAAGGGGTGGAGGCCCAGACAAGGAAATTATTTAAGGTCTGCGTTATGCGCCATATCCCTATTTTTACGTTTATCAACAAGATGGACCGGGATGCAAACGACACCTTTGACTTGCTGGATGAAATTGAAAAAGAGCTGGGCATTGCCACCTGCCCGATTAACTGGCCTATTGGCTCTGGGAAAAATTTTAAAGGGGTCTATGACAGGAATACCAGGAAAGTCATGACTTTTTCCGATACCTTAAAGGGCACAAAGGAAGGCCTGGAAAAAGATATTGATGTGGACGACCCGGCGCTGGCGGAAGAAATTGGCGAGGACTTCCGGACGGCGCTGCTGGAGGAAGTGGAACTCCTGGACGGGGCAAGCGCAGAATTTGACATGGAACTGGTGTCAAAAGGGGAGCTGTCCCCAGTGTTTTTCGGCTCCGCATTGACGAATTTCGGGGTGGAAACCTTTTTGCAGCATTTCCTTCAGATGACTTCCCCGCCCCTTCCAAGGAAAGCGGATATTGGGGAAATCGACCCATTTTCCAGGGATTTTTCTGCCTTTGTATTTAAGATTCAGGCAAATATGAACAAAGCCCACCGGGACCGGATTGCATTTATGCGCATCTGTTCCGGCAAATTTGAAGCAGGCATGGAAGTCACCCACATCCAGGGCGGGCGGAGCATGCGCCTGTCCCAGCCCCAGCAGATGATGGCGCAGGAGCGGAAAATTATTGAAGAAGCTTATGCAGGGGACATTATCGGGGTGTTTGACCCGGGGATTTTTTCCATTGGCGACACCGTAAGCGTTTCCCCGGAGAAATTTGCCTTTGAGGGGATCCCTACCTTTGCGCCGGAGCATTTTGCAAGGGTGCGGCAGATAGATACCATGAAGCGCAAGCAGTTTGTGAAAGGCGTCAACCAGATTGCCCAGGAGGGAGCCATCCAGATTTTCCAGGAGTTCCATGGGGGAATGGAGGAGATTATCGTCGGCGTGGTAGGGGTCCTTCAGTTTGACGTGCTCAAGTACCGTCTGGAGAATGAGTATAACGTGGACATCCGCCTGGAACAATTGCCCTATGAGCATATCCGCTGGATTGAAAATAAAGATATTGATGTGGAAAAGCTGACAGGCACTTCCGACATGAAAAAGGTGCAGGATTTAAAAGGGAACCCGCTGCTTTTGTTTGTCAATAGCTGGAGCGTAGGCATGACGTTAGACCGGAATGAGGGATTGGT
This sequence comes from Lachnospiraceae bacterium A2, assembly GCA_000403315.2. Taxonomy (GTDB): domain Bacteria; phylum Bacillota; class Clostridia; order Lachnospirales; family Lachnospiraceae; genus Petralouisia. Next base: position 2,001,390 of record KE159636.1, read on the forward strand.
ATTGTCAGAGTTTGGGAGGAATTGATGTCAGAGCGTGTCTGAAAATTCATTCCCACAATTTTCAGACACGCTTTAGAGCATCCTTGCTGGCACAGGCAGACTGCTGTACCTATAGGTTTTTCTGGTACAGCAGTTTCCTTTTTGTTACTGGAACAGTTTAAATTCATACCCCTGCGCCCGTGCCTGGTCGATAAAATCCCCAAGCACCTGGGTATTGGTTTCAGATTCTGCATGGAGCAGGTAGAGCGCCCCGGGATGCAGGCAGTCTATCATTTTCTGCAGGCTTTCCGCCGGGTCGGGCTGGTTTTCCACATCGTAGTCCAGATATGCGAAGCTCCAGAATACCGTTTTGTAATTCAGGTTATTCAGCAGGGCAAGGGACTGTTCATTGAACTTCCCGGCTGGGTAGCGGAACAGGTGCATTTCATAGCCGAACTGGTTTTTGATGTAATCGTGGAGCCCGGTGACTTCGTTTGTCTGTTCCTCAACCGTTTGGGAGTACAGGCCGCCGGCAGGGTGGGTGACGCTGTGGTTGCCCACTTCGTGCCCTTCGTCAATCATCCGCTGCACCAGGTCATTGTTCTGGTCGGCAAAGGATTTTGTCACGAAAAATACAGCAGGCACCTTTTTTTCCTTCAAGGTATCCAGAATCCGCGGGGAGCAGCCATATTCATACCCTTCGTCAATGGTTAAGTAGATGACTTTCTTCTCCGGCTCATCCTTGATGAAATATGCGTTGTATTTCCCATATTTTTCCTGGTACTGCAGGCATCCGGCTGGCCGGTTCCACTGGTCCTTGTCCCCGCCCTGGCCCCAGTCCAGCCCGGTGGTGTCCAGCCCATTTATGTCAATCTGGGTATTCTGCAGCGCAATCCCATGTTCGGTTGGCCGGGTGTCAAAGCCTTCCGGGTTGTCAAGGTCAGCCAGCGTAAAAGGCTTTTCCTTCTCTTTTTGGGCTTCTTCCTGTTTCCTGGCTTCTTCTTCCTTTTCTTTCTTTTTCTTCTCTGCTTCTGCCGCGGCCTGTTCCTGCTCCCTGAGTTCCTGTTCCTTCTGGGCTTTGCGTTCCGCGGATTTTTTGGCGGCAGTGTTTATGCCAATGCCTGCTATCAGCACAATGGCAAGCAGCATCAGGCCTACAAGGATGCGCGCCCGGTAGGCTTGCTGCCTTCTGCGCCTTCTGCGCCTTCTCTGGTGCTGCTGCCGCTGGAGCTCCTGCCTGTGCCTTTGACGTTGTCTGTTGTCCATATTGCATCAACCCTTCATTTCATAAAATATTTTGGCATAATTGTAATAAAGTGCCAACCCTATTGTAAACAATAAAAAGAAAAAAAACAATTGGGTATTTCTTAAAATTTTCTATAGGGCGGCATTTTATTGTTGTTCACACATTATTGTACCGTGGGGGCGATGCGGAGTGGGCAGTCATAGCATTACAGGCTTTCCTCGTCGTCTGCCATCCGGTAGCCCACGCCGACCTCAGTGAAAATATAGACAGGCTGGGCGGGGTTTTTCTCCAGCTTGCGCCGGATGTTTGCCATGTTTACCCGCAGAATTTTATTGTCGGATTCCGAATAAGGCCCCCAGACATTGTTCATCACGGCCGAGTATGTCATGACTTTGCCGGAATTCTGGGCAAGGAATACCACAATTTTGTATTCAATCGGCGTTAAATGGACTGCCTGCCCGTTTACGGTGATGCTGCGCTTGAGGAAATCAATCTCCAAGCCCTTTGCCCGGTAGGGACGGGGTGGCAGCCCGTTATTTTGGTTGATTCTGTTGCTGTGGCGCAGGGAGGTGCGGATCCTTGCCAAAAGCTCCGGGATGCCGAAAGGCTTGGTAAGGTAGTCGTCCGCCCCGGCATCCAGCGCGCGTACTTTGTCCTCCTCCTGGGTACGGGCAGAAATCACGATAATGGGCATCCCCGACCATGTGCGGACCGTATGGATGATTTCCATTCCATCTAAATCAGGAAGGCCCAGGTCCAGCAGGATAATGTCCGGGCAAAGGGAAGACGTTAGGGAAAGCGCTTCTTTCCCGGTGGATGCACAACTGACGCGGTAGCCATGGGAAACCAATGCCCTTGAGGTAAAATCACAAATGCTTTTTTCGTCCTCTATAATAAGTACTGTAAATTTATGCATAATCTTCCTCCTTTGGCAAAGTAAACAAAAATTCTGCCCCTTCTGGGTGGTTGTGCGCTGTGATGCTGCCATGATGGGCGGCAATTATGGTGTGGCAGATGGAAAGCCCAATGCCCATGCCTTTGCGTGTGTCAGAAGAAAAGCCGTCGGAATATGTGCCGTCAAAAAGGTTCCCCAACTGGCTCTCCTGAAGGCCGACCCCATAGTCAATGACGCGGAAACACACATGGCTTGTATGGTTTTCCACAATAAGCTGGATGGGCCTGCTGGTTTGGGAGTGGGTAATAGCGTTCTCAAAAAGGTTGAGAAGCACCTGTTCAATCAGCATGGCGTCCATAGGGACCATCAGGATTTCCGCAGGGATGGCAACGTCAATCTTTGCGTTGGGAAACCTGTTCTGCAGCCGGGTCACAGACTCTGCCACCACTTCGTCCACAATTTCCGGGCTGGTCTTAAGGCTGGAGTCCCCGGTCTGGATTCTTGTGACAGACAGGAGGTTCTCCACCATATTTAACAGCCAGCTTGCGTCATCGTGGATGTTTTGGATTAATTCTTGGCATTCCAAGGAATCCGGGGCAAGTTCTTCCGTTTCCATAGAAGCGACGGAGCCGAGGATGCTGGTTAAAGGGGTGCGCAGGTCATGGGAAATAGCACGTAGCAGGTTGGCACGCATTTTTTCTTTTTCTGCTTCTACTAATTGTTTTTCATGGAATGCAAGGATTTCGGTCTGCTGTTTTAGATGGGTCGTGGCAGCACTGGTGATGCAGGATAGGCTCAGCATACAAATAAATGTAAACGGATAATCCCGAAGTGAAAAATTCAGGCTGAAATATGGATAAGTAAAGAAATAATTGATAACAATAATGCTGAGGAAGGATGCCGCTATCCCGCATAGGTAACCGTTCGTGTACCGTGCGGCCGTAATTATGCCTATGATATAAAACAGGGCAATGTTTGCCGGATTCTTGGAAATACAGAAAAACAAGACAGATGCAAATCCGGTCGTAAGGAGCAGCAGGCCAATCGTAATAAGTAAATCGTGTAACAGTTGGTTTAAAAAGGTTTTATTCATCTGTACACCTCGATAAGTTTTCTGCAAGTATGGTTTTCTGTTACTAATGTACCACGAAGGCGGGGCGTATTCAAGCAGGAAAATAAATTTTTAACATTTTTTTAACAAAAATAGTATCGGAATATGCAGGAAGTATGGTAAAATATAATTTATAGGATTAAGGTGCGCTGAGCTTTTTACAGGGCATGGTAACATGGGGATGGGTTTTGGCATTATGTAAAAAGGCTTTGTCATGCAGGGAAAGATTCTAAGAATATAGGAGGAAGCAAATATGGCAGTATTGGAGATTACAGCGGAAAATTTTGAAAAGGAAGTATTAAGCAGCAAGGTTCCGGTGCTGGTGGATTTCTGGGCGACCTGGTGCGGGCCATGCCAGATGCAGGGGCCGGTGATTGAGCAGGCGGCAGAGGAGTTCCCGCACATCAAGGTGGGCAAGCTGAATGTGGACGAACAGGGCGAACTGTCCCACAAATATGGGGTGATGAGCATTCCGACGCTGATCCTGTTTAAGGACGGGCAGGTTGCCCAAAAAGCGGTAGGGTTCCATTCTATTGAGGAAATTGCGAAGCTTTTTTAAAAATCTTAGCTTGACGGATCGGGAAATAGATTTTATAATAAAAGGCAGTTACTTTCTGTAACTGTCTTTTTTCTTCAGCAAAATAAAGCTGTCACAGGAATTTACAAAAAATGGTTGACAATCCCCAAAAAGTATACTAATATTAAATACGAACATAAGTTCGTGAAAAGGAGAATGGATATGGCAAAAGAAGATAAAAAAGAAGATAAATTAAAAGCATTGGATGCTGCCATTGCAAAAATTGAAAAAGATTTTGGGAAAGGTTCCATCATGAAGCTGGGGGACTCTGTGGCAAATATGAATGTGGAGTCTATCCCCACTGGGTGCTTAAGCCTGGATTTGGCTTTAGGGGTAGGCGGCGTGCCCCGTGGAAGGATTGTGGAAGTATACGGCCCGGAATCCAGCGGTAAGACTACCGTGGCCTTACATATGGTAGCGGAGGTGCAGAAGAATAACGGGATTGCAGGATTTATTGATGCGGAGCACGCACTGGATCCGGTGTATGCCAAGAGCATCGGCGTAGACATTGACAACCTGTATATTTCCCAACCGGATAACGGGGAACAGGCGCTGGAAATTACAGAAACCATGGTCCGTTCCGGCGCTGTGGACATTGTGATTGTGGATTCCGTTGCCGCGCTGGTGCCAAAAGCGGAGATTGACGGGGACATGGGGGATTCCCATGTGGGCCTGCAGGCCCGGCTGATGTCCCAGGCCCTCCGGAAGCTGACGGCAGTTATCAGCAAGTCAAACTGTATCGTTATTTTTATCAACCAGCTCCGTGAGAAGGTGGGGGTAATGTTTGGGAACCCGGAAACCACTACCGGCGGGCGGGCGCTTAAGTTTTATTCCTCTATCCGCCTGGATGTCCGGCGGGTGGAAGCGTTAAAGCAGGCCGGGGAATTTGTGGGGAACCGCACAAGGATCAAAGTGGTGAAAAATAAGGTTGCCCCCCCGTTTAAGGAAGCGGAATTTGATATCATGTTCGGCAAAGGGATTTCCAAGGAAGGCGATATTTTAGACCTTGCAACGGACCTTGGGGTAGTCAATAAATCAGGGGCATGGTTTGCATATAATGGCACTAAAATTGGGCAGGGCCGGGAAAATGCCAAGCAGTACCTGCGGGAGCATGCTGAGGTGTGCGCAGAGGTAGAAAAGAAGGTCAGGGACCAGATGCTGGCGAAGGATACGGACGAAAAAGAAAGCGGGCAGGAGGAAGGGAAAGACGGAGCCCCCAAGGCGGTTCAATCCCCGGAAAAACCTGCCGGGAAAGCAGGGAAGGCGGCAGCCTCCAAGGATGGGAAGCCAGAGAAGGCAGAAGCCCCGGAACCGAAAGCCCCGGAAGCTCCAGAGGAGAAGCCTGCCCCACAGGCATAGCCGTCTGGCAATGGGGAGGGAAACAGAATGCTGGTCATAGAACTAGAAGAACTTGATAAAAAGCGCATCCGGGTGCTTTTGGAGGACGGGGAAAGTTTCGTGCTGTACCGCGGGGAAGTGAAGAATTATTCCATCCGGGAAGGGGAAGATCTCCCTCCGGCGCAGTACGGGGAAATCCGCAGCGAGGTTTTAACGAAGCGGGCGAAAAAGCGAGCCATGCACTTGTTAGAGAAAATGGACCGCACCGAGGCGCAGCTTAGGGCAAAGCTTAAGCAGGGCTTTTATCCGGAGGATATTGTGGATGAAGCCATAGCGTATGTGAAAAGCTGCCGCTATCTGGATGACGCCCGGTATGCTGAAAATTATGTCCAGGGCCAGAAGGGCAGGAAGAGCCAGAGGAGGATCTATATGGACCTGCTTGGGAAGGGAATCCCAAAGAGCCTGATTACGCAGGCGCTGGAGGAAGGGTACCAGGCAGGGCAGGAACAGGAACTGATTTTAAAGTGGGTGCAAAAAAAGGGCTATTCCAGCAGTAAAGCAGATTTGAAGGAAAAACAGAAGATGTACCAGTCCTTATTGCGGAAAGGTTTTCATTCAGATGATATTTTGCATGTATTAGACTACTTGACATAAAGGCGAAAAAAGTATAAAATCAATATGTTGTAATATCATGTCCATAGATTGCAGGCAGTTGCTGCAGTTTATAGTATATGGCATATTAGAAGCGGATGAAAATTTGCGATATGTACAATGAAAATTTAATAAGGAGGTGCTCCTGTGCCACAAATTTTAATCGCTGTAGCAGTCACGTTAATTTTTGCAGTACCTGTTACCTACTTTTCAACGGTGGAATACCGTAAGCGCCTTGTGGAATCCAAAATCGGCAGCGCAGAAGAAAAGGCTAGGAAAATCATAGATGATGCTGTGAAAACTGCGGAAACCAAAAAGCGGGAATCTTTGCTGGAGATTAAGGAAGAGTCCATCCGTACAAAAAACGACTTGGACAAGGAAATCAAAGAACGCAGAAATGAGATTCAGCGCAATGAGCGGCGGGTGATCCAGAAAGAAGAAAATCTGGACAGGAAGCTGGAAGCTATTGAAAAAAGGGAATCCGGTTTTGCAGCAAAGGAAGAAGAAATTAACAGGCAGAAAGCAGAAGTTTCAAGGCTGCACGAAGAACGAGTACAGGAACTTGAGAGAATCTCAGGATTAACCTCTGAACAGGCAAAAGATTATCTTTTAAAAATGATTGAAGATGATGTGAAGCTTGATACTGCAAAATTAATCAAAGAAATGGAAATCAAAGCAAAGGAAGAAGCTGGGAAAAGGGCAAAGGAATACGTAGTGACTGCAATCCAGAAATGTGCGGCAGACCACGTAGCAGAAACTACAATCTCTGTGGTCCAGCTTCCCAACGACGAGATGAAAGGAAGGATTATCGGCCGGGAGGGAAGGAATATCCGGACCCTGGAAACCATGACAGGCGTAGACCTGATTATTGACGATACGCCGGAAGCAGTGATCCTTTCTGGGTTTGACCCAGTCCGCCGGGAGGTTGCCCGCATTGCGTTGGAAAAACTGATTGTGGATGGGCGTATCCATCCCGCAAGAATCGAAGAAATGGTCGAAAAAGCCCAACGCGAAGTGGAAAACATGATACGGGAAGAAGGGGAGGCGGCTACGCTGGAAGTAGGGGTCCATGGGATCCATCCGGAATTGGTGCGCCTGCTTGGTAAAATGAAATTCCGTACAAGCTATGGGCAGAATGCACTGAAACATTCGATCGAAGTAGCCCAGCTTTCCGGGCTTCTGGCAGCAGAAATCGGCGTGGACGTAAGGGTAGCAAAAAGGGCTGGCCTGCTCCACGATATTGGGAAATCTGTTGACCATGAAATGGAAGGATCACATATTCAGATTGGCGTGGACCTGTGCAGGAAGTATAAGGAAAGCCCAACCGTAGTTAATGCAGTGGAAGCACATCACGGAGATGTAGAAGCAGAATCTTTGATTGCGTGCCTGGTACAGGCAGCCGACGCGATTTCGGCGGCAAGGCCAGGTGCAAGAAGGGAAACATTAGAAACATATTCAAACAGGTTGAAACAGTTGGAAGACATAGCCAATGGTTTTAAAGGTGTTGATAAGTCTTTTGCTATTCAGGCAGGTAGAGAGATTCGCATTATGGTAGTTCCTGACCAGATTAACGATGCCGACATGATATTGTTGGCAAGGGATGTTTCCAAGCAGATTGAAAATGAATTGGAATATCCCGGACAGATTAAGGTGAATGTAATTCGGGAATCTCGTGTAACTGATTATGCGAAATAGCAGTTACGTAATGATCCAGACCGTCAACAGTTTTGTTGGCGGTCTTTTTGATTTAGGAGGATGATGATGAAACAGCCAATGTTAAAGAGGGTAAAACGGGTATTGGAGCATGAGGGCGCCATTCTGGATATTTATTCCGACTATATGGAACTGCCGGACGGGAAAGTGGAAAAGTGGGATTATGTGGAGCACCGGAAAGGGGCGGCGGCGGTTGTCCCCGTACTGCCGGACGGGCGGATCCTGATGGTGCGCCAGTACCGCAATGCATTGGAGCGGTTTACGCTGGAAATACCAGCCGGGGCGAGGGATGCCAAGACAGAGCCTACCATAGAATGTGCTGCCCGGGAACTGGAGGAGGAAACAGGGTACCGCTGCGATCATTTGGAATTCCTGCTGTCTTTGCGGACAACCGTTGCTTTCTGCAATGAACTGGTAGACGTCTATGTAGCCCGGGAGCTGATACCCGCAAGCCAGCATCTGGACGAAGGGGAATTTATTGACCTTGAGCCATATGAGCTGGAAGAACTGTGCAGCCTTGTTTACCAAGGCGTGATACAGGACGCCAAGACAGTTGCAGCTATTATGGCTTATAAGAATAAATACGTGCAGGGATAACGGCAGGCAGGACATGGATTTGTAAGGGCGGGAAAGCAAAAAGCCATGGCAGATGTTTTTGCCATGTGTTTTCGTAAAGCATAAGAAAAATGGATGGCAGATACTTTTTTTCTTTGGACTTGCATAAGATGTAAGAAAAAAGACTGGGGAACTTATGAAAAAAGTATTGCATTTATCTTGGAAAGAAAGGAGGAGCCTGACCGGGAACCAGTCCATGTGGATAAAAGTGATGAAGGCTTTCCTCCTGCTTTCCTTCGTGGCGGGCATTTTTGCGGCAAATCTCATGGGAAGGGAGGCAGTTTCCAATGCAGGCGTGCTAAATGACTATTTTATTGAGAAGTTCCAGTATACCAAAGTAAATGGGCAAAACCTGTTTTTCTATATTATGGGGGAACGGGTTCCCCTGCTGCTGTTATTGCTTTTCCTGATTTTTACCGTGCTTGGGATCCTTGGGGGAATCCTTTTGCTGGGGTGGCAGGGATTTTCCGTTGGGTTTATGCTTTCCACCGGAATTGCCAAGTATGGGGGGAAGGGAATCCTGTTGGTCTTAGGGGGCCTGTTTCCCCATTATTTTTTCTACCTTCCAGTTTATATCGGCTACTGCTGCGTTGCCGTGGTCTTGCGCCAGCGGCTGCGGGGGGAAGGGGGCGTGATGCCGGACCGCAGGCTGGTGTATGGCATGGGGATATTTGCTGCGTTCGTTCTGCTGGCCATGTTTGCTGCTGGGATTTTTCTGGAAAGCTATGTGAATCCGGCAATCTTAAAAAATATATTGAAAGTATTTTAATTAATTGGTTGCTTTTCTTGCAGGATGTTATTATAATGCATAAAGTATGGCAGTGTGCCCCGCAGTTTTGCGCCCACTGCCCACCAGGCATGGTACGGGAAGGGAGCAAGATTATGATATGTGAGATTCAAGGATTTGTTCAGTATATGAGGGAAGTACGCAGGACTTCGGAGAATACAGCAGTGTCTTATGAAAGGGACTTGCGGAATATGGAGCAGTTTTTTCAGGGGCAGGGAATCAGTGAAGCAGGGCAGGTTACCACAACGCTTCTGAATTCCTATATTTTATTTCAGGAAAGGCAGGGGAGGAAGCCGGCAACTATTTCAAGGAGCATTGCCGCGCTGAAAGCTTTTTTCCACTATCTGCACCGGGAAGGGTACATAGCCGAGGACGTGGCGGAGAGCATAAAGGCTCCAAAAGTGGAGAAAAAGGCGCCTGCGGTCCTGACAAAAGAAGAAACGGTGCGCCTGCTGGAAGAAGCAAAGGGGAGGACGCCAAAGGGGCTGCGGGACAGGGCTATGCTGGAGCTTTTATATGCCACTGGAATCCGGGTATCAGAACTGATTTCCCTTGAGGTATCAGATGTAAATTTGGAAATGGAATATATTACTTGCAGGGACGGGAACAAAGAGCGGATTGTCCCATTTGGAAGGGTAGCAAAGCAGGCGCTGGAAGCCTATTTAAAGGATGGGCGCCCGGGGCTGACAGCGGAAGGGAGCGCCTGCCTATTTACCAATTGCTCCGGCCGTGCTATGAGCCGCCAGGGGTTCTGGAAGCTGGTAAAAACTTATGGCAGGAAAGCCGGGATTACTACGGAGCTTACGCCCCATACCCTGCGCCATTCCTTTGCCGTCCATCTTGTCAGCAATGGGGCGGATCTCCATTCTGTCCAAGAGATGCTGGGTCATTCAGATATATCGACCACCCAGATGTATGCAAGGATGAGCAGGAACACTGTCCGGGAGGTTTATGCCAAGGCGCACCCAAGGAGTTAAAAGCCGGCATAGGCCATAATTTTATGGGGCTGTCCCATTAAGAAACATGATATAAGGTATCGTTAATTTAAATCATTTTTCTATACGGTATCTTATATATGTTTTGCTTAGTGCAGCAGCCCCTGTATTTGTGTGAAAGGTATTTATGCCGTTATCTATTCATTTCTGCAATCTGGTAAAGGAGTTCTTCCGATTCTTCCCACCCTAGGCAGGGGTCAGTAATGGATTTTCCATATACATGTTCCCCAACTTTCTGGCAGCCGGGCTCAAGGTAGCTTTCAATCATTACGCCTTTTACGATGCCCTTAATTTCAGGGGAAATTTTCCGGTTGTGCATGATTTCCTTGACAATGCGGATTTGCTGTTCATATTGCTTGTTGGAGTTGGAATGGTTGGCGTCAATAATGGCGGCAGGGTGCACAAGATCCATCTGCCCGTACATCCCTATTAAGCGTTCCAGGTCCTCATAATGGTAATTGGGGATGCAGACCCCGCGTTTGTTGACAGCCCCCCGCAGGACTACATGGGTCAGGGGGTTGCCGGTAGTGCTGACTTCATGCCCGCGGAACACAAAATGGTGCGGGTGCTGCCCTGCATAGACGGAGTTGAGCATAACGGAAAAGTCCCCGCTGGTGGGGTTTTTCATCCCGGCAGGCACATCGAAGCCGCTGACAGTCAGGCGGTGGTGCTGGTCCTCGACGGAACGCGCCCCAATGGCGACATAAGAAAGCAAATCTTCCACATAAGGCCAGTTTTCCGGGTAAAGCATTTCGTCCGCTGAGGAGAGGCCGCTTTCTTCCAGCGCACGGATATGCATTTTGCGCATGGCAACCAGCCCTGCCAGCATGTCAGGCCTTTTTTCCGGGTCTGGCTGGTGGGCAATCCCTTTGTAGCCTTCCCCGGTAGTGCGGGGCTTGTTGGTGTAAATCCGCGGGACTATCACCAACTGGTCGGCTACCTTTTCCTGGACCCTGCACAGGCGGCTGATGTAATCGCAGACAGAATCCTCGTTGTCTGCGGAACAGGGGCCTATGATGACAAGGAATTTGTCAGACGCCCCGGTGATGATGTCCTGCACCAATTGGTCGCGCCTGGCTTTTGCCTGGGCGGCGGCTGGGGATAAGGCATATTCTGCCCGGATTTCTTCCGGGCTGGGAAGTTCTTTTAAAAATGTAAAACTCATGGTATTTTCTCCTTTTATAGGTAGGTTTATGGTAACGGCAAAAGCCGTGGTACAGCTTTTGGGGTTGCTTTAGGCGTTGCCGGCGGAAAAATACAGTTCCTTTATATGTTCCACAGGCATTTCCTGCCCGGTCCAGCAGCGGAAGGCTTCCGCCCCCTGGTACAGCAGCATGTACAGGCCGTTGAAGCAGGGGCAGCCCATGGATTTTGCCTGCTTCATCAGCATGGTTTCCCGTGGGTTGTAGATAATGTCGGAAACAACCAGCCCGGGGTGCAGCATGGAACTGTCCGGGACAGGGCTGCAGCCAGCGTCCGGGGCCATCCCTACGCTGGTGGCATTTGTTAAGATGGCGCTGCCTGCAAGGCTTTCTGCAAGCTGGGAAGGGTTTTCGATATCCAAAAGGCGGATATGGCAGCCAGTTTCTTCCCCAAGGCGTTTGCAGAATTCTCCGGTTTTATCCCAGGAACTGTTTTTCCGCTTGAACATGTCGATGGCCCGGACGCCGTCTAAGGCTGCCTGCACGCAGATGGCAGTGGCCGCGCCCCCGGCTCCCAGCAAAGTCATTTTTTTCCCTGTTATGGTATGCCCAGCGTCCGCCACAGAACGCATATACCCAATGCCGTCGGTAGTGTGGCCCACCAGACGGCCGTCGGTTACCATTACGGTATTGACGGAGCCGGCAAGCCTTGCCGCCGGGGTCAGTTCGTCCAGCAGGGGCAGGATCTGTATTTTTAGGGGCATAGTCAGGTTAAAGCCGCGGATGCCCGCGGCGGTAAGCCCCTTTACGGCAGTTTCCAATTCCTCCGGCTTCACGTCAAAGGCCAGGTAAGCATAGTCAAGCCCAAGGCAGCGGAAGGCTTCGTTGTGCATTTGGGGGGAAATGCTGTGCGCCACCGGGCTGCCTAAAAGCGCTGTAAGCTTAGTTTTTCCTGTAATTTCATAAGTCATATGGTTCACCCGTTTCTGTTTTTTACCTTAAATATCTTAAATGATTCTAAAAAATATGTCAATGGCTTGCAACCTTTGGGTTTTTGGGTTATACTGTTACATTATGGAAGAAAAACTGGAATTGAAATCATATAAAATAGGAACTGGCAAGCCCCTGATCTGCGTCCCGGTTGTGGGAAGGCAGAAGGAAGAAATTTTAGGGGAAGCGAAAGAGATTGTCAGGCAGGGGGCAGCTATTTTGGAGTGGCGGATGGACTGGTACAGCCAGATCAGCGACTGGGGATGTACACAGGAAGTCCTGCAGGAATTGGCGGCGTTCTGCAAAAATACCATAGTATTGTGCACCTTCCGCACGAAGCAGCAAGGCGGGGAACGGGAGATTTCAGAACAAGAGTATTGTGCGCTGCTTTCCGGCATTGCCAAATGCGGTTGCGCAGATTTGGTGGACGTGGAGCCTGCAGGGCTTTCAGACCCGGAAGGGGTAGTGGCAGGCCTGCATCAGCAGGGCATTGCCGTACTTGCATCCCAGCATTACTTTTCCCATACCCCGAAGGCTGTGGATATTGAAGGGGATTTGTGCCGGATGAAGGAATTAGGGGCGGACATTGGGAAAGTGGCGGTAATGCCCCAGCAAAATACGGATGTGCTGCGCCTGATGGAGGCCACCATGCATGTGAAGGGGCGGTACCCGGATTATCCGGTGGTAACAATGGCAATGGGCAGGATGGGGCTTCTTTCCCGCATCAGCGGGCAGATATTCGGTTCCTGCATTACCTTTGGGACGCTGGGGAAGGCTTCCGCGCCTGGACAGCTCCCTATGGCAGAGGTGGCGGCAATCCTTGACAGGATCGCAGAAAGCTTGGAGTATAAGGATGAAACATAACATATATTTGACAGGGTTTATGGGGACAGGCAAAAGCACGGTTTCCCGTATCCTTGCAGGTGCGTTGGGATTTGAGGAAATTGATACGGATGCAGAGATTGCAAGGCAGCAGGGCAGGAGCATCAAAGAAATTTTTGCAGCGGAAGGGGAGGGCTATTTCCGCAGCCTTGAAACAGGGCTGCTCAGGCAGATGCAGGGACAGGGGCATAAAGTCATATCCTGCGGGGGCGGGATGGTCCTGCGGAAAGAAAATATTTCGCTGATGAAGGAAAATGGGCTGGTGGTCCTACTGACAGCCGAACCGGAAACGGTTTTTGCAAGGGTGAGCCGGAATTCAGGGCGTCCGTTGCTGGAGGGGAAGATGGACGTAGGCCATATCCGGGAGTTATTGGAGCAGAGAAGGCCTTATTATGAGGAGGCAGGGGAGCTTGTTGTGAAGACAGACGGCCGTTCCCCAGAAGAAATTTCAGAGGAAATTAAAAAAAATTGGATTTTTTGAAAAAAACCTTTTGCTTTTTTGAAAAAAGTGTGTTATAATTTCACCGTTGCTAAAAATAGCAGGTTATGCACCCATAGTTTAACGGATAAAATACCAGATTCCGGTTCTGGGGCTGGGGGTTCGATTCCCTCTGGGTGTATTTGGAACTTTTGTACCGCTGTATGCTGGCAGGAAACAGGCCGGGTATGGCTGAACTATATAGATGAATTGAATAAGGAGCAAATATGAATTTTTTTGATAAAGAAGAAAATCGCGAATTAATGTCTGAAAATAGAGTTATTATAGATAAGATTACAGAATTTTTAAAGAGAAATGTGAAATATGTATCAAAAAGTGCAATGATAGTTGCATTGGCATCCGTCCTGATGCTGACAGGATGCAATGAGCCCAAAGAAAATGGCGGGCAGGAGAAAGCCCAGACGGAACAGGGACAAACCCCAGCCCCTACAGAAGAAGCTGGGCAGCCAGAAGTGAAGAATGACGAATATGAAGTGGACGCCCATCCAGAAGTGAAGGAATTGGTTTCCACTTATTATAATTCTTACGCAGCAGGGGATATTGACAAGCTTCTGGCAATTACCCAGTCTCTTTCTGATATGGAAAAAAGCTATGTTAAGATGATGAACGAGTATGTGGAGAGTTACAGTGACGTAACCTGCTATACGAAGGAAGGGTTAGAAGAAGGCTCTTTTATGGTGTCCGCAACTTTTAACATGAATTGCACCGGCGTAGAAGGCGGGCTGCCAGGCATGGACTTTTTCTATATCAGAACGGATAAGGACGGCAAGATTTACATTGATAACCGCTACAGTTCCTTTAACCGCAATATTAAGGAGCAGGAAACTGAGCCGGAAGTAGATGCTTTGATTGAAGAATTTGAAGGCGGGGAAGACGTCCAGAAGCTCCGCAATGAATTTCAGGAAAAATATGACGCGGCGGTGGCAGGAAATGAGAATTTAAAGCAGATGGCCAATACCGTTTCAGAAGCAATCAAGCAGTGGAAGGATTCCTACAAGCCGGAGGAAGAACAGAAAGAAGAACAGAAGGAAGATACCGAAAAGAAAGAGAATAATAAAAAGAAAAATAAAAAGAAGAATAATAAAAAGAAAGAAGAAGATAAGCCTGCAGAGGGAACAGAAGCAAAGGCAGAAGAACCTGCTGAAAACCAGGAACAGGCTTCAAGCGAGGAGCCCAAGGAGGAAACCCCGCAGGAAGATACCACTCCCGAAATTAATTATGTGCCGGAAGGGAAAGTCCTGACTGCCACCAACAGATATAACGTGCGTAAGTCCATGAACGAATCCGCAGATTTGGTTGGGACGACAGAGGAAGGCGACAGCATTACAGTAGTCTTAAGCTACGCGGAAGGCTGGACAAAGGTTGAGTGGAATGGGCAGACAGGTTATATCAGGACTGATTTGCTGCTGAACAATTAAAGGAAGAAACGCGATAGTACAGCTTAGGAGTTATGGAGCATAGAAGGGAGAATTGCTTGGAAAGGCAGTTCTCCTTTTTCCGCATTGGGGCTTTCAGGGCAGGCTTTCGCTTGTATAAGCGTGTAGCCTGCCACCATAAAATACCTGAATAAAAAAAACAGAATATCCCACCCTAATAGGAAACAAACGGTATTAGGAGGGAATTATGCATAATTATCAGGAAATCAATGTGCTGAAGGAAACGAGGAAAAATGCATCCATGGCGATCAATGCCATAGACACGCTGATGGGAAAAATTTACAATCAGGAATTTGCGTATGAACTGACTGCCCAGCGGAACCGCTTCCGGGATTTTGAGCGGAAGGCGGAAGCAGGGCTGTGGGAGCATGGGCTGATGGCAAGGCAGTCCCCTTTGGGGAAGGCTATGCTCTGGGGATCCATTCAGGCCAATACCATGCTGAATATCAGCACGCCGCATGTAGCGGATATGATGATACAGGGCAATACCAGAGGGATTACGGAACTTTTAAAAGTGAAGCATAACAATAAAAATACAGGAAGCTTTGCCAATGAGCTGGCAGAGGAATTAATGGATTTTGAGGAAGAAAATATTGAGCGGTTAAAGCGGTTTTTATAAGGGCTGCAGGAAACGGGGCAGGCAGGTTCGCAGCTTCGATGGCCGCGTCCGTGAAAGGGATATAGGATAAGCAGTTCAAATATTTTTAGGATAGTGGGGGATTGCAGATGGAAGGACAAATCAGGATTAACAAATATCTCAGCGAAGCTGGAGTCTGCTCCAGAAGGGAGGCAGACCGCCAAATTGAAAAAGGGGCCGTTACCATTAATGGCAGGACAGCGGCCATGGGGGATAAGGTTGCCCCGGGGGATCTTGTAATGTATGGGAACCAGCGGGTTTCCCCGGAAGGCGAGGCAATTTTGCTGGCAGTCAACAAGCCGCCAGGGATTGTATGCACTTCGGAAAAACGGGAATCCGACAATATTGTGGATTTTCTGGGTTATCCAAAACGTGTTTATCCCATCGGCAGGCTGGATAAGACTTCCCATGGGCTGATTTTAATGACAAACCAAGGGGAGATTGCCAACCAGATCATGCGCAGCAGGAATTACCATGAAAAAGAATATATTGTAAAGGTAAATAAGGACATATCAGAAAATTTCTTAAAGAACATGTCAGGCGGCGTATATTTGGAGGAACTGGACGCAACTACCAGGCCTTGTACCGTGGAACGGGTGGGAAGGCGCGCCTTCCGCATTATCCTGACCCAAGGGCTGAACCGGCAGATCCGGCGGATGTGCGAGCAGTTTGAGTACCGCGTTATGGATTTGAAGCGGGTGCGGATTATGAACATCCGCCTGGGGGACTTGAAAGAAGGCGCATACCGGAGGGTGGAAGGGAAAGAACTGGAAGAATTGCTGGCACAATTGCCAAACACGCCCTGAAAGTCAAATACCCCGCAGCAAGCTGGGGCATGACCTGGCTTGTTCTTTCCGCCCCAAGGGGCGGGGTATTTGGCCCTCGCGGCATTCGCCAAATATCCGCGCGAGCGCGGCTGCTTGGCTCATTGCTCGCGGAAATAAAAAGGGATTTGGTGGGACAGCGGTAAATTGCAAGGAAAGGAATTATCAGGCTATGGACAGGAAGCAGGCAGAAGCAAGGATAACAGAACTCCGGGAACTGCTGGAATACCACAGCAACCGTTATTACAATATGGACAGCCCGGAAATCAGCGATTACGAGTATGATACCATGATGCGGGAACTGAAATCCCTGGAAAAGGATTTCCCGGATTCTGTAACGCCGGATTCCCCCACCCAGAAGGTCGGGGGCACGGCAAAACGGGAGGCAGGGGTGCTTGTAAGGCATAATGTCCCTATGCTGAGCCTTCAGGATGTATTTTCCAGGGAAGAAGTGGAAGAATTTGTGGAGGAAATGCAAAAGCAGCTAGAGAACCCTGAGTTTGTGGTGGAATATAAAATTGACGGGCTTTCCATGGCTCTGCGGTATGAGGAAGGGATCTTAAAAACGGCAGTTACCAGAGGGGATGGGGTTACTTTTGGGGAGGATGTGACGGCCAATGCAAAAGTCATTCCCGATGTGAAAAAGAGGCTGAAAGTACCGGTGGAATATCTGGAAGTCCGGGGCGAAGTCTATATGAAAAACAAGGATTTTGCGCGAGTCAACGAGAATCAGGAGTTAAAGGGGAAAAAGCCTTTTGCAAACCCGAGGAACTGTGCGGCGGGCACCCTGCGGCAGTTGGACAGCAAAATCACAAAAGAGCGTGGCCTGTCCATGTTTGTATTTAATATCCAGCAGGTGCAGGGCATGGAAATCCTGACCCACACCCAGGGCTATGAATATTTAAAACAGAACGGGATCCCTGTAATTGACGGTTACCGCGCCTGCAAAACGAAGGAGGAAGTCTGGGATGCCATCTGTGCCATTGGCGAGAACCGGGGAAACCTTGGGTACGACATTGACGGGGCTGTGGTAAAAATCAATTCCCTGAAAGACCGGGAGAAGCTAGGGGCTACCTCCAAAGTCCCCCGGTGGGCGGTCGCGTACAAATACCCCCCGGAGGAAAAAGAGACGATTCTGTTGGACGTGGAGCTGTCCGTAGGGCGGACGGGGAGGATTACCCCTACGGCAATTTTTGAGCCGGTGCGGCTGTGCGGGACCACTGTGTCAAGGGCGACCCTCCATAACCAGGATTTTATTGACGAACTGGACATCCGCATAGGCGACCGGATTCTGGTTTATAAATCTGGGGAAATTATCCCAAAAGTCAGGAAGGTCCTCAAAGAGCAAAGGCCGGAGCATGCCCTCCCTTACCGCCTGCCGGAAACCTGCCCTGTCTGCGGGGCTAAGGCAGAACGGGAAAAGGACACGGCTGACTTAAAGTGCACGTCCCCAGGCTGCCCGGCCCAATTGGAACGGCATATTATGAACTTTGTGGGCAGGGACGCCATGGATATCAAGGGGTTTGGGACGGTGTATGTGGAGGAGCTGGTTCGCCTTGGCTATCTTAAGGACATTGCAGATATTTATGTATTGAAAAGGCACCGGGAAGAACTGATTGCGCAGGGGATTATCGGGAAGGAAAAAAATACGGATAAGCTTTTGGACGCTATTGAAAAATCCAAGGAAAATGACGCTTACCAGCTTCTGACTGGGTTTGGCATCCCGAATGTGGGGAAAGCCGCTGCTAAGGCTATTTTACGGGAATTTGGCAGCATCCATGCCCTGCAGGAAGCGGACGATGAAGCTTTGAAAAATGTCAACGACATTGGGGAAGTCAGCGCAAGGTGCATTCTGGATTTTTTTGCAGAGGAAAGGAACCAGAGCATTGTAGCCAGGATGGAGCAGTATGGCGTCAATATGGAATCCAAGGAGCAGCCCCGGGGCAGCAAGTTTGACGGGATGGCTTTTGTCGTCACGGGGACTTTGCCCACGTTAGGCAGGAAAGAAGCCGCAGCGATGATTGAGCAGCAGGGCGGGAAGGTTTCTGGTTCTGTTTCCAAAAAGACCAGCATGCTCCTTGCCGGGGAACACGCCGGAAGCAAGCTCGCCAAGGCGCAGGAATTGGGCATCCGGGTAATTTCAGAGGAAGAATTCCTTGCCATGCTGGAGGATGCCGATTGATTTATATTCTAAACTTGATGACAGAAAGAAGGGAATAGTTATGCCGATTAAGGTGCAGAGCGATTTGCCGGCAAAGGAAACGCTGGAGCGGGAAAATGTATTTACCATGGACGAGAAGCGGGCAATGCATCAGGATATCCGCCCCATTGAGGTGGGCATCCTGAATTTAATGCCCCTGAAGGAGGAAACGGAGCTGCAAATCCTCCGGGCGCTTTCCAATACCCCCTTGCAGGTGGACGTTACGTTTGTGGTAGCTGGCAGCCATGAGTCCCGCAATACCTCAAACAGCCACTTAAATAAATTTTACAACACCTTTGCCCAGGTCCGGGAGCAGAAGTTTGACGGTTTTATCATAACCGGCGCCCCGGTGGAAAAAATCGGGTATGAGGAGGTGGATTATTGGGAAGAATTTGAACAAATCTGTGAGTGGACAAAGACCAATGTGACTTCCACCATGCACCTTTGCTGGGGAGCCCAGGCAGGCCTGTACTACCATTATGGCATCCAGAAAGAAATGCTGGGGCAGAAAATGTTCGGCTTGTTTGAGCATAAGGTGAGGAACCGGAAAATCCCGTTAGTCCGGGGGTTTGACGATTATTTTATGGCGCCCCATTCCCGGCATACCCAAGTGCGGAAAGAGGATATTGAAAAGGAGCCGGACCTGACTGTCCTGGCAGAGTCAGAGGAGGCTGGCCCATACTTGATTATGGATACCACAGGGAAGAAAATTTTTGTGATGGGGCATCCGGAATACGATAGGGTTACCCTCCATTCGGAATACATACGGGATAAGGGGAAAGGCCTGGATATTCAGGTCCCTAAGAATTATTACGAGGGGGATGACTGTACCATCCGGCCCAACCTGCAGTGGCGCGCCCATGCCAATACGCTGTACACCAATTGGCTGAATTATTATGTGTACCAGGCGACGCCCTATGAGTATACGGCAGTGCCGAAGAAAAGCTGATAACGGGCTTTCATACTTATATTACTCCGGCGGTTAAATATCGATGTTTTTACTTGCCTAAATTTCCATCTGCTACGTTGTCATCTGTTGACGTAGCCCCGCTACGCCGCCTTCTTCCGCCTTGCAGATGAAAAATTATTCTGCGTAAAATTCGTCGACATTTAATCGCCGGAGTAATAGCAATACGTCTTTCCTATAAGGGAACAGAAAACAGGCTCCAAATGGGCCTGCTTTCTGTAAGCAAAAAATGTTTAGCTTTCTTGGCTTTTGTGGGATATGGGATATCCATTCCCCTGGCTGTCAGTGGTGATCTCATTGAGGTGCTGCCTTTTGGAGCGATGCCATTCCTCGTTGATGATCCCGCTTTCCCAGGCCCCTTTTGGGGCGGTACGGATACGTTTGCCTTTATCAGTTGCTTTCATTGCTGCCTCCTGAATTAGTATAGAAGAATGATTGAAACGAACGATATTTTGTATCATTTTGCTTAATGCAATACCCCAATAATCTAGCGTAGTGTATCATTCACATTTCTTCAAATTAACGTGTCTGAATTTCCATCTGCTGTGTTGGATTCAATCGACGATGCCACCGCATCGCCTCATTCAGACGCCCTGCAGTCTGAAAATTCATTCTGCGTTATTTGGCTGAAAGTGAATGATACACTACACTAGTATAACCGGAAGGGCGGAAAATATCAGGAGGCATTTTCTGCAAAAACGGTGCGGCAGTTGGGGAAAAGGCTGATAGTTTGGCTGAGAATGGGAAAGATAAGATAGAACGCAAACGCAGCAGCTAAAACTACGGGACTCAGACGAAGAAAGGCTTTGCAAATTCTAAAAATTCTGCTATAATAGGAAAATGAATAAGTTTAGGAGGCGTGGAAATGGCTGAAGACAGGAAAGCATATATGATAAAGGACGACAATCTTGGGGAAGTGCGCATTGCAGACGAAGTCATTGCAATTATCGCAGGCTTGGCGGCAACGGAAGTGGAAGGCGTCAGCTCCATGGCGGGAAACATCACCAATGAGCTGGTGAGCAAGCTGGGCATGAAGAATCTTTCCAAGGGGATTAAGATTGAGATTAAGGAAAATGTGGTGAAGGTGGACGTGGCCTTGAATATCCGTTTTGGCTATGCCATCCCCAAGGTTTCCACTAAGGTACAGGAACGTGTGAAATCTGCCATTGAGAATATGACAGGGCTGGAAGTAAGCAGCGTCAACGTGCGCATTGCCAGCGTGGAGATGGAAAAGCAGAAGTAGGGAACAGGGCTGGGCATGGCAAACGTGTTTCCAACAGAGAGATGGAAAGCAGAAACAGAAAAATGTGCGGCAGGACAGTACCCGTAGGGCCCGCAGGGCAGGGCGGCAGGTTCCTGCATGAAAACTGAAGGAAGTGCATGGGTTTGGAAGGCTGTCAGTTTGGCAGCCTTTTTCTGTAAATTCTTATGCGGCCCAGCAACATTGGCAGGGAGGGGCTGCCCCAGCGAAGCGAGGGTACTCGTGCGAATAGAAGATGTCACTGTGTGACCGCACTCGGCGCAGCAAAGGTTCTAAGCGCCAGTGGCGCTTGTTCAGAACGGACCGAAACAGAGTGTAGACGCCAAGCCCCTCATGATTGAGGGGTAGGGGAGCTGAAGTGGGCTTGCCCACTTTGTTCTCTTATAGGAAATACCGTGTTACTGTGAGGTGCCAAAGTGTATGGATTTCCTATAAGAGAAAAACAATTATGCGCAGCTCGCGGAGAGGAAATTTATTGCTGCGCAATCCGCTCGCGCGCGGAGAATGCGCTGTGCGCATTCTTTTTTACAAATACAAAATTTTAACAGAAGCATTGGAAAGGAACCATATGAGCCGGAGAGAAATAAGAGAACAGATATTTAAATTACTGTTCCGGGCAGAATTTTACGAAGAAGGGGAACTGCCGGAACAGCTGCAGCTTTTTTTTGAGGACCTGGACAAAAAAGAAGAAAAGGATACCAACTACATCCAGGAAAAGTTTGGGCAGATCCTGGCCCGCCTGCCGGAAATAGACGGGATGGTAAATGCAGTGGCGCAGGGCTGGAAAACCACCAGGATGGGGAAGGTAGACCTGACGCTGATCCGCCTTGCGGTATATGAAATAAAATTTGAGGAAGGGATTCCCACAGGGGTGGCAATCAACGAGGCGGTAGAGCTTGCAAAAAGCTATGGCACGGACGATTCCGCTTCCTTTGTGAACGGAATCCTTGCAAAGCTGGCATGACAAAAAATGTATACACGGTAGGGCAGGTAAATTCCTACATTAAAAATATGTTTACCCAGGATTTCATGATGAACCGCATTTATGTCAAAGGCGAGGTGTCGAACTGCAAATACCATACATCCGGCCATATTTATTTTACATTAAAGGATGAAACAGGGGCGATTCCTGCGGTGCTGTTTGCCGGAAACCGAAAAGGGCTGGCATTTACCATGAAAAATGGGGATAATGTTATCGTACTGGGTTCCATTTCCGTTTATGAAAGGGATGGGAAATACCAGCTTTATGCCAAAGAAGTTTTGCTGGATGGGGAAGGCCTTTTATACCAGAGGTTCCAGCAGTTAAAGCAGGAACTGGAAGAAATGGGCATGTTTGCCCCGGAGTATAAGCAGCCTGTTCCAAAGTATATCCGCAGGCTTGGGATTGTGACTGCCCCCACAGGGGCCGCTATCCGGGATATCCAGAATGTTGCGGGCCGCAGGAACCCTTATGTGCAGACAATCCTTTACCCTGCCCTGGTGCAGGGGGATGGGGCGGCGGCCAGCATAGCCAATGGGATTTTTGCCTTGGAGCAGCTTGGGGTAGACCTGATTATCGTAGGCCGTGGCGGCGGATCCATGGAGGATTTATGGGCCTTTAATGAGGAAATTGTGGCAAGGGCGATTTTTGACTGCACCGTACCCATTATTTCTGCTGTTGGCCATGAAACGGATACGACCATTGCAGATTATGTGGCAGATTTAAGGGCGCCTACCCCTTCAGCGGCGGCGGAACTTGCAGTGTATGACATCCGGGAACTGGAGTCGGCCCTTTTGTCTTTCCGGCTGGAACTGAACCGGAACATCAGCCAGAAGCTGGAGTGGGCAGAGGAACGCGCCCGCCAGTTTAAGGACAGGCTAAAGCTGTTAAGCCCCCAGGGGCAGCTAAATGAAAAACGTCAGATGGCGGCAGATTTGGAAGAAAAGCTGCATATGCGCATGGAACAGCAGCTTCTCCAGAAAAAGCATGGGATGGAGCTGCTGGCAGAGCGGCTGGAAGCCCTTTCCCCTTTGAAAAAGCTGAGCCAGGGCTACGCCTTTGTGACTGGCCAGTCGGGGCAGGGGATTTGCAGCGCAGCCAGGGTAAAGCCCGGGGACATCCTCAACATCCATATGCTGGACGGGAAGGTGGCTGCAAAAGCAGTGGAAGTAGAATTGGCGCCGAAACGCTGCCGGATAGGGCAGACGGAAACAGAAACCACAGATTGCCAGAAAGAGTAAAGGAACCAGGAGGGCTTATGGGACAGGCAGAACAGGAAAAGGAACAGGAATCCCAATCCCTAGAGGAGCTTTTTAGGGAGCTGGAGGAGCTTATAGAGAACATGCAGCGGCGGGAAGTGACGCTGGAGGAAACATTTGCGTTGTATGAAAAAGGCATCCGGAAACTGAAATCCTGCAATGAAAAAATAGACAGCGTGGAAAAGAAAATGCTGCTTTTGAACGGGCAGGGGGAACTGGAGCCTTTTGAGGAGCGGAAAGGATAAGACGATATGGACATGAAAGCAGAAATTGCAGCCAAGGCCCAGCAGATAGAAGCTGTGATTGCCAGCTACCTGCCAAAAGAGGAAGGGTACCAGAAAACGGTGATAGAGGCAATGAATTACAGCGTGCTGGCAGGCGGGAAACGGCTGCGCCCCATGCTGATGTGGGAAACTTACCGGATGTTCGGGGGAAGGTCTAAGGTGATTGAGCCTTTTATGGCGGCAATTGAAATGGTCCATACGTATTCCCTTGTCCATGATGATTTGCCTGCCATGGACAACGATGAATACCGGAGGGGCAAAAAGACCACCCATGCCCAGTATGGGGAAGCCATGGGGATTCTGGCTGGGGACGGCCTTTTGAACTATGCCTTTGAAACGGCGGTAAAGGCATTTGAAATAGAGCCCGGAAATGCCAATATCGGAAAGGCGCTGCAGGTGCTTGCCAGGAAAGCTGGCATTTACGGCATGTTAGGCGGGCAGTGTGTAGATGTGGAGGCAGAAGGGAAGCCTGTGGCAGAGGAACGGCTGGAATTTATTTACCGGCTGAAAACCGGGGCGCTGTTAGAAAGCGCCATGCTGATTGGGGCTATTTTAGCCGGTGCAACCAAAGGGGAACAGCGGCAGGTAGCACAGGCTGCCGGGGAATTGGGGCTGGCGTTCCAGATCCAGGACGACATCCTGGATGTGACAAGCACTACGGAAATCCTTGGGAAACCGGTAGGCAGCGATGAAAAAAACTGTAAGGCCACATGGGTTACCCTGCGGGGGATTGAGGGGGCGAAGCAGGATGCGGAACGCCTGTGCAAACAGAGCGTAAAGCGGATGGACAGCCTTGTGGTCCGGAATGAATTTTTGGCAAACCTGATGCTGGAATTGATGCGGCGGGAAAAATGATAATTGGCGGGCATAACTTCTAAGGCAGCGGCGGAACCCAGAAGAGAAGCGGGTGGCAGCTATCCAGAGGAAAGGCATAAAAGAACAGGAGAAGAAGGGGGTTTACCCATGGTATTGGAACAAATTCAGGGACCCAACGACATTAAGAATATAGAGGAATCCGAACTGCCGGCGCTTGCAGAGGAAATCCGGGATTTTTTAATCCAGAAGGTTGCGGAGCATGGAGGGCATCTGGCTTCCAATTTGGGGGCGGTGGAACTTACCATGGCGCTGCACCTGCATCTGGATTTGCCGGGGGATAAGGTGATCTGGGATGTAGGGCACCAGTCTTATACCCATAAATTATTGACAGGCCGCCGGGAAGGGTTTGGGACGCTGCGGAAATTCCGGGGAATGAGCGGTTTTCCCAAACGGAAGGAAAGCGGCTGCGACAGCTTTGGCACAGGCCATAGCTCCACTTCCATTTCGGCAGGCTTAGGGTATGCATCCGCAAGGGAAATTACCGGGGAGGATTACCAGGTCGTTTCTGTCATAGGGGACGGCGCGCTGACTGGGGGGATGGCGTGGGAAGCGCTGAATAACGCTTCTTTGCTGAAAACAAATTTTACCATTGTGTTAAACGACAATAATATGTCCATTTCAGAAAATATAGGCGGGCTTTCCAGCCATCTGGGCAACCTGCGGACCGCAGACGCATATCAGGGGCTGAAAACAGGCGTCACCAATTCCCTGAATAAAATCCCGGTTTACGGGGAGCGGATGGTAGAACAAATCCGCCGGACCAAAAGCGGCATCAAACAGCTTTTCATCCCGGGGATGCTCTTTGAAAATATGGGGATTACCTACCTTGGGCCTGTGGACGGCCATGATATCGGGGCTATGCTCCGGGTGCTGCGGGAAGCTGCAAAAGTCAACGGGGCAGTCCTTGTCCATGTGATTACCCAGAAAGGGAAGGGATATGTCCCGGCGGAACGCCATCCCGCAAGGTTCCACGGCACGGAGCCTTTTGACATTGGGACTGGCCTTCCCCTGAAACGGCGGACGGTTGCCAATTATACCGATGTTTTTTCTACGGTCATGCGGAAATTAGGGGAGCGGGACAGCAAGGTAACAGCCATTACGGCAGCCATGGAGGATGGCACAGGGCTGAAACGGTTCCACAATATGTTCCCAGAGCGGTTTTTTGACGTGGGGATTGCCGAAGGCCATGCGGTAACCTTTGCCGCAGGCTTGGCAGCCGCAGGGCTAAAGCCTGTACTGGCTGTGTACTCCTCGTTCCTCCAGCGGGCTTACGACCAGCTTCTGCATGACGTGTGCATCCAAGACCTTCCAGTGGCCTTTGCCATTGACAGGGCAGGGCTTGTGGGGAGCGACGGGGAAACCCATCAGGGGATTTTCGATTTGTCTTACCTGTCCTCTATCCCAAATATGAGCATTATGGCTCCGAAAAATAAATGGGAGCTGTCCGACATGGTGAAATTTGCAGTGGATTTTAACCATCCCATTGCCATACGTTATCCCCGGGGGCAAGCTTACGACGGCTTAAAAGGCCACCGTGCCAAAATTTCCTATGGGAAAAGCGAGGTCATTTATGAAGGGAGACAGGTTGCCCTCCTTGCAGTGGGCAGCATGGTAAAAACTGCAGAGGAAACCTTCCGCCTTTTGGAGCAGCGGGGCTGCCGCTGCACATTAATCAACGCCCGTTTTGTCCAGCCTTTGGATATCGGGCTGCTGGAGGAACTCCCAAAGAGCCACCAGCTTCTGGTAACGATGGAAGAAAATGTCCAAAGCGGCGGCTTCGGGGAACATGTGCTGCAGTACTATGCAAAGAACAAAAAGGCCGGCATGGAAACGCACGGCGGAACAGAAGGCCGCCTGCCTGCCCAGGGCACAGCAGGGGAGAGCGGGGAATTTCAGGTTTTAAATATTTCTATCCCAGACGTTTTTGTGGAACATGGGACTGTAGATGTGCTGAAAAAGGAATTAAACATTGACAGTGAATCCGTAGCAGCAAGAATTCTGGAATACCTGGGGCATAGTTAAAATATCTTTCCGTTGTTCCCCACCGTTCCCTTGCAACGCAAAGTATCAGCACCAACAAATTTTTAGAAAAGAAGGGCATACCATGAAAGAACGATTGGACATACTCCTTGTGCAGCGCGGCCTTGCCCCCTCCCGGGAAAAGGCCAAAGCCATGATTATGGAAGGGAACGTATTTGTATCCGGCCAGCGTGAGGACAAAGCCGGAACTGCCTTTGACGAAAAAGCAGAGATAGAAGTCCGCGGCAACACCCTAAAATATGTAAGCCGCGGCGGCCTGAAGCTGGAAAAAGCAATGGAACAGTTTGGCATCTGCCTGTCTGGGAAAACCTGCATGGATATTGGCGCTTCCACCGGGGGATTTACCGACTGTATGCTGCAAAACGGCGCAGGCAAAGTCTATGCCGTAGATGTAGGGTACGGCCAGTTTGCCTGGAAGCTCCGTCAGGATCCCCGGGTGGTCTGTATGGAAAAGACAAATATCCGCTATGTAACGCCAGAGGATATTGGGGAACCGCTGGATTTTGCATCCGTGGACGTTTCCTTTATTTCACTTACCAAAGTGCTGCCGGCGGCAAAAGAGCTGCTTTGCAGGGACGGGGAGCTGGTCTGCCTGATTAAGCCCCAGTTTGAAGCCGGAAGGGAAAAGGTAGGGAAAAAAGGCGTAGTCCGCGACCCTGACGTGCACCGGGAGGTCATAGGGAACATCCTGGCATTTGCAGAGGGCATTGGCTTTACAGCCCGGAACCTGGATTTTTCACCTATCAGGGGCCCGGAAGGGAACATTGAATATTTGATACATATCCAAAAAGGCGAGGAAAGCCAGAAGGGGACAGTGGATGTGGCGGCTGTGGTAGCACAGGCACATGGGACACTGGCATAGGAAGATGAAGCATTTTTATATTATTGCAAATCCCAGGAGGGATGATCAGTTGGGGCTTACCAGGGAAATCCAACGATTTATCATAGAACATGGCGGCGTCTGCGGGTATCAGGCCAGCCGGGAGGAGGAAGGCGTCCTGTTTGGCACGGAGCACGTCCCAGAGGATACGGAATGTATTTTGGTAGTAGGCGGCGACGGCACGCTGCTGGGGGCGGCAAGGAACATGGCGGAGAAAAACATCCCCCTGATTGGGGTAAATACAGGCCATGTGGGCTACCTTTGCGAGCTGGAGGCAGACACGGTACTCCATGGGGTAAAGCGGCTGCTGGCAGGGGAAAGCTATGCCGTGGAGCAGAGGATGCTGCTGTCTGGCTTTTGCATGACACGGGAAGGGAACACAAAAGAACGGACGGCCTTAAATGATATCGTTATCCACCGCCGGGGCAGGCTGCAGGTGGTGGACCTGATTCTTTCCGTCAATGGGGAATATTTAAATACCTACAGTGCGGACGGCATAATTATTGCCACGCCTACCGGGTCTACCGGCTACAGCATGTCTGCCGGAGGCCCGATTGTAGACCCCAAGGCCAGCCTGCTCCTGGTGACTCCAATCAGCCCCCATACCCTCAATGCCAAAAGCATTGTGCTGGGGGCAGAAGACGAAATTGCCATTGAAGTGGCAAAGCGGGACCAGGGGCAGGAGGAGCAGTTGGAAGTCAGCTTTGACGGCGGCCATATGGAGCTTTTGCAGGCAGGGGAAAGAATTATAGTAAAAAAGGCTAAGGTCTGCACAAAAATCTTAAAATTGAGCCGCATGAGCTTTTTGGAACGGCTGCGGAAAAAGCTGCAGGGGTATTCCTGATAATTTCCATGGATGGTAAAGGGGAAGGCGGCGGGGCGAAAGAATGGGAGGGAAAGAAAAAAGAAATGAAGTCAAAGCGCCATGCGAAAATTTTGGAAATTATTTCAAACAATCATATAGAAACACAGGAGGAGCTTTCCGACCGCTTGGAGAAGGAAGGGTTCCATGTGACACAGGCCACGGTTTCCCGGGATATCCGGGAGCTTAAGCTGACGAAAGTGGCAGGGCAGGAAGGACGCCAGAAATATATTTCCCTGAGGGAAAGCCAGATGGATATTGGCGAAAAATATATCCGTGTGTTCCGGGCAGGCTTTGTTTCCATGGATATGGCCCAGAACATTTTGGTGATCCGAACGGTTTCCGGCATGGCTATGGCTGTGGCAGCCGCTTTGGATTCCATGGACTGCCATGAAATCGTAGGGAGCATTGCCGGGGACGATACCATAATGTGCGCCGTGCGTACCGTGGAGGACACGGAAAACCTGATGGAGCGGCTGCGGAACCTGACGGAAAGCTAGGGGGAACTGCATAGGCGGCATGAGGCAGCAGTCAAATACCCCGCAGCAAGCTACGGGGCATGGCCTGGCTTGTTTTTTCCGCCCCAAGGGGCGGGGGATCTGCACCCGCAGGGCACTTACCCTCGCGGCATTCGCCAAATATCCGCGCGAGCGCGGTTGCTTGGCTCATTGCTCGCGGGAATAAATTCAGAGAAAGAGGAGAAACTATGTTAGTAAGTCTGCATGTGAAAAATTTGGCGCTGATGGAGGAAGCGGAAGTGGAATTCGGGGATGGCCTGAATATTCTGTCCGGGGAAACCGGGGCTGGGAAGTCCATTATCATCGGTTCCGTCAACCTTGCATTGGGGGAGAAGGCGCCAAAGGAAATGCTGCGGGAGCAGGCAGAATATGCCCTGGTGGAGCTGGTGTTCCGTGTGGAAAATAAGGAACAGGAAAGGCTGCTGGCGGAAATGGATATTTTCCCGGAGGACGGCGAGATTATTATGTCCCGGAAAATTACCCCGTCCCGCAGCATTGGGAAAATCAATTCAGAAACGGTTTCTGCTTCCTGCATGAAAAAGGCGGCGTCTTATTTAATTGACATCCATGGGCAGCATGAGCACCAGTCCCTGCTCCATAAGAAAAAACATCTGGAAATCCTGGATGCATATGGCAAGGAACAGTTAGAGGAAAAAAAGAAAACCTTAAAGCAGCGTTACCAGGAATACCAAAGCATCCGGGAGGAGCAGCAGCGGGCCATTGCGGAAGGCGAAGGCCGGGAACGGGAGCTTTCTTTTTTGGAATATGAAATCCAGGAAATTGAAGCTGCCAGCCTTGTGCCCGGGGAAGATGAGGAACTGGAAACCGCTTACCGGAAGATGGCGAATAACCAGAAAATCATGGAGGCTGCAGGGGCGGCCTATGAGATGACCGGGGGCAGCGGAAGCGCCACGGAGCAGCTTGGGCGCGCCCTGCGGGAGCTGCAGGCAGCGGCTGGCTTTGACCCTAAGCTGGAAGATATGTGCGGCCAGCTTGGGGAGCTGGACAGCCTGCTCAATGATTTTAACCGGGAACTGTCCGGCTATATTTCGGAGGAGGAGTTTGACGGGGAAGCGTTTTCCCAGACCGAAAGCAGGCTGGATGAAATCAACCATTTGAAGGATAAATTCGGGGGGACCATTGAGGAGGTTTTGCAGGCAAAAGAGGAAAAACAGCAGAAATACAACCGCCTGAAAGATTACGAGGAATACTTGGGGCAGTTGGAAGAACGTCTGAAAAAGGCAGAAGCCGCCCTGAAAAAAGTTTCCGGGGAGGTTTCCAAAATCAGGAAAACGTATGCCAAGGAGCTGGTAAAGCAGGTGCAGGAAGCCTTGGTGGACTTGAATTTCCTGGATGTGGATTTTGCCATGGAATTTGGGGAAACGAAAGGCTATACAGCCAATGGGACGGATGAAGCGGAGTTTTTGATTTCCACCAATCCGGGGGAACCCAAAAAGCCCTTAGGGAAAGTTGCTTCCGGCGGGGAGCTGAGCCGGATTATGCTGGCAATTAAGGCAATCCTTGCAGAAAGTGACAAGATAGAAACCTTGATTTTCGATGAAATAGATACAGGGATCAGCGGCAGGACAGCCCAGATGGTAGCTGAAAAAATGAATGTCATCGGGAAAGGCCACCAGGTTATCTGCATTACCCACCTGCCCCAGATTGCGGCTATGGCAGACTGCCATTTCCTGATACGCAAGGATGTGGTAAATAATGCCACAGTTTCCCATATTTCCCTTCTGGATGAGAAGGAGAGCATTATGGAGCTGGGGCGTATGCTGGGGGGCGTGAAGGTTACGGATAAAGTTATGGAAAGCGCCCGTGAGATGAAGGAGCTGGCTGTGGCAGTTAAGAAGTCCTGGAGGTAAAAGAAGGGAAAGGATGCGCGCCGAGTACGGTCTTTCCTATAGAATAAAAAATTTGATATAACATAAAATCCCAGACTGAAATCCCGGAAATTTTCACATACTAAAGGGGATTACAAATTTGAAGGATGTGAAACAATGAAAGGAAAAAGTCTGTTGAGGTTCCAGAAATGGACCGCCCGGGGAAGCTTATTTGCAGGCCTTTGCTGGATTATCTTTTTTTCTTTTTCGTTTATGGAGGAATCAATCCCCGATAAAATCTGGATCGAAAAAGGGAAGGAGGAGAATTTTAATTTCCGCCTTCCTGTGACTGGGGAGCTGGAGCAGGAGGGGCTGGAGGTATTCGGGAACCAGTCCCCGGCGGTGGAACAGGATAAAATCAAGCTGGATCTGAATGAGAGCTTTTCCCTGAAATCCACGGAGCAGGGAAAATATTCCATTACCTGCAGGCTTTTCGGCCTGTTCCCCATCAAGGAAGTGGCTGTGGAGGTAGTGGAGGAGGCCAAAGTGGTGCCCTGCGGGATCCCGGTTGGGATTTATGTGAAAACGGACGGCATCCTGATTATTGGGACAGGCACGGTAACCGGGAGCGACGGCATGAGCTATGAGCCGGCGGAAAACCTTGTAAAAAGCGGCGACTATGTGAAAACAGTAGACGACCAGGTGATCGGGACGAAGGAAGAACTGATTGAAAAAATCAACCAATGCCAGGGGAAACCCGTTATACTGGGGGTACTGCGGGAGGATGAATATATCCACCTAAAAGTGCAGCCTGTGCAGGTTTCCGAAGAAGAATACAAGCTGGGCATCTGGGTTCGGGACGACTTGGCAGGCGTAGGGACACTGACTTTTTACGATGGGCAGGGAGCTTATGGCGCATTGGGCCATCCTGTCAGCGATTTGGATACAGGGATAAAGGTAAGCTTGGGGGAAGGAACCCTGTATGAAGCAGAAGTAGCCGGGATTACAAAGGGCGAAAAAGGCAATCCCGGGGAAATTGCCGGGGTAATTACTTATCTGGACCAATACCGCTTGGGGACTGTGGAGGAAAATACCAATGTGGGCATTTATGGCCATTTGGGAAAAACGCCCCAGAAAATCGGGGAAGAAACCTACCTTCCCGTTGGGCTTAAGCAGGAAATCAAAGAAGGGGAAGCTACGATTATTTCTACTGTGTCCGGGGAACGCAGGGAGTATTCCATCGTTATTACGGACATGGATTATAATAGTGAGAATAAGGGAATCTTATTTGAGGTGACGGACCCGGAGCTTTTAAGCCTTACCGGCGGGATTGTGCAGGGAATGAGCGGCAGCCCCATCATCCAGAACGGAAAAGTCATCGGGGCAGTTACCCATGTGTTTGTCCAGGATGCTTCCAAGGGTTATGGAATTTTTATTGAAAATATGCTTGGGCATTGATTGCGGACTCTTCGGAGTCCGTTTTTTGCTGCACCACTATAGAGTTCGGATAAAGCCCAATAGATTCCAGCCTAAATTGTATGCATATTTTCCTGCACCATCAACAGGAATTTCTCAGCAGGCTTGGAAAAGACCTGGTATTTTTTCCAGATCATATACATCTCAACCTCAATTGTGGGCGTCAGGGGGCGGAAACATAGTTTGCTGTCGCCGGAAGTATTGATGATTCGGTCAAAGCAAATGGCGTATCCCAATCCTTCTTCCACAAGCAGGGAAGCATTGAACAGCAGGTTATATGTCATAGTGATATCCAGCTCCGAGAGGCGGCGCTTCATCCAACGGGAGATTCTTCCGCCCTCTGCTTCCTGCTGTGAAATCAGTAATGGCTGCTCCCACAGATCCTCCGGGGAGACAGATTCTTTTTCTGCCAGAGGGGAGTCCTTTGGCATCAGCACGCCCCAGATATCCTTTGACGGGAGCTTTAATGATTCATATTTGACGGAATCCGGCGTTCCAAATATAATCCCAAAATCAATTAGCCCTTTATCAAGCTGTTCTTTGACAAAGACAGCATTGCCGCTGGAAATATGGTAATGGATTCCAGGATAAAGCTTTTTTAAATTTCCGGCAGCTTTTGCCAGCAGGCGCATCCCATCTGTCTCACCCGCGCCAATATAGACATCCCCGATCACAACATGGTCGGAGCAGGTAATCTCATTCTCTGCTTTCTTTACCAGATCCAGGATTTCTTCCGCACGTTTCCTGAGAATCATTCCTTCTTCCGTCAATGTGACCTTGCGGGAACCCTTTGTGCCGCGGATCAGAAGCTGTTTTCCAAGCTCATCTTCCATTTTTTTAATCTGCGTGGATAGTGTGGGCTGGGAGAGATGAAGATACTCGGCGGCCCGTATAATACTCTGTTCTCTTGCGATGGCAAGAAAATATTGCAGTACCCGTATTTCCATATTTATATCCATTCCTTTCGCTTCGCTCAGGCACAAAACGTAATGAAAATGGTTTGCCTGAGCGTATTTTTTCTTTATAATTCTTCTTGTAGGGAGTTCGGTATACTACAAATCACGGGGAGGTGAGTGGGCTGTCCGGCTTACCAAGGTACGCCTTCGGTGTGCCGGATGACCGTATATTTATATGTGTAGTCCGCCTTTTCAAGCACAAATAAGTGTGGCTCCTAGCACGTAATCTTATCTTTGTATAAACAATCTCGTTTATGGCTTAGGCGTTCAGCCAATGCCGTCTCTCCCTATAATCTTTGTCGAACCTTTAGGTTCTGAAAGGAGTCCCTATGGCTTTAAAAATCGTGTACAAAATCTGTTGTGGCATTGATGTCCACAAAACTTTTGTAGTGGCCTGCATTGCTTCTACTAACAGCAAAGGTGTGACCACCTATGAGAGCCACCGTTTTTCGACCTACACGAAGGGTTTGAAGGATTTGTTACAATGGCTTCTCGACCGGAATTGCAAAGATGTCTGTATGGAATCCACCGGTAAATACTGGATTCCTGTTTACAACATTTTGGAAAATGATTGTACGATCGTCCTTGCCCATCCCAAATATGTTAAGGCTATCCGTGGAAAGAAAACTGACAAGAAAGATGCCAAATGGATTGCTGACCTGTTTAAGCATGACCTTGTTGCCGGTAGCTTTATGCCCCCCGCTGACATTCGTCAGCTCCGCGACCTTATGCGTTACCGTTTCAAACTGACCTGCTTTAAATCAAGTGAAAAGAACCGTTTGCAGAACTGTCTCACGGTTTCCAATATCCAGTTGGGAAACGTTGTCTCGGACACCTTCGGCAAATCTGCTCAGGCGATACTGGATAAACTTTTGGAAAATCCCGCAGACACTTCCTTTGACCTTGAACCTCTCGTCTACAAAAGTTTGAAAAAGAAACTCCCTGAACTCCGTGATGCCATTGACGGCTTTATCACACCGGGGCAAGCCGGTAAACTTAAGGTGATCAAAGGTCACTTTGAAGACCTTGAATCCCGGAAGGCAGAGCTTGAAGAACTCATTCTTGCGCTCGCCGCTCCCTATCAGCAGGAACTTGCCATTCTCCAAACCGCTCCTGGTATCAGCAGTATTTTCACTGCCATCGGAATCATTTCCGAGACCGGTACCAACATGGAGGCTTTTCCTTCGGCGAAACACTTGTGCTCATGGGCTGGTCTTACACCGACCAACAATGAAAGCGCAGGGAAGAAAAAATCTGTCCGGGTCTCCAAAGCAGGATGCTACATCAAGCCGCTGCTCGTGCAGTGCGCCAATGCTGTTGTTACCAGCAAAAAGCATCCCGAGATTCGCAACCGCTATCTCCGTCTCAAAAAGCGCCGCGGCCACAAGAAAGCAATCATTGCCATAGCAAGAATGCTTCTGACTGCATTATACCATATGTTGAAGAACGGAGAAAACTATAATGCGGAACTTTACCGGAAATCTGACCTGCCGCCTGCAGACCGTGAGATTACGATAGAGCAGGCAATCATCATAGCAAGGAATCAAGGTTATAAGATCAAGTCAGCTACTGCATAACCTTAACATTCTCAATATTCAATTTTTAAAGCAGCCACCGAAAGATGGCTTGTTTGTGATGCGATTAAGGGAATGGATAACCTCTACTTTTCATTTTCAATCTTGCTCCTCCTTTTTGTTTACATTGTTGTTTTTAGCTTTAAAGGAATCCCTGCCTGGAGGATACCTCTATGCCATTTGGCAATATTAAGGAAACCCTAAATGCATTCTAACACGAATTTCAATAGGTTTCAATTATGAAAATGGATTATATATAAATATTTGCTATTTTATTTGTACGGGTTTATATTGGAACTGTCAAAAACATCAGGGGGTGCTTGTCTTTTTCTCTGAGAGCACTGCTCAAAAATCCTGCCCTGATTATCGGTGCGCCTTACGGGGCCGGGGTGAAAGAACAGGGGCCATGCGTATATGGCAATGAACTGGCACAGAAAGGATTTATTGTGCTGACCTTTGATCAGTCCTTTCTGGGAGAATCCGGGGGTTTTCCCAGAAATGTGTCATCACCGGATATCTTTGTGGAGAATTTCAGTGCAGCGGTTTGTGGACAGGGAAAAGAACGGTGTGACCAGTATCGGTGGTTCCGCTTTTATGCTTTGAAAAGAGGGCATCATCCAAATGCCAGAGGCGGGTTTACTACCACCAGCGAGCTGGCGATCATGGATTTCCGGCCACTGGATTTCATTGATGAAATATCCCCCGTCCGATTCTGTTTGTGATGGGAGACAGGGCACATTCCCGGTTTTTCAGTGATGCAGCTTATGAGCGGGGTCTTAGGGCCGAAGGAAATGCAGGTTGTGGAGGATGCGGAGCATATCGACCTGTATGACCAGAGAGACCGTATCCCCTTTGGCAGACTGGCAGAATTTTTTACAGTAAATATGCAGTGACAAAAAAGAACAGCACTGCTGGATTTAAGATTTTAGAAAATGATATGGACCATAAGGAGGAAAAAATGGCAATAAAACAGACCGCAGGCAGAGACGCCCTGGGCGAATTTGCCCCGAAATTTGCACAGCTAAATGATGATGTATTATTTGGAGAAGTATGGAGCAGGGAAGATAAGCTTTCTTTGAGGGACCGCTCGTTGGTGACAGTGGTTTCCCTGATGGCTCAGGGGCTTTTGGATTCTTCGTTTCAGTTCCATCTGGCCAGTGCGAAACAGAATGGAATTACCAGAACAGAAATCGCGGAGATACTGACCCATGGGGCTTTTTATGCAGGATGGCCCAAGGCATGGGCAGCATTTCGGATGGCGAAGGAAGTCTGGGCAGAAGAATGTTCCGAATCGGATGCGAAGTCCCGCGCATGCAGCCTCCATGCTGTTTCCCATAGGAAAGCCCAATGATGCGTTTGCACAGTATTTTACCGGGCAGAACTATCTGGCTCCCGTTTCTGCCGATCAGGCTGGGATTTTTAATGTGGCCTTTGAACCCGGCTGCCGCAACAACTGGCATATCCATCATGCAAAGAGTGGGGAGGACAGATTCTGATTTGTGTCAGTGGCCGGGGATATTATCAGGAGTGGGGGAAAAAGCGCAGGAATTATTTCCCGGTGATGTAGTGAATATTCCAGCAGGCGTAAAACACTGGCACGGGGCGACGCCTTACAGATGGTTTTCTGTACGGGAGTGCTCCCTGCTATTTCCATACCCTGTGTATTTTATTCCGCTTTCAATGACACAGATGAAAGAAAGGGGCTAAATTTATGCCTGAAAATCAAGTTTTTGGACAGTCTGTAGGGGAAGGCTGTTATTTTATAAAAACTGTTGGAAAGGGGGATGGGGAGATTTCCGCGAACATGGCATTATCGGGGAGAAGAATACGCTTGAAAAGATGGCGCAGACATACATAGGCGAAATAGATATTTTGATTACCGAGGGAACGATGCTCTCACGTATTGATGAAACAAAACAAAATTTAATCCGGACAGCATTATGGAATTCCATTCTGCAAGAAAAAGGATTTACGATGCTTGCAAGGGAGAACAATCCAAGGTTTCAGAAAATGACTCCTGTTATCAGCGAAATTATGGCAGTAATTGGACAGAATAATAAGGATTTGGAAGTCAAATACCCAGCAGCAGGCGATTCCAAAAAAATACTGATTGGTTATACTTATGCCGCAAACAAATGAATGGCTATGGGATCATATTTTCATCGTGGAAATGAATATGCCTTGCCTGTTTTTATGAGTTTTGAGCTAAGGCGATAGTATCATTAATATGTTTTTGTATCTGTTCAGGCGTTTCATCAAAGTCATATTTGATCCACTGATAGATGATTCCGAAATATCCATAGATAAAAAAGGACATAAGATATGAAGCCTGTTTATCGTATGTTTCCCCTGACGGTATCAAATCCTCAAGCGCACGCATAATGACAGAAATGAGATTATTCTGATAGAGTATCGAAAACAGCTTCCTGCTATCATATATAAATTCTGTCAAATCAGGCTTCTTTCCCTGCCCGTCATTTTCGTGCCTGTCAGAATACTGTTCCCACTCGTATTTTATCTTAAAAAGAAGCATTTCCTCTTTGCTGTTTTTGTTTTCAAAATACCTGTAAAAAGTAGTCCTGCCGATGTCGGCTTCCCTGCAAATTGAGTTTACATTGATGGTATCAAAATCCTGGGTTTTCATCAGTTTGATCAGTGCGTCTGCAAGGCATAGTTTCATAAATGCCGTTTGATTTTTCTTCATAATGGAACAAAGACCCCCTTTCTGTACCGCATAGCGTGATGGCAGTACCATTTTGGCCGATGCGTATTGACACTTAGTTTGACCGTTACTATAATATTGCCTGTGTGGAACAAGTGTATTTTATTGTGACACTTGTTCCAAAAACATTATAGCGAAAGGGAATTATTCTGTCAAACGGAGGGAAATTGATTGATGAGAAAGGTCTTGAAAATAGTGGGAATTGTGATTTTGGGAATGATCATTTTAATTGTACTTGTAGTGAGCTTCCTGTTGATGAAAAACTATATTGATTCTCAAAAGCCCTGGCTGGCGAAAGATTACTACACGCAGTTTCAGTCGGATTCGGAATTAGAGAAAAAGTATGCGGGACTTGGAGATTATGAAGTATCCGTCATGGCAGTAAAATCCGAGGATAAGTCGATAGGGAATATCCGTATCTGGTATCCCTCTGAAATGGAGAACAGGTATCCGCTGATTGTTGTCGTGAATGGCAGCAATACGGCAGCATTAAACTACGAACCATACTTTGAAAGGCTTGCTTCCTGGGGCTTTGTTGTAGTCGGTAATGATGACAGACAGGCGGGAGCAGGAATATCAACCTCACTGACTTTGGATTATATGTTGGAGCAGAATCAAAATTCCGACAGTTTGTTTTATGAAAAAATTGATGTTCAAAATATTGGAATTGCCGGATATTCACAAGGCGGTGTAGGTGCGGTCAGAGCGGTAACGGAATGTGGGAACAGCGGTCTGTATAAAACAATTTTTACAGGCAGTGCAGCACATTCTTATCTTGCACAGATGTGGGGTGGATATGATGCCTCAAAAGTATCTATTCCGTGGTTTATGGCTGCCGCTGCCGGAACATCTGACGATACCGGTGCAACGGACGCGGCCACAGAGTGGCTTGGCGTCGCTCCGCTTTCATCGCTGATTGAGAATTACAATGCCATGCCAGACAATGTATTTAAACTCCGTGCAAGGGTTGAAGGAGCAGAGCATGAGGAAATGCAGATGAAGACCGACGGATATATGACGGCCTGGATGCTGTACCAGTTACAGGGAGATGAAGAAGCCGGTAAAGCGCTTATTGGTGAAGATGCAGAAATCCTGAGCAACTCCAACTGGCAGGATATTGAGAAAAACAGATGATTGCTATTCCCTTTTATCTACATGGCGCTTCAGGATAAATGCTGACACTGCTGATAGAATCCGTGCAAAAACCGTGCTCCACCAGATCATGGCCTGCCCGCCGAACAAAGGCGGCAGAACAAGCATAAGCACGAACATAAGCAGTGGTTCCATAAAAGTCAAAACATAGGAGAACACACTTTTTTCTGTGGCATAAAAACTTGCGGTTGTGATACGGAGAACCGCAACAAAGGGAACGGAAATCAGGAAGACAGGCATTATTTTGGCAATTTCCGCATTCACAACATTCGATGCCCCGAATAATGTGCCGAGGCTTCCCTTTGTCAGGTACATGATGATACAGCTAATCAGGGACAGGAACAAAGCAAATACATACGCCAGTTTTCTTGTACTTTTCAGCTTGTCATAATTTCCTTCTCCATAATACTGGCTGAGCAGGGGCTGGCTTCCGTCGCCTACTCCCTGTAATATCAGATAAACAATGCAGATTGCATAAGCGATACAGGCATAAATAGCGACTGCCTGTTCTCCGCCATAGGACACGGAGAAACGGTTTATGATAGTTAGCGAAATGTTAGGGGACATCGTAAGCCCAAAGGGGGCAATCCCGATTTTCAGTATGGACGCAGCCACCTTTCCAAATTTGGAAAAAGGAATGCCCAGCGTAAACTGCTTTTTGCGCAGCAGCCAGGCTAGCGCAGTCAGCATGGTAACACCCTGCCCGATGACGGTAGCCCATGCCGCACCTGAAACTCCCTGCCCTAATATCCATACGAACAGGTAATCCAAAAAGATATTGGTGGCAAAGCCTGCAATCATGGAAACCATTGCGTAGAAGGAGCCGCCCTGATTGCGGATAAAAGGCACCAGCCCTGTGCCAATCACCTGCGTGGAAGCTCCCAGAGCGATAACAGCGATATATTCTTCTCCCAATGCAAGCAGTTCACTGTCCGCACCTAACAATCGTAACAGCGTGCCATTCAAAAGGAAAGCAAGGATTGTTGCAAGGACGCTTGAAATGATCAGCACCCACAACGCGCCAGCTATAAAATTTTTTGCCTGATCTTCTTTTTTCTCTGCCTTATAAATGGAATAATAAATCGCACCGCCCATTCCGATTCCTGTGCCGAGCGCCTGGATTACGCCAACGATTGGGTAAGCGATATTGACGGCTGAAAGCCCAAGATCACCTATGCTGTTCCCGATAAAAAATCCGTCCACAATGGCGTAGACTCCCGACAGGGCAAAAGACAATACGGACGGGATGACGTATTGAAAGAAAATTCTGATATCACGGGTTTGTTTCATTGTCATTTATGCCTCCTGCTTTGCAGAAAAGTTTTGCAAATAAAGCCATACTATCGTTTAGCTGCTGCATACGTTCCATGCCAATTTCCTCTATGACAGAGAGTTCCACCTTCCGCAGCGCGTTCACGATGGTGTCCGCATATTCTTTTCCTTCCTTTGTAAAACGGATTATTTTATTCCTCTTATCCTCTGGCAGCGGGGACAGTTCCACGAACCCTTTGCGCTGCAAATCTTTGGAAACCATATTGATTGTCTGTTTGGGTATGAGCCACTGCCCGCTGATCTTTTTCTGTGTACAGCCGTTCCCGCTATCGTAAATTGCGCACAATACTAACAGGCAGTTGACGGACAGCCCGTGTGCTTTTGCCCATTCTTCGTACACATTATTATATTGCAGCCATGCATCGTAGTATTGGTTTAGCTGTTCCATAAGAATGGTGTTGTTTATCATAGTCTGTCTCCTCAAATCTGAATGCGATTAGTACAGTCCTGTACTAATTACAGTATAGTCCATAACTGTACTAATTGTCAAGATGGGAATTTTTTGCGGTATTCTTTCGGCAGGACTTTAAAATATGTTTTAAATGCGGCGGTAAATCTGCTTTGGCTGTCATAGCCCACAGCCCGTGCAATCTCCGCAATGCTTTCATCCGTTTCTTTCAGCATTTTTGCGGCCTGCTCCATGCGGTGCTCCTTGATGTGGGCGGCAATCGAAGTCCCATAAATGGACTTGAAGGCGGTTTTTAAAGTGGTCGGGTTAATCAGATATTTTTTGGATAGTTCTTCTATCGTGATTCGCTGCTCCATATGCCGGGTCAGTTGGTTGTGGATTTCCCGGACAACGCGGATCTGCTCCGTTTTATATTCGGATAACTGCTGGCTGGAGGCAAGTTCTGTTTTGCCAAGATAAAGAAGCAGCTCCACCGTCTTTATTTTCTGATAAGGCAGTTTTAATTCTTCCGGCTGGTTAAAAAAGGCTGAAAAAATGTTTTCTGTCTGTTCATTTCCGGCAAGAAAAACAGGAGCGTCATTCTCGTGAAATATTTTTGGCAATATCGTTTCGAAGATACTGCTGTCGCTTAACAATTCAGGCGGATTACCGGATACTTCTTGTAAATCAATGTAGATGGAAAGCCCTTCATATATGTCTTTTGGAAAGGTAAGTACAGAATCCGTACACGCTTTCATAGTATGAAGGGAAAAGTCACCCGGATTTAGATAAATGCGGTTTTGGCTTTTCATTTCCCACACAATTTGCCCGGTTTTGCAGTAGTTGATTTGAATGATGTGCGGCATGGCTTTATGGTGTACAGAAAAAGAATTTGTTGAAAATGTCAGATAACACAAATCTATGCCGGGATAAAGCGGGATAACTGTGCCTGCAGTCTCTTGCTGAAAGTTCTCTATATTATTCTTTATTTGTATCAATTCATCATTCATAGGACAGACCTCACAATTCAGGGCAGGTGATTTCCATAACCTGCTCAATCATCTGGTGCAGCAGGCGTCCCTGCTCCGTATCTGCGGCACGGTAGTAAACTTCTTTTCCCTCACGGCGGCAAATGATCAGGCCGCTGTTTTTCAATGGCCTGAGATGATGCGACACTGCCGGGCTTGACATATGAAGCATGGCTGAAATATTAAGGACACATTCCTCCTGGTGGCAGAGAAGCCAGAAAATTCGGATTCTGGTGGTATCGCCAAGCTGTTTGAAAACTTCCGCTACGGTTTGGAAATAATCTACATGGTCTAACTGTTTCTGGATGAGTGCAGTCTGCGGCCCTTCTCCATGTTGATGTGGCAATTTCATATTGTCCATATTGTTTTTCCTTTCTTATCCTATTTTATTCCCGCGAGCAATGAGCCAAGCAGCCGCGCTTGCGCGGATATTTGGCGAATGCCGCGAGGGTGGATACCCCGCCCCTTGGGGCGGAAAGAACAAGCCAGGTCATGCCCCATAGCTTGCTGCGGGGTATTTGACTTGTCTGTTCGCCTGTATTTCGCCCAAACGGAAATACTTTTCGCCCATTTGGGAGGGAATGCTTTAGGGATATTGACGTGTGCCTTTTTCCGTATTATACTACGGCTACGATGATTAAACAAGTACTTAATCACTGAATTTAAAAATAACAAGGAGGACTTTACAATGAAGAAAACTTACAAGATCGAGGTAGACTGTGCCAACTGTGCAAATTTGATGGAGGATGCGGCCCGCAAGACTGCTGGTGTGCAGAGCGCAACAGTTAATTTCATGACGCAGAAAATGATTGTGGAGTTTGACGAGGGGCAGGAGCCAAAGGATATTATGAAGAACGTGTTGGATGCCTGCAAGAAAGTGGAGCCGGACTGCGAGATTTTCCTTTAAGCGGCAGCAGCCAGTGATGGAATGACACCCTTAAAATGCATCGCTGCAATTTAGGGGTGTCATTTTTAACAATAACAGTTAAACAATTAAGCATATCTTGAAAGGAGTTTTACGATGCAGGAATTAGTGATAAGCATACTGCTTACAGTGGTTATCATAATGGCTGCTGTTCTTCTTATTTTTGTTGGCAGCCGAAAAGATGGCATGACAAAAAAGCAACGGGTTATGATGGTCCGGATTTTAATCAGCGCCGGAATCTTACTGGCGCTCCAGTTTATTTCCGCAGAGACGTTTGATATGGTTGACAGGTATTTATTCCCGTCTGCAGGAAGATGGCTTCGTTTTGCATGCTATCTGATTAATTATCTGATTATCGGATATGACATTTTACGGAAAGCTATAAAGGGTATTAAAAACCGTCAGGTATTTGACGAGAGTTTTCTGATGGCCGTAGCTACTATCGGGGCAATGGCCCTGGCTATTTATGAGAATGGAGAATATCTGGAAGCCATTGCCGTTATGCTGTTTTACCAGATTGGAGAATGGTTCCAGGGCTATGCTGTGGGTAAGAGCCGGCGCAATATCAGCAACCTGATGGATATTCGACCCGATTATGCGAATGTAGAGAGTAATGGAAAGTTAGAGCAGGTAGACCCGGATGAAGTAGGGATTGGCAGCGTAATTGTTGTCCAGCCAGGAGAGAAAGTGCCGATTGACGGTATTATTGTTGAGGGCGCTTCCAGCCTGAATACCAGTGCACTGACCGGGGAAAGCCTGCCCAGGGAGGGAAAGGTTGGAGATGAAGTAATCAGCGGATGTATCAGCATGACCGGTGTGTTGAAAATACAGACCACAAAGGAGTTTGGGGAATCTACGGTTTCTAAGATTTTGGATTTGGTGGAAAATGCAAGTTCCCGCAAATCAAAATCAGAGGATTTTATCTCGAAGTTTGCAAAAATCTATACCCCGGCTGTCTGCTATGCAGCATTGGCGCTGGCATTCCTTCCACCTGTTGTACGTATGCTTTTTATGGGACTGTCTGCCGATTGGGGAGTCTGGATTTACCGGGCATTGACATTCCTTGTTATCAGTTGCCCTTGCGCGCTTGTTATCAGTATTCCTTTAAGTTTCTTTGCAGGCATCGGAGGAGCAAGCAAGGAGGGGGTTTTGGTGAAAGGCTCCAATTATCTGGAAATCCTTTCCCAGACAAAATATGTTGTTTTTGACAAAACCGGAACCATGACAAAGGGTGTCTTTGAGGTAAACGGGATTCACCATTCTACCATTGAGAACGAGAAACTGCTGGAGTATGCTGCTTTTGCAGAAAGCGCTTCTTCCCACCCCATCAGCAAGAGCTTACAGCGGGCATATGGGAAAGAAATTGACAGAAGCCGTGTATCGGATATACAGGAGATCAGCGGAAACGGCGTAACTGCAAAGGTAGACGGTATGGAGGTTGCAGCCGGAAATGACAAGCTGATGAAACACCTGAACATTCCTTATCAGGACTGCCATCAGACCGGGACGATTATTCACATGGCAATCAACGGGAAATATGCAGGGCATATTGTGATTTCCGATATTATCAAACCTCATTCCAAAGCAGCGATTGCGGAATTAAAGAAAGCAGGCGTAGATAAGACCGTCATGCTGACTGGGGATGCAAAGAAAGTGGCAAATCAGGTTGCTTCCTCTCTTGGGATTGACGAGGTTTACAGCGAACTTCTTCCAGCGGATAAGGTGGATAAGGTGGAGGAACTTCTGCGTGTGAAGTTAGGCAAGGCAAAGCTGGCATTTGTGGGTGACGGTATCAATGACGCACCAGTGCTTTCCAGAGCGGATATTGGGATCGCTATGGGGGCAATGGGTTCCGATGCGGCAATCGAAGCGGCGGATATTGTTCTGATGGATGACGATCCGATTAAGATTGCAAAGGCAATCAAGATTTCAAGGAAATGCCTGCGGATTGTGTACCAGAATATTACGATGGCGCTTGTAGTGAAATTTGCCTGCCTTGCATTAGGGGCTGTGGGAATTGCAAATATGTATCTGGCTATTTTTGCAGATGTAGGTGTTATGATTCTTGCGGTGCTGAATGCAATCCGTTGTCTGTTTGTGAAAAAACTGTAAGGAAGGAGAGGTTCCTTTGGCGGAATATCAGGACAGTTAACTTTATGCAGGGTTGAGAGAAAGCAATCTGTATAGTTTAACTGAGTTTTTCAAGATGCTGGGGAACCCACCCATATTCGCATCCTGCCAATGTTTACAAAATCATGCAGAACTTTGGAAAGTTATATGCTATAATGAGTGATGAGGAGAAGAAAAACCTTATCACATACCTCATTAAAGAAATTCAGATATATCCGAGTGGGGAATCGAAAATGCCGTTGAAGTCGATAGAGTTTAATTTTCCGATTTATATTGACGGCAAGGAAGTAAGGAAAGTTTTGTGGGAAAGGGGGAATACCGTTGAATCTTGTGTATAT
Source organism: Lachnospiraceae bacterium A2 (assembly GCA_000403315.2). GTDB lineage: Bacteria > Bacillota > Clostridia > Lachnospirales > Lachnospiraceae > Petralouisia. The sequence continues at coordinate 2,045,683 of KE159636.1, forward strand.
ATGTAATCAGATGGTAAGAATGCTGCATTGCTATATTTGCTGTATTCATGCAGATGGAAAAATTGGAAAATCTTTTGGTGACAAAGCAGATGCCATGAATCCGGTGATAAGGGATGCAGGTTTTCGGAAGCAGATTTTTGACAGGGAAATCATGGACTGCCCAGTTTTATTTTGTGAGCATACATTGATTTATTATGCAGTTTTTTCGGATGGAGCAGATAAAATTGTGGTAGGTCCTGTAAGTATTGAAAAGCCAAGCCGGGAACTGAATAACTACGTGGTACAAAAGCATGGTATCAGTCAAAAGGCGGGGTTTCAGCTGGCGTATTGTGAGATGAAGGTTTTTGGTTCAGCCGTTTTAATGTTTCATCATTTTTTGACGGGTGAAGAAATGTCTCTGGACGATTTATGGCGCAAAAATGAATTAAAGGAAGACGATGTCAAAAATGCCATGAAGAGCATTTCAACTGTTATTTTCGAGCGCCAGGAGTGGGGGATACCGCATAATCCATATGACCAGGAAGTCAGGGAGCTGGACAGTATCAGAAACGGCGATTTTGAGAAACTCTCAAAGAGCCTGAAAGAAACGTACAGAGGAGAGGTCGGTCAGCTGTCCAAAAATCAGATACGCCAGGCAAAAAATATTGCAGTTTGTGTAATTACGCTGGCATCACGGGCGGCCATAGAAGGAGGGATGCTTCCTGAGGAGGCATTTTCCATGGTAGATGGGTATATTCTGCAGATAGAAGAAATGGACAGCCCGGTAAAGATTGACGCAATGATGCGGCAGGCGGAATTTGATTATGCGGCAGAGGTTGCAAAGCTTCAAAAAAACAGGCAGAAAAATGAACTGATTGAGCGTGCTAAGAATTATATTTTCCAGAATCTGCATGATGAGATTGTGATTGGCAACATTGCCGGTCAGATTGGAGTGAATGCCAGTTATTTGTCAAATTTGTTCCATAAGACGGAAGGGGTTACGATTCAGCAGTATATACGCCATGAAAAAATACGCCTCGCAGAAAATATGCTCCGCTATTCAGAATATGATGTAAAAGAAATCGCAAATTACCTGTCTTTTTGTTCACAAAGCTATTTTGGACAGGCATTCAGGGAGCAGACCGGAATGAGTCCTTTAAAATACAGAAAAAAATATGGGACATTTCAAATAGAAAACAACAAAAATAAATGATAATATACAAAAATGAATGATATATATTTTGGAACATCTTTGGTAATTTTATTATCAGAAATAAGAAAGCAGGAGGATGAAAAGATGTTCCAAAAATTTACAAATGAAAATGCGTCTCCAAAAGTGACATTTGGAGAACGCGTAGCTTATGGATTTGGAGATTTTTCCAGTAACATTTTGTACTCTGCCATGGGCGTTTATCTGATGCTGTATTACACTGATGTAGTGGGAGTCAATGCAATAGCGGTCGGGCTGATTATGACGGCTTCCAAGGTGTTTGACGGTGTCAGCGACCTTATTATGGGTGTCATTATTGACCGGACCAAATCACGGTACGGAAAAGCCAGGGTCTGGATTTTAAGGCTTGTAATTCCGTATGCAATCGGTAATATACTGCTGTTTGCGGTGCCGGTTGGATGGGGTGTGACGGCAAAGCTGGTTTACATATTTTTCAGCTATAACCTTGCATTTACAGTATTGTTTACAGCAATTAACCTGCCATATGCAACATTGACGGCTTTGATGACACAGGATCAGTATGAACGGTCTGTACTTGCCATTTTTCGTATGGTTCTGGCTACTTCTGGTACTTTATTTATTAAGACATGTACCATGCCGGTTGTCCGGTTCTTTGGCGGAGAGGCAAATCCAAGGGCATGGACGCTTACATTTGTTGTATTCGGAGCCCTTGAAATTATAACTTTTATGATTACATTTCTATTTACAAGAGAACGTGTGCAGGCAACGGAAACGAAAAAGGATTCTGTACCCATTTCTCAGGGATTCAAGGCGCTGCTGAAAAATAAATACTGGTTTATTGCTACCATCAACCTTATTTTAATATTCGTTGTGCAGGGTGTGAGCAATTCTGCGGAAGCTTATTATACAAAGCAGGTGCTTGGCAGCAGTGACTTGGTTGGGACATTCGGCGTGGCATTTCAGTTAACCCAGATTATATGTATGGTTACGTTTATTGCACCGCTTGTTAAGAAATTTGGAAAACGCAATGTCCTGCTTGCAGGGGCTGTCGTTATGGCGGTCGGATATGCGATTATGGGCATTGGAGCGAAATCCATGCAGCTTCTGATTGCAGGCTGTGTGCTTCGGGGGATTGGAAATGCAGGCGTATCAGCATGTCAGTTTGCTATGGTAACAGATACGATTGAATATGGTGAGTGGAAAACCGGCATCCGCACGGAAGGGCTGGTGAATAGTGCGGCAAGCTTCGGACAGAAAATAGGCAATGGACTCAGTGTTCTGATTCTAAGCATTATACTTAACATTGGAGGGTATGTCGGCACCGCGGCAACACAGACTGCCGGCGCAATTATGTCCATCAAGGCAGCTTATATATACGTACCGATTCTGTTGACTGCTGTGCAGTTTTTAATTCTCCTGTTTTATAAACTGGATAAGGAATATCCTGCAATTTTGGCTGATTTACAGAAACGTCGCATTAGAGAAATGGTATAGTTTTTTATACAAAGCGGGAGGGTTCTATTGATGGAGAAATTCATGGAGAAAGATAGGAAACAATTACTTTTTGGCGCGGCATATTATGATGAATATATGCCATACGAACGTCTGGATAAAGACGTTGAAATGATGAAAAAGGCAGGTATTAATACCGTCCGGATTGCAGAATCTACATGGAGTACCTGCGAGCCGCAGGAAGGCGTGTTTGATTTCTCACATGTAGAACGCGTGATGAACGCGATGGAGCAGGCCGGAATTCATGTGATTATTGGCACGCCTACCTATGCAGTTCCGACGTGGATGGTGAAGTCGCATCCAGATATATTGGCGGAAACAGTGAAGGGAAGGGGGATTTATGGTCCGCGCCAGATTATGGACATTACGCATCCGGTTTACCGGTTTTATGCGGAGAGGGTGATTCGCAGGCTGATGGAATGCACGGCGCACAGAACATGCGTGATTGGATTTCAACTGGACAATGAGACAAAGCATTACGGCACGGCGGGGAGAAATGTGCAGGAGCAGTTTGTAAAATATCTGCGGCAGAAGTTTCATGACGACCTGGATACGATGAACCAGGAATTTGGGCTGGATTACTGGAGCAATCGCGTGAACGCATGGGAGGATTTTCCAGATGTAAGGGGCACAATTAATGGCAGCCTGGGCGCGGAATTTGAAAAGTTTCAAAGGGGGCTGGTAACTGAATTTTTAAGCTGGCAGGCAGGCATTGTAAACGAATACCGCAGGGAAGGCCAGTTCATTACCCATAACTTTGACTATGAGTGGCGCGGGCATTCTTTTGGGGTACAGCCGGATGTAAACCATTTTCATGCATCCAGATGCCTTACGCTTACAGGGGCGGATATTTATCATCCGAGCCAGGATGAACTGACAGGAACAGAGATCGCCTTTGGCGGTGATATGGCAAGGTCGCTGAAGAATGACAACTATCTGATACTGGAAACGGAAGCGCAGGGGTTCCCGGGATGGACGCCTTATAAAGGCCAGCTTCGCCTGCAGGCATACAGCCATATCGCTTCCGGGGCAAACGGCGTGATGTACTGGCACTGGCATTCTATCCATAATTCATTTGAAACGTACTGGAAAGGGATACTCAGCCATGATTTTCAGGAAAATGACACTTATCGGGAAGCATGTGCCATCGGGAGGGAGTTTTCAGAGATTGGCAGCCATCTGATGAACCTGAAAAAGAAAAATGATGTGGCGGTTCTGGTCAGCAATGAAGCGCTGACGGCATTAAAATGGTTTGGCATTGAGGCAACAGCGGCAGGAAATGCCGGAATCGGCTATAATGATGTGGTCCGCTGGATATACGATGTGCTGTATGAAAGAAATATGGAGTGTGACTTTATCTGGCCAGAGTCTGAAAATCTAAATGAATATAAGGTAATTATTGTGCCGGCTCTGTATGCGGCGCCTGAGGAGCTGCTGCAAAAACTGGTTCGGTATGTAGAGGGTGGCGGATATCTGGCAGCGACGTTTAAGACCGCTTTTGCAGATGAAAATGTAAAAGTCAGCCATGAGGTACAGCCGCATATTCTGCACAAGTGTTTTGGCGTGGAATACCAGCAGTTTGCATTTCCAAAGCATACCGGCCTGACTGGAAAGATCATCGGAGACGCAGAAGAAGTAGAAGCGGATGTTTTTATGGAGCTTTTGATACCGCACGGGGCAGAAGTACTGGCATCTTACGACCACTATAATTGGAACGGATATGCCGCAGTAACGGAAAACAGCTATGGAAACGGAAAAGCTTTTTATCTGGGATGCATGACCGATAAAAAAATATTGTGGCGCATTCTGGAATATGTACTGCGGGCCGCTGCGGTGCAGATACCAGATGAAAACTTTCCTGTGATTGTAAGGCAGGGGAAGAATGATTTCGGAAAGACCGTAAAATTCTATTTTAATTATTCGGCGGAAGGCAGGAATGTTACATACAGATTTTCAGATAGCACAGAGCTTTTGTCGGGGGCAGAGATAAAAAGCCGGGAGGAGTTTGAAATTCCGGCGTGGGGTGTTAAAATTATGGAAGAAAAATAACATAATTGGGACTGATACCCCGCCCCTTGGGGCGGAAAGAACAAGTTAGGTCATGCCCCGTAGCTTGCTGCGGGGTATTTGACTGCTTTGTATATTGGTTTTGCTTTCCTATGGAAGCCTGTTTTTATCTCCCCATTCGCACATGCCATCTAATATGGGAATGAGTGACTTTCCACGTTCTGTAAGGCTGTATTCGACCTTTGGCGGAATCTGCGGGTATTCTTTTCTGTTTACCAACTGGTCTGCCTCTAATGCTTTTAATGTAGAGCTTAGCGTTTTGAAAGAGATCTCGCCAATATACTTTTTCATTTCATTAAAGCGGACGATGCCAAATTCCATAAGCGTATAAAGAATTGTCATTTTGTATTTCCCATTGATGAGGGATAATGTGTAGCTGAAACCTGTTGTTTCCAGGCATTCTTGTGATATACAGCGTTCGCCCATTTCTTTCACTCTCCTTTAGGCAAGTATATAACCTTTATGTTAGTATCGCACTTATAGGTGCGTACTTGTTTTCTGTTCCATTCTCGCTATAATTATAATATCAACAGCAGGAAAAGTCAATCCTGCAGGTAAAGGAGGCACAGACATGCAGAACTATGAGTATTTAGGAAAGCCACTCCAGATTGGCAGACTGAACATTAGGAATAGGTTTTGTATGGCACCGATTGGCGGCGGGCAGCACCATTTTCCGGGAGGTGGCCTGAAAGACGAAACAATACAGTACCTTATAGAGCGGGCGAAAGGCGGGTTTGGTTTGATTTTTACCGGGGCGATCGCGGCAGATGGTACAGTTGACCCATACACCGGGGTTGGACCGGCTATCTTACAGAATCCGGATGCGTTTAAGATGACGGCAACGGAACTGAATGAGAGGGCAGGCGCTTACGGTACAAAAATCTTTGCACAGATTACCATGGGGCTTGGGAGGAACTACCCCAATCTTCCGGCACCGTCTTCTGTACATGTTTTCCGGCATCCGGGAGAGGTTTCACCAGAGCTGACCCGTGCCCAGATTAAATCTAAAATTGAGTCCGTTGTAAAAGCATCTAAAATTGCAAAGGATTCCGGTTTCTCTGGCGTAGAGGTCCATTCCATCCACTGGGGTTATCTGCTTGACCAGTTTGCCCTGTCCATGATGAACCACCGCACCGACGAATATGGCGGCAGCCTGGAAAACCGTTTACGGGCGGCAAGAGAAATTCTCGAAGGCATCAAGCAGGAGTGCGGCAGTGATTTCCCGGTCAGTATGCGCCTGGGCCTAAAAACCTTTGTAAAAGGATTTGAACAGGCAAGCCTGACGGGTGAGGAAGAAATCGGCCGTACCCTGGAAGAAGGGGTTGAGATTGCGAAGCTGCTGGAATCCTATGGTTATGACTGCCTGAATGTAGATACGGGCATTTACGATTCCTTCTATTATGCCTGCCCGCCTATGTATATGCCGAAAGGGTATCTGGTGGAACTGGCCGCGAAAGCAAAAGCAGCCGTGAATATCCCGATCCTGGCAGGCGGCCGGATGAATGAAGCGGATATTGCGGAAAATGCAATACGGGACGGTAAGATCGATGCAGTTGTTCTTGGGCGTGCTGCCCTGGCAGATCCGGAGTATCCCAACAAGGCGCTGGCCGGACATACGGAGAAAATCCGTCCCTGCATTGCATGCAATCAGGGATGTATCACAAGGCTCCAGCAGGGAAAACAGCCGACCTGTGCAGTAAACCCGGTGGCGATGCGGGAAGTGAGGTATGCGCTCCGCCCCTGCGTACAGCCGAAAAAGGTTGTGGTCGTGGGCGGCGGTGCCGCCGGTATGGAGGCTGCCAGAACTGCAGCCATGCGGGGACATAAAGTTTCTTTGTATGAAAAGAATGAGTCGTTGGGCGGCAATCTGATCCCCGGCGGTTCCCATAGCTTTAAAAAAGAGGTACGGGAGCTGAATGCGTGGTATCAGAATGAATTAAAGGCACTGCCTGTGGAGATCCATACGGGGGCAAATGTTACTGCTGGCCAGCTCCGAAATATGGATGCAGATGTAATCATTCTGGCAGCAGGTTCCGTCCCTGTCATGCCGAAAGTGCCGGGAATAGATGATAAAAAGGTGATCGGCTGTATGGAAGCATTTGCACATCCGGAAAAGGTCGGGCAAAAGGTCATGGTGATCGGCGGCGGTCTGGTTGGATGTGAAATGGCATTAGAATATGCACGGGACGGCAAAGAGGTTACGGTCGTGGAAGCCCTGCCTAAGATTTTGTCGGCAGGTATCCCATCCCCGATCCCAAATGGCCAGATGATCCCAGATTTGTTTGAACATCATCATGTGGCTGTATTGGAGGGCCACCGTCTTTTTGCTGTGGAAGATGGCAGGGCCATTCTGGAAAGCGGTGGCCAGAAAAAGGTGCTGGATGCAGATTCGGTTGTTATCGCAGTTGGTTTCCGTCCGGTTCCGTCCATGGCCCAGGAGCTTCTGGGATGCGGCGCAGCCGTTTATGAAATCGGAGATGGACAGAAGGTCAGCACGATCCTTCATGCTGTATGGGATGGATATGAGGTAGGGAACAATATTTGATTTATTCCCGCGAGCAATGAGCCAAGCAGCCGCGCTTGCGCGGATATTTGGCGAATGCCGCGAGGGTTGAATACCCCGCCCCTTGGGGCGGAAAGAACAAGCCAGGTCATGCCCCATAGCTTGCTGCGGGGTATTTGACTTTGGTATAAGGCAGAATGCTTTATATAATGTCAAAAAAATTAAGGAGGCTATTACAATGAGAGCAGAATTAAAGGAATATCAGGCAGTGGAAGCTGCTGCAATGAAGTTTGTCAAGAGCGTTGCCGAGGGAAACAGCGTATATGCAAAGGAACTGTTCACGGATGAGGCTGTTTTGTTTGGATATCTGGACGGTAAGCTGGAGCATGGCTCTATTGAGCAGTTCTATCACAATGTGGATACTGTGCCTGGCGGTGATAATTTCAAGGCCCGTGTGGATGTCCTGATGGTAGAGGAATCCTTGGCTGTTGTACGTGTGCTGGAAGAAGGCTGGGGCAACCGTATTGACTTCACGGATGTGTTGCTTCTGTTGAAGATGAATGGCGAATGGAAATGCGTTGCAAAGGCATATAATCAGAATTCCGATACCATTCAGAAATAACCAACATAAATAGATTGATGCAGGAAGCGGGGAACAGGCGGGTGCGTTGGATATACTGCGGCGATATGCCATATTGCAGGGAGCAGGTGACAGAATGGCTGAAAGGGTTGTGAAAGCCGGATCAAAGTATAAGCCGGCTTATTATAAAAAAGCAAGAAGGAAGAATAGAGGAGGAATCGTTGTATGAGTAAGAAAATTGTTGTTATTACGGGAAGCCCGCGTAAAAATGGTAACAGTTTTGCCATGACGGAGGCCTTTATCAAAGGGGCGGAGGAGAAGGGGCATACAGTTACCAGGTTTGATGCCGCCATGAAAAAAGTAGGCGGATGCCATGCCTGCGAAACCTGCTATTCCACCGGGAAGGCCTGTACCTTTGATGATGACTTCAATACGATAGCGCCGGCAATCCTGGAGGCGGATGCCATTGTGTTTACGATGCCGGTCTACTGGTATTCCATCCCGGCGCAGATCAAGGGCGTCATTGACCGGATATTTTCCCTTGTCGTAGGAGGAAAAGATATTGCAGGTAAGGAATGCGCGCTGATTGCCTGCTGTGAGGAGGAAGATATGTCGGTCATGGATGGGGTGCGTATCCCGATGGAGCGTATGTGTACTCTGAACAAATGGAAGATGGTAGGCGAGGTTTTGATCCCCGGCGTGCTGAATGTGGGTGATATTGGCAAAACGGACGGCTGCGAAAGGGCGGCGGCTCTGGCTGATGCGATTTAGGAGAAAGATATGGGAAAGAAAATTGTCATTTTGAAATGCTTATAGTGTTTTAAAACAGTAAATAAAAGCGATACATACATTTTGGCGGGCATGCTGCTTTTCACGATGAATGTGGATTGCGGCGCGCCGGCTTTTTCTGTGCTTGGAAATAGGATGTACTGTGTATGGAAATTTGCGAATAAATGAGGTATACTCCTATCTTTGACAGTTGAAAAGTAATAAAACGACCACAAAGCTTATAGTTATGGCATTTGTGGCCGTTCTTCTTTTTGCAACAATATGTGCTATTTTATGATGCATCTGATTTTATCTGTTTTGTTTCTTTAATTAACGTGAGTTCGATGAGCACAATTACACAAAAGTCAGGAACTGGCACCCATAGACTGCACAAACAGCGCAAGGGGCATGGCGGCATAGGGCATAAGCTCCACGAACCGGTTGTAGCTGACAAGTTTTGGGAAGAACTTGCGGTATTCCTTTTGGATAAGCTTTGTATAGTACCATTTGAAAGTCCGGTAGCCTGATAAGTGGAAAATATTTTTTTAATTCTTTGCAGAAGTTGTCAATGTCATAGAAAACTGATATAATCATTTCGTCCATAAGTTTATTCTTCTCTGGTATTTTTGGGTTTGGCGATTTAATTATACCAGAGAATTAGGCTTATGGACATTTATTTTTCATCGAACTCACGTTAATTTAAAATGAGAATGTGACAGGCATTCTGCCTGAAATATCAAAATCATAAACCGCTTTGTGAAGTACGCGCGTTAGCAGAGCGGTGGATGAAGAAACCTAATTATTCAAGGAGGATTTTATGATGACTATTACGCTGAAAGTGATTCCATGACTGCTCAGGGGAAATGGGATGCAGTTGTTAAGCGGTAGGAAAGGAGTGGGCTATCAAGCCGCTTGGTGGCGGGAATGGCAACTGGCTGCTGACCAAGAAGATCATAGAAGCAGATAGCTGATGTTTTTCTCTAAAGGCAGGTGATGTTATGAAGGACTCTCAAAAACGTACCTGTTGTGCCAGTTTATTTAACATAAAAAACTTCAGCAAAATGTGCTATTCTATAGTTGTGCACGACTACGAAAGGAAGTGATATAGTGATTTTAAGTGTTAGCCGTAGAACAGATATTCCGAATTATTATTCTGAATGGTTTTTGAATAGGATAAAGGAAGGATACGTATATGCCCGCAATCCGATGAATGCACATCAGATTAGTAAAATTATTTTGTCACCGGAAGTTATAGACTGTATTGTTTTTTGGACAAAAAATCCTGAACCAATGTTTTCAAGGTTAAATGAACTGGATAATTATAAATATTATTTTCAATTTACACTTACCAGTTATGGAAATGACATAGAATGTAACGTTCCGCATAAGAAGAAATTAATGATACCAATATTTCAAAAATTGTCGCATAAAATCGGGAAAGAAAAGGTGATATGGAGATACGGTCCAATTATCTTTACTGATAAATACAATATTGAATACCACTTAAAAGCATTTGAACAAATTGCAAAAGAATTGCATGGATACACATCTAAATGTGTTATAAGTTTCGTGGATATATATGCGAAAAACAAAAAAAACATGAAAACATTAAATCCTTTTTTTCTAACAGAAGATGAGTTGGTTTCGTTTGGAAAAGAAATTGCATTAATTGCGAGAAACCATAATATCAAAGTTGCGTCATGTGCAGAAACTGTTGATTTGTCATCCTGTGGAATAGAACATAATTGTTGTATTGACATAGAATTAATTGAAAAGATTATTGATTGTAAAATTCAAGCAGATAAAGATAAGAATCAAAGGAAAGAGTGTGGCTGTATTGAAAGTATTGAAATAGGTACATACAATACATGTAAAAATGGATGCCAATATTGTTATGCAAACTATAGTCAGGAAAGTGTTTCCCAAAACTGTAAATTATATGATGTGCATTCTCCGCTTTTATGCGGAAAAATTTCAGAAAATGATAAAATTACGGAAAGAAAAGTAAAATCGTTGAAAGAAAAGCAATTGACTATTTGGGATATATAAATTCAAAAAAATGCTTAAAAGAGAGTTATCAAAAAAGACCCCGGCGGCATCCATAGGGCTTAGCCTTTCGCTGCTGAAAAAGAAAGCGTGGGATGAGGAGGCAAAAGGAGACATCGGGCGGATGGAGGGGCAGGAGATGCTAGTCAGGTATGTGGAAGCAGAATCCGAACTGGAGGCAAAGGCGATGATGCAGAAAGAAAAGCCAAAAGACGCGTATTATCCTAAGTTTGATAAGAATGTTTAGGATTATGAAGTTGGATAAAAAAGATATTGGCTTAGTCTTTACACCATACCGCCTGTTTGGTATAATAGGGAAAGCCAAACAGTAAAAGCCGCATGGAATGCGCATTTACGGTGAATCAAATAAGAAAGAGATGATAAGGAATGATGGTGTTTATAATCGGGGGCGTAGTCCTCATTGCAGTAATTGTTGCAGTAGTATCCTCTGTAGCCGGCGCAGTAGCCGGGGTTGTAGATGAGGACAGCGAAGATTAGGAAAAAGATGGCTGTAAGGGGCTGCCAAGGCAGCCCTTGAGGACGTGCCTGAAAGTATTCCCTGAACATGTAACGCAGTGGCAGGAATATTTTTAGGCGCGTTTTCTTATGAAAAGGAGCATTAATGTTGAAAGAACATACCATTTGTAAAGTACAGCCATGCAGCATTGCGGAAGAACTGGAACTGGAGCCAGGGGATGTGCTGCTGTCCGTAAATGGGCATGAAATCGAGGATGTATTTGACTATAAATATTTCACCAACGAAGAATACCTTACTGTCCTTGTCCGCAAAGGGACGGGGGAAGAATGGGAACTGGAGATCGAAAAAGAATACGAAGATGATTTGGGCATTGAGTTTGAAAACGGCTTGATGGATGAATACAAGTCCTGCCGCAACAAATGCATTTTCTGCTTTATCGACCAGATGCCAAAGGGGATGCGGGACACGCTGTATTTTAAGGACGATGATTCCCGCCTGTCTTTTTTGCAGGGGAATTATGTGACCCTTACCAATATGGGGGAACGTGATTTGGAGCGGATTGTGGCTTACCGTTTAGGGCCGATCAATATTTCTGTACAGGCCACGGATCCTGCGCTCCGCTGCAAAATACTGAACAACCGGTTCGCCGGGGAGGCGCTGAAAAAAATGGATGTCCTGCATAAAGCGGGGATTCCAATGAACGGCCAGATTGTGCTCTGCAAGGGCGTCAATGACGGGGAACAGCTAAAAAAAAGCATTACAGATTTGATGGGATACATGCCTGTAATGGAAAGCGTGTCTATAGTCCCGGTAGGATTGAGCAAATACCGGGAAGGCCTGTACCCTTTGGGGCCTTTTACGAAAGAAGATGCAAAAGAAGTGCTGGGGCTGGTGCACCAGTTCCAGAAAACATGTTTTGAAACGTGCGGGCTGCATTTTGTCCATGCCAGCGACGAGTGGTACCTTCTGGCAGGGCAGGAGCTGCCGGGGGAGGAAATTTATGACGGCTATCCCCAATTGGAAAATGGCGTGGGGATGCTGCGGCTGCTGCGGGAAGAATTTGCCGCAGCCCTTGGGGAAGCAGTAGCGGAAAGCTCAGGACCCGGAGGATTTGGCGGGCTGGCCAGGGCAGAAAAAATTACCATCGCCACAGGCGTCCTTGCCGCCCCCACCCTGCAGGAGCTGGCAGATGCCTTCCAGCGGGAATTTCCCCAGAAGGAAATACAAGTCATTTCCATAACCAATCAATTTTTCGGGGAACAGATTACCGTTTCCGGGCTGCTGACAGGGCAGGACCTGGCAGGGCAGCTAAAAAACAGGGATTTGGGCAGCAGGCTTTTGCTGCCATGCAGCCTTCTGCGCAGCGGGGAGGAGGTATTTTTGGACGATATTACCCTTTCCCAGCTTAAAAATGCTTTACAAGTGGAAATAGATATTGTAAAATCAAGCGGACAGGATTTGGTGTCATGTTTGATTGGAGGTGCGGACCAGGTTCTATGCCGCGCCGGACGGGAAAAGTTAGGAGAGTAGGATGAGTAAACCAGTAGTTGCAGTAGTTGGGCGTCCCAATGTGGGGAAATCTACCTTATTTAATGCCTTGGCAGGGGAGCGGATTTCCATTGTAAAAGATACGCCGGGAGTTACAAGGGACAGGATTTATGCGGAGGTAAGCTGGCTGGGCCGGGCCTTCACCCTGATTGACACAGGGGGGATTGAGCCGGAGAGCAAGGATATTATTTTATCCCAGATGCGGGAGCAGGCCCAGATAGCCATTGACACGGCGGACGTCATTATTTTTATGACGGATGTGCACCAGGGGCTGGTGGACGCAGACGCCAAGGTGGCAGACATGCTCCGCCATTCGCGGAAGCCAGTGGTTTTGGTAGTAAATAAAGTGGACAGTTTTGAGAAATACATGCCGGATGTTTATGAATTTTACAACCTTGGCATTGGGGAACCAATCCCCATTTCCTCAGCAGGGAAATTAGGGCTTGGGGACATGCTGGATGAGGTGTTAAATTATTTCCCGGAGGAAACGGAAGGGGAGCAGGAAGACGGCAGGACGAAAGTTGCCATTGTAGGGAAGCCAAACGTGGGCAAGTCCTCCCTGATTAACCACCTGATAGGGGAAGAACGCGTGATTGTTTCTGAAATTGCAGGGACTACCAGGGACGCTGTGGACACTGAGGTGGCATGGGATGGAAGGGAATACATTTTCATTGACACGGCGGGGCTGCGGCGCAAAAGCAAAATCAAGGAGGAGCTGGAGCGGTTCAGCATTATCCGGGCAGTGACTGCGGTGGAACGGGCAGACGTGGTTATCCTGATGATTGACGCCACGGAAGGGGTGACGGAGCAGGATGCCAAGATTGCCGGGATTGCCCATGACAGGGGGAAAGGGATTATCATTGCCGTCAATAAATGGGACGCCATTGAAAAAGATGACAAAACCATGTACAAGCATACAGACCGCATCCGCCAGGTGCTGAGTTTTATGCCTTATGCGGAAATCCTGTTTATTTCCGCCAAGACAGGCCAGCGCACCAGCCGGATTTTTGACATGGTGGACGTGGTGCTGGAAAATAATTCCATGCGGATTGCCACGGGCGTCCTCAATGAAATTATGTCAGAGGCAGTGGCGATGCAGCAGCCGCCTTCCGACAAAGGCAAGCGGCTAAAGCTTTACTATATTACGCAGGTTGCAGTGAAGCCCCCTACATTCGTGATTTTCGTCAATGACAAAAAGCTGATGCATTTTTCCTATACAAGGTATCTGGAAAACCGCATCCGGGATGCGTTTGGGTTTCAGGGAACATCGCTAAGGTTTTTTATTCGGGAGAGGAAGGAAAAATAATATGATTTTAAACCGCGTCATCTGTCTGGCGCTGGGCTATGTGCTTGGGCTGTTCCAGACAGGGTATATTTATGGGAAACTGCACCACATTGATATCAGGGAATATGGGAGCGGAAACGCCGGGGCAACCAATACGCTGCGTACCTTGGGCTGGAAAGCAGGCCTAGTTACGTTTTTGGGGGATGCCGGGAAGGCAGCCCTTTCCATGGGGCTTGCGTGGCTGTTCTTCCACCAGGCATATCCGGGGCAGGCCCATTTGCTGGAGCTGTATGCAGGGCTTGGGACTGTGCTGGGGCATAATTTCCCTTTTTATATGAAATTCAAGGGCGGGAAAGGCATTGCCTGCACCGCTGGGGTGCTGCTGACCTTTTATCCGCCTATGGCGCTTTTGTGCCTGCTGGTGTTTGCGGGGACGGTTGCGGCTACACGGTATGTGTCCCTTGGGTCGATTTTAGTTTCCCTCTGCTTTTTTGGGCAGCTTGTTGCGTTTGGGCAGATGGGGTTCTTGTGGGTAGACAAAGAATTTCTGATGGAAACGTATGCAGTGGGGGCGGTTTTTATGGTTCTTGCCATTTGGCGGCACCGGGCGAATATTAAGCGTCTGGTAAGCGGGACGGAGAATAAGATTTCCGTCAGCAAGTCGGGGAGCCTGAACAAAAATTAGGAAAGGCGGGCTTTTTCTATCGTTACGTGCAGAGGAAGGTTGGAGAGAATCTCGGAGTGTGGGATTCTCTTTTTCTGTGGTGAACGGCAGCTCCTGCCCGGGGCGGCCCATGCGGTGCGTTCCAAAAGATGGGGTTTTTCCAATACACAGGCAACCTGGAGGGAAAGTAATCCAAGGAGAAGGAATTATGCTGGAACAGGGAAAGGTGCTCAAAGGGCGTTATGAAATCAAGGGGATTTTAGGGGCAGGCGGTTCCTCCCATGTGTATTTTGCATACGACAGGGAAACATGCAGGAACCGGGCAATTAAGGAAGTGCGCCAAATCCAGGAAGGGCAGGCGGCCTGCATGGCACGGCAGGAAGTGGAATTGGTGCAGAAGCTGCGTTATCCGTATTTCCCTGAAATTGTGGAGGTACTGGAACAGGAGGGGATGTGCTATATTGTAATGGAATATTTAGAAGGGGAAACGTTGGAGCATCTCCTTGCCCGGACAGGGGCGCAGCCTTGGCAGCAGGTTGTCCGGTGGGCAAAGGACATGTGCCTGGTGCTGGGCTACCTCCACAACTGCAGGCCGCCCATTGTCTACAGGGACATGAAGCCGGCCAATATTATCTTGCAGCGGGGCGGGAACCTGCGCCTGATTGATTTTGGGGCAGCCTTAGAGTGCGGGGGACAGGAAGGGGAATACATAAGCCTTGGGACACGGGGCTACGCGGCGCCAGAGCAGCTTGCCGGGGGAATGGCAGATGCAAGGACGGATATATACTGCCTTGGCGCAACCATGTACCACCTGCTTACGGGGGAAGATCCTTGCCAGTATCCCTGCGGGGCGTATCCTGTCCGGAAATTTAACCGGAAGGTGCCGCGGAAGCTGACGAAAATCATAAAAAAGTGCACATGCATGCAGCCGGAGGGCAGGTATGGGAGCAGCGGGGAATTGCGGAAGGCTTTGGAAGGGATTTAGCGGGATAATGGGATTTGTGGGAAGGGGACAGGCCGGAGCCTGCCCTGCTGTTCCGACACTTCCCAGCATTGCCGCTTCCCGAAAAACCCATTTCCATTTATAAGCCCCTTATTGCCAAAATCCCTTCTTTTTCGTTACTGTTCACAGTAACGAATCCGGCCTATTTAAAGTTGCCTTACGGCAAGAGGCCGGGTTCTGGCTCCATTACTGTATTGGCCTGTAGCCGTGCAGCACAGTGCACGGCTCAGGAGTGAACAGTAACTCTTTTTCCCCTACCCAAAAATCTGTTCGCAGAAATCTTTGCAAATCCCACAAACTTGTGTTACAATAATCAAGTCAAAACCAGAACATGTGTATCAAAAATATAGAAAGGGAACAAAAAATGGCAAAAAATCAGGAATATGGCGCCGGCAGCATTACCGTGCTGGAAGGCTTGGAAGCCGTCAGGAAACGCCCAGGCATGTACATAGGAAGCGTGTCCCGGAAAGGCCTGAACCATTTAATTTACGAAATTGTAGATAACTCTGTGGATGAACATCTGGCAGGGTTTTGCGATACCATATACGTCGCGCTGGAAGCAGACGGTTCCTGCACGGTAGAGGACAATGGCCGGGGCATCCCTGTAGGGATGCATGAAAAGGGCATGTCGGCAGCGCGCCTTGTCTTTACTACGCTGCACGCAGGGGGAAAATTCGACAACGACGCCTATAAGACCAGCGGCGGGCTCCACGGGGTAGGCTCCTCGGTAGTAAACGCCCTCTCCACCTATCTGGATTTGGAGGTTTACCTGGGCGGGAAAATATACCATGACCGGTATGAAAGAGGGAACCCGGCCCTGGAACTGGACCATGGGATGCTGCCTGTCATTGGGAAAACGAAAAAGACCGGGACCCGCATTAATTTCCTTCCGGACCCGGAGATTTTTGAAAAGACCCGCTTCAAGGAGGAGGATGTCAAAAGCCGGCTGCATGAAACGGCATACTTAAACCCAAAGCTTACCATTGTTTATGAGGACAGGCGCGGGGAAATTCCTGAAAAGCTGACCTTCCACGAAGAAGAAGGGATCAGCGGCTTTGTGAAGGACTTAAACCGGAAAGCGGAAGCCGTCCACGAGGTGGTGTATTTCAAAGGGGAAAACGAAGGGATTACCGTGGAAGCAGCCTTCCAGTATGTCAATGAATTCCATGAAAATGTGCTGGGTTTCTGCAACAACATTTACAATGCAGAAGGGGGCACTCACCTGACGGGCTTTAAGACGGTGTTTACTACAGTCATCAACAATTATGCCAAGGAGCTGGGGATTTTAAAGGAAAAGGATTCGAACTTTACCGGGGCGGACGTGCGGAACGGGATGACGGCCGTCATATCCATCAAGCACCCCAGCCCCAGGTTTGAAGGCCAGACGAAGACAAAATTGGACAACCAGGACGCGTCCCGTGTCACTGGGAAAGTGACTGGGGAGGAAATCCAGCTTTATTTTGACAAAAATCTGGACAGCTTAAAAAAAGTCATTGCCTGTGCAGAAAAAGCGGCGAAAATCCGCAAAACCGAGGAAAAGGCAAAGACAAACCTGCTGACAAAACAGAAGTTTTCCTTTGACTCCAATGGGAAGTTAGCCAACTGCGAAAGCAGGGACGCTTCTGCCTGCGAGATTTTCATTGTGGAGGGGGATTCTGCCGGGGGCTCCGCTAAAACTGCCCGGGACCGGAACTATCAGGCAATCCTGCCAATCCGGGGGAAAATCTTAAACGTGGAAAAAGCCAGCATTGACAAAGTCCTTGCAAATGCGGAAATCAAGACCATGATCAATGCCTTTGGCTGCGGGTTTTCCGAAGGGTATGGGAATGATTTTGACATTACCAAGCTGCGCTACGATAAGATTATTATTATGGCGGATGCGGACGTGGACGGGGCGCATATTTCTACCTTGTTGCTGACGCTGTTTTACCGGTTTCTGCCGGAACTGATTTTCGAGGGCCATGTGTACATTGCCATGCCCCCCCTGTACAAAGCCATTCCCTCCAGAGGTGCGGAGGAATACCTTTACGATGACGTTGCTTTGGAAAAATACAGGAAAAGGCATAAAGGCCCCTTTACCCTCCAGCGGTACAAGGGCTTGGGGGAAATGGACGCAGACCAGCTTTGGGAAACTACCTTAAACCCGGAAACCCGGATTTTAAAACAAGTGGAGATTGAGGATGCAAGGATGGCGTCAGACGTGACGGAACTGCTGATGGGCACAGAAGTGCCGCCGCGGCGGGAATTTATCCATGAGCACGCCCATGACGCAGAGCTTGATATATAGAAAGGATATGCCATGCAGGAAAAGGAACAGATTATCCGTACAGAATATTCAGAAATCATGCAGAAATCATATATTGACTATGCCATGAGCGTAATCATTACAAGGGCGCTGCCGGATGTGCGGGACGGGCTGAAGCCAGTGCAGCGAAGGACCCTCTATGACATGCATGAACTTGGCATCCGTTACGACAGGCCATACCGGAAATGCGCCCGTATCGTAGGGGATACTATGGGTAAATACCACCCCCATGGGGACAGCTCCATTTATGAAGCGCTGGTGGTGATGGCGCAGGAATTTAAGAAAGGCCTGCCCCTGGTGGATGGCCATGGGAATTTCGGCTCCATAGAAGGGGACGGGGCAGCGGCCATGCGTTACACGGAAGCCCGGCTGCAGAAAATTACCCAGGAAGCCTATCTTGCCGACTTGGACAAAAACGTGGTGGATTTTGTGCCAAATTTTGACGAAACGGAACAGGAGCCTTCCGTGCTCCCGGTAAAAGTTCCGAACCTTTTAATCAACGGGGCAGAAGGCATTGCCGTAGGCATGGCAACCAGCATCCCGCCCCATAATTTTTCCGAAGTCATAGACGGGGTAAAGGCCTACATGAAAAACCCGGACATTACCACGGAGGAACTGATGGGGTACATCAAGGGGCCGGATTTCCCCACTGGGGGGATTGTGGTGAACCAGTCGGACCTGAAAAGCATTTATGAAACTGGCGCAGGGAAAATTAAAATCCGCGGAAAAGTGGAAACGGAACAGGGGAAAGGCGGGAGGCAGCGGCTGGTGATTACAGAAATCCCCTACACCATGGTAGGGGCAAATATTGGGAAATTCCTGATGGACGTATACCATCTGGTGGAAACCCGCAAGACCAGCGACATTGTGGATATTTCCAACCAGTCCTCGAAGGAAGGCATCCGCATTGTGCTGGATTTGAAAAAAGGCGCGGACCCCGAGAACCTCTGCAACATGCTTTACAAGAAAACAAGGCTGGAGGACACGTTTGGCGTCAATATGCTTGCCGTGGCAGGGGGCAGGCCGGAAACCATGGGGCTTGTGCCCATCATCCGCCACCATGTGGATTTCCAGTATGAACTGGCTACGAGGAAATACCAGACCCTCCTTGCCAAGGAACTGGAAAAAAAGGAAGTCCAGGAGGGCTTAATCAAGGCATGCGACGTGATAGACCTGATTATTGAAATCCTCCGCGGCTCTAAAAATATCCGGGACGCCAAAGACTGCCTGATGCATGGGAATACGGAAAAAATTAAATTCCGCTACAAAGGCTCCGAAGCCGATGCAAAGCAGCTTTGCTTTACCGAGCGGCAGGCAACAGCTATTTTGGAAATGCGCCTTTATAAGCTGATTGGGCTGGAAATTGAAGCCCTGTTAAAAGAGCATAACACTACCCTTTCCAATATTGCAAAATATGAGGAAATCCTGGGCAGCCGTTCTGCGATGGCAAAAACCATTATCAAGGAGCTGGACCGGTTCCAGAAGGAATATGGGACGCCCCGCAAGACCGCCATTGAAAATGCAGCGGAAGCCGTCTATGAGGAAAAGAAAATAGAAGAAATGCCGGTAGTCCTTCTGATGGACCGGTTCGGCTATGTGAAATCCATAGACGTGCCCACCTATGAACGGAACAAGGAAGCTGCCGACGGGGAGAATAAATTTGTCATCCACTGCATGAACACGGACAAGCTGTGCATTTTTACGGACAAAGGCCAACTGCATACAGTAAAGGCCATAGACCTGCCCCATGGGAAATTCCGGGACAAGGGGACGCCCTTGGACAACATCAGTAATTATAACAGTAATGAGGAAGCCATGCTGTGCGTCAGCAGCCTGGGGAACCTGCTGGGGAAAAAACTCCTGTTTGCAAGCAGCAGCGGGATGCTAAAGCAGGTAAAAGGCGAAGAATTTGACGTTTCCAAACGCACTGTGGCAGCCACGAAGCTAAACGGAGGGGAAACCCTGCTCCTGGTCCAGCCCCTTGCAGGGACAGAGGAAGAAAGCATTGTCATGCAGACCGAAAAAAACATGTTCCTGCGGTTCCCAGCCTCAGACGTGCCGGAAAAAAAGAAAAGCGCCATTGGCGTCCGGGGCATGAAAATTGACGGGAAGGACAGCCTGCTTGCCGTCTTCCTGCTGGGGGCGGCGGAGCATACCATAAAAGTGAAGGAGAAGGAAATTGCCCTGCACCGGCTGCGGCTGGCAAACCGGGACGGGAAGGGCGTGAAGAAATAAAGGATGCCATGGCTTTTACAGGAACGGGTTCCAGGCATAGTGATATGTTCTTACGGCCTTTGCGGCAGGCTCAAATTCTGGGCTGGGCCGTAATGGGCTAGAGCGTGCCTGAAAATTGTAGGAATGAATTTTCAGGCACGCTCTAGAAATTTCGTGTCAGATATGGTAGAATTTTATTGGTTAATCCAGAAGGGAAAAGCGCAAGGCATGAGCGGGACTCCAGAATGTATGGTTGCCCCTTTTCAGGCGGCGGGAGCCTTTTGGATGCCCAAACTTAAGATGGAAAAGAAAAACGCAGGTGGGGATATGGAAAAAGAAACAGATGTTGTAATCGTAGGCACAGGGGCGGCCGGGCTGTTCTGTGCGCTGCAGTTGCCGGAAAGCATGGAAATCACAGTGATTACCAAAGAGGACGCGGAAAACAGCGATTCCTTTCTGGCACAGGGCGGGATCTGTGTCCTGCGTTCCGAAGACGACTATGAAAGCTATTTTGAGGACACCATGAAGGCAGGGCATTACAGGAACAACCGGGAATCCGTGGAAATGATGATACGCAGTTCCAGGGGGATTATCGATTTGCTGCTGGGATATGGCGTAGAATTTGAGCGCAGGGACGGGGAACTGGCGTACACAAGGGAAGGGGGCCATTCCAAGCCAAGAATCCTGTTCCACGAGGACGTTACCGGGAAAGAAATTACAGGGAAATTGTTAGGGCAGGCAAAAAAGCGGGGGAACATTTCCATTTATGAGCAGACGGAAATGATTGACTTGCTCTGCAAGGGCAATGTTTGCTATGGGATTGTGGCAGCCCGTAATGCCAGCGAAGCCAGAACAGGCAAAGAGGAGGGAATATTCCCTATCTGGGCAAAGCAGACGGTGCTTGCCTGCGGCGGCATTGGCGGGCTGTACCCCCATTCTACAAATTTCGCCCACCTGACAGGGGATGGGTTGGCTGTTGCGCTGCGCCATCATGTTAAGCTGCAGGATGTGAATTTTGTGCAGATACATCCCACTACCCTTTATTCCGTGAAACCGGGCCGGAGGTTTTTGATTTCCGAGTCTGTCCGGGGGGAAGGGGCGGTATTGTATAATGCCAGGATGGAACGTTTTGTGGATGAGCTGCAGCCAAGGGACATCGTAACGGCGGCTATTGAAAAACAGATGGAAGAAGACGGGAAGCCCTATGTCTGGCTTTCTATGGAGCATATTCCAAAAGAGGATATTTTAAGCCATTTCCCTAATATTTACCAAAGGTGCCTGGAGGAAGGGTATGACGTGGCGGAAGAATGTATCCCAGTGGTGCCGGGGCAGCATTATTTCATGGGCGGCGTCCAGTCTGATTTGGAGGGAAGGACCTCCATGGGATGCCTGTATGCCGTGGGGGAAACAAGCTGCAACGGCGTGCATGGGGCCAACCGCCTTGCAAGCAATTCCCTGCTGGAAAGCCTTGTATTTGCACGGAGGGCAGCCCTTGACATTGCATCAGCCCTTAAGCCCGTGGGGCAGAAAGGGGAAGCGGGCAGCCACAGTGGACGGACAGGCACAGAGGGGTTATTCCAGCCGTGGAAGTACCATGACAGAGAAAAACTGCAGCAGGAAAACAAAGCCCTGGTGCAGCAGGAAATAGAGAGGATGAGGAAAACAGATGGACAATAAAATAACAATGGGATTAAATGCGGATGAACTGATACTGCAAGCGCTGCGTGAGGACATTTCCAGCGAGGATGTTACCACAAATGCAGTGATGCGTAAGGCACAGAAAGGGGAAGCCCAACTGATTTGCAAGCAGGACGGCGTCCTTGCGGGGCTGTATGTATTCCGGCGGGTGTTTGAACTGCTGGACGGGGACGTTGCCGTGGAATTCCATTTTTCAGATGGGGACAAGGTGAAAAAAGGCGATTTAATCGGGACAATTTCCGGCGATATCCGCGCGATTCTGTCCGGGGAGCGGACGGCGCTTAATTTCCTGCAGCGCATGAGCGGGATTGCAACTTATACCAATTCCATTGCGTCCTTGCTGGAAGGGAGCAAGGTGAAGCTGCTGGATACCAGAAAAACTACCCCCAATATGCGCATTTTTGAAAAATATTCTGTGAAGGTGGGCGGCGGCTATAACCACCGTTATAACCTTTCCGATGGGATTTTGCTGAAAGACAACCATATCGGGGCGGCAGGGGGCGTAAAGGAAGCCATAGCCATGGCGAAAGAGTATGCGCCCTTTGTCCGTAAGATTGAGGTAGAATGTGAAACAGTAAAAATGGTAAAAGATGCCCTGGAAGCAGGGGCAGATATTATCATGCTGGACAATATGGGCGTGGAAGAAATGCAGGAGGCCATTGCTGCCATTGGCGGGAAAGCAGAGATTGAGTGCTCCGGCAATGTGACGAAGGAAAATATAGGGCATTACATCTCCCTTGGGGTGGATTATATTTCCAGCGGGGCATTGACACATTCTGCGCCGATTCTGGATATTTCCCTTAAAAACCTCCATGCAGTCTGAAAGCAGCATGGCGGAGCATAGGTTTTTAAACATTGTCAATGGACAGGTGGAAGGGGATTTGGACGATGGATTACAACGGAAGCAAATACGGACAAGCCGCAGAAGAAAATTTCCTAAAAGGCTACAACTGCACCCAGGCAGTATTCCTGGCCTTCTCTGACCTGCATGGCATGGACCCAAAAACAGCCGCAAGGCTCAGCTCCTCCTTCGGGGCTGGGATGGGCAGGCTCCGGGAGGTCTGCGGGGCAGTCAGCGGGATGTTCCTGGTGGCCGGGGCGCTCTACGGATACGAGGAGCCAAAGGACCACCAGGGCAAAAAAGAGCACTACGCGCGGATCCAGGAGCTGGCCGGGGCCTTTGAGGGAGAGAATGGTTCCATTGTCTGCAGGGAACTGTTAGGGCTGGACAGGAAAAAAGACGTGCCAGTCCCGGAACGGAGGACAGAAGAATATTATAAAAAGCGGCCATGTGGGAAAATCGTGCATATGGCGGCGGCAATTATGGAAGAATATATCAAAGGGCACCCGTTGGGGTGAGGGTTTTAAGGCTGCATGATGCCCCGTTGTTGCTTACAGCGGGGCATTTTTTTATTCTATAGGAAAGACCTTGTCACGCTAACGCGTGAAAGTATCTTTCCTATAGAATAAAAAAGCTCTTATCGCACTGCGGCGGGTATGAAATTTGTCGCAAAGCGACCCGCCGCAGGCGGAGAATCCTGCTTTGCAGGATTCTTTCTTGCTTTATAGGAAATTGCGTCCTATAAAGCAAAAAAAGCGCAAGGATGCGCAGGGTCAGCCCCAGCGAAGCGAGGGTACTCGCACAAGAGGTAAAATATTGCTTCGCAATTGTGCTCGGCGCGCAAAGTGTCCAAGCCCCTTATGAGTGAGGGGGTCGGGAGCTGAAGTGGGCTTGCCCACTTTGTTCTCTTATAGGAAATACCGTGTTACTGTGAAGTGCTAAAGTGTATGGATTTCCTATAAGAGAAAAACAATTATGCGCAGCTCGCGGAGAGGAAATTTATTGCTGCGCACTACGCGCAAGGGAAAATAGCTGCTGCCGCAGCCGCGCTCCGGCGCGAAAGTCTGGCAAGCCAGACTCTTTGTTCTGGAATTATGGCATCCTGCCATCTGCCGGATCCAATTCTAAACTTTTTATAAAATATGAAATTCCATATTGACAAAGAAAAACCATAGTGCTATCTTATGTACATAAGAAATTAGCACTCGATATAAATGAGTGCTAATAACTAAAAAAGAAAAGCATAACATAGGACAGAAGGCTGAATAAGGAGGAATTGTAATGAAACTAGTACCATTAGGAGACAGAGTTGTGTTAAAGCAGTGTGAAGCAGAAGAAACTACGAAGTCTGGCATCATCCTTGCAGGAAGCGCGCAGGAGAAGCCGCAGGAGGCAGAGGTAGTAGCTGTAGGTCCCGGTGGAATGGTAGATGGCAAAGAAGTAACCATGCAGGTAAAAGAAGGGGATAAAGTCATTTATTCCAAATATGCAGGGAATGAGGTAAAGGTTGACGGGGAAGAATATATCATCGTGAAACAGAATGATATCCTTGCAATCGTAGAAGGCTAAGCAGAAGCATCCCATATATGACAGAAACACAGAATAAAAAGGAGACGAATCATCATGGCAAAGGAATTGAAGTATGGCACAGAAGCTAGGGCAGCATTAGAAGCCGGCGTAGATAAATTGGCAAATACCGTAAGGGTAACCTTAGGGCCGAAAGGGAGGAACGTGGTATTGGATAAATCCTTCGGCGCTCCCCTGATTACCAATGACGGCGTAACCATTGCAAAGGAAATTGAACTGGAAGACGCATTTGAAAATATGGGCGCACAGCTTGTCAAAGAAGTGGCTACCAAGACAAACGATGTTGCCGGGGACGGTACTACCACAGCAACTGTCCTGGCACAGGCAATGATTAAGGAAGGCATGAAGAACTTAGAAGCAGGGGCAAACCCCATCGTTTTACGCCGGGGCATGAAGAAGGCAACTGAGAAAGCCATTGAGTCCATTGCAGCCATGAGCCAGAAGGTAAACGGCAAAGACCAGATTGCAAAAGTAGCGGCAATTTCCGCAGGGGACGAGGAAGTTGGGAACTTGGTAGCAGACGCTATGGAGAAGGTTTCCAATGACGGCGTGATTACCATTGAGGAATCCAAGACCATGCAGACAGAGCTGGACCTGGTAGAAGGCATGCAGTTTGACCGCGGGTATATTTCCGCTTATATGGCAACCGATATGGATAAGATGGAAGCTGTATTGGATGACCCATATATCCTAATTACCGATAAGAAAATCAGCAATATCCAGGAAATCCTGCCATTGCTGGAGCAGGTAGTGCAGTCTGGCGCAAGGCTTTTAATTATTGCAGAGGATATTGAAGGGGAAGCCCTTACTACCTTGATTGTAAACAAACTCCGCGGCACCTTCAACGTAGTGGCAGTGAAAGCGCCGGGCTATGGCGACAGAAGGAAAGCAATGCTGGAAGATATCGCAATCCTGACAGGTGGGCAGGTGATTTCAGAAGAAGTAGGCCTTGAACTGAAAGAGACCACGATGGACCAGCTTGGCCGTGCAAAATCTGTCAAAGTACAGAAGGAAAATACTATTATCGTGGACGGCGAAGGGGACAAAGGCGCAATTACCGCAAGGGTTGCACAAATCCGCGCACAGATTGAGGAAACCACCTCTGAGTTTGATAAAGAAAAATTACAGGAAAGGCTTGCAAAACTGGCAGGCGGCGTAGCAGTTATCCGTGTAGGCGCAGCGACAGAAACAGAAATGAAGGAAAGCAAGCTGCGTATGGAAGATGCCCTGAATTCCACAAGGGCAGCCGTTGAGGAAGGCATTATCGCAGGCGGCGGTTCCGCATATATCCATGCAGCAAAAGAAGTCGCAGCATTGGCAGAAAATATGGACGGCGACGAAAAGACCGGCGCAAAGGTAATCTTAAAGGCATTGGAATCCCCATTGTTTTACATTGCTGCAAATGCAGGCTTAGAAGGCGCAGTTATTATCAATAAAGTAAAAGAATCCGAACCGGGCGTTGGCTTTGACGCAACCAAAGAGGAATATGTCAACATGGTAGAAGCAGGCATCCTTGACCCAGTGAAAGTAACAAGGAGCGCGCTTCAGAACGCAACTTCCGTTGCATCCACCCTGCTGACTACAGAATCCGTTGTAGCAAACATCAAAGAGGATGTACCGGCAATGCCAGCAGGCGGTGGCGGAATGGGCATGATGTAATTCCCAGCCAGCAGGCAGGCGGGGCATGTTATAGCCCCAAATAGCACAATCAAATGAAAGGCTGCCATGGAACAGGGCAACGGCAACAGATTTTGGGATTATCCTTTCGGGAACCAAATCTGGCGCCTGCGCTCCGGGACATGGCAGCTTTTTTCTTCTTACAGGAAAGACCCATCTGGCAGGGATATCCACTTTTTTTCAGGCGCTGTACCAGATTTGTTTATTGACAGCCCGGCAATTATGCCATAGAATTAATATGCAGGATGATGAAGCAGAGGAGTGCAGAAAGAAGTGAACAGTCAGCAAATCAGAAAATATGAAGGGATGGGATTTGACAAGGGACAGATGGAGGAAATCCGGCAGGGGCTGGAAAAAGGCCTGGATGTGTCTTGGTACACGTCGGTAAATTATGACTGGTTCCAGATGGAGGAAATCAAAAAGGGCTTGGAGCACGGCCTTGATGTATCTGTGTACGCCAAGCCGGAAATTTCCTATGACCGGATGCGCCAAATCCGAAAAGCGTTAAAGGAAGGCCTTGACGTGTCAAGGCATCAGGAACTGGAAGCCGGGTACCTGCGCCAAATCCGTAAAGCGAAGCTGGGGCATGTAGACATTTTTTCCTATATTGAGGAAGGGTACGAGCCAGACCAATTAGAAGAAATCCGTTTAGGGTTAGAACACAAAGCAGATATTTCGAAATACCTGATAAAAGAATTTTTAGGGGAGTCCCTGCGGGAAATCCGTCTGGGCGTGGAAGAAGGGCTGGAGGTATCCGTATATGCCAAGATTTATTTTGGCTGGCAGCAGATGCGGGAAATCCGCCTGGGGCTGGAGCGGCGGGTGGATGTGTCCATCTACGCAAAGGAACTGTACCGCTGGCAGCAGATGCGGGAAATCCGCTTAGGGCTGCAAGAAGGGCTGGATGTGTCTGCCTACCAGAGCATGATGTATTCCGCCAAGGAAATGAAGCAGATACGCCAAAAGCTGCAGGAACAGGAGAAAAAGGCAGAAAATGCCGATATCCAGCTAGAAACATTGATGGAACAGGCGCGGCAGGCATCAGAATGCTTGGTGACCGTCAGCCAGGATAAGATGGAAGCCTATGTCACGCTGGAAAAAGGGACAACAAAGACAAAGAATGAAATCATGCGCCTTCTGGCGAAGGAGCATGTGGTATTTGGCATCCGACAGGATGAGATAGAGAAAAATTTAAAAGAAGCGGAGTTTGCCACCAGACGGTTTTTGGCTGCAGAAGGCATCCGGCCCGAACGGGGCAGGGATGGCTATTACGAGTTTTTCTTCCGCACGGGTATCCCCCAGATTCCCGCGATCCGGAAAGACGGCTCGATTGACTACCAGAATACCGTATATTTTGAACAGGTAAAGGCTGGGCAGGTAATCGCTGTGTACCACGAAGCCCAGCCGGGGATTGGCGGAAGGATGGTGGATGGCACGGAGCTGCCAGCCCATGGGGGGCAGGAAAAGTGCATCCTGAAAGGAAAAGGCTTCCTCCTTTCCCAGGACAGGAAGACCTATATTGCCCGGGAATCGGGCAAAATTGAACTGAAAGACAATAAAATTACCATACAGCCCCTCTTAGTGGTGAATGAAGTAACGATTTCCACCGGGAACCTGCGTTTTAACGGCAGCATCTGGATCCGGGGGAACGTAGGAAGCGGCGTCGTCATCCAATCCAAGGACGAGCTGATTATCGAAGGGAACGTGGAATCTGCCCGTTTGCAGAGCGGAGGGCGGATTGTCATTAAAAACGGCGTTTCCGGCGGAGGGCTTGCCGTGATAGAAGCGGCAGGGGAAATCCATGGGAAATTCTTTGAAGGGGCGTCTTTGACAGCCAACGAGGGGATATATGCCAACTATGTGATGAACAGCAACATGATTGCAGGCAAGGAGATTGTCATTGCCGGCAGC
Source organism: Lachnospiraceae bacterium A2 (assembly GCA_000403315.2). Taxonomy (GTDB): domain Bacteria; phylum Bacillota; class Clostridia; order Lachnospirales; family Lachnospiraceae; genus Petralouisia. Next base: position 2,073,541 of record KE159636.1, read on the forward strand.
AGGGGCGCCATAATCGGCGGGACTGCTGCGGCCGTCAATGGGGTTACAGCCCACCATATCGGGAACCGGGCTGGGCTGCCCACAATAATTTCCCTTGGCGTCAGCAAGGCCATGATAGAAAAAGAAGAAGAAGCGGAACTTAAGCTGAAAAAACTCCAGTCCGAACTGGCAATTTTTGAAGAAGCCTATAAAAAACTCCAGAAACAGTACCCGCCGGAAGTACGCAACGGGATGGACCTGTACCTGAAAGTGGAACAGGCAACCTATTTAAAGCGCAAGCAGATGGAGCTGCAGGTAGAACGCACACGGGAACTGGAGGAAAAGCGGAGCAAGGCCAACGAGGCCAGGATGCTGGTTTACGGCATTTTAAATGCCGGTACTACCGTGCTGATGAACGGCATGCAGTGGACAGCAGCCAATTCTGTCAGGAATGTCACCGTGCGCCTGTCCCACAGGGAAATCGGCGTATTTCGGAATTAAGGAGGGAAGGCCATGGACCGCCATCAGATTTTGGTTGTGGATGATTTGGAAAGCAACCGCATAATTTTAACAGAGATATTCCGTAAGGATTACGAAATCTTAGAAGCATCCAGCACCAGGGAGGCCTTGCAGATGTTAAAGGGCAATGCCGCCGGGATCGCTGCAGTGCTGCTGGACTGGCACCTGTCCGGGGAAGATGGGGGCAAGGTGCTGGCAGGGATGAAGCAAAACGGCTGGATGGCCCATATCCCGGTGCTTGTAGTTACCGCAGAGCAGTCCATAGAAACTGAAAAAAAATGCATTGGGCTGGGGGCGGCAGACATGATACGCAAACCTTTTGACCGGGACGTGGTGAGGAAACGTGTGGACAATAATATATCCCTCTACCAGCACAAGAACCATATGGAAGAAAAAGTAGCGGAACAGAACCAGCTTCTGCGCAAACAGTATGCCGTGTTGAAGATGCAGGCAGAAAAATTAAAAAAATCCAGCCAGCAGATGGTTGACGTGGTGTGCAACATCTTAGAGACCCATTACCCGGAAGCTGAGGAGCATACCCAGACTGTCCGGGAACTCACCAGGATTATCGGCAGGAAGGTGCAGGCCCATTACCCGGAATACCGGCTGACAGACGGGGACGTGGAGGCCATTGCGGAGCTGGCTGCCCTGCGGGACATTGGGAAACTTCTGATTTCCGACCATGTGCTGTTTAAGCCAGCAAAGCTCACAAAGGAAGAACGGGAATATATGAAATCCCACACCACCAAAGGGTGCGAGATTATGAAAATGATGAAAAATGTCCAGACGCCGGAATATTTTAAGAAAAGCATCGAAATCTGCCGGTACCACCATGAGCGTTACGACGGGCGCGGCTATCCTGAAGGGCTGAAAGGGGATGAAATCCCCATTGCCGCACAGATTGTGTCGGTGGTGGATGCCTACCATGCGCTGATAAGCGAGCGGGTTTACAAGCGGGCTTATTCCAAGGAAGATGCCTATTATATGGTGTTAGGCGGGGAGTGCGGGATTTTTTCGCCAAAAGTTATGGAATGTTTCCGCATGTCCAGAAAAGAAATGGAAACAATTGGCACAGTGGAATGTGCAGAAACAGCATAAGCTAAGAAGCAGAAGGCGCTTGGGCGCAGCAGGCATGGCTGCGGCAGGCGCCACGCAGTATAGATGGGAAATATCCAAGGTGAAGCGGAACAATTATAGAAGGAGGAAAATTCGGTGGGAAATATAGCATTAGTCACAGACAGCAACAGCGGGATCACCCAGGCAGAGGCAAAGGAATATGGGATCCATGTCCTGCCTATGCCATTTTTTATCAATGGGGAAACTTATTTTGAAGACATAGATTTGTCACAGGAAGAATTTTATGAAAAATTAGAGGGGAATGCAGAAATCTCCACGTCCATGCCGGCAATCGGCTCCGTGACGGATTTGTGGGAACAGCTGCTGGAGGAATATGAAGGGATTGTCCATATCCCTATGTCCAGCGGCTTAAGCAGCTCCTGCGAAACGGCCATTATGCTGGCCCAGGAATATGAGGGCAGGGTGCAGGTGGTAAACAACCAGCGGATTTCCGTGACACAGAAGCAGGCGGTCCTGGACGCGGCAGAGTTGGCAAAGCGCGGGAAAAGCGCAGTGGAAATCAAGGAATTTCTGGAGGAAACAAAGTTTGATTCCAGCATTTATATTATGGTAGATACTTTAACATACCTGAAAAAGGGCGGCAGGATTACCCCTGCGGCGGCAGCCCTTGGCACATTGCTGAAATTAAAGCCCGTTCTGCAAATCCAGGGGGACAAGCTGGATGCCTTTGCCAAGGCAAGGACGGTAAAGCAAGCCAAAAACATTATGGTGGACGCCATGAAAAATGATTTTAAGAAACGCTTCGGGGATGAGGAGGGGAAAAATATGCACCTCTACATTGCCTATACCAAAGACCGTCAGGCTGCATTGGAATTTAAGGGGCAGGTACAGGAAGCCTTCCCCCATGCAGAAATTACCATGACAGACCCCCTTTCCTTAAGCGTGGCATGCCATATCGGGCCGGGATCCTTAGCCATTGCCTGCGCAAAGAAGCTTCCCACGGCATAGGGGGCTGCCGGAAAAGTTTATAAAACATAAAAAGGGGCTGCCGGAAAATGATACGGTTCCGTCAGCCTCTTTTTTGTCCCTGAAATTTAGGTCTGCTGGTGCAAAAATGCGATAATCCGGCAGTCCCTGCAGATTTCCAGATAGGCGTTGCCTTCTGTCTCCTCCAGCACAGTATCCCATTGGATTTGTGCAAGGTATTTCATAGGCTTCCCGCAGTCGGGGCATAGTTTAATTTCACAGTCCTGAATTCAGAACCCAAAACCGCCCACAGAGGATCCGCCTTCCCAATCGGCGGCGTACCGTGGCGGGACAGGGTCTTTCCCCAGGACGTAGCAGTTGGAGGCAAGCTCCTCAACCCATTGGTCTTCCGGGCCGTCTTCTGCCATGGAGCACCCTTCCCCGGGGAAATACCTGCTTTCGCCGTTTACTTCGTACCTGCAGAAAGTACTGTCTGAATAGATCAGGCAGTCCGGGCAGCATTTTGCCTTGGCAGTGCCGCTGATCCCCAGGAAAGAAAGACGTGGGTCGCTGCCGTCAATTTCCATCAGGTTTACAAGGGCGCAGCCGCAGGAAGGGCAGGTTTCCCCTGTCTTAACCCCTATTTTTACAGGGCTTTTCTTTTTTTCTTCCAAAGTCCCTTTTACCATGGGATAACATTCCTTAAAATTTGTTTCCAAATAATTGCCGTCCTTGTCGTAGGACCATCCGCCGTAAGTGGCGTGGACGGAGGGATTGGCGTACAGTTTTTCCCGCCACTTACGTGGATGCCGCTCCAGCTCCAGGAATGCTTGGAACACGTCTTCGCCCCCATGGACGGCAAGGCACAGCAGTAACTTTCCGGCAAGCATTGGGTCTGTACCATCCTCCATCACCATTTCCAGCATTTTGGCGGTGATATCATCAGGGGCGTCTTTATATAGCTCGGAAGGATAGAAAAGCCCCTTTTGGAAGGCGGCTTTTGCCAGTTCCGTGGTATCGATGTCCCGGTAGCCCAGCAGGTTTTTAAATAAACCCCAGTGCTCCTCAAGATCGCCCGTTTCCATTATTTCCCTGCAGATGCTTTGGACTGCGGCGGCAAGCTCCTCCTTGGGCATTGCCAAGATCCGCTCCCTTTCGTTTTCGGTCTGGCAGGCAACGCAAATCCCGTCAAAAAAGATTTTCCTGCCGCATTGTTTGCAGTGCTGTATTTTTACCATAAATCCTACCTCCTTATCGTATCCTCGGCAAGTTCCAACGGTAATGGGCTGCCAGCAGCCTTACCGCCACCACTGTGATGGAACTTACCAGCATCGCCCCAATATCCGGGACTGCCCTGCACAGGAAAATATACAGGAACGCCCCAATCAGCGCCGCGCAGGCATAGACGTGCTTGATAAAGACAAAGGGCGTTTCCCCTGCCATCACATCCCGCATCATGCCCCCGCCAATCCCAGTAGCTACCCCTACAAAAACGAGGAGGAACCAATGGTCAAAATGGCTGCCTTCCAAATCCATGGCCGTACGGATGCCCATTACAGTAAAAATCCCAAGGCCCACCGCATCCAGCGCGCTCATTACCCGTTCGTACCGCTCTAAAAATGTGCTTTCCAAAAGCTCCTTTTTTATGAAGAATACCACGAACAGCAGGCAGGAGGTCAGGATGGCAGTGCCCACATAGGCAAAATTTTGGAACATTTTCGGGGGATGGATGCCAAGGAGCAGGTCCCGGACACAGCCGCCTCCTACCGCAGTGGTAATGCCCAGCACATTGACGCCAAAGATATCCATGTTTTTCCGTATGCCCAGCATCGCCCCGGAAGAAGCAAAGGCAATGGTCCCAACGATTTCCAACAGGAAAATAAAAAGTTCTGAGTAAGGCATTGAAAGGCTCCTTTCTGTTTTATTGCTCCTTTTGATTATACAAAAAGCCGCCGCCAAATACAATGAGGAAATGAAAAACGCCGGAGGGAACTGTAACAGTTCAGCCTTCCGGCTTCACTGTTACGGAATCCGCCCATTTTAAAGTTTGCCTGTGGCAAAGAGGCGGATTCCTGGCTACTCCAATTCGGTTGACGTAGCCCCGCTACGCCGCCTTCTTCCGCCTTGCAGATGAAAAATTATTCTGCGTAAAATTCGTCGACATTTAACCGCCGGAGTAATATAATAAAAAAGCTGGCGGGATTGGGGCCGGAATAGATGGAAAGGCAGGGCGGAAGCGGGCTGCATCCGTAAAACCACAGGTTAGGGGGATTGTTATGTCAGATATTAATTTAGAATATTACAAAATTTTTTATTATGTAGGGAAAGTAAAAAGCATCACCCTTGCAGCAGAAGAACTGGCTGTTTCCCAGCCGGCAGTGAGCCAGGCCGTCCGCCATCTGGAGGAAGCCCTGGGCAGCCCCCTGTTTGTGCGGACCTCCAAAGGCGTCCGGTTCACCCCGGAAGGGGAAATGCTCTATTCCTTCGTGCAGCGGGGCTATGGCTATATCCAGCAGGGAGAACGGAAAATCCGGGGGATGCTGGATTTAGAAGCCGGGGAAATCCGTATTGGGGCCAGCGACATGACGCTGCAGTTTTACCTTCTGGAAGTGCTGGAGCAGTTCCACGAGAAATATCCAGGCATTAAAGTAGCGGTCACCAACGCCCCCACCCCGGAAACTTTAAAGCACCTGCAGGACGGGAAAATTGATTTCGGCGTAGTCAGCGCCCCCTTAAACAGCCGCCGGGGCTGGGAGGTGAAAAAGGTGCGCAGGATTCAGGACGTATTTGTGGCGGGGAAAAAATTTAACTATCTGCGCCGCCAGCAGTTAAGCTATGGGCAGCTAAACAGCCTGCCGGTGCTCTGCCTGGAAAAGAATACTTCTACTAGGAATTATGTGGAAAGCTTCCTGGAGAAAAACGGCGTATCCCTGTCTCCGGAATTTGAGCTTGCCACCAGCAACATGCTGATACAGTTCGCAAGGAAAGGGCTGGGGATTGCCAGCGTGGTACAGGATTTTGCAGAGGAATTTCTGCAGTCCGGGGAACTGTTCCTGCTGGAATTCCCGGAAAAAATCCCGGCAAGGGATTTCTGCGTAGTGACGGACGGGCGCGTCCCGGTGTCTGCCGCTGCCGGGAAATTGCTGGAAATGATTGGGGCATAGGCGAGCCCGTCCAAGGAGGGCGGCAGTGGGCATAGCATAAGAAATAATTATATGAACCATAAAAAACATTGATTTTACTTATACTGGGAATTGGGTTATACTAAACTGTGTCTGGGAAGCTATATGTTCCAAACAGCAGTGTACAAAAAGCAAAGGAGGAACGAAAATGGTAAATGCAATTGTTGGTGCAAACTGGGGAGATGAGGGAAAAGGGAAAATCACCGATATGATGGCGAAAGAAGCCGACATTATCGTGCGTTTCCAAGGCGGCGCAAATGCCGGCCATACCATCGTCAATGATTATGGGAAATTTGCGCTCCACACCCTTCCAAGCGGCGTATTCTACAGCCATACCACAAGCATCATTGGAAATGGGGTGGCGCTGAATATCCCGGTGCTCTTTGAGGAAATCCAGTCCATTGTGGACAGGGGCGTGCCAAAGCCGAAAATCCTGGTGTCCGACCGGGCGCAGATCGTCATGTCCTACCACATTTTGTTCGACCAGTATGAGGAGGAGCGTTTGGGTGGGAAATCCTTTGGCTCCACAAAATCAGGGATTGCGCCATTTTATTCAGATAAATATGCAAAAATCGGGTTTCAGGTCAGCGAGCTCTTTGAGGAAGAATCCTTGAAGGAAAAAGTAGGGCGTATCTGTGAAACTAAAAATATAATGCTGGAGCATTTATACCATAAGCCCCTGCTGGATCCGGAAGAACTGATGAAAGAGCTGAAAGGCTATCGGGAAATGGTGGAGCCGTATGTCTGCGACACCTCCGCCTATCTCTGGCAGGCCATACAGGAAGGGAAGAATATCCTGCTGGAAGGACAGCTTGGTTCCCTGAAAGACCCGGACCACGGAATTTACCCCATGGTTACGTCGTCATCCACGCTGGCAGCTTACGGGGCCATTGGGGCAGGCGTCCCGCCGTATGAAATTAAGAAAATCATTACGGTCTGCAAGGCGTATTCTTCCTCGGTTGGGGCAGGCGCTTTTGTCAGCGAGATTTTCGGCGAAGATGCAGATGAATTAAGGCGCCGGGGCGGCGACGGCGGGGAGTATGGGGCAACCACAGGGCGCCCAAGGCGTATGGGCTGGTTTGACGCAGTTGCCAGCAAATATGGCTGCCGTATCCAGGGGACTACGGACGTAGCCTTTACCGTACTGGATGTGCTGGGCTACCTGGATGAAATCCCAGTCTGCGTCGGGTATGAAATTGACGGGGAAGTTACTACGGAATTCCCGGCTACCACAAAATTAGAGAAGGCAAAGCCTGTGCTGGAGGTGCTGCCGGGATGGAACTGCGATATCCGGGGCATACGGAATTATGGGGATTTGCCGGAAAACTGCCGGAACTATGTAGAATTTGTGGAAAAACACATCGGATTCCCGATTACCATGATTTCCAACGGGCCGGGCAGGGACGACATTATTTACCGCAGTAAGGGATAGGATAAGGAAAGGGATATGATAAAAAATATAGTATTTGACGTAGGGAAAGTACTGGTGGATTTTGACTGGCAGGGGTTTATGGATACCCTTGGCTTTCCGCCGGATGTGTATGAAAAAGTAGCAAATGCAACCGTCCTTTCAGAACTTTGGAATGAATTTGACCGGAGCAAAATGACGGACGAGGAAATTTTGGAAGGCTTTCTGGAAAAAGCCCCAGGATGTGAAAAAGAAATCATGCAGTTTTGGGACAACATGGGCAACTGCATCAAGCAGTACGGGTATGTCCATGAATGGATCCAACGCCTGAAAGGGCAGGGGTATGGGGTGTACCTGCTGTCCAACTATTCCAGGCGGATGTATTCCCAGAGCATTGAGGAGCTTTCCTTTGTGGAAGAAGTGGACGGCGCTATTTTTTCCTATGAAGTGCAGTCCACCAAACCGGAACCGGAGATTTACCAGGCCCTGTTCCAGAAATACCAGTTAGATCCGACAGAATGTGTATTTCTGGATGATAACCGGGGGAATATTGTTGCTGCCAACCAGCTTGGCATGGCAACTATCCTGTTCCATACCAAGCAGCAGGCAGACGGGGAACTGAGAAGCCTGGGGGTAAATTTCTAGGGCGTGCCTTATACGCGCCTTATGGCTTTGGGGCGTCGTTTTCCTGGCCGTTCCCAAAATTTTTCTTAATCAGCCGGTAGACAAACCCATATGCCCAAAGGAGCACAGGCAGCACAAAGCTGGAAAAAAGGGCTGCCATGAACATAGGGAAAAAATCCTTCCCCAGAAAAGCAAAAACTAAAGTGGAAAGATAGAGGCCAACCAGCACAATGATGCCGATAATTGCTAAAATCCGCTGTACTTTTTTCATTTTTTCATCCCTCCGTCCTGTTCACTGAAACAGTATACTTTACTATTTATCATAGCCCCAACAGGGGGCTTTGGCAAGAGAATTTTACAAACGCTTGTTGTCTTTACGGAAATCCTGTATAATGGGAAGTGCCAAACGCCTGGGGCTGGGGGCTATCCCTACCCGCCGGGCAGGCAGGACTTACATAAGAGAGGGAAAGAGAATGGAACAGTTTTTACAGGGAATAAAGGATGGGAGCCCTATAGGCATAGGGTATTTTTCCGTTTCCTTTACTTTTGGCCTTGCAGCGGTTTCCTCCGGCCTGAACTGGTGGGAATCGCTGCTGGTGTCTATGATGAACTTAACTTCTGCCGGGCAATTTGCAGGGATTACGGTAATGGCTGCGGCAGGCTCTTACTTAGAACTTGCAGTGTCCCAGTTTGTCATTAATCTCCGGTATGCGCTGATGAGCATTTCCCTGTCCCAGAAAGTAGACAGCCAATTTGGGGCGGGGAAAAAGCTGTTCCTTGGGTTTGCAAATACGGATGAAATTTTTGCAGTGGCCATGAGCCGGGAAGGGGAGGTGGGCAGCCGCTATTTTGGCGGCCTTGCGGTCTTGCCCTATCTGGGCTGGACCCTTGGGACCTTGGCTGGGGCAGTCTGTGGGAACATATTGCCGCGGCAGGTCAGCGATGCCCTTGGCCTTGCCATTTATGGGATGTTTATTGCCATTATAGTGCCAGCCATGAAAAAGGACAGCCGTATCCTGAAAATGGTCCTGCTGGCTGTGGCCTTAAGCTGTGCACTTTATTATATCCCCGTGTTCCAGCATATTTCGGAGGGCTTTGCCATTATTATCTGCGCAGTAGCCGCTTCGGCGGCAGGAGCCTTGCTGTTCCCCATGGAGGAAGGGGAGTAGGGCGTGCTGGCTTTGGGGAAAGGGCTGCATGGGACTGCCTGCATGTGGAAAAGAAAAATAGGAGGAAATCCAATGGGGACAGGAAATTTCTGGCTTTACCTGCTGGTGATGTTTGGGGTAACGTACTTAATCCGGGTGCTGCCCTTTGTGGCGTTCCACAGGAAAATTGAAAATAAATATGTGCGTTCTTTTTTGGCATATATCCCTTATACGGTGCTGGGCGCCATGACGTTCCCGGCAGTCCTGTATGCGACAGGCTCCATGGTGGCAGCCGCAGCCGGGGTTGCCGCAGCCTTTGCTGCAGCCTACCGGGGGAAAGGTCTGTTTACAGTGGCAGTCTGTGCCAGCGCAGTTGCATTTGCAGCAGGCCTTATCCTGTAGGCGCAGCGGCTGTGGGAAAAATACACTTGACATTCCTTTTTGGTTAGTATATACTAACCTTAAATGATAACTATTCTCAAATAGACAGGAGGATTTGCCATGGGTACTATTTTAGTTGGCGCAGTTGTGCTGCTTATTTCCATAGCCGCAGGCCGCAGCATTTATAAAAATAAAAAGGCAGGGAACTGCTGCGGCTCCTGCAGCGGGTGTGCCGGATGCAGCGAAAATTTTAGGAAAAATTAAGAAAACTGTAAGATACGCCTTCTGGGTTTATGGTATGATAAACAAGCGTAAAATTTTGATACCGTATGCTCAGGAGGTGTTTTTTATGAAAAAAAAATTTGCCATTTTAATAGGAGTGCTGGCAGTGGCCGCCCTGTTTGCAGGGCGCCATGTGATTGTGCAGGAAATCAAGACAAAAGCGACAATAGAAATTGGAAAGAAAATATTTGAAGGCCAATTGGGGAAGACTGTGAATATCGGCGGGGCTGATATAGATGTTTCCAGCATTGCAGACCATTTTGAGGAACAGGACGTGAAACAGGCCACGGAGATTGCAGAGAAATATATTTCCCCGGAAAATATCCAGCAGGCGGCGGCTTTGGTGGCAAGCGGGGATACGGAAGGCCTGCAGGCCCTGGCGGAGGGGCAGGTAACGGAGGAGGATAAGCAAAAACTGCAGGAACTCTATGAGAAATATAAAGGCCTGCTGGAACAATATGCACCAAAATAAGCTTTGAATTCCCCATTTTGGATTAGGGTGCCAAAAGGGTGCGACGCACCCACTCTATACCATATATTGATGTGCAAATTGATTTGCAATAACAATATATGGTATGAGCGTAGCACCAAAGGTGCTTTTGACACCTTAATCCCATTTTGTAATTCATAGTGCCAAAGGCAGCAAGACCTTTTGGCACTATCATATCGGCTATTATAAAAAATGGGGAAATTCAAACAAAATAAGCTTCTTGCAAAAGGCAAGGCGAAATGCTACAATAGTAAAAATAAGCCGCCAGACGGGCTTGGTACGCAAGCTGTTTCTAGTGGTTTGCCGTTCCGTTTGGAAGGGCCGTAATATGGTTGCAGGCCATTTGGCTTGCAGGCATAAGAATTACAGATATGGGAGGAAAAAATGGGAAATATTATGGATAAGCTGCCCAGGCAGATAAAAGCAAAAGATCCGGAAGCGGAGCGGGAAAAAGTTTTAAGCAGGATGCAGCAGGATGATTTTTTATTGAAACAGATAGATGAATTCCGGGAAAAGGCCAAACAACTGCAGACTATCTTGGTAACAAAGGAAAATAAGGTAGACGAGCTCCAAGGAGTACTGGAGGAGCGGGAAGAACAGGCAAGGCAGCTCCAGCAGGCGTTGGAAGACCAGCAGAAGGAAGCAGACCTGCTTGTCCGTGGCGTACAGCAGCAGATAGACGTCATGGTTGCAAGGGTGGACGCCCAGATCAAGGCCATGGAAGGGAGCATTGGCGGTGAAATCAGCGCCTTGGACGATAAGGTTTCCAGCCAGGTGGAGGCATTGGAGGATGCTTCCAGGCAGGGGAACGCCGTGATTGCCCAATCCCTGGAAAATGTTTCCGGGACAGTGGAACGGAAGATGGGGGAAGTTTCCGGGACGGTTGACCGGAGGATCCGCGATATTTCCGACATGGCCGACCAGAAAATGGAAGAAATAGAAGCAGTGGTGGAACAGAACATGAAGTCTGTTTCCGAATTGTCCAGCCAGAACATGGCCGGACTGTCCGCGTCTGTGGGCAAGGGCATGAAAGAGGTTTCCCAATTGGTGGGCCAGAAAATGCACGACCTGACTGCCGTGGTGGATTTGCGGACGGAGCGCGTCTGTACCGCAGCCGACCAGACACTGCAGAATTTCCCGGAAATCTTGGGCAAGAAAACAGAGGAGCAGACCAAAGAAATAGAATCGCTCCTTTCTGCCCTTTCCGGCAAGCTGGACGGCATGAAGGCGGAAGTTTCCAAGTCCTCTGCGGATGCGCAGGCAGAACTTTCCGGCAAGCTGGGGCAGATTGGGACAGACATTTCCAGGCTTTCCGGGGATTCCCAGAAGAAGCTGCTGGAAAAGCTGGATGCGCTGGAAGAAGAAATTGGGAAAATCACGGAACTGACCCAAAAGGATGTTTCCGAAAAGCTGGATGCCTTAAAGGCAGAGCTTGGGGAAAAAGTCCACAATGAGAGCGTGAAATGTTACCGGAATGTCCAGTCTGCAGTAGACGAAATGAAGCGGAATATGGAAACGGCGGACGAGGAGAGCCGGAAAATGATGAAGGGCAGTTTCCGGGCAGTTATCATCCTTGCAGCCGCAAACCTTGCAGGCATTCTTGGGATTGCAGGACACCTGATGGGCTGGTTCTGATGCAGCCCTTAAGTGCGGCAGCAGCCCATACACGCTGGGACCATAGGAGAAATAAATATGCAGGACAGGAAGAAAAAGAAGCCTTCTGCCCCATCCAGAAGCCATAAAAATATGGGAAAAAACAGGGCTGCCAATAGACCAGCAGCCCAGCCGGAAAGCAAGGGGAAACGAAAAGCTGCCAATGGCAAAGCCTTGCGCAGAAAAGAAAACGCCTGCAGCAGGAAACAGGAATGGAAGCCCGGGAATATGCTCTACCCAGTCCCGGCAGCCATGGTGACAGTGGCAGACAGGGCAGGGAGGGACAATATTATAACCGTGGCATGGACAGGGACAATCTGCACCAATCCCCCTATGGTTTCTATTTCTGTCCGCCCGTAACGGTATTCCTACCATATGCTGGAGGAAACAGGGGAATTTGTCATTAATCTGCCTACCAGGGAGCTTGCCTATGCCACTGATTTCTGCGGGGTAAAATCAGGCCGGGAAGCTGACAAATTCGGGGAACTGCACTTAACCAGGCAGAAAGCCTCCAAAGTACGCCCGCCCCTGATAGGGGAAAGCCCTGTAAATATTGAATGCAGGGTGACGGACTGCATAGCTCTCGGTTCCCACCATATGTTTTTGGCGGAAGTGGCCGCTGTCCATGTCGCAGAGGAGTACCTGGACCAATCCGGGGCTTTCCATTTGGAACAGGCAGGGCCTATGGTCTATTCCCATGGTACTTATTTTGGATTGGGGGATGCCCTTGGGACATTTGGCTACAGCGTCAGAAAGAAGCAGAAAAAGAAAGAAAATATCCGAAAACAGTAGATGATATGCCAAAAAGGTGCTATAATAAGGGAAAATGAAATGCAGTTGCTGTTGTCAAGGGGTGGCAGCTAACGTGAAGCAGGTTATAAAAGAAAAAGAAAAGGGAGTGGTCTTTTTGGAACATGCATCGTTGTTTAATAATTCAAGATTCTGTGCGATATGCCGTGGTTCCCTTCCAGACGATTATGAAGATGAACTTTGCCCGTTCTGTAAAGAGAACCAATTGTTTTCAGAAGTAAAGGATTATATCCGCTCAAAGGATGTAACGGAATATCAGGTAGCAGAATATTTTAACATCCCCCGGAGATTGGTAAAAAAGTGGATTATGGAAGGCAGAATCGAGTATAAGGAAGATGAGGAACGCCTTGATACCCTCCACTGCTCAAACTGCGGCGTCCCCATTACTTTTGGGCATCTGTGCCAGAAATGTTACAGGGAGATGAATAACTTGGAGCGCGCAGGGTTTGCAGCGTTTCAGGCTGGTTCTGATGATAACAGGATGAGGTTTTTGGAAAAAGGTGATTCTTCCAAAGAAAAGTAAGGCTGTGCAGGCGCAGCCGGAGGAAAATGGCAGGGCTGCTGCAAAATACAAAAATTGTGGGTTTGCCCACTTTGCTCCTACGATTTGTATTTTGCAGCAGCCTTTTCTTATCTTATAGGAAAGACCGTGTTATTGTGAAGTGCTAAAGTGTATGAATTTCCTATAAGAGAAAAACAATTATGCGCAGCTCGCGGAGAGGAAATTTATTGCTGTGCAATCCGCTCGCGCGCGGAGAATGCGCTGTGCGCATTCTTTTTTATCTTATAGGAAAGACCTTGCCACGCTAAAGCGTGAAAGTGTCTTTCCTATAAGACAAAAAATAATATGCGCACTCGCACAAGAGGTAAAATATTGCTTCGCAATTGTGCTCGGCGCACAAAGTGTCCAAGCCCCTCATGAGTGAGGGGTAGGGGAGCTGAAGTGGGCTTGCCCACTTTGTTCTTTCTTGGATTTTGGGCTCCCTTATTTTATCAGAAGGTCCATCAGGAACGCATACACTTCCTCGTTCTGTTTTTTCCAGTTTTCGCACACCGCTTCCGCCTGTTCCTTGGTTTTAGCTGTAATCGTCAAGTCAACCAATGCCCGGTCTTTTTCCTTAATCTGGCACCGCACGGCATATTCCTGCGCCGTGGTCTTATAATAATCCGCAATGACAGAAATTTCCTGTTTCAGTTCCATTTTATTCTCTGCAAAATAAGTGAGAACGTCTGCCTTGATGGCGGAAGAAATCTTGTCTGGGAAAAAGGAAAGGGTTTCCCTCCCGGCAGGGGTAATATAGTAGCAAGTGTTGTTATGGGTGGATTTTGCATGGATGAGTTCCGCGCCAATCAGTTCATTGATGGCCTGCTGGATGGTAAAATAAGTGGTATATTCTTTATCCAGTACAAAGTTGGAAATCTGGGTGTTTGTCAGGGGAAAATCCACATGGTCTAACATATATAATACAATCAGTTTATATTGGGTTAAGGCTTCGGCCATTTTCTTCACCATTCCTTTCTATGGGCAAACAAGATACGCTCCAGAGCCATGCCCTTATCATAATGGGCTTGGTATTTTTCCATGGGCGCTGCTTATCAGAAGTATTTTCCCTGCCAAGTATCCTGTTCCTTTAGGGTTTGGTGGATTTGGTTTAAGACGCTGCGTTTCGCACGGCTCCAAAGAGGGGCCATCAGAAGTTCCTTTGGCCCGTCCCCGGTCAGCCGGTGGATTGTAATGGACGGGGGCAGGAGCTCTAAGCATCTGCAAACCATTTCGCAGTATTCTTCTTGCGTAAAAAGGGGAAACGGGCGTTCCCGGTAAAGGGTGCCTAAATCAGTGCCGGACAGGACATGGAGAAGCTGCAGCTTAATCCCAAAAACAGGCAGGCGTCCCACATGGGAAACCGTTTCTAACATCTGCGCCCCCGATTCCCCGGGCAGCCCTAAAATGACATGGACAATGGACGGGATGCCCCGCTGGTGGAGCTGAAAGACCGCCTGATGGAAACATTCCAGGGTAAACCCGCTGCGGATAAAACGGCTGGTTTCGCTGTGGACTGTCTGCAGCCCCAATTCCACCCAGACGGGCTTGATACGGTTCAGCCCTTCCAGCAGTTTCAGAACCTCCCCGGAAAGGCAATCCGGCCGGGTTGCAATGGAAAGGATTACCACATCTGGGTCTTTGATGGCGTCCATAAAAAGCTTCCTCAGCTTTTCTACCGGGGCGTAGGTGTTCGTGTATGCCTGGAAGTATGCGATAAATTTCCGGCAGTTCCGTTTGTTCCGGAGCTGCCCTTTGGCAGCCGCCAACTGTTCCGGGATAGGGGCGCAGCCGTCCTGGGCAAAATCCCCGCTGCCTGCTGCGCTGCAAAAAATGCATCCCCGGCTCCCCAGCGTCCCATCCCGGTTGGGGCATGTCATGCCCCCGTTTAAGGCCAGCCGGTAGACCTTTTCCCCAAAGGCCTGTTTCAAATAATAATCTACGGAATAATACCGTTTTTCACCCCAAAACATGGGTGTTACCTTGAAATATGGGATTTTACGGCATGGCTTACGGCCTGTGCTACCCGCGGGTCAAAGGCTTCCGGCAGGATGAAGTCTTCATGGAGCTGCCCTTCGGGGACAAGCCCTGCAATGGCTGTGGCAGCAGCCAGCTTCATTTCCTCTGTGATCTGTGACGCCCGCCCTTCCAGTGCGCCTTTGAAGATCCCGGGGAAGGCAATCACATTATTGACTTGGTTGGGGAAATCGCTACGCCCGGTGCCCACAACTTTTGCCCCGGCGGCTTTTGCAATGTCTGGCATAATTTCCGGCACTGGGTTTGCCATGGCAAATAAGATAGCGTCCTTGCCCATGGAGGATACCATTTCAGGGGTCACAATCCCGGGGGCGGAAACCCCCACAAAGATGTCTGCCCCTGCCAAAGCGTCTGCCAGCGTCCCTTTCTTTTGCCCCAGGTTGGTAAGCCCCGCCATTTTTTCCTGCATCCAGTTCAGCCCGGGGTAATCCTTATGTATCATCCCATGGCGGTCGCACAGGGTAATGTTTGGGAACCCATAAGCCAAAAGCAGCCGTGCAATGGCAATGCCTGCAGAGCCTGCGCCGTTTATTACAACCTGGCAGCCTTCCTTCTGTTTCCCGGTGACTTTCAGCGCATTGATAATCCCAGCCAGCACCACAATGGCCGTGCCGTGCTGGTCGTCATGGAAAACCGGGATAGGGAGGGTTTCTTTCAGCCGTTCTTCAATCTCAAAGCAGCGGGGGGCGGAAATATCCTCTAAGTTGATGCCCCCAAAGCCCGGGGCCAGATAAGCGACGGCCTTGATAATCTCCTCGGTGTCCTGGGTATCAAGGCAGATGGGCACTGCATTGATGCCGCCAAATTCCTTGAACAGGACGCATTTCCCTTCCATGACAGGCATGGCGGCATGGGGGCCTATGTTCCCAAGGCCAAGGACGGCGCTCCCGTCGGATACCACCGCTACGGTATTTGCCTTCATTGTATAAAGGTAAGCCTGTTCCGGGTCTTCTGCAATCAGCTTGCAGGGCTCTGCCACCCCCGGCGTATATGCGATGGACAGGTCCTCCCGGTTTTTCACCGGGGCTTTCGAAACGGTTTCCAGCTTGCCGTTCCATTCTTTATGCAAAAAAATTGCTTTTTCACTGTTTGTCATAATGTGCCACTCCTTTCCAAAATGGGCTGCCCCTCAGCGGCCATAAGGCGTTTTGGTATTTGCCCCAGGCTTGCTGGGACAGCCAAAGTTATGGCCCGGCTGGCGGATGCAGCCAAACGCTCTTATAAGGATATCATGAAAAATTTTACAAATCAAGAAAAAAGGACTTCCTATTTAGAAAAAGATGGTGTATAATAGAGTCCATTGAAATTTCTGTGATATGAAAAATCATTGTCTAATCTGACAGGGATTCCCAATAATGGCAGTTAAAGGAGAAAAATATGAGAGAAAAGTATGAAAGTTTATCAGTAAGCGTGTTGAAAGAGGTAGCAAAGGCGAGAGGGTTAAAGCATCTTTCAGGGCTGAAAAAAGGAGAATTGGTGGAATTGATGCTGAAAGAAGACGCAAAAGCTGCCGGGGTGGAGAATGGGGAAAAGGAAGAAGGAAAAGCAGCAGAACCGGAGCGGAAGGCTTCTGGGAGGAATGCGGAGGAAAAAGAGGACACAAGGCAGCCGGAGCGGAGGGCTTCCGGCAGGAATCCCGAGGGCAGAGAGGAAATGAAGCAGCCGGAACGCAGGGGATCCAGCCGGAGCACTGAGGAAAGAGAGGAAGTAAGGCAGCCAGAACGGAGGGGGTCCAGCCGGAACACTGAGGAGAGAGAGGAAGTAAGGCAGCCGGAACGCAGGTTTGCCGGCAGGAATGCCGAGGAGCGGCAGAATAACCAGGACCGGAGGTCTTCCCGGATTATTACGGCGGACGGGATTGAAATTGACAACCCGGAACTGGACAGCGGCGTGAGCGCCCATGGGATTTTGGAAGTCATGCCGGACGGGTATGGGTTTATCCGGTGTGAGAATTACCTTCCAGGGGACCAGGACGTCTATGTTTCCCCTTCCCAAATCCGTAAGTTTGGCCTGAAAACGGGGGACATTATCCATGGGAACACAAGGGTCAAGACCCAGCAGGAGAAGTTCAGCGCCCTCCTCTATATTAAGAGCATCAACGGGAACCACCCTTCCGAGATACTGCGCAGGCCTAATTTTGAAGACCTGACGCCGATTTTCCCAAATGAGCGGATACGCTTAGAAACAGACCGCAGCGCCAGTGCCATGCGGATTATGGATGTGGTTTCCCCAATCGGGAAGGGACAGCGCGGGATGATTGTGTCGCCCCCCAAGGCAGGGAAAACTACGCTGCTTAAGCAGGTGGCAAAAGCAGTGACAAGGAACAACCCGGATATGCACCTGATTATCCTCCTGATTGACGAACGCCCGGAGGAAGTGACGGACATCAAAGAAGCCATCGAAGGGAAGCATGTGGAGGTGATTTATTCCACCTTTGACGAGCTGCCGGAGCACCACAAACGGGTATCGGAAATGGTAATAGAGCGGGCAAGGCGCCTGGTAGAGCATGGGAAGGACGTTATGATCCTCTTAGACAGCATCACCCGCCTTGCAAGGGCTTATAACCTGATTGTCCCCCCCAGCGGAAGGACGCTTTCCGGCGGTATCGACCCAGCGGCCCTACATATGCCTAAGCGGTTTTTCGGCGCAGCCCGCAACATGCGGGAAGGGGGCAGCATTACGATCCTTGCCACTGCGCTGGTAGATACCGGGAGCCGTATGGACGACGTGATTTATGAGGAGTTCAAAGGCACTGGGAATATGGAAATTATTTTGGACCGGAAGCTTTCCGAACGGAGGGTTTTCCCGGCCGTGGACATTACCAAGTCCGGCACAAGGCGGGAAGACCTGCTGTTAAGCCGGGAGGAACAGGAAGCTGTGGAGATTATGCGCCGCGCCATCAACGGCATGAAGGCGGACGAGGCAGTGGAAAGCATACTGAACCTCTTTGTGCGCACCAACAACAACCGGGAATTCTGCCAGATGATAAAGAAAACAAAACTGCTGTAGAAATTGCCCAAAAGAAGCTGCATGTGGAAGGAACCAAAACTTTTATAAGAATTTTCCAAAAGAACTTGCATCTTAAAAAAAACTATGCTACAATAATAAAGCTGTTGCATAAGCAGCATAAATGTGGAAAATCTAGGCAGCAGATTTAGAATACAGTGTGAAGAGGTGAAATCATGAGAGAAGGAATCCATCCAGAGTATTATCAGGCAACGGTAACCTGCAACTGTGGGAATACATTCGTGACAGGTTCAACCAAGAAAGATATTCATGTGGAAATCTGTTCCAAATGCCATCCATTCTATACCGGCCAGCAGAAGACTGCACAGGCACGCGGGCGTATTGACAAGTTCAATAAGAGATATGGCATAAACAATCAGTAAGAATTTTTACAGGCTCCGTGAACAGAGGTGTGAGCGCAGCAAAGGGAGGATGTCTTTTTTGTGGACATCCTCTATTTTTTTAAAAAGGGAGGGAATGGGTTGGCTTATTCTGGTATCGGCGGGCAGGCAGTCATGGAAGGCGTCATGATGAAGAACAAAGAAAGTTATGCCGTGGCTGTCCGCAAGCCGGACGGCGAGATTATCGTGGAAAAGAGGGAATACGGCGGGATCTGCAGGAACGAAACCCTCCGGAATATGGTATTTGTGCGGGGCATCATTAATTTTATCGAATCCATGGTGCTGGGGATGTCCTGCCTTACGTTTTCCGCATCTTTTTTTGAAGATGAGGAGGGGCCGGCAGAGCGGGACGCGAAGAAGGAGCGGCTGGAGATGGGCCTGACAATTGCCCTGTCCATTGTGATGGCAGTGGCTATTTTTATGGCGCTTCCCTTTGGCCTTTCCCTGCTGTTCCAAAGCCATATCAAATCAGAAACGGCGGTCATCCTTATTGAAGGCATGATGCGGCTTTTGATATTCCTTGGGTATATCCTGCTGATTTCCCGGCTGGAGGACATCAGGCGGGTGTTTATGTACCATGGCGCAGAGCATAAATGCATTAACTGCGTGGAGCACGGCCTGGATTTGACGGTGGAAAATGTGAAAAACAGCTCAAAAGAGCATAAACGGTGCGGCACAAGCTTCCTGTTTTTCGTGGTAATCATTACCATCCTGGCTACTATGTTTATCCGGGTGGACTCCAAGGTACTGCGGCTTGTGCTGCGCCTTGCCATTGTCCCGCTGGTTGCAGGGGTTTCCTATGAGGTGATACGCCTTGCAGGCAGGAGCGAAAACCCCATTATGGATCTTTTGAGCAAACCGGGGCTGTGGATGCAGCGGCTGACAACCAAGGAGCCGGATGAAAGCATGATTGAAGTGGGGATTGCTTCTGTGGAGGCGGTGTTTGGCTGGAAAGAGTTTGTGGAGAGCATAAGGGAGAAAGAGCATGACGTTTGAGGGTGCATTGGAGTACGGCAAGGGGGTTTTGAAGGACGCAGGGGTCTTAGATTACCAGCTAGACGCATGGTATCTGATGGAGTACGCCTGCAAAATATGCAAAAGCGAATATTATCTCCATGCCAAGGAGGAAATGGAGGGCGCGGCCTTCCAAGAATATAGGCTGCTGCTGAAAAAGCGGGGGGAGCGGGTGCCCTTGCAGTATATTACCGGGGTGCAGGAATTTATGGGGCTGCCGTTCAAGGTGAATTCCCATGTGCTGATTCCCCGTCAAGATACGGAAACCTTGGTGGAGGAAGCATTAAAGGTCTTAGAACCGGGCATGGAGGTGCTGGATTTGTGCACTGGTTCTGGCTGCATTGTCATTAGCCTTTTAAAACATGCAAGGGTGGGAATTTCGGGCACAGCCAGCGACATTTCCAAGCAGGCGCTGCTGATAGCCAAGGAAAATGCCAAGCAGAACCAGGTGGAAACAGAGCTGGTGCGCAGCGACCTGTTCCAGAATATCACCGGGAAATATGACGTTATTATTTCCAACCCCCCTTATATTCCTACGGGGGAACTTTCAGGGCTGATGCCGGAGGTAAGGGATTTTGAGCCATTGGAAGCCCTGGACGGGGCGGAGGACGGGCTTTTCTTTTACCGGGAAATCACCCGCATGGGGAAGAATTTTTTGAAATCAAACGGATACCTGTATTTTGAGATCGGCCATAACCAGGGAAGGCAGGTTGCATTACTGATGGAAAAAAACGGGTTCCGCAATATAAAAGTCATCAAGGACCTTGCAGGGAACGACCGGGTGGCTTTCGGCAACCTGCCTGCAGTAAAATAGGGAAGGCAGGAAAAATTTGAATAGGAAGCAAGGAAATTTGCAGAGAGGAAGAATGACATGTTTGACAGATTAGAGGATATCCTTCTTCGGTTTGAAGAAATCATGAACCAGCTAAGCGAGCCGGACGTGGCAAACGATACCAACCGGTTCCGCAAGCTGATGAAGGAACAGAGCGATTTGGCCCCGATTGTGGAATCCTATCAAGAATATAAGCAGGCAAAGCAGAACATTGAGGATTCCCTTGCCATGCTGGAGGAGGAAAACGACGAGGAACTGCGGGAGCTTGCGAAGGAGGAACTGAATGATTCCAAAGCAAAGGTAGAGGAACTGGAAAAGAAGCTGAAAATCCTGCTTCTGCCCAAAGACCCCAACGACGATAAGAATGTAATTGTGGAAATCCGCGCAGGGGCAGGCGGGGACGAAGCGGCCTTGTTTGCAGCGGAAATTTACCGGATGTATGTGCACTTTGCAGAAGGCCACCGCTGGAAGGTGGAACTGGTGGAATGTGAGGAAATCGGCATTGGCGGCATGAAGAACGTCACCTTTATGATTACCGGGCAGGGGGCATATTCCGTGATGAAATATGAATCCGGCGTGCACCGGGTGCAGCGGGTGCCGGAAACGGAATCCGGCGGCCGTATCCATACCTCCACCATTACCGTTGCAGTCATGCCGGAAGCAGAGGAAGTGGACGTGGTGATTGATGAAAAAGACATCCGTATTGACGTCATGCGTGCGTCCGGGAATGGGGGCCAGTGCGTCAATACTACAGATTCCGCTGTGCGCTTAACCCATTACCCCACGGGGATTGTAATTTACAGCCAGACAGAGAAATCACAGCTCCAAAATAAAGATAAGGCTTTCGCCCTGCTCCGGGCAAAGCTCTACGACATAGAGTGCCAGAAGCAGCATGACGCGGAAGCCGAAGCAAGGCGCAGCCAGATTGGCACAGGGGACCGCTCTGAGAAAATCAGGACTTATAATTTCCCCCAAGGCCGCGTGACGGACCATCGGATTAACCTGACGCTGTATAAGCTGGACAAGGTGATGAACGGGGACATCCAAGAAATTGTGGACGCCTGTATTGCAGCCGACCAGGCGGCGAAGCTGACTAAGATGGGTGAGAACTAAGAGAGATTGGGTAACTTTTATATAAGCTGAAAAATAGGAATTTGAATAAATGTGGGAAAAAGACAGTCACAGATGATCGACTGTCTTTTTTTATTTGGGTGTCATTGATGAACTGTGTAGCACTATTTGGGTAGTATGGATGTATGCGTAGTCTCTTCCAGAAAATTTTTGAGAAAAGAAGAAGTAGGAGTTATGGCTTTATGGTGCATTTAGATAGTGTAAAATTTTCTTCGGGTGAAAAATGGATATAGAAAGGGAACTCCTTTTTGTGATAGAGTATAAGAGACTAACCAAAACCCTCACAAAAGAAAGGAGCTCCCTATGCTTAACAGTATACTCTATTTTGAACAGTTCTGCATCAAAAACTTTGAAAAACTGGAAGATGAATTTCTGAAAAATCCAGAAAACTTTGCAGAATATGTGTTCGGGACCACCAACCTGTTATGTAAATTCGGTACCGAAATGCTCCGGGATTCCCTGGAAACCATGGACCGGATGCTGTGTGAAAGCGCTTTCCGCCGGAAGTCGTGGACCATAGAAGCACATCATACCAAAACCCTGGTTACCTCTCTGGGAGACGTCACCTTCCAAAAGACGCTCTTTCTTAACAAACAGACGAAACAACGCGCTTACCTTCTTGCTCAGATCCTGGGACTGGAGCCAAAACAGCGGCTGGCAGAAGACGCGGCTGCCCGGATGCTGGAAGAAGCCGTACAGACTTCTTACCGGCGCGGAGCACAGCAGGTCAGCCTGGGTACACAGGTCAGCCGTCAGACCGTCAAAAACAGGATTCATGCACTGAAATTTCCTCCGGCCACTCAGACATCCGAACCGAAAAAGAAAGTGGACTGGCTGTATATTGATGCGGATGAAGGCCATGTGGCTTTGCAGTTCCGGGAAAAGAAAGGCGATCTTGTCAAAGCAGAAAACGGAGTGAAAAATAACGGTCTGATCGCAAAAATGGTCTGTGTTTACGAAGGGAAGGAGGATGAGACTGTTCACAGCAGACGCAGGATCCTGACAAACCGGCATTATTTCTGCGGAGTGAACAGTGGGGAAGCAAACCTTCAGTTCTGGGATGATATTTACCGGTATCTGGAAAGGAATTATGATCTGGATCAGGTGAAAAAGATCTATCTGAATGCGGATGGGGGAAATTGGATCCGAACGGGAGCCAGACGACTGAAAGGCGTCACGTATGTACTGGATGGATTTCATCTGGAGAAATATCTGATAAAGCTGGCGCCGCATCTGAACAGGAAGGAGCGGGTACCCGTGCTGGAGGAGTTCCGCAAAACGATCCGGAATCAGACAAAGAATGATTTCCGAGAGCTGGTGGAAAAACAGAAAAAAGGGATGCCCAAATGGAGGAAGCGTGCAAAAGTGGAGGAAGCGGCGTCTTATATTCTGTCCAACTGGACAGCGGCGAAACTGCGTCTGAAGCATAAAAACGGGGTATTGGGGAGCAGTACAGAGAGCCACGTAAGCCATGCCCTGTCTGCGAGGATGAGTTCGGGACCAATGGGATGGAGCCGTCAGGGGGCATCGAACATGTCAGAACTAAGGGCGTATTATCATAACGGAGGAGACATGCTGGCCCTGGTGCGGTACCAGAAGAAGGCTGCACCTGAGGAAAAGAAGGAAGCGGAAAAGATCCTGAGCAGTACGCAGATCCTCAGGTCAGAGAAGAACCGGCATGGAGAACTGGGGAAATATCTGGAGAGCATCCACCACAGCATGTCGCTGCAGAATAAAAAGAAAGTGTATTTTGAGACACAGATCAGGGGATTGTAAAAACCGTTTCAGAAGCACCGGGGGGAGTCTGCGCAAAAAAGGAAACGGTTGTGCAGGAAGAAGGAATGTAGTAAAGTATAAAAAACAGTCTGCAATTCCTGCTTGATAAAAACGTCTATGGTGGATTCTGACCAGTCAAACCCGAAAGTAAAGTTACACTATCGGTGCATTTATTTTTCCTTGTAGGATTTAGAAAACTGCGTTATAATAATATAATGTAAGCAATTTTATGAAAGATTATTAGTTTGGGAAAGGAAAAAATTACATAAAATACCAAGGAGGAGTAAAATGATTGAACAGTTAAGGAGTAATGCAGAACTTAATGCAGAAAAAGCAGAAAATTTGAGGACATTTAGTGGACTAAAATTATTGCATATTAAAAAGCAGGTTGAAAAACTATTATCACATATTGGAGATTATGGTTTTTTCATAGAGTATACAAAACATGATATTTCCCATATTGAAGAGATGTTAAAGATTGTAGAATGGCTTATTCCTGGGCAAACTCAAGATGTTATGACGCCTGCGGAATGGATGATGCTTGTTCTTTCAATTTATTTTCATGATATGGGAATGCTGATTACAAAGGATGAATTTGATAATAGAGGGGCTTCTGATTTTTCTGACTATAAAAAAGATGTATACAATCTTAAATATGGCAGGGATTATTTACAGAAGACACAAAGTTTGGGAGAAAAAGAGGATGTATTTTTATATCAGGAGTATGTAAGAAAAAATCATGCTAAAAGGATTAGGATGTGGATATCGGGAGAGCTTGAAGGAAATGCAGAATTAGTTGGGGAAATTCAGAAACTGCTATCCCCATTAGATGATTTATTTAGACAAGATTTAGCGATGATTTGTGAAAGCCATCATCTAAATAATCTTCGGGATTATTCTGTTTATGATACTAACAGATGCTATGAGTCGGCAGATGAATCGAAAGTAAATTTGCAGTATGTGGCAGTTATGTTGAGAACGGCAGATTTGTTGCATATTACTATGGATAGAACCCCTGTCATTGAATATAATGCATTTTGCCCAACAGATCCAATTAGTATTCTAGAATGGCAGAAGCAAAAGGCTGTCCGTGCAGTAAGACCAATGGAAATGCGGGATGATGATGGAAATGTAGATAAAGATCGGCAGAGTGATAAGATATCTATTACAGCGCATTTTGAGACGGTAAACCAGGCGGAGGCTTTTTTTGCTTTAATGGATTATTTACGCTATGTAAAACAAGAATTAAAATATTGTTATGAGATAGTTCAGGATGCAGCAAAAAGGGAAGGAACTAGTGATTATGTATTTCCTTGGAAGGATATTGATGATTCTAAAATTTTTACTAAGAAATTCAGTAAAAAGTTATTGAGCTTTGAACTTGACCAAAATAGTATTTTACAACTATTGGTTGGAAATACTTTATATAATGATAGTTCAGTAGTGCTTAGGGAGCTTGTTCAAAATGGGTTAGATGCTATTAAATTGCAAAATGAAATTGAAAGAGATGATAAGAAAGAATTAACACAAGGTAAGATAATAGTTAATTGGGATAGTTCCAAACGGATTCTGACATTTGAAGATAACGGGACAGGAATGACAATAGATGATATAGAAAATTATCTTCTCAAAGTGGGGAGATCTAAATATAGCAGTTCTAATTTTAAAGAAAAATATCCTGATTTTGTATCAATCAGCCGATTTGGAATTGGAATTTTGACATGTTTTTTAGTTGCAAATGATATTGAAATAATGACATGTTCAAGTGAAAATAGTGAGTCAAACAGGATTGTTTTTAGGAATGTTGATGGAAGGTATTTGTTAAAAAGTTTAGAAAAGCAAGAATTGCCCAAACATATTGCAGAACATGGAACAGTTATAAAATTACATTTAAGAGATAATGCTGATATGCAGAATATTGAACACAATATCAAGAAATGGATTGTTTTTCCTTATTGTGAAGTGGTTTTGATAAAAGACAATGAAATCCCTATTAAAATTGGGTATAGTTCGCCGAAAGCTGCATTAGAAGAATATATATCTCATGAAGTATTAGGGAAATCGGATGATATTATAATCAAGCAAGAAGAAATAGAAGGAATTACAATTGCTTATGTAATGAAGTATAAGGAGTATTTTCAGGAATATTCCTTAGTGTCATATAGTAGAAGAAATTATATGGCAGAGGAAGAACATATGCCTATACCAATAGGTGTTTGCTTTGAAGGAATACGAGTTTCAAGTAATACGCCCGGATATTGTGGAGATGCTTTTTTGGCGATTATGAATAGCTGTGGCAGTAATTTTGTCAAGACAGATGTCGTACGTTCGTCTATAGAAGATAATGAAGGGAAAGATAAATTATTGCGAATTATTTATGGGGTTTATAAGAAATATGTTGAAGAACAAATAGAAACCTTTAAAAAGAAAGGGCGTTCTATGTCATGGATTGCTTACGAAACAAAATTTTTAATCCGACAGATGGTAGGCTTGCAAAATGGCAGAATGAGAGAGGTTAGGATAGAAAAAGAAGAATTAATGTCGGAGGTTTTTGGTGGTATAAATGCAATTTTGTTTGAAAATGAAAATGAGAGAAAGCTTGTGTCGGCTAATACTTTGCAGAAATGTAAGACAATCAATATGTCTGAAAGCAATATGATAGACGCAGCAGAGCATTTATTAAAAGAGGCTAAGAGTTCTATTTCTTTAAGTGGATTAGTCAATACTATCACAAATGAACAAACGATAAAGGGTGAAAATTTATTATGTGATTATGAGCCGAATAGTTTATTGCATACGATTGCTTTAAAAAGAAAGCACATAAAAAAAGTTGTTTTAAACAAGGATGAGAGAAAAATTGATTTAAGCTTTGAGGAAGGGGAAGAAAGGTGGATAAAAGTAGCTCTTATTAAGGATAAATCATATGATGATTATGAATATGCTTTTATTCCAATTAATGGTGAAAAGGTTCATGGTATAGGGATAGAATTGGGTGTGAAAACGAGATTAGGAGTATTTTTAAACAGTAATCATGAAGTTACTAAATATTTATGTGAAAAAATGTCAATGTTCGATTATAAAAATTCTAATACAGATATGTATGCGTTTCGTTTGTTTGTTTCTCTTGTAGTTAATAAACAAAATACCTATATTTCTAGAGATATAAGCCTGGATTCTTTTGAAAAATATTTTCAAAATAGAATTGAACATGAAATATTGGACAGGGTATCAGAGGATATAAAAGAGGTATTTTGGGAGAAAATAGATAGAAATGAACTAATTTCTTTGTTGAAGAATCAAAAAATTGTAGTTTATGATTTAAAGGACTGGTTAAGGTAATGGATGTATTGTTGAATAATGTTATTTTGAAAGAAATTTCTAAACATATTGGAAAGAAATGGAGAGCAGAGGTGTTTTGTATGAATGAAAGATTAACATGGGAACAGATTCAGGAGAAGTATCCCGACCAGTGGATTGGACTGGTAGAAGTGGAATATGAGCCAGATAATGATGCAACCATAAAGTCTGCGGTTGTAAAGTATACAAATAAGTCGAAAAGCGAACTGACCCGAATGCAAATCCAGACAAATGGAGAGATTTTGGGAAGATATACAACGCCAGATAATGTTTTTCAACTGGGAGCAG
The DNA here is from genome assembly GCA_000403315.2 of Lachnospiraceae bacterium A2. GTDB lineage: Bacteria > Bacillota > Clostridia > Lachnospirales > Lachnospiraceae > Petralouisia. The sequence continues at coordinate 2,100,443 of KE159636.1, forward strand.
TGGGGTATTTTGGATGAAACAGTTTATATTAAATATGAATGCGAAATATCAGAGACCGATTGTTGAGCTGAAGTCATGGCATAATTTTGAAGCATTGTTAGATACAGGGGCGTTTTTTCCCATTTGGACAGCAGATGAAGATATCCTTGAGTTGTTAGGTGGAAGAGTTTTGAAAAGGGGTATTTCATTTGGGGGATTTGGCGGAACAACAAAAGGAAATTTATATCAGTTGCAGGAGATAATAATAGGTGATTTAATATTTCCCAACACCCATATTGTAGCTTGTAAAGATTTGAGAGATGTTCCTTTTCAGTTGATTTTAAGTGCCACGATGTTTCAGCATCTGATTTATGAAATTGATGATAAGAACCACAAATTCAACGTAACAATACCAGACAATGAAAGTAATGTGAGGAATCTCAGGATTGAGGATTCTAATGGGAGACTGCATATTTTGTGTCATTCTTCCTGAAAACAAGGGAAAAATATTTTGGTAATGGTGAGAAGCTGGATTGCCATATGATTCTGTATAAAATATTTTGTATTTTCACTGGAAAAGTGTGAGGTTATTTTATGCAGTGCATATTTTGTAGGAATCTTGGCGTTTCAGTCGGATTTTTCTGGTGCATGCTGGCGGGGCTGAATGGTATCGCTGCGTTTGTTCTGAGCCTTTTGCAAAGAGGCGTTTGTACACAGCGCGTTTGTACATAGCAGCATTTGTTCCGGGCATATTTTGTGGGCTGTGTTTGCTCCGTGCAGCCGACCAGACGGCGAAGCTGAGCAGCTTTGAGGATAAGGCTTAGAGGCTTTGGCCTTGCGGCGATAAGGAAATATTCACAATAACTTTTTTATTGGCGCTGGCAAACAGGGTGTAAGCAAGAGCAGAGAACATGTCACTTCTTTCGTGGCTGGTTCTCTGCTTTTCTGTTACACAGTAGAACATCGTTTTTGAGGGCGGGCATATAAAACTTATCCCATCATTTCAACGTCTGCAAAGACACATAAATCAAATGCAATACAAAACAAAATATGCCAGAACTATTAAAACATACCCTCCCCTAAATATTTGTCATGCGGAACAATTAAGTACTTTTTGATAGGTTTCCAATAACTGTCATAAAGATTTTTTTGTGTTGTCCCGTAGCTTTCATATCTGAAATTGCATAATTCGTTATTTGGTATTTCCAAAATTCCACCGTGGTAGCGTATAGGAGCAATTTTTTGAAAAATTTCTTTCAGAACTCCGTCAAAACTGCCCTGCGTGGTGCTGTAGGCAGTGAGAGGGTTTGGGATACTTCCCAACAAGCAAGACCTTTCCGGCAAGCCATAGAGTGGACGGACAGATTTACGGAAATGGGTATCCAGTTTCTGTGCTTGCTCCGAAGTATGAATAGCCCTGAAAAAGGGATGGGTCTTTTCATTGCAGGGGGATGGGCGGTGTGGTATACTTATGGTACAATTTGTGGGATGGTATGTTTAAACGATGAATAAACGTAATAGAGAGAAGCAATATACAGGAGGTATTGTATGTCTGAAAGATTGACGTGGGAAGAAATTCAGGAAAAGTACCCGGACCAGTGGGTAGGGTTGGCAGAGGTAGAATATGAACCAGATAATGATGCGACCATAAAGTCTGCAATTGTGAAATATACGGATAAGTCGAAAAATGAACTGACACGGATGCAGATTCAGACAAATGGTAACTTGCTGGGGGTATATACGACACCAGATCATGTTTTCCAGATGGGTGCAGTGGGGTATTTTGGATGAAACAATTTATTTTGTCATTAATGAAAAACAGCTTGCGTCCAGTTGTGAAATTAGAAAGCTGGAATAATTTTAGGGCGTTGCTGGATACAGGGGCATTCTTTCCGATTTGGACTGCGGAAGAAAAAATACTGAATGATTTAGGGGGAAGAATGCTGAGGAAAGATGTTTCGTTCAGTGGGTTTGGCGGCAGTACAAAAGGTAATTTATATGAAGTGGAAAAGATTGTGATAGGTGACCTGATTTTTCCGAATACACATATTGTAGCCTGTAAAGATTTGAGCGATGTTCCATTTCAGTTGATTTTAAGCGCTACAATGTTCCAAAACCTGGTTTATGAAATTGATGATAAAAACCATAAGTTAAATGTCACAATACCGGATGATGAAAGCAATGTAAGGAATCTCCGGATAGAGGATTCCAATGGCAGGCTGCATGTCCTGTGCCATTCTGCTGAACCATAGGCTGGTATATGGGAATAGCCCTCTATGAAAGAATTTATAGATTCATTAAATTATTACAGGGATAATGATTCGTTTTTGGAATTTTAAATAAATGAGGGTTTGTTATAAAATCTGTGTAAAGAAGCTGTCTGAAAAATTCCTTTGGACTGCCTGATTCCCTTGCTTAAAATGCCAGAAGCCAGCCTACGGGTTTTTGGCATCTTGATAAAATCCATTATGGCAGTCCAGAGGACTTACACGCATAATCTGACGTTCTTCTTTAAGCTGTTTAGTAGCGAAGTGAAGTTGCCAGCTTAAGCTGATAACGGATTAGTTCTCATTTCCAATATTTCTGGACCCATGCTTCTGCATCGTTTTCTTCAAGTTTATATTTTCCTGCTATTTTTTTTATGGTTTCTGAAACAGGCAACCCTATCTCCTGACACATCTCAATCGCTGAAATCACAGCTGCCTTTTTTGCAGCTTCTGCAGCTGCCTTTTCCGCAGCTTCTTTTTTCTCACTTTCCACATAAGCGCGCATTACCTGTTCTTCATCAAACAATGTCATCATCATATCCACAACCTCCTGTTCCCTGCTGGATAAATACTCTTTCAGGACATCCCTGTTTTTACAGATATTGATCGTATTGGTAACTGCTTTCCTGGTTCGTCCATATAATTTCACCTGCTCGTCATATACTTTTGTAAAAGCCACATACTGGCTGATAATATCATTGTCTTTCCCATCGTATATCATTTTTACCTTTACATCAATAGCGCATTCTTCCCCGCTAAAAAATTCTTCGGAAAGAGAAATATATTCTGGCTTGCTTATCCTTTTTCCGGTGAATATTACGTATAACTCCGGTTTTGGCAGCTTTACTTTTTTGCTGCCATAAAGGTTATCGTTCCTGTGTTCAAAATATTCATGATAGGACTGCACCAGATACATCAATGCCCGGATTATGATATTCATCGTCCACGTGGTCTGAGCCTCAGTCAGAATCATAATTTTATCCCCTACTGTGAAGCCAAGGTCATTATAGCAGGAATCTACTAATATATTTTTTATCGTGATGTCCTTCAGTTCATCTTCCGTAGTTTCTGTATCTTCTGGGTGGAGCGCCCGGTATAGCTGTAATAGGTATTTTTTATCCTGAAATAAATTCGTAAAAAGGCTGTCTTTAATCGTATATTTTGCAATATCTGTTTTTTCCATTCCTTCTTCCTTTCATCCCCGCCTTTTTAGCAGGGAAATAATTAGGTGCCATCTTGGTTTCATTATACAGAAAAACTATCCGATATTCAAGGGTGATTCCTCGCTTGTTCATTAGATGCTATCATTTTCAAGCCTGATACATTTTTTATGAGTGACACGATTTCTGACATTAATTTTTTGTAAATTTATGCTTTTTATGAGCAAAGATGAAAAGACAGAATGCCGGAAATCTTCATAAATGAGGGCACTGAAAAACTCCCACTTTTTTGTTGGGAGTTTTCTTATCTCTATATAAACAGCATCTGTGTACAAATTTGCTCTAAAGCATGCAAGGAAAAGCGTTCCCTTACTGCATAACCGGCTCCGTCAGCCTCGTGATTCTCTTGGCATTTGCCACAAATGCTGTGATATACATTTGCAGTTCCATGGCAAACAGCCCTCTCGAATCCGCTCTGCGTAATCCGTGGGCTTCTTTTAATTCACCATTCTTTTCTTCAATCCGATGCCGAATCTTCATCCGTTCCCTGAAATATTCACTCTCCTCAAATTTTAGTCTTTCCAGGTTCTTTTCGCTTGCCTGGGTAATGCTGTAACTCCGTTCCTTTGATTTCCCTCTCCCTACACGGCAGCTTTCTCTTAACGGGCATTTCCTGCATTTCACTTTGCTAAATATATATCTTAAATAGGTATTCCCGTTCTTTGCTGTCCGTTTCTCTACCCGCATCGCCAATTCCCCGGCTGGACACTGCAGCATTCCGGCATCCTTATTGTAACAGAATCCTTCTTCCAGTTTTCCGTTTGCTGCCGCTGCCACCGCCGTATTTGTCCGTGCAATTAATGTAATCCCTTCGCCACAGGCTTCCAGATTATCATCGCTGACATATGCCATATCCCCTATTACTTCTGTCACTTCTATCCCTGTTTCCTGCACCTTTTCTATCAGTCCCGGTAACTCCTGGCCGTCCGGCGCACCTCCATGCGTTACGCTTATCCCCGCAATCAGACGTTCCTCTGTCATTGCCAGGTGGTTTTTATATCCGTAAAATGTGCTCGTTGGCGTTTTGTGCCCAAACCGTGCATCTTTGTCATCCTTTGAACGTATATCCCTGATCTTTTCATCCTCAAGCAGTTCCTTCATTTCCCTGGCAAGCTCCTGTATCTTCCCGCTGCCACAGGCTGCTATCCCTTCCTCCAGAGCCTTTAGCAGATTTTTTGTATATGCAATTTCTTCCTCCAGTCCGGCTTCCAGGGATGGTTTTTCGGGGAATTTTTCTGATAAATCAAAAGCATTTTTATAGATTTCCTTCCGGAGCTGTTTACTCATATCCCGCAAAATCTGTGTAGGGGATTTCGCACGGACAGATGCGTTTGTATGGGTGGAATCTACGATAATGGTTCCTGATTTTATCAGACCTTTATCCAAAGCCTGCCGGATCGTTTCCTTTAACAGCTCTTCAAGAATATCTTCTGTAATGCGGGTTTTCCTGAATTTTGTGAGAAGGCTGGGGTCAATCATTTTTGCTTCCGGTTCCAGGTCTAGAAAAAATTTATATGCCATATCTGTCTGGGCGCTGCTGATCAGAGTTTCATCAGACAGGTCGTAGAGCTTTTTCAAGAACAATAGTTTGAACATCATCTCTGGTTCTTTTGCCGGGCGTCCGAAATTTTCACAATACTGTTTCCGCAGCATAGGATTTACAAAACTGAAATCGATGTTCTCTTTTATCTTCCGCAAAAGATGATTTGCAGGAATGATCGCATTGTAAATCCCCTGATAAGGTGATAATGGTAATTCCAACTGTGAATGATCTTTCAGCATTTCGGAGTCCTCCTTCCCTATACTTCTATTATAATACCAACACTGAAAAAAGCCCAATTCTTTTTCAAAGAATCAGACTTTTTCAGTGCCCTCATAAATAGGCATTTACGGCACTCTGCATAGACAAATGAAAGCTACACCATAATAAGTATCGGGGAGTGGGCGCTTGGCTATAGTTGGGCGAAAAAGGAGGAATATAAGACTCCTAATTTTGTGATTTATGGAGAGAAAGGTTCAGTAGGGGAAACTTATGCAAATAAGAATGGGTTTTATTCCCGCGAGCAATGAGCCAAGCAGCCGCGCTCGTGCGGATATTTGGCGAATGCCGCGAAGGTAAGTGCCCTGCGGGTGCAAATACCCCGCCCCTTGGGGCGGAAAGAACAAGCCAGGCCATGTCCCGTAGCTTGCGGGATTGCCGCCGACGAGAAATACCTTATGGTATCGGAATATGGGGAAAATGGCTCAGATGCTGAGATTGTCATATTCCAACGTTGGAATTAGGCAGGGAATAGTTCCATTTATAGGGTTAGGGTGCTGGCAGCATTTTTGGTACTATGTTTCATACCGTCTATTGTTCTTATAAATCCATATATAGAGAAATTATTTGTCCATGTAGTATTTTAGGCATCTGCCTAATCCAAATCGGCAAAACTGGCAGATTTGGGTGAAAATTGTAAAATAACCAGACAGACCCGGGCTTTTCCCTTGTAGGATGCCCGGGTTTTTGTTATAATAAGCGAGAAAGTACAACAGAACAAGATAAAATAAGAACAGAAAGTAGGGAGAATTTATGGAAAAACGCAAACTATGGGCACGCTTAGCCTGCCTGTTCACAGCATTCCTCCTGGCGCTTGGGCCAGTCCAAGCCAATGCGGGAAAGCTTCCGGCCCTTAAGGTAAAGGGAACCCAGCTTGTCAATCGGAAGAACAAGCCCGTCCGGCTCAAGGGGGTCAGCACCCACGGCCTGTCATGGTATCCGGAATATGTGAACCAGAAGGCATTTACTTACATGAAAAAGAACTGGAACATCAATGCCGTCCGCCTGGCCATGTATACGGCTGAGTACAACGGCTACTGTACCGGGGACGCCGCCAACCGCAAAGCGCTGGAACAGCGGATTGACAAAGGGGTAAAATATGCCACAAAGGCAGGGCTTTATGTCATTATCGACTGGCATATCCTAAGCGACGGCAACCCAAAAATTTATGAAAAAGAAGCCGTTGCCTTCTTCAAAAAAATGGCAAAAAAATACAAAAAGCACACCAACGTCCTTTATGAAATCTGCAACGAGCCAAACGGCGGCACTACTTGGGCAGATGTGAAGCCTTATGCAAAAAAAGTTGTAAAGGCCATCCGTTCTAGGGACAAAAATGCTGTCATCCTTATCGGCAGCCCTACGTGGTCCCAGGACGTAGACCTTGCAGCCCAGGATCCCCTCAAAGGGTATAAGAACCTGATGTATACCCTGCATTTTTATGCTGGGACCCATGGGGATTACCTGCGGCAGAAGGCGCAGGCTGCGCTGGACATGGGGCTTCCCCTGTTTGTGTCAGAATTTGGCATTTCCGATGCTTCCGGGAATGGCAGGCTGAATAAGGAGGAAGGCGCCAAATGGATGGAATTTTTAAAGGAACGCAACATCAGCGCCATTGGCTGGAGCCTGTCCAATAAGGATGAAAGCTCTGCATTAATCAAACCATCTGTGAAAAAGACGTCTGGATGGAAAAAGAAAGATTTAACCCCATGGGGGAACTGGCTGCTGAAACAGTTCCGGTAATGAAAGGAATGGCAAAATTTATGAATGGAAAGAGAATTGTGGCTTATGCCTGTGCAGTTGCGCTGGCAGCAGGCCTTATAACAAGTGCCCCATCGCCTGTTTTTGCGGCGGAAATATTAGAGGAAACGGCAGGGGATGCGGTGCAGGTTTTAGAGGAACATACAGATACCGTCCTGACAGAAAGAGCACAGGTAACGCCGTCAGACGCGCAGCAAGAGGATGATGGGCTGGTCTATGTGGATGGTGCGGTTTACAGCGGGTATTATATGGACGGTGCAGGCATTATGTACATAGTATCTAATGGGGCGGCGCAGCCGGTAACCCAGATGGCAGGAAAGGGAACCGCATACTATAGCGCCGCGGAAAAAATGCAGAAGACCCTGCCCGGGCAGACAGCCTTTGTGGCAGGGAAGGCTTATACCGGATATTGCATGGACAGCAAAAATAAGATGTACTATGTAAAATCAGGAAGCTGTGCCTTGAAAACCGGGACGGTGAAAAAAGGGACGGAATATTACAGCTACAAAGAAAGCAGGAACCGGAAGCTTACAAAACAGACCCTGTATGTGAAAGGGAAGGTATATTCTGGATATTACATGGACAGCAAAAATAAGATGTACCATGTGAAAAAAGGGACGTGTACCTTAAAAACCGGGACGGTAAAAAAAGGGACAAGTTATTACAGTTATCAGGAGGGAAAGAACCGGAAACTTACAAAACAGACCCTGTATGTGAAAGGAAAGGCATATACGGGATATTATATGGACAGCAAAAATAAGATGTACCATGTAAAAAAAGGGACGTGTACCTTAAAAACCGGGACAGTGAAAAAAGGGACAGGCTACTACAGCTATAAAGCAAAGAAAAACCGGAAGCTTTCCAAGCAGACCCTGTATGTGAAAGGGAAGGCATATACGGGATATTACATGGACAGCAAAAATAAGATGTACCATGTAAAAAAAGGGAGCAGTACCTTAAAAACCGGAATGGTAAAAGAAGGGACGGAGTACTACAGCTATAAAGCAAAGAAGTACCAGAAGCTTTCCAAGCAGACCCTGTATGTGAAAGGGAAGGTATACACGGGATATTACATGGACAGCAAAAATAAGATGCACTATGTAGAACAGGGAAACTGTACCTTATTGACTGGAACAGTACAAGGAGGGACAGGGTACTACAGCTATAGCGAAAAGAAGGACTGCGTGCTTCCAAGCCAGACGTTATATGTGGATGGGGCAGTATATAATGGCTATTACCTTGGCGCCGACAATAGGATGTATTTTTTATCTAATGGAACCTACACTCCAGTGGATACCGTGCTGAATATGGGGACTGCGTATTATAGCTGCAATGAAAACAGGGTGCTGGCTTTGCCGTGCGACAAGCTGTATCTGGATGGAAAAGCGGTGGAGAGCCTGACGCCCAACGGGGTAGCAGTTTTCCAAAAGGCGCGGGCGGTTGTGCAGTCCGTTTCAAATCCGGCTGACAGCAAGGAAGACAAACTTTACAAATGTTATCTCTGGATAAAGAAATGCCCATATATACAATACCGTACCACAATGGATGCAATAAACGCCGATCCAGTAGATTGGGACGCTACGTTTGCAAATGATATTTTTGATAGCGGTGCCGGCTGCTGTGTGTCCCTATCCTGTGCATTTGCATATATGGCAAAAGCATGTGGGTTTGAAAGGGTGACAATCTGTTCCGATACGAAACATGCATGGGTAGATATTGACGGAAGGCTCTATGATCCGCTGTTTGCAAAAGACAGAAATTTCAGTACGAATTATAATGCTGCATACACAGATTACCGTGTCCATGCTGCATTTACAAAGGAACTGTAAGGCTGCCAGAATTAAATAGGAAGCAATTCTATGCCCCCATTGTCTGGGAATGCAGGTTTATTCCCACGAGCAGCAGGCCAAACAGCCACGGGGATAAGCGCCTTGTGGGTACAAAAACCCAGCAGCTTGGCTGCGCTGCAAGTTTGCTGCCCTGTCAGCTTGCTGCTGGGTTTTTGGCTGTGGGAATAAAATTCCATCCTCCTTTAAAAAATCTCCCCAAGGTACAGTTCCCGGTAATATTCCAATTCATCCCCAATAATTTCATCCAATACCTGCATTCCCAGCAGTTCCACAGGGGCTTTGTCATCAGTCAGGATAAGGTTTCCGGGTTCCCGCAGTTCCATCTGGGCCAAAACCGTTTCCATCATGCCAAAAAGCGCTTCTTCTTCCAGCGAAGCCCTGCCGGCTTCAAAGGTTTCCATGGCTTTGGGGGATTGGAAGGCAAAAACCTCGCAGTTCGTCCCGCCAGTCACCGGGGCAGTGTAAACATAATCAAAAACTGCGCCCATGGTATCGCAGAGATAGTCGTTGATGGAATGCTCAGAGCGGGATTTCATGTTCATATTTACCACCATCACCCCTTCCGGTTTCAGGTGTTCCCGGACTTCCGTGAAAAATTCTACGGAGGACATTTGGAATGGGATGGTAATGTCCTGGTAAGCGTCTACCATAATCACATCATACTTTTTTTCAGAGGATGCCAGATAGGAGCGTCCGTCATGCACGGACACTTGGACAGATTCCGGAAGCTCAAAATATTCCGTTGCCAAGTCTGCAATCTTTTCGTCAATTTCCACCCCTTCAATGGAACAGCCCGGAAAATATTCGCTGCAATATTTGGCAAACGTGCCGGTACCAAGGCCAAGGATTAAGATGTCCCCGGGGTTTTTTGCGGAAATCCCGGCCATCAGGGGGGCTGCTAATGCGTAGTCGTAGTACATGCCAGTCAGCTTTTCATGCTTCATTAAAATGGACTGCACCCCAAAAAGCACGTTGGTGGAAAGGATGACGGAGGAATCCGTTTCCTTTACCTGCAAATAATTATAAATGGATTCGTCCTCCAGCGTAATCCCTTTTTCCCAGAATGCAAAGCTAAAGCTGGAGGAAGCAAGGCTTAAGGCAAAAATCAGTACAAGGGTAAGGGCGCATTTTACCATTTTTTTCCGCATGGAAAGAAAATACAGGATGCTGATAACTGCCAGCACGCCGGAAAAAATCAGGAAAGTCACCGCAGTCCCCACGGAAGGGATTGTCACAAAGGTGGGCAGGAAAGTGCCGATAATGCTCCCAACCGTGTTCAGCGCCCCAAGTTCCCCAACGGTTTTCCCGTTGCTGTCAAGGCTGCTGACGGAATATTTTACCAGGGAAGGGGTGACTGTCCCAAGCAGCACGCAGGGGAAAGCAAACACTGCAAGGCAGGCGCACAATGCCGCCCAGACAAGGAAATTTTTGGTGACAAACGCTGCAAGGAGCAGGGAAATCCCGCCAATAAGGTACCTCCCTGCGAAAGGGATCAGCGCAATCCAGACCGAGGCAAGCAGGAGCCTGCCATAGAGCCTGTCCGGGGAAGGGGATTTATCCGCCATCCGTCCGCCCCACACGTTCCCAAGGGCCATGGCTATCATAATCACGCCGATAATCACTGTCCATACAATCTGGGAGGAACTGAAATAGGGCGCCATCAGCCGGCTTGCCCCCAGTTCCACCGCCATGACGGACATACCGGAGAAAAATTCCGTGGCATACAGAAAATATTTACTGTTTAAAATGCTTTTTTCATTCATAAGTTACCACCTTTTATGTTTTTTGATAGGAAGCGTTTTTGTGCCTTCATAGGGAAGGGATGCATTTCCATCCCATGCGGCAAAAGGCTGTTCCTGTTGTGCCCTTGCAGGGAAGAAAGGCATTTCCATATCCATGCGGCAAAAGGCTGTTCGCAGTATGGCTGGCTTTCCTGCCGCCCATTCATCCATGGGCGTACATCTCTATTTTAACACAGCAAAAAGAAAAATTGCAAAAATTTTATTTTTTTTATTTTTCCTGAATAAAAGACGTGGAATTGCCCATACTACTATCATCCGGACAGGACAAAGCCCCCACTTGTCCTGGACGGAGAAAAGCAAGATGCTTTGAACCAAAGATAAGGTTAAATACTTATCCTCCCCTTTTTAAAATCCCCTGTTGGGCGTTGGCCCGGCGGGGGATTTTTAGTGCTGGGTATACCGTTCCATTTGGGATTATTGTTGGTTATCCTATCTGTTTTGAAGCTGTAAAGGCAAACTCAAGCCATTACCATAAGACAGGATTTTTATAATCTGAAAAAAGTTTGAGTTTCCCCATTTTGTAATTTATAGTGCCAAAAGGTTTCCAACACAAAGTGATGGAAACACTTTGCACATAAAAGCGCTCTGAAAAGCTGGCTTTCCAGAGCGTTTTTTGTGCAAGATGCCTATGCTGCCAAAGGCAGCAAGACCTTTTGGCTCAATAGTATAGGCTATTATAAAAAATGGGGAAACTCAAAGAAAAAAGTTCTTGGAAAACGGAGGGAAATGAGTTATACTAGGAAAAGCCAAGGCATTTCCGCCAAAGAACGGCGGTGCAGCCCCAAGCCTTCTCGTACAGGCCTGGGCAGGCGGCAAAAAACATGCACGGGAAGTGCAGAATTTAGAAAAGCGGCAAAGGATGGTATTTGATATGGCATTATTAGAGCAGTGGAAAGATATTGCATACAATCAGGAAACCAATAAAGGGGAACTCCAAAAGTTCTGGCAGAGGTATTTCCTGCTGGAAAAGGGCGTATATGAGCAGTTGCTGGAGGAGCCGGACCAGATCGTTGAGGGGACAGTGAAAGAGCTGGCTGAGAAATACAGCCTGTCCATTATGGACATGACAGGATTTTTGGACGGCATTAACGACAGCCTGGTTACCCCGAACCCCATTGAGGAAATGGAGGAGGATACCCATGTAAGCCTTGCATTTGACAAGGAAAAGCTTTACAAAAACATGGTGGACGCCAAGGCAGACTGGCTCTACAACCTTCCCCAGTGGGAAAATATTTACGATGAAGAAACAAGGCACCGCCTGTATCTGGAACAGAAAAAATCAGGCACAGTTGTCAAAGGTGATAAAATTTACCCCAACGACCCCTGCCCCTGCGGCAGCGGAAAGAAGTACAAAAAATGCTGTGGCCGGACAGCTTCCCGGTAACAGCCATGCGCCGTATTTGGGCAGCAGCTTGATAATTACAGCAGAACGGCTGTGGCTGTCCAGCACGGCAAGCGTTCCAAAACAGTTTCCCACAAGCACATGCTGTTTGCTGTCCAGGCAGGCTTGCTTGCGGGAAACTGTTTTGTTATTTTATTACTCCGGCGGTTAAATATCGACGTTTTTACTTGCCTAAATTTCCATTTGCCGCGTTGTCATCCGTTGACGTAGCCCCGCTGCGCCGCCTTCTTCCGCCTTGCAGATGGAAATTTATTCTGCGTAAAATTTGTCGGCATTTAACCGCCGGAGTAATAGTAGGAAAGACCTTGCCACGCTAAAGTGTAAAAGTATTTTTCCTATAAAATAAAAAATGGGGAGATCAAATAAAATTCCCCTTTACAGACAGGCCAAAATAGATTATAGTAAAGGAAGCAAAATACAGAGAAAGCGATGACAGGAAGAGTAAGCTGCGGAACGCCGGGTTCCCATTCCGGGAACAGGCAGAGAGGGCCGTCAAAGGGTAAGCAAGCCTTGCCCGGGTGCTGGAAACGGTCCGGCAGGAACCAGCCGAAGACCACCCTGGGAGCGGCCACAGGCCCGGCGACCCCGTTACCGTCAGAATGAGAGGCCCTAAGGTTTTGCAGGAAGGAACCGCAGGGCAAGCAGGGTGGAACCGCGTATTTTACGTCCCATGCAGTACTATGGTATTGCATGGGATTTTTTGCTTTATAGGAAATTGCGTCCTATAAAGCAAAATGCTCCGCAAGGATGCGCACTCGCACGAGGGGAATTATGTCGCTAAAGCGACCGTGCTCGGCGCAGCAAAGCGTCCAAGTCCCTCATGAATGAGGGGTTTAGGGAGCTGAAGCGGACTTGTCCGCTTTGTTCCTTTATAGGAAATTGCGTCCTATAAAGCAAAATGCTCCGCAAGGATGCGCAGGGCAGTTCTCTGGATTGCATTGAAGACAAGGCAGGCACAGCCAGAACCAGCGATTTGCAGGAACATATTACCGTTGGCTGTGCCAAAACAAAATGAAAGGAATGGTAATGATTATGTGTAAAGTAAAAGAATGGATGGGAACATTAACAGAAACAATGGAACTGAGCAAAAAAGAATATCTCCTCACTGTTGCAGCCAGCCTTTTTGGCGGGGTTATCATTGGTTTCCTCTTTGCCCCAAAGCGTACAAGGCATACCGTCATCGGCTCCAACAACGGCCCGAAAAACAGCAGCAACGAGTATGGGCATGATTTTTATGACAGTTGGGATGAACTGGAGGATATGGAACAAATGGAGGATTGCAGCGGGAACCTGGAAATTGGGGATGAGGAACTTTCTTTCCGTTAAAAATCCCCAGGCATTTAATATGGCACTGAAATGAAAGGAATGGATCACTTATATGAAAATCACATTAAAAGATGGTTCCGTAAAGGAATACAGCGGACCAAAGAGCATATACGACATTGCAAATGACATCAGCGAAGGGCTGGCAAGGATGGCCTGTGCCGGGGAAGTAGACGGGGAACCCATGGACTTGCGGACAGTCCTGGACAGGGACTGCAGCCTTAGCATTTTAACCCAGAAAGATGCAGAAGGCATCCGTACCGTCCGCCACACCTGCTCCCATGTGCTTGCAGAAGCCGTGAAACGCCTGTTCCCAAATGCAAAACTGGCAATCGGGCCTTCCATAGACGAAGGGTTTTACTATGATTTTGAAGCAGAGCCATTTTCAAGGGAGGATCTGGACAATCTGGAAAAAGAGATGAAAAAGATCATCAAGGAAGGCAGCCGGTTGGAAAAATTCACCCTCCCAAGGGCAGAAGCCATCCAGTTCATGAAGGAAAAAGAGGAGCCATACAAGGTGGAACTGATTGAGGACCTGCCGGAGGATGCGGAAATATCCTTTTATAAGCAGGGGGATGGGTTTACCGACCTGTGCGCAGGCCCCCACCTGATGGGCACAAAGCCCATTAAGGCGTTTAAGCTGATTTCCTCCTCCATGGCATATTGGCGCGGGGATTCCAACAAGGCGCAGCTCCAGCGGATTTACGGCACTGCTTTTGCCACAAAGGACGAGCTGAACGCTTATCTGGAGCATTTGGAGGACATTAAGAAACGGGACCACAATAAGCTGGGCCGGGAAATGAAATTATTTACCACCGTGGACGTAATTGGGCAGGGGCTGCCGCTCCTGATGCCAAAGGGAGCCAAAATCATCCAGACCATGCAGCGGTGGATTGAGGACCTGGAAGACAATGAATGGGGCTATATCCGCACCAAGACGCCTTTGATGGCAAAGTCTGATTTGTATAAAATTTCCGGCCACTGGGACCATTATACCGACGGCATGTTCGTGCTGGGGGATGAGGAAAAAGACAAGGAAGTGATGGCCCTGCGCCCTATGACCTGCCCCTTCCAGTATTATGTATACAAGGCAGAGCAGCATTCTTACCGTGACCTGCCCCTGCGCTACGGCGAAACATCCACACTGTTCCGCAACGAAGATTCCGGGGAAATGCATGGGCTGACCCGTGTCCGCCAGTTTACCATTTCCGAAGGGCACTTAATTGTAAGGCCCGACCAGATGGTGGAGGAATTTAAAGGCTGCATTGCGCTGGCAAAGCACTGCCTGTCGGTGCTTGGCGTAGAGGAGGACGTGACGTACCATCTTTCCAAATGGGATCCCAACAACCGGGAAAAATACATTGGGGAGCCGGAAGTCTGGGAAGAAACCCAGCAGCATATGCGTGATATTTTGGAAGAACTTGGCATAGAATATACCGAGGAGGAAGGGGAAGCAGCATTTTATGGGCCAAAAATCGACATTAACGCCAGGAATGTCTATGGCAAGGAAGACACCATGATTACCGTCCAATGGGATGCATTGCTGGCCGAGCAGTTTGACATGTATTTCATCGGGCAGAATGGGGAAAAGGTCCGTCCTTACATTATCCACAGGACTTCCATGGGCTGCTATGAGAGGACACTTGCATGGCTTATTGAAAAATATGCCGGGAAATTCCCCACATGGCTGTGCCCGGAGCAGGTGCGGGTGCTGCCAATTTCCGACAAATATGAAGCTTACGCCAAAGAAGTGGAAAAGGAGCTTAAGGCAAACGGCATCCTGTGCACCGTGGACGGCCGTTCCGAAAAAATAGGCTATAAAATCCGCGAAAGCCGCCTGGAAAAAGTCCCCTATATGCTGGTAGTAGGCCAACAGGAAGAAGCCGACAAAACCGTATCTGTCCGCAGCCGCTTTGCCGGGGACGAAGGGGTAAAGCCCCTTGGGGAATTTATCCAGCAGATTTCTGAAGAAATCCGCACAAAAGAAATCCGCAAAGAGGAACCTAACCTGCAGCAGCAAAAATAAGTGAGGCCTTGCCGAAAGCCTGGTCCTGGAAGAATCCCCACTGCGGGCGGCAGGGGATTCTTCCGGTATACAGGCAGCTATGGGCCTCCCAGTTCCAAAACTTGGAAAAAATTGGTTTCTGTCCCCATGCATATTCCACAAAAATCTCCCCATACTAATACCGCAGATGCCAAGCCCAGCATGGTCAGGCATTTCACCACAATGTTCTGCGGTAAGAAAGGAGATTTAAAATGACACAGTTAAAATGTTCAGCAAGCAACTGCATGTACAACGATAACCACCTCTGCTCCAAAGGGGACATTACCATTGGCGGGCGCGACGCCGCAAAGCCAAATGAAACCTGCTGTGAAAGTTTCCGGGAACGGACAGGCAGCATGATGAACGCTGTCGTAGGCAGCCCAAGCAAGGAAATCAGCGTAAGATGCCAGGCAACCAACTGCGGTTTCAACGAGGACTGCAAGTGCAGCGCAAAAGAAATCGGGATTGCCGGCAGCAACGCATGCACCTGCGGGGAAACAGAATGTGCAAGCTTTGACTGCCATTGCAAATAGGCAAAGCGCCAAATTTTTCCATTATTTTGGCATCTCAATGTTACAAAATTTTACAAAATGTGACGGAAAATTTGTGAAATGATAAAAAAATACTTGTAATCTTAAGCAACAGGAAGTAGAATGAATCTGGAGCGTAAATACGCAAGAGTATTTGGCGGCAGGTATTCTCCTTCCTGTTTTTGCAGGTACGGGAACCAGAGAAAACAACACCCTCAAAAGCCTGTGGATTTGGGAGGCCATCAGGGTATGGATCCGGAAGTGTACTTACAGGAGGGAAGCAAGGGGCCTGCCAGCCGTTTTCACATATTCCGCCCTGTTTGCGCGGCTGTAGGGCAGAGCCGAGGATACAGAAAGGCGCGCTGGGCTGGATGGGTGCTGTTTGGGCAGCCAGCAGGACACCGTTTGCAGGAACACTATAGTACATGGAGGAAGATGGCATTGAGGAAGAAATCCCATATATCATTGGCAAAATATATTGTGGACAGCTTAGCGGAACAGGAACTGGTAAAGCATCGGAAGGCATTTTACCTTGGCAGCATCCTGCCGGACTGCAAGCCGTCATTCATAACAGTGAAGCATGAAATGGAAGGGACGTTCCCGAAAGTCCAGCGGGAGCTGGAAGAAATTGTGGCAAGGCAGCAGAATTCCGAGATTAATATGCGGGTTTTTTACCGTAGCCTTGGGGAAGTGATCCATTATATCGCAGATTATTTTACTTTTCCCCATAATTCCCATTACACTGGGAACTTAAAAGACCACTGCGTCTATGAGGAACACCTGAAAAAGAGCCTGAAAGAATATATACAGAGTGGCGAGGCAAAGCGCAACAGCGCACTGATCAGCGCCTCCGTGCAAAATTTGGACAGCGCGGAAGATATTTGTAATTTTATCCAGAAAGCGCACGAAACATACGTGAAATTGAAGAATTCTGTCGAAGGCGACTGTCGCCATATTGTGACACTCTGCCATCAGGTAGTAGCAGCCGTAATCCGGCTGATTAGAAGGGATTCAGCCGCCGAAGCGCTTCCAGCCGCCAGCTAAGGGATGGAGGGGTTGTCGAATCAAAGAATTTCATGTCGAAATGTCCTGTAAAAAAATGGCGGTTTTCGTTTGCTTTTTTTCCGTTTTGGGCATAAAATAATTGCGGAGGGGGAAAAGGAGCTATAAGATGAACCGTTTGTCAGAGTTACAAAGAGAAATCGAAACTGTACGAGAGGAATTGAATGTAGCAGTTCTGGCAGGAAAGGGCGTTAGGACCCCGGAATGCCGCAGCGTAAGCATCCGTATGGATAAGCTGATCGAAGCCTACATCCAATGCCAGGAGAAAGTTCAACACGGTTGAATTAAGGGACAAAAGGGGAAAACCACAAGAAGGGCAAAAAGGGCTGGATTCTTCCAGCCCTTTTTGCTTTTTACTTTATAGGAAATTGCGTCCTATAAAGCAAAAAAAGCGCAAGGATGCGCACTCGCACAAGAGGTAAAATATTGCTTCGCAATTGTGCTCGGCGCGCAAAGTGTCCAAGCCCCTCATGATTGAGGGGGAGGGGAGCTGAAGTGGGCTTGCCCACTTTGTTCTCCTATAGGAAAGCCCTTGCCACGCTAAAGCAACCAGACTCTTTATCCTTCTTTTTGGAAATGATAAACACGCAATTGAAAAAAACTGATACATATGATAGAATATGGGAAACAATATAAAAACTATAGAAGACGAGGACAGAACCATGGGAATTGGAAGAACAAGAAAGCTGGTGAAATCAGTTTCAGAACTGAAGGATGCGGATTATTCCGGTGAACCAGAGTTAAGAGAAATGTATCAGCGGCTTGCGGATGGCAGGGACCAGTTTGCGGAGGTCCTTGAGAAAAACTTCAAGGCGGTTATGCAAATCAGCTCCCTTGATTTGACCATGCAGCATGAAACCGACAAAATCCTTGAGATATCGCATAATGTGGCTAAAGCGACAGAAGTGATTTTCGGGGCTAATGGCGACCATTCGGAGGTCGAAGGGAATAATTCCCTGGAGCAGCTTACCAATACGATTATCCGGGTGTCGGAAGAAACCGAGGAGGTACACCAGAAAATTGGGACAGGGCAGGAAGAACTTACCTCTATCCGCGACCTTTCCAACCAGGCCATTGAAGTTTCTAAGGAAATGCGGAAGGATATGGACGACCTTCTGGATGTTATTAATAATATGAATGAAGTCATTGCGGGGATTGACTCTATTTCTATGCAGACCAACCTTCTTGCCCTCAATGCATCCATTGAAGCGGCAAGGGCAGGGCGCGCAGGGCGCGGGTTCGCAGTAGTGGCAGATGAAATCCGGGGCCTGGCAGAGCAGACCCAGAAGCTGACCGGGGACATGGGGGAATTTGTGGAGAGCATCAAAAGCGCGTCCCAAAAGAGCGCCGGGAGCACCACCAATACCATAGAAGCCCTTGGGACCATGACTGGCAAAATTGGGAACGTATGGGAATTAAATGACGAAAACCAGAAGCATGTGTCAAAAGTCAGCGAATCCGTCACTTCCCTTGCGGCAGTCAGCCAGGAAATCAGCAGCACCATGGCTGAAATGGAAAACCAATTGCGGAACAGCACAGAGTTTATGCGGGAAATTGGGAATGAACTGATGAAGGCTACGGAGCCAGTAATGGACATAGAAAGCGCGCTGGATGCATCGGTAAAACAGATGGGGAATATGTCAAAGGATGCATTTTACCACTTGAAAAATAAGGAATTTATCAAATATGTACAGAATGCCGTTGTTGCCCACCGGAACTGGATCCACAACTTGGAAAAAATGGTGCAGGGGCGCACCGTTGTCCCCCTCCAGTTGGATTCCACCAAGTGTGGGTTTGGGCATTTCTACTATTCCATTACGCCCACTATCCCTGGCGTCCGCCAAATTTGGGATGGGCTGGAGGAAAAGCACAGGAAGTTCCATGAGTACGGCCGGGATGCCATCCAGGCCTTGTTTGATGAGGATTACCAGAAGGCAGGCCGGATCTGCAAGGAAGCAGAGGAATATTCCAGGGGTTTGATTGCAGATATGGAAAAAATGATAGAACTGGCAGACACATAAAACATAATGTATCCGCGGAGCGGCAGCAGGGCGGATTTGCCTGCAGGACAGAAAAGGCAGCTACATAAATAGTTTAAAATACAAGATCCGGAAGAAATTTTTTTAAGGGAAGGCCCCTTGTATTTTAAGCTTTTATGGGGCGGTCTTTTTTTGTTTCTGAAATTTTCTATTGCATTTTTGGCTATGATGGGATAGAATGGAATAAAAGTGGAGAAAAGTGGTATAAAAGTGGTGAAAAATGGTGGCGGATAAATATAGGTTGTCCGCCTATCATAAACTGCTTCACTGCCCAGCTAAAGGTGATGTCTATGTTCATGGGTGAATACAATCACACAGTTGACACAAAAGGCAGGCTGATAGTCCCGTCAAAGTTCAGGGAAGCACTGGGCGGAGAGTTTGTTGTGACGAAGGGGCTGGATGGATGCTTGTTTGTGTATCCTGGTGAGGAGTGGAAGCTCATTGAGGAAAAATTTAGGGAAGTGTCACAGTTCTCCAAAGAAGCCCGCAAATTTGCAAGGCACTTCTTTGCAGGCGCAGCAGCCTGCGAGGTGGACAAGCAAGGGCGGGTACTGCTCCCGGCAACCTTAAGGGATTTTGCCGGGATTGAGAAAGAGGTTGTTTTGGCCGGCGTCCTGAACCATGTTGAGATCTGGAGCAAAGACAGATGGCAGGAGGCCAACGAGTATGACGACGTGGAAGAAATCGCGGAGCATATGGCGGGCCTTGGGCTGATTATTTAAGTTTGGACAGGGAAGCTGGCAGCCTTTGGCTTACAGTGACAGATAGGGCGGGAAGGGACTACATGGAATTTAAGCACAAATCCGTACTTTTAGAGGAAACAACCAAATACCTGAATATCCGCCCAGATGGGATTTACGTGGACGGGACCTTAGGGGGCGGCGGGCATGCCTATGAAGTGTGCAGGCGGCTGTCCGGGGACGGGAAGTTCATTGGGATTGACCAGGACGGGGATGCTGTTGGGGCAGCGGCAAAAAAGCTGTCAGAATTTGAAGGCAGGGTACGGATTGCAAGGAGCAACTACTGCCAGATGCGGCAGGTGCTGGAAGGGTACGGAATCAGCCAGGTAGATGGCATTGTGCTGGATTTAGGAGTTTCCTCTTATCAATTAGATGACCCAAAACGGGGGTTTACTTACCGGGATGGGGATGCCCCGTTAGATATGCGGATGGATGACAGACAGGAATTTACCGCGAAAGATTTGGTGAACACCTATAGCGAGATGGAACTGTACCGGGTAATCCGCGACTATGGGGAAGATAAATTTGCCAAAAATATAGCGAAGCATATAGTGGCTGCAAGGAAACAGAAGGAAATAGGGACAGCAGGGGAATTGACGGAACTTATTAAGGCAGCTATCCCAGCGAAGGTACGGATGAATGGAGGACATCCGGCAAAACGTACCTTTCAGGCAATTCGGATTGAACTGAATGGGGAATTGGATGTGTTGCAGGGCTCCCTTAAAGATATGATAGGCATGCTGAAGCCGGAAGGCAGGATTTGCGTGATTACTTTCCATTCCTTGGAAGACAGAATTGTAAAAAATATATTCAGAGATTGTGAGAATCCATGCACCTGCCCAAAGGATTTCCCAGTATGCATTTGCGGGAAAACCTCTCTTGGGAAGGCGGTGACGAGGAAGCCTGTCCTGCCCTCAGAGGAAGAAATGGAAGAAAACCCACGTGCCAAAAGTGCGAAGCTTCGGGTTTTTGAAAGGGGCAAATCATCAGGATAGGAGTGAATGCAGTGAGACAGCAGGGAAATGCACCACATAAGGAAAAAACTGTAAACTATATAGATGGGAACACTGTACGGAAATTGCAGCCGAACCCTAACAGGCGCAGCGAGGAAACCCACCGGGAACTGGTAGAGAAACAAAAGCGGGAACGGGAGCAGCGGGAGCGGAAACGGGCGGTCCGGGCAGCCGCAAGGAGGAACCAGGAAAAGGCCATGCAGATGAGCCCGGGGTATGTGATGTTCCTTGTCCTTGCTACAGCCGTGATGGTGGGCATTTCGGGGATTTACCTGATGCTGCGGACAGAACTGACTGGCCGGATGAAGCATGTGGCGTCCTTAAAGAGCCAGGTGCTGGACCTAAAGACCAGCAATGACGCCGAGCAGAAACGGATTGACACCTCTGTCAATTTAGATGAAATCCGCCAGAAAGCCATGGGAGAACTGGGGATGGTATATCCGGGGAAAGACCAGATTCAGTATTTTGAGATAGACAGCAGCGACTACATGAACCAGTATCAGGATATTCCAGAGAAATAAAGAAGGTAGGACGATTGGCAGAAAGAAAGAGAAGACCAAGAAGAAAAAAGAAGGAACCCGCAAAATTTTCCAGAAGGATGAAGAAAAAGCTCCTGATTATGTTTTCCATGGTAATGGCAATGCTGGGCGGGCTGGTTGGGAGGCTGTTTTACATTGAGCAGGTAAAAGGCGAAGATTACAAGAAGCAGGTGCTGGGGCAGCAAGGGTACGAGAGCCAGAGCATCCCTTACCAGAGGGGGGAAATCCTGGACCGCAAGGGTACCATATTAGCCAGCAGCGTAGACGTATACAATCTGGTCTTGGACTGCAAAGTCATTAACGAAGAATTTT
Source organism: Lachnospiraceae bacterium A2 (assembly GCA_000403315.2). Classification (GTDB taxonomy): domain Bacteria; phylum Bacillota; class Clostridia; order Lachnospirales; family Lachnospiraceae; genus Petralouisia. The sequence continues at coordinate 2,122,142 of KE159636.1, forward strand.
ATAACAGCGAAACAAAGAAAAAAGTGAAAAAATATGTGGAACCTACTGTAGCGGCTTTGCTGCAATGTTTCCCAGATGTTACAGAAGATGAGGTAATGGCTGCCCTGACGGAGAAACCAGACAGTCGTTATTTTGTTTTGCGGAAAAAACTCCATTACGAGGAAATTACAGAATTCCAGGATCTGTTAGAGGAAGTATATAAAAAAGGCAAGAAGAAAGGGGAAAAGGTAAACCCCAATGTGCAGGGGGTATGGTTTGAAAAGGAATACCAGAGGGAATACCCTTACCATACAGTGGCAAGTAAAGTGCTGGGATTTACCACATCCGGGAATGAAGGGATTGGCGGCCTGGAAGACTATTATAATGATATCCTGAACGGTATTAACGGACGCCAGTACGGGTTTTTGAATTATTCTGACAGCAATTTTGAAAAGACCATCAAGGATCCAATTAATGGATGGACCTTGGTGTCCACCTTGGATATCAATATCCAGAAAATCATTGAACAGAAGATTGCAGAATTTCAGGAGGAGCACCGGAATGAGGTGACGGAAGGAGCAGGGAGCCAGCAGACAGGGGTAGTTGTGATGAACCCCCAGAATGGGGAGATTCTGGGCATGTCTGACAGCCTTGTGTACGACCTGAATGACCCAAGGGACCTGTCAAGGTATTATTCCCAGGAGGAAATTGCGTCTTTCAGTGAGAAGGAAGCATTGGAAAAGCTGAACAAAATCTGGCAGAATTACTGTATTACCTATACCTTTGAGCCAGGTTCCACGGCAAAGCCTTTTACAGTAGCCACTGCCATGGAAACAGGGAATATCCGGGAGTGGTACGACTGCGACGGGGTGGAACAGATTGAAGGGCATGATATCCGCTGCGTCCAGCGTTCCGGCCACGGCCCCCTGAACCCGGAGCAGTCCCTGATGAACTCCTGCAACGATGCCATGATGGCCATGGCGCGGGATATTGGGAAAGAAGATTTCTATAAGTACCAGAATATCTATAATTTTGGACTGCGCACGAACATTGACCTTCCGGGGGAAGCCCGGACGGATACCTTGATATATACGGCGGATAATACCAACGGCACCTCCTTAGCCACCAATTCCTTTGGGCAGAATTTTAATGTGACTATGGTGCAGATGGCGTCGGCGTTTTCTTCGCTGATCAACGGCGGGTATTATTACCAGCCCCATCTGGTGCAAAAGGTTGTGGATGATAATGGGAATACCGTCCAGACAATGGATCCCGTGGTGCTGAAGCAGACGGTTTCCAGCCAGACCAGCGAAACCATAAGGAAGTACCTTTACAGCGTAGTGTCCGAAGGGACAGGGAAAAGCGCGAAAGTGGAAGGGTATTCCATGGGCGGGAAAACAGGGACTGCCCAAAAAGGGGACAGGGATGCGAAAAAATATGTAGTGTCCTTTATCGGCTTTGCCCCGGCAGACGACCCGCAGGTGCTGGTCTATGTAGTCATCGACGAAGCAAATGTGCCGCTGACGCAGCAGGGCAGCGGCCTTGCCACGGATTTGGCAAAACGGATTTTTACGGAAATCCTTCCTTATCTGAATGTATTTCAGGATGAAGCGGCAGAGGGCGGCCCTGAGAACCCACAGGAAGGGGCAGAGGGCGACCAGCCGGATGAGGCTGGAGGAACTTCCCCGGAAGGGGCGGAAGGCAATCCCCAGGAAGGGGAAGGCAGCCCACAGGAAGGCGGGGAAGGCAATCCACAAGGCGAACCGCAGGAAGGCGGCGGGAATCCCCAGGAAGGGGAAGGCAATCCACAAGGGGAAGGCGGCGAAGGCAGCCCACAGGAAGGTGGGGAAGGCAATCCGCAAAACGGCCCGCAGGAAGGCGGCGGGAACCCCCAAGGAGGGGAAACCGGGGAGGAAGGGCTCCCGGACGGTATCCCGAATGTAATGCCCAGCGGCGGGGAAGAACCGGAAACAGGAGAATAAGCGCGCTGCCCAGTGGTAAAAACAGCACATAACCGGATACAGCCTGTAATAGATTATAGTAATTGCTGTAGAGAGGTTGCTGGATGTTTCGGAATAAAACATTTAACCGGAGAAAATTACTGATTGTTTTTACTGCTGTCATGCTGGTCTTAGCTTTTTTAGCGGGAAGGCTGGTATATTTGATGGTATTCTGCTCGGAATATTACGGGCAGAAAGCGGAGGATTTGCATGAAAGGGAACGGGACATTAAGGCTGCCCGGGGGAAAATCATTGACTCCACCGGGACGGTGCTTGCCACCAACCGTACCGTCTGCACCATTTCTGTAATCCATAGCCAGATCAAGGAACCGGAGGAAATCATCCGGGTTTTGGCGAAAGAGCTTGGGATGGAGGAAGATGCAGTACGCAAACGGGTGGAAAAGGTGAGCTCCATTGAGCGGGTAAAGTCCAATGTAGACAAAGAGGTAGGGGACAGAATCCGTAATTATGGGCTGGCCGGCGTAAAAGTGGATGAGGATTATAAACGTTATTACCCTTATGGCACGCTGGCTTCCCGGGTGCTTGGCTTTACCGGGGGCGACAACCAGGGGATTATCGGGCTGGAAGTCATTTATGAGGACTATTTAAAAGGCATCAATGGGAAAATCCTCACCCTTACGGATGCAAGGGGCGTTGAAATTGAAAATGCAGGGGAGCGGCGGCAGGAGCCGGTAGACGGGAACAACCTGCATATCAGCCTTGACTATAACATCCAAATGTACTGCGAGCAGGCAGCCAAGAAGGTGATGGAGGCAAAATCTGCCGACGGGGTTTCCGTCCTTATTATGCGTCCCAGCAATGGGGAAATCCTTGCCATGGTAAACGTGCCGGAATTTGACTTAAATGACCCGTTTACGCTGATAGATACAGGGCAGCAGGAAGGGGAAAGCGAAGGCACGGCAGGGGAAGATGGGCAGGAAAAAGCCAAAACAACAGAACAGGAGAAACAGGACTTACTAAACCAGATGTGGCGGAACCCATGCATTAACGATACTTATGAGCCCGGTTCGGTCTTTAAGACAATTACCACGGCAGCGTCCTTTGAAGAAGGCGTGGTGTCCTTAAACGACCATTTTTTCTGCCCGGGCTACAAAATGGTAGAGGACAGGCGCATCCACTGCCATAAGCGGACGGGGCATGGCTCTGAGGATTTTACCCAAGGGATTATGAATTCCTGCAACCCGGTGTTTATTGAACTGGGGCTGCGGCTTGGGGTAGACAATATGTATAAATACTTTGAGCAGTTTGGGCTGCTGGACCGGACAGGGATTGACTTGCCAGGGGAAGCTTCCACCATTATGCATAAAAAGGAAAATGTGGGACCAGTGGAATTGGCGACAGTTTCGTTCGGCCAGTCTTTCCAGGTTACGCCCATCCAGCTTGCCACGACAGTTTCTTCCTTAATTAATGGCGGGAACCGGATAACGCCCCATTTTGGGGTATCCGTAAAGGATGATCAGGGGGAACTGGTGGAAACGCTGCAGTATAAGGTGGAGGAAGGGATAGTCAGCCCGGAAACCTCCCAGACCCTGCGCAGCGTATTGGAAAAAGTAGTGTCGGAGGGAAGCGGGAAACGCGCTTATATTGAGGGCTTTTCCATTGGCGGGAAAACTGCTACCTCCCAGACCCTGCCCAGAAGCGCAAACAAATATATTTCGTCCTTCCTGGGGTTTGCACCAGCCGACGACCCGCAGGTGCTGGCGCTGTTAATTATCAATAACCCCCAGGGCATTTATTATGGCGGGACTATAGCGGCCCCTGTGGTAAAAGAAATCTTTTCCAACATCCTGCCCTACCTTGGGATTGAAAAGGAAGCAGCGCCGGAGAAAGAGGAAAAGGAAGGGCAGCCAGAGTAGGCAATGGTATTCAGGAGAAAGTGGAAGAAAGGCACGGCGGCGACGCCGTAAAGACAAAGAGGTGTAAAAAATGGCACAGAAAGTGATAATTCCAGTATTGATAGCTTTTGCAATCACAGCCCTGTTAGGGCCGGTGGTAATCCCGATTCTGCGGAGGCTGAAAGTAGGGCAGACAGAACGGGAGGAACTGAAATCCCACTTAAAGAAAGCAGGGACGCCTACCATGGGAGGGCTGATGATACTGGCTGGCATTATCGTAACTTCACTGATTTACATGAAGGATTACCCGGGGGTGCTGCCAATCCTGTTTGTGACGGTAGGGTTTGGCATTATCGGGTTTTTGGACGATTACTTAAAGGTGGTGCTGCGCCGTTCCGACGGGCTGCTGCCATGGCAGAAAATGACGGGGCAGATTGTGGTGACAGGCGTGTTTATTTTCTATATGGCCCGGTATACGGAAGGGGCGTCCAAAATGCTGATGCCCTTTACCGGGGGCTTTGAAACGGGGATATACCTGGATTTGGGCTGGCTGGCAGCCCCAGTTATGTTCCTTGCCATCCTTGGGACTGTCAACGGGGCAAATTTTACCGACGGGCTGGACGGCCTTGCTTCCAGCGTGACGGTATTGATTGCAACCTTTTTCTCAGCAGTTGCAGTAGGGACGGGGAGCGGCATTGAGCCGGTGACCTGCGCAGTTGTCGGGGCGCTGCTGGGATTCCTTTTGTTCAATGTATACCCTGCCAGCGTGTTTATGGGCGATACTGGCTCTTTGGCTTTGGGAGGGTTTGTGGCTTCCACTGCCTATGTCCTCCATATGCCGATCTTTATCCTGATTGTGGCGTTGGTTTATTGGATAGAGCTTCTGTCTGTTATGATACAGGTAACTTATTTTAAGAAGTCAGGCGGGAAACGGATTTTCCGCATGGCGCCCATACACCATCATTTTGAATTATGCGGATGGTCGGAAACAAAGGTAGTGGCAGTCTTTTCCATTGTGACGGCCATTCTGTGCTTGGTTGGGCTGCTTGCCCTGTAGGAGGGATAACATTGAACTTGGATGGAAAAAAATTTTTAGTAGTGGGGACTGGGATCAGCGGCATTGCGGCGGCAGAGCTCCTGGTAGGCCAGGGGCTGGAAACTGTGCTGTATGACGGGAACCCGGAAGCCAGGGCGGAGGAACTCAGGGAGAAATCCCCCATGCTTGGGCAGGTGGAGCTTAAGACGGGCCAATTGCCAGAGGAAACCTTGGCGGAGTATGACATTGCCGTATTCAGCCCGGGGGTGCCTACGGACATCCCATTGGCCCTTAAGATGCAGGAGCTTGGAATCGAAATCTGGGGGGAGATTGAACTTGCCTATGCTTTCGAAAAAGGCCGTGTGCTGGCAGTCACAGGGACAAACGGCAAGACTACCACCACTGCGTTGCTGGGGAGCATTATGGAACATGCAGGCCTTGACGTGAAGGTAGTGGGGAACATCGGGATCCCATATACCAGCATGGTAACAGGCACGGGGGCGGATTCCGTGACGGTGGCGGAAATCAGCAGCTTCCAGTTGGAAACGGTGCATAAGTTCTGCCCCCAGGTATCTGCTATTTTAAATATTACCCCAGACCATTTAAACCGGCACCATACGATGGAAAATTACCAGAAAGCCAAGGAGCAGATAGCGGCCAACCAAGGGCCTGGGCAGTTCTGTATTTTAAATTATGAGGACGCGGCCTTGCGGGAATTTTCCGGCCGGGTGAAGGCAAAGGCTGTATTTTTCAGCAGCCAGCGGGAGCTTGGGGAAGGCATGTACTTAAAGGATGGGGACATTATTTGGGCATGGGAAGGCAGGAAAACTGCCGTGTGCAATGTCCGGGAACTGAAGCTGATTGGGAACCACAATTATGAAAATGTGATGGCGGCCGCCGCCATGGCAAAGGTAGCGGGGGTTCCCTTTGAAAAAATAAAAGAAGCGCTGGTTACTTTTCAGGCGGTGGAGCATAGAATAGAGTATGTGGTTACAAAACGGGGCGTCCGTTTTTACAATGATTCAAAAGGGACGAACCCAGACGCGGCAATCCAGGCAGTGCGCGCCATGGAGTGGCCCACGCTGCTGATTGGAGGGGGGTACGACAAGGATTCGGAGTATGACGAATGGATTCAGGCCTTTGGCGGGAAGGTGAAGAAACTTGTCCTGCTAGGGGCTACAAGGGAGAAAATAAGGGATACGGCAGTCCGGCTTGGATACCCGGAAAGCGACATTTTGCTGGTGGACAGCTTACAGGATGCAGTGGACGCCTGCTATGGCAGCGCAGTAAGCGGCGACGCCATATTGCTGTCCCCGGCCTGTGCAAGCTGGGGGATGTTCCGGAATTATGAACAGCGTGGAGAAATTTTCAAGGAACTGGCGAGGGCATTAAAAGAGTAAATGTAAGTCAGGAGTGCTGATATGGGTAGAGAAAAAGGGACTGGCAAAAGACAAAAAAATATCCGCTATTTTGACTATACCTTATTGATGATTGTATTTTTCCTCATTTGCTTTGGGCTGGTAATGCTGTACAGCACCAGTTCCTACAATGGGCAGGTAAGGTTTAAGGACGGGGCTTTTTACTTGAGGAAACAGCTGCAGGCGGATGTTTTGGGGATTGCAGTATTGGCAGTAGTTGCCAGGATAGACTACCGTGTCTGGAAGAATTTCTGGCTTCTTGCATACATAGGCGGCATTGGGCTGTGCACGCTGGTGCTTTTTATCGGTGAAGAATCCAATGGGGCGAAACGCTGGCTGGACTTAGGCTTCACCAGCTTCCAGCCTTCGGAGGCTGCAAAGCTGGCAGTGATTGTGTTCCTTGCCACAATTATCAGCAAAATGCCAAAGCAGATGGGGAAATTCACCTCCTTAGTGAAAATTATTGCAATTATCCTTCCTATGGTTGGGGTCGTGGCAATTGAGAACTTGAGCACGGCGATTATCATTATGGGGGTAGCCATTTCCATGATCTTTGTTGCCAGCCCCAAATATGCACAGTTTTTTGTGGCAGGGGGCGTCGTTGTTTTGTTTGGCTCTATCTTTATCATGATGGCCTCGTACCGTGTCGAGCGGCTCCTTATTTGGCGGAACCCGGAAAAATTTGCAAAAGGGTACCAGACCCTGCAGGGGCTTTATGCCATAGGCTCCGGCGGCCTGTTTGGGAAAGGGCTGGGGGGCAGTATGCAGAAGCTGGGGTTTGTGCCGGAGGCCCAGAACGACATGATTTTTTCGATTATCTGCGAGGAACTGGGGCTCTTTGGGGCAGTGAGCGTTATTTTGCTGTTTGTCATCATTATCTGGCGGTTTATGGTAATTGCCAGCAACGCCCAGGATCTGTATGGGGCATTGCTTGTGACAGGCGTCCTTGCCCATATTTCCATACAGGTAATCTTAAATATTGCGGTGGTAACGAATACCATCCCAAACACAGGGATTTCCTTGCCTTTTATCAGCTATGGCGGGACCTCGGTGCTGTTTTTGCTGGCGGAAATCGGTTTGGTATTGAGCGTTTCCAGAGGGATCCATTTTGGGCAGGAATAAAGGCAGGAATCCGTGCCTTGCCTGTGCTAGGAAAGGAATGGTGAAACGATGGTAAGAGAAAAACGGAGGCGGAAGAAACGCTTAAAAGCCATTGGGATGGCAGTCCTGATACTTGCGCTGCTTCTGGCAATCGCAATCTTAGTGGTAGTGAAGGTCTTTACCGTGGAAAAGGTAAAGGTGACAGGGAACGAGCACTATCCGGACGAAACCATGGCAGACTGGCTTTTGGACGATGAATACTGCTGGAACAGCTTGTACGTGTATTTTAAATATAAATTTGTGGAGCCAGCGGAAATGCCCTTTGTGGACAGCATGGAGGTATCCCTTGAGTCCCCCCATACATTGAGCATTAAGGTCTATGAGAAAGCGCTGCTGGGGCGGGTTTACATTGACGCCCTTGGGCAGAACGCTTATTTTGACAAGGATGGCTTTGTGGTGGAGCTGTCCTCGGAGGTCATAGAGGGGATACCCGTGATAAGCGGGCTGGATGTTGAAAAGATTGTGCTGTATGAAAAACTCCCAATCAAAGGGAAAAACATCCTGAAAAACCTGCTGTCCCTGACGCAGATGCTGAAAAAATATGAGCAGGTCCCAGACAACGTGAAATATGGGGAGGAGGGGAATTACACCTTGCAGTATGGTGAGATTAAGGTGCTGATCGGACAGGCCAGGAACCTAAATGAGAAGGTCGTGCGGCTGTCCCATGTGCTGCCCGGCCTGGAAGGGCAGAAGGGCACCCTCCATCTGGAGAGCTGGACGGAGAATACCACGGATATTACCTTTGAAAAGGCAGGGTAAGCGCAGGCCCTGGATGTTCTGCATGATAAGAGTACAATTTAAGATTACAATTGGAAAAGCCGGGATAGATAAGCATGGTTCAGCTTCCCTTTTCACAGAAAACATGTTCCGGATATGTTTTAACAGGCAGATTTTGCAGGAATTGCGCCTATTTTTGCACAGGCGGATGGATTCCGTGAAAAAAATAGGGCAAAAATATAAATTCTTACTTGATTAATTCCCTAAAAAATTATAGTATAGTGTATAAGAGTTTAAAGTTGGGATTATTGAGTGAAAAAGAAAATATTCAGATAGAGATAAAAGGAGGAAGAACCTTGCTTGAAATAATGACGCCAGAAGCAGAATCCAGTGCAAAAATCATCGTAATCGGTGTGGGAGGGGCTGGAAACAATGCTGTGAATAGAATGATTGAAGAAAATATCGGCGGTGTTGAGTTTGTTGGGATTAATACGGACAAGCAGGCACTGACGCTCTGCAAGGCGCCTACGCTGGTACAGATAGGGGAGAAACTGACAAAAGGGCTTGGTGCCGGGGCACAGCCGGAAATTGGTCAGAAGGCCGCAGAGGAGAACGTAGAGGAGCTGACGGCAGAGATCAAGGGTGCAGACATGGTATTTGTCACCTGCGGCATGGGAGGCGGCACCGGGACAGGGGCAGCACCGGTGGTTGCAAGGATTGCCAAGGAAATGGGCATACTGACGGTAGGCGTTGTGACAAAGCCCTTTAAGTTCGAAGCAAAGGCCCGCATGGTCAATGCCCTTGGGGGGATTGAACGCCTGAAGGAAAGCGTAGATACCCTAATTGTCATCCCAAATGATAAGCTTTTGGAAATTGTAGACAGGAGGACCACAATGCCGGACGCCCTGCGCAAGGCAGACGAAGTGCTGCAGCAGGCGGTGCAGGGGATTACGGACCTGATTAATGTCCCAGCCCTGATTAACCTGGACTTTGCGGACGTCCAGACCGTTATGAAGGACAAGGGCCTTGCCCATATCGGCATTGGCATGGCTACGGGCGATGACAAGGCGATAGAAGCAGTGAAGCTTGCAGTGGCAAGCCCGCTGCTGGAAACCACCATCACTGGCGCTTCCCATGTAATTATCAATATTTCCGGGGATATCTCCCTGATGGACGCCAACGATGCGGCAAGCTATGTGCAGGATCTTGCCGGGGATAATGCAAATATTATCTTCGGCGCTAAGTTTGACGAGAACATGGCGGATGAAGCGATTATCACGGTGATTGCCACTGGTTTAGGGGAGTCCGCCCCTTCCCCGAAAGTAATGCCAGGCATGAAGTTCAGCCAGAATACGCCGCCAAGGATGGCAGGCACAGCCGCTGCGGCAAGGACAGGGGCAACACGGGCCACGCCTACGCCTTTTGGGGCTGCGGCGCGCACGGCGGCAAGCCCATATGGCACAGGGGCAGGCACAGCCGGGGCAGGGCAGAATACTGCGGCAAGCAGCAACCTTGGGGTAACGGCGTCTACCCTTGGCATCCAAAGGCCAAGAAGGCCGGAGAGCAGTATCCCGGAACGGGATATTAAAATCCCAGAGTTTTTGAAATCAAATAAAAAGTAAGCGGTACATAGGAAGGCTGCCATACGAAGTAGGGTACATACAGGATATAGCATAGGCTATCTGTTGGTGTACTGTTCTTGGTGCGGCAGCTTGTTTTCTTTTATAGGAAAGCCCACTTTGTTCCTTACACTGCGGTGGAAACACCATACATTTCTGTTTTTCTGGCATCTGTTTTTTGTCACTTCTTGTAAAAGAATTTTCCCAAAAGAGGACAATGGTTTGACAAAAAAATCTGCATGTTCCATTTATACTTTACTTTATCAGCAGAAGCCTGCGCGCAGTCCCCCGGGATAGGCTGGGCGGGGGTAACTTAGCCATGGGTTCATGGTGCCAGCGCTTTTGGCGGGGAGCGGCAGGAATCTTAAGTAAGGAGGGTGTAGGTGGGATATGTACTATATGCAGACATTTGGTTTCTGACGAATTTTACAATGGACAGCATTGCCCTTTTCGCTGCAGGGAAAGTGATGGGGGAGCCCATCCGCCTGGGCAGGATTTGCATCAGCAGCCTGGTTGGGACCCTTGCTTCCATGTTCCTTTTTTTCCAGCTTACAGATGAAACTTTGTACCAGCTATGCGTGCATTTTCTGGTAAATCCCCTTATGGTATGGCTGTGCTGGCGGAGCAGGGGGAAAAAGGCATTTTTGGCACAGTGGTCGGTAACGTATTTGTCATATATCCTGTTAGGGGGCCTGCTGGAGTGGGGGATGGAGCATGGCGCAGGGCTTGGGCAGCTATTCCTTTGCCTGCTGGGCGCGGCTTTGTTTCTTGCAGTCCCCTTCCGTATGCTGAAATACTTAAAAAGGGAAAAAGAAACCATATATGACCTTCTTCTGGTAACCAGGGAAGGGAATCTTTCTGTAAAGGGCTTTTACGATACGGGAAACCTGCTGGTGGACCCTTTGGGCGGCCGCCCGGTACATATTATCAGGAAGCAAATCCTGTGGGAACAGATAGAAAAAGAAGGGCTGCCGGTACGCCTGGTCCCATTCCACTCCCTGGGGCAGGAATCTGGGCTGTTAAAGGCGGTAACCCTGGAGGGAATGTACATTTTACGGGAAGGCCATCCGCTGTACCTGAAAAAGCCGGTGTTTGGCATGGCAGAGGAAACGCTGTTTCAGGATGGCAGGTGTGACGTGATATTAAATGGGAAATCCATGGAAAATTGAAGGAGGATGTTTATGTATATCAAGATCACGATACCGCAGCATTTTCAGTTAAAATTAATCCCCAGCCTTTGGAACTTCCTGTTCCTGAAAAAAGGGGATATCCACTATATCGGGGGTGCGGAAATCCTGCCGCCGCCTTTGGAGCCAAAGGAGGAGAACCGCTGTATCCAAATGCTGGGCGGGGAGGAACCGGAACGGGCGAGGAGCATTTTAATTGAACATAACCTGCGGCTGGTGGTGTACATAGCGAAAAAATTTGACAATACGGGCATTGGGGTGGAGGACCTGATTTCCATTGGGACTATCGGCCTGATTAAAGCCATTAACACCTTCAACCCCACCAAAAACATTAAGCTGGCTACTTACGCGTCCAGGTGCATTGAAAATGAAATCCTTATGTACCTGCGGCGGAACAACAAGACCCGGATGGAGGTTTCTATCGACGAGCCCCTGAACGTGGACTGGGACGGCAATGAGCTGCTGCTTTCCGATATCCTTGGCACAGACGAGGACATTATTTACCGGGATATTGAAACGGAAGTGGAGAAAAACCTCCTGAAAAAGGCAGTGGAAAAGCTTTCCGACCGGGAGCGCACCATTGTGGAGCTTCGCTTCGGCCTGAACAGCCCCCAGGGGGAAGAAATGACCCAGAAAGAGGTGGCAGACCTTCTTGGGATTTCCCAGTCCTATATTTCCCGTTTGGAAAAAAAGATTATGAAAAGGCTGAAAAAAGAAATCGTAAAGTTTGAATAGGTGTGGTATAATTGGTGTCAAGGGGAGATGGGGCAAAGCCTTTCAGATATCCGCGCCAGCACGGCTGCCTGGCCCGCTGTTTGCTGGAATGAAAGGCATAAATAGTTTTGAAAGCCATAAGTTTAGATACAAAGGAGATGAGAAATTGAAATTAGAATTTTTAGGCGCTGCCCACGAAGTGACAGGAAGCTGCCATTACGTCCAGATGGGTGATATCCACCTGCTGGTAGACTGCGGCATGGAACAGGGGCCGGACCTGTACGAAAACCAGGAAATCCCGGTTAATACTGCCGATATCGACTATGTGCTTGTGACCCATGCCCATATCGACCATTCCGGCTTGCTGCCCCTTCTCTACAGCCATGGGTTCCGGGGGAAAATCTATGCTACCCGGGCAACTACGGAGCTGTGCAATATTATGCTGAAGGATTCCGCCCATATCCAGATGTCCGAAGCGGAATGGAAGAACCGGAAGGCAAGGCGTGCCGGCAGGCCCCTTGTGGAACCCATGTACAACATGGACGATGCCGTAGGGGTGCTGGAGCATTTTATCCCATGCGAATATGGGGAAATCATTACCCTGTGCCCAGAGATTACCATCCGGTTTACCGATGCGGGGCATCTGCTTGGTTCGTCCAGCATTGAGGTCTGGGGCACGGAAGGGGAACAGCAGGTGAAGCTGGTGTTTTCCGGGGATATCGGGCACGGCAACAAGCCATTAATCCGCAATCCCCAGTACATCCGGGAGGCGGATTATGTCATTATGGAATCCACCTATGGGGACCGGCTGCACCAGGACCCGCCGGATTATGCGAAAGAGCTGGCAGCCGTGTGCAGGGATACCTTCCGGCGTGGGGGGAATCTGGTAATCCCTGCCTTTTCCGTAGGCAGGACGCAGGAAATGCTTTATTTTTTACGGAAAATCAAGACGGAAGGCATGCTGCCGGAATTTGAAGGCTTTGAAGTCTATATCGACAGCCCGCTGGCAGTGGAAGCCACCAATATTTTCCATAAAAATGTAAAGGAATGCTTTGATGAGGAAGCGCTGGAGCTGGTGCGCAAGGGGAAGAACCCTATCAGTTTCCCGGGGCTTAAGGTATCTGTCACCAGCGACGAGTCCAAAATGATAAATTTCATTGAGAAGCCCATTGTCATTATTTCTGCTTCCGGCATGTGCGAAGCTGGCCGTATCCGCCACCATTTAAAACATAACCTTTGGCGGAAAGATTCCACGATTCTGTTCGTGGGCTACCAGGTGCCAGGGACCCTTGGGAACCTGCTGCTTTCCGGGGCAAAGGAAGTCCGGCTCTTTGGGGAAACCATTGAAGTCCATGCGAAAATCCTGAACCTGGCGGGAATCAGCGGCCATGCGGACCAGCAGCGCCTGCTGGAATGGGCCAAGGCGTTTGGGGAAACCCCAAAGAGGTTCTTTGTAGTCCATGGGGAGGACAGCGTCTGCGATACCTTTGCGTCGCTTTTGGAAAAAGAAACGGGCATTGCGGCATCGGCGCCTTACAGCGGGGATGTTTACGATTTGGGATTAAACGCCTGCATTGCCCAGGGGAGCCGGGAGCGGAAGTCCAAGAAGGCGAAGGATTCCCGTGCAGTTTCCAATGTATTTGCAAGGCTTCTGGCGGCTGGGGAACGGCTCTTGTCCGTGGTCCGCAAATCGGAAGGGAGGCCCAATAAAGAACTTGGGAAATTTGCAGACCAGATTAATTCTCTCTGCGACAAGTGGGAGTAAGGGACAGGTAATTTTTCATATTTTTTAAGGCGGATTTTTCCAGCCTGCTGACTTGGGCCTGGGAGATATGGATTTCTTCCGCTACTTCCATCTGGGTCTTGCCCTCGAAGAAGCGCAGCTTGATAATGTAATTTTCCCGTTCGTTCAGCCGCTTCATGGCATCGCTTAGGGAAAGTTCTTCCACCCAGGTTTCTTCCTTGTTCTTTTTGTCGCTGATTTGGTCCATCACATAGAGGGTGTCGCCGCCGTCTGTGTAGACTGGGTCGTAAAGGCTGACGGGGCATTGGATGGCATCCAGGGCAAATACGATATCTTCCTTGGGGATGCCGGTTTCTTTTGCAATGTCGTCAATGGTAGGTTCGCGGGAGAGCTCTTTGGAAAGCAGCTCCTTGGCGTGGATGGCCTTATAGGCTGTGTCCCGCAGGGAGCGGCTGACCCGGATGGAGTTGTTGTCCCGCAGGTACCGCCTGATTTCGCCGATAATCATAGGGACTGCATAAGTTGAAAATTTCACGCCAATATCGGGGTTGAAATTGTCAATGGACTTAATCAGCCCAATGCACCCAATCTGGAATAAATCGTCCACATTTTCATTGCTGTTGGAAAACCGCTTGATAACGCTTAGGACAAGGCGGAGATTTCCCTTGATGTAAGCCTCCCGGGCGTCTTGGTCCCCTGCCTTGATGCGGGAAAACAAGTCGCTTTTTTCTTCTTCTTTCAATACAGGGAGCTTTGCGGTGTTGACCCCGCAGATTTCTACTTTGTATGCAGCCATGGCCTTACCTCCGGAAACTTTCGGCTGCCGCCGTGGGAAGGCGCAGCAGCCATATTGTCGCTGTGCAGGCTGGCGTGGGCAGCCGGCACAGGATTTGTGTATTAAAAGAATGTGCTTAATTTGCCACTTTTATTCATGAAATTTTCGTGGTATAATGATCGAAAGATATTATACCGCCCAAGGCAAAGCAGTTATGGTATGATATTTGCAGCGTGGGGCAGCAAATGCAGCGCCCTGACGGAATCTAGTTTGTTGGGAGCAGATGGCGATGAAAGATGCAATTGATAAGAGAAATGAGAGAGAGTGGGTTGCGGGACGGATTGTAAAACGCAGGAATATTATTTACACCAGCCAAGCGGAGCTGGACAGGAAGAAACAGGAGGAATTGGACGAGCAGCACAGGCAGAATAGGGAAAAGGCAGAGCAGCTTGTCAAACAGCTGAAAGAGGACGCCAATAAGAAACAGGCAATGGTGGTGGAACGGCTTTTGGCAGAGCAGGAAATGCTGAAAAAGCAGTTGGAAACTGGCATGGACGCCACTGGGAAAAGACCCATGAATGAAGTGACACAGGAAAGGGTGGAGGCGATTTTAAGTGAAAAGAGCAAGCAGCTCCAAGATATTATATCTTCCAGCTTTGGTGGGATGGTTCAGGAAGTTCAGCCGGTGGAGGTATCTGTACCGGAAGGGGATCCAACAGATGGAGCCATGGCAGAAACGGGCGCTGAAGCAGATGCTTTGCCGGAAGGGGCTGCAGATGGGGAAGGCAGCCAAGAGATGGCAGAGGAAAATGATGGATTAGGGGCAGAAGAAAACCTCCCGATGGAAGAAGCATAGGCTAGCCGGAGGAACTGCTATCCTAAATTGTTTGTATCCCCAAAAAGCGCATCATGGTGTTGGTTAGATAGGTATGGGAAATTTGCAGAAAACGAAAAGGAGAGGTGCAGATGGAGGAGAAAAAAGAAGCAGCAGAAGGAAAGGCAGGCTCTCCTTTCGAGGAAGAAAAGGCGGAAGGGGATACCCTGCTGAGTGAAACTTGGGCGCAGGACGCACAAGCTGCACTGGAAGATTTCATCGAACAGCAGGGGATTTATATCCGCCAATAGGCAGCCCTCCCAGAAGATGGAGAACCCTCAGGGTTCCCCATCTTCTGGGAGGGCTGGGGCTTTGCAGCCAGAGGTGTGGAAAGCCTTTGGGGAGATGCCATAAAATTTGCGGAATGCCCGCAGGAAAGTGGAATAGTCGGAAAAACCGCACATGGAAGCTGCTTTCAGCACAGGTATGTCCTCCTGGATTAAGTCTTTGGCGTGCAGCAGGCGTTTTTGCTGCACATAGGCATGGAGGGTGTAGCCAGTGTGCTCCTTGAATTTGTGCATCAGGTAATATTTGCTTACATAAAATTGCTGGGACAAGGATTCGTTGGATAAGTCCTTGTCCAAGTTCAGGTTGATGTAAGCCAAAATGTCTGCAATCTGGCTGCCGTGCTGGGAGGGAGCGTGTTCCTGCGGGCAGGATTCCGGCAGGAACACCCGGTTAATATAGACCATAAGCTGCAGGAAATATGCCTGGCTTAAGGCTTCATGCCCAAATTCCTCACTGGCAAGGGAGGACTCAAGCTGCTGCAGGATAGTCTGGATTTCTGCCTGCAGCTGGGGCTTTAGCCGTATCAGGCTGAACCTTTTTTCATTGGCTGTGGTAAAGCACTGGGACAGGTCGCAGGAACGGTCTTTCTGCTCTTTGATAAAGTCCGGCTGCAGCCAGATGACAACCCGCTCATAGGGGACGCTGGGGTCAATGACGGGCTTATGGATATCATGGTTGTTGACAAGGAGGATATCCCAGGGTTTTAGGTCGTAGGCTTTCCCCTCCACCAGGTAGGTGGCGTTTCCGGACAGGAATATAATGATTTTATTGAAATCGTGGTAATGGAATTCAAATTCTTGGTTTTTCTTATCTTTTAAATGGAACAGGCGGAAATTCTGGTGCAGGTATCCGGCCTGTTTTTCTTTACTTTCAAGTGTGTGAGCCAAAGTTATCCCTCCTTGTGCAAAACGGAACCATTTCCAAAATATGTCCCAGATTTCTCATTTAAGCAGATTATACAGCACTTTTTACAATATTTCAAGCAGTTTATTTGGTGTTATATGCAAAAAGAATGGAATAGAATAAGGGTATAGAATAAAAAGGGCTAGAGCGTGTTTGAAAATTGTGGGAATGAATTTTCAAACACGCTCTAGGAATGGATTTGAAAGAAGAAAGGAAGCGTGGATTATGGATTGCATTACAATGAAGAAATACCATGGGCTTGGAAATGATTATTTGGTGCTGGACCCAAACAAAAATGAGTTTGCGCTGCAGACAAGGAATATTGAAATGCTGTGCAGGAGGAATTTTGGGGTAGGCGCGGACGGCCTGCTGTATGGACCTATCATGGAGGATGGGAAAATAAAGGTGCGGATTTTTAACCCGGACGGTTCTGAGGCAGAAAAGAGCGGGAATGGGGTACGGATTTTTGCAAAGTACCTGCTGGACGAGGGATATGTGGATGGGGATACCTGTACCATGAGCACCCTGGCAGGGGATGTGGAAGCAGAGTTTGTAAAAGGGGATGGGAGCATGGTCCGGGCAAATATGGGCAAGCCAATTTATGCAGGCGAGGGGCTTCCCCTGTCAGGGCTGGAAGGGGAGGTTGTAAACGCCCATTTAAGGTTCCATGACAATGACTACAACACTACCTGCCTTTCTGTGGGGAACCCGAACTGCGTGATTATGATGGAGGAGGTAACGCCCCAGAAAGCCCGTGCATTGGGGCCTTATGTGGAAGGCGCGCCCTATTTCCCGAACCGGACCAATATGCAGATTTGCAAAGTCATTGACAGGGAAAACATTGCCATTGAAATCTATGAACGGGGCGCAGGGTATACGCTGGCGTCCGGCACTGGAGCCTGCGCAGCGGCAGCGGCGGCAAAACGGATGGGGCTTGTGGATGGGAATGTTACCGTGCATATGCAGGGGGGCGATTTAGCCATTGAGATACAGGAAGACGGGACGATTTACATGACAGGGAGCGTGGGTACGGTCGGGACGTTTACCCTGGCAGAGAATTTTTTTGCATAAAAACAGAATAGGCCAGCAGAGCCGGATACCTCCGCTGTAAGCAGCAGGGCCTTTTGGCACTACGATGTCGGCTATTATAAAAATAGGGAAACTCAAAAGTGTACACAATTGACAAAGTGTACACTTTTGCTATAATGGGATACGGAGGAGATGGTAAGTCAGATGAAGGTGAGGAAGAAAATTTACCTGTGCTTTATTATCGCGGTGGCAGTGGTGTATCTGGGCCTGTTAACCATCCTTTTTTATTCAGAATCCGCAAGCAGCAATGCAGCGATACAGACATTTGGGGATGCCTTCTGGTATTCCTTAGTGACATTGACGACAGTGGGGTATGGCGACCTGGTCCCGGTGACCCCGCTGGGACATGCAGTAGGGTTCGTATTCCTTCTGCTGTCCGCCGGAATTATGGTGACAATGTTTGGGGCTGTCATATCCTTTGTAACCAGCGAGGGGATGCCTGTCCTTATGCTCAGCCTGCAGAAGCGGAAGAACTGGTATTATTTTGCAGACTGCGGAGCGGAATCCAACGCGCTGGCTGCCAATATTGTCAAGGAAGACCCGAAAGCCCTGATTATTTTTGGGGAGAAAAGAAACAGCCAAGGGGAAGACCCTAATTTTCCCTGCATGTATTTAACGGTTTCCTTGGATAAGATTGTGGCAAAAAAGAAGAATATTGGCACAAAATGCAAGGTGTTCCTGATGAAGGAAAATGACATCGGCGTGAACAGGCGGGCAGGGAATTTACATGAACTGCCGGTAGAGGTTTATGCGAGGACTACATATGGGCAGGATAAGCTTTCTGGGAATATCAATTTTTTCCATAGCTATGAATGCTGCGCACGGCAGTATTGGCGTTCCAAGCCGCTCCGCAGGAGGGAAAATACAATTGTGCTGATTGGGTTTGGGAATTATGGCCGCAGTATTTTGGAACGGGCAATCTTAACGAATATTATTTCCGTGGAACAGCATGTGGCGTACCATGTTTTTGGCGATGCTGCAGAGTTCCTTGCGGTGCATTACCGTCTGGGCGAGCTCTTTTCCCTGAATGAAGAATCTAAGGAAAGGGATTCCCTGATTTTCCATAAGGGGACTTGGGCAGAGAGCCATTCTATTCTGGAACAGGCGAACCGTATTATTATCTGTGAGGATGACGAGCAAAGCGGCTGGCGCATTTTCTGGAAATTGAATAAATATTATAAGGCCACCGGGCGCGTTGACCTGCGCAGCAGCTGGAAAGCACCGGGGATTTCTTGTTTTGGCACGAATGAGGATATTTATACGTCAAAACAGATTATCCGCACGGGGCTGAACAAAGCGGCTATTACGATTAATGAGATTTTCCGTAAGTCTGTTTCTTATCCGACCCTTAGCTGGGATGAATTGGATGATCTGCACCAACAGTCCAAAATTGCGGCGGCAGACCACCTTCTGATGAAGACAAGGATTCTTCTGGGGGATGAAACCATTACGGAACTGTCTTCATCCTCGGTGCAGCGTGCATATTTCCAATATTGCAAGACAAAGCATTTGGAAGGCATGAGGGAAACATACCGAAAGCTGGACCATATGCGGTGGCTTCGGTTTTATATTTTTTATAATTGGGGCTATGGCTCCGCCCGGGACGATGTGGCAAGGCAGCACCCGATGCTGTGCCCTTATGAGGAACTCACACTGGAGCAGCGGAAGGAGAGGGATGCGGCTTGGGAACTGATGGGGAGTATTTCGGCGGGGCTTAAGTGAAGGGGTGTGTTTGTTCTTTACACAATAGGGTTTCCTGTAAAGGATATAGCATAATCAGGAAAACTTTGATAAAATAGAATAACAGAAAGTAGATATAGGAACAAAACATATGCCTGAACTGCAGACAGGCATGGAATCTCCTAGGGATGGAGTGATAGTAGGACATGGATGTGGGAGTAATTGAACAGGATTCCAGCAGTATAGAAAAAATAGTGGATGGCCTTACATTATTTGATGATGACTTGATGTCATTGGTATTTGACAGTAATATCCCGGCGGCAGAATTGCTTTTAACTGTTATACTGAACCGGGAGGACATAAGGGTTGTCAGTGTGGTTGGGCAAAAGGAACTGGAAAACCCGTTGGTAGAAGGCCGGAATATCCGGCTTGACATATTAGCCAAGGACAATGCAGGAAAATTTTTTAATGTGGAAGTGCAAAGAAACCGTGCAGGCGCAGATGAACGGCGCGCAAGGTTCCACAGCAGCATGGTGGATAGCCGTATGCTGAAAGCGGGACAGGAATTTAGGGAGCTGCGGGAATCTTATATCATTTTTATTACAGAAGATGATTACTTTGGCGAGGGGCTGCCAACATACACCATTGGCCGCCATGTGGAAGAACTTGGCAGGGCGTTTCAGGATGGGTCATATATCCTATATGTGAATGGAAGCTACAGGGGCAATGACGCGGTCGGAAGGCTGATGCAGGATTTTTCCTGCAAAAATGCAGAAGACATCTATTATCAGGAGCTTGCAGAAGGCGTAAGGCATTTTAAGGAAGAAAAAGGAGGGCGGGAAGCGATGTGCCGAGCAGTGGAAGAATATGCAAATGAGGTGGCAAAAAAAGCCACAGTTAAAGCTGCTATCAAAACAGCTATTAAATATGGGGTAGGGAGAGAGCAGATTATAGCAGATACAAGTGAAGAATTTGGGCTTAATGGGGCAGAAGCAGAGAAACTTTATGAAGCATATGCCAAGGATTCGGCACATGTTTAAAATGGGGATGATCCATATGCCTTTTCAAAATTGGCTCATCCAAACATTGATTACGAAAGAAAAAGCGAGGAAAGGAAATGAAGGATATTGAAAAGACGTTAAAGGAAATCAGGGAGGGGATGTCTGTCCAGGATATTCTTGCATCTGGGTTTGCCTGCCTAACCATATACAGTGTTTCCGGGCATGAGTTGTAATGATTATTAAGGCAGACGGATACGGTCTGCCTTTTTTAGTTGGGCGGGCGTATTTGTAACGGCGCAGGAGTGGTGGCTATGTTCCGCTTCCATCCGTGCTTATCCTATGGTATTTTGGTATAATAATTTGGAAGAACGGAAGGAAACAGCAGAAATGGAGGTGCAGCCGTGAAAAAGGCATTGCCAGTCGGAATAGAAAACTTTGAAGATATGCGCACGAATGGCTATTATTATGTAGATAAAACATTATTTATCAAAGAGCTGCTGGAATTAAAGGGGAAGGTGAACCTCTTCACCCGCCCAAGGCGTTTTGGGAAAACCCTGAACTTAAGCATGCTCCGGTATTTTTTTGAGGATACTGGGGATGCAGGAAAAAATGCGCAGAACAAAAGCCTGTTCCAAGGCCTGAAAATTATGGAGGAAGGGGAAAGCTACACCCGTTTCATGGGGCAGTTCCCAGTGATGAACCTGACATTAAAGTCCGCGAAGCAGGAGGATTTCGAAACTGCCTATTATATGATACAAAAAGGGATTGCAGTTGAATTTGAAAGGCACAGGGGCGTTGTGGAACAAGGGAAGGCAAAGCTTGCCATGAAGGACTATGAGGGCTACCTTTCCATTGCAGAGGAGCGGGCAGAGGAAAAAGAAATCCGCAATTCCCTGCTGCTGTTTAGCCGATGTATGTACCAGGTGACAGGGAAGAATACCGTTATCTTACTGGATGAATATGACGTCCCCTTGGAAAATGCATATTTCCGGGGATTTTATGATAAAATGGTGGATTTTATCCGGTCGCTGTTTGAGTCTGTATTAAAGACAAACGATTACCTGCAGTTTGCAGTGCTTACGGGATGTCTGCGGATTTCCAGGGAGAGCATTTTTACAGGGCTGAACCATCTCAAAATTGTTTCCGTCTTGGATAAAAAGTACAGCGAGCATTTTGGGTTTACAGGGCCAGAAGTGCTGCAGATGATGGAATATTATGGCGTGGGAAGCCGTTTCTCCACCATGAAGGAATGGTATGACGGGTATGTCTTTGGGGACACAGAGGTTTACAACCCATGGAGCGCCATTAACTTTACGTCTGACTTATGGGCGGACGGCAATGCCTTCCCGCGCCCTTATTGGGTGAATACCAGCTCCAACGATATCATCAGGGAGATGGCTGCAAGGGCAGGCCGGGAAGCAATGGGGCAGATTGAGAGGCTTCTGGACGGGGGGACGCTGGACATCCAGGTGCATGGGGAAATCACTTACGGGGACATGCACAGCAATGGGGAGAACCTGTGGAATTTCCTGTACTTTACGGGATATCTGACAAAGGAGAGCGAATACTTCAAGGAGTCCACGGTCTGCCTGCGCGCACGGATCCCAAACATTGAGGTTAAGACTATTTACCAGTCCACGATTATGGGCCTGCTGAAGGACCGGATTAAGAAAGAAAATTTCCACAGCCTGTACCGCGCCATGGAGGAAGGGGACGCAGTGCGCATGGGGGAGATCCTCACAGGGCAGCTTTTCCATACCATAAGCTTCTACGACAGTGCAGAAAACTTTTACCATGGTTTTCTGGCTGGAATCTTAAGCCAAAGCGAAAATTATACCGTAAAGTCCAACCGGGAATCTGGAAACGGGCGTTCGGACATTATGGTAAAGAGCCCTTCGCTGCGGGGCAGGTCATTTATTCTGGAACTGAAAGTTTCCGGTTCCATTGACAGCCTGGAGGAAGACGCGGAAAAAGCCCTGCAGCAAATTTATGATAAGAAGTATATGGAGGAGCTGCAGGCGGAAGGGTATAAAAAAATAGACTGCTATGGCGTGGCCTTTTACCGGAAGGACTGCGAAGTCCGGTTTGGGAACAGGCAGTGCGTCCCATAGGATGCAGGAAGCACCATGGGCCCCAAATAGCAATTTTCAGGCATGTTTTAGGAGAAAAGTATCAAAAAAATGGGCAAAATTAGCAAAAAGTGGGTGACAATATGCCTGCTTTTTGCTATTATAAATAGGAAGTAGTGCAGTACGCAATCAGGACAGGCTGCGGAAATAGAAACCATGCCATCCCATGCCGGATTGCCAAAAGGAAAAGGGCAATGGCATGCCAGTCCGGGTTGCAGGACAACAGGAGAGAACAATGGAGAAAATGTTAGACATTATCAGCAGAGAGGTTATGGCAGCCATGGAGGCCAGCGGATATGATGGCACGTATGGCAAGGTGACTTTGTCCAACCGCCCGGATCTCTGCGAGTACCAGTGCAACGGGGCAATGGCGGCAGCAAAGGCCTATAAGTGCGCCCCGTTCCAGATTGCGGACAAGGTAGCGTCCGTTTTGCAGAAAAACAGCATATTTGCCAAGGCAGAGGCGGTAAAGCCGGGATTTTTGAATTTATCCTTAAGCCCGGATTATCTGGCGGGCTACCTGCGGCAGATGGAAGCAGACGGGGAGCGGTTAGGCTGCGGGAAAACCGGCAGCCCAAAGACGGTCCTGATAGATTACGGCGGGCCAAACGTGGCAAAGCCTTTGCATGTCGGCCACCTGCGTTCTGCCATTATCGGGGAGAGCATTAAACGGATTGGGAAATTCATGGGCCACAATATGGTTGGCGACGTGCATCTGGGGGACTGGGGCCTGCAGATGGGACTGATTATCACGGAGTTAAAGGAACGGAAGCCGGGACTTGTGTATTTTGAGGAAAATTACGGAGGGGAATATCCCAAGGAGCCGCCCTTTACCATTTCAGAACTGGAAGAAATCTACCCTGCGGCCAGCGGGAAATCCAAAGAAGACGAAGCATACAAAGAAGCCGCCATGGAGGCGACATATGAACTGCAGCATGGCAGGAGGGGCTACCAAGCCCTGCTTGGGCATATTTTAGATGTGTCTGTCAGCGACCTGAAACGCAATTACGAAAACCTGAACGTGTCCTTTGAGCTGTGGAAAGGGGAATCCGATGCACAGCCTTACATCCCCGCCATGGTGGAGAAGATGAAACAGGATGGGTTTGCCTATATCAGCGAAGGGGCGCTGGTGGTGGATGTGAAGGAGGAGGGGGATACCAAGGAAATCCCTCCCTGCATGATTTTAAAATCAGACGGGGCGTCCCTTTACAATACCACAGACCTTGCTACCATTGTCTGGCGCATGGAGGACTACCATCCTGACGAAATCATTTACGTGGTAGACAAGCGGCAGGAGCTGTATTTCACCCAAGTGTTCCGCTGCGCAAGGAAAACCGGCCTGGTAGGCCCGGAAACCAAGCTGACGTTTTTGGGCTTTGGCACCATGAACGGGAAGGACGGCAAGCCCTTCAAGACAAGGGAAGGGGGCGTCATGCGGCTGGAGTACTTAGTGTCCGGCATCCAAGAGGAGATGTACAAAAAGATTTCGGACAACCACACGGTGGACGAGGAAGAAGGCCGGGAAACCGCCAAGGTGGTGGGGCTTTCCGCCATCAAATACGGGGATTTATCCAACCAGGCCTCCAAGGATTATATGTTTGACATTGAGCGGTTTACCTCTTTTGAGGGGAATACCGGCCCTTACATTTTATACACCATTGTGCGCATCAAATCCATTTTGAAAAAATACCAGGCGCAGCGGGAGCTGCCCCCACAGGCGGAGATTCTGCCGGCACATACGGACAGCGAAAAAGCGCTGATGCTGGAAATCAGCAAATTCAACGGCATGATGGAAACTGCATTTGAAGAAAAAGCGCCCCATAAGGTGTGCGCCTATATTTATGACCTTGCAAATGCCTTCAACCATTTTTACCATGAAACAAAAATCATAGGGGAGCAGGATGAAATGGTGCAGGCAGGCTATATTAAGTTATTAGGGCTTACAAAGAAAGCATTGGAGCTATGCATTGGCGTACTGGGGTTTGAAGCTCCTGAGCGCATGTAAAGCGCCTGCTAGGGGCACGCTGCCCAAAGGCATATAGATGTACCAGAAGGATAGGAGGAAGATAAGAAATGGCGAAGTATGATGTAACTGCATTGGGGGAACTGCTGATTGATTTTACGTATACGGGGGAATCTGCCCAGGGAAATTCCCTGCTGGAAGCAAACCCGGGCGGGGCGCCCTGCAATGTGCTTGCCCTGCTGAATAAGTGCGGCCGGTCTACCAACTTTATCGGCAAGGTAGGGAAAGACCAGTTTGGATACCTGCTGCGGGACACGTTGGCAGACTTAAAGATCGGCAGGGACGGCCTTTGCTTTGACGACGAGGTAAAGACTACACTTGCTTTTGTAAAAACCTTTGAAAATGGCGACCGGGATTTTGCATTTTACCGGAACCCCGGGGCAGACATGATGCTTTCAGAAGATGAAGTAGACGGGGAACAGGTGAAAAACAGCCGGATTTTCCATTTCGGCACCTTATCCATGACCCATGAGGGCGTGTGCAGGGCCACGGAGAAAGCGGTAAATATTGCAAAAGAAAACGGGGTGCTGGTTTCCTTTGACCCGAATTTAAGGATCCCACTTTGGAAAGACTTAAGCGTTGCAAAAGAGAAAATGGAATATGGCCTGGGCAAATGCGACGTGTGCAAGATTTCCGAGGAGGAAGTGGAATTCCTTACAGGGGAGAAGGACATTGAGAAAGGGGCTGCTATCCTCCGGGGGAAATTCCCGGTGAAACTGTTCCAGGTAACGGCAGGGGCAGAGGGCAGCTATGCGTTTTATAAAGATTTGGTGGTCTATAAGCCAAGCTATAAGCTGGGCGGGACCATTGAAACGACAGGGGCAGGGGACACGTTCTGCGGCAGCATCTTAAATGGCCTGTTAGACAGGGACATTGACAGCCTGAAAAAAGAAGATTTGGAAAATATGCTTTCCTTTGCCAATGCGGCGGCTTATCTGGTAACCACCAAGAAGGGCGCCATCCGCTCCATGCCGGAACCAGACGATGTGTGGAAGATTGTCCATGGGAACCAGTAATCCCAGGCAGGATAATGGCAAGGCCGAAAAGCCTGTGCATTTGGAAGGAATTAATTTCGGAACAGGACTATGACAAGTTAGCCAGCCCATGTATGGGAAAGCGGGGGTTCCCGTCCATCCATGCATGGGGCGGCTATGCAACAAAAGAGAATAATTGAGTGAATTAAGCCAGCAATAACCGTCAACAAGAGATAGAAATCCAGCAGAACAGCAAAGTCAGGGAGTGCTTATGATTACAATTAAAGAAGTTGCGTCGATATTAGGTATCAGCCCTACAACGGTGTCAAACGTTGTGAATGGGCATACTGAAAAAATGTCCTCTGCCACAAGGCAGAGAATAGAGCAGGCACTGGTGCAGTACGGGTTTGAGAAAACCGTCCATCAGGAAGAGTACGGAAAGGCATTGAAATTAATATCGGTGGATTTCTGCCTGAGGTATAAAGAAAGCGTCATTGCAGACCCCTTCTGCGCCGAACTTTTGAATTCCATCTGCATGAAATTGCAGGAATACGGCAGATATCCAGTCTGCAGCGTCCCAAAAGATGAGCAGGATATTTTCCAGAAACTACAGGCCCGCAATATTGAAGGCGGGATTGTGATTGGGTTTGACCCCTGGGAATGCCAGGAGTTTGCCCAGAGGGTAGGGAAGCCCCTGGTATTTGTGGATTGCGGGGAAGGGGAGTACGACAACGTAGGGATTGCAGATTATGAGGGAGGAAAACAGATTACGGAATTCATGTTAAAGGAAGGGCACCGGAAAATTGCTTTTTTCTGCGATAAGAAAAACCCGGTGTCCAGCACCTATGAGCGGTTCCGGGGATATTGCGATGCCCTGGAGGGTTATGGCATTGCTTATGACAACAAGAATTATTATTACCTGCCGGCAGGGAGGAACCTAAGGCGGGAAGCATTGCGCAATTTTGCCCTTAAGGCAAAGGAGGAAGGGTATACGGCAGTTTTTGTAGTGTCAGATTTACTGGCAAATGAAGCCATCAGCATTTTCTTTGGGGAAGGGCTTAAGGTGCCGGATGATATTTCCGTGGCGGGGTTTGATGACAACATTTATGCCCGCCTTAGCAGGCCCATGCTTACCACCGTCCGCCAGTCGGTGAAGGAAAAGGGCGAGGAGGCCGTGAAACTCCTGATGCAGCGGATTAAGGGGGAGGAAATTATCGCAAAATCCTTTAAGCTGCCGGTGGAGCTGATTGTGCGGGAAAGCATAAGGAATATTAATTAGCACCATAAGGTTATGCATGATGGAAAGCTAATAAGCCTGCCGTAACAGAAAAAAAGCTGCGGGCACATAACTTGCCCCGGCAGAACACCGGAAACCCTTTCGCATCCAAACGCGGTAAGGGTAAAAAAGATATGTATATACGCCGAAGACAGCGGCAAATTCGTGAATATACCCAAAAATGCAGAAGAAAAGAAGGCAGGCAGCGGACAGCTAAGTTCCGCTGCCAATTTTTTTGTATAAAATATACATAAAATATTTATAAAATTTGTATAAAAAATTGGTTATGCACATAATATATTGCAAAACAAAACATAACAAAATAAAATTAGCAATGCAAAGAGCAAGGTTCCAACAGAAAATTTGTTTAAAAAGACGAGGAGGTTAAAAATGGCAAAGAAAAAGAAAAGAGTATTGGCGTTATTCCTTGCTATGGCAACTGTCTTAGGGCTTCTGCTTGGCGGCTGCGGCAGCAAGGATGATGCGGACGGAAAGGTTGTGATTGAACTTGTCCACTACAAACCGGAGGCAGTGGACGTATTTGAAGCTTTGGAAGAAAAATTCAACCAGACCCACGACAACATTAAGTTGGTGATTGATTCCCCAAATGATGCCATGGTAATCCTGAAAACAAGGTTTATCCGGGAAAACAACCCAGACATCATCGGAATCGGCGGCGACATCAACTATTCCAACTTCCTGGATGCCAAGATGCTGATGGATATTTCGGATTTTGACGGGTTATCCGACATCAAGGAAAATTATCTTGCCACCAATAAGGATTTGGAGTATGTCCCTCAGGAAGGCGTATACGCAGTGCCATATATGGCAAATGCGGCAGGCGTCCTTTACAACCGGGATATGTTTGAGGAACATGGGTGGCAAATCCCAACTACATGGGAGGAGTTCAACCAGCTTTGCGAAACCATTGCAGCAGAAGGCATACAGCCGCTGTACTTTGGGTATAAAGACACATGGACCTGCCTTGCTCCATGGAACGCAATTGCAGTAAACCTGTGCGGGACGGACATTGCATATCAGGTAAACAGCGGCAACGCCACATTCTCAGAAGCTTATAAGGAAATTGCAGTGAAGGATAAGGAACTTCTGAAATATGGGCAGCCTAACCCAGTGGCATACAGCTATAACGATGCATGTACCGCTTTTGCAAGGGAGCAGTCAGCCATGTATGTGATCGGGAACTATGCAATCCCCCAGATTAAATCCGTAAACCCGGATATGAACATTGACTCTTTTGTATTCCCGGCAAGCAGCGTTGCAGAGGAAAACATCCTGAACTCCGGTAATGACTTGATGTTCTGCATAATGGAAGACTGTGAACACAAAGAAGAGGCTTATGAAGTATTAAGATTTCTGTTGGAAGACGAGAATGTCCAGTCTTATCTGGACGACCAGAGTGCAGTACCGTGTAAGAAAGGTGATTTTGAGATTGCTCCAGAACTGGACGGCATGAAGGAATACATAGAAAATGGGATCGTTGCGGATTACCAGGATCACCATTATCCAAATGAAATGGCAGTGGACGCCATGATCCAGACATACCTGTTTGACGACAGCAGCAATGCACTGGACACCTTCCTTACCAGATTTGACAAAGAATGGGTGAGGTACAACAAAGACATCATCAGCAAAGTGCAAAAATATCAGGAAAAGGGGGAATAGACCATGGGAAATGAAGGAAAGAGAGATAAATTATGGACCAAAAACGATAAGGTTTTTCTTGGGATGCTGATTCCTGTGCTTATCCTGTTCTTTTGCTTCAATACCCTTCCGCTTTTAAAAGGCTTTTACTATGGCCTTACCAATTACAAAGGGTACGGTGACTTTGACATAGTAGGGCTTCGGAACTTCAAAGATTTGATTACAGACCTGCGCGTAGGGAAATCTTATCTGTTTACATTTAAATACGCAGTAGTGATGACTATTGCAGTTAATCTTATCAGTTTAATCCTTGCTTTAGGGTTAAACCGGGAAATACGGGGAAAAAGTGCGTTACGAGGAATATATTTTGTACCGAATATATTGGGAGGATTGGTTGTAGGTTATATTTTCAGCTTTGTATTTACATACATCCTTCCGGCAGTCGGGGAAGCAACCGGGATCGGGTTTCTCCAAAACAGTATGCTTGCAGACACCAAGACCGCTTGGATTGCCATTGTGATTGTAGGGGCATGGCAAGGGATTGCAATGAATACGATTATTTACATATCAGGGCTGCAGACAGTCCCGGCAGAGGTTTATGAAGCGGGGATGATCGACGGCGTAACTGGGTGGAAGAAATTCTGGAACCTTACCTTCCCATTGATTCTTCCTTTCTTCAGCATCAACTTAGTGCTTTGCATGAAAAATGCACTGATGGTATTCGACCAGATTATGTCCTTGACAAAGGGCGGCCCGTCCCAGAGTACGGAATCCATTTCCTACTTGATTTACAACAACGGCATGAGCGGCGGACAGTTTGGGTTCCAGAGCGCAAATGCATTTGTATTCTTTGTAGTAATCGTAGTGATTTCGTTCCTGCAAATGAGATTCTTAGGAGGTAAGGAGGAGCAGTTATAATGGGAAAAAAAGGAACCAAAGGAAGTGAAGGAGCAGTTGGCGGCAAAGCCGTGAACAATGTCATCAATATACTTTTAGCAATTGGCTGTCTTACCATATTATTCCCTATTTATATGACAATAGTCATTGCGTTTAAGAAGCCCTCGGAAATGACGAACGACGTGGCAGGGGCCCTTGGGCTCCCGGCAAGCTGGAGTTTTGACAATTTCGCAGAGGCAATGCGGGTAACGGATTTCTGGCGTTCCTTGGGCAACAGCTTGTTGCTCACCGGCGTAACCGTAATTATCTGTATTCTGTTACATTCCCTGGCAGGCTATGTCATCGGAAGGAAAATGGCAAAACTGAAATTTTTCAAGGTATCTTATTTCTACATTGTAAGCGGTATGTTCGTGCCCTTTGCAGTGCTGATGATGCCTTTGGTAAAACAGACCTCCCAGATTGGGATTGCAAACAGGTTCGGCGTTATTGTGCTGTATGTGGTGTTCTTTATGCCTATGAACATCATGCTGTATTCCGGGTATCTGAAAAATATCCCGATGGCTCTGGAAGAAGCAGCCTGCGTGGACGGCGCAAGCATTTGGCAGACTTATTGGAAAATTATTTTCCCAAATATGAAGCCCATGCATGCAACCGTTGCAGTATTGACTGCCATGAGCACATGGAACGACGTTATGACCCCGCTGGTTATTATGTCCGGCAGCGACGTGAATACGCTCCCGCTGGCACAGCTTAATTTCCAGTCACAGTTCGGGACCAACTATAACTTGGCATTTGCATCTTACCTGTTGGCATTGCTGCCAATCCTGATTTTCTACATTGTATGCCAGAAGCAGATTATCAACGGCGTGGTAAATGGTGCAGTAAAATAAAATGAACCAGAAACTTCCCACAAAATGGGGATGCAGATGGCGGGAATGATTTTTCAAACACGCCCTAGCCTGCATGTGCGTGCGCCTGTATGGATGCCTGCATGTGCAGGCTGTGTTTGGAATCAGGGCTTTTTCTGATAAGAAATAAGGAGTTGACATTTTCTGCCTGGATGCGATACTATATGCGTGGAAAGAATTTCATAAAACCAAGCAAAGCTACTATATGTATAGAAAGGCAGTTAATCTATGGCAATCATTATCAAAGACAATGTATTTACCCTCCAGACAAAAAACAGTACCTACCAAATGAAGGCTGACAGCAAAGGCGTCCTCCTGCACACTTATTATGGAAAGAAAACGGACGAAACGGACTATTCCTATTTGATTTCCATGCAGGACCGGGGATTTTCCGGGAATATCTATGAGGCAAGGGAGGACAGGACCTATTCCCTTGATTTTCTGCCGCAGGAATTTCCAGTGCGGGGCAGCGGGGATTACCGGATTAGCTGTATGCATGCGGATTTGGGGACGGGCGTCAGGGACTGCCTGCTGTTTTTTGACAGCTATCGGACCTACCATGGGAAATATGGGCTGGAAGGCCTTCCAGCCATGTTTGCATCTGAGGACGAGCCGGTAGACACCTTGGAAATCACCTTGAAGGACAGCCAGGAAGAGTTCTACCTGCACCTGTATTACGGGGTGTTTGAGGAGCACGACATCATTACAAGGGCGGCAGTTGTGGAAAACAGGACGGATCAGGAGATACGGCTGTCAAAAGTCCTGTCTGCCTGCCTGGACATGGATCATGACGGCCTGGATTTCATCCATTTCTATGGGCGTCATACCAGGGAACGGAAAATGGAGCGCGTGCCCTTGTTCCATGGGGTTACGGAACTGAGGAGCACCCGTGGGACTTCCAGCCACCAGCATAACCCATTTGTCATCCTTGCGGATAAAACCACCAGCGAGGAAATGGGGGAATGTTATGGCTTTTCCCTCCTTTACAGCGGGGGGTTCCATCTCCATGCGGAGGTAGACCAGTTCCACCAGACAAGGCTGGTGGTGGGGATTGACGATTCCGTATTCACCTGGAGCCTGCAGCCGGGAGAGCGGTTTGTGGCGCCGGAGGTTGCCATGGCTTACAGCAACGGGGGCTTGTCCCAGTTATCCCATTGCTACCACAATGGGTTCCAGAAGAATTTAATCCGCAGCAGATGGAAGGATAAGAGGAGGCCTATCCTTGTCAATAACTGGGAAGCTACTTATTTTGATTTTAATGCAGAAAATCTTTTGAAGATTGCAGAGGAAGCAAAGGAATTGGAGCTGGACATGCTGGTTCTTGACGATGGCTGGTTCGGGAAACGGAACGATGATTTTTCCGGCCTTGGGGACTGGTATGTCAATGAAGAAAAGCTGGGCTGCACCCTAAAAGAATTAGTGGATAAAGTTAATGGGATGGGGCTCCAGTTCGGCCTTTGGTTTGAGCCGGAAATGGTTTCCGAGGACAGCGACTTATACCGGAACCACCCGGACTGGGCTATGGTAGTGCCTGACCGCAGGCCAATCCGGAGCCGGTCCCAGCTTGTGCTGGACATGAGCCGGGAGGATGTGCGGGATTACATTAAGGAACGGCTGTTTGCAATCCTTGATTCTGCCAACATCCAGTATGTAAAATGGGATATGAACCGTTCTGTGGCAGCGGCATACAGCGTGCTTCTCCCCAGGGAGCGGCAGGGGGAATTGCGCCACCGGTATGTGCTGGGGCTTTACGAAGTGATGGAGGCCATGCTGGAGCGGTATCCGGATTTGCTCTTAGAGGGCTGCAGCGGCGGCGGCGGAAGGTTTGACGCGGGGATGCTGTACTATGCGCCCCAGATTTGGTGCAGTGACAATACAGACGCCATTGAGCGCTTAGTTATCCACCATGGGACTTCCTTCGGCTATCCCATGTCCTCCGTGTCCGCCCATGTGTCTGTGTGCCCGAACCACCAGAATGGCAGGGTTACGCCGTTCCGTACAAGGGCAATCTGCGCTATGCAGGGCACGTTTGGGTATGAATTGGATTTAAGCAAGCTGTCAAAAGAAGAAAAAGCGGAAGTGAAACAACAGGTACGTATGTTTAAGGAGCGTTACCGCCTGTTCCAATTCGGGAATTATTACCGGATTTCCTCCCCATTGGAAAACAGGGATTTCACAGCATGGGAGTATGCAGATAAAGATGGGAAGGAAGCGTACATTGGGGTAGTTTATACTGATTTGCATGGGAACCCTGCATCATGGTGCATAAAATTCCAGGGGCTCCTGCCGGAAGGGAAGTATACCATGTGGAAAAACAATGAGCCAGCCGGCACATTTACGGGCGTGGCGCTGATGAGCGGCGGGGTGCTCCTTCCAGTCCCGGTGGAAAATTATGATTCCTGCCAGATTTATGTGCGCCTGGAAGGGGAATCAGGCAGGGGATGAAGCTTGGGTATCAGAGAACAAAGTAGGAAAGCCCACTTTCATTTTACATTTAAGACAAAATCCTGCTTTGCAGGATTCTCCGCCTGCGGCGGGTCGCTTTGCGACAGATTTCATACCCGCCGCAGTGCGATAAAAAAGGGCACAGCAGTGAAAAGCTGCTGTGCCCTTTCTTTGCTGCACCACTGCGTGTTTTGGCAGCGGCTTAAAGCGTTTTTAGTTGGTTCTGGTGCATATTAATGTAAATGTCTTGGATTTCTTGTTTTGCTTTGACATCGCTGCTAAGAGATATGGCTTCGTCTAGCTTTCGGGATAAATCGAGATGGCCTTCTGCTATGATTTTGATGTTGCGGTTTGTTTCGTTCTCAAGTGTGACATTGATTTTGGATACTTCATTTTCAAGGGAAGAAACCCTGTTGTCCAGAGAAACTATCTTTTTGCCAAGCGAATGGACTTCTTTGTCCAGGGAATCCACTTTTACTTCAAGGGAAGAAACCCTGTTGCTTAGGGAATCCACTTTTTTGTCTAGGGAATCCATTTTCACTTCAAGGGAAGAAACCCTATTGTCCAGGGAATCCATTTTCACTTCAAGGGAAGAAACCCTGTTGCTTAGGGAATCCACTTTTTTGTCTAGGGAATCCATTTTCACTTCAAGGGAAGAAACCCTATTGTCCAGGGAATCCATTTTCACTTCAAGGGAAGAAACCCTGTTGCTTAGGGAATCCACTTTTTTGTCTAGGGAATCCATTTTCACTTCAAGGGAAGAAACCCTGTTGTCTAGGGAATCCATTTTCACTTCAAGGGAAGAAACCCTATTGTCCAGAGAAACCACATGTTTCTTTACCGTCTGCATGTCGTCGTATAATGCCTGCAGCAGTTGTGTGTTTGTCATACAATACCTCCTTTCTGATGTGTTTTAGTATACCATATGCTTCGCACTATGGTATGGTAACCATGCCACTCCGCTCAGCTCCGGGCGGTATCATAGCTAACGCAATGATACCATATGCTCCGCACTATGGTATGGTAAACTATGCTACTCCGTTTCGGGCGGTATCGTAGCTATTGCTATTATACCATGTGCATGTGGAAAAGTCTATCAAAAAGATAGATTTTTTATATCACAGTAGGAAGTTGGTTCCTGTATGACGCATATCAGAACATAGGAAGAATGCATTCCGTATGAAATGTATTAGTTTATGCAATTTTACTGAAAAATAAGGGGAATATCAGGGGTGCAACAGATTATTGCTGGCTTAATCCGTGAAAAAATGGTAGGATAGCAGAAAAAATAGATGCGGAGGGATGAAGATGATGTACCAGCAGAAGGAAAAAAATTATAGGCAGGCCATAATGGAACAAGCAAGGGACGCAGATCAGGCGAAAGGGAAAGATGCTGATAAGGCAGGACCGGCAAATGGGATACCTGTGCAGGGGGCAGCAGAACAAACCCTTCAAATTCAAAGCCTGGGGAAGAAAATCAGGCAGTCCCGGGAGCAAGGGGGCATCACCCAGACGGGCCTGGCGGAGGAACTTTCTGTCACAAGGCAGGCGGTGTCCAATTGGGAGCGGGATAAGACCCTGCCAGACGTGTATACCTTGCAGAAGATTGCAGCATACTTTGGGATGACGCTGGATGAATTTATGGAAG
The DNA here is from genome assembly GCA_000403315.2 of Lachnospiraceae bacterium A2. Taxonomy (GTDB): domain Bacteria; phylum Bacillota; class Clostridia; order Lachnospirales; family Lachnospiraceae; genus Petralouisia. The sequence goes on from KE159636.1 coordinate 2,156,145, forward strand.
GGACTAAGAGGGCGGAGGTTGTGATGCCAAAAATGCCGGGAATTCTGGCTGCAGCAACAGGGCTTACTATTTTTTTATATCTGGTGGCTGGCGGGAGCACAGGCCGTCTTTCTGTAGGGACTGCAGCCAGCATGGTGGTAGTCGGCGTATTTTGCCAGCTATTTCTGCACCTCTATTTTTCCAGTGCAGTGAAAACCGGGAATTTTTCTGCCCTTGCAGGATATAGCAGCAAGGTGGAATACAATGTGGAGGAGGTAAAAAAGCTTCTGGTCCAAATGGATACCCATATTTCCTGCACTTCTTTTGGGACGGTGCTGCTGCTTGGGATTGGCGCGTTATTTGGGTCAGGGCAGGCAGATCATTTTTTAGAGATTCTTATCCTTGCGTACAGTGGGGAACTGACTACGGTACTTTTGCTTTATAATTACCGGGGGCTGGACAGGACGATGGTAAGGGAATCGGACAGGAAAGCGGCCAGGGCTGGTTATGTGTCCTCCATCTGGCTTGTGGCTGCGGTATTTGTATTTTTGGGTGCAGTGATTGTAAAATGCTCCGTCAAATCCATCCAGAATAATTCCGCAGGGGCAGTTGGGATACTGGGCTGGATGTTTCTGTTCCTGCTTGTGTCCTTGGGAGAATTTTTTTACGAGCAGCGCAGGGCAAAAAAACAAATGGAAGAAGTTGGGAGCTACCAGCCAGGAGCTGCATTTTGGGCAGGCACTGCAGCAGCAGCTGCGGTGACAGTCCTGATGTTTCTTTTTTAATGGTTTCATGGGCGCTATGCATATTTTCCCCAAAACGCGGAAAGATAAACCTGACAGGCAAACCCATTGCCTGATATTGAGAAACGAAAGGAGATTCCCATGAACCAGATATCAGAAAAAGAACTGTCTGCCTTAAATGATTTGCTTACCGGCGAGGAGCTTCTGATTAAGAAATTCCAGATGCTGGCAGAGAACTGCAATGATTCAGAAGTAAAGGCGAAATTTACTGAAATTTCCAATGAGCACAAAGAACATTTCCGTTCCCTGTATTCCCAGTTAAGCTAAACGGGATGGCCTTTTGCCAATCCGGCTTTAAATGCCAGTGCTTATAAAAAGCCGGCGTTAACCCAGATTATCCAAATGCCCATGCAAGCACGGCGCCAGCCTGTAGGCATTGTACGCGGAACGAAACAAAATAGGCATGGTGCAGGGGGCAGGAAACAGCCCTGTGCCTGAGAAGCGAATTAGGAGGAAATTATGCAGCAGTCATTTTATTCAGAAAAAGATATGTTCGCGGATGCGCTGACCGCAGAAAAAACAGCTACCACGTTATACAACACATTTTCCAACGAATGCGTCCACAGCAATGTCAGGAATGCTATCCTGGACTGCCTGGAGAAGGAGCACAAAATCCAGAACGAAGTATTTAATATGATGCATGACAGGGGATATTATCCCACGCCTTCTGCAGAAACACAGAAGGTTGACGAAGCAAAGCAGAAATTCAGCCAGTGCATGCAGAGTTTCTAACCGGATACCCTGAATGCACAAGGCAGGGGGACGCCGGCTTTTAGCCCGGGCAGATGGCAAGAAGCCTTTGCTGCCAGCGTAAAAGTGTGCAAACGGTTAAGAGTTTCTTAAGATTCCCTTAAAAGGATATTCCTACAGGCAGAAAAATCCAGTCCCTGTGGGAATATCCTTTTTTGCAATGCCAAATTCCCATTGATATTTAAAAACAGATATTGTATAATGAGCGGAAGGCATAGCGCCATACCGGGATGCGCGTGGTTTTGCGTATTGCAGCGGCGTTTATGGCACGCGCCTGAGAGCGCATGGTTGGCTATATTGGAAATCACAAGGGAGAGGAAAAGGAGGCAGTGCAATGAGTTACCCTGAAAAATCAAGCGGGTTGTTTCAGGAGCCAGTTGCAGAAGAATTACTTAGAAGCGAATTAGCAAAGGAGCAGCAGAGGTTAGAAGAAGAAAGACGGGACTTCGAGCGGGAAAAGAAAGAATTTTATTTCCGGAAAAAAATGGAAGAAAAACGCCTTGCAGAGGAGAACCGCCTGTTCCAGATGAAGTGGAAAGTATTGGAAGGGGAACTTAGGAGCCTTGCAAAAGAAAAGCAGGATGTGGCAGTGGAAAAGGAACGCTATCACCAGAGGGACAGCCAGGGCAGCCATTTTGTATTTTCTGGGAACAATGTGGAGGCAGAAGTATTTTTCTCCGGCGTATGCGACGAGCTTGCATTGAAAAAGCGTTACAAGGAACTGATTAAAATTTACCATCCAGACAACCTTGCGGGGGATACCGTTACCTTACAGATGATAAATAAAACGTATGATTTCTTGAAAAAGCAATTTTCTGCATAAAGGGCAGGAAACGTATCTTGCGGGGCAGGAGGATAAGGGGGCAGGGTACTGCCGCAGGCGTCCCCTGCTTGGCAGGTTCAGGAGGGAAAGCAATGGAACAGCAGGAATTGGAGGCGGTGCTGGCGCAGTACCAGACGCCGGCCTACGTATTTGACTTAGATGCGCTGGCAGCCCGGGCGAAGCGGATTTCGGAACGCTTGGGGCAAGCCGGGATTGGCCTGTGCTATGCTATGAAAGCAAACCCATTTCTGATAGGGGGGCTTGCCCCTTTTGTGGAACGGTTTGAGGTGTGCTCGCCGGGGGAATTCCGCATTTGTGAGCGGGAAGGGCTCTCCATGGGGCGGCTGGTTATTTCCGGCGTCCATAAAGGGCTTGGGGATACCAGGCGGATGGTACAGGAATATCAGGGAGCAGGGATTTTTACCATAGAATCCATGCGGCAGAGGGATCTGCTTGCAGCATGCGCCAGCGAGGCTGGGGTGCCGGTAAAGGTTCTGGTGCGCATCAGCAGCGGCAACCAGTTTGGCGTAGACTACATGCTGGCAAAGGAAATATTCCAAAACCGCAGGGAATATCCCCAGCTTTTGCTGGAAGGCATCCAGTATTATTCCGGTACCCAGAAGAAGAACCTGTCTGTAATAGAAAAGGAATTGCAGGAATTGGACAGGTTCTGCCATGAGGTACAGGAGGAATTGGGTGTCCAAATCCCGGAAATCGAATATGGGCCCGGTTTTTTTGTGCCATATTTCCAGTCGGACGCTGAGGAGCATTTGGAGGAATTATTGGAAGGGTTCACAGCCTTGGCCCAGCGTATGGAATTTTCAGGGAAAATGACGCTGGAGCTGGGCAGGTTCCTGGCAGCGGAGTGCGGGAGCTTCCTGACCTCCATTGTGGACAGGAAAGAAAACGGCGGGCAGGTTTACGGGATTGTGGATGGCGGAATCCACCACCTGAATTATTTCGGGCAGACCATGGCAATGAAATTGCCCTATATCCAGCATATCCCTATGGGGGACCGGGCAGGCATTGCAAAGGCGGGCAGCCAGGAGGATAACGAATATCTGCCGGAAGAAAAATGGAATATCTGCGGCTCCCTGTGCACGGCGGCGGATGTGATTGTCAAGCAGTTTCCCCTCACTGGGGCAAAGGCAGGGGACGTGCTGGTGTTTGGGCGGGCAGGCGCTTATTCCGTGATGGAAGGGATTAGCCTGTTCCTCAGCAGGGACTTGCCAAAGGTACTGTTTTACTCCAGGGAACATGGCCTGCGCCTGGTCCGGGATGTGCTGCCTACCGATACCATCAACAGTGTAAAAAAATCAGAGAAATAAGGATTCAGAAAGGATGAGAGTTATGGAAAAATTAATGGAAATTTTAGAGGACATTCAGCCAGATGCAGATTTTGATACCTGCGAAACATTGATTGACGACGGTGTGCTGGATTCATTTGCCATTTTGTCCATTGTCAGTGAATTACAGGATGAATTTGGGATTACGATTACCCCCGCCGACATTATCCCGGAGAATTTCAACTCTGCCAAGGCATTGTGGGCAATGGTAGAACGGCTGCAGGAAGCGTAAGGCGGGATAGCTATGTCTTTAGTTTCTATGGAATTTTTGCTGTTTGCTGCCGCAGCAGTGGCGGGGTATTATTGGATCCCCAAAAGATGCCAGTGGATGTGGCTCCTGCTGTTCAGCTATATTTACTATGCCAGCGGGGGAATCCGGGTCACCTGTTTCCTTTTATTTACCACCCTTACCTCTTATGCAGCAGGGATTTTGGTGGAGCAGGCAGCAGAAAAGATACCTGATAAAAAGAAAGCAAAACGCCGGGGCAAGCAGGTTTTGGCGTCGGCCTTGCTTCTGAATTTTGGCATATTAGGGGTGCTGAAATATACGAATTTCGCGCTCCATACAGTAAATGGGCTGTTTGGCACAGAGTTTGGTTCCTTACAGTTCCTGTTGCCACTTGGGATTTCCTTTTATACGTTCCAGTCCATGGGATATCTTCTGGATGTATATTGGGGCAGGGCGAAGGCGGAACATCATTTGTTCCGTTTTGCTTTGTTTGTGTCTTTTTTCCCGCAGATCCTGCAAGGGCCGATTGGCAGGTTCAGCGCTTTGGGGGAACAGCTTTACGCTTCCCATCCCTTTGACGGGAAACGGATAGAACGGGGATGCCTGCGCATCTTATGGGGCTATTTTAAGAAAATGGCAATTGCGGACAATGCGGTGATTTTTGTCGATGCAATCTTCGGGAACCCAGAGCTGTACGACGGGTTAGGGCTGATGGGGGTGCTGATGTACAGCATCCAGCTTTACTGTGATTTTTCCGGCGGCATGGACGTGGTAATTGGCATTGGGGAGCTGTTTGGGATACATTTGGACGAGAATTTTAAGCGGCCGTATTTCGCCGTTTCCATTACGGATTTTTGGCACCGCTGGCATATCACCCTTGGGACCTGGATGAAGGACTATGTGTTCTACCCGGTGACGCTGTCCGGCTGGATGAAGCATTTTTCCAAATTTGCCAAGAAGGCATTTGGGAAACAGATGGGGCGGACGCTGCCGATCTGCCTTGCCAACCTGATCGTGTTCTTCGTGGTGGGCGTCTGGCACGGGGCCGCATGGAAATTCATTGTTTATGGCCTTTACAATGGGCTGATTATTGCTTTCAGCGGGCTGATGGCCCCGGCCTACCGGAACTGGAAAAAAGCCCTCCATATTTCGGATAAGAGCAGGGCGTTCCATCTGTTCCAAATGGCGCGCACCTTTGTGCTGGTAAATATTAGCTGGTTTTTTGACCGGGCAGAGGATGTGCCGACGGCAGTCCTTATGATGAAAAATACCCTGCGCCGCCTGGACTTCAGGCAGGTTTTGGAGCCAGGGATTGAAATTGGCGAAGCAAGCGGGACAACTTTTACGGTGGTTGCCCTTGGGGTAATACTGGGCGGATGCCTGCTCCTGTTTGCAGTCAGCGTGCTGCAGGAACAGGGGAAGGACCTGGCAGAAATTTTCACAAGGCAGCACTGGCTGGTAAAGGCTGCGGTCTATCTGTGCCTGATTTTAGCGCTGCCTGTGCTGGGGCAGCCTTCCGGGGAGTCAGGAGGGTTTATTTATGCGCAATTTTAAAAAGCTATTGCTGCCGGCCGTGGTGGCGCTTGTACTGGCAGCCGTAAATTTTTGCCTGAACTATGCGCTGATCCCATACAGCTACGTGCGGATTATGATGCACCAAATCGAAACGCAGGAGTATGATACCCTGTTCCTTGGCACTTCCCACGGGCTGAACGGAATCAGCCCCAAGATAATAGAGGAAAAAACAGGCGGGCGGGTCATGAACCTGTGCTTAGGGGGCGAGTACCCAAAGGACGCCTATTACTTATTAAAACAAGCCTGTAAAAAAAGCAGCCCCAAAACGGTGGTCTACGAACTGGACCCGGGCTACTGGTGCACGCCGGAAGGGCAGCGTGGGGACTTTAACCGGGTTTTTTATGAAATGCCGTGGTCTTTGACAAAACTGGAGTATTTCTTTGCAAAGGAATGGAAGCTGGATTTCCGGGCGGCATTGTTCCCGTGGTTTTACTATAGGAGCCAGTTCCGGCAGATGGAAGAAATTTTGGCAGTGAAGCGGGGGCAGGAGTACCAAAACTTTGGGGCCGGCCCATTCCAGAACGAGGGGCAGGGCTATGCAGACGGGTTTATGCAAAACGCCTTAGCCACAGGCCCCAAACCGGAGGGGAAGCTGGAGCTGTGGGACGAACAGGAGAAAAATGAGGACTCCTTCCGGTATTTTGAGAAAATGCAGGCTTTCTGTGAAAAGCGGGGCATCCGGCTGATTGTTATTACGACCCCGGTCCCCAGCGAAACTTTGGAAAAATATGCGGAAAAATTTGAGGAGTCCGACAGGTTTTTTACAGAGTACTTAAAGGGCCTTGGGCTGGAATACTGGAATTACAACCGCCCGGAAAGGAAAATCAAGGATTTTGATTACAGCCTGAATGTGTATACGGATTATGAAGGGCATATGTGGGCAGGGCAGGCAGAGCAGTTCAGCGCCCAGCTTGGGGAAGATATGATTCAGTGAAAGGAACTTGGAGCATCATGAAATGGAAAAAATATACCATCCATGCCACCACGGAAGCCGAGGATTTTATCAGCAGCATGTTGGCGGACCTTGGGGTGGAAGGGGTACAGATTGAGGACAATGTGCCGCTGTCGGCAGAGGATAAGGAAAAAATGTACATTGACATCCTCCCGGAGCTGCCGCCGGATGAAGGGGCTGCGGATATCAGCTTTTTCTTGGATGCAGAAGGGGAGCATGACGCCCTTCTAAAGCAGGTCCAGGAGGAATTGGAAGGCCTGCGGCTCTTTGTGGATATTGGGGAGGGGACTATTTCCCAGGGGGAAACCGAGGACACGGACTGGATAAATAACTGGAAACAGTATTTCAAGCCTTTTTCCATTGGGGATATTTTAATCAAGCCTACATGGGAAAAAGCGGAAAATGGCGGAAATTACCGCTGCGTGGTGGAAATTGACCCGGGAACCTCTTTTGGGACAGGAAAGCATGAAACGACCCGCCTGTGCATCCAGCAAATCCAAAAGTACTTAGAGCCCCAGGCCAAAGTGCTGGATGTGGGCTGCGGGAGCGGCATCCTCTCTGTGATCTGCCTGAAATTAGGGGCTGGGGAAGTCGTTGGGACAGATATTGACCCGCTGTGCATATCAGCATCCCATGAAAACATGGAAGTGAACGGCCTGCCAAAGGAACACAGCAGGTTTTACCAGGGAAACCTGATTGACGACCCAAAGCTGCAGGGGCAGGTAGGGCAGGGATATGGCATTGTGGTGGCAAATATCCTTGCAGACGTTATTATCCCTTTAGCGCCGGTGGTCCCAGCCCATCTGGAACAGGGGGGCATTTTCATTACAAGCGGGATTATTGATTTTAAGGAAGCTGCGGTAACTGCTGCCATCCGGGACGCAGGGCTTGCCATTTTGGAAGTGGTGCGTTTGGGCGAGTGGGTTTGCATTACCGCAAGGAAGGATTGACATGTTCCAATTTTTTGTAGAGCCTGGACAGATCACAGCGCAGGAAGCTGAAATTACAGGCGGCGATGTGAACCATATCAGGAATGTCCTGCGGATGAAGGCAGGGGAGCAGGTGCGCATCAGCGACCAGCAGGGGCAGGATTTCCTATGCCGGATTGAAAAGCTGGAGGAAAGCCGCATTTTGCTAAGGATACAGGAAAAATGCCAGGGGACGGAGCCGCCCGTAAAAATCACGTTGTTCCAGGGGCTTCCCAAAGGGAACAAGATGGAACTGGTGGTCCAGAAAGGGGTAGAATTAGGGGCCAGCGAAATTGTCCCCGTCGCCATGCAAAACTGCGTGGTAAAACTGGACCATAAACGGGCGGAGCACAAGCGTGCCCGCTGGCAGGCCATTGCAGAAAGCGCAGCGAAACAGTCCAAGCGCAGCCTGGTCCCGGTAGTGCGCCCGGTCTGCACGTTTTCCGAAGCGGCAGCTTATGCCAGGGAACTGGATGTGCGCCTGTTCCCCTATGAGCAGGAGCGGGGGATGGCTCATACAAGGGAAGTGCTGCAGAAGGTAAAAAAGGGGGATTCCGTTGGGATTTTCATTGGGCCGGAAGGAGGGTTTTCCGCTGGGGAAGTGGAATCCATACGGCATGAAATGGAAATTATTTCCCTGGGGAACCGGATTCTGCGCACAGAAACAGCAGGGCTTGCAGCGCTTGCCATGCTGCTGTATGAGGTGGAAGAATAGGGGCGCAGTAAGCAGGGCATTGCTGCAGGAAGGAAAGGAATGGATTTAAATGGAAGCATATTTTGACAATGCGGCAACAACCCGCTGCTCGGACGGGGCAAGGGATGTGATGGTCCGCGCCTTGTCCGAGGATTACGGGAACCCTTCTTCCCTGCATGGGAAAGGGATGGAAGGGGAGAAGCATATCCGTGAAGCCAGGAAAAATATCTGCAGGACATTGAAGGCAAAGGAAACGGAATTGGTATTTACCTCCGGGGGCACGGAGTCCAATAACCTTGCCATACTTGGCGCAGCCATGGCAAACAGACGGGCGGGGATGCATTTGGTTACAACGAAAATCGAGCACCCAGCAGTGTCCGCGCCTATGCGGTTTTTGGAGGAGCAGGGTTTTTCCGTCACATGGCTGGATGTGGACAGGGACGGGCTGATTTCCTTGGAGCAGCTTCGGGAATCCATCACCCCGGAAACTATTTTAGTTTCCATTATGTATGTAAATAACGAAATCGGGGCAGTCCAGCCTATCCAGGAAGCGGCAGAAGCCATCCGGGCAAAAAATCCCGGGGCTTTGTTCCATGTGGACGCCATCCAGGCATATGGAAAATATAATATCCACCCCAAAAAACTGGGCGTCGACCTGCTTTCTGCCAGCAGCCACAAAATCCATGGCCCCAAAGGGGCTGGTTTCCTGTATGTAAAAGAAAAAACAAAGATAAAGCCCATTATATTCGGCGGCGGGCAGCAGAAAAATATGCGCTCTGGGACGGAAAATGTGCCGGGGATTGCTGGGCTGGGGCAGGCAGCAAAAGAAGCCTATGAAATGCTCCAGGAAAAGCAGGAACATCTTTACCAGTTAAAAGAAGCCTTCCTTGCAGGGCTGGCGGATGTGGAGTGGGCGCACCCCAACGGACGGACCGGCAGGGACAGCGCGCCACACATTATAAGCCTGACTGTGGACGGGGTGCGCAGCGAGGTGCTGCTCCATGCCTTGGAGGAGCGCCAGGTGTATGTGTCTGCCGGGAGCGCATGTGCGTCCAATAAGCCGGCGCCAAGCAGTACTTTGCAGGCTATCCGGGCTGGGAAAGGGGCGTTGGAATCCACGGTGCGGATTAGCTTTTGCCCGGGGAATACTTTGGAGGAAGTGGAGTATTGCCTTGGGGTTCTGAAAGAGGCAGTGCCGCAGCTCCAGAAGTTTTCCAGGCGGTAGGGGCGCAGAACTGCGGCTGCCGGAAGGGAAGGACGTGTAATACATAGCTGTCCGCAAACATCAAATAGTTAGCCAAAATCAGGAGGAATTATGTTCAAAGCATTTTTAATAAAATACGGAGAAATCGGAATCAAAGGAAAAAACCGCCATCTTTTTGAGGACGCTTTAATCCGCCAGATCAAATACGCCTTAAAGCCAGTAGAAGGCGAATTCCAGGTTACCAAGGAGCAAGGCCGCATTTATATCGAAGCCCTTGGTGCGTTCGATTATGACGAGGCCCTGGCAAGCCTCCAGTGCGTCTTTGGGATTGTAGGCATTTGCCCGGTAGTGCTGGCGGAAGACGAAGGCTTTGAGAAGCTGGCAGAAGATGTGGCTGCATATATGGACGCCCGTTACCCGGACAAGCGCAAAACCTTTAAGGTAGAAACAAGGCGCGCCAGAAAAAGCTATCCCTTAACCTCTATGGAAATTAACGCTGAGTTAGGGGGGCGGCTGCTGCACACATTCCCAGAACTAAAAGTAGACGTGCACAACCCCGATATTATGCTCCATGTGGAAATCCGGAAGAAAATTAATATCTATTCCGAAACGCTGCCAGGGCCTGGCGGTATGCCAGTAGGTACAAACGGGAAAGGGATGCTGCTGCTGTCCGGAGGGATCGACAGCCCGGTGGCAGGGTATATGATAGCGAAACGCGGGGTGAAAATTGACGCGGTGTATTTCCATGCGCCCCCTTATACCAGTGAGCGGGCCAAACAGAAAGTAGTGGATTTGGCAAAAATTGTGGCGAAATATGCCGGGCCCATTTATCTGAAAGTAGTGAATTTTACAGATATCCAGATGTATATTTATGAAAAATGCCCCCATGAGGAACTGACGATCATCATGCGCCGCTACATGATGCGGATTGCGGAGCATTTTGCCAAAGAAACCAATTCTTTGGGCCTGATTACCGGGGAAAGCATCGGGCAGGTAGCAAGCCAGACGATGCAGTCGCTGGCGGCTACTAACGAAGTGTGCGGGATTCCTGTGTACCGACCCCTGATTGGGTTTGACAAACAGGAAATTATCGCAGTTTCGGAGAAAATTGGGACCTATGAAACTTCGATACTGCCCTATGAGGACTGCTGCACCATTTTTGTTGCCAAGCACCCTGTCACAAAGCCAAACCTTAAAATTATCCGGCGCTCGGAAACGCATTTGCAGGAAAAAATCAAAGAGATGGTAAAGACAGCCATAGAAACGGCGGAAACGATTATCGTAGAAGCAGATATGGATCCCTGAAACAAAGTGGGCAAGCCACTTAACTCCCCGGACCACTCACTCATGAGGGGCTTGGCGTCTACACCCCGTTTCGATCCGTTCTGAACAAGCGCCACTGGCGATTAGAACCTTTTGGCGTGGCAAGGTCTTTCTTATAGAATAAAAAAATCCCCATGGGGAATCCATGGGGGCTGGCATGCCTAAGGGGGCTATACCAGATAGGGTTTTAAAGCTTCAAGTATGTCGTCCACTTCGCTTTCAACATGGATTGCCAAGTCTATGGGTTTGGACAGGTCAAGGCTGAAAATACCCATGATGGATTTTGCATCAATGACATACCGCCCGGAAATCAGGTCGAAATCGTAATCGAACTGGGTGATGGCATTTACAAAAGATTTTACTTTGTCAATAGAATTTAAAGAAATCTGTACTGTTTTCATGTGAATTGCCTCCTTACTGGATGATTTGTTGTATCATTTCATTTGAAATATGTAACAAAATATTTTCTATATATTACCGTCTTTTCTAAAAAAAGTCAATGGTGTCATCCACAATTTAGCAAATAAAAATTGAAAGGTTTTCGGCAGTTTGATATTAGGATTAGGGTATCAAAAGCACCTTTGGTGCTAAGCTCATACCATATATTGTTATTGCAAATCAATTTGCACATCAATATATGGTATAGAGCGGGTGCGTCGCACCCTTTTGACACCCTAATCATATTAGGCAGGAAGGGAAAGGAAAAAAGATGAGAAAAGCAGCCCTACAGAACCTTGGCTGTAAAGTCAACGCATACGAAACGGAAAGCATGCGCCAAATGCTGGAGCAGGCGGGCTATGAAATTGTCCCTTTTGGGGAAGCAGCCGACGTCTATGTGGTAAATACGTGTTCCGTTACGAATATTGCAGACCGCAAGTCCCGGCAAATGCTCCACCGTGCCAAGAAGAAAAATCCGGACAGCGCAGTAGTGGCGGCCGGATGCTATGTCCAGACCTCCAGGGAGCAGGTGCAGGCAGACGGGGCGGTTGATATTTTGATTGGGAATAACAGGAAACATGAATTGCTGGCATTGCTGGAACAGTATTTTCAGGAGCATCCCCCAAAGGAGAGGGAGGAAGGCGAGGGCTGTTCCGGCCTTGGGCATGGAACAGCAAAGGAAGCCCATCCCTATATATCCGTAGGGAACATTGCTGAGGAAAGGAAATACGAAGAATTGGGCATCCGCCGCACAGGGGAGCATACCAGGGCTTTCCTGAAAGTGCAGGATGGTTGCAACCAATTTTGCAGTTACTGCATTATCCCTTATGCAAGGGGGCGGGTAAGGAGCCGGGGCATGGAGGATGTTGTCCGGGAAGTGGAAACGCTGGCGCAGGAAGGGTACCGGGAAATTGTTCTGACGGGCATCCATTTGAGCTCTTATGGTACTGATTGGGCGCAGGAAAAGCCTGCGGAAGCAGGGCGGCAGCCAAATTTGCTGGAAGTAAGCCCCCCTGTTTCATCAATTGGCAAGGATGCGCAAGGCGAGGCTGCCAGATGGCAAGGTTCAAAACTGCTGGAATTAATCCAGAAAGTCCATGGAATTGGCGGGATTGACCGCATCCGCCTTGGCTCCCTGGAGCCCGGAATCGTAACGGAGGAATTTGCCCGGGGGCTGTCCAGGCTGCCCAAGGTCTGCCCACATTTCCACCTGTCCCTCCAAAGCGGCTGCGACGCCACACTGGGGAGGATGAACCGGAAATACACCTGTGAGGAGTATGAAAAAGGCTGCAGGCTGCTGCGGGAGTATTTTTCCCATCCAGCTATTACCACGGATGTTATTGTGGGGTTCCCAGGGGAAACGGAAGAAGAATTTGAAGCCACGCGGAAATTTCTGCAAAAAATCAATTTCTTTGAAATCCATATATTTAAATATTCCCTGCGGAAAGGCACAAAAGCAGCCCAGATGGAGCGCCAAATCCCGGAAGGGACCAAGAACATCAGGAGCGATTTGCTGTTTGAAGATTTGTCAGCCATGAACCGGGAATATTTAGAATGGCATATTGGCAGGGAACTGGAGGTACTGATGGAGGAGGAGGTTTCCGTTGGGGGAAGACGGTACGTTTTGGGCCACACCAGGGAATATGTGAAAGCTGCCCTCCCGCTCCCGGAGGAGGGCGGTGAAAGGCTGGAAAATAAGCTGGTACGGGGGACAGCCGTTTCCATGTTAAAGGAACATATCCTGCTTTTACAAAATTTTTCAATTTATTAAAAATAATGCTTGACTTTTTGGAACTCAGCATGTAAAATAAACATGTTGAGTTTCGAAGTTACAAATTCACAGGAACACAACATTGCAGAATATGGCTCGTTAGTCAAGCGGTCAAGACGCCGCCCTCTCACGGCGGAAACAGGGGTTCGATTCCCCTACGAGCTGTTAAGCTATAATTGAATAGCCCAACCCGGAAAGTACTGGAAACCCTAATTTTATATGGTTTTCAGTATTTTTTTATCTTATAGGAAAGACTGTGTTACTATAAAGTATTAAAGTCAATGACTTTCCTATAAGATAAAATATGTAGAAATTGAATTATGGCTGTGGTATGATGAAAAGTATTATTAATAGATTTATGGAGGATGGTTATGGCTCTGGGAAATAAATTAGGCATTAATGATTCAGCAGAACTTGCGAGAGTAGAAGAAAAAATAAGCAAGATTAAAGCCATTAAATTATATGAAAGAAACATTGTTGACGATTTTGAAGTTGGTAAATTTTCGGGTCTTGCTAAAATTCATAAATTTTTGTTTGATGAGTTATATGATTTTGCTGGAAAAATAAGGATAGTAAATATTGCAAAAGGAAACTTTAGATTTGCTCCCGTAATGTATCTGGAAACTGCATTAAAGCATATTGATGATATGCCTCAGTCAACATTTGATGAAATAATTGAAAAATATGTGGAAATGAACATAGCGCATCCTTTTAGGGAAGGGAATGGAAGAAGTACGCGCATATGGTTAGATTTGATTTTGAAAAAGGAATTAAAATTAGTTGTAGATTGGAATACAGTTGATAAAGCAGATTATTTGCTTGCAATGGAAAGAAGCCCGGTTAAGGATGTAGAAATTAAGGTTTTACTGAGGAAGGCATTAACAGAGCAGATAGATAATAGGGAAATGTATATGAAAGGCATTGATGTAAGTTATTATTATGAGGGATATAATACCTTTAAGACAGAAGAATTGTATGAATAAAACCTGTCCAAAATTTTCAACATTTGCATAAGCAGGTTTATCAATCAGGGAGGAGGCGCTTATCATTTATGGGTATGAAACAAATGTTTGTCAAATCAATCTACGCTGGTTTTATGATAGGGCTGGGAGGTATTGTCTATTTGTCAGTAGAAGACAGGGTAGTAGGTTCGCTGCTGTTTTCCTTTGGCTTGCTGACAATCGTAACGCAGGGATTTTGCCTGTACACTGGCAAAATAGGGTTTGTGAAGGAGTTAAAAGAGCTCTTACATATGGCGGTTATTATAGCTGGAAATTACATCGGGACATTTCTTGCGGCATGTTCCATGAAAGCTGTGCGTCCCGATATGGGAAGCTTGGGGCTGGTCCAAAAAAAGCTGGATAACGATGTATTTGATGTTTTTATTTTGTCGGCATTTTGCGGCGTGATGATGTATCTTGCAATAGACAATTATAACAAATCGAAAAACATCCTGTTTATTATTGCGCCCGTCATGATATTTATACTGTCTGGGTTTGAGCACTCTGTTGCAAATATGTTTTATTTCCATTTTGCCGGGGCATATAGTTTCAAAGCATTTGGCTACCTTATTGTTATGCTGGCCGGCAATGGGATTGGCGCGAAACTTTTCAGCCTAAAGCCGGAATAAGCCCATGTATGGGTACAGGCATAGGAATTTTTGTAGCTGAAACATTAAGCCATTCCAGTGCAAAAAAGACCGGACAGAAAAGAAAAGACATTTACGAACAGGCAGGCGTGGAAGAATACTGGATTGTTTCCCCGCAAGGTTCCGTAGAAATATATTATCTGCAGGATGGGAAATATGTGCTGGAACAAAATTATTTGCTTCAGGATGGCAAAGAGGACGAGGAGTATAATGCAGAACTGGAAATCTGCCTGAAGGCTTTTCCCCATATTAAAATGTCATTGGGGGAAATTTTTGAAGGGGTGTATTAATTTGGCGGCTGCCGCCAGGGGCAGATACCCCGCGGCTCTGCTGCGCTGTAAGTTTGATGTCTTGCCAGCTTGCTGCGGGGTATTTAATTTCCTGTACAATGCTATGTAATCCAGCCGCATCCCTGCGGCCCTGTAACTGCCAGCCCGTTAATTCCCGATCAGCCCTTTTACAATCAAAAACAGCAGCAATGCCGGAAGCACAAAGGTCACATAAGGGCGGATCCACCGGGGCAGCTTTATCCCATTCCCGGTATTTGCTTCTTCTAAATAATTCCCAAACCCCCAACCAAACCGCGTTACACAGAAAATCAGGTAGCAGAAGGAACCGATAGGCAGTATCAGGTTGCTTACCAAAAAATCCTCCAAATCCAGGACCGTGCTGTTTTCCCCTAATGGCTGGAACCCAGACCACAGGTTATACCCGAAAACACAGGGCAGGGACAGTGCGGTAATCAGCACAAGGTTTACAAGGCAGGATTTTTTCCTGCTCCAGTGGAACAGGTCCATGCCGCAGGAAATAATGTTTTCAAACACCGCTAAAATAGTGGAGAATGCCGCAAAGGACATAAAGACGAAAAACAGCGTCCCCCAAATCCTTCCCCCGGCCATCCCGTTAAACACATTGGGCAGGGTAATGAAAATCAGGTTTGGGCCATTGTCGGGGCTGATGCCAAAAGCAAAGCAGGCAGGGAAAATAATCAGCCCGGAAACAAACGCCACAAAGGTATCCAGAATGGCGATGTTGATGGATTCCCCCAGAAGGCTGTGGTCCTTGCCGATGTAGCTGCCGAAAATCCCCATGGCGCCAATGCCAAGGCTCAGAGTGAAAAAGGCCTGGTTCATGGCGGCAGTAATGGTTTCCCATACCCCCACTTCCTGCATCCGCCCAAAATCAGGCAGCAGGTAGAATTTCAGCCCTTCCAGGCCGTTTTCCAAGGTGCAGCTATGGATGGCAAGGATAATGATAATGGCAAGCAGCAGGGACATCATGGTTTTGGTAATCTTTTCCACGCCCTTCTGCAGGCCCATGGAGCAGACAAATATCCCGGCAGCTACCACGACTACCATGGCTGTGCCAAGGATTTTGGGGCTTGCAAGCATTTCCTGGAACATCCCTGCCACTTCCCCTGCGTCCTGCCCTGCAAATTTCCCTGTGAGCATCTGGTAGAAATAGTACAGCATCCACCCGGTCACCGTAGTGTAGAACATCATCAGGAGGTAGTTCCCGGCCATCCCAAGGTAGCCGTTTAAGTGCCATTTCTGGCCCGGGCGTTCCAGTTCCTGGAAGCTTTTCACAATGCTTTTCCTGCTGGCCCTGCCTACCGCAAACTCCATTGTCATTACAGGCACCCCCATGGCAATCAGGAAAAACAGGTAAAAGAGCACAAAAACCCCTCCCCCATACATCCCGGCGACATAAGGGAACCGCCAGACGTTCCCGATTCCGATTGCGCAGCCTGCGGACAGTAAGATAAACCCAAGGCGCGACCCTAATTTTTCTCTTTCCATGTTTTTACCCTGGCTGTGGGCGTGGCATATGCTTGAAAATATTTCCCGTGGGCGCAAATTGCAAAACGCACATGGCAGAAGGCATTCCGTAAGCGTGCCTGCACAGCCATCTCCTTCCGTTTAAATGAAATAATCCCTGCTATTGTACCATAAAATCCGGGAATTTGGAATTAATTTTTTTGAGTTTCCCCATTTTGTAATCCATAGTGCCAAAAGGTTTCCATCACAAAGTGATGAAAACACTTTGCACATAAAAGCGCTCTAGAAAGCTAGCGTTCCAGTGTGCTTTTTGTGCAGGATGTCTATGCTGCCAAAGGCAGCAAGACCTTTTGGCACTATCATACTAAGCTATTACAAAAAATGGGGAAACTCAAAATTTTTTTATTCCCACGGGCAATTAAGAAAAATATTTCCATTTGCCCTTGCATTTACCACAGCAAAGTGATATCATAGATACGATAACATGATAATCTCAGGCTTGAGAGTGGGCGTCTGTCCACTCTCAATTTTGTGTAAAATGGGCGCCATCCCATGGCAAATAGATTTGGTGGAAAGAAGGTGCAGGAATGTCAAGGAAAGAGATGTATGAGCAGCGTACCGAAGAACTGCTGCTCCCCATCCTGGAAAGGTGCCAGTTTGAGCTGGTGGATGTGGAGTATGTGAAAGAAGGCGGGAACTGGTACCTGCGGGCATATATTGATAAAGAAGGCGGGATTACGGTGGATGACTGCGAGCTTGTCAGCAGACAGATGAGCGATTTGCTGGATGAGCAGGACTTTATCGAGGAATCCTATATTTTTGAGGTAAGCTCTCCAGGGCTGGGCAGGCCCTTAAAGAAGGAAAAGGATTTTGCAAGGAGCCTTGGGAAAGAAGTGGAAATCAGGACTTACCGCGCCATAGGGAAAGAAAAAGAATTTTATGGCATTTTAAAATCATATGATGGGACTACGGTGACAATTGAGGCAGACAATCAGGAAGAACTGGCATTTGCAAGGGCAGATATTGCATTAATCCGCCTTGCCTTTGATTTTTAGTTTTCGGATGGGCAAGAACATTCAGGAGGGTAAAAGAAATGAATAATGAACTATTAGAAGCGTTGACGATATTGGAAAAAGAAAAGGACATCAGCAAGGACACCTTGTTAGAAGCGATTGAAAATTCGCTGATTACCGCATGTAAGAACCATTTTGGCAAGTCGGACAATATCAAAGTCAACATCAACCCGGAAACCTGTGAATTCCATGTGTATGCGGAAAAAACCGTGGTAGAAGAAGTGGAAGACAGCGTGCTGGAAATCAGCTTAGCCAATGCCAAGATGATGAACTCCAAATACGAAGTGGGGGACATTGTAAATATAGAAGTGAAGTCCAAGGAATTTGGGCGCATTGCCACCCAGAACGCCAAGAATGTGATTTTGCAGAAAATCAGGGAAGAAGAACGCAAGGTGCTGTTTGACCAGTATTATGGAAAGGAAAAAGACGTGGTGACAGGCATTGTGCAGCGGTATGTGGGGAAAAACATCAGCATTAACCTTGGGAAAGTGGACGCTATCTTAAGTGAAAACGAACAGGTGAAAAGCGAAGTGTTCAAGCCCACGGAGCGGATTAAGCTTTATATCCTGGAAGTGAAATCTACCTCCAAAGGCCCCAAAATCCTTGTCTCCAGGACCCACCCGGAACTGGTGAAGCGGCTCTTTGAATCCGAGGTGACGGAAGTGAAAGAAGGGATTGTGGAAATCAAAAGCATTTCCCGGGAGGCCGGCAGCAGGACGAAGATTGCCGTGTGGAGCAACGACCCGGACGTGGACCCGGTAGGCGCCTGCGTAGGCCTGAACGGCGCAAGGGTTAATGCCATCGTCAACGAGCTAAGGGGCGAGAAAATTGACATTATCAACTGGAGCGACAATGCCGCCATGCTGATTGAAAATGCCTTAAGTCCCGCCAAAGTTATTTCCGTCATTGCAGACGCAGAGGAAAAGACCGCTAAGGTAGTGGTGCCAGATTACCAGCTTTCCTTAGCCATCGGCAAGGAGGGGCAGAATGCAAGGCTTGCCGCAAGGCTTACGGGCTTTAAGATTGACATTAAGAGCGAAACGCAGGCAAGGGAAGCCGGGGACTTTATGGATTATGAGAACGATTACGAGGAGTATGAGGAAGGGGAAGATTTTGCCGGGGATTTCGACGAGCTGGACGGGAAAGAGCCGGAATATGAGGAGGAAGGCGAAGAAGGTTACAGCGACGAGCCAGAGTATGAGGGCGAAGAAGGCTACAGCGACGAGCCAGAGTATGAGGGCAAAGAAGGCTACAGCGACGAGCCAGAGTATGAGGGCGGAGAAGGCTACAGCGACGAGCCAGAGTATGAGGGCAAAGAAGGCTACAGCGACGAGCCAGAGTATGAGGGCGAAGAAGGCTACAGCGATGAGCTGGAGTATGAAGGCCAGCCAGAGTTAGAAGCAGCCGGGTACGGCCATGTGCCGGAGCCAGACGGCAGCCTGGAAGATGAAGAAGGGAAGGCAGATGAATAAAAAAATCCCTATGCGCCAATGCGTTGGCTGCGGCGAAATGAAAAACAAAAAGGAGCTGCTCCGCATTATCCGTACATCGGAAGGGGAAATCCTTCTGGACGCCACCGGGAAGAAGAACGGACGGGGCGCGTACCTGTGCCCGGACCCGGAGTGTTTCCAGAAGGCCTTAAAAGCGAAAGGCCTGGAGCGTTCCCTAAAAACAGCAATACCAAAAGAAATAACGGAAAATCTGGCAAAGGAGATGGAAAATATTGCAGCAAGATAGAATTTTATCCATGCTTGGCCTGGCGGCAAGGGCAGGGAAAATTGCAAGCGGGGAATTTTCTACGGAACGTGCCGTGAAATCAGGGCGCGCCTTCCTTGTAGTTGTTTCCACTGAGGCATCGGATAACACCCAGAAAATGTTTCGGAATATGTGTTCCTTTTACCATGTCCCAATGTACCTGTATGCACCGAAGGAAACCCTGGGCCACGCCGTTGGCAGAGGGTTCCGTGCCAGCCTTGCAGTACTGGATGAAGGATTTGCCGCAAGCTTGATAGAAAAACTGGATGTAGCAGACAAAACGGAATAACGGAGGTAGCAATATATGGCAAAAGTCAGGATATATGAAATCGCAAATGAATTAAAAATACAGTCCAAGGATGTGATTGAATTTTTGAAGGAAAAGAACATTTTCAAAAAGACAGCCAGCAGCTCCATTGAGGATGATGTGGCTGACATGGTAAAAGGCAACTTTTCCGGCGGGAAGCCTGCGCCAGCCAAGCATGGCAAGGCAGAGCCTTCCAGGCAGCCTGGGGAACAGGAAGAACCAGCGAAACAGGCAAAAGAAGGAGCTGCCAAAGGGAAACCCCAGAAGGCAGCAAAAGAAAAGCTGGAACCTGCCAGAGGGGAAGCCCCAGGGCAGGGGAAGGAAAAAGAAGAAGCGGCTAAGGCAGGGACAGCCGCCAAGCCAGCAAAGGAGAAAGACGGAACAGCCCAGACAGAGCCCGCCAAAGGGGATGCGCCCAAGGCTGGAAAAGGTGAGAAGGGACCGTCAGAAGGAGGGAGAACTGAGTTAATGAAAGGAAAAGAAGAAACTGCAAAGCAAGGGGAAGGGAAGGAAGAAACCGAACGCCCGAAGAAAAAATCCAGCATTACAGCCGTGTTCAACCCACAGAACAGCAAAACAGCCCCGAGGAGGTCTGCAAAGCCGCAGGGTGAGCGGAACAGCCGTCCCCAGGGCGACCGGAATAACCGCCCCCAAGGGGAACGCAGCGGGAACCGCCCGCAGGGAGAACGCCCTGCAAGGCCGCAGGGCGACAGGCTCCAAAGGCCACAAGGGGATCGTCCTGCAAGGCCACAGGGCGACAGGCCCCAAAGGCCGCAAGGGGATCGTCCGGCAAGGCCGCAGTCCGGGGATAAGCCTGTCCGTGCACAGGAAGAACGCACGGCAAGGCCGCAGAATGACAGAGGGGACAGGAACAGCCATCCCCAAGGGGAACGCGGAGGGCGCCCACAGGGCGAACGTGGCGGAAGGCATCAGGGGGAACGCGGGGGACGCCCGCAGGGCGACCGGAATAACCGCCCCCAAGGGGAACGCGGAGGGCGCCCGCAGGGTGACCGGAATAACCGCCCCCAAGGGGAACGCGGAGGGCGCCCGCAGGGTGACCGTGGCGGGAGGCCGCAGGGCGACCGGAATAACCGTCCTTACCAGAATGGGCGTCCAGGCCAGAAGAACCGTTTTGAGCAGGAAATCCATAAAATGAACCAGAATTCCCCGGCAGGACCCATGGACGAAGCAAGGGGCAAGGAAAGCCGGGAGCGTGACAACCGCAAAGGCAATAACCAGCGCCATGAAAAGGAACTGATGGGCAAGAAGAAGGAGCGCTTCGACAATCTGGAGAAAAAAGGCAGGGGAAGGAAATCCCAGCAGCCCCAGCAGCCCCCGAAGAAGGAAGAAGAAACCATCAAGACCATTACCATCCCGGAAAAACTTACGATACGGGAATTGTCAGACCGGATGAAGGTCCAGCCTTCTGCCATTATCAAAAAGCTGTTTTTGCAGGGAAATATCGTAACGGTAAACAGCGAAATTGATTTTGCCGCAGCAGAAGAAATTGCATTGGAATTTAACTGCATTTGCGAGCAGGAGGAGAAAATAGACGTTATCGCAGAGCTTTTAAAGGAGGAGGAAGAAGACGTTTCCATCCAGGTAAAACGCCCGCCAGTTGTCTGCGTCATGGGCCATGTAGACCATGGGAAAACCTCCCTGCTGGATGCCATCCGAGACACCCATGTGATTGACCGGGAGGCAGGGGGGATTACCCAGCATATCGGAGCTTACATGGTAGAGTGCAACGGGGAAAAGATTACCTTCCTTGACACCCCGGGCCATGAAGCATTTACCGCCATGCGTATGCGCGGGGCAAACGCAACGGATATTGCAATCCTTGTGGTTGCCGCAGACGACGGCGTAATGCCCCAGACCGTAGAAGCCATCAGCCATGCCAAGGCCGCAGGGGTAGAAATTATTGTAGCCATCAATAAAATTGATAAGCCCAGCGCCAATGTGGAGCGGGTAAAACAGGAGCTTGCTGAATATGAATTAATCCCGGAGGACTGGGGCGGCAGCACGATTTTCGTGCCGGTATCAGCCCATTCCCATGAGGGGATTGACTCACTGCTGGAAATGATCCTCCTGACAGCGGAAATCTGCGAACTGAAAGCAAACCCGAAACGGAACGCAAGGGGGCTTGTCATCGAAGCGCAGCTTGACAAAGGCCGCGGCTCCGTAGCCACTGTATTGGTACAGAAGGGGACGTTGAAGGTAGGCCAGCCAGTGGCCTGCGGAAGCTGTTACGGAAAAGTAAGGGCTATGATTGACGACAAGGGCAGGCGCGTGAAAGAAGCAGGCCCATCCACCCCAGTGGAAATATTAGGCTTGAATAATGTGCCCAATGCTGGGGAAATCTTTGTATGTACGGACTCTGAAAAAGAAGCGAAAAGTTTTGCGGAAACCTTTATTTCCGAAGGCCGTGAAAAAATGCTGGAGGAAACAAGGACCCGGATGTCCCTGGATGACCTGTTCTCCCAGATTCAGTCCGGGAATATCAAGGAGCTGCCGATTATCGTAAAGGCGGACGTACAGGGTTCCGTAGAAGCGGTAAAACAGAGCCTTGTGAAGCTGTCCGACGAGGAAGTGGTAGTAAAAGTGATCCATGGCGGCGTAGGAGCCATCAACGAATCAGACGTAAGCCTTGCTTCGGCATCCAATGCCATTATTATCGGCTTTAACGTCCGCCCGGACGCTACTGCAAAAGCAACTGCAGAGCGGGAAGGCGTAGACATGCGGCTCTATAAAGTAATTTACAACGCCATTGAAGATGTGCAGGCGGCAATGAAGGGCATGTTAGACCCTGTATTTGAAGAAAAGGTATTGGGCCATGCAGAAGTCCGCCAGATTTTCAAGGCTTCCGGCGTAGGGAACATTGCTGGTTCCTATGTATTGGACGGCGTGTTCCAGAGAGGCTGCCAAATCCGCATTTCCCGGGAAGGGGAGCAGATTTTTGAAGGGAACCTTGCATCCCTGAAACGTTTTAAGGACGATGTGAAGGAAGTAAGGGCAGGCTATGAGTGCGGCTTGGTATTTGAAGGGTTCAACGACATTCAGGAACTGGATGTGGTAGAAGCGTTTACCATGGTGGAAGTGCCCAGGTAAAGCCAGGGAATGCGCTGGAGCAGGCCCGGCATCCGGATGCAGCGTGGCATTCCCTAAGGCGGAAGCCACTGGGAAAAGGGCAGAAAGGCAGGATATGAGGAAAAACAGCATTAAAAATACAAGGATTAACGGCGAGGTTTTACGGGAGCTTTGCAATATCATCCGCGGGGAAATCAAAGACCCAAGGATAAACCCTATGACTTCCGTTGTGGCAGTGGAGGTAGCCCCGGACCTGAAAACCTGCAAGGCATATATCAGCGTATTGGGGGATGAGGAATCCCAGGCCAATACACTGGCAGGGTTAAAAAGTGCAGAAGGCTACATCCGCAGCAAGCTTGCCAAAAACATCAACCTTAGGAATACGCCCCAAATCCGGTTCGTGCTGGACCAGTCCATTGAATATGGCGTAACAATGTCCAAAAAGATTGATGAAGTGAACCAATCCAGCGGGGCGGAGGAACAGGGATAACAGCCATGTATCCCTGGGCCGTTCCGGCAGGGCAGGGAACCCGCTGGCAGACAGCGGGCAAGGAGGGCATTTATGCAAGATTTAGCATCCCAACTGGCAGGGGTACAGTCAGTTGCCATTGCAGGGCATGTCAGGCCCGACGGCGACTGCGTAGGCTCCTGCCTGGCAACTTATAATTATATCAGGGCTTGGTTCCCCCAGATAGAAGCAGACGTCTATCTGGAGCCAATCCCAAATATTTTCAAATTTTTAAAGGGCGCAGGGGAAATAAAAAATACCTGCGGGAAAGAAAAAATTTATGACCTTTTCATTGTGCAGGACTGCGGGGACGCCGCTCGGCTGGGGGATGCCGCCAAATATTTCCAGACGGCAAAAAAGACCCTCTGCATCGACCACCATGTGAGCAACCAGAGCTTTGCCGATGAAAATTATATTTTCCCGGAGAAAAGTTCCACCTCTGAGCTGATTTTTGAACTGCTGGAGAAAGAGCGGATTACAAAGGAAATCGCGGAATGCATTTATGTAGGCATGGTCCATGATACCGGCGTGTTCCAATATTCCAGCACCACGGCAAAGACCATGGAAGCAGCGGGGATTCTGATGGAAAAGGGCATTAATTTCACAAAAATCGTGGATGACACTTTTTACACCAAGACCTTTGAGCAGAATAAAATTTTAGGGCAGGCGCTGCTGAACAGCCAGCGTTATCTGGAAGGCAAAATCATTGCCACAGCCGTCACAAAAGAGGAAATGGCAAGGCATCAGGTCCTTCCCAAGCATTTAGACGGGATTGTCAGCCAGCTACGGGTGACTAAAGGCGTGGAAGCAGCTATTTTCCTTTATGAAAATGACGACGGGAGCTGGAAAATCAGTATGCGTTCCAATGGGAAGATAGACGCAGCCAAAATTGCCATGAAATTCGGCGGGGGCGGCCATGTCCGGGCAGCCGGGGCAACCATGGAAGGCACCAGCAAGGCAGTAATTGAAAAACTCTGCATGGAAATGAAAGGGCAGTTAGGCCATGATAAATGGAATTATCAATGTATATAAAGAAAAAGGATATACTTCCCACGATGTGGTAGCAAAGCTGCGGGGGATTTTCCAGCAGAAAAAAATCGGCCATACCGGAACCTTGGACCCGGATGCAGAAGGGGTGCTTCCGGTCTGCCTTGGGAAAGCCACCAAAGCCTGCGGCCTGCTGACAGAAAAAGACAAAGTATATGAAGCCGTGCTGCTGCTGGGGAAAACTACGGACACCCAGGACATTTCCGGGAACATTCTGGCAGAACAGGAGGTAACCTGCCAGGAAAGGCAGGCAGCCGAAGCCATTGCCAGCTTTACCGGGGAACTTAAGCAGGTCCCGCCCATGTACTCCGCCTTAAAGGTCAATGGGAAGAAACTTTGCGATTTGGCAAGGGCTGGGATAGAGGTGGAGCGGAAGCCAAGGGAAATCACTGTTTTTTCCATCCAAATACTGGAGATTTCCCTCCCAAGGGTGAGGATGCAGGTCCATTGCTCCAAAGGCACGTATATCAGGACCCTGTGCCATGATATCGGCCAAAGCCTGGGCTGCGGCGGGTGCATGGAATCCTTGGTGCGCACCCGGGTAGCAGGGTTTGCATTGGAGGATGCCCATAAGCTGGCAGAGATTGAACGGAGGGTGCGGCAGAACCGGGCGGAAAACCCCGGCGGGATCCTTTCCGGGAAGGATTTGCAGGGGCTTGTGAAGGATACGGACTATGTGTTCCTGCATTACCCAAGCTCCTCGGTGAAGCCGGAATTTTCCAAGCTTTTGTACAATGGGAACCCCTTAAAGCCGGAATGGCTGACGGAGTGGGACAAGTCTTACCAGGCGGGCAGCCTGCGCATTTACGACAGTGACCAGGTATTTACAGGCATTTACCGCTGGGATGGGGAGAAAAAAGACCTCCGGCCAGCCCAGATGTTCCTGCCATGAAAAACGCAGCAAATGCTTATGGGAAGCCTGGGGACCGGGCATGGCTGGCGCGCCTGCAAGGTTTGGGAAGCAGGGAATTTTACAGGATAAGGACAGAACAATGGAATACATAAAGCAGAGCATTTTTACAATCAAAGAGCCCACCGTGCTGTCATTCGGCAAATTTGACGGGCTGCACCGGGGCCATGAGCTGCTGATGGGGTACATGGCAGGCAGGAAAAAAGAGCAGGAAGGCTTAAAGGCAGTTGTTTTTACCTTTGACATCCCCCCAAAAGAGCAGGTGGCGGGGGCCAAAGCCAAGGTGCTTACCACCAATCAGGAAAAAGTGAAGCTTTTTGCAGGCGCAGGCATTGATTACCTGATAGAATGCCCTTTCACCAGGGAAATCATGTGCATGGAGCCGGAAGCATTTATAGCGGATACGGTAACCAGCCTGAATGTCAAATACATGGTGGTGGGGACGGATTTCCGGTTCGGCCACAAACGCCGGGGGGATTACCGGATGCTGGAAGCATTTGCCCCGCAGTATGGCTATGAAGTAAAAGTGGTGGAAAAAATGCAGGAAGATGGCAGGGACATCAGCAGCACTTTTGTGCGGGAGGAGATTGCTGCCGGAAATATGGAAAAAGCAAACTGGCTGCTGGGCTATGAATTTTTTGTGGAAGGGAAGATCCTCCATGGGAAAAAGATGGGGAAATCCGTCCTGGGGATCCCAACCATTAACCTGCTGCCGCCAGAGGACAAGCTGCTGCCTCCTTACGGCGTCTATGTGACGGTAACGGAGCACCAGGGGCGCCAATATCAGGGTATCACCAATGTAGGCTGCAAGCCCACGGTTGGGGGAGGGAACCCCATAGGGGTGGAAACCCACCTGTTTGGCGTGTCGGAAGACATGTATGGGGAAGAAGTAAAAGTGAAGTTCTTAAGCCGGGTGCGGGAGGAGCGGAAATTTGAAAATTTAGACGCCCTGAAAGCACAGATGGAACAGGATATCCATTACGGAAGAGAATATTTTGGAACCAGCGGGGAAACGCCTGCTGGTGGAAAAGGGAGAATACCATGGATTTAATATTAGAATTGCTGGGGGGCCTTGGGCTGTTCCTGTTTGGCATGAGCTTTATGAGCCAGGGGCTGCAGAAAGCGGCGGGGGCAAAGCTTCGGACAATTTTGGAGGCAATGACGAAAAACAAGATTATTGCCGTGCTGTTTGGCGCATTGTTTACTGCTATTATCCAGTCCTCCGGCGCAACCACCGTTATGGTAGTCAGTTTTGTAAATACTGGGATTATGACGCTGGCACAGTCTGTTGGGATTATTTTCGGGGCCAACATCGGAACGACGATCACGTCCCAGCTTGTGGCATTTAACCTGACAGGGATTGCCCCGGCCATCCTTTTTGTGGGGGCAGTTTTCATGATGTTTGGCAAGCACCCCATGGTGAAGAAAGTCGGGGAGGTTATTCTGGGGTTTGGCGCGCTGTTCATGGGGATCAGCATGATGAAAGATTCCATGTCAGGGCTGCGGGAATACCAGAATGTGCTGAATATCCTTGGCAGCCTGGATAACCCTGTCCTTGGGATTCTTCTTGGGACTGTGATTACTGTGGTAGTCCAAAGCTCCTCCGTGACGGTCAGCATCCTGCTTCTGATGGCAAGCCAGGGGCTGGTATCCCTTCCGGTCTGCTTTTACGTGGTCTTAGGCTGCAACATCGGCTCCTGTACCCCGGCAGTCCTTGCCAGCCTGAACGGAAAGAAGGACGCAAAGCGGGCGGCCCTGATCCATGTGCTGTTCAACGTGCTGGGCATGGTGATAATCGGCGTCCTGCTGGCCTTTGGGATGCGGCAGTTTGAATCCTTTATTTTACATATTTCAGGCTCGGACGTAGGCCGGTGCGTGGCAAATGCAGATTCCCTGTTTAAAATTTTCCAGACTGTAATGTTCCTGCCCCTGTCCGCCCAGTTTGTGGCGCTGACTAAGAAGCTGGTGCCGGGGGAGGACGAAGGCGGCAAGGAATTCCAGCTTCTCTATATTGGGAAACAGAATATTTTTTCCCCTTCTACTGCAGTTGTGGAAACAACGCAGGAAATTGAGCGGATGGGGACCATGGCAATTAAAAACCTGCGCCTTGCCATGGAAGCCTTTTTCGACCGGAATGAAGAAAAGATTGCAAGGGTTTATGAAACGGAAAAGCAGATTGACTTTCTGAGCCATGAGCTGACGGACTATCTGGTAAAAATTAACCAGCTCCAGCTTCCGGTGGTGGATGCCAAGCGCATTGGCGGCCTGTTCCATGTAGTCAGCGATATCGAAAGGATTGGGGACCATGCGGAAAATATTGCCGATTACGCGGTAAAATGCCGGGAAGAAAACCTGGGCTTTACCAAGAAGGCTTCCAGGGAAATCCTGGAAATGCATGAGAAAACCACCGTTATTGTGGAAGAAGCCATGGAAATGTTTGTGTCGATGGATGAAAAGAACCTGCCGGATATCCTGGAGCTTGAGGAAGCCATCGACCAGATGGACCGGGAACTGCAGCAGAACCATGTAAAACGGATGGCAAAAGGGAAATGTTCCCCCATGTCCGGCATTATTTTCACGGATTTGGTAACAGGGCTGGAACGTGTGGCGGACCATGCCACCAACATTGCATTTTCCATTCTGGAGAAATCCCCAATGGATTAGGGGAATTTGTATGCCGCAGGGAAATCCCTGGCAGGTTTGGGGGCTTTTTGGGCCGGAAATTTGGGTTTTTCCCCTTTTTCGGATCCGAAAGCCCCCTATTTGTGGAGAAACGACAGTTTTTTTCCAGGAAATTTTCACTAGCTACAGTAATTTTGCACAAATATTACAGAAATGTTACGGCAGCCTTGACAATGTAATTTTCAATTGATATAATTCACCTAGCATACGCTTTGAAGATGAATAGAAAAAGTTGAAGATAAATTGTCCGGGAGGTCAGGAATGAAAATCGAATTTAGGAAAGCAGCAGCAATATGCATGACAGGTGCCATCGCATTTGGCATGGCAGGGATCACAGCAGAAGCAGCAGGGAAACATGTAGACGCAGGCGTCAGCACAGTGCTGAATGAAAGCCTGACAGGGGACGGCGAGGTAGGCGCAGGGGTGACAGCCATGTTAAACCAGAGCCTGACAATGGAAGCAGCGCCCCAGGAGCCGGCAACCATATGCGGCTACACGAACCTTGGGATTGCCCAGGTGGAGAACCATCTGAATATCCGGGAGGGCGCCGGGGAGGAATATGACTTAGTAGGGAAGCTGCCGGTAGACGCCGGATGCGAGATATTGTCCGATGAAGGGGAATGGTTCCAAATCCGTTCCGGGAAAGTCACCGGGTATGTGAAAGGTGAATTCCTGCTGACAGGCCAGGACGCTGCAAACCGGGCAAATGAAGTGAAGTCCATTGTGGCAACCTCCGTTACCCAGACCCTGAACGCAAGGGTGGAGCCCAATACAGACTGCAGCATTTGGACAATGATTGCAGAAGGGGAGGAACTCCAGCTCTTGGAAGACCAGGGCGAATGGCTGAAAGTCGATGTGGACGGCGATGAGTGTTATGTGGCAAGGGAGTTTGTAGAACTGTCCGAGCAGCTCCAGAAAGCAATGACTATGACGGAAATCCGTTATGGGGAAGGCATTTCAGACGTCCGGGTTGACATGGTGCAGTATGCTTGCCAGTTTGTGGGGAACCGTTATGTCTGGGGCGGCACAAGCCTGACGAACGGGGTGGACTGTTCCGGCTTTACGATGCGGATTTATGAGAAATATGGCATTTCCCTGCCCCATTCCTCCAGAGCACAGTCTGGGTATGGGACGAAAATCAACTCCTCTGAAGCAAAACCGGGCGACCTGTTCTTCTACGGGAATGGAGATGGCATCAACCACGTTGCCATGTATATTGGCAATGGACAAGTTGTGCATGCAAGCTCTGCAAGGACAGGCATTAAGATTTCCAATGCTTTCTACCGCTCACCAATCTGTGTCACAAGGCTGCTGGGCGAATAAAATAGAATTTTTAGTAACGGGTACAAGGCTGCCTGCATCTGGGAAGGTGCAGGCAGCTTTGTTATTCTATAGAGATTAGGGTGTCAAAAGGGTGCGGCGCACCCGCTCTATACCATATATTGATGTGCAAATTGATTTGCAATAACAATATATGGTATGAGCGTAGCACCAAAGGTGCTTTTGACACCCTAATCCTATAGAATAACAAAGCTTTTATCGCACTGTGGCGGGTATGAAATCTGTCGCAAAGCGACCCGCCGCAGGCAGAGAATCCTGCAAAGCAGGATTCTTTGTTCCTTTATAGGGTTAGGGAACCTAAGCCCTCCCATCCGCATATATTAACTATTGATAATCATTATCATTTAGAGTATAATACTTACAGAATGGCAACACAACTATTATTACCAGGAATCGAGGAACCATACATGACAATTACAGAAGGACATATCGACAAAAGCTACATTGTAACAGACATTTCTATGGAAGGGCCCGTCATGCGGCGGTTAGAGGCCCTTGGCATTAACAGCGGCACCAAGCTGCGCCTGATGAACCGGAAACGGAATGGGACAGTCATTATCAAAGTCCGGGGCACCCGCTGGGCAATCGGGCGGGACATTGCAGGGGGGATTTTGGTAGACCCGGCAGAAAGCGAGGAGCCAGTATGGAAGTAATCAGAGTTGGATTTGTGGGGAACCCCAACTGTGGGAAAACCACATTATTTAACGCCTATACCGGGGCAAACCTGAAGGTGGCGAACTGGCCTGGCGTCACTGTGGAAAAAGTAGAAGGGGAAACCGTCTACAAAGGCCAAAAATTAAAATTGATAGATTTACCGGGCATCTACAGCCTGACGTCTTACTCCATTGAGGAAAAAGTTTCCAGGCGGTGCATTATGGAGCGGGAAGTAGACGTGATTATTAATATCGTTGACGCGTCGGCCTTGGAGCGGAACCTTTACCTGACAATGCAGCTTCTGGAACTGGGCAAGCCAGTCGTCCTTGCCCTGAACATGATGGACATTGTGGAAGAACGGGGGATGGAAATTGACCTGCACCGCCTGCCGGAAATGCTGGGGGGCATCCCGGTTGTGCCTGTTTCCGCAAGGAAACGGAGCGGGCTTGACGTGCTGCTCCATGCGGCGGTGCATCACTATGAGGAAATGCACCAGCCCAACGTGGTCACTTACCAGACATACATTGAGGAAAAAATCCAGATGCTGGAAGCAGAATTAAAGGACAGGTACCAGATTCTGGAAAATGCCCGCTGGTATGCCATTAAGCTGCTGGAGCAGGACGAGGAAATTACAGCCCAGTACCCGGTGGGCCTGCCCGGGGTTCTGGACAGGAGCTATGAAAAAGACATTATCAACCAGAAATACGATTACATAGAGGAAGTCATTGAGGACACCTTATTTTACAAATCAGAAAAAGCGGCATTTACGGACAAAGTAGATGGAATCCTAACCCATCCCCTCTGGGGCATGCCCATTTTTTTCGGGGTAATGGCAGTGGTATTTTTCCTGACTTTTTTTGTGGGGGATGCGCTGAAAGGGGGCTTCGAGGTATTGCTTGACGCCGTTTCCTCCAGTATGCTCCATGTGCTGGGGCAGATGGGGGTGGCTCCCTGGCTGGTTTCCCTGGTTGTGGATGGGATTGTCGCAGGGGTTGGGGGAATCCTTACCTTCCTGCCGAATATTTTCATCCTGTTTTTAGCCCTTGCGCTCCTTGAGGACAGCGGCTACATGGCAAGGGTAGCTTATGTGATGGATGGGCTGATGGGGAGCCTTGGCCTTTCCGGCAAAGCCTTCCTGCCCATGGTGCTGGGGTTTGGCTGCACTGTGCCGGCCATTATGGCGACCCGGGCGCTGGAAAAAGAAGCCGACCGCAGGCGCACCATTTTGATTACCCCCTTTATGTCCTGTTCCGCAAGGCTCCCCATTTATGTGCTGTTTGCAGATATGTTTTTTGGGGAGTACGCTGCTATTGCAGCCATTTCCATGTATTTTCTGGGGATGGTGGTTGCCATTGCGGTTGCGCTTATCATCCACCGGGTGGAAACCCATACCGAGCACCATACCCTTTTAATTGAGCTGCCGGAATATAAGACCCCCAATGCCAGGACCATTGCAGTCTATGTCTGGGAAAAAATCAAAGATTACCTGACAAAAGCAGGGACTACGATTTTTATTGCTTCCATTATTATCTGGTTCCTCCTGAACTTTGGCGCCCATGGCATGGTGACGGAGGTTTCAGAAAGCTTTGGGGCAATCCTCGGCCATTGGATGGAGCCGATCCTTGCCCCGGCCGGGCTTGGGATGTGGCAGATTGGCGTTGCGCTGATTTCCGGGATTTCCGCAAAGGAAGTGGTAGTCAGCAGCTTCTGCGTGCTCTTTGGCATCAGCAACGTGAACTCTGCTTCTGGGATGCTGTCCCTTACCGGGCGTCTGGCAGAGCTGGGCTTTGGCCCCTTAAACGCATACTGCATGATGGTATTCTGCCTGCTTTACGTCCCCTGCGCGGCGACGATTGGGACAATTAAAAAAGAAACCGGCTCCATGAAATTTACCTTGAAAATGATTTTGTTCCAATTGGGGACTGCTTGGCTGGCGGCAGTTTTGGTTTATCAGGTTGGTTCAGCCCTTTTGTAAAAAAATGTCTGCAGTTTCGGCCAGTCTGCTCTTTTTGTAGAAAATATGTAGTAAAATTTGTGAAAAAAGGAGAAACGAAGTATTTTCTGGCGTACATGGGAAAATTCCCTTGCAAGAAGGATTGGTACAGTGTTAAAATATTGTCAAACAAAAAAAGAGAGGTAAAATCCAATGTATGCTGATGGAAATGTAATTAGAATCAAACACGATGTACTGTACGAAGTGGCAAAGCTGGCATTTGCCGGGGAACTGGATTCCAAAAGGGACCACATTGCACTGGAACTGATTCCTGGGCCGACGCCAAAGTTCCGCTGCTGTATTTACAAGGAGCGTGAAATTATCCGCCAGAGGGTGCGCCTGGCAGAAGGCAAGGCGCCGGGGCCTGTAGACGACGGGAATATTATCCAGGTCATCAGCTCTGCCTGTGAGGACTGCCCGATTTCCAGCTACACCGTAACAGAGAACTGCCAGAACTGTATTGGGAAGGCATGTATCAATGCCTGCAAATTTGGAGCTATTGAAATGGGCCGTGACCGTTCCCACATTGATGCTTCTAAGTGCAAGGAATGCGGGAAGTGCGCGCAGGCCTGTCCTTACAATGCTATTGCCCACCTGAAACGCCCCTGTAAATTTAGCTGCCCGGTGGATGCCATTACATACGACGAGCATGGAATTTCCATTATTGATAAGGAAAAATGCATCCGCTGCGGGAAGTGCATCCATAGCTGCCCCTTCGGCGCTATCGGATCCAAGACATTTATTGTGGATGTGGTAGAAGCCCTGAAATCCGGCAAAAAAGTATATGCCATGGCAGCGCCGGCTACGGAAGGCCAGTTTGGCAAAGATATTACTGTGGCAAGCTGGAAGAAAGCCATGAAGGAACTGGGCTTTGAAGATTTCTATGACGTAGGGCTTGGCGGCGACATGACAGCAGCTTATGAGGCAGAGGAATGGGCAGAAGCTTATGGGGAAGGCAAGAAGAAAGTGACTTCCTGCTGCCCTGCATTTGTAAATATGGTGCGCCTGCATTACCCGCAGCTTGCGGACTGCGTATCCACTACAGTGTCCCCCATGTGCGCAGTGTCCCGCCTGATTAAGGCGCAGGATCCAGACGCAGTAACCGTATTTATCGGGCCATGCCTTGCGAAAAAATCCGAGGTGGTAGACCAGAAAATCCCGGGGAATGCAGATTATGTCCTGACTTACAGCGAAATCCGTGCTATTATGAAAGCAAAAGACATAACTCTGCAGCCATGTGAAAATGAAGGCCAGATTGCTTCTGTTTATGGCAAACGCTTTGCCAATTCCGGCGGCGTAACCGCGGCAGTGCTCCAGAGCCTGAAAGAATCCGGCCATGAAATCGATGCAAAAGTCTGCAAAGCCAACGGAGCTGCAGAATGTAAGAAAGCGCTGCTTTTGCTCCGCGCAGCAAAATTGCCGGAAGACTTTGTGGAAGGCATGATTTGCGACGGCGGCTGCGTGGGCGGCCCAAGCTCCTTCAAAAACCAGGCTCTTGCAAAGAAAGACCGCGACGCGCTGGTTGCAGAAGCAGATGGGCGCGGAATCCATGAGAACCTTGGGAATTTTGCAATGGACAGTTTTTCTATGCACAGGGAGTAGGATAGCATAGCGCTAGTTTTCCTTATAAGTTAGGGCTAGGGTATCAAAAGCGCCTGTGGCGCTGCGCCCATACCATAGACTGTTTTTGAAAAGAATATTGAACATGCATCAGGTGCAGAGCCATGGGCTTTGCACCTTTTTTGTTCTATAGGAAAGACCTTGTCACGCTAACGCGTGAAAGTATCTTTCCTATAAGATAAAAAATAATATGCGCAGGGTCTGCCCCAGCGAAGCGAGGGTACTTGTGCGAATAGAAGATGTCACTGTGTGACCGCACTCGGCGCAGCAAAGTGTCCAAGCCCCTCATGAGTGAGGGGGTAGGGGAGTTGAAGTGGGCTTGCCCACTTTGTTCCGTATTTGGGGAACTGCTGTTTTTTAAATAATGCCTGAAAAATATTTAAAAAAATTTAAGAAATAATTAAAGAATATCTTCCATTTTTTGGAAATTAATGTATAATTAGTACTATATATGGGAGAAAAGTACTGTGAATTTCAGGGGGAAGGGGGAAATGCACCAGACGCAGGGACTGCAGATTGTTTTTGATAGTTTTTGGGTTATGCATTTGTACGAAGGAGGTATAATTTATGAGGAAATCAGGAAGAAAATTATTAGGAATTTTATTGGCAGCATCTATGGCAGTTACCACAGTATTTCCGATGCAGGGCTTTGCAGCAGAAGGGAATGGCTATGAAGAAGCAGAAGAATCTTTGGCAGAAGGTGCAGCGGCAGGATCGTCCGAGGAAGGGCAGCAGCCAACGGACGAAAGTGCAAACCCAGAAGTAACAGGCGAAGTGCAGCAGCCAGCAGATGAAAGCGCGAATCCAGAAACACAGGATGGGGAACAGCAGCCAGCAGAGGAAGGCACAAATCCAGAAGCGGTAGACGCCCAAGAGCAGGAACCGGCAGAGGAAGGGAGGAACCCAGAAACGCAGGATGGGGAACAGCCGCCGGCAGATGGGACACAGCCAGAAGGAACGGAAGAAAAGCAGGAACCAGCGGAGGAAGCAGGGCTGGAAAATTTAGAGGAAGGGAAGGAACCAGCAGAAGAAAGGCAGGATCCAGCAGACAAAGGGACAGAGCCGGAAACCCTTGGGGAACAGCAGAAGCCATCAGACGGGGCACAGCCAACGGAAGAAGAACAGGGAACCGAAGGGGCAGAGATGGGAACGTTTATGCTGCCGCAGAGGAACGGGGAAGATGGTATTATGCCGTTGGAGGATAAAGCAGACATTGATGCTCCCGTAATTGAGGATTTTGAATTTAAAGAAAATGGACAGACATTGACAAGGGATGATATACTTCATTTTTCGATGTTGGCATATGATGCGGACAGTGGAATAAAGACTATTACGGTTGAGTTGAACTGCGGTGTGTGGAAAACTGTGCAATTAAGGAAAAGCGAGGAAAAGAACCGATATGAGGGTTCTATTTCTTGTAGTGTATTTGAAGGGAAAAATGGTTATATTTCTTCTATCTATGTGGAGGATATGAGTGGAAATTGTACTGATGGTAAAGAATATGTATTTGATGAAGATTATAATTACCGTTATCAATTTACGCTAGATTATGAGGAAGAAAAACCAGAAGTTGTGGAGGATTTATCTATTTTCAATTTTGAGATGAAGAAAAATCCTTCCAATGAGGATGGAAAATTAAGGGTAGGCGATACTGTAACATATACGGCTGATTTTTCCTATAAAGAATACGGGATTAAAACTGCAAATATATTTTTGCAATCTTATGCAAATGCTACTATGAAAGTGGCATCAGCACCAATGGAGTGTGATACAGAGAATAAAAAATTGTCAGGTACATATACAATTACAGAGGAAACATATCCTTGGTCATGGAAGTTAGCTAGTATTGATGTACGGACAGAAAATGGCAGTCTACTCGAATTTTATCCTGCTAAAATTGAACCAAATAAAGATTTGGGCTTTGAAGTGGTACAGGAAGATTTTGATACAGAAAAACCAGTTATTGAGAGTGTTTCCATTGATAAAAATGGGCAATGGGTAAAAGCTGGGGATATCATTACCATAACAGCGAAAGTAAAGGAAGATAACCCTGCTGAATATGCAGATGCACGTTTGGAACCACAGGTATTGAATGTAAACCGCAGGATAGATGTCAAGATGAAGTTTGATGCAGATACAAATGAATATATAGGTACAGTTGAAATTACAGAAGACACATATCCATGTGAATGGGCGCTTACGAGTATGACTATTCCTGATAAAATTGGGCATAAGGCATTTCTGACAGAATTTAAAAGTGATTTGAATATTACTTATCCATGGTATTTTAAAGTGAAGTCAGGGAATACATATCGGGAAGATTTCCGGAATGTAACATTTGAACTGTACGGATTTGCAAAACAGGAAAATGGGTGTTATAAAAATAATTCCCTCATTTCTAATGATACTATTCAAGTGGGAAGACGGGCAACGCTAAAGAGCTTGGGTATTTTCCCAGAACCAATCCAAGGGGTTAATGCAGAGTGGCTGTGCAAAAGATGGTCCAGTGATACTGGGGTGACAATAGATGGGGATTCGGAATTGTATTTTAGTGGTTATGATGATTTGACATATACTATTTCAGCCACTTATGATAAAGTATGTGCAAATGTATTTCTTACCTATATGTCAAAAGACAGCGGGAAAACATCTGCCTATGTGCCAGTATTTGTAGAGGAAGGGGCAACGTACAAGGATGCTCTGGCTGCACTGCAATTGCCGGAAGATGCCCAAACAAAGGAGTTTGTTAAGTTTGAATTAGATGGCCCCTATGACGAAAATACGCCAGTAGGGGACATTGCTGAATTTTCTGCGGAAGCAATCTATAATAATTGCCAAGTAGCATGGAATACAAGGTATATTGGAAAAGATGGGAAAGAAGTATCCAAGTTGGTTACCAAGTCCTATTTGGAAGGGACTGCTGTCAATGATGCTTTAGCAGAATTAGAAAGTCCAGAGCCGCCAAGTGGCGCGGAATTTGAATCATGGGTGCTGCGTGGTTCTGATGGAACACAGGCCATTACACAGCCCATGGCGAACATGGATATTGTGGCTGTTTATCGTGGGAAAACCACAGTGGATGCTTCTTATATTTATCGTGGGCAAGATGGGATTGTTGCGTCTGCCAGCAAGCTTGTGCTGATGGATGGGAAAGATTTGTCAGATGCAGAAATTCAGGGCGGTGCTACAGAGGTATTCAAGGATGTAGAACATTTGGCGGGCTTAAGGTTGTTGGAATGGAAAAGTACTGTTACTATGAATCAATCCAGATATATGGAAGTCCAGTTTCAGGCGTTATACTATAACTGTGTAGTTACCTTAAAGTTTCCAGATAATACTTGTCAATATATTGTTGTTGAAAAAGATGCAGGATATGTCCTGCCGATAGAGAATGAAAAGTACATAGATATCATTTGGGAAGGGTATACGAAAGGCCAAAAAGTAATTATTAGCCAAGATATGGAGTTTTCCATCAAAGAATGTAAAGATAGGCCTCAAGAAGAAACTGGCGGCGTGAAGCTTTCCGACGAAGAAATAGCTGGGATTATAGAAAAAATTAAAAATGCAGCCGAAGGCGAAACCATCTCCATTGACATGAAAAAGGCAACCGTCATCCCCAAGGAGGTACAGGAAGCAATCCAAGGGAAATCTGTCAACATCGTGCTGAATATGGATGGCTATAGCTGGACCTTAAACGGCATGGACGTAGCAGCTACCAACTTAAAGGACATTGACTTGGAAGTAAAGGTTGACACCAATGCCATCCCCTCCAATATTGTGGCTTCCATAGCAGGGGACAGCCCGACCACACAGCTTTCCCTGACCCATAATGGGGATTTCGGGTTCCGGGCGGAACTTTCCCTGAACCTTGGCAGCGAGCACAGCGGCAGCACCGGGAATCTGTATTATTATGACAGCGACGGAAAACTGATATTTATCAATGCAGGGCAAATCGGCGCAGACGGCATCACAAGCCTTCCGTTCTCCCATGCATCCGATTATGTCATTGTTATTGAAAAAAAATCATCTGGTACAGATAATAATA
Source organism: Lachnospiraceae bacterium A2 (assembly GCA_000403315.2). Classification (GTDB taxonomy): domain Bacteria; phylum Bacillota; class Clostridia; order Lachnospirales; family Lachnospiraceae; genus Petralouisia. Next base: position 2,193,448 of record KE159636.1, read on the forward strand.
ACGAAGATGGGGAACAGCCTGATGATGGAGTTGGAGAAGATGATAATTCCCAAAAAGATGACAGTGCAAATGGCAAAGATGACAAAGATAACATCATAAAAGACAAAGAAGACAAAGACGGTGGCAGCAGAACAGATGAATTTGCCACCATTGAAAAGAAACCCACTAACCCAACAACAGACTCCAATGCACCAACAACAGACAATACCAATACAGCACCATTAAAGAGCCCAAAGACCGGCGAATAAGCCTGCCTACCTGCTGGAAGCTGATTTGCAGACAGCCTTTGGCAGCAGGGCAAGCCACCGGCCAAAAGGCGCAGAGCTTTTAAGGATCAAATGCTTTGCGCCTTTTAGCCATACCTTCTGCAATGTGACGCCCCAATTTGCAGAAAGCACTTTTTGGACGTGCCCTAAGCAGATTCTGCCAAAGCCAGAAATGCGGCTGACACTACTTTCAGAAAAAGCAGTATCCCAAGATTGGAGGACAGAGGACTATGAAATTAGAAAAAAAGACGATACTGGCAGCGTCCGTAACGTTCCTGTTTGGCCTTGCAGTTGCTTTTGCAAGCTTCCAGGCAGGGGATGCCGCCAGCGTCCCGGAAGGTACAGAAGGTTCCCTGGAATTTTTTACGGACATATCGGTAGAGGAAGTAAAGGCCACGGAAGAATCCGGGGAAGTAACGATTGATTTTGATACTTTGCAGGCAAAAAACCCGGATATTTATGCTTGGATTACCATCCCGGGCACAGATATTGATTATCCGGTTTTACAGAAAACAGATCCGGAGGATCCTTACAACAATTACTATCTGGACCATACGGTGGACCATACGGAGGGGCTGCCTGGGGCAATCTATTCCCAAGGCGTGAACCGCAAGGATTTCAAGGATTCCGTCACCGTCCTGTATGGGCACAATATGAAAAATGGGGGAATGTTTACCAGCCTGCACGAATTTGAGGACAAGGCGTTCTTTGAGGAGAACAGCCAGGTGCTCATTTATACGCCGGCAGGCACCTTTACCTATGAAATATTTGCAGCAGCCGAATTTTCAGACGATTTAATTCCCTATGAATATGATTTTTCTAACCCTTCCGAGGTGCAGAGGTACCTGGATGACGTAGGGGGCTGCAAGGGGAATTTTAGGGAAACGGCAAAGGTTTCCAAAGAGGACAATATCCTTACCTTGTCTACCTGCTACAGCGGCCGGGAGGAAAACCGCCTTTTGGTAGAAGCAGTGCTGGTAGAGGAGGGACAGGCAAAATAGAAGGGCGCAGAAGCGCAAAATGGCAGGGAAGGAGGTTACGGCAGGAGAGAACGATAGTCAACAGCGTTTTTAAGTTTTTATTTTTTACGGAGGTGGAATCATTAATGAGCAAATTAGGAAAGAAATTACTGGGAATTATGCTGGCAGCATCCTTGGCAATTACGTCAGCCTTTCCAATGCAGGGTGTAGCGGCAGAAAAAAATGGCAGTGAATACCAGGGCGCAGAAGATGAGGACAGTATGCCAGCAGAGGAAGGACAAACTTTAGAAGAATTGGTGCAGCCAACCGGGGATGCAGCAGAGGGGCAGCCGGAAGCAGAAGAAGGCCAGCAGCCGACCGGGGATGAAGCAGAGGGCAGCGTGCCGGAAGCAGAAGAAGGCCAGCAGCCAACCGGGGAAGCAGCAGAGGGGCAGCCGGAAGCAGAGGAAGGCCAGCAGCCAGCAAGGGAAAGCCAAACCTTAGAAGGGGCAGGACAAAGACAGTTCCCGGAAGGGACTAAGGACTGCCAGACCCATCAGGCAGAACACACGGAAGGGAACGAACAGCCCAGCGGAGAAGATCCAGCTAACAGCGCAGGGCAGCAGGTGTTTATGCTTCCCCAAAGCGATAGCAGCGGAGAAACAGATTCTTTGGATGGGGATGGATCTTACGATATTAACCAGCCTGTGATAGAAAGCTTTGAATTGGAGGAGAACGGGCAGACATTGACAACGGACCAGTACCTCCATTTCAAAATGCGCGTGTTTGATTCAGACAGCAATGTGAAGTCAATTTCTGTGAATATAAATGGCGGTTACTATTATCATTCTTTAGAGTTTGAACCCGGCGATGAAGAAAATGTGTACACAGCAACAGTGCCATGCACCCAGTTTGGGACAGGCAGTTTTTATGTGGGCAGCATCCGTGTAGAGGATGAAAAGAGCAATTATGTAGATGGGGATGTAACAGGGGAAGACGGCGGATACCTATACCGGTTTACCATCGAATATAAGCCCCAGGAAGGGAACGTAACCCTTTCTGATTTAAAAATGCAGATAAATGCTTCTGACAGCAACGAGGCATTGAAAGCAGGGGACAGCGTCACTTATACTGCCAATGTCCAGTGTGAAGGCCTAGAAGCCACAGGAGGGAGGATGGGTATCACTTATGGTGGTTACCATACGAACAAAGAAGGTTTCGGCGCCTCCTATGACCAAAGCACAGGGCTCCTGTCAGGAACCTTTACCATAGGGGAGCGGACCTATCCAGAAGAATGGAGATTATACAGTATTGAGGTATTTACAAAGTCCAGTGGGACGTTTTATTTTCTTGCAAGTGACATTGCGCCGGACGCAGAACTTAAATTTACCGTAGACCAGGCATACGACAAAGAGCCGCCCGTGATTGAAAGCATTGACATTGGGGAAAATGGGCGTGAGGTTCAAGCAGGGGAAACCGTTGAAATTCGGATAAAAGTGGCGGAGGATCACCCCAGCGATTCCGCACAGGCACGGTTTGACCCGTCTGAAGTTAGCCAAAGCAGGCAAAACGTGGACTTGGACTATGATTCAGAAACGGGTGAATATGTTGGGCAGGTTCAGATTACAGAATTTACCTATCCCTGCAAATGGCAGCTAGGATATCTGTCTATTTTGGATACTTATGGGAACAGGGCATCCTTGTCCGATTTTACAGGGGACGGGCAGGAGGATTGTTCGCGGTATTACACCGTATCGCCAGATGGTTATGATACAGTAAAGCCCGCCATAACAAAAATCAGCATAGAACCCAGTGAGAAACCTGTAAAACGGGGGGACACTGTCACCCTGAAAGTGGAAGCAGAGGAAAAAAACCCTGACGGCGGGTATGCGTATTTTGCTCCGGCAGGTTCAGAATATAAATATACGAAATATGTCAGCCTGTCATACAGTAAGGATCAAAATGCATATATTGGGTCAGTTGAAATTGGAGCATCCACCGACCCCGGCCAATGGGAGCTGACAGAGCTGTCCATCCGCGATAAAAATAATAATGCCGCGGACCTTTCGGAATATGGGGAACAAGGGCCATGGTGTTTTACGGTAGACGAGTCGGGCTATGACATATACGGCCCGGTGATAGAGAGCATTTCCCTTGAAAAAAATGGGGAATTTGTCAGGCCAGGGGATACGCTTGGCATAACGATAAAGGTAAATGAGAAAAATCCTGCTTACAATGCATATGCTTATTTTTACCCGCAGGTAACAAATGTTTCTTCTTCCATATGCGTTGATTTGGCATATAACCATGCGGAACGGGAATATGTCGGCTCAATCCCAATCACCGACAGCACATACCCCTGTGAGTGGGCGCTTGCAAGGCTGGAAATGGAAGATACACTAAGGCACAGCTATTCTATGTCGGAGGAATTGTCCGGCTGGCAGACTGCTTACCCGTGGTATTTTAAGGTGAAATCAGGAAATACCTACCGGGAGGACGTCAAAAATGCCGTATTTTCTTTTTATGGCCTGCAGCAGCAGGAGGACGGCAGTTACTGGTTTGGCTATTCGGAGCAGGAGATGGAACATGTAGGAAGGCGGTCGACTTTAAAAGAACTGGGGATCTTCCCTGAGCCAATCGAAGGGGTTACGGCTACATGGATACGTAGCTGGGGCGCCTTGGAAGTGAAAGAAGATACCGAACTGCTGCTGAACAGCCACAATTACTTTACTGCTTCCTATGATAAAGGCTGCGCAAATGTAAGCCTTACTTATGTTTCTGGGGAAAGCGGGGAAAAAACTGTAATGCTCCCGGTATTTACAGACAAGGAGGCAACTTACAGAGAAGTGCTGGCTGCCTTGGAACTGCCGGAAGATGCTAGGACAGACGATTTTGCAGAAATGGTACTGAGCTACAGCGACAATTCCCATAACTGGGATTCAAAAGTTGGGGATATTGCAAATATTTCTGCCATTGCGGACTACAGGAACTGCCAAGTAACCTGGAACGCAAGGTACATTGGGCAGGACGGCAATGAAACCTCCAGGATAATTACGGGGTCTTATCAGGAGGGCACAACAGCAGCGGAAGCCCTGGCAGGGCTGGACAGCCCGGAAGATACCCTGGGAATGGAAGGGGAAGGATGGGCGCTTCTTGGCGCTGGCGGGGAGCAGGTGCTTTCCAAGGAAATGGTAAGCTTTGACATTGTTGCGCTTTACCGCGGCAATACCACATTGGACGTTTCCTATACTTACCGCAGTGAAGATGGGACAATCGCAGGAGGAAGCAAGCTGCTGGCAATGGAAGGGGAGGACCTTTCCGATGCAGAAATCCAGGGGGAAGCTACAAATGCATTTAAGGATGCAATCCATTTCCCCGGCCTGCGGCTCTCCGAATGGGCAGGCACCATGGAGCTTGACCAGGGAAAATACAAGAAAATCCAGTTCCAGGCACAATACTACAACTGCGTGGTTGCCCTGAAATACCCGGATGAAACCTGCCAGTATGTGGTTGTGGATAAAAATACGGAATTTACGCTGCCAATAGAAAATGAAACCTATACGGACATCCTTTGGGAAGGCTTTGCACAGGGGCAGGCAGTGACGATCACAGAGGACAGGGAATTCCTTGCGGCAGAAGCCAAACGCAAAGACGGCACAGAGGAAAAGCCATCAGGGGGACGGCTGACGGCAGATGAGATTGCCAAGATAAAAGAGGAAATCGAAAAAGCAGAAGCAGGCGCTTCTGTGAAAATTGACATGAAAAAAGCTACCGTTGTGCCAAAGGAAGTGTTAGAAGCCATCAAAGGGAAGCCAGTGGACATTGTCCTTGACATGGGCAGCTATAGCTGGACAATTGACGGGGCAGAGGTAAATGCAGCGGATTTAAAGGATATTGACCTTGAAGTGTCAATCGGGACAGATAACGTCCCCTCGGCTTTAGTGTCATCCATTGCAGAAGGCAAGCCAGCCACCCAGCTTTCTTTGACACACAATGGGGAATTTGGGTTCCGGGCAGACCTGACGCTGAACCTTGGCAGTGAGAACAGCGGCAGCTATGGAAACTTATACTATTACGACAGTTCCGGGAAACTGATTTTCCGCAATGCAGGGCAGATTGGGGCAGACGGATCCACGACTCTTTCCTTCTCCCATGCGTCCGATTACGTTGCCATTATTGATAAAATGGCGCATACCAGTGCAGGTTCCGGTTCTGGTAAGGAACCCGCCGGAGGGACAGACAGCGGCGTAAAGGCAGAGCCTGACAGCAGCGCCAACGAGGAGGAACCTGGGACAGGGACAGGCAGCGAGGAAACGCTTCCCGGCAATCCCGGAGGGAGCACAGACAATGACAGCTCGGGGAGGACGGATGCCAGCCTCCGGGACCAGGATGGAAAAGAACCAGAAGCCAGGAATGGGAAAGATGCCAGAAAAAATGGGGAGGAGCAGCTTACTGCCACCGTGAAGAAACGCACAGGCAGCGTTACCGCAGGCTCCGGCAGCGCAGGCACTGCAGCCCAAACAAGCTTAAAGAGCCCGAAAACTGGGGAGCCAGATACCCAGTAGCAAACTGGGACACAGCCTGATGGTTCCAACAGGATGCCAATAGTCAGGTAATAGCGCAGAAGCATAGAAAAGGCTGCTGCATTTAGGGTACACAGTACACAAGTATGGGATTATGTGTTTTTCAGGATCCGCTTGCTGTACTTGAATCCCTAGGTGCAGCAGTTCTTTTTTGACTTAATATATCCTTGACAGATATATCAGTATCTGATATATTAGATATATCAGATACCGATATATGGGGAAACATGGCATAACATTCAAGGGGGGTGATGGATGTGGCAGACAGGCAGGCTGCAATGACGGAAGCAGTTTACTATATACTCCTGTCCATGCGGACACCGAACCATGGATATGGGATTATCCAGAATACCTTGGAACTGACAGGGGGAAGGCTGGAGCTAGGAGCCGGGACCCTTTACGGAGCCATCAATACTTTATTGGATAAAGGATGGATCCAGCTTTACAGCGAAGATAAGAAATCCAGGAAGAAGAAACAGTATATCCTGACAGAACTTGGTCTGTCAGCTTTGCAGCAGGAAATTGCAAGGCTGGAAGAACTGGTAGAAAATGGGAAACGCATTATGTCCACAGCCGGCATGGGGCTGGAGCTGCCAACCGAAGGGGCAGCAGGGCTTCAGATGACGTGACGGGCGGGCAAGCGGCTAAAAGCGTGCCTGAACATGCATTCCTGCAATTTTCAAGCACGCTCTAGGGGATGGGCATATCACATGCGGGAGTAAAAAACACAGAGGAAGGACCGATCAAGCTATGAAAAAATTTAAACTGTATTTTGACAAAGAAAAAGAAGAAACATGGCTGAATGAGATGTGCGGCAAGGGTTTGGCAATGACTAAATTTTTCCTGGGGGTTTATACCTTTGCGCCATGCGAGCCTGGAGCTTATATTTATCAGATAGATATGCCCCCGGCATCCGGGAAACTCTGGGAATGGTGCCAAAGGAAAAGGGAGTATGTTGCATTTGTAGAAGGGACGGGGGCAGAATATGTATGCTCTTGGGGCGCTTGGGTGATTTTCCGGAAAGAATCTGCCAAAGGGGAATTTGAACTGTATACGGATGCAGAATCCAAAATCATTATGTACCAGCGGATACGGCTGCTGTTTCTGGCAGTTGGGCTGTATGAGTTCGTGATGTCCATAATTGATACGTATAATTTTTGGAATGGCGCAAAAGAGGCTCTGATGGCTGGGAAGGGCTTGGCAGATTTGGAGGGAAGCCATTTTTACCTATCGGGTTTGGCTATTCTGTACCTGATGGCAATATGCATGTTTACCATGGTAGTGCGGTTTACTATTAAAATCCGCCGTGTGAAACAGGAAAAAATTTTTTCTTGACAGAGTGCTAAATATGCTTTATTGTATTAGGTGAATAGTACAATAATACAAAAAGAGAGGAATGGGCATGAGAGAATTATTACAAGTGCGGGATTTAAAGAAAACCTTTAAGATTTCCGCCAAGCAACAGAAAATCCAAAAAACCAAAGAGAAGATTAAGGTTGCGGTAAACCATTTAAGCTTTACTGCCTACCAGGGGGAAGTGTTTGGGCTCCTTGGCTCTAACGGGGCCGGCAAGACTACTACCTTGCGGATGATGGCTTCCTTGATTACGCCGGATGCGGGGGATGTGCTGGTGGATGGGACCAGCGTGGTAGAGAACCCCAATGAAGTCCGCAGGAAAATCGGTTTTTTGACCAGTGAGCTGAAACTGGAAGAATTTTTTACCCCCAATTACCTGTTCGATTTCTTTTGCGAGCTCCATGGCGTGGAGAAGGAAACTGCGCGGCGGCGGAAGCAGGAACTGTTTGGCAAGTTCCAGATCTCAGATTTTGCCGAGGTAAAGGTGGCAAACCTTTCTACAGGCATGAAGCAGAAGGTATCGCTGGTGGTTTCTATCGTACATAACCCAGATATCATTATTTTTGACGAGCCGACCAATGGGCTGGACGTACTGACGGCAAAGGTAGTGACAGATTTCCTTCTGGAACTGAAAGCCCAGGGCAAGACCATTATCGTGTCTACCCATATTTTCAGCCTGATTGAGAAAATCTGCGACCGGGTGGGCGTCATCATTGACGGGACTATGGCAGTCTGCGACACCTTGGAGCATTTGACGCAGGAAAAACCATTGGAAGAAAAATTCTTTGACATATACGCAGAAAAGGCAGGTGAGTCCTATGAATAGCAACATGATGGCAGTAATAAAAAAGGAATTTACTAGGTTTTTTACCGATAAGCGGATGGTGCTTACTACCCTGATTATGCCAGGGCTTATGATTTACCTGCTGTATTCCGTGATGGGGCAGGGGCTTTCCTCCCAGTTTGCAGGAGGGGATGAAAAGCCAAAAGCCCAGGTGGTATCCCTCCCGGCCAGCATGGGGTCTATGGGGCAGGATGCGCCTTTGGAATTTACGGGAATTTCCGGGCAGCAGGAAAAAGATGCTGCCATGGACGCTTTGGCAGAAGGGAGCGGCGATTACCAGCTTCTGGTATGCTTCCCGGAAAATTTTGACGAGGAAGTAGCTGCCTATGAAGTAACCTCCGGCCAGCCAGCCCCGGCAGTGGAAATTTACTACAATTCCAGCGATACGGATTCCCAGCAGGCCTATGTGGCAATGACACAGGTATTGGACAGCTATGAATCTGCCCTTGCAAATAAATTTGACATCAACCCGGGCGGGGAAGGGTATGACCTGGCTTCGGAAGAGGACATTTCCGCGCAGATGTTTTCCATGATGGTGCCTATGCTGATGATGGCCTTCCTGTTCAGCGGCTGTATGGCGGTTGCCCCGGAATCCATTGCCGGGGAGAAGGAGCGGGGGACGATTGCTACCTTGCTGGTAACGCCCTTAAAGCGGAGCCACCTTGCATTGGGGAAAATTTTAAGCCTTAGTGTCATCGCCATCTTAAGCGGCCTTTCCAGCTTCCTTGGAACCATGCTTTCCCTGCCGAAGCTGATGGGCGGCGGGGAAACGATGAATGTAAATGTCTACGGCATAACGGAATATGCCATGCTGCTGCTTGTCATCCTTTCCACTGTGCTGGTGATTGTGGCGGTTGTTTCTATTATCTCCGCTTTTGCCAAGAATGTAAAAGAAGCCACTGGATGGGTAACGCCTATTATGATTGTGTCAATGCTCTTTGGCGTAACCACAATGGTAGAAAGCCTGAGCAAGACAGAGCCGGTGTGGTTTTTAATCCCGCTGTATAACAGCGCCCAGTGTATGAGCGGCATTTTTTCCTTGGAAATGGATATGGTAAATATTGCTGTCACTGTGGCATCTAACATTGTCTATGCCGGGATTGGCGTAGTTGTCCTGACAAAGATGTTTGACAGTGAAAAAGTAATGTTTTCTAAGTAGCAGGCAGCCGCTGCGCTGAAACATCGCAGCAGAAGGCTTTTCGGAGAGGTGGTTACAATAGAAAGATATCAGGCATTTTTCCCAATTACGGCAGAGCCGTTCCGCAGCAGCCATACTTATACGGAAATCCTGCCCTGTGAAGCATTGCGCCCGTATGTCCGGTGTTTTTGGGGGACAAGGGAGCCAGTGGATGCTTCTGCCGCCTGCCCGGAATCAGGGGCTGCCGGGTCCCAAGGCTGTGGGATGCCCCCTGTTTCCGGCCTGGTTACGCCGGACGTCTGCATGGATATTATATTTACGGTAGATTATGCAAGCCATAAAATAGGGAATATGTTCTGCGGGATCAACGATACCTTTTTTCAGGCACAGGCAGCAAGTACGGAAAATTTTTCCGTATTTGCTGTCCGTTTCTATGCGTGGGCTGCTGCGGCATTTGCCCAGGAAAGCCTGCAGGGGACGAAAAACCAGTTTTACGACGCAGGCGTGCATTTTGAAAAGCTGAAAAAGAAGCTGGAACCCCTGTTATGGGAACTGGATTCCATCCAGGAACGGATTCCTGCGGCAGAACGCATCCTGCTTGGCATTTTGCGCCCCAGCCGGATGGATTCCCTGCTTCTGCGGGGAGTGGACAAGATGATTGAGAGCCGGGGCAGCCTGAAAATTTTAGGGCTGGCAACGGACTTACATATCAGCGGCCGGCAGATGGAACGTGTTTTCCATAAAAATATTGGATGCACCCCAAAGAAAATGGCGGAGCTGATCCGTTACCAATATGTCTGGCAGGAAGCATGCCTGAACCCTAAATTCCATATTTTGGACGCCGTATACAAATTTGGCTATACAGACCAGGCCCATCTGCTCCGCAATTTCCAGAAGATCCACGGCATGACTTTAACACAGGCCAGGGACTACGCGGCAGGAAAACAGCGGGCTGCAAGCACGAAAGGAAGGAATAGACATCCTGCGGGGTAAATATGTCGGAAATTTACAAGACTTCCCAACATTATCTGATATGCTTTACATAAAGGTTAGGTATGGGCGCAGCACCAAAAGTGCTTTTGGCATCCTAATCACATAAAAAATGAAAAAGGAGAAGAAGATGATGAGGTTAGATGGATTTGGGATTTTAGTCAAAGATATGGGTGCAATGATACGGTTTTACCGTGATGTGCTGGGGTTTGAAATCAAAGAAGCAGAGGATACTGCAAATGTATTTTTGGAAAAAGACGGCACCCTATTCCTGCTCTTTGGCCGGAAAGATTTTGAGCAGATGACAAGCCACAAATATGGCTATGCCGAAGGGGAAAACGGGCATTTTGAAATTGCCCTTTCTGTGGAAAATTATGCTGAGGTGGACAAGGCTTTTGCAGAAGTCGTGGCAAAAGGGGCAAAGCCCATTTTAGAGCCGACCACGGAGCCATGGGGGCAGCGCACTTGCTATGTGGCGGATCCGGAAGGGAATTTGGTGGAAATCGGTTCCTTCCAGCCTTAGAGCCTGTTTGAAACTTCATCCTTACAATTTTCAAACAGGCTTTAGGGAAGGAAACTACCCCAAAGAAAACCGGCAAAATAACCAAATGTGCCCTTTCGTTTTTGGGGAAAATAGAGAAAGTTCCAGACACCAAAATCATGGATTGACTTTGTAAAGAAGATGCGTTACTATAATACCATCAACAGGATAGTGATTGCGTAAGCAAGCTAAACCTATATGTAAAATAGATACGGGAACAGGCCTTAATTGAATGATTGTGTTCCGTATTTTTTTCCATATAGGTTTTTTGTATTATTTGATTAGGGTGTCAAAAGTACCTTAATCATTATTTGGAAAAACGGTAAGAGGTGCAGGACATGAAGATTCACAAAGCCCTAAATAACAATGCAGCAGTTGTGTTAGACGAAAAAGGCCATGAGAAAATTGTCATGGGGAAGGGAATCTGTTTTAAGAAAAAGGCAGGCGATGAGATCCCCGAAGAACTGGCAGATAAAATATTTTCCCTGTCTGGGGCAGAGGCGAACAGCAAGTTCCAAACCTTAATACAGGACGTTCCAATGGAGCATATTGCGCTGGGGGAAGAAATTATTGCAGAGGCAAAGGCACGCCTTGGGCATAAAATGAACGATATGGTCTATATTTCCCTGATCGACCATGTACATACCTCCATCGTCCGGTTCTTGGAGGGGATCACTGTGAAAAATATCCTGCTGTGGGATATCCGTAAATTTTATAAAGAGGAATACCAGATTGGCCTGTGGGCTCTGGAGCTGATAAAGGAAACATGCGGCGTGGAGCTGCCAGAGGATGAGGCCGGGTTTATAGCCCTTCATTTGGCAAATGCCCAGATGGATGAGGAAAAAATGCAGAATATGTATGAAATCACCCGGATTATGCAGGAAATCTTAAATATCGTAAGGTATTATTTCCATGTTACATTTGATGAGGACGATGTATATTATTACCGTTTTATCACCCACTTAAAGTTTTTTGCCAAACGGCTGGCGGAGCACAAGCTTTATGGGGAAGATGACAATGACGATTTATGGGGCGTGGTAAAGGAAAAGTATCCGGATACCTTCCGCTGTGTGGAAAAAATCGCTGCATTTATAGAGAAAAAGTATAAATACAAGCTGTTAAAGGATGAGCAGCTTTACTTGACTATCCATATTGAGCGGGTCATCCACAAGACGGGGAAATAGCATAAGACAAACAATTACCATGTATGCCAGGATGGTGACAGGGCTAAGGCTGCTGGCCAAACCTTCATAAAATAAATTATTATTTTCAGGAGGAAAAAAGATGGGTAAGTATGGAAATCTGGCACAGGACATTGTTAGGAACATCGGCGGCAAAGAAAACGTCATAAGCCTGACACATTGCATTACAAGGCTCCGTTTCAAGCTGAAGGACGAAAGCAAGGCCAAGGACGATGTGCTGAAAAACATGGACGGGGTAGTGACTGTCATGAAAAGCGGCGGCCAGTACCAGGTGGTAATCGGCAACCATGTACCGGAGGTGTATGCGGAGGTGACGCCTCTCTTAGGGCTTGAGGACGGGGCGTCCCGGCAGGAAGAAGAAGCGCCGTCGGGGAACTTGTTCAACCGGTTTATTGATGTTATTTCCGGCATTTTCCAGCCAATCTTAGGGATTATGGCAGCCTGCGGGATGGTGAAGGGGCTCAATGCGCTCTTTGTTGCCCTGGAGTTGTATGAGGAAACCTGCGGGGGGTATTTAATACTGAATGCCATTGGGGACGGGCTGTTTACCTTCCTCCCATTGTTCCTGGGTTACACTGCGGCGAAAAAATTTAATATGAAGCCTATGATTGGGCTGGTAATTGGAGCGATAATGTGTTATCCTAGTATTCAGGGGAGTGCACTTTCCACAGGTGGGGAAGCGCTCTATACGCTGTTTTCTGGAACCATGTTTGAATCAGCCGTGTACACGGATTTCTTCGGCATACCGCTGATAGCCATGGATTATACAGGAACTGTAGTCCCAGTGATATTTGTAGTATATTTTGCATCCAAATGTGAGAAGTTTTTTGGGAAATTCATACCAGATTTGGTAAAGTTTTTCTTTGTCCCTATGCTGACGCTGCTTGTGGCGGTTCCGGCGGGCCTATTGGTGATTGGGCCTCTGGCATCTTTTGCATCCACGGTGATTGCAGAGGCTGTCATGTCTGTGCGGGATTTCAGCCCGATGCTTGCAGGGGCAATTGTAGGGCTTACGTGGCAGATTTTAGTCATTTTTGGCCTGCATTGGGGATTTATCCCGGTTTACATTAACAACATCATGACAAATGGATATGACAATGTGATGATGCCGTTTTTTGCTTGTACCTTTGCAACATCCGCGGTTGTCTTGGCAATTTTCTTTAAAACGAAGAATAAGCATATGAAGGAACTGGCGCTGCCAAATTTTATTTCAGGTATTTTTGGCGTGACGGAACCGGCGATTTATGGGATCCTCCTTCCCTTGAAAAAACCTTTTATCATAAGCTGTATTGTCGGAGGGATTGGCGGGGGCTTTTATGGCGCCTTCAATTTCCGGAAGTTTATGATGGGGGGCATGGGAATTTTTGAATTCCCGGCAATGATTGAGCCAGATGGCGGCATGGGCAACCTGATAGTGGCGATTGTAGGTGTGGCCCTTACGATGGTGATTGCTTTTGCGGCAACTATGGCCCTTTACAAAGAAGAACCGGCAGGCGCGCAGGGCGTGGCGGGTTCTGAAGGGGCAGGCGCTGGGAGCGCAGGTGCGCAGGGCGCAAAAAGCCAAGGCAGCGGCGCCATCACAAGACGGCTTGAGATTGCCAGCCCCATGGCAGGGAAGGTGCTGAAATTGGAAACCATCCATGACGATGCTTTTGCCTCAGGGGTATTGGGGAAAGGCGTAGCCATCCTGCCAGAGCAGGGCGAAGTCTTTGCGCCTGCGGACGGCGTGGTTTCTACGCTGTTCCCGACCCTCCATGCCATTGGGATGGAAACCGACGGCGGGGCAGAGCTTTTAATCCATATCGGGCTGGATACTGTCCAGTTGGAAGGAAAAGGCTTTGAAGCTATGGTTAGCCAAGGGGAACGTGTGAAGCAAGGGCAGCTTCTTGTGAAATTTGACATGGATTACATCATGGCACAGGGCTTTTGCATGGAAACCCCGGTGATTGTAGTAAACAGCGACGATTATCTGGAAGTTGCCGAGAGCAAGGAAGAACGTACGTTACCGGGAACTCCCCTGCTTACCATCGTACAGTAGGGGCAAGATTGGATGGAGGAAGATATGGGATTACAGGAAAATTTTTTATGGGGCGGAGCTTCAGCGGCGAACCAGTGTGAGGGTGGCATTTTTGAGGATGGCAGGGGACTTGCTAACGTGGATGTCTGTCCGGCGGGCAAGGACAGGGGCGCTGTGATTTCTGGCAGGAAGAAAATGCTTGCGATGGATCAGGAGCATATTTACCCTGCGGCAGAAGCAGTTGATTTTTACCATCATTTCCGGGAGGATATCCGCCTGCTTGGGGAACTGGGCTGTAAGGTATACCGGATGAGCATTGCATGGACCAGGATATTCCCCCATGGGGACGAGGAGAAGCCCAACGAAGCAGGGCTTAGGTTCTACGAGGAAGTATTCCGGGAATGTAAGAAGCAGAAGATCCGGCCATTGGTGACGATTTCTCATTTTGACTGCCCCATTGGGCTGATTGAGAAATACGGCGGATGGCGGAACCGGAAGATGATAGAATTCTACTTAAGGCTATGCCGGACATTGTTTACACGTTTCAAGGACTATGTGTCCGATTGGCTGAATTTCAATGAAATCAATATGATACTGCATGCCCCGTTTATGGGGGCTGGGATTTGCTTTGAGCCGGGGGAGGACGAAGAAGCAGTGAAATACCAAGCAGCCCACCATGAACTGGTGGCAGGGGCGTTGGCGGTGAAGATGGCCCATGAAATCAACCCCCAAAACCGGGTGGGGTGCATGTTTGCCGCTGGGAGCGCGTATCCCCGCACCTGCAGCCCGAAGGATGTATGGGAAGCCCTCCTGACGGATCAGGAAAATTATTTCTTTGTGGATATCCAAGCCCGGGGCTATTACCCAGCCTATGCAGTGAAGCGTTTGAAAAAACAGGGAATTTGGCCGAACATGGAACCAGAGGATGAAGCAGTGCTGAAAAGCTACCCAGTGGATTTTATTTCATTTTCCTACTATAACAGCAGATGCATTGCCGCTCCGGGCAGCAGCAGCGAGGAAGCGGAAGGGAACCTGTTTAAATCCGCTAAGAACCCCTACCTCACATTCAGCGAATGGGGCTGGCCGATTGACCCGCTGGGGCTGCGCATAACGCTGAACCAGGTGTATGACCGTTACCAGAAGCCGTTGTTTATTGTAGAAAATGGACTTGGGGCAGTGGACACCCCCGATGAGAACGGGGAAATCCATGACAGCTACCGGATTGAATACCTGCGGGAGCATATCCGTGCAATGAAAGCGGCAGTGGAAGAAGATGGCGTAGAGCTGATAGGGTACACTTCCTGGGCACCTATTGACTTAATCAGCGCTGGCAGTGGGGAGATGAAGAAAAGGTATGGATTTGTGTATGTGGATAAGCAAGAGGACGGAAGCGGGACACTTGCACGGATCAAGAAGCAGTCTTTCTACTGGTACCAAAGGGTGATTGATAGCAATGGGGAAGATTTGGGATAATAAATAGAAAAAAGGAGAATTTATTTATGAAAAAGTTTGAATATGTAATCAAGGACGAAATCGGAATTCATGCAAGGCCGGCAGGGCTCTTGGTAAAAGAAGCAAAGAATTTTGAAAGCAAAATCATGCTGGTAAAAGATGGCAAATCTGCAGAAGCAACTAAGTTGATGGCAGTAATGGGCCTTGGGGTAAAATGCGGCCAGAACGTAGAAGTTACCGTTGAAGGCGCAGACGAGGACGCAGCTTTTGATGCAATGAAAACATTTTTCGAAACAAACCTGTAATCTGGAACTAAGCTTCTGTGGGTAGAGGAGGTATGAAACCGATGGTAAAATTATCTGGAAAATCAGTTTATAAAGGGATTGTCCTGGGTCCTATAGCTGTGCTGAAAAAGGACGACCAGCAGGTAAAAAGGGTAAAGATTACAGATGCAGACGCAGAACTTGGAAGGCTTGGGAAGGCTGGGGAGCAGGCAAAGGAGCAGCTCCAGGCTCTTTATGACAAGGCATTGAAGGAAGTTGGGGAAGCCAGCGCAGCCATTTTTGAAGTGCACCAGATGATGCTGGAGGATGAGGATTATCTGGAATCCATCCACAATATGATACGCACAGAAATGGTAAATGCAGAATATGCGGTGGCTATTACCGGGGATAACTTTTCTGAAATGTTTGCCGGCATGGACGATGAATATATGAAAGCAAGGGCTGCTGACGTGAAAGACATTTCCAACCGTCTGGTCCGTAACCTGACAGGGCAGCAGGATTTGGACCTTGCCTCCATGGAACCATCCATTATTGTGGCAGACGACTTAAGCCCCAGTGAAACCGTCCAGATGGATAAGTCTAAGATTTTGGCTTTTGTGACGGTCCATGGTTCCACCAATTCCCATACCTCGATTTTGGCAAGGATGATGAATATCCCGGCATTGGTTAGCGTGCCGCTGAACTTAGATGAGGTACATACGGGCATGAAGGCCGTCGTAGATGGGTTTTCCGGGGAAGTGATTTTCGAGCCTTCCGAGGAAATATGTGCAGCGACGGAAGAAAGGGTCCGGGAGGAACAGGAGAAATTACAGCTTTTGCATACCCTTAAGGGGAAAGAGAACGTGACCCTTGGCGGGCGTAAAATTAATATTTACGCAAATATCGGCGGCGTCGGCGATGTGGGCTATGTGCTGGAAAATGATGCCGGCGGGATTGGCTTGTTCCGCAGCGAGTTCTTATACCTTGGCAGGGATGATTTCCCAACAGAGGAGGAACAGTTTTCAGCATACCGGCAGGTGGTGCAGACCATGGCTGGGAAAAAGGTTATTATCCGTACGCTGGATATTGGGGCAGACAAGCAGGTGGATTATTTCAATCTTGGGAATGAGGATAACCCTGCCATGGGTTACCGTGCGATCCGTATCTGCTTAAAGCAGCCGGATATTTTCAAGACACAGCTTCGCGCATTGCTCCGTGCTACCATGTATGGCAACCTGTCCATCATGTACCCCATGATAACTTCCGTGGA
The DNA here is from genome assembly GCA_000403315.2 of Lachnospiraceae bacterium A2. Taxonomy (GTDB): domain Bacteria; phylum Bacillota; class Clostridia; order Lachnospirales; family Lachnospiraceae; genus Petralouisia. Next base: position 2,210,329 of record KE159636.1, read on the forward strand.
AGAAGTGAAGCGGATTTATGAAATCGTGGAAGAAGTGAAGGCAGAATTGGAAGAAGCACAGGTTCCGTATAAGGTTCCAGAGCAGGGCATTATGATTGAAACCCCTGCGGCAGTTATGATTAGTGAAGAATTGGCAGAGCTGGTAGACTTTTTCAGCATCGGCACCAATGACTTGACGCAGTATACCTTGGCAGTAGACAGGCAGAATGCACGTCTGGATGATTTCTATAACCCACACCATAAGGCAATCCTTCGTATGATAAAAATGGTTGTGGACAGCGCCCATAAAGCTGGGAAATGGGCTGGCATCTGCGGGGAGCTTGGGGCAGACTTAGAGCTGACAGAAGAATTCTTAAGGATGGGCTTAGACGAACTGTCCGTATCGCCTTCCATGGTATTGCGGGTAAGGAAAGCTGTCCGGGAATCTGAGATAGTTTAACGGTACAGGCGTTACGAATTGAAAAGATAGGAAAAGAGCGTGTTTCCTCTAGGGGGCACGCTCTTTTTGCCTTACAGCAGTTTCTGGGTAATTGCTTCTGCGGTAGAAGTCCGGGCTGCTGCATACAGTTCCGGCTTGCGCTTGCAGAATCCATAGAACAGGCATTCTATCAGGAATAGCTGCCCTATTTTTGCAGGCACGGAACCAGACTGGAGCGGGCTCTCGTTATAGCCGCAGAGCAATACCACATCTGCATATTCCGCTGCCCGGGATTTGGGGAAATGGGTAATCAGTATGATTGGGATGCCGCGGGCTTTGGCAATGTTCATAATGTCTTCCATATCCTTGGTGGAGCCGGAATAAGAAAAAAACAGGATAACGTCCTTAGAGGTTGCCAGGGCAATCTGCATGGCCTGCATATGGGAATCCGAAATATGGATAAACCGGGAAGTCGCAGTGGAAAAACGCGCCCAAGCTTCCATTGCCATTACCATGCTTCCTCCCTGCCCAAAGCAGAACACCCGGTCTGCCCCAGAAAGGAGGTCCACTGCCCTTGAAACATCTTTTTCGTCCAGAAGGTCCAAGGTTTCATTTAGGGAGAGGATATTAGAAGCATGCAGCTTATGGAACACGCTGCCCATAGTATCCTCAGAGGTAATGGTTTCCGGGGAATCCGAAGGATCCCCTAAATCAGTGACATAAGCCGCCTTCGCCAGGGCCAGCTTAAAATCATTATACCCTGACAGCCCAAGGCTGTGGCAGAAGCGCGTAATGGAGGCTTCGGAAACGCCGCTGTTTTCTGCCAGCGAGGAAATCGACAGGTACTGGGCAGTGGAAGTATTGGTAAAGATATAGTCTGCTAACTTCTTCCCGGAGCGTGTGAGGGAATGATATTGTTCCGTGATGTATTCCAAAATATTGCCATTCAAAATATCTCCTCCTTCTATGGGAAACCTTTTATGGGAATGCTGCTTGGTGGGATTATGCCCGGGAAATCCCTTTTAGCATGGCGGCCCCAAGCATCCCTGCCTGATTCCCCAGTTCTGCTTTTTTAATCTCCACATGCCGGAAGCTGGGCATGAGATTCTGTATCAGTTTTTCTTTTACCCGCTGCAGGACATAGGGCTGTTCTAAGACCCCGCCCCCAAGGATGGCACAGGAAGGGTTTACCATATGTATGATAGTTACCAGCCCATAGACGATTTCCATAATCCATTTGTCAATGATTTGCTGCACCTCTGGCTCTCCCTGGCGTTCAAAGATTGCCCTGCCGTTGGAAAGGGAGGGGTCAAATCCCATGGCGGATGCTACAAGGGCAGTCGTGGAGGCATACCGCTCATAGCACCCGGAAAAGAAGTCCTGTTCTGGGTCCCGGTTTTCGGGATGGACTACAATTCCGCCGAATTCCCCGGCGGAATAACTGCTCCCGGAATATAATTCCCCATTGAGGAACATGGCGCCCCCTACCCCGGTCCCATACGTCAGGCAGACGAAATCCTTCTGCCCCCTTCCGGCTCCAAATGACGCCTCGCCGATGGCTGCTGCATTTACGTCGTTTTCTACGGCGACGGGCACATGGAATTCCTCCTGCATAATATCTTTTAACATTGTCCCGGTATAGCCCGGGATATTTTCATTGGCGTAGATAATACAGCCTTTTATGGGGTCTACCTGCCCAGCAGTGCTGATCCCGATACGGTCAAATGGGCAGTGCTTTTGGTAGCCTGCGATAATGCTTTTGGCACGGTCCACCACATGGGGGCCTCCCTGCAAGGCTTCTGTGGGGGTTTCTTTAAGTTCCGTTACGGCCCCGCCTGCAAATATCCCTGATTTAATGGCAGTACCTCCAATATCAAGTACCATTGTAGCCATAGTGAATTCTCCTTCCTTCCAATGGGGTGAAATCCCCGCAGCAAGCTGTCAGGAGCAGGCTGCGGGGTATTTGGCTTATACAGGGTTTCCCCTGTGGATGACTTGTTTTAAAGCGAGGTCTTTGTCCAGTATGGCAATGTTAGCGTATTTTCCCGGCGCAAGGCTGCCGTAATCCTCACAGAGCCCAATTGCTTTTACCGGATTTAAGGCCGCACATTTTACTGCGCTTCCCAGAGGGATGCCCATGTCTTTTACGGCGGTGCGCACGCAGTCCATTAAGTTTGTCACGGATCCTGCAATGGTGCCGTCTTCCAGGGTAGCAAGGCTGCCCTGGACGGTCACGGCCTGCCCGCCTAAATCATAGGTCCCGTCTTCCATTCCGGCAGCCCTCATGCTGTCGCTGATTAAGATAATCTTGTCGTCGCCGAACAGCTTGAAGGTGGCCCGTACAACGGCAGGGTGGATGTGCACCCCATCGCAGATAAGCTCCGCCATGCAGTGTTCCGTGTCTGCGGCAGCGCCGATAGGGCCGGGCGCCCGGTGGGTGAAGGGCGGCATGGCATTGTACATATGGGTGAGCTGGGATGCCCCAAGGGAAAAAGCTTCCATGGAAGTATCGTAGTCGGCAGTCGTATGGGCCAGCGAGATATTGACAGAGCCGCTGTTTTGCCGGATAAAGTCCATGGCGCCTTCTGTTTCCGGCGCAACTACCACAGTGCGGATTTTGCCGCCTGAGATTTCCTGGAGCCGTTTTAGCATTTCACTGTCTGCCTGATGGATGAAATTCCCATTTTGCGCGCCTTTTTTGGCAAGGCTGATAAAGGGGCCTTCCATATACAGGCCGCAGAAATCTGCCCCGTTTTCACAGGAAAAATCCTTTGCCGCCCTGCAGATGCCGGCAAGGACTTCTTCTGACATGGTCATGGTGGCTGGGGTAATGGAAGTTACGCCCTGCTTTAATTCATATTCAGCAATGGTGCGGAAGGCTTCCGCCGTCCCGTCACAGCAGTCGCTTCCCATGCAGCCGTGGAAATGGATATCCGTAAGCCCGGGGATGACATACCCGCCTGCGGCGTCTATGGCCTGTTCCTCCCCGGATGCGCCATGGTATTCTTCTTCTGATACAATCCTGTCATTGCACAAGCATACCGTGCCGGGGGAAAAGGAACCCTCCTCCTGGAATACCTGCCCGTTGGTAATTTTGTATTTTGCCGCCATAAAAGCCCGCCTTTCTATATGGATTTTGGGCATTGGGACAATGCAGCCTCATCTGCCACAAGGATGACGTTTTGGTGGAACTGCAGGATGGAGCCCGGTACCTGCGGGGTCACTGGGCCGAAAAATGCAGCGTTTACAGCGGCAGCCTTGTCCTCGCCGGACACGACCAATAAGATTTTGCGTGCAGCCATAATCGTCTGGATGCCCATGGTGTATGCCTGGCGGGGCACGTCCTTTTCAGAAGCGAAAAACCGGGTGTTCGCCTGGATAGTGCGTTCGGAAAGCGTCACGCAGTGGGTTTCTTTTTCAAAAGTGTCGCTGGGTTCGTTAAAGCCGATGTGCCCATTGTGCCCAAGGCCTAAGAGCTGCAGGTCCACCCCGCCTACGGAATGGATGGTTTCATTGTATTTTTTGCATGCAGCGCCGCTGTCGGTTTCCGTCCCGTCCGGCAGGAAGGTACGTTCTTTGTTGATATTTACTTTGCTGAACAGGTGCTCATTCATAAAGTAATAGTAGCTCTGGTCGTTGTCCCGGGGAAGCCCTTTGTATTCATCCAGGTTTACGGTTGTCACCTGGGAGAAATCCAAATCCCCCTGGTTGTGCCATTCTACAAGGTTTTTGTAAGTGCCGACAGGGCTGGAGCCTGTAGCAAGCCCTAATACGCAGTCTGGCTTCAGGATCACCTGCGAAGCGATGATGCTGGCAGCTTTGCGGCTCATTTCATTGTAGTCTTTTGCTTTGTAAATCCTCATAAAAATAACCTCCACATTAATTTTTCCATATATAGTTTGCAACTATTTGCACATGGATTATACCACGTTTTTGATTTTTTTTCAACAATTATAACAAAAAAATGTTAAGGATTTTCATTCGAAAAATAAAATGAAAAAATTTTTCAAAAATCTATTGACAAATGTTTTCGTGAACTATATTATAAAATCACAAAATACATACATGTGCCGTCCATACGGCAAACACCATGTAGGAAAAAGGAGGATAAACTATGAAGTACCGTAAAATCTTGGCAATGGCATTAAGCTGTGTCATGGCGTTCTCACTGGCTGCCTGCGGCGGCGGGAATGGGGGCAGCGACAAGAAGGATGACACCCAGGCAGAAGACAGCAAAGGCGATGATACCAATGCAGACGATGCAGATGCCGGCGATGACGCGGAAGGGGCAGACGATGGGGCATCTTCTTCCGGATCTACAGACATTACCCTGTGGACTTACCCAATTGGGAACTGGGGGGATTCCGCTACCGTGGATGGCTTGATTGCAAGCTTTAACGAAGCGCACCCGGAAATTAATGTAACAGTTGAATATCTGGACTACACCAACGGCGACGACCAGATCAACACTGCAATTGAAGGCGGGAAAGCCCCAGACCTTGTAATGGAAGGGCCGGAGCGTTTAGTTGCAAACTGGGGCGCAAAAGGGCTGATGGTAGACCTTTCCGACCTGTGGACAGATGAAGCAAAAGGCGCCATTTATGAATCGGTAGAAAAAGCATGCAAGAACAACGAAGGCGTATATTATGAATATCCACTTTGCATGACTGCACACACTATGGCAATCAACAAAGACGTATTTGAAAAAGCAGACGCACTCCAGTACCTGGATGCTGAAAAAGGCACATGGACTACAGAAGGGTTCCAGAAGGCAGTAGAAGCAGTGGTAGCTTCCGGGCAGGCACAGGCAGGCGCAGTATTCTGCGGCGGCCAGGGCGGCGACCAGGGGACACGCGCACTGATTAACAACCTGTATGGCGGCACATTTACTAACCCGGAACATACAGAGTATACGGCAAACAGCGACGAGAACGTGAAGGCCTTGGAACTGTTAAAGGGCATGGAAGGCATCAACTTTGACGCATCCATCCAAGGCGGCGATGAAGTAAACCTGTTCTGCAACGGGACACTGGCAATGGCATTCTGCTGGAACGTATCCCAGGAGAAGAACAATGCAGAAAACCTTGCATTTGACGTGCTTCCGATGGCATTCCCCACAGAGAGCGGCGACCCGCAGCTTTGCGGCGGTATCTGGGGATTCGGTATTTTTGACAATGGCGATGCAGCTAAGATTGAAGCAGCAAAGACCTTTATTGACTTTATGGCAAATGACGAAACCCAGGTAGTAGAAAGCGTGAAAGCTTCCAGCTACTGGCCGGTAAAAGATCTGGGCAACATCTACGAAGGCGATGATCTGATGACAGAATACTCCAAATTCATCCCATTTATGGGTGACTACTATCAGGTAGTAGGCGGATGGGCAGAAGCCCGTACTGCATGGTGGAATATGCTCCAGCAGATTGGCACCGGCGCAGAAGTGAAAACTGCAGTAGAAGAATTTGTGAACACAGCAAATGCAGCGGCAGCGGCAGCAGCAAATTAGGAAGCAGTGCAGGTAATTTTTTAAGCATTGGAACTTGCGCCCCTTCCCGAGAATATCTACGGGAAGGGGCGTTTTATGGGCACGGATGATTAAAAAAGGATGGAAAAGGGGGAAATCTTATGAGCAAAAAGAATCCCATGAGCAGGGCGTTGGTACGCCGTGAAACACTTGCAGGATATGCGTTTATGGTCCCAAGCTTGATTTTCTTTTTGGGATTTGTAATCTATCCCATGGTGCAATGTGTCATCACCAGTTTCTTTGATTCAACCATGAACCGTGATGACATCTTTATTGGCTTTGCCAATTATGCTGAGTTATTCCAGGACCCAATTTTTCTGGGGGCGCTGAAAAATACGGTGATTATCGTTATTGTTTCCGTCCCGGTCACATGTATCTTTTCCCTTTGGGTAAGCTCTGTGATTTACGACTTGAAAGGGCCTTTGTGCTCTGCGTTCAGATGCATTTTCTATCTGCCGGTGGTAACAGGCTCTGTTGCAGTTACGGTAGTATGGAAATGGATGTTCAACAATTATTATGGTATTTTTAACTATGTGGGGACCAGCACAGGGATACTGAAACAGAACATCAACTGGCTGGGGGATGAAAGGTTTGCCCTTGGGTGCATTATCTTAATCCTGATTACCACATCCGTAGGCCAGCCCATTGTGCTGTATGTGTCTGCCTTAAACAATGTGGACCAGTCCTTGGTAGAGGCGGCAGAAGTGGACGGGGCAACGAAAATGCAGTGTTTTTGGAAAATCAAATGGCCGCAGATTATGCCGACCACATTGTACATACTGGTTATTACTACAATCAACAGCTTCCAGTGTTTCGCATTAATCCAGTTATTAACCAGCGGCGGCCCGAACCACAGCACAGATACGATTATGTACTATATTTATTACAACGCATTTAAGCTGTACCGTTACGGCTATGGGAATGCCATGGGCGTAGTCCTTGCAATCATTATTGCAGTCCTTTCTGCTGTACAGTTTAAGATGGCGAAGACGGATTAAGGAAAGGGGGAAGCATCTTATGGATAACAAAACAGGCGTGAACCGTTCTAATATTTATAAAATAATATCTGTGGCAGCAATTGGAATTGTGGCATTTACCTTTGCATTTCCTCTCTACTGGATTATCACAGGCTCCTTTAAGACGGCTACGGCCATCAATGCACCGACGCCCCAGTGGTTTCCTTCTGAATGGGTGATGGACAATTACCAGAAGCTGTTCAGCAGGCAGGTGGCCCCACTTTGGGAAATCCATGTACCCTTTACGGAGGCTTCCTTCGCAGGGCCGGAAGTGCCGGCTGCATTGCGCTGGCTGCTCAATACGGTATTTATGGCAGTGGCGTCCATGATACTGACCTGCATCACCTCCGCAATGGCAGGGTATGCGTTGGCAAAGAAACGTTTTATCGGGCGTACCATTGTATTTACCCTGATTGTCTGCGCAATGGCGCTGCCCAAGCAGGTAATTTTGATCCCATTGCTGCGTGAAATGTCTTCCCTGCAGCTTTATAATACAATCTGGGCAGTTATCTTCCCAATTGTAGGGTGGCCTTTCGGCGTATTCCTGATGAAGCAGTTTGCGGAAGGGATTCCAGGTGAAATGATGGAAGCCGCAAGGATTGACGGGGCCGGCGAGTGGAAAACCTTCTACACCATTGCCCTTCCCCTGATTAAGCCGGGGATTGGCGCGCTGGCAATCTTCACATTCATCAATTCATGGAACGACTACTTTATGCAGTTAATTATGTTAAGCAGCACGGACACTTTGACAATTTCCCTTGGTATTGCCAAGCTGCAGGCAGAAAATGCTACGGATTTCGGCCTGATTATGGCAGGCGCGGCATTGGCGTCCATACCGATTATCATTATTTTCCTGATGTTCCAGAAATACTTTACAAAGGGAATTACCATGGGTGCAGTCAAAGGTTAAGGAACCTGCGGGGAGGTGAGGGAATGATCTTTACAGAAGTTGGCAGCCTGGGGAACTACCGGGGGATAGGGAAGTACTTAGACATTGCCATAGACTATCTGTTAAGCCATCCGCTGAAGGATGTGCAGGCAGGGCACTATGAGATTGACGGGAAAAATGTGTACCTGAATGTATTTGACTATGAGAGCGTATTGGAGGAGGAAGCTTTCTTTGAAGCCCACGAGAGGTATGCGGATTTCCATATGGCGATTGCCGGGGAGGAAATCGTGGGGGTTTCAGATATTAAAAAAGTCACGGTAAAGTCCTTGGACAGAGAAGCAGACCTTATGGAAGTGGAGGGGGCAGTGGAACATTATATGAAGCTCTCTCCCGGGAAGGTGCTGGTTACCATGCCGGACGACGCCCACAGGGTAAAGATTGCGGCAGGGCAGCCATCACCCGTCAGGAAGGCAGTAGTAAAAGTGTATTTGGGGCAAGAGTAGCGATTGGACAGCGATTTGGGTGCCTGCGGCGTATATGGCTTGCCGGCCGGACGGCGCAGGCCCAGAAGGGTGAGGAAAGGATGAAAAATGTAGAAAAATATCAGGGGATTATCCCGGCATTTTATGCATGTTACGATGGGAATGGGGAAGTGGACGGGGGCAAAGTGGAGCTCCTGACAGAATATATGGTGAAAAAAGGCGTAAAAGGCGTCTATGTAGGGGGATCTTCCGGGGAATGCATTTACCAGACGGTAGCGGACCGGAAGCTGACCCTTGAGCATGTGATGAGGGCGGCAGGTGGGAAACTGACTGTGATTGCCCATGTTGCCTGCAACAATACTGCGGAAAGCCGGGAGCTTGCAGCACATGCAGAGAGCCTTGGGGTAGATGCCATTGCGTCAATCCCGCCCATTTATTTCCATTTGCCGGAATACGCCATTGCAGAGTACTGGAATGACATTTCCAGCGCAGCGCCCAATACGGATTTTATCATTTATAACATTCCCCAGCTAGCAGGGGTTGCGCTTACCATGCCCTTGTTCCGGGAAATGAAGAAAAACCCCCGGGTGGCGGCAGTGAAGAACAGCTCTATGCCGGCGCAGGATATCCAGATGTTCAAGGCGGAAGGCGGGGAAGGGTTCGTGGTATTCAACGGGCCTGACGAGCAGCTTGTTTCCGGCCTTGCCATGGGCGCAGACGGCGGCATTGGCGGGACTTATGGGGCAATGCCAGAGCTTTACCTGAAAATTGAGGAACTTGTGAAGGCTGGGAAGATCGCAGAAGCCCAGAAAGTGCAGTATGCTGCAAATGAGATTATTTATGCAATGTGCGCTTGCCATGGGAACCTGTACGCTGTTATGAAGGAAATCCTGAAAATCCGGGAAGGCCTGGACATCGGCGGCGTAAGGAAGCCACTCCCATCCTTAATCCCAGAGGACATGGGGCAGGTAAAGCAGTGCGCAGCCATGATTGGCAAGGCAGTCAAAGAATTTTGCTAGTGTTACAACTTACACCAATGCAGGGGTGGCAGCAGGGCCTTCCCCGGCATTGGTGAAAATCATGTTCAGAAGGAGGAAAGCCATGAAAAAAGAAGATATTTTTGAGAAAATAAAGGGCAAAGTAATCGTATCCTGCCAGGCAGTACCGGGGGAACCCCTTTATGTGGAAGAAAAATCCATTATGTACCTGATGGCCCGTGCGGCAAAGCAGGCCGGGACCCCTGCCATCCGCACCAGCAGCATCCGGGACGTTATCGCCATCAAGGAAGAAACCGGGCTCCCGGTCATTGGCCTTGTGAAAGTCCAGTACGAAGGGTTTGAGAGCTACATTACCCCTACCATGAAGGAAGTGGACGACCTGGTTGCAGCAGGCTCGGACGTGATTGCATTAGACTGTACGGAGCAGAAGCGTGGGGATGGGAAAACTGTCAGCCAATTTATTACAGAAGTCCGTGAAAAATATCCGGAAGCTGTCCTGATGGCAGATATTTCCACTTATGAGGAAGGCGTAAACGCATGGAAGCTTGGGGTGGACATCGTAGGGACTACCATGAGCGGATATACAAGCTATACCCCTAAGCTGGACGGGCCTGACTATGAATTAGTAAAAAAACTGTCTGCAGAGCTTGACATCCCAGTTATCGGGGAAGGCAGGGTGCACAGCCCGGAGCAGGCGGTGGAAATGTTAAAAGCAGGGGCGTTTGCAGTGGTAGTAGGAGGCGCCATTACAAGGCCGCTGGAAATTGCGCAGCGTTTTATTAAGGCAGTGGAGGGCAGGCAGCCGTGACAAAGCACATTGTCTGTTTTGGGGACTCCAACACCCATGGGTACTGCGCCATGACAAATGGCCGGTTCAGCGAGGAGGAACGGTGGACCTGCCTTCTCCAGAAAAGGCTGGGGGAGGGTTACCTTGTGGTTGAGGAAGGATTAAGCGGCCGTACTACATGCTTTCCAGACCCAATCCACGAGGGGCTCTGCGGCTTGGATTATATTTACCCCTGCCTGATGAGCCATGAGCCGGTAGACCTTCTGGTAATTATGCTTGGCACCAATGACACCAAGGAACGGTTCGGCTCCTCAGCCGCCTGCATTGCCCTTGGCCTGAAACGCCTTGTGGAAAAGGCCATTGCCACAAAGGACTGCTGGCGGGACCAGACGCCGAAAATTTTAATTGTAACGCCCCAGAATATAGACCAAAGGTATGAAAGCACGGAGGTAGGCTGCACCATGGGCAGGGGGTGCGCAGAAAAATCGGAGCTTCTGGCAGAAGAATTCCGAAAGGTTGCAGAACTTTTGGGCTGCCATTATCTGGACGGGAACCAGGCCATATCTGCAAAGACGAACGAGATTGACTATATGCACCTGACTGCAGAGGGCCACAGGCAGCTTGCGGATGCGCTGGAAGGGGAAATCCGGGAGATACTGGGCTGATGTTCCCTGCGGCCTTTATGGACAGGAACTTAAGATCCCGAAAGGGCGCATATATGTGAAATATGAAGAAGCCAGCAAGTGGGGCTGGAATGGGAGGAACTTCTGATTTTCCGGAAGGTGGCGCTTCTGTGCCGGAAAGGCTGCAGGGGCGCCGTTTTGGCTTGTTCCAGCGTTCTGCCGTTTTTCTGTTTTTTCTGCCATGTGTCAGGGCTATTTCCCATTTTTTCGGTATTCACTGGGGCTTTTCCCCATTTTCTGGTGGAAAAGCCGGGAAAAATACAGAGGATCTATGTAGCTTACGGAGCGGGCTACAGCCCGGACGGACAGCTCTGTGTTTTTTAACAGGATGCAGGCTTTGCGCATACGGTAATCCAGCAGGTAGTTTTGGATGGACATGCCGGTAAATGACTTGAACATCCGGTGCAGGTAGGAGCGGTTGATGCCTAAGGAATCTGCAATGTCTTGGATTGTGATGGAATCACAGTAATGGTCCTCAATGTACTGCAAGGCGCGTTCTGCGTGGCTGGGCTTGGCGCTGCTGTCAGGCAGCCTTCCGCTGGGGAACTTGGATGCCAGCAGGAAAAGGTATTCGTACATGATGCTGTTCATCACTAAATCCCGGTTTTTTGGCAGCCGGTCTGCCTCCGACATTTTTTCGTGGCAGAGCCTAAGCTGCTGGTCCTGCCCATAGTGGGCTACCAAGCTGTCCAGAAGGGAAGTCCGCTCCAGATACCCCCTGATTTTAATGCCCTGCATCCCAATCCATGTATAAGTCCAGGGGTCATGCTTGTCTGCTTCATAATAGATGAGCTCGTCCGGGCAAATCAAAAAAGCGTCCCCTGCCTTTAGGCGGAAAATCCCGCCCCTTGCCTTGTAAATGCCCTTGCCGCTTAAGACGTAGTGGATCAAATATCCGTTGCGCATAATCGGCCCGTAACTGTGGCCGGGCGCGCAGTTTTCATACCCGCATGTATAAATCATCGCGTCAATGTTCCGGTAAAAATCATTGGAAAAAATATAATCCAGCATGGGTTTGCCCCCTTCCTTGCCGCAGCCCCATACCCCGCTGCAGGCAGCGCTTAAATCAAAAACCCCGCTGCAAGCAACGGGGTATCAAGCTTGCTATGCTGCAGAGCAGCGGGGTTAGTCATAATCTTCAATGCTTAAGTCACATTTCTCTATATACATTCAATTATACCAGGCTATAATAGTAGTTACAAGGGGCGGTCCAAATAAGCAAAAAGGATTTGATATCACTGTGGCCACAGGAAATTCCTAGAGCAGGGCCTTTCGAACAAAGAGAAATGGAGGAGCATGAAATGGATGCGAACAAAAGGCAGAGATATGAAAAAATATCCATAGAGCTGACAGGGCTTGTAGGCGGTAAGGACAACATACAGGGGGTGGCCCATTGTGCGACGCGCCTTAGGATTGTCCTGAAAAACAATGATCTGGCAGATTTAAAAGCCATTGAGGATGTGGACCTTGCAAAAGGCGTTTTTGTAGCAGGGGACCAGGTACAGATTATTTTCGGGGCTGGGCTGGTGAACGATGTATATGAAGTGTTTGCAGGCTACAACAATATGAAAAACATGAGCCTGAGCGACTTAAAGACTGAGGCAAATAAGAAAATGAACCCTTTGCAGCGGATGATTAAAGCATTGTCTGACGTATTTGTGGACATTATGCCGGGAATCCTTGCAGCGGCTTTACTGACAGGGCTTTCGGGGGTGCTTGGGAACTTTGCGTTTGTCAAGGCCAGCGATACTTTATACGGGATTAATAAGCTGATCAACATTTCCTCTGGGGCAATTTTCGGGTTCCTGCCTTTGGCGGTGGCATACAGCGCCTGCAAGCGGTTTGGCGGGCGGCCAATCCTTGGCATTGTCATGGGGTGCATTATGTTAAGCGACAGCTTGGCAAATGCATATTCCGCGGCGCAGGGGACGGTGGAAGTCACCACCCTGCATATTTTCGGCATGGGCGTGGACCTGGTAGGGTTCCAGGGGGGCATTATCGTTGCGCTCCTGATGGGGTTTGTAACGGCGAAGCTGGACATTTTCTTTGAAAGGAAGGTGCCGGAGGTTATACGGCTGTTAATTTCCCCATTGCTTACCACATTGGTAGGCGCACTGCTCTTATTTACTGTGATTGGGCCGGCTGGCAGGGGGCTTTCTTCTGGGATTACCAACGGGCTGGTGTGGATGACGCAGAACCTTGGCGTAGTTGGGTATGCAGTGTTCTCCGGCTTGCAGCAGCTTGTGGTAATTACAGGCCTGCACCATATTTTCGGGGCAATAGAGGCGCAGCTTTTGGCCGATACCGGGAGGAATTTTATTAACCCGCTGATGTCTGTGGCAATTATTGCACAGGGCGGCGCGGTGCTTGGCTATCTTTTGCGCCATAAGGAAAATGTGAAGACAAAGGAATTGTGTATCCCCAGTTTTATCTCCGTCCTGTTCGGCATTACAGAGCCGGCATTGTTCGGCATCAACATCAGGTATAAATTCCCAATTATTGGCGGCTGCATTGGCGGCGCATTGGGCGGAATCGTTGCCTATTTCACAGACCTTGCGGCATTGGGCTTTGGAACTACAGTCCTTCCGGGGATTGCGCTGGCAGACCCAGCAGGGAATGGATACCTAAATTATGTAATTGCACATGCAGTTGCCATTACCGGAGGGTTTGCCATGACGCTGGTATTAGGTAAATTTATGGACAAAACCGAGGAAGCGGCAGTTTCCCGGGGTACGGCGCAGGGAACCTCTTTTTCAGATTCCGGGAATGGCGGGGAAGCGCAGGAAAGCCTGCCGGAAGCCCCGGGAGAGGAAATTTTTTGGGGCTATACAGACGGCCGGCAGATAGCAATGGAGGATGTGCCGGATGAAACATTCGCAAACAAGGTATTAGGGGATGGCGTTGCAGCCATTCCAGAAACAGGGAAGGTCTATGCACCGGCGGACGGTACAATTATCAGTGTATTTGACACAAAACATGCAGTCTGCTTTGCCAGCAAATATGGCACGGAAATTTTAATCCACATCGGGGTGGATACGGTAAACCTGCAGGGGAAATATTTCACAGCCCATGTAAAGGATGGGGATACCGTAAAACAGGGGCAGCTTTTGGTTGAGTTTGAGAAAGAACAGATTGAAAAAGCCGGGTATGCTACGGCAATCCCCATGATTTTCACAGATTTGCCAGAAGGAAAGAGGCTGGAGCCATCTGCGCCCGGTAAAATGGCAAAAGATACAAAAGCCGCCATCATACGGAAAGGATAACCTGCAGTACAGGAGGCCAGAAGCCACCGCTGGCAGAAAAGATAATTTATTGCAAAGGAAAGCAATGGATGTTATGATTCTGTAGAGGGCGATGGGGAGTAAAAGCAACTTACAATCAGGTCATACATATGTTTGATACCCATTCTGTTTCCGGGCAATGCCGGAATTGGCAGGATGGGTGTCTTAGGAGCTTCCTGTATAATTCAAATATAGGGAATTCCAAGAAGGGTGGTTGATAAAAAGATACCTCAGAGTAAAATAAGATTACTGGCTTAGCGGGTTAGTAAAAATCTTATTGAACAGAGAGGTATCCAAGATGAATTATAACACACAGAACGCAAAAATTGCATCCATAACTGAAAAAACTCTGATTGTTGGAATTGATGTGGGAAGTGAAACCCACTATGCCCGGGCATTTGACTGGCGCAACTACGAGTATACAAAGAAACCGCTGGAGTTCAGCAACACAGAGGCCGGATTCCAGACATTCAAAGCATGGATGGGGGACATAGCGGAGAAATACGGCAAAACTGCCGTAATACCGGGCATGGAGCCGACAGGGCATTACTGGTTTGCCCTGGGGAAATTCCTGCAGGACAGCGGGATGAGGCCTGTGCATGTGAATCCCCACCACGTGAAAAAACCAAAAGAACTGGATGACAACAACCCCAACAAAAATGACCGTAAAGACCCAAAGACGATCGCTGCGCTTGTCAACGAGGGACGGTTCTCGTACCCTTACATACCAACCGGTATCTATGCAGAGATCAGGAGCCTGTCAAACCTGCGCTTCCAGACGCAGGAGGAGCTCACGAGGATCAGGAACCGCCTGGCCAGATGGTTCGCCATCTACTTTCCTGAATATAAAGGCGTTTATGGGGATTTGAAGGCGGTGAGTGGGAGGATGGTGCTGAAGGAGGCGCCGCTGCCGGAGGACATCAGAAAACTGGGGGTGGAAGGTGTGGACCGGATATGGAGGGACGCAAAGCTGAGAGGCGCCGGAATGAAGAGGGCAAAGACCCTGGTAACAGCTGCGGGGCATAGCGTAGGAAGTACGGAAGCGCCGGAAGCCGCCCGTATGGAACTGAAAAACCTTCTGGCTGACATGGATGTATATACCTCAAGGCTGGAGGGGCTTCCCCTGAAAATAGAGGAAAAGCTGAAAGAAACCCCATATGTTGATAAACTGATAGGGATTAAGGGGATCGGCCTGGCAACAGTCAGCGGATTCATTGCGGAGGTGGGAGACATTGGACGTTTTGACAACCCAAAGCAGTTACAGAAGCTGGCGGGATATGCGGTTGTGGCGAATGATTCCGGGAAGCATAACGGCGAAAGCCGGATCAGTTACAGGGGAAGGAAACGCCTGAGGTATGTGCTGTATGAAGCAGCGATACCCTTGATTGGGAAGAATGCAGAGTTCAGGGCAATACATGGGTATTACCGGACACGTAAAGAAAACCCATTAAAGAAGATGCAGTCTGTCGTAGCGGTAGCGTGTAAGGTCCTGGGGATATTCTACACGATACTGACAAAAGGTGTAGACTATGATGCCGGAAAACTGATGGGCGACATCAGGAGGCCACAGATCCAGGCAGCGTAATAAACGGACATAAACCACAAGCAGGCAATGCCCTGTCATAGTTGGGTTGGACTTCCAAAAATTTTGATTGAGGGTTGAATCCAGCTGTGGCAGGAAAGCTGGAAAGTATGGGGAACGATCCGGGAAAACGTCCACCGAAAGGTGCCGGTGAGGGAAGCATACGGGACAGGTCAGTAAGACTTATACAAAGAATGAGCCGGTAGCCGGCAGGAATATTTTCCATAGGGCATGACCCTGGTTAGGAGCTGAGCTGGCACCCTGGTTATGGACAGGCGGGACGAAGGAAGTTAGGACCCCGGCAGAGATGCAGGGTGATCCTGGTAGACACGGGAGGTACGCTGCCATAGAAGGATGGGTATACATAAGGCCATGTAGAGCGAAAACAAAGACGTTCTACTTCGTGTACCCTTCACCCTATATTTTCGTACCAGATACAGAGAAATGTCCATCTCCTTGGCTCATTCATCTGAGATATGTAACTATAAATTCCTTGATTTTTTAAGGAAAATCACTTGACAATATAGGGAGGAAAAGGTATGGAAAGAAAATTGATATTTTTGGATATTGACGGGACGCTGGTTGATGCGTTTGCAAGCCCATCCAAACGTGTAGCAGAAGCATTGCAGAAGGCGAGGGAACATGGGCACCTTCTGTTTTTGTGTACTGGGCGCAGCATGCCCATTATCAGCAGCGACATTTTGGATTTGGGCTTTGACGGGGTGATCGCCAGCGCCGGGGGGCATATAGAAGTTGGGGGGCAAGTGGTGTTTGACAGTATCCTTCCAGAAGAAACGATACAGGAATGCCTTTCTGTGTTCCATGCCAATGGAGCCTATTGCCGGATCGAAACCCCGGAGGGAATTTATGCAGATTCCAAAATGGAGGAATTATTGAAAAATGCAGAGCCAGATCCGGCCAATTCCGAACTGATCCGTATGCAGAAGGAACTGGAAACAGGAATCCGGATCCGCCGTTATGAAGATTACCCCTGCCAAGGGGCATATAAAATCTGCTTCACCAGCAGCGAGCTATCCTCCATTGAGGAAACCAAACGCAGCTTGGGGGACCGGTTTAAATATGCCATATACCCTTTTTCAGAACATACAACCTGCATTAACGGTGAAATTATCCCCAACGGGGTCGACAAAGGGAAGGGCATAGAACTGGTCTGCCAGCAGTTTGGCGCAAGCATAAAAGACACGATTGCATTTGGGGACAGCATGAATGATTATGAGATGATGGAAACCGCAGGTATCAGCGTTGCCATGGGGAATGCCTGTGAGGAACTGAAAAGCGTTGCTGACGTTGTCTGCGGGACGGTGAAAGAGGATGGTGTTTATTATGAGTTTCAGCGGATGGGGCTTATATAAAGGAGGGCAGCAGGGTGGACGTAGAATTCAGCCCCTGTAGATGGCAATGGCTGTAGTTGGCAGAAAGGAAAAGGAAGCCGTGGAATCCATGCTGCCGGAATGTACCCCAAGAAGGAGATGGCATTATGAGAAAAAGAACAAGCCTGCCGCAAATTAAGCTTTCGGACACCCAAAAAGCAAAGCTTAATGCGGAGATAAAAGCGTTTTACCTTGACGAACGGGGCGAAGAAATCGGCGTAATAGAGCAAATGCAATTATTGGACTTATTTGAACAGAAGCTGGCGCCAATTGTCTATAATAAAGCCCTTAACGATACAAAGAATTGGTTTGCCCAAATGATGGAAAATTTGGATTCTGATTTCTATGCGCTGTACAAGGAGGAAGGCTAGCCGTAGCTGGCGGAACACCCAAATATAAATGTGCCAGACCCCCCCCAAGCACCAAGCCCTGTGTGCCTGTGGGGGAATGCTTGATCCTTAAATCTTACTGTTGTAATATTTATAGGATTGAAAATAATAATATGAAATGATGCAAAAGGGGTTAAAAAGAGGTTCTGGGCGTGCTGATTAACGTAGTAACATCATTTAAAAATATTCCAAAAAATTAGCACTCAACCCTTGACAGTGCTAACAATAAATGTTATATTACAACTAGAACAAAGCAAAAGCAGCAACAAAACAAAAGAAAATCCGTTTTTGCTTTGGCATAAAGGAACCAAAACCACAAATAATAATAGAAGCATTGACAAGGAGGAAGGACTTATGTTAGTACCCAGCATTTTTAACAGTAACCTCAGCAACGATTTTTTCAACGATTCTTTTGAGCATATGTTCCGGGATGCGTTCCGCTCACCGTTCGGGCAAGCCAATAGCCTTTCCTGCATGTCCACCGACATTCAGGATTTGGGCGATAAATACCAGATGGAAATGGAACTTCCCGGCTATGAAAAAAAGGATTTGAAGGCAGACCTTAAGGAAGGTTACCTGACAATTTCCGCCGAACGCAGTGAGAATAAGGAAGAAAAGGATGAAAAAGGCAGGTTTGTCCGCCGGGAGCGTTATATGGGAAGCTGCCAAAGGAGCTTTTACGTAGGGAAAAATGTGAAGCAGGAAGATATTCATGCCAGCTTTGAAAATGGTATCCTGAAGCTGGTATTTCCAAAGAAAGAGCTTCCCGCAGCGGAGGAGAAAAAATATATCACGATTAAATAAATCTGCAGAAGGGGCTGTCGCACTAAGCAAAACATATACAAGATATTGTCATAGTAGAAGGATTCAAACTAACTATATCTTGTATCATTTTTCTTAATGGAACAGCCCCTTCATTCTTTCTGCTTGATTTCAAAGTATTGGATGAGGTCACATCACAGTTTTTTTGTGCTGTTTAATTGCCAAATTCCCGTTATTGTTCATATCTATGGTGTTCACAGCAACAAATTCCTGCGTTTATCGTAATTTAATGGTTTTATATTATTGACTCAAACTTCCCACACCGATTGGTGTGCTGAACCTTGAAAAATCAATACTTTAGTCCATAAAAAAGGCACAAACCTGCACTTGATGGTATAATTGAATTGCGAATAACAATCACACAGCAAGGAGATTTATGCCATGTCAAGTATACCATATAATGCTGAAAACGGAAATGAGATTTCTAGCTCTGTCACAAATTTTATGACCCAATTCCAAATCGGGAAACTTCTTTTCAAATGTAATGCCGGTAAAGCAAAAGGGATTCCGGTAATCAAAGTGTTTCGATACCTGTTCTGTCTCATTTTCTCGGATCGAAGCATGTATATGCAGTGGAAAACAGGCATATTTGATGGTTCATTCTGCAAGAACACCGTTTATCGCTTCCTCAATAATGCGAAGATTAACTGGTCTCGGTTCACAACCTTGCTTTCAAGCCGGATCATTAACGATTTCATGAAGCCACTTACGGATGAGGGCCGCAAAGATGTCTTCATTATTGATGACAGCCTGTTTGACCGTTCCCGTTCAAATAAAACGGAACTTCTGGCGAAAGTCTTCGACCACTGCTCTATGAAGTACAAGAGAGGTTACCGTATGCTGACACTTGGATGGTCCGATGGCAACTCCTTTGTTCCGATCAACCATCGTCTTCTGTCGGCAGCCGACGATAAAAACCTGCTCTGCAAAGCTGCAAACTTCGATGGACGTTCTCTTGCCGGGAAAAGGCGGAAAGAATCCAGACGAAAAGCAACAGAAGTCTTGATTGACCTCATCAGAGCAGCACAATCATCTGGAGTTTCTGCAAAATACGTGCTGTTCGACAGCTGGTTTTCATCACCCAAGACCATCACCGCCTTAAAGACAAACTGCGAATTGGACACAATCGCAATGGTTAAGAAAAGCAGTAAAATCAAATATGGCTATCAGGGTGGCAGATACAGCATCAAAGAAATCTATAAACAGTGCAGAAAACGTAGAGGACGCTCCAAATATCTGCTTTCCATTGACGTAACCGTTGGTGACGAGGCAATTGAGGCAAAAATCGTCTGTGTCCGGAACAAAAGCAAGAAAAAAGACTGGCTTGCCATCATCAGCACGGATACAACTCTCTCAGAGGAAGAAATCATCCGTATTTATGGGAAGCGCTGGGATATTGAGGTGTTTTTCAAGACCTGCAAATCCTGTCTGCATCTGGTAAAGGAGTGCCGGAGCCTTTCCTATGATGCTTTGACCGCTCATGTATCCATTGTTTTTGCGCGATATATGATGCTTGCAGTTACACAGCGATGCAATACGGATGACAAAACGATTTGCGAACTGTTTTTCTGCCTCATGGATGAACTGGATGACATCACGTTCAGTCAATCCATGAGGATTATCATAGATGCACTAATGGATACCGTTATGGAATATTTCCACATCACAGAACAGCAGCTGGAGGAATTCACCGCCAGCTTTATTCAGCGGCTGCCAAAGTACATGCAAAAAGCATTGGAGTGCGGTTCAGCGGCTGCCTGAGCGCTATTTTGTGAGCTAAAGTATTGATTTTTCAAGGAGCAAATCCCATTTTTAATGTGGGAAGTTTGAGTTATTGACATATATAATGTGGCTATGTTACAATTTTGAAAAAGTTTATAATAAACAAATTTCACAAAAAATGGAGTGTTAGAGAATGAAAAGAAGGTTTTATTTTGGGTTAACAGTTTTTTGTGTATTATTGATGTGTTTTGGCCTGTTCGGATGTGGGCAATCTTCTGCGGATACGGCATCCGTGCCTATAGAGATAGGGGAACACATGAACTTTGGAAACTATCAGGGAGCGGAAATTGAATGGCGGGTTCTTGACGTGAAAGATGGAAATGTGCTGTTGCTCAGCGAATACGGGTTAGACGTGAAGCCATATCATGATAGTGCATCCTCGGACATTAGCTGGGAGGCGTGCAGCTTACGCCAATGGTTAAATGGGGAATTTTATGAGAGCTCATTCACGGACGAGGAAAAGAAAAAAATCATGTTATCCACGTCGGAAGGATTTCCAGAATATAACGCAGGTGTTGCAGGAGGAGGTTATAGCTATTTTGAAAGAGAAACGGAAGATAATGTATTCCTGCTTAGTTATACAGAAGCGTGTCATTATATATCATCTGAAATGGCAAACGAAGGGAACAGCGTCGGGCTTTGCTATCCAACGGAATATGCAAAAAGCAGCCCTGACATAGATATTTACCACGATGCCTGCGGATGGTGGTTGGGCGCTGGATTTCGGGGATATGCGGATCAGTGCAGGCAGTTTGTCGTTTCGCCTTATGGCAAAATTAACGCAGAGGAGGATGCAAGCAGCACGAAGTATGCGGTCCGGCCTGCCATGTGGATAAAATGGCAGGAAGGCCCTGATGGCATAGGGCAAGGAGATTAGGCGTTTCGGTATAAATACTGGAATGGCTCAGGTTATTTCTTATGGATGTGTGCATATTTGTTATTGATTTATATAATATATTTATACAATATACTTGACACATATAGTATTCACATGCTACTCTATGATTATAGAAGGAGTTTGGAGATTATTTATAGACAAATTTAATGAATAATAATTAACAGATATGTTTTTTGATGCAATGTTTCGTTGTGAATTGATTGTTATTTGGTTCAGAAAGAGCACAAAACAAGGTGTATTGCACCTAAAAATATTATTTATGAGGAGGAAGAAACCATGAAGAAAGTAGAAAAACAAATAAGCATGGAAATTAATGGGGGGCATTATGTTACAGCATGGCCACATACTGCTCCAGAGGCTAGCCAGAAGGGGACGGCGGGATGGCAGCAATACTGTCCGAATAAGAAACACACTAAAGTACACATATTCGAGCGTGAAACATATTACTATAGGTGGGGAACAGGGAGAATGTATTTTTGCCCTGCTTCTGGTTGCAACTAGTATATAACATGCAGAGATGAATGTCATGGCAACGAATGAGGTTATTTAACAACTGCTTTCGTTGCCTTTCTGTTATTTGCCTTAGATGTATGATGTGAAAATAGAAGAATGGCAGTTGTAATTAGCTTTGAATAAGGTATAATCTCTGACAGTTTTTTATTTTTGAAAATTATTGATAGATAGGGGAGCGGAAAATGAAAAGAAAGTTCTATCATGGATTAGTGTTAATTAGTGTGGTGCTGATGTGCTTTGGTATCTTGGGCTGCGGCGATTCTGGCAATGATGGGCAGAAAAAAGAACATGCATCCGCGGGAGGGGAAAACACAGAGGCGCTGGAAAATGGGAAAGGGATGTCAACGGTTGTTAGTATAGAAGGCGCTTACTATTACGATCTTTTCGCAGATGATGCGGGCGTTATCTATGCGTTGACGGATAACGCTTCGGAAAGCGTTTTAAAAGATGCGAATGTTATTGCATGGAAAAGTTCCAACCAAGGCAATACATGGGAAGAGCTGCTGTATCAGCCAGACACTTTACAGGAGGGCAGTGAGCTCGAGGCCGGAGCCCTGCGGGCGAGTGAAGGAGGAATAGAAGCCTTTGCTATATTTTCTGAACATGCAGATGAAGCAGGAGAGGAGCATGCCCGGCGGCTATACCGGATTACAGAAAACTCCTGCGATGAGTTGGAAGCAAGCGAGGCATTTAACCAGCTCGGGGATGAAGCATTGTGGAATGTCAGTTTTGTGAATGGGCATGTTATTTCTATTGCAGGAGGGGAACAGTGTGTATTGTATGATATAGATCAGCAGAAAGCGGTAAAAAACTTATCCTATGATTCGTTTGCGGCTGCATTTTTATCTATGCAGGAGCAGTTCTTGGTATATGGAAAGGAGATTGTTTACTGTTTGGACGCAGAAACGTTGGAAGAACAGGAACCAGAGAAAAGCCTACAGGAGTTTGTTGCCGCTATGTATGAAAAAAACGATGGTGTTGTTTTCCCTCCTATGGATGTATATAAAGATACTGTCGTATGCGCTACAACAGAGGCAATTTATGAATATAGGGAGGGGAAAACAGTGCAGGCTCTCTCTATTCCAGACATCGTAAATCTTGGGCAATCCTTCAATGGCATGCTGCCATTGTGCAAGGGGAAAGGCAATGCATATTATGTGGGTGTATTTGCATCAGGGAAGATGAACCTGCAGCAGATTGTGGAGGATAAAGAAACGGAAAAAGATGCTTTTACGATTTACAGCCTGGTAAAAAATGCAGATATTGCCCAAATTGCAATGCTCTTTCAGCAGGAACACCCGGAACTGAAGGTAGAAGTTGAGGTTGGGATGGAGGGAGAAGCGTCTTTGACCCGGACAGACGCCATAAAGCAACTGAACACAGAATTGCTGGCCGGGGGAGGGCCGGATATTATCATTATGGACGGCCTTTCCGTAGAGCGGTATGCAGATACAGAATTGCTGCTCCCTATTGAGCTGGAACGGCCAGAAGATAAATATTTTAAAAATATCATAGAAACTTATCAAAAAGACAATACATTATATGCGGTTCCGATTGGCTTTTGGCTCTATGCTGTCCAAGGCTCCACAGACATGGCTTCTGAGATTGCAACTCCCACAGATCTGTGCCAGTGGATTCTTGCCAATGCGGATAAAGCGGGTTTGGGCGGATATGAATATTCCTATGGATACAACACATATTCTCAGTATACGCAGTTTATATATGATGCTTATGCGAATCATATTGTCCAGAATGGAACGGTAAACAAAGAGGCTTTGGATGCATATATGGGTATTTGCAAGAGATTGGCAGAAACGTCTGCTTCGGGCTTCATAGAGGAAGATCATATCACATATACGATTCTTCCGGGAATGGTAGAGATTCATTACAATGATAACATAAAAGTGTCGGCAGGCATGGTTGTGGCTGCGTCTAATCTGGCTGCTTTGGTTACGGAACAGGAGAATGAAGTGGCAGAGTACAGTCTTTATCCCATGTACCAGCCATGTGATATTGTTGCTATCAATGCAAATACGGAGCATGCTGGCATAGCTCAGAATTTTGCGGAATTTTCATTGGGAGAATCTGTGCAAAGAATGAGTATTCACAGTCTTCTTCCTGTTTCGCTGGAATCTTTCCATAACGTTATGGAAGGGGAAGGAATGGAGGCAGATTCGGACGGCCTTTTGGAGGAAATAACTCTTAGTGGGGAGGAAAGTTTTCTGATATATTACTTGTCTAAGGACGAAACGGATTCTTTGGAGCAAGAAATAAAAGAAATTAACAATGTGTTTACGGATGACGTGCTTGTAAGGGATATCGTTATGGAAGCGTTAGGGTCCTACCTATCTGGGGCGGTATCCTTGGAAGAGGCTGTTTCTTCTGCGGAGAACAAGGCAAATCTATATTTAGGGGAATAGAAGATGGGATTGCTTGGAACAAACTATATTCGGCAACATGATACCCGGGATTGTGCAGCGGCTTGTTTGGCGTCTATTTGCAATCT
This sequence comes from Lachnospiraceae bacterium A2, assembly GCA_000403315.2. GTDB lineage: Bacteria > Bacillota > Clostridia > Lachnospirales > Lachnospiraceae > Petralouisia. The sequence continues at coordinate 2,234,287 of KE159636.1, forward strand.
TTATGGAGTGAAAATTCCTTTGGTTCATATGAGGGAACTCTTGAGAGTAGATAAAAACGGTTCCAGCATGTATGCTTTAAGTAAAGTAGCAAAAAGTTTTGGCTTTGAAGCAGATGTTTTACAAGGCGAATGGCAGGAACTTTTTCAGGAGGTATCAGCAGGGGAAATACCTTTGCCTGCTATTTGTCATATGCATATAGATGGGCTGGAACATTTTGTCATTATTAAAAAGATGACAGGAAAAGCTGTTTGGCTCTTCGATCCGGGGAGAGGGCATATGAAGCTTAGGCATGATTTGTTTCAGAGCCAATGGACGGGGTATGTGTTGGGTATATTTCCTACGGAGATGGTAAAAAAGCAGAACTTTGGAAGAAAAAAATTTAGAAGGTATACAGAAATCCTTATGGGATTGAAATGGAAGTTTGCAGGAATCTTGCTTTTATCATTTTTAGTAGCTGGCGCTTCGGTAGCGTATTCATATGCTTATCAGAAAATTATAGATCAGTTCATTTTGCAAAGCGAGATTCCCACAGCAGATTCTATGCTCGGACTTTTCGGTTCAGAACTCCTGTTGAATCAGGTGAAAGTAATTTTTCATCATTTGCCATATCTATTTGGCATTATGGTTTTATTTGTATTAGCACAGTTTGTCTTTGCTTTGGTTCGGGGGAGTTTGTTAGCTTATGTTGGCAAGGCTATGAATACAGAACTTTCGAAACAGTATATTTCCAAGTTGTTGCATCTTCCTTTTGCTTATTTCCAGCAGTGGGAAACAGGAGAAATTATGGCTCGGTATCAAGATATGGATTTTATTCGGGACGCGATATCTGGAAGCGTGCTCACGATTACGTTTGAAACTGTTATGGCAGTGGCGGGGGCAATGATTCTGATACGGATAAATACAACTCTGTTCCTAATTGTTTTATTGATGGTAGCAGTATATCTGATGATTGTGTTGCTGTACCGTAGGCCTATGCGCCATATAAACCATAAAATTATGGAGGAGGATGCAAAGATAACTTCTGGCATCAAAGAAGGAATTGATGGGATTACCGCGATTAAATTTTTTTCGCAGGAAGAGTCTTATGGTGAAAAGGCGATGCACCGAATGGAAAATTTTATTACATCTTGTTATAAAGGCAGTATTTTATATGTTTCACAAAGTGAGCTGCTGGCAGTGGTGCAGGGATTAGGTATGGTTTTCATGCTGTGGAGAGGCACTGTTTGTGTGATGCAAGGAGAAATGTCGTTAGGCACTCTGTTTCTTTTCGTCAGTTTAATGGATTATTTTATCTCTCCGGTGAAAAGCCTGATTGGGCTGCAGCCCCAACTTCAAGAAGCATGGATTGCAGCTGAACGATTAAATGATGTGCTGGAGGCAACGACGGAGAAGTTTTTTCATAAAGGAAATTTAAAAACGTTTAACTTACATGGAGAAATCAGATATCAGAATATTTCTTTTCGGTATGGGTATCGTAGATGGATTTTTCAAGATATAACATTTTCAATAAAAGAAGGTGAACATGTGGCTTTGACTGGCGCAAATGGATCTGGAAAGTCGACTTTAGCACGCCTTCTTGTTGGCATGTACGAGCCAGAACGTGGAGAAATTACAGTTGGGAATTATAATATAAAGGATTTACAACTTGAATGTATTAGGAAGCATATCGCTTATGTACCCCAGGAACCTTCCATCTTGTCTGGAACAGTGAGAGAAGGAATTCTGTTTGGGAACAAAATTAATATGGATGACCCGATATTTAAAGAAATTGAGGATGGATGTTTTTTAGGTGATGTGATTAGTGGGAGCCCTTTTGGCTATGAGTGGATTTTAACTGAAAATGGGGCTAATATTTCCGGAGGACACAGACAGCGGATTGCTATTGCAAGGGCATTGTTATCTAATCCAGATATTTTGATATTGGATGAAGCTACCAGCCAGATTGATAACGACAGGGAACAAGATATTCTGGATTTTGTATTCAGGTATAGGACAGGAAGAACAGTAATTGTAATTACACATGACAAGAAAGTTATAAAGAAGTGTGATAGAGAGATTTGTATTGGATAAGTGCCGCACAAAATGCTATACAATAAGATTTCGTGTTTATTTTGTGTGGAGTTGTGAAAAATCCATATTTATCTAGGTGGTTTAAAACAATGCATTTTAAATTTGTAACAAGATTTAGGGGAATAGAAGATGGGATTGATTCATACCCAGAAACATCAAAAAAGGCATAAGCATATACCAAAAACAAAGCGTGGAGCCGGAAACAAAGTGGCATACCTGTTTTTGCTGCCAAGCTTGGCAGGCGTGCTCGTTTTGTTTGTGGTTCCCTATTTGGATGTCATCCGAAGGTCTTTTATGGATGGGACAGGCAAGAAATTCGTTGGATTGGATAATTATACAATGGTGTTTTCCAACCGTTCCTTCCGGCAGGCGACTGCCAATACGGCTCGTTTTATTGCAGCCTGCGTCCCCTTGTTGATTGTATTATCCCTCCTGATTGCAGTGTATTTGCAGGAACACAAATATATTGGGGCATGGATTAAGAGCGCTTTTTTGCTTCCCATGGCAATGCCGGTAGCCTCGATTGTGCTGCTCTGGAGTGTTTTGTTTACGAAAAGCGGCTTCCTCAGCGGGTTTCTTATGATGTTTGGCGTACCAAGCCAAAACTGGTTAAATACAAAGTATTCTTTTGGGATACTTGTGTTCAGTTATATCTGGAAAAACCTAGGATATGACATTATCCTTTGGCTTGCAGCCTTGTCAACCATTCCGCCGGGGGTTTATGAGGCGGCAAAAATGGATGGGGCCGGCGCTAGGGACAGCTTTTTTTACATTACCATGCCGAACCTTTGGCCTTCACTGGCTCTCATTACAACATTGTCCCTGATTAATGGGTTTAAGGTGTTCCGTGAAGCGTATCTGGTTGCTGGGGATTATCCAGAGGAACATATTTACCTGCTCCAGCACCTGTTTAACAACTGGTTTCGGGACTTGTCGGTCAATAAGCTGGCGGCTGGGGCTGTGTTGATGGGAATTGTGCTGTTTTTATTGATTATGGTTTTCCAGAAGCTGTTTGGCCGGGAACCATCCTAAGGCAGAATGGAGAATGGGAATGAAGAAGGCGTTTCAATTTATTAGCAAGTGTTTGGCGCTTTTGGCGTTACTGCTTTTGGCGTTTTGCGCGGTATACCCGCTGCTGTTTTTGTTTGGCGGTTCGCTGAAAAGTACGCAGGAGCTGGGGGAAAGCCTTGCGCCTCTCTGGGCTGCAGATGGAAACCTGACGTGGCCGTGGCTGCCATGGGATCCTACCTTGCAGCACTATGTGGAGCTGCTGTTGGACTCTCCGGGATACTTTGTGATGTTTTGGAATTCAGTGAAGATTGTAGCGGGAGCCATTTTAGGGCAGCTACTGTTTGGGCTTCCGGCGGCATGGGCATTTGCCCGCTGGGAGTTTGCCGGCAAGAAAATTTTGATGCCGCTTTATATTGTGCTGATGCTGTTCCCATTTCAGGTCCTGATGCTGTCAGAATATTTAGTCTTGAATCAAATGGGGCTGCTGGATACCCTTTGGGCAGTGGTTTTGCCAAGCGCATTTTCTACATTTCCTGTATTCATTATGTACCGTTTTTATGCAAAGCTTCCTAGCGATATCGTGGAAGCGGCCAAGCTGGATGGTGCAAATGAATGGCAGATTTTTTGGCACATTGGGGTTCCGCTGGGGGTATCTGGGATGATGGCGGTTGTTGTGTTGGCCTTTTTGGAATATTGGAATTTGATTGAACAGCCCGCGGTTTTCCTAAGGCCTGATGATTTAAAGCCGCTGTCGCTCTATATTTCAACTATTACTAGGGACAGCGTTGGCTTGGCGTTTGTGGCGGGGCTGGTTGCGCTGCTCCCGCCGCTGCTGATTTTTTTGTGCGGGCGCAGGTATTTGGAGCAGGGAATTGCGGCTACGGCGATAAAGGATTAGGGCGCCGGGCGGCCAGATACAAGGATTCGTCCCCAAAAAGGGATAGTGGATGGCGGCTTCGGCAATACCAGTTTTTCCAAAAGAAAGACAGCGCCAGCCCCCAAGGGAAGCGAAAGGATAGTTATCATGGAACAAAAACGATGGGTGCGGATTACGGTGGTATTTTTTGCATGGATGGTGGTGCTGACAATATTTTCCAGGGCGGCTGCATCGGCAATCAAGGCTAAGGTTACTGTTACAAAACCGTCAAAGCAGACTATCACCCATGAAGTCCAGTTGGTTGGCACGGTAGAGGCAAAGGATCATTTCTTACAGTATGTGCCCGCTGGATTAATGATAAAAAGCATCAAAACCAGCCCGGGGCAGAGTGTGGAATCTGGGGATATCCTGTTCACGGTGGATACCCAGAAACTGGAAGAGAAAATTGGGGAACTAGAAACGGAACTTGCCAATGCCAAGAGGAAGGATGATACGCTTCTATCCAGAGCAGAAAAATCTTACCGGAATGTGGAAGCAAATGCACAGGAGGAAAAGGAGTTAGCGTATCGTGATTACGCAAAAGCGGTAGCTGCTTACAACGAGTATATTGACACACATCCATCTGGCACAGTGGAAATACTGGATACCGCAACGCCAGAAAATGCAGCGCCGGACGATTCCCTTTATCAGGAATCGGCTGCCATGGAATTAAAAAATGCCATGGACGCTGCGCAAAGCGCATATGAGATGGCCGTCAGGGAACAAAATAAGCTTGTGAAGGCGGCGGCAGATTCCTTTCAGCAGGCAAAGGAGGACATCAGCTTGGAACAGGATACAGAAAAATTAGAAGAGAATCTGGAAAAGTTACGGCCATACTTGCAGAACGGGGGACAGTACCTGGCGGAACATCCCGGGGTTGTGAGTAAGGTTTTTGTGGAATCTGGAAAGGAAACAGTGGAAGGCGCTGCGGTGCTGATTTCCAATTCCAGCGAAGGCGTCCGCCTTATTGCATCATTTTCTGAGGAATATAAGGAAGACATTACAGAAAACAGTACCATTACGCTGCGGGGGGAAAACGAAGCAGGAGGCGAGGAAAGCTATGTTGGCACGGATGTGGCTATTGCAAGGGGCAACAGTTCAGAGCTTGGCGTTTTAGAGGATTACAGCTTAACCTTAGACATCCCCGGGAACCTGTATCCAGTGGGCAGCAGCGTGTCTGTAACGGTAAGCAACCAATCCGGGGAATATGATACCTGTATCCCGCTTCGCAGCTTAAGGCAGAACGGCAACCAGCAGTATTTTATTTATGTGCTAGAAGAGGAAAATACGGTGCTTGGCAAAGAATTGGCTGCAAAAGAAATGATTGTGGAAGTATTAGATAAAAATGAGCAATATGCAGCCATAAAGGGAGGGCTCTCTTTCGACCAGCAGGTGATTGTATCTGCAAGCAAGGACATTATAGATGGAAGCAGGGTTAAGATAATCGAGTGATGGAAAGATTCAGGAAAAAATTAAAAAATGAATGGGCCAAATGGAAAAAAGACGCTGCAACGATAGTTATCTATGTTTTGCTTTCGGTTTCCTGTTTGGTATGTTACTATCTAGGCATCGTTCAGGGCCAGGAGCTGAAAACATATGACAGCCGTATCACATTAATCCGTTCGGATGGAAGTGCTTATTCTTATATGGAAGCAGTACATATGCGTGTGCGCAACGAAGAAGCAGGGGCTCCATTTTCCTATGTTTTATGGGGAAACGAAGGAATCCACGTATTGCAAAACCCAGATTTGGGACGCAATGCGGAAGTTGAAATACTTGTTGTGGAAGGGTATAGTGATTTGCTGCTTTCTTCCAACGTGGCATTAGATGGCACGGAGAACAGGGGCTGCCTAATTGGGGAAGATGTTGCACAGTCGCTTTTTGGGGTCGCTGATGCCATCGGGCTTTCCGTTACAATGGACGGATACGATTATGTAGTCGTAGGGATGTTAGCAGACGTCAAGCAGGGCGCTGTGTTCCATGCAAAAGATATTCAGGCTTGCGCATTAGACAGGATGAACGTGCAGGCGTTAGACAACGTTACCATATCCTCTTTGGAGCAACAGCTAGAATGGGAACTTGGTTTTGCGGGTACAGCGTTGGACTACCGGTTTATCAATAGCCTAATAGGGCTGATGGGCGTTGGCCTATGTTTGCTTTTATGGATATACCTACTTCGCCTGATGGCAGCGGAGTTAAAAAAATACCAATACGAAAACGCCCAGAACCCACAATGTGGCAGGATTGGAAATCCGGCAGGCTCCGCTTATGTAAAAGGCCTTGCAGTCCGCTTTGCATGTATGCTGGGGGTAATTGCAGCCTTAGGCGTATTCCTTTGGTTCCATGCGAAGGTACCGGAAGACCTGATCCCTACAAAATGGTCGGACTTTGCATTTTGGGATCGGTTGTTCAATGAGAAATCAGAACGAATGTTGGACTGGGTTAAATGTGAAAAGGGGGCTGCGGAATTGCTTTATCTTAAGAAAACTGCCCGGGCAGCAGTGTATTTAGCAATTTCTTATTTGTGTTATGCTATGCTAAGGGCAATACAGTTTGGCAGGAATTCCGGACGATGAAATTGTGGATTTGATGAGGTTCGTGAATACTATTATTACGCATATCACAAATGGCGTATTCGGGCTATGATTGAAATGGGGCAGGAATACGGCCTTGACGACGCAGCCATATTGAAGAAACTGCAGGACAAGGTGGGCCTGTCCTTAGAGCAGGCGTCAGCCTATTTAGAAAAGTATGGGAAGCAGCCTGCATGAACGCATCTGGTAAACCACAACACAAATCAGGCAGCCCAAATTTTATCTATTTTCTTTCAATACCCCCTTTTTATTCCCACGAAATCGTTGTATAATAGAAAAACATGCAACCAACTGCCCTTCCCACTGACAAAGGCAGCGGCATGGAAAAGCTTAGGCATTGACCTTTGTGGAAGGGACGCAAGGTTCTGGTAATTATTACAAAGTCCTGCGTGGCTGCAGGAAGAAGAAAGGAGAATGCAGACATGGATATGGATATTAAACAGGAAGACCTGCGGGAAATGTTTGAGGTTTCCAAGCGGGAATTGGAAAAGGGATTTCAGGAAAAAGATTTAGGGACCATACATGACGCGGCCGTAGGCCTGGCTGAAATCACATATATGCTGGATTTTTTTAATGTGGACATATAAGCAGCTAAAAAGATTAGGGTGCAAAAAGCATCTTTGGTGATGCCCTGCAAAGGAGAACAGACATGAGCAAAGTAAGGACAAGATACGCGCCAAGCCCCACGGGGAAAATGCATGTGGGCAACTTGCGCTCTGCATTATATGAATTTCTGATTGCAAAACATGCAGGCGGGGATTTTATGCTCCGCATTGAGGATACGGACCAGGAACGTTTTGTGGAAGGGGCGACGGAAATTATTTACCGAACCATGGACAAGGCGGGCCTTGCCCATGACGAAGGCCCGGACAAGGACGGCGGGTTTGGCCCCTATGTGCAGAGCGAGCGCATGAAGACGGGGATTTATATGGAACATGCCAAAGAATTGGTGGAAAAGGGGGAAGCTTATTATTGCTTCTGTGAGAAAGAACGGCTGGAAACATTGAAAACGGAAATTGTGGAAGGCAAGGAAATCATGATGTACGACAAGCGCTGCCTGTCACTTCCAAAGGAAGAAGTAGAAGCAAACCTTGCGGCAGGCAAGCCTTTTGTCATCCGCCAGAATATCCCAAAGGAAGGGACGACGACCTTCCACGATGAGCTTTATGGGGACATTACGGTGGAAAATGCGGAACTGGACGATATGATACTGATAAAATCAGACGGCTACCCTACCTATAATTTCGCCAATGTGGTGGACGACCATACCATGAACATTACCCATGTAGTCCGGGGGAATGAATATTTGTCCTCCGCCCCCAAATACCAGCGGCTTTACGATGCCTTTGGGTGGGAATCCCCGGTGTACATCCATCTGCCCTTAATTACAGATGAGAACCACAAAAAGCTTTCTAAGCGCAGCGGCCATGCCTCTTTTGAGGATTTGCTGGAACAGGGCTTTGTGACGGAAGCAATTGTGAACTTTATCGCCCTCCTTGGGTGGAGCCCGGAGGAAAACCGTGAAATTTTTTCCTTAGAGGAATTGATACAGGAATTTGACTATCACAGGATCAGCAAGTCCCCAGCCGTATTTGACATGGTAAAATTAAAATGGATGAACGGGGAATACCTAAAGGCAATGGAGTTTGGCAAGTTTTACGCAATGGCAGAGCCATACCTGAAAGCGGCTGTCAGCAAGGATTACGATTTGGAAAAAATTGCAGCCATGGTAAAGACAAGGATCGAAGTATTCCCGGATATTGCGGAGCATGTGGATTTCTTTGGGCAGGTGCCGGAATACAGTATTTCCATGTACGCCCATAAGAAAATGAAGACCACCCCGGAATCCTCTTTGGAAGTGCTGCGGGAGCTCCTCCCCCGTTTGGAAGCCCAGGAGGACTATTCCAACGATGCGCTTTATGGGCTGCTCTTAAATTATGTGAAGGAAAAAGGCTGCAAAAACGGCTATGTGATGTGGCCGGTGCGCACCGCAGTTTCCGGCAAGCAGATGACCCCGGGCGGGGCTACGGAGCTGATGGAAGTCCTTGGGAAAGAGGAATCCCTGGCAAGGCTGCGGGCGGCCGTTGCAAAGCTGGAACAGGAATTATAGTATGGCCCTCAACAAATCTCAGGCTGAGGCGGCAAGCCATACCACCGGGCCAATGCTTGTGCTGGCAGGCCCGGGGTCTGGCAAGACCCTCACCATTACAGAACGGACGAAATTCCTGATCTCCCGCCAGGGGATAGACCCATCCCGCATCCTTGTGGTTACCTTTACCAAAGCGGCTGCAGCAGAGATGAGGGAGCGGTTCTGCCGGCAGATGGGCGGGAAGAAGTACCCTGTCACCTTCGGGACTTTCCACGCCGTTTTTTTCCAGGTCTTAAAACATGCCTATGGGTTCCATGGGGGGAATATCATCCGGGAGGAACAGAGGTATCAGTTTATGGGGGAAACCATCCAGCGTATGCATTTGGAATATGAAGATGAAAAAGAATTTATCGGGGAGCTTTTAGGGGAAATCAGCCTGATGAAAAATACAGGGATTTCCTTGGAACATTATTACCCAAAAGCCTGTGCAAAAGAAATTTTTGAGCAGGTTTTCCGGGAATTTGACGGTAAAATGAAGGAAAAACGGCTGATTGATTTTGATGACATGCTGGTGTACTGTTATGAGCTGTTTACCCAGAGGGAGGACATCCTTTCCGCATGGCAGCGGAAGTTCCAGTATATTTTGATTGACGAGTTCCAGGACATCAACCGCCTGCAGTTTGACATTGTCCGGATGCTTGCGCTGCCGGAAAACAATATTTTTGCAGTGGGGGACGACGACCAGTCCATTTATCGGTTCCGGGGCGCCAAGCCAGAACTGATGCTGGGCTTTGGGAAAGCCTACCCAGATGCCAGGCAGGTGCTCCTTGACGTCAATTACCGTTGTGCGGAGCCTGTGGTGGAAGCCTCCCTGCGGCTGATTTCCCACAATACCAAGCGGTTTGAAAAAAAGATTTTGCCCTGTGCCGGTATCTTTCCGCCCAGGCAGGGAAAGGTGCAGTATTTCTTATGGGAAAGCCAGCAGGAAGAAGGGAAGGCCATTATAGAGCAGATTTTAAGGGACTGCAGGAATGGGTCCAGCTACAACGACTGCGCCGTGCTGTTCCGCACCAATACCCAGCCAAGGCTGTTCATGTCCCAGCTTATGGCATACAACATCCCATTCCGTACCAGGGACAATATCCCAAACCTCTATGAGCACTGGATTACCAAGGATATCCTGACATACATACGCCTTGCCCAGGGCAGCCCCACCAGGAAGGACATGCTGCAAATCATGAACCGCCCGAACCGCTACCTGACGAGGGACAGCCTGATGGAAGGCACAGTGGATTTTCAGGAATGGGCAGGGTATTTTTACCAGAAAAAACAGCATTGGGTGGCAGAGCGGATTGAACAGATGGAAGCCGACTTGCGGGTATTAAGCAGGATTGGCCCGTTTGCGGCCATCAATTATATCCGTATGGGGATAGGCTACGAAGCTTATCTGGAGGAGTACGCCAAGTACCGGAAAATCAATGGGAGCCAGTTGGTGGATGTTCTGGATGAACTGCAGGACGGCGTCCGTGAATTCCACACATATGGGGAATGGTTTGCCCATATGGAAACGTATACGGAAGAACTTAAGCGCCAGCAGAAGCAGCAGGAGCTTTCCGCCGAATGCGTTTCCCTTGCAACCTTCCACAGCGCAAAGGGCCTGGAATATGCCAATGTGCATATTTTGGACGCCAATGAGGAGCTGACGCCTTATAAGAAAGCAATTTTGGATATGGAGCTGGAGGAAGAACGCAGGATGTTCTATGTAGGGATTACCCGCGCAAAAGAAAACCTTTATGTCCACAGCGTGAAAAAATATAATGGCAAGGCAGTGGATATTTCAAGGTTTGTAGGGGAAATGCAGGGGGCAGGCGTATAGGAAGATAGCCTATACGCCTGCCATGCAATTAGGGCACGCTATTGGTTTTTATTTTATAGGAAAGGCCCTTGTCACGCTAAAGCGTAAAAGTGTCTTTCCTATAAAATAACAAAAGCTTTTATCGCACTGCGGCAGGTATGAAATCTGTCGCAAAGCGACCCGCCGCAGGCGGAGAATCCTGCAAAGCAGGATTCTTTGTTTCTCTTATAGGAAATACCATGTTACTGTGAAGTGCTAAAGTGTATGGATTTCCTATAAGAGAAAAACAATTATGCCCACTTTGTTCTAGTCGTCCTCCAGCAGCGCATCCCACTCCGCTTCGTCCAGAAGCTCGTCAAAACGTTCCGCAGCCGCTTCATATTCGTCCTCGTCTTCAATATTTTCAAGGGAGGGGTTCCCGTCCCCGTCTTCCGAATAGCGGTAGATAAACACTTCCCCTTCGTCATTTTCTTCCCCGTTTTCATCAAGGGGCAGCAGTACGATATAATCTTTCCCATCGCACTCGTAAATTGTCAGGATGCTGCATTCCACTTCGGAATCGTCGTCAAGTGTCAGTGTGACAAGGATATCAGAATCATCGTCTTCCATCCCTTCCTGTTCTGGGCGGGTGTTCGGCTTTTCGCTCATAAATGTACCTCTTTCTTATATAATTGCTTGGATGTAAAGCTCAGGGTGCTTGGACAAATCCAAATATTCATGCTGCTCCGTGCTGACAACCGGGCGGGAAAGGAACTGGGTGTTTACCATAATGACTTTCCCGGAGGAGCCGTCGTTCAGCAATACCGTATTTCCCAGATAAGTATCAATAATGTGTGTCAGGAAGGGCAGCAGGTATTTGCTTTCATATTTCTCAAACCCAATCCGCTCAAAGGTGGCGATGACCTCAAAGGGGCAGATGCCTTTCCGGTAGCAGCGGTTGCTTGTCATGGCGTCATAGACGTCGGCAATGGCCACTATTTTTGCAAACTCAGAAATGTCATCCTTGTGCAGGCCGGAGGGGTAGCCGGATCCGTCGCACCGCTCGTGGTGCATCAGGACTGCAGAGCGTACCCGGCCGTCTAATGGGTAGTCAGCAAGGATTTCCGCCCCAAGGGCTGGATGGCGCTGGATATGCCTGTATTCTTCCGGCGTCAATGTGCCTGGCTTGGTAAGGATTTTCGGGTCCACCCTGCATTTCCCAATGTCGTGGAGCAGCCCTGCCAATGTGAGCACTTCCAGATCGCTTTCCGGGAGTTCCAGCCATTTTCCCATCATCCGGCAGATAATTGCCACATTAATGCAGTGGGCATACGTAGTATCGTCAATCTGGCGCATGTTATGCAGCATATCGAACACAGAGAGGGATGTCAGGTGGTTGGAATACAGGCTGCTGATCTGCTCCAAAAGCGCATCCGGCTCAAAAGGCTGGGATTTGTCAATCAGGTGGCTGAAAGAATCTTCCAGCATTTTGGTTTTCTTGGAATAATCCACTTTAAATATGTGGAAATTTTTGCTCCGTTTTACTTTTTGGGAATAGGATACAGTGTCGGCCGCAGGTTTCGGGGCCTGGCTGCTGTCTGGTTCCGGGGCGTCAGGAATTTCTGGTTCTTCGATTTCCGCTTCTGGAAGGACCTGGACCCATTCCACCCCGTAAAATTCCAGATAGGAAATCTTCTGGGACGTGAGCATAGTGTTTGCATCGAATAACCTTTGGCCTGTCTTGCTGTATACAGGCGCGGCAGTAACCATTCCTGCGGTTAAATCTTTGGTTGCCATTTTAATCACGGTGTTTTCCCCCTTTGTCTTCCGCCATGCCCGCAAGTTGGGAAAGGGCATGGGTGGCTATTTCTGGAAGTCAAAGACTTCTACCTAATAGAATACCATATAGCGGGGAAAATTTCTATACACATTTCAAATTTAGACAATAAGGAAAATATGATTGACAAAGCAGATTTTTGTGCTATACTTTGAGTATCAAAATATTTGAAGGTAAAAAGGAGATTATAGAAATGTTAGAAAGAATGAAAGAAATCATCGCAGAACAATTAAGCACAGAAGCAGAAGGCATTACATTGGAAACCTCATTCAAGGACGATTTGGGCGCAGATTCCCTCGACTTATTTGAATTAGTCATGGCATTGGAAGACGAATATTCCGTAGAGATCCCCTCCGAAGACCTGGAGAAACTGGCAACCGTTGGGGATGTAGTGGATTACCTGAAAGAAAAAGGCGTGGAATAAGGGGTGTCGCAATTGAAGACGAGAATTACAGAACTGTTACAGATAGAAAACCCCATTATCCAGGGGGGGATGGCCTGGGTTGCGGAGCACAACCTTGCCGCAGCAGTATCAGCCGCAGGCGGGCTTGGGATTATTGGCGCAGCCAACGCCCCGGCAAGCTGGGTGCGGGATGAAATCAAGAAGGCAAGGGAGCTGACAGATAAGCCCATAGGGGTAAATGTGATGCTGTTAAGCCCCTATGCCGATGAAGTGGCGCAGGTATTGGCAGAGGAGAAAGTCCCAGTCATTACAACCGGCGCAGGGAACCCAGGCAAATATATGGAAATGTGGAAGGCCGCCGGGAGCAAGGTCATCCCGGTAGTAGCCAGCGTGGCATTGGCAAGGATGATGGAGCGGGGCGGCGCAGACGCAGTCATTGCAGAAGGCACCGAATCCGGCGGCCATATTGGTGCATCTACCACCATGACGCTGGTGCCGCAGGTTGTAGACGCCGTAAAAGTCCCAGTCATTGCTGCAGGCGGGATTGGGGACGGCAGGGGCATGGCAGCCGCCTTTATGCTTGGGGCAGAAGCAGTGCAGCTTGGAACCCGTTTTGTAGTGGCAACTGAGTCCATCTGCCATCCGAATTATAAGGAACGGATTATCAAAGCAAAGGATATTGATTCTGCAGTTACCGGCAGGAGCCACGGCCATCCCATCCGCCAGCTCCGCAACCAGATGACGAAGGAATACATACAGAAAGAGCAGGAGGGCGTGCCCTTCGAGGAATTAGAGCTTTTGGCGGTAGGCTCCCTCCGCAATGCCGTCGTGGACGGGGACGTAAAGCATGGGACCGTCATGGCAGGGCAGATTGCAGGCCTGGTGAAAAAGGAGCAGCCCTGTAAGGAAATTGTGGAAGAACTCATGGAAGAAGCTACGGCTTTGATGCAAAAGAACTAAGGGCTTTAAGGCGAAAGGAAAGGTAAGGAATATGAGTAAGATTGCATTTATCTTCCCGGGGCAGGGCGCCCAGTACACTGGAATGGGAAGGGATTTTTATGAAAACTTTAACAGGGCAAAGGAAGTATTTGCCATTGCAGGAAAAGTATCTGGGATGTCCATGGAGGAACTGATTTTCAAAGAGGACAAAAGGCTTGACATTACGAAGTATACGCAGGTTGCAATGCTGACAGTAGAACTTGCCATCTTAAAGGTTTTAGAGGAAAAAGGCATTACTTCTTTCGTAAATGCAGGTTTAAGTTTAGGGGAGTATGCCGCATTAGTGGCTTCTGGCGGGCTGTCTGTCCATGATGCACTGGAGCTTGTGGTAAAGCGCGGCGCATTGATGCAGGAAGCGGTGCCCACGGGAGGGGCTATGATTGCGGTTATGGGCCTTGACGGCAGCATCGTAGAAGGCGTCTGTGAAAAAACAGAAGGGATTGTGTCCGTGGCAAACTATAACTGCCCAGGGCAGATTGTAATCAGTGGGGAAGAAAAGGCGGTAAAGGATGCTGCGGCTGAATTAAAAGAAGCCGGGGCAAAACGCTGCATCCCGTTAAACGTCAGCGGCCCCTTCCATTCCAAAATGCTGGAAGGAGCAGGGGAACAGCTTGCAGAGGAACTGGCAAAGGTAGAAATCGGGGAACTTACCGCTCCCTATATTTCCAATGTGACAGCAGAATACGTGATAGACAAGGAAGAAGTCAGGGAGCTTTTGAAGCGGCAGGTTTCCTCCTCCGTAAAGTGGCAGCAGACCATTGAGCTGATGGCGTCAGAAGGGGTAGATACCTTTATTGAAATCGGCCCTAAGAAAACACTGTCTGCATTTCTGAAAAAAATTGCGCCCCAGCTTAAGAGCTACCATGTAGAAACGGTCAAGGACATGGAGGAACTGCTGGAAACCCTAAAAGGGGAGGCACAGTAGGGCACAGCCTGCACCGCTGCGGGCAATACAAGAAAGGAATGGCAAAACCATGAAATTAGAAGGGAAAACAGCCTTGGTAACAGGGGCTTCACGGGGAATCGGCAAGGCCATTGCAAAGGAACTGGCAAGGGAAGGGGCCATGGTAATTGTAAATTATAACGGCTCCAAGGAAGCCGCAGGGCAGGTAGTGGCTGAAATTCAGGAGGAAGGCGGCAGGGCTGCAGCTTTTGGGTGCAGCGTGTCGGACCCACAGGCTACGGAAGGCATGGTAAAACAGATTATTTCGGAATACAAGCGTCTGGACATCCTGGTAAATAACGCCGGGATTACAAAGGACAGCCTGATCCTGAAAATGAAGGAAGAAGAATTTGACGCTGTCCTTGACACCAATTTAAAAGGCGTGTTCCATACCTGCAAGCATGCCGCAAAGCAGATGCTGAAGCAGAAATCAGGATCCATCGTGAATATCTCGTCTATTTCTGGCATTATGGGAAATCCCGGGCAGACCAATTATGCAGCTTCTAAGGCAGGCGTCATTGGGTTTACGAAGTCTTTGGCAAGGGAGCTTGCTGCCCGTGAAATCCGCGTCAATGCAGTAGCCCCGGGCTTTATTGAAACCGATATGACAGGCAGCCTTCCAGAAGCCGCAGCAGAGGCTGGGAAAGCCCAGATCCCGTTCCGGCGGTTTGGGAAACCGGAAGAAGTGGCAAAGGCAGTCTGCTTCCTGGTTTCAGAGGAAGCATCTTATATCACTGGGCAGGTGCTGCAGGTAGACGGCGGCATGGGGATGTAACAGGGATGCCCTGGTACAGGAAGGAGAGAGCATGAAAAGAGTTGTAGTGACTGGCATGGGGGCGGTGACCCCCATTGGCCTGAATATAGAGGAATTTTGGGAAGGGCTGAAAAACGGCAGGACTGGGTTCAGCGAAATTACCCAATTTGATACCACGGACTTCAAAGTGAAGGTTGCGGCCAGCGTCAAGGGCTTTGAAGGGAAAAATTATATGGATGTGAAATCCGCGAAGCGTATGGAGCTGTTCTGCCAGTATGCCGTTGCAGCGGCAAAGGAAGCGCTGGAGCAGTCCGGCATCCAGATGGACCAGGAAGACCCTTACCGGGTAGGATGTGCCATCGGTTCCGGCGTAGGGAGCCTTCAGGCCTTTGAGCGGGAGCACAAGCGTATGCTGGAACGGGGTCCTTCCAGGATTAACCCGCTTCTGGTGCCGCTGATGATTACCAATATGGCAGCCGGGAATGTGTCCATCCAGTTTGGGCTGAAAGGGAAAAGCCTGAATGTAGTGACTGCATGCGCCACTGGGACCCACTCCATTGGGGAGGCGTTCCGCACCATCCAGATGGGGGACGCGGACGTCATGGTAGCCGGAGGGACAGAAAGTGCCATTACCCCAATTGGGATTGGCGGGTTTACTGCACTGACGGCATTATCCTCCTGCAATGACGTGGACCGGTGCTCCATCCCATTTGATAAGGACCGCAGCGGGTTTGTCATGGGCGAAGGGGCAGGCGTCGTGGTGCTGGAAGAACTGGAACACGCAAAGGAGCGCGGCGCGCATATTCTGGCAGAGATTGCAGGGTATGGGGCAACCAGCGATGCTTTCCATATTACTTCCCCGGCTGAGGATGGCATGGGGGCGGCCGTTGCTATGAAAAATGCAGTACGGGACGCAGGGGTTTCCCCGGAAGAAGTGGAATACATCAATGCCCATGGGACCAGCACCCACCACAACGACCTGTTTGAAACAAGGGCAATCAAGCTTGCCTTTGGGGAACATGCTTACCAGATGAAAATTAATTCCACCAAGTCCATGATTGGGCATCTGCTTGGCGCAGCCGGGGCGGTGGAAGTGATCGCATGTATCCTGCAGATGCAGAACGACTATATCCATGCCACTGTGGGGCTGCAGGAGTCTGAGGACGAACTGGATCTGGATTACATGAAAGGAAACGGAATTAATAAGAAGTTTAATTATGCCTTAACAAATTCACTTGGGTTTGGCGGGCATAATGCCAGCCTTCTGGTAAAAAAGTTTGAAGGGCAGGAGTAGGGATATGGAATTTGAAAATCTTGTAAAGCTGATCCAGGCAGTGTCAGAATCAGAGCTGACCCGTTTTTCTTACGAGGAGAACGGGGTGTCCATTTCAATGAAAAAAGACAAAAAGCAGAAGTTAGTTACCATAAATAACGTTGGGGAAACTGCATCCGGCAGCCTTCCGGCAGCCCTCCCTGTTTTGGAGCCAGCGGAACCTCCGGCGGGCCAGGGCAGCGGCTATCCCGAAGGGAACGTGGTAAAATCCCCGCTGGTTGGGACGTTCTATAGTTCGCCAGACCCGGATTCAGAGCCTTTTGTAAAGGTGGGCGACCATGTTTCCAAGGGGCAGGTGCTTGGGATTGTGGAAGCCATGAAGCTGATGAATGAGATTGAAAGCGACTACGAAGGCACGGTAAAGCAAGTGCTGGTGTGCAACGAGGACGTAATAGAATACGGCCAGGCATTGTTTGTGATTGGATAGGGAGGGATTTTATGTCACTTATGGGAACAAAGGAAATCATGGAAATTATCCCACACCGCCAGCCGTTTTTACTGATTGACACCATTGAGGAATTGGAACCGGGCAAGCGGGCAGTGGGGAAAAAATGCGTCACCTATAATGAGCCGTTTTTTGCAGGCCATTTTCCCGGGGAGCCAGTCATGCCTGGGGTATTGATTGTAGAAGCTTTGGCGCAGACTGGGGCAGTGGCTATATTAAGCCAGCCGGATTTTAAAGGGAAAACCGCATATTTCGGGGCGATTAACAATGCCCGTTTTAAGCAGAAGGTAGTCCCTGGAGACGTGCTGATGCTGGAATTAGAGATTGTCAAGCAGAAAGGCCCAATAGGGATTGGAACTGCAAAAGCAACTGTAAACGGGAAGGTTGCAGTCCAGGCGGAGCTTACCTTTGCGGTTGGGCAGTAAACGTACCAAGCAAGCGTCTGCCTTTCGAAAGACGGTGTTCCATGCAGCTTGGGCGCTGCTTGGCTCATTGCTTGCGGAAATAAAAGTTAAAGGAGCATTTTATATGTTTCAGAAAATATTGATTGCCAACCGGGGAGAGATTGCCGTACGGATTATCCGTGCCTGCAGGGAAATGGGAATCCTTTCCGTAGCAGTATATTCAGAAGCAGACCGGGAAGCCCTGCATACCCAGCTTGCAGACGAGGCAGTCTGTATTGGGAAAGCCCCAGTTTCAGACAGCTACCTGAATATGGAACGGATTTTAAGCGCAGCCATTGCCACAAAATCCCAGGCCATCCATCCGGGCTTTGGGTTTTTGTCAGAAAATGAGCATTTTGCAGCAATGTGCGCAAGCTGCGGGATTACTTTTATTGGCCCTTCCGGCGATATTATCGCGAAAATGGGCAATAAATCCCAGGCAAGGAGTACTATGATGGAGGCCGGGGTCCCGGTAGTGCCCGGGACGAAAGAGCCGGTCTATGAGTGGGAACAGGGGATGGGGATAGCCGGGGAAATTGGCTACCCAGTGATGATAAAGGCTTCTTCTGGCGGGGGCGGCAAGGGCATGCGCATTGCTGCAGACGCCGGGGAATTTGAGAACCATTTCCGCCTTGCCCAGCAGGAATCCATCAATGCCTTTGGGGACAACACCATGTATATTGAAAAATATATTGAGGAGCCAAGGCATATTGAAATCCAAATCCTTGCAGATAAATTTGGGAAGGTGCTCTGGCTTGGGGAACGGGACTGTTCCATCCAGCGCCGCCACCAGAAAATGATGGAGGAATCCCCCTGTACCGTAATTACGGAAGAACTGCGCCAGCGCATGGGGCAGACAGCCGTAAAAGCGGCAAAGGCCGCCCATTATGAAAATGCCGGGACCATAGAATTTTTGCTGGATAAGCATAAAAATTTCTATTTTATGGAAATGAATACCAGAATCCAAGTGGAGCATCCTGTGACGGAAATGGTGACGGGGATCGACTTGGTCAAAGAGCAAATCCGCATTGCGGCGGGTGAGCCCCTGCATATGGAGCAGGAGGACATCGTGCTGAAAGGCCACGCCATTGAGTGCCGCATCAATGCAGAGAACCCGGAGAAGAATTTTATGCCCTGCCCGGGCACGGTAAAAGACCTGCATTTTCCGGGAGGGAACGGGGTGAGGATCGAATCTGCCCTTTATAACGGGTATACCATCCCATCTTTTTACGATTCCATGGTGGCAAAGGTGATTGTACACGGGGAGGACAGGATGGACGCCATACGGAAAATGCGCAGCGCGCTGGGGGAAGTGGTAGTGGACGGCATTACCACAAACCTTGATTTCCAGTATGATATCTTAAACCATCCCGTTTTTTTGTCAGGGAATGTCAATACGCATTTTATCCCAGAGTATTTTGAATAGCAGCGGAGTTCAATCATGAAAGAAAGCAGGAAAAGAGATGCTGAAATTTAAGAAAACCAGTTCTGTCCCCATGGCAGGGAAAGAGCCCACTGTGCCGGAAGGCCTGTGGATTAAATGCGATGCCTGCGGGGAGCTCCTCTATAAAGAGGATGTAAAGCAGAACCATTATAAATGCTACAAATGCGGGAAATATTTCCGTATCAGCACCAGAAAACGCTTAAGGCTTGTGATGGATAAAGGGTCTTATGAAAAATGGGACGAGGGAATTGGGAACAGGGATCCGCTCCATTACCCAGAATATCAGGAAAAAATAGAGTCCCTGCAGGAACGGCTGAGAATTGACGAAGCAGCCACCTGTGTCAAAGGCACCATCCATGGGGAGCCTGCAGTCGTCTGTGTCTGCGATGGAAGGTTCCTGATGGGCAGCATGGGATATGTAGTCGGGGAAAAAATCACCAGGGCAGTGGAGCGTGCCACGGAAGAACGGCTGCCAGTCATTATTTTCACCTGTTCCGGCGGCGCAAGGATGCAGGAGGGCATCGTTTCCCTGATGCAGATGGCAAAAACTTCCGCTGCCTTAAAGCGCCATTCCGAAGCGGGGCTTTTCTATATCTCCGTGCTGACAGACCCTACCACTGGCGGCGTGACAGCCAGCTTTGCCATGTTAGGGGACATTATTTTGGCGGAGCCGGGGGCATTGGTGGGCTTTGCAGGGCCAAGGGTCATTGAGCAGACCATACGCCAGAAGCTGCCGGAAGGGTTCCAGCGGGCAGAATTTTTGCTGGAGCACGGGCTGATTGACAACATTGTGGAGCGGGAGAACCTGAAAGAAACCCTTGCCAAGCTGATTGTGATGCACCGGCAGGTAGACCCAAAGGAAGCGCTGATCCCCAACCGCAGGAAATATTCTGTTCCCTGTGCTGCAGAGGAAGAAAAAAGCTCCCAAGGGGATGCCTATACAGAAAACACAAGCGGCAAAAAACGTTTTTCCAGGGCGGACAGCGGCAAACGGAAAGAAAAAGTGCTGCCTTGGGAGCGTGTGCAGCGTGCGCGGGCACAGGACCGTCCCGGGGCTTTGGACTATATTCAGGAGATTTTTTCTGATTTCACAGAACTCCATGGGGACCGGCATTTTGCAGACGACGGGGCCGTTGTGGGAGGGATTGGATATCTGGATGGATGCCCGGTTACAGTCATAGGCCAGCAGAAGGGCAAGACTACCAAGGAAAACATTACCCGCAATTTCGGGATGCCGTCGCCGGAAGGTTACCGGAAAGCATTGCGGCTTATGGGGCAGGCCGAAAAATTCCGCCGCCCTATTATCTGCTTTGTGGATACGCCGGGAGCCTTCTGCGGCATGGAAGCAGAAGAACGGGGGCAAGGGGAAGCCATTGCAAGGAACCTGTTTGAAATGTCAGACCTTACAGTCCCCGTCTTAAGCATTGTCATTGGGGAAGGCGGCAGCGGCGGTGCCCTTGCCCTGGCAGTGGGCAACGAGGTGTGGATGATGGAAAATGCCACTTATACAATCCTTTCCCCGGAGGGCTTTGCCTCCATTATGTGGAAGGATGCCGGAAGGGCTCCGGAAGCCGCAGAATGGATGCGGGTAACAGCCGGGGATTTAAAGGACTTGGGCATTATTGAAAAAATCATCCCGGAGCCGCAGCCGGCAAATCCCCAAAACGTAGGGAAGATTGCAGGGATGATGCAGGAGGAAATCCGCAGGTTCCTCCATATGTACCTGCCTATGGACGGGCAGCAGCTGGCAGAACAGCGGTACCAGCGGTTCCGCAGTATGTAATTTCAGAAAGGGGTGGATGGTTATGGGCAAGCCACTTGTTATCAGGGACTTAATAGCGGAAATTCCCGTCATACAGGGCGGCATGGGCGTAGGGGTCAGCCTTTCCGGACTGGCTGGGAACGTGGCAAAGTGCGGCGGGGTCGGTATCATTTCCACCGCCCAGATTGGCTATCAGGAGCAGGGTTTTGCGGAGCATCCCATTGAAACCAACCTGAAAGCAATCGGAACCCACATCAGGCGCGCAAAGGAAATTTCCGGGGGCGGCATTGTGGGCGTAAACATTATGGTAGCAACCAGGAAATATGGGGAATACGTAAAGGCTGCCGTAGCGGCAGGGGCAGACTTGGTGATTTCCGGCGCAGGCCTGCCTACGGAACTCCCAGCCCTGGCAGGGGAGTCCAGGACGAAGATAGCGCCCATTGTGTCCTCTGCCAAGTCCGCTTCCGTCATCTGCAAGCTGTGGGACAGGAAGTTCCACCGCTGCCCGGACCTTTTGGTTATCGAAGGGCCGAAGGCAGGCGGGCATCTGGGGTTTTCCCGGGAGGAGCTGGAGCGGCTGGACGGGGAAGCTTATGAGGAAGAAATCAAAAGCATTTTGGCGTTGGTCAGGCAGTACAGTGAAAAATACCAGTACCATATCCCGGTAGTAATTGCCGGGGGAATTTATGGCGGGGATGAAATGCGCCATGCATTGGGCCTTGGGGCAGACGGGGTACAGGCAGCCACCCGGTTTGTCACTACGTTTGAGTGCGATGCCAGCGAAGCTTACAAGCAGGCATACCTTGCGGCAAAGAAAGAGGATATCCAGATTGTAAAAAGCCCGGTGGGGATGCCCGGGCGGGCCATCCGCAATGAATTTATCCGCAGGGCGGAGGAAGGGGCGTTGGATTCCCATTGGAAATGTTACCAATGCCTGGAAAAATGCAGCCAGAAGGACATTCCCTACTGCATTACAGATGCTTTAATTAATGCCGTCAAAGGCAATCTGGACCATGGGCTTATTTTTTGCGGCGCTGACGCATGGCGGGCAGAAAAAATGGAACATGTGTCAGAAATCATGGAAGAATTCCGGAAAGAATTTGCAAAAATTTAAAACTCCTAGAAAAATGTCTTTCCAAACCTTCTGGAAATTGTTATAATGGAAAAGAAACAAAAGTGAAGGACATCAAAGGGAGGCACATATGAATTTTCAAATCTGTTCCGGAAATCAGGGAGAAACAGGCGTAACAAAACAGAAAGA
Source organism: Lachnospiraceae bacterium A2 (assembly GCA_000403315.2). Classification (GTDB taxonomy): domain Bacteria; phylum Bacillota; class Clostridia; order Lachnospirales; family Lachnospiraceae; genus Petralouisia. Next base: position 2,256,426 of record KE159636.1, read on the forward strand.
CATCATTTCATTTTCCAGGCAGGCGGCGGAAAATTCTATCTGCTATCTGTTGTTATACCCGAAAGACAACAGCCAAACCCTAAGAATCCCCATGGAGGCGAAAGGAAATTGTGACACTATGTATACCATTGGGATTCAGGGCTTGGATTGGAAGAACTATGACTATAATTTTGAGGTGAACGGGGAAGAAGTAACCGATATTTATGCCCGCAAGATTACCGGAAGGGAAATTTGGGCGGATGATTCCCGGAGGCCGGGGGAACAGGCAGCAGAGATATTTGTTCCGCTAAGAGAAAAGAGAAAGACAAGACAGGTTCGTGGGCTGCCGGAAAGCAAGCAGACGGCAGCAAAAATTAAAAGTTCCTTTTATTTTTCAGAGTTCAAATGGAAAGATATGGGGTATCAGGGGATTAAAAAAGAAGATATGGTAATCTATAAGCTCCATGTGCGGGGGTTTTCCATGGGTATGCAGGGCGAAAGCAGCCAGCATGGGACATTGGAAGCCGTGGAGCGTAAGTTAGGTTACTTTAAAAACCTTGGGATTACTACCCTGCTGTTTATGCCAGTCTACGAATTTGAGGAAATTCTTTTGCTGGATAAAAGCAAGGAGCAGCTTCGTCCGAAGGATTTAATTAATTGCTGGGGCTATACGGCAGGCCATTATTTTGCGCCCAAAGCTTCTTATCTTGGGAAGGGCTGCAACCCTGACAACCTGAAGCGCCTGATCCAGAAAATGCACCAGATGCAGATGGAGTGCATATTAGAATTCTATTTTCCACCGAAAACAAATCCATATTTAATTATTGATGTACTGCGTTACTGGCATAAGGAATACCATGTAGATGGGTTCCGGGTTTTGGGAAAGCCGGAGGTGGCGGAGCTTCTGGCGCATGATACAAGGCTTTCCGGCTGCAAGCTTCTGTTCGAGGGGTTCCGGGAGGAACTGGCAGGGGACAGCCAGCGGTTTGGGCCAAAATTATTTTCCTATAACGATGGGTTCCTCTATGGCGCCCGGAGGATTTTAAACCGGCAGGGGGGCAGCATTTATGAATTTGCCTGCCAGATGCGCAGGCAGCAGGAATATCAGGGCTTTATTAATTTTGTCGCAGAGAATAACGGGTTTACCCTCTGGGATACTTTTTCTTATGAGCACAAGCATAATGAGCAAAACCGGGAAGACAACCAGGACGGCATAGATTGGAATTTCAGCGGGAACTGCGGGCAGGAGGGCATTAGCCGGAACCGGCAGGTGAACGAGCTGCGCAAGCGGCAGGTAAAGAACGCCCTTGCCGTTGTGTTTCTGGCCCAGGGCGTGCCCATGCTCTGGATGGGGGATGAATGCGCCAACAGCCAGCGCGGCAATAACAACGCCTACTGCCAGGACAATGAAACCGGCTGGAAGGAATGGAAGCGTTCTGCGGCAGTAAGCCGCCTTACAGATTATGTGGGGCAGCTTGCCAGAATCCGCAGGGAGTTCCCGGCACTGCGCAGCCCCCGCCCATTTAAGCTGCAGGACTACCAGAACAAAGGCTACCCGGATTTGTCCTACCACAGCGACGGGGCATGGAAAATGGATTTCAGCATGAACCGGGCGTTTATCGGCATGTTTTATGCAGGGGCTTACACAGGGGCGAAGGAGAGCCTTTACGCCGCTTATAATTTCCAGTCAGTGTCCCAGAAATTCGCCCTTCCCGGGGGGATGGAATGGGAGCTTTTGCTGGATACTTCACAGGAGCCGGCGGTCCCCAAGAAGCCGGAGAAGCTTAAGGATATACGGGAGCTTACCGTGGAAGGCCAATCCGTCTGCCTGCTGTGCGGAAAGGCATATTCAGGAGGAAAAGTTAAGAAAAGGATTAAGAAAACATCTGCATTCCAAAATACAGCATCCCAGAAAGAAGCATCTGGCAAAAAGGAAACCCTGGGCAGGGAATTGGGAAAAGGGGCTGGGGAAGGCGGCGGCCTTGCAGAAGGGACGCCAAAGGATACCGTTACAGGGGAAGAAGCCCCCAAAAATAATAAAGGAGCACAGAAATGAAAGAACAGGGATTTGGCGTCAGCGGGTTTACTTTAAAGTGCATTGCCATGGCCTGTATGCTGGTGGACCATACTGGGGCAGTGCTGTTTCCCCAATATATCCAGCTTCGGATGATTGGAAGGCTTTCGTTCCCAATTTACTGTTTCCTGCTGGTGGAAGGGGCTGTCCATACAAAAAATATACGCAGGTATGAAATCCGCCTGCTGGCATTTGCACTGCTGTCAGAGCTTCCCTTTGACTTGGCATTTTATACGCGCCCGGACTTCCGGCACCAGAATGTATTTTTTACGCTGTTCCTGGGGCTGCTGGTTGTAGGGCAATACCAGAAACAGAGAGAAAAGTTAAATTCAGGGTTAACTTTTGTCGTAGCTGTCGCCTGTATGGCTGCGGCGGAACTGCTGAATACGGACTATGGCGCGGCGGGAATTATTTTCATCCTGCTGTTTTATGCCCTCTATGAGCGCACTGTGCTGAAGCAGGCTGCATTTGTAGGGATGAATTTCCTGCTTTATGGGTTTTCTGTCCAAATTTATGCAGGGTTTGCAGCCCTCCCTATGCTTCTATACAACGGGAAACGGGGGCCGTCCATGAAATATTTTTTCTATCTGTTTTACCCCCTGCATCTGCTTGGGATTTATTTTCTGTGTAAAATAATGTATTGAGCCAAATTTCGACAGGAGCGTGAGTAATGATGAAGGCTTGGCAACATTTTAAAACCATCAACCACCATAAAATGCTGGTAATGAAAGGCTGTTTCAGGGTAGGGCTTTATAAACAGGGGCTGCTGCATGATTTGTCCAAATATACGCCTACGGAGTTTTTTGTAGGCTGCAAGTATTTCCAGGGGAATTTAAGCCCTAACAATATAGAGCGGAAGGATAAGGGCTATTCCTCCGCGTGGCTGCACCATAAAGGCCGGAATAAGCACCATCTGGAATACTGGATTGACTATGGGGCCGGGGAAGAAAAAGCCATGACGGGAATGAAAATGCCGATAAAATATGTGGTGGAAATGTTTATCGACCGGATGTCTGCATCGAAGAATTACAAGAAAGGGGATTATACGGATAGCAGCCCTTTGGAGTATTATGAGAACGGGAAGGCGTACCATATGCTGCATAAGGATACAAGGATCCTGCTGGAACGCCTGCTGCATATGCTGGCAGAGAAGGGGGAAGATGCCACCTTCCGTTATATTAAGCGGGTAGTACTAAAGAAAAAAGGGTATGGGACGAAAAATTAAAGGGATCTTTCGTCCCATATCCTTTTTTGGATTAGGATGCCCAAAGCACCGTTGGCGCTGCGCTCATACCATATATTGTTGTTGCAAATGAATTTGCATATCAATATATGGTATGGGGCTGTCGCACTAACGTCAATTGCAATGCATAAATTTGTTCAAAAGGTTTACATTGCAAAGCAATGCAAACAAAATGCACAAAATTACTCTGGGGAAGCTAGCTTCCCCAGAGTAATTTTGTGCATTCTGTCTTTGCCGCATAAGCGGCAAGACCTTTTGAACAAGTAACTATATTAGTGCGACAGCCCCTTTTGGCATCCCAATGCCTTCCAGCCAATTATATAAATTGGTTCCTGTCAGGCTGGTAGTAGTAATCAATCGCCGCCAGCGCGTCGGTTACTTCCTCCATGGGGACGCCGGTGCTTTTGCAGAACTCCTCAAGGGAAGGGTAGCGGTCCCTTAAGTGGGTGTTGACAAAGCTTAATAAAATGGCAGGGTCTTTCGGTAAGTTCATCGTGATCCATTCCTTTCCTTTGGTTTTGGTATCGTGGCAGTGGTGAAATTTTTCCTCTGTTCCCCGATTCTGCTGGTGTCCTTGTCCTTAATATAAGGTAGGGATAGGCCTTCATGTTCCCTGCTGCCTTTCCAATAATATGCAGTTTTGGGGGATACCAGCCATAGCATACATAGTATAATAGCTTTTCCCATAGATTGCAAGAAGGATTTTCCTGCCTGCATCCCGGACCTTTTTCCACTTGGAAAGGCACTTCATTGCCTGATTTTTCATAGAATGTAATAAATCAGCTTAGAGGTGCTTTTTTTTGAAAACATTTTTAATGCCGCTGAATGCCGAGGAAGAAAAATTTTATCTGGAAAAAATGAAAGAGGGCAGCCTTGAAGCGAAGAATACCCTGATTGAACGGAACCTAAGGCTGGTAGCGCATATTTCCAGAAAATACCAAAACGGGGAAGAAGATATGGAGGATCTGATTTCCATTGGGACCATTGGCCTGATCAAAGCCATCGCCACCTTTAATTATGAGCGGGGCAACCGCCTTGCAACTTACGCTGCCCGCTGCATAGACAATGAACTGCTGATGTATTTCCGGGGGAAGAAAAAGACTTCCCGGGAGGTGTCCCTCTACGAGCCAATCGGTACGGACAAAGAAGGGAACCAGATTAATCTGATGGATGTGGTGGAAAGCACGGACCGGGATATTTTTGAGATCATTGAGCTGAAAGGGAATACCAGGAAGGTTTACGAGGCCATCCCCAGGGTTTTGAACAGCCGGGAACGGGAAATCATTGAATGGCGGTACGGCCTGTACAACCGCAAGCCGGTAACCCAGCGGGAAATTGCAGATAAACTGGGGATATCCCGTTCCTATGTCAGCCGGATTGAGAAGCGGGCGCTGGAAAAATTAAAGGGATGTTTTGAGTAAAAAAGTTCCTGCAGCCATTGCAGAATGGGCAGGAACATGGTATGATATAGCTATCTTTTTTCAAAGGGCGTATCTGCCCGTATTCCCAACCAGCACAAAGGGAGGTATTTTTGTATCGTATCGTTTCGACTGCAATCGTCTGCGGCATCCAGAGCATTCTTGTACAGGTGGAAGCAGACGTGTGCGACGGCATGCCCGCATTTGAAATGGTGGGCGCCCTGTCCTCCGAGGTAAAGGAGGCAAGGGAACGGGTGCGGGCAGCGTTCCGGAACAGCGGAATCCGCCTTGCGCCGAAAAAAATTACTGTAAACCTTTACCCGGCAGACGTCCGCAAAACAGGCACAAGCTTCGACCTGCCCATCGCCCTCGCTGTCCTTGCGGCATACGGGGCAGTGCCGGAAGACTATTTGGAGGGCATCCTGTTTGCAGGGGAGGTCAGCCTGAACGGGGAAATACGGCCAACCACAGGCATCCTTCCCATGGCGCTTGCCGCCAAGGAAGCCGGGAAACAGGCCGTGTGCATCCCAATAGGGAACCGGGGGGAAGCGGAATTGGCAAAAGGGATGGCTGTGCTGCCAGCAGAGAATTTAAATCAGGTAATCCAAATGCTGGAAACATTCCATAAGGACCCGGAAAAAGCCCAAAATGCCAGGGCTTATGAAAGAATGGGGCAAGGGCGGCACAGGGAAGGGGACTGTGATTTTTCCGGCATCCATGGGCAGAAGGTGCTGAAGCGGGCCTGCGAAGTGGCGGCAGCAGGCAGGCACAACATGCTTTTGGTAGGAGCCCCCGGGGCTGGGAAAACCATGGCTGCAAGGGCAACAGCCACGATTTTGCCTGATTTGGAGGAGGAAGAAGCCTTGGAGCTTGCCCGGATTTACAGCGTCAGCGGAAGGCTTGGCCAGAGGGAGGGGCAGTTTTTTGCAAGGCCCTTCCGGAACCCCCACCATACCATCAGCGCCGCAGGGCTTGCTGGGGGCGGGGCAGTCCCAAAGCCCGGGGAATTAAGCCTGGCCCATAAGGGCGTGCTGTTTTTGGACGAGCTGACGGAATTTAAGCGGGAGGTGCTGGAAGTGCTGCGCCAGCCTTTGGAAGAGAAAGCCATCAGGATTTCCAGAAGCGGCGGCAATTTCTGCTTCCCAGCGGATATTATGCTGATTGGGGCTATGAACCCCTGCGGCTGCGGGTATTACCCCGACCGCGGGGCCTGCGCCTGCACCCCGGCCGTCATCCGCCGCCACCTGGGGAAGTTAAGCCGGCCTCTGTTAGACCGGATAGACCTTACAGTGGAAGTAAAGCGGCTGCCCTTGGCAGAGCTTATCGGTGGGGGAACGGAGGAAACCTCAGAAGCCATACGGAACCGGGTACAGGCCGTCCAGAAAGTCCAGGGGAAGCGTTTTGCCGGGAGCGGCATTTCCTATAACAGCCAGATACCCGTCCCTTATATGGAGGAATTCTGCCCTATGGAGCAGGATGCCAGGAAGCTGCTGCAGGATTCCTTTGAACGGCTGGGGCTGAGCGCCAGGGGTTATTACCGGGCAATCCGCGTAGCCCGCACCATTGCGGATATGGAAGGATGCGGGCAGATTCGCCGGGTGCACCTGATGGAAAGCCTGATGTACCGGGAAATTGACAGGAAAGCGTGGGAATTATGATGGCAAAGGAATGTACGGAACTGGGCACAAAGCCTGTTTGCAAGTACGAATACTGGTTTGCAGGCATTCCTTCCCTGTCGGGAAAAAAGAAAATCCGCTTAAAATCCCAATTCCCGGACCCGGAAGAATTTTACCGCCTTCCCATAGGTCATATACAGCAAATCCCATGGCTTACGGAACGGGAAAAAAAGGCCGTGGCCGCCGCCAAGGGAACCCCAGAACACAAGCTGGATGCCCAGGCCTGCTACTGTGCCGAAAAGGGCATAAAGCTTGCCATATGGCAGGACCCTGGGTATCCCAAACGGCTGCGGGACATTTACAGCCCGCCTTACGGCCTTTTTTACCGTGGCAGCCTGCCCCCGGAAGATGCCCCGGCCGTTGCCATTGTAGGGGCGCGGGGCTGTTCCCACTATGGGAAGCAGATGGCCCGGGCAATTGGCTGCGGCCTTGCCAGCCAGGGGGTTTCCGTTATCAGCGGCATGGCCCTGGGCATTGACGGGGCAGGGCATCAGGGGGCTTTGCAGGCAGGGGGCAGGACGTATGGCGTCTTTGGCTGCGGCGTGGATGTCTGCTACCCTGCCGCCCACCGGGAGCTGTATGGGGCAATTCCCAAGATGGGCGGGCTGCTTTCTGAGTACCAGCCCCGCTCGAAGCCCCTGGCTATGTTTTTCCCCCAGCGGAACCGGATTATCAGCGGGCTTTCGGACGCCGTCATTGTGGTGGAGGCAAGGGAGAAAAGCGGCGCGCTGATTACGGCAGATTTTGCCTTGGAGCAGGGACGGGAGGTCTATGCAGTGCCCGGGCGTGCAGGGGATCCTTCCAGCCAGGGGACGAACCGGCTGATCCAGCAGGGGGCGGGAATCTTTTTGTCTGTTGGTGATTTTCTGAAAGAAATGGGGATTTTTGCAGATTTTGTAGAAGATTCTGCTGGAAACCAGAAATTTTCCCTTGAAAAATCAGAAAGGTTGGTGTATAGTTGTGTGGATTTAAGTCCGAAAAGTTTGGACGGGCTTTTGGCAGAAACATCCCTTCCCCTGGGGGAGCTGATTGAAATTCTGGAATCTCTCAGGGAGAAGGGATGTATACTGGAAGTATATAAGAATTACTATATCAGGCCGGAACCTTCCGGCTTTGCATAAAGCGAAGGAGCAGGGACCCATGGCGAAGTATCTGGTTATTGTGGAATCACCGGCGAAGGTGAAAACAATTAAAAAATTTCTTGGGAAGAATTATGAGGTGGCGGCCTCCAATGGGCATGTGAGGGATTTGCCCAAAAGCCAGCTTGGGATTGACGTAGAACATGGTTATGAGCCAAAATATATCACAATCCGGGGAAAGGGGGACATTTTAGCCAACCTCCGCAAAGAGGTGAAGAAAGCGGAAAAAGTCTATCTGGCAACGGACCCTGACCGGGAGGGGGAAGCAATTTCGTGGCACCTGTCCAAGGCGCTGAAGCTGGAAGGCAAGAATATGTACCGGATCAGCTTTAATGAAATCACCAAAAATGCAGTGAAGGCATCTTTGAAGCAGGCAAGGGAAATAGACATGAATTTAGTGGACGCCCAGCAGGCAAGGCGTATGCTGGACCGTATGGTGGGCTACCGCATCAGCCCCCTTTTGTGGGCCAAGGTGAAAAGGGGCCTAAGCGCAGGGCGGGTGCAGTCGGTGGCGCTCAGGATGATTTGCGACCGTGAAGAAGAAATTAACGCCTTTATCCCGGAGGAGTACTGGTCGCTGGATGCAGAATTTTCCATCCCCGGGGAAAAGAAGCCCCTGGCAGCCAAATTTTACGGGGACAAAAATGGCAGGCTGTCCATTTCCTCAAAGGAGGAAATGGATAAAATACTTGGGGATTTGGAAAAAGAAAGCTATCAGGTCTTAGACGTAAAGAAAGGGGAGCGCACAAGGAAGGCGCCCCTGCCCTTTACCACCAGCACCCTGCAGCAGGAAGCGGCGAAGGTCTTAAATTTTTCCACCCAGAAAACCATGCGTTTAGCCCAGCAGCTTTACGAAGGGGTAGACGTGAAAGGGCAGGGGACCGTCGGCGTCATCACATATCTGAGGACGGATTCCGTGCGCGTGTCTGAGGAAGCGGAGCGGGCGGCAAGGGAGTACATCCAGTCTGCTTACGGGGAAAAATATCTGGCGAAGGGCGGGCAGGAGCGGAAAGGCTCCGGGAAGATACAGGACGCCCACGAAGCCATCCGGCCTTCAGACATCACAAGGACCCCGGCTATGATAAAGGAATCCTTAAGCCGGGACCAGTTCCGGCTGTACCAACTGATTTGGCGGCGTTTTACAGCAAGCCGCATGGACAGCGCAGTGTATGAAACAACCTCCATTACAATCGGCGCGGGGGATTACCGGTTCCATGTGTCTGCTTCCAAGGTGGCTTTCGAAGGCTTTATGTCGGTCTACACCAGCGACGAGGATGAGAAGGGCGAGAACAACGTGCTCTTAAAATCCGTGGACAAGGAAACAAAGCTGGGCTTAAAGGGGCTGGACGAGAAGCAGCACTTTACCCAGCCGCCGGCGCACTTTACGGAAGCTTCCCTGGTAAAGTCCCTGGAGGAGCAGGGGATCGGGCGGCCCAGCACCTATGCCCCCACCATTACCACGCTGCTGGGCAGGCGGTATGTGGTGAAAGAAAATAAGAACCTCTATATTACAGAACTGGGGGAAGTGGTAAACTCCATTATGAAAGAAGCGTTCCCCACCATTGTGGACGAACGGTTCACAGCCAATATGGAATCCCTGCTTGACAAGGTAGCGGAAGGGGCGGTTGGCTGGAAAGCGGTTGTCAGCAATTTCTACCCGGATTTGGAGGAAGCAGTCGAGGCGGCAGAGAAGGATTTGGAGAAAATCAAGATTGAGGACGAGGTGACGGACGTCCTCTGCGATATCTGCGGGCGGAACATGGTTATCAAGTACGGCCCCCACGGAAGGTTCTTAGCCTGCCCGGGGTTCCCGGAATGCCGCTGCACGAAGCCCTATTTGGAAAAAATTGGCGTCGCCTGCCCAAAATGCGGGAAGGAAGTCGTCATGAAGAAGACGAAAAAGGGAAGGAAATACTATGGCTGCGAGGATAACCCGGAATGCGAGTTTATGAGCTGGCAGAAGCCTTCCAGGGAAAAGTGCCCGGAATGCGGCGGGTATATGGTAGAGAAAGGGAACAAGCTGGTTTGTGCAGAACCACAGTGCGGATATGTGCAGGAGCGGAAAAATAGTTAGAAAATTAAAATAATAACGAAAAAAGTGCAGGAATTCGAAGAAACTTATTGAAATTTGTCAAAAACCGTGGTAAAATTCAAAATAATACAGCAGGTGTTACGTTTCGAATTTGGGAGGGGTCCTATGAGTGTCCAGCTATTAGACAAGACAAGGAAAATCAATAAGTTACTGCATAATAATAATTCCTCAAAAGTAATCTTTAGCGATATATGCGGGGTTCTGACAGAGATTCTGGAATCCAACATACTGGTAATCAGCAGGAAAGGGAAGGTGCTGGGGGCCAGCCTGGAAGAACATACCGAGGAGATTACGGAATTGATTGCAGATGAAGTAGGCGGCTTCATAGACCCGCTGCTGAACGAACGTCTGCTGGGCATCTTATCCACCAAGGAGAATGTCAACCTGGAAACACTTGGGTTTGTATCCGGGGACGTGCGCAGGTACCAGGCAATCATTACCCCCATTGACATTGCCGGGGAGCGGCTGGGGACGCTGTTTGTGTACCGCATGGAGAAGCAGTACAATATCGACGACATTATTTTAAGCGAATACGGGACTACCGTAGTAGGGCTTGAAATGATGCGCTCCGTCAATGAGGAGAACGCGGAGGAGAACAGGAAAGTACAGATTGTGAAGTCAGCCATCGGCACCCTTTCCTTTTCAGAGCTGGAAGCCATTACCCATATTTTTGACGAGATGGAAGGGAAGGAAGGCATACTGGTAGCAAGCAAGATTGCTGACAGGGTAGGCATCACCAGAAGCGTGATCGTCAATGCACTCAGGAAGTTTGAAAGCGCGGGGGTCATCGAGTCCCGTTCTTCCGGGATGAAGGGCACTTACATCAAGGTACTCAACGATGTAGTGTTTGAGGAACTGGAGCAGATAAAAAAACAGAATACAAAACATAACTAAAGGGACTTGGTTATTTCAGGAAAAAGGGATTTGTAGGCTTAGCTCAGGCTGGAAGTCCCTTTTTGTGCGTAAAATGATTATTAGGAAAATAGGACTATATTTAATATGTAAGGGTTAGCCGGAAAAATTTACCGGAGAAATGGCGGAAGATACTGTAAATAGTGCCTGTATGGGCAGCCAAGCGCAATATCATGTTATTATTGCGAAAAAATCTCCAAAAAGTGCTTGCATTCTGATAGGGAAAATTATAATATAGAGTAGAATATGTAATTTAGGTTACTAGGATAGGGAGCAGAAGAATAGATGGAAGGAGCAATGGTATGTTAAGCAGTGGGATTTATGATTATATTGACGTCATGAATAAGGCAGCCGACGCCGCATGGCTGAGGGAAACTGCCATCAGCAACAATATTTCCAATGGCGATACCCCGGGGTACAAACGGCAGGACGTGGATTTTGAAGGCGTATTCCAGCGGGAATTAGGCAAAATGAAGTATGTTTCCCTGGATGAGAAAATGAGCGGTCTGAACCAAGGGCATATGGACCATTTGGATGTGCAGATTTATACAGACGCAGAGAATTATTCTTACCGTTTGGATAAGAACAACGTAGACCCGGAGCAGGAGTATGCAGAGCTGGCGTCCACACGGATCCAGTACAATGCCCTGATTGACAGCATGACGAAGGAATTCCAGAGGATTAAAAGCGTAATTAAGTAGAAGTAAAAATATAACGAAAACAGGAGGAAAGAGTATGTCGCTATTTCAGTCTTTTGATATTAATACATCCGGCTTGACTGCGCAGCGGTTCCGTATGGATGTGATTTCAGAAAATGTTGCGAACGTAACGACGACAAGGACCGAGGACGGAACACCCTATACCCGCAAGATTGTTACCTTCCGGGAGAAAAACGTGACGCCTTTCAGCAAAGTTTTAAGCAATACAAGGGAGGCTTATTTGGGGAACGGCGTAAAGGTTTCAAAGGTTTCCGAGGATACGGAGAGCGAATATGTGATGAAATATGACCCTTCCCACCCGGATGCGGACGAGAACGGGTATGTGTCCTACCCCAATGTGAATATTATCACGGAAATGACCAATATGATAGATGCCAGCCGTTCCTATGAGGCAAACCTTACGGCTTTTGAAACCAGCAAGGCAATTGCGCTAAAGGGATTAGAACTTGGCAAATAAGATTAGGGTACCAAAAGGGTGCGCTGCACCCGCCCTATAGCGTATATTGATGTACAAATTTGTTTGCAGTAACGATACATGGTATGAGCGCAGCGCCAAAGGTGCTTTTGGCACCTTAATCCAAATAATGAAAGAATCAGGGAGGCTTATAGAATGGACATATCAGTGCTAAGCAATGTCAGTTCAGATTACATAAAAAATGCGGCTTTGGAAAGCGGCCGGCTTGAGGGAAAGGACAAGGGATTTGACAGTTTGCTGAAATCTGCCATGGGCATGGTGAACGAAGCAAGCGACTTACAGAACCAGGCAGAGGAAGCGGAAGTGCAGTTCATGCTGGGGTATGCCACCAACACCCATGACTTGCAGGCAATACAGGAAAAAGCAGATATTGCCTTGAATTATACCATAGCAGTCAGGGACAGGATGATTGAGTCTTATAAAGAAATCATGAATATGCAGATTTAGGAGTGAATCATTAGAATGGATGGGTGGATAGTCACATGCAGGAAAGAGTGAAAGAGGTTCCAAAGAGAATCCTTGAATGGTGGAATAAGTTTTCTGCCAAGCAGAAGACTTTGATTGCGGGTATCGCAATTGCAGTTATCATAGGGTTGGCGTTTGTGGTGAAGGTACTGACAACGCCTACGATGATAACAATACAGAACTGTAAGGATACCAAAGAAGCAGCCCAGGTGAAGGAGCTGTTAGAAGGGGAAGATATTTACTTTGAGGTTTCCGATGACGGCCTGAATTTTCAGGTGAAGACAGAGGACCGGGCAAATGCATCTATTTTGCTGGGGCAGAATGGGATCCCGGCTGCTTCTTACGATTTGGAGAATGTGTTTGAGGGGGGCTTCAGCCAGACAGAAGCAGATAAGGATAAACGCTACCAGCTTTATATGGAAAAACAGCTTGAGGAGGATTTGCAGCAGCTTGATGTTGTCAATTCAGCTACTGTGAACTTAAGCGTGCCGACAGACGATGGGACTGTGCTGGCGCTGCAGGAAGATTCCTATGCAGCCGTCCGGCTGTCTTTGTCCGGGGAGATGGACGAAGAAGTAGCGGCAGGGCTTGCTAAGTGGATTGCCACTGCAATCGGGAATAAGGGGACAGACGACATTACGATTATAGACGCCACTGGGAACATGCTCTTTTCCGGCGGGGATTCCGCCACTGCAATCGGGACTGCCAATACCCAGCTTGCTTATAAGGCAAAGGCGGAAAATGCAGTAAAGAGCCAGGTAAAGGACGTTATGATGGGAACGAACATATTCAATAATGTTTCCGTTGGCCTGAGCCTGAAAGTAAGTTTCCGGGACACCAAGGACACAATACATAGGCAGTATACAGAGGATGGTTCAGAGCATGGGCCGGTTACCAGCCGGAGGGTTTACGAACAGGAAACGACTGGCGGCACAGGGGGCGTCCCCGGGACAGACCCCAACAATGATGATACAGGGTATGTGCTGGACGACGGGGCAAACTCTAATTCGACCATTGCGGAAACCAACGAGCAGTATGCTACCAGTGAGCAGATTACAGAAACAACCGGTGGTTCAGGGGAGATTGACTACGAGAACTCCTCTATTACAGTAGTAGCCAGCCAGTACCGGAATTACAATGAGGACGCCTTACGGGCCAGCGGCCAGCTGGACGATATGACCTTCGATGAGTTTGTGGCTGAAAACCGGGAGAGGACCCGGATGGAACTGGACGAAGATTATGTGCAGATGGTAGCAAGGGCTACTGGGTTCCCGGAAGAAAATGTCATGGTTGTGGGATATGAAGTGCCATTCTTTGAATATTCCGACAGCAGCGGGCGTGGCGTGATGGATTACCTGCCGGTAGCAATTGCCCTGGCGATTATGGCAATGTTGGGGTATGTGGTATTCCGCAGCACCAGAAGGGAACAGACAGCAGAAGTGGAGCCAGAGCTTTCCGTTGAGAGCCTGCTGGCAACTACAAAAGAAGCAGAGGAAGAAGGGCTTGAGGATATTGGGTTCTCAGATAAATCAGAAACACGTGTCTTAATAGAAAAATTTGTGGATGAGAATCCAGAAGCGGTGGCATCATTGCTGCGAAATTGGTTGAACGAGGAGTGGGAATAGAGTTATGGCAAATTCAGAAGAATATAATGGCGTCCAAAAGGCGGCAATCCTGCTGATTGCATTGGGGCCGGAAAAATCAGCCTCCATCTTCAAGCACCTGAAAGAGGAGGAAATCGAAGAATTAACCTTGGAAATTGCCAATACCAGAAGTATATCTCCCCAGACAAAAGAAGATGTTTTGAATGAGTTTTATCAGGTTTGTCTGGCACAGCAGTATATTGCAGAGGGCGGCATCGGTTATGCCAAGGAACTGCTGGAAAAGGCGTTGGGGGAGGAAAAAGCGCAGGGCGTTATCTCAAAGCTTACGGCATCCCTGCAGGTGCGTCCCTTCGAGTTTGTGCGTAAGACAGACCCAGCCCAGCTTTTGAACTTTATACAGGATGAACATCCACAGACAATCGCCATGATCCTCTCCTATTTATCTGCAGGGCAGTCGGCTATGATTATCGGCTCCCTGGTACCGGAGAAACAGGCGGACGTGGCAAAACGTATTGCATTGATGGACAGGACATCGCCGGATGTCATTAAGGAAGTGGAGCGCGTGTTGGAACGGAAACTTTCTACTTTGGTAAACCAGGATTACACAATTGTGGGCGGCGTGGACGCAATCGTTTCTATTTTGAATACCGTAGACCGCTCTACCGAGAAGCATATTATGGAAACCCTTGAAATTGAAGAACCTGAATTGGCAGATGAAATCCGTAAGAAGATGTTCGTATTTGAAGACATCCTCCTTCTGGACGACCGTGCCATCCAGCGTGTGCTCCGGGATGTGGATAATAACGAACTGGGCGTTGCCCTTAAGGCGGCAAACGAGGATGTACAGAATGTCATCTTTAAGAATATGTCTAAGCGTCTGGCTACCATGATTAAGGAAGATATGGAATTTATGGGGCCGGTGCGTATGAAGGACGTAGAAGAAGCGCAGCAGAAGATTGTAGGTATTATACGTAAGCTGGAGGATTCCGCAGAAATTGTAATCTCCAGGGGCGGAGGTGACGAGATCGTTGTCTAATCTGTATAAGCAGCGTTATATCGTTGCCAACAACAACAATACAAGGATTATCAACTCCAATACCCGCGTGGAAGAACGGATGCAGGAGTTGCGGAAAGAATTGGCAAAAAGCGCCCTTCTGGAACAGTCTAAGGACGGGTTTGTGGAAGGGCTGCCAATGGAACTGGTAGAAGCAGTCCCCAAGGAGGAAGAAGTTTCCCCGGCGGAACTGATAGAAAAAGCACAGGAGGAATCGGATGCCATGCTTGCCGAAGCAAGGGGGCAGGCCGAAGCCATCCTTGCCGAAGCAAAGGAACAGGCTGTAACCATTAAGAAGCAGGCCGAAGAAGCCGGGTATGAAACTGGTTATGGGAACGGTTTTCAGGAAGGGAATGGGAAAGCGGAAGCAGAACTCAGCCTTTTGCGGGGCAAAATGGAAGAAGAACAGCGCCAGATCAAAGAGGAATACAGGCAGAAGATTGAAGAACTGGAACCGTATCTGGTGGATATTGTGGCAGGCGTGTTTGAGAAAGTATTCCATGTGCAGTTTGACGATAAGAAAGAGATTTTGATTTATTTAATCCAGCAAGCCATTTTAAGCACGGAAGGGACCAGGGATTTCCAGGTGCGGGTGAGCTTAAAGGATTATGACTTTATGGAAAATCACAAAAAAGAAATCACAGAGCGGGTTGGGGAGGCTGTCAATGTGGAAATCATGGCGGATGCGAGCCTGAAGGAGCGGCAGTGCATGATTGAAACAGATTCCGGCGTATTTGACTGTGGTTCGGACGTACAGCTTGACAACTTGATTAAGGCGCTGCGGTCATTGAGTTTGTGAGGAAAATTACTGTGACATATAATTTAGAAAAATATAAGCAATTAGCAGATAAAAATTATTACAGACATTTGGGGAAAGTAGTAAAAATTGTAGGGCTTACGATTGAATCTGTAGGGCCGAACGCCAAGTTAAGTGATTTATGCCGGATTATTGTTGATAAGAACAAGGATATTTCTATTATGGCAGAAGTGGTAGGGTTCCGGGATAAAAGGCTGCTTCTTATGCCTTATGAAAGCGTGGATGGGTTAGGCGTTGGGTGTATCGTAGAGAATACGGGACATCCTTTGTCTGTTTATGTAGGGGATGAAATGCTGGGGCATACCCTGGACGGCATGGGCAGGCCCACCGACGTGGAGGAACTTGCCCTGCGGGAAGAATACCCGGTGGACGCGCCGCCCCCAGACCCTATGGAACGCGTGATTATCAATGAAGTGCTGCCCCTTGGGGTAAAGGCCGTGGATGGGCTGATTACCGTAGGGAAAGGGCAGAGGATTGGCATTTTTGCAGGCTCCGGCGTAGGCAAGAGCACCCTCCTTGGGATGTTTGCAAGGAATACCAGGGCAGATATCAACGTGATTGCGCTGATTGGCGAGCGGGGCAGGGAAGTAAGGGAATTTATTGAGCGGGATATGGGGGAAGAAGGCATGCGCCGTTCCGTGGTGATTGTAGCGACTTCCGACCGTCCGGCGCTTTTGCGCAGGAATGCAGCAAAGACTGCCACTGCCATTGCAGAATATTTCCGGGATCAGGGCAAGGATGTGCTGCTGATGATGGACTCCCTGACGCGTTTTTCCATGGCCCAGCGGGAAATTGGCCTTGCATCTGGGGAACCTCCCGTGACCCGGGGATATCCCCCCAGCGTGTATTCCGAGATGCCAAAGCTCCTTGAGCGGGCCGGGAATTCCGATAAAGGCTCCATTACAGGGCTGTACACCGTACTGGTGGATGGGGATGATTTCAACGAACCGATTACGGACACTGCACGGAGTATCCTGGATGGGCATATTATGTTAGATAGGAAGCTGGCCCATAAGAACCATTATCCGGCCATTGACGTCCTGCAGAGCATTTCCCGTGTCATGAGTTCCATTGCAGGCAAGGAACATAAAGAAGCAGCCGGGAAGCTGAAAAATGTCATGGCAACCTATCAGGAAGCAGAAGATTTGATCAATATTGGCGCATATAAGTCCGGCTCCAATAAAAATATTGACTATGCCATTGAAAAAATAGATGCAGTCAACGACTTTTTGCTGCAGGAAACCCATGACAAATTTACTTTTGAGGAAATCATGGAAATGATGGAAGGGCTGTTTTAATTATGGCGAAATTTACATACAAAATGCAGAACATCCTGGATGTGAAATATAAATTGGAGAATCAGGCAAAGACCTCCTTTTCCCTTGCGGCTGCAAGGCTGAACCAGGAGGAAGAAAAGCTGGAGGGGCTCCACCAGCGCAGGATGGCTTATGAGAGCAAGGCCAAAG
Source organism: Lachnospiraceae bacterium A2 (assembly GCA_000403315.2). Classification (GTDB taxonomy): domain Bacteria; phylum Bacillota; class Clostridia; order Lachnospirales; family Lachnospiraceae; genus Petralouisia. Next base: position 2,273,559 of record KE159636.1, read on the forward strand.
AGCTGGTTGCGGATAAGCTGGATTTCCAGGAGATTAAGGTTAACCGGATTGCCATTGAAACCACAAAGGGGGCAATCCAGAACCAGGTGGTTGCCGTCCATGTGGCAGAACGTAACTTGGAAACGGCAAGGCTCCGCCTGCAGGGCGTGATGACAGAGCGAAAAACCCATGAAATCCTGAAAGAAAAAGCCTTTGATGAATTTAAGAAGGAATTGGAAAAAGAAGAAAGCAAGGCGGTGGATGAGCTGGTAAGCTTTACCCATAACCATGCCAAAGAAGCATAAGGTGGTGGACAGTATGGCAGAAGACGTATTAGGCCAAGTGGACGGGGAAACAGGCGCTTTGGATGAAAAAGCCCGTAAGAAGGCAGAAAAAGCCCGCAAAAAAGAAGAAAAGAAGCAAAGAAAATTAGAAAAGAAGCAGGCAGCCGGGGAAGGGCAGGAAGAAGATGACGAAGGCGGCGGAAGCAAGATTGCAGTTGCCCTGGCAACCATTGCGTTTATTTTTATCTGGCTGGCAATCCTTGCGCTGATTGTAAAGATGGACGTCGGCGGGTTTGGTTCTACGGTATTAAGGCCCATCTTAAAGGATGTGCCGTTTGTCAATAAGATTCTGCCGGAAAGCGCAGAGGAACCGGTAGTGGATGCCCAGTATCCCTATGCCACCTTAGAGGAGGCCATAGAGCGGATTAAGGAGCTGGAGCTTCAGCTTTCCGACTCCCAGACCCAGTCCAAAGGGACTTCCGACAATGTAGCGCAGTTAGAAGCAGAGGTGGCAAGGCTCAAGCAGTTTGAGAATGAGCAGTCTGCTTTTGAGGAAGAAAAGACCAATTTTTATAAAGAGGTTGTGTTCAATGAAAACGCGCCCGATATATCCGAATATAAGGCATATTATGAGAGCATTGACCCGGCAAACGCAGAAGTCCTGTACAAACAGGTAGTACAGCAGCAGGAGGCGGACGCGGAAGTGGAGGAATATTCCAAGACGTATTCCGAAATGAAGCCCAAGCAGGCGGCTGCAATTATGGAAGCAATGCAGGATAACTTGAAGCTGGTGGTAAAAATCCTCCAGAACATGGAAACCGATGCAAGGAGCAAGATCCTTGCAGCTATGGATTCCGAGGTGGCGGCAAGGATTACCAAGATGATGGAGCCATAGATATGCGGCGCCAGAAGCCTGACAGCGAAATAAGTACCGGTTATAGGGTTCCGCAAGGGATCATATAATAAATAATCTGAAAGGAAGGAGGATATAGCATGACGAGCAGCAAAATATCCCAGCTTGCGGCTATAATGAGGAGCCAGGAGCTGGTGGGCGCCCAGAAAAATGGGCAGCAGGAAAACAGCCCGGTATTCGGGGCGCTGCTTAACCAAACGCCCAGCGGCGGGAAACAGGATGGGTTTGCCTGGGATCATTTAAAAACCCCCAGGACAGAGATGCCAAACCAGTCCGCTTTTGCAAAAGAAGCGTCCAGTTCCGCTTACCGGGGCAACCCAATCGGCCAGGCGGGCAGCACGGACATTCAGGAAAAGCTGCCGGAAGACGCCCCAGAAAAGTTAAATGAATTTGGGGACAAAGTAACAGAGGCAGTGGCGGAGGAACTGGGAGTAACAGAAGAAGAAGTCAGGGAAGCCATGGAAGCCCTTGGGCTTACCGTATTGGATTTGATGGACCCTTCCAAGCTGGCAGGCCTTGCCATGGAACTGACAGGGAGCGAGGACATTGGTTCCCTCTTGATCAGCGAGGATTTCCAGCAGATACTGGGGGAAATTGGGGAATTGTCCCAGGAATTCCTGTCTGAGCTGGATATAACGCCAGAGGAGCTGCCGCTTGTTAAGGAGCAGTTACAGGCAATCGCCCAGCAAGGGGAAAACCCGGCGGAAGATGTTGCAAAACCCCAGCAGCAAGGGGAAGAAATTGTTTTGCCAGACCAGGGCGCGGAGGATACAGCCCAGGAGCCGGCAGCTATGGAAGCCCAGGAAACCGCAGGGACAGTGGCAGCCGCATCCGGGCAGGAAACAAAGGGCCAGCCGGTGCAGGAGCAGGCGGAAGCAGCCAATGGGGCAGCGGAAGCAGAAGATGGGGAAGTACAGGAGGGCAGGCCCGTCCAGGCAGTTGAAACAGAAGCAGAAGGGCAGGAGAACCCCGAGGAAAATACTGAGGAAGGCACTGCTGGGAAATCCCTGCAGGAAGCCGCAGAAGGCCCCAAGCATACCGATAAGGCAGAAAGCCCCCAGAACCATGTGACATACCAGACCACAGCCCAGACGGTGAACCAGGGACAGGCAGTGGAAGTCACCCAGACCATAGTCCAGACAAGGATTGACGTGGAGGACATTATGCGCCAAGTCAGCCAGATGACAAAGGTGATGGTGACCCAGGCGGAATCTTCCATTGAGATGCAGTTAAACCCTGCAAACTTAGGCAAAGTATACTTGCAGGTTGTTTCACGGGAAGGCGTGATTACCGCCCAGCTTGCAGCCCAGAATGAAGCTGTGAAGGAAGCTTTGGAAAACCAGGTTGCCATATTGAAAGAAAATATGAACCAGCAGGGAATTAAGGTGGAAGCCATTGAAGTGACAATCGCAAGCCATGAATTTGAGCAGAACCTTGAACAGAACCAGCACAACCTGGCAGGGGAGCAGCAGGAAGCGGAGGCCCGGAAATCTTCCAGGAGGAATATTAACCTGAGCCACCCAGAAGAATTGGAAGGGCAGATGACAGAGGAAGAAAACCTGGCGGCAAAAATCATGTCGGAGCAGGGGAACACTATGGATCTGACAGCATAAAAAGGATGGTGAACTTATGGCAATACAAGTACCAGTAAAAGATGGTGAGATTGTAAATGGCTATGACCCTACAAAAGAAGCCGAAGAAAAGAAACAGGAACGGAGCGGCGGCGCGCTGGGCAAGGAGGCATTCTTACAGCTTCTGGTGGCCCAGATGAAATACCAGGACCCATTGGAGCCTACCTCCAACACCGAATATATTTCCCAGCTTGCAACATTTTCTTCCCTAGAAGAAATGCAGAATATGCGCGCATCTTTAGAGGCAACGCAGGCTACCAACTTAGTTGGGAAGGTTGTAATTATGGGGATTGAAACCAACGGGGAAACCAATTTTATTTCCGGCCGGGTAGACCAGGTCCGCAGGGAAGGCAGCAAGACATACCTGTCCATTGAAGGTTCCTGGTACAATATCGACGACCTTGACACAGTAGTGGACGAGGATTATATGGAAGCAACGCTGATTGGCGAGGACTTCAAGAAGGAAATTGACAAAATGCCGGATCCCAAGAAGCTGACACTTGCACATCAGAAAACACTGGCAGCTATTACGGCAGCTTATAACAGCCTGACCGCTTACCAGCAGAATTACATAAAGAGCTATTATAAAGATGAATATGCTAAGTTTGAAGCGTTAGTGGAAAGAATGAAGGAATTAAGCCCGCCGGAAGAAGACGATAAGACAGAGGGCGGCGACAAGACGGAAGGCTCCGGCGACGGAGAAGGATCTTCTGACGGGACTACGGAAGGGACAGAAGGCGCTGCATAAAGTTTGGGCAGAAGGTTTCAGGACTGCCTGCAGGGAAAGCAGGGAGCAGGGGAACTACGTCTGCCGGAAGGAAGAAGCCCCAAAGGGGCCAGATTCCCTAGAAGCAGGGATGCTAAGAACGGAGAGATACCATGAATAAAATTTCAAACCAATTCTCTTCCATTGAACAGGTGGCAGACCAATACCTGAAACAGAACAGCCAAGGCATGGCCGCCATGGAAGGGGAATTGTCCTTTGGCGATATTTTAAAACAGAAACAGTCTGTGGGGGAAAGCCCTGTACTGAGATTTTCCAAGCATGCATCCATGCGGCTGCAGAGCAGGAACATTGAGCTTTCCACAGAACAGAAGGAACGCCTGGAAACAGGCGCGGAAAAAGCAGAAGCGAAGGGAATGAAAGAATCCCTCGTCATAGTGGATTCCTATTCGTTTATTGTGAATGTGCCCAATAAGACGGTGGTAACAGCAATGGACCATACAGAATCCGGAGAAAACGTGTACACAAATATTGATGGAGCCGTAATTATCTAGCCGGACCCACAGAGGAGGCAGAAGGCCCCGGACTGACAGAAGGGGCCAAGCGGCATCCAAAAAGAATTAGGAGGTCATTTCGTTATGATGAGAGCATTATATTCTGGCGTGTCAGGGTTGAAAACACACCAGACCAAGATGGACGTAATCGGTAATAATATTGCAAACGTAAATACGGTTGCATTTAAGTCATCCAGCACAGCATTCAGTGAAATTATGTACCAGAACATGTCTGGCGCGTCTGGTGCAACTGCAACCAAGGGCGGCATCAATGCCAAGCAGATTGGTCTTGGCGTTACTACCGGTTCCACCTCTGTCAACATCACTACCCCGGGTGCAACACAGACCACTGGGGACGGCTGGGACTTAAGGATTACCGGGAACAGCTTCTTTATTGTAAATAACGGTTCTGAGAACTTATTTACAAAGGCAGGGGCGTTTTATGTTGACGGCGCAGGCAACCTTGCCACCAAGGCGAATGGCTACAATGTCATGGGCTGGCAGGTAGACCCGGATACAGGGGATATCCGTAAAGATACGGTTTCCGTACTGAATATCATGAATGAGAAAAACCAGACTTCCCCGCCGGAAGCAACGACGCTGGCAACCTGCAGCGGCGTGCTGGATATTAAGAACAAGCAGGTAAATTCCGATTCCGGGTATGTCCTGAGCCTGAACTTCTACGATGCACTGGGCTACAATTATAATGCAAAGTTTGCAGTGAAGGCAGTAAACGTGGATGATAAGAATTATACCGTAGAGCTGACGGACATTACAGATGCTACTGGCCGCTCAATCCTGAATGAATATGCTTCAAGGCCGGAATTTAATGGGGATATGGAAGCTGCAAAAGCTTCCCTGTTCGGGGCACAGAATACAGCAGTTGTAAGAAATTATAAGATGAATGCAGCGTTTACCTATAACAATGGCACAGTTACGGACAGCAAGGGAGTTGCACTGACTTATGCAGAGAAGCCAGACGGCTCCAAAGTGTATGAGAATGCAGACGGCACCTCTTATACTGTTACGGATGTATTTGGCATAACCGGCGACGCATTGGCTGCTTTTGATGGAAATACGAATATCACCGCACAGGGGACTTCCGCTACTTTTACTTTCAATGATACAGTGACAGGATGTATCCTGGACTACAATGAAGACGGCTTAAATCCCGGGACTTTCAATTATATCGGGACGCCGGGGAGCACCAGCATAGCGCTGAATATGGCTTCCATAGGTACGGAGTTCCAGAACATTACCATGGATTTCAGCAAGTCTACCTGTTATGAGAATGGGGATAACTGTACGCTGGATTTGCTGAAGGGCGATGAACAGAAGATTAATGGGACAGGAAAGAAATTAGGCAAGCTGACTGGCCTGCAGGTGCAGGAAGACGGAAAGATTTTCGGCAACTATGACAATGGGAATACCACATTGTTAGGGCAGATTGCGGTGGCAAACTTCGCAAACCCCTCCGGTTTGGAAAAATTAGGGGACAACTGCTACCGGACAACGCTGAACTCCGGCGAGTTCGACGGAATCGGGCAGGACATTACCACAGATGGCGGCAAGATGACGAGCGGCGTGCTGGAAATGTCTAACGTAGACCTTTCTACGGAATTTACAGAAATGATTACTACCCAGAGAGGGTTCCAGGCAAACTCCAGGATTATCACAACCTCGGATACCCTGCTGGAAGAACTTGTAAACCTGAAACGGTAAGCGCCTGCTTCGCCTTTTTAGGGGCATAAGGGTTAGATTTATCCATATATCGGGGAACCAGGCAAAAGTTCCCCGATATATGGTTTGCAGTTAGGGATGCGGGCTTTTGGCGGCTGCAGCGGCTGGAAGGACAGCAAGGCAATCAGGCTTTTGGCGGGCTGCAGCGGCCAAAAGACAGCAGGAAAGATAAGGTGGTGCGGCCATGGTAGAAGTAACAAAACTGAATGGTTCCACAGTGTTAGTCAACGCGGAGCTGATTGAGAGCGTGGAGGAAACACCGGATACTGTCCTTTCTTTTGTAACAGGGAAGAAATTAATTGTAAAAGAAAGTAGACAAGAGATAAAAAATTTAGTAATATTATACAAGAGAGAAATTGCAGCATCAGGTCTTCCCTGGCTGGAAAAAGAATAGCTTATGGAGCATGTGCAGATTATCCGTAAGCTGAAATACGGATAGAATATATTTCATGGATGAAAAGGGCAGGTGGCTAAAGTGGATATAGCGTCTATATTGGGAATTATACTTGGAATTGTGTTGTTTGTGTTTGGGGTGCTTGTTGGTGGCGGGAACCTTGTCAGGGACTTCTGGGATGTCCCTTCTGTAGTCATCACGATTGGAGGTTCCTTGGTGGGTGTGCTTGCATCCCACAAGCTTCCAGACTTTATCAATGGGCTTAAGTCCATTACGCTGACATTTAAGGATACCAAGTCAGATGTAAGCGAAGTAATTAAGAACATTATTGATTTATCGAACATAGCAAGGAAGGAAGGCCTTCTGGCATTGGAAGAAGCAGCCAACGGCATTGAGGATGAATTCCTGAAAAAAGGCGTTATGCTAGTCGTTGACGGCACGGACCCGGAATTAGTCCGGGGAATTATGGAAGCTGACTTAATCAGCGTGGAGGAACGCCATAATGTGAATATTGGGTTTTGGAAAGCATGGGAGGGCTTAGGCCCTGCCTGGGGTATGATTGGTACCCTGATTGGCCTGATTAACATGTTGGCGAAGCTGGATGACCCTTCAACGGTAGGGCCGTCCATGTCCGTTGCGCTGGTTACGACATTGTATGGTTCGCTGATTGCGAACTGGCTCTGTAACCCTACGGCGGCTAAGCTGAAAGTAAATAATGACGAAGAAATCAGGATTAAGGAAATTACCGTGGAAGGATTGTTATCCATTCAGGCGGGCGAGAACCCCCGTGTAATTGAAGAAAAACTGAAATCCTTCCTGTCTCCGAAGATGCGTGAAGGCATGACGGAACAGGGTGGAGGTGAAGAATAGTGGCAAAAAAGAAGAAAAAGGATTCTGGCGGGGGTACAGCCAACTGGATGAACACCTTCGCAGACTTGATGAACCTTTTGCTGTGCTTTTTCGTGTTATTGTTCTCCATGTCTTCTGTGGATGCAGATAAGTTTGAAGCCTTGGTCCAGTCTTTGGAGCACAGCTTCAGCATCCTGCCCCAGGGGGGGTCTTCCATTGGGGATGGGCAGATGGTGGCGGCTGGCGTTAACCAGTTGCAGCTCTTAGACCAGTTTTATAAGGAAGCGACCAATTCTTCCAGTGAGGAAGAAGGGGAAGATAACGAGGCGGAGGAAGATAACCCAGAGCAGGCATTAAAGCAGGAAATGGCAGAAGCAGGCTTAAAGGAATCTGAGGAAATGGCGGAACAGATAGAAAAGATGCTGGAGGAGCAGCGGATTGCCGACCAGGTAGAGCTGGATTCCAACGCCCAGTTTGTGCGCCTGACGTTAAACGGCGCATTGCTGTTTGATTCCGGGCAGTCCAAGATACGGGAAGATGCCCTTCCGCTGGTGGATAAGCTATCATTAATTTTGGAAAATTACAACAGCAGTCTGATTGATATAGAAGGGCATACGGACAATGTCCCCATTAGCAATGAAAGATACGAAAATAACGATGTATTATCTGCCTACCGGGCTTTTTCAGTGAAAGATTATGTATTAGGAAAGACTACGCTGGAAGCAGGAAAAATCAATGCAACCGGGTGCGGGGAATACAACCCAGTCGCAGATAATGCCACACCTGAAGGGCGGGCAAGGAACCGGCGGGTGGAGATTAAGATATACAATTCGTATAATTCAAATTAGAAAGGAAAGACAGCAATGAAAAAGAATTTAATGAGTGTTTTAATCCTGGCACTGGTAGTTGCAAACCTGGTGCTCACAGCAATCCTTATGATTTCCGTTGTGCCCCAGACAAAGAAGGCAAATGAACTGGTTACGAAAGTGTGCTCCGCCATTGACTTGGAGCTGGAGGGCGGGAAAGACAATTCATCCCTGAACCTTCCTATGGACCAATTGGATACGATTAAGATTGAAGAAGGGGCAAGCATTACTATTAACTTAAAGGAAGGCGATGATGGGAAGCCGCACCATGCAGTAATTTCCGTAGCCCTTGCCCTTAATACAAAAAGCGACGGCTATAAGACCTATGGGGTAGAAGGGATTACCGCAAAAGAGGCCCTGATTAAGGATGAGGTAATTAAAATCGTTTCTGGCTATACTTATGAGGAACTGAAAAAAGACCAGACAAAAGCACAGGATGCTATATTGACCCGCCTGCGCAGGATGTATGAATCTGATTTTATTGTAAGCGTGGCGTTCCCAACTTATAATTACGAATAAGCTGTGCCTGCGGCCGGATGGATGCTTTATGGGAAGGCTTATATAAGGCAGTTAGCCGGAACTGGGATATTCTATGGTGCAGCGGCTTATGGGAAAGAAGTAAAAATACAGGATAGATGTCAGGTGGTGAGTGAGAATGAGCGAGGTCTTATCGCAAAATGAGATAGACAGTCTGCTGAGTGCCTTGAGTAATGGGGAGTTGGATGCAGATGAGATTAAGGACTCCGGGGAAAAGCAGGTAAAGGATTATGATTTTGCAAGGCCTGCGAAGTTTTCCAAAGAGCATCTTCGTACAATGGAGATTATATTTGAACATTACGGCAGGCTGTTGTCTACCAACCTTCCAGCTTATCTGCGGAAGACGATACAGGTAGAAGTCATGAATTCAGAGGCGGTTACATATTCGGAGTTTTCCAATTCCATGTCGAACCCGGTGCTGCTGGGAATTGTAAACTTTGCACCGATGCCGGGCAGCATTATCATAGATTTGGCTTCTAATCTGGGATATGCCATGGTTGACCGGATGTTAGGCGGCGCAGGCGTCCCCTTAGAGCGCACCCGGGATTTTTCAGAAATAGAGCTTTTGATTATTGAACGTATTATGAATGTGTGCATTAACCTGCTCCGGGAACCTTGGGAGAATGTAGAGGAGATACACCCAAGGCTTGAACGGATTGAAACCAATTCGCAGTTTGCCCAGTTTATTTCGCCCAGTGAGATGATTGCAATTATTACCATCAATATTAAAATCGGCGATGTAGAAGGGCTGATGAATATCTGCCTTCCTTATATGACGCTGGAAGACGTGATGGATAAGCTGAATACGAAGTACTGGTTTTCTACTATGCAGGCCCGTGGGGAACAGGAATATACGGAAGTGATTGAGTCGATCCTCCATAAAGCCCCGATGCCGGTAAAAGCAGTGTTAGGCAAAAGCGTAATTTCTGTAAATGATTTTATCAACCTTCAGGTAGGGGATATCATCCGTTTGGACAGGAAAGTGGAAGATGAACTGGATATATATGTGGGAAATATTAAAAAGTTTACTGCTTTGCCCGGTGCATCTGGCGAACAGTATGCAGTAAGAGTTACATCAGTAGTCAGAGAGGAGCAATGAGATTATGGATGGAGTTTTATCACAAGAGGAAATTAGTGCTCTGCTGAATGATAATTCCAGTATGGATGCAGTCACCGAAGCGGAAGGGCTTGAGCAGCTTACCCCGGAAGAAATTGACGCGATTGGTGAGATTTCCAATATCAGCATGGGGACAGCGGCAACCACCTTATTTTCCCTTGTAAACAGGAAGGTAGACATATCTACGCCAGTAGTTACGTTTGCGACATGGGATGATATTGTAGAGGCATATGAAAGGCCTTGTGTATTTATCCGGATTGCTTATACCGTCGGATTGGACGGGAGCAACCTTTTGGTATTGAAAGAGCATGATGTTAAGATTATTACAGACTTGATGATGGGCGGCGACGGCACGAACCTGGACGGCGAGCTTGGGGAACTGCACTTAAGCGCCATCAGCGAAGCTATGAACCAGATGATGGGGAGCGCGGCAACATCCCTCTCCTCCATGCTGAATAAGATGATTGACATCAGCCCCCCATCGGCTGACCTGGTGGACTTAAAGGACACCTTGAATGGGGAAGAAATTGACGAATTCTTAGCCAGCCGGTTCGTAAAGATTTCTTTTAAAATGGAAATCGGGGATTTGGTAAACAGCGAGATTATGCAGTTATACCCATTCTCCTTTGCAAAGGAGATGTGTTCCGGCGTAACCTCCACGATGGAAGCAGATATTTCCGCTTCACCGGAGCCTGCGCCAGCGCCCCAGCCAGCCCCAGCCCCAGCGCCCCAGCCGGCGCCGATGCCCCAGCAGCCAATGCCCCAGCAGGCGATGCCCCAGCAGCCAGTGATGGGTATGCCGATGATGGGCCAGCCAATGATGGGTATGCCCATGGGTGATATGTCCCAGATGTATGCCCAGCAGCCAGTCAATGTGCAGCCAGCCCAGTTCCAGGCTTTTTCGGGGGATTTCAACCCGATTACACAGCAGGAAAATATCGGGCTGATTATGGATGTGCCGCTGGATGTTACGGTAGAGCTTGGGCGGACCAGCAAGTCCATCCATGATATTTTAGAGTTTGCCCCGGGCACAATTATTGAGCTGAATAAGATTGCCGGGGAGCCAATTGATGTGTTAGTTAATGGTAAATATGTAGCAAAAGGCGAGGTAGTAGTATTGGAAGAAAGCTTTGGCGTGCGTATTACCGAAATAATAAATAACTAAAAAATAATTCAAAGTGATTTCAAGGAGAAGAAGACATGGCAAAGAATATTTTAATTTGTGATGATGCAGCGTTTATGAGAATGATGATTAAGGACATCCTTACAAAAAATGGCTACAATATCGCAGGGGAAGCCGAAAACGGCCTGAAAGCAGTGGAAAAGTACAATGAAACGAAACCAGACTTAGTGCTGATGGACATTACCATGCCAGAGATGGATGGAATCCAGGCATTGAAGCAGATTAAGGCAACAGACCCTTCTGCATGTGTGATTATGTGTTCTGCAATGGGCCAACAGGCAATGGTTATTGAAGCAATCCAGTCTGGGGCTAAGGACTTTATCGTTAAGCCGTTCCAGGCAGAGCGTGTATTGGAAGCAGTGAAAAAAGTAGTTGGGTAATATGGTTTTACTGGAAATTTCCTCAGGATGGGAGAGTTTTTTCCAACTGATTGGCATATTGCTGGTATTTATCGTTGTGCTGGCAGCCACATATGTGGTTACCAAGTGGATTGCAGAGTACCAGCAGGGAGTCACGGCAGATAAGAACATACATGTGATTGAAACCTTCCGGGTAAGCAGCAATAAGTTTATCCAGATTATTCAGGTTGGGAAAAAATATCTGGCTGTTTCCGTCTGCAAAGACACGATGGATGTTTTGGCGGAACTGACAGAGGAGCAGCTTACCTGGCTGCCTTCCATGGAAGAAAAGAAGGAATCCCCTGTAAATGGGAGTTTTCAGGAAATACTGGAAAACCTGAAGAAAAAAATCCCTAGGAAGTAGGAAAAGCATTATGAGGAAGCTGAAAAAAATATGTTGCGGTTTTTCCTTTGCCTTTGGGACGGCAACGCTGCTTTTGGCATTGTTTTTATGTTTTGGGCAAAGTGCGTATGCAACAGAAGCCACGGAGGGCAACCAGGGGATCACGGACGAGAGGAGGCAGGAAGCAAGCGAACTGACTCTGCCGAATAACAACCCGGCAGATCGCGGGAATACCAACGGCATTTTTGTTAGCTGGAACAATGATGAGGGGAACTTGTCAGGGAATATCAGGATTCTGTTGGTACTGACAGTAATTTCCTTGGCGCCGGCTATCCTGATTATGCTTACGTCATTTACGAGGATTGTTGTGGTGCTGCATTTTGTGAGGACTGCTGTTGGTACCCAGACGGTTCCGCCCAACCAGGTAATGGTGGGCCTTGCGCTGTTTTTGACGCTGTTCATTATGAACCCCGTATTTTCTGAAATTAATGAAACAGCAATCCAGCCGTTAGAAGCCAATGAGATTAATCAGGAGGAGGCAATGGAACGGATAGAAGCCCCCATCCGCAGGTTCATGTATAAGGAAATGCAGCGGAAGGACTTAAAACTTTTTTGTGACATTGCTGAAATTGACATGGCTGGCATGGATTTAAGCGAACCAGAAACCTTAGAGCCTATTCCCATGAATGTGGTGATCCCGGCTTTCATTGTCAGCGAACTGCGTACGGCGTTTATTATTGGGTTTTTAATTTATATCCCATTTATCGTAATTGACATGGTGGTTGCTTCGGTACTGATGTCCATGGGTATGATGATGCTGCCGCCTACTACGATTTCCATGCCGTTTAAGATATTGCTTTTTGTGCTTGCAGACGGATGGAATTTGGTAATCAGCAACCTTGTGAAGACTTTTTACTGAGCAGGGGATAAAGTTTTGCGGGCATAAGGGCAGTTGTGGATTCCAACCACTTGCAGAAGCAAGTGGTTGCAGAGCAGAAAAGGAAGGTGGCGGAATATGATTACAGAAGGGCAGGTTATGGACATAGCACGGGAGGCGTTGTTCCTGATTATCAAGGTTTCTGCCCCCCTGCTGTTAATTTCTTTGGTGATAGGCCTGATTGTCAGCATTTTCCAGACCATTACATCCATTCAGGAGCAGACGCTGACGTTTGTGCCGAAGATACTGCTTGTTTTTATTGGCATGATGCTGCTGGGCGGCTGGATGCTGGAGAACCTGACAAGCTTCATAACGGATTTATGGAGTGATTTTGGCGTGTATCTGCGTTAGGTTGACAGTATGGTAAATTATGGGTTTTCATTATATACATTTGAATATTTTCTGATGATATTGGTAAGGGTAGCATCCTTTGTTTCTGTTGCTCCTTTTTTTGGGATGAACACTGTCCCGAACCGGGTAAAAGTCGGGCTTTCGGTATTCCTTGCGCTGATTTTGTATCAGGTGATCGTGCCGAAGGAAGTATTGGAATATTCTGGGGTAATCGAGTTTGCCATCATCGTGCTGAGAGAAGGAATTACAGGGCTGCTGATAGGGTTTGCAGCAAATATTTGTAATTCCATTATTGTGTTTTCAGGTAAAGTCATAGATATGGAAATCGGCCTTGCCATGGCAAATATGTACGACCCTACCACAAATACCCAGTCCGGCCTGACTGGCACCATGTACAATTATTTTATTATGCTGCTGCTTATCATTACGGACATGCACCACTATATCCTGCGGGCGCTTATTGATACATACCAGCTTATCCCTGTCAATGGGACGGCGTTTAACTGGGAGCACCTGATGGGGACCATGATGATGTTCATTACAGATCTGATGGTACTTGGGTTCCGCATTGTCCTGCCGATTTTTGCAACCAGCATGATACTGAACTGTATTTTGGGGATTATGGCAAAGGTAGCGCCCCAAATGAACATGTTTGCCGTGGGGATGCAGCTAAAAATCCTGATTGGGTTTTCTATTATATTTTTAACCATTGTGCTGCTGCCCGACATTGCAAATATTATATTTAGAGAAATGCGGAAAATGATTGTTTCCGTAATTGAAGGAATGTATTGACATTGAGAGAAAAGCCTTACTTTTTTATGGAATATGAGCTCCAGTGGTTTGCAAAAGATGGGGATGGCGGGGAAAAGACAGAGCCTGCCACCTCTAAGAAGCTGCAAGACGCAAGGAATGAAGGGCAGGTTGCGAAAAGCCAGGAACTGAATTATGCCATCAGCCTGATTGCGCTGTTCATTATCTTAAAAATATTTATTTCATATATTGGGGAGAACTTATTCTATAATTTTGCGGCAAATTATAAGAAGATTCCTGACTTTATTGACGAGAGCATTGGCGGGATGTCTGTACGCCTTGCGACGTTAGTTATCAATAATACCATTTTGACGATCTTAAAGATTTTAGCGCCTGTGTTGGTGATTGGCTTTCTGGTTGCTTTGCTGTCCAATATCCTTCAGGTGGGCTGGAAGGTGACGACCAAGCCTATGAAGCCCAAGTTCAGCAAGCTGAACCCGCTGAACGGGTTTAAGCGGATTTTTTCCAAGGACTCCATGTTTGAGCTGGTAAAGTCCATCGCTAAGATTGGGCTGATCCTTTATGTGGCTTACAGCGCGATCAGCGACCACCAGGACGAGCTGTTTTTGCTGTATGACATCCCCTTGCTCCAAGTAATCCTGCTGGTAGGGGACATTGTAATCAGCGCAGGGCTTAACATCAGCCTTGTGTACATGCTGGTGGGGATTGCGGACTGGTTTTACCAGAAGCATAAGTTTAAAGAAGACATGAAGATGACCAAGCAGGAAGTCAAGGATGAATATAAAAATACAGAGGGGAACCCGGAAATCAAGGGACGCCAGCGTTCCAAGATGCGGGAAGCTTCCCAGCGGCGCATGATGCAGGAGCTGCCCAATGCAGACGTAGTCATTACCAACCCGACCCATTATGCAGTGGCAATCCGGTATGACGCCAGCCAGTTTTCTGCCCCCATTGTTGTGGCAAAAGGGGAAAATTACCTTGCCATGAAAATCCGGGAGGCAGCCAAGGAACACCAGATAGAAATTGTAGAAAATAAGCCTCTGGCGCGGATGCTCTATGCCAATGTGGACGTTGGCGAGGAAGTCCCGCCGGAGTTGTATCAGGCAGTGGCAGAGGTGCTTGCCTTTGTCTACAGCCTGAAGGAAAATAGATAATTTGCTAGGCAGCGACGAAAGGAGAAAACAGCATGAAGAAGGCGGATATAGGAATTGCCCTGTATTTACTGGCAGCGATTATATTTTTTATTGTCCCGATCCCTGCTATATTATTGGATATCATGCTGACATTTAACATATCCATTGCTTTGCTGATATTGATGAACGCCCTGTTTGTAAAAGAGGTGCTGGATATGTCTTTTTTTCCAACCCTGCTTTTGTTCACCACCATTTTCCGTATCTCACTGAACGTATCTTCCACCCGTCTGATCCTGTATACCGGCGACCCGGGGAACGTGGTGCGTACTTTCGGGAGTTTCGTAGGCGGGAATGATATCATTATCGGTGCCATTATCTTCGTGGTTATGATTTTAATTCAGTTAATTGTAATCAACAAAGGTTCGGAGCGTGTGTCGGAGGTAACCGCAAGGTTTACCCTGGATGCTATGCCCGGGAAGCAGATGGCGATTGATGCGGATCTGAACACAGGGACGATTAATGAAAAACAGGCAAGGGAACGGCGTGATAAAATACAGCAGGAATCCAGCTTCTTTGGGGCTATGGACGGTGCTACCAAGTACGTAAAGGGGGATGCTACCGTAGGGATTGTGGTTACCCTGATTAACCTGGTAGGCGGGATTGCCATGGGAATGACAAGGCAGGGCCTTACTGTGGGGGATGCGCTGAACCAGTATGGGATCCTTACCATCGGCGATGGCCTGGTAAGCCAGATTCCCTCACTGCTGATTTCACTGGCGACTGGTATTTTGGTTACCAAGGCTTCTAAGGAAGCGGATTTTGGGGATACCTTGATCCATCAGCTTTTCGGCCTTCCAAAAGTACTGTATATTGTAGGTGCAGTGCTGATTTTCTTAGGGCTTGCAACGCCTTTGGAATGGAGGATGTTTGTTCCTCTGGGCATTGCCTTCCTGGTAGCAGGAAGGAGCATGGAAACCAGCCTTGGGGTGGAGGCCATTGAAGAAGAAGTGGACATGGCCGAGGAACAGGCCGAGGAAATCCGGCGGCCGGAGAATGTGGTGTCCCTCCTGCAGGTTGACCCTATTGAGCTGGAATTTGGTTATGGGATTATCCCCCTTGCGGATGTAAACCAAGGCGGGGACTTACTGGACCGTGTCGTTATGATCAGGCGGCAGATTGCCCTGGAGCTTGGTACTGTGGTGCCCATTATCCGCCTGCGGGACAATATACAGCTTAACCCGAACCAATATATTATTAAGATAAAGGGAATCCAGGTGACAGAAGGGGAAATCCTCTTTGACCACTATATGGCTATGAACCCGGGGTTTGTGGAGGAGGAGATTTCTGGTATCCCAACCTTTGAGCCTTCCTTCCATCTGCCGGCCCTGTGGATCACTGAGAGCCAGAGGGAGCGGGCGGAGAGCCTTGGGTATACGGTAGTAGACCCGCCCTCCATTATTGCAACCCATTTGACGGAAGTCATAAGGCAGCATATTGATGAGCTCCTGTCACGGCAGGATGTGCAGAACCTTGTCAACAACATCAAGGAAACAAACCCCACGCTTGTGGACGAGCTGGTGCCAAAGCTCCTTGGGATTGGCGAGATCCAGAAGGTGCTGCAGAACCTTTTGCGGGAAGGGATTTCCATCCGGGACCTGCTTACGGTTTTTGAAACCATGGCAGACCATGCGGCAACTACCAGGGATACGGACGTGTTGACGGAATACGCAAGGCAGAGCTTAAAGAGGGCGATTTCCAGCAAGTATTTCCCGGCAAACGAGGTGACCAGCGTCATTACCCTGGACCCCAAAGTAGAGCAGGACATTATGGGTTCTGTAAAGCAGACGGAACAGGGGGCGTACCTGACCCTGGACCCGGAAAAGACGAAAGCAATCATGGCATCCCTGGAAACAGAGATCCAGAAGCTGGAGAACCTTGGGAAAAATGCAATTATCATTACATCGCCCATTGTGCGCATGTATTTTAAGAAACTGACCGAGGATTATTTCAAGGACTTAATTGTGGTTTCTTACAATGAAGTTGACTCTAATATCGAATTACAATCAGTAGGGATGGTGAGCCTTTCATGACTATAAAAAAATTTCAGGGTAGGACAGAAGAAGAAGCCACTGCAAGGGCCCGGGAGGAGTTTGGCGCCCAGACGGTGATTATGAATGTAAAAGAAATCAAGCCGAAGGGGATTTTACGTTCCTTTAAGGCATCCACCTTTGAGGTGACGGCGGCGGTTGAAGAATCTGAGCAGCCGGCTGCAAAGGTGCCTGCCCCCGCTCCGCTGCCCCCCTTGTCCGGGAACATCAATATGGCGGCAGACGAGCCCATTTCCATACCAAAGCCAGAGCCGGTAAAGGAAATGTTTGCGTCGGTGGAAAATACATGGGCATCCTCCATGCCCCCGAAAGCCCCGGAGGAGAAGAAAAAGGAAAATGCGCTGGAGAATAACCTGGAGGAGAAATTGGAAAGCCTCCAATCCCTTTTGGAGAAAAAACTGGCGCCCCAGCAGCCGGAGGAACTTCCCAAGGAAGCCCCGGTAGACGAGAATTTTAAATTTATTAAAATGATTTACAGCATCCTTCTGGATAATGAAGTAGATGAGAAATATGTGAACCAGATTATGGACGAGGTGGAGAAGGTAATGAAAGGAGGGGCAAGCGTAGACCTGATCCTGTCCAGCATTTACCAGAAGATGGTCCTGAAGTTCGGGCAGCCGCAGCCGATTGAGCTGTCGGAGCGCAAACCAAAGGTAGTCTTTTTTATCGGTCCTACCGGGGTTGGGAAAACCACGACCATTGCCAAGATTGCATCCCGGTTTAAAGTGGAAAAGGGCAAAAAGGTAGCCCTCTTTACTGCCGATACTTACCGTATTGCGGCGGCGGAGCAGCTTCGGACCTATGCCAATATCCTGGATACCCCTTTGGACATTGTATATTCCTCTGAGGAACTGAATGAGGAACTGCATAAGTCGGAGGAGTATGACCTTGTCCTTGTGGACACCGCTGGGTTTTCCCACAAAAATGAGGAACAGAGGAATGAAACAAAAGAACTGATTGACCAAATCCCGGGGGAATATCAGAAGGAAGTGTACCTTGTGCTGAGCGCTACCACAAAGTACCGTGATTTGTTGGACATTGCAGACATTTACAGGAAAAATTTCCAGTTTAAACTGATATTTACCAAGCTAGATGAAACCAGTTGTTTTGGGAATATACTGAATATGAAGCTTTATACAGGGGCTGACCTGTCGTATTCTACTTATGGGCAGAATGTCCCTGAGGATATTGAAATTTTTGATACACAGAAAATTGTAAAGCTTCTGCTTGGAGGAAAATGAGTATGGACCAGGCAGAACAGTTGAGGAATATTGTAAAAAAGAACCAAAGACCTGCGCGGAAAGCCCGTATTTTTACCGTTACCAGCGGGAAGGGCGGCGTAGGCAAGTCAAACGTTGTGGTAAACCTTGCCGTCCAAATGCAGCGGCAGGGGAAGAAAGTCATCATTTTTGACGCGGACCTGGGGCTTGCAAACGTGGAAATCATGTTTGGGGCCATCCCAAAATATAATTTAAGTGATTTGATTTACCGGGGGAAAACCGTACAGGAAATTATTACCGCAGGCCCTATGGACATTGGGTTTATTTCCGGGGGCTCCGGCATTACGGGGGTAAACAACCTTTCTAAGGAACAGTTAAAATTCCTGGTGCGTAACTTAAACGATCTGGATGAACTGGCAGATATTGTGCTGATAGACACAGGGGCAGGGATTTCAGACCATGTGCTGGAATTTGTCATGGCAAGCCCGGAGGTGCTCCTTTTAGCAACCCCGGAGCCAAGTTCCCTGACAGACGCCTATTCCCTGCTGAAAGCGCTGCACCGGAACCCGGAGTTCCGCCAGTCCCAGACAAAAATAAAAGTAATTTCCAACCGTGTCGCTTCGGAGGAAGAAGGGGACGGGGTATTTGAAAAACTGAATGCCGTAGTGGGGCAGTTTTTAAAAGGCGACCTAGAGTACCTTGGCATGATCCCCCAAGACATGGCAGTGGAAAAGGCCATCCGCCAGCAGCAGCCGGTAAGCATACTTTACCCGGAAGCCAAGGCTACAAAGGCATTTGAGGCCCTGACTTATAACCTGCTGGAAGGGAATGTAGTCCCAGTGCATGGGAAAAAAGGGATTATGCAGCTATTGTCACGTTTTATTTACAGAAGAAGCTAAGTCGGTTACTATAGCCAGCTTTGCCATTGGCCGGGCTGGGGATAGATGGAGGTTGTTATGGAATCCAATATTGTCAGGCCGGGGGATAAGATTGAGATCCGGATCATGCAGCAATTGGAACAGGGAAGGATGCTGGGGGAGCTGCCGCCAGCATACTGCAGTATGGTGCAGGACATCCGGGAGAATGGGATGTTCGAAATATCCGTGCCCACAAGGGATGGGAAAGCGGAAGTGCCGCCCAGCGGCGTCAGGCTTGAGTTTGTATTTTACACCCGGGCAGGGATGTACCGCTGCGGGGCCAATGTGAAGGACCGTTATGTGCGGGAAAATTTGCCAGTGGTGCTGGTGGAACCCAAAACCCCATTGGAAAAATTCCAGAGAAGGGAATATTACCGGTTTGGGTGCGTGATGGATATGGAATATTTTGCCATTACCGAGGAAGAAGCCGGGATGGGGGACATGGCAGGCCTGAAGGAGCACCACAGGCTCTGCTTCCCTGGGGATACGCCCTTACATGGTGTGGCAGTAGACATCAGCGGCGGGGGCATACGCTTTGTGGGGGACCGGCCCGGGGAGCAAGAGGGCTATCTTTTTATTTCCATCAGGCTGAAAAATAAGTCCATGGACTATCTTCTGGAAACAGTAGGGAAAACCATCCTCTGCCAGAAAGTAGGAACAGTGAAAAAGGAAACAAAATATGAATACCGTGCAAATTTCCTTATGAGGAACCAGAAAGAGCGGGAAATTATTATTAAATATATTTTTGAGCAGGAACGTGTAAACAGGCAAAAAAGGTGATGTTATGAAAAAAAATATTTTAGTAGTTGATGATTCTGCACTTATGAGAAGGCTTATTTGTGATATAATCAATTCAGATAGTACATTTCATGCAGCAGACGTCTGCAGAGATGGCCTAGAAGCATATGGGAAGTTAAAGAACACTAGCTATGACGCAGTAGTCCTTGATGTAAATATGCCCAGGATGGATGGCCTGGAACTACTGGAAAAATTACAGCAGGAAAATATAAAAGCCACCATTATCATGGTGAGCACCCTGACCGTTAAGGATGCAGATGTAACCATCCGTGCAATGGAGCTGGGAGCGATTGATTTCGTTACTAAGCCGGGCAACATCATTGAAGCAAAGGGAGAGGATTTCAAAAGCAGCCTGCTTAGGGTCCTTAAGGCAGTCGTCAGGTCGGAAAATGCCAAGAATGCCCTGGGGGCCGGCCGGCCAGCCGTAAAGCCTGCAGCCATGAAGCCTGTCCAGCCGCCTAAGCGGGCGGCTGGGAAAGGGAAGAACCTTTTGGTTGCCCTTGCATGTTCCACAGGAGGGCCGAAAGCGCTGCAGAGCGTTATTCCGTACCTTCCCGCCAATATGGACGCTCCTATGGTGCTGGTCCAGCATATGCCGGTAGGGTTCACGAAATCCATGGCCGACCGGTTAAATGAAGTCAGCAAGATTACCGTGAAGGAAGCAGCAGAAGGCGATGTTTTAGAAAAAGGCTGCGTGTACGTAGCCCCCGGCGGCAAGCATCTGGAAGTCCAGAAGCGGCCGGACGGAAGGCATGTGGTCCGCCTGAGCGACGCCCCGGCAATTGGTGGGCTGCGCCCCTGCGCGAATGTGACTTATGAATCGTTGCGCACCAGCGGGTTTGACGAAATTGTCTGCGTGGTGCTTACCGGGATGGGCGCGGACGGGACGGGAGGAATCCTTTCCCTGAAACAGAGAAAGAGAATCCACGTTATTGCACAGGATGCACAGTCCTGCGTGGTATATGGGATGCCGAAGGCGATTGCCGAGGCTGGCGCTGTAGACGAAGTAGTTCCCTTGACAGAAGTTGCACAAACGATAATAAAGAATGTGGGGGTACAGTAGTATGGATGTAAGCCAATACCTTGAGATTTTTATTGATGAAACAAACGGGCATTTGCAGAACCTGTCAGATTGCATTATGAGCCTTGAGAAGGACCCGGAAAATATGGACACCATCAACGAGATTTTCCGGGCTGCCCATTCTTTGAAAGGGATGGCAGGGACCATGGGCTTTAAGCGGATGCAGCGGCTGACCCATGACATGGAAAATGTATTCCAGGAAGTCCGCAGCGGCAATATGAATGTCACCAGCGGCTTAGTGGATGTGCTGTTCCAGTGTTTGGATGCCATTGACGCGTATCTGGAAAATGTAAAGGAAAGTTCCGACGAGGGCACAGACGATAATGAGGCAATTATCCAAGAACTGAACGATATTTTGGCAGCAGGGACCGGCAACGCCCCCCAGCCGGCAGAAAAGCCGGCAGAGAAAGAAGAAAAGCCGAAGGAAGATCCTTCCGGCGGCAGGTTCCAGAAGAAATACCACGATATGGACCTATCCGAGAAGGAAAAGGAAGAACTGCGGGAATCAGAAGAAAAGGGCATGAACCTCTATGGAATGACTGTCTATATCCAGGAGGACTGCTTACTGAAAGCAGCCCGGGCATTCCTTGTATTTAAGGCAGTTGAGGAGTTTGGGAATATCATTGTGTATAACCCAAGTTCCCAGGATATTGAAGATGAAAAATTTGGCTTTGATTTCAGCTTTTACGTAGCCAGTGAAACAGAGCTGGACAGGATTATAGAAGTTTCCAAGGCAGTTTCCGAGATTGAGGAAGTTGTAGGGGAAAAAGTCGTCTATAAAGAACTGACGGCGGCTGCAGCCAAAAAGGAAGAAGAAGAAGCGGCAAGGGAGGCAGAGAAAGCGCGGCAGGAAGAAACTGCAGTGGTGCCGCAGGCACAGGCAGCCCCTCAGGCAAAACCGCCCCAGGCGCAGGCCAACAAGAAGCAGAACGGCGGGAAACCGGTGACGAACCGGACAGTCCGGGTAGATATTGAGAAGCTGGACGCTTTGATGAACCAAGTCAGCGAGCTGATTATTGCAAAGAACTCCCTGGTATCCATCGGATCCACTTCTGATGGGGGGATGGGCTCTAACTCACAGGCCTTCCATGAGCAGATCGAATACTTAGAGCGGATTACCACAGGGCTCCATGAGTCCGTTATGAAAGTCCGCATGGTTCCCATTGAGAGCGTGGTGCAGAAATTCCCACGGATGATCCGCGACCTTTCCAAGAAGCTGGATAAGAAAATGGAACTGTACATGACAGGGGAAGATACAGAGCTGGACAGGACTGTTGTGGACCAGATCGGCGACCCCTTGCAGCATTTGCTGCGCAATTCTGCAGACCATGGGCTTGAGAATGCAGAAACCCGTAAGAAACGGGGCAAGCCCGAAACAGGCTCCATCCACCTGAACGCATTTCAGGAAGGGAATAACGTCATTATTGAAGTCAGTGACGACGGAAACGGAATTGACACAGAGAATGTTAAGAATAAAGCCATTGAACGTGGGCTGATTACCCCGGAGCAGGGGGCGGCATTAAGCCAGAAAGAAATTATTGACTTCCTGTTCATGCCCAGCTTTTCCATGGCAAAGCAGATTTCTGACGTGTCCGGCCGCGGGGTTGGCTTAGACGTGGTAAAATCCAATATCGAAGCATTGGGCGGCGACGTGGAAGTAAAGAGCGTCCTTGGGGAAGGCTCTAAATTTACGGTGCGCCTGCCCCTGACATTGGCAATTATCCAGGCCCTGATGGTAGAGGTGAGGAATGAGAAATACGCAATCTCCTTAGGCTCCATTGAAACCATTGAGGAGATTATGGCAGATGAAATTAAATTTGTACAGGCAAAAGAAGTCATACATATCCGCGGCATGGTCATCCCATTGATCCGCTTAGACCAGTTGTTAGACTGCGAGCCGGAGGATGAGGAGAAGGAAAGCCTTACCGTCATTATTGTCCGCAAGGGCGATAAATTTGCAGGGCTTATCGTAGATGAGCTTAACGGCCAGCAGGAAATCGTTATCAAATCCTTAGGCAAATACATTAACAACAGCACCAAGATTATCAGCGGCGCAACCGTCCTCGGCGATGGGGAAGTGGCATTGATTCTGGATGTTAATACATTATTTTAGGGGGTGTTACCATGGCAGGAAACATATCTGTGGCAGAGGACGGCAGGAAACAGTTTATCGTAGTGAAAATCGGCAGTGAGCAGTACGGGATAGATATCAGCTATGTGGATAATATCGTGCGCATGCAGAAGATAACAAGGGTGCCAAAGGCACAGGCTTATTTTAAAGGGATCATCAACCTGCGGGGGGAAATCGTGCCAGTCATGAGCATCCGCACAAAGATGGACTTAGAGCCAGATGTATTTACAGATGTCACAAGGATAATCATTTTAAAGCTGGAGGAGCATGGCGTCCTTGGGCTTATTGTAGATGAAGTGAAAGAAGTTGTAACACTCGGTCCGGATGAGATTGATAAAGTGGCTTATGATGCTAAGAACAATAAAAGCAATTTTATCAACGGCGTTGGCAAGCACGGGGAGGAACTGATTTCCCTCTTTGACACCAACAGTATTATAGATGAAACGGAAAGCGTATAGTTGGAAGGAATGGGGCTGTTGCGGCATAGGGGAATCTTGGCAGCAGCCTGTTCGCAATGAAAGAAATGGAGAAAGTGACCAATGGCTAAATTTAATTTGGATCAGGTAAATGAAATGTATTTTGACGTCCTTAAGGAAATCGGCAATATCGGCGCCGGGAATGCCACTACAGCAATTTCCAACATGCTGAACATGAGGGTGGATATGGAAGTGCCGAAAATTGAATTCCTGACATTCCAAGAGCTCCCTACGGCAATCTCAGCAGAGGAAGAAACCGTCGTAGGCATTTACCTGGAAGTGGAGAGCGATATTGGCGGCAGCATGATGTTCCTGCTGAAAATGGAATCTGCCCACTATCTTGTCAACCATCTGATGGGCAGGCCGGACGACTATGCAGAGGAATTTGACGAAATGGACCTGTCAGCCATTAAGGAAATCGGGAATATTATTTCTGGTTCTTACCTGTCAGCGCTGTCATCTATGACAAAAATGGTAATCACATCCTCAGTGCCCTACCTTGCCATTGACATGGCGGCAGCAATACTTAGCGTGCCGGCCATCCAGTTTGGCCAGTATGGGGACAATGCGCTTTTGATCCAGACAGAGTTTGGGGATGATGTGAAAATTCAGGGATTCTTTATTTTAATGCCAGATGTAGATTCCTATGACAAGATTTTAACTTCATTGGGGATTGCACTATAAGAGGAGCAGAGTTATGGCTACAATTAAAGTTGGAATGGCAGATTTGAATATCTGTAAAGCGCCGGATATGATTACTACTCTGGGATTAGGGTCATGTATTGGGATTGCAGTCTATGACCCGGTTTTGAAAATAGGGGGGCTGGCGCATATTATGCTCCCCGACAGCACTCAGATGAGGAACAATTCAAATATTGCCAAATTTGCAGATACAGGGATAGAGGAATTGGTAAAAAGAGTAGTAATGGCGGGCGCAAATAAAAGGCGCCTTGTTGCAAAAATTGCCGGAGGGGCAAAAATGTTCCAAGTCAGCGGGCTTTCCACGGTTGGGAACGTGGGGGAACGTAACGCGCAGGCTTCCAGGGCGAAGCTAAAGCAGCTTGGGATTCCCCTGCTGGCAGAGGATACAGGGCTGAATTACGGCCGGACGGTGGAACTGTACCCGGAAACCGGCGAGTTCCGCATAAAAGCAGTAGGAAAAACAATAAAATCGATTTAAAGGGTGATAGGATATGAAAACGAAGCAGGTTCCAATCATTATTACGCTGATTGCAGGGCTTACAATTTGCATTATCGGGTTTTTGACGCGGATGGAAACGGGGCAGTTTGTAAAGACTTGGGCCACTGTTTTAATATCCTTTTATATCCTAGGATGTATTGCGAAACTGTTGTTGGACAAAAATTTCAAGGAAGAAGATATAGAAGAAGCCACGGATGAGGCAGCGGAAGGCCAGGAGGGAGAAGGGGAAGGCGAAGACAAGACAGCCGACCTTGGGAACCTAGAAAACCTTGGGGACTCCGCAGATGAAGATGAAAAATAAGCAGGCAGCCGCAGGGCGGTTCCTGTAGTCTTGGGGGCTTTGGATGAACGCAGCAGAAAAAGAACGATTGTGGGCAGAATTTGTAAAGCGGCCTACGCCGGAATTGAGAGAGCAGATTATTGTAGGGTATGCGCCCCTTGTCAAGATTGTGGCAGGGCGGCTCAGCATGTACCTTGGATATAATGTAGAGTATGATGATCTGGTAGGATATGGAATTTTTGGCCTGATTGACGCCATAGATAAATTTGATGTAAAAAAAGATGTAAAATTTGAAACATATGCCAGCCTTAGGATACGGGGCTCCATTCTGGATCAAATCCGGAAAATGGACTGGATCCCTAGGACAGTGCGCCAGAAGCAGAAAAAGATTGACGAAGCAATTAAGAAAATTGAAACGAGGACTGGAAGGGCTGCACTGGATGAAGAAATAGCCAAAGAACTGGAAGTAAGCGGAGAAGAACTGCTGAACTGGCAGTCCCAGTTAAAAGTGACAACTATGGTTTCCCTGAACGAATATGTGGAGCAGGGGATGGAGCCCATGATGGATGCAAGGGGCAACTCCCATTTTATCCAGCCAGAGGACGCCATTGCGGAGGAAGAATTAAAGAAAGTGCTGGAGCAGTCTTTGGGCACGCTTACAGAAAAGGAACGGAAAGTAATTACCTTGTATTATTACGAGGATTTGACCTTAAAAGAAATCAGCAACGTATTGGAGGTGTCGGAATCCCGTATATCGCAGCTTCACACAAAAGCGCTGATGAAGATGAAAAAGACAATGGGACCCTACATGAATATTTTAACGGATTAGGTGGTTGATGCTATGGAGAGCAAGAATGGATATTTTAAGCTGGATATCAGAGATGGGAACGTATACCTTGTGGTGTTTCCGCCGGCAGACGGCGGGAAGCCAGTGGAATACAAAGAAGTGACTTCATACTTGGAAGGAAAAGGATATGCGGTGCTGGACGCGAGGGAGCTGAACACTGCATTGACTGCCCGGGGCGAACCGAGGGAAGTTTTTTTGGGCATGTGGAACGGCTTAGATGAGAGCGAACAGATGGAGGTTACCATATCAATTGATAAGATGCTGGTATTTTGCCGGTTTTATCCGCCTTCCAATAATGGCAGGCTTATGACTGAGGATGAAATTTTACGCGATTTGGAGTTCCATAAGGTTACCGTAGGGATAAGCCGGGAAGAAATCCAGAAATTTTTAAAGGAGCGCCATTACTGCACCAATTATATTATGGCGAAAGGGGTTCCGCCTATCAATGGCAAGGATGCCAAAATTGAATATTTCTTTAACACGAACCATAATTTAAAGCCTAAGAAAAATGAGGATGGATCGGTAAATTACCACGAGCTGAACACCATCAGCCGGGTGGAGAAGGGCCAGGTGCTGGCAAAGCTCCACAGGGAAGTGCCGGGAAAACCCGGGAAAGATGTGTTTGGCGGCGATATCCAGGCACGGCAGGAAAAGACGATGAAGCTGGAGTTTGGAAATAATATAACCCTGTCAGAGGATATGACGGAAATTTATTCCGGCGTGACAGGCCATGCCAGCTTAGTCAACGGCAAAGTATTTGTGGAGGATGTGTTTGAAGTCCCTGCGGATGTGGACACTTCCACGGGGAATATTGTCTATGATGGGAACGTCACAATTAAGGGCAATGTAAAAAGCGGGTTTTCTGTCACCGCTAAAGGGGACATTGTAATCGAAGGCGTGGTAGAAGCGGCTTTCCTGAACGCAGGCGGCCAAATTATTGTAAAGAGGGGCATCCATGGCATGGGCAAAGGCAGGGTCCAGGCCAAGGACAATATTATTACGAAATTTATTGAAAATGCCACAGTAATTTCCGGCGGGTATATAGAAACGGAATCTATCCTGCATAGCCAGGTGTCTGCGGGGAATGATATACGTGTAGGGGGCAAGAAGGGGTTTGTAAACGGCGGTGTCATACGGGCAGGCAACCTTGTGGAAGCACAGACCATAGGGTCTTCCATGGGTACCCTTACAAGGATAGAGGTAGGGGTAGACCCGGAAATCAAGGAGCGTTATGGGGAACTCCAAAAGAGCATTATCCAAGTCAGCAAGGAGTTAGAGCAGTTGCGTCCAATCCTTGTGAACTTCAATGAGAAAATGCAGAAAAAGGAGCCCTTAAGCGTGGAACGGGTCCAGCAGGTCCAGTCCGTAGCCCGTTCATTTAAGGAAAAACAGCAGGTGCTGAATGCCCAGCGCAAAGAGCTAAAGGACATCCATGAGCAAATCCAAATGTCCCATAACGCGAAAATCAAGGTAAAGGGCAGCATTTACCCGGGGGTTTCCGTAAATATTTCTGAAGTGAGCATGAATATTAAGAGCGAAAGGTCTTTCTCGAAATTCATTAAGGAACATGGCGAGATTGTTGTACGTTCGCTGTAAAGGAGTGTGGAAAAATGTCAATTCGGCCAGTAGAATTTAGCGGGGTTGTCCAGAGGAGCCAGGACGTGAGCACGGTGAAACAGCAGGAGGATAATAAATCCATGCTCCAGCAGCAGAACGTCCAGACCCAGTTTTCGAAAGAAACGGCCCACCATATGCGTCAGGTTACCCATGCCAACGATTCAGACAATGCGCAGAAGAAGTTTGACGCCCGCGAGAAGGGCAGCAACGAATATGAAGACCGCCGGAACCGGAAAAAGAAGGCGGAGGAAAAAAACAGCGGAAAGGTAAGCGTTAAAACCACAGGTGGTTTTGATATGAAAATATAGGTAGGTACAGTATGACAACACTAGAAATTGTTTTAATAATCATCGGCCTTGTGATGATGGTTGCAAGTTTTTTTGTTACGGAAAAGCTGTCGAACCAAGATTTGGATAAAGTAGCGGAATTAAGCACAGAGGAAATGCAGCGTATCTTGGAACGGAGCCTGACAGATGCCCAAGTGAAAGTGGACAATATGGTGGACCAAGTCATTGACCACTCCATTGAAAAATCCATGGAAGTCGTGGAACGGGCGCTGGACAAAGAAACCAATGAAAAAATGCGGGCAATTACAGAATACTCTGATACCGTATTGGAATCCATCCATAAAACCCATAATGAAGTCATGTTCCTGTACAGCATGCTTAATGACAAACATTCAGAACTTACAAAATACGCAGGGAACTTAGCACAGCTTGCCATCCATCTGGAGGAACTGGAACAGGATATTGAGAATACGGTGGAACAGTCGGAAGCGATTTTGGATACTGTCCAAAAGTCTGCTTCTGTATCTGCAGCAGCCCCAAAGGCGGCTGACGTGAGAATGCCGGAGACGCCGAAGCCAGTGCCGGAACCAAAGGCGGAGGAGCCGGCGCCCCCGGAGAAGCCAGAGGATGAAAGGGGCAGCAGTAACCAGAAGATTCTGGATTTATACCGGAAAGGGAAAAGCGCCGTAGACATTGCCAAGGAATTGGGCTTGGGAGTGGGCGAAGTAAAACTTGTCATCGGTTTATTCAGGGAGGAAGATTTGTAATTTATGAAACTGAAATATTATTTGCGTGGATTAGGAATCGGGATCATAGGTACTGCCATTGTTATGGGGATTGCCCTTTCCGGGAAAAAAGAAACCTTATCGGATGAAGAAATCATAGAGCGGGCGGAAGTCCTTGGCATGGTTATGGAAGGGGAATTAGGCCCGGACAGGGAGGATCCGGAACAGGAAAATAATTCAGAAGATCCCGGCACAACGCAGGAAAGCCAGCCCAATGGGGAAGGGGAGGGCGATGGCGGCCAGGATCGCGGTGAAGATAATGAGGGCGATAGCGGCCAGGATCGCGGTGAAGATAATGGGGACGATAGCAGCCAGGAGCCAGACGAGGAGTTAGACAGCGAATCGCAGGATTCTGAAATTGTACAGCAGCCTTCCGGGGAAGACGGGGGTGTGGTAGAGCTTGAAATTAAAGAAGGCGAATTTTCTGACGTCATCAGCAAAAAGCTGTACCAAGCTGGATTAATCCCGGACGCAGAGAAGTTCAACACCTATATGACCCAGAAGGGCGTGGATGATTCCCTGCGGATTGGCGTGCACCTGATACCTATGGGGGCTTCGGCAGATGAAATCATAGATATCCTGAAAGCGAGGCCCCAATAAGAATTTTGCATTAGGTGCCCCTCTGCTTGCCTGCAGAAGGGGCTATTGGTGTTTTTAGGGAGGGAATCCTGTAAAAGAATTAAGGTGAAAGGGATTTACCCTTACCAGCGGATGGCATGGCAGATATTTTGTAACAGTTCAGCCTGCAACTGCGCGCTTGCTGCGCGGTTAGCAGCCAACGGATTGGAGTAGGCCAGGAATCTGCCTCTTTGCCGCAGGCAAACTTTAAAATGGGCGGATTCTGACCCCATTACGGTATTGGCCTGTAGCCGTGCAGCACAGTGCACGGCTCAGGAGTGAACAGTAACAACTGTGATGATATTTTAAGGGAAAAGCTGCAATAGGACTTGCAAGTAAATTTTTCCTGTGCTATAATGGCGGAGATAGTAAACAAAAAACACATATGCGGATTCTGGGGCCGGTGCCCTATCGGTAGCTTCAGGAGAGGAAGCATATGGAAGCATCTAACCAATGGAGGTAAAAAAATGGGCGTTATTTCGATGAAACAGTTATTAGAAGCAGGTGTCCACTTCGGGCATCAGACAAGAAGATGGAACCCTAAGATGGCTCCTTACATCTACACAGAAAGAAACGGGATCTATATTATTGACCTGCAGAAATCAGTAGGGAAGGTAGATGAAGCTTACAAGGCAGTTGCCGACATTACAGCAGAAGGCGGCACTATCCTGTTCGTAGGGACCAAGAAACAGGCTCAGGACGCCATCAAGGCAGAAGCAGAACGCTGCGGCATGTTCTATGTTAATGAAAGATGGTTAGGCGGTATGCTTACCAACTTTAAAACCATCCAGAGCCGTATTGCAAGGCTGAAATCCATTGAAACCATGGCAGAGGACGGGACATTCGATGTGCTTCCCAAAAAAGAAGTAATCGCGCTGAAAAAAGAATGGGAAAAATTAGAGAAAAACCTCGGCGGAATCAAAGAAATGAAACGGATTCCAGATGCAATCTTTATTGTTGACCCCAAAAAAGAAAGAATCTGCGTACAGGAAGCCCATACACTGGGAATCCCCCTGATTGGCATTTGCGATACAAATTGCGACCCAGAAGAATTGGATTATGTAATCCCGGGCAATGACGACGCTATCCGGGCAGTGAAATTAATCGTTTCTAAAATGGCTGATGCAGTTGTTGAAGCAAACCAGGGGACAGTGGAAGAAGAAGCAGAAGCGGTAGAAGAAACAGAGGAATAATCCTTGCGGCAAATGGTTAGGGTTCTTAATCTGTGCTGGGACTGCTTTACAGTACCGATTGAAGCACATTAATCTGTGCCGGGCTGCTTACAGTACTGATTGAAGCACTTGCCTATACAGGGATTGTGGGCGGGACAGCTAGTGTACTGGCTCATTTATAATTAGGCAAACCTACTTGTCTTTTCATCCATCTGCTGCGTTAGATTTTCTAGCTGTAGCCACCGCTACACCGTTGAAAATCTGCCTTGTAGAAGAATGAAAATTTTGTGTCGTTTCACCAAATATAGGCATGTCAGCACACTAGGTTGATAAAGGGTTTAGCAATGGGAGGACAGACAATATTGCCTGTCCTCAATTGCGGGTACAGAACTTGCCATATTTTTTGGCAGATGAAGAAATCATATAGATAGATGGCACAGTTTTGCAGAAAGGCGTGTAGCTGCGCCGTGGCGAAGGTGTGCCGGAACATAATGGAGGGAATAGAAATGGCTATTACAGCAGCAATGGTAAAAGAGTTAAGGGAAATGACCGGTGCAGGCATGATGGACTGCAAAAAAGCCCTGAATGAAACAAACGGCGATATGGATGCCGCTGTAGAATTTTTAAGGAAAAATGGACAGGCAAAGGCGGAGAAAAAGGCAGGCAGGATTGCAGCAGAAGGCCTTTGTACTGTTGTAGTGAAAGATGACAGGACAGCAGCTGTAGTGGAAGTGAATTCTGAAACAGACTTTGTTGCAAAGAATGACACATTCAAAGCTTTTGTGGATGCAGTTGCAGCACAGGCAGTAGATTCTGACGCAGCAGATTTGGATGCATTTATGGCAGAAGCTTGGAAAGAAGATTCCAGCAAGACCGTGAAAGATGCTTTGGTAGAAAAGATTGCAGTAATCGGCGAGAACCTGAATATCCGCAGGTTTGAGAAAGTGACTGCAGAGAATGGATGCGTAGTTTCTTATATCCATGGCGGCGGAAGGATTGGCGTTATCGTAGAAGCAGAAACTTCCGTTGTAAATGATACCGTAAAAGAAGCGCTGACAAACCTTGCAATGCAGATTGCAGCTCTTTCCCCAAAATATGTTTCCAGGAGTGAAATTAGCGAAGAATATATTGCACATGAGAAGGAAATCCTTCTGGCACAGATTATGAATGATCCGAAGGAATCTCAGAAGCCAGAGAAAGTAATTAATGGCATGATTGAAGGCCGTGTGAATAAAGAGCTGAAAGAAATCTGCCTGGTAGATCAGGTATATGTGAAGGCAGAAGATGGCAAGCAGTCTGTTGCAAAATATTTAGAGGCTGTTTCTAAAGAAGTAGGAGCAGATGTTTCGGTTAAGAGATTTGTCCGCTTTGAAACTGGAGAGGGTCTGGAAAAGAAACAGGAGGACTTTGCGGCTGAGGTTGCAGCGCAGATGGGCATGTAGGCGAAGTTTGCATTTGAAATAACTGTATAAAAATTATAAGGCTCCGAATGCCTTGTAATCACGCATTTTCAAGTGATTATGAGGGATTCGGAGCCTTTTTCTATTCAAAAAAAGGTCAAGATGGAAATACCGTCTTTTACCGTTAAAAACCGTCTAAAATCACTTCAAATTGAGTATTACTCAACAGCTTTGTTGAGTAAATTGGATACTCACAATCTTCGGCGAAGTTTACTCAATTATCGTAATCCCTTAAAACTCATTTTCTCAAATCCTTCATAATATTAAAAAATTTAAGGAGATTAATTATGGCAAATACAGCGTTAGGAGCAGAAAAAGAGAAAGCGATTATTTTTATCAGTGATGCACATGAAAAATTCTACTACGAAAAATTGAAAGAGGTCAGGTATCAGGACGTGTACCACAAAGCGCTTGTATATTGTCTTGGTATCAGCGATGACACAAGAAGAAATATCAACAGCATTTATAACTTTAAGACAGGCTGTGTAAAAACGGAGTGCCTGCATGAAGGCTGGCAGACCAGCGGGAGCTTAAAAGTAGTCAGGATGGCGTTTAACCTTTACTGCAATGGTACGCCGAGTGTCCTTGACTATGATGATGCGGAGGAACAGGTGGACGAGTGCAGACGGTACACAGTGGAAGAACTGTTCTGCTGTGCCTATGCGCCTTATTTTTGGCAGGCGGTACAGATTCGTTATCCGGAATATGTAACATATAACCACAACTTGTACGCCATGCTTGGAGGACGGGATTGATGTTAAAAGTCAGGCTTATGGGAACGAAGAACGATATTAAGTGGTTCGGGAAGATTTTACAGCGTAACCCGAAAATCGAGGTGACGGAGTTTTCCGATATGTTCCCAAACAAAGGGACAAAGAAATATTACAGGACTTATGTGGAAGTCAGGAAAAGCAACGTAAAAGAAAATTAGTAGAAGCAAAGGAGAATCATCATGTGTAAAATAATCGCAATCGCAAACCAGAAAGGCGGTGTGGGCAAGACCACCACCACAAGCAATTTAGGAATCGGGCTGGCAAAACAGGGAAAGAAAGTGCTTCTGATTGATGCGGACGCACAGGGCAGTCTGACCGCAAGTTTAGGCTTTACAGAGCCGGACAGTCTGGA
This sequence comes from Lachnospiraceae bacterium A2, assembly GCA_000403315.2. Lineage (GTDB taxonomy): Bacteria > Bacillota > Clostridia > Lachnospirales > Lachnospiraceae > Petralouisia. Next base: position 2,306,386 of record KE159636.1, read on the forward strand.
AATCACGCTTGCAACCATTATGGGGAACTTAATCAATGACGGGGAAGTAGAGCCGGGGGAAGGTATCCTCCACCATGAGGAAGGGATAGACTTAATGCCGGGGAACATTGAGCTTTCCGGTCTGGAGGTTTCCCTTGTGAATGTGATGAGCCGGGAAACGGTACTCCGGTCATACATAGAGATTGTCCGGGAGAGTTACGATTATATTTTAATTGATTGTATGCCTTCTCTCGGCATGATTACCATAAACGCCTTTGCCTGCGCCGACAGTATCCTGATACCTGTACAGGCGGCATACCTGCCCGTCAAAGGCTTGCAGCAGCTTATTAAGACGGTGGGAAAGGTAAAGCGGCAGATTAACCCGAAGCTGGAGATTGAAGGGATCCTGCTTACAATGGTGGACAGCCGGACGAACTACGCAAAGGACATCAGCGCCATGCTGAAGGAAGCCTATGGAAGCCGGGTGAGGATATTTGCCAATGTCATTCCCATTTCCGTCCGGGCGGCGGAGATTTCAGCGGAGGGCATCAGCATTTATAAGCATGATCCAAAGGGGAAAGTGGCGTCAGCTTACGATTCTCTGACAAAGGAGGTGCTTGCAGATGGGCAGTAACGCAAAACCAAGAAGCGCATCAAAGGTTGCTCTGGAAAGTTTTGATGATTTGTTCGGTGGAAATACCGCACAGGAAAATGGGATAGAGCAGATTATCAATGCGCCACTGGCAGAGCTTTACACGTTCAAAGACCACCCGTTCCGGGTGGAGGACGATGAGAAGATGGAGGAAACAACCGAGAGTATCCGCCAGTATGGGGTGCTTGTGCCGGGGATTGCAAGACCGAGGGCGGGTGGAGGCTATGAAATCATAGCCGGACACCGCCGCAGGCGTGGCTCGGAGCTTGCCGGAAAGACGGAAATGCCTGTGGTTGTCCGCAATTACACCGATGATGAAGCCACAATTATCATGGTGGATTCCAATATCCAGAGAGAGGACATCTTGCCAAGCGAAAAGGCGAGAGCCTACAAGATGAAATACGAAGCCATGAAGCATCAGGGGAAGAAGTCAGGGAAGAACACCCTTGATGAAGTAGGCGAAGCCGCCGGGGAGAACGCAAAAAAGGTTCAGCGGTATATCTGGCTCTCCCGGCTGTCTGACGGACTACTTGCTATGGTGGATAATAAAAAGCTCGGATTCTCACAGGGCGTGGATATTTCCTTTCTGGCGGAAGAAGCGCAGCAGTGGGTACAGGTTACTATTGAGGAAAAGGGCTGTAACGTCAGCATGGTGCAGTCGGCAAAAATCAAGGAATACGGCAAGACAGGGGAGCTTACCCTTGCGATGGTGCGCCTGATACTGACGGAGGAAAAGCCGAAGGAACGGAAAGTGACACTGAAAGCGGATAAAATCAGCGAATA
>KE159636.1:2311359-2312321 GCA_000403315.2 Lachnospiraceae bacterium A2
TGCGCCTAACACCATGAACCACTATTACCAGCAGTTGGTGCAGCATGATATGTATGGCGGCGGTTGGGAAGAAAAAGGGATGTTCCAGCCCAAAGCGGAAGGAGATGGATAAATGGAATCCATGAGGGATATTGACCGGGTAATGGAACGGGAGATTGCAAAGGGGAGCTGCCCGTTAAGGTTTGTGAGGATAGAATTTGGCAGTTCCCCTTATCAGGAGATTGTGTCAAGGGAAAAGCTGCTGGAGGCAGGACAAACGCATGAATGAATAAATTATGAACTTCTTTAAGATTTTAGATTATTTTAATCTGATTTTAAATTATTTTTCAAAATAATTCAATTATATTTTGGAAATAAAAGCGCTCAGAACCCATTATTAACAAATTGTTCATTCATGCGTTAGTCCTGTGCTGGAGGCGCTGTCCTATCTGCTGCGGATCGGCGATTATGGCAGGTTTGCCGGGAAAGGGACAGGGAATAATGTTTACATGGACATCAAAGGCAGGAAACCGGCTTTTAAGCGTACCCGTTCCTTTATTGACCGGAATACCCTCTTTTCCACAATCCGCAGGTACGGAAAGAAAATAAAGCCGGATTTTGACGGGCATACTTATCTGGAAACAGTGCAGTGCTTCTTTAAACTGCCGGAAGGGGAACAGGATAAATACAGGGTGACATATGACGGGCAGGAAACATTTGCTTTCCCTATGTCGGATAAATATATCCTCGGACTTTACACGCACTGTATCTCGGCAAGGCGGGCGGCATCGGCAGATATGTTCAAAAAGATGAACAGCATTTATAACTTTAAGACAGGCTGTGTAAAAACGGAGTGCCTGCATGAAGGCTGGCAGACCAGCGGGAGCTTGAAAGTAGTCAGGATGGCGTATAACCTTTACTGCAACGGTACGCCGAGTGTCCTTGATTATGATGATGCGGAGGAACAGGTGGACGAGTGCAGA
>KE159636.1:2312331-2382936 GCA_000403315.2 Lachnospiraceae bacterium A2
ATCCTCGGACTTTACACGCACTGTATCTCGGCAAGGCGGGCGGCATCGGCAGATATGGATATTCCCGGCACAGGCTTTTCAGAAAAAGAACGGGGAATTGCAAGCCTTGAGGGTGTGCGTGACGTGCTGTTCCAGTGCCTTTTGTTTGACACGATAAAATGTGGGGAAGGCGTGTTATATGCTGACCTCTGCACGATTTACTGTTTAAAAGAGAATAAATAGCTTTTGGACTTTTTGTCCAGAAGTGGATCAGGAGGATGCGCTATGGCGGAAAAATATATTACGGAAGAACAGCGGGCAAAATGCCGGAAAGTGGCGGATGCGTTTGCGGAACTGTATGAGCTGGCAGATGTAATGGTGGCGGATGCCGGGAGGTTCGGCTTTGTCCGTCTGCAATGGTTCAGTGAGGGAGAAGGCTTTGATTCGGCAATGGCATTTTCGGACAGCATGGAACTGTTTGAGGAACTCTGGTGGATATGGTATGAACATGAGGTCTTAACGCCTGTTTTGGGTACGCCGCTTGCGGAGCTTGACTATGACGAGATATTCAGGTCGCTTTCCAAAGACAGGCAGGAGGAAATCTTGGAAAAGAAGAAATATTTCATTTCCCGGTGTGAAGATGCTTTCCGTTAGGCGGCAGATATTTTTTACAATTCCGGGGCGTTTTCTGTTAAAATAGACCGTATGAGGATAAAGGCAGGAGTGGTGTGTTTGGGAAACAGGAAGCGGCTGAAAAGGGCAGACAGGACATATAAAGACTTAAAGCAGAAGCAGAAAGCTAAAATAGCAGACTGTATGTTTGAAAAGACCTGTGATTATTACAGGGAGCATGATAAGCTGCCGGAAGGAGAGGACAGTGAAAAAATTGCGGGGCAAATCTATCAGAGGGTAAAGGGAATAGCAGAAAAGGCTTCCTTTGATGAAGTATACAGCCTGTATCTTTACCGTCTGCCACGTTATGAAGCTAGGATTGCGGAGAATGGACTTCCGGAAAGGAAAGAGAAAAAGAAAGAAGATGCAGACAAGCCGAAAACCAAGAAAAAAGGCATGAGCAAAAAAGTATGCCCAAACTGCGGAAGGAAGATGAAACAGCAGTTTATCGGCTTGCAGCATTGTAAATGCGGCATAAGCTGGAAAAAGGACATCGGATATTTTGAGCGTACCGGGGATATGGTTTTCGCTTTGGAACGCAGGAAGGTAGGGAAAAAGACGAAGCAGTGTCCGGTGATCCGGTACAGATAATTAAATATGGCAGACAGCGTAAGGGCAGTTATAGACCGTATACAGCGGTTTGTAGCTGCCCTGTTTGCATTTGTGGAACTTTTGGACAAAAAGTCCAGAAGCGGAAAGGAGAAAGAAGGAAAATGAAACACAAAAAAGTAGCAGCCGCCCTTTCTGCGGCGGTGGCAGGCGCAGCGGTATTAGGCGGAATCCGTTATGCTGCAGGGAAAAGAAAACCGAAAGAGGGACGGGAGCCGGACATACAGGAAGAAGGTCTGACGGAAGGGAAGCTGCGGGAGTGCCTTCTCCGTCTGTTCCAGCTGTATGAGGACAGTGAGTTTGATGATTCTGCGGAGTTTTTGGGCGATGGGGGCGATCCGGGGGAATATGAGGCGGAGAACTATTCCAACCGGTTATTCCCTTATATCAAAAGGAACATGACGGATGTGATGATGATGGAGGGGGATGACGGTACGGGGAAAGAACCCTTCGCCATGACGGACGTGCTTTTCTGTTATCCAGCCTGCAAGATAGGCTGTGAGATAAGGGAACTGTTTTCAGACAACTTTGTCCTGTGCCTTGAAAGCGAGATGTGGATACTGGAAAACGGGGAGTTTGCGTCTGTCTACTGCGTCAGTATTGGAAAGGACGGAGGGCGGCTCAGTTACCGCTTTGTGGATACCTGTATCAAAAATCCGGGGGATATTCCTATCTGCTTTGAAGATTTGGAAAGCGGTTTTGCAGAGATAATCGAAGCGGAAAAAGAAGGGAGAAAACCTTATCTGCCATAACCCGGTCAGGAAGGAGAGCTTATGAAATATTTAATCCACAGGCTGTACGTCCCACCCTGACGGGGGTATAGCAATCTAAGAAAGAAGGAGGAAAACCATGCAGGAGGAAGTGACACAGAAAACCATTGCCCTTGTGTTCAAATCTTCCCGATTGACTGCCGACGTGCTGAAAAAGGCTATGAAGATGTATCTGGAACACCGGAAACAGGGAAAGCAGATGCCGCATGGGAAAATATCAGTGAAAGAGCTGGTCGGTCAGGGTATGGGTGCTTCGAGCATTGAGGTGACGAATAACAATATCAAGTCCTTTGAGAGAGTGGCAAAGAAATATTGTTGCTACCCTTTTGTACTGACCTAAAATTACTCTGGTTGCCTGTCATAGAATTAACCGATATAATGGCATGAGAACAGAGAAAGGAAAAGGTTCCAGGACACTAATCTTTTGCCGAGAACCGTGTACTGAAACCTTTATTAAAACCATGGTTATTATATCAAGATATGAAGCGGAATACAACAAGGGTGAAGATATTTTTAATAAACAGTAAAGAAGAAAGTATCTGTCCATGCTGCGGGAGTCCTCTTAAATACAGGGACAGCAGACGCCGTGTGCATAAAATTGCGGGAGGGGATAAGGAGTGGTATCTTATCCGGCGGCTGAAATGCACGGGCGGTAAGTGTGGGCGGCTCCATAATGAACTGCCGGACTGCATCTGCCCCTACAAGCATTATGATGCAGGCCTGATCGAGGATGTGGCGGACGGTGTGGTCAGCGAAGAGGATACGGAAACGGAGGATTATCCCTGTGAAGGGACCATGAAACACTGGAGATGGTGGCTCCACATGAATGAAAAAAACATGGAAGGGCAGATTAGGGCGGCGGCACACCGTTTCCTGGACCTGGATGGAAAGTTTCTGAAATCCAGGGTTTCTTTACTGGAAGAGATGAAAGAACGGATAAGCCCCGGCTGGCTTAAGGCGGTGGTCAGAGCCATATATAACAGCGGAGGGCGGATAGAGCCGTATCTGGCTGGGGAATAAGGGTGCACCTGCTTTTGTTCGCTGTCATTTTTATTCTGGTGTATGCTGTCCTGTGAAAGGAGGGCCATACAGATGGAGAAAAAAGAAGTGAAAAAATGGCAGGATGAAGAGGCGCTTAAAAGATATCAGATGATAGCGCTGCTTCTGGATCCGGACATGGATGAAGGGAAAAGGCAGCAGCTGCGGGAGGAAGCCGCAGAGAAGAACGGCGTATCCAAAAGGACGCTGTACCGTTATGAAAAAAGTTACCGGGAAGAAGGGTTCGGAGGCCTGCGGCCAGCCAGCCGGACGAACCAGAGGCAGCAGAGACTCCCGGAAAACTTTGGGGAAACCATGGAACAGGCAGTGCAGTTAAAGCGTGAAGTCCCGAAGCGGAGCGTGCGCCAGATCATAAAGGTGCTGGAACTGGAAGGCTTTGCGGAGCCGGGCGCACCGGATGGAGCTTTTACAGGGGGACATCAAGTACGGACCAGAACTGCGGACAACGGACGGGGGACTGATAAAAACTTATTTATCCTCCCTGATCGACGACCATTCCAGATATATCGTGCAGTCAGAGTTTTATGACAACCAGAGGCAGGAGATCGTGGAGGACACTTTCCATAAGGCAGTCTTAAAAGCCGGAAAGTTTGACTGTGCCTACCTTGACAACGGGGTGCAGTATACGTCGGGCCATCTTGGAAAAGCCTGTGCAAAGCTGGGGATACGTATCGTCCATGCAAAACCGGGGGCGTGCCAGTCGAAAGGGAAGATAGAAAAATTCCACCAGAAAGTGGACCAGTTCATAGCGGAGATACGCGTGGCGCATGTGCATTCCGTGGAGGAGCTGAACCGCAGGTGGAAGATCTTTCTGGAGCAGGAATACCAGAAGGAAGCGCACGCGGGGATAAAGGAGTATTATGAATCTTATGGGACATCCGTCCCGGCCAGCGGGATCACGCCAGAGCAGGAATGGATGAGGGACGAAAGGGGGCTTGTCTTCATGGATGTTTCTGTGGTGGCGGAGGCATTCCTGCACCGTGAGAGGCGCAGGATCAATGAGGCAGGGTGTTTTTCCCTGGGCGGGAACCGGTATGAAGCAAGCGCAGCGCTGTCAAACCTTGAGGTAGAGGTTGCCTATGACCCGATGGAAATGGACATGGTGACGGTATACTGCTGCGGGGCGTCCCCGGTCCGGGCACACCGGATGGAGATCGGGGCATTTGCCTCCAAAGTGCCGCCCGTGCCTTTGGGAATGACAGGAAACATCCCGGAGGCGTCAAGGCTTCTGGACGCACTGGAAAAGAAATATAAGGAAGACCACGGACAGATGGCGCGTGCGCTTTCCTTCGGGGAGTACGGGAAGGAGGCGGGGAGCCATGTATGAGAGTTTTTTTGAAATGGGGCATACGCCCTTCACAAGAGACATTCCCATAGACAGGCTGTACACATCGCCCCGGATAGAGGATGCCCTGGGAAGGCTCGTCTATGTGGTTGACCACCAGATGTTCGCAGTGGTGACGGCAAACCCTGGATGCGGGAAATCCACGATGGTGAGGATGCTTAACGGGAGGCTTGGGAAAGAAAAATATTTATTATTATACCTGTCAGGTTCCAAGCTGACGCCGAGGTGGCTGTATGCGGGGCTGTTAGTGCAGCTGGGGCTGGAGCCGCATTATTTCAGCGGGGATTCCAAACGGCTGCTGCAGAAGGAGATCCGGGCGGTCAGCACGGAGCAGAAAAAGAAAGTCGTGTGCGTGTTGGACGAAGCGCACCTGCTGGGAAAGGACATGCTGGAGGAACTGCGGTTCCTGCTGAATTACAGGTTTGATTCCACAAGCCCGATGTCGCTGGTGCTTGTGGGGCAGACGGAACTCTGGGAGCAGAAACTGAAGCTGCAGGCATATGAAGCCATAAGGCAGCGCATAGACATGAACATCGTGCTGGGGAGGCTGGACCGTGCGGAGACAGGGAAATATATCGCAGCCCATATGGCATATGCAGGGGCAGGGAAAGAGACCTTTACCAGCGGTGCGGAAGACGAGGTATATAAAATATCCGCGGGCATCCCGCGGATGATAAACCGTGTATGTGAAAAAGCGCTGATGTACGCCTGCCAGCAGCAGAAGCGTCTTTTGGACGAACACATGGTGCGCTTTGTGGCGGACCATGAAATGCTGGGAGGTGGGGGATGATGGTCTGGCCGGAGGGGCGCATGGAGTTTGTGTGCACCGCCCCCGCGGAAGAAGGGAAAAAGGAGCAGAGATGGCTGGGGGAAGTCATGGTGAAGAGCCACAGCATGGGAATGGTAGAACTTATTATTTATGGCAGGGACAGCTGCATAAACGCAGTGATCGGTAAATACATGAGCGGCCAGTATATCTGCATACCGGACATTGATACAGGATGCCCTTTAAGCAGGCTGTCGGATATATTTTGGAACAGGGAGAGACTGTCAGCGCATATGAATGAGACAGATGCGGCAACAGTTGCGCACGCCCTGCGTGCATTATCGGGGTATACAGGAAGGGACTGGCTGTAAAGATTACAGGCCAACTATACGCAAAAAAGCTGTTAGGCGAAGTGTGCGGGGAATTGGGGCAATTACATAAACTGGAAGAAAAACAGGCCGTCCGGGATATCCCGGGCGGCTTTCCTGCATGAATTGTACATGGATGTTGGAACAATTTCCGGCGCAGATAAGAGAGGCATGGTTCGAAAGAGTCAGACAATATAAGATAGAAACATGGAAAATGCAGTTCGGAGAGCTGCTGTAGACTGGAAATAAATAGTTGTATATACAATTGATTGTGTGACAGGAAAATGGGTGATTTTACGACAGCAGGTGAGGTTGAATCTGTGACAGCTCATGAAGTTATTAACACTATGTGGAAGGGACGCACCCAGCCATCATCAGCCGGGAGGTTTTCGACCGCGCCCAGAAGGAGATGGCGGCAAGGTATGGCGTGGAGGTTAAAAACGGCAGGGCGGAGCCGGCTGGATATCTGTACCACGGCGGGGATTATGAGAAGCCGGACTACCATTTCCGGAGGCCGCAGTGGACAGAGGAACAGCGGCGCAGGCACGCCGAGATGTTCACGGAAAGGGAAAAAGCAGTGAGGCCGCTGTGCCATGACCTTTCCCTGTTCATTAAATGCGAGGTCTGCGGGCAGAACCTCACGGGGCAGCCGAGGAAGTTTGCAGACGGGACAAGGGAGCTGCGGTGGGTGTGCTTCAAGCACAATAAAAAGGCCCATGCGGCAGGGAAAGCACGGCCGCCCGCAATGCAGGATAAGGTGCTGAAAAAAATGGTGGCAGAGGTTTTGGATATGGAGGAATTTGACGCAGGAGCCATGTGCGGAAGGCTGTCCCATATCTCGGCTTATGGGGATATGCTGACATTCCATTTCCATGACGGCCATACGGAGACAAGGAAATACATCCCCGGAAAAAGGGGCTACCGCAGGAAGGAGGGAAAACCGTGCAGGGAAGAAGGGTAACGACCATACCGGCAGTGCGCGACCGTTTTACCGCACAGCCCATCCACCAGACGCAGAAACGGAGGGTGGCGGCATATGCCCGCGTGTCCACTGACCATGAAGAACAGCTTACAAGCTATGAGGCACAGGTGGATTATTACACGGGCTACATAAAGAGCCGGGAGGATTGGGAGTTTGTCCATGTGTATACGGACGAAGGCATATCCGCAACCGGGATAGCCAAGCGCGAGGGATTCCGAAAAATGGTGGAGGACGCGCTCGCCGGCTCCATCGATTTAATTGTGACCAAGAGCGTCTCCCGCTTCGCAAGGAACACCGTGGACAGCCTGTCCACCATCCTGAAGCTGAAAGAAAAAGGCTGCGAGTGCTATTTTGAGAAGGAAAATATCTGGACATTCGATTCCAAGGGGGAGCTGCTGATCACCATCATGTCATCGCTTGCACAGGAGGAGAGCAGGAGCATTTCAGAGAACGTCACATGGGGGCAGCGGAAACGGTTCTCCGATGGGAAGGTCTGCGTCCCCTACAGCCATTTCCTTGGATATGACAAAGGAGAGGACGGAGGCATGGTCTTGAACGAAGAGGAGGCAAAAATCGTCCGCAGGATATACGGGCTGTTCCTGCAGGGGCATTCCCCATATGCCATAGCCAGGCGGCTGACGGAAGAAGGGGTGCGGACACCTGCAGGGAAGGAAAAATGGCACTCCTGCACGGTCAAGAGCATCCTCGTCAATGAAAAATATAAAGGGGATGCACTCCTGCAGAAAAGCTACACTGTGGATTTCCTCACGAAAAAGACGAAGATAAACGAGGGCGAGGTGCCGCAGTATTATGTGGAGAACAGCCACGAAGCCATCATCAGCCCCGCAGTCTTTGATGAGGTGCAGCACCAGATGGCGGTGCGGCATCCGGGCAAAAACCGCTTAAGCTACACCGGCGCATTCTCCAGCGGGATAAAATGCGGCGACTGTGGGGGCTGGTACGGCTCCAAGGTCTGGCATTCCAACGACAAGTACCGGAAGGTGGTCTGGCAGTGCAACCACAAATTTGACGGCGGGGAGAAATGCACCACGCCGCACCTTGACGAGACGGCCGTCAAGGCGCTGTTCCTGAAAGCGGCCAATGCCATCTTTGACGAGAGGGATACCATACGGGGGGACTACGAGACGGTCAAAGAGCGGCTTTATGACACATCGGAACTGGAGGCGGAGCGGATTCAGCTTCAGGAGGAGATGAACATCGTGGCGGAGATGATACAGCAGTGTGTGAACGAGAATGCCCATATTGCCCTTGACCAGACGGAGTACCAGAAAAAATATGACGGGCTGGCGGACCGCTTTGACCGGATAAAGGAGCGGCTGGAGGCAGTCGGCTTCGCCATCACAGAGCGGGTGGCAAAGCGGGAAAAAACGGAGCGGTTCCTTGCGGAACTGGAAAAGAGGGACGCTTCGCTGACGGAGTTTAACGAGGAGGACTGGTACAGCCTTGTGGAATATGTCACGGTATACAGCCGGGAGGATATCCGTTTCACCTTTAAGAACGGGATGGAAATAAAAGCATAAAAAAGACCTGCGGTTATGGGCATACCGCAGGTCTTTTTTATGGGCCGGAAAACCAAAAGGTACAGGGCAAAATCAAAAAGTATAAAGGCAAAATCGAATTGTATCAAAGACGGTGGGAAGATAGACCTGATCCTCACCAAATCCATCAGCCGTTTTGCCCGCAATACAGTAGATACCCTGACGACCGTCCGCAAGCTAAAGGAGCGGAATGTGGAAGTATATTTTGAGAAGGAAAATATCTACACCTTAGACGCCAAAGGCGAGGTTATGATTACGATTATGAGCAGTTTGGCACAGGAAGAAAGCCGCTCCATCAGCGAGAACATTACCTGGGGGAAGCGCCGCAGCATGGAGGAAGGGAAGTTCTCCCTTGCCTATAAGCACTTCCTTGGGTACAAGAAAGGTGAGGATGGTATCTTAGAGATTGTGGAGGACGAGGCGAAAATTATCCGCAAGATTTATCAACTGTTTCTAGAAGGACAGACTGTCCGGATGATTGCCGACTACCTCACAAAACAGGGTATACCAACGCCAATGGGCAGGAAAAAGTGGAGCGTCTCGACAATTATGAGCATTCTCCAAAACGAGAAATACAAAGGCGACGCCCTGCTCCAGAAAACCTACGTTGCTGATTTCTTAACTAAACGCGTCAAGGAAAACTGTGGCGAGATACCGCAATACTATATTAAAGACTCCCACCCGGCCATCATTGACCCGCCAACTTTTGACCTGGTACAAAAAGAGATTGAACGGCGGCGGCCGGAACGCCATAAGCTGCACCGCAGCAGCCTGTTTACAGCAAAAGTTATCTGTGGGGACTGCGGCGGTTATTACGGACGGAAAGTCTGGCACAGCAACAGTAAGCACCGTAAATACATTTGGCGCTGCAACCAAAAATATGAAGAAAAAACGGCCTGCTCCACTCCGAATTTGGACGAGCCAACTCTTAAAGCAGCTTTCGTGGAAGCGTTTAACCGGATGCTTGGAGATAAAGGACAGTATATTGCCCGGTTTGAGGAAATGCTGCCGCTGCTCGCTGATACCAGTAAATTAGAAAGGCAACTGGCTGAAGCTCAAAACAAGCATAGCCATCTGATGAACAGCCTCCGCCTTTATATGGAAGAAAACACAAGGCAGATTCAAGACCAGGAGGAATACAACCGGCGCTTTTCTGAGCTGGATACAGAATGTAAAAAGGCTGAGGAAGAAATCGAGGCTATACAAAAAGAGATTTTAGAGCAATCGGGAAGGAAAGAGCAAATCCGCCGTTGCCTGGATGAACTGCGGGAATGTGGGGATATTTTGGATGAGTTCGACGATGATTTATGGAACTCTATGATTGAATCCGTGACCGTATACGCCGATGAAAAATTGGAATTCCTGTTCCGGGATGGAACGAGAATTCCGATACAAATGCCAAAAAACAAAAAGAAAAGATAATACAGCAGCACTTTGATAATGCACAGCCCGGCTGTGAGTAACTTATGTATTAAAAGCCTGCGGGAATTTGATCCCGTGGGTTTTTTAAGGGAAAATCTACAACCAGTTTTTTCTTAAAATACTGTTTATATTTAGCTCATAAGATGTTATAATAAAATTAGATGAAGTTGTGCATACCAACACTCATCTATGATAGATGTTTTAAATATGAGAGGAGGAGATTAAAATGAGCACTCTCCAAAATACAATTTCTATGATGCAAGCTCTGCCAGAAGCTGATTTGATTAAAATTCAGAATTTTACGAAGAAACTTTCCAAGCGTCGCGAACTTGAAGCAGCTGATGAAGCTGTTGGTAGATTTTTGCCGCCAAAATCACGGGAAGATATCTATAAGGACTTAGAAAATTCAAGACAGCAAGTAGCGGAGGGGAAATACCAGGAAGCCGGTAAATTCCTTGCTGAGCTTAGAGCAGAGTATGGAATTTAAAGTTGTCTTGACCAGCCAGGCGCAGCTGGATTTTAGGAATATTACCAACTACATCCTCTATGAGCTAAGAAGTGAGCAGGCGGCAACTAGCGTTGCAAACGACATGGAACATACGATAGAACGGCTTTCCTATATGGCTGGAGGACTAAAATTGTGTGATGATCCTACGCTTTGTGACCTTGGATACCGTACAATACACTTTAAACGTCATAATTATTTTATGCTCTATCGTATACAGGATGACATGGTTTATATCGATGCTATCTACCACGATTTACAGAATTACGAGGATTTCAAAGTAGCCACAGTAAATTAGTTACATCCTATCATATTACTGGTTCTCAATAATATAATAGGATGCACATTATTTATGCTCTACTTAATAAATTCATATTCAATCTTTTGCCCACTGTTGATACAAAATGCATCTATAGATGATCTGATATCAGATTCGGTACATTCAGAAGGGATATGTATATATAGATCTTCTTTTGCTCGGCTACACGCAACATAATACATTCTTGTAAATTCGTCAGCGGGGGATTCGTTGATTAGGCATGGCGACGAAAAGATCGAAAGTATTTTTATTTTATCACGTCTGCCAGGCATCACACTTACAACGACTTTATTCCATTCAAGTCCTTTGGCCTGGTGAACAGTCATATATTTACTGTCATCAGAAAAGATCTGTTTGAATAATTTGTAAGAAGTATCCCAAAATAATCCGCTGACAGCCGCTATAAGTTGCTCCCTATCAAGTTCATCAAATATTGGGATTTTAAACTCCATCCCTAAGATTGTTTGCCGAAAATCAATGTAATCTGTCTTTTGAATTTCCGTATTGAAATTCTCAATGACATTACAAGTTAGAGCGTTGTCATCAATTTTATCAAATATGTTTTCAGACAACCTTTTTATTTGAAATATAATTTTAGGTGTGAGCTTATGCAAATCAATATCAACATATAATTTGAGTGATTGAATGATATCAATAAATGACCCATTAAGATAACTTTCCCAAAGCCCTAATATAAATCGAAATGCTCTAACCCATGTCACATTATTATGTTCCACAATTTCTTCCCTAATTTGAATTGAAGTATTGTAATATGAGTTATAAATATTTTTCAATAAAATGGCTTGCTTCTCATCAATGTCCCGCACATAATCAAATGCTGCTGCCCAAGTTCTGGTTAAAACTACGCCGTCATTTTCAAGAACATTTTGAATTACGTTTTGAATAATGGTTGTTGTTCCAATAAGAAAATGTATTTTTTTGGCTTCAGATTGTTTTTTCTTGTCTTCAGTATCATATATTCGTTTGCTGATCTGAACAACATGTTTATCCGATTGCCTCAAAAAATTGCAAAAATTAACGATATTCTCAGTAGAACGCCTATTATCATGTATATCATACTCTTTAATTTCACGGCTGCCATCTATAGAAAAATTCTCAAAATCAGTTGGACGCGCACCCTGGAAACTATATATTGACTGTGCAATATCTCCGACCACTCCTACTACAGTCGATTTTTGCCCTATTAACTTAATCAATAGGGTTTGGAGAGGATTAGTATCCTGAAACTCATCAACAAATATAAAAGGGAATTTTACCCGTATTGCATATAGTGCAGTTGGATTGTTTTCAAGAATTCTGTATCCAAAATAAAGGATTTCGTTATGCGTTAGTTTTCTCACTACCGACCATATGTATTTTTTAAGTGGTATAATATGCCTTTTCTCAACTTTTTGTGATGCTTTAAATTTCATTTGGCGAGGGAGCTTATTAGCAAGCGAGGTCAAAAATGCACTGTTGTCTATTTCGATTTCGCCCATAACTTTTTTGCTATAATATAAATCATCATTTGCAAATTCGGTAGGATTAGTTTTTTTGATAAAGTTATAAATATCTTCCTTGTTAATACCATGCAAAATCCCTAATCCCTCAATTTGGGATGAGATAATACCTCTATTGTTTACATTAATTCCAAAATCAGATTCCATAATGGTTCTTAAATCGTCTTGGAATGGTTTGATTATATTCTCAATAATAAAGCCATGTATCGTATAAACCTCTATATAATCTGTGAAATTGTCCAAACGTCGCTTTATCTCATCAACAGCCGCATTTGTATACGTAATACACAGAACCCTCCTCGCCCGACTTTGGGCAATCAATGGGCTTGTTGTTACAATTCTTTTAACATTTTCAACTAAAAAATGTGTTTTTCCAGCACCCGGACCTGCATAAATTTTAGAATGATACGCTAATTGCTCGGCACTGAAAATATCACCTGAAGTTATTTTAATAGCCATTCTAAGCCCTCCTGAATATATTTTGGAACAATTAGTTTAGAAGTCCCATCTGTATTAAATAATGATTCATCAGTTAATAGTTCCAGTGCAACATCGCCTTTCTTGTTCCGTGCATAATGGAGAAACATTTCAGCAAATATCAATTTGTTATAGAAAGGGACATGACTTGCTTTTTTATCTCTTCGAAATAAAAAAGCATTTAAAAATTTATTGATTGTATCAGCAGATCTCTTATCTATTTCTTTTTTATGGTCAATCCATGTGAAAATATTAAATCCATACTTATCGTAATATTCAGCAATTGTCTTACTGAGGGCTTTTTTAAAAATTGTTTCAGCCACGTCATGGTTTTTCATATTTTCCAATAAGAATTCATCCTCAAAGGTACGGCCGCCCAAACTTTGCGTACATATGCAAAAATTATCAATGCAAAATCTTTGCCGCATGTTTTCAATATGCGGAACTGGCTTTCCCCAATATTTTGACATCTTGCTTAAATGCCCCTGCTTGTTAATCCACATAAAATCATTGTCTGTAATGCATAATATTTTTTTCTTTACAGCGTTGTTATTAAAGAGTTCAACAAAATAATTAAAGTGCTTTCCGCCAATTTCCACAATTGAAATATGTTCATCTTCATATGGGCAACCGCATATCTCCATAAATAATGGCATCAATAATTTTTCTGCAATTCCTTCAACTAAAATTACTTTGTCGGCAAATAGCATATCTGATCTTGTAACATCAAGAAATTTTGTCAGATGAGCTTTTGCTTCTGCCTTACAAGTCGTATCATCTTGGTCTTTAAACTGCTCAAAAAGACTTTGCTGACAACAATCTTCAGGATCTCTTTCGCGGTTATATGATAGCATGAATATATTATCTATGCCTGCAACGGCGGAAATATTACTTGAATGGGTTGTGACAAAAATCTGCTGGTTCAGGTCATTTGCCTGATCTAAATCCCTCAAGTATTTAAACAGTTTATATTGCATTGCAGGATGAAGATGCGCTTCTGGTTCTTCTAAACAAAGAATGCGAAAGTCTCGGCCTTTCTGTATCTCTGTCAATTTAATGAGCATATAAATATTTATCAAATTATTATACCCAAGACCGTTATGCTGCAGAGGCATGGTGTACCCAGCTTTTGTATCTTTCACCTCTGTAGTATATGTATCTGCTAATGAAAAATCTGCATGAATAGCCGAGGAAATGGAAACATTGCCCTTTTCAAGACCAATTACATTTTTTTCGTTTTCAAAGAGCGAAGATAGTTTTGTAAGTGAAGGTGATAATATCTTTTTTAATTCTGAGGATACATCATTTTTAAATTTATCAATCTTGGCTGCGTTATCCGAGTCTTTCGTAAAAGCAGCTATCTCGCGTTTAGTCTCTTTCCGGACTCCTTCACTGGTACGTTCCGCACCTATAAAACGAATATCAAAAACTTCTGTTGCTGCTTTTTGTTCAGCTTTAGTACTACTAATTCCGTTCGAATATCCCCAAGAATAATGATTTTCAACAAAACGCTTCAATACTGTTAAATAGCTATTAAAATCTGTACTTTCATTTTTTACAGCTTTTTTATATTCCTCTAGGAATTTGTTATCTAAAGAATAAACCGCCTTTATTTGAGCTGATATATTGTACTCAACAGAACCATTTTTCTGTTGCCTATTCTCATCAAATTCTTTTATGCCCAAAAATGGTAATAGTCTGATAATGCTTTCATCAGTAGTATCATCTTCATATATCCTATGACTAATATTATATTCTATTATGATGCTTGGCGCAGCATCCGTATATAGTTTGGGGTATTTCAGTAGATTATTTTTGTTAAAATCATCTACTGAAATACCCGCAGGATTACTCAGCAAATTAATCGCATAGAGCAATCCTGTTTTTCCAGAGTTATTTGAACCAACGATAACATTCAATCCTTTATGGAATTGCATTGTAAAATCATTAAAATTTCTGTAATTTTGGATATGAATCTTGTTTATGTACATAAGTTCCTCCCCACATTCAATATTTGTATCACACCAAACGCTCAATACTCAGACTGGCTAACATCTTTATTGCCAATATAATATCATAAAATCCGAACGAAATAAAGTTTGACTTGTCTTTTATTTATATGCACTGATGTAGATACACGACCTTGATTTACCGCCGTGTAAATCGTGTAGAACCATGGTGCAATCCAATATCTTTGTATCATCTGTGATGTCTACACACAGGAAAAGGCGCTGGAAGAACTGGGAATCCCGTTGCCTTCCCCAGACAAGCCGAAGGGGAAGAACAATAACCGGAAGCAGACCTTTGATTCCATTTGCCGGACAATCCTGTTTGACATCAGCAGGCGGTACGGGGTTCATCTGGAACAGGAACCGTCCTACGGCGGGCGGGATTATCTGGAAAAGCAGGACTTCATCATTGAAAAGCAGAAGAAGATACTCTCCGCACAGGGGGAAGCCTTAACGAAAAATACCATAGCCATAGCGGAGCAGGAAAAGAGGTTTGATAAAGCCGTAAAAGCTGTTTCAGAGAAAGAAAAAGAGTTGGAAAAACAGGAAGGATTGATTGAAGAAAAGGAGCAGGAACTTTCTGAAAAACAGTCTGCCCTTGCCACTGTCACCATGAAGATTGCGGACATAGAATCACTGGTGGAGGAAGTGGCGGACACGGCTTATGAGAAAGCCTGCGAGGTTGTGGCGGATACTGTCCGGGCGGAAACGCAGAAGGAGGATATCCGGGTGGTGGAGGATTACAAAAAGTGGCTGGCTTCGCCGGAACGGAAAGCCCCGCAGGAGAAAAGGGATTTTGCCGTGAAGTGCCTTGGCACAGTCTAGGAGCAGATAAAAAATGCGGCGCAGAAAGTGTTAAGGAAAGTCCAATCGGCACTCCAAAAACCAGAGGTGAGCCGTGCAAATAAAGAGCAGATTAAAGAGAGGGCAAGGGAATCTATTAAGGACAGGCTTGCAAGGGGGAAAATGGAAGCAGACCGGGCGAACCGGGAGCGCATGGAGCGCAGGAACGGGTTAAGAGCAACAACAAAAAAGGATATGGAGATTTGAAGCATTTGCTTTTCGTGTGGAGATGGCAGATGCTTTTTTATTTTCGGGAAGGGACGGTATGAATGTATTTGAAGCAGTAAAGGAAAATGTAACGGCAAGGCAGGCGGCAGAAATGTATGGTATCCGGGTGAACCGGAACGGCATGGCGTGTTGCCCTTTCCATGATGACCGGAATCCCAGCTTGAAGGTGGATAAGCGGTTCCATTGTTTCGGCTGTCAGGCGGACGGGGACGTGATTGACTTTGTGGCAAGGCTTTATGGGCTGCCCAGTCTGGAAGCAGCGAAAAAGCTGGCTGCGGATTTTGGAGTCCCTTATGAGAGCCGGGGGCGGGCTTCCCCGAAGCCAGCCAGACGGAGCGTGTCGGCGGAACTGCGGTTCTTGCAGGCGCAGCAGAAATGCTTCCGGGTGCTTAGTGATTATCTCCGCCTGTTGGAGCGTTGGGAAACAGCGTATGCGCCGAAATCGCCGGGGGACGGGTGGAACCCGCTGTTCGTGGAAGCCATGCAGAAGCGGGAGTATGTGGGTTATCTTTTAGACACGCTGCTGACCGGGACAGCGGAGGAAAAAGCCGCCGTTATCACGGGGCATGGGAAGGAGGTGGAACGGATTGAGCGGAGGGTATCAGAGTTTGCCGCCAGAGGCCAGACAAGCCGTGGAGATAGCCGCAGACAGCCTGAACGGTGAAAAGACGGTGGGGGAAGTCCGGCAGATGTTGGAAACCACGCAAAAAGGGCAGACCGCCAACACGCCGGGGAATTACAAGGCGGTATTTTTATATGACCCGCTGCTTAGAGGGGCGTTCAGCAGCAATCTCCTGACTGACCGGGTTGACATTGTGAAGCCCCTTGGCTGGTATCGGGATGGGAACCGCCTGACGGACGTGGATATCCAATATCTGGTTCTGTACTTGGAGGAACACTACGGGCTGACATCAGAGAAGCGGATCGAGGGGGCTGTCAAGGTAGCCGCCAATGAATACCGGTATCACCCTGTCCGTGATTATTTAAACAGCCTGCACTGGGACGGGACGGAGCGGGTGCGCTATGCCCTGCGCCATTTCCTCGGTGCGGAAGTGAGCGATTACAATTATGAAGTCCTCCTGCTGTTCATGCTGTGGGCGGTGGCACGGGTATTCAAGCCGGGGACGAAGTTTGAGGTCATGCTCTGTCTGGTGGGCGGCCAGGGAGCCGGGAAGTCCACTTTTTTCCGTTTCCTCGCTGTCCGGGACGAGTGGTTTTCCGATGACCTGCGCAAGTTAGACGATGACAACGTATACCGGAAGCTGCAAGGCCACTGGATTATTGAAATGTCGGAGATGATTGCCACGGCGAACGCAAAGAGCATTGAGGATATTAAGTCCTTTTTGAGCCGCCAGAAGGAAACCTACAAAGCCCCTTATGAAGTCCACCCAAAAGACCACAAGCGGCAGTGCGTGTTTGCCGGGACTTCCAACACGCTGGACTTCCTGCCCCTTGACCGCACCGGGAACCGGCGTTTCCTGCCGGTGCAGGTGCAGGCGGAAGCGGCGGAGGTTCACATTCTGGAAGATGAAGCCGCTTCCAGAGCCTATATCGGGCAGATGTGGGCGGAGGTCATGGAGGTTTACCGGAAGGGGGGTGTAAAGCTGAAATTAAGCCCGGCAATGGAACGGTATCTGAAAGAACACCAGCGGTCATTCATGCCGGAGGACACCCTCGCCACCCGGATTCTGAACTTTTTAGACGGGTACGGCGGGAAGATGGTATGCTCCCTGCAAATCTACCATGAAGGGCTGGGACACCCTGACTATGAGGAACCGAAGCAGTATGACATCAGGGACATCAATTCCATTATGAAAAACTATGCGGCGGGCTGGAAAGCCTTTGAGAATCCCCGGCATTTCCCGCCGCCCTATAACCGGCAGAAGGGCTGGGAACGGGCGGAGCCGTCTGACAACAGAGGGCATGGGAAATCAGGTTTCCAGCCTTTGCCCGAAGGGGAAGCTGTCCAGCTTGGGCTGCCAAAGGAATGGCTGGAAGTGGGAAAACTGTAGCCGGCTGCCGGCTGGTTGCCCCTCCCGTTGTCAAGCCCGTTGCCGGGAAGGGAGCCTGCAAATGCCGTATTTTCGGGCTTTTTCTTTTCCTGACAACGAAAGCAACGGAAAAACAGAAAGAAAATCAATCAGAACAGAAAACGGAAAGCTGGGTTTTGAGTGCGGAGTTTTTTAACGTCCGTTGTCAGCCCCCGTTGTCAGGCTCCCACCTGCCCGGCAGCACACGACACACGACCGGACGGAGCCGTGCGGGTATCTTTATGGAGGTAAATGCCTATGGCAAAACAAGCAGACCGCCCGGCGGAGAGCCGGAACAAAAAGAAAAAGGTGCAGTTTATCATGTCCCGTGAGTTTGCGGGGAGCCAGACCATGCGGGAAGCCTTTGAGCAGCTTATTGAACGGCAGACCTGTGAACGGTTTGAGGAATGGCAGAAACAGCAGGCCAGCTAAAGGGCGGAAACCAGAGAAAAACGAAAATCCGGCATAAAACAGTTGAAAGAATGGCGGGGCATGGTATTATCATAGTATCGTGTCCCTGTTCATAGAAGGAGAAGCCTATGAGCAGGAAAAATAATCTGCTGAATCAAAAAATAACCGCCCTCTATTGCAGGATTTCCCTTGATGACGGCAGCCAGAATGAGAGCATGAGCATCTCCAACCAGAAACTTATGCTCAAGGATTACGCTGAAAAGAACGGTATGCCCCGGTACGGGTATTACGTGGACGACGGGTATACGGGAAGGAATTTCAACCGCCCTTCGTTTAAGCGTCTGATTGCCGACATTGAAGCTGGGAAGGTGGGCTGCGTGATAACCAAAGACCTTTCAAGGCTTGGGAGGAACTATATTGAAGCGGGCAGTTATATCGAAATCTTTTTCCCGAAACACAATGTAAGGTATATAGCGGTCACGGACGGCGTGGACAGCCTGACAAGGCAGGAAATGGATATTACGCCGTTCAAAAATATCCTGAATGATATGTACAGCCGGGATATTTCAAAGAAAGTGCTTGCCGGGCGCATGACACGCTCCCGTCAGGGGAAGTTTTGCGGCGGGCAGCCGCCCCTTGGCCTGATGCGTGACCCGGAGGAAAAGGGACACCTTATTCTTGACCCGGACACTGCGCCGACTATCCGTAAAATCTATGACCTTGCCTTAAACGGCTGGGGGTGTATGCGGATTGCCAAACAGCTTATGGAGGATAAAATCCCCATCACACGGGTAAAAAGCAATACGGAATGTGACGTGAATTATTACTCATGGGGGGGCGCACGGATTAGCCATATCCTGCGGAACCCATTTTATAAGGGGGCGCATTTAGTCTGCCGGACGCACCAGAAAGGAATCCGCTCCAACACCTATGACATCATTCCCCGTGAGGAATGGGAAGTGCTTGAGGGCTGCCATGAAGCTATCGTAAGCCCGGAGGACTGGGAAAAGGTGCAGGAACTCATTGACTGCCGCCCGCCTATCATGGAGGGGAACGCTTGCCCCTTCTACAACCTGTTCCACGGCATTATCTACTGTACCACCTGTGGGAAGTCCATGCAGGTACGCTATGAGAAGGTGGTCAGAACCGGGAAGAACCGCTTTACCGGCGAGGAACGGGAGCCGATAGACAAGGCGTATTATATCTGCCAGACGTATAACCGGCTTGGGAAGGATGCCTGCACCAGCCATAAGGTGGAAGCGAGGGATTTGTACAACCTTGTGCTGAAGGATATTCAGGAACTTGCGGCAATGGCGTTGAAAGACGTGGAATCGTTCTACCAGCGGATCAGCAGCCGCATGGAGCGGCGGTATCTGGCGGACGCTTCGGAGATGGAGAAGGAACGGGAGCGGCTGGAAGCAAGGAACCGGGAGATTGACGATATGTTCCTGAACCTGTATACCGACAAGGCAAAGGGAATCCTGTCCGAGCAGCGGTTTGTGAAGCTGACGGCGGCAATGGAGCGGGAACAGGAGGAAAACCAGAAGCAGCTTAAAGAACTGGACGAGGGTATCTTAAACCGCCTTATCAGCCGGATTCTGGTGGGGGAGGTGAAAAAGGTTGACGGGGAGAAATTTCAGGAAATCAAAATCATTTATAACTTTGTCGGGGAGATACCGGCGGTAACAGAATAACGGCAATGCCCTTCTCTCTTTTTGGGGGAAGGGTTTTCTTTTTGCCCGTACACGAAAAAGAAGCCGGGTTCCCTATTCTCCGGCTTCCAGAAAAAACTGGGATTTATTTGATAGGTGTCCCAATGCGTTTATCCAATCTCCATTGTGGTGCCATTCCATCATCGGCATAATATTCGTCCATTGCTGTAATTTTATCGTTTTTTGTTTGAATAAACGAAGTCACATGAAAAGAAATACTTCTATCTTTGGGATAGATACGAACAACTGTAATAATTAAATCATTCACAATTTCTACTCTTTCAACGAGTCCGTCCCATTCTCCGGGGTACTCACAATTCGCAACAATATATTCATCCACCGTAAAATGCTCGTTGGTGCAATGCCAATTTACATAGGCTTCTGCATGAAAGTATTTTCTAATTTCTCTTTCATCTTGGGCAAGAACGGCTTTCCAAAATTGTTCTATATTCATAATTTTCTCCTTTAAATTGCGATTTCCCAGTATGTCAAACTGGAAATGGTTGAGAAAGACACTATATTGAAATCCAAAATCTTTGAATAATGCCACTTTTACTTAATCCCACTGTATCAACAATTTCATTTTCCATCACTCCACCGTTTTTAATAATCGTCCTTTGCGAAGCTACATTTCGCTTATCGCAGGTTACTAAAACCTTGCTTTCTCCAAACGCACGGCAAAAAGGTAAAACTAATCCCAGCATTTCAGACGCATAACCTTTTCGTCTTTCTGACGGACGAACACTATATCCAATATTACCCCCAAAATTTTTGAGAAAATCCGATAATGGGTGTCGAAAATCAATCATACCAACAACAAAATCGTCTTTTCGCCTTACCGCTAAAAACACTTCTGATGGAACATATCCGCTTTTATATTTTTCTCTTAATCTTCTCTCAAAGTCAATCCACTCATCAAATGATTGGACATCTTCAAGACCTGCACAACCATCAAAACTATCTCCACATTGTAACATTTCTTCTTTATATGACATGACTTGTTTTGCATATAGTTTAGATGGCCTAACCAACATCAATTCACGCATCACATTCATCCTCACAAATTTGAATTTATCTATACAAGGAAATACAATACCTCTCTTATATCTTTCCCACCGATATTATCATCCCGAAATACTTCTGAATAAATAAATCCGTTTTTTTCATAAAATTTTCTTGCTCTATGATTATCCTCCAAAACCCATAAAAGCACTTTACTAAATCCGCATTGTTTTAATTCTTTAATACACTTGTTAAGCAATAACCTACCGTATCCTTTTCCAATGTAATCAGGCAAAAAATATATGGAAACGATTTCTCCATATTCGCTGTATTTTTCCCATCTTGATTTACAGAAACTTGCAGTACCTATAAGACGCCCATGTTCTATCAGAACAAGGTTATTCATACCAATTTTATTGATACTATTAGCCCATTGCCCCGTTGGAATACTATTAAGATAGTTTTGAGGAATAATGTTTTTATATGCGTATTTCCAACTACTTTCATATATTTTGCTTATTTCAAGAGGATTATCATCTTTGGTGATGTATCTAATCTCCATTTCAACAACTCCTTAAATACCGATTTGTTCAAATCTATAAACTGGAATCTATCTATTTTCCATAATCAATTCTTTGCACTTCCATTCCTCACCCAGAATACAATATCTTTCTGTTGTATCAAGAACTACGTCGCTAAAACCGACTGCCTTATAACAGTAATAAGCTGGAAGATTATTCTCAAAAACACCCAATGATACTTTTTTTGCTCCATATATTTCAAATGCAAATTTTAGACCTAACTGGAGCATAGCTTTTCCATAGCCTTTTCCTCTCTTGTGAGGATTTATAATAACAAATCCAAAGCGTAATTCATCCAAAGATTCATCAGGATTCCTTAGTGTAAAAAAACCAACAATTCCAGTTTCATCAAATGCAGTAAACGGCATTAGAGATTCAACAAAGCAAAATTCATTTTGTGTTATTGGGTAATTACCAAGTACACCTGCTGTCCATTGATAAAATGCTTTTTCATCTTGACACCACGATAATATCGTATCTACATCCGAAGCTTTATATGGTCTTATTCTAATCATATATTTTCCCTCGCAAATTTGAATTATAGCAATCGGCTAACCAAATTAAATGCTGTGACTGCATAAACAAAAATTGCTACTCCGCCAAAAATAGCAGCATCTGTTTTCGATTTTTTATCATAGCATTCTTTCGCATTTAATGACATAACTAATCCCATAAACACAAACATAATAGGTAACGTTATATCATAAGGCAGTAATTTCATCAATCCAATAGAACCAAAAACAACTGTCAGAACCGAAAATACTATTTTCCAAATACGCATATATATTTCTCCTTATATTCTGATTTGCTATAGTTTAGCACATTTATAGAACATCTACAAGATTCCGTGTATGAAAAAGCAAAAGGAATGAATTCTTCACTTGACAATGTGTCAAAGAGCTTATGAGCCAGGATGAGATTGCAGTCATGGACGGCGGGAAGTGTATCCTGCAGCTTAGAGGCGTCAGACCATTCTTCTCGGATAAATTTGATATAACGAAGCATGGCAGGTACAGGGAGCTGTCCGATTATGACAAGAAAAATGCCTTTGACATTGAAAAATATGTCAGGAATCCGAACCGCATGAAAGTTACGCAGAATACGGAAATTGACGAGGCGTTTGACTGCGGGGAGGTTTCAGGCGGCAAAGGATAAGGAAACTTCTGGACATGATCGAGCTGTTGACAAACCTCTTGCCAAAAAGATTTGCATATAAGAAAATACTTGAGAGTAAAAAGTTCTATCAAAAAAATAACTCTTCCATATGGATTTATGGTATCTTTAAGTTACCACACTTAAGAAAGATACAAACACCACGGAAAGAGTTATTTCATGTGTGAGTTTACCATACTTTCCAGTGGTTGACCATACGATTATGATGAATTTTATTGAAATTGTTTTATGCCACTTTGAATCCTGTTTCTCCCGAAAAGCTGCTTTCCGATGGTTTGTTACCATTACGGTCGGCTTTATGCTGCGTTCCGATAAACTTGGACTTACTTCTGTTATCCGTGACCTTGCCCTCAGCCCAGGTTCTTATGATTCCATGCTGCATTTTTTCAGGGCATCCTCCTGGTCACTGGAAGATATACGCAGACGCTGGTTTTCAGCCGTCATGGATCATGCACCTCTTTATAGGGAAGGCGGCTTCCATGTTCTTGTAGGCGATGGGGTAAAGCAGTCAAAAGAAGGACGCCGGATGCCGGGAGTCAAAAAACTGTTCCAGGAATCTGAAAATTCCGCAAAGCCTGAGTACATCCACGGGCATATGTTTGGAGGACTTGGCATTCTGGCTGGAAGTGTCCGCAGCTGGGCATGTATCCCCTTAAGCATCCGGCTCCACGACGGCCTTCAGGCTGCCAGGGAGTGGAAGGACGCGGCTGTTTCCAGCTCCTCCCATGTAATACAGATGGTAGAGGATGCTTATCAGGCTGCCCTCACATTTGGGGATTGTCTGCTCCTGCTGGACAGATATTTCCTTACCGTCCCGGCCCTTGAAAAGCTGAAAACACTTAACAGCAGCGGGGCGGCGCACATGGAGATCATTACCAAGGCAAAGAAATCCTGCACAGCATATGAAAAACCCGGCCCCCGGAAACCCGGAAGGGGACGTCCTCCCAAAAAGGGAGCCGCTGTCCGCCTGAAAGAATTATTCACCTCCCAAAAGGAACAGTTCCAGGATGCAGAGATTGAGCTTTATGGGAAGAAGGAATCCATCCGTTACTACTGCATTGGCCTGCTGTGGGGGCAGAAGCTTTATCAGGAGCTGCGGTTTGTGCTGGTGGAAATGGATGGCATCCAGAGCATCCTGGCAAGCACCAGCCTGGCACTGGAGCCGTTGTCGGTCATCCGGCTTTACAGTTACCGGTTCCGGATCGAATGCACCTTCCGGGAGCTGAAACAGCAGGTTGGCGCATTCTGCTATCATTTCTGGTCAAAGCATATGCCAAAATTGAGTTATTACCAGAAGAAAGATGAACCGTCACCCCTTGAACGTGTGGGAAATGAAAAATCCCGCCGGAAAGTATTGGAAACGGTACGTGCTATTGAGATGCATATGGCACTGTCCTGTATTGCAATGGGAATACTGCAGAGCGTTTCCATTCGTTTTGCCGGAGAGTTCCACCCCGGGCAGATACGTTACCAGAGGACGCCTTCCAGGGGGCGGATGTCAGAAGCCGCTGTCATGCACTATCTGCGGAAACATTTTTTCCGCCTTTTAGGAAAACAGCCAGAATTATGCATAACGCAGATAATTCAGGAACAGCAGGATGAGTCCGGAACCTACTGGGGTTCACGGGCTTCTTAAGCAGCGCAAACTTTTTACTCACAAGGAAAATATATGTGTAGATTAATCCTTGAGGTGATACATTATGATGACAAAAATCGGGAACCAACAGATAGAAATGCATTTGATAACAATTGAAGATTTAGTCCCTACGGATCATTTTCTTCGGAAAGTAAATGCTATCATTGATTTTTCATTCATATATGACGAAGTAGAGAATATGTACTGTCATAACAATGGACGTCCATCCATCGGTCCGGCGGTCTTAATCAAGTTTCTTCTCATCGGTTTTCTTTATGGCATCAATTCCGAAAGAAGAATATCAGAAGAGATTCAGGTGAACATGGCATACCGTTGGTTTCTTGGTCTTGATATTATGGATAAGGTTCCAGATCATTCTACGATTTCCCAGAACAGACGCCGCCGTTTCAACGGCAGTGATCTTTTTCGGAATATTTTTCAGAAAATTGTTTTCCTATGCGTAGAAAAGGGTCTGGCAGACGGCAGGCTGGTTTTTACGGATTCGACACACATAAAGGCAAACGCATCCCGGAAAACAGAATACATCAAGCAAACAGAAGAAGTCACAAATGAATACCTCAAAGAACTGGACCAGTATGAAGAAACTGTACGCAGCCAGCTGGAGTCGGAGGGAAAGATCAAGCCTGCCCGCTGCAGGAAGCGGAAAGAAAAAATCGAAACAGTCCGGCGCCGCGTAAGCAGCACAGACCCCGAATCAGGATATTATAAGCGCAAAGGGAAAGCCGAAGGGATGCATTACTTGTCGCACGAGACAGTTGATTCTAAAAATGGTATTACCATTGATGTGGCAGCAACAGCCGGCAATGTAAATGGCAGCCAGCCATATATCGAAAGGCTTGATTATATTGGGGAAACGATCGGGCTAAAAATACAAGCAGCCTGTGCTGACAGCGGATATGACACAAACCTTATCAATCAACAATTGCCAGAACGAAACATAGATTTTTACACACCGAAAAGAACAGAGCAAAAAAGAGGGACT
Organism: Lachnospiraceae bacterium A2; assembly: GCA_000403315.2. Classification (GTDB taxonomy): domain Bacteria; phylum Bacillota; class Clostridia; order Lachnospirales; family Lachnospiraceae; genus Petralouisia. Next base: position 2,337,312 of record KE159636.1, read on the forward strand.
ACAGAGTTTCAAAGGAAAGATTTTCAGTATGATGAAAAGGATGACAGATTCATCTGTCCCGGAGGAAAAGCGCTTCCGCTGCACAGGCTCAACAGAACAATGAATACTGTAACAAAAGAGTACCGCTGTCCCAAAACGGAATGTAAAGACTGTCCATTCCGTAACAGGTGCATAGGAGAAAAAGGTTCTGATAAAAGAATCCAAGTAAATATTTTTGAAGACGTTGTAAAAAAGAATCATGAAAAAGATGGTACGGAAACGCACGCCAAGGTTTTGCTTCTGCGACAGATATGGAGCGAAGGCAGCTTTGCGGCGCAAAAAGCAAGACATAATTTGAAATTCCTATATAGAAGAGGATTAGAGGCAGCTGAACAGCAATGCCTCTTATCGTCAACGGCATTAAATCTAAAGAGAATGATAAAGGTCATGGCATAGAGAACCATGCCTTTTTCTTTGGAATATTTTCCTATTTATTGATAGAATTTTATCATAATATCTTACGGCATTTATAAAATAAGGGGGTTTGTCAACAGCTCGATGATGGCCAGAAGTCTGGAAAGGAAAACTGAATATGGATGCCATGTACCCGCCGTATGAGGCGGCACAGGGGCATGGAAAGCAAAAGGAGTTTTATATGCGCTTTTTGGAGGATATAAAAAGACACCCGGCACAGCCTATCGCCAAACAGAATGTACCGGATGCCCGCAGGGTACTCCGAAAGGACTGCCCTGTCTGCATTATAACATATCAGGCAGGACATTTGCATAGGAAAACTCTTTCTTTTTCAAAAAATGAAAATCTATGAAAGAAAGAGGTAAAACGTATGGTTTTCTTTACAACAGCAGTAACGGGTGTGAATTGTGAGTAAAGTGAAAAATGGGAAGAATAAGCAAGGTAAAAATCTGGTGTATGTAGATAGCCCTCATAAAGTAAACATGGTAAAATCTTAGAAGAAACGAGGTAAATCAATATGGAAAAACAGGTTTATATCACAGAGGAAGAACGGGCAAAATGCAAAAAGGTGGCTGAAGCGTTTACGGAGCTGTACGAAATGGCGGACATTGTAGTTGTTGACGTGGGCAGATACGGTTTTGTGATGCTGAAATACTATATGCCGCCGCATGGATTTGAAGAAGATGCGACTTTTACGGATAGTAAAGTATTGTTTGAGGGATTATGGCAGGAATGGCTTGATATGAAGCTGTATTTTATGGCAAAAGGCACTTCTTTGATGGAAACAGGGTATAAAGGCATATTTGAGAGCCTTTCAAAAGAAAAACAGTCGGAACTTATCGGGCGGAAAACTTACTTCGCAAGAATGGCGGGGATAGATATGTAAAAAGGTGTCTTTGGATAAGTGATAGATAGAGAGATGGATTCCGTAGGCGCAGGCATTGTGGAAATGTCGTATAACTGGCTGCGTTCATGGAACTGTGGGAAACCCTGTTTGCAGGATGTGGGAAAGCTGTTTTTGCTTTTCCACAGGCTGTGAATGGGGTTTTCCATAGTTCATAGCCAGTTATGCACATTTCCATGATGCGTCTTTAGATACTTGCTATTGTCTGAATCTGTACTTATAATTGTAGATGTGTTTAGGAAATTCTTAATAAATTTTTATGCGGTATTTTGAGATTTCAAAGCTAAAAGCAAGTATACTTTAAGTGAGAAATTGTCGTTTCTTAGAAAGAAAGGGATATATGTATGTCTGAAAAAATATTAGTTGTTGATGATGAACATGATATCGCAGATCTGCTTGAGGTTTATCTGCGGAATGAAAACTATATGATTTATAAATACTATTCTGCCAAAGAAGCGTTGGCTTGTATTGAAAGCAAAGAAATTGACCTTGCCATTCTCGATATTATGCTGCCGGATATTAACGGGTTTTCTATTTGCCAAAAAATCCGTGAAAAACATACTTATCCGATCATAATGCTGACAGCGAAGGATGAAGAAACGGATAAGATTACAGGCTTGACTTTGGGGGCAGACGATTATGTGACAAAGCCGTTTCGCCCGCTTGAACTGATTGCCAGAGTGAAAGCACAGTTAAGGAGATATAATAAATACTCTCCAACGCAAAAACAGGACGTGCCTGCTACAGTATTGACTTATAAGAAACTATCGCTCAATACACAGACTTATGAATGTGTGCTGGATGGGGAGATAGTACCTCTGACACCTACAGAATTTTCTATTTTGCGTATTCTGTTGGAAAAACAGGGCGTGGTGGTAAGCCTTGAGGACTTGTTTCATTCTGTATGGAAAGATGAGTATTACAGTAAAAACAGCAGCACAATTACTGTGCATATCCGGCATCTGCGGGAAAAGTTGAAAGATACGGCGGAAAAGCCAAAATATATAAAAACAATATGGGGAGTAGGTTATAAGATTTAGCCTTTGCTCCCAGACAAGGAGATAGTATGAAGAAAAATGAAAAAACGGGTTTGCTTGTACCATTATTATTCGCTGTTTACCTGGCACTTTTAATATGGATTATTTTATTTAAACTTGAATTTTCAATTAGTGTATTAAAAACAAACCGAAGCATAAACCTGATACCGTTTTATTATGAAAATGAAATTGGAATGGGATTCCATTTGAAAGAAGTTTTAGAAAATGCAGTGATATTTATTCCACTTGGCATTTATTTGTGCATGTTAAAGCATGATTTCAGTGTAAAAGTAAAATTCATTTTTATTTTGATGACAAGTTTGATACTGGAAATATCCCAATATATTTTGGCAGTTGGACGGACGGATGTGACGGATCTGATAACAAATACTTGTGGCGGAATGGCTGGTGTTGGTCTGTACTGGCTGTCTGTAAAGGTATTTCGCAATAAAAAAAGATTAGATTTCATCATTACGGTTCTTGCTGCTGTTGCTACAATAGTAGTGATAGGTCTTTTGGCAATTCTGTTAATTGTAAATTGACGGGGGTGATTTCTTTGAAAGAACAGAGTTTTCCAATCAGAAAGAAACTGGAATTTCGTCTTTTGGTTATTTTGCCTGCATATGTAATCGCTGGCATTATTATATTGATGTTGTATCAGGTTATTTTTTCCAGCTTTAAAAATCCAATTATGGAATGGATATACTGGCGGTTGGATGTCATATATTTCTTTTATCTCTGTATTGGTTTGTCTGGCATTTTTTGCCATTATTGGAGAAAACCGTGGGATTATCTGGATGAAGTGATTGCTGCCACACAGACAGTATATGAGCAGAACAGTCATACCATTGAATTGTCGGAACCACTCCGGGAACTGGAACAGCAGATGAATCAGATTAAAATGTCCATATTGCTTAGCCAGAAAGCGGTAAAAGAAGCAGAGGACAGAAAAAATGAACTGGTTATGTATCTGGCTCATGACATTCGGACACCTCTGACAGCAGTGATTGGTTATTTAAGCCTGCTTGACGAAGCACATGATATGCCTGAAACTCAAAAAGCAAAGTATGTGGGCATTGCGCTTGATAAAGCGGAACGACTGGAAACATTGATAAACGAATTATTTGAGATTACAAGATACCATACGGAAACAGTACAGATAAAGAAAACACCGGTTGACTTATATGCTCTTTTGGCACAGGTAATAGAGGAATTCTATCCTTCCCTTTCAGCAAGGGGGAATCGTGTCAATGTTTCTATTGAGGATAATCTGAATATAACCGGTGATCCTGAAAAGCTGGCAAGAGTATTCAATAATCTTTTAAAAAATGCAGCCGCTTACAGTTATCCTGATACGGAAATCAGTATATCTTCAGAGAGAAAAGGGAAGAATGTTGTAATTATTTTCCGAAATCATGGACAAACAATTGCGGCAGATCAGTTATCGGGCATCTTTGAAAAATTCAACCGCTTAGATGAAGCCCGGCTGTCTGATACAGGAGGGGCAGGTCTTGGCCTTTCTATCGCAAGAGAGATTATCAACCTGCATGGCGGTGAAATCATAGCGCAGAGCGAAAACGAAACAGTTACTTTTACCATTACTCTTCCTGCTGCTTCTTAGGAAAATTTATGTTTGATATTAGGAAGTTCTTAGGATTATTCCAGTTTAAAATTTGAGAATGCAATGCCCCTGTTTGGTACAATCATTACTGAACAGGGGCATTTGCCTTTGGAAACAGGCTTGGAAAAGGAGTGACGTAATGGAACTGAAAATTGAACATTTAAGTAAACAGTTTAAAGACAAAAAGGCTGTTGATGATGCCTGCATTACTCTGACACCGGGAGTGTGGGGATTGCTTGGCGCTAATGGGGCAGGAAAAACTACCCTTATGCGTATGATTGCTGACATTATGATGCCTACCAGCGGAGCAATTTATTATGATGGCGCTGATATCCGCAAAATGGGAGAGTCTTATCGGAACATATTTGGTTTTTTACCGCAGGATTTTGGATATTCCCGTGATTTCTCGGTAAAAGATTACCTTGAGTATGTAGCGGCGCTTAAAGATGTTCCGGCAAGGGAAACTACAAAGAAAATCAATTACCTTTTGGACATACTTACGCTTTCTGATGTAAAAAGGAAAAAAATTGCAAAGCTGTCCGGAGGAATGAAGCGGCGTGTCGGTATTGCACAGGCAATGTTAAATGATCCGAAAATCCTTGTTATGGACGAACCAACGGCAGGGCTTGATCCCGGAGAGAGGGTACGCTTCCGTAACTTTATTTCGGAATTTTCACATGACAGAATTGTGCTGATTTCTACCCATATTGTTTCTGACATTGAGTATATTGCGACAAGAAACGCCATTATGAAGGCAGGAAAAATTGTGGATATAGGAACAACAGATGAACTTGTGAAAGAGATTGAAGGGAAAGTCTGGACGTGTTCCGTACCAGCCGGGGATTTGAGCAGTTATGAGATGCGGCTTAGAGTTATCAATCAACGTGGTGAAGATAACGGGCAGGTATCCATTCGGTATTTATCCGAAACGCCTGAAATTTCCGGAGCAGTTGCTGTATCGCCCCGGCTTGAGGACTTATATCTTTGGTATTTTCCGCAGGAAAATCTGGAAGGGGAGGGAAAATGATATGCGCTTATTTTGTTTAGAAGTAAAACGGATTATAATGTCACGCCGTACTTTGGTATTGATTGCTGTTGCCATTTTGATGTCTGTTATATCGGCGTATCTGCCGATTAGTTTTGAATCTATTAACCGTCCGGGAGAAAATGGCGAAGTCATTGAGTTAGATGGCTTGCCTGCAATTAAGTTTAAGAGAGATTACTATGCAAAAACAGCAGGGGATATTACATCGGAGAAGCTGGCGGAAGCCCTGCGGGTATATCAGTCGTGCGTAAAGGAATATGGCACACTGGATGATGTGCCGCTGGACGTTTATATTGAAAATATTATGGCAATACGCCCTATGCTGAAAGGATTAAGCGAAGCCTTTGCTGATCCGAAAACAGGCATCGGGGCAGAACTTATGGATATTGCCCCGGATGAAGTGGAACAGTATTTTTATGAGAGGTGCGCTTCTCATCTGGATCATGTTATGAACCTTGAGCAGAAAGAATATCCGACAGCCGGGCAGTTTGCCGCAGATGAGTATGCAAAGCTGAAACAGCCATTCTATCTGTTTCCCGGTATGAGCAGGGATGCTTTTGACTATACAACATTGTATATCTTAGTTTTGTCAATCCTTTGTACCGCTATTGCAGCTCCGATTTTTGCAAATGAATATCAAACCGGGAGTGACAGTATTTTACGTTGTACCAAATACGGGCGCATGAAATTAGCTGTCACAAGGATTTTAGCAGCCAGCAGCATATTCATAGTAATTTTTGTTTTGGGAATGTCAATTCATTTGTTAATCCTGAACCTTGCGTTTGGCACAGATTGTCTGGAAACTTCTTTCCAAATGTTGTTTTCCGTCATCAACCTGCCGGATATGAACCTGGGGCAGCTCCAGATTGTTTTGGTACTGGCTGGATTGATTTCAGTATTGGCAGTCATCAGCTGTACATTTTTCCTCTCTGCCAAATGTAAGGATTCATTAACAGTGCTGTTGATTTCTATGGTAATACTGTTTTTGCCTATATTCGCTTATGGGGCTTTAGGTGATACATGGATTGGAGGAATTTTGCCGTCCGCAGGCATTGGTATGAAAAATAATTTTCTTTATCAGCTCTGCGATTTTCATTTTCTGCATATTGGGGGAATGAGTTTTTGGACACCATATGTCATTCTCATATCGGCAGTGGTTGAAATTCCTGTCTTTATGTTTTTGGCAGTCAGATTTTATTGCAGACATCAAGTAGTATAGTGAGAGAAAAATTCAGTTAAAGACAGCGGAGTGGAAAAGAACATTTTTTAAAGGAAAACACAATTTAATCTGCCGTATGACAATTTATATTGTTGTACGGCAGAGGTGCTTTTATTGAATGTTCAGAGGTGAAAATAGAGGAATAGGATAATGATGAAAATAAAATCCCAAATATATAAGAACAGGTTAAGGACACTCATAAAAATAAAAGGTATGTTACACACATCAAGGTGTACTGTGAATCAGATTAAAACTGAATTACAGCACACCTTTTTTAATGTCGAATTTTGACTATTTTTGGATTTAATAGAGGTTTTGCTTTTGTAAATTTTCCTGAAAAATTGATTGCTGTTGTGCTACATAGATATGTTTTTACTGTTTCATGGAGGGCTGTTTTTTCAGCATGGCTAATTGTGTATCCCATACTTGTTTCATCAGCTTTTTCACTTCCTCCACATCGGCTTTATACACATTTCCTGTGGCATTCATTCGCTTTGCAATCTGGTTCAGGTTGCCGCTGATTTTTCCGAGTGTAGCATTGTATTCCCGTAAATCCGAATAGTCAATGTCATAGACAAAGCCGTATAAAATCAGGCGGCGCAGGAAGGTGGATTTGCTTTTCATGCCGGAGATTTTTACTTTCTGTTCCAGTATGTATTGCTCCTTGTCGCTTAGATATATTTTCAGCTCATTTTTGCGCTCACGGTTTGCCATTTTTGGTTTTTTCTCCTTATCAGTTTTTTAATGGGATTTTACAAAAATAAATGCCCTCATACATGGGGCATTCGTACAAAAAAATCAAAAACTCCGGCAGGGCAGTTTGTGATTTTTTGAGCGCAAAGGGGGTTAGGGGGATATGCCCCCTACAAGCCAATTTTTTCAAGTTCCCGCTTCGGGGGAATTTGAAAAATTGGAGCCTGTGAGGGAACACAGGCAGTGCTTGCTATTCTTGTTCGGAAAGGGTTTTATCTTTCCGGCTTTTAGAGAAAAACTTGGAAATTTTTTTAGCAATGCCCCCATAGAGGGAGCATTACTTTATCTACAATTAACATCAGAAACAGCGGAGAAAGGGGGTGAAAAAGTGTTAGACCATGCATTCCAGCGGCGGCGTGAAATTGAGCGTATGCTGCTGTCAGGAAAGAGGCTGACGGTATCGGAACTTATGGGCAGATACTGCGTGGGCAGGAAGTCAATCAGCAGGGATTTTGAAGTCATAGGCGAGGAACTTCCGGTCATTTCAAAAAAAGGATATAACGGCGGCTATTTCCTGATGGACGGCGTTGGGAAAAACCAGAATACGCTTTCGCATGAACAACTGGAATGCCTGGAAAAACTCGCTGTTGGATGTACGGGGAAAGACAGGGAAACCGTCCTGTCAATCATACATGAATTTGGGCCGTACTGTGAAAGGAATACATAAAAAACCAGACGGTTTTCAAGCCAAAAAATGAAGGGAGGCGCAGCATGAACACGGCACACCGGAGAATGGAAATCATCAGTATTTTGTCCGTCAAAGGGCATATAACGGCAAGGGAGCTTGCGTGGGAATTGGGCGTTACGATACGCACGATACACCATGACATTTTCGCATTGACTTTTGATTACCCGATTTATACAAAGCCGGGCTGTGGCGGCGGGGTTTTCATCACGGAAAACTACAAGCCCTATACCAATACTCTTACAGAAACAGAGCTTGAAACACTGTGCAGGCTGTACGGGAAAGCGGAGGGGAAAGAGAAAGAAATCCTGTTCCGACTTATCCATAAATACGGGGCGGACAAGTTGGAAATTTGACTGGACGTATAGATATATCTTATTTGGGATGCGGACTTAAAAGGCATCGCTTACTGACAACTGAATATGGACAATCCTGCAAGACGTATGAAACAGCCGAGCTGTGCCAAAGCACGCCATGACTGCCTGTACTGGACAGGCAAGAGCGAGAGATGTTTTAAAGCAAACAAGGTGTGGGAACCTTGCGCCATGACACTGTTTCCTGATAATGATACTTCCGTAAAGCGGTCATAGAGATGATGGTGCGATTCCAATGTGGGCTTCTCTCCCAGAAGCTACTTGCAGGATATAAAATTTTGTAAAAACGGGGATTTTTATTGGCGGATGATACAAGAGGAAATGTTTCCCATACAGAAGGGAAAATCTATTATTTTGAACGGGCAGAGGATAAAGGCGTATGACATCAGGACAATTACCCTTGAACAGTTCCGTATGCTGATTGCCTGCGGGAATGACAGGCACAACAACCAGATAAGGGTGACAAAAAGCGGCATGGTCTATCTCTCGGAGGATATCGTCGGCTCGGAGCAGTTTGAGGATGTTGCGTTAAGTTTTGAAACATTCAGTGCGCATAACGGGTATGTTGGCGTGAAGGCTGCGGAGGACAACAGCCATGTTATCCCATTATACTATGCGCTGATCGGCAACTGGGTGGATGGGTGCAGGCATAAATATATAGACAATTATTAGATTTTTGATTAAGGAAATACACAGCGGCAGGGCAGTTATGAACCTATTGAGTATAGGTTTGTAGCTGCCTTTTTTGCGTTGCGGGGATTTTGGATGGAGGGCTGCATGAATGTATTTGAAGCGATAAGGGAGAACGGCATTACCACAAGGCAGGCGGCGGAGCATTGCGGGATAAAGATAAACCGTAATGGCATGGCGCTCTGCCCGTTCCATAAGGATAAAAATCCGAGCATGAAGATAGACAGCCGCTATTACTGTTTCGGATGCGGGGAAAAGGGCGATGCCATTGATTTTGTGGCAAAGTTTTATGGTCTTGGGAAGAAAGAAGCGGCATTGCAGATTGCGTCGGATTTCGGTATCAGTTTTGACGATAACAGGGGCAGGAAACCGCCGCCCAAACGGAAACGGAAGTTATCGCCGGAGCAGAGGTTTGAGAGGGCGGAAAAGAAATGTTTCCGTGTGCTTTCCGATTACCTGTGCTGTTTAAGGCAGTGGAAAGAACAGTATGCGCCGCAGGAGCCGGATGGGGAATGGAACCCGTTATTCTGTGAAGCATTGGAAAAGAAAGACTATATTGAGTATCTGCTTGATGTGTTATTGTACGCTCCGCTATCGGAGCGTGTGCAGTTAGTAACGGATTATGGAGAGGAAGTGTTGAAAATTGAAAGAAGACTGGAACAGTGTGCCGCCGGAACAGAGGGCGGCGCTGGAAAAGACAATGGACAGGATGGAGCAGGCATCACAGCCGGAAACATGGTTTGACGGGAGCAAGGTCAATGACGTGCTTTTCTGTGAGGATTTCCTCGCAGGACACCCTATGAAGTGCATACACGGCACTTTTTTTGACATAAACGGGGCAGTCGGTGATGCGGAGCAGATTAAGGCGGAGATATATTACAAGATTGCGCCTTATGTCACATCAGGCATCGCAAAAAAGGCTACATCACTCCTTGATGCGCTGCGGATCAGGAGCTACTCGCCGCCGCTGCCGTTCCAGACAGACCGTATCCATGTGGCAAACGGCACATACTTTTTATCAAAGGGCTTCTCTGCGCAGAAAGAATTCTGCATGAACAGGCTTCCCGTAAGGTATGCGCCTGATGCGCCGGAACCGTCACGCTGGCTTGCCTTTCTTGGGCAGCTATTAGTGCCGGAGGATATTATCACGTTGCAGGAGTTTATGGGATATGTTCTGTTACCTACGACAAAAGGGCAGAAAATGATGATTATCATAGGCAAAGGCGGGGAGGGCAAGTCACGCATCGGCAGGGTGCTTCGTGCTTTGCTCGGTGACAGTATGAACACAGGCAGCATACAGAAAGTGGAGGTTGACCGCTTCGCACGGGCAGACCTTGAGTGGAAACTTTTGATGCTTGATGATGACATGAAGCTGGAGGCACTGCCGCAGACGAACAATATCAAGTCCATAGTGACACTGGAAGATAAAACGGATTTGGAACGCAAGGGAAAGCAGAGTGAACAGGGTTATTTATGCGTGAGGTTTATCTGTTTCGGGAATGGAAACCTCGGTTCACTGTATGACCGTTCCTACGGCTTTTTCCGCAGGCAGATAGTCCTCACCGTAAAGGAGCGGGAGCCGGATAGGAAAGATGATCCGTTTCTCGGCGAAAAATTGATTGCTGAAGCGGAGGGCATTTTCTTATGGTGTCTTGAGGGGCTGCACCGACTGATTGATAACGGATACCGTTTCACCATAAGCCAGAGGGCGGAGGACAACCTGACAAAAGCCATGCAGGACGGGAACAACATCATTGTATTCATGCAGTCGGAAGGGTATATCAGGCTTGAGAAAGGCACACACGCCACGTCAAAGCAGCTTTACGGCGCATACAGCCAGTGGTGTGAGGACAACCTCGAAAAGAAGCTGGGGGAGCGCAGTTTTTCCAATTACCTGCGGCAGAACGAGAAGCAGTACGGGCTTGACTATACCCATAATATCGCACTCGGCTCCGGCAAGACCGCAAGGGGATTTAAAGGTATCCATGTAAAGGTGAGGACAGGGGAGAACGGGCATTAAGACGCAAAAGACGCAAAGACGGGCAAAATACGAAATCCTTTTATATATATACATACGCCTGTGCCAGCCCTATTTTATCTGTATAAATATTTTTTAAATTTAAACTTGGAAAATAAGTGCCTTAGCGTCTAAAGATAGGAAATACAAGGCTTTGGGGGCGTTTTAGAAGCGTCTTTATTGCGTCCTTTTAAAGCGTCTGATACCCGGCAGAGGGAATTTAACACCTTGCCGGGCTTTTATTTCGCAGGGCAGGACGCAGAGAGCGTCTGATATTGGATTGATTGGAGGGAATATATTTGAATAAAGCGAAACTGATAGTGACGAGGGTATTTGACAGCGAGCGCACACCGCAGGATGCGTTTGTGAGGGCGATATTAAATTCAGATAAATACGAAAAAACCTTGCAGGTTCCGGGCAGTGAAAGTATAATAGAGGGCAGAGGGCTTATCTGCATTCAACCGGATTCGGACGAAGAAGGGAGAACAGGATGAGCAGGACAACATACAGAGACACACCAAAGGCGGGGCTTTATACCCGGTTATCGGTTGACGATGGCTACGTTGACCGTGAGAGCAATTCCATAACAAGCCAGAAGCAGATGCTGACACAGTTTGCGGAATACCACGGCATAGAGATTGTCGAAACCTACGTTGATGACGGATGGAGCGGTACGAATTTTGAAAGACCGGATTTTAAACGCATGATTGCGGATATTGAAAGCGGGAAAATCAACACGGTCATCACAAAAGACCTCTCACGCCTGGGGCGTGACTATTTGCAGACAGGGTATTACACTGATATGTATTTCCCCAGCAAGAGGGTACGCTACATAGCAATCAGCGACGGTATCGACACAAGCACTGGATATAACGAAATGGCTCCATTCAAGAACTTATTTAATGATTTTTATGCCCGTGACATATCCAAGAAAATCCGCAGCACCCTTACCACTAAGGCAAGGGCGGGCATCTACCACAGCACAGTGCCGCCGTTCGGCTACAGGAAATCGCCTGCCGACAGCCATATGCTGCTGCGTGACGAGGAAACAGCGCCGATTGTCATCAAGATGTACGAACTGTCCGCATCGGGCAGGGGGCCGGCAGCAATCGCCAACTATCTGAGGGCGGAAAAGATACCGATTCCGGCATACTGGCACCATGTACGGGGCGAGAGGGCATGGCAGGGCTACAAGGGCGAGGGGAATGCGGCAAACTACCGCTGGTTTGACACAACGGTGCGTTCCATTCTCCAGCATGAGGTCTATATCGGAAACCTTGTGGCGCAGAGGCAGACACACATCTTCAAAGTCGGCAAATCCTTTGTAAGACCGAGGGAGGAATGGGTGGTTGTCGAGGACGTGTTTGAGCCGATTGTGGAGAGGGAGCTGTGGGAGAGGGTGCAGGAAAGTTTCGCCAATCCCACAAGGTCACGCAAGCGGACAGGGAAAGCGAGCATCTTTTCGGGAATGGTATTCTGCGATACCTGCAACCGGCGCATATCCTTTGTGCCGGAGAGGGCGGAGAAGATTTATGTAGGCTCCTGCATGGAATACCGAAAGATTGGCAGGCAGGGATGCACGCCGCACCGTATCTACGAACAGGATTTGCATGATGCAGTCTTAAAGGACATACGGGAGTGGGCAAAGCTGGCGCTGAAGGACGAGAAGGCAGTCCTTGACAAAGTTATGGAGCATGAAAACAAGAACAAGACTGACGCTGGCACAGTTATTGAGAAAAAGTTTTCCCTTGAAAAGCGTCTGGGGGAGGTCGAGAAAGTCATTGCCAAACTCTATGAGGATTATGCTTTAGGCAAGGCAGGGGCGGACGAGATTGACTTACTCCTGCCAAAGTACCGGAAGGAACAGGGGGAACTGAAAGCACAGCTTGCGCTGTTCGAGGAAGAAAACAGCGAACGGAGGGAAACAGCACAGAACGCTGAAAAGTGGGTTGCGCTGATCCGCCAGTACAATGACCTGCAGGAACTGACGGCAGGCATCATAAGGGAACTGATTACTAAAATCTATGTGGGCGATGTCCGCAAGGTTGACGGTGAGAAAGTCCAGTCTATCGAAATTCATTACCGTTTCATCGGCAGTCTGTCGGATGGGGCGGGGAAATAACAATTCTTAAATAAAAATCCCAATTTACAGAACAATTCCGCTGTAAATATCACTTTATTCGGTGTTTACAGGATTGAAAACGGTTGTCACAGCCATCGGCGCAGGCGTGGCAGTATGGGGCGTGATTAACTTACTTGAGGGTTATGGAAATGATAACCCGGGCGCGAATGCTCATGTGCGGTAAAGTATCATAGGAAAACTTTGTCGAATTGACAGCCGCCCCGCTATGCCGAATTAAGAAATATGTCTCTTGAAAGCCGGTTCCTATTATGCTATACTTTTCAGAACAAACCGATAAATCGGAAGCGTCAGAACCGGCAATGGAACTATCAGCAGATATTGATGAACAGATGGAGGTATGACATGGAAATCGCCAAAAAGACGCTGCAAATGGTTAGAGAGCATTTGCCTCCTTCGGGAACAAAAATAGGGGAGTATGTTTTTTTAGGTTCTGATGATTTATGGATTGGAACAGTAGGATCATTGCGCCCATTTGTGACTGTTGCGGAGGATCGCTGGCCTATGGGCGGTGGGTTTCTCCTTATTGTGATGATAGATGGCCCAGTTTATATTGCTGAATTGGATTCCAACGATACGGCGGCAAAGCTAGATGATTACAACACCTTGGATTTGCGGCAGGATAATTTGGTAGATTACTGTGCTACTGATTTTCCAAAGTTTATGGAAATCATGAGACTATATACAATAGCTTTAGAAACCACCCCCAATCCCGATGATGTATTTGACGAGAAAGGCTATGAAAGATTAGAGAAAGCGGGAACGATGCTTCGGCAGCAGATTGAAAAGATTGACTCCAAGGCAGTTGAAGATATGAACGGCTTTTGGAGTACCATGATTGAGGAGTTTGGATCTGGTATGTGGTGAGCCTGTCAAAAAACATATTCATATAAAGGTTGCTTACAGATTCCAGTTTGTCGGTGCCTTCCTGTAACGTGAGAGCAAGTATCGACCCGTGGCCCAAATTTCGCTCCGCTCATTTGTTCCCCTGGTCTGCTACTTGTTGGGGTTGCCACCCCAAACCCGCCTTTAACCGGCGCTTCGCGCCGGTGTTGTGGCGCAGCCGCGCCACAAAAATCCGTCAGCCTCGCCCGTTGCGATCTCGCCTGACCGGGCGGAAATCGGAGGCCGTTTCCGCAATCGCCGCAGAGCGGCGCACCCGCCGGAACAGTACACCCGCTTTGCGTCTGCACTGTTCTATCGGGTCAGAAAGGGATACGACAAAAGTAGACACCAAAACGCATTGACAATGCTTTTCGTTCGTCCTATAATAGTCTTGACGATGAGCGATGTAAGAAGTGAATATTGAAAAAATCCCTTGCACCCAGACGGTCTTGACCGCCTGGGTGCATTGTGTTTTCCAAGCCTGATGTTCCCTTCCAGTCGCGTAACAGACCGCCCATGACAACTGAATATGGAAAACTTGAAAAGTGTATAATGGGCGAATTATACCCAAACGGGAATTTTGAAACAGGGGGTAAAAGTTTATTGTCCAAACGCTACAACACGCCCCACCGCGACCGCATCATCAAGACCCGTGTCACCGAGGAAGAACACGCCGACTTTATGGAGCGCCTGACCGCATACGGCATGAGCCAGTCCGAGTTTATCCGGCAGGCCATCACCGGCGCGACCGTCAAGCCCATCATCACCGTTTCCCTCGTCAATGATGGTGTTAGTATATAAGTGTGGACAGAAAAAGTTGAACAACTTATACTATCAAGTGAAAGAGCAAAGGAGATGTTCAAAATGGCAAAAAACCAAAAATCTTACACTCTGGAATATAAACAGCAGATCGTGGATCTGTACAATGCCGGAGGAACCTCGTATCCACAACTGGAGCGTGAATATGGCGTAAATCGGAGTACTATCAGTGGGTGGGTAAAGCAGCTTTCCCCAATCAAAGTATCGGGGGAGGAAACGGTTACCCTCAGGGAGTATAAGGCTCTCCAGAAAGAGAACCAGCGTCTTAAGACTGAGAATGAAATATTAAAAAAAGCGACCGCCATATTCGCAAAAGAACAACAGCCGAAATTGTGACTTTTATCCAGAACAACCTGGCCGATTACTCTGTATCCCAGCTTTGTAGTGCCTTGAAATTCCCAAGGAGTACTTATTACAAGGCCCTGGTTCGTGTACCTTCAAATAAGCAAAAGGAGTTTGAAGAATTCGGCCGGAAAGTGAAACAGGCATATGAGGACTCAAAACAGAGATATGGGGCTGTCAAAATATGCCGCATACTGAATGGTAATGGTACACCTTGCAGTGTCAAGCGGGTGCAGAGGCATATGGCAGAGCAGGGGCTGTGCTCTGTTGTAGTAAGGAAGTACAACCACCGTGCCAATCATGGCAGCATTCCAGATAATAAGGTAAATATTTTGAAGCGTGATTTTGAAACGGAGACCATCAACCAAAAATGGTGTACGGACATTACTTACATCCATGTTCAGAAAGAAGGATGGACCTATCTGGCGTCTGTTATGGATCTATGCAGCCGCAAGATCATCGGGT
Organism: Lachnospiraceae bacterium A2; assembly: GCA_000403315.2. GTDB lineage: Bacteria > Bacillota > Clostridia > Lachnospirales > Lachnospiraceae > Petralouisia. Next base: position 2,352,761 of record KE159636.1, read on the forward strand.
ATGCCTATGGAACATCTATGACGGCGGAACTGGCAGTCCAGGCAGTAAAGAATGCGTGCCTGAATGTCGCGGATACAGAGGGGATTATCTTGCACAGCGACCTTGGAAGCCAGTACACAGGCCAGGTATTTGAAAACTACTTGGCCAGCAGGGGAATCCTACATTCTTTCAGCCGTAAGGGAAATCCATATGACAATGCCTGTATTGAGTCATTCCATTCCGTGCTGAAAAAGGAAGAAATCTATCTCCATACCTATCAGGATTCAGCGGAAGCCCGCAGAGCAATCTTTGAATACATAGAGGGCTGGTATAACCGTAAAAGAATACACAGTGCTATTGGTTATATGACACCCCAACAAAAGGAGGATGAGGAACTTAAAAAAGCAGCATAACCTTTCGACTTTTTTTGTCTAAAGTATTGACATAGATCCAGCCCACACTTTATCTCCATAATAATACAAGAATTCATAGACAAAATGCCCTATTTTTACAGTCTAACCCCATTTCAAGTGAGAGATGCTTTCCAAGAGTTCTGTTACAGTCACCTAAAAGATAGGTTACAAAGCATATGCTATAAAATCTATATCTTTTGATTTACTCATTTTATATACATTTTATGGAGATTAAATATCCTGAAGATAATTTATTGGAACTATTTCCTGTTTATTTCTCATTTCCAATATTTCTGAACCCACGCTTCTGCATCGTTTTCTTCAAGTTTATATTTGCCTGCAACCTTTTTTATGGTTTCTGAAACAGGCAAACCTATTTCTTGGCACATCTCAATCGCTGAAATCATAGCTGCTTTTTTTGCGGCTTCTTCTTTCTCACTCTCCACATAAGCACGCAGAACCTGTTCTTCATCAAACAATGTCATCATCATGTCAACAACCTCCTTTTCCCTGCTCGATAAATATTCTTTCAGAACATCCCTGTCTTTACAGATGTTGATGGTATTGGTAACTGCTTCCCTGGTTCGTCCATATAATTTCACCTGCTCGTCATATACTTTTGTAAAGGCGACATACTGGCTGATAATATCATTGTCCTTGCCATCGTATATCATTTTCACCTTTACATCAATAGCGCATTTTTCCCCGCCCCAAAATTCTTCTGAAAGGGAGACATATTCGGGTTTGCTTACCCGTTTTCCGGTGAATATCACATATAATTCGGCTTTAGGCAACTTTACTTTTTTACTGCCGTAAAGATTATCGTTCCTGCGTTCAAAATACTCATGATAGGACTGCACCAGATACATCAATGCTCCGATTATGATATTCATCGTCCATGTGGTCTGAGCCTCCGTCAGAATCATAATTTTGTCCCCTACTGTGAAGCCAAGGTCATTATAGCAGGAATCTACTAATATACTCAAACTTCGCACTTGAATAAGTACCTATGCACCTTGAAAATTCAATAATAACTGGCATAAAAATAGCATGAAACCGTCTGGTTTTGATATAATTGAGTTGTTCAGAAACAATCATATATCCGGAGGCTCATGCTATGAATAAAAGTATAACACAAGACAATCAAAATGATAACCAGATTTCGAAATCTATCAGAAGATTTTTTACACGGTTTCATCTTTCTTCTGCATTGAAAACTGCTAATGCCTACAAAAAGAAGGGAATTTCTGCAGCACTGATTTTTCAGTATCTGTTTCTTTTGATATTTTCAAACAGAAGTATGTATATGAACCTGCTGATTGGAAAAGACTCACCGGATTTTGCAAAAGATACGGTTTATCGTTTTATGAAAATGCTCCAGATCAACTGGGTTCGGTTCACAACGGTTTTATCCAGCCGAATCATTAGGGATGCCATTGCTCCACTTGATTCAGCAGACCGTGTCAACGTACTGATCATTGACGATTCCATGTTTGAACGTAACCGTTCCAAAAAAGCGGAACTTCTTGCAAAGGTATATGACCATGCAAAACATTGTTATAAATTTGGTTTTCGCATGCTTACATTAGGCTGGTCAGATGGAAGCACTTTTCTCCCGGCCAACAGTATCCTTCTCTCCACCGAAAATAAAAAGAACAGAATCAATGAAGCAAAGGAAACGGATAAAAGAACGGTTGGATATAAGCGCCGTATGCTTGCTGTCAAGAAAGGAGCGAAACAATAGCAACAATGATTATATAGCTGAATATGCCTATAAAAATATGCTCAAACCATTGTCCTACCCATGCTAATGGCAAAATTCCAACAGTTAGCGAAACTAAATAGCCTACTTCTTGTTTTAATGGCTCAAGTTCAACATTCTCGCTAAACAGATAAGCAATACCGCAGGCTAATCCAAGCCAAGTAAATGCGGTAATCTGAGCAATGGTCGCAAATAATTCATTGCTGTAATTGTTTGTTAAAGCAGGAAGAGCAAAATAGAAATCTCCTGTGTTCATCCGCAATGAAATTACGATTGAAAACAGCAAATATGCAAAACACCCAAGCAGAAAACCTACTGTTCCAAACTTCAATGCTTTCTTTTTCAAAGTATCACCTCATATTCCTAAAGATTTTTTGATTTTTGGGATATATCTTCTCGAAACATAGGTTTGTGTATTATCTTCAAAGCGAATACAAATCCTTCCTATTAGGCTTAAATCAATATCCCGAATTTTTTTGACATTAATGATTTCTGAATTAGAGATGCGGAGAAACTGTTTTTTGTCGAGAGCCGCTTCCAATTCATACAATCTATACCGTATTGCATACTCGCCTTGATGTGTTTGAATGTAGACCTTTTGATTTCCCATATATATTCGGAAAACATCAGTCACATTTACAATCTTAGCTATATCATCTCTGTATGCTGTTAATGTTTCAAGGCTCTTTTTATCAAACTCTACAATATGTTCATAAAGAGCATTGACCGTTCTGCTTTGTTCCTGTGCTGTAATTAGAACCTCCACTTCCTCTACGGAACGGTCTATGTTTATCCCGACTTTCAAAGTGTCACCTCCTATCTGCATCCAATTATACTATCGGATTTTTAGAAAATCTATGATGCCACGGTATGTGGTAGTGAATTTGCGATGGACGGTAAAACCATTTTGTAAGCATCAATCGTGACACTTTATATGTTCACAAAATGATTTCATAAGTTCGACAGCTTCAGATTTATTAAATCCCAACTCAAACATGTTACTCATATATGAGCAACAAAGTATCTTGACAGTTTCTTGCTTTTTATCTTGTATATGCTTAGCATCTTGCGTAACAGTGAATTTACCGCTTCTTGAGCAAGTGATAAGTTGTTCCTGCTTTAACCTTTTATAAGACTTCGCAACAGTATTCGGGTTTATATGTAACAATTTTGCCATTTCACGGATAGACGGGATAGATTCCCCTGAACAAAGATTTCCGCAAAGAATTTTATACAACATTTTGTTGCAAAGTTGCAGATAAATAGGCGTAACATCGTGGAACACCCAATTCTCGTAATCCATTAGGTTTCCTTCTTCCAATAGAAATATACATTATTGATAATAGTAGCCTGTGCTTTCTTTTGAATGAGTAAATCACGCAAAAAAATTGCTTGATTTACTCATTCACTTTTTCATTAACAAGAGTAGAATGTGGATATCAAAATGAAAAGGAGATTTGCTATGAGTACATTATTGGAAGCAAAAGAAGTAACAAAAATCTATGGAAAAGCGGGACATCCCAGTTTAAACAAGGTATCCTTTCGTATTGCCGAGGGTGAATTTATTGGCATTATGGGGGCATCTGGCTCTGGAAAGACCACTTTGCTCAATGTTCTTTCCACGATAGATACTCCTACAAGCGGAGATATCTGGATTAACGGCGTGAACTTGAAAAATCTCAACCATACAAGTGCTGCCGATTTTCGCAAAGACAATTTAGGATTTATTTTTCAAGAGTATTTTCTGCTTGACAGCCTTACTATCCGTGAGAATATATCCGTTCCTCTTACCCTCCAGAAACTTCCGCCTAAAAAAATCGAAAATATGGTGAGAAGTCTGGCAGAAAGATTTGGCATAGCATCGCAGTTGGGCAAATATCCCCATGAATTGTCTGGCGGACAGCGGCAAAGGGCATCCGCAGCAAGGGCGATTGTAAAGCAGCCAAGTATATTGTTTGCAGACGAGCCAACGGGAGCGTTAGATTCAAGCTCAGCTACGGAACTGTTGAATACTTTGTATGAAGCCAACCAAGAACTGCATACCACCATATTGATGGTTACGCATGACGCTTATGCAGCGAGCTTTGCAAGCCGCATTCTTATTTTTAAGGACGGCTGTATTATCAAGGAACTTGCCAAATATGGCAGTAACAGGCGTGACTTCTATGAAGCTATTGCTGCGGAAGTTGCCAGATTAGATACTGAACGATAAGGGGGGGGGAAAACAATGAATAATTTATCTATGGCATTTAAGAATTTAAGGAAAAATTTTTCATTTTATGCTCTTTATCTGCTGTCTGTATCCCTTGTTATTACGGTCTACTTTGCGTTTACATCATTTTCAATGAACAGCGTAATGCTTGAGAAAATATCGGGGGATGGTCGAGTAGAATCCATGTGCAATGTCATTTCTGTATTTCTGGTAGCCTTTGTGATTTTTTATATGTCATATTCAAATCGCTTCTTTTTGAGACGCCGTACTAAGGAACTCGGGATTTATGCATTGTTAGGTTATAGAAAATCAAAGATGCTTTCTCTGCTTGTATCTGAAAATATTTTAATCGGTTGCGGCTCTCTTATCGTAGGCTTGGTATTGGGAGCTATTATGCATAAGGGCATTGTATATGGGACAACAGCTCTTTTGAATTTGTCAATAGATAATGCGGAAATCCATTTTTTTAATTTAAATGCTATTAAAAACACTGTCATTTTTATTTTTTTGATAATGTGTGTAATGGCTATATCAAATGCTTTCTTTCTTTTCAGAACTTCGCTCATGGATTTGGTTCGGTTTGAAAAAAGTGCGGAGAAAAGAATGAAATTCAAAAAAGCACCTGCTATATTCGGCTTTATTCTAATCATTGTCGGATATGGACTGGCATTGGATATTTTCCGTGGCTCTGATTCCTTATGGTTTACTGTTGGGTTTTACCAGACAGGGCTGTTGACTGCCGTGTTAATCGTAGTGGGAACTGTCCTGTTCATTGCTTCTTTTCTCCCGTTTGCTGTGCAGAAAAGCAAGCAGCATAAGAAAACATTTTATACCGAAACAAAGATTGTGACGGCTCCTAATTTTGTTTATCGCATACGCTCTAATGCTAAGACTTTAATAATGCTTACGCTTTTATCAGCAGCGACATTGACTGTTTCAAGTGTAATGGCACTATCGCTTTTCTATCCTATTGCTGCAGTTGCTCGGATAGCTCCCTCTGAGTTGGAATTTAGAATTGAGGAAGAAGGACAGTTAAACAATGCAAAATTGCTTGTTAGCCAATATGCACCCGATGATTCCGTAACTTATATTCAAACTGATATTTATAAGGTGACTGCATCTGCCGAAAAACTCCCTATGGAGTATAGCGTGGGAACTTCAAAAGGCAGTGCTGACAATGAAAATATATTTCGAGAAGCGGGTTTTGAGTGCATCTCATATTCGCAATATGTCTCTTTGTTACAGGCTCAAAGGAGAAATGATATTGTAGCTAAGCTATCGGTATTGCAGGATGACGAGTGCATTTTGGTAAAATATCAGCCCAATGCTGATGGGAGTAATGAAACTGGCAGCATCTATTCCTTGAATATCAATGACGGCAGCATACCACTTACTGTAAAAGCAACAACACTGAACAATCCTATTTCCTTTGCAAACAGCATAGGTACAATGATTGTAAGTGATAATGTTTATGAACAGATAAAATCTGGTACAGTTTTAGAAAACAGTATTGTGAGCATAAATGGCGAGGGCATCGGAGATAACGAGAATTTGTTCGAGGACATGAGCAATCTGCTTAGTAATAGCCCATATTTACAGGGACATTCCCATAGAGTGAATGAGATTATGTCGGCAAGCAGCTCAACTTTCCTTTTGATTGGATTTTTGGTTGTACTGTTTTTCATTGCAACAGGCAGTATCTTATATTTTAATAATATTTCTGCGGTTTCGGATTCAAAAGCAGATTATGAAATACTCAGTAAAATGGGATACTCAAACAGAAAGCTAAAGAGGATTCTCAGAAAACAGGTTTTAACCTTTTTCAGCATTCCATTCCTTTTCGGGTTGATAGACTGTATATTCGCAACGATTGTTTATAAAACAGGGCTCATGCAGGATTTGCTTGGAAATACGATTACTCTTTATTTCCCTACTATGATTGCGATAGCTCTGACAGCTTCAATATATTTCATATATTACTTCATTACAGTCCATACTTGTTATAAAACAGTACTAAAGGATTAACCATGACCAAGCTGTCGGCAGAGTGTCGGCAGCTTGGTACTCTTTATCTTAGCATGAAAATATGGTACAATACAGAAAACTCATACGGGAGTGATAAAAATGAAAGACATGGTATCAAAATCACTATTCCTAACGAATTACCTTTTGATTATCTTTTATATAAGTTGGAATATAAACGAGAAACAGACTGCCATAGGTAGCGGTGTTCCACTTCTTATATCCAGTTTGATGCTGATTGATGTTACCTACATCAGCTCCTGCAATATCAGAGAAAGCAAAGTAATGAATTTGTTTTGCGGATTATTGGCTTTAGATAGTTGGTATCTGCTGTTGTCCTTTGAAGAAGGACGAGTTGAACAGGTCATCCTTACTGCACTACACCCTATCATATGTTATTTATCCATTAAATTTATCCTGATGTTTTTGTTTCAAGGAAGCGGATATAAATTTAGAAAGGCAACTAATCTTTTGCTTTTTGTAACCTGTGTCGGCTCTCTTGTTGGTATTGCCATATCGGACAGGGCATTCGCCTGTTTGTATGGAATACAGTTTTTGGCGGGATGGTTATCCTTTTTCTTTGTTTTGACTTATCACCGAAAAAGAGTTGCATTTGTCTTAAAGAGCGAATGGAAGTCTATTCTATTTTCCGTTATAGTTATTACAATGTTCTTCATTACGTATTGTATCGCTACAGTCAATGTAAAAAATCACATTGCAAATTTTGGAATATATATTCCCATGCTTCTGTTTCTTATGAGCATTCATGGTATAGTAATTAAAGGACAAGACAGTTATCCGCTTTCTACTGTATTCAATAAAAGACAGACAGCACTAGTCCTTTGCCTGTCATTTTTTACTCTTGTGCTGATAGTTATGTTTATAGGTGGTGGTGATAAAGAACTGTTTGTTGCGATAAATACGGTATTTGCTTTTGTCTACATCTGCAATATTGTTTTGGGGGAAAGTCTAATGCATGGTAAAAGCAGAATTATTAAAGAAAGTAAATATAAGTTGGCTTTGCGACAGTTGCAGCAAGAGGAACTGTTAAAAACAGAATTTGCAAATTTTCTTCATGATGATGTACTTCAAGACCTTCTCTCAATTAAAAATATGATGGCGAAGGCTCATCGTCCAGATATACAGGACATTATTATTGAAACACTTGATAATTTGAACACGCATATCCGTGAACAAATGCAGGATTACCATCCTGTTATTTTGAAAAACTTAACTGTCAAAGAAAATTATCAAAATCTGGTTGAAGCTATTTCGCAGTCTTTTCCGCAACGAAATATTGTGGTATCTTTTGATTGTTCTGATACCTTATTTTTAGTCGAGCCATATAATGTACTGATATATCGGTTACTCAAGGAGCTTCTCACTAATATTTTTAAGCATTCAGAAGGCAATCGAGCTTGGGTGATGCTCACGCATGAAAACGGCATTATTGAATTATGTGTCAGCGATGATGGAAACGCCACCTCAGACAGTTTGCTTTCTATTGACAAATCGAAACATAAAGGCATTGCTTCTATTACCGAGCAAGTAAATAATATGAGCGGCTCAATAACTATTTCGGATAACTCGCCACATGGCATTTGCATACAAATCACACTACCAATGAAAGGGGATGTTTCTTATCAATATTTTGTTAGTTGATGACCATACGCTTTTCGCCAAAAGTCTTTCAGTTGCTTTAGATGGGTATAATGAAATTGAGCATTTCTATTCAACACAGGACATTCAAGGCATATGGCAAATGGTTTGCGATAAAAACATAGATATTATTTTAATGGATATTAACCTCGGCAATTTAAGCGATACGGATGGACTGGAAATAGCATCAAATCTACTGAAATCAAGTCCTATGGTGAAGGTAATTGTTCTTACAGGATATGACCTGCCTGTATATAGACACGAAGCAAAGAAAATCGGTATCAGTGGCTTCCTTAACAAAAATATCAGCCCTGATGATTTAATTTCTTCGCTAATTCATGTTTCTCGTGGAAACACTTGCTTTCCATCCGAAAGTACTGAAATAATGATTGAAGATTTAACAAGTATGGAAAAGAAGATATTACAGCTTATTAGTAGCGGTAAAAAACGGAAATGTGTCGCTGATGAGCTATATATGAGTGAGAGGACACTTTCTAATCACTTGCAGCACATTTTTGAAAAGTTAGATGTTTCCTCTGTTGTAGAAGCCGTAACAAAAGCCATTCAACTCGGATACATACCGCCAATATGTTAAATGATAACTGTCTATTAGCTCTTTTTAAGTAGTAATTTGGGAGAGAAAATTTTAAATATTAATATTACATATATGAATTTTTTCTTCTCATATATAGAAATATAATCTCTAGTTTGCAGAGATTTCACATCGTTTAAGTAGAACTTTCACTTCTGTACAATGTATAGCATAAAATCTATTAGTACAGGTGGTGAAAAAATGAGCGAAGCCGCAGAAAACTTTGACTTTCTGGAATTAGGACAGGCAATCCAAAAAGCCCGTGAGAAGCAAAGAATTACAAGGGAAGAATTAGCTGAGGAACTTGGCATTTCGGCAAGGCATTTGCAGTCTATTGAAAAAGAAGGGCAGTATCCGAACTTTCGGCTGTTTATTCAGCTTGTGACAATGTTCCACATATCCGTAGACCAGTACATACACCCAGACGCCCCGACAGGGAAAACAACTTTACGTCGGCGGTTAATGGACAGGTAATTCATGACAGGCTTTTCACGTTTTGAAAAGGGTATCTGTATGATTTTTTGGCACAGCAGCATATTTTCAGGGCTTTCTGCCTCCGCATATCTGAAAAAAGCCCGTATTGCCGCCAGTCTTTGGTTGCGCGTGGAGATACTGTTTCCCCGTTCATTTTTCAGCCATGAAAGGAAATCCTGTATCATACCGGGCGAAAAGTCAGATATGCCCAGGCTCTCTGCTTTTAACCCGTAAACATCACGGCAGAATGTGAGCAGAAGGGGGAACGTGTCACAGTATGAAGAAACCGTGTTCCCTGTCACATTCCGCAGTGAAGGCAGGTAAGTTGTTAAGTAGGCTGCTAAGATTCTTGAAAAGTCGGTTGGTTTTTTCATTCTTCCTCCATTCTGGGGACGATTTCCCCAAAAGATGATTCTACAGCAGTTATTACATGAGGGAACATATCTGCTGTAAACTGTAGGTATGTTTGTGTGGACGATGTATTTTTATGACCGAGATACTGGCAAAGCAGCGGCATTACTGCCATGATGTTTTCTCCATTTAGGACAAGTTTGCGGAGTGACTTTACTGCGAATGTGTGCCTGAAATCATTCACCCTCGGCCCTTTCCCCGCGCCTCCATGGGAGATTCCTGCTTTCCAGAGCACTTTGCGGAATGACATATACTTCGTGTTCTGAATACGCCTGCCCGTGCCCGGCAGGAAACACCGCCGTGCTGTCTGGAAAAAGCAGGGCGGTTTCTTCAAGGTATTCTTTGAATTGGGCTGTCATTTCTTCTGCCAGTGGTATTTTTCTCTCTTTATTGAATTTAGCTCCCCTTATAAGGATTACGGCATGGCCATTGTAGAAAGATATATCGCTTTTTTCCAGGCTCAATGCTTCCCCGAGCCGTATCCCCGTGCATATGAGCAGGGAAAAAAGCATATAGAAAACTTTCTGCCTTTTTTTGGAGCGTTCCATTTCACGGGCTGCATCAAGAAATTTCCGTAATTCCTCGTTTGTAAATATGTGCGGGCGGTATGCCCACGCCATAGCGGGCGGCACATAAGCGTCCCCGCCAGACCTTACAATGTACTGGCAGAGCTGCCTGAAAGTGTTCCGTCGGTTTTCGCAGGTTTTATCCCTTTCATAAATACGTTTGGAAGTCCATGCTTCAAATATTTCTTTTGTAATGGTATTTTCCTGAAAGCCATTTTCTTTCACAAACTTGTCAAAGTGCCATAAATTCCGCATCTCGCATATGTATTTGTTTCCAAGCCCCTGCTTTTCACGGATAAAGCCTGTAGCCATGGCACAAGGGGAGAAACATCTGCCTTAACATATCCTTTTTTATAAAGAAAGCGGAAGAAAAAACGCAGCCCTGCCAAATGGACGGTTGCAGTGGCTTTTGAGTAGCCGCATAATCCAGCGGCGTACTCCGATATGGTTTTAGCATTGATTTCATCGATTTTTACCTGTTTGTCAATAAGGACAGCCTGCATAAAACGGCTTGCGGCATACAACCGTGATTTTACAGTTGACCTGCTGTTCAGATTTTCCTGGCAGAAAACTTCAAACTCTTCCCGCAGGCTTTCGGTTTCGCTGTCCCATATGATACGCCTGCGTGGAAGGGCTGAAGGGATTGCGCCGTTTTCCTGATATTCGTTAAGGAAACGGATGGCTCTAATGAAATCCCGTTCGTCATGCGTAAGGGTTCTTTCAAGGATTTCTGGATAATTGATTTTGTAATGCAGGTAATCCAGACCATTTACTGGCGCATAGGACGCAATCCCTTTTGAGGAAAGATATTCAGAAAGCTCCTTCCATATTTTCCCATGCACGCAGAGGGACGTGGAGCTGTATCCTGTGTCTTTTAGGTTCTGTTTTGTTTGGTTGATTAGTTCCTCAAGGTTCGTGATTTTTTTATTTTCCATTTTGAACACCTCCTGTGCCAAGTATATCGTCAGGAGATGAACTGCCTATGTGTTATGTAAAGTTTTGATATATAAAAATGGGTAAATCTCTCAGTATTATGAAAGATTTACCCATTCTCTTTACATAAATGTTTTCTCTACATAACGGGTTCCGGCATATTAAGAAAGAGGCAAAAGGGGACTTTATATCAGACAATTTCCCTTTTGCCGATACATATTTTTGGGCTTGACATATAAATCTTACTGATATAATATTTATGTTGTTGCTCTGACATATGAGCAAATTTTTTTGCTCGTGAATCTTAGTTGTGTAATATTTAAAATGAAAAGTTATTTTGTGAAGGATTTCTTTAGAGAGGTTTGAGAAAGAAATGATGTTATCAGGAAAAGAAGGCAGATTCTATCATTTGAACGAGCGAATGGTGATTATGTGTATACCGTAACAGGAAGAACTTAATCAATACAAAGAGCTTTGATAAGACGCACATTTCGGATACACCAGATATCCGTATCCCGATTTATGATGTCTATACAGCATTAGTTGAGAACTCCGTGGTTCAATTGGACGACTTTTACCGTGCGGATGCAACGGAGTTGGTATTTTTGCTGTGGGAATTATTCTTACAGTTTCAACAGAAAAGTATCGAAGTAAAAACAGATTTGGAAGCAAATGGAAAAAGAAAAATATCAGAAGAAAGCGGAGGTAATTATGAAAAAGAGGAACAACTATTTTAAATTGGGATATTGGATATTTGTATGCGCAGTTCTTTTAACGGGCTGTTCGAAAAAAAGCAGTACAGAAGAAAGGATTGTTGTGGAAGATGTGAAAGAAGAAATGGAGGACGAAAAAAAAGAGCGGAAGGAAATGGAATCAGGCAATGTTTCGTTAGAGGAAAATACAAAGGAAACGGAAGATGATACGGAAGACATGGAAACGGAGCCGGAGATTGCCCACGCAGACTGGTCGGAATATTTTAACGGACTGAACGGAACAGCGGTGATATATGATGCTTCTAACAGGAGGTATACAATCTATAATGACGAGCTTGCAGAAACCAGACGGTCGCCTTGTTCCACTTTTAAGATTATATCTTCCCTGACTGCGTTGGAACATAGAATCCTTGAGCCAGGGGATTCCACCCGGACATGGAGCGGCGAAATATTCTGGAATGAGGACTGGAACAGGGATATTGATTTCAGTGAAGCATTCCGTACTTCCTGCGTGTGGTATTACAGGCAGCTCATAGATGATATTGGGCAGGACAGGATGCAGGAGGAATTGGAAAAGCTTCAGTATGGCAATTGTGATATTTCTGATTGGGAGGGGCGGTTGAATACAAACAATAATAACCGGGCTTTAACGGGCTTTTGGCTTGAATCGTCTTTATTGATTTCTCCCAAAGAACAGACGGAGGTAATGGAACGCATCTTTGGCGAAAATTCGGAATATTCAGAAGAAACACAAAATGAACTGAAACAGGTCATGCTGGTAACAGAGCAGAATCGGACAGATATTTCGGTCTATGGGAAAACAGGGATGGGCAAGGCAGATGGCATGGTTGTTGACGCATGGTTTACTGGATTTGCAGAAACCGCAGAGGGGAATCTATATTTTTGCGTGCGTCTTGGAAGGACAGATGGTATGAACGTATCCAGTCCGTTGGCAAAGGAAATTGCGATTAAGCTTGTGTCAAATTATAATCGCTAATGAATATCTGTCTTGATTTTCTTTATGGATATATCAGAAAAAACAAACCTATCGCGTCCAGCCGTTTCACATCACATACAGATATCAAAAAATGCAGGTATTGTTAAGGCATGCAAAGAGGGGACATTCATTTATTATTATTTAGGCTCAGAGGACATAGAAATTCAAAAGCTAATCGCCTTGTTTTCCGATGTTCAGAAAATCATGAAAAATGTTCCTGACAGAAGCGGTGAGTAATATATTTCAGAAAATTATAGTGCCTATAGTCATAAAGAGAGGATTGATGTGTATGGAAAACGGAAGGATAAGGATTGCTGATATTGCTGAGGAATTAGGCTTGAGCACCGCTACTGTATCGAATGTGATTCACGGAAAAACAAAGAAAATATCGGACGAAACAGTCAAGCGTGTACAGGAGCTTTTGGAAAAGCGTCAGTATATTCCGAATATGGCAGGGATACTTTTGGCGCAGAATGATTCTAAAATTGTCGGGGTGGTTATCAATGACCATGAGAAATATGAGGGGCATACGTTGGAAGACCAATTTATTTCTGCATCGGTGAATGCACTGGCAAAGGAGATAGAGAAGGCAGATAAATTCCTTATGATCAAAGTAACCGGAAAATGGAGTGAAATTCCTAAGTTTGCTTCTATGTGGAACATGGAAGGCATGGTGTTGATTGGTTTCTGTGAACAGGATTATAAGAAACTGAGGGAACAGATGCATATTCCTTTTGTAGTTTACGATGGATACATGGAAAGTTCTGGGAATCTTGTAAATATTGAGGTCAACCATTTTGACGGTGGAGTACAGGCTGGGCATTATCTGAAAAATAGGGGGCACAGGGATGTGCTTTGCATATCGGATAACAAGATCTGCATGGATTTGGAAAGGTTTAAGGGCTTAAAAAGTGAACTTCCAAGAGCAGAGCTTATGGTTATTCCTATGGAGCAGGAAGCCCGTACTGCTTTTTACGGAGAACATTTGGAGGAAATTAAAAAATATTCAGCAGTTTTTGCAGTATCCGATTATTATGCAATGGATTTTATTCAATTTTTGAAAAGTGTGGGGTTGTCCGTACCTGAGGATATGTCGGTAATCGGGTTTGATAACGTAAGGGAATGTGAAAAATTTGTACCATCACTGACTACGATAAAACAGGATTACAGTGAAAGAGCGACTTTGGCGCTTCAAATGCTAAAACAGTTAAAAGATGGAGTATGCAGGGAGAAAAACATATTGCTTCCTGTAACTCTGATAGAGCGCGGCACAGTGTATGATGTAAAATTGCACAAAAAATGCAACTGAATTTTAGCATGGGTTATGCGTTTAACCTTTGTAATTTGTCACAGTTCATTTTATTATTATTACAACTGCTTTAACATAGATTGGAGGAATAATAAGATGGAAAAGAGAAAACTGGTAATTCCTAATGATATTAAAGCTGCTTTAAAGGAGGTGGGTGTAAAAAAAGGGCAGGCAATTATGGTACATACATCGCTGAGCAGTCTGGGATATGTATGTGGCGGCGCACAGTCGGTTATTGAAGCGTTACTGGAAAGCGTTGGCGAAGAAGGAACTATCATGATGCCAACACAGTCATGGAAAAACTTAGATCCAAAGACAGGGGTTTACTGGCAGGAGCCGGAAGAATGGTGGGATGTTATACGTGAAAATATACCTGCTTATGATAAAATGGTTACGCCGACAAATACAATGGGGGCTGTATCGGAAATGTTCCGGCAGTGGCCAGGGACACTTAGAAGCGACCACCCTGCCAGGTCGGTAGCGGCAAGGGGGCATTATGCGGGATATTTGACGGAAAATCATGACTTATCGGATATTTTTGGTGACAGTTCACCTATTGGCAGGTTGTATGAACTTGATGGATATGTATTGTTGATTGGAGTTGGCTATGATAAGAATACTTCCCTGCATTTGGCAGATGTACGGGCTGAGTATCCGGGCAAGCATACAGTTATTGAAAGCAGTGCCATACGGGTTGACGGGCAGAGGGTATGGAAAGGCTATGAAACACTGGCTGTAGATGGAGAGGACTTTTCAGCAATCGGAGAGGCATTTGAGCAGACAGGTCAGGTGCATCATGTATCATTGGGAAACGGTATTCTTTCCATGATGAGCCAAAGAGCATTGGTAGATTTTGCTGTGGAGTGGATAGGAGAAAACCGAAAATGACGGGAGGCAGAAAAGAATTTCAAAAAGAATTGCTCCAGATTGCCATTTATAGCATAATCCGCAAGGGCAGAAAAGCGGTCATTTCTGCTCTGCAATATAGTAGCGGTTATTTATTTTTACCGCAACCGCTTCTGTTTTATCCGTACCGTAAATCTCGTAAACATCTGTGTAAAACCATTGTTCCCGCCCCTGTCTGGCGTTTTTTCCGTTCCAGTCAATTTTGTTCAAATCCTCTTTGGACAAAGGGCGTTTCGTTTCTGTATCGAATGTAACGCTTTCCGCAAGAATATCAATCCAGCTTCCCAATTCACCATTTGATACGGTATCAGAGGTTACTTGGTAAATAAGCCCGTCACAAAGAAGCTGCGTTGCATTTTCGGGATTGATTTCAAACTTGCCACTCATAGACTGCTCTATGTCCTTAAAGTCAAAGACCGTATCTGTGTCTTTGACATTTTCTTTTCTAACAGCTTTGTGATACCCTCCGTTTACATCTACAATCAAATAATCGTCAGCGTTGGGGGCTTCGTACACATTCAAGAACGGGATAATATAAGCAGCTTCCAGGGCTTTGTCTGCTAAATCTGCCAACGTCCGAAAGGTAGCGGCTTCCATATTTTCTTGAAGCAATACTTTTCCTGTTTCGTCTACCGCTGCAAGCTGCCGGATATATCCAATCCATTCCCCAAGCCCACCATTAGAAACGGTATCCTCTAAAATTGTATAGTCATTTCCCTTATAGGAAAATTGTGTTACATTCTCTGTATTCAGATAACATTGCTCTTTATCACTGGAATATTCCTTGATTTTTTCCTGTAAAGAGCAGCCCGCAAGAGAAAAGCATACAACAAAAGCAAATAGCAAGACTATAAAAATTTTTCTGTTTTTATTCATAATTTTTCCGTCCTTCCCAATGAGAAAACCATAATAAGGTCAGCAACAAGCCGCCTGTCGTTAATGCTGCTATAGTTCTTCAATCCCAATCGGGTCAAACCCGTTGGTTGGTTCATTTTGATTATGGGAAAAGAATAGCTGATGTTTTTGAAGATTTCATAAAGAACACAAAATTTTCTCAATTATTTCTTTCCTGCCCAGGCAATCTTCAAACGCCTGGCTCGTATACTGGCTTCCGAGGCCGCTGTGTAAGATGATCCCTTTTGTATCCCTGACGTTCAGGCAGGCATTCCCTACCGTTTTCACTGCCAGTTCCGCTGTCATAGATGTGCCATAGGCATAGCCGATAGTTGAAGAAGCAATGATATGCTTAAAAGAAATAGGCAGGTATGATTTGCTAATTCTTGACGTTACTCTACCAGACGGAACAGGATTTGAGGTTTGCGAAAAAGTTAGAAAGCAAAATGTACAAATTCCGATTATCTTCCTTACTGCGTCTGATGAAGAAGTCAATGTAATACGGGGCTTAGACTGTGGTGGAGATGATTATGTTACAAAACCCTTTAAATTGGGAGAGCTATGCTCCCGTATTCGTGCGTTATTGCGCCGTGCGGGGGTATCTGCACAAGATAACACAAATACTTTGAAATGTGGAGATATTTCTATTGACCTGTTAGGAAGCCGTGTATTATTGAATGGAATATTATTAGAATTGACATATGTGGAATACCGTTTGCTTTGTCTGTTAGTGCGAAGTGCGAACCGTATTGTTTCAAGGGATATTATTCTAAATGATTTATGGGATGGGACAGGAAATTTTGTTGATGACAATACTTTATCGGTTTATATCCGGCGGCTTCGTGAAAAAGTAGAAACTGACGCTTCACACCCACAACACTTAATCACAGTCCGGGGATTTGGCTATCAATGGAAAGAGGTGTGCGTATGAGCATATTTCGTGACAGGCAGATTAAAAACTTTTCTCTTTTCATTATCATATATGTTGTTTTGTTCTTGGGGGTGGCGGCATGGTTTTCTCAAACTTCCCTACTTTTCTCAATTCCAATATCATTTTTTGTCCATGATGTTTGGAGGATGTATTGGCTTAACCGCAGTTCTTTGTTTTGGGATTTTTTTCTTCTTGCAGACGAGGAAAAAATTATACCAGCGGGCAGAAAAAATCATAGACAGTTATATTAACAACGAGTACTCTTGTCATTTACCGCAAGACAGCGAGGGAGATATTTATTATTTATTTGCTGCTGTTGAACAGCTTGCTACTATGCTGCAAGCAAAAAACGAAACAGATCATAAGACAAAAGAATTTTTGAAAAACACAATTTCAGATATTTCACATCAATTAAAGACTCCGTTAGCAGCATTGATGATGTATCAGGAAATTATAGAAACTGAACCGGATAATGCCGATACGGTAAGGGAGTTTTCAAAAAAATCGGAACCGCCCTAAAGACAAGGGCAGCATATGAAAATAAGCAGATAATTGTAAAAGGAACATCAAATCAAACAATTATTTGTGATATGGGCTGGACAAGTGAAGCGATTGGAAATCTTGTTAAAAATGCTTTAGACCATACAGAACCGGGTGGAATAATTCGCATTACCTGGGAATGTACGCCAACTTCGGGTTCTATTAATTGCTATTGTTCTGTTTACTTCTCTTTTAGCGGTTCAAGAACCAGCAAAGCGATTGCAGAGAATGTCTATTGTTGAAAATATCAGCGCACAATAAATTTTCACTTGTTCTTAAGCGGGCAGCTTCAAAAATTGCCCGCTCTTTTTTATTCTATAGGAAAGACCTTGTCACGCTAAAGCGTGAAAGTATCTCTCCTTCAGAAAAGAATGAGGAGTTGTCCGCCCCTCATTCCTGATAGGTATTCCATAAGTTTAAATCAGATAGGATAGAAAAAGTAAGTTCTGTGGCAAGGGGGCCTGAAGCGAGTTTGTCGCTTTGGATATTTGTGGCAAAGAAGTAGGTGTGATTGTCCCTTTCCACATATCCAATGAACCAGCCGGAGGTATTAAGCCCATCTATTTCTTCCGTGCCTGTCTTTCCGGAAAGAATGCCTTCATCCATAGAATAAAGACGGATGGAATCTTTGACGGCTTTGATGTTTTCCGGTGTAAATCCGAACTGGTTGTAATATAATTTTGTCAGCATTTCGACCTGTTCAACAGGCGATATTTTCAGTGCCGAATTGATCCAGTAAGAGGATATATCGCCTTCAACAAGCTGGTTGCCATAGCCTATTTCCTTAACATACTCTTTTATGGAGGGCAAACTGGATTGCTGGTCAAGTGCCTGAAAATACCATGTGACGGAATTTTGCATAGCAGACTCTAAAGTTTGGTCAGCGTTCCATAGGTCATACATATAGTTCTGCCCATTCCAAGGAATCAACGATTGTTCAGGGGATATAATTCCGGATTCCAGACTGAATAAAGCACTGTATATTTTAAAGGTGGAAGCAGGGGATATACGTGCGGTGGCATATTCTTTATTATAAATCTGCCATGAATCTTCGGCTGCATCGTATAACACAAAGCTGCCATTATATCCCTCAAAAACATCGTTTAAGTCAATATATGTAACAGTATGGTTCGCTTCATTAAAATAGTAGCGGTTATTTTCCGAAGCCTGTGTAGACAGGAACGGGGCAGTTCCTAAAAGCAAAAAAGCAATGATGATATATAAGGCGGCGCTATGCAAAGTTTTCCGGAAAGAAGCCGGATGATAATTTGCAATATTTAAAATCCGTTTTTGCATTTGCTTCATGTTTCCGCTGATTCCGGTTGAAAAAGGAAATGGCGTAAGCGACACTTTTTCTGCAAAGTTAATCAATGTATTTCCGTAATCTTCATAGTCCCCTTCATCCAGCAGTTTTAATACGGAAGTGTCACAGGCGACCTCCCGGTCGTTTTTCATTTCTTTCAGTGAATACCATACAAGCGGATGGAACCAGTATAAGACGCCGATTATATTCATGAGATAATTTACCAGTGCATCTTTGTGTTTGTAATGCCCAAGCTCGTGCATCAGCATATATTTTATATCGTTTGCATTATAGTCTGAAATCAGATGGATCGGCATATAAATACACGGTTTCAATAATCCGGCAATGATAGGCGATTTCAAAAATGCCGTACTGTAAATAGGAATAGGCTTTTTTATATGCATTTCATCTAAACATTCATAATACAGTGTGCGTACAGCCGGATTCTGCAATGGCAGCGCAGAGTTTTTCATATTGTGAAAACGGAGCATTGATTTTGTAATTAACAATATCATGATAAAAATACCTATGCACCATAAGATAAACAGTATCAAACCGATTGTGGAAGGCGTCCTTCTGCTTACGGATATACTGAAATCGTTCATCCAATTTGCAGTAACAGACTGGTTTGTGGGAGCAGTCTCATTGATCATATCTCCAATGGGGGATGAGGATGCATTTTTAAAGTTCCCGAACCATGCGAAAATTTGCAGGAAGCGGATTGGCTGAACCGGAATAAAGGGAACGGCCAATAAGCTAAGCAATAAATACCATAAATTATACTGCATCCGGCTGGTCAGGCTATTTTTTAACAAACGTTTGGCAAGCAGGAGTATTCCGATAATAATGCTGATAAAAATGTTGCATATGAAAAACTGAATCATAAATTCTGCCACAGCGGTTTCCCCCTTTTCTTAATTTTTGGAAAGAAGAGAGCGGAGTTCATCAATTTCATCTTCGGACAGCTTGTCATTGTTAATATAGGCGGAGAGCATAGCAGTAATATTGCCGTCATAAAAACGGTTGAGAAAAGTGTTGCTTTCCTGCCCTATATATTCAGCTTCGTCTACCAATGGCGTATAGACAAACATCCGGCTTTGTTTTTCGTATGATAGAACGCCTTTGGTCACTAAGCGTTTTATCAATGTCTGTATTGTTTTAGGACTCCATGTTGTAGTTTTCACCAATCGGTCCGTTATTTCATTTGTGCTGATTGGGGCATATTTCCATATAATTTTCATAACTTCAAATTCAGCTTCTGAGATTTGGGGCAAATCTTTCATTCACAGACACCTCCTAAAATATTACTAATGTAATATATTATAATGTGGAAAGAGCGAAAAGTCAATAGGATATGTTTTGTGTTCGGCTGATACATACCTGAAAGGCAGGGGGGTATTTTTCAGCAGGCGAGGAACAATCTTGATTACAAAAGGACACAGATGAACCTTAAGCGAATGGTTTGAAGAATGGTTTACTGATGTAAAAATGCTCAAGGTAAAAGAAATGAGTATCAGCCCCATGAGAAATAATTTTAAAGGTGAAAATTACAGCTTTGGGCCATTGTTGAGTAAAAATCTCCTGTGGATGGTGTTGAAAAGTGATTAGGGAAAATGTGATTGATTGCTCTGCTAGTTGTTGATATACTGTTAACATAGAATAATCTAAGAGGGAATAAATTGTTGGAAGGAGGATTTGTAATGAATCAGATAAAGATAGGAGCATTTATTTCTGGTTGCCGGAAGGCAAAAGGATGGACACAAAATCAACTCGGGGAAAAATTGGGAATTACAGATAAAGCTGTATCCAAATGGGAAACAGGCAGGTCTATGCCAGACTTATCTTTGTTTATGCCTTTATGCAGTCTTTTGGAGATTACATTAAATGAATTATTAGCGGGAGAACGTATTCCAGAAGAAAATCTGAAAGAAAAAACAGAGGAGGTACTTTTGGAAGTTATCACAAGCTGGCTGGGGAATGATGAATGGGAATTAAGAGAAGACGGCATGGGGGCTAAGAATGTATTAGAAGTGCGGGATGTTTCAAAAATCTATAACACAGAAAATACATCCACCTTAGCCATAGATAGCGTTAGCTTTCAAGTTCCATATGGAAGCTTTGTGGGTATTATGGGAGCATCCGGTTCTGGAAAGACAACTCTGCTGAACCTAATTGCAACGATAGATACGCCAACAAATGGGGCGATTGAAATTAATGGACAGGACATTGTAGGGTTATCTGAAATAGATAAAGCAAAGTTCCGGAGGGAGCATTTAGGGTTTATTTTTCAGGAATATAATTTACTTGAAACATTGACAATTTACGAGAATATCGCTTTAGCTTTGACAGTAAAGGAAATTCCGAAGAATAAGGTTAAAGAAACTGTTCTTAATTTATCGGAAAGGCTTGATATATCCACCATATTGGATAAATTTCCTTATGAAGTATCGGGTGGACAAAGACAACGATGTGCCTGCGCAAGGGCAGTTTCAGTAAATCCAGACATAATACTTGCTGACGAGCCAACAGGAGCTTTAGATTCCAATGCCGCCAAACAGCTTTTAGATACTTTTACTATGCTACGTAATGATTATGGGGCGACGATTTTAATGGTTACACATGATATCCTGTCAGCCAGTTACTGTGACAAAATTTTGTTTATGAAAGACGGAAAGATAAAAACAGTGCTGAACCGGAAACAAGAAAGCAGACAGGCTTTTTTTTCAAGTATTTTGGAAAAGATGGCATGGATTGCGGAGGATGAAAATCATGTACTTTAAACTATCAATTCGTAATGCAAAGCGTTCTATCGTAAATTACCTTTTATATATTACAACAATGACAACTTTATTATCAATTATGGAAGTATCCAACTGTATTGCCATTGTAGGAAAGCAAGTTGGTTTCCAAACAATTTCTTTACCAATTTTAATAACTGTATTTCTGGTGATATTAGTCAGATACATTGATTCCTTCATGTTGAAACAACGTGCAAAAGAATTTGCCAACTACTTACTGCTGGGCATGGAAAAAAGTAAATTGTCTTATATGTTTCTATGCGAGTTTCTAATAATAGGGGCTGCCTGCTTTATAGCAGGGGTGCTGATTGGGTTTGGTATATCTGCTGCCCTTTGCATTGCAGTATTGCATAAAGAAAATGAAATAAATATGTCACTTTTTGGATGGAGTATATTGCAGACATTTTTCTGTTTTTGTTTGGCTGAATGCCTTGGTGCATTTCGTAAAAAGCGCATGATTGATAAATTGCAAATACGGGAGTTGGTTTACGAAAAAGACCGTAACCAAAAAAGCGGAAACGGCAGCACCTATAAAGGATGGGGAATAGCCTTTATGATTGATTTATTATGTTTAACAGGGCTTTTAGTCGCAATAGTATTTTTACCCGAATATATTGCTTCCCCAATTATATCAATTATTGTAATTCCTTTATTGGGTTCGATTTTTATTTTTTACAAATGGCTATTTGGGTATTTATATGCAATAAGGCAGGAAAAGCCCAATTTTCTATATCATAAGAACCGGCTTTATATGATTGGGCAGATAACTTCAAGTTTAAAAACAAGTGCTGTAATTAATATTACTTTGTGCATATGCTTATTATTTTCAGCGATGTCGTTTTTTTGCGGGGTAATTATGCTTCATCCGGGCACTGATTTATTTAATATAGATAGCCAACAATGGATGGGAGTTTTGCAGATCAGCCTTTGCCTTATTTTTATTGTTATATATTTTTCGGTTTTGTCCTTGCAGCAGATTGTGGAATTAAAGCGGGAATCCAAAAGCATTAAGGTGATGTCTTATGTTGGAAAAAGCAATAAGCAGATAAAGGAATTAGTAAAAAAACAGATTGCATGCAAATTGCTTATGCCGATGTTTATGGCATTTTTCATTTTGCTTTTTAGCATTCCCTTGGCAAATCTAAAATTAAACTTGCTATTGCCTGCTGCCATGCACAATATTCTTTTGATGTCGGCTTCCTGTTTTGCGGTATGTTTTCTGTTTTTTTATGTTTGCTATTTTTTTATAGTATATACCATAAGCAAACAATATATAGGAATTTCTAATGACAGAAAGCACTGTTAAAGCGGTCACGCCTAGAGCGTGTTTGGAAATTGTAGGAATGAATTTTCAAACACGCTCTAGCACGGCATAGGCCGTACTTTATATATGTAAAATTTATGAACGCCAATCAAGGCGGAAACCGCCGTTATGGTGTGGTCCATAGCGGCGGCATACATAATTATTTATTCCCGCGAGCAATGAGCCAAGCAGCCGCGCTCGCGCGGATATTTGGCGAATGCCGCGAAGGTCAGATATCCCGCCCCTTGGGGCGGGGTATTTGACTTTCTGCAAGTGTGGGTTCCATATCCTCTGCACTTGCCCAAAAATCTTCCATAGTTTTATTGAATTCCTGCGGCACGTCCATATTAACACAGTGCCCTGCATGTTCAAAAATAACTGCCCTGCAAGTTGGCTCGTTTATTTTCCATTGCTTTATGGCCTCTAATTCCATTGGAATATCAAAGCTTCCGCATCCAATCAATAAGGGATACTTTCGTTTTCCGGTCTGATGCTTATTTACCATACTGTTGAGCGTTGCCAGGAACATAAATGACTTTTTTGGGAAAAGTATGTTCATATCAAAAAACTCATTTTGCGCTTGTATCGTATGGGCAGAAATTTTCTTATTTTCTTTTGCAAACCATTTGACCGAAAAGAGAGCCCTCAGCATCATCAGCATCTGTTTCGCACCATTTTTCTTTTGCATGTTCATATCAAAATTATTGATGTCATATCCTCCGAAACAGGCCAATGAGCATACGGAGTTTGGATAATGGTTAGCAAAATCCTGCGCCAGTACTGCTCCCAATGAAACACCGACAATATGTATTTTTCCAATATTTTCTACCTTTAAGATATCAGATATCCAGTCTGCCGTCTTATCAATGCTGTCACCTTTTTGGGTATCCGTTGACTGCCCGTGGCCGATAATATCAATCGCCAGAATATTATATTTATTCCGAAAATACGCAAATTGTGCTTTGAACATGTTATGATTGGCAAAAGCGGCATGAATAAAAAGTACCCATTCGGTGTGCTCTGTTCCGCTGATAAAATATGTAATTGGTGAGTTAGGCAACTTCATTGCTTTCATAGCTTTCCTCCTCTTATTTCATCAAGAAGTTTTTGATACCACTTGATATTAAATTCCATAAAATCTTTGCCATATTGAGCAGCGGCAAACTGATAATAGAGAATATCCTTGTTTTCATCAGGAACTATTACATTTTCCGCTTCTTTACAAATGGCATTTAATACATCATACTGCTTTTTTAACTGTGTAATGTGCTCTTGTAACCCTGCCACACGCTTTTCTTGTGTCGAGAAGCCCATAAAATACAATTTTGCCAATTCAGGATTTTTGATACCCTGTGCATTCAATGGTGTAGTTATCCACTCGGTAAAACGCTGTTTCCCACTTTCAGTTATGGAGTAAATCTTTTTATATTTTCCATTTTCAACGGTTTCTTCATATTGAATATATCCGCAATTAAGCAATTTCTTTATAGCAGCCTGTATACTTCCCGTGCTGCTGCTGTACATCATATTAAGCCCCTTATCTATTCTTTCACGTAATTGATAAATCGTTCTGCTGCTCAATAGCAAAAGACCAAGTATAATGTTATCCATGATGTTCTCCTATATATTACTATTAGTAACATTTCTATTATATTTGGTTTCTGTAACAATGTCAATAGATAGTCAAATACCCCGCAGCAAGCTGCGGGGCATGACCTGGCTTGTTCTTTCCGCCCCAAGGGGCGGGGTATTTGCCCCTCGCGGCATTCGCCAAATATCCGCGCAAGCGCGGCTGCTTGGCTCATTGCTCGCGGAAATAAATTTGCTTTTCCCCACCTAAAATGAGGAGTAATCGTTTGAATCCATCCTGGAAAACAGATATAATAAAACTGTTGGGAAGTGTGAGCGATGACAATAGACACCACTTCATGGGATATGCGCAGCAAGGGGCTGAAAAAGCAAGCCAACCGTTTTCTTTTTGGGTTTACCGAACGGCTGAAAGAGGAGGTTCCCCAACATGAAATGGACCGTATCTTATTCCGGTTTTGTAAAGAATACATAGATGAGGAGAAGTTTCCGGATACCAATTTGCCATTTCAGCTTACGGAGCTGCTCAACCGATATCTGATCCAAGAATGCGAAAAAAACAGGATGCCGCAGATGCGTTGGGCATATCAGATTTTTGGTGATTACTGGAATCCACATGACCCGGGATGCAAACAAAATCCATACCACATTCTGGAACGGGCATACGCACATGTGCAATGCGACCAGCAGACGGTGGATCTGTATTTTGGCGCGCAGATTGACAGGCTGTGGTGGGGGCAGCACCATTTCCCGGATGGCTGCCTGATTGGGCGGACGGAATTTGAAGAAATTGTCCATACCGCAAGGAAGGTCCTGGCGGAAAAGCCGGTGGATCCATCGCTTGCTGCAGAATTTGGCTATTATGTGGAATTGTACAATATTTATTTCAAATGGAAGGAAACTGGCAGGGACGGTGATTTTTATGGGCTGTGCAGCAATGCAGGCATAGAGTTTCACAGGCTGCCTGTGGTTTATATTGAAAAGTAAGACAGGGGATTATACGGGGCTGCCAGTCCCAGCGGAATAAGGTTTTCCAGCAAAAAGAACATGATTCCTGTCTGGATGGGGTACTAGTTTTATGCAAGGAGGAAAAACTGTTATGGAATGGAAAAGCAAAATAGAAGATGAATGCTGTGCAGATGAATTAGAGGAAATGATAATCGGCCATATCAGGGCAGGCTTTTGTTCAGACGATACGCTTTCTATGGAATGTGCGGAATACATGGAGGATTTTTACAGCAACGAATGTGAAAATATCACACAAGACGAGTTACTTGAAATTGTTAAAGCATACCGCAAAGAGTTTCAAAATACAGGTAACCAGGAAAATTTTTTAAAATTAGACTCGGCTTTCCATTCTCTGAAGAAACATGGGATTGTGGCATTGCATTATGCAGGGTACACCCAATCAGACGGATTTGCGGATTGTAATGAAGCGGCTGGCTGGATGGAACGGAATGGAGAAAAAATTGTTGGCTGCTGCTTTTATACAGAACAGGATTTAGGGCATATTTTACATGAGGATACCACAATGCTTTATCTTTCCTTTGGCAATTACTTTGAAAAACCGACTGCTGAGGAGATTGGGCAGATAATTGCTGACGAGTTAAAGGCAAATGGATTCTGCGTCCAGTGGGACGGCACTGCCGGAACAAAAATTGCCATTGAAAACCTCAAATGGGACAAGTATTATACTGACGGTGAATAAGCGGCAGGAAGCATCCCGTTTGCGGGTTCCTTGCAAATGGCGCAGGGGCAGGAAATAAGGGGATGGGGATAAAGGAAGAAAATAGACTTAAACATGAATAGACAGAGAAAACCGCCCTTTGTACGTTAGCGGGCGTCAGGGGCGTTTTTTTATTTTATAGGAAAGACCTTGTCACGCTAAAGCGTGAAAGTATCTCTCCTATAGAATAAAAAAGCTTTTATCGCATTGCTGCCAGTCATAGTGATTGTACTTTTGTCAATAAAGCATCCTGCAATACTTTTGAAAAGTTGATGCTTTTTTCCTCACAAAGAGTATTCAGCCACATGGGGATGCTTAAAGTCTTTTTTACTGCTTTGTCACTGTGCTGCCTTGCATATTCAGTCATGTCCACCAGTACCATATTGAC
Source organism: Lachnospiraceae bacterium A2 (assembly GCA_000403315.2). Taxonomy (GTDB): domain Bacteria; phylum Bacillota; class Clostridia; order Lachnospirales; family Lachnospiraceae; genus Petralouisia. The sequence goes on from KE159636.1 coordinate 2,379,179, forward strand.
GAAAGCACTATCGGCAGCAGATTCCATTTCAAAATCTTTCAGGATGGCAGCAGGATTAATTTCACTTAATGGACTGGAAGCCGGGAGGGGCTCACCGTCACGTAGGGCAGTAAACAGATGCAGGCCGCAGGCATCTTGAGCCATACGCATTGCGTCCGCCACATTATCCCCAAAAGTTGCGAGGTTTCCCAAATCGGGGAAAATGACTGATATTTTGCCATCTTCCTCATAGAAAACAGCCGGGTACACATAATTCATAAATCAATGCTCCTCGTATAATAAGTTTGTAAGCAAGAAAAACAGCTTACAGACTTATTCTTTTTTGATTAGACAGAAGGATAATTCTAAACATCCTTTCCGAAGGTTCTTCTTCAATCATGCTGGCTCATCCATTCTCTGTCTATTGGTTAATAAGTTACTTTATAGTCATGGCCCCAGATGTTACAATAAGCTTCATAAGAACTGTAGCTATGGTTACTGCTTTATCGCTCCAGCAAAGCTTCTGCTATTGCCAAGAAAGCCTGCAGCCCTAACGCTACGCTAAGACTTATTACACAAATGCTGCATCCCGGTATCTAGCCACCAGCAGGGTATTTCTGCCGGGCAATGCTCATAACGCGAGGTTTAGGGCGGCGTAGTGATCTGGGACAAGCCATGATTACTCTTCTTCATTTTTATTGAAAGGTGGTGATAATCCGTGAAAGAACCTATTGATTACCTCTCAACACTGTTTGTTGGGATTGACATTGCATCCCGTATTCATGTTATTTCTGCACTTGATTTCAATGAGAAGTTCTACATCAGGATGAAACCCGTAGAAAACACTCAGGAAGGTGCAGTTCTTATGGAACAGATGATTTCTGATGTGTTAGAGCATAACCATCAGTTCAAATACGTTATTATCGGTATGGAATCCACTGGTTTCTATGGTGTCCATCTGGCTAATTATCTTTCTTCCAGTGGCCTGCTTGCGCCATTTTCTGTCAGGGTTTACTGTCTTAATCCAAAGGAAGTCAAGAACTACAAGAAGTCCTTCAATGACATCGGAAAGAACGATGGCATTGATTCCTATGTGATTGCTGATTTTGCCCGTGTAGGACGTATTGCAATCAAACCATGGCGTGGTTCCCAATACCTCGCCCTGCAGCGTCTTACCAGACACCGTATGCACATCACTGAATGTATCGCAAGGGAAAAGACTTACATGCTTAACAACATTTATCCCAAGTTCAGTGAATACGCATTACTCCGTGATGGACAGCACCCATTCGCAAACAAATATGGTGCCACAGCTGAAGCCATTCTTACTGAGTACACAACGAATGAAGATATCGTAAACTCATCCGTAGAAGACCTCGTCGCTTTTATTAACTCTAAGAGCAGAGGCCGTATTGCTGACCCGGAAGAAACAGCAAAAATCTTACAGGCTGCAGCCCGCAACTCATACCGGCTTGATAAATGCCTCTATGAGCCGCTTACCATCTCAATCGCTTCTTCATTTAACTGCATCAGTTCCTTTGAAAGGGAACTCAAGGCGATTGATAAGGCAATCCTTCAAACAGTTCAGGGACTAAACCCTGACGAGTACACGGTACTGAATTCCATTCCCGGAATCGGTAAAGTTTATTCAGCCGGTATCTTAGCCGAAATGGGTTCCATTAAGGCTTTTCCTAATGCCAATGCCCTCGCAAAATACTGTGGTATCGTTTGGAACGATAATGACTCTGGCGACTTTGTAGCCGAAGACAAACACATGAGCAAGGCTGGCAACAGATATCTGCGCTACTACATCATAGAAGCTGCCGGAAGTGTCATAAGACACTGTCCTGAATACAAAGCTTTCTATGACAAGAAATATGCTGAAACCAGAACACATCAGCATAAACGAGCACTCGCGTTGACTTCCCGTAAATTTATACGTCTGCTCTTCGGTCTGCTGGACAAGGGCCAACTCTACTCTCCGGAAAAGAGTAGGTAATCTATACCACATATCGAACTTACGTTCTTGTCAGACCGTAGGTCTATTAAGGTTACCCTTTTCCATGAAAATCTTTTTCATTTTCCTCTTGACATATTACCAAATTGCTTTCCGTGATTTATTCCCGCGAGCAATGAGCCAAGCAGCCGCGCTCGCGCGGATATTTGGCGAATGCCGCGAGGGTAAGTGCCCTGCGGGTGCAAATACCCCGCCCCTTGGGGCGGAAAGAACAAGCTAGGCCATGCCCCGTAGCTTGCTGCGGGGTATTTGACTTTAAGGGGCAGGGGCTTATTTCAGCCCCGCCTGATTTCGTATGGATTTAACAATACTTTTCGGGATGTCACCGGGATGATTCGGGACGCTTACTTTCCCGGGCTTTGTTGGGTGCTTGTATTGGTAATGTGAGCCGCTTATGTCTGACACAAACCATCCGTCATCCTTTAACATCCGGTCGGCTTCTCTGAATCTCATGTATGTTTCCTTCTTACAATTAAATAATAACACGTATTTTACGTATTATCAAGAGAAAAACATAAAAATATACGTATTTTACGTAGATATTATATGCAGATACCAGAAAAGTATTCCGCTTGCTGCCGTCTTGCTCAAAAGCAGGGGAAATGGCAAACAAAGATAAAAGATGATAAAAGGTAATGGCAGGGTTGGCTTTAAATAATCCCCATGGAATCAGGGTTTAAAAGCATAATGTTAGAAAAAGATAAAAATAAATAAAAGGAAAAACTTTAAACTATAAGTTAAATGACAAATCCAAACAATTCCAGTATAATTACCTTAACACATACTTGTGTTACTGTTCACACCCAATGTCAGTTAGTTAAGTGTTAGGTTAGATTCTGCTATAGGGGTCTAACCTAACACTTAACTAACTGACATTGGGAGTGTACAGTAACATACTTGTAACATTGGTAAGAGATGTACCTCCCTACTTATTGTAATTTGCCGGATTGCTGTGTATAATAGACTAAAACAGACGTTGCAGCACCATGGATTCCGGCATAGAAAGCAGAAGAAAGCAGGTAAACAGAATGGAAAACATGGAAGAACTGGCAGGAACGGACAACATAGAAGGGCTGCAGGAAAAAATGGATAACATAGAAGCCCTGCAGGAAAAATGGCAAGGACTAAGCATATCCAATGATTTTCTGTTTGGGAAAGTAATGCAGGATCCATGCCTGTGCACAGAATTGCTCCAAATGATTCTGCCGGATGTGGAGATAGGCCATATTGAATACCCAGAATTGCAGAAAAACATGGAACAGGACAGGGATGCCCATGGCGTCAGGCTGGATGTATATGTAAAAGATGGGAAAGGGACTGTCTATGATATCGAAATGCAGGTAGCCAATACAAAAGAATTGCCTAAGCGGAGCCGCTATTACCAAGGCATGATTGATTTGCAGCTTCTGGATAAAGGGCAGCATTATAAAAAGCTGAACCAGACGTATATTATATTTATTTGCCTGTTTGACGCATTTGGGAAGGGAAGGCATATGTATACGTTTGAAAATATCTGCAGGGAAGACAGCGGCATAGCAATGGGGGATGGGGCAGTTAAAATATTCCTGAATGCAGCCGGGACATTAGATGATTCCAGTAAGGCATTACAGGCATTCCTAGGCTATGTGGCAGGGGAGAAGCCCAAGGACCCATATGTGGAAAAATTGGAAGAAGCAGTAAAGAAAGCAAAGAGAAACAGGGAATGGAGGCATGAATATATGACATTGCTGATGCGGGACCAGGAAAATCAGGAAATTGGTGA
>KE159636.1:2383320-2454902 GCA_000403315.2 Lachnospiraceae bacterium A2
GGGATGAAGCCTAAATTTCTGTCATGAAACAAATGTTTTGATTGTTATTTTAATATGTGGTAGAATATCATAGAAACAGGATGAATGATTTCAAGTAAGAAAAGGAGGGGACAGGGAATGGCTGTTGATATGGACAAGCTGTTAAGACAGGCATTTGACCAAATTGCAAAAGAGGAATATGAAAACCGTCCAGTGGAGATACCAGAACACAAGTTTTCTTTGAGGTTCCACTGGAAGATGCACAAATTGTTCCGAATGTCAGGTGCAGGGAAGAAAGAAGGGGTTGGAAAAACAGGAGGTTCCCCAATGGAGCTGTTTCGCCCAATACGCTCCAAAAGAAAGATGGCGGCAATCGCATTGTTGATTTTAATGTTGGTGGGAGGAACAACAATTGCCGCAGAGCCATTTATCCGGTGGCTGCAGAATTTCTATATTGAGCAAAATGAAGACCATGTTGTGGTTCAGAACAATGAATTGGATGAAAGTGTGGAACATACGAAGGAGAACTTTAGGAAGTATCGTTTGACGGAGATACCAGAGGGGTACTCATTGGAATCAGAGATATATGAAGATGAATTTCAAAGATATAAACTTACATATTCAAATACTTCAAAAGATATATTATTTCTTAAACAGACATGGCAAGACGATGAACAGCCAGAGAAACTCACTTCTAATGCGAAGGCATTAAAAAATGTGGGAGTGAGTGGCTTTTCTGGTTATTTTGCAGAGGATGATGGAATAGGTTCATTGATAATTTCTAATGGTGTTTATAAATTAGTGTTAAGTGGGCCATTTTCAGAAGAAGAATTAGTAGAACTAACCAGTAAACTAGAACTTGTTGATTAATCAAATAATACTATTTGAGTAGAGTTAATTATTTAAAAAAAATATAAAAAAGATGGGAAAAGTGTCATATTCTCCCGCTCTGAATTGTTATATAAATGGGTTATATTATTTATAACTTATTACATAAGAAAAAGGAAGGAGAATATATTTATGAAAAGAAAAGTAGCAACAATTGTTGCAATGGTATGCCTAGTTTTAAGTATGTCTACTGTAAGCCATGCAGCAGAAGTAGAAAGAAGTAGCGAGGTAAATGCTAATGTAGCAGAGGAAGTAGGTGGAATACAGCCTTTCTATGTAAACACTTCAAATATTTCAGCAGGTTTGAAAATAGAAGGAAATACAGCTTATTGCCTTGCGGAAGTATTTGCAAAAAAAGTATGCGATATTCAGATAATAATGCAATTACAACACAAAGAAAATGGTTCTTGGGTCAATAAAGTTTCTTGGGTTACATCAGGCACTGCAGGTTCAAGAAGTTCAAGTCAATCATATCATATATTTGAAAAAGGTTCTTACCGTGTTCATGTAATTGCAACTGTAGGTGGTGAAAAAGTAACCTGTAACAGTGTTACAAAGACATACTAAGAACCGCAGCCTATGAAAAATTTTTTAAAGGGGTGTTTCATCTTAATTATTAGCTTTCTAGGAATTATACTCCTAAATTTCCTTGGAATCCTTTTGGAGTAAGGAACATATTTAAGATGTTTGATAAGAGGTAACGAATCATTGCTGTACTTAAGGAAGGGACGGGCATTGCCAGAAGGCAGAGCCCACCCCATTTCCTTTCTAAAAAATATTCAAAAATCATTTCTGACAGGACATATATCTTTGGATTCTTTTTCAGATCACATAAAATTTCACAAAAGAAGCGAAAAATAGGCATAACATAACTGATGGGTTTCAAGCTTTTCCACATTATCGCAGCATAAAGCGGGCAAGCCCACTTCAACCTCCCTTCCCGCGCTCATGAGGGGATTGGATAATTCAGAAAAAATATTACTACTGTTGTATTTTAGGCAATTTCGGATTATAATGTAAGAAATTTGCCGGCCACAGAAAGAGGTGTTTTCCATGAATGGAACAGGACGGCAGAGAAGGGAATGTGCGCGGCAGGAAGAAGGATTTAGTGATTACAGGCTGCCAGACACAGAAGGATATGAAACGGCTGGTAGGCGCACGTTCTATCTGTTTGGATGTATATGGGAAGGGAATTTGACGATGGGGCGCATATTTTGTATGTAAATGAAAAGTATCGCGGTGAATCTGAGATAGGGAAGTTAATGCATGATTTTAGCTGCACCAATGCAGATGATATGAATTTTAGCCTGATGGCAGAGCGCACAAAATATTTAAAGGAAGATCAGGAAGGAGTACAGGAAATGAGTAAAATTTTGGAAGATTTGAGGAATGAAACGGATTTGGCAGCAAGAACAGAAATTGCACGTTTTCTCTTAATGGAGGATTTCTCTTATGAGAAAATTGCAGAAGGCACAAAATTACCAATAGAATATATTGAGGAATTAGCAGGAAAAGATATTTTTTAGCACAGAGGGACAAAAGGAACATTTATTATGGAAAAAAATTTAACATCTGGCAGCGTAGCAAAAAACATCCTGTATTTCTCATTGCCCTATCTCCTGTCATATTTTTTGCAGACATTATATGGGATGGCAGATTTGTATATTATTGGACAGTTCAATGGGGTAGCCCATATCACGGCTGTTTCCATAGGGAGCCAAGTCATGCATATGCTGACCGTTATGGTAGTAGGGCTTGCCATGGGCACTACCGTGACAATTGGGAAAGCGGTTGGGGGAAAACAGCAGGAGCAGGCTGCGTCTGCTGTTGGAAATACGGCTATATTGTTTATGGGGGTGTCCATAGCTGCCACAGCCCTGCTGCTGGCCTTTGTGGGGCAGATTGTGGCGGTGATGGCAACGCCGGAGAAGGCAGTTTCCGGGACAGTATCCTACCTTACCATCTGTTTTCTGGGGATTCCGTTTATTACGGCATATAATATTATCAGTTCCATTTTTCGGGGGTTAGGGGACTCCAGGAGCCCTATGTATTTTATTGCAATTGCCTGTGGTGCAAACATTGCGTTGGACTACCTGCTGATAGGAATATTCCATATGGGTGCGGCTGGGGCTGCGCTGGGGACGACTTTGTCCCAGACCATTAGCGTAGGGGCAGCACTGTTTGCCATTTTTAAGGGAAAGACGGGGATTGCGCTGAAAAAGCGCCATGTAAGGCCTAAGATGAAAATTATGGGGCAGATATTGAAAATCGGCATCCCGGTTGCGCTGCAGGATGGGTTTATCCAGATTTCTTTTATTGTGATTACAGTAATTGCCAACCGGAGGGGGCTAAACGATGCCGCAGCGGTGGGGATTGTGGAAAAAATTATTGGGGTTGTCTTCTTAGTCCCTTCCACGATGCTTTCCACAGTTTCTGCACTTTCTGCCCAGAATATTGGGGCAGGGAAACACGGCAGGGCAGCGCTGACGCTTCGGTATGCTGTCCTGATAACCGTAGGGTTTGGGCTAGTGGTATCTGTTTTGGTACAGTTTATTGCGGAACCAGCAGTTGGGATTTTCACAGGGGATGCGCAGGTTATTGTTTCTGGGGCACAGTATTTGCGGGGCTATATCTGGGACTGCTTGTTTGCAGGGGTACATTTCAGTTTTAGCGGGTATTTCTGCGCATATGGGATGTCCGGGATTTCATTTTTGCATAATTCCCTGTCAATTGTATGTGCGCGTATTCCAGGGGCATATTTTGCTTCGGAATATTTTCCGTCAAATTTGTTCCCTATGGGGCTTGCCGCGCCGGTGGGCTCTTTGCTTTCCGTGGTAATCTGCGCCATTGCATTCTTCTGGATGCGGGGCAGGCATCAGGGGGAATAAATTTTAGGTTTTGCCAAAAGAAAAACTTGTACATAACATATTTCTTTGGTATAATATACATTACGAGTTTGCGTAAAATAGAAAATTGGAGGTGCACATATGAAACGCAACGTTATTGTGGGACAATCAGGGGGGCCGACTGCGGCCATTAATTCCAGCCTTGCTGGGGTTTACCGTACAGCGAAAGACCGTGGGGCAAATAAGGTCTATGGGATGCTGCACGGGATTCAGGGGCTTCTTCAGGAGAGGTATATCGACCTTTCCGAACATATTACAAATGAGCTGGATGCAGAGCTTTTAAAGCGTACTCCGGCTGCTTATCTGGGCTCCTGCCGGTATAAACTGCCGGAAATCCATGAGGATATGGGGGTTTATGAGAAGATATTTGAGATTTTGGAAAAGCTTGACATAGAAGCATTTATTTACATCGGCGGAAATGACTCTATGGACACCATTAAGAAACTGTCCGATTATGCGATTATTACTGGCCAGACAGTCAGGTTTATCGGCTGCCCCAAGACCATTGACAATGACCTGGCGTTGACAGACCATACACCCGGCTATGGAAGCGCAGCAAAATACATTGGTACTTCCGTAAAGGAAATTATCTGTGATAGCTTCTGCTTGGAATATGAAAAAGGGTTAGTTACCATTATTGAGATTATGGGGCGTAATGCTGGCTGGCTGACAGGCGCAGCAGCGTTGGCAAAAGGCGAGGACAGCACAGGGCCAGACCTGATTTACTTGCCGGAATTAGAATTTGATATAGACAAATTCCTTGAGAAAATCCGCAAGCTGCTGGAAAAGAAATCTTCCGTTGTAGTAGCGGTTTCGGAAGGCATTAGGGTAGCAGGCGGGAAATATGTATGTGAGCTTGGGAACAGCGTAGATTTTGTGGATGCATTTGGCCATAAGCAGCTTTCCGGGACAGCAGCATACTTGGCAAACTTTATAGCAGGGGAAATCGGCTGCAAGACCCGCGCAATTGAGCTGAGCACTTTACAGCGTTCTGCATCCCATTCCGCATCGCGTGTTGATATTTTGGAAGCATATCAGGTTGGCGGCGCCGCTGTGAAGGCAGCAGACGAAGGCGACACTGGGAAAATGGTCGTGCTGGAGAGGATTTCTGACGACCCATACCAGAGCACAACTGCAGTGAAAGATGTACATAAGATTGCAAATGATGAGAAACTGGTGCCAAGGAGCTGGGTAACCAAGGATGGCACATATGTGACAGATGAATTTGTAACTTATGTAAAACCGCTGATCCAGGGCGATGTGTCACCAGTCATGGTAGATGGAATCCCGCGCCATCTGTATAAGCCGGGGTTTCAGGAGCAGCTTTAGGATAAATCAGCAGCCCTTGGCAGGCAAATAATTTTTTGGGCGCATCTGGCTGATTAAGGCTGCGTATGCGATGTGCCTAACAGGCAAAAAGATTGAAATGCCCATGTCGTGCAAAAAGGGCGGACCCCCGGAAGTATGAGCGGTACATTCGGGGGTTCTTCTTTTCTGAAAAAATGATACAGCAAAATGAAAAGGGATCCTTTGAGTATATAGCAGAAAGGGAAGTCAAGAAAAATGCATCAAGAAATTGATTTAAGCAATATAAATTTAAATTTGGAACCTCCCACAGAAGAACCAGCACGCCAATATTATTTTATGGCAAAATGCAGGGAATGGGTACAGGGTTTTGAGCAGGAGCATAAGCGCCGCCCTACTTTTTTCACCCAGACATTTGGATGCCAAATGAATGCAAGGGATTCCGAAAAGCTGTCAGGGATATTAGAAGCAATAGGGTATGAGGAAGCAGGCAGCGAAGAAGCAGACTTTGTAATTTACAATACCTGCACCGTCCGGGAAAATGCCAATAACAAGGTCTGGGGCCGGCTTGGCTACTTAAATGGCTCCAAGAAGCGCAGCCCCCATAAAAAAATCGCCCTGTGCGGCTGTATGATGCAGGAACCGGAGGTTATAGAGAAATTACGGAAAAGCTACTCTTTTGTGGACTTGGTGTTCGGCACCCATAATATCTATAAATTTGCAGAATTGTTGTATGTTTCCTATAGGCAGCAGGGCATGTTAATTGATATTTGGGAAGATACGGATAAAATCGTAGAAGATTTGCCGGCAGACCGGAAATATTTTTTTAAATCAGGAATTAATATTATGTTCGGGTGCAATAACTTTTGCAGTTACTGCATTGTGCCGTATGTGCGCGGCAGGGAGCGCAGCCGGAAACCGGAGGATATCCTGCATGAGGTTGAGCGTTTGGCAAAAGATGGGGTTGTGGAAGTAATGCTGCTGGGGCAAAATGTCAACTCTTATGGGAAAAACTTAAAGGAACCCATAACTTTTGCGCAATTGCTGAAAAAAATCGAAACAATAGATGGGATTGAGCGAATCCGTTTTATGACCTCCCATCCCAAGGATTTGTCAGATGAACTGATCGAAGTGATGGGAAATTCAAAGAAGATATGCAGGCATCTCCATCTGCCCCTCCAGTCTGGGAGCAGCCGTATTTTAAAAGAGATGAACCGCCGTTATAGCAAGGAACAGTATTTGGCGCTGGTGGAAAAACTGCGCCTTGCAGTGCCGGACATTGCCTTGACAACAGACATTATTGTAGGGTTTCCAGGGGAAACGGAAGAAGATTTTCTGGAAACCATGGATGTGGTGCAGAAAGTCCGGTTTGACAGCGCTTTTACCTTTCTTTATTCTAAGCGTACCGGAACCCCGGCAGCAGCAATGGAAGGGCAGGTACCGGAAGAAACGGTAAAAGACAGGTTTCAGCGTTTACTGAAAGAAGTGCAGGAGATTGCCGCCAAAAAGGCAGAAAGCCTTACCGGAAAAGTAGAGCCCGTTCTGGTAGAAGAAGTGAATGGGCAGGATGAAGCTCTGGTAACTGGGCGTTTAAGCGGAAATTTTGTCGTGCACCTGCCCGGGGACAGCAGCATGGTAGGCAAAATCCTTCCCGTGAAGTTAAAGGAATGTAAAGGGTTTTATTTTTATGGCGAAGCAGTAAGCCCCCAACAGGGCTGTTAAGCTGCAAAGGAGGCATCATGTATTCATACCTGAAAGGCGAACTGGTTGAGGTTTCAGCAGATACCATAGTAGTGGAAGTGAACAACATTGGCTATAATATCCATATCCCGGCTGGCATGGCAGGCCAGTTTACAGGGACGGGACAGACGGTTAAGGTTTATACCTACCTTCATGTAAAAGAAGAACTTATGGAGCTTTATGGGTTCCTCACCCGGGATGACCTTACGGTATTCAAGCTGCTGTTAGGCGTCAGCGGCATAGGCCCAAAAGGCGCGCTGGCAATTTTGGCTGTCATGACGCCGGACGACTTGCGTTTTGCGGTGCTGGGGGAGGATGCAAAGGCCATTTCCAAGGCTCCGGGGATTGGCAGCAAGACGGCGAAGCGGTTAATCCTTGAGTTAAAGGATAAGTTAAAGCTAGAGGATGCTTTTGAGCTGAAAATGGAACATGCTGCCTCAGAACAGGAAAACTCCCTTGCAGGGGCAAAGAGCGAAGCAGTGCAGGCCCTGACTGCGCTGGGCTATTCCCCTTCCGAATCCCTAAAGGCCGTAGAAGGCGTAGGGGTTACCCCGGATATGACGGTAGAAGAAGTGCTTAGGGAAGCCTTAAAGCAGATGTCATTTTTATAATTAACAGAAAGGAAACGCCACCCATGGAAAAACGTGTCATTTCTACCCAGATTCAGGAAGAAGACCTGAAAATAGAAACCAGCCTGCGCCCCCAGAAGCTGGCAGAATACATTGGGCAGGAAAAAGCAAAGAAAACGCTGAAAGTATACATTGAAGCCGCACGGCAGCGGGGGGAATCCCTGGACCATGTGCTGTTTTACGGGCCTCCTGGGCTGGGGAAAACTACGCTGGCGGGGATTATCGCCAATGAAATGGGCGTACATATGAAAATAACCTCCGGGCCTGCCATTGGGAAACCCGGGGAAATGGCGGCCATCTTAAGCGGCCTTCAGGAGGGGGATATCCTGTTTGTGGATGAAATCCACCGCCTGAACCGCCAGGTGGAAGAAGTGCTTTACCCTGCCATGGAAGATTATGTGATTGACATTATGATTGGGAAAGGCGCGACCGCCCGCTCCATCCGTCTGGATTTGCCCCATTTTACCTTGGTAGGGGCTACTACCCGGGCAGGGCTTTTGTCCGCCCCATTAAGGGACCGGTTTGGGGTTGTGCACCATCTGGAATTTTATAACCCAGAGGAACTAAAGACCATTATCCTCCATTCTGCAAAGAAGCTGGAGGTGGAAATCACGGAAGACGGGGCATTTGAGCTGGCAAGGCGCTCAAGGGGGACCCCAAGGCTTGCCAACCGCCTGCTAAAGCGGGTGCGGGATTTTGCGCAGGTAAAGTATGATGGGAAAATCACCATGGAAGTAGCTGTTTTTGCGCTGGATTTGCTGGAAGTAGACAAATATGGGCTGGACCAGAATGACCGGAATATCATTATGGCTATGATTGAGAAATTCCAGGGGGGGCCGGTAGGGCTTGACACCCTTGCCGCTTCTTTGGGGGAGGACGCCGGGACCATTGAGGACGTATATGAGCCATATTTGGTGAAAAATGGCTTTATCAACCGGACGCCCAAAGGCAGGGTTGCCACTGATTTTTCTTACAAACATTTTGGAATTTCAAAATAGTATTTGTTTTTCCATGGAAATCAGTTATAATGAAGGAAATGGCAGGAAGGCCAGAAGCAGGAGAGGAAAAAGTATGTCAGCGAAAACCAGCGCCGATGTGTTGATTGGCGGAAAAATTTACACTTTAAGCGGTTACGAAAGTGAAGATTATTTGCAGCGGGTGGCAAATTATATTAATGGCAAAATAAATGAATTTGACGAAATGGAGCAGTTCCGCCGTTTTCCGGGGGAAATGAAGGCCACGTTGGTGGAACTGAACATTGCAGACGATTATTTCAAGGCAAGGGAGCAGGCGGAAAAGCTGGATCAGGACGTTAAAGAAAAGGACAGGGAAATCTATGAATTAAAGCATGAATTAATTTCTTTAAGGATTAAGGCGGAAAGCAGTGAAAAGACAGCTTCTGAACTGGAAAAGGAAAACCGCCAGCTTTTATTACATAAGGCGAAATTGGAAAATGCGCTGGAGGATGCACTGCTGGGGAAAGTAAAAGGGCAGGTTTTGCCGGAAGGGCAAGGTTCACCAAACCAGAAGAATGATGGGAACCAGACAGAGAGCCAGAAGAATACTGGTAGCCAGCAAGCAAGCCAAAAGAAACATGGCATGGGACAGATGAACCGGGAAAAAGAAAATTTCCAGCCAGCAGGCCAGAATAAAAACACAGGGAACCAGCCAGCAGGCCAGAACTGGAAGGATGGCGGCAAGCGGAACTGGGAAAAGAGCCAGGAACACAGCCAGAGGACGTCCGAACACCAGGAAAATGGGCAAATGATATCCGCAGGCCAGGAACACAGCCAAGTGGCATCTGAGCACCAGGAAAATAAGCAGGCGCCATCCGCGGGCCAAAGGCACACAGCGGGCCAGGAAGAAAGGCAGGCAGTGCCCATAAGCCAGGAAACCGGGCAAACGGCGCCGGAAAACCAAAGGACAGGAGAGCATGAATGAAAGAGGTACCGAGATGCCAAAAATGAAAATCATTCCGTCTTTAAGAAGGGTGGCTCATGACAAGTCAGTTTGTATGAGCCATCTTTCTTTCAGGGAGGGTCTAAGATGCGCCATAAAATAAAGAAAAAAACGGAACTCCTGTCGCCGGCAGGTTCTTTTGCTGCTTTACAGGCAGTGGCAGAAGCCGGGGCGGACGCAGTGTATGCGGCTGGGCAGAAATTTGGGGCAAGGGCTTATGCCAATAACCTGACGGGGGAAGAACTGCTTGAAGGCTTGGATTACCTTCACCTTAAGGGAAAGCACCTTTACCTTACCGTAAATACGCTGCTGAAAGGACAGGAGGTCCATGAACTGCTGGAATACCTCCAGCCTCTTTATGAAGCTGGGCTGGATGCAGTGATTGTGCAGGATATAGGGGTGCTGCACTTTGTCCGGGAGCAGTTTCCGCTCCTGCCTGTCCATGCCAGCACCCAAATGGCGATTACTGGGGCTTATGGGGCAAAGCTGATGATAGAAGCCGGATGCAGCCGGATAGTCACGGCAAGGGAATTGTCATTGGAAGAAATTTCCCATATTTATGCGGAAACCGGGGTAGAAATTGAGAGCTTTGTCCATGGGGCGCTCTGTTACGGTTACTCCGGCCAGTGCCTGTTAAGCAGCATGATTGGGGGCAGGAGCGGAAACCGCGGCAGGTGCGCCCAGCCCTGCCGTTTGCCTTACCGCCTGTCCGGCGCCAATGGCAGGCCGGCAGACAGAGGGCATGGGGAATACCTTTTAAGCATGAAAGATTTATGCGCCATTGATTTGCTGCCCCAGCTAATCCAAAGCGGGGTATATTCCTTTAAAATTGAAGGGCGGATGAAACAGGCCGAATATGCTGCAGGCGTTACCAGAATTTACCGGAAGTACTTGGACCAATTAACGTTAAGCCCCGGCAAGGAATACCATGTGGCAAAAGAAGATAAAGAGCAGTTACTGAATTTGGGAAACCGGTGTGGGTTTACGGACGGATATTATACCAGAAAAAATGGGAAAGATATGATTACCTTTACCAAGCCTTCCCATGAAAAAGGGAACACGGACCGAAAAGAAGCTGCAATAGGCGGTTTGGGTGAAACCTCAAAAAGTCCTAAAACCAAAAAACAAGGGAACCTTGGGAGCCATAAAGAAAAAATAAAAGGAATCTTAAGGCTTTGTCAAGAAACTCCAGCCCAGCTTATGTTACAATATAAAGATATTCAAGTGGAAGCTGCCGGGGAGCAGGTCCAAACAGCCCAAAAACAGCCGTTGTCCAAGGAAACCGTTTTAGAAAAAATGCAGAAAACAGGGAATACCCCATTTGTATTTGAAGAATTCCAGTTGGAAATGGATGAAAACAGTTTCCTTACAGTAGGGGCTTTAAACCAGCTCCGCAGGGACGGGCTGGAACGCCTTCAAGAAGAAATTTTGAGAAAATACCGAAGGCCTGCCATTGTTTCTGGACAACAGAAAGAGGTACCCTGTAGCTTAACGGAAACTTCCAGTTTAACAGGAGCCTCTGGTTTCACAAAAACTTTTGGTTTAACGGAAGATTCCAGCCTGACAGGAACTTCCCCGAACAAACTGCGGTCTGCTAAGGATTGCCCGGAACTTCGCATTCTGGCAGAAACACCAGGGCAGTTCCAGGCTGCCCGGGACTTTCCGGGAACTTCCCGGATTTATCTGGAAGCTTCTGCATATCCCAGAACTTCCCTGTCCTGGCGGAAAAAGGCGCAGTGGGGCAGAAGCACCATGCAAGAACCACCCAGTTCCCTGCCCCAGCAGTTAAAAAGGCTGGTAAGGCAGGCGCATGACTCTGGAAAAGAGTGTTATCTGGCATTGCCTTACATTTTCCGCATGGAAACCGCCCGCTGGTTTTCTGGGAACTGGGAAGAAATTGCAAAGGCAGGGGCAGACGGGTATTTAGTAAGAAATTATGAGGAGATTCAATTTTTGAAGGAAATGGGGGTAAGCCCGGATTGCGTGCAGGGGGATTATAACATCTATGGTTATTCTGACGAAGCCATACAAGGGCTGTCCCTGCTTCCTTTCAGCCAGCGCACCCTTCCAGTTGAATTGAACTTTAAGGAGTTAAAGGCTTTAAACTGCAAGGGAGGGGAACTGATTGTGTATGGATACCAGCCAGTGATGTTCAGCAGCCAGTGCCTGAAGAAAAACACCTCGGGCTGCACCCATAGCCCCGGCATTTCCTGCTTAAAAGACCGTTTTGGCAAGCAGTTCCCGGTGCGGAACGTGTGTGAGGATTGCTTTAACATCATTTATAACACAACCCCTTTGTCACTGCTGCACCACCTTGCGGAACTCCGCGCCCTCCAGCCAGCAGGAATAAGGCTGTCCTTTACCATTGAGGGCAGGGAGGAAACGGAATATGTGCTGGAATGTTACAGGAAGGCAAGTTCTTCTGATGCGCCCAGCGGGGAAAAATATTTTGAAGCATATACGAACGGCCATTTTAACCGTGGGGTTGAATAAAGATAGGGAAAATACGGTGCTTTTACTGTCCGAAGATACAAACGGCCATTTTCAATGAGGAGTCAAATAATTTATGGTACATTTAATTACTGAGTTATCCAAGTATACAATGATTTTGCTGTTTGCGCTTTATACTTGGCAATGCTACTCTGCGCTGGGCAAAGGCGTGGATGCAGAAGAAAAGGCATGGAAATTCCAGAAACAGGTATTTTATATGTACCTGTTCCATCTCAATGCCTATGCAGTCCTGTTTTTGTCCACGAAAAACCAGGATTTGCTGAAATTTTATCTTGCGCAGGTATTGTTTTTTGCTGCGGTGCAGGTATCCTATGGGATTTTCTACCGGCGGGTATCAAAGCTGGTGGTGAATAATATGTGTATGCTGATGTGCATTGGCTTTGTTGTCCTGACCAGGCTTTCTTATGAACATGCAGTCAAGCAGTTTGTCATCGCCATAGTTTCCATGGTTGCCACTATGCTGATTCCCTATTTCATCAGCCGCTGGAAATTTGTCCGCAGCCTTACGTGGATGTATGCATTGGCTGGGATTACCCTCCTTGGGGTAGTGGCGGTGCTTGGGGCGGTGTCCCATGGGGCAAAGCTTTCCTTCTCAGTGGCGGGAATTGCGGTACAGCCCTCAGAATTTATTAAAATAATATTTGTTTTTTTTGTGGCATCCATGTTTTACGAGTCTACAGGGTTTATACAGGTGGTGAAGGCAACGGTGGTGGCTGCGCTGCATGTGGTAATTCTGGTGCTGTCCAAAGACCTTGGGGCCGCGCTGATTTTCTTTATTGCCTATATGGTTATGCTTTATGTGGCTACCCGGAAATTTTATTACTTTGCCGGGGGGCTAGCCTGCGGCGCGGCGGCTTCTGTTGTGGCTTATTTTTTGTTCAGCCATGTCCGGGTGCGGGTAGTGGCATGGCAGGATCCCCTTGCCGTATTTGAGCGGGAAGGGAACCAGATATCCAATTCCCTGTTTGCCATTGGGACAGGGGGCTGGTTCGGCATGGGGCTGAACCAGGGGATGCCGTACAAAATACCAGAAGTAAAGCAGGATTTTATTTTTTCGGCAATTGCGGAAGAATTGGGCGGAATCTTTGCTGTCTGCCTGATTTTAGTTTGTGTGAGCTGTTTTCTTATGTTTTTAAATATTGCCATGCAGATGAAGGATTTCTTCTATAAATTAGTAGCGTTGGGGCTGGGAACCATTTATGGTTTCCAGATTTTCCTTTCCATTGGGGGCGATATTAAGTTTATCCCCTCCACGGGGGTTACACTGCCCCTTGTCAGCTATGGGGGAAGCTCTTTGCTCAGTACGCTGATTATCTTTGCCATTATCCAAGGGCTGTATTTGCTTCGGGAACGTGGGGAGGAGGAGCAGGAATCCCCCAAAAAGGCTAGGAAGAAACCAGCCGCAGGGGCAGGACAGGGGCGCGGCAGGACGCCTAGGAAAAATCTGGCAGATGCCGGGGGCATGGATCCAGAAACTGGCTGGCAGCATAGGGCAAATGCAGTAAGCGCTGGGGAACCGCCCCGCCCTGGGGTAGGAAGCCCAAGGGTGATCCGGGAGCCTGGGCCAATCGTTTCCCCGGAGCTGCGGGAAATAGAGTTGGGCCTGTCCCGGGAATTGCAGGAAATCGGCTTTGAGGATTCCCAAACCATTGGGGAAGCCCCAGTAAGGAGATCTGGGAGCCGTCCGGCGGGAGATGCCGTTCCAAAAAGTGGGAGCTGGAAGGAACAAGAGGGGAAGAAACGCTTAGGCAGGAAAGGAGGGATTTCATCCCATGAAAAAAACATCCATGGAACGAAAGTCCAGGACTTCGACTGATCCTAACCGGAAAAATAACCGGGAATTTGCTGTGATTACCTATTTATTTGTAGGTATGTTCATACTGATGATGGGGTACTTCGCTTATTTTCAGGTGTTCCGCAGCGAAGATTTTATCAACAGCCCATACAATGCAAGGCAGAATACTTTTACAGAGCATGTAATCCGGGGAGAAATCCGTTCTGCGGATGGGAAGGTGCTGGCACAGACCGTTGTAGGGGAGGATGGGAGTGAAACAAGGTATTACCCTTATGGCGGTATGTTTGCCCATGTGGTGGGGTTTGACAGCAATGGGAAGTCAGGCATTGAGTCTTTTGGGAATTTCACCCTGCTCCGTTCCCACGCTTTTTTTCTGGAACAGGTAGTCAATGGCCTGCAGGACCAGAAAAATATGGGGGACAGCATCGTGTCTACCTTGGATTATGGCCTGCAGGAAACGGCTTATCATGCTTTGGGCGGGAACCGGGGCGCAGTCATTGCCATGGATCCATCCACTGGGAAAATCCTTGCCATGGTTTCCAAGCCGGATTTTGACCCGAATACCATCCGCGCAGAGTGGGACAGCATTATTTCAAATACTGACAGCGATAATTCTGTGCTGGTTAACCGGGCGACCCAGGGGCTGTACCCGCCCGGATCTACTTTTAAAATTTTAACCACGCTGGAATATATCCGGGAACACCCCAATTATCAGGATTACTCTTATGAGTGTACTGGCAGCATTGCCATGGAGCATACGGAAATCCACTGTTACGACCATGCGGTCCACGGGGTGGAAAACCTGGAAACTTCTTTTGCCAAGTCCTGCAACACTTCTTATGCCAATATTGGCTTGGGGCTGGATAAGAAAAAATTCCGGCAGCTTTGCGACGGCATGTTGTTCCATAAAGACCTGCCCATTTCCTACCCTTCGAACCAGAGCAGCTTTGTGCTGACGGAAAGTTCCAATTCGGACGAAGTGACGCAGACGGCGATTGGGCAGGGCAAGACGCTGGTAACGCCTATGCACATGGCCCTGGTTACCGCCGCCATTGCCAATAAGGGGATATTAATGCGCCCTTATGTGGTGGACCATACGGAAAATTATAAAGGAGTTACGGTGAAAAGCTACACAGGTTCCCAGTATGGCCCACTGATGTCGGAGGATGAGGCTGCGAAGCTGCAGGAATTTATGTCACTGGTAGTCAGCGAAGGGACTGGCTCGAAGCTGAATGGCCAGCCTTACCAGGCAGCAGGGAAAACAGGTTCCGCGGAATTCAGCAATGACAAGTCTGAAAGCCATGCATGGTTTACCGGGTATGCTTCCACAGAGGAAAAGGGAACCATCGTTGTGACAGTTATTGTGGAAAAAGGGGGCGCTGGGAGCACGGCTGCAGTCCCGGTTGCAAAGCAGGTATTTGACCGGTATTTTAATCAATAGCAGAAAATTCTTGCAAGAAAATGGAAAAAGGGGTATACTAGTTTCAAAGTTCTAAAAACCACATCAGGAGGTATTGCAATGATTGAAGCAACAAGTTGTGGTGGTGTGGTAATATTTCGCGGAAAAATTTTGCTTTTATATAAGAATTATAAAAACAAATATGAAGGCTGGGTACTTCCAAAAGGGACTGTGGAACCAGGGGAAGAGTACAGGGACACAGCGACAAGAGAGGTGCTGGAAGAAACAGGGGTGGACGCTTCCATCATAAAGTATGTAGGAAAGAGCCAGTACACTTTTACCGTGCCGGACGATACGGTGGAAAAAGACGTACACTGGTATCTGATGATGGCAGACAGTTATTACAGCAAACCACAACGGGAAGAATATTTTGTTGATTCAGGATACTATAAATTCCATGAGGCCTACCATTTGCTCCGGTTTGCCAATGAGAAGCAGATATTGGAAAAAGCATATAATGAATATCTGGATTTAAAGAAAAGTAATCTTTGGGGCAACAGAAAATATTTCTAGAGCATGGCCTGAAAATTGCTTTCTGCAACATGTTGTTCCAATTTGCATCAGGTTTTATGCTGAATTTCAGAGATGTAGTGGGCTACATTGATGAAATTCAGCAGGAAAGCTGGTGTGAAGTGGGGCGGCAGATTGCGGGAATGAATTTTCAGGCCGCGCTCTAGACGCCCCACCGGGTGGGAAGTTTTGGACTGCCCAGAAGCAGCGCAGCCTTTTCCCTGTTTTTGCTGTACAGGGCAAGCGGGTTTCTGGCAGTCCCTTACACACAGAAGAAGGCGCTCAAGGCAAGAAGGAGTGCCTTTTCTTTTACCAAAGGCCGTTGATATGCCGCCCGTCCGGGCGTGGAACTGATGTGGATAAAAGCCCCAAAGCAGGGATTTTAGGAGAATTTTATGGACTGGTATAAAGAATTTTACGCAGGGGAGGGCGTTGCTGGCAAAAGGATGAGGATAAAATGGAAAATCCTCCGCCATGCGGGAATGGCCGGCGTCTATGTGATTACGCTGAGCAGCAACCCTAAGAACCTGCTGGACATTATCCCCTCATGGGAGCTCATGCAGGACGATTACCCCAAATCCGGGCTTTTGGTAGTAGGCGTGGACAGGGGATACGAAAATGCCATGGAACTGGCAGGGATGATTGTAATGGATGTATATGAAAAGACCGGAACCTTTCAGATACGGGAGTACTTCCTTGAAAAACACAGGAAGAACGTAAGGAGAAAACACCGATGGAAATCATCTTTGTAATTCTCAAAGTTATTGGAGTCCTTCTGGCAATCCTGCTGCTGTTATGCGTTGCGCTGTTTGTGGTTCCGGTCCGTTATCGCGTCAGTTTGGCAGTGCAGGAGGAGATAGAAGGGAAGGCGGCCATACACTGGCTGCTCCACCTCCTGGATGTGAGGATTTATTATAAGGAAAAAAAGGTTACTTACCGGCTGCGGGTTTTTGGTATCCCCCTGCCTTTGGGCAAAGGGAAAAACGGCAGGCAAAAGGGAATAAAGACAAGGGAAAAAGAGAAAAATAGTTCGGGAAAACAGGGAAAGCCCGAAGAACCAGCCCAAATGGATCTGGCGGAACCTGATGGCTCCCCAAAACAGGAATACTCCCCAGAAAAAGCAGGGACAGAAAATGCCCAGTGGCAAAGCCTTCCAGACAAGGCCCCTATCCAAGGGGAAGATGATTCCCCGGGAAATGGGCGTCCTTCCCAAGCGGAGGAACCCAATAACAGCCGGGAAACAGAAAAAAGAAAAAAATCGAAAGAAAAAAAGAAAAAAAGAAAAGGACAAGCAAATAAAGAGTTTGGTTCTAAAATCAAAACAAAGTTTAATAAATTTAAGCGCAAGGGGAAAGCCGTAACCCAGAATTTCCAGCAAGGGGAAACAGCCAGGGAAGACAGGGGGCCTTCTTTGAAGGGGCAGTTCACGAAAATCAAAGATATGGTAACAGAAGAAACAAACCAAGCGGCGTTTTTCCACGTCCTGCGTGAAATCCGCTGCCTTGTAGGCCATTATATCCCGGGGACGGTTTCCGGGAACCTGAGATTTTCCATGGGGAACCCGGAGCTGACAGGGAAGGCATTAGGCACACTGAGCCTGCTGCCATTCTGGGCAAGGTCGCGGATGGTAATTATGCCGGATTTCCTTTCCGAAGCCTTTTATGCAAAGGGGATCCTCTATGTGGCAGGGCATATCCGGTTCCTGCACCTGCCAGTGTTGGGAATCCGGCTGCTGGCTGACAAGAACATCCGGAAATTAGTAAAAGATATCAGAAACCAGTTATTATAATGGAAATTTGAAACCAACAAATAGTAAAAATAAGAAATATACAAATATAAGGAATAACAGGAGGGCTATGCCATGCAGGAAAATAATTTTAACACAACCGTCCAGTCATTATTCAAAGGGATGGACAGCTTTATTACCACAAAAACCGTCGTAGGGGAGGCCGTAAACATTGGGGATACCATTATCCTTCCGCTGATAGAGGTTTCTTTCGGGGTAGGCGCCGGGGCGTTCTGCCATGATAAGAAGAACAACGCTGCCGGAGGGATGGGCGGGCGCATTACCCCAAGCGCAGTCCTTGTTATCCAGAACGGCACCACAAAACTGGTAAATATTAAGAACCAGGACAGCATTACCAAGATACTGGATATGGTTCCGGAATTGGTAAATAAATTTACAGACAGGAAATCCGCCAAGAAGCAGCCGAAAGGGGACGAAGCGGCAAGGGAAGCGGCGGCACAGGAGCTGGCCGAAAAACTCAATGTCCCGAAAGAAGATGGGAAAGCAGGGGAATAAGGCGCTGCCAGAAACTAAGTTAAAAACAAAAAGAAATTTTTAGCAAGCAAAAGATACCATAAGATAAAGATATTGCAGAAAGACAGGGAACAGGAATCTTTTTTGGGAGAGGGCATATATTAAGTAGTAATATATGCTCTTTTCTGGTGATGGCATGAAACGACTCATCGGTTTTATTCTGTTTTGGATCGCAGTGGGAATGGCAATTATGATTTTCCTGCCCAATGAAGTGCTGGGGATATTGATTATCCTCGTCTTGCTGTTGCTGGGATATAATCTGTTCTGCTGCTGAAACAAAAAGAAGCCAAACAAGCAAACATTTCCATAAACAAACAGAAGCAGCCCATTGTCCCACAACGGCTGCTTCCTTATTTCCCATAAAACTCAGGCCTAAGCCCTCTCAACTTTTCCGCTTCTCAAGCAAGAAGTACAAACATACATCTTCTTAGAGTTAGGGCTTCCAGCTACCTTGCACCTTACGGATTTAATGTTAGCTCTCCACATCCTTCTGGTCTTTTTATGAGAATGGCTGACATTGTTCCCGAAATGCGCGCCTTTTCCGCAAATGCTGCATTTTGCCATAATAGCACCTCCTTGCACCGTACTAAGCCCGTACAAAACGAACTCACAACAAGGCTATTCTAACAGAAAGGGAAGAAGATTGCAAGGGAAAAATGAATTTTTTGTAAAAAGAGAAAATATGTGTTTCATTTTTCCGGAAAAGCGGTTATAATAAAAACAATGAGGATATGAATTTGGAGGTTATGTTTATGAAAGGACAAGTGGACACACAATATGGCAGGGTGTTAATTGATACAGATGTAATTGCAATCTATGCAGGTTCCGTGGCAGTGGAATGTTTCGGGATTGTAGGCATGGCTGCCGTAAATATGAAAGACGGCCTGGTAAAGCTGTTAAAGCGCGATTATCTCAACCATGGGATTAATGTCACATTGAACAATAATAAGATTACGCTGGATTTCCATGTAATCGTTTCTTATGGGGTTAGTATTTCTACTGTTTCTGATAACCTGATCAGCACGGTGAAGTACCGGGTAGAGGAGTTTACCGGTATGGAAATCGAAAAAATCAACATCTTTGTTGAAGGTGTCAGAGTGATTGATTAAGGAGGAAAGAAAAGTGGCAATAACTACAATAGATGCACCGATGCTTGCGAAAATGTTTTTGGCAGGCGCGAAGAACCTGGATGCGAAAAAAGAATGGATTAACGAGTTAAACGTATTTCCCGTGCCGGACGGGGACACCGGGACCAACATGACAATGACGATTATGTCGGCAGCCGGAGAGGTCAGCGCCCTTGGGGAATCCCCAGACATGGCTTCTTTGGCAAAAGCGATTTCTTCTGGTTCCCTCCGGGGGGCAAGGGGGAATTCCGGGGTTATTTTATCCCAGTTATTCCGTGGGTTCACCAAGGGAATCAGCAAATATGAAATGGTTGACGTGGTGATTTTATGCGATGCGCTCCAGAAGGCAGTGGAAACAGCCTATAAGGCAGTTATGAAGCCCAAGGAAGGCACCATCCTTACCGTTGCCAAGGGGGGCGCAGACAAGGCGCTGGAGCTGATCGGGGAAACGGACGACCTTGTGGTATTCTTAGATGAGGTCATCAAGCATGCCAATTATGTGCTGAGCCAGACGCCGGAAATGCTCCCGGTATTGAAGCAGGCAGGGGTAGTGGACTCCGGCGGCCAGGGACTGATGACGGTATTGGAAGGGGCTTATAACGCGCTGATTGGGAAAGAGGTTGACATTTCCATTACGCCTTCCGGCACTGGCAGCGGTGTGGTTAAGATTTCCCAGCAGGCAGAGCAGGACATTAAATTTGGGTATTGTACAGAGTTCATCGTTGTGCTGAACCGCCCATTGGAAGAAAAAGATGAGATGGATTTCAAGGCTTACCTTGAATCTATCGGAGATTCCATTGTAGTGGTTGCAGACGACGACGTGACAAAGGTCCATGTACATACCAACGATCCGGGATTGGCAATCCAGCGGGCATTGGAATATGGATCTTTGAGCAAAATTAAGATTGACAATATGCGGGAGGAGCATCAGGAGAAATTAATTAAGGATGCCGAGAAAGCCGCAGCAGAACAGAAAGAAGCAGATGAAAAGAAGCGTTCTGAAAAAGACGCATTGGCGGAAGCGCAGAAAGCCCCCAAGAAAGACATGGGATTTATTTCCGTTTCCATCGGGGAAGGGATCAATGAGATTTTCAAAGGGCTGGGGGTAGATTACATTATTGCCGGCGGCCAGACCATGAACCCCAGCACGGAAGATATGCTCAACGCCATTGAGGATGTAAACGCAGACAATATTTTCATCCTTCCGAATAACAAAAATATTATCCTTGCGGCAAACCAGGCAGCTTCCTTAATAGAGGAGAAAAATATTTTCGTTATCCCCAGCAAGACCGTGCCCCAGGGCATTACTGCATTGATTAATTTCATGCCGGATAGTAGCCCGGAGGAAAATGCGGCGCGGATGACAGAGGAATTGTCCAGCGTAAAGACCGGGCAGGTGACGTATGCCGTAAGGGACACCCTGATTGACGATAAATCCATCAAGCAGGGGGATTATATGGGCATGGGCGACAGCTCCATCCTTTCCGTAGGCAAGGATATGGATGCAGTCATCAAGGATTTGGTAGCCCAATTGGTGGATGAGGATTCCGCAATTATTAGCATTTACTATGGGGAAGAAATCGACGAGCCTGCTGCACAGAAGTTGGGCGCTGAGCTGGAAGAAGCTTACCCGGACTGCGAAGTGGAAGTGCATCTTGGCGGGCAGCCCATTTACTATTATGTCATTTCCGTAGAATAAGAAAGGAGCAATCCCTATGGATAAGACGTCCAGCATTGGGGCGCTGAAAGGGATTGGCGCGAAAACAGAACAGTTATTCCACAATTTAGGAGTATACACCATTGGTGATATACTCCTTCATTATCCGCGGGATTACGACAGGCTGCCGCCAATCACCCCATTGGCTGGCTTGGCTGGGCTTATGGAAGGCAAGCCCATACCGGGCCATGGAACAGATTTAGAGCAGAAGGAAGAAGGGCATTGCCAAAGGATGGGAGAAGCCACCGCGGCAGTGGCCGCCCAGATAAAGAAAACGCCTTCTGTCCGGGCGGGCAGGAATATGCAGGTAACTTCCTTAATACTGCAGGAGCAGGGGGTGACCCTGGATTTGGTATGGTTCCGTATGCCATACCTGAGAAGCACGCTGAAGCCAGGGGAATGGTTCCTGTTCCTTGGGAAAGTGACCCGGAAAGGGAACCAGTTCCATATGGAACAGCCCCAGATTTTCCAGCCGGAAAAATATGCGGCTATGCAGGAATCCCTGTGGCCCTGCTATGCCCTGACGGCGGGGCTTGGCAAAAATAAAGTTTCCAAGGCCATCAAGCAGGCCTTGGAAGCGCTGGATTTGTCTGTGGATTACCTGCCGGAAGAAATCCGTGCCCGCCGCGGCTTGGCAGAGTATCATTTCGCCATCGAAAACATTCATTTCCCGGAGAGCGAGGAGGCCTTGGCCCAGGCGAGGAACCGGCTGATTTTTGATGAATTTTTCCAGTTTATCCTTTCAGCAGGTATCCAGAAAGGGCAGATGGAGGAAGTTCTGAATGGGTTTTCCTTCCTTCCCCTTGTGGAAGGCCCTATCTGCCAAGTTTCCGAGGAACCGCAGGAGGATCCACAGGGGCAGCTTGCGGAAGGGCTGCCGGGGCAGGAGCAGCCCATGCAGCCCCTATGGGCAGATATGGTAATACAGCACCTTCCCTACCGGCTGACAGGAGCCCAGCAGCGCACCTTGCAGGAAATACGCAGGGATTTGCGGGGCAGGAAGGTAATGCAGCGGCTGGTGCAGGGGGATGTAGGCTCCGGGAAAACGATTCTGGCTTTCCTTGCCATGCTGGATGTATCACAGTCCGGCTACCAGTCGGCCTTGATGGCGCCAACGGAAGTCCTTGCAGTGCAGCATTTCCAGACCTTTACGGAACTCTGCGGGGACAATGGGCTGCAAATCCCAATCATCCTGCTGACGGGGACTTTGACACAGAAGGAAAAGCGCAGGGCGTATGAGCGGATGCAGCTTTACCCCAACGCCATGGTAATTGGGACCCATGCCCTGATACAGGAGCGCGCCCTGTATGACAGCCTTGCCCTAGTCATTACGGACGAGCAGCACCGGTTTGGGGTGAAGCAGCGGGAAAGCCTGTTTTTAAAGGGTTCTCAGCCCCATATCTTGGTAATGAGCGCGACGCCCATTCCCAGGACCCTTGCCATTATCCTCTATGGGGATCTGGACATTTCTGTGGTGGACGAGGTCCCGGCCAAACGGCTGCCTATAAAAAGCTGCGTAGTGGGGAAAAGCTCCCGCAAAGCTTCCTATGATTTCCTGAAAAAAGAAATAGCCCTTGGACACCAGGCCTATGTGATCTGCCCGTTGGTGGAAGAAAGCGAAGGGCTGGAGGCTGAAAATGTCACAGACTATGCCGAGGCTTTAAGGGGGCAGTTCCCCCCAGGCATTGTGGTGGAAACCCTGCATGGGAAAATGAAATCAGGGCGGAAAAACCTAGTTATGGAACAGTTTGCACGGAATGAGATACAGGTGCTGGTATCCACCACAGTGGTGGAGGTAGGGGTCAATGTGCCAAACGCCACCGTGATGATGGTAGAGGACGCCCAGCGGTTTGGGCTTGCCCAGCTCCACCAGCTCCGGGGCCGGGTAGGCCGGGGGGACGCCCAGTCCTATTGCATCATGGTAAACACCACGGATTCCAGCAAGGCAAAAAAACGCCTGGAAATCCTGAACCGGTCCAACGACGGTTTTTTCATTGCAGGGGAAGATTTGAAGCTGCGGGGGCCGGGAGATTTTTTTGGTATCCGCCAAAGCGGCCTTTTAGAATTCCGCCTGGGGGATATCTACCAGAATTCAGATTTGCTTAAGCAGGCGTCGGAGGAAGCGAACCGTCTTCTTTTGGAAGACAGGATGCTGGAATTGCCAGAGCATAGGAACATAAAAGAACAGATTCAGCTTTTCCTGGACAGGCAGGGGGAAACTGTGAATTTATGATAACGTTTTTTGTGAATTAAGAGTCTGGCGAGCCAGACTTTCGCGCCCGCTTCAAAAAGATGGCCCAGCCACATCTTAACTTCCAATGTGGCTGGGCCATCCTGCCCGCTGATACCTGGGCGTCTTTCTGATATCTGGCTAATCTTTTGCTGCTTAGTTCCCAGACATCTGTCTTTCCTGGGCTTCGATCATTTTCTTCACCATATACCCGCCGACAGAACCATTCTGCTTCGAGGTTAAGTCACCGTTGTAGCCTTCCTTCAATGGCACCCCGATCTCGTTTGCAACTTCGAACTTAAACTTATCCAATGCGCTTTTTGCTTCTGGTACTACCGCTTTGTTAGATGAATTAGACATATCGTTACCTCCTGTTGTCTTTTGTTATTGGCATTATGGCAATGCCGCCTGCCGCATGGGAACCATACAGCGTGTTTTTGTAACTCATTTGTTACAACGATAGTATATGCACCAGAAGCCAGTTTAGACATGCATTTGTTTCCGTTTTTTGAAAAATATTCCATCTGGCAGGAATCTAATCCGCAATAACCTGTATTCCGGAAATATCAGGGGAAGCCACAAGAGAGTAGTTGGTGTAATAGACTACAAACCCGGGTTTGCTCCCATTGGGCTTCTTTACGTTTTTCTTTTGAAGGTAGTCGATTTCCACCTTGTCGTTTTCCCTGCCTTTGGAATAGTAGGCGGCCAGCCGCCCAGCTTCTTCGAAAGCGCGGTCAGGCAGCTCGTCCCCATTGGTTTTTACTACCACATGGGAGCCGGGGATTCCCTTGGCATGGAACCACCAGTCGTTCCCTACGGCAAATTTGAAGGTGAGCTCCTCATTCTGGAAATTATTTTTTCCCACATACATATGGTAGCCGTCGGAAGAAAGATAGTGGAAGGGCTTGCTTTTTGTTTTCGTTTTTTTGCCAGCCGCCCTTTTCTTGATATAGCCAAACTGGATCAGTTCTTCCTTGATTTGGGCCAGGTCGTCTTCTGAGGTGGCAATGTCCAGGGAGGTGGAAACAGACTCAAGATGGAGGATTTCCTCCTTGGTTTCCTGGGTCAGTTCTGCCAATGCTTCAAACGTACGCTTTAACTTGTTGTATTTGTCAAAGTATTTCTGGGCGTTTTCCTGGGGCGTAAGCTGGGGGTCCAAGGGGATGGAAACCATTTCGTTGGTGTAGTAATTCAGCGCTTCCAGCTTTTTGGCGTTTTCTGTAAGGCCATACCCATAGGTATTAATCAATTCCCCATATACCTTGTACTTTTCCCTTTTTTCCGTGTCCTTTAGCTGTTTTAGCTGCAAATCGTATTTTTTCCGGCTGCGGTCCAGGACTGTGGAAACCACTTTCCGCAGGTCCACGGATTTCTGGCGGATGCGGGTGTAAACGTTTTTCGCTGCATAGAAGGTTTCCAGTACTTCGGAGATGGAGCCAAAGGGGGCAGCTTCCAGGTCTGCATACTGTGTAAGCTCCACCGCCGCAAAGTCAATGGGCTCTTTGCCTTTTTTTACAATATTCGGGGCGAAGTTCCCTTCCCTGACGTCCTCCATCATCCAGGAAAAGTGGTGGTAAAGGTGGAGCTTTTCATCCTCGGACAAAGCTTCCGCCGGACGGCCCCCATCCACATTTGCCCGGTGGCAAAGCTCCGAAGCAATGGCGGGGCTGATGCCGGTGTATGAGGTATAGATGGCTTTCTGCACCGGCATGGGCTTGCGGTAAGCAGTTTCCCAGAAGGATTCCCTGCCTGCTTCCAGGGGATTGGATTTTTCCTGTGTTTCCGGGATAAAATAATCCCTTCCCGGCAGCACCTCCCGGACTGAGCTGACTTGGGCGGAAATATGCTTGATGCTGTCGATAATCATGCCGTCTTCCCGGCAGAAAATAATGTTGCTGTGCTTGCCCATGATTTCCACAACCAGCGTTTTCCGGCAGAGATCCCCCAATTCATTCAGGTGCTCGATTTCAAAATTAATGATGCGCTCCATATGGGGCTGGGAAATCTTTATAATCCGCCCGTTGGCAATGTGCTTCCGCAGCAGCATACAGAAATTTGGCGCGTTCATAGGGCTTGGCTTGTTGGTTTTGGTCAGGTAAACCAAGGGCAGGGAAGCGCTTGCAGACAGGACAAGGCGCACCTGCCCGCTGTTCCCTTTGATGGTAAGCAGGAGCTCGTCGTGTTCCGGCTGGGCAATTTTGCTGATCCTGCCGTTTAGGATGGTTCCATTTAATTCTTTTACTAAATTTGCAATTACGATTCCGTCAAAAGCCATTGGTTTCTCCTCTGTCTGGTTTCTTTCAAATGATTTTACTAAGTTCTTTTTTTATGTCTGCTTCAGGTGGAAACGGTTTACCAGCTCATGCAGGCACTTGGACTGGCTGGATAATTCTGCGCTGGTGGAAGCGCTGCTCTGGGCAGAAGATGAGTTGGACTGGACTACTTTGCTGATGGAATCCACATGCTCCGTAAGGCGCTCCAGCGCCGCTTTCTGGTTCTGGGAAGCATGGCTGATTTTGTCCATGGAATTTAAAATTTCTTCGGACCCTTCTACCACGGCTACCAGTGACTTTGCCGTGTTGTCTGCAATCCCTATGCCGTTTTCCACTGCGTTCTGGGATGTTTCAATTAATTC
Source organism: Lachnospiraceae bacterium A2 (assembly GCA_000403315.2). GTDB lineage: Bacteria > Bacillota > Clostridia > Lachnospirales > Lachnospiraceae > Petralouisia. The sequence goes on from KE159636.1 coordinate 2,409,031, forward strand.
TGCCGCCTGGTTGACAGCTTCTGCGCTTTTTGACGCTAACTCGCGGATTTCATTTGCCACCACGGCAAACCCTTTCCCGGCTTCCCCAGCCCTTGCCGCTTCGATAGAAGCGTTTAGGGAAAGGAGGTTGGTTTGGTCTGCAATTTCCTCAATTGTCCCGACAATTTCCCCGATTTTGCTGGAGGAGCGGCTGATATCGGACATAGCCTTGATTAAAAGCCCCATTTCCTGGTTGCTTTCCTTGATGTCCTGGCTCATCTCGGAAATGCTGGTATTTACGGCCTGGGCGTCATTGGCGTTCCCCGCCACGTCGAGGGCCAGGTTTTCAATGGAAGCTGCCAGCTGGTCGATGGCTGCGGCCTGTTCTGCGGCGCCGTCGGAAAGGGCCTGGGCGCCGGAGGACACGTCATCGGAGCTGGCGGACACTTCATCGGCAGAAAGGACAATCTGGTGCAGCGTGTCGTTTAAGGACTGGGCAATTTTTTCGATGGATTCCTGGATTGGGATAAAATCCCCAATATAGTTCTGGGCAATGGAAATATCCATATGGTTATCCGCCATTTGGGATAGCTGCCCGGAAATATCCTCCACATAGCTGCTCATGGTTGTGCTGATATGGTTGAAGGCCTGGGAAAGCTTGCCCAGTTCGTCCTCAGACTGGATATCTATGTGGATGTTCAAATCCCCGGCTTCCAGCTTTGCAGCCCCTTCTGCAATTACCTGGATGGGGTCTAAGGATTTTTTGATAATGCGGTTTACGGCAGCTAAAAGCAGGACGCCAAATAATACTACCAAAAAGGTAAGCTTCCCCGCCCCTTCTATAATCGCCCCATAGTATTCGCTTTTGTTGACGGACAGGTGCAGGGTCCAGTGGGTTTTCCCATTGGTGGACAGGGGGACTGCCACAGAAACCCCGCTTTTCCCTGTGCCGAAATTTTTGCCGCCCCGGATGGTGAAACGGCTGTTTTCCTGTTCCCCTTCCGGCATGGACTGGATGGTTTCGGCGTCTTCCATCAGCGCGCCGTAGCCGACGTCAGAAGCAAGCTGGCCCACTTTGGAGCCGTCTGCGGAATCCACCAGCACGGTGCCGTCTTCTGCAAGGGCAACTAAATGGGCGGACTGGTAATCCCGGCTGACTAATAATTGTTCCTGCATTTTGTCCAATGCCACATCCACCCCGGATACCCCGAGGAATTCCCCCTGGGCATCCCAGACAGGGGAAATAATGCTGATCATCATAATGTTTTTCCCCATTAGCTCATAGACGTATGGGTCCATAACATAAGGTTCCCCGGTTTCCTTAATCTGCATGTAATATTCTTTTTCGTAATTGTCAAATGCGTCCTCGTGCTTTTCAAATACATACCCTGTTTTTTCTTCGTTTAAATAGACCACTGACTCATATGCAATGTCCCGCTTGTGGACGCTGTAAGGTTCCCCATTCCCGTCGGCAATAGTGTTCTGCTCGAAATAAGCAAAGGCGGTGGGGAACCCGTCCCCTTCTTCCTGGAGCCCCACAAGGGCTGTGTCAATGGCGTCCCGCTGTTCTTTTGGGTCCAATGAGGTGATGTTCCGCAGGGAACCTGCAAACCCTACTGCCTTCCCATAGGAATTCTCAATGTCGTTTGCAATTTGGAATGCATTTTCGTAGGCGACTGCCACCAGCTTCTGCTTATTCACCTGGATCAGCGACCTTGCGGAAAGGACAGCAGACATGAGAATAATTAATAGGAAAATAGCAGCGACAATGCAGGCCATTTTAGAAATTATTTTTTTGCTCAGGCTGTCGCTGCTGTCAAAAGAGAAAATTTTTTTAGCCGCTCCTTTGTGTAACATAAAATATCCTCCGTAGTATATTTTTTTGCAATTTCTTCCATTATATCTTCATTCCCGGCAGAAGTCAATTTTCTGGAAAAATTTGAGTTTCCCTATTTGTTTAATAGCCGATATGATAGGGCTAATATGGTTACTTGTTCAAAAAGTCTTGCCGCTTATGCGCAAAGACAGAATGCACAAAAAATATCTTGGGAAGCCAGCTTCCCAAGATATTTTTTGTGCATTTTGTTTGCATTGCTTTGCAATGTAAACTTTTTGAACAAATTTATGTATTTTAATTTACGTTAGAGCGTGTCTGAAAATTCATTCCCGCCATCTGCATCCCCTAATTTGCGGCATATTTCTGCCAAATTCAGTCAACGTAGCCCGCTACGCCTCCTTCATTTGGCAAAAATCTCCCACAAATTGTAGAATACATCTGTCAGAAAGCAATTTTCAGACACGCTCTAGTACGGCAGCCCCATCTTGCGCAAAAAGCGCCTGAAAAATAATTTTCCCCGCCAAACCGCCCAATCTGCCTGCCAAACCACAAATATTTTCCAAACAATAAAAAATATAGATTGAATTTTCCGAACATTTGTATTAAAATAGAAAAAAGGAATATTTTAAGAACGAAAGAACAGAAAGCAGTTGCTATTCAATGAGGACGTGAAAAAATGCAGGATAAAAACAATACCCAATATTTTAAAGTAGAAAAGGAACAGCAGATAAAGGTGGACGACGTGCTGGAACTTGTCTATAGCGCTCTGCGTGAGAAAGGCTATAACCCAGTGAACCAGATTGTGGGATACATTATGTCTGGGGACCCTACCTACATTACCAGCCACCGGAACGCAAGGAGCATGATTATGAAGGTAGAGCGGGACGAGCTGGTGGAAGAAGTCCTTCGCCAGTATATTAAGGGCAACGCTTGGGAATAGGAGGCAGGTATGCGCATTATGGGCCTTGATTACGGTTCCAAGACAGTAGGCGTTGCGGTAAGCGACCCCCTGAAGGTGACTGCCCAGGGGATAGAAACTATACAGCGGAAGTCCGAGGGGAAGCTCCGGCAGACGCTTGCCCGGATCCAGGAGCTGGCAGGGGAGTACCAGGTAGGGGGATTTGTGCTGGGCTTCCCAAAGAACATGGACAATACGGAAGGCGAGCGGTGCGAAAAGACATTGGAGTTTAAGGAACTGCTGGAAAAAAGGTGCGGCATGCCAGTTGTCCTCTGGGACGAACGGCTGACGACAGTTGCAGCAGAACGGAGCCTGATGGAAGGAGGCGTCCGCAGGGAAAACCGGAAAAAGCATTTAGACCGGATTGCGGCAGTTTTAATTCTGCAGGGCTATCTGGATTCGCTTGCGTTTCAGGCAGAAAAAAATCTGGAAGGATAAGAAAATGGAAAAAATAGAATTTCAGGCTCCCCAGGATGGAGAGTCTATTGAGTTTTATATTATGGAGCAGACGAAGATTAACGGGATTAATTACCTGTTGGTAACCGAAGAAGAAGACGGGGACTGCGACGCCTATATATTAAAAGAACTTTCACAGGGCGAAGATGAGGATTCCACGTATGAAATGGTGGAATCTGAGGAAGAATTGGAATATATGTCCAGAATTTTCGGGGAGATTCTGGATGATGTAGACGTAATGGTGTAACTAGGAATTTTTCAGGAAGGTGTTGCGATGCTCCGGGAAGATTTTGAAAGAATTTTGAAAGAACACGGATTGAAAAAGACCAAACAGAGGGTTTTGGTATTGGAAGCATTGGCGTCCTGCGGGGACGAACACCTGACTGCGGAAGAAATATATGAAATAGTAAAGGCAGAGTTCCCGGAAATTGGGCTGGCTACTGTTTACCGGACAATACAGTTGCTTTCAGGGCTTGGCTTGGTGGAAAGCATCCAGCTTGGGGATGGCTATGTGCGCTATGAAATTGGGAAGATTGGTGGAACAGAAGCACATCACCACCATCATTTAATATGCTTGGAATGTGGGAAAATCATATCATTCCGGGATGATTTGCTGGATGAACTGGAAAAACGGATTAAGGAATCTGTTTCCTTCCAGGTCATTAACCATGAAGTAAAGCTCTATGGCTATTGTGAAGCATGTTTGGGGCAGAAATGCCGGATAGAAAGATAGGGGAACCTGCACAGCATTTGGAGGTGCAAGTTGAAGAAAGAACAAAACTCAAAACTGAAAATCATCCCGTTAGGCGGATTGGAGCAGATTGGGATGAACATGACTGCCTTTGAATACGAAGACAGTATTATTGTGGTGGACTGCGGGCTGTCATTCCCAGAAAATGACATGCTGGGCATTGACCTGGTAATTCCAGACACGACGTATTTGAAGAACAACATTGAAAAAGTGAAAGGGTTTTTCATTACCCATGGCCATGAGGACCATATCGGCGCAATCCCTTATGTGCTGAGGGACGTCAATGTGCCGATTTATGCCACAAAGCTGACGATAGGCATTATTGACAATAAGCTGCGGGAGCACAACATGCTTTCGAAGGTGAAGCGCAAGGTAGTGAAGTATGGGCAGCATATCAACCTTGGCTGCTTCCGCGTGGAATTTATAAAGACGAACCACAGCATCCAGGACGCTGCCGCGCTGGCAATCTATTCCCCGGCAGGGATCGTGGTGCACACCGGGGACTTTAAGGTAGATTATACGCCGGTATTTGGGGACGCCATTGACTTGCAGCGGTTTGGGGAAATCGGCAAGAAGGGCGTGCTGGCCCTGATGTGTGACAGCACAAATGCAGAACGGCCGGGATTTACCAATTCCGAGCGGACTGTTGGGAAAACCTTTGACAATATATTTGCAGACCATTCCAATACAAGGATTATCATTGCTACCTTTGCTTCAAATGTGGACAGGGTGCAGCAGATTATCAATTCCGCATATAAATTCGGGCGGAAGGTCGTAGTGGAAGGCCGCAGCATGGTAAATATCATTACCACGGCCACGGAGCTGGGGTATTTGCAGATACCGGAAAATACCTTGATTGACATTGAGCAGCTAAAAAATTACCCGGACGAGAAAACCGTGCTGATTACCACCGGGAGCCAGGGGGAGTCCATGGCAGCCCTTTCCCGTATGGCGGCCAGCCTTCATAAAAAGGTGACAATTAAGCCGGGGGACACCATTATTTTCAGTTCCAACCCAATCCCCGGGAATGAGAAGGCAGTTTCCAATGTCATTAATGAACTGTTCCGCAAAGGGGCGGAGGTAATTTTCCAGGACGCCCACGTGTCCGGCCATGCCTGCCGGGAGGAAATCAAGCTGATTTATTCCCTGGTAAAGCCCAGGTATGCAGTCCCTGTCCATGGGGAGTACAAGCATCTCAGGGCGCATGCCACCATTGCGGAGGAGCTGGGATTCCAGAAGGACGACATTTTTATCCTTTCCTCCGGGAATGTGCTGGAGTTGGATGGGAACGGCGCTGCAGTTACCGGGCAGGTCCCGGTAGGGTCTGTGCTGGTGGACGGCCTTGGGGTAGGCGATGTTGGGAATATCGTCCTGCGGGACAGGCAGCACCTGGCAGAAGACGGCATTATCATTGTAGTCATGACATTGGAATCCGGCAGCGGCCAGGTCCTTGCAGGGCCTGACATTGTAAGCCGCGGCTTCGTCTATGTTCGGGGATCCGAGAGCCTGATGGACGAAGCGAAAAAATTGCTGGACGACACCATGGGCTACTGCATGGAGAAAAGGATTACGGACTGGGGCAAAATCAAGACAGAAATCAAGGAAGAACTGGGAGAGTTTGTCTGGAAAAAAACGAAAAGACGGCCTATGATAATGCCGATTATCATGGAAGTCTGAAGAAATAGGCTGATGTGGAGATAGATTTATGAACCGGGTAGAAGAAAAGCTGGACGCGCTGGTGCGCGTAGTGAAGGAAAGCCCTGAATACAGGGAATATCAGAGGGTGCGGGAACTGGTCCATCAGGACCCGGAGAAGGAAAAGGCAGTCCATGAATTCCGCAGGAGGAATTTTGAACTGCACCAGCGCCGGGATGTGGACCTGTATTCGGAGATGGACCGTCTGGAAAAGGAATTTGCCCCCCTGCGGGCAGAGCCCTATGTAAACGAATATCTGTCGGCGGAGCTTGCCGTATGCCGCATGGTACAGAACATTAATTACCGCCTGATGGAAGAAATAGAATTTGACTTAGGGTTTGAATAAGCGGCTGTAGGGCCGTGGCAGACGGGAATTTAACTGGAAGTTGGGGATACTTATGAGAAGCAGCAAAGTGGTACTGAATATCTTAAGCAGCGTATTGAGCATATTGTTCTTTGCCTTAATCCTGATTGTAGTGCTTCGGGCAGGGAGAGGGGCGTATGACCTTGGGTACCGGATATTTACGGAGCCGGCCATGGACAGGGAGCCGGGACGGGACGTGTCAGTCCGGGTAACAGGCCATATGTCCGGCAGCGAGCTGGGGAGCCTTTTGGAAGAAAAAAGGCTTGTGGATAATGGGTTCCTCTTTGCCATCCAGCTAAAGCTGTCCTCTTACGAAGGCAAGCTGAAAGCTGGGAGCTATACCCTCAATACGTCCCAGACTGCGGAGGAAATGATACAGATCCTTGCAGGGGAGGAGGAAGAAGAAGCGGAGAAAGACTGAGGAAGGGCAGAAGGATGGTAGTGAAGGAGCGCTTAGTTACTTATATTAATTCTTTGAATATGGGAAATGGGCTTTTTCTGGAGGGGCTGGAGGAAGATGCAAAGCAGGCCCGCATACCGATCATCCGAAAGGAAACCCAGCAGCTTTTGAAGCTTCTGCTGGCCATGAACTGCCCGGAACGTATTCTGGAAATCGGGACTGCCGTTGGTTTTTCTGCATTGCTGATGGAATTGGGCAACCCAAGGGCTTGCCATATCACCACGGTGGAAAATTATGGGAAAAGAATTCCTGCTGCAAAAGCAAATTTTTTGCGCGCAGGGAAGGAAAATGTGATAGAATTATTGGAAGGGGATGCCAGCCAAGTAATGAAGGGGCTGGCAGGACCATATGATTTTATTTTTATGGATGCGGCGAAGGGGCAGTATATCCATTTTCTCCCGGAGGTTATGCGCCTGTTAAGCCCGGGAGGCGTACTGGTGTCCGACAATGTGCTGCAGGACGGGGACATCATTGAATCGCGCTTTGCAGTAACAAGGAGGAACCGGACCATCCATAAGCGGATGCGGGAGTACCTCTATGAGCTGACCCATATGGAATCGCTGACAACTTCCATCCTCCCCATTGGGGACGGGGTGACAGTCAGCGTGAAGGCAGGGGGCAAGGGATGGGAAAAGGATCCCAAAGCATCCCTTGCAGACGTAGCGGGCAACGTGAAAGGGAGTGACAGGGAATGAAGAAGCCGGAGTTGCTTGTGCCGGCAAGCAGCCTTGAGGTATTGAAGGTTGCCGTGATATTTGGCGCGGACGCAGTATATATCGGCGGGGAAGCCTTTGGCCTGCGGGCGAAAGCAAAGAATTTTTCGCTGGAAGATATGGAAGCCGGCATCCAGTTTGCCCACGCCCGTCAGGTGAAGGTCTATGTGACGGCAAATATCCTGGCCCACAACGGTGATCTGGCGGGGGCACGGGAATATTTTATGGAACTGAAACGGATAAGGCCGGACGCATTGATTATTTCAGACCCGGGGATATTCGAGATTGCAAAGGAAGTGTGCCCGGAACTTGAGGTACATATTTCCACGCAGGCAAATAATACCAATTATGGCACTTACCGGTTCTGGCACAAGCTAGGGGCAAAGCGGGTTGTTTCTGCAAGGGAGCTTTCCTTACAGGAGATTGCGGAAATCCGGGAAAATATCCCAGAAGAATTGGAAATTGAAACGTTTATCCATGGGGCTATGTGCATTTCCTATTCCGGCCGGTGCCTGCTCAGCAATTATTTTACTGGGCGCGACGCAAACCAAGGGGCCTGCACCCATCCCTGCCGTTGGAAATATGCGGTGGTGGAGGAAACCAGGCCAGGGGAATATTTCCCTGTCTATGAAAATGACAGGGGAACTTACATTTTTAACTCCAAAGACTTATGCATGGTCGGCCATATCCCGGAACTGGTAAAAGCCGGGATTGACAGCTTTAAAATAGAAGGAAGGATGAAAACAGCCCTGTATGCGGCAACGGTAGCGCGGACTTACCGGAAGGCAATTGACGACTATTTCTGTTCGGAAGAAACCTGGCGGGCAAACCTGCCTTGGTATTTAGAGCAAATCCGGGGCTGCACCTACCGGCAGTTTACCACAGGGTTTTTCTTTGGGAAGCCAGATGGGACCTCCCAGATTTATGGCGAAAGTACTTACGCCAAGGATTATACGTATCTGGGGCTGGTAGGCAAAAGGAATGAAGAAGGGCTGTACCAGATTGAGCAGCGGAATAAATTTTCCGTTGGGGAAATCATTGAAGTAATGAAACCGGATGGGTCGAACATTCAGGTGGCAGTAAAGAAAATCCAGGACGAAAACGGCAACGGGATGGAGTCAGCACCCCATCCCAAACAAGTGTTATATATAGATTTAGGGCAGCCGTTGGCAGAATTTGATATTCTGCGCAGACAGGAAAAGGAGGAGCAGTCAAATGAGTGAAGAAAAATATGTAGCGTACGTGGGGACGTATACCCACGGGAACAGCGTAGGCATCCACATTTTTGATATGAATGTGGAAGAAGGGAGTATGAAGGAGCGCAAGGTGGTACCCATTAATAACCCATCCCACCTGACCGTTTCGGCAAATGGGAAATTTCTGTATTCCATCGCCGACGAAGGGGTTGCTGCGTTTAAAATCCTGCCAGACGGGGATTTGGAGCTTATCAATGATAAATGGATTGGCGGCATGCGCGGGTGCTACGTAGACGTGGACAAGGAAAACCGGTATCTGTTTGTGGGGGGCTACCATGACGGCCGGGTTACCATGATGCGGCTCAATCAGGATGGGAGCATTGGAGAAATTGCCGACGGCATTTTCCATACAGGCATGGGCAGGAGCATCGCAGAACGGAATTACCGCCCCCATGTGAACTGCGTGAAGCTGACGCCTCAGCAAAGGTTCCTCTGTGCCGTAGACGGAGGCCTGGACCAGGTAAAGATTTACCAGATTGACTATGAAAAAGGGAAACTGAAGATTGCGGACATCCTGCGGGAGCATCTGGAATCTTCCCCGAGGATGATCCGGTTTAGCCGGGACGGGCGGTTTGCTTTTGTTCTGTGTGAAGAAAGAAATGTTGTAGACGTGTATACGTATGAATGTACCCCGCAGGGGCCGGAATTTGAAAAAATCCAGAGCATCCCTACTGTGGAGGAGGAAGAAAAGCGCAACTGCGGCGCTTCTGGCATGGAAGTCAGCAAGGATGGGAAATACCTGTTCTGCTCGAATGCAGGGGCTAACTCCGTGATTGTGTATTCCATTAATCAGGAAACCGGGGAGCTGGCGGTAGTATGCGACTCGAAAATCAGCGGGGACTATCCCAAGTCCATTGCTATTTTCCCAGATGGCCGGCATTTCCTGAGCCTGAACCATGATACCAATGAAATTATGACATTCCGTGTGAATTATGAGAAAAATTATTTCCTGATGAAAGGCAAGCCAATTGCCATTGACCAGCCGAACTGCATCCGGATCCATAAGCTGGCGTAGGCTTTACAGATGGAACGCGCCAAAAAGGATGCCGGCATGTAGGAGGAAAGAGGGCAGATGGATGCAGCCGTCTGGAAGGGTAGGGGAGCACCTTGTGAATCGTTGGCAGGGTGCTCCCTTTTTTCTTCTATCAGGAAAGGCTTTGTCACGCTAAAGCGTGAAAGTACCTTCCTATAAAAGAAAAAATAATATGCACAGGGTCTGCCCCAACGAAGCGAGGGTACTCGTGCGAATAGAAGATGTCACTGCGTGACCGCACTCGGTGCAGCAAAGGTTCTAAGCGCCAGTGGCGCTTGTTCAGAACAGACCAAAACGGAGTGTAGACGGCAAGCCCCTCATGAGTGAGGGGTAGGGGAGCTGAAGTGGGCTTGTTCACTTTGTTCCCGTGGGTTACTATGCCAGGTTTTACTTTTTATAAAGCCGTTCCAAATAGGAGAACTGGCTTCCCATATTTTCCAGCATTAAGTCTAACAGCGTCAGCGCAGCCATGGCTTCTACTACAACCACAGCCCGGGGCACAATCACTGGGTCGTGCCGCCCATGGATGGAAATTTCTTTATCTTCCCCTTGCCGGGTAATGGTATTCTGGGCAGATGCAATGGAGGGGGTGGGCTTTATGGCAGCACGGAATATGATGGGCGCGCCGCTGCTGATGCCCCCTAAGATCCCCCCGGAATGGTTGGTGGAGAGGGCTGGTTTCCCATCTTTCATGGCGAAGCTGTCATTGTTTTCAGAGCCCAAAGCGGCTGCGGCGGCAAAGCCGTCCCCAATTTCAAAGCCTTTGACGGCGCCAATGGAGAAAATGGCTTTTGCCAGGTTTGCATCTAATTTATCAAATACGGGTTCCCCGATTCCGGCAGGGACCCCGGTAATGATACATTCAATCATTCCCCCGGCAGAATCCTTTTTTTCCATGCAGGCGCCCAGAAATTCCTGGGCTTTCTGGCAGGGGAGGGGTTCCGGCATGTACAGGGGGCTTGCAAGGATTTCCCTGCGGGTGTCGGCAAGGTTCCCCCGGAGCAATTCTTCTGGGGTTTTCCCAATAGAAACCGGGCCGATGGAACGGGCGTAAGTCAGGAAGGAAATGCCGAGCTGCCCCAGCAGTTTGGCGGCGACAGCCCCTGCGGCCACCCGGCCAATGGTTTCCCGGCCAGAGGAACGGCCACCGCCCCGGTAATCCCGGAACCCATATTTCATGTCAAAGGTATAGTCTGCATGGCCCGGGCGGTAGTAGGATGCAATGTCCCCATAATCCCTTGAACGCTGGTCTTGATTAAAAACCAGAAGGCTGATAGGGGTTCCTGTGGTTTTCCCTTCAAAAACGCCAGATAAGAGTTCCGCAGTATCTGGCTCATTCCTCTGGGTGGAAAATTTATTCTGCCCGGGCCTGCGCCTGTTTAAGTATTCCTGTATATCTGCTTCTGTAAGGGGAAGGCCTGCAGGGCATCCGTCGATGACAACGCCGATGCCTTTCCCATGGGATTCCCCCCAAGTTGTGATTTTAAATTGACTGCCAAGTGTTGAACCTGCCATAATGGACCTCCTGATGGTTTATCCTTAAAATTTGTTTGCTGTGAACACCATGGGTGTGAACAGTAACAATTATAACGGACCTTCCCCAAAAAAGAAAGTATTTTATTTGAGAAAAGAGGGAGATTCTGCTATACTGGGTTTACAGCAAGGGAAAGGAGCAAGAAATGAAACTGGCAGATGGAAAAGACGCTGTCCGTGATTGGATTAATCTGTGCCTTTCGAAAGCCCCAAAGGAAGTGGACGGCGAGAAAATCCCAGATGGCAGGGAGTATGGGTGTATTATCGGAAGATTGGTAAGGGGAACCATTGACAGGCCGGCAGGGACATCCCATCCCCGCTACCCAGCATTGGTTTACCCCATCAATTACGGGTACGTAGATGGCATATTTGCTGGTGATGGCGCGGAGCAGGATGTGTATTTGTTTGGGACAGAGGAGCCTTTGGAACAATTTGAAGGCAAGGTAATAGCAGTGTGGCACCGTTTTGACGACGTGGAGGATAAATGGATTGTGTCTTTGGACGGAAAAGATATTGCGGATGATGAAATTTTAAGGGGCATTTTTTTCCAAGAGCGGTTTTTTTGCGGAAAATTGTATCGGCAGCGTCACAGGATGGGATTACCACGGGATATATGCTAAAAAAGCTTCCCACATCCTAAAAATAGAGATTTCAGTTAAGAAAGGAAACCAACCCAATGTATAAACTATTAAAACAAGAAGGCCGTGCCAAGCGCGGCGAATTCCATACGGTGCATGGGGTGATCCAAACCCCGGTTTTTATGAACGTAGGCACAGCGGCAGCCATCAAAGGCGCCGTGTCCACACAGGATTTGCAGCAGATTAAGACCCAGGTGCAGCTTTCCAACACCTACCATCTCCACGTCCGCCCGGGGGACCAAGTAGTAAAGGAACTGGGCGGGCTCCACAAATTTATGGTCTGGGACAAGCCCATCCTGACAGATTCCGGCGGGTTCCAGGTCTTTTCCTTGGCGGGCCTGCGGAAAATCAAGGAGGAGGGGGTGTATTTCCATTCCCATATTGACGGGAAAAAGATTTTTATGGGGCCGGAAGAAAGCATGCAGATCCAGTCCAATTTGGCTTCTACCATTGCCATGGCTTTTGACGAGTGCCCTTCCAGCGTGGCAGACCGCGGCTATGTGGAGCATTCCGTTGCAAGGACTTACCGCTGGCTGAAACGGTGCAAAAAGGAGATGGCAAGGCTGAATGGGCTGGAGTCCACCATTAACCGGGACCAGATGCTTTTTGGCATTAACCAGGGGGCTGTTTTTGACGATATCCGGGTGGAACATGCCAAGCAGATAGCGGAACTTGGTTTGGACGGGTATGCCATCGGGGGGCTGGCCGTAGGTGAGAGCCATGAAGAAATGTACCATATTTTGGACGTCACCGTGCCGCACCTGCCTTTGGAAAAGCCTACCTACCTGATGGGGGTTGGGACGCCAGCCAATATTTTGGAAGGGGTGGAGCGGGGCGTAGACTTTTTTGACTGCGTATACCCCAGCCGGAACGGACGCCATGGCCACCTTTACACCAACCAGGGGAAAATTAATTTATTTAACCAGAAATATGAGCGCGATCCCAAGCCCATTGAGGAAGGATGCCAGTGCCCAGCGTGCCAGCATTACAGCAGGGCATATATCCGCCACCTCCTGAAAGCCAAGGAAATGCTGGGAATGCGGCTGTGCGTGCTCCATAACCTGTATTTTTACAACACCATGATGGAGGAAATCCGAGATGCCTTGGACGGGGGGCGGTTCCATTCTTATAAGGAAGAAAAGCTTTACGGCATGGGGCAGATAAAAGAGGGAAGGCGCCCATAAAAGGGAGCCATTCCCACTGCCATGCCCAAGAGAACTGGCGATATTCTATAAAATTTTTATAAAACCTTGAAAATAGCTTGCCCTTAGCCATTATTTTGTGTACAATGGTATAAGCGCGTAAAAAAGTGCAGTAAGAGAAAATAGAGCGGACTGCAGCAGGGGGGATAAGAACTGCAGGATATGGTATCCCACGGGGGATTTCCCTGTATCCTGTTTCGTTCCTGCCCGAACGGCAGTTCCAATTTAGGAGGAAAAGAAATGTCTATTTTAGCCCAAACAGAGGCGGCGGCCGGATTTTCCATTATTTGGATTGTAATCATGCTGGTAGCTCTTTATTTCATGATGATACGTCCGCAGCAGAAGGAAGCCAAGAGGAAAAATGCAATGCTATCCGAGCTGAGGGTAGGGGATACTGTCCTGACTACCAGCGGATTTTATGGGATGGTGATTGATATTACAGACGATACCGTGATTATGGAATTTGGGAACAACAAGAATTGCCGGATTCCCATGCAGAAAGCGGCGATTGCAATGGTGGAAAAGCCAGAAGATGCAGTGGAAAAAGAAAGCAAATAAAAAGGGGCTGTTGCAAAATACAGCCCCTTTTGGTTATTGATTGATTTCCAAAACAGTGTGGTAAGCGTCGTGGATGGCGTTCAGCGCCATGCCCGGAGCTTTTTTTGCATCTCCGACCAGGTATGCGGGGATGCCCAATTTTTGGCATACCTCCTGCAATGCCGTTGTTTCTGTGGATTTGGTTCCTACTGCCATGATAACCAGGTCGGCCTGTAAGGAAATCTCTTTTCCTTCTTTTTGGGCAATCACTTTGTTCCCTTCAATGGCCTTGCAGACGGTATCTGTATGTACCGTTATTGGCAGTTTTGCCAGTGAGGACTGTGACGCAATCTTACGGAGCTGTCCCAGTTCGGTAAGTACCTCATGTTTCATTTCCAGGATATCTGCCTGTATGCCTTTGTCTGCCAGGTATTCTGCACACTCAAATCCTACCAGCCCTCCGCCAATTACCACTGCAGTTTTTCCAGAGATTTCCCTGCCTTCAAGGAGGGTATGGGATTTTATTACAATCTCATTGCCACTCCCTTTTATATCAGGGACAATAGGAACAGAGCCCGCGGAAATAATCACTGCATCTGGATGCATTTCTTCGATCATCCCTGGTGTAACCTCTGTATTCAGATGCACCTCAATTCCCTGGTCCGTTACATTTGCTGCGGCCTTCGCTGCCGCGTACCCAAAATCGCTTTTCCCAGGCGCTGCGCCGGCAAGGACGAACTGCCCTCCCAGACTATTTTCTTTCTCAAAGATTACTGGCTCATTTCCTGTTTTTTTCAGGTCTAATGCCGCTTCGATCCCAGCAATGCCCCCACCTATCACCATAACCTTTTTCGGGGTATGCGTCTGCTTTAGCGCCCATGCTTCTTCTTCCAGCAGGGCCGGATTCCTCATACAAGTAATGTGCTTTACGTTTGGGTCGTATAAGGAAGCAACGAAATAATCATAGCACCCCTGATTACAGCCGATGCAATAGCGAATGTCGTTGAGCCGCCCTTCCTGTGCTTTGTTACAAAAGTCGGGATCTGCCAACTGCGCCCGTGCCATAACAATTAAGTCTGCTTTGTCTTCCTGTAAGATTTGTTCAGCGTATTCCGGGGTATTGATCCGGCCGCAGGGCATAGTCAGCATTCCAGTTTCTTTGCGGATACGGGCGGCGTCTTCTACATTGAAGCCTTTTGGAATATCCACAGGAGCAACTTCATAGATCGTTGCATCTGTCACAATATTCCCCCTGGAAATATTAAGGATATCTACGCCGGCTTCCTTTGCATCTTTGCAGAATGCGATGACGTCTTCTAATGTCAGCCCTCCTTTCAGCATGTCGTCGTGGCAGCCAATCCGCATCAGCAGCGGCATTCCTTCCGGCATACTTTCCCGGATTGCCCGGATACATGCCAGTGGGAATTTTTTCCTGTTTTCAAAGCTGCCGCCCCAGCCATCGGTCCTGTGGTTCAGCCCGCCAGACAGCATGGAATGCGGAAGGTAATTATGTGCGCAGTGGAACTCCAGGCAATCAAAGCCAGCTTCTACGGCTCTTTTTGCAGCCGTCTGGAACGCATCAATAATAGAATAGAGCCGTTCTTCTGTAATCCCCGGTATGGTGTATTCTGCAGATACAGGCATGTCATTTGGGACAAGAACCTGTACGGTCTGGTCGCTGGCCACTGCAAGGCCGCCCTGCCAAAGCTGTACACAGGTCTTTCCGCCTGCGGCATGGACAGCGTCGTTTAAGTTCCGCAATCCCGGAATATACTTATCCTCTGCAATGGATAAGAATCCGCGGGGAGCGCTTGCGGCGTCTATCGAGGTTACCTCTATTGTATTCAGGCCGCAGCCGCCTTTTGCACGGGCCACGTGGTACGCAATCAGTTTGTCAGTAACCCCTTTGCCGTCTTCGCTCTCTGCGCTTTCGTGGGTTCCCATGGCACTCATAACTACGCGGTTTTTCAGTTCCAGATCTCTGATTTTAATGGGTGAAAATAATTTTTCAAATGGCATTTGTATTCCTCCTTTGTAAAAATAAGATTAAATTAAGTATGCGCACCTGCACAAGGGCCCGTTTTGTACCCTGTATGGAAGCATATGCGTTTCCCTTCCATTGGGTGGTTAGCAGATATTAGCATTTTACCATATATTTTTTCGTTTGAACAGCTTGTGAAACAAGGGCATAGGGTTTGCTGCCCAAATGGGGCTGAGAAAGCCCCTCCCATATCTGCATATCATAGTATAAAATCACATCATAACCGCAGCTTATAAAAGCCATGAAAAAGAAAAATGCCTTTTTTAGTTGAAATCCGCGGTTAAATATAATATAGTAGTACTTGTAATTTTTTATCAGGACTAGAGCGTGTTTGCGGGATTCACTGGCAGCCGGGACGGATAAGCCAGCAGCAGGAAGGCAGGGGCGCCGGAACATAGAACAGCAGGGAGGAATAGAAGCATGGATTATAAAATTGGAGTGATTTCCGGGGACGGCATCGGGCCGGAAATCGTAACAGAAGCAAAAAAAGTACTGGTCAAAGTAGGGGAGGTATATGGCCATGCCTTTTCCTATGAGGAAATATTGATGGGGGGCGTATCCATTGACGCCACGGGAGTCCCGCTGACGGAAGAAGCCATTGCGCAGGCAAAGGCGGCAGACGCAGTGCTGATGGGCTCCATCGGTGGGAACACAAGCACCTCCCCATGGTACCAATTACCGCCAGGGCTAAGGCCGGAAGCAGGGCTGTTAAAGCTGCGCAAGTCCTTAAACCTGTTTGCAAACTTAAGGCCTGCATATTTATATGAAGAACTGAAAGAAGCATGCCCTTTGCGGGACGACATTATTGGCGAAGGGTTTGACATGATGATCATGCGGGAGCTGACGGGAGGCCTGTATTTCGGGAACCGGGTGACGGAAGAACGGGACGGGGTGCTGACGGCGGAAGACACCCTGACTTACAATGAACATGAAATCCGGCGGATTGCAAAGCGCGGGTTTGACATTGCCAGGAAGCGCAGGAAAAAAGTTACCAGCGTGGACAAGGCAAATGTGCTGGATTCCTCAAGGCTTTGGCGGAAAGTTGTAGAAGAAGTGGCAAAAGAGTACCCGGACGTGGCATTGGAGCATATGCTGGTAGATAACTGTGCCATGCAGCTAGTAAAAGACCCAAGGCAGTTTGACGTGATCCTGACAGAAAATATGTTTGGCGATATTTTGTCCGATGAAGCAAGCATGGTGACAGGCTCCATTGGGATGCTTTCCTCCGCCAGCTTAAACGATACCAAATTTGGGCTGTATGAACCAAGCGGCGGTTCTGCGCCGGATATTGCCGGGAAAGGGATTGCCAACCCAATTGCCACAATCTTAAGCGCGGCAATGCTCCTGCGTTACTCCTTTGATTTGGACCAGGAAGCAGACGCGGTAGAGTCTGCCGTTAAGCAGGTCTTAAAGGAAGGCTACCGCACCATTGACATTATGCCCCAGGAGGAAGGGAAAAAATCCTCCGTTACCCAAGTCGGCACCGTGCAGATGGGCAGCCTGATTGCAGAGAGGATAACAAAATAGAAAGAGAGGAGAAACTATGCAGCTGACAGGAGCGCAAATTGTTATTGAATGTCTGAAAGAGCAAGGCGTGGATACTGTCTTTGGCTACCCGGGAGGAGCCATTTTAAATGTGTATGACGAGTTATACCAGCATAGGGAAGAAATCCACCATGTGCTGACTTCCCACGAACAGGGGGCAAGCCACGCAGCGGACGGGTATGCCCGTTCCACCGGGAAGGTAGGGGTATGCTTTGCGACCTCCGGGCCCGGGGCTACCAACCTTGTGACAGGGATTGCCACCGCATACATGGATTCTGTCCCCATGGTAGCCATTACCTGCAATGTAGGCGTATCCCTGCTTGGGAAAGACAGTTTCCAGGAAATTGACATTGCGGGAATCACAACCCCTATTACCAAGCATAATTTTATTGTAAAAGACGTAGGGAAGCTTGCGGAAACCATACGCCGTGCCTTCCGCATTGCCCAGAAAGGCAGGCCAGGGCCGGTATTGGTGGATATCCCCAAGGACGTGACGGCAAATAAGGCGGAATTTACCCCGGTTTCCATAGAAAAAGAAAAACGCTGCTGTGAAAGCATCACAGAAGAAGCCCTGGAACAGGCTGTGAAAATGATCGGGAAATCCAAGAAGCCCTACCTGTTCGTAGGGGGCGGGGCAGTCATTTCCGGGGCCAGCAAAGAGCTGCTGGAATTTGTGGAAAAGGTGCAGGCCCCAGTGGCCGATTCCCTGATGGGGAAAGGGGCATTTGACGGGAACCACCGGCTGTACACCGGGATGCTGGGCATGCATGGGACGAAGACCTCCAATTATGGGGTCAGCGAGTGCGACCTCCTGATTGCAGTAGGGGTCAGGTTCAGCGACCGCGTAACCGGGAATGCCAGGAAATTTGCACCCCATGGGAAAATCCTGCAGTTTGACATAGACCCGGCAGAAATCAATAAAAATATTGTGACGGACGCCCATATCATCGGGGATATCAAAGAAATCCTGCTCCGCTTAAACCAAAGGGTTGCCCAGCAGGACCATGGGGAATGGATCCAGAAAATCATGGACTACAAGGAGAAATTCCCGTTGAAATACCAGCAGGAAGGCTTAAGCGGCCCCTGCCTGGTCGAAGAAATTTACCGCCAGACAAAAGGGGACGCCATACTGGTGACGGAAGTAGGGCAGCACCAGATGTGGGCGGCGCAGTTCTATAAATTCAAGCAGCCGCGTACATTGATTACATCGGGGGGCCTTGGGACCATGGGCTATGGCCTTGGGGCAGCCATCGGGGCGCAGATGGCAAACCCGGGGAAACGCGTCATCAATATTGCCGGGGACGGGTGTTTCCGCATGAACATGAATGAGATTGCCACGGCAGTGCGCCAGAAGCTGCCTTTGATCCAGGTGGTAGTAAACAACCATGTGCTGGGGATGGTGCGCCAGTGGCAGACCCTGTTTTATGAACAGCATTATTCTGCAACCATACTCAATGACAGCGTAGATTTTGTAAAGCTGGCAGAAGCCCTTGGGGCAGAAGGCATCCGTGCCGCCACAAAGGAGGAATTCAGCAAGGCTTTTGCCAAAGCGCTGGAAAGCAAAATGCCAGTTGTCATTGACTGTATCATAGGCAGTGATGATAAAGTGTGGCCCATGGTAGCGCCAGGGGCTGCAATCAGTGAAGTGTTTAGTGAAGAAGACATCAAAGAGGAGGAAAACAATGAGCAGAGTGTATAATTTTTCCGCAGGGCCAGCCGTCTTGCCAGAGGAAGTTTTGCGTGAGGCAGCAGAGGAAATGCTGGATTACAAAGGGAGCGGCATGTCCGTGATGGAAATGAGCCACCGTTCCAAGGTATATGACGGGATCATCAAGGAAGCAGAAGCAGACCTGCGGGAACTGATGGGCATTCCGGATAACTATAAGGTGCTGTTTTTGCAGGGCGGGGCGTCCCAGCAGTTTGCCATGATTCCCATGAACCTGATGAAACATAAAAAGGCAGCCTATATCGTAACAGGCCAATGGGCGAAAAAAGCCTTCCAGGAAGCCCAGAATTACGGGCAAGCCGTGAAAGTAGCTTCTTCCGAGGATGAAACATTTTCCTATATCCCGGACTGTTCAGACCTGGATATCCCGGAGGATGCAGACTATGTCTATATCTGTGAAAACAATACTATTTACGGGACGAAATATAAAACCCTGCCCAACACCAAAGGCCATACTTTAGTGGCAGACGTGTCCTCCTGCTTTTTATCCGAACCGGTGGATGTGTCAAAATATGGGATTATTTACGGCGGCGTCCAGAAAAATATCGGCCCTGCCGGGGTAGTGATTGTGGTGATCCGGGAGGACTTAATTACTGAGGATACCTTACCGGGAACACCCACCATGCTCAAATATAAGACTCATGCAGACGCAGACTCCCTTTACAATACGCCCCCTGCATATGGCATTTATATCTGCGGGAAGGTGTTCCAATGGCTGAAAAAGCAGGGCGGCTTAACCGCCATGAAGCAGCACAATGAGGAAAAAGCCAAAATCCTGTATGATTTCCTGGATGGGAGCAGCATGTTCCGTGGGACTGTGCGCAAAGAGGACCGCTCCCTGATGAACGTGCCTTTCGTTACCGGGGATAAGGAACTGGACGCTAAATTTGTCAAAGAAGCAGAAGCAGCAGGCTTTGTCAACCTGAAAGGCCACAGGACCGTTGGGGGCATGAGGGCAAGCATTTACAACGCAATGCCAAAGGAAGGCGTGGAACAATTAGTGGCCTTTATGAAAAAATTTGAAGAAGAAAACCAATAAGATCAGGGCGTCAAAAGTGCTTTTGACACCCTAATCCAATAGGAAAAATAAGGCTCCCATGCAGCCAAATGAAAGGAATGTGTTAAAATGTTCAGATATCATTGCTTAAATCCCATTGCAAATGTGGGTTTGGATTTATTCAGCCAGGAATACCAGAAAACAGACGACATAAAGGAAGCGCAGGCCGTGCTGGTAAGGAGCGCCGCCATGCACGAGATGGAACTGCCCGAAGGGCTTTGCGCCGTTGCCCGTGCAGGGGCAGGGGTAAACAACATCCCCTTGGAAAAATGCGCGGAGCAGGGCATTGTCGTATTCAATACCCCCGGGGCCAACGCCAACGGCGTAAAGGAATTGGTATTTGCAGGGATGCTCCTTGCTTCCCGCGACATTACCGGGGGCATCCAGTGGGTGCTGGAACACCAGGGCAGCGAAACCGTTGGCAAAGACGCGGAGAAAGCGAAAAAAGCCTTTGCAGGCTGCGAGATTTCCGGGAAGAAATTAGGCGTTATCGGCCTTGGGGCCATCGGCGTGAAGGTAGCGAATGCCGCAACCCACCTTGGCATGGAAGTATACGGATACGACCCCTTTATTTCCGTCAATGCCGCATGGAGCCTGTCCCGGAATGTAAAGCACATCAGCAATGTGGAAGACATTTACCGGGAATGCGACTATATTACCATCCATGTGCCCCTGATGGAGGACACGAAAAAAATGCTGGGCAAAGAAGCGTTTGGCATGATGAAGGATGGGGTAGTGGTCCTAAATTTTGCAAGGGATTTGCTGGTAGATGAGGAAGAAATCTTACATGCCATTGCAGCAGGGAAAGTGAAAAAATATGTGTCTGACTTCCCAACGCCTGTTACGGCTGGGAAAGAAGGCTGCATTGTGATCCCGCACCTTGGGGCTTCCACAGAGGAATCCGAGGATAACTGCGCCATGATGGCAGTGGAAGAAGTGAAGGACTACCTGGAAAATGGGAATATCCGCAATTCCGTCAATTTCCCAAGATGCGACATGGGCGTTTGCTCCGGCGCAGGCCGTATTGCAATCCTCCACAAGAATGTAAAGGGGATTATCGGGAAATATACCGCAGTCATGGGCGAGAATAACATCAATATTTCCGACATGACAAATAAGAGCCGGGGGGATTTTGCCTACTCCCTTCTGGATATTGATTCCCCGGTGACAGACGCAGCCATTGAGCAGTTAAAGCAAATCAAAAGCGTACTTAAGGTCAGGGTCATAAAATAATACGCCAGATGGCCCTCCCGTAAAAAGTATTAAGCCCAACAGGGCAGCAAGGCCAAAGAATCCTGCAAAGCAGGATTCTTTGCCATGCCGCGGCTGTTGGGCAGCTTGCAGTCAGAACTTATATTTGACATTGTAATTAAGGAGCACTGTTCTCAGGTAATGGTACTCATCCATGACATGGTGGTAAGTCCGGGCAACGGCGACACAGGAAGACTGGGTCTGCTGGATAATCTGGCGCAGGTATTTTTCAAGGGCCAGAAGGATGGTGTCGTCCATATTGCAGCGTTGGTATTTTTCTTTCAGGTACCCAATTAATCCCGGATGGTGGGTAAGTTCCATGTCGTAAGCCAAAATATTGCTGAGCACATAGGAGAGTGCAACAATCTCAGCCGAGGGAGCCAATGTACGGGACAACGGCTGGTTTTGGGACCAGCGTTCCAGGATTAGGAACGACTCGTCTATGATTTTGATAATCTGTGGGTCTACTGCGCCGGAAAGGATTTCCTTTGTGGCATCCCGTGTGGAATTCTGGTATAATTCATTCAGGTAATGGTTATAGTTATCCGTGCTGCCGATATCGGAGGGAATGCATGTTTTTCCAATATTGTGGAGCGCAGCGGCTAACTGGATGGCTTTGCAGGTAGCCGGGGCCAAATGCAGCGTATTGGAAAAATTTTCGCTTAAATGCACGGCATAACTGGTGTGGAGCGCAGTATATTCATTCCTGAAATCCACTGAAAAAATAAATGCCATCAGGTATTTATGTATCTGTTCTTCGGACAGGATGATTTCCTCCTTTGCATAGCGTTCTACTTCTTCCTGATAGGAGCCGTCCTGAATGGCTTCAAGGATATGGTATTTCTGGTCCGCATCTTTAAACCAGCGGATGCTGGCTGCAGAGAACGTGGACTCGCTGTACCTGTCCGGGAAGGAATCCGGGCATTCCATTTGGTTTACCACGTAGTAAATATCAATGCGGTCGGCAAGGTAAATCAGGCGTGCCATGTCCCTGTGGTAATTCCCAATGGGGGCTGGGTAATACTGTGCATTGCAATGGTGATGGTAAAGGATGACGTCAGCATATTCTGGAAGGGGAGAAAAATGCTGGAACAAAAGGTATCCGAAAACGGAATGTTCCATCGTGTCGTCCATGTCAAAGCTTAACATGGAATCAATTTCTTCTTCCTTATAGGCGCCAATATCGTGAAGCAGCCCCAGCATAAAAATGTCCTGTTTCTCCTGTTTGGTGTAATAGCTCGTGTCTGCCAGCATTTTCATCAGAATATATGCAACACGTTCCCCATGATTGATAAGGCGTGGATCCAGATGCCGGAAAGAGTGGCAAATGACGTCCACAATACTGATAAGTTGAGAACCGCCCATACACATACCTCCACTTCGTCGTTCGTTTGCTTTCCTGAGATGGAAAAATATTATTTGCCTTTACACTGTAAATATTATACTATAATTATAGTGAATTTGGGGCTGGGTGTCAACAGGAATGGGGCGCAGTTCTTGAAAGGAGGTTCACATGCCGTTACAAAACATAAAATCCCCCCTGCTTGCAGAAAGCATTACCGACAACCTGGCGGAACTGCAGGAACTGGAAAAAGTCACGAAGCCCGGCTTCCTAACGGGGTACCTGAAAGAAATATCCCCCTACTTTGCAGATTTTGCCATCCGTGCCGCCATTGCAGCCTTAATCTACCTGATAGGGAGGAAGATCATAAAGTGGCTCCGCAAAATGCTGCGCCGCGCATTGGAGCGTTCCGGCGCAGATGAAGGGGTGCGGCAGTTTCTGGACTCGGCTGCGAAAATTACCTTGTACTTTATCTTAGGGATTGCAGTTGTAAACCAACTTGGGGTAGAAACCTCCTCCGTGGTGGCAGTCCTTGGGTCGGCAGGGCTTACCTTAGGCCTTGCGCTCCAGGGGAGCCTTTCCAACTTTGCCGGAGGGGTCCTGATTTTGCTGTTTAAACCATTTAAAGTAGGGGATTATATTATTGAAGATACCCATGGGAATGAAGGGACGGTTTCAGAAATCATGATTTTCTACACAAAGCTGTCAACGGCGGATAACCGGACAGCCATTATCCCAAATGGAATACTGGCAAATTCCAGCCTGACCAACGTAACCCAGCAGGATAAGCGGAGGCTGGATGTGTATGTGGGGATTTCCTATGAAGCAGACTTGCAGAAAGCCAAGGGGATTCTGGCCGGGCTGCTGGACAGGGAAGGGGCAGCCCTTAAGGAAGAAGGGGTTTCGGTTTTTGTAGACGCGCTGGAGGACAGCAGCGTAAGGCTTGGGTGCCGCTTTTGGGTAGCAACCGGGGACTACTGGCAGGTAAAATGGAGGCTCAATGAGCAGATTAAAGAAGCGTTTGACGCAAACCACATTGAAATCCCTTATAACCAGCTTGCCATCACGGTAAAAGAGCCTAGTACAACGAATATTAAGTAATTGGCAGTTTGACTTGCCTATTTTCCTGATAGCACTACTCCCCAAGCCTCGACGTAGCCACCGCTACGCCTGCGTTTGTGAAGCAGCACTCTCAGAAAAATATTCTGCGTCAAACTATCCAAAACTTAATTTTCGTTGTACTAGCGGGAATAAAATATTCATAAGGAAGGAATCGAAGAAATGAATCTGGAAAATTGCAAAGCATATGAATTGCTGGAGGAAAAAAACCTCGCAGACATTAAATCCAAAGGCTTCTTGCTCCGGCACAAAAAGAGCGGGGCAAGGATCTGCCTGATTTCCAACGAGGACGACAACAAGGTGTTTTATGTGGGGTTCCGCACCCCGTCCCTGGACAGCACCGGGGCGGCGCATATTTTGGAGCATTCCGTACTGTGCGGCTCCGAAAAATACCCCGTAAAGGATCCGTTTATTGAACTGGAAAAAAGCTCCCTGAATACGTTTTTAAACGCCATGACGTACCCAGACAAAACCATTTACCCGGTGGCAAGCTGCAATGGCAGGGATTTCCAGAACCTGATAGGGGTATATATGGACGCGGTATTCCACCCGAATATTTACCAGCACAAGGAAATTTTTGCCCAGGAGGGCTGGCATTATGAACTGGAGGATTTAGATGCCCCGCTTACGATTAATGGGGTGGTTTACAATGAAATGAAAGGGGCTTTTTCCTCCCCGGACGGCGTGTTGGAGCGGGAAATTTTAAGCAGCCTTTACCCGGATACTTCCTATGCCTTTGAGTCCGGCGGGAACCCGGAAAATATCCCGGAGCTGACATATGATCAGTTTTTGGCGTTCCACCAGAAATATTACCATCCCTGCAATTCCTACATTTACCTCTATGGTGATATGGACATGGAGGAAAAATTGGAGTGGATGGATCGGGAATACTTAAGCAACTATGAAAAAATCACAGTAGACTCAGCGGTGAAGTTCCAGGAGCCCTTTCAGGAGTGCAGGGAAGTGGTAATCCCTTACCATATTGCAAGCGGGGAAAGCCTTAAAGACAATACGTATCTGTCCTATAACGTCAGCGTAGGGAGCATTTTGGACAGAACCTTATACGTGGCTTTTGACATTTTAGATTATGCCTTGCTCAGCGCCCCCGGCGCCCCTTTGAAGCAGGCTTTGCTGGACGCTAAAATAGGGAAGGATATTTTATCTTCCTATGACTGCAGCAGTTTACAGCCCATGTTTTCCATTATCGCCAAAAACAGCAATATGGACCGGAAAGACGAGTTCTTAGGGATTATCCGGTCGGTATTGAAGGAGCAGGCGGAGCAGGGCATCCACAGGAAATCCCTGATGGCAGGGCTGAACAGCTTTGAATTCCGCTACCGGGAAGCAGATTACGGCTCTTTCCCGAAGGGGCTGCTCCTTGGAATTAAATGCCTGGATAGCTGGATTTACGATGGGAGCCAGCCATTTTTGCATCTGGAAGAACTGGAAATCATTGAATTTTTGAAAAAACAGGTGGACACAGGGTATTTTGAAGGGTTGGTGCAAAAATATTTTCTGGACAACACCCATGCGTCCGTGGTGGCTGCAGAGCCTAAATATGGGCTGAATACGGAAAAAGAAGAAGCCCTGGCAAAGGAGCTTGCAGCCTATAAGGCATCCTTAAGCAAGGAGGAACTGCAGGAACTGGCAGACTTTACCCGCCACTTAAAGCAGTATCAGGAGGAACCCTCCCGGCCGGAAGATTTGGCAAAAATACCCATGCTTTCCAGAAGCGACATCAAAAAAACAGGGGAGCCGCTGTATATCCGGGAGCATAAAGCCGGGGACACGCTGATGCTCTGCCACGACGTTGACACCAACGGGATTGCCTATTTCAGCCTGATGTTTAACTTCCAGGGGCTGCCGGCAGAGGATATCCCTTACCTTGGCATTTTAAAATCCGTCCTTGGCTATGTGGATACCGGGCGGTATAATTTCCGGGAACTTGCCAATGAAATCAACCTCCATACAGGGGGGATTTTCAGCAATATCGGGATTTATCCCCGGGTGGACAGCGACAGCATCCGGCTGGAGTATGAAGTGAAGATTAAGGCCCTGTACCATGAAATCCCAAAGGCCATGGAGCTTGTGAAAGAAATCCTGGTGGGCAGCAATTTCCGCAAGGAGGACCGGCTGTATGAAATCCTTGCACAGTTAAAGTCAAGGCTGCAGATGACGTTAAGCTCTGCAGGCCATTCCATTTCCTCCATGCGGGCCATGTCCTATTTTTCGGAAAGCGCGAATTACACAGACATGACGCAGGGCATCGCTTTTTACCAGCTTGTGAAGGACTTGGAGGAGCATTTCGGGGAAAAGAAGGAATTCTTAATGGAAAAGCTGGAAGGGCTTATGCCAAAAATTTTCTGCAAGGAAGGCTTCATGGTAAGCGCCGGCGCAGAGCCGGAAGGCCAGAAGCTGATAGAGCAGGAGCTCCCGGCCATCCGGGCAGCCCTTTCCGGGAACCCGGCAGGGAAGGGGCGGGCAGCCCTCCCATTGGGACGGAAAAACGAAGGCTTTTTAGATGCATCCCAAGTCCAGTATGTGTCGCGGGCTGGCAATTTCCAGAAAGCAGGATACCAGTACACCGGCGCGCTGCGTATCTTAAAGGTGCTGCTGGGCTATGATTACCTTTGGATGAACGTCAGGGTGAAAGGCGGGGCGTATGGGTGTATGAGCGGCTTTACACGCCGGGGGGACGGCTATTTTGCTTCCTACCGGGACCCGAATTTAGCAAGGACCAATGAAGTATATGAAGGGATCCCCGCTTATTTGGAACAGTTCCAGGCAGATGAAACAGAGATGGCAAAATACATTATCGGGACATTCAGCAGCGTGGACGCCCCACTTACCCCGGCAGGGAAAACCGGCCGCAGCGCAACCGCATGGCTGACCGGCATAACGGAAGGAATGCTCCAGAAGGAACGGGAGGATATCCTGTCTGCCACCCAGGAGGACATCCGGGCGCTTTCTGGCCTTGTGGCAGCAGTTTTGGAGGACAACATGCTCTGCGTCATTGGGAACGAGGAAAAGTTAAAAGAAGAAAAAGGGATGTTCCTGTCATTGGAACACTTAATGTAAACTAGATATGGAGAGGATATGGAAAAAAATTTTAAATCAGGGTTTGTAACTTTAATCGGAAGGCCCAACGTGGGGAAATCTACGTTAATGAACCGCCTGATCGGGCAGAAAATTGCAATTACCTCCAAAAAGCCCCAGACCACCAGGAACCGGATACAGACCGTATATACATTGCCGGAAAAAGGGCAGATTGTCTTTCTGGACACGCCGGGCATCCATAAGGCTAAGAACAAGCTGGGGGAATTTATGGTAAATGCGGCTGAACAGACGCTGCGTGACGTGGACGTGGTCCTGTGGCTGGTGGAGCCCACCACTTTTATCGGGGCAGGGGAACGTCATATTCTGGAAAAGCTGAAAAAGGTGAAAACCCCAGTTATTTTAGTCATTAACAAGACGGATACCATAAAAAAAGAAGATGTCCTGCCATGCATTGCAGCCTACCAGAAGGAGTATGATTTTGCAGAGGTAGTCCCCCTTTCCGCCCTCCGCGGGGAGCATACGGAGGAACTGGCAGGGCTGATTTTCAAATACCTGCCTTATGGCCCTATGTTTTATGACGAAGATACTGTAACCGACCAGCCAGAACGCCAGATTGTGGCGGAGCTCATCCGGGAAAAGTCCCTCCATGCCCTGGATGAGGAGGTCCCCCATGGGATTGCCGTCACCATTGAGCGGATGAAGGAGCGGAAGAAAGGCGGCATTGTGGATATTGAAGCGACCATTATCTGCGAACGGGATTCCCACAAGGGGATTATTATTGGGAAGGGCGGCGCAATGCTAAAGAAAATCGGCACCAACGCCCGGTTTGAGATTGAGAAGATGCTGGAACGCAAGGTGAACTTAAAGCTGTGGGTGAAGGTGAAGAAAGACTGGAGGGACAGCGATTTCCTGATTAAGAACTTTGGATACCGGGAAGACGAGTAGCCGTCCTGCAGCAGCCCATTTCCATTTCTGCCATTTTTTATCTGGTATATCTGCCGCCTTGGAAGGACAACCTAACATTAATTACAGTAAGTTCCGGGAAATTTGCTGTAAGGGACCAACAGAAGAATAAGGGGGACATCCAGATGGTAGAACAGAAATGGACGAAATTTGCGAGCACGGGAAGTATTGAGGATTACTTAAGCTACAAATGCTGCCATGGCAGGGAAGGGATGGGCGGGGATGCGACCCGTTCCCTGATGGCAGGCATGGAATACCGGAATGGGGGCATGGAACGATATGGGGCAGAACATAATGCTGACGGGCATGGTGCTTTCCGCAGCCCCGGTGGGCGAATATGACAGGAGGGTGACGCTCCTTACCAGGGAAAGAGGGAAAATTTCAGCTTTTGCCCGTGGGGCAAGGCGTCCGGGCAGCCAACTGATGGCGGCTGGCAGCCCATTTTCCTTCGGGAAATTTGAAGTTTATGAGGGGCGCAGCTCCTATTCCATCGGAAAGGCAGAAATCAGCAATTATTTCCGGGAACTGGCAGAGGACGTCGCAAACGCCTGCTATGGGTTTTATTTCCTGGAGGTTGCTGATTATTATGCGCGGGAAAATACCGATGAAATACATATGCTTAAGCTCCTGTACCAGTCCCTGCGGGCGCTGGAAAAGGAAAGCCTGGGCAACCGGCTGGTCCGCCGGGTCTTCGAGTTAAAGGCCATGGCAATCAACGGGGAAGGCCCCAATGTGTTTTCTTGCTTAAGCTGCGGCAGCGAAGAAGGGCTCCCGTGGTTCCATGTAAGGCGCGGGGGGACTCTGTGCGGGAACTGCCTGAAGGGCGGGAAAGCCGTCCCATTGGACGCTTCCGCCCTGTATGCCATGCAGTTTATCTTAACCTCAAGCATTGAAAAGCTCTATACCTTTACCCTTTCGGAACAGGCGTTGTGCAGCCTGGAACAGGTTTTGGATGAATATATGGGATTCTATGTGGACAGAAGGTTCCATGCCTTGAAGGTGCTGGAGGAGAACTTCATGTTTGCTACGCAGGCGGCGGGGAAGGATATTTGATAAATTTACGGGGCTGTTGCAACATGCAGCTTATATACCAGATATGGATGGGATTCTTGAGTCCCGAATGCCATATTTTGTATATAGCGGCTATTTTGCAACAGCCCCTTTGCTTTTTAGCATCTAACACTTTTTTAAGATAACCCTGCAAATCAGCCATAGAAATAAACATGGATTCTATTAGTTTTTATATTTGGAGTTGAGATACATTTCAGCTTCTTCCAAAGTTTTCTCAAATTCTGTAGTGTCTATGGAATTACATTCTGAGAGGATTACTTGGTTCATGCGGGCGTTGCTATAGTCCCCTGCCATACGGTATGTTTTCCCATCTACGGTATCTTTGCCTTCTTTCCGGAATTCTTCCTGAAAGCAGAAGCGCAGGTAATCCACGGTGTCGCTGATCCGGAAGAAGCCTTTTGCGGACTGCTGGATGTGTTCTTCCAAGGTTGTGCCGCAATTCTTATATTCCTGACCTTCGGCGCTGTCGTTCTTTTGGCCCTTTGCTGCGCGAATCCGTTCCGCAGTGAGTTCTTCGTAACTATCATCTGGAATCCCATAGCCATTTTCAGAAGCATATTGGTAAATCCGGTATTGCCATAATAATTCTGCTTTGGCGCTTTCCATAATTTCTGGTTCTGGGTATCCCTCCGCTATTTTTTTCTGTACCGTGCAGTAAAGCCAGTATCTGGTATCGTACCCAGTATCTAATGCGCACATCAGGGCTTCGGCATTTGTTGCGGATAAGGTTTCCAGACCTCTCGGGACTGGGAACCAGCCGTTTTTTGCAGTAAGGTATCCCTCCATAAAATCAGCATTTTTGTACAAATCCCCTTGATCCGTTTCCATATAGCAGATGCCGTCTGCGCAAAAGAATTGGAAACTTTTCCGTCCTCCATCTTTCTCAACGAACGACAGAATAAAATCCTGTTTTGGCCTGCTGACCTGCATGGATTCCAGTTTCGTTACCGGCATCAATGTTTCCATGTTTTCTAAAAATTCCTCTAACTGTGCTTTGCCAAAGCTTTCCGCATCTATTTTTACGGTATCCAGTTGGATTTGCACAATATTTCCTGGGGCTGGCAGGATTACGGCAGGTGGTTTGCTTAAGGTTATGGCAGCGGTTAGCAGCAGAAGGGCAGACAATAAGGTTCCGGCAGATATTATTTTTTTCATTCCCATCCCTCCTCAAATGCTATGCAGGTTATAATCATGGTGTAAGCTGTGCAGCCGTTTAGTTATTTTTACTTTTTTATAGTAAATGAACTTTTGAATTTGCCATAATTTATTGTAAAAAACACACCCGTATCAGATATAATTGTGACCGTAAGGTTTCCGTTGTATGTTTATGTAATGGAAGTACCATTGTCATGGTATGAAGTTGAACTTGATGAAATTGTTAATGCTGCTGGTCCTACTGAAAGTCGCTTTTTATTTAAAAAATGTGTTTTTACCATCTCCACATATTTATTTGTCATAAACTATACATTGAGTATATGTTAATAAGTGTATTTTGTCAATTATTTGTATAAATTTTTCTATAAAAAATATATATTTAAATAAAATATTGATAATACAATATAAAAATTTTATTTTCTGAATATAAATGATTAATTTTGAAGAACAATTTAAAATCAGGGTAACATAATCTGAAATTATAAAGAAGTTCATAAACTTATTCATTCATACATTTGTCATGGAAGATTTTTTTTAAAGATAAAATTTCCCGTTTCATTTGATAAGTATCTGATGTAAAATGAACCACAGGGAATCCTCCTTCTTTTTGTTTCGTATGGTTTTTTTGTGGTGATTAAATTTTACATCAAAATGGAATAGGATTCCTTATATTTTGGGCGTTTTTTGAAAGTTGTGTATAATCCGCATAGCCAATCGACGGTTTTGTGGACAGAACTGCGGAAACCCAAGAAATTCAGAGGTTGCAATAATTGCCAGAAAAGAGTATAATATTTGGGATTCACGTATAAGACTTTGAGGAGGTTGAGCATGAAAAAATTATTTTCCATCTGCCTGGTGTGTTTGGCAGCCGCCGGGCTTATGACAGGATGTGGAAAATCTTTGGAGGCAGATCGTGATACCGTATACGTACAGAAAAAAGGCTCAGTAACCAGTGCGGCTATCGCAGATTTTGACAAAGATTACTATGACGAAGAAGAACTGAAAAAATACGTTGATGAGCGGGTAGCGGATTATCAGGAGCAGCACGGGGAGGACAGCGTAAGCATTGATAAATTTTCCGTGGAAGAAGGCGTTGCAAAGCTGTATATCAACTACAAGGGATACGAGGAATATCAGGATTTCAACGAGGTGACATTATTTTCCGGGACTGTGCCGCAGGCGTTGGCCGAAGGGTTTGATTTCAATACAGAATTTACAGAAATTAAGGGCGGCGAAGCAGCCGGGACTGTTTCTAAGGATAAGATAACAGATACAGACGCAAAGGTAATTATTTTAAGCGAAAAAGTGGATGTGAAAGTGGACGGGACGATCCAGTATGTATCTTCCCAGTACACCACCATAAAGGCAAAGGATACGGTATCCATCCAGCTCCCGGAAGACGCAGCGGACGGGGAGGAATCCACGCTGGTGTATGTAGTCTACCAATAACCACCCTGCTATAGGACAGAGAAAAATATCCAAATTTAATAAAGAAAGAGGTAGCAATATGGAAAAAACCATGGAAAAAATCGTTGCGTTGGCAAAAGCAAGAGGATTTGTATACCCCGGGTCTGAAATTTACGGCGGCCTTGCAAATACGTGGGATTATGGAAATCTTGGCGTGGAACTGAAGAACAATGTAAAACAGGCATGGTGGAAAAAATTTGTCACAGAAAACCCACATAATGTGGGCGTAGACTGCGCCATCCTGATGAACCCACAGACATGGGTGGCTTCCGGGCATCTGGGCGGCTTTTCCGACCCTCTGATGGACTGCCGGGACTGCCATGAAAGGTTCCGGGCGGATAAGCTGATTGAGGATTTTGCAGAGGAAAAAGGCATGGAGCTTAATGGCAGCGTGGACGGGTGGAGCCAGGAGCAGATGGTATCCTTTATTGAGGAACACCAAATCCCCTGCCCAACCTGCGGGAAACATAATTTTACTGATATCCGCCAGTTTAACCTGATGTTTAAGACCTTCCAGGGTGTTACGGAGGATGCGAAAAATACCGTTTACTTAAGGCCGGAAACAGCCCAGGGCATTTTTGTGAATTTTAAAAATGTCCAGAGGACTTCCAGGAAAAAAGTACCCTTCGGCATCTGCCAGATTGGGAAGTCCTTCCGGAATGAAATTACCCCTGGGAACTTTACCTTCCGTACCAGGGAATTTGAGCAAATGGAGCTGGAATTTTTCTGCGTGCCAGGGACAGACCTGGAATGGTTCCAGTACTGGAGGAGCTATTGCCATAACTGGCTGCTGAGCCTTGGCATGAAGGACGAGGAACTGCGTTTAAGGGACCATGATCCGGAAGAACTGTCCTTTTACAGCAAGGCAACTACGGACTTTGAATTCCTGTTCCCCTTTGGCTGGGGCGAGCTTTGGGGGATTGCAGACCGTACCGACTACGACCTGACACGCCATCAGGAAACCTCCAAGCAGGACATGAGCTATTTTGACGACGAGAAAAAAGAAAAATACATCCCATACGTCATTGAGCCATCCCTTGGGGCAGACCGGGTGGTGCTGGCATTCCTCTGTTCCGCTTATGACGAGGAAAACCTTGGCACCGAGGAGAAGCCTGACATGCGTACCGTGCTCCGGTTCCACCCAGCCCTTGCGCCTGTGAAAATCGGTGTCCTCCCGCTTTCCAAGAAATTAAGCGAAGGGGCAGAGAAAATATTTGCCCAGCTTTCCAAAAAATACAACTGTGAGTACGACGACCGGGGAAATATCGGGAAACGCTACCGCAGGCAGGATGAAATCGGGACGCCTTTCTGCGTGACTTACGATTTTGATTCCGAAAATGACGGGGCAGTTACCGTCCGGTTCCGTGACAGCATGGAGCAGGAACGGGTGAAGATTGAGGAATTAGACCATTATTTTGCAGATAAGTTTGACTTTTAAGCCAAAGTGTGCCCTTGGCATTGCGCCGGAAGAATACAAAATGTAACATGGAACCAATGACTGCCATAATAAAAAAGGCTGCATTGGTTTCCATGAACAGGAGATTATAAGGATAATTCCATAAGGATATACTTGGTTTGGCCTGTTACAAGGAACCCATTCTTTTTCCAAAAAGCATTGCTTTGGGGGTTGCCCCTGTCAACGGCAAGGCGTATGCTGCGGAAGCCTGACATCCGCAGACACCCGGCGCATTCCGTGATAATTTTTGAGCCAATGCTTCTCTTCTGGTAGCCCACGTCCACCATGAACAGCCCAACGTAAGCAATATCTTTTTCCGGATAGCCAAGGATTAAGTCCATAATTGCTGCCAATACCCCGTTTTCAAAAAATCCAATATAATACTTGTCCTTGTAATCCTTTCCTGGAGGAAGTGCGGCCATATCCTCCAGGATGCCCTCCCTTGTGGGGGACGGCGGATGGTATTGGTAAAAAATCTTGTTTTTGCAGCATAACTTGTATATCAGTTCGGTATCTTTTTCCTGCAGCCTCCGTACAGTAAATATAGAAGATAATGTTCCTGGTTCCATATACTTCCCATTCCTTTCCAATTTACTATAGTTGCAAACAGCATGGAAACGCCATGTTCCAATCCAAATCCAAGCTGCCTGTCCCATCTGGATACCATGATACCTTACGATAGGAATAAATGCAATGGCAATGCGTGGGCCAGAACAAACATAACGGCAACATTTCTATTTCAAATATTTTAATTTTTTTATTGGGATCATTGGTGATTTGAGCGGGCAAAAAATAGAAATGCCTGCGGCAGAATTGCCAATTGGCATTTCTTTTTTTACATTCCAAGCTTTGTCCTATGTGATTGACTTATATCGGAACCAATATAAAGCCCAACGGAATATCATAAACCTTGCTTTGTACATTTCTTTTTTCCCTCAATTGATTGCGGGGCCAATCGTAAAATATAAGGATATTAATGAACAGCTTAACAACCGTTCCGTGACTTCTGAAAAGATGGCGGAAGGGATCCGGAGGTTTATTTATGGGCTTGGAAAGAAAGTAATTATTGCTAACACGGTTGCACAGTGCGTAGACAAAATTTATGCATTGGATTATGGACATTTAACAGGGATTTTGGCTTGGGCTGGGGCAATTTTGTACACGCTTCAAATATATTACGATTTTTCTGGATATTCTGATATGTCAATTGGGTTAGGAAAAATGTTTGGATTTGAATTTTTGGAAAATTTCCAGTATCCATATCTGTCAAAATCAATACAGGAATTTTGGAGAAGGTGGCATATTTCCCTTGGGACATGGTTCCGGGAATATTTGTATATCCCTTTGGGAGGAAACAGAAAGGGCACAGCCCGTACTTATGCCAACCTTTTTCTTGTTTTTTTATGACAGGTTTATGGCATGGGGCAAATTATACCTTTATTCTTTGGGGGCTCTACCATGGCGTGTTCCAGATTATAGAAAGGGCTTGCTTTGGAAAAACATTAGAAAGGCATAAGCTGGCAGCCCATTTTTATGCTGCTGTTGTGTTTGTATTTGGGTGGGTATTATTCCGGGCGGACAATCTGGTTCAGGCTGGGGTGATGGTGAAACGCATGATATTTCCATGGCAATATACAGAAAGTACCTTATTGCTTGGGCAATTATTTGGTGCGAAGACGGTCTTGGTTATTATTTGTGGGGGTTTAGGATGCGGATTTGTGCAGGAAATGTTTCAGGGCTGCAAAAAATCGTTTAACTGGAAAAATTCCTATCTTGAGTTAGGATTTTGCACGCTTATGTTTGTATTTTCTATCGTTATGCTGGCAAGCAATACGTATAACCCATTTATTTATTTTCGTTTTTAAGGAGGAAATTATGAAAAAGATAAAACCCGTTCTTTGGAATATTTGTTTCTTTTTTATCATTCTAACACCTAATGTTGCATATTTTCTTTTTGGGAAAAATGTCGATGCTGCAAATTACGAAAATAGGAATATGGCGGTAAAACCTGTGATTTCTCCCGAAAATTATGAGAATTTTTCGGAAGAATATGAAAACTATTTTAATGACAGCCTTCCCTTCCGGAATCAGATGATTGAGTTCCATAATTCCATAGATTATTATTTGTTTCAGCAGTCTTCCAGTAAAAAAGTGGCAATTGGGTCGGATGGATGGCTGTTTTATTGCGATGATGAGGATAGTAACCCATTGGAACAATCTTTGGGGTATTGGAACTTCACAGAAGGCCAATTAGAAAAAATTGCAGATAATTTGACCTCTACCCAAAGGGTGCTTGAAAGCCTTGGTATTGAGTTTGTATTATTTATCCCACCTAATAAAGAAACTATTTATATGGAATTCCTGCCAGATTATTATACTGTCCAAAATAAAGTGACTTCTGTCGAACAGCTTGTGGCATATTTACAGGAACATACAAGCATACGGGTAGTTTATCCCAAGGCGGACCTGCTGGCTGCGAAAGCTAAATATCCTGATGTACTATTCTACCATAAATTAGATACCCATTGGAACATGGCAGGGGCATACATAGGAGCAGTGAGTTTAGCGAATGAGCTAGGGGTTAAAATGCCGCCGTTTCATGCAGTCAATTTAGAAAAAAAGTTAAGTTCAGGCGGTGACCTTGCAAATATGCTGAATATTTCTATCAAAGACGGAAATGTTGACTATGGTATTTCTGGAATTAATGGGCTTATAACAGAATGTAAAACCTGGGACTTTAATACAGAATTTTTGTACTATACAGCAGGTGCAGATAAAAGGAACCTATTTGTATGGAGGGATTCCTTTTCATCAGCATTAGCCCCAACCTTGGCAACACAGTTTGAAAATAGTAAGTTTGTGCATTATGGTTCTTTTCAGCAACAGCAACTTTTTGATTTCCAACCAGATATTTTTGTAGGGGAAGTGGTGGAAAGAAAACTGAACCGATTGGAGGACTTTAGGGTAACTTATATTTCCTCTGGCGTTACAGAAACAAAACATACAAAAGATATTTCAGTCACTACAGCAATAAATGGGAAGTATCCAAAGTATGTATCAATCGAAAAGAAAGAGAACGCTTCAACAGCAACGGAACAGATACAAACTATTACAGAATTGGCAGATACCTTGATCCAAGTGCCGAAAGAGGAAACGGGGGTAATATCTATTTACATTTATAAAGACGGATTGGGAAAAGAGATGATCGAAGAAGTGAATATCCCCTATTAAGAAATATATGGAAGGAAGGTCCGTTTTAAGCCGCCGTCCAGTGCAAAAAAATGTCTTGATATTTTACCATCTAGAGGCGTCAATTACACATAACCCTCCCGAAATTTTTACAGAAATTCTTATATTGCCCATTCAGTTCCCCGCAATCCGGGCAATACCACATCCCGTCTTCCCGGGGGCAGATTTTCACCAGTGTTTTATGGACAGTAATTTCCCAAAAATCCTTACTTTGGTTTTCAGTTGCCATAGCCCCCAGCGGCGTGATAGAGGAACCCTTGTGCCCAAGCCCTGCAAAAATCCTTTTTGAAATGCCGAAACATGTTTGCAGCAGCCTTTTTCTTCCATTGTAACAGCAAAAAACAAAAAAATGGACTTGCTATTCTACCAAAATATGTTAAGATATATATGTGCGCTTTGCAATCGTGCGCTGCCTCATTGTGTAATGGCAGGATAAGGAAAGAGATGGGGCAGTTCCCAATCGGCAATCCGTATCCGCATAACAATAAACCAAAGTAAATTTTAGGAGGAATTCAAATGGCAAACAAATGGGTTTATCTCTTCAAAGAGGGAAATGCAAGCATGCGTGAACTTCTTGGAGGAAAAGGCGCGAACCTTGCTGAAATGACCAGCTTAGGTCTTCCGGTACCACAGGGTTTTACTATCACAACAGAAGCATGTACTCAGTATTATGAAGATGGACGTCAGATTAATGATGAGATTCAGTCACAGATCAATGAGTACATTGGCAAAATGGAAGATATCACAGGAAAGAAATTCGGCGATAAAGAGAACCCACTTCTGGTATCTGTACGTTCCGGTGCAAGAGCTTCCATGCCTGGTATGATGGACACCATCCTGAATCTGGGTCTGAATGAGACTGTTGTAAATGTAATTGCTGAGAAATCAGGAAATGCTCGTTGGGCATGGGATTGCTACAGAAGATTTATCCAGATGTATTCTGACGTAGTTATGGAAGTTGGCAAGAAATATTTCGAAGAGCTGATTGATAAAATGAAAGCTGACAAGGGCGTAACACAAGACGTTGACCTGACAGCAGAAGATTTGAAAGAGCTTGCATCTCAGTTTAAGGCTGAATATAAAGAGAAAATTGGTGAAGATTTCCCAGATGATCCGAAGGAACAGTTAATGGGAGCAGTAAAAGCTGTATTCCGTTCTTGGGACAACCCTCGTGCAAATGTGTACCGTCGTGACAATGATATTCCTTATTCCTGGGGTACTGCTGTAAACGTACAGAGTATGGCATTTGGTAATATGGGCGATGACTGCGGTACAGGTGTTGCATTTACTCGTGACCCAGCTACTGGCGAGAAGAAACTGATGGGAGAATTCCTGACAAATGCACAAGGTGAAGACGTAGTTGCAGGTGTTCGTACTCCAATGCCGATTGCTCAGATGGAAGAAAAATTCCCAGCAGCATACAAACAGTTTACAGAAGTTTGTGCTACATTGGAAAATCACTATAGAGATATGCAGGATATGGAGTTTACTGTAGAAAATGAAAAGCTCTATATGCTTCAGACACGTAATGGTAAGAGAACTGCTCAGGCTGCTCTGAAAATTGCCTGCGATTTGGTAGACGAAGGTATGAGAACAGAAGAAGAAGCAGTTGCTATGATTGATCCACGTAACCTTGATACTTTACTGCATCCTCAGTTTGATGCTGCTGCATTGAAAGCGGCAACACCTGCTGGTAAAGGACTTGGCGCTTCTCCAGGAGCAGCATGTGGTAAAGTTGTGTTCTCTGCTGATGATGCTGTGGCATGGGCAGAAAAGGGTGAAAAGGTTGTATTAGTACGTCTTGAAACTTCTCCAGAAGATATCACAGGAATGAAAGCTGCTCAGGGTATTCTGACTGTTCGTGGAGGTATGACCAGCCATGCAGCCGTTGTTGCACGTGGTATGGGAACCTGTTGTGTATCTGGATGTGGAGACATTGCTATGGATGAAGAAAATAAGAAATTCACCTTAGCAGGAAAAGAATACCATGAAGGAGATCCGATCTCAATTGATGGTACTACAGGTAACATTTATGATGGTCTGATTCCTACTGTTGACGCAACGATCGCAGGCGAATTCGGAAGAATTATGGCATGGGCTGATAAATACAGAACCTTAAAAGTTCGTACCAATGCAGATACACCTGCTGATGCTAAGAAAGCACGTGAGTTGGGTGCAGAAGGTATTGGACTTTGCCGTACTGAGCATATGTTCTTTGAGGAGGACAGAATTGCTGCATTCCGTGAAATGATTTGTGCAGATACTGTAGAAGAAAGAGAAGCTGCTCTGGATAAGATTCTTCCGTATCAGCAGGGAGACTTTGAAAAATTATACGAAGCTTTGGAAGGCAACCCTGTTACCATCCGTTTCCTGGATCCTCCATTGCATGAGTTTGTTCCTACTGAAGAAGAAGACATTAAGAAACTGGCAGATGCTCAGGGTAAATCAGTAGAAGATATTAAGGCTTTAATTGATTCTTTACATGAATTTAACCCAATGATGGGACACCGTGGATGCCGTCTTGCAGTTACCTATCCAGAAATTGCAAAAATGCAGACAAGTGCAGTGATTCGTGCAGCAATCAATGTAAAGAAAGCTCATACAGACTGGAATTTGAAACCCGAAATTATGATTCCGTTGATTGGTGATATCAAAGAGTTAAAATATGTAAAGAAAGTAGTAGTAGAGACTGCTGATGCAGAAATCGCTGCTGCTGGTGTTGAATTAGAATATGAAGTAGGTACAATGATTGAGATTCCAAGGGCTGCTCTTACTGCAGATGAAATTGCAAAAGAAGCTGATTTCTTCTGCTTCGGTACCAACGACTTGACACAGATGACCTTTGGTTTCTCTCGTGATGACTCTGGTAAATTCTTAGAGGCATACTATGATGCTAAGATTTTTGAGAATGATCCATTTGCAAAACTTGACCAGACTGGCGTTGGTAAGTTAATGGAGACAGCAATTAAATTAGGAAAACCAGTAAATCCAAATCTTCATATCGGAATCTGCGGCGAGCATGGCGGAGATCCTTCTTCCGTAGAATTCTGCCATAAGATTGGCCTGGATTATGTTTCCTGTTCTCCATTCCGTGTACCAATTGCAAGATTGGCTGCTGCACAGGCAGCGATTGCCAATGTAGGAAAATAGAGGAACGCAAATATTTTTACTTCACAACGCTTGTTATTACGAGGAAAGATGTGCAGGAGTACATGAAACACCATTCTGAGTATACAAAGGCGAACCGATTTAAAGATATTATTTGCAAAATCTATATATAATTATCGAAAGGGAGGCTTTGGCTTCCCTTTCGTGTATCTGAAAAAGATACATTCTCTCGATTAGGACTAAATCCTAAAAGCTATGGCTTTAAAGGACTTAGTCCTTTTTATATGCAAAAAATAATTGGTAGTGTAAAGTAGCCTATGAAAAACTGGAGTCAAAAAAATAGGCTCCATTAGAACTTTGATAATTGTAGATACGATAGATTTTGGCAGTGTCCGCCACCCTTGACGGCACACCAAAACAATGCTCTGAACGTCTTACCGACGGCGAAGAACTCAAGAACAGATACCAGTTTCTCCGTCTGATTCACAGCATTGTAGCATTGTTTTGGCGTGCCATCAAGGGCAGGTCCCTTCGGGATGGCTAGGTAATTACCTCTGGCTCGGAATCTAAGAACAGATGTGGGCTTAGCCCTGTTGCTGCTTTAAGAGTTCCTGTTGGCCCAGATAGATCAGGAGTTGCCATTTGCCGGGCATATTCCCAGCGCCTTCCAGCAGTTCCACTTTATTCAGCGGTTCCCTGCCGCCGGATTTCTCATGAGGACGCAGGAAGTTATAGTAAGCGACCCAGAGAGAAACGCTGTGTATTGCACCGCCATCCGTACCGTAACCGCAGGTGACACGATAAGATTCCCTGAATGCACGGTTCAAGCGTTCGGTCACCTGTTTGAATGGCCGGAATTTTTTGGATACTTCGTCGTCATTGGTAAGGCCGGTCACCTGCGTGATGAATACGTCCCAGCCTTTTTCAATCTTGAACTGCTGGGCGGCAAGCGGATACGCGCTGTATCCGTCAGCAATGAATTTCAGGGTTCTGTCAGGGAATTCCTTAAATTTATCAAATGCCATGCGCATGGTAAGAATACAGGGGCCGGCATCTCTTGAAGTTGAGACCTGATAGCCGGGGATGGAGCGAGTTACTTTGTCCATGATGAGCCAGACATATGCTTTTATACCTTTGATTTTGATGTAGGTTTCATCAGCAGCAAGTTCGTTGGAAGGATTGTAGTCATAGGAATCTACAAAGGGACGGATGATGGCAGCGGCTGTTTTGGCATAATTGTTGACCATGGTATGTGAAATGTCAATACCATGGATTTCTTTAAGGGCCTGTACGGTCTGCCGGAGAGAGAGTTTTAAGTTTACCCGGTAGGTAAGGCACAGCCCCATGGTATAGGCGTTGTTTTTCTTATATCTAAAGGAGGTTGCCCACTTTGGGAGCTGGTTTAGTTCCATATCAAAAAAGTTTACAGAAAACTCGCGGTAAAGATAACGTGGTTTATATTTCCAGTATTCGGATTGCGGAAGCCCTTTAGGAAGCTTTGTGAGATTCCGCCGGTAGTAAGGACAGCTGTCGTTGACACACTTATGGATACGGAAATGTTTCCGGTCTTTGACAGGCTGGAGGGCATGCCCGCAATAAGGGCACTGTAGTTTTAACGGGGATGTTACTTTTTCACCGTTGACAAAGGTTTGCCCGCAGATCTTGCACTTAAACTGTCCACGGCCGCCAGAGTTGTCATAGATATAGTCATGAGGGGCGCCGCAGAGAGGGCAGGCGGTATCTGTCGGAACGTTACGGGGTTTGCCTTTCTGGGGTTTGACAGGTTTTACGGCTTTGCCATAGCGGAGGAGGTAGTATCCGTTCCAGGGTTGCCAGTCCTGTTTGATGAATGGTTTGATGACAGGAAGTTTATCCGTGAGGAACTTTTGGTATTTAGGGCTGTGGAGTTCATCGTGAGCCCACTGCTTAAGAGGAATGTATCTGCAAATAAAAAGAATGAGCCAGCAAATTTGCTGATATTGTTCTTGAATGATTTTAAGTAAATATAGTATAATGTTATCCATAAAGCAATGATTTACCTTTCGTATTTTGTTGAGTGTGGTGCTTACATTATACACGAAAATAGGGGATCATTGCTTTTTTAGTTGTAAAAAGCTAAAAATTCCCTGAAAACATGAGGTTTTTAAGAAAAATAGGATTGTAATACTTTACAATACCATGTAGGGGGCGGGGTTATGAATATGAAAAGAATACTGTTAGTGGGAATTTTAGTGATAGCTTTTGGCATATGCGGATGCGGGAATAAAGAAAAAATAGATTCTAACGAGGAATTTTCGGCGGAAGGTATTTCAGAAATTGTATTGGATATTTCCTCTTGGAATTTAAAAGTGATGGTTTCCAGCGATGACAAAGTACACATAGCCTGCGAGGGAAAAGTCGAAGATGACCGTGATATGCAGGTTGTGCAGAAAGATGGAAAACTAATGGTACAGCAGGATGATGATACGGACAAAAATCTGGCGGAGCAATTCTCATTTGGCGAAGCAGGGAAGATAATATTGTATATTCCTAAAGATAATGCTTTTTCCTTAGCCATTAACAATGGTTCGGGAGAGATGGAGTTGGAAGCGGTCAGCATTTCCACTTTGTCCTTGAACAACCAGTCTGGCTATATAACGATGTCTGATTTCATAGCTGAAAGCGCAAAAATAAAATCTCTTTCAGGCGATATTAAAATAACAGACGCTTCATGCACGGACTCTAATATCAATACAGAATCCGCATATGTTACCATGAAAAATACAGTTATTGGAAAGACCGCTGTTTCGACAGATTCTGGCGAAGTGAATATAAGCAACATAAACGGCTATGATTCCCTGTCTGTAGAAACAGGTTCGGGAGATATATCATTGACCCATGAAGCGATGCCAGATAATTTATCCTGCCATATATCCAGTGGTTCGGACGATGTAACCGTACAGCTTAAAAATGCGGAATTCAGTACCGATACGGACGGATGCAAGGATGGGAGCATCGGAAAGGGAGAAAACAGTTTATCTATCATGAGCAACAGCGGAACAGTAATTGTAAAATAGTTTTGGAGTGTAGAAAGATATGGAACGGTATCATTGGATATTTTGCCCTATATGCGATAATAAGACACGCATGAAAATAAGGGAAGATACAGAAATAAAGAACTTCCCTCTGTATTGCCCGAAATGCAGGCAAGAAAGTTTAATCAATGTAAAATCATTAAAAGTAGTTGTTATGAAAGAGCCAGACGCACAGACGCAGAGCCGATGAATTTGTGAAATAAAATCACAGTTTGTCGGCTTTGTTTTATTTCATAAGGTTTTAAGGTGAACGCCCACCATATAAAAAAACGGTGTATTGGTGGGCGGTTATGCTATGCCCGAAAAGACTTAACAGACACTCTCCAGACCTGTTTTTGAAGTTTGGAGGGTTTTTTATGTTCTTTTTTCGGGCAGTAATCCATCTGCTCATGCAATGCAGAATTTATACATACATAGCATATCGGGGATTGGCAGGAAGCCAGTTAAAAAAATCCCTGCTTATGCAACGCTACTTCTCACCATGAAACCAGAAGTAGAATCTCCACTTAACAGAATATGTATCTCCTATAACCGTAGAGGTCACAGAGCCTTTGCGGTTTTTCTTTTGTCGTTTTTTATCAGATTATGCCACAGGGCTGTTTCCGCTGTTGGCTGTCGTTCGCCGCCTTCCCAATCTGGATTTTTTACATTTTCAAAAATTCAGATTGGAGGAAATAAGGAATGGCATATAACCACGGACGTGAGGACAGGAAATGGCGTATCTGGAAAGAAGCAGAGGAAAAAGTGCTGCGTGAGCATGGCGTTGATGAAGCGGTCATTGAGCAAATCCGCATGGATGACAGGGCGGACTTTAATTCCAACAGGCGGTTTTACCGATGGACGAGCGACTTCGGCGAATACCTTGAGGGAGTGGCGGACGCTGAACAGCAGGCAGAGCCGAATAGCGTTGCGGACTTGCTGGACGAGATTGAGGACGAGAAACTGTATCAGTCACTTCTTACGGTGGACAAGCATACCCTGCTCATTCTCCTGCTGAAAATGCGGGGATATTCCACAAAGGAGATTGCGGCGGTGGCAGGGCTTACCGAGAGGGCGGTCTACAAACGCCTTGAACGGCTCCGTAAAAAATTGAAGCCTATTTTTTATCCTTTCGGGGAAATTTAACCATTTCCACGGGCTATTGGGTGGGAGGGCAATCCTCCCGCTCAATTTTTTTCGGGAGGAAAGGAAATGGCATACGGGGCAAAGACATATACGCTTCGGGAGGAATCCACGGAAAGCGGCACAAGGTATTTTATCAGTTTTAAGGACGGGCAGGGGGAACACCACGAGATAGAAGTGTCCGAGAAACTCTTTCTTGAATTTCGGCAGATGGAAAGGAGGAACAGGAATCTTCAGCAATGGAACCAGCGGCACAGGGAGTTTAACGAGGTATGGGACGAAACGCTTTACAGACGTGCGTTGAGAGTGCCTAAAACGCTTGATGAAAGCATGATTGAGAAAGAACGGAATGAACTGTTTTACAAAGCGGTTGCCCGACTGCCAGAGATACAAAGGCGGCGTTTCCTGCTCTATTACGAGTATGATTTTAATTTCTACCAGATTGGCGGGATGGAGCATTGCACCGCTTCCGCTGTCCAGAAGTCTGTTTCGGTTGCAAGGG
The DNA here is from genome assembly GCA_000403315.2 of Lachnospiraceae bacterium A2. Lineage (GTDB taxonomy): Bacteria > Bacillota > Clostridia > Lachnospirales > Lachnospiraceae > Petralouisia. The sequence goes on from KE159636.1 coordinate 2,452,748, forward strand.
AGAAAGTCAAGGCGGAAATGAGGAAGTATCTCCAACCGTGACCGCTACCATCCGAAAAAAGAAATCCGTTTTGCGTGGGACTGGCAGCATTACATACTCTCACTTTTTCCGTGGGAGTAAATCTATTTAAGGAGGTCAACGCCTATGCGTAACAAAACCAAAGATACCGCCCGAAAGGAGGAATCCCATGCAGAAGCTTCAGACAGTCAATGCAGACACGCTCCTCTATGAGCCGCTTGAAAAACCGTCCTTTGTGGTGGACGGTCTGATACCCACGGGCTTAACCCTGTTCTGCGGCTCACAGAAAATTGGCAAGAGCTGGCTTATGCTAAAGCTTTGCCTATGCGTGTCGCAGGGAATCCCCTTGTGGGATATGCCGACACAGGAGGGCGACGTGCTTTACCTCTGTTTGGAGGACACGTTCTGCCGCATCCAAGACAGGCTGTTCCGCTTGACGGACGAAGCGAGCGGGCGGCTCCACTTTGCCGTGGCGAGCGATAAGCTGTCAGACGGTCTTATCGTGCAGTTGGAGGATTATCTGAAAGAATACCCCGACAGCAGGCTCATTGTCATTGACACCTTGCAGAAAGTCCGCACCGCATCCAAAGACAACGCCTATGCAAGCGATTACGGGGACATCTCCCTTATCAAAGACTTTGCCGACAGGCACTCATTGGCGGTCATTGTCGTACACCACATCCGAAAGCAGAATGACAGCGACGTGTTCAACAAAGTGTCTGGCACGACGGGATTGACGGGGAGTGCGGACGCAACCTTTGTTCTGGAACAGGAAAGCCGTGCGTCCAATGCCGCAAAGCTGTATGTAACGGGCAGGGACACGCCCTATCAGGAGTTTACGCTCCGTTTCCGTGATTGCAGTTGGGAACTGGTGGAGAGGAAAGAGCAGGAACAGCTTGCCAAAGAAGCGATACCAGACGTCCTTTTTCGGATTGTAAATTTTATGCAGGACAAAGAGGAATGGACTGGCACAGCCACAGAGTTATTAGACGCTCTGGGGGAAACAGAGACAGCGGCGAATGTCTTGACAAAGTGGATGAACGAGTACCGCCTTGACTTTTTGCTTGAAAACCATATCCGTTATGATTTCAGCCGCAGGAGCAGTGGGCGGATGATTTCCCTTGCCGTTGCCACCGACATTTAAACCTATGTGACATCGGCGGCTTTGCCCCATGCGTGACGGTCATGACGATGATGACGGTGTTTTTGGGATACCCCGCCGCTGTCATCCCTGCGGGAGAACACCCCGTAAACGCAAGATGCAGGCGTGGGCATTACTCGCCCTTTTCGGCTCGTAAAGCCACCCCTGCGGTCAGAAAAATCCCCCGATTTTTCCGACTGCGTTTACAGGGTGTAACACACTACACTTTGTCCTGCAAAGTCGTGTGCCAGACGTTCCCTCTGGACTCCCTTAAAGCAGGGTTTACGCCCTGCCCATCCTCTGCCTTGCGGCTTCGGATGGAAGAATGTGCGGTGACAGTCGGCGGCTCCCGTGGGGGTATCCCAAAAACACCGTCACCACCGTCACCAACCGTCACCCTTTGGGAGATTACCCGCCGAAGAAAGGAAGATGATGAACTATGCCCTATGCAATCCTGCGTTTCCAGAAACGCAAAGCAGGCGGCGTTACGGCTTGTGAACGCCACAACGAGCGGAAGAAGGAAGCCTATAAAAGCAACCCAGACATTGACGTGGGACGCTCCAAAGATAACTACCATCTTGTGAAGCCGCCCCGTTACACCTATAAGAAAGAGATAAACCGAATGGTGGCTGAAGCAGGGTGTAGGACGAGGAAAGACAGCGTGATGATGGTGGAAACGCTCATTACAGCTTCGCCCGAATTTATGAACAGTCTACTGCCAGAAGAACAGAAAGTGGATCTATGTCAATACTTTAGACAAAAAAAGTCGAAAGGTTATGCTGCTTTTTTAAGTTCCTCATCCTCCTTTTGTTGGGGTGTCATATAACCAATAGCACTGTGTATTCTTTTACGGTTATACCAGCCCTCTATGTATTCAAAGATTGCTCTGCGGGCTTCCGCTGAATCCTGATAGGTATGGAGATAGATTTCTTCCTTTTTCAGCACGGAATGGAATGACTCAATACAGGCATTGTCATATGGATTTCCCTTACGGCT
>KE159636.1:2455796-2684804 GCA_000403315.2 Lachnospiraceae bacterium A2
TGGATACGAGGTTCCTCCGGCATTGTACAGATCCACGATCTGCTGTTTAAATTCCAGAGTGTAAGATTTTTGGTTTTTTGCCATTTTGAACATCTCCTTTGCTCTTTCACTTGATAGTATAAGTTGTTCAACTTTTTCTGTCCACACTTATATACTAACACCACAAAAGAGCCTGTCCGAGTGGCAGACCGCCTACCATGAGCGGATGTCCGCACGGTGGAATCAGCTTGAACGGGGGCAGTCCTCAATGGATACAAAGCGGAAGCACATCCCCACATGGCTCTACAAGTTAGGCGGCAGACTGGATAAACAGTATGAAGAAATAGTGTCTGTCCTCTCCGACATCAACGCCTTTAATGCAGGGAAGAAAAAAGATAAGGCGTTAGAATTACTCTCCGCATGGCTCCCAGACGTGGAGAAATTTTCAAAAGAAATCGGCAAACAGCAGGCGTATATTGACAGCTTAAAAGAGAGAATCGGGCAGGAATCCGATTATGCAGGGCGTATGCGTGATGAAAAGTACGAACAGGAACTAAAGGTACAGAAAGCCAACCAGAGGATATTTGAGTTGCAGAAAACCAATCAGCAGATGGAAAGGTTATTGAAAAGAATCCCACCAGAAGTATTAGAAGAATTGCAGAAAAGCAATCGGAATAGAGCGAAAGAAAGGTAGAAATGTGAATGAAGAAACAGGATTTTAAGGTATTAAAGACCGCAGATTTATATCCGTTTCCCGATAACCCGTTTCATGTAGTGGAGGACGAAATGTTATCAGAATTAGCAGAGAGTATCAAAGAGTTTGGAATCGTAACGCCGATTATCACACGCCCGAAAGAGGACGGGGACGGCTATGAAATCATTGCAGGACAGCGGCGTGTGCGTGCTTCGGAGCTTGCAGGGTTAAACACAATCCCTGCTTTTGTCCTGTCCTTAGACCATGACCGAGCCATCATTACCCTTGTGGACAGCAATTTGCAACGAGAAAATATCCTGCCGAGCGAGCGGGCGTTTGCCTACAAGATGAAATCCGAAGCCATGAAGCGGCAGGGTTTCCGCACAGACTTAACCTCGTCACAAGTTGGGACGAGGTTGCGGACAGACGATAAGGTGGCACAGGGCTTCGGCGTTGGCAGGATGACCGTGCAGAGATTTATCCGCTTGACGGAACTGATAGCGCCGATTTTGCAGATGGTGGACGAGGGGAAAATCGCCCTCACGCCTGCGGTGGAGCTGTCCTTTTTGAAGAAAGACGAGCAGGAAAATCTACTCGCCACAATGGAGAGCGAAGAAGCAACGCCCTCACTCTCACAGGCACAGCGGATGAAAAGCCTTAGCCAGAGCGGGCGGCTTGACATGGATATGATATTTTCCATTATGACCGAGGAAAAGGGAAACCAGAAAGAAACCTTGAAAATCAACACAAGCAAGCTGAAAAAATATTTTCCGAAGAACACAACGCCGAAGCAGATGGAGGACGCCATCATCAAACTGTTAGAGCGTGAATTGCAGAGGAAACGGGGCAGGGACAGCCGCTAATCTTCTTTTTTCAGGAGGTAAATACAGAAAGTTGAGGTAGAAAATGAAAGAAATCCAGTACGAGATTGTAAAGAAAATCGCCGTATTGTCCATGAGCGACAGCGGCTACGCAAAGGAAATCAACTTGATTTCATGGAACGGGAACGAGCCGAAGTATGACATCCGCAGTTTTTCTCCCAACCATGAGAAGTGCGGAAAGGGAATCACGTTGACTGCCGATGAAGCGGCGGCTCTCCTTAAAGCATTGCAGGAAGAATTGAACAGCGGGGATTGATTGTGTCTGATTGGCAGGTGGGGACGTTTTCAGACGCTCCCCTGCCCTGTCTGGAAAGGAAGATTTGAATATGGGCGAGGATAAGACAACGAACAAAAAGAGAAAGCGTATCATGCCAAAAGCACAAGTGCAGGTAATTATCAGTCGGGAATATGTCGGCACACAGACCGTTGCAGAAGCGTTTATACCGATTATCTCCGAGGACATCCGTAGGGAGATTGCCGAGGGTGACACCTTCGACAATGGGGGTATATCCGCTTAGAATGTACGCAATGGAACATGAAATTGAAGTAGAACAAAGACGGAGGTTTAACAGCATGGCAGGAATAAGAATGGAAAATAAAATTTATGAAGTCGGCATTTACTGTCGGTTATCAAAGGACGATGGGACGGATAACGAGAGTGCGAGCATTGCCACACAGAAATCCATCCTCACGGATTATGTGAAAAAGCAGGGCTGGCACTTGGCAAAAACGTATGTGGACGACGGGTATTCTGGTACGAATTTCCAAAGACCGAGCTTCCAGAACATGATTAAGGACATTGAAAATGGGCTGATAAATTGCGTGATTACGAAAGATTTATCACGTTTAGGGAGGAATTACCTTGACTGCGGACTGTATCTCGAAGTCTTTTTTCCCGAAAATAACGTGCGGTATATAGCGGTCAATGACGGCGTGGACACGCTCAATAAATCGGTGATGGACATCACGCCATTCCGCAATATCCTAAACGAAATGTATTCCGCCGATGTGTCGGTCAAGATAAAATCGGCGTACCGTGCGAGGTTTCAGCAGGGGAAATTCATGGGGACATATGCACCCTACGGATATGTCAAAGACCCCGCCGACCATAACCACCTGCTGATAGATGATAAGGTTGCCCATGTGGTAAGGAAGATATTCGACCTTGCACTTGCAGGAAACGGAATCTCCAAAATCCGCAAGCACATCAATAAACAGCATATTTTACGCCCTGCCGCTTATGCGGCGGAGCAGGGGGCGACAGGTTATGAACGGTACTTTGAGGACAACGAAGAAAACCGTTATATCTGGAGTGAGAACAGCGTGAGGGGCATTTTAAGAAGCCCGATATATGCGGGAAACCTTGCAGGCTACAAGCGGATTGCCGCCAACATGAAAAGTAAGAAACGTCCCTCTAAGCTGCCCGAAGAATGGGAAGTGATACCCGACACCCATGAGGGGATAGTCACACAGGAGGAATTTTATACCGTACAGCAGCTTATCACAAGTCGCAGATTACCCGAAAACAAGGGCGGCTTTGAGAACATTTTTGCAGGCGTTATCAAGTGTGCGGACTGCGGCTACGCTCTTCGGGCTATGAGTGCCAACAGAAGAAAACGCCCCGATATCATCGACTGCGTACAATACACCTGCAATAATTATGGCAGGTATGGCAACGTCATGTGTATTGCACACGCCATTGAAGCGAGGGATTTATTCAACGCCGTGCTTGCCGACATTAACCGTTTTGCGGATATGGCGGTGAATGACGAGCGGGCGGTGAGAGCCATAGAAAAGCGGCTAACGGAAACAGACCAGAGCAAAGCAAAAGCAATGGAGAAAGAACGGAAGAAGCTGAACAAACGCCTTGCAGAGCTTGACAGGCTGTTTTCCTCTCTCTATGAGGATAAAGTCATGGAGCGTATCACCGAACGGAATTTTGAAATGATGTCAGGGAAATACCAGAAAGAACAGCTTGAAATCGAAGCAAGACTGAAAGAAGTAACGGAAACGCTCAATGAAAGCTATGAGAAATCGCAGGGAATCCGTGACTTCCTCTCCCTTATCCGCAACTATCAAGGCTTAAAAGAACTGGACGCAACGGTTGTAAATGCACTAATAGACAAGATACTTGTTTCGGAACGTGAAAAATCAGCAGACGGAACAGTGAAGCAGGAAATCAAGATTTACTATAAATTCATCGGCTTTGTCGGTGAATTACATATCACACCCACAAAGCGGTGGACAGCATTAAAGCCTAAGAATTGTACAGTGTGCGGTGTTGAATACGTCCCCCGCTCCGCAATATCGAAGTATTGTCCAGAGTGCAGGGGAAAGATAAGAAAGGCTCAAGGGACAGAAACGAAACGTAGGAGCAGAGAACGAAACAGACAGGTATGTATTGAACTGTCCGCAAAAAATGACCGACTGACATTGAACAGCAGGAGGGGCGTATTTTACGTCAAGGCAACCTCAATCCAAAGGTTAAGATTTTCCGGTATGTGACGGAAGGAACCTTTGACAGCTATTCATGGCAGTTGATTGAAAATAAGCAGAAATTTATTGGTCAGATTATGACGAGCAAATCCCCGGTGCGTAGCTGTGAGGACGTGGATGAGGCGGCGCTCACTTATGCGGAGGTGAAAGCCCTGGCTACCGGGAACCCATATATTAAAGAAAAGATGGATCTCGACATACAGGTATCAAAGCTGAAACTGATGAAGGCGAACCACACCAGCCAGAAATATAAACTTGAGGATAATATCTCAAAGCACTACCCGCAGCAGATAGCTATTCTGAAAGAGAGGATAGACGGCATGGAAGCAGACATTCAGACCGCAAAGACAAATCTTCCGGCAGATAAAGAGAAGTTTTTTATGAAAGTCGGGGATAAGCCTTATACAGACAGAAAAGAAGCCGGAACCGCACTTGTGGAGATGTGCAAGGAGATGAAAACCGTCAATGTGCCTGCAACAGTCGGGGAATATGCCGGGTTTAAAATGGCGGTGTCCTTTGATTCGTTCAACCATAAATTTGTGATGAACTTAAAAGGGCAGCTTTCCCACAACTTAGAGATCGGCTCTGACCCTCTCGGCAATATTGCCCGTATCAACCATGCCTTAGAATCCATGCCAAAACAGCTTTCAGAAGCACAGACAAAACTGGAAAACGTGGAGCGACAGCTTGAAACCGCAAAAGTGGAGGTCACAAAGCCGTTTGCACAGGAAGCGGAGCTTGCGGAGAAGCTGGAACGGCTGTCCGCCTTAAATGCCCTGCTCAATATGGACGAAAAGGGCGATGATGCGATTGGCATGGACGATGCGCCGGAGGAAGAAAACGGAGGGCAGGAAACTTCTGGACATCATGTCCAGAAGCCAGGGCAGACGGAAAACATTTCTGAACAACCGGAAATAGGCGAAAAAGCCGCTGACGCACCGATACCGTATCCGGTAGAAAATGCAAGGCATGACTATTCAGTGGGAAATGGCGGGCTGAGAACTGTGGCGGCAATGGCTGACAAGCCTGTGCAGAGGGCCTCGCTAAAGGAGAAGCTGAAAGCGTTCAAAGAAAAAGCTGCCGGAGGAGATGCAGATAAAACTATGCTTAAAAAGGCAAAAGAAAAAACAGAAACTTTATAATTATCCAGGAAGGGGCAGCCACAGGGCTGTCCTTTTTCCTGCCATTATCGGAGAAAGGATTAAATATATGGCAGATATAAAAACAGAAAAACAGAAAGTAAAAGAGATCACTGACAAGTTGGAGGAAGGCTTAAAGGAACTTTTTGAAAGCGAGAAATATAAAAGCTACCTCTCCACTATGTCAAAATTTCATAATTACAGTTTTAACAACACACTCCTGATAGCCTTACAACGCCCTGATGCAACCTTAGTCGCAGGCTACCAGGCATGGCAGAGGAATTTCAACCGCCATGTAAATAAGGGGGAGAGGGGAATCCGTATCCTTGCCCCTGCCCCATATAAAATCAAAGAGGAACGGGATAAGTTAGACCCTGTGACTGGGGAGGTCGTGCTGGATAAAGACGGTATGCCGCAGACAGAGGAAGTGGAGATAAAAATCCCCGCTTTCCGTGCCGTGTCTGTGTTTGATGTAGCGCAGACGGACGGGGAGCCAATACCGGAACTGGAGGCCAAAGAACTTCTGTCCACAGTGGAGGGCTATGAGGACTTTATCAAGGCGATTACCTTTGTTGCCCCGGTTCCGGTCAGTTTTGAAGATATTCCCGGAGATTCCAAAGGCTTCTTCCGCCCCACAGAAAAGCGGATTGCGGTGCAGGAAGGCATGAGCGAGAGCCAGACTTTAAAGACGATGGTGCATGAAACCGCCCATTCCATGCTGCATGATAAGGAAGTCAACAAGGATATTCTTGCGCCCGCAAAGGACAGGAACACCAAAGAGGTGGAAGCCGAAAGTATTGCCTATACAGTATGCCAGCATTTCGGCATAGATACCTCGGAGTATTCTTTTGGGTATATTGCAGGCTGGTCATCGGGGCATGACATGAGGGAACTGAAATCTTCCCTTGACACAATCCGCAGGACGGCATCGGAACTTATCACGGGCATTGAGGGGCAGCTCCGGGAATTGCAGCGTGACCGGGAACTGATGCAGGGGCAGGAGAAAGAGAGCCTTTTGCTGATACAGAACAGCGATTTGTCCGAGTACAGCCTTGTAAATGTCCGGGGAATGGATGCTGCAGAGGTTGTGGAAACTCTCTCTGCCATGAATGACAATGACAGGCGCAATGTTGCCGCATACCTGGAGAGCAGGGGTGCATGGACGACAGAGATTGCCAATCAGGATACAAAAGAGTTTGGGGAACACCACCTTGATGTCCGGTATAACACTGACACAAACGAGGTCATTGATATAAAAGTGGAAATGGAACTGAACGAGAGGGCAAAGGAGCCGATCAGTGCGGATGATGTAATTTTGAAAATTACACATTCGCACGGTTTTGAGGTGGAGCGCATTACCAACAAGACACCAGAGGAAGTGCAGGAGATCATGGCCGTGCTTACAAAGCTGGAAGATAAGAACACACAGAATATCCGTGACTGACTGAAAAGATATGGAGCTGACTATATCCCTATCATTGTGGGCGGCGGCAGAAATTCCGGTATGCCGCAGTTTAATGACTTTGAAATTGACCTGGTTAAAAAAGAGATAACCATGATGAGCCACCTTTCCCCGGCAAAGCAGGCGGAGGGCATCATCAACCGGTTAGAGTTTGCAAAGACCGCTTTTTCCGATGACGAGCGCAATCTTATCGTGAATTATGCCTTTAAGCTGAATGACATGGAAAAGACAGGGGAGCTTGCGGAGCGTATTTATTATGAGGAAGCGGAGGGTAATCAGGGGGCTGCCCTTGCGGTCATTGACGCACAGACGGAGATTGACGCACTTCCTGACCCGATGATCGGTTTATGGGAGATGGAGGAATACGGCTATTTGGCGGAGGGAATGCTGCCGCTTACAAAGGAAACAGCATTAGAATTGTTTGACCGTGACCTGCCTGTGTACCAGCTCCACAAGGACGGTTCGGAAACCTTGATACAGGGCAGGGAGCAGGTTACAGAGTATGAGGGAATCTTCGGCATTGAAAAAGCGGATTGGAAGAATGAAAAGAGCCTGCGGGCGTTGCAGGAGGAACTTGCGGAAGGCAGGGCAAATAAGGAAGCGCAGCTTTTATATGGGGATTCTGATAAGTATGGCATTTATCAGTTAAAAGATATTCCCCAAATGCGGCAGTTCCAGTTTGCTGGCACGGAATCTTTAAAACGCAGGGGAATTATAAAACACCACTTTACAACTTTTTGAGAATTAAAATAACGCACAAGGCACTTTCGAGTGTATAATAAGTTTGCAAACAAAACTATACGAAAGAGAGTGACCTTGTACGTCTGATTTATTATACAACGAAAACAACCTGATTGGTAGACTGTACCGTTATTTTTATATTTATTTTAAAACTTTTTCCGCACCGACTATTGAAACCCTGTTTCTGCTGGTGTTATCTATACTTGCTATGGAGTCTGCAGTTTCCATAAGGTCCCTTTACAGACATTTTTTATCAGGGATTACCCAAAAATCCCTCAATGCATTTTATTATGCATGCTCCTATGCAAAGGCGGATTATTCCGGGTTTATGAATATCACTGCGGGCATGGCATTAAAGCTTATACCTGAAAAACTGCAGACACAGCCGGTCTTTCTCTGTATTGATGATACAATGGTTTCAAAGTTTGGCAAAAAATTTGAAGATGTTTCAAAACTTTTCGATCATGCAGCGCATAATGGTTCAAACTATCTGAATGGGCATTGTTTCGTAAGCGTAATGCTCTGCGTCCCGGTATGGGACAAAAACAGGATCCATTATCTTTCTGTCCCTCTTGGATACCGCATGTGGCAGAAAAAGGAATCCAAGCTTGACCTGGCTGCATCTATGGTACGCCAGGCCATGCCGGAACTGCGCACAAAAAGGAATGTCATTATCCTCTGTGACAGCTGGTATGTAAAAAAGAACCTTGTTTCCATCGTAGACGAATATGAGAACCTTGACCTTATAGGGAATGCAAGGTCTGATTCTGTCATTTATGGCCTGCCGCCGCAGCGCACCGGAAAAAGAGGGCGGCCTGCGCTGCATGGGAAAAAACTTTCCATTCAAAATGATTTTACGCTGCCTGATGAAAAAACCGGTGATTATTATATGGCCGTGCGCCGCGTCCTTACTAACATTTTTGGAAAAAGGACAGTTCTGGCATATGTCACATCTGCTGACAAGGCAGAGGGCAGCAGGCGTCTGTTTTTCAGCACAGTTTTTCCGGAACAGCTGCAGATTTTCTGCGCATGGCAGGAAAAATCCCCACTGAACCAGACAGGGAGCAGCCGGATGCAGTTTATTCCCCTGATGCTGTATGTATTTCGATGGCCGATTGAAGTCAGTTACTACGAACAGAAAACTTTCTGGTCATTGTGCAGCTACATGGTCCGCAGCCGCAGAGGGATTGAAATGCTGGTTAACCTGATAAATATTTCATATTGTGCGATGAAGCTGCTGCCATATCAGGACGAGGCGTTTTTTAAATATCAGACACAAAGCGTGCAGGAGTTTCGGTTTGCGTTGAGTGAACAGATTCGCCAGCAGGTATTTTATGCCATTTTCGTGGAAAAAGTCGAAACCCATATAAAATCAAATGCTATAATTAAGGCCTTAAAACAGCTAATCCAGCAGCAGGGGTATCATCTGTAAAAGTTGTAAAGTCGTGTTATAAAAGACAATTTTGATGCCATTAAGCCGGAGAATTACAACCTTGTTTATGTGGGCGAACTTTCCGAGCTGCAAAGGCGGACGCAGAGCGCAACACTGGAAGCGGTCTATGAGAAATTCAACATAGACCACCCGGCAGATTATAAGGGGCATTCCCTTTCTGTCAGCGATATTGTGGTGCTGCATGAGGACGGGAAGAACAGCGCACACTTTGTAGATTCGTTCGGCTTTACCGGGCTTCCTGATTTCGTGCGTGAACTGGAAGGCATAGAGGAAACGGAAAAGGGAGAAGCAGAGCCGGAAGCACCGCAGGAAGAAACGCTGGACACTTCTGGACATAATGTCCAGAAGCCAGAAGCTGAAAAGGCAGAACAGAAAAACTATCCGGCTTTCTACGGTCATACCCTGGTATATGCAATGGAACATGGGGAAGTGGATCAATATTTGGATTCCCGGAAACTTGACAGGGAGTGCAAAGAAGCGGTTGAGGGAACAATCCGGCAGAATTTTGACGGTATGCACTTAAAACATGATATTGTGAAGCCTTTAGCGGAGCAGTACGGTTCAGACCGTATCGCCTTTGTCCTTGCCAATACGCTCCAGCAGGAATCATGGGATGGACGCTTTTCAAGGGATAACAAAGCATGGGCGGCGGAGTTTTACATTCCGGAAAATCTTGTGCATGGGATAGATGTAAACCGTGAACTGATCGTAAGCAGTCACCCGGCGGTCTTGGACGGTTTTATTGATATGTTCCGCAGGGAAGTTTTGGAGAAGGAAAAAGAAATGTCTGCCGCACAGGAGAAAGTACAGGACACTTCTGGACATGATGTCCAGAAGTCAGAGCCGGGGCAGGCAGAAATGGAACAGCCGAAGCCAGAACCAGCGCAAACGGAACAGCCAAAACCGGAGAAGGAAGAACATCAGGAAACAGAACGGCCAGAGCCGCAGCAGGAAGAAACGCCGGAAACAAAGCAGGCAGAGCCGCAATCCGAACAGAATAAGCTGGAGAAAGCGGATAAAACACAGGCATTTGAGGATTTTGAGGATGAGGACGAGATCATTGACCTCGGAGATGAAAAAGACCAGGTGCTTGCACAGATGAAGAAATCCTTAAAAGGGGAGCAGGAAACAGAGCTTGCTTTCCAGATAGCAGACCGCTTCATCAGTATTCAGGAGGTTGACGGGGGCTATGATTATTCCATTATGGGGGCAGATTATAAGGAGATAGACGGAGGAGTGTATGACAATCCCGATGTCAGTATCAGAGAAGCGTTTGACGATATTCTGACGGATCTGAAAGATAATCCCTTTGATAACGGCGCAAAGGGAAATATCCGTGACAATGACGAATTGATACCGATTGATTATGATGGATTGATGGAAAAAGCGGAAGCGGTAAACACAATCGAACCGCAGGCACAGGGAACCGTGGTGGAAAATTTTAAAGCAAAGACCAATGAACTGTTCCATGAGATCAGTGAAATGAACCCGGCAGAGATTGAGGAAACCGTAAAATGCCATGTGCAGGCGCAGTTAGATGAATCCGGCATTGATGCGGAGATTGTGGACGTGGCAGTAGTGGGGAGCCGCTGCCGGGGATTAGAGCAGGAAGGCTCTGACCTTGACGTGGCAGTGGAGCTTTCCACGAGTGAGCGTGAAGATGTCCTGTTTGATACATTTAACGGGGATGCGCTCCATATCGGCGGCGTGAAAGTGGATATAAACCCGATTACCGCACAACGGACGGGAACACTTGAAACCTATCTCCCGCAGGTGGAGGACTATCTAGAGGGAGTGCGTGAGGCCAGGGAAAAAGAGCTGGTGTCCTTATCCCAGGAGCAGGCAGAAACGGAAGTGACGCTGACGGTTGCGGAGTGCGGCGAGTTCCACAATCTGGGTGAGTTTTATGAGAATATCCCTACCGTGGAGGAAGCTGTGGCAATCTGGAAACAGATACCGCCAGAGCGCATGAACGGAATTCCCGCAATCGGTATTAATATCCATACGCCGGGAACGGAAGTATTCGAGGATGTGGGGATGGATATTTTGTCCGGGAACAGGATTGACCTTGACATTTTAGAGTATATCCCTGACATAAAAGGGAATCTGCAGGCGATGGAAATAATCACGGAGCTTGTGGCCAAGCTGCCGGAAATGGAGATAGACGGTCATCTGAGCGAGGAAATGGAAGCAAAGGTATGGGAGAAGCGTATGCCTGACCTGACACCTGCGGAACAGCTTGCGGTGGAGATTGACCGTTTTATCTACGGTTATGACACAGCCCTCTACCATGACAATAACCAAAGCATGACGGAGAACGTATCAGAGATTGCGGAAGCCTTGAAACAGAGAGATACCCGTGACATGGCACTGTGGTTTGCCGACATAGCTGCGGACGGAACGGAGCGGGAGGAGCGAAAGCAGGCTATGGAGTTTCTTGGAAAGCTGGCGGAGTACAAGCCCCTTGCCAAGATCGAGGAAATGGAAGAACAGAATTACAATATGATTGACAATGTGCTGAATAACGGCGCAGGGGAGAAAGCGCAGAAAGAGGAAAACAAAAAGGCACCGGACAAGCCAGCCGCAAAACCGTCCTTAAAAGCCCGCCTTGCGGAGAAAAAAGCGCAGGTAGCAGGACAGGGCAGGGAGCAGGAAGAAAACATAAAAAATAAGCAGAGGGAGATGTAAGGATATGGATAAAAAGTTTACCGTAGAAGAAAGCAATTTAATCTGCATATTTGCAGGAGAGAGCCGTACAGAAGTTATCAAGGACATCAGCAGGGCATTAAAGCACCTGGAGGAGGATGCATTGATCGAACTGTCTGGGAAGGTGCTTGAGAAGTTAAACGGGATGTCGGATGAGGAATTTGCCCGTATTGATCTCACAGCGGCAGAGTAAGAAAAAAGCAGCAGACAGAGGAGGAAAGGAGTATCCTTTGTCTGCTGCTTTTTTAGTGGTTGAAATATTTTAACATCTGCACCAGCACATCATCTTCATCAACGCTCCCCTGCTTGGCCCGTTTATCAAAAGCGAGGAATCCGGCGGCGGAATAGAAGTCAAAAAGTTTTGGCTGGTTGCTGCACTCTATGTATACGGTTTTCCCGCCGATCAGGTATTCCACATCTAATACACGCTGCAGAGCCATAGAAAGAAGATCAGACCCGGCAATACTCAGTGGCAGGTTCGGATTGAAGTTCCTGCCAAGCTGTGCGATCAATGGCATGGACACCATAAAACGCCCTAAAGAATCATCATACTGTGAAAATTTTGCGATTTTTTTCTGTAAGGTCTTACTCAGGTGTGCGCCGGCTATTGATACAAATTTGTTGGCAAGGGTATAATACCCGACAAAGGCGGAACGGCTTTCATTTTCCTTGAAAACAAGGAATGTGATGGCGATCCGCTGCCTGGCAAATTCAACCGCTTTATTCTGTATAAAATCCTCCACATCAAGGTTAAGCGGACACATAAATGTGGAGAGGACTGCCTTGCATGAATCCTCTCCATACATTTTCATCATATCCAATATATTTATCTGTTTAATATGCTGCATCATTGTACCAAAGCTCCTAACAGTTTCTTAATATCCTCACCTTTTACATCTTCGTATTCAACATGGCGGAGAGGGTAGTTATCCGCTGTTTCAGCAGCCTGTTCAAGAGCAGTAATGAATGCTTCCGCTTTTTTCGTGTCATCAATAACGATATTGTGGAAAATACTTTCTGTTGCCATAAGCTCACTCCTCTCATATTCTTAGTGTTATTATACTCATTTGGGAGCCAAATAGCAATGGAAATTCTGTGAATATTTTATTGCAGGCAGACTTAGACCTAAGTTTTTGAAAAAACTGTTGACAAATTTCAGAATCGGTTGTATCATATAACAGCGATATATAACGGTGTTACAAGAAAGGATGATTGATGAGTGAAGTTGAACAGACAACATTGAACCTGATACTTTCAGCCGCTATGCAGGAATTTCTTAAAAAAGGATTCAAGTCTGCTTCCCTGCGGAACATTGTCAAAACAGCAGGCGTGACAACGGGTGCATTCTATGGCTATTATGATAGCAAGGAGGATTTATTTGAGGCGCTGGTAGGGGAACATTATAATTTCCTTTTAAGCCGCTTTTGCAGGGCGCAGAAGGAATTTGCGGATATACCGCCGGAGGAACAGCCAGACAATCTTACATCTACTTCCGGCGAATGTATGTATGAAATGCTCTTATATGCCTATGAGCATTTGAATGAGTTTAAGCTCATACTTTGCTGTTCAGAGGGAACACGATTTTCAAAGCTGATTGATGAAATGGTGGAGATCGAAACAAAAGGAACAAATGATTATTTAGCGGTTCTTGAAAAAATAGGCAGGCCAGCGCCACATATTGATGAACGGCTGGAGCATATTTTGATCACAGGAATGTTTAACACTTTTTTTGAAATGATCATACATGAAATGCCGCTGGAAGATGCGAAACATTATCTGAAAGAAATGAGGGCTTTTTACACCGCAGGGTGGATGAAAATTATGGGGCAATAAAAGCGAACGATTCGTAAGGGCAATCTGCCCTATAATTCCTGATAATGGAAAGTGTAAACTTTCCATTATATTTAGCATATAGGTTAGTTGTTGCTAACTATGTGAAGGTAAAACTAATCAAAATAAGGATATTCGAGGGTGTGATGATTCCCTCATATCATAAAAATTTTAAGGAGGATTTTTCAATGAAAAAACAGTCTAATCTATCAAGATTGATGGGTTATGCCGGAGGGCATAGGATATTGACCTATCTTTCATGGGTACTGTCTGTAATGAGTGCGCTGTTAGCTCTTGTGCCTTTTTGGTATATATGGCGTATCATTCACGACATACTGGAAGTTTCACCGGACTTTTCGCAGGCGGGGAATGTTACACGTTACGGGTGGTCTGCCGTATTGTTTGCGGTTATCTCTATTGTTGTATACATATCAGCCCTGATGTGTTCGCACATGAGCGCTTTTCGGGTTGCCGCCAATATCCGAAAGGAGCTTATGCGGCATATTACAGCCCTACCGCTTGGCGTGACGGAAAAGTATGGAAGCGGAAAACTGCGGCGGATTGTCAACACTTCGAGTACCGCAACGGAAACCTATCTCGCACACAGACTGCCGGATAAGGCAGGGGCAATCGCCACACCCATAGGTCTGCTTTTCCTGCTTCTTGCGTTTGACTGGCGGTTAGGGCTTTTAAGCCTTGTTCCTGTTGTGCTTGGTTTTCTGATTATGATGAAAATGACTGGAAAAGGCATGGAGCAGAAAATGAAAGAATACCAAAACGCACTTTCTGATATGTCGAATGAGGCGGTTGAGTATGTGAGGGGCGTACCCGTAGTAAAGACTTTCGGGCAGACAATCTTTTCTTTCAAGCGTTTTAAGGCAGCGATTGATAATTATGAAAAATGGGTAATCGCATATACAAAAGCTCTGCGCCTGCCTATGATGTTCTATACAACAGCGATCAACGGGGTATTTGCGTTTTTGATTGCCGGGGGTATTATTTTTACAAGGGGCGGCGTGACAAATGAACTTCTGCTGAATCTTATCTTTTATATTGTGATTACGCCTGTGATCGGTACAACACTCACGAAAATCATGTTTATGAGTGAAGACGCAATGATAGTAAATGATGCGATCAACAGGATTGATGAAGTGCTGGACGAAAAGCCATTGCCTGAAAGTGGAGCAAATAATACACCAAAAGACAATGGGGTTGTATTAGAACATGTTAGTTATAGTTATGATGGTGAGAAAAATGCACTCAACGATGTATCACTGAAAATCAGACCGGGGCAGGTAGTAGCGTTGGTTGGTGCGTCTGGCGGCGGTAAGACTACCCTTGCCAATATTGTCACAAGGTTTTTTGATCCGCAGAAAGGGCGCATATTGATAGGGAATATTGATATACGTGATATTCCGAAAGAAACTTTGATGGATAGGGTGTCTTTTGTATTCCAGAACAGTCGCCTAATCAAAACATCTATATTGGAAAATGTGCAGATGGCAAAGCCTGATGCAACACGGGAAGAAATCACAGATGCCTTGAAAGCCGCACAATGCATGGATATTATCGAAAAACTGCCAAATGGCATAGATACGGTTATTGGTACAAACGGGGTATATCTGTCTGGAGGGGAACAGCAGAGAATAGCGATTGCCCGTGCCATTCTGAAAAATGCGCCTATCCTGATTCTGGATGAAGCTACAGCGTTTGCCGATCCGGATAATGAAGTGCGTGTGCAGCAGGCTTTATCTGTCCTTTCAAAAGGGAAAACCGTTATTATGATTGCACACAGGCTGTCATCAATCACAGAAGCAGACTGCATTTATGTGTTGCAGGATGGCAAGATTGTGGAAAGCGGCATACATAGAAGACTGATAGAGAGAAACGGTATCTTTACACATATGTGGAAGAATTATTCCGAAGCGGCAGCATGGCGTCTTTCTTCGGAAGACACCAGGAAAATCTTGAATGAAAATAAGGGATTGGAGGTAAACGCATGATTAAGACATTACAAAGACGTTTTGCGTTATCAAAGCAGGGGGCTGTTGATCTGATAAAAGGCTGTATTGCCTGTGTTGCACAGGATATATCATTTATGCTCCCTGTCGGGCTTCTATATTACTTTGTTATTGATACCATGAATGGCGAGGTATCTGGAAGCCGTATTGCTTTCTATGTGGCTGGCGTTTTGGTTTGCTTATGCCTGATATTTATTGCGACTTGGTTTCAATACAATGCAACCTATTTAGCGACTTATGTTGAAAGCGGGGTAAGGCGTATATCCTTAGCGGAACAGCTCCGTAAAATCCCATTGTCCTTTTTTGGGAAAAAAGATCTTGCCGATCTGACAAATTCCATTATGGGAGATTGTGCAACGCTTGAAGCGGTATTTTCCCATTATGTACCCGCTTTGGCAGGTTCCCTTATCTCAACAACTTTGATTGGGATCTGTCTTTTTGCCTACGACTGGCGCATGGCTCTTGCGGCGGTTTGGGTTTTGCCGATTGCATTTGCGATTACATTCTTTTCCGCCCGCATACAGAAATATTTCAACCGAAAATCCGTAGAGGCGAATGTCGCACTTGAGGAAGGTGTGCAGGAGTGTATCGAAAGTCTGCAGGACTTAAAGGCGAACAATGCGGAAAAAAGTTATCTGAAAGGGCTTTATAAAAAAATTGATGCTGTGGAAAAACGGCATATTATCACAGAGCTTGGAACGGCGCTTTTTGTTGTTTCGTCAACACTGATCTTGAAATTTGGGATTGCTACGGTTGTGCTTGTAGGCTCTGTACTGCTTATTCATGGGGAGATTGATATTCCTCTGTTCTTCATGTTTTTGCTTGTGGCTTCAAGGCTGTATGCCCCGCTTGAAGGAGCATTACAGAATCTTGCGGCGGCAATCGCCACCAAAACGAACATAAACCGCATGAATGAAATTCTTGACCAGCCTATCCAGACAGGAAGCAGCAGGGTAACGAATAAAGACTATGATATTGTGTTCGACCATGTGGGTTTTGCTTACAATACCGGGGAAACTGTACTGAAAGATGTATCTTTTACAGCAAGGCAGGGCGAGGTTACCGCATTAGTTGGCCCCTCTGGTGGTGGCAAAACTACGGTATCACGCCTTGCGGCGAGGTTTTGGGATATAAGCAAAGGGAAGATCACTGTCGGCGGCATGGACATATCGAAGATAGAGCCAGAAACATTATTGTCGCTGTATTCTATTGTGTTTCAGGATGTGACGCTGTTTAATAATACGATTATGGAGAATATCAGGATAGGCAGAAAAGATGCGACTGACGAGGAAGTCATTGCGGCGGCAAGGCTGGCAAACTGTGAGGAATTTGCTGCGAAGCTCCCAAATGGGTATAACAGTATGATTGGGGAAAATGGCTGCGAACTGTCCGGCGGTGAACGCCAGCGTATTTCAATCGCCCGTGCTTTCCTTAAAAATGCCCCTATTATTTTACTTGACGAAGCAACGGCAAGCCTTGATGTAGAAAATGAAACGTTGATACAGGCTGCATTATCAAGGCTGATAAAGGATAAGACCGTACTTGTGATTGCCCACCGTATGCGTACCGTAAGCGGTGCGGATAAAGTGGTCGTGCTTTCTGATGGTTCTGTTGCCGAACAGGGAACACCGAAGGAACTGATGGACACAGGCAAGATTTATCCGCATATGGTAAAATTGCAGATGGTTAGTCAGGAGTGGGGGATTTAAAAATTTGTATTTTCATATTTCCAGATAGAAACAGAGTAAAACAAAGAAAACAGGTTTCTTTACCCAGTGTATATATATGGGTAGGGCAAGCCTGTTTTCTATTAGTGTCAATTAGAAAAATATATCCGGCATAAAGAATTTCTAAAACAACCCACAACTATCTTTGAAGTTTTGACACTTCACGGTATAATAGGTGCAGGAACGGAGGAATCTGCGATGTCAAAAAAGAAAAACCGCCCACACGGGCATTATTGTAAAATATGCGGCGAATATAAAGCAAATGAGAAGTTTTCCGGAAAAGGCCACGCAGCCCATATCTGCAAAGCCTGTTCCCGTTTAAGTGCAGCGGAGAAAGCGGCGGCAATGGATATAAACAGGCTGATGAATTTCCCGATGCGGCGGCTTTCAGAGAGCGAGAAGAAATGGCTGAAAGCCAAAATGAAAGATGAATGCCCGGAAGTGGCGGACACGGCTAGGGAGATTTATAATGTATGCTTTCCCCATGCGGAGCGCAATGCCATGAAAAAGCAGCTTGTCATCAATACATTGTCTTTTGAGGTACATACAGAGGTTTATGATGAATACGGCGATATAGAGCTGGCAGATCGGCGCTTTACCATTGACAGGAAAAGCCGTGTGCTTACCATGACGGATTTTCAGACGGGGGATGTGGAGCAGTCTGTCACGCTGGAAGGAGGGCAGATGGCCAAGTTGTTGCGGTATATCGTGCATACATTGGAAATCTTTATGTGGGAGCAGGACTATTCCCTGCGCCCTGATGAGGGGGATTATGACCCGTTTCTTGACGGGGAAGAAGACTTTTTCATGGAAGATTTGGAGGATGGATTGGAAGTACAGCCCCCAAAGGAGCCGGAGGGCAGTCCGTCATGGCGGGTGCAGGTGGAATACACAAACCATACAGAACAGGATATTTGTAGTTATAATGATTGTCTGTCAGATCGTCCGGAAGAATTATATTTTTTCCTGTTAGAATATTTTGAGTTAGAGGATGAGGGATTCAATGGTTAGACGGTGAAAAGACAAAGGTAATAATATTTTTGCGTGTTTAGTAGGAGAAAAAGCTATTCGATTTTGTTGAAATAAACATGATCCTCATTTAAAATAGAAAGACGGAGGTGCAGCAGTGGAAAGTGTATTGAAAAGATCATCATTTCATGACATCTATTTTCGTGATGGTAAAGACAACATATCTTCTGTGGTTCGTGAGGAAACAGAAACGGGAGAGGGAGAAATGGTGTGTTATGATGTGGCTCATGGTATCCAGATCACATATAATGAGCTTAACATGGGGAGCTGTTACCGCCCCATTATTCCGGAACATGACTTCCTTCAAATAGACCATTGCCTGGAAGGATGCTATGAATGTGAATCAGCAGATGGTACAGTTACTTTTTTAGGAGAAGGAGATTTATCAGTCGGGAGCTTGTATGAAGGGAAACAGACGATTATTGGCTCCAATATTCCGCTAAAAAAATATAAAGGAATTACCGTATTATTTGAAATAGAAAAGGCACAAAAAGCAATATCTGAAAATTTTGGACAAGCAGACATCAATGTGAAGAAAATCCGAGATACACTATGCAGTAATGGTACGCTGCTATTGGTGAAGTCAAAACGTGAGATAGACCATATTTTTGGAGAGCTGTATTCTGTTGATAAGCGGATACAGTCACCATATTTTTGGATTAAGACAATCGAGCTGCTTTTATTTTTGAGTTTGCTGGATGGAACTGCCATGCAGAAACCGCAGCATTTTTCAGAAGATATATCCAAAAGAACCCAAAAAGTATATCAATACATCATTGAAAATCCTTTTGATATAAAAACCATTGCTGACTTATCGGAAGAATTTGGAATTGCTGAATCCAGCTTGAAAAGGTGTTTCAAATCCATAGCAGGAAAATCTATTGGAACATTTATTAAAGTGAAACGGATTGAAGCTGCGGCAGAAATGCTGATAACAGAACCGCACCTGAATATAGGGGAAATTGCTTATGCCGCTGGTTATGAAAATCAAAGCAAGTTTTCAGCAGCTTTTAAGTCTGTCATGGGGATAACGCCGCAGGCTTACAGATATAAATATGCGTGACCTGATTGGATTAAAATTTGTCTGATAGGTTATAGATAGTTCCAACTAACTACGCTATAATGATTTGCGTGCTGGAAGTTGGTGCGTCTTTAAAGGGAAGTCGCTACACTGCGGCTTCTTTTTTGGACTAAAGGTTAGGATATGCTAACTAAAGTAAGGAGTGATTGGATGTATGTCTGATATTAAGATTATGGCAGGCAGGATATTAAAACGTATCCTGAATTTTGTTCTTGTGATATGGGGTGTTGTAACATTAAGTTTTTGCCTGCAATTATTCACAGGAACAGATCCCGCAGAAATGATTGTCAGGAAAAACAATCTTTTTGCAACGGAAGAACAGATACAGGCTGTGAGGGTAGAGCTTGGATTGGATGCTCCGTTTGGGGAACGGTATTTCGAGTACATAAAGGGTGTTCTGTGTGGCGATTTAGGCACCGCAATCACAAACAGGAAGCCGGTAATACAGAACATCATGGATGCGCTTCCGATTACTTGCATGATGATCATTATGGCGATGGTCTGGATTATCCTATTGACAATTCTTGTTGCGGCGGTTTCTGTCATAAGGAAGAATGGCGTTTTTGATAATGTGGCAAGAATACTCTGTATTGTGGGAATCTGTGTGCCGAGTTTCTGGCTGGCATTGGTGTTGTTATCTGTCTTTGCTGTGAAAATACCGATTTTCAACGTAATTGCAGACGGAAGCCTGAAATCACTTATACTGCCTTCTGTTTCGATGGCGGTGCCGATTGTATGTATTGCGACAAGGGTTCTGCGGGCATCTATACTGAATGAATTAAAAAGCGATTATGTGCTATATGCAAAAGCAAGGGGGTTTTCCAATACGCAGATTATATTTGGAGAGGTATTGAGAAATGCCCTGCCTGCGGCAATCACATTATTCGCTCAATATTGTGCGGCGTTGTTTGGAACATCATCATTGGTGGAAAGTGTTTTTTCGATTGATGGTTTAGGAAGTTATTTAATGAAATCTTGTGAAGGAATGGATATATATGGAATATCAGGAGCAATCTTAGTGTGCGCTGTCCTGTTTGTGTTCTTCAATACGGTTGCTGATATTCTTTCAAGCATAATATGTCCTGCATATAGGAGGAACCGGATATGAGAAGGAAATGGCAGATAATCATTGGAATCATTTTGATTGCTTTTTTTATCCTGATTGCATTTGCCGCACCTATGCTGGCACCAAATGATCCAAATGCAACAAACCTTGCAATGAAAAATGCGGAGCCTTCCGCAGAATATCCGTTAGGATGTGACCAAATGGGGCGTTGTGAATTGTCAAGGCTTTTATATGGGGCAAGGTATTCATTAGGACTTTCTATTCCTGTATTGATAGTATTAGCGGTAATTGCTTTATTCGCAGGAAGTTTTTCATGCTACATAGGCGGAATGATAGATGAAATAGTAAGGGTGCTATGTGATATATTGATGGCATTTCCTTTGTTGGTTATTGCAATGGCTCTGGTTACTTCATTTGAAAATCCGACAGTCTGTATTATTGTTGCGATTAGCATATCCATGACAGCATGGTTTTTGAGGATGGTGCGCTCTTATGCAAAAACAGAGTGCAGCAAAGAGTATATAGAGGCAGCAAGGATTTCGGGAGCTTCCAGTATCCGCATTGTTGTTATGCACTTGATACCAAATGTACTGCCACAATTCATTGTATATTTTACAACGGGGATTGCATCAGTCATTATTTCTATTTCTGGATTTGCTTTTTTGGGTGTAGGTCTGGTAAAGGGTACATCAGAGTGGGGCGCAATGTTAAATGAAGCCCGCAACAGCTTATATTCAAATCCTAACTTGATTATTTATCCAGGAATTTGTCTGCTTGTATGCTGTGCAGGGTTTAATTTGTTAGGAGAAGGACTGAGGGATTCTATTGGGAAGGAGGATGATATAAGTGGCACTTGATGTTAGAAACTTAAAAATATCATTATCCTCTGGAGAAATGATTGTAAATGATGTTTCTTTTGAGATCAGTCATGGTCAGATGCTTTCACTGGTTGGAGGTTCAGGGGCAGGAAAAACAACAGTTTGCAGGGCGGTTATGGGATTGCTTTCTGATAATTACATAATCGAAGGTTCTATAAATTTTGGGGGCAGAGATTTACGAAAATTAAATAAAAAGCAGTTAAGTGGAGTTTATGGAAAAGAAATCTGTTTTATCATGCAAAATCCAATGACTGCTTTTAATCCGTCTATCCGGATTGGAAAACAGTTGGAAAGGTCTTATCTGCGTCACCACCTAAAAGCTGAGAAAAAAGAAACAAGAAAAAAATATGAAACGATTTTAAATGGATTAGGTTTAGATGATACAGAAAGAATTTTGAAGAATTATCCTTTTGAATTATCAGGCGGTATGTTGCAGAGGATTATGATAGCAGCAGCTATCATTCAGGAGCCTAAACTGTTAGTGGCAGATGAAGCAACGACAGCAATTGATGCTTGTAATAGGATGGAGTTAATGCAGCAAATGAAAAAATTATGCGGTCAGGGTATGTCTGTCCTGTTTGTAACACATGATCTGAA
Source organism: Lachnospiraceae bacterium A2 (assembly GCA_000403315.2). GTDB lineage: Bacteria > Bacillota > Clostridia > Lachnospirales > Lachnospiraceae > Petralouisia. Next base: position 2,477,577 of record KE159636.1, read on the forward strand.
AGCGGCTTCCGTATCTGACTGGATTATGATAATGAATCATGGCAGGGTTGTTGAAACAGGGCAGACAGATATGGTCATGAACAGCCCCAGGAATGAATTTACAAAAGAATTGGTAAGCGCCTGTGAACTAAGGAGGGATGCGTATGATAGAACTAAATGACGTATGCTGCAGGTTTCGGAAAAGAAAGTTTGGGGATAAGGATTTTGTGGCGGTGGCTCCGGTTTCGCTCTCCTTTCAGGACGGCGGCAGATATGCGATTGTAGGAGAATCCGGTTCGGGGAAAACAACACTGGCAAGAATGATTGCCGGATTACAATTTCCTTCTGGCGGAAATATCCTTGTAGATGGGCATGGCATATATAAGAATCGGAAAACGGTAAGGGGACAATACAAGTCGGTGCAATTAATCCAGCAAAATTCAGCGTCGGCACTTGATCCTAAAATGACAGTTGGGAAGTCTGTTGAAGAACCGCTGCGCTGTTTTTTCCATATGGAGAAGCAGGAGCGAAAAAAGAAGTGTCTGGAATTATTTAGTCTATGCAATCTTCCGGCATCCTATTATGCAAGACTGCCTTCGGAGTTATCCGGTGGGGAACAGAAAAGGGTTGCAATCGCAAGGGCTTTAGCGGCAGAACCGAAATGCCTGATTTTTGATGAAGCAACAAATGGGTTTGACTTGCCACTTAGGAAGAAGATTATAGAAGAAATCATTGTTTTGCAAAAACAGTTGGGGTTTACCCTTATCTTTATTACCCATGACATGGAACTTGCAGTGGTGATTGCAGATGAAATTCTGGTAATGAAGGAGTCTGTTTTGATGGAGCAGGTTGCATTTACTGGTGATACGACAGTATTCTCTAATGAGTATAGCAAAATTCTGTTGAGAGCCAGCGGGCTGTTATAACCTGTGGCCATTTCAAAATAAGAAAAATAATAAAAAGAAGAAAGGAATATTTATCATGAAATTTAAACGTTTAGCAGCAGGATTGCTGTCTGTGGTTATGGCTTTCGGTCTCGTAGCCTGCAGCAGTAACAATGGAGCAAGTGAGGCAAATGGAACAAACAATGCGAACGAAGTAAACAATACGCAGGAAACAGGGCAGGAGCCAGTACATCTGAATTTAGCGGAAAGCTGGGGGTTTGAATATTTTTATACGGTAATTACACCGGACGTGACCTCAAGCGGCTATGACCTGACTTATTGGCTTCCCTCTTTTTATGATACGCTGGTGGAATATGATTCCAATGGGGAATTGTCCGGCGTATTAGCGGAAAGCTGGAGCATGAGTGAGGACGGCTGTACCTATACATTTAAGATACGGCAGGGGATTCAGTTTTCGGACGGTTCAGATTTGACAGCAGAGGATGTGGCAAAGTCATTGTTGGCGGTTCCGGTAAATCTCGGACAGTATAATGGAGGTTATGGAAAACTGTCCACCATAGTTAAGGATGCGGTTGCGGTTGATGAATATACGGTTGAGTTTCAGTTGGAACAGCCATATTACGGTACAATGCGTGAGTTGTGCCTTGCAAATCCCTGGGGAATTGTTTCAAGCGAGCAGCTCAATGAGGATTTGACAGCGAAAGATACATTTAAGAGCGCAACTTACGGTACAGGCCCCTATATGTACTCCGGAGACAACAATGGGCAGGTATTCAACTTTGAGTATAATACAAACTATTGGGGCGAAAAACCGGATGTTGACAGTTTTTCTGTAAAGAACATTCCGGATAACGATGCAAAATTATTGGCATTAAAAAACGGGGAGGTTGATTTTTACACAGGCATTACCAAGATTTCAGCAGAAAACTTTGAAGAAATGAGTGCAACAGATGGATTTTCGGCAAAAGCGGATGGAAATGCCTTGCAGACATATTATATGGGCTATAACCTGAATGACCCGATATTTGGAGATCAGGTGGTCAGAGAGGCGATTGCGACAGCAGTTGATAAAGATTCAATTACCCAAAATATTTTTGGAGGATTGTATGAAGCAGCCGATACCTTCTTTTCAAGAAGCCTTCCATATTGTGATGTAGACCAGAAAGTTTATGAATACAACATGGAAGCTGCAAATAAATTACTGGACGACGCCGGGTATGTAGATACGGACAACGATGGAATACGTGAAAAGGACGGAGTAAAGCTGTCAGCGGAATTTGTATATCAGACGGGTTCGGCATCAGACGATGATACCGTGGTATATATATGTGACCAGCTAAAGCAGATAGGCATAGAATTGACACCTAGTTCTGCCGCAATGATGGATTGGTTTGCTATGGTTTCCGGTGGGCAGTATGGAGTAACGATTTTTAAAACGCAGGGCGGATATTATGACCCGACGGTTGTTATAGGAGGGCTTGATCCGAAAACGTCAACTGATCCCATTTTATCACAGGTAAATGCATACTTGCCGGAGGGATCGCTTGATGAATTAAACGCTGCAACGGAAGAAGAAAAAATACAGGAGATTTACAATACCATTTTAACTACAATGTCAGACGAGTGTCTGGTAACGCCATTATATTACACGCATCAGTTATCTGTATATAACAGTAATGTATCAGATTATGAATATTCTGGCGATACGAGCTTTACATCAGTACAGAATATAAAAGTAAAATAGTGCGGAGTGTTGTGCTTGGGAAGAAAGGCGGTAATGGCAGAAAAAATCATTACCGCCTTTACTATAAAAATGACTGTGACCTGATTGGAGTAAAGATATACCTATTAAGTCATAGATAAAAGGGTTGTTTGTCTATATAATGAATATGGTTAGTTAAAACTAATTAAAGGAGGTACTGTTTCAATGAAACAAAAGTCGAATGAAATCAAGCGGTTGTTTCAATTTATGGGAAAACACCGTACATTGCTGAATGTATCCCGGTTCTTATCGGGAATCAGCGCATTATTCATTATGTGTCCGTTTTTGTGTGTCTATTTTGCTGCGAGAGATTTGGTATCCATATTTGCCGGAAAGCCAATAGACACAGGCAGTTTAGTAAAGTGGGGCGTGGCGGCGCTTGTATTGGAACTGGTTGGGTTGCTGCTTTACTTCATAGCACTGCTGTGTTCCCATGTGGTGGCGTTCCACACAGAGAAAAACCTGAAAATGGCAGCATTAAAGGCGCTTTCAAAAATGCCTATGGGGTATTTTGATGTAAACCCAAGCGGAAAGCTCAGGAAAATTATTGATGAAAACAGTTTCCAGACAGAAACATTTATCGCACATCAGCTTCCCGATCTTGTAGGCGCACAGGTTACAATGATTGCAAGCGTAATCCTTATGCTTGTTTTTGATTTGAGGATAGGCATTCCTCTGATATTGCTATATGGCATAGGCTTTTTCCTGCAAGGGGCGTTAATGGGGAAAGAAAGCAGGGAATTTATGATGCAGTATCAGGATTCGTTAGAGAAGATGAATCACGAAGCTGTGGAATACGTCAGAGGCATATCAGTAGTAAAGGTATTCGGACAGACGGTCAGGTCATTTTCAAAATTTAATGCAACAATCAATGATTACAGAAAACAGGCACTTGCATATACGATGTCATGCAGGAAAGGCATGGTAGCATTTAATTCAGTTATCAACTCGAATTATCTGGTTCTTGTTCCGGCAGCAATTATTATTGCTTTGGTTTCAGATAATCTGATCGGATTTATGCAGAGCTTTTTATTCTATCTGATTTTTTCTCCGGCCTGTGCGGTCATGCTGAATAAAATCATGTATATGACAAGTTATAAAATGCAGGCAGAGGAAGCCATGCGCAGGATTGATACAATATTGACTGCTACACCGCAGCCGGAAACAAACAATCCTAAAACAACAGATAAAAATGATGTGGTCTTTGAGGGAGTGACCTTTGCTTATGAAAATACGGAGCATCCAGCAGTCTTGAATTTAAGTTTTGTTGCTAAGTCGGGAACAACGACAGCATTGGTAGGACATTCAGGATCGGGAAAAAGTACAACAGCCAGTCTGATACCACGTTTTTATGACGTGCAGAGTGGACGGATTAAGATTGGAAATGTGGATATTAGAGAGATTGCTCACGCTGATTTAATGAAAAAGGTAGCCTTTGTTTTCCAGAATCCCCAATTATTTAAAGACAGCCTTTTAGAGAACATCAGGGCGGGCAGACCATCGGCTTCAAGAGAGGAAGTCTTAAAAGCAGCTCATCTGGCGCAATGTGATGATATTATCGCAAAATTCCCAAGCGGAATTGATACGGTGGTAGGGAGCAAAGGCGTCTACTTATCAGGGGGAGAAACGCAGCGTATTGCGATTGCAAGGGCGATTTTAAAGGATGCTCCAATTATAGTCCTGGATGAAGCCACGGCATTTGCTGATCCGGAAAATGAGCAGCAGATTCAAAAGGCATTTGAAGGTCTGCTTTCCGGCAAAACCGTTATTATGATTGCACACCGTCTTTCGGCAGTACAGGATGCTGACCAGATTCTTGTAATGAAACAAGGTGAGATTGTGAAAAAGGGTACGCATAAGGAATTGGTGCAGTTAAACAAAGAGTATGCCCGTATGTGGGATAATTACATGAAAACAACAAACTGGCACATAGGAAATGAGGTGGAAGTATGTTAAAGAAAATGTTTGCGTTAAGCGATAAGGGAGCAAGGGATTTGAGGGGCGGCATTATTGCAACCGCAGTCAGCCATATCAGTTTACTGCTTCCTGTCAGTCTGCTTATGATGATTGTCCTTGATATTTTGAATGTTATATCAGGGAACACACAAAAACTGGAACATAATATATGGGTGTATATCGGGCTGACAGCCGCTATGTTTATCCTTGTGTTTATTATGCATTGGATACAGTACAACAAAACCTATACGGTAGCTTATTCGGAAAGTGCGTCACGGCGAATCACGCTTGCTGAAAAACTCAGGAAACTGCCGCTTTCCTTTTTTGGACAGAGGGATTTATCAGATTTAACTTCCACCATTATGGGAGATTGCACGGCATTGGAGCGTGTTTTCTCCAATGCGGTTCCGCAATTTTTTGGAACAATGATTATGTTTATCATAACCGCCATAAGTTTATTAATCATAGACTGGAGAATGGGTTTGTGCATTGTGTTACCGGTTCCTGTTGCTGCCCTGATTGTTTTCACGGCGAGAAAAGCGCAGACGAAAGCAGAAACAGCAAATTTCAATGCAAAGAGAGCAGCATATGATGGGGTGCAGGAATATCTGGACACAATTCAGGAATTAAAATCATGCGCAAAGGAGCAGGATTATCTGAATGGTCTGGAAAAGAAACTGGATTATGTCGTGAGGTGTTCTTTTAAGAATGAGTTGGCACCAGGGGCTGCGACAACAGTTGCACAGTTTGTGCTTCGTTTAGGATTGGTGGCGGTATTGCTTGTTGGCAGTGTTCTGGTTATAGATGGTTCGCTGTCTGTTCCTATGTTTATTTTGTTTCTGATCTTTGCGGGAAGAATTTATGACCCATTTACCACTTGCTTTATGATGATGGCAGAACTCTTTTCCTCACAGGTCAGCGCTAAGAGAATGAAAGAAATTGAAAATACGGCAGAGCAGACGGGAAGTAATGTATGCAATAATCGTGGATATGATATTGCATTTAACAATGTCAGATTTTCTTATAACGAAGAACCTGTGTTAAAGGGAGTGTCTTTTGTGGCAAAGCAGGGGGAGGTAACGGCGCTTGTCGGCCCTTCCGGAAGCGGGAAATCCACAGCGTCAAAACTTGCGACAAGATTTTGGGATGCAGATTCCGGAAGCATTACGCTTGGCGGCGTTGATGTAAAAACCGTTGAGCCGGAAACCCTGTTTAAAAATTTTGCGGTGGTATTTCAGGACGTTTTATTGTTTGATGATACGGTAATGGAAAATATACGTTTAGGCAGGAACGGAGCGACAGATGAAGAAGTGAAGCAGGCGGCAAAGGCAGCACAGTGCGAAGAATTTATAAACCGTCTGCCGGAAGGCTATCAGACGAATATCGGGGAAAATGGCAGCGCACTTTCGGGAGGGGAACGGCAGCGTATTTCCATTGCCCGTGCATTACTGAAAAATGCCCCTGTGGTGCTTCTTGATGAAGCTACTGCTTCAATGGACGCTGAAAGTGAAACATTAGTTCAGGATGCGCTTTCCGTATTATTGAAAAATAAAACCGTAATGGTAATTGCGCATCGTATGAGGACAGTTGCCAATGCGGATAAGGTTGTTGTTTTGGATGACGGGAAAGTAAGTGAAATGGGTACTCCGTCTGAATTGATGGCTGCGAATGGCTTGTATGCACATCTTGTGGCATTGCAGCAGAAATAAAAGGAGATAAATACAATGAAACTTTATGAGTCGGGCGAGGATTATCTGGAAGCTATTTTGATGCTGCAAAAGCGAATGGGTGAAAGTGCGGTGCGCTCCGTTGACCTTGCCCGGCACATGGGGTTCAGCAAGCCAAGTATCAGCCATGCGGTGGGTGTGTTAAGGGATGGCGGACTTCTCACAATGGATAAGGACGGCTTTCTCCATTTGACAGTGGAAGGGCGGAAAGTTGCGGAGAAAATCTATGAACGCCACTGCTTTTTCACTCAATGGCTGATTGAGGCAGGAATAGATCCGGAAACAGCCGAACAGGATGCCTGCCGTATGGAACACACCATCAGTCAGAAATCCTTTGAGCATATACGGGATTCATATCAAATAAAGAAAAAAGAATGATTTGTTTGGTACGATTCACTGCGCCTAAGCTTCGGCAAAAATTTATCACATCACACAATAAAAGGAGGGTGCAATCATGGCACAAAAAACAGATACCCGTACAAAACTGCTGACGGCTTCGCCGTTTCAGCTCATGCTATCTCTAAGCATACCAGCTATTATTGGTATGATAGTTGTCGGGTTATACAACTTTATGGACAGGGTTTTCGTTGGACAGCTTATCAATGAGGTGGCGATGGGGGCGGTTTCCGTTTCCTATCCCTTTACCTTGATTAACACGGGAGTATCTACGTTGATCGGCGTTGGCTCTGCCTCGGTTCTTTCAAGAGCAGTGGGAAAAAAGGATCAGGACACGATTGACCGGATTATGGGAAACCTGATCGCATTAAATTTAATCTTTGGCATTGTCATTACCATTCTTGGAATGATATTTACACGCCAGCTCTTAACATTGAGTGGTGCGGAGGGAGAAATCCTGAACAATGCGGAGAGTTACCTGCGGATCATCTTTGCTGGTTCGTTGTTCGTGAATTTCGGACAGTCTGCAAATATGATTATGCGTGGCGAAGGGATTTTGAAAAAGGCAATGCTGATTACCGGCACTGGCGCTGTCCTCAACATCATTCTTGACCCGATTATGATTACCATTATGAAGAATCAGGGGCAGGGCGTGGAGGGCGCTGCTTACGCAACGGTTATTTCTCAGATTGTTACTGCTGTCATTACTTTATGGTATTTCCTGAAAAAGAGTAAGCTGGTTCGTATCCATAAAATCCGGGTGGAAAGTTCCCTGATTCCTGAAATTTTTGGTGTGGGATTTTCCGCTATGCTGATGCAGGTTATGACATTAGTTCAGCAGACAACACTTTACAATGTGGCGGCAAAGCATGGAGGGGAAACATGGCAGATTATCTTAGGAGCTGCGCTTAGTATTCAGTCATTTACCCTGATTCCCATGTGGGGAGCAAGTCAGGGATTCCAGCCAGCGGCAGGGACAAACTTCGGAGCAAAGCAGTATGACCGGGTGAAACAGGTCACAAGGGCGTTTATTATTGGCGCAACGGTACTTGGCTTGATTTTTTACATACCGATTCAACTGGCTCCGGGAACAATACTCTCATGGTTTATCAAAGATGCCAGCATTGTAAGTCAGGGCGTAACAGATTTCCGTATTCTGTTCAGCACTTATATTTTTCTGGGGTTTGTACTTATGGTGATTACGCTTATGCAGTCTTTGGGGAAAGCGTCAAAAGCAAGTATTTTAGTTATGATGCGGCAGATCATTCTCTTTGTTCCGCTTGCAATCTTTCTTCCGAAAGTTGGCGGTCTGGGCATAGATGGTGTATTTTTGGCTCCTGCGGTGACAGACTTGATTGTTTTGGTTTTATCCATTGTGATGCTTGCAGGGGAGTTTCGCAATATCTCCCGGCTGTCGGCACAGGAAAAGTAGTGTAACAAAAGGATTTCTTTAAATGATGCAAAGTGATTAAAAGAAGCAAAAAATAAGTTTATTAAATAAAAGAAAGTATTTGGACAGTAAAGGAAAGCCAGTAGTTTCTTTGCGGATTCTGCTGGCTTTTCCTATCAGACGGCTTTGTTAATTTTTGCGCAATAAATCAAGCATATACCGGGCCGCAGGCAGCAAAGCATCGGCTTCCGATTCTGTGCAGTCTTTTAACACAGCCAGAAGTTTTTGGAGATTTGGCTGATCGGCTTCGTTTCCTGGATAGAAAACCGTATCGGCTGGTATCTTCAGGTATGTAATCATGGGAAACAAAACTTCATATTTGGGGTTTCCCCGTCCGGCTTCAATGTTAAGTATGGTACGGGTATCCAAGCCTAAATTTTCAGCCAGCTTTTCCTGTGAAAGTCCGAGTTCTGTCCGGGCGGTTCTTACTGCGTTGGCAAGAGCCTGTTTCATATCCTGCATCGTGATTCACCTCCTTTGTAGTTTACAATACACATTGTCAGGCGTGAATTGCATCGGAATACAGTTTAGAAGTGAAGTGGAGTACATGAAAGAACGATATAAGATAGTACATGATATAGAATATGAAAAAAGACAGATGATAGGAATTGCCACACACATTAGGGTGTATCGCAATGAAGGTTAAAACCTCGTTGTGATACACCCTTTTTCAATGTCGAATTTAGAGAGTGTGTTGGCTTTTATCGGGCTTTCTGTCGGCGGTTTCCTGCTGCGCCGGATTCCGGTCAAGGTATTGATTCAGGTTGTCCAGCTTCCGGGTGAGGGTGGCAGCGTCCTTTTCGGCAGACTGGCAGGTTTTCCGCAGGGCTTCCTTTTTGGAATAGAGCGTATTGTAATCGTTGCGGAGCTTTTCAACATCAAGGTTTCTGGTGTCAATGCCGAAGCGTTTCAGCATATTTTCAGCGCCGTCATGGAGCAGAAGCTCGGTTTCGTGCTGGCGCAGGTATCTGTCCTTATCCTTTGATTTCTGGTAGCGGATATGGTAGATACGGTTGGCTTTATACTGCTCGGCATACTTTAGGATCTGCCCTAAATCCTTTAGCTGATGCTCCGTTTCCACAAGGCTTGTCCGTGCGGTTTTCGCAAGTGCGGACTTGGCGGCGATCTGTTTTTCAAGCTCGGAAATGGAGCCTGCCTGACTGTAACTTGCTGCGGCAATCTTGAGGTTTTGGATGTCAGCCCAATGTTTCAGGCCGGGGCTATTGGCAAATTTGTCCTCGGTGGTGTCAATAAGGTTTTTCTTTGAATAATCTTTGACAATGGGCTTTTTCCGGGTAGGGAACGGCACACGCTTTTTATCCTTTGCAAGAGCCTTTTCCCCGATGCGTTCCTTTATCCGTTCCTTGGTGTATTCGGCTCCCAAAGACTTTGCGCTGCCACGGACAAAACGCTCTCTGTCCAGAGGACGGAAGGAGATAAATTTATGCGCTTTTTCCCTAAAGCCCTCGCCCTTGACTTCGTAGCCTTTTGCCCGGATCAGCTCAATGCAGTCCTCGTAAGTTGCGGCGGTTTTTATGGCTTCGTCAATGTCGGACTTTAACTGTTCTTTCCATGCGGAGCCGTTTTTGCCAGCCTGCCATTCCTTGTAGGTTTTTCCCCGCTTTTCCTCCGGAGTAATTACAGAAAGTTCATGCTCCCGGCAGAGGTCATCGCTCAGGCTGCGGATGTTGTAATAGGTCTTTTTGCAGTCATGATATTTCTGATGATTGATGTTATCGGCGGCGCAGAAAATAACGTGGTTGTGAACGTGGCCTTTATCAATATGGGTGCTGACAACATACGAGTATTTTCCCTCTAAAAGCCTGTCGGCAAGCTCCACGCCTATCTGGTGGGCTTCCTTATAAGAAACCTCACCGGGAAGAAAGGACTGTATCAAATGATAGGCTTTGTTTGGGTCGGACTGGCTGGTTTTTGACAGGGCAAATTTGAAATCATAAGCGGCAGTTTCGGGGCTGCAGCCGTAAGAAGAAATCAGTATGCCCTCGTCGGTTTTAGAAGGGTTACAGATGTAGTCTACTGCTTTACTGACGGTTGCCGTGATAGCATGGATTTTTGTGTATGCCATACCTTTTGCATCAGCTCCTTTACTTCGTTTACATCGGCTTTGTATACGTTGCCCGTGACGTTCATGCGCTTTGCAATCTGGTTTAGATTGTTCCCGATTTTGGCAAGCGCAGAGTTGTATTCCCGCAGCTCTGAATAGTCAACGTCATAGACGTAGCCGTACAGAATCAGATGCCGCAGAAAAGAGGATTTGTCTTTCATGTTGGAGGCTTTGCATTTCTGCTCCAGTATGTAAAGCTCATCATCGCTTAGACGGAGTGTTAAGCGGTTTTGACGTTCTCGGTTCTCCATTGTTTGGGAATCTCCTTTCGTTGAAAATGGTTTGTTTTTTGTAATATGCCGTATCCGGCAGGAAGGTTTTTCAAGCGTAAAAATCCGGAAATTCCGCAGAGGCAATTTCGGGATTTTGGAGCGCAGAGGGGGTCAGGGGGATATGCCCTCTGCAAGCCAATTTTCTCAAGTTCCCGCATGGGGGAACTTGGGGAAATTGAAGCCTACGGACGTCCGTAGGCAGTGCTTGCTATTCGTGGCAAATTACCCGTAGGGAATTTGCGTGTTGTGCGAGCTTAGGCGAGCGTCTTACAACACATAAGGGCGTTTCCGCCCCTGCTTTTGTAAAGCCTTTCGGATATTTGGCTTTGGGGGTTGTTTTGGCAAATAAAAAACTGCCACAACCAGAACAGGGCAGAGTTTCCCTGTTCCGGCTCATAGCAGTTTGAGTGTCTGTTGATGAAGTTTTGATTCTATCCACTAAAGATTTTAACAAGCGGCAGGGGGAAAGTCAACAAGAGATAGCAGAAGAAAAAGTAAAAGAAGGAGATGTGGCGGCTGTCAAAAGAGCGGAGCCAGATAGAACAGAAAATTTTTTAAATTATTTTTTGAATAGGAACGGATTGTTCGGGTTCATTTTTTACAATGTAACTGGAGAATTAGCAGGTAGTGTAAAGTAGCCTATGAAAAACTGGAGTCAAAAAAATAGGCTCCATTAGAACTTTGATAATTGTAGATACGATAGATTTTGGCAGTGTCCGCCACCCTTGACGGCACACCAAAACAATGCTCTGAACGTCTTACCGACGGCGAAGAACTCAAGAACAGATACCAGTTTCTCCGTCTGATTCACAGCATTGTAGCATTGTTTTGGCGTGCCATCAAGGGCAGGTCCCTTCGGGATGGCTAGGTAATTACCTCTGGCTCGGAATCTAAGAACAGATGTGGGCTTAGCCCTGTTGCTGCTTTAAGAGTTCCTGTTGGCCCAGATAGATCAGGAGTTGCCATTTGCCGGGCATATTCCCAGCGCCTTCCAGCAGTTCCACTTTATTCAGCGGTTCCCTGCCGCCGGATTTCTCATGAGGACGCAGGAAGTTATAGTAAGCGACCCAGAGAGAAACGCTGTGTATTGCACCGCCATCCGTACCGTAACCGCAGGTGACACGATAAGATTCCCTGAATGCACGGTTCAAGCGTTCGGTCACCTGTTTGAATGGCCGGAATTTTTTGGATACTTCGTCGTCATTGGTAAGGCCGGTCACCTGCGTGATGAATACGTCCCAGCCTTTTTCAATCTTGAACTGCTGGGCGGCAAGCGGATACGCGCTGTATCCGTCAGCAATGAATTTCAGGGTTCTGTCAGGGAATTCCTTAAATTTATCAAATGCCATGCGCATGGTAAGAATACAGGGGCCGGCATCTCTTGAAGTTGAGACCTGATAGCCGGGGATGGAGCGAGTTACTTTGTCCATGATGAGCCAGACATATGCTTTTATACCTTTGATTTTGATGTAGGTTTCATCAGCAGCAAGTTCGTTGGAAGGATTGTAGTCATAGGAATCTACAAAGGGACGGATGATGGCAGCGGCTGTTTTGGCATAATTGTTGACCATGGTATGTGAAATGTCAATACCATGGATTTCTTTAAGGGCCTGTACGGTCTGCCGGAGAGAGAGTTTTAAGTTTACCCGGTAGGTAAGGCACAGCCCCATGGTATAGGCGTTGTTTTTCTTATATCTAAAGGAGGTTGCCCACTTTGGGAGCTGGTTTAGTTCCATATCAAAAAAGTTTACAGAAAACTCGCGGTAAAGATAACGTAGTTTATATTTCCAGTATTCGGATTGCGGAAGCCCTTTAGGAAGCTTTGTGAGATTCCGCCGGTAGTAAGGACAGCTGTCGTTGACACACTTATGGATACGGAAATGTTTCCGGTCTTTGACAGGCTGGAGGGCATGCCCGCAATAAGGGCACTGTAGTTTTAACGGGGATGTTACTTTTTCACCGTTGACAAAGGTTTGCCCGCAGATCTTGCACTTAAACTGTCCACGGCCGCCAGAGTTGCCATAGATATAGTCATGAGGGGCGCCGCAGAGAGGGCAGGCGGTATCTGTCGGAACGTTACGGGGTTTGCCTTTCTGGGGTTTGACAGGTTTTACGGCTTTGCCATAGCGGAGGAGGTAGTATCCGTTCCAGGGTTGCCAGTCCTGTTTGATGAATGGTTTGATGACAGGAAGTTTATCCGTGAGGAACTTTTGGTATTTAGGGCTGTGGAGTTCATCGTGAGCCCACTGCTTAAGAGGAATGTATCTGCAAATAAAAAGAATGAGCCAGCAAATTTGCTGATATTGTTCTTGAATGATTTTAAGTAAATATAGTATAATGTTATCCATAAAGCAATGATTTACCTTTCGTATTTTGTTGAGTGTGGTGCTTACATTATACACGAAAATAGGGGATCATTGCTTTTTTAGTTGTAAAAAGCTAAAAATTCCCTGAAAACATGAGGTTTTTAAGAAAAATAGGATTGTAATACTTTACAATACCACAGTCAGATGGGGGATTTGACAATGAAAAAGCTGCAGAGCCATACCAGCAACAAATACCGGACTTCACCGCTGGATAAAGTGCGCGTATGCTTCTATGGGAGGGTTTCCACACAGCATGAAGCGCAGATGAACGCACTGGAAAACCAGATACAGTGGTATGAAAGCATTTTGTCAGACCATCCAAACTGGGAAAAAATAAATGTCTATGTGGATAAAGGGGTTACCGGTACACAGGCGAAGAAACGCCAGGGCTTCATGCAGATGATAGAGGACGCTTCCAAAGGCGAATTTGACTTAATATGTACCCGTGAGGTGTCAAGGTTCGCAAGGAATACCCTGGACAGCCTGAACTATACCAGGCAGCTTGGCAGAATGGGTGTGGAAGTATATTTTTACAATGACAATATCTGGTCCTGTGAATCAGATGGGGAATTAAGGCTCACACTTATGTCCGCCATGTCGCAGGAGGAATCCAGGCATATCAGCGAGCGGGTGCTTGCGGGGCAGTCCATATCCAGAAAAAAAGGCGTCCTTTACGGGAATGGGAATATCCTTGGCTACCGGCTTGTAAAAGGCAGCAAATCCAGTGAAAACACGTATGAGATTATAGAAGATGATGCGGAGACGGTGCGCATGGTTTACGACTTCTATCTGGAAGGAATGGGGGTAAAAACCATTGCGGCAAAAATGCAGGAGCTTCACAGGCAGACAGCCAAATCCGGCTGTAAATGGGACGCAACAAAGGTTTTAAGGATTCTGGACAACAAGACCTATGCAGGATATATCGGCTACCATAAATCCCATACCGCCAGCTTTTTAGACCATGCAAGGGTTCCTGTAAGAGACCGTTCCCAATACGAGTATGTGAAAGGGGATTTCCCTGCAATCATCCCGGAAGAGAAATGGAACCGGGTGCAGTCCTTAAAACAGAAGAAAGTGACCTGTGCAGGGCAGGGAAAATATGGGAAGAAACGCTCCAAAGACCGCTGGGTGCGGGTTCTTGTCTGTGAGTGTGGAAGGACATACCATAAATATAAGTGGAGAGTCAATAAATCCGGGGAGGAGTGCTGCGGCTACCAGTGCTGGAATCAGGTGAACAACCGGAAGAAAAGTTACAGAATTAAAAACGGGCTGGACGCAGAAGGGTACTGCGACGTGCCATCCATCTGTGAATGGAAGCTGGACTTCATGCTGAAACATATCTTACAGAAAATCTGGAAAAATCCAAAAGAGACCATCACGGTACTGACGGAAACCATCAGAGAAAACTATGTGGAAGGGCAGGAAACCAATACGGAATTGGGATGCCTGAAACGGGAGCTTGAACGTCTGAAATTCAGGAAAGAAAGGCTTCTGGATATGCGCCTGGATAACCAGATAGAAGAAAGCGCATTTGAGGAAAAAAGAAGGCAGATTCAGGAGCGAACCACAGAAATAGAAAAAAGGCTGGAAGCCAGCATAGGGCAGGAAGTGACAGAAAGCACAGAAGATATCAGCAGTGCCATACGGAAAGTAAAAGACGTGCTGGAAAATGCCTGCAACCTGAAGCAGAAGAAGATAGATGGAAACCTGATAGAAGCATTGGTGGAGCGGGTGACACCGACAGAAGAAGGTGTTTTTAAATGGTATCTGAACTGCAAAGCCACAGAAGACGCAATATTTGATGAAAAAGAGTATACCTTTTATGATTCCTTCTGCTTATGTTTTGAGGAAGCAAAGGCATACCGAAAACAGTATGGGAATTTCATACGGGCGAATCAGTGGAGGGACTTACAGGTAGAAGTCTTTATTGCAAAATAAAGAAGAACAGGCAGAAATTATTTGCAGCATAGAAAGCAGGTGGAAGCCCATATTACAGAAGAAAGCAGATAAAAGCCCGTATCAAAGAAGAACAGGCAGAAAAAATGCGGCGGTAAACATGGAAGTGACGTGTTGCCGCCGACTTTTATGGTTCCAGAAAGAACAGGAGGGAAATATGGTAACAGAACGGTTTCAGATGGAGGTAACAGCAGTAGGTTCCGATGACGGGACGCATACCTATGAGATTCAGAGAAAGTGGAGAGAAAAAGGGAAGAAATCATTAGTGGTGGAACTGTACCCCACACTCACAGCCAGCAGGTGCGGCAGCATGGACGTATCAACCATGCATTTAATAAACCATGTGCAGGAACTTGGGTGGGGAGAAGTGCGGATTGTGAACCTCTATTCCAAAGTGTTTTCCGAAAAGCCGAAGGTAAGCGAACTGGCGGAAGACAGCAGCAACCTTTCCTATATCGAAGAGATTCTGGAAGAGCCGGACATTAAGGAGTATGACATTATCATTGCATGGGGCAACACGCTTACCACCCATACACAGACTATCCATGCAAAAGCAGACCTCCTTGCAATGATGAAAGGGAAAGGGCTTGTAAAACAGGTCAAATGCATTGTCACCGACAATTTGAAAACAGAAGGCGTACACCCTCTGTATCTGGGATTGCGCCATTCCAAAGACGTATGGAAGTTAAAGCCATACCCATTGGAGAAAGCCCTCCAGGACTTAAAGGGCGGGGAGAAAAAAGCAACCAAAGAAAGCGAAGCAGTAAAAAAGAAAAAGGGGGCGAAAAAGGATGTACCAGAGGATAAAGAACAAACTTGACCTGGAAATCGTGAAAGAATCCCTGAAAACGGAGAAAGTGGAAGACGCTGTATTAAAGCGTATAAGAGAACTGGTGGAGGTATTAGACCGTGAATATGGCTGCTGCCGGGGTTCTTCTGATATGGGAGGCTATGTGCTGCTTTTCACAGAACGGGAAACATATGAATGCTATATTTCAAAACTTATGGAGTGTTACCATCTTGAGAAAAACCTTTCGGAATATACAGAACGAATCAGCGGTACGGAAGATGGGAGAGCATGGCAGGAAGAACTTTACCTGCTGTCCTCAGATGACGCACTGGTGCTGGTCTATCCTGCAGGGCAGGAATAAGAGAAAGATTATCCTGGCAGTTTTATACTGCCCGGCATAGAAAAACACAGGAAGGAGTGGTTTTATGGAATACCTCATTTATGGTATGTTGGCGGCATGTGTGGTAATTGCAGGAGCAGAATTGTTTTTGGCGTATGGAGAGTAAGGAGGAAAGAAAATGGCAAATGTATTTTTATTATTACTGGGTTTTACCAGTGTGACAACAGTATATGAGATTGCTAAAACAGGAAAGCGCACAAAATCCGATAAGGTGAACCGTGCGGTGGATTCCTGGAAGAAAGGGAAGTAAAGAAAAGGGTTCCCGGAAAGTATCAAAGAACCAGAAGGAGCATAGAAAAGCAGATACCGCAGGGATTCCTCTGTGGTATCTGTAAACCAGTGTTTTATGTTTCAAAACCAGAACCAATGATACCGGGAAGTGAAAGAGAAGGAGACAGAAGATGGGGCATGATTTGAACCAGTATATTGTAAGGGAATATGGAAGGCTTGAAACAGAGAGGGAGCAGAGGGAATTTGTGGAAAAGATACGTTTCCTGATGATGGCAGGTGAAAGGGAGTTTTCCGCTTACTATTCCAAAGGAATCCTGACCGGAAGGGAGTTCTATTCAGTGGCAGACACTTTATATGCACTGAATAATTTCTGGATGCTGTCAGGGTTTGTATATCAGAACAGGCAGCATTTGTTCCGTGAAATAAATGGGCAGAAAGAACCGCAGGAAACCCGTAATTTTATGGAACCCTGCAAGTTTGGGAAAGACACCATACTGTCCAGGATGTTCCAGGTGATGAAGAACTCCGGCATGGATGGCAGCATGGTAAACGAATGCGAAGACTACAATGTAATCACCCGCAGGGTAAAAGTCTATGGAGCCACAGGGAGCAGAGGGGCTACCGTGCCGCAGATTGTACTGCAGGGAAATTGGGTGGAGCAGTGGGGCTTTGAAACAGGCTGCAGTGTGCGTGTGGAATGCTACCAGAAGAAGCTGGTTATCCTGAAAGAATAAAAAGCAGGGGTATGGTAAGTGGTAGCATAAAAAAGCAGATACCATAGGAGTGAAAATCTTTTGTGGTATCTGCCATTGTAAATATAATCTTTATTTTTTCAGGTCAAATAAAGAGGTAATGTCAACATCCAGTATATCAGCTATTTCAAAAAGTGTGTCCAAAGACACAGAAGTTGGGACATTAGGGGCTTCGATATTGCTCATATGCGTCCTGCTGATATTTACAGCTTCTGCTAGCTGTAGTTGTGTCATACCACGCAGTTTCCGGTAATAAGCAATGTTCAATCCAATCCGTATATATTTTTCAGCATATTTTGTCTTTTTATCCATTCTTTTTTCCTTCCAAGTAAAAGTATAGTGAATAAAATTATTTGCATAAACAATCCATACATATGCAAATGCAAATAGATATATTGCAAAAGTCTAAATAATATGATATACTTGGTAAAAGATAAAATGGAAAATGAACAGGAGGTAAGTTTAATGAAAATGCAGCATTGGGTATGTACATACTGTGGAAGAAGATTGACGACAAGCGGGCGTCCGCTTCCAGGAATTTGTGTTAAAAAAGGTAAAAACAGAGCAGGGATGCCAAAACCGCATAGTTGGGTTAAGGGATAATATTTTTTAGTAAGCAAAGGAGAAAAAATGGGAATAATTATTGCTATTATAGTGATTGCTATTATATGGGGATTCATGACAAATTCGGATGAAGGAAAGGCAATTTTGTTTTTGGGGATTGTGGCATTATTGGCATGGTTTGGCTCTAAGATTCTTTCATTCTTGATTTATATTACCTATGGAGCAATTTTGTTAATGCTTTTGTTAATAGGAGTTGTTATTTTTAAGGCGTTGTTTAAAGAGTAGTTAATGCCAGTTCAGAATAAATACAGGTTTTCGAGATTGTTTATGAGGGAGCTATCCTAATAATGGAGAGTTCCCTCATATTGCTTAAAATACAACGATAGTTTTTATTGTAAGAAAAAAGGAATCGTGCTAAAATAAATAAAAAGGAAGTGAGAAAAATGGGCAGGAAATTAAAAGTATATTTAGATACATCTGTTATCAGCCATCTGATGCAGGAAGATGTACCGGAAAAAATGGCAGATACAAGGAAATTGTGGGGAATGTTTCGGAGTGGTGTGTATGAGGTATGCCTTTCTACGGTGACATTAAAGGAGGTTTCGGACTGTCCGGAACCGAAAAGAAGTGCATTGAGAGATTATTTGAAGCAGATAAAATATTCTACGATTGATATTACGCAGGAAGTGTCAGAACTTGCAAAGCGGATTATCAGTATGGGCATATTGACAGAAAAGAGCCTTGATGATTGTCAACATATAGGTGCGGCTGTTTCAGGTAACTGCGATTGTATTATATCGTGGAATTTTAAACATATTGTAAATATTAAAACTATCCGTGGTGTAAGGGCTATCACAAATCTGGAGGGTTATAAACCGATAGAGATTTGGAGCCCGTCTGTATTGTTAGAAAGCGAGGGATGATTATGGAAAAACCTGTTTTAAGCCCAGATTTTACAATTGAAGACATTCATAAATTACGGGAATATAATTACGAAATAACAAAGCACATGACAGACAAAGAAAGAATGGATTATTATAATCAGGCAGGATGGGCATTTCAACGTGAAATTGAGGAAACAAAATTACAGGAAATGCGTTAAACGATGAAAAATGAAAGCCTTATAATCATTCCAGTATTCCGAAATAAATTACCAGTATCTGGTATACCACCGACCGATAAACACTGCACAGGCGGCTATATCACAAAGATAGGCGAAAACCATTCTGGACTTTTACCATAAGTTTTGAGGAAGCACAGGCTTTCCGCAGGGCGAATGGCGGCTATCTTAGAAAAAATCAATGGGAAGATTTGACCGTTGATGTTTATATCTAAATAATCATAAACATCAGTGTACAAGGGGCTACAAACGATATAAAGAAATGTTTCAGATATGCAGAGTGGAAAAGTCAGATTTTCCACTCTATTTTTACATACTCGCTGGTCGCGCCGATTGATGAAATCAGGCCGTCTGTGGCTTTCCTCTTATCCTCAAAACTGATATTCTCCCAGTCATCCAGATAGCCGGACAGCAAATCAATCTGCTGCTGGGAAATGGTCTCCACGGATAAATCGGCAATCGCCTTTGTGATTTTCTGGCGGCGCGTGTCCAGTTCCTCGATTTTCTTGTTGGCGTAGGCAAGCAGGGTGGCGTTTGCCCCGGTCAGCGTATCAAGGAGCTTTTCAATTTCCGCCTCTACCTGTGCCAGCTCCACTTGATAGGCGGTCAATTTCGGGTTGGCCTTTTCCTCACCGCCCCGGAGGTGTTTGAAATCCCGGAATTTCTCTCCCATAGCCGTGAAGATGAACTGTTCAAATTCTGCCTTGCGGAGAGTGCCGCACCCCGGACAGCCCTTGTGGTCGGACCGTTTATTGCACCGGAGGTATTCATAACCGGAAGGGTTGCGGGTGACTTTTAAAGCGTAACCGCATTTTCCGCATTTGACCTTTCCGGCCAGCCAGGTATTCCGAGCCTTCCTCCCGTTCTGGAAGGTGGTGTTCGCCATGAGCTTTTTCCGGCATTTCAGCCAGGTGTCAGAGGAGACAATCCCTTCATGGGGAGCGATAACAAGTATCTGGTCTTTCAGGCTCCTGTCCTTGTCCTCCTTCACGTCCCGCCCCTGGTAGAGATAGCAGCCGTTTGTCCCGGCGAAGTCGGCGGCGTCATTGACGACTGCCGCCCCCTGGCTCTTGAAGAACTCATATAATTCCAGGTCTGCCTGTGCATATACCGGGTTGCGGAGCAGCTGGGAGAGGAAGGGACGGAACAGCGATTTTCCGTAAACCTTGATGTCGTTTTCCTCAAAGTACCTGCTGATGTCCCCGAAGGAGGTCCCGGGCTCTGCGTACATTTCAAACATCAGGCGTACATGGTCTGCGGCTGCCGGGTCCGGCTCCATCATTTTTGTGCGGATGCCTTCAACCGTGGTCGGCTCCAGCTGGAAACCGTAGGGGGCCTGGCCGCTCATGTGGAAGCCTTTCAGGCACCGGGAATAGTAGGCGTCCGTGACGCGCTTCTGGATGGTCTCCCGTTCCGGCTGGGCGAACACAATGCAGATGTTCAGCATGGCCCGCCCCATTGGGGTTGAGGTGTCAAACTTTTCCGTGGAGGAAACAAATTCCACGTCATACTCCTGGAACAGCTCCATCATGTTCGCAAAATCCAGAATAGAGCGGCTGATCCGGTCCAGCTTGTAGACGATTACCCGCCGTACCTTCCCTTTGCGGATCTCGTCAAGGAGTTTCTGGAACTCGGGCCGGTCGGTGTTCTTCCCCGAATAGCCCTTGTCCGTGAAAATCTTACAGCTGCCGCCTTTCAGCTCATACTTGCAGAAGTCAATCTGGCTGAGAGTGTCATATAATCTGTGTAAATTGTCCAGACTGCAATTCTGATTTTATCGAATTGTCAAAATCCTGTAAAGGCGAAAACCCTTGCCTTGACAGGATTCTGGCAATTCGAGTTATATTAATCAAGCAGTCAATGAGAATATTCAGACAATTTACTTACACAGTTTAGATGACAAAGCCCAGCAGAGCGAACCTACCGGCTTTAGCCGGTAGTGGTTCAGTTGTAACCTTTCGATTAGTTCCGGAATTGCTGTAATCTCATTGCTCTTTTCACTCACTGCTTTCTGTCCCAGGCTGAAACCGTCTTCACGGCTCCATGCGGTTACAATATGGGACGGCTTCTCTTTCCCCTGTTTGTTAGAACGCATTGTTTTTCCATCTATACAGATGATCTTCTTCAGTGCTTCGCCTTCTTCCCGGTTCAGCAGTTCTTGCCATTTTCCATAAAGCTGTTGGAGAATATCCGGCGAAATCATCCCCATTACTCGCTGTATAGTATCATGGGACGGCGGGCCATTCTTTAACTCGATATATTTTTTAAGATAATCTTCATACACCTGTGCAAACAGCGCAATCTCTACCCAGTCATCTGCATTTGCGAGTGTGGCAAACAAAACAATCACAAGAATATCCTTTAGCAAATGCCGGACTTTCTTTTTTTGGCGCACATCTTCAATATATTCCATCCAATTTAATAATTCTTCCATAAACAACGCCCCTTTTCTTTTATTTTAGCAGAAAAGAGGCATGTTCACAATTTATTTACTCATGCGTTTGTCGTGGGCTGCATGGGCATGGAGTCTGTATACAAATTGTCTGTCATCCTGAACATGGTAGATAACCTGTCCGGCCAGATGGGCGGAGTCGGCAACAATGTGTCAGGCGTTATAGGCAGGCTCAATTCAGCCTTTGGAACCATGCAGAAGGCAGGGGCGGCAATGGCAGGGGTAGGGGCAGGCATCACCGGGCTCTGCATGAAGACGGTCACAGCCACCTTTGACACACAGAACGCACTAGGGGAGCTCTCATCCCTTGGAGTGAAAGACCTCAAAGCGGTAGAGGATGCCGCAAAGAGCTTTTCTGACACATGGGCAGGCACAAGCAAAGCGGACTTTATAACGGCATCCTATGACATAAAATCAGGTATAGCATCCCTGACGGATGAAGGCGTGGCGGAGTTCACGAAACTTGCAGCCCTGACGGGAAAAGCCACAAAATCGACAACGGAAGAGATGGGCTCACTGTTTGCTACAGGGTACGGTATCTATAAAGGCTTTTATGATGATATGTCAGACCTAGAGTTCGGTGAGATGTTCTCCGCCGGGATAGCTACAGCAGTAAAGAACTATAAGACATCCGGCTCCGAGATGGCAAGTGCCATATCAGCACTTGGAGCCACAGCCACAAATGCCAATGTCCCACTTGAGGAGCAGCTTGCCATCATGGGACAGCTTCAGACCACAATGTCCGGCTCTGAAGCGGCAACGAAGTACAAGTCATTCCTCAATCAGGCATCCAGTGCCGGGGAGAAGCTTGGGCTGACCTTCCTTGACACCAACAACCAGCTCCTGTCCATGCCGGAGATACTGACGGAGCTGAAGGGCAAATATGGGGATACCATAGATGCGGTAGAGAAGATGGAGCTGAAGGAAGCCTTTGGAACGGATGAGGCAGTTGCCCTCATAGACCTGTTATACAACAATGTGGAGACACTGGACTCCGGGATACAGGACTTGCAGGGGAGCATGAAGATCGGCATCTCCGTGACGGAGGAGATGGCGGAAGCCATCAACAACACGCCGGAGCAGAAGTTCCTGGTGTTAGTATATAAGTGTGGACAGAAAAAGTTGAACAACCTATACTATCAAGTGAAAGAGCAAAGGAGACGTTCAACATGGCGAAAAACCAAAAATCTTACACTCCGGAATTTAAACAACAGATTGTGGATCTGTATAATGCCGGAGGAACCTCGTATCCACAACTGGAACGTGAATATGGCGTAAATCGGAGTACAATTAGCGGCTGGGTAAAGCAGCTTTCCCCTATCAAGGTATCAGATGGGGAAACGGTATCCCTCAAGGAGTATAAGGCTCTCCAGAAAGAAATCCAGCGCCTTAAGACCGAGAACGAAATATTAAAAAAAGCGGCCGCCATATCCGCGAAAGAACAATAGCCGAGATTGTGACTTTTATCCAAGACAACCTAAACCATTACACGGTATCCCAGCTTTGCAGTGCTTTGAAATTTCCAAGGAGTACTTATTACAAAGCTTTGATCAGTGTACCCTCAGACAGACAGGAGGAATATGAAGAATTCAGCCATAAAGTGAAACAGGCTTACGATGATTCAAAACGGAGGTATGGCGCCGTCAAAATATGCCGTACCCCCAATGACAATGGGACACCCTGCAGCGTAAAGCGTGTCCAGAGGCATATGGCAGAACAAGGGCTGAGGTCTGTAGTGGTAAAAAAGTATAACCACAATGCAAACCATGGGGCTGTCCCTGATGATAAGGTAAATATCTTGGGACGTGATTCTGAAGCAGAAACCATCAATCAGAAATGGTGTACGGATATCACCTATATCCATGTGCTGAAAGAAGGATGGACCTATCTGGCTTCCGTAATGGACCTGTGCAGCCGCAAGATTATCGGATATGCCTATGGGACATCCATGGCAGCGGAGCTGGCAGTGGAAGCGGTAAAGAATGCCTGCCTGAATGCCAGAGACACGCAGGGAATCATTCTCCACAGTGATCTGGGCAAGTCAGTACACAAGCCAGGCATTTGGGAGTTATCTGGGCAGCCATGGAATGATCCATTCATTCAGCCGTAAAGGGAATCCCTATGACAATGCCTGCATAGAATCCTTTCATTCCGTATTGAAAAAGGAAGAGGTCCATCTTCACACATATCAGGATTCCAGAGAAGCCCGAAGGGCAATTTTTGAATACATAGAGGGCTGGTATAACCGAAAAAGGATTCACAGTGCCATCGGCTATATGACACCCCAGCAAAAGGAGGATGAGGAATTAAAAAAATCAGCATGAACTTTCAACTTTTTGTGTCCAAAGTATTGACATAGGTCCACAAATTACGGGTCATAACAAAAAGAGCGTCGTTCTCACGCTCATAGGTATAGTAATAATGATACTACTAACCATAACGAAAGTGGTGCCGTCCTCGACAATAGCAGGATATTCCGTGTTTGTAGGAATAGCGTTTTTCTTTATTACAGAAACTGTCGACAAAACACGAGGCTCCGAATCGGGTTTGCGTTTCAATACCATTGCGGTGGATCTCAAAAAGCCGGGTGTGATTATTTGGATGTTGCTGCCAAGTGCAAGTGGTATTGCAACGCTTGTTGTGGGAAACATGGTTTTCAGTGGAGAATTTGTTGCTCATGTAATGGAGCGGACGAGTTCTATACTGTCTTTCGATAAGATTGCACTGCTGATGGGTCAAGTTATTATTGCGGCATTTGGTGAAGAAATTGCATACCGAGGATTCTTCTTTGGAAAATCCTCAAAAATATTTCCGTTTTGGGTTTGTGCAGTTTTGTCGTCCGTTGCTTTTGCCGCAGGACATATTGCTGTTGGAAACATAGGAATTGTAACTTATGACATTGCCGCTGTATTCATTGACAGCTTGATTTTTTCAGTGATTTATCAAAAATCCGAGAATTGCGTTATCAGTACCTTTTCACACATTCTCGGAAACGCAATATCCCTTGTTGCCGTGTTTGTATTCTTTTAAATCAGATAAGAAGGTAAATGATATGGCAAATGTGATTTCAGAATGGGTACGGTGTTTTGTTTGCGGGAATAACACAAGGTTACAGATACGGGCAGATACAGAGTTAAAAAGCTTTCCTCTTTACTGCCCTAAATGTAGACAGGAAAGCTTGATTGACGCAAAGGATTTGTTATTAAAAAATATATAGATTTTTCAAACTGTCTCATTGCCTATATTTTACTTTTGGATTATGCTCTTGTGCAGGAGGTGTTTATCTATGGCAAATGAAGATAAAAAAGATTTTAATGCAATGTTGAATGATAGTAAGGATATGCCTAAGTTTCAAGTTATTACGGATGAAAAAAGCATAGAAAAATATGGTGGAGACAGAATGTATTTTGCACCGCCGATTGATTATGACAGAGTAATGCGGCTCGTACCTTATGGAAAGCTGTTGACGGTAGGCGTAATAAGAGAACATTTTGCAAAGGCAAGTGGTGCAGATATTACAGAGCCGATTACGGCAGGAGTATTTGTTTCGATTGTTGCATGGGCGAGTTTTCAGCGAAAAAATGATAAAACGCCGTATTGGCGAACATTGAAAGCAAATGGAGAATTAAACGCAAAGTATCCCGGTGGTATCGAAGCACAGAAAGAAATGCTTGAAAAAGAAGGACATACGGTTATCCAAAAAGGAAGAAAAAATATTCGATATTACGTTAAAGATTATGAAAATGCGTTGTATTCGCTTTAAAGAAATAGGGAGGATACAATGAAGATTGAATGGTTGCGATGTCCTGTATGCGGCAATAAAACTCGTAACAGAGTACGAGAAGATACTGTTTTAAAAAACTATCCTTTATACTGTCCGAAGTGTAAGCGAGAAATGCTAATCAATGTAAAACAACTGAATATGTCAGTCATCACAGAGCCAGACGCATAGACGCAGAGCCGATGAACGAGTGAGCAATGAACCGCTCCCTGTCAAGTAGACAATTAAAAAAATAAAAATTTTAGCCTGCCAGTCACAAAAAAGGACTGGCAGAGTTTTTATGCAGCCTCCTTCAAATAGTTTCTATATTCTATCGGTGTCATACAGTTTAAGCGCTTCTGATACCGATGATTATTATAATAATCTATGTAATCGGATATGGCCTCCTTTAGTTCCTCATATGTTTGAAATTTCTTCAGGTAATACATTTCTGATTTCAGCATCCCCCAGAACGCTTCCATTGGTCCGTTATCAATACATCGGGATACTCTTGACATGCTTTGCGTCATTCCTGCTTTGTTAAGCTTTTTGCGGAAGGATTTTGAGGTGTATTGGTACCCACGGTCACTGTGGAATAAAGGCTTTGCATCTGGATGGTTTTCATGGGCAATGTCAAAGGTTTCAAAAACAAGGGCATTATTATTGGAATGTCCAATAACAAAGGAAACAATACTTTTATCTGCTAAGTCCAGAATGGCGCTTAGGTATGCCTTCCCACTGGCTCCATATTTCATTTCCGTTACATCCGTCAGCCATTTTTCTCCAAAATGCTCCGCATGGAACTCCCGGTTTAAGATGTTTTCGGCAGTAACCTCTGGCGTTGATTTTACATAGTTTCTTCTCCTGCGCCGGCACACAGACTTCAGATGTAAAATCCGCATAAGGCGCAGGATTCTCTTTGCGTTGACTTGAAATTCATTTTCACGGTTCAATTTAATCGTCATCTGCCTATAACCCAGAATCCCACTTTTTTCCTCGTACGCATCTCTGATAAGGATGCATAATTTCTGGTTGAATTTCTCATTTTCACTTGGTTTCCGGTTCAGCCATTTATAATAAGCAGAACGCGAAATTCCCGCAAATCTGCAGAGTTCCGATACAGGGGATCCCTGCTCATCATATATTTCCTGTATTGCCAGATAAACCGTCTCATTTTGTGTCTGGCTTAGAACCGCCTCCTTTCGATTTCGTCGAGTTTTTTTAAGAAAGCAGCCTCCAGCTGGGCTCTGCGCTTTTCCGCTTGAAGAATCTTATTTTCCGCACGCAGTTTCTCCAGTTCTGACATTTCATTTTCAGGCTTTCTTTTTCCTCTTTTGTCAATAAGCCCCTCTGCGCCATTTGACTGGTATTTCCTTGTCCATTGGTAAATCTGCTGGTAGGATACCTGGTATTTTTCTGCTGCCTGGGCATAATCCATTCCATGCTCTATGCAGTATGTTACAATTTGCACCCGTTCCTCATATGAGGTTTTTCTTCCTTTGGCCATGCTGCTGTTCCCTCCTGTGAAAGAAGTTTTTTGATTTTCATGACCATTATACTTCATAATCCAGTTGCGAAGCTGTTTATCTGAGCGGATTCCATACTTTTTCTGGATTTCCCTTAATGTCCCTTTTCCGGAAAGGTAATCAGAGACGGCATTGTGTTTTGTTTCGGCAGAATAGGTGCTGAGTTTGGGGGATGTTTTTAACCCATCTGCTCCCAGGGCCTGATACAAGGTCACCCACTCGACGATGCGTGTCCCATTTGTTCCCAGGCTTCGGGCGATACTTTCTGTTGAACAGCTTCCTTCCAGATACTTTGTGACAGCAGCCAGTTTCATCTCAAAAGAGTATTTTGAATGTTGTCCCATGAAATATGCTCCTCCTTACAGCGACAGTTTTATTATTTTGTCTGTCTACTATAAGGGGAGCATATCACAATCACAGTTTGTCGGCTCTGTTTCTTTTCATAAAGATTTAAGGTGAATGCCCACCAAATAAAAAAACGGTGTTATGGTGGGCGATTTTGCTATGCCCAAAAGGCTTAACAAACACTCTCCCAACCTGTTTTAAAGTTTGGAGGGATTTTTTTATGTTCCTTTTTTGGGCGGTATTCCATCTGCTTATACAAAGCAAGGTCAATTCATACATAGCATATCGGGGAATGGCAGGTAGTCAGTTAAAAAAATTCCTGCCAATGCAACGGTACTTCTCACCTTGGAAGTAGAAGTACAATCTCTATATAACAGAATCATAATTTCCTATAACCGTAAAGGTCACATAGCCTTTGCGGTTTTTCTTTTGTCATTTTTTGTTGGAATATGCCGCAGGGCTGTTCCTGATATACGGTGTCGTTCTCCACCACTCCATCTGGATTTTTAGCATTTCAAAAATTCAGATTGGAGGTACTTACGGTGAAATATGCACCAAGAAAAGTATATATCAAAGAGAATGATAGCTATGTGGAACTATCCTATACGGACTTCTGCCACCGCAGGGAAGCCGACCAGACCTACATAGACAAGCTGTTTATCCCCATTCAAGGCTGTCTGCTTGAAGTTGTGCGGGAACAATACGCAGACTTCTATCGGGACAAAGAGAGATGGCGTTATCTTCAGAAACTGGATACAAAGAACAGCCTGCTTTCATTGGAGGGGTTTACTGATGATGAGGGTAACGCTCTGGATTTTATAGCAGATGAAGAGGTGGACATTGCGGAAACCGTTGTCAATGCGGTGATGGTGGACAGGCTGAAAACCGCCCTGCCCTTATTGTCGGACAGTGAGCAAACATTGGTAAAGGCAATTTTCTTTGAGGAACTTTCCGAGCGGGAAGTCGGGTTAAGGTTAGGGTTAACCCAGAGCGTTGTGAATAAACGCAAAGCCAAAATCCTTGCGAAGCTGAGAAAGATGATAGAAAACGAAATTTAAGGCGTTCAGTCCCCTTGTTTTTTCCTTTGGGAAAATGAGGGGGCTTTTCCCTGCCCTCTCAATTTTGGATTTTGCTAAATCCCGATTGGAGGAAAAGAAAGATGGCATACAACCACGGACGAGAGGACAGAAAATGGCGTATCTGGAAAGAAGCGGAGGAAAAGGTTCTGCGTGAGTGCGGCGTTGATGAAGCAACCATTGAGCAAATCCGTACAGACGACAGGGCGGATTTTAATTCCAACAGGCGGTTTTACCGTTGGTCAAGCGACTTTGGGGAGTACCTTGAGGGAATGGCGGACAGGGAGCGGCAGACGGAGGTAAAGACTGTTGCTGATTTACTGGACGAGATTGAGAGCGAAAATCTGTACCTTGCATTAGTCACGGTGGACAGGCGTACTTTACAAATCGTCCTGCTGAAAATGCAGGGCTATTCCACTAAGGAGATTGCCCCTCTTGTGGGATTGACTGCGGGGGCTGTCTATGCAAAGTTAAGCCATCTGCGGAAGAAGCTGCGGAGGGTTTTAAGGCTGCCGTAAAGAACGGTATTACATACTCTCGCTTTTTTGTGGGAGTAAATCTATTTTAAGGAGGTCAACGCTATGTGCAACAAAACCAAAGACACTGCCCGAAAGGAGGAATCCCATGCAGAAGCTCCAAACGGTCAACGCCGATACGCTCCTTTATGAGCCGCTTGAGAAGCCGTCCTTTGTGGTGGACGGTCTGATACCCACGGGCTTAATCCTGTTCTGCGGCTCACAGAAAATCGGCAAGAGCTGGCTCATGTTAAAGCTCTGCCTTTGCGTGTCGCAGGGAATCCCCTTGTGGGATATGCCGACACAGGAGGGCGATGTGCTTTACCTCTGCCTTGAGGACACGTTCTGCCGCATACAGGACAGGCTGTTCCGCTTGACAGACGAAGCGAGCGGGCGGCTTCATTTTGCGGTGGCAAGCGATAAGTTGTCAGACGGTCTTATCGTGCAGTTGGAGGATTATCTGAAAGAATATCCCGACAGCAGGCTTATTGTCATTGATACTTTGCAGAAAGTCCGTACCGCATCCAAAGACAACGCCTATGCAAGCGATTACGGGGACATCTCCCTTATCAAAGACTTTGCCGACAGGCATTCTCTTGCGGTCATTGTCGTACACCACATCCGAAAGCAGAATGACAGCGACGTGTTCAACAAGGTGTCTGGCACGACAGGATTGACGGGGAGTGCGGACGCTACTTTCGTTCTGGAAAAGGAGAAACGTGCGTCTGATGCCGCCAAGCTGTATGTGACGGGCAGGGACACGCCCTATCAGGAGTTCACGCTCCGTTTCCGTGATTGCAGTTGGGAACTGGTGGAGCGGAAAGAGCAGGAGCAGCTTGCGGAGGAATCCATACCAGATGTCCTTTTTCGGTTAGTGGATTTCATGCAGGACAAAGAGGAATGGTCTGGGACGGTTACGGAATTGTTAGCGGCTATGGGCGAAACGGAAACCGTCTCCACGGTGATTACGAAATGGCTCAATGAATACCACACCACTTTTTTAAATGAGAAGCATATCAGCTACCAGTACAGCCGCAAAAAGGATGGCAGGCAGATAGCCCTTGCAAGGCGGGAGGGTGACAGCGGTGACAGTGATGACAGCAATATTGGGATACCCCCTGTTACCGTCACCGACACTTAAAGCTATGTAAAATCGGCGTTTCTGCCCTGCGGGTGACAGCGGTGACGGTGATGACAGTGATATTGGGATACCATGCCGCTGTCACCCTTCGGGAGAACACCCCGTAAACGCAAAATGCAGGCGTGGGATTTACCCGCCCTTTTCGGCTCGTAAAGCCACCCCTGCGGTCAAAAAAATCCTCCGATTTTTCTGACTGCGTTTACAGGGTGTAACACACTACACTTTGCTCCGCAAAGTCGTGTGCCAGACGTTCCCTCTGGACTCCCTGAAAGCAGGGCTTACGCCCTGCCCATCCTGCGCCTTGCGGCTTCGGATGGAAGAATGTGCGGTGACAGCCGGCGGCTCCCGTGGGGGTATCCCAAAATCACTGTCATCACCGTCACCGCTGTCACCCAAAGGACACTTACCCGCCGAAGAAAGGAAGATTGACTATGCCTTATGCAATCCTGCGTTTCCAGAAACGCAAGGCAGGCGGCGTTGCGGCTTGTGAACGCCATAACGAGCGGAAGAAAGAAGCCTATAAAAGCAACCCAGATATTGATATGGAACGCTCCAAGAATAATTACCATCTTGTGAAACCGCCCCGTTACACCTACAAGAAAGAGATAAACCGAATGGTGGAAGAAGCGGGATGCAGGACGAGGAAAGACAGCGTGATGATGGTGGAAACGCTCATCACCGCATCGCCCGAATTTATGAACAGCTTACCGCCCGAAGAACAGAAAATGTATTTTCAGACGGCACTTGACTTTATTTCGGAGCGTGTGGGAAAAAAATATTCTCTCCGCAGTCGTCCACATGGACGAGAGAAACCCCCATATGCACCTATGCTTTGTGCCGCTTACGCCCGACAACAAGCTGTCAGCGAAGTCCATTTTAGGCAACCAAAAGAGCCTTTCCGAGTGGCAGACCGCCTACCATGAGCGTATGTCCGCACGGTGGAATCAGCTTGAGCGGGGGCAGTCCTCAATGGAAACAAAGCGCAGGCACATCCCCACATGGCTCTACAAGTTGGGCGGAAGGCTTGATAAACAGTATGCGGAAATCGTGTCTGCCCTCTCCGACATCAACGCTTTTAATGCGGGCAAGAAGCGTGACAAGGCTCTGGAACTGATTGCCGCATGGCTTCCAGACGTGGAGAAGTTCTCTAAAGAAATCAGCAAACAGCAGGCGTATATCGACAGTCTGAAAGAGAGAATCGGGCAGGAATCGGACTATGCAGGGCGTATGCGTGATGAAAAGTATGAGCAGGAATTAAAGGTACAGAAAGCCAACCAGAGGATATTTGAGTTGCAGAAAACCAATCAGCAGGTGGAAAGGTTATTGAAAAAGATACCGCCAGAAGTATTAGAGGAATTGCAGAAAAGCAATCGGAACAGAGCGAAAGAAAGGTAGATATGTGAATGAAGAAACAGGATTTTAAGGTATTAAAGACCGTAGATTTGCACCCATTTCCAGACAATCCGTTTCATGTGGTGGAGGATGAAATGCTGTCAGAGTTAGCTGAAAGTATCAAAGAGTTTGGCATTGTAACGCCAATAATCACACGCCCGAAAGAGGATGGGAGCGGCTATGAAATCATTGCAGGACAGCGGCGTGTCCGTGCTTCGGAGATTGCAGGGATTAATACCGTACCCGCTTTTGTTCTGCCCTTAGACCGTGACCGAGCCATCATCACCCTTGTAGACAGTAATTTACAGCGTGAAAATATCCTGCCATCGGAGCGGGCATTTGCCTATAAAATGAAATCTGAAGCCATGAAGCGGCAGGGCTTCCGCACAGACTTAACCTCGTCACAAGTTGGGACGAAGTTGCGGACGGACGATAAGGTGACGCAGGGCTTCGGTGTTGGCAGGATGACCGTGCAGCGATTTATCCGCTTGACGGAGCTGATACCGTCGATTTTGCAGATGGTGGACGAGGGGAAAATCGCCCTCACGCCTGCGGTGGAACTGTCCTTTTTGAAGAAAGACGAGCAGGAAAACTTGTTTGCCACAATGGAGAGCGAGGAAGCAACGCCCTCACTCTCACAGGCACAGCGGATGAAAAGCCTAAGCCAGAGCGGGCGGCTTGACATGGATATGATATTTGCGATTATGACAGAGGAAAAGGGAAACCAGAAAGAAACCTTGAAAATCAACACAAGCAAGCTGAAAAAATATTTCCCCAAGAACACAACGCCAAAGCAGATGGAGGACACTATCATCAAACTTTTAGAGCGTGAATTGCAGAGGAAACGGGGCAGGGACAGCCGCTAATCTTTTCTTTTCAGAAGGTAATTATAAGACACTGGAAGAAAAAGACAGCCAGATAAGACAGAAAGTTGAGGTGGAAAATGAAAGAAATCCAGTACGAGATTGTGAAGGAAATCGCTGTATTGTCGGCAAGCGACAGCGGCTATACAAAGGAAATCAATTTAATCTCGTGGAACGGGAACGAGCCGAAGTATGACATCCGCAGCTTTTCCCCCAACCGTGGGAAATGCGGAAAGGGAATCACATTGACCGCTGATGAAGCGGCGGCACTCCTTAAAACATTGCAGAAAGAAGTAAAGAACGGGGATTGATGGTATCTGATTGGCAGGGTGGGGGCATTTTCAAACGCTCCCCTGCCCTGTCTGGAAAGGAAGATTTGAGTATGGGCGAGGATAAGAAAGCAAATAAAAAGAGAAAGCGTATTATTCCAAAAGCACGAGTGCAGGTAATTATCAGTCGGGAATATGTCGGCACACAGACCGTTGCAGAAGCGTTTATCCCGATTATCTCCGAGGACATCCGTAGGGAGATTGCCGAGGGTGACACCTTCGACAATGGGGGTATATCCGCTTAGAATGTACGCAATGGAACATGAAATTGAAGTAGAACAAAGACGGAGGTTTAACAGCATGGCAGGAATAAGAATGGAAAATAAAATTTATGAAGTCGGCATTTACTGTCGGTTATCAAAGGACGATGGGACGGATAACGAGAGTGCGAGCATTGCCACACAGAAATCCATCCTCACGGATTATGTGAAAAAGCAGGGCTGGCACTTGGCAAAAACGTATGTGGACGACGGGTATTCTGGTACGAATTTCCAAAGACCGAGCTTCCAGAACATGATTAAGGACATTGAAAATGGGCTGATAAATTGCGTGATTACGAAAGATTTATCACGTTTAGGGAGGAATTACCTTGACTGCGGACTGTATCTCGAAGTCTTTTTTCCCGAAAATAACGTGCGGTATATAGCGGTCAATGACGGCGTGGACACGCTCAATAAATCGGTGATGGACATCACGCCATTCCGCAATATCCTAAACGAAATGTATTCTGCCGATGTGTCGGTCAAGATAAAATCGGCGTACCGTGCGAGGTTTCAGCAGGGGAAATTCATGGGGACGTATGCACCCTACGGATATGTCAAAGACCCTGCCGACCACAACCATCTGCTGATTGATGATAAGGTTGCCCATGTGGTAAGGGAGATATTCGACCTTGCATTAGCGGGGAATGGACTTGGAAAAATCCGTAAACACATCAACAGCCAGCACGTCTTGCGCCCTGCCGCTTATGCGGCGGAGCAGGGAGCGACAGGCTATGAAAGATACTTTGAGGGTAATGAGGAAAACCGCTATATCTGGAGCGAGAACAGTTTGAGAAATATTTTAAGAAGCCCTATCTATGCGGGAAACCTTGCAGGCTACAAGCGGATTGCCGCCAATATGAAAAGCAAGAAACGCCCCTCTAAGCTGCCCGAAGAATGGGAAGTGATACCAGACACCCATGAGGGGATAGTCACGCAGGAGGAATTTGATACCGTCCAACAGCTTATGACGAGCCGCAGGCGGGAAAAGAATAAGGGCGGCTTTGAGAATATTTTTGCAGGTGTTATCAAGTGTGCGGACTGCGGCTATGCTTTGAGGGCTATGAGTGCCAACAGGAGGAAACGCCCCGACATCATCGACTGCGTACAATACACCTGTAATAATTATGGCAGGTACGGTAACGTCATGTGTACCGCACACGCCATTGAAGCAAGGGATTTATTTAACGCCGTCCTTGCCGACATCAACCGCTTTGCGGATATGGCGGTGAATGACGAGCGGGCGGTGAGGGCGATTGAAAAGCGGCTCACGGAAACAGACCAGAGCAGGGCAAAGGCTTTAGAGAAAGAACGGAAGAAGCTGAACAAACGTCTTGCAGAGCTTGACAGGCTGTTTTCCTCTCTCTATGAGGATAAGGTCATGGAGCGTATCACCGAGCGGAATTTTGAGATGATGTCGGGGAAATACCAGAAAGAACAGCTTGAAATCGAAGCAAGACTGAAAGAAGTAACGGAAACACTCAACGAAAGCTACGAGAAATCACAGGGAATCCGTGACTTCCTCTCCCTTATCTGTAATTATCAAGGCTTAAAAGAACTGGACGCAACAGTAATAAATGCACTGATAGACAAGATACTTGTTTCGGAGCGTGAAAAATCGGCAGACGGAACAGTGAAGCAGGAAATCAAGATTTACTATAAATTCATCGGCTTTGTCGGTGAATTACATATCACACCAACAAAGCGGTGGACAGCATTAAAGCCGAAGAATTGTACAGTGTGCGGTGTCGGATACGTCCCCCGCTCCGCAATATCGAAGTATTGTCCAGAGTGCAGGGAAAAGATAAGAAAGGCTCAAGGGACAGAAACGAAACGTAGGAGCAGAGAACGAAGCAGACAGGTATGTATTGAACTGTCCGCAAGAAATGACCGACTGATTTAGAGCAACAAGAGGGCCGTATTCTTAGGCAGGGGAACCAGAATGACAAGGTTCAGATCTACCGATATGTTACTGAAAACACATTCGACGCCTACATGTGGGTGCGACACGAAGTCGCTTAATTTAACTGTTTGGCGGCAATGCCGACCAAACCATCCATTCCGTTGGATGAAGCCGTTATCCCCGGCTCCGCCAGTAATGGCACTGTTCGGAAGCGGATATAAACGTAACCCTACTTGGAATCCAAACCGTGAGGGGCGGATGAAACTGCGAGCTGCAATGCGGTTAGGGTGCAGGCTTTCTGATAGCATGGTTAATTAACTGAACCGCCGTAAGCTTCGTTAAGGCTGAACAAGCCAAAGCAGCTGACAGGCTTGAACCAAAAGGTGTGCAGTCGGATATTCCTTTCCAAGGTGGGAATACACGGACATTATGACTGCCGGAGTAGAAGGCGGAACCTAAACTATCAAATAATTGTTGGTTAAGTGGAACGTGTCAAGCCCGTATTCCTGCCCATATGGGCAAGCCGACCGTAAGG
Organism: Lachnospiraceae bacterium A2; assembly: GCA_000403315.2. GTDB lineage: Bacteria > Bacillota > Clostridia > Lachnospirales > Lachnospiraceae > Petralouisia. The sequence goes on from KE159636.1 coordinate 2,512,425, forward strand.
GAAGCCGTTGGGAATGCGGGTATAGGATTGCGGAAGAAGCGAATGCCGGACTTGTAATGAGGACGGACAGGGGTTCAAGATTTGCCCCGCCCGAAAGGGGGCAGAATTCCGCTGGGTGCTTGATTACGAGAGAGTTTATAGAATTTCTGAAAGGAGTAAAGCAAATGAACGGTAAAACGTGTGCGACTTCTGACATTGCAAAGGCATGGGATTCTATTGACTGGAATAAAGCCGAGGCATATGTTAAAAAACTGCAAATGCGTATCGTAAAGGCTCTTCAACAGGGCAGGACAGGCAAGGTGAAATCCTTGCAGTGGCTGCTCACACATTCTTTTTACGGACGTGCTTTAGCCGTAAAGAGGGTGACAAGTAATAAAGGCAAGAAAACAGCAGGAGTAGATAACGTATTATGGTCTACCCCAAAACTGAAATACGAAGCGATTTTCAGCTTGAAGCGCAGGGGATATAAGCCCCTGCCACTAAAGAGGGTGTATATACCGAAGAAAAACGGAAAAATGCGCCCATTAAGTATTCCATGCATGAAGGACAGGGCAATGCAGACATTATATAAATTTGCATTGGAGCCGATTGCAGAAATCACCGCCGACCCGAATTCTTACGGATTCCGGGCAAAACGGTGTGTGCAGGACGCCATTGAGCAATGTTTCACCTGTCTGAATAAAAGGAAATCCCCGAAGTGGGTGTTAGAAGGAGATATTAAAGGCTGTTTCGATAATATCAGCCATGAATGGATTCTGGATAACATCCCAATGGACAAGAATATCCTGCGTAAATGGCTAAAAAGCGGTTACATTGAAACCGGGCGGTTATTCCCGACAGACTTGGGAAGCCCGCAAGGTTCATCTATCTCACCAACTATCTGTAACATGGTTTTAGATGGCCTGGAAGTAAAATTGAAAGAGAAATACTACAAGAGAACCATCGGGGGGAAGCCATATTCACCAAAAGTAAATTTTATTCGCTATGCCGATGATTTTATTGTTACAGGCGAAAGTAAGGAATTGTTGGAGAATGGTGTGCTTCCAATCATCCGGGATTTTCTGTCAGAGAGAGGATTAGAACTGTCAGAAGAAAAGACAGTCATTACCCATATCGAAGATGGATTTGATTTTCTCGGAAGCAACATAAGGTGGTACAAAGACAAACTTCTTACAAAACCATCTAAAAAGAATTATAAAGCCATAGTAAGCAAGATAAGGGAGATAATCAAGAAAAACCCGTCCATGAAGCAGGAGGATTTGATACGCAAGCTGAACCCGGTCATCCGTGGCTGGGTGAACTTCCAGAAATATAATGTTTCCTCACAGGCATTTGAAAGGTTTGATTTTGATGTCTGGAGATGCCTGTGGCAATGGTGTAAGCGCAGGCATCCGAAAAAGAGCCACAAATGGATTGCAAAGAAATATTTCAAACAGGTTGGCAAGAGAAGTTGGACATTCAGCGTTAAAACGACAGATTCGTTCGAACTGCATTTGATTTATGCCACGGACACCAATATCATACGGTGGCTGAAAACAAAATCGGAAGCGACACCATTTGATGAAAAGTTTACAGAATATTTCGAGGATAGGGATACAGAGAGGATGTTTCGGGAAATCAATGGGAGAAAGAAGCTGAATGCTCTTTATAAAGCGCAGAAGGGAATCTGCCCTCACTGTGGAGAAGCAATCACGGTAGAGAGGGGATTCAGAATCCATTCCGAGATAGGAGCGGATTTCAAAGAAAAGAAAATGCTGCTACATGCCGAATGCCATAGGGCATTACATTACTTGAAAAACACTGATGAACCGGCTCTGGTGACACAGGGCTTATAAGTGCTTGAGCCGTGTGAGGGGAAACCTTCATGCACGGTTCTTAGGGGGGAAGGCGGTAGTAATACCGCTGACCTACCCGACCAGATTTTGGAGAACAAGCAGAAGTTCATCAGCCAGATCATGACCAGTAAATCCCCGGTACGGGCCTGTGAGGACGTGGACGAAGCGGCGCTCACTTATGCGGAGGTAAAAGCCCTTGCAACGGGCAATCCCTACATCAAGGAAAAAATGGATCTCGATATTCAGGTGTCAAAGTTAAAGCTGATGAAAGGAAACCACACAAGCCAGAAATACAGACTTGAGGACGATATTTTAAAGCGTTATCCGCAGCAGATAGCCACTCTGAAAGAGAGGATCAGCGGCATGGAGGCTGACATTCAGACAGCGAAGGCAAACCTTCCGGCAGATAAGGAACAGTTTTTTATGAAAGTCGGGGATAAGGCTTATACGGATAAAAAAGAAGCCGGGGCCGCACTTGTGGAAATGTGCAAGGAAACGAAAACCGTCAATGTGCCTGCCACAGTGGGGGAATACGCCGGGTTTAAGATGGCGGTGTCCTTTGATTCCTTTAACCATAAATTTGTGATGAATTTGAAAGGGCAGCTTTCCCATAACCTTGAGATCGGCTCTGACCCTCTCGGCAATATTGCCCGTATCAACCACGCACTGGAATCCATGCCGAAACAGCTTGCTGAAGCGCAGACGAAACTGGAAACAGTGGAGCGTCAGCTTGAAACCGCAAAAGTGGAGGTTACAAAGCCATTCGCACAGGAAGCGGAACTTGCGGAGAAGCTGGAACGCTTATCCGCCTTAAATGCCCTGCTCAATATGGACGAAAAAGGTGATGACGCACTCGGCATGGATGATGCGCCGGAGGAAGAAAACGAAGGACAGGAAACTTCTGGACATGATCGAGCTGTTGACAAACCTCTTGCCAAAAAGATTTGCATATAAGAAAATATATGTGTAGATTAATCCTTGAGGTGATACATTATGATGACAAAAATCGGGAACCAACAGATAGAAATGCATTTGATAACAATTGAAGATTTAGTCCCTACGGATCATTTTCTTCGGAAAGTAAATGCTATCATTGATTTTTCATTCATATATGACGAAGTAGAGAATATGTACTGTCATAACAATGGACGTCCATCCATCGGTCCGGCGGTCTTAATCAAGTTTCTTCTCATCGGTTTTCTTTATGGCATCAATTCCGAAAGAAGAATATCAGAAGAGATTCAGGTGAACATGGCATACCGTTGGTTTCTTGGTCTTGATATTATGGATAAGGTTCCAGATCATTCTACGATTTCCCAGAACAGACGCCGCCGTTTCAACGGCAGTGATCTTTTTCGGAATATTTTTCAGAAAATTGTTTTCCTATGCGTAGAAAAGGGTCTGGCAGACGGCAGGCTGGTTTTTACGGATTCGACACACATAAAGGCAAACGCATCCCGGAAAACAGAATACATCAAGCAAACAGAAGAAGTCACAAATGAATACCTCAAAGAACTGGACCAGTATGAAGAAACTGTACGCAGCCAGCTGGAGTCGGAGGGAAAGATCAAGCCTGCCCGCTGCAGGAAGCGGAAAGAAAAAATCGAAACAGTCCGGCGCCGCGTAAGCAGCACAGACCCCGAATCAGGATATTATAAGCGCAAAGGGAAAGCCGAAGGGATGCATTACTTGTCGCACGAGACAGTTGATTCTAAAAATGGTATTACCATTGATGTGGCAGCAACAGCCGGCAATGTAAATGGCAGCCAGCCATATATCGAAAGGCTTGATTATATTGGGGAAACGATCGGGCTAAAAATACAAGCAGCCTGTGCTGACAGCGGATATGACACAAACCTTATCAATCAACAATTGCCAGAACGAAACATAGATTTTTACACACCGAAAAGAACAGAGCAAAAAAGAGGGACTACAGAGTTTCAAAGGAAAGATTTTCAGTATGATGAAAAGGATGACAGATTCATCTGTCCTGGAGGAAAAGCGCTTCCGCTGCACAGGCTCAACAGAACAATGAATACTGTAACAAAAGAGTACCGCTGTCCCAAAACGGAATGTAAAGACTGTCCATTCCGTAACAGGTGCATAGGAGAAAAAGGTTCTGATAAAAGAATCCAAGTAAATATTTTTGAAGACGTTGTAAAAAAGAATCATGAAAAAGATGGTACGGAAACACACGCCAAGGTTTTGCTTCTGCGACAGATATGGAGCGAAGGCAGCTTTGCGGCGCAAAAAGCAAGACATAATTTGAAATTCCTATATAGAAGAGGATTAGAGGCAGCTGAACAGCAATGCCTCTTATCGTCAACAGCATTAAATCTAAAGAGAATGATAAAGGTCATGGCATAGAGAACCATGCCTTTTTCTTTGGAATATTTTCCTATTTATTGATAGAATTTTATCATAATATCTTACGGCATTTATAAAATAAGGGGGTTTGTCAACAGCTCGATGATGTCCAGAAGTCAGGGAAGGAGGAAGAGGCTTCCATAAAGCCGGAAACCGGAGAAAGCGCTAAGGATGTGCCGATTCCATACCCGGTAGATAACGCAGGGCATAATTACACAGTGGACAATGGAAAACCACAGGGGGCGAAACTGGCGGCGGCAATGGCTGACAAGCCTGTGCAGCGGACATCGCTGAGAGAGAAACTGGAAGCGTTCAAGGCGAAGGTGTCTGGAACAGACAAACTGAGTATTGAAAAAGCGAAGGGGAAGGAGGAAACGCTATAACGATTTTATAATATTTGAGATTCCAACTGCTTCTGACATGTCATCTAAAAAGTTCCGATTGATTTAGCGGGAATTTCAAGGTATAATGATTTAGAGGTCATATACCTTTGGGGAATGGCTTTTACATTTCCTGCAAGTGAGCAAAAGGAGGTTATGGCTGTGGATATGTCAATAGATACTGAAATTAAAAATGCGGTCAGGGCAGCAGACCAGGACGCACAATATGATGATAAGGCAAAACGCCTGTTGGGAAATAAGATCATTCTGGCGCATATCTTGGTAAAGACGGTTGATGAGTTTAAGGGAATGAACCCGAAAGAAGTGGTGTCCTATATCGAGGGAGAGCCTTTGATCGGTGTGGTTCCAGTAGAGCCAGGTCTGACCAATGCCGGAAAGGAAGAAAACGGCCAGCGCATTGTTGGAATGAATACGGAAAATGCGGAGATTAACGAGGGGCTTGTAAGGTTTGACATTATCTTTTATGTGCGGATGAAAGACGGTATCTCACAGGTTATTGTGAACGTGGAAGCACAGAAGGATGAACCGACAAATTACCATATCCTGAACAGGGCAGTTTTCTATGTGAGCCGCCTTGTTTCCTCGCAAAAGGAAAGGGATTTTGTCAAGACAAACTATAATGACATCAGGCGTGTATTCAGTATTTGGGTGTGTATGGGCATGGACGAAAGCAGTATGGCTTATGTGCATCTTGCGAAAGACGATCTGCTTGGTTCCTATCCGTGGAAAGGCGGGCTTGACCTGCTGAATATTGTCCTGATTGGTATAGCAAATGAACTTCCAGAGCATGATGAGAAGTATGAGCTGCACCGTCTGCTGAGTACGTTGCTTTCAATGGAGTTGACCGTTGATGAAAAATTAGGAATTATAAGAACAGAGTATAGTATTCCGGTAGATGACAAATTGAGAAAGGATATGAGCGCTATGTGTAATCTTTCACAGGGAATCAGGGAAAATGCAACAGATAATGCCATAGCAGGCGTAATAATGAATATGCACAGGAAAGGCTATACATTAGAGCAGATAGCAGAATGTGTAGAAAAGACTATTGAAGAAGTAGAGGCTGTCATTAGAAAAAGAGAGCCTGTGCTGGCATAATCGCAGTAACGAAATAACACAGACAGTAAAGCAGTGAATTTGTTTTCGGATCAGAGAACAGTTCGCTGCTTTTTTGTTTTCAGGGAGAAAGACAGTCACATCAGATTGTCTTTTTTTCATGCAAGGAAAGGATTGAAAATATGGCAGACGCAAAAACAGAAAAACAGAAAGTAAAGGAGATAACGGACAAACTGGAGGAAGGGTTAAAAGAACTTTTTGAGAGCGGGAAGTACAAAAACTACCTCTCCACCATGTCTAAATTCCATAATTACAGTGTCAACAACACGCTCCTGATAGCCTTACAGCGCCCTGACGCCAGTCTGGTCGCAGGCTACCAGGCATGGCAGAAAAATTTCAACCGCCATGTGAACAAGGGGGAGAAGGGAATCCGTATCCTTGCCCCTGCCCCTTACAAGATCAAAGAGGAACGGGATAAGTTAGACCCTGTGACCGGGGAGATCATGCTTGACCAGGATGGGATGCCACAGACGGAGGAAGTGGAGATTAAAATCCCCGCTTTCCGTGCGGTATCCGTCTTTGATGTCAAGCAAACATCAGGAGAGCCAATCCCGGAACTGGAGGCAAAAGAGCTTCTGTCCACAGTGGAGGGGTATGAGGACTTTGTTAAGGCAGTCACCTATGTTGCCCCGGTTCCGATCAGCTTTGAGGATATACCCGGAGATTCCAAAGGTTTCTTCAGCCCCACAGAAAAACGGATTGCGGTGCAGGAGGGCATGAGCGAGAGCCAGACTCTAAAGACGATGGTGCATGAAACCGCCCATTCCATGCTGCATGATAAGGAAATCAATAAGGATATTCTTGCGCCCGCAAAGGACAGGAACACCAAAGAGGTGGAAGAGGAGAGCATTGCCTATACGGTATGCCAGCACTTCGGCATAGATACAGCGGAGTATTCTTTCGGGTATATAGCCGGGTGGTCATCAGGGCGTGACATGAAGGAACTGAAATCTTCCCTTGATACAATCCGCAGGACTGCATCGGAGCTTATCACAGGGATTGAGGGGCAGCTCCGGGAATTACAGCGTGACCGGGAACTGATGCAGGGGCAGGAAAAAGAGAGCCTTTTGCTGATACAGAACAGCGGTCTGTCCGAGTACAGCCTTGTAAATGTCAGGGGGATGGATGCGGCAGAGATCATAGAAGCCCTCTCTGCCATGAATGACGATGACAGGCTGAGTGTTGCCGCATATCTGGAAAGCAGAGGCGCATGGACTACGGAGATTGCCAATCAGGATACGAAAGAGTTCGGGGAATACCGCCTTGATGTCCGGTATTACACCGATACAAACGAGATCATTGACCTGAAGGCAGAAAGGGAATGGAACGAGAGGGCAAAGGAGCCTGTCGGGGCGGATGATGTGATTTTGAAGATCACGCATTCAGACGGTTTTGAGGTAGAGCGCATTACCAATAAGACACCGGAGGAAGTGCGGGAGATCATGGGGGCGCTCACAAAGCTGGAGGTTAAGGGTAGAAAAAATATCCATGACTGCCTGGAAAGCTGCGGGGCTGATTATATCCCTATTATTGTGGACGGCGGCAGAAATTCCGGTATGCCGCAGTTTAATGATTTTGAGATTGACCTGGATAAAAAAGAAGTGGTAATGATAAGCCACCTTTCCCCGGTAAAGCAGGCGGAGGGCATCATCAACCGTCTGGAATTTGCAAAAACCGCCTTTTCCGATGATGAGCGGAACCTTATCGTGAATTATGCCTTTAAGCTGAATGACATGGAAAAGACAAGGGAACTTGCGGAGCATATCTATTATGAGGAAACGGAGGGCAGTCAGGGGGCTGCCCTTGCGGCCATTGACGCACAGGCCGAAATTGACGCACTCCCTGACCCGATGATCGGTTTATGGGAGATGGATGAATACGGCTATACATGGAATGAAATGCTGCCATTGACACAGGGGAGGGCATTAGAGCTTTTTGACCGTGACCTGCCTGTGTGCCTGCTACATGAGGACGGCTCTGAAACAACCGTGCATGACAGGAAGCAGATCACAGGGCATGGGGGAATCTTCGGCATAGAAAAAGGCGATTGGGAAAATGAGAAAAATTTCCGGGCTATGCGGGAGGAACCTGAAGAAAGCGGCGCAGACAGGGAAGCACAGCTTCTGCATGGCGGTACCGATCAATACGGCATTTATCAATTAAAAGACAATCCGGAGCTTCGGGATTTTCATTTTGCGGGTACAGAGGAACTTTTGAAAAGAGGTATCCTTTCGGACGATTTCGGGGAAATCCAGCCGGGAAACTATAACCTTGTCTATGCAGGGGAGCTTTCAGACATACACGGGCAGTCACAGAGGGAGAAGCTCAACGCAGTTTTTGAGAAATTCAACATAGACCACCCGGCAGATTACAGAGGGCATTCCCTATCTGTCAGTGACGTTGTAGCGCTGCATGAGAACGGGGAGAACAGCGCACACTTTGTAGATTCTTTCGGCTTTACAAGACTTCCTGAGTTTATGAGGGCTTTAGAGGGTGTAAAAGAGCAGGATACTCAAAAAGCGGAACCGGAAGAAAGACAGGAAACTTCTGGACATGATGTCCAGAAGCCGGAAGCAGGACAAACAGAACAGGAAACCTATCCGGCTTTCTATGGGCATACTTTGAGTTATGCAGCCGAGCATGGGGAAGTGGACAAATATATGGAATCCCACAAATTTGACAGGGAATGCAAGGAAGCGGTTGAGGGAACAATCCGGCAGAATTTTGACGGTATGCACTTAAAGCATGATATTGTAAAGCCGCTGGCGGAAAAGTACGGTGCGGAGCGCATGGCGTTTATCCTTGCCAACACGCTCCAGCAGGAATCGTGGGATGGACGTTTTTCAAGGGATAATAAAGCGTGGGCATCAGAGTTTTACATTCCTGAAAATATCGTGCATGGAACAGATATGAACCGTGAACTGACCGTGGGCAGCCACCCGGCAGTTTTGGACGGCTTTATCGGTATGTTCCGCAGGGAAGTCCTGGAACTGGAAAAAGAAATGTCTGCCGGACAGGAAAAAACGGCTTCCGGACAGGATGCGCAGAAACCGGAAACAGGGCGGCCAGAGACGGAACAGACACAGAAGGAGCAGGCGGAAACAGAAAGGCTTAAACCACAGGCGGAGCAGACCGGGCCGGGAAGATTGGCCAAGACACCGGAATTAGAGGATTTGGACGAGGGTGACGAGATCATTGACTTTGGAGATGAAAAGGATAAGGTTCTTGCGGAAATGAAGCAGTCTTTAGGGGGCAGACAGGAAACTCCCGGACACGATGTCAACCAATCTGCAAAGCAGAATGATCTGAAGCTGGAACAGACAGAACCGGAGGAACCGGCAGAAACAGAGCTTGCCTTTCAGATAGCAGACCGCTACATCAGCATCCAGGAAACAGAGGGCGGCTATGACTATTCCATTATGGGCTTGGATTATAAGGAAATAGACGGCGGCGTATATGACAATCCCGGTATCGGTATCAAAGAAGCGATTAACGAAATCGTGGAGGATTTGAAAATAATTCCTTTTGATAATGGCGCAAGGGGAAATATCCGTGACGGTGACAGGCTGATACCGATTGATTATGATGGATTGATGGAGAAGGGCGCTATGTGCCAGTGGCACATGTCAAGCGCGGACCGGAGCGGCAGCGGAGAAGAGGCGGCAAATGCTGTCATGCCGCAGAGCGCTGTGGTAGCAGATTTCAATGCAAAGACAAATGAGCTGTTCCATGAGATCAGCGAAATGAACCCGGCAGAGATAGAGGAAACTGTAAAATGCCATGTTCAGGCACAGTTAGATGAATCCGGCATAGACGCTGTGATTGTGGATGCGGCAGTAGCCGGGAGCCGATGCCGGGGTCTGGAGCAGGAAGGCTCTGACCTTGATGTAGTGGTGGAGCTTTCCACGAATGAACGGGAAGATGCGCTGTTTGATATGTTAAATGAAAGCGGGCTTCATATCGGCGGTGTGAAAGTGGATATTAACCCGATCACGGCGCAGAAGACGGGGAGCCTGGAAACGTATCTCCCGCAGGTGGAGGACTATCTGGAGGGAGTGCGTGAAGCCAGAGAGAAAAACCCAGTGGGCATTTCCGGAGGGGAAGAACAAAAAGAAATGAAAGAAAGCCTGTTCCCGGAGCAGGCAGAAACGGAAGTGACGCTGACGGTTGCGGAGTGCGGCGAGTTCCACAATTTAGGCGAGTTTTATGAGAATATCCCTACGGTGGAGGAAGCTGTCGTAATCTGGAAACAGATACCGCCGGAGCGTATGCACGGTATCCCCGCAATCGGCGTCAATATCCATACACCGGGAACGGAGGCGTTTGAGGATGTGGGGATTGACATTTTAACCGGGAAACGGATTGACCTTGATATTTTAGAGTATATCCCGGATATAAAGGGCAACCCGCAGGCTATGGAAGTGATTGCGGAGCTTGCGGCAAAGCTGCCGGAAATGGAGATAGACGGACGTATGAGCGAGGAATTTGAAGCGAAGGTATGGGAGAAGCGTATGCCCGATCTGACGCCTGCAGAACAGCTTGCGGTGGAGCTTGACCGCTTTACATATGATTATGATACCGCCCTTTACCGTGACAGCAGCCAGAGCATGACGGAGAACGTGTCGGAGATTGCGGAAGCCTTAAAGCAGAGGGATACCCACGATATTGCATTGTGGCTTGCCGATATAGCTGCGGACGGAACAGTGCCGGAGGAAAGAAAGAGGGCTATGGAGCTGCTTGAAAAGCTGGCGGAGTACAAACCGCTTGCGAAGATTGAGGAAATGGAAGAACAGAATTACAACATGGTGGATAATGTGCTGAATAACGGCGCAGGGGAGAAAGCGCAGAAAGAGGAAAACAAAAAGGCACAGGAAAAGCCAGCCGCAAAACCGTCCTTAAAAGCCCGCCTTGCGGAGAAAAAGGCGCAGGCGGCAGGACAGGGGCATGAAGAAAACATAAAAAATAAGCAGAGGGAGATGTAAGGATATGCATACAATGTTTACCGTGGAAGAAAGCAATTTGATCTGCATATTTGCAGGAGAGAGCAGGAACGAGGCCATAGGGGATATTGAAAGGGCGCTGCCCTATCTGGAAGATACGGATATGGCGGAGCTGTCCGGCAGGGTGATCGGAAAACTGCGGGATATGACGGATGAAGAATTTGGACAGCTTGAACTGACAGAAGCGGAGTAAATTACAGCAGAACAGGTTTTCCATGCCCGGTTTCCATACGGGCATGGAAAGCCTGTTTTTTTGCGCCAGCCGGGGAAACATACCCGCATAAAGAATTTAAAAAAAGCCCACTGCTATCTTTGAAGTTTTGACGGTTCATTGTATAATAGGTGCAGGGAATGGAGGAACTTAAGATGTCAAAAAAGAAAAACCGCCCGCACGGGCATTACTGTAAAATATGCGGTGAGCATAAGGCAAATGAAAAGTTTTCCGGGAAGGGCCATGCCGCCCACATCTGCAAAGCCTGTTCCCGTTTGAGCGCTGCGGAAAAAGCGGCGGCAATGGATATGAACCGCCTGATGGACTTCCCCATGCGGCGGCTTACGGACAGCGAGAAGAAATGGCTGAAAGCCAAAATGCACGATCAATGCCCGGAGGTGGCTGACACGGCACGGGAGGTTTTCAATGCCTGCTTTCCCCATGCAGAGCGCAATGCCATGAAAAAGCAGCTTGTTATCAATACATTGTCTTTTGAAGTACATACAGAGGTTTACGATGGGTATGGCGATATGGAAATGGCTGACTGCCGTTTTACCATTGACCGGAAAAGCCGTGTGCTGACAATGACAGATTTCCAGGCAGAGGACGGGGAGCAGTCTGTCACGCTGGAGGGCGGGCAGATGGCGAAGCTGCTGCGGTATATCGTGCATACACTGGAAATATTTATGTGGGAGCAGGATTACTGCCTGAAACCTGATGAGGATGATTATTTCACGGATATTCTTTTTGATGAAGATTTTTACGGGGATGATCTGGAGGAAAGCGGGGAGGATATGCCAACGGAACCAGAGGGCAGACCGTCCTGGCGGGCGCAGGTGGAGTACAGCAACCATACCGTGCAGGATATTTCCAGTTATGAAGATTACCTGCCGGAGCGCCCGGAAGAATTGTATCTTTCTCTGCTGGAGTATTTTGAGCCGGAAGATGAAGAATTTTGATGTATACAATTTGGTGTATATGAAACCTTTTGGCAAAAACGGGTGCTTTTGCTTTAGCAGGAACATCGAAGTAATAGGTAACAGTGGAAAACGAGGGAGCATCAGCCTATGAAAATGCGTACAGAATATACCTGTCCTTTGGAACTTGTACATGACATGATCAAGGGAAAATGGAAGCCGATTATTTTATGGCGGCTGCGTTTAGGGGCTACATCTCTGGCGAAGCTGGAACGTGACATAGACGGCATCACACAGAAGATGCTGCTGGAGCAGTTAAAGGAACTGACGGATTATGGCTTTGTGGAAAAGAAATCCTATGAGGGATACCCGCTCCGGGTGGAATATTCACTAACAAAAGATATGGGAATGAAAATACTGGAGGCGTTAAGGATCATGCAGCACATAGGGATTGATTACCTGAAAGCAAACGGCATGGAACATATCCTGGAGGAAAAGGGAGTAGTCCCGGATTAGTACCCACGAAAAAGTGGGTAATTTACTGTCCGGGAACCGCCGCTTATAATAGCATCAGAAAATCAGATTGGAGGATTTAAAAGATGAATGTTACAAGCAGCGGTATTATAAACGGGGTAATACAGCCCCAATACGGCGGGCATGGGACGCAGTTTAACGAAAACGGAATCCCTACCTATTCCCTGCCGTTCACGGTAGAAGATGCACCGCAGGGAACTGTGTCGGTTGCCATTGTCTTAGAGGACAAGGACGCATACCCGGTGACCGGGGGATTCGCAAGGATACACTGGCTGGCGGCAAATATTACCCGTTTTGAGATCAAAGAGAACGAGAGCCAGATGGCGGAGGATTTTGTGCAGGGCCGGAATAGCTGGACGAGTGTGCAGGGCGGAAAGCAATCCACGGAGCTTTCCTGCTATTATGGTGGGATGACACCACCCGATAAGCCGCACATATATGAACTTCATGTGTATGCACTGGATAAGATGCTGGATTTGGAGAGAGGCTTTCTGCTGAACGAGCTTTACTGTGAAATGGACGGGCATATCTTAGATCAGTATACCCTGAAAGGGATATATGAAAATTAACTGTCTGAAAGTCGGCGGGCGCACAATAAAAACAGTTGTGGCAGTATTCCTGTGTTTACTGACAGGTACAATAAGGAAATCAGACACGGCATTCTATGCCGCCATTGCTGCTGTGCTGTGCGTCCAGCGCACCTCTAAGGACAGTTTCCGTGAAGCATTCAACAGGGAGATGGCTACGGTTATCGGCGGGATGTGGGGTATGCTCGTCCTGCTGTTCGAGAGGAATGTCTGGTGCATCCCATATGAAGCGATACGATACCTGTTTTTATCGGTGCTTCTTATTCCAATCATCAATTTTTCTGTTTTGATAAAACGGGAAAAAGGGACGTTCCTCATGTGTGTTGTTTTTCTGTGCATTACCGTGACACATGGAAATGATGAAAGCCCTTTGTCATTTGGGGCTGCACGGATTTTGGATACTACGATTGGCATTGTGATTGCTTTGATAACAAACCAGTTTCCAATCCATCATATATTGACTAAAGGAGAGCGGGTACTGTGCCGCCTGCGCAATCATGGAGTACTTTGATAATCCGTTAATGGCTTGTGGGGATTATCGGCAAAGTACGGAAAACCTCAAATCCTATATGCAGCGCCAATGGAGCCTTGTGGGTGGAATGGCTGGCACGTTTAGGGAGATGGCATGAAGGGATAAAGCCAGAAAAGAACTGTTATCTTTTTCGGCAGTGTAATACTCATGAAGGTACATTTTTCTGCACACGCTCTATTTCTTTCTTGTAAAATTCTATCTTCTCATCCAATTTAATCTTATGCTCCTGTAACTGTGCAATCTGCTCATTAAGCGCCTGTTGGTGCTGCACCAGCATTTCCATCCTTTCAGAAAGGGTGGGATCACCGTCAGCCCGGAGTTTGGCATAGTGCCTGATTTCCTTAATAGGCATCCCCGTGTCTTTTAGGCGTTTGATAAATTCGATCCATATGAGGTCTTTATCAGAATAACAGCGGCGGTTGCTGGAATTGCGTTCCGGGGCAATCAGCCCTTCGTGTTCATAATAGCGCAGGGTATGGATGCCCAGCCCCGTCAGTTTTGCAAAATCTCCGATGGAGTATTTCATAAAAAATCACCTCAATTCTCTTGACATAGAGTTTACTCTACATTGTATGGTTGGATTATACCAAATCGAAGGAGGATTATCAAATGGTTCAGGGAATGGGAAAATATACAGTCATCACCGGGGCAAGCTCCGGTATTGGGTATGAAGTGGCAAAGGCGTTTGCGGAGCGGGGAAAAAATCTGGTCATAGCAGCAAGGCGAAAAAATAATCTGGAAAAACTGAAACGGGAGATTTTAGGGATATACCCGGATTTGGATATTGTCATCAGAAGCACCGATTTATCCGTGCCGGAAAACGCACATCAGCTTTATGAAGGTTTGAGGGGCTATGAGATTGAAACATGGATCAATAATGCGGGCTTTGGCAACTATGACAGCGTGGCGGATCAGGACTTGAGTAAGATCAGTATGATGCTGAATCTGAACATAGAGGCTCTGACAATTCTGTCCTCACTGTATGTCCGTGATTGCAAGGATGTAGAGGGAACACAGCTTATCAATATATCTTCATGTGGAGGCTATACCGTTGTGCCTACGGCTGTGACATATTGTGCGGCGAAGTTTTATGTCAGCACTTTTACGGAAGGGCTGGCACGGGAACTGGAAGAAGCGGGAGCGAAAATGAAGGCAAAGGTGCTGGCGCCTGCGGCGACAAAGACAGAGTTCGGAATGGTGGCAAACAATGTCAGTGAATATGACTATGACAAGTCTTTCGGAACATACCACACGGGCAAGCAGGTAGCCGGATTCCTGCTTGGACTGTATGACAGCGAAAAAGTGGTGGGGCTGGTAGACAGGGAGAGTTTCAGTTTCCGGCTGGCAGACCCGTTGTTCCCATATGCGGGAAATTCCTCACATAATCAGCAGCGTATGTGAGAACAGATATTTATGAAGAAATCTTACAAAAGCTAACCGCCGTACTATGGACTTCATCCGCCATATGCGGCGGTCTGCTTTTTTCCCAGGCAGGCCGGGCGGCCTGATAACGGAAATTACTTGGAAGGGAATAGAAATGCGAAAAATATCTGCCGATATAAATTTAGAAAGAAAACTTTCTACAGTAAAAAGAACTGCCCATGGGGAAGCTGATGCTCATGGGAACGCAGCGCCCTAAAAGGATTGCAGGCAGATTGTTAAAGAAACCTTTCCATGCTATACTGTCCTGCGAAGAGATAACCGAAGGAGGTGGGAATATGCTCTGCCATTTAGTGATTGACTTAAGCAAAGGACTCTGTACAAAGTCTGATGAATGGACGAAATTTGTACAGAGGTAAAAACCATCGTCCACATTGGATTTTGTACTTTTTATTCTGAAAAAATAAAGAATAGAATGGAGAAAATTCAATGGAAGAAAAATCATTTAAAAAATATATTATTTTGTGGTTAAGCCAGAGCGTATCAGGGCTTGGAAGTTCCATGACCGGGTTTGCGCTTGTTTTGTGGGCGTATGGACAGAGCCATTCTGCAATGTCTGTTTCGCTGATGTCTTTTTGCAATTATGTGCCGTATGTCCTTTTAAGTCTGTTTGCCGGTGATTTCATAGACAGGCATAAGAAGAAAACGATCATGCTGGTTTCGGACAGCATTGCGGCGGCAGGTTCACTGGCAGTATTGGCATTTCTGCTTATGGGATGTCTGGAAGTCTGGAATATCTATGCCATAAATGTGGTGGTCGGTATAACGAATGCTTTTCAGCAGCCTGCGTCCGCAGTGGCAACGGGAAGGCTCGTACCGAAGGAGAAGATTTCAAATGTAAGCGGGATGAATTCTTTTTCCAATAATCTTATCGTGGTATTCAGCCCCATGCTGGCGGCTTTCCTGTTTGCGGCAGGCGGGCTTCCGCTTATCCTGCTGATAGATCTGGCGAGCTTTGTCTTTGCATTTTGCGTATTGCTGTTCTTTATCACAATACCGGAACAGGCGCAGGACAAAACACATAGTTCCCCCCTGACCGGGATAGCGCAGGGATTTGATTTTCTGAAAAAAGAAAAAGGCATATTATACATCATGCTTACGATGGCGCTGATTAATTTCTGTTCAAGGCTGACCTATGAGAATATTTTATCGCCAATGATCCTGGCAAGGAGTTCCGGGGACAGCGCTGCGCTTGGAATTGTAAATGCCTGCATGGGGGCAGGTGGGATTGCCGGGGGAATCCTTGTTTCCGTGAAAAAAGAGAGCCGTCATAAGACAGCGGCTGTTTATGTTTCGGCGGCACTGTCTTTTTTGTTTGGGGACTTGATGATGGCAGTTGGGAAAAATGTTTTCTGGTGGTCGGCTGCTGCGGTTGCTGCCAGCCTGCCCATTCCATTTATAATGGCAAACCAGAATACGATACTGTACCAGAAGATTCCTGCTGCCATGCAGGGGAGGGTATTTGCAGTCAGGAATGCCATCCAGTACAGCACGATCCCGGCTGGCATTATCCTTGGAGGCTGGCTGGCAGATTATGTCTTTGAGCCTTTTATGGTTTCCGGGAACAGGCTGGCGGAAATGCTGGAAATAATAGTAGGGGATAGTGCCGGAAGCGGCATGGCAGCAATGTTTTTATGTACCGGGATATGCGGCTTTACAGTGAGCATGGCATCCTGTTTCAACCGGGAAATAAGGAAATTAAACTGATTGGATAGTATGGAGGGGCGGGGTATCTTGTCCCTTCTGATGCTTTTTGTGGGATGCATATGTCCCATGCAGGAGACCCAAAATGAAAACGAAAATTTGGCTCAGATATGAGGTGGTAATGTATTATGAAAAAAATTGCTATTATAGAGGATGACCAGCATATTGGGGATGTTCTGGAAAGAACACTGACTCGTGAGGGGTATGAGATACTCCGGGCATATTCAGGTACGGAGGCGCTCTACCTTCTTTCTGAACATACGCCGGATCTGATACTTCTGGATTTGATGCTGCCCGGACTGTCCGGCGAGGAAATCCTGCCCCGGATGCGGGGAATCCCCGTTATTGTGGTCAGTGCAAAAATAGGGATAGATGATAAGGTGGATATGCTCCTTAGCGGGGCCGTGGATTACATCACAAAACCATTTGACATGAAAGAACTGCTTGCACGTATCATGGTACAGCTCCGCAGGGGTTGCGGGCAGGAGCCGTCCAATGTCTTATCCTGTGGTGATCTTAGGATGGATAGGGTTTCACATGAGCTTGCCATAAAAGGTATTCCAGTAAAGCTGACCAAGACCGAATATGCCATACTAAAACTGCTGATGCAGAACCCGAAACAGGCCATCTCAAAGGCAGTGATCCTTGACAGGATATGTGAGGACACGCCGGACTGCACGGAGCGTTCCCTGAAGCAGCATATCAGCAACCTCCGGAGGAAGCTGCGCGATGCCGGGGACAGGGAATATATAGAGGCGGTCTGGGGAATCGGGTTTAAGCTGGATGCGCAGTAAATTTTGACCGTTTCTTGACTTTTTTCTTGACCGCTGCCTTGACCATTCTATTATAGAATGGTGCAACAAACAGAGGAGGCAGGAGATTATGGAATATTGTCTGACAACTGCTATGCTCTGCAAGCAGTACAAAAGTTTCAAGGCATTGAACGGGCTTACCATGCACGTTCCAAAAGGGGCAATCTATGGCCTTGTGGGGAGGAACGGGGCAGGGAAGACTACACTGATCCGGCTGATCGCAGGCATTCAGGAGCCGACTTCCGGAGAATACACACTATATGGTGTGAAAAATACGGACAGGGAGATACACAAAGCCCGCCGCCATATGGGTGCTGTGGTGGAAACACCATCCATTTATATGGATATGAGCGCAGAGGAAAATCTTAAGATACAATACCATGTTTTGGGGCTCCCGAATTATGAAGGCATCCCGGAACTGCTGCAGTTGGTCGATCTGGATGGCTGTGGGAAGAAAAAGGCAAAGCATTTTTCGCTTGGAATGCGCCAGAGGCTTGGGATCGCCGTTGCCCTCTGCGGTTCGCCTGACTTTCTGGTTCTGGATGAGCCTGTCAACGGCTTAGACCCACAGGGGATTGTTGAAATCAGGGAGCTTATCTTAAGGCTGAACCAGGAGCAGCAGATCACCATCCTTATTTCCAGCCATATCTTAGACGAACTGTCAAAGCTGACGACACATTATGGTTTTGTAGACAGGGGCGCTATGGTGAGGGAAGTAAGCGCTGCGGAACTGGATGCCGCCTGCCGGAAATGCATCCGCCTGTCAGTGACTGACACAAGGGCATTGTGCCGGGTGCTGGACGGTATGGGCATAGAATACAGCATTATTTCTGATACGGAGGCGGATATATACGGGGAGGTCAGCATAACACAGCTTGCTGTCGCCCTTGATAAAGAGGGATGTGATGTCAGATCCATGCACGAGCATGACGAAAGCCTTGAAAACTATTATATGAACCTTATGGGAGGTGGCAGGAATGCATAACCTTATTTATGTGAATATGATGAGACTGAAAAAAAGCAGGATTTTCCGCGCAGGTGTGGCTGTGTCAATGGCATATGTTGCATTCCTGCTGTTCATGAACTACCAGGAAATGACAGACTCACCAGAGACAGTGATCGGCCAGCTCAACTGGTATTTCCTTTCCACACTGCCTGTTGCGAGTGCATTCTGTTCTGTATTCTGCGGTATGTTTCTGGGGACGGAATACAGCGATGGAACAATGAGGAACAAGCTGATGGTGGGGCATACAAGGAAAGAGATTTACATTGCAAATCTGCTTACCGTTTTTCTGGCAAATGCCTTTGTTTATCTTGCAGGCTGCCTTGTCACAGCCGTTATGGGGACTGCGATGTTCGGCTGGAACCTGGCAAACCCCATGCAGCTTGCTTTCCGTATGTTCAGCGGCATCCTGATGCTTGGGGCGTATGCCGGGATATTTACCCTTCTGTCCATGCTGATCGATAGCAAGGCCATTTCCGCAACTGTCTGCATGGTATCGTATGTTGTGCTGTTTCTGGGTGCGCCGTTTTTGCAGACGGCAGTATTCAGCTATTACCACGGAGCGTCGCTCAACCATATGCCAAGCGAGTCTGTCCGGCCATTGCTGGAGTTTTTATATGATTTTCTTCCGGTGGGACAGGAGCTTCAGATTTCGGGTATCTTCATTCATTTGTACCGGCTCCCGGTATATTCCGTCATCTGCATTGCCCTGACAACCATCTGTGGGATAGCAGTGTTTACAAAAAAAGATTTAAAGTAAAGAATGGGGTGTGGGATGGTGTTTCCGTGGGTCTTGTGCTGTCTGTTGCTGATTTCAAATACCTTGTGGGTTTTGAAGATACTCCTTATGAAAAAAGATTTAAAGGGCCTGGCTGCGGAGTTTCGGGATTACCTGGAACGGGAAACAAACAGCCCGCTCACCATCCCTACCCGTGACCGTCATATACGGAAAATAGCTGCTGAGATAAATTCGGGATTAAGGAATCTGCGTAGACTGCGGCACAGATATATGAATGGCGACAGGGAACTGAAAGAAGCCGTGACGAATATCTCGCATGACCTGCGGACACCGATTACAGCCATATACGGCTACCTTGACCTGCTGGAGCATGAAGAAGACACAGAAACGGTAAAGTTTTACATCGGGCAGATACAGAACAGGACAGACTGCCTGCGGCAGCTTACGGAGGAACTGTTCCGATACTCGGTGATTGTGTCCTCATGGCAGGGCGTCTGTGAAGAAACCGTACTGAACAGGATACTGGTGGAGAGCCTGCTCGCCTGTTATGGGGAGTTTGCACAGAAAGGGATAGAGCCGGTGATTGAGATCACGGAGGTTCCGGTTCTCTGCCGAATAGACCGCCCTGCTTTTGACAGGATTGTCAGCAATATATTGAGCAATGTCCTGAAATATAGTGACGGTGACCTGCGGGTGGGGCTTGATGCAGACGGGACGATACACTTCACTAATTCTGCAAAGAACCTGACCCCGGTCATGGTGGAGCGTTTGTTTGACCGTTTTTATACCGTAGAGACAGGACGAAATTCAACCGGATTAGGACTTTCTATCGCAAGGACGCGAGCGCATTGGTGGAAAGATAGAGGCTGTTTATACAGATGGAAAGCTGACAATATCACTTAGACTTCAGGGAGAGAATCAGTAAAGCACAGACCGCCGTACTATGGACTTCATCCGCCATATGCGGCGGTCTGCTTTTTTCCCAGGCAGGCCGGGCGGCCTGATAAGGGAAATTACTTGGAAAGGGAATATGCGGGTGGGCTTATCGGACGAAAAGCGAAAAACTTTAGGGGTGATTTTACATTTTTTCAAAATGCTTTCTGCCTTTCGTTCCCGAAAAGTAGTCGTTTCGTTCCCTCCGCCCGAAAAACGGATTTTTTCTGCCGATATAAAAAGATAGATACCTATCTTTGGGTGAATGCCTATATGGAATTTGAGGTGATGGATTTTGGATATAGCAGTTGTAGATGATGAAAAAGCAATCAGGGAGCATGTATGTGCCCTGATTGAAGAACAGCAGCCGGGGAGCGTCATAGAAGCCTATGCCACGGGTGAGGAGCTGCTTGCATCGGGGAAACGGTTTGACATTGTTTTCCTCGACATACAGATGGATGGCATGAACGGCATTGAGGCGGCGAGGGAACTGCGGGAAAGGCAGGAGGACACTGTCCTTATATTCATCACGGGTGTTAAGGAGTATGTGTTTGATGCCCTTGACCTTTATGCGTTCCATTACCTGTTAAAGCCCATAGACGAGGGCAAATTTGCAGAGGTGCTTCAAAGGGCGGCGGGGGAGGCAAAGAAAAAGAAGGAAAAGAAATGCCTTTTCATCAGGACAAGGAACCTTACCCTTGACCAGTCCGACATCCTGTATATCGAGAGCAGGGCAAAGAAGCTGGAGATACACACCACCGGGGCGGATAAGGCCATAGAGATTTATGCGGCTATGGATGAACTGGAAGGGCAGCTTGGGGAGGACTTTTACCGCTGTCACCGGGCATACATCGTGAACATGGCGCAGATCACGGAGTATGACAATGAGAGCATAACCCTTACGAATGGCGACAAGGTATATCTGGCCAAAAAGAAATATGGTGAATTTGTAAAGGCGTATATGTGGTTTTTGCAGAACGGGGGTGTGTCCAGTGTTTAAGATGGCGGATGTGCTATATGCGGCGCTGACGGTGTTTCAGGGGTACTGCCTGCAGTATTTTTTAGGTAACTTTCTGGAAAGCAGGCTGAAAAGCAGATGGAACGGGTCGAGTGTGATCGTCTTGTATGTGCTTTTGAGAATGGCAGTAATGTGGGTTTCACCGCCGGGATATAAAGATTATAAGGTGGCAGTTGGGACGCTGGCATTGTCGCTCTGTATTTTATCATTCCTTGCTTTATGTTTTTATAAAGCATTCCGACCTATTGCGGTATTCCTGATAGTTTCGTTCCAGGCGGTTTCGGATATCAGCAGGTACGCCGTCTCTATACTGCTGGATGAGATGGGCAGATGGGTGCTTGATATCCTGAACTGGCTTGCAGGGAAAGGTGCGCTCCAGTCAGAAAAAGCCTTCGGCATTGCGGTAGAAGTCAGCGTGGCCGGAACGCAGTTGCTCCAGTATGCGGCTATCGCCCTGCTGCTGTACTTTTCGCTGAGAAGTATCGTGCGGAATTTCCATGAAAAGAGTTACAGGATCAACAGGATGGAACTGCTTTTTATCCTTACCCCGGCGGCGGTAGGGCTGATGATCTGTATGCTGCTGCGTATCATCATGCTTACGGTGGAAGACAGTGTCCCGGAAATGCTGTATTACAGATACCCTGTCCTGGTCATAGTGATTCCAACAATCCTGCTCCTTTCACTGCTTTCCATTCTATATAGTGTGAAGCTGTTTCAGGATATGATCTGCTGGAACAGGGAAAAGAGCGGCAGGATCGTCCTCGAAAAACAGATAAGCAGCCTGCAGGAGCATATGGATGAGATGGAGCGCATCTATTCCGGCATAAGGGGCATGAAGCATGACATGAAGAACACCATTTCCGTCATCCAGCGGCTTTCCGCAGGGGAAGGGAGCGGCGAGCTGGAGGAGTACCTGTCGGAACTGAACCGTGGACTTGAAAAGCTGGAAGTCCGTTTCAAGACGGGGAACACGGTGGTGGATACCCTGCTGAATATGAAATACCATGAGGCGGTGCGGGATGTGCCAGACCTTAAAATGGATGCCGATAAGCTGATGCTCCCGCAGGGGCTCGAAATACACAGCTATGACATAGGCGTTATCCTTGGGAATGCCGTTGATAATGCGATGGAAGCCTGCAGGAAGCTGAAAGCAAAGGAGCCGGAGGCGGATGCTTTTATCCGGCTGTGTTCCCTGCAGAAAGGCAATCTGCTGATCTTGAAAGTAGAGAACAGTTTTGACGGATGGCTGGTGCGGAGGCGGCAGGAGGAATTTCCCATAACGGATAAGGCGGACAAAAGCTCCCACGGGATAGGGCTTGCCAATATCAAAAGCACGGCGGAGAAATATCAGGGGACAATGGATTTCAAGGTAAATGGCAGGGTGTTCATCCTGTCGGTGATGATGAAAAATGAAAGGAGAGAAGAAGATGGATTTTGGAGTGACAGGTAATTTAGGAGGGTACTATCTGGCAGAGCAGTACCGGAAGAATGCGGCGGGCAAGAGCGATGGTGTGAGCTTTGCGGAGCTTGCGGCTGCAAAGGCGGCGGGGCAGTCGGATGTGTCGGGGATGAGTTTTAAGGATATGTGGCAGGCGAGATATCCCGGAGCATACTACAACGTCATGGATACATCTAGGATTGACGGTTCCTTATGGGGGAGGAATGATTATCCGTGGGATAAGTATTTCAGTAATAATGCAGATGATTCTGTTCTGGACTGGAAACCATCGGGGGCGGAGCCTGCCATGCTTGACTCTAAGGTGCAGGCAAAGATTAATTCCACCATAGGCAAGAAGGCCATTGTTGTACCGCCGGAACTGGAAGAAAAGATGAAGAATGACCCGGAGCTGGCAAAGAGTGTTATGGCAAAGGTTGAGGGCTTTATTGCGGAGCAGGATATTATGAATCCGAATCCCCGGAAAGGTTACCTAATCGCATTAGATGAAAATGGGGATATTGCGCATGCATGCGTGACAAGTGAAAAGATGTCAGTGTCATCGGCAGAATTCATAGAAGCCCGCAAAGCAAGAGAAGCAAAGCACGCAGAATATGAGAGGCTGGCGGAGGAAAGCGCATTGAAACGCAAAATGCTGGAGCAGGAAGTGGACAGGAGGTTTTACCAGAGCAAGGCAGTTTCGGCTACGGCATATGAAGCAGTGGGCATTTTGAAATAAAGCAGGATATGCCCGGACTTACCGTAAGGGGGCATGGGCGACTCCGAATGACAGAGGGGTTGCCGTTGAAATATTTTTATCAAGGAGGATGAGAAAATGCCAATGAATGTTAATCAGGATTACAGCCAGTTTTATGTGGGGACGGAGCAGCTAAAAAGCTATGGTTCCAATTCGGCGGCAAAGAAGGACACCTTAGTGAAATTCCGGTTCAACACCACGGATGAGCATGGCAGCAAGGTCATGGATAAGATGTCAAAAGAGGAAACCATGAAAGCTGTGAATGAGATTTCAGCACAGTATGGGGACAGCGTCATCGTGCAGTTTTCGGGTGACGGCCTTGCGGCTCTTGCAGAGGGCAGGAAATTTATGTCCGGCAGGGAAATGACGGCGGAGGAAGCAGCAAAGAGGGCGGCAAGGGATGCCGCATTTCAGGCGGAGAATGTAATACAGCATGAAAACACACACAGAATCGTTATACCGAATTATGAAACAAACGAACAGCTATACAACAGCCTTGCAGGTGCGGATGACAAAGTGATCAGTTCCACGATGGGGATTATTTCAAATTACCTTATGCCGGGTGATGCTTCGGGATTGTCGGAACAGGAAAGGCAGGATAAGGTGGCTTTCGGTTTGGAAGCGGCCAAGTATCTGGCAGAGAATTATCTGGATGAATCCCATGCGGGAGATTTCATGTCTGCAATGGAGACGATTGCGAAATATGGCCTGAACGGTTCCGTTTCAGACAGCGGGAAGGTCATATATAATGTGCAGGAAGGGCAGGTGCGGATGTCCGGCGCACCGGGCAGCTATGTGGATATGGAGAGCTGGCTGAAAGCGAATGACACTGACCTGTATAACCAGATCAACGAACTGAACCAGAGTATCATAAACCACAGAGACGGGGAGAGCCATGCTGCTAAGTTCATAGAATTATACACGAAGGCGGCAAAGGAGATACTGAACGCTTCCTCCGACACAAAGAAAGACAGTGGTTATGCAGACTGGAAAGAGGCTGTTGAAAAGACAGAACTGCCGACAACATTCCAGAATGTGAGATATAATAATTTCCAGTCATTTTTTGAAAGCCTGCGGAACCAGAGCAGTCTTTCCGATTCATGGATTAGTGAAAACATAGGCCGCTTTATGAAATGGCTGGCGGTCTGATGTAGATAAAATATTTTATCAAGGAGGATGATATTTATGGCAATTTCAGGAGTAACGGATTACACGAATGCTTATGCGGCAGACAGGGCAAACGGGAGCAGCACCCTTAATGGGGATTCGCAGGCGTACCTGAATAGTTTGAAAGAGAAATACCCTGATGTGAACATAACGGTGGCAGACTTCAAGAATGGGAAACAGGAAGATGCTTATATGTTTGGGAGCAGCGGTGGCAATAACATAGTCATTGCTTCTAATATTATTGAACAGATGGCTTCTGACCCGGCAGCCGCGGCAAAGTATGAAAAGTATATTGCCGAAGTGCCGGAATCAGCGAAGATCATGAAAGACGGGATTGAGGCACATGGAAATGAGATGGTGGCCTGCGGCACAGCCATAGACAAAAATGGGAAGGTTACTTACTGGAGCATTAGCAGGCACAAACCGTCCAAAGAAAGCCAGTCGGTATCCTATAAAAAGACACTGCAGGAGCAGTTGGAGGAAAAGCGGGCAAAGAAGAAAGAGGAGGAAGCCCTGAAGGAAAAAAGGCTGGAAAAGGCAGAAACTCTGGAAAAGTTGCTGGAGAAGATCAGGACAGGGGCAGGTGCGCCCGTGAAAGTGCAGGAAGAAGGCAAAGGCGCACAGTTGGATTTGACCATATAACGAGGGAGGTATTCATGATGCGTATAGGAAATAACAGTCAGGGAATCTGGCAGCTCTTTTCAAGGATGAACGGGAATAACGCTTTTGGCAGAAGTTCCGGTGCAGGCGGCAGGAATACGCTTGAAGACCAGCTTACCGGACACAGAAAAAATTCCTACGGCGTGGAGGGAATGTGCGTTACCAACAATCCCAATGCAAGGAAAATCATCAAAGTATCTGATGAGATGAAGCAGCGTGTTTTCAACAGCGTGAAAGATGCATTTTACAAATACAATGGAATGTCCGGCGATAATGAGGCGGAGTGGGAAGAAATGGCCCAGGCAAAAAACAATTATTATAAGACATTAAAGAAGGAAGACCGGGTAGCCGCGGCATGGACTTTAGGGCAGTTAGAAATAAGCATTGGGAGAAAGGTGGCCAGTGCAGTGAAAGAAAAAGTACCCGGATGGACGTATGGCAGACCGATCCCGTCAGATGTACTGGATGAGATTTTTGCAGATGAGAGCATTACATCAATGGTATCCGGGAAATCCGGCATGGCGGAAGGGCTGGATATACAGATATAATCTTTACACCGTATTCCGCAGAGGCGCATTAAACTTTGCCTCTGCGGACTGCAAGGGGGCAGGGGAGGCTCTGAACGAAAGAGCGGCGAGAGGAGGTGAATGCCAGTATGGAATTTGACAGGGGAAGTTAGGATTGAATGAAGCTATGAACTGCTCGGACTTATATTGAGAGAGCAGAGATGGCTCTGAATGACAGATGAGCCACAATACTAAAAACAATGGAGGATTAAAGGAAATGAATGTTAACGGAATAGGAGCAGCAGGGTATCCGGCATGGCAGGGAGCAAGAAAAGCAGAAAGCAGTACGAAGGGCGGCTTCGGGGCGAATGTGAAAGCAACAGGAAATGTGGTACATATTGACCCGGACGCATTATTTTCTATCCATCATGTAAAGACAGGGGAGAGTGCAAATGTATACAGGGCGGATGATTATTCAGAGGATAATCCGGTTTATCTTGTGAAGGGCACTGACAAAAACGGAAAAGAGTATGAGCAGATAGTGGATGTGAGCAAGGTAAATCCGAGTAGCTGTTCTTATACGGAGATGCTTGCGTTAAACGCTCATACCGGGAATAAATCAGACAGCAATTTCATGACCATGTCAATATTGAAGGATAAGATGAGTGGTACTTCCTACCACGAAAAAGCAGACTATATGGCAATGGCGCACGAGCTTATGAACGATATGAAAACACTTGGGAATTGGGACGGGTATCTGCGGTATGGAAAATGGATCAATGATATCCTTACTTTCTGTAAAAGCAAATCATGATTGAAAACAGCCTGCCCCACGGACGGCATATCCACAATAAGCCACAGCCGGACAAAGACAGGGCAGGCTTCCCCGGTTTCCGGCAGATTGGAGAATCGGGGAGCAGTGATGTGTTAGCATCAATGCAGCTAACATACGAGGGGGAGGAATGATAGGGTGACAGTTTTAGATGTGTTTTCGCCTGCAAAGGAGATAAGCATAGAGGAATTGGAACAGATATTTATAGGGCATCTCAATGGAACATATAAGGGGGAATACAAGGTACTGCTGGAAGTGCCGGATAATGCAGATAAAAACATCCTTAACAGTAGGGCAGCGCTGATAGGAGAAGGGAAGGATGTTGCCTGCATTTTGAAAGGTGGAAATGTTATAGCTGTTGTAGGGTATAAGGAATAAGCAGGCTTCCCCAGTTTCAGGAGCAACGAGAGGAGGTGTTGACAGGGGGAGTTAGGATATAGGAAACAATGGGCTGCTCGGACTTACATCAAGAGAGCAGAGATGGCTCTGAATGACAGATGAGCCGCAATACTAAAAACAATGGAGGATTAAAGGAAATGAATGTTAATGGAATAGGAACAGCAGGATACCCGGTGGCAGGAAAAGCAAAGGTGCGTCAGGCGCAGGACGGTACACAGAGTTTTGACAGGGAGTTTATGGGAATGGCATCACAGACGCCTCCCTCTTTTATAGGAAAGGTCTGGACGAAAGAAGAACTGATGCAGTCAGTTGATCAGCAGGTGCAGAGCAACCAGAGCAAGAAAATGTCCGTTTCCGATATGATAAAGGCAACCTGCATAGAGGGGACAAGGGCGAGATTCCGCTTTGCGGGAGAAGATAAAATATACACATTTGATGAATACATAAAGGAGCTTGACAAGCGTTCAAAGAATAATGTGTAGGTAATGGATGTGTCGAAAGCTGATACAGGGGGCAGTGACTATATTGATATGTTTGCATATTCCAGCCATTTATCGGCAAGCGGGAAATGTCCGGGCGCACAGTCTGCTTTTATCAGGGCAGGGGCAAATCAGCACGGTGCTGACAATAGGACGCATGATGACCTGTTCGGGATGAAGGACTGGATCAGCGTTTTAAAGGATGCCATGCAGACGCAGTATGATGCCGGGAATCTGAAAGGATATCTGGATTATAAGCAGTTCTGGGATTTTCTGGATAAATAGGATTATCAACAAAGTAAATACGTTAAAGGGAATCAACAGGCATATTGCTAAAAGAAAAGACGAAGGGATTTTGCAGGTAGAGAATATATAGAGGGTAGTTTAGAAATAAAGGCGTCTATTGGAAGATACCAATAGATGCCTTTGCACTTTTAAGACGGTACATAAATGATGATTTTTAGATTTGGATGGCTGTTGCGGATGCGGCAGAGAGTGTTATTTCCGCAACAGGCCAAGCAGGTAGCGGATCATAGGTATCAGGTCAGCAGCTTCCTGTTCTGTGCAGTCTTTTTGCAGGGCCAGGAGTTTCTGAAGGTTTGGGGTTTCTTCTTTGTATGCCGGATCAAAGATTTTGTCGGCTGGTATTTTCAGGTATGTAACCAGGGAGGGGGTACAGCTTTTCAAATTTGGGGTTTCCCCGTCCGGCTTCGATACCCCGTATGGTGCGTGAGTCAATATTCAGGATTTCGGCAAGTTTTTCCTGCGAGAGTCCGAGTCCAGTCCGGGCATCACGCACTGCGGCAGCAAGATTTTGTTTTGCTTCATTCATTGTGATTCACCTCGATAGTAGTTTACAATACACTTCGGCGGGCGTGAATTACAGCAGAATACAGTTGGAAAGTGAATTAGAGTACATGAAAGAGCGATATAAGAAAATACATAACATTAAATATGAAGAAGGTCTAAAAACAGGGACTGCCACACACATAAGGGTGTATCGCAATGGAGGACAAAACCTCGTTGGGATACACCCTGAAGTGGTAAACTAAAACTGGACACGGGGGGTGCAAAAACTAGACACGATGGTATAATCTATGTACAAAGGAAATACCATTCATGGACAAGTGGCACCATTCAGTGAACAGGAGGTTTGCCAATGAAGTACACCAAGGAACAACGCTTGGACATCGCCAAGCGCGTATACGATGGGGAACTGACCGTGGAGGAAGCGGCAGTCAAGTATGAACTCAACCCATCCAGTGTGAAAGGCTATCTTCGCCTTTACCGTGCTGAAACGGGACTTCCGCCCAGGACGCACAGGAAGAAAACCGGAAACGTCACACAGCCTGCCCGGGCTCCGAAGGATTCCAGTCTCAAAGAGTATGAATCCATGTCAAAAGAAGAACTCATTGATGCCCTCGTCATGGCACGGATAAACGAAGCCCGCTTAAAAAAAGGATACTCAGTGAAAGGAAGTGGTGTGGAGAAGGAGTATCTTCCTATCGACAGCGGGAATACCAAGTGATATTGGAGCTGTCAGGCGGCTTTCCTGTCAATCTTCTCTGTGAGAAGATGGGAATACAGAGGAGCAGCTTCTACAATTGGAAGCATACCCTCTCCCATCCGGCAGAGCGTACGAAAGCCTTACTCAGCAACCTGGCGCTGTTCGAGGAATACCATCTTCGTTATCCTTCTCATGGATACAGATGGCTGAATGCCAAAATCCGTCTGGATACAGGCACTGTGATGTCGGATCCTTACGCGCACAAATGCTGCAAGACGCTCGGTGTGAAGAACGGGGCGAAACACTATAAGTACAAGAAGCCCGGAAACCCGTTCAAGATCTATCCGAATCTGCTTATGACCGAGATGCAGATTGACAGGCCATTGCAGTGTATTGTCAGTGATATGACAGCTTTCTATGTGAAGGGTATTTACTATGAGCTTGCGCTGTACATGGATCTCTGGAACAACGAGATTCTCGCCCATGCCCTCTCGTCGAGGCGGGGCGACCGGATGACATACCTGAGCGGCCTGGATGACCTGATCGGGTTAAAGGAACAATATCCGCAGTATGAGATGATCCTCCACAGCGACCAGGGCGCAGTCTATGCATCCAAAGCATTCAACGAGCTGCTGCCGATGTATAGCATTACCCGGTCAATGTCAAGAGCCGGGACCCCAACGGACAATGCGGCAATGGAATCCATCAACGGATGGATCAAAGCAGAAATCTTCATGGATTTCCATGTCACTGGTGAAAGCCCTGTTGAGCAGGAGGTGGCGGCATACATCACATTTTTCAATACTGCACGGCCTGCATATTCGTTGAAATACCTAACGCCGCAACAATACAAGGAGGCTTATGCGCCCAAAGACTTTATTACAGGTGTTAATGCTGGGAGCTGATGCCTGACGGCATAGATCCTTCCTTGTTTGGCTTAGGTGCCAGATATCAGGTATGGAGTGATTGTAAAGCCCGAAGCCGCATAAGCGGTGCGCAAGCAGGCTTTACAATCACTCCATACCTGATACACTCCAGCCAACCAAACAAGGATGTATCAAGACATCCGTAGCATTGCACAAAAAACCAATCTTTGCTGTAAAAAAATTTAAAATTTGTGTCCAGTTTTTGTTGACTAGAGCGTGTCTGAAAATTAAATATTGCACAAAACATATGTTATTACCCCAAATTCTATGATAGAATAAAGAAAAAGGGGTGTTTGTTATGACAAGGCGTTATGAGTTAACGGATCAGGAATGGGAACAAATTGCTTCCCTGCTCCCACCAGAAAAAACCAATAAACCTGGACGGCCTCCCAAGGATAACCGCTTAATGGTAAACGCCATGGTCTGGATAACCCGCAGTGGTGCCCCCTGGCGTGACCTCCCAGAACGTTATGGCCCCTGGAAGACCGTATACAGCCGGTTCCGTAAATGGATTGGGGACGGGATCCTGGATAACATCTTCCGGGTACTCTGCCTGGAGGCAGAGTTGGGGGGACTGTTCCTGGATGCCTCCACCGTCCAGGCCCACCAGCACAGTGCTGGTGCAAAAAAAGGGGGCCTCCAAACGAAATCGGGCACAGCCGCGGGGGAGCAAGCACAAAAATCCACGCAGTTGTAGACGCCTATGGGTATCCCGTATACCTTATGCTGAGTGAAGGGCAGCGCAATGACGTCAATTTTGCAATTCCGATGCTGGGGCAGATCGATATCGGCGGAAGCCAGGTTGTGGCAGACCGTGGGTACGATAGCACGAAACTGCTGGATTATATTTATGGTCGGGGCGGGGAGCCAACGGTCCCATCCAGGAATGGGGCCAAATTTGAGCGCCGCTGTGACTGGCAGCTTTATAAAGAGCGCCATCTGGTAGAGAAATTTTTCCTTAAGCTGAAAGCGTTCCGCCGGATTGCTACACGTTATGACAAATTACCTTTTACTTATATCGGTTTTTTATGCATCGCGTCTATTCTAATTTGGCTAAAATAGACAAAGCCGAATAATTTTCAGACACGCTCTAGTACACCCTCTGCGTCTTGGAGAATTTATGTGAACAATATCTAACAGCCGCCCAGGCGGCAATCTTGAATTGATGCCATAGGAATTTGGGTGCTCGCAGGCGAAAGTATTGAAGAATGGCTTAAAATCAAGGGTTTTAAGGTTTGGTGGGGTTCATCACGGTGGGTGGTGGACCCCTATTTTTGTGTTTTTTAACGCCGCTGATAGGATGGCGATAGGGGCAAAAATCGTACTATCAGGCAAAAGTATACTTTCACGCAAAAGTCAGGGATTTCCGTGATAGTATAAAGCGGAAAGGTAAAAGGGTGTAGGGTATTGTCGGTTTTGGCTGAAAGGCGTATTAGTTTGACGGAAAATGCTGTCGATAAACGGGGGATATGATACAAACACGGAAACTGCCCGGAGTATTCGTGTTTGTATATGAGTTTCCGTGATAATATGGGGTTTTGCGTGTTAGTATGCTGTAGATGTTAATGGAATATTGAAGATAGGTGTGGTGTAGATATAGTAATAAAAAGCATGGAGCCTTATGAAAAAGTATAGGTTTATAACTGCCTGTCTGCTAATTTTACTGGCATTTCTGTTGTTCAATATTTTTAATAGGAATGGGAATTCGACCATAGAGACATTCAATATGGATGCTGCAACAAAGGAAGAAATTACTGATGAACTGGTCATAGCATTATTTATTGAGGACATCACCAATGTGGTTACGAATTTCTATTCAGAATATTATTCGGGAGAAATTGCAGTTTACGATTATGAAATAGCGATTGTGGATATTGAGAAGAAAGAGCCGGGATTTATTTCCGTAAAATTCGGTGTCACCCCACAGGTAGGGGCGCATAATCCTTTAGGATATGACGAACTGGTTTATCGTGTTGATTCAAGCGGAAATAAAGAACTGGTTGGCTATGAACATCTAAAGAACTTTGAAGTGCCGGAGAAGTTTCAAAAGTATATGATAAAGCCTCTTGGGTGAGAATAATTTGTCTGAAAATGCTGTTGAAATATGGAGAATATTATCGAATCCTGTCAGGGTGTCTTAGTTTCCGGCAGATAAGGACACGGAAAGCCGAAAAAGCCCGTAAACACGGCACTTTCGGCACTACATAGGTTTCAATTTTACATTATTTCCGTGTGCTTTTAGGGGCATTTTTACATTAGCGAGGGTGCAAACAGTTGTTCTGTGGTTCTTTTGCCTGATAGTATATACTCGTAGGCAAAAGTCGGTTATTATCACGGAAACTCGGATACTAACAGGCAAAACTCTATACTATCACGCAAAAGTCGATACTCGCAGGCAAAACCTTTATACAAACACGGAAACTGCCTGTATTATCACGGAAACAGGATGGGAGTTTTCGTGATAGTATAAGGGTTTCCGTGATAATATACAGAGTTTCCGTGTTTGCTTATGATTAAAGCGGTAAAAACTATAAATGATCAATAAGGGAAAGGGCTGTTTCGGCAGTCTTTTTTCTCATGTCTTAAGATTTCACAATTCATTTCTTTATATTTCAAATTTCACAGATATTTTTATAGTGGTTCAGAAAATAATAAGTTGGAAAGTGGGAAAATCAGTTAATATGCTTACACGGTGGTTTGCGTTTCCCCCATATCGGCTATGTGACGTCTTGTGTGTTAAATATTGATGACGCCTGTTCCGCAACGCATAACGATTGTAATGGGGATAGCTTTGGCTGACGGATGAAAAGGAGTGCCAAGAAGCATATTTTTCACAACAAAATAAGACCTGTTTACAACCTGCCATATCAGGGCAAAACAATTTTTATGATATACTATTAAAAAGTGTTGTTTTTTGTCATATGGCATGGATTACAAAAAATCTACATAAAGGAGATTGTAGCTATGGAGGACTTTATTGGCAGGACAGATGCCGTCACACGAACCGCAAAAGACGCCGTCTGCGTGGCTATCTGCGATGATGAGGCATTTATGCTTGACCTACTGGAAGAAAAAGTAAAGAAAATGCTCCCTTCTGGGGCAACGAAACGGTTTTCTTCCGGCAGGGAGCTGTTGGAAGACAGTACGAAAGTAGACATTTTACTTCTGGACATACAGATGCCGGGGATGGACGGCATGGAAACAGCAAGGCTTTTCCACAGGCAGCAGAGGGATACGCTCATCATATTTGTTACGGCGGCTTCGGAGTATGTCTTTCAGGCGTTTGATGTAGGCGCATTTCATTATTTAGTCAAGCCTTTGGAAGATGATAAATTCTTTGAGGTTTTTGGAAACGCAGTACAGGAGATAAAGCGCAGAAAGACAGGAAGCGGGGAGTCTGATGGAGAATACATGATGATACAGGCAGGGGGAGTCCATACAAAAATACTGTTTAAGGATATTATTTATGCGGAAGTATTCAACCGTAAAGTCATCATTCATACTATAAACGGCGATACGGAATATTATGGGAAACTGTCCGAACTGGAGAAAAAAGCCGGAGAGGATTTTTTCAGGCCGCACAGGTCATACCTGATTCATTTTAAGTATGTGCTAAGGTACGATGCTGTGTCTGCTGTTATGGAAAACGGGACAGCATTGATTGCAAAGCAGAATTATCCGAAATTTGTGAAACAGTATCTGAAATATAATCAGAGGAAAGGAAGGGAGATTCGGTGAGTCCGGTAGAATTATGTTGGAATATTACGTCTTATGTATCAATTATTGTGCAGCTTATCGTTGCGGGTATATGCCTTGGAATATTTGTATCGCCCTATATGCCGGGCGGAAGTAAAGCAGTTAAGGCAGGCGCAGTATATGGCGTGGTAATGACGGTTTTATATATCATGCCGCCCCGGATAGACAATATCCTTGCATATTTAATAGGCACATCAGCGGCATTTGCCGTGATGTGCGCAGAGGATAGGCGCAATATCAACCAAAAGGTATTTTTGTCCGTCACGTTTTTTTCGCTGCGCTGGCTTTCTGCTTCTATGGCGGGGATTATGGATCGTTTTTTTGATGTTGTTCTTTTTAATCCGGGGCTGGCGGCGAGGGCATGGCTGCACTACGGGTTGTATGCGGCAGTAAGAATCCTGAGTATCCTGTTCAGTTTCCTGCTCCTGTTATTGTCTGTCAAGGCAGTCAACAGGGCATATGAAAGCAAGGACAGATATATGGAAAGAAGGGAGCTTGTGATGCTGTCAGTGCCGTCCCTGTCAGGGATAGCCGGCTATGCAGTATTCCATTTTTACCAGATTAAATCCGAAACAACGGGATTTTATGATGCGCTTTGTTTTTTATACTATCTGGTATCTGTCATGGCAGTCCTTGTGATAACCATTATTTTCCAGAACTGGAAGACATCACAGGAGGAGCAGTCCGGGCATGAGCTTTTGGAAAGCCAGATTAATACGATAAAAACACATATCAGGGAGATTGAAAAACTGTATGGGGACATCCGCTCCCTGCGCCACGACATGGGAAACCATATCCAGATGATAGAACGTTTGATGGAAACAGGCAACAGCGCCGAGGCTTCGGCATATCTTGGGAGGCTGAAAAAAGAATGGAAGGAGCTTACGCCTGAGATCCGGACAGGGAATCCGGTTACGGATATGATTCTTTTGGAAAAGAAAAAAGAAGCCGGAATGCGTGGAATCCGGTTCGAGTGCGACTTCCGTTATCCTGAAAATACAAAACTGGATGCCTTTGATGTAAGCGTGATTTTATATAATGCGCTGAATAACTGCATGGAATCGGTAAATGGGGAAAAGCCGTATATCAGGATTCAGGCATTCCGCAAAAACAGTATCTTTATGCTGATTATCAGCAACAGCTTTGAGGGCAGACTTTTCACCAATCCAGCAGATGGACTTCCGTACACGACAAAAAAAGGCAGTGGGCATGGGATTGGCTTGAAGAATATGCTCAGGGTGGCTAAGAAGTATATGGGAGATCTGTCATTTGAACAAAATGGGAATGAGGTTATGGTAGGAATTATGCTTCAGGTTGCGTAAGGGGTTCACAACAGAATGAGGGCGGTTCACAGCATGGCACTTTGTTTATACAAATGATATCCCGATAAAATTGATAGAGATTAGGATTTTCTCATATGTGAAACGGATTTCAAAATTTTTTCAAGGAGGACACTACTATGAAAATTAATGGTATCAATGGAACAAACACACAAATGGGACAGATGGGGATGAATCAGGCAGCGGATTCATACAGCCGGAACATCCAGAACCAGATTGCCAACGCACAGAAGCAACTGCAGGAACTTTCTTCCAATGAGGATATGACATTAGAAGAAAAGATGAAAAAAAGGCAGGAGATACAGCAGCAGATCAGCGACCTGAATATGCAGTTAAGGCAGCACCAAATGGAACAGCGAAAAGAGAAACAGCAGGCAAAGGGAACATCTATGGATGATATGCTGGGCGGAACAAAGGGCGGCAAATCAGGCAGTAAAAGCGCCGGACTTTCCCAGGCAAGCATGACGGCTATGATTTCTGCGGACACATCCATTAAGCAGGCAAAGGTGCAGGGCAGCGTGGCAACCAGCATGGAGGGCAGGGCAGGCGTATTGGAGTCCGAAATCAAAAATAATCATGGCTCTGATGTGACAAAGAAGCAAGAGGAGCTTGCGGATGTGACGCAGAAAGCACAGGCGGCTACCGCATCGCAGATGAATACGCTCGCAGAGGCAAATAAGGCGGTGGAAGAAGCTGCTGCGGCAGAGCGCAATGACAATAAGGCTTCCGGGGCAAAAGAAGAAAACACAGCAGAAAAGGCAGCGGAAAGCGGTACAAACGGAGAAAAAGCACAGGACGGTGTATCTGGCACCGGGTCACAGACAGGAAATGCGGAGAATGTACAGCGGGATGACAGTACACAGGCGGAAAATGTACAGCCTATTGAAACAGCTGTTCCGGAAGTTACAACAGCACAGGCAGCAGTTTATGCCCATGTGGATGTGCGCTTGTAGGAGGTGGTTCTATATGTCAGAAATTAACAGCTTTAACGACTACGCAAGCAGATACAACACCAATATGGATTATTCTACGTTGTTTGGCGGCGGCGCTCCCTATATAGACAGCAGCATGGGCGGGATTAACGTATCTGATTATGCCATGATTAAAAACGGCAGTTATGGAAAGCTGATGAAAGCGTACTATGCGAAGCAGGATGCGGATAAGCTGTCGCAGACAGGGGTTCCACCAAGACGCTGACGTTAATGCGTTCCAGTGCGGATTCTCTGAAAAAGTCCGCAGAGGCGTTAGGCAATGCTTCGCTTTATGAAAAAAAGAAATTCAAGAAAAAAGATGAGGAAACCGGGGAAGAAACCGAGGCAGAGGATTATGACTGGGATGCCATCACAAAGGCGGTCAAATCATTTGTTGACGATTATAATTCTGTGGTGGAGCAGGCGGGAAATTCAGAGACGAAGAATGCTCTGCGCAATGCGGCGTGGATGACCAGCATAACGGAGAAGGCAGGCAACCTGCTCTCAAAAGTGGGCATTACCGTCGGCAAAGGCAATAAGCTGGAGTTTGACGAGGATGCCCTGAAGGAAAAGACAGCTTTAGGGAAAAGCGGAATTGAGCTTGACAACATCTCTACTTTAAAATCCCTGTTTACCGGATATGGTTCCTTTGGCAGCCAAATTTCGCAGAAGGCATCAGCTATTTCCAGTGCGGCGGCGAGGACAAAAGGCGTTGATAAGACTTATAACAAGAACGGCACTTATTCCGACACAATCTCTAAGCTGTTCCAAAGCACGATTGATGAAAGAGTGGGCAGTAAAGACAAGGACAAGGATAAGGTAACGGATAAATCCTATTGGGAACAGAAATTGAAAGAAGAAAAAGACAAGGACAAAGACAAGAATGATTGACTCTTATAGAGTGCGATGGGAACTGAAAAAGCATATTTTTCAGTTCCCCTATGTTTATTAGTACACCATGCAATAAGTAACTGCTTATATTGCGCCGGATAAATTTTCGAGAGTATATGGCAAAAACCGAAGGTGTGCCAGGATGCATTGAGGATTTCAGCGGTGCAAAACCTTTATTGGTTCAGGTGGTAAAGCATAAAAGGAAAGATGTTTTAATATAGCAGATTGATATGTTATAAGAAAAAATGAGATAGGAGCTTCCTGTATAATTCAAATATAGGGAATTCCAAGAAGGGTGGTTGATAAAAAGATACCTCAGAGTAAAATAAGATTACTGGCTTAGCGGGTTAGTAAAAATCTTATTGAACAGAGAGGTATCCAAGATGAATTATAACACACAGAACGCAAAAATTGCATCCATAACTGAAAAAACTCTGATTGTTGGAATTGATGTGGGAAGTGAAACCCACTATGCCAGGGCATTCGACTGGCGCAACTATGAATATACCAGAAAGCCACTGGAATTCAGTAACACAGAGGCAGGGTTCCAGACATTCAAAGCATGGATGGGGGATATAGCGGCGAAACACGGCAAAACTGCCGTAATACCGGGCATGGAGCCGACAGGGCATTACTGGTTTGCCCTGGGGAAATTCCTGCAGGACAGCGGGATGAGGCCTGTGCATGTGAATCCCCACCACGTGAAAAAACCAAAAGAACTGGATGACAACAACCCCAACAAAAATGACCGTAAAGACCCAAAGACGATCGCTGCGCTTGTCAACGAGGGACGGTTCTCGTACCCTTACATACCAACCGGTATCCATGCAGAGATCAGGAGCCTGTCAAACCTGCGCTTCCAGACGCAGGAGGAGCTCACGAGGATCAGGAACCGCCTGGCCAGATGGTTCGCCATCTACTTCCCTGAATATAAAGGCGTTTATGGGGATTTGAAGGCGGTGAGCGGGAGGATGGTGCTGAAGGAGGCGCCGCTGCCGGAGGACATCAGAAAACTGGGGGTGGAAGGTGTGGACCGGATATGGAGGGACGCAAAGCTGAGAGGCGCTGGAATGAAGATGGCAAAGACCCTGGTAACAGCTGCGGAGCATAGCGTAGGAAGTACGGAAGCGCCGGAAGCCGCCCGTATGGAACTGAAAAACCTTCTGGCTGACATGGATGTATATACCTCAAGGCTGGAGGGGCTTCCCCTGAAAATAGAGGAAAAGCTGAAAGAAACCCCATATGTTGATAAACTGATAGGGATTAAGGGGATCGGCCTGGCAACAGTCAGCGGATTCATTGCGGAGGCGGGAGACATTGGACGTTTTGACAACCCAAAGCAGTTACAGAAGCTGGCGGGATATGCGGTTGTGGCGAATGATTCCGGGAAGCATAACGGCGAAAGCCGGATCAGTTACAGGGGAAGGAAACGCCTGAGGTATGTGCTGTATGAAGCAGCGATACCCTTGATTGGGAAGAATGCGGAGTTCAGGGCAATACATGGGTATTACCGGACACGTAAAGAAAACCCATTAAAGAAGATGCAGTCTGTCGTAGCGGTAGCGTGTAAGGTCCTGGGGATATTCTACACGATACTGACAAAAGGTGTAGACTATGATGCCGGAAAACTGATGGGCGACATCAGGAGGCCACAGATCCAGGCAGCGTAATAAACGGACATAAACCACAAGCAGGCAATGCCCTGTCATAGTTGGGTTGGACTTCCAAAAATTTTGATTGAGGGTTGAATCCAGCTGTGGCAGGAAAGCTGGAAAGTATGGGGAACGATCCGGGAAAACGTCCACCGAAAGGTGCCGGTGAGGGAAGCATACGGGACAGGTCAGTAAGACTTATACAAAGAATGAGCCGGTAGCCGGCAGGAATATTTTCCATAGGGCATGACCCTGGTTAGGAGCTGAGCTGGCACCCTGGTTATGGACAGGCGGGACGAAGGAAGTTAGGACCCCGGCAGAGATGCAGGGTGATCCTGGTAGACACGGGAGGTACGCTGCCATAGAAGGATGGGTATACATAAGGCCATGTAGAGCGAAAACAAAGACGTTCTACTTCGTGTACCCTTCACCCTCTATTTTCGTACCAGATACAGAGAAATGTCCATCTCCTTGGCTCATTCATCTGAGATATGTAACTATAAATTCCTTGATTTTTTAAGGAAAATCACTTGACAATATAGGGAGGAAATGGAACTGGGGGAAGGGGATGATGCAGGGAAATGATTGGTAATAACAGGAAAATATGCAGGGAATGAAGGGAAGATGGAGAGATGAGCATCTTCCTTTTTCCTTGCCTTTTCTTCCTTTTCCTGCCCTGTTTATACATATGGATGGAAAGAGTATATTCCTCACTTAGAAAATTGCTTTGCAGCAGGGATGGGGGCAGGCAATAACCCTACATTTGGGGAATTAAAAAGCCCTGATGGATTGTACTGTCCAACAGAGCTTTTGAAATCATTTTGATATTTGGGAATCTGATGCCCCAGAGAATGCTATTTGATGGCTGCCCTTAGCACTTCTTCCTTGGTTTTGAAATTTTCAAGATTTGGAAGGAGAGCCACCATATCCACACAGCCAAAAGTTGGGAGGGCTGGTTCCCCAAATTCTTTGACAACATCCCTTAAATTTCCATCGCAGCCACTTTCCCTGATTGCAAAACAGCCTTGCTCCCCTAACCCATGGCTATGGGAGGAAAATGTCTGGGCAATGGCATTATACTTATATCCATGGCATCCAGAAGGTAGACTGCCCACTGCAAAATAGCAGCCTTCACAATCCCCTTTGGGAAGGATTTCCTGATAATCCATGATAGAAAAGTAAACATCAGCATCCCCAAGGGTTTCATCCACTTTTCCATAGGCGCCAGAGTGGAGGAGATAGGCTGCCCACTCCATGGCATTATAATTTTCCAGTGGAATTTCAATGCTGTTAAAATTTGAATATTCCAGATGGCGCTGCTTCAGGTATAAAGGGATAATATCTGGAATCTTCCCATACAGGCAGTTGTGTAAGGAAGAAAGAAGCCCTTTTAATTCTGCCTGTGGGATTTTCCCATTGAAAATGACAACATACAACTTGCCATCAGTCCCAAAATCAAACCTGTATTTCTGTGTTTTCATAAATTGGGTTACCTTGCCTGACATAAAAAATCAGCCTCCTTTTCATTTGATATGCCAAGCATATACCATCCATGCCTTTGTCTTTTCTGGCAAAAATGCATTGGGCAGTAGGAATGGCTGTATCCATAAATGATAGCATATAGTTGAAATTTGTCAACAGGCCAATTTTACATTTTATTTCCCTTGTTGATAGAATTTCACAATAAGAAGAAAGGTGGAAGGAAAGATGAATGTGGAACTGTACCTGAAGGAGATGGGGCAGAGGATCATGGAGAGGAGGAAGAAACTGGGATTGACACAGGAGGCCTTGGCTGAGATGAGTGAGTTAACCACACAGTTTGTGTCCTATGCAGAAAGTGGGAAAAGGGGGATGAGGCCAGAGAACCTGATGAAAGTGGCTGCTGCATTAGGTGTTAGCACAGATTATTTACTTACTGGGGGCAGAACCAGAAAGGCAATAAAAGAAACGATCAGGATATGTAAGGATAAAAATGTATTAAAAGAGTATCTTGAAAGCAGGGAACAGGAGGTGCTGGATATGTTGATGGAGCTGTATGATCAGGCAGAAGTGATGAGCTCATATTTGGAGAGTGAGAGGTATGAGGCAGCACAAGAGGCTGAAAATGCAACAAAGATAGAAACAGCAAAGAGACTTCTAAGGATGGGGAAACTCTCCATTGAAGATGTTGCAGCAGGCTCTGGGCTTACAGTGAAGGAAGTAGAAGAACTGGCAGGCTTGCAAACTGTATAATAAAACTTTTAATTTCATAATAATCTGGGATAAAAACAGGATTCACAGGGATGTGGTGTCCTGTTTTTTTGATGGGAGGTTATAAAGAAAATCCCTAAATTCTGCAATATGTGTCAGAAATGTTCCTCCTGGCAAGGGGACGCCATTGAAAAGGGCAGGCTAAAGACCACTAGAAAAATGCTGGGAAGGGATGGGGAATGTTGGAACTTTTCCCCACCTTTATCTCCTCCCCTTTCTTTTTCATAACCCAACAGTCCATGTTACAATGTCTATATTGCCTTATGGGGGCAGCAATACATTACCCACATTACCCCATCCATGCAGCAGGCTGATTTTGAAATTGAAAATAAACATGATTCATGTTAATATTATATATAAGGAAGATATTTATACAGGAGGTGAGTGGTTTGGGAGAGGAAAAAGAGAAGAATGTTGATGGGATAGTAAAGCACACCTTGAAAGATAATGTCTTTACTTCATTATTCAAAGAAAAAAAGTATTTGATGCAGCTGTATCAGGCTTTGCATCCAGAGGACAGGGATGTTACAGAAGATGACCTGCAAGATGTGACAGTCAGCAATGTCCTTGTAAATGACATTTATAATGATATAGGCTTCAGGGTAGGCTCAACTTTATTGATTTTGATAGAAAGCCAGTCCACATGGACTGTGAATATTATTTTCAGGGCATTGATGTATCTGGTGCAGACATACAGGGAATATTTCAATGAAACCAGGCAGAACATATATAACAGTAAAAAACTAAGGATGCCAAAGCCAGAGGTTTATGTCATCTATACTGGAGACAGGAAGACAAGGCCAGAACAGATTTCATTTGCAGAGGAATTTTTTGATGGGAAGGAAACCTGCCTGGATTTAAAAGTGAAAATGATATATGATGGTAAAGAGGGGGATATCATCAGCCAGTATGTGGCATTCACAAAAGTGTGCAATGAGCAGGTGAAGGCTTATGGCAGGACAAGGAAGGCAATCAGAGCAACCATCAGGATATGTAAGGATAAAAATGTATTAAAAGAATATCTGGAAAGCAGAGAACAGGAGGTGCTGGACATGTTGATGGAGCTGTATGATCAGGAAGAAGTGATGAGGTCATATTTGGAAAGTGAGAGGTATGAGGCAGCACAAGAGGCTGAAAATACAACAAAGATACAGATGGCAAGGGAAATGATACATGGGAATGAGCCATTGGAGAAGATTATCAGGTATTCAGGGTTGTCCAGAGAGGCTGTATTGGAAATTCAGAAGGAAGAGTTGCAGATGGCAACATAATTTTGGGCAGGTTCCATTATCTATATTGCAAGGGTTCTTAAAAGAAGTATCAGAAAAGCAGGGTTCACAGTGATGTGGTGTCCTGCTTTTTTTGTGGATTTTTAAAGGGCAGGGCTGGTTTTTGCAGGGTTTATAGGGAGATTTCTTATGGTATGCTTATAGGGTAGTGATGAAATGCAAGGATTAGACTGGGAAAAGGAGGAGGAATCTGTGGAGAAATATTATTTTGAGAAAGAATGGAAGGAGGCTGTCTTATTAACCAAAGAAAACAAGCCAACAGTTTTGGTCCTGTATGGGGAGGAACTGGAAATTTGCTGCCCTAAAACTGTCAGGGGGAATGTCAGTGAGTGTGGGACACCATGCCTTGTCCTGGAAAGTAAATATTCAAAGAATGGAAACTATGAGACAATGGCTTTCTCCTTAGATACCCATACAGGGAGAATAAGGACTGGATCTGCATTAGCCCAATTATTATTGAAGATGCAGTTGAGTATTTCCTTGCCAACTACCACATGGAAGGACTGGTTGGTGAATGTATGGTTAGCAGGAAAATAGAAAGCAGGGAGGGGGCAGAGCCAGATTTCATATTAGGGGATGCCTATATTGAAGTCAATGTGCCAGATGCCATCCTGAATGCAGCAGGGGATGGCTGGTTGATTCCATGTTAGAGAGGGCATTAAGGACAATGGGTTTTATGAGTAAGGAGGGGGCGCATGGCAGAGGGATATTACGTTTCAAAGAAATACCATCTCGTCTCCGAACTGGCGAAAAAGACGGCAAAGAGAATCTCAAATAACTTCTCGGAATCTCAATAAATGAGGTACCAACAGAAAATTGACAACTGAATATCGTGCAGAAAAAGAAATTTGCGAAAAATGGACATAAACATTGGACATAGCGGGTACTATGCCTTGAAAAATCTTTTGGAATGGCTTAATATATCATTATTAGGCGGCGAATCCTAATAATGATTGTTGAAATGCCTCAGTTGATGGCATTTCCCATGCATCAAGGTGTTGGAGCATCATGATGCCGTAGAGGCGGCAGTACCACATCTTCGTAGAGCGGTGCCTGCCGCCTTCCAATTTATAGTCCTCTTTCTCACGCTTGTTGGAGCGTTCCACGCAGGTCCTTCTGTCATATTCCTTTTTCCATGCTTTAGAATCCCTTGGCGGTATGTTAAATAACCTTGGATTATCATCTGTAAAAATGTGCACAGTCCTGCCGTATTTAGCTGGTGAACAGGGCTGTTCACAGAAGCAGCCACATTTCCGGTTTGATTTCGGGCACCGGTATTTTGCTCGGTATCTGGCAGCCTCGTATCCATCTTTATGCATACGTAAGCCCAGCTTACAGACTGGGACGCCATCGTCATCAATGGTGAAATCGTCCTTGTAAGTGAAATGCCCAGTATGTCCGGGATTCAAGTCGATAAAAGGCGAGATATTTTTCCGTTTGCAGTATTCATAGACAGCATAAGCATCGTGGGCAGAATCCAGAAGAAGTTTTTCGATGCGCAGCTGCGGAAGATATGCTTTCATGGTGAAAAAGGAATGGAGAAAAGAAAGCATGTCATGGCGGGAAGCGCGCTCTAAAATAGGAAAAACGGGAAGGTCACTGTGCGAATCGGAAGCCACATACATGTAGAGGTGGTAGCCAAAGAAATAGCAGTCCCGGTGGGAGTCCCACCCCCAGTTACAGTCTGGCTGGGAATAGCGGCGTTTACAGTTACAGGAATAACAGCCACGCTCCCTGCAATCGCAGATCCGCTTTTTGCGCTGCTGTGCAGCGGTGCGGACAGGAGTTCCATCCCCGGCAAGAGCCAGATGGTCAGGGGAGATCAAGCCCTTATGAATGGAAAGATCTAGGAACTGCTGTTTATAAAGACGGAAAATGAGAGAGAACGGATTTTTCGGTTTTAAATGGCAGCGTTCCAACAAAGGAAGAAGCTTAGAAGCGATGCTGGAAGAATCGCAGGGAGTCTTATCGCCTTTCTTTTTACCCTTAGGCGGCTTAATCTTGGGAA
The DNA here is from genome assembly GCA_000403315.2 of Lachnospiraceae bacterium A2. Lineage (GTDB taxonomy): Bacteria > Bacillota > Clostridia > Lachnospirales > Lachnospiraceae > Petralouisia. The sequence continues at coordinate 2,556,399 of KE159636.1, forward strand.
AACGGTCTTTTGGAGAGAGGTTATTGGAGTCATTTTGCCAAATACGGGAAAAGAAGTCATAAAAAGTGCCTACCCCAGGGGTATCGCCGGAAGAAAAACCACTGAGGAGGGCATAAAGAGGAGTTTCTCTGAGCATACGGCACCAGAGAGTGATGGAAGTTACCTTCAATTTCAAAGCAAGCAGAAAGGAACGCAGCATACAGGAAGGGAGCCGTGGAACAGGCCCAAAAACAGAATAGCATTCCTGCATTATGGAATCGGTCTGGGAAAGATCAAGAAACCAAAACTGTACGATATAATCCCAAGTGCTTTTAGGAAGTACAAAGGGATCAGGATAAAATTTAAGGAAATTGGATACAAAAGTATCCTGATAGGCGGCATGTCCGCCAGGATTGAAAGGTAACAAAGAAATCGCCTCCAGTCGAAAGAAATAAAAGAAGATCAATAGGCAGTAACGCAAATTTTGAACGATTTGTCAAGTGCTTAGTGGAAAAAAGTGGGTGATTTTTTTGAGAGAGGGTCTGAAAGTCATATAAAATAAGGGCTGAAGATTCCGAGAAGTTATTCAAGGAACGGGGAGGAATGGACGAAGTTCCTGGGTACGGCCGCAAGGCTGTATAAGTACCCGTTTAAGGACCAGATGCTGATTTATGCGCAACGTCCGAGGCTTAGGTATGTGTTTGACATTTCCGATGTACATAAGGCGAAATGGATTGGGCGTTACCCGTATTTGTGGAAACTGGAAGAAAAGCACAAAAATTCTGTCCTAATGCAACTGGAAAAGACATACGGGGATACGGACGGCAGTCTGTCTTTTGAGGAAAGGCTCATAGAAATTGCAGGCAGGATTGCGCAGGATGCTTATGGGGAACATCTGCAGGATTTGATCTATGAGAAAGAAGGGAGTTTTCTGGAGGAGCTGGACGATTTGAACGTCGGGCTGCGTCTGAAGGAGACGCTTGCATCGACGATTGCCTTTATGCCTCTTTCACGCTGCGGCGTGGATATGGATGTGTGGCGCGGGGAATTGGATTTTCACTATATCAGTGAGTTTAATACGCCGAGGTCATTGTCTGTCATGGGGAATGCGGCAGCGGATATATGCAAGCCTGTCCTTATGGAAATCAGCAGGACGGTTGCGCAGTCTGAACGAAAGCGGGAAAAGCACAATGCCCGGAATAAGGCAAAAGAAAGCGTGGGCGGAGGGCAGCATGGAGAGCGTGAAAATAAATCCGAAATAGGCCTTGCAAATGTGCCAGAAATGGACTACAATGCTTTAAAGCGTGAAAGCAAAGGGCAGACGTCAAAGGAAGACGGATATTCTGCCGGAAAAGATTTTTATAAGGAAAAGGAGGGCAGGGACTTAACACCTTGCTCTCTATTTTACTTTGAAAAATATCAGAGATATAGGGAATCCAGTAAAAAAACGTTACTTATTATCCCTGCTTTAAGCAGAATAAAATTCATTTATGATTAGTCAGTTGATAACGAGTAAAGAAATAATTATAATAAATGATGACATACGGTGTCAGGTTTTTGGCGGTATTCTATTATCAAAGGAGGAGTTGGCAATGCAGGAAAGCAGATTATTTAAGATTGTGTATCATTTACTTGATAAAGGACAAGCTACTGCTCCAGAATTAGCAGAAAAATTTGAAGTATCTGTAAGGACAATTTACAGAGATATTGACGCTTTGAGTGGTGCAGGTATTCCTGTTTATGCAGAAGCAGGGCGAAACGGCGGCATTCATTTAATGAATGACTTTGTTTTAGATAAAGCGGTGCTGTCTGAAGAAGAAAAGCAGGAAATTCTAACAGCCCTGCAAAGTGTCAATTCTACAAACAATATGGGCAGCAATCAAACACTGCAAAAGCTTTCTGCAATCTTTCATATTAGTTCGGAAAACTGGCTTGAAGTAGATTTTTCCAGATGGGGCAACAAGGGAACTGACAACGAGAAATTTGAATTGCTAAAATCAGCGATAATTCATCAAAATTGCGTAAAAATAACTTATGCAAATTCCTACGGAACAATTAGCGAAAGAATTGTTAGGCCGCTAAAAATGTCATATAAGTCTATGTCATGGTACTTAAAAGCATATTGTACGGAAAAACAGGATTATCGTATTTTTAAGCTGACCCGTATCATAAATTTTGAAGTTCTCACGGAAGTTTTTTGCAAAAGCCCCTTTCCAGAATTAGATGAAACATTGGGGCAATCCTACAAAACAATTATATTGCGTTTCCCGAAAAATATGTCATACCGTGTTTACGATGAATTTGACAAAACGATGGTAAGCAAAAAAGAAAATGGGGATTTAATCGTATCTGCCCAAATGCCAGAAGATGAATGGCTTATAGGGTATTTATTGTCATTTGGAACACAGGTAGATATTATAGAGCCTGCATATCTGAAAGACATCGTGGCAGAACAGGCACAGAAAATCTATGAAAAATATACCTTGTGAAACGGCCGGATGGACATAATGGGATGCCCTGAGGGTATAAAACTTGACATAGGGTGTCAGCATAAGCGTGATATAATTTACCTGTAAATTCTATTTGGGAAAGTGAGGGCTGAAAATGAAACATGAATGGAAAAAGCATGAGAAAGAAATATATGGTGTAAAAGCAAAACCTTGCGTGCTTGATATTCCCGCTCAAAAATATATCATTCTTTCTGGCAGAGGAAATCCTAATGATGAAATCTTTTCAGATAAAGTTGCCGCCCTGTTTTCGATGGCTTATAAAATTAAGATGGCATATAAAGCGTTTGCTCCAAAAAGCAACGAAATAACAGATTATACCGTATATCCTTTAGAGGGAATGTGGAGTATGGCTTCTGAAAAAGAATATTTGGTAAAAGAAGAATTGCAGTACCGCATCATGATACGACAACCAGATTTTATTTCCAGAAAAATGTTTGATAATGCGTTAGAGACAGTAAAGGTGAGAAAAAATATTCCGTATCTAACCGATATTTCTTTTGAAACAATCTGCGATGGCAGGTGCATCCAAATATTGCATAAAGGAGCGTTTGATGATGAGCCTGCGTCATTTGAGATTATGGACGGATATTGTATGGAACACGGATATAAGCGTATGGGAAAAGAACACCGTGAAATATATTTGAATAATGCTAACCGTACAGACAAAGCCAATTTAAAAACTATCTTGAGATATAAAGTTACAGATACAGAGAAATAGCAACATAGTATGATAAAAACGAAAGGAAAATAAATATGGGCAGACCAACAACAAAAACAGATTTACTAACAGCCGCAGCCGCTAATTATGAAAAGTTAAACACTCTTGTTTCTGGATTGACAGAAAAAGAATTATCAACGCCTTTTGATTTTTCGGGTGATGAAAAAAAGAAAGAAGCTCACTGGAAAAGAGATAAAAATCTTCGTGATATTTTCATCCATCTCTATGAGTGGCATCAGCTTTTGTTAAACTGGGTGTATTCCAATCAGAACGGTGATAATAAACCGTTTCTTCCAGAACCGTATAATTGGAAAACCTATGGAGATATGAATGTGGAATTTTGGAAAAAGCATCAGTCTACATCATTAGAGGACGCAAAGAATATGTTCCAGAAATCCCATAACGAAGTAATAAAACTGGCAGAAATTTTTTCAAACGAGGAATTATTTTCGAAAGGCGTTTATAAATGGGTAGGCGGAAGCACTCTGGGTTCTTATTTTGTCAGCGTTACAGCAAGCCATTATGATTGGGCAATGAAAAAACTGAAAGCACATAGGAAAAATAGTGCCTAAATGCAGGGAGGAGATACTATGCACTTCGTGAAAGCTAAAGGGATATTATCTGCTAAAAATGGAATGAATTTATATCGGGGCTGCTCACACGGGTGCATTTATTGTGACTCCAGAAGCAAATGCTATCACATGGAACACGCTTTTGAGGATATTGAAGTCAAAGAAAATGCGATTGACTTGTTGGAATATGCTATTATTCATAAGCGAAAAAAGTGTATGATAGGCACAGGTTCTATGACAGACCCCTATATTCCGCTGGAAATGGAAATAGGGAATGTCAGGAAGGCTCTGCACTTAATATATGAGCATGGTTTTGGATTTACGGTCATAACAAAATCAAACCGCATACTGAGGGATTTAGACCTTTTACAGAAAATAAATGAAAAGTCCAAGTGCGTTGTGCAAATGACTTTGACTACTTGCAACGAAGATTTGTGCAAAAAGATTGAGCCGAATGTAAGTACGACAAGGGAGCGTTTTGAAGTATTGAAAAAGATAAGGAACGCAGGGATACCGACAGTTGTATGGCTGACGCCAATTTTGCCGTTTATTAACGATACTGAAGATAATATTTCAGGTATTTTGGATATGTGTATTGGGGCAAAGGTTTATGGCGTTATTTGCTTTGGAATGGGGCTAACTCTCCGAGAAGGAAATCGAGAGTATTTTTATGAACAGTTAGACCGATTATTTCCTGAACTGAAAGAAAAATATATCCGTACATACGGAAATCAGTATATGATAGAAAGCGGCAACAGCAAAAATTTAATGCGGCTTTTTCACCGAAAATGCGAAGAAAATGGAATTTTGCATGACAACGAGCAAATATTTAACTATTTGCATTTCTTTGAAGAAAAGGACAACAGTAGGCAATTAAATATTTGGGATTGGAAAGCGGGTAAAATATGAGTGTCATTTATGGAACAGAATGGATACGTTCTCCTGTTTGCGGCAGTAAAACCCGTGATAAAATTCGAGAAGATACGGTATTGAAAAATTATCCTCTCTATTGGCCAAAATGTAAGCAGGAAACATTGATTGAAGTAACAAATTTGCAGATAACAGTCATCACAGAGCCAGACCTGTTTTTGAAGTTTGGAGGGTTTTTTATGTTCTTTTTTCGGGCAGTAATCTATCTGCTCATGCAACACAGAATCCGTACATAGCATATCGGGGATTGGAAGGAATCCAGTTAAAAAATCCCTGCTTATGCAACGCTGCTTCTCACCATGAAACCAGAAGTAGAATCTCTGCTTAACAGAATATATATTTCCTATAACCGTAGAGGTCGCAGAGCCTTTGCGGTTTTTCTTTTGCCGTTTTTTATCGGAATGTGCCGCAGGGCTGTTTCTGCTGTTGGCTGTCGTCCACCGCCTATCCAATCTGGATTAGTTAAATAGCAATCTTCTTGACCTGACGTTCAAGCAGCATCGCAGGCAGATGCCTGCTCAATTCAGATTGGAGGAAAAAGAATGGCATACAACAATGGACGGGAGAACAGGAAATGGCTTATCTGGAAAGAAGCCGAGGAAAAAATATTGCGGAAGCATGGAGTTGATGAAAACACCACCCCACAAATCCGTATAGACGATAGGGCAGACTTCATAGCAGAAGCCAAAAAGACAGTGATCTGGCTAAGAAAGCAAGTATAGATGCCAATGAGCGTACAAATGAAATATCCGACGAAGACATGCACAGTGCAGATGATATTTTTGCAGACAAAGAAGACAATCGGGAATCTCAGACTGGAAAAGAGAATGCGCAGGCAAATGGGGAAGGAGTAAAGAATCCGGGAGAGGCTGTTCTTTCCAGTACGAATGTAGACAGCCTAGATTTCGCAGTAAAAGTAAAGCTGAACCGGGAACAGATCCGTTCCCAGAATAAGTCGTCTCTGTTTGAGATTATCAATAATACAGAGATCGGGGAAGAACAAAAGCAGGATGCCATCAACGCCATGATAGCCATGACAGACATTGCAGAGCGGGAAGCCGCTGCTGAAATGCTTTTGGAGGCAAAAGGTTTTACAGATGTGGTGGTAAGCATAACAGACAACAATGCGGATGTTGTTCTGAATATGGGAGAAGTCACCGATGCAAAGCGGGCGCAGGTGGAGGATATTGTAAAGCGTAAAACGAATGTTGCTGCAGAAAATATTGTAATTACTCCAATACAGAAGCAAACAGAGGCGGAAGATTCCACAGAAGAAAATGAATCAGCCACAGAAACAGCGGCAGATTCTATTGGGGCAGAGGATGATAATGTAAAATATATAGATGGGGCATACACTTCTTCCATACAATTAGATGATACAGCAAAGATAATTTTAAACACCAAAGGGACAATGGATGACGTCACGCCGGAATTGAAGATGCCGTTTGATTTTATAGATGGGAAAGCGCCGGAGGATGAGTTTACCAGGGAATTGGATGAGGCAGTGCAGTCAGCCAGAAAAAATGAGAAGTGGAGGGCGCTAAACGTCCAGTGGATGTTTGCCTAGCGCGGACCGGAACGGAGTGAAGAAGGATTATATGACGTTGCAGATGCCAGTAAAAGACAGACGAAATAAAAAAATGATTAAACAGTTTTAGGTTAGTGAAAAGGCGTATGGGGTATCAGACCATGCGCTTTTCTGTTAATCTAACTGGGGTATCTGAGAGAGGTCTTTCTACAGTTTCCGTATCCGCATATTTTCACCGAAATGGTATCATTCAGTTTCAGGCAGGATAAATAAAATGAATGTCTGCTTTGAAAGTCAAATACCCCGCAGCAAGCTATGGGACATGACCTGGCTTGTTCTTTCCGCCCCAAGGGCAGGGTATTTGCACCCGCAAGGCACTTACCCTCGCGGCATTCGCCAAATATCCGCGCAAGCGCGGCTGCTTGGCTCATTGCTCGCCAGGGAAAACTTTCTAAACGTTATCAGCCGGGCGTATATGGCCGAACCCCATACCAGATATTGCGCGGAAGACATATTGACCTTGGAGGCAGAGATTAAAAAGCTGGAGATGGTAAAGGCGTTCCTAATGGATATCACGCTTCACTCGCTATTACTATATGGCTCTATCGGAATGAGCGCTACCCTGTTGGCAGGCGGCATCAGTCTGCCGTGTGCATATCTGTTTGAACCGGAGAAATCGCAGATTGTCTTTATGATGCCATTTATGGCGTCAACGGGGTATTACCTGATGAATATAGGATGAAAGAGGCGGGGTGCAGGCAACGGGGCATCCCGTTGTTCATTCATGCAATAGAAGGCTCACAAAGCGTGGATTCTATTGTCTTGGATAAATAATGTGATATATTTATCTCTTTTCTATTGACATAAAGAAAAATAAGTGATATATTTATCGCATAAAGAGATAAATATATCTCAAAACATATCTCAATAGTAGGAGGATTAAGATGAAAACAAATAAAAAGAAAATTTGGATTGGTTGTGGGATACTTTGTGTGTTGAGTGTGCTTCTTTCGTCATGGTACGCGGTAGCTTATAATGATTCCCGTCTGGTAGTTCCGATGGATTTTAAGGATTATGTATTTGACATAAAGGATTTGCCGATGATTGTTTCGCTTTCTCTTATTTGCGTTTATCTTGTTGCACTGTTTGTCATGCTTTTTATCCATGCAGGAAAAAAGCAGAGACAAGAAGTAGAAACAGGTGTCACCCGTAAAATAAATCCAAAGCTTGGGTGTTTGGGAGTATTGGGATTTTTGGGGTTTGCCGGTTTCTGGACATATCCTGTGGATGGTACAGTTTTTCCGTTTGCGTTTTTCCTGTTCTTCGGTTTTTTTGGTTTTTACTATGAAGGAAAGATGTCAGGGACATTTATGGATGAGCGTTTCCGTGAGAACATTGCCCGCGCTAAGCTGAAAGCGTATAGGATTACTTTTGGGGTTATGCTTGCCGCACTGATTATTCTTTGTCAGGGGAAACTTTTTGGAAATCTTGAGTACACCCTGATTGCTGCGATTATTATTCTTTCCCTTGCATTGGGGCTGGGGATTTTCCTCTCTGAATATTTGCTGTTCCGGTATGACCATGACGATCAGGCAGAGGAAGGCGGGGAATAGGATATGGCAGAATTTGAATGCAGATTAAAAAAGTACCGGCAAATGAAAGATCTGACACAGGAGCAGCTGGCAGAAAAAGTAGGCGTGCGCCGGGAAACAATTATGCGTCTGGAAAAAGCGCAATATAATCCGTCATTAAAGCTGGCAATTGATATTTCCAGGGCTGTAGAAGCCCCGATTGAAGAAATTTTTGTTTTTAAATGATAAAATCCACGTTTTGCGAAAATTCTATTGTCATGAATCATAAAACCCACGCTTTGCGAGGAGTTTATTATCATGAACAAAAATCTGCCCGCTGTAACATTTCGCGGACATTTGTATGTTTATCTATGTAAAAAAGCAAGGAGTGTGGATATGAAAAAGATTTTGCTGGCAGAGGATGACGGCCTTTTAAATAAAACGCTGACTTACAACCTGATTTCTGAGGGTTATGATACCGTATCAGCTCTGAATGCAGGCACAGCCGCCGAGTTGCTGGCGCAGACGGAATATGACCTGGTACTTCTGGATATCAACCTGCCGGATGGCAGCGGCTATGACCTGTGCAGGCTCATAAAGCCGGAGAACCCTGACACGCTGGTGATTTTCCTGACTGCCAATGACCAGGAGAGCGACCAGATTCGGGGATATGAAGTTGGGGCGGTGGATTATATCACCAAGCCCTTTTCCATTGGTGCGCTGCTGCGGAAAATACGGGCCATGTTTGCTATGCTGGAACACCGGGGACTGGCAAAAGATTTCTATGATGACGGCAGGCTGTTTCTGGATTTTTCGGAGCAGTCCGCTGCGCTGAACGGAAAGCCCCTTACCCTTTCCCCCATGGAGTATAAGATGCTGTATCTGTTCTGCAAAAACCCAAAGCAGATCCTGACCAGGCAGCGGCTTCTGGAACGGCTGTGGGATGCGGAGGAAAACTATGTGGACGAACACACACTGACAACCTCCATCAGCCGTATCCGGGGCAAGATTGAGGCTGATGGCGATACTTATATCAAAACGATTTATGGAATCGGATATCAGTGGATGGGAGGCGAGAGAAAATGAATCTGGGGAAAATCTCTGTAAAAAGGATATTCCTGCTGGCCAGCGGCGGTATGGCGGTTTCCATGCTGGCCATCTGCGCAGTTTTCTTTGGGGTGACAGGACAGATGTGTATGCTGGCCTCTGGCATACTTCTGACGATTTGTGCCCTTGTATGGATGTTCCTTCTGACGATTGCCTTTGGCAAACGGCTTTCCGTATTTACCAGGGAGCTGTGCCGGGCAATGGATCAGATGATGAGCGGAAGCGGAGAGCCTGTGCCGGCTTGGGACAGTGAAACACTCTTTGCCCGTATCAGCCACCGTCTGACCCGGCTGTATGGAATCATGCAGGAGAATCGGAGGAAGGTGGATGCGGAACGGCAGGAGCTGCAGATGTTGGTGTCGGATGTCTCCCATCAGGTGAAAACACCGGTAAGCAACCTGAAAATGGTGACGGATACGCTGCTTTCAAAGCCGGTCACAGAAGAAGAACAGCGTGAGTTCCTTCAGGGCATCCGGAACCAGACGGACAAGCTGGAGTTTCTTTTTCAGGCCCTTGTGAAAACCTCCCGGTTGGAAACCGGGGCAATCCGGCTGGAAAAGAAAGACGCCCTGCTGATCGACACGCTGGCGATGGCCTTAAGCGGTATCGTGTATGCGGCGGAGAAAAAAGATATTTGCGTAACGGTGGATTGTCCGGAGGATCTTCGCCTTTCCCATGACAGCAAGTGGACTGCGGAAGCCGTGTTCAACCTGCTGGACAATGCAGTGAAGTATACCCCAGTAGGAGGAGCAATCCGAATTTCAGTAGAACAATGGGAAATGTATGTAAAACTCAGAGTGTCCGATACCGGCAAGGGTATCCCAGAGAGCAATCAGGCCGCTATTTTCCAGCGCTTCTATCGTGAGGAAGGAGTACACGAACAGCAGGGCATGGGCATTGGCCTATATCTGGCCCGTGAGATCGTAACGAGGCAGGGCGGCTATATCAAAGTGGTTTCGGAGCCAGGCAAGGGTTCGGAATTTTCCATTATGCTCCCTACAAGATAATTTTTTGAAATGTCCCAGACTTGTAACATTTCAACTGCATTTTTTATGCCGCTTCGGACATTTCTGTGACATTTGGATTTTATAATGTCCTTATCAACAGGCAGAAAGCCTTGAAACACCACAAGGGTATACCTGCATGTCCTGAAAAACAGGACAGAGATAAGGAAAGGAGCATTTGATTATGAATGTATTACAAACAATTGATCTGAAAAAGTATTATGGCAGTGAGCCAAACATTACCCGTGCTCTGGATGGCGTCAACCTTTCTGTGGAACAGGGTGAGTTTGTGGCGATTGTCGGAACGTCAGGCAGCGGGAAATCCACCCTGCTTAACATGATGGGCGGGCTGGATACGCCTACCTCTGGCAGTGTTATTGTCTGTGGGGATGAACTGGCCAAAAAGAATGACGAAGATCTGACTATCTTCCGCCGCCGCAACATCGGCTTTATCTTCCAGAACTATAACCTTGTCCCGATCCTGAATGTCTATGAAAACATTGTCCTGCCTGTGGAGTTGGACGGTGACACGGCAGACGAGAAGTTCATGGACGAGATTGTGAGGATGCTGGCGTTGGAAGATAAACTGCAGAATATGCCGAATAACCTTTCCGGCGGACAGCAGCAGCGTGTCGCCATTGCCCGGGCTCTCATCACCAAACCGGCCATCATTTTGGCCGATGAGCCCACGGGCAACCTGGATTCCAAGACCAGCGCCGATGTGCTGGGGCTTTTAAAGCGTACCAGCATGGAGTTTAACCAGACCATTGTCATGATTACCCACAATAACGAGATTGCCCAGCTTGCTGACCGGATCGTAAGGACCCGGGACGGCATGATCGTGGAGTAAGGAGGTGGCAGACATGACATGGCCTTTTGAAAATGATACCAACGCTATCGTGAAAAAACTTGCAAAGCGCAGCCTCGCCAGTGAGAAGCGCCGGAACCGGATGGTGGTAATTGCTGTGGCCTTGGCGGCGTTCCTGGTTTGCTTGTCAGCGGTTATATCTGTTTCTATTACACAGATCCAGCGTAATCAAGTTGCCGACACCTATGAGGCGGTCTTCACCGGCGTAGAGGCGCCCGATGTGGCGGCGCTGAAAGACCTGGCGGAGTTTGCCCGGGTGGGTGAATACTATCTGCTGGGGCAGGAGCATTCCAAACAGGGATACAACGCCTCCTATGTGTACTGCGACAGCGATATGATGTATATTGCCCGCAGCCAGATGGAGCTGATAAAAGGAGAACTCCCAGCACAGGCGAATGAAGTCGCTGTCAGCGAATATTTTCTCTCTGCTTACGGTTTGGGTGCCAAAATCGGTGAGACAGTCCGGTTGGATACCGAGAGCTTTCATGGCGACTATACTGTGACCGGAATCCTGTCCAATGTGGGAGAAAAGGAAGCGAATATATGTGCCATTGCCGTTTCCAAAGCGGCTTTGACGCAATGGGCCGGATTTGACCCTGCAGGATACCGTGCCTATGTGCATTTCAAAAATGACAGGCAGTTTAGCCAGGAAACCATGGCTGACCGCTGCAGGGAGATTGCCGCACAGTTTGGCTCTGCGCATGTAGGGATGAACAGCAATTATTTTGCTTCTAACTCAAAGTCTATTGACTTTGTGACTGTTTTCGGTATAGCCGCCCTTGTGCTTGCCGGCGGATATGTAGTCATCCAGAGTATTTTCCGTATCTCTGTGAACGATAAAATACAAAGCTATGGACAGCTCCGCACCATCGGTGCAACACCCAGACAGATCCGGCGCATCGTGAAAAAAGAGAGCGGTCGGCTGGGCGGAATTGGAATATTGATCGGCATCCTGCTGGGTGTGGGCGGCGGCCTGCTCCTGTTCCCAAAAGGTTTTCATGGGGCTTATTATGGGGCAGCTGTGCTTCTGGCTGCGGCAGTCTGCTGGTTCATGGTATCCATTTCCGTTCACAGACCAATCAAAATAGCTTCGGGCATTTCACCGCTGGAAGCCATGCGTTTTTCCGCAGGACAGGAAAAGACCCGCAGCAGAAAGAAACACCGGAAACTAAGTCCCATATCCATGGGATTTGCAAACTTTGGGCGCGATCGCAAGAAGTCAGTGAGTATTGCAGTGTCCCTAAGCTTGGGCGGAATCCTTCTTCTGGTGGCGTCTTCCATGGTTCTGACCCGGTCACCGGAGCATGCTGCAAGGCTGTTTTTCCCGGACGGGGATTATAAAATCTATTTGTCTTCAGAGCAGCCGGAGGAAGATATCATGGCTGCAGGCAATCCGCTGGATGAAAGCTTAAGACAGGAGATCCTTTCTGTGGATGGGGTGGTGGATGTGCTGGCCACCCGCCGTTCTCTGCACGCAAAATTCGGAATTTCCGAAAGCGCTGAGGCTGGTATGTGCGACATGCTAACGGACTCAAACTGCATGGACGTAGAAGCTGCGCTGGTATCCGGCGCCATACCGACAGATACCCACAGCATCCTTCTAAGTACGGGTTATCAGAAGCGCCATGCCGATATGGATGTTGGGGCCACTATTGAGCTGATTCTGGGTCAGGAAACTGTGACAGTTACCATATCCGGACTGTTCGATGCATCGAAGATGGCAAACGGGCATGGTGCGCTTGCCATGGATTCGGCGGTCCTGTTCGCACCGGAGGAGTTGTTTCGTGAGATACATCCTGAAATCAAAAGTTTTGACTACTCATGGAGCATTGTTAATGATCCACAAAAAGCAGAGTCTGTGGAAAGCAGGATTAAGGAGCTGGTATCCGGCCGCAGCAATCTTGGAATGGATACCATAGCCACACATATCGAATATGAGAAAATGCAGAGCAGCATTATTTTTGGAAGCCTGCAGGCTCTTTCCTGGATGATCTTCCTGTTTGGCGTTGTCAACCTGATCAATACGACGCTTTCCAACCAGATGTCCCGGAAGCGGGAGAACAGTATCCTGCGCTCGGTTGGACTGACTGGAAAGCAGTTGTGCTGGATGAATGTCACCGAGGGGATGTGCCATGCGCTTTTTGCGGTGCTTACAGTCTTGATCCTGGGGCTGCCGCTTTCCATGGCAGTCTGTGGGTCAGTCAGTAAGAAATCCTTTGCCGGCGCAGTTGTCCCTTATCAGTTCCCGTTCCTGCAAATGGGGTTGTTCCTCCTTGTGCTGTTTGGTATGGAGGTAGTCCTGTCAGTCTGGATGGTGCGCAGGCAGAAAAAGCAATCCCTGGTAGAACAGATGCGGGCATCAAGTTAAATTTAACTTGGTGAAATATTCTGAGTGATATTTAACCGCCGTAGTAATAGATCGGATTTTATACAGCATTTCGCGGCAACAGATAAACATTTCACAGCAATTAAATTGTTTTGGCAGTTCGGACTGGCTATAATAAAATATCAGTCTGTGGCAACGGCAAAAGTTTTTCTTTTGCCGTTGACGAATAATGGCGAGGAGGTGGCGCATTGATCTGTATTGCAATCTGTGATGATGAAAAACACATGTCCGATCATATAAGGGCAATGGCCTCCGATTTTTTCCGTAAAAAAAACAGGGAGATCCAGCTTCGGACATTTTTAAGCGGTGAGGATCTGCTGAATTATGACGGGCAGATTGACATTCTGTTTCTGGATATCCAGATGAAGGGCATGGACGGTCTGGAAACAGCAAGGAAGCTCCGAGCTGATAAGTTCCGGGGGTTTTTGATTTTCATCACGGTACTGAAAGAGATGGTGTTTCAGTCTTTTGAGGTGCAGGCCTACGATTATCTGGTCAAGCCGGTGGATGAAAAACAGTTTGGGAAGACCATGGAGCGCCTATACACTTCCATGCAAAACGCCAGCGAAGGCAACCTGCTGGTGCAACAGGGATATGAGAGGCGCATCGTCCCAAAGGATGAGATTGTTTTCTGCGAGATCATAGACCGGAAAATATATCTGAATCTGACATCAGGAGAGGTTGTTGATTATTATGAGCGGATCGAAAATCTGGAATCAAAGCTGGACAGCCATTTTTTCCGGTGCCACAGGAGTTATCTCATCAACTTGAAGCATTTAAAGGGATATAAAAACGGGACTGCATATATGGATAACGGCAAAGAAGTTCCCGTATCGCGGCTGCGGAGTAAGGAGTTTTCCAGTGTTGTTCTGCAGTATATGAAGAACATATAAGAACTTTGCGGTTATCCGGCAGGTATGAAATCTGTCGTAAAGCGACCCGCTGCAGGCGGAGAATCCTGCAAAGCAGGATTCTTTCTTGTTCATATGGGGGAAGGCAAAATGGCTGAGTATTTAGATTTTTTTAATGTATATATTATGGGCATGATTGAAACGTCTTTCCAGATTTATTTTCTGGCAAAAACTTTGAAAAAGAAAATATGGCCTCCTTTTTATTTCCTGTTTGCAGTAGGTGCAGTGATTGCGGGCGAGTTTATTCCAAGCGGCACGATTATTGGTTTTGTGGTGTTTGTCTTATTGATTTCGATATATGGGGTTTTTGCCTGCCATGCGAATTTTAAGGTTTCCCTCCTGTATGCGACTCTGACAACGGAAATCATGTTGCTCTGCAGCGGAATCGTGAACTCACTGATGAGCCTTCCATACCCATGGCTGCCTGATTTTTTCCATGAGACAGGCAATATTGCGGCCATGCTGATCTGCGAGGCGGCATCCTTTTTGCTGAGTGGGTTTTGCTATTATATCATATACCGCTATTTTTCCATGGATGCCCTGTGTCCTGCGGATGCTCCTGATACCACAATGGGAATGCAGCAGATGTTTCTGATTTTTGTTCCGATCCTGATGATATTTATTATGAGTAACTATATCAATGCGATTGAATATGACTTCCAGTTTGAGATCCTGGCGGACAAAGGGCCTGCGGAACACTTTTTCAGTCATGGGCAGATGCTGGCCATGTATTTTCTGGGACTTGCCAGCCTGTTCTGTATCCTGTTTTCCTATAAGAAACTGCAGCAGAGTTTTCGCCTAGGCACTGAAATTTCACTGCTGGAGCAGCAGGAACATTCCCTGAACCAGTATGTGGAGGAAGCGAAAACCCGTTACGATGAGACAAAGTCCTTCCGCCATGACATCAGAAACCACATCGCAGTGGTAAAAAAGCTCCTGCAGAATGGGAAACTGGAGGAAGCCGTAACCTATATGGTGGATCTGGACGATATGGCGGAAAAAATGTCCTTCCCCTGCAGCACTAACAATCCGGTCGTGGATATTCTGGTGGGAAACAAGCTGGGGATTGCAAAAAGCATGGGGATAGATGTGGACTGTTCCCTACTTCTGCCATACCCCTGTGGCATCAGAGATATTGATATCTGTATTGTCCTGTCAAATGCGCTGGATAATGCAATTCATGCAGTAAAAAGCCTGGATGCCGGTATGGAAAAGTATATCCGTGTGTCCGGGCGTATCCAGGGGGATTTCCTTATGATGGAAATTCAGAACAGCTTCCATGGGAAAGGCGTGTTCAAAAAAGGGACAGGCCTGTCAAATGTAAAAAAAGTGGCTGAAAAATATGGAGGCGCCATGAGTATAGAGACACAGGAGAATGTATTTGTCCTCCATGTGCTGCTGATCATTCCACAGCATCCAGAAAGAAGCACACAACAAATGGAGTCAAATACCTCGCAGCAAGCTACGAGGCATGACCTGGCTTGTTCTTTCCGCCCCAAGGGGCGGGGTATTCAACCCTCGCGGCATTCGCTAAATATCCGCGCAAGCGCGGCTGCTTGGTTCATTGCTCGCGGGAATAAAAAAGACTTAAATTTTTAGTGTGGTATCAATATCAGGAGATGGTGGCAAATGCGCACTGTTTTCCAGTATTTTTGGAATGGCGGCATCACTATGGGAGATATTTATATTACAAATGAAGTATACAACAAATGATTGGCTATGCGGGCGTGATGTTTCATTAGGCTGTAGCCATTAGAATAGGAGATAAAATGTGTAAAAGTAAAGATGATTTTGGGGCAGATATTGAGGCAGTCATAACGAGTTTTAATCAGGGATCAATGATTCTTGAAGCTGTTGAATCTTTATGTGCTCAAACTCTGTTGCCACAAAAAATTATTATTGTAGATGATGGTTCCACGGATGAGTATTCCATCCAGGTATTAAAGGATGTGGAACAAAAGTCCGACCTGCCAATTCCTATCATGATATACCACCAGGAAAATGGGGGCGTATCTGCCGCGAGAAATGCAGGTATTAAGAAAGCGCAGTCACCAATGGTACTGGTTCTGGATGGCGATGATAAACTGGAACCCGGATATATAGAGGAGGTAAGCCGGTTGCTTCGCGACAATCCATCCATGGCTGCAGCGTCCTCTTGGATGCATACATTTGGGGCTTTAGATTCCATTGTTTGTCCTGCCGGAGGAAACATAAATCCATTTTTATCTCGAAATTGCTGTCCGGCGACACACATTCTCCGTCGGGATGTCTTTGAACAGTGCGGGGGATATGATGAATCTATGCGTTCTGGTTTTGAAGATTGGGATTTCTTTTTAAGCATGTTAGAAACTTCTCCAGAATCATGGATTGGGATTGTCAATCAACCGCTGATTCAATATCGTACAGCTCCTGCTTCCTCGAATATAAAAAGCATGGATAAGCGGCTGGAACTTATGCGTTTTATGATTAAGAAACATGTTAGCAGCTATCATGGCCATATCGTAGACGCGTTACTTGGAATAGAGACCATAGCAGATGCAAGGTTACATTCTTGGGAAAATGAAGTAACTCATGCAATATCAAATCATCAGGAAATAAGCCAGTCATCAAAGGAATTTTTAAAGAGTCCCACATATGGTGATGGCGGAATGGCTTCGGCCGTTCGTATTGTTTCGATTGGAGAAGAAAATGAATAAGAAAAAATTAATTCGTATTGTGTCGATTTATTCGATTATATATACAGCAATTACATTGTTGAGCAGCGTTTTGTATCTTTGTAACGGCATCTATGAAGACCCAAGCGGTAACTGGCACGAATTAGACAGGGCTATCATTCTCCTGATCGGGATAGCGGCATTTGAGCTGTGTACGAATCTGCCTGTTAAGCCTTTGGCTCTCAGATATTTGATTGCATATATTCCCTCTCTGATGTTGGCGTTCGCCTATGTCTGGTTCAGCGGACTGCGGGAACCTTTGGCGAAAACGGCGTACAGGGATATTTGGATTAACTTTACGAGCCTTTTTGTTCTGTTATGTATCATCAATACTGTCATTTATGTTTTTAAGAAAAAGAGAGGGCAGAAAGGAGAAAGGCAATGAGTAAATATAACACATTATGGGAATATGTTCAGAAAAGCGGAAAGGAATCATTTCATTTGACCTTTGAGGAGATTCAGGAGATCGCAGGGATACCGATTGACCACTCTTTTCTGAAATATAAGAAAGAGCTTGCAGAATATGGCTGGCAGGTCGGAAAAATATCCATGAAAGAGCAGACAGTATTCTTTCATAAGGTTGACTGACAATTTCCGTGTTGTTAAGGAACGTGAGCGTAAAAAAGGAATAACAGGAGAAACGCAAAATGGATTTATGGGAAAAATTCGGAATGAGTGAAGGGATTGCTGAACTGTGGCAGGAACTGGGTATCAGCGCAGGAACGGCAATTATTGTTTTGATAGCATTGTATTTTGTAATCAAATGGGCGGTTAAAAATGGAATGATGGAAGCCTATAAAAAGATAGAAGAAAAAAGAGGACGGGATAATTTGAAAGCAGATAAAACAGTCAGTGATTTAGAGACTGAGAACGAAGATATAAACGGGAAGGCTTGATGACTGTAAAGGATTGCGGGAATCTCATGGAGGCTTGTTCAATGTTAAAGAAGCTGAAACTCACGTTATGGGTTTCTGTCGTATATGTTTTATCGCTTATATGCTATATACCTACATTGCTAGAACAGAACGGAATTATCATTCCCAATGGATTATTGTACTTAAAATACTTATATGTGTGTATTCCCACTATGGCTGCTATTTTTCTGCTGATTTGCGAGCAGAACATCAAGGTGTACTTTACACGAATGTTTTCAGGAAAAATAACAATCAAATATATTTTAATAGGGGTTATATGTATGGCTGCAGGTATATTTGATTCTTATTGCTATTCGTTCATAGTAAAAACTGACGTATTTAAAAATACATATTTGACAGTAATATCACTATTAACAAGCTGTATATACCTGCTGATAACAGCGTTTGTTGAAGAAATAGCATGGAGAGGATTTCTGCTGGAACGGCTTCCTTTTAAGAAAATCAAAAGTGTTCTTTTTGTTGGCGTTGTCTGGACAGTGTGGCATATGCCAATGTGGATAATTAGAAATTCATTGGGCATGGAACAAATTGTTTGTCTTTGTATATGGACATTACTTGTTTCCGTTGTTTTGGGAATGACCTATTATCAATGTAGAAATATATTGCTGATTGCCATTATGCACGCAACTTTTAATATCTGTTATTTAGCGCCAATACAATATAACATTGTTGTATTAGCGATCATAATTTTTGTTGGTACTCTATTGTATAAAAAATCAGACAAAAAATTTTTCACTTGATAGTTTGCTTTGCCGTTTCTTTTGGATTGGAATTGGCAATTTTAGCCCTGCAAGGCAATCCGGCACATTTGGATATATATCAGCAGTTTTTCTTTAACTAGAGCGTGTCTGAAAATTGCTTTCTGACAGATGTATTCTACAATTTGTGGGAGATTTTTGCCAAATGAAGGAGGCGTAGCGGGCTACGTTGACTGAATTTGGCAGAAATATGCCGCAAATTAGGGGATGCAGATGGCGGGAATGAATTTTCAGACACGCTCTAGCCCACAGATAAAAAATACGGATTTTGTTTTCTTTCTGTTATGCGTACTATTGCAAAAAAAGAAACGTGAAAATCCCGTTGTAGAATAAAGGAGGAGTGGTTCCATGAACGATTTAAAAGAATTAGGGAAACTGATGAAAGAGCACCCTGTTATCATTGTTGCAACATTGGCGGCGATGGCTGTAGGCGCAATTTTGGGAGCAGTCGCATTTTATCAGGGGTGGTTAGGCTAAATTTTGCATTTTATACCGAAATGCAGATCGAAGGGCTTGTATTCCTGTCCTCCAGGAAAAAGATGGGATTCCTTTCTGACCCAAAATATATGAGCTATAAGGGTTTTCAGACAGCGGATAAGGCAGAGCCTTATTTTGAGCTGATGTACCTGCCATTTAAGGAGGGCGCACCTCTTCTCTGGTTCCGGGATAGCGTGCGCAGGCAGGAAGATATGCCGGAGTAATATGTACCGATGCTGGAGGAGATGGCAAATCTCTTTTCTTTGACGGGCAGCTCGTGACCCATGAAATCCTATTGGAAAAGAAATTTGATAAAATTTTAGCGGATAAGGGGATATGAAAAATGGTCCGATTAGGATTAAAAAGAGGAAGCGTGGCGCTTTTATCCCATCAGGAGGAATGGGATAAAAATGCCGAAAATGTAATTTTGGAATTGAAACAGCTTTTCGGAAATGCCGCTGTTGATATCCAGCATGTGGGAAGCACTGCGGTTCATTCCATTTATGCAAAACCAATTATTGACATTGTGATCGGCCTCCATGATTTGAATGATATTTCACCTTATATGCAACTGTTGGAAGAACACGGTTTTATTTTTCGCGGGGAAGATGTTGCCGGGCAAATGCTATTTGTAATGGGTGATTTTGAAAAAGATACGCGCACACATCATATCCATGCAGTCAAATGGGATGGGACAGAATGGAAAAACTATATCAATTTTCGGGATTATCTGAATTGCCATCCTGATAAAGCAATGATATACGATGCCTGTAAGAAAAAACTGGCGTTACAATTTCCAGATGACCGAAAAAGCTATACAGAAGGCAAGCAAGAATGCATAGAATGCCTGCTAGAGGAAGCATATGTATGGAGACAGCTTCAGGATACATAGAGAAACAAAGAGACGTCAATAAATTTAAGGAGCGCTGCTTATGAAAAAGAAATTATTCTTAATTATAACCGGTATCGTATTGGTTGGAACCGTATGTATATGGCTTTTGGCAAAAAAGCCTGCAGAGCAAATGCTTGTGGATCGCTTAAATGAAGCAGTATCTCATTATACAGACATGAACATAAAAAATGATGAGGCATATTCCCTGAAAGTTTCGGACGTACAAATGCTAGTGACGACATATGCGCCTGAATATACAGTTTTTGGGGTTTCTGCCCATGCGTATACTGTCCGGCCCGGCCAAATGGATGAGACATTAACGGCAGAAGAACAGGTTCTGCCAATCTGCAATTTTAACTATGCATTGCTTTACGATGAAAAAACAGACAAGTTTTATAATGTGAAATTTGAGGAAAAAGGGGGGCCAACCATCCCGGATTTTATAAAGGCGAATGAACTAGACACATATAAACTTGAATTGCCAGACGCAGGGGCAGTGGAAAATCTCTCTCTCAAAAGAAACTCTGACAGTCCAATTGTAATAAGCAGCAAAGATGATGTGGAAAATATTCTGAGCATTTTAAAAGAGACAGAACCCACTATAGAGAACGGCGGGATAGGTACTCCAGTCCGTGTGGAAAACATTATCAATGCAGATTTTATCAGTAAAGAGAATGTGATATACAGACTATTTCTATATGAAGATGAGGGAAAATATTTTATTGAACAGACGGACAATGGAGTATATACGATCTCAAAAGAGGACTATGATTTGATAGATAAATATATTCCCTATATCAATTACGAACCGTAAGCAATGAAGGAGGTAAAAAACAATGCGTCATATTTATATTCGTGGAATCATTGCATTGATCTGGCTGGCTGCAGCCATTGTATGCGGGGTATCCGGTAACTTCCCGATGATGGGGCTTTATCTGGTATTGGCAGGTGTATTCCTCTACTCCGCATATGCGGCATGGAAAAAAGAAAAAGACGAGGAGGGAAGGTAATGCGAAGCATTTCTATTAATACTTCCCGACGGCTTGCCGGCGAGCCGAAGGGGAGGGGGCATTACATTGGAAAAGGAGGAAGGTAAGATGGGGGAAACGCTCCTGACGATTAAAAATCTGAGTGCATGGTACAGTGAAGAGAAAAGGATACTTTCGGAGTTTTCTTTTTCGCTGGTGGAGCATGAAGTGGCAGGCCTGATCGGGCTGAACGGGGCCGGGAAAACCACATTTCTGAAAGTGATTTCCGGCCTGCTCCCTACTTTCCGTTCAGACGGTATCTGCTTTGGCGGCGCTCCTGTGGATTTCCGGAAGCAGGATTTTAAGCTTTGCCGCTATACGGTGTTTGCCGAGGACAATTCCTTTTCGTATTTTACTTTCCGGGAATACCTGGCCTATGTATGCGCCGCCTATGGGAAAGAGGTTCCGGATGTGTCGGAGCTGGTACAGGGCTTTCACTTTGAAGAATATACAGATACCCTGTTACGGGAGCTGTCAACCGGGAACCGGAAAAAAGCATTTCTGATTACGGCTTTTGCCCTGAAACCCAGACTGCTCCTCCTGGATGAGCCGGAGGGCGGCCTGGATTTCCAGAGCACGGAATATCTGTACCAGCAGATTTTGGGCTATAAAGAGTATGGGACTGTGCTGTTTTCTTCCCATATTCTGGAGAGCATTACGCTGACCTCTGACCGGGTTTTTGTCCTGGAGGACGGTAAGATCCGGCAGACTTTTGAAGGCGGGCAGATCAATGCCGCAGATATCCGGGAGGCACTGCATGATGAAAATGACAGGTAAAGCTTTTGCCAAAAAACTGTTTGGGGCAAGATACGAGCGGCTGCCTCGGACGCTTTTAATTGATGTGATTCTGTTTTGGGGGCTGTATATCGCAGGCTTTCAGGTGCAGATTGCGGCATCTGTACGGATCCTGATGATAAGCGCCTTTACAGCCGGCGTAATGTGGCAGGCCCTTTCTTCCAAAGATAACGCTGTGGAACTTAAGACTATGCTGATGCTGCCGCATGAGCCCCAAAAGTTTGTCTTCTCCTATGTGGCGGCGTTGGGATGCTATACGGTCCTTACAAAGACAGGGCTGCTTCTGGCGGTTCTGTTGGCCGTTTCTGCATGGAAGCCCATAGAGATGGTAGGAATGGTCATCAGTATGCTTCATGCGGTCCTTATGGCCGCCGCAGCCTACTGTCAAAGAAAATATTGGTATGCGGGCGGCATCTGGGCAACTGCCATAGTGTCCGCCATTCTGTTTTTAGGAAACAGATCATGGTTTGGATTGTTGCTGCTTGCGAATAGTTTCGTTGCTGTTCTGATTTTGTGGAAGGCAGAGGTCTACCTTTTTTATCAGGGAGAAAGTGGGCGAAGCCATGCTATTAAGCAGAGGAAGATGGGTTCCCTATGGCGGTACTTTTTCCGGTATTTGAGTGACCATAAGAATTATCTGCTTAATACCGTGGTGATGTGGTGCGTAGCCATTGTAATGCCGTATTTCTTAAGAGAAATGGCTGGGCGGTCTGTTGTCCCGGTGGGTTTTGCAATTTTATCCCTGAATACGCCCATCTGTATCCTGCTGTCCTGCGACCGTGACCTGGAGCAGGCAGTCCGTTTCCTGCCCGGACAGAGACGGCGCTTTTGCATCCCATACTGCCTGTTTATCTTTTCCTGTAATATGGCTGCAGATGCGATATTCCTCTGTAGCTGGCAGATACAAAACGGCGGTGTCACTGTCCTGATGATTGCCGGGGCTGTTTTCTTTGCCATGCAGAGTGCAGTGCTGTCTGTGCTGCTGGAATGGTTTTATCCCATCCAGGGCTGGAAGATTGAAAGCGACCTGTGGCACCATCCTCGGAAATATGTGGTTCCAGTGGTTATGCTACTGCTTGCGGGAGCCGTCTCGGTCTGGCCGGTATTGTTGTATGTCCTGCTGGTTCTGCTGGCTGTGGAAATTGCAATTTTACTTTTTATACCCAAAGGGCACTCGTGAATGCAGACCCGTTCGGACGGGCGGACTCCGTCCGTCAAGGTATATGTCGGAGGCATCCGGAGTGATGGATAACAAATGAATGAAAAAAAGATGAATGAAAAAAAGATATTATATGTAGAAGATGATTTAAGCCTGATTGAAGGCCTGAAATACACACTTGAGAAAAATGGTTTTTTGGTAGATAATGCCCGTACTGTAATGGAAGCATATCAATTCTTCCGGGCAGGCCAGTATGGCCTTCTGCTGCTGGATGTTACGCTGCCAGACGGGACAGGCTTTGATATCTGTAAGGAAGTAAGAAAGACCTCTGCTGTCCCGATCATATTCCTGACAGCTTCGGATGAAGAGATCAGCATTGTAAAAGGGCTGGACATGGGCGGGGATGATTACATTACCAAACCCTTTAAATTGGGGGAGGTCCTTTCAAGGATCAACGCATTGCTGCGCCGTTCGGGGCAGCAATTTCATAAGAGTGATACGATTCTGGAATCCGATGGGATCCGGATTGACCTGTCTGAGCGGACCTGCCGGAAAGGGGAAACGGAGATCCCTTTAACATTGGTGGAATATAAGCTGCTCTGCCTGTTTTTGAAGAATCCAGGCCGCATCCTGCCAAGGGAACTGATCTTAGACCGCCTTTGGGATGGGAACGGCAGCTATGTGGATGACAATACCCTTTCCGTCTATATACGCAGGCTGAGGAGGAAGATTGAAGATGACCCGAATTCCCCCACAAAGCTTCTGACGGAAATTGGGTTTGGCTATAAATGGGCCGGGGAGTGATGGAAGATGAAAACAATGGGAAAAGAAACAAGGAGGATGCTGTGCTGCCTGCTTGCTATCTGGCTGGCTGCGGCAGCAGGTTTCACGGTCCTTTTATCCTATATGGCGAATGATTACCAGAAAACAATGGTGGAGCATGATTATGGGACGGCAGGGTATCTGGTCAACCACCTGGACACAAATGTGGCAGCCGCGTTTACGAAAGACAAAACGGACTCTGACCTGGAGGCCGGAAGGCGGATCCTTAAGGAAGCGGGCTACCATGGAAATGCAGATCCCAGACTGATTCCTGCCGTATATGCTTACCGAAAGCATACCGCCGCCTGGTTCGGAGGTATGTTTTTTTGCGTTTTTTTGGCCGTTTTTTTGACAGTCTGGATTTACATCCGGAAACAAAACAAAGCGATAGCAAAGGCAGATGCTGTGATCACCCGGTTCCTTTCAGGGGATACGGGACAGAGGATCGACAGCGAGGAAACCGGGGACTGGTACAGCCTGTTCCACAGGATCAATGAGCTTGCCTCTATCCTCTCTGCCCAGGCAGAACATGAAAAACAGACGCGCGAATTTCTGCAGGGTATGATCTCAGATGTTTCCCACCAGTTAAAGACGCCCCTGGCAGCGCTTAAGATGTATGATGAGATTATGGCGCAGGAGGGTACGGACAGGGAGACCATCCATGCATTCAGCCAGAAATCCCTGCGGGAAATACGCAGGGTGGAAGATGTGGTCTATATGCTCTTAAAAATAGCCAGGCTGGACGCGGGCACGGTCAGGATGGAAAAGGCGGAGGAAAACATGGAAATGCTCCTTAAGGATGTGACGGAACGCTTTGAGATGTTGGCGGCCCAGGAAGCGAAAGAAATTGTGTTATCCGGGAGCAGCGATGTTTCCCTTTACTGCGATGCCCTTTGGATGTCGGAAGCTTTGGGGAATGTGGTAAAAAATGCGCTGGAGCATACCCAGAGGGGCGGGAAAGTAGCGATCAGCTGGGAGAGGACGCCCCTTCTTACAAACATTGTAGTGGAAGACAACGGAACAGGGATCCACCAGGAGGATATCCATAATATCTTCAAACGGTTTTACCGGAGCCGTTTTTCCCAGGATACCCATGGAATCGGTCTGGGCCTGCCGCTTGCCAAGTCCATTGTGGAGGCCCATCAGGGGACGATTTCCGTAACCAGCAAGGTCGGGCAGGGCAGTAGATTCGTTTTAAGTTTTTTTCATCTTACAAAAGAGTAAGATGAAATTCATGTGAAAGTAAGACCCATCGGGTAAGATAATTCCCGAAAGGCAGGTAATGAATATGAATATTCTTGAAGTACAGAATCTATGCAAGACCTATGGAAAAGGGGAAGCGGAAGTCCGGGCGCTGGATCATGTTTCCTTCTCCGTGGGCAAAGGGGAATTTATCGCAATCGTAGGCGAGTCCGGTTCCGGGAAAAGTACGCTTTTAAATGTGGTGGGGGCTTTGGATAACCCGACATCTGGAAAAGTGCTGATTGATGGCAAGGACATTTTTTCCATGCCCGAAAAGAAGCTCACGGTGTTCCGCCGCCAAAATATCGGATTTATCTTCCAGTCCTTTAACCTGATCCCGGAACTGAATGTAGAACAGAACATTACATTCCCATTGCTTCTGGACTACCAGAAGCCGGACCAGAAGTATGTGGAGGAACTGCTGGAGATTCTGGGATTAAAGGAGCGCAGGAAGCACCTCCCCAGTGAGCTAAGCGGAGGCCAGCAGCAGAGGGTGGCAATCGGGAGGGCGCTGGCGGCCCGTCCTGCCATCATCATGGCGGATGAGCCTACCGGGAACCTGGATTCTAAGAACAGCCAGGAGGTCATTACCCTCTTAAAATCCATGTCGGCTCAGTACAGGCAGACAATCCTGATGATCACCCACAATGAAAACCATGCGGATGCAACGGACCGGGTACTGCGCATGACGGACGGCAGGCTGAAAGATTTGGGGGTGGCGGCGAGATGAGAAGTTATCTTGGACTGATACCCCAGTATGAAAGGGTTCACCGCAAAAATAACAGGATCTCTGTGCTGTGCATCACGCTTTCGGTATGCCTTGTAATGGCGATTTTCAGTATGGCGGATATGGCGATGCGCTCCCAGAAGAATTATTTTATTAAAACCAATGGCGAATACCATGTGGCGCTCCATGATGTGGAGGCAGAGACGGCAGAACTGGTATCGGCAAGGGTTGACATGGCTTTATCAGGATGGGTTTATCAGGGCAGTACGGGAAGGTTATCCGGCAAAGCCGTCAGTTTTGTGGGGGCAAATGAAGAAACCATGGAATCCCTGACTGAAATGGATATGACGGCCGGGGCATATCCTTCCCTGCCGGATGAGGCGCTGCTGAATGAAAACGCCATGGGGCAGCTGGGTCTGTCCATTGGCGATTATGTGACGGTTACGGTTCCAGACGGCTCACAAAAACAGTACCGGATTACCGGAACCCTTGCGGATATGGGTTCCATGCTGAAAGCGGATATCTGCGGGATGGCGCTCTGCGAGGAGGGCTTCCTCGCCATTGCAGATGAAAATGCGGCAGACGGCACCACCTACCGCATCCAGTTTAAGAGCGGCGCCCATATTCAGGAGGCCATAAAGGAAATCAAGAGCCAGTTTGGCCTTTCTGACGGCCAGATCTCAGAAAATACCGCTTTATTGGGCCTGATGGGACAAAGCGAGAGCAATATCATGCAGGCGCTCTATCTGATCGCTGCGATCCTGGTTTTCCTTGTTTTGATTGCGGGAACGGTAATGATCTCCGCAAGCTTTAACACCAATGTATTGGAGAGGACACAATTTTATGGGCTGCTGCGCTGTCTGGGGGCATCCAGGAAACAGGTAAAGCATTTTGTGATCCTGCAGGGGCTTAAGAAAAGCGCAAAGGGCGTTCCCATTGGCCTGCTGGCGGGCCAGGCTGTGACATGGGCTGCCTGCCTGTTACTGGGCTCCATCAGCGGAGACCGGTTTTCAGAGGTTCCGTTATTTGAATTCAGTATCGCCGGTATATTGGCAGGGAGTGTGGTGGGCTTCCTGAGCGTCCTCCTTGCTTCTCTTTCCCCGGCGAAAAAAGCTTCCAGGGTTTCGCCTGTTACGGCAATCAGCGGAGGTTCCCAGCTGACGCAGAATAAGCGTGCGGCGAATACAAAGCTGTTCCATGTGGAGACAGGCATGGGCATGTTCCATGCGTTGTCTGGAAAAAAGAATTTATTCCTGATGACCTGTTCTTTTGCCATCAGCATCATGCTTTTCCTTGCTTTCCAGGTGCTGGTCGTATTCCTGGGCCAGGCTATGCCTGCATTAGCCCCGTGGTCGGGGGATGTATCTGTGACAGCCGCTGCAGGGCTGGAAATTTCTGTAATAGAAGAAATCGAAGCTGTCAATGGTGTGAAGCGTGCTTTTGGCAGAATGGAATACGGCGGCTTATCTGTTTCCTCCGATACCGAAAACGGAACGGCCACGCTGGTTTCCTATGAAGAAAATCAGTTCAAATGGGCAAAAGAGGAACTGAACGAGGGAAATATCAATGCGGTTTCGCAAGGAACCGGGGATATCTTAGTGTCCTACCGGGATGGCATGCAATGGAAGGCCGGGGACACCGTGACGCTCCATACGCCTTTGGGGGAGAAACAGGTGAGGATTGCGGGAGTCCTTTCTTCTACAAATGCATCAAGTGAAGCGGGAAGCCTTGGATACATCATATGCTCAGAACAGCTGTTTACAGAGAGCATTGGCGGGTTAGGCTATACGGCTGTGGATATACAGCTTGCAGGCAGCAGTACAGATGAGACAGTATCGGCAATACGGAGCCTGCTTCCATCTGACATTTCCATTGCAGATAAACGGCTGTCAAATTCGGAATCCCAGAGTTCCTATTATACAGGTGCGGTGTTTATTTATGGGTTTCTGCTCATTATTGCGCTGATTACCATATTCAATATCTTTAACAGTATGAATGCCAGCGTGGCGGCAAGGACCAGACAGTATGGCGTAATGCGCTCCATTGGGATGGGAGCCGGGCAGCTCTACAAGATGATTGCTGCAGAGGCAGCCACCTATGCAGTATTAGGATGTGTCACCGGATGTGTCTTGGGCTTACCATTGAATAAGATGATGTTCCAGTTCCTGATTGCAGATAAATGGGGAACGACCTGGCAGCTTCCAGTTGCCTCTCTGCTGCTGATCGTCGTGTTATGTTTTGGATCTGCGGCGTTGGCGATCCGGCAGCCAATCAAAAGAATCGGGCAGCTGTCCATTGTGGATACCATAAAGCTGCAGCAGTAACACATGGATACTGGCTAAAAATTTTGAAATGTCCGAGCTTTGTAACAATTCAGGTCGTTTTAAAGCTGACCGGATGATAGGCTCGGACATTTCTGTGACATTTGTGCCATATGATAAAAGAAATCAATACCGATTTTTTCTTTTTTATATTTTTTTAATATGGGGAAGATGGGAAAAGAAATTTTGAGGGGGAGAGGAGGGGAAAAAGATAGTTCCTGCTGCATGGTGGAGAAGTTTTAATGGGTTGGCATGACACAAAACAGTTATCAGAGGCAACAGGCATATATCAGGCCAGATATAAGTAAAATAGAGAGGGCTGCTGCAAACCCATCATTGAATACATTAAAGATGATTGCTGATAGCATGGGGATGGATTTAAAAATTGAGTTTGCCCCTAAAAGTTATTACTCCGGCGGTTAAATATCGACGTTTTTACTTGCCTAAATTTCCATTTGCCGCGTTGCCATCCGTTGACGTAGCCCCGCTACGCCGCCTTATTCCGCCTTGCAGATGGAAATTTATTCCGCGTAAAATTCGTCGGCATTTAACCGCCGGAGTAATAGAATGTTTTGGGAGCGTAAAATAAAGTGTGTAAGTTAGAAATACAGTAAATCTAAATGCACACTTTATTTTTCTGTATAAGGTGTGCCAGACTGAAAGGATGAAGAAAAGGATGGGTACAACACTTATGGCACGAAGGAACAGACAGAACACAAAAGGAGCAGCGATCGCACAGGCGATTATGGAGGAATACCATCTGCCGCAGGGGATGATGGTATTTTTCTTTTCATGGAATACAGGCATTACATGCCCTATCATGGATGCAGCCAGTTCCAGCTTGGATTCCTTTATTTGAGAAGTTAATTAGGAGCATTATGTGATAGAAAACTTTTGTAGAAGGGCAAATGCTCAAAGAATTTTTTATTTTACTTGACTTATAAATCTTACTGATGTAATATTTTATCAAGGCATATCAATTTTTTTATTATAAAATCTTACACAAGTAATATTTAATGCTAAAGTGGTTTCAATTTGGAGGAAAGTTCATGGTGAAAAAGAAAAGCAGACGCAGAAGAAAAAGAACGAAAAAGGTTTTGCTGCTTATTGCAGGCATTATGGGAGCAATTACACTTGGTATGGCAGTATATATGCTGATTTTAACTAAAACGGGAAGCAATCTGACCAAACCGGATGAATTGCTTCTCACATATATGAATCACATTTCAGAGCAGAATTATAAGGAAATGTATCGAATGCTTGACGTGGATGCATCTGGACAGATCAGCGAGGAGGATTTTATAAAGCGCAATTCAGCTATCTATGAGGGGATAGAAGTACATAACATAACAACCACAATTATCTCTTACGATGCAGAAACACCCTCCGGGTATCCCTCTATGCCATTCGGCGATAAAGAGGAAAGAAACGTGGTGCATTACCAGACAGCGTTTGATACTGCTGCGGGAAATATCAGCTTTGAAAATGAGGCATTTTTCCTGAAAGGAGAAGATGGTTACAAGCTGGCGTGGAGTGACTCCCTGATCTATCCGGGACTATCCTCCACGGACAGAGTAAGGGTTTCTACCATACAGGCCAAAAGGGGAGAAATATTAGACAGAAACGACCGTATCCTTGCAGGGCCGGGTGTTGCGTCTTCTGTGGGAATTGTGCCGGGAAAACTGGAAAATAAGGATAGTGTAATAGAACAGATAGCGGAGCTGCTGGGAATAGAATCGGAGGAAATAGAAAAGAAATTATCGGCAAAGTGGGTAAAAGAGGATTCCTTTGTCCCGGTCAAAACCTTGCGAAAAGTGGAAGAAATAGAATTGATGTCATTAGAGCCGGATGAAGAAGCGTTAAAGGAGTATGAAAGGCAACAGCGGCTATTGGAGATACCAGGGGTTATGATTTCTGATACGGAAGTGAGATCATATCCCTTAAAAGATGCGGCGGCGCATCTGGTTGGTTATGTTCAGAATGTGACAGCGGAGGATTTGGAAAAACACGCAGGAGACGGTTATACGGCGAACAGTGTGATTGGAAGAAGCGGAGCAGAGGGATTGTTTGAGAAAGAATTAAGGGGGCAGAACGGGTGTCGCATTTATATTGTGGATTCGGATGGGAACGAAAAAGAGGAGCTTGCCTGCCGTATCGTAGAAAATGGGAAAGACATAAAACTGACAATAGATTCAGAACTTCAAAATGTTTTATATGAACAATTTCGGAGTGATAAAAGCTGTTCAGTAGCGATGAATCCGTACACAGGGGAAGTGCTGGCATTGGTAAGCACACCCTCTTATGACAATAACGACTTTATTATGGGATTATCCAGTGAGAAATGGGCAGCATTGAATGAGGATGAAAACAAACCAATGTATAACCGTTTCCGGCAGGTATGGTGTCCGGGTTCCACTTTTAAGCCAATCACTGCGGCAATCGGTCTGGAATCCGGAGCCATCAATCCAAATGAGGACTATGGAAACGTAGGGTTAAGCTGGCAAAAGGATGCTTCATGGGGTTCCTACCATGTAACGACACTCCATGCGTATGATCCGGTTGTTTTGGAAAATGCCCTGATCTATTCAGATAACATCTATTTCGCAAAAGCGGCATTAAAAATCGGTGCAGAGGAAATGAAAAATTCCCTGTTGAAACTGGGGTTTCAGGAAGAAATGCCTTTTGAAGTTGTAATGTCAAAATCACAGTATTCCAACACGGAAAATATTGAAACGGAGATACAACTGGCAGACAGCGGATATGGGCAGGGGCAGATTCTGGTAAATCCGCTCCACATGGCATGTCTCTATACAGCCTTTTGCAATAAAGGGAATGTAATAAAACCGTATTTTGTTTATCTCCCAAACGCAGATCCGGAATACTGGATTCCTAACGCTTTTTCTGAAAACACAACGAATCTTGTATTGGAGGGAATGAAAAAGGTTATCAATGACTCTCACGGAACGGGCTATGCGGCACACAGGGAAGATATTCTGCTGGCAGGGAAAACCGGGACAGCAGAAATCAAGGTATCGAAAGAGGATACCTCCGGTACGGAACTGGGATGGTTTGCCATTTTTACAGCAGAGAAAACAGAGGAAAATCCGATTTTGATTGTAAGCATGGTTGAAGATGTAAAAGGGAGAGGAGGAAGCGGTTATGTTGTTGGAAAAGACAAACAGGTTATAGAATGTTTTGGGAAAGAGTCCCCAAATCCTGCCGAAGATTGATATTTTCAGACTGAATAGTTTTAAGGAGTTTGTTATTTCAGATATTTTTTCTCCAAGCACAGTCGGGTTTTTAATATGTCTTGACTATATAAAAGCATAATAGTAATATGATTTCACACCCATTCCACATTGGTATGATATGCTTAAACAGAGGTGATTTATATGGCGACATTACTCATTGTTGAGGATGACCGAAAAACAAACGAAGCAATATGCGAGTATCTAAAATCAGCAGGGCATATGCTAATATCAGCGTATGATGGTGCTGCTGCATTACAATCTTTTGATGAATGCAATATAGACTTAATTGTGCTTGATATTATGCTCCCTAAAATATCGGGGCTTTCCGTTTTGCATGAAATAAGGCAAAAAAGCTCTGTTCCTGTACTTATGCTAACAGCGATTGAAGATGAATATACCCAAGTTACAAGTTTTGATGAACAAGCGGATGACTATATCACAAAGCCCTTTTCTATGGTTTTATTGGGGCGGCGTATTACAGCTCTTTTAAGAAGAAGTGGAAAAGGGATATTGCCTAATACAATAGCATTTGGTGATGTAATTGTGGATTTCTCTGGTTATTCTGCAAAGGATAGTAATGGAAAAATTGATATTACCCCAAAAGAAATAGATTTGCTAAGGTTGCTTGTGGAACATAAAGGATTGGTTCTTACCCGCACTCAAATACTTGATGATTTATGGGGGGATAGTTATCCTATTATTGACAGGACAATAGATACTTATATTAAAAATTTGCGAAAGAAACTACGGCTTGAATGTATCGTTACTGTTAAAGGTATAGGTTACAAGTATGAGGTGAATACATGAAGAAAATAAAGATATTTCCAAAGACTTTTATATATACATTAGGATTGATGCTCTTTATTGTTGGAGTTGCCCATCTTTTGCTTTACTTATTCATTCCACACGAAATTATGGATGTTACGATTAAGGCAAGTGAGCAAATATCTTTCAGCACAGATGTTAATGTAACACCCTATGTTAAGCAGACAATCGCAGATGCCCTGCCAGTATCTCTTGTTTGCTGTATTATTATTTCCATAGTTTGCTCTTTCTGGTTTTCCAGAAAAATAACCGTTCCAATTAAGCACATCAATATGGCAACAAAACAAATGGCACAAATGGAGAAAAATGCTGTTTGTACTATTAGCTCAAAAGATGAAATCGGTGCGTTGGCAGATAACATAAACTATTTGTATCAAAGCCTGCTGTCAGCAATTCATAATCTTGAAGTTGAAAAACAATATGTAAGCGAAAGCGAAAAATCAAAAGTTGATTTTTTGCGGATTGCCTCGCACGAATTAAAAACGCCTGTTACGGCTTTAAATGCTACTTTAGAAAATATGATACTTGGCATTGGAAAATATAAAGACTATGATACTTATTTGCCAGAATGTAAAGAAATGACGGAATATCTTGCTGATATGATACATGATATTCTTGAAACTTCACGGCTAAACATATCATCCGAAAAGGAAACAGCGGTACAAACTAATTTATCAGAAGTGGTTTCTGCCTTATGCGAACCATATATGTTGATTGCAAAGGCGAAGGGTATTGTATTCAGACTGGAATTGTTTGATAATTTAACGGCAGTTCTGCCACAGCATTTGTTTGAAAAAGCTATTTCCAATATTCTTTCCAATGCGGTAGCATATACAGAAACGTGCAAAACAATTTATGTATATTTTGATGAAAAAAATCTTATTATAGAAAACGAATGCCAGCCTATATCTGATGAAATATTACGACATTTATTTGAGCCGTTTTATCGTCCAGATTTTTCCCGAAACCGTGATAATGGCGGAAATGGGCTTGGACTTTACATTGTCGCAACTTTGTTTCATGCAATGGATATTTCATATTCATTTATTCCCATGAAACATCCACAAGGAATGAGATTTATTATCAATTTAAAATAGCCTATCACGCTGAAGAAGCTCTCCAACAGTCGGGGAGCTTTTTTGATTAAAGAACTTTTGAATTTCACACACATTTCATACTGGTTCCATATTGGGAGATTATGATATAGCCGTTCACTAAAATTAACATCAGAAAACGGAGGTAATAGAATGAGTACAATTAAGAGAGCATTTTTATACGTCACAAGAAAAAAGGGAAAAAGTATATTGCTTTTTTTCGTCCTTCTTATTATGGCAACCTTTGTGCTGTCTGGAATTTCGATTGAAAGGGCTGCACGGTTAGAACAGAAAAAGCTGCGGCAAACAATGGGAGGAACATTTGAACTATTGCCCGAATTTTCTGAAAGTAACCCATATTTTAAGACAATCAATGATGATGAGGGTGGCGTGACATTATACACGGAGCGTCCTTTGACACAGGAAATGATTGATTTAATTTTGCAGATGGACGGTATAAAAAGTTGTGATGCAGACACGCAAAGCAATGTTCAGCCTAATCTTGAAATATTTAAGGGAAATGTCCCGTTAAAAGGCGAATTAAATGATTCCGCATACGCAAGAACTGTTTATTCAAGTGAAACCAATGCTTTTTTTACATCACAGAAATTACAACTAATTGAGGGAAAGCATATTACGAATGCCGAAAAGTATTCAGCCATAATAAGCAAAGAATTAGCAGATAAAAACGGCTTGAAAATCGGAGACACCTTTTCGATAACGGCGGATTGTAAAGTTGAAATAAAAATTATCGGATTTTATGAAATCCTTAAACCCGACTCTGCATTTGAAAATATACCTACCTACGAAAAAATAGAAAATCAGATTTTTGTTGATTACTATACGTTGCAAGAACTTTTCAGAGATACACCCGTAGGCTATATTTCGGCAAAGTTTTTGGTCGACGACCCCGCAAACCTTGAAAAAATTGTGAAAGAAATAAGGGAAAATCCTGAAATTGATTGGCAGGCGTTTACGCTTACTACCGACAATACAGAGTATCAAGAAGCTGCTGCTCCACTCGAAAAGCTACAATCCTTGGTTAGAGCAATTATTTTGGTTATTGCATTGGTCAGCGGAATAATTCTTGCCTTAATACTTACCATGTGGGGAAGAAGCCGTATCCATGAAACAGGAGTATTCCTTTCTCTCGGCATTGGAAAAGGTAAAATCGTTAGTCAATATTTGGCAGAAGTTTTTATGATTGCCATAATCGCTTTTGGTTTATCTTTCTTTATGGGTAATGCGGTTGCAAATCAACTGGCAGACAAACTAATTGAAATCCCGCCAAGTGGAGAAAATTTAAGCAATGACAAAGATGTAGTTTGGGACACAAAGGACAATTATAGTCTTTCGTTGGATGATGTTCAAGTCACACTAAAGGATGATCGTGAGATTTCTACACCACAAAATGATGAACAGAACATAATGCCGCCCGAAGCAGAGGTATCAGATGATATTGCAAAAACAGAGCAAATCCACATTTCAGTTGATATTTTCGATATGCTGCATCTATATTTGATTGGTTTTGCAATCATTACGGTTTCAGTAATTCTCTCATCGGGTACGGTAATGCGTTTGAAGCCAAGAGAAATTTTATCAAAAATGGGTTAAAGAAAGGAGTTTTTACAAATGTCTGTATTTGAAATTAAAGATGTATCTTACTCTTATGACAAAAGCAAAAGAATATTGACAGCGGTCAATGCCGTGTTTGAAACAGGAAAAATGTATGCCATTCTTGGAGTGTCTGGCTCTGGAAAGACTACTTTGTTATCACTGCTTGGCGGGCTTGATGTACCGCAAAAAGGTGAAATTTTATTTGATGGTGTAGATATTTCAGAGCATACACTTGAATACCATAGACGCAATCATGTTTCACTTATATTTCAAAGTTATAATCTCATTGACTATATGACACCTGTTGAAAATGTAAAGCTGACTGCAAAGCAGGATGCCCTTCTGGTGTTAAAACAACTTGGATTAACTGAAGATGAAGCGAAACGCAATGTAATGAAATTATCAGGCGGACAGCAGCAGCGTGTTGCAATCGCCCGTACATTGGCATCAGACACACCTATTATTTTGGCTGACGAACCAACAGGAAATTTGGACGAGGATACTGCTGCCGAAATAACAGAAGTTTTAAAAAATTGTGCCCATCAGATGAATAAGTGCGTCATTATTGTTACTCATTCTAATGACCTTGCAAAGCAAGCTGATATGGTTTTTCGCTTGAAGAAAGGCAAGCAAAGCTCTTTGAGGGCCTGTGATGTTTTTCTTAAAGATAATCCAAAATTGATGTAGGGGGTCAGGCACAGGACATGAGCATTGTCCCCTTTTGTATAAAGTTGGTTTAGCGGCTGACATTATATTATCCGCAAGGGTAGGATAACCAAGCCGATCACCCATGATGAACTTAACATTGAAAAATACAAAGTGAAAAGATTTATTACTCCGGCGGTTAAATGCCGACGAATTTTACGCAGAATAAATTTCCATCTGCAAGGCGGAAGAAGGCGGCGTAGCGGGGCTGCGTCAACGGATGACAACACGGCAAATGAAAATTTAGGCAAGTAAAAACATCAATATTTAACCGCCGGAGTAATATCGTCTCATAGAAAGCATGAAACAGACACAGGGCATAACGGAACGCCTAAAGGAAGAAAATGCCTTAGAATGGGTACAACGCCTTAATAACATAAGGGCTTGGGCGGGGGAGAGTGTGAACGAGGAAATTATTTATGTATCGTAAACCAAAAGCGGCGGGGAGAAATCTTTGTTGCTTTTTAGATATATATGGGGTTAAAATCTTGATATAATAAAAAATAATTTTTATATCAGTCAAATACCTCGCAGCAAGCTACGGGTCATGACCTGGCTTGTTCTTTCCGCCCCAAGGGGCGGGGTATTTGTACCCGCAGGGCACTTACCCTCACGGCATTCGCCAAATATCCGCGCAAGCGCGGCTGCTTGGCTCATTGCCCGCGGGAACAAAAGATAAATTTGTGTATTGACTCTCTCGTAGCGTAACGGTTTAGGATAAGGTTGGAAGGAGGAAATAATGAAAACAGTCAAAGACGTGTCAGAGATAAGCGGAGTAAGCATAAGAACGTTAAGATATTATGATGAGATTGGCTTATTAAAGCCAACGGAATTGTCAGATGCAGGATACCGCTTATACGACAGCAAAGCATTAGAAAGATTGCAGGAAATTATGTTCTTTAAAGAATTAGAGATACCATTGGAAGACATAAAGAAAATAATGGACAGTCCTAATTACGATAAAGAACAGGCTTTATTAACTCAAAAGAATTTATTGGAGCAAAAGCGAAATCGGCTAAATGGGATTATTGAGTTAATATCAGACGTGATGAAAGGAGTTAATACTATGAGTTTTAAAGCATTTAGTAACGAAGAGATTCAGGAAATTTTAGACCATATGTTTGGATGTATGTCAAAAGAATCACTGAAACAGCAGATACAGAAATATGGGAGCGAAGAAAAATATCGGGAATATTTAGCAGCAGGCTTTTCAAATGAACAAGCCATCGCAGATGTTTTTAAATGGTATGGCAGTAAAGAAAAAGCAATGGAAGCTATTATGCAGTCAACTGGTGATGTTAAGGAATTTAAGCAGGAGCAGGACAAAAATACTGAAATATATAAAAAGTTTATGGCGGCAAAAGAAACTGGTGACGCTAATGTAGAAAAAGAAGCAGTCGAGCAGCTTGCGGAAAATTATAAGGAGATGTTTAAACTTGACAATGCCAGAAGCATACTTTTGGATTTAGCAAGTGAGTATTTGCAAAAACAGAAGTTGGCGGAAGCTACGGACAGCCAATTTGGAAACGGTTGTTCTGAATATGTTGCATATGCGATTAAAAAGTATTATGGTGTTTAATTTCGTTGTAAACGTAGATAAATCCCTATGTCAAAAGGATTTGACATAGGGATTTTGGCTAAAGTCAAATTCTTTTGGTAGAAGCTGGGTTTGTTGAATGATAAGATTCTGGTGGTTCAGGGATACTATTCAATCGACAAACGAAGAAAGGAGGAAGAAAGTTGGAAGTTGGCGCACAAATAAAAAAATATCGCAGTAATATGGGGATTTCCCAAGAAGAACTTGCAGAAAAGGTCTATGTGAGCAGACAAACCGTTTCTAATTGGGAAACGGGGAAAAACTATCCAGATATTCATAGCGTATTACTGCTAAGTTCTGTATTCAACGTATCTCTTGACCAACTAATGAAAGGAGATGTTGAAATTATGAAAAATGAAATCAAGGAAACAGAAATTAAAAAATTCAATAAAATTGGCGGTATATATGCTGTGTTTTTGATTCTAACAGTCATTACATTAGTTCCGTTTCTAGCGTTCATGGACTGGTATGGGCTGATTCCGTGGAGTGGGGTGTATGCTATCGCACTATATTTTGCATTTAAAGCGGATAAAGTCAAGAAAGAAAACCATCTTTCAACCTATAAAGAAATCGTTGCTTTTACGGAAGGAAGGAGATTAGATGAGATAGAGGAACAACAGGAAATCGGGAAACGTCCATATCAAACTGTACTATATATGTTTGGAAGTGCAGCAATAGCTTTTATTGTTGTTTATTTGATGGCAAAGATTTTTTCTCTGTGAGCAATATAGTTTATTGGTTAAATTTCTTTCAATGAAATTTTAAGGTTAATACCCACCAAATAAAAAATCCCTGCAAAGTACTGGACCATGATTTCCCGATGCCTGAATTAGGGAAGGTTGCGCCATACAGGGCCTATGTCCTCAATAACAGGGCGGGTAGCTGGGGGCATAACGGGTAAATTTGCCCCGCAGCATCCGCCAGATCTCCGCCCAAACGCGGCTGCCTGGTTAGCACCCTGTGGGTACATTGCCCCGGGAATACATTGGAATCAGAATACCATTATTTCATTTAAAAGCTTTTTCAGCGCAGCCATTTGCCTTGCTGTAATGGTTACTCCTTTCCCATATTTTGTATGTTCCATATTCCATGTCCGTATATCATACACAGGCTCCCGGTTGTCCCATGATATATAATTCAGTTCCTTGGCCCAGCCGTTATTTGGTTGGGACAACATTCCGATATGCTTGTAAATTTTATATTTTCTCATGCGAAACCTTTCCCCATCCCTGATTGATTAGCCATGGCGTCCCATGCTCCTGCAAATAGATTTATGTTTTTCACTAATCCCATTATATAGCTTCCGCCTGCGAAATGGAATAGGCTATCCCCATTTTGCAAAACCATAATATTCCTGCTATTTTTCCGCAGCCTTCCTTGCCTGTTCCCTGGTTTTTATCCCATCAATGCCCAGCAGCAGGGCAGCTACATCCACACATCCAATGGAGGGCAGGACCAGTTCCCCCTCTGCCCGGTCCATGTCATGCAGCCGCCCACCTTTTCCTCCTGCCCGGACAGCAAAAAGCCCGTGCTCATCCAGCCCGTGCTTCCCAGAAGAAAACGTCTGCCCAACCACATGGTACCGGATCCCTCCATCCCAATCAGGCATCCTCCTTACCGCAAGGTAGCAGCCCCTGCAGCTCCCATCTACGCAATTTTGCTGGCAGTCTGCAGCCGCATAGTAAAAGTCTGCACCCCCTGCCATCCTGTCCAATGCATGGCATGTGCCGGAATGCAGGATGGAAGACGCAGTTCCCATAACCCTGCCAAAGTCTGTAGGGCTTTCAGCGGAAAAAAAGCCCCCATGCTTCTGGCAGCCATGCTCCAGATATGCCCAGATAGCATCTGCCATGCCACGGTATGGGCGGGCCTGCACCTCCTTAAGCATCTTCTGGATTTCCTCTGGCGGCATGTCCCCCTCAAAAGAAATGGAATATAGCTTCTCATCACCCCAAAAATCAAACTGGTACCTCCGGGTCCCAATAGGCCTTAAAATAGTGTCTGGCATGTAAACCAACCTCCTTTTTATATTACTTCGGCGGTCCAATATTGCCGTTTTTCATTCCCTTCCGAAAGTATATCATAATGTTGTATCTTGTCAACAATATAAGATTCTTAAGTTTCCCCATTTTTTATTGTTGATTTATATCAAGAATATGATATAATTTCTATCATACTATGAGATTAGGGCGCCAAAAGTGCTTTTGGCGTACTAATCCTATAAGAAAAACTAAGGAAAGGGTAGGAAAAATTTATGAAGAAAAGGAACATTGCAGCCCGCATCTGCGCAGTCCTGCTGGCAGCAAGCCTGATTGCCGCTGACGCGTCCCCTGCTTTTGCCACAGAAGCAGCAGGAGAACAGGCCGCAGGCCACAGGCAGGCCATGGA
Organism: Lachnospiraceae bacterium A2; assembly: GCA_000403315.2. Classification (GTDB taxonomy): domain Bacteria; phylum Bacillota; class Clostridia; order Lachnospirales; family Lachnospiraceae; genus Petralouisia. Next base: position 2,595,830 of record KE159636.1, read on the forward strand.
AGACGGCTTTGCCGGGGAAGCGGCTGCCCAAAATGAAGACACAGACGCAGAAAACACTGCCGGGGAAGAAACACCAGGTACAGAGGAAGAAACCCCAAAAACGCTGGAGCTGGAAAGGCCAGGGGCAGCGGACCCTGCAGAACTGGATTTGCCCGATGGCGCAGGATCAGAAACAGCGAACCCTGCAGAATTGGATTTGCCCGATGGCGCAGGGTCAGAAACAGCAGACCCTGCAGATCCAGAAGCTGGGCTGCCTGACGGGACAGGGAGGAGGCCTGAACTGTTTGACGGGGCAGTGCCAAGGGAAGGGCAGGAAACCCCTTCCGGCATACAGCAAAAAGAAGATGGGACCATTTATCAGGATGGTGTGCCCTACAACGGCTATTATATGGACAACGCCGGGGCACTTTACTCCGTGGCAGACGGGCAGCCAACGCCAGAAACCGGTACCGTAGCGGCAGGGACCCAGTATTACAACTGCCAAACGGCGAAAATGGAAGCGCTCCAAAGCAAGGCCATGTATATGGAAGGAAAGGCTTATACAGGCTATTACATAGACACCGATGGGATATTATACCAAGCTGCAAACGGGCTGGCAGAACCAAAAACCGGCATTGTCAGCACAGGGACCCAGTATTATAACTGCCAAACGGCAAAAATAATGGCCTTCCAGGGCTTAGCTGTGTATGTGGCAGGGAAAGCTTACACTGGCTATTACATGGATGCCGACGGGATATTATACCAGGCCGCAAATGGCCTTGTAGAACCCCAGACCGGCACAGTAGCGGCAGGGGCGGAATACTATAGCAGCCAAGCGGCGAAAATAATGGCCTTCCAAAGCTTAACTGTGTATGTGGGAGGGAAAGTATATTCCGGTTATTACACAGACCATGAAAATAAAATGTACCATTCCAGCAAAGGGGCGCCTGCCCTGAAAACTGGTTTGATGAAAGCTGGCACCGCATATTACAGCTTCAATGAAAAAAAATCCCTGTCCCTCACAAAACAGGCCTTATATGTGGAAGGGAAGGTATACAGCGGCTACTACATGGACAGCAGCAAAAAAATGTACAGCGTAACAAAGGGGACGCGCACCCTGAAAACTGGTTCGGTGAAGGCCGGCGCAAAGTATTACAGCTTCAATGAAAAAAAGACGCTGACGCTTGCAAAAAAGACGCTGTATGTAAAGGGAAAAGTATATACCGGCTACTACATGGACAGCAGCAAGAAGATGTACTACGCCAAGAAAGGGACGGCTTCCCTGAAAACCGGCTCAGTGAAAGCTGGGGCTAAGTACTATAATTACAGCTCCAAAAAAACCTTAAAATTATCAAAAAAGACTTTATATGTAAAAGGGAAAGCATATACCGGCTACTACATGGACAGCAGCAAGAAGATGTACTATGCCAAGAAAGGGACGGCTTCCCTGAAAACTGGCTCAGTAAAGGCCGGGGCCAAGTACTATAGCTACAAGTCCAAAAAAACCTTAAAATTATCAAAAAAGACTTTATATGTGAAAGGGAAAGCATATACCGGCTATTACATGGACAGCAGCCAAAAAATGTACCGGGCAAACAAAGGCACATGCACCTTAACCACTGGGATACTGGAAGCTGGGACCAAGTACTATAGCTACAAGTCCAAAAAGACATTAACGCTACAGGGACAGACGCTCTATGTGGAAGGGAAAGTATATACCGGCTATTATATGGATGCTGAAAATAAAATGCACCTGCTCAGCGGAGGGGCATCCACCCCAGTCAACGCAGCGCTGGACGCTGGGACGGCGTATTATAGCACCCAGGAAGGGAAGATGCTGTCGCTCCCGGCACAGACGGTATATGTCAATGGGAAGGAAATGGCCGGGATGAGCCCGGAATCCCTGGCAACCCTCCAAAGGGCGCAGGCAGTTGTCGCCCGCATTACAAACGACAGCATGTCACGGGAGCAAAAGCTTAGGGCCTGCTTTGATTACGTGAAGACGGCTTACCGTGAAATCAACCCAAGGATCCCCCATTACAAAGGCATGGACTGGCCTGTCGTCTATGCAAATGACATGTTTGTAAACGGAGCCGGGAACTGCTGCAGCTATGCCGCCGCTTTTGCATACATGGCAAAGGCCATTGGCTGTGAAGAAGTATACTGCTGCAACAGCGGCGGCCACGGATGGGCTGAGATTGACGGGCTGGTCTATGACCCGGAATGGAGCAAATGGCACCATGCCTACAATTACTTTGCCCTTAGCTACAATACCCCAACAGACCAGGACTATAAAGGGGCCATTGGGGCTGGCCATCCATGGATGCGCATAAAAATTTAGCATGTGATGCCTTGATGGAACGAAAGGAATAAATAGAAAATGGTTTTTAGTTCATTGGTATTTTTATGCATATTTTTCCCGGTGGTTTTTTGCCTGCATACTGCAATCCCTTCCACAAACCTGCGGAATGTGCTCCTGATTGTAGCAAGCCTGTTTTTTTACGCATTTGGGGAACCGGTTTACGTGCTCCTGATGGTGGCAAGCGCCTTTTTCAATTACCTGTGCGCGCTCCTGATGGAACGGGCAAACCGGAAAGCTGTGCTGGCCGTGGCCGTGGCAGCCAACATCGGGGTTTTAGGCGTGTTTAAATACATGGGGTTTTTTGCCGCAACCATCAGCAGCGCGCTGCATCTGAGCCTGGATGTCCCGCAGATTGCGCTGCCGATCGGGATTTCGTTTTTTACCTTCCAAGCCATGTCCTATGTGATTGACGTGTACCGGGGGCAAGTGGCTGCCCAGAGGAGTTTCGGCAAAGTGCTGCTGTACATCTCCTTTTTCCCGCAGCTAATTGCAGGGCCGATTGTAAAATACAGGGACATTGCCCTTGAAATTGACAGCCGCAGCGTAACTTTAAAAGAAACCGCCCTTGGCTTAAGGCGCTTTATCTGCGGGCTTTCGAAGAAAATATTGGTGGCGAATACCATGGCCGTGGCCGCAGACCATGCCTTCCAGCAGGGGGCGGGCTCTTTGGACGCCCTGGGCGCATGGATTGGCGCCATTGCCTACACCATGCAGATTTATTATGATTTCAGCGGGTACAGCGACATGGCAATCGGGCTGGGGCAGATGTTCGGCTTCCATTTCAGGGAGAACTTCCAGCACCCCTACGGCTCACCCACCATCAAGGAATTTTGGCGGCGCTGGCATATTTCCCTTTCCTCATGGTTTAAGGACTATGTGTACATCCCCCTTGGGGGAAACCGGAAAGGGGCAGTGCGGGCAGGATTCCACAAGGTGCTGGTATTTTTCCTGACGGGGCTCTGGCATGGGGCCAACTGGACCTTTGTGGCATGGGGCCTGTTCCATGGGGCCTTCAGCTTCCTTGAGGAGGCTGTCCCAGCCATAAAAAAACTGCCCCGCGCCATACTGCATGTCTACACCATGCTGGTTGTGACGGTAGGGTTCGTCATTTTCCGGGCAGACACCATCGGCGAAGCCATTGCCTTTATTGGGAAAATGTTCACTGGCTTTGCGTTCTCGGCGGCATCCCTGTCCTTTGACTTCCAGCAGCTTACGCCATTTTTCCTTGTAATGCTGGCTGCAGCCATAATCGGCTGTGCCCCGCTGCGCCCCCTTACCTTAAAGCTTGGGGCGGCGGCAAAGCAGGAAGGGGAACTGCCCCCAAAAGAAAACTTTGTGCAGGCAGCGCTGTACGTGGCTGCCTTTGTGCTGCTCCTTTGGTGCATTATCCGCCTTTCCGGCGGCTCGTATAACCCCTTCATCTATTTCCGGTTTTAGGGGAAGCCATGACAGAACGGAGGGAATGATTCAGTTGAAAAAGTATGTAATATTCATAACCGCCTGCCTTGTGGCCTGCCTTCTGCCCTTTGCAGGGATGGCAGTGCGCCCCACAACGGCCAGCACGGAAAATAAGGCGCTGCCCACTTTCCCGGGCCTGAAGGCAAAGGACGGGCATTGGAACCAAGATTTTTTTCAGGAGCTGGAACAGTACTTTAACGGGCGTTTTGCGTTCCGCAACGAACTGGTCTACTTGGACGCGAAGATACAGGGCTCCTTGTTCCACGTTTCAAATGTGGATTCCGTAACGTATGGGAAAGACGGCTGGCTGTATTACTCCTCTACGCTGGGGGACTACCTGGGCCACAGCAGGATGGACGGGCGGCAGATTTACAGCCTTGCCCATAACCTTTCCCTTGCCCAGCAGTACGTGGAAGGGCAGGGGGCAGGCTTTGTCCTTGCAATCCCGCCCAATAAAAACACATTGTACGGGGAGCATATGCCATATTATGCCTCCCATATTGCAGACCCCACCCATAACATAGACCTGCTGGCGCCCAAACTGCAGGAGCTGGGCGTCACTTATGCAGACCTCCTTGGGATGTTCCGGGAAGAACAGGAAGTGCTGTACCTGAAACGGGACTCCCACTGGAATATGAAAGGGGCTCGCATGGCATACAACTGCATGATGGATGCCTTGGGGGATGCCCATGAGGACTATGGGGACGCCCCTGCCACCCGGGCAAAGGACAGGGACGGCGACCTGAACCGGATGCTCTACACCTTTTATGGGGAAAAAGAACTGGACTACAAGTACAGCATCGGGGATGGATATTCCTATACGGAGGGCACCGGGGACGTTGAGGAACCATGGATCCAGACAGCCGGGGCGTCAGGCAGCGGCACGCTGCTCATGTTCCGGGATTCCTTCGGGAACACGCTGATCCCTTTCTTTGCAGGCCAGTTTCAAAAGGCATGCTTCACAAAAGAAAGCCCTTATGGGCTGGAAACCCTGATGGCGGAGCACCACCCAGACACCGTCGTGTTTGAGAAGGTAGAGCGGAACCTTGCCGAGTTCACCAACATGCCGCCCATTATCCCTGCGCCGGCGGCAAAGACCCCGCAGGATGCAGAGCCTGTGGGCTCCGGCACAACCATCGGCATAGGGACGCTGGAATACGACGCCGCCTATTATAAAATCAGCGGGGAAGTGGACAGCTCCCTGGTGAATGAGGAAACAGACATTATCATACAGGCCAATGGCGCCTGCTTCCAGGCATACCTTACCGGCACAAACGGCTATGTGGCTTACCTGAAAAAAGAGGATTTGCCCCAGTTCCCCATAGAAGCCAGCATACTGACAGAAGACCAGGGGTTCTACAAGCTGGTTAAAACGGAAACGTTAGGGGAAGAAGGGATGCTGCCATAGGCAGCCTGACACTTAGAAAAACAAGGAGAATAAGAGAAATGAAAAAGATAAAAAAAATGGCAATGCTGGGGGTGGCTGCGCTGTTCCTGCTGGGGCTGTGCGCCTGCGGGAAAGCCACCGTCAAGATCAACGACGGAGGGACAGTCACAGAAATAGAAACGTCCGTCCCAAGTACCGTGGAAAAAATACTTGGGGAAGCAGAAATTGCACTGGAGGAAGGGGATGAAGTAACCCCCTCCCTTGACACAGAGATTTCAGAGGAACAGGAAATTGTAATTTTAAGGAAACATACCGTCAAGCTGACAGCCGATGGGAAAACCAGGGAAGTCATAATGGCCGGTGGGACAGTCGGCGACCTCCTGAAGCAGGAAGGCATCACCCTTGGGGAGAAGCAGCATATTAACCACGGCCTGGAGGAAAACCTGGCAGACGGCATGGAGCTTAAGATTTCCTATTCCTACAGCATAAAGGTCCAATGCGACGGGGAAACCAAGGAGCATGAAACAGAAGAAGCAACTGTCAGCGGCGCGCTGGCAGAGCTTGGGATTACGCTGGGTGAAAACGACCGGGTAACCCCGGCGGCGTCCGAAGCCGTCACTGACGGGATGGAAATTGTTGTGAACCGGGTAACCGTGGAAACCGTCGTGGAAACAGAGGAAATTGGGTATGAAACCACCTACCAGAATGACAGCTCCCTCCCGAAAGGGGATGAGCGCGTCAGCACGGAAGGCCAGAACGGCACAAAAGAAGTGTCCTACAAGGTGACTTACGTAGACGGCGCCGAGGAGTCCAGGGAAGTGGAAAATGAAACCATCACAAAAGAGCCGGTAACGAAAGTTGTCAGCGTAGGGACAAAAGAAGAAGCGCCGCCAGCCCCAGCAGAAGCGCCCGCAGCCCCTGAAAGGAGCGTAGTATCGAAAAAAGCCTTTTATAACTGCGACGATGCTTCCCATGGGTATTATGAAATCACTTATTCCGACGGCAGCGTGGAATACCAGGAATTTTAAAGATTTGCAGGCAGGGGGCGGTGCCGCGGAATGCGCGCCGTTCCCCGCCAAAACAGGACAATTGGCAGACGCCATCTTATCTATCCGGGACATATTGGGCATCATGCCTGCTGGGGCAGGGAACTCCCCCTGCTGCCAGATACCAGCGCTGCCCTTGCCCGGTATCGCCTAAGCCATCTCACCATCCATTTCCCTTCTGAAAAAACAGGTCCAATGGAAATTTACAGCTTCCTTAAAAACTTTCCGTTTCCCTATTGACCGTACAGTTACTGTATGGTTTATGATACCAGATGTAGGGAAGAAACGTAAGGGGAAAGCCAAGCTGATCCCCAAGGAAGGAGAAGGACTTATGGAAGATACAAACGTATATGGAAAACCTGTAACCCTGAAAAACATTTTAAAATTCGCCGTCCCCACCATCGCAATGACAGTTTTCATGTCATTTTACACCATGGTGGACGGGCTGTTTGTTTCAAATTTCATTGGCACGGACGCGTTGTCAGCCATCAACCTGACTGCCCCAGTCATCCAGCTTGTGACAGCTATTTCTACCATGCTTGCCCGTGATTTCAGCCGTGACGGTTTTTGCATCCTTTGCCCTGACGCACCCACTGGTGTCCATTTTTGCCCGCCCGGACAACCCTGTGTACGGCCTTGCAGTGGCCGGGAACCGTATCTGCACCATTGCGCTGTGTTTCATTGGGTTTAATATTTTTGCCAGCGGGATGTTCACCGCCCTGTCCAATGGGGCTGTTTCCGCCATCCTTGCATTTTCAAGGTCTTTCGTGTTCATGCTGGCAGCAATGCTGGTCCTGCCCCGGTTTTTTGGGGTAACCGGAATCTGGCTGGCAACGCCGGCGGCGGAGCTTATGGCGCTTGCTTTATCTTTTGGGATGTTTTTCATGTATAGAAAGAGGTATGGGTATTAACCCTATATAAGGGGGCAGAAGGAGGCCTTTGGCCTTAACACATGGAATGCCGGATATGCCAAAATCCGGCGGGAAAGGAGGGCATATGGGGCAGAAAACCTACAAATATGAATCCCTGATTTACGAAGCGCAGGGGAAGGGAGGGGCATACGTCATATTCCCCTACGACATCCGGGAGGAATTCGGCAAAGGGCGGGTGAAAGTCCACGCCACCTTCGACGGGGAGCCTTACGACGGCAGCATCGTCAACATGGGCGTCACCCATGCGGACGGCAGCATCTGCTACATTATCGGCATACGCAAGGATATCCGGGCCAAAATCGGCAAGCAGCCGGGAGAAAGAGTAGCCGTGACCATAGAAAGCAGGGAACCGGCAACGTAATTCCCATTTTTTGTATAAAATATCAAATCCGGCAAATACTACCAAAAAAAGGAGTTTGACATGGAAAAAAAATGTAGTATTCGCTTCTTGTTGCTGGGAATTACCTTAAGCGCAGCCGTAAGCTTAAGCGCAGGCTTTTTCGCCGGCTCCCAAAAAAGCTGGAAAACTTATGAAGAACGCATTGTCCTGCTCCAGCAGCAGAATGAAGCGCTTTTGGCCCGGCAGGAAACCGGCGGGGCTGCGCAAAGCCTTGCTGAGAGCATGAAGCCCGTGGAGCCCTATGCATATGTCCTGCTGGAGGAAGACGGCTATGTGGCAGTTTACCACTGGGACAGGAAAAATTTGTTTTCCACCACGGACATCTCAGTGGCAGATCTGCCCCAAGACCTGCAGGAAGAAATCCGGGAGGGGAAGCCCATTGAAAATGAAGCCCAGCTCTATAATTTTCTGGAAAATTACACAAGTTAGCCCACTTGGAACTTGAAACTTGTGTTTGTGAGTGTTATAATATCGGAAAATGGCAGGGCGGGCATATGGATCAGACAGTTGACGTAATCATAGTAGGGGCCGGCGCGTCAGGCCTTACTGCCGGAATCCAGGCAGCAAGGCAGGGGGCAAGGGTCCTGATTTTAGAGCATATGGATAAAGCCGGGAAAAAGATTCTGGCGACAGGGAACGGAAAATGTAATTTTACCAATGAAAAGCAGGGCATTGCATATTACAGAGGCAAGAACCCTGCCTTTGTCTTGCCCTCCCTTAGGCAGTTCGGGGTTCCGGAAACCCTCCGGTTCTTCCGGGAATTGGGCGTCCATGGGAAGGCAAAGCGGGACGGGTATTATTACCCGGCCAGCGGGCAGGCGTCCTCCGTGCTGGAGGTGCTCCTGATGGAGTGCCGCAGGCTTGGGGTAACGGTGGAATGTGGGGTGGGCATCCGCTCCATCCAGAAAAAACATGGGGCATTCCTCTTTCGCGCCAAGCAGGGGCTGTTCCAAAGCAAGGCCTGCATCCTTGCCACCGGGGGGAAAGCAGCAAAAAAAACAGGCAGCGACGGCAGCGGGTTCCCCTATATTTTAGGGTTTGGGCACCATGTGGCGGAGCTTGTGCCAGCCTTGGTCCAATTGCAGGGAAAACAGCCATTTTTAAAAGAAGCTGCAGGAACCCGTGCAGAATGCAATGTTATGCTTTACATAGACGGCAAAAAAGCCGCCGAAGATCTGGGGGAGCTGCAGCTTACGGAATTTGGCGTGTCCGGGATCCCTGTGTTCCAGGTCAGCCGCCATGCATCCTATGGGCTCCTCAAAGGGAAACAGGTATCGGTAAGGCTGGACTTCCTCCCCGGGCTTCCAAGGCAGCAGGCCGTCCAGCTTTTGGAGGAGCGGTTCATCCTCTACGGGGAAGGGAAATCCGCAGAAGAAGCCCTTATTGGTCTGTTCCCCCAGAAGCTGAACCGGGTGCTCCTAAAGGAAAGCGGCATCCCGCTGGGGAAACCGGCGGCCTCCTGCAGGAAGCAGGAGCTGTCCCGGCTGGCTGCATGTGCACAGCAGCTTTTGGTGGACATTGCCGGGACAAAGGGGTTTGACAGCGCGCAGGTAACCGCCGGGGGCGCAGACACCGATGAAATCTGCCCGGACACCATGGAATCCAAGTTAGTGCCGGGGCTTTTTTTTGCCGGGGAAGTGATGGACATTGACGGGATGTGCGGCGGCTACAACCTCCAGTGGGCATGGACAAGCGGATCCGTGGCCGGGATGGCGGCGGCAGCCTATGCGGGGCATCCAAGGCAGGCGGGAACCGCCGGGATTACAACAGGAAAGAGGGCAATGCATGATAAGGATACAGCAGTTAAAGCTACCCATCCCCCATACCGAGGGGCAATTGATAGGGAAAATTGCAAAAACACTGGGCGTAAAGCCCCAGGCAGTAAAAGGGTACAAAATCAGGAAACAGTCCATAGACGCCCGCAAAAAAGACAGGGTTAGCTATGTTTACACCATAGACGCAGATGTGGGACAGGAATCCCGCATCCTAAAGAAAGGGGACAGGCCAAATGTGTCCTTAGCCAGCGATACCCCCTACCAGTTCCCAGCCAGCGGGGAACTCCCCCTGCCCCACAGGCCGGTGGTTGTAGGCAGCGGGCCGGCAGGCCTGTTCTGCGCCTACCTGCTGGCAAAGCATGGCTATGCCCCCATCATCCTGGAACGGGGCAAGTGCATGAAGGAGCGGGCCAGGGATGTGGAAATGTTCTGGCAGGGGAACCAGCTCAGCCCGGAATCAAACATCCAGTTTGGGGAAGGCGGCGCAGGGGCTTTTTCCGATGGGAAACTGAATACCTTGGTAAAGGACGTAAAAGGGCGCAGCCAGGCAGCCTTAGATATTTTTATCCGCCACGGCGCCCCGGAAGAAATCGGCTACCAGTCCAAGCCCCATATTGGGACGGACCTTTTGCGGGGCGTGATTACGGACATGCGCCGCCAGATCGAAGCGTGGGGCGGGAGCTTCCTGTTCCAAACCAGGATGGACGGGCTTACATTCCGGCAGGGAAGGCTGGCCGGCTTAACCTGCACCCAGAAGGGGAACCCTGTTTCCATAGATACAGGCATTGCCATCCTTGCCATCGGGCACAGCGCAAGGGACACCTTCCGGCTGCTCCACGGCGAAGGCTTTGCCATGGAAGCCAAGCCCTTCGCCGTAGGGCTGCGGGTGGAGCATCCCCAAGCCATGGTAAATGAAAGCCAATATGGCCCTAAATTTGCCGGGAAGCTCCCTGCCGCCCCTTATAAATTAACGGCAAACCTGCCAAACGGCAGGGGCGTCTATTCCTTCTGCATGTGCCCGGGGGGCTATGTGGTAAACGCCTCCTCAGAGCCCGGGCGGGTTGCCGTCAATGGGATGAGCTACAGCAGCCGGGATGGGGCAAATGCCAACAGCGCCATTATCGTCACGGTAACGCCGGAGGATTTCGGGGCTTCCGGCCCATTAGGGGGCGTGGAATTTCAGCAGAAGCTGGAAGAAAAGGCATACCAGATTGGGAAGGGCAGGGTGCCCCAGCAGTTATTCGGGGATTTTGAGGAAGGCAGGGTTTCCGCTTCTTATGGCGGCTTCCCTTCTGCCATCCGGGGCCAGAAGGGGTTTGGCCCGCTGCATACCCTGTTCCCAGCCGGGATTTCCGATTCCTTCTGCCAGGGGATGCACCAGTTTTCCAAAAAAATCCCTGGCTTCTGCCGCCCGGACGCCATCCTGTCCGGGGTAGAAAGCCGGACGTCATCCCCAGTCAGGATTATACGGGACGCGCAGTTTGAAAGCAGCAAGCGTGGGGTATACCCCTGTGGGGAAGGCGCAGGGTACGCAGGCGGCATTATGTCCGCAGCCATGGACGGGATGAAGGTTGCCGAGGCAGTTGCAGGGAAATACCGTCCGCCTGCCCCATAAAATTACAACAGAGGAGGGAAGTATTACCGTGTCAGAATACACACCAATGATGCAGCAATATATAGATACGAAAAAGGATTATAAGGATTGCATCCTGTTTTACCGCCTGGGGGATTTCTACGAGATGTTTTTCGAGGACGCAAAGACCGCTTCCAAGGAACTGGAAATCACCCTAACCGGGAAAAACTGTGGGAAGGACGAAAAGGCTCCCATGTGCGGGGTCCCTTACCATTCGGTGGAATCCTATTTGAATAAATTAGTAGCCAAGGGCTATAAGGTAGCCATCTGCGAGCAGGTGGAAGACCCAAAGATGGCAAGGGGCCTGGTCCGGCGGGAGGTCGTGCGGATTGTCACGCCAGGGACCAACCTGGACACGCAGGCCCTGGACGAAACCAAGAACAATTACATCATGTGCATTGCATATATAGAGGACCGCTACGGCGTTTCCATTGCGGACGTCACCACCGGGGATTACTATGTGACGGAGGTAGACCAGGAAGCAAAGCTAAAGGATGAAATACATAAATTTGCCCCATCGGAAATCATCTGCAATGAGGCATTTTCTATGTCGGGGATGGACCTTGAGGACTTAAAGCAGCGGCTTGGGATCGCCGTCTATGCTTTGGACGCCTGGTATTTCAGCGATGAAACAGCCAGGAACACGCTGCTGTCCCATTTTAAGGTGTCAAACCTCCAGGGGCTTGGGATTACGGACTATGAGTGCGGCACCATTGCAGCAGGGGCGCTTTTGAAATACCTGTATGAAACCCAGAAGAACAGCCTTGCCAACATGACTTCCCTGCAGCTTTACCTCAGCGGGAAATACATGGTGATTGACAGCTCCACAAGGCGGAACCTGGAACTGGTGGAAACCCTGCGGGAAAAGCAGAAGCGCGGTTCCCTGCTGTGGGTGCTGGACAAGACAAGGACCGCCATGGGGGCAAGGATGCTCCGCAGCTGCGTGGAACAGCCCCTGATTGACCGGCAGGGAATTGAAGGGCGGCTGGATGCCGTGGAGTCCTTAAACCGCAGCGCCATGCTCCGGGAAGAACTAAGGGAATACTTAAACCCCATCTATGACTTAGAGCGCCTAATCAGCCGCGTCACCTACCAGACTGCCAACCCGAGGGATTTGACAGCCTTTAAAAGCTCCTTGGAAATGCTCCCCCATATCCATGCCCTCCTTGGGGAATTTGACGCCGCCCTGCTTCTGGAAATCCAGTCAGAGCTTGATGTCCTGGAAGACATTTACCAGTTGGTGGATGCATCCATCAAGGAAGACCCGCCCATTTCCATCCGGGACGGGGGCATCATAAAGGAAGGGTACGACGAGGAGATTGACAAGCTGCGCCATGCCAAGACGGAAGGGAAGACATGGCTGATGGAGCTGGAAACAAAGGAACGGGAAAAGACCGGAATCAAAAACCTGCGCATCCGGTACAACAAGGTATTCGGCTATTATCTGGAAGTCACAAATTCCTACCAGAACCTTGTCCCGGACTACTATACCAGAAAGCAGACCCTTGCTAACGCAGAACGCTATATTACAGCAGAACTTAAGGAACTGGAGGATATCATCCTTGGGGCGGAGGATAAACTGGTTTCCCTGGAATATGAAACCTTCCGGGACATCCGGGACAAGATTGCAGACGAAGTGCTGCGCATCCAGAAGACAGCCAAGGCCGTGGCAAAGGCAGACGTCCTGGCCGCCCTTTCCCTTGTGGCAGAGCGGAACAATTACTGCCGCCCCTCCATAAATGAGAACGGCGTCATTGACATCAAGAACGGGCGCCACCCGGTGGTGGAGCAGATGATTGACAACGACATGTTCATTTCCAATGACACTTACCTTGACAACCACAAGAAGCGCATTTCCATTATCACAGGCCCCAATATGGCAGGGAAATCCACCTATATGCGCCAGACCGCCCTGATTGTGCTGATGGCGCAGATTGGCAGCTTCGTCCCGGCGGAACAGGCCAAAATCGGGATTGTGGACCGGATTTTCACCCGGGTAGGGGCTTCCGACGACTTGGCAAGCGGACAGAGCACCTTTATGGTGGAAATGACGGAGGTTGCCAATATTCTGCGGAACGCCACCAGCAACAGCCTTCTGGTCCTGGATGAAATCGGCCGGGGCACCAGCACCTTCGACGGGCTCAGCATTGCATGGGCCGTGGTGGAGCATATCAGCAACCCCAAGCTCCTTGGGGCGAAAACACTATTTGCCACCCATTACCATGAGCTGACGGAGCTGGAAGGCAAGCTGAACAACGTCAATAATTACTGCATTGCCGTAAAGGAAAAAGGGGACGACGTGGTATTTTTAAGGAAAATTGTCCCCGGCGGCGCGGACAAAAGCTATGGCATCCAGGTGGCAAAGCTGGCAGGGGTGCCGGAAAGCGTCATTGAACGGGCCAAGGCCATTTCCGAGGAACTCAGCGCCCACGACATTGCGGAGCTTACTGGGAGCCTGATTTCGGAGAACACCAGGCCCAAAAAGAAGCAGGAAAAGTTAGACGAGGTGGACCTGACCCAAATGTCCCTGTTTGACACGGTAAAGGACGACGACATTATCGGGGAAATCCGGGAGCTGGACCTTGGGAACCTGACGCCCATTGACGCGCTGAATAAGCTGTACCATTTGCAGAGCAAGGTTAAGAACCGCTGGAAGTTTACATAATATTTTTATGGAAACTTAAGAGCTATGGAAGGAGTGTGATATACTTTATGCAAGTTGAAAATTTAATAGAAAATGTAGATAACCAAATCATAAATATCAGGACAAAAAGCCTGGATGTTTCCTTTAATGAATTATATGACATGTATACAGATGGAGAATTAATCATTGCACCGGACTACCAAAGGCTGTTCCGTTGGGAAGCAGAAAAACAGTCACGCTTCATGGAATCTTTGATTTTAGAGATGCCAGTTCCCCCCATTTTTGTGATAGAAATCAAAGATGGGGAATACGAACTGATAGACGGGCTCCAGAGGGTATCCAGTTATCTTCATTTCCGTGGGGAAGTATTGGGGGAGGAAACCACGGAGCCTTTGGTATTAAGTGGCTGCGACATCGTGCCTGCATTAAATGGCATGACTTTTGACATGCTCCCAAAACCTTTGCAGATCAAAATAAAAAGAAGCTTTGTCAGGATGGAAGTTATTAAGAAAGAAAGTGAGCCAAGCCTAAAATACCATATGTTTAAACGGCTCAACACAGGCGGGGAACTGTTGTCCGCACAGGAAATCAGGAATTGTACCGTCCGTCTTTTGGATTCTAAGGCATTGATATTTTTAGAAGAATGCAGCAGGAACAAGGATTTTAAAGCTGTGATTGACAAAATTGGCAAAAAAAGCTTTAAGGTAAAATATGACCAAGAACTGGTGCTTCGCTTTTTTGCTTTGAAAAATGATTTGGCAAACTACAGATATCCCGTTACAGAATACTTTACCCGTTACCTGGAAAAAATCACAACTGGAGAAGAAGTATTTGATTATGCCAAAGAAAAGCGGGTTTTTGAACAGACCTTCTACATCATAAACCAGTCGCTAGGGAGCAGTGCATTTTCAAGTAGGACAAAGCTTGGGCACGAAAGGAATGATTTTGTTTTATATTTTTATGACGGAATTACAATTGCATTAGGGAAAGTGACTGGTTCCTTCCAGGAAACCAAAGAGTATGGAAGATTAAGGGACGCCATTAACCATGTGAAATTTGGAGAAGAAATCCAGTCCTATAAGACAGGGAACATTAATAGCATGGCAAAACGGATTGAACTCTTTTTGGCGGGGGTGAACTCGGCCATTGACTAAAGAAGAACTGCGCACAGCAATGGAAACAGAACTGGCTTGGAGACAAGAAGAATTGGCATTTATGAAAAACCAGTTATCAAATATTGATGGGGGACTGCTGCAAGATAAGTATAGGAAAAGTTTAGTGCTGATGCTATATTCCCACTTTGAAGGCTTTGTAAAAATATGCCTGTTATCCTATATCCAGTATGTCAATTCTTTGCATTTGAAAAGGGAGTGCTTCAATGAAAGGCTAATCGCTTCTTCCATGAACCGGGAATTTAATGCATTTGACAATAATGATGAAAAATGTAGCATTTTCAAGAAAAAACTTCCAGAAGACAAGCGTCTGCACCGGTTTTACCGGCGGGTTAATTTTTTGGAAACACTAGAGGACTTCAAAGCAGAGGATTTAATGATACCAGACGAAACGATTGACACGGAATCTAACCTGTGGTATATCGTCCTCCAGAAAAATTTATATAAAGTAGGCTTGCCCGTTGATTTATTTGATGATTTTTCAAAAGATATTGATGCACTTGTAAACAGGAGAAATTCTATTGCACATGGTACAGAACGTGCGGGTGTGACAAAGAACGAATATGCCAAATGGGAAACAAAAGCTTACCAGGTGATGGAAGATATTATCCGCTGCATCTATGCCACTGTCAGCCATGAAAAATATTTAAAGGAGCCCATATGCCAAACATAGAAATTTTAGACCAACAGACCATTGACAAAATTGCAGCAGGTGAAGTCATTGAGCGCCCCTCCTCCGTGGTAAAGGAGCTGGTTGAAAACGCCATAGACGCCAAAGCCAGCGCCATTACTGTGGAAATCAAGGAGGGCGGCAGTTCCTTCCTCCGCATTACGGACAATGGGTGCGGCATGGAAGCGGAAGAAGTGCCCCTTGCCTTCCTGCGCCATTCCACCAGCAAAATTCGGAATGTGGAGGATTTGCTGACGGTATCCTCCCTTGGGTTCCGGGGGGAAGCGCTGAGCAGCATTGCGGCAGTTTCCCAAGTGGAGCTGATTACCAAGACCTTTTCCAGCTTTAGCGGCACCCGCTATGTCATTGAGGGCGGGGAAGAAAAGTCCAGGGAAGAAATCGGCGCCCCGGAGGGCACCACCTTTCTGGTACGCAACCTTTTCTACAATACGCCTGCACGGCGGAAGTTCCTGAAAACCCCCCAGACAGAAGCTGGGTACATTGGGGATTTGATGGAACGGCTGGCCCTGTCCCACCCGGAAATTTCCTTTAAGCTGATTGTAAACAACCAGCCCAAGCTGCACACCTCTGGAAACTCCAACTTAAAAGAAGTGATTTACCATGTCTATGGCCGCGACATTGCTTCCAACCTGATAGAAGTCCATGGGGAAAACGAATGGTTTTCCGTCCGTGGGTTTATTGGCAAGCCTTTGGTTTCCAGGGGGAACCGGAATTTTGAAAATTATTTCATTAACGGCAGGTATATTAAAAGCAGCCTGATTTCCAAAAGCATTGAAGAAGGCTATAAATCTTTTGTGATGCAGCACAAATACCCTTTCACTGCCCTGCATATTTCCATCAGCGGAACTCTTTTAGACGTCAATGTCCATCCCACCAAAATGGAGCTGCGGTTCAGCAATGGGGAAGAGATATACGAGTTCCTAACCAGCCTGGTCCGGGACGCCATCAACCAAAGCGAACTGGTTTACCAGGTCAGCCTGGAGAAGGGGCAGGAAGGGAAGGCAAGGCAGGCCCGTGAAAAAAAGGAAAGGCTTACCTCCAGCCGCCACGCCCCGGAGCCTTTTGAGTCCAAACGCCTGGAAGCCGTGAAAAAAGCCATCCAGAAGGACAGCCCCTATGAACCGAAATACAACGGGCGTGAGCTCCCTGGACTGGCGGAGGAGGAAATTACATTTTCCTTCCAAAAGCAGCCCGGTGCAGCAGGGGGCTGTTCTGGGGACGGCCAGGAACTGGCATCCGGCAGCTTACATTCCGGCGCAGAAACGGGGGCAGAGAACGCTGCATCCCTGCCTTTCCAAGAAGCAATGGCGCAAGATCCGGCAATGCCGCTTCCTCAAAAAACAATAGCGCAAGATCCGGCAATGCCGCTGCCCCATGAAACAATAACAGAAGAAAAAGCAGAAGATGCAGCAGGGGCAGAGGATGCAGCAGGCTCCCCAAGAAAGCTCCTTGAAGAAGCTTCCCGGAAAGACCACCGGATCATCGGCCAGCTTTTTGATACCTACTGGCTGGTCGAATTTGACAGCAGCCTATATATTATCGACCAGCACGCAGCCCACGAAAAAGTCCTCTATGAACGGACCCTGTCCTCCCTGCGCAAAAAGGAATTTACCTCACAGGTAATTTACCCGCCCATCCTTTTGACCTTAAACATGCAGGAAGAATCGCTTTTAAAGAAATATATGCCCTATTTCCAGGAACTGGGCTACGAAATCGAGCATTTCGGCGGGAAAGAGTACTCCGTCACCGCAGTCCCCGCAAACCTTTTCGGGCTAGATGGGCAGGGGCTTGCCATTGAGATTTTGGACGGCCTGGCAAATTTCCATGGGAAGGAAACGCCCCAGATGATAACGGAAAAAATAGCTTCCATGTCCTGCAAAGCCGCCGTAAAGGGGAACCAGTCCCTTTCCCGTCCGGAATTGGAAGCATTAATCGGGGAACTCCTTTCACTGGAGAACCCTTACCATTGCCCCCATGGAAGGCCTACCATTATTTCCATGCCAAAATATGAACTGGAGAAAAAATTTAAAAGGGTCCTCTAGTGTACTGGCACATTTATAATTAGGCAAACCTACCCATAACATAAAACGGAAGGAGCGGACAGTTTTCATGAAGCAGCCATTAATTATATTAACGGGGCCTACTGCCGTAGGGAAAACGGAGCTTTCCATCAGCTTGGCAAAGCAGGTAGGCGGGGCGGTGATTTCTGCAGACTCCATGCAGGTTTACCGGCACATGGACATCGGCTCCGCCAAGATCACAAAAGAAGAAATGCAGGGAATCCCCCACTACCTTATCGATGCCTTTGATCCAGACGAAGAATTCCATGTGGTGCGGTTTCAGGAATATGCAAAGCATTACCTGGAAAAAATATACGGAGCAGGGCAAATCCCCATCCTTGTAGGAGGCACGGGGTTCTATATCCAAGCCCTGCTGTATGGCATTGACTTTACGGAACAGGCGGAGGATAAGGAATACCGGGCAAGGTTAGAACAAATCGCCAGGGAGCAAGGCCCAAAAGCCCTCCATAAGCTGCTGGAAGAAACAGACGAAGCTTCCGCAGCGCAAATCCATGAAAATAATATAAAACGTGTCGTGCGTGCGCTGGAATTTTACCACTTATCCGGCCAGAAAATTTCAGAGCACAACCAACGGGAACGGCAGCGGGAATCCCCTTACAACTTCGCCTATTTTGTTTTAAACGACGTGCGGGAACAGCTCTACCACCGGATTGGGCAGCGGGTAGACAAGATGGTGGCAGACGGGCTCGTAGAAGAAGTGCAGAAGCTGAAAGAAATGGGGTTCCACAAAGGCATGGTATCCATGCAGGGCCTTGGCTATAAGGAAATCCTCGATTACTTAGACGGGCGCTGCACGCTGGAAGAAGCCATTTACCGGATGAAACGGGATACCAGGCATTTCGCCAAACGCCAGCTTACGTGGTTCCGGCGGGAACGCAGCGTCATTTGGGTCGAAAAACAAGAATTTGGCTATGACAATGAAAAAATATTATCCTACCTGAAGGAAATACTAACCGAAAAACATATTTTATAAAACTGTATCAAAGCGTCATGCATTCCGCGAAAGGACAACCAATGAAAGAATTATACCAAAAATTAGGCATCCAGGAAAAAGTTTACAGCTATGGGCAGCAGTTTGAAGAAAAGCTGAAAGACCGCTTTGCAGAACTGGACAAGACCGCCGAATACAACCAGCTAAAAGTCATCCGGGCCATGCAGGCCCATAAAGTCAGCGCAGAATGTTTTATGGGAACCACCGGATATGGGTATAATGATTTAGGGCGGGACACGTTAGAGGAAGTCTACGCCACATGCTTCCATGGGGAAGCTGCGCTGGTACGCCCCCAAATCACCTGCGGCACCCACGCCCTGGCCCTTGCGCTGATGTCGAACTTAAGGCCCGGCGACGAGCTGCTGTCCCCGGCCGGCAAGCCTTACGACACCTTAGAGGAAGTCATCGGCATCCGCCCCTCCAAAGGTTCCCTTGCAGAGTACGGCGTCACTTACCGCCAGGTGGACTTGCTCCCAGGCGGCGCCTTTGACTACGAAGCCATTGCAGGCGCCATTACGGAAAAAACAAAGCTTGTTGCCATCCAGCGTTCCAAAGGATACCAAACAAGGCCAACTTTTTCCGTTGCCCAGATAGGGGAACTGATTTCTTTTGTAAAAAAAATCAAGCCCAGCCTTATCTGCATGGTAGACAACTGCTATGGGGAATTTGTAGAGCAAAGAGAGCCCTTAGAAGCCGGCGCAGACATGATCGTAGGATCCCTGATTAAAAACCCCGGCGGCGGCTTAGCGCCTATCGGCGGCTATATTGCCGGCAAAAAAGAGTGCATCGAAAACGCCGCTTACCGCCTGACTTCCCCGGGGCTTGGCAAAGAAGTCGGGGCGTCCTTAGGCGTTATCCAGTCCTTCTACCAGGGTCTGTTTTTTGCCCCCACCGTAGTGGCAGCCGCCTTAAAAAGCGCTATTTTTGCCGCAAATATATACGAAAGCCTTGGGTTCCCGGTTATCCCGGACGGCTCCGAAAGCCGCCACGACATTATACAGGCCGTCACCCTAAATTCCCCGGAAGCCCTGATTGCCTTCTGCAAAGGCATCCAGGCCGCCGCCCCCGTAGACAGCCATGTAACCCCGGAGCCATGGGACATGCCCGGTTACGGCGACAAGGTCATTATGGCCGCAGGGGCATTTATCCAGGGATCCTCCATTGAGTTAAGCGCAGACGGCCCCTTACGCCCCCCATACGCCGCCTATTTCCAAGGCGGCCTGACATGGCCCCACGGGAAGCTTGGGATCCTAATGTCCCTGCAAAAACTGTACGAATCTGGATTGGTAACCTTATTTTGAAATTATTTATGAATTTTTAACAATAAATTAGTATACACAACCGCCTATATATGCTAAAATAAAATGTAAAACTTTTTCCTTTGCTTTGAGAGAGTACAGGGAACTTATGAATACACATATTACAATGAAGGAACTACCGGAATCCGAGCAGCCTTTGGAAAAATGCATCCGCTACGGCGCGCATGTGCTGTCAGACGCAGAACTTTTGGCTGCCATCCTGAAAAACGGCACAAGGGACATGACGGCCCTGCAGCTTGCCCAGCTTTTCCTGTCCCAGAAGGAGAAGAACCTGCTGAACTTAACTGCCATGGGCACAGAAGAAATGCAGAAGCTCCCGGGCATTGGGCAGGTAAAGGCCGCGCAGCTAAAATGCGTGGCAGAACTGGCAAGGCGCATTGCCAAGGCCAGCAGGGTCCGGGACGTAAGGCTGAACGAGCCAGCCACCATTGCGGCCTACTATATGGAATCCCTCCGGCACGAAACGAAAGAAAAACTGTTATTATCCATGTTTGATGCAAAAAGCAGCCTTTTGGGGGACGAAATCATTTCCGTGGGCACAGCCACCAGTTCGCTGGTGTCCCCAAGGGAAATCTTCCGGAAGGCGCTGGAATACGGCGCCGTCCACATCGTGCTCCTCCATAACCACCCCAGCGGGGATCCTGCGCCGAGCGACGCAGACCTTGCCGTGACAAAACGGGTGGCAGAGAGCGGCATGGTCCTTGGGATTGCCCTTGCAGACCACATTATTATTGGGGATAACAGATATATCAGCTTTAGAGAAAATGGCCTTTTAGGTTGAGGAAAGGAACGTAAATTATGTCGACAAATGTTTATGGAATTGATTTAGGGACTTGTAACCTGAAAGTATTTTGCAAGGCTACGGGAAATGTCATCAATGAGAAAAACGCCATTGCGGTTGTGAACAAGAACCAGCTCTATGCCTTCGGGAACGATGCGTATGCCATGTATGAGAAAGCGCCGGACGCCATCAAGGTATCCTTCCCGGTCGTGAATGGGGTAATAGCAGATTACAACAATATGCAGAACATGATTGGAGAGGTATTGGACAAGCATGTGAAGAACCATATTAAGGGGGCTGAATTTATTGTGGCCGTGCCCACGGACATTACAGAAGTAGAAAAAAAGGCATTCTTTGACTTGTTCTACAAGAGCCGCTTCAAGCCAAAGAGTGTGCTCCTTTGTGAAAAGCCCATAGCGGACGCAGTAGGCCTTGATTTGGACGTTAATTCCCCCACTGGGTTCATGATTGTCAATATCGGCGCAGACACCACGGAGATTTCCGTCATTTCCCTTGGGGGGCTTGTGTTAAGCGACCTGCTCCACTTTGGGGGGAAGCGCATTGATGAATCCATTATCAACCATATGAAACGCAATTTCGGGCTGGTCATCGGCCAGAAAACTGCCATGTACTTAAAAGAAACGCTGGGCTGCGCACTCCCGGAGGAAGAGGAACAGACCACCGTCATTGTAGGGCGGGACGTGGTGAGCGGCCTTCCCATTGAAATGGAGGTTTCCTCCCCAGTGGTATACGAAGCCATCAAGGACAACCTCAATTCCATCTGCACCTCCATTAAGATGATTTTGGAAAAAACCCCGCCAGAGCTGGCAAAGGACATTATCCATTCCGGCATTTACATTACCGGCGGCTCCTCCAAAATCAAGCGGCTGGACGAGCTGTTCAAGCAGATTACCAACATTCAGGTCAATACCTGCGAACTGCCAGAGGAGAGCGCCGTAAGGGGCCTGAATAAAATTGTTTCCGATGAAAAATTCCGGCGGCTGGCTTTTAGCATGAAAACCAGAATTTATAAATAAAGGTGTAATCATATATGAAGCGTAAACCAACAAAACATTCCATACCAACCAGATATACCCTCCTGATACTGACAGGGCTCTGTATCATTGTCATGTTCGTCAGCTTTACGCTGAATTTGTCCGGAGGGCCTTTGAATACAGTAGCCGGGTATGTGTTTGTCCCCATGCAGAAGGGGATCAATACCATCGGCACATGGTTTTTGTCCCGGGCGGACGACCTGAAATCGCTGCGGGACGTGATGCAGGAGAACCGGGAACTGCAGGCAGAAGTGGATAAGCTGACACAGGAATTAAGCACCATCAAGCTGGAACAGTATGAACTGGACAACCTCCGGGAGCTGATGGAGCTGGACCAAAAATACCCCAGCTATGAAAAAGTAGCCGCCCATGTCATTGGGAACGACGGCGGGAACTGGTTCAGCATTTTCCTGATTGACAAAGGCGAAAACGACGGGATTGAAAAAGACATGAACGTTATTGCAGGGAGCGGGCTGGTAGGGATTGTCATTGACACCGGCCCTAATTATGCAAAAGTCCGTTCCATAATTGACGACGCCAGCAATGTAAGCGGCATGTCGCTGTCCACCGCCGACCGCTGCATTATCAGCGGGAACCTTGCCACCATGAATGAACAGCAGGTCATCGCGTTTACAGATTTGAAATGTGACGACAATGCAGTAAGCACAGGGGAGCAGATGGTAACTTCCCATATCAGCGACAAGTATCTGGAAGGCATTTTAATCGGTTATGTCAGTTCCATTGAACGGGATTCCAATAACCTGACATATTCCGGCACCATTACGCCAGCCGTGGATTTCCAGCACCTGCGGGAAGTACTGGTAATACTGGATAAGAAGAATATGGGAGACCAGCAGGAGGGGCAGGAAACGCCAAAGAACACGAAACAGCAGAAAACCAAAGAAAAGCAAAAGAAACAGGAGGGCAGCCAATGAAACTAAGGCGCAAGTTTGCAGTATTTGCCATTGTTACCATATGTTTCCTGCTGCAGAGTACCTTGTTCCAAGCCCTCTCCTTTGCATCCATTTCCCCAAACCTCCTGATTGTGGCGGTTTCCTCCTTCGGGTTTATGCGGGGCAGGAAAGAGGGGATGTGGATTGGGTTTTTCTGCGGGCTTCTGCTGGATATTTTTTATGGCAGCGTAATTGGGTTCTATGCCCTGATTTACTCATATATCGGCTATGTCAACGGATTTTTCCGCAAAATGTTTTTCCCGGACGACATTAAGCTGCCGCTGATTTTGATTGCACTGAGCGATTTTTCCTGCAATTTTATGGTATATGTATTCCTGTTTTTCCTGCGGAGGAAATTCCGGTTCAATTACTATTTGCTGCACATTATGCTGCCGGAATTGGTATACACCATACTAGTGACGATTATCCTTTATTTTATTATCCTGAAAATCAACCAGAAGCTAGAAGCAATTGAGCGAAGGAGCGCGAATAAGTTTGTTTGAGTCTATCAAGAATTTCAGTAAAAAGTTAATAAGTTCCCGGCTGTTTATCTTAAGCCTTGCCATGCTGGGCATTTTTGCCATCCTCATGCAGCGCATCTTTGTGCTGCAGATTATCAATGGGAAGGAATATATGGACAACTATACCTTACGCATCCAGAAGGAACGCGTCACCTCCGGGACCCGGGGCAGTATTTATGACCGCAATGGAAAACTCCTTGCATACAGCGAGCTTTCTTATTCCGTGACGATAGAGGATAACGGCATTTATACCAGCACCTCTGAAAAAAACCGGCTGATGAACGAGGAGCTGAACACTGTCATCCACATGGTTGAGGAAAAGGGGGACGCCATTACCAACACCTTCGGCATCCAGAAAGATGAAACAGGGGCGTATGGCTTTGTTGTAACCGGGAAAGCACAGAAGCGGTTCCTTGCGGACGTTTATGGGCACACCAAGATTGACGACCTGAAATTCAACAAGAAATTAGGATATAACGAAGGATCCGCTACGCCGGAACAGGTAATGGAATATCTGCAGGATAAATTTGGCATTTACGTAGAAGGCAGGGAATATGAGGACATAAAGGGCAGGGAGCTGAATTTTTACACCAGCGAAGAAGCCTATAAAATTATGGTTCTGCGGTATGCCATTTCCCAGAACAGCTACCAGCGCTATGTGCTGACGACAATTGCCCAGAATGTCAGCGAAGAAACTGTCGCCGTCATCAAAGAAAATTCGGAAATCCTGCAGGGCATTGACATTATGGAGGACAGCATACGCAAATATGTGGACAGCACGTATTTTTCCCATATTATCGGCTATACCGGAAAGATTTCCCAGACGGAATATGACGAGCTTTCCAAAGAAAACGACCAGTATACCTTGAACGACGTCATTGGGAAGTCCGGCATCGAGCAGGTGATGGACCAGGAACTGCAGGGGACTAAGGGCATTGAGCAGTTTTACGCCGACAGCGTAGGGCGGATTACGGAAATGATTAAGAAGGTGGACGCTTCTTCCGGCAATAACATTTACCTGTCCATTGACGCGGACCTGCAAAAAGCTGTTTACCAGATGCTGGAGCAGGAGCTTGCCGGGATCCTTTATGCAAATATTGAAAATATTAAGGAATACGACACCAGCACGGGTTCCGCTTCAGACATTAAAATCCCTATTGACGATGTATTTTTTGCATTAATCAATAACAATGTCATTGACATCAGCCACTTCAGCGCAGAAGATGCAAAGCTGATAGAGCAGCAGGTATACAGCGCATTTCTGGCAAAGCAGGATTCCGTCATCAATGAGCTGCGCCAGCAATTTTCCTCAGGCGCCCCCGTCCCTTATGAGGACCTGGACAGCGAGCAGCAGATGTACATGAGCTATATCCTGTCCATGCTGCAGAAGAAGGAAATCTTCCTGTCGGACAAAGTAGATACGGAAGACGAGGTTTACAAGGCATGGAAAAACGATACCATAAGCTTATGCGAATACCTGCGCCGTGCTATCGCCATGGACTGGATTGACATTACGAAATTTGATACGGACTCCAAATATTCCGACTCTACAGAAATATATGACGCTTTAGTAACTTATATTACGGAAGAATTAAAAACAGACCGGGAATTCAGCAAACGGATTTATAAATACATGATAAACCAGGAGCTGGTTTCCGGCACGCAGATCTGCCTTCTGCTGTTTGAGCAGGGCATCCTGCAGGAAAGCGAAGGGGACCTGACGGCTTTGCAGGTGGGGAATTTAAGCGCGTTCCAGTTTATGCGGGACAAAATCAAAAACCTGCAGATTACGCCGGCCCAGCTTGCCTTAGACCCATGTACTGCAAGCTGCGTTATGATAAACCCAAGGAACGGGGAACTGCTTGCCTGTGTGACTTATCCCGGATACGACACCAACCGGCTTGCCAACTCGGTGGATTCGGAATATTTTGCCAGCCTGCAGGCGGATTTATCCATCCCCCAATATAACAATGCCACCCAGCAGCAGACGGCGCCAGGTTCTACCTTTAAGCCTGTGACTGCCGCCGCCGCATTGACAGAAGGGGCAGTCAGCGTCAGCGAGCAGATTGCCACCAAAGGGGAATTTACGGAAATCAACCCCTCCCCCAGATGCTGGATTTACCCGGGGAGCACCCACGGGGCAATTACCGTGTCCGAAGCCATCCGGGATTCCTGTAACTATTTCTTTTATGACCTTGGGTACCGCATGAGCTCCGCCGGGGGCGTCTACAACGAAAACAAAGGGATTGCCACCATACAGAAATACGCCGCATTGTTTGGGCTGGATGAAAAAACAGGCATTGAGATACCGGAGAATGAACCGCATATTGCCGATGAATACCCGATTACTTCATCCATCGGGCAGAGTAACCACAACTTTACTACCACGCAGATTGCACGGTATTTAACAGCAGTAGCCAGCAGCGGGGACATTTATAAGCTGACGCTTTTAGATAAGGAAACGACTTCTGATGGGACCTTGGTGCAGGAATTTAAGCCGGAAATCATCCGGAAAATTTCAGAAGTATCCAATGTTTCTTGGGATGCCATCCATAACGGGATGCGCATGGTAGCGGAGAAGCACAATTCCTTTAAGGGCTTCCCCATTGCAGTGGCCGGAAAGACCGGGACTGCCCAGCAGATCCCCACAAGGGCCAACCACGCGCTGTTTATCGGCTATGCGCCCTTTGCCAACCCGGAAATTGCCATCGCAACCCGGATTGCGTACGGGTATACTTCTGCCAATGCTACGGAAGTGTCCAAAAACATCCTGAAATACTATTTCAAGCTTGAGGGCACGGACACGTTATTGGATGGGCAGGCGGAAGAAATTGAAAGCACTGCCAATGGGTTTACCGATTAATGTTTGGAGGGATAAATTTGCCAAGACCTGTAATATTAAAAAGCAACAAATATGGAATCAACCTGATTATGGACCGGGATATGGACTTTGAAGAGCTTTTAGCCTGTATCAAAGAACGTTTCCAGGAATCCGAGAACTTTTTCCGGAATGCCAAAATGGCCATTTCCTTTGAGGGCAGGCGGCTGACGCAGGAGGAGGAATTCCGGATTGTGGACACCATCACAAGCAATACTTCCGTAAATATTATCTGCATTTTGGACAACGATGTTTTACGGGAGGAGCTTGTCCGCCAGAAAATTGAACAGTTCGAGGAGGAGCAGGCAGGGAAAACCGGGGAATTTTACCGGGGGACCCTCCGTTCCGGCCAGGTGCTGGACTGTGAGAGCAGCGTTATTGTGCTGGGGGATGTGAACCCGGGGGCAAAGATCATCTCTAAAGGGAGCATTGTGGTGCTGGGAGCCCTCAAGGGCACTGCCTATGCGGGGGCAAACGGCAATGAACTGGCCTTTGTGGCCGCCCTTGAGATGGACCCTATCCAGATAAAAATTGGGGAAATTATTGCAAGGAGCTCAGACAATAAGCCTGCCGCCGGGAAACGCCGCTTACGGAAGGCAAAAGTAACCATAGAGCCGCAGGTGGCTATCGTCAAAGAGGGGAATATTTATATTGAGCCAATTACAAAGGGCCTTTTGAATAACATCTAGGAAGCAGGAGGATGCAGCCAGCAGGGCTTTTGCGGCTGACGGAAGGGCTTAGAACAATATCTAAAAAGCAGGAGGATGTAGTAGGATGAGTGAAGTAATTGTGATAACATCAGGAAAAGGTGGAGTAGGCAAGACTACCACCACGGCAAACGTAGGAACAGGACTTGCCCAGGAGGGCAAGAAAGTAGTGCTGATTGATACCGATATCGGGCTTAGGAACCTTGACGTGGTTATGGGGCTTGAAAACCGCATTGTATACAATCTGGTAGACGTAGTGGAGGGGAACTGCCGCATGAAGCAGGCCTTAATTAAGGATAAGCGTTATCCAAACCTTTCCCTCCTTCCTTCTGCACAGACAAGGGACAAGTCAGCCGTATCTCCGGAACAGATGGTAAAGCTGATTGACGAGCTGAAAGAGGAGTTCGACTATATCCTTTTGGACTGCCCTGCAGGGATTGAGCAGGGATTTAAGAACGCCATCGCAGGGGCAGACCGGGCGCTGGTAGTCACCACGCCGGAAGTGTCGGCCATCCGCGACGCAGACCGGATTATCGGGCTTCTGGGGGCAAACGAGGTAAAACGCACGGAACTGATTGTCAACCGCCTGCGGATGGACATGGTAAAGCGGGGGGACATGATGAACATTAACGATGTGACGGACATCCTTGCCATAGACTTAATCGGGGCTATCCCAGACGACGAACAGATTGTTATTTCCACCAACCAGGGAGAACCGCTGGTTGGTTCTGACTGCCTTGCAGGGAAAGCTTTTGCCAACATCTGCCACAGGATTTTAGGGGAAGAAGTGCCATTCCTGGATTTGGAAATTAAATCCAGCGTATGGGGGAAACTGAAAGAGATCTTTAAAAAAAACTAGGAGGAAACCGCTATGGGCTTAATGGATTTTTTTAAAAAGAAAACCTCCGGGGACATTGCCAAAGACCGTTTAAAATTAGTGCTGGTTTCCGACCGTGCAAACTGTTCTCCGGATATTATGGAAATGATTAAGAACGACATCATCCAAGTGATTTCAAAATACATGGAAATTGATGCGGAGGGGCTGGACATCCAGATTACCCAGACAGAATCGGATGGGAACAATGGGAATGTGCCTGCATTATATGCGAATATTCCCATTAAGGACATGAAGCACCCCAGTGTTTCCAGATAAATTCAATGTAAGGGACGATAATTATGCTGAAACAGTACCAAATTAAAAATTATAATTTCCGCTTGATTTTTTATGTGGTGGCGCTTACCATGCTTGGGATTAGCGTCATTGGGAGCGCCCAGAAAGCCGTCCAAAGCAAACAGGTATTTGGCCTGCTTCTGGGCCTGTTTGTGATGGCAGTTGTTTCCGTAATTGATTATTCCTTTATCCTGCGTTTCAACTGGCTGATCTACCTGTTCAATATTGGGCTGCTGTCCCTGATAACCTTCCATGTGTTTGGGGACGACGCTGGAGGCGCAGTCCGGTGGATTGAGGTAGGAGGGTTCCGGTTCCAGCCCTCGGAGCTGTCCAAAGTGCTGCTAATCCTATTTTTCTCGTGGTTCTTTGGGAAATACCATGAGAAAATCAATTCCCTGCCTATGATTTTTATTTCCGGCGTACTAATTTTTATCCCCTGGTACATGATTGAGGACCAGCCGGATCTGTCTACTAGCATAGTTGTTGCAGTAATTTTCATTGCACTCTTGTTTTTGTGCGGATTAAGTTATAAAATAATAGCAACCGTACTAGCTATCCTAGTCCCAGCAGGGACCTTGTTCGTGTATTTAATCTTACAGCCCAACCAGCAGATTTTGGATAACTACCAATGGCGCCGGATTATGGCGTGGCTCCAGCCGGAAAAATATGCCAAGGATGCCTACCAGCAGCAGAATTCCATTATGGCAATCGGCTCCGGCCAGCTATGGGGGAAGGGGCTGAATAACGATACCGCGTTTTCTGTAAAAAATGCGAATTACATCCCGGAGCCCCAAACAGACTTTATTTTCGCGGTTGCAGGAGAAGAATTAGGGTTTGTAGGGGGCGCGGCCATACTGATTTTACTGTTTCTGATCGTCATTGAATGTATTTTAATTGGGAGAAAGGCAAAAGATTTATCCGGACAGTTAATTTGCGGGGGCGTTGCCGTCTGGGTCGGGTTCCAAACCTTCGTGAACATCTGTGTTGTGACTGGATTAATGCCAAATACTGGGCTGCCGCTGCCCTTTGTCAGCTATGGGCTGACATCATTGGTAAGCCTTTTTATTGGGATAGGGCTTGTACTGAACGTAGGGCTTCAGCCTCTAAAGTATAGAATGGAGGGTTTTTAATATGAACATCGGATTGATAGCACACGATTCCAAAAAGAAACTGATGCAGAATTTTTGTATTGCCTACCGGGGAATCCTATGCAAAAATGATTTATTTGCAACCGGCACGACTGGAAGGCTGATTGAAGAAGTGACAAATTTGTCGATTCACAAGTACCTTGCCGGACATTTGGGTGGAGCCCAGCAGCTTGGAGCCCAGATAGAGCATAACCAGATTGACTTGGTTATCTTCCTGCGGGATCCGCTCACACCCAAATCCCATGAGCCGGATGTCAACAATGTGGTACACCTATGCGATACCCACAACATCCCTCTGGCAACCAACCTTGCCACTGCAGAGCTGTTAATCAAATCATTGGACAGAGGAGATTTAGAGTGGCGTGAAATGTATAAATAAGAGAAAGCATGTCCATAAAACGGAGGTCATAAGCAAGATGCGGCAGATAGAACAAGCAAAAGACGTCAGCAAAACAGAACAGCTCCATGCAGGCAGAACCATCTGTAACACTGGGATTGCCAGCCATGCATGGAATAAGGGGAAGGCAGCATATAAAGGATGGAAAGCCCCGGCAGCGCTTGCAGCCATGGCGCTGTGCGTAACATTAGCCTGCGGGTGCGGGGAGCCGGAAAAAATAGAAAATGCCTATGATATCACTGAGAGCACGAAATCCTACGGGCTGTCCTCGGAAAACAGTGAAACTTCCCAATCCTTTTTTGCAGAGGATATTGCAGTTGCCGGAAATGAGAACAAACCCCTTGCAAATGTAACAGACTCCCTATCCCAGGCTGCGGCATTGTTTGACTTGACGGAAGATACCATGCTGTTTGGGAAGAATATCCACGAACGGCTTTATCCTGCAAGCACCACCAAAATCCTGACTGCTTACGTAGCGTTAAAGCATGGGGATTTGGCTGCTACCGCAACCGTCACAGATGCAGAGCTCCAACTGGAAGCCGGTTCTTCCACCTGCGGGCTGAAAACCGGGGAAACCCTCACACTGCAGGAGCTTTTATACGGCTTAATCCTGTGCAGCGGCAACGATGCGGCAAACGTAATTGCCGACCTGGTTTCTGGGAGTACGGAGGAGTTTACAAAGCTGATGAACCAGGAAGCCAAGAAGCTTGGGGCTACCAACTCAAATTTTGTCAACCCACATGGGCTGCAGGATGAACAGCATTATACTACCGTGTACGATATGTACCTTATTTTTCAGGCAGCCATGCAGAATGAAGAATTTGAAAAAATCATCAGTTCCACAAAGCATACCTGCCAATTTACCAGCCCTTCCGGGGCTTCCTCCACGAAAGATTGGAAAACCACAAATAAATTTTTAAATGGGGAGAAGCAGCAGCCAGAAGGCGTCCAGGTCATCGGGGGAAAGACGGGGACTACCAGCGACGCAGGCTCCTGTTTGGTGCTGTACAGTAAAAAAGGGGAAAAGCCTTATATTTCCATTGTGTTCAAGGCGGATAACCCGGACAATTTATACCAGGAAATGGAAGAAATGCTGAAAGCAATTTAATTAGCCTGCACTTAGGCGCTTCCAAAGAAATTTGAAATATCAGTTGAATTTTTTGTGAATATGTACTATAATTACCATATGAAAATTACTAATATCATGCAAAAAAGAGGGTGTTTCCTTGAATTTACAGAAACTTATTATCTATTTTGCATAAATGCAGTTAGACTAGGAGGAGATTGCCATGGTACAAATTATAGCTGGAGAAAAGGGAAAAGGGAAGACAAAACATCTGTTAGACAAGGTAAATGAATCAATTAAGTCTGCTACCGGCAATATCGTATATTTGGATAAAAGCCAGAAGCACATGTATGAGTTAAGCAACAAAGTCCGTTTAATCAATGTGGCAGATTATATGATTTCCAATTGCGACGAATTTTTAGGGTTCCTTTGCGGGGTGATATCCCAAGACCACGACTTGGAAGAAATGTATTTAGACAGTTTCCTTACGATTGCAAAATTAGAGGGCGGCGACATCAGCCATTCCATTGCAAAATTAGAATCTATCAGTGAAAAGTTCCATGTTGATTTTGTTTTAAGCATTTCGTTGAATGAAAAGGATTTGCCTGACTGTGCCAACGGGAAAGTGATCGTGTCATTGTAGACACTTGCAGAATCAAAAAGAAACATGCAGGATGATGAAGGAAAAGGTAGGAAAAGGTAGGAAAAGGGGTTATCGTAGAGCCGATAGCCCCTTTTACCATATGGAACATTATGCTTCGTTCATGGAACGGATGCGGCCAAATACGCTGCAAAGGTAAATTCCGCCAATTCCTACAATTCCATAGACAATCCTGGTAAGCCAGCTCATATCCCCAAACAGAAACGATACAAGGTCAAACCGGAACAATCCAATCAGCCCCCAGTTAATTGCGCCGATGATTACAAGGGCTAATAACGTATAATCCAAACCTTTGGTATTCATATGCATTCCTCCTTTTTCTGAATTTAGTATTTCCAACCAGAAAAAAATCATGTTGGAAATTCGTGGAAGTATTGAGTTTCTTCTATTAAAATGGTAGAATATTTTAGGCTTATCATTCTAAATGATATTTTTAGCATAATGAAAAATTGGCTGCAAGGACAAGGCTTGGGAATTTATGGGAAAAAAGAAAAACAAAAAAGTTGTAAAATTTCACCGGACGTCACATATTAATGTAGGAATTGTTGTGTTCGCAATCGTTTTTATCTACATGCTTTATAACATGTACCAGTATTTCACGGAAAAACGGACGGCAATTTACGAAGTGACACAGGGGACAATTACACAAGACAACACCTTTACGGGCGTCGCCCTGCGGGAAGAAAAATTATGTTCCGCAGAAGCCTCCGGCTATATCACTTATTATAACCGGGATGCCTCAAAGGTCAGCATAAATTCTTACATTTATTCCATCGATGGGGACGGTGATTTTTATAAAGAAATCACCAAGAAAAACGATGGGCAGCTTTTCACCGAGAAAGGCTCCTATGATGAACTGGAAAAGACGGCTGCAAATTATGTGCTGGGCTATTCTGACGAAAACTTTTATCAGGTATATGGCTTCCAATATGACATGGAAGCAGAACTGATGGAAGCCATCAGCTCCAGCGCGCTGGCAAACCTTGGCGAATATTCCGGCGGGGCTGCCGGGTTCCATGCCTATACGGCGCAGGAGCCGGGAATTGTGGTATATAACACGGACGGCTTGGAAAATGTGACGGCGGAAAATTTTACCGAGGATATATTTGATGCCCCTGCACACCCAAAAAATAACTTGATTTCCCGGGAGCAGGTCACAGCAGGGGATCCGGTTTATAAGCTGGTAACCAACGAAATTTGGGATTTGGTAATCCCAGTGCCCGAGGACTTGGCAAAAGATCTGTCGGAGGAGTCCAATATCCAGATAGAATTTAAAAAGGACAACACCACGGCATGGGGAGCTTCCCGGATTTTAAACCAGGAGGGAAAGTGGTATTTAATCCTGACTTTCCAAAATTCCGTAATCCGCTTTGCCGCAGACCGGTATCTGGATGTCAAGCTGATGCTCTCAGATACCAAAGGCCTGAAAATCCCCAATACGGCATTGACAAAAAAGGATTTCTTCCTGATCCCAAAGGACTTCCTTACCAAAGGCGGGGATAACAATTCCAACGGGGTAATGCGCCAGTATGTAGACGACAAAGGCAAGACGGTTATGGAGTTTGCCGCAGCCACCGTAGCGGAAGAAACGGAAGACAAATATTATATTGCTGGGGCAAGCCTGAAAAAAGGCGACAGCATAATGAAACCCGATTCCAATGAAGAACTGGTCTTACGGGAAACCGCGCCGTTAGAAGGCGTGTACAATGTCAACAAAGGCTATGCCGTATTCCGCAAAGTGGAAATCCTTTTCCAAAACCAGGAATATACCATTGTCAATACAGGGACAAATTACGGCATTTCCCTTTATGACCATATTGCGCTGGACTCATCCTCCATTACGGAAAATGAGATTATCCATTGATTCAGGATTAAGATTTTGGACTAAGGTCCAGGACTAAGATAGTAAGGAGGGCAAACCTGTGATAAACGAAAATTTAATGCAAGTACGGAAAAATATAGAAGCAGCATGCCAGAAGGCAGGCAGGAACCCGGAGGAAGTGACTTTAATCGCAGTCAGCAAGACAAAGCCCGTCCCCATGTTAGAAGAAGCATACCAGGCAGGGAGCCGGGACTTTGGGGAAAACAAGGTCCAGGAGATCATGGACAAATACCCCGTGCTGCCAGACGACATCCGCTGGCATATGATCGGCCACCTGCAGCGGAACAAGGTAAAATATATTGTGGATAAAGTTTCCCTTGTCCATTCGGTGGATTCCCTGCGGCTTGCTGAGGAGATCAGCCGTCAGGCAGAAAAAAAACAAACAGAACTTGATATCCTCGTGGAAGTGAATATCGCACAGGAAGAAAGCAAGTTCGGGACATCCCGGGCAGAAGCCGC
The DNA here is from genome assembly GCA_000403315.2 of Lachnospiraceae bacterium A2. Classification (GTDB taxonomy): domain Bacteria; phylum Bacillota; class Clostridia; order Lachnospirales; family Lachnospiraceae; genus Petralouisia. The sequence goes on from KE159636.1 coordinate 2,629,379, forward strand.
CCAGTTAGTGGAAGAAATAGCAAAACTTCCCTGTATCCATGTCAAAGGCCTTATGACAATTGCGCCATTTGTGGAACATCCAGAAGAAAACCGGAAATATTTTCGCCAAATCAAGGAATTATCTGTTGACATAGAGAAGAAAAACATTGATAATGTAAGTATGTCTGTACTTTCCATGGGAATGACGAATGATTATATGGTGGCAGTAGAAGAAGGAGCAACCATGGTCCGTGTGGGAACAGGCATTTTTGGAGAACGGAACTATAATTAGCATGGAAATGATATTGTTATAAGGGAGAACTATTTTATGGGAATGCTTGATAAATTTTTAGATGTTATGCGGTTAAATGATGACGATGACTTCTATGACGATGATTATTACGATGATGATGATTATGAAGAAGAAAAACCCAAGCGGAAAAGCATTGCGAAAGAAAAATCTTCAGAACCAGAGGATGAGCCCTATGAAGAAAAGCGTCCCCGGCCTGTAAAATCACAGAAAGTAACGCCCATGCGCCCTTCCAAACGGTCCAACGTTTCCGGCATGGAAGTCTGTGTCATTAAGCCAACGACGGTAGACGACGCAAGGGAAGTTACAGAAACCCTGCTTCTGGAGCGGCCGGTGGTGCTGAATGTGGAAGGCCTGGATGTGGACATTGCACAGCGGATTATCGACTTTATTTCCGGTTCCTGCTTCGCCATCAGCGGAAACCTCCAGAAAATTTCTAATTACATATTTATTATCACCCCGCCCAATGTAGATATATCCGGTGATTTTGACACAATTGTAGATACGTATGGCGGCACCATCCGGTCAGAATTTTAAAGAAGCATATAAGTAACATGGCGGGATATCCAGCCAGTATTTTAAGGTGACGTCTATGGAAAAAGAAGAACTATTATTAGCAAAACGGTTTGCCGACTTATCCAGGCAGGCCCAGCAGAAGAACATCGTTGTATTCAGTGATTTTTTAAACCTCAACGAATTGAATATTTTCCGCCAGCAAATCCCAGAGTTATATTCTGGTTATGAATGTTTTGGCGGCTATGGATCAAGTGAGCGTCAGATGGTTGCATTTCTACCTGATGCTCTTTGTTATGACTGGCACTTTCCAATTGCCTGCCTGAAACTTACCCCTGTAAACGCAAGGTTTGCAGAAAACTTAAGCCACCGGGACGTGCTTGGGAGCCTGATGAACCTTGGCATTGAACGGTCCCGTCTGGGGGATATTCTGGTGGATAAAGCCCTGGCCTATGTGTTCTGCCATGAAAAAATTGCAGGATACCTTATGGAAAACGTAACAAGGATACGCCATACCACTGTCTTAGCAGAACAGGTTGCCCTTGAGGACGTACAGATAGAACCCAAAAAAGAACTGGCCGAGGGCATTATCACCTCCAACCGTTTAGACAGCGTGATAGCCTGCATCTGTAACATTTCCCGTAACCAGGCAAGCCAGTGGATCCGGGGCGGGCGCGTTTTCATCAATAACCGTGAAACCCTGCAGGCCACTTATGTATGTAAACCACAGGAATTGATTTCCGTCCGTTCCATAGGCCGGTTCCAGTTCCTCGGCAGCTTTGGCGAAACCCGCAAAGGGCGGCTGAAAATACAGTATGAAAAATATATCTGATCCTTAAACTTTAAAAATTGAAAATCGCTGTTTTATTTTTTAATATATAAGAAAGGGAACGGTATGCGCTGCATACCAGTGATTATTATGGGCAAAACAATTACCGTGAATTATGGAGGAAGCCCATGCTATACTATTGAAATCCAAACAGATTTCCGGCTCCTCCCTGAAAAACTAAAAAATCTTGGATATGGGAAAAACCGTGCATGCATTATTACAGAAACCAATGTAGGTGAACTGTACTTAAAAGAAATAGAAGACCTGCTGTCCCCTGTATTTGCTTCCTGCACTTCCTTTGTATTTGAAGCAGGGGAGGGCAGCAAAAATACGGATACAGTTGGGAAGGTATATGGGCATCTCATCGAAAACTCCTTCGACCGCAAGGACGTGCTGATTGCGTTAGGCGGCGGGGTAGTAGGGGATTTGGCCGGATTTGCGGCAGCAACTTATCTGCGGGGCATTGATTTTGTGCAGGTTCCAACCTCCCTATTGGCTCAAACCGACAGCAGTATTGGCGGAAAAACAGGCGTTGATTTTATGCAGTACAAAAATATGGTAGGGGCATTTTATATGCCAAAACTGGTCTATATGAACATTTCCACTTTAAAAACACTGCCAAAACGCCAGCTTTCTTCCGGCACAGCCGAATTAATCAAGCATGGATTTATCAAAGACAGGGCTTACACTGAATTTATCCAGGGCCACAGCAGTTCCATTTTGGCCCAGGACAGCCAGGCGATAGAAGAAATGGTCTACAGAAGCTGCCAGATAAAACGCGGCGTTGTTGAAAAGGATCCCAAGGAACAGGGAGAACGGGCGCTCTTAAATTTTGGCCACACCATTGGCCACGCTATTGAAAAATTATCCAATTTCACCTTATACCATGGGGAATGTGTTTCCCTTGGCATGGTAAGCGCTGCCTACATTTCCTGCCAAAAAGGTAATATCACGCTGGAAGAACTGGAAACTTTAAAGCAGATGCTGGCAGCCCATGGCCTTCCGGTTACGCTCCCGGATTTTCCCCATACCCCAGAGGAAATCCTTGCAGCTACCAAGCTGGATAAAAAAATGGAATCTGGGAAAGTCAAATTTATTTTGCTAAAAACCCTTGGGGAAGCCTATATCACAAAGGAATTGTCTGACAGCGACCTTCTGGGGGGCATCCGCTATATCATGGAAACAGGAGCAGAAAGGGCGTCATGATGAATACAAAAAAACGGAATAGCTACATATTCTATGCAGCCAGCGTATGTATCCTGCTGGCTTTGGATCAGTTCACAAAATATCTGGCTGCTGCCCACCTAAAGCATGGAAGCTCCATCCCCATTATCAAAGGCGTATTCCAGCTGCAATATTTAGAAAACAGAGGGGCGGCATTTGGCTTACTCCAGGGGCAGAAGCTGTGGTTTGTAACCAGTACGTTCGCCATGCTGGCGTTTATGGCACTAGTGTACCTGCGTACCCCGATGGAAAAAAAATACCGTTGGATACGTGGAATCCTGTCACTTCTGACCGCAGGCGCAATTGGGAACCTTATCGACCGCCTTTGCTTGGGATATGTAGTTGACTTCTTCTATTTTGAATTAATCAATTTCCCAATTTTCAATGTAGCAGATATTTATGTAACCGTTGGCATGGGGATTTTGCTGGCACTGGTCTTTTTCTATTATAAAGAAGAAGAACTGGAGGTACTCTGGCCATTTTCCAAAAAGAAACAACGGGACTAAAGGAGCAGGGGCATGGATCATCAAACTATCTGGGAGCCAGACATTCTATTTGAAGAAAACAGCAATATGGCAGGGCAGGAAATATCCTCTGTAGATAAAGGGGATACGGTCCAAACCTTCCAGGTACTGCCAGAACAGGCAGGGGAACGCCTGGACAAATTCCTTTCCATGGCCTGCAGCGGCTATTCCCGTTCCTTTATCCAAAAACTGGCAAAGGATGGGAGAGTGCTGGTAAACCAAAAAGCCCAGAAATCCAACTATAAAGTCAATCAGAAGGATTGCGTCCAAATCACCATTCCCCCAGCGGAAGATCTGGAAGTCCTCCCGGAAAACATACCATTGGACATTCTTTATGAAGATTCCGACCTGCTAATTGTAAATAAGCCAAAGGGGATGGTGGTGCATCCTTCCCCGGGACATTTTTCCGGCACATTGGTAAACGCCGTCCTGTATCATTGCAAAGACAGCCTTTCCGGCATCAATGGGGTTATCCGGCCGGGAATTGTCCACCGGATTGACATGGATACTACTGGGACATTAATTATCTGCAAAAATGACAATTCCCATATCAAAATTGCAGAACAGATCAAAGCACATTCCGTTACCAGACGCTATGTTGGAATTGTAAAAGGCATTGCAAAGCAGGAGAGCGGCACGATAGAAAGCACCATCGGAAGGCATCCCATTGACAGGAAAAAAATGGCAATCAATGTACCAAATGGGAAACACGCCGTAACCCACTACAGGGTATTGGAGCGGTTTGCAAAGCACACCTATATGGAATTTGAACTGGAAACAGGCCGGACCCATCAAATCCGTGTCCATATGGCAAGCATCGGCCACCCGCTTCTTGGGGATGAGGTTTATGGGACAGGGAAAACGCCGTGGAACTTGCAAGGGCAGACGCTCCATGCAGCAACCATAGGATTTCTCCATCCATCCACAGGGAACTATTTGGAAACCACCGCGCCTTTGCCAGAATACTTTGCGGAACTGTTAAAGAAAGATTTATAACATCCCAACGGAAATTCATCCGAAAAAGAACGGTTCTGGCTCTATCATATCGGCTATTATAAAAAATGGGGAAACTCAAACACAAATTGTATATACATTTTAGGAAAATTATAGTATAATAATAAATAACATAATCTTAAGGCACAATTTTAATCTTTCCATTTTTGTAAAGATGGTTAAATAGGTAGGAAGGTGGTATATGTATGGGACAATTCGTAATCACAATAGGCCGGGAATTTGGAAGCGGAGGTTTGGATATAGGCCGGATGCTCTCCGAACAGTTAAACGTAAAGTGTTATGATAAGGAACTGCTTTCCATGGCTGCCAAGGAAAGCGGGTTATGCCGGGAAATTTTTGAAAACCATGACGAAAAACCAACCAGCAGTTTCTTGTATTCCTTGGTAATGGATACTTATTCTGTCAGCGGCTACACTTCAGCGCCATTTTTGGATATGCCTTTGAACCATAAAGTATTTTTGGCACAATTTGAAGCCATTAAAAACCTTGCGAAAAAGGAATCCTGCATTATTGTGGGGCGCTGCGCAGATTATGCATTGGCAGAGCATCCGAATTGCATCAATGTATTTATCCATGCAGACCTTGCGTTCCGTATCGACCATGTCATGCAGACCTTTGGCTTATCAAAGGAAAAGGCCGCAGACATGATACACAAGACAGATAAGAAACGGGCAAGCTACTATAATTATTACTCCAGCAAAAAGTGGGGCGATTCCAGAAGCTACCATCTGACATTGGACAGCAGCCAGCTTGGGCTTCAGGGATGCAGCGAAATGATTCTTTCCTATATGGATATCCAGAAGAAACAGAAAAACAAAAAGTAACTGCATCAGTGATCCTCGTGAAAAATGCTCCCTGAGAATTTACCCGCCAGCCTTCTCCGCTCGTCGTCAATGGCAGCATAGTGTTGGCGGGTTGTTTCTACGCTTTTGTGCCCTAACGCATCTGCAACCAGATAAATGTCGCCAGTTTCTTTGTAAAGGTTTGTCCCATAGGTGCTCCGAAGCTTATGCGGGGTGATTTTCTTGCTGATGTTTGCCGCGCCAGTATATTTTTTTACCAATTTCTCCACAGAGCGGGTAGTAAGCCTGCTGTACTTTAATGACAGGAACAATGCATGTTCATGTTCCGGAAGGGCTTTTTCTGCCAAAAGTGGGCGTTCCATTTCCAAATAGTCCAACAGGGCGTTGCTTACTTCCTCGCCAAAATAAACCATGGATTCATTTCCGCCTTTCCGGACAACACGCATCCCCTGGTTCTTAAAACTCACATCCTTAACATCAAGCCCCACGCATTCCGACACACGGATTCCGGTTCCCAGCAGCAGCGTCAGGATAGCAACATCCCGGTATTTCGTTTTCTGGTGGGAAGCAAGCTGCTTTGCGGTAAGGGAACTTCCGTTCTCCACAGTGGAAATTAAATCTGCAACCTCATCTTTATCCAAGCGGATAATATTTTCTTTATGCTTCTTAGGTGTTTCCACCATCGAAGGGGCGTTGGTCTTTATAAATTCCTTCTTAAAGTAATAATTGTACATGGTCCTTATTGCGGACAGTTTCCGGGATTTCCCCTTTTCCCCATTGGTAACGGCTTGCCCGTCTTTTTTCTCATAGTAGGAGAGGTAGGAAAGGTATTCCTCAATATCCACTGGGGTCATTTCATCCAAAACATCCAATGGAATCTCATGCATGGGAATTTTCCCATAAATAGGATTTTTTTCCTGGATGAACTCAAAAAACAAACGGATATCGTACCCATAAGACAGCCTGGTCCTGGAAGCTGTATTCCTTGTGTCAAGGTAACGGAAAAAATCTGCACAGAACTTCGGGAGTTCTTTCAAAAGTCCCTGCAGTTTCCGTTTATTTTCTAAATTAATTTTTTCAACGTAGTCCATAAAAACTCCTTTTCCATGTTATGCAGAATATCGTGCAACGAGCCAAGCAGGCGTGTTTGCAGAGATATTTTGCGAATGGCCGCGAGAATTAAAATGCGGTGTAATAGATAATGAAGCTGCCTGTAAAAACCACAGTTGGCATATGTCAGTTCGTAAAATCAACATTTCGCGAACTCATAAACCAAAGCTTCAAAATACTTCCAGCATCTTCTTCCATTCCTATATGCTTATAAATCTGGCAGATTATAAATCCTAAAGTTCTTCGGAATCCAATACAATGGTAAACGGCCCATCATTCAATAAAGAAATTTTCATATTGGCGCCAAAAGAACCTGTCTGCACAGACGGCACTTGCTTCCTGCACTCTGAAATAATGTATTCATATAATTCCTCTGCAAGTTCTGGCGTCCCGGCTTTGGTAAAGATGGCCGGTTACCTTTCCGGCAGTCTGCATAAAGGGTAAACTGTGAAATCAGGAGCAATTCCCCTGAAACATCCTGCAAGGATAAATTCGTTTTCCCATTTTCATCTTCAAAAATACGCATATTTACTAACTTGCGTATCATCTTATCCGCAACTTCCTGCGTATCTCCGTGGCTGATCCCAATTAATACCAGGAACCCTGTGCCAATTTTTCCAATGATATTCTGTTCCACCTCAACTTCTGCGTGGGTGACACGCTGAATCACAAATTTCATATTTCCTCCATTCTTTTACCTGCCATTGATTGCAGGTAAAAAACTATTACTACACGCCTTTTATTATAGTAGTATTACAAAAAAAACACAATATTTTTGATGATTTGAGTTTCCCCATTTTTTATAATAGCCGATATGGTAGAGCCAAAAGGCCTTGCTGCCGGCAGCATAGACATCTTGCACAAAAAGCGTCTGAAAAGCTGAAAATTTGATGAAAGTTTGCACCAAGCCCTTGTTTATCTATCCTGCCACAGATTTAACCTCCTTACCCGCAGCACCTGAAAACACAAATTAAGATTTATCCCCTGTTGTTACTGCCTAATGTAATAAGGAACCACCAGAAACTTCCCCGCATGGATTTCATCACTCCTTAAGCCATTTAAAGATTTGATTTCCTTCATATATTCTTGGACGCTTCCATATTCCTCTGTCATATATTCAGAAGCAATGCTCCAAAGGCTGTCCCCAGATTGTATCTCAATGCTGGTATAAGATTTATAGCCCTGCCCCTCTCTCGCTTCTTTGCCCCCATTCTGGAATACCAAAAGCCATGATCCCATACAGATTGTAAGGATGCCAACTGCCAAAACCAAAAATATTTTATATTGGTAAACTTTCCTGATCCATCCCAGTTCCCCCAATTCCATAATCCCTTCCTCCTTTGTCGAACACGTTTTCCGAACGTTTGTTTATACCGAGTATATATCAAGAACATATATTTGTCAAGTAAATTTGCGAACAAATTTTCGGAATATTTGTTTGCATTTTTCTAAAAAATGTGTTATGATAGGTATGTGCATAGTAACTTATCCAACCTTGCATCTGAGGGATGCCGGAACTGGGGTTTGATAGGTAATTTTAGGAGGTATGGTTATGGCATATGGAAAAATTAGTGATAAACAGAAAGAAATTTTAGAATATATCAAGAGTGAAATTTTAAACCGGGGCTATCCGCCAGCAGTACGTGACATCTGTGAGGCTGTCCATCTAAAATCCACTTCTTCCGTCCATTCCCATCTGGAAACATTAGAGAAGAACGGATATATCCGCAGGGACCCTACAAAGCCACGGGCAATTGAGATTATTGACGACACATTTAATTTAGTCCGGCGCGAAGTGGTGAACGTGCCCCTGCTTGGACGTGTTGCTGCCGGACAGCCATTACTTGCTGTGGAAAATATTGAAACGTATTTCCCAGTCCCCTCGGAATACATACCGAACGAGGAAACCTTTATGCTCCGTGTCACAGGGGAAAGCATGATAAATGCCGGGATTTTTGATGGGGACAATATTTTAGTGCAGCGCCAGTCTACAGCAGAAGATGGAGAAATGGTTGTAGCCCTGGTGGACGATTCCGCAACTGTAAAAACATTCTTTAAGGAAGAAGGCCATTACCGCCTTCAGCCAGAAAACCCTGCAATGGATCCCATTATTGTAGAGGACTGTACGATTTTAGGGAAAGTTTTCGGGGTATTCCGCTTTTTTAAGTAAATCCCCTTAATTTTAAGTTCCAAAAGGCTGCCGCAAGTTGAGATACAGCGGCAGCCCAAATTGTTACAGTTCTTCTACAGTGATTTTTTTGCCGTCCGTCCAAATCCTCTCCAAATCATAAAACAGACGGTCTTCTTTGGAAAATAAGTGTACAATAATGTCCCTGTAATCCATAAGTACCCAACTGGAGTTGCGGGTTCCTTCAATTTGCTTTACAGTATGGCCAATTTTGCCAAGTTCTTCTTCCACTGCATCCACCATCGCCTGGATTTGGTTGGTATTCGTCCCCGTTGCAATTACAAAATAATCTGCAAGGGGTGAGATTTCACTGATATCAATAATGCGTATTTCTTCTGCCTTTTTTTCGCTCAATGCATGGCAGGCAGCTTTTGCCATTTCGCGGGAAATATCCATATATCACTCATTCCTTTCGTTTCATTCGGGTACAAATCTGTCTGGTTCACTGACTTCTTTCATGGCGGAAGCCTTCTCCCGGTAATATTGGTACGTTTCTACAGTGAGCGGGTCAATTTCCCCGCCTTTCCGTTCCAGATAATTTAAAGTATCTGACAAAATTTTCAGCATGGTTTTGTCTAGGTCTTCAAAGGCTAGCCTGCGGACCTCTGCTAAGTTAGGCGCTTTGCGGCGGTTTGGCTCAATATAGTCTGCAATATAAATAATTTTATCCAATGTTCCCATCCCCGGCTCGCCGGTGGTATGCACCTGTATGGCATGGAGGACTTCCCGGTCCTCTACGCCGTAACGTTTCCTTGCAAAGTAAGCGCCTAGCTTTGCGTGGAGCAGGAAGGGGCTTTTCTCCTCTGAAGCTGAAACAGAAATTTTATGTTTTTTGCATATCTTTAACTTTTCATGGTTTGAAAGGCATTTTGCACAGTCATGCAAAAGCCCTGCATACATGGCCTGTTCCATATCTGCCTGATGTGCCATGGCCATGGCAGCGGCGGTATACATCACCCCAAGGGTGTGGGCATACCGTTCCTTATCCAGTTCCTTTTTCAGCTTTTTTTCGATTTCTTCCCGTTTCATCATCCAATCCATCTCCTTCATATAAATGGTTTGCCCTGATATACGCTTCTACTTCTTCGGGAACAAGGTACCGTATGGTCCGCCCATAATGCAGGCGGCTTCGGATATCCTGTGAGGAAACCTCTAGGTTGGGCGTATCTAATGGAAAGAATTTTTCCTGATATTTTTGGTTCAGGTAGTCTATTTGCTGGAAAAACTTTTCCTGATGCTGGTGTTTCCGGTGCGCTGCCAAAATATTGCAATGTTCTATAATTGCAGCCGGTTCCTTCCATGACTCAAAATCAAACAAAGAGTCTGCACCTAAGATAAAAAACAAGTCTGCGCCGGGATTATGCTCTTTCAGCTTTTTTATGGTGAGGTAAGTGTAACTGGTGCCTTGGGATTCTACCTCTGTTTGGTCGATAAAAAAGGCGGGATTCCCTGCAATTGCCAAAGACACCATCTGGCAGCGGTGGAAGGATGCCGTGACATCCTGCGCCTGTTTATGGGGAGAAAGCCCAGTAGGCAGAAACAGGACTTTTCCAAGGCCAAACTGTTCCCTGGCATTCTCCGCAATCATTAAATGCCCATAATGGATAGGGTCGAATGTCCCTCCCATGATACCAATTCTTTGCATGGTTTGTCGCTCCATAAGGCTCCCTTGCCTTGGTTATCTCGGAAGCTTGATTTTCGGATTTTTTTTGGATGGCCGGTACAGTACAATTTTCTTCCCAATCACTTGCACTACTCCAGACCTTGTGCGCCCAGCCATTGTGTCTGCAATCTCATTTGGGTCGTCAAAGCAGTTTTTTAAGACTGAAAGCTTGATGATTTCCCTTTTTTCCAGCGCCTCATCCACGGCATTTACCAGTTCCGGGGTCAGGCTTGCTTTCCCCACCTGGAAAATAGGATCTATGCCGTTAGCCAAGCTTTTTAAATAAGCGCGCTGTTTACTTGTGATATTCATATATTATTCCTTTCCTGTGCCCTATTTATAATAATCAAATTCATGGCCGTACATCCGCACCGTGTCCCCTTCTGAAATGCCTGCCTTTTCCAATTCCTCCAAGATCCCATGTTCCCGTAGGAATTTTTGGAAAAACAGGAAGCCTTTTTCGGAATCAATATTGGTATATCCCAACATTTTTTCTATCTTCGGCCCTTCCGCTATATAAACATTGTCTTTTGCGTCATATTCTACCGTAAAGGAACCGCTCTGGAATTCCTTGGTTTCCGGGTAAAATTCCTGTTCATAGACAACAGGGGCTTGGTCTAATTTCCCCAACATCTCATTTACATAATACAATAGTTCTTTCAAGCCCTGACCGCTGACTGCGGATATCGGGAATACTTGGATCCCTTTTGGCTCAAATTCTGCTTTTAATACAGGAAGGGCACTTTCTGCCTCGTCAAAAATGGCATCAATTTTATTTGCTGCAATCACCTGCGGCTTTTCCATCAATTTCGGGTTGAAATTTTCCAGTTCCTGATTGATGGCATAAATATCCGCAATGGGATCCCTGCCTTCTACAGAAGCGGCGTCCACAATGTGTATCATAACCTTGGTGCGTTCAATGTGTTTTAGGAATGCGTGTCCTAGCCCCACTCCTTCGGATGCCCCTTCAATCAGCCCCGGGATATCAGCAATCACAAAGCCGTTTGTCCCATCCAGGTCCACTACCCCTAAGTTGGGGTTTAAGGTAGTAAAATGGTAATTGGCTATTTTCGGCTGAGCGTTTGTCACTCTGGACAACAGGGTTGATTTCCCTACATTTGGGAAGCCTACAAGCCCCACGTCCGCAATGACCTTTAACTCCAAGCGTACCTCCAGCTCAATCCCGGGCTGTCCTGGCTGGGCATATTTGGGAGCCTGCATGGTTGCAGTTGCAAAATGCTGGTTGCCAAGCCCTCCCCTGCCGCCCTTAAGGATAATCTGCCTGCGGTTTTCCCCAGACATGTCCGCGATAACTTTATCGCTCTCGGCATCCCGGATAATTGTCCCAGCCGGGACTTTTATGACTAAGTCTTCCCCATTCCTGCCATGGCAGTTGCGCTTTCTTCCGTCTTCCCCATGCCCAGCAGCATATTTCCTCTTATGCCGGAAGTCATTTAAAGTATTCAGCCCGTCGTCCACCTGAAAAATCAAGTTTCCGCCATGGCCGCCGTCCCCACCGTCCGGGCCGCCGTTGGGCACATATTTTTCACGCCGGAAAGAAACATGGCCGTCCCCGCCTTTTCCTGATTTTATAATAATTTTAGCACTGTCTGCAAACATGTTTCCTCCTAATTTAACCTCTTGTGCGAGTGTGCATCCCTATTTTCATCTTATAGGAAATCCAAAGGAGTTTCCCATAAGATGAAAAGAATAGACCCGGCTATGCAGTCGAGTCTATCCATCCAATCCTGTAAAACTAAGATATCCTGTTACTGTCCATATCATGCAGCATCTGGGCAGTAAAAGCAGCAAAACTAACTTCCATCCTCCATGCACGGTATCTGTAATCTTTGAGAACTGCCGCAGGGATGGAACTGGACTGTACATCCTTTCTATTCGTTGCTTGCTACTGGATATACAGAAGCCTGTTTCCTGCTTCTTCCTTTTCTCTCAAATTTCAGGATGCCGTCAACTTTTGCGAACAATGTGTCATCTCCGCCTCTCCCAACATTCACGCCCGGGTGAATCTTGGTTCCGCGCTGCCGGTATAAAATGTTCCCAGCCTTTACAAACTGACCGTCCGCCCGTTTTGCGCCTAACCGTTTGGATTCAGAATCCCTTCCGTTCTTGGTAGATCCAACTCCCTTTTTATGGGCAAAAAATTGAAGGTTCATATTCAACATGTCCTACACCTCCTCAAATGTAAGCCTGATATATTCAGTTCCATAATTTTCCTGTATTCCCTGTAAGCCTAAAACCAGTGAACGTATCAGCAGCAGCGATTCCTTGGAATACCCTTCCCGCAAGGAAAAATCAATCAGGCCGCTTTCCGGGTCGGTTTCAATATCAAAGCTGTCAGAAACAAGCGTTTCCACTGAATTGATGGTATTGAGCACCAGCACAGAAACTGCAGCGCATACAATGTCCTCCCCTGCCTGGGCATATCCGGCATGCCCAAGGCACCGGAATGCTGTATACTCTTGTCCACTGTTTTCATAAACTGTTATAGTAACCATAACAATCCCTATCGATTAGCCATTAATTTTTTCGATTTTCACCTTGGTGAAGGACTGTCTGTGTCCCTGCTTCTTATGGTAACCGGTTTTCCTCTTGTACTTGTAAACGATGATTTTCTTGCCCCTGCCGTTATCTACGACGGAAGCTTCTACAGTAGCGTTGGCTGCATCTTCCCCAACCTTCAGGGAACCGTCATTCACTGCTAATACCTCATCAAAAGTAACCTTTTCACCAGCTTCCAACCCAAGTTTTTCAATGGTAATGATATCGCCTTCGGATACTTTGTACTGTTTACCACCTGTTGCTATAATTGCGTACATATGGCACACCTCCTATTATCATTACTCGCCAGTTGTGGTGCTGCAGGCTGCAGCTTTAAAACCTCACTGTGCGGCATACTCATAGAGAATAGCACAAAAATGCCGGTAAGTCAATGGTTTTTCAACTGTTCGGCCAAAGATTTTTTTACTTTTTTACGTGTAATCTCCACTAAATTCAGTTTTGTCATGTCTACCACCTGGACTGGCACAATATCCCCGCACACTGCGCTGCGCAGCTTCTGCATCAGCAGTTCCTGGGAACTGTGGGACTTCATATCTATAAAATCCACAATGATAATGCCGGAAAGGTTCCGTAAGCGAAGCTGGTGGGCGATTTCTTCCGCTGCTTCCAGATTAATGGTAAGGTAATGCTCCTGCACCTGCTTTTTAGAAATGCTTTTTCCAGTATTTACGTCAATCACGGTGAGGGCCTCGGTAGGCTGTATCACGAGATATCCGCCGGACTTCAGCCAGACACGTTCCTGCAGCGCTTCCTGCAGGCGGCGTTCCAGCCGGTAAAGGCTGCTTAAGCTTACCATGGCGTCTTCATAGAGGGAAAGTTTCCCTAAATCTTCTGGCTGGTACTTGTCCAAATAACCGTGTATTTTGCTAAAAAGCTCCGGGCAGTCCGTAAGGATGCCGGAAAGCTGGGACTGGTTCACATCCTTTAACATATGGAGGTATTCCGGTATGCTTTCCTTCAGGCAGGAAAATACAGTGCGGTGGGGCGCAGTTTCCCGAAGATGGAAAAATTCCTGTTTTAACGCCCCATATTCTTCCAAAATTTCCTCTTTGGGGGCGTCTGCTGCGTTTGTGCGCACAATCAGCCCAAATTTCTCCTTTTCCTTTAAGCCTAAGCTTTCCTTTAAGCCTAAAGTTTCCTTTAGTTCCTCCCGTTTCTGGAACCCCAGCTTTTTGGAAATCCCGATTTTCGTATTTTCACTGGTCAGCACCAGGTATTTCCCGCTTAAATTCAGGTTGGTTGTCACCTTTGGGGGTTTTGATTTGCTGCTCTCCTGCACTACCTGCACCACCAGCTCGTCCCCCTGCACCAGCCTTGGGCTGTTGATTTTTTTGACAAACAGGGGCTGCTTCATTTCATCCAAAGGGTAATAGCAGGGCACGCCCGGGGCAATCTCAATAAAGGCGGCATTTAAGTTTTTTACAATATTTTTCACCCGGCCAACGTAAATATTCCCAAGGATGCTTTGCCTTCCCTCTGGTTCCAGGGTAATTTCAAGAAGGCGCTTTTCCGAGCAAAGGGCTGATGCAATATAGGTATGGCTTCCCTTTTGTATTTTAGTGATTAACAGCTTATTCACGGAATGTCCTCCCCTAACGCCCCAAGCGGGAGAAATTCCGGGACGTGTTTCCCTTGCTTTTCATAAGAGGCCTTTAATTGGGCCATGTAGTCCCGGTATGCTTTTTGCTCTTTTTCCCCTTTCACCGGGATTTCATCTGATTTCGCATAAACCTCCAGGCGTTGGATTTGGAACATGGCAGGCTGGTAGGTTAAGCCGCAGAACTGGCAGAATGTTTCCAGTACAAGTTCCGGCTTTATGTTATTGCTGCTCCCGGTGCAGACCCGTAAAAATAAGGTGCCAGAAGCATGTTCCGGGGTATCCCCTGCCTTCATTTGATAGATGAACTGCTTCAAGTCCATTTCCACCTGGCTTTTCTTTGTCTGCTTTGTAATCAGTATTTCCGGCTGTCCCTTATAAAATTCCTGAATTTTCCCTTGAAGTTCTTCTTGCGGCAGAAAGGAAGGCGCATATTCCGGCTTTACGTAAATCAGGTAATCAGCGGCCGCCACCAGGGACATGGATGTTTTCGCAGTGTCCGGAAGCTTTTTGTATTCCAAAATGGACACCCCTTCCGCCATGGCACAATTCAGGGCTTCTATGGACTCCCTGCTGGATTTTGTGGAGTTTACGGCAATGTCAAAATATTCCCCATCGCTGGTAATCCCCACCCCCAAAGGCGCGGCAAAGGACATAATCTGGTGGGGGCTGTACCCGCCGGAATAGGCAATGTCAATCCCTGCCCGCCGGATTGCTTTCTGGAAATACCGCATCATGTCAAGATGCCCGATAAATTTCATCACGCCATATTTCTGGAACTTAATTCTGATGTTCAAGACAGACACCTCCCTGATATGCCATAGCCCCGCAGCCATTGCATGCTTCCTTGCAGTTTAAGGTTAACTGGCCTCTTTGCGCCCGCTCCCATTCCCGCGTTAAAAATTCCTTTGTAACGCCGCAGCGGATAAAATCCCATGGCAGGATTTCGTCCAGTTCCCGTTGGCGCAGGTTATAAAAATCAATGGACACGCCCGTTTCCTGAAAAGCTTCCATCCATTTCTGGTTGTCAAAACATTCCGTCCAGGCATCAAACATGCAGCCTTTTTCATATGCTTTCAGCAAAACCTGCCCGACCCTCCGGTCACCCCTGGCAAACACGCCTTCTAAAACCGTAACGTCAGCTTCATGCCAGTTATACTTTAAGCTTTTGCGGTTCAGTTGGGCCTTCATCTCCTCATTGACAACCTTTGCCCTCGCCAAATACCCTTCTTTTTGGCACATGGAAGCCCACTGGAAAGGGGTAAAAGGCTTTGGCACAAAAAATGAAGTGCTGATCGTAATTTGGCATTTCCCATTCCGCCTGTCTTTTGGGATCTCGTAATACCTGCGGGCAATTTTGTCCGCAAGCCTTGGGATTTCCCTCATATCATCTTCGTTTTCTGTGGGAAGCCCCAGCATAAAATACAGTTTCACCTTCTGCCATCCCCCTTCGAAAGCCATCCCGGCGCCATGGAGGATTGTTTCCTCCGTCAGCCCTTTGTTGATGACATCCCGAAGACGCTGGGAGCCTGCTTCCGGGGCAAATGTCAGGCTGCTTTTGCGGATGTCCTGTACTTTTTCCATAGCTTCAAGGGAAAAAGCGTCAATCCGTAAGGAAGGCAAAGAAATATTGACACCCTGTTCCTTAGATTCCACTAAGAAATTAACAAGCTCTGGCAGTTGGCTGTAATCGCTGGAACTTAAGGAGCTTAAGGAAATTTCTTCATGCCCGGTATTTTTCAGCATTTCCTGTGCGTATTGTTTTAATACGGCAACGTCCCTCTCCCTTGTGGGCCGGTACACCATGCCCGCCTGGCAGAACCGGCACCCCCGGATACAGCCGCGCTGGATTTCCAGCACTACCCTGTCCTGTGTTATTTTGATATAAGGGACCAGCGGTTTTACGGGATAAGGGGCATGGCTGACATCCATTTCCACTTCTTTTTCCACGGCTGCCGGGACGTCCTCATATTTGGGCTGGAAGCTGGCAATGGTCCCATCTTCCTGATAAGTGGTTTCATAGAGCGAAGGCACATAAATCCCGGGAATTTTGCAGGCCGCCCGCAGGAACTCCTGCCTTGTCCCGCCCTGCCCACGGATGGATTTGTACAGCTCAAAGAGCTCGCCATAACGTGTTTCCCCTTCGCCGATATAAAACATATCGAAAAAATCGGCTAACGGCTCCGGGTTGTAAGTACACGGCCCCCCGCCAATGACAATGGGGCACTCCTCCCCCCGCTGGCTGGAAAGCAGGGGAATCTGGCTTAAGTCCAGTATCTGCAAAATATTGGTGTAGCACATTTCGTACTGTATGGTAATCCCAAGGAAATCCATATCCTTGACTGGGGACTGGGTTTCCAGCGTAAACAGCGGAATTTTCCGCTCTTTCATGATTTTATGCAAATCACCCCAAGGGGAGTAGGCCCGTTCACAGTAGACGTCCTCCCGCTGGTTAAACATGCTGTATAAAATCTGGATCCCCAGATGGGACATGCCGATTTCATATACGTCTGGGAAACACATGGCAAACCGGATATCCACTGTGCTTGGGTCTTTTTTTACCATATTAATCTCATTGCCGATATATCTGGCAGGCTTGTCGATGTTCAGCAATATTTCATCGGATAATGCTAATGTTCTCATAATTTTCCTTTCAGCTTGTTTCGTTACTCAGACCATTATAACAACATGCCATCCTTTTCGCAACAGAAAAACGAAAACAGCGACGTGCTTTAATGCTTGCCGGACTTTATGGACATCTTTATCGTTTCCTCCAATTCTTCCAAGGGCAGCGGGTCCCATTCTATCTGTTTCCACACATCCGCCGTTTTATATTGGTGGAAGGAAACCTGCTTTTTGTCACAGTATATAAATGCTGCAAAAAGCAGGACGGCAACCAATGTCCGTATGCCCAGGCTGGAGTACTTGGCTCCCCCCTCCTGCCCCTGTTCCTGGGAATATGGCGCATTCCGCTGGAAAGGCTCCTTTCCAGTGTTCCCCCGGCTTGGTTCCTCTGGATAAAAAGTTGCACGGATTTGGTCCACATATGCCCTGCGCTGGGCAACGGTTTCTTCTATTTGTTTTGCCATGGCTTCTCCTGAAAAATCATTTTCCTTACTATATTTTAGTAGCAGATGGACAGGAAAATACATGGGTTGGATAAATTTTTTGGGAAAACGCAGAAAGGTTTACATAAAATACTTATGTAAACCTTTCTGCGTTTTTATGTTCCAGAGGCAACGTGCCACATAATATCCCTAACGCTGGTTCAATTCCTCCACAATATCCTCCCATGTTACGCCTTTCTCTACCATCAGCACCATGATATGGTACAGGAAATCAGAAATTTCATATTTAATCTCCTCGGCTTCCGGGTTCTTGGAGGCAATCACAATCTCCGTAGCTTCTTCCCCAACTTTTTTCAGGATTTTGTCAATCCCCTTATCAAAGAGGTAATTGGTGTAAGAGCCTTCCTTTGGGTGCAGCTTACGGTCCTTGATGGTGTCGTACACATCTTCAAAGACACGCAGGGGATTTTTCGTCGTAAATTCCTTTTTCACCAGTTCCTGGAAAAAACAGCTTGTATTCCCAGTATGGCAGGCCGCCCCTACCTGGGACACTTTGGCAAGCAGTGTGTCCTTGTCGCAGTCTACCGTCAAAGATTTCACATACTGGTAATGCCCGGAGGTTTCCCCCTTAATCCAAAGTTCCTGCCTGCTCCTGCTGTAATAAGCCATTTTCCCCAAAGACAAGGTGGCATGGAACGCCTCCTCGTTCATATATGCCATCATCAGCACTTCCGCTGTCCGGTAGTCCTGGACAATGACTGGGAGCAGCCCCTGGGGGTTCAGCTTAAATTCAGCCCACTCCATAGCGGACTCAAATTTCTTGGTTTCAATCCCTTCTGCCGCAAGGGCCTGTTTTAATTCCGTCACATAAGTGTTGGGGTCGCTGATATAAGGCCCCCCAATCCCGGTCACGCAGTCTTTCTTCAGGACTTCCACCCAGTGTTCCTTGTCATACCCTTCGATAATCACGCTAAAGGGCAGGTCTGTAATGTCCCCTAAGGATTCAATAATCGCTTCATTTGTTACCACTAATTTATGTACATGTTCCATTACTTCTTTCTTATGTTTAAAAATCAAATCTACATTTTCCATAGAAACCAGCATTTTTTCCCGGCCAAAACGGGTCGCCCCTTCTTTTGCAAGGGAGATAACGTCATGCCTGCCGCCATCTAAAATAACCCCTTTGCATCCAGCATAAAGGAGTTTTTTAATATCCTCCAAACGGGCAATGGAGCCAGCCCCATAAATGGGAATCTCCATAATACGGCTCAGTTCCTTGATGGTGTGGAGGTTGGTTTCATGCTCCTTGTCAGAATCCGATAAATCAAAAATATAAAGCTTATCCACGCCGCTGTCATTATAGACTTTCGCCAGTTCCTTTAAGTCCCCGGCGCTTTCCGGGTCATGCTTCCCTTTTACTGCTTTGCCATCTTTCAGGAAAATGGTGGCAATCAGGTTCTTACGTTCCATATCATCACCTATAAACTACCTTTCGTCGACATAATATCCTTGATCCTTGTGTCCCGCATGGTGGCTTCGTCCAAAGCCCTCCCAAAAGCCTTAAACAGCCCTTCCACCATATGGTGGTTGTTACATCCTGATATAATTTTCATATGCAGGTTCATGCCTGCGCTGTAAGAAATGGCATAGAAAAATTCCCTTATCATTTCCGTGTCCATATACCCTACCCGTTCCGTGGTAAATTCCCCTTCAAAGGAAAAGTACGGCCTTCCGCTTAAGTCAATGGCGCAGAGCACCAATGTTTCATCCATGGGCAGG
Source organism: Lachnospiraceae bacterium A2 (assembly GCA_000403315.2). GTDB lineage: Bacteria > Bacillota > Clostridia > Lachnospirales > Lachnospiraceae > Petralouisia. The sequence continues at coordinate 2,648,560 of KE159636.1, forward strand.
ATACAGCTCCCATACCGTTTGATGCCCCTTTTATCCCTCAATGCAATGCGTATGGCATTCCCCAGCACAATCCCAGTATCTTCAATGGTGTGGTGGGTATCCACAATCAAATCCCCCGTCACATGGACCTTCAAATCAAAAAAGCCATGGCGGGCAAACCCATCCAGCATATGGTCAAAAAAGCCAATCCCTGTGTTTAGCTGGGATGTCCCGCTGCCATCTAGGTTTAAAGTCAGGGTTACGTCTGTTTCCCTTGTTTTACGGTGCTGCTTTGCAGTCCTTTCTGCTGGCATTGCTCTCTCCTCTTTTCTTTCTGCGGTAGCATATGTTTTGCCTTCCGGCAGCGTGCCGGCATATGGGAGAAAAATTCCCCAAGGCAATCCCTATGCTTCAAACCTTACTTTAATCGAATTTGCGTGCGCCGTCAACTGTTCTGATGTGGCAAATTGTACAATATCTTTGTAAATTGGCTCCAATGCTTCTTTGGAATAGGCAATAATACTGGATTTCTTTATAAAATCGTCTACCCCAAGGGGGGAGAAAAATTTTGCGGTCCCATTAGTGGGGAGCACATGGTTTGGCCCGGCAAAATAATCCCCCAAAGGCTCGCTGGCATATTCCCCTAAGAAAATTGCCCCAGCGTTTTTTATTTCCATCATTGTCCCAAAGGGGTCTGCCGTCAGGATTTCCAGATGCTCGGACGCAATTTCATTGGCTGCAAGGACGGCTTCCCCCATATCCTCTGCCACTAAAATATACCCATAATTTTCCAAAGATTTTTCAATTATTTCTTTCCTGGAAAGCTCTGCCGTAAACTTTTCCACTTCACGGGACACCTGCTCTGCCAGGGATTGGCTGTCCGTAATCAGGATTGCGCTGGCAAGCTCATCATGCTCTGCCTGCGACAGCAGATCCGCAGCCACATACCGTGGGTTGGCTGTCCCGTCTGCAAGCACAAGGATTTCGCTGGGGCCTGCAATGGAATCAATGCTCACATGGCCGAACACGGCTTTTTTGGCAAGGGCAACGTAAATATTCCCCGGGCCCACGATTTTATCCACCTTTGGGATGCTCTCTGTGCCGAACGCCAAAGCAGCGATGGCCTGCGCACCCCCTACCTTGTAAATTTCATCTACCCCTGCCAGGTCTGCCGCCGCCAATGTGGCAGGATTGACGTTCCCCTCCCGGCTGCAGGGCGTAACCATGACAATTTTTTGCACCCCTGCCACCTTTGCCGGGATAACGTTCATCAGGACCGACGAAGGGTAAGATGCCTTGCCCCCTGGCACATAGACCCCTACCTTTTCCAGGGCAGTGACCTTCTGCCCCAGCAGCACCCCGTCCGGCCTGCTGTCAAACCAACTGTACTGCTTCTGCTTTTCGTGGTAAGCCCTGATATTGTCCAGGGATTTCTTCATTACCTCTATCAGCCCTGGTTCCGTGTTTTGGTAGGCTGCTTCCACTTCCTCCCTGGAAACCCGCACTGTTTCCGGCCCTAACTCAGCGCCGTCAAATTGCTTTGTATAGGAAAATACGGCTTCGTCCCGCCGTTCCCGGACCTGCCCAATAATTTCGTTGACCCGTGCTTCATATTCCGTATAGCTGTTGGGGCTGCGCTTCAGCAAATCTTCCTGAAGGTTTTTCCTCGTTTCTTCTGTCAGTTCCAATATTCTCATATGCTTCTCCTTGCCACTCAAAAACAATCTTGATGCGTCTATAAAACACTTTTTAAATCCTGGATTAACTTTGTAATCCGCTCATTTTCCATTTTCATGCTTACTTGGTTCACTACCATCCGGGCGGAAAGGGGGCAGACTTCTTCCAGCACGTTCAGCCCATTTTCCTTTAAGGTGGAACCGGTTTCCACAATATCTACAATAACCTCTGAAAGCCCCACAATGGGCGCAAGCTCAATGGAGCCGTTCAGCTTAATAATTTCCACCGTCTGGTGCTTCTTATTATAAAAATAATTTTTGGCAATCCGTGGGTACTTGGTAGCTACCCGTATCAGTTCGTGGTGCTGCAGCAGTTCTTCCGCTTCTTTTGGCCCGCAGACGCACATCCGGCATTTGCCAAACCCCAAATCCAGCACTTCATAAATGTTCCTTGCTTCTTCCAAAATGGTGTCTTTGCCGACCACCCCGATATCGGCCGCCCCATATTCCACATAGGTGGGCACGTCTGGCCCTTTGGCAAGGAAAAATTTTAATTTCAGATCTTCGTTGGTAAAAATCAGTTTCCGGGTGTTTTTGTCTTTCATTTCCTGGCAGGTAATGCCTATTTTTTCGAAGGCTTCCAATGTCTGTTTTGCAAGGCGGCCTTTTCCCAGTGCAAATGTCAAATATCTTATATCTTCCATGGTGTACCCACTTTCTCTATACTAAATGCGCTTATTAAATCTAAATTTATTCCTGCTGGCAACGAGCCAAGTGGCTGCTTGCAGACATTTGGCGACTGCCGCAAGGGGCAAATCCAACATAGTCAGGGAAGCAGCCAGCGTTCCTACTCCCCATCTGGAAGGAACTGCACTTCCATCTTATGCATCCGTTCCCCATAAGCCTGATATGCTTCCTTCGGCTTTGCTTCCTCCCATAGCACAAGGGATACTGGCTCCCCTTGCCCACGCAGCAATTCCGCCTGCTGGATGGCCTCCGCCTGCTGGGATTCCCGGTATACGAGAAGCGTGCCGCCGCTTTCGGCTGGGAGCTTGATTTTCTGCCGGGACAGCGCAGCCAGGAGCTGGTCGGTAACCACTGCAAACCCAATGGAAGGGGCGTCCTTCCCAAAGTAGCCCAGCAGCTTATCATAACGCCCGCCTTTTACAATCGGCTCCCCGCTCCCAAAGGTATAACCGGCAAAAATAATGCCTGTATAGTAATGGTAGCCGCTCAGCATCCCCAGCTCAATGGAAACATATTTTTCCACCCCATAATACCCAAGCACGGAAATTAGCTCCTCCAGGCGTCCCAATGCCTGCAATACCACTGGGAACCCGGCAGAAAGCTCTTTTGCCTTTTGTAGCATGTCCCCAGTCATGCAGACCGTCCCCAGCATGGAAAACAATTCTTTTAACCCGCTGGGCAAATGCAGCGCATCCAGCAATTCTTCTACGCCAAAGAAATTTTTGTTGGCAATCAGATCCGCCAGCTCCTGTTTTGTGTCGTCTTCCAGGCCGGCAGCTTCTGCAAGCCCCCGGAAAAAATCTGCGTGGCCTACCCCAATCTGGAATTCCTTAAGCCCTGCCGTTTTCAGTGCATTTACCACAAGGGCAAGGATTTCCGCATCTGCGGACACGGAGTTGTCCCCGATTAACTCTGCCCCCAACTGGGTCGTTTCCTTTAGCCTGCCCTGATAGCTGCTGTTGTTGATAAAGGTATTCCCCATATAGCAAAGGCGGACAGGGAATTCCTCGTCCCCATAATATTTTGCCGCGCACCTTGCAATGGAAGGGGTAATATCTGGCCGGAGCACCAAGGTATTCCCTTCCCTGTCAAAAAATTTATACAAATCTTTGGATGGGGTTGTCCCAATTTCCCTGCTGAAAATATCAAAAAATTCAAACGTCGGCGTTTCAATTGCATGATATCCGTATTTTTTCAGCAGCCTATGAAGGTTTTCCTGCAAAATAAGTTTCCGCGCGCATTCGCTATTATAAATATCCCGGACACCTTCCGGCGTATGTAATAATTTCCGCTGCATAAATCGTTCCTTTCCGTCTATCGTCCAATGTCTTTTTAATTGCCTCTGCCATGCTTGGCACTTTAATATGCTACCATAATAAAAACATGCCTATTATATAAGAAAGGCGTACCTTTGTCAACCGCTTTTCTGCTTGGCATAATTAGAACAACCTGGGCAAGCCCACATCCCTGCGGAGCATTTTGCTTTATAGGACGCAACTTCCTATAAAGCAAAATGCAGCCAAACGTTCAGCCCCTTTGATCCAAATCCCTCTGCATTAAATCCAGATACGGCACCAGGATCCCGCCTTTGGATGAAATGAAAAATTCCGGCTCCAGCTCCTCATACCGGAAGCTTTTCCTTCCGCCCTCTTTCGCCCGGTTCCAAAATTCCAGCATTTTCCTGCAGCGCAGGTAATAAAATTCATTCCTGTGGGAATAAAATACCAGCAGAAAAGAAACCCCGCCCTGCCCTTCAAACTGTTCCATAAACCGGACTTGGTGGGGGTGGATGTTCTGCAGGGGAAACGTATCGGTATGGCACTCCTTGGCGTCAAAGCATACGGGGATGCCCTGCACTGCCCCAATATAATCCACGGTGCTTTTCTGTTCAAAATAAGCCAGGGTAATATGCCGGCTGCCCTTGTCGATTTTGACAGGGGTAATGGGGGTAGGGACTTTCTGGATCAGGGCAAGCCCATGTTCTGCATATTTTTCATTGGTAAGGTTGATAAATTCTTCCAATGTGGAACCTCTAAGGCCCCGGGAATTCCATGTCGCCATGTGGTTTCCTTTCTTTAAACGCTATGCTTTTCCAAAGAATTTATTACTTTCTGGAATTCCCCGTTGAGGGGCGCTGTCAGTTCCCTTCCGTCAGAAAACCGCATACGGTAAGCATGGAGCATCTGGGAACGGACATGGAGCTTCCGGGCAAACCATTCATTCACCGCCCGTTCCCCATACTTGCAGTCCCCAATGACAGGATGCCCCGCCGCTGCAAGCTGGACGCGTATCTGATGGGAACGCCCGGTGATAAGCTGCACTTCCAGAAGGGTCGCCGTCCCCTGCTCCCCCAGCCTGTAATATGCCACAGGGGCATATGTTATCTTGATATATTTGCTGCCAGGGGACTCCTGTTTGGAAACGGTTACCTGGTTGCTCTCCCCGTCCTTTGACAGCCAGCCTTCCAACGTCCGCCCTTCAAACGCTTTCCCTTTTACAAGGCAGCGGTAATATTTTTCCACGGAACGGCCTTTTAGCTGTTTTGCCATATCCTGTAAGCCCTGAAGGCTTTTCCCGGCAACCAGGAGGCCGGAGGTGTTGCGGTCCAGGCGGTTGCAGACCGAAGGGCGGAAGGTAAGGAGATCCTGTTCCGTGATTTCCTGTTTCTTCAGCAGATAGCCGACAATATATTCATTGGCAGACAGATCCCCGGCATCCGCCTTCTGGGAAAGCATCCCCACAGGCTTATTGATTGCAAGGATATCCCGATCCTCATAAATGATTTCCAGAGGGATATAGGGATAACGGGCAGAAACATTGGGGGCAGCCTTTGAAAATTTCTGGATGGTTTCATCCGAAAGGAACAGCTTCACTTCGTCCCCTTGTTTCAGCTTTTCAGAGCCGTCTGCTTTTTTTCCATTTAATGTAATATTTTTCTTCCGCAGCATTTTGTAGATAAAGCTGCCAGGAGCCCCGGAAAGCAATTTCTTTAAATATTTATCAAAACGCTGGCCTTTCTCATTGTTGCCGATCTGAAAACTCTGCATTATTTCCTCCTGTTCGTTCCACTGCCATGTGTGGAAGCCGGGCTGTAGTTGCTGATCTTTGCTGGTTTAACGGTTTTTGCGTTTGCTTTTCTTTTAGCATCTGAAAAAGAATTGCCATGGGTTGGCGGGCGCCCCTTTTTGCCCTTGCGGGGCTGCTTGCCCGCAATCTTCCGGGGCGGGATTAAGCACTCTTTCCCAAATCCAATCAAGTCCAGCCTTCCTGTTTTTTCCAACGCTTCCTTTACCAAATGGTAATTTTTCGGGTCACGGTATTGTATCAATGCACGCTGCATGGCCTTCTCATGGGGGTTCTTAGCCACATACACCGGCTCCATGGTACGTGGGTCCAGCCCAGTATAGTACATGCAGGTGGAAATGGTGGAGGGCGTTGGGTAAAAATCCTGCACCTGCTGGGGCATATACCCCAAATCCCGCAAAAACTCTGCCAATTCCACAGCATCCCGCAAGGCAGAACCGGGATGGGAAGACATCAGATACGGGACTAAATACTGCTTTTTGCCCAGCTTCTGGTTCATGGCTTCATATTCCCTGGCAAATTTGCGGTAAACGGCTGCCTTTGGCTTGCCCATATAGTCCAGCACCTGGCTGGAAATATGTTCCGGAGCCACTTTTAGCTGCCCGCTTACGTGGTATTGGCACAGTTCTTTTAAAAACGTCCGGTCAGGGTCCGCCATCAGGTAGTCAAACCGTATGCCGGAACGGATAAACACTTTTTTCACCCTGGGCAGCTCCCGCAGCTTTTTCAGCAGCAGCCGGTAATCCTTATGGCTGGCGGTAAGGTTTTTGCATGGCTCCGGGAACAGGCACTGCTTGTCCCTGCACACCCCTTTGGAAAGCTGTTTTTTGCAGGCGGGGAACCGGAAATTAGCGGTTGGGCCACCCACATCATGGATATAGCCTTTAAATTCCTTGTCTTTTGTCAGGGCTTCCGCTTCTTTTACAATAGATCCATGGCTCCTTGACTGGATAATGCGCCCCTGATGGAAGGTCAGGGCGCAGAAATTACATCCGCCAAAACAGCCCCGGCTGCTGGCAAGGCTGAATTTTACCTCGGAAATGGCCGGCACGCCCCCTGCCGCTTCATAAGAGGGATGGCAGGCGCGCTGATAGGGGAGCCCATAAATATCGTCCAATTCCTGCTGGGACAGGGGCTTAGACGGGGGATTCTGCACCACATATACCTGATGGGGGTATTCCTCCGCCAATCGTTTGCCCGAAAATGGGTCGGTATTGCAATGCTGGAGATAAAAGCTTCTGGCATAAGTTTCCTTATCCTGGCTGACTTCCTCAAATGCAGGCAGGAACAGGGCGCCGTAAATATCCTCTTTCTTCCGGGATTTGTAGACTGTCCCGTCCACAAAGGTAATGTCCTTTGCCGCAAGGCCGCTGTCCAAAGCTTCTGCAAGGGCAAGGATGCTGCGCTCCCCCATGCCATACATCAGGATGTCCGCGCCGCTGTCCAGTAAAATGGACCGGCGGATTTTATTGCCCCAGTAATCGTAATGGGCAAGCCGCCTTAAGCTGGCTTCCACCCCGCCAATCAGGATCGGTGTGTCTTTATAGGTCTGGCGGATTAAATTCCCATAGACAACGGTAGCATAATCCGGCCGTTTCCCCAGGGCTCCCCCAGGGGTAAATGCATCCTGTTCCCGGCGGTGTTTGGAAACCGTGTAATGGTTCACCATAGAGTCCATATTCCCGCCGCTTACCAGAAATGCAAGCCTTGGTTCCCCATAAATGGCGATGCTCCCTTTTTCCTTCCAATCCGGCTGGGAAATAATGCCTACCGAATAGCCATGGGCTTCCAGCAGGCGGCTGATAATGGCATGCCCAAAAGAGGGATGGTCCACATAGGCATCCCCAATGACATAGACAAAATCAAACCTTGCAATGCCCCGCTGTTCCATATCTTCCCTGCAAACAGGCAAAAATTCCCCTTCCATGCTTCCCTCCTGCACGCTGTCCGTGATTCCTGTATTCTGCCCTTGGTTTCTATATACGCTTTGGGCTTATGTAAAAATCTCATGGTAATCTGTGATATAGTAATCTGCCAGCTTCTGTTTTTCCTCTTTCTGCCCTGCAGAAAATGCGTCCTCTACTGCGCATACCCGCATCCCTGCATTTTTTCCCGCCATAATGCCCATAGGCACGTCCTCAAATACAAGGCAGCGGAACGGCTGGGCCCCCAGGCGGCTGGCAGCTTCCAAATAAACATCCGGCGCAGGTTTTCCCCGTTCCACCTCGCAGGCAGTCACAATTTCCTGTATGTACTCGTCAAAATGCAGGGATTTCCCTACTGCATCTACCAGTTCCCTTGAATTGCTGGTAGCTATCCCCACCGGGATGCTTTGGCTTTTGCAATACTTTAAAAACCTCTCCGCCCCGGGCTTAAATGGGACTTCATTGGCATATTTCCCAATTGCCATCCGGTTCCATATTCCCTTTAGCTCCTCCACGCTTTCAGAAAGATGGAACAGCTCTTTGGTGTAAACGGCGGTTTCGGTAAAGCTCATGCCTTCAATGTCCTTCTGGTAAGTTTCCGGCAGGGGCAGGCCCCTTTGCCCTAAAAATTCCATGTCAATCCCATGCCACAGCCACATGGAGTCCACCAGCGTCCCGTCCAAATCGAAAATGACTGACTCTATCTGTTCCAGCATCTTTCCTGCTCCTTTTCCAATGGTATCTTTCCTGATATTTTATAAATTCCCTGCCGTCTGCTTGGCAATATTATAGTTCTCCCTTATGTGTGCCCTGCTCCACGCCGGGACAGGCGGGCGTCTGCAGTAAGGTATTCCAGCCCGTAGCCGCTTGGCCTGTCTATGGTCAGGAAACCTATGATTTCCCGTTCCACATCCTCAAATTCTGCCGGTTCCCCCTGGGCTTTCCTGTCCTCTGGCTCCAGCCCGGCGGAAAGCTCTGGCTCCCGGGCTTCTGTTTTCTGCCCGGCAAGCTGCTTTTTGGGCTTTTCCTTTACCCGTTCCGTCAGTTCTTCTTCTGTGGGAAGGCTGTGGTACTTAGCTGTTTTTGTAAATGCAGTATGGCTTTTCTGGATGCCTGCCGCTTTTCTCAGTATTTTTTCCAAAAGCCCTTTCTTTGCGCCTTTTGGGATCACCGGGTTGCTGGAAACCTTCTTGGCTTCTGCCAAAAAATTCCCCATCTTATTCAGCTTTAGCTTTTCCGCTTCCTCTTTGGTCTTGCAATGCTTAAGCTGCTCCTTATATGCCGTCCGCTCCTGCCGGATCTCCTGGTATTCCCGGTAGCCGTCTGGGTTGCTCTGCTTTAAGTATTCTTCTTCCTCCGGCGTCAGGCTTTCCCCTGATTTCAGCTTTGCGTCTATAGCCGCCATCTGGTTGTTTTCACGCATTTTTTCCGCGTCTTCCCGGTACTGTTTCAATTGGCGCACCAAAGGGTCCATGTCTGCAAGGCGCTTCTTTTGCTCCCGTTCTTCCCGTTCCGCCTTGCTTTTCCGCTCCTTGCCAAGGCCGGATAGCTGCAGTTCCTTCTGCATCCTTCCCGCCATAAACGTATGAGCCGCTTTCCCTTCTTCCTTCTGTGCCCAGCCTGTTGTCAGCATATGTTTTCCTCCTTCCTTACAATCTTCCTTACAGTTCCATACCGCTATCCTTATGGCAGGCTTTGGGGTACCCCAGCGCCTTCCGGGCGCAGTACGGGCTACCTTTTTGGCCTGCAGGAGCACCCAATCCCAAGGCCCCCTTGCCCAATATGGCAGGAAACCCCCAGAGAGAGCTTATCGCACATGACTTCCATGCCTGGGAAAGCCCCCTGAATTTCCTTTACCCATTCCGCTGTAGCTTCTTCGGATGCGCTGGACGCCGCCAGCAAATATACTTCCCCCTGTTCCTGCCATTCCCGGAACTTGGTTTCCAAATCATGCTGCATGGCTTCTATCATGGCCTTCCTTACCCGGGACGAACCATGGCATTTCTTATACGTATCCAGCGTACCCACATCAAACTTTAATACAGGTTTAATATTTAAGACAGTACCAAGCGCGGCAGTAGCTGGCGAGATTCTTCCGCCGCGTTTTAAATGTTCCAGCGTTTCCACTCCGACGTAGATTACCATTTTATCCCTGTATTTTTCTAATATTGATTTAATTTCCTGTGGGCTGTAGCCTTCTTCTGCTAATTCCAATGCGTCCAACACGGAACGGTGCAGCGGTGTGGAAACCCTCCCATTGTCCACCACAAACACCTTCCCTTCATATGGGGGCTCCTGTGCCAAAGCCAACGCTGCTGCGCAGGAACCGCTCAGGCCGCTGCTGATTGGGAGATATACAATCTGCTCAAACTGACCTAACCCTTCGTCCCACAGCTTCATCACATCTGCCGGGGAAGGCTGGGAGGTAGCTACCCTGCATCCAGAACTTAATTTCTGGAAAAATTCTTCCCGTGTCAGGTCCACATCTTCATAATAGCATACGTCGTCAAAATAAAATGGCATTGGCAGCACCAGAATCCCAAGCTCTTTTGCTTCTTTCTGGGTAATGCCGCTGTGGCTGTCTGTAATCACTCCGATTTTCTTCATTGCTTCCTCCTTTGCAGGCTTCGTCTTACTATCATTATCGCCTATTCTTTCAGATTTTGCAATTCTTTTTCTGTTAATTCCCGGTATTCCCCGGGGCTTAAGGAACCGTCCAGCATAAGCCCGCCCATGGAAACCCGCTTTAAGTATAAAACCTGCTTTCCCACTGCCCCAAACATGCGTTTTACCTGATGGAATTTCCCTTCGGTAATTGTCAGGTGGACACGGGATATTTCCGGGCTTTTTTCAGGCAGGATTTCTAATTTGGCTGGCAGCGCCTGTTTCTCCCCACCGATATCAATGCCTTGGGCAAACTGCGCCTTATCTTCCTCTGTGACTGTGCCGCCCACCTCTGCATAATAAGTTTTCGGCACATGCTTTGCCGGGGAAAGGAGGTTATGGGCCAGCGCGCCGTCGTTGGTGATAAGGAGCAGGCCTTCCGTGTCCAGGTCCAGCCGCCCCACTGGGAACAGGCCTTTCCGGCTGTATTCTGGGAAATAGTCCAGGACAGTTTTATGGCGGTTATCGGCCGCTGCGCTGACGCAGCCTTTTGGCTTATGGAACATGTAGTATTTATATTTTTGGTAGGAAATGGCGCTGCCTTGGAAGGTAACCATATCAGAATCGGTGACTTTCTGCTGCGGCCCTTCTGGCGGAAGGCCATTGACCAGTACCTGGTTTTTGCGGATGTACTGTTTTACCTGAGTGCGGGTTCCGATTCCCATATCTGCCAGGTATTTATCAAGTCTTAGCTGCATGGTGGTTTGGTCCTTTCTGTTATTCTGCCAATAGCTGTGATTAAGGGTGAGGGTTGTCTGGAATTGCTTATGTGGATTTAAAATGCCAAAAGCGCCTTTGGCGCTACGCCCATGCCATATATTGATATGCAAATGGATTTGCAATAACAATATATGGCATAGAGCGGGTGCAGCGCACCCTTTTGGCATTCTAACCCTATGTGCAAAATATCAAGAAAACTGATATTTCAGCCTTCTCCCTTCCAGCCATTTCAGCACCCAATAAGGATTCACGCTCATCTCCTCCCCGGTTTCATCCTCAATATAAATCCCTAAATGCAGGTGCACCGCAAATTTCCCTACGGTCCCTTCTTCCTCCCCATATCCGCTATCCCCCATAAACCCAAGCAGTTCCCCCGCCTTCACCTGGTCCCCTTCCTTAAATTCCCTGGCGTAGTCATAGAGGTGCGCGTAATAAAAATAACCGCCGCTGGGGGCACGTATGCCAATCCGGTAGCCCCCTAATTTCAGCCATCCCACCTTTTCCACCACCCCGTCTGTAATGCTGACAACCGGGTAATGCCCCCGCTGGTTGAGGGAGGCCATAATGTCTGTCCCCTCGTGGCCCCGGTTCCCCCCGAAGCTCCGGTCAAACATCCATGAATTTTCAAAAGAGGTTTCCAGCGTGCTGTCTTTCCCGGACAGGGGGATTGGGAAATAGGCAATATCCGCCCAAATGGCCTGTTCCTCCCTTACCAGTTCCTGCGCTTTTTTTGCTTTGTATTCATAGAGCAGCCCCAGATAGCCCTCCAGTTCCCGCTGCCCCTCCTCCCCAGTGGCAAGGTAGCCAAGAAGGTAGTCATATCTGGAATAACCCGAATCCTTCTCGTACCCGCAAAAAGCTTCGTAAAGCCCTGCTGGGACCTGCTGCTGGCGCAGCAGCCCTCTGGTGTCCGCCCCTTCCAAAAGATGGGCGATTTTTGCCGCCTGCTGTAAGCTGCCTGTAAGGGAAACAATCAGGCAGACTATGGCAGAAAGAGCCAATACGCATATCCATAACTGTTTTTTCATGCAATTCCTTTACCATGCCATTTTATCATTCCTAACATGTATATGCTGCAGGGCGGCAATCATTAATCATGCTTTTATTTGGAACGTTTTAAAAATTCCACCAACAATTTCCAGATTTTTTCCGTGGAAGAAATGCTCAGCCGTTCCTTTGGCGTATGGATATCAAAATTATCCGGCCCAAAGGAAATGCAGTCCAAATTTTCGATTTTCCCGGAAAAAATCCCACATTCCAACCCGGCATGGATTGCCTGGAGCTTTGGCTCCTCCTGGAACAAATCCCGGTAAGTGTCCGCCATTAATTCCCTCATAGATGATTCTGCCCGGTATTCCCATGCAGGATAATCCCCATAGACGCTTACCTCGCCGCCGAAAAATTCTGTAATAAGATGCAGGCGGCTGGTTAATTCATATTTCCGGCTTGTAACGCTGCTCCTAATGGCAAAACACAGGGTAAACGCATCTTTTTCCAGCTTCATAATGCCCGGGTTCAAAGAGGTTTCCACCAGCCCTTCTATTTCCGTGCTCCTATGCTGGACGCCCCAGGGCATGGTGCGCAGCAGGAACAGGATTTTCATCAGGGAAATCCCGTCCACTGCTTCTGTTGGCTCTTGCCCAAGCTTCCTGCAGCGCAGCTCCAGCCCCGGGTCAGAACTGCGGTATTCATTTTTCCATGTCCTGCAGATTGCTTCTGTTTCAGAAAGAAGGACCTGCCCGTCTTCCCCTTGCGGCAGAAGGAGGACGGCGCTTGCTTCCCTTGGGATGGCATTGTCCTTTAACCCCCCGGAAAGGGATGCCAGGGAATACTGGAGTTCCTGCCCCAGCCCATGCAGGGCGCGCCCTAAAAGCATCACGGCATTGCCGCGCTCTTTATGGATTTCCCCGCCGGAATGGCCCCCCTGCAGCCCGGATACGGTTATTTCATAAGCCGTGCCCTCCGCCTGCACCCATGAAACGGGGATTTGGCAGTCCGCCCGCAGCCCTCCGGCGCAGCTTGTCAGGAAAACCCCTTCCTCGTCGGAATCAATATTCAGCAGCTTCCGGCCTTTTAACACGGACAGGTCAATGGATTCCGCACCCAGAAGCCCAGTTTCTTCGTCCACTGTCAGGACAACCTCCAGCGGCGGGTGCGCAAGCTCCTGGTCTTCCAGCAGCGCAAGGGCGTAAGCCACGGCAATCCCGTCATCCCCGCCCAGGGTGGTCCCTTCTGCTTTGAGGAAATCCCCGTCAATATAGAGCCTAAGCCCGTCTTTTTCAAAATCAATGTCCACATGGCTCTCTTTTTCGCATACCATGTCCAGATGGCCCTGGATAATGACAGGTTCGGAATCCTCATACCCTTTGGAGCCTTCCTTAAAAATAATTACGTTGTTGCTTTCATCCTGCACCCACTTTAAATTATGCCCCTTGGCAAAAGACACGCAGTAGTCGCTGATTGCCTTTGTGTTCCCGGAGCCGTGGGGGATCCCGCAGATTTCCTCAAAATAGAAAAACACCCTCTTTGGCTCTAAATTTTCACAAATCCCCATACGTTTCACCTATTCCTTTCTTTTTTTCCTGCCGCTGCCGCAAGGGGTCATGGTACGCCTTTCACGGAGCCGGACTCTTTTCTTTTGTTCTGGCATATTTATCCATCAGGCTCATAAAATGAACTATGAAAAAAATCATGTACATATTTATTTTGCTTGGGTTCTTATGTTATATTTTACTGTTTCCAGAAGAAACCGTCAAGGCTGCCGCCCTGGGGCTGAACCTCTGGTATGAAAAGATGCTGCCAACCCTCCTGCCCTTTTCCATCCTGTCCTACATCTTCATCCAGTCCGGGATTTTAGACGGGCTGGCGGGAGCGCTGCACCGCTTTTTAAAGCATGTGTTCCCAGTCAGCAGCGCGGGCATTTACCCATTGGCAGCCGGCCTGCTCTTTGGGTTCCCCATGGGCAGCAAAATCACGGCGGACCTGGTAAAGGCCGGGAAAATGACATGGGAGGAGGGACAGCGGCTGTTCTGCGTCTGCAACAATATCAGCCCCATTTTTATTTCCAGCTTTATCCTAAGCGACAGCCTTGGGCGGCCTGACTTGAAAATCCAGACATACCTAATCCTGTACGCCCCGCCTCTGGCCCTCTATATGCTGATGAACCGAAACCGGGGCTCTTCCCTGCCGGAAAGCGCTTACGCCCAGAAAACGGAAAAAACGACATCCATGAGTTTCCAAATCATAGATGCCGGCATTATGAACGGGTTTGAAACATTGGCGAAGCTGGGCGGCTATATTATCATTTTTGCGATTTTAGCACAGATGGCTATGCTGCTTCCCGTATCAAACCCATCCTTCACCTGTATTTTAGTGGGGTTCACGGAAATTACCAACGGCATTGCCTATACTGCAAGGCAGGGGATGGAATTTCCGGCAGCTTACCCATTGATGATGGCTTACACTGCCTTTGGCGGCCTGTCAGGGTTCGCCCAGACAGCTTCCATGGTCAAAGAATGTGGGTTCTCTATGGTACCTTATTTCCTGATGAAGGTATTCCAAACAGCCTGCGCCTTTTTCCTTGCACTCCTGTTTCTCTGCTGATGTCAGATTTCCGTCACCTGGAGCTCTTGCCGGGGATTTGACTCCTGCTCTTGGGAAAGGCCGTCCGGCGACCCGCCGTCCGGAGCCAGTTCCGACCGGTTGGAAATCACAATGTCATAACAGCCTTGCAGGGAACTGATAAGGTTATCGGACCTGGCCTTTGTAGTTTCTATGGCATGCCCGATAATATCCTCCAGGCTTTTGAGCACATTGTCTGTATACTGGATGGCTCCCAAGCGGATGTTGTTGGCATCCGCGGTGGCATTGTCAATGATTTCCTGGGCTTGGTTGGTAGCCAGCATGACGACTTCATTCGCTTGGGCATATGCTTGCTGCATAATCTGGTGCTCGCTGATTAACTCCGTGGTCTGTACCTCGGCCTGGGCAATGATAGCGTCCGCCTTGGCCTGGGCGTCCGCTAAAATTGCCTCTTTATTGCTAATCATCCTTTGGTAACGTTTGATTTCATCCGGCGTCTTCCTCCGGAGCTCTGAAAGCAGATCCTCCAGTTCATCTTTATTTACGATAATCTTTGTATTGGAAAAAGACTGATATTTACAGCTTTCAATATAGTCTTCGATTTCACCAATAATCTGCTCAATCTTGTTATTCATATATGTAACGCTCCTTATTTTCGGCTAAATTTTGCATAAATTCTATCAATTAGCTGCTCTGGCACAAAATGGGAAATATCCCCTCCATAAGAAGCAACCTCTTTGACAATCGTTGAGCTTAAATAGGCATATTCCAAACTGGTGGTTAAAAATACGGTGTCTACCCTGTCATCCACAATCCGGTTTGTCTGGGCAATCTGGAGTTCGTACTCAAAATCCGTTACAGCCCGGAGCCCCCGCACAATGATGGAGGCGTCCACCTTCCGCGCATAGTCAATCAAAAGCCCGTGGAAGGATGTAATCTTAATATTTGGGACATGGCCTGTTATCTCTCTTAACATACTAACACGTTCCTCAACAGAAAACAACGGATTTTTTGCACTATTAACCAAAATTGCCACAACCAGCTCGTCCACAATCTTAGCAGAACGCTCAATCATATCGATGTGCCCAAAGGTCACCGGGTCAAAACTCCCCGGATAAATTGCTCTTTTCATCTGTTCCCCCCGCTGCATTGCCGTTCCAAATGCAGAAAAACATGTTTATTGGTTTTATAAATTTTTTCCCTTGTAATCTGGTATCCCAACCCTTCTGCGTAGGAAAAATCCGTATCCAGCGGCGACTCTGCCACAATTTCCGTATCCTCCCCAACCAAAGAAGATACGGACAGCGCTTCCAGTATTCCCTGTTCCAGCCCTTTGTGGTAAGGAGGGTCCATAAATATAACGTCAAAAGGCTCCTGCCCTTCCATCCTCCGGACCGCTAACGCCGCATCCATTACAAGGAGGGTACAGGAATCCCCAAGCTTTGTAAAAGATATGTTCCCTTCTATGCAGGCGGCTGCCTTCCTGCTGTTTTCCACTAATACCACATCCTTTGCCCCACGGCTGGCAGCTTCCAGCCCCATCTGCCCGCTGCCGGCAAACAGGTCTAAGAACCTGCATCCCGGCAGGCTTGGGCTTAGTATATTAAAAAGTGTTTCCTTAATCCGGTCCGACGTTGGCCGGGTGTCCCTGCCCTCCACTGTTTTTAACGGAAGGCGCCTTGCGCTTCCTGCAATAATCCTCATCCCATCACCTCATCCATCTGTCATATGGAACCCTTATCTTTTGCCGTATTCCGGGATCCCACTGGAAATCCCTATCCTGCCGTTTCATCCAAAATCACTTTCCGCAGGAAGGTCAGCGCGCTTGCCACAGAATATTCCCTGATTTTGCTGCGGCTCCCGCTGTAAAGCTTTTTCTCGGTAAACACCCTGCCCCGGCAGTAACAGCCTATATACACAAGGCCTACCGGCTTTTCCTGGGTGCCGCCCTCCGGGCCTGCAATCCCGGTAACAGATACGCACAGGTCTGCCCCGGCTGCTTTCGCCCCTCCCTCTGCCATTTCTGCCGCCGTCTGGGGGCTGACTGCCCCATAGGCTTCCAGGGTAGCATGGGAAACGCCTAAAAGCTTCTCTTTCGCTTCGTTGGAATACGTAATATAGCCTTCCTTAAAATTCCCAGAAATCCCCGGCACATTTACCAGCCGCCCCGCCAGCAGCCCCCCGGTACAGGATTCTGCCGTAGTGATGGTAAGTCCATGGCTTTCCAGAAGCTTTGCCACCGCTTCTTCCAGCGTAACGTCCGGGTCGTCGGTGTACACGCAGTCCCCAAACCGGCGGTATAATTCTTCCTCCACCGGCGCAATCATGGAACCGGCCGTTTCTTCATCCGCTGCCTTTGCCGTAATCCGCAGGTGGACTTCCCCTGTCTTGGCATAGGGGGCAACCGTAGGGTTCCTTTCCGCCAGCAAATCCAGAATTGCCGTTTCTGCCGCGCTCTCCCCAATCCCGCACAGCTTCACCATCTTAGAGCAGATAACTTCCGGCTGCCGGCTGCGCAGATAAGGGTACACCTGTTCCTGGAACATGGGCACCAGCTCGTTTGGCGGCCCCGGCAGGAGGATCATGCAGGTGCCCTTTTCCTCTATAATAATCCCTGGCGCAGTGCCGTTGGCATTATAGAGCACCTTGCAGCCTTCCGGGACTAACGCCTGCTTCCAGTTGTTGTCCGTAATGGTATGCCCCAGCTTTTCCAGGCAGGCCTGGATTTCCTGCTTTGCCCGTTTATCCTCCACTAATTTCCTGCCCATCACCTCTGCGGCAGTTTCTTTTGTCAGGTCATCCTGGGTAGGCCCAAGGCCCCCGGACAGGATAATCACGTCGGAACGCTCCCTGGCTGTGCAGAGGAGCCGTTCCAGCCGCCCCGCGTTATCACCCACTACGCTCTGGTAATACATGGACAGCCCCAGCATGGCGCACTGCTCCGAAATAAACGCCGCGTTGGTATTTACGGTATTCCCCAGGAGCAGCTCTGTCCCTACACAAATCAATTCTACTGTCATAAAAAACCATCCCTTCCGGTTATTGCCAAAATCTTATGGAACAGCATCCGGCTGCCAGATTATTTTTGCTCTTTTAGCACATCTTTATTCTTGGCAATGTAATCAAACAAAGATATCAGCGTCAAAAGCAGGGCAATGTAGGTAATAACGGTTGCGCAAATCTGGTACATTTCATTGTCAAAGTTCAGTATCAGCATGACAATCATAATCATCTGGAAGGTGGTCTTGAATTTCCCCCAGTAGCTGGCTGCAATCACAATCCCATTGTCGGAAGCCACAAGGCGGAACCCGCTGATAATAAATTCACGGCTGATGATGATAATGGAAATCCATGCGGCAAGGCTCCCCTGTGCAGTCAGGCAGATCAATGCGGATGATACCAGCAGTTTATCAGCTAGAGGGTCCATAAATTTCCCGAAATTTGTCACCAAATTATACCTTCTTGCAATTTTCCCATCCAGCAGGTCCGTAAGGCTTGCAACCACAAACAGGACGACGGATGCGTACATCCCGGCGTCCCCAAGCCCTGGGACAAGCATGCAGGCAACAAAGGGTATAATTAAAACCATCCTTAATATCGTAAGTTTGTTTGGTAAATTCATGATAATCACCCATTCCTTTCGTTTCACTCAGGTGCAGGAAGCAATTTACATCGGATTGTTTATAAAACCGCTTCTCCAATTAAATCATATTCATATGCCCCAGTTACTTTTACTTTGACAAAATCCCCCGTCATCAGGTTTTCTTCTGTGTCTATGAAAATGTACCCATCAATTTCCGGCGCATCCCGGTAGGTCCTGCCTACATAAGCATGGCCGTTGTCCACTTTCCCCTCTACCATGGCCCACAGCTCCCGCCCTTTCATTTCCTCATTTTTATCAAAAATGATTTCCGCCTGCAGCTCCATGGCTTCTTCCTGCCACACCGATTTCTGGTACTCCCCTACCTGCCCGCTGAATTCTGCCGCCGGGGTGCCTTCCTCCTGGGAATAGGTAAATGCCCCAAGCCGGTCAAACTCCATTTCATTGAGGAAATACATCAGCTCCTCGTGCATTTCCTGGGTTTCCCCCGGAAAGCCGCAGATTAAGGTGGTGCGCAGCGTCACGTCTGGCAGTTCCTTCCGCAGGTAAGCCAGCTTTTCTGACAGCTCCTCCTTGGTAGTGCGCCGCCCCATCTTTTTCAGCAGCGCATTGCTGACATGCTGGATGGGGATGTCAAGGTAGTGGCAGACTTTCTTGTTCCGCTTGATGGATGCTACCAGTTCTTCATAAATTTCTTCTGGGTAACAGTACATAATGCGTATCCACTGGATGCCCTGGATTTTCTCCAATTCATCCAGAAGGCGGTGCAGGGACTTCTCCCCGTATAAATCAACGCCGTACAGGGTGGTTTCCTGCGCCACCAGAATCAGTTCCTTTACACCAAGGCCGGCAAGTTCCCTTGCCTGCGCAAGAAGCTGTTCCATAGGCACGCTGCGGTACCTGCCCCGGATTTTTGGGATAATGCAGTAGGTGCAGTTCTTGTTGCAGCCCTCTGCAATTTTCAGGTGGGCGTAATGGCCCCCGGTAGTCAGGGAACGTTTTGCCGTAAGGCTTGGGAGGCCTTCTAAGGGCCGGTAAAGCTGGTAACGGTTCCCCCTGGCAGCTTCCTCCAGCGCGGCCGCAATCTCCCCATAGGAATTGGAGCCTAAGACAGCGTCCACCTGGGGGATTTCCCGGATAATTTCCTCCCGGTAGCGTTCCGCTAAGCACCCCGTCACCACCAGGGCCTTTACGGTCCCAGCGTCTTTATACTCTGCCATTTCTAAAATGGTGTCCACGCTTTCTTCCTTGGCGTCGTTGATAAAGCAGCAGCTATTGATGACAATGGCTTCCGCCTCCGCTTCTTCATTGGTAAACGTATGCCCCGCATCCTTTAAGATCCCTATCATATATTCCGTATCCACAAGGTTTTTGTCACACCCTAAGGAAACAAATAATACCTTCATAAATTCTCCTATGCAATCAAAGATTACCACACTGCCTTACATGGTCGCAAAACAGTGTGGTAAGTTTTATTCTGGGTCGCTTTCAGTTTCTGTCCCCGGCTCTGTTTCCATTTCCATTTCTATTTCCATATCTGCCATTCCGGCTTCTTCCGGGCTTTCGCCCAGTCCATCTTCGGCGGCTTCTTCCTCGCCTACGATTTTTACCCTGCTGCTGTACAGCTCCTCCACCGCAATGGAAAAGGGCTTTTTATTCGAAGCGTTGTCAATCAGGGGTTCCTCTCCCCCAATAATCTGCCTTGCACGTTTGGCGGTTGCAAGCACGATGGAGTAACGGCTGTTTACCACCGGTTCTTCCCCGATTTCAACATTGCTGTTTACTACCTTCATTAAGTCTGTGTAAGACGGATGCAGCATCATAATATCATTCTCCTTTCGCAAAGCCTTTTAGCTCTGCCCTGATTTTTTCAATTAATGCATGGTTCCTTGCCACGCGGGCATGTTCACTCTGTATAATGGCATGTACGTTCCCCACACATTTCTCCAAATCATCGTTTACGATAAGGTAATCATAGCTTTCCACCCCCTGGGCCTCCTGCCATGCCCTGCTTAAGCGGGATTCCACCACTTCCTGCGTTTCCGTGCCCCTGCCCGAAAGCCGTTTTGCCAGTTCCGCTGCGCTTGGCGGCGTCACGAAAAGGAGAAGGGTGTCCGGGTAAGCTTCCTTTATTTTAAGGGCTCCCTGGATTTCTATTTCAAGGATGACGTCCTTCCCGGCTTCTAACTGCTCCAGCACATAGCCCTTGGGGGTCCCATAGTAATGGCTGACGTACTGGGCGTATTCCAGCAGCGCATGGTCCTTTGCCATGGCCTTAAATTCTTCTTCCGTAACGAAAAAATATTCCTTCCCATGGATTTCCCCGGGCCTTGGGCTCCTGGTGGTAGCTGAAATGCTTAATGCGTAAGTATCTGGGTAATCCTTAAGGAGCCGTTCCATAATGGTGCCTTTCCCTGCGCCGGAAAACCCGGATACTACAATTAAAATACCTTTTTTCTTATTCATTGTGCCTGTCCCTATTCTATGTTCTGAATCTGCTCCCGTACTTTCTCAATATCGGTCTTTAAATTAATGGCAATGTCAGAAACAGCCAAATCATTGGCTTTGGAAAGGATGGTGTTTGCCTCCCGGTTCATCTCCTGGGCGATAAAGTCTAATTTCCTCCCCACGCTCCCGCCTTCCAGAATGGTTTCCCTGGTACTGCTGATATGGCTCTTAAGGCGGACCGTTTCCTCGTCTGTGCAGATCCTGTCTGCAAACACAGTGGTTTCCATGGCAATCCGGCTGTCGTCAATCTGGGCGTCTGCCAGAAGCTCCTTCACTTTGTCCGTCAGCTTCTGCCGGTATTCCTCCCAAATTTCTGGGGAACGTTTTTCAATCTGCTCCACATAACCTGCCATCATCTCCAGTTTTCCCAGCAAATCCTGCCGGAGCTGTTCCCCTTCCCTGGCCCGGGCTTCCACAAATTTCTCCGCGGCCCCAGCCACTGCCTGTTCTAACAGTTTCCACAGTTCTTCCTCATCCTCAGCCTGGGCCTCCATGGTAAGGACTTCCGGGTATTCGGCCAGCCCTTTGGCGCTAAGCCCGCAGGGCAGGGAAAATTCCTCTGCCATCTGGCGGATATACCTGACGTATTCGGCTGCCAGGCCCTGGTTGTATTTTAGGATAATCTGGTTCTCTGAACAATTCTCATATGTGACGTAAACATCCACCTTCCCCCGCTGGATATAATTTTTCAGGAGATTGCGGATATTGTTCTCAAAAAAATTCAGTTTCTTTGGCATCTTGACGGTAAGGTCCAGATACCGGTGGTTTACCGACTTGATTTCTACCGTAACCTTGTGGTTCCCTTCTGCCAGTTCGCAGCGTCCAAAGCCGGTCATGCTTTTCATCATAAGAACCTCCTGTATGCATAGATAGCTGTATTATAAAGCAATTCCCAGAATTAGTCAATTCTGAAATATTTTTTAAATTTCCAGGACGTATTTGGAAATCGTACGAATGAATGTCCAAACACGCCCAGGGGACTGCCCTGCCTAATGCAGCGTGCTGTGGAGCTGCTGTAAAGGCTGCACTTCGCTGCTGCCGTGCTTTTTCAAGGAAAGGATCCCGCTGACGGTGGCTTTGGCAGCCGCCATGGTAGTCATATACGGCACTTTTTTCTTGATGGCCGCTTTCCTCAAATAGCTGTCGTCTGCTTTCCGCTCCTGCCCAATGGGGGTGTTGATAATGAGGTCAATTTTGCCATTGGTAATCAAATCCAGCATATTGGGGCGGCCTTCGTTCAGCTTATGCACCATTTCCGCTTCAATCCCGGCTTCACGTATCAGCTTGCAGGTATTCTTGGATGCAATGATGGAAAACCCTGCTTCTGCAAACTGCCTTGCAACCTCCAGCACCTCCGGCTTATCCCGGTTGCTGACGGAAATCAGGACTGTCCCCTCCAAAGGCAGCTTCATCTGGGTCGCTTCCTGCGCCTTATAAAATGCTTCCCCATAGGAATTGGAAAGCCCCAGCACTTCCCCGGTGGAACGCATTTCCGGCCCTAATACCGGGTCTACCTCCTGGAACATGTTAAAGGGGAACACCGATTCCTTTACGCCGTAATAGGGAATCTCCTGTTCCTTCAGCCCGGGCACAGGGGAAGGGTTCCCAGTCAGTTCCGACGTCACAATGTCGATAGCCAGCGGCACCATGCGGATATTGCACACTTTTGAAACAAGGGGGACGGTACGTGATGCCCTTGGGTTGGCTTCCAGCACGAAAACCTTCCCTTTTTCAATGGCATACTGCATGTTCATCAGCCCCTGCACATGCATTTCCTCTGCAATTTTCCTTGTATATTCTTTGATGGTTGCCACATTTTCCTCTGAAATATGCTTGGAAGGGATAATGCAGGCGGAATCCCCGGAGTGCACCCCTGCCAGCTCAATATGCTCCATAACTGCCGGGACAAAGGCATGGGTCCCGTCGCTGATGGCGTCGGCTTCGCATTCCGTCGCATGCCCAAGGAACCGGTCGATCAGGATGGGCCGGTCCGGCGTTACCCCTGCGGCTGCGTCCATGTACCCAGACATGCTCTCCGGGTCATAGACTACTTCCATGCCCCTGCCGCCCAATACATAGGAAGGGCGCACCATTACCGGGTAGCCGATTTTCCCTGCAATCTCCAGAGCCTCCTCCACGGTAGCTGCCATCCCGGATTCCGGCATGGGGATATGGAGCTTGTCCATCATTGCCCGGAACAAATCCCGGTCTTCCGCCAAATCAATGACGGATGGCGCTGTCCCGAGGATTTTCACCCCGTTTTTCTCTAAATCTGCCGCTAAGTTCAAAGGCGTCTGCCCACCAAACTGGGCAATGACACCCACTGGCTTCTCCTTATTATAAATGCTCAGCACATCCTCTAAGGTCAGGGGCTCAAAATAAAGCTTGTCGGATGTGTCATAATCGGTAGAAACTGTTTCCGGGTTGCAGTTGACAATTATCGTTTCAAAGCCCAGCTTCTTCAAAGCCAGGGATGCGTGGACGCAGCAGTAATCAAATTCAATGCCCTGCCCAATGCGGTTTGGCCCTCCCCCCAGGATCATAATCTTCGGTTTCCCTTCCGATACGGGGTTCTTATCCTCTGCATTGTAAGTGGAATAATAGTAGGCGCTGTCCTTAGTCCCGCTGACATGGACCCCTTCCCATGCTTCCTCCAGCCCAAGGCCAATCCGCTGCTCCCGGATTTCCTCCTCTGGGATTTCTAAAATCTGGCTTAAATATTTATCAGAAAATCCGTTTTTCTTGGCTTTTACCAAATCGCTGTCCACAGGGCGCTGCCATTTCCCTACCATGAGGGCTTCTTCTTCCTCTACCAATTCCTTCATCTGTTCCAGGAAATAATGTTTAATTTTGGTAAGTTCATGGATTTCTTCTATGGATGCCCCTTTGCGCAGCGCTTCATATATAATAAAGTAACGTTCGCTGGAAGGGGTAATCAAAAGCTGCAGCAGCTCTTTTTTGGATTTCTGGTTAAAATCCTTGGCAAAGCCCAAGCCGTACCGGCCGGTTTCCAAACTGCGGATGGCTTTCTGGAAAGCTTCTTTAAAGGTCTTGCCAATGCTCATGACTTCCCCAACTGCCCGCATCTGGGTTCCCAGCTTGTCTTCTACCCCTTTGAACTTCTCAAAAGCCCACCGGGCAAACTTGATAACAATATAATCCCCGTCCGGCACATATTTCTCCAATGTCCCATATTTCCCGCAGGGGATGTCGGCAAGTGTCAGCCCGGTAGCCAGCATGGCAGAAACCAAAGCAATAGGGAACCCGGTAGCTTTGGAAGCCAAGGCAGAGGAACGGGAGGTCCTTGGGTTAATTTCAATGACAATGTCACGGTCCGTCTTAGGGTCATGGGCCCACTGGACATTGGTCCCGCCGATCACCTGGATGGACTCTACGATTTTATAGGATTTTTCCTGCAGCCGCTTCTGCACTTCCTCGGAAATGGTAAGCATAGGGGCGGAACAGAAAGAATCCCCGGTGTGGACCCCAAGGGGGTCGATATTTTCAATGAAGCATACGGTTATCATGTGGTTGTCTGCATCCCGCACCACTTCTAATTCCAGTTCTTCCCAGCCTAAAATAGACTCCTCCACCAGCACCTGCCCCACAAGGCTGGCCTGCAGGCCCCTTGCGCATACAGTTTTCAGTTCTTCTACATTATAGACAAGGCCGCCCCCTGCGCCTCCCATGGTGTAGGCTGGCCGCAGCACTACCGGATAGCCAAGCCGGTCCGCAATCCCCATGGCTTCTTCCACGGAATAGGCCACCTCGCTGCGGGCCATCTCAATCCCAAGGCTGTCCATGGCTTTCTTAAATTCAATCCGGTCTTCTCCCCGCTCTATGGCATCCACCTGGACCCCAATAACCTGCACATTATACTTTTCGAGAACACCTGTTTTGGCAAGTTCCGAGCATAAATTAAGACCCGACTGCCCGCCAAGGTTTGGCAGCAATGCATCTGGCCTTTCTTTTGCAATAATCTGTTCCATACGTTCTGGGTTCAGGGGCTCAATATAAGTAACATCGGCAGTTTCCGGGTCTGTCATGATGGTGGCAGGGTTGGAGTTTACCAATACAATCTCATAGCCAAGGCTTTTTAATGCCTTGCATGCCTGTGTACCGGAATAGTCAAATTCACATGCCTGCCCGATGACAATGGGGCCGGAGCCGATAATCAGCACTTTGTGGATATCTTTTCTCTGGGACATTCTTGTTCCTCCTGTCTGTAATTACTGCTTTTGCGTTAGTGTTGTTTGCTCGATAGATTATTATACAGGAAAATGGGCTTTGGGGCAATGGAAAAATAGTTTGAGTTTCCTCATTTTTTATAACAGCCGATATGATAGTGCCAAAAGATCTTGCTGTCTTTGGCAGCATAAGCATCTTGACATTTCCCCAAAAACCCTTTATTGTATTACTTAAATAGTACAGTTATACATAAGGGGAACGAGGTGATTGAATGTCATGGGACTTAAATTCGGACCGGCCTATTTTTATCCAAATCATTGAAAAAATACAGATGGACATTATATCCGGACAATACTGCCCCGGGGACAAGCTGCCTTCTGTACGGGAACTGGCCGGGGAAGCGTCGGTGAATCCCAATACCATGCAGAAAGCCCTCTCAGAACTGGAACGGACTGGCCTTGTCTATTCCCAGCGGACCAGCGGGAGGTATATTACAGAGGATGCCGCCATGATAGGGAAGCTGAAAGAACAGCTTGCAGAAGGGATTATATCAGACTTTTTTTTAAATATGGAAAAACTTGGGTTCCAAAGGGAAGTTGCGTTTTCCCTTCTGGCAAAATCCATTGAAATAAAGGGAGGACAGGAAGATGATACTGGAATGTAAAGGACTTTCAAAAACGTACCAAGGGTTCCCAGCCCTTTCCGACGTCAGCTTCGGGATTGGGGGCGGGCATATCGTAGGGCTCCTTGGACCCAACGGAAGCGGGAAAACAACGCTAATCAAACTGGTTGCGGGGCTCCTGTCCCCAAGCGCCGGGACAATTTCCATCCAGGGGAACCCTGTGGGGCCTGTGAGCAAAAGCCTTGTTTCTTACCTGCCAGACCACCCTTATCTGGACGGGCGGATGAAAGTACGGGACATGGTACGGCTTTTTCAGGACTTTTACAGGGATTTTGAGCCGGAACGGGCATACGGCATGTTGGAAACGCTGGGCATAGACCCCCGCAGGAAATTAAAATCTTTTTCCAAAGGGACGAAGGAAAAAGTACAGCTTATTTTAGTGATGAGCCGCAGGGCAAAGCTTTACCTGCTGGACGAGCCAATCGCAGGGGTAGACCCGGCTGCCCGGGATTATATCCTGCAGGCCATCCTTTCCAATTATGCGGAGGACGCGTCCGTTTTAATTTCCACCCACCTGATTTCAGATATCGAAAATATTCTGGATGAAGTCATTTTTATCCAACGGGGCCGGATACACACCCATGCCCCAGTAGACGGGCTCCGGCAGGAAAGCGGCAAGTCCGTGGATGCATTGTTCCGGGAGGTGTTCAGATGTTAGGGAAATTAATTAAATTTGAATGGCGCGCCACTTACAGGCTTATGGCTGCCTTGAACCTTGCCCTTGCCCTGCTTACGGTAGCTGGGTGCTGTATCCTCATTACGGACGTTTTTGGGCAGGAGGACATGTTCCCTGTGGCTGTCCTGCTCATGGCCCTGTATGCATTGTCACTTACAGCTTTTGGGCTTGCGACAATGCTTTATCTTTACGTCCGCTTTTACCGGAACCTGTTCGCCTCAGAGGGGTATTTTATGCATACCCTCCCTGTTACCCCCATGCAGCTCTTTCATTCCAAGCTGGCTGTGGGATATGTATGGATGGCGCTGAGCTCTGTCCTGGTTACCTTTTCCATTCTTGCGCTCCTTGCCGCCATATTTTTCCACTATGCCCAAATCCATGGGATAGAAGTCCTGTTCCAGTTCCTGTATGGCCCAGGCCTGCCTTCCTTAAGCAGCGGGAATCTTTTTGATCCCTTTTACGAAAAGTTTGGGTATACCGTAGGGCAGTTTTTTGCCAAGTTCCTGCTTCTGCACCTTGCGTCCAGCTTCGCTTCCCTGCTGACTGGGTATGTCAGCATCCTGTTAGGGCAGCTTGTGGAAAAATATAAACGGGCGGCTTCTGTTGGGTTTTACATTGTGATCTATGTGATCAACCAGGTTGTTTGCTCCATTTTGATGGTAATACCCACAGTGCAGAGGCTGTCTGGGGATTCTGATAAATCATTTTCCCATTATTTTATGGAAATCATGGATTATGGGACCGTCAGCCAGTTCATTATGGGGGCGTTATTTTATGGGGCAGCCGTATTCCTGATGCGGCGCAGGGTGAACCTTGATTAGCGGCGGGCGCCGCCCCGTCCCTCCGGGGATATTGGGGATGTACGCTTTTTGCCAATTAATATACGCCTTTCTCACATTCCCCTATATCCAGCCGTATGACAAAGCTTTTTGTCCACGGCCCTTCCGGCTCCTGCTCTAAAGACAGGGAGCCCCCATGCATGGCAATGACTTTATGGGCAATGCTAAGGCCAAGCCCGCTGCCGCCTTTGCTCCTGCGTGATTCATCCCCGGACACAAAGGGATCGAAAATATAATGGGCTGTTCCTTCCGGGATTTTAGCCCCATTGTCCCGCACCCGGATTACCGCCTCCCCATCCCCCGCTTCCGCTTCCACGGACACACGGGTCCCATTGGGGTTATGGCAGATGGCATTGTTCAGGAGGTTTGCTATAACCCGTGAAAACTGCAGACGGTCTACCTGCAGGAAACACTCCCCTTCCGGGATTTCCGGCAGGATATCCATTTCTTTTTCCTCAAAATCCATATACAGCCCCGCTATGGATTCCCGCAAAAGCTCCCAGATATTTTCCCTTGTCTTCTGCAGGCGGTAGCCCTCGCTGTCCAGCTTGACATATTCAAACAGCAGGTTCAGAAGGCCGCTCATCTGCATGGATTTCCGGTAGACTGCCGTTAAATATTCTTCCCTTGGGGCATCCCCCTCCTCCAGCAGGGCTTTTGCATAGCCAGCCACCGTCGTCATGGGGGTTTTTAAGTCATGGGCCACGTCTGAGAGAAGGAGGTTGCGCCTTTTGCTGTATTCTTCCCGCTGCTTTTGGTCCTGCTCCTCCAGCTCCCGGATATGCACCTCCACCATATGGCTGAACACAAGGGCTGCAGCCAGATACGGCAGCAGCATTGTCAGGATAATAAAAACTGCCAGGACCGCCGTCCCAGCTAAATAAAACCGTGCTTCCCGCTGGGACATATGGGCAGTCTGGCCCAGCAGTTCCCCCATAAGCTTATTCCCCGCCGCCTGCTCCGCCGCCCACTGCAGCCAATCCCCGGAAACACCCGGGAACTGGCTGCTGATGCCCCGTGCCGCCAGATAGAGGACGCCCTTAAACAGCAGGCTGATGGACTGGCCGTCTTCCCATCCTGCCATGAAAAAACGGATATGGAATACCTCCTCCAGCCATGGGTACAGGCAGTTATGGTAAAATAAATTGAGCAGCCATTCGCTTAAGGACACCAGCGCAAGTATCAGCAGGAACCGCCGGATAAAAAACCATTTCCAAGCCTTATGTTCCATTGTTCCCTGTTCCCTTTCTTATTTTTCCATCCGGTAGCCCAGCCCCCGGATGGTCTTAATGTAAGCCCCGCTGTCCTCGGAAAGCTTTGCCCTAAGGCGGCTGATGCATACCATAATGTTATTGTCCGCAATGGCATATTCCTCGCCCCATACGTTTTCATAGACCTGCTGCTTTGTGAACACCTTCCCGGGACGCTCCATAAAAAGCCGCAGCAGCTTGTATTCCACGGAGGTTAAGTCAATCGGCCGTTCCCCCTGGTACACAAGGCAGGATTCCGTGTCAAGGCACAGGTCTTTTACCTTAAGCTGCTTTAATTCCCGGCTCTTTGCCCCCAGGGAATAAAACCGCCGGATGTTGGAATTGATCCTTGCCATGGCTTCCATGGGGTTGAAGGGCTTTGCAAGGTAATCGTCCGCACCTAAGTCAAGCCCCAGGATTTTGTCTGCGTCCTGGTTCTTGGCGGAAAGGACCATCACCGGGATATTGCTGCCCTCCCGGATTTTCTTTAAGACCTGATAGCCGTCCGGCTCCGGCATCATAATGTCCAGAAGAGCCATGTCTATTTCCTCCTGTTCCAGTATGGAAATGGCGGAGCGTCCATCCTCCGCTTCCAGCACCTGATAACCGTCTTTTTCCAAATATAAGCGCAATAAATCCCGGATTTCTTTCTCGTCGTCAGCAACCAGAATTTTATAAGCCATACGTTCCTCCTTACTGTCCTTCTCTTTTGGGATTAAACATCAAAAACTTTTGCCTGCTGCTCCTTCAATGTCTGGTAAAGGGCAGCGTTTGTCTGGCACACATATGGTTTCAGGTAAAAAATGCCGAGGATCCCCAGGGTCACCCCATTTAAAATATACCATCCGAAGAAGGATAAGTCCAGCACAAAGGCCTTCCACTTGTTGCCCCGCATCATTTCACGGCTTAAGGCAAAAGCTTCTTCCCTGCCCAGTTCCGGGTTATCCGCCAAAAGATAGGGCACCATCTGGTATTCATAGCTTTTGGCAATGCCTGGGATGAATAAGAGCAGCGACCATAAAAAAATATGGAGGCTCCGGAAAAACAGCGTTTTTACGCAGTTCTTATAATGATGGTCGAAGGCGAAGCAAACCTCCTTGGCCTGCGCCTGTTCCGCCATGTTTCTGGTAAAAAACCGGGAAACCCCTACTTCCATCGGGTTGCAGACAAAAATTTTAAGGGGCAGGGCAATAAACAGCACCACCAGCAGGAATATAACTACAATAATAAACACTATAAACAGGAATGTGAGGACGCCGTCCTCAATGGTGACGTCCGGAACCATCTGCAGTTCTTCTTCCAGTTCCCCGGAAGAAGGGCTCTCCTGCCCTGCCCTGTTCATAATACCGCCTGCCGAACTGGCAAGTCCGCTGCCCCCGCACAGCAGCGCAAATGCCAGGGCCACCAGCACTGCTTTCCAGTAGTTTACGCTAATCCGCTGCTTTGCTTTTGCTTTTAATTCCTTCCTAGACCACATATCCTTTTCCTCCTTTATTCTTTTTCCATACGGTGCCCCATGGCCGTCCCCCATCTCAGGCATCCCAGCATAAGTGTTTTTGTAAATTTAGTATACCTCCCTATCCTTAATGGAAAAATTCCTTTTTCTTACAATAACCTTACAAACTGGCTTGTCATTTTTCCCGGCAGGTGGTAAGATTAAGAAAATTTTTACAACATTTGAAAAGGGATAAGGTTTCCCAAAAGGAGTTTATCTATGATTCTGAAAGAACTGGAACATTATGTCAGGCATTTTGCCAAGCGTTTTGTGATTTTTTTAAGGTGGCTGCTGTTTTCTGTCTTAAGCGGAATTTTAGTAGGCAGCGCAGGAGCGGTGTTCCATTACTGCATCGCCTATGCCACAAAGGCGCGGGAGCTGCACCCCTGGCTGGTATTCCTGCTGCCTGCCGCCGGGCTCCTGATTGTAGGGGCTTACCATCTGATGCATGACGAAAAGGACACTGGCACGAACCTGGTGCTCTCCGCCATCCACTCCGGGGAGCATATCCCCCTGAAAATGGCTCCGCTGATTTTCGTTTCCACGATTATGACGCACCTCTTTGGCGGGTCGGCAGGCCGGGAAGGGGCTGCCCTGCAGCTTGGGGGCAGCATTGGGAATTCCCTGGGACGCCTGTTGAAATTCGACGAAAAAGACCAGCATATCATGATTATGTGCGGGATGAGCGCGGCGTTTTCCGTACTGTTCGGCACGCCCCTCTCCGCAGCTATTTTTTCCATGGAGGTTGTCAGCGTGGGGATTATGCATTATGCCGCGCTGGTTCCCTGCGTAGTTGCTTCCCTGCTGGCACAGGGGATTGGGAAATACTGCAGGATTGCGCCGGAACAGTTCCCCCTGCCCGCTGTCCCGGAATTTACCTTGCAGTCCGGCATAACCATTGCCATCCTTGCCATACTCTGCGCCATTGTCAGTACGCTGTTCTGCATTATCCTGCATTCCGGGGAAGCATTGTATAAGAAATATTTCCCAAACCTTTACCTGCGGATTTTCGCCGGCGGCGTCCTGCTGGCGCTGCTTACCCTTCTCGTAGGGAGCCAGGATTACAACGGGGCAGGGATGCCCTTTATTGCCCGCTGCTTTGAAACAGGGCAGGTGGCACCCTATGCCTTCCTGTTAAAAATGCTTTTCACCACAGTGACTTTGGCTGCAGGGTACAAAGGTGGAGAAATTGTCCCTTCCTTTTTCATTGGGGCTGCCTTTGGCTGCCTGTTTGGGGATTTCATTGGGTTTGCCCCAAATCTTTGCACAGCCGCCGGGATGGGGGCCGTATTCTGCGGAGTGACAAACTGCCCCATTACCTCCCTTTTTATCTGCTTTGAGCTGTTTGGGTTTGAAGGGATGCCGTATTACCTGCTGTCTGTAGCCCTGGGCTATATGCTCTCCGGCTATTACGGGCTGTACCACAGCCAGAAAATTGTCTATTCCAAGTACAAGACAGAATTTATTAACCGGAAAACACGTTAGGTACCCTGCACTCCTGCACCCCTAATGGGCCTGCAGGAGTGCGTCAAAAATCAAATCATAATTTATTTTCTTGTAAAACGCCTGTTCCATCGCTTCTTTTTCACGCTCCACATTTCCCAGCACCCACATTGTTTTGGCAATGGCGGCTTCTAAAGTCATATCATAGGATTCCAAAAAACGGCAATCCTTTTTGATCCGGTTCCCCACCTCGTAAACCGTCATGTCGCTGCCCTCATGGGCTACCTGGGTAGCCAGGATAATCAGCTTCTCCGGGTACTTCCCATGGAGCTCATAAAAAATATCGGAAATGGAGGCCGGGATGCCTCCTACCCCAAAGCTTTCCACAATAATCGCGTCGTACTGCTCAAAAAGGAACCGCAGCCCTTTGGGGGAAATTCCAGGAACCAGCTTCAGCAGAAAAATATTGTCATTCATTTTTTCGTAAAAAGTAACTGGCTCCCCATAGGGGACAGCCGGGATATAGCGCATAATCCTGCCGTCCTGTATCATGGCAAGGAAGGGGAAATCAATGCTGTCAAAGGCGTTGTAGCTTTTGGAACGGATTTTCTTGGCCCTGGTCCCTGCGATTACCTTCCCCCCAAAGACAATCTGCACCCCCTGGGATTTTTCGTCCGCCGCATAGCAGAAGCTGTCCAAAAGGTTGGACTTCGCGTCAGTGATTTCCAAATCAATGGACTTCTGCGCCCCGGTAATGACAATAGGCTTGTTGGAGTTCTGCACCATATAGGACAAAGCCGCCGCAGTATATGCCATAGTGTCAGTCCCATGGGCAACCACAAACCCATCATAATCCCCATAATTGCTGCGGATTGTGTCCACCAGCAGCTTCCAATGGCATGGCTCCATATTGGTGCTGTCAATATTGCAGATCTGCACGGCTGCAGGGCTGCAGATTTGGTACACATCCGGGATATAAGATAAAATCTCCTCTGCCCGTATCAGCGGTGCAAGCCCGTGGTCCGAATTTTTGGACGCAATGGTCCCTCCAGTGGCGATAAGTAAGATGTTTTTTTTCATGGATGCCCTCCTGATCTGTTTGGGATTGGGGCTATTGCAAAACAAGGGTCCTGCAGCAGCCCCAAACTGTTATTTTTCCTGCCCCAAAATTTTGCAGGCTTCTTTAGCATAGTAAATAATTCCCGGAAAAGCAATCATTTTTTCCGAAAAAATCGTGAAACTTTTACCAAAAAAAGAACAGAAATTGTTTTTTATTGGCAATTTTTCAACTTGTTTTTTCCATTGCAGGGAGTTATAATCCCGTTTTCGACACTTGTGAACTAAAAAAATCCGATAATCCTTATAAATACGAGGGCACTGAAAAACTCCCACTTTTTTGTTGGGAGTTTTCTTATCTCTATATAAACAGCATCTGTGTACAAATTTGCTCTAAAGCATGCAAGGAAAAGCGTTCCCTTACTGCATAACCGGCTCCGTCAGCCTCGTGATTCTCTTGGCATTTGCCACAAATGCTGTGATATACATTTGCAGTTCCATGGCAAACAGCCCTCTCGAATCCGCTCTGCGTAATCCGTGGGCTTCTTTTAATTCACCATTCTTTTCTTCAATCCGATGCCGAATCTTCATCCGTTCCCTGAAATATTCACTCTCCTCAAATTTTAGTCTTTCCAGGTTCTTTTCGCTTGCCTGGGTAATGCTGTAACTCCGTTCCTTTGATTTCCCTCTCCCTACACGGCAGCTTTCTCTTAACGGGCATTTCCTGCATTTCACTTTGCTAAATATATATCTTAAATAGGTATTCCCGTTCTTTGCTGTCCGTTTCTCTACCCGCATCGCCAATTCCCCGGCTGGACACTGCAGCATTCCGGCATCCTTATTGTAACAGAATCCTTCTTCCAGTTTTCCGTTTGCTGCCGCTGCCACCGCCGTATTTGTCCGTGCAATTAATGTAATCCCTTCGCCACAGGCTTCCAGATTATCA
Organism: Lachnospiraceae bacterium A2; assembly: GCA_000403315.2. Taxonomy (GTDB): domain Bacteria; phylum Bacillota; class Clostridia; order Lachnospirales; family Lachnospiraceae; genus Petralouisia. Next base: position 2,681,621 of record KE159636.1, read on the forward strand.
TCGCTGACATATGCCATATCCCCTATTACTTCTGTCACTTCTATCCCTGTTTCCTGCACCTTTTCTATCAGTCCCGGTAACTCCTGGCCGTCCGGCGCACCTCCATGCGTTACGCTTATCCCCGCAATCAGACGTTCCTCTGTCATTGCCAGGTGGTTTTTATATCCGTAAAATGTGCTCGTTGGCGTTTTGTGCCCAAACCGTGCATCTTTGTCATCCTTTGAACGTATATCCCTGATCTTTTCATCCTCAAGCAGTTCCTTCATTTCCCTGGCAAGCTCCTGTATCTTCCCGCTGCCACAGGCTGCTATCCCTTCCTCCAGAGCCTTTAGCAGATTTTTTGTATATGCAATTTCTTCCTCCAGTCCGGCTTCCAGGGATGGTTTTTCGGGGAATTTTTCTGATAAATCAAAAGCATTTTTATAGATTTCCTTCCGGAGCTGTTTACTCATATCCCGCAAAATCTGTGTAGGGGATTTCGCACGGACAGATGCGTTTGTATGGGTGGAATCTACGATAATGGTTCCTGATTTTATCAGACCTTTATCCAAAGCCTGCCGGATCGTTTCCTTTAACAGCTCTTCAAGAATATCTTCTGTAATGCGGGTTTTCCTGAATTTTGTGAGAAGGCTGGGGTCAATCATTTTTGCTTCCGGTTCCAGGTCTAGAAAAAATTTATATGCCATATCTGTCTGGGCGCTGCTGATCAGAGTTTCATCAGACAGGTCGTAGAGCTTTTTCAAGAACAATAGTTTGAACATCATCTCTGGTTCTTTTGCCGGGCGTCCGAAATTTTCACAATACTGTTTCCGCAGCATAGGATTTACAAAACTGAAATCGATGTTCTCTTTTATCTTCCGCAAAAGATGATTTGCAGGAATGATCGCATTGTAAATCCCCTGATAAGGTGATAATGGTAATTCCAACTGTGAATGATCTTTCAGCATTTCGGAGTCCTCCTTCCCTATACTTCTATTATAATACCAACACTGAAAAAAGCCCAATTCTTTTTCAAAGAATCAGACTTTTTCAGTGCCCTCATAAATACTGGGGTTATCGGATTATTCCTTGTATATAAATGTTGTATGTGAACCCTATCTCAAAATTTTTTTTATTTTTCCATTTAAATCCTTGGGTTTATAATGCAGCCTGTCCAGATTCAAAGATGTTAATTGCTCCAGGGCATCTAGTGCCCTGCTTCCATTATAGAGTGCCATATATTCAACATCATGGATATTAGTAACGTTCATGTTTCTTAAAGTAGTGATTAAATCCTGTGGTGTTACATGAGTCTCCTGATCATCTAACTTGGCCTCCAGTAAACGATATACCAGCAATGCAGTATAGCAGATCAGAAAATGCGCTTTGATACGGTTTGGCAGCCGATGGTTTACAGGCCTTCCTGTGAAATTGGTTTTTATAATCCGGAAGCAGTCTTCAATCTGGTATCTTTTGTGTGATACGTCCAGAATGTCTTTGGCTGGATCCAGAAGGTTTGTCGCCACAGCATAATAGCCATCGTATTTTTCTTCCTCTGCAATCTTCGCTTCATCAAGCAGATACTCAACGGCTGCCTTTTCACCGGATTTTGTATGTGTCACCCTTTTCATAAATCTCTTTATATCATTTGGTCCCTTTTTGATTTCCCCAGGATCTTTCTTTTCCAATAGTTTTTTAGCGCGTTCAATCTGCCGTTCGCGTACAGCTCTCTGGTATTCCATCATTTTCCGTGAAAATGTGATAATGATGCGTTGTTTTAGGAGTCCGGTTGCTTTTACACGTTTGACTTTACCATTTTTAAGGATTTTTTCCTCATACAGCCCAAGGTCTACGGCTTTATCTGCATCAATGGTCTTATAGGCAAAATCATTGTATAATTTCAGGTTCTCTTCCAGGTGCCTGTCAAATTCCTTCATACCACTGATTTTTACCGGTGCGTCATTGGAAAGCAGTTTGTAGTCAAAGTCATTGAATACAGATTTTTTCAGAGTATCACTGAGCTTTTTGATGGACTGTGTGACAATAAATGCCCGGCCTCCCATACTGTTGAACTTGCGGATGTTATAAGAACCCAGCCCGGCATCCGCACAATAAATGAATTTTGCCCCATCCAGCATCTGGAGTACTTCTTTTTCCAAAGGGACAGCAGTTGCCTGCTCACTGGTATTTCCGGGATGGAGACACATGGTGATCGGAATGCCCCTGCTGTCCATGAAAAGCCCCATTTCTACGATGGGATTCGGACGGTGTTCTTTGCTTATGCCAAATTTCCTTAATCCATTGATGATTTCGCCAGTCACTTCATCAACCACGTCTTCATCTGGCTGTTCACACTCAAAATAGAAATTTGTACAATCATAGTAGAGGACAGAAGTGTCCCGTTTCACGACCGGGTTACTGTTTTTAAAAAGCCATTCCAGATAAGAGTCATAATTAGTTTCTAATAAATCCATAAACCGAAGGATGTGCTGGTAATCAAAACAGGGTTGTTCATAATAGGATGCCAGATGGTTCCATGTGGCAAATTTGGATCTGGGATCCAGAATCCTTGCATATGTAAGAAAGCGTGAGATTGTAAAGCAGTCAAAAGTAACTTTACGCCCGCTGCTTTTTTGCGAAAAGAATTCTTTCAGGTTAAGACCTTCCATAATGTACTGCAGAAAAAAGTATCCGATATTAACCCAATTGGAAGCAGACGCCGCATCCTGTGTATGTTTCACTTTTTCATTGAAATCAGCAGTCAGGTTAAAAGTGACTCTGCCAATCCGGTATTCTTCATTCATTTTTTTGATTTCTTCTCTTACATAAGCTTCCGGATCATCTGTTATTTTTAAAAGTTCAGAATGTTTTCCAAAGTTTTTAACATTTCTGGTGGTCGTTTTTTTCCCATTCCGAATGCCTTGCTGAGCATAATAGGTAGGATCTTTAAGACGTTTATCATAGTATAGCTTCATAAAACATCACCTCATAACCATTATATCATATACATACAGCACATACAACATAAAAATAGGGAAAATTTGACAAAATAATAAGCCTAAAATAAGGCTTTAAGAAGTTTTTGGGTAATAGGAAGTGTTGAACTCCCGTGCAGGCTTCTTTAGCATAGTAAATAATTCCCGGAAAAGCAATCATTTTTTCCGAAAAAATCGTGAAACTTTTACCAAAAAAAGAACAGAAATTG
>KE159636.1:2684814-2747053 GCA_000403315.2 Lachnospiraceae bacterium A2
CGAAAAAATCGTGAAACTTTTACCAAAAAAAGAACAGAAATTGTTTTTTATTGGCAATTTTTCAACTTGTTTTTTCCATTGCAGGGAGTTATAATTCCTTAGAATTATTTTTGTGGGATGGAGGAAATTTTATGAATTATGACTACTTATTATATTTAGCGGTGATTCTCATAAGCACAAAACTGATGGGGCTGATGACGCGGCGGGCACATATGCCCCAGGTGGTGGGCGCGCTGGTAGCCGGCCTGGTCCTTGGGCCTGCATTCCTTGGCCTGATCCACAGCAGCACCTTCTTAAACCAAATTTCAGAAATCGGCGTTATCGTCCTGATGTTTATGGCTGGGCTTGAAACTGATACGGAAGAACTGAAACGCTCCGGAGTAGCATCCTTTGTCATCGCCCTTATGGGGGTATTGGTCCCATTGGCCGGGGGCTTTGGCATTGCCATGGCCTGCCATGTGGCCTCCCCGGATTTGCCTGCCAGCGAGACGCTCCAGAATGTATTTATCGGCATTATCCTGACAGCCACTTCCGTAAGCATTACCGTGGAAACCTTAAAGGAAATGGGGAAAGTTTCCACCAAGGCTGGGACCGCCATCCTTGGCGCCGCCATTATAGATGATATTTTAGGCATTATTGCACTTACGATTATTACCAGCATGTCAGACCCCAGCACCAATATTTTTCTCGTGCTGCTGAAAATTGCCGGGTTCTTTCTTTTCGCCGTAGCCTTTGGCATTGCTTTCGGGTTTGTTATGCAGAAATGGGCTTCCATGTACCCAAGGCCCAACCGGCGCCATGTAATCCTGACGTTTGCCTTCTGCCTTGTCATGTCCTTCTGTGCAGAGCATTTCTTTGGGGTTGCCGATATCACAGGCGCCTATGTGGCGGGGCTTATTTTAAGCCACAGCACCAAACGGGAGGTAATCTACAAGGAATTTGACACAGTTTCCTATTTGCTGGTTGCCCCGGTATTTTTCGCAAGCATCGGGTTAAAGGTAGAATTAAGTTCCATGTCCGGAAGCCTGCTGGCCTTTACCGGGCTTCTCCTTATCGTTGCAATCTTAACAAAAATCCTTGGCTGCGGCTTTGGGGCGAAGGTTATGAAATATTCCCCAAAGGAATCCATCCAGATTGGAATTGGGATGATTTCCCGTGGGGAGGTTGCGCTGATTGTGGCAAATAAAGGGGAATCTTTGGGGCTGATTGGGGATTCCCTGTACGCCCCGATCGTTGTGACAGTGGTAATTACCACAATCATCACTCCTATATTGTTAAAGGTAGCATTTAAAGACAAATCACGGGCAGCGGCTTAAAAATTCCCCGTTTATATTGGAGGTGCTGAAATGAACAGATTCCACGTATTGCAATGCTTATCCCTGGCACTGGCAGTAATTATAAGCAACATAATGTGCGCATCTGTTGCTTATAATTACTGCTGCCTGCAATGGAGCGCCGTATATGAAGGTTCCAGCGCCCCGCCAAGCGTGGCTTTCTTATTTGCCCTCCCATTTCTGGCTGGAATTATACTATGCATGCTTTCTGCATGGTTTTTCCATAAAAAATCAAAACACCAAGGAGATCCCCTGCCATGAAATTACTTCTCGCCGAAGACGAAAAAGACTTATCCCGCGCACTCCTTGCCATCCTGACCCGCAGCAACTACTCCGCAGACGCCGTATACAACGGGGCAGACGCATTAGAATATCTGGAATCCACCCACTACGACGCACTGATCCTGGATATTATGATGCCGAAAATAGACGGCCTTACCGTCCTGCGCAAGCTGCGGGCACAGGGGGACCCCATCCCCGTCCTGCTGCTTACTGCAAAATCTGAAATCGACGACAAGGTAGCCGGCCTTGATGCTGGGGCAAACGACTATTTGACCAAGCCTTTTGCCGCAAAAGAACTCCTTGCCAGAATCCGCGCCATGACCCGTAGCCAGAACCATGCCGTGGACTCTGCCCTTAAGGTAGGGAACCTGCGCTTAGACCTTGCCACCTTTGAGCTCTCCTCCCCGTTTGGAAGCTTCCGCCTTGCCAACAAAGAATTCCAGATGATGGAACTGATGATGGCAAACCCCAAAAACCTGATTCCCACGGAACGGTTTCTGGAAAAAATTTGGGGATATGACAGCAATGCGGAGCTGAACGTGGTATGGGTCTATATTTCCTATCTCCGCAAAAAATTAACATCGCTGCAGGCTAATGTCCAGATCAAGGCTTCCCGGAATGCCGGGTATTCCCTGGAAGGGCAAGGTTTGGGAGGGACGGAATGATACAAAAATTACAAAAAAAATTTATAATCGTTTCTATGCTTTCTACTTTTCTTGTTTTAGCAGTAATTATAGGTATAATTAATTTCTTGAATTACCATAAAATAGTAGGGAATGCAGATTCCATCCTCTGTATCCTTTCTGATAATAACGGAAAATTCCCAAAGCCTGAACACCAGGAACCGGATACTTCCCAACCTCCTATGCGGAAGAACTCCCCCCTAAGGAGCATGTCGCCAGAACTCCCCTATGAATCCCGCTACTTTTCTGTCAGCTTAAACCAACATGCAGATATCCTTGCTGTAGACACGGGAAAAATTGCCGCTGTCAGCACAAGCGAAGCATGCCAGTATGCTTTGCAGGCGTTAGGGCTTACGCATACAAGCGGATTTTTCGGAGATTACCGGTATTTAAAAAAAGAAACCGGGGACGGGACCTTCCTGATTTTTCTGGACTGTGGCAGGGATCTGTCTACCTTCCGCTCTTTTTTTATCAGCAGTATCCTTGTTTCTTTGCTGGGGCTTGCTTCTGTGCTGGCCTTAGTCATCCTATTTTCCAAAATAGCCCTGCGCCCCGTTTCCGAAAGCTACGAGAAGCAACGGCAGTTTATCACCGATGCTGGCCATGAGATTAAAACCCCGCTGGCAATCATTGATGCGGACGCGGAACTCTTAGAAATGGAGCTGGGGGAGAATGAATGGGTGCAGGGAATCCACAGGCAGGTTTCCAGGCTGTCGGAACTGACAAACCGCCTGATTTACCTGTCCCGTATGGAAGAACCGAAAAACCAGCCGGACAAGGCGGAATTTTGCCTTTCCGATGCGGTAGCGGAAACGTCAGAATCATTTCAGGCGCTGGCGGCTACCCAGCACAAATCCTTCCATATGGAAATCGCCCCCCTGCTCTCCTGTTATGGGGACGAACCTTCCATCCGGCAGCTTGTTTCTATTTTACTGGATAACGCGCTGAAATATTCCCCAGAGCACAGCAGGATTGTGGTATCCCTGCAAAAAAAGGGGAAAAACCTGCTGCTTTCTGTCTGCAACGAAGCGGAACCCATTTCCAAGGCGCAGCTTTCCCGGCTGTTTGAACGGTTTTACCGGGTGGATGCTTCCAGAAATTCAGAAACCGGAGGCTACGGCATTGGGCTTTCCATTGCAAAAGCCATTGTAACCGCCCACAAGGGAAAAATCTGGGCCAGTTCCGAACAGGGGCAATCTTTAAAAATTTCTGTCTTATTTTAAAGTCCATTTAGGGTAGCGGTGTTATGCTTGGTATCAGGAACACAATTTCTTCCGGCAAAGCTTAACGGGAAGGAAGCGTTCCACAACAGCAAGGAGGGCACGAACATGGGCTACCAGGACACATTCCAACGGCATGAACTGAAATACCTGCTGTCACCCCAGCAGAAATCTGCAGTATTTGCAGCCATGAAGGGGCATATGGAGGGCGGCAGGTTCCAAAACAGTTCCATTTCCAATATTTATTTTGACACGCCAGACTTTTTATTAATCCGGCATTCCTTAGAAAAACCCATTTACAAAGAAAAACTGCGGATGCGCAGCTATGGCATTGCAAAGCCTGACACGATGGTCTTTGTGGAGCTTAAGAAAAAATATAAATCCGTAGTCTACAAGCGCAGGATTTCCCTTCCCCTGTCCCAAACGGAAAATTACCTGCTGCGGGACGGCCCGGGCAGTCTTGGACGGAGGGGGCATACATACAGCCCATCTGGCGTGGGGTTACCTCCCGCTCCACCAGATGTTTCTGGAGGGGCAGGGCAAATGGAAAACCAAACTGGGGCGGCTTCCCAAATTATCAGGGAAATTGATTATTTCCGGGAATTTTACCAGAACCTCCGGCCTGCTTTGTTCCTTTCCTACCAGAGGGAAGCATTCTCCGGCATAGAGGAACCGGACCTTCGGATTACCTTTGATGAAAATATCCTTTGGCGCAGAGAGCAGCTTTCCCTGGCATACGGCCCATATGGCGCCCCTCTCCTGCCCCCAGGCAGTTCCCTGATGGAAATAAAAACTCCTGGGGCGATGCCGCTATGGCTGTCCCATACCCTTTCCGCCCATGGGATTTACAAGGTTTCTTTTTCCAAATACGGGAAGGCATATGGGGAAATTTTAAAACTGCAGCTAAGCCATGGGGAAGATCTGCGCCATGTTTCCTGATTTAACTGCAGGGCAGCCGTATGGGCGCTGGAAAAAATTCACTTTAGTTTAGGAGGTTTACGCTATGTTTACTAATATGTTCCAAGGGATATTCCAAGGAGTGGGTGCGCAGGACATCCAGCCCCCGCAATTTCTGCTGTGCCTTCTGGTATCGCTTATCATTGGGGTCTTCCTTGCTTTCGTTTATACCTATAAAATCCGCTATACCCAGAGCTTTGTGGTTACCCTTGCACTGATCCCGGCCATTGTATGCCTTGTGATCCTGCTGGTCAACGGCAGCATTTGCTATACCCATTTCGGGTTCGGGATCCCAAAAGCTGCAGGGCGGATGAAAACACTGCATATCACAATCCCAGAGCATTTGGACTATACCCAAATCTTTGACAGCCTGTTAGGGGAATATACCACAAGCTATGAAATCCTCAGCGTGAAAACCACAAATATGGGCAGCCTGTTCAAGCTTACCTACCAGATTACATTAAAAGAACTGGGCAAAGAAAAACAGTTGATTGACGAGCTGCGCTGCCGGAATGGAAACCTGGAAATTATGATTACCAGGCAGGAAACCGGGGTATATGAGCTATAAAGGCCTGCCCTGCCCCAAAACGGCCTATCCATCCAGCAAATACGCTAGAAGGCCCCGAAAACTGCAGCTATGAAATAACCATTTTCCCAAAAGCTGCATATCTGTCACCCATCAAGCTAAATACAAATACCCCGCGGTATTTGCCCCTCGCGGCATTCGTCAAATATCCATGCAAGCATGGCTATTTTCCTCATTGCTCGCGGAAATAAAAGGAGGTTTTGGAATTTTGTTAAATAAAAAATTCACTTTATTGCTTTTTGCTATTTTTTCAATTACACTGGCAGGATGTAAGGAAAAGAACGTTACTCCTGAAAACCAAACTGTTTCCCCAGACACCCCTTCCAGGGCGGAAACTGGCAGCGCCGCCGATCCCCAGCCATCCCTTTCCCGTGATATAGAAAGCCTGTTCACCGACCGGGACAAAGAAATTGGCTATGATGAAACAGAAACGGCCAAAATTAATCTGGACGGCGGCAGTGCAAGCTGCGATTCCCCATCCGTATCCATATCCGGCACTACTATTACAATTACTGGCGAAGGCACTTATCTGCTCTCCGGCTCGCTGGACCATGGGATGGTAATTGTAGATGCAGGGAAACAGGAGAAAATCCAGCTTGTCCTGGACGGGGCGTCCATCCAATGCGATTCCAGCGCGCCTATTTATGTCCGGCAAGCAGATAAAGTCTTCGTTACTTTGGCAGACGGAAGTGAAAATACCCTGTCTGCAGCCGGGGAATTTATTTCCATAGACGACAATAACATTGACGCTGCCATTTTTTCGAAGGATGATTTAACTTTAAACGGAACCGGCGTATTAAACATAGAAAGCGCTTATGGGCATGGGATTGTTTCCAAGGACAGCCTTGTGATTACCAGCGGCACCTACCAGATTACTGCCGCCCGCCACGGGCTCAGCGGCAAGGACAGCGTTTGTGTTTTAGATGGGGAATTTACGTTGGAAGCTGGAAAGGACGGCATCCGTGGGGCAAATGAGGACGACACTTCCTTAGGGTTTCTATTCCTTGCAGGGGGAAATTACCATATTGCTGCTGGGGATGACGGGCTCCATTCTGACGCAGACCTGACAATCCAGGGCGGAACGTTCCAGATCACCAAAAGCTATGAAGGGATAGAGGGAAAGGTTATCGATATCCAAGGCGGGACTATTGCCGTCACTGCTGAGGACGACGGACTGAATGCTTCGGACGGAAGCGGCTCAAACGGGGGGAAAAACACCCCGCAAAAATCAGGGTCCACAGACGCCTTGGATGATAACAGCATTTACATCCGCATTTCCGGCGGTTCCCTCAGCGTAGATGCAGGCGGGGACGGCATAGACTCCAATGGCAATTTGTTCGTAGAAGGCGGGGAACTTTTTGTGTCAGGTTCCCAAAACGGAGGGAACGGGGCTTTTGATTACAACGGGGAAGCCCAAATCACCGGCGGGACGGTGGTGGCTGCCGGGTTTGCAGATATGGCCCAAAATTTTGGGGAAGCTTCCACACAGGGCACAATCCTGGTAAGCTTTAGCCTGCAGGCTGCCGGAACCGAAGTTTCCCTGACAGACAGCGAAAACAATACGCTGCTCTCCTACGCACCCGCCAAACAGTATGACAGCATAGTACTCAGCCACCCGGATATTGCAGCAGGCAGCAGTTATACCATCCATTGCGGGGAGGAAAAAGCAGAAGTTACCATGGATACCCTTGTCTATGGCAACGGGCACGGGATGCAGGGCGGATTCCATTCCCCCGGGAACAGACAGCACGGCGTTCCAGAAGGGGAAACCCCAGAACTTCCCGAGGGGGAACCGCCGGAACTGCCGGAAGGGGAAAAACCGGAGCTTCCCGAGGGGGAACCGCCGGAACTGCCAGAAGGGGAAAAACTGGAGCTTCCCGAGGGGGAACCGCCGCAGGATGGGCAGCAAGATATTTTAGAACAAAGTGGGCAAGCCCACTTCAGCTCCCCGAACCCCTCACTCATGAGGGGAATTAGGGGTTTCTTTTTTTATCGTTTTCCTGCATAATGGTCTCATGAGCATACTACAAGATATTTTTAAGGACCATTATGAAGAAATGATTTATACATTACATCCACGTCTGTCTGTCATAGAAAACGTGGATAAAATGATAGGCTGTGGCGACCCCGCTTTCGGCGGTGCCATGTACGGCTGCCCTCACTGTGGAAAACTCAAATTCGTCCCTTTCCGCTGCCACAGCCGTTTCTGCCCTACCTGTGGAAATCTCTATGCCATGCAGCGCACTACGTCCATGTCCTTTAAGCTGGTTAACGTCACCCACCGGCATTGTGTTTTTACCATTGACAAAAACCTACGAAAGTTTTTCCTTGATGACCGAACATTGCTTGACTGTCTCTTCCATGCCGTGAACAGTGCTGTTTCCCGAATGTTTTACAAGCAGAACAAGTCAATGAATTTCACTCCCGGTTTTATCATGGTTCTCCATACCTTTGGAAGGGATTTAAAATGGAACCCCCATATCCATTGTCTCATTTCTGAAGGCGGGTACGGCGGCAACGGTTTCTGGCGCAATGTCAGTTATTTCAACTACACCTATCTCCGCAACGCTTTCCGTACCGCCCTTCTTAATGAGATGGAGGCAGAGATCGGCCCTTCCTTTAATAAGGTGAAAGCTCTCTGTTATAAGGAACATCCAGAGGGGTTCTACGTGTATGCCAAACCAAACAAATGCGATCCCAAAACGGTTGTAAAATACATCGGGCGCTATCTTGGCCGTCCCGTGATCGCCACCTCAAGAATCGACAGATACGATGGTGACTCTGTCACTTTCCACTACAACCGACACGAAGATGACAGGTACGTGGAAGAAACTATTCCCGTTATGGAATTCATACAGCGTCTCATCCAGCATATCCCGGAAAAGCATTATAAAATGATCCGCTATGGCGGCCTTTACGCCCGCCACCGGGAGATTGATAAAAAGCTCCGCCGGGCTGTCTCCCGTGAAAAGCATCATGTATACAGAAGCTTTAACCAGTGGCGCACCGCCATTCTCTCTGCCTTTGGCTATGACCCTCTAAAATGTGAATGCGGTACTACCATGCTGTTTTTAGAGCTATACTTTAACCATAAACGTGTTTCTCTGGAAGAAATGTACGAGAAAGCCATGTCCCGTTCTCGTGGAAAAAGGTCGTCTGCATGACTTTCACAGATCCCCTTCCTGTGATATACTCCTTTTAAAGGAGGCTGCGCATATGAATCCAAATACAGAGAAACTACGCAAAAAATATATGGATCATCCACCGGAAGGAATGACATCCGAGGACATTCGCCGCATGAGCGAGGATGACCTTCTTGATATGGATGATTTCTTAAATGAAGATGAATTGGATGACGATTTTGGCGGGGAAGGCTTTTATATCTTCTAAACCATATATCGTCTTATCGTCATGCACAGGCAGGGATTTATCTAACATATGTTCGGTAAATTCCTGCTTATTTTATGTCCGCAAACAGTCGAATTTTCCTATAAAGTAAAAAAGGATGCGCACGGCGCATTCTCCGCGCACAAGCGGATTGCGCAGCAATAAATTTCCTCTCCGCGAGCTGCGCATAATTGTTTTTCTCTTATAGGAAACCCATACACTTTAATACTTCATAGTAACACAGTATTTCCTATAAGATAAAACATATGCCACAGATGGGATTCCCTCGTCTGTGGCATCAAATCTTCCTTTAACAATTCATAAAAGCTGCATTTTGGAATGATTTCCCCAGATACCTTCTCAGGGAAAACCTCCGTTTCTTTTCTTTCAGCAGGCCTTGGAGCTGCTGGACTATCTGTTCCTTTTCCTCTTGCGCCAAATTTTCTTTTTCATACTCATAAATGTCTGTATACACCCGGTTCAGCAAATCATAAATATTGCGGTAAGCAATTTTCAGATCCTTTTTTGGGAGCCTGCCACTGTCATCCCCAACATAAAAGCGGTAAAAAAGTTCCTGTTCCTGGGGATTCAGGCAGCTTACCATCATTTCCTTTTCCTCTGCGATCTCCTTCTCGATCAGCCAGGCGATGGTGGCTTCTTTCTGGTGGCTCCTTAAAAATTCCAAACAGCGGTACCTTGCCACGGAACCGACCCAGTTCCCAAATTCGTTCCTGCTGTCGTAGCTGTCCATATGGTTCCAGATAGCTGCCACCGTATCTGCCAGGCACTCTTGCTGTAAGTGCGGCAGTGTAAATAGATGCTTTCGGATAATGGACACGAGCTGTTCCCCATGCTCCATAATTAAAAATTCCAGCGCTTTCTCATTGTGAAGGCGTAACTGCACGACATAATTTTCCTTGTTTATCTTCATAGGAACACCCGCCCTTCCCTGTCTGCTGCGTGTGACATTTTGGTTATGTAAAAATCCTACCACAATTATTTTCATTATTTCTTCCTTTAATTCTTAATTTTTTCTTATGTTTTTATCCTATCGCGCAAAAAGCCGCCCCTTCCCAGGAACGGCTTTTTTCATAACGTGGCAGTTTCAGCCGAAACGGCTTCATCTAACATATCCAGCCAAGGGCTCCGGGCCTTCCAGAACCTCCCGGCCAATGTAAAGCATGTTATCTTCCCGTACTTTTGTACTCCATTTGACAAGGGAAATCATTCCCCGTTCCAGTTCCAGCGCTGTAATGCACCGGGGATGCACGCAGCTTCCGTCATTAAAGTAGTACCCTTCCCCAGGCTTTGAGAACACGGGGCGGTGGGTGTGGCCGGCTACCAGAAGCGTCTTATGCTTATTGGCCCATTCGGAAAGCCGCTTTTCCGTTTTCTCTTTCTTCTGATAATTCTTGGCTGCGCTGGTAGGGTCGTTACAGCCTGCCAGTTCCAGCGGGCGCCAGAGGTAGCGCACCAAAAACCGGGAGATCTTCCATATGGTATCGTTCCAGAAATCCCCCTGATGGCCGTGGACAAGGAACAGCTCCGCCCCGCTGCAGGGCTCTTTCAGCCGGATGGCTTCATGGACTTTCATGTCTGGGAACAGGCTTTTTTCGCAGTTTTCTGGATTGCAGTAATAGGAATGGCAGCAATTCTTAAAGTATTTTTCCTTTTCTTTTTTCCGGTCATGGTTCCCATAGAGCATGTAAAACCGCTGGCCTTTATAAAATTCCCCCATGATCCAGAACTGGTTGCTGTGGATGCGGACGATTTCCTGTAAATTCCGGTTTTCCCACAGCTCGTCGCCGTCCCCCAGCTCAATGTAAATAAAATTCCTCCGGTTGTAATACTGCAGGGCTGCAAAAAACAGGTTTTGGTTTGCCTGAAAATTATCTCCCCAAGTCCCAATCCCCCTGTGGCAGTCGCTCATCAGCACTATACGGCTTCCTGCGTGGAGGGGGATGCAGAGGGCTTTTTCATATGCCTGGTCCAGTTTTTTATCTGTCCTGCTCATGGCCTGTTTTTCTCCCAGGCAATCCGCCCTGTTTTTGTAATAATGGCAAATACCCGGGGATACGCCAGCATCAAATAATAAATTTTATCAATGGTCTTGGAAAAATCTTTTGTCACCCTTAAGTACAGCTTACAGTTATGGCGGTTCTGCCACTGGACCCATTTCCGGAAAAACCTGCCATAGCTGGAGGACTGCTTTTTTTTCGGCTGGTAAATGCGCATAGATACCTGGCTGTGCCAGATGTGCAGGTCATCCGGCTGGTACCCTGCCCGGTAACAGCCCCCAATAAAGGCTTCCTGCATTTCCCTGTCCTCAAAGCTGACTGCAGCTTCCAGCATAAGTTCCCCCGGATAAGAAAATTCCCCCAGCGCAAATCCTGTCAGCCACCAGTGCCGTTCAATCCTTTGGTACATCATTTTCCCATTTTTATAGAGCTTCATATGGATGGGAAGCTGGTCTTTTTCGGACACGCAGTCGTAAAATACATCCTCTGGGTTTTCCTGGCTCCCCCGTTCATTCTCTACGTAAATCCCCACCTCCGCGCCGGTGGTTATCCCATATTGGCCTTTCCAAAACTCTATCATCCACCGTTTTCCGGCATATTCAAAATAAATAGGCTCACAGTCTATAATCATATTCATAACGGGAGCCATTTCGTCATATATTTTCCCGTAGCCAAATTTCCGCTGCCATGCGTCTTCCAGAGAATAAAAAATGTCTTTCGACAGGCTGTAGGCAAACCCAAAGGGCTGCAAAGCCTGGTTAATTTCTGCATATTTTTCTTGTTCACTGTGCTTTTTTACCAGGCATTTGGCTTTCCTCCGCTGCCTGAAACGGCAGCATACCAGGATAACCAGCAAGACCGCAAGGATTGCGGATATCCCCCACAATAAGTCCGTTGTGTTCAAAATAATGCCCTTCTCTCTTTTTTACTAATATATTCAAAAAGAGACGGAGGGTGCGGGGAACTCCTTGCGGGTGCGGTGGCGCTTACGCTGCCGCATACCCAGCTTTCCCAGGCTTCTTTCCCTTAAAAGATCATGGTATCCTAATCCTTAAAAACAATTCCTGCCCATGGCGTCAGGCAAACAAATCATTGGCATACCGCACGGAGCCCATGGCGTCCTTGGAGTAAAAATCCGCCCCTATCATGTCTGCATAGGTCTGGGTCAGCACTGCGCCGCCTACCATGGTTTTACAGTCCGGCAGCTCCTGTTTCAGCATTTTTATGGTGAGTTCCATATTCGCTACCGTGGTTGTCATCAATGCGCTTAAGCCTACTAATTTCACCTGATGCTCCTTTGCAGCTTCCACTACCCGCTCCGGCGGGACGTCTTTGCCTAAGTCAATCACCTGGAACCCATAGTTTTCCAAAAGCACCTTGACAATGTTCTTCCCAATGTCGTGGATATCGCCTTTGACGGTTGCAATTACAATGGTCCCTTTGGAACCGGACGCGTCCCCTAGGGCTTTTAAATGCCCCTTAATGGCGTCAAACCCGGCTTTTGCAGCATCTGCGCTCATCAGAAGCTGTGGGAGGAACACTGTTTTCTGCTCAAACCCCTGCCCTACCTTGTCTAAGGCTGGGATCAGCTCCCCATCAATAATAGCCAGCGGCTCTTTTGTTTCCAGTTCTTTCTTAGCCGCCTGCCCTGCGCTGGCAGAAAGGCCTTTTACCACGGCTTCATACAGCGTAAGCTCCCCGTTCCCGGAAGGGGCTGCCGGCTGGGCGGGCTGGCCGGCATAACGGGCGATATATTCCTCGCACTGGCTGTCGCTGCCGTTTAAGGCACAGAACGCATAATATGCCCCCATCATGCCTTCGCTGTTTGGGTTGATAATCCCTGCGCTTAAGCCCCGGGACATTGCAATGGTAAAAAAGGCGGTGTTAGCCAGTTCCCGCTGGGGAATCCCAAAAGAAATGTTGGAAACCCCCAGGGTGGTATGCACCCCAAGGGTATGGCGCACATAGTCCAGGGCATCCAGGGTTACCTTTGCATTTTCCTGCCCGGTGCTGATTGTCATTGTCAGGGTGTCAATCAGCAAATCTTTTTTGCCAATCCCATATTTTGCTGCTTCTGCTATGATTTTTTCTGCAATTTCAATCCTGCCTTGGGCAGTTTCTGGGATTCCGTTTTCATCTAACGTCAGGCAAACCACCATGCCGCCATATTTTGCTGCCAGCGGGAACACAGCGTCCATGGACTCCTGTTTCCCATTGACAGAATTCAGCAGGGGTTTCCCATTGTAAAGGCGCATCGCCGCTTCCATGGCTGCCGGGTCGGAGGTATCAATCTGCAGCGGCAAATCCGTAATGCCCTGCAGGCCAGTGACAACCTCTTTCATCAGCTCCACTTCATTGATTTCCGGAAGGCCTACATTTACGTCCAAAATATGCGCCCCCCGTTCCTGCTGGGCAAGGGCTTCTTTATAAATATATTCCAAATCCCGTTCCCGCAGGGCCTGCTTGAACCGGGATTTCCCGGTGGGATTAATCCGCTCCCCAATAATTTTGGGGCGGCTGCCAAAGGTTACCCCATGGGTATAGGAAGACACCACAGATCGGTTTTTGTCCGCCAGCTCCATAGGAGGGAGCCCTTTGCAGGCCTGCACCAAAGCCTTGATATGGGCTGGGGTCGTGCCGCAGCAGCCCCCCAGGGCAGATACCCCTTCCAGCGCAATTTCTTTCATGATAGCCGAAAATTCCTCCGGCTCTACAAGGAAGGAGGTTTTCCCATCCACCACCGTTGGAAGCCCCGCGTTAGGGTTCAGCACAATGGGCAGGGAACAGATTTCCCTTAATTTCGGCAGAAATTCCTTCATCACATCCGGCCCAAAGCCGCAGTTCAGGCCAATGGCGTCTGCCCGCAGCCCTTCCAGCATTGCCACAGCCGCTTCAAAATCTGCCCCGGTAAGCAGTTTCCCCGTTTCATCCGGCACCATAGTCACAACAATGGGAAGGCTGGTATGCTCCTTGGCTGCCAGCACTGCCGCCTTGATTTCGTAGGTATCGTTCATGGTTTCAATTAAGCAGAGGTCTGCCCCTGCCTGCTCCCCTGCTGCGCATACCGGGACAAAAGCGGCATAGGCGTCTTCAAAGGGCAGATCCCCCAAAGGCTCCAGCAGCTTCCCAAGGGAACCGATATCCAGCGCAACATAAGCGTCCTTCCCAGTTTCTTTTATGGCCCGCTTTGCCAGCTTTATACCCTGCCCTGCCAATTCTTCGCAGGTATAGCCGGTGCCTTCGGTTTTAAAGGGGTTCACGCCAAAGGTATTGGCTTTTAAAATATTGCAGCCAGCTTCCAGATACTGTTTGTGGATATCCACTATCACTTCTTCCCTGGTGATATTCCAAAGCTCCGGCAATTCCCCCGCCTTAAGCCCCTGCTTCTGGAGCATGGTCCCCATGGCCCCGTCAAAAAACAGGAGTTCCTTCTTCCACCGTTCTGTTACATTCATGCTCTTTACCCTCTGCTTTCTTCTTTTCGAAATTCACAATCCACGTTCCCGCATTGGCTGCAGGTTTCCATCTGGCAGGATTCCCGCGCCTTTGCCGTCAGCCCAATCAGCGCCGTCACCGACTTGGTAGGCATCATCAGGTTCCCTTCCGTCAAGGTAAGCCCAATCCGCTTGCTGCATTCTAACATGGCGCACAGCTCCTTCTGGCAGCTTAAATCAAAATCCCCATAGCCCGGGCTGAACCGTGGGCGCAGGTAAAGCCCCCGCGCTGCCGCTTCTTTTTGTATGGCAGACTGCACCTCGTCTACATAGCTTTCAATATAGGCTGCCCCTGCGGCTTGGGTAATGGCCGCCTTTGCCATATTTGTGACAGAATATTTTTTTACCATAAAATCTGCCGCGCGCCCTATGGTGGCTGCAAGGAGGACTGCATGCCCGCAGCCTTTTAAATTTTTGGCAAGGTTCGCGCTTTGGATGGTAAACCCGCCGATTGTAACCTTGTCCCCGTCTGCCTCACAGGGGTACTCCTGATAAATGCTTTTGGGGGAGCTGTCCCGTTCCAGTTCTGCCTCCACCTCATCCAGCAGCCGCTCTGTCTGGCTGTCGATTTCCTGCCCCCGGTAGCCAAGGTAGCGCAGCGTTTCTTTCCGGTCTGCTTTCATGGCTGCGTCCGTTTCTGTTCCGGCAGCTTATAAATTTCAGACAGGTTCTGGAAAATTGCGCCTGCCACATCCGGCTTGTTCATGGTATAAATATGCACATGGTTCACGCCGTTTGCCACCAGGTCGATAATCTGCTCCGTAGCATAAGCGATCCCCGCCTGCTTCAAAGCAGCCGGGTAATCCGCAAACCGCTCCACAATGGCCCGGAACCGCTGGGGCAGGATGGTGCCGGACAGGGAGGTAATCCGCTTAATCTGGTTCACGTTGGTAACTGGCATAATCCCGGCAATAATGGGCACCTCTATCCTCTTTTTCAAAGCCCGGTACAGGAAATTGTAGAGGATGTTGTTATCAAAAAACATCTGTGTCGTCAGAAATTCGCATCCTGCATCCACCTTCCGTTTCAGGTTGTCAATATCCATCTCTATGGACTCTGCTTCTGGATGGCCTTCCGGGTAACATGCCCCGCCAATGCAGAAGTCCCCAAAATTCCTGATTTCCTCAATAAGCTCACTGGCATGGTGGTATTGGTCCGGCAGCGGGAATTCCAAATGTTCCGGGATGTCCCCCCGCAGCGCCAAAATATTTTCAATCTGGTGTTCTTCCAGTTCTTTCAGTACCTCCTGGATTTTATCCCGGCTGGAGGAAGCACAGGTAAGGTGGGCAAGGGCCAGCACCCCATTGACATTCTGCACCTCATTGGCTAAATCTACCGTATGCTCGCTGATTCCGCCGCTGGCCCCATACGTTACGCTCATAAAGGAAGGCTTTACTTTTGCCATTTCCTTTACGATTTCATGGGCTTTTTTCAGTTCCGAGCCTTTCTTCGGGGGGAACAGCTCACAGCTTATGGTTACTTCTTTTGTCTGTAATAATTCTGAAATTTTCATATTGCTCCTCGGTTTCTTCTGTTTTCTGATTTTCTATTATAATGATTTACAGTGGAAAAGTCAAATTGATTGTGGGATCCAAATCTGCCGCATAAAAATTTATTTTTCCGACATACTGTTACTATCATGGAAAGGAAAGAGGTGTTTTAACATGGAACATAGAGAAAACAAAGATGCCCACCCGGTGCTTGGCCCCAGGGAGGATGCCTACGATTACCTAAAAGCAAGTTCCGCTATGGACTGCACCGGCGCTGTGCCGCGGCCGCCCCAGAACAGTGCGGAATTGGATTCTTATTTAGACGTCTATAATTTCCTGCCACAGTGCGCCTATACACAGCCAAACCCTGTGGAAATTGATATGTTAAGCAGCAAGCACAAGGACGGGCAGGCAAACTAGTGCACTAGCATTTTATAAGAATGGGGCTGCCGCACGAATATAGTTACTTGTGCATTGTAATTTACGTTAGTGCTACAGCCCCATCCCTTTCGTTCTATATCGGCAAATTTTAATCGCCCGAGTAATTCCCGGCACTATATCGTATAGTCAAACTGCTGCCCTACCCAGGTTTCCTCCTTGGTGCGGACAGAATCGCCGGAACTGTTCCCAACAGCTTCATTAATTTTCTGCAGCAATTCCTCCCACGAAGATGCTGTGACTGTCACGGTGTCCGAGTCCGCATCCCCTTTATCCTTAAGGCCATCCACACGCTTTTCCTCTGCCTTGTCTTTCTTTTCCTCTTTTTCTGCCTTCTTCTTGTCCTCTTTCCTCTGGGCTGCTTTTTCCTCAAGGCGCTTTTTCTGGGCTGCAAGGGATTTGTCAATCACTGCAAAAAAAGAAGCCGTCCCATTGTCGTTAACTTTCATGCCAAAGGTCTTAACCACGTCTGCATTGCTGCCCAGGTCCTTCTTCATCTGCGGGAACTGGGTGGTTGCCCCGCGCAGCACCTTTTCATATTTTTCGCGGTATGCAGGGTCTTCTGCCATCTTTTCTATTTTTTCATCGTCAATCAGGACTACCAGCTTGCTGCTGTTGCCATATTTGTTCAGGTTCGCCTGCGCTTCTTCTTTTTTGTCTGCGCTGACTAAGACGAAATCCATGTTGGAAAATTTCTTCTTTAACTGATCATAATATTTCTGGGCTTTTTCGCTTAATTTCGGATTGCCGATTTCTTTCTGCCCGTTTGTTTTGTTAACCTTGGCGGTATTTGAGGTACTTGCTGACTGAGCCGCTGCCTGTGCGTATGCGTATCCTATTCCGTTAGTATTCATAATTCATTTCCTCCTTGAAATAAATGGGTATGGTTTTATGCTCATGCTATTACTTATATCGGCAAATTCTGGGAAATGGTAAAGAAGTTTCCAGGCAGAATATGCCCTTACATTAAATGCAGCTTCTTTGCTATCCGGACCAACAGGTTCCCCATTGGGAAGCTGCGCAGTTCATTTTCCCTGAGCCCCCGCAGCAGCAAAAGGAGGATCCCATATACAAAAGCCCCCACGGCAATGGATACCAGCGTAGACACTGCATTGCTCTTTACCGTCTGCATTAGGAAATAGTACGCCCCATAAACCGTGCCCCCCATTGCTGCCGCGCAGATGCTGGGGATTACAAAGGTCCGGGGGATTTCCTGCCGGTATTTTAAATACTTCTTGATGGCAAGCCCGTTTAACACGCACATCAGGAAGGAGAAAAACGTATTCGCCCATACCACTGCATAAATATTCAGGTCCAGCCCGTACATCAGGGCAGCAAGCACGCCAATATGTAACACAAGGGCAACAACTGCATTTTTCACCGGGACATTCATGCGGTTAATGCCCTGGAGAATCCCATTGCTTAAGGTGGAAAGGGAATAAAATACAATGGAAACTGCCCCCATCTGCATCATATGCGCCGGAAGCTCCCTAGTGTCCCCAAACAGAAGCTGCAAAATCGGGGAAGCCAAAACACCCATGCCAACGGCACAGGGAATAGCGATAATCATAATAAAGCGTATGGAATATGCCACTTTCCGTTTGACCTGCTGGATGTCCTTTGCCGCAAAGGCCGTGGAAAGGCTTGGGACGCTGGAAGCAGATACCGAGGAAGCAATGGCTATCGGCACATTCACAAGCACCTTGTATTCCCCTACATAGACGCCCCACATGGTGCTGTATTCCTTTGCCTTATATCCCTGCAGCGCTGCTATCTGCTTAAACGCCCCCATGTCAAGGAAGGACGTAATATTGTAAATTGTTGTGCTCAGCAGCACAGGGATGATCGTCATTACCAGCACATAAAAAATTGTGCGGTAACTTTCCACATTTTTGCTTTTATCCCGCTGGGACATCCTGCGGAATACGGGGCGGTACGCCAAAAGGACAAACAGTGTAAACAGCAGGGCGGCAAAGGCGCCTGCGCCAGTCCCGATGGTCCCGCCGGCCGCCCCGTAGGCTTCTGCATAAGTGGCTGGGTTCCCAAGGACCGCGCCAATTTTTTTCCCATACTGGAACAGCATGTATGCCGTCCATACGCTGATCACCGCATTGATAATCTGTTCAATAAGCTGGGAAAATGCACTCGGCATCATTGTCCCCATCCCCTGGAAAAACCCGCGGATTACCCCAAGGACCGCTACCACAAACAATGTGGGGGACAATACTTTCAGCGCGAAAACACTCAAAGGCGTCCGCACAATGTATGTGGTAATTACCTCCGCGCCAAAATAGACAATCAGCCCTGCGGCAATCCCAGACACTGTGGCAAATGCCAGGGCGCCTTTAAAAATCCGGTATGCATTTTTCCGCTGCCCCTGCGCTACCCTTGTAGACACCAGCTTTGAAACAGCCAAAGGAAGGCTGTAGGATGATATCAACAGCAAAATGCTGTATATCTCCATAGCCGTCCCATAATAGTCGTTTCCGATATCGCCGATAATGGATTTTAAGGGAATCCGGTACAGCAAGCCTATTACACGGCTGATGATTGAGGCAACTGCCAGAATAGAGCCCTGTACCAGAAAATTAGATTCTTTCTTTTTATTTTTGCCCATATAACTTCCTCTAATACTGCCCTTTCTCCTGCATATAGGGCTCCCCGCCTGCCAAAAACAGCTGCTTTCTGCCCCTAACCGGGCAGCCTTGGCAGATGGGGCTCCCTTTCCTGCCGTTCCATGTTATGTCCCGCTGCGCTTTCCCAGCCAAACTTTATTCTTCCGTTGCCCTCGCCTGGGAAAGTTCTTCCTCCGTTGCGTATACACCAAACCGGTCCTCATAGTCCTTCCTTGCCACGCATACCCAGGTTTTCCCTTGGTTTAAGGTGATCTCATTGCCTGCTTCGTCGTAGAAACGGGCTGCTTTGAGGTCCCCGTCTTCCTTTTTCCATGTGACGCGCTGCATTTTCCCATTGGTGATGTAAATGCCATTCCCGCCGGAATAAGTGTTGATGTCCATATACCCGTTTTCATCCAGCTTGGACCAATCACAGTATTGGACCAGGATATTCTTTACCGTAAGCTGGCTGTTGTCTGCGCCGTCCACCTGCTTGTCCTTAAATTCATAGCGGTAATACAGCCCGTCTTCACTGTTATATACAAACCACGGCTTGTTGACGAAATACCCCGGGCTTACCACAAGGGCGTCCTCGCCGGAAAGATTGACTGGCGTATCGTCCTCTGCAAATTTGTAATGCCCGCTGTACTGGTCTGAAAGCTCCGTCCGGTAACCCTTCTTTTCAATCCCCGCTTTTATGCCTTCCTCGCTGATAAATGCGTTGTGGGGGGCCTTCCGGTTGGTATCCCGGTAAAACATAATGGTTTCAATGGCGGAATCCATGCCGCTTAAATTATGCACATCGTCCCGCTCCAACACCGGCTCTGCATAAGCAGCCTGCCCATAATGGGTGTAAATGGCGTCAAATTCATTTGCAAAATGAATGAAATAATGGCGGCAGCTACGCACGGAGCCAATCTTTTCCAGCCCCGAATAGTCCTGGAAAATCGCCATCAGCCTGGTATAAGAGCCTTCCACCGGCACTTCATAAATCACATCCGCTGCCGAAATCCCGTACTGGGGCAGGGCGTCGGAAGTATTCCCTATCATGACTGCAAGGGGCCTCTTTTTCGCCAGCTCCCCGTCAATCCATTCCCCTGTCAGGTAGCTCCTTGCCTTTCCCTCCATCGGTTCCGGCGTCGGTTCCGGGGTAGGCGTTTCCGTTGGGGTTGGGGTCGGCGTAGACTCCTCCACCGGCGGTTCCTCCTTTGGTTCTTCTTTTTTCTTGCCGCAGCCGGCAGCAGCGCTTAATACCATTGCAGCCAACAGCAGCCATGCCATTCTTTTTTTCATCTCATTCCCTCCAGATTTTTTGTGCCGGACCCTGCCTGGCAGCAGGCGGCCATGCTTACTGCCGCGCCTTCGCCCAGCAGCAATTTATCTTAATATTCCCATCTGTCCTAGGATGCTATCCTGCTTTTTTTCCATAATTGCAGCTTCTTCCTCCTCCATATGGTCATATCCGAACAAATGCAGCATACTGTGCAGGACCAGAAAGGCAAATTCCCGCTGCTGGCTATGCCCAAAACGCTCTGCCTGCTCCTTTACCTTATCTGTGCACAGCACAATATCCCCCAGCATCACTTCCCCAGTGTCTGGGTTAAAATTATCGCTCTCCTGCCCTATCCCGGAAAAGTCCCCGGGCACGGCGTAATGGACCAGCGGGAAAGAAAGTACATCCGTAGGGCTGTCAATCCCCCGCTGGGCGCAGTTGATTTCCTGAATCCCCTTTGACGGAACAAGCAACAGGCCCACTTCTGCTTCGAAGGGGAACCCTTCTGCCTGCAAGGCGGCCCTGATAACTTCCTCTGCCAGTTCCTGATAGGGAAACGGGAACCCTGGCTGCACTTCTTCCTCTATGCAAACCGTCAAACCATCCTCTCCCCCTTTTCTTCAATTCCGCACATCAAAATAACTTCGCCTCCTTTATCAGGTAATCCCTGATTTGCAGGAACATATTCATGCTGAAGCCGGACTTGTCATACATGCCGGAAACAGAATTTTCATTCAGGGTCTGGTACACCAGAATGTCCTGGTTCCAGGAGCTGGAAAGCGTTGCCTTGTCCAGCACGTCAAATTTCGCCACCACGCTGTCCACCACATGCACAATCGCTGATTCCAAGGTGGACGGCAGCTTCTGTTCCCCGTTGTATTCCCGCAGTATCCCAACAATTTCTTTGGGCAAGTGGTTGCTTTTGGCTAAGGCCACCCCGTTTTCCACATAAGGCTTCCCTGTCATCCGGCCAATACGGTAATAAAACCCACCTGCCGCCGCCACGTCCGGGTCGGCGCCTACAAGCTGGGCGCAGTTTTTCGATATTTCCGCAACTTTCCTTGCATGGTTGTAATCTGCCTTGGAGTAATTCCGCACTTCCTGCACCAGGCCAAAGTCTGCCCGCAGCACTTTTTCCAATTCCTGTTTCCGCGACACATGCAGGTATATGTGCATTTTCCGGTAGAGCAGGCAGGAAACCAATGCGGAAACTACCCCATTGCACCCCCCATAGAGTAACACATAAATGTCCAATTGACCAGTCTGCAAAAAAGAAAAAATTAAAACACTGGCAAAAGTATAGAGGAACAGGAAAATAATTTCCCACCGCTTGTCCTTCAAACCGTCCAGAAACGACACTGCCATGCAGCCGCCCACCAACAGGAACGCCCCGCACAGGAGCAGGTACAGGTTTTCCTGTCCGCAGATGGCAAAAACTGCCACATGGAACATCCCTTCCACCATGCCGAAAAAGGAGCCTGCAAGTATTGCCATCCCCATGGAAAACAGCAGCACTGGCCTTGCGTATTCCGGCAGGTAGATAAAGAGGACGGACGCCGCGCAGGTTCCCACATGCCATCCCATGATGTTCTTATAATCCGAAGCCCTCTCATAAAACCAATCCTTCTGCTCCCGGTACAGTTCCATCCCAGCAAGGAAAATAACAGAATACAGGATCCCAAAAAACCCAAGCACCACAATCCTGTCCACTTCCTGCTTGCTTACAACCCCAGCCAAAATACATTCCAAAACGCCAGCCGCCGCCATGCAGCCCAGCATCATGTACTTGCGCCCTTTGTCATGGTCCTTTAAATTTTTCTGGCTTTCTGCCCCTGTTTCCTTTTTTTTCACGTCTTTCATAATCTTCATAAGCCTTTACTATTTTTTGTACCAATGGGTGCCGCACCACGTCGCTGCTTGTCAAAGTACAGATACCGATTTCTTCCACGTTCCGCAAGACCCGCAAGGCCACGTCCAGGCCGGACACGCTGCCCGGGGCCAAGTCCTTCTGGGTTGCGTCCCCAGTCACTACCACCCGGGAGCCAAAGCCAATCCTTGTTAAAAACATTTTCATCTGGGCTGGCGTGGTATTCTGTGCCTCGTCCAAGATAATAAAGGCGTTGTCCAATGTCCTGCCGCGCATATAGGCAAGGGGCGCTACTTCAATCAGGCCTTTTTCCATGTTTTTCTGGAAACTGTCAGGCCCCATAATCTGGTGCAGCGCATCGTAGAGGGGCCGCAGGTAAGGGTCTACCTTGCTCTGCAGGTCCCCGGGCAAAAATCCCAGCCGTTCCCCTGCCTCAATGGCCGGGCGCGTCAGGATAATCCGCCCCACATCCTCATTTTTAAAGGCGGTAATCGCCATGGCCATGGCAAGGTATGTCTTCCCGGTCCCTGC
Source organism: Lachnospiraceae bacterium A2 (assembly GCA_000403315.2). Taxonomy (GTDB): domain Bacteria; phylum Bacillota; class Clostridia; order Lachnospirales; family Lachnospiraceae; genus Petralouisia. The sequence continues at coordinate 2,706,990 of KE159636.1, forward strand.
AGGGCCAAGGCCGAACACAATCATTTTCTCCCGGATTTGGTCCACATATTTTTTCTGCCCCAACGTCTTTGGCTTGATGGGCTTACCATTGATGGCGTGGCAGATCAGCTCCTTGTCCATCTCCACGATTGCAGATTCCTTTTCCTCAAATGTAAGGGAAATGGCATAATCCACATTTTGCTCCGTAATCTGGCTTCCCCGCTTAGACAGCTCAAAAAGCTGGGCAACGGCCCGGGACGCTTTTTCCACGTCCCCCTCCCGTCCCAGCAGCTTCATCTTGTTGTCCCGTATGACTGCCGTAACCCCGAAGGCCCGCTCAATTTTTTTCATATGCGTGTCGAACTGCCCAAACACATTTGTCATATGTTCGGCAGAACTGTCAATTGTCTTCTCCATCAGACCCATGTTCCATCTGCCCTTCCTGTGGTATGTCTGTGAGCACTGTCCCCTTCCGTATCCCAATGGGCTCTATGACCTTGATGGCCCCGGAAGCGGTGCAGCTTTTTCCATCTGTTATTATCATAACATTATTTTCCATAATTTGAACCCCCTTTTGTGCTAATTCTTCACAAAATTGGTCTAATTTCGCTTTTGCAGCCTGTTCCGCCTCTTTTTTCGTGTATTGTTTCCGCTCGGTCCTGTATTCTTTTGAAGTTTCCTTGGTAAAAGCCAGCGGCAGGTAAAAGGTTTCCCCGATTTTTATGTCATACTCGTCTGTTATGGTGTCGTAATCTGTAAATTTGCGGAAAAAATGGGGGAGCTTCACCTGGGTGGAAAACAGGCGGATGCCCCACGCCCCGCTTTCTTTCCCGGTGAATACTTTTTCATCGTACCACATGGAAAAACGGTCTTCATATTGGTATTCCGTAATCCCAAGGATATCGGCGTCAGAAACGCAGTACTGGTAGGATGCAATTTCTTCACTGTCGTTGTACACCGGGTTCTTGCCTTCCACCAGCAAATCCCCGGGCTGGACCTTGCTCCCTTTTTCCACGTAAGGCGTCCCCTGCCGTGTCAGGATACTGTAAATAACGGCTTCCTTATCCGCAACCAAGTCGCTGGGCCCGCTGTCCGTCCCCTCCTGTTCCTTGGCCTGCTGGTTGGTGGCAAGGTTTTCCTGCACGTCGATAATCAGCATAGTCCCTTCCAGCTTGGCGGAAGCCCATATAATATCCCCAAAGCCTGCCCGCAGCTCCTCCTCAATTTCCTCACAGTTTATTTTGCTTTTGGGGAGCCCGTGATATACCTTGTTTTCTTCCAGAAATTTTAAAATATTGCTGTCTGTTTCATGGAGGTTCCCATTTATCTCAATTTTCCACACAAACAGCGACATACCATACAAAAGCCCGCAGCAAAGCACAATCCCTGCAAAAAACAGCTTCCGTTTCCGGTAGCGGCGCATCAGGAACGGAAGCCCAGTGCGCTCCAAGATGACAAATGTTGTCCTTGTTTTTTTCAGTATGGGCTTTAGCTGCTTTAAGCCCCGGACGCTGATGCAGAACACATAATTGTCCTCCTCATACTCCAGGTTCCAGATGAGGATATTGTGGTTACTGCACAAGTTCAGGAACCGTTCCGGCGCATACCCTGAAAGTTTAATTTTAACATACCCTTGCAAAAATTTCAATTTATCAATTAACAACGCCTTACCCCTTATGAGCCATATATGATTCCTTGGATGTAACCAGTGATTTTCATTTCCTCATTGGTGTAGTATTCCACAATCAGGCGTTTGCCCTGGATGGTGACCTGGCATGTCTTGGTCTGCAGGCGGATTTTCTCCTGGGTATATTCGATAATCCCTTTGTAGTTCTCCACCAGTATCTGGTTGCGGCCCATGGCGGTGATAATGACTGCGCCGTACATAATATCCATGGGGAGCTCTAAGGACTCTACAAGGTTGGATTTTACGTTTTCTTTTACTTTGCTGAGCTTGCTTTGATTTTTTTGTTTTCCCATATTGCAATATATGTGGGACAGGGGGCTTTTATTACCAGAGGGTGTTTGAAAATAAAATTATGCAAAAAATCTGGCATGGGCTTGCCGGGGGTTACAGAACACACTGCATATTTTTAAGGCATACAGCATAAGCAGCCCCTTTTCTGCCCAAAACCAGCAAAAAGGGGCTGCCCCGCGAAACAGGAGTCCCTACCGGACAACCCCTTTCACCATCAGCGTTTCCTCCGGCCGTGCGCCCTGCACCTGATATGCCCTCACTACCCTGCCGTAAGCCTCCTTCGCAGCATCCATCCCATTGGCATAGACCGTAGCAACCGCCTCCCCGGGCTGAACCCTGTCCCCGCGCTTCTTGTGCAGCAGGATGCCTACAGACAAGTCGACACGGCTGTCTTTCGTGGTGTGGCCGCCCCCGAGGATCAGGTTCGCATAGCCAATCTCCTCCGCCTGGATGCCGGAAATATACCCCTGCTCCGTATTGATTACCTGCATCTGGATACTGGCAGAAGGCAGAAGTTCTGGCTGGTAAACAAAGCGTTTTTCACTGCCCTGCGCTTCTACAAATTCCGCAAATTTATGGAGGGCGGATTTAGACTGGATGGACTGCCGCAGCATATCCCTGGCTTCTTCTGGGGAGGACGCCTTCCCGGTAGAAAGGGCAAGCTCCGTGCCCAAGGCATACGTGACTTCCATCAAGTCGGCAGGCCCTAAGCCGTTTAATGCAAGGATGGCTTCCTTCACCTCCAGGGAATTGCCCACTGCATAGCCAAGGGGCTGGTCCATATCCGTAAGGACTGCTGAAACCTTCTTCCCGGCATTTTTCCCGATTTGCACCATCTCCCGCGCCAGCGCAAAGGCTTCTTCTTCCGTTTTCATAAACGCCCCGCTCCCGGTTTTCACATCCAGTACGATGGCGTCAGCCCCGGACGCCAGCTTTTTGCTCATAATGCTGGAAGCAATCAGGGAAATTTGGTCTACAGTGGCAGTCACGTCCCGGAGGGCATACAGCTTTTTATCTGCCGGGGCAAGTTCTGCCGTCTGCCCCATAATCGCCATTCTGATGCGGTTTACGTTCTGGTAAAACTGGTCCGCCGTCAGGCCCGTAGTAAATCCTGGGAAGGATTCCAGCTTGTCAATTGTCCCCCCTGTATGCCCAAGGCCGCGGCCGGACATTTTTGCCACAGGGATGCCAAGGGAAGCAACCATAGGGGTAAGCACCAAGGATACCTTGTCCCCTACCCCTCCAGTGCTGTGCTTATCGACAGTAACCCCTTCCATCCCGGACAAATCAAGGATATCGCCGCTGTCGCGCATCGCCAAGGTAAGCTCCAACGTTTCCTGTTCATCCATTCCCTGGAAGCAAATTGCCATCAGCAGGGCAGATACCTGGTAATCAGGGATTTCCCCTTTCGTGTAGCCTTCTGCCACAAAACGGATTTCTTCCCTTGACAGCCGCTCCCCTTTTTTCTTACGGCTGATGATATCATACATTTTCATATGGGCATCCCTCCTAGTTCCCTCAAATTTTCTTCCCTTTCCCAATTGCAAGGGGCTTTCCTGGCATACCTGGGGCATCACGTGCTTTTCTGCAGGCTCTCCTCCAATTGGTTTGTATAAAATTCCGTCCCATTTCGGCGGTCGAATTTCCCTGCCATATCCCTTGCCCTCTGGTAATAAAACTGGAACAAATCCGCAATCTTATACTGCCCATCCTCCCGGTATAGGGGGAATGAACTGTCGTAATGTATTTTAACCGTATTGCCTTTCCGGGCTTTCTCCAGCTCTTTGAAAAATAAGCAGATGTTCTGGTCCGTGTCATAAGAACTCATCGGGCAGCGCAGGTTCAGCCATTCCTTCCAGTGGTCCTTATAGATTCTCAATGCCCTGCCAATATTCGTATGGGCGTAGCAGACAAGGAAATTGTCCCAGCACTCATACTCCGTTTCCCCGCTTAAATGGCGTTCCACCAATTTTGCATAGCCCTGCGCCGTTTCGTAATCCCCGTGGTCCATGTAATAATTCATGTATGCAATTTTCAGCCGCAGCCATGCGCTCATCTTCTCCCGGCTCCCGCAGGTCAGCCGGAAATTTTCAATGTCCCGTGAAAGCTGCTCCGCCTTTTTCATATCACCTTTGTCAAGGTAATATTTGATTTCCATATTCCGCTCGCAGGCCCTGCAGTCACTATGCCCATCCCGTGGGCTTTTTTCAAATTTACGGAAATATTCTTCGGACAGCTCCCGGTCAATCTGCCAGTAAAAATGATACATGGTGCCATAATAATTCCGAAGGCTCAGCCCCATGCGGATGCAGCGTTCCTGGTAATCCTCCAAAAATTTCCTGCAGTCCTCCATGGAAACATGGTAAAAATCCATGCAGTTATCCAAAACCCATTTGTATACCCACATCACATGTTCCGCTTCATACCGAAATACATACCGGGGGTTGCCGGCCTGCTCCGGGTATTTGTCTGCAAGGGCAAGGAGCTCCGGGAACATCACCATAAGTTCCAGCCCATCCCCGTAAAAGGTGGATTCCCGGCAAAATTCAATGCGGAAGGCAAACATGTAAGGGATATCCTGACGGCGGTCTGCCTCCGTTATTGCATTGCGCAGCACCTCCATGGCCGGCTTCCCATGCCCAGTGTCCTCCAGCAGCTCGTCTATGATCCACTCCGGGTCATATTCATCCAGCCATTCAGCCATCGGAAAGCCCCCTTTCCATCAAGGTAAGGATGTTCCGGTTCAGCATCCCCATTTCATCGTTGTGCAGGGGGAACCCGCCAATCTGCAGAGCCTGCACATAGAGGATTTCCACAAAAATCTTCAAGGTGGCTTCGTCCTCAATTTCCGCCAGCTTCTTCACAATTGGGTTCTGGTAATTGAAATATAAGGCAGCCACCGTATCCGTTTGGATATCCGCTGCAAAAGCGTCCAGCATCTGGAAAAACATGGAATCCGCCTTCGACCTTGAAGCTGCAATCTGGCGGCTTAACAGCGCCTGTTCATCCAGCAGGTAAAAGGTGGGCTGCTGGGCAGGGGAAAAATATTTCAGCTCTGCCCTGCAGTCATGCTTCTTTAAAATCCGGTTTGCCATCGTCAGGAACTCAAAGCCTTCGTCCTGGTCGTCCGGGGACAAGTCCTGCATCAAATCCTCAATTGCCCAATCTTCCACCGGGCTTACCGTTTTCTCAAATACCCTGCCAAGCTGCACCAGCAAATCCAAGGCATGGACATAGGAAACGTTAATTAAAAGCTGCCCCTGGGAGAAAAACAACTGGGAAAGCTGCTTGTATTTTTCCCTTGTGGGGGCATATACCAAAGGCTCCGTGCCCATCCGGAGGTCGTACCCCGTCATGGTTCCCCGTGTGGTTTCAAATTCAAAATAGTCAATCAGCCGCACAAACAGCTTGGGGGTTGCCAGCGCCAATGACATCAGGGTCAGATGGTGGATTTGGAAAAAACGCCCGAACCGTTCCGGTTCTTCCTCCGCAAGGGTATCAATATATTGGATTAAGCTGTCCTCAATGGTTTCCCTTGCAGCCTCTAAGGTTTCGTCCACATAAAACCCTTCCCGGGACGCCGTAGGCCGTAAATCCGTGGAATGGACAATGCATTTGGTAAATACTGCCCAGTCCGGGATCAGGTTGTCCCCTTTTTCTGTCAGCATCATGTGTTTTAAGTAAATCCGGTGGCGGGACTTGACAGAAGGCAGCACCGTATAATTTAAAATATAGGCAACCCCGGACACATTCCCTTCCTCCGACTGGAATGTCACGCAGTCAAAAAACTGCTCCCCAAACAGCATCTGCCCAAAGAGCAGAAGTTCCTTCTTGTTGGTTTTGCGCCCTTCCCATGGGAGGTATGTAGGGTTTATCTGCTTTTCCTCCCCATTCTGGCAGATGGAAATAGGGAATGGCATCAGCAGCCCATAATACGTCAGGAGATGTTCAATGGTTTCCCGTTTAAAATACTCCTCCATGCCTTCTTTCGCCTGCAAAATTACTTTCGTACCGGAAGATTCCAGATAAAAATTGCCTTCCCCGGGGCTATCGCCATCCTTTTGCCCTTCTTCCCCATGCAGCTCCCGTATGGTATAGGTCCCGTCCGGCTTCCCCCGCCATTCTAAGACAGGGGCGTCCCCGCCCCTGCAGGATTTCGTCACCAAACAGATTTCATCGGATACCATAAAGCAGGACAGGAGCCCAATGCCGAACCGCCCAATATAATCGGTACGCAGATCCTTGTCCTCCAGCTCCCGCTTGGAGGATTCCCCGATTATGGCAAGGAACTGATGGATTTCCTCTTTTGTCAGCCCCTGCCCGTTGTCGGTAAATATCAGTTGTTCCCCTTCGGTAATTTCCAGGGTAACCGCCCCGTCCCCGCTGTCCCCCAGTATCTTCTTTTTCCCGGTAATGGCGTCTGCCCCGTTCTGCAGAAGCTCCCGGATATAAACGTCCGGGCTGCTGTAGAGATGGTCTGACAAAATCTCGATCATGCCGCCCAGGTTCACCTTAAAACGAAAATCTTCCATGCCCTGTAACCTCCTGTTCCCGGAACAGCCCACGGACGGCTGCCCCATAAGCTTGCACTGTTTCTGCTTTCTTTATCTGTTTTGCATAATGTTTATAATTGGTAAAGGACTGTATCATGTAAGTCCAGACTTCCTTCATTTTAAAAAGCACGTTCCTGTCCCCGCCTAAAGCTTCTTGGTAATTCTGGAATAAGGCGTCGTGGAATTGCTGGAATTTTTGCAATTTCCCCGCCTGCATCCCCTGCGCTTCCCCAGATTCCCTGGCGGCAAGGGAAATCCCTGCACATTCTTCCAGCAGGGCTGGGTTTGCAATGATGCCGCGCCCAAGCATAACCGCAGGGAGCCCTGGAAATTCCCCCAACAGCTTTTCCAAATCCCCACGGCTGAAAATATCCCCATTATAGCAGGCAGGGCACTTGCTTTCCCGGAACGCCTTCCCAAATACCGTAAGGTTGGGCTGGTTCTTATAATAATCCTCCCGTACCCTGGGATGGATCACCAATTCTTCCAATGGAAATTTCTGGAAAATCCTAAACAGCGCGCCAAATTCTTCCGGGCATTCCATCCCAATCCTTGTTTTCACTGAAATGCGCAGGGTAAGTTTGGAAAAAATTTCATCCAGAAAACGCTCCAGTTCTGCGGGATGCGCCAAAAATCCCGCCCCTTTCCCCTTGGGGACTACCGTGCCGGAAGGGCATCCAAGGTTTACGTTCACTTCCCCATACCCGGCGTCCGCCAGCATCCGGGCAGCGTAAATAAAATCCTCCGCCCGGTTGGTGAGAAGCTGGGGCACCACAAAAAGCCCCTGGTTGTGCTCCGGCAGGATATCATTCAGTTCCCGGCTGCTGAACCCTTTCTTTGGCCTTGGCACAAGGAATGGGGTAAAATATTTATCCATCGGGGCAAACATGCTGTGGTATGTATTCCGGTAAATATAAGTGGTAATGCCCTCCAAAGGGGCCAAGTAATAATTCATTTCCTGCTCCTTGCTTTCCCGCCTTCACGGATGCTGCTGCTGGTAAATTTTACGGTAGGGGGCTTTGGGGCCAGCACTCCTCTTTCACTGCCCCAAAATTTTCTCTATTTCTGCAATCAGCTTATCCTTTACTGCCGGCTTTAAGAAATACCCTGCCGGCTTTAATTTCAGCACCGCTTCGATATTTGCCCGGTCGTTGACTGCCGTCAGGAACACCACCGGGATATCCTTCATTTCCTCGTCCGCGCGTATCATCTCAAGGGTCATTTTCCCGTCGCAGACTGGCATTTCATAGTCCAGGAGGATTAAATCCGGCCGCTTCTTCCCAATGGAAGTCATAGCCTGTGCGCCGGAAATTGCGATGGCGATTTCATAAGTATCCTCCAGCATGGCTTTCATAGTCCGCAGCGTGGTACCGTTATCGTCCACCACCAGCACACGTTTCCTGCCGTCCGTACCCTTTTTCCCCTCCTGGGCTTCCTTAATGGTTTCTTCCTTATTTACCCCAAGCCTGCGGCAGACTGCGTTCATAATCCCTGTATGCTCCACCGGGCGGATTAAATTCTCAAACTGGCTTTCCTCATAGTATTTAAAAAACGCGTTGCTCTCCTCCTGCGTCCCAATCGTCAGGACTGGGGTATCCGCATATTGGCTGCTTAACATAAAAAACATGGACGTGTCAATCCCGTATGCCCCAATCAGGCTGATTACTACCAAATCCGGGTTTACAATTTTCATCATCCCCTCTAAAACCCCTGCATTTTCTGAGCAAAGCTGTACATGGAAAAACTGGGATAAAAATGCATTTGTTTCCTTTACGACATTGTTTAACTTTCCTACCAGCAAAATTTTTTTCATGGTTCCTCCTCCAATCTACCTTCCCATCTGCCCAATCAGCAAATCCGCAAAATGGCTTGCCCCTTCGGCATCTAAATTCGTCACTGATTCCTGAAGCCCACGGATCTGTTCCCCAAGTTCCTCTGGGTATTCGTAGGACTGCAATTGGCCCATCAGCCTGTCTGCCTGGTCGATGTCCAGTTCCTCCATACTGACACGCACCATTTCCACCAGGGCTTTTATCACAGAATAATCCGCCACTTCCTCCTTGGCCTTTTCCTCAATGCCAAAGACCCCCTGCAGCTTCTGCCGGTAACTGCGCCATTCTTCCAAAAACGGCCCTGTCATGGCATGGATTTCTTCTATTTTACCACCCTTTGCGGCATATTCCAATATTTTTGCAAGGCCTGCTAGGGGCACTATCCCAATGGTAGCCGCAAGGCTTTTCATCGCATGTACCTGAATCCGGTACTGGTCCAGCTGCCCAGGCTCCTCAAGGTTCCAAAAGGCTTCCTCCAAATGCCCTGCAGCAGAATCAATCTGCCCGTAAAATTCCCGGACCGTATATTCCAAAAGCTCCAGGTCCGGCAGGTGCAGCCACGCATAATTCCAGTCCAGCCCGTCCACCTGGGGAAGCTCGTCCAGAGATACGCTGGCCTGGGTCCCTCCGGCAATTCCCTCCCGTCCATGGTCCGGGGCTTCCTGCAGCAATTCCGCTGGCAGCATTTTTTTCAGCATTTCTTCCAGTTTTTCCGGGACAATCGGCTTAGAAAGGAAATCGTCGAAGCCTTCCGCCAAATAGCTTTCCCGTGCCCCTGACACTGCATTGGCAGTCAATACCACAATTGGGGTATCCTTACAGGGGAACTCCGTAAGCCCTTTGATACGGCGGAAGGTTTCCACCCCATCCATTTCCGGCATCATATGGTCTAAAAATATCAAATCGTAATGGTAGGCCTGTACCAGTTCCAGGCATTCCCTGCCCCCTCCGGCCTCTGTAACCCGGATTTCCGTTTCTTTCAGCAGGTTGCGGAACACCTTGCGGTTGACTGCATTGTCGTCCACCACCAGGACTTCTGCATCCGGCGCAAGGAATTTCGTCCCATACGTGTAATTTTCCGCAAGCTGGCGGGCCCTGGATTCAAAATCCCCAATGGGGGTTTTGTCCACAATTTCCTGCTCCAGCTGGAAATAAAATTTGGATCCCTTGCCATACTCGCTTTTTACCAGCAGCTTGCTCCCCATCAGGGTAAGGAGCTGGATGGTAATGCTCATCCCAAGGCCGGTGCCTTCGATATTCCGGTTCCTCTCCTCCTCAATCCGTTCAAATTCCGCAGACAGCTTGGGCAGGTCCTCCTCCTTAATCCCCATGCCTGTATCTTCCACTTCAAACCACAGCACCGCAGGCCCATCGGATTCCAGGCTCCGTATCCGCATCCAAACCGTCCCCTCCGGGGTATATTTCACTGCATTGGTAAGGATATTGGTAAGCACCTGTCGGATCCTCACATCGTCCCCGTACAGACGGGAGGGTATGCCCTGGTCCGCTTCCACCACAAACTCAATGCCTTTACTCTTTGCCCGCTGGGAAGCCATGTTGGCCAGGTCGTGGATTAAGCTGCTCACATCATATTCCACCGGGACGATTTCCATTTTCCCAGAGTCAATTTTGGAAAAATCTAAAATATCGTTGATTAGGGACAGCAGCGTCTGCCCAGCCGTATAAATATCCATGGCGTAATCCCGGATCTGCTGTTCCTTAGATTCCCGGAGTATCATTTCATCCATCCCCAGCACGGCGTTGATGGGGGTACGGATTTCATGGGACATCCGGGCCAAAAACTTCCCTTTTGCCTCATTGGCGGCCATTGCTTCATGCCTTGCCGCATCTGCATCTGTTTTGGCCTGGGCCAGCAGGAGGTTCTGCTGCTCTGCCGCTTTTACTTTTTCTTCTAACAGCAAGGCATTTTCCTCTGCGCTTGCCCGGTACTCTTTGGAAAGCTGCAGGGTATGTATGACAGCCATCAGGATCCCAAATACGGTCATGCTGTACTGGCCAGCCGTGTTTCCATAGGGGTCCTGGAGCATATAATTCATGATGACATTTGCAATCCCCCCAGAAAGAAGCACAAGCATGGAAAATATGAAAAAGACCGTCTGGTGGCTCTTATTTTTATAATCAAGCTGCACAAGGCTTATAATCGCTGTAATGCAGACTATGCCTGTCACAGCCGCAGAAATATTTACCATCTCCTCCATGCTGCGGATCCCCAGCCACTGCAGCAGAATCTGGACGGCCGCATTGCCAATGACTGCCCAGAACAGCACGAAAAAGCGGCGTGGGAAAAATTGATACAGGTTCCGTTCCAGATACAGCATTAAAAACATTGGGAACATCATCACCAGATATTCCTGCATTTCATAGGCTTCCTGCACATTGTAAAAAATGCTCAGGGTATCTGTCCCGATAAAACAGTAGACGCCCGCAGCAAGGCCGGCAAGCCCCAGGAAAAATTCCCCCCGGACCGGCTGGCGCGTATACCGCCGGATGATTGCAAGGACAAACATAATAATCGCCATTATGACAATCAGAAGGCAGCAGCCAATATCGCTGACCCTGTTCCCCACTACCCCGATTACCATAACGTCCCTTGTTTCGATTTTAACGCTCTTTAGCTCCGCCGCCGCATTTGGGACGGCAGAGGCCATCTCAATCCATAAATCCCCTTTTTCAAATATATTTGGGATTCTCACATAGTTTTCATTGCTCCCATGGGATTTTTCTGTTTCATGCCCTTCCTCATACCCATACTGGTAAATGACTTCGTCATCCAGCACTACACGCACGGTAGAATGCGTAGATGAAAAACTAAGCGTCAGGCCCGCATATTCCTCTGGAAGCGTATTTTGGAATACAAAGGCTTCCCCCGCCCCGCATTCCCCCACATAGGGGAGATCCACAGGCTCACATTCCCCCTGCTCCAATGCATCCTGGAACTGTTCTTTTATTTCCAAATGGCTTTGCAGCTTTGCCCCAGGCTCTTTTGCCCCATCCAGCGGCACCGCAAGCCAACCCTGGTTATACTCATATTCCATCTGGTCTGGGAGCAGCGCGGGCAAATCGTCCCCGTTTTGATACTGGAACAGCGCAACCACCATAAAAATAATGACGCACAGAACCGAAACCCCTACTAGTTTCCTTAATTTCTTCATTTCCTTACCTTCTGCCTTTAAACTTTCTTCCGTAAACTGCCGTTATGGCTATCCTGTAATTACTAACCTATTTAAGCAGTATATCATTTCCTGCACCATAAAGCAATATTCCAAGGATTTTTGAGTTTCCCCATTTTTTATATTAGCCGATATTATTACTCCGGCGGTTAAATATAGCACCAAAAGGCCTTGTTTCCTTTGGCAGCATAGACACCCTGCACAAAAATGGGGAAACTCAAATCCAATGACTGCACCATTTTCCTCTTTTACTCATATTGTAGTAAAAAGCAAATTTCATAAAGAGAGGAATTACCATTATGGCTAATTATCATACAGCGCCTGACTGCGGCTGCAGCCAGAACATGCCACAGCGCCCAATGCCGGAACATCCCTGCCGGGATGCCATGCCCGGACGCCCAATGGCCCAAAACCCCAGACGGGAACCTATGCAGAGAATGATGTCTAGGCCCTGCCCCAATGCTATGCCAAGGCGGCAGATGCCGCAAAACACCTGCCCCGGTTCCATGCCAGAGCAGCATAAGATGCAAAAGCCCTGCCCTTCCGATATGCCAGAGCAAAACCGTATGGCTAGGCCCTGCCCCGCTGATATGCCTATGCAAGACATGGGGCAACAACCCTGCCCCGGTTCCATGCCAGGGCAGCATCATAAGATGCAAAAGCCCTGCCCTTCCGATATGCCAGAGCAAAACCGTATGGCTAGGCCCTGCCCCGCTGATATGCCTATGCAAGACATGGGGCAACAACCCTGCCCCGGTTCCATGCCAGGGCAGCATAAGATGCAAAAGCCCTGCCCTTCCGATATGCCAGAGCAAAACCGTATGGCTAGGCCCTGCCCTTCCATGCCTGTCGGCTGCCCTGACAGGCCGGACCCGCTTGCAGGCATGCCAGTCGGCATGGCATACGTACCATGGCAGTTTTTCAGGGAAACATTTGAACCGGATAAAGCGCTGCAGTGCGGGACGATTTTCCCAGAACTGAGCAAACCGTTTTTAGGGAAAGGAGGATGCACAAAATGAAAGGGAACCAAATGGAACAGATGAAATTATTCCAGTGGATTAATATGGTAAGCTTTGCAGTCAATGATATCGTCCTCTATCTTGACACCCATCCTATGGACCAAGAAGCCCTTGCCTACTTCAACCATTTCCGGGAAGTGCGGATGCATGCCTTAAAGGAATATGAAAGTTGTTATGGGCCGCTTACGGTTGACACTGCAAAACCAGACCAGAAATGGCTGTGGGCAATGCAGCCCATGCCATGGGAAGGAGGGAACTGCTAATGTGGAATTATGAAAAAAGGCTGCAATACCCGGTAAACATTACCCAGACAAATCCTCAGATTGCCCAGGTAATTATCAGCCAGTTCGGAGGCCCTGATGGGGAATTATCTGCTTCTATGCGGTATCTGTCCCAACGCTATACCATGCCTTATCGGGAAGTTGCGGGGCTGTTAACCGATATCGGTAGAGAAGCCCCTGAAATGTTCCATCTCAGGGGCTTGCGCTTTTTTTAGCGATTTACCCTGCGGACAGTTTACGCTTTTTGCAACTGTATAGCTCCATTTGAGAGGGAGCAGGTTCAAATACACATCAATATGGTCTTTGTCGTTTACAACCATTTTATCTAAAATTTCTTTGTAAAAATCATCTTCATATTCCACGCCGTTTATAAGCTCATTCATCGCTTCTGTAATTTCAGCGACAAGCTCTTGCTGTTTTTCTATCATCTCCCTTTGTTTGTCTATGCTATCTATCACGGATTGCAGTTCGGCAATCTCATTCTCGCACTTTGCTCTTGCTGCTGAAAATTCATCTCTGGTAATATCTCCAGATGTATAAAGGTCAATGAGGTTTGTGCGTTTTTGTTCAATGGCTTTTATTTGTGATTTTAGTTTCTCACTGTCTGTACCTGCGGTATCCATTGCGATAATAGACTTGATAATAGCAAGCAGATTATTAGTGATTTTCTCCTTATTGTATTTTAAGCTGCTCGTGACAAGGTACATGATGTGGGTTGCATCTTCGTTGCGTATGCTAAGTCCACTGCATCCAACTTGATTCCCTGCTTTGTCCACATGAGGGCTTCCATGTCTTGCAGCTTCAAGACACCGCCACGCCTTATAGCGGCTTCCATTTTTTCGGGTTTTATATCTCGCCACATAACTTGAACCGCAGCATCCGCATTTAATTTTCCCAGAAAATGGATAACGGTTGCTGTGTTTTGCTTTGCCCTCCTGTGAAAGCGATTTTTCATCCAAAATGCGGTTTGCCTTATCGAAAAGCTCACGGGAGATAATCGGTTCATGATGGTCTTTGATAATCACAAATTCCTCTTGTCCTCGGTTATACTTTTTTTCATGGGATAAAAAGTCTGGCGTATAGGTTTTCTTCTGCACCAAATCACCGCAGTATTTTTCATTGCGGATAACACGGAGAATGACTGTATTCTGCCATTCTTTTACACGCATGGGCTTAATTCCCTCCTCCCGAAGCTCACGGGCAATCACATGAGTTCCTTTCCCCTCATTTACAAACTTGTGGAAGATAAGACGGACAACTTTTGCCCCATCCTCATTAATATACATTTTGCCATCTTTCACATCGTAGCCAAGCATACTCCGCCCAAACACAACTCCCTGCTCCATCTGGCGTTTCTGCCCCCATTTCACACGCTCGGAAGTCTTACGGCTTTCCTCCTGTGCAATCGAGGACATAATGGCAAGGCGAAGCTCTGCATCGCCGTCTAAAGTGTTGATGTTATCATTCATAAAGATAACACCCACGCCGTGCTTTTTGAGGTCACGGGTATAGAATATACTATCAAGGGTATTTCTCGCAAAACGGGAGATTTCTTTTGTTACAATCAAATCAAAATCACCGTTCTTTGCACACGCAATCATGCGGTTAAATTCTTTCCGTTTTTTTGTATTCGTACCAGAGATTCCTTCATCTGCGAACACTTCGTAAAGCTCCCAATCGGGATTACGCTCTATATACTGTCTGAAATAACGCTGCTGGCTTTCAAATGAATTTGCCTGGTCTTCGTTGTCCGTAGATACACGGCAGTATGCGGCAACCTTTCTCTTTGTGTGCTGTATCTTCCTTTCTTGGTTTAGGGTTTCGTATTTATCTATTGACATAAGAATATCTCCTTTCCCGACAATCCCTTGCCGTATTTTCAGTATAGTCAATTGAAAATGGTATGTCGAATGTGCAAATTTGTAATTTTCACACTTGACTATGTAAAAACGTCAAGCGGTTATGCCTGACGTTGCTTTTTCTAATTTAGACGATATTGTTTTTCAAGCTCAAGCAGGCAGCGTTCCCGCTGTGATGCGGTCAACAGATTCCGTTTTTCTAATGATAAAAGGATTGACCTTTGAAAATTCATAAGAAATGCTGCGTGTTCCTGCTCATTCAATTCTGGAACAGGCTCGCCAACATACCTAAATTCTCTATGCTCCAACAGGCAGCACCTCCCTCATTCTCAATGTATGAGCGAATGATTGTACCATATAACGAGGGGGCTAATCCTTTTTTTGAACGCTGTCATCATGCAGCGGACAACATTCATGAGCAGGTAAGGAAGCCAAAAGCCTGCCCTGCTTCATCGGGCATTGCGAATATCCGTTTAAACCAATACTAATTGCCAACGCTTTGTCCATTGCAGGAAGAAAACGCTTGTCAAGAGTTCCCATATACTCCCACAAACGTCGCTTATCAATCGTCCGTATCTGTTCAAGCAGGATGATAGAGTCCCTGTCAAGCCCCTCAACATCCTTTACTTCGGTATGTGTCGGTAATTTTGCCTTTGTCTGTGTTTTACCTGTTATGGCAGCGATAATGACTGTCGGGCTGTGGCTATTTCCTATATCATTAGAAATGATAAGTACGGGTCGTATGCCGCCCTGCTCCGAACCGACAACGGGATTAAGCTCTGCGTAGTAGATGTCGCCACGCCTGATTGTTCTTTCCATATTCTTTAGAACCTCCTATCTGGATTTAGGCAGGAATACCCTGCCTATGTAACAGCCAGACGCAAGGAAGTATTTAAGGTCGGGAGAGCATAAAACAAGTCCTATTTTCAATGACCGCCCTGCATCTGGCTTTATGATAAAAAGCATTTTCTATTTGTCCCCGACATCCCGAAAATGCTAATGCGTGATTACGCAAGGGAAATCACCAAACGGTCAGCAGCGAACTGACGCCACGGGAGTTGCACCCCAACTGTCGGTCTGACAGAGCCGCCCCCATTGCCTGCGGCGGACTGGTTACCGCTCGGACTGTGGCTGGACGGGAGTATCATTGTCCTCTTTGTGTGTCATGGCGGAATCGGGAGCTGCCCGATATTTTCAGTCGGTGTTTTCCGCTTGCCGTCTTTCGGCGGGTCATGGCGTACCGCTGCACACGCTTATGCTTATTTGAGTCACAAAGAGAATGTATTTGGTGAATGGGTATTCCGTTGTCAAAGAGCCGTCCCGTTTTTGCCATAAAGAAAAACAGGTGAAAGGATTTTTAAACCCCTTCACCTGTTTGCTCACTCAACTGCCACAACACAAGGCAATTATTTCATAAATTTTTTTATCGCCTTTAATGCCGCTTTTACAGAACACTGGACAGCTTGATATTTACAGCCCTCCAGCTTCGCAATCTGCTCATAGGTCAGCTCCTCGAAGAAGTACAGCTTCAGCCTGCGCCGCTGTACTTCGGGAAGTTCGGAAACCGCCCTATGTAGCTGCTCGTATTCGATACTCTCTGAAACAATATCCTCAATCCGTTCTGCCTTATAAAAAGCTCTGTCATTCAGCGTTTCATCGGTCAGCTCGGAGTGTTCAATGTGCCTGCTCACCCTGTTCAGATGGGATATGTCCTCAAGCTCAAATCTGTCAAACGTCTGGTACAGCATTTCATCAATCTCAATATTCTGCTGCTTTCCACGCCCGTCCTTAAAAGAAAGGTAATAATGCCCCTCGGTTATCGTCAACGTGTACGGATTATACTTGTCCTTTTTTCAGTTTGGATGCTTTTCAAGCATTGTAATTTCCTCCAATCAATCTGAATTTTTTTAAAATCCAGATTGAAAGGCGGAGAACGGCATCCAATCCCAGAAATCGCTTTGCGACGTGTTCTAACAAAAAACGACAAAAGAAAAACCGCAAAGGCTGTCACCACATAAGGAGATAATTTGAAAACATAATTGAGATACAGCTTATGGGCGATAGCAAAGGCGAAAGCCAGCGTAAAAGGTGGAAATGCTTTTTTCGCTGGCTTTCTTTGATATAAAAATGAAATCTTACATTTGCAAAAATGAAAATCTCTTGCTACGATAAAAAAGTGATGCAAAGTTTCAAATAGAATTTAGTGATTGAGGATTTGCTTACCAAAATATCCAACGCACCAATCAAATAATTTCAAATTAGAATGATGGAAATTTAGGTTTATAGGAAAGATTATTTGAACAGATGGGCGGGACATATACAGAAGTTGGCAATTACTATTTGCCTGCTCTCGTCTTACCCGCCGAAAAAGAAAACAATCTTATCGGGATTTGGGAATAGCAACATAAGCGGTATTTAAAAGAACATCACCGAATCCTGTATACAACCTGCTGACTGTCTGTAAGCCGGACAGTTACCTCACCAATATTGACGAACAGGCAGGAGAATATGTTTTCTCGGCTGGTGAAGGAATATGCCAATAGGCAGAGTGTGGCAGAGCGGATCAAAGCCACCAAGCCGCCTGACTGGATATAGAAAATGAACAATATCCGAAATTCAATTGAAGAAATTATCAATACAGATATAATACTCAAATAAAATATTTGAAAAAAGAGGGGAAAAAGTAACGCTTTCTCCCTTTTTAAAAAGTCATTAGGTAAAAGCATGATGTAAAGGAGCTAAAACAAATTACTACCTAAAATTAATATATAGCAGAATGCAACCTTTTCCTAAAAAATCGGTGTATATAGGTGAAAGCAGCTTTCGATAGAACTTGAGAAAGGAGAAGCCATGAAGGATGAAGAAATCGTAGAACTGTATTTTTCACGGTCAGAGGATGCCATTTCCGAGACAGCATTGAAATATGGGAACTATTGCAGCTACATATCCCAAAACATTCTTCATAGTAAGGAAGATGCTGAAGAATGTGTAAATGATGCCTATTTTGCTGCATGGAAAACAATTCCGCCTCAAAGACCGCACAATTTAAAAACTTTTTTAGGAAAGCTGACACGGAATATTTCCTTAAAAAAGCAAGAGAAGTATCAAGCTGCAAAAAGAGGCGGCGGATATGTGGATACCGTCTTGTCTGAACTAGAGGAGTGCATAGCTTCCAATAGCAGTATTGAAGATAGTATAGATTATTCTGCGTTGATTGAATGTATAAACTCCTTTCTGTCATCTCTGCCGTCTCTTAATCGGATTGTTTTTGTCCGCAGATATTGGTATGTAAGCCCCATATCTGAAATTGCAGAACAGTACAATATAAGTGAAAGCAAGGTGAAATCTATACTCTTTCGTTTAAGAAAGCGACTAAAGGAATATTTAGGAAAGGAAGGTTTTTTTATATGAATTCTCGAAAACTGTTTCATAGCATAGGAGAAATTGAAGATAGATTTATTGATGAAGCATCCCCAAAGGAGAAAATGCAACCAACCAAACGGCGCTTTTCAGTAATAAAGGCTGCGGTTGCTGCGGCAATTATACTGGTTACGGCCGTACCCATCACGGCCTTTGCTATTGAGACATTCCAGTATAACGCAGCAGTAACATACTTAACTTCACTTGGAATTGAAGCCGAAGACTTAAGCGACTATTCCCGCAGGGAAGTTATAGAGACTGTTAAAACATATGACGCAGGCGAAAGTAATGCTCTGATAGAAAATCTTTTGCAGGAAAATGATAAAATCCCTGTGACAGACACGATGGCGCAAGTTACATCTGAACAAGTATCAAAACTCACACCAACCATGACTTATAAAGACATTATTGAGGTATTGGGAAATACTGTTGATGTTGGAAGCGGTATTTATATTCTTCAATACGAGGTAGATGGAGAATATACGATTAAGATTCCATTGGCAGATGATAACGCTCAGCTTGGCGTGACAGGAGATAAACTTTTAGAAGCAGAAAAATCTGTAACTGTTTTACAAGCAGACTATCCAAAATATAATACAGCTGAAGAATTAGTGAGATCTTCGGATTTAGTTTTTGCTGGTACAGTCAAAAATATTGAATATCAAATGATTGATGTAAGTACAGACAAAGAACCAGATGAAGATACCGGATTCGTAGATAATGAGAAGATGCCGTATACGCTTTATACCGTTGATGTGGACAAAGTATACAAAGGAAGTATTGAGTCGTCCACAATCATAATCAAGCGTGCTGGCGGGAGTTTTGGCAGTGATGAATATGTTGTCGAGAATGCATCTGAAATTGCAAAGGGTAAAAAATATTTATTTGTTACTGAAACATATGAAGACACCTATCCAAGTTTATTGAATGCAGATCAGAGTTCTTATGATATGGATACTCCTCAAACTATAATGGATGGGGAAGAAAAAGAAATTACGTTATCTGATATCCTTAAATTGTTCTAAAAGAAGGCTGGACGGAAAAAGTCAGAAGATTTCGTTAGCCTGGGAGAAAAATAGTTCAAAGTTGTAATAGAGTACATGAATGGAAACAAAATCTGATTTTTCAGCTAGAAACGTCAAATGGTTTCAAAAACTGTTTGACGTTTTTGATTGTATACTTTTTGGGATATTTTAAAAGAATTTAGTAAGATAAGATTACCGATTTTTCGGGGAATTGTAAACTAACACCACTTTACAACTTTTTGAAAAATAAAATAACGCACAAGGCACTTTCTAATGTATAATAAGTTTGCACACAAAACTATACGAAAGATGGTGACCTTGTACGTCAGACTTATTATACAACGAAAACAATCTAATTGGTAGACTGTACCGTTATTTTTATATTTATTTTAAAACTTTTTCCTTACCAACTATTGAAACCTTGTTCCTGCTGGTGTTATCTATCCTTGCTATGGAGTCGGCAGGTTCCATCCGTTCGCTGTACAGACATTTTTTATCAGGGATTACAGAAAAATCCCTGAATGCATTTTACTATGCATGTTCTTATGCAAAAGCTGATTATTCTAGATTTATGAATGTTACTGCTGGTATGGCTTTAAAGCTCATACCAGAAAAATTGTCCTCCCAGCCTGTCTTCCTGTGTATTGATGATACAATGGTTGCAAAATTCGGCAAAAAATTTGAGGATGCTTCAAAGCTTTTCGACCATGCTGCGCATAATGGCTCTAATTACCTGAATGGACACTGTTTTGTGAGCGTAATGCTCTGTGTCCCTGTATGGAATAAGGACAGGATCCATTATCTGTGCGTACCGCTTGGATACCGCATGTGGCAGAAAAAGGAATCTAAACTGGAACTGGCTGCATCTATGGTGCGGCATGTAATGCCTGTCTTGCGTACAAAGAAAAACGTCGTCCTCCTTTGTGACAGCTGGTATGTAAAAAAGAGCCTTGTTTCTATCGTAGACGAATATGAAAACCTTGGCCTTATAGGAAATGCAAGGCTTGATTCCGTCATTTATGATTTGCCGCCACAGCGGACGGGAAAAAGAGGACGTCCTGCAACGCATGGCGACAGGCTCTCCATCCAGGATGATTTTACTCTGTCAGATGAAAAAATTGGAGGCTATTACATGGCTGTGCGCCGTGTCCTTACAAACATTTTTGGCAAAAGGACCGTTCTGGCATATGTTACATCAGCGGACAAGGAAAATGGTGGCAGGCGTTTATATTTCAGCACAGTTTTTCCAGAACAGCTGCAGATATTCTGTGCCTGGCAAGAAAAATCCCCACTGAATCAGACAGGAAGCAGCCGTATGCAGTTTATACCTCTGATGCTTTATGCTTTTCGGTGGAACATCGAAGTAAGTTATTACGAACAGAAAACCTTCTGGTCATTATGCAGCTACATGGTGCGGAGCCGCAAAGGGATAGAAATGCTTGTCAATCTAATCAACATAGCGTATTGTGCAATGAAACTTTTGCCGTATCAGGACAAGACGTTTTCCAAATACCAGACAGAAAGCGTCCAGGAATTTCGTTTCGTACTGAGCGAAAAAATTCGCCAGCAGGTATTTTATGCCATTTTCGTGAAAAAAGCCGAAACACACATAAAATCAAAAGCTATAATTAAGGTTTTAAAACAACTGATTCAGCATCAGGGATATTATTTATAAAGTTGTAAAGTGGTGTAAACTAATATAAAATACTAATAAACATCGTTCAAGTGTAAAAACTTGGATGTTTTTTATTCCCCTAATATTGCATTGGGGTATATGTGGACAAGTGAATACAATACCCTCTCTTTTGAAAAGGAAGTACAGGGCTAAAAAATATTGCCCTGAAAACATTGTATATCGGACGCTTTTTATAACCAAATAAAATAGTATGCCCACCTTCCGAAAAAATATTCAAAAACTTTTTGGAAAGTATTGACAAACACTTATTTCATTCAGTATAATAAAATACTCTTTTAAGAGAACCACAACCAATTAATTACATATCTTCACAGAATTTTGAAGGACGGCTTTACGCCGCACACGCCCGCAGTATGCGAAAAAGAAATACTGCCGCTTCTGAAACTGCTTCGAACTGTCGGCAACAGATAAGCGTAACAGACAGTTTCGACTTTGAATCTCAAAGCCGGTTACATCATTGTGAAACCAAAAACCGCAAGGGATAAGTCTATCCTTTTGTATTGGTCGGTACACATTGATGTGCCGGCTTTTTTGCTGCCCAAATGCCGGCTACAACTAAATGACCGGCTGGATGGGATATGATTTTGCGATAACCTCTTTTTTCGGAGAGTGAGCGGAACAACGCCGCCTGAGATGGGGACAGGGACAGAAAAACGACATTCAGACAGACCGGCGGAAAACAACAGATTGTATGCGGCAGAAAGGATGTCGCATACCGCAGCAAGCAGGGAAACTGTATTGACAGTTTCCGCCCCAACCGGCTTTAAGAGCCGATTGCCCTTTGGGGAATCCCCCAATCCCCTCAAAAATCCAAGAAAGGACTGATGTTATGAACGAAGCCAAGAACAAAAATTTATTTATCCGTGTGAGCGAAAAAGAAAAAAATATTATTGAGCAGAACGCCAAAAAGTGCGGGCTTTCCGTATCAGAATATCTCCGCCAGCGTGCTTTGGGGTATATGCCGAGAGCCATCCTGCCCGAAATATTCTTCTCTTTCAATGACAAGCTGGATGAACTCTGCGTCGCTGTCGAGGGCAAAATTGCAACAGATACGGAAGAAAAAATAATTGCCTTGATTGATGGAATCACAGCCGAGTTAATCCTCCCCCAAAAAGAAAAGGCGGTGGTATAAATGGCGACTACCGGCTTCTGGCCTGTCAAAGACCGGCTGAAGGAAGTGATTGACTATGCGGAAAATCCCGACAAAACCATAGATAAAAAGTATGTGGACAGCGATTTATACGCCGCCCTGCGGTATGTTTCCAATGACACAAAGACCGACGAGCGTATGTATGTCAGCGGCATCAACTGCAACGCAAAGCGGGCGTATGAGCGTATGACGGCAACGAAAAAACGCTTCGGGAAAACAGGCGGCAATGTGGCATACCACGGCTACCAGAGCTTCCAGACCGGCGAAGCCACGCCCGAAGAAGCGCACAAAATCGGCATGGAAACCGCAAAGCGGATGTGGGGAAACGAGTATGAAGTTGTTGTTACCACACACCTTAATACAGACAATGTCCATAATCATTTTGTTGTAAACTCTGTATCTTTTAAGACGGGCAGGAAGTTTGAAAACCATATCTCCGACCACTACCGCCTGCGTGAAATCTCCGACGCCGTATGTCTGGAACATGGGAAAAGTATATTGAAAGACACAGAGTTTTACGGCGGGAGCAAAAAAGAATACTGGCGGAAACAAAACAGCGGACTGTCACATCGGGAGATTCTGAAAGCAGATATTGACGCCGCCCTTGCCCAGTCCGCCAACTTCAAGACATTTGAAACCCGTTTAAAGGATATGGGCTATGAAATCTGCCGTGATGAAACCTTCACCCATTATTCCGTAAAAGGAACAGGCTGGCAGAAGGCAGTCCGCTTAGACCGGCTTGGGAAAGAATACACCCCTGAATCAATCAGGGCAAGGCTGCTTGACAACCAACGGCATGTCGGCTATGTCCCATTCCACAAGCCGAAATATACGCCGCTCCTTACGCTTGAAATCGAGTACCGTAAAATACAGCGCATGGACGGCATACAGATACTTTTCGCCCTTGTGATTGAACTTTGCAGGCTGATTACGGGAAACAATACCGCCCCCGAAACTCCCCGCCCGCTCTCCCCCGCCATGCGGCAGGAAATTGTAAAATTAGATAAAACGCTCAAAGAATACAAGTTCCTATGCGGGAACAACATTGATTCCCCGCAGGAGCTTGTTTCTTTTATCGAAGAAAAGCGGGAGCAAATCGGCGCATTGGAAAAAGAACGGCAGTCAGTTTACAACCGCAACCGCCATAAGAAAAGCGGGGAATTAAATGCACAGGCAAGGGAAATCTCCGCCAAGATAAAACCTCTGCGGGCGGAATTATCCCTTGCAAAAGCTGTCCTTGAAAAAATACCGAAGCTGAAAGAAGTAATTGAAGCCGAACGTCAGGCGGAAACCGCCGTCCTGAATAAAACAAGAGAAAGAAGGTTTGCACGATGACAAATACAGAAATTAAAATCAAGAACCAGCCAAAGAAAAAGGCTGCGAATATCCAAGTAGATAAACTCCGTACTTTTAAAGGACATCCCTTTAAGGTACTGGATGATGAAGATATGGACAATCTTACAGAGAGCATAAAGGCACAGGGAATTATTTCTCCGTTAATCGTCCGCATAATTGAAAACACAGATGAATATGAAGTGATAAGCGGACACAGGCGTTTACACGCCGCCGTCAAAGCAGGGCTTTCCGAAGTCCCAGCCTTAATTTATCCCCTTGACCGAAATGAAGCGGTGATTGCGGTTGTAGACAGCAACCTGCACCGTGAAAGGCTGCTCCCAAGCGAAAAAGCCTTTGCCTACAAAATGAAAATGGAAGCACTGAAACAACAGGGTAAGAGAACGGATTTAACTTTGTCGCAAGCTGCGACAAAGTCGGATACCGCCGCCGAAATAGGAAAATCACAGAATGAGAGCCGTGACCAAGTATTCCGCTATATCCGTCTGACTTATCTTATCCCCGAACTGCTTGACAAGGTTGACGAGGGCGTTATCGCACTCAGCCCCGCCATAGCACTCTCCTACCTCTCCAAAGAACAGCAGAAAATTTTGCTTGACGCAATGAACTTGAACGACTGCACACCCTCACACGCACAAAGCATCCGCATGAAGAAAGCGGCACAGCAAGGCACTCTTTCTTCGGACGGTATTTATGAAATCATGTCGGAGGAAAAAGCCAACCAGACCGAGCGCATCAGCTTTAAAGTACAGGATTTAAAGGGATTTTTCCCGAAAAACTTTACGCAAAAACAGATGACGGACACGATTCTGAAGCTGCTCTACGAGTACAACAGAAAACTGGAACGAAGCCGCAGAAGTCGTGAGGAAAGGTAAGGTAGCAGTATGAAAACATTAGAAACCTTTACAGCCAACCCAAATGCAGTCTATATGCTGCCGCCTGAGCCGATAGATGAAAATGAGAAAATCAATTTATCACAGGAAATACTGCCCCGCAGTCCCGATATCCGCATTGAAAGCGGAAAATTAGTGCGTTTCAGCGGGGAAAACGAGTTTTCATTAAAAATTGGCGGCACGACCTACGAGGTCAATACCCATTTCAGCAAGAAAGGAAAACAAAGCGTATTGGAGCAGTTTAAGGAACTGATACTGTCCGAAAAGTTGGTTTAATATTGCACATTGGAAAAAGATAACTGGGTATGGTAAGATAACCCTGCCTTTGCTATGCCCGGTTGTCGGAAAGGAGATTATTTTTATGGCAACAGCAAAATTAAACGGGCAGACAGAAGAAAAAATCACAGCTTTGTATTGTAGGCTGTCGGTTGACGACGATAATAAAGACGAGGAATCCAACAGTATCACCAATCAAAAACAGATACTTTCTGATTATGCAAAGAAAAACGGTTATACAAATACTATGTTTTTTGTGGATGATGGAATCAGCGGCACGACCTTCCAAAGACCGAATTTTATGCGTATGGAGTGTATGGCGGAAAACGGTGAAATCGGCACGATTATCGTCAAAGACCTTTCCCGTTTCGGGCGTGAACAGGTAGAAATGGGCAGGCTTACGCAAGTGGTGTACCCGTCCCTCGGCATCCGCTTTATCGCCATACAGGAGCGTGTGGACACTCTGACCGGCGACGGCGTGGAGATGATGCCCTTCCACAATATTTTTAACGAATGGTATGCGGCGCAGACCTCTAAGAAAATCCGTGCGGTGTGGCAGTCCAAAGCGGAACACGGCGAACGTATCGCTTCTATCGTACCCTATGGGTACAGGAAATCGGAAGATAACCCAAAACAATGGGTAATTGATGAACCGGCGGCGCAGACCGTAAGGAAGATTTTTGCCTTGTGCCTTGCAGGGAAAGGCCCGATGCAGATTGCAAGGCAGCTTGAGGAAGAACAGATACTCTCCCCCGCCGCCTATTTTGAATCCATCGGCAGGAAACATGCGCAGAAAGTCCCCAAAAACCCTTGCGGTTGGGAACAGGCGACCGTCGGCTATATCCTCGAAAACAGGCAGTACACCGGCTGCGCCGTCAATTTCAAAAGCACTACCGTCAGTTACAAAGTCCATAAGAGAATCCAGCACAGCGAGGAAGATTACCAAATCATCCCCGATATGCAGGAAGCCATCGTCTCCGAGGAGCAATGGCTGAGGGTGCAGGAACTTCGCAAACACAAGCGCAGACCGACGAAAACCGGCAGGACGAGCCTTTTTTCGGGGCTGCTCTACTGCTGCGACTGCAAATCGAAAATGCACTTTGTAGCCTCCAAGAGCATGAAACGGAAACAGGAGCATTTCCGCTGTTCCCAATATAAATCCGGCAGAGGTGAATGCTCCATGCACTATATCCGTGACATTGTCCTTGAACAGCTTGTGCTGGAAGCCGTCAGCGACTTATCCGATTTTGTACGCTGTTATGAGCCGGTATTCCTGTATCTGCTGGCAAAGAAAAACAACGCCATGCGGCAGAAAGAATACCAACAGCTTCAGCAGGCGGTTGAGAACGTCACAAAGCGGATAGCGGAAATCGACAGGCTGATTGAAAAGGTGTTTGAGCAAAACGCAGGCGGCATCCTCTCCGATGAGCGGTTTGCTAAAATGCTTCAGAACTACGAAAAGGAGCAGAAAGCATTGACGCTGGAAGTGGAAGAAAACCGCCAGACCTTGCAGAATGCCGAACAGCGGGTAATGGATTTAAGGCTTGTCTTACGCACTTTGCGGGAGATGACCGACATTAAAGAACTTACTCCTACGCTTGTCAATTCGCTGATTGAGCGTATCGAAGTCCACAACAGCGACAAATCTGGCGGTCACAGCCATGTGAAAGTAGATATTTATTTTACGGCGGTGGGCATGATAGATATTCCCACCGAAAAAGAAATCCTTGCCACGATGGAAGAAATACGGAACAACCCGCAGAACTTCAAATTTGTGGCTTAACAAACGGATACGGCGCAGTCCTAAAAAGAAGGCTACACCGCATCCTACATATAAGTATCCTTATCTGGCGACAGCAAAGGCTGTCACACCCTCACGGTTTATAGATATTTTGGTTCTTATATGTAGAGATTTGACTTCTACTTCTTGGGTAGAAAGCCCCCTTGCATTGACAAGGATTTTTTTAACAGGCTGTCCACCCATCCCCGATATGATATATGTAAATGAAAATTGCTATTTGCAGGCAATAAAAATCCCTCCAAACTTGAAACAGGTTTGGAGAGTGCTTGTTAAGTCTTTCAGGCATAGCAATACCGCCCACCAAATCGCCGTTTTTTTTAATTTGGTGGACGTGCCTACCTTTAGTTATATAAAAAGAAAAGCCGACAAACTGTGATTGCTCACACGTTCATCGGCTCTGCATCTATTGTGTCTGGCTCTGTGATGACTATTGTTTGTAAATTTCTCACTTCTATCAATCTTTCCTGCCTGCATTTCGGGCAGTAGAGAGGATAATTTATCAGAATAGTATCCTCCCTTATTCTGCTGCGGGTTTTGCTCCCGCAGACAGGGCATAATATCCATTCTGTCTGTTTCAATTTCCTGCCTGCCTTTCTTTCAAAAATAATTGTATTGTTTCCGATGCCTGTATAGCAGATATACCGTCAGCATAAGCGTGAAAAGCTCCGCAAGCGGTACTGCAAGCCATACGCCCGTTACCTTTAAAAATCTCGGCAATGCCAAAAGGAACACTGTAATAAATCCAAACGTCCGTAGAAAAGATATGGTTGCAGACGCTTTCCCATTGGACAATGCCGTAAATAATGCGGATGAAAAAATATTGCATCCAGAGAACAGAAAGCTGAATGAAAAAATGACAAATCCATCCTTTGTAATTTCAAAAACATTCCTGTTATCCTCGGCAAATACCTTTGCAATGCTTTCTCCACCAAGCAGGGAAAATAAAAATACAAATATGGAAATCCCCACTATAAATCTAAAACAGATACAGACGGTCTTTTTTAGCTGTTTTACATTTCCACTCCCATAGTTATAGCTTACGACGGGGGCTGTTCCCATAGAAAAGCCAATATAAAGCGTTGTTAAGAGGAACTGCGAGTAGATGAGTACCGTAATCGCCGCCACGCCGTCCTCGCCTAACAGCTTCATCATCGTTATATTAAACAGAAATGTCGTTACGGCAGTCGAACACTGGCTTACCAGTTCCGACACACCGTTGGAGCAGCTTTTCAGCAGAACAGATGCGTCCATATTAGGCTTGCAAAAGTGCAATTCACTTCTTTTCATCAGAAAAAATATTGTACCGATAATTGACGGTATCATATATCCGATGCCTGTCCCAATAGCAGCTCCCTTGATTCCCATTTGCAGTAAAACGATAAAAACATAATCAAAAACAATGTTGGCAATCCCCGCCAGAACAGCAAGCACTAAGCCTAATGTCGGTTTCCCCGCCGTCACAAATAGATTCTGATACAGCACCTGCATCATGTTAAAGGCGGCGAAAATGAGCTGTATCGTCAGGTAATCCCTGCAATACGGGAACAATATTTCACTTGCCCCCAGTCCCCAGATGATTTCATCCAAAAAGAGAAGCCCTGCCGCTGTAATCAGCAGACCGATAACCGCCCCTGCCACGACAATCAACGTGAAATTACTTCGGGCTTCCTCTGTGTTTCCATTCCCCATTTTCTTCGCAACGACCGCACTTCCTCCTGTTGCAAGCATCGTCCCCAGACCGACAATCAGATTGATGACGGGGCAGACGATATTGATGGACGACAGGGCGTTCGTGTTTACAAACCGTGCTACGAAAATCGTATCCACAATGGTGTATAAGCCCATAAACAGCATCATCACCATACTTGGGAAAGCAAATCGGATGAGGGATATGGCGTTAAAGCTCTCTGCCAACGGGTTTTTCTGTGTTTCGGTCATTCCTTGTTTCCCCTTTCCTGCCCGTATTTTCGGGCATAGAGGTATACCCTTGCGGTATTTCCTCCTTGTTTTTCGGTGGAAGCACGAAACGCTGCGTCGGGTAGCCATATTCCACAAGCAGTTCCCGTTCTGCAAATCCAAGACGGCGGTATTCTTCCCGCCAGCCCGTATCTGCCTTATCGCCTGCACGGTATGTCGTCAAGGTAATCTCTTTCCCGCAAAGTAATTCCTCTGCCAGCTTATCGAGGAACAGCTTTGTAATGCCGAGATGCCGATACTGTGGATGGACAGCCAGAAAGTCTATGCTTCCTGTGTCGGGCGAAAATCCCATCACACCAATAGCCATATCGTCATCCCGTAAAATCAAAGCCTTTTTATCCGCAATATACCGATGCAGGTTTGCGGTGTAATCTCCCTTATCCAGACATGGATAGCCGTCAATCGTGAGGCTTACCAGTTCCATCCAGTCATCCACATCTTCGGGCGTGGCAAATGTTATATTGTCTTTTGTCAAATCCATTTTTATAAGTTCCTCCTTCAGATAAATTTCAAGCTGTAACGGGTAGAAGTTTTCCGCTTCTCGAAATTCCGCAGGGGAAGTCTTATACATCGCCTTAAAAATATCCGTAAATGCCTGCTGGCTTTCATACCCGCTCATAAGGGCAATCTCAATAATCGGCTTTGCAGAAAACACCAGAAGTTTTGCCGCTTCTGTAAGCTGCCGCCGTTTTGCGTAGTCATGGATAGTCAAGCCGACGGTCTTTGTAAAAATCCGATGCAGGTGGTATTTGGAATAGTGCAGTGCCGATGCCACCATATCTAAATCCATCTTTTCATGCAGATGTTCTTCGATATAGCGGATAGCCTGTGAAACAATGCGTACTGTCTGACCTTGCATTTTGCGACCTCCTTTCTTCATTTCTGCCCATGCTTTATGGGCATAGAGGTACACCCTTGTGGTGTTTCTTCATTCTCACCCATGCTTTATGGGCATAGAGGTACACCCTTGCGGTGTTTCCTCGTTTTCACCCTCATTTTTTTAACATTACGAAATGTCAAAGCAGGGGTTCAATGAGATATTGTAGCACAAGGAGTTTTCTATCTTTTCATCATTCTTGCTATGTTTTAAATCATCCACATTTACAGCAGTTCTTCTTTCAATGCCCTTATCCATTCTTCGATTGCCTGCACTAATCGAAATTGCTGATGCAGAACCGCCATGCCCGTCGCAGGAATATCGGGGGCATTTTCTTTTAAATCTACGTTCTCCTCAAGATAGGATTTCAGCACATTGATATTACTCTCAATGTTATCCAGACATTCCCTCTGCTGTTCCTTTTCCATGCTTTCTAAATTAACGATAACCGCATTAAAATCCAAGAATATGTGAATCGGCTTGCAGGATATTTCTAGCATCAGTTTCTCAAATTCCTCATTTCCTGCATCCGTCAAGGAATATACTGCCTTTTCAGGCATTTTTCCCTCTTTCTCCGTGCGGCTTGTGATAAGCCCCTTTTCTTCCAACTGGATAACCTTTTTATAGATGGATGGTATACTGATTTTTACCCACTTTGAAATGTTGCGGTATTCCACCAGTTTCTGAATGTCGTATGCACTCAAGGATTCCCGTTTCAACATTCCCAATACAATCAAGTCAATGGTCGCCATTTAAAATCCCTCCTTTTTCTATTGACAACTACTATAAATTATAGTATTATAATCCCTGCAACGCAATTGATATATTTTATAGTAGTATAAATAACGCCATTTGTCAAGAGAAAGGAGTTCAAAATGAACAGTCAAAGCAAAAAGATGGAGCTGCTCGGCAGCACATCCATACCAAAAGCACTTTTAGCAATGGGCATCCCAACAATGGTTGGCATGTTGGTAAATACTTTTTACAACCTTGTTGACGCTTATTTTGTCGGCGGGTTGGGGGAGAGCCAGATGGGGGCAATCTCCGTGGTCTATCCGCTCGGACAGGTCGTTGTCGGTCTTGGTCTGCTGTTCGGAAACGGTGCGGCTTCTTACATTTCCCGATTGTTAGGTCGTGGGGATAAGGAAAATGCGGATAAAGTGGCAAGTACCGCTTTATACAGTAGCGTATCCGTGGGGGCAATCATCATTATTATTTCTATGGTGTTCCTGCATCCAATACTGAAGCTCTTAGGCGCAACCGACAGCATCCTCCCCTTTGCCGCCACATACGCAAGCATTTATATTGTTTCCTGCATCTTCAATGTATTCAATGTCACGATGAATAACATTGTGACAAGCGAGGGAGCTGCCAAAACAACCATGTGTGCCTTGCTAACGGGTGCGGTACTCAATATCGCCTTAGACCCGCTGTTTATCTATGTGTTTGATTTAGGCGTGGCAGGAGCGGCTATAGCGACTGCAATCTCACAAGTCGTTTCAACCTGCGTATATCTGACCTATATTTTTCGGAAAAAAAGCGTATTCCATTTTCGGGTTAAGGACTGCACATATACAAAAGAAACCATGTCTGAGATTTTTAAAATCGGCATTCCAACATTGGTATTCCAGATTTTAACGAGTGTATCCATTTCCTTAATCAACAATGCCGCTGGCGATTACAGGGATTCTGCCATTGCAGGCATGGGCGTTGTCACCCGACTTATTTCAATGGGCAGCTTGTCCGTATTCGGGTTCATCAAAGGCTTTCAGCCCATTGCAGGGTACAGTTACGGGGCGAAGAAGTTTGACCGTCTGCGTGAAGCAATCAAGATTTCCATCCTGTGGTCTACGGTTTTCTGTGTGATTTTTGGCGTGATACTGGCTCTGTTCCCTACGGCTATCGTTTCGAGGTTCACAAAGGGCGATGCCGAGATGATTCGCATTGGGGCAGCATCTTTGAGAGCAAACGGCATTTCCATTATGCTCTTTGGATTTTATACGGTGTATTCCTCCCTGTTCCTTGCTTTGGGAAAAGGCAGAGAGGGATTTATCCTCGGAGCTTGTAGGCAGGGGATTTGTTTTATCCCCGTTATCCTGCTTCTTCCGATGGTCTGGGGGCTAAATGGAATAATGTATGCCCAGCCGATTGCCGATGTACTTTCCGCAGTCATAACAGTATTCATGGCGATACCGCTCCACAAAAAGCTGAATGCTATGCAGAAACAAACTTCCGCAATAAGCACGAAAGACAACGACTAAATATTTATTCTTTCTGACAAATAGAGCCGATGAGCTGTGAGGTTTCCCACAAGTTCATCGGCTCTGCGTCTGTGCGTCTGGCTCTTTCATAACAATTACTTTTAATGATTTTACATTGATTAAACTTTCTTGCCTGCATTTCGGACAATATAGAGGGAAATTCCTTATTTCTGTATCTTCCCTTATTTTCATGCGTGTCTTATTTTCGCATATAGGGCAATATATCCAATGATACCGTTCCATATCTTTCTACACTCCAAAACTATTTTACAATTACTGTTCCGCTGTTGCTCATGATAGATAAACTGTTTTCGCCCTTTCCGATGCTCCCATCCTTGCATCCGTCCGTATCGGTACTGAATTCCGTATTCTTAAGCTGTACGGTTACATCGTCCGAGCCACTGGATATATGGCAGGATAAATTATCTGGCATCGCTTCATGGGACAATGATATATCTCCCGAACCCGTTTCTACAGACAGGGAATCATAGCTGTTTATGTTGCTTATATTCACTTCGCCAGAATCTGTCGAAACAGCAGCCTTTCCAACAACTGTATTTTTCATGGTAACATATGCGGATTCTGTATTGATATTAGAATCCGTGCATGAAGCATCTGTTATTTTAATATCGCCTGAAAGAGATTTTATTTTTGCACTTTCAGCTATGAAATCAGACATCGTTACATAGCCAGACTGGTTGTTCAAGGACAAAGTGGAAATGCTGACCGCTTCCAACTCCATCTCTCCCGAACCATTGTTAATGGCTAAGGAAACAGCATTATCTTTAGGAATATACAATATTATCTTCCCTGCTTCGCCAAATGAGAATTGCTCCGCCAGATTTTTGTCCGTATCATCATCCTGCTGTACCATTAGTTTTCCATCTTTCTGCACAACCTGCATATCACGGTCATCTTCGACTTTTCCCTCGCAGGCTATGTGTACTTTGTCATCACTGGAAGCCATCACTTTTAAATTCCAAGAGGAAATATCCAATACAATTTCTGAAATACCTTCCGTCGAAAATTCCTCATTAGAATCTATTTTTTCCTTGTTCCCGCATCCGCATATGCCAAAAGCTATCACTAAAACCACTGCTAACAGTATTCTTTTCATATTCATAATCCGCCCCCTACATTAAATCTTTGCTTTCCACATTTACAATTGACAAAACGGCAAAAGCCAAAGAAATAGTAGTCAAAATAACGGGGAATACTGCGTTGCTTGCCATTGTGAAATCGCCAATGTTCGCCTGCGTGAGAAAAATCAATAAAAATGAGGTGACAATCGTTGCCTTTGAAGATTTTATCGCCATCCCGACAAACAGGGCGATAAAACTCATGCTGACGATTACCACTGATTTTAGTATCAGTTGTATATAAAATGACAGGCTGCCTATTGAAAAATCAACAGTAAAAGATGACTGCATAAATTTTGCCCCAAAGAACACGCACATATAAATTGCCAGTTTTGTTAAAATGAGTGCGGCAAAATTAAAAGTCCAGACCGCAATCATTTGGGAAGCTAAGATTTTCTGCCGCTTAATAGGGTAGGAAAACATCAGATTCATTGTCTTGTTTTTGTATGCGCTTACAATAAAGGATGCCAACATTACACTGGTGTAAATAAGAAAAGCCATGCTGGTAAATAATTCAATGGGAGCGGAGATTACATCTGTCCCAGGCGCAGCATCCAGTGTTCCGTCTGGGTCGTTGGCAATGCCCAAAAACGCTAACGCAAAAACAAATAAGCCAAGCAGAGCCGCCATAATGATTACGCCTTTGATATATTTCCCGATATTATTCTTTTTCCATTCAAGTCTGACAAGCTTTAACATGATTTTCCCACCTCCGATGTGATTTTTAAGAAATAGTCCTCCAATGTTTCGGTATGTTGGCTGATGGAAGCAATCTCTACATCATTTGCCATTAATTCCCTCGAAATCTTTTGTGTGGTGACACCCTGCTCATAAATACGAATCCCCGAATCGTTTACGATTTTAAAATTACTTAGCTGCATTTTTTCAGCTAAAACATATGCCGCTTTCTTTGTATCCTCTACGGCAAGTTCAATATACGCCGTATTTGTTTCTGCAATTTCTTTCATGGATATTTCTTTCATCATCTTTCCATGATGGATAACGCCAACCGTATCGGCAATACTTTCTATTTCTGGGAGAAGATGACTGGATATCATAAGCGTCATTCCATACTCGGTACATAGCATCCGAAACAAATCCCTGATTTGCTTCATTCCTGCGGGGTCTAAACCATTTGTCGGCTCGTCAAGGATAACTAACTCTGGCTTGCACAATATGGCGCGGGCAATCCCCAGACGCTGTTTCATTCCTAAAGAATAGCTGCCCGCAGGCTTATCCGCCGCATCAGAAAGTCCAAGCATTCCGAGTGCTTCTTCCACGCTACCTTTGTTATAATATCCCATATACTCACAATGAAGCTGTAAGTTGTCCTTTCCGCTCATATGGTCATAGAATGTAGGAAATTCAATGATGCTTCCCATGCGCTTCAGCACCTCGTAAGAGGTTTTTTCCAATGCTTTTCCAAACAGCGCAACCGTGCCGCTTGTCGGTTTCCAAAGGTTTGTAAGCATCTTCATCACCGTGGTTTTTCCTGCCCCGTTCGGTCCTAAAAATCCATATACCTCACCTTTCTTTATATGGATATTCACATCTGTGACTAACTGTTTTCCATCTATCGTTTTGCTTAGATGGCTTGTTTGCAAAATATAAGACATTTTTTGCCTCCTTTCTCTGTTCATGCCAGCCTTTTGGCATAAAGGGATACCCGTAGGGTGTTTCCTTAGTAACGCCTTTTTCGGACATAGTAATACGCCCAAAGGTGTTTTATGAATATCATTATAGCGATATAGATTTTCAAAACTCTTGACTAATTCTTACGAATTTCTTTCGCAGGGAATTTAATAAGTTATTTTTTTGAGGCTTACTGTAAAAGTTGTTTTGACATTCGGTATGCTGTCTAAAAATATATCGCCCTCTAATTGCCTTGCAAGATTCTTCGCAATCGTTAAGCCTAATCCGTTCCCTTGTATTTCCCTGTTTCTGGAATCTTCCATTGTATAGAGCCTGTCAAATACATTCGATGCAAATTCCTGTTCAATCCCTTTCCCTTTATCAACCACATCAATATATACATTGCTCTTGTCCTGACGCAAAAAAACTCCTAAATATTTTCCGTCGGAGCCGTAGCGTATTACATTTGACAATAAATTGTATAAAATCCTTTGCAGGGCTTCTTTCTCCCCCTGCACAAAAATAGCTGTTTCTGGAATAAACAGATCAACATCGAAATCTTTCTGCAATAAAATATCGTAAAACTCCAAAACATTCTCCCTGCATATCTCGTTGATATTGACTTTGCCAAGATTTATATTTGTATCGCCAGATTCCAGTTTTGCCAATGTAAAAAACTGATTGATAAGGTTCATAACTTGATTCGCTTTTGTTTCTACTTTTTTCAACATCTCATTATCTGCATGGTTCAAGCTCATAATTTCCAGATAACCCAATATGACCGTTAGAGGAGTTTTTATGTCATGGGAGATATTCGCCAACATCTTTTTAGAAGAAATTTCTTCCCTTTTAAAATCTGCCCTTATTTTCTGTCGGTCTATCAGCAGGCGGTTGATTTGTCCCCCTAATTCCATCAAAACAGGGTTGTCCGTAAATACCATTACTTTCTCGTCGCTACCAGTTTCTAAAATTTCCTCCAACTTTTTACTCATCCGTTTTATCTTTGCCTGTATTCCCCTGCCAAAAACAAAACGCTGGTATAAAACCACAAGGAATAATAAGCAGACAACAACTGCCAAAAAGAATATGATTGTTTTTTCGCTCATCCTTTCACTCCCCCAATTTGTATCCGATTCCCCATACCGTAATCACATACTGCGGTTCACGGGGATTATCCTCTATTTTATTCCTCAATCTGCTGATATGGACATTGACAGCATTTTCATCACCATAATAGGTATCATTCCAGACAAGAGAATAAATCTGTTCTTTCGTATATACTTTCTTTGGATTCTGCAATAACAGCTTTAAAATTTCAAATTCTTTTGATGTAAGCTCTATTTTACAGCCGTTTTTTGTTACAGAATACTCATTCAGATTCATAACAAGGCTTCCCGTTTGAAGTATTGGCTGCTGTTCTGTTGCACTTGCAGCATACTGTGTAGTTCTTCGGATATTTGCTTTTATCCTTGCCAATACTTCTGTGACAGAAAACGGTTTCGTTATATAATCATCTGCTCCCAGACCTAAACCAAGCGTTTTATCAGAATCGGTATCTTTTGCCGATATAATAATAATCGGGACAGTGCTGTTTTCCCTGATTTTTTCCATGACTTCGATTCCGCTTATCTGAGGAATCATCAAATCAAGCAAAACCAGACTGAAACTATCCGAAAAGAACCTGTCGAGGGCACTTTTGCCATCATACGCTGTAATTACTTCAAATTTCTCTGTGGTCAAAAAATTCTTTAGCATGGTACTGATTTCCATATCATCTTCAACCAATAAAATCTTACTCATTGTCCGATTCCTCCTTATCTCTTTTCTTAAAACGCCCATCTTTGGGCTTTGATGCAGTCTTTGGAATCAGCCACACATTGCTGATTCGCATTACATCGGGGATTCGGTTTGTAGCGCATAATACCTGTATCCTCCGTTCGGACAATCCCCATTTTTCAGCCGCTTCTTTTACATTCATGTAATCAAACATTGAAATAACCTCCTTCATAACTGATATTATAATGCGTCAAAGCGAATAATACAATTATCGAAAAAGTGTTATTGAGAAAAGCAAGAGATAATTTTTCCTAAAACAAGAAGTACAGTTTCTTATGTATGGAAATTTCACATCGTTTAAGCAGAACTTTCACTTCTGTAAAATATAAGGGAAAAATTAATGAACAGGTGGTGAAAAAATGAACGAAGCCGTAGGAAACCTTGACTTTATGGAATTGGGGCAGGCTATCCAAAAAGCCCGTGAGAAGCAGCGAATTACAAGAGAGGAATTAGCCGAGGAGCTTGGCATTTCGGCAAGGCATTTGCAGTCTATTGAAAAAGAGGGGCAGTATCCGAGCTTTCGGCTGTTTATTCAGCTTGTTACAATGTTCCACATATCCGTAGACCAGTACATACACCCAGAGAGTCCGATAGGGAAAACAACTTTACGTCGGCGGTTAGATGTGCTTCTTGATACTTTTGATGATGCGGAACTAACTATCATAGCAGGGACAGCGCAGGGGATATGTAAGGCAAAAGAGCAGCCAGAGGATTAACCTCTGGTTTTTCTTTCACCCATTCTGCCATCAATAGGCAGGGCATCCGTAACCGTAAATAGAGCTACTCCCGACTGGATAGCTCTGCTGTTTGCAGGCATCCCCAGAGTTGCCCTCCACGGTGTAGACCGTCCCATTCTCGCATTTTTCCACGATTCCCACATGGTCGATTGAGCCGTCGCTCCCCCAATCAAAGAAAATAAGGTCGCCTGCCTGCGGCTCGTAATTCTTGTCCTGCCATTGCCCTTTGCCCTTGAACCAGTTCACGCCATCCGAGCAGAGGGAGAATTTCGGGATGATGCCGCTTTCCAGATAACCGCACTGGTCAGCACACCACGATGCGAAGCAGGCGCACCATTCCACACGCCCGCCAAAGCCGTACCAGTTCCAATAAGGCTGACCGCCCTCGTTGCCGAGCTGCGTCAAAGCAACCTCCACAATGGCTTGGTTTCCTCCGCTTGTAAACGCCCGCCCGTATGGGTAGTAGCGCAGCACATGGGCGGGGTACTGCGTGTCACCGTACTTCTCCCAACCGAGCCGCTGTGCCTGCATTGCGGAAAACTCCACCGCATTTGCATAGGAATAGCCGCCGTAGTTGGTCTTTGCCCATGAGATATACCCGTTGCCGAAGTTGTAGCCCTGCAAGGCGAGCTTGATGCGTTCCATGTCAATCGGGTTCTCCACCTCGGCTGATACGAGAGCTGCTTTTAGCTCCTGCACGCCGCACTCAATAGAATATTCGGGGTCTTTGATGCCGTTCGGCTCATGGGGGTATTTCTTATTGAAGCTCCCCTCCGCCGCCTGCATCGGGTCGCTGCCCTTGCCGCCAGATTCCTGCATCATCACCGCCTTGATAAGCTCCACATATTCGGGGATTCCGTACTGTTTCGCATACTTCTGTATCAGCGGCATGTAGGCTTCCACCTCCGCACTGACAGGCGTATAGGCTGTGCTGTCGCTGCCGCCCCCGAACAGGGAAACGGCGCATCCAAGCAGGACGACGATGAGGATAATCACGACGGCAATCCAGCCGCCTGCGATAAGGGCGGAAATCAACGCCTTAGTCCCCACTATGATTGCCTTGACCGCCGCAATGGTCGCCTTGACCGTGGCTTTCGTCGCTTCGGCTGTCGCCTTTGCGGTGGCTTTTGCCGTCTGCGCCGCTTTCTGGGCGGCTTTGGCGGACGCTTTCGCTGTTTTCTGCGCCG
The DNA here is from genome assembly GCA_000403315.2 of Lachnospiraceae bacterium A2. Classification (GTDB taxonomy): domain Bacteria; phylum Bacillota; class Clostridia; order Lachnospirales; family Lachnospiraceae; genus Petralouisia. The sequence continues at coordinate 2,744,942 of KE159636.1, forward strand.
CCTTTGCGGTCTGCTCCGTGGTTTTAATCGCCGTTTTGGATGTTGCCTTTGCGGTTTTCACGCCTTTTTCCGTCGCCTTGATTGTCCCTTTTGCTGTGGTCTTGACGGTTTTTTCCGCATTTCTGGCGGTTGTCTTTATCATCCGCTTTCCCTGCTGTCTGGTCTTTATCAGTGAGTTTGCCGCCGTCTGGGGCGTTTCGGTCTTGGCAGAAGCAACAGAAGTAGCGGAAACAGCGGGACGGCTTGCAGTCCCTTGTATTTCCTGCAAGCCGTCCTGCCTTATTGTACGCACGGCGTTTTGCCCTGTCTTGTTCCGCATTGTTTTCTGCTCTGCGGCTTTCTTCGCCCGCTTTGCCTTAAAATCGGCGATTTTATCTTTCGCCTTACCGATATTTTCTTTTGTAATCTGGGCGTTTTTCTGCCCCTGCTTATTAAACTGGTGGATGCCCTCGTCCTTGATACGCCCCGAAGCATGGGAAACCTTGTCGGCGGCATATTCCGTGGGGGAATTTTCCTCCGCATAATATCCCTGCTCCGCCTTATCCTTTGTTTTGGCGTAAGCGGATTTCATTCGACTGCCTGCTATGGCGGCTTTGTCTAAAGTCTTAATCGTCCCTTTGACCGCATCTCTGGTCTTTATATCAGCCATAAAATCCGACCTCCTTTCCCAGAAGATTTGCGGTCATATCAATTTACCTTTTTTGCCACGACGACAAGCCTGCCGTTCTGTGCCGAGTATTCGCAGGTGGAGAGGGTAATGAGCTTATCCCCATATTCAGCGGTCACGCCCGTATCATACAAGGCAAGTTCCTTACACTTCCCGATATAGGCATCAAACTCTTTTTCATTCTCCGCATGGACAAAATCATAGTAGCGGTAGCCCTCCGAGCTGTACGCCACGGTTTTAAACACGGCGATGATTTCATACTCTGCCTGCTCCGTGAGGGTGTCAAACTGGACGGTCTTATGCTTCTCATAAAAGCTCTTGGATTTGTAATCTTCCAACGCCCCGAACATCCTGCCGCCTTTGATGTGGTGTCCGTAGATAACCAGATTGTCGCTTGTGGGGATGTCGCAGTCCTCTTGGATATACGGTACGCCTAAGTCGCTGTATTCCTTTTCAAAGCTGTGCTTCAGATAGAAGTTGGGATTGTTCCTGCTCTGCATGACGGGGTAGTTGATGCTTGTTCCGTCAATGGCAATCCACCCGACCATATCCTCATTCTGCAAATACAGTTCTTTGTATTTTGCCAATATATCCTCGCCCTCGCTGACGGGCGTATCCTTATCTTTTGGCGGTTCTTCCTCTGGCTCGGCGTTCTCCACGACCTCGGCAATCTCCGCAAAGGCTTCCGTCTGCTCGTCTATCTGCTGGTAATGGCTGTAAATCTTAAAGCCGCAAAAAACCGCCGCTCCCAAAAGGGCGGCAGCGGCGGCGGTACAGAGAATGGTTTTATAGTTCTTAAAATTCATAGGCTTTTCCTTTCATTTTTAAAATTTAACGTGTATGCTCCGCCTGCTTCTTGGGCGTTGGTAAGTCCCTGCAATATTCGGGATACCGTGCCTTGATGCCCTCCATGAAATACGGGGCGAACTCGCAGCAGAACAGTTCCTCTGGCGTAGAGAGTTTCTCACGCCCCTCCTCGGCGTAACCGTTCCAGAGGTTAAAGGCAAGGTGGCAGACCTTGACCGTGCCGCTTGTCTGCCATCCTGCGTGCATCCCCTCTGGCTTAATGCAGTCCGTCTTAAAATCGAACATGGTGTTGATGTTCTGTCTTGTTTCCCCCGCAATCCCCATCACATAGAAAAACGCCCTGTGGTAGCAGTCGTTGACTTTGCATTTCATCATACTTTCCAGAAAAAAATCACGGTGGGCTGCGTTGCGAAACCTTGGTGTTAGTATATAAGTGTGGACAGAAAAAGTTGAACAACTTATACTATCAAGTGAAAGAGCAAAGGAGATGTTCAAAATGGCAAAAAACCAAAAATCTTACACTCTGGAATTTAAACAGCAGATCGTGGATCTGTACAATGCCGGAGGAACCTCGTATCCACAACTGGAGCGTGAATATGGCGTAAATCGGAGTACTATCAGTGGGTGGGTAAAGCAGC
>KE159636.1:2747078-2756773 GCA_000403315.2 Lachnospiraceae bacterium A2
AGTGCCTTGAAATTCCCAAGGAGTACTTATTACAAGGCCCTGGTTCGTGTACCTTCAAATAAGCAAAAGGAGTTTGAAGAATTCGGCCGGAAAGTGAAACAGGCATATGAGGACTCAAAACAGAGATATGGGGCTGTCAAAATATGCCGCATACTGAATGGTAATGGTACACCTTGCAGTGTCAAGCGGGTGCAGAGGCATATGGCAGAGCAGGGGCTGTGCTCTGTTGTAGTAAGGAAGTACAACCACCGTGCCAATCATGGCAGCATTCCAGATAATAAGGTAAATATTTTGAAGCGTGATTTTGAAACGGAGACCATCAACCAAAAATGGTGTACGGACATTACTTACATCCATGTTCAGAAAGAAGGATGGACCTATCTGGCGTCTGTTATGGATCTATGCAGCCGCAAGATCATCGGGTATGCCTATGGAACATCTATGACGGCGGAACTGGCAGTTCAGGCAGTAAAGAATGCGTGCCTGAATGTCGCGGATACGGAGGGGATTATCTTGCACAGCGACCTTGGAAGCCAGTACACAGGCCAGGTATTTGAAAACTACTTGGCCAGCAGGGGAATCCTACATTCTTTCAGCCGTAAGGGAAATCCATATGACAATGCCTGTATTGAGTCATTCCATTCCGTGCTGAAAAAGGAAGAAATCTATCTCCATACCTATCAGGATTCAGCGGAAGCCCGCAGAGCAATCTTTGAATACATAGAGGGCTGGTATAACCGTAAAAGAATACACAGTGCTATTGGTTATATGACACCCCAACAAAAGGAGGATGAGGAACTTAAAAAAGCAGCATAACCTTTCGACTTTTTTTGTCTAAAGTATTGACATAGATCCATTAATGAATATACTAAAAAGCCTGTAAAATCAGATGATTCATTACTTTGTGATAATGGAACATTACCGCTGCTTCTCTGGGTTGAAAATTTTTCAAATAGCACACTTCATCATTACTCAATCATCTCATCCGCAACTTCTTTTTGTTTCTTATGATTTTCTGCAACCCAATTTAAAGCTAATTTCTGTAATTTTTGAAACAATTCAATGTGTTCATTGTATTTTTCAGAAGATAGACATCTACGTTTTTCTATTAATCTAATCACATTATTAGCTTTATCCTCTATACCCGTTTCACGTTCCGTACCAACTATAACTTGCCCATCGTCTGACATGATTAATTTCAGAGACTTAAATATACTTTCCAAATTATCTGTATCCTGTCCCTGCTGATTTGGAGTATCAATTATATAAAAGTTAAAAGGACTGTCTGTTCTTTCAAGATTATATAAATATAATGCTGATTGATACATATAAACTATTCGAGGTGTTTCACTACCAGTGTGGTCAATTACTTGCACAAAATCTCGTAATTTTATGAATGTCTTTGGTACATTAATTTTATCTGCCAATATACGGCAATTTCCTTCAATCTTATCCTTAATTTCTTTTGACCTTTTTTTAGATTTCATTTCATTAATTTCATCATCTAACTTTGCAATTTCAAATGAAATTTTATCCACTTTTTTCTCAAGGATGTCCAACTGTTGCCCACACGCCTCATACATTTCATATTGACCTTTATTTTTGTAGTATGAAGAATATGATATAAACTCTTGTGATTTTTGTATTTTTAATTCAAGCGACTCCAATTGCCTACTAATCTGCTCATATTTTTGTGCCAAATCAGATAAAGTATTTTCAGTCACATCTAATGCTTCTGTTAGCTCCATTTTTAATTTTTCACAATGAGCATAATCAGAACTTATATTCATTTGCTCCGTTAATCCATTAGAATAAACAGCACCGCAAGTTGGACAAACTAATTCATTTTCTTGTTTCATTGCAAATTCTATATCTTTTTCTGTTTCAATAAGATTTTGTTCAACAATATGCAATTTATGTTGATTCATATACGTCTCATTTTCATAGATTGTCATTTCCGCTTTTATAGAAAAAATATCTTTTCGTAAAGCATCTGCTTGTTGTACTAGATTCTCAATTTCTCTAGTTGCTTCCTCAATAGACTTTGAATTATCCAATTGTGACAAAGAATTAGAAATCTGTTCAACAAAGTTCTGATTGTGATTTAATTCCTTTTTCTTTTCCTCTTTCTCCATTATATGTTGCGCTTTTTGGGTTTGAAGAGAATAATACTTATCATCAAGATAACCACAAACATATTTATTTGTATTCTTTTTCCAATCTTTAATATATCCCACTTTATCAAAAGCGTCAGCTATTTTGTTCCACCCTTCATCCTGGTCGATATATTGGAACCTAAAAAGTAAAGGGGGTGTTATATTAAACTCTTTCCCCTCTTTTGAAATACACGGCATTTTAACTCCAAAAATATCCATTAAGGAATTGCTATATTTATGAAATTCATCTGATTCAATTATACATAAATATTCGCCTTTCGACTGCTCAAAAATTTGAAATTTTTTACCTTGCCGTATTATGACATATTGATTTTTCCCATATTGAAAAAAGATTAAATATGAAGATATAAGCTCTTTCCAATCCTTTTCTATTCTTTTAAGTTCACACCCAAAAGTATAAAAAATGCTTTTAATGATTGAAGATTTTCCAGTCTTATTCCCACCTAAAATAATATTCAATCCTTTCGAAAAAGGAACTTCTAATGAACGTGACTCACTCTGACTGATTACAATCAGTTTTTTTATTATCAGCCTTTTCATTTTTCTTTTCCTCCTCTCTTTTTCGCATATATCTTATTAAAAGTCGATATTTTTGTTCTGTCTCAAATTTCTTTGCTGAATCTTTGCTCATAATACAATACCTCTATTAATGTTCTATCTAATGATTGCGACGAAAGCCCTTGTTTTAACAACTCATGCATACATTCTTTCTCTAAAACACTTGCATCATAAAAATCCCCCATACATTCAATATATGTAGAGATAACCTTTCGTAATGTAATGACAATTTCTTGGTACTTAATATCATTCACATTAAGCCACCTTGAATCATGTAATGTTTTTGCAGATTCAAAATAATGCAATTCCTTATCCGTTAATCCTTGCGTTGATAAATAATTATAAAAATCTGTATAATTTCCCTTTTTGCTAATTGTTGAATTGATTTTATCATTTATTTTGGAAATTTCTATTCCTTTCTTATCCACTAAACTTTTGAAGCTAATAGGCGTTTTTATTTGTTCTGTACTCTTTTTTCTCACGTCATTTACCAGCTGTTGAAAAATAAGATGCGCCGTATCTGTTGGTATATTTTTATTTGCTAACTGGTCAAAAAACATACCTGATGTTTGCGTCGTATATGTTGATAATTGTAATTTAGATTTATGTACAAAAGTATTTTGAATAAATATATCAAATACACTATCAAAATTAGATGGTAATGAATCTACATATTCGTCCTTAATTCTTCCTTTAATCCTTTGATAGAGTTCATTATTTTCGACCGCAACTATTTTTCCATCTTCAATATATGACTGCCAAAGACGAACATCTTTATCATAATCGTTATTTGAAATGAAATAGCAATGTGAACATTCTACTCCAAAATTCAAAAAATTGTAATATATAAACCCTAAAAAGGATTTTTTATATCCTCCACTTTTCTTTTTTTCTCGTTTTGATAACTCCGCAACCGTCCAATCTGAAGAATCTTCTTTCGTCTTAATTTGATAAAATTGGTACTCTTCTTTCTCTGGTATAAATTCTGCCATATCGTCATGAAACTCACAAAACACAATACATTCTGCGTTATTTTCAAGTTGACCTATAATATGACACACAATCCAGTGAACTTGATACTCAAAACGATTATATGAACTAGAACCTGCCTGTTCCCTCTGTTCCAATTCAAGAACTTTACCCATTCTGTATCCCCCCTTTGTTCATCTGTTCCATTTCTGTTTGAAAGTCCAATTCTTCTTCCACTCTTCTTCATCCACTATCGCATCAAACACTGGCTCAAGAAATTTCTGCATCTCCTTAATAACCACCGCAAATTCCAACGTATCATCTTTAATATTTTTTAAAAAATATCTCCACCGCTTCTGCATATCTTCATCTTCGGAAAGTGCCAGAATACGCTTAAAGCTATCTCTGTCATAAGGCGTTTCTCTTTTCTTCAATGTTTCAAAAATTGCCGCCCGTAGCTTCGCTCCCTCAAAATCGAATGTTCTTGCCAGATAATATATATCGTAAAAGTCTTTCATCCTGCCAGTCAATTCAAATCGTTGCAAAATAGCGTCAAATTTCTCTGCTATCGTACTTTCCAAAGAATACGTTTTTATCACTGGCTTTTCAAAATCTGGAAGCTGTGTATTGATTCTTCTTTCCTCCGCTTTTGGCACAATAATATCTCCCACACCAATATCCACATTAAACGGCACACGGACATTTTTTATCTGACCGATAATTTGAGTGCTGATGCCGTGGTATTTCCTCTGTGGGGAAATTTCTTCAAATCCCTTTGCTGTCATGGAAACAAAGTCATTTCCTGTTGATGTCTCAATAATCTTACCAATCATACTTTTTACATCTTCTATGGAATTGGAAAATCCACGAAGCAGGAAATCAACATCTATCGTTGCGCGGCTTTCAAAATTAGTAAGCGTATAGATGAACAATCCGCCTTTCAGAATAAGATTGTCTTCATAACCAGATTTTGAAAGTTTCCGCAAAAATTCCTCCTGCATAAACAACTGCAAACACTGTTGATAGCTGATTCCAGAAATCTTAGCTTTGTTTTTCAATTTCGCAAGAACGGACGCTGCCTTATCTGCCATTACAACCACACTCCAATCAAATCCTTTACACGCTTTTGCACCCGCAAAGTCTTTGCGTACTGCATAAGGTTCGGAATATTTTTCTTCTGGTCTTTTACATAGCCCTGTATTGCCTTATTAAAAATCTCTTTATCCATCTTATTCATATTCCTCAGCACATCGCAAATGGTACGGTCACGGTCATAAATATGAACTTCTTGGAAGTCAATTTCCCCTTTTGTTTTTCCAATGGAAAGCAGCTCTGGCTCAACCCGATAAGCCTTAATAAAAGGATAATCTATATTTGTACGCTTTCTGGAAGTATTTTTGTCAATGGTAATATTCCATTCAGCGGGATTCCTGTCACTGTATCTATAATAGAAAAGGGCTGTTTCCATACAAAGAACTGCATCAGGGAACAGGCGGTTGACAATAACCACCTCACTCGTACCATAGTCATCCACCCAATGGTAACAGCCCCTTTTTATTCTTTCAATCAATCCTTGTTCCAGCATACGTTGAATATCTCTATAAAACAATTTTTCATTTGTAAGCTGTGCTGTTGTCATTACGTAGCCATAATCAGAAAATATTTTGCTTAGTATTCTTATATCATTTTGTGTTAGCATTATTTCCTCCTTCTGACGCATTTACTGCGTCATTCAGGTAGATTTGGAAGTTTACTTCCAAACTTTCACCTCTGCACTAAAATACGCATAAATTTTTTATCGCTTGTGTGCTTTACTACATTATATCTATTCAACGCAAAAAAATCAAGCGAATCAAATCGAACAACTTCAAATCTTATACTTGTGTGCTTTACTACATAAAATCAGACCTACTTGTCCACAATAAAACAAATAGGTCTGACACAATTTAACCTGCTATATCAAATCTCGTTGAAGCAATGCCATATATAGTTATCGTTCTTTCCGTATCTCTAACTTCGATAGAATAAGGCTTCCCGACATTCCCCGCATCTTCATTTTCATCATACTTCTTTATCCTCTCAAACGTCGAAAAGCTATGTATCGGAAATCCCACCGTATCATGCCCGTCCCAAAATACAGTAAGTGGAACATTACCGCTGCTTCTCTGGGTACAGAAGAACTGGCCCATATGGAAATGATCTGCACCATTGTCTACCAGTTGACCAAAGACCTTTCTCCAGAAGAAATCAAAGCTTCCGGTTTTGATAAATATTATGTAGACCACACATTGGCGCTGTGGCCGCAAGCCGCAGGGGGAATCCCCTTCAATGCCTGCGAATTCCAATCCAAGGGCGACCCGATTACCGACTTGACGGAGGATTTGGCAGCGGAACAGAAAGCCCGCAGCACCTATGACAATATCCTGCGTCTGGTAAAGGACCAGGAAGTTGCAGATCCGATCCGGTTCCTGCGTGCGCGTGAGATTGTGCATTTCCAACGGTTTGGTGAAGGGCTCCGGATTGTCCAGGACCATCTGGATGCTAAGAACTTCTATGCGGCCAACCCAGCATTTGACTGCCGGAAATAGCATAGAATGGAACGTCACCCCTGCCTTGTGGGAAAGGCAGGGGTGATAATTTTATCCGTTGTAAAAGGCATTTTCCTGCTCCAGTTCCCTCAGCCTTTTATTAATCCTCTTTGCTTCATTCCGGTTAAACAGATAAAAACAGAACCAGATTACTATAAAAATACTGCATGAAAGGAAGAACTGCAGGGCTGTATCGAGCATCTGGCCTGGATTAAAGGGTATCCAGCTTAAATAAATTGCGGTGGGATAAAAAACGCCCATGCCAATACAGAAATGGATGGCTGTTTTCAGAAATGCAGAAGGGCGGTTAAACTGGTAAATAACAGATGTGCCCCCACAGGCAATGCCAACTGCCATGGCGCCTATGGACTGCCTTGTAAAATCTTTTGATACCATCATCAATAAATCTTCTCTGTCCCAGAGGGAGTAGGCCAGGCACATCGCCACAAGGAAGGTGCACCCAAAGGAAATGCCATATAACGTATATTTTATTATTAATGTCACAGTATGTTTCATGTTAATCCCAACCTTTCTTTGAAATTTTTCCGGAAGCTTCTGGAAATATAATCTATGGTCCCGTTTTTCATTACCAGTTCCATTGTCCCATTGAACCCTGCTTCTACATGCCCGATTTGGCGGATGTTGGCAATCGCTGATTTTGAAATGCGTACAAAACTGGGATCAAGCATGTTTTCTAATTCGTACAGGGGTTTATGCAACAGATATCGATCCCCCTGCCTGTCATAACAAGCAATCTCCCTGCCTTCGGTACGTATTAACGAGATGTCCTCTGGCCTGATAAAATAAGTTTTCTTATCCTTTGCTGCAGCCAGTGTGAAAGAACCTGCATGTTCCTTTTCCAGCATGGAAACGAGTTCTGCAACCGTTTCCGTTATTTCACTGATGTAGAGGACTGCATATGGTTCTTTGTAATCTGCGCTGACTTTACATTCAACTTTCATGGATGCACCTCCTTCCCTTAATGATAATGCCATAACCGCTTTGCTTTGCTCTGGGCGGTATAATATCAAAAAATATTATACCATAACCGAAGGGAAAATTCGTGCATGTTGGCCCTGGAATCCTACCGCTTATACATCTTAAGCAGCCGCTTCCCCAAAGCCTATTGTTTCTTCCCAAAGCCCGTTATAAAATAGCAGTACCATGAAAAGGAGGAATGATTATGTCACAGGTAATTGTACAGGCCGAACATCTGAATCTGTCATATAAAACTGTCCATGCAGTCCAGAATGTTTCGCTCTCTGTGGAACTGGGGGAAATTTTGGCTGTTATTGGGCAAAACGGCTCTGGCAAGACTTCTGTTGTGGAGTGTATTGAGGGCTTACGGAAACCAGACAGCGGATTGGTCCGTGTTTTTGGAAAAGACCCTTGGCTGCACCGCAGTAAGGTATATAAGGAAATGGGCGTCCAGCTACAGGAAACAGAATATCCCTTGAAAATCAAGGTGGGGGAACTATGCAGGCTGTTTGCCTCTTTTTATGAAAGGCCGGCAGATTGGGAATTATTGCTGGAACAGATGGGGCTTGATGGAAAAAGGAAGCGCCTGGTCCAAAAACTGTCTGCCGGGGAAAAGCAGCGGTTGTCCATTGTGCTTTCCCTTATGGGACGCCCGAAGCTTTTAGTGCTGGATGAATTGACGACAGGGCTTGACCCGGAGGTTAGGCAGAACATGTGGGCCAGCTTCCGGAATATCAGGGACAGGGGCATAGCCATCCTTATGGTTTCCCACTATCTGGATGAGGTAGAAGCCCTTGCAGACAAAATCCTATATTTGGAAAAGGGGGAACAGCGGTTCTTTGGGACACAGCAGGGGTTCCGGGAATATGTAAAGGCATGTGTTCCCCAAGGGCAATGGGATGGAAATTTATCGTTAGAAAAACTTTACTTGATGGTTGTGCCAAAAACAACAGGGCTTACAGTGGAGGGGATAGTATGAAAGGGTTTATTGCCATATGTAAAATAGAATTTCAGTTGTATTTGCGGGATTTTTTCAGTTTTTTCTTTGCCCTTGTGTTTCCGGTGTTAATGCTCCTTTTATTTGGGAGCATTTATGGGAATATGCCGGTTTCCGGCGGAGCTGGCATGAAAATGATGGATAGTTCTGTACCAGCATATTGCGTGATGGTAACAGGGGTTACTGGGTTAATGTCGCTGCCGTTGACTTTGGCAGGCTATAAAGAGAAAAAGATTTATAAAAGGTTTGACGCCACGCCGGCTGGGAAAAAAAGCGTTATATTTGCGCAGGCAGCCGCCAGCCTTGCCATGGCGCTGGCAGGGATTGTGGTTTTGCTGGCAGCCGGGACGCTGCTTTACCAAATCCAGATTAAGGGCACATTCTTTTCTGTTTTCACAGGCATATTGTGTTCCATAGCCGCTATGTTTTCCCTGGGATTTCTTTTCACGGCTGTCGGGCGGGATTTAAAGAGTACTTCTTTGCTTTGCTATCTGTGTTATTTTATGATGCTGTTTTTGTCCGGCGCGGCAATGCCAGATGCGCTGTTCCCTGATTCGGTTAAAAAAATCTCCAGTTTTTTGCCAATGACGTATGCGGTTGATTTACTGCAGGGGGTTTTTGCTGGGGAAAGCCTTGCAATGCATGGGAAGGAATTGCTTATTCTGGGAGCGGTGGCGGCTGCAGGTACGGCTGCAGGGGCTGTTTTGTACAGAAGGAAGGACTGGACGTAAAATATATTAGAAAAATACCTTATTGACTTTCCGACACACGTGTCGTATAATGCTTTCAGGCACTTGTGCCGGAAAGAGGGAGGAGATATGAATAAAAGAGGGGCAGAAACACGGAAGCACATCCAAACATGTGCATGTTCCTTATTTGCCGAAAAAGGTTTTAAGCAAGTGACGATGAAAGATATTTGCGAAGCTGCACAAATCAGCCGGGGCGGCCTGTATTGCCATTATGGAAGTACACGCCAGATTTTCCAGGAGATTGTAGACGGTATGATGGGACAGCAGGAAAATGAGATTGACACAAAAATAAAGCAGAACCAATCCGCTGTAGCAATATTAGATGGGATATTAAACAGATATAAAGATGAAATGCTCGACAGCCAATCATCATTGAGCACAGCAATCTATGAATATTTCAGCAGCCAGGATATTGCAGCCCAGAATAATACGTTATATGAGCAGTACATATTATCCGCAAATACATGGAAAAAGCTGATACGGTATGGGATTGGCCGGCAGGAATTCCATGAGGTGGATAGTTCTGCTGTGTTTGATTTGATTGTATTTTCTTACCAGGGGGTAAGGATGTACAGTAAGCTTATGCCTGTGGATAAAGAAATACCATCCAGAATCGTAAAGGAAATCCGAAAAATTTTAGTGAGGAGTGATTGCAGTGGCAACAATATTTCATCATTTT
>KE159636.1:2756783-2786277 GCA_000403315.2 Lachnospiraceae bacterium A2
AAGGAAATCCGAAAAATTTTAGTGAGGAGTGATTGCAGTGGCAACAATATTTCATCATTTTTATGAAAACAAAAACGCGTTTATTAATCCTTGTGATACTACGGCAAAAATCCCCGGTTTTCCAGAGGTATGCATCACGACATTTTCAGAATGCATGATAGAAAAGTATGCAGAAACCAATGAAACCAAAGTAATTGCAAATTTATGTTCTGCCAATGGGACATTGCCGGTATATGAAATTACGTATGCAGGCAAGAAAATGGCGCTGTCCCTTGTGCGGGTAGGGGCGCCTGCATGTGCAGCCTGTTTGGAGGAGCTCATAGCTTTAGGGGCAAAGAAAGTGGTGCAGTTTGGCTGCTGCGGCGTCTTAAACCAGCCCGCTGCAGATGGCAAAATCATCGTCCCATCGTCAGCCGTCAGAGATGAAGGGACCAGTTACCATTACATTCCGGGGAGCGAAGAAATAAGTGCAGAAAGTTCTTCCGTTGACATGACGGTGCAATGCCTGGAAAAACATAATATCCCTTATGTAGTAGGGAAAGTCTGGACTACGGATGCAATTTACAGGGAAACGCCGGAGATGGTGAAAGAACGTAAAGATCAAGGCTGCATTGGTGTTGAAATGGAATGTTCAGCATCTTTAGCTGTTGCAAAATTCAGGGATATACCAATCGCCCAGTTTTTCTATGGGGCAGACAATTTAGATTCCGGCAAATGGGAGATAAGGGATTTGGCGGATTTTGGCTCAAGCATGAGCGATAAGTATATGCAAATCGCTTTCGAATGCGGGGCTGCCTTTTAACAGAAAATGCCCCCCGGCAGTGATGCAACAGAGCGTGTCTGAAAATTGTAGGAATGAATTTTCAAACACGCTCTAGCAGCCTTTCTGGTTTTTCGGCAAATAGTGACCAAAGGCAGGGGGAATTGGGAAGGACGCCGGAATATGGCAGCCCTTTCCAGCGCCCTATGCAAAGATTTGTGGCAGAGCCAAATAATTTGCCTGTAATTACAGCAAGTAATTATTTTCCCGGTTTGCAATCTGTAAACCGGCTAATTGATAGGTTGCATATCCCCCCACAGCCAACGGGCTCAGACTTGCAAATATCTTCCGCTTCTTCCCGGCTTTCCGTTTTTAGGAGATACATGCCTGCCATTCCCGGATAACCCTGGAAGACGCCGCAGATTTCCAGCTTTCCTTCCTCGTCCAGTTTCCTTATGTTCTCAACGTGTTCCACAATTGCCTGCCTTGTCAGTTTGTTGTAGGACTTGCTTTTCTTAATCATCATCAGGTACATCAACTTTTCCATATGGTTTCCTCCTTGTGGGGCGTTCCGTTTTTGCGCCGTATTGCATTTGGGTAATATGAGTTATTAAAACATACTAAATGATATGATAGTTTATACTCATAGGCAGAAAATCCCGTTTCACAAGACAAAATTTTTTTAACAAATCAATCACCGATGAATTTTGTTGATACAGTTTGCATTTCATGGCGGCAACTCCTTTAGCCGCCATATCTCTTTAGGCAAAGATTCTCGCTTCTTTAATGATAGGCATGTGAAAAGACTCTGCTTGACGACAGCTTTTTTCCTTTTGCCGTCGTGCGGCAGATAATTATTCTATATTCATTTCTAAATGCCCCGTAAAATTGTTTCCAATAACGCCAATATAGTTTCCGCCTTCCGGCAATATTATTGTTTCGGAATAGCTGCCAGTTGCTTCAAACAGGATCACCGGATCATCACTGCCAGAAACCCAAAACACTTGCGCTGTTCCCTCGGTAATTTTCAAGTCGCAGGAAACAGAAATATCTTTGCCGTTTTCACGCTCGATAGAAGTTCCACCAAAAAGATATTCTGTTTTAGAAAAGTCCTTATAATCTGCCGTATAAGTTCCAGTATAGCAATCTTCCCCATATGCCCGATTCCCTTTCAGCGAAAAATCGCTTGTAAGTGCCGTATTTCCGGCTGATTGAACAACATTATTATACTGATCCAGAATTTCATTTTTTGAACACCCCACAAGCGTCAAGCTAGACACCAAGGCACTTACCGAAAGAAAACGAAAACATTTTTTTCTATAACACATATCATCAACCTTTCTGTTATTTTTAGCTCCAAATCCATAACCGCCCTTACTCATTCGTTGGTGCTGTATAATTGCTTTGCACAGCGGCAGGAAGTTCATCATATTGCACCTCTTTCCATTCAAGAACACCCCGGATCGGCATTACCGTTAAACGGATAAAAGCTCCCTCTTTCAATTCCTTTGATGTTCCGAATGTAATGTCTTTTCCTTTTCCATTCTCATCGTAAGAAAATAAAGTGTATGAGTAATCCATACTTCCACTAAAGTTAATTACGCCGCTTTTTGATTCGGTCTGTTCTATTTTACTGTTATCAATCTGTGAATAATAGTATGTGCTGCCAGTTCCCGAAAGGAACCACATACAAAAACCAATAAAACCTACAATAAATATTACAACTGCTGCAATCCCGATAGTCAATTTTCTCTTCATTATTCCTATATCCTCCCTTACCAACCTTTTTTGGTTGTTGTTCTTTTGTGCTTTTTTGCTGCCTTGACTGGCACGTTTTCTTTTGCAGTGAATACAAAAACAGCAGTAATCATCAATACGGCAATCATACTAAACAGACAGATTAACACATTCCAATGTACCGCCGGATCGTAGCTCCGGTAGCTGATCAAGCCTAAACTTGCAGTAACCGGATAAATATTTGCTAATGTAACATTTCCAGAAGCAAACATACCGCCATAGCCATAAACAAAGGCAATAATTGTTCCAAGCATATGTCCGTTTGGTATACGAGCGGCAAATACAATTACAGGCATGACCGCAAAATACAAAAACAGACAGTTGAGAATAATCTGAATAAATGTCTGCAATACTGATGTTACAGAAATTCCCGGAAATCCCATCACAAAAACGGCAATTACCGTGAATGCCGCACTTAACAGCCCAAAAAACAAAGACAGCAGCGCACATACAAGCAGCTTCCCCCATAACAGGCTGTTATAAGGAACAGGAATAGTCATAATACTTTTCAGCGTATCGTCTTTCCCTTCCCTTGCTATGATATATCCGGCAATGAGGGCAATGCACATGGGGAAAATCGTTGTGGCATTATTTTTGATTACCTGTTCTGTAAAAAAGGCAAATGTCCAGACCGTTCCGTCCAATGCTGTTGTGGAAAAAAGCGTCAAAACGACGGAAAGTAGCATTAGGAAAACACCTGCCCATATCATATGATACCGCTTTAATTTCCATATTTCGGTCTTAACCATGCGAAACATATCATTCATCCCCTCTCTTTTTGTACATATAATCAATCACTATAACGGAAAGCAAAGCGATAACAGCTAAAATAATGAGTGTCTGAAATGTAGTCGGAATTAAATTTTCTAACACCCCCACACCGTCCATATTGCCATGCGCGGTTAAATTTCCTGCGCTCCACAGGGTTGTAAGCGGAATTGGCATCAGCCAGCACATCACTTTAGGCAGTGCGCCAAAAGATGATTCGGCTGTCATACTTAAAACACTGTAAAAAACACACAATAAAACAGAAAATAAATAGTTCTTGCTAAAGAAAACGACAAGGACAATTAACGGCAGCGTCCCGGCTGTAATAAAAATTCCCATTTCCAGCGCAAAAAATAATCTATAAGCAATACTGTTTACTTCTGCAATCAGCCCGCCGCATAGGATTGTTATAAGAGCTGATGTCAAACTAAAAATAATCCCAAAAAAGAACAGGACAATAATCTTTGCCAAAATCATCTGTGTGCTTGTTATGGGAATTGTGCGCAGATTTTTGAAAGTATCATTATCCCGTTCCATAAAAAAGAGCATGGCTGCAATCACCCCGATCATGCACGGTAAAAGCAATTCTACCCCATAGCCCATAACCGACTGAAAGTAATCATTGAAAATCGCTATCTTACTGTCATATCGTTCTGCTGTCTGCGGCATTGTCATCAATACGGTCAGCGGCACGGGAAATAAAAACGCAGAAAGAACAACCAGACATATAAATTTTTTGCGCTTTAATTTTGTAAATTCGCATATAACCAGTTTAAGCAATCCCCTCACCCCCTGTTACACGTTTGAAGTAATCTTCAAGGCTTTCTTCGCAAGTATGGGCTTCCGATACTTCTAAACCATTTTCCACAAAAGCAGTAACAATTCTTCCTATTGGTAAATCAAGATTATGCACCTGTATATTGTGGTCGTCCTGTATGGTAAACCGGCTCTCATGGAAGATACGTTCTAAAATTCTTGCTGCCTGTGCCGTATCAGAAACAATAAATCGGATATGCTTGCTGCTCTTTGCTTCCAGTTCTGCAAGACTTTCTTCTTCCAGCAATGTACCGTGGTCGATAATGCCTATATCGTCTGCCAAAAGTGCAATTTCGGAAAGGATATGGCTGGAAATCAATATTGTTTTTCCACGCTCATTGCAGAGATCACGGATAAAGGAACGGACTTCTGCAATTCCAATCGGGTCAAGACCGTTGACCGGTTCGTCCAAAATCAAAAGCTCCGGGTCGTGCATAATGGCAAGGGCAATCGCCAGCCGCTGCTTCATGCCAAGTGAATATTGGGAAAACAGCTTTTTATCTTTGTAAGGCAGACCAACTAAATCAAGTGCGTTTTTAATTGCGTTGCGGTTCGGCACTCCCCGCAGAGTAGCAAAAATGCGCAGATTTTCGGTGGCTGTGAGATTAGGATAGAAGCCGGGAGATTCAATCAGACTGCCAATACGGGGCAACAACCTTTTTTCATTTGCCTGTAAGGGCTTCCCCAAAATAGTTACTTCCCCAGAAGTCGGCTGTGTAAGTCCAAGCAGCATCTTCATGGCCGTTGTCTTTCCGGCTCCATTTCTGCCAAGTAGACCATAGATACGCCCTTTTTGAACATGAATGTTCAGATTGGCAACACTTTTTTGTGTTCCGTATTGCTTTGTAAGATTTTTCGTTTCAATTACATATTTGCCCATTGCGAAACCTCCTTTTCATGTCTGCCATTCTACCACGCCAACCTTGCATTAACCTTGCACCAATCTTGCATTAACCTTGCAATTTGGAAAAGGCAGATTTTTACAAATAATTACTCCCGCCATAAGGGGGGCGGGAGCTGATTAGTCTATCAAAGGGAAAAACAGGGTGAAAATAGTTCCTTTTCCCGGTGTGCTGTCTGCCGTTATTGTTCCGTTTAATTTTTCAACAAGCTCATGTACGATAGACAGACCAAGACCGCTGCCTTTTTCAGACCGCCCTTTATCGCATTTATACAGCCGATCAAAAATATGCGTTAAGTCCTCCTTGCCAATCCCTATTCCATTATCAGACAGGAGAATTTTTATATTCCTGTTCTGTTCCGATAAAGCGATTTCAATTTTATCTGCATGGCTATGGGAGATTACATTTTGTATCAGGTTGTTTAATATCCGCATATATCCGTCCGGGTCAATCTGCACTCGGAAAGGCTGTTCTGGAATGTCAATCGTGAAATCTACCTGTGTATCTTCAAATATCGGTATCCAGTCAATTAGTATATTGCGTGTCAGCTCTGTTAAATCAATCTCCGCTATGTTCATGGAAAATTCATTAGAACCTAACCTAAACCAATCAAAAAGCATGTCTATATATTCTTTCAAATCATGCGCTTTCCGGCGGGCAGTTTCTATATATTCATCACGTTCTTTTCCGTCAACAATCCCTTTGTGTGCAGCATCCAAATACCCAATCAGTGTGGTAAGCGGTGTCCTTACATCATGGGAGAGGCTCGTCATAAGCTGCCTGTTTGCTTCGTCCGTCTGGTGACAGGCAGAAAGCCTTTTTTCATAAGACAGGATAATATCGTTGATTGCATATGCAAGAGGGGCAACAAACTCATGTGTTTCTGCTAAAATACGCCTGTTTCCATTCCCATTTTTTATATCTTCCAAAGTGTCAGATATTTCCGAAATCTGCTTTTTTACACGCCGGACGGTCAGCGCAGAACTGCAAACAGATAAAAGGACAATCACTATTTCAATCACAATGATAGCTTCTGTATACAACGGTCATACCTCCTTACTGAAACGGTAGCCAATCCCTTTTACTGTCTGGATATATTTAGGGCTTCCGGGATTTTCTTCTATTTTTTTCCGTAAACGGCTAATGATTGCCATAATATTACTATCATCATACACATATTCCCCGCCCCATACCTTTTCATATATTTGCTGTTTTGTTAGTATTTTTCCTTGATTTTTAGCAAGGAACAGAAGAAGATCAAATTCTTTCGGGGGAAGTTCATATTCTCCATTTATTGTGGCAATGGAACGGCTATTAAAATCAATCGTCAACCCGTCAAACTCAAATTTCTGTGTCTGTCCGTCTTTTTGGTTGAAGCGGGTATAGCGTCTAATCAATGAAACAATACGGGCAACCAGCTCGTCCATATCAAAAGGTTTTGTAAAATAATCATCGGCTCCCGCCCGCAAGCCACGCACTTTTGAAGCACTGTCATTTTTTGATGTAAACATTAAAATAGGCAGACTGCTTTCCTGTCTAATCTGTTCTAATGTTTCAAAGCCATCGAAACCGGGCATCATTACGTCCAGTATGACAAGCTGGTATTCCTTTTCTTTTAGTTGTAGCAAGCCGGATTTCCCGGAATAGCAGCAGTCAGCTTCTATACTCTCTTGTAAAATACTTTGTTTAATCAATGCACAAAGCTCTTTATCATCATCAATAATTAAAACTTTATTCATGTTTTTTCTTCCTTTCTGCTTTCAAGCGGGCATCTGTTGGTTTTTCAGCGTTCTTTGGTATCAACCACAAGCGGCTGAATTTTGCCACGCCCGGTATGCGGTTTTCTTCACATAGCTTTTGCACCCGTCTTTCTGAAATGCCCCATTTCTTCGCCGCTTCCTGGGCAGAAATATACTCTAACATTCTCAGTCTTCCTCACTTTCTATAAGTTCTATCGCTATAATTATATACGGTTAGACGAATAAATTCAAGAAATTAAATAATACTTGATAGTTCCCAAACTTCTTTATAGAAAGATTAAGAAAAACTTTTTGAGAAATTTTTCTCAAAGCTTCGTTAAAATCGCTATGAAAGAATTGGCAAGTGGGATGAGGAAAGATACAGGAAAGGCGGTAGAAAACCTTATTTTAATAGGAAAATACACAATCGTTGAGAAATTTACGTGTAGTTTAGTAGAGGTGAGACAATGCTTGATGAAAAATCAATAAACACCGTCAGGAAGATTTTTTCCAAACATGATTATATAATGACGACAGCAGAGCTGGATTCCTATAGAATCTACTACGCGGATATCCAGCAGCTATTAAACGAGGGCTTCATTGAAAAAATCAAACGGGGCTATTATCATTGGACGGAAATCTATGGTGAACAGGAAGTTAAAATTATCAACCGTCTGTTCCCCGATGCGGTGCTTTGTATGGAAACTGCCCTCTTTTATTATCAGTACAGCGACCGCAGCCCTGCCGAGTGGAATATTACGATTAATAAAAATGTCTCTAGATACCCCAAATTCTGTGATAAAATAAAGAAAAAGGGGTGTTTGGTTATGGCGAGGCGTTATGAGTTAACGGATCAGGAATGGAAACAAATTGCCCCCTGCTCCCACCAGAAAAAACGAATAAGCCTGGACGGCCTTCCAAAGATAACCGCTTAATGATAAACGCTATGGTCTGGATAGCCCGCAGTGGTGCCCCCTGGCGTGACCTTCCAGAACGTTATGGCTTCTGGAAGACCGTATACAGCCGGTTCCGTAAATGGATTGGAGACGGAATCCTGGATAACATCTACCGGGTACTCTGTCTGGAGGCAGAGTTGGGGGAACTGTTTCTGGATGCCTCCATCTATGCCTTTACAAAGGGGTAGTCGATATTTGTACGGTAAAAACATACATTTTGTGCAACTTTTAATTTTCAGGCACGCTCTAGCTCCGCAATATTTTTTCCATGGATTTCCCTTTTGCAAGCTCATCTATTAATTTATCAAGGTAACGGATTTCCTGCATCAAGGGTTCCTTAATGTCCTCGACCCGTATGCCGCAGACAACGCCTTTGATAAGGCGCCTGTTTTCGTTCAGGCTGGGGGCATTCTGGAAAAATTCTGCATAGGTGGGGGTGTTTTCCATCATCTGGCTGAGATCTGCCTGGGTATATCCTGTGAGCCAGCAAATCACCTCGTCCACTTCTTCCTTTGCCCTTCCCTTTTTTGTGGCCTTATTGACGAGAAGCTGATAAATTTTTGAAAAATCCATTTGGTACACTTTATTATGGTCCATAAGCTTTCTTTCCTTTTCTTTTTCAGGAGATTTGGCTGCGCCTGCAGCCCGTCAGCCAATGCCGCACATATTATCCACGGCGTCCAAAAGCTCCTTAACATCTTCATACCCGCCCGGGCGGTTTTTCACAAGGCTTTCAATTTCCTTCCTTGCACCCCGGATTGTTTCCGCCTGATCTTCCATGCCGTCCCGGAGTTTTTTGCGGCGCACAAGGAGCTCATGCTTCACTTCTACCATCTCTTTTTTGTCCAGCAGTGCCTTGGCTTGGTGAATCCATATCCTGGCGTCGTAAAATTGGTATTTCTTAAGCTGCCGGATTAATTTATCATTGAAATAATCCAGCTCGTCATTGGTGCGCTGGTATTTTTCACGCTCTTTGACTGCTTCTAAATATTGGTCCCAAATATAGCTGAGCTCATAGCCGTTTTTGACATGGTATTTTTCACAGGCATAGTCAACGGCATTTGTCACATTGACATATTTAAATTTGACTTTATTCAAAAGGACAATGGCTCTGTTGATATTGGCCTGCGACTTTTTGATTTCCACGCTGTCATTTTGAAGGCGCAGGACCATAATCCCCCCAGCCGCCCCAGTAACCAGCGTAGCAGCCACAAAAGGCATCATAATGTCAAATTTCATTGCCATCCCCAGTATCACAGCCATCAGGACAGCCAGCACATACACGCTGAGCAGGGCATACAGGGATTTCCGCAGGATATTTTCTTCATTTACCACGGATTCCTGATAATAACGCCATTCCTCCCGTTCCCCCTCTAAGTACTGCATATCCCGCCTGACGGTCGTCTGGTAAGATTCATTGCCCTGCAGCCGCCGGATAATCTCCGGCATCTCGTCCTCAAGCTGCTCCATTTGGGCAAACTGGGCGTCAGAAATGGTCTTTGACTTATTTAGGTATGCATCCCTTGCGTCGTTTAAATTCAGCACATTCTGGGCGGTATCCTGAATCTTCTTCATCTCGCTTTCCGGCAGGTTCTCAATCTTCTGGATATCGGTAAGGTAATCTGTGACAACCTTATATTCCCGCTTGGTTTCCTCAAGGTTCTTTGCAGCAGCCATAATCTGCTCACAATACTCCGTTGCAAGGCTTTTCTTTTGCCCGCCCTGCTGCTGTGCCGGGCCTTGGGCCTGCTGGCTTCCCGGCTGCCCCTGCCCCGCCTCCTGGGCCAGCATGGCTTTCTGGCTCTTTTTGGCCTTATTTTCCCGCCTTCTTGACCTTAAGTCAATCTCCTCGCCAAACTCCAATATTTCTTCTACATATTTTGGTTTTTTCTTCCTTCTGAATAATCCCATTTTTACCCACTTTTCCTGTATTCTTTCTGTTGCTTCCGGCAGTTCCGCCATATGGCATCCCGCCTTACTCACTTTTCCGGTATGCTGCCCGCAGCTCCTGCAAGGTAGTTTCCAACAGCCGCTCATAGCCGCTGCGGTTCCCGGACTGCTTTAGCATCCCCAGTTCCCGGAGGGTGTCGGAAAGCCTGCCCGGAGCAGTGCGGATTGCCTGCCCGTCCTTGCTGGCAAGGGCTAACAGCCGTGCTCCCTTGCTGGCTTCTTCCTTGCCGATTTCATAAGCCATGCCATAGCATTCTGCCGCCTGTGCAAAAAGCATCTGCCGGGCGTAGGCCGTTCCCATATTGTGCCAAATACGCCCGATAATGTTCCCATCCCCATCCTCCGGGCCTGCATGTGCAATAGCCTTCCGGTATTCAGAAACGGCGTCCCGGTATTTTTCAGCCTTCAAAAGACGGTCCCCCCGTAATTTTTCCCGGTCTAAGGGAGTTTTATCCTCCATATGCTTTGCTGTAAGCAGGGCATTTTCCAATTCTGCGGAACCATAATAGCCCCCGGCCTGCAGAATCTGTTCCATGCACCAGCAGCCGCTGCGTTCCTGCTCAATGCCCCGGCGCAGGGAACTGGCAAGGGCTGCAAGGCCCAGCTCCTCCTCCAGCCACTGGCACAGCTTTTCATTAAAAAAGCTTTCTTCCAGCACCCCGGTATTCTGGTATAAATAATAGCACAATTCCTCAAAAGAATACAAACGCCTTCCTTCTTCTTCCAGTAAGAACGGGCGTTTCGCTGTTTCTTCCTCACATAACCATATCCTGCCCATGGCCTGTTCCTTTCTTCTGTCTGTATCTTTGCTTTCAGGCATATATGAAAAACTATTTCCAGAATTAACCTACCTCATATTCCCATTCCCTGCCGCTGCCTGCGGAAAGGTCCCCCCAGCCAATGTCCTGCATGTTCAGGAGGATCCTCCCTTCTTCCCCCGCATAGAGGGAAAGGAGCAGCCGGCAGCGCCCCTGTTCCTCCATGGGCAGGTCTGGCAGCTCAAGGCTCTCTATCTTTGCTTCCCGGCTTCCCGGCTTCTGGAGCCAAAGCTCCAGCGCAGGTTCCCCTTCCAGCAAGATCCGCAGCTTCTTGTCTATCTGGTGGCGGTTGCAGCCTGCTTCCAGCAAGGGGTAGAAATACGTTTTGTCCCCTTTGGATGCTTTGATCAAAATGTGTTCCTGTACCTTGTATTCACAGAAATATACGGTTTCCGCCTGCTCCTGATGCACTGCAAGCATCCCGGCGTAACAGGCCCCTTTGGTGTAAAGGTTTTTCCCCTGGAAAGCCCTCCGCCCCCGGCAAATGACCTGCAGGGACTCCTTCATCCAGTTTCCCTCGAACCCGCTCCCAATCAGGTAGACGGAGGACACTATCCTGCCGGACATGGCGTCTTGGGCCATCCGGGAAAAGGCAATGTCCCAGTCCTTTACATTTTCCGGCAGCTTCCCTAAGCATATCTCGTCGACTTCCGCTATCTTTGGCTTTGTCCGCTTGCTGCACACAAGCTGCTTCATCCAGATTTCCTCCCCGCTGCAGGAAAACAGCATGGAATCATACTGCCACAGCTCCGGCTCCTGGCATACGGCATATGCGTAAAAGCTTTCCCGGTGGTCCTGGATAATGACCTGCCCTTTGGAAAAGCCAAGCCTTGCCGCCATGTCCCTAAGCAGCGCTACCATCCCGTCCGTGACTTCCTCAATGGAAAATACGCACTTTTCCACACCCTCCGCCCCCTGCGGCGGAAGGGCCATCCGGAATACTTTCCGTAAAAATACAAGAAGCAGGTCTTCTGCCATGTATTCCCTGTCAAGGAATACAGATTCCCTTTTCAGCGCCTTTTCCAGCAGGTAGTCCACATAAGCCCCTTCCCCTGCTTCCGCCGCCCTGCTGGCTTCTTCCCCAAGGCACCATTTCCCGGTGGCCTTCCGCTTGCAGATTGCAGTAGGGATCTGGTACAGTTCCGTCCCCACAATGGTGCTGATGGTTTCCGGCTCCGGCAGGTTCCGGTGGTAACGGCTCACCTGCGTCCACTCATTTCCCAGCTCCATCCCAATATACCATTCGCTTGCTTCTGGCCTCACGCGCCCCACCTGCCTTTCTCTATTTTATAAAACCGTTTTATAAAACCGTAAAATCCTCTTTTACCATCCCGTCCAAAATCCCATATGTATTCAGCCGTTCCAGCAAGGTCTGTTCATCCTCCATCTGCCAGCTTACCATCATGTCGTTCAGCAAATCATAACGGCTGCCTTCCGCATGGGTGCAGAGCCCCTGGCCCTGAACCTGGCCGCTCTCTGTCACCAGCCATTCCCCGTCCTTTTCTTCCTTGATGTAATAAGGGATTTTTTCCCCATAAAAAATCAGGAATTCCTTTACATAAATCCCATCGTACATTTCGTTCATCTGCATTTCCACATAATCTGCGCTCCCTACTGGCAGGTAGGTAATGGTTACCTTCCTTTCCCGCTTCGTGCGGTATTCCAGAAATACCTTATCGTGGTACATATATTTCCCTGCAAAATGCCCGGGCAGCGCCTGATAAAATGCAAAATATTTCCCCCTCTGGATATACCCGGAAAGCAGCGTGTCCGCACATTCCACTTCCTGCCCGGACAGTTCCCTGCCCGATGCGCACCATTTCAAAAACCCAAGCCTGCACACCTCATTCAGTTCCTGCCGCCCTTTGTGCATCCTGAAAATCTTCTGGAAGACATAGTCAGACACAACGGCGTCTTTCGCCAGAAACTGGTGGGACATCCAAGTGAGGTAGGAAAGCACCACGGCCTCCCGCCCCATATTTTCCCCGTAGCTTTCAAAAATCTGCTCAATTGCCTGGGAAAAGTCCTCTGTATACAAGAACTGCACAAGACACCTTTCCTCCAGGCCGTAGGTATCTAAGTCAAACTCCCGGGCGGCATGCCACAGCTTTGCCATTTCTTCCATATTCCCATAAAAATACTGGCACATGTAATTCAGGATATGTTCATTGTATTTGCCCCGTAAAAACACGCCCCGGCACAGCCCCAGCAAAAATTCATCCGGCCCTTCGCCGGCGTCCATGTCTTCCATCCGGTGGCAGATGACATGCACCAGCTTCGGGGCGGAAATGCCTTCGCTGCCATAAGACAGCAGCAATTCATAGGCGCGCCTGTAATGGCGCCTTGCCACCAAAAGCTCCATAATCCGCTCCCTTGCCCGTTTCTGCATCCCCTCAAAGGACACGGAAAGCAGGAATTCATCCAAGGCGTCCCCGGTATAATTGTAATAGTAATAGGCAATCATCTGGGGGCGCAGCTCCTCCCGGTAGGCGTCGCTGATGGTATCGGACTCCAGTACCATCTGCAGGTACGGCAGGTCTTTTTCTTCGAAGGTCTGCCAGATTTTTTTCCGGTCAAAATATTTCAGTAGATACGGCATTTTCTCTTTTGCGCAGGCAATCCCTTTTTCCAAAAATTTCTCGCTGTCCAGCATGGGGAATACCTCCAGCCCTTCTTTGGGCAGGAACCGGTTTCCCCGGGAATCCTCCAATAAAATCTGGTAGGAGCTGCTGTAAAGGCTTACAAAGCCAACCCCATTGCTTAAAGGGTAGGATTTTTCCCGCTTTAAAGGCTGCTGGCGCACCACAAGGCGCAGGGCTCCGGCATCTTTGCAGGTAACCTTATAGGTAAACAGGATTTTTGCCAAATGCCTGGATAATTCCTCTGTCATCATGTCCGGCTTTAAAATTTCCTGATAGACCGCTGCAATGTCCTCGTCTATCCGCCCCGCCTTCACCTGCTTTAAGGCAAACTCCTCCATATTTTTCTGGAAATGGTGGAAATTCCCTTTCCATGAGGATTTGTGCCTGATGATGGAACGGTAAAGCTTGGCCTGCGGGCGGTAGGGAAGGCTGCAGTTATATTGGAAATACATCACGACAGACTTTGGGATCCGCTCCAACTGTTTTTTCCCGGCGGACATCATCCACGCTTCGTAAATCCCTGCAATGCGCAGCTTTTCCCGGATGCCCCTGTGGTACCAGCCCCAATAATTCTCCCCGTAGCAGTTCCATTTCAGGCAGTAGCTGCAAAGGGCCTGCAGCATTTCCTTTTCCGGGAATACCTCATAACATTCGCACAGGATCTGGTACCAGATGGGATGGAATTCTAAAATTTCCGGCGCAAGGCGGCAGACCTGCTCCGCAATGCCCCGGGTAATGGCCTGGCGCTTTGCCGCCCAATGGAGGATTTTCCGCCCAAACTCGTCTGGCTGGTAAAGCAGGAACGGCTCCTTCGCCAAAATCCGGTAAGCCTCCAGATAGAGCACGGAGCTTTCCCCAGAGCCCTTAATCTGCCGTGCAATCACTTCCAGCTTCCTGCCTTTGCTGTAATTAAGCTCCTCGTCCAAAAATAACAGGATCCACAGGAGCAGGTTATTTTCTTTATTTTTATGGTAAATCTTCCTGATTTTCCCTGTCAGCTTATTGACATAGACAGGCTCCGGCTCCCGCAGCCCGCACAGGTACAGGTAATAGGCATACAGGGGGGATTCCTTGTCTACTTTATGCCTTGGGAATGCATCCAGCGCCCATTCCCCTTCCTGCTGCTGTTTATTTACCAAAAACACCTGCGCCTTTGCCAGCAGGTACCAGAGGTTATCCGGCTCAATGGCAGCCAGCTCCTCTAATTTTTTCACGGAAAACTTCGCCCATGCCCCAGTCACCATTTTTTTCAGCCCCAGGCTTATATAGGCTTTCATCAATTCCGCCTGCTTCTTTTTTACGGCATAGGAAGACTGCCCCCGCCTGCTCCCCTGGTCCACGCAGATTTCTACCTGCAGGGCCTGGAACGGCGTCTTTAAGGTGAGCCTGCCGAAATTTTTGCCTGCATGGAGGGCGTCCGGGAACACCAGGTATTCCACCTGCGCATGCCCGCCTACAAAGTCGTTGGACGTTAAGGTTTTTTTCATTGGCTCCATCCATCCTGCATCGCTGGTAACCTCAATGGCAAGGAAGCCCCACTCCTCTTTCCGCAGGGTGATATGCTGCCTGTTCTGTTCCGTAATCTTGGAAAATTCCCGCTGGGCTTCTTCTATGCGGAAGGTTATGCGCTTTTTTTTCCTTACGGCAATTAAAAATTCTTCCACCTGCCCCATGGTGCAGGGCTTGCGCCGGAGCATCTGGTAAATAAGCTGCTCCTCTGTTTCCTGCGGCTTAAAAATATGCACAAATTCCGGCTGCCCAAATACCCTTGCGGCTTCTTCCATGGAATTCCTTGCCAGGTTGGCAAAATCAAAAATGCTTTTTATTTTCCCAACGGAACTGCCCGGGTAGCTCCTCGTCACGGACACGGAAAATGGGAGGTCATATTCCCCCTGGCTGCTGACTATATGGAAGCTGCCGTTCTGGCAATCCCCCTCTGTCAGCCCTTCGCTGCGGAATTCAAATTTCTGTGTAATCAGGGTTCCCTGGAACTTTGGGCTTAAGCACTCCATCCTTGGGCTGGAGGAATAGACAATGCCGTTTACCGGAATATTGTTTGTGCTGCCTATGGTAAACTCCCCTTTATATACCGTCCCTTCCACTACTTCAAATTCCAGCTTTTCCGCAGAAAGATGGAGTACGGAGGAATCGCTGATGCAGATCCCTGCTGCCAGTTCTTCTAATTTTTTCTGCAAATCCTCACCTGCTTTATGGTTGCTTTTTTATCTTGATACGTTATAATAAAAGTCAGTTCTATTCATTATAAACCATTCAAACATTTGTGTAAATATTTTTGGAGGAAATTTATGTTACAGCACAAAGACCATTTCCATGGAAGCGACCTTGAGAAAATTGAACAGATTTACGGCATCCGAAAAGATGAAATTGTAAGCTTCAGCGCAAACGTCAACCCCCTTGGCATCTCGCCCCTGCTGCGGGAAACACTGGCTGCCCATATTGACGCCATCAGCTCTTACCCAGACCGGGAATACCTTTCCCTGCGCAAGTGCATTGGGGAATATGTGGGCACAGATTATGAAAACATTATTATGGGGAACGGCTCCACAGAACTGATTTCCCTGTTTATCCAGTTAAAACATCCCAAAAAAGCCCTGATTATCGGCCCCACTTACTCCGAATATGAGCGGGAAATCTCGCTGGGGGGCGGCACTTGCCTTTACTATCCCTTAAGGGAAGAACAGGATTTCGTGCTGGATGAAAGGCATTTCACGGCGCAGCTTCATGAGGGCATTGACCTTTTAGTCCTCTGCAACCCCAACAACCCTACCTCCGGCGCCATCACAAGGGGCACCATGCGCCATATCCTTGACGTGTGCAAGCAGAATGATATTTTCGTAATGGTAGATGAAACTTATGTGGAATTTGCGGACAACTATGAAGCGGTTACTTCTGTGCCGCTGACGGCCTACTACAACAATATCGTCATCCTGCGGGGGACTTCCAAGTTCTTTGCAGCGCCGGGGCTCAGGCTGGGCTATGCCATTACCGGGAACCGGGAGTTTGTGAAAGCCATCCACACCCGGAAAAACCCCTGGACCATCAATTCCCTGGCTGTGATTGCCGGGGAAATCATGTTCCGTGACAAAGCCTATATCAAGGAAACCCGGGAACTGATTTCCGGGGAACGGGCACGGATGTACCAGTTGTTTGCAGGGGATGGGAGGTTTAAGGTGTATCCCCCCAGCGGGAATTTTATGCTGGTGCGGCTGCTGCCGGAAGGGATGACCTCGGGGGAGCTGTTTGAGCGGGCAATCAAGGAACGGATGATGATACGGGATTGCTCTACCTTCCCCTTTTTGGACCATAAGTATGTAAGGTTCTGCTTTATGGGGAAGGAAATGGACGATAAGCTGGCGGAATGCCTGATGCGGTAATGCCGCGGGCCTTTCCAGAACTTTTCGCTACAGCAAACGCAGCAGACAGGAATCCACTGGCCGCAGGGGCGCAAAGCACCCAATTCCTATCATCTTCTGTACAGTCAAATACCCCGTAGCTTGCTGCGAGGTATTTGATTTCATAGCTATACATGGAAAAACCGGCTTGGTATCCATAGGGCAAGGGATGATCCTCCAGCGCAAAGGGCGGTTCTGCCAATTCAGGATGTTCTTTGGCCCAAGTTAGCTTTTCGGATTCCTCTGCCAATATGCCAGAGAACATAATCCTGCATTATGTCTATCCGTGGTTGCTAATGGAATGATCCCTTTCTAACCTCAATACTTTAAACTTATCTCCCTTCCGGTATCCATAACACCGCAACACTCTGCTAAACCTAAATTTCATAATTGTTTTTCCCTCATACTTTTTGCTTCTGAACCAATTGTCTTTTGGGGAAGATGGACTATATTTTTTATATTCCAACCCATCATCCAGCCCAATGCTTTCCCACGATACATGATTCACAAACTTATCTAATGTAGACAACAGTTCTGCAAATTCATCCTTCTCCAAAATAGATACGCCATGTTCCTCCTCCAATGTTGTACAGTCAATTCTGGTATCTTCATACCGAACTATCAACATCTGTTTCTTATCCATCAAAATCAGCTTGTGAAAATTTTTTAATAAATATTTGGGAGTATGTACTGAGAACACATGGTAATTATTTTTATTGCCATTTTCTTGGCTGCTTATTTTCAATTCACAATCCTGAAATTTACTTGATTGGAAAGACAGCAAGAAATTCCCCGTTACAGCTGCTTCTGCCAGCGATGTAGCCGTAATATTTTCTTCTCCCCATAAGAATTCCAAAGATATATCATGGATAGGTTCTGCATCCCAATATGGATATTGATAAATCTCTTGGTCTAATTTCAATTTTAGCCGCAATAATTCATCAGAATTCCCACATAACTTTAAATCGCATATTTTTTTCTCTTTTGTAATATGGCATTCATGGAACTGGCTTTAACGACTTTAAAAAATCATCGGTACTTTCAAACTGTCCATGTAAGGATCTTTCATTTAATAAAAATTCCATCCTACCACCCCAATATAACATCTAAATCCTTACTAACTTGGTCAAATAAACCTTCTGGGGACTTAAGCGCCTTTCCTTCCTTGTCAATTGGTATATTGACAGGAACACTGCACCCCTTTTCATCTTGTGTAAAAAAATATATACTTACGTTTTCTGTTTCTATTTCATCTAAATGGATACTTTTACGGATTCCATGATAAATATGGTCGCTATGGGTTTCTACAATTATCTGCACGCCACACTGGGCAAGAAATGCAAAAAATTTCACCAATTCTGCCTGCCCCGACGGATGCAGGTGAATTTCTGGGTTCTCAATGACAAGCAAATCCCCATCCTTACAAGACAATGCTGCAATTACAATTTCTGCAATATATGTCACACCCGTCCCAACATTTTTTGCCCTCATTTCAAAAGGTATTTTTTCATTGGAATATAAAACCTGAATAAATTCTGACTTTTCAATTTCCCTTGCTTTTATCCGGTATCCCATAATCTTATTAAGCCAATAGTCCACCTGTCCGCCAAATGTCAGCTTTGATTCCATATCATAGATAAAATCTGTGTCTAAGTTCAATGGTTTCTCATCATGTGCAGATAAATAGTGGAAGACATATTCACAATTTTTTCCAATTATGATATCATCCCCCAAATATTTTCCATACGTGTCCTGCACCCCGATTCTGTCTGCGGAACAATAAATTACTTTCATTTTACCATCATCATCCCCTGAAACCGTTGTGGAATTTTTCGATATTATTTTAGACCGCTCTTTTATCTGCCCGGAATCTTCATACTGCATATACAATTTTATTTCCCGGCTTCCCACCATTGCGTTTTGCAATTCATTTGGTTTCCCGATATTCATGTATTCGCCGCGGAATGGATTTTTCCCATTTTGCAGCATTGCAAAAATAGATTGGATCACGGTAGTTTTCCCTTTTGAATTCTGCCCAGCTAACAATGTAAAGTTCTTCAACATTAATTCAGCATAATCAAAACACTTAAACCCTGTAATCTGAATATTATTTACCATAAATCTCCCTCTCTAAAAATCTCAGCTATTCGGTTGATGCCCATAAAACTCATATCACACCTTTCAACCATATTCCTGACTCTCTTGTTTTCAAACACTTCCATTCGGTTCTCCCCTGTTCTGATTTTTTCCCATATTCCCATAAAACACAAATATTTTGTTCTGTCTTCTGCTGAGATCCGGATAAACAGGCTGCTGCTATTAGCCTTTCGGCCTAAAAAATAATAAAGGGATTCAAACTGCTCACATAAACCATCCAGAAACCTGCCATCCATATCCTGTAATCCATAAAGGGTATATTCCAATAGCTGGAACCTATCTGCACTCTGGACTTCCCGGGCATTAAAAAATCTTGATGCAACACAGTGAACCATAAGAAAATAAATCAGGTTATATTGAATATTTAACTCCAATCTCAAAGGATAATCTATCTTTGAAAGCAATTCCCCAAAAAATTCCATTCCTTCCCCATGGTAAAGTATGTTCCGTATGCTCTGTTCCTGCAAATTTGTCCATTCCTCTATAAAAGCCCCCACCTGCATATGCATATATTTTGGGTTCAAATAGTCAATCACATGCAGAATCACGGCTGAATAATAAATATCCTTCTTGGAGCCATATCTTTCCATTTTCTCTAAAAAATGTTTCGTTTCTTCTAGTTCTGAAGTATCCTTGCTGTTTACATCAAAACCATACTCTAAATATTCCATTAAAAACCTAAGCCTGTTATTTTTTTCCAATACCAGCAATGCCCCATTCTGCAATTCAGAAACATAAACTGGGGGAAAAGGGATTCCCTTCCATAAAGCTTCCAATACTTCCCGCGTTACTTTGTTTTTATGGGCTCTTGCAGCGCTTCTTTTTTCATAAAAAAATAATTGCCCATGTTTATAGCGTTCAAAAACCTCATCAACGTCATATTTTCTTGTATCAATAATAATTCTCTGATTCTTATACATTGGCCTTTCCCTTATCTGCACAGCAACCATTTTCTACTTACTAATATATACATTTTCCCCCATCTGTCCACAAAGCATTGCCCATAAATATCGTATTCCCTAATCTTTTATATATGGATGGCATAACGCATCTCATGCCACTGCTCCCCGCCCCAACTGGAATCTGCAATCCCACAATCGCAAAATCCCATCTTCTGGTACATCCCAACCTTTTCTTCCAGGCATGTCAGGATTGCAGACTGCCTTCCGTTTTCCCGCTCCCTCTGCATATACCGGCGCACAATTTCCCGTGCCAGCCCCTGCCCGCGGTATTCGGGCAGCACGTCCAGTCCCAGAAGCATGATGTTCCTGCCCTCTGGGCAGTGAAGGCTGACGTCCGTAAAAAACTCATCCCGGAAAGAAGTTTCCTCTGTAGAAAGCCCGTTTAGGAACCCTGCCATTTTGCCTGTACGTTTGTCAATTGCTACCAAAAACAGTTCCGGCGCTTTCTCCACCCGCTCCAGCATCATGTTCCGTGAGCAGGCTTCATGGGGCGGAAAACAAATCCGCTCCACCTCGGCAGCGGTTTCCCCCTCGCTGGGCAAGATATTGCGGAACTGAAAATTTTCATGCAGCATCCCAGCTGCCGCAAACACTGTTTCTCCCTGCATCTTTTTTTCCATGGTAAGCACCTGTTCCCTTCGTTTTATTGTTTTATTTCCATGATACAATAAAGGCATGTGAACCACAATAGGGACGGTAAATTTTTTTGAAACTTTTTGCCCCATATCTGTATCTAATAAGTACCAAAAGCAAACAAACCATTTAAATGGGAACAAGGGGGCTGCGGCGATCCGCTTCGCGGCATAATATCTTGGAAACCTATGGAAAGGGGGGAATGGACTTATGCAGACGCTTGTTGGAAAAGCTGTCCAGGGGGATACGGGGGCTTTCCTGGAATTGATGGACAGGAATTCCCTTGCAATGTATAAAGTAGCCCGTGCAATACTGAACAATGATGAGGATGCGGCGGACGCCATCCAGGATACGGTCTTAAGCTGTTTTGAAAAATTGGATACGTTAGAGAAACCAGAGTATTTCAAGACATGGATGACCCGGATCCTGATTAACAAATGCAACGGCATCCTGCGGCACCACCGGAGGGAGCACCTTCCGGGCAATTTGCCCGAGCCTTCAAGGCCGGATATGTCCCTCGCCGAATTTGAGTTTAAGGAAATGCTGAACCTGATGGATGAAAAGTACCGCCTTGTTGTGGTCTTTTACTATATGGAAGGGCTCAAAATCCCAGAAATCGCAGCGCTTCTGGAATTAAACAGCAATACGGTAAAAACAAGGCTTGCGCGCGCAAGGGAACAGCTCCGCAATGCATATCTGGAAAAATAAAAAACGCAGGGGCTGCCTTGGGCATCCGGGAAAAACGAAAAACGGAGTGAAACGCAGGCTCCGGCAAAGGAGGTTTTTCAATGAAACAACAAACTGACACTTCTCAACCTTACGACCTTCAATTGGACCATAAAATAAAAAAAGTACTGGACAGCCCATTCCCACTTCCAGAACAAGTGGAACAGGCTAAGAAAGAAGCATTTGCAAAAATTAACGGCATGGCGGCCGGAAAAATTTCCAAAGAAACCCAAGGCACAGCCATAAACCGCGGGCATGGCAGCCACCCCGCAGCAAAAACTTCCAGGCAGGCACAAAAACATTCCGGCAGCAGGAAATTCCAAAAAACATTCTTCCCTGGCCTTGCGGTTGCAGGGGCAGCTATATTTTGCTGTATTTACTTTACCAATACGGACGTTTCTGCACAAGTGCCCATTGTCAGCCATATATTTGAAAAACTGGAAAAAAACCTTGAATTTTCCGGGGAATACGCTGGCTTAGCAGAGCCAGTAGGGCAAGACGCTGCAGGATTAGAAAGCATTACCGCCAACGGGACTACCATCACCCTTTCCGAAGCTTACTGCAATGGGGCTGCGCTGTATTTAAGCCTGTCCATCCATTCCCAGGACCCTCTCCCAGATACTTTTATCGGGCAGGATGGAAAACCTGTTGTTGAACACCGAACCTCCGTAGATTTTGATTTCGACGAAGAAGGGGAAATTGACTGGCTGAATGGCGGAAGCTGGCACACAGACGGTGAAATGCTGGATGAACATACCTACGCTTGTGTCATCCGGTTTGATTTCGGGCAGTATTATGCAGAAAAGGGCGTAGAAATACCTGATAGTTTCCATACAAAATTATCCATTTCTAAAATTGCAGGGACAAAACTGGAAGATACCCGCCCGGAACTGCCGCAGGAATTACAGGAACAATACGAAACCGCCATGAAAGAAAATGGCCTTGGGCTCACAGAGGAAGACCAAAGACAGTTCACGGAAGAACAGAAAGATACCGAACAGCGGCTTTTCAACGAAATGCGGAACGCCTATTATGAATTATATCCGGAAAGGCTGACATATCCAAACCAATATGATAACTGGATCTTAGACGGCCCATGGCATTTTGAATTTGACGTCACCAGAAATAATTCGGATGTTATCCGCAAGGACATCAACGATGTGGACGAAAATGGCCTTGGGATTATTGCGGTTACCAAAACACCAATGGAACTCACTGTAGAAACAGAAGAGAATTTAGACTATTTCCCCGTTGTCCTTGATGCAGACGGAAACCTGATGGACGCAAGCAGCAGTTCTTTCAACACTGTATCTACCAGCGGCCATGATACATCGAAAGTAGACGTTTATATCTGTGATTATATAGAATATATGGATGAACTGAAAGGTTACTGGTGGTCGGAAGATTACGAAGAAAAAGCAAAGGTGAAAACCTTCCGGCAGCTTTTGGACGAACGCGCACTGTACCATAAAGAAATTCTATTTGAGGAACCATAAATTTGTACCATGATTACTCCGGCAGTTAATTATTGCTCCGTCGGTATTCCAGCGATCCCGGCGTGGATTATCTGCGGGCTGCCGTTGTAATTTAAGTAGAAAAATCTGTTCCCGTATGATATACTGAATCTGTCAAAAATGCTGTTCCCACAAGAAAGGAAACATAATGAAAATGATAGGTTTACTGATACTTGCTGTGTTTTATGCGGTCTACATTGGCAAGATGGTATTACAAAAAAGAAAAGGCATACAGACAGACCAAATAGCAAAAGGCAAGCAGAAAACAAAAGTATTCTACATTGAACTGGTTATGAAAACAGCCACTTATTCCGTGGTTGCCGCAGAAGTCCTCAGCCTGCTTTTTGCTCCGCCATATTTGCCGCAGCCGCTCGTTGCTGCCGGTGTGGTCCTTGGCTTTCTCGGAGATATCCTTTTTACTGTGTCAGTCGTAACAATGAAAGACAGTTGGCGGGCTGGCATAGCGGAACACGATAAAACAGAAATCATTACCAGCGGGATTTACAGCATTAGCAGAAATCCCGCCTTTTTAGCCTTTGATTGTGTTTATGTAGGGCTGCTGCTTATAGCCTTCCACTGGGTTTTGCTGGTATTTTCTGTTTTTGCTATGGTAATGCTCCATCTGCAGATACTACAGGAAGAAACGTTTTTGTCAAAAACATTCGGGGCAGAATACAATGTCTACAAAAGCAAAGTCCGACGGTATCTTGGACGGAACTAATTACGGTTTATGTCCGGCGGCTCCCGTTTCCAGCATTTTCATCATCTTAAAACGAATGCTTTTTGTAATGTTCCATCCCAAAAATGCTAAATGCCATAAATAACAAGCCTGAACCAATCACTATGGTAAGCATTGCAGAAAACGGAAACTGTACATTTCCAAACATATAAGTGATTCCATTCTCAGCCCCATAGATATCTATTATTTCTTGCGCTGTCATGTACGTGCCTTTCACTGTCTGGTCTGTTACATTTCCAAAAGTTGCCATAAGCGGTTCCCTTGTCATGACTCTGCGCATAAGCGTCGCACCGTGATGGGCTGGAACGAGTGCGAATATTTTTTGGATATTTGCAGGAAACATACCTATTGGCAGAAATGCCCCTGTAAGAAAGCCAACCAGCGCAGACATAATTCCTGTAAATGTACTGTACAGGCTTACGCTTTTTATCAACATGGCTGCTTCAAAAAGTATGCTTGTTGCTGAAAATGTGTTTGCAATAATTAAGCCTGCCATTTCTAAATTGCTCCGCATACTTAACCATTCGCCGCCGTTCATTACGATAAATCCCTCTGATAAGAACAGGCAGAGTATATTCATCACAATGCCTACAAGAAACGGGGCTAACCAATAACCGACAACCAGCTTGTTACGGGCGACTGCGCTGACAAGGAAGCTGTCTAACCGGTTATCATTGCTGTCCTGTACCATGATTGTAAGTACATTGAGGGGAACTAAAATGCAGTTAATCATCAATACGCCTGCCATTGATGTTGTGTCAACCAGCCAGCGTATATGGGCAAAATCCATTCCCTCCACTTCGGCGTATACGTCCATCATTCCTTTTGCCATATAGTCACCAAGAAACAGACTGATAAGGACTATGAATAACAGCATATAAACAAAAGAGAACAAAATGGATAATGGGTTTTTCAGATAAAGTTTCATTGTTCTGCCAGTTAATACACGTATTTCTTTCATTTCGGCACCTCCGTATGACCTGTGACTGTTAAAAATACATCGTCCATATTTCCTTTTATCAATTCAAAATCAAGAAAATCATCTAAGCTGTTTACTATTTTTAGCGCTTCATGGCTATCTTCCATCGAAAGCGAAACGTAATCCGCTTTTTGCTTTGCGGTGTAGCCCATTGTCCGCAGTTGTTTCATGCCCTCCTCTGAATTGGGAAAACGCAGCTTTAATGTGTCTTTTCCATACTTGCTTTTCAATGTGTCTGGTGTTCCCTCTGCGCAATTTCTGCCCTTTTCCAATATCAATACATTGTCTGCCGCTTTCTCCATGTAATGTGTTGTGAGAAAAACAGTCATTCCCTGCTGTGCCTGCATATCCCGTATCAGTTTTCAGATGGCGGTGCGTGTTTGTGGGTCGAGCCCTGTTGTCGGTTCGTCCAAGATAAGAATCTTCGGCTTGCTTAAAATTGCACGGGCGATTTCACATTTTCGTTTCTGCCCACCGGATAATTTTCCAAAAGGGCGCTTCCAAATATCAGAAAGCCCAAATGCATCACGCAATTCATTGATTGTTATGGACTTTCCTGCGCCGTTCGGGGCAAGTATTTATAGACAACCACCGCAACACCGCATAAATCAAGGCTTTTAAGAAACACGAAAACTAAACACGAAGCCCTATAATCACATATCGAAAAACTGTCCGGCAAGGGCAGGGGGAAAAAGCCGTCCTTACGAAAGCAGCTTGCACAGGACAAAGAAACCTTAAAAGCCGCCCTGCCCTACATGGAAACGGAGATACAGGAGCTTGCAGGGCGCACAGCGGAAAAGCTGAAGAAACTGACCGAGGAAGAATTTGCCGGGCTTGTGTTTCTGCCTGCTGAAGATATAGAGTAACGAAACGCCTGGGAATGGCAGCTTATACAGTGCCATTGGCGAGAGTGTCAGATTATGTGTGTAAGTTCTCTGGACTGCCATAATGAATTTTATCAAAATGCCAAAAGCCCGTAAAGGCTGGAGCCCTTGCCTTGACTGGAGGCTGTAAAAAATCTTGTGTCTATGAACGTTAGACTTTCCTGATAAGTATTGGATATGTAAGAGTATTTTGTCGGTTTTATGTTTTTAGGGCTGTCGAATTATTTGTTCTACCTATAGTATAACCGGTCTGGCGGATTCTATACATTTTTTCTGATTTTTTGTATGGCAAACAGGCATTACATCTTACTGCCATTCCCGTGGGCGCTGCCCACACCCGGCCTCTGGAATAAGTCTGGGGTTTTCTGGCAATAATATAAATGCCGATGGAATAAGGCTGGGATGGCAAGCGGTCTGATATGCTGCCATCCCGGTCTTTTTTACAGGTATTCCGTGAGACGTTCCCCATACAGGACGATTAACTGGTTCAGGACCTGATCCCAGTTCCAGTATCTCTGTGTCCATTTCCTGGTTACATTCTGGCTTGCCAGGTACAGCATCTTCTCCAGGGATGTGTCGCTGGGAAAAACACTTTTTTTCTTGGTGACTTTCCGGTACTGGCGGTTGAGCCCTTCTATGATGTTGGTGGTATACATGATCCGGCGGATATCATCTGGGAACTGGAAGAAGGGGCTGACATCTTCCCAATTGTTTTCCCAGTTACTGATAGCGTAAGGGTATTTCTTTCCCCATGTCTCTTTTAGGCTTTCCAGCTCTGAAAGGGCCGCTGCCTCGTTTGGGGCATTGTATACTGCCTTGAAGTCAGTGGCAAATTTCTTCAGGTCCTTATAACTGATATATTTAAAAGAATTGCGGAGCATGTGGATGACGCACCGCTGTATCTCCGCTTTGGGGAATACCGCCTGTATGGCCTCCTTAAACCCGGGCAGGCCGTCCACGCAGAAGAACAGCACATCCTTCACGCCCCGGTTATGCAGGTCATTGAGCATACCCAGCCAGAACTTGCTGGTTTCGTTTGCCCCGACGGTAATGCTTAAGGTTTCTTTGTAACCCTCTGCCGTCACGCCCAGCACAACATAGGCTGCACGGTTTAATATCCTCCCGGACTTTGTAATGGATGCAGTCCATGAATACGAATGGGTATACCGGGTCCAGGGGGGCGTGACTGCCATTCTTTTACCTGCGGAAGGATCTTATCCGTGATCCTGCTGACCATCTCTGCAGACAACTCTATCCCATACAGATCGTTTAACTGGTCGTGTATGTCCCGGGTGCTCATTCCGCGTGCATACAGGGAAATCACCTTTTCCTCAATCCCTGAGATGTCCCGCTGATATTTCGGTATCAGCTTTGGCTCGAATTCCCCGTTTCGATCCCTGGGTACGTCAATCTGGAATTCCCCATACTGGCTCTTGAGTTTTTTTGGGGAGTGCCCATTGCGCTTGTTGTCTGTCCGCAAATCTCCTTTATGGTTTTTCTCGTAACCGAGGGACGCATCCAGCTCAGCCTCCATAAGTTCTTGGAGGATATCCTTGAAACTGTCTCGCAGCAGGCTGTAGACATCAGCTACGCTATTTAAGTTGTTTTCTGAGATGATCTGTCGGATCTGCTCCTTTGCTACTGGCATAAAAACACTCCTTTTCGATAAGAATTTCCATATCCTAATTCTTACCAAAAAAGAGCCATTTATTTCAAAAACACAAACTTATTTACACTACCCTTGACTGGCTTCCGGCATTTTGAGCAAGGTAATCAAGCAGTCCAAAGGAACTTTTCAGACAACTTATTTACACAGATTTTATGACACAGCCCCGATAATTTCCTGGCTTGCTTCAATAGCGGCAATGCTGTTTTGGATATTGTATATTTGGTTGTACAGCATAACTTTTTGTGCAGATAATAATTCATCGGCATTTTTATCTGTTTTAGGTTCAGCAAGTATTCTTTTAATTTGATTCAGTGAAAAGCCTAAACCACGATAAAAAATAATATGTTCTAACTGAATCATATCTTTTTCTGTGTAAAAACGCCGTCCGCCCTCTGTGCGTCCTGATGCCGGAAGAACCCCGATATTATCATAATGCTGTAACGTCCGTATCGTAAGCCCGGAAATCTTTGCTACTTCACCTGTACTGATTTGCTTTTCGCCAATGATTTTCACCTCTGGCTTTATGATACCATATTACATAACGTCATGTACACAATTAGGTTATTTCTTTCAAGTATGTTTCTGCAGTTTCTTCTGTCACACCAAACTTTTCACAGATTTGTTTCAAAATAACGTCACTTGATATTTGTAACTCTTTCAGGGTTAAAATCATAGCTGTTATTCCTTTATCAATTCCTTTCTGAATTCCCTTCTCCCCTATGCCTTTGCTCAAATTACACATAAGCGACACCTCACTTTCCAATGCCTGAGTCATTTTGATATGAAAATCTTCCTCTAATATCTGGCACTTATCCTGTGATATTGATAATTAAGCGAATCATTTCCCCGGATACAGGGGCTGTTGCAAGAAAGCGGATATCATAGGTAACAGTTCCCTCCATCAGAGAAGTATCTTCGTTTCCAGTTCCCTGTATCATAGAAGCACAATTGGATTCATCCAGGGCGACTGCCACTTCACCTACCTGCTTTTGGTATGCTCTGCCTGTTACTTTCTGCTCTTAGATAATATGGTACTTTACATAAAGTTTTTGACGGTGTTCAATATCTGTTTTCATTCTTGCAATATCATCAAAACATCCATCTTCTATCAATCTTTCCATCAATAAAAACATTTTTTCTTCTCCACGTTTTTCTCCACGTTTTTCTCCACGTTTTTCTCCAATCTTTTGATTCTCCTGGTCACGCATTAACAACGTCATATATTCATGCCTCCATTCCCTGTTTTTCTTTGCTTCTTTCACCGCTTCTTCCAGTTTCTCCACATAGGAATCTGCTGTTTTTTTACCAGCTATGTAATCAAGAAATGCCTTTAATTCTTTACTGACATCATCCATGACTCCTTTTGCGTTCAGAAATATCTTTACCGCTTCATCTCCCATGGAAACGCTATTGTCCTCTTTACAGATATTTTCAAAGGTATAGATATGCCTGCCTTTTCCAAATGCATCAAACGGACAGATAAAGATAACATAGCTTCTGTTTAATTCATCATAATACTGTCCTTTATCAATAAGCTGCAAGTCTATCATGCTCTGGTAATATCTGCTTCTCTTTGGCAGTTCTT
This sequence comes from Lachnospiraceae bacterium A2, assembly GCA_000403315.2. Taxonomy (GTDB): domain Bacteria; phylum Bacillota; class Clostridia; order Lachnospirales; family Lachnospiraceae; genus Petralouisia. Next base: position 2,785,193 of record KE159636.1, read on the forward strand.
TTGTATCGCTTACCTGCATTTCTATGTCGTAAACAACTTTCTTCCCATCTTTTACATATACATCCAGCCTGACACTTTTTGCGTCCAAATCTTATTTGATACTTTTTTGTAACTCTGGGTATTCTATGTGGTCTATCTTTAATTCCGGCAATATTCTCTGTATCAATTCTTTACAGAGTTCCGGGTTCTGCATGACTTTCCCAAACAGGAAATCATTGGATATGCTTAATTCTTCCCAGCTTGTTTGGCTGGTTTCTATATTCATCTGCCCTGTTTCATTGCCCTTCATTTTGTTTTACCTGCTTTCTTTTATAGTTCTATTATACACAGTCCCCCGCTAAATTACAATCATTCCACACTTTGCTTTTATGGTTTTATTCTTTCAAAATAACCAGCTTATTGGGGAAACACTCTGCATGCACACTGCACCCCGCTTCATATCCATCCCTCCCTTTTAAAATGCATTCCATCAGACAACACACCCCATAAAAGCACACACTCCCATAGGGTTAAATACAACTCTTATTCCCTTTCTTTTACCAGAATTTCTGTTCCTTTTCACCCTCACTTATGGTACTGCTGTCCATAACATGCCTAAGTGTGTAAATTGCTTAAAAAGATTAGGGTGCCAAAAGAACCTTTGGGGCTACGCTCATACCATATATTGTCATTGCAAATCAATTTGCACATCAATATATGGTATAGAGCGGGTGCGTCGCACCCTTTTGATACCCTAATCTTAAAAATAAATCTTTTTGAAATATTATCATCTCGCATAAATGTGAAATGCAATAAGGCAGAACATTTTGGTATGCTCTGCCTGTTACCTTCTGCTCTTAGTTAATATGGTACTTTACATAAAGTTTTTGACGATGTTCAATATCTGTTTTCATTCTTGCAATATCATCAAAACATCCATCTTCTATCAACCTTTCCATCAATAAAAACATCTTTTCTTCTCCATGTTTTTCTCCACGTTTTTCTCCAATTTTTTGATTCTCCTGGTCACGCATTAACAACGTCATATATTCATGCCTCCATTCCCTGTTTTTCTTTGCTTCTTTCACCGCTTCTTCCAGTTTCTC
>KE159636.1:2792232-3128843 GCA_000403315.2 Lachnospiraceae bacterium A2
TCTATTATACACAGTCCCCCGCTAAATTACAATCATTCCACACTTTGCTTTTATGGTTTTATTCTTTCAAAATAACCAGCTTATTGGGGAAACACCCTGCACGCACACTGCACCCCGCTTCATATCCATCCCTACCTATTAAAGTGCATTCCATCAGGCAACACACCCCATAAAAGCACACATTCCCATGAGGTTAAATACAATTCTTATTCCCTTTCTTCTGCCTGAACCTCTGTTCCTTTTCGCCCTCACTTATGGTATGGCTGCTTCGCCATAATTCGGAAACTCCGATAAACCTGTTCCAGCAAAATCACCCGCATTAACTGATGTGGAAATGTCATTTTTGAAAAACTCAGCGCATAATCCGCCCGTTTCAGCACAGATTCCGCCAGCCCCAAAGACCCGCCAACCACAAACATTACATGGCTGACACCGGAAACCCCAAGGCTTTCTATCTTTTCGGAAAGTTCCACAGAATCCAGCATCTTCCCCTCTATAGCCAAAGCGCAGACCCATGCGTCCTCCCGGATATGTTTTAACAGCCGCTGCCCTTCTTTTTCTTTTATCTGTGCTTCCTCGGCGCTGCTGGCATGGTCCGGGGTTTTTTCGTCAGCCACCTCAATAAATTCCAGCTTACAGTACCGGCTTAGGCGCTTTTCAAATTCCCCAATAGCTTGGCGGTAAAACTTTTCCTTTATTTTTCCCACTGCTAAAATTGTAACCTTCATACTTTCCTCCCTAAAGTCGTTCTGATACATGTTGTAATATGCTCACATTTCATTTATAATAACAGTAAAAAAGACGATATTCAACAAAATCCATATACTCAGAGGTGAACCGATTATGAAATTATTAGAAGAAAAAATCAGGCAGGACGGCAATGCCGTAAACGAGTACATTTTAAAAGTGGACAGCTTTATCAACCATCAGGTAGACCCGGCGCTGATGCAGGAAATGGGAAAAGAAATTGCAAGGCACTTCGAAGGCAGGGGCATTACGAAAGTTGCCACCATTGAAAGCTCCGGCATTTCCCCGGCATTGATGACGTCCCTTGCTCTGGGCGTGCCCATGGTAATCCTGAAAAAGCAGCCCTCCAAAATCCTAAACCAAGACCTGTACCAAACTGTTGTTACTTCTTTTACGAAAGAAACCAATTATGAACTGACACTTTCCAAAAAATATATCACCGCAGAGGACCATGTGCTTCTGGTGGATGATTTCCTTGCAAATGGGGAAGCCGCAACTGCCGCCATCCGCCTGATCCGCATGTCCCATGCCACCATTGCAGGGCTTGGGGTACTGATTGAAAAATCCTTCCAGCCCGGGCGGGAAAAACTGGCGTCCCAGGGAATTGAAATCTATGCCCTTGCCCGCATTGCAAAAATGGCTGAAAACTATCTGGAATTCCAAGAGTAAAAAAGAATGCGCACAGCGCATTCTCCGCGCGCGAGCGGATTGCACAGCAATAAATTTCCTCTCCGCGAGCTGCGCATAATTGTTTTTCTCTTATAGGAAATCCATACACTTTAGCACTTCACAGTAACACGGTATTTCCTATAAGAGAACAAAGTGGGCACGCCCACTTCAGCTCCCCTACCCCCACTCATGAGGGGCTTGGCGTCTACACTCCGTTTCGGTCCGTTCTGAACAAGCGCCACTGGCGCTTAGAACCTTTGCTGCGCCGAGTGCAGCCACGCAGTGACATCTTCTATTCGCACGAGTACCCTCGCTTCGCTGGGGCAGACCCTGTGCATATTATTTTTATCTTATAGGAAAGTCATGGACTTTAACACTTTACAGTAACACAGTCTTTCCTATAAGATAAAAAACTGCCGCAGGAAGGAACACCGGCATCCAATTGCCTTCATCCCTGCCTGCGGCAGCCTTTATTTTTTCTTCCCGCCAATCATGCTTTTCAGTTTCAGGGCCTTGTCAATATTCCCTTCCACTTTCAGCTTATGCAAAGTCACTGCCAGCACCGGGTCAAGCTTGCCATTGGCAATTTTCATCAGGTTTTCTGCAGTACAGGTAAACATAGCGTCCCTGTCATGGTAGTCATAAGGCTCCACATACAGCTTGCCTTCCTTCACCTCTACATAAAAAACGCCTGCCGCTTCCCCCGTGATGTTAAACTGGTAAGCCAGATGGTCCGTAATGCTGCTCACATCGGCATCTGCAAATGTTTCCTTTACTTTTGCAAAAAATTCTTCGTATGTCATAATTCCCAGCCTCCTTTTCCATAAAATTTTCCAACCTGGCAATTGCCCGTATTGGACTATTAGCTTATTAAGGTTAAGGTGCTTTTAACACCCTAACCTTATTAATAAAATACCACTTTTTGCCCCTTAGGTCAACATGTACAGCGATCCGGCAAGCCATCAGAAATCAAAGAGGGAAAGCTGGTTTGATTCTGGCAGGTTCCCAAGGATTCCCAAGTCCCCCATTAAGTCAATGACGGATTTCGACACCTTGGTGCGCTGGCGGAAATCATCTTTGGACAGGAACTTCCCATCTTTTGCGGCTTCCACCACGGCCTCCGCCGCCCGGTCGCCCAGCCCTTCAATGCTGTCCAAAGCAGGCATCAGCTTCCCGTCCACAATCTGGAACAAATGCGCCTGGGCAGAAAACAGGTCGATAGGCACAAACTCAAAGCCCCTTGCATACATTTCCTGCACAATCTTCATATCCTTTACCGTATCCTGCTCCTTCTTCGTCAGGGTATCTTTCCTGCGGTCATAATCTGCCAGGAAATATTCCAGCTTTTCCTTCCCCTGGCACATCAGCTCATAGCTAAAGGAAGTGGCGCGGATACTGAAAAAAGCCGCATAATAGGCCAACGGGTAAAAAATCTTGCAGTAGGCAATCCGCCACGCCATCATAACGTAAGCCGCCGCATGGGCTTTTGGGAACATGTATTTTATTTTTTTACAGGACCAGATATACCAATCCGGCACGTTATGGCTTGCCATGGCTTCTTCCCACTCCGGTTTCAGCCCCTTGCCCTTGCGGACGCTTTCCATAATGGTAAAGCTCAGTTCGCTTTCCATCCCCATGGTAATCAGGTACGTCATAATATCGTCACGGGTACAGATTGCCGTGGAAATGGTTGCCTTTTTCTCCTGAATCAGCGTCTGGGCATTCCCCAGCCACACATCCGTCCCATGGGACAGGCCAGAAATCCGCACCAAGTCCGAAAAAGACTGGGGATTCGTGTCAATCAGCATCTGGATAACAAATTCCGTCCCGAACTCTGGGATGCCAAGGGATCCCAGCTTGCAGCCCCCGATATCCTCCGGCAGAATCCCAAGGGCTTCCGTACTCTGGAACAGGGACATGACATGTTTGTCATCCAAAGGGATGTTCCGGGCGTCTATGCCTGTCAGGTCCTCCAGCATACGTATCATGGTCGGATCGTCGTGCCCAAGGATATCCAGCTTTAACAAATTGTGGTCAATGGAATGGTAATCAAAATGGGTGGTTACAATATCCGTGGACATATCGTTAGCCGGATGCTGGATGGGGGTAAAGGAATGGATTTCTTCCCCCAAAGGCAGCACAATAATCCCGCCGGGATGCTGCCCCGTGGTGCGCCGGATGCCCACGCACCCCTGCACAATCCGGTCAATCTCGCAGCTGCGCTTGCGCACCCCCCGCTCCTCATAATAATTCCTGATATAGCCAAATGCCGTCTTATCTGCCAGCGTTCCGATAGTTCCGGCCCGGTACGTCTGCCCATAACCGAAAATCACTTCGCAGTAGGCATGGGCCTTGCTCTGGTATTCCCCGGAGAAATTCAGGTCGATATCCGGCTCCTTATTCCCCTTAAAGCCCAGGAATGTTTCAAAAGGAATGTCAAACCCTTCTTTCATCAGGGGTTCCCCGCATTCCGGGCAGTTTTTGTCCGGCATGTCGCACCCGGCGCGCCCGGCGTCTGCATAGGATTTGACTTCCTCCGACTCAAAATCGCAGTAATGGCATTTCCTGCAGTAATAATGTGGCGCCAAAGGGTTAACTTCGGTGATCCCCGCCATCGTAGCCACAAAGGAAGAACCTACAGACCCGCGGGAGCCTACCAAATACCCATCCTCATTGGATTTCCACACCAGCTTCTGGGCAATAATATACATCACCGCATACCCGTTGGAAATAATGGAATTCAGCTCCCGTTCCAACCGTTCATGGACAATGGCAGGCAGTTTCTCCCCATAGATTTCATGGGCTTTGTTGTAGCAGATATCCCGCAGCATCTGGTCGGAATTTTCAATTACCGGCGGGCATTTGTCCGGGCGGACCGGGGAAATTTTCTCGCACATGTCGGCAATCCGGTTGGGGTTGGTAATGACAATTTCCTCCGCCTTCCCGCTGCCAAGGTAGTCAAATTCCGCCAGCATTTCCTCGGTGGTGCGCAAAAACAGGGGGGCTTGGTTGTCCGCATCCTTAAATCCCTTCCCCGCCATAATAATCCGGCGGTACACCTCGTCCTCCGGGTCCAGGAAATGCACGTCGCAGGTGGCTACTACCATCTTCTGGAATTCTTCCCCCAGCTTCACAATTTTCCGGTTAATATCCTTTAATTCCTCCAGGGAAGCCATTGCCGGGTCCTCGCCCCGCAGCATGAATTCATTGTTCCCAAGGGGCTGGATTTCCAGATAGTCGTAGAAATTCACAAGCCTTGCTATTTCCTCGTCTGACTGCCCCCGCAGTATGGCCTGGTAGAGTTCCCCGGCTTCACAGGCAGAGCCAATGAGAATCCCTTCCCGGTACTTTAAAAACTCGCTTTTCGGGATCCTTGGCTGCCGGTGGAAATACGTCAGGTGGGACATGGACACCAGCCGGTAAAGGTTAATCCTGCCAGTATCATTTGTGGCAAGGAGAATTGCATGGTGGCTGGGCAGCTTCCTGACATTTTCCACGGAAGTATTTCCCATTTCATTCACCTGGTTTAAGTCAGAAATCCCCCGTTCCTTTAACATTTCAATAAATTTCACAAAAATTTCTGCGGTGCAGGCGGCGTCATCTACGGCACGGTGGTGGTTTTCCAAGGAAATTTTCAGTGTCTTTGCCACTGTGTCCAGCTTAAACCGGTTTAGCTGGGGGAGCAGGACACGCGCCAATGCCACCGTGTCTACCACCGTATACTCACAGGGAAGCCCCTGCCGTTCACAGTTTTTGCTGATAAAGCTCATGTCAAACCCAGCATTATGGGCTACCATTACGGAGCCTTCGCAGAATTTCAGGAATTCCGGTAAAACTTCCTCCACGGCAGGTGCGCCTAACACCATATCGTCCCGGATGCCTGTCAGTTCTTCAATTTTAAACGGGATAGGCACCTGCGGGTTTACAAAGGCAGAAAATCGGTCCGTAACCTTCCCTTCCTCCACCTTCACCGCGCCAATTTCTATGATGCGGTTATTGATAGGGGAAAAGCCTGTCGTTTCCAAGTCAAATACCACAAACGTGCCGTCCAGCCCCTGCCCCTTTGGGTTTTCCACCATCTGCTTCAAATCGTCCACCAGATAAGCTTCCATCCCATAGATGACCTTAAAATCATCCTCTGGGGAAACGGCATGGTTTGCGTCCGGGAAGGACTGGACATCCCCATGGTCCGTAATGGCAATGGCCTTATGCCCCCATTTGATAGCCCGCTTAATAATGTCCTTTACCTCGGAAACCCCATCCATATCGCTCATTTTCGTATGGCAGTGCAGCTCAATCCGTTTCTTTGGGCTGTTGTCCATGCGGGAAGTTGTAAAATCCGGTATTTTTTTAATCCCAGCCACCGAGCCGATGGTAAGTTCCCCGTCAAACCGGTCGATGGTAGTAATCCCTTTTATTTTCAGGAAACTTCCTTTTTTCACGCCTGCAGTAATCTCAGGGACGTCCTCATTTTTGGCAAACATTTTTACCATAATGGTGTCGGTAAAATCTGTAACGGAAAATAAGAGAATGGTTTTCTCATTGCGGATTTCCCTTGTATCCACGCTTAAGACTTTCCCACGGACTGCCACTTCCCCGATTTCCCCGACAATCTGCTCAATGTCTATGTGTTCCTCGTCAAAATCCCGGCCAAAAATCACGTCCGGGTTGTCTGATTTCCGGATGCCGCCGTAGGGGCCGCCTTTCCTGCCGCCATAGGAGCCGCCCTTCTTGGAAAACGTTTGGCCTGCGCCATTGGCTGGGCGGGCTGCCCCTCCGGAAGCATTTTTGCCCCCTGCCTGCCCAGGACGGCTTTGGGACTCCCCTTGTCTGCCGTAGCTTTGCGGCTGTTTCCCATCCCCAGCCAGCGTCCTGGCGTTTTGGGCTGTTTCCAAATGCCCAGCTTGCAGGGCAGCATCCTGGGCTGTTTCCAAATGCCCTGCATGTTCCCACTCCTGCCCTGCCGCAGAATCCCCTTCCCCTGCATTTTGGGCAGCCATGGAAGCCTGGGAAATAATGTTATGTATTTCATTCTGCAGCTGGATATCGCTGTTTTCCTTATGCTTATTTGCTTTGGGTTCTCGGAATTCCACCTGTATGTCCACGTCAAGGCCGCACCGCTCACAGATGATTTTTTCCAGAATCTGCACCATTTCCTCTGATTTCTGCCTTGCTACCACGGAATCCTCAAAGGTAATATGCATCCTGTCTTCTTCCGGAAAATCCATCTGGGCAAGCCGCAGCACGTTATATTCCAGCAGGCTGTAAGCCCGGAATTCATCCATAATGCTGTCCTTATAGACGTCCAGCAGCTTCCTTGGGTTATACTGGCCGGAAAGCCGGAATTTCTCAATAATCTTGATGGAAATACCGTGGTTTGGGAAAAGCTGCTTTGCAATATCAGATTCCAAACGGTAAATGTTGGACTTATGGATCAGCCTGCTGCTCAAAAGGTAGACCCTGAGATGGTCCCGCCTGCGGTTGGAAGATACTTTCGTTACCTCTACCTCAGTCATCAGGTTCTGCATCCCAGACGGGACTTTCAAATCTGGAAACACGTCAAAAAACAGTTTATTCATCCTTATTCACCCCAATGCAGCAATTCATGCCGGAGTGCGCTTAGAAGTTCTTCTTCCTTCACTTTCTTATAAATTTCCCCATGCTTGATCAGCAGGCCTTCCCCAACTCCTCCGGCAATCCCGATATCAGCTTCTTTCGCTTCCCCCGGGCCGTTGACTACGCAGCCCATAACAGCCACTTTTATGTCCAAGTCAATATCGCTTACCAGTTCTTCCACTTGGTTGGCTAAACCGATTAAGTCAATCTGGGTCCGCCCGCAGGTGGGGCAGGATACCACTTCTATGCCGCCTTTCCTCAGCCCAAGGGTCCGCAGGATCAGCTTGGCAGACTTGATTTCCTCCAATGGGTCCCCGGTCAGGGATACCCGGATGGTGTCCCCAATGCCCTGGCTTAAAATCATGGCCAGCCCCATGGCGGACTTGATATTCCCGCTGGTTATGGTGCCGGACTCTGTAATCCCTACATGCAGGGGATAATCCGACTGCCCGGAAATCAGGGTGTGGGCTTTTACGCACATCAGCACATCCGAAGATTTGATGCTGATGACTAAATTGTCGTAGCCCATGCCCTCGATTATATGGACTTTGTCCATAGCGCTCTCCACCAGCCCTTCCGGGGTAACGCCATGGTACTTTTCCACCAGCTCTTTTTCCAGGGAACCGCTGTTGACTCCCACCCGGATTGGGATGCCCCGCTCTTTGGCTGCGTCCACCACCGCCTGGATGCGTTCCCTCGATCCAATATTCCCGGGATTGATGCGGATTTTGTCCGCCCCATGCTCCATAGCCGCAATGGCAAGGCGGTAATCAAAATGGATGTCCGCCACCAATGGAATGGTAATCCCCTTCTTAATGTCCGCCAATGCTTCTGCCGCTTCCATCGTAGGGACGGCGCACCGGATAATCTCGCAGCCCGCCGCCGTAAGTTTCTGGATTTGGGCAATTGTCCCTTTCACATCCTCCGTCCTAGTGTTAGCCATAGACTGTATGAGAATGGGATTCTGCCCGCCAATTACCCGGTTCCCAATGCGCACTTCCCTTGTCTGTTTCCGAATCATTTTCTCTTCCATGCGATTCCCTTCCCTCCCTAGAGGATATTCCTAATATCATTGAACATCACAAAAACCATCAGCGCCATCAGCGCCATCAGCCCTACAAAATGCACCATGCCCTCCTTTTCCGGGGAAATCCGTTTCCTGCGGATGGCCTCAATCACAAGGAATACCAGCCGCCCGCCGTCCAGCGCCGGGATAGGCAGTAGGTTCATAATGCCCAGGTTGGCGGAAAGGAAAATGGAAAAATTCACCATGCTTAAAATTGCCTGACCTGTGCCGCCCTTGGACTCGGAGGTGTCGTAAGTATCCCCCATCAGCTTCACAATCCCTACCGGGCCGGACAGGTCCTTTAGGCCAACCTTGCCAGTCACCAGCATCCGCAGGCTTTCCATTGTATTGTTAATCCAATACCGAACCTCATAAACGCTGTGGATTAACACATCCGGCAGATTCCCTTTTTCCCTGGCAAAAGGCTTGCCGCTTAAGCCCACCAGTTGTCTGCCGGAGGCTTCATCCAAGACAGGGGACAAGGTGGTCTCATACCGTTTCCCGTCCCTCTCATACACCAGTTCCACGTCCTCCCCGGGATGGAACAGGGAATACTGGCTTACTTCCCGGTAAAAATGGGTACGGTAGCCGTTCATGGAAATAATTTCATCCCCGGCCTGCAGGCCTGCATCTTCTGCCGGGAACCCTTCCATTACGCCGGAAAGCACCGGACGGTCATAGCCAACCATTGAAATGACGATCACTGCAAACACCCATGCCATGATGAAATTGAACACAGGCCCTGCCGCCACTACGCTGATGCGCGCCCAGACGGACTTACTGTTAAAGGAACGCTCATCTTTGCTGTCCCCGTCCTCCCCTTCCATCATGCATGCGCCGCCAAATGGCAGCAGCTTGATGGAATACGTCGTTTCGCCTTTGGTAAAACCTACCAGCGTAGGCCCCATCCCAAGACAGAATTCATTGACTTTGATACCGTTGAATTTTGCCAAAAGGAAATGGCCCAATTCGTGAAATAAAATTATAATGCTGAAAATTAGAATTGCAATTAAAATATTCAATTTACCACCTGCTCCTTCATAAAATAAGCCATTGCCTACCGTCTGCCCTTAATCAATTCATATGCCTCCGCTTCTGTCCTGAGAATCTCCTCCACAGTTGGGCGCTGCACATAGCTGCATTCCTCCATGCATAACTGGATAAGTTCCGGGATTTCCAGAAATTGGATTTTCCCTTCCAGAAACAGGGAAACCGCCATCTCATTTGCCGCATTGTAGGCCGTGGGAATATTCCCGCCCCGCCCCATAGCTTCAAACGCCAGCTTCAGGCCCCAAAAAGTTTCCAAATCCGGCTCCTCAAAGGTAAGGCTTTGAAGCTGGAAGAAATCCAGCCGTTTCCCAGACAGGCTCCTGCGCTCCGGGTAGTAAAGGGCATACTGGATAGGCAGCCGCATGTCCGGCGTGCCAAGCTGGGCAATCACTGCGCCATCCTCATATTCTACCATGGAATGGATGACGCTCTGGGGATGCACCACTACCTGTATGCGTTCCAAACCTACGCCAAACAGCCATTTTGCTTCCATCACTTCCAGCCCCTTGTTTACCATGGTGGCAGAATCTATGGTAATTTTCCTGCCCATGGACCAATTGGGGTGCTTTAAGGCATCCTCCGGCCGTACCATTTCCAGTTCCGCCCGTTTTTTCCCGCGGAACGGCCCTCCGGAAGCCGTCAGCAGGATTTTGCTGATTTTGTTCTCCCGTTCCCCATGTAGGGACTGGAAAATGGCGCTGTGCTCGCTGTCCACGGGAAGGATGGGCACATGCTTTTCCTGTGCCAGCGGCATAATAAGGTGTCCTGCAGTTACCAGCGTTTCCTTATTTGCCAGCGCAATGGCTTTCCCTGCTTCAATGGCCGCAATGGTGGGACGGATACCCAGCATCCCCACAATGGCCGTCACAAGGATTTCCGCTTCGGGCATTGTGGCAATCTCCAAAAGCCCCTCCATGCCAGATACTACCTTTACAGGCAGGTCCTTCACCCGTTCCCGCAGGGATGCCGCCGCCCCATCTTCCCATAAAGCTGCCAGCTTTGGGGAAAATTCCCGGATTTGTTCCTCCAGAAGCGCTGCATTTGCTCCTGCCGCCAGTGCAGTTACCTCTATGTCCCTCTGCTCCCTGACGATTTCCAATGTCTGGGTGCCAATGGAACCAGTAGAGCCAAGTATCGCAATTTTTTTCATAAAAATATCCATTCCTTTCCATTCATCCAGACGCATCCTGTTCAGCCTGAAATCAGGAACCGCGCCAGATAATAAATAATCGGGGCGGTAAAAATCACGCTGTCAAACCGGTCCAGAATCCCTCCGTGGCCGGGGATTAATGTGCCATAGTCCTTGATATTACAGTTCCGCTTAATGGCAGAAGCCGCCAAATCCCCAACCATGGAAATCCCGCCGCCTGCCGCGGTAATCCCTGCCAAAATTAAGATGCTTGCCGTAGTCAGGTGCATCTGCTCCCGGAATGCCGTTCCATACAAAATTGTCAGCAGGGCCGTGCCTGCAATGCCGCCTGCCGCCCCTTCGATGGATTTCTTAGGGCTTAACTTAGGCGCCATCTTATGTTTCCCAATCAGCACCCCTACACAGTAAGCGCAGGTATCGCACCCCCAGGAGCAAAGGAAAATCAGCCAGACAATATAGCGGCCTGCCGCCAGCATCCGGGTCTGGTACACACAGGAAAGCATCACCGCCACATAAAACACGCCGATAAACCCTGCAAAAACCTGTTCCACCCGGTAATCCGGGAAGGAAAGCACATAAGCCCCCATCAGGAGGATCAGGAACCCCAGCGCAAAAATCTCAAAATCCGGGATAAATGGGAACCCCAGATCCAGATAATAAACAAAAGCCCCCGCATAGCCAATCATGCCCAGCAAGGACCGTTCCATATGGAACACCCGGTACAGTTCGTACAGCCCTATGATGGACACTGCCATCAGGCCAAAAAGCAGTACCTGCCCGCCGGTAATAATCAGGGCCAATGCTGCAATTACCAGCACAATCCCACTCAATAACCGCGTTCGGAACACGTTGCACCCTCCTTTATGTTCACTGTCCTCCAGCGCCCGGTGCATCCCCAATGCCGCCAAAACGCCTATTTCTATTATTATAGTCCTGAATGGCTTTTTCTAATTCCTTTTTTGTGAAATCAGGCCAAGCCACGTCCGTAAAATAAAGCTCGCTGTACGCAAGCTGCCAAAGCAGGTAATTGGACAGCCTCTGTTCCCCGCTGGTACGGATTAAAAGGTCCGGGGCCGGTATGCCCTCTGTGTCCAGGTAGCTTTCAAACCGCTGCTCATTTAATTCCTCCAGCGAAAATTCCCCTGCCTTATAATCCTGCAGCATCTGTTTCATGCCCCGCAGCATTTCATCCCTGCTGCCATAATTGATGGCGATTTGGAAGTTCAGCCCGTCCTGCCCTTTGGAAGATTCCTCCAGCCTGCGTATGCTTTCCTGGATATCCTGGTCCAGCTTCGCCTTATCCCCAATGATCCGGACGCGCATATGGTTCTTTTCCGCCGTCTTAATGCAGTTTTTCATATAATTCCGCAGCAGTTTCATCAATGCATTGACTTCATCCTTGGGCCTGGCCCAGTTTTCTGTAGAAAATGCATACACTGTCAGGTACTTAATCCCCATGTCCCACGCTGCACGGCAGATGGTTTCTACATTTTTTGCCCCTTGGGTATGCCCATAATTCCTAGGCATCCCATGCTGCTTCGCCCATCTCCCGTTCCCATCTAAAATAATCGCTACATGCCTTGGGATTTCCATAAAAATCACCCATTCCTTTCGTTCCACAGGCAAAATGTGAAGAAAGGGACAGACGAAACGCCATGCCCCTTTTCAGACACTGTAAGGACGCCAGGACCCGGGTGAACCCATGGCCCTGGACAGCCCCTGTTAATCCCCCTTTGCCAGCGCAAGGGGCTATACAGTCAGTATTTCTTTTGATTTTTCTTCCACTGCCTTATCTACCTTGGAAATGTATTTATCCGTTAATTTCTGGACTTTATCTTCCAGCTCCTTAACTTCATCTTCGGAAACCTCATTGGTTTTCCCTAATTTTTTGAAGGAATCGTTGGCGTCCCTGCGGATGTTGCGGACAGCAACCTTGGCTGCCTCCCCCTTCTTCTTCACATCCTTTGCAAGCTCCTTCCTGCGCTCCTCGGTTAATTCCGGGAACACCAGGCGGATCACTTTCCCATCGTTTGTGGGATTAATCCCCAAATCAGATGTGAGTATCGCCTTTTCAATAACGCGCACCATTGTTGGCTCCCATGGCTGAATCAAAATCATCCTTGGCTCCGGGACTGAAATATTAGCCACCTGCTGGAGCCCGGTAGGCGTCCCGTAGTAATCCACTTTCAGCTTGTCCAGCACATGGGGGTTGGCGCGCCCTGCACGGATGGAACCAAACTCCTCTAACAAGTTGTCAAATGATTTCTGCATTTTATTGTCATATTTCTGTAATCTCTCATCCATACTAAAACCCTCCCAATTGATATGCATACGCATATTTACCTGCAAAAAAGCCTGCTGTTTCCTGGACAGGACAGCAAGCCGCCTTGCTTACGGGCAACAAAGTCAGACTGTAACTTTCGTCCCGGAAAATTCCCCGTTTACTGCCCTGGCAATGCTGTCTTCCCCATTCAGGCCAAAGACATACATCGGCATCTTGTTTTCCATGCACAGGATGGAGGCTGTCAGGTCGATAACTGCAAGCTTCTGGCTTATCACTTCCTGTATAGTTATTTCATCATACTTTTTCGCCGCCGGGTTCAGCTTCGGGTCGCTGTCATATACCCCGTCAATGGCCTTTGCCAGAAAAATCCCTTCTGCTTCAATCTCCACTGCCCGCAGGACGGTGGCAGTATCCGTGGAAAAATACGGATGCCCTGTCCCGCCTGCAAAAAAGCAGACCATCCCTTTGGCAAAATATTTATTCGCCCTGTCCTTGGAAAACAGCTTTGTAAAGGAACCGCAGGAAAATGGCGTTAAGACCTGCGTCATCATCCCTACGGAGCGGAAAATTTCGGATACATAAATACAGTTCATCACGGTAGCAAGCATCCCTATTTGGTCTGCCTTCGTGCGGTCGATGGTTTCGCTGGTCCTTCCGCGCCAAAAATTGCCGCCGCCAATCACGATCCCCACTTCCACGCCGCCGTCCACAAGCTGCTTCACCTGATTGGCTACCACAGTGACTGTGGCCTCGTCAAACCCCGTATGCTTTTCTCCTGCCAGCGCTTCCCCGCTTAATTTCAATAATATTCTTTTCATGGTCTGCCTTTCTTATTTTTCAAAAAAAGTTTCCATATTCACATCTGCATAGCACTGGGAGCAGAAACCTTCGATTACTGCGCCGTTGTTAATCTGTACAGAACGTGACTTGATATTCCCCATTACGACTGCGGAGGTGTCTACCACTACTGGCCCCTGCACATCGATATCGCCCTTGATTGCCCCTGCGATAACTGCGCTGGTTGCTGTGATATTCCCAACTACCACGGAACCAAGGCCAATCTTAACCGTCCCGCTGGTAGAAATTTCACCTTCCACCTTTGCAGCGTCTGCAAAGAATTCGGATGCTTCTGCATTCCCTTTCAGGGTCCCGGTAATGGTAACCTTGCCGTTGCAGCGCACATTGCCGTCAATTTTTCCCCTCAACTCAAAAGAGCCGATGGATTCCAAATCACCTTTTAAGGAAGTCCCTTCTGTAATTACGGTAACTTCATCAGAGATTTCTTTTGGCAGGCCTGCAACCGGGCTAACTTCCACTACCTCCTGCGTGATGGTATCTGTTCCTTCATTTGCCATGTTTTCTTCATTCATAACTGCTTCTGTACTCACTACGTTTTCCTCCTTATGTTCTGGCTCTGCTGCCACAAGTTCTTCTTTTATTTCAGTTTGCATTGTTTCCTGTATCGGCTTCACTGGCTCAGGCGCCGGCTTTGGCTGTTCCCGTTCTATAGGGGCAACTGGCCGCTGTACGGGCGCGGACGCCGCTGGCCGTTCTGGCCGTTTCGCCGAATTCCCTTCTACTTTTTCAAACAATCCTTCCAGCTTCTTAAGCTCTGATTCCACATCCACTTCCTGTTCCAGGGTGTTCACCACTAACTCTGGCTGGCCGGGAACCGCTGTCTTCATTTCTTCTCCCGGGAGCAGCTCATTCACCGCCTGGGACAAATCTTCTTTGAAATCCTTAAAAAAACTCATGTATGTACCTCCATAATGTTTTCTTTCGCCCTTCTGCCGCTCTGGGCGGCCAGCTTATTCCACGCTGTCTGCCGGTATCTGCTGGATTGGCGTTGTGTCTTCATCAATCGGGAGCAGCTCTGCGCCCATCTCCTGCAATTTTTCAATCATTGGTCCAAGCGCTTCCACTGTGCTTGATTTATTCGATGCGTCGTGCATCAATACAATGGATGTTTCAAACCTGCCCACATCGTTCATAACATTCTCGACTAACTCGTCCGGCGTGTATGCCTGGCTCGTTGCATCACCGCTTGCCACGTTCCAGTCGTAGTACACAATCCCTTTCTCATTTAGGAAGCGGATAAATTCCGTCATATCCGTATTGCTCACCTGATTGCGGCTTCCGCCCGGGAACCGCATGATTTCTGGGGTTATGCCTGTCACCTCTGCCAAATAGGACTGCAGGTGCGCCACATCTTCTGAAAATGCTTCCAGCGACTCATAAATCACGCTGTATTTATGTGAAAAAGAATGCATACCAAGCGTATGTCCCTCTGCCACAATCCGCTGGTACAATTCTTTGGACCTTTCATCCTCCTGCCCAATCACAAAAAAGGTCGCCTTGACGCCCTTTTCCTTCAGGATGTCAAGGATTTTGGCCGTATTTTCGCTTGGGCCGTCGTCAAAGGTCAGGTATACTTTCTGGGTTTCCCCTTCCTTCAGTATATTATCCGTAGTTTCCTGCACTGTGCCATGGGTCCCTGCGTTCCCGTCAGGGGATGCTGCACCTTTCTCATTTACATTTTCCACTACCTGCTCCACGGAAATAACCGACTGAGCAAGCTTGTCCAGTCTGCGTTCCATACGGAACAGTTTTACCAATAGCGTAACCGTCAGTATGCTTGACACCAGAATCCAGGCTGCCATCCCTGTGATTATGGCTGATTTTATCTTCCGTATCCGTTTGCTCCTTAACTGCTGTTCCCGTAATCCGCTGGCTGTATTATCTTCCATATACGAACCTCCCCAGTTTATTAAGCGTCACTACTGTTTATTGTATCACATTTTTTTTAAATTACATCATAAAATATGCGAAAAAATAGTGGTATTTTTTTCTATATTTTGCTTATTTTTTCTGAAAATTATAAAAAACACTATTTTATTTGCATAAATATACGCTTTTGTAACTGAATCTAATAAATTTTCCTGCTGCTAATTGGGCTGAACAAAGTGGGCAAACCTACTTCAACTCCCCTAAGCCCTCACTCATGAGGGGCTTGGCGTCTACACTCCGTTTCGGTCCGTCCTAAACAAGCGCCACTGGCGCTTAGGACCTTTGCGCGCCGAGCACAATTGCGAAGCAATATTTTACCTATTGTGCGAGTACCCTCGCTTCGCTGGGGCAGATCCTGCGCATATTATTTGTTCTTCTATAGGAAGATACTTTCACCCTTTAGCATGACAAGGTCTTTCCTATAGAAAAACTGGAAAGGGTGATGGAATAGCCCCATCACCCTTTCTTTGCTGTCTTTTTCTTCTTCTGTTTTGCCGCTTCCATGCGCTCCCGCCGTTTCTCGGCTACAATGCGCCGGATGCCGGCAACCCGCTCTGCCTCCTTCTGGTCCAGTTCCTTCCGTTTCTGCTCCGCCAGCTTCCTGCATTCCTCCTGCAGGCCCGCGTCCTGCAATACAAGGAATTTCTCAAAAGCAATGGGAAAAGCAAAAATTTTCGGCTCTTGTGTCCCGGAGAACTGCACCCAGATTTTCAAGGCTGTTTCTTCTACGATTGTCCCCTCCCCAAATTTATTATGGGAAACGGTTTCATTGACCAATGATTTCATCTTTTCACCCCTTGCTTGTTTTATTTATAGTACTATTATACTACTTTTAGAAATATTTGTCAGGGGCTTTTGGGGAGAAAAATTATTTTTGTAGAAAAGTACAAGCCGCCGCGGTGGCATTTTTGTGCAGTTTTAACAAAAATAGGGAAACTTAAGCATTACTGGATAGAGAGCACCTTATAGTCTTTGTCCTCTACAGCTTTTTTGAGGGTTTCGTCCGGAAGTTCCCCATTCAGTTCAATGGTTGCCGTACCAGCTTCGTGGCTGACTACTGCCTCTGTCACTTCTTCAAATGCTTCCAGGCATTTCTTAACTGCTGCTTCGCAGTGGCCGCACATCATGCCTTCGATTTTCATAGTTTTTTTCATTGTAATATCCTCCTTTATAGTGTTTTTGGGTGGAATTTTGCTGTTATTCTGAATAGCGGGCTGCCGTTCCATTGTAGTATGCCGGCTGCTGTTATGGGTCGCTTTCTTTTTCAGGGGTTTATCCTTTTTGCTGCTGTGAATATCCAGCATGTTCAGGCGCAAGGCATTTGTTACTACACAGAAACTGGAAAGGCTCATGGCTGCAGCGCCGAACATCGGGTTCAGCTGCCAGCCAAACAGGGGGATCCAGACGCCGGCTGCTAAGGGTATCCCTATAATATTGTAGATAAAGGCCCAAAACAAATTTTCATGGATATTCCTTAAGGCAGAACGGCTTAAGCGTATGGCTGCAGGGACGTCGCTTAATCGGCTTTTCATCAGCACTATGTCCGCCGCATCTATGGCTATGTCTGTGCCTGCCCCAATGGCAATGCCCATATCTGCCCGTGTCAGCGCAGGGGCGTCGTTGATGCCGTCCCCTACCATGGCTACCTTGCCTTTTTCCTGTAAGGAGCGTATTACGCTTTCCTTCCCGTCCGGCAAGACCCCGGCAACCACCTCGTCTACCCCGGCCTGACGGCCGATGGCATTGGCAGTCCGTTCATTGTCCCCCGTCAGCATTACCACATGGATGCCCATTCCTTTTAGTTCCCGGATGGCTTCTGCGCTGTCTTCCTTCATGACGTCCGCCACGGCTATCATGCCTGCCATCTGGCCGCCCTTAGCGAAAAAGAGTGGGGTTTTCCCTTCTTCCGCCAACTGCTCGGACCTGGATTTCATGGCTGCTGGGACCCCGGCGCGGCTGCTGATAAAGTTAAAATTGCCGCCGCTTACCTCTGCCCCTTTCCAGCTTCCGGAAAGGCCGTTTCCGGGCAAGGCCTGAAACTCGGAAACCTCAGACAGCCCTATGCCCTGTCCCTTGGCATATTCCAAAACAGCTTTTGCCAGAGGGTGCTCACTTTTTTGCTCCAGCGAAGCCGCCAGTTCCAGCAGCTCCCGCTCCAGGATGCCCTCTGCAGGCATTATGTCCGTGACTTTTGGCTCCCCATTGGTGATTGTCCCCGTCTTATCCAAAGCCACAATCTCCATTTTTCCGGTTTCTTCCAAAGAAACTGCCGTCTTAAACATAATCCCGTTTTTTGCCCCCATCCCATTCCCAACCATAATGGCTACCGGGGTTGCCAACCCTAAGGCGCAGGGGCAGCTAATGACAAGGACGGAAATGCCCCGTGCCAGCGCAAATCCCGCGGATTCCCCTGCCAGGAGCCATGCCAGCATGGTAACTGCGGCAATCCCTATGACAGACGGGACGAAAATATAAGATACCCGGTCCGCCACCTTGGCAATCGGGGCTTTGGTGGCTGCGGCGTCGCTTACCATCTGGATAATCTGGGACAGGGTGGTGTCTTCCCCTACCCTTGCCGCTTCGCATTTCAGGAACCCGGACTGGTTGGAGGTAGCCGCTGAAACTGCATCCCCTACGGTTTTGTCACAGGGGATGCTCTCCCCAGTCAGCGCTGCTTCGTTGACTGCGCTGGAACCTTCCAGCACAATCCCGTCCACTGGGATATGCTCCCCGGGGCGCACTACGAAAATATCGCCTTTTTTCACCTGTTCAATGGAAACTTCCGTTTCTTTCCCGTCTTTCAGGACAGTCGCCGTCTTTGGGGCAAGCTTCATCAGGCTTTTTAACGCGTCTGTCGTCCTGCCTTTGGAACGGGCTTCTAACATTTTCCCTACAGTAATCAGCGTCAGTATCATGGCAGCGGATTCAAAATAGAATTCATGCATGTACGCCATCACCTTTGCCATATCCCCTTCCATCTGGGCATCCGTCATGGCAAACAGGGCGTATGTGCTGTACCCAAAGGCTGCGCCGGAGCCTAACGCTACCAGCGTATCCATATTTGGGGATTTGTGCAGAAGGCTTTTTATGCCGCTTACAAAAAATTTCTGGTTCACCACCATAATTGCCACAGTCAGCAAAAGCTGCAGCAGCCCCATAGCCACATGGTTCCCTGCCAAAAAGGAAGGCACCGGCCAGCCCCACATCATTGCCCCCATGGAAAAATACATCAGCACAGCTAAAAAACCAAGGGAGGAAAACAACCTTTGCTTTAACAGGGGCGTTTCCCTGTCTTTCAGCAAGCTGTCTGCATCCCCCGCCGCGCTGCCCTGCTTTGCCGCGCCTTTTTTGGCTGCGCCGTATCCGGCCTGCTCCACGGCTTTGATAATTTCCTGTTCAGACGCTGCCCCCTCCACTCCCATGGAGTTGGTAAGCAGGCTGACGGAGCAGGAAGTGACGCCCTCTAACTGGGACACTGCTTTTTCCACCCGGGCGCTGCATGCGGCACAGCTCATCCCGGTTACGGTATACTGTTCCATTGTACCACCTCTGTTCTCTATATGATTTCCTTTTCCGGCTAATTGCTTCTGTTTTTCTGCTATTTCATCAGTTTCTTTAGTGTTTCCAACAGTTCATCTACGGTTTCCTCCTTCCCTTCCCGGATATCGTTGGTGACGCAGGTCTTGATATGCTCTGCCAGCAAGACCTTATTAAAGCTGTTTAAGGCTGCGTTGGCTGCGGCTACCTGTATCAGTATGTCCGGGCAGTAGGTATCTTTTTCCACCATCTTTTTGATGCCCCGTATCTGGCCCTCGATCCGGCTTAGGCGGTTGATTAAATCCTTGTATTCCTTTTCCGGCCGTTCCTTGGTCCTGTGGCAGCTGCATGGCTGCTTTTCTTGTTCTTCTGACACTATCATTCCTCCTTCCCTTGGACATTATATACCCTATAGGGGTATTTTGCAAGCAAAATTTTTTGTACATACTATGTATTGACAGATATATTTCATTGTGTTATGTTGAATGTACGAAAGGAGCTGATTTTATGGCAACTACAAGCGTTACCATCCGAATGGATGAAAACCTAAAGAAACAAGCAGAACTTCTATTTGCTGATATGGGCTTGAATATGACAACTGCCATTACAATGTTCACCAAGGCTGTTGTGCGGCAAAATAAAATCCCATTTGAAATTACAGCCGACCCTTTTTACAGCGAGGAAAACCAACATCATTTGCAGAAGGCAATTGCCGACCTTGAAGCTGGCAAAGGGCAGGCACATGAATTGATTGAGGCTGATGATGAATAAAATATGGCAAGATGAGGCATGGGAAGATTATATTTACTGGCAGACACAAGATCGAAAAACGTTAAAGCGCATCAATCAACTGTTGCAAGATATTAACCGAAATGGGTATGAGGGGATCGGAAAGCCTGAACCCCTAAAGGGTAAGTTCCCTGGATGGTGGAGCCGCCGGATTGATGGCACAAACAGGCTTATTTACCGTATCGCCAATGGGCAGATTGAAATTGCCCAATGCCGTTCCCATTATGGCGATAACTAATAGCAAAGGCTGGGCTGCCCCTTCCTCCACCAGCACAGTTACCACTGGAAGGGGTTCTAGTTCCCTCACTGACAGCAGCGCATCCACCTGCATGGAGAAGCAGGAACCATACTTAGCTTCTGCCGCCTCCGGCGCTTCTGCATTGGCAACAATATGGTTGCCAGAAATATAGTTCCCCTTCCCGGAAACAACATGTATCACCACCGGAACCTCACCGCAGGGCTTAATATATTCCTGATTCATCACTTCCGAAATGTGGTTGGCTGTTATCGTATTGTCGTTGCCTTCAACATACAGAAGCCCATACAGGTCATCCAATAGTGTATGTATTCTCTGGATTTGCTTCCTCCGATCCATCCTCTGTAAAATGCAGGCCATCTATGCAAAAACCGGAAAACTCTACCGAGCTGATTCTGGGATTCCCGCTGCGGTTCACATAAAATACTGCCCCTTTCCATTCCTCACCCTCCGGCGCCGGGAGAAGGTCTACAAGGATACGGCTCCCTCCCGGCCACAATTCATGGCAGTCCGCCCATTCATTTTCCGGAAGGTTAAAACGGATGCTGGAAGATGTAAAGCCATGCCCAGAACCCATGATTTTCAGATAGCTGGCATCAATTACCGCCTGTGTCGTAAGATGGTAATCACCTGGCGGGATGTAGATGACAGCGCCCGGTTTCCCTCCTTCCCGATCATCGGAATCTGCCTGCCTGCTTTTTTACACTTTTTTCCGCTATGGCGAAAGCAATCCGCCATCCCATAGGATTCATATTCCCGTATCAATGCCATGCCGCCATATGCGCGGACCTATAACTGGTTCTGCGCATTTCCCGCATATATGTTATTCGAATGGTTATTCTGGTACCGATCCACAAAGATTTCAAGGGAACTCTGGTCGGAGAGGATGTGTACATCCAGTTTCTTTTCTTCTTCCGTTACCGCAAATGCGCTCTCATGCCGTGGGTTCTGTGACAAATCTTCTAATTCTTTCACTGGTGGGAACTGCAATGTGCCATCCTCCATCATGCGCACTTCCCGGGGAACATTGAAAAAGCCGCACCAGCTTTCCTTATATGTTGGCCCCCAATCCTTCCATGAAGGCATCCATTCCCACCCATTGGCCCACCCGACGATAATCCTTCTTCCGTCGGGCGTTTGGAAGGACTGGGGCGCATAATAATCGAACCCCCAGTCAATTTCCCCATTTATGTGGGAACAGAACTTGCCCGTCCCATAATCGAAATCACCCACCATGTACACCGCCGTATGTTCCCCTGCACCCATGGGGGAAAATATCAGGACATATTTGCCGCCCATTGGGAAAAAGTCCGTACATTCCCACATATACCCCCACTCCCCGCGGCTTTCTGCCAGCACATTGAAAAATGTCCAGTGGAACATGTCTTTGGAGCGGTAAAGAAGCGCTTGGCCGTTCCGGCCGCAGCTTCCGCCGCATACCATGTAATACATGCCCTCATGCTCCCATACCTTCGGGTCCCGGAATTGATCTGGCAAAATGCCTTCCGGCGCAGCCAATACCGGGTTCCCTCCATATTTTTCGAAATGGATTCCATCCTCGCTATATGCGATGCACTGGGTCTGCACAAATCCGTTTTCTTCCTTCGCCGTTCCCGTAAACATCAGGAACAATTTGCCCTCATGCGCAATGGCGCTCCCCGAAAAGCATCCGCCGCGCATATGGTCGTCATAGCTTTCGCTGGGCGCAAGCGCAAGGGGAAGGTATTCCCAATGGAGTATATCCCTGCTCACCGCATGGCCCCAATGCATATAATCCCAGAACCCATAATATGGGTTGAACTGGAAGAAGAAATGGTACCTGCCTTTGTTGGATAGGCTACAATAAACTGGACAGATTTTTTAAGGTCATATAGTATAAAACCAATAAGCAAAGGAGCAATCAATATGACCGAAACAAAACAGAAAAGAAAACCCCGTAAGTACACAGATGGATTTAAGCAGCAACTGGTAGATTTATACCATTCTGGCAAACGCAGATGTGACATCTGCCGGGAATACGATATTGCCCATTCCCTGTTTGACAAATGGGTAAAGCAGGCGGAACACTCCGACTCTTTCCACGAAAAGGACAACCGCACCCCAGAGCAGGAAGAACTGCTAAAACTCCGTAAGGAAAACAAGCAGCTTAAGATGGAGAACGACATTTTAAAACAAGCGGCGCTGATCTTAGGACGGAAGTAAATGTGTTCAAGGCAAACGCCCACAAATACTCTGTATCAGCAATGTGCCGCGTCCTACAGGTAAACAGAAGCCCTTATTATTACGGAGCAAAACAAAAGCCCGATGAGCCAGAGCACGTATGTAAGGGTAGGTACACGCTGGAACTACATATGTGTACTTGTTGGCCTCTTTAACCGGGAAATCATAGGATACAGCGCGGGGGAACATAAAACGGCAGAGCTTGTAAAAGCAGCCTTCCAAAGCGTGGAAGGAAGCCTTGAAGAAATCCGCCTGTTTCACACAGACCGCGTCGGAACCGCTCCCAAATACCGTCGTCCCATACATGCCATCCGCAGCCAGTTCCTCCGCTAGAGCGTGTCTGAAAATTGCTTTCTGACAGATGTATTCTACAATTTGTGGGAGATTTTTGCCAAATGAAGGAGGCGTAGCGGGCTACGTTGACTGAATTTGGCAGAAATATGCCGCAAATTAGGGGATGCAGATGGCGGGAATGAATTTTCAGACACGCTCTAGGGCCCGGTACTCCTCCCATGTCTTCGGAACTTTGTCCTCAGGAATCAGGTCCTTCCTATCGGATGTATCAGCATCCATAACCGGCTCTATGGCGTCTTTGAATGCGGCAAGCCACACCACATCCAAGCATCCAACGTCATGGGTGGCTTCCCCTGCCTTAATTTCTGTGGAAAGCTTATCATACATGCCCGTGTAAGCGATTGCGTCTACCACCACTTTACATCCTGTTTCCTTCTCAAAATCTGCTGCCGATTCATTAGCAAGGGTTTCTGCCGGGTTCGACAATTACATCCCATGCGAAACAATTGTGCCGAATGAGCTGGTGAAAAAACATACCACAAAGCATCCCTGAAAAGCCAGCAACGGCAAAACTACGTCACTGCAATAACAAAAACGGCAAAGCAGCAAACCATTTTACCGGTCTGCCGCTTTGCCGTTTCCGATACTCCGCCCCTGCCTATGGCTCCCTGCGCCCTGCGCACACAGCCTTATCTGCGCAGGGACATATTATGTAAAACCTCTTCCTTAGACGGCATCACACGCAATGCCCCCTTCCGGGTCGTAACCAAGGAAGCTGCGCTGTTGGCAAAGGTAAGCATTTCCATCAAACCTTCTTTTGTAAGCCCTTCCAACCCGTGTTCTAGGACATAATGCAGGACACACCCGCAGAAAGTATCCCCTGCGCCTGTGGTTTCAATGGTATGTTCCTGCAAAAATGGCGCCGCTTCCACCAGTTCCCCTTGATAATATGCCCGGCTCCCTGCCTTGCCCATGGAAACCAGAATCAGCGGAATCTGGAACCGTTCCCGGATCCAGCGTACCCCTTCCGTAAAATCCTCTTCCCCGGACAGCCACTGGATTTCATTATCTGAAATCTTCAAGATGTCGCATTGGCTAAGGCCATAGAGCACCTGTTCCTTGGCGTCATCCAGCGTTTCCCACAGGGGCGGGCGCAGGTTCGGGTCAAAGGAAACCAGCGCGCCGCTTTCTTTTGCAATGCGGACGGCTTTTTTGGTTGCTTCCCGCACGCCCCCATGGGTCATGGACAAGGTGCCGAAATGGAAAATTTTAGAATCCCGGATTGCATCCTCCGGCACTTCTGCCTCTGTCAGCATCATATCGGCCCCAGGGTTCCGGTAGAAGGAAAAATCCCTGTCCCCATCCGGAAACGTATGCACTAATGCCAATGTTGTATGTACTTTATCATCCATGCACAGGTAATCCGCGCAAATCCCCACATCCTTGATGACATCCCTAAGCCAGCTTCCGAAGGAATCCTTCCCTACCTTTCCAATAAAGGATACCTTGTGCCCCAGCCCGGCCAGCATTGCCAGCACATTGCAGGGCGCCCCGCCGGGGTTTGCCTCAAAGATTGGGTTGCCCTGCTTACTCTCGTCATTCTGGATAAAATCAATCAGCAGTTCCCCTAATGCCGTTACATCTGACCCTTTCATTTCTCTCCCTCCATCTGTAAGCCTATTGCCATAAAAAGCTTTTTAAGCCAAGTCATATTTCACCACGTCCATGGTAGCCACGCCGTCCACAAGGAAAGAAATGCCGTCTGCTTCTCTCTCTGTATACATAGTTGCCGACAGCACATGCTCCCCATCATTCACAAATACTTCCACGCTGAACATATCCAAGATAATCCGCAGCTTGACTTCCCCATTCCTGCTGGCTACCCGGCTGCGCCGCTGGTGGATGATTGCCCTTCTGCTCCCTGAAAATTTCCGGTCTATTTTCACGATGGATTCCAAGGGGCGGAAGCTTACCGCAGTGTGGTAAGTGCCGTTCTGGGCAAACCGGACTGCAAATTTCCGGTACATGTTCTCTTCATCCAGAGGGCGGATGGACAGTTCCATGTCAATTTTCCGCCCCCGGATTCCGTCCAGCCTTGTAAGCCCGGAAAAGGTAACATTTTCATGCCTGACTTCTTCCCCGCGAAGGCCTTCCAGCTCCCGGATGGGTTTCTGGATGAGCCTTCCGTTTACGATGGAGAGTTCCCTTGGCAGGCTCATCTGCCCAAACCACGGCCGCTCCGGCGAATGGAGGTTGCAGGTGTCCCAGTTCTGCATCCAGCCAACCATAATCCTCCTGCCATCCGGAGCCAGAAGGGTCTGGGGCGCATAGAAGTCAATGCCGTAATCAATGGCCTGATCCTGCTCCTCCACAAAAACTTCTTCCGTTTCATCATAAGTACCAATCAAACAGAGGGTTCCGTTGCCATTATGGTACTCCAGACCTTGCGGAAGCATATCCATGGGGCTTGTAAGCAGCACCTGCTTCCCGTCCAGTTCAAAGAAATCCGGGCACTCCCATGCCTTGCCAAAACGCCCATGGTTGGCTGCCAAGATTTTCTCATACTTCCAGTCCAGCCCGTCCTTGCTGCTGTACAGCAGAATCTGCCCATCCCTCTCCGGCGCGCAGTTCCCCACCACGCAGCGGAAGGTCCCGTCCGGCGCTTTCCACATTTTAGGGTCCCTGAAATCATATTTGCTGCCGCCGTCTGGAAGGTCCTTTTCATCCAGCACCGGGTTCCCCTGATACTTCTCATAGTCCCTTCCATCCCCAATGGCGATGCACTGGGCCTGCACCTCACGGACACCGCCGTCTTCCTGCACTTCCTTATGCACCCCTGTGTACATCAGAAGCTGCCTGCCATCCGCAAGCTCCACTGCGCTCCCGGAAAAGCACCCCGCTTCGTCATATACCGTATCCGGAGCCAAGGCTGCCGGAAGATACTCCCAGTGCAGCAGGTCATCACTGACTGCATGGCTCCAGTGCATGGGGCCCCAGTGGGAATTGAAGGGATGGTACTGGTAAAACAGATGGTATTTCCCTTGGTAAAAGGAAAACCCATTAGGGTCGTTCATCCACCCAACCCGTGCCGCTAAATGGAATCCCGGCTTCTCTTCCGCTTCTATTTTCCTCTCTGTTATTTCCTCATATCTCCGTGCATCACGCAAAGTCTGGCTCATACCTTTGAAACCCTCCTGTATTTATTTCCTATTTTTCACTCTCTGCCCCGGCATACCGGTCGTATGCCTCCTGATAGACCTTCAGCAGCTTATCCATGCCGCATTTATCCCTCAGGTTCACAATATAGCTTTCCCACTCTTCATCTGTGGGCCCGCCATTTTTAATCCATAGCCCTTCCTGTTCAGAAACAGCGCTTTCAAAATCCGCCTTGTACCAGTCAATGTCATCCAGCTCCTCCCCAGTGAACACGCAGTCAACAGGGTAATCTGTCTTGCTGTCCACATATGGCAGCCAGTATTCGTTCAGGTCTGTCAGCCTTTCAATGGCACGGTCCTCCATCTTAAAGGTGCTCAGGTAATAATCGCTTAAGATAAGCTTCGGCCCATAGACCTCCTGCTCCCCGCGCAGCTCCCCGGAACCTTTCCCGAACTTCTCCTTAGAATCTTCATCGGTAATGCTCAGCCAGACGCCATTCTCATCCTTTTCCGTAAAATATGTCCCAATGGGGCCGTAATGGAGCTGCATGACGATTTCCGGCTCATACCATCTGTCAAAAAACTTCAGCAGGTTCGCCGGGCTTTTGCATGCCTTCGTAATGTTCAGCTGCCCGCTGTTGGTAGGGCCTCCAGTACGCAGCGTTACATTGTGGATGCCGTCAGGCCCGTCAAGGATAGGCAGGAACACATAATCCTTGGCATAATCCCCCATCAGCTCTTGAATATACCACCAAGCGGAAACGCCTACATAGCCCTGGGAGCATTTGGAAATCAACTGCGTGTCATCTTGGCTGAACATCTCAACATCCATCAGCCCTTCTGCATACCAGTCATGGAAATACGTCAGGGCGTCCCGGTAATTGTCCGTGGTGCATACAAACTCCACTTTCCCATCGTCCCTCAGCACCAAGTCATTGCACACGTCATTGGGCCAGTTGGTGAAGCCGAACCCTGCATAAAAGATGTTCTGTCCCCAGCACCACTGGTCAAAACCCGTGCTCATGGGAATCGTGCTCCCCGGCGCATTCCCATAGTATTTTGCGCTCATGTCATTGTCTTTAAATGCCTTCAATGCCGTATGGAGCTCATCCAGCGTAGTGGGCACCTCCAGCCCTAAATCGTCCAGCCACGCTTTGTTAATCATGGAATACTGGGGGATGCTGAAAATGCTGTAGTCTTCTTCTGCGCCAATCCCGGCGGTCCCCATGCGCTCCCCGGCCGGAAGGCCGTAGATATACCCGTCATCCATGGTAATGGCTTTGCGGATATCTGGGTTTTCCTCAAGGATTTTCGTTAAATTCGGCATATATTCTTCTGTCAGGTAAGGGGTCAGGTCAATAAACGTGCCGTCATCCCCATACCGTGAAATATCATAATTGCTGAACCCTACGCCTATAAAAGCATCCGGCAAGTCGCCGCCGGCGATACGGATGTTGACTTGCTCGCCTAAGGATTCGCTCATGGTATTCCAGTCAATATGGATTCCCGTTTCTTCCTGAAGCTGGTTTAACACGTCTTTCTTGTCGTAGCTTGTGCTCAAGGCGCCCATCCCTCCCATAATGAAGAACTCCGTCTGGGAAACATCCGTATTGGCAACCCCTTTTTCATGATTGCCATAGTCATTGCCACATGCTGCCGCCGACAGCCCAAGCCCTGCAACTATCATACACGACACAAGCCTTTTCCACAATCCTTTTTTTCTCATAATATGACTTCCTTTCTACAATATGCCGCTGCCCGCCCCCTGCGGCCGGACCTGGCATCTGCATCCAGCCCGAAAACGGGCAGCAGCCACAACATCAGCCTTTTACTGCACCTGCCATAAATCCCTTTTCAAAGTATTTCTGGACAAAAGGATAAATAACCAGCATCGGGGCTGCCGCAATGATAATGGAAGAAAACTTAATCATTTCCGTCATCTTGTTCAGTTCCGCATAGCCGCCTGACACAGTGCTTGCCTGGCTGGCGCTGGCAGAACTCTTAATCAGGATATTCCGCAGCACCAATGGAAGCGGGGCTTTTTCCGGCGAAGGCAGGTAAATCATGGACGTAAACCAGTCATTCCAGTAAGCCACCATGGAAAACACCACCATAACTGCCATGATGGAACGGCTCAAAGGCACTACGATGCGGATAAATGTGGTCCATTTGGAAGCGCCATCGATTTCCGCAGCCTCTATCATTTCTTTTGGGATGCTGTTTTCAAAAAAGTTCCTTACAATAATCATGTTCCCCACGGCAACGCCTCCCGGAAGGAACAGCGCCCACATGTTATTGATTAATCCCGTATCCTTTACAATTAAATAGGTAGGGACCAGGCCGCCGCCAAAATACATAGTGACGATAAAGAAAATACTTAAGAACTTCCTGCCGGGCAAATCCTTCACGCTAAGGGGATATGCCGCCAGATAAAGCACGATAACGGAAAATACTGTACCGACAATCGTGTATTTGAAGCTGTTTAGGATACCAGTCAGTATATTCGGGTCTGCAAATACCGATTTGTACCCGTCCAGCGTAAACTGGCTTGGCAGGAGGAAGGTTTTCCCTGCATATACATCATATGGGTCCGAAACAGAAGCAACCAGCACATAATACAGGGGATATGCAACAATCAGCAGGATTACCGCGCAAATCACCACCAGGATGATATCGCTGGTCCTTTCTGAAAACCCTGACAGCTTTCCAGACTTTGTATTCGCTTTCATACCGCACCTCCTAAACAAAACTTGTATCTTCGGATATCTTGCTGGCTATCTTATTGACTGCAATCAGCAAAACGATATTGACGGCTGTGTTAAACAGGCCCACCGCCGTAGAGTAACTATATTTGGCATTTTCAATACCTTGTTGGTAAACATACACGGCAATCACGTCGCTTGTAGCCTTATTCAAGTCCGTCTGCAAGAGCCATACTTTCTCAAACCCTACATTCATCAGGCCGCCCGCGCTCATAATCAGGTTCAGCACCATGATGGACCGCAGTTCCGGTATGTCAATATGGAGAATCCTCTGGAACAAGGATGCGCCGTCCACCTTTGCAGCTTCATATAAGGACGTGTCAACGTTGGACAGCGTTGCCATATAAACAATGATCCCCCAGCCTGCATCCTGCCAGATGCCGGAGGCTATGTAAATGGTACGGAAGGCAGAGGATTCTGTCAGGAAGTCAACACTGCTTCCAAGCAGCAGGTTAATTAAGCCGCCGGAAGGGCTTAAGAAGATACGGATCATACCGCAGATAACCATGGTGGAAATAAAATGGGGCGCATACAGCACTGTCTGGGTCGTCCGCTTAAAACGCTGGAACCTCACCTGATTCAGCATCAGCGCAAGGATAATGGGAATCGGGAAGCTCCACAGCAGGCTGTAAAAGCTGAGCAGTATCGTATTTTTCAGCATACGCACACAGGTTGGCGCAGAGAAGAAACGCTCAAACCATTTCAGCCCAACCCATTCGCTCCCAAACATCCCCCGGCTTGCCTTATAATCCCGGAAGGCAATCTGTATGCCATACATAGGGAGGTACTTGTAGATAATCGTCAGCACGATTGGGATCAGGAGCATCGCATAGAGCTGCCAGTTATCCAGCAAACGTTTCTTCAGCGGCCTGCCTTGCAGTGCAACTGCTGATTTTTGGTTCTTCATAATTTACTCTCCTTCCTTTTTCAGACAGTAAGATTTCATGAAACACACTCTTTTTTCTGTCGTTTTCCGTTCCATATATGCGCGCATTTTCGTGAAACGTTATTTTATCTGGTGATTGGAATATATCATTTTTCTTGGCTAAGTCAATGTTTTCCCTATTGTTTCTTGGTTACTTCTCCACTTTTCGTCAATTTTTACAAATAAATTTTATTGTTTTTGTACATTTTTCCAGTTTTATTGTTTCATGTAACATTTCATGAAATTTCTTTTTCAAACCTCTTTACAATTCAAAATCATTCCAGTATAATGGCAATAGAAAATGAAACGCAGATGAAACAGCCGCTACGGTTCCTTTGGGTTTTTGGCTGTTCCATTGATATCTGTAAGGAGGCTGAAGCGATGAAAAAAGAAAATTCCGCTCCCACCATGAAAGATGTTGCGAGGGAGGCCGGGGTGGCCCTTGGCACCGTGTCCAAGGTAGTCAATGGCCTTCCAGTGGGCGAATCCTACCGGCTCCGGGTGGAAGATGCCATCCGCAAGCTGAACTACCAAGTCAACAGCTATGCCCAAGGCCTTAAGGCAAACAAAACCTATACTGCCGCCCTTTTGATCCCCAATACCAAGGACCCTTTCTTCGCATCCATTACCTATTATATCAATATGGCGCTTTTGAAACGGAATTACCGGATGCTGCTCTGCTGTACCGACTTCGACTCCAACCTAGAACAGGAATATGTCACAATGGCACAGCAAAACAAGGTGGATGGGATTATCGGGCTGACCTACAACCCCGATCTTAAGATAGAGGAACATACGCCTTTTGTATCCATCGACCGTTCCATGGGGGTAAAAATCCCCTGCGTAGCCAGCGACAATTTTGCCGGCGGGCAGCTTGCCGCAGAAAAATTGGCAGACTTGGGATGCAAACATGTTGCTTTCCTGCGCACTGGATCTTCCTTGAGCAATGAGCCGAACAAGCGGAAATCCGGCTTTGAAAACGGCTGCCTTGCCCGGAGCCTTTCCTATGAGATGAAAATATTGAATGATGGGGATTCCTTTGATGAATTCGAACGGTTCCTAAAGGAACACATACAGGAAGGGAAGCTGTCCTTCGATGGGATTTTCTGCGTCACAGACCGGGTTGCCTGGTCCGTCTTAAACATCCTGAAGAAACTGGGGCAAAGGGTTCCGGAAGACGTGCAGGTCATTGGGTTTGACGGTGTCCATACATTCGGGGAGGAACATTATATCTGCTCTACCATCCTCCAGCCCATACCGGACATTGCTGAACTGTGCGTGGAGCTTCTCCTTCAGGAAAACATGATGCCAAAAACGCCCCTTGTCTGCCTCCCTGTCACCTATGTCCCCGGCGGGACTACCTTGGAGCCTTACGAAGAACAGGGGTGACGCTTATGAAAAACTGGTGGTATTACCATAAATGGTATGTCATTTCCGGCATTGTCCTGCTTGCCATCCTCTGCGATGTGGTTGGGAATGCCCTTGGCCTATGGCACAAAGCCCCGGATTTCCAGATTGCCTATATTGGGAAGGCAGCCCTTCCGCAGGATACGGTTTCTGCGCTGGAGCAGTCCTTTGCCGCTGCGGGATGGGATTTTAATGGGGACGGGGAAGTAAGCGTCAACCAGTATATCAGCGGGAACCACAGCAACGATGCAGAAATTGCTTACTACGAATATGCCTCTGAGCTTACCTTGGTGGGGGATATTTCAGACTGTGAAAGCTATTTTTTCCTGATGGACGACCCAGAATGAGTTCCAGCGCAGCTACCAGCTTCTTGCTTGCCATGACGGAAGCTGCCCGGAGGAAACAGATTATTCCACAGAGGATAAGGCCGTCTTGTGGGCAGGCTGCCCCGCCCTTTCCGGGATGGAACTTGGTCCCTATTCCACTATGGTAAATGGGGAAGAAGTGACTGGGGACAGCCAGGGCCTGCTCGCCCCGCTCTATTTTGGGAGGCGCTGCTTTTACACGGAAAACCAGGCCAAGAACGCTGAGGACTGCGGGAAATTGTGGGAACTGCTTGCGGAACCTGCATCAACAAAACAGGAGGATTTCTCATGAAAACAAAATTTGCCATCTTATTCTTTTGCCTTGCATTGCTGCTGCCAGGCTGCTCTGCCCTTTCCCCAAATCTTGAAAAAGAACCGGTGGAAAATAAATCCCATCTCCTAGTAGGCCACAGCCTTGAGGTGGAAAACACAGACAGCCGCTTTATCCTAGTGGACGACAACAGCGCCTTAGCCGCCGACGGCCTTTACTATGTATCTTGGGGAATGGGCGATCCCACGCCTTATGAAAACAGCGACGGCGATACTGCTGATTTATACGACGCCAGCCTCTACCTCCTGCTGGGGGAATCCAAGGATGCCGCTTCTGCCCAGAAAAACGTGGCCACTTGGCTTAATGCTGCTAAGGAAAATTATGAGGTGCTGGAAGAACAGGAAGCCGTTTACAACGGGCAGGCTTACACCGTGCTTACTTACCATTGCGCCAGCGAAAATAACCCTTATGACCGGGGCATCTCTGCGTTTGCTGCCACTGGCGGCATCTCCCTGTGCGTGGAAGTGACCTGCCTAGAGGATTTTCCGGAAGATTTGGACAAGATTCTGGCGAACTTTTTGGAACACTGCTCCTATATCTCCAAATAGGTAACTTTGCAGCAGGCAAACCATGGCATTGTTTTTCTGATTTTCAGCATATTGGCAGGGCATCGTAGATTTTTCAAACACACTCTAAGCAACCAAATAACTATTTTATTTCATCAAGGAAGGATTACTGTGAATTTATTTCCAAACTATCATATGCCAGAGGGGACTGGGCAGCGGCTTTCTGGTTCCCAACGCTACTGGGAGCTGCTGGGCCGTGACTTCAAGTCATTCTTTGCCGTAAACCTGCTGACCCTGCTGGGGTTCTTCCCCCTTGCCTTCGGGGTTCTGCTTTCCTTCCTGTCCTCCAGCATCTTAGTCCTTATCCCGGCATGTATCATCGGCGGGGCTGTTGCAGGCCCGGCATTATCCTGTATGCATGACGCCGTATTCCGGAGCCTGCGGGATGCCCCCGGGAACTGGCTTGCGAACTACAAACGCGCCCTGAAACAAAACTGGAGGCAGTCCATTGCCCCCGGCATCCTGTTTAGCCTGCTGCTTGGATTTTACGGGTTCATGCTGATGACCTTCTGGTGGGCTTCCCGCCTTCCCAGCCTTGGCACCGTTGCAATTTACCTGTTTGGCCTGCTGCTGCTTACCATGTTCTTCTCCCTGTACTGGCCCCAGATTGCATTGTTTGAGCAGTCCGGGAAGCAGCGGTTCCAGAACTGCCTGCTGTTTATCATCCGCTTCTTCTGGAAAACACTGGGCTGTGCCATGCTACAGCTTCTGTACTGGGCAGCCATTGTGCTGTTCCTTCCTTGGTCCTCCCTTTTGCTGCCCTTCCATGGGTTCTGGGCCATCCTGTTTACTGCAGATTTCCTTCTCTACTCCGCCATGGATGAATCCTTCCATATTGAGGAGCAGATTACGCAGGCTTTTCCGGAGCAGACGCCTTTCTACGAAGATGATGAAGCTTGGCTGAAACGGAAACAGGAGGAAAACATCCCCAAATGAGGTTTTGGGCAGGAGTTTAGCCAATCAGCACCCTTTTCCCTTCAAAGGCAAACCCATAGTGCCGGATTCTGTCCTTTGCAATGCCCCTGCTTTCCAAGGCCGCTTTCCCGGTTGGAGGTTATGGTGTAGCCCACCTTCCTGTCCGCACGCTTCCTCACCGCCTTTCCTCCGGCCTGTCACTGCAAAGAATCCCCCGGGCTCTCATCCTCGAACTCAAAGATGCATTTCTCATATGCATTTATCACATGGGTATCCTGATACTTGTCGTACCGCTTATGGTTCACCCCATAAGTCAGGTGCACATGCCCATGGAGGAAGAACTTTGGCTTATATTTCTCTAGAAGGGAGCGGAACACCTGAAAGCCCTGATGGGGCAGGTCCCGCCCGTCGTTGAGCTGGTAAGCGGGGGCATGGGTCACCAAAATGTCAAACCCCCGCCGCCGGAACAGCTGGAACCGGAGCTTTGCCGCCCGCTGCTTCATCTGCCACTCGGTATATTGGTAATTCCCCTTACTGTAGCGCATGGAGCCCCCAAGGCCCAGTATCCGTATGCCCTTGTACACATAAATCTGGTCTTCAATGCAGATGCAGCCATCCGGCGGGGTTTTCCCGTATTTCCCATCATGGTTCCCATGGACGTAAAGCACTGGGATAGACGCCATAGTCACCAAAAATGTCAGGTAGGCAGGATCCAAATCCCCACAGGAGATAATCAGGTCCACTCCCTCCAGCTTGCTCTTATCAAAATATTCCCACAAACCTTTCGATTCTTCATCTGCAATCGCCAGTATCTTCATCTTACTATTTAACCTTCCTGTTTCTTAATTCCCTGCTGCTTCATGACAGGCTCTGCCTGCTCTTTCAGTTCTTCCTTTTTGGGGATTGCCCCAATGACATTCTCTGCCAGCCAGTCCATCGTCATGATTTCCTCTGGGGAAAGGATATTCTCCGGGTTTTCCGACACAATCCCGTCTTGGGAATATAAAATGCCGGAAAACGGGTTGAACAGCTCTGCGCTGACGGAGGCCTTTAAGAGCCCTGCAAGGCGTTTCAGCCCAATGGGCAAGTACTTGGAAAATACCACGTCTATGACACCTTCCGACATCCCCCACCAGTAGTTAATGGCCTTTTTGGCGGTAGGGCTGTCGTCATATTTCCATGTCCCGTCCAGAATTGCCCAAATAAGCTGCTCGTAAAAATTTCCCCAGTGCCACAGGGGCATGGCAAAATTCCTTGGATGCCCATTATCTATATGGTACAGCCCAAAAAACCGGGAGGCCTCCTCCGGGATTACCATGTCCCGCCCGGAAACAACGGAGGATCCACTCTCTTTGATGCTTTCTTCAATGTCCATTTCCTTCTTGGAGGACCATTCCAGATACACCTTTGCACGGGGATTAATCATCTTTGCCCCCAAAGCAAAGGCATTGATATTGGCTATGGATCCGTAAATGGGGTAATCCGCAATATACGTCAGCCGCCCATTCTCCGCCATGGCTCCTGCAATGGCGCCCATCAGGAACTTGGCCTCATACATCCGGGAATAGTAGGTCCTGATATAGCGGTGGGACGTATTCAGGGAACAGTTTAAAATCCGCACCTTGGGGTTGGCGATTGCCGCTTTTACGCTGGCTGGCGCAAAGGGGGGCGTAGTGGTGAAAATCAGGCCGCATCCCACATTTATGGCATCTTCCAGCAAGGCATCAATGTTCTCCAATGTCCCATTTTCATAGCAGACGGTCTGCACTTCCTCCGGGAAGGTCTGCTGCAGATGGAGCCTCCCAAGCTCATGGGCATAGGTCCATGCGGAAGTACCCGGCGTTTTTTCATAAATAAAAGCAATTTTCAGCTTTTGGGGGGCTAATGCCGGCAGGTGCAGCAGGTCAAGGAGCGATTTTTTCTTCTGGTTCGGCTTCATTTTCAATTCAACCTCAGATTCCTCCCCCAGCAGCAGGAATTCCTCCCAGCTTTTTGCAATCAGGGTCTGCAGTTCGCTGGTGGTCTTATCGTTTATGGCGTCATACCCATAGAGGGTAATAAAGGAAAGGAATGCGTCCCCAGTGGAAATTTTCAGCTTATCCCCGCCTTTTGCCCGGTATTCCGCGCTGAACCTCGTATAGACGGAGCTGAATTTCATCCGGTCTTCCTCTGTCCAAAGTTCATCCGGGCCCTTTCCCACAGCTTCCTGCAGTTTGGCGAACTTTCCTTCATGGGTGAACCAGATATAATTGATAGGCGCAGCCAGCCGGTAAAAATCGAGGAATTCGTAGTAAATTTTGTTTTCCTTTTCCCCGGTTTTCTTCGGCACAATCCTTGTCACATGGCCTGCAATGGAAACCGCCCCTACGAATTTCATAACGCTGACACGCTTGTTCCCCTCCACAATATAAAATTTATGCATATATTCATAGGCCTTTACTGGCTCCCGGATGCCTTCTTCCAAATGGGAGTCCAGAAGCTTCATCCACTTTGCCGCAAATTCCGTGTCTTCCCGCAGGATGGGCATAAAATTCCCTGCAAAGGAACTGCTCCTTCCAAATGTCTTGGTCCCTACAATCTGCTCAATGGGAATCTGGACCAGCCCAAGGGGCACCTCGGAGTAAGAGCCGCGCTCCGGCAGGATGTCGTCCAATACCTGCAGGATGGGCCGCTCCCCATGGAGCATCCTTGTCTGGTAATCTTTTTTTCCTAGTCGAAACGCTTTGTTGTAGTCTTCTCTTGCCATACTGTCCTCCCAAGATTATGCTGTAATGCTTATGGTTATCATTCTTCTGATTTCTGTCCGGGTTTATCTTACCACAGATTGGCAGAATATTCTATACTTCTTTTTCCAACGCTTACAAGATTGTAGGATTGAACAAAGATTGGAACATAAACTTGGAAAACTCCATCGGCTTTCCTCAAAAGGAATGGATAGGCATACAAAAAGCAGGGATTCCAGCCCTGCAGCTCTGGAATCCCTAACAAACAGTATGTATTTTTGCCTTCGGCCATTCACGTCATGTTCTAAGTTTATAACTATCCGCAGCGACTGCGTTATTGTTCCTGAAAATTTCTCTGTAGGGCAAATCCTTGAATATAGCAGTGTTAAACATAACCTCACAGGCATATTCATTCTTTCCGGCAGGCTCCTGTGCAAATGACAGTTTCCACTTAATGCCGTTGTTGTATATATATCCATATTCCTCGGAAATTTCCACAACAAATTCCCAGAATTCTATAACAATTGGAGAACCCTTTAGGTTTTGCCCAGCAAAGCCACGGGGTTCTCTGGGGATATCATAAATTTCACATCGGTTGGTCCCCCGGACGGCAGTGGGCATATTGAAAAATTTGGATGTCTGATGGGCAATCCTTACTCCCGGATTGCCAAAAAGGTAATCTACCAATCTGTGGCTGCTTTCAAACCCATGGTCTATGCAGACCTTACTGACAGGATCCATTGGCGGGTTGCCTACCACTATTTCAGAGCGGACAAACTGCAGAATCCCCAGCTTCAGCTTGGATGAAAACTTGCCTTGGTAGGATACATGGAAATCGGCGCCGCATTGGATGGCAAGGCCGTGCGCACTGGTGCTAAAGTCCCCATCACTAGGTTTGATAAGCATGGGGTAAACCTCAATATTGAAACCGTTTTTATCATATGTTTTTTTGTCGTAATAGCACATTTTTGTATGCCCCTTTCCTGAAATATTATGGGGAACGTTCCATAGATCCTAGATAGTGCAGTTCCATTTTCGTGTCGCGGATGAGGAAACCATATTGCAGCTTTGTGCCAGCCTGCCATTTTATTTTTTCTAAATCGCCATCTCCTGCCTGCATATCTTCCATGGTAATTTTGGCGCCCATATAGTATTCCTTTTGGTAAATTCTGTTCTCTGCTGGAAGGGGTTCTTTCCCTGCGGCGATTTTCTCCTGCACTAAGCTTACGCCTTCCTTATCCTGTTCTATCTGTGGATATTTTTTTTCTAAGCCTATGCCTTCTGCCCCGTTCCCTCCTTCCTGCCCAAACAGCGGATAGAGCGGAATCAGCGCATCCCCTGCTTCGAGGGCGTATACCTGTTTTGAGATTTCATAAGGCTCAATCTGGACAACCTCCCCGTCTGGGCAGTCTTCGGAAAAACGGATGCGCATGTTGCATTTTGCCCAGCCGCTGCCTTCTTTTTTGTATAAGATAGGGGCGGTGTATTCCGTTTCACCATCTCTGGTATAGTTTTCTATCAGGCAGAGTATCTGGCCCTTCAACCCCCAGAACGTGTCCTCCATGGGAGCCTTTAAGTAACCCGACTGGTCCAGTACAGTGTCCCCGTCGGCGCTGATAAGGTACGTACATCCATCTTGGCTTACAGACACGGCTCCATAGGCATTGGCAATCTCATCTTGCTGGCTGGGCGGTATCTCGGCTTTCACTTCCCCGTCCTCCTGCAATGGCTCCTGCCATGGGATTTCCCCTCCTGCTGTCAGGTACTTGATGTAATTCTCCGTGAAGGCCTGATATTTTTCGCAGAACGGAAGGGCTTGGTATATCCTGCCGTCAGTCCTGATTTGGCTGTTATCCCCGCTGGGCAGGTATAGGTTCATTCCGCTGGGTTCCTGCGTGTAACCGCTGCAGGATTTTTTGATAATCATCTGGCCGTATGCGTCCCGTAGTTCCTGATAAAGTTCCTGCAAATCCTCCCCAGATACCTGCCCGGCTTGCCCGCTTTCTTGGCTTGCCTCCTGCGCTCCCGCCATATCCAGTTCCTGAAACGTTTTTGGGAAAGCCGCTTCCAGCAAATGCCAAAGGAAATCCATCACATCCACCTGTTCCGGCATGGATTCTGCCCCCTGCTGCCCAAATCCCTGTATCTGCCCACGGAGCCTGCCCAGTTCCTGATACATCCTTTCGCTGTCTGCATCCTGTGCAGGAAGGATGCTAACCAGCCTGTCAAACGCTTCATGGAACCTGCCATAGCTGCCCATATCGACTAATGCAAGGGTAGTGCGGAACTTTTCCCCCCGATAACATCCCGCAAAAGATTCCAGCATAGCAAGGCCTGCCCGTTTCCCATACGGCCCATCTTCCTCCGGCTCCTTTAAGGACTCCACCCAGCTGTAATCGTAACCATCCTGCGGCTCCAATTCCTCCGAGGCAATGAAATACTCTGTTTTCCCCTGTAAAACGCTTACCATCTCAAGGCTGCCCATCAGGCAGGCGTCCATGCCGATAAAATCAAAGGGCTCCTGATAGGCTGAGAGCTCTAGCCCCTCCTTGAGTTCTAGTAAGCTTAAGGCGGAATACCCAAAATTTTCGTCTTTCCCAAAGCCTTCTATCTGCCCCGCCCCATGGTTCCAGAATATCAGCCCATAATGCTCGGCTGGGTAGGACTGGGTTCCATAATTAATAAAGTCAGCCAAGGTGTCCGCCCGCCCCATATCCCTCATTTCCAGCTCCGTAACCTCCGAAACGCCTGCCCCTGTCATGCAGAACCGCCCATAGCTGCAATCCTCCATCTGGCTGTACTGCCACTGGCTTGCCCCTCCTGCCTCCACCACAATATGGATATCCCTCCCTTCCGGGTCTGCCTGTGCCACTGCCTTCCCTATTTCTTCCAAATCATCCCCGGCTGCGCCGTAGCTGCTCTCCAAATCGCTTCCGTCAAGGTACAGCAGCAAGGTGCTGTAGCCCCGCTCTGCCTGCTGCGGGTATGCCTTACCCTTACTCCCTTCCATCCGGAGAAAGCCGCCAGCCAACAGCGCCGTGCCTGCCAGCAGGGTTCCTGCTGCAAGGAGCCGCAATATCCTTCCCGCTGCGGCTTACCGGGAAGGCTTCATACATCTGCTCCTCCACCCGCAGGAGGACGGCGCCCATCTGCCGGGTGGCATCCTGCCTTACGGCTTTTTTCATGTTTGCCTTCTGGTAGATTGCCGCATTGTGCCGTTCCATGGCTTCTTTCTGCCGTTTTACAAACTTGAGGTTATCTGCAACTTCATCATAAAGCCCCCTTGCCTCGTCATATGCTGCAATCAGGTCTTTTGTGCCCTGCAGCTCCCCTTCCCTGAACATGCCATTTTTTTCCTGCGCCGCAACGCTCCTCTTAAGGCCTCCCATCACATTTCCAAATGCAGCCACATTGCCGGACTCCATGCCTGTTTCCAGCACATTTCCCACTTGGTCCAATGCTTTGATCAGGGAAACGTTCATTTCTGCACATTCCTCCAGCGGAACCTGCAGTTCCTCCACATAAGTATCCTGCATGGATCTCATCAGCTGGACGGAAGATGCGATATGCTCCTTTGCCTGCCCTAAGCGCCTGCTGTTCTGGGCTGCCGTGTACTGCCGGTACTGGTACTGCCGCCACGAGCTGCGGAACGAGCCATCCTCAATATGGCTGAGGTCTGAATCCATATGGTCGTTGATTGCGCCAGACAGGGCGCCTTGGGAATCTTGCTCCATAGAGGTTTTCCCAATCAGCTTGGAAAAATGGTATTTCTTCCCAAGAGCCACAAAATCAATTTCTGCCCGGAAATACTGTTCTTTTACGCTTGCTTTTGTTTCCAGTTTAATATAATTGACATAAAATAGGGACATTGCCCCTTTGATTACTTCATTCACCGCCTTCAGCACGGATTCTCCCACCTTGCCGGAAATGCTTAAAATCCCTTTTGCCACCTCAAGCGCAGCCGTTGCCACGCCGATTGCCGTATAAATGCCGATTTTTGCCACCTCGTATGCCCCGATTTCCAACCCTTTGGCAATGGCGACAAAAGCTTTTTTCCACCATCTTGCGCGGGAAATTGCCCCTTTACATTCTGCAATTTTCCGATCAAAATAGGCAATCTGCCCATACAGCTCATTGACATGGTCTTGGGCCCTTTGGACCTCCCTTTTTGCATTTCCAATCTTATCCCTTAACCGGTGGATGGCCCCATCAATTTTCTGCGTGACCGCAGCCAGCTTCTCCGTCAGCCCGGAAGTGTCCAACAGGAAGCTGAACTCAAAGTTTGCCGAAGAAAAACTCTCATAATCCACCAGCAAATGCAGGGAAATCCCAAATATACCATATAATTTTGCACATAAATCCACTGAAATTTTCCGGCCCATATAGATGATTCTGGCATCCAGCCGGAACAGCCTTAGGATTTCCACGCTTCCGTCCAGATAAAAAGACACTTCTTTTTTCCCTGCCGAAAGGAAAAATACAATCCCTTCTTGGCTTGGGTTGACAAACTGCGCCAGAAGGCTGCCTTTTGCAATGGGCATTGCCGTGCTGCTGCTTTTCTGGGACTTTGAAGGCCCTACCCGCAAGAACCCTAAGTCAAAGGCTTGGATTTTCGCATAGGCAAGCATGCCCTCTGACTCACGGAAGGAAAACAACACCTCAAACCGCTGTTTGAAAATCTCAACCACGCCACAGATAAAATAGCCCCGCTCCACGGTATATGTCCCAAGGGCAGTATTTTCCATTGCAACATAAAACTGTGCGGCAAGCTGCAAGTTCCCCTTGCTGTCAATATAATAATGGCGCATCCTTTTTTGGTCTGCCAGGTCAACACCTTCCCCGAATGGGGTAATCTGCACCTGCCCCTCCTCCAGCCTTAAGGCATCGCTTGATATGGCGGCATTGAACCGGGAAACCACCGCCGGGACGTCCTTTTTTTCCAGCAGCCCCTTGGGGAACGGGGCCATTTGCTGAAACGGGAGCCCCAGAATCTTGATAAAATCCAAGGCTTCTATCCCATCCACATGCTCCCCCATCAGGTTGTCCACCAAGATTGGGATGGAAATGTCGCTGATGGCTGCAGAAAGGAGCGTTGGCTCTACTGCAGTTCCGACTGTTTTGAGCATAACTGCCCCAAAAATCTGGATATTCCTGATATAAAGGGAACTGTACAGCCCAAACTCAAGCCCCTTTCCCATCTGCACCATCAGGCAGGTATCCCCAATGGAAAATGGGCCAAATAAGGCAACCGGCCGCTCCACATGAGCCAGCGCCTCCAGACGGAAGGCGTTCTGTGCCACGCCGCAGTCCACGGTAAATTCCATCCCCCTTAAGTAAGGGAACACAAAGGTGCCTTTGATGACAAACTGCATGGCCTTGCCAAAAGACAGCAGGAGATATAAATTGCTGCTCTCCACAAAGCCTGTCTGAATCTTTGGCAGCGCCACCATACAGGTAACCGTGCCCTTTGCCGTGCCAAGGTACAGCTCCGTATAGCGGACTCCAAATAAGCCCCTTATCCCTCTGCAAAATAGGCTGTCCCCCTCAAAGCTTACCTGCGCATATAGGATCATTGCGCTGGCCTCCATCTGGCTGGGGACCTGCTTCATCTGTCCCCTTCCCCCAAGCATGGATTGCAGCAAATACGTGCCCCCTGTCTGGGCGTAAAACAGAAACTCCCAAACCCCGAAAAAACCTGCAATTTTTTCCAGCATATCCCTGACCATGCCAACGAAACCGGGCTTTTCCGGCCGCGGCTGCTCCCCTGTAACTGCAAAGGAAAACAGCAAGGCCAAAGTCCCAGATCTCCTTACCATCTTGAAAGAAACTGTATTGTCCTCCACTTCCAAGGCCAAGCAGCCGTCATGGTAAGAAACGGACAGTTCCTGCGGGCAGTACTCCGGGAGCAGGGAATCCGCAAGGCTTTTGACATCCTCCGGCAATGTCCCACTATTTGTTTTTTCTGCAAATCCCCTTGAAACGGCATCAGACAGGCTTTTTCTGACCCAATCTACTTTTCCGTAAAATGCAGCCTTCCCATTTTGGCTGCCCAGCACGATATGGGAGGGGCAGCTTAGGATATTCCCTTCTGCCGATATGCTGCAGGAAATCTGCTGTTTTGCCATAATCTGACTCGCTCCCTTTGCTTTTGTAGGTTATGGCGGCTGCATGCCAAAACGTCAATTTATACCAGAAAAGCCGCCAAACTAGCTGTTTTACTACGCGCCCTTAGCCTTCTTCTTTCTGTTCCACAATTTCGGCAGGGGCGTCCAGATATTCGTCAGCCGTTATGAGCTGCATCTTGTCAACCACCTTTTTCCGGCTGGTGTTCCAGACAGAAAGCGACAGGTTCGATACATCTACAATCTGTGCGATTTCCTTGGGAATCAAACCCTCTGTAATGACCTGAAGCTGGAAGGCATATTCCAAAACATTGTCCTTTGGGTCTGCCCCTTTTCGGATATACAAGTATGCCATGTTCAGCTTGACAATAATCTTGCTCAAGTCAAAGCCGCTGCTGCCTGCCTGAAGCCCTGCCAGAGTATCCGTTAAGTCCTTTTCCATGTCCCCAGTGTCTGCCTCTGAGCCAGAATTATTTACCAGTTTCTTGATGTCCTCAATGACTTTCGGGATGGAAATGCCGCTGTCTGCTTCCTGTACGGTTGGGATTAGCAGCACCGCATACCCATCTTCCCCCTTTTTCTCATAGGCTGCATGTAATTTTGTCCCAATTAATGAAAAATCAATCCCTATCAATGCATTTAAATCACTCATCCTGTTCCCTCCTTTTGTAGGTTCCCTGCCAGTTCCTGTAACAATATAGGCTTATTTTAAAGCATCCGCCTTGTTTTTGTAACTTACTTATATGAAAAAAACAGGGCGCCAAGCCAGTGGCAGCATGGCATGGTTGGTTTGGCTGATTTTTGCCCTGAAATAGGTAACCTACATATTTGTAAGTTATAATTTGGATGGATTTTCTATATGATATACATAGTATTATACAAGAGGGAGGAATAGCATGATATCATTTGAACCATTTTGGGACATGTTACATGAACAAGGGATAACGACGTACGACTTAGAATATACCTACGAATTCAACCCGGCGGAAATCAGCCGTTTGAAACATAACCATAATTTCACCCTGCAATTCATAAACCGCCTCTGTTGCATGTTCCATTGCCAGCCAAGCGATATCCTGACTTACATAGATGCAGAAGACCGGAAAAAAAAACTGTGGCCCTTACCGCTAACTAGTGTAGTGTATCATTCACTTA
Organism: Lachnospiraceae bacterium A2; assembly: GCA_000403315.2. Classification (GTDB taxonomy): domain Bacteria; phylum Bacillota; class Clostridia; order Lachnospirales; family Lachnospiraceae; genus Petralouisia. Next base: position 2,835,124 of record KE159636.1, read on the forward strand.
AGCCAAATAACGCTGAATAAGGCGATGCAGTGGCATCGTCGATTGAAGCCAACGCAGCAGATGGAAATCCAGACAAGTTAGCAAGCCTTCTTTCCTTACGGGTTACTATAGTCAAATGCCCCGCCGCAAGCTGACGGGGCATCAAACTTGCAGCGCGGCTGTTTGGCTCGTTGCTTGCAGGAATAAATGTATCAATAACCGTAAGAAAAGCCAAACCCTTTCAGGAATTTTTCTTTTTCAAAATATAATTCAGTACCCCACCGATTACAATAATTGCAACAGCGACGCATAACACCCTTTTTGCCGCCTCTTGGGGCAGCTCGTTTTTGCTCCCCACAGATTCCCGGTAAAAGAATAACTGGTAATGGACTTCCACAGGGCTCCCCATGGCAGTGGTGTCCGCAATGGCATCCATCCAGCCGTCCCAGCAAAGGACCGGGATTTCAAAAACAGAATTCATCCCTTCTTCGCTCAAATTATCATAATGCCTGCCGTCCACCACCATATAGTCATAATTGGGGCTGCTCCACTGGATGCGGGCAACCGGGACGCCGTCTTTTACCGTCAGCAGCGTCGGGGATGTGACAGAGGCTTTCCCGCTGCCCCCAGCCAGCTCCACAGATACGCTGTATTCCCCATCCTCCGGGGCAAATGCACACAGGGAAAGCAGTGACAGGAGGGCAAACAATGCCGCCGCTGCTTTTGCCCTGCCCATTTTGCCGCAATTTTTTCGCCTTACATATCTATTCAACATCTCTTTCACTTCACGCCCCCATTAAAGATTCTGTTTCCGGTAAACAAACCACAGCCCAATTGCCGCCAGCACAGCCAGATAGGCAAGCAGCACAAAGATCCCTGACGGGTCCCAGGCTTCCCCATAAGCGATATGCCGCACAATGCTGCTGGTTTCCGACAATGGCAGGATGCCCACCGCATTCCGGATGCCCCTGGGCATGTTTTCTGTGGAAAAGAATGTATTGCACAGAAAAGCCATGGGCATAATCAGATAATTGGAAAACCTTGGCACATCTGCATGGTTCCTTGCCAAAAAGGAAACCACTACCCCCAGCGCAGAAAATACAGCGCCGTTTAAAAACAGCACCAGAACCGAAAACCCGTTAAAAATAAGGCCGGTATGTATTGGCCATACCAGCAGCAAAATAATGCCGCCTGCATACAGGCCCCTTAACGAGCCCGCAATCATCTGCCCCACCATAAACTGCCACAAAGGCGTTGGGGATATCATCACCTGGTCAAAGGCCTTTTCGTACAGCCTTTGGACATTCAGGTTCTGGGCAACCGCATTAAAGCTCCCATTCATCGTTGTTAAGGACACTACCCCCGGGATCAGGTAATGGAGATAGGGCACCCCATGGGACACGGTCTGGATGCCCAGCCCAAACACTAACAGGTACATCAGGGGCGCAATCATGGCAGCCAATGTGATCTTATAAAAATCCCTGCGGAATTCCACCCATTTTTCCCATAAAATCGTAACAATTCCCATGGCCCTACCCATTCCTTTCTTTTATTGGCCGGGGCACGCCTGCTTCTTCCCGGTTGGCCCGTTCCACAAATACGTCCTCTAACGTCGTATCCCGGAGCTGGAAGCTGCCATCCGTCCGGGCAGCAAATTCCAGCGCTTCTTCCTTTGCGTGGAAATAATGGGTAACTGTCTTGCCCGCCTTGGTTTCATCCACTGCAAACCGCCCCAGCCCATGGATAAAATTTTTTGGGGTGCCAATTTCTTCAATCTTCCCCCGGGCCATCATGGCTACCCTGCCGCACAGGTTTTCTGCTTCTTCCATATAGTGGGTGGTAAGCAGAATTGTCAGGTTTTTTCCATTGAGCTGCTTGAGCAGGTCCCACATCTGCCTCCTGGACACGGCGTCCATCCCTGCGGTGGGCTCGTCCAGCAATAAAATTTCCGGGTCTGTCAAAAGCGCCCTGCAGACCATCAGCTTCCGCTTCATCCCCCCGGACAGCTTCCTTACGGTCCGCTTCCGGGCGTTAGCCAGCCCGCAGAATTCCAGAAGCTCCTGGCTTTTCCTGCGTATTTCCTTCTTGGGCATGTAATAGAGCCGGCCCTGGTATTCCATAATTTCATCCATATTCATGTCCTGCCGCATGGAATATTCCTGTGTAATTACGCTGATTTTCCGTTTCAGGTCGGTCCGTTTCCTTGTCAGAAGCTCCCCATCCACCCAGATTTCCCCATGGGTGGGCAGAAGGAGCGTTGACAGCATACTGATTGTCGTGGTCTTCCCTGCCCCATTCAGGCCCAGGAGCCCAAAAAATTCCCCCGTTTCAATGCGCATATTGACGGAATCCACCGCAGTAAACTGGTCGAATTTTTTCGTCAAATTCTTTAACTCAATCATGGCTGCTCCGTTTCCTTTGAGATAATCAGGGAATAATACCCTGCAGTATCCGGTATTTCATCTACGTGGAAATACACCTGCTCTTTGCTTGTCCCGCAGTTTTCTATCATCACCGCGTCACGCCCGCTCTTTTTTAAAATTTCTTTCACCTGGTGCATCTTGCTCCCGGACTTCATCAGGACGCAGGTCCCGGAATCCGGCAAGGTTTCTGACAACTTATGGATTGCCGGGAAAATATGGATGGGCTCGTTCCATATGGCGAGGGGCATATTCATCCTGGCCGCTGCTGCGCAGAAGGATGGGATGCCGCTGACTAGCTGCGTCTGGAACCCGTCTTCCTCCACCAGCTTCTGGATGTAGGTAAACGTAGAATAGACAGCAGAATCCCCCAGCGTAAGGAACACAACGTTTTTCCCCTGTTTTAAATACCCTTCCACAAGAGCCGCGCCCTCCCGGTGGCATCTTTTCTGTTCTTCCTTGTCATGCGTCATCGGCATGTAGACAGGCAGGAGCTGTTTCCCTGCAAGCTCCGGGACTGCCGCCGCTGCAATCTGGTATGCGACAGTTTCCCTTGGCTCCTTTCCCGGCAAGGCAATTACTTCATTTTCCTTAATCAGCTTCACGGCCTTTAAAGTCATAAGATCCGGTTCCCCAGGGCCTACCCCCACTCCATACAATATTCCATCCATAGATATTATAACCTCGCTTCCTATATTCTTCCGTAAACGGCCCTGCTTCACCCATTGGCTGGCTTTCCCTGCAGGGCTTTGATGACTGCATCATAATTTTCCGGCTGGTGTGGAAAGGTGCAGCCAGTACAAATCTTTAATTGTTTCCCGTCCTTTTCCTTAAAGGCAGGGGTTCCCAGGCAGGCTTCCCTTGGGTACAGGGGGCAGTAGCAAAATAAGCAGTTAAATCTTTCAAGCCCCTGATGGCAGGGAAAATACTTGCACGCCCGGTTTTCAAAAAAACGGTGTGAATGTCCCTCCTGGTTCCTTTCGCTTCGTCCTGGCATAAATCCCACTGGGGCTGCACCTCCTGCCCTGCCCATCTTTTCCTTATATTTTTCCGCTTTTGCCACAAATGCCTGGGCAAAGGCAGGGTTGGACGGGTAATACAGATGGGGGAACCCCATCCAGCAGTCCCCATGTTCAACTACGCAGGGGTATTCCCTGGAGGCCGCCGGCTTTATGGCTGTCACATCCGCCCCATTCCCGGTGCTGTCATAGTAGTGGAATTCATGCCCTTTGATAAATTCCCCTTCCGGCAGGAAATTGCCCTTTTTTTCCTGAAGCTGGATATACCCAAACCGGACCAGCTTCCCGGTGTAAAAGCATGTGCCGGGAAGGACGCCTGCCATTTCATAGCGTGCCCCTTCCTTGTCTGTGAGGGCGGAATGCAGGTACATAAAGCCACCGCACTCTGCCACAATGGGCATGCCGCTGGCTGCCGCCTGCCTGACTGCTGCGCGGATGCCGGAATTTCCGCTGAGCTCCTTTGCATACAGCTCTGGATACCCGCCGCCAATGAGAAGGGCATGGCACCCTTCCGGCAGCTTTTCATCCCGCAGCGGCGAAAAATAAGATATCTTGGCGCCGTATGCTTCCAGCAAGCGGATATTGTCCGCATAATAAAAACAAAACGCTTCGTCCCTTGCCACAGCAATCACTGCCCTTTCCGCTGCTGCCCCAAAAGAATCCGTTTTTGAAGCTTCCAGTTCTCCGGCGCTTCCTGCAATTTCCATAATTGCCCCAAGGGACACGGTTTTTGAAACCTCCTCTGAGGCCGCCCTGAGTTTTTTCTGGATATCCTCCAGTTCATCCGGAAGGACAAGGCCCAAATGGCGGCTCCCTATCTGGTATTCTGCCCGTTCTGGCAAAAAACCTGCCACTTTTATGTGAAATTCCTGTTCCAGCAGCGGTTTTATGGTTTCATAATATCCCTTTGACACCCGATTGAGCACCACGCCTTTAATCAGGCGGCTCTTATCATAGGCAAGGAACCCTGCCACCAGGGGCAGGAGAGAATTCCCCATCCCCTTTGCATCCACAACCAACACAATCGGGGTCCCTGTCACCTCCGCCAGATGGTAGGAGGAGCCTTCCTCCCGGATGCCCCCCAGCCCGTCGTACAGCCCCATGACGCCTTCCAGGACTGCAGCATCCTTATGCTCCACATGGCTGGAAAAAAGCTCCCTTGTCCCTTCCTCCCCGGTAAAGAAGGTGTCCAGATTTTTAGATGGGACCTGGATGGCTTTTTCATGGAACATGGGGTCAATATAATCCGGCCCGCATTTGCAGGAAACTACCTGCAAACCTTCTTTTTTTAACATCTGCAGCAGCGCGCATACCACGGTTGTTTTCCCGCTCCCGCTTTTTGGGGCGGCAACCATTACCCTTTTTATCTTCATGCAGATACCATGCCTTTCTGTTCTGTCGGCAAAACCTCCCAGGCAAAACCGCCGGGATGCCATCAGCCGCAAAACTGGAATGCGCAGATAAAAATTGGATTTTCAGACCGTACTAAATGGTAATTCCCTGTTTTTGATACCCTGTTTACCTGTAATTGTATGGCTTCTTCCTCTTTTATCCCATCCATTGCCAGAACCCCGTTCAGTTCACAGATGGTTTCCATGCTGATTGCATTGATAACCACCCGCATTTCCGGGTTAATCCGCCTTAAGGTTTCCAATATTTCCTTTAGCCTGCCGCCGCTGCCCCCTATGAAAGCATGGGTCGCCGCTGGCAGGCCAATAAGCCCTTCCGGCGCTTCCCCTTCTATGGCTGTGATATTCTGCAGGCCGTGCTTCGCCTTATTTTTTTCAATCAGGGAAATCCCTGCTTTGCTGCGTTCTATGGCATACACCTGTATCCCGTCGGACAAGGCTGCCGCTTCTGCCGCAATGGAGCCTGTCCCGCTGCCAATATCATACAGCACCGCCCCCTCCTCTAACCGGAGCTTGCAGATGCTGACTTCCCGTACTTCCTCCTTTGTCATAGGGACCTTGTCCCGGATGAAGGCTCCGTCTGCCATGCCGTGGGACAGTTTCTTTCTGGCGGCATTGGGGTTTTTAATAAAGCAAGTGTACAGGCCTTCCTCCTGTAACCCACAGCATTCGAGGGGGGTATGCTTCTCAATCTTCTGCCCCTCATAAGACAGGCGGTACCCTGTCGTCACCTCGCATTCTGCCAGCCCGGACTCCAGCAGTGTCTTTCCCAGCCAGTTTACGTCCTGTACGCCGGAGGTCAGCAGGAAGGTTTTGGGGCTGGTTTGGATCCTGCGGGCAAGGCCCGGCATTTTTTTCCCATGGATGCTGTAAATGGCTGCATCCTGATAGCTTTCCCCAATGCATGACGCCAAATAGGACACCGACGAAATGCCCGGAAAAATCCGCACGGCTGCCTTGAGCCGCCCTTCCCTGATCTCTTTTCCAAGGGCTTCATACAGGGGCTGGCACCCACTGTAAAACCCGCTGTCCCCGGAAAAAAGGACGGCTGCTTTCCTGTGTTCCCCGGAACTGTTTTTCTCCTGTACAGACTGCAAATAAGGGATGATCTGCCCTGCCTGGTAGTAGGGGCGCTTTTCTGCTTTTGTGCAGAACCCCTCTAACAGCCTTCCCGCCCCCAGCAGGATGTCCGCCCCGTTTATTGCCTGTTCCACTTCTTTTGTCATGGAATTTTTACTACCCATGCCAATGCCGGCTAACGTTATCTCCATTTGGGGGCCGGATTGGGCCAGAATCTTTTTTCCGCAGATTTCTTCCAGTTTATGGCATAACTGGGCAAAGCTGCAGCCCCCGTGTTCTTCGGGGCATCCGATTACAAATACCTGCGTCCCCGTATTCCTTGCGGCTTCCAGCTTTTCCGGGTAGCCGCCGGCCCTGCCGCTTTCTTTCGTTACCATACAGGAAATCCCGTACTGGCGGATTACCGCTTCATTCAGCTCTGCCGTGAACGGGCCCTGCATGGCAAGGATCCGTTTCCCATAAATCCCCTGGCTTTCACAGAGGGAAATGCTTTCCACGCTGGGCAGAACCCTTACATACAGCCTGTCTTTTACTTTTTCCGAACGGCAATAGACAGGCAGCTCCTTGCTGCCGGTAGCCAGAAGGATATTGCCTTCTATGCTTTCCAGCGCCTTTGCACAGGCTTCATTTGTTTCAAAATAGGAAATGCCGTCCCCTTCCTGCGGGGCTTGTTCCCGTTTCAGCCGCAGGTAAGGGATCCCTTCCCCGCGCCCAAGCCCCTCCAGCCCTGCCTTTATATTGGCTGTGACTTCCTTTGCAAAAGGGTGGGTGGCGTCCACCACTGCGGCAAACTGCCCCTCCTGCAGGAATCCGGCTATTTCCTCCCGGCCCATCCTTCCCCGGCGCACGCTGGCATAAGGGTTGGGCTTTAGGGAAATTTCCCCATATTCCGTTGCCACGCAGACGGTATGGGAAATCCCTGCCCCGGCAAGGGCTTCCGATAATTCCCTTCCTTCTGTCGTCCCTGCAAATATCAATATTCCTTCCAATTCCTTATCCCCATTCCATTTTCTTCTCTCAGATGCCATTGCGGCTGCCAGCAGGCCCTTTTGCTGCCCGTTCCGACGGATAGCCCCGTTTTGTAATTAATTTCCCATCCACAATTTCAGACGTAGAATTCCCAATGAACACCGTGGTAAACATATTTACCTCTTTGTCCCTTAGCTCCTGTAACGTGCATACGGACGATTCCGTCCCTTCCCGCCCTATATTTTCCACCGTCCCGCAAGGCCGCCCGGGCTCTATTCTGCCAAGCAGAATATCGCAGGCCCTTGCCAGGTAATCCTTGCGTTTCCGGCTGGAAGGGTTGTAGAGCACAATGGCAAAATCCCCTTCCGCCGCTGCTTTTAGCCTTTTTTCAATCTTATCCCAGGGTGTCAGCAGGTCGCTTAAGCTAACCACGCAAAAGTCATGGTTCAGCGGCGCGCCTAAAAGGGCTGCCCCGCTGCTTGCCGCAGTAATTCCCGGAATTACAACAAGTTCCGTTTCCGGATAAGCTTTCCCAATTTCATACATCAGGGACGCCATGCCGTAAATCCCGGCGTCCCCGCTGCAGACAAGGGCTGCCTGCTTCCCTTTTTCCGCTTCCTCAAAGCACATCCTGCACCGTTCTTCTTCCTGGCGCATAGGCGTGGACAGCAGTTCCTTCCCCCGGAACCGTTCCCCCAACAAGTCCAGATACACCGTGTAGCCGATAATCACATCGGACTGCTCCAAGGCTTCCAGGGCATCCCCCGTCATCAGCCCTTCCCTGCCGGGCCCCATCCCTACAATATAAATTTTATGCTCCATAAAAACATACCCTCCATTCCCTTTTCGCAATTGCAATTGTCATCCCGTCTTCCGCATACTTCGGAAGCGCCAGCGTGCCTTTTTTGCCGGAGCCTCCAGCCCCGCAGCCAGCTCCCTTCCCGCGCCCTGCCCCGGGCTCCCACAGTTCCTCGCAGGCTTTCAGCGCCGCCCTTTCACAGACATTGCCGACCCCTACCTGCGACAGGACAAAGGGCGACTCCTGAAACGTTCCCTGTACCTGCTGTAATTCCTCCGCCGTATACGTCAGGAATAAAACCCCTTCTTTCTGGCACCATCCTACCAGCCCGGGCTCACCGCTTTTCTGGGAAACAGAAGCAAGGGCAAGCACCTGCGTGGCAGAAATCCCAAGTTCCCTTAGTTTCCTCTGGACCAGGCCATTGAGCTCCTCCATGCTTTTTCCCTTCCTGCAGCCCATCCCTATCACATATTCCCTGGGGTGCAGCAGGACAGACGCATGGAATTCCCCCTTTTCGGAAGTAACTACAATGTCAGCCCCGCTGGCAGGGGGATACGGCACAAGCTCTACCCCTTCCGGCACGGAAGCCAGTTCCCCGGCCTTCCCTTCCTCAAAAAAGCTGTGCCCCGGCTCTATGGACATGGTAAGGGGTTTCCCTGCCAGAACTTTTGAGGAAACCTTCACAATCCCGCTTTTATCTGCAATGGAACAGCCATTCTCCTTGGCAAATATATCCACCGCAAAGGCCTGGTTCAAGTCTGTAGCCGTGGTAACCACAGGCGCTGCGCCTGTTTTCCCAGCTAAATAGGCAGCAATCCTGTTGGCTCCGCCCATATGCCCCGATAAAATTGGGATAATATAGTTTCCTTTCTCGTCCATGACGAGCACCGGCGGATCGTGCAGCTTGTCCGTAAGGTAAGGCGCAATTGCCCGGACTGCAATGCCGCAGGCCCCAATGAACAGCAGGGCATTCCGCTCCTGCATCTGCCCCTTTGCCCACTCTCCCACGGAGGTTTCCACAGGCAGCACGCCAGAACCGGGCCTTTCCTCCATGCAGGCCTTGCATTTCGTATAGAAGCAGGCGGTAAGCCCCCCGTCTGCATCCTGCGCAAGCAGCCCTGCAATCTTCTGGGAAAGCCGCATTCCCTGCCCCGTAAAGCTTATAATGCTTATCCTCATCCCTGTTCTGCCCCTCCGCACTTTGCCGCCCGGAACCCAGTGGAAAAATCAGGGGCATACAGCCTTGATTTCCCATAATTCTGGTGGGCAATCACATCCCCTACCAAAATCAGGGCTGTGGAAGTAATGCCATGCTCCACGGATGTCTGGTGCAGGGTTCCCACTGTGCAAAGATATGCTTCTTCCTCCGGCCATGTGGCCTTATAAACAAGGGCCGCCGGCGTGTCCTCCCGGTAGCCCCCGGCAATCAGCCGCCGGCTGAGCTCCTCCGCCATCCCTGCACTCAGATAAATTGCCATAGACGCCTGATGGGCGGCAAAGCTTTCAATGCTTTCTTTCTCAGGGACTTTCGTCCGCCCTTCCATCCTTGTAATCACCAGGGACTGGGAAACGCCTGGGAGGGTATATTCCAAATTCAGGGATGCCGCCGCCCCAAAGCAGGCGCTTACCCCCGGGCAGCTCTCATATGGGATCCCGCGCTGCTCCAGCTCATCCATCTGTTCCCTGACTGCCCCGTAAATACTTGGTTCCCCGGTATGGAGCCGGACTGTGGTTTTCCCTTCCGCTTCCGCGCGGCAGATTAACTCAATGACTTCCCCTAATGTTAATTTCGCGCTGTTATGCACCTCGCAGCCTTCCCCTGCATAGGCAAGCAGCTCCGGGTTGACTAAAGAGCCGGCATAGATTACCACGTCTGCCTGCCCTAACAGCCGCATCCCCCGGACTGTAATCAAATCGGCTGCCCCTGTTCCTGCTCCAACAAAATAAACCATTGTTCCGCCTCCCTGCTTTTTGCCAATTCCCCAAACCCATTGGCATATAATATACAATCTGCTTCCATCCTGCCCCCGGCACGGCGTTCCATATAGTAGCAAACACGCTCCGCAACCCGGTCCATGACATGCTGTAATTTCCCGCTTTCCTTTAAGATAGGGATTGCTTCTTCAGTAGTGGCGCAGTCCAAAACCTTACAGATTTGGCTGGGATCCACCTGTTCCTTTATGGCGCAGGCGGCAAGAAGCTCCATCCTGCAGTCCGCTTCCCTGGAATGGGTGTTCATAATCCCCCCGGCCACCTTAACCAGTTTGCCCACATGGCCTGCCAGAAGCATTTTCTGAAACCCCAGCCCCACCGCCATGTCAATTGTTTCCCCTATAAAATTGCTGCACTTTATGCTCCTGTCTAAATCATATCCATACGTTTCCCTCATAAAATCCAAGCCGTAATTCCCCGGTGAAACGGCAACGTAACGAAACCCCATTGCCCTTCTCTGGCGCAATTCTGCCTGAATGGTATCTAATAATGCCTGACTGCTCATAGGCTCCACAATGCCGCTGCTCCCTAAAATAGAAATGCCCCCCACAATACCAAGCCTTGGGTTAAAAGTATTCCTGCCCAATTCTTCCCCTTTTGGCACGGAAATCTCAACCTGCAGGCTTCCCCTGTAATCCACAGCCCTGCAAACCTCCAGCACTTCTTTCGTTATCATTTCCCTTGGGACGCGGTTAATGGCAGCATTGCCGACAGGCTGGTCAAGCCCTGGCCTTGTCACCCTCCCCACGCCTTCTCTGCCATCAATCAGGATCTCCTGCTCCTGCCCCTGCCCATACAGGCAGGAAACCTTGGCATACACCCATGCGCCTGTTGTAACATCTGGATCGTCCCCGCCGTCCTTTTCCACGGCGCAGGCCACCGTATGCTCACTGCGGCTAATGTCCAGAATCTTTGCATGGTATTGGATGCCTTTTGGCGTTTCTATGGAAATTTCTTTCTTCTCCCGCCCCGTCAGCAGCATATAGGCAGCCGCCTTTGCCGCCGCTGCCGCGCAGCTTCCGGTTGTAAACCCGTATCTCATCCTGTTTTTCCTTTCAAACCAGCGCCAGCATTGCCAGCAGGCACAATATTTCACACGTCCATGCAGCGGCGTACAGCAGCCGGTTCGCCCGCTTGATGTCCTCATATCCTGCCTGGCGCAGTGGGTCCCCAATATAGGGCTTTTTGACGGTTTTGCCAAAATAGCTGGCGTCCCCTGCAAGCTGTATCCCAAGGGCTCCGGCGCACACCGCTTCTGTCTGGGCGGAATTGGGGCTTGCATGGTTCCTTCTGTCCCTCTGGTAGATTGCCCATGCCCCTTTCCCGGAAAAACCGCTGCCCATCAAGCAAGCGGAAAAGGCCATCAGGCAGGCGCTGATCCTGGAGGGGATAAAATTCATAACGTCGTCCAACTTTGCGGCTGCCCTGCCAAAATACAGGTATTCCTCATTTTTATACCCTACCATGGAATCCATGGTGTTCACCGCCTTATAAAAAAACCCCAGGGCCGGTCCCCCCACTGCAAGGTACAGCATGGGGGCGATTACCCCGTCAGAAGTATTTTCTGCTACCGTTTCGACAGCCGCCTTTGCAACCCCTTCTTCATCCAGGCATTCCGTATCCCTGCCCACAATCATGGAAACTGCATGCCTTGCCTGCTGTAAGCTGCCCTCCTTTAACGCCTGGTACACTTTCATGCTCTCTGTTTTCAGGCACTTGGCTGCCAGCGCCTGATACGTCATTACGGCTTCTGCCGCTATCCCCAAATACGGATGCAGCCCATAGGCCAAAAGCAGCAAAGAAACCGTCACAGCCCCAGTGCTGGCAAGCACAAGGAACACAAGCCCTGCCCCCTGCCAGAGTTCCACGGCAGGGTTTATTGGCCCCTGCCCTGCTTTCCCTTTGCCGAAACGGCGTATTTTCTGCCCTGCCCCTGCTATCAGCTTCCCAATCAGCCGGATTGGGTGGGGCAGCCAGTAAGGGTCCCCAAACAGCAAATCCAGGAAAAATCCCAGGGCAAACGCAATCATATGGTATTTCATATCTCTGTTACAACCTCAATCTGAATCTTAACCTTCCCTGTTACATGTTCCTCCTGCCACCCCATCCTGCACAGGTATCCCCTGCCGTTTTTGGCCTGGCAGCTAAAATATTCCCTGCCGCCAAAGGAAGAAAGCAGCGCCATAATTGTCCCCCCATGGAGGACAGCCCCAGCCTGGGCAGGCCTGCCGCCCTGCCGCCCTGCCATCCTTTCCAGTTCCCTGCACAGGTTCCCCAGCCCTTTTTCACAGCGCAGGATAAAACTGTCCCTGTTTTCCCCCTCCGGAAAATCCAGGATCCCGCCGCTTTGCACCCATGCCTGATACCGGGCGTCCCCCTGCAGTTCCTTATAATTCTTATATTCAAACCTGCCAAAATCCATTTCTTCCCATTCCGGGATAAGGATGGGGACAAGCTGGGGATAGAGGATATCTGCAGTTTCCACGCACCTTTTCATCGGGCTGGAAAACAGGCAGCCTACCTCTGGGTAACAGCCATTGGCTTTTTGGGACAGCAGCCCCTGGATCCCTTCTGGGGAAAGGGATTCGTCCGTTTTCCCCAGATACCTCCGTTCCCTGTTCGCCCGGGTTTCCCCATGGCGGACCAGCGCAAGCGTCACTTGATTTTCTGCCCAATCCCGCATATGACCCGTTCCACCTCCTCAGCCCTTTGGGCAAGCAGGATAAGGATCCTGCCTACCCGTTCCCGGTACTCCCGTTCCGCTGAGCCTGCCGGGACAATCCCATTCCCAACTTCGTCGCAAATAATGATGCAGTCCCCATAAGCGTCCAGCAAGCCGGAGATTTCCTCCTCCGGGCAGCCTCCTTCCGATATGCGGCTTTTCACCCACTGATGGAAATGGTTGACTACCAACTGCTTCCCCTGCAAGCTGCCAGGTTCCGGCCAAGCCCCGTCTAAGGCCACGGGCTCCTGTAACTTGTATTTTGAAAATACATACTCTAATTTTCCCTGGGCATATCCGCCTATTACTAATTTCATTTTTCCCTAACCCCTAATTCCATGCTGAATTATGCCAATGCAGCCCAATCTGGGCCACCGCCGCCGCCACCGCCATGCAGCCTTCGCAAAGGACGACAAAATATCCTGACGTATCCCCGGAAACCCCGCCAAATTCCTTCTTGCTGCGGTAATAGTAGTAAACAAGCACCAACACAGCGGCCGCTGATACCGACAGCCCTGCGGGAACCGACAGCCAAAGCATCCAGCCCACGCATGCCATCCCCTGCAGGTATAAGGAGCCCTTCACAATGTTTTTCTGGGAACTGTCTGCAAACTGGAACAGCATCCCATCTTTTTTTGCCAATGGGAAGGAAACTACGCTGATCCCGCAAAGGCACCGGGACAGGAAAAAACCGCCGCACATGATTTGGAGCAGTACGCCCTTAAGTTCAGAAAACGCCCCAAAAAATACCGCCCCATAGGCCACCAGCATAATTACCGCAAAGGCGCCGATATGGGAATCCTTTAAAATCTCCAGTTTCCGTTCCCTTGGGCTATAGGAGTGCAAGGCGTCCATGGTATCCATAAAACCGTCCAGATGGATTCCCCCTGTAATGATCAGCGGGACCGCTGCCCCCACAGCAGCGCGGCACAGCTCCCCAACGCCGGTTCTGCCGCAGAAACCATCCCAGAAATAAACGCATCCCCCAACCACTGCCCCTACCCATGGGAAAAAGCAAAAAATATACTTCATGTCTTCTTCCTCCCATGGGAACTGGGGGACTGGTATTTTTGAATACATGGAAAACGCTATAAAAAAAGATTTTATCGCCTTCATGCCTGCCCCTTCCAATTCAGCCCCTGTTTCAAAACCACTGGAATCCCCGCCACTACTTCCACCACATAATCGGCCGCTTGTGCAAGGGCCCGGTTAATCCGCCCCATTGCGCGGATATATTCCATAGTTGCCGGATCATAACAGATGCCGTCTTCAAATACATTGTTGCTTACCACCACCAAATGCGCCGTTTCCTTCCCCAGCAGCCCAACCCCCTGGATCACCTGCTCCGCTGCCTGCGCCCCTGGCTTTGCTTCTGGCTGCTGGAACATTTCATTTGCCGTCAGGTTGGAAATGCATTCCAGCAAGGCAACTCTTTCCCCTTCCTCCATGCAGCCTACCGCTTTTTGGATTTCTGTTGGCTGCTCAATGGTAAGGAAACCTTTGCCCCTCCGCAATGCCCGGTGGCGTTCTACCCGCTGTTCCCCTTCCCTGCCAAACACCTGCATGGTGGCAAGGTAATATTTTTTCGCCGCAGGGGAGGAAAGCGAAACTGCCAGTTCCTCCGCATAGGAAGATTTTCCGCTCCCGCTCCCGCCAATCACCAGTGCCATCATACTTAAAACCTCTTATACTGCTCTATCTGGATATCTGAAAAAGAAGTTTTCCCCCGGTATACACACATTGCCAGTTCCAGCAGGGACATCATCATAACCGCCCCCGTCCCTTCCCCCAGCGCCATGTTCCCATCTATCACAGGCTCTATCCCCATCCCATGCACCATTTTTTCCACGGCTGGTTCTTTCCCTTTATGGGAAGGGATCAGGTACTGCAGGGTTCCCGGCGCCAAACGTTCTGCAAGGAACCCTGCTACCATGCTGATAACCCCGTCCAAAACCACTGGGATATGGAATATCGCCCCGCCGATGCAGACCCCGGCAAGCCCTGCAATGTCCAGCCCGCCGACGGTTTCCAAAATAGTCAGGGGATCCGCCCCGTAAAGCTGGTACGTTTCTATTGCTTCTGAAATGACCTGCTTTTTATGCAGTAATTTCCCGTCGCAAAGCCCTGCGCCCCGGCCAGTCACTTCATCCGCCCCGCAGTTTAACAAGGCCGCCGCCACTGCGCTGCTGGTGGTGGTATTCCCAATCCCCATTTCGCCTGTGGCAAGCATCCGGTAGCCCTTCTGCTTACAGCCCTCCACGATTTCTATGCCGGTAAAAATTGCCTTTAGGGCTTCTTCCTGCGTCATGGCTGGTTCTTTCCTGAAATTCCTGGTGCCATTGCGGACCTTGCGGGAAAGCACCCCTGCGATTTCCCCCTCATAATTTATCCCAATGTCAACGGGGATGGTGTCCGCCCCTATGGCAGCCGCCATTTTCCCTACGGAAGAAATGCCCCCCGCCATCTCCCTTGCCACTGCCAGCGTCACTTCCTGCCCTGCCTGGCTGATGCCTTCCTCCACAATCCCATTGTCCGCGCACATAATGATAACGGCTTTTTTTGAGATATCCACGTCTTCGGTGCCCTGGATTGCGCCTATCTGCGCCGTAAGCTCCTCAAACCGCCCCATGCCGTCCAAAGGCTTGGCAATGCCGTCCCAGTTCTCCTTCACTTTTTGGTAGGCTGCCCTGTCCGGGGTATCCACGGACAATCCCTCCAATGCTTCTCTGGTATAATTCCCTGTTGTGTAGTTCGCCGTATTTCCCATAAATCTCCTCCACGCTGATTCCAGCCATATGGGCCTGCGTTCCGCAAAGCATCCCCCAGGCTTTTCCATGGCTTTACAAATTATCAGATTTGCGCATCCCGCAGCATCCCATAAACCTGTTCCATATCCAGATATTCCGCCAAAATATCCGCCAGCTTTTCATACTGTTTTTCTTTATAATCCTTAAAATCCAGGATATCCCCATGCCCCAGGGCAATCCCTTTCCGCCCTGCCAGGGCCTTCACCAGCGCCATGGCAGCCGCCCCTTTGTCAAATACTCCATGGACATATGTCCCATACACATTTTTGCAGCTCCCAGTTACAAAGGGGCCTTCCGGGCTGCCGCCCCCTTCTGTGACACTCTGCCCCATATGTATCTCATAGCCCTCATACCCAAGGCCGGAAAGCGCTGAAAACACTCCTTCCAGCCGGTTGATGGCCCCATGGGCCTGGCGCCTTACTTTTTCCTGCTTTAGCTCTGTCCGGATGGGCAGAAGCCCCATCCCTTCCATGGCTCCCTCTGTTTCCATCCCGTCCGGGTCTAAAATCTCCGTGCCCATCATCTGGTATCCGCCGCATATGCCACAGACTGGCACTTGCCCCGCCAGGGCCTTCACGGCATCCTCCAGCCCATTCTGCCGCATCCAGCCTAAGTCCCCCATGGTGTTCTTGCTTCCAGGCAGAAATACCAAATCCGGGCATCCCAGGTCTGCTGCGGACGAAACATAGCGCACCGACACCTCCGGAATCTGGCCAAATACATTGAAATCTGTAAAATTAGAGATTCTGGGATAACGGATGACGGCTAAGTCCACCCTGCCCCGGCTCCGGTTCCCAAACCGCCCCGTCAGGCTGTCTTCATCTTCTAAGTCTATGTCCATATAGGGAACTACCCCCGCCACGGGGATGCCGCCCTTTTCCTCCAATATCCCAATGCCAGAATCCAGCAAGGACTTATCCCCTCTGAATTTGTTAATGATAAGCCCCTTCACCCTGCTCCGTTCCGCTTCCGTCAGCAGCATCAGCGTCCCCAAAAGCTGGGCAAACACGCCGCCCCGGTCAATATCCCCTGCTAAAAGCACTGGGGCATCCAAAACCTCCGCAAGCCCCATATTTACAATGTCATGCTCCCGCAGGTTAATTTCCGCCGGGCTTCCGGCGCCTTCCACCACAATGATATCCGCCAGCCCTTCCAGCTTTTGGAATGCACGCTTAATGTCGGGGAGCAGGTTTTTCTTATACGCAAAATATTCCCTTGCCCCCATATTCCCAAGCACCTGCCCATTCACAATGACTTGCGAGCCGGTATGGTCGGTGGGCTTTAAGAGCACTGGGTTCATGCAGGCCAGCGGCGCTATCCCTGCCGCTTCCGCCTGCATGGCCTGGGCCCTTCCCATCTCAAGGCCTTCCCTGGTAATAAAGGAGTTTAGGGCCATATTCTGGGACTTAAAGGGAGCCACCCGGTACCCGTCCCGTTTCATCACCCTGCAGAGCCCTGCCACCAAAAGGCTCTTTCCCGCCCCGGACATAGTCCCTTGAATCATAATTACTTTTGCCATAGTTCCCTCCATCCCTGCTTATTAAGGCTGTGCGCAAATCTGCCTGATATAGGCAGAAAATTTTTTGTTTTTCAGAAAGCCCCCCTCTTTCAGGCCAAACAGCCTTTCCATAAAATCTGGTTCAAATACTTCCTCCGGGGTGCCGTACCTTTCCACATACTCCCCTTTCAGGCAGAGTATTTTGTCAGATACAATCTTTGCAAGGTCCAGTTCATGCAACGACATAATTACCGTAAGCCCCTTCTGTTCCCGCAATTCTTCCAATATGGACAAAAAATCCAGCTTATAACGGATATCCAGATAGGAAGTCGGTTCGTCCAGTACCACAATCTCCGGCTCCTGGCAGATTGCCCGGGCAAGCATTACCCGCTGCTTCTGCCCGTCGCTGATTTTGTCAAACTCCTGTTCCCGGATGCCAGCGGTATGGGTCAGCTCCATTACTTCATCCACAATCCGCTCATCCTCTTTAGACAGGATGCCAAACCATCCGGTATAGGGATACCTGCCTGTTGCAACTACATCCCGGCAGTTCTTCAGTTCCGCCCTTACCTTCTGGGTCAGCACCACTGACATTTTCTGCGCCAGCTCACTGGGCTTCATTTCCCCTAACTCCTCGTCCCCAAGGTACGCCGACCCGCCAACAAGCTGCAGCTGCCCCGCAATGCTTTTGAGCACCGTGGATTTCCCTGCGCCGTTTGGGCCTATCAGGCTTAAAATTTCCCCTTTTGGCAGCGCAATTTCCATCTCTTTAATCAGCGGCTTCCTGTCATACCCTACGCACATTTTTTTTGTCATAAAATAATATTCATACATGGCTTCCCTTCCGTCTTTTTACCATAACCCAAAGCACCACCGGCGCGCCGAAAATAGCGGTTACCGTGCTGATGCTCAGCTCTGTGGGGGCAAGCATTGTCTTTGCAAGCAAATCGCAAAACAGGCAGAAGACGCTCCCGCCCAGAAAGCAGGCAGGGACCATAAGGATGGGCTCCGCCGTGCGCAATAGCTTCTTCACCAGATGGGGAGCCGCAATCCCGACAAAGGAAATAGGCCCTGCAAACGCTACGATGCACGCGGATAAGATACTGGAAAATACCACAATCCCCACCCGCAGAAGCTGGATGTTTACCCCCACATTTTTTGCATAGGCGTCCCCCAGCTGATACGCGGCCAAGGGCTTTGACATCAGGAACACGGCCAGGGAAGTCACGGAAACCACCGCCGCCATCACCTCCACGTTTTCCCATGTCATGCCGGAAAAACTGCCCCTGGACCAGTTGTGCAGGTTTACAATGTCCGCATCTTCTGCAAAGGTCACCACCAGCTCCGTGATGGCAGAACAGATGTAGCCAATCATGACGCCGCTTACCACCAGCATGGACATATTATTGATTTTGCGGGACATTAACAGCACAAACCCCATAGACAGCATGGCCCCGAAAAACGCCGCAAGGATCATGGCTGCCGAAGATACCCGGATGCCCTTCCCCATCAGGAAAACCATCACAAGCGCCACTGCCATTTTTGCCCCGGAGGAAATCCCCAGCACAAAAGGCCCTGCAATGGGATTGTTAAAAAAAGTCTGCAGCAGGTATCCCGCAAGGGAAAGGGCGCCGCCTAAAATCAGGACTGCCGCTGCCCTTGGCAGGCGGATGTCCCATAAAATTTTCCTTACGGTTTCGCCGCCCTCCTGCCCCGTTAACTCTGGCAGCGTAATCCTCACGCTCCCAATACAGATATTCAGGATGAAAAAAAACGCTGCCCCAACCCCCAGGGCTGCCAGGACCATAACCGCCCTGCACGTTCTGTTTTTGTATCTGCCAGCCACAATACGATTCTCCTAACTTCATTCTATTTTGTACACTACTTAAGGGGAAAAAGATAATGCATGTCCCCCGTATCCCCCTGGAGCATGTTGTGGATATCCTCCAGTAAATAGCCGATGGAAAGGGACTGCTGGTACATATCATTGGCTGTGCACCAGACATTTCCCTCCTTTACCGCCTTAAAATCTGCCAAAAGCCCGCATTTATCCAGCAGCTCCTCCACGCTGGATACGCCGCCGTCAATGGAACTGTTGTAAATGAGGAAATCCGCGTCCTTGGCGCCGGCATAAAATTCTTCCACCTGCATGTTCATGGTGGAACGCTTTGTTTCGGCTTCCCCAAGATCCTCAAATATGTATTTCCCGCCTGCAAGCCCAATCATTTTCGGCACATAGTCCGAAGGCTGGCGCACCTGCACCAGTCCGTTTGAGGTAATGAAAAAGAACGCCACCGTCTGCCCTGTGCCCTCCCCTGCGCTTACACGCGCAAGGATTTCCTGCTGGGCTGCAAATATCTGTTCCGCTTCTTCCTCTTTCCCAAGCAGCGCTCCATAAAATTTCACCCATTCCACCCTGCCAAGGGGGTGGGGCTCATAACTGGAGCCGTCTGTCAGGACTGGGATGCCAAACTCCCCCAGCTTCTCCACCACTTCCGGGGCGTGGGAAACCATCATGTTTTCTATGGCAAGGGCACAATGGTTGGAAACGAGCAGTTCATAATCCGGCATGTTATATTTGCCAGCATACACAATGCTTCCTTCTTCCATTGCCTCCTTTGCCCCTTCAATATACCAGTTTTCTTCCTTCTGCCCGGAAAATGAAATGGCGTCCAGCCCCCCTAATTCACTGAACATATCCATGGCGGACGACGCTACCAGATAGATGTCCTTTACCGGGCGTTCCAGTACCATAACCTGCTCCCCCTTAGCGTCCCCAAGGGCTTTCCCTACATCCCCGGGCGTTTCCTTCCCTTCCGGCACAATCAGGAACTGGATACCGTCCATGGTTGTTGTCAGCAGGGTATAGCCGCCCTCATAATAATCCACGGTAAAATTTTCCGCATATTGCAGGTCCATGCTCCGCTCATGGACAAGCTCCGGTTCTGCCCCATGGGCCTGTTTTTGCCCGGGGGAAGGGGCGGGCCCGCAGCCCTGCAGCCAGAGCAGCCCTGCGGCCAGCAGCAAAACAAACTTCTTTTTTCCTTTCATGTTATCTCCCGTACACTGCTATTTTTCTTGTATTGTGCCTGACTGGAACGTCAGCGTATATTCCACTTCATGGGGCCTGCTCATTGCCACCGTATCGCCAATGACGTCCATGGGCTCGTCAAGGCCGGAAACAGGGAGTTCAAATACAGAGCCGCCTTCTGTGCGGATTGGAAGATATTTTTCCCCATCCACCACCATATAGTCATAATTTGGGCTGTTCCACTGCAGGGTTGCCGTCATTTTCCCATCTGCTACCGTAAGGGTTGCCGGGGATAAAATTTCTGCTTTCCCGCTCCCGCCCTCAAAGGTAAGGTCCACGCAGTAGGTGCCGTCCTGCAGGGCGTCTGCATGTTTGCCTTTGGCGTCCCCGCGTGCCCCCTGCGCGCCATCCTCCACAGGGACTGGGTCTGAAACTGTGGCTTTGTGGTCGTACCATTTTCCCTTTTTCCCAATCAGCGCTAAGTCAAATTCCGTCCCCAGCGCAGGGACCGGCACGTCAAAGCCGTAAACCTCATCCGTCATACCGTCGCTGTAGGTAACAGTATCTTCGGTCGGCTCAAGCAGCTTGGCCCCTTCTTTCCTGGCGTCCTCGGCGCGCCCGGGATAGAGGTTCACGATATTCTTCGAAGCCAGGGAAATATGGATGGTCATTTCCCCGTTTTCCACCGTCAGCGTCCCTTTGCCCTCGCAGGCTTCGCTTACATGGAACATGCTGCTGTCTGTCTGGAACTTTGCAAGGTATGTCCCGTCCGCCAGTTCTTCTGTACTGGAGCCCGTCTGGGGTCCCGGGGTTTCCTGCGCATCCTTTTGCGGCGTCCCATCCGCTTGCCCCTGCGTGCTGCCGGTACCCCCGCAGCCCCCAAGCAAGGCTGCCAGAAGGACCAGAATTGCTATTCCTGCTTTATTCTTCATTTCCGCCTTCACCTCCCTGGCCCATTGCGTCCGCCGTATGCTTTACATATAATTCCTGTATGGCCTGAATAGATCCAAGCCCTGCCACCTGTGCATCCACACGGTCAAATTTTCCAGAAGCCTGGAACATGCTGATCCAGGAATCCTCATCTTCCCCTGCCATGTCGTTGCTGGCATGGTCGCCTGCCACAACCATCAGCGGGCGGAGAATTACCTTTTTGTACCCTGCCTTCGCAACGGCTTCGATTACTTCCTGGCAGGAGGTTTCCTCCGGCTCCCCTTCCACTGTTCCGATAAATGCGTTCCCATACCCAAGGGCTTCCATCTGGGACTGCATCTGGCTATAGGATACCTTTGCAGTGTGGGAAGTCCCATGCCCCAAAAATACAAAGGCAGCGCCGTCCTCTTTTGCCGCATCCAGGCTCCCATACCCTGCGTCTGCTACCGCGGCATCCGTGACTGCCTTTGCAACGGCTTCTTTATCCTCATTGATTACGGCAGCATCCTTGCCGACTTCACCAAGGAGCGGTTCTGCCACTTTTACCGTTTCAAATTTTTCCCGGTAAGCTTCCACCGCCGCCGTCAGCTCGTCATACTCTGCCCCGTGCATCAGGTGCGTCGGCTGTACCACCAGATGCTTCACCCCGTTTGCTATGGCGCGTTCCAACGCCTGTTCCATATTGTCAATGGATTCCCCGTCACGGGCCTGCACATGGTTAATGATAATCTGCGACGTAAAAGCCCTCCTGACAGACCAGCCCGGGTTGGCCGCCTGCAGGGCATCCTCAATGCTTTTAATATCCTCTGCGCGGCTTTTGTTAAAGGAAGTGCCAAAGCTGACAGCCAAAATCTCGTTTTCACCGATCCCATCCTGGTTCCTTGGGTCATCCAAAGCGGCATCCCCAGTATCTTCCCCAAAGTAATCCGGGCCAGCATTTTCACCTTCCACCAATTCCTTCTGTTCATCTGTCAGGGCATCCCATGCTGCCTTTGCCTGTGCGCATTGTTCATCCGTATCCTCTGTCCTCTCCTGCACATAGATGGCGTCAATCCGCGCGGCTGCTTCATCGGCTGCCGCCTGGTCGGCGTCTGCCTGCCCTTCCCCTGCAGGCTTGCCGCCCCCTTCTTCCTGCCCCGGGTCCCCGGCCTCCCTGGAAGCTTCCTTAGCGCATCCTGCCAATACCAAGGAACACGTCATGGTTCCTGCCAATAAAGCAGCAATCAATTTCTTTTTCATCTTCTCCTCCTTTTCCCTGATCCCAAAAACAAAAGGGCAGCCCCAGCGGACCACCCATTACGCATCAGCGGACTGCAATACTATCATTTTATCCGCCTGCTGCGCCCTTAAGCGATATGGCAGGAATCCCAAATGGATTCCTATAACAAAAAACCTTTACCATATAAAACTACGGTAAAGGATTCTATGCACCTGACAATGATAAGGATGCAGAATACGCTGATACAGGCAATTGCCTGTCCTGCCTTCTGCAAACTAAAACGTACAACCAGTCACTCGTGGTCCGAAATAAATATTTCTGTACAACATTCAGGCAGGTTTCCCGACTTAAAAATCATCACAGCAGCCACCTTCCCAGTTTCCCAGTGGTATACCGGCTTCTGCTCCCTAATTACGGTGACGAGTTCGTATGGGATTCTCACCCATTTTCCCTTTTCACCAAAACAACGCCTGTTCCCAGCATTGTCCTGACACCTGTATGCGGTTTATTCAATTGAGTAAAGTATAGCATATTTCACAAAAATGTCAATACTTGCTGTCTGAGTTTATCCAATTCTTATAATAACCGATGTGATAGTGCCAAAAGGCCCTGCTGCCTTTGGCAGCATAGGCATCTTGTACAAAAAGCGCTCTGGAAAGCTAGCTTTCCAGAGCGCTTTTACGTGCAAAGTATTTCCATCACTTTGTTATGGAAACCTTTTGGCGCTATAAATTGCACAATGGGGAAACTCAAATTGCCGTCCTTATTTCTTCGGCACATCCTTGATGGAGAAGCTAATCCTGCCCATCTTATCCTTCCCAAGGCAGACTACCTTCACTATGTCGCCCAACGTCAGCACATCTTCTACCCGGTTAATCCGCTCGCGGGAAATCTTGGAAATATGGACCATCCCTTCTTTTCCTGGTGCAAATTCCAGAAATGCGCCAAATTCTTTAATACTGATGACTTTCCCAACGAAAATCTGCCCTGCTTCAAAGTCCGTGGTAATAATCTCAATCATTTTTACAGCCTTGTCCATCATTTCCTGTTCCGTGCCGCAAACAGATACCGCGCCGTCGTCGCTGATGTCAATTTTTACGCCGGTCTGCTCAATAATGGCATTGATGGTCTTGCCGCGCTGCCCCACCACATCGCCGATTTTTGCTGGGTCAATCTGGATTTGGACAATTTTGGGGGCATATTCCCCAACCTCTTTCCGCGGCTCGGAAATTGCCTTGGACATTACCTCGTCCATAATATAAAGCCTTGCTTCCCTGGTCCTGCGGATGGCTTCCTCCACAATAGGCCTTGTCAAACCATGGATTTTAATGTCCATCTGGATCGCTGTGATGCCCTCATGGGTTCCGGTTACCTTAAAGTCCATGTCGCCGAAAAAGTCCTCCAGCCCCTGGATATCCGTCAGCACAAGATAATCGTCATCTGTTTCCCCTGTCACAAGGCCGCAGGAAATCCCTGCCACCATTTTCTTAATGGGCACCCCTGCTGCCATCAGCGCCATACAGGAAGCGCAGGTGGATGCCATGGAGGTGGAGCCATTGGACTCAAAAGTTTCAGACACAGCCCGGATGGCATAGGGGAATTCCTCCTCGGTAGGCAGTACCGGGATTAACGCCCGCTCTGCCAATGCCCCATGGCCGATTTCCCGGCGCCCCGGCCCCCGGCTGGGCTTCGTTTCCCCAACGGAATAGGAGGGGAAATTATAGTGGTGCATATAACGCTTGTTTACTTCATTTTCATCCAGCCCGTCAATGCGCTGCACATCTGACAAGGGCGCAAGGGTTACCACATCGCAAATCTGGGTCTGCCCCCGGGTAAACATTGCAGAGCCATGCACCCGCGGGATTAAGTCCACCTCGGCAGCCAAGGGGCGGATTTGGTCGATGGCGCGCCCGTCCGGCCGTTTGTGGTCTTTTAAAATCATTTTGCGGACTGTTTTTTTCTGGTACTGGTAAATCGCTTCCCCCAATACCTCCAGCCATTCCTCTTTTTCTGCAAATGCTTCTTCCAACTGCCCGGTAATGTTCCGTATATTTTCTTCCCGTACCTGCTTTACATCTGTAAATACGGCTTCTTCCATTTTTTCCGGGGGAACCAGCTCCCGGATAGCGGCAAACAGTTCTTCCGGCACGGCGCAGCTTGTATACCCATGCTTCTCTTTTCCAACTTCCGCCACCATCTCATTGATAAATGCAATAATGGACTGGTTGATTTCATGGGCTTTGTAAATAGCTTCCAGCATCTTATCTTCTGGGATTTCGTTGGCGCCTGCTTCAATCATAATGACTTTTTCGCTGGTAGACGCCACAGTCAGGTTCAAATCCCCGTTTTTCCACTGCTCCTGGGAAGGGTTAATCACAAATTCCCCGTCTACCATGCCTACCTGCGTGGTAGCGCATGGCCCTGCAAATGGGATATCGGAAATACTGGTGGCGATGGCAGAGCCCAGCATTGCCACTAATTCCGGGCGGCAGCTTGGGTCTACGCTCATTACCAGGTTATTCAGCGTCACGTCGTTCCGGTAATCCTTGGGGAACAGCGGGCGCATTGGGCGGTCAATGACGCGGGACGTTAAAATCGCATTTTCCGACGCCTTGCCCTCACGCTTGTTAAACCCTCCCGGAATCTTCCCAACCGAGTAAAGCTTCTCCTCATACTCCACGCTCAAGGGGAAGAAATCAATCCCTTCCCTTGGCTTATCGGACGCAGTTGCCGTACATAATACCACGGTATCGCCATAATGCATAAATGCCGCCCCATTTGCCTGGGCTGCAACCCGCCCAATATCCACACGCAGTGTCCTGCCTGCTAATTCCATCGTAAATTGTTTGTACATATTAATCACTCATTCCTTTCACTTCATTCCCGCTGCGCTGCAGATTTCATGCCCCATTGCCTGCAGCAGGGTATTTGGCCCATAAAAGCTTATGCCTGCAGAAGATGCCGAAACTACTGAGCTGCACACAATGGCTTATATCCAGCTCAGTGGTCTCGGAACCTATTCCTGCTGTTCCTGCATAAGCATGCCCTTTAATCCCCTTACTCCCCATAACGCTTCCGTATGTTATGGCAAAACCTTTCCCATAACATTAGAAATAGAGCGGAAAACCGCTCTATTCCAGAGAAAGGGACTATTTCCTGATTCCCAAACGTTCAATTAAGTTACGATATCTCTCAATATCTGTCTTTTTCAGGTATCCAAGCATCCCGCGCCTTTGGCCTACCATTTTCAGGAGCCCGCGCCTAGAATGGTGGTCCTTGGGGTTTACCTTCAAGTGCTCTGTCAGTTCCTTAATCCTTGCTGTCAGGATTGCAACCTGAACTTCCGGTGATCCTGTATCGCCAGGTGTCCTTGCGTATTCTGCAATAATTGCTTGTTTCTTTTCTTTTGCTATCATGGTAGATAACCTCCTCAATTATTATTATCGCCCAAATTGCGGGATATTAAGCAACGGTTGGAGTGTCCGGTCACTGAATATGGGCTTCCCCGTAAATAACGGGCTTGTGGAAATTCTTCCCTGCCCGCTGTCTGCTATTATAGCACAACCCCTGCTTATTGTAAAGCATGGATTCCAGCCCTGCAGGACAAACGCATGAATGAATAAATTATGAACTTCTTTAAGATTTTAGATTATTTTAATCTGATTTTAAATTATTTTTCAAAATAATTCAATTATATTTTGGAAATAAAAGCGCTCAGAACCCATTATTAACAAATTGTTCATTCATGCGTTTGTCCTGCCAGCCCTGCATAAAGCCGCAGGCATGATGGGCTGCAAGGCAGCCTATGCCTGTCCAATCCCAAGCCCTTGCATAAATAGAAAAGCTGTTATGCTACTTTGCTCTTTGCCAGCTCTGCCAAGGTCTTAAAGCCTTCTGCATCGTTAACTGCCAGTTCTGCCAGCATTTTGCGGTTTACTTCTACGCCAGCCAGCTTTAAGCCGTGCATAAACTGGCTGTAGGAAATGCCGTTCATCCTTGCAGCTGCATTAATCCTTGCAATCCAAAGGCGGCGGAACTGCCGTTTCCTCTGCTTCCTCCCAGAATAAGCCGTTGCCAATGCACGCATAACTGCCTGTTTTGCAACACGGTACTGTTTGGAACGCGCGCCCCTGTATCCCTTTGCCAGCTTCAATACTCTATTATGCTTTTTTCTGGCGTTTAACCCGCCTTTAATTCTTGCCATGATGTTTTCCTCCTTAACCTAGATCTTACAAATATGGTAAAATTTTCTTCATATTCTTAACATTAGTAGCATCCGTAATTGCAGGCTTCCTCAAGTTCCGTTTCCTCTTGGGGGATTTCTTTGTTAAAATATGGCTTTTGTAAGCTTTATTCCTTTTCAGCTTCCCAGTACCTGTTTTCTTAAAACGTTTCGCTGCTGCTCTGCATGTTTTCATTTTTGGCATTTTAAATTCCTCCTTAACATCCGGTTATTTCTTTTCTGTAAGCACAATGCTGATGCTCCGGCCTTCCAGCTTAGGAGCCTTTTCCACCGTGGCAATATCTGCAAGCTGCGCTGCAAAATCATCTAAGATATGCTTGCTGCTGTGCATATGCGCCATTTCCCTTCCCCGGAAACGCAGGGTGATTTTCACCTTATTGCCTTTTGAAATAAATTTCTTTGCTGCATTAATTTTTGTATTCAAATCATTTGTTTCAATGTTTGGTGACAAACGGATTTCCTTGAGCTCTACCGTCTTCTGCTTCTTCTTGGCTTCTTTTTCCTTCCGGACAAGCTCGTATTTGTACTTGCCGTAATCAATAATCTTGCAGACAGGCGGCTTCGCCGTAGGGGCTATCTTTACCAAGTCCAATTCTGCTTCATGGGCTATTTTCATCGCTTCCCTTGCCGACATAATGCCAAGCTGCTCCCCGCCCGCTCCAATCAGGCGGACTTCCCTATCTTTGATCTGTTCATTAATCATTAACTCGCTAATGGCTGTGCACCTCCAAAAATTAATTTCACAAAAAAAGTGAATAGATAGACTATCCACTTATATTGAATCCAACCATTTCTCCCCGAAAAATGCCGGGACTACTTAGGATGCAGCCCCATGCTTCATTTGGAAAATGAATTTCTTCAAATATGAACCATTAGTCACCCAATTGTGCTACGGTGAGAGTGGATACTCTGCTTTCTTTTCTCATAACTCTGATATTTTACCATGCTTTTTTGTATGCGTCAAGTTTTTTTTCATTTTTTTCTTCCCAAACCTGTCTGTTTCTGTTACCATCAGTTCAGGGACTATTACTATTTCAGGAAAAGAGAGGGACATTATGGAACATTTACAGGAAAAAATGATTGACTTACACACCCATTCCACAGAATCGGACGGGACTTTCACGCCGGAAGGGCTTATGCGCCATGCCAAGGAATCCGGGCTTTCTGCCATTGCCCTTACAGACCACGACGCAGTCAGCGGGATCCAGAAGGCGCAGCCTGTGGCTAAAGAACTTGGGCTGGAGCTGGTTCCCGGCATTGAACTGTCCACCGACTACGAGGGGCAGGAAATCCATATCCTTGGGTACTACATTGATGTGGAACATCCAGAATTTTTAAAGAAATTAAAGGAATTTGTGGACTGCCGGGACAGCCGGAATGAAAAAATGGCAATCCTCCTGCAGCAGGAAGGCTTTCCTGTTACCATGGAGGAGCTTACCCGGGAAAATCCCGGCAGCGTGATTACACGCGCCCATTTTGCCAGATACCTTGTGGAACATGGCCTTGTCAAAAACCGGGAAACGGTATTCCAAAAATATCTGGGAGATGGCTGCAAATGTTATGTGCCGCGGGAGAAAATCACGCCCTTTGAAGCCATCCGCCTGATACAGATGGGCGGAGGGATGGCGTTTTTTGCCCATCCGGTGCTGTGCCATATGAACCATGGCAGGCTGCGGGCTTTTACCCAAAGCTTAAAGGACGCCGGGCTGGCAGGGATAGAGGCCATCTACTCCATGAATGGGCCGGGGGATGAACGGAACCTCCGGAAGCTGGCAGAGGATCTTGGGCTGATGGTAAGCGGGGGGTCTGATTTCCATGGGAACAATAAGCCGCAGATTCAGCTTGGGGTTGGGAAAGGGAACCTGCGGATCCCTTATGAGGTCTTGGAAACAATCAAGAAAAGGCGTATTGGGATGAATTAAGGAACCAGCCAGGAAGGCTGCTGGCGCAGGCCGTCCGGCGCCAGCAGGCATTTTCCGTTTATATATATGTCTTGCCTGGATGTAAGCCATCACATTTCTTTACTGTTCTCAATACTTTTCTGAAAATTCCGCCATTGTAACAATATCCGGCATATCTATGTCAAGAACCAGAAAATCCTTATCTCCTGTCACAAAAACATCAACACTTTCTAAAATCGCTGTCACAAGAATGGGTAAATCTTTCGCATCCCTCATCGCTGGAAATTCGTCTATATCTAATGTTTTCGGAGTATAAACAAGTTCAAGCGGTAATTCCATGAAAAACCGGTCAAGAAATTTTCTCTTTGCAGGAAATTTCCGTTCTGTCACCAGCCTAAGCTCCTCTATTACATAATCACATGCCACAATTTGATGCCCATCTGTTAATTTCTTTATAAATGCCCTTGTCTGAATGGATGGAAAGAAAATTACCGAAATAAAAATATTAGTATCAAGCATTACGCGCACGCTAATACCCCCTTACTTCTTTTCGGATTTCTTTCATATACTCCTGCATTTCATCTTCTGACTGGAAACCTGCCTGTTCTGCTTCACCTATAAATGCTTCCTCTGCTCTTCTAAAAGCTAACGCTGCTGAATTTTCAAAATAAAATCTGCCATTTTCTTCAAGAATTACAATTTTATCACCTGCTTTTAATTTCATTTTATCTCTTATAGCTGCTGGAATTGTTATCTGCCCTTTGTCTGAGATCCTTGCTAGTTCCATTCCTTTCACCTCCCAAAAATAGCTATGCTTTATTCCCGCGAGCAATGAGCCAAGTAAACATGCTTGCACATATATTTGGCAACTGCCCAGAACTGCCTGACATTTACCCTTTTTCTAAACTATGCAAAAATTAAAATCCTATCACACAGCTCCACTTACTAGAGCGTGTTTGAAAATACTTTAACCATTCAGGATAAATTTCTCAATAATCTCTGCAATCGCCCCATGCTCATTGTCATGCTCCGTCACGTAATCCGCCGCTTCCTGCAGGTCCTTATGGCCATTTTTCATGGCAACCCCCACATGTGCTGCCTGAATCATCGGGATGTCGTTGCGCTCATCCCCCACAGCTACCGTATTTTCAATGGGGACATTCAAAAACTTGCTCATATATTTCAGGCCGCTCCCTTTATCAGTGTCCTTGGGGCAGTATTCCAGATATTCGTTGCAGGAGAAAAAACAGTTGCACCGCTCCATAAGCTCTGGGTGCGCGTCCCGGAATTCCATCAGCCGCCCCTGGTCCTCTGTGTCAATCAGAAGCACCTTATAAGGTTCCTGCTCCAGGCTTGTGAACATATTGCCCACCAGCCGGTAGCGCATCCTTGCATTGTGCAGGTAGAAATCCAGCTCCTTGCTGTGGCGTTCTGCCAGAATTGTGTCCTGCTCATAGGTCTGGACATAAATCCCTGCCTTGTGGGCTTCCAGGATTACCTCTTTCGCCACCTCCATGGGGAGGGTGCGCTCTGCCAGCACCCGGTCCGCCACGCAGTCGTACACCACTGCGCCGTTATAGGCAACCATATAGCACCTTGGGATGGAAAGCCCAAGCTCTTTTACCGCCACGCGCCCAGTTGCAATGGGCCGGCCTGTCATAAGGACAAAATCATGGCCCTGGTCCAGCATTTTGGCAATGGCATCCCGGTTCTCCCTGGAAATGCTCTTGTCCCGGTTCAACAAGGTTTCATCTAAATCCGTAAACAAAATTTTATGTTCCATAAATCTCCCTCCACTCTCTTTCTTCCACCGGTTCTGCCGGAATGGAAACTCTGTCCTAACCTTACATTGTCCCTGCTTTATTCCACC
Organism: Lachnospiraceae bacterium A2; assembly: GCA_000403315.2. Lineage (GTDB taxonomy): Bacteria > Bacillota > Clostridia > Lachnospirales > Lachnospiraceae > Petralouisia. The sequence goes on from KE159636.1 coordinate 2,865,012, forward strand.
GGTTCCGCCGGGATAAAGACCCTGTCCTGATATACGTTTACCGTTTTGGGGAGGGCGTTTCTGGCTTCCTCGCAAAATTGCTGCTGGGAATTTACCAGCCGTTTCCCCCTTTTGTCAATTTTCTCATAATTTCCGTCCGGCTTAAGGATATGGGCTTTCGTATTGTCTGCAAGCTGTGTCCCTAAAATATGGCGCACTTGGTCCATCAGGGTTTCATTTTCCACCGGGAACATAATTTCCACCCTCCGGTCTAAGTTCCTGGGCATCCAGTCTGCGCTCCCCATGTAAATTTCTTCCTGCCCATCGTTGTGGAACCAGAAAATCCGGCTGTGCTCCAGGAAATTCCCTACAATGGAATGTACGGTAATATTTTCGCTGACGCCGGGAATCCCTACCCGCAGGCAGCAGATGCCGCGTATTACCAAGTCAACCTGCACCCCTGCCGCAGAAGCTTCATACAGCGCCGCAATCACGTCCCGGTCGCAGAGGGAATTCATTTTTGCCCGGATAAATGCTTCCTTCCCCGCCTGCGCATGTTTCATTTCCCGCTTAATCAGCTTGAGGAACCGTTTGCGCAGCCAAATGGGCGCAACAGCCAGCTTGTTCCAGGAGGGCGGCTCGGAATAGCCGGAAAGCATGTTAAAGACTGCGGTAGCGTCCTCCCCGATGGCTTCGGAACAGGTAAACATCCCCAAATCCGTATACAATTTGGCGGTGGAATCGTTGTAATTCCCAGTCCCCAAATGGACATACCTGCGGATGCCGTCCTCCTCCTTGCGCACTACCAGCGCAATCTTGCTGTGGGTCTTTAATCCCACCAGCCCGTAAATAACGTGGCAGCCTGCTTTTTCCAGCTTCTTTGCCCAGACAATGTTGTTTTCCTCGTCAAACCTTGCCTTTAATTCTACCAGCACGGACACCTGCTTCCCATTTTCCGCAGCCTGCGCCAAGGAAGCAATAATTGGGGAATTGCCGCTGACTCGGTACAGGGTCTGCTTAATAGCCAGCACATCGGGGTCCACGGAAGCCTGGCGGATAAAATCCACCACCGGGTCAAAGGTCTGGTAGGGATGGTGCAGCAGGATATCGCCTTTGCGTATGGCTTCAAATATGTCCTCCCCAGGCACAATCTTTGGCACACGCTGGGGCTGGTAGGGCGGGTAGCGCAGTTCGTCCTCCCCTTCAATCCCATACATTTTCATCAGGAAGGTCAGGTCTAACGGCCCGTTGATTTTAAAAATATCCTCCTGCGCAATATGTAAGTCCTCTTTTAAAATCCCAAGAAGACGCTTATCCACCTTGTCCTCCACTTCCAGGCGGATGACTTCGCCCCACTGGCGTTTTTTTAGCTGCTTTTGGATTTCCTGCAGCAGGTCCTCTGCCTCATCCTCATCTATCGTCAAATCGGCATTCCGCATAATCCGGTAGGGGTAAGCGCACACCACATGGTAATTCAAGAACAGCCGGTGGATATTGCGCTCAATTACCTGCTCCAGCAGGATAAAGGCCTTCTGCCCTTCCTCGCTGGAAGGAATCTGCACAATCCGGGAAAGCACGGAAGGCACCTGCACGGTGGCAAATTCCAGTTCTTCCTTTTTGTCCCCCTTCTTGTTGAGGAGGGCGGCAATATTCAAGGATTTATTGCGGATCAATGGAAACGGCCGGGAAGCGTCCACCGCCATAGGGGTCAGCACCGGGTATACCGTTTCCTCAAAATAACGGTCTACATACTCCCCCTGGGCTTCGCTTAGCTCCTCGTAAGCCGAAATAATTTCAATCCCATGGTTGTGGAGCAAAGGCACAAGGGAGCGGGTATAGGTGCTGTACTGCATTTCCACCAAGGAACGGGTATCCTTGTTGATGGCCTCAAGCTGTTCCTTTGCCGTCATCCCTGCAATGTCCTTTTTCTTATACCCTGCATGGACCATATCCTTTAATGAAGCCACCCGGACCATAAAAAATTCATCCAAATTCGAGGAGGTAATGCTTACGAATTTCAGCCGCTCCAGCAGCGGGATATTCTTGTCCCTTGCTTCATTTAAAACCCGGTGGTTAAATTTCAGCCAGCTTAATTCCCGGTTTTCGTAATACTCTGGCTTTAAGTAATCCTTCTCTTTGTCCATTCTCCATTCCCTCCCTAGTTAAAATACTTTCTTTTCCCGGATCCGCGGCTTTACGCTGAACACTTCTTCAAAGGAATTGGCATAATCGGGGAACAGCCCCTTTTCCAGCACAATGCTCTCCGGGGATTCCACGGTAATGACTAATTCCCGCCCCTGTAAGGAGGCCTTGATATTCTTAAACTTCTGCCTGTGGCTGCGGTCCATGGCATTGGCAATCTTAAGGATTGCCGCCAGCTTGGAAACAACCATATAGCCCTCCTGGTCCATGCTGCCGCTGACGCTGCTGTAGGGCTGCAGGGGCTGGGAATTGTATTTTACGGCGCTTGCCACAATTTCCCGCTCCACATGGGTCATCCCAATAATTTCCGTCGCCAAAATAATCTGGTAGGAACATTCCGACTGGTTGATTAAGCTGACATAGCGGCCGCAGTCATGGAGGATTGCCGCCACCTGCAGCAGCAGCCGTTCCCGTTTCCCCATTCCATGGACCTTTTTCATGGCGTCGAAAATCACCACAGCCATGTTCCGCACTGCTTCGGAATGGCTGGAATAACCCTGATAGCGTTCCGCCAGATTCCTGGCAGCGGCAAGGACATCCTCCTCAAAATCATGCTCAAAGTAAATCATCCTGTTTTTCCCTGCATAATCGCAGACAATCCCATCACAGATATTAACTCCCGGCACCCAGATATATTTTGCATTCAGCTCCTCGCTCAGCCGCTTATACAGCACTACCGAAGGCAGGATTAAGGGGTCGTGCTCATTGGCAAGGTTCAGTTCCAAGGAAAGCTCCTCGGTGGATTTCTTGTACCATTTGTTCAGGAGCTTAATGAACCGCTCCGTTTCAATGGTCCCGTCCTCCTCCTTCTTGGAAAACCCTTTCGCCATGTCCCCTATGTAATCCCCCATCACAATAATGTACTTGATTTCGCTGCCCTTTAAGTAAATCCGTTTGAAAATATCCAGCTCCTTGTCAATCAGTTCCTGTATCTGGGTTTCGTAATGGGAAACCATATTTGCAATCTTTGTCAGCTTTTCCCGGATACGCATAATCCCAAGCTCAATGTGCTGGGTGGTGATGGCCGTCCCCTTGCGGAACAGCGTAATCTGCATACTGCCGCCTCCTACGTTTACCACTGCCGCCCCTTTCTGTATCATCTTTTCAAACTTTGGCAGCACTGCCAGGGATTTGTAATCCATCAGCCGGTGCTCGGAATTGCTGAGGACCGTTACTTCAATCTTAGTGCGGAGCCGTATTTGGTCTAAGATAAACAGGGCGTTCCCCACATTGCGGAACACGTTCCCTGCAAAAGCTTCGTAAGCGTCCACCTTATAGCCGTCCATAATGGTCCGGAATTCCTTTAAAATCAGGCAGAGCTCCTCCACCAGCTCATAGCCGATTACCCCTTTGCCAAAAGCATCCTTCCCCAGCTCCACATGGCTGCGCACATAATCAATGGAACGGATTTTCTGCTTGGCGGAAATCTCGAATACTTTCAGGCTCACCTCATAAGAGCCAATATAAATTGCTGCAAATGTTGTAATCTTCATTTCTGTTCCTTTCTGTTAGAATGGATACCCCGCCGCTTGCAGCGGGACGGTTCATTGTTTCCCCAGCAGGTAGTCAATAAACTGCTGGGCAGTCCTTCCAGAAAGCCCCCCATGGCTTAATTCCCATTTGTTCGCCTCCGCCAGCAGCTCTTGTTCTTCCATGGCTACCTGATGCCTGCCTGCCAAGGCTTTTACAATATTCTGGAATTCCTTTTTTTCCGGTTTCCCAAAATAAATGGTAACGCCAAACCTTGACACCAAAGACAGCTTTTCCTGCACCGTGTCGTTGGTATGGAGCTCGTCGTCCCGTTCCGCCTTGTCGCTGAACTTTTCCCGTACTAAGTGCCTCCGGTTGGAGGTGGCATAAATCAGGACATTTTCTGGCTTTTTCTCCAATCCCCCCTCAATGACTGCTTTTAAATATTTGTATTCAATTTCAAATTCCTCAAAAGACAGGTCATCCATATATATGATAAACTTATAATTCCTGTTTTTAATTTTCCCAATCACGCCGTTCAAATCCTGGAACTGGTGCTTATAAATTTCAATCATCCGCAGCCCCTGCTTATAGTACTGGTTGATAATTGCCTTAATGCTGGTGGATTTTCCTGTCCCGGCATCCCCAAACAGCAGGCAGTTATTCGCCTGTTTCCCGTTTACAAAGGCTTCCGTATTGTCTATAAGCTTCTGCTTTGCAGCTTCATAGCCTATCAAATCGTCCAAATGGACATGGGCAATATTGGCAACCGGGACAATCCCCGCCCCATCTTCCGTATGCTCCACCCGGAAGGCTTTATGTAACCCTAGGCTCCCAACGCCGAAGTTCCGGTAAAATTCCGTTACCTCTCCCTGAAACCTTTCCGCCGTCCCTGCCTGTGCCAGCCTTACGCCCAAGGCACAGATTTGGTCCTGTATCCTCTGGCTGAATATCCTGCCCCCCTGCCCGGGTCCTTGGTAATCCTTAAGGATAGCAAGCTCCGGCATCTTCAGGCAGTCCGCCAGTACCTGCAAATCAAAATCAAAAAACCCCTTCAATATCCGAAAATCATGGAGCGCCAGTTCGTGGATGCTCCCAGTAACCTCCCCTTTCATTTCACAGGCAATGCTGTATGCATTTTCATGGTTTACCAGCAGAAACGCCAAATAGCTTTGCCAGAGGTTCCCCTCAAAGCCATGGCTGGCAGAAAGCTCTATAAGGCTGTGCAGGCAGCTATAGCAGCGGGACTGCAGTTCTTCCCGGCTTCCGGAAATATTTTCTGCAGGGCATCCCTCCCCATGGGGGTTCCCGCACTGCGGCTCTTGTGTCCCCTTCCTGCAAAGTTCCCCGCACTGCTCCATAATCCACGCAAAATCTTCAAAAACCCTACCCTGTTTAAAATCCCGGTATAAAATCAGTTTTTTCGCACTCTCCATTTCCAAAACCCCGATTCTGCTTTCTTAATAATTCCCAAGTACCTTAAAGTAAAGTGCGCCTTCCATCAGGCCCTTTAATGCATTCTGCACCGCCCCATCCCTTAAGTTCCCTTCCAAATCCACGAAAAAGCGGTATTCAAAACTCTTGTCCTTAATGGGCCTGGACTCGATTTTTACCATGTTCAGGTTATTGAAAATCAAGTGGGACAGCATATGGTACAGGGAGCCGCTTTCATGGGAAACCTCAAAACAAATGCTGATTTTCCCTGCCCCGGCAAGGCATATTTTTTTCCCGGAAACAATAATGAACCTTGTGCTGTTGTCCTCGCTGTAGTTAATGTTATTTTCTAAAATTTCCAGCCCGTAAATCTCTGCCGATACCGGGCTTGCAATGGCGGCTTGGTTCTTCTGTCCGTCTGCCAGGATTTTCCTTGCGGCAACCGCGGTATTTTCCTCTGCCACCTGTTTCCAGCCCTTATGGGCGTCCAGGAAGTCCACGCTCTGCATTAAGGCCTGCGGGTGGGAATACACATGGGTAATGCCGGAAAGGCTGCTGCCGGGAAGACCCAGCAGGGCATGTTCTACCTTAATGGTCTGCTCCGCCACAATGCAGTTGTCGTATTCTACTAAAAGGTCAAAATTCTCCCCTACAATCCCTGCAGAAGAATTTTCAATGGGCAGCACCGCATAATCGGCTTCGCCGCTTTTGATCGCTTCCATGGCATCCCGCCAGGTCTTTACATGGTAGCTGTCCGTCCCTTCCCCAAAGTATGCCTTCATGGCAAGCTGGCTATAAGCGCCTTCCGTCCCCTGGTAGACTACTTTATGGCTGGAAAAGGGCAGCTCCCCTACCTGTACAAAGCCTTGTTCCTGCCCTTGCCCATGCTGTATCAGCATTTGGTACTGGCGTTTGCGGCTTAAGGCCATAATCTGCTCAAAGAGTTCCCCAACGCCATAGCTGTTTTCCTCAGCCTGGACCAGCCCCCTTACCTTTGCCAGCTTCTCTTTTTCCCGTGTCCTGTCCAATACTGGCTTTCCCACGGATATTTTATACTCTGCCACCTCTGCCGTCAGCTTCATCCGCTCCTCATACAGGGCCACAAGCTGGCGGTCGACTGCGTCAATTTCTTCCCTTATCTTACTTAATTCTTTCATAGATTGCACCTTTACTGTTCCAAAAAGACGGTGTCAAGGAATATAGATGTAATTGCACTTCAAAACCTCGGAAACCATCCCATATTTATCTACAAGGATCAGGGAAAGGACATTATTCCCTTCCGGTATGCTGATTGGTTCTTCGTACTGGCTGGATTCCTTAGTGGGGGGCGTACCGTCCCATGTATAATAGGCCTTGCATCCTTCCGGCACGTTTACCGTAACTGCCTGCGGGCTGTAAAAGCTGCCGCCCGAAGGGGACACATAAGGGGTGGCCGGCTTCTGCAGCTTAATCAGGAACCGTTCTTCCGCTTCGTCCCCATATACGCCGAACTTATTGCAGGAAACGGCGCGGATGCGGATGCTTTTCCCTGGCTCTAAAGGAATTGGCCGCTGGTACCTTTCCCCTTTCCTTGGGTCGGATCCATCGGTAGTATAGTAAACCTCGCAGCCCTCCCCGCCAGAAAGCTCTACGGATAGTTCTTCTTCGTAATTCCCGCCCTCGGGATCAAATACAGGGGGTTCCGCCCGGTATTCCACAAGGAGCTTTTGGATTTCCTCATCCTCCGCTTCCCTGCTCATCTGTTCTAAAATCCCATATTCCTTCTGCCTTGCGTATACCTGGATCAGCAGCCCATAGGCTTCCTTTCTGTTCCCAGTCCCTTCTGCAAGCTCCTGTAACAGCGCCAATGCGCTGCTGTCCTGTTCTCGGAGAATGTAAAGCTTGGCTAAACGCATTTTTGCGTCCTCGCTGGTACTGTCAAGCTCCAGCGCCCGTTTTAAGCACTGTTCTGCTTTCCCATAATCCTTGCTTTCCTGATATTCTTCTGCTTTTTTGATCTGGTAATCATAAGAGTGGTCCTGGGCATAATGGACAAGGATGACAATTCCCGCCAGCAAAAGGATCAGGATGCCTACCATTACGAATGCCCAGACCGGCTTCTTCCGTTTCCCCTTGGCCTTCTGCCTGCCTGCGGGCGGCTGTTTTGCATTCTTTTTCCGGGGCGCCACCTGCTTCGCTTTTTGGGGCGTCCCCTGTTTTGCATTCTTTTTGGCTATTCCCTGCTTTGCTTTTTGTAGCGTCTGCTTTTTTTCTTTTAACAGGCCTTTCAGGAAATCTTCTTCCAGCAGGCTGTAGTCCGACACAATCTGGGCTTCTTTCCCGCAGACGGAACAGTAGACGCACCCTACTTTCAGTTCTGCCCCACAGTTTGCGCACCTCATCCTTCCCTGTCCCCTTCTATGCCCTGTACGCAGTTATGCATCAGCATTGCAATAGTCATGGGTCCTACACCGCCCGGGACTGGCGTAATAGCGGATGCAAGCTCCTTCACTTCGTCATATTTTACGTCGCCGCACAATTTATTGTTTTCATCCCGGTGGATGCCCACGTCAATGACAACCGCCCCTTCTTTGACATATTCCGCGCCGATAAACTGTGGTTTCCCAATAGCTACAATCAGGATGTCCGCCTGCCTGCAGAGCCCTTCTAAATCCTTAGTCTTAGAATGGGCAATAGTAACGGTAGCGTTTTCCCGGAGCATCAAAAGTGCCATGGGCTTCCCTACAATGTTGCTCCTGCCGATCACCACGCAGCGTTTCCCTTCCAGCCCGACGCCGGAACGTTTGAGGAGCTGTATAATCCCTGCCGGGGTGCAGGGCAAAAACCCCGGCTCCCCAATTGCCATAGCACCGACGCTCTGGGGATGGAACCCGTCTACGTCCTTCTCCGGGCGGATGGCCTTTATTACTTTATCCTCGCTGATATGGCCGGGAAGGGGAAGCTGCACCAAAATCCCCTTCACCTCCTGTTTCCCATTCAGTTCTTCTATCAGCTGCAGCAATTTTTCTTCTGCTGTGTCCTCCGGCAGCTCATATGCCAGGGAATCTATGCCAATGTAAGCGCAGGCATTTTTCTTATTCCGCACATACACGCTGGAGGCCGGGTCATTCCCTACCTGAATGACGGCAAGGGCGCCTGTTTTCCCTTCTGCCCGCAATTTTTCTGCTTTTACCTTTAATTCATCCTTAATCTGCTGGGAGATCTGTTTTCCATCTATGATTACTGCCATATCTTTTCCTTTCTGTCCTGTAAGCTGCCCTTGCGCGTTCCTTCCCTGAATTAGAACAGCCCTGTAATTACCCCGTCCTTATCCACGTCAATCTGGTATGCGGCCGGGGATTTCCCAAGCCCCGGCATTGTCATAATAGCCCCGGTAACTGCTACCACAAATCCTGCCCCGGCAGAAACGTATACTTCCCGGACATTTACCGTAAACCCGGCAGGCCGCCCTAGCTTGGACTGGTCATCCGACAGGGAATACTGGGTCTTTGCCATGCAGACTGGGAAGTTCCCCATCCCCAGCCCTTCAATCCGCTTTAATTCCTTTAATGCGGCGGGCGCATAGGTTACGCCGTCTGCGCCGTAAATTTCCTTTGCTACGGTTTCAATTTTTTCCGTAAGGGAAAGGCTGTCTTCATACAGGGGCTTGAACTGGCTTTCCTTGGTTTCCAAGGTTTCCAGCACTTTTTCCGCCAGGGCTATGCCGCCCTCCCCGCCTTTTTCCCAGACTTCGGACAAGGCAAACTCGCATCCGTGCTCTTTGCAGAACCGCTCCACAAATTCCGTTTCCTGCCGGGTATCCGCCACAAAGGAATTCAGCGTCACCACAATCGGGACATGGTATTTCTGTAAATTTTCAATGTGCTTTTCTAAGTTCACAATCCCTCTCCCAAGGGCTTCTAAATTTTCTTTGGAAAGCTCTGCCTTCGGCACACCGCCGTTATATTTCAGGGCGCGGACCGTTGCCACAAGGACCACTGCGTCCGGCTTAAGCCCTGCCATCCGGCACTTGATGTCCATAAACTTCTCTGCACCCAAATCTGCGCCGAACCCGGCTTCTGTCACCACATAATCCGCCAGCTTTAAGGCTGTCTTTGTGGCACGGACACTGTTGCACCCATGGGCAATATTAGCAAAAGGCCCCCCGTGGACAATAGCCGGAGTGTGCTCCAGGGTCTGGATTAAGTTCGGCTTTAATGCATCCTTCAGCAAAGCCGCCATAGCCCCGGTGGCTTTCAGGTCGCCGGCTGTCACTGGATTGCCCTCAAAATCATAGGCTACGATAATCCGGCCAAGCCTTTGCTTCAAGTCCTCCATATCCTCCGCAAGGCACAGGACTGCCATAATCTCAGAGGCTACCGTAATCACAAAATGATCTTCCCTTACCATCCCATCCATCTTAGAGCCAAGGCCTACCACAATATTGCGGAGCACACGGTCATTCATGTCCATGCATCGTTTCCACACGACCTGCCTTGGGTCGATCTGGAGGAGGTTCCCTTGCTGGATATGGTTGTCCAACAACGCTGCCAGCAAATTATTGGCGGAGGTAATCGCATGGAAATCCCCGGTAAAATGCAGATTCAGGTCCTCCATTGGGACTACCTGTGCATAGCCGCCCCCGGCTGCCCCGCCCTTAATGCCAAAACACGGCCCAAGGGAAGGCTCCCTAAGGGCAAGGGCTGCCTTTTTCCCCAGCTTGCCAAAGGCCTGCCCCAGCCCGACGCTGGTGGTGGTTTTCCCTTCCCCTGCTGGGGTGGGGTTGATGGCGGTTACAAGGATCAATTTCCCATCCTTGTTGCCCTTTACCCGCTCCATCAGCCCATTGGACAGCTTTGCTTTGTACGTCCCATATAGCTCCAAATCATCTTCCCCAATCCCTAACTGTGCTGCTACTTCCTTAATGTGGAGCATTTCCGCTTCCTGTGCAATCTGGATATCTGTTTTCATTCTTAGCCATTCCTTTCTGGGCACATGCAGGCAGGGGCTTTTGGGCTGGCTGCCCATACTGCACCGTGCCATTTGCCTTTTCGTTATGTACTTTAATACTACCACACTTTACAATTTTATCATAGATAAAATTTTTTTGAGCTCCCCATTTTGGCATCCTAATCTTATACATATTCTTCCACATATGCTTCAAATTCTTCCAAAGACATAAGGATTTTTCTAGGCTTGGTGCCTTCCTCCGGCCCTACCACGCCAGCTTCCTCCAATTGGTCCATAATCCTTGCCGCACGGTTAAACCCTACTTTAAACATGCGCTGCAGCATTCCGATGGAGCCTTTTTCCTTCTCAATGACAAATTTCCCTGCTTCTACAAAGTAGGCGTCCCGCTCATTCCCGCCGCCTGCCCCAGAGCCGGGACCGGAAGAAGCAGACGCCATCTTAGCTTCAATTTCCGGGTTGTATACGGCTGTGCTCTGCTTTTTCAGGAAATCTACCACCGCTTCTACCTCCGGGTCAGAAACAAAAGGTCCCTGCACCCGCAAAGGCTTTTGGAATCCCTGCGGGTAAAAGAGCATATCCCCGTTCCCCAACAGCTTCTCCGCCCCGTTCATGTCCAGTATCGTCCTGGAATCCACGCCGGAAGATACGGAAAAGGCAATCCGGCTGGGCATATTCGCCTTAATAAGCCCTGTGATTACGTCCACGGAAGGCCGCTGGGTGGCAATAATTAAGTGGATGCCTGCCGCCCGGGCAAGCTGTGCAAGACGGCAGATTGCGTCCTCCACATCCCCCGGCGCTACCATCATAAGGTCTGCCAGCTCGTCTACCACCACCACAATCTGAGGCATTTTCACAGGCTTTGTTTCATCCTCCACATGGGAAATGGCTGCAATTTTCTGGTTGTATCCCTTCAAATCACGCACCTGGCAGTCTGCAAATTTCTGGTAGCGGTCCATCATCTCCGCCACTGCCCAGTGGAGCGCCCCGGCTGCCTTCTTCGGGTCTGTTACCACTGGTATCAGAAGGTGGGGGATCCCATTATAAACGCTCAGTTCCACTACCTTCGGGTCAATCAGGATTAACTTCACGTTTTCCGGGTCTGCTTTATATAGGATGCTCATGATAATGGTGTTAATACATACAGATTTCCCAGAACCGGTAGCCCCTGCAATCAGGAGGTGGGGCATCTTGGCAATATCTGCCACCACCGGCTGCCCGCCAATATCCTTCCCTGCCGTAAAGCAGATACTGGAAGCATGGCTTTGGAACTCCCTCGTTTCTATCATATCCCGGAACCGCACCATCACATTCTCTTTGTTGGGGACTTCAATGCCCACGGCTGCTTTCCCTGGGATTGGGGCTTCTATACGGATATCCGCCGCCGCAAGGTTCAGCTTGATATCGTCTGCAAGGTTTACAATTTTGCTGACTTTGACACCCATCTCTGGCTGCATTTCGTAGCGGGTCACACTTGGGCCGCAGCTTACGTCGGTAATGGTAACATTGACGCCAAAATTTTTCAGGGTCTGCTGTAACTTAATCGCTGTTTCCTGCAAATGGATTTTGGAATCCCCCTGGGCGTTGTTTCCTTTTTTAAGCAGGGAAACAGGAGGGAATACATGCGGCTTCTTAGGCTCCGGCGCTGGGCGCTGGGCTGGCTGGGCAGATGCCTGGCCCTGGGCTGCCGCCCGGTTCCCTGCCCCCTGGGAGGTTGCTATACCTGCAGGAAGCCCCGCTGGCTCCCGGTTCCCTTGCGGGGAAGGCAATCCTGCCCCTTCTGCAGGCTCTTTTGCCCCGCCTGCCGCCGGGGGCGTTTCCGCTGCATGTTCCAAAAGCCCTTCCGGCTGGGAAACCCTTTCTGGCCCCACATCCTCCAACATGGGGGAAGCCCCCGCTATGCCCTCTGGCTGGGAAACCTCAGCAGCTCCCCTATCTTCCGGTACCAAGGGCAATCCCTCTGCCACCGGCGCAAGATCCGGTTCCCCTGCCGCCCCGGCAATAATGGCAGATTCCAGCCCCGTAAAAGCAGCCCCGGCAAAGCCCTGGGAGCCATCTTCCCCTGCCGTCCCAGCCATGCCGGAAGGCTCGGAATGGATAACCACCGGCTCCTCCCTGGTAAGGAGCCTTTCCGTTTCCGGTTTCCAAAGTTCCTCCGCGCCTTCCTCCCCAAAAGGAAGCCCAGCGCTTATCCTGCTTTTCCTTGGGCTTTTCCGCACTTTTTCCACAACTACTGGCTCTGAAAAAATCCCCTCTGCCCCGCTTGGCTCCGGGAACACTCCCTGCGGCTGGTACTCCGGCCCGGAAGAAACATCCTCAGGAACGCTTTCCGGTTCCTGTCCCCCGGAAAAAATATCCTGCTGAGGAATTTCTGGTTCCTGTTTTCTCGAAAAAACCCCCTGTGTGACACTGCTCCCTTCCCCTGCTTTTGAAAAAATTCCCTGCATGGGATAATCCAGTTCTTCTTCCCCGGAAAATCCCCCCGGCTGCGGGGTATGGACATCTCCCATCCCATGCACCGCTTTCCGGGACGCCTTTTTCCCTGCCCGGGCAGGCATTTCCACCACGGAGCTGGAGGAAACGCCCTCCCGGAACGTCCAGCCGGTAATATTCCCCACTGCGCTCTTTTGGATTTCTTCTTTCCCTACAGACAGCTTTTCCCGCAGTTCTTTGGAAAGGGCTTCCGTTTCTTTGGGCAGCTTCAATTCGCTGATATTGTCCGAACGCCTTGCAGAAGCTGGCAGGATCCTTGTGTCCAGCGCAACCCCTTCCGCTTTCCTGTCAATCCTGCGCTGCACCTCCTGTTCCTCCCGCCGCAGCTCCCTTTCCTCCCTGCGCCTTACAGCATCCTCCCTTGCGGAATCGTACATCCTCCGGCTTCCCCGCTTTACGCCGCCAAGGAAGGAACGCTCCGTTAACAGGACTAAGGAAATAATCAGGGCAATAATGTCCACCACATACGCCCCCACTTTCCCAATTGACGGACAGAGGAGCGATGCAAAAATCCCCCCCAGCGCCCCGCCGCCGCTTTTATGCTCCGCTGCATACTGGAAAGATTTTGTTATGCCGTATTCCGAAGAATCCCCTGCCACAAGCTCCAGAAACAGGCAGAAGAATACCACAAATACCACGCCTGCCACTATTTTCAACATGGCGGCGCGGTTCTCCCGGTTGGACACAAAAAAAGCTGCCCCCACAAAAAAGCAAACCGGAAACAGATATGCCATCAACCCAAATATCCCAAAACAGAACCCGCTGACTTTCGCCCCCACGAAACCGCCAATCCCAAAATTACTGATAAACAGGACAATGCAGGCTGCCAGTATAACCAAAAGGGCAACCTCGCTCCCAAAGGATACCTCCGGGCTGCCCGCAGCCGTGCCATTCCTTGCCCCTGCGCCGCCCCTTCCTTCTGTATTTTTCCCTCTCGCTGCATTTTTTGGTTTTGATGCCATATGACTTCCTCCCAAATTGTCGTTCATTTGTGCAAACCATGCCAAACCATTCCCCTGCTTTGGCACATTATTTATAGTTTATCACATAACGCCCAAAATGTCATCCTTACTTTTTTGGGTTTCCCGCCCTATTTGGTACTGCTGTACTCCTCATAGATTTTATTGAATTCCGCGCATACCAATAAAATATAGCTGCCCAGGTAAAGCCACATCATCACAAGGATAATGGTAGTCAGGCTGCCATACATGGAAAACCCGTTGAAATAATCCACATACACCGATATCCCAAAAGACAGCAAAGACCAGCCCACCGCGCTCAGAATGCTGCCGGGGAGCTGATTCTTAAATCCCGACCTCCGGTTCGGGAGCATTTTAAAGACCATCAGGAAAAATACCATCAGCATTGCCATCAGGATCAGGGAACGGCACCTTAAGATCCCCTGGGTAATGTCTGACACAATGGGGATATAGGTTACAATCAGGTTCTGCAAGCTGTTCCCGAACACCATCAGCGTAAGGGAAACCACAATCGCCACCACCAGCATCAGGGTATAAAGGACGGCGCGGAACCGCAGGAAAATCCAGTTCCGCGTTTCCTCAATATCGTACACGCTGTTCAGCCCGTCCGTTAAGCACTGGATTCCCTTGGCCGCAGACCAAAGGGCAATCACGGCGGACACCGGCACAATCCCCACGGAATTATTGTATACCTCGTTGATAATCCCAATTAGGAAAGGGGAAATGTATTCCGGCATCAAGCGGTTAATGATTTCCATTACCATGCTCTTTGTCACTGGGGTGTATTGTATCAGGGAGATAAACAGCATGGCGAAAGGAATCAGCGACATCACAATGAAAAACGCCGACTGCGCCGCATAGGCCTTGATATTGTCCCTCCTGCACTCCGCCATAAAGGCTTTCATCCCAGCTATTATTTTCCAAACCATAATCATTCCTCATTATATATGTTTTCTATCGTGATATCCTGGTAAAATTTCATCAGTATCTCCGTGTACTTCATCCCGGCTTTTGCCATCCCGTTCGCCCCATTCTGGCTCATGCCAATGCCATGTCCATAGCCGCCCCCCTGCAGCACATAGTTTTTTTTGGAAGGGGTAACTGCAAAGTAAGCGCTGGGCAGAAGCTCCATCCCAATGGGCTCCCCGTTCTTATCCTCCAGTTTTTTTGCAGCGGCGCCAAGCACGTAGCGGATATTGTATTCCGTCAGCAGGTCCACCGAGCCTTTTTCACAGGAAATGCAGAGCCTGCGGACGCCGCCCCCAGCCCCGCGTTCCCCAACGGAAATTCCCGTTACGGAACCAAGCCCTGCCAAATCTGCAGATGTGCCCCCGGAACCGTCCTCCTTATAAATCTGGACGTTTGCGGCATTTGCTTCGGCACGGGCTGCAATGGCATTTTTGATGGCGTCTGACTGTTTCGAAACGTCTACCTTTGCTTTCCACCGGAAATAGGGGCTTTCGCTGTCGAAAGAGGGCGCTTCCTGGTCTGCAATAAAAGACGCGAAATTTTCCTCGGTGGAAATATCCGCCCCATCCTGCGGTGCAAGGCAAATCCCCTGCAGATACCCATATTTTTCCTCCCCATCAATGTTCCAAAGCCCCATATCCCCAGTATAGCCGCAGGAGGTGGAAAAGAAATAGGCCTCTGCTACTTCCCCCTGATATTTGATGACTTCCCCCACGGTATCGTCCACCGCAAGGTTGGTCTGCTCCGTTTCCCCTTGCTTATTATACACCTGATAGCTGGTACTGTCATCCACATGGGCCCCCAATTCAGCATAGGCCCCACGCATTAACTGGATACAGGCATAGCTCCTTGCGCAGACCGCCTGGACGCAAAGGGCATCCCTCTCATAGGAGGAAGGCATTTCACTGGGCACGACCCCGTAAAGATACTGTTCCAGGGACAGCTCATTTACCACCCCGTACCCTTCCGGGTATTTCCGTATTTCCATAGTCCCCCGGTAGCCCAAAGAAGCATGGCCGCCGTTCCCATCAGAAAAATAGATTCTCCCATCCCCGTCTTCCAGCGAAATTTTTACGTAGCCTGCGCCTTCCTTCAAAATATCTGCTGCTTTCAGGGGCTGGTTTGCCTTAAGGGGCTCCGACTGTTCCCCAACTGTCACCGTGCCGTCTGCATCTGCCACAAAAACAGGTCCTTCATGGTATGGCGTCCCAGCTTCGTTCAGGAGAAGCACCCGGATGACCTCAATGGACGCAGGTTCCTTTAAAATAATCCCGCAGACCTGCTTTTCTGCTACCACAAAATCTGCCTGCAGGTTCCCTATCACAAGCTTTGACTTATCCAGTTCCTCTACTGTCCCATAAGTCTTATATATTTTCAACGGCCCACTGTATGGAAGCATCCCATAGCCGGAAATTTCAATCTGTTCTTCGTTAAAGCTTAAGACCTTCCCAGAAATCAGGTCTTCTTTTTTATAAATGGCAGAAACCTTCCGGTCTGTCCACACAATGTCGCATACGGTATCCGTAATCTGATCTCTCAGCCCTGCAATATCCAACTGGATTTTCTGGCGTTCATATAGGACCTCTGCCTTCCCATCCCTGGCAGAATGGACAAAGACATTTTCCAGTGTCAGGCTTTCCTTATATTCACTGCTGACCCCAATAATCCGGTTTCCCTTCACGTAGACCTGGTACATGTCATAAGAATGGAAATAATCCAGCCCTTCCGGGAACTCATAATAGCCCTTCTGGGTAAGCTGCCGCAGCCCCTTCCCTTCCCCGGCTTCTTCCGGCTCCCCGGTGAGGAATACCAGCTGCTCCACCGCAACGCTCCCCTCCACGTCCAGCAAATCCAAAACCTGCTGGTAGATTTGGTCCCACTCTGGGCGGGGCACATTGCTCCACGGCAGTTTTGCCGAATAAGTAACATATTCCTGAACGGAAAGCTGCCCCAGCAATTTTTCCAGTTTCCCATACGTCAGTTTCCCATTCAGGTTTTTCCCGGAATTCAGCTCTTTCAGCTTCTCCTTCCATTCTTCTTCCCCATAATATGTAAAGCTCAGTTGGGAAGGCAGCTCTGCCATTGCCACATAACGGTCGCTGTATTCCTGGGTTCCCCAATCTTCCATAACAGCCCTAAGCATCAAACAGGCCAGGACCAGCACGGATACCGCCAATGCCGCCGCCATATACTTCTTCCTTTTCCCTGAATCTCTCTTTCCCATGCACGACTCCTGCCCTTTTTTATTTTTTTCCAGAACACGCCTGAAATTTCAGGCATGCCCTGGCTCCAATATGCGAAAAGGCTGCCTTTCTTCAAAGCAGCCTTTCCTCATTTGTACTTATCTTCTGTACCTTAGGAATCTTCTGTAAGCCTATTTCTTCTGTACTCCATATCCTTCGTACTTCTTTCTATCTCTTTTGAAACTTATGCGCGTTTGGCTTTTGTAAAATCTTTTGTATCTCTCTGTTACTTTCTCTCTGGAAAGTATCCCAAAATGCCGTTTCCTGCAATTTTGACTCCTAGCCAAAGCCAGGTGGGTAACCGCAACCTTTCTTCTGCCTTCCGCTGCATAAATGGCGGCCTGACATCCAATCGGCAATATAGGAATCCCATTAAAGTAAATGTAGGTTCAAAATAGCAGGGTATCGAACACCCCAGGAATACTTTAACCCATAAATGATTATACCTTATTATGCCCAGATTCGCAACTAAAAATTAATGTTAATTCTTACACTTCTTCCAATTCAGGGAAATCATCCGGTCCATCCTTATTTTTCTGGATGAAACCCTTTTCAAAAATTACTTTAAGCCTCAGGCTGGGCCTGCCCTTCTGCACCATCTGCAGGTTCCTGCTGGATCCCTTCTTCTGGGAGCTCCTGCATCCCGGAAGCACTTCCTTCTTCTGTCCCTTGCACTTCAGGCTGAACATCTTCCGGCGTTTCCTGGGTTGTTGGAACAGTTCCTTCTTCCGGTTCCACGTTAGGTTCAGGCTGGGTATCTTCTGGTGTTCCCTGTGTTGTAGGGATGGTCCCTTCTTCCGGTTCCACGTTAGGTTCAGGCTGAACATCTTCCGGTTCTTCCTGATTCTCAGGATTAACCTTCTGTTCCGGCTGAACCTGCCCTGCAGGGGGAGCTGTTACATCTTCTGGCTGAGCCTGCCCTGCCCCGTCCTGTGGTTCCATATAGCCCGTTCTGGACTGAGCCTGGGTGCCGTCGCCGCCTGTTGTATCCGGT
Organism: Lachnospiraceae bacterium A2; assembly: GCA_000403315.2. Lineage (GTDB taxonomy): Bacteria > Bacillota > Clostridia > Lachnospirales > Lachnospiraceae > Petralouisia. Next base: position 2,882,723 of record KE159636.1, read on the forward strand.
ACTTTTGGCGTAACTGTAACCGTGAATTCTTTAGTTGCTGATTTTGCTGCATTATCTGGGTTTTTCACCGTATAGATGACTTTGTAAGTCCCTTCACTGCCAAATGTGAACGACGGTGTGCTACTGTTCAAGTCAGCTACTACATTTCCAGCCGCATCTTTAATTTGTGCAGTTATATTTGCAGCTGGGATATCTGCCTGCCCAACTTTAGCCGTTACCCCTTCCAGTACATTGTAAAGGGTTCCTGCTGCTACATCTTTCAAGTTATTGGCATCTTTCAGTTTATTGGCATCTACAGCAATTTCCGGAACACGGTTATCTGCTACCACAACATACTTGGTTACAGTAACTGATGCCTGCAGGTTCGACGGATTTGCTACAGTATACAGAATGGTATACGTGCCCACCTTGTCAAACGTGTATTCTGTACCTGTAAACGGAGTAGTAACCTTATCCGGCGTTGTAACATCCACCTTAATATTGGCAGTCACGTCTGTACCGGACACTAATTTAGCAGTAATGCCAGCCTTTAAGTTCTGTTTTACACCAATCTCTGCGTTTTCTCTGCTCTTATCTGTAACCCCTGTTATTACAGGCGCTTTTGTATCTTTTACAGTAACTTTCACTTTCCTTGAAGACACTGCCTTTGCATTGTTCGGGTTTGCCACGGAATATGCAATGGTATATGTCCCTACCTGGTCAAAGGTATAGTTTTTCCCGGTAAATGCGGCAGAAACATTCTTCGGTGTCGTCACAGTGATTTTCACCTTGGAATATACGCTCTTGCCAGACTTAAGCTTCGCTTTCAAGCCAGACTTCAAGTTCTGCACTGTGCCGTATTCCACTTCTGTTTTCAAAGTCGGCCATGTTACCACCGGCTTCTTGGTATCTTTTACGGTAACCGTCTGTACCTTCTTAGCCACAGCCTTCTTATTATATGGGTTCTTTACGGAAAACTCAATCTTGTAAGTCCCTGTCTTGCTGAACTTATACTTCTTGTACTTGCTCTCTTTTAAGGTCTTATAAGACTTCTGCCCCGGCGCCTTCACCTTAATGACAATCTTAGAAGTCATGTTCTTGCCGGAAACAAGCTTTGCCTTCACCCCGGATTTCAGGTTCTTGGTCGTATTGTATTCATACGTGCGTTTCGTCTTAATCCCAGTAAGCTTAGGCTTTTTCGTATCGCTGACTTTTACCTTGCAGGACACTTTTGTTTCCATCCCGTTGTTCGGATTTACCACATAATAGTTAATGGTGTAGGTACCAAGCTTATTCAGCTTCAAGGTGCTCTTGGTGTAATCATTCTCCGTACTGCTCTTAGGATAAATTACCTTAATCCGAATTTGGCTTGTCAAATCTGTTCCGGTTACATTTTTAGCTTTTACATTCTTCCTTAAATTAAGCGTGGAATTATATTCCTTTTTCAGTCTGCTCTTGACTCCGGAAATAGTCGCCTGCTGGGTATCGGATACGGTATATACCACATCTGCATATGCTGTCCGCCCAAGGGCGTCTGTGATCCGGTATGTAATCTTATAAGTCCCTAAGCTGTTGGTATTTACGCTGCCTGCATAGGAAACTTTTCCAGTAACGTCATTCCCAAGGGAATCCTTAGCGGTAATCCCTGCCATAGGGTTAAAAGCACTTCCGAAAGGTACATTAGTGTTCGCCCCGCTGGTATTAATGGACGGCATGGACGCCCGGTATGGGTTAGACGGGTTCGGGTCTGTCGGGTCCCATCCTTCCCTGACATTGGGAACTTTAATGGCTACTGGCTTCCCAAGGGGGTCATTTGCAGAAGAACCATACATTACAGTTACCTTTGTCCCCAGCGGACAGTTGTCATAAATCCATTTTGCATCTGCAACTGTCAGGCGGACGCATCCATGGGACGCTGTCGTGCCCAGCTTGTTATACTGTACATAGGACTGGGACGCATAATCCCCATTCCGGTAATACCACACGGAATGGAACAGGTATCCGGCAGTAATACGGGTGCAGTACTGCCCATAGGAAGGCCCGTCCAGCTCATGCCATCTGTATTTGTTCGGGGTATAAAACGTCCCAATGGGAGTTGCGCTCCCAACGGAGCATACAAACGCCCGTTCCGGCGTGCCGTCGCTCCTGTAAACCGTTACTACATTTGTCCCTTTGTTAACTTGCAGCCAGTAATTCCCTGCCGCATGGACCTCTTTCTTATTAATAGAAAAAACAGAGGCCGCAAGCATAAGGCAAAGCATTACAGAAAGTATAATTTTATTTCTTTTCATCTCATTCTCCACTTAGTTTATTCTGCCCATGGCAAAACATACATGTTGTATATAAATTCTTTACAATTTGCATACATTCTGCCTAATATACATTCTCCCACAGGATAAAACATATCCTGTGGGAGCCTGAAAACATTTTGTTTATAAAGATTGGGGTGTTAAAAGGGTGCATTGCACCCGCTCTATACCTTATATTGATGTGCAAATTTATTTGCAATAACAATATAGGGTATGAGCGCAGCACCAAAGGTACTTTTGGCACCCTAATCTTTATAAGGTGCTTTTAACACCTTAATCTTATAACGTATTCGCTTGGTCTACTACATTCTTGATTGCAGCAGCAGCATCTTCCGGCAGCTTGTTGAAGCCGCCTTCCGCTTCGTCAAGGTTTGTCACATAGTTCAGCCTATCCTGCATACGTGCCTTTAACTGTGCAACATATTCTTTGTCAGATAAGTCAGGCACAAAACCTTCCCATTCAAAAATTTCAATATCAGAGAACGGTCCCCATGGCTTGAAATCTGCTTTCTTCTCAACGATAGCTTCCAATACGCCCAAGGTATCCTTCGGCTGTACCTTCTTGCCCATAAATTCACCGGTATTGATAATGTAGCAGTCTACGTTCTTGGTTTCTACCAGGGATTTGAACTTCTCATAGTCATGTACCAGCGGGTAGGTCCTAAACGGGTTCGCATAAGGCTCTACTACCAATGCATTGGGGTCTACGCCGGCTGCAAGCCTTTCTGCTGTGGAACGCTTGGTTGCAAGGGTTGCGCCCATAACAGAAGCCAGGGATGCGCCTTTTAATTTTACTACTGGCGGGATGGTTGGGTCTTTCATAATCCAGAAAATGGCATTTACCGGGGCTTCAATCTTATCCACACGGTTCGGGGACCATAATTTGGACTTAATTGCACGGCCATTGCCGTTACGTATATCTTCTGTTACAAGGACTACCTTGCCTTCTTCGTCTAAAGTTGCAGAGCAGTTCTGTGCTGTCAGGAGGAACTTGTTATCCTCGCAGGCAGTTGGGTAGTCTGCTGTTTTGTCAAAGTAGGTTGGCTCCAATGCGACGGAAGAACATGTTTCCGCATTGATGATAAATGCATCGTCATGGAGCACTTTAATAGACGGATATTTGTTGTTGTGCTTTGCATGTGTAAGGGTGGACTTCCCGGAGCCTGATAACCCGAATACGGCAGCAACATATTTGGAGCCGTCCTCCAAGGTGTATTCCTTCTGCCCGCCGTGGCAGGATGCATACCCATTCCTGTTTGCCAGAGCCCATGCAAGGGTTAAGGTACCCTTCTTATGCTCACCGAAATACTTCATGCCCAAAATCCCTGCGCAGTTGGTATCTGTATTGAAATAGCACAGGCAGTTGGGGTCGGAAATATCGGTCTTGTCTGTCCCAGTCCACTGCGGGTCAGAGAAGATATAGATATCCGGCTCATTTTCATATACTTTGGATGACTTGTACATCTTCACATAATTGTCAGACATGTACTGGAAGTTCAGCATCCATGAATAAAGGAGGTTCTCCTCCCCTTCTGGGATCAGCAAGTGTGCTTTTACCATAAATTCTGGGTCAAGGCCGATAAATACTTCTGCATGGTACATGGTCTTCCATCTGGTATCATATACTGCATCCATCAAAATCTTATCCAGCTCTGTGGTATTCACACCCGGCTTGCCGGTAATCCTTCTTGCAGGTGCATAACGCCCTGTGATAGAGCCATCGTTGAACAGCAGGACCTTTGCGTCCGGCTCCAAGCCAAATTCCTCTCCTCTGTATACAGGCATGTCCGTCACGACTGTCCCTGGGGAATTCTTTGCCAGTTCGTAAGCTTCCTTCAGGGTATTTACCTTTACTACATTGTTGCCGTAAAATGCGGCTTCAATAATGGAGCGGGTCTTTGCAAAGCCAACTTTGTTCGGCCCAATCTCTGTTCTTGGATAATATGCCTTTGTTGCCATTTTTTACTTTCCTCCTTAAAATTTTAAAGTTCTCTACCATATAGCTTATCCTTTTATGTTTTCCCTGTCAATCCCTTTTTGCCTTTCTTGGCAAAAAATTTAGAAATATGAAATTTTCATAAAATCTACCAAAATTTGCGTTTCCCGCGGCTTAAGGATATGTAAAACCAAACACACACCGTTAGGAACAGCAGGATAAGGGCCCGCATCACTGACGGGACAGGCTTCACATAATCGTTGAAAAAGCCAACTGCCCCAAACACAGCCGCCATTGCCCCCATTACTATGGCCCGCCCGTAAATATAATCAATGTACCCTTTCACGTCACGGACCTGCCCGGTGGCCATCCCGGTGAACAAAGTATTGAGCTGCCCTGTCTGCTTCATCCTGACAGAAGAATAGATCACATAGGCCCCATAGAGAAAAATCATTGCGTCAAATAAAATTAACATTACTTTTTCCTTTCTTTTTCCTATTTTTTCGTGTATAATTATTATATACGCAGTGGAAACGTATTGCAAATGGTATTTATCAAAGAAAATGATTGAAACTTCCAACCACTTAGTGTAGAATTAGTACATAATATCAATCAGCAAGGAGCGATTCGAATGGAAAACATAAAAATATTAATCTGCGATGATTCTGTACTGGCAAGGAAACAGCTAAAAGACATCATCAAAAAATGTGGCTACGACAATTTCGTGGAGGCTTCCAACGGCCAAGAGGCATTTGAACTTTACAAGGAGCATCAGCCGGACCTTTCCTTCTTAGACATTGTAATGCCCGTCAAGGACGGCGTAGAGGCAATCCGGGATATCCGCAGCTTCGACCCCAAGGCATATATTGTTGTCGTTTCCTCTGTGGGCACACAGACACAGTTGAAAAATGCTATTTTAGAAGGAGCACGTGATTTTGTACAGAAGCCTTTCTCTTCTTCTGCAATTGCAGAAATTTTAAAAGGGCGTTTTGAAGGGAGATAAGAGTTATGCATACGCAGTTTTTTGGTAATTTTTTGCTTAATAAGGGGGTACTCACCCCCGAACAGCTGATTGAGGCTCTGAAAATACAGTCCTCTACCCACGAAAAATTCGGCACGCTGGCTATCCACTCCGGCTATATGTCAGCAAGCGAAGTTGCAGACGTCTACATTACGCAGACCCATTATGACAAGCGTTTTGGGGAGCTTGCCATGGAACTTGGTTACCTTACTGCAGAACAGGTGGACAAACTTCTGACCATCCAGCTTCCAAATTATATGCTGCTCGGCCAGATTCTGGTGGAGCAAAAAATACTGACCCACCTTGAATTGGAAAACCTGATTACAGAGTATAAATCCGAATATGAGATTTACGAATTGGATTTAATGGAAGAACAGAAGAACATGGTAGACAAACTCCTGTCCAGCCTGTACCTCCCGGAAGACCTGCCGGACACCCAGAACATCGTTGCCTACCTTACCTTACTCTTTAACAACTTAGTGCGCTTTATCGGGGAAGATTTTACTCCGTTGAATATCATGACTTTGCCGGAAGTCCCCACAAATTTCTGCGTATCCCAGATTGTGGACGGCAAGTTTGCCTTCCTGTCTGCACTGGATATGGACCAGGATACTGCCATCGCCTTTGCAAGCAGGTATGTGGACGAGGATTTTGAGGAATTTGACGAATATGTCAGCGCCTCCATGGAAGACTTCCTGAACTTACATAACGGGCTGTTTTCTGTCAATATGTCCAATGACTATACGCTGGAACTGCATTTACAGCCGCCAGAAGCCCATGAGAACACGGTGTTGTCAACAGAAGCTCCTTCTTATCTGCTGCCCGTTATCTACTCTTTTGGGACAATCAACTTTATATTTTCTGTTACGTCTTAGAGGTTTGTATTTTAAATAGCCGCTGCAAAATAGATGGATTCTACAGCATACATACAGCAAACCAATCCTGCATGCCATATGCTGTGAGAAATTCTTCATTTTGCAGCGGCTCTTTCCTTTCCTAATCCTGCAGCCGGGTATTTGATTCCCTCTTGCGGGGCAGATGGCTGCCTTGCATCAGATTTGCAGGAATTCCTTTACCACAGACTGCATTTCCCCGATTTCACATACCTTTTTATGCCGTACCGGCGCAGTGCGTATTTCCTCAATTGCCTGCGGTACCTGAACACCAGACAAGGCGGAAAGTTCATCCACCAGCTCAAAATCCGGCCTGCCGCTATCGTTCCCGTCAATGGCAGACATCACGCTTTTGGTAAATTTAAAGGGGCTTGCTGTGGAAGCAATGACTGTTTTCACAGTATCCCCTGTTTCCTCCTGGTATTTTTTGCAGACCGCGGCAGCAACTGCCGTATGGGGGTCTAAAATATAATTGGATTCCTTATAAACTTCCCGGATGGCAGACGCAGTTTCTTCCTCACTGGCATAATTCCCGTAAAAGGATGCAAGCTGCCCCTTCATTTCCGGCGTGATCCCATATTTGCCATTTTCCTTAAGATCTTCCATCAGGGACTGGTTTTTCTGGTCGTCATTCCCTGCAATCCGGTAAATAAGCCGCTCTAAATTGCTGGAAATCAGGATATCCATGGATGGGGAGGAAGTCAGGACAAATTCCCGGTTCCGGTCGTATATACCTGTGGCAAAAAAATCATACAGCACTTTATTCTCGTTGGATGCGCAAATCAGCTTCCCAATGGGGAGCCCCATATTTTTCGCATAAAACGCCGCTAAAATATTCCCGAAATTCCCGGTAGGGACAGCCACATTCATAAGCTCCCCATTTTTAAGTTCCCCAGCCTTTACCATTTTGGCATAGGCATAGACGTAGTATACAATCTGAGGAACTAAACGGCCGATATTGATAGAATTGGCAGAGGAAAACTGATACCCTGCCGCTGCCAGTTCTGCCGCCAGCCCCTTATCGGAAAACATCTGCTTCACCCCAGTCTGGGCTTGGTCAAAGTTCCCATGGATACCTACCACAAGGGTATTGTCCCCTTTCTGGGTCACCATCTGCTTCTGCTGGATAGGGCTCACCCCGTCTTTTGGGTAAAACACAATAATTTTTGTCCCCTCTACCCCTGCAAACCCTGCCAGGGCAGCTTTCCCGGTATCCCCGGAAGTGGCCGTCAGGATCACGATTTCATGCTCTGCGTGGTTCTTCTTTGCCGCAGTAATCATCAGGTGGGGCAGGATAGACAGCGCCATGTCCTTAAACGCAATAGTAGCCCCATGGAACAGTTCCAAATAAAAATGATCCCCTGCCTTAACCAATGGTGCGATTTCCTCTGTGTCAAATTTCCTGTCATAAGCCTGCCTGATACATTGTTTCAGTTCTTCTTCTGTAAAATCTGTCAGGAACAGCTTCATAACCTCGTATGCCGTTTCCTGATAGGACATGCCCGCAAGCTGTTCTACCGGCACGTCCAAGGCCGGCAATTCTTCCGGCACAAACAGCCCGCCGTCATCTGCAAGGCCTTTTAAGATTGCCTGTGAAGCAGTCGCCTGCTCTTTATGGTTCCTTGTGCTTACATATAACATGGTTTTATTCCATCCTTCCTTCATACCCGTCCAGGCATGGCACTTGCCCCATTGCCTGCGGGAATAAATTTTCATCTGTAAAACGGAGTAATTGTAAAAGGCGCCCTGAAATTTCAGGACACCCCTCATTATAAAAGCTTTCCCTTTTTCTGTCAATTGACGCATGGCACAATTTCCGCAGGGCAAACCATCCGAAAGTTGCCAGAGATGCCAAACAGCAGCATACTGCTGCCTTCCGCTTCCAATAATAGAATCAGGGGAAACCTGGGGCGGAAAATTGTAGGGGTCAAATACCCCGCAGCAAGCTACGGGGCATGACCTAACTTGTTCTTTCCGCCCCAAGGGGCGGGGTATCTGCACCCGCAGGGCACTTACCCTCGCGGCATTCGCCAAATATCCGCGCAAGCGCGGCTGCTTGGCTCATTGCTCGCAGGAATGGATTTTCAAACATGCTCTTAGGGAAGGGTATAAAATTCATGGCCACCATACTGGAACAGCCAGGTCAGGTTATTGTCAAACCATGCCATGTCATAAGGGTTGGCCTTCCGGCGGGCGGAAAAAAACAGCGCCCCTTGGGAAATATCTTCTTCGTGGATAGCTTTTTCCACTGCTTCTACCGTACTCTGGGTTACTTCCACGGAATAATACCGCCCGTCTGCAGTGGGTGCAAACTGGGAACTCCCGCCGCTTTTTTCAAAAATCACGTCATAGACCGTGGAAGCAAATTCCTCGGCAAGCACCCGGTTCAAAATCACTTCTGCCACCAGAATCCTGCCCTGCTCGTCTTCCCCTCCGGCTTCTGCCTGCACAATCCGTAAGAGGGCGTCATAATCCTCCTCAGAAATGGCGATACTGCCATAGGGATTGGCCGGAGGCTTCTGGACCTCATTTTGGACTGGCTCAACGCTGGCGCATACGGTGGAAACTTCGCGTTTCTCTATCTGGGCTTTTTCCGCTTCCTTTAGCTTACTCTGCTCTGTGTGGACTGCCTGCCTGCAGGAAACTGCAAAAGTATTTTCCGGGTATTCCGGTTCTGTGCCTGTTTCTGCTGCCCCATTGCCCTCCTGCTGTTTTGTTGTTCCGTCCTTCTGCTGCTTGGAAGATGTGCCTTTTTCCTGCTGCTTGGAAGCTATAGCCGTTTCCTGTTTCTCTGCTTCTTTATCCTTCTGCTGCTTGGAAGATGTGCCTTTCTTCTGTTTTTTTGCACCTGCGCTTTTCTCCTGCTGCACGGAAACTTCCTTTTCAGGCTGCTCTTTTTGCTGCACGGAAGCTTCCTTTTCATCCTGTTCTTCCTGCTGCGCGGAGCCTTCCCTTTCTTCTTGTCCCTCCTGCACTGTGCCCCCTTCCTGCTGCGCTGTCCCTGATCCCTCTGCCTGAATTTCCTCCGTGCTTTTCATGGCGCTGCATTCCACAAGAGCCTTGTTCCTGCCTGCGCCGCCAAACCCATTGGCATGTAAGGAAACCATCGCAAATACTGAAAAACCGGAAACAAGGACTGCACAATTCCGACCGGATTTTTTGGATATATTTCGAATACAACCATATACATTCTTTAGTAAGTTTCGAATTGCCAACATAACCGTTCCTCTTTTCCATTTGACTTTTCCATAAATAATTCCAAAAACAGTATTTTCACCAAAAACTTGCGTTTCTGTAGTTTTGTGATATACTTATTTTGTATTTTTTTACCGAAAAAAATACATGGAAATACAATTTATGGAGGGTATTATGCTGCCAGGTGCCTACATCGCTTACAAAAAAAATGGAACTGCATATTACCGCGCAAGCATCACTTACCGCAGTAAGCACATATCCCTTGGCAGTTTCGATACCGAGGAGAATGCAAACCTTGCTTACCAGGATGCTGCCCGGATGCTCGGGGATGTTTCCATCACCTTTGAGGATGCCTTCTCGCTCCCTACTATTTTAAATTTTGGCAAAGTGATTTCTTTGTTGAATTTTCGGGATAATCTTATTTATTTTAAAAACCCGATTTATTTAAGGAATAATTATTTCATTTACTATATTTCCAAAGCGGACGAGCTGAAATTCGACATTGACGACTTGTTTTACTATTCCAGCCACAAAATCATGCGGCGGAACGGGCATCTCTTTGTCAGCGACTACGGAATGCAGATCAATATCCTTTCCCGTTATGGGATAAAAAATTATGCGGTTGCAGGGCGGGATTACTATTTCGCAAATGAAGACCCTACGGATTTCCGGTATTCCAACATTATCGTAGTCAACCGGTACTATGGGGTAACGAAAATCACTTCCTCCCGGGGGGAAACCTATAAGGTACAGATACACATCAATGGGAATTATATTGTAGGGACTTACCAGAATGAGGAAAAAGCGGCAATTGCTTACAATAAAGCAGTGGATTTGGCGAAAAAGCATGGGATTTGCAAGAACTTCCAGACAAATTACTTAGAGCACTATTCCCCACGTGAATACGCTGAGGTGTATAGCCAGATAAAGGTTTCGGAGAAATATCTGGGATACCTGAAAGGGGTCCGGGATAGCGTTGGGAACTGCAGCGCTGATTCCTAACGCTGCAGTTCCCAACACCTAATGGCTTTAAAGGCAACGCCCTGCTACCCCTTCTGATTAATATAGTTGATAAGGCCTTCTGCCTGGATAATCTTCTGCATAAACTCCGGGAACGCCTGCCCCTGGAAGCTCAGCCCCTTTGTCTTATTGGTAATTACGCCGCTGTCAAAATCCACTTCCACTTCATCCCCATTTTCAATGGACTTTGACGCTTCCGGGCATTCAATAATAGGAAGCCCGATATTAATGGCATTCCGGTAAAAAATCCTTGCAAAGGTTTCCGCGATGACGCAGCTTACCCCTGCCGCCTTAATGGCAATGGGGGCATGTTCCCTTGAGGAGCCGCACCCAAAGTTTTTGTCTGCCACAATCAAGTCCCCCTGCTTTACCTTATGGATAAAATCCTTGTCAATATCCTCCATGCAATGGGATGCCAATTCCTTTGGGTCTGAGGAATTTAAGTACCTTGCTGGGATAATTACGTCCGTGTCTACATTATCTCCGTATTTAAATACTGTTCCGTTCGCTTTCATATGATAAATTTCCCTCCTAGTTTGGTGCCGAAATTTTTCCGGTAACGGCGCTGGCTGCCGCAACTGCCGGGCTTGCAAGGTAGATTTCAGATTCCACATGCCCCATGCGGCCTACAAAATTGCGGTTAGTGGTGGATATGCAGCGTTCCCCTTCTGCAAGGATTCCCATATACCCTCCCAGGCATGGGCCGCAGGTGGGCGTGCTGACGATTGCCCCTGCTTCAATAAAGGTTTTCAAAAGCCCTTCTTCCATTGCCTGAAGGTAAATCTTCTGGGTAGCAGGGATCACAATGCAGCGCACCCCTTTTGCCACTTTTTTCCCCTCTAACACTTTTGCCGCTATGCGCAGATCGTCCAGACGCCCATTGGTGCAGGAGCCAATCACGGCTTGCTGGACGGCAATATCGCCTACTTCGTCAATGGTCTTTGTGTTCTCCGGCAAATGCGGGAAAGCTACCGTAGGCTTTAAGGTACTCAGATCAATGGTATAAGTTTCGTCATATTCCGCATCCTCGTCCGCTTCGTAAATTTTAAACTCCCGTTTGGAGTGTTCTTCCATATAAGCGATGGCCTTTGCATCCACTGGGAAAATCCCGTTCTTGCCCCCGGCTTCAATTGCCATATTGGCAATGGTAAAACGGTCGTCCATGGACAGGCTCCCTATTCCGTCTCCAGTAAATTCCATGGATTTATATAATGCGCCGTCTACTCCAATCATACCGATGATGTGCAGGATGACATCCTTCCCGCTGACCCATTTGGGCAGTTCCCCGGTAAGGTTGAACTTAATGGCAGAAGGCACTTTAAACCATGCTTTCCCAGTTGCCATCCCCGCCGCCATGTCTGTGCTTCCTACCCCAGTGGAAAATGCCCCCAGCGCCCCATAAGTGCAGGTATGGGAGTCCGCCCCGATAATCACGTCGCCGGCTACCGTAAGGCCTTGCTCTGGGAGAAGGGCATGCTCAATCCCCATCTGCCCTACGTCAAAATAATTGCTGATCTCATGCTTGGCCGCAAACTCCCGGACACATTTGCAGTGCTGTGCAGATTTAATATCCTTGTTGGGCACAAAATGGTCCATCACTAAGGCAATCTTATCTTTATGGAACACGCCGTCTGCCGTAAACTTATCCATTTCATGGATGGCTACTGGCGCGGTAATGTCATTTCCCAGCACCAAATCCAATTCCGCTTCAATAAGCTGCCCTGCTTTTACCTGGGGAAGCCCTGCTGCTGCTGCCAGAATTTTCTGCGTCATTGTCATTCCCATATTACAATCCTCCTGTTCCTTTCTTTCTGCTTGCTATTTTAGCATATTGCATGGTATAATAGAAATACATATTAAATATAATTATTATAAATTTTAGTTATATATTAAATTCCTTTCCAAAGCCTGTTTCGCCTGTTTTAACCACATGGCATCTAATTTGGAGCAGAACATTATGCTTAAGGAGAAACCAGAATGGAGCAAAACCTTTCATCTTACCGTATCTTTTATGCTGTTGCCAACACCGGGAATATTTCCAAGGCAGCAAAAGAACTGTATATTAGCCAGCCCGCCATCAGCAAATCCATCCAAAAGCTGGAGGAAAACGTAGGCATAAAGCTGTTTGAACGCAGTTCCCGGGGAGTTTCCCTGACCCCGGAAGGGGAACTTCTGTACACCCATGTAAAATCTGCATTTGAAACACTGGCATTGGGTGAGGACAAGCTGCGCCGTTCCATTTCCCTTGGGGTTGGGAACCTCGCCATTGGCGTAAGCTCTACCTTATGCAAATATATCCTGCTCCCTTACCTTAAGGAATTTATCAAAAAATACCCCCATATCAGCATTTCCATCGCCTGCCATTCCACAAACCAGACATTAAAGCTTTTAGAGGACGGAAGGCTGGACATTGGGCTGGTTGGCAAGCCGGACTTTTTAAAGAATATTGATTTCTACCCGCTCCGGGAAATTGAAGATATTTTTGTGGCCACACGGGACTACCTGCACAACTTAAAGCTGCGCGGGGTGGAAAGGCAATATATCCTGCAAAGCTCCACTTTGCTGCTTTTAGACCAGGAAAATATGACGCGCCAATACATAGACGGTTATTTTCAGGGCAGCCACACAGTAATCCAAGACATTATTGAAGTTTCAAATATGGACCTCCTGATTGAAATGTCAAAAATCAGCCTAGGCATCGGGTGCGTCATCCGGGAATTTGTCCAAAATGAACTGCTCGCTGGGACTTTAGTGGAAATCCCCCTTACCCTCCCTATCCAAAAACGTTTTGTGGGCTTTGCCTACAAAAAAGACGCCAAAATTTCCAAATCCTTACGGCAGTTTATCGATTTTTACGAAGCACATTAAAAAGGATAAAGGCTGCTGCAAAAGACAGGGATCCTACATCATATGGTACAGCAAAACCAATCTGTTATGCCATACGCTGTAGGAAACCTCGCTTTGCAGCAGCCCTTCCTGTTCTTGGATGCCCTCCCCTTCTGGACGGATGCATGGGGCATCACGCTATTTAATTATTAATCAGCTTGTCTTCTTCATTGTTCCAGCTATAAAGCTTGCGCACTTCCTTGCCAACTTCCTCAGCAGGATGCTCTGCTGCCAGTTTCCGCATTGCCCTGAAGTGTACCTGGCGCCCTGCCGGGGACATATCCAACAAGAAGTCTTTCGCAAAGGTCCCATCCTGAATATCAGACAAGATTTTCTTCATTGCTTTCTTAGTATCATCGGTGATAATCTTAGGCCCGGTAATGTAATCGCCATATTCTGCAGTGTTGGAAATAGAATACCGCATCCCTTCAAAGCCAGACTGGTAAATCAAGTCTACAATCAGCTTCATTTCATGGATACATTCAAAATATGCGTTCCTTGCATCGTACCCTGCTTCTACTAATGTTTCAAAGCCTGCCTGCATCAAGGCGCATACACCGCCGCAAAGCACTGCCTGCTCGCCGAATAAGTCTGTTTCTGTTTCGGTACGGAAGTTTGTTTCAAGGACGCCCGCCCTTGCGCCGCCAATCCCAAGCGCGTATGCCAAAGCAATATCCTGTGCCTTCCCGGTAGCATCCTGCTCTACTGCAACCAAACAGGGAACCCCTTTTCCTTCCTGATACTCGCTCCTTACTGTGTGGCCTGGCCCTTTCGGGGCAACCATAGTAACGTCCACATCCTTTGGCGGCACAATCGCCCCAAAGTGGATATTGAACCCATGGGCAAACATCAGCATATTCCCAGCTTCCAAGTTCGGCTCAATGTCCCTCTTATACATATCTGCCTGCAATTCGTCATTAATCAGGATCATGATAATATCTGCTTTCTTTGCAGCCTCGTCTGCGGTAAATACCTCAAACCCCTGCTTCTCTGCCTTTGCCCAGGATTTGCTCCCTTTGTAAAGGCCGATAATCACGTGGCATCCAGATTCCTTTAAATTTAACGCATGGGCATGCCCTTGGCTGCCATACCCAATAATCGCAATGGTTTTTCCCTCCAATAAGGAAAGGTTACAGTCTTCCTGATAAAATATTTTTGCCATTTTTCTCATCCTCCTAAAATATTTATAATGCTGTGCCTGCGTTCTGTCAATGTCACGCAGGCACAGATAATACCTTAATCAAACATTTTTACATCCGACGAGCCTCTTGTCAGGCCGGTAATCCCTGTCCTTGCCAGTTCAAGTATCTCATAGCCCTCCAGCAGTTCCAGGAAAGCGTCTAACTTGCTCTGGCTCCCAATCAGCTCAATCATCATAGAGTCGTTCGTCACATCCACAATCTTTGTCTTGAAAATCTCCGCCAAAGAAATGACTGCCTGCCGTTCGGTATTCCTTACGCGGATTTTAATTAAAATCAATTCCCGGCATACGGAACTGCCATTTTCCAGCTTCTTAATGTCCACCACGTCTTCCAGCTTGGCAAGCTGCTTCTCAATCTGTTCCAGTATCAGCTCATCCCCGCTTGAAACAATGGTAATCCTTGTAAACCTTGGGTCTGCTGTCACCCCGGCCGATATGCTGTCTATATTATACCCTCTCCGGCTGAATAAGCCGGACACATGGCTGAGCACGTTTGGCGTATTCTCAACCAGAATTGATAATGCCTGTCTTTCCATCTATAACTCCTGCCTTTTCTTTTCACTGCTGCAGCCTGTAATCCATGCCATGCCACTGCGCGATTCCTAGAGTGTGTCTGAAAATTGCTTTCTGACAGATGTATTCTACAATTTGTGGGAGATTTTTGCCAAATAAAGGAGGCGTAGCGGGCTACGTTGA
Source organism: Lachnospiraceae bacterium A2 (assembly GCA_000403315.2). Lineage (GTDB taxonomy): Bacteria > Bacillota > Clostridia > Lachnospirales > Lachnospiraceae > Petralouisia. The sequence continues at coordinate 2,897,859 of KE159636.1, forward strand.
CTGAATTTGGCAGAAATATGCCGCAAATTAGGGGATGCAGATGGCGGGAATGAATTTTCAGATACGCTCTAATTTAGTTTAGCATATTAAATCGGTTTGTCAATAGGTTCACCCTGTTGTTTTTCCTATATCCATACGAAATATTTTTACTACCCATTCCCTGCAGTTATACTTTTCCATACCGCAGGGTCTTATACACCGTCACGCCAGTTTCCGCCAACGTAAGCAAAATGATCACTGCCATCAGGACTCCGGAAACAATCCCGCTGTCCCAATAAAACAGCAGATCCCCCTTAGAAACAATCTCTATTTTGCATGCTTTTTCCAGTTCCTCTACAAAATTAGCATTCCAGAAGGGCAGCACCCCCAGCACGATAATGGCAAACACAATATCGGCAGCCCCTGACATAAGCTGGCTTGCCATCACCATTGTGCAGTAACGCCCTGCCATAAGCTTTATAATTTCATGCACCAGTGAGATGCATAGGTTTGCCAGCAAAAGGGGCAGGACGATATGCCAAATCTCCAGGTTAAAGGGAACCACGACCTTTACCTTAGTATCTTCCAGCCAATGCGCCCATTCCGGCGCAAATGCCAGCGCTATGCCAAACAATATGGTACATACAATCCCCACTATGCAGTCCCCCCTGCTGATGCGGGCTTTTTCGTCCGGTACCGGGGGCAGGATGGCAGGGCTCCACTGCTTTAGCTGCTCCACAGACCATTCCTTTTCCCTCCAAATCTTAAACTTCACATTCTGCCGCTCCAGCACGGCAAAAATAAAAGTGATAAGGCCAAACCCTCCCATCAGGCTAACCATGATATTCATAATTGTGCCAAGGTAAAAGCTAACACGCAGCAAATGCCCTGGGGAAATTGCGCCCTGAAACACTGCAGCAGCCAAATTCAGCCCTGCCGCAGAAGCAAGAAAAAGCTTTATCACCCAACAGTAATCCTCATAATATTCCGGCCCTACTAAATACTGCCGTTCCCCGTTGTATTTCTGCGCAAAATCCTTAGGGTTGCCCAGTTCCGCCAATACTTCCTCTATCTGCGCCCCGTCCCGTTCCATCATATCTGAAATCAGTTCCCGAAGCTCCAACTGGATTTCCTCACGCTGCCCCTTTGGCACCCGTCTGGTAACCTCATAAATATACCGTTCCGCCATGTCGTTTTCCTGCCTTGCCATATGCTCCTCCATTCTGCTGTATGAATTTATGCCCAGCTATTAATTCTCCTGCAGCAGCTTCTCCATCGTAGCGGAAATGCCCTGCCATTGCTTTTTCAGTTCCTCGTATACCTCGTCCCCGGACGGCGTCCGCCTGTAATACTTCCTTGGCTTAGAGCCGCCTGTTTCCCAGTCGCTGGCAAGCAGGCCCTGCTTCTCCAGCCTGCGCAGCAGGGGATATAAGGTATTGGTTTCAATCTTGACCCCCTGCCCTTCCAAGCCCTGGACAAGGGCGTACCCGTACTTTGGCTCCTTTAGCTGGCTTAAGACGCTTAGGACCAGCGTGCCCCGCCGCAGCTCCAGCAGCAGGTTTTCCATTGTTTCCTTTTTCTCTCCCACATTATCACCTCTGTTTTTATTATAGTGTATATTACACACTATTGTCAATTATAAAATATATTTTTTTCTAAGATATTGTTTTTTGCGTGACAAAGTCTTTCCTATAAGACCAAAAAAGGAACTGCCTTCCAAACACGCTGTCTGGAAAACAGTTCCTTCTTAATTCCATAGCCTTACGGGCGTTTCCACATTTCCTGAATCCCGTCCCCTTTCCACTGGTTATCCTCCTCCACATAGCTTTCCACCAAAAGGTACTGGAACCTGCTGATGGATTTCAATGCATCATAAATATACCGTAGCGGTATCCTTGTGCGGTTATTGTCCGGATTTCCCGGCTCCGCTAAAAATACTGTGCCATCCTCCGCCCGGTACAGCCAGATATTCACGTAATGCCCCGGCGTATCCTGCCAATATTTGTCATCATCGCCGCTGCTTATAAGGACAATGGCAGACTTGGCACGCCGGACCTGGCCGCGGAACTTCCTGTAAGTTTTGGGCTTCCGGCAAAGCCTGCTGCGGATTCCGCAATGCCTTAAGGTATCCCGCATAGGCTCCCAGTCGATTGCCCCATAAGTCCCGTCCGGCGCATATTTTGTCACCTTCCGGGCAAGGCCGTACATGTCCCAAGGGGAAACCTCATAAGGCGACAGGGTATTATAAATGTTGGCAAGGCAGCAAAGGCCGCAGCCAAACCCGCCAAAAGGGTTGCCTTCCACGCCAAACTGGCTCCATTCCCCAGACCATGGCCTGCCTTCCGCCCATGATTTCGGACCCTGCAAAAAAGTGTATACCTCTTTTTCCTCAATGGTAAATGCTTGGATTAGGGCCTTCCGTTCCTCCTCAGACAAATCCTGGCCCAGCCACAATGCAGGGCCTGCGTACAGGCTTTTTTCGCCTTCAGCAATTTCCCCTGCCCCTTCCGTCCCTTGGGCTTTATCCCCCTCCAGCACCCACGTTGCTACATAATACAGCAGGATGCACAGCAGCAAAATGCCCAGCACAGGCAGATATTTTTTCATGTCTGTTCCCTCCGCATGGGTAATCAGCAGCAGTCCCAGTTATACAGTATTTTGCTGAAATCCCGTTTTTTCAAATCCTCCTGGTTAATAAAGAAGTTTGCCACGCCGGAATCTCCCCACATAATGTAATCCCCATCCTCCCCATAATCTGAATCCATCTGGAACAGCATGGTATCGTAATACCTGTACTGTTCCTCATACTCCCGTGGGTCTGTCTGGGTAAAATAGGGATAGCCCAGCAGCCAGTGGCCACCTTCTGAACATTCCCCTATCAGCTTATCATAGGTTTCATCATCCAAAATCTGGTACAATGGTTCCCCTTCATACTGCTTCCCATACTTTTCCTGCATGGCCTCCCGGAAAATTTTGCTGAACCGGTAATCGGCTTCCCCTATGGAAACCTCCTGTTTGGTGATTTTTAAGGCTATCTCTGCCCAAATTGGGGTAAATTCATCTATTTCGATATCCGTGCTTACCGGGACGCCAAGGCTTTCCACCTGCGCCCTGTCCAGTTGGCAGTTAACTGACTCATGGTATACTACCCGGAAATCCTTCTGCTCCCCCTGTCCATTAGAATCCATGCCGTACATGTCGTCCAGCGCAATAAAAAACTGAAGCATCCCTGTATCAGGAAACAACCCGTCCTTTTCGGCTTCCTGGAACATCTGCCCAAAATTTATCTGTGCCAACAGCATTAAATTTTTCCCGTTGCTGCCCTTCGGGTATTCCTTCCCCATGTCCCAGTAGGGAAGGCCGCCGAATTTACTGTCAAAAATGCTGGGCTTCTTTTCTGGGTCTAAAACAAGTGAATATGCATTTTTCTTGTTTTTTTGCCTGATTTCCTCAACAACTGCTTGTACTTCTTTCCAATCCATATGGTATCCTCCACGATTCTGTAATGTATGGTATTAATTTTACAACAGAATGGCAGATTCTTCAATAGGAATCCCATAAGCAGCACGACAAACGCATGAATGGTTCTGCGCATCCAATTTCTTTTTTTGCCTTTTTCATACCGTTTATTTCTCAGCTCAATATAGCTTGCCCTCATTGTGGCTATCCTATAAATAGCCCCACCAGCACAAAACCACGTATCATAAATGAGAATGTGGAGTTTCCTGATACTCAGTAATCGCCCGAATGATATCTTCCGTCTGACAGCCGTAGTGTTCTGTATCATATTCTGATGTCTGTCCATATTCCCAGCCCATATCCCCTATTTCTTTCAGTCTGGTATTATATACTTGCTCTGACACCTCACTATCATCAATTAAAAATATATTTTCACTTCCATCCTGTTTTTGTTCAAGGCTTTTTCCCTCAACTGGCTTGTAAACATCCTCATTTTCATCATAGTAATAAACAATGTCCGTTATTTCTCCTTCTGGAGAATTATACCACTCATTATGCCCATAAAGCATATTGCCATTATAATATTGCGCCGAGACTCCATCGACAGAACCATCTGCTTTAACATATAGCATAAAGTCCGAATGGGAACCAGCATGGATAAACAACTCTGGGGCGCCATCGCTATTAATATCGTTAAACGCATACCCCTGCTCATATCCTCTTATTTCCCCATTCTCTATCGCATTAGTATAACTCTGCCTCCAATCTGCTTTTTCATTCACTCGCTTGTTTCCTGCCCCATCTGATCCAAGCTGTTCAAATGCATCTTCCAACGTAGCATAGTCTACGGTATGCCGCCATTCCTCATCGGATATGCCAAATTTTTCCCGAAACTCCTCTTCCAGAGCCGTGCCAACTTCTTTACCATCCTCATTGAAACAATCATATGATTCTTCTGCTAACATCTCTACAGAAGCCCCGTTTAAAATTCCTACGTTACAGGAAATCGTTCCCGTATGAGAAAGCATGTCATATAGATATCCGCTTCTCTCCTTATACATTCCAAACTCATTCATTCCTATGAAATCTGTTTCCGTTACTTCTCCATCCTGAAATACATACAAATGGTATCTGTTACCAGTTGACCCGCTTTCAAACCGAATGGATAACTCAGGGTAATCATCTTCATCCAGATAAAACAGGCAATAGCTGTACCTTCCTTCCCCATCATATCTCTTTTCCCTGATATATGCCTTATACGCTTCAAAAGCTTCATTTGCCATTTCTTCCGAGCTGATGTCCTGCTCTGACTCTTTCTGTTCTGGCTTTTTTGTCTCCTCAACTGGCTTTTCTTCCATTTCTTCTTTTTGCTGTTCCTCTGAGTCTGCCGCTTTCTCCGGCTCCTCAGCCTCCGCTATGACTTCTTTGGGCTTGTCTTTGCCGCCAAGAACGCCTGTCGCAAATAATATGGCAGTCCCCACAGCCAGAAACAACGCCCCTGAGCATACCCCTATAATTAATGGTTTTCTGCCCTTGCTTTGCGCCCCTATATCAGGATTGTTTTTTCTAACTTCACTACTTGCATCAATTTTCTTTTCTCTTTCCTTACCTTCCATCACCGGACGGCTGCCTTCGGGTTCTCTTAGCGCAGCAGGATCTTCCTTTACCGGAGTCCCGCAACTGCCACAAAAGCTTCCCCCTTCTGGTATCTCTGCACCACAATTCCTGCAAAACATTTCCATCTTCCTCCCTTTCTTCCACGGAAATCACTTTCTTTCATGGCAATATATCCCATATTATACCATATAGCTTCCATTTTGGACACTTTTTTCCTCCATTTTGGATAATAATCTTTCTCACGAGGTGATTGACATGGCTGAAAGGATTAACCAGCACTTAAACCCCATCGTCGGCTCAAACATCCGCAGGCTCAGGAAAGAGCGCGGCATGAAAGCCACGGAAGTCATTGCCAGGCTGCAGCTGGAGGGCGTCTATGTCACTACTGGCATCTTCAGCAAGGTGGAGCATGGCTTAAACAACCCCAGCGTTGACATGCTGGTTGCGCTTACTGGAATTTTCCAGTGCGACTTCAATGAATTCTTCCAAAAATAAGCGTCTGGAATCCCATTTCTGGGACTCCAGACGCTATATGCTTTCCTTCTATTATTCCCCTTCCCATTTCGGGAGCGTGGATGATGATTTCAGGCAGACCTTTCCATACGCGATACGCCCGACAGGCTTTAAGGCATTCTCAATGGACGCAATGTCCTCTTTACATACCCCCTTAAAACAGCCCCCTTCATATCTTACCGCCGCAAGATCCCCTGCAAGGACAGTCTGGAAATTCCCATCACTGTCGTAAACCGCACGGTTCAGCGTTTCCCCCTGAACCACAGCGTCTTCCACACAGACTATGGCAAGCCCGCCGCCAAGCGGGTATTTGTGCCCCTGCCCCAGCGAGGTAACGTCCGCCTCTCCCAGATACCCCCGGTATGCTTCCCCGGTTTTTCCAACACGCATGATATATGCACTGACTTCCAAAAAATCAGCCCCTTTCCATAAATTTCCCAACTCCACGCCGCGCACGAAAGCCCCGGCTGGGTATACTGGAAATTTCCCCAACACCCAGCTCCTTCGTCATATACGCCTGACATGCAGAAGCTGTCATGCCCCGATAATTTCTCCATGAACGCACTGCTCCCATATGGGACTCCCTCCTTAATTTCAGATACCCCAGACACAGCCTTAAGACCGAGGGATGTGCAGTCCAGATACCCTTCCTTCAGGAACTGCGCCATAATCCCGCGCGCCCTGCTACTGTCAATGTTACCCGTCAAATACCCCGCAGCAAGCTACGGGGCATGACCTGGCTTGTTCTTTCCGCCCCAAGGGGCGGTATTTTGTCCATTCCAACGGGGGAAAGGCCCCCGCTTTTGCCAAAGCCCCTATAATAGTTCCGCAGGGGGAGGGGGATACCCCAATGCAGGAAAGAAAAATACAAAAAATATCAGGCGTCCTAAATTGCCTGATACTTGCCATGCCTCATACAGCTCTTTGAATGTCATCTGGGTCGCCGTCAGGTCATAGGGGCAGCTTAAGCAATCAGCCAGAGCCTTGTCCGCTTCCTTCCGCAACTCGAAATAAGCGATATTTTTCAAAATCTGCTTCCCATCTTCCGCCCACCCCACAGCCACGCGCGCCCCACAGGGCTTGCGCCTGTTGCCTTTCATCTTAACAACATTCCCTGAGCCATTCGCCCTCCTCATTGCCATGCCAAGGCCTCCTTCAAAAATAACGCTGCTGCCAATTTGGAAGGAATCTGTAGTGCAGGATACGGTCGGCGGGGCTGCCTTAAAACAACCCCATATATTTTAAAGAAAGCATCCTTACAACTCATAAAACAAAAAAGAGTCCCCTCCCAAAACAGGCAAACAAAAATGTAAAACCACATCTGTTATAACCTATATTGGAAGGAAACTCCCACCTAAAGCATCTCACCCATATCAAACAGCCAACAAACTGCCTCCGATAAGCAACTCGGCAAAATGGACTGTCTGACGGCAGAAGCGCCCGCCTTATGGGTCTTGTGTCTTGTGTGTCTTGTCCCTGAGTCTTGTGTGTGTCATGCGCGTGTCTTGCGGAGCAAAACTTAGCCCGTCCCACGCCGTCCCTGGGCGTCAGGAATGCCCGTTTTTAGCGGATTTCTTAGAACTTCCCAGCCTTCGCTGCTTCCTCAATGGAAACTGCAACTGCAACCGTAGCCCCAACCATTGGGTTATTACCCATTCCGATTAATCCCATCATTTCCACATGGGCTGGTACAGAAGAAGAACCTGCGAACTGTGCATCGGAGTGCATACGTCCCATGGTGTCTGTCATGCCGTAAGAAGCCGGGCCTGCTGCCATGTTGTCCGGGTGAAGGGTACGGCCGGTGCCGCCGCCGGATGCAACGGAGAAATAATTCTTGCCCTGCTCGTTACATTCTTTCTTATATGTACCTGCCACTGGGTGCTGGAACCTTGTGGGGTTGGTGGAATTGCCGGTAATGGAAACGCCGACATTTTCATGGTGCATAATTGCCACGCCTTCCTGCACGTCGTCTGCGCCATAGCATTTTACGGTTGCACGGAGCCCGTCAGAGTATGCTTTTTCATATACTACGTCTAATTTTGCTTCTTTATAGTCATATTTTGTTTCAACGAAAGTGAATCCGTTGATGCGGGAAATAATCTGTGCTGCGTCTTTCCCAAGGCCATTCAGGATAACGCGCAGAGGTTTCTGGCGTACTTTATTTGCCTTTTCAGCGATGCCGATTGCGCCTTCTGCTGCTGCAAAGGACTCATGGCCTGCAAGGAAACAGAAACATTCTGTTTCTTCTTCCAAAAGCATTTTACCAAGGTTCCCATGGCCAAGGCCTACTTTCCTGTGGTCTGCAACGGAGCCCGGGATGCAGAATGCCTGAAGGCCTTCCCCGATAGCTGCTGCTGCGTCTGCTGCCCTTTTTGCGCCTTTTTTGATTGCGATAGCTGCGCCTACAATGTATGCCCAGCATGCATTCTCAAAACAGATGGGCTGGATTTTCTTTACCTGCTCGTATACGTCAAGCCCGGCATCCTTCGTGATTTTCTCAGCTTCTTCTACAGAGCTGATTCCATAATTATTTAAAACAGAATTGATTTGGTCAATCCTTCTTTCATATGATTCAAATAAAGCCATTTGAAATGTCCTCCTATCTTTTTACTCTGCACGTGGGTCGATAATCTTAGCAGCATCCGCTACACGGCCATACTGGCCTTTTGCTTTCTCCCAAGCGGTATTCGGGTCATCGCCTTTTTTGATAAAGTCGGTCATTTTGCCAAGGCTTACGAACTGATACCCAATCACTTCATTGTCAGCATCCAAAGCAATGCCGGTTACATAGCCTTCTGCCATTTCAAGATAACGAACACCTTTTTCCTTTGTTGCATACATCGTACCAACCTGAGAACGGAGCCCTTTCCCCAAATCTTCAAGGCCAGCGCCTACTGCAAGCCCGTCGTCTGAAAATGCGCTCTGGGTACGTCCATATACAATCTGTAAGAACAGCTCCCTCATGGCTGTATTAATTGCATCGCATACAAGGTCGGTATTCAATGCCTCAAGAATCGTCTTGCCCTGCAAAATCTCTGCTGCCATAGCTGCGGAATGGGTCATGCCGGAACATCCGATGGTTTCCACCAAAGCTTCCTCAATCACGCCATTTTTTACATTCAGTGAGAGCTTACATGCGCCCTGCTGGGGAGCACACCAGCCAATCCCATGGGTAAAACCTGAAATGTCTTCAATTTTTTTAGAGTGCACCCATTTCCCTTCTTCTGGGATTGGAGCTGGTTCATGTTTTGCGCCCTTGGCTACTGGACACATGTTTTCAACTTCCTTCGTGTAAATCATTTTAAGACTCCTTTCAATGTATACATTTACTGCAGGCCACTTCGTTCCCACAGCATAGGTAAATATGTTAAACCATTGTTATGTATTTAACATTCTTACCAATATTTAACCATATTTTGCGGAAATAGTCCAGTGTTTTTGTATAAAATTTCACTTAACTTAAAGGCCCGCCAGACACCTGTGCCCCCAATGCTTTTTCTCCCTGAACTTCACCTTAAGCACTGTTAAACCGAATACTTCTTCCACCTGAACTTCACCTTAAGCACTGCAAAACACTTCCTGCCGTCAGTCCAAGGCCTCCATTTTCGCAAAAGAAACAGACGCCGCTGCTGCCCCAGCAAAGGTCAGCGCCCCCATCATAACAACCATGGCCAAAAAGCCGGCTTCTATGGACACCAGAATCCCGGCTATTACGGCTGCAGCCCCGGCAATGCCAATGGCAATTCCCTGCAGCAGCGTTTTGATTAAGGTGCGCCCGGTACTGCCAAGGAGGTTCCCAATCAGGACGTCTGCCAGCATCCCATAATACAGGCGGTTTGCCTGCAGGCAGATGTACAAAAGCACGGTAAGGGCCGTAAGGGCAGGGCTAACCCCTAAAACTATGGATCCCGGCAGGGTAATGAGGACTCCGTCCACGGCTGACCGGAAATGCTCAATTTTAGTAGCATACCACATTTTTTTCAAAGGCGTGTCTGGAATCAGGTATGTATATGGGTTTTCCAGCTCCTTGGACCATTTGGTGGCATAGCCGCTGAAAATAAACACCACATAGCTGGCCACCCCTGGGACAATAAATATTTTTCCGGGCCCAAATTCGCGGAAGGCATCGTTAAAATAGCACACTGCCCCAATCAATGCCCCAAGCACAAAGCACAAAAGTGTGTTCCAGCCAAAAATAAACGTAGGGTTTTTCTTATATTCCAGCATCTGCCGGTAATAAATGGCTTTGGCATAGGAGCCTTTGTACTCCACCGAAGCCTGCCTGAATTTCCGGTGCTTATCCAGCCATGGGATGGACGCAACGCCTTTTTTCTGCTTTGCCCGCCGCTCCTGGTATTCGTCTGCAAATTTCATGGCGTCCTCATAATAGGCCCCAGTGCATTCCATCCGCCAAGCCGCCAAAAACATCAGGGCTGTGGACACAAGGAACAGGGCCGTCCCAACCAGGCTCACCGTGTCCGGGCCCAGGAAAATCAGGCGGAAAGCCGCAATATTCCATCCCACCACTGGCACAAGCTGTATCGCCGCCATGGAAAAAAATTCCTGCAAAAGCCCAAAGGACGGATCCCTTGTAATCATCAAAAATGCAGCAGCCGCTACCACTGCCCCCATGAACAGGTACATGGCAGCCACAAGGCCTTTGAAAAACACTTCCGGAAGCTTTTCATTCCCATAGCAGAAAATAATAGCCGAGGCCTCTAAAATGCTTTCAAAAACCACGAAAAACAGGAAGCACATAAAAGCCTGCAGCAGGCTTGCCTCAAACCATATGGCCCCTGCCACTGCAATTACAGTCCCAATCAAAATATTGACGGAAAAAGATTTTACCCCTGCAAACATCAGCACCTTTTTCGGGCTTACGGGGGAAGAAAATACAAAATGCACTTCGCTTGGGCGGAACAGAAGCCCCCGGCGCCTTGCGTAGCTGATAAGGTTTGCCGGGATGAGCAGATACACAAGGATGGAAAGGATAGTAACATAATTTTCTGTGGAATTAAAATCCCCATCCGCCATCATCGTATTTATGCTGTTCCAAATCAGCAGGACATACAGCAGGATAAAAACTGCCATTAAATATGCAGCCGGGCGTTTCAGCGCCTTCTTAACCCGGTTGAGGATAGTCCTCTGGTACAGGTATGCCAATCCTTTCATTCCTTTTCACCGCCTCCCGTAATCTGGAAAAACAGTTCCTCAATATCGGCGTCTTTCGCCTGTTCCCGGGTGAAGGTGCCTACAATTTCCCCATGCTCCATAATAAACATCACATCCCACAGTTCTTTTACCATTTCCAGCATATGGGTGCTGATTAAGACCGTGGTCCCCTGGGATTTCAGCTCCAGCACCACTTCCTTCAATTCCTTGATGGCTGCCGGGTCCAGGCCCACCATAGGCTCATCCAGCAGGATTACTTTGGGCTTGATGGCAAGGGCGCAGCAAATGCTTACCTTCTGCATCATGCCTTTGGAAAGCTCATTCCCTAATTTGTCCTGCTTGTCGTCCAGCTCAAACCGCTCCAGAAGCTGGGCAGCCTCTGCGTCGGTAATAGGGGAATTGTATGCCCTCCGGACATATTCAATATGTTCCCGCACCGTCAAGGCGTCAAACATGGCCGGGAGTTCCGGCACATAGCCAAAAATCCTCTTGGCTTCCAAATCCCTTGCCGGCATCTGCTGGATCCCTACGCCGCCTTCATAGCGCAGGAGCCCCGCAATGCTCTTAATAATGGTTGATTTCCCAGCCCCATTTGGCCCAAGCAAAATCCCTACCTGCCCGTCCAGGACAGTAAAGCTTACATTGTTTACAGCGATAAAGCGCCCATACTTTTTTTTCAGGCTCTGAACTTCTAACATAACCCTCTCTCCTTTTTTGCCTGCCGGACAGGCGCATCCTGCCCAGCAAAAAACCATATGTTTCTTGTATTATTCTTATAATACAATAGTACATATGGCTTTCTTTGTCAACTAACTATGTTTTTCTGCAATTTCATTTTTCGTCTTATAAATGGAATTGGCAGGCACAACGCCCCTTACCATAGAAAGAGGGTAAATGTTGCTGTTTGGCCCAATTACAGTCCCCGGGTTCAGCACGCTGTTGCAGCCTACCTCCACTCCGTCCCCCAGCATGGCCCCAAACTTCTTTAAGCCGGTGGCAATTTCCCCGTCCCCGCTTTTTACCACTACCAGGGTCTTGTCAGATTTCACGTTGGAGGTAATGGATCCCGCGCCCATATGGGCTTTATAGCCCAGGATGGCATCCCCGACATAGTTGTAGTGGGGCACCTGGACTTTATTAAACAGAACTACGTTTTTCAGTTCTGTGGAATTGCCTACCACTGCCCCTTTCCCCACAATGGCATTGCCCCGGATAAAGGCACAATGGCGGATTTCCGCTTCTTCGTCGATAATTGCCGGGCCGTTAATGCTGGCTGTTGGGGCAACCTTTGCGGTCTTGGCAACCCAGACCTGCCCGTCCCGCTGCTCAAACTTGTTTTTGTCCAGCGTTTCCCCCAGCCTGCAGATAAATTTGCTGATTTCCGGCAGGGCCTCCCAAGGGTAAACCAGGCCTTGGAACAGCGCTGCGGCTATGGTTTCTGACAGGTTGTACAGGTTTGTAATTTTGCATTGTTCCATGTGATATTCCTCTTTTCTTTTTTATGTAGATTAGAGTGTGTTTGGTGCTACGCACCCTTTTGATACCCTAATCTTTATAGTATGAAGATGCATATTGGAAATATTCCCGCAGTGCACATTGGTTTTTTAAGCCTAACACGCCGCTGGTACGGCTTTGGATAAAGTGCTCCAATTTGTCCATATATTCCCTGGGCGTAATGCTCCCTTCCGCCACATATGTAAGGCCTTTTTCCCAGCTTGCTGTTAAATCTGGATTTAACAAAGAACGGATGGACGCATTTACCACGTCATATACCATTTCCCCTAACAGGGTAGGGGTAATGGCCTGTGTCTTTTTATTCAGGGCAAGGTATTTGTTATTTACCAGCTTTTTTAAAATTTCCGCCCGGGTGGCGCTGGTGCCAATCCCGCTGCCCTTAATCTGGGCGCGCAGCTCCTCGTCCTCAATCAGCTGCCCTGCGTTTTCCATGGCAAGGATGATTGAGCCGGAATTGTAGCGTTTGGGCGGGGATGTTTCCCCTTCCTTTACTGCCATCGACTGCACGGGAAGTTCCATCCCTTTTTTCAGGGAGGACAGGATCGCCATAAAATTTGTGTCGCAGGAGGTTTCCCCTGCCACGCCCGTGTCCCGGTTCCCTTCTTCCTCCCCGGGCCGGGAACCTGTTTTCTTTTTCTGGAAAGAGTATCCCATTACCTTCCGGTAGCCTGGGCTTTCCAGGACTTTAAAGGAAGAAAAAAATTTCTCTTTCCCTCCGCCAGGTAATTCCATAGCTGTGGTTAAGTTGATTTTCCGGTACACTGCGGGAGGGAAAAAAATACTGAGGAACCGCCGCACAATAGCTTCATATACATTAATAGCCGTCCCATTCAGGCTGCGGATGGCTGAAATGCCCTGCCCGGTAGGGATGATGGCGTAATGGTCCGTAATCTGCTTGTCATTGGTATACCGGGTCTTTGCGATATTTTTATGGCTCCCTTTTTCCAATATTTCTTCCGCAAACTGCTGTACAGAAGGGATATTTTTCATGCCGCTGATATTTTTGTATATTTCCTTTGCCACGGCAGAGGACAGGACACGGGCGTCTGTCCTTGGGTATGTGACAAGCTTTTTCTCATACAGCTCCTGCACCACCTGCAGCGTCTGGTCCGGGCTGATTTTGAAAAATTTGGAGCAGTCGTTCTGCAGTTCTGCAAGGTTGTACAGAAGGGGCGGGTATTTATTTTCCTTCTTCTTCTCTATGGAAAATACAGTGGCTTTTGCCAGCCCTGCGGCATCTTCCGGGCTTAACGGTCCCGGGGGACCCTCTGTTTTCACCACCCTTGCACCAATCCCTTTCTTTCCTCCCTCTGTTTCTGTAATTACAGTTTTTGTAGCGGAAATCAAATCAGAAATTAATTTTTCTGCGTCTTTCCGTTCTTTAAAACCATTTTCCTTATACAGTTTCGGGGACTGAAAATAGGCGGAACCTTCCACGGCCCTCCATTCCCCTTCCACCGGGTTCCCATGGATGTTCAGGGCATTTACCGCCCGGTAAAAAGGCGTCTTGGTAAATTCACGGATCTCCCGTTCCCGGCGCACCACCATCCCCTGCACACAGGTCATGACGCGGCCCACGCTGACGACAGCATACTTTGTCTTCAGGAACCGTGCAATGGCATCCCCATATTTCAGGGTAAGCAGACGGGAAAAATTAATTCCCATCAGGTAATCTTCTTTTGCCCGGAGATAAGCAGATTCACAGAGGTTGTCATATTCCGACAAATCCTTTGCTTCCCGGATGCCCCTTAAAATTTCATCTTCTGTCTGGGAATCAATCCACACCCTGCGGCGGTCCTTCCCCCGGACTTTTGCCTGACGTTCTACCAGCCGGTAAATGTATTCCCCTTCCCGCCCGGAGTCGGTGCATACATAAATAGTGCCTACGTCCGGCCGGTTCAGCAGCCCTGCCACAGTCTTATACTGCTTCTTTACTCCCGGGATAACCTCATATTTGAAATTTTCCGGCAGGAACGGCAGGGTGGAAAGGCTCCATTTCTTGTATTTCTCATCATAGGCTTCCGGGTAGCTCATAGTCACCAGATGCCCCACGCACCATGTGACAATGGCTTCTCCGGACTCCATATATCCGTCATGATTTTTTAAATCCAGTTTTAATGCTTTGGCAAACTCCCGCGCTACGCTGGGCTTTTCTGCTATGTATAAAGCTTTCGCCATAAATTACTTTCCTGCTTTCTGTTCTTTCCATGCAGCCATCCTTGTCTGGCTTCCTTCCATTCCGCCTGCCATCCGCTTCATTCCCCTTTTACATCCGGTTCATATTTACCAGCAGGATACGCTTGTCATTGTCCACTACCTTGATTAACTTTTCTTCAAACCCCTTTGCAGAAAACAGGTAGTAGAAATTTGCTGTGATTTTGGCCTGCTCCATGCTCTGGAACAGCCGCTGGCACATCTCAAAAGTCATCTGCGGTTCCGACCAGTTGCAAAGGCAGATAATATTTTCACGGACGCTGTTCTGGGCGATAATGTCGATCTGGCCTTTTTTCCCAATCCAAGTGCCCATTTTATGGATTTTCAGCGGAAGCTTCCCGATCAGCTCCTGCAATTCCAGATATTCCATGCACACATTTACAAAATAACGTTTCAGGTACTCCTCCAAGCCCCCGGCGATATGCCTTGCATAAAACTCCTCCGCCCCCATCCAGTGCAAATCTGAAAGATAAGGATAGACAAACTTAAACCAGAAATTAATAAATGTATCTTTTATCTGGTAAAGGCCTTTCTGGGCGTTTTGCCACCCTCCTGTTTCAAAGGAATACACCTTTTCCACTACGTCAAACTCCATTAGGTTTTTCAGGTAAACACTGATTTTAGCCCTTGAAAACCCGGTTGCCTGATAGATATCGTTGAGTTTGTGTTTCCCGGACGCAAGGGTTTCTAAAATGGTATTGTATACGGAAAGTTCCCGTAACTGGCTGCGGATGGTTTCTTCTGCCTTCCCATATAAAAACCCCTGCGGGGAAAGGATATGGGCGCAAATATTCTCACGGACGCCCTGCCTGTCCTCCCAGCCCTTAATATAATCCGGCACGCCGCCAATGATCCCATAGGCTTCTACGCTTTCCCGGACGCTGTAGTTCGGGAAGCTGCGCACCAAATCCAAAAAACGCAGTTCCTCCAGCTTCATTACCCGGTCTACTTTCTTTGCAGCAGCCCCTAATGCCTGCGGCAGCTCCTGTTCGGCCCAGAAAACCGAGGAACTGCACAGGAGGATAAGGACTGGCCCCGGGTACAGTTTCTTCCCTTTTAGCTTCAGGATACTGTCCAGAAAGGTGGCGTCCTTCTTCCATATATGCTGGAATTCATCAATGACAAGCACCAGCTTGCTGCCGTCCCCGCTTTTGACCCGCTTGAAAAAATCATCGTAAGAATCTTTCGGAACCGTTATCTGGTAATGCCCTTCGATTTCCCTCTGCATCCGCTGCCGCTGGGCCTGCGGGGAAGCTTGGGGCGCATAGTAATAGAAGGACTTCTTTCCTTTGCAAAATTCCTGCACCAGTTCCCTTCCGCCGTTTTCTTTCCTTCCGTACAGTACAATAAGCTGGTTCCCCTCCTGATGGTACATCTGTTCCAAATACTGCAATTCTGCTTTTCTTCCTGCCATAACCGACTCCTATCAATATTTGGCTCCCTCAAATCACCTGAAATGGGCAATGTGGGCGATTGTTGTATTTTTAGGTTTCTGTCTGTGGAATCCCTTCCTCTGTATCATATCACGATTTAACTTCGTTTACAATAGCCTTTGGGGCAGAAACTACGAAATAGGGATGCGCAGGGTCTGCCCCAGAGAAGCGAGGGTAGCCGTACAAGAAGCAGAATATTGCTTCGCAATTGTGCCCGACGCGCAAAGTATCCAAGCCCCTCATGAATGAAGGGCTTGGATACTTTTTTATCGCACTGCGGCAGGTACGAAATCTCTCACAAAGCGACCCGCCGCAGGCGGAGAATCCTGCAAAGCAGGATTCTTTCTTGTTCTATAGGAAAGACCTTGCCACGCTAAAGCGTGATTTGTGCCAGCCTGTGCCGGGAGATGCGTTTTTTCTATTTTGCACTGATATAGCCTTGTGCTTTTAGCAGTTCTGCACACAAAATTGCGCCGCCCGCCGCTCCCCTTACGGTGTTATGGGACAGTCCAATAAATTTCCAGTCGTATACAGTATCTTCACGCAGCCGGCCAACGCTGATCCCCATGCCGTTTTCATAATTCACGTCTTCTGTTACCTGTGGGCGGTCGTCTTCCTCCAAATATTGGATGAACTGCCCTGGTGCGCTTGGAAGGTGCAGCTCTTGGGGCACGCCCTTAAAACTTCTCAGCTTCTCAACCAACTGTTCCTTGGTAGGCTTCTTTCTGAATTTTACAAATACTGCCGCAGTATGGCCGTTCAGCACCGGGACACGGACACACTGGCAGGTAATCACCGGACTTTCTGCCGGGACAATTACGCCGTCCTCAATTTCTCCCCAAATCCGCAGCGGCTCTTTTTCTGATTTTTCTTCCTCGCCGCCAATATATGGGATGATATTCCCTTCCATCTCCGGCCAGTCCTGGAAGGTCTTGCCTGCGCCGGAAATGGCCTGGTAAGTGGTGGCTACCACTTCGTATGGCTCAAATTCCTTCCATGCCGTCAGGGCTGGGGCGTAAGCCTGAATGGAGCAGTTGGGTTTTACTGCCACGAAGCCGCGCTCGGTCCCTAACCGTTTTTTCTGGAACTTAATAACTTCCATATGCTCTGGGTTCAGTTCCGGAATTACCATGGGCACGTCTGGGGTCCATCTGTGGGCGCTGTTATTGGAAACCACTGGGGTTTCCGTTTTTGCATAAGCATCTTCAATGGCTTTGATCTCGTCCTTGGACATATCCACCGCGCTGAATACAAAATCAACCTTGGAAGCAACCGCTTCCACCTCATTGACGTTCATCACCACAATATCCTTTACCGCCTCTGGCATGGGGGTATCCATTTTCCAGCGGCCGCCTATTGCATCTTCATACCGTTTTCCTGCAGAACGGGGGCTTGCTGCAACCGTTGTCACCTCAAACCATGGATGGTTTTCCAAAAGGGCGATAAAACGCTGCCCCACCATCCCTGTGCCGCCTAGGATTCCTGCTTTTAACTTTTGGCTCATTCCACATCTCCTCGCTTCTTCCATATTCTTTGCTTAGTTTTGTCCGCATCACGCGAACAAGTGTATTTTTAGGTTATAGTAATACATTGGGCAAGAAAATGCAACCCAAATTATAGACAAATTTCACAAAATATCTACAGAGAATTTATGCAAACCTTCCCAAAACGCCGGAACCAGCTATTTCAGCAGTTTTGTTTCCCAGTCTGCCAGCCCATCTTTCCAGTCGCTGCTTAAATATTCCTTTTCCATCTGGAGCACTTTTTTCATGGCTTCCTGGCCGGGTGCGCCCATCGTCAGGCGTTTTTCCACGCAGGTTTCCATAGAAACGGCATGGAAAATATCCTCCTCAAATACAGGGCTGATTTGCTGAAGCTCCTCCAGTGACATGTCGTCTATGGCAATTTTCTTTTCTATGCAGTATAACACAACCTGCCCTACAATCCCATGGGCGTCCCGGAAAGGCACCCCGTGGTTTACAAGATAGTCTGCCGCGTCGGTGGCATTGGTGAAGCCGTTTTTTGCACTGGACTCCATCTGGCTTTTTTTGAATTTCATAGTGGCAAGCATCCCTGTAAACAAAGCCAGACAGCCTTTTACCGTGTCCATAGCGTCAAATGGGAGCTCTTTATCCTCCTGCATGTCCTTATTGTAGGCCAGCGGAATTCCCTTCATGGTGGTAAGCAGGGAAATTAATGCGCCATAGACGCGCCCCGTTTTCCCACGGACAAGCTCTGCAATATCCGGGTTCTTCTTCTGGGGCATAATGCTGCTCCCAGTGCTGTAGGCGTCGTCAATTTCCACAAACTGGTACTCGTTGCTGTTCCAGATAATGATTTCCTCCGAAAAACGGCTCAGATGCATCATAACTGTAGAAAGGGCAGACAAAAATTCAATCAGGTAATCCCGGTCGGACACCCCGTCCATGCTGTTCAAGGTGGGCCCGGCAAAGCCCATCTGCTCCGCCGTATCATACCTGTCCAAATCGTAAGTCGTCCCGGCAAGCGCCCCAGAGCCAAGGGGGCAGTAATTCATCCTATGGTAAATATCTTCCATGCGCTGGCGGTCCCGCTTAAACATTTCAAAATAAGCGCCCAAATGGTGGGCAAGGGTTACCGGCTGGGCTTTCTGCAAATGGGTAAATCCCGGCATATAAGTATCCAAGTTATTTTCCATAATAGTTAAAATAACATTTAACAATTCTTCCAGCAACCTGTCTGTTTCCAGGACCTCCTGCCTGGTAAACAGCCGCATATCCAAGGCCACCTGGTCATTCCGGCTCCTGCCAGTATGCAGCTTTTTCCCAGTGTCCCCCAGCCGGTCAATCAGCGTCGCTTCCACAAAACTGTGGATATCCTCATATTCATGGGAAATTTCCAATCTCCCGTCTTCCACTTCCTGTAAAATGGTTTTGATGGCAGCGACAATCTCCTTTGCTTCCGTTTCTGTGAGAATCCCCTGTTTCCCAAGCATTTTTACATGGGCAATGCTGCCTTCCATATCCTGCCTGTAGAATTTCCTGTCAAAAGATATGGACGCGTTAAACTGGTAGACCAGCTGGTCTGTTTCTTTCGTAAAGCGCCCACCCCATAATTGTGCCATGTGATTTACCTCTTTCCCATCCTTATTTTCTTAAAGTTAAATTTAATTATTATAAAATTAGCTGTTTTTTGCTTGTGGTTCCTGAACCTCTTGCCCCTGCGGAAACCTGCGCCAGCCTTTGCTGCCGCTCCTGCATGGAAAACACGCATCCACAGTAATCTTGCCGGTACATCCCATATTCCTTGGAAAGTTCTATGGAACGCTTGTACCCTTCCCGCTTCTTAAAATCAGAAGTAAGGTAGGGCACGCCGTACTCCTGTGCCAGTTCTTCCCCGATTCCGTTTAGCTTTTCTGCATTTTTCAAAGGGCTGATAGACAAGGTTGTGGTAAAATAGTCCATCCCCAGTTCCTTGGCATACCGGGCTGTTTCCTGCAGGCGCAGCCTGTAACAGCGGAAACACCGTTCCCCTCCCTCCGGGATGCTCTCCATGCCTTTTGCCATCTGGTAAAATTTTCCTTTGTCATAGCTGCCTTCCAAAAAGCTAATGTGATAAAAGCCTGATAGCCCTGGCTGGCTGGGGGAAGCTTCCCCTTTGCCATAGCTGCCCCCGTAACAGCCAGCCTTATGGTAAATCCCTGATGGTTCCGTCTGGCCGGGGGAAACTTCCCCTTCCCATCCCTGCCCTCTGTTTTGCTGGAACCGGCGGATAAATCCTTTTTGCTCCTCCACCCGCTTAACATATTCTTCTTCCGGATAAATATTGGGGTTATAATAGAACACCGTAATCTGGAAATACTGGGATAAGTACTCCAGCACATAGCTGCTGCAGGGGGCGCAGCAGCTATGGAGCAACAGCTTTGGGGCAGGATTCTCCCCTTCCTGCCCATTTGTTATCCGTTCTAATTGTTTATCCAATTCTTTCTGGTAATTCCGCTTCATTCTTTTCCCTTACCATGTTCCTTGTTTTGTGTCTGATATTTGGTTTATTTCCAGGCTGTGAATAACGCTTACAGAAGAAACCCGCCCAGTACATAATTGCTCACAGCAATCCCTTCTTCTGTCAGGAAAACGGCGTCCCCTTGCTGGGCTAAAAGCCCTTGCTTTTGGAATTCCTGTAATGGTTTTCCATAGGCTCCTTCCATGTTTATCCCAAAAGCAGCCTGAAATCCAACTTTGGAAACCCCTTCTGCCATACGCAGCCCAAGGAACATAAATTCCTCCATTTGCTGTTCCCTGCTAAGTTTCCAGTACCCTTCCCCCTCCGTTTGGCGTTCCTGCCATTCCCTTTCACTGGCAGCCCCCGTTCCTTTTGCGGACGGGCCTTTGTGCAATACCGGGCCTAAGCGGGTATAGTTCCCTTCCAAGTATTCCTTTAAGCTGCTGGGATTAGAAAAACGCGTTTCTTCCAGCAGGGAGGCGCTTCCAAGGCCAAAGCCCAGATAGGGGGTACGCCTCCAGTAGCCAATATTATGGCGGCACTCCCTGCCTTGCCTCGCATAATTGGAAATTTCATAACGGCGGTAGCCTTTTTCTTCCAGCAATGCTTTGGTACGCTGGTACATGTCCCGCTCCGTTTCTTCTTCTGGCAGGTACTGGGGATGCCCGCCTTGTTCCCGGCGCTGCTCATCCTCCCCATATGTTTCATAAAAAGGGGTTCCCGGCTCTACAATCAAGCTGTAGGCAGAAATATGTTCCGGCTCTAAATCCATGACTTTTTCCAAAGTGTATTCCCAATCCCTTAAAGTTTGCCTTGGAAGCCCAGAAATTAAATCTATATTTATATTCTGGAACCCTATGTCCCGCGCAAGGGCAAAATTTTCTTCAAATTGCTGGAAGGTATGGATCCTTCCCAGCAGCCCCAGTTCCTGGTTGATGGCAGACTGCAAGCCTATGCTCAGCCGGTTTACCCCGGATTTTTGGTAAGCGGAAAGCTTCTGCCTGTCCAATGTGCCCGGGTTGCACTCTATGGTAACCTCTGCATTGGGCGAAAGGGAAAAATATTCCTGCACCCCTCCCAGAATCCTTGAAATCTGGCCTTCCGGCAAAAGGGATGGGGTCCCGCCGCCCAAAAATACCGTTATGGCCTGATACTCCCTGCAAACGCTGGCTTTTTCTTTCAGTTCTTCCAGCAGCATGTCAGCATACTGGATATAGACGCCTTCGTCTGCGGGCATGGACAGGAAATCGCAGTAATTGCATTTCCTTATGCAGAAGGGGATATGGAGGTATAGTTCCAGTTCTTTTTTATCTGTCATCCAGCTTCAGCACGCTCATAAAAGCTTTCTGCGGAACCTCTACATTCCCAACTTGACGCATCCGTTTTTTCCCTTCCTTCTGCTTTTCCAGCAATTTCCGTTTTCTGGAAATATCGCCCCCATAGCATTTTGCAAGGACGTCTTTGCGCATGGCCTTTACGGTTTCCCTTGCAATGACTTTGCTGCCAATGGCCGCTTGGATCGGGATTTCAAAGAGATGCCTTGGGATTTCCTCCTTAAGCTTCTCACACATTTTCCTGCCCCGCTCATAGGCTGTCCCGCTGTGGACAATAAAGGAAAGGGCGTCTACTTCTTCCTTATTAATTAGGATATCCAGTTTTACCAGCTCTGAACGGGCATACCCCTTCATTTCATAATCAAACGAAGCATACCCTCTGGAACGCGATTTCAATGCGTCAAAAAAGTCATAGATAATTTCATTCAAAGGCATCTCATATTTTAAAAGCGCCCTTGTTTCCTCCATATACTCCATGCTGATATAAATGCCCCGGCGTTCCTGGCACAAATCCATGATGGCTCCAATATATTCGCTGGTTACCATGATTTCCGCGCTTACCATGGGTTCTTCCATGTATTCAATTTCCGCTGGGTCCGGCAGGTTCGAAGGGTTTGTCAGCTCAATGATTTCCCCATTGGCCTTATGGACCTTGTAAATTACCCCCGGCGCCGTCGTTACCAAATCAAGGCCGTACTCCCGTTCCAGCCGTTCCTGGATAATTTCCAAATGCAGGAGCCCTAAAAATCCGCAGCGGAACCCAAACCCCAGCGCAATGGAGGTTTCCGGCTCAAACTGCAGCGCTGCGTCATTTAACTGCAGCTTTTCCAGCGCATCCCGCAAATCCGGGTATTTCGCCCCGTCTGCCGGGTACATGCCGCAGAATACCATGGAATTTACCTTCTTGTAGCCCGGAAGGGGCGCGCTGCATGGGCGGTCTGCATCTGTCACCGTGTCCCCCACTTGGGTGTCCCTGACATTTTTCAGGCTGGCTGTGATATAGCCTACCATCCCTGCGCTCAGCTCTTCGCAGGGGATGAACTGCCCAGCGCCGAAATACCCTACCTCCACCACGTCGGCGGAGGCTCCGGTGGCCATCATCTTTATGGTTGTCCCCACCTTGACCCGGCCTTCCTTAATCCGGCAGAACACGATAACCCCCTTGTAGGAATCGTACAGGGAATCAAAAATCAACGCCTGCAATGGGTTCTCTGGGTTTCCGCCCGGCGCAGGGATTTTTTCCACAATCTGCTCCAGGACATCCTCAATATTCAGCCCGGTTTTTGCAGAAATCCGCGGGGCGTCCTGAGCTTCTAAGCCGATCACGTCCTCAATCTCCTCAATCACCCGGTCTGGTTCTGCGCTTGGCAAATCAATTTTGTTAATAACTGGGAGCACGTCCAAATCGTGGTCCAGCGCAAGGTACACGTTCGCCAGCGTCTGGGCTTCAATCCCTTGTGCCGCGTCCACCACCAGAATTGCCCCATCGCATGCCGCAAGGCTTCTGGACACCTCATAATTAAAATCTACATGCCCGGGCGTGTCAATCAAATTGAAAATATATTCCTCCCCGTCCTTTGCCCGATATACAATGCGGACGGTCTGGGCTTTGATGGTAATGCCCCGCTCCCGCTCCAGCTCCATATTGTCAAGGACCTGCGCCTGCATTTCCCGGCTGGTGAGAAGGCCTGTTTTCTCAATGATCCGGTCTGCCAGCGTGGATTTCCCGTGGTCTATGTGTGCGATAATACAAAAATTCCTGATTTTGCTTTGGTCGGTTGCTGCCATATCTTTCCTATCCTCCTGTATTTCCGTGCCCACAGCTCCATGCAGCCTGCAAAAATGCTGGGAACGCCTTCCCTCCCACGGCTCGCATGTGCATAGCCCTTGGGTTTAAAAAGGCCTTCTGCCTTGCCGCGCGGATATTCCATAGCAGATTATAACATACCTCCTGCCATCCGGCAATCATTTAAACATCAAATTGTGCCTCTTAATTGATACAAGATAAGGATAAAATTTTTGACTGAACCACTACCGGTTAAAGCCGGTAGTGGTTCAGTTCCATTATAACGGATAATAGAGCATTTTGTTTACATTTTATTTACTCATGCGTTTGTCGTGCAGCAAGGCTATTTTAACAGCACAGCATTGGGCGCAGTGGCGAAACTAGCAATTTTACTGCCCATGCGTTCCATCCATTTCCGGTTCTGGGGCGTGGTGTACTTTCCTCCCTGATTCTCCATCAGCCAATTTGGTGCATCAAAAAATGCTACATCTGGGTCTACCATCTTGTAAAAATCCTTTTTCAGCCCTCCATTCCCATGGTGCCCCATCTGGAGGTAGTCGGATTTCAGCTTTTCCCCATATTTCCTTTTCAAGTAGCTGCTGACAGCTTTGCCTGCATCTGCACAAAACAGCATGGATTCCTCTGTTCCATATACCTTGAAAACCATGGAACCATCGTTGAGCAAATCAGAGGAAATGTAATCTATTTTCTTCTCATAGGCGCTTAAAATCTCTATTTTCAGCTTCCCTATTTTTATGGTGTCGCCCCGGTGTACATAGCTTAATTGGCGGATTTCCATGGCGCGGAACCTTTCATATGCTGCCACGCTGTCCCATGGGGCGTTTGCCATACACAGCTCTGGGGATGCCATGTCCACTGCATACACCTTGTCCACCCTGATTGTCCCAAGGTTCCCATAAAGCTCGCAGAAGGCTCCGATATGGTCCTCATGGGGATGGGTCAGGAACCACGCATTGACGTGGCCTCCCTTTTCGTTTATTACTTTCCGTACCTGTTCTGCATTGCCCGGCCAGCCGCCATCCACTACCACCAGATGCCCATAATGGTCCTGCAAGGTATAAAACATCATCTGCAACCCTGACGCGTCCCCATACTGGGTGATTTTCCAATCTGTTTTTTGGGCTGCGCCATTTGCCATGGCCCTGGAATATTTGCCAACACGGAAACCATTACGGCTTCTTTTGACTGCGCGCACTTTATAATAATAACGTTTTCCAGCAAAAGCCTTATGGTCGGTATAGCGCAAAGCCTTTTTGGATGCGAGCCGCTTTATGGTCTGGTATTCCCCGTTCTTCTCTGTGCTCCTTGCGATTTCATAGCCATCCGCCCTTGGGACTTTTTTCCAAGCCAGCACAGGCTTTTTTCTTTTGTTCCATGTTATGCTGTAAAGTTCTGGGGCTGGCAGTGTATTCCGGAAGGCCTTGGAAAACTGCCCTCCATCTTCCCCCAGTTCCATGTAAGAGCCCATCCCTTGGCTTGTGGCAGGTTCTGGCTTTTCTTCTGGGAACGGCAAAGAATGGGGGATTACAGTGGCTAGCAGAATGGTACAGAACGTGGCTGCGGTGAGTAAAAATTTTTGCATAGTATCTGGCATCTCCTTCTTTCACATGTTACGTATCCCATTATACCATAATCACTCCGTGATAAACTATGGTTGCTTATGCCACTCCGCTTCGCTCTGGGCGGTATAATGGCTAGTGCTATTATAGCATATGCTCCGCAACATGGTATAGTAAATATCCTAAGAAGATGAAAGATAATTGCCATCAATGTTTCTTGTTTTTCACTACAGGTATCCAAACTTCATATTGTGCATTTTGTGGGTCTGGATTTAAGTAAACCTCCACATCAGGAGCATTGCCATACTCGTATCCCGAAGTCGGCAGCCATTCTGTTACAATACGCCGTTCCAATTCCTGAATAGACTGATTTGTACCCTCTCCAGAAAATATTGCCCAAGTAGCCGCTGGCACAATATATTCTTCAAGGCCATCCTTTGCTTGTGAAGTAGATACCGCAATATAATACCTCCATGGTTCCGTATCATTACAAGTGCTGACGCCAAGCACTCCCTTCAGCGGTGTGTCCATCATACCAATTAATCTCTGCAATGTCCCGTTCATAGATATTTCCTGCCACTTCGGTGGTATGGCTGTAAAATTTTTCTCAATATCCTTATGCAGCGGTACGGATACGCCTACAATACGGAACGCGTCTTTTGTTTCAATTCGGTAATTCATTTCTTCCACTCCTTTGACTGTGATTTTAAATAAGATAGGTGGGAAAGATTTTACGGACACGCCCTCATTTTTTACAGCAGACGGGGCAATTCCGTGGACAGACTGAAACGCCCTGTTAAATGCAGTGGGGGAATGATACCCGTATTTTCCTGCCACATCAATGATTTTCGTGTTTTTGCCCTGTAAATCAACGGCGGCAAGCGACATTTTTCTCCTGCGGATATATTCAGATAACGGAATCCCTGCCATATAGGTGAACATTCTCTGGAAATGATAGGAAGAACAACAAGCAATTTTCCCAAGCTGTCCATAATCCATTTCTTCTGTTAAATGTTCTTCTATATAACCGATTGCATCATTTAATCTTTCCACCCATTCCATAACAAAAATCCTCCTAACAGTTTCCAGTATATATTACCATTCCGTTTTTTTCCTCTCAATCTCTGCACGAAAAAGAGAGATTACATTTTCTAAGCTCTCCATGGCCTAATTTTTCCAAGCCAGCCCCGCTCTGCCCAATACTTTCCGTCAAGATATTCAGGGTCATTTTTATGTAATGATTTCTGCATCATACGGCAGAACAGAAATTTTATCCTTGTAATTGCATTTACCCTTGGAGGTTTTTCATAATGGATGCAAGAAAGCTGTCCTGACAACCGATTCATCTTTTTCGTAAGTTCGGAACGCTTTTTGTCAGCAAGCTGTTCCCAGACAATATCTCCCATAAGTTTCCCTGCAAATACCGTGATGTTGGAAATGCCCCACCATGAAAGGCTATGTTTTATGTCTTTTGCTGCAGATTTTGCTCCTGCGCCAAGACATTGCGTAATAATAACCGCTCGTTTTGTAAACATTTCTGGAGCAGGACGGTGAGGCATCCATAAATAAGCAAAATGGTCAAGTAATGCTTTCATAGAGCCTGTTGTATGCATCACATAAGCAGGAGATGCCATCACAATCAAATCAGATTCTAACAACGCTGCCGCAATTTTTTGTGTATATGCAATATCTTTGCATCTATGTTCACTTCTCAAGATACAGTTCACACAGCCTGAGCAAAAAGATGGGCAGTCTTTTGGTAGGTAAAATTCCGTGATTTCTGCTTTTTCTCTAAACCGCTCCAGAAAGATCTCTTTCAGGCGATAAGTTACGCCGTGTTTTTCTGTTCCATTTATCACTGTAATCTTCATAAGCTATACCTCCAAAATATCATGTAAGATTGCTGAGTGAAATGTTTTACGTTCTTCTGGTACAGTCAAATCGATTCCATAGAGCTGCTTGATTACTTTGTGCCGCAAAAATGATTGCTGCATTACTGTAATCAGATAAAAAGTTTTTCGTTCAAGCGTTTCCTTATCCCAATCGGGGCGGCAGGCATACATAAGCGGAAGATATGCTAGGTATGTCCTATGTGTATTGTCATCTTCCTTTGGCGCATGCATATCTGCAAGAATAGAAATTTTCGATACTGCATCATGTTCAAACAAAAAAGTAAATGTCATATTCCCGAGATAATCAAGCTTTTCGAAAGCAGTAAGCTGTTCTGTTTTTTCTTGGATAGAATAAAAGGCATCCACGATGCCATTCACTATGCGTTCCACGCATAATTCTATGAGCTTGTCCTTGTTTCCAAAATGGTAATTCACAAGCCCTAATCCTACATTTGCCTTTTTACAGATTTCCCGTATTGTAATGCCATTCATTTGCTCACCCTTTTCATTGATGAGATCTATCGTGGCTTGCATGATTTTTTCTTTATTGTCCATAACGGCCTCCTTGAACAATGTTCAATTACATTATACGGAGCGTTGTTCAGAAAGTCAATAGATGTTTCAACGTTTTCCAAAAAAATCAATGATGATTCCCTCAGAACAATTTTTTCTTTTTAAAGAACCAAATACATACCAGAATCACCAGTACGCTAAGGCCTCCGGCAAAGGCATACCCATATTTCCACTGGAGTTCCGGCATCCCTGCAAAATTCATCCCATACCAGCCCGCAATCAACGACAGGGGCATGAAAACAGTAGTCACTGTAGTAAATACCTTCATAATCCGGTTCTGCTCATAGGACAAGGCTGCGTCCAGGGCTTCCCGGATATGCACCAGTTCTTCATACAGGAACTGGGTTTCTTCCGTCAGGCGTTTCAGCTTATTTTCATAGACGCGGAAAAAGCAGGCAGATTCCTCAGCCAATACCTGCCCGTCTTTCTTTTTCTCCTCCAATTCGTTGATGCCCTGTATAATGTTTAAAAATTTGCCATAGTCGTTTTTCCACACCGTCAGCGTCCGTTTGCACTCGAAAATGTTCCGGTTCCGGTCCCGGCTGATTTTCCCGCTGACAATTTCCCGTTCCATGTCTATCAGGTACTGTTCCATCTTCTCTGTTTTCTGCTGGCCGCGGCCCAAAATCCCTTCAAACAGTTTTTCCAGCCCGCCCTCCATGGCTGGGCTGCCTGCCTGTCCATTGGCGTCCTGCCAAAAGAGCCCGCCGGCGTCCTCCAGGACAGCCAAAAGCAGGCCTTGCTCCCCCAGGAGGAAGGACGCGCGGCTCTCCCCCTGTTCCCCTTTTGGCCCTTGGTGGAAATGGAAAGCGCCATACAGGCCGCCCTCCGTAGCCCGGACCCCGGACCAGTAAGACGGCCCTAAACTGCGCATGGACTGGTACAGCAGTTCCTCCCTGCCGTCCCGCTCCTTATGTTCCAATTGTTCAAAGCTTATCACCTGCAAATCCGTTTCCATTCTATCCACCTCATCTATATGGCTGCCTGTAACCCTGTCCCTTCCTCCGTTTATTGCGCCAAAACCTTATGTAATAATTCTGCCAGCGGCTCCATGGCGTTCATGGCTTCCTCCAGCGTATTAGTCTGCGCCCCTACTTCCACCAGCAGGCTTTTGGGGCAGTAATGGAGGTTATAGCGGTAGCCTTTCAGGTAATTTGGCCTTGTGAACCCGGGATAATATTCTTCCGCCGCCAATTTCATCTGGAAGGAAAATGCAAGGTTTTCTGCCAGATACGGGTTGGCTAAGTACGGAATATCCCCGTTTGCGGTAGTCCTGCTAAGGCCGTTGAAAAACATAATCTGCGCCGTGGGCTTCCCATTTACCTCTGTCACCAGATGGGTTGTGTCCGCCACCCCGTCCCGGTGCAAATCTATGACTACTTCAATACTGGGGTTTTCCGCTAAAATCTGCTCCAGCGCCGGCCCTGCATAGGAATAGGCGTTGTCCCGGTCCTCCACGTCATACTCCCCTGTATGGTGCATGACATTGAAGCCATAGTTTTCCCGCAAAAGCTTTGTAAGGTATTCTGCAACCCCCACTACCCCTGTGCTGGTATCCCCAGGCACAGAATTTTGGTAGCCTTCCTGGGAATGGGTATGGTAAATCAGGATCTGCACATTTTCATTCCCTTGCTGCAGCTTCATGTCCTTCCCAAGGAGGGCTTCTGCATTTAGCTGGCTGCCGTCCACTGTGGTAGTGCGGTCAACCTGATAGAAATTCTGCACCAGATAATCGAAGTCATTGAGTTTTTCCCTGGAAACCTCTACGGCCTTCCCTGCTGGCGCCGCAGCTTCCTGCCCGCCATCCCCCTGTCCCTTTTTGCTTTTTTTCTCCTTCCCTTTGCCCTGGCTCCCGCCGCCTTCCTCCTGTGCTGCTTCTTTCTCCTGTGGGGTTTCCCCGTCCTGCCCCTTGGCGCCTTCTGCCCCTTGGGTCCCTGTGCCTTCCTGCCCTGTTTTGCCTTCCCCTTCGGCTTTCCCTGCCCCCTGCCCCTTAGCATTTTCCGCCAGAAGCCCAGCTTCCAGGTCACTTTCCACCTGCGTGTCATACTCAGGCAAGGTTTCGCTGAACCCGCAGACCGGGTAAAATTGTTCCAATTTCCCCAGCAGGTAATTGACTGCGGAAGGGGATTCTTCCTGCTGCTCTGCCACCATGGCCATCATGCAGTTTTTCCAAGAGCCAACTGCCGCTTCTTCTTTCAGGTAAGCCCAAATCTGCTCCATGGCTGGCGCTTCGTCTGATTCGGACATATTTTGGTAACATACGAATACAAAAAGCAAGCTGGCTACCCATAGGGCGAAACGCATGTATCTCCCCGATTTTCTCCTTCTGGCAGCCGCCCTTACAGGGATATAAGGATGGCTGCGCCCGATCCACTTTTTTTTCATTCTGATTTTCCTGCCAAACTGTTTTATGCCAAGGCGCAAAGCTTTTCCATCTGCGCCCCAAACTCCTGCAAACAGTTAAATATATGCCTGTACGAAAATATTTATGCAAAAGCAATATTCAGTCCTTCGGAAAGGGTGAAGCTTAAACGTTTGACAGATTCATCAATATCCTTCGGGGTAACAAACATGGTGTTGAGCTGGGGCGACAGAAGTTCCCGTATCAATTCATATTTTTCCATGTCATTCAGCGCGTTCAGCCCCGTGCTTAAGGGCTTTAAGTGGCTGCTTTCCTCCATGGCCTGAATCAGCGTATGCATGGTGTCATTGACAATGGTAGCCGCGTCCACCACAGTGGGCACGCCTATGGCAATGACGGGTATGCCAATGGTCTTTTCCGAAAGCCCATGGCGGTGGTTCCCCACCCCGGAGCCCGGATTAATCCCAGTGTCTGTAATCTGGATGGTGCGGCTCAGCCTGCGGGTGCTCCTTGCTGCCAGCGCATCAATGGCAACCATTACGTCAGGCTTTGTTTCGTCCACAACACCCTTTATGATTTCCTGGCTCTCCATCCCGGTCTGTGCCATAACCCCGGGGACAATCCCGCTGACGGCATTGACTTCCTCCTCCCCAAATGCATATTTGCCAAATTCTTTCAGCACATGGCGGGTAATCATCATATTGTCCACCACACGCGGCCCTAAGGCATCCGGCGTTACCTCCCGGTTCCCAAGCCCCGCCACCAGCACAGAAAGGGCTTCCTTTTTCCGGGGCATCAGCTTCTTTACAATCCTTGCCAATTCCACAGAGATTTCCCTGTGGTAATCCTCATCCTGGCAGTCCATATTTGCCGCTTCCAAGGTAATGTAGGTTCCCTTGGGCTTGCCCATGGCTTTTGCCCCATTTTCTGTTTCTATTACCATGGTAGTAATCTTAATTTCCGATTTTTCACGGGTTTCCTCTGCTACACGCACCCCTTTGATTTCTACATTGTCCTCCTCAAATTTTTCACGGGCCTCCAATGCCAAATCCGTACGCACCTGAAACTGACTCATAACAATCCCTCCCAGACGGTGTATTCCATGACAGCCTTATCTTCTGATATGCTCCGGCAGCAGCCCAAACCGCCCTGTGCAGATTTGGCTGCTCCATTTTCCGTAATTATTTTTTACAAAAAATGCTGGAATATGTATTGACAGGCACAAATTTTAGGGCTAAAATATATGAGTATGTTTGCATTAGAATGTCCGTGTCCGGTTTTAATGGAACAGCAAAATGTTTATGGACTTTGTAATGTGGCGCAAAGCCTTAAACACAATAATTGCCAGAACAACAACCGCCCCTTCATCTATGGGATACGGTTACATGAAAAAATTGGAGGTGTATGGATTGGCTAATATTAAATCAGCGAAAAAAAGAATTTTAATAACAGAAGCAAGGACAGCACGCAACAAATCAATCCGTTCCGCTGTCAAGACTGCTATTAAGAAAGTGGATGCTGCTGTTGCAGCAAATGACAAGGCTGCAGCACAGGAAGCTTTACCAAAGGCTGTTTCCGCTATTGGCAAAGCAACTGCCAAGGGTGTATATCACAAAAATACCGCAGCCAGAAAAGTTTCCCGCTTATCCAAAGCTGTAAACAAACTTGCTTAATTATTTTCCATAGAACAACATATGCATAACAAGAAAGAATCCTGCAAAGCAGGATTCTCCGCCTGCGGCGGGTCGCTTTGCGACAAATTTCATACCCGCCGCAGTGCGATAAGAGCTTTTTTCTTCTATAGGAAAGATACTTTCACGCTTTAGCGTGACAAGGTCTTTTCTATAGAAGAAAAAAAGAAGCCGGTACCGTCAGCCGGCTTCTTTTTTATTCCCGCGAGCAACGAGCCAAGTGGCTGCTTGCAGACATTTGGCGACTGCCGCGAGGGTCAAAGCCCCCCCCCTGCGCTGCTTACAACCAAAAGCTCCACAGCCATCTGGGCGTCCATATTCCCGGTCTTTATATCCTCCTCTGCCTGCACGCAGCCTGCCACGGCAGATTCCAGCCCTTCCAGCGTAAACCTCCCTGCCTGGGCAAGGTTCCGGTTTACGGAAAATTCCGGGATCCCGGCTTTTGCGGCAATAAATTTCCTGTCATGCCCCTGCCGGCCCAATTCCTTGACTTGGAACAGGATTTGGAACTGCCTTGCCACCAGGAAAAGGATGCGCATGGGGGGCTCCTTCAACGCCAGCAAATCATAGTACAGCTCCAGCGCCTGCTTCTTCCGCCCTTCCGCGATATGGTTCACCATTTCAAAAATCTTTCCTGTGGTCTGCCCGGTGCAGATGTTTTCCACATCCTCCGCCGTAATGGCATCCTTGCCCAGCGTATAGCAAAACAGCTTTTCCAGCTCCCGGTCAATATTTTCCATGTCATTCCCCGTTTTTTCCAGAAAAAGCTGCATGGCGTTCTGGGTGATTTTCTTATTTTCCCGTTTCATCCGGCCTAAAGCCCACTGCATCAGCAAAGCGTCCGCCTGCCTTGCAAACTCCACGGCCCGGCCTGCCTTTTTCACCGCCTTGTACATCTTCCCCCGCTTGTCCACTTCCTCCTCCACAAACACAAATATGGTGGTGGGCGGCACTTGCTTCAGGTAGTCGGCCAGCTCCTCGCAGGATTTCTTGAAAAAACCGCTGTTTTCTGCAAGGATCAGCCTGTAATCCGCAAAAAACGGGAGGGTTTCCGCCAAATCGATCAGTTCCCCGGGGCTTATGTTTTTCCCCTCAAAACAGGCGCAGTTCATGGTATCGCCCTGCGCAGATAAAGCCTCTTTCAGCTTCTGCCTGTACTGGCGCTTTAAGTAAGATTCTTCCCCATAGAGCAAATAAACTGGCTGGAAATCCCTGTTCCTGATATCTTCCTCAATACTTTTCATTCTGTTACCTTATTTGTAGGTGCGGAGGATTTGGTAGATTTCATCCATGTTCTTGCTGCCTAACAGCACTTCCTTTTCATTGATGACTGTCATGGGAATCCGCTCAATCTTGTACTGCTCCACCAGTTCCGGGTAGAGCCTTGCGTCAATCATCCGCGCTTCGACTGCCCCGCACTCTGCCGCCATTTTCTGGCAGGTAATGACCTGCTGTGCGCAATGGTGGCAGGACAGGGAAACAAAAATCTTGATTTCATTTTTATGGGTAAGCTTGTCCAGTTTTTTCTTAATCCGCTTTTCCATTTCCTGCCCGGGGCCAGCCGCATTATAAATGGCAAAAATCAGGGAGTTCATCTCCTTCCCCCCTGTCACCCCGTGGAAAGCAATCCCCGTATAGCTCCCATCCCTGTACAGGGCGGTGGCGGGGAGCAGGGACGCATCCAGCTCCGGCAGTGCTTCCTTTGCTTCCTCCCTGCCGTAAAGCTGGCAGGAAACCTTATCGGAAAGCCCTGAAATATGGCGTACCAATTCAGCCATTTCCACAGAGACGCCATCGGATGGGTCTATCACGCAGGCAAGGGTAACTTCCCCTTCCAGTTTCCCAAACACCCCTTTAATTTGTCCTTCCAGCTCCGGCGTCATCAGGCTGCTCTGGGAAGAAATTTGGTTGATATCCATACGCCCCTCCTACAACATTCCTACTAAGTCCAAGCTGGGGCTTAAGGTTTCTTCCCCGGGCTTCCATTTGGCCGGGCATACCTGGTTCCCGTGCTCCTCTACAAATTTCGCTGCCTGTACCTTCCGCAGCAGTTCCGCAGCGTTCCTTCCGATTCCCATATCGTGGATTTCGTATGCTTTCACTACCCCTTCCGGGTTCAGGATAAAGGTTCCCCGCAGCGCCTGCCCTTCCTGCTCTGCCAATACGCCAAACTGACGGGCCAATACCCCTGCCGGGTCTGCCAGCATGACATACTGGATTTTCTTGATGGTGTCAGACGCGTCTGCCCATGCCTTGTGGACAAAATGGGTATCCTCGGACACAGAATAGATTTCACAGCCCTCTTTCTGGAATTCCCCATAATGGTCTGCAAGGTCCCCAAGCTCCGTAGGGCATACAAAAGTGAAATCTGCCGGGTAGAAAAACAGGACTGACCAATGGCCCAGTAAATCCTCCTGCGTTACCTCAATAAAGTCCCCTTTTGAAAATGCAGATACCTTGAAATCTTCTATTTTTGTATTAATCATATGCTGCATGGCAATATCCCTCCTTGTTTTTCTTATTCTGTTCAATTATATCGGTCTTTTTCGGAAAATGCAATGGTTATTTTCCCTGTGCGCCATAGGCAGCCCCTGTACAGTTACTGTAAACACCCATGGTGTCCACAGTAACCTTGTACACTTCATGCCATGTGTCAAAAACCTTCCTTTTCCACTTGTAACTGCCCCAAAATAAGGATATAATAAATTCATAACAGGGGTTTTATGCAAGGCAAACAAAACCAATAGGAGGGATTACATGGAGAAGAAAAATTTAGATATCACAAACATGAACGGCATGACAAATGATCGGGAGTTCAACACTTCCTATTACCCAAAAACTTCTTAAAGCCTTATTTTAGGCTTATTATTTTGTCAAATTTTCCCTATTTTTATGTTGTATGTGCTGTATGTATATGATATAATGGTTATGAGGTGATGTTTTATGAAGCTATACTATGATAAACGTCTTAAAGATCCTACCTATTATGCTCAGCAAGGCATTCGGAATGGGAAAAAAACGACCACCAGAAATGTTAAAAACTTTGGAAAACATTCTGAACTTTTAAAAATAACAGATGATCCGGAAGCTTATGTAAGAGAAGAAATCAAAAAAATGAATGAAGAATACCGGATTGGCAGAGTCACTTTTAACCTGACTGCTGATTTCAATGAAAAAGTGAAACATACACAGGATGCGGCGTCTGCTTCCAATTGGGTTAATATCGGATACTTTTTTCTGCAGTACATTATGGAAGGTCTTAACCTGAAAGAATTCTTTTCGCAAAAAAGCAGCGGGCGTAAAGTTACTTTTGACTGCTTTACAATCTCACGCTTTCTTACATATGCAAGGATTCTGGATCCCAGATCCAAATTTGCCACATGGAACCATCTGGCATCCTATTATGAACAACCCTGTTTTGATTACCAGCACATCCTTCGGTTTATGGATTTATTAGAAACTAATTATGACTCTTATCTGGAATGGCTTTTTAAAAACAGTAACCCGGTCGTGAAACGGGACACTTCTGTCCTCTACTATGATTGTACAAATTTCTATTTTGAGTGTGAACAGCCAGATGAAGACGTGGTTGATGAAGTGACTGGCGAAATCATCAATGGATTAAGGAAATTTGGCATAAGCAAAGAACACCGTCCGAATCCCATCGTAGAAATGGGGCTTTTCATGGACAGCAGGGGCATTCCGATCACCATGTGTCTCCATCCCGGAAATACCAGTGAGCAGGCAACTGCTGTCCCTTTGGAAAAAGAAGTACTCCAGATGCTGGATGGGGCAAAATTCATTTATTGTGCGGATGCCGGGCTGGGTTCTTATAACATCCGCAAGTTCAACAGTATGGGAGGCCGGGCATTTATTGTCACACAGTCCATCAAAAAGCTCAGTGATACTCTGAAAAAATCTGTATTCAATGACTTTGACTACAAACTGCTTTCCAATGACGCACCGGTAAAAATCAGTGGTATGAAGGAATTTGACAGGCACCTGGAAGAGAACCTGAAATTATACAATGATTTTGCCTATAAGACCATTGATGCAGATAAAGCCGTAGACCTTGGGCTGTATGAGGAAAAAATCCTTAAAAATGGTAAAGTCAAACGTGTAAAAGCAACCGGACTCCTAAAACAACGCATCATTATCACATTTTCACGGAAAATGATGGAATACCAGAGAGCTGTACGCGAACGGCAGATTGAACGCGCTAAAAAACTATTGGAAAAGAAAGATCCTGGGGAAATCAAAAAGGGACCAAATGATATAAAGAGATTTATGAAAAGGGTGACACATACAAAATCCGGTGAAAAGGCAGCCGTTGAGTATCTGCTTGATGAAGCGAAGATTGCAGAGGAAGAAAAATACGATGGCTATTATGCTGTGGCGACAAACCTTCTGGATCCAGCCAAAGACATTCTGGACGTATCACACAAAAGATACCAGATTGAAGACTGCTTCCGGATTATAAAAACCAATTTCACAGGAAGGCCTGTAAACCATCGGCTGCCAAACCGTATCAAAGCGCATTTTCTGATCTGCTATACTGCATTGCTGGTATATCGTTTACTGGAGGCCAAGTTAGATGATCAGGAGACTCATGTAACACCACAGGATTTAATCACTACTTTAAGAAACATGAACGTTACTAATATCCATGATGTTGAATATATGGCACTCTATAATGGAAGCAGGGCACTAGATGCCCTGGAGCAATTAACATCTTTGAATCTGGACAGGCTGCATTATAAACCCAAGGATTTAAATGGAAAAATAAAAAAAATTTTGAGATAGGGTTCACATACAACATTTATATACAAGGAATAATCCGATAACCCCAGTATTTATAAGGATTATCGGATTTTTTTAGTTCACAAGCGTCGAAAACGGGATTATATCGGTCTTTTCCGGAAAATGCAATGGTTATTTTCCCTGTACGCCATGGGCAGCCTTTTTACCATTACTGTGAACACTATGTGTGCGGACCGTAACCTTGTACACTTCATGCCATGTGTCAAAAACCTTCCTTTTCCACTTGTAACTGCCCAAAAATAAGGATATAATAAATCCATAGCAGGGGTTTTATGCAAGGCAAACAAAACCAATAGGAGGGATTACATGGAGAAGAAAAATTTAGATATCACAAACATGAACGGCATGACAAATGATGACGACACCACTTGCGGGCTGAACGACATGAATTGTATTGGGGATGGCGGGGACGACAGCACCTGCAGCATTACGAATATGAACTGCACCACTGAGGAAGACGACACAACCTGCAGCTTTACCGATATGAACTGCACGGGAGAGAAATAGAGCCTGTTTGGAAATTGCTTTTCCCGGGATGTACGGCACAATTCCCAAACACGCTTTTAGTCAGGCTGATTTTTACAATTGAAACATACAGGCAGAGCAGGATATTGCCGGGAAGGCGGCAGTATCCTGCTTTTTGCTTGATAGGATTAGGGCGCCAAAAGGGTGCGGCAATGATATGCTCGCTATGTGTTTCTACCAGGACCTGAACTCCACTCCATGCAACCAAAGCCAAAAATTTCCCCAGACTAGACTGGCTTAGAGGGTGCAGATGTGCTTCTGGGTTTTCCACAATTAAAACAGAGTTTTCTAATGTTGAAGCCACTAATGCCTGGACAATAATTGGCAATACATAAGTAATGCCAAAGCCAGTTGCCGTGGGGAGGTAAAATTCCATGCCCGACAGATGGAACTTCCCCTGGACAAATTCCTGTATCATCGCCAGCCTTTGCTGGCCGTCAACCACCTGATATTTCCCATCCTCATTTTCAGAACAAAGAATCCTGCAAAGCAGGATTCTCCGCCTGCGGCGGGTCGCTTTGCGACAGATTTCATACCTGCCGCAGTGCGATAAAAGCTTTTTATTCTATAGGAGAGATACTTTCACGCTTTAGCGCGACAAGGTCTTTCCTATAGAATAAAAATAAAATGCCGGTATGGGAATCCTAAGCATTAATGATTCAATCAATAATGATTTCCTCTTATTGTCTTTCCATACCCGATGCCTTTGATATTACTCCGGCGGTTAAATGCCGGAGTAATAACCTGGATTTAATTCAATTAGTCCATCCTCCATAAGCTCCAGCATATATTTTACCGAAAGCATCTGCTGGTCCACCCGTATTTTTTCTGCATTGAAAGGCTGCCCCTTAAGTTCCTCAGATTCTTCCCCAGCTTCCGTTTCAATTTCATACATATCTTCCAAATCCTTTCTTTCTGCAGCCGCATGATTTGCCAAAATACCTTTTGCCATGCCTTCCAGAAGTATCCTAGTACCCCATCCAGACAGGAATTAGATTTGTGCTTCGCATGATTCGTGCCAGTGCTAGGCAAAATTTCAACGGCGATGCGGTGGCATCGTCTAGAAATTTTAACGACACAATGGTGCGGAGCAGGCAGGGAACAAGTCTGATTCCTATCTGGATGGGGTACTAGCGTGGTTATGTTATTATAGCATAACCCGCTTAGCAATGTTACTGTTTTCTCCCTATACCTGCATATTTCCTAAGATTTTGGCAAAAACCACCGCACCCGGACATCCCCTTCCCGCAGCCAAAAGGATACCTGCCCCAGCTCCGCCGTGCAGAATATCCGGCTCCCTGCCAGCCTGAACCGCTCCAATGCCTCTTTTCCTGGATGCCCATAGGGATTCCTGCTCCCACAGGAAACCACGGCTGCCTTTGGGGATAGGGCTTCCAAAAACCCCTGGCTGTTGGAGCCATTGGATCCATGGTGCGCTGCCTTATAAAAATCAATGCCCTTACCGCCCCTTTTGCCCAGCCATGCCAAAAAATCCTGGCTCCCTGCCAGCCGCTGTTCCTCCATAGCCCCTATATCCCCGGTGAACATCCCGGTAAATCCCTGATATTCCAAGGAAACCACCAGCGAAGCCCCATTCCTGTCTACCGTTTCCCCTGCAGTTTTCTTGCCGGGTCCTGGATCCCCCAGGCTCTTACCCCAGCTTGCCCCATCCCCTTCTGTCCCCTGTCCCCCGGCTTCTGGATGCCAGACGGTAAATACCGCCTGCCCCACCCCAAATTCCATCCCCGGGGATACATAGCGCACCTTGCATCCTGCCTTCCTTGCCAAATGCAGCAGCCGTCCGGCTCCCTCGTCCTCCGCCATCCCTTCCGCTACCACCAGATATTCAATGGGATAGCCTGATTCCAGCAATTCCTCCAGCCCGCTTACATGGTCCTGGTCTGCATGGGATACTACCCACCCCTTGACAGAAGCAACGCCTTTGGATTTCAGGAACGGCAGAATCCGGTACTTGCCAACCTGTTTTACGTCGCTGCTCCCCCCATCTATAAAGAAATGTTCCCCTTCTTCTGTCTGGATAAAAATTCCGTCCCCCTGCCCTACATCCAGCACATGGATCCCAAACCCCTGAGGTTCCCGCAGGAACAGCAGCATCCCAAGAGCTGCCGCAACGCCCAAAAGCCACCTCCGCCCTGCCCCTCCCGAAAGCAGGTACAGCACAAAAATCAATGCCCCATAATACAGGAAAACCAAGGCAAGCCCCGGATCCCCAGCCACAAAGACGGCTCCCGGCAGGCTTAAAATGCCCCGGCAGGCCAATTCATGGAAAGAAAGCATCCAGCCCACCGGGGTAAGGATCATGTACCCGGCCCGGAGGGAACAGAGCCCTGCAGCCCCTCCCAGCAGGCCGATGGACAGGATAGGGCCAAGAAACGGCAGGATCAGCCCATTTGCCAAAATGCTGTAGCAGGGCACCTCATAATAAAAATATAAGGACAGGGGCAATGTGGTAAGCTGGATGCAGGTACTGGAAAACATGGTTTCCAGTAATTTCCCCACCCATTTCTCCCAAAAGAACCCTCCGGGCTCCTCCTGATGCCCTTCCCTGCCCGCCTTCCTTCCCCAAAATACCTCCTTTAAAATCCCTGCAGCCACAGTCACCCCCAGGACTGCCCCATAGGAAAACAGGAACCCGGCATTACCCAGCACAAATGGGTTCCCCCATACCTGTACCATAGCGCTGACGCCAAGGGCAGTGGCGGAATCATAACTATAACCCATTGCCCGGGCAGCCATCCCAAGGCAGAACATGCAGATTGCCCGCACGGTGGAAATTTCCATTCCAGACAGCAGGCCGAAGCTTATCACAGCCCCGATGGAACAGAGGGCGCATAGTTTGCCTGGGAATAAGATTTTCTGCAGCAGCCGGTAACACCCTATCCCAAACAGGGAAACATGCAGGCCAGAGATTGCCAAAATATGGGAAATCCCCGCTTTCTGGTACAAATCTTTCAACTCCCCGTCCAACAGGGACTTATCCCCCAGCGCCATATCTGCCAAAAGCCCCGCCTGCTTTTCCCCCATGCAGGCCTGGTACACATCCCTGAATTTTTGGCGCAGCTTCCCAAGGGCTGATGCATAACCGCCGCCCTTCTGGACTACCTGCACACTATCTTCGGCATACAGGCGGAATTCAGTTTTTTTGCTTTGGAAATATTGTTTTTCGTCGAAATTCCCTTCATTGCGGGAAATTTGGAATGGTGCATACGTTCCGGTACATGTTACTGTATCCCCCGGCTGGATATGCATTTGAGAACTGTAGGCAAACACCTGGTAGCTGGGATAGGCGCTGCCATCCGCAAGCACATAAGTGTCTGCCAGCGTATATAAGCACTGTTCTGGCCTGTCTTCTTTTTTCTGGACTGTCCCTTGTACGGTAATTGTTTCCCCTTCCATAAGGGCGGCTTCCAGCCTGTCCCGCACCCCTGTTTCTGCCTGAAAATGCCAGTGCCCAAGCCCAAAGGCAAGGGTACAGCACAGGCAGCGGGACAGGATTGCCTTCCCTGCCCCTTCCTGCCCCCTTGCAATAGCAACACTGGTAAAAAGCAGGAACAACAACTGCAGGGCTGGGAACAAGAATCCCCCATGCTCCCCGGACAGGGTGCCCAGTATGAAGGAAGCTGACAGGCATACGGCTGCCCGGTTAGCCATTTGGTCCCTCCTCCTCTATAATCACGGTTTCCGTTTCTTCTTCCCGCTGTTCCTCCTGTGTGCGGGCCTTTTCATCCACATAGTCCAAATCCCGCTCATACATGGTTTCCAGCTTCATTTTTTCCCGGTAAGTGATGGTGCTGTCCCCATTCACTGCAATCTGCACTTTATTGATATTGGGCAGCTCCGCCAGGGAATTTACAATAGAATAGATCACCACAGGTTCCGCAATCTCATAATTCTGGGTAAGGAACCCCTCGTTTAAATTCACAAACCCTACCCCGTCCAGCACCGACACGCTTACCAGCTTCGTCCCTTCCGGGATTGCTGCCCGCTTGCCTTTCCCCTCCGGCCCATGGAGAAGCTGCTCCATCACCAGTTTTTCTAAGGAAATGTTGCTGCTGTAATGCACCTCCTGAACCTCCGGGATCAGCGCCGTCCCATTCGGGTTGGAAAAATACAGGGTAATGCTGGCGGTCTGGATGGTATTGATCTGCTCTCCCGGGTTTTCAATAAAGCTTTCCCCCGTCATCAGGCCAATCAGGTTTCCGCTGCCATCCACCAGCGGGGAATCCCCCACATAAAAAGAAATGCACTCTACCCCTTTTACCTGCGCCAGCGTCCGCACAACGGCGGCGCGGCATAATACCTCGCTCACATTGTCCATTTCCATATATTCGTTGTTAAAATACAGGTACAGCTGGGCATTTTCCAGCTTCCAGGATTCCAATTTCACTTCTTCCGGGACTGCCTGACGGTAATCCTTATGGTCCTCTCTCTGCAGGAGCTTTTCCAAAAATTCCTGTATCTGCCCCTTGTCATCTTCTGCCTTTGGCTCATAGCCGACTGCAACCGTTTTCGTATTTTCTTTATTCACATAAAAAATATAATATTCGGAGGAATCCTCCCGGCCCTTTCCGCATCCTGTAAGGCCCGCTGCCAGCAGGAACGCCAGCAGGATGCATAAGTTCTGTGTTCCCCTTCTCATCCCAGCCTCCTTCCTGCTCACACAATATACATCAATGGGATCCGGACGGTAAATACTGTGCCTTCCCCTTCCTTGCTGTGCGCTTTGATGGCGCCCCGGTGCATCAGGACGGCATTCCTTGTAATGGCAAGCCCAAGGCCCGTGCCGCCAATTTCCCGGGAGTGGGACTTATCCGCACGGAAAAACCGCTCGTAAATATGCTCCAATGCTTCTTCCGGTATGCCAATCCCAGAATCTTCTACCCGGACAAAGAAATATTTGTGGTCCGCATTTAAGGACACATGCACCCACCCTTCCGGCTTGTTGTACTTAATGGCATTTTCTACCAGGTTATTCAGGGCAAGGGAAAGCTTGACCTCGTCCACCTCTGCGCTGACTGGCCGGAAGCTCTCCAGCACCAGCTCAATGTTCTGCTTTTCTGCAATGGGACGCAGGCGTTTTAAAATCAGTTCCAGCAGCTCATTGATATTCACCACGGAAACATTTAAGGCTCCTGCCGCCTTATCCATTTTCACAAGGGAAAGCAGGTCGTTGATGATTTTATTTTCCCGTTCAATTTCTTCTGCAATATCCCCCATAAATTCCTTGTACAGCTCCACTGGGGCATCCCCCTGGGCCAGCAGGGAATCGGCAAGCACCTTCATGGACGTCAGCGGGGTTTTCAGCTCATGGGACACATTGGACACAAATTCCTGCCTTGAGTCGTCAATTACCCGCATCTTGCCCCACAGTTCGTTGAAGGCGTCGGAAATGGCCTGTGTTTCCGTATAATCGGAAATCATCAAGGTTTCCTCGTCCCCCGCCTGCACCCCCTCCAAATATTTCGTCAGTTTCCCAAAGGGGCGCACCAAACGCCCTGACCAAAACAGCGCAAACCCAAGGATAATCACCATGCTTGCCAGTTCAAGGATCAGCGCATTGTCCTTTAAGTAGTCATAATTGAGCATAATGCTGTCTGTGGAAACGCTTACCAGAAGCACCCCAAGGCTTTGCTCCATACCTTCTTTTTTCAGGGGGATAGCCAATTCAATATAACGGTTCTTGGAATCGTACTTGTTAATTTCCTCCCCCTGGAAGCTTTTTACCACTTCCTCGGAAATAATGGTTTTCCCGGTGTCCAGCTCATAAGTGTCCTTGACAATCTGGAAACTGCTGTTGACAATCAGGACCCGGCCGTCGTAAATCGTGGAAAGCATTTCAAGCTGGGCATTGATGACTTCCAAGGAAGTGTCCTTCATATAGTCGTATGTAACTACCTGGTTGCCCAGAATTTTAGCCTGCCCCAGCACGTCAATGCTCCGGTTGGACACTGCACGGCTCTCATAGCTGAGCAGAATCCCCACCCTGAGCACAATATTGGGGAGAATCCCCGCCAATGCCACCAAAAGGAACAGCCGGAATTTCAGGCTGTGTATAAATTTCAGCTTTTTCATCGTCTTCCCTTACCGTCAACCGTGATAATAATACCCTACGCCCCATTTTGTATGCACATATTTCGGCTCGCTGGGGTTCGCTTCAATTTTTTCCCGCAGGCGGCGCACATGGACGTCCACCGTACGCACGTCCCCCGGGTAGTCGCTGCCCCATACAAGGTTCAAAAGCTTTTCCCGGCTGTAGACCTTGTTGGGGTTTAGGACCAGAAGCTCCAATAAATCAAACTCCCGGGCTGTCACATTGATTTCCCTCCCAAGGATAAACAGGCGCCTGCTCTCGCTGTCCAGCTTCAAGTCGCCGTCCTCCACCAGCTTGGGGTTTTCTTTCCCGTGCTGGTTGGGGGAAGTCCTGCGCATAATCGCCTTAATCCTCGCCTTTACCTCAAGGATGTTAAATGGCTTCGTTATGTAATCGTCCGCCCCGTATTCCAGCCCAAGTATTTTGTCCATGTCGTCCCCTTTGGCTGTCAGCATGACGACCGGAACGGAAGAAAATTCCCGTATATGCTGACATACTTCAAACCCGTCCATCTTGGGCAGCATCAGGTCCAGCAGTATCATATCGTAATTCTGCGCTGTGGCAAGCCGCAGGGCTTCTTCGCCGTCATAGGCGCAGTCCACCTCCATGCCGTCTTGCTCCAAGCTAAACCGGATTCCCTTTACGATTAACTTTTCATCATCCACTACAAGAACTTTCTTCGCCATAATTTACACCTCAGTCAACTTTGATGCTGTCTTTTATTTTGGAAAAAACACCATCTTTGATTCCTTCTATTTTCATCAAATCCTCAATTTGGCTAAATCCGCCGTGCTGCTCCCGCCACGCAAGGATGCTCCTTGCCTTGGCTTCGCCAATTCCCGGCAGCGCCATTAATTC
The DNA here is from genome assembly GCA_000403315.2 of Lachnospiraceae bacterium A2. Taxonomy (GTDB): domain Bacteria; phylum Bacillota; class Clostridia; order Lachnospirales; family Lachnospiraceae; genus Petralouisia. The sequence goes on from KE159636.1 coordinate 2,941,276, forward strand.
TGCTTCTGTGGCAGTATTCAGGCTGACCTTGCCGTCCGCCTGGCCTGCGCTTGGGCTGGCTGCCCCCTGGCTTGGTTCTTCCCCCTGCCTTGGGATATACACCATCTGCCCGTCGCTTAAGGCTGCCGCTTGGTTCACGGCGCTGCCGTCAGCTTCCTCCGTCAGGCCCCCGGCAAGCTCCACGGCCTGGAAAATACGGCTGCCCTCGTTCAGCTCATAGACCCCCGGCTTTGCCACTGCGCCGCTTACCTGCACATAGATCACCTGCGCCTGGGCATCATCCCCGGGACCGCCGCCCGTCTGGGCAGTATCCTCAGAACCGCCCTTGGGCTGGGACGCATCCCCGGAACCACTGCCTGCCACTTCCGCATGATCTGTCAGGAAAAAGCCTTCCGGCTCCCTGCCTTTGCACCCGCCTGCCATGGCAAATACCGCCAGCGCTATTATAAAATATATGGTTTTCTTTTCCATGCTTTCCTCCATTCTTTGCATTATGCTGCACACCTGCCCCAATTCTATAGGCATAGGATCCAGAATGGCAAGAATGGGAAAGCCTTATCCACGAATCTTTTCTATTGTAACGGTATTTGGGATTTATTACAAGAGTATTTCAAAAATATTGAGAAAGTTTTCATATTTTTATCAGGATTCCCATTTAAACAGGATAATCCCGCCAATACAGACTGCCATCCCAATCACCCTGCGCCACAAAAAAGGCTGCTTGTCCACGCCGAACAGGCCGAACACCTCTATCAGGTAGGCCACCGCCAACTGGGATATGACAATCAGCATCACCGCCTGCGCTGGCCCTAATGCATCCATGCTCTTTATGACCGTATAAGTGATAAACGCCCCAATGACGCCGCCCAGCAGCATATACTTGGGCTGTACCTGCAGGATCCCCGCAAAACTTGACCGGTCCGTAAAGAACCAGCTTACAAGGCAGATTACCAGCGCTGAAAACTGTACCCAGCTATTGCTGACCCACATGCTGGTGCCTTTCGTCACCTCTGTATTGAATACTCCCTGAACGCTCATCAATGCCCCGGACAGCAGGGCGATAACTATTCCAATCATGGTCTTTCCTCCTGGCTGCTTTATTTTTATGTAGGATATACCAAAACTGGGATTTTTATACCAGATGGGCAGGCCGGTTTTTTTATAACAAAGAATGCGCACAGCGCATTCTCCGCGCGCGAGCGGATTGCGCAGCAATAAATTTCCTCTCCGCGAGCTGCGCATAATTGTTTTTCTCTTATAGGAAATCCATACACATTAGCACTTCACAGTAACACGGTATTTCCTATAAGAGAACAAAGTGGGCAAGCCCACTTCAGCTCCCCTACCCCTCACTCATGAGGGGCTTGAACACTTTGCGCGCCGAGCACGGTCGCTTTAGCGACATAGTTCCCCTCGTGCGAGCGCGCATCCTTGCGGAGCATTTTGCTTTATAGGACGCAATTTCCTATAAAGGAACAAAGTGGGCAAGCCCACTTCAACTCCCCTACCCCCTCAATCATGAGGGGCTTGGCGTCTACACTCCGTTTCGGTCCGTTCTGAACAAGCGCCACTGGCGCTTAGAACCTTTGCTGCGCCGAGTGCGGTCACGCAGTGACATCTTCTATTCGCACGAGTACCCTCGCTTCGCTGGGGCAGACCCTGTGCATATTATTTTTTATCTTATAGGAAAGATACTTTCACGCTTTAGCGTGACAAGGTCTTTCCTATAAGACAAGAAAGAATCCTGCAAAGCAGGATTCTCCGCCTACGGCGAGCCGCTTTGCGGCAGATATCATATCATAAGCCATACCATCCTCAAATAGATAAATTGCTTGCGGTTTTACTTATTTTTTTACACTACAGCACCAGCAATTTCCATGCTCCAAGACCTACCCAACAAAGCAGGACACCAATAACCAAAGAAATAATAAACGAAATAATAACTGTCCATTCTTTACTGCACACTCACGAACTCCTTCTTCTTCTCATCCATTTTTTCTAAATCTTCCTGTGTTATAATCCCTTCTTCCAAAGCTATCTGCGTTAATTGCTGAATTGCAAGATTAGTATTTTCTTCTGTATCAACCAAAATCGAAAATGTAGGTTTCGTCATATTCACATCCCCCTTACTCAATTCTTATTCCAAATACATATGCCACCCGTTCAAATTCTTTCGCAGCCTGCACGGATTCTGAACGGTTTAATTTTCCATCATTATTATGGTCACACATTTTCGTGATTTCAATCAGTTTCTTTACAGCAGCATTTCTATCAAAGTATTCTGTTTTCGTCATATAGTACTGCTCTCCAGAATTCGTCACGACTACCATTATTTTCAACTTACCATACAACAAAAATTCCGAATAATCTTCAATGGAAAAAGCGGAATCAGTTGGATGATTATGCACCAATACACAAACTTTATTATCATTTCTATTTAATAACTCAAACTTCCCACACCGATTGGTGTGCTGAACCTTGAAAAATCAATACTTTAGTCTATAAAAAAGGCACAAACCTGCACTTGATGGTATAATTGAATTGCGAATAACAATCACACAGCAAGGAGATTTATGCCATGTCAAGTATACCATATAATGCTGAAAACGGGAATGAGATTTCTAACTCTGTCACAAATTTTATGACCCAATTCCAAATTGGGAAACTTCTTTTCAAATGTAATGCCGGAAAAGCAAAAGGGATTCCGGTAATCGAAGTGTTTCGATACCTGTTCTGTCTCATTTTCTCGGATAGAAGCATGTATATGCAGCGGAAAACAGGCATATTTGATGGTTCATTCTGCAAGAACACCGTTTATCGCTTCCTCAATAATGCGAAGATTAACTGGTTTCGGTTCACAACCCTGCTTTCAAGCCGGATCATTAACGATTTCATGAAGCCGCTTACGGATGAGAGCCGCAAAGATGTCTTCATTATTGATGACAGCCTGTTTGACCGTTCCCGTTCAAATAAAACGGAACTTCTGGCGAAAGTCTTCGACCACTGCTCTATGAAGTACAAGAAAGGTTACCGTATGCTGACACTTGGATGGTCCGATGGCAACTCCTTTGTTCCGATCAACCATCGTCTTCTGTCGGCAGCCGACGATAAAAATCTGCTCTGCAAAGCCGCAAACTTCGATGGACGTTCTCTTGCCGGGAAAAGGCGGAAAGAATCCAGACGAAAGGCAACAGAAGTCTTGATTGACCTGATCAAAGCAGCACAATCATCTGGCGTTTCTGCAAAATATGTGCTGTTCGACAGTTGGTTTTCATCACCGAAGACCATTAGCGCATTAAAGACAGACTGCAAATTAGACACAATCGCAATGGTTAAGAAAAGCAGTAAAATCAAATATGGCTATCAGGATGGCAGATACAACATCAAAGAAATCTATAAACAGTGTAAAAAACGCAGGGGCCGCTCCAAGTACCTGCTTTCTGTTGACGTAACCGTTGGTGATGAGGCAATTCCGGCAAAAATCGTCTGTGTCCGGAACAAAGGCAAGAGAAAAGACTGGCTTGCCATCATCAGCACGGACACAGCTATCTCAGCGGAAGAAATCATCCGTATCTATGGGAAACGCTGGGATATAGAGGTGTTTTTCAAAACCTGCAAATCCTATCTGCATCTGGTAAAGGAGTGCCGGAGCCTGTCCTATGATGCTTTGACTGCTCATGTATCCATTGTCTTTGCACGATATATGATGCTTGCAGTTACACAGCGGTGCAATACCGATGACAAAACGATATGTGAACTGTTTTTCCGTCTCATGGATGAACTGGATGACATCACTTTCAATCAATCCATGAGGATTATCATGGACGCACTAATGGATGCCGTTATGGAATATTTCCACATCACAGAACAGCAGCTTGAGGAATTCACTGCCAGCTTTGTTCAGAGACTGCCGAAGTACATGCAAAAAGCATTGGAGTGCAGTTCAGCGGCTGCCTGAGCGCTATTTTGTGAGCTAAAGTATTGATTTTTCAGGGAGCAAATCCCATTTTTAATGTGGGAAGTTTGAGTTAATAATTCATACGTTTTTGTATCCGATTCCAAATCCGTATTTGTCTGGCTTCCTTTAATCATATTACCTTCTTCATGGCTGTTTATGGAATAAACGAGAGCTACTTCATTACAGTTATTATGATTTAAAGCATAGTACAGTATACTCTGGCATTTCTGATACAGATAAAAAGACTCGTCTTCTCCAATTTCATCAATAATGTATGGTCTAAGCCTCAATAGACTTGCCTCATTTATAAATTGTTTTTTATGTGATGATATCGAATTTACTTTAAGCATAAAATTTATCCCCTTTTTCATGCCTTAACTGAATTAATTTTATTTACAATTTGCTCTCTTTATTTCCGCGATCAATGAGCCAAGCAGCCGCGCCCGCGCGGATATTTGACTGAACCAGAAAAACATCTCTGTTCTATTATACACAATACAATAATAAATATCAACCAGCTTACGAAAAGGCATCTGTAAGAGTACTTTTTTAATAAGTTGGTTGATATTTTCTGCGGGGTATCTGCAAACATTGTATCAGCAGGCTGTAAGTATATACTATCTTTAAGTTAAGTAATCCCCCTGCAATTCGTACCAAAGTCCGTTGCTTTCACCGTAAATATATTTCTCCACCTTTCTTAATAAAATAGCCTGAACAACTATATTATAATGGAAGGGTGATTTTTGTTGTATCACAAGAACAAAGAATCCTGTTTTGCAGGATTCTCCGCCTGCGGCGGGTCGCTTTGCGACAGATTTCATACTCGCCGCAGTGCGATAAAAACTTTTTCTTCTATGGGAAAGATACTTTTACGCTTTAGCGTGACAAGGTCTTTCCTATAGAAGAACAAAGAATCTGACTTGCCAGACTCTCGCACCGGAGCGCGGGTGCATCGCACCCTTTTGGCACCCTAGAGCGAACTTTTGGTGGCCTGCGCCCTCTTTTTCTGATATAATGAAAGAAAAGGGGTGGTATTATGACGAATCCAACCATGTTTGATCCAATTGCTTTAGAAAACTGGTATTCCGATGATGAAAACAGTCTTTTGCTTCAAACAGAACTGGAAAAATATTTTCAGAATTATCTTCCCTGTTTCCGGTCAGAGCCACAAAGAAAACTGTTCCAAACATTTATAACGGGGCTGTTAAGCCCGTTGGAACGTAAATCCATCGAACCGGTTGCACTCCATTTTTCCGGGGAGAAGTATGTCCGCCCCATGCAGCAGTTTTTTTCACGCTCCCCTTTTGGGGAACAGCCTCTCCTGGATATTTACCAGGAACTGCTTTCCAAACAGGTTGGGCAGGCCCCTGGTATGCTGTCCGTAGATGATACGTGTTTTGTGAAGAAAGGGAAACATTCCGCCGGGGTGAAGCGCCAGTACTGCGGCCGCCTGGGCAAAACGGAAAACTGCCAGTCCGGCGTATTCCTTGCTTTTGCGGGGGGCAACGGGTACGGCCTTGTGGACTATGGACTTTACCTTCCGCAGGAATGGTTCGGGGAAGATTTTGCACAGCTGTACAAAGAATGCCATATCCCGGAAGAAAAAACATTTTCCACAAAAAATGGGATTGCTGTAAGGCTGCTTAACCAGGCAGTACACAGCGGCCTGTTCCAGGCCCGATGGATTGGCTGCGATGCGGCATACGGGAATGGCCATGCCTTCCTTGACGGGCTGAAGCTGCCGGAAGGGGTATGGTATTTTGCGGCAACAAACGCAAAAGAGCAGGTATTTCCTGAATACCCTCAGATGTGTTACCCGGAAACGAAAAGGGGCCGCCCCAGAAAACACCCGGTATTGTCCACTAAGCCGGTATCGGTACGTGAAATCGCAGAGGACAGTTCCGTCCCCTGGGAAAGCGTTGTACTGGCAGAAGGAGCGAAGGGTCCGATCCTTGCAGAGAGGAAATATATGCGCTGTTATTCCTGCCGTAAAGACGGGAACCGCAGTTATGTGAAGCCGGGGCCGGAAATATGGCTTTATTTAAGGAAATATGCAGATGGGGAAATAAAATATTTCGTTTCCAATGCCCCGGGAGGTCTGGCTGTCCAGGAACTGGACAGGGCAGCAACCTTAAGATGCCCCATTGAACAGTGCTTTGAAGAATGTAAAAGCAACCTGGGAATGGGACATTATGAATGCCGGAGTTACCAGGGCTGGAAGCGTCATATGCTGTTTGTGATGACAGCGCATCTGTTTACGATTCATATACGGGAAATCTTTAAAAAAAAGAGATTCCATTGACCATGCCGATGGTAGTAAAGCTGATGCATGGAATGATAACCTATACAGTTACGAATATGAAAGCGATTGTATGTTACTACATACGCAGGAACCATTGTGCCTATCTGGCCCATAGAAAAACCACGCTTTCAAAAAGTTCGCTGTAGTACTAATCCTATAAAGCAAAAAAACCAGCAGGGGCTATTCCCTGCCCCTGCCAGTTAGTATTTATTTTTTCTTTTTAAAATAGTCGTCTATTTCTTTCTTAATCTTTTCCGGGGAAAGCGTCTTCAGCAAGTATCCTGACGGCTTCAGGGATATGACTTTTTGGACGCTCTCTTTGTCTACCCTGCTTGTCAAAAACATCACGGGGATGTCCGCAATTTCCTCCTCGGAACGTATCATTTCCAGCACCTGGCTGCCATCACAGACCGGCATTTCATAATCCAGAAGGACTAAATCCGGCCGGTCCAACGTAATGCACCGGATTGCCGACAAACCAGAACTTGCTTCTGTAATCTCATATTCTTTGCCCAGAAGCTCCTTCATAGCCATCCGCAGGAACTCCGAATCATCCACTACCAGCAGCTTCCGCTTTTTGCTTACCTGCACCTTTGTTTCCTGATTGTTGTCCAAATACTTCTTAACCTCGGACATTGCATTTTCTGCCTTAATGGAAATTCCGCCCTTCACATTGTCCTTAGCCCCGTCCTGGGTTAAATGGGGTGCGATGGCACAGAAGGCAAAATACCCCTCCCCTGTGTCAAACAGCAGGCTGAACTGGGGTTTCTTCCCTTCCATCCGCTTCTGGAACTGCTCATAGCTTAAGAGGTTTTCCTCCTTCATTTCATATAGTTCCGAGGAAAGGAACTGTTCCTGGATCCGCTCCACAAACTGCTGGGCTGTATACCTGGCAGCGTTCATTATCATGACGTTGATTTCCCCTGCCTGGGTATCCAACATGCTCCCAATGGTATTTATCAGCAGCTTTTCTTCAAAAACCAGTATGATTTCCCATTGTTTATCCCTGCCTGCCCTGTAGGCCAGGCGGTAGTAAATGCCTTTCCCAAATTTCTCCCCGCCGTAACACTCACTGACTACCCGGGCCTTTAGCTGGAACATATCGTCCATAAGCTGGAGGATTAAACGCCGCATAGCAGACTGCTCCTCCTCTGGCAGAAGATCTCCCCACTTGCTTACGACTTTCCCTGTAATGGCACGGTCTTCTGTCAGGGTATGCCCGATCAGCCAGCCGGCGCAGACACCCAGAAAGTGGCTGATTGCCTCCTCGGAAAAATCATTTTGGTTCAGTTCTTTTTCCAAAGAAGGGAGTGTATTCTTCCTAAAATTATCGTGAACGCGCCTATGGGTTTCAAATCCCGGATAACTGATAGACGCCATATAAACTTCTTCCTCTGCAAAATGCTTCATCGCATGCTCTTTAAAATACTTAATCCCTTCTTGGCAGGCCCATCTGTTTTTGTCTTCCTGCAGCCTGCTGGCAAGAAGCTTATTTAAAATACTAAAAAGCTTCTTATGCTCCTTATCAATGACATCCACGCCTATATTAAAGCGGTCCTGCCATACTAATTGATTCCCCATACCTATCCTCCTTTTGTAGCATCTTACATGTGAGCAATCAAAAATATACTCTATTTATTATACAAAATCTTTCATATTCTGTCACTACTTTTTAAGGCTTTTTTGGTACAATTTACCCATTTTTTACACAAAAACCCAAGCCCCCGCATCCGTGCACAATACTCTCCGTGCAGGTGCGCAGAGCCTGTCCCAGCAAAACAGGGGGTATCCTGCCATTATGGCTCTATTTTATAAAGAAAGGCATGGGCTTTCATACTTTATGGCAGCATATCCTTTCCTGTAAGATGAAAAACCTTCCGGAGGATTGCTGCCATTTCATCCACATGCTCCTTCCCAATGACAAGGGGAGGCACGAACCGCAGCACATTGTTCCCTGCCGTGATTAAAATTAATCCTTCGCCCAAAGCTTTCGCGCTGATTTCCCCTGCCGGGATTTCCGGCGCCAGTTCCAGCCCCTGCATCAGGCCAAGCCCGCGCCTTGCCAAAATAAATGGATATTCCATTTTTAGCTGCTCCAGCGTTTCTTCCAGATAAACGGAAATTTCCTGCACATGTTTGGGGATGCCCTCTTTTTCAAAAATGTCCAGCACTTTGCTGACTGCTGCCCCCACAAAAGGGTTGCCGCCATAGGTAGTCCCATGGTCCCCCGGCTTTAAAGAGCCTTCTGCCACCTGCTCTGTCATCAGGAAAGCACCTACCGGCACGCCGCAGCCCAAAGCCTTGGCACATGCCAGAATGTCCGGCTTCACGCCGTAGCCCTGCCATGCAAACATATGGCCGCTCCTGCCCATGCCGCACTGGATTTCATCCAAAATTAACAGGATGCCCTTCTCCTCACAAAGCTTCTTCACCCCGGCAAGGAATTCTGGTTCTGCAGGGTAAATGCCTCCCTCCCCCTGTACCGTTTCCAGAATGACAGCGCAGGTTTTCTCATTTACCAGGCCCTCAACGCTGGCAAGGTCATTGTATTCTGCAAATTTCACAATTCCGGGCAATGGCTCAAATGGCTCCCGGTAATGGGCGTTCCCTGTGACAGACAAGGCCCCAAGGCTCCTTCCATGGAAGGAATGCTCCATGGCGATGATTTCATGGCCTGCGCAGCCGTCCTTAGCATAGGCATATTTTTTGGCAGCCTTGATTGCGCCCTCAATGGCTTCCGTGCCGCTGTTGGTAAAAAATACCCGGTCCATGCCGGATGCCTTGCAGAGCTTCCCGGCAGCTTCTATGGTTGGCTGGTTATAGTAGAGGTTTGAGGTGTGGAGCAGCTTGTCTACCTGCCCTTTTAAGGCTTCGTTGTACTCCTTGTGCCCATACCCCAACGCCTGCACGGCAATGCCTGCTGCAAAATCCAGGTATTTTTTCCCTTCTGTGTCGTAAAGGTAAACGCCTTCCCCGTGGTCCAATACGATTTGGTAACGGTTGTAAGTATGTAACATAGACTGTTCCGCCTGTTCCATCCATGCTGTTGGTTCCATATCCCTATTCATTCCTTTCATGATTTCCCAGACGCAAAACCGAACGGCAATGCGCCTGATTCCAGACTTTGATTCCCCCGGGCAATAAGCCATGCAGCCGCGTTTGCGCGGATATTTGGCAAAGGCCGCAAGCGCCCTGTGGGTGCAAATGCCCTCGGCTTGCTACGGGGTATCCGGCTCCAGCCGGGTATTTGGCTTCCGGTAAAAACGTTCCTCGCTGTCCCCTAAAATAGCAGTCCCAATGCCACGGTTGGTAAAAATTTCCAGCAGCAGGCAGTGGGGAATCCTGCCATCCAGGATATGAACCCTGGAAACGCCGTTCTCTATGGCGTCAATGCAGTTATGGAGCTTGGGCAGCATCCCGCCGCCAATAAAGCCGTCGCCAATCAGTTCCCTTGCCTCGGAAACAGACAGCTCGGAAATCAGGGTGGACTTATCCTGCGGGTCTTTGTAAACCCCCTCGATATCCGTAAGGAATGCAAGCTTTTCTGCATTTACTGCCCTTGCAATGGCACAGGCCGCGTCGTCTGCATTGATGTTATAGGTATCAAATTCATCCCCCAGGCCAATGGGGCACACAATGGGGAGGAAATCTTTTTCCAGAAGGTCAAAAAGTATCTTGGGGCTGACTTCCTTCACATCCCCCACAAAGCCGATATCCTGCCCATCGGAATATTTTTTGTCTACTTTCAGGAGGCCGCCGTCCTTGCCGCTGATGCCAATAGCCAAAACCCCCAGTTCCTGCACCATCTGGACCAGTGATTTGTTGACTTTTCCCAGCACCATTTCCGCGATTTCCATAGTTGCCGCGTCGGTTTTCCGAAGGCCGTTGACAAATTCCGGCTCCATGCCGGATTTTTCCACCCACTTGCTGATTTCCTTCCCGCCGCCGTGGACAATAATAGGCTTAAAACCAACCAGCTTTAACAAGGTAACGTCCTGTATGACGCTTTTTTTCAGCTCCTCATCCACCATGGCGCTGCCGCCGTATTTTACTACGATTATTTTGCGGTTAAACCGCTGGATGTAGGGCAACGCTTCAATCAGTACTTCTGCTTTCTGCAGGATTTCCTGCATATTTTTTTCTTCCATTTTTTATCCATTCCTTTCTAATAAGGCAGCGCTGTGGATTTCCCGGATGTCCTCTGCCAGCATTTTCCATGAATCATATTTCAGCTTTTCCATCAGCGCTTCCCAGCCGCCTTCTGCCTGAAGCGGTACGCCGCGGCTGCCAAGCTCCCTGCCCAGCCACCGGGCATACCCATAGATATCCTCCGGGAACTGCTGCCCAAATGCTTCACTTTCGTATTCCACGGTCCAGAGGATTCCCCCATTGAAGGAACGCCTGCTGCCATCCCTCATCTGAAATTCAAGCATCAGGCTTCCATGGGCATCTGCTTTTAGGATGAAACATTCCACCTCCTGCCAGCCGTACTCTTTTTTGCTGAAAAAACAGCAGTATTCCACCCCGTCCATGGTAAACCGCTGGAACCAGAACATGCTCCCGGCCGTTGCTGCCATGGTAAGGAAAACTGCCGCTGCACAGACAGCATATTTTTTCTTCCTGGAAAACCCTGCCTGGATGCCTGTCCCATCCTCATTTTCAAAATAGCCTTTCAGCCCTCCTGGGGCAAACAGCCAGCAAACCACCAAAAACAGCGCAAGGAACAGCGCAATGGGAAGCCCTGTCCCCGTCAGGAGGTATACGCTGCCTGCCCCGTAATGCCATTGGTAGGCTTTTTCAATGAAAGGCAGCACGCCGCAAAACAGCCCTGCAATGCACAGGGGGATTGCCAAGGCATACCAAATAAAATTTTTCCAAAAATGTTTCTTTCCCATACTTGTCAGGAGCGGTAATCCGCATTGATTTTTACATAGTCGTAAGTCAGGTCGCAGCCCCATGCCGCAGCCTCTGCATCCCCCATTTTCATATCCACAAGGACGGTCACTTCCTCGTCTGAAAGGATTTTGGTGGCTTCTTCCTCGCTGTAGCCTGCCGCCACGCCATCCCTGTAAATCTGGATGCTCCCGGACTTGCTTTGGAAAAACAGCTCAATGGCGTCCGGGTCAAACGTGACGCCGGAATAGCCCAAGGCGCACAGAATCCTGCCCCAGTTGGCGTCATGCCCAAAAATGGCTGCCTTTGTCAGGGATGAGCAAATGACGGATTTTGCCAAAATTTTGGCATGCTCCTTCGTGTCCGCATGGATGACTTTTGTTTCAAACAATGCGGTTGCCCCTTCCCCGTCCCCTGCCATTTTTTTCGCAAGGGCAGTATTAATATAGTTCAGGGCTTCGGTAAATTTCCGGTAATTTTCGTCCTTTTCTGTAATTTCTTCATTCCCTGCCATCCCATTTGCAAGGAGAAGGACTGTGTCGTTAGTGGAGGTGTCCCCATCCACGGAAACCATGTTGTAGGTGTCCTGCACGTCTGTTTTCAGCGCTTCCTGCAGCAGTTCCCTGGAAATTGCCAAATCGGTAGTGAGGAACCCAAGCATGGTGCACATATTTGGATGTATCATGCCGGAGCCTTTGCACATGCCCCCTATGGTGACGGTTTTGCCGCCTATCTCAAAAGTAACGGCTGCCTCCTTGGGCTTAGTATCTGTAGTCATAATGGCGCATGCTGCCTGATGGCTCTGTTCCTTAGTCCCGCTTAAAGAAGGAGCCATGGCTTGGATGCCAGCCGCCAGCTTTTCCATAGGAAGCTGCATACCAATCACCCCGGTAGACGCTACCAGCACCTGGCCTGCCGGGATGCCCAGGCTTCCTTCCACCGCTTCAGCCGTCTTTTGGCAGTATCCCATGCCTTCCTCCCCGGTGCAGGCATTGGCAATCCCTGCGTTGACAACAACAGCCCTTGCAGGCCCCTCCCCTGCAACGATTTTCTTATCCCATTTAACTGGGGCTGCCTGCACCACATTTGTGGTAAATGCCCCTGCCACTGCTGCCGGGGCTTCGCTTACAATCATTGCCATGTCCATCCTGTCCTGATATTTTATGCCTGCGGCTGTGGCTGCGGCCTGAAATCCTTTTGCCGCGGTAACGCCGCCTGTTATTATTTCCATAAAGGCAAACTCCTTTCTGTGTTTTTATTGGAATATCGTAATATTTTCGTCATTTAAGACAAAATCATAGTAATTCAAATCCTCCCGGAAGGTCCAGCCTACGCTTTTCCAAAAGGAATTGCCCACCTCATTTTTCTTAAATGCAATCAGGCACACTTTATTGATGCCTTCTGCCTGCAGCGCTTTCATGGCTTTTACTGCCATATCCTTGCCAATGCCCCGTTTCCGGTAGCCTTCCCGGACGCAGACATGGTAAAAGCACCCCCGCCGGCCATCGTGGCCGCAGAGGATTGCCCCTACCACCTGCCCTTCTGTTTCCGCCACTATGCTGGTGGAAGGGTTCCGGCGGATAAAGCGGGCTACCCCTTCCTCGGAATCGTCCATGCTGCGGATGCCGAAGCCCTTAATCGTTTTCCAAAGTTGGTACACTTTGGGGTAGTCGGATTGCCGCATGGGGCGGATGGTGATTTCTTGGTTGGTATTTTCCATTGTTTTTTCTTCCTGACTTTCTATATTTGGTTAGGGCGCTTTTCGCAATACTTTATGGGAACATTGGCACGAGCTGCAGCCCTTCCTGCTCTGGAAAACCAAACATCAGGTTCATGTTCTGGACTGCCTGCCCCGCCGCGCCTTTTACCAGGTTATCAATGACCCCCATCAGGATAATCCTGCCTGTGCGCTTGTCAATCTGGAAGCCGATATCTACGAAATTGCTCCCTTCCACCCATTTTGTTTCCGGGCAGGCGCCTTCCCCTAAGATACGGATAAAATATTCATTTTTATAATATTTCTCATAGGCCGCCATGACTTGCCCCCCAGTAGGCAGTGCAAAGCTGCCGTCCTCCTGCCGGATTTTTTTCAGGGAAGCATATTCTGTGGCGAGGATTCCACGGTTCATGGGCACCAGATGGGGGGTAAAATTAATAGTAACCGGCTCCCCTGCCGCATACCCCAACTGTTCTTCGATTTCCGGGGTGTGGCGGTGGGTGGCTACCCCATAAGCCTTGATGTTTTCATTGACTTCACAGAACAAATTCGGCAGCTTCGCGCCCCTGCCTGCGCCGGAAGTCCCGGATTTGGCATCCACAATCAAGGTGGCAGGGTCAACCAGCCCTTCTTTCAGTAACGGCCATGCCGTCAGGATGGAACAGGTGGTATAGCATCCGGGATTTGCCACCAGCCTTGCCTGTTTTACCTGCTCCCGGTTGATCTCGCAAAGGCCATACACGGCTTCTTCCAGAAATTGGGGGCTTTTATGGGAAATCCCATACCATTTTTCATAAATCCCCACATCTTTCAGGCGGTAATCCGCGCTTAAGTCCACAACCTTTGCATGCTGTAAAATTTCTTCTGTCAGGACTCCCGCCAAGAACCCCTGGGGCGTGGCGGTAAAGATAACGTCCACCTGTTTTGCCAGTTCCACAATATTGTCGCCTAAGCATGTGTCCTCCACAAGCTGGAACATGTTCCGGTACACGTCTGCATATTTTTCATCTATATAACTTCTGGAACCATACCATTTTATTTCCACCCCTTTATGGCCCAGGAGAATCCTCACCAGTTCTGCCCCGGCATATCCTGTAGCCCCTATAATCCCTGCTTTTACCATTATTTTTCCTCTCTTTCCTGCCCTGAACAATGCCATGGGTCCACATGGCCCTATTACAGCGCCAAAGTAATGCGGCGTTAAAACCAAATATCCCGCGGCATTCCCGAAATTCCCATTTGCCGCGGGAATCAAAATGCTAATTCCAATCATAATATATCTTTTGGGTTCCGTAAAGCCTTTTTTTCTCAGCATTGCATAATTATACATTTATTTCTTTTTTTATGCAACACTTTTCTGCGAGGTTTTCCCAATTTTCTTCCACATATATTGAATTTATGCAGAAAAAAAGATTTTTCCATAATGTATATTTTTTCACTTGCTATTTTCTCACGCTTAGTATATAATGTCCACGGAAACATAGGAGCAACTCTGCCGCCCATAAAAAATCAGCGGCAGGCTATTATTTTAAACGGAGGACAAGTAATGAAAGAAAAAGTGATTTTAGCTTATTCCGGCGGTCTGGACACCACCGCAATCATCCCATGGCTAAAGGAAAATTTTGATTATGATGTTGTCTGCTGCTGCATCGACTGCGGGCAGGACGAGGAGCTGGACGGGCTGGAGGAGCGCGCCAAATTATCCGGCGCTTCCAAGCTATACATTGAAGATATCACCGACGAATTTGCGGAGGAATACATCATCCCCTGCGTGCAGGCCGGCGCTGTCTACGAAAACAAATACCTGCTGGGGACTTCCATGGCGCGCCCGGGCATTGCCAAACGCTTAGTGGAAATTGCCCGGAAGGAAGGGGCTGCCGCTATCTGCCACGGCGCAACTGGGAAGGGCAACGACCAAATCCGTTTTGAACTGGGCATCAAAGCCCTTGCCCCGGACTTGAAAATCATTGCCGCATGGAGAAGCGACAAGTGGGACATGCAGTCCAGGGAAGATGAAATCGCCTACTGCCGGGAACATGGCATCGACCTTCCATTTTCTGCGGACAGCAGCTACAGCCGGGACCGGAACCTGTGGCATATCAGCCATGAGGGGCTGGAACTGGAAGACCCCGCCTGCGAGCCTAATTACAGCCATCTCTTAGTACTTGGGGTTTCCCCGGAACAGGCGCCGGAAGAAGGGGAATACGTAACCATGTCCTTTGAAGCCGGCGTGCCGAAAACCATCAATGGGAAGGAAATGAAGGTAGCCGACATTATCCGGGAACTGAACCGCCTGGGCGGGAAACATGGCATTGGGATTGTGGATATTGTAGAAAACCGTGTAGTTGGCATGAAATCCCGGGGCGTTTATGAAACTCCCGGCGGGACAATCCTGATGGAAGCACAGCAGCAGCTAGAGGAACTGGTGTTAGACCGGGCAACCATGGAAGCGAAAAAAGACATGGGGAACCGGATGGCCCAGATCGTCTACGAAGGGAACTGGTTTACGCCGCTGCGGGAAGCTGTGCAGGCTTTTGTTACCTCTACCCAGAAATATGTGACTGGGGAAGTGAAGTTCAAGCTTTACAAAGGGAATATTATCAAGGCTGGTACAACATCACCCTACTCACTGTATAGTGAGTCCCTTGCAAGCTTTACTACTGGCGACTTGTACGACCACCATGACGCGGAAGGGTTTATTACGCTGTTTGGGCTGCCGCTGAAAGTGCGGGCTATGAAAATGGCAGAATTGGAGAAAGGGCAGGACTAAGGGTCCCAAGAGATACTCTCACGCTTTCGCGTAACAAGGCCTTTCCTATAGAGTCAAATACCCTCGCGGCATTCGCCAAATATCCATGCAAGCATGGCTATTTTCCTCATTGCTCGCGGGAATAAAGCAAGGGAAAGCAGGTAAGCCAATTATTTGGCATCATCTGCTTTCCCTTATCTTCTGTCTGTATTAATAAAAATGCTTCACGCCCTTAGTCGTATCCTCCGCATAGACCATCGTGCAGCTTTTTATCTCCCCTTCTTTGTCATACAAAAAAGCAATGGCAAGGTGGGGCTGGTCTGGCACCTCAAAATTATTCTCCTTCAGCTCCTCGTCAGAAATCGTCACATATTTCCCTGCTTTCAGCTTATACTTCCCGCTCACCTTGGTGCCATCCTCCAAAGTGTCCTTAATTTTATAAGTACCATAAAACAGCCCGTTTTCCACGTCAAAATCCTGGTCTGTATCTACCGTGTCTCCCAGCGCAACAAGCTGGTGCCCTTTCCCATTCGGGGCGTCCCCGCTCCATTGTCCGGTATAGACTTCCTTGTAAAGGCTTTTGTCCTCCGTATGGCTGCTGGCATAATACCAGATCCCGTTCCCTTCCCGCTTGCCTTCCTTGTAATCGCCATAATACCACTGGTCGCAGTCGCAGCCGTCAAAGGTATAAAAACCAATCCCGGTCCCGCTGTCCCCTCCTTCCGGAAAGTAAATGTAAGTCCCGGTTTCTTTTGCCATTTTCACCAGCGCCTGCCCTTCCGGGCTCTCCTGCAGCTTATCCAGCGCGGCGGCATCGTCTGCTTCTATGGCCTTCCTTGCAGCTTCCATCGTTTTGTTGTAGCCTTCCATTTCTTCTGCCTTCCGGTTCAGTTCCTCGGCTGCCGCCAGCAGGCCTTCATCTTCCGGCATCTGCTCCAATGCCTGTTCCATGGCTTTCTGCGCTTTGGTATATTCATTGCCTTCCATATAGGCTTCCGCCTCTGCCTTGTACTGTTCTGCAGCCTGTTTCTGCTCTTCTGTAGGACCACCGCAGCCTGTCAGGCTAACCGCCAATACCAATGCGGATGCCATCCCTGCTGCCATAAATTTTGTGTGTTTCCTCATATTTTTCCTCCAATTGCTTCAATGCTGCATGGCATTCTTATTCTTTTCCCTTCTTTTGTCCCCCTGTCTTCCTGCTCTTGCGTATCTCAGCAGCTTACTGTTTCACGCTTTTTAATAATGTGATGATTTCCTCCTTCAAGTCCAGGGCCATATCCTTTAGCCGCCGGCTTGCAGAGTGGGAAGTCAGCACATTCCCAAGGCATTTTGAAGCCATGTCATATTTCCTGAAATGGAACGACATACAGGCCAGCAGATAATCCATTGTGCCCTCGTCCATCCCATAAATAGGGAACATTTCCTGGGAAATGGCCTTGATAAAGCCTTCATATGCCTGCTGGTAAAAGGTTTCCTCCTCCTTCCTGCAGGCTGCCTTGGCGGCTTGTTCCGCCAGGGTGCCCTCCCCCATGGCCTCTGCTTTCCCACGGCACAGCCATGCAATTTTCAGGCAGGCATACGCTTTCTCGCTTTCCTTCCCCCGCTTGACGGCTGCGTTCAGCAGCGCAAGCTTGCAGCGGGCAATGGCGGTGTCGTAGGAATATATTTCTGCTTCCGGCTCGTTGGCTTTATGGAACCGGGAGGAAATCTGCTCCCGCACAAACCTTGCCTGCGTAGGCGTGATCCTGTCAAAATCCCGTATCAGCGCAGTATAGCCGCACTCCGGGCAGGAAATCACGTCGTATTTCAGCGTGTCGATATGCTCAAACCTTGGGCGCAGGTCCTTGTCCGGCTGCATCCTCCTTGCCCTCCCAGTTTTCACCACCTTCGTCTTAAATACATTGTCGCACACTTTACAACGTACTGTTTTCTGTAAAAGAAATTCTGTTTCCGAAGGGATTAAGCGTTCCTTCGCTTTTTTCTCCTCCTCTTTCTCCTTCTTTGTGTTCTCCCTTTTCCCTTCTTCAAACAACTGCATGGATTCCTTGGCTTCCAGCCCGAATTTCTCCAACCCTGAAAACAAATTCATATTGATTTACTCCTCTTTTGCACGTTAATTCTGTGCCGGCAGTTTATAAGAACTTTTTAACGATACAATCCGGTTAAATACCAAGGAACCTGGCTTGGAATCTTTTGCGTCTGCACAGAAAAACCCCTGCCGCACAAACTGGTAGCTGTCGTATGCCTTCGCTTCTGCAAGGGCAGGCTCTGCATAACATTCCTTTAAAACTGTCAGGGAGTCCGGGTTTAAGTTCAGGCTTCCATCCTCTTTGTTGTATACTCCTTTTTCTTCATCTACCAGATTTTCATATAGCCGTACTTCGCATTTCTGCGCATAAGGCACCGGAACCCAGTGGATGGTTCCCTTGACCTTGCGCCCGGCAAAGCCGCTGCCCGCCTTTGTTTCCGGGTCGTAGGTACAGTGCACCTCAATGACGTTTCCATTTTCATCTTTTACGAAGCTTTCGCATTTCACAAAATATGCATGCATCAGGCGTACTTCATTCCCAGGGAACAGGCGGAAATATTTTTTCGGGGGCTCCTCCATGAAATCCTCCCTCTCAATGTAAAGTTCCCTGCAGAAGGGAATTTTCCGCGTCCCCAGTTCCTCGTTTTCCAGATTGTTGGCAGCGTCTAATTGTTCCATCTGCCCCTCCGGGTAATTGTCAATCACCAGCTTGATGGGGTTTAACACTGCCATCATCCTTGGGCGTTTCAGCTTTAAATCCTCCCGGATGCAGTATTCCAGCATGGCGTAATCCACAGAGCTGTTAGCCTTAGATACCCCGCACAGCTCCACAAATTTCTGGATGGATTCCGGAGTAAATCCCCTCCTGCGCAAAGCGGCAATGGACACCAGCCTTGGGTCGTCCCAGCCGTCCACAATCCCATCTTCCACCAGCTTCTTAATGTAACGCTTGCCTGTCACCACATTTGTCAGGTACAGCTTGGCAAATTCAATCTGCCTTGGGGGGTTCTCATACTCCAGTTCCCGCACCACCCAGTCATATAAGGGCCTGTGGTCCTCAAATTCCAGCGTGCAGATGGAGTGGGTAATGCCCTCGATGGCGTCCTCAATGGGATGGGCAAAATCATACATGGGGTAAATGCACCATTCGTCCCCGGTGTTATGGTGGGACATATGTGCCACCCGGTAAAGGATGGGGTCGCGCATGTTGATATTCGGGGACGCCATGTCAATCCTTGCCCGGAGCACTAATTCCCCGTCCCCGTATTTCCCCTGCTTCATCTCCTCAAACAGACGCAGGTTCTCCTCTATGCCCCGCCCTGCATTTGGGTCCTCCTTTCCCGGCTCCGTCAGGGTTCCCCGGTACTCGCGGATTTGCTCCGGGTTCAGGTCTGACACATAGGCTTTCCCTTTCCTGATAAGCTTTACAGCCGCTTCATACATCTGGCCAAAATAATCGGACGCAAAAAACAGGCGGTCTTCCCAGTCTGCACCCAGCCACCGGATGTCCTCCTTAATGGACTCCACAAATTCGGTCTTTTCTTTTGTAGGGTTGGTGTCGTCAAAACGCATGTTGAATTTCCCGTTGTATTTCTGGGCCAGCCCGAAATTCAATAAAATAGATTTGGCATGTCCGATATGGAGATAGCCGTTCGGTTCCGGCGGGAAACGTGTCCTGACGGTTTCGCAATGCCCATCCTTTAAGTCCTCCTCAATCTCCTGTTCAATAAAATTTCTGGAAACTGCTTCATTTTCCATTGGTATTCCTCCTGAATCCTTTTCCATTTTCTATAATATAGGCCTTTCCTATAAGGATTAGGGTGTCAAAAGCACCTTTGGTGCTACGCTCTTTCCATATATTATTATTGCAAATTAATTTGCACATCAATATATGGTAGAGAGCGGGTGCAGCGCACCCTTTTGACACCTTAATCCTATAGAATTAAGAAAGCATACCAGAAGCTGCAGCGCAACTTCGGATATGCCACATTATGGATATTATAAGTTCTTATCTTCTGTTTGTCAATAAACATGCTGTTTGAGTTTCCCCATTTTTTATAATAGCCTGTCAATTGTGTTTGACATGCTGGTGGGTAAACAAATGCTCCTGGCAGTATTCATAATTGCCATCGCATTTGGAACAGAACCTGAATTCCAAATCCGCCCCGTCCCGTTCCGTCCTGCCGCAAATGGCGCATTTATGCCTTGTAATATTCTGCGCCTGCCGCATCTGCTGCCGGTATACCTGCTTCCGGTGGATTTCCTTTGGGGACACCCGATGGTAATTCCTTGTGGTAAAAAAGAAAATCAGGAAGTTCATCAGGGATGCGAGGATTGCCGTCCGCCCTGCTGCATTTGAAGCAATGAACATAAAAACCATCCAGATTACATCCACCATCCCCATCCATTTCGCCTTAATGGGGATTAGGAAATACAGGCGGAATTCTATATTGGGGAAAATCACCGCAAACGCCAGGAACAGCGACATCGTTATATACTGGGTGCTGAAATAATAGCCAATCCCGGCAACGGATACCCCTTTTGCCAAATAGTAAAACCCATATAAGAAAAACGCGCCGAGGATGGAGCACAGGATTCCGCCAATCAAATAGACATTATAGCGGAAAGTCCCAATGGCCTGCTCAATGGAAATCCCGATAAAATAATAGCAGGACAGGAAAAAAATCAAAAACAGTATATTGACTGGAGGCGGAATCAGCAGCCAGGAAACAATCCTCCACACCTGCCCCTGCAGAATCATCCTTGGCTCTAACAGCAGAAGCTGCAGGACATCCGGCATGGTAATTTGGATAATAAATCCCAGCACCCATGCGCCAATGAGCCAGAAAGTTAAATTTTGAATGGCGTACTTCCCAAATTTCCGCTCCATTTTATTCAGAAAACCCATAACATCCTCCTCTTTCGATCAACGGTGTTCAAATAGTTATTATAGGTTTTCCGTACGGGTTTGTCAACGAAAGCGGCGCAGTTTCATAAAAAGTTTATATTTCATCCGGCATCCCTTCCTGCTCCGCAGGCCCTGGCTCCAGTTCCATGGGAATTCCAGCGTCCGGCAGGGGCATCCCACTGCCAGTTGGCATAGGAACCGCATCTGGAGATGGCATAGGCATCCCTGCATCCGGGACTGGCATAGGCATCCCTGCATCCGGGGCCGGCATACTGCCGTCTGGCATTGGCCCTGCGGGCATCCCCTGCCTCATGCGGCCGGATATTCTGGATTCCGGCTCCATCCCTTCGGGTATTCCTCCACCGGGCATCCTTGTATCATCCATAAATTCCCCCTGCATCCTGCTTTCCGGGTTCCTGGGCTGGATGCTGATAGGGATGCATAGCTCATCCCCTACCTGCAGGTTGTAAACATTGACAAACGGGTTTGCAAACATAAGCTGGCCTACGCTTACATGGTAGCGTTTTCCTAAGCGGTACAGGGTATCCCCTTTTTCAATTACATGTACCATTCCACGGCAGGGGCCTTCATTATAAATGGGGCCGATTGGGATTGGGATAATTTTTGGCATGAAAAATTCCTCCAAGATTCTTTGGCTGTCTTTTTACTATTATATTCGGAAAGGAGGAAATGGGTTCGGATGGGATGGGCAAAATGTGTTTTCTATTTCCCATCGTGTTTCCTGCACTTAGGAACTGGGGGCACGCCCAGCAAATGGTACAGGCGGCTTAACACCCTGTCCACATCAGATACCATATCTTCAGTCTTGCTGTCCTCCTAAAACCAAATACCCAGCGGCATTCGTCAAATATCCGCGCGAGCACGGCTGCTTGGCTCATTGCTCGCGGGAATAAAATATTTTCTGTTCCCAAGTTCTTTCTTTTTATTTTAATCATATATTTTCTATAACGCAATCTTTTTCCTAAAAATAACCAGACAACAACATCTTTTGCTGCAATGATTTCTAAACATTCTATGAAAAATAAAAAAAGCAATTGTTTTTTGCAAATTCCTGTCGTATAATAAGCGGTGTTCGATTTCGGGACGCTTATATATAAATAGGAAGAAACAGCATAATTTACCATTTGGAAAGGCTCTTGATGCATTTTCCCGCATCAGCAGAGATTTAGAGAAAAATTGGAGGAACTATATGGAACAGAAAAATTTACACAAGCTGGGCATTGACATTGGCTCAACTACCGTAAAAATTACAATATTAGGCCCCCACAACACCCTCTTGTTTGCAGACTACCAACGGCATTTTGCAAATATCCGTGAAACACTTCTGGATTTGCTGGCAAGGGCGCAGGATGAGCTTGGGAACCTCCGGCTTTCCCCTGTGATTACCGGCTCCGGCGGGCTGGCTTTGGCAAAGCATTTGGAAATCCCATTTGTGCAGGAAGTCATCGCGGTGGCCTCTGCTTTGCAGGATTATGCGCCCCAGACCGACGTAGCCATTGAACTTGGCGGGGAGGACGCCAAAATCATTTATTTTGAGGGTGGAAATGTGGAACAGCGCATGAACGGCATCTGTGCCGGCGGGACTGGCTCCTTCATCGACCAGATGGCCTCCCTGCTCCAGACAGACGCCACGGGGCTTGACACCTATGCGAAAGACTATAAGGCAATTTACCCCATTGCCGCCCGCTGCGGGGTATTTGCGAAATCTGATATCCAGCCCCTGATCAACGAAGGCGCTTCCAAGGAAGACTTGTCCGCATCCATTTTTCAGGCGGTGGTAAACCAGACGATTTCCGGCTTGGCCTGCGGGAAGCCCATCCGGGGCCATGTGGCCTTCCTGGGGGGGCCCCTGCACTTCCTGCCAGAACTGAAAGAAGCGTTTATCCGCACCTTAAAGCTGGACGGGGAGCACATTATCGCACCGGACCACTCCCACCTGTTTGCAGCCCTTGGCTCTGCCTTAAACTGCAGGCCGGAAGTGTCCATGGAGCTGAAAAGCATTTTGCAGAAGCTTTCTTCTGAAATCCAGATAGAATTTGAGGTCGAGCGGATGGAACCCCTGTTTGCCACATTGGGGGACTACCAGCGGTTCCAGAAACGCCACGGCAGGTACCATGTGACAACCGGGGATCTGTCCCACTATCATGGGAACTGTTACCTTGGCATTGACGCCGGGTCTACTACCACAAAAGTCGCTTTGGTCGGGGAAGACGGCTCCCTGCTGTACTCCTTTTACAGCAGCAACAACGGCAACCCCCTTGCCACTGCCACCTCAGCGATCCAGGAAATTTATTCTTTGCTTCCAAATGGAGCCAGGATTGTCCACTCCTGCTCCACCGGATATGGGGAAGCCCTGCTGAAAGCCGCTTTCCTGCTGGATGAAGGGGAAGTGGAAACCGTTGCCCATTACTATGCGGCCGCATTTTTTAACCCGGACGTGGACTGCATCCTGGACATTGGCGGCCAGGACATGAAATGCATTAAAATCAAAAACCAGACCGTAGACAGCGTACAGCTAAACGAGGCCTGCTCCTCCGGCTGTGGCTCCTTTATCGAAACCTTTGCAAAATCCTTAAACTATTCCGTAGAGGATTTCGCACAGGCCGCTTTGTTTGCAAGGAACCCCATTGACTTAGGGACCCGCTGCACGGTCTTTATGAACTCCAAAGTAAAACAGGCGCAGAAGGAAGGGGCGGAGGTTTCCGACATTTCCGCTGGGCTTGCTTACTCTGTCATCAAAAACGCCTTGTTCAAGGTAATCAAGGTTTCCGACGCCAAGGACCTTGGGAAACATATCGTGGTGCAGGGCGGGACATTTTACAACGACGCCGTGTTGCGGAGCTTTGAAAAAATTTCCGGCTGCGAAGCCATCCGGCCGGACATTGCAGGGATTATGGGGGCTTTCGGGGCTGCGCTGATTGCCCGGGAACGCTACGAGGAATCCCCTTCCACCACGATGCTTTCCTTAGAGGAAATCAACCGCCTGGAGGTAGACACCAAGCTGACAAGATGCCAGGGCTGCACGAACCACTGCCTGCTCACCATCAACCGCTTTTCTGGGAACCGGCAGTTTATCACAGGGAACCGCTGCGAAAAAGGGCTTGGGAAAGAAAAAAACAAAGAACAGGTCCCAAATTTATTTGAATACAAGAACCAGCAGCTTTTCCGGTACGAGCCCTTGCCAGAGCAGGAAGCAGCCCGGGGAACTGTGGGCATCCCAAGGGTACTGAACCTGTATGAAAATTACCCTTTTTGGGCGGTTTTTTTCAAAAGCTTACAATTCCGCACCCTGCTTTCCCCCCAGTCCACGCGGAAAATTTACGAAATGGGCATTGAATCCATCCCCAGCGAATCGGAATGCTACCCGGCCAAGCTGGCCCATGGGCATATTGCATGGCTCATCAAGGAGCAGGCGGATTTTATTTTCTACCCCTGCATCCCCTATGAGCGGGACGAATTCCCGGATTCCAATAACCACTACAATTGCCCCATTGTCACCTCCTACGCGGAAAACATCAAAAACAACGTGGATGAAATTACCTCCGGGAAGGTGCGGTTTTTAAACCCGTTCCTGACCTTTGCATCCAAGGAAGCTTTGGCGGAACAGCTAAGGCTGGTGTTCCAGGAAGAATTTTCCATCCCGCCTGGGGAAATTGATGCCGCAGTGGACGCCGGATGGCAGGAACTTTCCAACATGCGCACGGACATCCGCCGCAAAGGGGAAGAAACCTTATCCTATATGGAAAAAACCGGGCGCAGGGGCATTGTCCTTGCCGGCAGGCCTTACCACATCGACCCGGAAATCAACCACGGCATCCCAGAACTGATTAATTCCTATGGGATTGCCGTGCTGACCGAGGACTCCATTTCCCACCTGCAGGAGCTGGAACGCCCCCTCCTTGTCATGGACCAGTGGATGTACCATTCCAGGCTTTACGCAGCGGCAAATTATGCCAAAACCCGGGAGGACTTGGATTTTATCCAATTAAATTCCTTTGGCTGCGGATTAGACGCCGTCACTACGGACCAGGTGGGGGATATCCTGTCAAAATCAGGGAAGATTTACACCTGCCTGAAAATTGACGAGGTAAACAATTTGGGCGCCGCCCGCATCCGCATCCGTTCCCTCCTCTCCGCCCTCCGGGTCCGGGAGAAACAGAAAGTTAGCTGCAAGATACAGCCTTCCAGCTACAAACGTGTGGTATTTACCGAGGAAATGCGTAAAAATTACACAATCCTCTGCCCCCAGATGTCGCCCATCCACTTTGACCTGCTCCAACCTGCCTTCCAGTCTGCCGGGTACCATATCGTGGTCCTAAAAAGCGGCGGGAAATCTGCCGTGGACATGGGGCTGAAATATGTCAATAACGACGCCTGCTACCCATCCCTGATTGTGGTAGGGCAGATTATGGAAGCCATACTATCCGGGGAATACGACTTGGCGCGGACTGCCGTCGTCATTACCCAGACTGGCGGCGGGTGCCGCGCTTCCAATTACATTGGCTTCATCCGCCGTGCGCTGGAAAAGGCCGGCTACCCTGATATCCCGGTGATTTCCGTCAACTTAAGCGGCTTTGAGTCCAACCCGGGCTTCAAGTTCACCCTGCCCCTCCTGCAGAAAGGGCTGTACGCCTTGATTTTCGGCGATATTTTCATGCGCTGCCTTTACCGCACCAGACCATACGAAGAAAAGGCAGGCGCAGCCAATGCCCTCCATGAAGCATGGAAACAGAAATGCATGGAGTTCCTTTCCAGCAGGCATTTGGTTTCCCACCGGAAATTCAAGCGTTACTGCCGGGAAATCATCCGGGACTTTGACCGGCTCCCCATTGTGGAAAAACCCAAGCCAAAGGTCGGCGTGGTAGGGGAAATTTTAGTGAAATTCCTCCCTGCCGCCAACAATTATCTGGTAGAGCTGCTAGAAGCAGAAGGCGCGGAAGCAGTGGTCCCAGACCTTATGGACTTCCTGCTCTACTGCTTCTACAACCAGAATTTCCGGGCGGAAAAGCTGGGCTTAAAAAAATCTTACGCCAGAATCGCCAACTTAGGCATCGGGCTTTTAGAATGGCTGCGCAGCGCGGCGCGGAAGGAATTTGGGCGCAGCCGCCGCTTTACCCCTCCTGCACGGATTGGGACGCTGGCCGAATATGCCTCCCCCATTGTTTCCACCGGGAACCAGACCGGGGAAGGGTGGTTCCTGACGGGGGAAATGCTGGAGCTGATACACTCCGGGACCAACAACATTGTATGCGCCCAGCCCTTTGGGTGCCTGCCCAACCATGTAGTGGGGAAAGGGGTTATTAAGGAAATCCGGCACCGGTTCCCCCTTTCTAATATTGTAGCTATTGACTATGACCCCGGGGCTTCGGAGGTAAACCAGCTAAACCGGATTAAGCTGATGCTGTCTACGGCCCAGAAGAACTTAGCCAAAGAGAACCTTGGGGAATAACAGGGCGTTTCCGGCGGCACGGCGGCTGCAGCCCAAAAACCCAGCAAAGGAGCCATCCCTGATGAAACAAAACTTAAAACCAGAAATAAGGAAAGCAACCCTTCAGGACCTCCCGCAGATCCTCCCCATTTACGCTTATGCAAGGCAGCAAATGGCGGAAAACGGCAACCCCACCCAATGGGGCGCCGATAAGCCTGCCCCGGAAACCATCCGGCAGGACATCCAAAACGGCCATTTATTCTTTATGGAATACGGCGGGGAGCCCGCAGGGGTGTTTGCTTTCTGGGTGGGCGAAGAACCTACCTACCAGCACATAGAAGGGCATTGGCGAAACGCCCTCCCCTACGGCGTCATTCACCGGATTGCCAGCAATGGCAAATGCCCCGGCGTTTTTTCCCAATGTCTGGAGTTCTGCGGGGCAATTACCCGGAACATCCGCATTGATACCCATAGGGAAAACCGAGTGATGCGGCGGCTGCTGGAACGGTATGGATTTCAGGAATGCGGCATCATTTATGTGGAGGACCATACCCCGCGGATTGCATTCCAGCGCTGCCTTTGCCATCCTGGACCAAAAATCCCATAATATTTTTTCAAATGAAGTCATCCCCCCTCCTGCATCGTTATAATAAGTAATGGAATCTTGCCCAGCCCATAGCTGTGGAAAGGGTTCCCACTGCCTGAAAATAACCAGTACCGAAGGAGGATGACCACTATGAAACGCAGCAAACTTCTAACCTTACTCTTAGGCTTCGCCATCTTATCCGGGGTTGTGTGCTCCGGCATCATTATCGCCAGCGGAATCAAAGACAACGCCTCTGCTTCTGCCAGCAGCGATGGCCCCCGGAAGGAAAAATCCCCGCAGCCCCACACGCTGGAAAAAACAAAGCTGGATGAATTTTCCGAAGCAACCATCTGCTTAAGCTACGCCGACCTTTCCATCCTGCCATCCGACGGCTATTATCTGGAATACCGTCTGGACGGCACCTACACCAAGCCAGAATACGGAGTATCCGATGGGAAATTTTACTTTGAAGAAGGCCATGCCCAAAAGCAATTCCTTATTTCCTTCGGAATAGGGGCACACTTCACAAACCCCGGGCCCCTCTACTTAAACCTCTATGTCCCCAAAGACCACTACTTAAAGCTTTTGGAAGTCACAATGGAAAGCGGGGATGTGGACGCGGAACAGGCAAATGCAGAACGGGCAGAATTTTCCATAGCCTATGGGGATTTGGATTTCGGGGAATTTTCCGGGGATGATTTAATCATTTCCTCAGAATCCGGCAACATTAACTTTGAGGGGATTACCTGCAAGAACTTAACTGTTTCGGATTCTTACGGGAATTTTACAGGGGACGCCTTGTCTGTTTCCAACCGGGCAGAATTTTCCCTGGAATCGGGAAACCTGGACGTTTCCCAGCTTGAAGCGGAAACCCTGTCCTTCAACGGCCAGTATGGCGACTGCGAAGCAGGCAGCATTTCTGTCAAAAAAGGAGAATTCTCCCTGGAATCGGGAAACTTAGCCCTGGAAAATGCCGCCCTTGGGAATACTTCCATTTCCTCCCAATACGGCGACGTCCGGCTTATGCTCTCGGATCAGGTTTCCAGCTATAATTATGGCCTGGAAACAGAATATGGATCCATCAGCGTGGATGGGACTTCCATAAAGGAAAATGAGGACGGGCAGGTCCTCTACCAGAAACAGGGCAGCCAAAAGAAAAAAAGCATCGATATCTTCTGTGAAAGCGGGAATATAAAAATTTGGTGACGGCCGCCAACAAACCGCCTGTTCCCACGCCCCCGGGTTTATGCTATAATATTGGCAGATATGGCACCGCATCATAACGCCACATAAAACCTACGACAGGAGGAAACATTATGGAAACTTACCGTTGGGCCGTCCTTGGCTGCGGCTCCATTGCAAATGAACTGGCACAGGCCATGCAAAGCCACGGCAGGGCTATTTCCGGAGTTGCAAACAGGACCCACGCAAATGCCGTCAGCTTTGCCAAAACATATGGCATCCCAAAAGTCTATGAAAATACAGCAGACCTTTTTGCAGACAAGGAGATAGACATTATCTACCTTTCCACGCCCCATAACACCCACAGCCAGTATTTAAACGAAGCGCTGCGGCATGGGAAGCATGTCCTCTGTGAAAAATCAATTACTCTAAATTCCGAAGAACTGGCGCAGGCAAAAGCGCTGGCAGAGCAGAACCACTTAATTTTGGCAGAAGCAATGACCCTGTACCATATGCCCCTGTACAAAAAACTGCAAACCCTTGTACAAAGCGGCAGCTTAGGCAGCCTGCGGGTGGTACAGATGAACTTTGGAAGCTACAGGGAATACGATATGGGCAGCCGTTTTTACAACCCCGCCTTGGCTGGGGGCGCTTTATTGGATATCGGCGTATATGCCCTCTCCTTTATCCGCTGGTTCCTCTCTGAAACCCCAGACCAAGTGTCTTCACAGGTAAAATATGCCCCCAGCGGCGTGGACGAGCAGGCGGGCATCCTGCTGATGAACCCGGCCGGGGAACTGGCTACTGCTACCCTCTCCCTCCATGCAAAGCAGCCCAAACGGGGAACGGTTTCCTTTGACAAAGGATATATTGAAATCTATGACTATCCCCGGGCACAGCAGGCCACCATCACTTATACGGAAGACGGCCGCCAGGAAACCATCGCATGTGGGGATACGGCGGACGCCCTCTGGTATGAAATCTGCGACATGGAACAGGCCGTGTCCGGCATGGGAAATGAAATGCATTTGGACTACACTGCAGATGTGATGGATGTGATGACAAAGATACGGAAAAGCTGGGGATTTTCCTATCCAGAGGAACACACCACCCGGTAACCTGCTTATTCCTTTTCCAGAATAATACTGGAACAAAGTGTCCAAGCACAATTGCGAAGCAATATTTTACCTCTTGTGCGAGTGCGCATCTCTATTTTTATCTTATAGGAAAGTCATGGACTTTAACACTTTACAGTAACACGGTCTTTCCTATAAGATTAAAAATCCCAGCCCCAAAGATTTGCCATGGCAACTTTTTTGGCTGGGAAATCAGAGCCAAATGCCCATGCAGGCATGGCACCCGGCTAAGCACTGCGGTACACTGCTCATGGAACTAGGCTTTTGAATACTCAAATTATAAAATGTTTTTTCCGCGCCGTTTCTTCATTAATAACACTAAAACCTGGAATTTTCCAAATTTTCAATTCGTCCCGAAGCACCTTCTGAAAAACATCCTGAAAGGGTGTAAGCCATTCTGTTTCCGTAAAATAAATTCACAGCTTTTTATGCCGTCCTGCATAAGTTTTTCTGTATATTGCCTGCTATTTTCTAGCTGGAACACCTGCCTTTCTCCATATTTCCCAAACTGCATATCAGATTCTGTGATAATAACCGGCATTACAGCACCTCCTAGTATAATAATGGTGTAGTCAATCAAGACTACTTGTTTAATAAGTTTCTTTAAATCAGATAACAGAAGAAGGTGTTCTTCCTTCATCAGATGTTATCCAAAAATAATTATCATGTCTGACGGTTCCTGATAGACACCAGATGAAACATAAGGTATTATCCCTTAGGATAGGATAAAGAATGTTCACCTCCTTGGGAAGCTGATTTTCATCAGCCTATACCTACAAGTGAGTCAATTAGTCCATTCGACAGGGTTTTATGTTTTAGCTGGTTGGGAACCGGAAGGCGATACCCGTATAACACGCTAGGTTGTGTACCTGCCAGATTGGAAATGGATTCCTATCAGAAAGGAGCTTTCACCCATGCCAAACAAAGTTATTTTTAATCCTGAGGATCTATTCATCTCTGTTGGTATTGATGTCGGTGCTGACTTCTCATGGATGTCTATCGCACTTCCAAACCAACAGTTTGTAGGAAAACCTTATAAAATCCTACACAACAAAATGAGTTCCCTTACAACCGCTGTTTCTAAAATAAAAGAAGCAGAAGAGCTGTATTCTTTGGAAAGTCGCATTTTCCTGGAATCCACGGGAATTTATCATTACCCACTCTTCTGCTATCTTCGTGATAAGGGTTTTAACTGCTCAGTTATCAATCCTATCATCACTAAGAATAGCACAAATATCAACATACGAAAAGTACATAATGACCGTTTTGATTCTAAAAAAGCGGCTTTGGTTGGTTTGAAACCTGATTTAAAGGTTTCTCTCATGCCTTCTGACCTTGCTTTGAACTGTCGTAATCTATGTCGTGAATACTATGACTTAATGGATAACCGCAGCGCTTACGTGAACAAACTCCAAGGTGAACTTCGCATGGCATTTCCACAATATCTTGGTATTTTCTCCAAGGTTACAATTAATACATCCCTTACCTTATTGGAAACTTATTCCTCTCCATCTGCTTTTATTGAAGCAGACAAACAAGAGATTATTGGTATCATCAAGTCAACTGCCCGTTTTGGGCTTACATATGCCCAGAACAAGTATAATGCCATTATCCAGGCTGCTCATGAAGCAAATGAGTTCGGTTACATCATTGACAGCAACATCAAGCGGATTCGGCTCTATATCAGCTTCATCCGCAAATATGATGAAGAAATCGGCAGCATTCTAGAAGCAATGCACGAACTCGTAAATGCTAATGAAGATACCGATTTTGTGAAACAGATTCACTTGATCGAAACATTCAAAGGTGCCGGTTTCTTATCTGCCATATCCCTCATGGGGGAGATTGGTGATTTTTCTGCATTTTCAAAACCAAAACAACTTTTTGCTTACTTTGGTCTTGATCCGTCAGTAAAACAATCCGGCAAATTTGAAGGTACCAAAATCCAAATGTCCAAAAGAGGCTCTGCCATAGCCAGACGGGTTGTTCATACACTAACTTTACAAAGCATCAGTGTATCCCGTACAGGTGAAGCTAAAAATCCAGTACTCCGGGATTACTATCTCAAAAAATGTGGAGCAAAACCCAAGCTTGTGGCAATGGGTGCTGTTTCACACAAGGTATGCAACATAATATTTGCAATGCTCAGAGATAACAAGCCTTTTGAAATCATTACTCCGCAGGAACATATCAAACAATACAATGCTGCTAAATGCGACATAGCTGCATAAAACACTGCAAATCCAACGAATCAATATCTTTTTGAAAAATGATATTTTCACCAAGGGGAAAGTCTGCCCTTTTTTAGAAGAAAAATATTTTTCATTTACCTATTGACATTTATTAGCTGGACTCAATCTCCTGCTCATATAGCTGGACAGAAGTATCAATAATGGAATTTTCCGGCATCCCATCATGCAGGTCACATACCTGTGCTTCCTGTCCTTTGTTTAAAGAAATACAGCTTACCATGCCTTTTTTCTTCAATGCAATAAGGAATAACTTTTTTAAGACAAAATAAGAATGGCTTGTAATAAAAACCTGTAAACCCATATCATTAGCAATTGCATCAATCATGTCCAAAAACTGGCAGACTGCTTTTGGGTGCAGCGCTGATTCGATTTCATCAATAAAAATAATAGAATTATAGTCCAAATACCCATTTGCCAGCAGGCGGTCCATAATTGCAATTTTTTTCACACCCTATCAATTTCCCAGGATTTTAAAATCACAGAAAATAATGACAGTACTTCCTTTGCTGGGATGAAAACAGAATTACCCATCTTTCCCTTTTCAGGCGCAGCAGCAGCTCCCACTTTGCTGGATGCACTCTGTGAAAATTGGTAACTAACTTTTTCATCTTCAAACTGTATTTCAAAGCTCAGAACATCTTTCGCCGATTTTAAATACCATATCACCAAGTTTTTCTACCTGAAATGTCCAACGGAGTTTTTCGGAAAGAACTTCACTGATTGTTTTTATATCATCGCCTCTCCTATATTCCTCCACTGAACGAACCGCAGAATAAAGTGCCTTAAGCAAAAATGTTTTTCCTGTCCCATTTTCCCCGATGATAAGGTTTATGTTTGAAAATCTGTTGTTTGAAAATTCCCCCAAAATGCCAAAATTTTTTAATCGGGCCTGCGTAATCTTGTACCCCAAATCTATCACCTTCCCTGTTACAAATCTATCCTTTCCAGTTCATGGATATTTTTATTCCGGTAAGCTAAATCATCCCGGACGGTAAAACCCATTTTTTCCCAAAATGAGTTGCCTGTTTTATTTTTCCCAAACACCACCAATGCCACTTTATGGATCCCTTCCTGCTCTAATGCCGCCAATGCGGAACGTACCAGCTTTTCCCCAATCCCCTGCTGCCGAACTTCCTCTTTTACAGCCGTATGGTAAATAAATCCCCTCCGCCCATCATGGCCGCTCATAATAACGCCTATCAGCTCCCCTTCCAGTTCTGCCACAAAGCAGGTGTTTGGGTTCCGGGCAAGGTACCTGGCAATCCCTTCTTTGGAATCATCTGTTGTGTTCAGCCCCATCCCTGCGGTATGTGCCCATAAATTGTATACCTTTTCATAATCCCCAATTACCATTTTCCGAACCATTTTTCATCCACTCCTTATCCTTGCTCCATGAAATATGTTTCAATTATACACTGATGTTTTTTTGCTGCCTTATCGTAATTAATCCCAACCATATATTCCCTATAATTCCCCAAAACACCACCAAGCCAGGGATTTCAGGCTGCCCGCTTGGCTAAAGGAAAGCTTCTCCGGCTCCGGGGACGCAACTTTTGGCGCTTCCATATCCCGAGCCACCCGCCGGACCCCGGGATGCCTGTCAATGCCGGAAGCCTTTGTAAGCCATCTCCCGTCCCTGCGGGGGCGCGCCAAAAGCTGTATCTGCCCCTTCCCCGGGAATTCCTCAAATACACCCTCCAAAAATTCCACCACTGCCTTGTTCCCCTCAATCCTGTGGCAGTAAATGGTAACCCACACCCCTTCCCGGATACAGACGGCATAGACGTCCCCTGCCCTTGCCGGGCCTTTCCCTGCATCCGGCGACTTCGGGTAAGATTTCCTTGGCGCCCGTTTTTGCTCCAAGCACCCCGTAACTGTCCGGCACAGCGGAGGCATAGGCGTTGGCCGCTTTGCCAAATCCACTGGGGATATGTCTATCCATGGGAAAATTTTTTCCAAAACACCTTCATGGATTCCAATGGAAGAATCCCACCATGCCAGCGGCGCCTGCACCTCCACCCGGACATTTGGGCGTTCCTCCCGTTTCCAGTAAGGGGTAAAGGACACTGCCATCCCCGGGTATTCCTCCGTATCCAGAATCCCCAGGAATGAAAGGGTTTCCAGGAGTTTCCCATATACCCATTTCTTAGATGTAGGCAGCAGCTTTTCCTTCCAGAGGGCATCCCGGACTTTGCTGTACCTTGCATGGGGCGGCATAGAGCGGATGACTGCCAAAACCGCCCGGAAGGTCCACACATCATAATCCACAGGCATGGGGCGGCTCCCCATTTTTTCCATTTCCCGCAACGCAAGGACATTGCCGGATGGATCCCCGTCCAAAGGGGTTCCCTCCGTCATGCAGAAATACCATTCCTGCGCCACGTCCACCGCCCGTTCCAGGCACCCGCAGACTGCGCAGGTATCCGCAGAATTCCCAAAAGGCTCGTGGCTATGGGGCGGGATTCCCATTGCCAATACTTTTGCCGTCAGCGCTGACTGCCACAGGAACGGGGCCGACCACAGCCCAGCCAGAAATGCATTGGCGGCTTCCTGCAGGCTCCATGCGGCAGAGCGGCGGGCAAGCTCCTCCAAAACCTTGCCATGGCTTGGAAGGAACATCTGGTTCGGCCCATGCCCCGCGGCATTCAATGCTTCCAAATCCTCCGGGGGAATTGTTTTGGGGATGCGGTAAAGCCATTGCCCGCTTGCTTCATCAAAATATCTATTTTCGTCCTGGTAAATCTGTTTCAGCATCCATAACTGGGCTACCATATCCATAAAACTGCCTTTCCTGTGGTATAAAACGCTTTTTCCCCTGCCAGACCCAAAACCATCCTCCGGCATCCTGCCAATTTCATACAACTATTATAACGGCTCTAAAAGCGTTTGGCAATGAAAAATCTTTTGCCCCGCCCTGGCTGAAAAATACAGTAACCATTTGACAAGACCTTTGTTTTGGACTAAAATCAACAAATACCATTATATAGAAAGAAGGTAATGATACAAATGAAAGAAAATCCTCTTGGATACGAAAAAATACCCGTCCTGTTAAGGAAATTCGCTATCCCTTCCATTATTGCCATGGTTGTAAGCTCCCTGTACAACATTGTGGACCAGATTTTCATTGGGCAGGGGGTAGGGTATCTTGGAAATGCGGCCACCAACGTGGCTTTCCCCATTACTACGATCTGCCTTGCCGCTGCCCTTTTGGTAGGGGTTGGCGGCGCGGCTAAGTTTTCCCTGGAATTAGGGGCTGGGAATGTGAAAGAAGCACGGCAGTGCGTAGGGAATATGTTTTGGATGGCGGCTGGGTTTGGCCTTGCCATCTGCCTTGTGGCAGAGCTTTTCCTGGATCCCCTGCTGTATGCCTTCGGGGCGACGGACACCATCCTGCCTTACGCCCACAGCTATGTGCGGATTACGGGCATCGGCATCCCGTTCCTGCTCCTCACCAACGTCTTAAGCAACATTATCCGGGCGGACGGCAGCCCAAAGTATTCCATGGCATGCATGGTAATCGGGGCAGTGGTAAACACGGTCTTAGACCCCATTTTTATCTTTGGGTTCGGCATGGGGGTTGCAGGGGCAGCCTGGGCTACTACCATTTCCCAAGCGCTCTCCTTTTTGGTTGCCCTGCTGTATCTGTTCCGTTTCCAGACGGTAAAGCTGGGCAGGGATTTTTTCAGCCTTTCCCCTGTAAAATGCATGGAAATTGCCTCCCTTGGCATCAGCAACAGCTTAAACCAATTAGCAATTACTTTGCTGCAGATTGTGCTGAACAACTCCCTGACCCATTACGGCAAGCCAGTCCATATACGGCCCTGAAATCCCCCTTTCCGGCGCAGGCATTGTCATGAAGGTAAATTCTATCGTCATTGGCGTGCTTGTGGGGTTTGCCCAAGGCTCCCAGCCGATCCTTGGGTTTAACTATGGCGCAAAACAGTATGGGCGGGTAAAGGCTTTGTACAAGCTGGAAATCCAATGCTCTTTTGTGATGTCCGTCCTTTCGTTCCTGGCGTTCCAGTTCCTCCCAGAGCAGATTATTTCCCTGTTTGGCTCCGGGGATGGGCTGTATATGGAATTTACGGTGCGTTTTATGCGGATTTTCCTGATGATGGTAATTATAAACAATGTGCAGATGCTCTCAGCCAGCTTCTTTTCAGCCATTGGGAAACCTATGAAGGGAATCCTGCTGTCCCTTTCCCGGCAGGTGCTGCTGCTGATTCCGCTGATTCTGGTGCTGCCTGTATTCTTTGGGCTGGACGGGATTCTGTATTCTGCCCCGGTGGCTGACGTGCTGGCGTTCTTTATCAGCATTGCCGTGATACGGAAAGAATTTTCTGAGATGGGAAGGCTGGAACTGGAAGGGGCTGGAAGTGAAGCTTAAGCCACAATTTCTGAAGGAGGCGTAAGGGGGCTGCCGCCTTGCCATCCGCTGACGCAGCCCCCTTACGCCTCCTTCAGTATTCTCAATACTCATTTCAAAGATATGATTCTCTCCCGGCATCCATGTGCTTCACAGGATGCTTTCCCAGATGAAGCGCTATATGTCAACCCTTGGGCATCAAGCAAGACTTTTTCTTCATCTGCAGATTTATATGCAAGGGACTCATGCCAAGGGGAAGCCCTAAATCCTCTGTGGCTGCAGTTTGCAGTATCCCTGCCGCCTGACAGGTTACAATACCCCCTTACAAATCCATAATGCGGTTTAAAATCACGTCATTACAATTTCCTATTACTGCTTCTTCCCCATCTCCATGCTTTTTGCCCTTCCCTACTCTTTCCTGTACTCCACATGCAAAAGTTCATGCTCCCGGTTTTTCAGCAGGTCACCATAGAGGGTTTCCACCAGCGGGTTTTCCTCACTGCGCTTAATCTGGAGGGCTTTGTCATTCTTGTAAAGGCCTTCGGCCCGCATCCGCTTCTCAGTGGAACGGGCGAAGGGCTGCCCTGCGCCGGCTACGCACCCGCCGGGGCATGCCATCACTTCCACAAAATCAAACTGCTCCT
Source organism: Lachnospiraceae bacterium A2 (assembly GCA_000403315.2). Taxonomy (GTDB): domain Bacteria; phylum Bacillota; class Clostridia; order Lachnospirales; family Lachnospiraceae; genus Petralouisia. Next base: position 2,977,447 of record KE159636.1, read on the forward strand.
CCCCGCGCTCAATCTTTTGCAGCAGGCAGTCCGCATTTCCAAGGCCGCTGACAACGCCAATGCGGAGCGTCCGCTCCCCAAAAGGCAGCTCGCATACTTTTACCCCCTCCATGCCCCGCAGGCCGATAAATTCAATTTCCTTCAGCGCCTTGGGGCTCTTGTCTTCCACTACCCGGCGTACGGCAGCTTCCGTCACGCCGCCGGTAGCCCCAAAAATCACCCCTGCGCCGGAAAAGATGGAAAATGGCATATCATAGGCTTCCGGCTCCAAGCGGTCAAACCGGATCCCGATTTCCTGCAGCATGGCAATGACTTCTTCGGAGGTTAAGACGTAATCCACATCCGGGATCCCTTTCCGCTTAAATTCTTCCCGGGAAGCTTCGAATTTCTTTGCCGTGCATGGCATAATTGCCACAGATACCGTTTCTTTCCCCTCTTTTTTGTCCTGTTTCTTATAGTACTCCTTGATGACTGCCCCAAACATTTCCATAGGGGATTTGGAGGTGGACACATATTTCATCAGGTGGGGGTACTGGGTTTCCACAAACCGGATCCAGCCCGGGCAGCAGGAAGTAAACAGGGGATACTCCCTGCCTTTTTCTTCCAGCGCTTCCAGCAGTTCTTCCGATTCTTCCATAATAGTCAGGTCTGCGCCTACGGAGGTGTCAAAAATCGCATCCACCCCCAGCCGCCGCAGGGACGCCACCAGCTTGCCAATGGTATTTTCCCCTGGCTCGTACCCATAGGCTTCCCCAATGGCAACCCGGACTGCCGGGGCAATCTGGACAACCACCCGCTTTTTGGGGTTATGGATGGCCTCCCATACGTCATGGCTGTCCCGCTTAATGGTGATAGCCCCGGTGGGGCAGACAGCCGCGCACTGGCCGCAGCTCACGCAGTTGGTGTCTGCAATGTCCCGGCCAAAGGCAGTGGAAATCTCCATTTTCGCACCCCGGTGGGCAAAATCAATGGCGCCTACATGCTGTATTTCGCTGCACACCCGCACGCAGTCCCCACAAAGGATGCATTTGTTTGGGTTTCTTACGATTGCCTTGGAGGAGGTGTCAATGGGACGGATGGGGTTGGTATTTTCAAACCGTACCCCAGGAATCCCAAACCGTGTCGCCAATTCCTGCAGCTTGCATTTCCCATTCTTTTCACAGGTGGTGCAGTCCCGGCAATGGGCCGCTAACAGCAGCTCCAGAATCCGTTTCCTGTGGTAATAAAGCTGGGGCGTGTTGGTATGGATTTCCATGCCATGCTTGGGCGGCGTGGAGCAGGATGCAATAATGCCGCCCCACTGGTCCTCCACCACGCACATCCGGCAGGCCCCATAAATGGATAAGTCGGAATAATAACAAAATGTCGGTAAGATAATCCCTGCCTTCCGAATGACTGCAAGGATATTTTTTTCATCAGAAAACGCCACGCGCTCCCCGTCAATTATCATATATTTTTCCATGTCGGCCGCCCTCCTACACTTCTTTTACTGCGTGGAAATTGCAGCCTTCCTTGCAGGCCCCACACTTGATGCATTTTGCCGTGTCTATGGTAAATGGTTTCTTAATTTCGCCGGAAATTGCCCCTACCGGGCAAAGTTTTGCGCATTTGCTGCAGCCCTTGCACAGCTCTGGGTCAATCGTAAGGTTCACTAAAGCTTTGCACTGGCCTGCCGCGCATTTTTTGTCCACCACATGGGCAAGGTATTCTTCCCGGAAATATTTCATGGTGCTTACTACCGGGGACGCCGCAGTTTTCCCAAGCCCGCAGAGAGCCGTTGCGGAAATGGTTTCTGCCAGTTCTTCCAGCAGCGTGATATGCTGCATGGTCCCCCGGCCTTCGCAGATGTCGTTCAAAAGCTCCAGCATACGCTTGGTGCCCTCCCGGCAGGGGATGCATTTCCCGCAGGACTCGTTTTGGGTAAAATTCATAAAAAACCGCGCCACTTCCACCATGCAGCTTTTGTCGTTCATTACCACAAGGCCGCCGCTGCCAATCATTGCCCCTACTTTTTTCAGGGAATCGAAATCCAAATGCAAATCCAGATGATCCTCCGAGGGGTTGATGCACAGACACCCGCCGGAAGGCCCGCCAATCTGCACTGCCTTAAAGGACCCCCCTTTGACGCCGCCGCCAATGTCAAAAATCACTTCCCTCAGGGTAGTCCCCATAGGGACTTCAATCAGCCCGGTGTTCATGACATTCCCGGTAAGGGCAAACGCCTTGGTCCCGTGGTTTTTGTCCGGCCCTATGGTCTTATACCACGCTGCGCCCTTGCTGATAATTGGGGGCACGTTGCAGTAGGTTTCCACGTTGTTTAAGACGGTTGGCTTTTCAAAAAGCCCTTTTTCTACGGTACGGGGCGGCTTTACCCTTGGCATGCCCCGGTTCCCTTCAATGGACGCCGTCAGCGCAGAGCCTTCCCCGCAGACAAACGCCCCTGCCCCCTGGCTGATTTTCAGCTCAAAATCAAAACCGGAACCAAGGATATTCTTGCCTAACAGCCCCTTTTCCTCTGCTTTATGGATGGCAGTCTGCAGGCGTTCCACCGCCAAGGGGTATTCTGCCCGCACATAAATATAGCCGTAATGCGCCCCAGTGGCAATCCCGGCAATCAGCATGCCTTCAATGACACGGTGGGGATCCCCTTCCATCATGCTCCGGTCCATAAATGCCCCCGGGTCCCCTTCGTCCCCGTTGCAGACCACATATTTCACTTCCTCGTCCTGCGCCAGCACCTGGGACCATTTCCGCCCGGTGGGGAACCCGCCGCCCCCGCGGCCCCGCAAAGACGCTTCTGATACCTCCTCCACAAGCTGCTGGGGCGTCATGTCAAACAGCGCTTTGGCAACTGCGCTGTAACCGCCCACTGCGATGTATTCCTTGATGGACTCTGCATTGATGCGCCCGCAGTCCTCTAACGCCACACGGGTCTGCTGCTTATAGAAGGGGATATCTTCCTGTTTTTCATAAGGCGTCCCCTCCCCGTCATGGTATACAAGGCGGCTGATGACACGGTCATGCACAATGCTTTCTTCGATAATTTCCTGGCAGTCCTCTGCCTTTACTTTTATGTACAAAATGCCCTCCGGCTCAATCCGGAGCAGCGGGCCCATTTCACAGAACCCATGGCAGCCGGATTTTTTCAGGCCTACGCTGTCGCCGTGGAGCTCTTTTTCCAGCTTCAGGGAACATTTGATGCCACGCGCCATCATAATTTCCTGCAGGCGCGCATATATGTCCAGCGAACCCCCTGCCACGCACCCGGTTCCAGCGCAGATTAAGATCTGCTTTTTCTGGGTCTTTAAGGAAGCGGCATACTCTTTCCTCCTGGCTTCTAATTCTTCCCGTGTATTAATCCTCATCTGCGGCCTCCTCTCCGTCCATGGCGCCTTCCTTTAACTCCTGGACCAATGCCCTTGCTTTCTCCGGGGTCATGGCAGGGTGCACCACGTCGTTGACGGTACAGACCGGGGCAAGCCCGCAGGCCCCTAAGCAGGACACCGTTTCTACGGTGAACATCATGTCCTCTGTGGTGGGCTTTTCCTCCGTCACCCCAAGCAGGCTGCGGATTTCATTTAAAATAGCTGTGGACTGGCGCACATGGCAGGCCGTCCCGTCGCAGATTTTAATGATGTATTTCCCTTTTGGCTCCAAGGAAAAATTTTCATAAAAAGTTGCCACCCCATACACTTTCGCTTCGCTCAGATGCAGTTTTTTTGCAATATAGCAAAGCATTTCTTCCGGCAGGTAACGGTATACTTTCTGGATGTCCTGCATAATGGCAATGACTGCCGTCGGATCGTAGCCATGGGATTTTAAAATTTCATCCAGTACCTTTTGGTCCTTTGTTTCCAATCCTTCTCCTCCTTATATGATGGAACGTATTACCCATGCAATGCTGGGCTGGCTGCTTCTGCATCTGCATAGCCGCAGATGCTTTTTGGCTCTCACTTTAGTTGTTTCCCCCATAGTATAGCATTGTGAAATAATTAACGCAAATATTTTGTACAATATTTCTGGTGTTTTTTTGGGTTTTTTATACATTTTTCCCATTTTGTATATATTTAACCGCCGGATTAATCATATTAGGCCCAATCCCCTACCGCGAGGATTGGGCCTTAGGATCACCAAGATAATTCCTATGGAAGGTTTAAAATTCCCCTCCTTAGCCTTTTGCCAGGACTTTCCATACTGCTTCTTTCCACCCCCTGCATTTTTGCTCCCGCAATCCTTCCTCCATGCTTGGCTCATACTTCACCCGTTTCAGTTTTGCAAAAATGCTTTCATCCCATAAGCCAAGGGCAATGCCAGCCGCATAGGCAGGCCCGATGCCGGACAATTCTTCTGCGTCAGGAATCTGTACTATTGCTGCTGCAATATCACTCTGAAACTGCATCAGGTATTCATTTTTGGTAGGGCCGCCATCTACACGCAGCTCATCCACTTTTATTCCGGCATCTTCGCTCATGGCCTCCACAACTTCTGCAATCTGGTAGGCGATACATTCTACCGCCGCCCGGACAAGTTCTGCTTTCCCTGTGGTCCTTGTCATGCCTAAGATGGCCGCCGCCGCATGGCTGTCCCAATAGGGTGCGCCCAGCCCTGTAAACGCCGGGACAAGGTACAGGGAATCTTCTTTCAGGGCTTCCCTTGCCAATGCTTCTGTTTCCCCGGGGGACTGTATTAATTTCAGGCTATCCTTGAGCCATGTAATGACTGCGCCTGTATAGTTCAGATTCCCCTCCAGCACATAATCTACTTTCCCGCCAATCTTCCATGCAAGGGAGGTCACTACGCCGTGGGTGCTTAACACGGGCTGTTTCCCAATATTCATCATAATGGAAGAACCTGTCCCATAAGTTGCTTTTATCATCCCCGGATGCAGGCAGCCCTGCCCGAACAGGGAACCATGGGAATCCCCCAGGACCCCGTGGATTGGGACTGGATGGGGGAGCAGGCCTTCAAAATCGGTTTCCCCAAAATCTGAATCTGAATCACAGACTTCCGCTAAATTTTGTGGGTCAATGCCAAAGGCTGCGCAGATTTCCCCATCCCATTCCAAGTCAAAAATATTGAATAGCTGGGTCCTAGACGCATTGGAATAATCTGTCTTATAAGATTTATGCCCTGTCAGTTGATAAATAACCCAGCTATCCATTGTCCCATGGCAAATGTTCCCTTTGCCGGCCTGTTCCTTTGCCCCATCGGCATGTTCCAAAATCCACGCAATTTTCGACGCTGGAAAATAAGGGGACAGGTTCAGCCCTGTTTTCTGGCGGATGCTTTCGCCCATGCCGGATTTTTCCACACGCTCACAAATTTCCGCCGCACGTGCACATTGCCACACGACTGCATCCCCAAGGGGTTTCCCAGTATCTTTTTCCCAAGCAAGGGATGTTTCCCTCTGGTTGCTGATGCCCACGCCAACCACCTTTGCCCGGTCAATCCCTTCCGTCAGCGCCCCTGCCACAGAAATAACATTCTGGTAAATCTCCATGGGGTCATGGGACACCCAGCCCTTTTCATTCACAATCTGCCTGTGGGGCTTGTCTGCCCGCTTCACCAGCGTCCCGCTCCCGTCAAACAGCAGCGCTTTTGTGCCCTGTGTGCTCTGGTCTATGCTGATTATATATTTTTCTTCCATATGCTATCCCTTTCTTATTGCAAACCGCCCGAGCGCAAGCCCTTGCTGTTTGGCGCATGGCAGCCCCAAGCGGCTGTTCCTCTAAGCAAACGGTTCAGAACACTGCCTGCATGACTTCCTCTTTCGTTGGGATAGACGCCGCTGCCCCACTCCTTGATACTGCAATTGCGGATGCCTTCGCCGCCAGCGCCATACCTGTCAATCAACTGCTCCATGGCAACGGCAAGGGCAGCTACATTTTCCACCTCATTTTCCTTAATTTTAATTTCCATATATTCCTTGATATAGGAAACCATGGATGCCATCTTGCCCTTTTCTTCCTTGACTGCCTTGATTTCCTCTGTCAGCTCCGTCATTGGGATGGGGGATAGCTGGATGTTGAATTTTTCAAGGAGCTCCCCTTCGTTGCACATGGTTGTCCAAAAATCAAAAGGCCTAGTAGAAATCTGGAGAATCCTGATATTGCGGAATGTTTTCACCACATTGCACACGGCAAGGAAATCCCTAAGCCCCCGTTCAAATACCGGATCGTTGAGCCTGCAGTTTGTCATATAGGTAAATGGAACACGGAACCTGCGCAAAACCTTCCCCGTTGCAAACAAGCCGCACTGGGTATCCCGGAGCCTTTCGCCGTTTTCCTCCGGCCGTTCATCCAACGGCCCCCATAACAGGACAGGCACGTCCAGTTCCTTTGCCAGCCTTGCGCAGAGATACTCGGTGCCAAAATTGCAGTGGGGTAGGAACAGGCCATCAATCTCCTAATTCCTTCAGCCTGTCTGCGGTCAGCTTTCGGTACTTAATTGCGTCCGGCGCACTGAAAATGCTCCTCCTTGTGGGGGCGAACCCCAATTTGATTGTTGCCATTTCTTTTCTTCCTTTCTGTTGCAATCCTATGTGCTGCTGTTTCGTTGATAGCCTATATTATAAACATTTATATAAATATTTTATATAAAATCATAATTTTGTTTATATTTCACATTTTTCCGATTGCAAAACTATGCAAAATATACAAGAGGAATTTGACGAAAGTAAAAGATGTCTCTGCTGCATCTTATATTTAGAATGTTTTGATATATAAACGTTAATATAAAAATTTATATCAGATTAAAATGAAAAGACGGATACAGCAGCCTAGATCCAGGGCTGCCGTGCCCGCCTTTTTGGTGCAAATACAGCATATCAACTTGCTATGCCTCTGCCTTTTGTCCCAAATGATTTGAATTTAAGATAATTCTTTTACGCTCCCTCTTTCCACGAAATCGGTATAAACCTGTATTTTCGCTTTTACTTTTTTGGGGTCTTCGATTGCCTGTACCAGCTCCCGGACAGCAAGCTCCCCCATTTCATGTTTATATACATGGATTGTGGTAAGGGGCGGGTTCGACACCATCCCAAAAGAAAGGTTGTCAAACCCCACCACGGATACATCTTTAGGGATATCGTAGCCACATTCTTTCAACGCCTGCATTGCACCGATTGCAATCAGGTCATTATCTGCAAAAAAGGCTGTAGGGAGCGACGGCACCTGCCGGAGGTATTCCTTCATCCCTTCATAAGCGGTTTCAATCCGCGTCCCTACCCTTGCAATATGGTCTGGGCAGATTGGAAGCTGGTACTTCCCCATGACCCGCTGGTAACCGATTTCCCGGTACCGGAAAGCCTGAATCCGGAAATCACCCTGTATGTAGCCAATCCTTTTATGCCCTTTTCCAATCAGGTATTCCACTGCTTTTGCAGCTGAATCTGTATTGCTGATTAGCACACTGTCAAAAAAATGCCGGTCGCTCCACCCATCCAACAGCACAATCTTATTTTTTGCATTGGCAAACAGCTCTAAATCTTCTTCCATCATTTCCGTCCCCAGCAGCACGATGGCGCTTTCCGTGTCTGAGAGAATTTCATCAATCTGCATCCGGTAATCCCCATCATTAATATCCACATGGCAGAACACCGTTTCATACCCCATGCTCTTGGCTTGATGCTCCACCCCTTCAATCACTGCCGGATGGAAGGTACTGTCATCAATAATCAGCCCATTCCTCCGGAATATGACAAACCTGATTTTCTTTATCCGTTCTTCTGCCCGGTAGCCCAGTTCTTTTGCAACTTTTAAAATACGCTCTGAGGTCTGGGCATTTACCCCTTTTTTCCGGTTCAGGGCATTTGAAACTGTGGCTGGCGAAAACCCTGTAACCTCACTTATTTTCCGTATGCTTACTTTCATCAATGTCCGTCCTTCTGCTGATCCATCATCCCTGCAACTGCTGCATATAAGGCACTGCGACGCCCAGGCGCCAGAACCGCAATACATAAATTATCATGGGACAGTATAACATAGAATCGGAGTACCGTCCAGCCATTTGTCCTGAAAAATAGACTTGCCAGAGCCTGCCCCATATGGTAAAGCAGCTTCAGGATTACGGTAAAATCCCATACAAAGCCAAGGGGCAGGCAGCAGTAATCATCTTCCACCCCTGCCTAGGCAGGGAATGTGGTGGCGGCACGGGCAAATAGGTGTGAGGTTTTGCTATTTACTGCCCTGATGTTCGTTTACATTCTGTTTCTTCTTGTTTCTGCACCACCATGCGCCTGCCACTGAACAGCTACCGCCTAAAATAAACAAAACGAAAATAATAAGTTCCAACAAATCATTCATTATTAGTCCCTGCTTCCATGAATAAGTGAAATCCAGGATAAAAAATCCTTTCTTACATACATAATCTTGTATATAACAGCTATTTTGCAACAGCCTCATTAGTTTTCACTATTGATTTTTTTTGCAGATCAGGATTGCGACAGCCTCAACCGTAAGCACAATATCGTAGATCCATTGAACGCAGAAAGCTACCGTATCGTAAGTTATGGGTATACAATCTGATAGTTATTTTTTGACAATAGCCCGCCGCCTTTCTTTGCCTTTATTGTTATTCCACAGATTTGGCAGTATAACATAATATTGGATGCCCGTCCAGACATTTGCCTTTGGGGCTGGCATGGAGGGTTGCTTCTGGGAGGCTGATATGGTAAACTGGATGCAGAATGGAGGAAAAGATTATGAAAGATATTGTTTTGTTATATGACGGCTGCTGTATTTATGAAATTGTCATCCTGAACTATTTTTTACAATATACCAATAGCCAAGTATTGTTTTGCTTCACGGAAAAGCCTGACATAAAATCTATGGAAGGGTATTCCATCCATGCTGACATGCCTTTAAGCGAAGCCGGCTGCGGGGATGTCAGGAGTTTTATTGTGCCGGGCGGGATGGTACGGCAGATTGAAACGGATTTAGTGCTTAAAACCGTAAAGAAGCTGCACCAGCAAGGAACGCTGGTTGCCGGCATCTGCGCTGGCGTGGATATCTTGGAGCAAGCAGGGATTTTGGAAGGCATCCCTTCCACCCACAGCACAGATGCAGACTGCATAAGGGCAGGGAATGTGGTGACGGCACGGGCAAATGCATACGTGGACTTTGCGATTGAGGTTGGGAAAGCATTGGATTTGTTTGAAGATGAGGAGGATCTGCGAGGGACGGTTGATTTTTGGAAATATTTCAAAAGGGCACAGTAGATGCCTATTGTTTGATAGTCTCCTTCCCCCTCCATCCCCCCTGGAAGTACCGGAACACCGCTATCACAAGCCCCACTGCCCATCCCGCAGGGTTCGCCCACATAATTACCATCCCATGGGTGGCTTCCGCCAAAAGGTAGGTAAGCCCTACCCGGACCCCTAAGTTGCACAGGCTGCAGGACAAAAACCATCCCATATCCGCCGCACCCCGGAGCACCCCGTTGCTGACATTCATAAGCCCCATCATAAAATAAAACAGGGAAACAATGCTAAGGTACTGAGCCCCGACGGCTATGGCTTCGCTGCTGGACTCTGAATCCAAAAAAAGCCCTACAAAGCCAGTCCCTGTAAAATGCAGAAGCAAGGCAATCAAAAGCCCGATGCCAGCCGCCATGGCAAGGCAGATCCGGTAGCCCTGCCCAATCCGTTCCGGCTTCCTTGCGCCCATATTCTGGGCCACATAGGTGGAAACCGCATTTCCCACGGCCACCATGGGCACAATGGCAATCCCGTCGATTTTCGTTGCGGCTGTATACCCTGCCAAAAAAGCAGAGCCAAACTGGTTGACGGCGGACTGGACCAGCACCATCCCTACCGACACAATGGACTGCTGCACAATGGTAGGGATTGCCACTTTTACCATGTTTTTCAGCAAAGCCTTGTCAAAACGGCGGAATTCTTCCGTTTCAATCCCCTTTAATTTCCGCATCAGGAACCCGAAAGAAAGCAGCGCGGAAATCCCCTGCGCAATCAGGGTCGCCCATGCCACCCCCGCTACCCCCATATGGAGCTTTGCCACGAAATGCTGGATTGCCCGATACCATGCTCCCTTTGATTTGTCCTGACATAACCTTGCTCCACTCCTTATCTGCCGCCTATGGGCTGTCACTGGTCTGTCCAGGAATCAGACCTTGCCGGGACCTGGGGGTCGTACAGAGGGCAGCCCCCTCTTTGTATTTCCAGGAATTTAAATCCATGCTCATTGTAAAAGCCTCCATTCCTATGTGTTCTGTACCAGTTCCAGATATTTTGCTGGGACTTTTTCCGTCAGCCATACCCCGTTTTTGGAACGGAAAAAGGGGCAGCCTTCCTCCTGCATCCTGCCAGCCAGTACACGGCATACCACGGGCTTCCCATGCCTTCGCCCTACGTCCCTTGCTGTCTTTGGGTCGCTGGAAAGGTGCACATACAGGCGGCCTTTCGGGATTAATCCAGTCTTTTTGATAGAGGCCACGTATTTTTCTCCTGTCCCATGCCATAGGAATTCTGGCGGCTCCACATGCTCCAACTGCACATCCACTGGAATGGAATGGCCTTGGTTTGCCCGGATTCTGGTCTTATCCCCATTAAAGGAATAACGCTGCTTGTTGTCAGTCCTGACAATTTCCTCCAGCAGCCCCATGTTAAATTCCCTTGTCTTTGCTATTCCTGCAATAAGCCTGTCCACCTCTGCCCAGCCATGCTCATCCAAGGAAATGCCAATTGTTTCCGGCTTGTGCCGGAGTATCAAACTTAAAAATTTGCTTGCGCTTGCAGTATCCATTCCGAATCTCATCCTTTCTTTCCCGAACCTACAGTATGCCAAAGGGAATCCCTGATTTTCCTATGTATCGGAAATCCCTTTCATATTACAGAAGATTTCCCTTCACGTCAATTACTACATACTCTGCCTTGCAGCCAGTCTTAAACTGGATGGCCCAGTTGGAAATGCCAGAGGTAACGATAAAATTTGTGCCCCCGCGCTGTTCCAAGCCATAGGTTTTATCATCCAGCCCCAGCCATTCCCCCATATGGTTAAAGGGAAATAGCTGCCCGCCATGGGTATGCCCAGACAGCACCAAATCCACGCCCACTGCAGCCTGTGCATCATAGTCATGGGGCTGATGGTCCAGCACAATGCTATAGGTTCCAGCATCCAAATTTTCCACCAGTTCTTCCATAGACGTCCGGCCACCCTGCTGGCTCTCAGAACGGTCCTGACGGCCTATCAGGCAAAAACCGTCGCCTAGCAATACGGTTTCGTCCTGCAAAACTGCCACATTATTTTTCTTAAGCTCTGCAACCAAATCATCCCCGCTGTAACCACGGTATTCTGAGCCATAATATCCCTTGTCATGGTTCCCAAATGCATAGTAAACGCCATAAGTCGTTTCCAGCGTGCCAAGAGCCTCACACGCTGCTACCATATCCTCTTTTGAAGTATCGTCATCCACATAATCCCCTGTAATCACCACAATATCTGGGTGTTCTGACTGGATAGCCTGTACATGCGTAAGGAACCCTTCCCCACTGAAGGTATTCCCCACATGGGAATCTGCAATCTGCACAATGCGTAAGCTCCCCACATCCTTTTCTGTTGCCAGCGTGTATGCTGTCCGGGATACATGGTGGGCGAAAAACCAGCCGCAGGCCAGATATGCTACGGTAATCCCTAATGCAAATGCCCCAGCATAATACCTTGGAACTCCCTTCTCCTTACTGGTTCCAACGTAATCTGGCACATCTGGCCCGTTCTCCCTGCTGCCTTTGCGCTTCCTCCCCGCCAGCTTGCCAATTCCATCACAAACCAGCCAAAAAAACACCAAATGCAGGATGCAAAGCTCCCCATTGATTGCCCCAAAAGCCGCCCCTGTGCTAAGGGTAACTGCCAACACACAGGCAAGCCCTAAGACAAAACGGACCCATTTCCTCCTTTTTGCCGCCTTCTGTATTAAAGAAAACTTGGCAAACCTGCTGGACAGATAAATTATGCCGCCAATTGTCCCAAACAGAAGCATGCCTAACAGTAACATCCACATCTTTTTCTGGCTCCTTTCTGTTCCCAAAAATTGAGCACCCTTTGACGTTTTGTACTTGGGGGTGACATATAATATGTAGCTCCATCAATTAACTCTGCCCGTTCTCCATCTGGCAGAGCATAAATATCTTTCATGGTATAGATTTCTTCTTCCCTTACCACATTCATGTTCCATACGTCCTTTCTATCAATCTTTTTCTACACCGTTAAAAAACCTATTATTATTCTAGTATGTATGCCAAAATTATGCAAATACTTCTTTAATAATGGATGTATATACTTTTCAGGTATGGTTTCCAGAAAACATAGAACAAATAAAAAACTCCCATCCAAATTGTGTTACGAAACCTTACCAAAGACTTTTTCCCTTAAATAGACTTTACCGCTATTAAACTCCACTATCCTGCCCTCATAAAGAGAGTTAAGTGCCTCACATATCCTATCACACTCCAAATTTTTCCCTTCTTTTTGTTGATACCATTCCTGTACTTCATTTACAATACTATCTTCTTCAACCCCTGTCCCATATGCATTTTTTTCATGAAGGCAATAAACTATCCAAGACTCCATCTGGCTAATTTCCCGCTTGACAGACTTCACAATAAAAAAAGCAGAGGCGATCATTAATTGGATATAATTAAAAATATTTTCAGGCTCGCTTATAGATAATGCCAATTCCAAACCTGCTATCAGCGCCTTTTTAAAATCTATTTTCACATTTCCAGCCTTATAGGATGCCGATTTTTCTCCTAAAAATACCATCCCTTTTCTCGCATCCTCTGGTATCACAGTAATAAAATGATCTACTAAATAATCACCTACCGCTTCCCCCATCCCATATTCCAGTGATGTCTGTTCCAATTCCTTCTTTAAAAAATTATTATATTCATCTGCTTCTCTCCGTGTCATTTTTCTCTCCCTTAATACATTCTCTCTCCTCTATGCGGAGTATTCCATCTAACTTCCCTCTTTCCATCTTCAAAAGAAGCTGATCCCTATATTCATCATAGACATCCAAGAAACCACCATACAAATGGTTCCCATCCACAGTTTCGAAATCATAATCACTTTTATTTACAATAGCAAACAAACGGTTTTTCCGTTTTATCGGCGTTGGATGTTGCCAATCATAAAAAACCGTCTTATACAGCACCCTATCTGTATAATAATATAAATCAAAAAAATCCATGTACATCATAGGCGCCATGTAAGTATAATCCTTCAGTACAACGTCTTTTTCTTGCTCCTCCATGATTATTTTCAACACAATATGATAAGCTATCATATCTGCATCATATTCTTCTTTTTCAGGATGCCTATCACTATATTTCTTTCCAATGCTTGCTAAATAGGCATGAGCTATCTCATGAGCCAAGCTGAAAACCACAATCGTCCAGTAGCAATCCTCCGCAAGCTGCAATATCTGAATGTCCTTGTCTACTGTTTCTAGCAACACTTTATTTGCATTCTCACCCTGCATTTCTCCAAATATGCATACATCATTCATTAAAAATAAAACATATCTGAAACAGTTCCCATAAATATTAAGATCATCAAAATCCTTCGACCATTTCAACATTGCCAGAAGAAATGAACTTACTGTCGATTCAAATAATTCGTCGATATGTATAAATACTGGATTTTCCATGTCATTATAAATGTAGCTATTAATGGTGTTCTGATAACTGTTTGTCAATTCAATTGCTGTACCAGAATAGCTAAATTCTTTCACAAAATATTTCTTCACCAACTCAAACATTGTTTGCAGATTGTAGCGTTCCATATTTTCTTTTAACTGTTTTTCTGTGAAATAGGCAGAAAAATATTGAAGCATAATTCTAATTCCATGCTCTTCATCCTTTAATGAATTGCCGCCAAACTTGAAAATTTCATAATCATCTGGTGGCAACAAAAATTTTTCTAAAAAAGGCATATCTCTTTCAAAAAAATTCTTTTGCTTTTCACTCTCCATGATTTCATTCTCTCCCTTAATCTCTTAGCTTATTTCCCCTAAAAGTAAATTCTTACATTTCCTTCAAATCTTCGCATAATGGCAATAATTTATCCAACCTTTTTACTATTCTCTGCTGTTCTTCCACTGGCGGGAGCGGAATCATCATTTTTGATAAAGCCTTTCCATTACAATTTGGTTGGCATCCCTGTGTTTTCCCATTTTGCAACTGTACCCAATATACTTGGCTTTCCATAAAAAATTTTAAGTACCTAGGAACCAACTGGGCATTATACCTTGTCCTTATTAAATATCCTGCATAAATTGCATCTTCCACAAGGTCATCTACTAAAAATGATTTTCCAACTGTACCCCCTGTCCTTGCAAACAAAATATCATTTTTTTCCAAAAGATATGTTCCTATTTCTTCCTCCTTTATTTCACAATATGGAACACTATCCCAATTTACCGAATTATTTTGTATGTCACTGATACGAACCATTTTAATTTTTCCCATCTCTTGGGCAGGGGCATTATAACCATATTGAATGGAATATGCTAAATTCCCCCATCTTACCCACCTCCAATTTTCAGGGATGTCAAATGGAATTTCTTCTTCCTCAATATCTGGTAATGGCTTTTCCCTTTTTATTTTCTTATGTATAATCAATTCTTCTTTTTCTTGTTTAATTGATTCCAACAATTCATCCACACTGCTATCACTCTCCAACTGCTCTGTCAATTCTCCTTGCATAGCAGCCTGAAGCAGTGCATTTTTCATATCATTTGGGAACGATTTCTTTAATATTTCCAGTTTTTTTTCTATCTTCCCATATTCATCAATTATAGGCATAATCTCATTGATTTTATCAACAATCCTTTGCTGTTCTTCAATTGGAGGAAGAGGGATAACCTTTTGCTGAACCATTGGAACCGTTAATTGCTTAACAGCCGTTCCTATACCATTTTCTACCAAAACCTTTAAGGCACATTGTATATAATATAAATTTGTCTGTTTTAATGGAGTAATTACTAATAATCTGACAATCGGAACATAAGGATCTGTTCTAACAAGTGAAAATCCTATGGTACCACGTCCAGAAACAGTTAGGCTCTCCTCTTTTATAATTGCTTCATCTGTATATCCTAAAATTCCATCATTAGTTTCACCATTTGCAATAACAGGTATAGAAAACAACTTTGTTTTCTCTTTTGAAAAAATTTTGGGCTTATCCCCTCCAGCAGTAATAGTTTTCACTACATCTCCTAACCTAACCCATCTCCAATTTTTAGGAATATCAAAGAGAACATCTTCTTCCTGAATTTCTGGCATTTGTTTTTCTTTTTTTATTATCTTATCTGCAATCAATTTCCCTTTTTCTCTTTTCATATTTGCCAGCATTTCATCCACATCACTATCCGCTTCAAGCTGTTTCGTCAATTTTCCCTGCAATGCTGCTTGCAATACTGCTTGCCTTAACTCTTCTGCTAACACCATAACTACACTCCCAGCATATCTATAATCTCTTGCAGTTTTGTATCCATCTTTCGTTCAAGCCTTTCCCTTTCCGCTTTAAAGTTGTCTATTGTTTCTTTCGGGGAAAGAATTACTTTTTCTTCATTTGGGAACCCGCAGAAGTCTAAACTATAATCATTGGCAACAATTTCTTCCACTGATACTTTTTTCGCTTTCCAAGTTTCTGTCAAGGAACTATCTTCCTTCTCATCTTTTATTTCGATACGGTTCTCCCACCACTCATCAAGAACTGACATTTTCTCCCTTGTCATGGGATTCTTCTTCATAGAAAATTTCTGCCCGTTTGGCAAATCAAACCTGTAAAACCATACATCCTTTGTAGGTTCCGCTCTATCAAAGAAAAGTAAATTTGTTGCAATACCTGTATATGGAGAAAAACAACTTCCAGGAAGCCTAACAATTGTATGCAAATTATATTCCTCTAGCAGTTTCTTTTTAATAGCTCTTTTGCTGTTATCCGTGCCAAAAATAAAACCATCTGGAAGAACCACCCCACACCGTCCATTTTTATTAAGCCGATACATAATCTCTATCATAAAAAGATCCGCTGTTTCTGAATTTCTAAGTTCTGCCGGAAAATTTTTTTGCACAATTTCAAGTTCTGAGCCGCCATAAGGGGGATTCATGAGGATAACATCAAATTTATCATCTTCTGTATATCTTCTTACATCCTGTTCTAAGGAATTGTCGTGCATGATATCAGGCTCTGCAATATCATGGAGCAACATATTTGTTGTACATAGCATATAGGGAAGCTGCTTCTTTTCCACTCCACAAAAAGAATGTTGCAGCTTGGGCAAATCCTCCACTTTGATACCTGCATTTTCCACATGATAAAGAGCATCCACAAGAAAACCACCTGTACCACAAGCAAAATCTGCCACCTTCTCCCCAATCTTAGGGTCTACTTTATCTACTACAAATGATGTGATCGCCCTTGGTGTGTAAAATTCCCCATTGTTCTTCTGCAAACCCTTCAGCAAAGTTTCATATATATCGTTAAATGCATGCCTTTCGTCATAATCGGAAAAGTCAATTTCATCAAATATATTAAGAAGCTGCCTGAGGAGAACCCCATTCTTCATGAAGTTTGTAGATTCTTTCATGAACTCTTTCACAATAAGGGATGCCCGGTCTGTCTTTGTAAAAAGATAGACATCTTCCCCCTTTTCATTCTTAACAGAGTCCCCCGACAAGACCCGAAATAGCCTGCTATTTACAAAATCAATCAGTTCTTCCCCTGTCATCTGCTCTTTCTGGGAAGTTGACGTTACCCAATCCCTCCAACGGTATCCCTCTGGAATAATTGGAACATAATCATCCCATGTCAGTTCCCATTCTTCTTCCTTGTAATCAAATATCTTTAAAAATAAAATCCATACAATCTGAGACAGCCTCTGCTCATCCCCACCAACACCTGCATCCCCACGCATAATGTCCTGTAATCTTTTTATCAGTGTAGATAATGCCATCCTTTCATTTCTCCTTGCTGCTTAGTATAAAATTTCTTCTATTTGTTCCATTAACTCAATAAAATTTTGCTTTTTTCCACCAAATACATTTTTCAGTATCTTCATTGGCGTATAACCCTTTTCTTTAAACACAGGAAGGTTAAAGACTGTAAGTTCTTTCAGCTTTGAAAAATCCTCTGTCTTATATTCGCTTAAAATAGTTTCAATAATATCTCTTTTTTCAATGTCTAATTCATCTAAAATCCCCGAACCATAGACATTCTGCAGCCTTTCTTCTTTTGACTTTGGTGGCTGCTTGTACCCCACCAATCCAACAATATCAAATTTATCAATATAATAACCCACCGCAGTACTAACTTTCCTTACATATCCTCTTTCTATCAGAAGTCCCATAGCCAATCCATCCTTATCCTCCGATTCCTTAAAAGAAACATAAAAATCCTGATAGGTAGGATATTGAGCTAAAATATTATTTCTAACACAACTATCCATATTCTGCTTCACGAGGTTTCCATTTTCATCCGTATAACGCACCTCTTCCCCATCAATTGTTACATTCACGCCATTCACTTTTACTTTTTGAATATGACCTTTTGGATTGTACTTATCCTTCTTATCTCCCATCCCATCTGTTTCTTTTTGTGGGCTTCCTTTAGGAAATGGGCTATTCTCCTCAACTTCCATAATTGCTACAGGCTCTCCGTCAAATTCCGGGTCTTCAAACTGATGGTAATTTGACCTGAAATCTAAAATCGTGAAATGTAGCTTGCTCTTTTTCTTCTCATCTATTGTAAAGCTCTCATTAATTCTTGTTCCCCTGCCGATTGTCTGCTTAAATTCTGCCATAGAGCCAATGGACTTATCCAAGACAATCAACTCACAGGTTTCTGAATCAACACCAGTTGACATTAACCTACTTGTAACTGCAATGACAGGATATTTCGTATTCGGGTCCGTAAAATTTTCCAGTTCTGCCTTCCCGATTTCATCATCGCCAGTAATCTTCATAATGTACTTGCTGTTTTCCTGAAGCAAATCTGAGTTGAGGTTTTTCAGTTTTAAAACCATTGCATCCGCATGGTCTATATTCTCACAGAACACAATTGTTTTGGCATACCTGCAATTATTTTCCTTCATATAATCCGTAATTCTCTTTGCAACGGTTTCCTGCCTTTCTTCCACCGTAATAATTCTGTCAAAGTCCTTTTGTGTGTAAACTTTATCTTTTATGGGATTGCCATCTACATCCAATTTACCAATCGGCGGCCTGTATCCTTCTTTATCAATGTTAAGTTCCACAGAAATAACCCTGTAAGGAGCCAAAAAACCATCCTCAATGCCCTGTTTCAATGAGTAAGTATATAACGGTTTGTTGCCTGTTTCTGAGCAAAAATAATTGATATTTGACACATCTTCCGTTTCTTTCGGCGTAGCAGTAAGCCCAAGCTGTGTAGCAGAACTAAAATATTTTAGTATATCATGCCAGTTAGAATCTAAATCAGCAGAGCCCCTATGGCACTCATCCACGATAATCATATCAAAAAAATCTGGAGGGAGTTCCTTATAATAATCTTTGTCCTTACTTTTTAGCTGTTGATAAAGTGCTGTATATACCTCATAGGCAGTATCCTTCTTTATGTTTGCACTTTTCATTTTTACCATAACGCCAGCGTCTACAAATGGCTTAAAATCTTTCTGCATAGTTTGGTCTGCAAGTACATTCCTGTCAACTAAATACAGAATTTTCTTTTTTGCTTTGCTTTTCCATAACCTCCATATAATCTGAAATGCGGTAAAAGTCTTGCCTGTCCCCGTTGCCATAACAAGAAGCATCCTGCTCTTTCCCTGTGCAACTGCATCAATTACCCTATTAATCGCAATCCTTTGATAGTATCTTGGTTTCTTTTGTTTTGCCTTTGACGCATCAAGATAATAAGGCTGGTTCATTAATCTAATTTCATCCTCTGTCAGATTCTTTTCTTTGATGTATCTTTCCCATAGTTCTTCTGGGCATGGGAAATCTTGCATTTTCAGTCTTCCATTATTTTTATGGATAATCATATCCTCTTCGACTAAATCAAACCCATTTGTCGTATATGCAAAGGGTATCTCCAAAATCTGTGCATATGCAAGAACCTGCTGATAACCCTCCATCGCATTGTGTCCAATCCCCTTTGCTTCTACCAATGCCAAAGGAATATTGTCTTTATACAGAAGGAGATAATCTGCTTTTTTCTTATCTCCCCTTGATACTTTATCACTATCAATATTTACCCTGCCATCCGTAAAACAATATTCCATCATCACGTTGTCAGGATTCTCTTTCCCCCACCTTTCCTGAATAATTGGAGTAATATATTTTTTCTTCGTATTTTCCTCATTCTTTTGCTGCTCTGCAATTTCTTCAGGTGTCAACTGCATCCACTTTCCCCTCCGATTCTTTCCATTGTAATTTATTTCCTGCACATTTTCCAGAATTACATCTTCTTCATCACAAACAGGACTTACACCCCTCCATCCTGTCCGAATTCAATTCCTTTCTTACATACATTGCCATTTTTAATCAATATATCATGGAACAAGCACATATTCAAGCTATGCCACTTATTTTATGCCAGTAACTGCTAGATTACAATGCTTTAGGCTCCATCCCCTGCCAGCAGCGTGCCCTCCCCACAAAAAAGCCTCATCCCACCCAGTTTATAAACTTTTAATAATTCTCAAACCCCTTGATTTTCCTGCATTCCCGCCTTTTTGTTAGCACTCATGTAAAAAGAGTGCTAATTTTCTATTGACTTTTAAAAAAATGGGTATTACAATCTATTTCAGGTTATCATTATTGCATATAAAACGATAAAGGAGTGTATCATTATGAGCAGCAGACATGGGAACCTTTCCATCAACAGCGACAATATTTTCCCTATTATAAAGAAATGGCTCTATTCCGACCATGACATCTTCTACCGGGAACTGATTTCCAACGGGTGCGACGCCATCACCAAGCTAAAAAAATTAGACCTGATGGGCGAATACGAGCTTCCGCAGGACTTTGAGCCAAAGATCCAGATTGTAGTAAACCCAGAAGAAAAGACCCTGAAATTTATCGACAACGGCCTTGGCATGACCGGGGACGAGGTAGAGGAATATATCAACCAGATTGCATTCTCCGGCGCAACGGATTTCCTGGAAAAATACAAGGACAAGGCCAGCGAGGAACAGATTATCGGCCATTTCGGGCTGGGCTTCTATTCTGCCTTTATGGTGGCGGACGCCGTGCACATTGATTCCCTTTCCTGGCAGAAAGACGCCGTGCCTGTGCACTGGGAATGTGACGGCGGGACAGAATTTGACATGTCCGACGGCTCCAAAGATACCGTAGGCACTGAAATTACCTTATTCCTCAACGAAGACTGTTTGGAATTCGCCAACGAATACCGGGCAAGGGAAGTCATTGAAAAATACTGCTCCTTCATGCCCACCCCCATTTTCCTGAAAAAAGAAAATGCTGAGCCTGAATATGAAACCATCCCAGCCAGCGAGGTAACAGAAAAAGACACTGTTATTGAAACTATCATAGAAGAAGCTAAATTTGAGGAAAAAGAAAACGAGGACGGAACCAAAGAGCAGGTGGAAGTTTCCCCACGCACGGAAAAGGCAAAAATCATCAAACGCCCCGTGCCCTTAAATGATACCCACCCGCTTTGGAGCAAGCACCCCAACGACTGCACCGATGAAGAATACAAAACCTTCTACCGGAAAGTTTTCCAGGATTACAAGGAGCCCCTGTTCTGGATCCATCTGAATATGGACTACCCCTTCAACTTAAAGGGCATCCTGTATTTCCCAAAAATCAATACAGAATACGACTCCATTGAAGGGATGATTAAGCTATACAACAACCAAGTATTTATTGCCGACAACATTAAGGAAGTCATCCCGGAATTCCTGATGCTGCTAAAAGGCGTAATTGACTGCCCGGACCTGCCCCTGAACGTGTCCCGGAGCGCATTGCAGAATGACGGATTCGTAAAGAAAATCTCCGATTATATTACAAAAAAAGTAGCGGACAAGTTAAGCGGCATGTGCAAAACTGACAAAGAATCCTATGAAAAATACTGGGACGACATCAGCCCCTTTATCAAGTTCGGCTGCCTGAAGGATGAAAAGTTCTGCGACAAAATGAATGATTACATCCTCTTTAAAAACTTGGATGACAAATATTTAACGCTCCCGGACTGCCTGAAAGTGGAAGAGCCTGCAGCCGAAAACGCTGACGGAACCACAGATGCTGCTTCCGAAAACAACGTCGCTGCTGATACCGATACCGCTGCCGGGGCTGACACCCCAGAGGAGGAAGATAAAGACACGCGTAAGCCAGTTTACTATGTCACAGACGTCCAGCAGCAAGGCCAGTATATTAACATGTTCAAAGAGCAGGGCATGGACGCAGTGATTTTGGACCACAACATTGATACCTCTTTCATCACCCAGTTAGAGCGCAGGAATGAAAAAATCAAGTTTGTCCGCATTGACGCAGACCTGACAGAGTCCCTGAAGGAGGATATCCCAGAGGAAGAACTGAAAGAAGCCAAGGACAGCCTGACGGAAACTTTCCGCAAAGCCCTGAACAATGAGAACTTAAAGGTATCAGTAGAAAAGCTGAAAAACGCAGAGATTGCCTCCGTCATCACCCTTTCCGAAGAAGGGCGCAGGATGCAGGACATGATGAAAATGTACGGCATGGCTGGGATGGACGCTTCTATGTTCGGCGGCGACCAGACCCTTGTCCTGAACGCAAAGCATGCCCTTGTCCAGTATATCTTAAACAATAAGGAATCCGAGCATGTGAATCTGTTCTGCGAACAGCTTTATGACCTGGCTGTGCTGAGCAACCACCCGCTGCCCACAGACGCAATGGGCAAATTTGTGGCAAGGAGCAACCAGATTATGATGCTGCTGGCGAAATAATGTTACGAAAAACACAACATGGCAAAGTTTTTGATTGCTTGTTCCAGAAGCAAGAAACGCTGGTTATTGCTTCTGGAACAACGTCAGATATCCGACAAAAAATACAGTAGGTTTTGTATTTTCTAACATATCCAAAATAAATTGTATTACTCCGGCGGTTAGATATTGATTAGGCAGGCAAGATACATTGATATTTAACCGCCGGAGTAATATATCAATGCTAACGCAATCTTTCCGGCCATATCCCTATCACTTGTATCCTGTGGTGACTTCCCATAAATAGCAAAACAGTATCCGTTATATGCCCAATCTATCATAAACATATCCCCAGCTTCATTAACCCTCATAGAAGGAAAAATATATTCCCCATCTGCGGTTGATGCTGTCCATTCAATTTTGGTGGTATCTACAAAAACTTCATTCGGCAGAACAAATTCATTTCCTTTGCTGGCAGCAAAAGTGCAGAGCCCTACATTCTCTAATTCAAATTCAATTTGTAATCCATCCTCCCCTGTTTCTTTAATTTCAACATTTGACGTAATCGGAATATGCTCCAACACTTCCTTTGGATTGCCAAATTCGGCTGTGTTTTCTGTTTCTTGATTTTTCCTCTCCACATCGTATTCTGCTGTAACTTCTTCCTGAATTGATTTGAATGGCATACTGCTGCCCCTCGCCAATCCTAATAAAGCGCCGGTTCCAAAAACCATACAGCTTAATATTTTAAGATATTTATTATGCATTTCATATTTCCTTCTGAGAATCCCGATTTTTCGAATTGCAAAGACCCACAAACAGTTTATGGCGTTCTGTACCACCGCTGCGCCTGAGTTTCCTTCAGATATACTTCGTAATCATGGTAGTCCTTTCCCACACAACATCATCCGGTCCACTTTCAGCTCTGGCTTCTTACTAGCAAGGACAGGCAGGACTGCCAACGGCAGAAGAAGCCTGTTCCTCTTGCCGTTGACTGTCTAGGATGATTTTGCTAACCATTTTTTCTGGAAAAAGAAGTATGTTGCCTTCGGTATGTATCATTGTCCTTTTGGCTTAATTCCTGTTCTACCTGCGCCAGTTTTTTCTCCAGCTCCCGGATTTTCTTTTCATCTCCGGAAGCTGACTGGATCTGCTGTTCCAGCTGCTGTTTTTTCTCCTTCAGTTTTCTAATCTCCCTTTCAACTGCGTCCGTATTGGCGACACAGATCTCTTCCGGCTTTCCTTGGCTGTTCCCGCCTACCTTCGGCCCTTTGCCGTCTTCATCTTCCTTGGAACGATCTCCATCTGCTTTCAAGTCTTCCTTTTCATCCGGATGGGCGGCTTTTAGATCCTCCTTTCCATCTGCATGGGCAGCTTTCGGATCCTCAAAAAAGATTTTCTGGTTGCCGTTCTCGTCCCGGCCCACCCGGTACAGCCCGGTAGGCTTTTTCCCTGACTTTTCACTGCTGATGTATTCATCCTGCGGTTCAGACAGTTTGGCTGGTCCTTTTTCCTCTGCAGCTTTTTCTGCTTCCTTTGCCTTCTCCGCCCTTTCAGCGGCCTGTTTTTCCTTTACCCTTTCTGCGTAGTCAGTTCTGGAATTATCATAGTTTCCATTAATTTGCATTGCCATACATACATTCCTCCTTCAATTTGATATTGCCGGGAAGCTGTCTTTATAAACAGCTTCCTTTTTCTTTTCTCGGCTGTAGAAAGTAACGTGTTCATCCATTTGCTGTGGGATGCTCTCTGTATGCTGTGGAATGATTTTCAATCCATGTATATAATACATAGAGATAAAAAATCTGACGGGACGCAAAGGCTATTACAAAAGAAGAATACTTCAAAATTTTGTCTGAGAAAATTTTTGAGTTATCGCCGTCTAACAGCATCCAAGCTTTCCTAAAAACTGAAAGCCGGAAAACTGCTGCCCCTGCGGTTTTCCGGCTCCCTTTTATACTGTCAGATATCCGCGCCAGCGCGGCCGCTTGCCTCGTTGCCTGCGGGAATAAACAAACTGTTTTTACCAGTCACAATGCTTCTCATACACCTCAAAGAAGCTATCCGTCTTCACCTCCTGGTTGACTTCCACCTTCACCTGTTCCCAGACCTGCTCATTGAATTCCGAGGACAGGGTATCCAGAAATTCCATATACACATCGTCAAAGGCTTCTTTCCGGCGTTTCTCCAGAATCACAGATTTGTTGTCGTCCGTTTTTTCCTGGTTGTAATGGTTGATGCATTTCAGGAAATAGAACCCTTTATCCGTCTTGATGCGCCTGCTCACCTGGTCGTTTTCCAGGGAAAAAGCCACCTTCTCCACCTCCGGGGCTACATCGTTCCTGCCGAACGTAACCTCAATCTCCGAGGCCTCGTTATAAATATTTGCAACCGAAAGGAAATCCGTCCCTTCCTTTAGCTGCCCTGCCACCTCTTTTGCCTTTTCCTTGCTTGTCACAAAAATCTGCTGGGCTTCCATCACCCTTGCTTCGTCGTCGCTCACCTCGTCGTCCACCCCCTGGGTCAGGTGGGTGTAAAGCTTATTGGCAAGTCCATATCGCTTGTAAAGGATTTCTATATCTCCCTGCTTCACATGCATATATTCCTTTTCCGTGTCATTCAGGGAATTATAATATTCCTCCGCCGCTTCCTGAATTTTGCCCTTTTCTTCCTTGGACAAGGAAATGTCCTTCTCCTCTGCCAGAAAATCCATTGCCATGATTTGGGCCAGCCGGGAAATCGTCAAATCCTTCACATAATTTTCCAAGTCGTTGCTGCCAAATTTGTGCTTCCACAAATCAATCCCATACATGGTTGCATACATGTTCTGGTAATTCGTCATCACAACCCTTGCTTCCGGCAGGGTACAGACTTCGTTTTTGATTTTAAACACATCATTGTCACTGAACCCTGCGCTTACCATCACCTGGGTATCCCCCAACTGGCATCCTGCCAACTGCAGGGCCAGCAGGAGGAACACTGCCAAAATCCTGTATTTTATCTGTCTTTTCATTGGTATCCCCACCTGTTAATCCATGTTCTTTAAAATGCTGCGGGCAACGGAAAGGCCGTTTGCCGACGCCTGCTGGAGCCCCCGTGTGACAGAAGCGCCGTCGCCAATGGCACGGAGCCCTGCAACATTTGTTTCAAATTCTTTGTTTACCACTACTTTATTAGAGTAGAACTTTACCTCAACCCCATAAAGCAGCGTTTCATCGCTGGCAATCCCCGGCGTCACCTTGTCCAAAGCGAAAATCATTTCCTCAATGTCCACCATAATCCGGTGGGGGAACACCAGGGACAAATCCCCGGGCACTGCGTCTTTCAGCGTCGGGATCAAATTATTCCTGCAAAGGCGTTCCTCCGTCGTGCGCCTGCCCCGGCGGAAATCCCCAAAGGCCTGCACCAAAATCTTACCGTCGCAGAGCATATTGGAAAGCTGGGCAATCTGCTTGCCGTATTCGATGGGGGTCTTAAAGGGCTTTGTAAAATTCTTGGAAACCAGCAGTGCAAAATTCGTATTGCATGTTTTCAAATCACCGGATTTATAGGCATGGCCATTGACTACCGCAAGGCCATTGTCGTAATATTCCGCCGCCACTTCCCCGGAAGGGTTGGTACAGAATGTCCGCACCTTGTCGTCAAAGGTAGGGGTATGGTACACCAGCTTGGCTTCGTAAAGGTTCTTGTTCAGAAACTCCATCACTTCATCCCGGACTTCCACCCGGACGCCGATATCCACGGTCCCAACCTTTGTTTCAATCCCCTGTTCCTTGCACACATGGCTGAACCAGTCCGCACCTTCCCTGCCGATGGCGCAGACAATTTCATCCCCATAATAAGCTTCTCCCCCGGCTGCAACTACGCCTTTGGCACGGCCGTCCTCCACGATAATGCGCTCCACCATGGACTTAAACTTCATTTCTATGCCCTGCGCCAGCAAATGCTCCTGCAGGCGGCTGTAAATCTTATAGCCTTCCTCCGTGCCCAGGTGGCGGATGGGGCACTCCACCAGCTTTAAATTGGCATTGATGGCTTTCCTTCGGATTTCACGGATTTCCTTTTCTTTCCCCAGCCCATAAACGCTGGTGTCCGCGCCGAATTTTAAGTATATTTCATCTGATTCCCGGATCAGCTCCATTGCCCTGTCATAGCCTAACAGCTCCGGCAGGTTGCCGCCCACATCCGGGGAAAGGGATAATTTCCCATCCGAAAATGCCCCTGCCCCGGCAAAGCCTGTGGTAATGGAGCATGGCTTGCACCCCACGCAGGCCTTTGTCCTGCGTTTCGGGCACTGGCGTTCTTCAATCCGCCTTCCCTTTTCCAGCATCAGCACCTTAATCCCCGGCCTTTGCCGTATTAACTCATAGGCGCAGAAAATCCCTGACGGTCCTGCCCCAATAATAATTACATCATACTTTTCCATAAGCAACTCACCCTTCCACCACCAGGTACCTTCCATCCGGCAGCGGGAACACCTCCGAAGCATCCTCCAAATCGTCGTCGCTCATCTGGGCAATGTCCGCGCCTTCTTCTTTAAAATAAGCCCTGACTTCCCGGAGGTTTTTGCATACCACTGCCATGCAGTCCTCCAAAAATTCCTCTGCTTCCTCGGGATTCCTTGCCACAGTTTCGTCAAATAGCTGCAATTGGTGCTCCAAAAAATATTCTAAACAGGTTTCATCATACTCATTCATAATAATTCCTCCTTCTGCTGATTCTATGATAGTATGACACTTATAAAATTTCAATGCCTGATTTTGACAATCTCTGGTAAAGGGCAGCTACAGGAAGACCCACTACGTTGTTATAATCCCCTGCGATTTTTTCAATGTAAATGGCGCATTTTCCCTGGATTCCATAGGCCCCTGCCTTGTCCATGGGCTCCCCGGTAGCCACATAGCCCTGGATTTCCCCTTCCGTCATGGGATACATGGTGACTTTTGTTTCTTCAAAAAATGACAATGTTTTTACAGCTTCCTGGTGCTCCAGCAGGATGGCCGCTACCCCGGTAAACACGCTGTGGGTATTGCCGGACAGCATCCGCAGCATCCGGGCGGCATCTTCCCTGCTCTTGGGTTTCCCCAGGATTTCCCCCTGGAAAGCCACTATGGTGTCCGCCCCAAGGACAACGGCTTTTCCTGTTATTCCCTTTTTGGATACAAGCAATCCTGCCACTTCCTCCGCCTTCTGCCTTGACAATTCTACCACTGCCTGTTCTGGCTTTACAGTGGAAATATGTTCCTCCCCCCTGGCTGGGAGGATATCAAATTCCGCCCCAATCTGGGCCAGCAGTTCTTTCCGCCTTGGGGACGCGGAAGCCAGCACCAGCCTGCACTTTGCCCCAGCCATCAAAACCTCTCCACGGTGTGGGGCCTTTGGCTCTCGTCAACCTGCTGCCATGCATTTTTTACAGAAGCATAGCTTGCCCAAATTGCAAGGATATACCCTACTGCCAAATCTTTCCCTACCCCAAAGAGCACATCCTGTTCTTTCAGAAATTCCGGGACCCACCCGAATGCATCCCAGATGGTTGGCGCAAACAAGCTGCCCAGCTCCCGGTATATCGTAATCGCCAAAGACACTATTTCAGCCCCTGCAACCATCAGTAAGGAAAGGATGACGCAGAGGGCAATCCCCGTTTTAGACAGTTCCTTCCCAAGCAAAGCGTAGCCTTTCATCCCGCAAAACACAATCGCATAGCCTGCAATCCCGGCAATGAAGCCCACCTGCCCCAGCACGACCCAGAGGACGGACCCCAGCAGGACGCCAATGGCTGCCCCAACCAGCCCAAGGGGAAGGTTTTCCTTTTTCTCCCTGCCGCCCCCATTGGAAAGCTGCATGCCGCAGCTATCGCAAATCAAAGTTGGGATCTGGTCCACCACCGCCGCAGTAACCGGGCGTTCCTGCCCGCAGTAAGGGCAGCAGTTATGTATGCCATATTCCTGGCATTTGGCTTCGATTTCCGATATTACAAGGGTTAAATTCTCTTTATCTTCCTGCGGCTTTGACGATACATAGACAGAAACCATATCCTTCCCATTATATCCCGCATATGGCACAAAAGAATGGCGCTGCTGCAGTTCTTTCAGGTAGCCGAATAGCTGATCTTTCCCTGCGCTGCCCTCCACGTCTGCATAAAGCTGTATCTGGAACTGGTCCTCCGCCGACATGGGCACAACCAAAAATTCCATGCTGCCATACCTTCCATGCATAATTTTGTGTGCCCGTTCATAGGTAAACCCATCCGGCACAGCATTTTCAATTTTTATTTCCATTATGTTCCCTCCTTTGCATAACCGTTACTATTATACTGCATTTTTTGGGAAAATACAATCCACCAGAAATTTGAGTTTTCCCATTTTTTATAATAGCTGATATTATAGAGCCAAAAGGTCTTGCTGCCTTTGGCAGCATAGACATCTTGCACAAAAAGCGCTCTGAAAAACTAGTTTTCCAGAGCGCTTTTATGTGCAAAGTGTTTCCATCACAAAATGATGGAAACCTTTTGGCACTATAAATTGCAAAATGGGGAAACCCAAAGCCAGAAAGGTTTCCCATTGCTCCCCTTCCCAAAAGCTGCTGTTCACACCCATGGTGTTCCCAGTAACGAAATCCGCCCTATTGAAATCTGCCTTACGGCAAAAAACAGATTCCGGCTCCATTACTGCACTGGCCTGGCCCGGCTATCCCAGTTTTTTCATCATCCAGACCGCGTCCTCATACGTTCCGTCCCTGTATTTCATATTGTCAGGGAATATGCCGTATTTGGAAAACCCAAGGCTCTGATACAGGGCGATTGCCATATAATTGGAAGCGGCCACCTCCAGCTCCGCCTGCTCATATCCCATGTCTTTTGCAATTTTCAGGGCGGCTTCCATCATTTTCCTTCCAATCCCGCGGCCGCAGTATTTTTGGTACAGCGCAATGGAAATGCCGCACCTGTGGGCATAACGGCTAAAATTCCCCAGGCTGGATATGGAGCAGTTCCCTATATGGTTCCCATCCTCAAAGGCCAGCAGCATTAATTCCCGGGGAGATTCTTCCTTCTCTTTGAGGAAATTCCGCTGCTGCTGCATGGAAATCGTAATTTCTTCCGGTTCGCGGATTAAAAATGGCGTTTCCTGGGAGATTCCTTTCAGGTAAGCCAAAAGCTCCTCGGCATCCTCTGCCCTTGCGCTGCGGAATATAATTTTCTTATGGTTGATCTCTATTTCTTCCTGTTGGTAAAACATGGCAATTCCTCCTATCTGCTTCTTTTCTGCTTTTTCAACATGGCGTCTCCCCTATACTGGGACAATTTCCCCAAGGCTGAAGGAATACAGGAGCCGCTCCTTTACTTTTTTCCCCACTGCCCGCTCAATGGCTTCCTGGTACAATTCCAACTGGGTGCGGTAGCGGTCTGCAAGCTCTGCGGCAGACGCCACCTTATCAGTCTTGTAGTCCAGAAGGACAATTTCGCCGTCTTCCTCAAAGAATACATCAATAATTCCCTGTATCAGGACCATCTCCCTGCTGGAAGTCCCCTCTAAAGCTTCGCAGGCAGGCTTGCCCATCACAAAGGGCTTTTCCCTGCAGAGCTTTCCCTGCTTTGCCGCGGCCTGCATCCGTGCCCCAAGCTTTGTCCGCAAAAATTTCCGTATGGCTGGCAGCCTGACAAACGGCTGCAGGCTTTCCTCTATTTTCTTTTGCTCCGCCAATTCCCGGAATTGCTCCTGCAAAGTTTCCGGCGGCCGGGTAAAATCGTAGCATTCCAACATGCGGTGCATCGCAGTCCCCCGCTTCGCCCCTATATTTTCCTCCTGTACCCCTTCCATAAATGCCGGGATATACCGCTCCCTCTGCCCTTCCTCCGCCTTGCCTGCTACAGGCTCCTCCGGCAGCGGGAACATCATTTCTGATTCCGCCGCCAAAGCCTGGTCCATAGCACGGCGCTTAAATTCAGACACAGACACCTTGGTTTTCATGGCAACTTCATGTTCATAAGGGTATTCATAGGAAAGCCGCGCGGCAACCTGCCCTTCCCATTCCGGCTCTGGCTCCTGCAATTCCGCCAGAAGCTGGACACGCGTCAGCCCTTCTTCTGCAGTTTCCCATACTTCCTGCTCCTTTAGGCTCTCCTGTTTCACCAGCGTAAGGGGGCAGTTTTCCGGCGCGCAGGACCTGGCCAGAAGCAGGAACTGCAAAAAAGTATTGCTGCCCAGCCGGCTTAAGAACGTCAGGAACCCGTCCTCTGCAGTAACGGCCTGCAGGGAAGGGAGCTTTTCCTCTGCCTTTTTCAAAACCCCTGTCAGCACCAGCTTTTCTTTCGCCCTTGTAAGGGCCACATAGAGCACCCGCAGCTCCTCCCCTACATTTTCCATAAAGGTTTTCCGGGCCAGGAACCGCCTTGTTAAGCCCGGCGTCCGCAGGCGGCGCTGCACGTCCACCACATCTATGCCAAATCCAAGGCTGGGGTGGAGCACCACCCGTTCCCGCTGGTCCTGGTTATTGAACATTTTCCCAAGGCCAGACACAAATACAACTGGGAACTCCAGCCCTTTGCTTTTGTGGATGCTCATAATCCGCACCACGTCCTCTGCCTCCTCCCCTTCTGCAAGGGGGAAATCCACATCATACTCCTGCAGCTGCTCCATGTAGCGGATAAAATGGAACAGGCCCCGGTAGCTGGTATTTTCATAGGCAATTGCCTTCTCCACCAGCATTTCAAGATTTGCCTGCCGGACTTCCCCGCCGGGAAGGGCATAGACATACGCTTGGTAGCCGGTTTCCTCCAGCACCTGGTAGAGCAGTTCGTGGATGGGAGTGTAGCTGGCCTTTTTCCTGAATTTTTCCAATAAATCCAAAAAGCTGCGCAGCTTTTTCTGCTGGGTCCCTGTCAGGCTCCCCGGAAACTTGCTGGCAAAGTCCATGACTGCCTGATAAAATTTCACCTTGGGGCATGCCGTCCGTATCACCGCCAAATCCTCCCCTGTAAGCCCCACAATGGGGGAAGAAAGCACGGCAGCCATAGGGATGTCCTGCCTTGGGTTGTCCAAAAGCCGCAGCAGGTTTAAGGCGGTCTGCACCTCCGCGGCTGAAAAATACCCTGTCCCGGAAGACGCCCGTACCGGAATCCCCAGTTCCCCTAAGATTTTCACAAAGGCGTCCGCCCAGCTTCCCATAGAGCGCAGCAAAATAACAATATCGGAATAGCGGACCGGCCGCAGCGTCCCCGGGCTGCCATCCTTTGGCATTTCTTCCGTCACCATCTGGCTCTCCATCATCTTCTTGATTTCCATGCCCACTGCTTTGGCTTCCAGTTCCTGGGGCTTTGTGCCCTTCTCCTCCGGGTTTGGCTCCACTACCAAAAAGCAAGGCTCAAACATCCCCGGTTCCCCTTCCGGGAAGGCTGCGCCGGGGTAAAGCGCCGCCTTGGCATCATAAGTAATGCCGCCAATGTCCTCTTTCATGACACGGTAAAATATATCGTTAGCCAGCCCAAGGACCTGGGCCCTGCTGCGGAAATTCATCCGCAGGTCAATCCGCTGCCTGCTGCTTTCCTCCTGGGTATAGGTATTGTATTTTTCCATAAAAAGCTCCGGCCTTGCCATGCGGAACCGGTAAATGCTCTGCTTTACGTCCCCCACCATGAAAATATTGGAAATCCCTTCGGCCTCCCTGGAAACGGCCTTTATAATGGCTTCCTGCACATAGTTGGAATCCTGATATTCGTCCACCATGATTTCCACATAATTTTTCCTCAGCTCCGCGGCGGTCCGGCTGGGCTCCTTGGTCTTGCCCTCCACTAAGATTTTCAGGGCAAAATGCTCCAAATCATTGAAATCCAATATGTTCCGCTCCCGCTTTTTTTCTGTAAATTTTTCCATGAAATACAGGGCCGTTTCCACCAGCATATCCGCCACTGGGCGGTTTTTCTGCATGTCCTTAACCATTTCCTGGGGGCTTTGGAATAAAAACTGCTCCTTCACTTTTTTTATGGAGTCCTTTACCTCATTGCGCAGCTTCTGTATCCGGTTTTTTTTCTCCATGTCCCCTTCAAATTTCCTTGCGGATGGAAGGCGCGCAAAGGAACAGCCGCAGATTCTTTCGTAATACTGCTGGTAAGTGCTGCTTGCCCCAATCCGTTCCATGGCCTGCGCTTCCTGCTCCAGCAGCGGCCCATACATAAAAGGGCCGTCCCCTTCCATGCTTAAGTCCCTGCAAATGCCCATCTGCAGCGCCCACTGGCTGCTGATGCTGTCCAGATAGGCGAGGAGCTCCCCTGCCAGCGGGAGGGCTTCAAATTCTTCCATATTTTGGATGTGGAAAGGCTTTCTGCAGTTATAAAGCCATTCTTCAGGCCAAGGGTAGCTCATGGCAAATTCAAACAGCTTTAAAATAGCGTCCTTTAAAGGCATGTCATTTTTCCCAGTGGCAATCGTTTCCGACAGCGCAAGGAATTCCGGCTTTGCTTCCTGGTAAAAATGTTCCAGCACCTGGTCCAGCACATCGCTTTTCAGCAGTTTCAGTTCCCCTTCCTCTGCTACCCGGAAATCCGGGTCTAAGTCTATCCGGTGGAAATAATTGCGTATCACGGAAAGGCAGAAACTATGTATGGTAGTTATCTGCGCATTGTGCAGCAAAGTCTGCTGCCGCTGGAGATGGGGGTTTTCCGGCTGCTGCCCCAAGGCCCGTTCAATGGCTGCGCCAATGCGCTCCCGCATCTCTGCCGCCGCCGCGTTGGTATATGTCACAATCAGCAGCTTGTCAATATCCACCGGATGTACGCTGTCTGTGATTTTCCGTATAATCCGCTCCACCAAAACTGCCGTCTTGCCGCTGCCTGCTGCTGCCGACACAAGGAGGTTCCGGCCTTCCAGCGAAATGACCTGCTGCTGCTCTTTCGTCCATTTTTTTTCCATTGCCTTATCCCTCCTTTGCCCCATTCCCAGTTGCTGGCTCCCCGCCCGTCCTGGGCTGTTTCCTGCCATTTCCTTCTTCTGCTTCCCCCAGCCCGGCTTCCCGCATACGCGCCAGGATTTCCGCTTCATCCTTAATATCCTCAAGCTTCCGGTAGCCCCAGCCCGGGGAAGAGCTGTCAAAGCCGCAGACCCCATGGTAGGGACAGTAGTCGCACCCGGTATCGTCCCCAAGCTGGTAAGGCTCCGCCCCGATTTCCCCATCAAAAATCCGCCTGCCAATATCCCGGATTTTGTGGTTCACATAGCGGGACAGGATTTGGAACTCCTCCTTCCCCGCCCGCTTTGCCTTTTTGCTGACGCTCCCGTCCTCCGGTTCCCCAGCTACCCCTTTTAATTTCAGTTCTTCCAAAATTTTTTCCTGGATTTCCTCGTCCGTGCTGGCGGAAGTCCCCTCAATGACAGGGTCGTCCAAATGGTAATAGTACATGCCGCCGGGAATGATTTCCCTGTCCGGGTATTTCCGCCGCATCAGCTCCATGGCGGAATTCAGATACACCACAAGCTGGAGCTGCAGGCCGTAATACAGGGACAAAAGCTGGAACTCCCGGTTCCCGGATTTATAGTCAATGACTTTCACATAGACCTGGCTTCCCTCTTTCCTGGTGTCCACCCGGTCAATCCTGCCCCGGAGCCGCATTTTTTCCTCGTCGCTTAAAATAAAGTTTACCGCATCCAGATTTTCCGCAAAGGAAAAGGAAATCTCATAGCCCTCCGGGGAAAAATGGCTGGTTTCCACCTGCGCCGCAATGGTTTCAATGGTCCGCCTTAAAATCCGTTTCATCCGCTCCAACAGGTAAGCCGTCCGGGCCTGCTGGAACAGGAGGCTGTCAAAGCCGGAACCCAGCGTTTCCTCAATGGCCTGCTGGATCAATTCTTCCTTTACGTCCTCCGGCACGTCAAACCAGTGGTAGCCCCGTTCCTCCATATGGTTGGAGTAGCGTTCCAAGGCTTCGTGGAACATATTCCCCATGTCCACCGGGGCAAATTCCCCCAGCCTGCGCTCTTTCAGGTCCAGGCCGTATTGGAGGAAATGGCTAAAAGCACATGCGCTGAACTGCTCCAGCCTGGTAACGCTGTTTTCCAGCACCTTGCCATACAGCTCCCTTGTCACCTCAGCCCCCATGGGCTTTGCATGGTAGCGGTAAAAAGCGGCTTCTAAAAATGGCTGCACCTGCTCCCGCCACCCATCCTGCGACAGATACCAGCGGAACAGCCCCTTCCATTCCGGGTACACCTGGCCTTTCTTAGCCTTGCGGATGCCTTCCACCAGATATTTCAGGCTGCTTTTGGGCGTTACAATTGCATCCGGCAGGCTTGCACCCCCTTCCTGCCCCTTGCCGGAAACTCCCCCAGAGCCCGCCGGATTGCCTGTATTCTGGGAATTTCCTGCCGTACCTTTGGGCACATTCCGCGACATGGCCTTCCCAAGCCCAAATTCATCCTCCACCCGGACTGGGCGCAGTTCTGGGAACATGCGCAGAAGCGTCCCAACCAGATAGGATTTCCTTGTTTCCTTCCCATCCTGGCTGACCCGGAACCATGTGGCATACAGCTTTTCCGATGGCTTTGTCAGATTTAAGTAGAGATAAAATTTCTGGATAAAGCTACGCTCCCGGTCCGTGGGGGCAAGCTCCATGCCATGGGCTGCAAACAGTTCCCGGTCTGCCTGGGAAATAATCCCCCCATGCTCCTGCGCCTTAGGGATCAGCCCGTCGTTGACCCCTGCAAAAAACAGCACTTTAATGTCTGAAAGCCTTGTCCTTTCAATATCGCCGAACACCACCCTGTCATAACCCGGCGGGATAATCCCTACCGCCGCCGCTTCCAGGCCAGCTTCCAAAATTTCCCGGTACTCCCGGACATTCATCCGCTCCTCCCCCAAAAGCTCCACCATCTTGTCCAGCAAATCCATGACAATCTTATAAATCTGGGCATACTCCTTGGCAAGGGCAGTTTCCCCTTCCTCTGTAAAAGATTCCTCATACTCCGCAAGCTGACCTTCCATGTCAAGCTGGAAGGCAAGGCCATACAAAGCCTTTGATTCTTCCCGCACCGTATGGCGCTGCCCGTCTTTTTTGCGGAACGCTTCCCATAAGGGGGAAATCTGGGCAATGAATTTTTCCCGCAGGGAATTGATATGCCCCAGTTCCTCCGCAGACTCCACCGAGCCACGGCGCACCCATGTTTTCTGCCACTTCCGGTATCCACGGATATTCTCTGCCAGCAGGTAATTTTCCAAAATATCCACGTCCTCCAGCGCCCAGCCAGAAAGCCCGCAGCGGAAATAGCCCAGCACCGCTTCATAGGAAAAATCCTGCTCCACCAGCAACAACGCCTGCTTTAAAAATTCCGTCATGGGATGGAACACAATATTTTTCCGGGCATCCAAAAACAGTGGGATTTGGTATGTGCCGAAAATCTCATTTGCATAATTCCCATAGCGTTCCACATCCCCGCAGACAATGGCAATGTCCTTGTAACGGTATCCCTGTTCCCGCACCAGCCGCTTGATTTCCCTTGCAATAAAATGAAGCTCCTGCCTGGGGGTCTGTAAGGAATACATCTGGATATCCAAATGATCCCCTCCGGCTGCCCCGCAGCCCTCCGCCCCTTCCGGAACCTGGCTGCCTTGCGCCGCCTTCCCCTGACGTTTCCCGCCCCCATAATAAGGCCGCGGCCGGAACCGGAACAGGTTCTGCTCCAGCCACAGCAGGGAGGGGGAGCCTGCAAACCTGCTGTTCCCGGAATGTTCCACCCAGCAGGGGTCCTTTACCTCCACGTGGTTCCTCCCTGCAATGTCCAGCAAGGCAGAAACCGTCTTTTTGCTCATATAAAACAGTTCCTGGACCCCCTGACACCGGTAAGGGTCTTCCCTCCCATCCAGAGTAACCGTCACTATAATTTCATCCGTCAGCAAGCACAAGGCTTCCAGCAAATAGTATTGCACAGGGGTAAACCCAGTGAAGCCGTCCAGTACGATCACGGAACCTTTCAGGATCCTGGACTGGCCCGCTACCTGCGCCAGCACCTCCAAAAGCTCCTCTGTTGTGATGAATTTCCCTTCCAGATAGTCCAGAAACCCCTGGTACATGGTCTGGATATCCTGGATTTTATACCGGAACAGGGGGGACTGGCTTTCATCCCCGATAAAAGTATCCAACTGCCCAGGCTGCACCCGGTACTGGGTCAGCTCGGAAATAATGGACTTTACATCGGTGATATAGCCCGTCCTTTTCATCCCTGCCCCCAGCAGCTTTAAATTCCCCTGCTGCTCCTCCGCCACCCGGCGCAGCAAAAGGTTTTTCCCTGTTTCCTCTAAAATGCTTAAATTCCCCATCCCCAGTTCGTCAAAAATCCGGTAGGCAAGCCTTGGGAAACTTACCACGTCCACATTCATAATGCTGTGGTCCTTCTGGCGGCTTACCAGCTCCCGCTGGGTCTGCATCGTAAACTGCTCCGGCACCAGCACGAAAAACGTTTTCTCCTGTTCCTTCTGGGCTTCCTGTAAAACCTTCTGGTAGACGTAATGGGATTTCCCGCTGCCAGAACCCCCAAACACCAACTGCAATGACATTCTTTGCCCTCCTTCCAAAAACAAAAGTGGGCTCCCGCCACATCCCTATGGCAGGAGCCCAGCGCTATTCCTTCGCCTTATTCCTCTATTGGGCAATAACGTTTTGGGAACTTATCGCGCCCGCATACATGCCGCTCCATGTCTGTTTCCGTTATGATATAATCCCCTTCCCTTAAGAAAGTCAGCCCCCTGCGGTTCTGGATGAATGGGCACACCACCACGCCGTCCTCCCGGGTAATTTTTATCAAGTTATCCGTTTTAATCCATCCTGTCGTCACTACAGAAGTCCACGGCATAAACCCGTCTTCCATTCCTTTCCCAAGTTCGTACTCCACTGCCTCCACTTCAAAAGAGCTTCTCTTATACTTCTTCATAATTCCCACCCATCCTTTACTCAACATTCTGCCTTATATGGTGCAGCCTTCCAAAATTCCGATACAGCCACCCTTCTTCCTACTAATAATATACCTCAAAATTAGAAAAAACTCAACTAATTTTCTGTCCTTTGTATAAATTCCACCATATTTTTCAATACTAATAAAAGACTTTGTGCCTAAGAGAACTGAAAGGAATGGAAAATATGGAAGAAACTACCACGCAGCAGAAAAACCAGAATGAAAATGAAGAAATCAAAGAAATGGGGCAGCTTACCTTAGACCAGGGGAAATCCCGCCATAAAATCCACCTGCTTTCCATTATTGGGGAAATCGAAGGCCATGAAAGCCTTGCCCCCAATACCAAAACAACAAAATATGAGCATGTGCTGCCCAAGCTTGCATCTATCGAAGATGACGGCAACATTGACGGGGTTCTTGTGATTATCAATACAGTAGGCGGGGACGTGGAATCCGGCCTTGCCATTGCAGAAATGCTTTCCTCCCTAAGCAAGCCCACAGTTTCCCTTGTGCTGGGGGGCAGCCATTCCATCGGGGTACCGCTGGCTGTTTCCACGGATTACTCTTATATCGTGCCTACTGGGACTATGGTCATCCATCCCGTGCGGCTAAATGGGCTGGTTATCGGCGCGCCGCAGACCTACGACTATTTCCAGCAGATGCAGGACCGGATTACCGGGTTCGTGGCAAGCCACTGCTTTGCCACGCAGGAACAATTGGAAAAAATGATGATAAACACCAGTATGCTGACAAAGGACCTGGGAACCATCCTTGTCGGGAACCAGGCGGTAAAAGAAGGGATTATCAATGAAGTTGGGGGGATTGACGAAGCCATGAAAAAACTGCATAGCATGATTGCAGAATATAAAGGGGAAGAAATGGATTAAGTAGGCAAGCCAACAGCAACTCCCCCATTGCACCGACGGTATCTGTGCAATGGGGGAGTTCCCCTTAACCATTTATCTTATAGGATTAGCATTCCCCCATCAGGTACTTATACAGCCCTTCATAGCGGAACTTGGACGCATTCCAGGAATAATCGTTTGCCATTGCCCGGTCTACCATCTGGTTCCACTGGCGTTTCTTATCGAAGAAAATCTGTTTGGAGTAGTTGATGACATTCAGCATTTCTTCCCCATTATAGTTAGTGAAGGAGAAGCCGTCCCCTACATTATCATACTCGTTATAAGGCTGCACGGTATCCTTTAAGCCGCCCGTTTCCCGTACAATGGGAATTGTCCCATAACGGAAGGAAATCATCTGGGTCAGGCCGCAGGGCTCAAACCGGGAAGGCATCAGGAAAGCATCTGCCGCGCCATACAGCTTGTGTGCCAAATCATCGGAATAACAGATATTTGCGGAAATCTTATCTGGGTATTTCCATGCAAAATGGCGGAACATATTTTCATACTGTGGATCGCCAGTCCCGATGACAACCAACTGGGTATAATCGTCAATAATCCGCTCAATCACATAATTAATCAAATCCAAGCCCTTCTGGTCGGTCAGGCGGGAAATTAAGCCGATCATATAGCGTTTCTTATCCACTGCAAGGCCCAATTCCTGCTGCAGCTTTTCTTTGTTAAGGGCTTTCTTTTTCCGGTGGTTGCTTGCATCATAATTCACATACAGCTTCTCGTCGGTAGCCGGGTTGTATACATTGTAGTCAATCCCGTTAACAATGCCCTGCATATCCATATGGCGGGCAGAAAGCAGCCCATTCAGCCCCTCCCCATAATAATTCGTCTGGATTTCCTGTGCATAAGTATCGCTTACGGTGGTAATATAGTCTGCATACACCAGCCCGCCTTTTAACATGTTGGCGTCTTTCTTAAATTCCAGCTTATCTGGCTTGAACAAGTCGGTTGGGAACCCGGTTAAGCCCTTCATGGTCTTTACATCCCAGATCCCTTGGAATTTCAGGTTGTGGATGGTAATAATGGATTTCATGCCCCAGAAGAACATATCCCCTTGGAATTCTGTCCTTAAGTACACTGGGATAAAGCCGGTTTCCCAGTCATGGCAATGGATAATCTGCGGCTGGAAATTGATTAATGGGAGCATGGAAAGCACCGCTTTGTCAAAGAATACGAATTTCTCTATGTCAAACCGGATGTCCCCGTAAGGCAGGAAGCAGTCGAAATATTCCTGGTTGTCAATAAAGTAGTAGGTAATGCCGTCCATTTTGTACTGCAGGACCCCTACGTACTTATTCTGTATGTAACTCCCGCAGCTCATGTAAAAATGGGTCACATACTCAAACTGGTTCCTCCATTTTTCCGGGATGCAGGTATAATTCGGGAGCACAACCCTGATATCCCAGTCATTCTTGTCAAATTCCTTCGGCAGCGCCCCGCATACATCGGCAAGCCCGCCAGTTTTGATAAAGGGCACACATTCCGATGCCGCAAACAGAATTTTTCTCATAAAATTAATCCTCCACAATATATTATTTTTAAACTATGGTTTCCAA
Source organism: Lachnospiraceae bacterium A2 (assembly GCA_000403315.2). Classification (GTDB taxonomy): domain Bacteria; phylum Bacillota; class Clostridia; order Lachnospirales; family Lachnospiraceae; genus Petralouisia. The sequence goes on from KE159636.1 coordinate 3,016,771, forward strand.
CGCCTGTTCCAGATCAGCTATAATATCCCCTGCATTTTCTATCCCCACGGACAGGCGGATTAAATCCGGCGCAACCCCTGCTTCTTCTAACTGCGCATCTGTCATCTGCCGGTGGGTATGGCTAGCCGGGTGCAGGACGCAGGTCCTTGCGTCTGCCACATGGGTCACAATAGCAATCATCTTTAACTTATCCATAAAGCCTACTGAAACTTCCCTGCCGCCTTTTAAGCCGAAGGAAATAACGCCACAGGTGCCATTTGGCATGTATTTCTGCGCCAGCCCATAATATTTGCTGCTTTTAAGCCCTGCAAAATTTACCCAGGCCACTTTCTCATGGCCTTCTAAAAATTCTGCTACCTTCTGGGCATTCTCACAATGCCTTGGCACCCTTAAATGCAGTGTTTCCAGCCCTACATTCAGGAGGAATGCATTCTGCGGGGACTGTATGGAGCCCAAATCCCGCATAATCTGCGCCGTAGCCTTGGTGATGTATGCCCCTTTCCCAAATTTTTCCGTATAGACAATCCCATGGTAGGTAGGGTCTGGCTGTGTCAGCCCGGGATACTTATCGGCATGTGCCGCCCAGTCAAAATTCCCGCTGTCCACAATGCATCCCCCCACGCACATGGCATGGCCGTCCATATACTTGGTGGTGGAATGCGTCACAATGTCCGCCCCCCACGCAAAGGGCCGGCAGTTTACCGGCGTCGGGAAGGTATTGTCCACAATCAGGGGAACCCCATGGTTATGGGCTGCCCTGGCAAATTTCTCAATATCAAGGACAACCAGCGCCGGGTTTGCCACCGTTTCTGCAAACAGCGCCTTGGTATTGGGCTGGAAGGCCTGTTCCAACTCCTCCAAGGATGCGTCCGGGTCTACGAAGGTACATGCAATCCCCTGCTTTTTCAGGGTCGCCCCAAATAAGTTAAATGTCCCCCCATACACTGTGGAGGAACATACCATATGGTCCCCTGCTTCGCAGATATTAAATACTGCATAATAATTTGCTGCCTGCCCGGAAGATGTGAGCATAGCCGCCACACCTCCCTCCAATTCACAGATTTTCTCTGCAACTGCATCATTGGTAGGGTTCTGCAGCCTTGTATAAAAATAGCCGCTGTCCTCTAGGTCAAATAACCTGCCCATCTGGTCGCTGGTATCGTATTTGAATGTGGTGCTCTGGTAAATGGGAAGTACCCTTGGCTCCCCCTTTTTCGGATGCCAGCCAGATTGGACGCATTTTGTTTCAATCTGGTAATCGCCCATGCAATATCTCCTCCTATATGCATACAGCCGCCCGCCTGGACACGCAGTGGCTGTATGGCTAATGCTATGCTGCTTTAATCTAAGCTTATGTAATCGTTGTTATTCCTTGCGCCCCCAAACCCCTGGTCTGCATTAGAAGCCAGCGCATACTCTGCACGGAGGATAAATTTGGCAACAAGCTGCTTGAGCATGTCTGCCTGCTCGGAAAGCTCCTGGCTGGCTGCCGCGCTTTCCTCTGCGGTAGCGGAGTTGGTCTGCACTACGCTGGAAATCTGGTTGATGCCCAATGTTACCTGTTCAATTGCGCCTGCCTGTTCTTCTGCCGCATCCGCAATCTTATCCACCTTGCCAGAAGCAGAACGCACTTCATCTACAACCTTCACCAGGGACTGTGCTGTAGAATCTGCAATCTGCGTCCCGCGGCTGACTGCTTTGATGGAGCTTTCAATCAATTCCGCCGTATTCTGGGATGCCACGGAGCTCTTGCTTGCCAGGTTGCGCACTTCATCGGCAACTACTGCAAAGCCTTTTCCTGCCGTCCCTGCACGGGATGCTTCCACCGCCGCATTGAGGGCCAGTATGTTTGTCTGGAATGCAATATCTTCAATGGTCTTAATAATTTTCCCAATTTCATCGGAAGTACGGGTAATTTCTTCCATGGCGTTCATCATGTCGCGCATCTGCTGGTTACATTCCTCTGCCTCGTCCCCAGCCATGGTAGACTGTTTCTTTGCTTCCAATGCATCTGTTGCCGTATCTTTTACCTGCGTGGAAATCCCAGCTATGGTAGTAGCAAGCTCCTCTACTGCCGCTGCCTGCTCCGTAGAGCCCTGGGAAAGGGCCTGCGCCCCAATGGATACCTGGTCGGAACCTGCCGCCACCTGGTCTGCGCTGCGGTTAATCTGCCCTAATGTTATGCTCAGATCACGGTTCAGCTTACGGATTGAAGATAACAGCCCCTGGAATTCCCCTACATAATGTTCCTCTGCACGGGTGCGCACGTCAAAATTCCCGTCCGCCATCTCGCTCAGCAGCCTGGAAGCATCGGTAACAACATCCTTCAAAGTTTCCGCCATCTTGCGGAATGCATCTGCCAGCCTGCCCAGCTCATCCCTTGATTTGTAGCTGATAGCGATTTCAAAGTCCCCATCCACAATCTTTTCTGCAGATTTTTCAATTTCCCGGAGGGGCTTGGTAATCGACCGTGTCAGGTAAAGGGACAGGATAACTGTAATCAGCAGCGCCCCGCCGGCCAGCCCAAGCTGCAGCAGGATCAATTCTTCCTGCATCTTAACCGTTTCCTCAAAATCTGTTTCTGCGGAGCCTTCTGCCACCTCGCTGATTTTTATCAGCGCATCGACTGCCTCGTCCACCAATGGCTGGTATTCATTCAGCAGCATGGCCTGGGCTGCTTCCCTGTCTGTATTCACAAGCTCCAATACGGTATGCTGCATCTCTACTGCCCTTGTAATCTTATCGGAAAAAGCATCCAGCAGCTCTTTGCTCCCGGTAAAGTTAGCAAACAGCCAGTCCCCATTTTCTGACAGTAAATCCAGTTCCTTGTCCATATCAGACATGTACGTTTCCGTTTTCTCTGTTTCATCCTCCATGGCAATAAAGGAAAGGTCCTTTACAATAATCTGCAGGCCGCGGCGCATGCTCATGACTTTATGGGTAATCTGGTAGCCAACCTTGTAAAATTCCGAATACCTCTCTGAATTCTGATTAAGCCCGCGGATTGCAGTAAATACGGTTGCGCAAAACAATAGGATGATAATCATAAATGTAACTAATAATTTTGTTCCAATCTTTAGGTTCTTCATGTTTGTCCCCCTGTATTTTATTCTGAATAATTGTGATACACAGCCTGCACGTCGTCATCTTCTTCCAGCAAATCCAAGGTTTTCTGGAGGTTCTTAATGGCAGTTTCATCCGTCAGTTCCACCCAGGTCTGGGGAATCATCGTAACTTCCGCAGACGCCATGGAAATCCCTTCCTCCTCCAGCTTCTGCCGGACTTCACTGAAAGAATCCGGGCTGGTAATCACTTCAAAGCTGTCATCTTCCTCTGAGAAATCCTCCGCCCCGGCGTCTAACGCCGCCATCATCAGTTCATCCGCATCCATGCTGCAGTCTTCCTTGCCAATGATAATCTGGCCTTTCTTGTCAAACATATAGGACACGCACCCCGGCGTCCCTACGTTCCCGTTCCCTTTGGTAAACGCGCTCCTTACGTTGGCTGCCGTCCGGTTCTTATTGTCGGTCAGGGCGTCCACAATTATCGCCGTGCCGTTTGGCCCATAGCCTTCATAAGACACAAATTCATAATTGACGGAACCTGCATCCCCGGCCGCTTTCTTAATGCCCCGGTCAATGGTGTCATTGGGCATGTTGTTTGCCTTAGCCTTGGCAATCACATCCCTAAGCCGGCTGTTATTGGCTGGGTCAGGCCCGCCCTCTTTCACGGCAACCGCAAGCTCCCTGCCAATAATGGTAAAAATTTTCCCTTTTGCCGCATCATTTTTTTCTTTTTTATGCTTGATGTTGGCAAATTTCGAATGTCCTGACATAAATTTTCCTCTTTCCTCTTTTCTGTTTCTATTTTTCTTTCTATTCTACCATGTTCTAAGAAATAAGACAAGATTTTCTGTTACGCTTTCACAACCTTTCCATTAGTTTCCTGAAATCCCCTTATTTTTCTGCGGCTTTTCCGTCCGTTTCCCCTTCCGGCCCTTCTTCCAGTTCCGTCACCCTTACCATATGGATAATTTTGTCCCGGACAGAAAGCACATGGAACTGCCAGCCGCCCCAGCAAAGCTCAAACTGCTCCTGCTCCCCTGGGATTTTCCCAATCAGGGAAACCAAAAAGCCATTGAGGGTTTCGTATTCCTCCTCCTGGGAAATCCCCAAAACCTCGCATACTTCATGGAAAGGCGCAAGGCCGCTCATCAAAAAACTCCCGTCCGGCTGCCTTGCAACCATGGTTTCCTCCTTGTCATACTCGTCGAAAATATTCCCTACAATTTCTTCAAGGATATCCTCCATGGCCACAATCCCGGAGGTCTGCCCATACTCGTCCACCACAATAACCATATGGCTTTTCCGGGACTGCATCCCCTTGAAAAGCCCATTGATATTCCTTGTTTCCGGGATGAAGATCGCCTCCCGCACCAGCCCCGGGATGTCCTGTACCGCCCAGTCCAGGCGCTCCCCCTTCCGGCTCTCAATCATAACGTCCTTCATATGTATGATCCCGATGATATTGTCAATGTCTTCTTTGTACACCGGGAACCGGGAGTTGTTCCCTTCCAGAATAAATTCCAGCACATCCTTAAGCTGCATACGCCCCTCAATGGCAGCCACATGCTTCCGGTGTGTCATGATATCTTTTGCTTCCTTGTCGTCAAATGCAAAGATATTGTGTATCATCTCTGCCTCGCTGGCCTGCAGCACCCCCTGCTCATGGCCTTCCTTTACCATGGAAATGATTTCTTCTTCCGTCACGTCGTCAAAGCTTTCATTAGGATCCAGGCCAGCCAGCCGGACAACAAGGTTGGATAGCTTTTCTGCCGGGTAAGTATAGAAGCACAAGGCCGCCGCCATGCCATGGACAATGCCTGCCAATGCAAACAGCCACTGCTCCGGCCTCCTTGCCGCGATTTTCTGGGGAGCAATAATCCCCAGCACTGCAAACAGGAACACGCCGGCTACCACTGCCGCCCCAAAGCACAGCCCCTGAAACACAGGCCCTGCTTCTGCCCCAAAAAAGCTGCGGACAAAAAATTTCCCCAAAAGCCGGATTTGGTAAATCCCGAAAATGCCGCTGGCCAAAGCCACCACAATCTGGATGGCATGCCTTGTCTTATACGGGTCATCCATCACCATAAGCAGCCACAATGCATGCTTATTCCCTTCTTCTGCCCGTTTCCCTACCTGGCTTTCCGTTACCTCCTCCAATGCGGTAAGAAACCCGTAAAGCGCCCCTGTCACCGCCACCAATACAAAAAATACTATCAGCCCTATGGCCGGGCTGCCACCATCGTCCATTCTTCCTGCTCCTTTTGCATTTGTATTCTCAAACACTTGAAATATACCATTTTCATGGATATTAGTCAAGATTTATGTATACAGTTCCAGACTGATTTCAAGCGCCCTGTCGACTTTCCTCAATATTTCGCTGTCAAGGCGGCATACCCTGTCCTTAAGCCGCTGCTTGTCAATGGTACGGAGCTGTTCCAAAAGTACCACGGAATCTTTCATCAGGTCGTATTTCGACGCCTCTAATTCCACATGGGTGGGCAGCTTCGCCTTGTTCATCTTAGACGTAATCGCCGCGCAGATGACGGTAGGGCTATGGCGGTTCCCAATGTCGTTCTGAATAATCAGCACCGGGCGCACCCCGCCCTGCTCGGACCCTATGACTGGGCGCAAATCTGCATAATAAATATCTCCTCTATGAATAACCACTTTCCTCACACTCCAAAACTTTATAGGTTATTTCCTATTCTTCCCAATTTTTTCGTGTGTATACCGGCCGCCTGCCAAATTTTTTCCCGCGGGCAATGAGCCATGCAGCCGCACTTTGCGCTGGTATTTAGCTGCCGCAGGCAGTATCCACAGGGCAATGAGCCATGCAGCCGCACTTTGCGCTGGTATTTGGCCGCTCCGGCGGAAAGCAGGAGGTTCTTGCACTGGGAAGCCCTACTCCCCAAAATAGTCCTTTGCCTGCACTGCTTCCCCGCCCTTTTTATAAACCCTTGGGATACGTTTGCCCAGATCACAGGCAAATTCATAGTTGAACCTGCCGGAAAGTTCCCCAATCCCCTCCATGGTAATGGTTTCTGCGCCGTCCGTCCCAACCAATGTCACTATGTCCCCTTCCGCCGCTTCCGGGATATCCGTCACATCCACCATAAACTGGTCCATGCAAATGCGGCCGCAGATGGGCGCCCTACGCCCATGGACCAGCACATAGCCCCGGTTGGAAAGGCTCCTTGGGTAGCCGTCCCCATAACCCACTGGGATGGTGGCAATCCTCTGGTTCCCTGATGTTTCATAAGTTGCGCCATAGCTGACTGCCCTGCCCTGTTCCAGTTCTTTCAGGAACACAATGCAGCTTTTCAGGGAAAGGGCTGGGCGTAAGCTTATGTTTTCCTTCTGCACCTCGCTGGAAGGCCACATGCCATACAGGCTGATTCCAGCCCGCACCAGGTCCATATGGGCTTCTGGCATGTCAATGATAGCCGCGCTGTTGGAGCAGTGGGCTATGGGGATGGAAATTCCATACCCTGCCAGCATCTTTTGCATGGCGCCGAACCTTTCCATCTGGCTTATTGCCATGGACTTGTCTTTTGCGTCGGATTTAGCAAAATGGGTAAAAAGCCCTTCTACTATGATATGCCCCATCCCGGCAATCTGTGCCACTTCCCCTGCCGCCTTCTCGGTAGCCTGAAACCCCAGGCGGCTTAGCCCGGTATCAATTTTCACATGGACGGGAAGGCTTGTTCCCTGGCGGCTTAAAAATTCTTCCAGCCCTTCGGCCTGCTGCAGGGAATAAATGGTGGGGCGGATCTCCTGTCCCACCAGTCCCTGGTACTGCTCCGGGAATACGGCCCCCAGTACCAATATGGGCTTTTCCAGCCCATTCCGCCGCAAAATCCAGGCCTCCTCTGCCGTTGCAACTGCATAGCCCCAGACGATGCCCAGCGGTTCCAGTTCTTTCCCTATGGGAACCGCGCCATGGCCATAGCCGTCCGCCTTGATGACTGCCATAATTTTTGCGCCTGCTGCAATATGCCGCCCCATTTGCCCCACATTATAAAGTATTGCATCCAAATCAATTTCCGCAACTGCCCTGCGATATAAATTCATTTCCTACCTTCCTTTGCTTCCCTGTTTTCCTTGCTGTGGAGGACAGCCCGGATTCCTCCTAAAATATCTCTCGCAGTCATCCCGTAAGCCCCTGCTTCCGCTGCCTGCCTGTCTGCCGCAGCCCCATGGAGATATACCCCTACGGGGGCTGCCTGCCCTGGTTCCATCCCCTGGGCAATAAGCCCTGCCAGTACCCCTGACAGCACGTCCCCAGACCCTGCGGTTGCCATTCCATGGTTCCCGCTGGTATTGACATACGCACGGCCATCCGGCAGCGCCGTAACTGTCCTTGCATCTTTCAGCACGCATACCACATGGTATTCTGCCGCAAATGCGCGGGCTTCCTGCAAAAGGCCCTGCTGGATTTTGGGTATGCTGCTCCCGGTAAGCCTTGCCATCTCCCCTAAATGGGGCGTTACAATCACTGGCGCTTTGGCTTCTTTCAGCCATTCCGGGGATTCTGCTGCAAGATTCAGCCCATCCGCATCCAAAACGACTGGGATTTCCGCCTTTTTCAAAAGATGCTTTATCAGCCTTCTGGCCCTTTTCCCTGTCCCAAGGCCTGGCCCTGCTGCTGCCACTGTCGCCCAGGAAAGGGCTTCTTCCAATTGCTTTTCTAAGTTCTCCTCCTGCCCTGGCTGGTTCCCTGCCCCGCCATACGTTGTCAGGATTGCTTCCGGGAGGAGCGCCTGCAGAATTTCCCGGTTGGCTTCCTCTGTAAAAACCCGTACCATCCCGGCCCCTGTAACATATGAGGCCATCCCGCTTAAAAAGGCGGCCCCAGCCATGTTTTTCTGCCCGGCTATGGTAAGGACTTTCCCAAAAGTGCCTTTGTTGGAATACGGCGCCCTTGCCGGGATTAAGCCAATATCTTCGGTTCCCAGGGCAAATACCGACGGCTGTTCCCCCAGGAAGCTGTGGCGGCTTATCCCAATCTCTTTTACAAGGACCCTGCCGGCATATTCCGCCCCCGGGTACAGCAGCAGCCCCAGCTTGGCATAGGCAAACGCCACTGTCACATCTGCCCGGAACCCTATCCCCATCACTGCCCCGGTATCTGCGTGGATGCCGGAGGGGATATCCACGGCAACCTTCAGCCCCGTTTTCCGGTTCATGCCCTCAATGTATTCCCGGTAAACCCCCTGCAGCTCCCTTGTAAGCCCAATCCCAAACAGCGCATCCACAATTACGCCGAACTCCTGGCTGGGCATGGCGTCTGTTATGGCAATCCCGTACTTGCTTAAGATCTCCTTCTGCACCTTTGTTTCTTCTGATAATTTCCCATTGCCCGGGGGCATAAGGATGGTGGTTTCGTAGCCCCTCTGCCAGAGGATCCGCCCAATGGCAAGCCCGTCCCCGCCGTTGTTCCCATGCCCGCAGGCAATCAGGGCAGAACGCTCCCGTTCCCTGCCCTGCCCTGCAAAATACCCTTCAATTTCTTCTGCCACGCCCAGGGCTGCCCGTTCCATCAATACGAGGGAAGGCACCCCGAATGTTTCTATGGTATTCTTATCGCACTGTTTCATTTGGCTGCCGGTAACCAAAATTTCCATAACGGCCCTCCTATCCGGATGCCCGTATGCCACGGGGCGCCCGATCCAAAAAAGACACTCCTAGCGTTTCCGCTAAGACTGCCTTTTTACTTTCCTGTTTTCTTATATTCGTCCCTATATTTCAAATCAAAGGCACCTGTCACCTGGGCGCCAAAAACGTCATGGAGGTACGCATAGATCTCCCTGTTCTTGTCTTCAATGGCCTCTTTGCGGATGACTTTTTTCTTCAATTCCATACGGGTCTTGGAAATCCAGACAGCCAGTTCTTCTTTTTCTTTCTCATTGCTGTCCATAATGCCATAGCAATATTCCATGGTTTCCACCATTAACTGGTCATTGTCCATCTTCATCAGGTCCCCGATGCCCTCAAGTTCCTGCCGCGCCGATTCCATCCGCTGGTTGATTTCCGTAATCAGCCTCCGGTCTTCCTGAAGCCTTGGGGTTTCCTGCCCACGTTCCCCGATTTCGTCCATATTTACCACAATGTTTTTCATTAATTTATTCTTTATGGACCTTAACTCCTTAAGCTCCTGGGTCAGATGCCCCTGCCTGGACAAATGCCTGCTGACTTTTTGCTCCAGCTTTGCCACCTCTTTGGGTTTCACGCCGTCCTCAAATAGATGGTGCCATTTCTGGTCCAGCACCAGGGGAGGAAGGTTCTTATTCTGTGCAATTTGGGCAAATCCATGGCCCGTACTCTTTTTCTTGCTCATATGATCACTTCTTGTCTTTCGGTTTTTCTGTTTTTTCAATGTTATAGGACAACTGCATCAGGCTGTCTGAAAGGTGCACGTTTTCTACCACCACATGCCCAGGCAGCTCCAAATCCAAATGGGCAAAATTCCAGATTGCCCGAATCCCAAGGCTAACCAGCTTATTTGCTACCTCGTCCGCCTTTTCCTTCGGCAGCGTCAGCGCTGCAATGTCCACCTGGTTTTCCTTCAGGAAGCCTTCCAGTTCTTCCATCATGCGGATTTTAATTCCCCTGACGGAAATTCCCTTCAGCGCCGGGTTCACGTCAAACAGCCCGTTGATAACAAACCCTCTTTTTTCAAATTTGAGGTAATTGGCCAGGGCCTGCCCAAGGTTCCCTGCACCTACCACAATGATATTGTGCTGCCGGTCCATCCCCAGGATCTTGCCAATCTCATCATAAAGATACTTTACATTATACCCATACCCCTGCTGGCCGAACCCGCCGAAATTATTCAGGTCCTGGCGTATCTGGGATGCAGTTACCCGCATCCTTGCGCTCAGTTCATTGGAGGAAATCCGCTCGGCCCCATCATCCAGAAGTTCCCCCAAATACCTGTAATACCGCGGCATCCTCCGAATGACTGCCTGTGATATTTCTTTCTCCATTGCTGTTCCTCCTGCCCAATACATCATTATATTCTTATGACATATATTCTTATATTATAATAACTTGGGGAATGGATGTCAATGTGTGAAAAATTTTACGCTGTGGATGCGGCACTCAGTTCCGGGCGGAAAGCAGGTTTGCCTGACTATAAACGTGCCAGTAAGCTAACCTTCCTCCAATTCCATCAGTTCCTCCCACTTCCCATACAGCTCCTCCAGTTCCTTCTGCTTCTCCTCATACTCCTGATGGAGTTCCTGCAGTTTCGCAGAATTTGTCGCAACCTCGCTGTCCGAAAACGCCTCCTCCAGCTCCTTGATGCGCCCCTCCGCCTTCTCAATGCTGTCTTCGGTCCGTTTCCGGTCATTTTCCAGCTTCCGCTGCCTTGCCTGCTCCTCTTTTTTCTGCTTCCAGTCCGCCTTGCCGCTGCTGACAGGCCCGGCGCTTTGCTCTGCTTCCTGTTCCGGGGCGTAAATCTGGGTGAGTTCCTTGCATTTTTCCAAATAATAATCGTAATTCCCAAGATAATTCACAAGGGTTTCCCCTGTTAAATCCAGAATCCGTGTAGCCGCCTTGTTGATAAAATACCGGTCATGGGACACGAAAAGCACCGTCCCCGTATAACGGTTTAAGGCCTGCTCCAAAATTTCCTTGGAAGTAATGTCCAGATGATTGGTGGGCTCGTCCAAAATCAAAAAATTAGCTTCGGAAAGCATAAGCTTCGCCAGGGACACGCGCCCCCGCTCCCCGCCGCTCAGTTCAGAAATCCGCTTAAACACCTCGTCCCCGGTAAAAAGGAAGGCTGCCAGCACATTCCTGATTTCCGTATTGGTTAAGCTGGGATAGGCGTCTGAAATTTCTTCCACCAGGGTTTTTTCCCGATGGAGCACCTGATGCTCCTGGTCGTAGTACCCGATGTGGACGTTTGCGCCCAGCTTTATGGTCCCGCCGTCTGCCGGAACCATGCCGTTGATAATTTTTAAAATCGTGGTTTTCCCCGTCCCATTATCCCCAATCAGGGCAACACGCTCGCCCCGTTTTAATGCAAAAGACAAATCCCCAAAAAGCTGCTGGCCGGGATAGGCTTTTGCCAGATGCTCCACGGAAAGCACGTCGTTGCCGCTGGCAATCCGCGGCTCCAGGTTCAAGTGGATATCGGTATTTTCCTCGGTGGGCTTTTCCAGCCGTTCCATTTTGTCCAGCATTTTTTCCCGGCTTTCTGCACGGCGGATGGATTTTTCCCGGTTAAAGGATTTTAATTTTGCAATGACTTCTTCCTGATGCTTGATTTCCCGCTGCTGGTTGTAATACTGCTTTAGCTGGGCTTCCCGGACCTGCGCCCTTTTTACCGCGTAATCGCTGTAGTTCCCAGAAAAAACAGACACTTTCGTCCGATCCAATTCCACTACCTTGTGCACCACCCGGTCCAGGAAATAGCGGTCATGGCATACGATTACCACGGCTCCCCGGTAATTCAGGAGGAAGGTTTCCAGCCATGTGATGGACCCAATGTCCAGATGGTTGGTGGGCTCGTCCAGCAGGATCACGTCCGGCTTTGTTACCAGGAGCTTCCCTAGGCATACCCTTGTGCGCTGGCCCCCGGAAAGCTCCTGCATATGCTTTTGGAATTCCCCTTCCGAAAAACCAAGGCCTTTCAGCACCCCTACGATCTCGCTTTTATAGGAAGGGCCTCCCTTCTGCTCGAACTCAAGGCTCCGGCGGTTATAAGCGTCCATTAATTTTTCCAGCGCTTCCCCTTTGGCCCGGCTCATCTCCTGCTCCATGGAAATTAATTCCTGCTGCATGGCCGTCAGTTCTTCCCGGGCGGAAAGCACCTCCTCGTAAATGGTCCGGTTCCCGGCAATGTCCGGGTTCTGGGGCAGGTAGCCGATGGTCTTATTTTTTGCCAGCACCACTTCCCCTTCATCCGCTTCCAGCTCTCCCATAATAATCCGGAGCAGGGTGGTTTTCCCTGCCCCATTAATTCCTACAATTGCCGCCTTCTCATACTCCTCAATATGGAAGGACGCATGTTGTATGATTTCATCGGTGCCAAAGGCTTTGCTGATATTTTGGCAGGCTAAAATCATGGTATCCTCTCCTTATCCCATTCCTTCCAGCGTTTCCCGGATGGCCTTTATAAAGCCCTCGCTGTTTAACACAGTCGGATTTTCCAATGTGGTAATCAAGGCCAGATCCTTGGTCATTTTCCCAGCTTCAATGGTAGAAAGGCATGCCTGCTCCAGCTTGTCCGCAAAGGTGCAGAGTTCTGGCAGGCTGTCCAGCTCCCCACGTTTCCTCAACGCCCCTGTCCATGCAAAAATCGTTGCCACGGAATTTGTTGAAGTTTCTTCCCCATTTAAATGCTTGTAATAGTGGCGCTGCACGGTCCCATGGGCTGCTTCATATTCGTAGTACCCTTCTGGCGATACCAAAACGGAAGTCATCATAGCTAAGGAGCCGAAGGCAGAACTTACCATGTCGCTCATTACGTCCCCGTCATAATTTTTGCATGCCCAGATAAAGCCGCCCTCCGCCTTCATAATCCGGGCAACCGCGTCGTCAATCAGGGTGTAAAAATATTCAATTCCGGCTTCTTTGAATTTCCCATCGTATTCCTTATCATAGATTTCCTGGAAAATATCCTTAAAGGTATGGTCGTATTTCTTGGAAATGGTGTCCTTGGTGGCAAACCACAAATCCTGCCTGGTGTCCAATGCAAAATTAAAGCAGCTCCTTGCAAAGCTCTCAATGGAGCCGTTTAAGTTGTGCTGCCCCTGGACAATGCCTGCCCCGGTAAATTCATGGATTAATTCCCTTGTCTGGGTGCCGTCCTCTGCGGTATATACCAGCTCGCATTTCCCAGCCCCCGGGATTTTCAGCTCGCTTGCCTTGTATACGTCCCCATAAGCGTGGCGGGCAATGGTGATGGGCTTTTTCCAGTTCCTGACGCATGGCTCAATGCCTTTTACCGTAATGGGCGCGCGGAATACCGTCCCGTCCAAAATGGCGCGGATCGTCCCGTTGGGGCTTTTCCACATCTGCTTTAAGTCGTATTCCTCCATGCGGGCTGCATTGGGGGTAATGGTGGCGCACTTTACGGCTACCCCATATTTCCTGGTGGCATTGGCGGAATCGAAGGTCACCTGGTCGTCGGTTTCGTTCCGGTATTCCAGCCCCAAATCATAGTATTCGGTCTTTAAGTCCACAAAGGGGCAGATTAATTCGTCCTTAATCATTTTCCAGAGGATGCGGGTCATTTCGTCCCCATCCATTTCTACTAAAGGCGTTGTCATTTTAATTTTTTCCATTTTATATTCCTCCTGTTCCCTGTATAATCCTTGGATAATTGTATACATTTATGGGTTTTTCTGTCAAGGGAGAATTTTTCTTTTCTGAAATTCCCTCGCCCTCTGCCCCAATTCCCGGTACGCCCCTGCAATTTCCTGAAATTCTTCTTCTGAGATCCCATGCTCTGAAAATGCCGCCTTTTGCAGCAGGGACATAGTCCGTTCCCAGCCCATCCCGGGCAGTTCCTGTTCCAAAAACCTGGCGTATTCCTGTTCCCCCAGCCCAGGCTTTTGCAAAAGCCCCAGTTTTTTCAGCATGGGCTTCATGGCAGCCCCCATAGCCAGCGCCCCTTTGGCGCGGTCTTTCTGGAAAAATTCTGCCTGCTGCCGTTCTTCCTTCCGGCGCTTCCTGCGGTAAAAAAGCAAATAGCCTGCCGCCGATGCAAATAGGGCAGTCCCGGCTGTTTTTCCAGCCAAAGGGATTTTTGCAAACGCTTCCTGCGCCCCTTTCAGCGCAGCGGAAAGGCGCCCCTGGATGTCTGTTAAGATTTTGGCTTTCCCGGTTCCCGCTTTCGCCCCGGATCCCTTTTCCTTCTGAGCTTCGCCGGCTGTGGCCTGTGGCTCTTGCCTTTCCTGCCCCTCCCTCCGGGTTTCTGTTTCCTTCTGGGAAAGGGGTTCCTGCTCCTGCTCTGGTTCCTGCCCCTCTGCGCTGCTTTCCCTCCAGCCCTCCCCATGTTCCTGTTTGCGGATGGCCTCCTCAAGATCTTCCCCCTGCTTTAACTCCTTAAGCACAGGGAAATAAGAAGGCGGGGTCAGCTCCAAAGGGACAAAGCCTGCCCCTTCCTCAAATATTTCAGTCCAGGCGTGCCCCCGCAGGTCCGTCACGGATGCAGTAAACGTGCCATCCCTGTTTTCTTTAAAATCTTCTGGAAATACTACATACCCAGCGGCATACCGTGCTGGGATCCCGTACATCCTGAGCACCAGCGTCCCGGCTGTGGCAAAGTGGACGCAGTAGCCTTTCTTCTGCCCCAGCAGGAAATATTCTGCAAAATCTTCCCCTTCCGGCAAAGGCTTCAATTCCTGGCTGTACTCTGCATTGCCCCACAGGAGCTCCATCACACGCAGCACCTTGCTCCACCGTTCCCCAAATACAAAATCCCTGCCCTCCTCTGCCGCCTGGTTTTCTGTTTCCTCTGCATTTTCATCGGTGAACCATTGGTAATCATACCCGTCGGCTAACTCCTGCAGCCTTTCAAGCCCCTGCTTTGGCAGCCGGGTATATACCTGCTGGGCATAATCGGTGTAAGGCTCCCATAATTCTCTCTCCCCAGCCACCTCTTTTTCCACATATTCCTGCCGGTATTCCCCAAAATGCAGGAATACTTCCTGATGCAAAAAGCTGTCCCACTGGAAATTTTTCCTTCTGCTGGGGGACAGGGCTCCATCCCCCTCCATATGCTGGCCTTCCGGGATTTTTGTAAAGTAGGGAACCAATGTATAGCCGGGACTGGGCTCTGCTAAATCTATCTTTACCTTTTGGGGAACGCTCCCATCCCCCCTCTCCCCTTTGGCCTGAAATTTCCGGTAGGGGAAATTCTGCACAAATTCCATGCAGCCGTCGGCAGAAAGCCCCTGCTTCTGCGCCCAGTCAGAAAACTCCTGCTTTGGCGCGCTTTCCCATCTGCCGCCCCCATAGTCCCCGCCCACAAACCCCCGGAGGTATACCGCCTGGCCGGGGCGCCTGTCCAAAGTAATCCGCAGGATTTCCTTCCCTTCCTGCCTGGGCTTCCCATTCCCCAATGGGAATTCCTTCTGCGCCTTGTTTCTGGAAAACAGACGGATTCCGCTGAATTGGTTTACTGCCTCCAGCATCCTGTCCTCCAACTGGAGCTGCCGTTTGAGCCATGGGGCATGGTAAGTTTCCAGCAGGCCCTGAAAAAAACTGCCCTGTGCAGCCAAAGCAGCCGCCCCCAGGGACAGCCCCATACAAGCCCCTAAAGCCCACATGCCCCGCGCCGCAAAGTCAAGCTGCAAGGCAAAAAAACCTGCAAGTACAAGGACTATGCCTGCAAAAGAAGGCACCCGCCCAAGGGCAAGCCCCGCCAGGGCTGCCATTAAGGGTATGCTGAGGGCAGCCAGGTTCCGGCTCCTGTTTTTCTTCGCCAGGGACAAAAAAAATCCTCCCAGAAACCCCAGCAGGAAACAGAGGAACAGGAACAGCCACTGTTTCCCTTCCCCGGCCTGCCCTACATACCAATAAAGGTAATCTGTGCGGTAATACTTGTTTACAAGGTACAGCACCCGGTTTGCCATCTCTTTTGCCCCATCTGCCAGCAGATGCTGCTTCTGGAAAGCCAAAATACCCCAAAGCAGCCCAAACAGCAGGAAGGCCGCAAGCTTCTGCGCCTTCCCATGGCGCATCACCTCCGCCCCAACGGCGCAGACGCCTGCTGCGGCCGCCAATGCCGCGGCAGGAAGCCCCGGGGCAAGGTATTTTTCCAAGCACAGGAATGTCCCAAAAAACAGCAGGAACAGGCTAAGTTCCCGCTGCAGCTTGGGCAGGATTCCTTCTTTTTTTGGGGTTTGGGGTAGTGTTTTTCCTGACATTGGGAGTGTCCTCCTTTGTGCGGGCGGTTACAAAATAGGGTTTTCTTTGAAGTAAATATTTAAGTTTGTATGTCTTTGCAATGAGTGAAGATCCTCTTTTATATATCTCCAAGATGCCAGAAAACCATCTGGAACCCCATTCACAACTTCCATATCTAAATATTTAATAAATAAATGCTCCTTCCCCATAAACTGCCAATAAAAGGCTTCCGCATATTTTCTTTTCAACCCGTCGCTCAAATTTTGCTTGTTATACAGGGCATGGTCTAAATTGCTGGACAAATAATAGCACCGGTATGGGATTCCTTTTATGCCACTGCAAGTAAGGAGGTAATCCATCAGTTCTTTTTTATGCTTATTCCGCTTTTTTACCTTTTGTATGTTTTTGCATGAAATATGTTCTTCTGAATAAACAAATTCTGCACTTTCCCCCTGCACAATACAAGAATCATCAATATAGGCGCCATCTGTATCAAAGATTTGTACAATTTGCCATATATCGCTTACCCTTAATTTCTTGTCTTTCCGGTAGTTGTCTACAAATTTGTAAATTTCAGCTTCCACATTGCTTTTGTTAATCTTTTCGTCCGATGTAATATCACCATGGGTAAATTCAAAATGTATTTCCTTATGCCTGTATATCTTTTTAAAAATATTTTCCAAAGCCTTTTTATCGGCAGCGCCTTCTACAATAAAAATTACTGCTTTATCCATCCCTAACCCACCATCCCCTTTTTGTGTGCCCTATCCATTCTTTAACAGTTCCAAAAACTCTGCCGAAAAATCAATCTCTACATCATTGCCTTCTGGATTACCAGCTTTTTGGAACGCATATCCAATATCCTGCAATTCCGTGTCATCATAAAGCCTTTCCTTCTGCCCGCCCAAAACAACTGCCCTGATATAAAAATCCCTGCGGTTATTTGTTTTCTCTATTCCTTTCAAAGAAATATACCTGTTCTTTGGGTTAATGGTAGAGCAAATAATATTCTTCTTATCCAGCTTTTCCATAATCCTCAAATTATGCGAGGTAAATATTAATTGGCCTTTTGCTTCTTCCGCCAGGACACCTACCAGTTCTCCCAGCAAGTATTCAAACACACCTGCATCCAATTCATCCACTGCAAGGCATATGCTTGGGTTATTATACAAGGATATTAAATAATTCAGCAAAGACACCATTCTTTTAATTCCTTCCGACTCATACTTTGTAAGGAATTTTTTCCCATCCCGGTTTGAATAAACTTCTGCTTGGACAACTGTAATGCCTTCCTTATTTTTTTCTTCTTTTGTCTTTATAAGTTCTATGGATAAATTTGGGATAATGGCTTTCAAAGCCACGTTAATTGCCATAACAACATGTTCTAATTTCGTGAAAATTTCTTCCGTAAATTCCCCCCTGCCATTCATAAACAGCGGGATACATCCCTGCAAAATTTCATTTTCCGATTCTGCATGGATATTTACTGGTATAAATGCATTGGAATAGTTCGCCCCTAATTGGTTTACCTTCACCACCTGGAACCTCATCCTTGCAAATTCAAACAACGCTTTCACCACATCTGAAAAAGCCATTTCCTCATCATTTTGGCCTTCTGCTTCTAATGAGTTATAAAAGATTTCATTAAAAAATAAAGAAACATTTTTCTGGGCACAAAATACTGCAAGGTTCTGCACGGAGCGGAAGAAACGTATTTTCCCGGCTGCGCCCTTATCCTCAGATACTACCTGTGCAGAAGTGTCCTCCATTATAGACTGTGTATCATAAAAAGGGTTGCAAAAGAAGGCATTTCTTTCCTTTTTCCATGAAACGCCCCTTTGCCAATACACCAGTTCCTCCGAATGAATCTGTATCCTTCTTTCTTCTGTATTCTTTTTCAAAGACAGTCCATATCTAGCTTTATATTTCTTTTCCCCACACTCAATGAAAAACACCGTGGAAAGCTTCATTGCCCTGTTTTCAGGGAACATGCCTGCATATTCTTCATAGGAAATGGTTTTTCCGCCCATAATACGCTGTAACATATCAAGCGCTTCTATCATAGCCGTCTTTCCAGAGCCATTCTGGCCATATATCCCGTTGATATCAGGCTCCTTTAATTCCGCCCGGTACTCAGCATTTGAATAATTGACATATCTGATATCGCCATATTCCACATTTTTAAAATTTTCCAATTCTGATTCCAATATCCTGACTAATTTTTTTTCTTTCATGGCAAATACCTCTTTCGCAGAATCCATATGATCCATCAATTTTTACAACATATTTTTCAATATTATTCCGCTTATTTTACATCAATTCCGATAAAATGTCCAGTTTTAATCTTTTTTGAGTTTTCCCATTTTGCAATCCATAGTACCAAACGGTTTCCATTCCTATTATGCCATAATCACTTCGTGATGAACTATGGCTGTCTATGCCACTCCGCTTCGCTCCGGGCGGTATCATAGCTATCGCTATTATACCATAATCACTCCATGATAAACTATGGTATAGTTATTTTTGCCACTCCACTGCTGTAAAATGCACGCTGTCACACATCCAGCATAAGCCCCGACAATTGCTCCTTTACACGCCCCGGCGACACCTTCGCCTGCAGGCTGCCATTACAGTACAGTTCCAGCTCCTGGTTCCACTCTATGGCAGATA
The DNA here is from genome assembly GCA_000403315.2 of Lachnospiraceae bacterium A2. GTDB lineage: Bacteria > Bacillota > Clostridia > Lachnospirales > Lachnospiraceae > Petralouisia. The sequence goes on from KE159636.1 coordinate 3,035,370, forward strand.
CATATGGTTCCCCAGGAAATTCCTGCCTGTATTCCTCCTGGAAGGCGCCCCGTTCCATCCGGCCTATGGAAATCCTGCCCCAGAATTCTGCCAAGCCCTCCACGTCCCGGATCGCCTTGCGCTGCAGTTTCCCGCCTTCCCGCCACACCAGAAAATGGCAGCACTCCTCCTCCAGCAGCCCCTGGGAAATGGTATGGACAGCCTCCCAGTATGCCCTCCCCGCCTGTTTGCCCATGGCCCCTGCCCTGGCATCCAGAAAAAAAACCACGTTGCACCCAATGGGCATGCTCAGTTCCGCTACCAACAGTTCATCCGTCCGGGCAGACAGTTTCCAGTGAATCCGGTTCATCCGGTCCCCTTCCCGGTATTCCCGCACCTTTAAGGTTTCCGAAGGGTCGTTGCCGCCGATTTGGGGATGGTGCCATTCCCCGTCTGAAAAGGATATTTTTGTGCGGATGCCCGCCCGGACATTCGTTTCATGGCAAGCAGGCAGGATTAGGACCTGCTGGCTCAGCATAATTTTTTTCTTTACATGGAACAGGCCAAAGCAGTCATAGCAGGTAATGGAACGGCACTCCGCCTGCCACATGCCAAATTCCAGTTCCTTTGCCTTCCCGGACAGCTTTACCTGCTGGCCTGCGCCGGCCTTCCCGGACAGCTTCACCTTGCAGTTCCTCCCGCTCCCAAGGTTTTTCAGGGCAACCTTCGCCCTAAGCTCTGCCAGGTAAAATCTGCTGTTGTTGGCAGCTTCCAGGCAGGCCTGGTACTTCCCGGCTTCATTTGGGTAGGAGGAAAGGGTAAGGGAGCAGGTAAGGTGTTTCCTGCCAGACCACAGCATAAAAAGGGAACAGGGCGGCAGGAAAACGGCCGTCAGGAACAGTACCAGAAAGGCGTCGCTACGGTAAAGGACTGCAAGATAGCCAAAAACAATGCAGGCGAGGATATAGAAAAGTAGGTTCCGCATATTGTTATCTCCTTGAAAACTGAAACTGATCCCTTCACTTCATCGCCTTCGGCGCCTTTGTCCCCTTTAAGATCTCCCCTAACACCTGCCCTGCATCCACCTGCGTCACCCTGGCCTTGGAATTCAGCACCATCCTATGCACACAGACTGATAAAAACACATCCCTGACATCCTCCGGCAGCACATACTCCCGCTGCCGCAGGAACGCAAGGGCCCGTGCCATCTGCAGCACATGGATGGCGCCCCTTGGGCTGATGCCCAGTTCTGCCATTGGATGGCTGCGGGTGCTGCGCACCAGATCCCCTACATACTGGTAAATGCCTTCCTGCACAAACACCTGCCCAGCCAGCTTCTGCATCCCCTGCAAATCCTCCCTGGAAATCACCGCCTGCACATCTTCCTGAGCATGTATGCCCTTTAAAATATTGATTTCATCCTCCCTGCCAGGATAACCCAATTGCAGGCAAACCATAAAACGGTCCAGCTGGGCTTCCGGCAGCATCCATGTCCCTGCGCTCCCAACCGGGTTCTGGGTGGCAATCACAATAAAAGGGTCTGGAACCGGGCGGCTGATGCCGTCCACCGTTACCCTCTGCTCCTCCATCACTTCCAGAAGGGCAGACTGGGTTTTGGGGGAGGTCCGGTTAATTTCATCCGCAAGCAAAAGGTTGCACATCACGGCCCCGGGCTGGTAGACAAACCTGCCGGTTTCTTTCTGGTAAATAGAAAACCCTGTCAAATCCGAAGGCAGCACGTCCGGGGTAAACTGCACCCGGTTCTGCTGCAGCGACATGGATTTGGACAGAGCCATGGCGAGGGTGGTCTTGCCCACCCCCGGAATATCGTTTAACAGGATATGCCCGCCTGCAAGGATGGCTGCCACAGCCTTCACAATGCAGTCGTCTTTCCCGATAATTGCTTTCTTTACTTCATTAATCACTTCATAGGCAGGAACCTGCCCAGAATACGCCTCCGCCCCCATCCCTTTATTTTCCTTTCATCTTTTTTATCACCTTAAGCCTTGTAAATTCCTCCCGCTCTTTTTCCTCCAACGCGCCCTGGATGGTTTTCGTCAGCATCTCATATTTCGGGATGGTGATGTTCTGCAGGGCGTTGGCCCGTTTCTGGGTTTTTTTGATATTATGGGCAAGGCGGTAAGCGGAGGTTTCAATCTGGGCAAGGCGGATCGTCAGCTCCTTTACTTTCTGGAACTTCTCACAAGTTTCGTCCAGGGACATTTTCGTGCCGTAAAATGGGTAGGCAGGCTTTAACTCCTGCCGTTCATATTCCACCTTTGGGATTTCCGTGCCCATCACGCTGCGGCGTTTGATGGAAATGGAATTTTCCACCGGGACGCTTACGCTTAAGGCTTCTACCTCGTGGATGCCCATTTGTATATTTGCTTTCTGCAGGGCCTGGTAAGCGCTGGTAAAGGTCACGTCAATTTCCCGCTGGATGTCGGTTGCCTGCTCAATTAAGTCCATCAGCTCCCGGATTAAGATATTGCGCTTCTTGTCCATCAGCTCATAGCCCTGGCGGGACAGGGCAAGGGAATTCTTGGCAAGCATTAAATTGCCCTTCGTTGGAAATGTATTTGGGTCCATTTACTTCACCTCATTCCTCTTACCAATGCTTCTCCAATATCTTCGTGTCAATCCGGTCTAATTCCTCTTTGGGCAGGATATGGAGGAGCCGCCAGCCGATATCCAGGGTTTCCTCAATGGTACGGTTCTCGCTGTCCCCCTGCGCCACAAATTCCTGCTCAAAATGGATCCCGAATTTCAGGTACTTCTTATCGGTTTCCGAAAGCTCGTCCTCGCCGATGACGCTTGCCAAATCCCTTGCCTCCCCTACCCGGGCATAGGAGGAAAAAAGCTGGTTCGCCACGTCCTGATGGTCTTCCCTTGTATATTCCGCCCCGATCCCGTCCTTCATCAGGCGGGACAGGGAAGGCAGCACATTGATGGGGGGATAGACGTTCTTCTGGTGGAGGGAACGTTCCAATACAATCTGCCCTTCCGTAATATATCCGGTCAAATCCGGGATTGGGTGGGTAATGTCGTCATTTGGCATGGTAAGGATTGGGATTTGCGTCACGCTCCCTTTCCTGCCCCGCACAATCCCGGCACGTTCGTATAACGTAGCCAGCTCGCTGTAGAGATACCCGGGATAACCCTTACGGCTGGGGATCTCCCCTTTGGAAGCCGACACCTCCCGCATGGCTTCCGCATAGGAGGTCATGTCTGTTAAAATCACCAAAATATGCATGCCTTTCTCAAAGGCAAGGTATTCCGCGGCAGTCAGCGCTACCTTTGGGGTAATCAGGCGCTCCGCTACCGGGTCGTTGGACAGGTTTAAGAACATGGTTACATGGGAGCTTACGCCGCTGTCCTCAAACCTCCGGCGGAAAAACTCTGCCACGTCATACTTTACCCCCATAGCTGCAAACACAATGCCAAATTCCTCGTCAGAGCCTTCCCCCAGGGACGCCTGCTCCACAATCTGGGCAGCAAGCTGGTCGTGGGGCAGGCCATTGCCGGAAAAAATCGGCAGCTTCTGGCCCCGGATCAAGGTCGTCAGGCAGTCAATGGCGGAAACCCCTGTCTGGATATAGTTCCTTGGGTATTCCCGGACACAGGGGTTTAAGGGCAGGCCGTTGACGTCAAGCGTCACTTCCGGCTTGATGTTCCCAAGGCCGTCAATCGGCTCCCCCAGCCCGTTAAAGGTGCGCCCTAAAATATCCAGGGACAGGCCGATTTCCATGGGATGGCCGCTAAGCCTTGTATGGGTGTTTTTCAGGGACATTTCATCGGTGTTGTCAAAGACCTGGATCACCGCCTTGTCCTCGTCCAACGCAATAATCCTCCCCTTTTTGCGGCGCCCCCCTTCTACCACAAACTCCACCATTTCCTCAAAAAAGGCATTCTGCACCCCTTCCAACGCAATCAGGGGGCCGTTAATCTCGCTTAAGCCTAAATATTCAATTGACATATCCACCCTCCTATGCATTGGTTTCCAGCAGGCCAAGGTAAAATTCATCTATCATCTGCCGGTACTCGTCAAATTTCTCCAATTCCTTGTTTGCCACATCGTATTTGATGGCAATGACTTTCTCAAAAATCCTGTTTTCCCGCAGCAATGCCATGGGCATCCCCATTTCAATCAGCTCCCTGCATTTCTCGTAAAGGTAGAGGATGGCTTTCATCATCTTAAGCTGCTTTTCCAAGGGGACGAAGGTATCCTCCGCATGGAACGCATTCTGCTGCAAAAACCCAAGGCGTACCACCCTTGCAATTTCCAAAATCAGCTTCTGGTCGTCCGGCAGCACATCGCTCCCAATCAGCTTTACAATCTCATTGAGCCGGCTTTCGGTAGTAAGGATATTCAAAAGCTCATTCCGGCAGGGGATATAATCCGCCCCCACATTGGCAATGTACCAGTCCTCTAAGTCGTTCAAGTACTCCGTATAGCTGGTAAGCCAGTTGATGGCAGGGTAATGCCGCGCATAAGCCAAAGACTTGTCCAGCGCAAGGAAGCAGCGGACAAACCGCTTGGTATTCTGTGTCACAGGCTCGGAAAAATCGCCCCCCTGGGGGGACACTGCCCCGATAATGGTAACGCTCCCGTCCGTCCCATTTAAGTTTTCCACATACCCGGCACGCTCATAAAAGGCTGACAGGCGGCTGGCTAAGTAAGCAGGGAACCCTTCCTCTGCAGGCATTTCTTCCAGGCGGCCGGAAAGCTCCCGCAAGGCTTCTGCCCACCGGGAGGTGGAGTCTGCCATAATCGCCACATGGTATCCCATGTCACGGTAGTATTCCGCCAGGGTAAGGCCCGTGTAAATGCTTGCTTCCCGGGCTGCCACCGGCATATTTGAAGTATTGGCGATCAGGGTAGTCCTGTCCATCAGGAGGTTCCCTGTCTTTGGGTCTACCAGATGGGAAAATTCCTCCAATACGTTTGTCATTTCATTTCCCCGCTCCCCGCAGCCAATGTAAATGATAATGTCTGCATCGGACCATTTTGCAAGCTGGTGCTGGGTCATGGTCTTGCCTGTCCCAAACCCGCCCGGGATAGCCGCAGTCCCGCCTTTTGCAATGGGGAACAGGGTATCTAAGATACGCTGCCCTGTCACTAAAAGCCGGTCTGCCGGGTACCGTTTCTGGATGGGCCTTGGGATGCGGATAGGCCACCGCTGCGCCATGGTAAGCTCTTTTTCTTCCCCGGAACGGGTGCGGATGACTGCCAGCGGTTCCTCAATGGTATACTGCCCGTCCCCTGCGGCACGGACAACCGTCCCTTCCAGGTCCGGGGGCACCATGACTTTGTGGAGGATGGCAGGGGTTTCCGGAACCTCGGCAATCACCATGCCGCCGGACAGCACATCCCCCTCTTTTACAACTACTTTTGTTTCCCATTTTTTCTCCCGGTCCAGCAGGTCCACGCTGACGCCCCTTGGGATATACGCCCCGGACTGCTGCCCGATTAGCTGCAGGGGCCGCTCGATCCCGTCAAAAATATTTGTGATAATCCCCGGCGCAAGGGTTACGCAGAGGGCGCGCCCTGCCCCTTCCACCCGTTCCCCCGGTTTCAGCCCTGTGGTTTCTTCAAATACCTGGATAGTGGTCTGTTCCTTGGTCAGCCCAATGACTTCCCCCACCAGGCGATGCTCCCCCACATAGACCATTTCGGACATTTTAAAGCCCAAATTTCCCCGGATGGTGATAATGGGCCCGTTGATTCCATATATGTTGCCTGTCACATTCATAGATTTATTTCCTCCTGCTCCAGCTTCGTCACAAAGGATTCATCAATTAAAATATTCCTGGAACGGATGACAGCCCGGATTCCCCCGCCAAACTTCATTGCACTGACGGTAAGCTTTGCGCCTGTGCGTTTTTCCAGTCCTTCTTTTTTCCCTGCATCCGCAGGGTCGATATAGATTGTGGCTTCTTCCGTTCCCGCCACCTCTTTTGCCATTTTGATTTTGGCTGCCAGGTAATCCATGTACTGCCCCGACTGCCGGTATTCCCCTAAAAGAAGGCGCACTTTCTCCATGACTTTTCCCTTCCACTCCTGCTTGCAGCTATCCAGCAGCCGTTTCTGGCGGATGGATTCCTCGGACACCTTCCGCCGCATCTGCCTGCGGATTCTGGTTTCCTCAATCTGGAACTTGTGCTCCATTTCCGTCTGTTTATTCTTCTGGAACTCCTCCAGTTCTTTTTCAAAAGATTCCTGATACTCCCGGATCAGGGCTTCGCTTTCACTGTTCGCCACTTCAATGGTAAACTTCTGGAACACCTCCAGTTTTTCCTTTATCTGCATTCCGTTCCCTCCTGTCCATGCTGCTACAGCTTCAGCCCAATGGCTTCGCTGACATAATCCGTAATGAAATTCTCTTTCCGGCCAGTCCCATGGCGGTCTGGAATTTCAATCAGAAGGGGCAGCCGCCGGTTCAGCTTCACATCGTCAATCAAGTCCGGGAATTCCCTGCCGAACTTTTCCGTCAGCAGCACAATCCCGATTTCCTTGTCCTGAAACACGGCGTCCAGCGCATCTTTCAGCTCCTGCCGCCTATGGACCACGACGCCTTCCACGCCTGCAAGGCGCATACCAGTATAGGTATCTTTATTGTCACTGATTAAATACATTTTCATAACTTCCTCCTAAACCTGCGCCTCACCTGGGCGCCGAATTTAACCCAGAATTGAGAAGGAAATCAAAAGCCCGTACAATGCAATGGATTCTGCCAAAGCCACGAAAATCAAAGCCTTACCCATAATGCTGGAATCTTCGCTCAGAGCCCCAAGGGCTGCGCTTGCCGCACTTGCCACCGCAATGCCTGCGCCGATACAGGAAAGCCCGGTGGACAATGCCGCCGCAAGGTAACGCCAGCCTTCCACGCTGGAAGCCGCTGCCTCCGCCGCTTCCCCTGCCGCCTGCACATTCCCGCTAAAGAGCAGGATATCCGCAACAAGGACCGTGCCAAAAAAGAAAAACAGGTTGCTTGCCAGCGCGGCCTTAAAGCCCCCTTCCTTCCGTTTGCCTAATAAAAACCCGCCTACCGGGATAACCATGCTGCAAAGTAAAATTACGACTAATATTATTTTTGTTGCCATTTTCAGTTCCTCCTACTGATTCCTATTACTGATTCCTGTTTTTAAATGAAACAAACGGTTTCCCATTCCCTGTATAAAAACGGCTGAACATCTCATAGTATTCAAGGCGCAGTACCTGAATCCCCACAACCAGCCCTTCCAGGCAAGCCACTAAAATATTCCCCAGCACAATAATCACCCAGTTGGGATTGCCCTGTTCCAGCCCTGCAAGCGTCATGACTACCCCCATCATGCCTGCATGGCTTAAGGCAAACGCGCCCACACGCACAAAGGAAATGGTGTTGGTGGCATAGCTGAGCACAACGTCAAACCCTTCTACCAGCGCTTCCACGAAAAACATTACCTTGCTGCCTTCCGGGAACAGATGGCCTTTTTTCTCCACCAGATGGCTCAGGGGCTCTTTCAGCAAAATAGCCGCCAGGGGGAGCCCTACCATAATCCCAATCAAGGCTGCTGCGGGAAGGCCATGCCCCGTCAGGGACAATAGCGCGCAGGCTGCCACAAACCCATAGCAGACCAGCCCGGCCAAGCCGCTCTGGTTAAAAAGCAGCCTTCCATATTCCTTAGCCCGGACCGCATTTATCATATTCAGGGCCATGGCTACCAGGATCAGCCCTGCGCCAAAGCCAATGGCTAACATCAGGGTCGACATAATATTGTCCATGGGCTTCATCCACAAAGCTGGGATGGTTTCCTCAAACCCAAAAAAGCTGCCGTACAAAAACCCGAAAATCACGGACCAGATGCCGCCCACAGCCACAATGCCTGCAAGGCGCATGCCTTTTATCTTATACAAAAGCGCACCGCCAATGACAAGGCAGGCCCCTTGCCCTACGTCGCCAAACATGACGCCAAACATAAAGGTGTAGGTCAGCGCAATAAACAAGGTTGGGTCCATCTCGCGGTAGCCTGGAAGGCCGTACATTTCCACAAACAGTTCAAAGGGCTTTAAAATTTTAGGGTTTTTCAGCTTTGTGGGTGGCTTGCTGCCCAAGGCGTCCCCGGGCTCCTCCTCCACGCAGTTGATTTTTTCATCCATGGCGATTTCCCGCTGCAGTTTTTCCGCATCCTTCTGGGGCATCCACCCATACAGGATATAGCGTTCCTCCCCTTCGTTTAAAGTCCTTGTGCATGCCGCATATTTGCGGATTTCAAAATTCCGGCAATAACTGTCCAGGCAGTCGCAGGCTGCAAGGATTTCCTGTTCCTTAGACTTGACAAGCTCCGCTGCCTGCATCTTTAGCTTGTCAAGAGCCATCTCTTTCTCCCGCAAAAGCTGCTCCGCCTGTGCGAATGCCTGCCTTGGGGTATCCTCCAAGTCGTCCGGTACCTGGATTTCCTCAAACTGGAAGGAGGCATATACTGCCTCCACCCGCTCTAAATGGGTGTGGGGCACAAAGTACACCCCCCATACATACTCGCTGTCATTGTTGCACTCATAAAACAGCGTGTAGGGGTTGTGGTATAAATATTCTTCTATTTTATGGAAGTTCTCTACCGTAATCTTCCCAAAACGGTAGTCAATAAAATGGAAATCCCGCAGCTTGCAGAGCTCAAAATCCAGCCCGATAAACGGCGCCGTCTGGGCCATCCATTCCTTAAGTTCACGGATTTCCCCGCTGAGCCCTTCTTTTTGCCGGGTAACCTCCTCCAGCTGCCCGTGAACGGCAAAAATAATTTCCTGCGCCTGCTCCTGCGTTACTTCAAGGTCTGTCCTTCTGGAAAGCTCTAAGTACTCCTTAAGCTCCTCCCCTTTCTGGGCTGCTTCTTTGTACAGGTTTGTTTCCACAAAGGGACGTACATTCTTCAAATTGTTCAGGCTTGTCATTGCATGTTCAAAGTGGATGTCGTATTTGCCCAAATACAGCTTCACCACCCGGTCAATGTCATATTTTGGCCCGGTAATATGCAACAGCTTCATTTTCTCAATCAAAGCGTATCCTCCGTTCCTTAACTATTTAAAATCAGCTTGCGGATTTCCCGCGCCGGGACTTGGTAGCGTATGCCTTCTAAGGCCGTGGTCAGGTGCTCAATCTCCTGCTCCTTCTCATAGAAATAGCAGAATACCGGAGCCATGGAGGACGGGTATTTCTGGCAAATCCGCTGGTACATGTTCCCCATTACCTTATGGTAGGAAACCTCGTCCTTAAGCTTTACCAGTGCGTCCCGCCCTTTAAAGTACACGGTCTGGGCCAAAACCCTGCAGAATTCCCCTGCCTGCTCCGTTTCCAACAGACGCTCCCATTCCCGTTTTTTCAGCTTATAATGCACCGGGATCAGCATGGCTGCCAGCTCCTCCGGCTTTTGGCGGAAAAACTGCTTGCCCCGGTACATCCACATAATGTTCAGCCAGTCGATTTGTGTCCCAAACACTTCCCGGAGCACTTTTCTCATTTGGCTGCCGGAAAACTTATCAATCTGTTTCCAGACATCCACAAAATAAGAAACCTCTACCCTTGGGACAGAATCCCCATACTGGAGCTGCGGATGGTACAGCTCCATGGCTTTCCGCTGCTGCCCGTTTCCAAACAGGTACAGCTTCCGGTAATCTTCTAAAATGGAATTGTGGATCAGCTCCTCCACCTGCCCCCGGTGCCGGATTTCTTCCCGCCCGCCGTAAATCTTCCCATAGCTTTCCTGCTCCCGCAAAAAACCGATGGTTTCCGGCACGGTCTGGAATTCCGTCATCCGCTCGAAATCCTCTTGTTTCAGCAGCCGGCTGCGCATTGCCCTTGTCTTGGTAACCAGCCCGCTATATGTAAGCAATTCACCTGCCATGGCTACACCTCTGTTATCTTCCTGACAATCTGCTGGGCAACCTCCTGCAGATGTTCCCCGTATGTTTCGTCCAGCAGGGCAACCTCCGCCTGGTTCTTTGCCACAAGCTTGCTGATTTCCTGTTCTGTCTGCTCCTCAAGCTGGGACAGTAAAATAGACAGCCTGCCCTCCATTTCCTGTTCCAGCTCCAAGGCAGAATCTTCCATTTTCCTCCGGTTCTCCTCCAGCAGCTCCTCACGGCGCGCAGCGGCTTCTTCCATCAGTTTCCCTGCCTGTTCTTCTATTTCATAGAGGCCCATGATGATTCCGTTCATGGCGTTCCTCCTCCTTTCCAAAATACAGCTTCATTGCAAATTCCCGGTTTTTGGTTCCAAGCACCATATGCGTGGAAACCTCCCGGGCGATTTCCTTCACCATATTTACAACCATCCTGCGGGCTTTCACATCCGCTGTCCGGTAAACCTTCCCATGTTCTGGGTACTGGCAGAATATCCGAAGGAGGCAATTCCTGCCCTCCTGCTCCACCAACATGGCTACACGGTATGACACAAAAAGGTTCTGGCACAGAAGGCCGCCTAAAAACATCCCAAAGGCAATCTTTGGCATCAGTTCTTCTGGGATTGTATGGCCCGTTTTATTTTTCACCTGCAAAATGCACCCGGATTCTGGATGGTGGAATTTCTCCTGTATTATTTGGGCATAATACTGGAACCCGTAATTTTCATACATATAGCAGCGCATAAAATCCTCCAGAAGCCCCTCGCACAGCCCTTCCATATCGCTGCCTGCCTCTGGACCAAGCCCGCTGGTTTCCGGGCTTAAATTGCCCTTTACAATACCAAGGGCCACATTATAAATCCCTACATGCCGCCGCTTTTTCCGGGCCAGCTCTGCAGAAACCTCCGCCATCCTCCGGCTCAGCTCCTCAAGCTTATCTTCCATCCCCTTTTTCCGCTTCTTCCCCTCCTGTAAGGCCCGGTAACGGACAAGCCCTTCCTGGATTGGGCCTACAAGATCCTCCGGCAGGAAAAAAGGCTTTAAAATCAGCCGGTACATCCATGCCTGGTTAAATATTTCCAGGGTCTTTGCGATATCGTCTGCCTGGGCCATGCCAATCCTGACGGTAGAGGGGGATGCCATACCCACAATGTCAAACAATTCCTTCCCTGACATATGGGGCATTTCAAGCTCGCTTACCAGCACAGCCACTGGATTGTTTTTTACAAACCGCACTACATCTTCCGGACGGTGGAAGAACCTGTATTCCAGTTCTTCACGGGAAGCCTCCAGCATCCGCCGGTATCCTTCCACATTTTTGGTGTTATCATCTAAAATCGCTACAAGTTCCACAACATACCTCCCTTCATGGGACATAAGCCTATCCTCCAATATGAAAAGCCCATTGCCCATTACATTTCATTATAACAGACTAAATGGGATTTTACAAAATTTTTTTCAAAACAATGTGAAACACATACAAGCTGCCCACATATGATACATTGTAATCAAAATATTGGAGGATTTGAACATGAGTGATTTAGCTGCTACAAACTGTGGATGTGGATGCGAAGGAAATAACAATGGGGGATGCTCCTCTATTATCTGGCTGATTATCCTGCTTTGCTGCTGCGGCGGCTGTGGGAACGGCGGCTTCTTCGGCGGCAACGAAGGCTGCGGATGCGGCGGCGGGAATAGCTGCCTGTGGATTATCCTTCTGCTCTGCTGCTGCGGCGGCGGGAACGGCAGCGGGTTCGGCGGCGGCTTCTGCTGCTAATCCAAAGCCCAAAATACCCCATGGGTCCTGCCAGCCCGGCAGGACCCATGGGAAAGCTTCCTAACGGATGCAGATTGTCCGCCCAGCCTTCCAGTCCGGCAGGCTGGGCGGGCAGGATATGGGAAAAGAGGGCTGGCGCAGTGCGCAGGCCCTCTTTTTTGTCCTATAGAATAAAAAAGATCTTATCGCACTGCGGCGGGTATGAAATCTGCCGCAAAGCGACCCGCCGCAGGCGGAGAATCCTGCAAAGCAGGATTCTTTGTTCCCTATTTCCTATTCTTCCAATACAAACTGCCCTACCAGTTCGTCCAAAATATTCGCCTGTGCTGACAGTTCCTCGCTGGTAGCAGAAGCCTCCTCTGCAGTAGCCGCATTGCTCTGCACCACCTCTGAAATCTGGTTGATGCCAAGCTCTGCCTGGCGCATGGCTTCTGTCTGATCCTCCACCATCACCTTCAGGTTTTTGGAGAAATCTGCAATCTGCTTAATCCCGTCCACAACAGACTCAATAGCGTTGGATGCCCGCTCCGCTGCCCGGTTCCCTTCCGTCACTTCCCGGATAGAGCCTTCAATCAGCTCCCTTGTGTCCACTGCCGCCTGTGCGCTCTGGTCTGCCAGCTCCCGGATCTGGTCTGCCACAACCGCAAACCCGCGCCCGGATTCCCCAGCCCTTGCCGCTTCAATGGAAGCATTCAGGGAAAGGAGGTTCGTCTGCGCTGCAATTGACTCTATCTCTGAAATAATGTCCCCAATCCTTGTAGAAGCGTCGTTAATCCGCTGCATTGCCGACATCATCGTATTCATTTCTTCCCTGCTGTTGTCTGCCTCATTGGCATAATGCTGGGCTTTTAAGTAAGACTCCCCTGCGCTCTCCGCGCTTTTTTCCATCGTTACTGCAATATCGGTAATGGTTGCGTGGAGCTCCTGTACGGCCTGTGCCTGTTCCGTTGCCCCTTCTGCAAGGTTCTGGGACGCCGTCGCCAAATCCCCGGAGCCAATAGACACATGGTTGGAAGCCTCGCCAATGGAAATCAGGGTCTGGGTCATCTGGTCCCTTAATCCCTTCATGGATTCATACAATTTCCCAAAATCCCCGGTATACCGTTCCGAAACATTGGAGCTTACGGCGTAATTCCCACCTGCCATCTGTCCCAGCACCTCGTCAATGTCATGGATAATCACGTTTAGGTTTTCCGCCATTTCCGTTGCGTCCTTTTCCATGTACTCTACTTCATCCCCAGTTTCAATCAGCGGAAACGGGGAAGTAAGGTCGCCGGACGCAAAGGTCTTAAGCCTGTCCCCAAGTTTTCCCAAAGGATCCGAAATCTTTCTTGCAATGTCCTTCCCAATCTTGTTGGAAAAGAAGATTGCTGCCCCAACTACAGCTATCAACACAATTGCAAGTACTATGTCCACTACCTTCAGCATGGAAGACAGCCGGTTCCCTTCGCTTACTTTCACCTCCATAAGTTCTTCCAGCTTACTGTAAATGCTGTTGTAAACGCCTGCCAAATCGCCGAGGGCTATGTCCTGGGCCTGCTTGCAGAGCTCCCGGTCCGTGGTTGCCCCAATCTCCATAATCTTTGTATCTAATTCCCAATATGTTTCCAGTTCGGCCTTAATTTCTTCGTATGTTTCCCTGCCGTCTTCGGATACAATCGTATTTTCTATCTGCGCAAAATTTTCTTCAAAAGCGGCCTTGCTGTTTGCATGCTGCTCTACTACTGCTGCAATGGCCTCTGAGTCGTCGTACCCAATTGCCGCCCGGAGGGAGGATCTGACATCCGCAAACTCAAACATTGTCTTTCCTATATCGCCCTGGGCAAAACCAAAATTATGTAATGCATAAGCATATCTGTTCGATACTACCAGCAATGCTATCAGCCCCAATATCGCCACTATCACGGTAAGCCCCGACACCTTTGCAAAAGATCTGGTAAGCCGCTTTTCTATCCCCGCCTGTTGTTCATTCATTACTCAATCCATCCTTTCTCCCTGTACTTTTCAATTCTCTTTATTACGGCCCGCCAAGCGGGCCGCCAATTTTTGGAATTGTTTTTCCAGCATTATTATATCACACTTAGTAAAACATTCAATAGGAAAACCCTATTTCTTTTCGCAAAATCCTACCTGTTTTTCCCCTTCCCAAAATCCCAGGCGGAAAATTGTGGGAATGAATTTTCAGACACGCTCTAGGACTTTAGCCCTGCCAGGTACTTTCTTTCAGCCTTCCATGATAGGGGCCGGGGCAGTTCCCTTACATTCCCCCTTTCCATTTCCTCTTTGGGCGCTGCCCCCGCCCCTGTGTTTCCTGCACAGCCTGCTGGTCTTTTTCCTGGCGTTCTTTCCTCTTTATGCATGCTTCATCTATTTCATAAACGCTGTTGCCTTCTACAATTAATTTTCCCATTACTCTTTCTCCTGCTTTTGGAATTCTCTTACTATTATATACTTTTGAAAGAGCGAAGGTTCAAAAGAGTTTTCCCCAGAAAACATTTGTCATATCCAGCCCCGGCCCTACATAGATTAAAATAAAAAAGGTGAACGCAATGGAAGCAATTGATACCCTGATTCAAGATAGGCACCTTGAAATGATAAAAGCAGCCATCCCCTACCTGGACAATTCCCGGCAGAGGAATATGGCCATGCTTGTGAAATTTATGGAACTGCAGCGGACCATGGCATTGTTCCAAACCCCTGGGAACGATTTGAAAATGTGCTCCGAGGAGGAGCGGGAAGACCCAGTGCAGATGCTTACCGCCATACGGGAATACTGCACGGACAAAGAAAAAGAAATGATAGACAGCATGATCAGCTTCGCCCAGATGTTTTCTACCTATGGGGCCTTATTTAGCGCCACTTAAATCCCAGCACAGAAAGGACTTATATGAACCCACAAGATTTGTTAAACAACCCGCAGCTTATGCAGAATATTTCCCCGGAAAAACTTAAGCTATTAATGGAACTTGCCAACAGCAATTCCCCAAACACTTCTTCCCCGCAGGCCATGGCGGAATCTTTGAAACACGCATCGGAACATGCAAAAAGCCAGGGGATGGACTTTTCCTCGGCGGAACGCGACTTAATTATTGAGGTATTGAAACAGGGCATGCCGCCCCAGGAACAGAAAAAAGTTGAGCTGCTGATGCAGATGATGAAAAATATGCGGAACTGAACCTTCCCGCTGCAGGCAGTTAGGCACGTAACCCGAACAAAGTGGGCAAGCCCACTTCAATTCCCCTACCCCCTCAATCATGAGGGGCTTGGACACTTTGCTGCGCCGAGTGCGGTCACGCAGTGACATCTTCTATTCGCACGAGTGTGCATATTATTTTTTATCTTATAGGAAAGATACTTTCACGCTTTAGCGTGACAAGGTCTTTCCTATAAGACAAAAAAGCCTTCCCTGAAACAAACGGTCCCCCAAGGGAATGCCGTCCTGTTTGCAGGGAAGGCCTTTTTGGCATTGCTTCTGGCCCTCGGTTTATTTCCTAACCTTATTTCATAACAATATTGATAATCCGGCCCGGCACATAGATTTCTTTTACCACGTTCCCGGAAAGCTTGCTGCCCAGGGCTTCTTTCCCAGCCGCAATGGCGGTGTCCTTGTCCACGTCCACAGGGAGGGTAACCGTCGCCCGCGTCCTGCCATTAATCTGGACTGCCAGCTCCACGGTATTCTCTATGGTCTTGGCCTCGTCGTATTCCGGCCAAGCGCACTGGTACACCCTTCCCCCATACCCGCAGGTTTCCCAGATTTCCTCTGTAATATGGGGCGCCACTGGGTTTAAAAGGATTAAGAAGGTCCTAAACTCGCCCTTGCTGATGCTGCCTGCCTTGGAAAAATCATTCAGTATGGACATCATGGCTGCAATGGCTGTATTGTATTTCAGGTTCTCATAGTCGGAGCTTACCTTCTTGATAAGCTGATGCATTTTTGTTTCAAATTCCGGCCGGTACCCATCCCCGTCCACCAGGATGTCCTGCAGCTTCCACACCCGCTCCAGGAACCTGCGGCAGCCTTTCACGCCATTTTCCGACCAGGATGCGCTTAAGTCAAAGGCGCCGATGAACATTTCATAGGTACGCAAGGTATCTGCGCCGTAATCCATGACAATATCATCCGGGTTTACTACATTCCCCCGGGATTTTGACATTTTTTCCCCATTTTCCCCGAGGATCATGCCATGGGACGTCCGTTTCTGGTAAGGCTCCGCCGTGGGCACAACCCCTTTGTCATAGAGGAACCTGTGCCAGAACCGGGAGTACAGAAGGTGCAGGGTAGTATGCTCCATCCCGCCGTTGTACCAGTCTACCGGGAGCCAGTATTTTAATGCTTCCGGGCTTGCCAGGGCTTCTGTATTCCTAGGGTCTGTGTAGCGGAGGAAATACCAGGAGGAACCTGCCCACTGGGGCATGGTGTCCGTTTCCCGCTTTGCCGGCCCGCCGCAGCAGGGGCATGTGGTATTTACCCAATCCGTCATGGCAGCCAGGGGAGATTCCCCGTTGTCTGTAGGCATGTAGCTGTCCACTTCCGGGAGCTGCAAGGGAAGCTCGCTTTCCGGCAATGCCACATAGCCGCATGACGCACAGTTTACAATAGGGATTGGCTCCCCCCAATAGCGCTGGCGGGAAAATACCCAGTCCCTCAGCTTAAAATTAGTTTTCCCTTTCCCAATCTGCTTTTCCTCTAAATATGCAATGATTTTCTTCTTGGCTTCTGCCACTTCCAGCCCGTCCAAAAAGCCGGAGTTCACCAATTTCCCCGTGGCAACGTCCGTATAGGCTTCCTCCTGCACGTCCTTGCCCCCGGCAACCACCTCGATAATGGGAAGGCCGAACTTTTTCGCAAATTCCCAGTCCCTGGTATCATGGGCTGGGACTGCCATAATAGCGCCCGTCCCATAGCTCATCAGCACGTAATCGGAAACCCAAATGGGGATTTCCTTCTCATTGACCGGGTCGATGGCCTTAAGCCCGTCAATTTCCACCCCAGTCTTTTCCTTTGCCAGTTCGGAACGCTCAAAATCGGATTTCCTTGCCGCCTGCTCCTTATAAGCAGCAACCTCCTCCCAGTTTTTAATCTCATCCCTGTATTTTTCCAGCATGGGGTGCTCGGGGGAAACTACCATATAAGTAGCCCCAAAGAGGGTATCCGGCCTTGTGGTGTACACCGTAAGCTTGTCCTCTTTCCCTGCAATAGGGAAATCCACTTCCGCCCCCTGGCTTTTCCCAATCCAGTTCCGCTGGGACACCTTCACCCGCTCAATATAGTCTACACCTTCCAGCCCTTCCAGCAATTTTTCCGCATATTCGGTAATTTTCAGCATCCACTGGCTCTTTACCTTGCGGACGACCGGGGCGCCGCACCGCTCGCAAACGCCGTTTACCACTTCCTCGTTGGCAAGGCCCACCTTGCAGGAGGTACACCAGTTGATGGGCATTTCCGTCTTATAGGCCAGCCCTTCCTGGAATAATTTCAGGAAAATCCACTGGGTCCAGTGGTAATATTTGGGGTCTGTGGTATTCACTTCCCTATCCCAGTCAAAAGAATAGCCCAAGGCATGGAGCTGCCCCTTAAACCGCTCCACATTGTGTTCCGTTACCACCTTGGGGTGGATTTTATTCTTGATTGCATAGTTTTCCGTAGGAAGCCCAAAGGCGTCCCATCCCATGGGATAAAGCACGTTATAACCCTGCATCCTCCGTTTCCTTGCTACAATGTCAAGGGCGGTATAAGGCCTTGGATGCCCAACGTGGAGCCCCTGCCCGGATGGGTAAGGGAATTCTACCAATGCGTAATATTTTGGCTTGGAATAATCCTCTGTAGCGGCAAACGCCTTTTCCTCATCCCAAACCTTCTGCCATTTTGCTTCTAATGCTCTGTGATTGTATGGTACTGCCATTTGATATCCTCCTAAATCTCGGTATTTCATACGTTCCCTAAAACACACATGCTTCTAAAATTTTATCACACAGGGGGTATTTGTCAAGGATATTTCCAGTTTCCCATTTTCTTCCCACTGTCATATTATAATAAAAAAGCGATTCAGGAGATTTGCATGAGAAATTTTTATATAGAAACCCAAAATGTGAACGAAATTTGTGACGAGTACGAAAACCCTGGAAGGGTTTATCTGGAAACTGCATTGACCCAGATGCCTGCAGCTTATGCGGAACTTACCGGGAATCCTGGTACTGGGGAAATCAGCGGCATGGTCCGGTTCTACCCGGTTGGCGCCGGGGTCCTTGTCAATGCGGAGGTTTATGGCCTTCCCGTAAACCCTAATCCCTGCGGCTTTGATATTTTCGGCTTCCACATCCATGAAGGGCACTCCTGCACCGGGACGGGAAACGACCCTTATGCCAATGCCGGGGCGCACTTTAACCCTACCCTCTGCCCCCATCCTGCCCACGGCGGGGATCTGCCGCCTTTGTTTGGGAATAACGGCATGGCTTGGATGATGTATGCCACAGACCGGTTTTCCATCCCTGAAATTATTGGGAAAACAGTAATTATCCATAGCGGGCCCGATGATTTTTCCACCCAGCCTGCGGGAAATGCCGGGGCAAAAATTGCCTGCGGGACAATTCTGGAAGTATAGCCCCCCGGCAGGGCGCATTGGCTGGATAAGGCAGAAACCAGCAGCAGAGCTAAAACCCCAGTCACGCCCTGCCTTAAAGGGGAAGGATGGCTTAAGCCCCCTTCCCCTGTTTCTTAAACGTCTACCAGCGTAAACATTTCAATCATGTCATTCAGTTCCACTGCCTGCGCCGACAGTTCTTGGCTTGTGGCAGAGCTTTCCTCTGCCGCCGCAGAATTGGACTGCACTACTTCTGAGATCTGCTCAATGGCAAGATTGATCTGGCGCATTGCCCCATTCTGCTCATTGGAGTTCGTGGCTACCTCCTCCACGGCTTTCACAATTTCCCCAATCCCTTCAATCACAGACTGCAAAGCTTCTGCGGTTTCTGCCGCAATCCGGCTGCCGCCTTCCACCTCATGTACGGCAGCTTCGATCAGTTTCCTTGTATCTTCCACTGCGTCAGCGCTCTGGTTTGCCAAATGCCCGATTTCCCCGGCAACCACTGCAAAGCCCCGTCCGGCTTCCCCAGCCCTTGCCGCTTCAATAGAAGCGTTTAAGGAAAGAAGGTTCGTCTGGTCTGCAATTTCCTCAATGGTCTGTATAATATTCGCGATCTGCATGGAAGCAGCGCTGATTTTTCCCATTGCTTCCGTCATTTCCATGATATGCTGGTTGCTGGCAACGGCCTGTTTCCCAATATCGTCTGCTTTTTGGCTTGTGGAAACGGCTGTCCTGGTATTGTACTCTACCTGCTCTGCCAAATTATTTACGGTAGCAAGCAATTCCTCAATGGACGCCGCCTGGTCGGTAGCCCCTTCGGCCAGCGCCTGCCCGCTTTCTGCCATCTGGTTGGAGCCAAGGCCCACCTGGTCTGCGGATTCCCGGATATGCCCCAAGGTACTGCTTAAGGAACGGTTAATCCTGCGGACTGCCAGAAGGATTTCCTCAAAATCCCCTATATAAGAATCCCTTGCCCTTGTCTTGACATTGAAATTATTGTCTGCCATTTCTCCCAGCAGGTATTTGACATCTGTAATCATCTCTCCCATTTCTTTTACGATTACCCTGGTAGCATCTGCCAAAGATTTCGTTTCATCTTGGGAATCAATCTGCGGGATTTCCGTGTGCAGGTCCCCCTTTGCCAGCTCTACCAGGCGTCCTGCACAAAGCTGGATCGGTATGCTGATCCTGTCTGCCAGCTTCCTGACGATTGAAATTGCAAGGATAATTGCTGCCAGCACAATTACTATGGTAATAATAATCCCCACAATTGTTTCAAAAATAAAATCAGACTTGGGCGCCGTAATGGCAACGCTCCAGCCATCGGTATTATTGACAGGTGCAAACGCCATGATTTTCTTCACCCCGCCGTAACGGTATGACCCAAACCCGATTTCCCCTGCTATCATCTTGTTCTCCAGTTTTGCCAATGCCTTTAGCCTGGAATCGCTTTCCGCATCTTTGATGGAATTTTCCTTCTTTGCCACCAAATCCATATCTTCATGGGCAATGACAGCCCCTTCTTTATTTATCATATAAGCGGAGCCATTATCGCTGACATTGATGGAGAGCATAATGTCGTTGAGGAAGGTTTCCTCCGGCACAATGTATACCACGCCTATTACCTTCGTCCCGAGGATCCCGCCTTCCCATATGGGAGCAGCGATGACAACGCTTACCTTCCCTGTGGTTTTGCTGACTAATGGCTCTGAAACACAGGATTTCCCGCCCATTGCGGTTTTAAAATAATCCCTGTCGCTAAAATCTTCTCCTGAAAAAATACTGATGCCCTCCGCAGTTAAAATATTCCCCCGTGTCAGCCCCTGGGCAGCCACACGTTCATCCAAAACTTCCTGCTTTTCCTCCAAGGGCACGTCTTCCCTGGAAAGCCGTGTCATAACCCCTAAATCTTCCGCTATATTCAAGTAAGATGCCAATTCCCATTCTACACGCTCTGACGTCACCTGCGCTGTTGCTTTCATGTTCTGCTCCAGCGTGGAATTCGTACTGTGGCTATTTAATACGCTGCTGACAACGCCCAGCACCAGCAAAGGCAGTATTACTAATGTAAGCACTGAAATAGTAATCCTCCCTTTCAGCGTTTCATGGTACAGGCGTTTGAACTCCTGTATGCTGAGGTTCCTTCTTTTCTGTTCCGTATGTTCTTTTTTTATTTTTTTCATACGGTTCCACCCTTCTTTCCATTCTATTTATTCCCGCGGGCAAAGAGCCAAACAGCCGCGCTGGCGCGGATCTCTGGCGGCTGCCGCGAGGGCCAGCTACCCTACACGCTCTAGGGCTTTACTGGGTATCAGGCTGCCGTGACAGGCAGCCTGATGTTGGTTGTTTTATTCCTCGCCTTTTTCTAACTTATTCGCCCTTGCCGCAACCTCTTTCTCCTGAATGTCAGAAGGAGCCTGCTCATAACGTGCAAATTCATAGGAAAACAGCCCGCTCCCCCCTGTCATGGAACGGAGGTCTGTCATGTAGCCATAAATTTCCATATAAGGCACGTCTGCAGCGATTTCAGTCTTGCCAGCTTCTGCCGGGTTCATGCCAAGGACGCGGCCGCGGCGCTTGTTCAGGTCCCCCATAACGTCGCCGGTGTACTTGTCTGGCACTACTACCTTCATGGATGCGATAGGCTCCAAAAGAACCGGGGATGCTTCCATCATGCCCTTCTTAAATGCCTGTATGGTTGCCATCTTAAATGCCATTTCCGAGGAGTCTACCGGGTGGTAGGATCCATCGTAAAGCACCGCCTTCACCCCAACTACCGGGTACGCTGCCATAGGCCCTTTCAGGACGGATTCCTGAAGCCCTTTTTCTACCGCCGGGAAATAATTCTTGGGCACTGCGCCCCCTACTACCTGCTGTTCAAAAGTGTAAGCCGTTTCCAAATCCCCGCTGGGCTCAAATGTCATCTTCACATGGCCATACTGCCCGTGGCCTCCGGACTGTTTCTTATACTTGTATTCTACATCGGATTTCTTGCGGATGGTTTCCCGGAAGGCAATCTTCGGCCTGCTCAATTCAATGTCTACTTTGTAACGCTCCAAAAGCTTGCTGACTACTACTTCCAAGTGCTGGTCGCCAATGCCATAAATCAATGTCTGGCCGTTGGCGCTGTCATTTTCTGTCCGCAATGTCAGGTCCTCCTGCATCAGCTTCTGCAGCGCCTGTGAAATCTTATCTTCATCCCCTTTGTTCTTTGCCTTATAGCGCATATATGTATAAGGGGTGGAAATCTGGGTTTTCCCATATACGACAGGGACTGCCTTGGTAGACAGCGTATCCCTTGTGGAAACCTTGGTAAGCTTTGCCAGTGCACCGATATCCCCGGCATGGAGCTCTGCCACTTCCTCCGGCTTGTTGCCCCGCATAACATAAATCTTGCCGATTTTATCGTCCATGTTTTTCTCAGAATTAAACAGCACGTCGTCTGTTTTCAGCACACCGGAATTTACTTTCACCAGGGAATATTTCCCAATGAAGGGGTCTGCAATGGTTTTAAATATGTATGCGCTCTTTGGCTTAGCGATATCATAATCCCCGTCAAACACTTCGTTGGTCTTCATGTTCACGCCTTTGCACGGGCGTTTTTCCGGGCTTGGGAGATATTTTACAATATCGTCCAAAAGGGTGTAAACCCCCTGCACCAAGGTGCTTGATCCCATGGAAACCGGAACGATGCTCCCGTCCGCCACATTGGTGCGCAGTGCGGAACGGATTTCAAATTCTGAAAATTCTTCCCCGGCAAAATAACGGTCCATAAATTCCTCGCTGGTTTCTGCCACTGCTTCCATCAGGGCTTCCCGGCAGATATCCAGGTTCGCCTTGGAATAATCCGGGATTTCTGTTTCCACGACCTTGCCCTTGTCATCCCAGCGGTTCCCGGTCTGTGCCACCACGTTTACATAGCCTACGAATTTCTCATTTTCACGGATTGGGAGATGGAACGGTGCAATCCGTTTCCCATACATTTCCTGTAAATCTGCCACTACCTGGCGGAAACTTGCATTGTCGTCATCCATTTCTGTCACAAATACCATCCTTGGAATCTTGTATTTTTCACAGATATCCCATGACTTCTGGGTCCCTACTTCAATCCCGTTCTTGCCGGAAACCACAATAATGGCGGCGTCTGCCACGCTGACTGCCTCCTCCACTTCCCCGACAAACCCGAAATACCCTGGCGTGTCCAAAAGGTTGATCTTGGTGTCCTCCCAGGGGATCGGCACGATGGAAGTGCTTATGGAAAATTTGCGCTTGGTTTCTTCCTTGTCATAATCGCTGATGGTGTTCCCGTCGGTGACTTTGCCCATGCGCTTTGTCAGCCCGGCCAGATATGCCATCGCTTCTGCCAAGGTCGTCTTCCCACTGCCGCCATGTCCCAGAAGCGCTACGTTCCTTATCTTGTCAGTTGTATAAACGTTCATATGAATTCCTCCAATACAAGTATTTTGATGATGTATATATTCTACTAAAATTTTTCAAATTTTACAACCTTTTTATTCAATATTGACTATTTAAGCCGGAAAACTTTTCTGCTTTCCTGCTTTAAAGTGCCAAATTATTGACTTTTTATGCACTTTCCTATATGATGAATTAAGATAAAACAGCATCCCACAGATTTTTCGTTAATTATAAGAAAGGACTTTTACATATGGAACCTGAAAAAATTGGCTTTATCGGCCTTGGCTTAATCGGCGGCTCCATCGCCAAAACCATCCGCCGGCTCCATCCAGGCATCACATTGCTTGCATATGACGTAGACAGTGATTCCCTGTCCCTTGCCATGGAAGAACATACCATTGACGCCGCCTATGGGGAGCTTACGGATGATTTTGCAGGATGCCAGTATATTTTCCTCTGTGCCCCAGTGCAGAACAATGAGGATTTTCTGGAAAAATTGTCTGGGTTTGCAGGGGAGAACTGCATAATCACCGACGTGGGCAGCGTAAAATCTGCCATCCATGAGGAAATTGCCAATACGCCGCTGGCCCCTTATTTTATCGGCGGGCACCCGATGGCCGGATCTGAAAAAAGCGGCTATGCCCACGCTGCCCCTTACCTTTTGGAGAATGTCTATTATATCATCACCCCTTCTGCGGAAACAAGCCCTGGGGCTGTGGGGCGGTTCCAGCAGTTTATAAAATCCCTTGGGGCTATCCCCATCCTGCTGGACTACAAGGAGCACGACTTTGTCACTGCGGCAGTCAGCCACCTGCCCCATATCCTTGCTTCCAGCCTTGTGAACCTTGTGGAAGGCTTAGACAGCAAGGAAGAAACCATGAAAAAAATTGCTGCCGGGGGCTTTAAGGATATCACAAGGATTGCATCCTCCTCCCCTGTGATGTGGCAGCAAATCTGCCTTGCCAACCGGGAACAGGTATTGCGGCTGGTGGACGCATTTTCCGGGGAGCTTGCAAAAATCCGGGCAGATATTGCGGCTTCCTCTGAGGAACACCTGTTCCAATTTTTCCAGAATGCAAAGGACTACCGGGATTCCCTCCCCCTTGCAAGCGGCGGCTCCCTCCCGAAAATTTATGGGCTTTACTGCGACATGGTGGACGAAGCCGGGGGGATTGCAACCCTTGCCACTATCCTTGCCACCAACCAAATCAGCATTAAAAATATCGGCATCATCCACAACCGGGAATTCCAGGACGGGGCGCTGCATATTGAATTTTATGAAGAAAAGGCTTTGCATGAAGCTTTGGGGTTGCTGCGGAAATACCGCTATACAGTTTATGAAAGGTAACCCCCTTTGCGCATCTGCAAAGCAAGCCTTGTAACAAAAAGTAAATGAAAGGAATGTTTATCAACTATGGAACTCACAAGAACGCACGCTTTCCGGGGGGAGCTTTCCGTCCCCGGTGATAAATCCATTTCCCATAGGGGCATTATGTTCGGCGCCATTTCCAATGGGCTGACAGAAGTTACAAATTTCCTCCAGGGGGCGGACTGCCTGTCCACCATTTCCTGCTTCCGCCAGCTTGGCATTTCCATTGAAAACGACGGCTCCAAGGTTCTCGTCCACGGCAGGGGGCTCCATGGGCTGTCCGCCCCCAGCCAGATTCTGGATGTGGGAAACAGTGGGACGACCCTGCGGCTGATCTCCGGCATTTTGGCCGGGCAGCGGTTCCAGGCCACCTTAAACGGGGATGCTTCCATCCGCAAACGCCCCATGAAACGCATTTTCACTCCCCTGTCCGAAATGGGCGCCCGGTTCCAATGCTGGGATTCCGGCTGTTTCCCGGAACATCGGAAAAAAACAAGCTCCGACTGCGCGCCGCTTACCATCCAGGGAGGGACATTAAAGCGCATCCACTACTACCCTCCCATTGCTTCCGCCCAAGTGAAATCCGCCGTCCTTCTGGCAGGCCTTTACGGGGATGGGATTACAAAGGTGACGGAGCCAGTCCTGTCCCGGAACCATACGGAACTAATGCTGTCCGGCTTCGGCGCAGACGTCCTTTCTACGGACACCACGGCCGCTGTCTGGCCGGAGCCAAAGCTGGAAGGGCAGTCCATCCATGTGCCCGGGGATATTTCCTCCGCCGCTTATTTCATTGCCCTTGGGCTGATTTGCCCCCATGCAGAAATTCTGGTTAAAAATGTGGGGGTAAACCCAACCAGAAGCGGCATCCTGAAAACAGCCCTTGCCATGGGGGGGAACGTCACCCTTTTGGATCAGCGGACGGTTTCCGGGGAACCTGTGGCAGACATTTTAGTATCCTCCAGCAGCCTTCATGGCACAGTTGTGGAAGGGGACATGATCCCCACGCTCATTGACGAGCTGCCTGTAATTGCGGTGATGGCGGCTTTTGCAGAAGGCACTACCATGATTAAGGATGCACAGGAACTGAAAGTCAAGGAATCCGACCGGATTGCCACGGTGACAGAAAACTTAAAAGCCATGGGGGCAGACGTTACCCCCACAGGGGATGGAATGGTGATCCGTGGAGGGAAAGCCCTGCATGGGGCGCATATCCGCACGTATGGGGACCACCGGGTGGCGATGGCCTTTGCAGTTGCAGGGGTGAACGCAGACGGGAGGACTACCTTTGATGAAGAAGGGTGCGTGACGGTTTCTTACCCAGGATTTTTTGAAGATATCAGGCGGCTTGGGGAGTGATCCCCGGCTGGGCAGTCGGGCAATTCCTGATAGAGTTCCTGAATCAGGCTTGCCCGCTTTGTGCCAGAGCGTATTTGAACATTCATTCCTATAATTTTCAGACACGCTCTAGTCCTTTTCTTCCTTCTCCACCGGCTTCCAGGCCTGCCCGAATTTCACATCCCGGAACAGGGCGGCAAGCCCTGTAATCTGTTTCAGGCGGAGAATCTCATCCTTGCTCATGCCCAGGTGCTTGGAAATCCAATTGTCAGAACGGCCGATTTCATGGAGTTCTTTGACAATATTGCTCATTAAGTCTACGTCATGGGTTCCCCTTGCCCGGTTATGGCGGATAGTGCTTGCCATCCGGTTAGATAAGGATTTTTCAATGACGGTGACAGGCATCATGCCGCCTTCCCGCTCATAAATATCCTTATGTTCCTTCATAATGCGGTAGCGGTGGAATCCGTCCACAATGACATACACATCCTGTTCCTTGGAATAATAGCATACAATCGGCATCGTGTAGCCGTCCTCCTTAATGCTGTCATAGAGCAGCCGCATTTCCGGCGGCGCAACGGCATTGGGGTTGTATTCATTGGCAACGATTTTTTCAAATGGTACTGGTATTACCTGGTAAGCCGGGCTTTTAAATTTTTTACTGCTCATTTATGAGTCCTCCCTGTCCTGTTGGATTATCTCTCATTATTGGCTTGCAAACTCCCCATATTTTTTCTTGATTTCGTTTACCTGCTCCCTCTCTTTGGCAGACAGCCCAAATCCCATGAACCTGCAGATATGGTCGTTTTTCAAAATGCAGTAACACATGCGTTTCCAGCTTGGGATATCCTTGGTGGACTTGATATCATCTGTGTCATCCGGGATTTTTTCCATAAATACGATTCTGGTATTTTTCTTAACGGTGTAATTGGATACCCCGTTTCGTTTAATCTGGTATCCATGGTCGATAAGCTCCTGAATCGTTTCCTCCGGCAGCCCGCCTCCGGTTTCATGCCAGAATTTCATGGAGGTCCTGAATTTTTTCACATAGTTATTCCGTATCCGCACAGGCAGGGTGTCCAGCAGGAATTTAGTGTAAGACTCCCATGTATGCCCTTCCGGCAGCTTAATGCTCCGGTATCCCATAGCCTTGGTCCTTGCATACACCGCGCCAAAATTCGCGCCCCTGACACGGCCAACCAGCCTGGACCAGATTTCCGGGTCAATCACCCGGTACAGGTTCAGGCTGTCCTTGGCATAGTCGTTGAAAGGGGAAGCTACCCGCATTTGGCTTGGCTTAAGCCCCGCCATATAGTACAGGTCATAGAGCTTGTTATAGTCAAACCCAAACTGGAAATTTGCCGCCCACACATCGTTATTGGTCCAGTCGTAAAGAGGGGACGCGCTATAGACGTCCTTGAACTGCTTGGAAATCCAGCACTGGCCTTCGTACCCATACTTCCTGTTTAAAAACCCGCTGTAACGCTGCATGGATTCCTCCGCCCGCATCCCCAGAAGGCAGACTGTCTTCTTTTTCCCATGCTGCTCTTTGTAAAACCGCCCAAACTGCTTGGCAAGGCTCTCCTGGGGCATCCGGTAGCGGTAGTGGGTAAAAGGATTGCTCATATTGATGACATAAGGGTGCTTTGGCATAGGCCGGACCCAAATATCTTTTTTCATGTCGTCCCAAGGATACCAGTTCATCTCATAGCTGCTTAAGGCCGTCCTGGTAGCCATGGGCAGGCAGACCCAGTATAGCTCCATCTCATCCTCTAAACGCTGGAATGTCCGCTCCACATATTCCGTAGTCATGGTGTACTGGGCTTCGAAATCCTGATGGAACAGGCCAATGTTCCTCCTGGGGTAATGCTCCCGCTTAAAATCCAGCAGAAGGTTTAGGAGCACCCCGCTGTCCTTTCCGCCGCTGAAGGAAACATAAATATTGTCAAATTCCTGAAAAATAAAATGGAACCTTTCCTGAAGGGCTTCATAGACATTCTCCTTCTGATATTCCCGTACCATCATCTTAATCACACATCCTTACTCTTTGGTAAAATTTGGAAATTTCCCTTTAATCATACTTCGAAAAGGACGTTTTTGCAACTTATTAATTTCTGGCAGGAAAAATCCAGCCCTTTTGCAAATGCAAAATAGGCTGGATTTTCACGATTCATCTATTTCCTGATTTTCCCGCTGCGCTTCCCGCTGCTCCACGCCCCGTAAAGCTTCTGGGTTTTCTTATTCACCTTCACGCTCTTATAGGCGCGCACACGCACGTAATACCGTTTCCCTCTCGCTAATTTCGGGATGGTTTTGGTGACCGTTTTATTCTTGCTGATGGTAATGGCCTTCACGCCCTTTTTAAAGGCCTTGCTGGTACAGTACTGGACCTGGTAGCCTGTGGCGCGCCCGTCCTTTTTCCAGCTTACTTTCAGTTTCCTGCCCCTTAACGTTTTTAAGGAAAGGGCAGAAGCCTTGGAAGGGCTGACTTTTACCGTTACTTTCAGGGTTTTGGCATTGTAGCCAGAAGCGGTAGCTTTTACGGTGATTGTGGCAATCCCCGTGCCCTTAATAGTAACTTTGCCTTTTCTGTCTACGACTGCCACTTTCTTATCGGAGGTTTTGTAGGTAATATTTGCGCCCTTTACCGCCTTTGCCTGTAAGGAAAATGCTTTGTCCCCGTATTTCTTTGTAAATATTTTCTTGCAGGTAAGGCCAATATTTTTCTTCTTAGCCTCTTTGATGGTAAATTTCTTGGTTACCGTCCCAGTATAAACCCCTGCCCCGGTGACAATGGCTTTTGCCGTGCCAGGTTTGATATTATTTTCGTATTTCACGGTAAAATCCGTGCCACGGAGCTTCTCTGTCCCCTTTGTGACTGTTACCGCCGGCTTTTTTGCCTTGCCATCGTAAGTATATTCGGTTTCGCTTAAGGTTACGGTAAAGCCTGCGCTGGAAATGTCCTTAGAAGCTTCTATGGTAAATTCCTTGGTTACCGTCCCAGTATAACCCCCCGCGCCGGTGACAATGGCTTTTGCTGTACCAGGATTGACATTATTTTCGTATTTCACCGTAAAATCTGCGCCTGTGAGCTTCTCTGTCCCCTTTGTGACGGTTACCGCCGGCTCCTTTGCTTTGCCGTCATAAGTATAGGAAGTTTGGCTTAAGGCTACGGCAAAGCCTGCGCTGGAAATATCACTTCTCTTAATGGTAAATTCCTTCGCCACCGACCCAGTGTAAATCCCCGCGCCGGTGACAATGGCTTTTGCTGTACCAGGATTGACATTATTTTCGTATTTCACCGTAAAATCTGCGCCCGTGAGCTTCTCTGTCCCATTTGTGACGGTTACCGCCGGCTCTTTTGCTTTGCCATCGTAAGTATATTCGCTTTCACTTAAGGTTACAGCAAAGCCCTGGCCGGAAATATCAATCCCCTTAATGGTAAAGGTTTTTTCCACTGTCCCGGTGTATTCCCCTCTCCCTGTGACAATGGCTTTTGCTGTCCCAGGATTGATATTATTTTCGTAGTCCACCGTAAAGTCTGTCCCTCGCCGCAGTTCCTCTTCTCCTTTTTTTACGGTAACAACAGGACTTTTTTCTCCGCCGTCATAATCATATACTTCCTTCTCAAGCGTCACGGTAAAGGCTTTGTCTGAGATGTCATAAATGTCATCTTCTGGCTGGGGCGGCTGTCCAGCGGAAAACTTAATATTATTCTCATTTGCGTAAGTTTCCGCATAAGAACCTGCCTCACCATAAATAGTCAGGTTCTCATATTCGGGCAGGGCATCCGTTTCAATTTCGGTAACTGACTTTGGAATCGCCAATGTCTTAAGGCTGTAACAGTCCAGAAAGGCACGACTTTTGATAGATTTTACTCCCTCTTGTATGTATACGCTCCTTAAATTACTGCATCCACTAAATGCTAACTGATCCACACGCTCTACCTTGCCTGGGATTGTGACAGTCTTTAATCCCTTACACCAGGCAAAAGCAGAGGAGGCAATATCTGTTACTGTTTCTGGAATCTCAATGGAAGTAATCCCAGTACTCTGGAATACCCCGTCCTTTATACTGCCTAGATTTTTCGGAAGGGTAACCTTCTTAAGCCCGCTGCACTCATCAAATGCGTAAAACCCTATTTCGGTTACGGTATCAGGAATTTCCACATTCTCTAAATTTGCGCATCCGTCAAAAGCACGCACCCCAATGGCTGTAATTTCTTCTGGGAACGTTACCTCTGCCCCCTTCCCAGCCGGGTACGCTACAAGCTTTGCCCGCCCCTTCTCATACAGGCATTTGTCAAAAATCTCGTAGGCTGACCCTTCCTGGACCTTGTATTCTGTTAAACTGGTGCAGCCCCCAAAAGCGCCTCCTTCTATTTCCATCCCCGCCGGAAGCACGACCTCTTTCAGGCTGGTACACCCCCTAAAAGCCAACACGCCTATTTTCCGTTTCTCCGTTGTTTCCCCTTCTTGAAAAGTAAGGCTTTCTAAAGCGGTACAGGACTCAAAGGCACACATTCTCACCTCAGTTACGCTGAGGGGGATCTGGATGCTTTTTAAGCTGGAACATCCTGTAAAAGCCGACTGCCCTATTGTTTTCAACCCTTCTGGGAAAACTATTTCTTCCAACTGGCTGCAGCCCCCAAAAGCCGTCAGCTCTATTGTTTCCAACCCTTCTGGGAAAACCACTTCTTTCAGGTTCGAGCAGCCATAAAAGGTAAATTTACCAATTTCCTTTATGTCCGCCAAAATTGTAACCTTTTTCAAAGAAAATTCGTCTTCAAAAAGCTGCTCTTTTATTCCTGTTACAGGAATACCGTTTACCTGAGCCGGAATGGTAACTTCCCCGAGTGACCCTTTATATTCCGTCA
Source organism: Lachnospiraceae bacterium A2 (assembly GCA_000403315.2). GTDB lineage: Bacteria > Bacillota > Clostridia > Lachnospirales > Lachnospiraceae > Petralouisia. Next base: position 3,065,588 of record KE159636.1, read on the forward strand.
CGATACCATTTTTATCAACTACAAAATCTTTTGAAATCTCTGTGCTGTCCCCGTCTGTGGCGGCTCTTTGGGTTTCGGCTGGCAGCCCATCCGGCTGGCTAAAGCTGGAAAGCTCTGCTGCCGATACAACAGGCGCTTGGATAAGCAGCAGGGCGCTTAAAAACAACGCCATAAAACGTATTTCCCGTTTCCAATTCCTCATATCCCCATCTCCTTTCTGGTTTTAGAAGGGGGTTCTGCAAAATGCAGCTTATATACACTATATGGCAGAGATTACAAAGTTTTGAATACCATATTTTGTATATAACAGCTATTTTGCAACAGCCCCCACCCTGATTACCTTAAAATTTTCCCGCTACGTTTTACAGAGCTCCATGCCCCGTAAAGCTTCTGGGTCTTCTTGTTCACCTTCACGCTCTTATAGGCGCGCACACGCACGTAATACCGTTTCCCTCTCGCTAATTTCGGGATGGTTTTGGTGAGCGTTTTATTCTTGCTGATGGTAATGGCCTTCACGCCCTTTTTGAAGGCTCTGCTGGTGCAGTACTGGACCTGGTAGCCTGTGGCGCGCCCGTCCCTTTTCCAGCTTACTTTCAGTTTCCTGCCCCTAAATGTTTTTAAAGAAGGGGCAGAAGCCTTGGAGGGGCTGACTTTTACCGTTACTTTCAGTGTTTTGGCATTGTAGCCGGAAGCGGTGGCCTTTACGGTGATTGTGGCAATCCCCGTGCCCTTGATGGTAACTTTGCCCTTTTTGTCTACAACCGCCACTTTCTTATCGGAAGTTTTGTAGGTAATTTTCGCGCCCTTTACCGCCTTTGCCTGTAAGGAAAATGCTTTGTCCCCGTACTTCTTTGTAAATACCTTTTTGCAGGTAAGGCCAATATTTTTCTTCTTAGCCTCTTTGATGGTAAATTCCTTGGTTACCGTCCCAGTATAACCCCCCGCGCCGGTGACAATGGCTTTTGCCATGCCAGGATTGACATTATTTTCGTATTTCACGGTAAAATCCGTGCCACGGAGCTTCTCTGTCCCCTTTGTGACCGTTACCGCCGGCTCCTTTGCCTTGCCATCATAAGTATAGGAAGTTTGGCTTAAGGCTACGGTAAAGCCTGAATTGGAAATGTCAATTCCCTTAATGGTAAATTCCTTCGTTACCGTTCCGGTATAAAGCTTTCTCCCTGTGACAATGGCTTTTGCTGTACCAGGATTGATATTATTTTCGTAGTCCACCGTAAAATCTGTTCCTAGCCGCAGTTCCTGCTCTCCTTTTTTTACGGTAACACTAGGACTTTTTTCTTTGCCGTCATAATCATATACTGCCGGTTCCAGAGTTACAATAAATGCCGCGTTTGAGATATCATTGATTTCCTCTCCCGGTTCTTCCGTGCTTGGCGGCTGTGAGGGCTGTTCGGTGGAAAAGTCAATATTATTATTCTTTGCGTAAGTTTCTGCATAAGAACCTGCCTTGCCATAAATGGTCAGGCCTTCCTTATGCCAAATCGCATCATGTTCAATCCAAACAACAGACTCTGGGATTACCAGCGTCTTAAGGCTGGTACAGCCCTCGAAGGCCCGCGAGTCGATACGTTCCACCCCTTCTTGCAGGTACACGCTTTCTAATCCCGTACAGCCTCTAAATGCCTCGTTCCATACTGCCAGTGCCTTTCCCGGAATTGTGACCGTCTTCAATCCCGTGCAGCCATCAAAAGCATACGACCTGATATTGTCCACTGTTTCTGGGATTTTAATCTCTGTAATGGCAGTGTAACAGAATAAAGTAGAAGAAATCGTTTTCAAATTTTTAGGGAGTACGGCTTTCGTAAGCGCCTCGCAGAGAGTAAACGCACCATCGCCGATTTCTGTCACCGTATCAGGGATTTCCACGCTGGTTAACTTGCTTTTCGCAAAAGCGGATCCCCAGATGGCTTCAACCCCTTCCAGAAACCTTACCTCCGTCTTCCCAGCCGGGCAAGCTACAAGGTCTTTCCTTGGTTCTTCCCCAAATGATATCGTGGTGTCTTTATACAGGCATCCGTCAAAAATATCGTAATAGGATGACTCCCCTGCAAGCTTAAATTCTGTCAGGCTGGTACATCCCTGAAACGTGCCTCCCGCCACGGATACATATCTTACTACCGGAAACACCACCGATGTCAGGCTGGTGCATCCCTCAAAAGCCGTATCGTTCAGACTACATTGCTGGCTACTTTCCCCATCTTCGAAAGTAATCTGTTCCAAAGCAGTACATTCCATAAAAGCCCCCTCATATATGAAATTTGTTTTGAGTGGGAAATGGATGCTTTTTAAACTGGTACATCCCATAAAAGCGTAATAGCCGATTTCTTTCAGGTTTTCATTAAATTCCACCTTTGCCAGTTTCACGCAGCCTTTAAAAGATTCGCGCCCTAGTTTTTCCAATGAATTTGGAAAGACTACTTCTTCCAGATTGGCGCAGCCCTTAAAAAGATAGTCGCCAATCTCCTTTATATTTGCCAAAATTGTGACCTTTGTCAGTTCCTGCTTTTTCTCATCAAAAACCTTTTCCGCTATCCCTGTTACGGCAACACCTTCTACTTCGGCCGGGATGGTAAGTTCCCCGCCTGCCCCGTTGTATGCAGTCAGGATGCCCTTTTCATCTACAACAAACTCTTGGGCTTCCGTGCCAGTCCCTCCGTCGCCGCCTTCTGGTGTACCGCCGCTTTCACCGCCTTCTGGTGTACCGCCGCTTCCATCGCCTTCTGGTGTACCGCCTTCTGCACCTTCCCTGCTGTTATCTGGTACGCCTTCCCGGCTCCCGGCTGGCGCATCCCTTAAGACGCCCTCCCTTATGTCCTCCTGGTTCCCGTCTGCACCTTCTTCCTGGCTTATATCCTTAAGCCTTTCACCCGCTGGCTGGTTTTCTCCAGACAGTTCCTCCAACTGCCCTGTGCCGTGCAGCTCTGCCGCTGATACCATGGGGGCGGGGACAAGCAGCGCTGCGCTTAAAAACACAGCCATCAAGCGTTTCCCCAATTTCTTGTTTACCATATGCCATTCTCCTTTCTGGTTTCAGGAAATGTTCCGAAAACCGGCCTGCGCCATGGCAGTTTTTTCGGAAATTCCCCATAGTTTACTGTTCTATCCAAACATATAATATAGGGAATGCTTTGTAAACCGGGCCTGCAATTATAGCTGTTTTCCCCGCAAAATTAACAGCCGTGGGACGGCCTAGAGCGTGTCTGAAAATTCATTCCTACAATTTTCAGACACGCTCTAGTAAAATGTGATAAAAATATGAAAATTTTCCAAATTTTATGCAAGGAAACCAAATGCCGTGTCGTATTGTATATAGAAGAACATATTAACCAGCAACTTTTGGGAGGAATCGCAAATGAAATTTTTAGGGAACTGGAAAAAAGCCGCTTGCGCCGTTTTGGCAGCTATTGTATGCATAGGCAGCTCTGCAATGCCTGTCATGGCACACGGGCACCATGGAGGAGGGCACCACAGCGGCTGGGGCGGCAGTTACGGGGGATACAGCAATCCCGGGACTTACTGCTCCTACCATCACTACAACCACCAAAACATGGCGGAATGTTCGAATTACTGCGGCGTACACAACGCAGTGCACAACAATATGGCAGAATGCTCCAACTACTGCGGCGTACACAACACAGTGCACGGCAATATGGCGGAATGCCCCAACTATTGTGCATACCACAAATCTGTCCATACCAATGTAAAAAACTGCAGTAACTATTGTGCATACCACAAGACAACCCACAAGAACATCAAAGCCTGCAAAAATTACTGCGCATACCACAAGACAACCCATAAGAACATTAAGGGCTGCAAAAACTACTGTAAAGTGCACAAAAAAATCCATGCAAAAATGAAAAGCTGCAAGTATTACTGTGCATACCACAAAAAAGTCCATGTAAAGAAAACAGCCTGCAAGAACTACTGCAAGCTGCATAAGACAACCCATGCAAATGGAAAGAAGCATACTTCCATTTAACCGCCGTTCCATGGATAAAATGGCAAACAGGAAGCCCCAGCAGATGCTGGGGCTGCTTTCGTCTTTCCGGAAAATATATTTGGAACTGGTATTGCAAAGCCAAACTGCATATGCCATACCGGCAGGCAAAACAGCCCATCATTTCCACTTCCTTTCCCCAGCCCACATACTTGTCCCACGCCTCCGGTACGCCTTTCTGGTGCCTGCACGGCTGAAAAATGCCAACATAAACTCCTGCAAGTCCGGGGGGACTTCCGTATATTCTGGCACCAGTTCCCGGAAGCCCCACCCCGACGTACGCATTACATTCATAGTAATCATAAAGGTTGCCTATGCCCTCGCCAATCCACACTCTTATTCACTTACCAATTCTTTCACAGACACCCGGTGAATCATCCTCACCACCACCCACGTCCCTGCAAACATGCAGGCCGGCAACAGTAAAATCCCAACAGACACTCCTTCCAAAGAATTGACGAATGGAAATTCTGTAAGCCCAAACTCTTTGGCGTATGCCCCCAGCGCCCCAGGCATGATATACGTTCCCGCCAAAAATCCCAGTACCGTTCCCACCACGGCAGGCAGGCAGTTTTGCCACAGATAAATCTTCAAAATCTCCCGTGACGTCATCCCCACAGCCTTCAGCAATCCGATTAATTTCCGCTCCTGCCTTACCAGCAAAAAGGTAAGATTGGTTGTCACCAACACCACGGTCACAAGCAGCAGCCCTAACACAGTCCCTGCAATGGGCGCCAAAATACCTGAAATATTCTCCCCATTTGACTTTGAGGCAATAAATGTAAACCTGCCTCCATATTTCTCATTCAATTCCTCGGCATACTCCCATTTATCCGTCCCGGCCTTCAGTACAAGCATGTAATCCCCTGACTTTTTCTCTCCTTTTACAAATGAATCCAAATCATCCGTGACCATCCGTATGACTTTCCCAGAATTTGACAACGTCTGAAAAATCCCTGTAATTTCATACTCCTTCTTTTCCCCATTTATGAATAATTCCATCGTCTCCCTGATCTGAAGCCCATATTCTTCCGCAAGTGCCATCCCAATGCCAATCTCATTTTCTTTTTGGGGACGCCTGCCAAAGAGAGATTTATCTTTCACTTTCTCATTCCATGGCAGCTCATAAAGCTCTGCCACCATGCTCCACCAGCTTTCCCCCTTTCCTGGCTGATACTTAGGGTACACTTTATTGACCCCATAAGTATAATCCACCCTCGGGTCTTCTCCCAATTCGCCTATTACCGCACTCGCAGGCGTATCTTCCAGAGAAGAAACATAAATGTCTGTCCGGATGAAGCCCCATGTTTCCGGATCCTCGTCAATATTCCTGACACTATTCAGGCAGCCCACGCAGACGGTGGCAAGGCCTCCGAATATCAGCGACATCCCTGCAAGATACAGATGCCTGATCTTCTTATCCTGCATCCTCCTCAGGGCATAATACAATTCAAAAGACCTGCATCCCTTATCATATGTATCTGTCCTCTCTTTTCTGCCTTTTCTATCTTCCTTCCATGCGCTTCTTCTCACCGCATCAGACGGGTTTAATTTCCAAATTTTAAATATGGGGCCAAAGCACGCCAGCAAAACCACTGCTGCCACAAGGAAGCAGGCCAGGAAGGGATAGCGTTCTGTTCCAGTAAAAGAAACCTCTTTAATACCCATATCTCCCAGAATTTTCCTGATGATCCCCCGGTTCAGCCATACGCCCGCCATACTTCCCAAGGCTCCCCCGGCCGCCCCGATGCACCCATAACAGGCAAGATAGCCGCCGATAATCTGCCCGCTGCCCATGCCTAATGATTTACAGACGCCAATATACCTGACTTCCTCATCCATGTCGCTTTTTACCAAAAACAAGGACAGCAAAACCACCGTAGCAGAAAGGATAAGGCTCACCAAGCACATTACCGCCCCTGCCATCTGGTAAATGGAGGTATATCCCCCTTTGATCTGCCCGTAGGTATAAACCGTATCCCCCAAAGGCATCTGGAAATGTTCCTCCGTCCTGCGGATAAATTCCTGCTCTGCCTTGGGGCTATATTGCCCAAACCTGATTTCCAGATAACTGGCGCCATTATTTTCTGCCAGCGGAAACTGGGAAATCCTGCCGTATCCGCACCACATCCGGTAAATATTGGTACTGCTGCCGCCAAAGACAGGATCAACGGCAATTTTTGCCACCCTTACCTTTACAGGCGCGTCTGCGAACTGCAAAGAAACCGTATCGCCCACTTTCAGGTTCAGCACATTTGCTATTTTATCCGTAATCCAGATCTCGTCCCTGCCTGGCATCTCCCATTCGGAACCGTCTAAGTTCCCCGGCGAGAGCAGGCATTCCCCATCTGGAAGGATTTCCTGTGATTCCTTGGCCTTTGAAATGGTTTCCGGCAGCTCTAATAAAATCCCGTTGCTTAATTTTACACCGTCTTTTTCAATATAATCAATGGTCTTCGTATTTTCTGTAATCTGGTAAGAAAGCCCCTCAGAAGAACGCTCCATATACTGTCGGACCTCCTCGCCGGAAACCACTTCCTTATTCCAAAGACAGCACATCTGCGCCCCCTTCATCCCTTCATATGCCCGGTCAAATATTGTGTCTAATTCCTGAAGGAACACCAATGCATTTACCAGTAAAGCCGCTGTAATCAGTATACAGCTTCCTAACAGCAAGTTTGAAAACTTCCTTCTTTTTAACTTTGCCCGCCCACACAGAATACCTGCTTTCAAATTACCACCCTCTCTCCTTTAAAAAGCCTGTCAGTTCCTGCTCGGCATCCTCTGGCTTTGCCTGTGCAAAATTCAGTTCTCCTTTTACGCGCCCATCTTCAATATAGACCACCCGCTTTCCCCTGGCAGCTACTTTCCTGTCATGGGTGACTAATATAATCGTCTGCCCGCCCTGGTTCAATCCGCTTAACAGAGCCATAACCAGCTTTGTCTGCGCTGAATTTAAGCTCCCTGTAGGCTCATCACACAAAAGGAGGGTCGGTTTATTTATGACAGACCGCAGAATCGCCACCCTTTGCTGCTGCCCTCCGGAAAGCTGGGAAGGGTATTTTTGGGCATGATCCTTTAACCCGAACCGGCCACATAGCCGGAAAATGGCTTCCTTCTTTACCGGACGGCGCGCCAGCAGCATCGGAAGCAGGATATTTTCATAGACTGTTAGATCTGGAATCAAGCATTGCTGCTGGAATACAATCCCGATATTCGACCTCCGGAACAGGGACCTTGCCTTTTCCCCCATTTGGCTGAAATCCACATCCTGGTATTTCGCGGACCTTTTGTCAGGCACCGTATACCTTACCGTTCCCTCGTCAAAACGGTCAATCCCCGCAAGTAAGTGCAGAAGGCTTGTCTTTCCGGAACCGGAGGCTCCCATAAGCACCACAAATTCTCCTTCCTGAACTTCCAGGTCCACACCGTCCACGGCCCTGCTTTCCTGCATACCCGCAAAGTACTTTTTTGTCAGGTTCTTTACCTCTAATAATTGTCCCATTCCTGTCTCCTTTCATTCTCCATCCTCCGTTTTACCTGGTACAGCACAATCACATAGACGGTCTTGGCGATTGCCGTATAGAATAACGTCAGCACAACCTGGGCAAACGCAGGCCCGATCCTCGTAAAGTCGCTTAAATACCCCGCATTCAGATAATTCAGCAGGGAAAATAATCCGATTGACGCGATAACGCCCCCCACCGACAAGGATAATGCGCCTGCATATTTGACGGCTTCCATGGATGATTTCATTTCTTTTCCAGATAATTCCGTTCCCGGCGCAAGTAACCTCCATGCGTTCAAGTAATCATGGAACCGCCCGGAAAAGGTGATAATCAGAAATTTTAACCCGGAAAGGTAACACAATGTCGGCAGATCAAGAATATCAACGATGCCTCCCATGGGCAGGCTTGAAACGAGTACCCCGGCAAATGCAAGGGCAATGCACACAATGCCTGTCACTGTGCCAATCCCTCTGCCCTTCCTCTTTTCCTCGTCTTCATTGAGCTTTCCCACAAGCCCCACCAGATTGCTCTCAGATTTTTTCACATATTCCTCCGCCGAAAATTCTTTGGATGAAAACGCTTCTCCTGCCAGCAATTCATTTACATCAATATGCAATTCCTGGCTGAGCTTTAAAAGGATGGAAGCATCGGGCAGCCGGTTTCCCGTTTCCCACTTGGATATGGTCTTGTCTGTTACGCCAATCCGTTCTGCTAGCTGCTTCTGTGAAAGTCCCTGCTCCTTTCTCATACTTGCGATAAATTTTCCGATTTTCATCTGGTCCATTGTCTTTCCTCCTGATACAGCAGATGTTTTACTGTTGTTAAAACTATAGTACATTACCGCCGGGGATACAATCTCCTAATGGAAGAATGGCTCTCCGATTTGGAGAATTGGGGTAATTAACGGTTTTCCCTGCCCGGTGCATGGAATGAACTGGCTGGAGCGAACTTTTTCTATTTGGATACGGACGGAACTGCCGGATCGAGATATAGATTGTTCGTTCTAACACAAAAACTGACAAAAAATACAGGCATTACAAGGCCTGCAAGGTATTTTACTTTTATTCAACTGCCAAACTCCCGTTTCTGGGCAATTTTATTCCCGCGAGCAATGAGGAAAATGGGGCTGTCGTACTAATATAGTTACTTGTTCAAAAGATCTTGCCGCTTATGCGGCAAAGACAGAATGCAAAACAAAGAATCCTGCTTTGCAGGATTCTCCGCCTGCGGCGGGTCGCTTTGCGACAGATTTCATACCCGCCGCAGTGCGATAAAAACTTTTTTATTCTATAGGAACTATAGGAAAAATACTTTCACGCGTTAGCGTGACAAGGTCTTTCCTATAAGACAAAAAAGAATCCTGCAAAGCAGGATTCTCCGTGAGCTGCGCATCATTACCCGATTAAAGCAGCCCAGCTCCTTGCCTGTTCTTCAAATTCTGTCAGGTAAAATCCATTCCCGTAATCATTGTCCTCTTTTCCGCCAAGGTATTTTGGGGCTTTTATTACATGGCCTGAACCATGGAATACGGTTAAGCTTTCCATTCTTCCATCCATTCCTTTCACTTCCTCTAGATGCCAAACGCATCACAGAACCAGCATGGCATCCCCAAAGCTGAAAAACCGGTACTTTTCCTCCACTGCAGCCCGGTAAGCGCCTAGCACCTGTTCCCGCCCTGCAAGGGCTGACACCAGCATCACTAAGGTGGATTCTGGCAAGTGGAAATTCGTAACCAGCGCGTCCATCACCTGAAACTGGTAGCCGGGATAGATGAAAATATCCGTCCAGCCGCTCCCAGCCTGCACCACGTCCTCTTTTTGCACAGCTCCATTTTGGGCAGGCAAGCCTTCCTGCTGCCTTTTGGCTTTCAGGTCCCTTGCGGCTGATTCCACCGTGCGGCAGCTTGTGGTCCCCACGCAGACTACCCGGCCGCCCCGGCGTTTGGTTTCATTGATGGCTTTTGCCGCTTCTTCCCCTATCTGGTAAAATTCAGAATGCATATGGTGGTCCTGCACATGCTCTGCCTTAACAGGCCGGAAGGTCCCAAGGCCTACATGCAGGGTAACTTCCGCAATGGAAATGCCCTTTTCCCGGATTTCCCCAAGGAGCCCCGGGGTGAAATGCAGCCCAGCGGTGGGGGCGGCTGCAGAGCCTTCTTCCTTGGCATAGACGGTCTGGTAACGGTTTTTGTCCTGCAGCGCATGGGTAATGTAAGGGGGAAGGGGCATCTGCCCCAGCTTATCTAAAATCTCCTCAAAAATCCCTTCATAAGAGAACCGGACAAGGCGGTTGCCGTCCTCCACAATGTCCTGCACTTCCCCCACAAGGAGCCCGCCGCCGAATAGAATCCTGGTTCCGGGCCTTGCCTTTTTCCCCGGCTTTACCAGTGTTTCCCAGACATCGTTTTCCCTGCGTTTCAGCAGCAGGATTTCTACTTTCCCGCCAGTGCCTTCCCGTTCCCCCAGCAGCCTTGCAGGGATGACTTTCGTGTTGTTCAGCACAAGGCAGTCCCCCGGTTCCAGGTAATCTACGATATGCCGGAAGCTGGTATGCCCCACCTCCCCGGTCCCTTTCTTCAGCACAAGGAGCCGGGAACTGGAGCGGTCCTCCAAGGGATCCTGGGCGATTAATTCCTGCGGCAAATCATAATAAAAATCTTTTACATCCATTTGGTCCCTTTTCTTTCTACTTCCGCAATTCAATGCCAAGTTCTTCCAAGGCTTTCAGGATTTTTTCCATAGCCGGGGCATAGTCCGCTTCTTCCAGCGTCTTGTCCTTTGCCCGGAACGTCAGGGAATAAGCCACGGATTTATAGCCTGCCTTGATTTGGGCGCCTTCGTAAATGTCAAAAAGCTCATAGCTTTCCAGATACTGCCCGCCTTTTGCGTCAAATATTTTTTCCACTTCCCCAACTAAAATGCTTTTTTTCATTACCATGCTGATATCCCGGGACACTGCAGGGAATTTGGCAATGCCCTCGTATTTCCGGCCAAAATCAGCCAGCGCAACGATTTCCGGCATATCGATCACTGCCACATAGGCGCGGCCTTTGATGGAATAATTGTCTGCCACCTGCGGGTGGAGTTCCCCCAGATACCCTACGGTTTTCCCGTCATAAATGATGTTGGCCTGCCTGCCCGGATGGAGGAATGGTTTCCCGGATTCTGGGTCATAGGTTTCCTTCCCGGAAAGCCCCGCCTTCTCGAAAAATTCTTCTACCACGCCTTTCATGGTATAGAAATCCCCTTCCCCGTACATGCCAAGGGTGAACTGCATCCGCTCCTCCGGCAATTCCGTCACGGGCACCTGTTTGGGAAGGTAAATATTCCCAAGCTCATAAAGGCGCACATTTTTATTCCTGCGGTTGTAATTGGTGGACAGGGAAGTAAGCATCCCGTTTAAGGGGATGGTGCGCATAATGCTGAAATCTTCCCCTAACGGGTTGGAAATTACCACCGTTTTGCGCAGCCCACTGTCCTTGGGGAGCAGCAGCTTGTCGAACACCTTGGGGCTTTCGAAGGAATAGCTCATCCCCTGGCTGAACCCGCAGTACTCTGCAACATTCCTTGCCACTTCCTCTACCCGCAGCTTAAAGGACAGTTTCCCAGTGGTAGCCTCACCGGTAGGCAGGGTGGTTGGGATATTGTCATACCCGTAAAAACGCGCCACTTCTTCTGCCAGGTCTGCAAGGCACTCCAAATCCTGCCGCCAAGAAGGCACCAGCACTTCCCCGGTCCCTGCATCATAGCCTAAATCAATTTTCTGGAAATACCCCAGCATTTCTTCTTTTCCAATCTGGGTGCCCAGCAAACGGTTGATTTTTTCCGGGTCAAATAAAATCTTCCTGCCTTCCCTTCTTTTTCCATAGACATCGGCAACGCCCCCCACGACTTCCCCGGCGCCTAACTCCTCAATAAGCTGGCAGGCGCGGTTGATGGCGTCTATGGCATTGTTGGGGTCCAGGCCTTTTTCAAATTTGCTGGAAGCGTCTGTGCGCAGGCCGATTTTCTTGCTGGAAAGACGGATATTGGTGCCGTCAAAGCAGGCTGCTTCAAAGAGCATGGTCGTCACATTGTCGGTAATCATGGAATTTTCCCCGCCCATAATCCCGGCAATGCCAACGGCTTTTTCCCCGTCGCAAATCATCAGCACAGAATCGTCCATGGTACGCTCCTGCCCGTCCAAGGTGACAAATTTTTCATCCTTTGCGGCCCGCCTTACAATAATTTCCCGTCCGGCAATGGTATCCAAATCATAGGCATGCATGGGCTGGCCGTATTCCTCCATCACATAGTTGGTAATGTCCACAATGTTGTTGATGGGCCGGATGCCCTGGGCAGCAAGCCGCCGCTGCATCCATTCCGGCGAGGGGGCAATCTGGATGTTTTTCACTACCCGGGCGCAATACCTTGGGCACAGCTCCGTATCCTCCACCGTGACTTTAATGAAATCATTGGCATTTTCGCTGTTTCCTGTTTCCGCTACCACTGGGGGCTTAAATTCCTTGCCAAAAGTAGCCGCCGCTTCCCTTGCGATGCCAAGGACGCCAAAGCAGTCTACCCGGTTGGAGGTAATTTCATATTCAAATACTACGTCGTCAAGGCCCAATGCCTGTATGGCGCTTTCCCCTACTGCTGCGTCTTCCCCAAAAATGTAAATACCTTCTTCCGGCGCTTCCGGGTACATGTCGCGGTTGGATCCCAGCTCCTCAATGGAACACATCATGCCGTTAGAAACCACGCCCCGCAGCTTCCCTTTCTTGATTTTAATGCCGCCCGGGGTTTTCTTCCCGTCATGGCCCCCAGCCACCCGGCCCCCGTCCAAAACTACAGGGACTTTCTGGCCTTCTTTTACATTGGGCGCGCCCGTGACAATCTGCACGTCTTCCCCAGCGCCTATGTCCACCTGGCAGACCACTAACTTGTCTGCGTCCGGGTGCTTTTCTATTTTTGTAATCTGGCCAATTATGATTTTTTCCAAATCTGCGTCCAGCTTTTCATATCCTTCTACCTTTGAGCCGGAAAGTGTCATTGCGTCCATATATTCCTGGGCATCCACATCCAATTCCGGCACATAAGCCTTAATCCATGATAATGATGTATTCATAATGGTTGATTCCTTTCTTCCTGAACTATTCCTAAAAAAATCTATCCTTGCCTTGGATTCAGAACTGCTTTAAGAAGCGGTCGTCATTTTCATAAAGCAGGCGCATATCGTCTATTTCATATTTCAGCAATGCGATGCGCTCCAAGCCCATCCCAAAGGCAAACCCAGAATATTCCTCCGGGTCAATGCCGCTCATCTTAAGCACCCTTGGGTGTACCATGCCGCAGCCTAAAATCTCAATCCAGCCAGAACCTTTACAGAACCGGCATCCTTTCCCCCCGCATTTAAAGCAGGTCACGTCTACTTCTGCGCTGGGCTCTGTGAATGGGAAATGGTGGGGCCGGAATTTTACCCTGGTATTTTCCCCGAAAAGCTGCTTTGCGAACTCTGCCAAAGTGCCTTTCAAATCTGCAAATGTAATATGCCTGTCAACCACAAGCCCTTCCACCTGATGGAACGAGGGGGAATGGGTAGCGTCCACTTCATCGGAACGGAATACCCGGCCCGGTGCAATCATGCGGATGGGAAGCTTCCCTTTTTCCATTTCCCGCACCTGGACAGGGGAGGTCTGGGTACGGAGCAGAATCTTGTCATTGATGTAAAAGGTGTCCTGTTCGTCCTTGGCCGGATGGTTGGCTGGGATGTTTAATGCTTCAAAATTATAGTAATCGTATTCCACTTCCGGTCCTTCCACAACCTCATAGCCCATGCCTACGAAAATACGCTCCACTTCTTCCAGGGCAATGGTATTGGGATGGCGGTGGCCCACACGGTTTTTCTTGGCCGGCAGGGTCACGTCGATCACCTCTTGTTTCAGGCGGATATCGCGTTCTGCGGCTTCTAATTTTGATTTGGTTTCTTCGATGAGTTTTTCAATGCTTTCCCTTGTTTCATTCACAAGCTGCCCTACCATGGGGCGTTCTTCGGGGAGCACCTCCTTCATGCCCTTTAATACGGCAGTCAGTTCGCCCTTTTTACCAAGGAAGGCTACCCTTACGTCATTTAATTTGGCAAGGCCGTCTGAATTTTGGATTTGGCGGACTGCTTCTGCTTTGATTTGTTCCAGTTTTTCTTTCATATTTTGATCCATTCCTTTCACTTTGCTTGGATGCTTTGCGACAGATTTCATATCTGCCGCAGTGCGATAAAAAAGTCCCTATGCTTTCGCATAGGGACGGAAAATTCCGCGGTACCACCCTGATTCCCAAATTCCCCTGCCATTCTATGCCGGGGCTTTGGGCGCTCTTTCTGCGTAACGTGCAGGGGACGTCATATCTTAATCTGGGGCGCCCCATTTCAGATATGCAGCTCCGGTGGGAAATTCGATTGCTGCCTTTCCTGAGGGGGCTTACAGCCGGTGGCCTCCTCTCTCTGTGAGCAGTGCAGTTCTCTACTTACATCATCGAAATGATGCGCGGCACCTTCATTGCTTTTGCTTGGTTGCTATTCTAACATGGGTTTTTAAAAACTGCAAGGGGTTTTTTGAATTTTCATGCCATAAATTTCTGAAATAGTTACTGCCTGCTTTTATGCCCAGCAGCACGCCCCAGGATACGCAGAAACCGCAAAAGATGCCATTTTGTACTGAAAAACCAGAATTTTGGCACATCGCATAGGCAATCATGCCTTTTTTCTATACCGTTCACATTCTCCTTCAAATTTGCATGTTGTTTTACGCGTGTTGGCTTCTAACTGTTGTTCTATTGCTTTCCATACTTCCTCACGGATGCTATCTTTATGCACTTTGTTTGTATTAATCATCTTTTTCACGCTGGCAGCAAACCCGCGGCGCATATTTTTATCTAATGAGTTAAAAATTAATTGCCTTCTGTTTAAAGCATCCAGCATCCACCCCACAATGGTATCTTTATGTATGGTTTCCGTATCCTCCGCCCATACGCTTTCAAGGACAATCTTAGCCAACTTCTGTAACTTTCCGGCAATTAATGAAGCGATATCCCTATGCAACGTTTTATATTCTTCAATTTTAGTGTAACCGTCCGTTTCCTTTATGTCCAGCCCCGCTTCACAAAGTTTCCTGTCATCCAAAAAAACAATCCTGATTTCCTCTAAAGAGCGGAATCCAGAAGCCAGGGCTAACACGCCTTTCTTTATATCTTCCGCCCCCTTCTCCCCGACATACCAAGTGGAAATACAGTTTTCATCGGTCCGCAAATCACTGATTGCATCGGCAGAAATCATTCCATCCTCTACTATGTCAGGCTGTTCTTGTGTCCACTCTTTCATAGGGCTTATCATCCTCATTAAATAACCCATACTCCTCATCACCGTACATTTCTATATATTTGACAACCCTGTTCCATTCTTTCTCTGCCCACGGGATACGCGGCACCACCGCTTTCATCAATGTGAGCGTGCTTTTAGAATTCCAATTGGAAAATGCTTTGATGGCATAACCAATTACCCTGTCATCTTCATGGTTCAGGGCAGCCATTGCCATCGTAGGCCCTTGCGGCACAACCTCTTCATATTCCATATGGGATAATGTATGGAATAAAGAACATAGAAACAATACGTCTTTAATATGTTTCAGAAATAAACGGTTCAGCCATTCCATAGCCTGCATTTGGGAACTCATGTTTATCAGGCTGTACACAATTTCTTCCATTGTGTTATATTCCCCTATTTTCAAATCATTCCAATTTAACAACAGAAAGATATCTTCCTCCGCAGATTCCCAGTCTATATCGGAAACGTCAAATACACGTATTTTAGCTGCCTTTTCCAGTGGGCTGTCTGCTTCCTGGCTGTCCTGGTAAGAATATTTTTTAATATTTTTCACTTCTCCGCTGCTTTGTTCCACAGTAGAAGTAATGTTATTTTTTTTCTGTGCTTCATTTGAAAAAATATCCAATATTGTTGTTGTATAAAGAAAAATACTGTCCATATAGTCAGTGAATCCCTTTCAGATTATTTACTCAAACTTCCCACACCGATTGGTGTGCTGAACCTTGAAAAATCAATACTTTAGTCTATAAAAAAGGCACAAACCTGCACTTGATGGTATAATTGAATTGCGAATAACAATCACACAGCAAGGAGATTTATGCCATGTCAAGTATACCATATAATGCTGAAAACGGGAATGAGATTTCTAACTCTGTCACAAATTTTATGACCCAATTCCAAATTGGGAAACTTCTTTTCAAATGTAATGCCGGAAAAGCAAAAGGGATTCCGGTAATCGAAGTGTTTCGATACCTGTTCTGTCTCATTTTCTCGGATAGAAGCATGTATATGCAGCGGAAAACAGGCATATTTGATGGTTCATTCTGCAAGAACACCGTTTATCGCTTCCTCAATAATGCGAAGATTAACTGGTTTCGGTTCACAACCCTGCTTTCAAGCCGGATCATTAACGATTTCATGAAGCCGCTTACGGATGAGAGCCGCAAAGATGTCTTCATTATTGATGACAGCCTGTTTGACCGTTCCCGTTCAAATAAAACGGAACTTCTGGCGAAAGTCTTCGACCACTGCTCTATGAAGTACAAGAAAGGTTACCGTATGCTGACACTTGGATGGTCCGATGGCAACTCCTTTGTTCCGATCAACCATCGTCTTCTGTCGGCAGCCGACGATAAAAATCTGCTCTGCAAAGCCGCAAACTTCGATGGACGTTCTCTTGCCGGGAAAAGGCGGAAAGAATCCAGACGAAAGGCAACAGAAGTCTTGATTGACCTGATCAAAGCAGCACAATCATCTGGCGTTTCTGCAAAATATGTGCTGTTCGACAGTTGGTTTTCATCACCGAAGACCATTAGCGCATTAAAGACAGACTGCAAATTAGACACAATCGCAATGGTTAAGAAAAGCAGTAAAATCAAATATGGCTATCAGGATGGCAGATACAACATCAAAGAAATCTATAAACAGTGTAAAAAACGCAGGGGCCGCTCCAAGTACCTGCTTTCTGTTGACGTAACCGTTGGTGATGAGGCAATTCCGGCAAAAATCGTCTGTGTCCGGAACAAAGGCAAGAGAAAAGACTGGCTTGCCATCATCAGCACGGACACAGCTATCTCAGCGGAAGAAATCATCCGTATCTATGGGAAACGCTGGGATATAGAGGTGTTTTTCAAAACCTGCAAATCCTATCTGCATCTGGTAAAGGAGTGCCGGAGCCTGTCCTATGATGCTTTGACTGCTCATGTATCCATTGTCTTTGCACGATATATGATGCTTGCAGTTACACAGCGGTGCAATACCGATGACAAAACGATATGTGAACTGTTTTTCCGTCTCATGGATGAACTGGATGACATCACTTTCAATCAATCCATGAGGATTATCATGGACGCACTAATGGATGCCGTTATGGAATATTTCCACATCACAGAACAGCAGCTTGAGGAATTCACTGCCAGCTTTGTTCAGAGACTGCCGAAGTACATGCAAAAAGCATTGGAGTGCAGTTCAGCGGCTGCCTGAGCGCTATTTTGTGAGCTAAAGTATTGATTTTTCAGGGAGCAAATCCCATTTTTAATGTGGGAAGTTTGAGTTATTTATGATATCTTCTTTCCATTTTAGGGCCTCCTTAAAAAAAACTTTACAGCTTTCTATGGAAAAACGATCTTCCATGTTCTCGCCCAATGTATTAATGTCTATCTTAACCTGAATCCCCTTTACTTCAACATTCCCATGTTCAGCCACAGCGATACTTTCTATATTTTGCCCAATGTTCACGTTTTCCCCTAAGCCCGCGCACTCCATCCTGGCCACATTCTTAGTTCCCCATTCAATGGTATTTTCGCAAAATGGGTACGATTGCCCCGCAATTATTTTCTTCCAGATACCCTCGCCTTCCTCTTTGGAAGTTATTTTCGAAACTGCAGTGGAATTCAGCGCAATCCTATAAATTTTCAATTCAAATGCTTCTATTATTTTGCCCAGATAACCTATGGCAGAACAAAATTCCAAACTGCCGCCCTCTTTTATTTCAATGTCAATTCTGTCCGGCAAAAAAATCATGCTGCATTTCTTTTCCTCACAGATGAACTGTGGGCGCGATTTCTTTGTCACTTTATTTGTAGGCTGTTCAATTTGGATCATTTGAATCATATTGGGCAGAAATCCATCCTGGCCTAAAATTTTGTACAATTTCGAAACATTGTCTTGGTTCGCTTCCAAAAAATCATAATTCCCAAATATGCTGTATTTTATGTTCTGTATGTTTAATTCCATCTAAACCCCTCCTGAAGCCCAGTTTACCTAAATAGTATTATACCTAAAGTATTTCCAATATTCAACTTAAAATCTGCATCATTCCTTTCTTTTCATTCAGGCACAAAAAGTTTTTTATCATTATACCACTTCCGCAACAGCTTTGGGATTTTATTTTTTATTTTCTATTTTTACTGGTTTATGAAATTCCGTATGCCTGGAAAAACTATGTCCATTTTCCCTATTTTTCAAAATGCTGGTAATCCTTCACAGAATTCCAATTCCCGCCCCACGCAAACCCATGCTCCTGAAAAAGCTGCAGGCACAAATCCCCTTCTGCAATTTTATATGGGAAATCCCCGTCCCGGTCTGCATAGTCCGCCCCGTTTGCAGGGCTTACCAGCAGTTCCCCGGTGCCTGATCCCTTGACATAAGGGTTATATTTGGGGTTGACGTCTATGGCAAGGCCAAGCGCATGTTTGGAGAGCTTGGAAGACCCGGCAATTTCCCGGTAATTGAAAGCGGAGGTATTGTTGTCGGACATAGAGCTTTCATCATCTGCGCCATATGCATCAATCAGCACCATTTTTTCTATTGGGTAGGACTGTGCATAGAGCTGGGACATAATTTCCAAAATATCCTCCGCTATGGACTGGTTCACAACCAGTTCCCCAATATGGGTGTTTCCGTCAAAGCCCATATGGAGCACACGCAGGTAACGGAGTTCCGCAAGGGAAATGTTCCCATTTTCCTGATAGGAGCTGCCCATCATCCGCTGCTGCACCTCCTCTGGCAGCTCCTCACTGTAAAAAAAGCTGTCCAGGGCTGGCTGGGACAGGCCGGAAACATCGAAAATGCTGCCAGCTTCCAGCACATCCATATCTGAAAAGGCTGCCCCCTGCTGAAATGCATTGGGTTCCTGAACCTGCCCCTCCGTTTCTGGCTCCGCCCCATCTGGTCCCACATTCTGCTGGGATGCATTAGGTTCCTGAACCTGCCCCTCCGTTTCTGGCCCCGCCCCATCTGGCCCCACGCTTCGCTGCACTGCCGTTTCCTGCCCCGTCTTACTGCCAACTAGCTGGAATTCCCGGAAAACCGCAAAGGCGGCAAAGGCCATAACGCAAAAGACCATGCATTTTGCCAAAATTCCGGCTCCAGCGCTGCGCCTGGGTTTCCTCCCCCTCCTTATGGCATTTCTGCTTCCTTTGCTTTTTCGCTGCAATGGCTTCCCCACCCTTCTTTATGAAATTATTGCACACTGGCGCAGCAGGGCAATCTCCTTCTGGTAGCCAGCCAAATCATTGGGCGTTTCCAGGAAAAATGGGAGTTCCCGCAGCTTGGGGTGGGTGACAATCGCTTCAAAGGTTTTTAGCCCGATATTCCCTTCCCCAATTTTAGCATGGCGGTCCTTATGGCTGCCCAGCAGGTTCATGCTGTCGTTCAGGTGCATGGCTTTCAGGCGCCTAAGCCCAAGGACAGATTCAAACTCCTCCAGCACCTGCTCCAATTGGCTGGTAATATCGTAGCCCCCGTCAAATACATGGCAGGTGTCCATGCAGACCCCAATGCGGCTGCTGTCTGCCACCCGTTCTATAATGGCTTGCAGCTCCTCGAAATTCCGGCCAATTTCCGTCCCTTTCCCCGCCATAGTTTCCAGCAGGATGGTTGCATGGAACCCATGCTCCTGGATCCGGTCCAGCATATCGGCAATGTAGGCGATCCCTGCTTCTGCCCCCTGCTTTACATGGGAGCCGGGATGGAAATTGTACATCGCGTCTGGGATATATTCCAGACGCTCCAAATCATCGCGCATCGTATTGTACGCAAACTGCCTGATCCCCTCGTCCTTGGCACATGCATTTAAGGTATAAGGGGCATGGGCCAGAATCTGGGCAATCCCATGCTCCTGTGCATACGCAAGATAAGCGGCAATATCTTCGGTATCCAATGCTTTTGCCTTGCCGCCCCTTGGGTTCCTGGTAAAAAACTGGAAGGTGTTGGCCCCTATGCCCACTGCCTCCTTCCCCATGGCTAAAAAGCCTTTCGCGGATGACAAATGGCATCCAATCCTTAACATACTGAAAACGGCTCCTTTTTCATAACTGCGCCAGTTGCGCCGGAAGTTACCATCTGGGCATACCTTGCCAGATACCCTTCCGTTACCTTCGGCGCCCTTGGCTGCCATCCTTCTTTCCGTTTCGCAAGGGTTTCCTCCGGCACATCCAGCTCCAGCGTTAATGCCGGGATATTGATTTTAATGATATCCCCTTCCTCCACCAGCGCAATGGGCCCGCCTACTGCGGCTTCCGGGGAAACATGGCCGATGGACGCGCCCCGGCTTGCCCCGGAAAAGCGGCCGTCCGTAATCAGCGCAACTGTTGATCCCAAGCCCATCCCTGCAATTGCAGAAGTCGGGTTTAACATTTCCCTCATGCCAGGGCCTCCCTTTGGCCCTTCGTAGCGGATGACTACCACGTCCCCAGCCACGATTTTCCCGCCTTTGATTGCCGCAATGGCATCTTCCTCACAGTCAAATACACGCGCTGGCCCTTCGTGCACCATCATTTCCGGCGCAACTGCAGAACGTTTCACTACGCTGCCTTCCGGGGCTAAGTTCCCCTTTAACACGGCAAGCCCGCCGGTTTTGCTGTAGGGGTTTTCCAGGGGGCGGATCACTTCCGGGTTCCTGTTGGCACAGCCCTTGATATTTTCCCCAACCGTTTTCCCAGTCACAGTCATGCAGTCAAGGTTTAATAAACCAAGCTCTGCCAGTTCTCCCATAACTGCATAGACGCCCCCGGCTTCATTCAAGTCCTCCATGTAAGTAGGGCCTGCTGGGGCAAGGTGGCAGAGGTTGGGGGTTTTCTCACTGATTTCATTGGCAAACCCAATGTCAAAATCAAACCCAATTTCATGGGCAATTGCCGGAAGGTGGAGCATACTGTTGGTGGAACAGCCCAGCGCCATGTCCACAGCCAGCGCGTTCAGAACAGCGTCCTTTGTCATAATGTCCCTTGGGCGGATGTTTTGCTTCAGCAGATCCATTACTGCCATGCCTGCATGTTTTGCAAGGCGCAGGCGGTCAGAATACACGGCCGGGACCGTCCCGTTCCCCTTTAATCCCATGCCCAGGGCTTCGGTCAGGCAGTTCATGGAATTGGCGGTGTACATCCCAGAGCAGGAACCGCAGGTAGGGCATGCCTTTTCCTCAAATTCGCATACATCCTCCTCCGTCATGGTGCCAGCCGCATATGAGCCAACTGCCTCAAACATGGAGGACAGGCTGGTCTTTTTCCCTTTTACATGGCCTGCCAGCATAGGGCCGCCGGACACAAATACCGTTGGCACATTAATCCTTGCGGCTGCCATCAGGAGCCCGGGCACATTTTTGTCGCAGTTGGGCACCATAACCAGCGCGTCAAACTGATGGGCAAGGGCCATGCATTCGGTAGAATCTGCAATCAGGTCGCGGGTCACAAGGGAGTATTTCATGCCGGTATGCCCCATGGCAATCCCGTCGCAGACTGCAATGGCCGGGAACACCACCGGGACGCCCCCTGCTTCTGCTACCCCAAGCTTCACGGCATTTACAATTTTGTCAAGGTTCATATGCCCGGGGACAATCTCATTGTAGGAGCTTACAATCCCAACTAACGGCCGCTCCATTTCCTCCTTGGTAAACCCAAGTGCGTTGAACAAAGAACGGTGGGGCGCCTGCTGCATCCCTTTTTTTACATTATCGCTTCTCATTATTTTTACCTCTTTCTTATTTTTTACTTTTTTATATTTCCTGCTATTATATTACCACGTTAGTTGTATGATGTCAATATAGATGTATGACATTATGGGATATAGTCACATTGTATAAATGGAAAAGCCCCTGAATTGACTTTTCTGGCAATTTATGCTATATTTCCGTTAGAGAATGTCCGGAAAATTTTCTATTTTTTTGGGCAGCCTACTATTGGGCTATCAGGAGGATACTGCCATGAATGGACCAAAGATGGGGCATTACCTTATTGAGCACATACTTGCGCCCCAAGGCTCACAAGATATTCAGGCAACCCATGAAATTATAAACTTCATGGACGAAATGCCCGGCGGTTTTTTAATTTACCGTATGGGCGGGACTGAGGAAATCATCTATGCCAACAAGGCTCTGCTGCGTATCTTCCAATGCGCATCCTTAGAGGAATTCCGGGAGCTTACCGGCAACTCCTTTCAGGGGATGGTGCACCCGGAGGATTTGGAAACTGTAGAACAGAGCATCATGGAACAGATTGCAAACAGCCAGTACGATCTTGACTATGTAGAATACCGGATTATCCCGAAAAACGGGGAGGTCCGCTGGGTGGAGGACTATGGGCATTACCTGCACCTAGAACATGTGGGGGACGTTTTCTATGTATTTATCAGTGACGCAACGGAAAAAAGGAACCTAAGCTTTGCTGAAAGAACCCGCCTGATGGAAGAAAAAATACAAAAAGAGGAAAAACTAAAAAGCCTGATGGAAGAATTTGACAAGGAGCGCCGCCTGATCAACCAAGAGCACCTGCGCCGCCTGGAAGTCATTGAAGGGCTCAGCGTAAATTATGAATCCATCCTTTATGCGGACCTGGACGCGGACAAGATCCTGCCCTACCGCTTAAGCGACCGGACGGAAAAACAGTTTGAGAAGAAATTCCAAATGCGCCGGTTCCATTGGTACACCAACGATTATGTCAGCACATGGATCCACCCTGAAGACCAGGCGCTGGTTACAAAAGTTTCCTCCCCCGAATACATACGTAAAAGGCTGGCAAAAAGCAAGACCTATTACACCAATTACCGTGTCATCCACCGTGGGGAGCTCCAATATTTGCAGCTGCGCATTGTAAATGTAGGGAGCGGAGACCACATTTCCCAAATTGTCATGGGCTACCGGAAGGTAGACGAGGAAGTCCGGCTGGAAATGGAGCAGAAACAGATTTTTGCAGACGCCCTCAATACGGCAAACCTTGCCATCAATGCCAAAAATACGTTCCTTTCCCATATGTCCCACGACATGCGGACCCCCCTGAACGCAATTTTCGGCTATACGGCCCTTGCCAAGAAATATATCTCGGACCATGGGGCGGTGGAAAATTATTTGGGCAAAATTGAAATCGCAAGCAAACAGCTTTTGGAACTGATTGAAAAAGTGCTGGAGCTCTCCTGGGCGGAATCTACGGATACCCGCATTTCTGAATCCGAATGCAACTTAAGCGATATTGTGCAGGACGTCCATGAAAACCTGCTGTCCCAGGCAATGGAAAAAAATATTTCCTTTACCTTGGATTCTATCCAAATGACACACTGCGACATTTTCGGCGACCAAAATAAGCTCCGGCAGCTTCTCTCCAACCTGGCTTCCAACGCCATCACCTACACGGAGGAAGATGGGCAGGTGGATATCAGCGTAAAGGAACTGGAAAAATTCCCCAACAATTTCGCAGTTTACCAGTTTGTCGTCAAGGACACTGGCATCGGCATCAGCAAAGAATTCCTGGCGCATATTTTCGATCCATTCGAGCGGGAGAAAAACACCACCTTCAGCGGCATCCACGGCACAGGCCTTGGGCTTACCATTGCCAAAAACCTTGTGGACATGATGGGCGGGGATATCCAGGTAGACAGTACGCCGGGGAAAGGCAGCACATTCACCGTTACCCTCCGGTTCCGCATCCAGACCCATCCCCTGTCTTCTGCCAACCACACGGAAGACGCTTTTTCCAGCCTGCTGAACAAACGGATTCTGCTAGTGGACGACAATATCGCCAATCTTGAAATTGAAACGGAAATCCTCCAGGGGATGGGATTTATTGTGGAAACTGCCATCAACGGGAGCATTGCTGTAGAAAAAATGGGGCTTTCCTCCCCGGGGGACTATGATTTAATCCTGATGGACATCCAGATGCCAGTCATGGACGGCTGGGACGCCACGAAAAATATCCGCAGCCTGAAAGACCCGGCGCAGTCCCGTATCCCGATTATCGCATTGTCAGCGGACGCCTTTGACAGCGACAGGCAGATGTCCATTGAA
The DNA here is from genome assembly GCA_000403315.2 of Lachnospiraceae bacterium A2. Lineage (GTDB taxonomy): Bacteria > Bacillota > Clostridia > Lachnospirales > Lachnospiraceae > Petralouisia. The sequence goes on from KE159636.1 coordinate 3,089,463, forward strand.
TGCGGCATGGACGCCCACCTGACGAAACCCATTGATGTGCCGCTGCTGTTAGAAACCATTGCAAAAACCTTACATGCAAGGAAATACAGTGAAATGGATGGCAGCAGACAGAAGTAAGATACCGAGGTAAAACAAGCACTTGTTGCTGGCCGGAAAACGGTTAAGCAGCAAGTGCTTGATACGTTGGGCTGCGCCCTGCTTATTTTAGGAAACGGGGATGGGGGAAATAGCTGACGGCAGCCTTCCCGATAATGTCCTCTTTTTTTACGAATTTATGCTCCCAGTACCGGGAATCCCAGGAATCGTTCCGGTTATCCCCCATCATAAAGTAAGCGCCTTCCGGCACTTGGAACGGCCCAAACCTGTCATAGCTTACTTCGTCGGTATAATCCTGCTCCAAAGGCTCCCCGTCAATGTAAATCGTGCCGCCCTTCCCCTCAATCGTTTCCCCCGGCAGCCCTAAAATCCGTTTCAGGTAAAGGGTTTCCCCGTCGTCCGGGTAAATAAACGTTACAATATCCCCCCGTTCCGGCTCGCCGAACAGATAGGAAAGGCGGTTCACAAGGATTCTGTCCCCCGCCATCACAGTGGTTTCCATGGAGGATGTGGGCACCTGGGCATTGGCAATCATATATTTATTCAGCAGCATGCCAAACAGCAAGGCTGCCGCAATAATCCCTATATTTATGGCCGCTTCCCTTAACAGTTTCTTGTTCATCCCTTCTCCTCCTTTTCCCGTGTACCGCTGTTATCCTTATTCCATTGGGAGCTGCGCCATGGCATGCAGGATATGGATGCGCATGGCATTCCTTGCGCCCTCCCCATTCCGTTCCTTCAGAAAATCCATCAGTATTTTATGGTCCACAAGGGTTGCCCTGACTGCCGCTTCATGGGCTTCTGAAAGCTTGACCCCTTTATTGATCCCCTCATAAATGACAGGCATAAGCTGGTTCATAAACTCATTGTGGGTGGCTTTTGCAATGGACTTGTGGAAAGACTGCTCCACTTCTGTCCGGTCCTTATTCTGGCGGATACGCTCCTCAATCTCCGCCCCCAACGCTAAAATACGCTGGATTTCTTCCTCTGTGGCGCGGTTTGCAGCATAAAAGGCGGCTTCCGGCTCAAAAATCAGGCGCATTTCATATAAATCCCGTATGTTCACCGCCGCCGGGGCAAGGGAGGACAGTTCCTTTGGCTGCACCTGCCGAAAGTCCTCCCGGACAAAAGTCCCGCGCCCACGCTGGATTTCTAAGATTTTCCCTGTAACAAGGATACGGATGGCTTCCCGGAGGGTCGTGCGGCTTACCCCCAATTCTTCGGAAAGTTCATTTTCGTTGGGCAGCTTGCTCCCAGGAGGAAAACGTTTTTCCACGGTAATCATGGATAGGATGGTATCTGCAATACGGTCTGACAGCCTGCTTCCTTGTTCCATATGGCCCCTTTCTGCATTAGCTAAAATAAATCAACTCGTCTTCTGGCTTTTCCGCTTTCTCAACCTCCAATGCATACAGCACAGGCCCCTTCCCCCGGTACTCCATGGCAAATTCATTCCGCATCTCTGCAGTAATTTTAATCCATGATTTGTGCGGGATTTCTGACGCCCTGCCATATTTGCATTTAAACCCGATAAAGGTAATGTCGTCTGCACAGCATGTCATGGCAAACCTGCCCGGGATAAAAATATTTTTTTTCATTTTTTCCGGGCGGTATACAAGGGCCAGGAACTGCACTTTCTTCCCTTCGTATTTCTTAGGGTCGTCCAGGGCGTCCATATACCAGATGCCGTAATCCATATCGGTAATCTCTATGGTTTCCTGGTTCAGGTCGTAGGGCAGCTCCTCCATGTCATTTTCATCAATCGTGCCGTTCTCCCGTTCATAGGCAATCTGGGCTTTCCGGTTCAGCGCTTTGATGGCCCGGCGGAATTTCCCTTTGGGGGTGCCGTCGGTGCAGCGGTTTATGATTACCACGTCCGCCGCAAAAAGCTGTTCCATAATCATAGCCCTCATATTTGCCAGATACAGTTCAAACGTGGCGGCGTCCACCGTGGCAAGGGACTGTACCAGCACCCAGTCTTTGGGAAGGGCCAGTTCCAGAAATGTGGACATCTGCCAGGTGCCATTGTATTCAATGAATACTTGATCCGGGCGGCAGTCCCTGCCAAGCTCCGCCAGTTTTTCACTGGTAAATTCTTCCTCATCCTCAATCATTGCCAGCATTGCGTTGGCTTTTTGCAATTCCGCTTCGTCAAATTCTATTTCCCCATCCTCACAGAGAATCAGCAGCGTCTTCCCATTCTCGCTGAAATCCCCTTCTATCAGGGTTTCCCGTATCAGGGAGCTTTTCCCGCTGTCCATGAAACCGGAAAATAAATATACTGGAACCTCCATTTTCTCACAACCTTCCTCATCCACTATAAAACTGGCTTGCGCCCTCACTTCCTGCAGGCTCCTTCCTGCCATTCTTTACCGGCTGTTATAGCCCAAACAGCCCCGCCAGTTTTTCTTCCTTCAAATCCGTCCCAATGACGCAGAGCCTTCCCGTATAATCCGGCTCCCCGGTGCGCAGTTCATATTCCCCGTCCACCATGTCAAAATAAACCCATGTGCCATCCTCCGTGGGAACCATCCCTTTTGCCCGGAGAATTGTGCCATATTCTTCCGTACTGCAGAATACTTCCATGGCATGCCCAATGGTTTCTTTGGTAAATATATGGGGCGTTTCCTTCCCCCAGCTTGTAAATACTTCATCTGCATGGTGATGGTGATGCCCATGCCCGTGCCCATGGCAGCCGCATGTACAGTCTGGCCCATGTTCATGGGCATGTTCCTCATGGTGGCAATGCTCCCCATGCCCATGGCTGTGTTCCCCATGCCCATGGCTGTGCCCCTCATGGTGGCAATGCTCCCCGTGCCCATGGCTGTGCTCCTCATGGTGGCAGTGCTCCCCATGCCCATGGCTGTGCTTATGCTCCTCCAGCACTTCTTCTTCCAATGTCTTCTGCTGCCCAATCACTTTATAAATCTGTTTCCCGTCCATCTCATCCCATGGGGTCGTAATCACAGCCGCCCTGGGATTTTTCTCCCGGATGGCATTTACCACGGTTTCCGTCTGCTCCGGCTTCACATTTTGGGTGCGGCTCAGCACAACCACTGTGGCATATTCAATCTGGTTATTGAAAAATTCACCGAAAGCCTTCATCTGCTTGGTGGCTTTCGCCGTATTAACCACGGTAATCCGCCCATTCAGCTTTACTTCATTTTCCTGCTCCACTTCCTGCACGGATTTCATCACGTCAGAAAGCTTCCCTACGCCGGAAGGCTCAATCAGAATCCGGTCAGGATGGAACCGCTCCATGACTTCCCGGAGGTTTTTCCCAAAATCCCCTACCAGGGAACAGCAGATGCAGCCGGAATTCAGTTCGCTGATTTCAATGCCGGAATCCTTTAAAAATCCGCCGTCAATGCCGATTTCCCCAAATTCATTTTCGATTAATACAATTTTTTCCCCCTGGAACACATCCTCCAGCATTTTTTTGATAAAGGTTGTCTTCCCTGCGCCTAAAAACCCTGAAATAATATCAATCTTCGTCATTGTTTTCCCTCCATATCTTTATAACTCACCATGCCTTTTTCCACCAAAAATACTGGGCGGTAGGACAGCTTTGCCTTCCGGAGCCCTTCCGCCCCGGTGTCCTCCTCCCGGTTCACATACTGGTATCCCTGGGCTTCATGGATTACAAACTGCTGGTTTATCATAGGGTATGCCCCCTGGATCCCTGCAAATGCTTTTTCAATATGCACCACAAAAGTATCCGGGTTTAACGGCTCCCCAATGGTAAATGCAAGGACTTCCCCTTCCGGCTCCGCCCGCAGCAGGCCGCCCTTTAACCCCAGTTCTTCAAACAGGCGCAGGGCATTTAAGGTAACGCACATCTCCGCCCTCTTTTCCTCGTCCTGCTCGCACTCGGCTTCTTCCCGCCATTTCAAGGCCATCTGGAAACATTCCTCAACATTCCCGGCGCCAACCGGCTCGTACACCCAGCCCGGGTAGTTCTCCTTAAATTTATTGATATGGTTCCGTTTCCCATGGAGCTTTTTCCCAGCCAGGGTGGTGAGTTTCTCTGTTTCATAGACATAATCGGCGGAATCCCGGTCATATGCGATTTGGAATCTTCCCGGATACCACTGTTCCAGCAGGACAAATTCCTGCTGCTGCACCAAATGCATATGGAATTCTTTCTGCTGGCTTTGGAACCATTCCATCATGGCGTCCATCGCCTTTGGCACCTGCCCAATCTCCCCTGCCGGGAATGTGATGCTTGGCTCCCCGTTTTCCAATGTCCCCCGGAACACCAGCGTATCTTCCACCACGGCATAATCCGTAGGGTATTTCCGGCTCCAAAGATAAATATTCGGGAAAACCAGTTCGCAGCTCCGGTACGTCTTCCTGTTTAAATAAGTTCCAATCAGTTCCCTGTCTTCCAATCCGATTTTCTTAAATTCGATCTCCATAAATCTCCTATCCGGCAAACTGCATCTGGTAAAGCTTTGCATAAATGCCTTCTTTTTCCAATAATTCCTTGTGCGTCCCTTCTTCCTCAATCCCCGTGTCTGTAAGCACCAGAATTTTCTGTGCGTTGCGGATGGTGGACAGGCGGTGGGCAATCACAAAGGTGGTGCGGTTTTTCGCCAGTTTTTCCAAAGATTCCTGCACCACTTTTTCACTTTCATTATCCAAAGCCGAGGTTGCCTCGTCAAATATCAGTATGGGCGGATTTTTCAAAAATACCCGCGCAATGGAAAGCCTCTGTTTCTGTCCGCCGGAAAGTTTCACGCCCCGCTGCCCGATATCCGTATCGTACCCGTCCGGCAGCGCCATGATAAATTCATGGGCATTTGCGCTTTTGGCAGCCATAATAGCTTCTTCCCTTGTGGCGCCCGGCCTGCCGTAACGGATATTGTCCATCACAGTGCCGGCAAACAGGTATACGTCCTGCTGCACAATCCCAATCTGGTCCCGCAGGCTTTTTAAGGTTACGTCCCTGATATCCTGCCCGTCAATCTTCACCGCGCCGCTTGTCACATCATAAAACCGGGGGATCAGGCTGCATAAGGTGCTCTTGCCTGCGCCGGAAGACCCTACCAGCGCCATATAGGATCCTGCCTTCACCTCCAGGTTGATGTGGTTCAGCACAGTTTCCGTATTTTCCTCGTAATGGAAAGAAACATTGTCAAAGGAAATGTCGCCTTTGACATGTTTTAACTGCACAGCTCCCGGCTTATCTGCAATGTCAGGATCAATTGCCATCATTTCCATAAAGCGTTCATACCCAGTATAGCCGTTCTGGAACTGCTCCGTAAAGTTAATCAGCTTTTTCACCGGCTCCGTAAAAGTATTGATATACAGGAGGAAGGTAATCAAGTCCGCCACGTCCACCTGCCCGCGGGTAATCAGCACTGCGCCTGCCACCAGCACCACAATGGTAATCAGCGTTGTCAGCGCCCCAAGGCCGGAATGGTAGCCTGCCATATAGACGTAGCTGTTTTTCTTGGCCGCCAAAAACCCCTGGTTCCCTTCCTCAAACTTGTCCAGCTCCACTTCCTCATTGGCAAAGGACTTTACGACCCGGATACCGGAAAGGTTGTCCTCAATCTGGCTGTTAATCTCTGCAATCTTCACCCGGTTCCGCTTAAACGCCCGCTTCATCCTCCTGTTGAAATACAGGGCATACACCAGCATAATGGGCACAAAGGCAAATGCAACCATGGTGAGCTTCACATCAATATTCATTAATATAATGAAAGAACCCACAATCTTTATAACAGAAATCACCAAGTCTTCCGGCCCATGGTGCAAAAGCTCGCTGATGTCAAACAAATCACTGGTAATCCTTGACATAAGCTGCCCCACCTTCTGGTTGTTGAAAAAAGAAAACGACAGCTTCTGGTAATGCCCAAAAATTTCTGCCCGCATATCGTATTCAATCTTCGCCCCCATCACATGGCCATAATTGGAAATAAAATAGTTACAGAAGCACTCTAGCGCCACAAGCCCCAGCATCAGCACGCCAAGCCCAGCGATCCGCTCCAGCGCAGCCCCGGCCTCCATGGTAATCACATGGTTTGTAATATAGCGTACAATCAAAGGGATGGCTAACGTTACCCCTGCGCCCAGGATTGCAAAAAACATGTCCGCAAGGAATAAGGGCAGGTAAGGCTTATAATAGGATGCCAGCTTTTTTAATTTTTGTTCCATTCAAATCCCCTTTCCTGAAAAATTCTTGATATATCGCATGCAAACTGCCAGAATTACAGTGGGACCCAGGCATTTGCATTGGGCAGCTTAAGGCCGGCTGCTGACCTGCCCTGCCGCCCGCAGGATTTATTATAACACAATTACCAGTTTTTTCAAATCTTTTGCCCATGCTGTATAGGTTCCCCTAATTTGGGGCTGTCCATAACATCCAGTAAATCTTGACAACTGCTTGCCTCATGGTATACGGTACCTTCTGCCACGCCCCTTATTATAAGCTTTTCCCCGCACAATCTCAATACAATTTGTATAATATTTAATTCCTTATTTTGATTAGGGTGTCAAAAGGGTGCGACGCACCCGATCTATACCATATATTGATGTGTAAATAATTTGTAATAACAATATATAGTATGAGCATAGCACCAAAAGTGCTTTTGACACCCTAATCCTATTTTGCAACCAATCGTACCAAAAGGGGACTGTCGCACTAAGCAAAACATATACAAGATATAGCATAGAATAATGATTTATACCAACTATATCTTGTATCAGTTTACTTAATGCGACAGCCCCACTTTGCACATAAAAGCGCTCTGGAAAGCCAGCTTTTCAGACGCTTTTTGTGCAAGATGTCTGTGCTGCCAAAGGCAGCAAGACCTTTTGGCTCTATAGTATCGGCTATTATAAAAAATGGGGAAACGCAACACTATAGTCAAATACCCCGCAGCAAGCTACGGAGCATGACCTAGCTTGTTCTTTCCGCCCCAAGGGGCGGGGTATTTGACTCTCGCGGCATTCGCCAAATATCCGCGCGAGCGCGGCTGCTTGGCTCATTGCTCGCGGAAATAAAATTGACGGAAAGTGCCTAATCTTTTATAATTAGGGGAGAATCCTGCATGTAAAACTGCTTTGGCATACATAAAAATCCTGCTCTGGCAGGTGCAAAACCCATTTAGCATATGGCAAAGGCTTTTTACATATGGCAGGCATTCTTTGAAAACCAGCAAACCAGCATGGAAAGGAGCAACCATATGACCCCAACACAAAATTACTACGGAAACCTTGCAAAAACAACCATAAAAAACTTGGAAAAACGCCATTTCGACTGCTACTACTGCCAAACATCAAAAGAAGCCACAGAACTGGCTTCAAAAATGGTGCCTGCCGGCAGCACGGTATCTTTTGGCGGTTCCATGACCCTGGCAGAATCCGGCATGGGCAGCGCCCTGCGGAAACGGGAGGACATTACCTTATTAGACAGGGGCAAAGCAGGCTCCCCGGAAGAAGTAAAAGAAATCTACCACAAATCGTTACATGCAGATTATTATTTTATGAGCAGCAACGCAATTACTGCCGACGGGGAGCTTGTGAACATTGACGGCACAGGGAACCGGGCAGCCGCTTTGATTTATGGGCCGGAGCATGTAATTATCCTGGCTGGCATGAACAAAGTAGCCCCAACGCTGGAAGAAGCAATTTCCCGTGTGCGCAACGTGGCATCCCCCATCAATGCCCTGCGGCTGGGCCGGAACACGCCATGCGCCGCTACTGGGCTATGCTCCGACTGCCTGAGCCCAGACTGCATCTGCTCCCACACTGTCATCACAAGGAAAAGCGCGCCGGAAAAACGCATAAAGGTTATTCTGGTAGGGGAATCACTTGGTTATTAAATTTAGATTTTATTCCCGCGGGGCACTTGCCCTCGCGGGGTATTTGGCTTTTGTCTTAAGTTTTATCCCAGGTTAATCAGCAAACGCCGGAAGGGGCAGGACCCTCTGCCTGCCCCGCATTTATACCTCTAATTTTAAGTTCATCTCCTCCTCCGCCTGCTGCTTGAACTCCTCCAACTGGTCTTGGTCCAGCACTGGAAGTTCTTCCAAAGACTGGACGCCAAAACTCCGTAAAAATTCTTCTGTCGTCCCGAAAAGCAGGGGCCTCCCCGGGGCATCCAGCCTTCCCAATTCACAGACTAAGTTGTATTCCACCAGCTTGTTAATAGCATGGGCACAGCTTACCCCACGGATTTTCTCAACCTCCAATTTTGTAATCGGCTGCTTATAAGCAATAATGGAAAGGGTTTCCAAAAGCACGTCCGTCAGCACATGGCGTTTGGGCTGCTTTGCAATTTTTATCAGATATTCATATATTTCCTTTTTGGTGCATAGCTGAACCGAACCTTCAATTTCAATTATCTCAATCCCGCGGTTCCCAGACTTGTACCGTTTCATCATTTTCTGCAGTATTTCCCTGACTTCCTCCTCGCTGGCCTCCAGCACCTCCGCCAGCTTGGAAATTCCCACAGATTCCCCCATGGCAAATAAAATCCCCTCAATAACCGCTTCTTGTTTCTCCAACTTCATACTGACTGAACTCCTTATGCCAGCATCTGGCTTTCCCCGCTGTTCGCGTAAATCATAATGTCATCAAAAATATGTTCCTGCAAAATATGTATTTTCCCTGTCTTTATTAATTCCAGAATTGATAAAAACGTGACAATCACTTCCATCTTCCCGCTCTGGGCTTCTAAAATCCCCCGGAAGCTGAACTGCCTGTGGGCCATGGCATACTGCTCTAAATATGCCATGCGCTCCTCCAAAGAGATTTCCTCCCGCTCAATTTTCCCAAACTTGGAGCGGATAGGGTCAATCTTATTCTCCTGCCTGCGCATAATGGATTTAAAAATATCGTTGAGTTTCCGCAGGGTAAGGCCCGAAAGCAAGTCCTGCAGGTCCACCGGCTCCTCATATTTCCTGACTTCTTCCGGTATGGTAGGCATTTTAAAGAGTGTTTTTTCCGCATCTATCTGCCTGTCCTTCAGCTCATAGGACATGCATTTGTACATTTTATATTCCAGCAGCTTCTGCACCAGTTCTGCCCTCGGGTCTTCCTCCTGTTCCTCGGAAACCTCCTTGGGGAGCAGCATTTTGGACTTGATATCAAGGAGGGTAGCCGCCATCACCAGAAATTCGCTTACCACATTCAGGTCCTGCCGCTGCATCTCGTTGATATACTCCATATACTGCTTTGTGATTTCCACAATGGGAATATCATAAATATTTACTTTATTCTTTTCCAGCAAATGCAGGAGCAAGTCCAAAGGACCCTCAAACACTTGCAGTTTCACCGTCAAATCCATATGAACCCTTCCTTAAGGACATCATCCAGCATTGTCCTGCTCAGCGCCTGCGGCTTCCAGGCGGCAAAACAGCACTATTATTTATTCTACCTGTATCCGCTGCTTTTTTCAAGGGAATTTTTGTTTGAGCTTCCCTATTTTTTATAATAGCCGGTATGATAGGGCCAAAAGGCCTTGCTGGCTGCAGCCAAGCTATTCCGGCAGGAAGGTTACCGCCAGCAGCTCCGCCCGGTTAAAAATCCTTACGTGGAAGGTATGGGTGCCCAGTCCCCGGCTGATGATTACATTTTTTCCATCTTCCTGGAACAAGCCCGCATCGTATTTCGGGAACCAGGTAAGCTGGGGGGATATCACGCTGCCAATCCCCGGAACCCTGATAAGCCCCCCATGGTTATGCCCGCAGAATGCCACGTCTGCCCCCCAGCGGATGTAATGCCCTGCATATGCCGGGTTGTGGGCAAGGAGAATCTGGTACAGCCCTTCTTTCTGGGCTGGGAGGTGTTCCGTCAGGTAATCCTGTTCCAGCGGGACTATCCTGCCTTTTTCATAATAGTCCAATTCCAGCTCCAAGGCAGATAGCTGCACCCGGTTTTCCCCAAGGGAAATCTCCCGGCTTTCCGTCCCCATAACAATTACCCCTGCTTCTTTTACCTTGGACATGTATTGCATAAACAAGGGATGGTTGGCTTTTTCCGGGTTCCGCAGCCTGCTCTCATGGTTCCCATAGCTGTAATAGACTGGGGCAATCCTTGCAAGCTCCTGCAAAGCCCTCAGCGCAACCTCGTAAGTGCCGCTGTACTTCGACACCAGCATATCCCCCGGTATAAAAATTGCATTTGGATTTAATTTCCGGACTTCTTCCAGAAGCCTTCGGTTCCCCCTGCCATAGGAGAAACCATGCATATCTGCAATCACCGCTGCGCAGGCCCGCCCTTTTAATTTTGGGGAGGAAACCCTGTATTCTGTCACCCGGAATTTCGTCAGCTCCCACTTCTGCCACAGGATATAGCATAAAACCACTGCAAGTGCAAAAAATAGAATTTTCATTTAACTTTACCTTTCTTGCCTTCCCTATTATTATAATACAGTTTCCCCACAAATATGATATTCCCTGTAAAAGCAGGGCTATCCTGAACATATGCCAAAAACCGGGAATATCATACAAGCCTCCCGCTTAAACTGTTATAAAACATTTGGAGGTACTGATATGCATTGTATACTGTCTTTGTTCCTGTCTGCCTGTTTGCTGCTGCCCCCTCTGCACCCCATCCCAGAAGCCCCTGCCATGCAGCTTTCAGAAGAAATTCCCTCTGGGCAGCCCCCGGCTTCTGATGACGCTGCAGGGCAGGCTTCCGAAGATGCCGCAGGGCAGACGCCTGATCCCAAAGATACCGCAGAACAGGCGCCTGATCCCAAAGATACTGCTGGGCAGCCATCCAGTTCCGGAACCGCTGCCGGGGAACTCACTGTTTCCGCCCCTTCTGTTGTATTGATGGAGGCCTCCACTGGCCAAGTCATTTATGAAAAGGAAGGGCACACTTCACTCCATCCGGCCAGCATCACGAAAATTATGACAATGATCCTGATTTTTGACGCGCTGGAAGAAGGGAAAATATCCTTAGAGGACACTGTTACCGTATCGGAATACGCTGCCAGCATGGGTGGCTCCCAAGTATTTCTGGAACCCGGGGAAACCCAGACTGTGGAAACCATGCTGAAATGCATTTCGGTTGCAAGCGCTAATGATGCCTGTGTTGCCATGGCCGAGCACATCTGGGGCAGCGAGCAGGAATTTGTGGCACAGATGAACCAGCGGGCAAAAGGCCTTGGCATGGAGGACACCACCTTCGTCAACTGCTGCGGCCTTGACGTGGATGGGCATATGACAACGGCCTATGACGTTGCCCTGATGTCCCGGGAACTGATTGGCAAATACCCACAGATACATGATTACTGCACCATCTGGATGGAAAACATCACCCATGTGACCCGGCGGGGCTCCTCGGAATTCGGCCTTACCAACACCAACAAGCTAATCCGCCAATACCCTTACGCCACCGGGCTGAAAACAGGCTCCACCTCCCAGGCAAAATACTGCGTTTCCGCCACTGCCGAAAAGGACGGCATGAAGCTGATTGCAGTCATTATGGCTGCGCCGGACCATAAAGTCCGTTTCCAGGACGCCACCGCCCTGCTGAACTATGGGTTTGGGAAATGCCAGGTGTACAAGGATGAAAACAAAGATAAGCTGCCCAGCCTTGCGATCCAGGGAGGCGTGGAGGACAGCTCCCCCTTGGCTTATGAATCTGGCTTCACCTATCTGGACGTGGCAGGTTCTGATTTATCCGCTATCACCAAGGAACTGGATCTCCCGGAATCTGCAGATGCGCCCGTAAAAAAGGGGGAGCCTGCCGGAAAAGCTGTCTACAAATTAAACGGGAAAGAAATCGGCTCCGTCAGCATCCTTTACGAAAAGGATGTAAAAGAAGCTCTGTTCAAGGATTATTTCCTGAAAATTCTGGAAGAATTCCTGCTTTGCTAAACATAGCCTTGCCCATATCACCATTTGCCTTCCAATAACCTGCCGCGATAGCTATAGGAGCCAAATACCCCACTGCTTTACCGGGCAGTGGGGCAGCCAGCATAAAATTGCCCTATTTTTTTATTCCCGCGAGCAATGAGGAAAACAGCCATGCTTGCATGGATATTTGACGAATGCCGCGAGGGGCAAATACCCCGCCCCTTGGGCTTGCTGCGGGGTATTTGATTTTTACAGCAGCGGGGCAAACAGGCGCATCATCCCCTGCAGGGTACGGATAGCCGCAGGGCGTTTCCAGCAGAATTCCATATTGATTTCCTCTGATTCCCCCATGGTCCTTAACACATCCTCTTTTACCTGCATGACTGCTTTGGAACGGTACATCCAGACCCCGCACTCAAAATGCAGGTACAGGCTGCGGTAATCAAGGTTCACGCTGCCCACCACGGCCACTTCGTCGTCGCAGACAAAGCATTTTGCATGGAGGAACCCCGGGTTGTACTGGTAAATCCGCACCCCGCACTCCAGCAGCGGCTCATAATACGACTGGCTAATCCAGTAAACCACCTGCTTATCTGGAATACCCGGCATGATAATCCGCACGTCCACGCCGCTTTTCGCCGTGTTCTGCAAGGCTTTCAGCAGTTCATCGTCCGGGATCAGGTAGGGGGTGAAAATATATACATATTTTTTGGCCCGGTTGATGATGTTCATATAAATGTTTTCCCCTACCGTTTCATTGTCTAAGGGGCTGTCCGTATAAGGCTGCACATACCCGTCGCTTTCATACTGCCGGGTCTGGTAACGGGAAGGCCGGAACTGGTCCAAATCTTTTTCCTCAGTCTTTGTGATATAATCCCACATTTCCAGGAACATCACGGTAAAGCTCCAGACGCCCTCCCCCTCCAAGCGCACCCCGGTATCCTTCCAGTACCCAAACCGTTTTACCTTGTTCACGTATTCATCTGCCAGATTTATCCCCCCGGTAAACCCTACTTTTCCGTCCGCCACCAGGATTTTCCTGTGGTCCCGGTTGTTCATCACCACAGACATCACAGGGTACAGGGGGTTAAACCGGACGCACTGGATGCCCCAGCTTTGCATCTGCAGGAAATATTTTTCCGGCAATGTCGTCACGCACCCAAAATCATCGTAAATAAAACGCACATCCACGCCCTGCTCCGCCTTGCGCCTTAGGATTTCCAGAATTTTCCCAAACATATACCCTTCTTCCACGATAAAATATTCCATGAAAATGAAATGCTTCGCCTCCTCCAGGGCTTTCAGCATATCCAGGAACATTTCCTCCCCGCAGGGATAATATTTCGTTTCGGTATTTTTATAGACCGGATAGCCGGCCCACTCGCTGACATATTTAGACTGGCGGTATACGGATAAATCCTGTTCCATCAATTCCTCCTGCAGCCCCTGGTTTTCCGGCAGGCTCTGCTCAATCTGGAAATTGATGGCTTCCATCCGTTTCCTTGTAGGCCGTGTCAGCTCTGACCGGCCAAAAATAAAATACACCAAAAGCCCCACAATCGGCACTGCCAGAATCACTACCGTCCATGCAATTTTATAGGACAGGTTGCTCCGTTTATTGACAATCACAACCACCACAAACACTGCCAAAATGTCAATCACTGTATTAAAAAAGGTATAACGCATCTGGAAACCATACAGAAACGACAACAGCCAGCAAAGCTGCACCAGAATCGCAAGGGCTACGATTGTCGCCCTCCCTAATAAAAATTTTTTAACCTTCTTCATCGAACCACCTCTCGCGCAATCCCATTTGCCCCAAGGAACCTGCATAACGGCATCCAAATAGGCACATACTCCAAATTCCTGCGCTGGTGACATTTTATCACAATAATTTTCCAATGTCTACCATTCCCCAGCCTTGTTTTGACAAAGGCAGCCCCAGGTCCACCTTCCTCTGGTACAGGCGCAGCTTGACGTCTGCCGGGGAAAATTGGGGATACTTGCTGAGCAAAAGAGCCACGGCGCCGCTCACCATGGGGGCTGCCATGGAAGTACCGCTTTTCTGGGTATACATAACAGGGTATGGGGCGCAGCTTGTGACATTGGTGCCCGGCAGCACCAGTTCCGGCTTTACAATGCAGTGGTCCGTTGGCCCCTGGCCGGAATAATATGGCTTTAGGGGCGCCCTCCCTATCTGCTCCCTTGTGTCGTCAAAGCAGCCTACGGTAATGATTTTCCGGCAGATGCCCGGCACGGTAATGCTGTTTTCCCCAGGCCCATTGTTCCCTGCCGCCGCCACCACGGCCATATCATTGTCCCATGCATATTCCACCGCCTGAAGGAGCCGTGCCCGCTCCCTGCTCTTTGCATGGAGGACCATGCCAATGGAAATGTTCACAATCCTGACTTGGTAAGCCTTCCGGTACTGCACCAGCCAGTCAATGGCCTGCACCACATGCTCCGTATTCCCGTTCCCTTTATGGTCCAGTATTTTCATAATAATAAAATGGCAGCGGGGCGCAAGGCCCATATATATTCCCCCGGACACCCCGCCGTCCCCGCCGATAATCCCGGCGATATGGGTTCCGTGCCCATTGTCGTCATAAGGGGATATCCTGCCCCGGACGTAATCCTGGAAGCAGGCAATCCTATGTCCAAAATCCGGGTGGGGGTAGATGCCGGTATCCAGCACCGCAATGCCAATTTCTTCCCCATAGTAGCCTTTTTCATGGGCATACCCGGCATTGATGATTTTTCTTACTCTGTCCATATGATTCTCTTTTTGTATTAATATATGCGCCCCCTGTTCTTTTGACTTTCGTATAAAAAAGAATGCGCACAGCGCATTCTCCGCGCGCGAGCGGATTGCGCAGCAATAAATTTCTTCTCCGCGAGCTGCGCATCCTTGCGGAGCATTTTGCTTTATAGGACGCAATTTCCTATAAAGGAACAAAGTGGGCAAGCCCACTTCAGCTCCCCTACCCCCCCCCTCACTCATGAGGGGCTTGGACACTTTGCTGCGCCGAGTGCGGTCACACAGTGACATCTTCTATAGGAGAGATACTTTCACGCTTTAGCGTGACAAGGCCTTTCCTATAGAAGAAGCAATACAGCCCCAGCAGCGCCGGATAAAACTGGTACCGATGCTGCTGGAGCTGCTATGGGGCTCAATTACCCCTTCTTAATATTCCTTCATTTTTCAACTCATGCTTCACATTCTTTTATGTAAATCTGCCATGCCTGGAACCCATCCACTGCCCCCGGGACAACAAAGCCAACCTGCCTCAGAGCGGCACCGCTGATTACCTCTCCTTTGCCAAACCCATACGGCAGCGCAGGGCATTTCTCTTTCAGGCCTTTGTCCAGTACAAGCTGATAATCTGCCCCATCCTTCAGCCCCTGCACTTTCACCCTGACTGGCGCCGGGTTGGCCTGCACATGGTGGTAAACTGCGCTGACTAACGCCTCTCCCCCAGACGGGTCCGCAATCTCCCACACGGTACAAGCCCCTTCCAGGGGGCTGGATAACCTGTAATAGTCGCCATTTTGGATCAAGTTATAATATTTTTTAAACCTGCCGATTTGCTCTTTGATCTCATCTTTTTCTTCCTGGGACAGCTTGCTGATATCCAGCTCATAGCCAAAGGTGCCTGCCATTGCCACGCACCCCCTGGTGGAAAGGGACGTTACCCGCCCAGTCTGGTGGTTCGGGACCATGGAAACATGGGTTCCCATAGCAGAAACCGGATACCCAAAAGAAGCCCCGTACTGGATGCTCAGCCTTTCAATTGCATCCGTGGTATCACTAATCCATATCTGCGGCATATAGTAGAGCATCCCCACATCCAGCCGCCCGCCGCCGCCACTGCAGCTTTCAAATAGTATTTCGGGAAATTTTCCCGTCAGCTCCTCCAATACCCTGTACAGCCCCAGCACATATCTGTGTGAAAATTCCCCCTGCCTGCCGCCGTCCAGCATCCCGCTGAATTTATCACAGATTGCCCGGTTGCAGTCCCATTTCACATAAGAAACCGGAATCCCGCTCAGCAGTTCCGAGATCTGCCCGATGATATAATCCTGCACATCCTTTCTGGAAAAATCCAGAATCCACTGGCATCTGCTCAGGCATGGCTTTCTCCCGGGGATTCCCACTGCCCAGTCCGGATGCTTCCTGTACAAGTCGCTGTCCTCGGAAATCCCTTCCGGCTCTACCCAAATGCCAAACTGGATCCCTTCTTTCGTGATACGCTCCGCCAGCTCTTGCAGGGTACAGCCAAGCTTCTTTTCATTTGGGAACCAATCGCCCAGCCCAGAACTGTCCTCATTCCTGTTCCCAAACCAGCCGTCATCCATTGCAAACAGTTCAATCCCCAGTTCCTTTGCCTGCTTTGCAATGTCAACCAGCTTTTCCCCGGTAAAATTAAAATACGTTGCCTCCCAGTTATTCACCAGGATTGGGCGGCGTCTTTTTTTCCATTCCCCCCGGCAGACATTCTCCCTGATTACCCTATGGAAATTCCTGCTTATATTCCCCATGCCGTCCCTGCTGTGGGTCATAATCACTTCCGGGAGCCAAAGGGAATCGCCGCTTTGCAGGGTCCATGAAAAATTATCTGGATGGATCCCGCAGACCAGCCTTGTCCTGTCAAGCTGGTCCTTCTCCGCTTCAATCAGGAATTCCCCGCTGTAGACAAAGGAAAACCCATAGCAGCTCCCCATTGTTTCATCCGCGCCCTTTTCACACAGAATTACAAAGGGATTATACTGGTGGCTGCTGATCCCCCTGACGCTCCCAACCGCCTGTATGCCGTGATGGATGTTTTCCCTTTGGAAATTCATTTCCATGCTGTGCCTTCCATAAAATGAAATCCATTGGAAATCGCCATCCTCCCAATCAAGGTTCATGCTGGCTGCTTTTTGCAGCACTACGCCGCCTGTTCCCTGGTTTATTATTTTTACGGCCCTGGTAATGACGTCCATTTCCTCCAGTATCCCATAATAAAGCTCGGCTTCCAGGCCGGAATATGCATCTGCCAGCCGGATCACCAGGGTTTCTGCTTCCCCATGTTCCGCGTGCACTGCCGGAAGGCCCGGGATTCCATATTTCCCTTCCTCCACACGGTATCCGGCATAACGCAGTTCCGCCGCCTGGCTCCCGTCTTTATTTTGCACCCTCAAAGAAGTGATCCTGTAATCCCCCATCCCAAAGCTGCTGTACTCCTGCGGAAGGGAATCCAAAGAATACGTCCTGTCTTGCTTCCCCACTTCATATGGGTTGCCTGAAAAGCCCCTGTCTGCCCGGAAGATGAGAAGCGATTTGTCACTGCTATCCGTTTTTTCCCCATAATATGTATGGAGCAGGACATCTTTGGCATCTGCTTTCATCTGATAAGTCGTATGTTTGGTCTGTAAGGTAAACACCCTGCGCTGTCCATCAATGATTATTGCCATCTTTCTTTTCTCCGTTCCTTTTTGCCATCTGCTTCCTAAAGCAATTTCAGTGTTTCAAAAGCGCTGTAGAGGCCGTCTTCTGCCACCGACGGGCATACCATATCTGCAATTTCCAAAAGCGCCGGGCTGCCATTTGCCATGCAGACGCCAATCCCCGCAGCCTGGAGCATCTGGAAATCATTCATGCTGTCCCCAAAGGCAATGGTATCTTCCCTGGAAATCCCCAGGAACTCACACAGCCTTTTCACTGCACTCCCTTTATCAAAAGCCTTGCTGGACAGCTCCCCATTGACAATGCCGCAGGTATCCTCATCCTGTATGCAGAACTCAAATTCCTCCTGCAGCAGCTCCATGGGTTTCTTTAAGCGCTCTGCCCCGCGGCTCATGAAAGACATGCCATAAATAGGCTCTCCATCATATTCGGACATCGGGCGGATATCCAGTTCATTTTCAATCTGGATCCGCCAACGCAGCAGCTCACTGTTCCCTTCGGACTGTATATTTTCCGCCAGAAATTCCTTGAAGCCCTCGTCCGTATAGCTGCTGTTCCTGCCCCCGATGGTACGGTAAATGCCGTTTTCTTTAAAAACATCCAGTACCTCGGCCTGCTGCTTGGGGGTCATCGGGCAGTCATAAACCACCTGGCCGCCATACTCAATATAACCGCCGGCGCTGGCAATCAGCCCGTCAAAGCCAAACTGCAGCACCGGAAAAAGCATACCATAATTCCTCCCGGAACACAATACTACTTTGTGCCCCTTTTCCCTGGCCCGGCGGACCGCATCAGCCGCAGACGGGGGAGGGACATTTTTCCCCGGTTCCGTCAATGTGCCGTCAATATCCAAAAATATCAATTTCTGATCCATAATAACCTCCTTAAAATAGTTCCTGCTAAAACAATATAAAATTATAATGAACTCGATTTCATTTTGTTTATTATAAGTTTCAAAAATACTCCTGTCAATCCACAGTCCCTCTTTTTCTGTTTTTAACAAATTAGCAGGTTCTTTTTTGTATAATATGCTGTTTTTTATACTTTTTTTCTCTGGTATATTGACTTTCTGGCAATTGATATGTTATTCTCCTTCCACAATGAACACGTGTACATTATGTAATGTTCTATCTGGTGTACTGAAAGAATCATTAAGGAGGAAACCTATGAGTTACGATTATGCTAAGATAGCAAAAGAAGTCATTCAGGCCGTCGGCGGAGCAGAGAACATCAAATCCGCCGCCCATTGCGCCACCCGCCTGCGCCTTATTGTCGCAGACCGTTCCCTGGCAGACGATGAAAAAGTCGGCGAAATTGACGCCGTAAAAGGAACCTTTTTCACGGCTGGGCAGTACCAGATTATTTTCGGCACCGGCCATGTCAACCGGGTTTACGAACAGATCACCCAGCTTGGCATTGCGGAAACTACTGCAAGCGAAGCAAAAGAAGCAAAAATGGATGGGAAAAACCAACTGCAGAAAGCCATCCGTACCTTTGGGGATGTTTTTGTCCCTGTAATACCCGCCTTGGTAGCCACTGGCCTGTTCCTTGGCTTAAAAGGCGCATTGCTGAACGACAACTTCCTAGCGTTGTTCGGCATGTCCAACGCCGATATCCCCAATACCTTCCAGGTTTTGGTGGATGTGCTTTCCGGCACTACTTTTGCATTCCTGCCAGCCATTGTATGCTGGTCCACGTTCCGGGTATTTGGAGGTTCCCCGGTCCTTGGCCTGATTTTGGGCCTGATGCTGGTAAACGGCTCCCTGCCCAACGCCTACTCTGTGGCAGACCCTTCCAGCGGCGTAACGCCCCTTATGCTTTTTGGGTTTATTCCCATCGTAGGCTATCAGGGCAGCATCCTGCCGGCCTTTGTTGCCGGCGTAATTGGCAGCAAGCTGGAAAAGAAGCTGCGGAAAACAGTCCCTGCAGTCTTTGACTTTATGATTACGCCTTTCCTGGTGCTGTTTGTCATGCTGATCCTCTCGCTGTTAGTCATTGGGCCGCTCCTCCACGCACTGGAAAACGTCCTGTTAGTCATTGTGGAATATGCGCTGGAGCTTCCGCTTGGCATCGGCGGGCTGATTGTTGGCTTCTTCTGGTCCATTATCACCCTTACAGGCGTCCACCATATTTTCAATATGCTGGAAATCAGCCTGTTAGCAAGCACTGGGTTTAACCCTTTCAATGCAATTTTGTGCATGTGCGGCTTTTCCTCCGCAGGCGTCTGCCTTGCCATCTCCATCAAGGCCAGGAAAAAAGAAATCCGCGCCATCGGCCCCAGCGCTACCGTATCTGCCCTGCTGGGCATCGGCGAGCCGGCATTGTTCGGTGTGATCCTGCGCTACGGCATGAAGCCGTTCCTTCTTAGCTGCTCCATCAACGGCGTGGCCGGCATGATTGCCATGCTGCTTGGGATGAAGGGCACCGGTAACGGCATCACCACTGTCCCGGGCATGCTGCTGTACATATATACCCCATCCCAGTTGGCTATGTATGTGGTACTTGCACTCGCTACTTTTATTACCGCCTTTTCCCTGTGCTGGTTCTTTGCAGTGCCTCCAGAAGTTATGGAAACCGACAAGGCAGCGAAAAAAGACGCACCCAGGCCTGCTCCCGTTCCCGCGCCTTTCCCGGATGTGCTTGGCGCTGCAGCCCAGGGAACTTTTGTCCCTATGGAAGAAATTCCAGACCCGACATTTTCCCAAGGCGTCCTCGGGGCATGCTGCGGCATTGATCCGGAAACCGGCAAAGTTTACTCCCCTATGGACGGCACAGTCAGCCAGCTTGCTGATACGCTCCACGCAGTAGGTATTGAAGCAGGCGGCGTGGAACTGCTCCTCCATGTAGGTATTGACACTGTAGAAATGAAAGGCGACGGCTTTAAGAGCCATATCAAAGAAGGCCAGAATGTTAAGAAAGGCGACCTGCTGCTGACTATGGATTTGGAAAAAATCAAAGCGGCCGGACACCCTGCAACCATTATGGTAATTGTTACAAATTCTGATGATTTGGCGTCTGTAGAAGCATCGGCTTCCGGTAAGCTTATGCCCGGGGACCCACTGATGCGCCTGAAAGCATAACACCGTTTGCCGTTGCCAGATAAGGATACTTTTATGTAGGATGCGGTGCAGCTTCCTTTGAAGGGCTGCGCCGTATCCGTTTGTTAAGCCACAAATTTGAAATACTGCGGGTTGTTCCGTATTTCTTCCATCGTGGTAAGGATTTCTTTCTCCGTGGGGATATCTATCATCCCCACCGCCGTAAAATAAATAACCACCTTCACATGGCTGTGACCGCTGGATTTATCTCTGTTGTGGACTTCGATACGCTCAATCAGTGAATTGGCAAGCGTAGGGGTAAGCTCCTTAATGTCGGTCATCTCCCGTGGTAATGGCCTGAATATTGTCGCTCATGTTCCTCCTTTTTGGGTACAAAAAAGACACATGGGTTACAATTTACTATTCCATGCGCCTTTATGCTGGTTTTTAATTTTTCTTAATTATGCCATTTGCATTATCTGTTTTTTTTAATTCCTTAATTATATCAAGGGGTAATTCTGTGTAATCAGCTATATCTTCCAGCGGCATTTTTCCGGCTTTAATCATACGCATGGCCGTCTTTTTTACACCTTTTAACTCAGCTTCATTTCTCATATCTTCCATGATTTTACACATAGCAGCAACTCCTTTCTCGTCTTCTTTGAAATATCTTGCCCTTTTCGCAAGCGCCTCATAATTCATATCGTTTGGATTGGTACATGAAAAATCGTGCATTAACTTTCCGATTTCATCATTGCCCCTATATTTACCATTCACATATACGATATGCGATCCGTCATCAAACAATTCTTTTTCCTCGTCGATTTCCACATACCGTTGTATGTGATATACGGCTTTATTTTTTCCCATAACGTCATTTTCTGTAATAAAAATAACATAGCTGTCAGGCATTATGTCTGTATCTTCCCCTGCCCTTAATATATGCGCATCCAAAAGACTGCTGTTATGTCTTGCCCTCTTTGCGCCTGCCCCTGCGTCTTTTCTTTGAATTTCTATATCATATTCTTTGGTGGCACTATCAACCGCTCGAATATCCAGAATTGCAGAACGTCCCTTCAAATTTTTCATTACTTCCTGTGTTCTAATTGATGTAACTTTTATATCCGAACGCTGTAAAATGATTTGAAGTATCAATTCCACTCCCTCATAGTTATCTTCAAGACAAACTGTCATAAAATCATCATCCATATATCTAAATAATTTTATTTTTTCTATATCTTGTTGATGTTCCTGCCCTTTTATATCCAAAATATCACCTCGTTATCTCTTTTGCAACAGAAACCAATACATGAAATTCTTTTGCTATATTTTAATTATACAAAAAAACGCCTACCTTTACAATGACATTCTCGCAAACTGTGATTTCTGCCCGTTCTTTGACAGTGGGGCAACGTTTCATAAAGCGACATTGTATGATATAGTCCGTCCGTCTTTCGTACATATTCGCTTCTGGCTGCCGAATACATTGTGCCATTGTATAGCATGAGAATTTCCGCCGTTTTCCGAATGGTAAGCATCATATGCTATTTTATATTCGGCGTATTCCTCGCTATAGCTTTTTGCCATTCCCGATTCCCGCATCGCTTTTTCTTTTCTATTTCTTTTGTGGTATTGCATTATAACCTACAAAGTGTTAACATGTATATATACCCACAAGATGTTAAGATAAAAGGAGGACAAACATGGCACAGCAAATTTCTGAATCCGAACTGGTACTAATGAAAATTATTTGGAAGAATGGAGGGGCGGCTTTATACTCTCTCATCATGGAGGAATTGGAAAAAGACAAGAACGAATGGAAGAACAACACTGTACTCACGCTGCTTTCCCGATTAGGCGAAAAAAAGTTCTTGAAAGTCAAAAAAATCGGCAGGAAGAATAAGTATGTGGCTACGGTAACAGAAACAGAATACCAGACCATGCAGACCCACAGCTTTCTTGATAAAGTCTATGGCGGGAATGTAAAAAACTTAGTATCAACCTTGTTGCGGCAGGACATTCTTTCGGCAGACGAGCTGAAAGAAATAGAAATCTTTTGGAGAAAAGAAAATGAATGAGTTTATGAAAGTATTATTATCACTGTCCGTTTCCGGCACACTGTTATTACTTCCCATTTTAGGATTGAAGCCGTTATATAAAACCAAATTTAGCAAACGTTGGCAATATTATATTTGGGTAATTGTTGCGCTGCGGTTTCTGCTTCCTCTTACTCCCAATACTACGATTGCCGGAAGTTTGTTTGAAAAGCCTGACACAACAGTGATAACAAATGAAATCCCTGCAAATCCCAATATATCGTTTTTGGAAAATACGAATAACACTGAAACAGAACCGATACCGACAAGCCGGGATATAACCGCTGTTGCCATGCGTGAGCCATTTCCTATATATGTCTGCCTGTTCTTTATCTGGTCAGCATTGGCACTGGTCCTATTTGTCCGTAAGATAACGATTTACCAAAGTTTTGTCCAGTACATCAAAGCGGGTAATGTAGAGGTGTCGGATCTTAAACTTTTAAATCTGTTGTCTGATTGTGAAGAAAAATGGAATATCAAAACAAGAGTGGAATTGTCTTATCATCCGCTGATAGCTTCACCTATGATGATTGGCTTCTTTCGTCCAAGAATTGTTTTACCCGCCGGCGATATGGAAGATAAAGAGTTGTCCTATATTTTTGTGCATGAACTGATTCATTACAAACAGAGAGATATGTTTTACAAATGGCTGATACAGATTGTTGTGTGCGCCCATTGGTTCAATCCCTTTGTATATTTGCTGGAAAAAGAGGTGAATAAATCTTGTGAATTGTCGTGTGATGAAAAAATCATATCCGTACTTGATGATAAGGCGAAACGTGAGTACGGGGATACGCTAATTTCTTTTATGAGGCCAAATAATCCCTACAAAAGTTCTTTATCTTCCGTTACTTTAACGGAGGGAGCAGAACAATTAAAAGAAAGGTTGAATGCGATTATGAATTTTAAGAAAAAAACCAAATGGGGGATTTTTATATCTTTGCTGTTTACGGTTCTGCTTGTTTGTGGGTTTGCCGTTTCGGGAGCATATGTAGCTAATAGGCATACTCAGAATATTCCTTCTGCTGAAAACGAGGAGGAACAAATCGCCGATGATTCCCCATTGTCTGCTCAGATGTATGATTATTACAGAACTTACGAGCAAACGAAAACGGATATTCAAAACGGCTATATCGTTAATACAGGTGTTTCCTTTTCTGAACGGGCCATGCCCATAGTAACAAGCGGAGGAGGAACCAGCTTTTATGTGAACCATGATAACAGTATAAATATTTCAATTACTCTAAAAAATCTTATAGATGGGACTGGACATCATTACTGGAAGCCTATTACCGATATATCCTTTGTAAGTTTTGAAGTATATGACCCATCAGGCAAAGTTGCCTATTCCTTTTATAAAGAGGGAACAGGGATAGAAGATGCAGTTGGCATAGATACAGAATTAGCTGTATATCCGGGAGAATGGCGATATAAAATTTCTTTTGCATATACGACGAATGGAACCAACCCGTCATATATGGGATTTGCATTAAAATACAAAACCATATATGAAGATGATATTCAGTGGCTTGTCGATAACAAACTTAATAAGGTCTATTAAATCCTTATACTGAACAAGGGGACGGACAGGCGGCTCTTTTCATTCTTGACAATCCCCGGCGTCTGGAATAAAATACTTTTATATGGGATTTTAAATGCAGCAAAACTTTATGGCAGCTACCAGTTTGCCTTCATATAAACCATCCATGGTTCCGCAGAGGGAGAAAGGAGGGATTACCGTGGTCAGTATGCAGGATATCGCCGACAAAGCAGGGGTTTCCAGGGTCACAGTTTCCAGGGTACTTTCGAACCACCCTTCTGTCAAGGCAGAAACACGGCAAAAAGTGCTCCACTGGGTAAAAGAACTGGATTATGAACCCAACCTTATTGCCCAAAGCCTTGCCGGAAACCGGACAAACATTATTGGCCTGCTGGTTCCGGAAATTGCCTACCCTTTTTTCAGCGAAATTATAGAATCAATAGAAAACCAGGCATTTTATGAGGGCTACAGTATTATTATCTGCAATACGCACCGCAGCTTAGAAAAGGAAAAAAATATCCTCGCCCAGCTCCGCCAACGGAAAGTAGACGGTGTAATTGCCGTCCCAGTTTCCACAAAACAGAGCCTGCCTGCCTACCAGCGCCTGCTGGTCCCGGCAGTCATGATTACCAAGCGGATGGAAGGGTTTAGCAGCGTATATATCTCCCACTATCATGGCGGCCAGCAGATTGCACGCCATTTCCTGAACATGGGTTTCCAGAAAATAGGATATATCGGCCCCACCAAAGAATCTACCTCAGCCCTGAAATACGCCGGGTTCCAGCAGTTTTTATCTGCCAGCCAGGTAAACTTAACAGACGTGATTGAATGTCCGGCGCCAAAGAACTTAAACGCCAGCATGGTTTATAAGCTGGTAAAAGAATACGCAGCAAATTCGGGGCTGCATTGCGAAGCATATCTGGCTAACGATGACATTACCGCCTGCGAGGCTATCACTGCATTCCGCGAATTAGGCTATGCAGTCCCCCAGGACATTGCCATAGCCGGATTTGATAATTCTCTGCTGGCAAAAGAAATCAGCCCCAAACTCACTGCCCTGGCACAGCCTTTGGATGAGATTGGGAGAAAATCCGTGGAAATCCTGCTGGACCAGATCAACAACGGCGCAGAGCCATGTATGTATGAATTGGAATCCCGCATCATTGCAAGGGAATCAACCGTCCGTTTTGTGCCTGCCTGACAGCCTGACTGCAAATGCCAACAGCCATAATTGCTTATAGCCCTCCTTTCGGGTGTAAAAAAGAATGCGCACAGCGCATTCTCCGCGCGCGAGCTGCGCATAATTGTTTTTCTCTTATAGGAAATCCATATACTTTAGCACTTCACAGTAACACGGTATTTCCTATAAGATAAGAAAGAATCCTGCTTTGCAGGATTCTCCGCCTGCGGCGGGTCGCTTTGCGACAGATTTCATACCCGCCGCAGTGCGATAAGAGCTTTTTATTCTATAGGAGAGATACTTTCACGCTTTAGCGTGACAAGGTCTTTCCTATAGAACAAAAAAGGCACATGGTTTCCCATTACTGCCCCATGCGCCTTTACGCTGTTTTTTCTTATACTATTACTGCCCTCCAAGCAAAGAGAGCACCCCTTGCGGCGATTGGTTTGTCTGCGCAAGCATCGCCTGCATCACAGACTGCAGGATCTCATACCTGGAATGGGCAACTACTTCTTCCGCCATATCTGCATCCCGCAATCTTGATTCCGCTGCCTGCGTATTTTCTGACATATTGCATGAATTTGCATAAACATGTTCGAACCGGTTTTGCAGTGCGCCGTATGCGCTCCTTTTTCCGGATAAAATACGGATTGCGTCATCTGACATCTGAATCGTTTCCTGGGCCTGCTCATAGGTTAACGTCCCTGCCTTGTAAAGATTCAGGTCAAATGTATTTAACCCAAACTTTGGAATTTTCGTCGAATCCCATACCGTTCCGCTGTGCTGGATCTGGAGCCCTTCCTGCTCCTTCTCATCTGTCAGGACTGAATCAAAAACTGATTTTACCGCTACATTCTGATTTTCGTCCCCCTTTACGCCAATATAAGTATAATCCAGCGCATTAAGCTCCACCCCTGTATTTCCAAGCATTTTCTCAAGGGCAAACTGGGTGTATTGGTTTACCACATCCTTTAAGGAGCCTAACGGGCTGCCTGCATTGCCCTTATCTTCAAATGAAGTTTCTAATTTATACCTGTCTTTCCCTGCGTCTGTGGCGCTGTTATATTTCCGGTATTTCGTATTGCCATCTGCTGTAACGCCATCTGCCACATAATCGCCATTATTATCATTTGTCATTTGGACATGCACCCAGTCTTTTGCGTCTGAAAAATCATATTTGTACAGCAGCTCCATCTTCCTGCCGTCATCTGTAGACAATACAAATCCCAGTTCATCCACATTTGGCCGGGGCATAGGCACGGTATCAAACATAGCGCTTGGCGCCCCGCTGCCCGACTCACGGTTATCGTAAATGTAAAATTTACTGCCATCTGCCGCATACTGCGTAAAATGCATATCCAAGCTTTCCTGCGCAATCTTAACCAGCGCCTCCGATAGCTGTGCACCGGTGGTAATCCCCTGTGCCTTCAGGGAATTAATATCAATCTGAAGGGTATAATTGCTGCGGTCGCTGTTTACCCTCTTTGTTTCCCTAATGTTATATTTATAGCCGTCTGCCGTTTCATTGGTAGCCTCAATGCCGCTCACTGAAAAATCTTCAAAACGGATACTGTAATAATTATCACAGGTTTTGCAGTCTGAATTAAATCCTGTCCCTGCCAGTTCCGCAAGGTCACGTGTCCCGATTGCGCTGAAATCCACAACTGCCGCCGGATACGTCTTCCCCGGTTCCCCCGGCTGGAATCCCGGAGTATCCACGCCATCTGTTAAAATCATCTGGTCTGTCAAGGTTACCGTTTCGCTTAAATACCCGTCTGCCGTAATCTTATCATAACCTAACACGTCACGGATGGAAGTAGGTTTTAACACGGCATCGTCCGGATTGCCCCCGGACAGGAGCAGGTTCTGTTTCTGCTGCATGATGTTGCTTAAAAAACTCGACAAATCCAGCCGGAGATAGTCTTCCGCCTGCTTGCTGTTCCCTTTGTATTCAATAACAGGATTTCCCGCTGAATCTGAAAATGCCAGGGTAATTTCACCGGTAGCCTTATCATAGGATACGTTATCCTTTGCAACACCCTGCACGATCTGCTGGTCAAAATCCCTGCCCAGTTCTTTTTCCTCTGAAAAATGCACTTTATCGCCGCCAAGCACAGAGGCCGAAAGAATATTATTATCTAAGGTAACATCCTGCGTAACGGCATAAGTATTTTTAATGTTATCCCCGCTTATTACCATCCCGTCCAAGCCGTCAATGACGGAATCACAGCTTGTCAC
Organism: Lachnospiraceae bacterium A2; assembly: GCA_000403315.2. GTDB lineage: Bacteria > Bacillota > Clostridia > Lachnospirales > Lachnospiraceae > Petralouisia. The sequence goes on from KE159636.1 coordinate 3,116,916, forward strand.
ATCATCCAGCGTAAAATCAAACGCAATATAGGTATCATTGCTGCCTTCCGTATCTGCAAACGTGTAGGTCAGCGTACTGCTGATATACGGGCCCGAATCCCAGCTTTGGATATTCATTTCTGCCCATGTTTTCTTGGAACCATTCACCATGCTGCCCACCGCTCCCGGTATGCTTGGGTCTGGCGTCGTTTCCAGCCAGATGCCGTCCTGGTCGGCCCTTACGGTATAAGATAAATGATTGCCTGCCATCTGGTTTACCGTGTAATTAGACAGCCGTATATTCTGAACGACATTTGCATCGACTGCCTGCACATCCTCACTGCCTGCATACGTGATATTCCAGGAATACCGTTTGCCCGCTTCATTGATTGCCTCTGCCATGCCCATCTGCTCATTTGGCACAAAAAAACTAAGCTTTACCCCCTCATGTTCCAGCTCCCAGATGTAATCGTCTGTCTTGTGCAGCTCATCCCATCCATGTTTTACCTTGTCAATCATAATTCCGGATGCATCTGCACTGACAGAAAGCTTTCTGGTTATCCTTGGCACCTCATCCCCGGCATTGCAGATCAGTTCAAAATGCGCACCGGAATTTGGCTCAACATATTCATACGTCCCGCCGGAAAAAACCTGCCTGCCGCTGGCGTCAACAGAAACCATTCCGGGAAACGTATCCCAGCCCACCCTGTTTCCGGCAAATATAAAGCCCCCGTACTCCACGTTTCCTGTCTTGGCATCATACTTGGAGTTAAATATCTGCAGGTCCCCGATGTTCCCTTCTACCTTCATTTCAACGTCATTGCTGAACACCTGCTGTTTATTAAATTCAGTATCTATCCCCACCCTGTTTATTTCTGATTTTAATTGTTTGATTTCTGAATTGATTGCTTCTCTTTCGGCCATACTATTTGTATCGTTTGACGCCTGCACAGCCAGTTCCCGGATTCTCTGCACCATTTCCATGACTTCTTCCATAGCGCCATCCGCTGTCTGGATCCATGAAATTCCCTCCTGGGTATTTTGTGCGCCCCGCATAAGCCCGCGGATCTGCATACGCATTTTTTCCGATATTTTTAAGCCCGCCGCATTATCTGACGCCCTGTTAATGCGGTATCCGGAAGAAAGTTTCTCTGCTGCCTTTTCTTTTTTCCCACTATTTATATTTAACTGCCTTGCTGTGAACTGGGACAATAGATTATTTGCAATCACCATTCCAACCACTCCTCCCTATCCAGTCTTATTATGTATATCGTCACTTTTAGTTTAAATTTAATCGCTAATAGAGAATTAATTCAATCTTTTATTTGTTTTCTATTTTTTAATGATTGGTAAAATAAACTAATAGCAAGACAAACATTCCATAATCATGGCAATTTGGCCGTAACAGTCTGTAGTTTCCCCACTGTTACAAGCCGCCGCTTTTCTGGAGGAACCTATGAAAGATACTCTTAACAAAACCGAAATTGGGCAACGGATCCGGCAGCTGCGGATACTGAATGATTTTACGCAGGCCGAATTTGCGGAAAGCGTTGACATTTCAGTAAATTTTTTATCCGAAATAGAAAATGGGAAAAAGGGATTATCCGGAGAAACACTGGCTAAAATCTGCCTGTCCCTAAACACAACGGCCGATTATATTCTTTTTGACAAACAGTCGAAAAACCGTTCTTTACTGGAAATTGCAAATACGTTATCCGTTGACGAACTAGAAACCACGGTCCGTTATCTGCAGACGCTGATTGAAATGAAACAAATTTTTTAATATTGCTCCTGCAGGCCAACTGCCTGCAGGGATTATTTTCCTGCCGCACGCTCCAGGTTCCTTTTCTGGTTCTTCCGGTACTCGCTTGGGGTAACCTTATACCTTTCCTTAAATACCCGGTTAAACGTCCGCTGGCTTTCAAAACCGCTGTCCAGGCAGATATCCAGCACCGTATCGTTGGTATATTCCAGCCTGCCGGATGCATAGCCCAGCCTTGCTTCATTCAGGTACTGGTTAAAATTACAGTGGAACGTCCTGGAAAATATCCGGGACAGCACATATTTGCTTACCCCTAAATCCCGGGCCATGCCCTCCAAAGAAAACTGTTCCCTGAAATTCCTGGAGATATAGGAAACAGCCCGGTAAACCAGGTCGTCGCTTCCCACGCTGCTTTTATCTGCCAGCTTCAGTTTCCCCATGCACCTGGCCAAAATAATCTGCACATACGCCTGCACAACCACCGGCTCATGTTCTTCCATCTGCAGAATTGCGCTTATGGCATGGGAAGCGTCCGGCTCCAGGCGGGCTGCTTCCACAACCGGGCATTCCGGCGCGCTGTTTTGTACCGTTTCCGCAAAAACACCTGTAAAAGACGGCGGGACAAGAATGTAAGCCACCTGGTTCACCCCTTCGGAAAACACCTGGTAGTGATGGATAATGTCTGAAAAAACAAGCCCAATATCCCCTTTTTCCATATGGTACAGTTCCTGCCCTGCCCCCAGCTCCAACGATCCCTCCACAACGCTTACAATCTCCAATGCATGGTGCAGATGGGGGGATACATGCCTTGCCGCCCTTTGGGCTGCATAAATTTCTTCCTTTGTTTCCTTAACTTTCAAATGCATTGGCGCATCCCCCTTCTATTAATTTCACTGCAGAATCCCAATTACAGCCGCCCGCAAGATCTGGCTATATTTCCTTACGATTTGGCAAGCATTTCAGAACGCTGTGCCATATAATAAACTTGCAAATACGGAAAGGAGGTATCCCGCATGGATAAATTTAAAACTTATCTCAACAGCCTTTTGGCTTTCTACGAAAAATTTTTCAGCCATGTATACCATGCATAGCTGCAAACCTGCTACAGAACAGCGTCTGCCTGAATGCCCTTCTCTTTTTTAATTTTTTCATTGGCTCCTTCTACATTCATCCTGGAAAGCACAAGCATAATCAGGATGTTAAAAATCAGCGGGAGCCACAGATACATAAACTGCATCATATTAAGGGCTGACTGGGGCTGCACCGGGTTTGTGCCCACATAGCCGCTGAGTTCCAAAAGCCACCCTACTACTGCCGTCCCAATGCCGCCGCCGATTTTGACGCCAAGCGACGTGCAGGAGTACATGGTCCCATCCACCCGCTTTCCCTGCGTCAGGTACGTGTATTCAGAACAGGAAGCGATTACGGCATTCATATCCCCCTGCCATGGCCCCTGCCCCAAGGCTGCAAGCGCCGTAAACGCCATCATCAAAGGGACGTTCCCCATATATCCGGCAGCTACCACCAATGCCCTGCCAATTACGGCAATGATGTAGCCCCTTAAATTCAGTTTATACATCCCCTTCCATTTCCCTACCAGCGTCGGCGTAAATACCAGCGCAATAATAAGTGGGATATTCACTGCCCATGCAAACTGCCCAAACAGGTTTTTATTCTTCAATACCCAGGCCATATAATAAATGCCCGCGCCAATCATGGCGCTGTATAGCTGCTGCAAAATGTAAGCCCCGCAAATCATCAGGTAAAACTTATTTTTCACAAGCAGCCGGAACGCCTGGGCAAGCCCATAGTTTTCTTCCCCCTCGGCTGTTTCCCCATCGTTTCGTTCCTCGTCGGGGAGTTCCTTGACGGAAAGGACGGAAATTGTATTTACCGCAAGGCCGGCCGCTGCATAAATAATTGCCACCATCCTCCATGCTGCTGCACCGCCGCCGCACAGGTCCACAAACCCCACGGTAATGGTCTGTATCAGAAGGCTTGTGGAAAATGCAAAGATGAAGCGGTAAGAACCCATCTGTACGCGCTCTTTGCTGTTCTTCGTCACAAGGGAGGTAAGGGCTGAATACGCGATATTGTTCGCTGTATAGAACACCCCGTTCAATAAAGTGTACGCAATGAAAAACCATACGTACTGCGCCGTCTTCCCAAGGCCAACGGGCACTGCAAAACAACATACCAGCGTTACGGCGCAGCCGATGTAGCCATACAGCATCCACGGCCTTGCTTTCCCCAGCCTGCTGTGGGTCTTGTCAATCATGGAGCCGAAAAAAACGTCTGTAAACCCATCAAACAGCTTGGATACCGCAATCAGCGTCCCCACAATCCCGGACGCAAGGCCAATGGTGTCTGTCAGGTAGACCATGACAAAAGACGTCAGGAACGCATACACCACGTTTCCCGCTATATCCCCCGAACCGTACCCTACTTTGTTATACCATTTTAAATATTTCTTTTCCTCCATAAGTATCCCTCCTCCTTACTCTTTTATAAATGGGACCAGCTCAAACTGGAACCGGAATGCTGTGTCATTGAACCGGTATTTCTCCAAAACTGCCGGGCCGCAGCTATTAGAGCCAATGCCATTTTGCGCGTAATCAATGCACAGCACCGTGCTGCCGGATTCCTGAAGCTCGTAATTATGCGCCGCCCGTTCCAGTTCTTCCTGTGTATATCTGGATGCGTTAAAGGAAAATGGCTGTCCCGAAACTGCTGCAATCCCAAAACCTGCGCCCGCCGCTTCCACATAATCGCAGTCGAAATGGCTCCCGTTCTCCTGCGGGTGGATGTAATCCTCATGCATTTGGCTGGCTTTGGCATGGTAACGCCCATGGCTGGAGCCCCGATGCTTATCCCGGTAGCTTTCCTGCGGCCCCATCCCGAAATAGCTGATATCCTCTAATTCCCCGTCCAGGAACAGGCGTACCCCAAACCGTGGGAGATCCGGGAATTCTTCCTCTTTTTCCACTGAAATTGCAGATGATATTTTTCCGTTCCCATGCACTTCCCATGTGATTTCCACATCTAAAATTTTCTGGACGGTTACCGCCACCACTGCAAGGCGCCCCGTAAGCAGTACCCTGTCCTGCTTCTGGAATGTGCTGATGCGGTAAGCCCTGGCATAAGCTTCGTGGTAATGCGCCTTTTTCCATTCTTCCTTGATATACCTGTCATTGTCTGTAGGTGCCCTCCAAATGTTTAATTCCATGGGGCGGTCAAGATAATCCCTTCCCCCAAACTGGATCTGGGTAAACAATCCGGTGCGCTTATCTAATTTGTAACAAAAGCCCTTTGCCTGCAATGCAATCTGCGTATCCGTTTCCTTTACGGTAATGTCGCTGAAAATGGGTTCCTGTTCCAGCCATTTTACCGCCTGCCTGTTCCTTCCGTCCTCATTTGCCAGCTTTATTTCGTCAAAGCCCAGCAGATGGCCGCGCTCCATCAGCGGCACTTCTTTTTTCAGGCGGTATTCCAGTTTCAGGTAAACCTTCCCCACCGCCGGGACCTGCAGCTTCAGCTTTGCCTTCCCGTCCCTGTGGGGCGCGGCAGAAACATCTGGCAGCTTCCCTTGCTCCACTGCCCTGCCGTCCTGGGACATTTCATAAAATATTTCCACATAGTCCTTCAGATCGTCAAAGTCCATGTAATTGTGGAGTACCAGTTCCCCGCTGCCCTCCTCATAGGATACTGCCCTTGCAGGGCGGTGGACATTTTTATATTCCAGCAGCCCGGTATGGGGTGTACGGTCCGGGTATACCAGCCCATCCATGCAGAAGTTGCCGTCATGGACTGTTTCCCCATGGTCGCCGCCGTACAGGTACACAGGTTTCCCATTCCCTGCCTTCCCATGTGCAACTGCATGGTCGCACCATTCCCAGACAAAGCCCCCGCACATCCTGTCGTCGCTTTGGGCCATCTGGAAATAATCCTCAAAATCCCCTGGCCCGTTTCCCATGCTGTGGCAGTATTCCACCAGCAGGAATGGCTTGCTCCCGTCTTTTTCCAAATATTCCGAAACCTCCGCCAGCGACGGGTACATCCGGCTGTACAGGTCCAAATTCCCATACCCGTAAGTTACGCTGTAATTGCGGTATCTGGCGCTTTCATACTGCGTCAGCCTGCCCGGGTCAAAGGTTTTTGTCCATTCCAGCGCTTTCTCAAAATTGCAGCCATAGGCGCTTTCATTCCCCATTGACCACATGACAACAGAGGGGCGGTTTTTGTCCCACTGCACCATAAGCTGCACACGGTCCAGGATGGCCTGCTCCCACGCCGGATTGTCCGCAATCGTTTCATTCCAGCGGCTGAAACGGTTGAAATCCGTATCCTCCCTGCGGTACAGCAGAAACGGCCCATGGGCTTCCAGGTCTGCTTCATCAATCACCATAAACCCATATTTATCGCACATCTGGTAAAAATACGGCGCGTTTGGGTAATGGCTGGAACGGATGGCATTGAAATTGTGCTGCTTCATCAAGGCAAGGTCGGCCTTTATCTGCCCCACGCTGGCCGTGCACCCTGTTACCGGGTCGGAATCATGGCGGTTCACGCCCCGGAACTTTATTTTCTCCCCGTTAAAATAAATTACCCTGTCCCGAATTTCTATGGTCCGAAACCCAATATGGTCCACAATCACCTCATCCTGCGCCGCAAAAATTACCGTATATAAATACGGATGTTCCGTGTTCCAAAGGACAGGGTTCCCCACAACAAGCCCCAGCCTGCCATCCTCTGAAATCCTGCCTTCCGCCACAGCCGTGCCATGGCTGTCTTCAATTGTGACTGTTGTGTCCACCGGCCCCCAAAAGGAAATATCCACGTTTACGGCGGCGCTGCCTTCTTCCACCTTGGTTGTAATATGGTAGTCCCTCACCGCCCGCTGGGGCCGTTTCAGCAAATACACATCCCGGAAAATCCCGCTCATGCGGAACTTATCCTGGTCTTCCAGATAAGAGCCGTCGCACCATTTGAGCGCCAATACGGCAAGCCTGTTCTCCCCTTCCTGCAGGAAAGAAGTCACATCAAATTCACTTACTGCATGGGACACCTGGCTGTATCCCACATAAACCCCATTCAGCCAAACATAAAAGCAGCTATCCACCCCTTCAAAATTCAAAAATGCTTTTGGCGCTTTCCCATCCTTCTGGTAAGTAAAAGTATGTACGTATGCCCCGCTGGGAATATCCTGCGGCACATACGGCGGGTCAAAGGGATACGGGTAGCGGATATTAGTGTACTGGTGGCTGCCATACCCAGCCATCTGCCAAACGCCGGGGACTGAAATCCTGCCAAACCCAGACGTGTCATATCCGTTCCCATAAAACCCCTCCGGCACATCGTAAATGCTTTCAAAATACTTGAATTCCCACTCCCCGTTCAGCATCTGCAGCCGGTCCGAGCCCTCACGGCACTCCACAAGGCCATCTTCCCTCCGGGACGCCGGGATGTAATAAGCCCGGGCAGGCATTGTATTGTCATGCAGCATGCCCAAATCCTCATAGTAACGTGGCACAACCATAGGCCATTCCTCCTTTAATATAGATAATTTTATACTTCCATTAAGCTTACACGAATGCCCTTCTTTTCCGTCTGCTTAATTTCCTGGTAAAATCATACATTCTGCCGCAAGATATGTCTATAAACAGAACTGGACAGAATATGCACAAAATGATACAATAACAAAGGAGGTACTGCCAATGTATATCAATTCCAGTTACAAAAATAATTCCGTCCTGGACTTCAAGGACAAAAGCAAGCCGCTGGTTGTAGGGAGCTGCGGGACCTACCGCCTGTCCTCCCACCCGAAGCTGCCAACCTACCGCCCAAGGGGCAGGCTGGATTTCCAGATTATCTATATTGCTTCCGGGCGCGCCTATTTCCATTTTGGGCGCCCCGAAAATGAAACCATTGTAACTGCCGGGAACATTGTGTTATTCCGCCCAAAAGAATTTCAGAAATATGAATACTACGGGGCTGATAAAACGGAAGTTTACTGGATCCATTTTACCGGAAGCGACGTAAAAAATATCTTAAGGAAATATGGGTTCCCCGATGACAGGCGGGTATTCCCTGTAGGAACCTCATTGGAATATGAACGTGTATTTAAAAGGATTATTTCAGAACTGCAAAGATGCCAGGACGATTATGAAGAAATGCTGGTACTGCTGCTGCGCCATCTGCTGATTATCTTCCACCGGGAATCCGGCAAAGAGCATACGCCAAAGAACGAATACCTGAGCCACGAAATGGAAGCTGCCGTTTCCTACTTTAACGAGAATTATAACCGGGACATCAATATTGAGGAATACGCCGGTTCCAGGGGGATGAGCGTCAGTTGGTTTATCCGCAATTTCAAAAAGCACACTGGGACCACCCCCATGCAGTTTGTCACCTCCATCCGCATGACAAACGCCCAGATGCTGTTAGAAACCACCAACTATGCCGTCAACGAGGTTGCACGGATTGTCGGATATGAAAACCCGCTGTATTTCAGCAGGCTGTTCCGGAAACAGAAGGGATGCGCGCCGTCCTTTTACCGGAACCAAGGGGCTGTTGCTGGCGGGAACAAACCTTAGTGTAAGAGAATAAGAGTGAAACATGGGTAAGGCAGGAACATTTGTAATGGAATTAGGGGCAACTGCACTTAGCTGCCCCCTACGCCCCTTTACCAATCCATGTTATGCCCATAAGCAGACGTGAACACATGAAACTTCCCAAGGAAGGAAAGCAGCCTTGCATCCGCCTCTCCCTGCCCTACATAATCCCGGAACAGCTCCCCTGCATTGAACTTCTCCTGAACCGCCCCAAACACAAGGGAATTGTTAAAGGGCACATCCACCTCCCATATCTTGTTCCCAAAGGCAATGCGTATCGCCCCTTTCTGCCTTTCCAGTGGGGAAAGCCCTTCCTGCGCCTGGTATTTGTCCTCCTGGAAGAAAAAGGAAAACCCTTCCGGCGGCGCTTCATTGAAGTCCGAAATCGTGCCGCAGTAGCGGTTCAGCGCCCGCCAGTTCCACACGCTGTTGAAATCCATTTTGCCGTCCAACGTGTATAATGTATTCCTCTCCAACTCTTCAAAATCCGGTACATCCGTTTCCCATTCCCCTGCCACGGAAGAAATCGCCTGCTGGATAAGCCCCCTCATTTCCTCTGCGGCATAGTAATAATCTGCGTCATAGTACAGCCAGTCATCCCTATCCCCCGCGCCATTCTGGCGGGCCAGTTCCTCCCCCTTTTCATAGCAGGCAGCTACTGCATTGGTTACATTTTTCTTCTGGAACAGTTCGTAGAGCTGGCCCAGGATTTGGAGGTTGTCTTTCTTGTCATACCCTGTGGTATGGCGGCTCTGGGACTGGTATACCCGCATGTCAAGGCAGATGTCCCTTACTTTCCCCACCACTTCTTCCTTTGAAATTTTCCCGGTGTGGTACTCATACATCAGGGCTGTCACTTGGTTTGTCACCTCTTTGCCATTCTCATCTGCTAAAATGCACCCCGGCATCCCTTTTACCTTCAGTATGTCATTATAATTTTCGCAGACAAACCGCTTCATCCCCGCTTTTACAAGCACATCATGCGCCTCGGGCGTACATTTGTCCCGTATTTCTTTGGGCATGGGCCCAAAATCCCCGAAGCTGTCCTGAAATTCCTTATTTGCGGCATCAGATGCCCCAACAATATAGCTTTTTTTGGGGTCTGTGACACAAATATGTATAGCCCCAATATGGTCTATTAAATTAGCCATTTTTCTTCCTCCTAAAAAATATAAGGATGGCATCCTATACTATTGACGCCATCCTTTGCGAACCAATATATCGGTTTCCTTTTAAAAATTATTAATCTCCAACTTCATACTGATAATTTATTCTTAAGGCAGGTATAAAAGGATTAACGCTATCGTACTATCACCATCTGTCTTGGTACAGTATATACTTCTATAAAAAATATATAAATTAATAATTTTTCTAGTACTTATTCCTTTTTCTCTGCTATCAGCTATTATGACTTATATCGTCCATTCTTTTCCAAAATTTATACTTATTACAAAAAAATATTTCCCACTCTCCTCTTCCTTTTTTCTGCCGTGTGCTTAGAGGGTGCGATTAGTGTGGTAAGGGAAATAATGGACTTGTAAAGGAGTGGTACGTTGAAGCGGTGCTATATTTTTAAGGATAAGATGCAGCAGGTAAGCACGGCGGAAATCAGAATGTTGGTATCTACAAGTATCTTCATTCTTTTCCCTTTCCGTAACGTACTTCATTAACCAATGCCTGTACGTCATCCTCATTGTATACGCCCATCTGTTCGGCAACGCCCTCAAATGCTTTCTGGGCTTTATAAATTGCTTGTGCAGAAGCGTTATTAATGACGACCTCGCCGCTTGGCTTCTGGTAGAAAAGTATTTTGTCGCCAGATTTCAGACCGAGCAGGCGGCGTATCTCCCCGGATTCTCGAAAACGTGACGATGAATTTTCGCTACGCTTAGCCGAACCCCCTGGATTTTGTTGACAAAATCACCATTTTGTACTGGATTAATCCATCGTCATGTTTTATAATGGAGGTATAAACATGACGAGGTGATTGTATGTCGATAGTTACTCAAACTGATAAACGCACAGGCATTACATATGCTTATGACACAACTTATTATTGGGACAAGGAAAAGCAACAGTCCCGCTCAAAACGCGTATGTGTGGGAAAGGTTGACCCTGAGACTGGTGACATTGTTCCAACAAGAGGCAGAGCGAAAAAAGGGTCTAAATCAACAAGTGGAAAGCCTGCAAAAACAGGGCCAAAGCCTTTTGTTGAAACCAGACATCTGTATTATGGAGCAACATATCTTCTGAATGAGTTTGCTAATGAGCTTGGACTCGCAGCAGATCTCAGACAGTGTTTTCCCGAAACATACAAACAGCTTTTATCTGTGGCCTTTTATCTGATACTTGAGGACAATAATCCTTTGTACCGTTTTGAAAAATGGCATCTGACCCATAAGCATCCTTATGGTGAATGTATAACTTCGCCCAGAAGCAGTGAATTATTTGCTTCCATAACAGATAATCAGGCAAATAAGTTCTTCCGGCTTCAGGGCAGACGCCGTGTTGAGGATGAATACTGGGCTTATGACAGTACCAGCATTTCCAGTTACTCTGAAACGCTTGCCCAGATCCAGTATGGTAAAAACAAGGAAGATGATCAACTTCCGCAGTTGAACCTCCTGCTGGTGTTTGGCGAAGAATCTGGCTTACCATTTTATTACCGTAAGCTTGCGGGAAATATACCAGATTCAAAAACGGTAAAACATTTACTGGAAGATCTGGACATCCTTGGGTTTGGCAAAACCAAGTTTGTTATGGACAGAGGTTTCTATTCTGAGGATAACATTAATGGTTTATACAGAGACCACATCAAGTTCCTTGTAGGAACAAAGCTGTCATTAAAGTTCATCAGGAAGCATCTTGATGAGGTATATGACGATATCCGAATGTTTGTAAATTTTGATGAAAGCATCAACACCTATGGATATACGGTCAGCGCCCAGTGGGAGTATACCCAGGAGCGTCCGTATAAAGGTGATGCCATCAAAGATAAACGCCGGATGTACATCCATTATTATTTCAGCATTGAAAATGGTGCTGACGATGAGCAGGCATTCGACAAACGAATTGCCGGCCTTTGCAAAGAACTGTTAGAAGGCAAATATGTTGAAAGTCATAAAAAGGCCTATGATCAGTTCTTTGAAGTGAAGACAACCCCCAAGAGGGGGCGTCAGGTTTACTATAAAGAAGATGCCATCAAAGAAGCGCGTCGTTACTTTGGCTACTTTGCTTTGATTACCAATGAAAAAATGGATGCCTTTACAGCCTTACATCTGTACAGGATGAAAGATGTTGTAGAGAAAGCCTTTGGTAATCTGAAAGAACGTCTTAATATGCGGAGGCTTCTGGTGTCATCTGAAAAAGGTCTTGATGGTAAAATCTTTACAGAGTTTGTTGCATTAATTCTGATATCTCATCTTGACCATAAGATGAAAAAATCAGATTTATATAAAAACTACACTCTGCATCAGTTGCTTGATAAGCTTGATGTGATTGAGTGCTTTGAAGATGCAAACCATTCCTTAAGGATTGGAGAACTTCTCGATAAGCAGGCAAAAATATATGAGGATC
>KE159636.1:3128853-3213603 GCA_000403315.2 Lachnospiraceae bacterium A2
TGATAAGCTTGATGTGATTGAGTGCTTTGAAGATGCAAACCATTCCTTAAGGATTGGAGAACTTCTCGATAAGCAGGCAAAAATATATGAGGATCTCGGAGTGAAGGTACCAACCTCGTCATGTTAACTGCGAGAATCCAGGTATCTCGGCAGGCACGGTAATCTGCCCATTGGCAGAGATTTTTGCTAAGTTCATGTAAACCATCCTTTCTTATGGCTGTACCGTTCGGCACAGTCGGATATACAGAGTTCTTAAAATCTAAAGAATACTTTAGGCTTCTACTTCTATTATATCCAAAAACCAGAGGAAATAAATAAAATTCAAAAAAATTTTTCAACCACGTCCAGCTAATAAATGCCAATAGATAAATGAAAAATATTTTTCTTCTAAAAAAGGGCAGACTTCCCCCTTGGTGAAAATATCATTTTTTAAAAAGATATTGGCAGGCGATTTCTTCATCATATTTGCGGATGAAACTGATATACAGGCGGATACGCTTGATATTGCTGTCAATGATGTAACCGAACTCATTCGCTATCTTCTTCCTTTTTTCTACTTTTTATATACTTTCTTTATAAACTATATACCTTTAAACTGTCTTAGGATTTGTGCCAAATGAAACGGGTCTGTCGCACTAACGTAAATTACAATACATAAATTTGTTCAAAAGGTTTACATTGCAAAGCAATGCAAACAAAATGCACAAAAAATATCTGGGGAAGCTAGCTTCCCCAGAGTAATTTTGGGCATTCTGTCTTTGCCGCATAAGCGGCAAGACCTTTTGAACAAGCAACTATATTAGTGCGACAGACCCATCTCATCCTAGCTTCAATGGAATTTTATCTGGCCGAGTTATTCCCGGACATTGGATGCCAGTCCTCTTTCACTGCTTCTGTGGTTGCTATTTTACTTTTATTCCCTGCATCATCCACAAGGCGGATGGAAAAGGTATCCCCTGCGTCAATCCACGTGATATTTGGCAAATCATCCACATGGAACCCAAGATCCATCCCTTTCAAGGTTCCCATATATTTCCACCTTCCCGTGCCCTTTTTGCTATTGTGCCTGATATAGATATCGCAGCCAACCTCCCCTTTTACATCAATCCAAGTGCCGTCGTCCTCAAAGGTAAAGGCTACTTCCGGCTTCTTAGGGGGCGTGACGTCTTTCACCTCTTTTACCACATAGGCGCTCCTCCCTGTTTTATCTGCGGTATAAAATGTCAGCTTGGTTTCTGCTTTCTGCCTTGGGATGGAAAAGTTCTGGTATCCGCTCTTTTTGTATTTGGCCTTTTTTATTAACTTCGCGCCGTTCTTGATATAGAGTGTGTCCCCCTTTTTGGCATACACCCTTACAGAAGTAGATTTATCTGTCACTTCCCCGTCCACCCGTGGCTTTTTCAGGGAAGGGCTCAGCTTCTTTTTGGAAACCGCGCCGTCGTCCTTCACCGTTTTTACCACAGCATACCCGGTAATCCCATATTTTGTAGTCAAAGTGAATTTAAGCTTTGTATGGGCTTTCTGCAAAGGCAGGCGTACTGTCTTCTTCCCTTCGCGCTGGTATGTTTTCTGGAAAATGACCGTTCCGCCGGCTGTAACCTTTAAAGCTGTACCGCCGTAAACGTATACCCGCACCTTATCTGTCTGGGTCGTAATCCTGCCGAAAACGGTTGGCTCAAAGGATGCTTCCTTGGGCACAACCCATTTGGCATACACATTTTGGGGATATGCTGCTACGGTGATGAAAACAGCGGCTAAAAGGAACGCTGTGAAATATTGTCTGGTTTTTTTCATATTGTCCTCCTGATTTCCTGTATGAATGGTTTTTACCCAAGCATCATCTTTTCCACTTTCCTGCACACCCTCTGAACCACATGCAAAACATTAGGATAGCAAACCCGCAGGAAAATCCCACTGAGTTCAGGAGAATGTCGTCCACATCAAAATAGCCTACCATTGCTGCAAACTGGACGCCTTCTATTGCAAAATCAAACAGAAGGAAGTGCAGAAAATATATAAAAAAATGATATTTCCTGTTTAACGCAAGCGGATAAAGTATGCCAATTGGGATAAATACTGCAACATTTACAACAAGGTTCCTCCAAACCATCCATGAATCATCGCTCAAAGCAACACTTCTAATCGTATAGAACGGCTTTAGGTTTATGTTCCAAAACCCCCCTTCACGGCTATATGCAATAATATCCCTTGTCCCTGCAATGTCGCTGGCTTTGAACCAAAGCAGCAATAAACTAAAAAAATAAACCAGCAGCAATCCCCTTGCTAATCTTTTACGCTTACTTCCCATTGCTTTTTGTCCCTTCAAAGGTATAAATTTGTGTGTCATTCTGTTTCCCAAACTCAAGATAATACATAACAGAAGGGTCTAAATTTGTGAAACAGAAAGTGTACTGCCAATTCCTCATATATAACTTCACCCCTTCCTCCATAATTCCAACCCCTGCAAAACATTTGGTATTCTGCACAGCCTGTTCTGCCAAACTCTTATTTTATTCTGTTAAATATTTTGAATTGTCCCATTTGAGTAAATTTTATAAGAAAAGGAACCAGCGGACATTCCATTATAATATAAATTAATCTTTCCAGTGCTCCCGCTAACAGAAGTACTACAGGAAAAATCGCTTGCAAAAGAACCCTGGAACGTTCCTTTTATGCTTGTTAAAAATGCAGTCCTGTCCACTTGTGAATAAACCCCCGTCACGGTAGAAGTCAGTATAGCCATTACTTTCCCATTCCGGTCAAAAATCTTATGTGTAAACACAGCGGTCCTTTCCTGTTCCGGACGGGCCTTGCCGGAATCCGCCAATGCCACATCTTCCGAAACCTTTTCCGTTACTGCAACAAACCCATTTTCAAGGATTTCAATATTCTCAAGGACAAGATCCTCTCCTTTCAGATATTCTATTTCATCCGTTTTGGCATTCATTTCCGAGCCGTTTGTTTCCGCAGCAAAAGATACGGTACAGCAAGACAAAACAATGCCAAGCCCCAAAAATAGACTAACAATTCTCTTCATTCCTTACCATTCCTCCATTCTAAACTGACAATAACAGACTGTGCAAAAGTCAAATACCCCGCAGCAAGCTACGGAGCATGGCCTGGCTTGTTCTTTCCGCCCCAAGGGGCGGGGTATTTGCACCCGCAGGGCACTTACCCTCGCGGCATTCGCCAAATATCCACGCGAGAGCGGCTGCCTGGCTCATTGCTCGCGGAAATAAATTTATATTCATAATCCCCACCCTTACAAAAATATCAGCATATACTTTATATTTAAAATATACATGATAAAAATCATACTGTCAATACCTATTTTCTAATATCTCTTTCATTTCCTGCTATTTATTCAAGTTACCATGATAAAATTCCCATTCTTAGCGTCATAAAACAGAAACCCTATCCCTATATATCATTTTTATAAACTATTTACTTTTTAAACTTCCCATAGTATAATGCACATAGCCTGTAACAGTTCCATGAAACTTGTTTTCCCAAAGGAGTTCTGGCTGCTATTTCTTAAACTATGTTTTGACTGGAGGCGATTATGAGCAGAAAAATGAAAATAACCGGGAACGAGGACACCTTCGCTGAAAGCCTGCAAAATTCCCTTGGCGAAATGCTGATCCTTTTCCTCTTAAAACAGAAATCTATGTATACTTACGAAATAACGCAGGAAATCAGCAGGATTAGCAACAACGTTTTTTCCTATAAATCCCTTTACCCTTATATCTACCGGCTGAAAAATGCCGGCTGCATTGACGAAGAGAGCAAGACTGTCGCTAAGAACAGGACACGGATTTATTTCCATATCACAGACAGCGGCCGGGAACACTTGGTCAACATCAAGCGGAAATACCGGGAGATCACTACCGCAGCCAACTTGATGCTGGATCTTGATGAAATGATTTATTAAGGGGCAGGCATTTACTGTGCTTTTCTGTCCTTTTTAACTATAAAAAGGAACAGGAATTAGAAAAATACCTTGAGATAATAAAATAACAAAGAAAGGATGATTCTATGGGAACTCTTGAAAAACCACTCAAAAGCTATATTCAGGCAGTAAAACGGCTGTTAACCTGCCCTAAAAGCTACCGCAGCGGCTTTCTGGCAGACATGGAACATGATATCCGGCAATTTCTTCTGGAAAATGACTCTGTTTCCTACCCGGATGTAGTTAGCAACTTCGGCACACCTCAAGAGCTTGCAAAACTATATCTGGAAAATGTACCGCCGGAAGAATTAGCTTCCTATTCGGCCAAGAAAAAGCGCCGCTTTGGAATTGCATTTATCCTTTTGGTTCTTACCATTACCATGGCATCCCATATCTATTTTAAATATATAAAAGATTGGGAATTAGAAGTTATTCCCGTGGAAGAATCCACCGAAGAAGAAACATAAAAGCAGATTTTGATGAAATCATTTCTAAAAATGAACGCATTGGGAGAATTTACCCGTTCTAATGGATGATGTAATAAAAAGGAAAGGAAGGATTATTCCATGGATAACCTTGAAAAACCAATTCGAAATTATATCAGGGCAGTAAAACGGCTGCTGGCCTGCCCAAAAAGATACCGTTGCAGTTTTCTGGCAGACATGGAACATGATATCCGGCAATTCCTTCTGGAAAATGGCTCTGTTTCCTACCCGGATCTTATTTGCAACTTTGGAACGCCTCAAGAACTTGCAAAGCTGTATCTTGAAAATGTGCCCCCGGAAGAGTTGGCCACCTATGCATCCCAAAGAAAACGTAACGCCAAAATAATTTATATCTTTTTAATTATTACAATTACTATTGTTTCCTGTCTTTATTTTAACTATAAAGAGGAACACGCATTAGATGTTATTGAATCGGAAGAATACATTGAGATAATAAAATAAAAGTATATGGAGGAAATATCAGTGAAAAAAGCACTTTCTATTTTAGTTTTACTAATTTGTATGTTCTGCACCCCAATTACTTCCCATGCCGGACAAATTTCATTCTCCCCTATCCAGCAATACACATTTGTTGAAAAAACAGAACAACAAAATGGGCTTACCGTAGAATACAAGGTAATTTCATTCCCATCACGTAGCCGTTCCAATTCAAGAACTGCGGCCAAAACTAAAACATATAAGAAAAATGGAAAAATAGTTGCAACCGTAACTTTAACTGCCGATTTTACATATAACGGTTCGTCTGCCACATGCACCAGTGCTTCTTCCAGCTATTCCACATATGATGGGTGGAATTACAGCAACCGTTCAACAACACGGAGCAAAAACACTGCAGCTACAAGCGCAAAAATTTCAAAAAGCAGCAAATATTTTAATGCCAACATAACTATGACGTGCAGCAAAACCGGAGAAATTTCTTAACCCCGAAATACAGCAATCTTTGGCAAACTACACCAAAAGAAAACGAAAGGACTGAGTGATTACCATGAACACAACCGTTACCCTTGGAAAAACAGGAATTACCGTCAACAAAAATGGCTTCGGCGCCCTCCCCATCCAGCGCATTTCCACCGAAGAAGCTGGAAAGCTGCTGAAAAAGGCATACGATGCCGGCATCCGCTTTTTTGACACTGCCCGGTTCTACACAGACAGCGAAGCCAAAATCGGCGAAGCCCTCTCCCCCGTCCGGGACAGCATCATCCTTGCAACCAAAACCGGAGCCCAGGATGCAGAAGGGTTTTGGAAGGATTTAGACACCAGCCTGACGCTGCTGAAAACAGGCTATATTGACATTTACCAGTTCCACAACCCTTCCTTCTGCCCCAAGCCCGGGGACGGCACAGGCCTGTATGAAGCCATGGAAGAAGCGAAGAAACAGGGGAAGGTCCGCCACATCGGCATTACCAACCACCGCCTGAAAATCGCCCATGAGGCCATTGACAGCGGGCTGTACGAAACGCTGCAGTTCCCCTTCTGCTACCTTGCCACAGAAAAAGACATAGAAATTGTTGCGCGCTGCGAGAAGGAAAATATGGGCTTTATTTCCATGAAAGCATTGTCTGGCGGGCTGATTACCAATTCCGCCGCTGCCTATGCCTTCCAGGCCCAATATGGCAATGTGCTGCCCATCTGGGGCGTCCAGCGGGAATCTGAACTGGATGAATTCTTAAGCTATATGGAAAACCCGCCAGCTATGACGCAGGAAATTTCTGATTTGATTGCAAGGGACAAGGAACAGCTTGCCGGGAATTTCTGCCGGGGCTGCGGCTACTGCGTCCCCACCTGCACTGCAGGGATTGAGATTAATAACTGCGCCCGGATGTCGCTGCTTTTGCGCCGCTCCCCTTCCGAACTGCAGCTTACCCCCGAGGTACAGGAAAAAATGAAAAAAATCGAGGACTGCATCCACTGCGGCCAATGCAAATCCCATTGCCCTTACGGCCTTGATACCCCTGCATTATTGGAGGAGAATTATAAAGACTACAAAGAAGTACTGGAGGGGAAGCCTTTCTGAAACCTGCAGGCAAGCGAAAACAGCCCCTCCGTTTAGCATTTCACAAAATAATCCTCATAAATATCTTCTGGGACATAAGGGCGCATATCGGATACTTCCAGATAACAGTCTTCCAGATATACGCCCCGTCCCTGTTCCCCTGCAAATACATATTCCTTTAAAAGCTGCAGCAGACGGCGCCCGTCCACCAGCTCCACGCCAGCTTCTTTTGCATAAGAAACGGCATAGGAGGAAAATTCACTGGTTGTAATAAAAACCATCCCATCTGCCAGTGCAGTATTATTTGCCCCTACCAATTTCTGGATGGCGGGGCGGCCTATTTTATTCCCAATAGAATAGCATTTGCACTCCACAATCGCCTTGCTGTGGTTTTTCCAGAGGATAATATCATACCCTCCATCATTTGTTTTGGCTGTTACCTGCGTATGGTAGCCCATCTTTTGGAACAGCAGTGCACATAATTTTTCAAAATCCGTCGGGTGTTCTTCGTAATTGTCTATGATTTTTTGTATGTCTGAGCTCTGGGCAAAAAAATCTTTTTTGCGTTTCAGCCTTGCATATTTTTCTTTTTCCTCTTTCGATAATTGGATATCAACCCCCTTTTGGCGCAGCTCTTTTACCACGCCAAGGAGCTCATATGGCTTTTCAAATTCCAGCACTGCACCGTCCACAAACAGGAAACTCTTATCCCAGATAATTTCATTGTCCCTGATCCGTAAATCAGCCGTGCCATCCTTTTTGCTGTTGGCCCAAAAAGGGTAATTTAAAATATAGCGGTTCCTTCTGGGCCGGCGGCTCTTTTTTACCTTTACGCCTTTTGGCAGCTTATGGATTTGGTATTTCCTTGAAAACCGGTTCCGTTTTGTCCTGCCGGCCAGGATGCCTGCCACATGGATGCTTACAAACAGAACTGACAAACATACAAAAATGCTAATGAATTCTGGTATTCTAAAATCCTGGAACATTGGACCCAAAACCTCCTCTTTTGTATGCACAACCAGCCCCCTGCTGCAAGGGTAGGCACAGGCTTCCGCTCCACGCCCCCATTGCCTGCGGGAACTAATTTACCGCTGCCGCCACAGGCTACAGCACATATTCTAACTGGCAGTCGCATGGCTCTGCCACATATAACTTCCGATTGTACTCTTTTGCTTCTACGCACCCAAGGGCATGGTAAAATGCCTGTGTTTCCTCGGAGGAATGGGCGGATATGTACAGTTTTTTTGCCCCCAGCTTCCTTGCAGCCAAAATAGCCCGCTGAAATAGCTGTTTTCCATACCCCTTGCCCCTGCATTCACAGGAAACATGGATGCAGGAAAGCTGCACATACTGCCCTTTGGAGCCAAAATGGGGGCTTTCCACAGAGGTGAAGCCCATCAGTTTCCCTTCCTCAAAGCAGCCAAATACGTAACCGCCGGTATGTATGGTATTTTTCAGGCATTTTACCAGAAATTCATATTCCGGGTCCTTCCATTCCTCTACAAAGGCAATGTCCTTTAATTTCCAAGTGCCTCCTTCTTTCCGCCAGCAGCGCGCCACTTCCTGATGGCGGTTGAAATGCCGGAACAGCTCCCGGTTAATCTGCGGCTCTGACAGTATTTTGATCGTCGCCCCTGTTTTATTCCGCTTGATATGCTGCAAGTTCTTTCTTCTCATTTATATTTTCACCATCCGTTTTGCTTTCTGTTTCCATTTTATGGCCGCACTTTGCTGTTCCCGCCGCCTGTATTCCGGCCCCTGTTTTATGGACGCACCTGGCCGTCCCCATAGATAATATATTTGGTGCTGGTCAGTTCTTTTAGCCCCATGGGCCCCCTTGCGTGGAGCTTCTGGGTGCTGATGCCGATTTCGCCGCCAAAGCCAAATTCAAACCCATCCGTAAACCGGGTGGATGCATTGACATACACAGCCGCCGCATCAATTTCATCCAAAAACTTCTGCGCATTCCCATAATCCTTAGTAATAATGGCTTCGGAATGGCCGGTATTGTATTTGTTGATATGGGCGATGGCTTCTTCCAGGGAAGAAACCGTTTTTATGGAAAGGATGTAGTCCAGATATTCTGCGCCCCAGTCCTCCTCTTTGGCTGGGCGGATACTGCTGCAGGCTTCCCTGCTTTCCTCGTCGCCCCGCAGCTCCACTTTCTTTTCCGCTAACCGCTCCGCCAGCTTTGGCAGCAGCGCTTCTTCTGCCTTTTCATGCACTACCAGGGATTCGCAGGCGTTGCAGACGCCGATCCGCTGGGTTTTTGCATTAAAAATAATGTCAACGGCCATGGCAATGTCTGCAGATTCGTCCACATAAATATGGCAGTTCCCAGTCCCGGTTTCAATGACTGGCACTGTGGCCTGTTCCACCACGGTGCGGATCAGCCCTGCGCCGCCCCTTGGGATCAGCACATCAATATATTGGTTCAGCTTCATGAACTTTGCCGCTGTTTCATGGCTGGTGTCCGTAATAAGCTGGATGGCGTCTGCAGGAAGGCCGCAGTTCCCCAGCGCCTCCTGCAGCGTCATGGTAATGGCATTGTTGGAATGGATGGCGTCCTTCCCGCCCCGGAGGATGACCACATTCCCTGCCTTAAAGCACAGGCCGAAAGCATCTGCCGTCACATTTGGCCGGGACTCGTAAATAATGCCGATCACCCCCAAAGGCACGCGTTTCTGCCCAATTAACAGCCCGTTTGGCCGCTGCTTCATGGACAGCACTTCCCCAATCGGGTCTTCCAGCCCCGCAATCTGCCGAAGCCCTTCCGCCATCTGGGCAATCCGTGCTTCTGTCAGAAGCAGCCTGTCCACCAGCCCCGGAGCCATGCCGTTTTCCTTTGCCCGCTCCACGTCTGAGTGGTTGGCTTCCAGCAGCATTTTCATATTTGCTATCAAATAATCTGCCGCAGTAGCCAGCGCTTTATTTTTCTGGATGGCAGAGAGGGTACGCAGGGTTGTTTCTGCTTTCTTGGCATTTGCGCCAATCTGTTCCAAAGTCAGTTTCATAGTTTTCCTCCATTCTGGCGTTGCGTTCCATGGCATTGCCCGGTTTTGGCCCTTTGCCACGCTGCAAGGCTTCATTTCCTGATAACAGTATAGCAAGTTCTGGGCGGTTTGTCATCAGGTTCGGCTGATTTTTCTGGAAGGCGGCGGGAATCCCTGCTGAGGGTGCTTGCGGGAATCGCCAAACTAAGTGCCAACAACATTCCCCCTCAAATTTTTCCATAAAATTCCCCGCCCCTGAAACTTTTCCACCCTCTCCCACGTCTAACCTATTGTAACAGCCAACCAGAAAGGAGAACCCAAATGACTACGCCAAACATGCAAAAGATGCAGCAGTTGGTGGAACAGGAACTGTTGTCCTCTTACGATTCCCTGTACCGTCTGGCCTTCACCTACGTAAAAAACGAAGCAGACGCCATGGACATTGTGCAGGAAACCGCTTACAAGGCCATACAGAATTCCGCCTCTGTGAAAAATGAAGCTTTCATCAAAACGTGGCTCTGGCGCATTGCCATCAACACTTCCTTGGAATCCCTGCGGGGCAGGCAGCGGGAAATTTCTTACGAAGCCCCTGTGGAATATGGGAAAGAAGATGTATACATGGATTTTGATACCATTGACGCCTTAGACGTCCTAAATGAAAAAGAACGCGCCGTGGTGGTGCTGCGCTATTTCGAAGACCGGAAGCTGCAGGAAATTGCCGCCGCGCTGGAAGAAAATTTAAGCACTGTCAAAAGCATTTTATACCGCAGCCTGAAAAAAATGAAAATCAAACTGACGGAAGGAGAACTTTGCCATGAACCATGATTTAAACCAAATCAAACAGGATTACCAAAACATCAGCGTCCCAGAAGCCCTAAAGCCCAAGGTAACAGACGCCATCGCCAAAGCAAAGGCAGACATGGCAAATGCCGACGGAGGGAACAGCAGAAAAACAGCGCTCCCCTTCCATTTTCCCTTTGCAAAAACCGCCTGGGCTGCCGCCGCTGCCCTTGCCCTTATCATCCTCGCCAACTCCAGCCCCTCCATTTCCTATGCCATGGAGCAGATTCCAGTCATTGGCGCCATGATAAAGGTAGTGACGTTCCGGGAATATGAACATCAGGACAACCAGATGGAAGCCAGCCTCAAAATCCCGGAAGTCCAAATTCCGCAGGATGGAACTGAGGGAAATGAAGCATTAGAAAATGCTGCCCAGGAATTAAACGGTACCATCAAAGCCTATACGGACGAAATTATCGCCGCATACGAAGCAGACGTAAAAGCCGCAGGCGGGGAAGGCACACAGGCAGTAGGCCTGGATTATGAAGTAGTGACAGACAATGACAGGCTGTTTTCCCTGCGGTTCCGCCAGACTATCACAATGGCAGGGGCTGCCCAGTCGGAAAAAATTTACCATATTGACAAACAGGCCGGGAAAATGGTTACATTGGAAGATTTATTCCAAGAAGGCGCAGATTACAAGACGCCCATTTCTGAGAACATCAAACAGCAGATGAAGGAACAGATGGCACAGGACGACGCATTAACCTATTATGTGGACAGCGAAGTGCCGGAATGGGATTTTAAGGAACTGCCAGACCAGGCCAACTTCTATGTCAACGAGTCCGGCAAGCTAGTGATTGTCTTTGATGAATACCAGGTGGCTCCCGGCTACATGGGGATTGTTACCTTTGAAATCCCCACAGAAGCGGTGGCAGGCATTGTAAAAGAAGGCTATTTAAAATAGCCTTCCGCCAAACAGGGGCATATATCATTACAGAAGGTCGCATGTTGGACAGAAGCCCTCCTCTGTAACCACCCCATCCATTGGCACGTCATATTCCCCTTTCTCCAACTGTCCCACAAGCTGCAGCCCATAAGCCACCCCTACCTTCACCATATCAGGATGGCTTGCAAAATAGCGGTCATAATAGCCGCCCCCATACCCCAGCCGGTTCCCATGGGCGTCAAACCCAACGCCCGGGACCAGCGCCAAGGCACCAACTGCTGTGACTGGCTCACTGCCCGTGGGCTCCATGACATGGAAGCTGCCCTCCCGGAACTCATCCAAGGAACCCACGCGGAAAAACTCCATGCCCTTCCCTTCTACCCTTGGAAATGCAAGTTCCTTCCCCATGCCCAGGGCTTCCCTTGCCAGCGGCAGCAGATCCACCTCATTCCCAAGGGGGTAGTAAAAGCACACAGTGCCTGCCTGCAAAAACCATGGCTGCCTGCAGATGTTCCGGCAGATTTTTTCTGAAAGCCCCTGTACCTGCGCAGGGGCTAACCCTTCCCGCCGCCCTTTCAGCAAATCCCTAATTTGCTTCTTTTCGCCCATATTTTTCCCCTAAATTTTCTGTAGTCCCATCAGGGTTCACCACATCAATATTGTCAAGCTGCGCCCGCAGGTTGCGCCTTATGGTTGCGATATACTCCTGCCGCAGCAATTCCTGCTCCCTTTTTTCCGCTTCTGTCAGGCCTTCCGCCTTGGATTTCCTTGCTAATACATTGATTCTGTCTATCTTTTCCTGTTCCATGCCTTCCTCCTTGGATTTCTGCCAGCGCATTGCTTCCCCTGTCTTGCCTTATTCCTGCCTTCTGCTTTTAAAACTGGCACTTTTTCACCCAGTCCATCAAAAGCCCTTTGCTGCCACATTCCGGGCAGGTATATGTCCCGTAATAATATGGGATTTTCCACGCCCCTTCCATGCCCAGCTCATGGGCAAGGTTGCTGAACCAAAGGTATGTATTTTCAAAATCCTCCCCATCCCACTGCCCAAGGACAGATGCAGCAGGGGTTACACGTTCCTTAACCACTGGCCCGCAGCAGGAACCTTCCGGCTCCTCCCCGCCGTCTTCCATCTCCTCATAAAATCCTTCCGCTTCCATTTCTTCATCAAAATAGCCGCAGTTTAAGCATGCCACCGGCGCCTGCTCCCAACTGCCCACCAGCATCTGGAACGCATCCTCGGCATTCCCGAACAATGCAAGCAGGCCTGTGCAGAAATACAGAAGTTCCATAGGGTCCTGCTGTTTCAGTGTTTCCATATTTTCACGTAAAAATTCCTTTGCCCGTTCCCGGAACAGTTCTATGCTTAGCTGGTAGCTCTCCAAAATATCCGCAGAAATCCCATCCGTGCCACCAGTATTTTCCGGGAAATCCGTAGACAAAATACTCCCTGCGTTCTCTAAAACCTTCATTTGCCACTGGAAATCCTGTTCTTTCCTCTTTTTTTCATAAAACAGCAAAAAATAGGGCATCACCAGATATGTGGCGCTGTTAAAGGAAAGCTGGTGGGAAAGGTTTTCGCATAAATTATCAAAATTAATTTGTTCCGCATCTTTATCTTCAAAATCCAGGCGGCGGAGCTTCTGCATTTCCGGCAGCAAATCCTTAGGGCAGAACAAAAATGCCACATCCTCCCGCACATCGCCGTATGCGCCCCGAAACACCTGCCACAAATCCGAAGGAAACTCCACCGGGCGCAGCCGCTCCCGCAGCCCCTGCTCCTCCGCCAGTGATTTTTCAATCTCTGCTTTCCACATGGCTGCCAATTGTTCTTCTGACATATGAATCACCCATCCTTTTTCTTTAAAATATATCCATACCTGTCCGGCTTACTCTAAACTTTTTTCTATAAAATCTGCAATATAAAAATCCTCATCCCTGTGTTCCCGGAACAGGGTCCCTACAAAATCCCCTTCAAAAATCTGGTGCAGGATTCCCACGTCCGCCCCATTGGCAATTACCATGTCCGCCCCGGAACAGGTGGCAATTTTTGCTGCCGTCAGCTTTGTTGCCATGCCCCCGGTGCCTACGTCGCTGCCAACGGTTGCTTTTGCCATGGCAAGGAGCTCCTGGTCCAGCCTGTCCACCACGGGGATTAGGGAGGCGTCCGGGTTTTTGTGGGGGTCATCGGTAAACAGCCCATCAATGTCTGACAGGAGGATTAGCAAATCTGCCCCTGCCAGCGAAGCCACCAAAGCAGAAAGCGTGTCGTTGTCGCCAAACTGCATCTCATAAGTAGAAACGGTGTCGTTTTCATTGACTACCGGGATAATCCCAAGGCGGAACAATTCTTCAAAGGTGTTCTGGGCATTTTTCCGGGAAACATTGTCCTGCATAGTCCCTTTTGTCATCAGGATTTGCCCCACAGTCTGATGGTATTCTGAAAATAATTTCTGGTATGTCATCATCAGCCTTGCCTGCCCTACTGCCGCACAGGCCTGCTTGGTGGAAATGTTGTCCGGCCGCTCGGACAGGCCGATGACGGTGCGCCCTACGGCAATGGCCCCGGAGCTTACCAGGCACACATCCATGCCACGGTTCCTGATATCGCAAAGTTCCCGCACCAGCCGTTCTATTTTCCCAAGGTTCAGCCTTCCAGTGGCTGCGTGGTGCAGGGATGCGGAACCGATTTTCACCACTACCCTTTTTTTCCTGCTGAAATACTCTTTTGTTTCCATTGTTCTCTCCTGTCTTTCCTTGCTTCTATGCTAAATTCTTACAACAGTCCCTGCCTGTTAGCCCTGATGCCCAGATTTTTCTATCCTAATCAGGTTTCCACTCATCCATCGTCTTTGCGCTAGGATAGACCTGTTCCATCCGGCTGTCTGGAAATTTGGCATCAATCCAAGCTTCCACCCCATTTTGGGGAGAAACCCCTTGGGCACGTTCCCCGAAACGCCCCAAAGCTGCAGCAGAAATCGTAATATCCCACGCCAGAAACAGCAAGAACACATAAGTCAATGCTTTTCCTGCCCCTTTTGGCACCTTCTCAATCCAGCCAGACACCAGCGGGTACAGCCGCTTCATCCAGACCCAGGCTGCAATCCCCCAGAAAAAACAATACAGCAAGTTAATCCTCCCACCCAAGTTAAAGGGGATGTCGCTGTAATCCCAGAACACTGCCCCAAATGCCAGCTCCGTAAACACGCTGCAAATATACTCGTAGGCTCCGCCCAGCAAGGTTCCGGCCATAAAAATATGGCTGTCCTCCTGATTCCGGTAACGGTAAAGCACAATAGTTGCCCCTGCAACACCGATTCCCCAGACCAAACTAAAGGTGCCATAGAGCAAGCTGCTCCTGCTCATCCACCAGCCCATGGTAAACCTGCAGAACACCATTTCCACCACAGCCCCTAAGAAAGCCCCTATGACAAATATCCAAGCAATTTTATGGAAGCTGCACCCGTAAGCAAACACAGTTTTCTGGCGGATTAATTCCTGCTTTTCTTCTTCGGTTTCCGCCTCTTTTTTCTTCAGGCTAGGAAAGGCACGGTTCATTCGCCGGTCGACTACCCCGACAATCACGGCCTGCAAGGAACGGGAGGCCTGGCTTAGCCCTTCTGCTATGTCTGCCATGGCTTGGTTCTGGTTCTTGATTTTAAGCAGCGCCCCTATGGTCATGGCGGCATCCACTATCAGAATCAAGGAAAGCAAAACCAAACCCACCAAGCCTGGCAGGTAAGGGATGTTTTCCAGCACTGCCATCAGCAGGGGGTTGATGAATTTTATCACAAGGATGCCAAGGCCACCCCAAACCATCGCGGCAGCAAGGCAGATATAGCCGCCAGCTTGGAATTTTTTCCCAGAATAATTCCAGAGCCTTAAATGGAATACTTTTTCTAATAGCAGCCCTGTCAATAGCTCCGTCACTGTCCCCACAACCATGCAGCCCAAAAACAGATAGAACCATTCCTCCCGCAGAGAATCCATAAACACCAGCATGAACACCATAGACACGCCGTATACTGGACAGAGCATGCCATTTAAAAGTCCCCGGTTGACAAATTCCTTCCTGCCTATCGCCGCATAAACCACTTCCAAGCACCAGCCAAAAAAGCTGTATAGATAAAACAGGCAAACTAACTGAAACACAGTGTATATCATTTGTATTCCTTTCTATACTCAAGCTGTATCCACAATATTCTGGAGCCAAATTCCTTTTTTAACCAAAATATAACCCAGGATGCATTTTAAGGTTTCAATAAGCTGGCAGCTTAAGTACACCAGCACAATGTGCAGCCCTGTAAAATGCGCCAGCACATAAGCAAGGGGGATGTCTGCCGCCCATACATACACACTGTCAAATAATACGGTAATCCATGTTTTCCCGCCGGAACGGAGGGTAAAATAGCAGCCGTGCATAAATGCATATAAAGGCATGCAAGCCGCCGCAATCAGGATAAATTTTGTGGCAAGGGACTGCACTTCCTGCGTGGTATTGTAAATCAGCGGGAAGAAGGGGGAAATCATAGCCAGCAGGGTCCCAAACACAAAACAGGTGGAAACCGTAAAAAACAACAGTTTCCGGTCAGTGTCTTTCGCTTCTTCCATTTTGCCGGCTCCCAAAAGCTGCCCCACAATAATTGCAATTGCACCTCCCGTAGAAAGGAACACCACATTGAACAAGTTGGACACGGTGCTGGAAATATTAAGCGCCGCCACCACGGAAAGCCCCCGGACAGAGTAGCACTGCATTAAAAATGCCTGCCCTGTGGACCATGCAATCTCATTGAGCATAATGGGGATTCCCTTCTTTATAATATTGGCCGTCAAATCCCTTGGGATTTTCATTGTGCGGTAAGCCCCTTCGATAAAAGGATGCTCCTTCCGGTGCCCATAGGTCCAGCAAACAAGGATCACGCACTCCACTATCCTTGCGATATCCGTTGCAATCGCCGCCCCTACCGCCCCCAATGCCGGGAACCCGAATTTCCCAAAGATCAGCAGGTAGTTCCCCAGAAGGTTTACAAGGACTGCAAATATCCCTGCCTTCATGGGCAGCAGGGTTTCCCCGGTTTCACGGAGGGTACTGGCGTAAGTCTGGGAAACGGCATAAGGCACAATGCCAAATATAATCACCGCCAGGTATTCTTTCCCATATTCCAGTGTTTTTGCAATATCGCCGCTCTGGGCACCTTCATGGAGGTACAGCATAATCAGCCTGTCCCCTGCCGCAAGGAACAGCGCCGTGGCCGCCGCCGTCAGCAAAATGCAGACGATAAATTTAAACCGGAACGTATTGCGCACCCCTTCCTGGCTCCCCTGCCCGTAATACTGGGCGGTAAAAATCCCTGCGCTGGAAACGCCGCCGAAAATGCAGATATTGAACACTGTCATAAACTGGTTGACAATGGCAACGCCGCTCATCTGCTCCGTACCCACTTGCCCTACCATGATATTGTCCAGAAGGCTGACGAAATTAGTAATGCCATTTTGGATAATAACAGGGACTACTATTAGGAGCACCATGCGGTAAAAAGATTTGTCACCTATGTATTTCCTGAAAAAATTCTGTTTCATCTCCTGCTCCCTTCCTGTATGGATGTAAGGAATAGTCTAACATAAACAGTTGTTTGTTACAATATGGCATTTCTAAATTTCCGCATCTTTTTAAATGGGGAATGGAGAAGCCGGGGAAAAGAATGGTGGCTGACTATGGTGTTTTCAGTGCAACGTGGTACCTGCATTTCTCCCGGCTGCCCATCTGATACATTTCATTCCACTCCGGCAGGGGGAAAATCCCCTGGAATACCCCGCCTGCATACTCGCATGTTTTTCTGGATGCAGTATTTTCCGGGCTGCATGTAATGGTGACATATTCCATCTGGTGCTTTTTTGCAAGGCGGAACAGCAGCAGGCAGGCCTTCCCGGCGTAATAGTGCCCCCGGTAAGGTTCTTCTATGGCATAGCCTATGTTCCCGCCATACAGGGTATTTTCATTGTGCCCTACCCGCAGATCGCAAGTGCCCATTTTCTGGCCGTTTTTGCTGCAGATGGCAAAATAATAACAGGGCAGGTAGCCTTTTTCCTTATCCTCACCAGCCGTCCTCTCAAGGACCAGCTTAATTTCATCACTTTCCAGGAAATCCGTGCTGCAAAATTCCAGTTCCTGCGGGGCAGCTTTTCCAAGCATACGGACCATCTGGATTTCATCCCGGTATGTCCCGTCCTTTAACCGGTACGCATTGGGGCAAACGCCCATCTTCTGGAACCCGAATTTTTCATAGAGGTGTATTGCCCTCAGGTTATCGCAAAATACCCCAAGTTCTACCTGCCCAAAGCCATTTTCCTCTGCCTGCGCCAAAGCCGCCTTAAGCATCTGGCTCCCCAGCCCAAGGCCGCTGTATTCCTGCAGGATGGAAATGCCAAAGCCGCACCTGTGCTGGTATTTCATCCCGTCTTTGATTTTGAAGATCCCGGCATCCCCTATGATGTCCCCATTTAAAAATGCAGTCACAAAAAACTCTTTTTCATCTGCTTCAACCGCTGCTATTTTTTCCTCGGCCCAGGCCTGTCCGCCCTGAAATTCTTCCGGGTACCTGCCCATAAAGTGGGTTTCACCGGATGTGGCCTTCCTGTGGAGGAACAGGGCTTCGGCGTCTTCCCTGGATGCGCTTCTTAAGAGCGCTTTTTGGCCATCGGCCAAGATAATTTCTGTTTCTTTGATTTTCATAGGATTGGTTCTCCTTCCATATGGCTGCCTATGCCACTCCGCTTCGCTCTGGGCCGTATCATAGCTATCGCTATTATACCATCTTATACTTTTCTTCCTCAAAATAGACTGACACTACATCAATTAATTCTTCCAAAAAAGAAACTACAACATTTTTATTCCTTCTAATATCTGCAATACTTTCAAACCTCACTGCATCCACAAAGGATACTGCCCCATGTGCTAAATTATTTCTGTTTTCTTTTATATTGTTTAATATATCAGGACGGTAATTTCTGCTAGCTGTTTGCACCTGCACACCATGTGACTCAAATGCTTCTTTGATAGAAACACCATCCAAATTTCCCGCTGGCATTGTATTCCTCGACCGTAATTCTAAGATGGAGTTCTGTAAAATAGCATCAATTACTTCCTCATTTTTCTTTAAGAATGTATTAAAATTTGCATTAGGGTCATTAGCCGCCTTTAGAATTGTTTTTCTCCAAAGGGCACGTATTGATACATTAACATCCACATAGGACAAATGGTTTCTCCTTATTTCATCATATATGCTATCAATCAAATTAGATACCGTGTACTCAATAATGTTGTAAAGCATTAATGAAACATTCGACTTCAATATATTGATTAGCTCTTGGTATGTCATGCTAATCCCTTCCCCTTGATGGTAAAAAAATTTATCAAATTCACTTTCACCATCTTCCCTCTGATTTTCTTTCTTTTCCAGAAACGCCATCAGTTCTAAAAAATTCTCAATTTCTTTTTTCCTGTTGTCATATGTATCTTGAAATGTTATCATTTACTCTCCCGACAAAAGTTTATTTTTTACAAACTCAATCCTTCTTTTCAATTTACTTTTATTATTGGCTGCATCTGATCTGGTACATTTCGCAAATTCTTCCCCGTCAATCCAATTTGAAATATCCCTAGGGGGTAAATTGGGATTCTCTGCAAGAGCTAATGCAATCCCTATAGATAGTGCCTCAAACCTTGCCCTTGGCGTCGATTTGGAAGCCTTTGTTTTCCGAAATCCTCTAGTCCCTAAAATCTTTTCCGCATAATTTAGCATATTCAGAAACTTTTCCCTATATTGTGTTATGGCATCCTGGTCTTTTTCACATTGAGCATTCCTGCTTTCTACATACCTGTCAATAAACACTGTGACATTCCCTGTATATTCCGCAAAATCGTTTGAATAATTATCTGTGTACGCAAAAAACCTTGAAACTAATTCAAAGCCTTCAAACCTATCCTCTGTTAACTTTGTTCTTGGGGCAAGTTCATTAAAGGTATCATTTTTTACACATTCTTCTAAAAAGTCCTTAAACTTGCCTTCAAAAGATCCTCTTCTTGTTTCAGATGGTTTTGCTTGCTGCCCTCCTGTATTGATACGTTTAAAAATCTCCTGCCGCACCTTTTCGGTAGTGCCTTCTTCCAAAAAAACTACTCGGATATTTGTATTTAAAAATCTCCTTTGAATTGCTGGATCAAAATCTTCAAATTTAAATCCATTCGATTCCGTTAAAATTTGGAGCCCATTTAACTCTAAATCGTTCTGTGCAAATTGCACCAATGTCTGTGTTCTTTGGGCTCCGTCTACAATCTCTATCCTGCCATCCTTTGTATCTGCAAAAAACATAAATGGGATTGGAAGCCCCATTAATATGGACTCAATAAAATAGCATCTTTCATTATCTCCCCAGATAAAATTCCTTTGGTAATCCAAGGGAATGTAAAACTCTCCTTTCTCATATTGTGAAACAAAATAGTCAACAACATAATCCCTTGTATCATATTTTATATCCTGCTTCTTCTCACTGATTTGCTTAGAAGAACCATTGATTTCTTTTTCTGTTTTGATGCTTCTTTCCCTTTTCATATATCTAGCCCTTTCCTATACAGCTTACATGCAGTTGTATACTTTCTCCAATTGCCCTCCCTAATTCCACTGGTACAGCGTTCCCAATATGTGTCCCTAATTCTCTTTTCTTGGCAGGATGTTCCTCATCTAAAAAAATATAATCATCCGGAAAAGACTGTAATATTGCCCCCTCCCGGAGTGAAATTGCCCTATCTTGCTCTGGATGCCCAAACCTTCCATTTCCATATCCATAAAATTGGGTAGTTATCGTAGGGGATGGCTTATCCCACTCCATTCTTCCATAAACAGATGGAAATGTTTTTCCAGAATCTTTTTTATGGCATTTGAGCTTTAGATCATCATCCCAATCCCTCCATGTGCCCCCTTGCACTGACTGCCGTATCCTCCTCATATTGAGTTCCGACAAAGCGCTAGAACAATGCAGGCAATCCCTTTCATCAGTTTCTCCAGCCTTAATTTCTGGCAAATATCCTATTGCATCCCTAACTGTCAGATAATTATCAGGGTGATAAATGGGCGGCACTAAATCAATACTGCCCAGCCTAGAAGCAAGCAATACCAGCCTTTTCCTGTGCTGCGGGACTCCATAATCGGGACAGTAAACAATGCTATAATCAACAAAATACCCTGTTTCTTCCAGCACACCTACAAAATCCATAAAAATTCCCTCGTGAAGCAGGTTAGGTACATTTTCCATTGAAACAATGTCCGGTAAGCTTTCTCGGATTATCCTTCCAAACGAATATAATAATTTCCACTTGCTATCCGTGTGCCCTTCTTTTCTATAGCGGCTTGAATATCTGGAAAAAGGTTGGCATGGTGCACATCCAACTAAAATACGGACAGTATTTTCTGGAAAAATAGGCTCCAAATCTTGCCCATGTACACTAGACACATCTTTACACAGAAATTTTGCATGATTATTTGCCTCATAGGCAAACCTACAGCTTTCATCAATGTCAATCCCTGCAATGACATCAACGCCAGACAATGATAATCCTTTCGTCAACCCGCCAATCCCACAAAACAAATCAATTGCTGCACATGGCATTAATATCACCTCTTTTTCCAGCCATTTCTTCTTCCGTCCATTATAAATTATATCAATTCTGCCGTCAATTGCATATTTGTTTAACTATAACTATTCAAAATCACCTGCCTTTCTCCCCTGCCCTAATCCGTTTTTTTCCATGTAACAGCTTTGCTTTCTGGTAACCGTATAAAGCAGGAACTATAATATTCATCGCTCAATTTTCTCTCTAAAATCTCAAAAATTTTTTCATCATGGGTAGACATAATAATTTGGCAATCACCTGATTCAAGTATGCTTCGGATTAAATCCGCAAACCCGAGAACATTCATATCATCAAAATGCCCAATAGGGTCATCAATAAATATTGTACGGAAACCCAAATCTTTTGCTATTAGAGCCCTGCTAAAAAAGGAACTGAACGCTACTGTATTCAATTGCGCTGTGCTGAAATACCATTCAGGACGATAGGAATCAGTATGTTCATCCTTATCCTCACGTACATGGATACATAATTGCGGCTCTTTATTATCATTAAAAGACAACTCATATTCCACATTTTTCATAAAATCATGCGGGTCAATCTTTTGAAATATTTCGTTCATAATAGACTGGTCGAAATACTCCTTTAATCCTGTTTCTAAAACCTTCTTTTTCTCTTCGAAAGCTTCCCTTGCTTGTTTTTCTTTTTCCTTCTGTATCAGACGCGCCTTTTTATTTTCCTCTAACTCCTGACAATATGTTCTATAATTTTCAAAATAGTGCCGTGCACCTTGCTCCTCAGAAATCTGCTCTAAAATTTCTTTGCGTATTCCAAGCTGTTCCTTTTGCTCTACCCAATTATTGAAACAATTTTCTACCCCTTCTTTTGAGAAATCCTCAAAAATACGATATCTTTCCTTTATTTTCTTCGATTTTTCTATCTCTTTTAACTGCTGGTTTTTTTGCTCCACAGCAGCCGTTAAATCAAGATTCTCCACATCCCTATATGCTGCTCTTTTCTCTTGAAAATCTTTTTTCTTTTCCATATGATCTTTTAAAACATCCTTTTTCTCCTGTAACAAAGCATAGAAATTAAAATCATCTGGTTGTTTCATCCAAAATTCAATATAGCTATATGTTTCTGGATTTCTAACTATTTTGTTCTTTTTTTCCTGAAATTCATTCATAACCAATCTCGTGCTATCAACTAATTTTTGGGTGGATTCTTTCATCTCCATTGTTCTCTTGCAAGTATTTTCCAACTGCAAGTACTTTTCTTCTTGCTCCTTTTTCCAAACCTCCAGTCCTTGAAAAGTCGATTCTTTTAACTGTATGCCCTTTTGCACGAACCAAAGTTCCAACTGGTTCTGTTGGTTCAAAAGATTAACTCTTCTCTCGCCAAACATTTCAATGGTATCTATACAGCGTTGCTGTGCTTCCTCCAAATCATTAATCGCTTTTAAGATCCCTGAAATTTTTTCTTCCTTTAAACTTACACATTTGCTATAGAAATCTTCATACATACTTGATATCTTTTCTAGCTCTGAATGAATCTCCTCCATTCCTTTTTTCAGTGTACCGTCACTTTCTGTCTGTACATGATTTATGCGAAAGATTAAATCCTCCCAGCTATCAAAGGACGTCTGGCAAAGAGGGCATTTGCTTACATTTCTATGCATATTTAAATACTCCCTGCCTTTTTTGCAGATTTCTTCTATCTCCTCAGCTACCTTCTCCTGTTTTAATATTTCTTCTTGGCATAACTGCATTTGCATTGACGCCGCCTTGTAACGTTCCTCAAATTCAGATAGCTGCTTCCTCCTCTCATTATCCAGCACATATCGTATACCTTTTATATCCTTAAGCTTTAATTCCTTAATATGTTTGGGAAGTTGAAATGCTAAAATTTCTTCTAATATCATATGCCTTTTATCTATAGACTCCTGATGTTGTTCATTTGCCTTTTCTGCCGCATTATATTGTTGCTGTAGTTCTTTCCGCTTTTGATTGTTTTCCTCCAATTTTTTTACTAGTTTCTCTGCTGCTTTATATTCGCCTTCTTCTAACCGTAAAACGTTTCCCTTCTTTCCTTCCGCATCTTTATTTTCTTCTGTAATTTTCTTTAACTCCGTTTCAAAATAGTTCAAGGATATTCCTAGCTCTTCTAACTGTTTCTCAATGTTGCCATATTCTTTACATTCTTTCCCTACCCTGTCAGCCCCATAGTTTTCAATGCTTTGCAAAAACCCTAATTCTTTCTGGTATTTAGTGATTGCCGTTTTATTCTCGCTATCACTCTGCAGCAAAACATCCAATTCCCGTTTCCTTTGTATGCGTGCTTCCAGAGTTTGCACAGATTTATTTAATTCATCTATAGAATTGATAATCATAAGATACCCATCCAGCCCACCATCCAAAACTTCTCTGGCCAAGGCAATATTTTTTTCAAAATGTAATATGTCCGTGCCCCATAATCTGCTGTATTTCTTAGCCTGATTTATTAACATATCATATTGCCCTACGTCTGCCTGTTCTTGGAATATCAATTTTAATTCTGGCTCTACAAGCATATTATATCTATCAATCAACTCAAACAGGGTGGTAACAGAAACTTGGTTTTCAGAAAGTTCCTCCAGCTTTGTTCTAATTCCAGTATGATCTTTATCCAAACCATTGCTCTTTTCCTGCGCAGCTTTATAAATTCTGTGGACATTCTCAAAATTTTCCCTTTCCTGTTTCAATGGCGCCGCACTGCCCACCCATTCCTTATACCGCCCTGTCGCTGACCTTGCAGAAATAAAACCATCAATTTTGTCATGCGGAAGGATAACTTGATCCCATTTCTCTTTCACATCTTTCGTTCCTGTAATTTCTATTCCTTTTCTAGGGGCATTTGCCCTTATATCATTTTCCCCCGCTATTACTTTCGATACATACCTCTCAATCTCTCTATGTATCCCTCCGTCTAATCTCAACGACACAAAAGCTTCCTTGTCAGGGTTTTCCCGGTTATGGTATATGGCTCCCTCACTCTTGTATTTTTTATCCTTCAAAACTAAGTCAATGATTCTTCCAATTTCCCCTTTTAATGCAAATTCTACGCCATCAAATAAACTGGTTTTTCCTACTCCATTTTTTGCATATATTACAACAAAAGAAGCTGCTGCCTTCCTACAGTCCCTAAAATCTACCGTTACATTTCCAGCATATCCCCGAAAATTTTGCAGTACCATACTTTCCAGCTTTGGTGATGGCTTAGTGGATATCGACGAATTAATACGAAAAATTTTATTTTCTATCTCTTGCAATTTTTCTTCCAAAGTACTTGTGTTTTCTTCGAATACATACTTTTTCGCACAAAAGGAATCACTCTCTATTTCATTTCTTATTTTTAAGTCCATCTTTTCAGATACAAAGATACAGAAATAAAAGTTGCTTTTCTCAATCATTCCTTCCAACTTGCTTTGATATTTCAAAGCAATATAATACATTACTTCTTTCCAATTTTCCTCAAGTTCTCTTTGTGTCTGATATACTTTAATGAAAATATGTGAAAAATACGATTTTATACATGATGCACCAACATCCATTTTTCGTGTAAAATAATAAAAATTACTTTGTTGAAAGCCAGCATCCTGTATCCCCTGCTGGTTCCATTTGTTTAATCCCTTTATACTTCCCATATTCTTTCTAAAATCCTTTCCAGTTCTTTCTTCATTCGTGCTTCATCTGCCCTGCCTTGGTTCACCACAGACATCAACTCCGCAATCCCAATGGCTGCTAAATTACATTCAGCAATCTCCCCTTTTATAATATCGAACTTCGCATTTTTCCCTTCGTTATTTGAATAAAGGTTATGGAATTTTTGCTCTATTGCTACCTTCGAATGATATCCTTTCGTTATATTGCGCAAAACCTGCCTACATTCATACCTCCTGAATTGGATACTGAGGTTAGAAACCTTCCTGCTGTTTAAAACGAAAATCGTTCCATTTTTCATTTTCCCATCTTTCCCAAAGTATTCTTTCTCAATCAATTCACCAATAACGCTTTCCGTATTTCCCTCGGTACAAAGATAAACCATCTGGACAGTATCTTTTCCACATGAATCTGGCATCTGCAAAACCGGATGTACGAGCCCATCGGCTGAAACTCCCTGTATCCCATACAAAATGACGGCTTTCTTTAATTGCCCAACCCAAAAATCATCACAAAAATTCCGGTTACCTTCACATGGCAATTCTATTTCAGTATCATCCATAAAGTTTTCTGGATGAAGTTGGTGTCCTTCTATTAAATCCTCTGAACAATTAATAAAAAAATCCATCTCTTTTTCGCGTGTTCTGGGGAACTCCTCTGCTGCCATGTCCATATAAGGCTCAAATGATTTTGGGCAATCCTGCTTTAACCCAAAATATCCCATTACGTCCATGATTAAGCCAGATGAACTTGCCCAAAGCATATTCCCTGCCGACCTATCGCCAAATTCACATGAAATAAGCCCCTTCAAAAATATACCCCTGTTATCAATCCGAAACAGCCCAGTACCGGAAAAACAGGCCATATAACTTTCCCTTGTAACACTTCTTTCCAAAAAACCTGTTTCATAAGCAACGTTAAATTTTTTTATCCCGCCCTCTATATTATCTATTTTTCCACATATCCCTTTTTTACCAGCCATAATACTGGCATGTTCCTTTTGGGTTTCCCTATCTGCTGATTCAGGAAATCCCCATCCTTGCAATTCTTCTCCTACTCTCTCACATTTTATGCTGAAATGCCCGATATCCTTCATCCATTCTTTCCATGGCAATACAACGATAGCAACATCATAAACATATTCCTTGTCCTTGCCAATATATTGCGGATGAATATAGGTTTCCCCCTCTTTCCCACTTGCCTGTGCTTTTTCTTTTACCCAATATGCACAGACCTCCATTGCCTGCGCCTTTCCGCCCCCATCAGAGCACCCTAAACATAAAGAGATATCTTTTTTATTTTCAAAAAGAGGAACCAGTACATGCGCTGCCGTAAAAAGCAATGGTAATTCACCTGATTGCCGCAAAAACAGTACCCCTGAACCCTTAAGATTCCCATAATCATCAAGTGCAATCCGTACAGAAAATCCATTTATTTCTTTATCATACTGCCCA
Organism: Lachnospiraceae bacterium A2; assembly: GCA_000403315.2. GTDB lineage: Bacteria > Bacillota > Clostridia > Lachnospirales > Lachnospiraceae > Petralouisia. Next base: position 3,154,804 of record KE159636.1, read on the forward strand.
CTCCCCATAGATCTTTAGCCCCTCCTTCACTGTTACGCCATTTTCATCTGGCAAAAATAATTCCAGATGGTTTGTAGTTAAAAATCTTTTTTTATCATTGCTTGTAAAAAATTTTCCATGATATGCAATTTCCCACCAATCATAATTACAGAACAAGCATACTTTCTTTCCTTCTGCATTTTTTAATAAATGCGCAATTGTCGCTTTATTTGGAACTTTCTGCCTATGTCCATTTGTGCTGAGCATATATGCTTCCGTTTCCAAGTTTTTTATCAACATGTCAGATGTATTATTTCGGCTGCCATGATGTGAAAGTTTTACGACATCCACATGATACGGCATTTGTACACCCAGTTCCTTAAGCCCCCTCATGCACGCTGCCGGCTTGGCATCTGCTAAAAAAGCAATCCGTATACCTTCATATTCAAACAAAAATGCAATAGATGCTTCGTTATTTACAGAAGAATCATACCCTAACTTATCCTCCATAAGTACCATCAAGTCATCTTGCACCATTTCTAAATTTGTTGTGTACGATAACACATCATTTTCTTTACAATAAGGCTCCCAATGATTTAGAAAACGCTTTAACTCATCTGATCCTGGACTAATAACCTTCACACATGCATGTTTATCCCAAAACATTTCCATGCCAGAAACTACATAATCCACCACTCTGCCTGATATCCCTTTTTCTTCCAGTAAATCCATAAAAGCCACAGCTTCCCCAATCCCATATGCTCCCGTAAACTTCTTCCCTTTTACTTGATCTTCAGCATACCTGCCTACCCTTTGTTTTTGCTCACGGGAAATTCCCCGGCAAGTATTAAACAAGATACGTTTTACAACTTTCTGCAGCATGTCTGCTGGGACTTTTCCAATACCTTCAACTGCCCCTTGTAAATGGTCATAATCAATATGTGTCAGCACAAGCGCTTCTATCTTTTCTCCATGGCTGCCAATCCATTCAATAATTTCTGCATACTCAGCTCCACTATCTTTTGTTCCACCATCAATTAATATATTTGCATAATTTCCATCATCTCCATATCTAACCCAAATAAAGTCCCCTTCATCCGCTGGAAGTAAATAAATGTTAACCATAAAATCCCTTCCTTCTGTATTTAAATGGCATACAATCGACATAATATCACTGTTCTTTGGCAACCTTATCCATTTTCTACCCTCCTTCTGTATCACTGCGGCTCATTTTCAAACAAGCTCACTTCCCCATGCAAGATGGGCAGAACAATATCATCTAGCCTTTTCACACACTTCTCGTGTGTAGCTATCGTATTAAGAAAGTCCAACAGTCGCTTCATATCATCTTGTGTAAATGTACAATGAGTAAAATCATAAGAATTAAATTTCAGCCACACCCCTTTAATCACATCATACCCTGAAATGTTTAGTTTCTGCAAAGAAAGAGGACATGGCAATGCAATCGTCGAATTCCCATCGGTTAACATCAGTTGCTCCGCGTTTTCATCAAAGGGGTGCTGTAAGTTCTTTAAACGAAAATCCTTAGGCACCTTTGAAATCAATAATTCATAATCATATCCAAGAACATTTTCGGGCGAATAGCCAGACTTTTCCAATTCTGCGATTTCTTTCCCTAACTGAACAACGCTATGAAAGATTTTCTTATCAGCCACGATAGGAACCCTTGCTCTTTTATCTGACTGATTTACTGTAAACAAGGCACCCTCAAACTCATCCAAATATACTTGGGAACACAGTATAGCATATACATAAAAAACAATATCCTTTGCGGCAGCATTATACGGCTTTTCAAACATAGAGGAAATATGATGTAATACATCTGGCGCGATATTGGAAACCATGCCAGTTCTTTGCTTGTCAGGAAACTGGTTCATATAAATGTGTGAGTTGCCGCGCGTACACATATCATTATCTGGATAATACCAGCAAAAAGAAACAAACTGTGACAGTGTTGGATTCAAATCCTTAGGCGCATGTGCCATCGCAAATCCTATTGTTTCCTCATCTTCATATGCTCTAATAATTTCCGGACGCAGCCTTGTTCCACCTCCTCCAATTTTACTGTATCGACGTAACATATCCTCCCATAGCAGAACATTTGATATAAGAAACGGACGAAAAGAATACAAATGTATATTTTCCGTAAAAGTATGATCCATAGCTGCCCTGTCTTTACACTGGTTTAGTGCACTTTGGAAAGCAATAATCTTTTCCTCTTTTGGAGGCCTATCCTGCTTGGCAAACCATTCTCTCGCACCTTCCACACCATTAGCAGCAATCTCTCTGCTCCTTCTCTTAAGCATAGGGGATTTTACATGGGTAAAAATCGCTGTAGGCGCTAATTTTATTCCAGAGCAGTGGTTAAGGAATATTGCGTTTTGTTGATTTTCCCCGCTCACAGGCCAAAACCTTGCATACATCTCAGTATTGAATGGTTTTGCTGGCGCAAAAGACACACTATCAGGATCTAGTGGATACTCCTCAAATTTTGACACTATACTCCGGATATCCCCATTAAGTTGCTGTTCTTTATCTAATCGCAGACTGTGTGAAAAATCGCTATAATGGAATTTCGTGATCGCCATTTCCTGCGCATATTGCCTTGAAAGAATAAGAACAGCCCTTCCCTGCAAAGTATGGAAAAGACTATCGCTTCTCGCGCCTGTTCTTGCATCGGCATCAATTGCAACTGTCCAAATATCAGAGAAATGATTGCATAAATATTTCCTTGCATACTTATATGATTCAGCCTCCAGAAAAGACAATGGCACTACAAGCGCAAGCACCGAATGATTATGTGAGTCAAGAAGTTTCTTGCAACTCCACCGCAAAAACTGCATGAACGGATTATTAATCTGCTTTTGGATATTCTGACGGCCTTTCCTTAATTCCACAGGCGGCCGGAAATCTTCCATAAGACCATTGATAATTGAGAAATCATCTGAAATATTTTCCCGCAGTGTATCAGAACAAGGAGGATTCCCAATCACAAGCCTTATTGGCAGCGAAGACATCCTATTTGCCTGAATAAGTTCTCTTCCCTCAATAGAAGCTTCATTGGCTTCCCCACTGAATACACTATTATTGAGTGTATTCGCAAGAATGATATTAACATTATTATGCCGTTTCCCACTTTGTTTTTCTAACACTGCCATCCTATAGTTCGCAAGCATATATGGTGCTGGAAGAATTTCAATTCCGCAAAGATTGTACAAACCATCTCCGGAATCCTGCTCTATCAATTCCTCCATAAATGAACCTGTTCCACAACAGGGATCCACAATAGTGTTTCCATCATCATAAATGCTTTTTCCAGAAAAATTTACGGACACAACATAGTTTGTCAACTTAACAACAAAATCAGCCAAAACCTTTGGCGTATAATATGCCCCAAAATCAAACCTAGATTTTGCATCATATTTTGAAAGGAATAGCTCAAAAAGCTGATGATAATCTGGATTCATCAACTGTTGGTCTGTCATTTTCACAAAGGACAGAAATTTTATGCACTCATCAATCCACCGATTAATAAATATGCTCTTTTCTCCATTCTCTCGAAGATAAAGCATAAGATTTCGGAAAGGAGCCAATGCCTCACCCTCCGACAAATCCTCTTTTATGTAAGCATTTATTTTTCTTTCCTTCTCTGTAGGGGTATCATCTGAAGAACATAAAACTCTATGCGCATACAAAAGACAAAACATAATAACTTGTGCGGTAAAATCAGCGAATACCTCGTTGGTTCTTAATTTGGGGTCATTATGGTTATATACAAGCTTCCGCATCCCCTGCAGAAGCTGAATCATATCGCACTCTTCTTCATTCATCGCTTCTTCCATAGGAATATTTGCAAATTCCAAAATATCATCCGCAAGCATCCTTGTACGCACTGCCACTAACTCAACAAGTTTTGCCTCATTCACCTGCTGAGGCGAAGGAGCCCTAAAAAATTCCCGCATATACAACTCAAAACGCGGGTCAACCGGCTGCTCAGACCAATCCCTTGCTCCCATTCTATCCTTGTTGATCACCGAAATAACTGTTGGTTCTCTGTCCTCATCCATGCAAAACACAAAATCAATGCCATCCGTAATAATCAATTTATGCCCGAGTGTAAGGTACTTTTTAATCTGAGCCGCATATGGTACAGAATCAAAAGGTTTATTAGAGAGCCCTTTCCCTTCGATATACCCGTAGATTCCCATCGTATCTTGATTATGGATTCGCCAATCTGGACGTCCTACCCTACCCTGTGTGGCTGGCTCCAGAATAACATCAATATGCTCATTAGGGCTAAATTCCTTAGCCAGTGACTTCTCCATTATATCTAACGGCATCCTGTATGAAAGTTCCGCAGTATATTGCCCGCTACTAGATGCATTTCTATATTGTTCTTGAAGCTCTTTCAAATATCTCTTGATTATTGTATGATATGACATCAGTCCTTCGCACTCCTTTTATAACATTCGATAATGCTATTTCCTATCTCTTTGGCAAGAATTGGCGGCACAGCATTCCCTATCTGTCTTGCAACATCCACTTTATTTCCTATGAAAGAAAAATCCATAGGAAAGGTTTGCAGCACTGCGCCTTCCCTAAGCGAGATGCTCCTGTCCTGTTCAGGATGTCCAAATTTTCCCCGTGTAAAACTATCAAATCTTGCAGTAATTGTAGGCGCAACTTCATCCCACGCCATTCGTCCATATACATTCCTATAACCTATAATCGAGCTGTCTACCTTATGGCAATTCGCAAGCAAATTATCTGGCAAATGCTCCCGTCCTTCCCCCTGCTTCAACGCACGAATTCTTTTCAGGTTTATATCCGACAGCTTATCCCTTCTATGTAATGGTAATCCGAAATAATCACTACCGTCTAAAGGCGGTTCCGGCAGATTTCCGATGGCCTCCCGTACGGTACAAAATTCTCCCGTAGGAGCAGGATAACGATAATGAATTCCCATATCGTTTCGTTCACCAACTATAATATATCTCTTCCTCCTTTGCGGAACACCATAGTTTTGTGCATCCAACAGCTCAATATGCACCTCGTACCCTATATTTTTCAACACATCTATTAGCTGTCCAAGAATGGTTTTTCCACGTTTCCCAGCAATTCCAGTCACATTTTCCATAAGAAAATATTTCGGGTACAATTCCTCAACTAATTTTGCATACATAAATACTAGCTGATTACGAGGATCAATGTCCGCACCACGGCGCTGTATGGAAAAACCTTGACAAGGCGGCCCTCCCGCAAGAAGAAACAATTCTCCCCGTTTCATATTGCAAAAATTCAGGACTTTGCCATTAAGCATATCGCTTATATCAGCAACCACAGCAAGATGTTTAAAATATTTTTTATTTTCATGAATCGTGTCAATACACTTTTTATCGATGTCAAAACTTAGCTTAACATCAAAACCCGCCTGCTGAAGACCCAATCCAAGGCCTCCTGCTCCACAAAAACTATCAACACAAGTGTATTCCATCATATATTTCCTCTTTCTGCCGGATTTTAATTCCAGCAATAACGCTTGAATAAGAACTGCTAACTGGACTATCTATGGATTTCGGGCTTGCTTCCAATTGTTCATCCGACGGTTCTGACGATAATAGTTCAATCAAAATGTCCGTCGCTATTCCTACAGCAAAAAGCGGAGGAACAGCTTCTCCTATCTGACGATAGATATCATCAGAGTTCCCCATAAACTCAAATCCATAAGGAAAACTTTGTAATAATCCAGCTTCTCTTGCAGTAAGCCCCCTGTCTTGCTCAGGATGGGTGTACCTCCCGCTTGCTGGATTCCGCGCATAATGAGTTATCGTAATGGAAGGGCGATCCCAGTAAAGACGACCATAAGTATCTGAAAAACCTTTTGTTCGGTCGAGGCAAGCAGGTCCAACCCCCATTGGCCTATTTCCTCCATCATGTGGAACCTGCTTTAAAACTTCAATTGTACTCTTTTTATGCGCTGCACTTTTATGCATCGCATCGCTCGGATCTGCCACTCCTGCCAAAACAGGCCGCAGCCCACCAATAGCATCCCGAACCGTTTTATATTCCGCAGGCATTAGGAAACCTTCTGGCAGAAGGAATTCTTTTCTCATTCCTATCACAATCGAACGAAACCGTTCTTGTGGCACCCCGAATGATGCAGCATTATATATATTTTCTTTGACAATATAGCCATCTTTCAAATACTTTTTCTTTGCCGAAGAAAAATACCTCCAATACCTATTTGACAAAAATTCAGGAACATTCTCCATTACAAAAGCAAGCGGCCGAATATACCCCACAATTTCTGCAAATACATTTACAAGGCTGTTTCTTGTATCATCTTCTTCATCCCAATGTTTCTTTCTATGGGAAGTAAACCCCTGACAAGGGGCACATCCTATAATAATTGTTGGTTTATCCTTATCATAACCAATTTTGTCAAGGAAACCATCTAATTCTTCCTTATCCTGCGCCAACTCTATAATGTCACGATTGACAAGCGGAGTTCCAAAGTTATACGCATAACTTTCTGCCGATGCGCGATTAATATCGCAACCGCCCAAAAAATCAAAAGCCGAAACCACACTGTTAATCGCTGCAAAACCAAGAGAAGTTCCCCCCGCACCACAAAAGAAATCAATCACTTGAATAGGATTTCCCATATACTCTTCTTTTTTCAACGGCGAAAACTGCTTTTGCCATTCTCCAGCATCTGCCTGCAAAATAGGTTTAAGCACCCTATAATCTTCCTTTCCCCAACTCCCTTTAGAAAGGCATCTCTGTAGCATTTCAATGTTCATCCGAATATCCTCCTATCGTCATACTCTTCGTTTTTATCAACAATCTCCAAATTACTTTCAAAAACAGAATTTTCCACCTATTTGAATTAATATATCATACCACGTCTACTGGCTGCAATCAAATTTAAATACATTACAAAAAATCAATAGATTTCTTCCAGCTTTGCATCTTTATCTAAAACATATATCTATGGCTCTTTCATATGGGACAAATGATATCATCTCCTATCCCCCTTAATATGCGGCTTCCCTTTTCGCCCAACCAGCGCCCTCACCCCCGGCATCAGCTGCACCACATGGTACGCCGCCACTGTCAGCACAAAGCTGCCGCTGCAGACCGCAAACGCCTGCCATGCCACCCCTTCCGCTCCCTGCACTGTATAATAAGCCACTGCCACCAAAATAGTCTGGTGCAGGAGATAAACAGGGTAAGACGCCTGATTCAGATACTCCGTCACCCACATCCTCTTGTCCAAAAATTTTCTTCCCAAGGCCAGCAGCACAAGCACTGTAAGCCACCCAAGGAAATTAACCCAGAAATCCCCATAATAGGAACAGTGATAATACAACTCCACGGAAGCCACACTTCCAGCTACGCACAAAGCCGCCATCCACCAAATGTTCCGTTCCAGCCTGCCCAGCGCAATTCCGTTCCCCAACACATAATATCCTGCCAGATACAGCGCAAAACACTTCCCAAGGCTGAAGCCGCCCACATTCCCCAAATAGTAAAACAACCAGATTGGCACAAACAGCAGCAAGATTCCCACGGCCGGCATGCGTTCCACATATTTTTCTGCCTTCCCATAAGGCAGGAACTGGGACAAGGCCAGCGCCGCCATAGAAACCACAAATAGATACAGGATAAACCAGAGGTGCCCCGGCGTAAAAGCCCCGTCATAGCCAGTAAAATCCGTCACATGGGTAAAAAAGAATTTCAGATGCGCAAGATACCCACCTGAATACCCTTCAAAAAACCTTCTTGCATAAAATGACTGCACTGGCACAAGGAACGCCATCCCACCCACAAATGGCAGCAGCAGCTTACGAGCGCGCTGGGCCATGAATTCCTTTGCTGTCCTTTCCCCCAAGGCATGGCGGGCGCTTATCCCAGCCAGCACAAACAGCATCGGCATAAACCATGGGTTTACCAGCACGATGAAAGAGCTTAGCCCCTTCTGTTCCCCCTGCCATATGTAAAATTTAGAGCCAAAATCATTCCAGACCATAAACGTATGCACAGGAAATAGTAATAGAATCGTGAAATTCCTCAAATTATCTATATAATATTCCCTGAATCCTTCTTTTTTCAAAATAACCACCCATTTCTTCCACTTTTAGAATACTTGCCATGGAAAAGCGCTGGGGCTGCATCACTCTCCTAATAGTCCATATAAAAACAACCGCCCTCCCCTGTGTCTGCTATCTACAGACTCAGGAAAGTAACGGTTCTTTTATGAATGGCATATTCCTAATTCTCCAGTGAAGCGCCTCACAGCAAGCTACAAAGCATACCCTTCTGGTTCTTCAATGAGCCGCCCCAAAGGCCGATACATCTCTGTCAGCCTGCCTTGCTGATAATCTTCTTCGGGCATTTCTCTGCGCAGGTGCCGCATCCAGTACATTTTTCATAATCAATATGGGCAATGTTGTCGGTAACGGTAACCGCCCCTTCCGGGCAGTTCTTTTCGCAAAGCTTACATCCAATGCATCCCACGGAGCAAGCCGCCATCACGTCCTTGCCTTTCGCCTTGGAATTGCACTGTACCTTGTTCTCGGCATCGTAAGGAACCAGCTCAATCAGGTTCTTCGGGCAGGCTGCCACGCATTTCCCACATGCCTTGCAGGCATTTTTATCCACCATGGCAATGCCATTGACGATATGTACCGCATCAAAGGGACATGCCTTCACGCAGCTCCCATAGCCAAGGCACCCAAAGCTGCAGGATTTGGGCCCGCCGCCGGGAATAAATGCCATAGCCGCACAGTCCTCCACGCCAGTATATTCATAGTCCTGCTTTGCTTTCTCGCAGTCCCCGGCGCATTTCACAAAGGCAACCATTTTCACGCCGCCTTCTGCTGAAACGCCCATAATCTCGCCAATCTGGGCTGCAACTGGGTCGCCGCCCACTGGGCATTGGCCTACTGGGGCTTCCCCTTTCGCAATGGCTGCCGCAAGGCCGGAACACCCTGCATAGCCGCAGCCGCCGCAGTTATTCCCCGGGAGCACCCCTAGGATTGCCTCTTCCCTCTCGTCCACTTCTACCTTGAATTTTTCCCCAAAAATCCCAAGGAAAAAGCCAAGGAAAATACCAGTTCCGCCCACTACAAGGGCGGCAATGATAATTGCTGTTACATTCATTTTTTTCCCTCCTAAATCATTCCTGAGAATCCCATAAAGGCAATTGACATTAAGCTGGCTGTAATCAGCACAATTGCTGTCCCCTGAAACCGTTTGGGAATATCGTTATATTCAATTTTCTCACGGATGCCCGCCATAATCACAATAGCGATAAAGAACCCGACGGAGGTTGCAAGGCCGTTTACCACGCCCTGGAGCAAATCATATCCTTTGCTCACATTGTTCAGGGCAACGCCAAGCACTGCACAGTTTGTTGTAATCAGCGGAAGGAACACGCCCAGGGATTCATACAACGGGGGCATATTTTTCTTTAGGAACATTTCCACAAACTGCACCAAAGACGCAATGACAAGAATAAATACAATGGTCTGCAGATATTCCACATGGCAGGGCTTCAAGATAAATTTGTAAATCAGCCCAGTAACAAAGGAAGCCAGCGTAATAACGAAAATAACTGCACCGCCCATCCCGGCCGCCGTTTCTGTTTTCTTGGAAACGCCCAAGAACGGGCAGATGCCAAGGAACTGGCTCAACACTACATTATTTACAATGGCAGAGCCGATTGCAATGATTAATAATTCTTTCATCTCTCCTGCCTCCTATTCTTGTGATTTCTTTGCGGAATCCGGCAATTTCCCAGTGCACATCGCTGACTGGGAACAGCTTGCGCAGTCCCCGGACAGGCAGCCGGAAGGAGCTGCCAGGGGCTTGCCCTTCTGTTCCATCTTTTCCCGTACAACGTTCATGCCTGCAACCAAAAAAGCCAGCACAAGGAAGGCTCCCGGCGCCATAATGAATACGGTAATCCCAAGGTTTGCCCCTAAGACCTGTCGGATTAACCCAATGAAGGTCAGGCCCACGGTAAACCCAAGGCCCATGCCCAGCCCGTCAAAAATAGACGGCGTAATTGGGTTCTTGGAAGCATAGCTTTCTGCCCTTCCCAAGATGATGCAGTTTACCACAATCAAGGGGATATATACGCCCAGGGACGCGGAAAGCGCCGGGGTATATGCCTGCATGATGAACTGCACAATGGTAACAAGGGATGCTACCACCACAATATAAGCCGGCATACGCACTCCGTTTGGGATCACTTTACGGAACATGGAAATCAGCAGGTTGGACATTACCAGCACTACCGTGGTGGAAAGGCCCATGCCAATCCCGTTTACTGCAGAAGATGTTACCGCCAACGTGGGGCACATGCCCAGCATCAGCACAAAGGTAGGGTTTTCCTTAATAATACCGTTATACAGACGTTCTACATATTTATTCATACTTAGTTACCTCCCTGCAAAGCGCTTCTGAAATACACAAGGCATGCATTTACGCCATTTGTGACTGCCCTAGAGGAAATGGTGGCGCCGGTGACTGCCTGAATCTCATTTTCAGCCGCCGGGGCTGTCTTTACGACGGAATACGTTTCTTCTGCTTTCCCCTCAAACTGGGAATAGAAGGGCTCCTCCTGCACCAGCACCCCAAGTCCCGGGGTTTCACTGATAGCCGTAATGGAATAGCCGTTTAAGGTCCCGTCATTCTGGATGCCCACAGAAAAGGAAATATCTGCCTGGCTCCCTTCATGGGAGGTTACATTGATTACGTACCCAAGCACGTTCCCGGAAGCGTCCAGCGCCTTGTTAACTGCCGTAATCTCGTCCTTGGAAAATTCGCTTGCCGCAATAATCTCCGCCGCTTTTGCCGCATCGAAGGATTCATCTTCCTCAAAGGACGCCGCGTCAGCAAAGACCACTTTATATGCCTCGTCCAAAGCAGCTTTTTCTGCCGCTGCAATAGGCTCTTTCGTGATATCGTATACGACCCCCAAAAGGAACCCAAGCACTAACGTAAAGGCGGTTAAAATCAACGCATCATGCACTATCTTCTTATTCATGCTATTTTACCTCCTTTTTCTGGCCAAATGCCCTTGGAATGGTAAATTTCTCAATAATCGGAACCAGAAGGTTGCCTAAGATAATTGCAAAGGAAACGCCTTCTGCATTTGCCCCAAACAGGCGGAACAATCCCGTCAGGATCCCAAGCACAATCCCAAATACCACTTTCCCCATTGGGGTAATGGGGGACGTCACATAGTCTGTCGCCATGAAAAATGCCCCAAGCATCAGGCCGCCGCCGCAAAGGTGCGCGGTAAGGTACGCCATGTCAAACCCATGCCCCCCGAACAGGAGCACAAACACGCCAAAGGAAAGGATATAGCTTGCAGGGATTGTTAAATCAATGACGCCCATCAGGATCAGGAAAATTGCCCCGATTAAAATAGCAATCACGCTGGTTTCCCCAATGGTCCCTGCCGTCGTCCCAAGGAGCATTTTCATAGTATCTACGCTCTCGCCGTTCTTTAACAATGCCAGAGGGGTCGCCCCTGTCACACCGTCATATGTAAAGCTTGTCATAGTCCCTGCAAAGGAAACCAGCAGGAAGCACCTGCCCCCCAGCGCCGGGTTCATAAAGTTCTGCCCCAGGCCGCCAAACAGCATTTTTACAATGACAATGGCAAATACGCTGCCCAGCACTGCCTGCCAGACCGGCAGGGTATGGGGAAGGTTCAGCGCCAGCAGAAGCCCTGTCACCACTGCGCTGAAATCATTCACCGTGCTCTTTTTATGTATCAGCTTCTCAAATGCCCATTCCGAAGCCACGCAGGTTGCAACACACACACAAATCAATACCAAAGCCTTAATCCCAAAATTAAAGATACCAAACACGCTGGCTGGCAGCAGTGCGATCGCCACATAAAGCATAATCTTGGCAGATGTATCTTTCGCACGGATGTGGGATGAGGATGATACGTTATACAAATCACTCACAATAAGACACCTCTTTCTATTCTTCTATCAGTTCCTATTTATATCCCTTGCCTGTTCTATAGGAAGGACGGCTGCAATTACTTCTTCCTCCGCTCTGCAAGAATCTGCTTTTTCATTGTACGGATGGACTGTGCCAGAGGTATTTTGGCTGGGCAGATGTAGCTGCAGCTCCCACATTCAATACATTCCATGCCGTTCCATTTCTCAAAGCCTGCCATATCCCCATGGCCTGCCATTTTTGCCAGCCTTGTAGGGATAATCTGTTCCGGGCAGGCGGACACGCAGCGGCCGCAGTTAATGCATGCCGTCGTTTCACTGGCTGCCACGTCGTCTTTGGCAAGGCAGAGCAGGGAGGAGGAAGTCTTAGTGGTTGGGATATCCAGGCCAAACATGGAAAAGCCCATCATCGGCCCGCCGGAAATGATTTTCTCAGGCTGCACCTTGAACCCTCCTGCTGCTTCTAACACTTCCCCATAACTCATGCCAAGGCAGATGTCGAAGTTCCCCGGCTCTGCCACCGCATCCCCTGTCACCGTAAAAATCCGGTTCATGACAGGTTTTCCAAGCTTTACTGCTTTATAAATGGAAATTAAGGTTTCCACATTGTCTACAATGCACCCTGCGTCTGCCGGGAGCATGGTGGAATTGATTTCCCTGTGGGTGGTGGCGTAAATTAACTGCCGCTCGCCCCCCTGCGGGTATTTCGTCTGAAGCGGACATACTTCCATCCGGGGTTCATCTTTTGTAAGCTCCTGCATTTTGGCAATGCAGTCCGGTTTGTTGTCCTCAATGCCAAACAGGCCTTTGGCATGGTCGAACAGCTGCAGGACAATGCGCATCCCCTCAATCAGCTCTTTGGGATTTTCCAGCATACGCCGGTAGTCCGCAGTCAGGTAAGGCTCGCACTCTGCACAGTTGGCAATGATGTACTCAATTTTCCCCGGTTCCTTGGGGGATAATTTTACATGGGTGGGGAACCCAGCCCCGCCCATCCCTACGACGCCTGCTTCCTTTACCTTCCCGATGATTTCCTCTTTGGAAAGGGCAGTGACGTTTTCGGCAGGGGTATACTCCACTTCCTTCATTTCCCCGTCATTTTCAATAATGATGGAATTCACCATGTCGCCCACTGCGCCCCTGCGCGGCTGGATTGCCTTCACCTTGCCGGATACGGAGGAATAGACCGGTGCAGATACGAAGCCGCCGGCCTCTGCAATTTTCTGCCCCCGCAGCACGGTATCGCCAACTGCTACCACTGGGCTTGCCGGCGCGCCGATATGCTGTGATACCGGAAATACCAGTTCATTCCCCGGCAGCAGCTCACGGATTGGCTTATCCTTGGAAAATTCTTTTCCATCGTGCGGATGGACACCGCCCTTAAATGTCATGAAACCCATTTTTCGTGCCCCACTTTCTTTTCATTATTTTTTTACGCAAATGCATGTTCCCTTAAGTACAGGCACCTGCCTATCTTAACATATTAGGAAACAATGGTGGTTTATGTGTGTTTTGGAACCATAAACCAACAACTTTGATTATAGCACATTTCAATTCCTATAGTACATAGTTTTTCGATAATTTTTTACTTTTTCTGATTAAGGGTGTCAAAAAGTCTTACTGCCTTTGGCAGCATAGATATCCTGGCACTATGAATTGCAAAATTGGGGTTACTGTTCACTCCTGAGCCGTGCACTGCGCACGGCTACAGGCCAATACAGTAATGGAGCCAGAATCCGGCCTCTTGCCATAAGGCAACTTTAAATAGGCCGGATTCGTTACTGTGGACACCATGGGTGTGAACAGTAACAAATTGGGAAACTCAACCCCAGATTCTATTGCCAAATATTAGAAATTTCGATATAATTCCAAGTAACATCCGGGGTATACGACATATCAAACAAACATCATTATTATACTAGGAGGAGTATTTATGAGAAAAAGAGGAAAAACCCTCAGCTTACTGCTTGCATTTTCACTTGCACTGGGCTCTTTTGCCCCTGCGCCTTTTGGATTTGCCTCCTTGGGGCAAGTGCAGGCTGCGGAACAGGAAGATCCTGTAACACCGCTTTCCGGAACTTGCCGGGAACAGGCAGGTACGTTTGGCTGGGACCTTGTAGAAGATCCGGACAATACTATTTTCCCGGAAGGAGAACCGGATACGCAGCCAGTTTCCTATAAGCTGGTTATCACCGGGACAGGGGAATTGGGCGGCGCAGGCAGCATGCCCTGGCAAAGTTCCTGCAGTTCCATCACTTCCGTCACAATAAACGAAGGGATTACAGCCATTGGGGATTACAGCCTTGCTGAACTTTGCAACGTAACGTCCATAACCCTGCCGGACAGCGTTGCTTCCATCGGCGCATACGCCTTTCAAGGGGACCATTCCCTGAAAACCGTTGTATGCGGCAGCGGGCTTATGAAAATTGGGGATCATGCCTTTGAAAGCCTTCCCTCCCTTGCAGGCGTCACATTAAACGAAGGGCTGGCTGAAATTGGATCCTTCGCGTTCCGAAACTGCGAAAAAATAAGCGGGATTACCCTCCCGGACAGCCTTACCGCCATCGGGGAGTCCGCTTTTGAAGGCACATCCCTTACCAGCATCGCTATTTCCCGCAATGTGGCGGAAATCGGCCATGGGGCCTTCCGGAGCAGCGCATTGCAATCCGTTCAGCTAAACGAGGGGTTAAAAACGATTGGCCCCTGGGCCTTCTCCCACTGCAGCATAAGCGCAGTTACCCTCCCGGACAGCCTTGCTTCCATAGGGGAATATGCTTTTTTCGGCACACCCCTTACCAGTGTCACTATTCCCCGCAATGTGGCGGAAATCAGCCATTCCCCATTTCCAGAAACACCCATGGAAAACATCCAGGTTGACGGGGGGAACCAGCGCTTTTTTACAGACAGCAACATCCTCTATGAAAAAGAGCCAGGCGGTTCCCCGAAACGGGCCATCGCATATGCCGGCAACAGTACAGCCGATACCGTTAAAATTTTAGAAGGGACAGAACGAATTGATGATTATGCATTTTATGGCGCCCGCAATTTAACTTCCGTTACATTGCCCAGTTCCCTGGCTACCATTGGCGAAACGGCTTTTTCCAGAAGCGCGCTGCGCGAACTGGATCTGCCGGACAGCCTTGCTACAATTGGCGCATACGCATTTTCTAATTGCAACAGTTTAACAGAAGCCGCCATCCCAGACAATGTAGGCACGCTGGGAGCAGGCGCTTTTCTTAGCTGTGCTTCCCTGGCAGCCGTTTCTATTGGCAAAAAAGTGCCAGTCCTGGA
Source organism: Lachnospiraceae bacterium A2 (assembly GCA_000403315.2). Lineage (GTDB taxonomy): Bacteria > Bacillota > Clostridia > Lachnospirales > Lachnospiraceae > Petralouisia. The sequence continues at coordinate 3,170,082 of KE159636.1, forward strand.
TGCCCCTTTCCGCGGCTGCATGAACATAGCTACCGTTACGGTTTCCCCGGAAAACCCTTATTTAGAGTCCCTGGAAAATGTTGTCTACAGCAAAGACCATACCCAGTTATTCTATTATGCTTCTGCAAAACAGGGCAGTTCCTACCATGTATTAAACCAGGTAAAAAAAGTGCATACCGGCGCCATTGAAAGCGCAAGTACACTGGAAAAACTCTATTTCCCTGCATCGCTGGAAACAATTGACAGCTATGGGATTTTCAGCAACCAAAACTTAGCCGCCATTTATTTTGCAGGGAACTGCCCCAAAACGGATAGCACAGGCACCTGCATTTACAGGAACGCAGCAAGCCTTATCCTTTATAAGCTGGCATCTTCCACTGGATGGGGCGCTTCCGCCTTCGGATCCCCGACCGCAGACTGGAATCCTGCAGATACTACTCAAAATGCCGGCTCACTGGGTGGAATAAGCTGGGAATACAACGGCAACGAAGGCCGCCTTACCCTTATCGGTTCCGGCCAGCTCCCGGATTTCTCTGAGGAGTCCCCAGCCCCATGGAACCTCTATATGGGCGATATCCAGTCCGTAAAAGGGGATGGCATCACCGGGATTGGGAATTATGGGTTCTGCGGCGCATCCAGGCTGATCCAAGTGGAAACAAATTCCGGCCTGGAACACGCAGGCGACTACGCGTTTGCCGGCTGCGGGAACCTAAAATCCATAGACATTGCCGCAATCCGCACCATAGGGGCTGCTTGCTTTGAAAATAATACCAGCCTGCCCAAAAACCTCACGTTGGAAAAAGTGTCTTCCATAGGCGAAGGGGCGTTCCGGGGCTGCACTTCCCTTTCCTCCGCCACCCTGGGTTCCTACCTAGCGGATTTGGAAAAAGAGGTATTTGCGGGATGCACCCGGCTTTCCTCCTTTCTCATCCCGGACAGTGTTTCCACCATCGGCGAAGGGGCGTTCCGGGGCTGCGCCAGCCTGCGCTCCGTCAACATCCCAAGCGATACCTATTCCATCGGCGCACAGGCTTTTTCCGGGAATTCCTCTCTGGAAAAAGTATATTTCTACGGGGCTGTCCCAGCCAACTGGTCCAAAGACAGCTTTGAAGGATGCCGCAGCAGCCTGAACCTGTGCTACCATGCCAACCAGGCAAGCTGGGCAAAGCTGAACGGGGCCTGGAACGGCATCCCGCTTCTGAAGCAGGAACGCTTCTACCAGGGAGGGGAGGACCATTACTCCTTTGCCAACAGCGCAGAATCCTTTGGCTACCCGGCAGGCTACCGGTTCCCCAAGCGGAGGTATTGGGATGCCCTGGGGAATGCCTGCCTTGGGACTTACTATTACGTCATCAGCCCCAACTGGGCCGGCTCCAGCTACGGCATGGCTGCAACCACGCTGGAATTTTATGAAAACCCGGACAAATTCCGCATTTCAAGCTACAGCCCTTCCGCAGGGACGCTCTATGGGGTTGCCGCGCCCAGGGACAAAGACGCCCCACTGACGCAATTAATTGAGTCCTACCAGATTTCCCAGTACCATCCCCTGATTTCCGGGTGCACAGGCGCATTAAACGCCAACCGGGACGACTATCGGGGGCTGGTGCAGAAAATTGAAGAATTTGAACGTTCCGGCGGGCTGCGGGCAGACTCCAATGCAGAGCCCCTTGCCCTCGTGCTTTACTCCAATTTCAGCGGCCATGTGGTAATCCCTGTTTCCGTCCGCCAAAATGCAGAGGGCGATTTCCTTGTCATGGCTTATAACCCCAACCGCCCCGCCGGGTTGGAAACCATTACCGTTAAGAAGGATTTCAGCGGCATGGAAGGCTCCTATGGCAGCATTTCCTATGTGCCCTACCAAGCCATTGCCGCCATGTACGGCATGGATTTCCAAAGCGAAGGGGCAAGAGCCCAAAACGCCGGGGACAATTCCCTGTACCTTTCCATTGACAAAGAGCAGGGAATGGCAGCCGATGCCGCCGGGAACGACATTTCCCAAATAGAAGGGGCCTACGAGCAAAAGCCCCTCACTGGAGGGAATGGGGATACCTTTACCGGCATCCGCAGCTTTGTGCTTCCGGAAGGGAATTACCAGCTTTCCGCAAACATGCAGGAAGGCGGGGACGCCGGCTCTGCTCCTGTTACCTTTTATATGGGCTCTAAGGACTGCTTTGCAAAAGTTGCCGCCTCCGACGGGCGGGCCTCCTTAACCGTATCCGAAACTGGAACGCAGGACAGCGTCCTTATGCTGGAACTGAAATCCAGTTCTGCAGGAGCAGAAACTGCATTCTTTACCCTCGTCAACCCCCAGGGGGAAGAACGCAGCATCGGCCTCAACAGCAGCAATGCCTCCATCTCCGTAAAAGCAAACGACACCATCCAGGTACATGCCCCGGGACAGGATTCCATTACTGTGGATGGCAAAAAAATATCCTTACAGGACGGGCAGGCCTCCTTCCCCTTCCCGAAGGGCACAGGCAACGGAGAACCCGAAACCCCCGGCTCCGGAAACCCCGGCAATTCCGGCGGAAAAGAACCAGGTTCCGGCAATTCCGGCCACAAAAACCCAGATACCAGCAACCCTACTGACAAAAAGCCAGGCGGGACGGTCCCGGGCAGTTCCGCCGGTAAGAAGCCATCCGCCGCAAAACGGGACCAGGCCGTAACAAAAATAAAAATAAATGTGAAAAAACTGACCCTGGGCGTTGGCGAAACTTATACCTTAAAGGCGTCCGCCCTCCCGGCAAACGCCGCCAATAAGAAGCTGCGCTACTCCGCTTCCAACAAAAAAATTACCGTAAATTCCAAAGGGAAGGTTACTGCCAAAAAGACTGGCTCCACCAAAATCACAGTCAAATCTTCCAATGGGAAAAAAGCCACCGTACAGGTTACCATCAAGAAGAAGCCCACAAAGATAAGGCTGAATGCAAAAACCAAGACCATACGGGCAGGCTGGAATTTCCAGATAAAAGCCAAATTCCCAAAAGGGACGGCCAGCAATAAGCTTACCTATACCTCCAGCCGGAGAGCCGTGGCGTCCGTTTCCTCCACCGGGAAAGTGACCGCCAGGAAAAAAGGGACAGCTATTATTACAGTCAAAACCTATAACAGGAAAAAGGCCCAAATGAAAATTATTGTGAAAAAGAAAAAATAACCCTTACAAACACGGCTGCAGACGGAGGAACCCAATGAAAATCTGGCAAACAGAACTTACACATTTAACTGGAAATTATTATATAGAAAACTGCTTCTCCCCTTCCTCCATGTTTTTTGACATTGAAACCACAGGTTTTTCCGCAGCCCACAGCCAAGTATACATGATTGGATATGCCACGAAAATAAATGGAAATATAGGCATTACCCAACTATTTGCGGAAACCCCATCCGAAGAACTGGAAATCCTTGCCGCATTTCTGGAAGCCCTGTCCCAATACAGCACTCTGGTTTCTTTTAACGGGACAGGGTTTGACGTGCCTTTCTTAAAAGGACGTTATGCCCATTATAAAATGGCGGAAACACTGGATTCCTTCCAGCACATTGATATTTACAAGCAGATTTCAGGCTTCAGGCATATCCTAAAATTGCAGAATTTAAAACAGAAAACCCTGGAAAGCTTCCTTGGCATTTCCCGGGACGATAAGTATTCTGGCGGGGATTTAATCCCCATTTATTCCGAATACGCAAAACAGCCCTCCCAAGAAGCCTGCACCCTCCTGAAACTGCATAATTTTGAAGATATGGCAGGAATGGCAGAATTGCTTTCCCTGCTGTCTTATCCCAGCCTTTTGGAAGGGAATTTCCAAATTTCCTCCCTCAAAACACAGAAATGGGACACCTACGAAGGGCAGGAAGGATGGGAATTAATTCTTTCTTTAGAAACAGATGCCCCATTGCCAAAACATTTTTCCTGTAAAAAGGGGGAACTCTATGCCACTGGCTTCGGGCATCAGGTAAACCTGCGGGTACAGCCCTATATTGGGGAGCTGAAATATTTTTATCCAAACTATAAAGATTACTATTACCTTCCTGCGGAAGACAGGGCAATCCACAAAAGCGTTGCCTCCTATGTAGACAAAAACTTCCGCACACAGGCCGCTGCCTCCACCTGCTACTGCAAAAAATCTGGGTGCTTCCTGCCCCAGTACCAAACGCTCTTTACCCCTTCCTTAAAGCAAGAATACCAGGATCAGATTTCGTATTTTGAGCTTACAGAAGATTTCAAGGCTTCTGGGGAAAAGCTGAAAATATATGCTATGCACCTTTTGAACTATTTCCTCTGAAGGCCGAAAACCTTGAACAAAGTGGGCAAGCCCACTTCAACCCCCTAGCCCCCATTCATGGGGGAATTAGGGGGTTCTATATGCCATGGAACGCGCTACCTCTATGTCCTGTAAGATGGTAAATGTCCAGCACCGTCATTGCGTTTTTACCATTTGCGTTCCCAGATATGCCACGTCCCCTGAAAGGGTTCTATACCAGTCTTCCATGTTCCATCTCATATACCGTATCACACAAAACCTCTATATCCTCTTTATTATGGCTGGCAAGTATGACGGTTTTTCCTTCTTTCTTTAATCCCAAAAGAATATCCCGCACATCGTTTACCCCCTGATTGTCCAGTCCGTTCATTGGTTCATCCAAAATCAAAATATCCGGGTTTTCCATAATTGCCTGGGCAATACCGAGCCTCTGCCTCATACCAAGGGAATATTTTCCAACTTTTTTGCGGCTGCCGGGATCTAAGCCTACCCGTTCCATGCTCTCCCTGATCTGCTCCCTTCCTATCAATTTACGGATAGATGCCAAATATTCCAGATTTTTGTATCCTGTGTATCTGCTTAAAAATCCGGGATTTTCAATAATAATTCCCATATTGTCTGCAAAATCAATATCTTTTCCGATCTCCTTTCCCCCCACTACAACCCTTCCGCCTGTCGGTTTTAAATATCCAATCATCGTTTTGAACAGAACAGTCTTACCAGAACCATTCCTTCCTATAATCCCATATATTTTTCCTTTTTCAAAACTAATGTTAATACGGTCGAGTGCAACAACTTCGCCAAACCTTTTTGTTACATTCTCCACACGGATTGCTTCTGCCATATTCGCAAACCTTCCCTTCTTCAAATATAATCTGTTTCTTTTTTCAAATATTCCCGCCCGATAGCAATACTGGCTGCCAGCAAAACAGCTTCCGTTACAATTATCACTCCGACCGGAAAGCCGCCTGTTTCATATAAGCTGCTTCGCAGATACATCCCCCACATTCCATACATTGCATGGGAAACTGCGCAAATCCGGCAGCCAATCATAAATGTCACTCCTTCCAACAGGAATAACATCCCTGGAACAAAACGCCTGATGGGGAATAAATCCAATAACACGAAAAATGCTGCCATACTGATACTATGAAACAGCCACAAGACACTGATTTTCGCAAGAAGCCCTGCGGAAAGTAAAATCAATTTCCCCATAACAATATCGCAGGCCAAAACAATAATCAGGAGCAATACTGCCGTCTTTATACCAAATATCACCCTTTTCACAAAATGCCTTATCCACCAGCCCGAAACTGTTCCATAACGGTACAGGGAAAATATTTCCACCTTTCTGTTCCGTTCTGCATAAAAACCCACTGTCAACAGAAAAAAGCCAATCGGCAGAAGCCATTGTCCAAAAGGAATCAGCGGTATGGCTTCAAAATAATCGGATGGTACTCCTGCAAACAGCCTGATAAACACACTTTCCGACATTATCCTTCTACCTCCGTTCCCGACTGAAACTCAATTTTTTTCACAAAAACAGATGATAAAACCATTAAAACCACAATCAATGCCAAAAACAAAGCGGCAGACTGCCAGTAAGACAATGTTCCATCTATAAAATTTCCCGGAACTGCCCTTGCCAGCAAAGAAGTTTCCGTATAACCGTCCATCATTCGTAAATATCCGGTCAGATGCACCCCCATTACAGCCACCATTCCGGCTATTCCTGAAAACAGCAGTGCAGCAGCATATAAAAGCGCTCCCATAAAAGCAAGATACAGATAAAGGAACAAAAATGTCACTGCAAATGCCTGTGGAACAGACATGGCCTTCATCATCGCAAGCCACGGAAATGTAATATTATATTTGGCTCCGATGCTGTTTGTGACATCATGTGCAAGAGAATATGCCGGACTGCTCCACATATTCCCCACAAACCCGAAAAAACTGCTGATGATTATAGTAAATACCGCCATAGCCGCAGTGTAAAGAAATGCCTGCATCAATATATAGAAAAACATTCCCATATTCCAACGCTTTCTGCCGCACCGATATAAAAGCAGGTAAATATTCCCTTTCATGAACGGGGCGTCTGCCACTACCAGAAGCCATCCTAAGACCAAAAACAGCATATTCACATAATGCTGCTCAACCACGCAGAAGGATTCCAGTATATTGACTGGTTCTCCCGTGTCAGACGCATACCGCAAAAAACCGCTCATCCAATAGCCCATGACTGCAAATCCCAAAAGATATCCCATGATAACCCTGCCGTTTCTTTGCTCCTGCCGAAACATTCCTTTTATAATTACCGCAAAGCTACCCATTCCGATACCTCCTCACAAGTCCTGCCATAATGACGGTTGATACGGCAATGATATAGACACATTCTACTCCTGCCGCCAAAGGGTAACTTCCTACATCATCTCCCCTAAGGAGCCGGATTGGATTCAGCCATACAATCCCATCCAGTCCGATCCACATGGATTCATACAATACAAACGGCGCAATCAGGGCAACATAACGGTTAGGAATCCATACCGCAAACAGAAATCCCATAAGCGCCCACACACATCCAAACAAAAAACCGAGAACGGTTTTCCCAACAGCAATGTACCAATCCCCATATTTGACGATATAGGTAAGCATGATCGTCCCATCCAGCAGTCCTTCGTCCGAGCCTTGCGGTACGCCCGGAACACCAAGAATATAAGCCATGATACAGGCAGACGCAATCGGGACTGCCAGCATGACGCCCCCGGACAATGCAACGCTGCATATACGGATTCTTCCAAAGCGTACAGGGCTCATCCTTGAAAAAATCATGCGGTAATACCCACTCTGATATTCTTCGCAAAAACGAGTCGCATAAGCCAGTACGGGAAAGACAGCCGCAAAAGGACCAAATCCCGAAGCACCAAACACATTGAACAAAATATAGTAGCTGCTCCGTATACGTTCCGGCGGTGTCCCCGTCGCCACCGCAGCAGCCAAAAGCGCTGCCACGGAAGCCATCCCGACAAAAAATCCCACATTCAGGAAACTTCTTTTCATATCTTTCCAAAAAAATCCATTCATTTTATTCCACCTTTATCAATTCTCCCGTCACGGCATCTAGATAAATATTCCACGCCGTGCCATTCTCGACCGCTTCCTGCCATGCTTTATCGCCGGACTCCATTGCATCCATCATTTCATTCAATGGAATATAGATATGCCATGCCGGTGTCAGGATCAGTTCTGATTCCCGAAGTGTCGGATAATATACAAACTCTGCCTGCGTCAGTTTTGTCTTTGCATTTCCGCAGAAAGTATTATTTTCCAAATATTTTCCCAAAATATCTGTCACCTGTGAGAACGTCAAAATTTTTCCGTTTTCAGACTGCTCTGTAATTTTACCGCAATAATTCTCCAAACGCATCGTCGCTATGCCGTCCTCCGTAATCCATGCGGTTCCTCTCGGCTGAACCTCCCCAAGCACAATCTGACCAAACTCTGACGCTACTCCAATCGTTTCATAAGATGGCGTAAATGCCAGTTCATAAAATGCGGTTCCGTCAAGTTCATAGTACAAAGCTCTGGAAATATGTATTTCCGTAATGTCCAATACTGCCAGCTTCTCCAGAAGGATATCCTTCGCATGGGAAACAGGAAATTGGGCGGGAGCGGTTTCACTATCCCTTGTAACATCAATTTCCGGAGCTTTTTTATAAATTGCATCACAGTTCTTTTTTAATATTTCATCCACATAACTTACAGATGTATTTCTTGCAAAAGATACCTCTTTCTGTCCATCCGATAAAATCATAAGAGAATCATCACCGAAATTCATCCATTCAACCGGCTTATCCTCTTCATCCATTTCACTTAACTCTTTTTCCCTCTGCGCAAGATATTCTGCGGTAATGTCCTGCACATTTCCGCTTTCGCTGTCAAGCACCTCCCTCAGCTTTTCCGTATCCCAATCATCCCGTTTCTGCAAAGCCAGCGTCTGGATTGTCTGCGGCGCTGCGGGAACTTCTGCACAAATCCAGATGCCGTTTTCCTCCGTTCCGACCAAAGCATCGTAGCTTCCACCTGACTTAGGCTTATCTGTTCCTGCCGTATTTGTGCCAGACTCTTTTGCCACAATATTCTCCAGCTCACCCTCCAAAGAGCTTTTGGCATGGTAAACATCGCTGTCCGCAGATGCTTCCGGTGCTTTCTGGCATCCCGTCAATACACATACCCCTAATGCTCCTGCTATTAGTACGCTCAAAAATTTTTTCCTCATTTCATATGCCTCCTGTAATTCCCCGTATGGGCTATGAGATGGATTATACACTTTTTAACCTGTTTTTTTTTGTTTCGGCGAAATTCTACCATATTTTTTCTGAAATCAACCCAGAAATCTGTTACAAAAATCTTTATGAAAAAGCTGCCATGAACATATGGCAGCTTTTTCAGTGTTTACAAGTTTTTCATATACAGCATAATCTCTGTTTCCATATAGTTGTCTTTACAATGCATTTCCATATCGCCATGATATTTTTCCACAATTCTTTGGACATTTGTAAGTCCTATACCATGCCCTGCATAAGACTTCTCGGAAAGCCTGCGTATTTCACATTCACCTTCGGATATCCCCTTGCAGCTATTTACCATATACAGGAGCAGAACGCCGTTCTCCATCCGCATACTGAATTTTAAAAACTGCCCGTCCGTCTGAATAGATGCCGCTATTGCATTGTCCAAAAGATTTCCAACAATGACATTGAAATCGAAAGAGTGCAGATTCATCTTCTCAGGAAGCACAATATCCGTTTCCACTTTTTTTAATTCTTCTTTTGCCCTTTGCAGCTTGTAATTCAGCAGGCTGTCCAAATTTTCATTCCCGGTATAAATATGTTCTGACGGATTCTTCATAAACTCCTGCATGGAATCAAGGTATTCCATCAGTTTTTCTGGCTTTGAACCCTTTGCCAGTCCCTTAAGCGCTAACACATGGTTTTTCATATCATGCTTTAATGCCCTGATACGGCTCTGCGACTCTTCCATAATCTCAAACTGGTTCTGATAAGCAATCGTCTGCTGTTTATAAATATCCTGTTCCCTTAGCTGCACATAATTTTTAAGCAAAATATGATACAAGTAAAAAACACACAGATTAAGCACCAAAACCACAACACACACAAATACCGCTGTCAGTCTGCGAATGTTTCCATACATAAGCCCCCAAAATACCGTCACGCTTAACATGGGAATTGCAGACAGCAAGCACATCTGCTTTTTATCAAGCGCTTTTTCCCTGCTTTCTCTCGGATCGGGAATATTGCAGACAACCGCCACGCAGATCAGCAGGAGCAGGGCAGAAACTGCAACCTGCTGCATCCCGGCCATCTCTGAACAGGCAAGGGATGCAGCCGTCCCGCTGCCTGTATCCATGCAGAACCAGACCATAGAAATCCATATTTTTTTCTCCCACGCACCACGATAAAAACAAGCCACGCCAATAATACCCGCCGTATTACACATTTCATAGGGAAACGATACATGAAATACACTGTAGGTAGCTGTTGTCAACAGATAGTATCCCACAAAAACGATTTTCCGCATCAGCCCGTCCTTATCCCCCGTGGGCAGAAAGGTATCCAAGACCTTTTTCAGTAGTGCCGTATGCAAAATGCCTACAATCAAAATCATTGGTAATTCGTACCCTATTTTATAACACATGGTACATTTTCCCCTTCAGATATTGTTTTATTTTTGCCCTGACTTCTTTTCTGTATGGTTTACTGACACTCAGGATATCACCATTCATCATTTTTATGCTTTCATAGGAATACTCGCCCACATATTCCTGATGTATCACATAGGACTGATGTATCATCAGAAAGCCTGCCGGAAGCTGTTCCATGACATTTTTCAGTTTCCCATAAAATTCCTCCTGTCCATCCTTTTTTATTATCAAAACCTTTTTATCCATGCTCATGAAATATAATATTTCCTTTACCGAAACACGAAAAATCCGGCTTCCTCTTTGATATTCAAAGCAGCTCCCCGCATACTTTTTCCTTTTCATGCTTCTTTCAAACACTTCTTTCAGCCGAACAGCAGAAATTGGCTTTACCAAAAATTCCAATGGCTGCATCTTGAAAAGTTCCATCGCATAACCCTGCTTTGAAGAAATATAGACGATATGGGTATCTGTATCCTCCATCTCGTCACGGATAAAAGCTCCTATCTCAATCCCATTTTTCTGCAATAATTCAATATCAAGAAAAAGGATATCCAATCCAACACCTTTTTTCAAATCACATTCCAAACTCTCCCCGCTATACCATACCTCTATTTCAAATTTTACTGAAAATTCTGCCGAAAGCCCCTGAATCTGTTCCTCCAACAAGGAACACAAAACTTTATCATCGTCACATATTCCAACTCTGTACATACTACCTCTCCTTTAAACAATATCGTTTCTATTGTACTTTATCTTTAGCCTGCTATCAAGGTTTGGCATTATGTAAAATAAATTTTTCCCACAAGATATTGAGTCCCCCTTATCCACACCAGATGAGCGGTTCCATAGAAATGTGCTGCCCTGCCGCCGCTTGTATGTCTGGTAGCGTTGCTGGTACATAACGCTGCCGGAACTGTCTCCTCACGATTTTTATAATGCGTTCCATATCCTCTTTTGTATTTTTAATATCACTTGGCAGGCAAAGCCCGCGGAAGAAGATGCTCCTACATAAGCCGCCACTTTATCCTCAAATTCATCTACATTCGGTCCTAACGGCGAAATCCAGTTTGTTTCAAATGCTTTCTGAATATACTGCTGCTCCTCCGTATGCATGGTAGGAGTCGCTAAAAGAATTTTCTTCATCTCTCTACTTTTCCTTTCAAATTGCCACCTTTGTGTTTGATTGAAACGCTGCACCTATTTCTTCATCTGTTGCGTTTTTATCAATATAGATACACGCAATCCCTCCTTTGTGATAGCTCCCAGCGCACAAAGGCGAAACGTGTTCTGTGGCGATGTCTTCTCGGGATATATCGTAAATCCACGCTCATAGCAATAATCATGTACCTTTTCAAAACTCCAGTTTTCATCATCTGGGTATTTCACTGTAACGCCAAGGCCTGCCTGTATATCCCTTTTGATAATATCCTTGAACCCAAGTCAAGCCCTGCATGAATCGCCTCAAAACACCTCCAAATGTTAATTACCCTGTAATATTTTTGATATGCCTTCTGTATCAATACCCCCATGCCAATCCAAGTAAGCGTTGCAATCGTTCCAATCGTGGCTATGATAATCTCAAATAGGAGCAAAACCCATAGAGAGGCGCTATATTCCGTGACATATCCTGTCAATTATGTATTTCATAATTCCAAGCAAATCCGGCAAAAAGGCGCTTACCCCAAACACGAAAACAGCACAAATTACCTGTACAACATAATATCCTGCAAATATCCCCCAATAAAGCGGCCCCCCTTTTTTATATCCATAATTTGTTACCGTATTTAACGCCAATATATTCCCCGGTCCCGGCGTGAAAGCATTGATAACCGAATAGATAAAAAAATTACCTAATACATAACCCGGCATTTTTTGCCCTCCTTTCAGCAGGTTCATTGCTGAAAAGTTCCTCCGAATAATTGGAAGATTCATAAGTTCCCTGCACAAAACTAAGCCGGGGATATGATTTCAGATCATCCAGCCTGACAGATGCGCATTTTGCCAACGGGTGGTCTTTACCTATAAAAATATGGGGCATTGCAGTAAACAATTCAAAAAAATTCAGATTGTATTCTTCAAACAGCTTTCTCAGCACATTTTCATTGCTGTTGCAAAGATACAGGATTCCCAAATCACTAAACCTGTTCCGTACATCTTCCACAATCTGGTGCGTCTGGGTTTCATTCAGGATAAACTCAAACCTTTCCTGCCCAAAATGTTGTATCAATTCCACAAACGCATTTGTTGTAAAAGTATAATGCTGCGTTGAAACACAAAACCTTTGTTTTGCAGGTTTCTTATCAATATATTTTGATTCCAGAAGTTCCATCTGCTGAACTACCTGCCTTGCATATCCTAAAAACTCCATTCCCTCCTTTGTCAGTGCTACTCCTGCCCGGCAGCGGCTGAAAATTGTTATTCCAGATTCCTTTTCTACTTCCTTGATTGCGCCGGAAAGACTTGGCTGAGAAATATACAGTTCTTTTGCCGCTTCTGTAATAGAACCTCTTTCCGCAACGGTTATCATATATTTTAATTGTTGTAGTGTCATATACCCTCCAATCCAGCAGGCTTTTCAATGAAGCAGCGAGTACATCATCTGTAATGTTCCCTATTTGCTTTCTAAGTTCACTATACCGAAGAACTTCTTTTGCTGACAAAACACAAATAATTCTGGCGTTCCATCTGCTGCCGAGTATTTTAAGTCCATACTCCAACGGGCACCGAATATTATCGCTTTCTTTCCGTTGGACCATAATCCTTATCTCCTGTTTTGTTTTCTATAATTATAGACCATATACTCTAGATATTTCTAGTGTAACATCTAAAGATAACCCACGTGCTGATAAAATAGCAAAGCAATAAGATTGCCAAAATTCCCACTGTTGCCCCAATCTGTAACATCAATGTGGTAAAACCTATATATGCAGAGACTTCGGCTGATATGGTCTGGACAAAATAACCAATCACAACAACGGCTGCTATGATTGCTACGATAATTGGAAGCCCAAACCATACACGCAACTGTTTCAAGATAAGTTTATTGATTTGCTGCTCATCTACACCTAATTTTCGGAGTACAGAGAAGCGGTATTTATATTGCCCTGCGTCTAAAAGCTGCTGTAAAGAAAGCACTGTAAGGCAAATTACCATCAGTACAACCGCACCATAAATCATGCCTGTTTGCAGAATAAAGTTATTTGCGATTGCGCTATTTGTTTGAAGCGTGCTGAAACGCACACCATACAAGGCACCGCTTTCTGCCTGCTCTGGGTATTCTGCTACAAAAAGCCTTTCCAGCTCCCTTGCGTTTTCGTAAGTGATGTTTTTTGTTGTTGTAATATAACGGTTTCTCATAACTGGCAGCAATTCCTCACATATTTTATCCGGGAATACATAAAGGACATCTGTATAGGAATTATAAAGTGTTTCTCCCATTGCCTCCTCGGAATAAGACTGCTCGGAAATATTCAACGTTCCCCCATCTGTTACAACGCTGGTATGTTCTGCAATAAAACTATTTCTTTCTTCTTCCGTTGCTATTGTTTTCCACTGTGTTATAAATTCATTTTCCCCTAAAGAAATCTGCCCATATCCCAACATTTTCCGTATTGCATTATAATCACTTAAAGAAATCGCCACGACAGGAAAATCATACTTTATCCGATTGTGAAAATCAGCTTTTTTCGGAAGATACAAACTAAAAGTGCAATCATACGCCGTATCTATTTCATGCGCTGCAAAAAAATCAGTGATGATTTCATAATTGTCCTGCGGCAGATTTTTTTCTTCATACACATGATTGTAGCTTGAACATACCTGCACATCATACATAGAGCGTACACCCAAATAGCCGGAAGCCCAGCCCGTCAAAATGGGCGCAGCAATAAACAGGAAAATAGCAAGCAAAAGAGTTATGCAAATCAATGTCATCGTTTTACTGGTCGTATTTAATTTTGAAGTAATCTGCCCGTAAAAGAACAGCGCTTCCCCATGGTATCGGTGTTCCGGTGATTTTTCTTTCCATGTTACAATAAAGCTGCCAGCAAGATAAATCAATGCACCAATGAAGAAAAGCAAATCAATCAAGAGAAACAGCAGATATTGATTGAGCATTCCAGTACCTAAAGGCAGATAATATTTTTTTGCCAATGCCGCAACACTGGCTGTTGCAAAAGCATTTAGTACAGAACATATCAGCAAGCCAGTAATAAGCATGTTCTTTTTTCCTTTTTTGATTAGGCAAAATACAGGCCAAAGCAAAGTGATCAACGGAAAAAGAATGTTTTCCCAATACATGAGCCGTACCGGAAACGCAAAGCGGGCGTCATAATAAAACCAAACCTTTCGTATTCCTGTAATAAATGCCCATACTGTAATCAGTTCAAAGAATATTACTGCAACAGAAATCCAACGGCTATTTCCCGGTTCTGGCTCGTTCTCTTTCCCTGCGGAAAGCATAGTAATAATTTTCGTTTTCTGGATGGTACGGGTATTGAAAATTCCTATCACGAAAAAACTAAAAACAAAAAATGCCACTGTCCATAAAACCGTATCCGGGAATAAAGTCCATGATATTTCATAGGGCTTTTCATAAGCAGTAAGGAGCATTGCCGTTATAAACTGGGAACAAAATACGCCGAAAAAAATACCAATCAGAATTGAAATCATTCCCATAATCAGTGTTTCTGCAAAGAAAATTCTTCCAATGGTCTTTTGTTCCATTCCCATAATAGATTGAATGGCAAACTCTTTTTGTTTCTGCCGGAGCATATAATGGTTGACAAACCGTATCAAGAATAACAACAGCAATGTTATCATGCAGATTACCGCTTTCATTCCATCGCTTAACATAGTAAAATCATACTCACTTCCTATATCCGGGTTATAATAGCTGCTGGAAATAGAGAGAAACGCATAAAACAGGGTAACGCAGATTGTCATTGTGACAATGTAAACCAAATAATCTTTTGCAGACCGCTTTGCGTTTCTGAAAATTAGTTTAGCATACATGGCTCTCTCCTCCTCCAATGATAGTAAGGACATTCAGTATTTTATCAAAAAAGGCGTTTCTGCTGTCATTACCCTTACGCAGTTCCATAAAGATTTCCCCGTCTTTCAAAAAGAGGATACGGCTTGCATAGCTGGCGGTAAAAGCGTCATGAGTTACCATAAGAATGGTTGCCCTAAGCTGCTCATTGATACTTTGGATGGTAGACAACAGCATTTGTGATGAATGGCTGTCTAATGCCCCTGTGGGTTCATCTGCTAATAAGAGTCTGGGATTGTTGATAATCGCTCTTGCACAGGCGCAGCGCTGCTTTTGCCCCCCTGATACCTGATAGGGATATTTGTTTAGGATGTCACTGATATTCAGTTTCCCGGCTATTTCCAGAATACGGGGTTCTACACTCCCGGCAGGTGTGTGATTGATTGCCAGTGCCAGCGCAATGTTTTCTGAAATTGTCAGTGTATCTAATAAATTGAAATCTTGAAATACAAACCCCAAATTTTCCCTGCGAAAACGGGCAAGGGATTTTGGCTTGATTTCTGTCACATCTGTTCCCTCTAAAAAAATGTGCCCCGCACTAACTGTATCAATGGTGGAAATACAGTTGAGCAGCGTTGTTTTTCCAGAGCCAGATGCCCCCATAATGCCGAGAAATTCCCCGGCTCCAACGGAAAAGCTAATATCTTGTATGGCTTTGGTAATATTTCCGCCATTGCCATAGTATTTCTGGATATGCTCCAGCTTCAAAATTGTGTTCATTTGATAAGCCTCCTTACTGTTTTATGCCTTTATTGTAAAGGGTGCTTTTCATTTTTTGTATCAAGTTTTCTTACGAAGTTCTTACAAAAATGTAAGAAGTGCAGGGCATATCACCCCTGCACTCTGATAACAAAATCATTCATCTGAAAAGAAAGCGCAATCGTTGTGCCTTTGTTTTCAGAATAAGCAGTAAGCCCTATTCCCAACTTATCACAAAGACGCTTGCAGAGATACAAACCCATTCCCGTAGAATTTTTTCCAATCCGCCCGTTCCTGCCAGTAAACCCTTTTTCAAAAATACGGGGTAAATCACTTTTGGGAATACCTATCCCATTATCGCTGACCGACAAAACAACCCTGTCATTTGTCTTTATCGCAGAAAAGTGTAAAACAGGCTGTTCAATACGATATTTTATCGCATTGCCGATAATCTGATTTAAGATGAACCGAACCCACTTATCATCAGTATAAACCCTGTTTTCTATATCATCTATCGTAATCGTCATGTTACTTTGGCGCAGGAGATATTTATTGTCTGCGACTGCACTATGCACAACATCACATAAGTTTGTCTCACGGACAGAATAGTCTTTCTCTGTATGTTCACTTCTGGCATAATAAAGTGCCTGTTCCGTATATTGATTGATATGTTCTAACTCTGCCAGTATCTCTCTGGCAAAGGAGGAACGGTTATTCTCACAAAGCAGCTTTATTGCTGTAATCGGTGTTTTTACTTCATGTATCCACTGCTCAATGTATTCTTTATATTCTTTTCGTTCATTCTGTATTGCGCCTATTTTTTCAAGCATGGATTTTTCTGCCATCTTCATAATCTGATAAAAAACCTGCTCGTCTGCTTTCCTCGGTATCGTCATAATTTCCGGCATTAGATACCGTTCTTCTAACTGTTCTGCCATATCCAGTAATTGATTCAAATACCTCTTTCGCACATAATAAACAACCGATAGATAAGTGGTTAAAATAATAAACCAGACTGTAAAGATAAACAGAACAGTTTGAAACCGGTTTCCATTTGCAAATAAAAACAAAGCAAGCGCCAGCATACCCATAAGGTTTACAAGAATAGCTGGTATTTGATTTTTTAGATACAGTTTTCCACTCATAATGTATATCCTTGCCTGTGTTTTGTCTTAACAAAATCAGTAAGCCCGATTTTATTGAGTTTATCGCGAATACGGGCAACATTGACACTTAGGGCATTATCATCAACATATAGTTGATTATCCCAAAGAAAGTCCACAATGTCATTTCGGGAGCAGATTTTTCCAGCGTTCTTAAAAAGATAGTATAGGATTTTCAATTCATTTTTTGTCAATTCTGCCTTTTGCCCGTTGTATTCTATTACACTGCTTGCGGGATGCAGAGTTCCCCCGTTCCATGTAAAAAATTCTGCTTGCTGGGAAGGGTATGCCCGTTTTAAAAGTGCAGCAATTTTGGCAAGCAGGATTGCAGTGTTGTAGGGCTTTGTAATAAAAGCGTCGCCACCCAGCATAATGCTGTTCAGTTCGTCCATATCTGTGTTGCTGCTTGTCACAAAAACAATAGGAATATCTGAAAAAATGCGAATCTCCGAACATATTTCAAAGCCATTGTTTCCCGGCAGCTTTATATCCAAAATAACTAAATGTGGAACAAACGCTTTTATTTGCTGGATTGTCTGGGAAAAGTCTGTAACAGCAAAAACCTCATATCCATTTCCAGATAAAAGGGTCTTTAGCTGTGCCTGTATGGTCAAATCATCTTCAACGATAAATATTTTCTTCATAAAGATACCTCCCTGATACCCTATTATACTGTATCAGAAAGGTTTTCTCAATCCATATTGCAGAATAGCAATGGAATAGTGTGCTGCTATCTATCTAACACCTTAATCCGTGAAGCTTAATTATTATTCCATGCTATAATCGCTCTGTTTATGCGGCCTTCCGATATTTTTTTAAAATGAAATAATATCACCCATTTGGTGATGGGATATTGATGTTACGCCCTTTGATAATTCCAAGACGAAAAAGCAGGGTGTCTCCAGAACTTATAAAGGATATGACGGCTACGCACCGATCATGGCATATATTGGTACGGAAGGTTATCTGTCCAACTGTGGACTGCGGGAGGGAAAACAGCACTGCCAGAAGCATACCCCTGAATTTTTACGGGAAACCATCCGTATGTGCAGAGAGATTACGTAGTTGTTGATAGGCCTTGGCCGAAGTAATATATGGCGGCATGCTTTTGCGGAGGTATATACAGCTTTCGCAGATTTCCAATTGTAAAATCGTCCTACCAGGTAACCATATGAAAAACCAAGGGGAAAGCATGCCATTTTTTAAGGTTTTCCAGTATTCCTAACTGTCATTTAGAGCCAAAATCAATCATCATTCATTAAAATACTGTCTTTGAAGGACAATTTATCAAGAGTAAGCCAATCAGATTTAGGATTGGCTTCATAAAACAACCAATTTCACGGATTCAGGTTATCTATATTTTCTCCTAATCAAATTCTATATCTCCCAAATTAGTATTGGTTTTGGGAGATATTCAATCTTGTCTGGGAAAATTCACATAAAATGTATTGCGCCCACTGCTGTGCATTTCATTCGTAAAAAGAAAGCCAGGCCTATAATCACTATGGCCTGGCCCCCCTGTGGCAATTTTCACTTACAGAGTCTTTCTGAACCCTTATAGCAAACTTTCCTTTCCTATGTATTTGGTCAATCTGCCGCCGGATTCCCTGTGTTTTAGTTTTGACAAAATCAGCGAAAACCCAGCATTTATGCGGCTTTCTTAACCTTGTCCTATTATAACGCATTAGTCTCTGTTCCAGATTCTTCCCACCGGGTTGTGGGGATTGCACAAAATCATCAGCGTGGTCTGGGGATTGGAAAGTTTCCGCTCCAAATCTTCAAAATCCATCTGATAGGCATTTTCATCATAGCGCAATGGACTTTCCATAATATTCCTTCCGTTATTCACAATGGAATTGAAGAATATATTGTAAACCGGCGTCTGAACCAGTACATTTTCTCCTGGTGTTGTCAGCTTGCGCACCATACTGGAAATGGCCGGAACTACTCTTGTACAGAACACAAGCCACTCCTTTTCCATAGAAAAACCATGCCTGTGCTCCCACCAGCCCATATAAGCCTGATACCATTCTTCCGGCACAATGGAATAGCCAAATACGCCATGGGCTGCCCTTTCCCTGATTGCCTCCTGAATTTCCGGCGCTGTCTGAAAATCCATATCTGCCACCCACATAGGCAGTTCCTGCTCTTTCACATCCCACTTGCGGGAAGGCTTGTTCCCAGAGGACCTACCTTTTCAAAGCCGGAATAGTCGCTCATTTGAAGCACTACCGGACTTTCCCGCATCATATCCCTGACACTGCCGGAACTTCCGCCGCCCCTCCTTTTCGGAAAAGCAGACGGATTCCCATCAACAGGACAATGCCTCCTCCTGCCAAATGGATAACCGTCTGGTATTCCAGAAAAAAATCTGACACTATGGCCAGCCCAAAAACCCCCACAGGTACGCCAAAGAGCAGCCCGATCAGAATTCCCTTCAAAAACAGGCTCATACCGCCTCCTTCAGTTTTCTTCTGTATATGATCTTTGTCTTCAATGGATCGACCTTATCCTTTTCAACGATCAATTCATTGATGCTGTCTGCCCGGATCACACCGCTGGAAGGGTTCATCACACTGTCAATCTTTCCTGTGATTTCTGCATCCACCGTGGAATACTCAAAAGCCAGTGTAGTGTTCAGAAGCTTACAGTTTTTCATAACCAGATGATCGATGTAGCACATCCCCTGCAGGCTCTCAATGGTGCAGTTAATCAATGCAGATTCTTTGCGTTCCAGCCCAGATATTCCCCGGAAATGAAGGAATCATATACCATCACATTTTCACTGTTCCAGAAAGCATCCTTGGAAAGCATCCGGGCATTATGAATCTCCATATTCTTTACCCCGTCAAAGGAATAGTTGCCCACCAGCTGGAAATCCCGCAGCTCCATATTCTGGCTGTTCATTGCAAAGTAATCGCCTTTTGCAGAAACATGCTCCAGTACCACGTCATCACAGCTCCAAAGTGTTTCGGCCGCATTGGGAAAATTTACGTTTTGTAAATTTACGCCCCTGCAGCGACGGAAATTCTTCGGGGCCTCGATCACTGCGTTTTCCACCGTGATATTGTCTGTATACCATACCCCTGCACGGGCCATCTCAAACCAGGTACAATTTCTGGCGGTAATATTCTTCGCATACCAGAAGGGATATTTCTATTTGAACATGCAGCCCTCCAGTTCGATATCATGGCTCTCTTTCAGCGGCGACTCTCCATCTGCAAAAATGCTGTCGTAGATTTTCAAATTCTCTCCCTGAAATAATGCCCTTTCTCCTGTCAAATACTCCTGTCTGATTTCTCTTGTCTTCATGATTTTTCCTCCTGATTATCTAAAATTTCTGAACAGTTCCTTACATTTCTCCGCGTTTTCTCCCCCATCCTGCTGTTCTATCCTGATGCCTATGATAAGGATACCGGACACAGATAACATGGCTTTAACATAAAAATAAACAATTTCGGAATGAATCCTTGCAGATTTCTCAATTATAAAGTCATTCACCAAACAAGCATCTGTCTGCCAGTACAAATGCCAGCCAGATCAACGCCAGATTTCCAAAATGAGATAAGGCTGCAATAAATACCACCAGCAAGACCACCTGCCTGCCCAACGTAAGCAACATGCTCTGTACTCCCAGTCCAAGTCCCTGAAATGCTGCCGAGTAAATAAGACATACATTGGAAAGAAGATGGCTTACCGCCAAGATCCGAAGTGCCGTTACACCGATGGAAAGCATTTCCAAAGAAGCATCAAACAATAACAGCACCCATTCCGGAAAAACCTCCATTATCAGGAAAAATATACTGTAAAATATCACAGAATAAAGCATCGCCCATCTGCAAAATTCTCTTTGGCTTTTTTGCGCCGTAGTTGTAAGCTACGATGGGGATCAGCCCGCTTCCCATGCCGTTCACCCCCACCGTCACAAGCCCCTGAATCTTTACACAGGCACCGTACACCGCAACTGCTGTTGGAGTAATAACCATAAGAACGGAGTTTACATAGATGGCCAGTACCGAAGAAACAGCCTGCACCAGTGTACTGGGAATTCCTACCTTTAGAATAGCCGCCATGCAGCCTTTATCCACCTTTGCCGTAAAATGGATAGGTATCTCCCGATTCCGCCGACAGTTGATCCCATATCCGGCAAAACACCCAACCCACTGCCCGATTACCGTTGCGAGGGCGGCTCCAGCCGTTCCCATTGCCAGAATGCCAAAATACCCAAAAATAAGAATCGGATCTAAAACCAAATTCGTAATGGATGCAGCTGAAAGTGTAAATAAAAACAGGGACGATTTGCCGCTTGCCATGACAAAGCGGTCAAATACCCACTGTCCCATCATTCCCAGGGAACCGAGCATACATATGCGCAGATAAGGAATCCCATAGTCCATAATCGTCCCATTCCCTCCAGACTGCCACCTGAAATACGGCCTCATAGCTGACACTTCCAGAAAAGACACCAGTACCCATGCCAGAAAAGCCAGCACCAGTGCGGCCGATGCCGTCTTTTTCCCCTTTTCCTGGTCCCCTTCGCCTAATGCTTTGGAGATGACCGATACAGCTTATGTGCCAGCCGATAATACAAAACCGCCCTGAATCCGGGATATAGGATAATTTCCAGATTACTTTTGATTGCAGGATCTCTTTCACGAATTACTTTTGCTTCCGCCTTTATATAAGAAATAATACCCATATCCATCTTTGTGCCAAAATCTTTCATCCCTGACACCAGTTTCTGTGTCAAATTAATTTATATTCCCCCGGCTTTATGGTGTCATAAAAGCATATTTTTGATAGTATAGGTTGTTCAACTTTTCCTGTCCCCATTTATATTACTCCGGCGGTTAAATGCCGGAATAATATAATTGCCCACACGTTCCTTGGCTCTGCATCTAAAGTGTCTGGCTCTTTGATGACTGGTACTTGTATATTTTTTGGCTTAATCAAAACTTTTTGCCTGCACTTCCGATAGCAGGAGGGAGCTGCTAAAGCCTTTTAACATTAATTTTTCTTTGCTCAATATTTTTTTCGTATTGACGAATAATAGAGTCATTTAATTCTTGGCTGGGTTTTTGTTTTACTCTAAGCGCTTTTCTCAATAACAGTTCTATCTCGTTTTTATTGTTATTGCCTTTTGAATGATTCTTCATGAGTTTTCATCTCCCTTTATCTTGTTAAAAATTCCCTCTGCCATTCTCTGTGCCAAGATTTCCTGATAGTCGTCACTTAACAGCTTTTGGCTCTCAGAATAATTTGAAAGAAATCCCATTTCCACCAAAACAGCAGGTATTTGAGTATTCCGCAAAACATAATAGTTTTCGGTTTTTGCATCCCTCGTTTTCACGTCATTGCTTAGCGAAACTGCATGGATTATGCTTTCTGCATATGCTTTGCTTTCCGTTGCGTCTGGACTATTGTAATAACATTCCAAACCTGCGATCTGCGCATCATCTTCATAATAGTTGCAATGAAGGCTGATAAAAAAATCTGCATTGGAGTCGTTTGCAACAGAAGTCCGCTGTGCAAGGCTCATCTTCTCATCGGAGTTTCTGGTCAGAATAACTTCAATATTGTTATCCTCCAGAATCGTTTTTAACTTCAATGCAACCGAAAGGTTAATATCCTTTTCTATAATCTTTCCACTGACAGTCCCACCGTCACTTCCGCCATGTCCTGCATCTATGATGACGCAAAACTTTGAAGCGTAGTCAGCTGTTGAAGTAATAGGAGCAGCGCCATTGCCAGCGTTTGTATCTGTATATGTATTGGTATCTATATCTGTGCATATATCTGTTTTTTCATCTTCCTTTGTAAACTTTTCGCATATGTAAAGACAGCCGCAAACCATAAGTATCATCATTATTACTGGTATCAGTATAACGACTGCCCTGAGCAGATAAGCTATCACAAGCCGTTTGATCTTTTTTCTCTTCCTGAGTTTTTTTCTCTTTCTGTGTTGTTTTTTATCCATTGCCGCATTTGTTCCTCATTCCTTTTTCCAAAATATATTGTTTCATAGGAAAGTCAAAAACTGGTCAAGAATCAGGCATTATTCAACGACTTTTTGATAAAACGATGTTCTCCCCGCTTTCTTTTGCTAATATATAAATGCTGCCAGCATCACAAGTAACCGACATTGCGGGCGTATCGCTAATCAATCTTTTGTTGTTCCCATCCTTGTTGCAGGAATATACACGGTTTCCGTCTGTTCTGGATATATAATAAATCGACTGCTCATCCATGCAGAAATCATACGCAACTACTTTTTCATAAGTAAAAGTTTCGCCGCTTAGAACATGATACCTTGTTAATACCGATTGCTCATTTTTGTAAAAAATGTTTTCTCCATCGAATGAGATATTTCCACTTGTAGGGATGTCAAATTTTGTAATGCCTTTCGTGAAACGGTTTACTTCTGTTATACCATCATTGCCAATAAAAAATATGCTGTCATTATTTATGAAAAAATCATGATGGAACTCTAAAAACTTCCATTTATCACCCGTCTCATAATCAATGCCAAAGAGGGAACGACCAGAATTTGTAATCTGTTCAAAAACGATTTTTTCCTCAAAGGTATCTAAATTAAGTTCTACTACCGACACCTTTGTTATGCTGCTGTTATAGTTTCCGATACGGTTCACATAGCTTTCCGTAACCGATGTCGTATAATATAGATATGGTGGACATACACAAAACGCACAAACCTTTTCTTCATCAGAAAACGCCCCAAACATAGGTGAGCGTACTAAATGAAGCATTTCTCCCGTGGAAGCATTTTTAAGATAATAGTCAAAAGTTTCTGCGTCCTGTGTTATTTCATAGCCCATACAATCATATTCCGCCGATGAATTATAAATAAAATTCTGGCTTTTTCTGTTATCTGAACATCCTGTCATTGTCAATACGAAACTAAGTATGATAGCAAGAGCCGGTACATTTCGCATTTTCCTTGTTTTCATTTGCCATTTGTTAGAATTGCTCCATAAAATCCAAGCGGCAGCCAAAATACATAAGAATACGGATACTGAAAACAAAATCAGCAGTGTAATAGTATGAATCTCTGCAAAAACAATTTTCTCATCACCTGTAAAAGCATCATTTGAAACAATATCTCCTGCAAAAAAGTCTGTTCCGAGCAGAAATGGCAAAGGCAGCGGCAGACGGTAAATAATTGTTTTGGATAGACCTACATAGGGAATAATGACCGATACTGCACCTGCAAGCAGGGTCACCGCATACTTTTTCGCCAAAACAGAAATAAACATAAGAAGCATTGCTAAAAACACGCTGCCAAAAAGACGGAGCAATCCTATATATACATATCCCTCGAATAAAGTTATGCTTTTGTTGCTGCCTGCAAAGTAACTAAGGCTTTGGATGGGATAATTCCCATTAGGCAGTCCATATTTGAGGCTGTAAAATCCGTATTCAATGAGCGATATGCTTACGCACATCAAGAGGACGCCCGAAATAACAATAAGCAGCTTATGCAAAGAGCTTTTCCGCCCCTCTTTTGAGGTCAAAATCAAAGCGTCCATCTGGCA
The DNA here is from genome assembly GCA_000403315.2 of Lachnospiraceae bacterium A2. Lineage (GTDB taxonomy): Bacteria > Bacillota > Clostridia > Lachnospirales > Lachnospiraceae > Petralouisia. Next base: position 3,194,531 of record KE159636.1, read on the forward strand.
GCTATACTCGGAACAGAATACGGGCGTAACAATCAGCAAAATGCCAAGGAACAGGACAAAATTAAGCGTACCTCCGCCAAGAAGCCCCGTCCATCCGTTTGTTTGAAGAAAATAACGGTTTTTTTCATTTTCGCAGGTGTAGAGATATTGCTGATAAACGACCTCAAATCCGTTCTGATGTTCCAGAACCTTTCCAATTTCTTGGCTCTCCTTCTTATATTCGCTTTCACTGATTTTGCCATCATAGTAGCTTTCCAAAAGATAGCTTTTTTTCCCCTTGGCTTCTGCAATTCTCTCTGCCTCCTGTTCCAGATAGAGAGAGGATTCATCAGTACAGTATCCATTTACCTTTTCAAGATACCATTCATATTCACTTTTGTACTGTTCCATTGCACTATTATAAGGATTGTCTGATGCAACGAGCCAAATGGTGCCAAGTAATAGAACAAGGACGATATAGCAAAGCCCTTTTTGGTGGAGCATTATCTTTTTTATTTCGTACATGAATCCAGACATTTTATCCTCCTGTCCCGGTAATGGCAGTTCTTTTTAGAAAGTATAACCATTACCGTTATTACAGCCATTCCCACTGTTACGGCAAAAATAATAGCTGCCAAAAAACTTTGTATTGGATAGCCCGCAAAACCGATAAATTCCGTCTTACCGAACAGAATGCGGTTCGTGAGCAGCGAGTATGGGTTTATTATCTTTAGCCAAATATTGCTTGAATAACTCTGTGACGCACCTGCAATAATCAAACATAAGGCTGCTCCAAAGTCAGCGACAAATGGGATAAGAGCGTTACGCCAAAACATGGAAATCAATAGGAATAGCATACTCATAGTCCATATGCCGATTGCTTTTGTAATTGCGGATAGAACTACATATTGCCACAAATTGCAGTTTACCGCAGCCGTACTGAAATTGCTGATGGCATACAAAGGAAGATTATATCCTTCCATTGTTCCAAATGAAAAGGAAAAGCCAAGATAATCCAGCACGGAAAACCATATTACAACACTTATTACAAACAACGTAACTGCAACAATTTTAGCGAATACGGTTTTTTTACCGCCATTAGGGTTCGTCAGTAACAGCATATCCATCTGCGTTTCCTTTTCATAGACGAAAGTGCTGATAATCCCATATAAACAAAGTAACAAAACCAATATATTTGAAAAATCATAGTTTAAATAATAGTTATACATTTCCTGATAGGCAAAAGCTGGTATATTCCGTCCAGAATAAAGATTGTAAATTACACTGTTTTTACGCACTTCAAAGTTAAGTCCTTGTTCCTTGTAAAATGCAGCATTTTCTTTTGCCTTTTTTGCCACTTCCGAAGCATAGGTCCGATAATTATAGAAATATTCCATAGGCAGTACATAGTATTTTTCTAAGATGTTTTCGTCACTATATATATTTCCCGTCATCGTATTCGGGTCATCTGTGTCTGTGCTTGCCGTCATATCAGCCGTAGCATCTGCTAACGGCTGATATAGGTCAAGAAGATGATTGATTTTATCGGTAGTTATCTCTCCACGATATTTTTCATAGAGCTGCCAATACACGCTGTTCCAACTGCGGCTGTCTCTCCCGTCTGCCAAGTAGGAATAGGAATGAAATTCATTATTTATTTTGAACAGGTTTATTACGCTGAACAGAATAAGTACAACAAGTATTGACCGCTTGCAAAACAATTTGTAAAATTCATATCTGATTAAGCGTGTCATTTTTTCTCTCCAATGTCTTTCGACTCTCGCGGCATTCGTCAAATGCTCGTGCGAGCACGGCGCTTGACTCATTGCCCGCGGAAATAATATAAAAATACATCTTCCAAGTTAGGGGAAGCTTTTACTGCGTTTGTTTCGGGCGTGCTATCGCTTACAATCCTTACTGAAAAATTTTCGCCCTGCTGCTTCATATTACTGACATAATATTTGTTGCTAAGGCAGGCAGCCTCTTTGGCGTTTGTTGTCACTTCCCACACTTTACCATAGATACTCTGTTCTAATACGTCGGTAGTTCCTTGGGTAATCAAAGCGCCTTCTTTTAGAATAATAATCTCTTTTGCAATACACTCGACATCAGAAACGATATGGGTAGCCAGCAAAATCGTCCGTCCCTGTGCAAACTGTGAAATCAAATTGCGAAAGCGGATGCGTTCACTTGGGTCAAGTCCTGCTGTAGGCTCGTCTAAAATAAGGATTTTAGGGTCGCCTAACATTGCCTGGACAATGCCGGCTCTCTGCCGCATACCACCAGAAAGTGCGCCAATCTTTTTATCTTTCGCATCTAAAAGGTTGACAATGCCCAGAAGCTCCAAAGCCCGTTCTTTTCCTTGTTCCGCAGGGATTCCTTTTAACGCACACATATATAACAGGAAATCCATTACCGTAAAATCCCGATAGAAGATAGGGTATTGCGGCATATATCCGATTTTTGATAAAAAGTCTTTGCCCATTTTTTTTGCATCTTGACCGTCTATCAAAACAGTTCCATTATCGCTGTCCAAAATGCCGACAAATATATTTATCAGCGTTGTTTTTCCTGCACCGTTAGCCCCTAAAAGTCCATAGACACCCTCCGAGAGTTCAGTGGTAAAATTCTTTAAGGCATATTTACCTTTATACTGTTTTGAAATATTCTGAAATGATACTTTCATAGATAATTACCCCTTAAAGCCAAATGTTGTTATCAAGGTGCTTACTTCACTAATACCTCGCCCAAGCACAACGATACAGGCGCCTGATTCATCCAAAATTAAAATCTGCGGGACACGCTGGAAATAAGTACTGTTGTTATCCTTGACTGTTTCAGTATGGATAACCTTTCCCGATGCTGTATCATAAATATTTATTGTTACGCTGGCTTCTCCCAAAATGGAAGTAGCAACATATTTACCTTGCTCAGAGCAGAAAACCCCGTCTTTTCCTTCGCTGCTGCCTGAGAATGTAATCTTTTTTTCTGTGCTAGATGCAGTATCAAGCATTAGCAGCGTTCCATTATTTTTGTTAAAGCTCTGGGGCATGACAAGTAAGTTCCCGCCCTTTTGTACTTCTTCAACATCCACTTCATAATCGGCTTTTTGGGTGATACTAAGATTTGCATTGTCTGTAGATACTGTTCCATAAACAGAGACTCCATCCCCGCCATTAGAGCTTATTCCCATGCCTACATAAGTTAAAGTTTTATCTCCCGTAAATGCAAGACTATCCATCGTTACAATCTCCATATTATTTGCCCTGCCATTTTCGGAATAGTTCAGAATGGCATGTACCTTTTGGGAAGAAGTATCATAGAGATAAAGTCCTTGTAATCCGCCGAAAGCGATTTGTTTTCCGTCCTGTGAAATGGCGACACTCGCCATTTGGAGGACAGAATCATCATTTACCAGTTCACGAAAGGAAATCGTATTCTCAACAACAAAATCCTTATTCAATAGGTATCCTTTTACTCCATTACTGCTTTGTGCCGTTGCAAATGAACCCGTGCTGCCGCTGTTATTTTCTTCGCCGACAATGAAATATCCGTCCGAATAAGGCTGCACACATAACTCATTCAAAAAAATATCCGCACTTGCTATAGTCTCGCTTTTCCCAGTATCATAAAGATAGAGTTTATCGGCTGCAACAATAATCCGATTGCCATCAGCGTAATAACAGCCGCTGACCTTTCCAGAGAAAGCCGAGCCATCCACTGTGCCAACATCCATAGTGTTTTTATCTGTATCACGATTCTGTGGGTTGGACTTATTATTGCCGCTGCTTTCGCTTCCTGTTTTTTCCGATGTGTTATCTTCTTCGGATTGTGGCGCATCTATGGAGATTCCGTTTTCAGAACTATTCACATTTTCCTGACTGTTACCACAAGCTGACAGATTAAGAACAAAAGCAAGTATAAGCATAATGCACATAAATTTCATTTTCATTTTTCAGTCCTCCTTATAAAGCAAAATTGAGCCTGTCTTATTTGTAGAACAATCATTGCCTGCTGCAACAGCTACCGCATAGAAAGTATTGAAGTCATCTAATTTAGAGGTGTCTATGATGGCTTCAATTATCCACACATTTCCTTTGCTTAATGTTGCATCGTATGAAATCACTGTATCAAACGATATAGGCTTATGATTTAAGAAAAATGATATGCCATACCTTGTACCCGGCGTTCCGCAAATCGTGTAACGTACTGTAAGCGTGTCTTTATTGGTAAGATTGATATTGTCATACACTAATTCGCCATCATAGGAAATAGTCGAATAAACGCCGCTATCCAATGTATCCATAGTAATTCCATCCCAACCGTTTTTCACAAGCTCATTCTCAATAAAGGAGGAAGTGATTTTTTCTTCTGCAACGCTGACATCACGAAAAATATTTTCCTTTTCTCCATAAAAGATATCGCTGTCTGGAGCATCCTCATTAAAATGCAGTTTCAGCACTCTTTCAAGGTGTTGGTGATACCAGCCATAACTTGATGTTTCTTTCATATCGGGTTGGAAAGCGGGATTGGTAATGCTCATGATTGTAATATTTAGGGTATCACCTTTTTTTCCCGTGTTCGGTGTAAACACAAACGGAAATTTTTCTTCGTGTTTTTCTGATGTTTGGAAACAATGGAGATACTCATATTCCGCCCTCGTATCATTCACCTTGTATGCCTGTGGCTTTCCGTCCAAAAAGAGCAGGAAGCCTATGTTATCCAATTTTCCCTCTGATACAAACTGATAGTCCAAGGTAAATTCTCCGCCGTTATACTCATACGGTAAAACACTCTGGTCATCCGCTCTGGTGGGACTCGCTTCCTCGTGGCTGAGAAAACCTAAAGAGCCATCTTCCTCTGATTTTGTGAATGGATTTTCTTCCGTGTTTTGCGGGGGAGCTTTTCCGTCCTCTATGTTATAATTTCCGCAAGCTGTCGTAGTGAATAGCAAGCCGCAAATCATAACTAATGATAATATTCGTTTTCGCATTGTTTATCCTCCTGTCATGTTTGATGTATTTCAATTATAAAAGCCAAATGTCAAAATGTGGTCAAGGAATAGAAAATTACAGAACAAAGTGGACAAGCCCACTTCTGCTCCCCCACCCCTCACTCATGAGGGGCTTGGGCACTTTGCTGCGCCGAGCACAATTGCGAAGCAATATTTTACCTCTTGTGCGAGTGCGCATATTGTTTTTATCTTATAGGAAATCCATATACTTTAGCACTTCACAGTAACACGGTATTTCCTATAAGATAAGAAAAACCAACAAACTGTGATTTCTCACAAGCCTGCTGGTTCTGCGTCTTATGTGTCTTACTCTTTATGTATTTATGTTGCTCGGTAAACGGGAATTTATCTATTTTGCAACAAATTTATAAACCGCATAAATTACCCAATTCATTATTTTTTTCTTATCCATTTTAATTCCTCCAAAATAAACCTTGATTTGCCTCTTTGTCAATCACTTTTTACTCTAAATAAAATATCACCCCACTTTGTTGACTGCAAGTTTAATTGTTACAGAAGCTCCACTCGGTGTAACATTTGAAAGTTCTAAACATCCGCCGTGTTTCTGGCTAAGGACACGGCTTGTAGCCAATCCCAATCCCATATGTTCACCCGTTTCATCCTCAGAATAAAGAAAGGTATTCTTTTTGCGGAGCATTGCCTTTGAAAATCCTTTGCCGTCGTCTGTAATGGATATAGTAAGTACATCATCAATAAATGTGTATAGGAAACTCACTTTGCTATTAGCATATCGAATGGCATTAGAAAAGATATTCTCAACAATACGGTAAAATATTTGCTCATCTAATTTTACTTGACATTCGGATACGGTAGAATGATATTCAATCTCCAGGCTATGCTGTCCTGCAATAAGTGAAAGGCTTTCTGTAGCATTTTTCAAAAAATCTGGCAACTGAACGACAGAATACTTTGTTTCGGTTTCTTCAATGGTATTCAAATCACGAATATAGTCTGTATAACGCTCAAGCCGTTTTGAGGTTATCGCAAGGTTGGATAGTGTATGCTGCAATTTCTCATCATTCAGACTTCCATTTGTAAAGCATTGCTGCATATATTCGACATAGCCCTCTATAATCGCAATCGGATTTCTGATGTCATGTGCCACTGATGCCTGTAAAATTTTCCGCTGCTCAATCATATTCCATAGCTGTCGGTTGTTATCATACAAAACTTGCCGCATTTCTTCAAAAGCTGTGCAGAGCCTGCCTAATTCATCGTTACTGTTATAAGCAACCATAAAATCAAGGTCTTGCCCCTTAATATGCTTTGTTGCATCTGCAAGAACCTGAATTGGCGGCGATAGCTTTTTCCTATAAAACCACCATGCACATAACATGATTCCTATAACTGAATAGATAAAAGGAAGCCCTACCATAGAAATGCTTATTGCTCTATATCGTAACTGTTGTTTCGGGCGAAGTGCGGAGAAGCTGGATTCTATTCTCTCTATTGTAAATTCTGTATCCCCTAACTTTTCTTCTTCCGCTTTATCGAGGGCAAGTATAGACATTTTAGAAGGTTTATCAAGTATCAATCTTTGCTTTGCCTCAGATACTGTCCCGTCTGCCATAATAGTCTGTGTATGCAGCCAAATTTCCTGTGAGTCGGGGAGGATATTCTTCTGCATACGATAACAGATATAAATTGTCAAAGCAGAGGATGTAAAAACAATTATCATTGTAATGGCAACCGTCCAGATAAATGCACTTTTAATAGATTTTACTTTCTTCATTTTTTCCATCTATATCCCATCCCCCAAACTGTTTCTATATATTCCTTGCCCGTAGCTTCAGTCAGTTTATTTCTGATTTTTCGGATATGCTCTTTAATAACATTGCTGTCGCCCTCAGCATTAAAGCCCCATACGGCTTCGTATATCCGTTCTTTATCAAATATCTGGTTAGCGTTACTCATCAGAAACTCGACAATATCAAATTCACGATTTGATAAGTTCAGCGACCTTTCTCCATAAAAAATTTTGCGTTCAGCAAGATTTACAATTAAGCCTTGTGAAGATACGATTTTAGGAGTACACTTGCTTCTCTCGTCCCTCCGCAGGTGAGCCGCCACCCTTGCGGTCAATTCTTTTAAACTAAAAGGCTTGGTTATGTAGTCATCGCCGCCGACCTGCAAACCGTTTACCTTGTCCTGTTCTGTAATCCGAGCTGTCAAAAACAAAATAGGGCAGGTGACATTATTACGGATAATCTTGCATAGCTCCAATCCGTCCATTTCGGGCATGTTGATGTCAAGCAAAATTAAATCTGGATATGTATTCAGCATTGATATTGCCTGCTCTGCATCTTCCGCTACAAAAGTCTCATATCCACAATCCTGCAAGTGGCTTGATAATAATTCAGTCAGCATTTTTTCATCATCAACAATGAGTATCTTATATGCCATAGCAAAAACCTCCTAATCTAAAATATTTTGCGCCCTCAATCTGATTTTTTTAGATATCCGCCGTACCCACCGAAGTGATACGTTCTATTTTTTCGCTTTCCTGTGCTGCCATATATTCAAACATATCTGACTACCCAACGTACCATAATATTATATCAATCAAAACGAACTATAACAAGTCTGCAACTGTAAATGTTCACTACAACATGATATCCCATGAACTTTGACAAGAAAAATAATTTTACGCAGTCAATTGGATGCTTTAATCCGCCGCCTCGGTGTCTCCTGCCCCCATACACTGACCGATGTAGGACGGATTTTGCGGACATTCAAAATAAAAAGAATGTGGCGGTAACAGACAATGGCAAAGACGATTTTTGAGGAATTGGGCGGCAAATACGAGCGGCAAGGAGATTACTTAATACCGTGCTTAACTGTACCTGCCGAAGAAGAACAACCGATAGGCACATGGGGGTGAGCGAGTGCCAGTGGCACTCAAGCAGCGAACCGACCGAGGCGGCAGGATTATATTCTGTCGCTTTTCTGGTTTCTAATTAGGGCAATTTCTATTAAGATAATTTTAAAAAGTTATGTTATATTAAATGAGGAAAGGGGTGTCATATATGAACAATAATACAATTGTAGAAAAAATAGTAGACTATATAGAAACGCACATTAACGAGGATTTGTCGCTTGATAAAATAGCAAATGCATTAAATTATTCAAAATTCTATATAGCCAGAATTTTTACTGAAGAAACAAAATGTACGGTTTATAAATACATACAGGGACGTAGGCTGACTTTGGCTGCTCAAAAACTTGTAGAAACAGAGCAGCCCATTGTTGAAATTGCTTATGAAGCACATTATGATTCACAGCAAGCTTTCACATTAGCTTTTAAACAGTTATATGAATGTACGCCTAATATTTATCGAAAAAACGGTGTGTTCTATCCTAAACAATCGAAGATATGCATGATGAGTTCGTTTGATGGATGCTCATTTATATATTATTTAGCAGGGGGTAAATTGGCAGCATGAGTACAATTCCGTATGTTATTGAACAGACAAGTCGAGGAGAACGAAGTTATGATATTTTTTCAAGACTATTGTCCGACAGAATTGTTTTTTTAGGAGAAGAAATAAGTGATGTTTCAGCAAGTTTGATTATTGCACAAATGCTATTTTTAGAATCACAAGACCCAGGAAAAGACATTCAGTTATATATAAATAGTCCAGGCGGTTCTGTTTCGGCGGGATTTGCTATTTATGACACAATGCAATATATCAAATGCGATGTTTCAACAATATGTATAGGTCTTGCTGCAAGTTTTGGAGCCTTTTTATTGGCAGGAGGCACAAAAGGAAAACGTCTTGCTTTGCCTAATGCAGAAATTATGATACATCAGCCTGCTATTCATGGAAATGGGATTCAAGGGCAGGCAACCGATATAAAAATTACATCTGACCACATACAAAAAAGCAAAAAGCGATTAAATACCATTTTATCAGAAAATACAGGTAAAAGTATTGATGAGATTGCTATTGCAACGGAACGTGATAATTATATGACGGCAATAGAAGCAATGGATTTTGGCTTGATTGATAAAATTATAGATAAGCGTTGATTTTTTATCATGAAAGCATTTTGTTCTAAATCAAAATCAGTATTATTACAAAGGAGAAAATATAAAGCCGATGAACATATGATATCTATTCCATAAATTTATCGGCTCTGCGTCTATGCGTCCGGCTCTTTGATAATTGAGATATTCCATCTCTCTGCATTAATTAGGGTTTCCTGCCTGCACTTCGGGCAAGCAGGATGATTAAATCATCATTCTTGTTCTCTGTCTGCGTACATTCCAGAAGAACCGTTGAACCATCGTAATCAATGACTGTAATTCCAAATACTTTTGAAATACGAAATAATTCCGATATATCTGCATCCGAACAATGATTAACGTTAACAACTAAAATTTCCTTCATGTGGAGCGGCGTATCGGTATAATCTACCACTTTAATCACTTCAACGCTCCTGCTTAACTATTTTTTTATCTGTTCAAAAGTCCTGTCATGCACCTTATGTTGGCTTGTGCAAGCACAACCCACCGCAAGGCTTATTTCATCATGTCATTAAGGGAGTTCCCTGGCGGGACAATCGGCATAACATTGATTTCTCTGTCTATGATAAATTCAATTACCGTAGGCGTTTTCGTACTCTGCTTTGCACTTATCAAAGCTGTTTTTATATCCTCTGGTTTTGTAACACGGATGCCTTTCGCCCCGTAGCTTTCTGCCAATGCTATAAAGTCAGGCGTATATTCTGGACAGCAGTGATTCTGGGTATTACATCCTGTTTCACAACTTCTTCGGTAACGCATACAGGTACTTGAATAACGCCTGTCATAAAACATCTCCTGCCATTGCCGTACATTCCCTAAATATCCATTATTCAATATACAGATAATAATAGGCAATTCATAAACAATGGCAGTCGCCATTTCTTGAATGTTCATCTGCATACCGCCTTTTTCGCATCAGCTACGATTGGAACGTCAACAATAATATTACTCCGGCGGTTAAATGTCGACGAATTTTAACCGCCGGAGTAATATTACGGGAAATAGATGCTGTATCAATATCTATATGGATAATCTTTGCTTCTGCTGCAAATTCTTCGGTTTTCCCAGTAATACGGTCATTGAACCTTGTTCCTATTGAGAAAAGGACATCACATTTACTGATTGCAGAATTGGCTGCATAACTTCCGTGAATGCCTATATTTCCAACATATAAATCATTTGTCGTCGGAATTGCCCCTTTTCCCATAATAGTTGTAATAACGGGAACGCCCGTCATTTCTGCAAGCTGTGTCATTTCTTTATTTGCATGGGCAATATTAACCCCGCCGCCTATCAAAAAAACAGGTTTCTTCGCATGGCTCAAAATATCTAATGCTTTATTTAATTGCCCCATATGGACGGAAGTATTCGGCTTATAACCTCTTACAGTAATTTCCTTTTGATAGATGTCGCTGCCATATGCTTTCTAGACATCCTTTGGCAAATCAACAACAACTACTCCCGGCTTTCCTGTTTTTGCAATATAAAAAGCCTTTCTGATTGTTTCTGCCAAATCCTCTCTTTTTCGTACAGTTACCGTATATTTGCTGATGCTTCTTGTAATGCCTACGATATCTGCTTCTTGAAAAGCATCATTCCCAATAAGGCTGGTTGGCACTTGCCCCGTAAAGCATACAAGCGGAACACTGTCATAATTTGCAGTGGCAATACCCGTAACAAGATTGGTGTCTCCCGGTCCGCTTGTTACAAGGCAGACACCCACTTTTCCTGTGGAACGGGCATATCCGTCTGCCACATGGACTAAACCCTGCTCATGGCGTGGCAAAATAACATCTATTGCCTTTTCTCCATAATAACGCATTAAACAGGTCTATTTAACATCTATTGCCTTTTCTCCATAATAACGCATTAAACAGGTCTATTGCCTGCCCTCCTAGATAAGCAAGTCAAATACCTCGCAGCAAGCTACGGGGCATAACCTGGCTTGTTCTTTCCATTCAACCCTCGCGGCATTCGCCAAATATCCGCGCAAGCGCGGCTGCTTGGCTCATTGCTCGCGGGAATAAAACGCTACTAACTTTGCCATGACATATTTCTCCTTCCACTATTTTCTACATGCTGCCTTCCAACCTTTTTGTTCTTTGCGCCATATGAGGTTACATTTGAAATGCCTCCGCCACCAGCTTCAGATTCTCCACAATAGGTAAATGCTGCGGGCAGTGGTTCTCGCACTGTTTACACCCGATACAGTCCTCCGGTTTTCCGTGGGTTGCCGTCAGATTTCCGTATGTAGTGGCAAGCCCTGCCAGCAGTCCAAACTGCTTCTGGTTATTATACAGGGAAAAATATTCCGGGATGGCAATCTTCTTCGGACAGCCGGAAGTACAATAGCGGCAGGCAGTACACGGAATGGCAATGCTGTCACCTATGATCTGAACAGTCTTTGCTATGGTCTCCCTTTCTCCTTCCGTCAAAGGCTGGAAATCCTTCATATAGCTGATATTTTCCTCCACCTGTTCCAGATCACTCATGCCGCTTAATACCACCATCACCTGATCCAGAGAGGCTGCAAAACGGATTCCCCAGGAAGCGTTCCCTGCATCTGGATTGGCTTCTTTCAAGATATCCTCTGCCGCTTCCGGCAGACGCACCAGAGCGCCGCCTTTTAACGGCTCCATAACCGTTACCTGCACGCCATGCTTTACGCAGACTTCATAGCATTTACGGGACTGTACACTTTCATTCTCCCAGTCTATGTAATTGAGCTGCAGCTGCACCAGTTCTGTTTCCGGGTGGTCAGTCAGGATACGGTCCAGCATATCCGCATCATCATGGTAAGAAAATCCGATATGCCGTATCTTTCCCTCTGCTTTTTTGCGTACCATAAACTCAAAACCTTTCTGCTCCTGTACCGCCCCATACACGGACCTTCCCATGGCATGAAGGAAGTAATAATCAAAATAATCTACCCGGCACCGCTCCAGTTGCTCGTCAAATATCCTCTCATAGTCCTCCGGTGTTTTCGTCATGAATACCGGCATCTTGGTGGTGATGGTATAGGAATCTCTCGGATAGCGTTTTGCTACCAGCTCGCCAAAGGCTTTCTCGCTGTTTCCTCCGTGATAGACATAGGCCGTATCAAAGTAAGTAAATCCTGCCTCCATATATCTGTCTATCATGGCTCTTGTCTTTTCCATGTCCACACTCGACCAGTCCTCCGGATTCGTCTGCGGCAGACGCATCAGTCCAAAACCTAATTTCTTCATTTCCATATACACTCCTTTCTGCTATCTGTTAAATCCTCTGTGTCCATATACCCTGCATTTGTTCAACGCTTCTTCCAGCGAATGGAATTCTTCTTCTGTCAGTTCCACTTTGGAGGCATCCAGATTTTCAATGATGCGCTCCTTATTCTTCGATCCCGGAATCGGAACCACATTGGGATATTTATGCAGCATCCATGCCAGTGAGATCTGCGCGCTTGTGGCATTTTTCATATCCGCATATTCTTTCAAAAGGTCAATGATGGGCTGGTTTCCGGCTATATTGGCTCTGGAAAGCTGCGACACCCAGTTCCTAACATCATCATTTGACTCGAATTTTGTTTCTGTTGTAATCTTGCCGGATAAAAGCCCGCTGGCAATGGGAGAAAAGGGAACCACTCCAATGCCATGCTCCATGCAGTAGGGAATCACTGCTTTTTCCATATCCCGCTCCACCATGGAATAGATATTCTGTATCGCACTAAGCGGTGTGACATTCTGAGCCCTGTCAATAATGTCCACATCTACTTGTGATAATCCCCATCCCCGGATCAGACCATCTTCTATCAGCAGGCCCATTGCTTCAGCAACATCCTCTATCCTTACGCCGCCGCTTGTTCTGTGAAGGTAATAGAGGTCAACCATATCCGTCTGGAGGCGTTCCATGGAATCTTCCAGATGCCTGCGGACTGCCCGGTATACAGAACCCTCTGACCTGACTTCCGAGCTGCCTAAAAACAGCTTTGTCGCAAACGCCACACCTTTACGCACATCCTTCAGGGCTTTCCCCACAATACATTCATTATGTCCGATTCCTGCCAGGTTCGGGCTGTAAATCTCCGCTGTATCAAACAGCGTACAACCGTGTCGGTATGCGTTTTGGATAGCTTCTATGCTGTACTGCTCTGGCGGAATTTTCCCATAGCCATGGGAAAACGCCATACAGCCCATGCCCACTTCCGATACTGTTAAATTTCCTAACTGTCTTGTTTTCATTTCTATTCTCCCTGCATCATGTCATTTTTATTGTTTAAAAAGCGCTTCCCTTTTAAAACACTGCCGCTTTCTTATCCCTGCGCTGCATCCTGCTCTGCTTTCAAAAAATCCCGGATATAAGAAACTGCCAAATTAAAATCTTCTCCCAGGCAGCCGTGGTCTGCTCCCTGGATCACATGGTATTCTACATGGTCTATGGTTTCCGCCAGTTTATCAGAATAAGAGACCGGCACGATAGAATCCCTGTCGCCATGTATCAAAAGAATATTTTTCCCATATTCCTTGATCCGTTCATAAGGTTCCTGATCCCAGATATCTACAAAATCCCGCTGCTTCACTTCTTTCAGAACGGCTTCCAGGGACATAATGACTGTGGGCATCTTTCCTTCTGTCCCGAAGGGAATATGAACAACTCAATATATATCCATTCCTTCCTTATCCACATGGATTTCTCTTATCTCATTTTTCCATGTCCATCTTTTCCTCCTGAAATTTTAATCCTGCAACCTTGTTCCGATGCCTTTTCCTTTACCTTTAAACACATGAAAGAATCTTCTTTCTGTATCAGTAACAATAACGGCTTCCACCGATTTCCTATGTATCATAATCCAAAAACTACTCTTGATTCCACACCATTCTGACAGCTTCTGTGGTTTATTCCACACATCTGATAAAAATGTGGCATAATATGCCAGGGTTTCTCTATGCTGATTCCCTTTGTCTTGAAACGCCAATAATACTCCCGTGTTGATTTTTTGACTTGAATGTATTATAATACAAGCGGGTACAACCCCACAAAATATAATTTCAAGAGTTGTATTGCAATTTCTCTCCATGCAGTGCAGCCTTCCAGGAGGTTTTATTATGGCAGCCGATAAAAAAGTAGACCTGCGGATTCAGAGGACAAAGGACTCCATCCGTTTCACTTTCCGTTCTACATGGCCTTGTGTATGCCCCTCCTTCTACGGCAGCGAACCTCCCGTGTCTACCAGGATCACCCTCATTTCTTTGGGGTCCTAACTTCCTTCGTCCCGCCTACCCATAACCAGGGTGTCAGCTTAGCTCCTTTACAGCGCCATGCCCTATGGTGATTATTCCTGCCGACTACCGGCTCATTCTTTATATTCAGGGAAATAAATAGAAAACCATCTGGCAATCCGGTTCTTGATCCTTGTAAGCTCCTCCTGCGTCTGGAAACGCAGGTTTGATAAGCTCCTGATCTCTGCATAAATACCGGTTGGTATGTAAGGGTACGAGAACCTCCCCTCATTGACAAGCGCAGCGGTCGTCTTGGGATCTTTGCGGTCATTCTTGTTGGGGTTGTTGTCATCCAGTTCTTTCGATTTCTTCACATGGTGGGGATTTACATGCACCGGCTTCATTCTTATCTTGCAGGAATTTCCCCAGGGCGAACCAGTAGTGGCCTGTCGGCTCCATGCCAGGGATTACAGCAGTTTTGCCGTGTTTCTCCGCCATGTATCCATGCTTTGAATGTCTGGAATCCGGCCTCTGTGTTGCTGAACCCCAGCGGTTTCTTTGTATACTCATAGTTGCGCCAGCCAAATGCCCTAACATAATGAGTCTCACTTCCGACATCAATACCAACGATCAAAGTTTTTTCAGTTATGGATGCAATTTTTGCGTTCTGTGTGTTACAATTCATTTTAGATACCTCTCTGTTCAATAAGATTTTTACTAACCGCCTAAAGTCAATAATCTTATTTTGCTCTGAGGTATTTTTTCTCAACCTTTTTTCTTGTAATTTCCTATACTTGAATTATACAGGAAGCTCCTTTATATGCCTTCCCTGCTGCACCTATTCGCCACATATTCTGTCTGCCAAAGTCCTGCTTGGGTAAAATTTCATTGCCTTATGCTCCGGCACAGTGCATGGCTCACCTGTTTTCGGGTTCTTTGCTGTTCCCCCCCTGACGGTTTTCAGCCCAAAATGCCCTATCCCGTAGAAATTGACTTCTTTCCCTTCTGCAAGGCAGTCCATGAGCGCATCCCAGAACAGTCCCACGCCTTGCAATGCCGCCTTTTTGGCTGTGCTCCCTTCCCATGTACCCTGTCTGCAAATTCCTTTTTGTTGATTGTGACGTTTTGTTTTCCCATGATATGTTTCTCCTTTTCCCGTTTGTTTTTTCAATGCCTTACTGGTATCCCATGGCTTTTTAAAGTTAGATGGTAGATTTAACAATAGTTGCTGGAAGCCCTGCCCCTGATTATTGCCAATGAAATTGCAGTTTCAAGTTAGGGGGTATTCTATGTGTTAGTTTTTTGCCTTTTGGGGAGGATAGGGGCTTTTTTTTGTCTAGAGTGGAGTTGCTGGTATGGGATTGGGACTGCTTATAAAACCTGCATGGGCATATTCAGGTATTAAAATAAGCCCACTACCAATTATTACTGAAACTGGTAATGGACTTTTGGTCACTCACGCTCTGGAACGCCCTATTTTCAAGGCTTTCTAAACAGGGGAAGAGGGATTCGAACCCCCGTGAACGGTTTTGGAGACCGCAATACTGCCGCTGTATGATTCCCCTATAAATTTATAAAACATATTCCACATACTTTATCATATGTGGAACTTTGTTGTTTTAGTAATATATTTTTCTATACCCTGGAAAACCCATACAGCCGCTACAAGACACCCCCGAAGGCCTGCAACCAGGTCAAGCCCTCGGCCTATTAGTGGCAGTCAACTCCGCGCATTGCTGCGCTCCCATCCCTGCCCTATCCACCTTGTGTTCTCCAAGGGGCCTTACCCCTCTCGGGTGGGAAGCCCCATCTTGAGGGGGGCTTCACGCTTAGATGCCTTCAGCGTTTATCCCTCCCGGGCTTGGCTACCCTGCCGTGGCATTGGCATGCCAACAGGTCCACCAGCGGCCCGTCCACCCCGGTCCTCTCGTACTGGGGGCAGCCCCTCTCAGGCTTCCTGCGCCCGCGCCGGATAGGGACCGAACTGTCTCACGACGTTCTGAACCCAGCTCGCGTACCGCTTTAATGGGCGAACAGCCCAACCCTTGGGACCTGCTGCAGCCCCAGGATGCGATGAGCCGACATCGAGGTGCCAAACCACTCCGTCGATGTGAACTCTTGGGAGTGATAAGCCTGTTATCCCCAGGGTAGCTTTTATCCGTTGAGCGATGGCAGTCCCACTTCATGCCACCGGATCACTAAGCCCCACTTTCGTGCCTGCCCCACCCGTCGGTGTCGCAGTCAGGCCCACTTCTGCCTTTGCGCTCTTAAGATGGTTCCCGTCCATCCTGAGTGGACCTTTGGGCGCCTCCGATACCCTTTCGGAGGCGACCGCCCCAGTCAAACTCCCCGCCTGGCATTGTCCCGCCGCCGGTTCACGGCGGCCGGTTAGGGACCCAGCGCTGCAGGGGTGGTATCCCAACGTCGGCTCCCCCGCGGCTTGCGCCGCGGGATCCCTGCCTCCCACCTATCCTGTACATGCAGCGCCGGGCCGCAGCGCCGGGCTGGAGTGAAGCTCCATGGGGTCTTTCCGTCCTGGCGCGGGTAGCCAGCATCTTCACTGGCACTTCAATTTCACCGGGTGCATTGCCGAGACAGCGCCCAAATCATTACGCCTTTCGTGCGGGTCGGAACTTACCCGACAAGGAATTTCGCTACCTTAGGACCGTTATAGTTACGGCCGCCGTTTACTGGGGCTTCAGCTCAGGGCCTCGCTTGCGCTAACCCCTCCCCTTAACCTTCCAGCACCGGGCAGGCGTCAGCCCATATACCTCACCTTGCGGTTTTGCATAGGCCTGTGTTTTTGCTAAACAGTTGCTTGGGCCTTTTCTCTGCGGCCTGCTCACGCAGGCGCCCCTTCTCCCGAAGTTACGGGGCCATTTTGCCGAGTTCCTTGGCAATGCTTCTCCCGCCGGCCTTGGGATCCTCTCCCCATCCACCTGTGTCGGTCTACGGTACGGGTACGTGGCGGGCTATAGCGGCTTTTCTTGGCACGCGCTCCCCATGCTTCGCTACTCTCTCTTCGCTCCGCGTCGCGGCACCGGCCCATGCGGGGGGATTTCCCTCCCCGCTGCCTGCCCCGCTTGCGCCGGGCTTTCCAGCCCCCGGCACATGGCTCGCGCATGCGTCCCCACAGTTCTGCCGCCACGCAGTACAGGAATCTCCGCCTGTTGTCCATCGGCTACGCCTCCCGGCCTCGCCTTAGGCCCCGACTCCCCCAGGGCAGATCAGCTTCACCCTGGAAACCTTGGATATCCGGCCGGGGGGATTCCCACCCCCCTCTCGCTACTCATTCCGGCATTCTCCCTTCCTGCCGCTCCACGGGCCCTCCCGGCCCCGCTTCCCTGCGGCAGCAATGCTCCCCTACCGGCGCACCTGCGTGCGCCCCGCGGCTTCGGCGGCATGTTTGAGCCCCGGGAATTTTCGGCGCGGGGCCTCTCGACCAGTGAGCTGTTACGCACTCTTTGAATGCATGGCTGCTTCTGAGCCAACGTCCTGGCTGTCTTCGAGGCCCCACATCCTTCCCCACTTAACATGCACTTCGGGGCCTTAGCCGGCGGTCTGGGCTGTTCCCCTCTCGGCTGCCCAACTTATCTCGTGCAGCCTGACTCCCATGGATCGGCTCCCCGGCATTCGGAGTTTGGTATTCTTCGGTAGGCTTTGACGCCCCCTAGGAAATCCAGTGCTCTACCTCCGGCAGCCTGCCATGGGGCTAGCCCTAAAGCTATTTCGGGGAGAACCAGCTATCTCCGGGTTCGGTTGGAATTTCTCCCCTACCCACGCCTCATCGCCACCCTTTTCAACGGATGTGCGTTCGGCCCTCCACTGCCTCTTACGGCAGCTTCAGCCTGGGCATGGGTAGATCACCCGGTTTCGGGCGTGCGCTGGCCGACTCTGGCCCTCTTAAGGCTCGGTTTCCCTCCGGCTCCGCACCTATGGGTGCTTAACCTTGCCTGCCAGCGCAGCTCGCCGGACCGTTCTACAAAAAGTACGCGGTCCCGCCTTGGCGGTCCCACAGTTTGTGGACACAGGGTTTCAGGCTCTCTTTCACTCCCCTCCCGGGGTGCTTTTCACCTTTCCTTCACAGTACTCTGCTCTATCGGTCACTAAGTAGTGTTCAGCCTTACGGGGTGGTCCCCGCGCGTTCCGCCAAGGTTCCACGTGTCTCGGCGTACTCTGGATACCGCATGCCTGCGCCCGGGCTTCGGGTACGGGGCTGTCACCCCCTCCGGCTGGCTTTCCCAAAGCCATTCCCCTGCCCTGCGCAGCGCATTCTTGCGGTCCGAACCCCGGGGTGCTGCGCACCCCGGTTTGGGCCCCTCCCATTTCGCTCGCCGCTACTCTGGGAATCGATGTTTCTTTCTCTTCCTCCGGCTACTTAGATGTTTCAGTTCGCCGGGTTCCCCTCCATGCGTTATGTGTTGGCGCATGGATACATGGGGGCTTCCCCCATGTGGGTTTCCCCATTCAGACACCTGCGGATCACCGGGCATGTGCCCCTCCCCGCAGCTTTTCGCAGCTTGTCGCGTCTTTCATCGGCTCTTAGTGCCAAGGCATCCGCCCTGTGCCCTTCCTGCTTGACCTGTCCCCCACACTGCGGCATAGCGTTGCCGCGTGTGGCCGGCATGGCTTCCCATGCCGGTTGCCTTGCATTTCCATGCAATGCCTGTTCTTGTGCTTATTCTTTCGGTTTTTGATGTCTTGTATCTTCTCTGTATGGATTTTTCAAGGTACACCTGCCAGCCTTATGCTGGCGACTGGAGACGGAGAGATTCGAACTCTTGACCCCCTGCTTGCAAGGCAGGTGCTCTCCCAACTGAGCTACGCCCCCATT
>KE159637.1 GCA_000403315.2 Lachnospiraceae bacterium A2
CCCGTAAATCAAGGCTTTTTTGACCGCCCTCAACGGGTAGGCGGTACATTTATCCTTTACCCCCACAAAAGCCGCTTTAATTGCGTAACAGAAGCCACAGAACAGACCAAAGGAGGAACGAATGGCAGACAACCGCAAATATTATTACCTAAAGCTGAAAGAGAGCTATTTTGACGAGGACGCTATCGTGCTGCTGGAAAGTATGCAGGACGGTATGCTCTACTCAAACATTCTCTTGAAGCTGTACCTAAAATCACTGAAAAACGGGGGAAAGCTCCAGCTTGCCGAAAATATCCCCTACACCGCACAGATGATAGCCACAATCACCCGCCAGCAAGTCGGCACAGTGGAGAGGGCTTTGCAGATTTTTATGAAACTGGGGCTTGTAGAACCGTTGCAGAACGGGGCTTTATACATGAGCAACATTGAGCTTTTAATCGGTCAGTCCTCTACCGAGGGGGAGCGCAAACGCCGGGCAAGGCGGGCTTTGCAGGAACAGAAAGCCTTGCCGGAAGCCGTGGCGGACAAACGTCCACCATATGGGGCGGACATTTGTCCACCAGAGATAGAGATAGAGAAAGAGATAGATATAGAGTTAGAGATAAAGAGAGAGGGAGAGATAAAAACAGGACAGACAGCCCCCGCCCCTTTTGGCAGATATGAAAATGTATTCCTGTCAGAAAGAGAGCTTGCAGAGCTGCAAGAGGAACTTCCCGGAAAATGGGAGTATTACATAGACCGCCTATCCGGCTATATCGCTTCCAGCGGGAAGAAATACAAGAACCATGCCGCCACTATCCGGCGTTGGGCGGCTGATGACAGGGCAAAGGGGAAGCCGAAAAAGGGAATCCCCGATTATTCCTACAAAGAGGGCGAGAGCCTTTGACCGCATAGACACAACGCCCCGTAAACAGGGCGTAAAAGACCATGAACAAGGAGGAACGATTTTATGAGTGATTATGATAACGCTATTTTCCGGCTTGCCACGGCACAGGAAACAGAGCCGGAGGACTACATAGGCGAGGACGGGCTTTTATACTGCGGGAAATGCTGCCAGCCCAAAGAAGCCTACTTTCCGGAGGGCAAGACCCTTTTCGGACGTGACCGACACCCACGGGCGTGTGACTGCAAGCGGAAAATCCTTGACGAACAGCAAGCCGCCGAGGATATACGCAGACATTTTGGCACGGTTGAACGGCTGAAACGGAAAGGCTTCACCGACCCGGCTATG
>KE159638.1:0-320629 GCA_000403315.2 Lachnospiraceae bacterium A2
ATTTCACATGACGGGAGTGTAGAGTTCAACAGCCTTGGGAAGGAAATAGATGATTGGTTAGCCAGGTGGTGCATTACGTATATAGCTAGGGAATGATTCAGTCATGTTTTCTGTATAACCGTCCACCCCTCCCAGACAGCCATGTCATTTACATTATAAGAAGAACGAAAGGCAATCTTCCTCTTTCCATGGCAGATCCCAAACTGAGCTTTGTAATATTCATTTGTTCCAAAGCAGAAAACCCTCCAGCCTCCCTCTGCTGTTGGGGCATGTATTGTTTCAGGGTAAGTGTATGCACAACCGCCTATAGGAACCATGTCACAGTCAATATAGTCGTTTCGGGATTCTGTAAGGAAAATACCCGTAAGCCCTATTTTGCTCCCTAAATCGGTGTTTAGTGAACAGAATAAAAATGGTACAAATAGTTTTGAAAAATAATTTACAATAATAAAAAAGATTAGGAGAAATGCCTATGGAAGAATTGAAAAGGACAGAACATGATAAATTTCATGGAGAGTTTGCAGCAAGGATGGTGGAAGCAGATAAAAGGCAGAATAGACGGCTTGACCTGATGGAAGAAAACATTAATCGCATCAATGATCTCACCGTATCCATCGAAAGGATGGAAGTAAGCATGTCAAATATGATTGAAGAAATCAAAAAGCAGGGCGAGAGGTTGGAAAAGCTGGAGAACGAACCTGTAGAAACCTACAATCAGGTGAAACAGTCTATTATCACTGCGGCTGTCGGAACGGTCGTAGGTGCTGCCGTAACTGCAATTTTAATGATTTTATAAGGAAGGAGAACGCATGAGAAACAGAGATTGGAAAGAATGGTGGAGAGCAGCAGGTGTCAGAGCCGTGAAGACCATGGCACAGGGGGCTTTGGCATTAATCCCAGCAGCTGCAACCATCACAGAGGTTGACTGGACAGTGGTTTTTGGTACAGCGGCATTGGCAGGTGTGGTATCTTTGCTGACATCTATCAAGGGCTTGCCTGAATTAAACGAAAGCGAGGTAAAATAATATGAGGGACATTGCAGCGTTGCACCCAAGGCTACAGACAAAGGCAGCACTTTTAAAAGAGGAGTGCAAAAAGCAGGGAATTTCTATCCTATTCAGCGAGTGTTTAAGGACGAAAGCGGAACAGGATGCATTGTATGCACAGGGAAGGACAGCTCCCGGTAATATCGTTACAAACGCAAAAGGCAGTACATACAGCTCTCAGCACCAATGGGGGATTGCCATTGATTTCTATATTAATATGGACGTTGATGGGGACGGCGATAAAAAGGACGATGCCTTTAACAATTCCACGGGGCTGTTTGAGCAGGTCGGCGCCATTGCCAAATCTGTAGGCCTAGGATGGGGCGGTGACTGGACAAGCATCAAGGATAGGCCGCATTTGTACCTTCCTGACTGGGGAAGCACCGCTTCAAAGTTAAAGCAGCAGTACATAACACCAGAAAGGTTCATGCAGACTTGGGGTGATGGGAAGGTTACTGTGGATGCAATTCAGGAAATTAACAAAGTTTCCCCTTCAGGGTACGAACGAACACAGTTCATTATGGATGTCCAGGCAGCAACTGGCTCTAAGGTGGATGGGAAGGCCGGAAGTGAAACCATTAGGAACACCATTACGGTATCCGCGTCCAGGAACCGGAAGCACCCAGTGGTAGTACCCCTGCAGAAACGGCTGAACGCCCTTGGGCATGATTGCGGAAAGGTGGATGGGATTGCGGGCCCTAAATTTACAGTGGCGGTAAATTCCTACCAGAAAAATGCCCTTGGTTACAGAAATTTGGACGGGGAAGTTACGGCAGGAAAGAAGATGTGGAAATCCCTTCTTGGAATGGTTTAAGAGAGAGCCCCGGTTTATCCGGGGCTTTATTGCCATACAATAATATGTCCGCATAATGTACGCAAATTGCCTTTAAACTATTGAAAATAAGGAAAAGATAATATGACTTTTAATCAAGTTGTCCGGGGTTCGAATCCCCGATGTCTCATTTGCAGGGAATAGCGGAAAGCTGAATGGAAAGCTTTCCGCTATTTATATGGCTTATTTTTTCAAATTTCTTCCATAAAAATCAGGCGTTTTCTTCACACAGCCGGTTTAAAAGGCTGAGTACCAGAATCATATCACTGTCATTGAGCAATTTAAATTTTGATAAAGCTTTATTCACTAACTCCGGGTTCTGTTGTTGCTGGTCGAAAAATTCCACAGGCGTTATTTCAAAGTAATCACATATGGAAAAAAATTCCGTTAGGGAAGGAAGTGATTTGCCGGAAGAAATGTTATTGATATACCCTCTGCTATGCCCTAAGTCGTAACTCATCTGATATTCTGAAATTCCTTTTTTTATCCGAAGCTGTGTAATCCGGTTCCTCACAAATTGGTCCATAAAAATCTCCCTCCTGACTATATACATATTATAAATGACAAAAATAAGGAGTATTCTATATAAATATGTTATAATATCTTGAAACATCTATTTTAAAATGTTATTATATGATAAAAAATGATAATAGAAGAAATTTGGAGAAAAAAGACATTTATAAGAAGATAATAAAGGAAGCATTGGAATGGAGGCAGATATGTGGAAAAGGACAGGACATAATTTGCAGATGTTATTTTTATGCCTTTGCGGCCTATTTCTGTTTCGGGGCTGGACGGTAAGTGCAGCGGTGGCAGGAACAGCAGAAAACTATGAGATGGGGGAAGAATTTGAGGGTGGGATGGGGTATGATGGGGAAGTAAGGGTGTTCCAGTTTATGATTTTGGAAAAATCCCGTGTCACCTTGAATTTAAAGTGCAGTGGGAGGGGATGCACAGGGGCAATTTATGACTCGGCGGGGCGGGAGGTACTGCACAAAGAGGATTTAGAATTTACAACAAATTTTTTTACTGGATGGTCGTCGGCAGAATTAACAAGAATTCTTGAGCCTGGTATTTATAATCTGCAATTAAAGCATGAAAGAAAATGGAAATGGCAGAAATGCAGGTTTTTGTTTCAGCTTTCGGCACAACGGCAGATACATTTGTCAAAAGGGGTATTAAATTCCTTGGAAAGCAAAGGCTCTGGGCAGCTTACCGTTACCTGTAAGCCAGTAAAAAATGCCATTGGATACCGGATACAGTATGCAAGGGATGCACAGTTCCAGATTGGCGTAAGGACATTTTATGCCCCAATGCCTACAGAAACGATAAAGGATTTAGAAAAGGGAGTGCGCTATTATGTGAAAATATGCCCATATACTGTATACGATGACGGCACATATGTATATGGGCAAAATTCTTTTGTAAAATCAGAAATTACCAAACCATAAAAAGTATGAAAATTTTATATAATTGAGAAAAAGTGTTGAAATTGCTTGGAAATTAATGATAATATTTATACAGATTCCGTATAGGGATTGCAAAGAGAAAGGAGAAGGAAAATGGCAAACAGATTTGTATTGAATGAAACATCATATCATGGGGCAGGCGCGATTCAGGAAATTGCGGCAGAGGCAAAAGGCAGGGGGTTCCAGAAGGCTTTTGTATGTTCTGATCCAGATTTGGTGAAGTTTGGGGTAACAAAGAAAGTTTTGGATGTACTGGATGGTGCAGGATTGGTATATGAATTATATTCTGATATTAAGCCAAACCCAACCATTGAAAATGTGCAGACGGGGGTAGCAGCATATAAGAAGTCAGGGGCAGACTATCTGGTTGCAATTGGCGGTGGTTCTTCTATGGATACGGCTAAGGCAATTGGCATTATTATCAATAACCCGGAGTTTGAAGACGTAGTGAGCTTAGAGGGGGTTGCTCCTACCAAGAACAAATCTGTCCCGATTTTTGCAGTGCCGACTACGGCAGGGACAGCAGCAGAAGTAACGATTAACTATGTAATTACAGATGCAGCAAAGAACCGGAAAATGGTGTGCGTAGACCCGAAAGATATCCCAGTTGTGGCGTTTGTAGATTCAGATATGATGGCTTCTATGCCAAAGGGGCTGACTGCAGCTACTGGCATGGATGCTTTGACCCATGCAATTGAAGGGTATATTACCGCAGGGGCTTGGGAATTGTCCGATATGTTCCATATTAAGGCAATTGAAATCATTGCAAAGAGCCTGCGCGGGGCTGTTGACAATACCCCGGAAGGCAGGGAAGGCATGGCTCTGGGGCAGTATGTGGCAGGCATGGGATTTTCCAATGTAGGGCTTGGGATTGTCCACTCTATGGCACATCCCCTTGGTGCGCTGTATGATACACCGCATGGCGTGGCAAATGCAATTATCCTGCCTACAGTAATGGAATATAATGCAGAAGCGACTGGCGGCAAATACCGGGAAATTGCCCGGGCTATGGGCGTGGAAGGCGTAGATTCCATGACACAGGAAGAATACCGGAAAGCAGCTATTGATGCAGTGAAACAGCTTTCCGCGGATGTTGGGATTCCAAAGGACTTGAAGGAAATTGTGAAAAAAGAGGACATTCCTTTCCTGGCACAGTCTGCTTTTAACGATGCATGCAGGCCGGGGAACCCGAAGGAAACCAGCGTGGAAGATATTACGAAATTGTATGAAGCCTTAATTTAATCTGGCAGCAAAGGATTTTTGTGGAAAAGGTATTTATGCTAATTTAAGGGTCTGTTGCAAAATGCAGCTTATATACCATGTATGGATGGGATTCTTGAGTCCCGAATGCCATATTTTGTATATAGCAGCTATTTTGCAACAGCCCCTTTTGCACTTTTTATGTTCCATAAAAAGTGCTATTCGAAATACAAAAAAACAGCAGGGAATAGGAGAAAGAGATGAAATATGATTTTACTTCGGTTTTGGAGCGCCATGGCAAGGATGCCATGGCGGTAGATAGTTTGGGGAATGAAGACTGGGCTCCGAAAGCGCCGGAAGATGGGTTTGATGCCATTCCCATGTGGGTAGCTGACATGAATTTCCCTACTGTGCCTACCGTCCAACAGGAAATTATGGAGCGGGCGGGGCATCCGGCATTCGGATATTTTACCCCCTCGGAGGAATATTACCAGTCCATCATACAATGGCAGACAGCCAGAAATAAGGTGGAGGGTCTGTCAAAAGAGTGTATTGGGTATGAAAATGGGGTGTTGGGCTGCGTGGTTTCTGCTTTGGCTGCTTTTACATCCCCAGGGGACAAGGTTTTGCTCCACAGCCCTACATATACAGGGTTTACCAATAGCATTGGGAATATAGGGCTTGGAATTGTCCACAGCCCCTTAAAACAGGATGAAAACCATGTCTGGCGGATGGATTATGGGGATATGGACAGGAAACTGAAAGAACACAACATCCACGCGGCGGTATTTTGCAGCCCCCATAATCCTTGCGGGCGTGTCTGGGAGAGGTGGGAGCTTGAAAAGGCTATGGAGGTTTACCGGGCGAATAGATGTGTGGTAATATCGGATGAAATTTGGTCGGACATCCTGTTAAACGGCCATAAGCATATCCCTACCCAGTCCGTCAGTGAAGATGCAAGGAACCGTACAGTGGCTGTTTATGCCCCCAGCAAGACATTCAATTTGGCGGGGCTGGTAGGCAGCTACCATATTATTTATGATAAATACCTTAGGGACAGGGTACGAGCCAATGGTAGCAAATCCCATTACAACAATATGAATGTGCTGTCCATGCATGCCCTGATTGGGGCTTACCAGCCAGAAGGGCATAGGTGGGTGGATGAGCTTTGCCAGGTATTGAGCGGAAATATTAATTTTGCATGCAGTTTCATTGAGGAACATTTTGAAGGTGTGCAGGTAAGCAAGCCGGAAGGGACATATATGCTGTTTTTGGACTGTTCCCAGTGGTGCAGGGACCATGGGAAAACAGTCGGCGACGTGCTGGAAGCTGGATGGAAGGTTGGTGTGGCGTGGCAGGATGGCAGGATGTTCCATGGACCCTGCGCCATCCGCATGAACCTTGCGCTGCCCTTGGCAAGAGTACAGGAGGCTTTCCGGCGGTTGGAAAAATATGTATTTTAACATGCTGGATTTTGTGCAGGCTTTTTTCTTGACTTTCCAACAGTTCTATGGTAGTCTTTGATATAAATCAGAAGATGGAAACACAGTGAAAAAGAGAGTACGCATACCAGAATGGCAAAGAGAATCCCGGCGGGTGGGAAGGGACGCAGGAGGGTATGCGGAAGATGGCTTTGGAGTGGCATTGGTGAACTGTCTTAAATGGGCAGCTAGGCAATGACAGGACCGCCTGTTACAGCGGGAAGTATAGAGGGGCGCTAAGGTTATCTGAAAACGTTAGTTACGCCATATGGAAGGGAGTTTCAAGCGCGTTCTGGGCAGTTCCCAAAATACTTGCAAAGGCCTGTGCTGTGAAGGGCAGGCAAAGAGAAGTGGTACCGCGGGACAGTCCGCCTTCTATCTTATGGTAGGAGGCGGATTTTTTGCTTTATAGGATTAGGGTATCAAAAGCACCTTAATCTATATGGGAAATTACACCCTATAAAGAAAAATGCCCCGCAGGTACCATGATAATTGGAACATTTATGAAGGAGGCAAAAATTATGTGTACAAAATGCAGCAAAGGAAAATACTACCTTACAACGGCTATTGCGTATACGTCAGGCAAGCCCCATATTGGGAATACTTATGAAATTGTATTGGCGGACAGCATTGCAAGGTTTAAGCGTCAGGAAGGGTATGACGTTTATTTCCAGACCGGGACGGACGAGCATGGGCAGAAAATCCAGATGAAAGCCGAAGAAGCCGGCGTTACGCCAAAGGAATATGTGGACAACGTTGCAGGGAAGGTAAAGGATATCTGGGATTTGATGAATTCTTCCTATGACAGCTTTGTACGGACAACAGATGCAGACCATGAGGAGCAGGTAGCAAAGATTTTTAAACGGCTGTATGAGCAGGGGGATATTTATAAAGGGGCTTATGAGGGGCTGTACTGCACCCCGTGTGAATCCTTCTGGACAGAATCCCAGTTGGAAGACGGAAAATGCCCGGACTGCGGCGGGGAAGTGCAGCCAGCCCAGGAGGAGGCATATTTCTTTAAAATGAGCAAATATGCGGACCGTCTGATTGCCCATATTAATGAAAATCCGGATTTTATCCAGCCAGTGTCCCGGAAAAATGAGATGATGAACAATTTCCTGCTGCCAGGACTGCAGGATCTGTGTGTTTCCCGGACCTCTTTTAGCTGGGGCATCCCAGTGGATTTTGACCCCAAACACGTAATTTACGTGTGGCTGGATGCATTGAGCAACTATATTACCAAAATTGGCTATGAAACGGCTGGGGATTCCAGTGAGCTGTTTAAAAAGTACTGGCCTGCAGAACTGCATTTGATTGGGAAAGACATTATCCGTTTCCATACCATTTACTGGCCGATTTTCCTGATGGCTTTAGATTTGCCCCTGCCAAAACAGATTTTTGGGCATCCATGGCTGCTGCAGGGGGATGGAAAAATGAGCAAGTCCAAAGGGAATGTGCTTTATGCAGATGATATGGCAAAGGTATTTGGCGTGGACGCTATGCGTTATTTCCTGCTCCACGAAATGCCGTTTGACAATGACGGGGTGATTTCTTGGGAACTGGTGACGGAGCGGCGCAATTCTGATTTGGCAAACACCCTTGGGAACCTTGTAAACCGGACAATTTCCATGAGCAATAAATATTTTGACGGGATAGTTACCAATGAAAATGTAACAGAGCCAGTGGATGAGGACCTGAAACGGGTGGTGACAGGCGTCGTGGACATAGTTACCGCAAAAATGGATGAGCTGCGGGTAGCCGATGCCCTGACGGAAATCATGAATTTATTTAAGCGGTGCAACAAATATATTGATGAAACAACCCCATGGATTCTGGCAAAAGAGGAGGCTTCCAAGCCCCGCCTTGCCACTGTGCTGTATCACTTAGTGGAAAGCATTACGATTGGCGCCAGCCTGTTAAAAAGCTTCATGCCGGAAACCTCTGAAAAAATCCTGTCCCAGCTGAACGCATTTGAGGTTCCTTTTGACGAGCTGGGCAGTTTTGGGCATTATGGCAGCGGCACGAAGGTGACTTCCCAGCCAGAAATCCTGTTTGAACGGATGAAGCTGGAGGATGTGCTGGCAAAAGTGGAAGAACTGTACCCGGAAGCTGAGGAACCAGAGCAAAAGGTGGAAGATGGGATTGACGTTGAGCCGAAAGCAGAAATTGAGTATGATGATTTTATGAAAATGCAGTTTCAGGTTGGGGAAATTATTTCCTGCGAAGCGGTGCCTAAATCTAAAAAGCTGCTTTGTTCCCAAGTACGCATTGGCTCCCAGGTGAAGCAAATTGTGTCAGGTATCCGCAAGCATTATTCCCCAGAGGAAATGGTAGGGAAAAAGGTAATGGTACTGGTGAACCTAAAACCTGCCAAATTAGCTGGGGTTCTGTCAGAAGGGATGCTGCTGTGCGCAGAAAATGCAGAAGGGGAATTGGCGTTGGTTGCGCCAGAGAAAGATATGCCTTCAGGGGCAGAAATCTGCTGATGGGAAGGCTTAAGGGACTGTGAGGGCATGAGGATCCCGCAGTGCAAAGCCAAAGTTTCAGGTTTCAGGGTTTATCTGGATGGAGTGCTAAGTATGGGTTGTGAATGAGGAACATGCAGTTGTGGAAGGCTGCTACGGAGGAACAGGACATGGACTTTACGAATTATGGGAAAGAGGTTCAGGATTTGGCGGAGGAAATGTACAGGCTCCGTCTTGGGAAAGATGGGGCCTATATGGAAAGCTGCCGCAAGCTGGCGGAAATTGGGAAGAAGGAAAATGATTCCCGCCTGTTAGGCTTTGCCTATTATTATCTGGCGGAAAGCTACCTTTGCCTGAACGACCACCACAATTTGGTGCTTTGCTTGGCGGAGAGCATTGTAAACCAACAAAAGACGTCCCAGTGGGATTTATTAATCCGCTCCCATAATGTGATGGGGGTCGATGCATATAACCGGGGGAACACCACCGTAGCGTTGGACCAATATATTACCGCATTGTCTTATGGGGAGAAATATAAATTTCCTTATGAAACAGCGTTGGTAAATTGCAATATCGGGCGGCTGTATATGGGCTTTGGGGAATACAGTTCCGCCATCCGGTATCTGGAAAAAGCAAGGGATTCCTTCTATGATTACCGGGAGGACTTTTTTGGCAGGGGAAATTTGGCAAATGCCTATGCTTCGTTGGGAAGGTGCAGCTTGTTCCAAAACAAACTGGAGGAAGCCGTGGAATATGAAGGGAAAATCCGCGGGCTTGGCAGGGAAGATGAGGATGGGATAGATTTCTTTGTTTCCCAGGGCCTGTTTGCCAGGATTTGCCATCAGAAGGGAGAGCTGCAGGAGCGGGATCAATATATTAGGGGTATGATAAAAAAGCTGGATGAAGTCAAGTCTTTCACCGGCAGCCATGAGGAACTGTTTGATTTCTTGGATTTCCTTTTGGAAATTGGGAAGTATGAGGAGCTGCGGGAAGTATTTCCACGGTTGGAGGTTATGGCAGAGGAATCCGGGATTACCCATTTGAAAATGGAACTGATGCGCCGGCAGGCGGAGTATTACCGGGCGGTGCAGGATCGGGAAAATTACCTTGAGGTCTGCGCAAGGCTATACGAGGAAGGGCAGATTTTAAGGGAAGAAAATGTAGGGGTCCTCCATTGGTCCACGGAACTCCGCCTGAATTTGGAAAAAGCCCGTAAAAAAGAACGGAAGCTGCTGAAAGAAAAGCGGATGTTAAAGGAACGGTCGGAAAAGGATGCCCTTACAGGGCTTGCGAACCGCTATAAGCTAAATGATTTTGCAGAAAAAGTCTTTGAAAAGGCAAAAGATAACCGGGAAATGCTTTCCGTAGAAATCTTTGACGTGGATTATTTTAAGCAGTTCAACGACACTTACGGCCATCAGGCCGGGGATCAATGCCTGGAGCAGATTGGGAAGATTTTGGACAGGTTTATGCAGGAGGATGAAGACGTATTCTGTGCCCGCTATGGCGGGGATGAATTTATAATCATTTACTATGGGAAAACAGACGAGGAGGTCTTGGCGCTGGCCCATAGGCTGCGGCAGGAGATACTGGATTTGAAGCTGAAAAACCAAGGCTCCCAAGTGTCGGAATATGTGACAGTTTCCCAGGGCATCCGAAACAGCATCCCAGCGTTCCAGAGCCGGATGTGGGATTTCCTCTACGGTGCGGACGGGGCGTTATATAATGTAAAAAGGAAACAGAAAAATGGTATCTGCCTGATAAACAGGAATGAGGATAATGCAGAAGGTGTGATTGTATGATATTTGAAAGCCATGCCCATTATGATGACAGGAGGTTTAACCCTGACCGGGAAGAACTGCTGTCCTCCATGCAGGAACATGGGATTGAAACAGTGATAAATGTAGGCTCTGATCTGGATGGGGTGAAAAAGACCCTTGAACTGGCAGGGCAGTATGAGTTTGTATACGGGGCAATCGGCATCCATCCCAGTGAAATTTCCGGTTTGGATGAGGAAGTATATGAGTGGCTGCGTGCACAGTGCAGCCATCCCAAGGTGGTTGCCATTGGGGAAATTGGCCTGGATTATTACTGGGACAAGGAGGATGAGGTAAAGCGCAGCCAGCGTTATTGGTTCTGCCGCCAGATGGAGCTTGCAAGGGAACAGGGGCTTCCTGTAATAATCCATTCCCGGGATGCCGCGGAAGATACGCTGAAATTGGTGCAGGGCATCCATGGGGAGGAGATACCGGGAGTGGTGCACTGCTTTTCATACTCCCCGGAACAGGCGGAGGAATATGTTAAGATGGGGTATTATATCGGGATTGGCGGGGTAATCACTTTTAAAAATGCCAGAAAATTAAAGGAAACGGCCGCTGCCATCCCATTGAGCCATATCCTGCTGGAAACAGACTGCCCTTATCTGTCCCCAGAGCCGGAACGGGGAAAACGGAATTCTTCCCTGAACCTGGTTTATGTAGCGGAGGAAATTGCACGGCTGCGGGGAATTTCTTATGAGGAGGTTGTGGATGCAACGAGGGAAAATGCCAGAAGGCTTTTCCGGAAAGTGAAATAAATTTGGGGAATGAATCTCAGATATTTGGCTTGGAAGGAAGGGAAACATGGCTGATTTAGGGAAACCGCAAAATACGATAGCGGTGCTGCAAAAATACAATTTTAATTTCCAGAAAAAATTTGGGCAGAATTTTTTAGTGGATGCCAGGGTGCTGGACAAAATTATTTCAGCGGCGGAAATTACGGAAACGGATTTTGTGCTGGAAATTGGACCGGGAATTGGGACAATGACCCAATATTTATGCGAAAATGCAAGGGAAGTCATTGCGGTGGAAATTGACAGGAACCTGATTCCTATTTTGGCGGATACATTGAGCGGATACCAGAATGTGGAAGTAATTCATGAGGATATCCTTAAGGTGGACATAAACCGTCTGGCGCAGGAAAGAAATCAGGGAAAGCCCATAAAAGTGGTGGCGAACCTGCCTTATTATATTACAACACCCATTATCATGGGGCTGTTTGAAAGCCATGTCCCTGTGGAAAGCATCACAATTATGGTGCAGAAGGAAGTGGCAGAACGTATGCAGGCCCAGCCCGGAACCAAAGATTATGGGGCATTGTCCTTGGCTGTCCAGTACTATGCCAAACCGGATATTGTGGCGCACGTCCCTCCAAATTGCTTTATTCCCCGGCCAAAGGTGGGGAGCGCAGTGATACGGCTTACGAAACACCGGGAGAACAACGTACAGGCTAAGGATGAAACATTGATGTTTGGCATTATCCGGGCATCCTTTAACCAGCGGCGCAAGACACTGGTAAATGGTTTGTATCATGCACCGGGCCTTCCATTTGGGAAGGAACAAATCTCCAATGCCTTGGAGGAACTGGGCTTGCGCCCGGATGTGCGGGGAGAAGCGCTGACATTGGGGCAGTTTGCAGAGTTAAGCGACCTTTTGGGAAAAGCAGGCAATGTACCCAAAGGGCACTTTGGATAATATCTATATTTGCATGGGTGTTTGGCAAGTAGTATGGGGATTAAATATTCTGCTTTTTCCTGCGGGCTGTGTGGTTTTGAAATTCTATAATATCTTGCTGGAACCGTTTTGGGAGATTTTGGTTCTGCAGCTTGGGATTTATCCGGGCTTCAACTGCAATGCTTTCAAAGAAACCCTGCCAGAGCCGTTGGTATTCCAATTCTTCCTGGGAAAAGCGGTTCAGCATTTCTTGTTGGAGTCCCTCAGTGCTGGTTAGGAAGAATCCTTTTCCTTTTGGATGGAGTGCGGCCTGCTGGTGCGTTGCGTCAAAAATCATGAAGTTTTCCTGCGGCAGCCGGTCGGAAAAATGTTCCCCAAGAAAGGGAAGCACATGGTTTTTTGGATAGATCCTTGCAAAGAGCAGGCCATTTTCTAATTCCTGGAACCGAAGGAACCCAAGCAGGTGGTGTGCTTCGTTCCCAGCACACCGGGAAAGCTGGAATACGCGGCTTATATAAGGTTCCCCCAGGTAATTCAGTACTTTGCTGCCATCCTTAAGGGACAACGCAAGGATAACGGTACGGTA
Organism: Lachnospiraceae bacterium A2; assembly: GCA_000403315.2. Classification (GTDB taxonomy): domain Bacteria; phylum Bacillota; class Clostridia; order Lachnospirales; family Lachnospiraceae; genus Petralouisia. The sequence continues at coordinate 12,571 of KE159638.1, forward strand.
AATAGCATCCGCCTTGTCCATGGCTTTCTTTTTGCCAGGGCCTGTTTCTGAAGCAAGGGCTGCTTGGCACAATTCTGTATAGGTTTCTTCCCCAAGGCATTTCTGCAGGGTGCGGGCTACTTTCTGGCTCTTTCCATAATCTGTCTGTACAGTAATGTACTCGCAAAACAGTACATAATTGTCCGGCGGGCAGGTAGTAAGGGAAATATTAGCATGCCCATATTTACTGGCCCATGCATCATAGATGCCGGTAAAAATCCCGTCTATACTGTCTTCACAGAGAAAAATATACATAAGGGCAAATCCTTTCTTAATATAACTATGGCAGGGCTGCTATACGTACTTTAAGTATGCCTATATTACAACCCGCTGCTCTGCAGGCAGAAGCTGTGCATCTGTCAAATGGAAGTCAGAACGCATGTCTTTGTCGAAAAAGCTAAGCTGCTGATATCCGCCTTCCCGGATGTCCCGTGGGATTTGGGACTTATCCCGCATAAGGTTTTCGCAGATATAGTTTTCTTCCAGTTTGGTGTTGTACATCATTTTTCCGGAACAGGTGATGAAGTAGAGGGCGCGTTTCAGGACTACTCCAATTTTCTTTAAGTCGCCAAAGGTAAGCTTGTTCCGTTTGCGGGATTTGACAATACGTTCTGCAGATTTATAGCCAATGCCCGGTACCCGGAGCAGTGTCTGGTAAGACGCCTTATTGATTTCTACAGGAAAGTATTCCAGATGCCGCAGCGCCCAGTCGCATTTGGGATCCAGGAAAATATTAAAGTCCGGGCGGTCTTCGGACAAAAGCTCCGAAACATGGAAATGGTAATAGCGCAGCAGCCAGTCGGCCTGGTAAAGGCGGTGCTCCCGCAGCAAAGGCGGGCCGCCGGGGAGGGCTGGCAGCATGGAATTGCCATTTACATTTACAAATGCAGAATAAAATACGCGTTTTAACTGGAATTTCTGGTAAAGGTTTTCGGCAACGCTCATTATCTGGAAATCATTTTCCGGGGTTGCGCCGATAATCATTTGCGTGGACTGGCCGGCAGGGACGAAACGGGGGGTATCCCGGTAGGCGATAAGTTCCTGTTTGTTATCTGCTATGCGGTTCTGGATTTGCCGCATGGGCTTTAAAATAGTAGAGCGGGACTTACAGGGGGCAAGCTGTTGCAGGCTCAAGGCCGTAGGGAGCTCCAGGTTGATGCTCATACGGTCTGCAAAAAAGCCTGTCTGTTCCAAAAGGATAGGGTCTGCCCCGGGAATAGATTTTACATGGATATAGCCGTTAAAATGGTAGACTTGGCGGAGCTTTTGCACCGTCTGGTAAATCAAGTCCATAGTATAGTTGGGGCTTACCATAATCCCAGAGCTTAAAAACAGGCCTTCAATATAATTGCGCCGGTAAAATTCCATGGTAAGGGTGCAGATTTCTTCTGGGGTAAATGAAGTGCGCCTGACGTCAGAAGTGCAGTTGTTCAGGCAGTAAGCGCAATTAAAAATACATTCGTTGGTAAGGAGTATTTTCAGAAGGGAAATACATCTTCCGTCTGCGGAAAAGCTGTGGCAGATGCCCGGGGCAATAGAATTCCCCATGCCTGCCCGGTTCCCTTTCCGGTCAACGCCGCTGGAGGTGCAGGCAACATCATACTTTGCCGCAGCTGACAGAATCGTCAATTTTTCAAATAAATCCATGTTTATCTGTAAATTCATAAGCACAGTGTCCCTTTCTATAATACAAACTTACGTTCTGAAAATATCATACCACAGGGAAAAGGAAAATGCAATAGGAAAAAGAATATTTGTTCGAAAAATGGGACTTTTTTCCATATATTAAACTGCAGCAATTATATTTTCCGCATTATTTGCATATAGTCAGGCAAGGGGGTGCTTTTTTGAAAGAGAAAATAAAAACATTTTTTGCAATCTGTATCTTAATCCTGACGGTCCCTTATGTGGTTACCCTGTTATTTCAAGGAAATAAGACAAGCGTAGGCAGGCAGGCTTTGAAAAGTATGCTGGAGGAGGGTTCGGACAGCGGCAGGCAGGCGGGGAAAGATGGGCTGGACATGGAGGAATACCTTACGGGGATTCTGGCAAAGGAAATTCCCCTGGACTATCAGATGGAAACCATCAAGGCCCAGGCAGTCATTGGCAGGACGTCTTTAGCGGCTGCGCTGGAAACAGAGGAGAAAAACCTCCCAGCATCCATGTCCCGAGAGGAAATGCTGGAACTATGGGGGCAGGATGGGTTTGAGGAGAATTACAGGATTTTGGAGGAGGCGGTAAGGGCGACGCAGGGGGAAATTCTTTCTTACAGTGGAAAGCCAATTCAAGCAGAATTCCACGCAGTCAGCGCAGGGAGGACAAGGAGTGCAAAGGAGGCGTTCCAGAGGGAGGATGAGCCTTATTTGGATGGCGTGGACAGTGGAATGGACATCCCTTCCCCAGATTTTTTGAAAGTGGTTTTTTTGGACAAAGAGGAGTTTGGCAAAAAGCTGGCAGAAGTATGCCCAAGCTTCCATGCAGATACCAAAGGCATTTTGGATTCTGTTACAGTAGAGGAGAGGGATTCCAGCGGCTATGTGGTGCGGATGAAGGCTGGGGAGGAGGAACTGTCCGGGGAAGTGTTCCGGTCTTGTTTTGGGCTGAATTCCTCCTGCTTTTACCTAAAGGAAGTGGAAGGCCAGGTACGGATTGTTACAAAAGGCCTTGGGCATGGCCTTGGGTTAAGCCAGTATGGCGCTAATGAGCTGGCAAAGGAGGGAAAAAGCTATCAGGAAATCCTGAAATATTACTATCAGGAAATTTCCATAGAAGAAATAAGTGAATAAAATGATTCTTTGGAAAAATGTCGCAGCAATCCTGTATAATACCTGATTTCCTTGGCAAGAATAAGAAGGAAAAAACAAACAGAAATGGAAGGTGACAGGATGAGAAATAAAAAATTTGCGGCATTTTTCAATCGGAAATCCTATATTGTGGCTGTGGTAATTATGGTAGTAGCAGCCTTTGGCATGATGGGCCTGTATTATGCCCAGCAGGAACGGGAACAGGAAGAACAGTTGGCAAAGCAGCAGGAAGAAAACGTCCGGCGGGCAAAGGAAGAAGATGCTGCACGTGAGAAAGCTGCAAAGGAACAGAAAGAAGCAAAAGCTGTAGCGGATGCAAAGGCCAAAATTTTAGAACAGAAGAAGGCAGAAGAAGCAGAAGAAGCAGAAGAAACGGCAGAAGTATCAGGCATGATTGAGCCGCAGGATGATAATTTTATGGATGAGCCAGAAGTGGTAGCAGAAACAAGCGCCCCAGTGGTTCCAGATATCCATTTTAACGCGGAAACGGATTTGAGCTGGCCCTTGCAGGGGAATGTTATTTTAGACTATAGCACTGGGCGTACCATATATTCGGAAACGCTGCAGCAGTACCAGTCAAACCCGGCAATCGTTATCAAGGCAGATGTAAATACCCCAGTCACAGCAGTGGCTTCTGGGACAATAACTTCCATTGAAACAGACGCAGTGACAGGCCTTACAATGACAGTTGACATGGGTGACGGTTACAGCGCACGGTATGGGCAGCTCAAGGAAATCCCGAAAGGCCAGGGGGATTATGTAGATAGCGGTGAAATCATTGGGTATGTCAGTGAACCTACGAAATATTATTCTGTAGAAGGCTCTAACCTTTACTTCCAATTATGGAAGGATGGTGCAACAGTAGACCCAATGCAGTATCTGGAACATTAGGGCATTGTCGATTGAAGCCAACGCAGCAGATGGAAATTCAGACAAGTTAATTTGACGAAATGTGAATGATATACTACACTAGTTATGGATGGAATCCCGGAATTGCAAAAAAGGCAGTTCCGGGACTATTTACATGGTGATTTTAGCGCTTCCATTGCAAGAATAGGTTAAGTTTAGTATGATAAGGATACCACAAAGCAGGAAAAATGGATAGGGAAATATCATTCCAAAGCAAAACATGCACAGACCTGAGTATTTTTCATAAGATAGAGTATAAGTAATGGCGAACACCCGCAGCACTGCCCTTCATACTTTCATATAGGAATGGATTAAAATAAGATCCCATAGGAAAAATACCAGTTTACTGTGCTGCTTTTCCATACAAGAGGCTGCTTGCAGTCTCTGTACATAACAGGGGGCAACGGATGGAAGAAAAACAGAATATCACATATATTTTAAAATGCAGTGACGGCACTCTTTATACCGGATGGACCAATAATCTGGAAAAGCGCCTGAAAGAGCATAACGCAGGGCAGGGAGCCAAATATACCAGAGGGCGCAGGCCGGTAAAGCTGGTGTATACGGAAATACATGATACCAAGCGGGAAGCCATGCAGCGGGAATCTCAAATAAAGAAACTGACAAGGAAAGAAAAAGAAGCATTAATCCAGGGACAAGCCTGAACTAATGCCAGAACCAAAACGATGGGAAAATGACGGAAACGTTCATAAAACATCACTTATATTACTCCGGCGGTTAAATATCACAACATTTTGCTTGCCCAAACCTTTCTCTGCCGCGATATTTAACTGCCAGAGTAATAACAAGGGCATAAAACCCTTAAATCAATGGCATATTAGCCACAAAGCAATACATCATAACAAAATGGCACACGCTTCCCCCCATCACAAACAGATGGAAAATCTCATGGGAACCAAAATTTTTATGCCGGGAATTGAAAATCGGCAGCTTGAGGGCGTAAATAATGCCCCCTATGGTATAGATAATCCCTCCGGCCAGCAGCCAGCCAAATGCCTGGGCAGAAAGGGAAGTGATAATCTGCGTGAATGCCAGCACGCATACCCAGCCCATAGCAATATATAATATAGAAGAAAACCATTTTGGGCAGGTAATCCAGAACGCTTTCACAAGGATTCCTGCAAGGGCGATGCCCCAAACCAAGGCAAGGAGCCCATAACCCACAGTCCCGCCAAGGACAATCACACAGACTGGGGTATAAGTACCGGCAATCAGGACAAAAATCATCATATGGTCTAATTTGCGCAGGATCCGGTTAGCTTTTTCTGACAGGTCCAATGCATGGTAGGTTGCGCTTGCGCCGTAAAGCAGAATCATGCTTAAAATAAAAATGGCAAGGGAAACCACATGGACATAGTCCGGGTTGGTTGAGGCGCGGATCAGCAGCGGCGTAGCTGCAAAGAGGGCCATCAACATGCCGATAAAATGCGTAATGGAGCTTCCTGGGTCTTTTAACTTAAACTTCATGTGTCATCTCCTCCTTAAAGTGAATGGTTTCTAATACAGACCCCATAGGCTTGCGCGTTCTGCCCACAGGGTATTTGATTTACGGAACTACTATAGTATATGTAAAGGTTTTTGAAATATGATAATGTAGTAATTAAAACTACATTGCATGTAAATAAATACTATACTATATATATGGAAATGTCAATAGAAGGAAAGAACTTTTTTGAAAACTGTTTGACAACCGCCATTTTCTCTGCTATGATTAGCAACAGGTTTTGTAATAGGCAACGAAAGGAAATGGAATGGAAGCATTAAGATTTGATGAATTAGATTTATATCCGCAGATTTTGCGGGCGATTCAGGAGATGGGTTTTGAGGAGGCTACCCCGATTCAATGTAAGGCCATCCCGGTAGTAATGGAAGGCGTAGACGTGATTGGGCAGGCACAGACAGGTACCGGCAAGACGGCAGCCTTCGGGATTCCTCTATTGATGAAGGTAGATCCCCACAACAAGAAAACACAGGCAATTGTCCTCTGCCCCACAAGGGAGCTGGCTATCCAGGTTGCAGAGGAAGTGCGCAACCTTGCCAAATACATGCATGGGGTGAAAGTGCTCCCCGTGTATGGCGGGCAGGACATTGTAAAGCAGATCCGCTCCTTAAAGGGCGGAGCCCAGATTATTATTGGGACGCCAGGGCGTGTTATGGACCATTTAAGGCGCAAAACTATTAAGTGCGAAGAAGTAAATACCATCGTGCTGGACGAGGCAGATGAAATGCTCAATATGGGATTTCGGGAAGATATAGAAACTGTGCTGGAATACATTCCCGAGGAGCGGCAGACTGTGCTGTTTTCAGCTACTATGCCAAAGCCCATTTTGGATATTACGAAGAAATACCAGAAGGATGCCGTTACCATCAAGGTAGTGAAGAAAGAACTGACCGTCCCAAATATTGAGCAGTATTATTATGATGTAAAGCGCAAGGACAAGGTGGAGGTGTTAAGCCGCCTTTTGGACGTGTACGACCCCAAGCTTTCCCTGGTATTCTGTAATACAAAACGGATGGTGGACGAGCTGACAAATGCCCTCCAGGGCAGGGGATATTTTGCAGAAGGGCTCCATGGGGACATGAAGCAGATGCAGCGTGACCGTGTTATGAACCATTTCCGCAATGGGAACACAGAAATCCTGGTGGCTACTGACGTGGCAGCCCGGGGAATTGACGTGGATGATGTGGAGGCAGTGTTCAATTTTGACGTCCCGCAGGACGACGAATATTATGTGCACCGTATCGGCAGGACAGGCCGCGCAGGCAGGACAGGCCGCTCCTTTACTTTTGTGAAGGGCAAAGAGGTCTATAAATTAAAAGATATCCAACGGTACTGCAAGACCAAGATTTTGGCGCAGAAAATTCCCAGCATGGAAGACGTGGTACAGGTAAGGCTGGAAAAGATTATGGACCGAATTGACACGATCATTGAAGAAGAAGATTTAACAAAAATGGTAAATATGATAGAATCCCAAGTCAATGAATCCGATTATACAGCCATGGACATTGCCGCTGCATTTTTGAAAATGGCGTTGTTGGGTGAGGAGGAGAGCGCTCAAAAGAGCATGGAAAACTTTGAATTTGGCGATACAGGGGCAGAGGAAGAAGGCATGGTCCGCCTGTTTATCAATATCGGCAAGAAGCAGCATGTAAAGCCGGGTGACATCCTGGGGGCGATTACCGGGGAATCCGGTATGCCCGGAAAGCTGGTTGGAGCCATTGACATGTACGACAAATATACCTTTGTAGAGGTGCCCAGGGAGTATGGGAAAGAAGTGCTTAAGGCAATGAGCAATTCCAAGATTAAGGGCAAAAGCATTAATATTGAGCCGGCAAACCAGAAATAAAAGGTGTTTTTGACACCCTAATCCTATATTGAGAAATCTGAAATAAGGTTATGGAATAAAACCTGACAGGGCGGAACGTGTTCGGTATCTGCCCTGTCAGGTTTTGTCACTCCTCCGGCTTTTCTGCCTGCCGCCGTGCAGCAGGCAGGAGAGAGAACCTAACGATACCGTGAGAAAAACCTTGATAAAACACATGTTTTGTGGTAAGCTATAAAAGCAGTTGATTTCCTATGGAGGAACGTATATTATGGCTATTTCTTATGATAGATTATGGAAACTTTTGGTAGACCGGAAAATGAACCGTACCGAGCTGAAAGAAGCGTCGGGCATAAGCTTTAACGTGCTGGCAAGGATGGGGAAGGATGAATCCATTTCCTTTGAAAGCATGGAAAAGATCTGTTCCGCCCTGGGCTGCGACATTGGGGATATTGTGGAAATACGGAACAATGGGAAAGGCGCCTGTGGGACAAGGAGCTTTCAGTCCATTGAATTATTTGCCGGGGCTGGCGGCCTTGCATTAGGCCTTGAAAAAGCCGGGTTTGACACCATAGGGCTGATTGAACTGGATAAAGATGCTTCTGATACCCTGAAATTAAACAGGCCAAACTGGAGGGTCATCCATGACGACATAGCAAATGTCTCCTGCTTAGACCTTGAAGAATACTTTGGCATAGCAAAGGGGGAGCTGGACGTTTTATCAGGAGGGGCGCCCTGCCAGGCGTTTTCTTATGCAGGGAAGCGCCTTGGCTTGGAGGATGCGCGGGGGACATTATTTTACCATTATGCCTCTTTTCTCCAAAAGCTGCAGCCGAAAATGTTTTTGTTTGAAAATGTACGTGGCCTGCTGACACATGACAAGGGGCGGACTTATGCCACCATTACCCATATTTTTGAGGAAGCCGGGTATGCCATCCAAAAGCAGGTGCTGAATGCATGGGATTACGGCAATCCCCAGAAAAGGGAACGGCTGATTACAATTGGGATCCGCAATGATTTGCTGCCGGAGGTTACCTACCATTTTCCAAAGCCCCATGAATATAAGCCAATCCTGCGGGACGTCCTTCTGGATTGCCCCAAAGGCCCTGGGATATCGTATGGGGAAACGAAGCGGAAAATATTTGAGCTTGTCCCCCCGGGCGGGTATTGGCGTGACATCCCAGTGGAAATTGCAAAGGATTATATGAAAAGCTGCTGGAACATGGAAGGCGGTAGGACTGGGATTTTAAGGCGGATGAGCCTGGATGAGCCTTCGCTGACTGTACTGACCTCCCCGTCCCAGAAGCAGACCGAGCGGTGTCATCCATTGGAAGCAAGGCCGTTTACCGTCAGGGAAAATGCAAGGTGCCAGTCATTTCCCGACGAATGGGAATTTTGCGGCAATATACATTCCCAGTATAAACAGGTGGGCAATGCCGTGCCTGTGAATTTGGCGTATGAAATTGCTAAGGAGATGCAGAAATCATTGGAGGAATTGGGATAGTGGAGTGGAAGTTAGGGTTTATTTCTGAAAAAGATTTTCGGAGCCATGTGCAGGCCACAATTATGAAATATGGGGAAAAATTGGATTCCTTTGATTTGAAAAGGTTTAACAGCAACCTGATAGACCCCGTGAAGCTGATTTTTGACAAGTCGGTATACCGGGCAAGCTGGGAGGAAATCGTGAATAACGAGATTTTCCGCCAGCGGGATAAGTCCAATAACAATGATATCGGCTATTTCCACCAAAATATTTTCTCTTATTTCAGCGGGTGTGAAGTGCCCCAGTCAGGGTGGGACGTGATTTACCGGAACCCTGACGGAATACGGATGCCGGAAGGGGACGTCGTCCATACCGTCTATGTTGAGATGAAGAACAAGCACAATACCATGAACTCGGCTTCTTCGGCAAAAACATATATCAAAATGCAGGGGCAGATTCTGGAAGACGATGACTGCGCATGTTTATTGGTGGAAGCCATTGCGAAAAAATCCCAGAACATCAAGTGGGCGACCAAGGTGGATGGGAAAAATGTCCAGCACCGGCTAATCCGCCGTGTCAGCATGGATCAGTTTTATACAATCCTCACAGGGGACAGCCAGGCATTCCACAGCATGTGCATGGCGCTCCCGGGCGTTATCAATTCTGTGGTAAATGAAGGGGACGGCGTGAAAGTCCCGTCTGATACCGTTGTCCAAGAACTGAAGGGTGCAGCAGGCCTGTATGAGGGGTATCCAGAAGATTTGGCAATGGCAATGGCTGTTTACATGCTGGGTTTCAGCACCTATCAGGGGTTTGCAGAACAGATTGGGCAGAAAATCGGCGTTGGCAAAGATACTTTGCTAAAGCAGCTGTACGAATATGCAAAAAAATGCAGTTTGCGTGAGAATCTTTTTTGAAAAATCTCAGGGTGTGCCGGAACCATTACCCGCCCTTGCTGCCTGCAGCCAGCAATCTCGAACTATTAAGGGGCTGCCGCACTAATATAGTTACTTGTTCAAAAGGTTTGCATTGTAATTTACGTTAGTGCGACAGCCCCGTCTTTTTGAATGGAAAAAACCATTCTGAAACATATTTCTAAAAGTTCTGTCTTATGGTTCAAATTTTTTATAATTCCCTGTCACAAGTATTATTTTTTAACGTCTAATTATTTAGGAGGTAACGCTTATGGAAAATAAAAGAAAAGATAATGCCCCATGCCCAGCCCGGAAACCCGCGGATTCCCATACGGCGGCGGACAAGCCCTGCCCGGAGCTGTCCGGTTATATTGAGAGGGCAGTCGCTGGGGATAAGGAATCTTTGGAAACTGTCATTTCCAGCGTCCGGGATTTGGTATTTAACTTGTCCTTGCGGATGCTTGGGACATTTCCGGACGCAGAAGATGCCACACAGGATATTTTGTTAAAAATTATCACCCATTTATCTTCCTTCCGGAAGGAAAGCGCATTTTCCACATGGGTATTCCGTATTGCAGTGAACCATTTAAAGGATTACAAGAAGCATATGTTTGCGAATTATCCCCTGAGCTTTGAATTTTATGGAAATGATATCGAAAATGGGAAGGTGCAGGATATCCCTGATTTGACACAGAATGTGGAGCAGGAGCTTTTGGAGGAAGAACTGAAAATGGCCTGTACAAATGTCATGCTCCAGTGCCTTGACACAGAAAGCAGATGTATTTTTGTGCTGGGGACCATGTTCCAGGTAGACAGCAGGATTGCAGGGAGCCTTCTTGGCATGACCCCGGAGGCTTATCGGCAGCGGCTTTCCAGAATCCGCAGGAAGGTGGCGGATTTTCTGGAAACTTACTGCGGGGAATATGGCAGCGGCTCATGCAGGTGCAAAAACCGGATTAATTATGCCATCCAGAACCACCGGATTAATCCTGCCTGCCTGGACTATACAGCGGCGGCAGAGCTTCCGGCAGGGGACTTATATCAGGTAAAAGAAGCGATGGAGGACATTGACGGCCTTGCAGCAAAATTTTCTTTCTGCAAAACCTACGAATCCCCAGAAAACCTAAAACAATTTGTGCAGGAATTCCTAAGTTCTGCCACCATGTCTGTGGTAAAAGGCTCTTGATGTACTTAAATATCAACGGTACACTGCACCAAAGGAAAGGAATGGTAACTGTTATGGAAACATCATTAATATTGGATTATTTGTCAGAGTTAAGCCAGAACAACAACCGGGAATGGTACCATGCCCATAAGGAGGAATACAAGGCGGCAAATGCAGCGTTTGAGTGCTTGGTACAGGAGCTGATACTTAAAATTGGGGAATTTGACAGCAGCGTCCTTGGGCACGCCCCCAAAGACCTGACGTTTAAGCTGGTGCGGGATACCCGTTTCAGCCACGATAAATCACCCTACAACCCTGCGTTCCGGGCGCATATAGGCCCCCAGGGCAAGCTGCCAGTCCCGGTAGGCTATTACCTTATGGTAAAACCGGGAAACAATTCATTTTTAGGGGGCGGCCTGTTCGCTGACGTTTTCAAGGACGCTACAAAGATGATCCGGGATCATATCCAGGCAGACCCAAGCGGATGGGAAGAAATAATCCAGGAGGAAGGGTTCCGGGAATATTTTCAGGTACAGGGCACGGCACTGAAAAATGTGCCCAGGGGATATGACAAGGAACATCCCCAGGCGGAATACCTGAAATATAAGAGCTGGTACCTGGAATATCCCATCTCTGACGATATGTTCCGGGATGGGGAGGGATTTTTAAACCTTGCATCTTCTGTATTCCAGCGAATGAAGCCGTTCCATGGCTATTTAAACAAGGCGCTGGAAGGGTTTGAAATGCCAAAGCGGGAATAGCAGGCGTATCCCAGGGCGTGCCTGAACATGCATTCTTACAATGTCCAGGCACGTTCTGGGGCGTTTTTGGGACATATGGGGCATCCCCCCATATTCCCGTAACTGCCTTGCAGGATTTTTTTAACAATACCACTAAAAACTGGTTATATCCAGTTGCCCCATTCTATTCCATATTTTTCCATACAAATCTTGACATTTTTCGTGTATTTTCCACAAAAATTGCAATAAAAAACTAGAAGTTTTTACGATATTGACCTTTCACTGGTATTATTGTAATATAAACTCAACAGATGTGGTTATAACCAATCAGATGTGGATATAACCAGATAGGGAAGGAGGGGTTGGAATGGAGGAAATTAAGGCGCCAAAATATCTCCAAGTCAAACAAAAAATTATAAGCTGCATTGATGATGGTACTTACAAGGAAAAAGAAGCAATCCCCAGTGAACGGGATTTGATTACACTGTTCGATGTCAGCAGGATAACAATCCGAAAAGCAATTGATGAATTAGTCAATGAAGGGTATTTATACCGGATCCATGGAAAGGGAACGTATGTAAAGGGGGAAGCAGACCAGAACAACTTGGTATCTATCACAAGCTGTACACAGGATATTGAACAACTGGGCTATAAGCCTACCCGGAAGGTGTTAAGCGAAGGTGTCATCCCGGCGGATACAAAGCGGAGGACTTACCTGAACCTGGGGGAAAAAGACGAGGTATTCCGGCTGTCCCGTATTTATTACGCAGACGGGGAGCCGCTGAACTTTACAACTACATACCTCCCCTATAAGATTTTCCCGGAAATAGACCTGTATGATTTTTCCAAGGTTTCCTTATATAAAATCGTGGAAGAAAAATACGGCGTGAAGATTACAAAGGCCACGCGCACCATTGAGGCAGTCAGCGCCCATGGGGAACTTTCGGAAAATCTGGACGTAGAGGAGAACGTCCCATTACTGCAGTTCTGCTGCACCACTTATGGGATGGTAAACGGAAAAGAAATTCCAATCGAGTATTTCAAATGCTGTTACCGGACCGATAAGTTTAAGTTTTATATCCACCAGTTAAGGTAATGTTAAGTGGGAAGAACCTATGAAAGGAGATTGGTATGAAAAAGAGGATAAGTTTTATTTTGGTACTGGCAATATTGTGTTTTACAGTATTAGGAGGCTGCGGCAATAAGAAAGAAGAAGGCAATGGAGGCGGCAAGGCAGACGCAGGGGAAGAAGGTTCCGCAGGGGGCGGGAGCGACGTGAAAGTCGCAATTGTCTGCTCTGGCGCAGGGCAGAATGACAATGGATATAACCAGTCTGCATGTGACGGGATCAAGGAACTGTCAGAGGAAACCGGATGCGAATACAAGGTAATTGAGCCGGCAAACGGCGTCCCGGAAGCATTGGAAACATTGGCAGGCGATGGTTACAACCTGATTTTTACTTTGGAATATGATTTTGACGCATTGATTAAAGGTGTTGGCGGCTCCGACCCTATTGCGGCACAATATCCGGACACAACGTTTGTAGTATTTAACGACGACCCAAATAAAGATGAATCTGGCAACAAGATCCATGACAATGTGATTTCCGTATTGTTTGACGTCCATGAAGCGTCTTACCTGGCTGGTTATTTGTCTGTACAAGTCAATGAAAATATGGAAAAACTTTTTGGCAGCGCCTATGGCATGACGCCATTAGACAAGTCAAGGGGCATTGGCTTTGTCGGCGGGACAAATTCGAATGGGATCCTTGTATTTTCCTATGGGTTTATCGAAGGGATTAACAAAGCCGCAGAAGAATTTGGCGTAAACTACAACTATTATGCAAAATACGACGCAGGGTTTACCGATTCCGCCCTTGGCAGCACTACAGCAGGGACATTTTACGATGAAGGGGCCAACGTAGTATTTGCAAATGCCGGCGTAGTTGGCGACGGCATTACCGCAAAAGCAAAAGAAGTTGGGAAGCTGGCAATCCAGACAGACGCCAACTTAGATGGGCAGCAGCCCGGGTTTGTGTTAACCAGCGTGCTGAAAATTACAGGCGTTCCGGTAAAAACCATTACACAGGCTTACATAGACGGCACAATCAAAGAGATGGACAGGCTCCAGACGTATAACCTTGCATCTGGCGCTACCGGGATTACTGATTTAGAAGAAATGGGCAAGCATGTGGAAGACCAGGAAACATGGGAATCCATTAAGGAAAAAGTCAGCGCAGTCAGCAAACAGATTGAGGATGGGGAAATTGACGTAACCAATAAGCAGCTCAATGAGGACTTTGACCCAGCTTCCTGCCCCAATGTGACCGTAAAAACGGAATAGCAAAAGATAAGTGGATAGGCGCCTAAGATACAACAATTTGGGCTTAGGCGCCCTTATTGCGCCTGAAATAAGGAGAATTTCTATGGGTATCATGATTGAAACACAAAATTTAACGAAAAAATTCGGGGATTTTGTTGCAAACAATAATATAAACCTTCAGGTAGACGAGCAGGAAATTAAATGTATTGTAGGGGAAAACGGCGCCGGGAAATCTACCTTGATGAATATGCTCTATGGGGTGTTTAAGCCCACCAGCGGGAAGGTGCTTTTAAAAGGGGAAGAACTGGCTATGAATTCCCCTACGGACGCCATCCGGCATGGCATAGGCATGGTGCACCAGCATTTCAAACTGGTGCCCAGCTTTACCGTATATGAAAATATCCTCCTTGGGAGCGAGATTACAAAAAATGGCCTGATTGACCGGAAACAGGAAATTGAGAAAGTCCGGGAACTGATTGAGGAATACCATTTCCAAATTGACCCTATGGCAAAAATCCAGGATATTTCCGTAGGCCTGTGCCAGCAGGTGGAAATCTTGAAAATGCTGTACCGCAACGTGGATATCCTGATTCTGGACGAGCCTACGGCGGTGCTGACGCCGCAGGAGGTTGACCAGTTAATGGAAAACTTAAAAGCCCTCAGGGACCAGGGGAAGACGATTATTGTCATCACCCACAAGCTGCGGGAAGTAATGTACTTAAGCGACAGCGTGACAGTCATTAAGGCGGGGCAGGTAATCGGGAACGTCAAGACCAAAGATACCTGCGAATCCGAGCTGGCCCAGATGATGGTAGGCCGGGACGTTGTCCTTACGGTAAAAAATGAAGACGGCCCAGCCCCGAAAGAGGAAGAAGCCTACCGGGTGGAAAATGTCTGCACAGTAAATGACGCAAACCAGGAAATCCTGCACCGTGTTTTCCTGTCCGTGCGGAAAGGGGAAGTATTGGGGATTGCAGGGGTAGAAGGCAATGGGCAGAGCGAGCTGATAAAAGTCCTGACAGGCATGATGGAAGTGACGGAAGGGAAAGTGACCTTAAACGGCAGGGACATTACCAACGAATGGCCGGACAAGCTGCGCAAATTTGGCATTGGGATTATCCCGGAAGACCGTTATGCCCAGGGGCTGTGCCGGGAAATGTCCATCCCGGAAAACTGCATAGCAGGGTATTTCGATACCCATGGGGTGTGCAGCAAGGGTGTTTTAAAAGGAAAAAGCATGAAGCAGCTCTGCGACAGCTTCATAGAAAAATACGATATCCGGGTGTCCGAGCGGTATGGCCTGATTTCCCAGCTTTCCGGCGGAAATGCCCAGAAAGTCATTATAGCAAGGGAATTTGAAAATAACCCTGACCTGATTATTGCATGCCAGCCCACCCGGGGCGTGGATATCGGTTTCATTGAATTTATCCACAAGCAGCTCCTTTCCCTGCGGAATGCCGGGAAAGCAGTCCTCTTAATTTCCAGTGAACTTTCGGAAATTATGAGCCTGTCCGACCGGGTTGCCGTAATGTACAAGGGCGGGATAATCGGGGAGGTAGACCCCAGGGAAGCGTCGTCAGAAAAAATTGGCCTGCTGATGGCAGGCGCAGGGCAGGAAGGAGGAGGCAGGAATGAAAAACAGTAAAACGGGCTGCCTGGGCCCCCAAATATTGAATACGCTGCTCCCGGTAGGGTTAGCATTTTTCATTGGCGGCATTATCATCCTCTGTATTGGGGAAGACCCGCTGGAAGCCTATGGCATTATGCTGGGGAAATCCCTGTTTACGGGAAAAGGGCTTTTAAACACCCTGCATTACGCATCCCCCCTGCTTCTGACAGGGCTTGCCATCGCCATTACCTTTAAGGCAAATATTTTCAATATGGGCGTGGAAGGGCAGCTTCTCTTAGGCGGCTTCTTTGCAGGGATTGCCGGGGCTTCCTTGGATGTGTCCAGCCCGGTTTTGGCAAAAATCCTGTGTATGCTGGTTGGGATGGCATGCGGCGTGGCGTTTGCGCTGGTTCCGGCTGTTTTGCGGGCTTACTTCCACGTAGATGAAATGGTTGTTACCTTAATGCTCAATTACGCCATGGTTAAGGTGCTGGAATACTTATCCTCCGGCCCCTTCCGGGAGGCGGGTTCTGGGTATGTCTGCACCCCGATTATCAAAGAAGGCGCTATGTTTGAGCGGCTGGGCATCAATAACTCAAGGCTTACCATGTTCTTTTTCATTGCGTTTGGGGTGCTTATTGTTATGACGTTTGTATTCCGCAATACAAGGCTTGGGATGGAAATTACGGCAATTGGGAAAAACCCGGAATTTGCAGAAGCTACAGGCATGCGTGTCCGCAGGAAAATTATCATCCTTATGTGCATAAGCGGCGCGCTGGCAGGGCTGGCGGGGGCAGGGCACATGATGAGCGAAAAGTTCAAGTACACCCTGACATTTTCCGGCACCACAGGCCTTGGCTGGGATGGCATGCTGATTGCCTTGCTGGGGCGGCATAACCCTGTCGGCATTTTGCTGGCGGCAATTTTCTTCAGCGCGTTAAAGACAGGGGCAGACAATATCAACATGTATACTTCCGTGCCAAAGGAAATTGTCGGCGTGCTCCAAGGGCTGATTATCCTCTTTCTTGCCGTGCAGTTTTTGGACGAACGTTTTGGGCTGCGGGAGCGGTTCTGCCAGCTAACATCTAGGAAGGAGGGGTAAAAATGTCATTTATCAATGGAATAATCTATGATTCCGTGTACCATGCCGTGCCGATTCTGCTCTGTGTGCTGGGAGGGATTTTCGCCTACAAGGCAAATGTGCTGAATATCGCATTGGAAGGCATGATGCTGGCCGGCGCGTTTTTCTCCGTCCTCGTCAGCTACCAGACAGGCAGCATAGCCCTTGGGTATGGAAGAAATGTATGAGGCAGGCATGGAAGTGGCAGTCCGCATGGGGACGGTAATGTCCATGCAGGATGATATGCTGGGGCACTTTATGGTGCCGCTGGCAGCCATGCGGCGGGAAGGCACCAGCCAGGCTTACGTAGACTTAAGCTATCCGGCGGTAGCGGATATAGAACTGGTAAATGTGATGAATGAAACGGTGGCGTCCATGGGCAAGCGGTACTTAAACGGCCTGAACTGCACCATGGACGGGTTTTACAGCAATATGCACGATTCCAGGTTTTCCAGGGAATGGGGCAGGGATATGTCAAGAACGTTTGAGGAAGTGAAAAAACTTGGGGTAACGGGCATAGACATGGAATCTTCCTGCATGATGACCCTTGGCAGGCTGATGGGCGTGAAAACCTGCGTGCTCACATTGGTGACCGTGCTGGAAAACCTGAAAGAAACGCTGAAAGGGCAGGAGCGCACCGACGCTGAGGACCTGCTGTGCCGGACAGCCCTGGAAGGGATTTATAACTACCACACGAAACACTGCACCAAAGCATAAAAAGGAGGTACATAGCAATGGGCAAAGAATTATTCCAATTACAGTCATCCACAATCATCGGCATGGTACACTGCCTCCCGCTGCCTACCACAGCAGGGTTTTCCGGGGATTACCAGAAAATCATAGCGCAGGCGGTACAGGATGCCGTTACCTTGGAAAAGGCTGGCGTAGACGCCGTTATTGTAGAAAATATGGGGGATACCCCCTTCTCCGCGCACCTGAACAAAGCCCAGTTGGCCGCACTGACAGCGGCAGCGGCAGCCGTGCGCAATGCCGTGGGGCTTCCGGTGGGCATTGATGCAGCCTTTAGCGACTGCGAAGCTGATTTTGCCATTGCAGCCGTGACAGGGGCGTCATTTGTCCGGGTTCCGGTGTTTGTGGATACGGTATGCTTCAGCGACGGCATTATTTACCCCTGCGCAAAGAAGTGCATAGAATACCGGAAACAGATGGGCCTGGAGCATGTGAAGATTTTAGCGGACGTGCAGGTAAAACATGCCCATATGCTCCTCCCCCAGATTACCATTGAGCAGTCTGCAAAAGAAGCGGCAGACTGCGGGGTAGATGGGATTATTGTCACCGGAAGCCAGATTGGGGAAGAAACGCCCTTGGATTTCATCAAACGTGTCAAACAGGCCGTAAGCCTTCCCGTATTTGCCGGCAGCGGCGTAAAAGCAGGGAATATCAGAGAACAGATGCAGATTGCCGACGGCGCAGTCATCGGTTCCAGCCTGAAAGAAGGCGGAATCCTCACAAACCCAATTTCCTATGAGTTGGTGCGGAATGTATTAAGCGGATTAGAATAAGGAGAAACAGAATTATGATGAGAGCAATGAAGCTGGCAGGTTCTGAATTGATGTTCGGGACAGGCTGCCTGGAATACATCAAAACAATTGCAGTAAAAAAAGCAGCCATTGTAGTAGGCGGGAAAAGCATGGAAAAGAGCGGGATGCTGGCAAAGGTAGAAAGCCTGTTCCATGAAGCAGGCGCCCAGACCAGCGTGGTCCGGGGCGTAGAGCCAGACCCCTCCTTTGGGACAGTCCTCCGTGGGGCAAAGGAACTGCTGGAATTTGGCCCGGACTTAATTGTAGGGCTGGGTGGAGGTTCCGCCATGGACGCAGCCAAGGCCATGTGGATTTACTATGAGCACCCGGAATTAACCACGATTGAAGAAATCCTGCCCCCCAATGAATTTCCAAAATTAAGGGCAAAGGCAAGGCTGTGCTGCATCCCTTCCACCAGCGGGACAGCCAGCGAGGTATCCCGGTCCATCGTTATTTCCGACAGCGGAACAGGGGTAAAGCATGGCATTGGGAATATGGAAATGATGCCTGACATTGCAGTCTGCGACCCGGAGGTTACCATGTCCATGCCCCCGCATATTACGGCAGAAACCGGGATGGACGCGATGACCCATGCCGTAGAAGCCCTGGTTTCCCAGCGGGCAAATTATGTATCCAATATCCTTGCCGCACAGGCGGTAAAAGATATTTTTGCTTATCTTCCCCTTGCATGCAAAGACGGGGCAGACATGCAGGCAAGGGAAGGGATGCTGAATGCTTCCATGGTGGCCGGCCTTGCATTTACAAACGTGTCCCTTGGCATTGTCCACTCCATTGCCCATACGCTGGGCAGCTATTTCCACATTTCCCATGGGCTGGGCGACGCTGTTGTGCTCCCCTATGTCATCCAGTTTAACCAGGACAGGAGCCAGCAGGCAAAAGAAATTTATAAGGGGCTGGCAAAGGCGCAGGGGGCAGAAGATTTTAAGGAAACCATCCTTGCGCTGAACAGGAAGCTGGATATTACAGACAAGATTTCTTCCCTGTTCACCGAGGGGCAGAAAGAGGAGTATCAGGGGAAAATCCCGGAACTGGCAGATATGGCCCTGGCTGACGGCTGCACTAAGACAAACCCTGCAATCCCAACAAAGGCAGAGATGGAAGAATTGTTCCGCATCATATTTTAGGAGGGGAATGGAATGAAGCTAATATGTTACTTATCAAACGGATACCCTACCATTGAAAGCAGCGTTGAAATGGCTGGGATTTATTCTGAGGCAGGCTGCGATGTTATTGAAATCGACTTCCCTTCCCGGAACCCTTATCTGGAAAGCGAGCTGATTTCCGGGCGCATGGCAAAAGCTTTGGAAAACTGCAGCGATTTCCAGAGCTACATGGAGGGGATGCAGGAAGCAAAGAAAAAGAACCCCAATACCTCCTTCATCCTTCTTTCCTATGAAAATACCATCAAAGAAATGGGCTATGGGGCTTTTGAAAAATTCTGCCTGGAGCAGGGCTTCCTGGACTTAATCTTAGTAGGGCTTGAGGATGATACCATCAAAAATAAGCTAATAGAAGCCGGGATCCGCGTAAGCTGCTATGTCCAGTACCATTTGGATGAAGCGGAGGTAGAGTCCGCCATCCATTCCAATGGATTCGTTTACCTTCAGGCAAAACCCACCACAGGGAACGTGAACCCGGATTATCCAGAGCTTAAGGACTGCATCCAGTACCTGCGCAGCCGGGGCATTACAAGGCCAATCTACTGCGGGGTAGGGATTTACCAGCCCGAGGATGTCCGCATGGCGAAAGAAGCCGGGGCAGACGGCGTATTTGTCGGGAGCACAATCTTAAAGCTCCATGACGACGTGCCTGCGCTGAAAGAAAAAATAAAAGAACTGAAAGCACAGTGTTAAAAGGCTGGGGCAGCGGCATGGTTAGGGAGTGCCGCTGCCTGTGCTTTTTGGTGGGTGGCTATGCAGCCTTGGAGTAATCAATAATGGCAATTTCCTGCATAAGCTGTTTTGCAGTATTGACAAGGGTTTCAAGCTGTTTGGCAACTTCATTGGAATAATATTTCTCTCCACATTGCTCACATTCTTCACAAGGGACATTTTTAATGATAATAATGCAGTTTTTATAATTTACTACATGGGTTGTGGAAGATGGGCTGGTGGTTTTGCATTTACAATACATACACATGGCTATCGCCCCTTTCTTGTTTTTAAATCCATTTCAAATTTATCTGTGTTAGGATAGTAAGCTGTTATAAAGAATATGGTATCGCCATTTGAACCAACAACAATATGCAATATTTTATTCTTTTTCGTGTATCCGAAAATAAGGCAACTGGGGTGAGGAAAATCGTCTGGATAATCCTCTATGATTTCTCCTGTCTGTAAACAGGATTCTACATCGTTTATGCTTATGTCCCTTTCCTGCATTCGTTCGAAACAATGCTTTGCCCATTTTATATTGGAATCAGAAATATTATATAGCCTTTGAAGCTGTTTTATATCCATAGGCACACTTCCTTTGTATGTTTGCGTTTATTATATACTATTTTGATAGAAATTAAAATAGCTGTTTCTAGAGCGTGTTTGGAAATAGGGTATTTATGGGGTGAAATGAAAGTATAACAAAGGGCAATCAAAAAGGGAATGAACCATTCCTGATTCATTCCCTTAATTTTAGAAATCCTTTAAAACCCGGCGTTCTTCTTAGCCAAAGTATCTCTTTAACAGGCCAGCAAATGCTTTGCCATGCCGCGCCTCATCCCTTGCCATTTCATGCACGGTATCATGGATTGCGTCAAGGTTTGCAGCTTTTGCGCGTTTTGCAAGGTCAGTTTTCCCAGCAGTAGCGCCGTTTTCAGCTTCAATCCTCATTTCAAGGTTCTTCTTGGTGCTGTCAGTTACAACTTCGCCTAACAGTTCTGCGAATTTAGCAGCATGTTCTGCTTCTTCGAAAGCAGCTTTTTCCCAATATAACCCGATTTCAGGATAGCCTTCCCTATGTGCAACCCTAGCCATAGCCAGATACATACCTACTTCGGTACATTCCCCATTGAAGTTAGCCCTTAAGTCTTCGATGATATCTTCAGAAACGCCCTGTGCTACGCCGATTACATGCTCAGAAGCCCAAGACAAATCCCCGGACTGCTCTGTGAATTTAGAAGCTGGTGCATTACACTGTGGACATTTTTCTGGAGCTGCATCTCCTTCAAAAACATAACCGCATACGTTACAAACAAATTTTTTCATAATTAGTTCTTCCTTTCTATTTTTAATATAATATGTGCTTTAAACTGATGTAACAAAAATAGTAATTGTTACTGAAATCAAGATAACATATCTTGCAAGGCATGTCAAGGGAAATTTTGAAGTTTTTCACGTTTGGTTCCAGTTTCCAGTGGTAAGGCGTGCTTGGGGCTTTTCCCCAAAGGGGGTTTCAGAGGGCGTTAACATTGCAGGCCTGCAGCCCCGCCTTCTTTTTGCAGGCAGTCCTTGCATGTGCCTAAAAAATATGCAATGTGCCCGTCTATCCTGCCCTCGAACTCATTTCCTGCAAGGATGTTGATATGGTCGATGTTTTCTAACTTTAAATCCATCACACAGCCGCATTTCGTACATAGTACATGGTAGTGGGGAGCTGTATTCCAGTCAAAGCGGTCGGGGCCTATGCCGGTAGAAATCTTTTGCAGTTCCCCAACCTCCGTCAGCAGGGACAGGTTCCGGTAGACGGTCCCCAGGCTGATGTTTGGAAATTCTTTTTTTACATTTGTGTAAACTGTTTCGGCAGTCGGGTGGTCTTGGCGGCCGGCAAGGAATTCCCTGATACATTCCCGTTGGCGGCTGAATTTCATCACTGGTCTTCCCTCCTGTAAATAATAATAACCATTACTGATTTCTAACTTAATATAATACCCTGGCGGGAAAAAGTCAAGTGGTTGGGGAAGGTTTCCAGAAATTTACAGTATTAGTTGCTGAAAATAATGTTTTGATTTTAAGTACATAGTTGCGTATAAATTCCTGAATTGCAAAATGGGGAAACTCAAAAATAAATTATATTGACATAATTTTATATATATATTATTATAGAACTAATAAATATTTACTTATTAAAATTTAAGGACAATAGAACGTGAAATAATTTGAAATAATTGAGGAGTAGTCACGAGAACTCTGGCTTATATATAATTGTGGGGGTCTGTGGATAATGGTAAGGGAACAATATGGGAAAAAGAGAATAAAAATATATGTATTGCTTGTTGCAGTTTTATTCATTGGACTTGGGAGCATAGCCATATTCAGTAGGAACAGCATGAAGGATGCAAATGTAATGGTAAAATCTGTATTAGGATGTTCAAGTGCTGATACTATAGAAGAATGCATTTATGCTGCTTTGGTAGATGATAGTCCTAGAATCCAATTGGAATATCCAAGCATGACTTATCTGAAAAAATTTGATATTGTTATTTCTTATTATCCTGCAGTTGCTGAGTGTTGCAAAATCACTTCTGGTTTGGGTAAAACTTCATTAAGGAAACTTTATTTGAAGGATGGAAACAAAATTTCTTACTATGTCCCTGATGATATAGACAAATTCACAGCCGATAAAGTATCCCTTGCATTTTATGATGGCAATCAGAAATTAATGGAGAACCATGAGATTTTCATTGAATATGATAGAGATGCTGAACAATTTGAAATATTTGAAATATTCTAATTCTATTTTGAAATTAATAGTCTTTGATGCGCTTTTTTGCACACTAATACTCCATCCTGGCAGAAATCAGGCTATCGTTCTGCCTGCTGTCAAGCACGCCGAAATGGATGCTTCCATGGATGATATAGAATGGATACAATATTTGAGGGCATATCAGAAAAGTGATTTTGAATCATTATCCCTCCCCATCCCCTCCATGGGAATCGCCGGAAAAAATACCATAGCCTTCTTTCCCTGCAGGCAGGCTGATATATTTCTTAATGGCAAACAGGATCCCAATGCTTAAAATCGTAATCAGGTTCTCCACTACCGTGGTATGGTCCAGTATCATATGCCGCGCCACAAGGAAAATCAGGACTTCTAACACTGTGTCCCCGCTGGGCTGGCAAAGCATTTTCAGAAACTCAATCCCAATCAGGATATTAAATACATATCCTACAAATACCAGGAAAGCTTCTTTGGAAAGCCGGTTCTCCCAAAACGCAATAAAAGCGCTGCCAAGGGAGCAGCAGGCAATCAGGATAGCGGCCAGGACAATAAGGGCCATAAAAAGTTCCAGTAAATTACAGGATTCAAAAAGGACATTCCGGGTCCTGTTCAGAATTTTTTTCAAAAAAGGGTTCCTCCATGGTTCCTAATTTTGGGTATTAAAAACCGAGCGCTCTGCTTTGAATCCTGACCATGGGCGTTACTTTTACAGTTAGCTCGGCCCAGGCGCCCTTACGGCACATGAAAGGTTCTGCTTAGTGCTGCTTTGTTCCCAACCTGACACGGTTCACAGAGTTCCATTGCGTAAGACCCAAACGTCATCACCACTTATAAAAGGCAGCCCCACAGGCAAAAACCCGGGGCAAAGCATCACTCCAACTATAGCGGGTTGTTGGTACAGGGCACCGCTAACGCCCCAGCTGCTCGGAGATTTAAGTATAGCTTGTTTTTTGGGAAAAGTCAACTATTCTTGCGGTTTTTGTTCTGGAAGTTTTTGTTTTGCCTTCCGTTTCTGCTCCCTTAGCTCCCGGAAAAAATCGCTGAGGAGGGCGGAACATTCTTCCTCCAATACCCCCGTTACCAGTTCCGCCTGATGGTTAAAAGCAGGGAACTGCAGCAGGTTCAGCAGGGAACCGGCACATCCGGCCTTTGGGTTCATGCTGCCGATTACCACCTTGTCCATCCGCGACTGGACAATAGCCCCGGCACACATCTGGCAGGGTTCCAAAGTCACGTACATGGTGCACCCCTCCAGCCGCCAGTCCCCCAGCTTTTTGCTGGCTTTTTTGATGGCGGAAAGTTCCGCGTGGGCAAGGGTATTTTTATCAATATTTCTCCGGTTGTAGCCCCGGGCAATAATTTTCCCGTCTGATACAATGACGCAGCCGATGGGGACTTCTTGGATTTTTCCTGCTTTTTTGGCTTCCCTTATGGCTGCTTTCATAAATTTTTCTTCCTGGTTCATAGGCACTCCTGTATTTTTATGTTATGATATAGCATAATGCCCGGTTGCCGGAATGGCAAATTCGCCGCAGGCAGCGACAGGGCTTACCATATTATACCACAAATCACTTGCAGAACTACAGGAGAAAATGCAGATGCAGATGTCATATCGGACAAAACGTTTGGAATTGAAAATACTCACAGACACAGCGGCAGCCCAGGTGCTCCAATTTTATCTGGATAACCAGGAAATTTTTGAGGAGTTTGAAACAGACAGGCCCCAGCAGTTTTATACCGAGCCATTCCAGAAAATTATCCTCCAAAGTGAATACAACCTTGCTGTGAAGCAGGATTTTTTCCGCTTCTGGGTGTTTGAAAAAGGGCATCCCAGCAAAATTATTGGTACGGTTTCCCTCCATAATATTAGGTGGGGGTCTTACCTGTCCTGCGAAATCGGATACAAGTTCGACCAAAGGCATTGGGGAAGGGGATATGCGAAGGAAAGCATTTTAAAGTGTATTGGGATTGCTTTTCAGGAACTGAACCTGCACCGGGTAGAAGCTTATGTGCTGGCAGAAAATACAGCTTCCCGGAAGCTTTTGGAAAGCATAGGCTTCCAAAAGGAGGGCATAAAAAGGCAAAGCGTCAGGATGCGTGGGGTTTGGCGGGACAATGATCTGTATGCACTGGTTGCTGGGGAAGGGCAGTGGGATGGCATTGCAGGGAAGGACCGATAAGGGGGCTTTCGGGCTGGGCAGCAATTCAGGGCAGCCCAGCCTCCGAAAGACGGTTAATTCAGGTACCGGAACCAGTAGCCAAATTCCCCTGTATTGACAGGGGCTGATTTTTCATTGCGGAATTCCGGGAACCCGAAAAGTGTTGCCATCACCCGCTCTGGGTTTTGGTAGATGCCGGGAATCCCAAGGAACCACCGTTTTTTCCCGGATTTTTCCATAGCCCCCAGTATCAGGTAGCGGTAATTGAAAAAACCATGGAGCAAGAAGCTGTTGTTGCCTAGATACCAGTAAGGCCTTGGCAGAAGGCGGATATCCTTTAATTCCAGCCGTACGCAGATGGTATCCTCATCCCCGGCAAAGGGCGTCATGACAGGGTAATTCTCTAAAATGAACTTCCATTTCTGCTCCCAGTTTTCCGGCAGGGCTTCCGGCTCCTGTTCTGGCTGGGATGGGAAAGGGGTGGCGCTGCTTCCGGACGGCATCCGCTTTGGGGCGGCTTCTGCAGCTTCTAAATCTGCATGGCCAATCGGGCTGTCTGGCTCAGGGCTGTCAGGGACAGGGGCGTGTGGAGAGCTAACAGAGCTGCCAAAGTCAGGGCTATGTGGGGCAGGGGCAGCAGAGCCGCCAAAATCAGAGCCAGAGGATAGTTCCCTGTCTATATCTGAATGCCCGGAAGCAGCCGCAGCGTCCGAGCCTGGGTTTCCCAAGCCCGTGGAACCGTCTGCATTTTTGCGCTCATCTGCAGCCGTAGGAACTGCTGGAGATGTCCCGGAGGTTTCAGGGCCATTTTTTCTCCCAGCCAAAGCCCCCTGCTGGGAACCTCTCCTGCCAGCCATTTTCCCCTGCTGCCTCCCTTTGCCAGCTTCTTTTTGCGCAGCGGCTTCTTTTGCCAGGTCCACAAACTGTTCCCGCACAAATTCACTGTCGTCCCACTGGCTCACGAACATAACCTGATCCGAAAGGGGAAGGAAGATGCCTTTGATGTCCTCTAAGGAATAGATAGTCCCGGCAAATGGCTCCTCCTCCAGGACCGCCTTAAAATCCCCGTTTCCCCGGGAAAGCCCCATGGAACCAATCAGGATCCCCGGCAGCCGCTGGTTATTCCGGGCATAGAAATACACCGGAATGGAAGGCGAGCTGTGTCCGGTGTTCTTCATATGTATTTCAATCAGGCAGTTTTTGCCCCTTTTTTCTATTTTTGCAAAACCTACATTGTGGCGTTTCGCACCTTGTTCATATAAATAAAGGTATGTAATCATTCGACGGAATTCAGACATTTTTGCACTCCCACAAAACTTTTTACATCCTATTCCGGCTTTGCAGGAGTTATGCATATTTCTTTTGCCCAGTTTAATTTTCCCCCGTAATTGCCAGCGCAAGGTCGGAACCGAAAGAAGCCATGCTGGCCGGCACCCAGGTGTTGTTCTGGATCACGCATTCCACGGTGATGTCCGTTGTTTTTTCCGAAGGCGTAACGTCCTGGTAAGCTTTTATCAGGTTTTTTGTGTAAATGTCCATAAGGAACGACTGCTGTTCATCCAGGGAGGGAAAGCTGTTCTGCCGCGCAGTTTCCCGGGCAGCGTAAAAAGCATCCGCATCAAGGCCGATTTCATCAAAATAAGTCGTATGGACGACGACAGTGGCCTTCCCGCTGGATTCCGAAACCACTTCTGCCGTGGCCTGCATTTTAGAAAGGGCTGTTTTCCGGGCGGCGCAGAGTTCATCCAGCACATCTTCGTCCATTTCCTGCCCGCTGGCGGAGAATTTAGCCCGGATGGTTTCTTTTAAGGATGCATCGTAGGTGTTTTTGGCATTGCTGATGTCCTCCTCCGACATGCCAAGGGCGGCGATGCCGTCCGTGTTGCCTAAAATATATAATTCATAGATTGCTTTTATGGATTCAGCAGCATCTTTCCTTGGCCCGTTGCAGCCGGAAAAGAAAGCAGTGCACACGCACATGCATAGTAAGGTTGGGAACAATTTTTTCATGGAAAATCCTTTCTGCACGATATATTAATCTTATTATAAATGCAAACAAAACAAAAGGCAAGGATGCAGAAGTAAAAAACGGAGAATTGCGGATTTCATGGACAAGGAAAATGATATGACTTATAATGGACAGGCAATGGGGAGAGTGAAAGGATAGGGGGCGATAGGGAATGGCGGTATATGAAATTGGAAATTATATCCATGATATGCGGATAGAACGCGGTTATTCCCAGGAAGAACTGTGCTTCGGCATCTGTTCGGTAGGGAATCTGTCGAAAATTGAAAACGGGACGCGGATGCCAAACCGCAAGACCGTGGAAGCAATTACCCAGCGGCTGGGATGCCGGGAAGCCTTCCTGCAATATTCCAGCAGGGAAGAAATGAAACAGGTGGAAATCTGCAGCCAGATTGTGCAGAAAATCACAAACTACGATTACGAAGGGCTGGAAACGCTGATTGATCAGTTTGAAAGCACCATTACAAAAGAAGATATCCTGAATTCCCAATATTGCCGGTTTACCCGGATTATTTTGCAGCAGGAAACAAACCCGGACTGGGAGCAGGGCATCCGGGAACTGGAAGAAACCCTTAGGATGACAAAGCCCGACGGGATTGGGATGAAGGGGATATTAAAGGGGCTCCTTACTTACAATGAAATCGTAATACTGATAAACATTGCGCGGGGCTACCGGAAGCTGGGCAGGAGGGAGGAAGGCATAGAAATCCTCTATGGGCTGAAACGCTATATGGACACCCACATCATAGACCAGACGGAAAAAGTGCAGAAGTACCCAATGATTTTATTTAACCTTTCCAATATGCTGCTGGACAAAAAACAATATGCCGACGTGATAGACTTGTGCGACCAGGGCATAGCAATGAGCAAGGAGAATAACCGTTTCTGCCTGTTCCCCAAATTTTTGATTAACAAAGGGCTGGCCCTTCTGGAACAGCGGGAAGAAGAACAGGCAAAGGAGTCTTTGCTAAGGGGCTACTGCGCCTTTTATGCCCTTGGCAATGTAAGACAGTGCGAACGGTTAAGAGTTTACCTGAAAGAAACATGGCTGGACACCATCAGTAATACTCTATCAGGTCATCAAAATATGCCATAGTAAGGTTGAAACCCCCTTTTTGAATAATGGAAATTAGGGTTTTTGGTATCTTTTGTATATTGTCTTTCAGAGTATAGCACATAAATATTGGAAAAACCATTAACTTTGAGGAAAAAATGCGCTCTCCCCAGAAAAGTGAAAATTTTCCTCAAAGTACATGGCGTTTTGGCTTAAAAGAGCCTATAATCCTAAACAGGAGTATTGGTAAGGGGTATAAAAATTCTCGACAAACGTTATAGCTCCGAAAAAATCCTTGTGCCTGTGAAGGCTGCAGGGATTTTTTCTGTTCTTATTAGGTGTCAGGCTTGTATTTTTGAGAAAAGAGCCTCTTGTAACACTTGGGAAAAGTTAATTCCCATAGCAATGGCACGGTCATTCAGCCATGATGGTATGGTTAAAGTCTTTTTTACTGCTTTCGTGTCTTTATATTGGTTGATGTCACAAGATACAAGGGAGGAGAAGCCGTCATCCACATGTATGGCAGAAATGTCGGAGGGGGCGGCGATCGCTTTCTCCTGTTCCAAAAGAGTGAGAAGATAAGCAGCTAAAGCTTCCTGTGCCGCTTCCATAGTTTCATTGATGGAACCGCCATAGGTGTGGCAGCCCTCCAGATCAGGAAATTCAACCCAGTATGCGTCATCTTCTTTATGGAAGATGGCAGGATATACAAACAGCATAATCATACCTCCTTATTTTCTATGTTTTAAGAGGAGGGCTATTTCAGCCCTGCTTCCTTAAGAATACTATTGAGTAAGCCGATAGGAACATCTTTGCCATGTAAGGGAACAACAATAGTTTTCCCATCTTTTTGAAGAACATGGTGGCTGCCGTTAATTCTGGCTATACTCCATCCGTTTTTCTTCAAGATTTTTAGCAGGTCTTTGTCTTTCATGTTCTACCTCCTTACAAAAAAAAGATAACACGTACTGCACGTATAGTCAAGGGGGAATATTTAATGAAAAAGAATGTTGTGCAAATTTTCAGCGGCTCTTTTGGAATTAAAAAAAGCACCAATATATCGGTGCTTTTCAGAACGGAGGAGGGGGGATTTGAACCCCCGCGCCGGGACTACCGGCCTACTGGTGTTCGAAGCCAGACCCTTCAGCCACTTGGGTACTCCTCCAAATTAAGAACCCATCCGGTACTTTCTGTCCCCAGATAGGAAAAAAGTAGTGAACAATAACCATTATACCAAATATTTTCAAAAATGCAAATGAAAAATCTTGTGGCAGGTAAAATTTTGAGCTATAATATTTTTGTTATGCGAATTATGTAACAGGGAAACGGACGATAGGAAAGGACGTGGAGAACAATGAAAAGAATTGGAATGTTGACAAGCGGGGGCGACTGCCAGGCGCTGAATGCAGCAATGCGCGGAGTTGTAAAAGGTTTAAGCAAGAATGTAGAGGATTTGGAAGTATACGGGTTCTATGAAGGCTACAAAGGGCTTATCTATGGAAATTACCGTCTGCTTACAGGTTCTGATTTTTCAGGGATTTTAACAAAAGGCGGGACAATCCTTGGCACTTCAAGGCAGCCGTTCAAATTAATGCGGGTACCGGATGAAAAAGGCCTTGATAAAGTGGAGGCCATGAAGCAGACCTATTATAAGCTCCGTCTGGACTGCCTTGTCATACTTGGGGGGAACGGGACCCAGAAAACCGCAAACCTGCTCCGGGAAGAAGGCTTAAATATCATCCACCTTCCCAAGACTATCGACAATGACATCTATGGCACAGACGTGACTTTCGGGTTCCAGAGCGCCATCAATATTGCGACAGATGCCATTGACTGCATCCACACCACAGCAGCATCCCACAACCGTGTATTTATCGTAGAAGTCATGGGCCATAAGGTAGGCTGGCTGACATTGTATGCAGGGATTGCAGGGGGCGCGGACATTATCCTGCTGCCAGAGATTCCCTATGATATCAATAAAATAGTTTCCGCCATTGCAGGAAGGAATAAGGCAGGGAAAGGGTTCACCATACTTGCCGTTGCTGAGGGCGCAATCTCCAAGGAAGACGCAAAGCTTTCCAAGAAAGATTTGAAAGAAAAAATGAAAAACAGGAAATACCCATCCGTTTCCTATGAAGTTGCAGCACGCATTGAGGAAAAGATAGGGAGCGAGGTAAGGGTTACCGTGCCCGGGCATACCCAGCGTGGAGGGAGCCCCTGCCCATATGACCGTGTGCTCTGCACCAGGCTTGGGGCCGCTGCGGCAAACTTAATCTTAAAAGAAGATTATGGCTACATGGTAGGATTAATTAATGGAAATACAAAGAAAGTCCCATTGGAAGAAGTAGCTGGGAAATTAAAGATGGTTGAGCCAAATTCTAAAATCATTAAAGAAGCGAAATTAATTGGCATCAGCTTTGGGGATTAATAATGCCATATACTGCGCTATACCGCAAGTTCCGCCCCCAGGAGTTTGAGGACGTCCGGGGGCAGGAACATATTGTGACAACGTTAAAAAACCAGATTAAGGCGGAAAGGATCGGGCATGCCTACCTGTTCTGCGGGACCAGGGGGACCGGAAAGACCACCATTGCAAAAATTTTTGCAAAGGCAGTAAACTGCGAGAGCCCAGTGGAAGGGAGCCCCTGCGGGATCTGCAAGTCCTGCAGGGCTATTGCCGCAGGCAGTTCCATGAACGTGATAGAAATTGACGCTGCTTCCAACAACGGAGTGGACAATATCCGTGAAATCCGTGAGGAGGTAGCCTATTCCCCGGCGGAAGGCAAATATAAGGTCTATATTATCGATGAAGTCCATATGCTTTCCATAGGGGCCTTTAATGCATTGCTAAAGACATTGGAAGAACCGCCTTCCTATGTTATTTTTATCTTGGCAACCACAGAAGCCCATAAGATACCGATTACCATACTTTCCCGCTGCCAGCGGTACGATTTCCGGCGGATTTCCATAGACACCATATCCGCCCGCCTGGAAGAACTGTTAAGCCGGGAACAGGTGGGGGCGGAGCCGAAGGCCGTCCGTTATATCGCAAAGGCCGCAGACGGCTCCATGCGGGATGCCTTAAGCCTGCTGGACCAGTGCATTGCCTTTTATCTGGGGGAAAGCTTAACCTACGACCATGTGCTGGAAGTGCTTGGGGCCGTGGATGTAGAAGTATTTTCCGGGATGCTCCGCAAAATTATTGCACAGGATATTATCGGAGCCATTGCCCTGCTGGAAGAACTGCTGGTGCAGGGGCGGGAACCCGGCCAGTTTGTGGTGGATTTTACATGGTATCTGCGGAATTTGCTTTTATTGCAAAGTTCTGATAATATGGAAGATGTGCTGGATATTTCCAGTGAGAACCTTGCGCTGCTAAAGGAAGAAGCCCAGATGGCGGACGGGGAGCAGCTTATGCGGTATATCCGCATTTTTTCTGAACTTTCCAACCAAATCCGGTATGCAGCCCAGAAGCGGGTGCTGATTGAAATTGCCCTGATTAAGCTTTGCAAGCCAGAAATGGAGCGGGATTACGGCTCCTTAGCCCAGCGTGTTGCCCAGTTGGAGCAGAAACTGGAGCAGGGTGCTTTTGTGCCCGCCATGGCAGCCCAGGAACATGGCTTCCAGGACCCAGCCGCCCATTTGCCCGGGCGGGAGGAAGGCAGGGAAGAAGGGACAGCAAAGAAGCTGCCCAAGGCAATTCCAGAAGATATCCGCGAAGCAGTGGAAAACTGGCGCCCTATTATCGAAGGCCTTTCCAGCGGGCTGAAAAACTATTTAAAGGCAGCGCATCTCAGCCTTGCCGGGGAAAACCAGCTTTTGGTGGTGCTGGACGACGAGGTGGCAGAAGGGTTTGTCAGCACGGAAGCCCATATGGAAGAATTAAAAGAGGGGATCAGCCAAAGGATTGGGAAAGAAGTGGAAGTGAAAATCCAGAGGAATGAAACAGGCCAGCCTTTTGAAGAATCCTATGTGGACCTTGGGAACGTAATCAAACAGGCAATCAATATGGAAATTACCATTGAGGATGAGGACGAATAATCCCTGTGTGGGATAGATATCCGGCGGAATAATTTTTGTTTTATGGGAAATATAATAATTTCAGGTAATCAGGAGGAAATACGGATGGCAAAGCGTGGAGGATTTCCGGGCGGCATGATGCCCGGGAACATGAATAACCTTATGAAACAGGCCCAGAAGATGCAGAAGCAGATGGAAGAAGCAACGAAGGAACTGGAAGAAAAAGAAATTACGGCAGCCGCCGGGGGCGGGGCCGTGGAAGTCACCATATCCGGCAAGCGGGAGGTGACAAAGGTAAAGCTTGCAGAAGAAGTGGTTGACCCGGACGACATTGAAATGCTGGAAGATTTGATTATGGCGGCAACAAATGAAGCCTTACGCCAGATTGAGGAGGCGTCCCAGCAGTCCATGTCGAAAATAACCGGGGGGCTTGGCGGAATGGGAGGGGGATTCCCATTTTAACGCCGGGAGGACAGCATGGACTATTACAGCAAACAAATCAGTAAATTAATCGAGGAGTTGTCTTCTCTTCCCGGAATTGGAAGCAAGTCGGCACAGCGGCTTGCTTTTCACATTCTGAATATGCCAATGGAGCAGGCAGAAGGCCTGTCCCAGGCAATTACAGAAGCAAGGCGGAATGTCAGGTACTGCAAAACCTGTTATACCCTGACCGACCATGAACTCTGCCCCATCTGCAAAAATACGGGGCGGGACCATAAGACCATTATGGTGGTGGAGGACACAAGGGATTTGGCGGCTTATGAGAAAACCCAGAAATACACCGGGGTGTACCATGTGCTCCACGGCGCGATTTCCCCCATGCTTGGGATTGGCCCCGGCGACATTAAGCTAAAGGAGCTGATGCAGCGGCTGCAGGAGGACGTGGACGAAGTAATCATTGCCACCAATTCCAGCTTGGAAGGGGAAACTACCGCCATGTATATCAGCAAGCTGATTAAGCCCACCGGAATCAAAGTCACCCGGATTGCCAGCGGCGTCCCAGTGGGCGGCGACCTGGAATACATTGACGAAATGACCTTATTGCGGGCCCTGGAGGGAAGGGTGGAATTATAGCAGAGCAGCCCTTCGGGCAATGATGCGCACTCGTGCGGATAGGAGATGTCACTGCGTGACCGCACTCGGCGCGCAAAGGTTCTAAGCGCCAGTGGCGCTTGTTCAGGACGGACCGAAACGGAGTGTAGGCGCCAAGCCCCTCATGTAGGGTATTGCTGTAGAATACAGTCGAAATGTTTTTTTACAGCGTGACACAGATTTCCAAAAATTGCAGACGTATTATGCTACCATGTCAAAAAAGAGGTGAAGGCATGATAGAAATTGTTTGCAAAAACGGGTTACAAGAAGAAGAAAAAAAGCTATGCCTCCCCAAAAATATCCGCCAAGTGGGAAGCCCAAGGGGAAGGCATAAAATTTACATAGAAGATTACGTTTATACATATTTGAAAGCCGCAGCACAAAAAAGAGAATCCTGTGCGGTGGTGTTTCTGGGCAAAAGCCAGGTTGCGAAGGAAATCCGCTATACGTTTGTCAGCGGGGCGGTGGAGTGCGGCCCCGGGGTATTCCAATGGGACAGCATTTGCCTGGATGAAAATTTCTGGAGCCATATTGAAGGGGAAAAACAGCGGTATTTCCCGGAAAAGGAGATTGTCGGCTGGTTTCTGGGGAAAACGGGACAAGCCATGGAGCTTGCCCCGGTTGTGGAGGCCGCCCATCGGAAATATTTCCCTGGCAGGGATAAAATACTGATGCTGATGGATATTTTGGAGCAGGAAGAAGTGTTCTTTATCTATGACCAGGGGTATCTGCAGAAGCGGGAAGGGTATTATATTTATTATGAGAAAAACCTGCCCATGCAGGAATATATGGTCCAGAAAAAAGAAGAAGATGCAGGGGGACAGGCAGAGGGCAGCGGGGTTTTGCCAGCACAGGAAAACGGGGAACTTCCGGAAGCGCAGGATGATGAAGGGATAGCCGGAAGGCCGGAAATGGAAGGATCCCAGCCGGACTCCCCATCCCAACCAGGCAAACCTGCAGGTCCTGGCACAGAAGATGCATCCCAATTAAACGGGGAAGCAAACGCCAAGCCGGAAGGGGACGCAAACCAGCAAGGCGCCAGTTCCCGGAGCCAGGGCGGGGCTGGCGATAGGCAGCCGGAAGGAACTGCCCCTGGATCCCTTAGCCCGGAAGCCCGGGCAGGGAAAAGATCAGGCGCAGAGGCAAAGGCACGTGCCAAAGCAGGCACACGGGCCAGGATAGAAACCGGCGAAGGGGTTAAGGAATACCTGGAACTGAAAAAGGAATTCCAGGAACTGCACAAAGAACTGGAAAAAGAAATCCCCACAGGGAGCCCGGAAAAGATCTTTGCCAAAAATAATTTGGAAGAACCCAAAACCCAGGCAGAAGAAGCGCTGGAATCTTACCGCCATATGATATTGGAGCGCCAGGGCAGGCAGATAGCGCGCCAGAACCGTAAATTCCTGTACACGGCGTCTTCCTTTTTTCTTGTTGCCGTCTGTGTCCTGGGCATTACCACCATTAATAATTACCGGAAAATGCAGGAAGTGGAAGACGTGCTGCATATTATGAGCGGCAAAACTTCCGATGGGAAACGGGCAGAAGGGGAAGACGGCCCGGTGGTGGAGAGCGTTATGTCCGAAGTAGAACCTTTGGAGGAAAATGGGGAAGGCCAGCCAGCAGGGAGCGGGCAGGGAACCGATAAAGCGGAGCCAGGGACAGGCGGCGGGACAAGCCAGCCAGCGGCGGAAAACGGGGCAGAAACCGATACGCCAGAAGCCGGAGCTGGCAGCGGGGAAGGCCAGCCAGCAGCGGAAAATGGGACAGAAACGGATACGCAAGGAACCGGAGCTGACAGCGGGGAAGGCCAGCCGACAGCAGGCAGCGGCCCCGAAACCGGGCCTGCCCAAGATACAGGGGCTGCAGGCAGCAGCCAGCCAGACGGCGGCGCCGGGGAGCCCAGCGGTTCAGAAGACACCGAAGAAACTTCTGCCGCCCAGCCCCGTTATTATACCGTAAAGCCGGGAGATACCTTAGGCTCCATCTGTATCAGCATTTACCATGACCAAAGCATGATGGAAAAAGTGTGCAAAGCAAATGGAATTGACAATGGAGATAAGATTTACGTAGGCCAGAAGCTGGTCCTTCCGTAAAAATTTGGGACGAACTGCCTCCTGTGGAAAATATACCTTGCAGGACGGGCTTGCGTGGAGGTGTAGCATTGGCAGATAAAGCATACCGGGTTGTAAAATCGGATGTAAAGGGAATGAATGAGAAAATCCAGAAGCACCGGAGGAAAATCCTCCGCTGGATTGCTTTTGTGACGGCGTCTGTGCTGATTGGGGCTGCCGGGGTGTATATCTATCTGCAGACAAGGACGTATACTGGGTATGACGTGCTGAAATCTGTGGAACGGGAAGACTCCCCCGGGACCCAATTCCGCATTTTTAATGGAAATATCCTGAAATACAGCAAAGACGGAGCCTCCCTTGTGGACGTGAATAATAAGCTTATCTGGAACCAGACCTTTGAAATGCAGTCGCCCATGGTGGATTTCTGTGAAAATTATGTGGCAATTGCAGACAAGAAAGGCGACAGGGTTTATATTATGGACGCCGCAGGCCCTTGTGGGGAACTCAAGACCTCCATGCCCATCCAGCGGGTGAAAACGGCTGGGCAAGGGATGGTTGCCATATTGATGGAGCAGGGAGGGACCGGCTATATCCAGATGTACGATAAGTCGGGGGAATTTCTCGCAGAAGGGGAAGTGCACACAGAAAACAGCGGCTACCCGCTGGACATTGCTGTTTCCAATGACGGCAAGAAGCTTGCGGTGTCCCTGCTGGACGTAAATAGCGGGAATGTAAAGACCACCATTACATTTTTTAATTTTGATGCGGTAGGGCAGAACGAGATTGACAATATTGTAGGCCAGTACTCCTATGAAGACATGGTTGTCCCCAAAGTGGAATTTTTGACAAACGACGTAATGGTGGCGTTTGGCAGCAAGAAAACCATTATTTTTGAAGGCTCCCAGAAGCCCAAAATGAAAAAAGAAGTGGAAGTGAAACAGGAAATCCGCAGCATTTTTTATAATGACGCCTATTTTGGCTTTGTATTTGAAAATGAAAATGCAGAATCCTCTTATAAAATGCAGATCCATGACTTACGGGGGGCAGAAGTCGTTTCCAGGGATTTCAAGATGGAATATCAGGAAATCGGGTTTTTGGAAAATGATGAAATATGCATTCGGAATGACTTGGAATGTGCCATATTTACCTTGCGGGGCGTGGAAAAGTTCCATGCAAATTTCGAGAAAAGCATCTGGAAAGCCATGTCATTAGGCAGGATCAGGGATTACGTATTCCTGATGGATGGGGAAACCCAGCGGGTCAGGCTAAAATAAAGTGCGCTGGGAAGATGGGGCTGGATAAGAAAAGCTGGAAATGGAGTACAACGCAGATGGATATATTATTAATAGCAGTACTGGTAATTTTGGGATGTTTTGGGCTGCATGGGTATCTCAGGGGGATGGTAAGGATGGTATTTTCCCTGGCGGCAACCTTCCTTGCCATAGGGCTTGCCTGCTGGGCAACGCCATATGTAGGGGAGTTCCTGCAGGCCCAGACGCCTTTGCAGGAGTTTATCCAGGAAAAATGCATAGAAGCCATACAGGAAAATATCGGGCTGGACTTGGAAGGCAGCATAGCCCTTGGAGGGGGCATAGAGCAGGCTGCAAATCTGGCGCTCCAAAGGATTGCCTGGATTGTGTCTTTCATCCTGATAAGCATCCTTCTTGGGGTTCTGGTCCATGTCCTTGACATCCTCGCAAAATTGCCGGTCATCGAAAGCATTAACCACCTTGGCGGCCTTGCAGTGGGCTTGCTGGAAGGGGTAGTAGTGGTGTGGATTCTCCTTTTCGTAATCGTCCTCTGCCAGGGGACGGAGTGGGGCAGGCCCATGATGGAATCCATCCAGCAGAACCCCTTGCTGCGGCTTTTGTATGAAAATAATGTGCTGGAGCAGTTTTTCTCTTAGCATTCCGCATTATTTGCTGCAGCAGGAAGGGGGCTGTGTTTTGCGGAGGGGGTTACCCGTTCCACCTCTTGTTTTGCTCTAAAATGTCCTGCAGTTTCCGTTTTGCCCGCATAGAAATATGCCGGATGTTGTCCGGTGTCTTTCCCATTTCTTTTGCGATTTCATTCGGTGTCAGTTCATGGTAGTATTGCAGGGCAAGGACTTCCTGATAAGGCTCTTTCAATTGTTTCAGCAGCCCGGACATGGCTTCCTGCAGCTCATAATCCTCTATCAGGAGGTCAGGGCCTTTGTCTGCGGCATGTTCTTCCTGCATCCATCCTTCATCCAGTTCTACTTCTTCCAGGGATTTTCTCCGTCGGTACAAGTTGAAGCATTTGTGCTTGACAGTGGTTTTCATATAGTGCCACACCTGATACGGTTCTTTGTCGATGATTTTGTCCACATGGTCAATCAGCGACAGGAACGATTCATGCACAATATCCTCAGCAT
Organism: Lachnospiraceae bacterium A2; assembly: GCA_000403315.2. GTDB lineage: Bacteria > Bacillota > Clostridia > Lachnospirales > Lachnospiraceae > Petralouisia. Next base: position 50,053 of record KE159638.1, read on the forward strand.
CCGCATTGTTGTGCAGGATATCATATGCAATGAAAAACATTTCCTCCCTGTGGGCAGTGTAAATTGAAGTAAAAAATTCCTTTTCCCTGTCTGTTTCCAGCAGGAGTAAATATTGAAGCATACTTCCCTCCCTAATACCCTTTATCTTTTGTAAAAGTGTTGTATGTATTTGGCAGCAGATAACCGCCGTCCATAATTATTTTATATACTGCTGCTTGGAATTTCAACCCTGTAACGACAAAATCGAAGAATTTTGCCGTTAATCCGAGAAATGCGAATTTCTTTGTAGGGTGTTTTTCTGGTTGCCGCAGATTTTCAATGGCATAGCCGCTGGCTGAATATCTTTGCTTTGTGTGCTATGTTTATTTGCTGGTAGCAGGGGGCGTGTTTAAGAGCTCGTCAGCTTTGGCTGGGGTAAGGCTGTATTTATCCATAATAGCAGCCCTGATATCCTTATCGTAGTGCCCAAAATCCCGAAGTACGGAAATAGTGCGCTGAATATCCTCGTTCCGTACTGTTTCCAATAACATGGGGAATTTCGGTTCCAGGGCCGTGAATAAGGCTTCATACACATCATTTTCCCCGTTTTTTATGGATTTTTCCATAAGCATTGGCAAGTTCGGCTCTAAAATTTTAAACAAAGTTTCATAATACATACCATTCTCTCCTCTCAGGCCATCCACAAGTGAACCATTTGCTTTTGCCATAACAGCCAGGACAGAATCCGCCATTTCCCGTTCAAAAGCCCCGTCCAGCCCCGGAATCTTATACAGCACCCTTAATGCATCCTCTTTCTGGAGGTTGCTGGACAAAGCCCGGAGCCAGGCATGTGCATGTTTGTCTAGTTCTTTCGTAACAACTATCTGCACCAGAAAAGGCACATTCCCTTCCACATAGTAAATCCCATGGCTGTGGCAGGTAACTGCATACCTATTCTCCTCTAAATACCGGAACAGCCCCAGCGGTTTTGAATCCCTGACAAAAGAAACTGTAATTTCCTCCGCCTTCCTGAGATCCAGAACTTCCCCATAGGACTTATAAAGGCAAGCATATCCCAAAACCTTAAAAAATACATCCGCATCCAAATGGTCACCTGGTGACTTATATTCAAAAATATTGTACACACGGAAAATCCTGCCAATTTCATTGGAAATCTTTGCAGAACCCCCCTTTTTGATTACCAAAAGGTCAATTTCCAAGGGTTTTGTATTCAAGTTGTGTTCCTTTACAAACACCAAATCGTCCTTATTTTGCAGGAACTCTAAGTTCATGGCTGCCACAAATCCCGGATGCCACTGAATTTTCGTATCTTCCATATACCATTCTTTCCTCTAGTATAACACAATCCCAATGCCAGCAAAAGCATGGAAATGAGAAATATCTAATCTTGCGAATTACCATCAAACAAGGGTTCTGTGGAATTTCCACACGATGCAGGTGAAAGCCTGCCAGTTCCAAGCCTGAGATTTCCCGGAAAACAAAAGGGAAGAATGCCTTCCATCTTGAACTTAAAGGGAAAAAAGTACCAAATATACACGAACTTCATAAAATATACAAAGAAACTGAAAAAAATTTGAATAAATTCCATAAATAAATAGCTTTCTCTGGAAAGGTGTGCTATAATAATGGAGCGAAGCATTGTATCTGGGACGGCTAAAGTACAGCAAGGCAACCTTTCACGAAAGATAAAGCCATCCCGGGTACAGTTCTTCGTTATATTTTCCGCTGATTCAGGAAATTTGTGAAAAAACTGCTTCAAGTGTTAAACATACAGGCAAATTAGCCGAAATGGATTAATAATATGTAATAAGATGAGAGCGAATTATGCGTAAGGGATGAAGTAAGGAGGAATGGACAATGCATAAGGATGTAGGGAAAAGGGTTATGGCGTTGCTGCTGAGTATCTGCATGATAGCCGGGATGGTGGATTGGTCCGGCTTTACTGTGCGTGCTGCAACAGTCCGTAAAGTGTTGGCAAGGATAGAAATTAATGCTAGTTTTGACAAAACTTATACAGGTAGTCCCTTAAAGCCGACGGAGAAGGATATTACAGTATACGCAGTGGAGATGGATGAAGATGAAAATAGGGGTCAGGAGTACGAAACGACCGACTATGAAATATTAACTAATGAATATGGAACAGCAGTAAATGCTGGACAGTCAGGGAGTATTAAAGTCAGGGGAACAGGTGACAATGAGGCAAATGTCATATCACAGACTTTTCAGATTGAAAAAAAAGATATAACAAATGCACAAGATGTAACAATTGATCCGATACAGAAGCAGTTTGTAACTCAGAATGGTTGGATTAGGCCGGTGCCAACAGTACGATATACAAGTAATGATGGGGAAGTTATATTAAAATCAAGTGACTATAACTGTACGTATAGTGATAATTGTGAAGTGACTGATGCGAATGGATCAGGTACAGGTACAATAACAATAGATGGAACAGGTACAAATTATGAAGGGCAACAGACGGTTACATTTGAATTTGAAAAAATGGAGGCGTCTAGACTAAAAATTGAATTGCAATATGGGACAGCAGCAAATGGATTTGCCCTTAGGGATCCAAAAAATAGTGGAGTAAATCTGCCTTTTAGGAATTTTAATGGAACCCCAATATCTCTTGATAAGAAAAAAGATGTTATAGTGAAATATGAACAAAAAGATGGCACAGAGGTTCAGGTGGATGCTGATGATTTTGAATTAATATACACTCGTGATGGAAAAACCACAACAGATTATTCTTCGGTTGGGAGAATTACTGTACAGGCGAGAGGGATTAAGGGTGCTTATAATGGTTTGACAAGCAGCACAGGGGGAGAATATTATATTAGAAAGAACTTGGATCCGACCACAACGGAAGTTCCTGAGGAAAGGAAAATACAGTTTGAGATTGCAACGCAGATTTTTCCTGGTTCAAGAGGGACGCTAGACATTATGAAAAATGATACAAGTATTCCGGATGAAGAAAAAGGCATTAATACACAAATGAGAGTTATTAATCCGGACGCAGGCCCGGATGTTGCAGCTAAAATGAATTCGGAGAAATTTACAATTTCTCTGAACGATGAAGATTGGAGGACGGAGACACCAGACGATGATGGTCTGGTTCATACTACTGTTTCAGTTGCAGCGATAGTGGGTTCAGGGTATTTTGGCACGAATTATGATGTCCCTGTGGATATTAAAGTAACAGAATTGTCTGAAAAGATGGTGACAATTGAAAACCAAGAACAGATAATATATGATGGGAAAACAGATTGGTTAGAGCATATTATTAACCAAAAATGGCTAAAAGTAGAAGGTTATGAAGAAGGCGTTGATTATAGTGTTGAAAAGGCTAATCCCAGCCAAGTGGCAGTGAATCAGGGAACATATAACAGAAGTCTTATAGTTAGAAGATTAGAAGGTGGACAATTAACAGGCGGGCCTGTATATATATCAATTACTGTGCAGAAAAGGGATGTGAATGATAAGGAGTTCACGGTGAATGTGATTGGGTCATACGTATATAATGGCCAACAACATAAACCAACAATAGAGGTAAAATATAAAAATGAAATAGTAAGCCCAAGTGATTATTCAGTTTCATATGGAACAAATACTAATGCAGGCCAAGGGGCAGGCAGCGTAACAATTACAGGCCAAGGGAATTTTGAAAAGAGTGTCACAGAGCCATTTAATATTGCTAGGCTTCATATTGATGCAAATAATACACAAGTAAAATCACCAGTGGGAAATGAAGAACTTGGCTATTCAGGTTCTCCGCGTCAGCCAGACATCGACATTGTGGTAACAGTGCGTCCCGGAACCACATATCAGCTAAAACCTGCAGATTATGAAGTTGAATATAAAGATTCTAATGGAAAGCCTTCGGATCATATAAATGCAACTTTAGATGGTGATTATATAACCATGATAATTAAGGGAAGGGAGGATGGTAATTTTGAGGGAGAGTTTAGAAGTAATTTTAAAATTACTCCCCAAGAGATAAACAATACGAATATATTAATAGACCCCATCCCGAAACAAGTGTATACAGGAACTTCTATTGAGCCTGCCGTGACAAATGTTAGGCATAGCAGATTAGGAAAATTATTAACTGCTGATTATGATGTGGATTATGGGGAAAATACTAAGCCTGGATTGCAGGGTGGTACTGTCGAAATAATAGGGCGGCGAAATTATACAGGGACGGCAACCTTTTATTTTGATATTTTAAAATGTAATATTGGGGATGAAACAACGGACTTAAAGATTTTAGGGGACGGTCCGTCAAATGAAACATACGATTTTATTAATAGAACAGTTAATGGAGTGTCCGAGGAACTTTATTATCCTTATAATGGAAAGGAAATAGAAGTAAAAAATTTGCGGGTTTCGTATGGCGAAATTCCTATGAACATGGGAAAAGATGCGGATTATACGGTTTCCTATGAGAAAAATGCTACGATAGGGACGGCAAAGCTGACAATCCATGGACAAGGGGAGAATTATGAAGGTTCCAGAACAGTAGAATTTCGTATTAAAGGAAACCTTACACCATTAAACCAAGTAGATATGAATGGGTGGGCAGAAGCCCGTATTGATAAAGACCAGATATATAATGCAGGTGTCATTACGCCGACGGGTACAATAGTAAAGTTTTATTTAAAAAACGCGAGTCAAGAAGTATTGACATTAAAGGAAGGGGTGGATTTTACAGTAGAAAATGCTGATAAAGATAATGTTACACAGGTTGGAACAGCAACTGCAGAAATTACAGGGATAGGGGATTATTATGGCGGAGGGTCAGTACTATTTAATGTTATCCCATTGAACTTAACAGATGAAAAAGATAATCTGGAGTCAGTGCATAAATATCTGATTGGGAATATTGAATCTCCTTATATCTATTCTGGTCTTGCAATCAAACCAGTTCCAACAATCACCCATAATGGGACGCCTGTAAATAGGCCAGGTGATTATACATTAAGCTATTACAAGGATGGTGAGGAGATAACAGGTGATGACTTAGAACGGCCGTTTGAAGTCGGGGACTATAGTGTCAGGATAAACGGTGCAGGAAATAATTATGAAGGCTTCACAGACAAGGAATATAAGATAGAGCAATATGATATTGGCGCTGAGTATGCTAATGTAGAGATTGAAAATGTTGCAAATGAAGTAGTGCTGGACGATATTAAGTTTGCAGGGGATGCTTCGCCTGGCGATGCTGCCAGGGCAGATAGCCAGTTGGCGGAGATGGGGGGTACAGAAAGTACAGGAAAACATGAGCACGGAGTTGGCATCGCGCACTCTGAGGATGAAGTGGTCTGGAAAGATTTAAAGGTAAAGTACACCCCAGTAGGAATCCAGAACGACGCCAATACATACGATAAAAAAGAATTGGTATATGGTGTAGACTATACCGTTGAATATGCAAATAACAAAACCCTTGGCACTGCAACCTATACCATCAAAGGCAAAGGTAATTTTACAGGTGAGATTAAGGGAGAGTTCAAGATTCTCGGGGATTTAGCTGGAAAGCGCACGAAGATTGAAGTGGAAGATTGCGTGTTTACTCCGGCAACAGGTAAGGAACCTGCCAATAAGACAGAAGTAAAGGTAACATATACCCATACAGTAGATGGCAGGGAAGATACGACAACTTTCAGCGAAGGCACAGACTTTATATTAAAGTTCTCGAACAATGAGAAAGCAACCCACCCATATCCGGGAAGAGAAGAGGAATCTGCACTGGATAAGGATTCGACTGACGGTGGCTGGGTGATTGTCAAAGAGAATCTAAGCGCCGATGGCAAACATCATCTGGGTCTGGGTAGTGGCACCAATGAGAAGAATCCTAGGAAGTTTAAGATTTACCAGCGGGATATCAGCCAGTATGGGGAAGGGACGGATTTAACACTGTCAGGGCTGAAGGAAGAAGGCTATGAATATACAGGCAGTTTTATCATTCCAGACTTGCAATTGGCATGTAAGGCAATAAACCTTACCTATGAAAAACTTGAGGATGGGCAGCAGCTTACAGGCAGCCCAGACTATATTATAACAGCTAAGAATAACAAGGATGTCTGGACAGACAGCGAAGAAACTACCCCTAACGACAATTCCAAGCGCGTACTACCAGAGTTTACAGTGGCTGCCAGAACGGAGATGCGGGATGGCAAAGCCCTGTACAATGGGAATTACTGCGGGACGTTTTCTGCGGAGTTTCAGATTAACCCAAGGGTAGTGAACCAGGCCACCATAGATACCGATCCAGCCATTGTGAATGAAAGAACAGACCTCTACAGCGAGGTAGATGGGGAATGGGTATGCAACTATGATAGGGCGCCGCATACATTCCCCAAATGGGAAAATGGAGCAGAAGTTTCCGGGAAGAATGGCCTAGTTATCAAGTGGAGTAAAGATGGCACGACAGTCGAGTTGAAAGAAGGGGAAGACAAAGACTATACCATTGGCTATGAGGACAATACCAAGATTGGGCGCGGAATTATTCAGGTTCATACGCCTATGAAGAGCAATTACCAGACAGAAGAAGCAGGAGTGCCTTATGAGAAGTATTTCAAGATTATGGCCAGTATTGAGGAGGTAGACAGACCGATTACCACTGAAAATCCGCTGGAACACTATATGGATTTGGAGTATGAAGCGAATGTTCCTTATGACCGCCCAGTAACATATCCAGATTTACAGTTTATAGATAGGTCTGGTGTGCTTTCTCATGAGAGTGATGAAGCTTATATACTGGAAAAAGACAAAGACTTTGTAATTGTGACAAAGCAGAACCAAGCAGAACTTGGTGTAGATAAATGTAGTACAAATAATGAGAATGTTACAAAGGAAGGTGAAACAGCAACTGTTGTAGTAAAAGGGATTGGCTACTATAATGGCGTAGTTGAGCGAACCTATAAAATTATTCCAAAAGATATGAATGACAAGGGGATAGTGGTAGAGTTTGTCGGTAGCGTAGATTATGAGAATTTTAAAAATGCTTATATTTTCAATGGCAATGAGCAGAAACCATCATATAACGTGTATAACAATAACGCCAAAGATATAGAAGGCATGGAAACTGATCCAGAAACTGGGAATCTCAATTACGACCCATATCAGCAAAGTAAGAAGATGCGGCCGGGTGTAGATTATGAGTTTGTACGCTGGGAGAATAATGTTGGCCCGTCTGGTGAAAAAGGCCCTGCCAAGCTTGTTCTTAGAGGCAAGGGGAACTATACCGGGGAAAGGGCATTCGAGTTTAATATTGTTCTCAGGCAGATGGAGGACTTAGACTGCAAAGTTACTGGAAAGGCAGTTTATAATGGTTTGGAGCAGGAGCCAGCAGTGGAGGTATCCTATCGGGATGAGAATGGTAAGACGGTTATATTGAATCCAGAAACAGATTTTGATGCTGTATATACTAATAATGTTAATGCAGCTTCGAAAGATGCAGAGCAAAATCCACCTACTATTACCCTTACCGGCAAAGGGGGCTATGAAGGTGCGAAGACAGTTACCTTTGACATTGAAGCAAGGGACATCAATAGCAAGGAAATTACAGCAACAGGTGTAGCCCTGTATGACAGTGGAAATCCAGTAGTGCCGCGCCTTACCGTAAAAGATGCTGGAATCTTGTTGGGAACAACCTTGAACCCAGAAACGGATTACAAAATTGTAGGCCAGTCAGATCATGTAGATGTGGGCCAGACAGGTACAGTAGATATTGAAGGGCAAGGCAATTACAAGGGCGTCCGGAAAGGGATAGAGTTCCGTATTATCCCGCCAAATGGGGTGCTCCAGATTGAAGCAATACCAGAACAAGACTTTATTAATCAGCCAATTAAGCCAGAAGTAACCGTGAGCCTTTTGGCAGAGGGCTTTGATACGGCTGTCCCACTTACGGCGGATGATTACGATGTGGTATATACAGATAACTTGAAGGCTGGCACAGCGACTGTAACTGTAACAGGGAAAGAGCCGTTCTCAGGGACAGCTACAGCTAAGTTTGTAATCCGTCCAAAGAGCATCGGCGCAGACGGAGCCATTGCCGAAGGCATCACAGTTTCCGACATTGGGGTGGCCCAGTACACAGGCAGCGCCCTTACGCCAAAGGTAACCTTAACATTCACCCCGCCCCAGGCGGCAGGTAAGGAAGATGATCCCAGCAAACCCGTGGAATTGGTGCAGGGACGTGATTTCACGGTAGATTATGTGAACAATGCCAAGGTAGGTGTAGCCAAAGCCGTTGTCAAAGGCATAGGCAATTATACCGGAAGCATTGAAAAGCAATTTGAAATCCATGCCAATATGAGCATGGTAAAGATTGAGCCGATTCCGATGCAGAACTACACCGGAAGTGCAGTTACCCCGTTGCCAGTCGTAAGCCTTGGCGGCCAGACATTGGTTTTGGATAAGGATTACAGGGTTTCTTACAGCAATAACGTAGACCGTGGGACTGCAACCATTACTATCACCGGGATTGAGCCGTGGTATGTAGGGAAACGGACCGTGAACTTTGACATTGCAAGGGAACTTTCCGAGAAAACAGCAATCCGCGGCGTGGCTTCTGTGTATACCTATACTGGTTCGCCAATTACACCTCCTATCAGGGTAGAGGAGGGAGGAGCGCTGCTGGTAAAAGGAGTGGATTACGAAGCTTCCTACTCACAGAACGTAGATGCCGGTACAGCAACTGTAGTTATTAAGGGGATTGGCAAATACACTGGGACTGCATCCACTACCTTCCAGATTATGCCCCAACAGCTTGGGCGGGCAAAGGTAAGCCCAATCAGCGACCAGGTTTACAATGGGAAAGAGCAGAATCCGCCAATTACCGTTACCAGCGGGGATAAGACGCTGCAGAATGGCAAGGATTACTCCCTGGTATATGTAAACAGCGCAAAGCCGGGCATGGCAAGCGTGATTATCAAAGGGGAAGGGAACTATACTGGGACCCAGACCGTAAATTACCGGATTAAAGTTCCCGGGATGACGGGAGTAAAATTCTCCAAATACACCAGCAGCAGCGTTACCATCAGTTGGACGAAGAACAGCGTTGTAACTGGTTATGAGATTTACAATGCCAAGAACAGGCGGGCGTTAAGGGTGAAGAAGTCCAGTACTACCAAAGGAACTGTGAAAAAGCTGAAAGCAGGGACTGCAGCAACCTTCCGGGTAAGGGCATATGTCAACAAGGATGGGCAGTACTATTATGGCCCATTTACCAGCATTAAGACAGCGACTGCGCCAAGCTCCACTAAGATCAGCAGCCTGGCTTCCAAGAAGAAGAAACAGGTTGTGGTGAAGTGGAAGAAGGTGAAGGGAGCCACCCAGTACGAGGTTTACCGGGCAACCAGCAAGAAAGGGAAATATAAGAAGATTGGGACCTCGAAGAAAACCACGTACACAGATAAGAAGGCTACAGGCGGCAAGAAGTATTATTACAAAGTCCGCGTATGCAAGAAAATCAATAAGAAGAATTACTACAGCAGCTATTCCGCTGTAAAGTCAGTGAAAGCGAAGAAATAAGCGGGAACTGCAAAATAAAAGGGAAGGATGGGAGTTGATATCATGAGCAGAGTATATTGCATTGGAAAATTTCAGTTTAGTTCCTATGAGAAATATCAGGAAGCATTAGATGACATAGAGAAAATCAGATATATTTCCAAAAAAATGGATATCAATGAGAATGGGGTGGCCCAAAGGCTCTACTCTCTGATCCGGGAAGGGAAAATCATATTTAAAAGCGCGATAGGGGACGACTATCTCCTGTACCTTTCCGACATGGTAGCAGAGGACTATAAGGCCATCTCCAAGACCACCTTCGCCGACCGGGTTGCTGGCAGGCTCAAGAAAATGTCACCGGGGCAGGTTGTAGGCGCCCTGTGCATGACCGGGGCAGTGGTGTGTTTCCTGATTTTCCTGGGAAGCGAGTACCACGACCAGCAGAAGATACGGGAAATGGAGAGAATCAAAGATGAACAGGAGATTTCCGCAGCGTCAGACTGGCTTTCTGCCCGGTTCATAGAAACCCTGAATGGGGAGGAGGAAACGGAGGAGGAGCCTGTGCTGGCTCAGTCGGATACAGTAGAGAACAATGTCTATGGCGCCGAACTGGCGCAGGAAACGGTAGAGCGGCCCCAAGGGCCGCAGGTTCTGCCGGAGTATCAGAAGCTATATGAGGAAAACTCCGATTTTGCCGGGTGGCTCACCATACCGGGCACAGGGATTGATTATCCAGTCATGCAGGCAGTTCCGGAGAGCAGTGATTTTTATTTAACCCATAACTATAACGGAGAGGAAGATATTAACGGTTCGATTTTTCTGGATTCCAGAAATGATTTTGAGCAGCAGGACGACAACCTGATTGTATACGGCCACAACATGAAAAGCGGGCTGATGTTCGGGGAACTGAAAAATTATCTGGACGAAGCATTTGTAAATGAGCATAGGACTATTGTGTTCAACACGATTTACGAAAAAGCCCAATATGAGGTGGTCGCGGTATGTTTATCAAAGGTAGCGCAGGAAGGCGAAGAAGGGTTCCGTTACTATGATTTTGTCAATGCAGGGAATGAAAAGAGCTTTAAACAGTACCTGAAAAATATAAAGAAAATGAATGTGATAAGCGGGGACATAGATCTCTCGTATGGAGATAAATTATTGACACTTTCAACCTGTAATAATTATATAGAAGATGGAAGGTTATTCTTGGTGGCAAAGAAGTGCTCTCCCTAAGAAATGGCCGCAAGCTGACATTACATTTTATGGCGGTTCCTGAAGGGACATACACCAGTTTTCGAGGAGGACAAGAGAATGAAGAAATTATTTGGCAGATGTTTCAATGTAATATTGATACTGGCCTTGACCTTCGCCTTGGGTCCAGCATTACCGGCAATGGCAGAGGAAGACGTCAGTGCTTTTATTATGGAAGGCGGCACAATCACTGGCTATACAGGGCCGGGCGGCGACGTGGTGCTGCCTGCTTCTGCGACAGCAGTTGCAGATTATGCCTTTGCGGGGAACGCAGCCATTTCCAGCGTTACAATCCCTGCAAATGTAACCAGCGTGGGAAGTTACGCTTTTTCAGGCTGTACAGGGCTGACAAATGCAGTATTTGGCGGGCCGGTAAGCCTTGGCGGCGGCGCATTTTATGGCTGTTCTGCCCTTGGGTATGTAGACCTGCCGGCAGGGCTGTCTGCTATTGGGGCAGAAACCTTTGACGGCTGCAGCAGCTTAGGTTCTGTCAATATCCCAGAAGGTGTTACTTCCATTGGCGCACAGGCCTTTAACGGCTGCGGGAGCCTTGGGAGCATAAATATTCCGGGATCTGTCAGTGAGATTGGCAGCAGCGCATTTAATAACTGTGTGGGGCTGGGATCTATTACTATCCCGGATTCTGTAAGCTCTATGGGGAGCGGGGTACTGGCAGGCTGCAGCGGCTTGTCTTCTGTTACGCTTTCCAGTGGGATGTCCTCTATCCCAGAACTGACTTTGTATGGCTGCAGCAGCCTTGGGAGCGTCAGCATCCCGGGTTCTGTAGGGAGCATTGGTTCCCAGGCATTCGGGAATTGCAGCGGCCTTGGGAGCATCAGCATCCCGGCGTCCGTTTCCTCTATAGATTTCAGCGCATTTGACGGCTGCAGCAACCTGGCGGAAGTCAATGTAGAAGGCGGGAATGGCAGCTATGCTTCTTCCGACGGAGCAGTATATGACGCAGGCATGTCCCAGCTTCTCTATTGCCCGGTTGGGAAATCCCAGCTGACGCTGCCAGACAGCATGACTTCCATAGCGTCTGCTGCTTTCAGCAACAGCCCATACGTATATGGCCTGGATATCCCTTCTTCTGTTACTACCATTGAAGTGGATGCATTTACAGGGAGCGGGATTAAAGCGGTAACAATTCCTCCTACTACAACCTCTATTGGCTCACAGTCAGGATGGACGCCAGACGTAATCCGTGGTTATACAGGCTCGCAGGCTGAGAAATTTGCAGACGAGAATGGATATATATTTGAGAGCATTGGGAACCTTGGCGAAGATACGCCGACACCAACGCCAACGCCAGACCCAACCGATAAGCCAACGAAGACGCCAAAACCAAATGACCCGACCGAAGATCCAACCGAGACACCAGAACCCGGCGACCCAACAAATACGCCAGGCCCTAATGGCGGTGGGACGACAGGGAACGGCACTACAGGCGGAACCACAGGCGGAACCACAGGCGGCACAAGCGGCGGACGGACCCAGACAGGCTCCGGCGGCGGGACGAGTGCAGGTTCCAGGACCTCTGTTTCCAGGAATATGGGAACTGCGCAGGTAGGGAGCGGCACCCCGAAGACAGGCGTTGCATTTGATGCAAAATATGTATTGTGCCTTGGGGTATTCTTCGCAGGAGGGTATCTGGTAATCAATAAGAAGAAAAAAGGTGCAAATGCAGAATAGGATTTTTTAAAGAAATAAAAAGTACTGCGCACTTGCGTCAAGGGACGTGGGTGTGCAGTTTTTTGTATAGGGAAGAAATGGAAGTTTGCTAAGGAGTATAATATAATGATAAGTTATCAAAGTATTGAGATAAATGAGAAGAAAAGCTATGGGCAATTATTAGATTCATGCTGTATTTCAGACAAACATATTGACAGTATGGTAGTAGATTTTTTGGGAAAATATTTAGGGGATTTGATTTCCAAGGTAATAATAGAGTGGCCTTATTACGATCAAGATTATCTGAGCATTTATTATATCCACTATTCTAAGAAATTTAAAAATTATCCTAAATATTGTTATCGGCTGCATTTTATATCAAGAAGGGGAGAGTACTGCGGATGCACAGTTTTACGCCCTATTATTATTGGGAAAAAGATGGGGAAAACATATATTAAGCCAGAACTCTTGCTTAAAGAGAGGGCATATCTTGTGCGCGGGGAATATAATGTGCATATTGACGGAATGGAAGAACTGGTGGACGCATTTCCATGGATGATGCAGGACACAGATATTACAACATGTGCCCATATCGCAGTTTGGTCGGTCTTAAGATACTATGGAAATCGGTTTGTAAATTATTCTTGCCCAACGCTGGGGGAAATTGTAGAGAATGTGCATGAAGAATGGGGAAGGAAAACGCCGTCTGTTGGCTTGACACCAATACAAGTATCTGAAATATTGTCACGTTATGGGTTCTATCCAATTATCCGGGGAGGAAATAAAAATAAAACTGATTTATTGTTGGAAGAAACTTTCGCATATATAGAATCTGGGATTCCAATAATAGCAATGTGTGAATCAAAACAGCATGCTTTTTCTGTTATTGGGCATGGTGAGATAAAGAAAGATATTTTGGACAATGATGAGTATGTGAATAAAATAAGGGAGCCAGAAACAAATATTATACTACATTCCAAATTAATAAATAGCATATATGTTATGGATGATAATTGCTTTCCCTACCGCAGAGTTGATAAATATATTGATTCAGAAAGCGATGTCCCATATAGTATGTATGAAATTTCTTATGTGGTGGTACCTTTATATGCACGTATGCAGCTTGAGTACCATGAAGTTTATAACAGGTTTATAGGATTGGTGAAATATGGTGGAATGAAGTGGGAAGGGACACGTATTGTGCGCATTTATTTAACATCATCAGATCTGTTGAAAAACTATGCGAAATCACAGGGAAATATGTCATCTATATTAAAGAATATTATTATTCATTTAAATATGTCTAAATATGTATGGTGCATAGACACGAGCGATGTTGAGGAATATAAGGAAGGCAAAGTGTCTGGTAAAGTGATTATTGACGCAACAGCAGGGACGAAAGATGGGGAACCGTGGCTTTTGATGCATGATAAGGGGGAAGTAAGGTTTTACGATGTCCTTAAAGATACAAACGAAATAATAAAAAATATAAATATTGAACCTTATGCGGAATACGCCCATAACTTGGATTGCATTGAGGTTTATAATAAGGAGGAAATGAGATGATTAATGGGAATGAGATGATAGCAGAAGATTATGATAGGTTGTCAGACTATTTGTTAACATGCATTGGCCATGAAAAAGCAGATGAGGTTACAATAAAGAGCCTGATTGGATCATGTGCAGAATTTGATGGTGCAGGTATATCAAAAAGTAGTATGGTTTTTCCAAATCCAGTGAATCCAAAAGAATCCGTAAGCTTAAAATTTTCAAATGTAAAATTTAGCTTGCGGCTGGCGTTCGACATTATTCTTCTAAATCCAGTGAAGCCCCCATCAGATAAAAATGAAATGCTAATGTTTATGATTCGGGTTCTCAAATTGGCATTTGGGGAGATGGTGAAGATTCTGGATGAAGATATGGCGAATGTTTTGCAGGCAATATATATGTTGAGCTATGATAACCATGGGGCAACCATGGAAAAAATTATAGAGTATTGCAGAAAATATAATATGCAGGCAGAAAGCATGGAAAGGGTTATTTATAATTTGGAAAACATAAAATGTATTGAATTAGTGGAGGGGGAATATAAATTAGCTGAAACTGTTATATTAAACTTAAAAAATGTTGATATTAAAAGAGGAATCTGATACAATCAAAACAGACTATGAGCGAATTGCTTCCCCAATTAATAGGGAAGAAAGGAGGGGGACACACATGGGAACGTTTATGGACAGCATACAAGATTTTGACATGAATTCTTTGCCGAAGACAGAAAAAGTCAAGTCACTGGCAGGCAGTAAGTACTTGGAGCATTTGAGTGAAATAAACTCCAGAATAGAAGAAGACAATAGAAGAAACATGGAAACCTACCGGAAAGCCAGCTTTTGCTCTATCGGGTAGCTGTAAGAGGGAATTGCCATTGCGGCAATTCCTTTTTATAATGTTATCCAATATTTCCTAAAGTTTCTATTTAAACAACCGATAAATAAATTAGATAATAAATCAACAAGCAGGAAATACTATTACCGTACCATAACAAAGGGAAAGGAGATGCCTTTATGCGTATAGAAGCATACAATCAGGTCAGCCAGGTATTTGGCGCTAGCAGGACTTCCAGAGTGAAAGGGAGCGGGAACACAGGCAAGAAGGATGAGGTGCAGATTTCCCAAGCTGGCAGGGATTATCAGGTAGCGAAGCAGGCAGTAGCAGAAGCTTCTGATATCAGGGCAGATAAGGTTGCTGCATTAAAGAGCAGTATTGCATCCGGGAGCTACAAGGTGGAAACAGGTGACTTTGCAGCTAAACTGATAGAGCGGTATGAATCATACTTTTAGAAATGAGGTTTTCGCGTGGCCAGTTTAATGGAAGAATTTATGGATGTATTAGAGCGGGAGAACGGGGAATATGAACGGCTAACAGAATTGTCCCGGGAGAAAAGGCAAATCATAATTGACGGGAATATCCCCGCTCTCGAGGAGATCACCAACCGGGAGCAGGAAATCACCAGCATCCTTAAAAATTTGGAAAAGAAAAGAGAAGAAGTTGTCAATGATATGTCTATCGTACTTAGTAAGAAGCCAGAAGAACTGACGGTTACTAATATGATAGCCTTTTTAAATAAACAGCCAAAAGAGCAGCAGAAGCTGAAGGAACTGAAAGTAAAGCTGCGCGCCACCATAGAGGAAATGGCTGATATTAATACCCAGAATGAGGTTTTGCTGCAGCATGCCCTGGAGATGGCAGAGTTCGACCTGACGCTGTTTAAAAGTATGCGGCAGGCGCCGGCTACCGCCAATTATGACAAGCGGGCAAATAATACGGGGGAATTGCTGGGCAGCGGAGGCTTTGACGCCAAGCAGTAGGCAGTATGAGGGATTGCCGTTTGTGCGGCCCACATTAAGTTAGGGAAACAGGAAATAACAGGGAAGGCAGATTCAGCAGGGAAGCGGGATATAGAAGGAGAAAAATATGGCAAACGGAATGGGAAGTCTGTATATAGGCGCGTCTGGGCTCCAAAACAGCCAAAACGCGCTGAATACCACGGCCAACAACCTTGCAAATGCAGATACCAAAGGGTATGTAAGGCAGCAGGTTTTATTTGCAGACAGGGACTATGTAACATTTAAAGGAGCTGCCATCAGCAAGCAGCAGGCAGGGCTAGGCTTGGCGATTGCTGATGTAATACATACGAGGGATTATTTTCTGGATAAATATTACCGCACGGAGAACGGCAGGCAGGCCTTCTATGAAGCAAGTTATATGGCAGTCTTGGATGTGCAGGAATTCTTTCAGGAAATGGAAGGGGAGCAGTTTCAGGAGGGCTTAGAAGACCTTTGGAAGTCTTTTGAGGAGTTCAGCAAAGCGCCGGAGGAGGAAATTAACCAGAACCTGGTGGTTGAGAAGGCGTCGGTTTTCATTGAACGGGCACAGGGTATTTTTAAAAGCATGAGGGAATACCAGAGCCGTATTAATATCAAGGTACGGGAAGGGATTAACCGCATCAATGAACTGGGGCATAAGATTCAGGATCTGAACCAACAGATTATGAGGATAGAGTCCGGCGGGGTAGAAACGGCTATGACGCTGCGGGACGAACGGGACAATGCGCTGGATGAGCTGTCTTCCCTGGCGAAAGTTGAGTTCCGGGAGGGCGTGAACGGGGCAGTGAGCGTCCGGCTGGAGAATGTAGAATTTTTAGATGAAATACATGTATTTGAGGTCGGTATGCTGGAAGACGACATCACCGGTTTTGTTACGCCTTATTGGCCTCAGCTATCAGATTTGGGGAAAGGGAATTATGTCCATATGTTCGATTTCGATGTGGATATCTCTCCAGGGCTGAACTCAGATATTGGGGAACTGAAAGCGCTGGTGCTTTCCAGAGGGGATAAAATGGCAACTTACCGGGATGTTACCGGGATTTCTGCAGACCGATACAACGATGGGGCAGGCATGTCTACCATGCTTTCCGCAGAAGCAGAGTTTGACCAGTTTATCCATGAGATTATAACGGCGGTAAATGATATTTACAGCCCGACCACTACAGTAAGCTTTGTAGGGGCGGATGGGAAGAACTACGATAACGTCCGGGTTTGGGATGAAGCAAATGCCGCTGTCGGAAAGGACGGGGAAAAGCCGGGCCGGGAATTATTTGTACGGCGTGGGGTAGACCGCTATACAGAAGTAGCTGCCGCAGATGGGACGATATATTATGTATATAATGAAGAAAATTCCATAGATACTTCCAATATGTATACCATCCAGAATGTTATGGTAAACCCGGATTTGATGGAAGTCGAGTCAGGGATGCCCTATCTGAAACCCGGCGGGCAGGGAGAGCCGGACCGGGCAATGGCCCAAAGGCTTTCAGAACTTTGGGAGAAGAAAGACTACATTGTCAATGCCAATGACACAAATAAATGTACCCTGAAAGAGTACTACCAGCGGATGATAGGCGGGATTAGCACAAAGGGCAACGTATACCAGGGGATGGCTACGGACCTGGAGGGGGAAGTAGCCTCCATAGACAATAACAGGCAGCAGGTATTTGGCGTTTCTTCCGACGAAGAATTGCAGAATATGATTAAGTACCAGAGTGCTTATAATGCAGCCAGCCGGTTTATCAACGTGATTTCTGAGATGCTGGAGCATCTTGTGACAAGGCTGTAACAGGAGGGAAAATATGCCATCAACTTTTTTTGGATTAACGATAGCGGGCTCTGCGTTGAATACATTCCATGTAGCTACCAACACGGTTGCCAATAATATTTCTAATGTAAATACCAAAGGCTACAGCAGGCAGGAAGCTGTCCGCATTGCTTCAGAAGCCCTTAGGACCAACCAGCGCTTTGGCATGGTGGGGACTGGTGTCAGCACCACCGAGATTGTACAAAGGCGCGATTTCTATTACGATGTAAAATATTGGGAAAATAATGCAAAAGTTGCCATGTATGATGCAAAGCTATATGGGGCGCAGCAGATTGAGGATTATTTGGAAGACGGTGATTCTGTCAAAGGTTTTTCCGCTATTTTAGATGAAATGTTTAATGCATTGGATGAGGTGAAAGGGGCGGCAGAGGATTTAGACAAAAGGAAAGCGTTTATCAGCAAATGCCAGAATTTTACCAATTACTTTACAAGCCTGAATGCTGGCCTGATCCGGATTCAGGAGGATTTCAACCAGGAGATTGCCACCCAGGTGGAGCAGATCAATGGGATTGCCCAGAAAATTGCACTGCTGAACCGCCAGATCAATGTGATTGAGCTGCAGGGGACCAATGCCAATGAGCTCCGTGACCAGCGGGCATTGCTGGTGGACCAGCTTTCAGAGCTGGTGCCTGTGGAAGTCGTAGAGTCTAAGGTAACAAACAGCAACTATCCGGATATGTATACTGGGGGCACAAATTATATTCTGAAAATTAATGGCCAGACATTGGTGGAGAATTTTGAATATAATACTTTGGAATGCAGGGCAAGGGATTATAAAGTAAACGGTTCCGATGCAGATGGGCTGTATGATATTTACTGGACAAGGAACAATGTGCAGTTCAATGCGGCAGGAAGAAGCTGCACGGGGCGGCTGAAAGCCCTGTTTGATATCCGGGACGGGAATAATAATGAAGCCTTCCAGGGCAGGGTAAAAGGGTTTGAAAGCGGGGATGGCGGCGATATCGTAACCATCAAGAATCCCAGCATTACCAGCATAAACCAAATGACTATGGATTCCGAAGGCGTTATCACGATTAATAACAGGGATTTTGCATATTCTGGTTTTTCTTATGATTCTGAAACCCAGACGTATAAATTCCAGTTGAAAACTACATTATCTGAAGAAGAAAAGAAATCACTGGAAGAACGCAGCGTTGTCATTGGGTCGCAGATTGACGCTATGGGCGTGCCTTATTATCAGGCGCAGTGCAACAGCTTTTTGCGTGAATTTGCAAAACAGTACAACGAATTGCACAAATCAGGCGTTGACCTTAAGGGGAACGACGGGATTTCCTTCTTTGTGGCAGAGAACCTTTCAGATGGGACGGAATGGAATTTTGATGATTATGACAAGGAGAAGGGGGATACCATGACTTCTACCGGCAATTCCTATTATCTGCTGACAATGGCAAATATTAAAGTTGCGGATGAGCTGGAACATGACCCCAATTATTTAGTCACCATGCATAAGCCGGATGTGCCGGATAATGTAGCATCCCAAAGCATTGTGGAAGAAATGTTAAAGCTGAAAAGCGATGTTGTCGTGTTCCGGGGCGCTGGCGCGAACCAATTTCTTTCCTGCCTGATTGGGGACAATACCGTAGATACCGAGAAGGCAAAGACATTATTGGAAAATTACAGCAATATCAATGAAACAATTATCCAGAAGCGGATGTCCATCTCCGGCGTGGATGAAGATGAAGAAGCGCTGGATATGCTGAAATTCCAGAATGCTTATAATCTGGCGTCCCGGATGATTCAGACACTTTCAGAAATGTATAACCGCTTGATTCTGGAAACAGGCGTATAAGGAGGTTGGGAATTATGATGCGTGTAACTAACAGCATGATTAGCAGGAACAGCATGAAAAATATGAACAACAACAAGGTAAACGTGGATACCTTGAATACACAGATGACGACGCAGAAAAAGATTATCCGGCCTTCCGACGACCCAATTATTGCAGTCCGTGCGTTGCGTTTCCGGAGTAACCTAAGCGAGCTGAACCAGTATTATGAGCGCAACATCCCGGATGCCCAGTCCTGGCTTGAGGTAACGGAGGGAGCACTCAATAATATGGAAAAGCTTCTGGAGAACATTTACACAAAATGTGTGGACGGTTCTACGGATGTCAAGACACAGGAAGACCGTGCGGCGATCCTGAAAGACCTCCAATCCCTGCGGAACCAGATTTATGCAGAGGGAAATACGGATTATGCGGGAAGGACAGTGTTTACAGGCTTTAAGACTACCAGCCAGCTTACCTTCTTGAAAGAAGACCAGGATATTAAATATGAGATTACCGAACCTCTCTCTTATGAAAATATAGAAGAAAAGAGGTTTTATAGTAATAATGTTACTGTGCCAAATTCGCCGGCGGACGTGGGAACTGGGGTAGAGGAAGCAGATATGCCCCAAGAGCATGTTATCCATAGGATTCGGTTATCTTATGAAGGGCTAGAGAATATAGATGCTGATAATCTCACATATACAAATGCAAATGGTGTGACAAGACCATTGAATGGTGCATCGTATACATTTGAAGGAGAGGAAGACGCAGTAATAGTAACTACAGATATGACATATGATGATTGGGTTGCCAGTGGTTATGAAATTGGGGCGGGTGAGGTTATAGTTTTTAAAGAAACAGGAGAAGTAGTGCTGGGGGAAGGTGTTGCAAGCCATATTAGTAGCCAAAAGATGCAACTTAGCATTACCTACGAAAAAAAAGGCTTTGCCGAAGGCGAAGTCCGCCCCGAACACTATTTCGACTGCAAAAACATTACAGACGAAAACAATGTCATCGAATACACAAAGGAAAACCAGGAAATCAAATACACCATTGCCTTCAACCAGGACATTACCATAAACACCCAGGCCAGTGAAGTCTTAGATGCAAACATCAGCCGTGACGTAGATGAACTCACCAACGCAGTCCAAGCGGCAATTGCAGCCCATGACAAGGTGGCTAAAATAGAATCCATGATGAAGGAACAGCAGTATTCCAGCGAAGAAGCCCAGAAAGCATTAGGCACATGGCTAGAGGCAGCCAAGAAAGAAGCCACCTATGCAGACGACAACATGCAGAAAATTTATGCAAGGGGAATTACCAAGTTCCAGAAGCATCAGGACCGCGTAAAGCTTGCCAGGACGGATTTGGGCAGCCGTGAAAACCGCCTGAAGCTTACAGAAAACCGGATGGCGAACCAGCAGACTTCCTTTGAGCAGTTAAAATCCAGGAATGAAGATATGGAATTGTCCGACATTATTATTGAATATACAGCAGCTTACAATGCATATCAGGCGTCCCTGCAGGCTTCTGCTAAGGCAAACGGGCAGACACTGCTGAATTATCTGTAAGGAGGGCCGTCATGCAGGTAGAAACAAGGTTATTTGGAGAGATTGAAATAGAGGAAGAAAAAGTAATCTTTTTTGAAAAAGGGATTATCGGGTTTCCCGACTGCCAGAATTTCACATTGGTATTTGAGGAAGGGGAAAACGGCGCACGCAAAGGCATATCGTGGCTGCAGTCCTTAGATGAACCTACATTTGCCCTTCCCGTTATGGACCCTTTGCTGGTAAAAGAAGATTACAACCCACAGGTAGAGGATGAAGTCATCAAGCACCTTGGGAACCTGACAGAAGAAAACACCTATGTACTGGTAACAGTGACAGCGCCGGAAGATATCACAAAGTTAAGTGTGAATTTAAAAGCACCCATTGTAATAAATGCAGATGAAAGGAAAGCGCACCAAGTGATAGTGGAAGATGATTTTCCAGTAAAATTTGCAATCTACGACATTTTACAGGCAAAAAAAGAAAAGGCGGGTGAATAGGATGCTGGCATTAACCAGAAAAAAGGGAGAATCCATCATTTTAAATAATGATATAGAGATCAGTGTTCTGGAACTGCGGGGGGACCAAGTAAAAATTGGCATTAACGCGCCAAAGGAAGTCCCCGTTTACCGGAAGGAAGTATATCTCCAAATCCAGAAGGAAAATGAAGCAGCATCTTCCCCAGACAGCTTTGCAGCAATCCGGGGGATACTGTAAAAGGGCTGGCAAAGCAGCGCTGTCCGCAGGCAGCTTTGCAGCAGCTACGGGGATGCCGGAAGAATTGGTTTCTATAACCTTTCAGGCTGCTTTTTGCAATGCGTTAGGCAACTTGGAAGGAAAGTGAGTTATTTCAGGGAGGGTTCTAAATTTTTTCCGCCAGTTGGCCGATATAAATTAGAGAAAAATAGCGGTCAGATTTCACATGGAGGTGATTGTATGGAGGTTCGTAAGGTAAATACACCATCCGGGGCTTATCAGGGAAGTGGGCCGGAGGTGGCTGTAAAGCCGGAAACAGCGGTCAGGCAGGAGACTGTACAGAGTTCTGTGCCGAAAACAGAAAAGAAAGAAGCAAAGCCCAAGAAGCCAGTATTTGCGCCGAAGGCAGACATGAAGCAAAGTAGCCAAGGCTCTGTGATAAAGACAGATGCGAAGGGAAACAGTCAGGGTTCCGTGATAAAGACAGATCTGAAACCAGGCAGCCAGGGATCTGTGGCAAGGGCAGAAGCAAAGGCAAACCAGGCAGAAAGCACACTGGTTTCGGAAGAAGAAAAGCAGGCTCCCATAGATTCCGGCGAAGCAATGAAGAAAAACAGCATGAAACGGGCAGTGGAAGAAATAAACCGGAAGTCAAAGAGTTCCGAAGTTATTTTTGGGATTCACGATGGCACCAACCGGGTAACCATTAAAGTAGTAGATAAAGGAACGAAGGAAGTTATCCGTGAGTTCCCTCCAGAGGAAACATTGGATATGATAGCAAAAGTATGGGAATTAGCCGGAATCATGATAGATGAACGGGGATAGGAGGAAGAAAAATGGCAATCAGGATATCAGGGTTGAACTCAGGGCTTGATACAGATTCTATCGTACAGGAACTGGTATCAGCATACCGCACCAAACAGGATAAATATAAAAAAGCACAGACCAAGCTTTCCTGGAAACAGGATGCCTGGAAAGAAATGAATACAAAGATTTACAGCTTTTACAGCAAAACGCTGTCAAATATGCGCCGGGTAGGTAATTTTACCAGCAAGAAGAAAACAACGGTTTCTGATACTACCAAAGCAACGGTTTCAGCGTCATCCAGCGTTATCAACGGCACCCAGACATTAAAAGTGGAGCAGCTTGCAAAGGCAGGCTACTTAACCGGTAAGAAATTATCCCAGTCAAGCGGGGAAAAGATTACGGGCGATACCGCTTTATCTGACTTAGGGGTAAAGAGCGGGACCCTGACCTTTGATGTAGGTGGGGAACAGAAGACCATTGAAGTCAAGGCTGACATGAAAGTCAAAGATTTGAATGCAGCCCTGAAGGAACAGGGGATAGGCGCTACCTTTGATACAACCCAGCAGAGGTTTTTCCTGAATTCTGGCAAGAGCGGCGAGAAGAATGATTTTAAACTTGTAATTGGCAAGGATGATAAGGCGTCCCTTGACTTAGCCAACAGCCTTGGGTTAGCGACAAAAGAGAATTATGCAGCCGTTTATGGCGATGATGCTGCAAATGCAGATGGCATGAAATTTGCGGATAAATCCAACGCACAAAACGCAAGGATTATCCTGAATGGCGCAGAATTTGAAGGGGAAGACAATAACTTCTCTATTAATGGGCTGAACATTACTGCCCTGAGCGAAAGCGATGAAATGACCATTACCACAGCAACCGATGTGGATGGTATTTATGATATGGTAAAAGGGTTCCTGAAAGAATATAATGAGCTGATGAATGCCATGGAGGGAGCCTACAACGCGCCTACCGCCAAGGGATATGAGCCTTTGACGGATGACGAAAAGGACGCCATGTCCGACAAGGAAGTAGAAAAATGGGAAACTAAGATTAAGGATTCCATCCTGCGGAGGGATGATACCCTGCGTTCCGTTATGAGCGGCATGTCTTCCCATATGTCCAAGGTATTTGAAGTAAACGGCCAGAAATACAGCCTTGCTTCGTTCGGGATTAAGACGGCAGGCTACTTCAATTCTGCGGAAAATGAATCTTATGCATACCATATCGATGGGGATGGGGACGATTCCGTTTCCTCTGCCAACGAAGATAAGCTCCGCAAGATGATTGAAGAAGACCCGGATGCGGTAGCAGGATTTTTTACCCAGCTTGCCACCAGCGTATACGACAACCTGCATGAGAAGATGGGAACTACCTCTTTAAGCAGTTCTTATAAAGTATACAATGACAAGCAGATGAAGACAGAATATGATGAATACACCAAGACCATCAAAAAGTGGGAAGACAAACTGAAGGATATGGAAGACTACTATTATAAGAAATTCTCAGCAATGGAAACTGCGCTTGCGAAGCTGCAGTCCCAGACAAATTCACTTTCTTCACTGTTAGGTGGCTGATTAAGGAGGACACGAGGTGATAGCAAACAGAGGATATGATGCCTATGCTAAGAACAAAATTTTAACAGCTTCTCCAGCGGAGCTGACATTGATGCTTTATGAAGGAGCGATTAAGTTCTGCAACATTGCAATTGCCGCAATTGAAGAAAAAAATGTAGAAAAAGCACATAATAACATAACCAAAGTAGAAAATATTATTGCTGAGTTTCTGTCAACGCTTGACCATAAATACCCAGTGGCCAAGGATTTTGAAAATGTTTACAATTACCTGATGGAACGCCTGTTGGAAGCGAATTTGAAGAAGGACAAAGAAATCTTAGAAGAAGTCCTGACCCATCTGCGCACCATGCGCGATACTTGGAAGGAAGTAATGGAACAGAATAAGGCTGCAAGGGCGAATTAGTATGGGAAATGATTATATAAGTATTATGGTTCAGAGCCTCCAGAAAAAACTGGAGGTTCTGAATGGGATTATTGAGAAAAATGTAGAGCAGCGCCAGATTCTGGAGCAGGAAGAACTGGACACGGATGCTTTTGAGCAAAACATCAAGCTGAAAAGCGATCTGGTAGACCAGATTGAGTTTTTGGATGATGGCTTTGAGGAACTGTATGGCAGGGTGAAATCCTTGATTGAAACAGAAAAGCAGGAGCATAAAGAAGAAATCCAGCTTATGAAACAGCTTATTACAGGGATTACCGAGAAATCCGTAACAATCCAAAGCCAGGAAGCCCGCAACCGCAAGCTGGTGGAGCAGCGTTTTTCTCAGGAACGGAAGAAAGTAAGAAGTATGAGGAATACCTCAACCGTAGCGAACCAATATTATAAGAATATGTCAAGGCTGAATGTCGTAGACGCCCAGTTCATGGATAAAAAGAAATAAGAAAGGGGCTGTTGCAAAATTCGGGAATTCTACAACATATTGTAGTTATACAACCATTTTATTTGCCAGATGTTGTAGGAACTTCTCATTTTGTAACAGCCCCTCCGTCTGCGGTGGGTCGCTTTGCGACAAATTTCACATCCGCCGCAGTGCGATAATAGCTTTTTTATTCTATAGGAAAGATACTTTCACGCATTAGCGTGACACGGTCTTTCCTATTAAAATTAAGAAGAAAGGCCGGCGCAGGGGGATACTGCACCGGCCTTTTGGAATTCCCAGAATTAACATCTTGCTCCAGACACCTGCCAGATGGTAAACCGCAAAGAGTGTAATTTGGAATGAAAGGCTGTTACGGCATTTATTTACCATTTATACTGGTTAGCAAGCTGCAGGACAACGATTCGGAATGGAAGCTGCTATGGTACACATTTACCATATGTGGTTTACTGATTAGCAAACCACAGAACCTTCAGCCATTCAGAATGGAAGCTGCTATGGTAAGTATCTGCCATGTTTTATCTGTCAGGCAATAGGAGGAGATGCCCTTGCCATGGCTATGGAATATCTCCCTCCATAGTAATCTGGGAATTCCGTTTATTACTAATACTCCTCTACATTATTAATAACAATTCTGGATGTGAAAATATGACATTTTTTCCTCAAGATCACATAATTCTCGGAATCCAAGAATTGAATTCTTAAAATTGCCACTGTTGGGATTGAAATAAAAGGAAACAATGTGTAAAATTTAAAGGAAGGTATCAAATGTAGATTCACGAAAGAGGAAAGGGATAATGGAGGGGTAATATGTTTCAATATTTACTGCTGCTGGAGTCAGACGAAGATAAGGAGTTTTTTACAGAAATTTATCTGAAATACCGGAAGGAAATGTTCTACACTGCATACAATATCCTGCATAACCCGTCAGATGCGGAGGATATTGTGCATGAAACATTCCTGTCACTGATAGACCATGTGGATAAGATAAAAAACAGCGAACCACATAAGGCATGGTATTACATCAATACTGCGGTGAAGCGCAAGTGCTATACGTTCTACCGCCGCCAGCATCTCAGGGAAGAAGTGGAGCTGGACGAAACATGGATGCGGGAGGAGGAAATTATAGAAAAAGGGCCGGATTCCTTAATGGAGGAATTTGAACTGCAGGAAGCCATGACAGGCGTCCTTAAAAAATTAAAATCCCCATATAAAGAAGTTCTGGCCATGCAGTATTATTACCAGCTAACTACACAGGAAATAGCAGATGAACTCGGCACAACGCCTGATAACGTTAGGCACATTTCCATGCGGGCTAAGCGTAAGCTGCAGACCATATTGGAAGAACGCGGCCTTTGGAATGAAAAAGGGGGCGGTAAAAGTAAGGCCGCCAAAAAGAAACCCGCCAGGAAGAAATCTGCCTGGAAAGGCAGGAAGGAAGAAAAGGGAGAGGAGGAATAAGAAACAGTAACCAGTTGGGATGGAACAGCCAGATCAGAAAGAAACAGTAGTGAAAAAATTACAAAAGAAAGGGAAGGTTAAAATGTCACAAAATTTGAACCCCATAGAAACAGAGGAACAAAAGTAATTCTTTACGTCCATCTACAAAGAGTACAATAATGATATGATGTACCTTGCAAATAGTATTCTTGGCAATCCATCAGACGCAAAAGAAGTTGTACATGATTCATTTTTAACAATAGCAGACCATTTGGACAAGCTCATGTGCCGTGAATTTTCTGAACTTTGGCATTATGCCAAGTTGTTGGTGGAGAGCAAGGCTAATAACCTGAATTGCCGGAAGAATGGGGCAAAATCTGCAGATATGGTGCTGCTAGAAGAATCTTGATAGTCTGCCTTACTTGCCCATATTCGAGTAAACTCGATATAGGCAAATGCGGCATACCATCTTTATGAAATGCAAATTAGAATGAAATAACTGAAAATGTAGAAAAAGCTGGTGCAACATGCATACACCAGCTTTTTCTTGTTTTTCTAGCATATTAGAAAAACATATGTGAATTTATACTCTCCATATACAGTAACAAATGAAGCAAGGGAAATATGACACTTTTTTGTAATGGAATTAAGATTATTGGAAAGTATGTCTATGATAAGGCTAAATAATGAATTAAATATTGCCGATATAAGCATAGATAGGAGCTCATATGACGCATGGAGGCGATATACCATAAAGGTAAGAGAAATGGATTAGCGTCTGTTTCTTTTTTGTTTCTATTGGTGGGTAAGTTTTACAAACCGTCAGAGTATGTTATCTGCTTTTACCATGAATTATGAAAAGGAGAAAAATGAGAAATTTCTTATTCAGTATTTTTATGTGTATAAGAAATGCTGAAGATGAAGTAAAAGCAATTTATTCAGTCTATCCAGGAAGAAATTAAGAAGAATGAGAGGAACAAGATGTGATACATATTGTCAAAAGATAAATGTTGATATAGGAGTAAATTAACTCGTTGTGCTACTTATATGGTTAAAACTGTATAATTTGTTGAAAAGGGTAAAAAAGCGCAAAAAATCCCTGCTAAATTTAAGGCTTGTATTTTTAGAAGATTAATCCTTTGATTTTTCCGATATTACAGGAATCCCGGAATACGCTATTGAAGGCCTTGCACAGATTATGTCCCAGTACTTTGTTTTGTAGCCGGGTGCATAATCCCCTAAAGCTTTTTGCAAGCACTTTTTCTGCATTTAGCTGCTCACTAAGCTGTGAGAATACGGTTTCCGCCTTGCGACGGAACCGGAAAATCAGCCGTCTTATTTCCGTAGGCCAATTCTTTTTATAATTGGAAGATTTTAGAGATATCAGGCAGATCCCCTTTTTGCCCATATCGTCAAAAAGGAGTTCTCCTGTGTATCCTTTGTCCCCAAGGATCACCAGACCAAGGCGGTTTTCTGCAAAGTCTCGAAGTCCTTCCCGGTCGTCTACAGATGCCGAAGTGCTCTCAAACGCTGTGATATAGCCCTCCAAAGTAATCAGGGCGTGGACTTTGAAGCCGAAATAAGTCTCTTTTTTGGAAGGGCATCTCCCGTAATTCGCCCCGTCTGCACGGAAGGGACGGCAATAATGTGCACGCCCGAACTTACAGACCGGGAGAGGAAAGCTATCAATCTCGAAATAACGGCTGGCTGGTATGGGAAAAGAGAAGGCCAATTTCTGTCGGAGCAGTTCTGTCACCTGCAAAAGAGCCCTTCTGGTCCGGTTATACCTGGTTCAGCAGCAAGTCTTGGGAAAAGGTGCCGATAGTTGCGTTTCACAAAGGGATACCAGGCATTTTCGGAATCATTCCCCATCAGCCCGCCGCAGATACTCAAAATAAAGATTTTAAAGTCAGACATTTTTGCGATATCCACATTTCGCCTTTATGAAACAGAAGCAGGGATAAACTGTTGGTACAGATCATCAATAATGGTATAAACGAGTAAAATAAAATCTTCAAAAGTTGTTATGAGGGTGGTATAATCATCTTGAAACTTCAACATTATGTGCCTCCTTTCATAGTCTGTAGTGGTTTACAACTATAGGATAGCATATTTTGTTGAAGTTTTTCTATATCACTAATCAACTAGCGCAATAGGTTAAATTAGATTATACATGTCAGGAAAAAACTTAGTGCAGGTGCTAAATGATTAAAAAGTAAATGAGAGTATTTAAGAGTATGGAGAACGATAAGATGAAAGTTGTAATATTAGCAGGGGGATTCGGAACTCGCATCAGTGAAGAAAGTTATCTAAAGCCAAAGCCTATGCTTGAAATTGGGGGAAAACCAATCCTATGGCATATTATGAAAGAATATTCCCACTATGGATTCGGTGAATTTATTATTTGTTGCGGATATAAGCAGCATGTTATAAAAGAGTGGTTTGCGGATTACTACCTATATAACAGTGACGTTACGTTTGATTTTACCGAAGGGAATAAAATGGTAGTGCATGACAATGTGGCAGAGCCATGGAAGGTGACTCTTGTAGATACAGGGTTACATACTATGACAGGCGGAAGAGTGAAAAGAATTCAAAAATATGTGGGGAATGAAACGTTTATGCTTACATATGGAGATGGGGTTTCTTCCCTAAATATTGCCGATACATTGAAGTTTCATCAGGAACATGGAAAGATGGTTACATTGACTGCTGTAAATATAGAGCAGAGGTTTGGGGTATTAGATATTGCAAAGGATAGAACAGTAGTTTCCTTCCGGGAAAAGAGCACGGATGATACTTCCAGAATGAATGCTGGTTACATGATATTGGAACCATCTATTTTTGATTATATAGAAGGGGATGGGACAATATTTGAAAAAGAGCCTTTAGAAAAAGCGGCGGCAGAGGGGCAGCTCAAAGCATATATGTTTGATGGATTCTGGCAATGCATGGATACGAAGAGAGAAATGGAGCAATTAAACAAAATGTGGGAACAAGGGGTTGCCCCATGGAAGTCATGGGAGAATTAGTAGGAAGGAAAACATATGTTTGAAAACAAGACAGAAGCACAGGCAAGGACAGAGATATTACATGCTGTAAAAGAGTATTGTGATACATTCCATAACAAAAAGAAAGAATTTGAACCGGGTGACCGTATTACATATGCATCAAGAGTTTATGATGATAAAGAGATGTGTAATCTGGTAGACGCAGCTCTTGAGTTCTGGCTGACTTCCGGAAGCTATACCGCAGAGTTTGAAAAAAAGTTTGCAGAATATTTGGGCGTAAAATACTGTTCTTTAGTAAATTCTGGTTCTTCTGCAAACCTGCTTGCATTTATGGCATTGACATCTCCTTTACTGGGTGAGCGGCAGATTAAGCCCGGGGATGAAATGATTACAGTTGCGGCAGGGTTCCCGACTACCATAACGCCGGCAATCCAGTATGGCGTAGTCCCAGTTTTTATTGATGTTGCCATTCCACAATATAATTTGGATGTTACGCAGCTTGAACTAGCATTGTCAGACAAGACAAAGGTAGTAATGGCTGCCCATACCCTTGGGAATCCATTTGATTTGGCAGCAGTAAGAGAATTTTGTGATAAACATAACTTATGGCTGGTAGAAGATAATTGCGATGCTTTAGGGACTGCTTATATAATTGGCGGTGAAAGAAAATTTACAGGGACAATTGGGGATATTGGAACCTCATCATTTTATCCGCCCCACCATATGACAATGGGCGAGGGAGGCGCGGTTTATACCAATCATCCAATACTGAATAAATGCATCCGGTCCTTCCGTGACTGGGGACGTGACTGTTCCTGTGCGTCCGGACAGGACAACCAGTGCGGCCATAGGTTTGAAAAGCAGTATGGGGAACTCCCTTTGGGGTATGACCATAAATATGTATATTCCCATTTTGGGTATAATTTAAAAGCCACAGACCTGCAGGCTGCCATAGGGTGCGCCCAGATTGATAAAATGCCAGAATTTGCAGAAAAAAGAAAGAATCATTTTAAGCGTTTGCTGGAAGGATTAAAGGGTTGTGAAGATAAGCTGGTTCTCCCAGTGGCGTGCGAAAACTCAGAACCATGCTGGTTTGGTTTCCTGCTGACATGCAAAGACGGTGTGAGCCGGAATCAAATGGTTTCTTATTTGGAAAGCCATGGCATACAGACACGCATGTTATTTGCAGGGAATTTGATAAAGCATCCATGTTTCGACCAAATGCGCTCATCCGGAAAAGGCTACCGTGTGATTGGGGATTTGGAACAAACCGAAAGAATTATGAGAGATACTTTTTGGGTAGGGGTCTATCCGGGAATGACAGACAGGATGATTGATTATATGGTTAAAATTATAAAAGAAGCAGTATATGGCGCATGATGCCAACAAAGTTAAGGGAATGGTGGCAAAGATGAAGGCAGTTGTAACAGGGGCGACTGGATTTGTTGGCAGATGGCTGGTAGAAGAATTGCTGCACCAGAAAGATGATGTAACAATTCTTGTAAGGGATAAAGAGAGGGTTCCGAAGAGATGGGAAGGCAAGCTGCATGTTGTGGAATCATCTTTGGATCGGGCTGCTATGCTTCATAGAGTGGATTTCCCAGCAGGGGACGCAGATATTTTCTTCCATCTGGCGTGGGAGGGGGCTTCAGGCGGCTCCCAGAGGGCAGACAGCAAGCTGCAGCTTAAGAATGTCCAGTATGCCTGTGACATGGTAGAACTAGCTAGGAGGCTGCATTGCAGTAGGTTTGTAAATGCAGGAAGCATTATGGAATATGAAGCCATGCAGTATATTCCGGAGAATGGCGCGGTGCCCGGCATGGGGAATATTTACAGTACGGCAAAACTTGCAGCAGATTTTATGGCAAAAGCAGCATCCGTCCATGCAGGGTTAGAATACATAAATGTAATTATTTCTAATATTTATGGTGCAGGCGAGTATTCGGAACGTTTTTTTAGCACGGTTTTATGGAAAATGGTGCATCATGAAAAAATACCCCTCACCCATGGGGAGCAGCTATACGATTTTATTTATGCATCCGATGCGGCAAAAGCCATAGCGCTTGCTGCCCAAAAAGGGGAAAAGAATACGGCATATTATATTGGGAACCCCACGCAGTACCCTTTAAAGCATTTTGTCCTGCAAATGAAGGATGTATTGGAAAGCAGGTCTGAACTTTTATTTGGGGAAGTGCCGTTTCGGGGCGCTATGCTTACATATAAGGAATTTGATACCTGCAAATTAGGCCAGTTAGGGTTCCAGCCAGAAATTGATTTCTTAAAAGGCATAAAGCTTACGAAAGAGTGGATGGTGGGAGAGAAAGCTGAAAATAGCAGCGAAAATCTATAGTTCTATTTGTTTAGCATATAGGCAAAGCGAAGAAAGGGGATTCGGAAGTGATGACGAATTTTAGAATACAGGAATTGCAGTTGGAAGGGCTGAAGCTGATTACCCCATTTTATATAGAGGACAGCCGGGGATATTTTTTGAAAAGCCTAGAAAGGGATATTTTCAAAGCGTGGGGGCTGGACGCCGACATACAGGAGGATTTTGAAACATACTCCAGAAAAGGCGTAATACGGGGGCTGCATTTTCAGACACAGCATCCACAGATTAAAATAGTACGGGTTTTGAAAGGCACAGTCCATGATGTTGTGGTAGACCTTCGGAAAGGCTCGAAAAGTTTTGGCAGGTATGCAGAAGTGATGCTTGATGATAAGGCACACAGCATCCTTTGGATCCCAGCAGGTTTTGCCCATGGGTTTGAAGTTTTGTCAGAAGATGCAGTGGTATCATATAAGTGCGTGGGGAAATACAGCAAAGGGCATGATACAGGAATTTGCTGGAACGACAAGGACATTTCTGTCAGATGGGAAACAGGAAACCCCATTGTATCAGAAAAAGATGCTGGCCTGATGTCGTTTTGTGAATTTAAGGATAAGTATGTAGGGATGTAATGTTTTTGCTTTTCAGGTTATAAAAAAGTGAAAACAGGAAATATGTGGTACAGCTTCATAGCGTATAATACATGGACAAAGTGAAAGGAAAAGATAAATATGGAGAATATAGGAGAAAATTGCTATAGCATAGGGGTACAATTATTTGAGAATGGGGATTATGAAAGAGCCGTTCAATATTTTATACAATCATATAATCTTGGGTATGAAAAAAAGCAGATACTTGAGAATTTGTATGCATGTTTTGTATTGCCAAATGAACAAGAATTTCGCGATAATTATAATAAAAATAGAGAAGGGATTACACAAATTCCTTTTGAGGAAAGCGTGTTGGATTTTATACCTGTTACAGAGAAAAGATTCTATATTTACGATAAAGAACAAGAGAAATTTGCTGGTGTATTTGAACTGGAAGATGAGCCAATACAGGGAGAACAAGAAGAATTTGACAGCATCTTATTTGCAGATATTTGGGATGTTAGAGAGATGCTTTCAACCATGAGGGAAAAAAAGTGGAACTTGATATATATTGTATTAAATGAGCAGGAGCGTAAATTTGTTTCATTTTTAAAATTACCTCAGTTTAAGGAATTGTATTTAAAGAATGTGGCCGTGTTCCAAGATGCAAATCTAATGTGTACAGTTTTTGAACAATATGATGCGTTTTATCTGCCTAAGAATATTGTGGCAAAGGATGGAGGGAAATATTTAAAATTAATCGATGAGCTTCATGTAAAGAGATTACATCATAGAGAAAGAGATAATGTTTTTCTTTCTATTTGTATCCCAAGTTATAACCGTGGTTCTGTTGCCTTGAGGAATGTATCTCACTTGCTGCATTGCCCCTATGACAGTGAGATAGAGATTATTGTGTCGAATAACGGTTCTACAAAAGATGAAGCAGGGTATCAGGAGATTAAAAATATAAGGGATGTTAGGATTGTATATCATGAATTTGAAAAGAATCAGGGGTTTGCGTCTAACATTTTGAAAACCTTGGAACTTGCAAAAGGAAAATTTGCGGTTTTAGTTAGTGATGAAGATTTAATGATATTGGAGCATATGAATGAATACTTGACGTGCTTGAAAAAAAATTCTTCTTGTGGTGTTTTTCTAGAGGGTGGAATAGGCGCTAGTTTTAGAGATTTGCCGGCAGACAAAATTTATCATGCAGGGGCAGATGCATTTAGTGTGTTGGTTGATTTGAATTATGTGACGGGAATGACGTTTCATGTCGGGATATTAAAAAAATCACATGCATTTGAAATTATAACCAGAATGAGAGGAAATGGGTTTTTGGAATATTATACTCATATTACTTTGGCATTAATAGTAGGGAAATATGCTAATTTTTACCGTATGAAATTAATATTGTGGGATGCCAGAAATGCAGTAGAGGTGGGAAATATTATACCAAGATATATGCTTCCAGAAACCAGAATCTTCCAACAAAACAGTATTATGGAGTTTTATCAGAAAGGGCTTCTTCTTCCGGCAAGTCAATTTGTCAGTGTATTTTTAAATAGGGCACAGAAGACATATTATTTGTTGGAATTATCATATTGCCATGAAAAATTTCGAGAGTTATATGTGTGGGAAGAAGTTTGTTTTTTTGTATACAGGGAACAGAAAAAGTATTTAGAAGAGTTTCCTGTTATTTTGACTGCAAAGGGGAAGGACGCCATGCAGAAGGCGTTGCGGGATATGTTTCTATTTTATTTGAATTCAGAAAAAATATTTTCGATTCGCCCATTGGAGGAACAAGCTAAAAAAAAGATGGCCTATCAGACGATACAGAAAGGTCTAGAAGAAGGAAAGAGCATTGAAGAAGTAGAAGAAGAAGCAAAGGCGAAGTATCATTTACATTATATAGGTGGGAATAAAGCAAAGATTGATATTATTGATACATTTGTTAGTAGAAATGATAGATAAAAAATAATAAGTAGCTTGATACACAGAAAGAATCATGAGGATTAATTGTAGAAATCGGTGAAACAGAATGATATTATTAACAGGAGCTACAGGCTTTTTAGGGAGCAGTTTGCTAAAAAGGCTGTTAGCAGAGGGATATGAAGTTTGCTGTATGAAGCGTAGTACATCTAACTGCTGGCGTGTTAAAGAAGTGATGGATAGGTGTACATGGTATAACGTGTGGGGGGGGGGGTAGAGAGAGTTTTTAAAGAAAATAGAATCCAAATGATTATCCATTGTGCGACAGATTATGGGAGAACAGGAGAGAATAATATCCATGTTTACCGTAGTAATGTATCCTTTCCCTTAGAAATATTAGATGAGGCAATGAAGTTTGGATGCAAATATTTTATAAATACAGATTCCTTTTTTTGCAAGCAAATAGACAATTTGTGGAAGGAAAAGGAGTTGTATATGGATACATATACAAAATCTAAATATATGTTCCGGAATATTGTAAAAGAGCAAATAGATAATTTAGAAATTATATTTATTAATATGCAATTGGAACATATTTATGGAAAAGATGATAAAAAAGAAAAATTTGTTAGTTTTTTGCTGGGAGCGTTACAAAGCAATACTAAAGAAATAGAATTAACAGATGGCAAGCAGACAAGGGATTGGATTTATTTGGGAGACGTTATAGATGCATATATGGCTGTCATCCAAAACTTATATAAATTTAAAGCGGGAGAGTATTACCAGTTTGAGGTAGGGACAGGGAGAGAGATAAGCCTGAGGGAATTTGTTATAGAAGCAAAAAAAATAACCAAAAGTACAACAGAACTTAAGTTTGGCAGGAAACAAATGGCGGCAAATGAACTGATGAGGTCTTGCGCAGACAACGCTACTCTGCAAGAGTTGGGATGGAAGCCAAAGTTTGGCATTATGCGTGGACTAAAGGAAATAGTAGGTGAAAAATGATTGATAAGAATTTTTACAAAAATAAACGGGTTCTGGTGACTGGGCACACAGGGTTTAAAGGTTCATGGATGTGCACGGTGCTGTCTTTTTTGGGGGCAAAGGTGACAGGGTATGCCTTGGCTCCTATAGGGCCGAATTTATTTGAGGCATGTGGAGTTTCACATGAAATGAATTCTGTAATTGGTGATGTGCGGGATTTGGAGCAGGTGAAAAAAGTTTTTCGGGAAACGCAGCCGGAACTTGTCATTCATATGGCAGCACAACCGTTGGTGCGTGAATCGTATATTAATCCTGCTTATACTTATGAAGTAAATGTTATGGGGACAGTAAATGTTTTGGAATGTATCCGGGAAACAAGTTCGGTACGTTCTTTTATTAATGTGACAACAGATAAAGTATATAAGAACAAGGAATGGGAATGGGGTTATAGGGAAGATGAGGAGTTAAATGGGTATGACCCATACTCCAATTCTAAGTCTTGCTCAGAGTTGGTTACAAGCACTTATATTAATTCCTTTTTCCAAGAAAGGCAGATAGCCATATCAACTATGCGGGCTGGGAATGTGATTGGCGGAGGGGATTTTGCAAAGGATCGGATTATCCCAGATTGTGTCCGGGCTGCATATGGGAAAAAGGAAATAGAAGTAAGGAATCCATATTCTATCCGTCCATATCAGCATGTATTAGATGCAGTGATGGCATACTTGATGGTAGCACAAGAACAATATATAGAAACAAGGTATGCAGGAAATTACAATGTAGGGCCGAATAATGAGGATTCTGTAGAAACAGGGGAGATTGTATCACTATTTTGTGATGCATGGGCATCCTTTACGGAAGAAAGGATTCAGTGGACCGCATGTGGGGAGCAAGGGCTGCATGAGGCAAATTTCTTGAAATTAGACTGTTCTAGGCTAAAAAAAACATTTCATTGGAATCCAGTATGGGATATTAAAAAAGCAGTTGAGAAAACTGTAGAATGGGCAGTAGTGTATCAGGATGGGGGAGATATTTTAGGGTGTATGGAAAAACAGATGCGTTCGTTTGAGGGAAACATCAAAAGGAATGAGCCATTGCATTTAGTGGCAGATTAGGTTAAAACAGAAAAATTAAAAATAAAATGTAAAACAGGGTATAAAGTCTTTTTGAAAAAAACCGATAAAGATAGTGTAAGTCAAAGATGCAACAGATACATGGTTGTACAGTGTTTTCTGGATGGTTAACCTAGGGACTGTCCAGGAATATAAAAAGGCTGTTTTGGCAGAATATAAGTGCTAATGCTTGGAGCAAAGGCGTTTATATTAATAATTTTGCAGCATGGAAGCTGCAGTATATTCAAGGAGGAAACTATTATGGCAATGATCGTTCAACACAATCTTACAGCAATGAATTCCAACCGTCAGTTGGGTGTTACCACAGGTGCACAGTCCAAATCTTCTGAAAAATTATCATCTGGTTACAGAATCAACCGTGCAGGCGATGATGCAGCAGGCTTGAAGATATCTGAAAAAATGAGAAGTCAGGTTCGCGGGCTGAATCGTGCTTCTACCAATGCACAGGATGGAGTATCTTTAATCCAGACCGCTGAAGGTGCCTTGAATGAAGCTCATTCTATTCTGCAAAGGATGAATGAACTGGCAGTGCAGGGCGCGAATGATACAAACGAGGGCATTGACCGTGATGCAATCAACGAAGAATTGGATGCATTGACACAGGAATTGGATAGGATTTCAACCACAACCCAGTTCAACAAACAGAACCTTCTGGATGGTACATTCCAAGACAAGAACCTTCATGTTGGTGCAAATGCGAACCAGAAAATTGTAATTGGCATTGATAATATGAATGCTGAAACATTAGGGCTAAGGAACATTAAAGGGAATGAGCGTGGCCCTGTTCAGACGGGTGAAAAACCGGTTACCATTACCTACAAAGGAAACACATATAATTATAATACTGATTTGACCCAGTCTGCTAATCAGGCTGCAGCTATTTCTACATTTAAAGCAGCTATTTCAGCAACAGCAAATGCAGATCAGTATGCAGAGCAGTATGCAAAGGCTAGTGGCGTAGTGTATTACAAAGCGGATAGTGACAAAGGTGTTTCTGCTACTGCTTCTGTAGTTGGTTCCAAATTGTCAGGTGCAGTACAGGCAAAATCAGATAAGTCTTTAGGGAACGGACTGTTTTCACAGGTTGGCAGCACTCCGTACATGAGTTACACGAGGTATGACACTGCGGCTTCTGCTATGAAGGTTGATATAAGTGCAGCTAAGGGAACAATAAGTACTGAAATTATGAATAATTTCGCACAGTACGTACAGACAGTGGGAACCAAAGGCGATGACAGTACAGTAGGTGCGCCAGAAGTAGCATTTACAATGACAAAACCGGGTGTTGATACTTATGCGAAGGCAAATGCAACAATTGATGCTGTACAGCAAGCAATTAATAAAGTATCTTCCCAGAGATCCGCGCTTGGTGCATTGCAGAACAGATTAGAGCATACCATCGCTAACTTGGATAATGTAGCAGAGAATACGCAGGCAGCAGAATCTCGTATCCGTGACCTTGATATGGCTTCTGAGATGGTTGAGTATAGCAAGAACAACATCCTTGCTCAGGCTGGGCAGTCTATGCTGGCTCAGGCAAACCAATCTACACAGGGAGTATTATCTTTGTTAGGGTAATAGGCAGTGTAAACAGTATTTGTATTTTAAAATTGCAGAGGTACGAGTATTCGTACCTCTGTTTTTATCTAAATTGGGAAAATTATGAAAGGGTAAATGCAGATGGAAACTTTAGCGCGGGAATTGGAACGTGGAATAGATATTATCTGTGTAGGATATTATTATTATAAAGAAAAAAATATATTTCCGAAGGCACAGGTTTTGGCGGATAGAATTCAGCGGTTTTGCGGTTCTTTTTTGCAAGGGGATATATATGGGATGGGTGAAGAAGAATATGAAGTTTTAAGGAAGTATGTGATTCAGGTTTTAAAGGATTATTTAGAAGCGCTAGAAAAAAAAGATACAGTATATATGCTTGATACATTGGATTACGGGTTGCGGGAATTATTGAATATTTATATAGATAAAGAAAAGGAAGATAACATAGATGCAGAGGAGGCTGGAAATGAATAAGGAAATCTGGAAAAAGAATCTGGAGGCTATGGAAAAATGGTATCCCTCCTTTGCAGATATGATACGGGAAGAAAAGTATACGAAAGATGAAATAGAGGTTGAAATTGAGTTATCTTTAGATGGGGAAAAAGTATTCCGGATAAAAAAGGATAACAGGCAGTTATACCTTGGAGGGAAACGGAATGCGAAAGAACCCGTAAAGCTTTGGATAGAACGGATTGGTATATTACATAAATATACACCCTTTTTTTTGTTTGGACTGGGTAGTGGCGCCTATTTAAAGGCATTGGTTCAGAATACAGAAAAAGAAGTTAATATTGTTGCGTATGAACCATCTATTTCTATATTCATAACGATGCTTGAGGAAATAGATATATCTGAGGAAATTGAGAATAGGCCGATTGCTTTTGTGGTTGAGGGGTTAAATGATGAGGAATTTGACCCTATAATGAAAAAAGTAGTTGATATTGAAAGCATGGGTTTTTTAAGGGAAGAGGTACATCCAAATTATAAGGAGATTTATGGAGAAACCTTGCTTAAATATGTAAAACCTTTACAGCGCATGGTTCAGAATATTCGGGTAAATTATAATACAGGAGTACTATTTTCGAAAAATATGGCGCAGAATGTCCTTCATAATATGAAATATGCTGTTGAGGGTTATAATACCAAGAAATTATCTGATGCGATACCACACAATGGGGCAGGGATTCTTGTTGCAGCAGGGCCATCCTTAAATAAGAATATAATGGAGTTAAAGAAAGCAAAAGGCAAGGCGTTTATTGTTGCGGTAGATACTGCTATAAAACCTTTGGTTAAAGCAGGGATAATGCCTGATGCTTTCTTTACAATTGACCCCCATAAACCCTTGGATTTGATTGCGATTGATGGGGCGGAAAATATTCCGGTGATAGCGCCTACCTGTGCGCATTATCCTTTATTAGATCACCAGAAGGGAAAAAAAATATTTTATTTTGATAACTATATAATCCCTTACCGAATGTATGAGAGGAATAAGAAAAAATTTTATGATGTTTCAAATGGGGGGTCAGTCGCATGTTGTGTACTATCACTATTGTATAAGATGGGATTTAACACCATCATTTTAGTGGGGCAGGATTTGGCATATACAGATAATAAAACTCATGCTGATGGTACTTTTGCAGAGAAAATGGAAGAAAAGGATACTAGGAACATGCATATGGTAAAGGGAAATTATGAAGAAAAAGTCCCTACACTTATGAATTTGAGGATTTATCTGGAATGGTTTGAAAAATATATTGAGGGCATGAAGAAATATGGAAGTGGAAATGTACGGGTCATTAATGCAACGGAAGGAGGGGCATATATAGAGGGAACAGAATTGATGACGCTGAAAGAAGCTATAGAGAAAGAGTGCAATGGGGAGGAAATAGATTTTCAATCCTGTATAGAGCATATGGAGTCTGAATTTTCAGATGAGGAACGAAGAAATGCAGCAGAGTACCTGCATAGTATTCCAGAGAAGTATGAAGAAATAAAGAAAGGTGCAAAGCTTCTGAAAAAGGCGTATCAAAGTTTGGAGAAAAGCAGTAAATCGGGGAATTGGGATAAGGAAAAGTATTTAAAAACATTGAACAAGATTAAGAAATTAATTCAAAAATGTTATGGAAATGACGGATTCCAATTAATAGATTTAACTATGCCTTCGGCAGATTATATTATCCGAAGTGAGTATTATTATGAGAATGATGATGTTATGAAAGATATGCAGGAAACTGCGCAAAAAGGAATAAAATACAGCGAACTCTTGGAAACAGCCGCGGGATTGTTAAAAAAATTGGCAGAAGATACACTTTTAGATATTCCGCTTGAGAGGAATACATTGGATGATACGGAGGAAACAGCATGTTAAACAATAAAACAATACTCATTACCGGAGGCACAGGTTCTTTCGGAAATGCATTTACAACATATATTTTAGAACATTATAAACCCAAGAAAATTATCATATATTCCCGCGATGAATACAAGCAGTTTGTCATGGCGAATAAATTTAAGCAATATAAAGACATCCTGCGCTTTTTTATTGGGGATGTCCGGGACAAGGACAGATTATACCGTGCCTTTGACGGTGCAGATTATGTGATCCATGCTGCAGCTTTAAAGCAAGTCCCAGCTTGCGAATATAACCCTATAGAAGCTATTAAGACAAATATTAATGGCGCAATGAACATCATAGATGCAGCGTTAGACTGTGGGGTGAAAAAAGTGGTTGCCCTTTCCACAGATAAAGCAGTAAATCCCATTAATCTTTATGGCGGTACAAAGCTTGTTTCGGACAAACTGTTTGTTTCAGCAAATGCTTATGCCGGCACGAAAGACATTAGTTTTTCAGTTGTCCGTTATGGGAATGTTGCGGGGAGCCGTGGTTCTGTCATTCCATTTTTCCGCAATATTGTAAAGAATGGAGGAAAAGAACTTCCCATTACAGATTACCGTATGACAAGGTTTTGGATTAGTTTGGAACAAGGCGTGCAACTGGTAATTAAGGCTTTGGAAGAAGCAAAGGGCGGAGAAACATTTATTTCAAAAATTCCTTCTTTTAAAATAACAGACTTGGCACAGGCAATTTTGCCTGGGTGTGAGATGCCGGAAGTAGGTATCCGTGAAGGGGAGAAACTTCACGAAGTTATGGTAACACGTGAGGATTCTATAAGTACTTACGAATATGAAAAGCATTTCATTGTGTATCCCCATATGGAATGGTGGAATCCGGATAAAATCCGTGAGGGTGGGAAACAGATTAGCCCAGGTTTTGAGTATAGTTCAGAAACAAATACAGAATGGCTGGCAGTAAATGATTTGGTAGAGTTATTGAAAGGGGTTGAGATGCATTAATATGGTTGGCGAAGTTTCAACTGGCAATGAGCATGGAGAAGGAAAATTGAACTGTTACTTAAGAAAAGCGCAGTGGGAAGACATGGATATGTTATTTCAGTGGGCGAATGATGGGGAAGTAAGGAAAAATTCATTTTCTATGGAACCAATTGCATATGAAGAACATATTGCATGGTTTAAAAAAATTAGGGGGGGGGGAATCCCAAATCTATATTTTAGAAGATGGGGAGGATAAAATCGGAACGCTCCGCCTTGATTTTGATGGTAATGAAGTGACGGTGAGTTATAGTATTGCAGCAGAATATCGGAAAAAAGGATATGGGACGGTACTGATAAGGTTGGCAGAAGAAAAAGTGCCCCAGAGGACTCTGATGAAGGCTTTTGTAAAGCAGGAAAATGTGGCCTCAAATAAAATTTTTCAGAAATTAGGTTATAAAAGGGATGGAACACAGTATGTGAAATGGATTGAGTAGGAGAATGTAAGGAGAATGAAAGATATACAGATACAGGGGAAACCAATTATCGGTGAAAATTTGCCAGCGTATATTATTGCGGAGATGTCTGCAAACCATGCAGGCAGCATCCAGCGGGCAAAGGAAATCATCCATGCAGCAAAGGAAGCAGGGGCAGACTGCATTAAAATTCAGACGTATACGCCAGACACGATTACTATGGATTGCAGTAATGAATATTTTCAAATCACATCTGGAATTTGGAAAGGTGAAAATCTGTACCAGCTTTATGGGAAAGCATTTACACCATGGGAATGGCAGCCAGAACTGAAAAAGGAAGCAGAGAAAGTAGGCATAGATTTTTTGTCTACACCATTTGATAGGACGGCAGTAGATTTTTTGGAAGATATCGAATTGGATTTTTATAAAATTGCTTCCTTTGAAATTGTAGATATTCCTCTAATTGAGTATACGGCATCAAAGGGAAAACCAATGATTCTTTCTACGGGGATGGCGTCATTAGGGGAAATAGAAGATGCTGTGTGCGCTATCCAAAAAGTGGGGAATGGGCAGATTGTTTTATTAAAGTGTGCCAGCGCCTATCCGGCAATTACGGATGGGATGAATTTACGGACAATGCAGAATATGCAGGAAACATTCCAAGTTCACGTTGGGTTATCTGACCATTCAAGGGGATCGATAGGGGCTGTGACAGCAGTTGCCCTTGGAGCCAAGGTGATAGAAAAACATTTTTGCATTAGTAGGGAAATTGAAAACCCAGATGCTCCATTTTCTATGGAACCTCAGGAGTTTAAGCAGATGGTGTTGGATGTAAGGCAAGCAGAGCGGGCAGTTGGGAATATACAATATGGCGTAACAGAGCAGGAAAGTGCTAATTACCGTTTCCGGAAATCTGTTTTTGCAGTGTCTGGGATTAAAAGGGGAGAAAGGTTTACAACTGAAAATGTCCGGGTAATTCGTCCGGGAGCAGGCATGGAACCAAAGCATTATAAAGAGATATTGAATAGACGGGCAGCGGCTGACATAAAAGCAGGTACACCGATGTCATGGGAATTGATCGGGGAGGGGGATGAGGATGAATAATTTTTTGAGCCAGGAAGAATTGAAGAAGTTAGGGTTAAAATCATTCGGGGAAGATGTCCTGATTGGCAGGAATGTAATGATTTATGCCCCGGAAAAACTGAGCATTGGCAACCATGTAAGGATTGATGATTTTACATGCATTAGCGGGAATGTGACATTGAAAGATTATATCCATATCTCACAATTCTGCGGTATATATGGCGGAGAAGCAGGGGTTGTAATGGAAGATTTTACGGGGCTGTCTTCAAAGTGTTCTGTTTACGCGGTTTCTGACGACTAT
Organism: Lachnospiraceae bacterium A2; assembly: GCA_000403315.2. Classification (GTDB taxonomy): domain Bacteria; phylum Bacillota; class Clostridia; order Lachnospirales; family Lachnospiraceae; genus Petralouisia. The sequence continues at coordinate 93,150 of KE159638.1, forward strand.
ACAGGTTCTTCCATGACAAATCCAATGGTACCTATGGCATATAAGCCTAAAATGATGCATGCGCCTGTCCAAATAAAAAGACATGCTATTATAGGATGTAATTCTGTCATTTTGCCGGGGGTAACAGTAGAAGAAGGGACGGCGGTTGGCAGTATGTCTTTATGCAGCAAAGGGACGGAGCCATGGTCTATATATACTGGCATACCCGCCAAAAAGAGAGGGGACAGAAGCAAGGAACTATTGGATTTGGAAAAGGCTTTGCTGGAGGAAATAGGGAATGGATGATTTTTATATTGGGCAGGAAGTATCAGTGGAAAAAACATTTGGGAAAGATGAAGTCCTTGCTTTTTCTGAATTGACAGGAGATTGTAACCCGCTTCATATTGATGATGGGTTTGCCAAAAATAGCAGGTTTGGGGCAACTATCGTACATGGGATGTTTGTTGCTGGATTAATTTCAAAAGTTATTGGGATGCAGCTTCCGGGTGAAGGAAGTATATATCTGGAACAGAATATGCGGTTTTTAAAGCCAGTATATGTAGGGGATTGTGTTACGGCAAAGGTAAAAATAAAGGACATCATGCAGGAAAAGAAAATATTTACACTGGAAACGAATGTATATGGAAACGATGGGACGTGTTTTGTTTCTGGTACAGCAAAAGTGTTGTATGAAGGGGAACTATGATATATATCAGAACTGACATGAATGATATAATTGCAACAGGGCATGTGATGCGCTGCCTAGCAATTGCAGAAGCAGCAAGGGCTCAGGGGGAAGATATCATGTTCCTTCTGGCAGACCCCCAAGCCTGCAGCCTTTTGGACAAGCATGGCTTTCCGTATACCATACTCCACACATGCTGGGATGACATGGATTCAGAGCTGCCAATTATAGGAAAAGTAATTGAGGAACAGCGAATTGAAAAGATTTTAGTAGACAGTTATCAGGTTACGCCAAATTATCTGAATGCCTTAACCCAGATGGTTAAGACATTATATATAGACGATCTTAATGCATTTGAGTATCCAGTAAATGCATTGGTTTGTTATGCCAATTATGGAAAAACGTTTTATCAAAATAGGAATTATCAAAGAACAAACTTATTTCTTGGTACGCAGTATGTCCCGTTGCGGCGGAATTTTGAAAGGTGTGGAAAAAAACAGATAAACCCATCCGCAGAGAATCTGATTTTGCTTTCTGGTGGGACAGATAAGTATAATATGCTGGAATGTTTGCTAGAGAGCATAGAGATAAAAAAATATAAAGACATTCAGGTGATTTGTGGTGTGTATTATCCAAAATATGACTACATATGCGGTAAGTATAGCGGACATCAGAATATCCATGTTTATAAAGCCGTCCAAGATATAGAAAAACATATGGAACATGCAGATCTGGCAGTTGCTGCTGGAGGGACAACGCTATATGAATTATGTGCATTAGGGGTGCCAACCATTGCTTATGCCATTGCGGATAACCAATTAGACAATGTGAAGACATTCCATAAGGATGGGATTATTGATTATGCAGGAGATGTAAGGGAAGAAAATGTGGTTGGAAAGATAAATTCCCTTTTAAACCTATATTACGGCAACTGTAAGCTGCGCCAACAAAAATCGGAAAAAATGCAGGGCTTGGTAGATGGCAAAGGGGCGTGGCGTATCGCGGAGATTTTAAGTCAGATGTAAGGCAAGAAAGAAGGTAAATAGCAATGGATATGGAAAACCAGAGAGTGGCCTTAATTACAGGCGGTGCATCAGGACTGGGAAAGATATTAGTGGATGAATTTGTAAAAGAAGGTTACCATGTATGTTTTACTTACTGGAAAAGTAAAGAAAATGCAAACAATTTGGCAGAACAGTATGGCGATAAGGTACTGGCTTTCCATGCAGATGCTACAGAATATGAAAAAGCATTTGAAGTGGCAGAAACCTGCATAAACCATTTTGGCAGGCTGGATGTGTTGGTGAATAATGCTGCCGGCGCAAGGGATGCTTCTTTAGTCCGCTTGGAAAAAGAGAATTTTGAATATACCATACAGAATGTGCTCTATCCAGTATTTTATTATAGTAAAGCAGTTTGTAAATATTTTATTGAAGCGAATAAAGGGAAGATTATTAATATAGGTTCCATAAATGGGCTGCGTGGCCGGGAAGGAAGCGTTGCGTATTCCACTGCAAAAGCTGGGATTGAAGGGTTTACCAAGACAATTGCAAAAGAACTTGGAAAATATAATATCAATTGCAACGTGGTAGCTCCGGGCTATATTGACACAGATGGCCAAAAGAATACAAGCGAGCTGATTAAGAAAATGGTATTGGACGAATGTGCGATCAGGAGGCTGACAGACCCCATAGAGGTAGCAAACCTGATTGTCTTTTTGGCAGGGGAAAAGTCGAATAATATCACTGGGCAGGTGTATCAGGTTGACTGTGGGCAATACATATGAAAGTAAAGCCATACGGCAGATTTTCAGTACCATGTCCAGAACAAGAAGGTAAATAGGATAGGGCTGTAGGGAATATGGCATCAAGTTCAGGAGGGAATGGCAGAATGGGAATAATTGCAATTATACAGGCAAGGATGGGTTCTACGCGGTTTCCGAATAAGGTACTGACGGAGCTTTGCGGAAAACCTATGTTGTGGCATATTGTAAATAGGGTCAGGCAGTCAGAATTTGTCAGTGATGTAGTGATTGCCACATCTGTAGAACAGGCAGATGACGCAGTGGAGCAGATGGCAAAAGAAAATAATATACTTTGCTGGCGTGGCAGCCAGAATAACGTATTGGAGCGGTTTTATGATTGCGCTACTAAGTATCAGGCGGATATCGTCCTTCGGCTGACAGGTGACAATGCGCTGGTGGATGCAGGCTTAATTGATATGGGAATTACATATTTTAGGGAAAATAATTTTGATTATATTTATTACCGTGAGGGGCTTCCTCTGGGAATGGCAGTTGAAATTTTTACATATGCTGCATTGAAACAGGCTTATGAAAATGCAGAAGATGCCCAATGCTTAGAGCATGTGACGCCATACTTGTATAAAAATCCAGAGCTGTTCCAGTGTAAGCATGTGCCCTGTGTGGGGGAGGATTACAGCCATTTGCGCTGGACGATGGATACAAAACAGGATAAAGAGCTGGTTATGGATATTTATGAAAATTTGTATGATAAGAACCAGTATTTTTCTTTTGAGGATATTTTAAAGGAATATGCCGGCCACCCTCAATGGCTGCATATGAACGAAGATGTGGAACAGAAGAAAGTAACCTACAGCGGGGAAGCATAATGGAAGGTTTAAGGTTTTTCATGCCGTTTTGTGCTTTGGCAGAGGGAAAGGAATAGATATAAGGATGGCAGAATTGTGTTTAGGTACTGTCCAATTTGGGATGGATTATGGAATTAATAATACATTGGGGCAGCCGTCAAAAGAAGAAGTTTTTAAGATATTAGATCTGGCAGTTGCCCATGGAATTAACGTTTTTGATACGGCGGCAGCTTATGGGAATTCGGAAGAACTTCTTGGGGAGTATTCGGTTTCAAGGAAGGTAACGGCGGAGAAGTTTAAGGTGGTTTCTAAATTGCCTGCTGGAAACATGGGAGATTTGAAGGACATTTCCAAAAAAATATACCAGGAAGCCTGTGGTTCTTTAAGGCGGCTGCATACTCAGGATTTATACGGTTATTTGTTGCACAAGGCAGAGTGTATTTATAATCAGGATATCATTGCATCATTGCAAAGAGTGAAACAGGAAGGCCTGGTAAAAAATATAGGGATATCCATTTATCAGGTAAGTGAGGGCGAAGCAGCCATTGATAGCGGGGTGGTTGATTTTATCCAGATGCCATACAATGTTTTTGACCAGAGAGGGGATACAACGGGCTTTTTGAAAAAAGCAAAATCAAAAGGGATAACGATATTTACAAGAAGCGTTTTTTTACAAGGGTTGTTTCTGATGGAACCAGACGATATCCCAGAAAGTTTGGGGAAGGCTAAAAAATACTTAAATGAGTTTGGACAGTTGTTGGAAGAGTTTCAATTGGATAAAGTAACTGCATTGCTGAATTATCCTGCAAATAACCCATACATTGATTATGTAGTGGTTGGCGTAGATAATGTTGTGCAGCTTCAGGAGCATATTACAAAGTTTGGGCGGCAGCTTCCCGCAGGGTTTATGCAGAAAGCCAGGCAGATGTTTAGCCATGTGGAAGAAGAAATTATTATGCCAAATTTGTGGAAGTTAGGCAGTAAATAAGGCGGCAATGGTTGGCAATTATGCTAAGCGCCATAGAAGGCAGAAGTATATAAAAGTGTAAGAAGAAATCATTAAGTTTAATTTTATAACAAGTGAGAAAGAGTATAAGTGATAATTAGTAAGCCTAATTAGTATAAAGTTGGGAAGAAATTAAATAAAAAGAGAAAAGAGTGGTAAAAATGTACATCCCATACGGACATCAGACAATTGAAGAAGATGATATTCAGGCAGTCGTGGACGTGCTTCGTTCTGACTTTTTAACAACAGGGCCTGTTGTGGAAAAATTTGAGCAAAAGGTTGCAGAATATGTTGGAGCGAACTATGCAGTGGCTGTATCAAACGGCACTGCCGCTCTCCATGTTGCCTGCCTTGCAGCGGGAATCGGCGAAGGGGACGAGGTGATAACTACCCCCATTACCTTTGCTGCATCTGCAAACTGTGTCCTATATTGTGGAGGGACGCCGGTATTTGCAGATATCAATCCAGTTACTTATAATATTGACCCAGAGGACATAGAGCGGAAAATAACAGACAAAACAAAGGCCATTATCCCCGTGCATTTTACAGGCCAGCCTTGTGAAATGGATGAAATACGGCAAATAGCAGAGAAATACCATTTGACTGTGATTGAGGATGGCGCCCATGCTCTTGGGGCAGAATATAAAGGGAAAAAAATTGGCGCTTTTTCAGATATGGTAACATTTAGTTTTCATCCAGTAAAACCGATTACAACAGGGGAAGGCGGAATGGTAGTTACCAATGATGAAAACTTATATGAGCGCCTGAAACTATTCCGCAGCCATGGAATCACAAGGGAAGAAAACTTGATGCAGCAAAAGGAGGATGAAGGCGGCTGGTATTATGAGCAGTTGGAATTGGGTTATAATTACCGTATGACGGATATCCAAGCTGCCCTTGGCTGCAGCCAGATGAATAAGCTGGACATGTTTTTGGCACGTAGAAGGCAATTAGTGGAACGGTATAACCAAGCATTTGCAGGAATTCCGAATTTGGTGGTTCCCAAGCAACTGGAAAATACAAAGAGCGGCTGGCATCTTTATGTTGTGCAGGTTTTAGGGAGGGACAGGAAGGAAGTGTTTGCAGCTTTGCAAAAGGTTGGCATCGGCGTAAATGTCCATTATATCCCGTTATACCATCATCCTTATTACAAGAACCATGGATATCAGGGAATTTTCTGCCCAAATGCGGAAAGTTTGTACCAGCATATGATAAGCTTGCCGCTGTATCCGGGCATGACAGATGAGATGCAGGATATTGTGGTTGAAAACCTCCTTAAAATTTAGGAATCGTTTTAGGATAAAGAGGAGCTTGCCCATGCAGCCCTGCTTTGATATAAACCATGCAAAGCAGGGCTGTACTTCGTGTTTTCTAGGAATATCCCTCATAGCTTGGCTGCTACTCTTTTGCTGCATTTTCATTTAATATTTTTTCCTTTTATAGGAAGGTTCCCCATAATCCCGCTGTTTTTTGCTGTACCTTTGCACATTATTTTCTCTCTTTTCATTGTGTTTTCCCCAAAAATCCGATATACTAAAACTCAGTAAAACCTTAGTATCCCAGCAAACTTTTTGTTTTTCAGTATACAGGGAATTTAGTAGAACCGTTTTGGCTTGCTGTCTGGCTCCAATGAGTTCCCTGTGTCGTTTGCTCTGGGGAAAAATCGGATCATCCAAAGAGAGGAGGCTCCCATGGCAAGAAAAACAGGCATCGGCCACCAAGATTTTGAAACTGTAAGGCGCACCAACAATTTTTATGTAGACAAGACAGATTTCATCCGGGAATGGTGGGAATCAAACGACATTGTGACGCTTATCGCCCGCCCAAGGCGGTTCGGCAAGACCCTGAATATGAGTATGCTGGAAAAGTTCTTTTCCATAGAATATGCCGGCCGGGGAGATTTGTTTGAAGGGCTTTCCATCTGGAAAAAGGAGGAATACCGCAAGCTGCAGGGCACGTATCCAGTCATCAGCGTTAGCTTTGCAAATGTGAAGGGCGGAACTTATGAAGTTGCCCGGGATATGTTTGCCCAAATTCTGATAGATTTGTATAACAGCTATTATTTCCTGCTGGAAAGCGATATCTTAACCCAGCAGGAAAAAGGCTACTTTGCCAGTATCAATGATGGCATGACAGATGCTGTCGCATCTATGTCTTTGAAAAGGCTTGCAATCTGCATGGAGCATTATTATGGCAAACATGTCATCATTTTGCTGGACGAATACGACACCCCCATGCAGGAAGCCTATATGAACGGCTATTGGGAGGAGATGGTGTCTTTTATCAAGAACCTATTCAATGCCACCTTCAAGACGAACCCCTGCCTGGAGCGGGCAGTCCTGACAGGGATTACAAGGGTCAGCAAAGAATCCGTCTTTTCAGACCTGAATAACCTGCGGGTGGTTACCACCACGTCAGAGGAATATGCGGAATGTTTCGGGTTCACGGAGCAGGAGGTGTTTGACGCACTGGATGAGTTTGGCCTGTCTGACCGGAGGCAGGAAGTGAAAAAATGGTATGACGGGTTCACCTTTGGGAAGAAGACGGACATCTATAACCCATGGTCTGTGCTATATTACCTTTCTGCCCGGAAAGTGGGCGCTTACTGGGCCAATACCAGCTCTAACGGCCTGGTGGGGAAGCTGGTGCAGGAAGGGAACAAGAACGTGAAGCTGGAATTTGAAACATTGCTGCGCGGGGGGACAATCCCAGTCCTTGTGGACGAGCAGATTGTGTTCAGCCAGTTGCTTGCAAAGAAGGATGCGCTGTGGAACTTCCTGCTGGCCACAGGCTACCTGAAAGTGGCGCACACGGAATCTGTGGAACCGGACGGCAGGAGCCACTGCCAGCTTGCGCTGACGAACTGGGAAGTGCAAACCATGTTTGAGGATTTGGTGCTGGGCTGGTTTGAGAGCGGGGAGAATGACTATTACAATGATTTTATCAAGGCATTGATGTTAGATGATGTGGATGCCATGAATGAATATATGAACCGGATGGCTGGGGCAACGTTCAGCTATTTTGACACAGGGAAAAAGCCGTCCAAGGAAGAACCAGAACGGTTCTACCATGGGTTTGTGCTGGGGCTTATGGTGGATTTGGCAGGCCGCTATGTGCTCATCTCCAACCGGGAGAGTGGGTTTGGCAGGTATGATGTAATGCTTGAGCCAAAAAAACGGGAAGATGACGCTATCATTATGGAATTTAAAGTATTCCACCCAGTAAAAGAGAAGGATTTACAGGAAACGGTAGCATCCGCCCTAGCCCAGATAGAGGAAAAGAATTACGCCGCAAGCCTGCTGGCAAAAGGAATCCCGCAGGACAAGATACGCTGTTACGGCTTTGCCTTTCAAGGGAAAACAGTATTGATAGGGAGAAATGAGGAATTCCCTTGTAAATAGCCATAATTTTTACTATAATTAATACATGGTGTCCAACATGGGAGTATGCTGCATCATTATTTGAATGGAAGCGGGAAATGGCAATTTTCCAATTTAAATTTAGGAGATAGAAGAAGGACGGTAGGTAGCGATGGAATTAGAGCAGCAATTTTTAAGCCTTCTTGGGATTGTAGAAGGCTTGCAGCGGAGGGTATATCAATTAGAGGAAGAAAACAGGCTGCTGACTCGCGGGCAGAAGCAGATTCTGGAGTGGGCAGAGCAGAAGCAGCAGGACAATATTTATTTTCAGGAAAATGCAGTTTATGAACTTTGGGACAGGATACAGCACCCTATGGATGGTTTTTTCCCGAAAATTGCCAGGGGCGAGCAGGCCATTGATGAGATTGTTGCCCATGGGAAGTCTTTGGCAAGGTTCGGGGACGGGGAATTTGCAGCGATTGCAGGGCGCATCCGCCACAGGTTCCAGACAGAGGTGGAGGAGGAATTAAGCCATCGGCTGAAAGAGGTGCTCCAGTCAGAGGACAGCAACCTGCTGATTGGGATTGCCGACAATTATGGCAGTTTGGAAAAGTATAATGAGCAGTCCAGAAGGGAAATCCGCTGTTACCTGAACCCGCAGGTGCGTAAGGAGCATCTGGAGCTTCTGCACCCCGAGAAAACTTATTATGATGCTTATGTGACAAGGCCATATGTGATGTTCCGTGACAACCAGACAGACGCCCCCAAAAAGCGTTTTGCATACCTGAAAAAAATATGGGATGGGCGCGACTGCATTTTTGTGGAGGGGTGCTGCACAGGCCTTGGCGTGGGGAATGATTTATTTGACAATGCAAAAAGCATCCAGAGGATTTTAGGGCCTGCGGAAAACGCTTTTTCCAGATATCAGGAAATTCTGGATTGCTGCATGGCGCAGGAAAAAGGCACGCTGTTTTTGCTTGCCCTTGGAGCAGCAGCCACTGTGCTTGCCAGTGACCTGTGCAAGGCAGGGTACCAGGCGGTAGACGTAGGGCATGTGGATTTGGAGTATGAATGGTTTTTACGGGGCGAAGGGTGCAGGACGCCCATAGACGGTAAGTACAACAATGAGCTGGGGGAGGAGCAGGTGCTTATGCCCATTCAGGATGAAGCTTACCTTAGGCAGGTAATTGCAGATTTTTCATGAGGAAAGAAAAATGAACATATTATTTTATCGGTACAACAGTATTTGCGAGCCGGATGTTATTGCGGTGATGAAACGGCTGGGGCATACAGTAACTGAAATTACGGAAGAAATGAGGAACAAGGAGCTGGGGGCAAGGGGACAGATGAATTTAGTCAGCGCGGCCCTGAAAAAGCAGGAAAGCCAGATGGTGTTCAGCATCAATTTTTTCCCGGTCGTTTCTGAGGTATGCAATATTTTCCACATCCCATATGTCTGCTGGATTGTGGACAGCCCGGTAATGGAGCTGTATTCCCATTCCGTGAGGAACGGGTGGAACCGTATTTTCCTGTTTGACTACGCTTTGTATGAGGAATTCCGCCCGGAGAACCCAAAGGGGATATTTTATCTGCCCTTGGGGGCGGATTATGCCCGGTTGGACCCATTGCTGGAAAACATCACGAAAAAGGACAAGGAGAAATATGCTGCTGAGGTTTCCTTTATTGGCTCCCTGTATACGGAGAAGTGCCCCTACAACCGCCTGAAAGAAGAATCCTGGATGAAAGGGTATCTGGATGGCGTGATTCAGGCGCAGCTAAAGGTCTATGGGTATAATTTTTTAGAGGAATGTATTACAGATGAAATTTTGCAGCAGTTTAAGGAAAAAGTGCCCTTTTACCAGTTCCCGGAAAAAGCAAACCACAATGACAGGGCTGCCATGGCGCACCTTTATTTGGGAAATAAGGTTACGGAGCAGGAACGGCTGCAGCTTTTGAAACGGGTGTCCGAGGAGTTCTCTCTGGATTTGTATACGGCAAGTGATTTCAGCCCGCTTCCCAAGGCAAATTACCGGGGGCTGGCAAGAAGCACCACGGAAATGCCCAAGATTTTCCGCCTTTCTAAAATTAACCTGAATTTTACTTCCAAGCCTATCCGCACAGGGATTCCTTTGCGGCTTTGGGATATTTTGGGCGCTGGGGGATTTGTACTGACGAATTACCAAAGTGAAATCCCAGAGTACTTTGAAGTTGGGAAAGACCTGGATATTTTTGCCAGCGAGGAAGAATTGGTGGAAAAAATCAGGTATTATTTGGAGCATGAGGAAGAACGGGAGGAAATTGCCCGGAATGGATACCAGAAGGCGAAGGAGAAGTATTCCCTGGAACTGCGGGTGAAGCAGATTTTGCAGACTGTCTAAAAAAGGCAGCTTGGCAGCAATGGAAGGAATGGCAAAAACAGTACCATTAACACAAAGGAATAAGGAGGAAATGATATCATGGAAGATATCCGCGCACAGCAGATAGAAGCACTGGAGGTTTTTAAAAATTATAATAGCCGTCTTGTAAAAAGCATGGACAACATCATCCCGGAGTTAGAAGGCGACCGCAAGGATGACACAGACAAGTTCTTAGATGAAATTGTCAAAGGGATTAACTGGGAAATCGGCATCTTAAACGGAACTATGGATTTTATCAACGAGAAAGTAGAACGCATCAAAAAAGAAGAAATTAACGCCAGCATCCTAAAACTCAGCAAAGCTTTGGAAGGGAAAAAAGACAGCGAAATAGCTGCATCCTTAAAGGAAACCCTTCCCGTATTTGAAAACTTTGGAAAAGTTGCAGCCGAAGTCCTAAAGGACGCAAAATAAGCCTGCCACAAGAAACGTTACTGTGAACGCCATGGGTGTGAACAGTAGAGAAAATAGTACCAGGAAACCAAATTTTCCCAAATACCCATTGCAAAAATCCCTTTCTTTGTTATAATAAAATTAACCATACTAGTGTAGTGTATCATTCACTTTCAGCCAAATAACGTAGAATGAATTTTCAGGCTGCAAGGCGGCTGAATGAGGCGATGCGGTGGCATCGTTGATTGAAGCCAACGCAGCAGATGGAAATTCAGACAAGTTAATTTGACGAAATGTGAATGATACACTACACTAGCAATGACTGGCATAAGAATATAAGGAACAAGATAGGAAGGAGGTTATGATATGAGTATTTCCTCAATTGGCAGAAACCAAAATGTATACCAGAACCGCAGTTTATACACAAAGCAGAACCAAAACCTGCGACGCAATTTCCAGCAGCTTTCCAGCGGCAAACGGATTAATTCCGCAGCAGACGATGCAGCAGGCCTTGCAATTGCCACAAAGCTGCTTTCCCAGAAAAATGGCTATGACGTAGGCTTAAGGAACGCCGCAACTTCCCAGGACATGGTTAATGTGGCAGAGGGCGGCCTGTCCAAGATATCAGATTCCCTGCAGCGTATGCGGGAATTAAGTATTCAGGCGTCTAACACCGCTATCTATGGGGATGACGACAGGGAGGCTATCCAGCAGGAAATCGACCAGCTTAAGGGCTATATTTCGGATGCGGCCAAGAACACCCAGTTCAACAACATGAATGTCCTTGACGGCAGCATGAAAAATTCCCATGTGGCGTCTAACCCGGATGGGGGCGGCATGGACATCAACATGCCGGATGCAGCCTTAAGCAACCTTGGGATTGCAGATTTTGACGTAACTGGGGATTTTGACATTTCCCAGATTGACAGCGCACTGGAGAAGGTGTCCTCCGCACGGAGCGGCCTTGGGGCAGCCTACAATCGCCTGGGCCACACCATGAATTACAATTCCTATGCTTCCTTTAATGTAACGGCATCCCAGAGCCGTCTGGAAGATTTGGACTATGCAGGGGCAGTTTCTGATATGAAGAAGAACAGCTTATTGCAGGAGTACCGGATTATGATGCAGAAGAAGCAGCAAGAGCAGTTTGGCACCGTGAACCGCCTGTTCCAGTTTTAAGGGGCAGATTAGGGTTTAACAGAACAATAGGGAAGGGGCTGTTGCAAAACAGAAGTGTCCCACATGATATAGTTTAGGTATGTACCGCTGTATCGTGTGCCAGTTCTATAGTTTGCGGCAGCCCCTTTGATAAGCCTATAAAGATTAGGCTATCAAAAATGGGGAAACTCAAAAAAATACCCAAGCCTTGGCAGCCCAGAAGCTTGGGTTTATCTCTTAACAATAATGGTCCATCATCATCCCAGAATAAATTGAGGTAATATATGGCGTCACTAAATTTTTCCCTGGCCGTTTATAAGTCACAATAATCTTATCCACGTATTTCATTGGGTCTAAGGAAGCATTGGTTGCCTTGGTATTCAGCAAATTTTTAAAATCATTCAGTACCGACAGGTGTTCTTCCGCATGTCCTTCAGATACGGATTCTGTCAGTAAGGCTTTGTCAATGGAAATCTCACCGGTATCTTCTACCAAAAGCCCCATGCTTTCCAAGTTGTTCTGGAAGGCAAAAGCCGTGCTGCTCATATCCCGGTAAAGCTTCACGCTCTGCTGCTGGGAACCGGCGTATTTGTTGGCGGTGTGCAGGATAGAATTATAGGAATCCACCAGAGTCTGGATATTCTCTGCCATAGCGTCTGCATTTGTCTTAAAGCCAATGACAGCAGGATGCCCTTCTTCACTGATGCCCCGCAGCTTTAATTCAAAGGCATGGTTAATGGTGAAAGTGTTAGAGTGGGAGATATGTTCCACGCCGTCTAACAGGAATACTGCATTTGAAGCTTCTTCTGCCACATGGTCTATCCCCAAAGACTCTATTGCTGAAATCGAATCCTGCGTTGCCTGCGGGTAAATGGAAAACAGGAAAGGCTCGCCATCCCCAATCCCTGTGGAAACAGATTCAATTTCCAAAGCGCTCAAGCCGTTTTCATCTTCAATTACATGGGCTTTTAATCCAATATCTGCGTTGGTAATCAGGTTCGCCAGCTTACTCTGTGTTGTATAATTGGTATCCTCAGAATTAATATTGAACTGGAATTCAAAACTGGAGGAAGTATTTTCCAAATCAAAAGAATAAGAACCAGGCTTTAAAGCCAGATGGTTTTTGTCTAAAAAATTTCCCATATTAATCTGCGGCGAAGCAAGCTGTTTTACTTCCACCAGAAACTGTTCCGTCCCCTCCGAATCCTTGGAATTCCCAATATAGTCGGCAGATACAACGTCCTCTTGGGAAGAAGTTGCAATTTTTTTTTGGAAAGCGTTGCCAATGCCTTCTTCTGCATCTGAAAGGGAGGCAACCACATTTTTAATAATCCGGGTGCTCTCCTTAATGTCTATGGCAAATTTCTTAACATCCCCCGAGTGTTTAATTTTGTAGAGGGGGGAGTCTTTATTGATTTTAACGATGGTATTATATATATTGCGCAATTCGCTTTTTTTATGCGAATCGTAGCGGGAAGCCGTCTGTGTTCCGTATGTGCTCAAATAATAGTTGTAAGCAGTGTCGATAGCGGCCATAAAATCCCCTCCTTTCATCCGTGAAATCATGCCGAAGCATGGGGGCACAAAATAACTCCTTGTCTAATTTTGTGTTTTCATATATAATTTACATACTATATCGGAGAGTTTTGCAGAATTATTAACATGCAGGAGCCCGTTTTTTGAAATATGCCAAAAGTACTGGGCGCTGTTAAATTTATTTTTGGAATATCGCCAAAAGCCTTGACGGGAGCCGCCGGGATATGCTATATTAGACTAGCGATGGAAGTAGGTCTTTTTTTTATGCCTAAAATTAGAAATTAAGTGGAGGTGGAAGTTGTGCGCACAAGAATTACACTGGCATGTACCGAATGTAAACAGCGGAATTACAACATGACCAAAGATAAGAAAACCCATCCGGACAGAATGGAAACCAAGAAATATTGCAGGTTCTGCAGGAAACACACATTACACAAGGAAACCAAGTAACAACATGATTCTGGCCATCCCTTGGATGGATGGTGTAACCGTGCACCACTGGAGGTAAAAAATGGGAGAAACCAATACAGAAAAAGCTTCAAAAACGAGCTGGTTCACCGGCCTTAAGGCTGAATTTAACAAGATTATCTGGCCGGACAAAAAATCGCTGACCCGGCAGACGGCTGCCGTAGTGGCTGTTTCTGTTGTCTTAGGCCTGATTATTGCCGTATTAGATGTTTTCATCCGGTTCGGTGTGGATAGCCTAGTGAAATTATAGGAGGCGTAGGTGATTTATGGCAGAGGCAAACTGGTACGTAGTCCATACCTATTCAGGTTATGAAAATAAAGTCAAGGAGAACATTGAAAAAACAATTGAAAACCGGCATTTGGAAGACCAGATTTTGGAAGTAAGGGTTCCAATGCAGAGCGTTGTGGAAATGAAAAACGGCGTAAAGAAAACCGTGGAGAAAAAAATGTTTCCAGGATATGTTCTGATTAATATGGTTATGAATGACGACATATGGTATGTAGTCAGGAATACCAGAGGTGTTACCGGATTTGTCGGTCCGGGTTCTAAGCCTGTACCGCTTACTGAAGCTGAAATGAGGCCATTGGGCATCCAAGTTGAGCAGAATGTGGTTGTAGACTTTGAGGAAGGCGACTCCATCAGAGTTACCGGCGGTGTCTGGAAAGACACGGTTGGGATTATCCAGTCCATGAACCATGGCAAGCAGATGGTTACAATCAATGTTGACCTGTTCGGTCGTGAAACACCGGTTGAAATAAGTTTCACAGATATCAGAAAGTTATAAGATGCATGGGCTGCGGCAGTTTCCATACGGCTGCGGCAATAGTAAAGGAGGAATTTCCAAATGGCAAAGAAAGTAGAAGGATATATCAAATTACAGATACCTGCTGGAAAAGCTACGCCTGCACCACCAGTTGGCCCTGCGCTTGGGCAGCATGGCGTAAATATCGTGGAATTTACCAAGCAGTTTAATGCAAGGACTGCTGACCAGGGGGATTTGATCATCCCTGTAGTTATAACCGTTTATACAGACAGAAGCTTTAGCTTCGTAACAAAGACCCCGCCTGCGCCGGTATTGATTAAGAAGGCATGTAACATCAAATCAGGTTCTGCAGTGCCTAATAAAACAAAAGTAGCGACCATTTCCAAAGCAAAAATCCAGGAAATTGCAGAACTGAAAATGCCGGATCTGAATGCGGCTTCCTTAGAAGCGGCGATGAGCATGATTGCCGGTACTGCAAGGAGCATGGGCGTTACGGTAGAGGAATAAGCCGGACGAAGTAAAGTGGGAGGGCTGGCTCCCGATAATACCACAAGGAGGTTATGTTTAAAATGAAACGAGGAAAGAAATATACAGAAGCTGCAAAAGCCATCGACAGGACAATGCAGTATGATACAGCAGAGGCAATCAGCAAGGTAAAAGCAGCAGCGGTTGCCAAATTTGACGAAACAATCGAAGCCCATATCAGGACAGGCTGCGACGGGCGCCATGCAGAACAGCAAATCCGTGGCGCAGTTGTATTGCCCCATGGGACAGGCAAGGCCGTACGGGTATTGGTATTCGCCAAAGGCGATAAAGTGGACGAAGCATTGGCAGCAGGCGCTGACCATGTTGGCGGGGAAGAACTGATTCCGAAAATCCAGAACGATGGATGGCTGGATTTCGACGTTGTAGTTGCTACCCCTGACATGATGGGCGTGGTAGGCCGTTTAGGGCGTGTGCTCGGGCCTAAGGGCTTAATGCCGAACCCGAAGGCAGGGACTGTTACCATGGACGTTACCAAGGCAGTCAACGACATCAAAGCTGGTAAGATTGAGTATCGGTTGGACAGGACAAATATTATCCATGTGCCAATTGGAAAAGCATCTTTTACAGAAGAACAATTAGCGGACAACTTCCAGACCCTTATGGATGCCATCATTAAAGCAAGGCCTTCCGCATTGAAAGGGCAGTATCTGAGAAGCGTGACACTGGCTCCTACCATGGGGCCTGGCATAAAAATCAATACTGCAAAACTTGTATAGTTTAGTGTTGACATCTGAAATACACAATGTTATACTAACCAAGTATATGACCGAAGACAGCAGGTGCCGCAAGGCATAACAGCAAGGCCTGCCGAGGAAGTTTACAGGATATTTTCCAGTAAATGATGAAAGATTTTTCAAGCCTCTTTGTCTCGGACAAAGGGGCTTTTAAGCAGTTTAAGCATTTGCTTTGTGCAAGGCCGGACAGGCAGCCTTAAGGGCTGCGGCAATATCTTTTCCTGCTTAAAAGCTCTCATATATAGCAGCCAATATGGGCTTGCCCCAGAAGCGGCTGCACCAAATAATAAAAGGAGGTGCACAATTCGTGGCAAAAGTAGAATTGAAGCAGCCTGTAGTACAGGAAATCTCTGAGCATATCAAAGATGCCCAGTCTGTCGTGCTCGTAGATTACCGTGGGCTGACGGTTGACGAGGACACACAGTTACGGAAACAGCTGCGGGAAGCTGGCGTGGTATACAAAGTATATAAGAACACATTGATGAACTTTGCATTTCAGGGAACCGATTTCGAAGAAATGTGCCCAATGTTAAAAGGGCCAAGCGCAATTGCTGTTTCCAAAGATGATGCAACAGCGCCAGCGCGTATCCTTGCTAAATTTTCAAAAACAGCCCCTGCATTGGAATTAAAAGCAGGCGTTGTGGAAGGGACTTTCTATGATGCAGACGGAATCAAAGTAATTGCATCCATCCCATCCCGGGACGAGCTGCTTGCAAAATTCCTTGGAAGCATCCAGTCACCGATTACCAACTTTGCCCGTGTTCTTAACCAGATTGCAGAACAAGGCGGCGAAGCAGGCGGTGCGGCAGAAGAAGCAGCCCCAGCTGCAGAAGCTGAGGCGTAAAACTCAGATCCCAGCCAGTGCTTTATGTGCCTGGTGCACCTTTGGCAAATGGCAGAGTATCAGTTTATTAGAAAATGAATATAAAATGGAGGGAAAGCATAATGGCAAAATTAACAACCCAAGAATTTATTGAAGCTATTAAAGAGTTAAGCGTATTAGAGTTAAACGAATTAGTAAAAGCATGTGAAGAAGAATTTGGCGTATCCGCAGCAGCAGGCGTTGTAGTTGCAGCAGCAGCAGGCGACGGCGCAGGCGCAGCAGAGGAAAAAACAGACTTCAACGTAGAGCTGACAGAAGTTGGCCCGAACAAGGTTAAAGTTATCAAAGTGGTACGTGAAGTTACCGGCCTTGGCCTGAAAGAAGCAAAAGAAGTGGTTGACAACGCTCCGAAGGTAGTGAAAGAGGGCGCTGAAAAGGCAGAAGCTGAAGATATTAAGGCTAAACTGGAAGCAGAAGGCGCAAAAGTAACCTTGAAATAATCCGGTTTTACCAGAATTTAAAGCTATGGGGCCTGGGATTTGTATATTGCAAATTCCAGGCCCCGTAGTTTTTTATTCTATAGGAAAGAACTTGTCACGCTAAAGCGTGAAAGTATCTTTCCTATAGAATAAAAAATAATATGCGCACTCACACAAGAGGTAAAATATTGCTTCGCAATTGTGCTCGGCGCGCAAAGTGCCCAAGCCCCTCATGAGTGAGGGATAGGGGAGCTGAAGTGGGCTTGCCCACTTTGTTTTCTTATAGGAAAGACCTTGTTGCTGGGGCACTCTGCAAAAAAGCTTTGCAGGCCTGTCGGGCATAGGATATAATATAGGAAAAATATTTTATGGCATCATGCCTGAACGGAAGGAGCCCCGAAATGAAATATGCAAACCAGATATCAGAGATGATAAATGCTTTTTCACCAGAGCCTTTAAAGATAGAACAAATGGAACAATTTTATTGCAGCAATACCATGGAATACCGCATGAGCGACAAATACAGTTCCCCTATGGAGGATATTTTTGATATATGCCAAGAGAAAAGGAACCGCAATGCGTTTTTGCTGTTAGGCCATAAAGGATGCGGAAAGAGCACGGAACTGAACCGGCTGTCAGAAAAATTTGAAAAAGAGGGGTATTTCGTTAAGACAATTGCCTGCAGCATGGATTTGGATTTGTTTAACCTTGTGTACTCGGATCTTTTTATCTTAATGGGTGAATCCCTGCTGGAGCTTGCTGAAGAATCGGAATGCAGCCTGGGCAGCGGGCTTTTGCATGGGATTTTGGATTTCTGGGATGAATCTACAGAAACTACCATACTTCAGGAGGTGGGGGAAACTTCTGTGCAAACAGAAGCAGCCGCAGGGATGCCTAAAATTATGGCTGTCCTACAGCTATTTGCAAAAATGAAGGCAGATTTAAAGTTTAATGAAGAAACAAGGAAGGAGTACCGGAAAAAAATAAGTGTGCGCTCCAGCGAGTGGATAAAAATGCTTGGGCAGGTGGCAGGGGAGATTTCCCAAAAAGCAAATGGAAAGCATCCCATTATTATTTTTGAAGATTTAGACAAACTGAACCCGGAAGATGCCTGGAAAGTATTTTATAATTATGCGGCTGTCCTTTCGGGAATGCCGTTTCCGGTAATCTATACATTTCCAATTGGCCTTTCTTACGATGGGAGGTTTTCCGCTATGGAAAGCTACTTCATAACCAAGACCCTTCCCATGATTAAAATTGAAACCATAAGCGGCCAGCCCTTCCAAGCTGGAATACAGGTCATACAGGAAATTATAGGGAAACGGGCAGACTTAAGCTTGTTTGAGGAAGGGGTACTAAGCCGTTTGATTCAGTATACTGGCGGTTCCCTGCGGGACTTGTTCCATGGGATAAATACCTCGGCCAAACGTGCAGAACGCCGGGGCAGCGGGACTATTTCCATGGAGGATGCAGAGCGTGCGCTGGAGGAATTGGAAACGTCCCTGACAAGGCGGATTGAGGAAAAGGATTATAAATTTTTGCTTGACATTTACCATGGGAACAAAGAGCTGATCGGCGATAAGGCCATGCTGCTGAAAATGCTGCAGGCGTCGGTAGTATTGGAATATAATGGGAAGCGGTGGCATAATGTCCACCCGTTGATAGCAAGATTTTTTATAGAACAGGGGCTGGCAGGAAATGAGGATGGACCAACAAGAAGAATATAGGACGCTGGAGTGGATTATGGGGCAGTCCGAGCATGGGCTTTACCTTGTAGTGGCAGAGGAAGAAGCGCAGGAAGAAATTGCGGCAGGCTGCCAGGAAAAAGGGGCTGGGGTGTATGATTATAAACTGGATTTTGGGAGATATTCTTTCCATGCATTGCAGGAAAAGCTGGGATTTTTCGAAAATGCCAGCACCATATTGATTGTAAATTTCCAGCTTGCCATACAGACGGAGGAAGATTTGGCGCGCCTTAATTTTAGCAGGGATATGCTGGCAGGTTTGGGAAAAAACCTGATTTTCCTTACAACCCAATGCGGGGACAATAAGTTAGCGGTAGGGGCGTATGATTTTTATTCTTTTTTAAAGCTCCGGATCCTGTTTGGGGAACCAGTGCAGGAAGGGGAAAAAGAAGATGCTTTTTTGTCTTTGGGGACAAATGGGCCAACAGATGAAGATATGTTATGCAGAAACAGAAAAGACGGGATGGGGGCAGGCAGCCAACGGAATGCTTGTGGCAAGGATGGGAAAGCGGAGCTTGGGATCCGCAGGAAACAGGTGGAACTGGAAGAAGCATATATTTCCATAGGCAAGGCCGCCGTAAGCCTGGAAAACAGGAATTTTCAGCAGGCCAAACGGCTGCTGGCCTATAGCCTGGAAATCATGGAACAGCAGTTTGAACCGGGTTACCCAGAATTAGCGCGCCCTTACCATTTGATGGGACAGGTTTCTGAAAAACTGGGAGAATACCAGCAGGCAGAAGCATATTTCAAAAAAGCCTTGGAAATACAGGAAACAGCGGAGCCAGAACACCCGGAAACCGCACAGTATTTCCACAGGCTTTCTCAGTTTTATGAGGTGCAGGGCAAATATGGGGAGGCAGAACCTTTCTGCCAGAAAGCTTTTTCCATATACAAAAATGCTATGGGGGACGGCTACCCAGGCACTTTAGCGGCCAAGGAAAGCCTTGGGCGGCTGCATAAAAAAATGGGGATAAAAAAATAAAATAGTTTTGATAGATTCCTTCTTTGCCATCCGTAATAATAAGTGTAAGACGAAACAAGCCGGCGCGCAGGTTTGGAAAAGAGGATAATTTATGAAGATAGGAGAAAAAAATTATATTCAGCAATTACAATTGCACAATGAAAAAGCCCTCATGTATGTTATCGATAAATATGGCGGCCTGCTGACGGCAGTGATCCGCAAACATCTTTTTAGCCTGCCGGAGCGTCAGGAAGAATGCTTTGACGATGTGCTCCTGAAGATCTGGCAAAATATTGCTGACTTTGACGGGAGCAAAAATTCCTTTAAGAACTGGGCGGCCGCCATTGCAAGGTACCGGGCAATCGATTACCTGCGCCAATACCAGAGGGAACTGGTAACGGTAAACATTGAGGATACAGCTATTGCCCAAGAGGACAGCCAGCTTGCCGGGATGATAGAAAGGGAGATTTCCGAGGAAACCCAGCGGATGCTTGGATGCTTGAAACCTCTGGACCAGGAATTGTTTATGAAGTTATATGTGGAAGAAAAGACAATGGAACAGGTGAGCGAAGAAACAGGAATGAAAAAAGAGGTCATTTATAACCGCATTTCCAGAGGGAAACATAAAATCCGCAGGCAGTACAAAGCAGAAAGAGGTGTGTAGCATGGAAAAAAATATTTACGGGTTACTGAATGAGGTAAAAACTGATTTTAACGAATATGAAAAAATAGAATTATCCTCCCAAGAGAAAGAGATGCATAAACAGAGAATTTTGATGGAGGTAAAAAGGATGGAAAAAAGGAAACGGAATAAAAAAGCTAAGATGTGGAAGGCAGCGGCAGGGGCAGCGGCAGCCTGCGTCATTACCGTAGGGGCGTTCAGCATTGTAAACCCCGTGCAGGCACAGGAACTTTTCAGCAGCGTATTTGGGAAGCTGATTGAAAGCGCCCAAGGCGAAAAATATGAGCAGGAAGACACGGAAAGATATAAGAAAATCGGGGAAAATGCAGTGGCAGTCCAGGAAGAAGTAGATAAACGCCAAGGGGAAGAAGGGTATGTGCTGACTACAGAACACGATGGCATAACCATTTCCGTATCAGACGTTTACTGCGATGGCTATGTCCTGTATTACACAACCACATTACAGACAGACCGTGAAGACATAAACAGCGCAGATGGGATTATATTGGAGAAAAAGACAGGCGAGCCTTATGATATTAGTGTCAATGGCGCACGGTTATCAGAAGTTATCCGCCCCTTTGAGAAAACTGCTGACGGAACCTTCGTGGCAATCCAGCAGATGGGCTTAATGGACCCTTATCAGGTTGAGGGGGATAAGGAAACCCCGATAGATTTAGAGCTGGAAGACAACGGTACCCTGGTCGTGGACTGGACAGTACGGGAACTGATTGGAAAGCTTTGGGATAACTGGGATGATCAGGGCGAATACCAGAGCACTGCGGACGTAACGGGGGAATGGACATTGCGGTTCCCGGTAACGGTTGACAAATCCCAGAATGAAACCTTCGATATTAATAAAGAAGAAAATGGAATTTTAGTAAAACGCGGCATTAAGACAAAGGTAGGCCTTATCCTTGAAGTGGAACTGCCGGATTTCAGGCAGGAACCTTATAATGACAAATATAATGACCCGGAAATGGGCATCAAGGGCAGCGACGGGAAATACATCCAGTGGCTGAGCCAGAAGGCCGACCTCAGGGAAGATGGTACAAGCACCGCCCAGATTATGGTTCTCTATGACGGCCAGAAAGACCTGTCCTTCTGCGTAACCACAAGGGATGAAGACCAAATCAAAATTGCGGATATTGCCTTCCAGGTGCCTTAATGGAAAATACATTGCGAAACATCCGGTAGTTTTCAGGCATGGCTTAACATAGCAACAAGTTCCCTTCCGCCTTTGGCGGAGAGGGAACTTGTTATCTTATAGAAAGGATTTTGTCTGCTTTGCTTTTTGTTAGGGCAGGCAATCCTCCTTCCCATGTAAGAAAATTTTCCCAAAAAAATCCTTGACATGCAATCTGCATTTATGCTATCATATAGGGTGCACTATTGTGATAAGGTGTGCTTATTATAATTATTCGCAGATTATCAATAGAAAGCGTACTCTATAAACGATTGATTGTTGTAAATAAGAAAACGAGAGGTGAAACGTCAATGGAGAAAAACAGAATACGTCCGATTAAAGCAGGAAAAAGCGTTCGTATGAGTTACTCGCGACAAAAGGAAGTATTAGAAATGCCGAATCTGATTGAGGTTCAGAAGAATTCCTACAACTGGTTCATCAATGAAGGGCTGAAAGAAGTATTTGCTGATATTTCTCCCATCGCGGATTACAGCGGGCAGTTAAGCCTGGAATTCGTTGATTTTACATTGTGTGAAAAAGACGTGAAATATTCCATCGAAGAATGTAAAGAACGGGACGCAACTTATGCTGCCCCCTTAAAAGTAAGGGTTCGGTTCTACAACAAAGAAGCAGTTGAAGAAGTCAAGGATTATGAAATCTTCATGGGCGATTTACCACTTATGACAGAAACAGGAACCTTCGTTATCAACGGGGCAGAGCGTGTTATCGTCAGCCAGTTGGTACGTTCTCCTGGCATATATTATGGAATTGCACACGATAAAGTGGGTAAAACATTATATTCCTGCACTGTAATCCCCAACCGTGGCGCATGGTTGGAATATGAAACAGACTCCAATGACGTTTTCTATGTACGTGTGGACAGAACCAGGAAAGTCCCGGTTACCGTTTTAGTCCGTGCATTGGGCATCGGAACCAATCAGGAAATCCTTGATTTGTTCGGGGAAGAGCCCAAGATTATTGCAAGCTTCGGCAAGGACGTTGCAACTAATTATCAGGAAGGCCTTTTGGAATTATATAAGAAAATCCGCCCAGGCGAGCCTCTCACAGTGGAAAGTGCAGAGAGCTTAATTAACGCGATGTTTTTTGACCCAAGGCGTTATGACCTTGCAAAAGTGGGCCGGTATAAATTTAATAAAAAACTCTCCCTCCGGAACCGTATTCACGGACAGGTCCTTGCGGAAGACGTGGTAGACATTTCCACAGGGGAGATTATTGCAGAACAAGGCGCAATTGTCAGCCGGGAGCTGGCAGATGATATCCAGAATGCGGCTGTCCCCTATGTATGGATTCAGGGGGAAGAACGCAATATTAAGGTACTGTCCAACCTGATGGTGGATATTACCCATTATGTAGACATGGATGCGCAGGAAGCAAAGAAGCTGGGCATTACCGAGTTGGTATATTACCCTGTTTTGGAAACGATTTTAACAGAAAATGAAACGCTCGACGACATTAAGGCCGCTGTGCGCCGGGATGCAGTAGATTTGATCCCGAAGCATATTACAAGGGAAGATATCCTTGCATCCATTAATTATAACATGCATTTGGAATATGGCCTTGGAAATGACGACGATATTGACCATTTGGGCAACCGCCGTATCCGTGCGGTAGGGGAGCTGCTCCAGAACCAGTACCGCATTGGCCTTTCCAGGATGGAACGGGTGGTGCGGGAACGCATGACAACGCAGGATTTGGAAGGGATTTCTCCCCAGAGCCTGATTAATATTAAGCCGGTGACTGCTGCGGTAAAAGAATTTTTCGGTTCTTCCCAGCTTTCCCAGTTTATGGACCAGAACAACCCTCTGGGTGAGCTGACCCACAAGCGGCGTCTTTCTGCATTAGGCCCCGGCGGGCTTTCCAGGGACCGTGCCGGGTTTGAGGTGCGTGACGTGCATTATTCCCATTATGGAAGGATGTGCCCCATTGAAACCCCTGAAGGGCCAAACATTGGCTTGATTAACTCCCTTGCAACTTATGCAAGGATTAACGATTATGGCTTTGTGGAAGCGCCATACCGTAAAATAGATAAGTCTGACCCAAAGAATCCACGGGTAACGGACCAGGTTGTTTATATGACGGCGGACGAGGAAGACAATTACCATGTGGCGCAGGCGAATGAAGCCCTGGACGCAGACGGGCATTTTGTAAGGAATTCCGTTTCCGGCCGCTACCGGGAAGAAACGCAGGAATATGAGAAAACCATGTTTGATTACATGGACGTTTCCCCGAAAATGGTATTTTCCGTGGCAACGGCGCTGATTCCGTTCCTGGAAAATGACGATGCGAACCGTGCGCTGATGGGTTCCAACATGCAGCGTCAGGCTGTGCCCCTTCTGACAACAGAAGCTCCCGCCGTAGGGACCGGGATGGAAACAAAAGCGGCTGTGGACTCCGGCGTCTGTGTAGTTGCAAAACACTCCGGCGTTGTGGAGCGTTCCGTTTCCAATGAAATAACCATACGGACGGACGAGGGCAAACGGGAAGTTTATAAGCTGACAAAGTTTTCCCGGAGCAACCAGTCCAACTGCTATAACCAAAGGCCTATTGTCTATAAAGGGGATAAAGTAGAAGCAGGGCAGGTAATTGCAGACGGCCCTTCCACATCCAAAGGGGAGCTTGCCCTGGGGAAAAACCCGCTGATCGGGTTTATGACCTGGGAAGGCTACAATTACGAGGATGCGGTATTATTAAGTGAAAGGCTGGTGCAGGAGGACGTGTATACCTCCGTGCACATTGAAGAATATGAAGCAGAAGCCCGTGACACCAAATTAGGGCCGGAAGAAATTACAAGGGACGTTCCCGGCGTGGGCGACGATGCCCTGAAGGATTTGGATGAACGCGGGATTATCCGCATTGGCGCGGAGGTACGTGCCGGCGATATTTTGGTGGGCAAGGTAACGCCAAAGGGAGAAACGGAGCTGACGGCAGAGGAACGGCTTCTGCGTGCGATTTTCGGTGAAAAGGCAAGGGAAGTCCGGGACACTTCCCTGAAAGTGCCCCACGGGGAGTATGGGATTGTAGTGGACGCCAAAGTATTTACAAGGGAAAATGGGGATGAGCTTTCTCCCGGCGTAAATCAGGCCGTGCGCATTTACATTGCCCAGAAACGTAAGATTTCCGTAGGGGACAAAATGGCAGGCCGCCATGGGAACAAGGGTGTGGTTTCCCGTGTGCTCCCAGTGGAAGATATGCCTTTCCTGCCCAACGGCAGGCCGCTGGATATTGTGCTGAACCCCTTGGGCGTGCCTTCCCGTATGAATATTGGGCAGGTATTGGAAATTCATTTAAGCCTTGCGGCAAAAGCCCTTGGGTTTAACATTGCGACCCCGGTATTTGACGGCGCAAGGGAAGATGACATTATGGACACCCTGGATTTGGCAAACGATTACGTGAACCTGCCCTGGGAAGAATTTGAAGCAAAACACAAGGAAGAACTCCTTCCGGAAGTGGTAGAATATCTGTATGAAAACCGGGACCACCGGGAAGTATGGAAAGGGGTGCCCCTTTCCCGGGACGGAAAAGTAAGGCTGCGGGACGGGAGGACAGGGGAATATTTTGACAGCCCTGTTACCATTGGCCACATGCATTATTTGAAGCTGCACCATTTGGTAGACGATAAAATCCATGCCCGCTCTACCGGCCCCTACTCACTGGTAACCCAGCAGCCATTAGGCGGCAAGGCCCAGTTCGGCGGCCAGCGGTTCGGCGAGATGGAGGTATGGGCGCTGGAGGCATATGGGGCATCCTATACTTTGCAGGAAATCCTTACGGTGAAGTCCGACGACGTCATTGGCCGTGTCAAGACGTATGAAGCGATTATTAAGGGCGATAATATCCCAGAACCGGGTATCCCAGAATCCTTTAAGGTGCTTTTGAAGGAACTGCAGTCCCTTGGGCTGGATGTAAAGGTTTTGGATGAAAACAGGGAAGAAGTGGAACTGATGGAAACCAGCGAATATGGCAATACCGATTTGAATTCCGTTATCTCAGGGGACCGGAACTTTGCCTTTGAGGAGGAGGAATCCTTTGGGGCAATGGGCTTCAGCAAGCAGGAATTCAGCGAGGAAGATGAAGAACTGGTAGACATTGAGGAAGACGAAGAAGAAGCATTAGAATTAGAGGACGATTTCGCTGGCTATGACGATGTTCTCGATGAATAGCCAGATATCCTGCAAGGGAATTGAGGAAGGGAGAGTCACGTATGCCAGAAATGAATAAAGAAAAATACCAGCCAATCACCTTTGACGCCATTAAGATTGGGCTGGCGTCACCTGAAAAGATAAGGGAATGGTCCCGGGGAGAGGTAAAGAAGCCCGAAACCATTAACTATAGAACCCTGAAACCGGAAAAGGACGGCCTGTTCTGTGAAAAGATTTTCGGGCCCAGCAAGGACTGGGAGTGCCATTGCGGCAAATATAAGAAAATCCGCTACAAAGGCGTAGTCTGTGACAGGTGCGGCGTGGAAATAACAAAGGCAAGCGTCCGCAGGGAGCGCATGGGGCACATTGAACTGGCTGCCCCTGTTTCCCATATTTGGTATTTTAAGGGAATCCCGAGCCGGATGGGGTTAATTCTTGATTTATCCCCACGGACGCTGGAAAAGGTGCTGTATTTTGCTTCCTATATTGTATTGGACAGAGGAACCAGCGATTTGCAGTATAAGCAGGTGCTTTCCGAAGCGGAATACCAGGAAGCACGGGAAAAGTACGGCAGTGATTTCCGGGTAGGGATGGGGGCAGAATCCATCAAGGAACTCTTGGAATCTATTGATTTGGAAAAAGACGCGGTGGAGCTTAAGACAGCCTTAAAAGATGCTACAGGGCAGAAGCGGGCAAGGATTATCAAACGCCTGGAAGTTGTGGAAGCATTCCGCGGCTCCGGGAACCGGCCAGAGTGGATGATTATGGACGTGATCCCCGTTATTCCGCCGGATTTGCGTCCTATGGTGCAGTTAGACGGGGGACGGTTTGCAACCTCAGACTTGAATGATCTGTACCGCAGGATTATCAACCGGAACAACCGCCTGCGCAGGCTGCTGGAATTAGGCGCGCCGGATATTATTGTAAGGAATGAAAAGCGGATGCTGCAGGAGGCAGTGGACGCATTGATAGATAATGGCAGGAGGGGTCGCCCAGTAACCGGGCCCGGGAACCGTGCACTGAAATCCCTGTCTGACATGCTGAAAGGGAAATCCGGGCGTTTCCGCCAGAACCTTTTAGGGAAACGTGTGGACTATTCTGGGCGTTCTGTTATTGTGGTAGGGCCGGAACTGAAAATTTACCAGTGCGGCCTGCCAAAAGAAATGGCAATTGAGCTGTTCAAGCCTTTTGTAATGAAGGAATTAGTCTGCAACGGGACAGCCCACAATATTAAGAGCGCAAAGAAAATGGTAGAACGGCTCCAGTCCGAGGTATGGGACGTTTTGGAGGAGGTTATCAAGGAACATCCTGTGATGCTGAACCGCGCCCCCACCCTCCACAGGCTGGGGATTCAGGCTTTTGAGCCGATTCTGGTGGAAGGCAAGGCCATTAAGCTGCATCCATTGGTATGTACCGCATTTAACGCAGACTTTGACGGGGACCAGATGGCTGTCCACCTTCCATTGTCCGTGGAGGCCCAATCCGAATGCCGGTTCCTGCTGCTGTCCCCCAATAACCTGTTAAAGCCCTCTGACGGCGGCCCGGTGGCAGTGCCTTCACAGGATATGGTTCTTGGCATTTACTATCTGACGCAGGAAAGGCCGGGGGCATTAGGGGAAGGGAAATGCTTTAAGAATGTAAATGAAGCTATCCTGGCTTATGAAAACGATTCCCTGACCCTGCATTCCAGAATTAAAGTCCGCATTACCAAGGCAATGCCAGGTGGGGAACAGATTAGCGGGAATGTGGAATCTACGCTGGGGCGTTTTATTTTCAATGAGATACTCCCGCAGGATTTGGGCTTTGTGGACAGGACGAACCCGGAAGACGCCCTGAAACTGGAAATTGATTTCCATGTGGGCAAAAAGGGCCTGAAACAGATTTTGGAAAAAGTTATCAATATCCATGGCGCTACAAGGACAGCCGAGGTGCTGGATGATATCAAATCCATGGGATATAAATATTCCACAAGGGCGGCTATGACTGTGTCCATTTCCGATATGACTGTGCCGGAAAAGAAGCCCGCGTTGATTAAAAACGCGCAGGATACCGTGGATAAAATTACAAGGAACTACAAGCGTGGCCTGATTACCGAGGAAGAACGTTACAAAGAAGTAGTAGAAACATGGAAGGAAACCGACGATATCCTGACAAAAGAGCTGCTGGGCGGCCTGGATAAATACAATAACATTTATATGATGGCGGATTCCGGGGCCCGTGGTTCTGATAAGCAGATTAAGCAGCTTGCAGGGATGCGCGGCCTGATGGCAGATACGACTGGGCGTACCATTGAGTTGCCTATTAAGTCAAATTTCCGTGAAGGCTTGGATGTTTTGGAATACTTTATGTCTGCACATGGGGCGCGGAAAGGGCTTTCCGATACGGCGCTGCGTACCGCAGACTCCGGTTACCTGACAAGGCGTCTGGTGGATGTTTCCCAGGAGCTGATTATCCGTGACATTGACTGCTGCGAGGGGAAAGAAGCCCCAGGCATGTATGTGAAAGCATTTATGGATGGCAAAGAGGAAATTGAAAGCCTGCAGGAGCGTATTACTGGGCGTTTTGCCTGCGAGGATATCTGCGATGCAGAAGGCAATGTGCTGGTGAAGGCTAACCATATGATTACCCCCAAGCGCGCTGCCCTTGTGATGGGCAAAGGCGTAGACAGTAAAGGGGAGCCTTTGGACAGGGTGAAAATCCGTACTGTGTTAACCTGCCGTTCCCATAACGGAATCTGCGCGAAATGCTATGGGGCAAATATGGCTACTGGCCAAGCTGTGCAGGTAGGGGAATCCGTCGGCATTATTGCCGCACAGTCCATCGGCGAGCCAGGAACCCAGCTTACCATGCGTACCTTCCATACAGGCGGCGTTGCCGGGAACGACATTACCCAAGGTCTTCCCCGTGTGGAGGAGCTTTTTGAAGCCCGTAAGCCCAAGGGGCTTGCAATCATTACGGAATTTGCCGGGGTTGCCACCATCAAGGACACAAAGAAAAAGCGTGAAATCATTGTAACCAATGACGAAACCGGGGAAACCAAAGCTTACCTGATTCCTTACGGCTCCCGGATTAAGATTATGGACGGGGCAGTGCTGGAAGCTGGCGACGAGCTGACAGAGGGTAGCGTAAACCCCCATGATATCCTGAAAATCAAGGGCGTCCGCGCGGTACAGGATTATATGATTCAGGAAGTACAGCGGGTATACCGCCTGCAGGGTGTGGAAATCAACGATAAGCATATCGAAGTGATTGTACGCCAGATGTTAAAGAAAATCAGGATTGAGAATAATGGCGATTCTGAATTTCTGCCGGGTACGCTGGTGGATATCTTAGATTATGAGGACACCAACGCAAGGCTGGAGGAAGAAGGGATGGAGCCAGCAGACGGCAAGCAGGTTATGCTGGGGATTACCAAGGCATCCCTTGCCACAAATTCTTTCCTGTCTGCAGCATCCTTCCAGGAAACTACGAAGGTCCTGACAGAGGCGGCCATCAAGGGCAAGGTAGACCCCTTAATCGGCCTGAAAGAGAATGTAATCATCGGGAAGCTGATCCCGGCCGGGACCGGAATGAAGCGTTACCGGGATATCCGGCTTTCCACCGATGTGGATGAGATGGACGACATGTTCTTTGACGAGGAAATGCTCGATTTCAGTTATATCCCAGAGGAGGACGAGGAGCTGGAAGACGAGGAATTTGAGGAAGATGAAGTGCTGTTAGAAGCAGAAGAATAAATTTATGCTGCCGCATGGGAACTGGGGTATCCTGTGCGGCAGTTTTTTATTCTATAGGAAATCCTTTGGGATTTGTATAGAAAGCCAAAAATCGGGAAAAATTAGAAAAAGTCCTTGACATGGCGATTTTATCCTTATATAATGATTTAGCGTGCATGTGGGTATGCACTTATATTTTTACAGGAGGTGAAAAGAATGCCAACATTTAACCAGTTAGTAAGAAAAGGAAGGCAGACATCCAAAAAGAAATCTACCGCACCGGCTTTGCAGAAAGGATACAACTCCTTGAAGAAACGCCCGACGGATACTTCTGCACCCCAGAAGCGAGGTGTTTGTACCGCAGTAAAGACTGCTACTCCTAAGAAACCTAACTCTGCTCTTCGTAAAATCGCCAGAGTCCGCCTTTCCAACGGAATTGAAGTAACAAGCTACATTCCCGGTGAAGGCCACAACCTGCAGGAACATAGCGTTGTCCTGATCAGGGGCGGAAGGGTAAAAGACTTGCCCGGTACCAGATACCACATTATCCGTGGTACCTTAGATACCGCAGGCGTTGCAAACAGACGTCAGGCACGTTCTAAATATGGTGCAAAGAGGCCAAAAGATTCTAAGAAATAATAGGACCAGACAATAGTATCACATGATGGTTAGTGTTGGAAACCGCGCAAGCGCACATTCTTTTTGATGCAGGGGCGCAGCCCCTTTATAGAGGACTGAATTTCCGCACGAACACAAGAACAGTGAGTACCGTTGAATTAATCGAGAAAATTTAAAAATGATTAAGGAGGGAAGCGACGTGCCACGTAAAGGACATACTCAGAAGAGAGACGTATTAGCAGACCCATTGTACAATAACAAGGTGGTTACAAAGCTTATCAATAACATTATGTTAGATGGTAAGAAAAGCGTAGCCCAGAAAATTGTATATGGGGCATTTAACAGAGTTGCAGAGAAAACTGATAAGCCTGCAGTTGAAGTATTTGAAGAGGCTATGAATAACGTAATGCCTGTATTAGAGGTAAAGGCAAGGCGTATCGGCGGGGCAACTTATCAGGTACCAATCGAGGTAAGGCCCGACAGGCGGCAGGCATTGGCTCTCCGTTGGCTGACTCTCTACTCCCGCAAGAGGGGCGAGAAAACCATGGAAGAAAGGCTTGCGAATGAAATTATGGATGCGGCAAACAATACCGGCGCATCTGTAAAGAAAAAAGAAGATATGCACAAAATGGCAGAAGCAAACAAGGCATTTGCGCATTACAGGTTCTAACAGGCCGAAGATGCTTAGCCTGCGCAGAAAAGTTTTTGGTAAAATTTGTACTGTGGCAGGCTTGCAAATGCAGTATGCCCCAGAAGGCAATGCTTTTGTGTTAAGAATTTAGGAGGAAAAAACCTTGGCTGGAAGAGAATATCCATTAGAGAGAACAAGGAATATCGGTATTATGGCGCATATTGACGCTGGTAAGACTACCACGACAGAGCGTATTCTTTATTATACCGGTGTTAACTATAAGATTGGTGACACTCATGAAGGCACTGCGACCATGGACTGGATGGAGCAGGAGCAGGAGCGTGGGATTACCATTACTTCAGCCGCTACAACATGTCACTGGACGTTACAGGAAAACAGCAAGCCAAAAGAAGGTGCATTAGAGCACCGTATCAATATTATTGATACTCCGGGGCACGTTGACTTTACTGTTGAAGTGGAACGTTCACTCCGTGTCTTGGATGGCGCTGTAGGCGTTTTCTGTGCAAAGGGCGGAGTAGAGCCCCAGTCAGAAAATGTATGGCGTCAGGCTGATACCTACAACGTACCGAGAATGGCATTTATTAATAAGATGGACATTCTTGGGGCTGATTTTTACGGAGCGGTAGAACAGATTAAGACACGTTTAGGCAAGAATGCAATTTGTATTCAGCTTCCGATTGGTAAGGAAGATGATTTTAAAGGCATCATCGACTTATTTGAAATGAAAGCTTATATCTACAATGACGATAAAGGCGATGATATTTCAATTGTTGATATTCCCGATGATATGAAAGATGACGCAGAACTGTACCACACAGAGCTGGTAGAAAAAGTATGCGAATTGGATGACGATTTGATGATGGAGTACTTGGAAGGGGAAGAACCGTCTGTGGAATCCATGAAAGCTGCTTTAAGGAAAGGGACTTGCGAGTGCGCAGCCATTCCTGTATGCTGTGGTACTGCTTACCGGAATAAGGGCATCCAGAAATTACTGGATGCAGTAATCGAATATATGCCTTCTCCCGTAGATATCCCTGCTATCAAAGGGACAGATATGGATGGCAATGAAGTAGAAAGGCATTCTTCTGACGAAGAACCATTCTCCGCATTGGCATTTAAGATTATGACAGACCCATTCGTAGGGAAACTGGCATTTTTCCGTGTGTATTCCGGTACTATGAATTCTGGATCTTATGTATTGAATGCTACCAAGAATAAAAAAGAGCGTGTGGGACGTATCCTGCAGATGCATGCCAACAAGAGGGCAGAGTTAGACAAAGTTTATTCCGGGGACATTGCGGCGGCAGTAGGGTTCAAGTTTACTGCAACGGGCGATACCATCTGTGATGACCAGCACCCGGTAATTCTGGAATCCATGGAATTCCCAGAGCCTGTTATTGAATTGGCAATTGAGCCTAAGACAAAAGCAGGGCAGGGCAAAATGGGCGAGGCTCTTGCAAAGCTTGCAGAGGAAGACCCAACATTCCGTGCACATACCAATGCGGAAACAGGCCAGACAATCATTGCCGGGATGGGCGAACTCCATCTGGAAATCATTGTTGACCGTCTGCTCCGTGAATTTAAGGTAGAAGCGAACGTAGGCGCACCCCAGGTTGCTTATAAGGAAACATTTACAAAGCCGATTGACCAGGAATACAAGTATGCAAAACAGTCCGGCGGGCGTGGGCAATATGGCCACTGTAAAGTGCGGTTTGAGCCTATGGATGCCAACGGTGAAGAACTGTTCAAATTTGACTCCGAGGTTGTGGGCGGTTCCATTCCGAAGGAATATATCCCGGCTGTTGGGGAAGGTATTGAGGAAGCCACCAAGGCTGGTATTTTGGCAGGGTTCCCAGTAGTGGGCGTCCATGCTACCGTTTACGACGGTTCTTACCATGAAGTTGACTCATCTGAAATGGCATTCCATATTGCAGGTTCCATGGCATTTAAGGAAGCGATGAAGAAGGCAACTCCAGTGCTGTTAGAGCCGATTATGAAAGTG
The DNA here is from genome assembly GCA_000403315.2 of Lachnospiraceae bacterium A2. Taxonomy (GTDB): domain Bacteria; phylum Bacillota; class Clostridia; order Lachnospirales; family Lachnospiraceae; genus Petralouisia. The sequence continues at coordinate 125,820 of KE159638.1, forward strand.
GAAGTAACTATGCCAGAAGAATATATGGGCGATGTAATCGGGGATATTAACTCCCGCCGCGGCCGTATTGAAGGCATGGATGATTTGGGCGGCGGCAAGATTGTGCGGGCATTTGTGCCACTTGCTGAAATGTTCGGATACTCCACTGATTTACGTTCCAGGACACAGGGACGTGGGAACTATTCCATGTTCTTTGAGAAATATGAACAGGTACCAAAGAGCGTTCAGGAAAAAGTAATTACTGCAAAAGACTGATAAACTAACCGCCTATCCTTGAAAAGCTGGATGGAAAGCTTTCAGGGACAGGGCCATTGGCTGGGATCCATGGAATGTGAAATCTTTTTGGATAGGCAGGGGAAAGTCACAGAAAACACTTGAAAAAGCGGTGATTATCGAATATAATCATAAATAGCTGATTACACCGCAGTTGCTTTTGTAATGCTGCGAAAGCAACTCAGGACGGCAGCCATTCTGCGTAAGCCCCCGGAATAGCTGCAGGCAGCAGCATTTTTGGCAGGTATCAGAGTGGCCGCAGACATCAATCAATTTTGTATTCAAAAAAGACAGCCCACGAGGGCAGAAAATTAAGGAGGACGTTATAAAATGGCTAAAGCTAAATTTGAGAGAACAAAACCGCATTGCAATATCGGGACCATTGGGCACGTTGACCATGGTAAAACAACTTTGACAGCAGCTATCACAAAAGTTTTGTCCGAAAGAGTTGCAGGTAACGAAGCTACTGATTTCGAAAACATTGACAAGGCTCCAGAAGAAAGGGAAAGAGGTATCACCATTTCTACTGCCCATGTTGAGTATGAGACAGACAACAGGCACTACGCACACGTTGACTGCCCAGGCCATGCTGACTATGTAAAGAACATGATCACTGGTGCTGCTCAGATGGACGGCGCTATCCTTGTAGTAGCTGCAACTGACGGTGTTATGGCTCAGACCAAAGAGCATATCCTTCTGTCTCGTCAGGTAGGCGTACCTTATATCGTTGTATTTATGAACAAATGCGATATGGTTGACGACGAAGAATTGCTTGAATTAGTAGAAATGGAAATCACTGAGATTCTGGAAGAATATGAATTTACAGACTGCCCAATTATCAAAGGTTCTGCTTTGAAAGCTCTGGAAGACCCAAGCAGCGAGTGGGGCGACAAGGTTATGGAACTGATGGCAGCAGTTGACGAGCATATTCCAGATCCACAGCGTGCAACTGACCAGCCGTTCCTGATGCCTATTGAGGATATCTTCACAATTACTGGCCGCGGGACTGTTGCTACTGGTAGGGTAGAACGTGGTGTGCTCCATGTAAACGAAGAAGTTGAAATCGTTGGTATTAAAGAAGAGACAAAGAAAACTGTTGTAACTGGTATCGAAATGTTCCGTAAATTATTGGATGAGGCTCAGGCTGGTGACAATATCGGTGCTTTGCTTCGTGGTATCCAGAGAACCGAAATCGAAAGAGGACAGGTTCTTGCAAAACCAGGTACAGTAACATGCCATACAAAATTTACCGCTCAGGTATACGTTTTGACGAAAGATGAAGGTGGACGTCATACTCCTTTCTTCAACAACTACAGACCTCAGTTCTATTTCAGAACAACTGACGTAACAGGTGTTTGCAATTTGCCAGAAGGTACAGAAATGTGCATGCCTGGTGATAACGTAGAAATGTCTATCGAATTGATTCACCCAATCGCTATGGAGCAGGGTCTTACATTCGCTATCCGTGAGGGTGGTAGAACAGTAGGGTCTGGCCGTGTGGCTTCTATCATTGAGTAATTAGTAAAAAGCTAGATTTTATGGGGCTTTCCGAGAAATCGGGAAGCCCTTTTTGAAACTTTGCAACAGTGAAAATGTATAAAGCGGTGCCAAAACGGTGCCATAAAAAAGAACTCCAATGAAATTTGGCACCACTTTCATTGGAGTTTGTCTTTTTACCAACCTTTTATTTGCTTTACCTGTTCTGCCCGCTCTTTGTCTTTGTGATACTGTAATTTGAACTGTATCGTTTCCACTACTTCCTTTCTTGCTTCATCGTCTAGCTGATAAAATGAAGTCAACAGGTTATCCACATCGGGCATACTATTTTTTCCAAACAGATACATAAGCGGATATAGTGAATTTTTTAAATATACCTTTACCCGGTTTCCGTCAAGAGCCCCATTCAGTCCATCGGGGAGCGTGGGGTATATTTCTTCTTCAGTAATAGCGCCGGAGAACGGACTGGCGGCGCATATCTCATTCACATCAATTTCTAATTCATTTGCCAACCGCAAAGCAAAGTCAAATCGGATATTGGAATCCTTTTGAATAATAGAATATAGTGTTGTAGCACTAATTCCCGTAGCCTTTGCAATCTGACGGACATTTGTATTCTTACTATCAAGTATTTCTTTCAGCTTCTTTCCATCACCCATAGTGACCTCCTATTTTCATATGTTGAATAATTACGAAAAGCATAAATCTTATTTATCATCATACCACATATACGAAAAACATAAAAGAGGAAAATAGAAAAAATGTAAATACGAAGTTCGTAAAAATACTTTTACGAAGTGTTGACATTATATGTATAAGGTGATAATATGTATATACGAAATTCGTACAAGCATGAAATACAAATATTGTAATGGATTTCTAAAAGGGGAAAGGAGGACAAACGTGTGGCAAACTACCATTATATGATGAGTGCGGAAGATATAGCCAAAGAGTTAAATTGTTCAAAATCTCATGCCTACAAGATTGTAAAAGAACTGAACAGGGAACTTGCAGGACAGGGGTATATTACAATGGCAGGACGTATTCCGAGGGCGTTTTGGGCAAAGAAAATGTACGGTTATGAGTTATCAATAAGCTAAAGAGAGGAGCGTGACAGTATGGCTTATAAGGAGAAAGACACAAAAAAGTGGTCGGCGCAATGGTTTGAAACAACGGCAAAAGGAGAGAAGAAAAAGCGGAGAAAGAGGGGATTTGAAACAAAAAGAGAAGCGTTAGAGTATGAGCAGCAAAAGAAATTGAGCAGTAGCCGAAGCATGGATATGAAGTTAAGTGAATTTGTGGAGGTCTATTTTGAGGATAAGCAGAATGAGTTAAAAGACCGCACCATGAAGAATAAACGGTATATGATGGAACAACACATTATTCCCTACTTTGGCGAACAGATGTTGAGTGAGATTACCGCTTCGCAAATCATACAGTGGCAGAACGAAATGCAGACAAAGGGATTTTCGGAAAGCTATTTGAGAATGATACAAAATCAGTTGACCTGTATATTTACTCATGCGTCACGCATTTATGATTTGCACACAAATCCATGTAAGAAAGTGAAGCGCATGGGAAATTCCGATTCAAGAAGTTTGGACTTTTGGACAACAGAGGAATATCAGAGATTTATTCAGACGATTGAGCCGGGAACACGATATTATTTAATCTTTGAAATCCTCTTTTGGACGGGCTGTAGGATTGGCGAATTATTAGCTTTGACAAAAGGCGATATAAGTATTGAAAATAATCAAATCAGCATTACCAAAACTTATTATCGCACTGGCAGGCAGGACGTTATTACAGAACCGAAAACAAAGCAGTCGGCAAGAACCATTGAAATCCCGGAGTTTTTGAAAAAGGAGATTAAAGACTTTGTTGACGGTCATTATGGTATGCCGGACGATGAAAGACTTTTCCCAATCGTGCAGGAAGCGGTACAGCATAAGATGAAACGCCAAATAGCAAAAGCCGGAGTGAAGAATATCCGGGTACATGACCTTAGACATTCTCATGTGGCGTACTTAATCAATAAGGGTATAGAACCGCTGTTGATAAAAGAGAGGGTAGGACACAAGGATATTCGCATTACATTGAATACCTACGGACATTTATATCCTAATCAGAAACGGAGAGTGGCAGACTTACTTGACAACGAAAAAGGAAATAGCCCCGACAGCGGCAACTGTTAGGGCTGTGATAACTGGAAAACCTCTGTTATCATTCTTACAATTTAAGTATAGCAGAGGTTTCTTCCACTGACAACGATTTTCAGAAATGGAGGGCATTATGGAAGAAACAAAAACAGAATTGCAGTTGATTAAATTGTCGGAGATACAGTCGCAGGAAGTTTCTTGGCTTTGGTTCCCGTTTATCCCTTATGGTAAGCTGACTATTGTTCAAGGCGATCCGGGCGATGGAAAGACAACATTTGTACTGAACATAGCGGCGAAACTGTCAAAAGGAGAGGGCATAGACAGTGAGATGAAACTGACAAAGCCTTTAAATGTAATCTATCAGAGTGCGGAGGACGGGCTTGCCGATACGGTAAAGCCCCGGTTAGAACAGGCAGGAGCAGCGTGTGAGAAAATCTCGGTCATTGATGAAAAAATAAAATCACTTTCTATGATAGATGAACGCTTGGAAGAAGCTGTTATAAAGACAGGCGCAAAGCTGTTGATTTTAGACCCGATACAAGCCTACTTGGGCGGCAGTATGGATATGAACAGAGCAAATGAAGCAAGGGATATGACAAAGAAGTTGGCGGCACTGGCAGAGAAATACCAGTGTGCGATTGTCCTTGTCGGGCATATGAACAAGGCGGCAGGAAATAAGGCGGCGTATCGGGGTATGGGTTCGATTGATTTCTTTGCAGTCGCTAGAAGCGTTCTCTTAGTCGGTAGGGTTGAGGGAGAGGAAAATATAAGGGCTGTGGTGCAGATTAAAAATAACCTTGCGGCGTTCGGACACCCGAAAGCGTTTGCATTGTCGGAGGACGGTTTTAGGTGGTTAGGGGATTATGAGATTACCGCTGATGAAGTGTTAGGCGGCATTGCCCCGAAAGCAAATAAAATGGAGCAGGCGAAAAGGTTACTCCGGGAACTGGCAGAAACAAACAACGCCATGCAGAGCAATGAGATTTTCAATCTAGCAGACGAACAGGGCATATCAAAGCGGACACTGGAAAATGCAAAGAAAGAGTTAGGTATCCGGGCGAAGCGGATAAACAACACATGGTATTGGGAACTGGATAAAATCAGACAGTGACGGACAGGCAAGGTAACAGCGCAACAATGCAGGGTATTAGAATTTTGCAGTCTTGGAATTGCGCTCTTGAAGATTGCAAGGTTGCAAAAATTATAGACATTGCAATGTTGCGCTGTTGGGAGAAAGCCGGAAAGCGGCGGTATCAAGGCGGCGAAAAGCCGCCCACCGTCCGTTAGGACGGTATGCTGTCCAACGGACAGCTTGCCCCCGGCAGGGCGCAAAACCCGCTTGCGGGTTGCATTTTTGTTGGCATAGCTGACAAAAGTGCTTTTGCGTTACTTTCGCAGAAAGTAACAAAGGCTATGCGCCGTATCCGGCGCTCATTACCCGACAGGGAGAAAGGGAAATTGATTGAAGCGGACTATCAGCGTTATGACAGGGAAAGGCTCTGTCAACCATAACAGCAGAAAATTCCATGCAAAGAATACTGCCCCGGAGCGGAGCTGTCTGAATGTGGAATACTGCAATGAAAATATCAAGGACGTATACCATGAATTATTTGATGAAGCACTTGCCCGGTACAATGAGAAGCAGACCAGAAGTGACCGCCGGATTGATGATTATTATGAGAAAATCTGTTCCGGCAAACAGGAAAAGCCGTTCCATGAGATTATTTTGCAAATCGGGAATAAAGACGATATGGGAGCAAAGACAGAGGAAGGACAGCTCGCGGCAAAGATACTTGATAAATATATGCAGGACTTCCAACAGCGCAATCCTACATTGAGAGTGTTCTCTGCTTATCTTCACATGGACGAAGCAACGCCACATCTGCATATAGATTTTATACCCTATACGACTGGAAGCAAGCGGGGGCTTGAAACAAGGGTATCATTAAAAAAGGCACTGGCAGAACTTGGCTTTAAAGGCGGCACAAGGAGCGAAACAGAGCGTAACCAGTGGGTAGCGGCAGAAAAGGAACGGCTTGCGGAGATTATGTTACAACATGGTATTGAGTGGGAGAAAAAAGGAACACATGAGAAACATTTATCGGTTTTGGATTTTGAGAAAAAGGAGCGTGCAAAAGAAGTTGCCGAACTGGAACAGACCATTTCCGGCAGTAAAGAGGAATTATCCGATATTCTTTATCAGCAGATAGCGGCAGGGCAGGAAACGGAACAGATACGGAAAGAGGGCGAAGCGATCCGGCAGGAAGTATCAGAACTTTCCGCAACAAATCTTCTTTTGAAAGAGCAGACGGAAACATTGGCAGAGGATAAAGAAAAGCTGTTATCCGAAAATGAAAAATTGGAAAAACAGCAGAAAAAGTTACAGCAGGAAATCAACAAAATGGTACAGTCAAAGGAAGTCATGGAGAGAAATATCCATGCTTATGATGAAGATGTGAAATGGCAGTTGGCAGAGCCGGGAGCATTGATGAGCGCAAAGGCATACCGGGATAAAAAGGCTTTACCGCTTGTGGAGAAATTGAAAGAAGTGGTAAAAAATCTGACTATCAAATGCGTACAGCTTGCAGAGCAAAGCAAGAAGCTGACCGTCAAAGTAGACGGACAACAGAAACAGATTAGCCGCTTGACGGATAAGGTCATGGAGCAGAGCGACACCATAGACCGATTGCAGGAAAAAGTGTCTGATTTGGGGCGTTTGGAGCGTCATTTAGGCAGAAAGCAGGTGCAGTCGATAGTGGAACGGTCAAAGGCGTTAGAACAGGCAGAAAGGGCAATTAAACGCCCGAAACGTGCCTTTGAAATGAGCCGATAGGAAAGGGGGATTGGTAGATATGACCGATATGGAAAAGAAAGTTATGATACGGCTGTGCGCTAAAATTGTGGCAGATACAGACCTTTACGAAACGGACAAGGAAGTGCAAAATCTGGTAGACTGGGTATGTATTTCGGAGCAGATAAAAGAAAACAATAATACAATCCGCAATCTGACCGGGGAATATAAGAGGATAGAGCCGGATTGCTGGGAGGGAGTGCGGGCACAGTTGGAGCGCATGAAAGAACTGTGCAAAGAGCGGAATAATCTTTATGAGAAACAGAACGACTTGAAAGGTCAGAAACAGAAGATTGAGAAGTCGTTGGAGCGATAAGAAATATGGGGCGTGGCGGTTGCTATGCCCTGTATTTTTTGTGGTAAATAAGGAATAAAAGTGGTATAATCAAATGAACAAAGCAGGAGTTAAAGAAAAATGGAAGATAAAAAGATATTACTTGATAATATTGATAAAGTTCATACAACCGAAATGGGAATTGATAGGATTAAAAGAAACCTAAAAATAGATACAACGGATGTTGTTGAGTACTGTAAAAATAAAGTGTTAGATAAAAATTGTAACATATACAAACAGGGCAAAAATTGGTATTGTGAGGTTGAAAATATCAAAATTACTATCAATTCATATAGTTATACAATTATCACGGCACACATTGTTAAATAAAATCGGGATTTATTAAGGAGGACAAAACAGTGAACAAAGAATGGAAAAGGTTATATGAAGAAGCAATGAGCGTTTTGAATCCCCATGATGTTTCAAATAAAATGTGGGTAGGGAGTGTGGCATCTGCCGTACTCACGAAAAAAGGTAATATTTATAAGGGTATATGTATTGATACAGACGGCTCTATAGGGATGTGTGCAGAAAGAAATGCTTTATCAACAATGCTTACATATGGCGAAAGTGAGATTACAAAAGTGGTTTCAGTATATAAAGATGGAAATATAATTCCATCTTGTGGTATTTGTAGAGAATTTATGATGCATTTAGGCGGAGATGTGGAAAATATTGAAATTCTATTGGATAAAGAAGGGCGGACAACAAGATTGATTGATTTGATGCCTGAATATCCACGACATAAATAAATTCCCATTTGTTGATTAGAGTGGTGGAGGAGAACGAATTGATATTTTCCCTATTAATGTTATTTATACATGGTGCTAGCACCATGTAATAAGAGTAGATAAGGAGAAAATCATTTTGGTGCCAAAGCGGTGCCAAGAAATCATGCAAATAAAAATACGCCACGCAAAAACAACGATTTTACGCTGTTTTCCGCAATAAAAAGTATAGAAAATACCACAAAAAACGCTATTCAAATACCGTGAGGGTGGTCGTACAGTAGGTTCTGGTCGTGTGGCTACGATTATTGAGTAATCAGTAAAAAGCTAGATTTTATGGGGCTTTCCGAGAAATCGGGAAGCCCTTTTTGAAACTTTGAATTTAGTAAAAGAGCGTCTTTGGTTCTAATTTGGTTCTAAATTTTTTGCTATAGGTTTTAAACTGGGAATAGGAGATGAAAAAGTAAAATGAATTACTATTCTGCTTTAATTAAATCGGGAAAGATTCTTGAAGGATATTTTGAACAAAGTAAAAATATATTACATAATGGCAGTAAAGGTACAGTAAGAGAAAATATTGTCAATAAAGTTATCAGACCTTTTTTGCCGGCTTGTTATGGATTGTCGGGTGGGGAGGCATTTGATAGTGAAGGAAATACAAGTAAACAGTTAGATTTGGTGGTGTATGATAGCGTTTTTTCGTACATAATTCCGTATATAGATAATTACATACAATTTCCCTGTGAATCCATTTATGGAAATATAGAAATCAAGTCATTTTTGAATAAAGATGAGTTAATGAAAGCTATTGATAATATTAAGTCAATGAAGAGTCTTAAGCGTGAAGGAACGCATTCGTGGACTGTGACACCATTGGTTTCTATTAAAATTAATGGGTTACCAGATAATACAGATAGAAAACATCGGTGTACAAGGGGTACAAACAAGATAAAATAGAAATGAGGGGCGATAGAGCAGAAATGTCAGATTTTCCACTCTATCTGAACACGGTCGCTGGTGGCCTTGATCGTAGAGATCAAACCATCGGCGGCTTTTCTTTTGTCGTCAAAATCTATGCTCTCCCAGTTGTCGAGATAATAGGACAACTTCTTTATCTGCTGGGGAGATATGGTTTCAACGCTCAATTCGGCGATTGCCTTTGAAATGGTCTGGCGTCGGGTGTCCAGTTCTTCAATTTTTTTGTTAGCGTAGGCAAGCAAGGTCGCATTGGCTCCGGTCAGCGTATCCAGCAGCTTTTCAATTTCTGCCTCCACCTGTGCCAGCTCCACTTGATAGGCGGTCAGTTTCGGATTGACTTTTTCCTCTCTGCCGTGGAGTATCTGAAAGTCTTTGAATTTCTCCTGCATGGCCGAGAAAATGAATTGCTCAAATTCTTCTTTGCGGATTTTCCCGCAGCCCGGACAGCCTTTATTTTCCGTCCGTTTGGTACAGCGGAAATACCCGGTGCTGTTTGGCACATGGGTGGCTTTCAGCGCATACCCACAATGACCGCATTTGATTTTTCCGGCCAGCCAAGTGTTCTTCGGTTTCCGTCCCTGCTGGAAGGTGGTATTTGCCATAAGTTTTTTCCGGCATTTCAGCCATGTGTCAGAGGAAATGAGTGCTTTATGGGGAGCGATAACAAGTATCTGGTCTTTTAAGCACCTGTCCTTGTCCTCCTTCACATCCCGCCCCTGATAGAGATAGCAGCCGTTTGTTCCGGCAAAGTCAGAAGCGTCATTGACAATCGCTGCACCCTGACTCTTGAAAAATTCGTACAGCTCCAAGTCGGCCTGTGCATAAACGGGGTTTCGCAAAAGCTGGGAAAGAAAACTCCGAACCATTGACTTCTCGTAAATCTTGATACCCTGTTCCTCGAAGTATCGGGTAATATCTCCGAAGGAGGTTTCCGGTTCAGCGTACATTTCAAACATCAGCCGTACATGGTCGGCGGCTATGGGGTCGGCAACCATTTTCTTTGTACGGATACCCTCTACCACAGTAGGCTCTAACTGATAACCGTATGGTGCCTGTCCGCTCATGTGGAAACCTTTCAGGCACCGGGAATAGTAGGCGTCTGTGACACGCTTCTGAATTGTCTCACGTTCAAGCTGGGCGAATACAATGCAGATATTCAGCATAGCCCGGCCCATCGGGGTCGAAGTATCAAACTTTTCTGTGGATGATACAAACTCCACATCATACTCTTGAAACAGCTCCATCATCGTTGCAAAGTCCAGAATAGAGCGGCTTATACGGTCCAGTTTGTACACGATGACCCGCCGGACCTTTCCCTTGCGGATCTCGCCCAGCAGCTTTTGAAACTCCGGCCTGTCCGTATTCTTACCGGAATAGCCTTTGTCCTTGAATACCCGGCAGCTCCCACCTTTCAATTCATACTTGCAAAAGTCAATCTGACTTTCAATGCTGATACTGTCCTTGCGGTCTACTGACTGTCTTGCGTAAATACAATCTTCTCTGATAAATTCCATATTGGGCTCCTTTCCTTGTTGGAATGGAGCTACCAACCTTACAACTATATTATACCATCAGCAGCCCCGGACAACAATGTTGCGAATGATTAGGGAAATCTGTCTCCATATTTGCTGAACACCTCGTAAAGACAACGCTCAATTTCTTTTCTGCGCTGTTCTTTCTCCTTCGGGGGAAGTACCGGCGTGAGGCTTTCCAGCACAATGATCTTCCCTTGAAATGCGACAGACTTTGTTTCTCGTTCATAAGCGACAGTTTGCGTCATTGAAAACCTCCTTTGCGAAAGTGCGTGTATATGCCAGCCTTTCCCACTTGTCCCGTGGGGAAATGTCAAAAGACGGCACCCAGCAGGTGCCGCCCTTTGAGCTTTCTCCACTTCGGGTCGATGTGGCCCGAGGTCAGTAAGGACTGGAATGGTACTTTTCTTTGGCGTCCTCCACGCTATTGAGGTCAAATACTTCATAAAGCTGCCCCACAACACGCCGTATATCCTTCTTTGAAAATCCGCAGTCCTCCATTGCCATAATGACATAGCCGCGGCAGGCGTCATTGCTCCATTCGTCCGTTTCCAAGCCGGGGATCATTCCAAACGCATTTCCCATAAAATGCTCCTTTTTTGAAAAGATGGGGAGCCACGCCGGATCGGTTGGCCTATCATCAGACAGCATTGCCGGGGACTCCCCATAGGTTTTCACTTCATTTCAGACACATCGGACGGACATAGGCTTCATGCCCCATAGTATTTCAACTCTCCCCATTCTGATGGCAAGGCGTTCTCATTGCCTGCGACGGCTCACGGCTTGCAAGGCCGCTTCAACGCTCGGACTGTGACTAAACGCAAGTATCCGGGTTCTGCGCCTGTTCCGGTGGAGCCAGCCTTGCCCCACCTATGGCATGGACCTGTTCGCTCGCTCAGTTTTACAAAGACTGTATTCTCTGAAATCCGAGGTCATGGCGGGTCTGTCACACAGCGCGTTCCCCTTCGTATCCGGGTGTCTTTTTATTCAATTTTCAATCTGCATGAGGCTTGTCTGAACCTCGGGTCACTGTGACCCGAAGTGTTTTGCCTCTCATAAGCCATTTCATTTTCCGGTCTAAATCGGTACGCCTTACAAAGAATTTTTCAAAATTTTTTCTAAGCGCCGCAGACCTCGCTCGATTGCGACACGAACCACTTTTTCATGGACGCCCTCTGCCCGAGCAATGTCCTGTTTGGTCATGCCGAGAATGAAATGAGCATAAATCCGTTTTGCCTGTTTGTCCGGCAGACTGGAAATCGCTGCGTGAAGCTCCTGCATGGTCACTTTCCGCTCATACAGTTCATGGGGAGATAAGGCGACAAAGACAGCTTCATGTTCCAGCCCGTCATCCCGATCAAGGGAATAGTAGGCTTTGTGGCGGTATGTACGCAGCCGGTACGCAGCCTCTTTACGATCAAACTCTTTGAACATTTCTGCAACTTCTTCCGATACTTCCATGAAGCAATCCGATGTATAGAATGGGTAATAGTCCCGCAAATTGATAATAGCCATATTGACCTCCGTTTCGGTTGTTGGTTGACGAGTGACCGAAACGAAGGCGGCGGGGAGCGGCACCGGGGAATGACTTCGGGCCAACATGACCCGAAGCTAACCCATAAGAACGCAAAAGCGCCCGGGCGGCATGAAGCCACACGAAGGTTCCAACAAATTTCGCATACATAGCCGGAATACCCCGGAGGGGGAGCTACGCTTTTTTTAGCTGGTGTAGGTCATGGGTACTGTGAAAAAAGACAAAAATAGACACGGCGGCAATCCTCCTATATGCCGCCGTGGATTTACACGGTGTTAGGTCGTCGTTGGTTTAGGGGGGAGCGAAAAGAAACGGCGGCTCTGATTTCTCAAAGCCGCCGTTTCATAGGCGCGAGAATGTGTCTGCTTTACGATGGCTTTTTTTCTTTTGCCGTCGTCCGGCAGTTAATTTTCTATTTTTTTCTTATGAGAAAAGACAATCAATCCAACCAGAAACAGAACAATAAAGCAAAGTACAATGCTAATACATCCGCCAATGGTGGCCGATATAGGCACCTCATAGTAAGTGGATTTATCCGAGAAGAACATAGACACACGATATGCAAAGCTACCCGGAATGACAAAGCCTCTTTCTGAACCGATGAACAGGCAAGATACAAAGCCATATATAACTCCGACAACGCTTGTTACAATAATATTGCGGCTCAGATTGATAACGATTGCCCCTAAACAGGTCGTTACAAAAACGACAACACCGGCTTCAATTCCAAACCCGATTGCCAGCTTGAGGAACAGGGAAATACCGCCGGTCAACCTGCCAGCTCCATTGAGTATCGCCACCAATAGGCCAAATGCGATAAATAAGACAGCCGCAAAACAGATGCCGATAACGACGCTGACAGTAACTTTCGATAGAAAGAGCTTCTTCTTTGAAAACCCGTAGGTAATCCAGTTGATGTAAGTTTTGTTTTTGTATTCCTGATAAAACAGCGAACCAATCAAAATGAAGAGCACCATTGGGAAGAACATGGAAAACTGGTTATTCATAAAGAAGAACAGGTCAGCAAGTGATTTTGTGCTACTGTTGAAAATTGCTCCTGCTCCGCCGGTAATGATGGGAAGAAGCGACAACAGCAGAAGAAATACCATAAACCATTCCCGCTTCAACTTGTAAAACTCATTTTTAATCAACACTCCCATTATGCTTCCTCCCTCTGGCCGGAAGTCATAATATCCTCATACAGGGCTTCCAGTTCCTTTTCGTTATAGTCGTTTTCTACAATCTTGATGATTTTTCCGTCACGAATGAAAATAAGAACATCCGTGACAGCAGCAATCTCCGTCAGATTATGGCTTGATACCAAAATACAGTGTTGGGGAGATTTTAAGCGTTCTTTCAGAAGCAGCCGGATTTCCTTTATCCCCATCGGATCAAGACCGTTGGTAGGTTCGTCCAGCAGTAAATATTGAACATCGCCTAAAAAGGCGCGAGCAATTCCCAGTCGTTGGCGCATCCCCAAAGAAAGTTGAGAGAACAGCTTTTTTCGGGCATCCAGCAAGTTCACTTGTTTGAGCGCCACTTCGATGTTTGGTCTTTTCAGACCTAAATATTGTGCGTGGAGCTTCAAATTTTCCTCTACGGTGAGCCGGGGGTAAAAAGCCGGGTATTCAATCAAACTTCCAAAACATCTACTGGAAACGGGCTGTCCATCAGAGAGGATTTCTCCCGAAAAGGCAGTCAGACCCAGCATGGACTTAAACAGTGTTGTTTTACCGGCTCCGTTTGGCCCCAGTACACCATAGATTTTTCCTTGCTCTAAAGTCAAGTTGATGTTGGACAGCAATGCGGTATTTCCAACATTCAAATTTACATTTTTGATTTGCAGCATGAAATACCTCCGTTATTGAAAAAAGATGAAAAGCAAAAAGGCCACAGCATAAATCAAAAATGAAATACCAATGGGTTTTGATCTCTGTTTTAGTCCTTTTAGTCCATCGCTCAATACGCCATGCAAGGCCGTGAGCAGGCACACCGCCAAAGCGATGATAGAAACCACTAAAGCTACTTTAACCATTTGTTTATACCTCCTATGGCTCATACTTTACCAAAGAGGTTTAAGATTTGTTTGAGAAAAGTCTAAGGAAAGTCTAAGGATGAAAAAAGAGCCGCCGAAGCAGCCCTTTAGGAATTGACAATGGGAAACACGACTTGAATTGCAAAGATACCGTTTTGCAAGGAAGCGACAATTTGCCCGCCCATGCGGGTCACAAGTCTTTGAGCGATTGCCAATCCCAGCCCGGTTGTCTTTTTTGTTCGTGACTGGTCGGTGGTGTAAAAACGGTCAAACAAATGAGGAATATCTTCTTGCTGAATACTGCTCGACGCATTTTTAATGGTTATGACCGTTTGAGCTTCTTCTATCGCTGCGGTGATTTGATAATTTCCCTCCCCGTGAACAAGTGCATTATAAACCACATTTGAGAAAATCCGGGTCAAGGCATCTGGATCGCCCCAAATGATAGCTGGTGGATTTGGGATAACGATATAGGGGACACATTTTTTCTGTTCAAAATCGCCGTAGTATGAGGCGACAACATCCCGAAGTACACTGTGTATATCCGTATTTCTACAATTCAATTTCAGTTCGTCGGCCTCAATCCTTGCAAATTCAAACAGTTGGTCGAGAAGCAGCTTTACAGCGGAAATTCTTTCTCCCGCAATCGTCGCATATTCTTTTTGCTCCCCTGTTAAATCCTGTTCCTGTAAGAGCTGGATATAGCCATTTGCTGTTGCCAGCGGCGTTCGCAAGTCATGGGAAAGACTGGTAATGGTATCTCGGAACAGTGTATCGCTCCGTTCAATTTCCTGCCCCATGCTACGATATTTTTTCAGAAGATGATTGATACTTGCAGCCAAATCCTGTATTGTCCCATCCGTTTTTTCCACCATAATTTCGGTTTGCGTATCACGGTCAATCAGAAAGTCAATCTGTTTTTTTACTTTCTGAACCAACTTTCGCTGATAAATCAGTTTCAGGGACAAAAACAGGGAAAGCATTGCAAGCAAGATACATAACACCATCATGTAGCCATCACCGCCTTTCCAAATCGCGCAAGTCCAACCTTAGAAACAGGGAGAGCGAAATGGCTGTTGGTAAAAACAGATATACTACCAGTGTCAAACAAATGGGTATTAAATCCTCCCCAAAGGTATTGATCTGCAAGCTATGAGATAGCCCTACAACCCAATACTTGTAGAGCGAATAATCCATATCCAGTGCTGTACTTATCTTTGTGAGATATAAATACAAAACCCCCAGCATAAAAAATGCGGTAATCGTAACAATGATCCGATGCCGGAGCAGGTAACTTAACAAATTGAGAAATGCAGTGTAACCTAAAAAGCACAGGCATTGAAACAAAAGAAAGACTCCGATTGCAGAAAACGAATACTTTATGTCATACCGGGATGCTCCCATCATCAGAATTGACAAATACGCAACACCAAAGCATACAAACAGAAAAAATAAAACGCCACCCCATGAGGCCAGCAGTTTTCCAAAGAATAGGTGTACTCTGCTTGTACCTTTAGAAAGTGTGATACTGTATGTGCCGGTATGAAAATCTTCTGTAAAGTACAGGCACAAAAAGAGCGTCAATGGAAAAATCAGACTGTAATCTGAAAACAGAAACTCCGTGAACGAAACCAGTGATATAACCGGAAGCATACCATTTACCGAATTGTGATAAAAGGTCAGGGCAAGCGCAAAGACAAAAAACGCAGCCAATACGAGGCAGGCCCAAAACAGGCGGCTTTTGCGGATACGGAACAACTCACTTTGCATCGTCTGAATCACTCTTTGCACCTCCTGTCATTTTCAAAAGATAGTCGGTCGGCTCCATACCGGCAAGCCAGATTTCTGATACCTCTATCCCGGAATGAACCAGCAGCGTATTGATTTCCCCGGATTGCTCATTACAATGAAAAATTCTAATCAGGTCATGACCCAACACTTCAAAATCCGGGAACTGCTGGCTTAAAATCGTAATAGCCCGTTCTAATTGTGGAGTTCTTATCTTTATGCACCGCTGGCAGCTCTCTTTCAATTCCCCAGCCGTAAGCTCACAAAGCAGCTTTCCATCTGCCATTACGCCATATTTGGATGCAAGCCGGGAAAGCAGCGTATAATCCTGTCCAGAGATTAAAAGTGTGGTATGGTTGATTTCATGCAGATAGTTCAGAACAGAAAGCAGGTGTTCACATTCTCCCTTATCTAGCCCGGAAAAAGGATCGTCCAAAATTATCATATCTGGATTTCCCAAAAGGGCAACAGCCAAATTCACTAAACGCTGGGTCGATAATGGCAATCGCCGTACCGCCTTTTTCTCTTTCAGGTTCAAATGCAGTATATCTAAAATATGGATTTCTGTGGTTCCAAAAACGGAAGAAAAATAACGCAGCATATCAGCAGGTGACAGAGAGCCGATTGTCACAGGCTTTTGTGGTACAAACCCAATCCGGCGGCGCTCCTTCTGATAGTCTATATTGCCAAATAATTTGAGCGTACCAGCTTGAGGTCTAAGTGTACCTATAATGGTTTGCAACAGTACAGATTTCCCGGCGTGATGGCCGCCATACAGTGCATAGATTTCTCCGCGTTTTACCTGAAACGCGATATTTTTAATTCCGTTTCCATCCGGGAAAACATAGGTCAACCCGGCTGTTTCCAAAGCAGTCTCCAAAATAATCATCCCCTTTCCATGCTGTCTTATTGTAGCAGACTGGTGTGCAAACTTCATAAGATTTCTCTAAGGATTAGCCCTGCATTTTGAAACCGAGGCCCCAAACCGTCTGAATATACTTTTCCTCTGGATTGACCTTGGCAAACTTCTTGCGGAGATTTCCAATGTGGACATTGATTGCATTATCGTCCCCGATAAAATTTTCATTCCACACGCTTTCAAAAATATTGTTCTTTGTGAATACCTTTGAGGGCGAGGACATCAGAAGTTGCAAAATCAGGTATTCATACCGTGTCAAAGTAATGGGGGTATTCCTGATTTTAGCCTCCATAGCTTCTGTATCAAGGGACAAGTCCTTAAAGCGAAGTATTTTGCTATTGTTGGGGGTGGTAGACTTCTGAAAGCGCCGGAGCACTGCTTCAATCCGCACCAGCAGCTCTTGATTGTCGAATGGCTTTGTGATGTAATCATCTGCACCATTTCGTATGAGGTTCACTTTGCTGTCTATATCCGTTTTAGCGGACACACCGATAATCGGAATATCCATCGTGCTTTTCATCTTTTCCAATACTGTTTCCCCCGGTATGCCGGGCAGCATTAAATCAAGTAAAATTAAGTCAAAAGTGCCTTTCTCAATCAACAGAAGCGCCTCGCTTCCAGAATATGCAGAGGTTACGCAATAACCATGTTGGGTCAAAAGCCGCTTCGTCATATCATTGAGCAGCACATCATCTTCAATAATCAGAAGATGTGGGTGTGTTCCAGTTTCCATACTATTATCTCCTTATCATTTCTCAGATTTCCGTATTAAAGCTCACATATTATTTTAATTATACCGTCTCTGTTGCATTAGAGCAAGGCAGAACCACTTTTGAAATGAAACAAAATACTACCTTACATCAAATTTGATTACATTCTCATAACCTGACCAGAAATGTACAATGATATAGGGTGATATGAGAATGAACCAAGATGAAAGAAGGTTTGACTTTCACGGCCTCGGGGCGGCTCTCAAAAGAGCCAGAGAAGAAAAGGCTGGACGCAAGCCTATGTTGCGGAATTAGTAGACCGTGACTCCCGTACCATTATGAATATTGAGAACAAAGGTCAGTATCCCAGCTTCGACCTTTTTGTTAAACTCATTACCATGTTTGACGTTTCAGTTGACCAGTTTATTCATGCGGACGGAGGGGCAAGGTCAAGCTCTTGCAGAAAGCACATTGATGTACTTCTAAACTCCATGAATGAAAAAGAGCTTGTCGTGATAGAAGCCACAGCCGAAGGCATTAAGAAAGCCAGAGAAACGGAGGTTCCAGAATAAGGGCCTCTGTTTTTTGCGCCATTTTAGGGGCTGCCGCTAAGTGGCAAGCAATGCCTCTGTGGCCACAAGTGGCACAAAGGCGGCTTGTTGGGGCTCGCCCCAAACCCGTATCTTCGGGCCAACATGGCCCGAAGTGTCAGCGTCGCTTTGCTCCTTGTTTTTATAACCTTAACGCTCCTTTTCCTGCTTTCTTCCCGGTTCGGTGTAGCCCATCAGAGTGTCAATGTTCGCCTTGATCGTGACGATCTCCTGCATATCCCGTCGTGCCTTCTGGTATTCTCCATAGAGCTGTTTTTTCTTTGCTGTGAGCTTGCGGCCTTCCTCCTTCAGCACATCCATTTTAGGGAGCTTCGCCCCTCCCAGCAGAGAGCGCATTTCCGCTTGTGCAACCCGGTACAGTTCAAGATCGGCCTCATGCTCCGCAAGGAATTTCCGGCTGTACTTCGTCGCCTTATACTGCTCAAAGACCGGGCGTGTTTTGGCATACTGAACCGTTGCTGACTTTAGCCCGGCATTGGTTTTCATGGCCTGTTCCGTCTGCTTGATCTGCTCGGAAATGGCATGGAAACGGTCTGCCGCCTCGGTGGCTTTCTGCGCCAACTGCCCATAATCGGTCAGTCCATTGTCTTGTATATAGGCAAGAGCGGCGGCCATCTGCTTAATGTTAAATACCTTCGCCCAGCGTTCATATCCCGGCCCCTTACCGGCAGCCAGCTTCGCTTGAATATCCACCGCCAGACTGATTTTCCGCTCCGAGTGCCCGGGGCGTTTTTCTTTGCCCTCAATGGCGGCCAAAACATCTTGCAAGTCGTAGCCGTCCCCCAGCGTGGAGGCACGCAGACGGGTGAAGCGTTCCTGCCCTTGCCCGGTCAGCCGGAAACTGATACCGCCGCCCCGAACCTTCTTGACTTCATATCCGGCCCGTTTCATCA
This sequence comes from Lachnospiraceae bacterium A2, assembly GCA_000403315.2. Lineage (GTDB taxonomy): Bacteria > Bacillota > Clostridia > Lachnospirales > Lachnospiraceae > Petralouisia. The sequence continues at coordinate 144,662 of KE159638.1, forward strand.
GGGCAAGAAATTCATCCAGATCGGCGGGGCGCTCGGCCAGTGCGGTATCAATGGCAAGGCGCAGTCGGTCCTGATAGGAAAGCGGCCCTTTCCGGTCTTTCTGCCACTCCTCATAGTTCCGATACTTGCCCTTGCTCCGGGGCTTCGGGTTCTCCACAATGGACAGCCCGTTTTCAAGACACAGCCTGTCAGAGAGCCGACGGAGGGCAAAGCTGGAACCCCAAAAGTTTCGGAATTTCCGGGTACAGTCAAGGATGGTGGAGTTGTAATAAATGTGACAATGGATGTGCTGCTTGTCAGTATGCGTGGTAACGATAAATGCGTGCCGCCCCTTTGTCCAGCGCATAGCCAGCTCATAGCCGATACGGTTCGCCTCCTTCGGGGTGATCTCACCCGGATAGAAGGATTGTCGTATCTGATAGCACAGCACATCATTTTCTTTTTTCTGTTCTCGGCCCGTCATAGCGGCATAGCTGGCCTTTGCCAAAAGGAACTCGTCTGCCACGGTGGCCGGATCACATTCATAAGCGGAGATATACTTTCCGCTTTCTGTTTTCTCCGGGTCCTTGCCATAGTCCAGACAATCCCGGATTGCCTCGGCAATCGTTTCGCCTTCGCCCGCATGGCGCTGCAACAAAGTTGTGGTAGCCAGAAATCATCCCTCCTTTCCATGAGAAAGGGGCGGCCTATTCAGACCGCCCCGACTTCGGGCCAACATGGCCCGAGGTTGTTTAACTTGCCAGAAACCGGTACAGAGCGGATTTGCCTCCATCCAGCGCCCAAAGAAGGGAGCCCGCCGCCGCTTGCAGTCCATACGGCGAAAGAAGGAAGGCAAGAAACAGAAATACAATCCCGCCTATGGGCGTCGGCGTGAAAAAGAGAGCGACACCCAGCACCGCCAGGATCACAGAGGTAATCGTCAGCAGGACGGCACAAATATCAAACAGGAACACCAGCAGAGCCGCCAGAAGTGTCAGCGCCAAAGCAAAGGGAGCGACCAATATTTTCAGCAGTATCTTCATCTTCAAAACCTCCTTTATCTATCCTTCCTACCTCTATTTTATCATGCCTGCCCGGGGACATAAATGTTGCGAAAGATTAGTGAATCCTGTCCCCAAACTTCGGGCCAGTATGGCCCGAAAACAGAAAAAGCAGGACACATTCATGTCCTGCCGAATTTCTGTTATTCTGTTTCCTGCTGCGGGCAATCGGGAACTGTCAGCAGCGAAGTGTCGATAACAATATCCTCTGCTGGTTTCAAGAGCTCTGTCAAATCGTGCTGCCGTCCCACGTTGGTCACATCAATTTTATTCACGCATATTCCAATCCACGGAAACTGTCTGCTCAATTCATCCATCAAATCGTATATATCAGCAGTTGCCAGTTTATCATCCGATATGTAGCCGGAGCCTTGACGGTGAGAAAAACGATGCCGTTTGAAGAACCGGCGCAAGTCGTCATACGCCTGCCGGTAATTGGCTCCGGGGTAATGCTCTTTTAATTGATGGGTGTCCAGATCAAAATTTAAGGCTTTGAAATATTTTCTCTCCAAAACTCAAGCCCTCATTGCTGTTTTTTCCTGATAGTGGGTCAACAGATCTTCTTCATTGAAATCATCTGGACTGTCAGAATCGTCACTGTCACAAAGACGCCACACAGAAACATTATCCATGAACCATGTTTGCCGCTTCAAGGTATTGACGATCCGGCCGAACAGACTAAAATCCCTCGCTCTGCCGCAGTCACGGAATACCAAAGCGCCGGAACCATCCTCCATACGGGGAAGGCCCACGGTTTGGAATGTATGATTGATTGTGTTGTAAATGCCATCCAGCCGGTACTTATTTTCGGCTGTGATTTTATCATCATTCATGCGAATAACCATTTTCAGCATGGTATCAGCCTCCCTTCTTGAATTATTATATCATTATAGAGCTGGTTCTACAATCTTGAAAATCTGAATTTTTCATGACGGGCTTCGGGTCATGCTGGTCCGAAGTGGTAAAAAAAGAGCAGGGCGGCAAGCCCCGCAATGGAAGCCTGCCGCCCTCGTCTTACTTTGCCACCAGCTCGGAAAGCTCCCGCAGCACTTTTGACACCTCGCCCCACAGCTTTTCATAGTCCCGCTTCAATCCGTTGATTTCCTCCGGGTACACGCCATAGGTGTGTGCGTGTACGGCGACCTGATTGAGATTGTTGGAACAGCGCCGTTGCAGAGAGATCAGCTCTTTTACGGGCGCAAGGTCAACGTGCAGGATATACCCGTTCAGAGCCATTTTCCGTACATAAGCCCCGGCGTTGGAAATGCCCGCCTCGGCCATCCGTTCATGGATGGCCGCCAGCTCGTCCGGTGTTACCATGACGTGCAGATGGACATTCCGCTTTCGGTTCTCCATCAGCGTTCCAGCTCCCGGCCTTTCCGGCGCTCTTTGGGCTCCTTTACCTTATCAAGCGGTTTTGCGTCCAGCTCCGGGGGCGTGGGTGGGATAGGCGTGTTGTTGGGTACGCCGTCGATCATGTTGCAGTTCTGCTCCGTGGAGAGCTCGGCGGTTTTCAGATAGTTGTCTTTTTCGTGCATGGCGATCCTCCTTTATCGTTCCTCATGGTTTTTATGGCTCCGCTTCTGGCCGGGCTCCTTCGGGGGTTCCTGCCCTCTGGTTCCGTCTTTGAGCCGGGCGGTAATGGATGGGCGCACCCGGTCAGAATTGCCCGGTGCTGGTTTCAGTTCATAATCCTCCATCTGCTTTTCGGTCAGCGGCTTTGCGTAGGTCAGTTCGCCCCATGCCATCAGCCTGCCGTCTGCCACAGGACGCCGCCTGTCATCGTCGTAGTTGACAATGGAAAGAGGCTGGTTATCCAGCGGCTTCGGGTAAGTTCCTATGTCCACGGGCCGCTGGGTGGAATAATAGCGGTAAACGCCCTCCGGTCCCAGCTCGGTATGCTTGACCGCCGCATGGTAAAGCTGCTGATAGTCGTCCACCCGGCGGTCAAAGTCCCGCTGCGCCCATGTCTGGCTGTTTCCATAGCGGCCCCAGTAGTAATCCCGATGGCCGTTTTCCCCCTCGGTAAACTGCCAGGTCACAAAGGGGCTCGGCGCTCCCGGATTATGCCCCAGCGCAAAGCCGTGTCCGGTTTCAAAGGTGGCAGCTTTCAAAATCACATATCCTTGTACGGTCTCCAAGAGATACCTCCTTTCTGTGCCTCGGGCCAACATGACCCGAAGTGCTGGATGTTACGAAATAAGAGGGCAGACCGGGGAGGAATGTAATAAGATATTCCCACCCCGGAAATACCCTCAAAAAAGCCCGGAATGTCAAGCCTTTGGAGGCGGCAAATCGTAACAGCCGCCCGGCCTTTTCTCCCGCATTTTCCTCATGCGTTCCCGGCTTTTCCGGCGGTTCCCTTCGGCTTTGCAGGCGTCGGAACAGTAGGCTTGACGCCCCTCGGGCAGAAATGCCTTTCCGCAGACCGCACAGGCCCGCAGCTCCGGAGAGATGCCTTCCGTTGTCAGCGCCGCTTGAAGCTCCGGGTCAAGGGGCAGGACAGCCTCACGGAAATAACGGCAGTACGCCCCTGTCCAGCACTTGTGCAGCATATAGCAGGCACAGTCCAGAGGAAGGCACAGGCCGCTTTCCCGGTCATAGTTGGCGCACATCCCCGTGACCAGAGAACGGATTTTTTTCTTCTCATCACGGGTCAGCTCCCGGGCGTCCATTTAAGACTTCGGGCCACGATGGCCCGAAGGGCGGGGCTCCACGATCAGCGCTCGGAACTTCTTCCGGCACTGTTTTTTCTTTCCTTTGCACTCCTTGTAGTAACGGCATCCCTTACAAGGATCGTCATTGTCCCAGCCGGGGTGCGGTACTTCCTTCATCATTCGTTCAAAAGGGCTACTTGTAAAATTCATTCTCATTCCTCCGTATCTTCCTCCCACGGCGGGGTATCTTCGTCCTCGGGTTCCTCTGCGATCTCCTCCAGCTCCCCGTCCTCATATTCGCAGTAATCATCTTCCAAATCCGGGGCTTCATGCTTCGGCTTGTAAATCTTGAAATAGTAACCAATTCCACCGCCGGCCAGCACCACCGCACCGATCAGGAGCAGAGAGAGAAGGGGGCTGTCCTTTTTCTCCGGCTCGGGTTCCGGTACTTCCTCCACAGGTTCGGTGGGCTTTGGCTCTGGCTCCGGGGGCACTTCTTTGGGCGGTTCCTTACCCTGTTCGGCAAGAGGAAGAAGGTCGTCTGTGGTAACGGTATTGAGGAAATAGACGTTCTCGCTGGTTTTCTGTTTGTCGATCACCAGATAAAACACGCTCTCGTCTGCTGTGGTAATGGTGTAAAACTCTTTACCGTCCTCGTCGGTGGCGTTGTCCACCACGGTTCCCGTCCCGTCCGGGGTAAAGGGGTTCTGGGTTTCCGGCTCCGCTTCGGTTTCCACCGGAGCGGGAGTGGCCTCGGGCTGCGGCTCATTGCTCTGGGCGTAAGCCGGGACCGTAAAGATCAGGCAACACAAAAGGCTGGCAGTCATCACCGCCAGCCTGCGAAATTTAGTTTTCTTCATGGGCCGTGTCCTCCTTTTCGGGTGCCTCCGGCTTCGGGTCAGTATGGCCCGAAGCGGTAAGGCTGTTTTTGGGGTCATTCAAAAAGGCTATAAGCTGGGCGGGCGTCAGTTTGAGGGAGCGCACCGCCTGCACGATCTGGCTGTTTTCTTCCTCCTGTTTCTGCTTTTCCAGCTCCCGGATTTTGGCCTGCCACTCGGCAGCCTTCTCCCGGGCTTTTTCCAGTTCCTTATCGAGCTTGTCGATCTTGTTCATGCAAGGACTCCTTTCCTCTGGCTCATAAACGCCCGAAGGCATAGAAATGTGTCTGCCAGTAGCTTGAATTGATGTTTGCGTATTGGATGGGCGAACCACAATGAAGCATCATCCCGTCGCCCACATAAATCCCCACATGGGACACAGGGCCGGGGCTGTCATAGGTTCCCGTGAAAAAGATAATGTCGCCGGGCTTTGCCTCGGAGGGGGAAATGATAGCGCACTGGTTATAAATGCCCTGCGCCGTGGTACGGGGCAGGTTGTGGACGCCGCTGGCCGTGTACACCCAGCAGACAAAGCCCGAACAGTCAAAGGAGGTGGACGGGCTGGAGCCGCCCCACACATAGGGCCAGCCGATGTACTTTGTGGCTTCTTTCATGAGCGCCGCAAAAGCCGGGTCATCCAGCGCCTCGCCGGGTATCTCATAGCTGGGGCCGGTATCTTCGCCGCCGTTGTAAATCCCTTCCCACAGATAGGGTTTATTGCCTTTGAGCTGCTGCATAACGGTGTAGATTTCCCGCTGCTGTTCGTTAAGCCTCGGCAGGATCACGGCGGGCAGCGTCTTGTTTGTGAGGGTCACATTGAGAATGTAATACTCATAGGGGACTTCCTCGGTGGTGGTTTCCCCGGTCTCCGGGTCAGTGCTGGTTTCGGTGCGGTAGCGTATCTCAACTTCCTCCGTCAAGGTCAGTTCATACTGTGCCTCGAAAATCTCCCGCAGCTCGTCCTGCACCTGTTCACGGAAATACACATGGTACTTTGCCGAGAGATAGGACGCCAGCTCATAGGGGTTATGGCCGATCTCGTCCACGGAATAGCGGTACTCGTCATAGCCGGGATGGGTGCTTTCGATGTTCGCTACCGTCTGCGCCAGCTCGTTTTCCAGCGCCGTGTAGTCCTCGTCCACCCCCAGCAGGTCCGTATCCTCCGAGGCGTAGGAGGTGCCGGATAACGCATTGGCAAGGCCGCTGCCAAGCGTGGGAAAGATGGAGCTTACCGCCGCCACAAGAAAACAGAGCAGCAACAGCAGGAGCAGGACCAGCACCGCCACAGGATGACGGGTCACAAACTGCGCCGCCCGACGGGTCGCAGTTCCCGAAGCGGCAGCGGTTTTCTTTGCGGCCTTTGCGCCCTGTTTTGCAGCCGCCTTTGCTTTTTTGGAATACCGGCGTTTCAGTTTCCATTTCTGCTGCACATGGGAAAGCGGATTGCTGGCAAGCTCCGGGTGCTCGGAGGCCATCTTCTGAAACTCCATATTAGCCCGGGCTTTTATGTCCTTCCGTTCCCACTTTGCCACCTTCCGGGCCGGGTGCTCCCGGTATCTCCGTTTGGCATACCGGGTCAGTTTCCGGGCTCCGGCCTCGGCCACAAGTTCCGACTTATGGGCTCCTTCCACACCCACATTTTCATGCTCGACTTCGTGGATTTTGTTGTGGAGATAAAACCATGCTTCGGTGCGGGCTCCCCGGACAGCTTTCTTCGCAAGCCCCGGCGGTTTCTTCGCTGCCCGTTTTGCCTCGGTCTTGTCCAGTTTCTCCCGAGCCTTTCCCAGCTTTTCCCCGGCGTGTTCCGCTTTTGCCTGTGCTTTCTGGTACTTATCCTTTTTGCTCCCGGCCTTCTCGGCAGAGCCCTCCGGCTCCTGTGCCTTGCCGGTATCCTGCGGCCCGCCCGCTTCATCCTCCTGCCTCATGCGGTCAGAGGGACGGCTTTTCCGGCTGTCCTCTTGAAACTTGCCGCTTTTGGACTTCGGGCCATCATGGCCCGAAGGGCTGTCCTGTCCGGTATCCTCGTCCTCAAACCGCAGGCGTCGGGACGGTGCGGGGGAAGGCCCTTCCCGTTCAGCCGGTCCGGGGCGATTGCCCCCGGTATCCTCCGTCGGCCCCGGCCTCTGAAAATTCCGTTTGTCCGGTTTCTTTCCGATGACGTATCCCTCCTTTCCAAACCTCGGGCCAACATGGCCCGAAGTGTGTTATGCCCGGTTCATTTCCTGTTTTTTGTCCTCCGGGCGGGTGGTCATAATGGCGTACAGCTCGGTATTCTGCGGGAAGCGGTCAACAAACGGGATGGTGGTATTCCCGAAGAACAGCAACCCTTCGCCGGAATTGGTATGGGTCACATAGGAAAGCTGGTGGGGGCTGATCCCAAGCTGTTTGGCTAAAATCTGCCGATCCCCCTGTGCCTGCGAGAGCAGCACAAGGAAGTCCGAGTTTTCAAAGATGTTCTCAATCTCCGGGCTTGCCAGAAAATCCTTTACGTTCTGCGTTAAAGCACTCGGAACGCACCCTTTTTTCGCAGCATTTTCCAGATCGCCACACAATAGCTTGCCGTCAGCCGGTCGCGGAGCAGCACATGGAACTCGTCGAAGTAGCACCATGTAGCGATACCACGCAGGAAATTCATGGACACCTGCGAGTTTACCAAGTCCTGCATAATGAGCATGGCAATCGTCCGAAGCCCGGCCCCCAGCTTTTTTAAGTCAAGGCATACCAGACGGCGGTTCAAGTCCACATTGGTTTCATGGTTGAACACGTTAAGAGAACCCGACACATAAATTTCAAGGGCAGTTGCCAGCCGTACCGCCTCGCCCTCCGGCTGGGAACAGAGCAGGTCATACAGGGTTTGGAGGGTCGGCATTTTGCTTGTTTCCGGGTCCTGCAAGTGTTCCCGGTACATCTGGCGTACACAGCGGTCAATGACGGTACGCTCCACCGGCTGCAAGCCGTCCTTGCCGCCGACGATCAGCTCCATCAGCGACAGGATAAAGTCGGCTTTCAGTGCCATCGGGTTTTCCTCGTCGAAGCTCAAATCAATGTCCATCGGGTTGATGTGGTGGGGGCTGTCTGGGGCGATCTCGATGACCTGTCCGCCCAGCCGCTTGATAAGTGGCGAGTATTCGCCCATCGGGTCAACCACAATGATCCGGTCACGGGTGGCAAGGAACACGTTCACAAGCTCCCGCTTTGCGGCAAAGGATTTGCCGGAGCCCGGCACGCCGAGGAACAGGCCGTTGGGATTTTTGAGCTTCTTCCGGTTTGCCATGATGACGTTATGGGAAAGTGCGTTGAGCCCGTAATAGACGGCTTCGCCATCCATGCGGAGCTCCTGCGTCATAAAGGGAACGAAAATGGCCGTGGAGCTGGTCGTCATGCCGCGCTTGATCTCAATGCCGTTATGGCCCAGCGGAAGGCTGGAAAGAAAACCGTCCTCCTGCTGGAAGTCCAGCCGCTTCAAGGTGCAGTTGTATTTCTGGACGATACCGGACACCGTGAACAGGTCATTGTCCAGCTCCCGGCGGGTCGGGGCCATGTTTACCACAAGGAAGGTCAGCAGGAACATTCTTTCATTCCGGCTCTGTAAATCTTCCAGAAGGGTCTTTGCGTCGTTGCTGTACGTTACAAGGTCGGGTGGAAGTATGTCCATGTCGTACCCTGACCGGGCTGCCTTCTTTTGTTCCTCCACCTTCATCTTGTCAATGTCGGAGACTTTGGCCTTGATAGATTTTACGGCGGCGGCCTGATCGACGGTTTGGATATGGAGAGTGATGGTCATTTCCGCATCCATTTCCAAAAGCTCCGCCAGCAGCTTGTCCGAGAGCTCCGAGGCCAAAATCTGCAAGTAGGAGGCAGCGCCCCAAGTCGTCCCCACCCGGAACAGACGGCTGAAACGGAAGTCGAAGCTGTCCGGGGCGATAAAGTCTTTGGTGGAAAGCCCGGTTTTGGGGATCATATCCCATGAAAACCGGAAGGGGGAGCCGCTGCCGGGGTGGAGCTGCCCGTGAAGAAGCTCCAGCCGTTCCAGCCCCGAAAGGGAGCGGCACTTGACGCCCAGCTTTTTGAAGTTTCCGCAAATGTCCGCCTCTACACGTTCCAGCCTTGCCCTGGCGGTGGGAAGGTCGTCCACGTTCACGCCGAAGGTCAGGAGCTTTGTGCGGACAATGCCGTTGTTGCTTTTGGCGATCTGGTTTTCCAGCATTTCCACATACTCACACCGGACGCTGTTGTAATCGTCATCCTGCATGGGGATGTTCACGCTGTACCGGCTGCCCGGGCGGCTCCGGTGGTTGAGGAAGGAAAGCTGGAACGGAAGGCTGCTGTCAAAGTAGTTGAGGCAGGCGCTCCACCCGTCAAAGATGGCCGCCTGATCTTCGGACTGTGCGAGCTGGTAGTTGATGTCCTCGTATTCAATGGTTTTGGTGTAATAGCGGTCCGCTACCCGGCACACCCCGTCCCGGTACATTTCACGGTAAGGGAGGGTCTGCTGGGCGGTGGTGGGAATGTTCTTTCCCTTTGTGAACAGACCGGTAAGGCCCTGCTTTTCAGGCTTTCTGCCTGCGGGCTTTCCGGCCCTTCTGCTGTTTCGCAATCGGCTGCGCCTCCTTTCTGGCGCTAAGCAGCGCATAGAAGTTTTCGGTTTTGTAAGGCCGCACCCGGGGATAGAGGAACCGGGTGCGGATGATGTTTTTCAGCACTTTTTCCAGCGGCAGGCCGTCCCGCTCATACATAGCCAGAAAGAAGAACGGGAGCATGAGGCCGATCATCAGGAACATGGCGGCGCTGTTCCCGATACTGTCACGGGAAAGCAGGTAGGCCGGGAGCCCCACCGCCGCCGCGCCGGAAAAACAAACAAGCTGGCGCTTCGTCAGATTGAAGGCCAGCTTTGTCTTGATTTTGGAAAGGTCTTTTGGTACTGGCACATAGGCCATTTGGGTGAACCTCCTTTACTGCTTCGGGCCAGCATGGCCCGAGGTTATCTTGCGGCTTCTTTGGCCGGGGCTGTACTGCGGGCGGCTTCGGCGGCTTCTCGTCCGCTCTGCCTTGCCCGCCAGTATTCGGGATTATACTGCCGGATGGACTGATTGAGTTTTTCTTCAAACTGTCCTTTATCCTTAATGCGGTCAGGGATGTTCCACAGTTTTTTGTCCAGCAGCTCCCGGAGCACCACACTTTCCTGTGCGTCCTCCTCATAGCAGATATAGCCCTTATCCTTGAAGCCGCACTTTTTCGCCGCTGGGGAGAGGACGGCGGCTACCTCATTTGCCACCATCGTTCCGCCGTGGCTGGCGGTAGATACCAGAAACACCCCCGGACAGAGGGTTTCACAGCTCTGCACCTCGCCCCACGGGGAGCTTTTCGGCGCATGGAACATTCCGCCCGTCCGGCTCCGGTCCGCCTGCATGAGCGCCGCCTTTTCCAAGATGGCGCGAAGTTCCGAGGAAAAGTAGGCGTATTCCCGCAGGACACGGGCGGCGTCCCCGCCGCAGGCGTTCATCAACAGGGTATAGGCATCGCTGTCCGCTTTGGTACAGCGGCCCAGCAGTTTTCCGTCGTAATAGCAGGCCGCGTCATAGCCCGTCCGTTTGCGTGGCATGGTTCCCGCCTCCTTTCTGCTTCGGGCCAACATGGCCCGAAATCAACGCTCCGCACCACGGCTGGTCTTTTCCTTTGGGGACCGTTCTGCCTTTGCCTGCTCAGCAGCCGCTTTTCCGGCTTTGAGCTGGTCGCTGATGGATGCACGCCCCACAGAGCCACGCTCCGCCATCTGTTCCAGCTTTGCCTCATAGGCTTGCAGAACAGCGGTGTTGAGCTGTTCCCGGAACTCCTTTGTGACAGGGTAGGCCATATCCCGGTAGCCGCCTTTGCCGTCTGGCTGGCTGGGCATCCCAAGAAAGAGCCCCTTGCTGCCCTGTACGATTTTCAGATTTTCCACCACAAAGCAGTCATTGAATTTCACGCTGGCAAAGCCCATGAGGTTTTTCACAGGTTCGATGACCCGCACGCTTACATCCAGCTTTATAGGGGCGGCTGGTGTTCCGCCCGCATTTTTTTCCTGCATGGATTTCTCCTTTCCGCTTCGGGTCAGCATGGCCCGAAGTCTCTTAATGGCAGCCGAAGATGGATTTTGCAAGACTGCCTGTTTTGAATAAGGTAAAACACAGCAGCACCGTATATCCCACGCAGCCCCAGATCGCCCCGATGGGGTCGCCGTCGGTGGCGATACTCTGGATCAGCACCGCATAGATGGCGACACAGACTAAGATCAACAGACCTTGAAAGCCCACCGCAAAGAGGGAGCGGAAATAGTTCTGCCCCATGTGTCCGGTTTCCCTGTTGGGGACGGTGGCAAACGGGATAGGCGCTAAACTTGTGAGTAAATAAATTTCAATCATACGGCCATATACGATGACGAAGATCACGATGTTTAAGGCAATCATGGTAAGCTGGATCAGGAAGGATTGTAGCCAGAGTCCGAACAGAGGGCCTAACTCCATCGCTTCAAGCTCTATCCGCAGACTGTCCAGCACATCCGGCGTGATCTCTGTCCCGTTCTGGATAATGCCCGCTGACTGCTGGATCACATGCTGGCTTACATCAAAGACCGCCAGCACGATATTGAAGGTATTCGTCAGGATCATCACAGCCACAAAGGTTTTGAACACCCACTTAAAAAACATCCATGTGTCAACTTCATGGAGGTTGTTGCGTTCTATGAGCATCTGTATCAGCTCATAAGTCATTACAAAAGTGAGGATGACCCCGGCGATTGGCAGGATGGCAGTTTCAGAGATCTGTCGTATCATGGAAAAGACCCCGGCGTTCCAGTCCGCCGGGGTCGTGCCTACCTGTGTGGCGATCTCGCCAACGCTCTGATTGACGTTATCGAAAAGGCCGTCCAGATTTTCCATGATACCATCGACGAGCAGACCTTTCAGCCATTCAACGATTGCGTCGATGATAAAGTCCATACATCAGCTCCTTTTCTGGAAAAAGGGACAACGGGTGACATTTAGCTGAACAGGCCGGACAGCAGAGGGATAAGCTGAAGGCCGATCAGAACGACACCGCCGCCCGCCATGAGCTGCTTTATCCCCTGGCTTTTTGCCGCAGGGTTGTCCGACCCGTAACCTTCCAGAAGGTTGATGACGCCCCATACCGCCAGACCAGCGCCAAGAGCCATGACCAGAATCTTGAGAATGTCGATTGCCTGATTGAAAAATTCCATATACGTTCCTCCATTTTGTTTGATGGTTTTGGGTACAAAAAAAGCCGCCCACATCGGCGGCGCTTCGGGTCATCATGGCCCGAAGTTACACAAACTCGTCGCTATCCAGATCATCGAAGTTCAACAGGTCAGCTTCTTCGTCCGTGTCGGAGCCGTCCACTTCGTACACCGTGTATTCGTCCTCCGGCTTTAGTCTCAATGGCCGGTGGCGGAACAGGCTTTCCAAGCGGAAGGCGTTTTTCTTTTTATCAAATTCGGCTGTGTACTTGTAATTCGGGTGCTTTTTCAAGTCATACTTCGGGGACAGGAAAGGCGGGAGCCCCCTAAGCTGCAAGATACATTTATCTCCGGGCATGGTGGTGATCTCGCTGGTGGTCATCAGCTCCCGGCCAAGCCGCTGCATATTCTGGCTGTAACTTTCAGACTGTCCACGGCTGCGGCCCTCGGTCTGCATGGAAATGGTGGCCTTGCCCAGCCAGTTTTCCGAAATATCCTTTAGGGTGGAAGCCTCCCGGCCTCCGAGGAACACGATACTGTCCATGTTTCCCATGATGGTTTCGGAATGGTCTTTGTACAATGCCTTGCACTGGCTCATAGCCTGATAAAAGAGCGTCAGGCTGATCTCCCGGGAGCGAATGACGGCCACAATCTTTTCCAGCCCCGGCACCTGCCCGGTGTTGGCAGCCTCGTCCCACAGCACCCGCACATGGTAGGGCAGACGCCCGCCATAGGTGTTGTCAGCCTGTTCACACAGAAGGTTGAACATCTGCGAAAAAGCGAGGGCAACCAAAAAGTTGTAGGTGGTGTCCGTGTCGCTGATAAGAAAGAACAGCGCCGATTTTTCGTCCCCCAGCTTATCAAGCTCCAGCTCGTCATAGGACATGATCTCCCGGAGCTGTGGAAATAGCGATAGGTAATCCTTTGATGTTATCTCCGGATTTTCCCCCGCCCTAAACCGGGCATGAACCTTTCAGCTCACCCGGCTTGCCATCAGGAACAGAATTTATTTCATCTCAATAACTCTCAACGTGGACAAGGCTTCTTAACTTATTGAGTTTTTCTTTCTGCTTTTGGTCAAGGCCTAGGATTTCCATATACTTTCTGATAATATCAGGGTTTGTAGCATGAATCAGATGGTGTACATCTTCACATACCAACACCAGATTTTGATAATTGTCCTTGCCGCCTAAATACCGTGGCACTTTGTGATGGCAATGAATATCGCCAATAGAAAGCACTTTGCCAGATACGGCGCATTTTCCCATTTGGGCCGAATACAGTGAAAGCCTGTTATCGTTGTATTCGATAGTACGGTACAGAACCGGGTTCCTCATTAAGTAATGAAGAACCGTCATGTCGATTCTGTCCAGATTCTTATGGATTTCGGCTCTGCCCTCGGGCGTATAGGAATTGATTTTGCGGTTCATGGACTTTGGGGGCTTGTGCCGTATGTAGCCAATCGGGACAACTGCGTGTCCGGCTACATATCGGAGCTGTTTGCTTTTCCCATACCGTTCCCTGATAACTTTCGGAACTTCACACGGAATCTTCCTTTTTCTGACCTGTTTTGCAGTTTTAACCCGTTCTTTCAGTCTTGCCCGCAGGCTCTTGTGGACAGATAAGGCGAATGGCGTAAGGTCATCGCAGACCTTTGTGGCTAATTGATAGTAGTCATGGATTCCCATTACATAAACGTTGTAGCGGCAAATCGCCTGATATTCAGTACGTTTGCCTTGTGACGGGAACTCAATGTCGTAAATCAGCCGTTTTAAGTTTGGTTTTATTTTCGCAATAGATTTCTCTCTGATATGGCTCTCTACTACATATTTGGCGCGTCCGTTGCTCCGTTTCCCACGGGGGATAACCTTTAACTTGAAACCAAGAAACTCTGAATACTGCTCTTTCAGGTTAATCACCTTTGATTTTTCAGGACTGATTTCAAGAGAAAGCCTTTCATGGAGCCAGCTTTTGGTTGCGTGGAATAACTTCACCGCATTTTGATAGCTGTTCGTGAATATCTTAAAATCATCAGCGTATCGGACGCAGGTGACTTCTTTCAGCCTTGTCCTCCGCAGTGCGGCAAATTTATGGCTCTTGCTCACGCTTCCGTTGTAATTGACCGATTCCTTGTAAGGGAACTCCGTTGGTATTTCTTCCCATTGGCTGGCAAGCCACCAATCCAATTCGTTTAGAACTACATTGGATAGCAGGGGAGAGATAATACCTCCCTGCGGCGTACCCACCTCCGGGAATCCTATCCCGGCCACCTCCGCTTTTAGCATAGCTGATATAATACTAAGCAGCTTCTTGTCTTGGATTCCCATTGTCCAGAGCTGTTTCAGCAGTTTTCCGTGGTTCACGTTGTCAAAGAACCCCTTAACATCTATGTCTACGACATAGTGGAGATTGCTTCTCTGCATATTTTTGTGAACCTGGGCGATTGCGTGCTGTTGGTTCCGGTTAGGGCGGAATCCATAACTGTGGTCGTGGAATTTCGCCTCACATATCGGCTCCATGACCTGCAATACGCACTGTTGTATCAGCCTGTCCATAATCGTCGGTATTCCGAGCGGGCGCTTCTTCATTGGGTCATTTCCTTTCGGAATTTCTACCCGCCGGACGCTTTGTGGGACATACCAGTTTAATTTGCGCTGTACGGCGCATATAAGCTGTTCATCAGAGAGTGCTGATAATTCTGTGATTGTTTTTCCATCTGTGCCGGGCGTCGTACTCCCGTGGTTCTTCTTGATGTTGCGGTATGCCAGCCGTATGTTTTCGGGTAATGCAATGATTCCAACCAGATGTTTGAAAACTTTGCCTTTATTGCTGTCGGCATACAGCTTATCTTGAATTGCCTGGAAGTCATAATACTCGGCGTGCCTTAACTTATCTTTCTTCTTTGCCTTTCCTGTTGCCATAGTCGGTTACTTATCCCCACTTTCGTTTGGATTTTCGCCTTTCTTAGTCCTACTCGAACCTATGCGTGTTTATTGAATATGATTTTGTTTCTGTTCCTGACTACAGCCCGTCCCTCCACCGCTTACTTTGTTCACGGCTTCACAGGTAGCATGGCTGCTCTTTCCTCCCGGATTAAGAACGGTTATACCGCACCTCCCATAAAAGGCGGCACGATTTTCCCGCCCATTGCTTCATCATGCGTATCCACTCCACATCCGGGGCTTTCCACGTTCCGATATTCCTATCTTTGCATAATACCCTTAACCCTGCCCTTTAGGCCTGTATGCCTGATGGTGCCTGTAACACCATAGGGAATTTCATATCGACAAATCTTACTTTACCCCACATACGCCGTTTCCACGGCTATGGCATTTCTGCCATATCCCGTTATAGACCTGTACATTCGGGCTTTTGTCAGCGGTAGTCAGCCGCATTCTGGACATAGGTACTTTATAGACCTCCGGCCTAACACCCCCGGCCACCTCTGGCTCGGCTTTGCTTTATCCCCCAAAGGGGACAGTCGCGGGTGCAGACAGCCGACTTCAGCGTGCTGTGTCAGTCGCGGGAAATACGTCCCGTTTCTTCCAACGCAGTATCAAGGGAAGCGTTTCAGGGCGTTACCCCGTCATTCCACTTCTCGGAATATCAGTTAGAAAGGCTATAGCCTTTCCGTCACTTTTACCTCTTTGCAGGAAAATCCCACGCAGAGTTTATATGCGACAACGTGTCGCTGCACTGTCAAAGGGAGCCAGCCTTGCACCGCAGGAAATCAAAATGCTTTTGGCTGTCTTGCCGCTGGCGAGCTTGTATTTCTTATACTGCCTCACGGCGAAGTGCTGGGGGCTGCGGCGTTCCAGCCCGTCAAACATATAGTCCACCGCGTTTTTGAAGGTTTCGTCATCCTCCCGGACTTCCATGCTGTTTATCATTTCCACCAGCGTATTCATGTTGCGTTCTTCCTCCGGCCCCTCAAACACGATGTAAGCCACAAGGGCGCAGTACAAAAGGGTTTCGGCTTTGGTCCAGAACTCGTCGCCCTCCTTGCCGTCGCCTTTGGTGTTGGCGATCAGGGCGGTAACAAATTTCAAAACATCGCTTTCTGTCTTGATATAGGCCAGCGGATTGTAGTGCATGGATTTTGAAAAGTCGACACTGTTGAACACCCGCACCCTGTATTTCTCCCGTTGCAGAAATCGCCCGCACTGGTCGAGGGTGCCGCCCTTCGGGTCTACCACCACATACGAGGAATGGGCTTGAAGGAGCTGCGGAGTCAGCCAGAACCTTGTCTTGCCCGAACCGGACGAGCCGATGACACAGGCGTTTAGGTTCCGGGCATTGGCGGGTATCTTCGGACGGGTGTTCATGGTAAGGAACTCCGTCCCGGTCAGAATGACATTGTTCTGAAATTTAGGGTCTACAAACGGCTTTATATCCTCCTTTGTTCCGAAGCGGGCGGTGCCGTATTCTGCATCCCGCCGGAATTTTTTTGCCTTCCCGATCTTTGACTGTATCAGCAGATACATCCCAGCCGCACCGGCAAGGCCCACCAGCAGGTCAATACCGCCAAGCCCCGGCCAGTAGGTTTCAAAGGCTTTTGGGAAGGTGTCGAGCATCCCCATGAGCTTTGTCCTGAAGTCTGTGCCGGGGGCGATCCGGTAGGCCGTCCCGATTTTGGAGAAAAACCAGAACACAAAGAGGTACGGCAGGTTTGGGAGCACATATTCTCTGATCTTGTCACTCAACGTCCGTCCTTCACCGCCTCTCTGGTCCGCTTCTTTTCCTTCGCCTGTGTCCTGATCTGCTC
The DNA here is from genome assembly GCA_000403315.2 of Lachnospiraceae bacterium A2. Classification (GTDB taxonomy): domain Bacteria; phylum Bacillota; class Clostridia; order Lachnospirales; family Lachnospiraceae; genus Petralouisia. The sequence continues at coordinate 161,233 of KE159638.1, forward strand.
CGTGAATTTCCGAAGCTGACCGAGGATGGAAGCCTTGTCCTGCTCTTTATTCAGCACCTTTGCACTGTACTTCTGGAAGGCCGCTGTGATGGCGTCCGCCTGATTGGCTTTGAAGAACAGCAGGTAATGGCCGGGGCTCACTTTATGGAAAGCGTAGTCCACATGGAACTCCTTCGCAATCCGGTCAAAATCCTTTGGGGCTCCCACATAGGGCATGGCGCTTTTGCCGCCATAGTGGTTCATCAGCTTTTTCACGCTCTGGCGTCCCTGCGGGGTCAGCGCCTTCCGGTGGTGCTTTTGCAGCGCCTGCACTACCTTCCCAAGAGCGGCAGCCAGCACTTTTCCTGTGAGCTTCGTTGTCCTGATCGAAAGGGCAACCGTTTTTTGGTTTACTTCTTCCTGCATAAAACCTCCTTTCCGTCGGGGTTCCCGCTATCCGGGAGGCCCACGTACAATCTCGGGGAACAGAAAACCTCGGGCCAATGTGGCCCGAGGCTTACCGCTCGGCATCTCTGCCGGACGGAGCTTTCTTTTCCGGCTCCGTCTGGACTTTTTCGCCCTGTTCCCGCATGGTCTGCAAGATAGAGGGCTTCTTTTGAAGCTGGGAGGGCTTTTCGCCGGACAGCGGCTTGATACATTCCAGACGGTCAGCCGCCCGGATGGCGTTGTCCGTGAGCTGCCTCTGCCATGCGCCTACGCTGGAAGCCCAGCGAAAGCCGCTGCTTTTCAGCTCGGCCCGGGTGTCTGCGTCAGGCTTTCCATCAAAGAATACCTGCAAGCGGTTGTCCTCCCGGTTCATCTCCACACGGCCCCCGTCGAACTCCCAGCCGGAAAACTCCCGCTGCGCCTGTTTGGAAAGCTGTTCGATACGGGCCTTTACCCGGCGGATCTCCGCATTGTTGTTGGTAAGCTGGTAACTTTCAAAGGGCCTCGGGTCGCTCCGCCAGCTTGACGCCATGCTTGCTTTCAGCTTTTCAATCTGATCCGGCGACAGCAGCGCACAGCCGTCCAGCTTGCCATGCTTGCGGTAATAGGCGTTGACCTCCTTCATAATGAGCTGGGAGCGTTCCAGCCCGTCCAGCTTCTTCTGGAGCTTTTCAATCGCTGCCGGGTCATCGGCGCTGATCCCGCCCATGCCGGTACTGCGTATCTTGTCCAGCAGCCCTTGAATATACTGCCATTCCTCCATGTTGCTGTCCCGGGCCCGGTTCTGTTTTTCCTTCTTTCCCACCGGGAAATTGGCAGGTCCGGCGATCATCACAGAGGGAACCCTTGCGTCAATGGCAAAGCCCTGGTTCATGTTTTCGGCCAGCTTGCGGGCGTAGGTGTCTAACAGATGGTCGATCTTCTCATGGTACATGGGGTCCACCCGGGATTTCTGCTGTTCCGCTATGGCGGCGGCCTTGTCCACCATTGCCCGGTATTCCGCCGTTGCGCTCCCTTCCTTGTAGTCGGAAAAGCTGTTCATTTCCTTTGCCCGGCGGGCGGCTCCTTCATTGATAGGGTAATAGTTGATGGTATGCACCTCCTTCATGCTTCGGGCCATGCTGGCCCGAAGTCCTACCGTTCTTCATGGGAAGGCCCCGCCTTGTCCTTTTTCGGAGCGGGCGGGGCTTCTTGAAACCGTTTGAGTGCAGCGAGAATGGAGTGGACAGGCTCGGCCTTTTCAGGATAGGCAAATATCCGGTGTTCCGGCGGAATGTCCTGCGGCCCGTGGTAATACTCCTTGAAGCCCTCCGGGACTGCCGAGACATACCCACCGGGAGCGAATACGCCGCCCTCGTTGATACGCACATCCCGCCCGTAGGCTTCATAATCGAAATAGTTCTGAATGTGCTCCGGTATCTCGATGGTTCCCAGCTCATCGGCGTAAAGACGGCCCAGCCCTTCATCATCGGAAATATCCGGGTAAAAGCGGTAAAGGTCAAGGTTCTGCGTCAGGTTTATCAAATCCTTCACGCTCCTTGTGTGGTTTCCTAAGACAAGAGCGGCTTCAAAGGTTTCCAGTCCGCCCTTATCCCGTACTTCCAGCAGGGCGTGGCCCAGCTCGTTCAGCTCGTCGATGTTCTCACATTCGTAGAGATGATCGTAGAGCCCCAGCACATCACTGTCAAAGCTGGTAAAGAACACTTCGCTGTACCGTTTCCCGTCTATCCCGATTTTGGCAAGGGCGGCCTGCAACTCCTGTGTCGTCATGGGGAAATGTACCGTTGTCCCTACCTCGATCCCCATTAAGGGGTATAGGGCTGTATTGGTTATATAGGCTTCAAACATGGGCTCATTCCTCCTTTCCGGCCCGGTCAGCCAGCACCTCATAAATCCCGGCCATAATGTAATCGGCGCAAGGGAGGGCAATCGCATTTCCCAGCGCCTTGTAGCGTTGCAGAGGCCGGATTTCCATGCCGTCCGCCCCGTACTTTGTCCAGCCCTCCGGCAGCCCCATCAGCCGTTCGCTTTCCGTTTCCGTCAGAAAACGGATACAGCCGCCCTCCGGGTCGCCCTCATACCAGAAGGCGAAGGGCGTCACATCACTGGCTAAAAGAGTGGGAAAAGGGTCAGTTGGTAATCCGAAGCTGTTTCGGAAGGCCGTTTCTTCCTGCCTTTTTGCCGCTCCCCGCATACGGAAGCACTGAAAGGGGTGGATGACTGGTATCTGCCGCCCTGTTTCAAAAGAAGCTGTTCGATCTCCTTCGGCGGCGGCCCGCCCGCCCTCTCCGCAAGGCGGAGGAAGTGGGAGCATTGGACGGGGCTTAAATAGTATGTCTGCGGCACGTCTGCCTCCAAAATCCGCCACGACGAAAATCCGCTGCCTTCGTGCCAGCCTTCGGGAGCCTGCCCAATACTGGGCGTCCATGAGCCGCCAGCACACATCAGGCGTTCCCCCTCGCACCATTCCGGCGTTTCCCCATCTTCCCGAAGGAGGCATTGGAACTTCGGTGTCCGAGAAGGCGGATAGGACGGCTCTAAAGTCCATCCGGTCATTTGTAGAAAACGCTCCCATGACGTTTTCCCAAACAGCGATAGCTGGATATAGGTTATCAGTAGCATCCCTCATTTCCTGTATGATACGAAACGCCTGATAGAACAGGCTTGATTTTGCCCCGGCAAGGCCGGAGCGGTTGCCGATCAGAGAAAGGTTCTGACAGGGAGAGCCGAAGGTTATCACATGGACCGGCGGGATTTTCCCGCCGTCCACCTTCGTAATATCTCCCAAATGCGCCATGTCGGGAAAGTGCCTTTTGGTTATGGAGATGGGCGCTTTTTCAATCTCGCTGGCCCATACCGGACGGATACCGCACCGGGAAGCAGCCAGAGGGAACACGCCGATCCCGTCAAAAAGGCTCCCCAGCTTAATGTCCGGCATGGCCCGGGGTGCCGTGTCCCTTCACGGCAAGCACCCCTTCCAGCGTTGTCGCCGCAATGCCCAGCCGTCCGGCAACCGCAATATCATTTTTTACATCCTCGTCCACAGCGCTGCCGCAGACGATCAGGGTGTGGGAGCGCCGCAGCATATCCCGGCGCATATCAATCCCGGCCTTGTGTTCCTCGGGAACGCTGTCATTCAAAAACAGCGGCAGATACAAGAGCGGGCAGATCGGGGAAAAGCCCGCCTCATAAGCAAGACGGCAGTAGTGGGCCGCCAGCTCCATATCAACATCCGACTCGCCGCTCCATGCGGCGGTCAGGTATGCTAAAGGTCGTTTCATTGGTTGAGCCTCCATTTCTGTTTTGGTTTAGGGAAAAGCAAGAGTTCGCCCAACCCCTCCGCCCCTTCCCCCGGGAAGGGGAACGGCTCTGGAGAATTTATATCCCCGTCGCTTGACCGGGAAAAAGCATAACCGGGAGAAATCCGTCAAGGGTGCCTCTGGCACCGCCTGCGGCGGCGCTGCCCTTGACTGATTTTCCCGGCTATGCTACGGAATAACTGGCGACGGGGAATCATTTATATCTCCAGAGCTTCGGGGCGCGGGGCAGAGCCCCGCAATCCTCGGGCCATGCTGACCCGAAGTTTTGGCTTACTTTTCCTGTTCGTTTTTCTTCTCCGGCTTTTCGTGTTCCTTCTGCTGACCCTTCCAATCGTCCAGCAGCTTGATGATCTGGTCCTTCATTTCCCTCGGCGTAGTTTCCTTGCCGAAATACTTGCTCAGTTCCGCACCTGTCAAAATCACTTTGTCTACCTCCTTTTTGTCCTCCATCATAATGCCGTCGATCACATCCCCGTTGAGCAGCTTCTTTTCGTCCAGCTCACGCATACGCTTTGCCTGCGCCTGTGAAGGCGAGGACTGCTGGCTGTCAATGGCGACGGCGATATAGTTCTGGTTCTTTTTGCTGACATAGGAAAGCTCCACCGCCGTAGTAAAGCCCAGCTTTTTTTCATCCATCAGCTTCATCAGGTCGGGAACCAGCTCATTGAGACGGATATACCGCTGCACCTGCTTGACCGCCATCTTATTGCGCTCGGCCACAATTTCGTTGGAGCGTTTTCCTGCGTCCTTCGGGTCAATCTGGCCCGAAGTGCGGGAGCCCTGGTGCTTGATAGCTTCAAGCTGCATTTTCAAGGCTTTGGCCCGCTCACTGGGGAGGATTTCTTCACGCTGGTTCAGATTGTCCTCGACCATCTGCGTGATGGCTTCATCATCCGTTAGGTTTCGGACGATACAGGGCATATCCGCATACCCGGCAAGCTCGCTGGCTTTCTGGCGGCGGTGGCCGGACACGATCTCATAGCCGCCATCCTCACGAGGACGGACGATAGCGGGCTGGGTCACGCCCTTGTCCTTGACGCTGGACACCATAGCCCGCATTTCTTCATCATCCCGGACTTCAAAGGGATGGTTCTTGAAGGCGTAGAGCTCGTTCAGCTTGATATAGACGATCTGCTCCTTGTCCCGGCGTGGTGCATCCTTCGGTTTTTCGGGTCCCTTCGGAGCGGGAGCGGCCTGTACCGTTGGAGCCGTTTTTTTCTCCGGTTCTTTTTTGACCGCATTTTCCGGTTTCTGTGCAGGAGTTTTGGGCTTCGGGGCTGCGGCCTTGTCCTTATCTGCTTTCGGGGGACGGCCCCGGCGCTTCGGCTGTTCCGGCTCTTTGGGTTTTTCCTCCGCTTTCTTCGGAGCCTCCGGCTGCTTTTCCGGTTTTTCCGTTTTTGCCGGGGCAGGCTTTTCCCCGCTGGGAGCTGCCGCCCGTTCCTCGACCTTCTTTTCCTTCATAATTTCAGCGAAGTTATAGACGGAAACCTGCGGGTTCTTTACCTCCGGTTCCGTCTTTTTTTCCGGCTCCGGGGAAACGGAAACCTTCTCCGGCTCTTTTGGGGGAGCGGGAGGCGTTTCCTTGCCCGGCCCGCTATCCGTTACCGGCTGTTCCGGCGTTTTTGTGGTTTTATCATCTGCCATAAGCATTTACCTCCTGTTTTTTGGCATGAAAAAAGGGGCTCAACTTTTCAGTCAAGCCCCCGTGGGAAGTTCCTCCTTTCTCCGCCATGATACAAAAATACCGCCCGTAGTCTCGTTTGGGCGGTACTTTGTGTAAGATTGGCAGTCCATTATTAAGTTTTTTATTATGTTCCCTTTGTACACCGTTGCAATCCATATTTTGGTATAATTTTTGCTTATGATAGTGTAGAAGCGTTAACAGTTTTGAATTATTTGGAAAACTTAGATATACCATCAAATCTTTTGCCTAATGCTATTGTTTTATATAGTAAAAGAACTATTATTTTTCAGGCAACAGATAGTAATATTGAAGGGTTTCCCAGTAATGATTTTAACAAATATGTTATGCTTAATTGTGGTGAAGAAACATTAGCGGTTTTTATTGGTTTATTGATTAATTTTACTAGATATTCGTTACTTTGGGTTGCTGATGTTCCTAAAGAAATTAATAAGGCGTTAGAACGCATACTGAATGACAATATACGAAATAAGAGTATAAAGGAAATTTCGGTATTAACGAATAAATAAATGTTTGTGCTTTGATAATTACAGTTATTAAATCTATTATTTTGAGGGGAAAGAGAATTGATTCAGCAATGAATTAATTTCTTTCCCATACTTGATTAGAGAGATGCACAGCTTCAATAGTTCTCTACCGGAATATTAAATGAATTCATCAAACTGTCTATCCATATATTGTATTCGTCACTGTCAATTTTTTCAGTTTCCAATTCTTTGTTCAATTCGTTCCAACGAGATATAAGAGATGCAATCTGTGGACTTTCTATGTTAATAGATGCCACTAAGCGTCTAGTAGCAGTATTGACGGAAGTGGAACATTCTACAGGAATACCAGCTCGTATCAATTCCATGATTACCTTTAAAATATCTGAATATGTGTTAATGCTCAATTCTTCGTTGGGTTTAATCGTATATCCAAAAAATAATTCTTCTTTAATATCAATAATAGAACAGAATTTTTGTATTACTTCCATAGGCGGTTCGCTATAACCGTTTTCGTAATTAGAATAAGTCGGAACAGACAGTTCCAACTTCGCAGCCATTTCTTTTTGAGACATATCAGCTCCCATACGAAAGGACTTCAAACGTTTATCTACATGTAAATAATGTGCTATTCGCATATTCTCACCTCACATTGGATTTTTAATTATTATACCACGATTTCAACAAAAATAAATAGAAATATTCATATTTTAATATTTTTGCCTGACATATCTAAAAATAGATATTATGATAAAAATACAAGAAATTAAATATTTCTATTAAAATTCAAATTGTAAGGAGGGTTATATGAAGTCAAATTACATGATGGATGCGGAAGATGTGGCTAATGAGTTGGGAATTTCTAAAGGACATGCTTATAAGGTCATTCGTCTGCTTAATGGAGAGTTGGAGAAATCTGGCTTTATTATTGTGGCAGGGAAAGTTCCCAGAGCATTTTGGGAAAAGAAGTTCTACGGTTATGAAACAGTACAGACAGCATAAGGAGGGAAAACAGATGCCAGCATATAAGGATGAAAAAAGGAATACTTGGCTAAGCCTGTTCTACTATGAGGATTGGCAGGGCAACAAGAAGAAAAAGCAGAAACGTGGGTTTAAAACAAAGAAAGAAGCATTGGAGTGGGAAAATAATTTCAAATTATCCGCTAATGCCAATATGGATATGGCTTTGGGAGCATTTGTTGAGATTTATTTTCGTGATAAAGAGGGCGAGTTGAAGGAGCGTTCAATCAAGAATAAAAGGTACATGATAGAAGCGCATATTCTTCCTTACTTTGAAAATAAGAAAATGAATGAGATTACTCCGTCAGATATTATCCAGTGGCAGAACACAATGAGGGAAAAAGGATATGCGCAGACATATCTTCGCATGGTGCAAAATCAAATCACTGCATTATTTACTCATGCAAGCAGTATTTACAATTTGTCGAACAATCCATGCAAGAGAGTGAAAAAGATGGGAAAGCCGGATGCTGATAAACTGGACTTTTGGACAAAAGAGGAATACGACAAATTTATCAGCTCGATTGAGGTTGGAAGTCGCTATTACGTGATTTTTGAAATTCTGTTTTGGACGGGAATTAGGGAAGGAGAACTACTTGCCTTAACAAAATCGGACGTAGATTTTCAGAACAACCGCATGAGCATCACAAAGACCTATTATCGGACGGAGCGGCGTGATGTAATTACAGTGCCAAAAACGGAACAATCTGTGCGAGTAATTGAATTGCCGGAGTTCTTGACACAGGAAATAAAAGGATATGTAGATAAGTTATATAAGCTGCCGGATGATGAACGTATCTTTCCTATCGTTGCCGAAGCAGTGCAGCATAAGCTAAAGCGGCAGGCGGAAAAGGCAGGAGTGAAAAAGATACGTGTCCATGATATTCGTCACAGCAGCGTAGCATATCTCATCAATCAGGGCGTACAACCGTTGATTATTAAAGAACGGTTAGGACATAAGGATATAAAAATCACATTGAATACTTATGGGCATTTATATCCTAATCAGCAAAGACAGGTAGCGGATATGCTGAATCAACAAAAAATAAGCCCTAACAGCGGCAACTGTCAGGACTTATGATAACTGGAAAACCTCTGTTATCAGTAATCACAATACAAGTATAGCAGAGGTTTCTTCCAACGACAATGATTTTTTGAAAATGGAGGGCATGATGGAAGAAACAAAAAATGGGTTACAGATGATAAAAATGTCGGAGATACAGTCGCAGGAAGTTTCTTGGTTGTGGTATCCGTTTATCCCCTATGGAAAGCTGACAATCATTCAAGGCGATCCGGGTGATGGTAAAACAACGCTTGTGCTGAATATAGCGGCATGGCTATCAAAGGGAGAGGGATTAGACAGTGAGATGAAATTGTCTGAGCCAGTGAATGTAATTTATCAGAGTGCGGAAGATGGTTTGGCAGATACAGTTAAACCAAGATTGGAGCTGGCAGGGGCAGACTGTGAGAGGATATTGGTTATTGATGAAAAAGAAAAATCTTTATCTATGGTTGATGAACGATTGGAAAAGGCGATTGTGCAGACGAAAGCAAGAATGTTGATTTTAGATCCGATACAGGCTTATCTTGGTGGCGGTATGGATATGAACAGAGCAAATGAAGCAAGGGATATGACAAAGAAATTGGGAGCATTAGCAGAGAAATATCAGTGTGCAATCGTTCTTATCGGTCACATGAATAAAGCAGCAGGAAATAAGGCTGCGTATCGGGGCATGGGTTCGATTGATTTCTTTGCAGTAGCAAGAAGTGTATTATTGGTGGGCAGGGTTGAAGGAGAACCAAATATTAGAGGAGTAGTGCAAATTAAAAATAACCTTGCTGCATTCGGACAGCCGAAAGCATTTGCATTGTCGGAGGACGGTTTTCAATGGCTTGGAGATTATGAGATTATGGCTGATGAAGTCTTAGGCGGCATTGCCCCAAAGGTAAATAAAATGGAATTGGCAAAACGTATGCTCCGAGAATTGGCTTTGGCTTCAAATGCTGTGCTAAGTAATGAGATATTTGATATGGCGGACGAGCAGGGAATTTCAAAGAGGACATTGGAAAATGCAAAAAGGGAGCTTGGCATTCGGGCGAGGAAGATAAACAATTCTTGGTATTGGGAATTGGATAAGGTCAAGCCGGAATAAAAGGAAGAACGCAACAATGCAGACTATAAAGATTTTGCGGAGATGAATATTGCAAGGTTGCAAAATATATAGACTTTGCATTGTTGCGGACTTGATTGAGATGCGCTTTCGCATGGACGGAATGAGTAGACGAAAAGGCGAAGCTATTTGCCAGCGTAAGCGTGGCAATGCCCCCGGCAGGGCGCAAAGGCAACTTTGATAGAGCGTAGCCTGTCGAAAGTGCTTTTGCGTTTACTTTCGCAGAAAGTAACAAAGGCTGTGCCTGTCGGCACAAAATATGACAAGTAAAGAAGATAGGAAGGGTGAGATTATTGGAGAGGACAATTAGCGGCATGATGGGAAAAGGTTCTGTCAGCCATAATACGAGGACTTTCAGCGCAAAGAATGTGGATAAGGAACGGAGCAAATATAATATGGAGTTCTGCCATTTGAATATTAAAAAGGTATATCACGAATTGTTTGATGATGCGTTGGAGCGTTACAATGCAAAGCAGAAAAGGAGTGACCGAAAAATTGACGATTATTATGAGAAGATAAGACAGAGTAAGCAGGAGAAGTTATTTCACGAGGTTATTCTTCAGATTGGGAATAAAGATGATACGAATGCCAAAAGCGAAGAAGGGCAGCTTGCAAAGGAAATATTGATAGAGTTTATGGAAGATTTTCAGAAAAGAAATCCGAATCTATATGTGTTTTCGGCGCATCTGCATATGGACGAGGAAACACCGCACGTTCATATTGATTTTGTCCCTTTTATCCGTAATAGCAATCGTGGACTTGATACGAGAGTTTCGCTGAAAGGCGCACTGTCAGAACAGGGATTTAAAGGCGGCACAAGAAGCGCAAAGGAGTGGAATCAATGGATGGAGTCTGAAAAACAGGAGCTTTCAAAAGTAGCGGAAAGATATGGTGTACGGTGGAAACAGTTAGGAACGCATAATAAGCATTTATCTGTGTTGGACTTTGAAAAAAAGGAGAGAGCGAAAGAAGTCGCAAAATTGGAAAAGGCGGTATCCAATAATAAAGCGGAATTATCCCACATTATTTATCAGCAAGTCTTGGCTGAAAATGAAATGGAGAAGATAAAGCAGGAGAATGAAGCTGTCCGGCAAGAAACAACAGAGCTTTCCGCAACCAATGATTTATTAAGGGAACAGGCGGATGGATTGATAGAGAACAGAGAAAAGCTGATGTCTGATAATAAAGCATTGGAACAGCATCAGAAAAAGTTACAGCAGGATATTGAGAAAATGGCTGATTCTAAAGTAGCGTTGGAACGTAACATATATGCCTATGATGAAGATGCAAGATGGCAGTTGCCGGAGCCAACTACATTAATGAGCGCAAAGACTTATCGGGAAAAGAACGCTATGCCGCTTGTGGAAAGGCTGAAAGAAATTGTAAAAAGCCTTACGATAAAATGTGTCAATCTGATGGTGCAGATTAAGCAGTTAAAGGCAAAAGTCACAAAACAGGCAGAGGATATTGATTTCTATAAAAGTAAGGTACATCAGCAGTATGTAAAATTAGAACAGTTGCAGGAAAAAGCGGATGATTTTGAGCGTGTGAAGCAGTATGTCGGGGTAGACAAAATTGATATGATTGTGACAAATGCAAGGGAATTGGAACGAATCGCACAGAGTGAAAAACAGCAGAACAGAGCATATGGAATGGGCAGATAAGAAAGAGGATGGATTGATATGATGGATAATAAAAATGGGGGCGGACAGTATTCTATGGAAAATGTTATAGGCTGTGAGTACAATATGGATAACGGTTATGTGGAGGTTTATTATTCTGACGGCAATATTTTGTAGTTGAAATGTAAAGAAATAGAAGCTAATCTGCACACTACAGAACAATCGCTTGCGAAGCTGCATAAGTTGTTGGATGACAAGCCGATTGAATATGTTGCGATGGCATTGTCGGGAGAGCTGCAAGCCTATTGCGACATAGAGGCAGACATGGTAAAAGGTATGTTTGGCACAATTGTTCAAGGCTATTTGAAGCAGGGGTATAATAAAGCTATAGCAGAAGCGTTAGCGAGAGAGTTTTTTAGATATGAAAGCTGATAAATGATATAAAACTTAAAATAGTACAGTACTACGAAATTAACACAAATAAAATCGTATAGAAAAGCAATGGAAAGATAAGCGGAAATATGCTACAATAAGCATTAATGAAAAATAGGGGATACTGTTGTCAGATGGGCGGTTGACTGTGGCTAAAAATTACAGATTAAAATACCATAAACATAAATAGATGCAGATAATTTGCAAGTGAGGTAAAAGATTGGCGGAGATAAAATTATTTTCCTTGAATGAAAGAGTAAAAGAATGCATATCGTCTGAGGTGGTCTTAGAGAAAGAACTTCAAACACTGATAGAGCAAAATATGGAAACATTTTTTGGAGTGCGTTTTTTAAAAAGCGAATATGCCATTACGAATGGTCGGATGGATAGTATCGGAATTGATGAGAATAATAGTCCGGTCATATTTGAATATAAGCGTAGTCAGAACGAGAATGTAATTAATCAGGGATTGTTTTATCTTGATTGGCTTTTAGACCATAAGGCGGATTTTAAGCTGCTGGTTATCGAAAAATTGGGTATGGAAGCAGCAGATGGAATAGATTGGTCTGTTCCTTGCGTTATTTGCATTGCACATGATTTTACAAAATATGATCTTCATGCGGTTAATCAGATGCAAAGAAATATCAAATTAGTCAGTTATCGGAAATATGATAATGGATTGCTTCTGTTTGAACATTTAAATGCGCCAAATGTAAAGCCGATGACAGAAAACGGTGTAACGGATGGCGAAAAAAACAATGCACAAAAATCCCATATAGAAAAACTGGCAGCAGTTTCTGGCAATATGAAAAATCTTTATTATTCTGTATGTGATTTTATTGAATCTTTTGGAGATGATATTACAGCGAATCAGTTAAAGCTCTATCTGGCATACAAGAAAGTACAGAATTTAATATGCATTGAAATTTACAATAAGCAGATTGTTTTGTTTGTGAAGCTTAATCCGGAAACCGTCAAATTGGAAAGTGGGTTTACAAGGGATATGCGCAGCATTGGGCATTATGGTACTGGGGATTTGCAGATAATCATCAAAAATGCGTCCGATTTTGAGAAGGCGAAGCCTTTACTTGAGCGGGCATATAATGAGATGTGAACAAATGATTAGGGTGTAAGTAACTTCTTGATATGTGTTTAAGCAATTAAGAAGTGAGAGATTAATACTAAATGTATGTGAAAGTCGGGGAAATAAATGTTAGATTACATTATTGAACGCACAAATAGATATATTGATAGTATGCCCAAAAAAGAGCGAAAGAAGTATGGTCAATTTTTTACAAGTAAAGAAACAGCACGTTTTATGGCTGGATTATATTATCTTCCTGATAACAAGTCTAAAGTCAGTATTTTAGATGCAGGAGCAGGATCGGGCATATTGTCATGTGCGCTTTTAGAACGATTGGAGCAGATTGATTCTATTCAAATGGTAGAGTTGACTTGTTATGAGAATGATGACAATATTTTAGAGTTATTAAGCGAAAATTTGCAGGCTTGTCGTGAGAAGTCTAGAAAGAATGTTCAGATAAAAATTATTACGGATAATTATATTACAAGCCAGTATTTGGATTTTAATCATATGATTGGAGGCAATCCTAATTCTCCCAAATATGACTTTGTAATTGGCAATCCCCCATATATGAAGATACCAAAAGATGCGCCAGAAGCAACAGCTATGCCGGAAGTCTGCTATGGCGCCCCCAATTTATATTTCATTTTTGCGGCAATGGGATTATTCAATCTTGATAGTGAAGGGGAGATGGTGTATATTATCCCTCGTTCATGGACTTCTGGAGCATATTTTAAGCGGTTTAGGCAGTATTTCCTGACGGAAGGGAAAATAGAACACATTCACTTGTTTGTAAGCAGGAATAAAGTATTTGATAAGGAAGATGTTTTACAGGAAACAATTATCATTAAAGTAAAAAAGATAAACCAAACGCCGGAAAAAGTAACCATTACTTCTTCGCAGTCGAACAATGATTTTGATAATATTACTTCCTTAACTGTGCCATATAGTCTTGTTGTGTCGGGAAGTGATTATTATGTGTATTTAGTGACGGATGAAAAAGAAGTTTCGGTGTTGGAGCGATTACATAGATTTGATAAAACATTGCCGGATATTGGGCTAAAAATGAAAACAGGATTGACGGTTGATTTTCGTAATCGCGAGATACTTCGTGATGATGCAGAGGAAGGGGCAATTCCACTCTTTTATTCGCAGCATATTAAACAAGGAGAGGTGCAGTTTCCTATTAAAAAAGAACACGAGTATGTGGTAACAGATCAAAAGGGACTGATGCAGGAAAATCGGAATTATTTATTTGTTAAGCGTTTTACTGCAAAAGAAGAAAGGCGCAGGCTGCAGTGTGGGGTATATTTATCAAAGAAATATCCGCAGTATAAGAAAATCAGTACACAGAACAAGATTAATTTTGTGGATGGGTTGATAACGGAAATGTCAGAGTGCCTTGTGTATGGATTATATGTGATTTTTAATTCTACTCTTTACGATGAATATTATAGAATTTTGAATGGTTCAACGCAGGTAAATTCAACAGAAATTAATGCTATGCCTGTGCCTGATTTAGAAAGCATACAGGAAATGGGCAGGACACTAATGAAAAGCAAGGACATGTCAGAAAATAACTGTAATATGATATTAGAGGGGTACTGTGGATAAAATTGATGAAGCAAGAGTACTTTTGAAAATGCTTGGAATGCCGAAAACGCAGCAGGCGGATATTTGCTGCTATGTACTGTTGGCAATGGCAGGGATAAAGCCGGATACATTATGGAAAGATGCTGGAAATGAGTGGATTCGTATCCATGATATTATCCAATTTGCGAATACATATTATGGATCAACTTATGCGGAAAACAGCAGGGAAACTTTTCGTAAACAGGCATTACATCATTTTCGCAATGCCGCACTTGTAGAGGATAATGGAAAAGCCACAAACAGTCCTAATCACAGGTACAGGCTTACAGAAGAAACATTGCAGATGGTAAGGACATTTCAAACATCAGAATGGCAAAAGTCTGTAAGTCGATTTTTGGAATATCATGAAAAACTGGTAGACATGTATGCTTCAAAAAAGAAAATGACAATGATGCCGGTGCGTATCAATGGAGCAGATTTTCAATTTTCTATAGGCAGACACAATGAATTGCAAAAGGCTATTATTCAGGAATTTGCGCCTCGATTTGCACCTAATTCGGAGTGTTTGTATGTTGGTGATACCATAGAGAAAGATTTGGTAAAGAATGTTGATAAGTTAAAAGAATTGGGATTTGAAATAACTTTGCATGACAAGATGCCGGATGTGGTTTTGTACAGAGAAGATAAAGACTGGATATATTTTGTTGAATCAGTGACTTCCGTAGGTCCGATGGACGCTAAAAGAATATTGGAAATAACTGAAATGACAAAGAGTGTAGCGGCAGGGAAAATCTTTGTGACAGCATTTCTTGATTTTAAGACTTATAAGAGATTTTCAGAAAATTTGGCATGGGAAACGGAAGTCTGGATTGCGGAGATGCCGGAGCATATGATACATTTGAATGGGGATAAGTTCTTGGGACCGAGGTAGAAATATACTAGAATGAGGAGAAGTAATGAACCAGCTAAAATTTAAATTTTGGATTCAAAAATATAAAAAGATTTTATTTTGTATAGTGATTTTAGCGTTAATTTGAAAACTGAAAATAATAGAACTAAAATAAGAAAATATGAATACAAAAACATATAATATGCGTGAAAATGCATTATGATTTTATTCTCTACGAACCGTGAGGGCGGCAGGACTGTTGGTTCTGGCCGTGTGGCTACGATTGTTGAGTAATCTTTAGATTAGAGCCAAATAAGTAAAATAAGCGCCGCAATCCTTTGAGAAATCAAGGGGGTGCGGTTTTTTAATGCCTAAAAATAATAGCGTACAAAAGGAAAAGCTACCTGCCGTAATTTAACAGACTTTTACAAAACGGACAAGGAAGTGCAAAATCTGTTAGACTGGGTATGCTTATACAGAGCGATTTGAAAAGGCAGGAACAGAAGATATAGGACATGGAAGCGATAAGGAGTGTGGGACATGGCGGCTGGAACGCCACATATCTTTGACAATAAAACTTGTCAAAAAGTATTGACAATAAAACTTGTCAGTGCTATTATGAAAATATGCCAATAAAACTTGGTAATTCTATCAGGAGGTTTTAGTGTGAAAGTAAGTAGAGGAAAACCATAAATTGGCGCACTTGAATAAGCTGTCTAAGGCAGGCAACTTTTTGAAGTGCTATGGAGTTAGGAAATTAGATTTAAGAAGCTAATGGTTCATCAGGAGGAAGTAATCCTTCTCGTTGTAATAACTTCTTGGCTTGTTTGATAGCCTTTGCCTTTTGTTTTTCAAGCAGAGGTGCAGGCATATCGATTTTGTAAAGATCGCTCGGATTCCACTGCTCACCAGTAGACAGCATCTGGTAGATGGCAGTAAGAATCATGCGGGCAATAGCGATTATGGCTCTTTTCTTGCCACGGCGTTTAACAAGTGAATCATATTTCTTTTTGTAGTAAGGAGATTTGTCAGATTTTACGGCTGCATGAGCACACTGTACTAATGCAGGTTTGAGGTAGACACCGGCACGCGTAATCCGGACAGACTTCTTCTTACCAGCGGATTCATTGCTGCCGGGGGTTAGACCAGCCCAGCAGCATAAGCGTTTGGAACTCGAGAACTGAGACATATCAGTACCAATTTCGGAGATGATAGTGATTGCACTATCATGTTTTACACCCGGAATGGTACAGAGAAACCGGACAGCATTTTCAAAATCAGGATTAGAAGAAATCATATTTTCAATCATTTTATCAACATCATTGATTTCAGCTGTGATATAATCCATATGTGCACGGACAAGGCGCATACGGTATTTTTGGGCATCAGTCATCTGATATCCTTCGACGGATTCTATAACAGCATCTTCTTTGGATTTGAGGCTCCTTAGAAGTTTAGATGCGATTTCTTCGTGGTTAATGGATGTACCCGATTGTTCAAGCAGATAGTCAATAATGGATGTGGATGACTTCCCAAAGATATCGGAAACAACAGAATCTAATGCAACATTGCAAACAGTAAGAGCATTCTGATATCTATTCTTTTCACTTGAACGGCAGGAAACAAGCTTATAACGATAGCGAGTGTATTCCCTGAGAATACGGACTTTCTTGCAAGGGATATAACTGCCTTTGACAAGTCCAAGACGGAACAAATCTCCAATCCATTTAGAATCTTTGGCATCATCTTTGTTGCCTTTTACCGCCTTGACCCATTTGGGATTGGCAATGACAACATTGATTTCATCTTCCAGAAGATTAAAGACAGGAATCCAGTATTTACCTGTGGATTCCATACAGACATCATGGCAATCATTGTCGAGAAGCCATTGCTTGAATTCGAGAATGGAATTGTTAAAGGTAGAAAAGCGCTTCTTTTGGTAAGAAGGCTCAATGCCACCGGTAGTTTTGACGATTGTGGCAACGAGAAACGATTTGTGAACATCGACACCACAACAGGTTTGGTAAGTAACTTTCATAGTCAGACTCCTTTCGTAAAAGATGAGAAGCCATTGACTGAACTGCCACACAATTAAACTAAGGCGCTTAAACAATTCTTAGTGTACGGATTCGTAATTCCACTTATTTGTGCTTGAAAAGGCAGAACTTACACTGATTTATATGCTGTCTAAAACGAAGAAAGTTATTACAACTCCTCCTCTCGTGCTTTGTAGTTTAGCTTCTCACAAACTATTTTACAGCACAGCGTAGAGAGTTGGAACACTTTCATTACTATTTGTGCCGCCAACTGAAAGGCGGCGGAATGGAGATTTATATGAACAAGGAAGATATATTGGAGAAAAGCAGAGCAGAGAATAGAATAGGAATAAAGATATTTATGAGAAAGAGGTTTTGAAACAGGAAAGTACAAATGCAGTATTGTTTCATCTACGATCTTATAAGGTGGTGATGATTTGGAAGACAAGCTTATATTAAAAAATAATCTCAAAGAAGTACGGGCAGAGAGGAAGTTATCACAAAGTCAACTGGCAGAACTGGTTGGTGTATCTCGTAACACGATTAGTTCTATTGAAACAGGACAGTTTAACCCAACGGCTAAATTGGCACTGGTACTATGCATCGCATTAGATAAAAAGTTTGAAGAATTATTCTATTTTTAGGAAAGGGTGGATAAGGAGAAAAGCAGGGCGAAGCAGAAGCTGTCCCAAAGCCAACTGGCAGGACTGGCTGGCATATCCCGGAGTACGGTCATTTCTATTAAAACAGGATGGGGTGGTGTAATTATGAAAAATATTCTGATTATTGATGATGATATCCATATTGGGAACGTACTTGAAGAAGCGCTCACGAAAGAAGGGTATGGCGTTTTCCGTGCCTATTCCGGGACGGAGGCGCTGTTTGTTTTGGCTGGCGGAAAAACAGACCTGGTGCTGCTGGATTTGATGCTGCCGGGGCTGAATGGCGAAGAAATACTTCCGCGGATAAAGGGAATACCTGTTATTGTAGTCAGCGCTAAAGTTGGTGTTGAGGATAAGGTGGATTTGCTGCTTGGCGGCGCGGTTGATTATGTAACGAAGCCATTTCATACCAAGGAGCTTTTAGCAAGAATTGCAGTCCACCTCCGCAATGCGGCAAATACACCCATAAGCCCTTCTTTGGTTTTTGGTGATATTATTCTTAATATGGATACGCATAGTGTGGCTGTGGACAAAGCTGGGGTAAAACTGACAAGGACGGAATATGCTATTCTTAAAATGCTTATGCAGAATCAGACACAAGTTGTTACAAAATCACTTCTGTTAGACCGCATTAGTGAGGATACGCCGGACTGCACGGAAAGTTCCCTTAAAATGCATATAAGCAATTTGCGGAAAAAGCTCCGTGAAGTAACAGGCAAAGATTATATCGAAGCAGTTTGGGGGATTGGCTTTAAAATGCGGGCAGAGTGAATCTTTACTATTTCTTTACGGTTTTCTTTACTGGTTTCTTTACCATTTCCCGGTAGAATTTCAGCATCACATAAAGGAGGTAAGTTTGATGGAATATGTTCTCAGGACTAACGCCTTGGGCAAAAATTATAAACATTTCAAAGCGTTAAACGGACTATCTATGAACATTCCAAAAGGGGCGATATATGGCTTTATTGGAAAAAATGGTGCTGGCAAAACAACGCTTATCCGCCTGATCTGCGGTTTGCAGGAGCCGACATCCGGCGGCTATACTTTATATGGAAGGGAAAATACAGATAAGGATATTATAAAGTCCCGGAGGAGGATGGGGTCTGTTGTGGAAACGCCGTCTATTTATCTTGATATGACGGCGGAGGATAACCTAAAACAGCAATACCTTACCCTTGGGCTCCCGTCCTTTGATGGGGTAACGGAAATTTTGAAGTTAGTTGGACTTGGCAATACAGGGCATAAGAAGGCGAAACACTTTTCCCTGGGTATGCGCCAAAGATTAGGCATTGCGATTGCCCTTGCAGGCGACCCTGATTTTTTGGTGCTGGATGAGCCTGTCAATGGCCTTGACCCACAAGGCATCATTGATATTCGGGAGCTGATATTAAAGCTTAACCGGGAGAGGCAGATTACCGTTTTGGTTTCAAGCCATATTCTTGGCGAATTATCTAAGCTGGCAACCCACTATGGGTTTATTGACAATGGACGCATTGTAAAAGAAATACGTGCAGAAGACTTAGAAGCATCCTGCAAAAAGTGTGTCCGTATGGAAGTCAGCAATACAAAAGCCCTTTCCTATGTGCTTGATGAAATGCAGATTGATTATAAGATAATTACGGAGGAAACCGCCGATGTATATGCTAAAGTTAACATATCCCGTATGGCGGCTGCATTGGCAAAAGAAAACTGCGAACTAATTTCTGTACAGGAGCGTGACGAAAGCTTGGAAAGCTACTATATTAGCCTTGTTGGAGGTGGTAAGAATGGTTAAATTGTTAAATACAGGCTTTACGAGATTAAGGAAAAATAAATTATTTTGGATATTGACAGCATTCAGCATTGGCCTTGCTTTGCTTGTGGTTTATACACAATACCGCAGTATGAGAATTTATGGGGATACCATAGAAGCAGAGCAATTAATGCTTAACTATGCAACGGTAATAGGCGTTGTGATTGCCATATTTACAAGCCTGTTTTTAGGGGTGGAATATTCTGACGGCGCCATCCGGAATAAAATCAGCGTTGGGCATAGGAGAATCCATATTTATGTATCTAATTTTGTAATAATTACGGTTACAAGCTTATTTTCATATATAGTATTTACAGCAGTTGTTTCTTTCATTGGGATACCGCTGTTTGGCGCAATAACAATTCCAATTTCCAAGCTGCTGATGCTGCTGGGCTGTATATTTGTAACCATTGTTGCATATTCCAGCATATTTACTTTTATAGCAATGGCCATTCAGAATAAGGCGGTTACAGCAACCGTTAGTATAATGCTTGCTTTTAGCTTAATGATGGCGGCGCTTACCTGCCTGAAAATACTGCAGGCGCAAGAGTATACGCCAATCACTTCAATAAGGAATGGTGAAATAGTAACGGAAAAAATCAAAAACCCAAAATATCCCAGCGAAATGGAAAAAGAAATTTATCAGGCTTTCCTCAATTTAAACCCGGCAGGCCAAATGTTTCAATTAGCAGGAAGGACTGCGCCAGACCTAAAGGTATTGCCAGTGTATTCTTTGGGGATTTTCCTTGTATTTACAACTGCCGGTATTGTGCTGTTTCATAAAAAAGACTTAAAGTAAGGAGTTTATAATGGAACTATGGTTCTGGGCTGCCATTGGCATTATGGCTGTGGGCATCATTGCTATGCTGATAAAAATTTATATCCTGAGAAAAGCTGCAAAGGAAATTGCAGATGCCTTTGCCGACAGGCTCATAACAGATACCAATACTCTGATTGATATTTCTTCAGGGGACAGATATATGCGTAACTTAGCAAATAGCATAAACAAAGGGCTTCGTAAGCTGCGGGCAGAAAAGCACCGTTTCCAGCAGGGCGATATGGAACTCAAAGATGCCATTACGAATATTTCCCACGACTTAAGGACGCCGCTGACTGCTATCTGCGGATATTTGGATTTATTGGAACAGGAAGAAACGCCGGTAACAGTAAAACGCTATATTCAGGTAATCCGGAACCGGGCAGAAGTGATGGCTGAGTTAACAGAGGAACTGTTCCAGTATTCAGTTGTCATTTCCGAAGGAAGGCATTCAGACAAAAAACCTGTTGCAGTAAATAGGGTTTTAGAAGAAAGCATAGCCGCCTTCTATTTTGCGCTGAATGGAAGGGACATTACCCCGAAGATTCAAATGCCGGAAGAAAATGTTGTCAGGGTACTTGACCAGTCCTTATTAGCTCGTGTATTTTCGAACCTTTTGAACAATGCAATGAAGTATAGCAGCGGGGATTTAGATATTACCCTGACAGAAACGGGGGAAATCACTTTTACAAATACGGCGGCCAGCCTGAATGAAGTGCAGGTTGGAAAGTTATTTGACCGATTTTATACGGTTGAAGCTGCCAGGAAATCCACAGGTTTAGGCTTGGCGATAGCCAAAACATTGGTTGGGCAAATGGGTGGGACGATATCGGCTAAGTATGAAAATAATCGGCTGATGATCTGCGTTCTGCTTCCAGGCGCCGAAATTGGTAAAGCCTAAAATGGTTTTTGCCTGTTTGCGGGACACTTGATAGCCGTGTAGGAATCTGTAGAAAACAGAAGATTATTTTTAAGTTTTGTATAAATATACCACTTGATTTTTTGAGGGACAAGTGGTATATTTAGTTTAAAATTAAACTATGAGGTAGGATCGATGGACTGGATGCTGGAAGGACTTCTGCAGGGAACCCAATTTCAAACATTATACAACCGGAAAATCGAATCATTGCGTGAAGAATACCATCTGCGGAAAATTGATATTGATATTCTGTATTTTCTTTATAAATCCGGAGAAAACAATACATCAAAAGATATTTGCAGCTTGAATTTGTTTAATAAAGGGCATATTTCCCAGTCGGTGGATAGGATGGTGAAGCAGCAGCTTATCCATACCGTGCAGGACGAGGAGGACCGGCGGTGCGTGCACCTTGTGCTGACCGAGGAAGCGGTGGGGATTATTGGGCGGGCTACGGAATTGCGGGGGCAGATGTACAGCATGATATTAAATGGCGTAACGGAGGAGGAGCGGCGGGTGCTGCTCCAGGTTTCCAAAAAAGTGAACCGGAATATCAGGGAAGCGTTACGGAATTCTTAGAGTTTCTAAAGGGCCTGCGGCTATAAGTTTCAAGGAATTTTAGCCAGAATATCAGGGAAGCGTTATGGAATCCTTAAATATTTCTAAAATCAGTTGGCAGTGGTATGCTTTTGTGCTAAAATAGTTTAAAATTAAACAATCAACCAAGGTTTTAAAGCTTAGGAGGGATCGGATCTATGAGAAATGAAAACGAATTGATGGATTATGCCATGAAGCAAGAGGCAACCTGTAGGAAAAATGACAGCATTTCCGATGCGCTGTTTGAGGAATACGGGGTAAACCGCGGGCTGCGTGACATGAATGGGAAAGGCGTCCTGACTGGGCTTACGACAATTTCAAAGATTGTGTCTTTTGCAGATGTAAACGGCGTGAAAACGCCTTGTGACGGCCAGCTATGGTACCGGGGCTATAATGTGCAGACCTTAGTAAAGCAGGTAGGGGAAAATGGGTTTGGTTTTGAAAAGACCGCTTATCTCCTGCTGTTCGGGGAAATGCCTAATGAAGAAGAACTAAAGGAATTTTGTAAAATCATGGCAAACTGCAGGACCCTTCCTACGAATTTTACAAGGGACGTAATTATGAAAGCCGCCACAAAGGATATTATGAATTCCATGACAAGGAGCATCCTGACGCTGGCGTCGTATGACAGCCAAGTCAATTCTTCGGATGTTATCAGCAATAGCCTGCGGCAGTGCATTGAATTGATTAGTATTTTCCCGATGCTTGCGGTGTACGGTTACCATGCCTATAACCATTATGAAAATGACGACAGTATGTACATACACCGTCCGGAACCAGAGCTTTCTACGGCGGAAAACTTGCTGATGATGCTGCGGCCGGATAAAAAATATAGTGCGCTGGAAGCGAAAGTGCTGGATGTTGCGCTGCTGCTGCATATGGAACATGGCGGCGGAAATAACTCCACATTTACCACAAGGGTAGTCACTTCTTCCGGTTCCGACACATATTCTTCCATTGCGGCGGCAATGTCGTCTCTGAAGGGGCCGAAGCACGGCGGCGCCAACATTAAAGTAATGGAGATGATAGAAAATATCCGGGAGAATATTAAAGATATCCATGACAAAGAGGAAATTGAAGCATACCTTGCGAAAATCCTTGCAGGGGAAGCATTCGACCATAAAGGCCTGATATATGGCATGGGCCATGCAGTGTATTCACTTTCAGACCCAAGGGAACGCGTCTTTAAGGGCTATGTGGAAAAATTAGCTGGGGCTAAAGGCCGCGGGGACGAAATGTTCCTGTATAACAGCATAGAAGAACTGGCGCCTAAGCTGATTGCAGGCAAAAGGAAGATTTTCAAGGGTGTAAGCCCCAATGTGGACTTCTACAGCGGGTTTGTGTATGAGATGCTGGGGATTCCGATGGAACTTTACACCGCGATTTTTGCCATTGCCCGGATTGTTGGGTGGAGCGCCCACCGGATGGAAGAACTGATTGGGATGAATAAGATTATCCGCCCTGCTTATATGAGCGTGATGGAGGAAAAAGAATAGCTGGCTGGGCAAATGGGGAGATTGCCTTTCCCTGCCGTGATGCGGCATGGAAACAGGGGGGATGGACTGGGAACCTGTTGTGATACAAGGGATTGTTGGTGTAATGGCTACCAGTGAGGGGAATTTTAGAAATTTTGGGAAATTGTGTTATTGACAAACTTTGAAAAATATGTTATTATGCCATAGTGATATCGATGCGTGGCTCAGCTTGGTAGAGCGCTGCGTTCGGGACGCAGAGGCCGCAGGTTCAAATCCTGTCGCATCGAGTAACGAAAAGCCAGTAAAAATAAGGCTTGTGGCAAAAGTGAAGCACTCCGTGAAGGAGTGCTTTTCTTATCTTTGACTAACAATTGACTAACACTTCTTTTGCTTTTTTGTGGCAAATAATTCCCCCAGGGATTCTGCTGCAAGTTCATCTTGCTTTTGCAGGGCATGGGCATAAATGTCCATTGTGGTGGATGTTTCCGAATGTCCAAGGCGGTTTGAAACGGTTTTTATGTCCACGTTCTGGGCAATCAGAAGTGTTGCGGATGTGTGCCGCAGGCCATGTAATGTGATTTCCGGCAATTTATCCTCATGCGTTTCGTTGTATATGCGGATAACCTTTTTAAAGACCTTATTAGGTGTTGATATGTCCATCTGTTTTCCATCGTCTTGGATAAACAGGTAATTGCTGCCCTTCCAGTAGGTCCCTAGGGATAAGCGGTATCTTTGCTGCTCTGCCTTATATTTTTGGATTAGCTTCATTGTGCTGGCTGGGAGTGTCACTGTCCGGTTGGACGAAAAGGTCTTGGGGGCTTTCGTGATGATGCCATCCTTTGTTCTGGCAGATGCCTTATTGATGGTGACGGTGAGGTTTTGGAAGTCAATGTCGTCCCAAGTTAATGCGGCCAGTTCCCCGCGCCGGAACCCCCCAAAGACTGCCAGATGGAAAAGCACTTTGAACTGCAGGGGGATCTCTTTTTCCTCATAGTGTTTCCTGCTTTCAGAACCGTCCTTCTTTGTACGTCCCCAATGGGCAACTGTATAGGGCGTGTCTAATTGGTTAAGGAAGGCTTTTGCCTGCTCTAAGGTAAAATGCTTCACATCGGCCTGTTTTTCTACCTTAGGGGGCTTTACGCGCTGGCAGGGGCTGCTTTCTATCAGTTGCCAGTACACGGCTGTATTTAGGCTGCTGCTGATAATCTGGTGGATACGCTTAATAGTCCTTGCGCTGTATGGCTTCTGTTTCCCATTCTTGGTGTAGCCGTGTTCCGCAAGCCCGCTGTACAGCCTGGTTAAATGCAGCGGCTGTATCTCTGACAGCCTTAAATGTCCGATTGCCGGCAGGATAATGTTATTCAGGGAGTTTTCACACCGTTCAATGGAAGTGCGTTCCATCTGCTTTTCTGCATATTCAGAGAGCCATAATGCAGAATATTCCTTATAAGTCATCTTTTCGCCTTTTAGGTATTTCCCGCTTTTTACCTTATCCTCAAAGTCCATGGCGAACCGATCTAACGCCTTCTGGTTCTGCTTCTCCGTCTTGCTTGGGTCTGGCGTCCATGTGGCCGTTTCCAGAATCTGCCTGTCATGGATGTCCCTGCCATTGCTCACGGTTATCTGGTAACTTTTCCCTCTTTTCCTGATGCTTGCCATAATATTATCAGTCCTTTCTTAAAAATGGGTGAATTTTATAAAGGACTGTGATATACTGTATCTGTTCAATGTTGTATGTATATCATAATCCTTTATGGTATATCTGAAAGGCTCCGGTATTGTCTGTGCCGGGGCATTTTCATTTGGGGGTTGAAATTCCTGCATGGATGGCTTATAATATGCTTAACAAGGGAGCCGGAAGGTGAAGCCACTCACCCGACCCGGCGTTATAAAGTAATTAGCTAAGAATAGCCGTTCCTAAACTTTGCAGAGCACAGGACGGCTATTTCTTATGTCTGTGGTTATCTATGTAAGTAAGTATTGCCATCAGCATGATGACAAAAGTAAAAATGTCGTTCCACGAAACCATAAGCACCACCCTTTCCGTCAAGGTCTCGGATTGGGTGAGAAGCGCGTCCCCCAGCTCCCCGGTTAAGCATATTATATTGTCATGGTGCAGCAGTTTCCCGATTTGAAATCGAAAAACAGGTCGCATTTAAAATGGAACCTTGCAGAACATATCCAACAGTGGCAATATACCCTACTTTCTTCATTTGAAATGTAGAAAGTGTCCTGTGCGGCTCCCAGCCGCCCATATACGGGCATAATGGCTATTGATGGTAATTCTATCAATATTCTATCAATGGATGCATAAAACGTCTGAATGGGGCGAATACTGCCAACCACAACCATTTGCCAGTGGTTAAGCCTATTTGGGGCATAGTGACGGACATTTGGCTTTTACCGGGTATCTCTGTTTTGGAGACGCCCCTGTTTAAGGCTCCCTGCCCCATAATTACCAGCACCCCTGCCGCTGATTGGATGCGCCAGTTTTAGATTGTCCGTTCGGACAGACCCGAAGCCAAAAGTGGTTTGGCTAGTCTTGGGGTGGTTCGTCTGGTTTGGTGTATCAAATACCTTTCTTTTTTCTAAGCTTATATAATTCTGTTTCTGTATCATTAACAATAGCCTTTTTTAGATGTTCGTATTCTTTTCCAGTTAAAGGAATGTCAATGTTTTCACTGGGAATATAGATACATCTATCATATCCATCTTCATTATCATAAAATGTATCAACATATTCATATCCCAATGATAGCAAGAAGTTGAGATATGCAACTTCATCGCTTAATGGTTTTAAAAATTCCTCTTTTGTTAAACCTAACAATTCAGCTTCTGAAGTACATAATGCAGAAGCGATTTTTCGTAATTGCTCCTCATTTGGTTCACGATTATTGTTTTCATAGTTAGAATATGTTGAATATGGTATTCCAGCAAGTCTTGCTACTTCTTTTTGCGTAATTCCTTTTGATTTTCTATATTTTTTTATCCTACTTCCTATCTGTATCACTTCATTTATTCCCATATTTTCACCTCTGAAAAGTATTATATCATAAAATATTCAGAAATGAAAATATTTTCTTGACATATTCATTATAGAATAGTATTATAGTGGTGTCAAGAAAAAATATTCAAAAATGAATATAAAGAAAGGAGAACACATGAAAATTAAACTGGACACAAAAAAGATTTACCTGGCAATGGCTGAAAAGGGTACTACTGTAACAGAGATTGCCAAAGCCGGGGGCGTGAGCCAACAGGCTGTATCTAATGCACTAAACGGCAACCGGGTGGGCAGAGTTAAGGTCGTTCCGGCAATTTGTAAGGCATTGGATTTTTCAGCTAAAGACATTGTAATCATTGAGGACTAAAGAAAGGAGAAAACAGACAATGGCAAAGAAAGTATTCAGAGATTATGCAGAGGTAAACGAGAAGTTATTAGAGGGGTTCACAGTAGCGGAGGTTCTCACAGGAATCAATGCAGAGGATAGCGGCATGATGATGGAATTAGAGCGGCAGATTGATAATGTAACAATTGGAATTGACGTGGTTTACAATCCTGATTGTGAGGACGGAGAAACACCGTTCATGGTGTCAGAGGAATATGTGAAAAATATCTATGAGATTCCAGAGGGGCCAGAGAGGAAAATTAAAATCAGGAGTGTTACAGAACCGTTTGACAATGGAAGAAGGTAGTGATCTTATGACGGAGGAAGAACTTGACGCAATGGTAGAAGCAGAAGAAAAACGGCTTGGCGTAGGTAGCAAAGAGTTCACGCAACGCCACAATGAGATTATGCACATGATTGACGAAGCGCGGCAGAATGGAGGGAAACCAGATGGGACAGGAAGTGAAGATGGTAACGCTTAAGGAGGCATCCAGCAGGACAGGGGTAAGCTATGACTGGCTGCGGAAGATGTGCATTAACGGCAAAATTGCGCATATCAGGGCAGGGAACAAGTACCTGCTTAACTGGGACAGGCTGGTGGATTACCTGAATACTGGGGAACCTGAGGGCAACTAGGTGGCATCCAGAGAGGAACTGCTTGCGGGCATCCGGCCGGGGATGCGCCTGACGAAAGGGTTCATTAGGAGCATATACTCCAATGAGATTAGCTGCCCCGGGTTTGCAGAACAGGCGATAGCTGCTCTGGAACAAGCCGGATGCAGCAGGGCAAGGCAGTATTACAATGATTGGGTTACAGAGTATGAAGCGGCCTATAAAGCCGAAATTAGGCCTGTGGCGCACTGGTACCGGCTGGAATGTGAAAAACGTTGGAAGAAAAAACAGGAAGAAGGTGAGGAAAAACGGAAACAGAAGGAAACGGAACACTTGCAGCAGATGAGCAACAAAGGCTTAATAGTGTTGTTAGAGAACTTAACAGGCGCAAACTGATTACTACGGAACATGGCGTAATTAAGCCAAAGAAGCCGACAGAGATACCAATACTCATGAAAGGGGGCATGATTGACTTGGAGCATGTGGAAAAGATTGACTTTATCATCAATGATATGTTATCCCCCGGATTGTCAATGCTTGCGGCAGACCCCAAAATTGGGAAGTCATGGTTTGCATTGCTTATGTGCCTTTGCGTGGCGCAGGGGCGTAAATTTCTGGGGTATGACACGAATAAATGCAACTGCCTATACCTTGCCTTGGAGGATAGCGACAACCGCATGAAAACGAGGATAAAGCGCATATTTGACGGTGACAGGCTGCCGAACACATTCAATTACTGCATTGATATTAATGATTTGTCTAACGGGTTCATAGAACAGATGGAGCTTGTCTATGAGAGCATGTCTGACTTGCGCCTTGTCATAGTGGACACACTGCAGTGCATCCGGGGGCAGTACAACAATCGGGATGGCGGCGCCTATGGGTATGATTACAAAGAAATGAACAAGCTGAAATCATTTGCAAAAAAGCATAACCTCGCAATGCTGCTGATACACCATACAAGCAAGATGGACAACCCTAATGACCCGTTCTTCTCCATATCAGGCACAAGGGGGCTTACAGGGGCATTAGACTTGATGATGGTAATGAAGAAAGAGAATGTTTCTGATAAGCAGGCAAAGTTATACATACGTGGGCGTGATGTTGACAGTGATGCCTTTGTAATCGAAATGCAGGACTGTAAATGGATAAAGGTAGGGACGTTGGAAGAAATGCAGGAGATGGATGCCCTAAAGCAGTACCATTCCAATCCCATAGTCAGGGCAATTAATAAGGCATTGGGAGAATCCGGGCAGTGGCGTGGGAGAATGACGGAATTAATTGAATTTGCGGAGAAACATGGCATACAGATAATTTCCACGCCAAGACAGTTATCAGATGAAATTAAAAAACTTGAATACCAATTGAATATGATTGACGGTATTGAGCATGGGACAATTAGCAAGGGACAGGCTTCAAAACCTCATGTATTCAAAAAGTGCAAATCAAATAATGAGTAATCTCTGTATATATACCTTAATCATTTCTTTTGTTTCTAATCATTTCCAACCATTGCTAATAATGGGTTATATGACAGAAGGAATGGTTAGGAATGGTAAGCAATGTTGGAAATGGTACATGGATATATAGAGAGAATCAGGAAAGGAGAACACATGGACGAAGAATTATTAACCCGACTGGTGGATGCACTGGAAGGAATCAACAACAATCTGGGTGAGATGAAAGTGACGCTTGACATCATGCAAAGGTATATTGACGGTTTTGCAACAGTTAGCCGGGAAGGTATGCGTATTGGTGTCACAGGAGATATCACGACATATTAAAACGCCCCATTGGTATTGACAGTACCAACAGGGCAAAGCACAGCCGGAGCCGTGAAAGGAAAATCCAAATACATAATACCACGGTTCCCGGCAGAAAGGGAATAGGAAATTATGGATTATTACACACAATTTTTAAGAGAGAAGCGCGAGGGGAAGTATGATGGGTGCAGATACCCGAATTTGGTTGAAATCCACGGTGGAATGCCAACGGATTGCCTTGCAGAGGTAACGCCGGAACTGATGCTTGCGGTTTTCCGGGGCGAGGAGGACTTGGCATTGATGGAATTAAGCAGGATTGCACGTTACAACGGCATCCCCCTTTCCGTGCTCACCTGCCCGAAGCTGATTATGCTGGACATGGGCAGGAGAAGGCACAGGAGGATGGTTGCCGAGGTGGACAGCCTCTATATCAAGTTAAAATGCATGGCAAGGGAGGGCAACCAGAAGGCAGAAAAATATCTGGAATGGGCAAGTTGGGAACAGCAGCGGTTTATGGGGGCGGCGCATAATAACAGGCTTTCCTATGGGCATTATCTGGTGGCTAAAGAGGAGATGCAGAACTACATATTATTTGCAGCCCCGAAGCAGGAGAAAAGGGGCATAGAGGCAAGGAAAGGCGGTGCGGAATGAAGGAAACCATGGAGATGATGCAGGTCTTAAGGGGGATGGGGGCTGACACCTACGCGGGGTGCAAGTACATGGTTCTGGCAGAAAGCCGGGACTGCCCGGACTTAAATGCATTTTACAGGCTGCTGTTTGGGTTGGTAGACAGGGAAAGGCCGCTGCTGGTTGAAATGAAGGGAGGCAGTGTGGTATAATGGCAGTAAAGGTAAAAATAAGCTATGAGGAGCCGCAGGAGCTCCATACAGTGCTTAAATTGCTAAAACCGATAACTAAGTCGTGCAAGGCAGAAAAGGTTGGAAATGGGCGTTACAGGCGTGCCTATCTGGAAGTAAATATACCAGAGGGAAATGCGCAGAAAAGTGTAAATTCGCCGTTGATTTAGGCAAAACCTGAACGTATAGCAGATGCAAGAAAGAATTTAATGACACTATAACGCGCGCGAAATAAGCGTTGCAAAGCCACCCATAATCTGCTATAATAACTACAAGGCAAACAGAATATTGGAGTACCCCGGACAGCGGTTCTGCTGGACGGAAGCCATACACAAGGCGTGGGAAGGTTTCATTTGGAATGGAATCTTTTCATGCCTTTTCTGTTTGTCGGAAGACAGCCTACTATGGCGTAAAAATAGGAGGATAAGCATGAATACAGAACACTTAAACCAGAACATAGACCCTGCCGCAAATCAAGGAGCAGGGGAAAAGACCTTCACGCAGGATGATGTAAACCGTATCGTGCAGGACAGGCTTGCAAAGGACAGGGCGAAATCATCCGAGGAAATCACCAAAAGGGAACAGGAGCTTTTACAGCGTGAATTTAGATTGGACAGCCGCCAGAAACTGATTGACAGGGGATACCCGGAAAACATTCTGGATGCGCTGAACTGCAGCAGCGAGGAAGCATTTAATAAGGCCTTAGATATCATTGACGGACTGATTAAGGAGCGCACGCCATCTGAAGCGGAAAGGGCAGATATGGAAGCGAGGATGAAAGCGGCGGCATCTGCGCCGAAGTTCACGGACAAGTCAGAACCGCGGCGGGCAGGTACGGATTTGATTCGGCAGGCCATGAATTTGTAAAGGAGCATATTATATATGGCAATTAGTTTAGTAACACAGTTTCAGCCTTATACGGATGAAATTTTCAGCACAGAAAGCAAGAAATCGCTTCTTACCAATCAGGATTTTTCATGGTCGGGAGCGCACTCTATCAAGATTTTTAAAGTTGGCACAAGTGAAATGGCTGATTACAATAGGAACCCGGCAAGCGGCTTTACCGGGAGCAGGTATGGCACGATTGAGGACTTGGACGCGAGTACAGAAGAATTTATGCTTAAGAAAGACCGTTCCTTCACATTTGCCATTGACAAGCTGGACAACGATGAAACTGCACAGCAGTTAGCGGCGGCATCCGCACTGGCAAGGCAGCAAAGGCAGGTGGTCATTCCAGAGGTGGACAGCTATGTGTACGGCGTGATGTGCGCTGGGGCAGGACATAAACCAGTGGCAGTTTCTATTACAGCAGAAAATATCTACGATGAAATCATCAAGGGCAACAACGAATTGGATAATGCGGAAGTGCCGGAGACAGGGCGGTATCTGACTGTTACGCCAGATGTATATGTCTTGATGAAGAAGTGCAAGGATATTGTGATGGAGACGGACATTGCTAACGAACTGCGTATTAAGGGTGTTATCGCCATGATTGATGGCCTGTCAGTCATTAAAATACCAGCAACCAGGCTCCCGGCAGACTTCGGCTTCATGATAGCCCATCCATGCGCCACGGTTGCACCGACAAAGCTGGAGGATTACAAGATTCATGCAGACCCGCCAGGGATCAGCGGATCTCTGGTGGAGGGCAGGATTTGCTATGATGCGTTTATCCTGGAGAATAAGGCCAAAGCTATTTATTACCAGGCACAGCAAACGGCAATGGCAAAGGTAGCTAGTAAAGCATAGGCAGCAAAGTGGATATCTCCCCCCCCTGCTTCCATACGGCGGCAGGGGATTTCTGTATAGGAGTGGATAGGGATGCGCAGGAAACGTGGTGGCTATGGGATGCAGGAAAGCTATGCAGGATATGGCCTGACAGCAGGCCGGGCAAAAGCATTGCTGAATGAATGCAGGGAAGGGAAGTATGTAGACTTAGTGCAGGAAGCGGCAAGACAGGCAGAACCGCGCATAGCGGAGTGGATTGTCTCTTCCATCATGGAAGGGAAGTCGTTTGACAGGATGGCGGTTAAGTGGGAGCTTGGAGAAGCGGAAATGATGCCATGCTGCCGGAACAGCTTCTACGCATACAGGAAGTTCACCCTTGCCATCCTGGACGATATGCTGGCGGGGAAGGAAGTGGGGCAGGATGGGCAACTATAATTCCGGAGGGCATAACAGGACGCACGGCAGGGTAGAGGAATACTGCCGGATTGACAGTTTCAGACTGCTTCAATATGCGGACTGGTTCGAACGCCTATCAGATTATGGAGAATACCATTATCTTGTCATGGGCGGCAAGATTTATTATAACCTTATGGAGGATACGGCAAGAATAAGCCATAACGGCCGGGAATACCCTCTAGGGCTGTCCAAAGTGCCCAATGTGGACGGTTTGTCATACAGGCTGTACTTCCTATGACCTAAGTGCCAAAAGCGCGTCAGGCACCTCTACAAGAAGGACGGGCTGTACCAGTGCCGGAAGTGCGCCAGGCTCAACTATGGAATCCAACAGCGGAGCGGTCTTTCCCTTATACGGAGGAAAATGTACTGGCTTGTGGTGAAAAAGTTACAGTATGTTGACTGGGAAGTAGACCACCCTGATTTACCCATACAAGATTTATGGCATATCCCGAAGCCACGCTATATGAGATGGGCAAAGTATGATGCACTGATGGAAGAATACAGGCAGCTCCAAAAGGAATATGAAACAATGTATAATGCGTCGTTAATGAAAGCGTTTGGGAGGATAAATAAGCTGCTGGGATATGACTAATATTTGACTAACAAAATGGGAAAATGTTAGTCAAAATTGCAAGAGGTAGAAAAAACATAATGAGGGAAAAGACTGAAAAATAAAGGGATTTTATCATTACAAAGAGTAGAAGAATAACATTTTCAAATTTCGGGACGCAGAGGTCGCAGGTTCAAATCCTGTCGCATCGAGTATGGCATAAATAGTAAAAACGGCGGAAATCATTGTGGAATCAAGGATTTCCGCTGTTTTTATTCTTTCTTTTATCACATGTATCAATGCCATATGATGGGTAGGAATAGCATTTTTTGTCATGGAATTTGTCATAGGGTTTTGGGGTTAAGTAGGAGATTTTCCAACCTGCCAGATGCTTCCCGTTTCGCGGTTTCTTCTTTTTCCATCATGGAATGGCGGTACACAGCTATCTTGAGGATGGGCGGTTTCCCATCCCCCATCCTCAAGATAGCTTCCTCTGGAATTCCTAATTTTTTTCTGCCCTGGACATGTATTTAGTGATTGCTTCGGGGTAGCCTTTAAAAACATACCCTTGGCTTTTGTTCATTGGCTCTGTGTCTTAAGCGTCTGGCTCTGTATGGCTGTTATTTGTAAATTCTTTACATCAATTTAGGCTTCCTGCTTGCATTTCGGACAGTAAAGAGGATAGTTTTTTAAAACCGTATCTTCTCTGATTCTGTCTCGGGTTTTGCCGCCGCGAATGGGGCAAAGTATCCATTCATTTTTATCCATACGGTTATCACCCAACTATTTTGATTTCTGTTTCTTCAAAAGTATTCCACATACAATTACCGCCATAAAAAAGACAAGGATTAGATACCACAGATTTTCAAGGCAAAAGCCCTTATCCAACATCAACCGGTATCCACAGGAAGCGGGGAAAATACGCCCGGTCATTTTAAGAAAATCGGGTAACAAATCAATAGGGAACATAATCCCCGAAAGCATAATTGAAGGCAGAAACACTAACTGCGCTGTCATCGTCAATTTCGCTTGATTTTTTATAATCAATCCTAAAATACTTCCAATGCTTAATGACACAATAATATATATGGCAAGTGCAAAAAAGAAAATCGGAAGTTGTGCTGGCAAAACTGCTTCAAATAGCACGGGAGACAGCAGTACTATCACAGCACAGGCAATCATCAAATGTATAAATGTGGAAAGAAACATTGTAACAAGGCCTAGATAGATAGGCACTCCGTTTGCTTTATAGATTTTGTTTATGTCACTTCCATAAGTTTCAATCAGCGATGGCGGCAGTCCAATAAATGCCCCCATTGAAACACTCATCACAATCATAGATTGGCTGAGCGTACTTCTCATACCGGGCATAACAGAAGTGAAAATACCGCCCATAAGAAGAAAGAATATAAGCGGAATGATATAGCAGGTGACTAACAAAGATTTGCTTCGTATATCCAATTTCAACTGTAACGCAACGCCATATAAAAAACCACTCATTCTGCTTCCCTCCTCGTCATTTCCATAAAATGCTGTTCCAGTGTGCCACGGTCAACTTTAATATCTAACACGTGAATTTCCTTTTGTTTCAACTCGCCAAGCAGAGAAATCAAAGTATCTTCAATATTGTCTGTTTCAAAAGTACTGTCCCCTCTCAGCGTTTTGATATGGATAAAATATTTTTTTCCAATCTTGTCTGTAAGTTCCGAAGTTGTGCCGCAAAAAACAATATTTCCGTGATTTAAAATGGCAATACGGTCACATAAGGTTTCTACCTCCGCCATATCATGGCTTGCCAAGACAATTGTTTTTCCTTGTGATTTGAGCTTGTGGATTTGCTCATGGAGCAAAAGCCTGCCCTCGACATCAAGTCCCGCAGTCGGCTCATCGAGGAAAATAATATCTGGATTGCTGATAAGCGCAAGGGCAAGATGTAGACGTCTTTTTTGCCCTGTGGATAGTTGGGCATACTGCTTTTTCTCAATTTCTTTGATACCAAGAGTATGAAGCATAGAATAGTCAATCTTTGCTGTATTCCATTTTGCAAACAGCTTTATAGCCTCCATAGGTTTGATGTGGGCGGGCAAAGATGATGATTGCAGCTGAATACCCATTTTCCCTTTTACGATAATTGTACCGCTGTCGTATTTCTTCAAACCCTCGATACATTCCAGAGATGTCGTTTTTCCTGCTCCATTTACGCCAAGCAGAGAAAATACTTCTCCTTTTTCGATTTGAAAATTAAGTCCCTTAAGAACAATATGGTTACCATAGCTTTTCCTTAACCCATTAACTTGTATTACATGGTTCATCATTCCGCCTCCTAGTATAATAATGGTGTAGTCAATCAAGACTACTTGTTTAATAAGTTTCTTTAAATCAGATAACAGAAGAAGGTGTTCTTCCTTCATCAGATGTTATCCAAAAATAATTATCATGTCTGACGGTTCCTGATAGACACCAGATGAAACATAAGGTATTATCCCTTAGGATAGGATAAAGAATGTTCACCTCCTTGGGAAGCTGATTTTCATCAGCCTATACCTACAAGTGAGTCAATTAGTCCATTCGACAGGGTTTTATGTTTTAGCTGGTTGGGAACCGGAAGGCGATACCCGTATAACACGCTAGGTTGTGTACCTGCCAGATTGGAAATGGATTCCTATCAGAAAGGAGCTTTCACCCATGCCAAACAAAGTTATTTTTAATCCTGAGGATCTATTCATCTCTGTTGGTATTGATGTCGGTGCTGACTTCTCATGGATGTCTATCGCACTTCCAAACCAACAGTTTGTAGGAAAACCTTATAAAATCCTACACAACAAAATGAGTTCCCTTACAACCGCTGTTTCTAAAATAAAAGAAGCAGAAGAGCTGTATTCTTTGGAAAGTCGCATTTTCCTGGAATCCACGGGAATTTATCATTACCCACTCTTCTGCTATCTTCGTGATAAGGGTTTTAACTGCTCAGTTATCAATCCTATCATCACTAAGAATAGCACAAATATCAACATACGAAAAGTACATAATGACCGTTTTGATTCTAAAAAAGCGGCTTTGGTTGGTTTGAAACCTGATTTAAAGGTTTCTCTCATGCCTTCTGACCTTGCTTTGAACTGTCGTAATCTATGTCGTGAATACTATGACTTAATGGATAACCGCAGCGCTTACGTGAACAAACTCCAAGGTGAACTTCGCATGGCATTTCCACAATATCTTGGTATTTTCTCCAAGGTTACAATTAATACATCCCTTACCTTATTGGAAACTTATTCCTCTCCATCTGCTTTTATTGAAGCAGACAAACAAGAGATTATTGGTATCATCAAGTCAACTGCCCGTTTTGGGCTTACATATGCCCAGAACAAGTATAATGCCATTATCCAGGCTGCTCATGAAGCAAATGAGTTCGGTTACATCATTGACAGCAACATCAAGCGGATTCGGCTCTATATCAGCTTCATCCGCAAATATGATGAAGAAATCGGCAGCATTCTAGAAGCAATGCACGAACTCGTAAATGCTAATGAAGATACCGATTTTGTGAAACAGATTCACTTGATCGAAACATTCAAAGGTGCCGGTTTCTTATCTGCCATATCCCTCATGGGGGAGATTGGTGATTTTTC
This sequence comes from Lachnospiraceae bacterium A2, assembly GCA_000403315.2. Taxonomy (GTDB): domain Bacteria; phylum Bacillota; class Clostridia; order Lachnospirales; family Lachnospiraceae; genus Petralouisia. The sequence goes on from KE159638.1 coordinate 197,256, forward strand.
TGCATTTTCAAAACCAAAACAACTTTTTGCTTACTTTGGTCTTGATCCGTCAGTAAAACAATCCGGCAAATTTGAAGGTACCAAAATCCAAATGTCCAAAAGAGGCTCTGCCATAGCCAGACGGGTTGTTCATACACTAACTTTACAAAGCATCAGTGTATCCCGTACAGGTGAAGCTAAAAATCCAGTACTCCGGGATTACTATCTCAAAAAATGTGGAGCAAAACCCAAGCTTGTGGCAATGGGTGCTGTTTCACACAAGGTATGCAACATAATATTTGCAATGCTCAGAGATAACAAGCCTTTTGAAATCATTACTCCGCAGGAACATATCAAACAATACAATGCTGCTAAATGCGACATAGCTGCATAAAACACTGCAAATCCAACGAATCAATATCTTTTTGAAAAATGATATTTTCACCAAGGGGAAAGTCTGCCCTTTTTTAGAAGAAAAATATTTTTCATTTACCTATTGACATTTATTAGCTGGACTCAAACGGATTTACTCCGAGTTTTGAAAAGTAAACTTGCAAAGCTGGCTCTAAATAATCGTTTACTATTTTTTGTCTTTCTTCCCATGCATTTGTAGCAGTATCAATATTGCCTATTTCCATCAATTTCGGCAGCATACTCATATCGCCGTTTGTAAATTCCATAATCAAGCCCCAATATTCTTTTACAACCTGCTGACACTTTTCACTTTCGGGGAGCACATTTTCCTTTTGAAGTTGTACGATTTCATCGCTCAAACAATTAAATCTGTCCATAAAATCCAAACCGCTTTCTCTGTCGAATTGATTACGGATATGGTCAAGCATATCGTCATCGAAACGCTTAATAAGATAGTAAGAGTCATTTTTTATTTGCAGATTGACAATAATATCTGCATATTTCTTAAAATTGACTGTCCGCATTTGTAACACTTCTGTTTTTAACTGTTCGATTGCTGTCAAAGAATCTGTTAGCTGTTCTATTTTCTCTCGTATGCTATCTGCCTGTTCGGTAAGGGCAGTTGCCACATCAGTCGGTGTTTCTAAAGAAATTAAGCGGCACTTTATATCATCCAAAGAAAATCCTAATGATTTCAAGGACAAAATCTGATGAAGTGTAACTAAATCTTTATCCGTATAAAGCCTGCGCCCACCCTCACTTTCTGCTGATGGAGAGAGTAATCCCTCTTTGTCGTAATATTGCAAAGTTCGGACAGTTGTTCCCATTTTCTTCGCAACTTCTCCAACTGTCATATATCCATCTGGAATTGCCCTGTATTTTGCCATAGTCCTTTACCTCCTGAAACGTATTATAAATCATTACGCAACGTAACAAGCAAGACCTTTTTGGAAAATTTTTAGGCGGCAAGATTTCTCTGCCGCCTTTTTGTACTTATGCAAAAATGATTTCCCCGTTTACAATCTCTCTGGCACAGGCCCTTATGTTACCTAGCCGTCCTGTCCATTCTAAGGCATTTTTTCCTTTAGGCGTTCTGGCCCTGTGCCTGTTTCATACCCTCTATGAGCCTGTGGGAGCGTTCCTGTGCCTGCCTGTCAATGTTGGCAAGGTAGGCGTTGAGTTGCTTGTGAGAAGACTCGTGTATGTAACCTTGCGGTACTGCTTCAGATAGTCCAGATGCCGCTGTCCCCATGTGCCTATCGGCTGTTCTTCTTTGGCGGGTAAAGCTATACATGGAATTAGATAATCGCCTTTCCGTTCGTATTTGCCGCCCAGTTCCTCAAATAATATATTTGCCATTTTCTGTTATCTCCAGATAAAATATTCACCCCACACTCTTGTGTCTGTTGTCTTAAACAAAATTTTGAGTTTTCTCCTTATCTGGTTTCATTCATATATCATTTCCCAAAAAGGAAAAAAGTCTTTAAGTGTCTGGGTAGTATCTGGGGCATTAGCTAGCATATCATTTGAAATGCCAGTTAATTCCGTTATGAAGTCGCTGACATAGGAACCATCCATATATTTTGTAGGTTTGAGCAGCGAGGAAAAACTGGCAGGAACGCCTGTAATCGCATAACCAATCTTTTAATGCTGTAACGAAGTGTGTAAGTTATGTTTAAAACGTAAAATTTCTAAATTCGATGGGGCGCCGTGTGCGGTGAAAGCCGCATGTACGGTGCTAAGCGCGGGAAAAGCCGGAAACATTTGAAATTGTAGGCTTACCTATCGCAATCCGGCGCGAATGCTCATGTGCAGTAAAGTAACAACTAAAAATATATAGACAGTGACCCCGCTATTCCAAAAATAATTGACTTTAATCGAAATGCCTGCTATAATATGCAAAAATAGTCGCTGGTAATTTATCACCGGATAAATTTACTATTAAGGCATTCAAAAATTAACCGTAGGTACGGCACAGAAATGTGTTACAAGGTTAATTTTTGAATGCCTTTTGCTTTTGCAAGGAGGAGAAATGATTATTAAACTTTATACTGAATTACCCAAAGAGTCATATGAAATTAGGAAAAAAGTTTTTGTGGAGGAACAAGGGTTTAAAAATGAATTTGATGACATAGATAAATCCTCAACACATTTAGTTTTGTATGACAAAGAAATTCCAATAGCGACATGCCGTTTTTTTCAGTCGTCATATAAAGAATATGTTATCGGACGTATCGCTGTAATTAAGCAATATCGAGGTCAAAATATTGGTTCGCAATTATTGGTATCGGCAGAGGACGAAATAAGACGAATTGGTGGAATACAGATTTTCCTGCATTCACAAGATAAAGCCAGAAAATTCTATGAAAAACATGGATATTCTTGTTGTGGAAAAATGGACTTAGACGAAAACTGCCCGCATATATGGATGTGCAAAAAGATTGGGGAAAAAGAATGACATAATTGGTAGGCTTAATAAATACTTTTCTGCATATTTTTCCACATTCCCGGCTCCGGCGGCTGAAACCCTCTTTCTGCTTGTGCTGTCCATGCTGGCAATGGAATCCGCAGATTCCATCCGTCCCTTATACAGACACTTTTTATCGGGCATAACGCTGAAAACCCTGAATGCTTTCTATTATGCCTGCTCCTATGCCAAAGCCGGTTTTCCGTTTTTATGAATGTTATTACTCCGGCGGTTAAATATCGGCGTTTTTACTTGCTTAAATTTCGTCGACATTTAACCGCCTGGGTAATACATCCAGGCTTGCACTGCGGCTTATCCCTGACAGCCTTCAGCTACAGCCGGTATTCCTGTGTATAGATGACACCAGGGTCTCTAAATTCGGGATCAAGTTCGAGGATGTATCAAAACTTTTTGGCCATGCAGCGCATAATGGCTCCAACTATCTGAACGGACACTGCTTTGTAAGCATCATGCCCTGCGTCCCTGTCTGGAACCGGCAGAAAGTTTCTTATCTTGCCGTCCCGCTTGGATACCGTATGTGGCAGAAAAAAGAGTCAAAGCTTTCGCTTGCAGCATCCATGGTGCGGCAGGTAATGCGGGAATTCTGCCAGAAGAATGTCATCATCCTGTGCGGCAGTTGGTATGTAAAGCAGAACCTTGTCTCCATAGTGGATGGATACCCGAACCTTGGCCTGATTGGCCAATGCAAGGTCAGATTCTTCCATATACGATCTTGCCCCTGAACCAACAGGGAAAAGGGGCAGGCCTGCAAAGCATGGGCGCCGTCTGCTTATCGTTGCGGATTTCACCCTTTCTGCTGAGAAGGTTGGTGAGTATTCAGGAGTGGCAGTGTACAGGAATTCCGCTTTGCCATCAGTGGACGGATACGCCAACAGGTATTTTATGCTAATTTGGTGCAAAACACCGAAACCCACATAAAATCAAATGTCATTGCCAAAGCATTGAAACAGCTGTGCCTGAAACATGTGGGCTAATCAAAAACTTGTAAAGTGGTGAATATATTATATAAAGAAGATAAATGCAGTTGAAAAATGGAAAGCCTAACTGTTAAATGTAAAGTAGGTAAAGGAAACTTTCAGAAATTCGGTTTTCGCATAGCAGCGCTGTTAAGGAAACGCCCCGGCAGGGGTATTATAGGCCGGGGCGGCGCTGTCAGCTTAAGGAACAGCGCAGGTATATTATACCATGCCTGCCCGGAAAAAAGCAAGTACCATCAAAAATTTAAAACGCCTGGATCTTCCCTTAAAAATTATTCCTCTTTACCAAACCAGATTTTTTTTGTACAATAGGAAAGGAAACTACAAATTTAAGAAAGGAAGTAAAAAGTATGAGGAAATCTATCTGTCACAAAAGAAATTTCTGCCGCATGTTTGTTTGCATCATTATGCTGTCCTTGCTTGCACTTGCTGGATGCGGGAATAAAAACATGCAGAAGGATAACTCTTTACAGGAAAACCAGGACACGGAAAATCAGGCCAGCCAGGGGACGGAAGGCCAGGGCAATCAGGGCACAGGGAACCAGGCCAGCCAGGAGGTGCAGGGTGGCCAAAGTACGGAGAATGAAAATAGCCAGGGGACGGAAGGCCAGGGCAATCAGGGCACAGGGAACCAGGCCAGCCAGGAAGCGCAGGGGAACCAGGGCCAGCAGGCGTCAGGGAGCCAGCAGCAAGGCCAGGCTGGATTGGCAAACCAGCCCAAAATAGGCTTGGAAGAAGCAAAAGAGGCAGCAGTAAAACATGCAGGCCTGTCCGGGGATGGGGTTACTTTTACCAAAGAAGAACTGGATTACGATGATGGCAGGGCAGAATATGATATTGAATTTGTGACGGGCACTACAAAGTACGAATATGAGATAAGCGCAGAAGATGGGGCTATCCTTGGAAGCTCCCAGGAACCTGTGGAACAGCTTTCCGGGAATGTGCAGGGAACTATTTCTGCAGAGGAAGCCAAAGAAGCTGTCCTGAACCATGCAGGGTTTACTGCGGACCAGGTTAATTTCACTAAGGTTGAGCTGGAACTGGACGACGGCGTGGCGGAATATGAAATTGAATTTTATGCCAATGGCAGGGAATACAGCAGCAAGGTCAATGCTTCTACAGGTGCAATTATGGAATATGAAATGGATTAAACGGCATATAGATACAGTTCTGGGCAAATAGAAAAACAGTGTCCCATGCATAGCTATGATGGGATGGAGGAAATGAAAATGACGAAAGAGGAACTTGCGCTGGAAACGGTTGGGCGGCTGAAACAGGTATATCCTGATGCAGGCTGTACCCTGGACTATAACCAGGCGTGGAAACTTTTGGTAAGCGTCCGCTTGGCAGCGCAGTGCACAGACGCCCGGGTAAATGTGGTGGTGCAGGGCCTTTATGCAAAGTATCCGGATGTGCAGTCGCTGGCGGCCGCTCCAGTAGAGGAAATAGAAGCTATTGTCAGGCCCTGCGGGTTAGGGCGCAGCAAAGCCCGGGATATCAGCGGCTGCATGAAAATGCTTCAGGAGGAGTACGGCGGGAAGGTCCCAGACGATTTTAACGCCCTTCTGAAGCTTCCCGGCGTAGGCAGGAAAAGTGCGAACCTGATAATGGGCGACGTGTTCGGGAAACCTGCTATTGTAACAGATACCCACTGCATACGCTTAGTAAACAGGATAGGGCTTGTGGACAATATGAAGGATCCAAAAAAAGTGGAAATGGCCCTGTGGAAACTGATACCGCCGGAAGAAGGCAGCGGGTTCTGCCATCGGCTGGTATACCATGGCCGGGACGTCTGCACAGCAAGGACCAGCCCCCATTGCGGGGAATGCTGCCTGAATGATTTATGTGCAAAGAACGGCGTATAAGAAAATGTGCATTGCGGCCCATATGCAGTTCTGCCAGGTAAAGCCATGTATGGATATGCCTGAACATACTACAGCCAAACAGCAGCCAGAGAAAGCGAGGAAATATAAATGGCAATCATCAGACCTTTTTTTGCAATTAGGCCCGCCAGGGGACGGGCAGAGAAAATAGCGGCGCTCCCTTACGATGTGTACAGCCGCAAGGAAGCCAAAGCAGCCGTAGAACGAAACCCGGAGAGCTTTTTGCGGGTAGACCGGGCAGAAACCCAGTTGGCAGATACCGTAGACACTTACGACCCTGCGGTCTACCAGAAAGCCCATGATACCCTGTGGGGGATGGTAGAGGACGGCTCTTTTATCACGGAAGGCAAACGGTGCTATTACATTTATGAGCTGACAATGGAGGGCAGGTCACAGACCGGGATTGTAGCCTGCGCTTCTATTGACGATTACGAAACAGGGGTTATCAAAAAGCATGAAAATACAAGGGCAGAAAAGGAACAGGACAGGATCCGCCATGTGGACGCCTGCAATGCCCAGACGGGGCCGATTTTCCTGGCTTACCGTTCCAACCCCAGCATTAATGAGATTGTTAGCAGTGTAAAAAAAGACGGCCCGCTTTATGATTTCACAGCAGAAGACGGAATCTGCCACAGGGTATGGGTGATTTCTGAAGAAAATCAGGTCGCAGCCATACAGCAGGCATTTTCAGGGATTGGGGAAATATATATTGCGGACGGCCATCACCGGGCAGCTTCGGCAGTGCGGGTAGGGCAGATGCGGCGGGAGCAGCGCCCGGGCTATACCGGGGAGGAGGAATTTAATTATTTTCTCTCTGTGCTGTTCCCGGATGAACAGCTTATGATTATGGATTATAACCGGGTGATAAAGGATTTGGGCGGTTTAAGCCAAAAGGAATTTTTGGAAAAAGTATCGGAACGCTTTGAAGTGGGAAAGGCTGAGAAGGCGGGAAAGCCGGAGAAAAAGGGCTGTTTTTCTATGTATTTGGGCGGGGAATGGTATCACTGCGCCATCCGCCCGGAGGATATCCCAAATGACCCGGTGGCAGGGCTGGACGTGTCCATCTTACAGGACCGGCTGTTTGCCCCTGTACTGGGGATAAAGGACCCGAAAACGGACAGCAGGATAGATTTTGTAGGGGGCATCCGGGGCCTGGAAGGGCTGGAACAGCGGTGCAATACGGACTGCGTGGCAGCCTTTGCCATGTTCCCCACCTCCATCCAGGAGCTTTTTGCAGTGGCGGACGCAGGGCTTTTGATGCCGCCTAAGTCCACATGGTTTGAGCCAAAGCTGCGGAGCGGCCTGTTTATCCATTCCCTGGAATAGACAAAGTGATAAAGCTGTAAACCTATGCCTTATGCGGCGCCAAACACCTGACAGAGACGTGCAATCGCTTCTTCCATATGATCGGGATGGATGGAAGAATAATTCATGATAAAAATATGTTCCATGGCCCTATGCCCGGATGCTTCACCGCCAGGTTCCGCTGTCCCTGGCACGGCTGTATCCTCCTCCCTGTAGTAGTACTGGGAAAGGGAGGTAAGCCGCAGGCCAAGGGACTTGGCTTTTTGGAGGATTGCCTTATCCGGCAAAGAAGTATCTACGCACATCAGGAAATGCAGCCCTGCGTCTTCTTCCATAATTGTAATATGGGGGGACAGGGGGCTGCTTTTTAAATATCCCAAAAGCAAATCCCGCTGCCCATGGTAAAAGTTCCGCATCCGGTTAATATGCCGTTCAAAATGCCCGCATTCAAGGAACTGCGCCAGCGTGTACTGTTCAAAATTTGATACCGTGCAGGAGTAAAAGCCCATGGTTTCATGGAAACGTTTCATCAGCCGCCCGGGCAGGACCATATAACTGATGCGGATGGTAGAGGCCAGCGTTTTTGTAAAAGTATTCATGTAAATCACTTTTTCCATCACGTCAATGCTCTGGAGGGAAGGGATGGGCTTTCCCATAAAACGGAATTCACAGTCATAATCGTCTTCAATAATGTATCTGGAGCCAGAGGAAGCCGCCCAGCCAAGGAGCTCGTACCTGCGGCTGATGGGGGTGACAATCCCTGTGGGGAAATGGTGGGAGGGGGAAATGTGCACAATATCCGCCCCCAGCTCCTCCAGCCGCCCAATACAGATGCCATGCTTGTCCATAGGGACATGGCGGCAGGCCACATGGTTGCTCCTGTAAATGGCGGAAATTTTCTGGTAGCCCGGGTCTTCTACCCCATAAACCTTCCCATGGCCCAGCAGTTGGATGAGGAGCCCATACAGGTATTCCGTCCCCGCCCCTACGATAATCTGTTCCGGCTGCACATCCATGCCCCGGAATTCTTTTAAATGCACGGCAATGGCCTTGCGGAGGGGAAAAATGCCTCCGCTGGGGGAGTTTTTCATTAAGTCGGGGCTGCGGCTCCCGATGACTTCCCGCATTAATTTTGCCCAGATGGAAAAAGGGAACGTATCGGGATGGGTCTGGCTGCTGGTGAAATCTGCAAAATACGTTTCTTCTTTTTGTTCCGTCACAGGCTTAGGGGCAGGGGCGGCAGGGGATGGGATTGCCCCAGCGGCAATGTCTGCGGCATAATAGCCTTTTTTGGGAATAGAATAGATATAGCCCTCTGCCAGAAGCTGGGCATATGCATTTTCAATCGTGATGGTGCTGATATTTAAGTGCTTGGCAAAGCTGCGCTTGGAGGGGAGCCTGTCCCCGGGGGAAAGCGTCCCTGCCAAAATGTCATTTTTTATGCATTTATACAAATATTCGTACAGGCTGTCAGGGCCTATATCAGAAAAGGAATAGGTAAGCATGGCAAAAGCCTCCGATCTGGGTAATTTTCATATATCAATAGATGGCAAATTTTCTGTATTTCCACCATTATAAAAAGTAAGAACCGCTTTGTAAAGGGAAAATTGGGTATGGTAAGGGCATATTGCGACAGGATTTTGCGGGGCTTTGTGCTATAACAATAAGGGGAAAATAATATTATGATTAGGATGCCCCTGCATAAGAAAAGGCGTTTCGCGTAACATGCCAGGGTGGTAAAAAAGTACAGGATATTTCATTTTGGAGGAAATTATGGATTTAAAGGATTTTTTGCAGCAGGAGGATTTTTTTGTAAAATGCCAGTGGGGCATCAGCCTGATGAATGCCAAACTGCAGATGATAAATGCGGAATTGGGCATGCGGTGCGCAAGGAAAGTCATACACAGCTATTCCAGCAGGATTAAATCCTATGACAGCATTGCGGCCAAGCTGCGCAAAAAAGGGATCGAGGAGAGCATCCGCGCTATGGAGGAGCATGTCAACGACGTGGTAGGCGTCCGGGCGGTCTGTACCTACACAGATGATTTGTACCAGATAGGGGAAATGCTGTGCGCCCAGCGGGACATGCGCCTGGTGAAAAGAAAAGACTATATCAAAAATCCCAAGAAAAGCGGCTACCGCAGCCTGCACTTGATTTTCCAGGTGCCCGTTTCCCTTCAGGAAGAAGTGCGGTGGATGAAAATAGAAGTGCAGCTTAGGACCGGGGCTATGGACTACTGGGCAGGCTTAGATTACCAGCTGCAGTACAAGAAGGAAAACCGGGAAGCCAAAAATATCAGCCGGGAACTGAAAGAATATGCAAATGCCATTGAGCAGATAGACAGCAAGGTATTGGAATTGAGGAAACGGATAGAAGCCATATGACAGCATAGCGTTAAAATTTTGCAAAATTCCCTAAAAAACGCAAAAAATGGAATTGGCTGTTGAATCGGGGACACTGAAACGTTATAATGGATGGATAGAAAAGCCATGGGCAAACGTACCATGGAACATAAAATCAGGGAGGGAAGATGGTTGAAAAAAGGAACGGTACAAAGGAAAAAAGCAAAATTTGGCATTATGATGAAAATTGTGGCAATCGGGTTTATCCCTATGCTGATCCTTGCAGTTTCAGAGGCTGCATTTTCCTCACGGACAATCCGCAAAGGCATGAGGGACGAGGCCATCAAACGGCTGGAGGACATTACGGTAGGGCTGGAAGAAGCGCTTAACGTTTCAGCGGAAGGGGATTACCATGTAGAAGGCGGGGAACTGTACAAAGGGGAACGCAGCATTTCCAATGACCTGCATGCATTTCAGGCTTTTGCTGACTTTTCTGATATTGACCTCACCGTTTGCTGGGGGGATACCCGCATGGTTACAACGTTGTTAGACCATGATACCGGGGAAAACATGGCTGGGACGAAGGTTTCGGAAACAGTGGCGAAAATAGTGCTGCAGGACGGGTTTGAATTTACGGATATCGGCATGATTATTAATGGGGAGCCTTATTTTTGCTGTTACAGGCCGCTGAAAAATAGTGACGGCTCTGTTGTAGGGATGGTTTTTGCCGGGGAACACAGCAATGGGATTGAAGAATATATCGATAAGCAGCTGGTGCAGATAACAGTGCTGAATATTGCCATTATTTTGCTGGCCAGCGTTGTGATTTATTATTTTTCAAGAACCCTTGCAAAGGCGATCCGCAAGGAGGAGGAGGTGCTCCGGCAGCTTGCGGAGGGCAGCCTGAATGTGGAGGTAGACCAAAAGCTGCTGGGACGCCGGGACGAGCTGGGCGGCATTGCTTTGGCCTTGCAGGATTTGGTCCAGAAGCTTTCAACTATTATCAAGCATATCCAGCAGTCCTCTGGGGAATTGATGGAATCTGGCCAGTCGCTGGATGAAATGGCGGAACGTGTCAATGAAAATGCTACGGAAATCAGCAGGGCAGTGGAAGAAATTTCCTCTGGTGCGGCTACCCAATCCGAGGAAATTGAAACAGCCTCCGGGCAGATTATGGATATGGGGTCTGTGATTGAGAGCATTGTAAAAGATGTGGGCCAATTGAACGACACTTCCAAAACGATGAAGGAGGCCGGGGATACTTCTGCAGAAATCATGAAGGGCTTGGCGGCGTCCACCGACCGCACGAATGAAGCCATCCAGAAAATTGGCGCGCAGGTATATGCTACCAACGAATCGGCGCAGAAAATCCGTGCCGCTGTGGATATTATTTCTTCCATTGCCAGCCAGACTTCCCTGCTGTCGTTAAATGCCAGCATTGAAGCTGCAAGGGCAGGGGAATTTGGCAAGGGCTTTGCAGTGGTTGCTTCTGAAATCCAGAAATTGGCAGACGAGTCCAGCAACTCCGCACAGACGATTACGGACGTTATCAATTCCCTGCTGGAGGATTCAGAGATGACGGTGGAAATCATGAAGGAAGTGGAAGAAATCATTATAGACCAGCGGGAAAAATTAGTTGCTACCCAGAGCCATTTTGTGGAGGTGGAAACTGGCATTAACAATTCACGGGAAGGGGCGTCCATGATTGAGCAGAGGACCCATGTCTGTGATGAATCCAGAAAGACCGTGGTGGAGGTTATCAGCAACCTTTCTGCCCTTTCGCAGGAAAATGCGGCTTCTGCACAGCAGACGACAGCTTCTATGGAGGAACTGAATGATACGATCCAACTGCTGGCGGGAGCGGCCAACAGCTTGCGGAATATGTCGGACAGGATGGAGGAGGAGATGAAGTTCTTTAAGTTGTAAAGTGCACTGATGATATACGGTAAGCCAGCAGGGCAGCGGGCGGTTCAAGGCTGGGATAAAAGGGATTGTCCCCATCCTTGAACTGCCCGCTGCCCTGGCTGGCTTTATCAATTATTGGATATAAATTTCTGACACAGTATGTTCCACACCATTGATTTGCAGCCGGACATGGATGTTTCCTTCTTTAAATTCATGCATAGGGTATTCCAACGGTTCCGTGGGGTTTGTAATATCCATAGATTTTGCTGTATCTCCCTGTACCCCTTCCCTGGCGCTTCTGAAATCCAGTTTCCAAAATGTTTTTAATGTTTTTTATTTGGTTTCCTTTTAATTTTCAATAGCCTGATAAAATCGTCAAACAGGGAAGTGTCTGTTGGCTCAAACATCATCCATTTTCCATCATGGTAAGTTTGGGTTCCATCATAAATTTTTTGGACTTCCTCTGAGTAATTTTCCCTATCCTTTTCAAATTTTAAGCGTTCCTCTTTTCCCAGGATAACCATAAACCCGATACAGTTTTCCCGTGCATATAATGCACATAGGGTTTTGCCGCCCCGGCGGTATTTATATTCATATGTCCATGCTTTGCCGCCTTTATTCCACAGACAATCCATATCGTATTGTTCATCAATGAAAGCACATAATTTGTTCCATATCCCATATAAAGAGTTTCCAACTAAAGTTTCCATTTGTTCTGCGTTAGGTATTGCATCAAGCATGAGATCCCTCCTTCTTATTTGCCCGGTAAACTCATCAAATGATTCCCTATTATAGCACGATTTTGGGAACGTGGAAACAGTAAGGTTTCAGAATAGCCGCCTGAACAGGGGTGCCATAATGGGAAAATACGCCATGCCCCGTAGCTTGCTGTGGAGTATTTGACTTCCCACCCCCTCTAATGTTAAAATGCAACCAAAAAGAAATGGAGGGATACCCAATGAATACGAGTCCATTCACAGCCATGCAAACTGAACAAAGCATCTTTGCTGGCAATGGCAAAGGTGCAGGACGGCTTCCCCAAGGATTATGCGGGGGAGTGAAATGGTAAAAGTATTTTTAGTGGAAGATGAAATTGTCATCCGGGAAAACATCTGCCAGATGGTCCCATGGGCAGAATACGGGTTTGAATTATGCGGGGAAGCAGGGGACGGGGAGATGGCCCTGCCCCTGATTTTGGAGAAAAAGCCGGATGTACTGATAACAGACATCCGTATGCCCTTTATGGACGGGCTGGAGCTGAGCCAGATTGTACGGAAGGAGCTGCCGGATACAAAGATTGTGATTGTCAGCGGTTACGACGATTTCAATTATGCCAGGACGGCGATCACCATTGGGGTAGAAGAATACCTCTTAAAGCCCGTCAGCAGGCAGGATTTTGTGGACGTGCTGGAGAAAATCCGGGGGCGTTTCGAGGAGGAGAACGCCCAGCGGGATTATTATGAAAAATTTGAAAAGGATATGCAGCAGTATGAGCAGTATTCCCGGAGGGACTTTTTTGAAAAGCTGGTTTCCGGGAACGTTGGGCTGAATGAAATTTACAGGCAGGCAGAGCAATTGCAGATAGACCTTACTGCATCGGCCTATAATATTATTTTGTTTAGCATGAACCGGAAGGAAAAGCGGGAAGCCTGGACGGACACTTATTCCCAGAAGGAAACAGAGGTATGGGAGCAGGTGGAACGGTTTATCCAGGACCGGGAGGAATTTTTGATGTTCCGGCATCAGGCCTTTAGCTATGCCATCTTGGTAAAAGGGGCGGCGGGCCGGATTGAGGCCCTGACGGAAGAATGCGCCTTGTATTTAAAGAGCCTGTTTGAAAAAAGCGGCGAGCGGTTTTACTGGTTTTTGGCGTCCGGGAACCCAGTAGGGCGCCTTAGCATGGTTTCCGAAAGCTATGAGAATGCCATAAAAGTATTTACCCTGCGCCACCTCAGGCCGGACCATTATATGCATTACAACCAGACGCCTTTCCGGGAGGAGGAAGACCGGGATGTGGATCTGCAGGCGGTGGATGCGTCGGCAATGGATACGGAAGTGGTGCACACCTTCCTGAGCAATGGGCTGCTGGAAGAAACAGGCAGCTTTGTGGAAGATTATTTTTCCATGATTGGGGAGCCTGCGCTGGAGTCCAGGATGTTCCGGCAGTACGTGATTTTAAATATCCATTTCTGCACGGTGTCCTTTATCCAGAAGCTGGGGTATGGGAAGGAACAGCTCCGCATGGATTTGGGCTTAGATTGGAACCGCAAGGACCAGGTGGCCGCTGCAAAGCGCACGGCGGAAGAAATTTTGAAAAAGGGCATAGAGCTGCGGGACGAAAGCAGCAAGAACCGTTACCGGACAGTTTTCGAGGTGGCCCTGGAATTTATTGGTGAAAATTATATGGATGCGGACATGTCCCTGAACAAAGCAGCCCGGGCGGCAAATGTCAGCGCGAACCATTTCAGCGCCCTGTTCAGCCAAGGGATGAACCAGACCTTTATTGAGTACCTGACGGAGCTGCGGATGAAAAAGGCGAAGGAGCTTTTGCGCTGCACGGATATGCGCTCCGGGCAGATTGCGCTGGAAATTGGCTATAAGGATTCCCATTATTTCAGTTTCCTGTTCAAAAAAACCCAGGGCTGCACTCCCAGCGACTACCGGAACCAGACAGGGGAAACAAAATGAAGCGGATTACGGGGCGGATGGACTTAAACCAAAAACTGAGGTATATCATTTTAAGCGTAATGGTGCCGCTGGCTGCCTGCATCGTCCTTTCCCTGAGCCTTCTTTGGGCATATTCCAAGCAGTATCAGGAAATTTCCCATAACATCCAGGTGGCCTGTGAATTTGATTTGGAGTTTAAGTCCAATGTGGATTTGAAAATGTATTACTACAGCATACGCAGCAGCTATCAGGAGGAATTTCCGCCGGAGGAGGTGGCGGACGCGCTGCGGGTCACAAGCCTGCTGACGGAAACCACCCGGGACAAGGACGGTGCGGAGAGCATCCGGAGCGTGGCGGCATACTGCCATACCTTGCAGCAGAAAATTAACCAGATGTCGGAAACGGAGAGCTACGACCAAAGGCAGGAGCAGCTTGAAAAAAACATTTACCTCTTAACAAAGCTGATTCAGGAGGAAATGCGCCGCTATATTTACTATGAAGGGAAATACATGTCCGGCCTGCAGGCCAAGATGGGCAGGGATATTGTGGTGGCCATTGTGGTTGTGGCAGCGTCGGTTGCCATATTGGTAGGGCTGCTTCTGTACGGCGCATTCCGTTTTTCCAACCGGATTTCCCGTTCGGTAGGGAGCCTTTGCAAAAATGTGGAACTGGTGGGGAACGGCCATTTTGACATTCCCCTGATTGAGGAAGAAGATTATGAGCTGCAGCAGCTTTCCCAGGGGATTACCCAGATGGCGGGGCAGATTGGCAACCTGCTGGAGGACGTGAAACGGGAGGAGCAGATCCAGCATATGACGCAGCTCCAGCTTTTGCAGGCCCAGGTAAACCCTCATTTCCTGTACAATACCCTGGACACGATTATGTGGCTGGTGGAGGCAAGGAAAACGAAGGACGCCGTGTACATGCTGAACCGGCTTTCTGTTTTTTTCCGTATCGCCCTTTCCACCGGGCAGGACATTATAAGGCTCAGGGAGGAAATCGCCCACACCAGAAGCTATATGGAAATCCAGCAAATCCGCTACCGGGATATTTTGGACTATGAGATTTCCCTTCCGGAAGAACTGGAGGAATTCCGCCTGCCTAAGCTTACCATCCAACCCCTGGTGGAAAACGCCTTATACCATGGGGTAAAGGAAAAGCGGGGGAAAAGCGCCATCCGGATTTCCTGCCAAAAAGGGGAAGGGGACGTGCTGATTGTGGTGGAGGACAATGGGATTGGGATGAAGCCGGAGCGGAAGGAGGAGCTTAAGGCTGCCCTGGAAAGCGGGGAACGGGCTGGGTTCGGCCTTGCTGCGGTACATGAGCGGATAAAGCTATACTGCGGAAGGGAATTTGGGGTGCAAATTTTCTCGGAATACGGGAGTGGAACCAGGGTGGAAGTACGCATATCAGAAGAAATCCTACCAGAACCATAAAAAATTCCATTGACAGCCATGGAAATAGAAAATTCCGTAAGAAATCTAACTGTATTCCGAAAAATCTTTATGGAAAATCTAAGTAATTCAACTATAATAATAACTGTAAAAGGCAAGTGCTGATGACACGCAGTAATTGCAAAAAAATGCAGAGATGCGGAATACAGGAGGTTTCTTATGAAAAAGAAGATTATTTCTATGTTACTTGTAGCTTGTATGGGCTTAAGCCTTGTTGCATGTGGGGGAGGGAGTAATACGCCTGCATCCAATGACGGCGGGACAACAGAAGAAGGAAATGAAGGGGCGCAGGCTTCTGACGAGGGCGGCTCTGATGAAAATGCATCCAATGAAGGCTCCGACGAAGGCGGTTCTTCTGGCGATGTGATTACCGTTGGGTTTTCACAGGTAGGCGCTGAGTCTGACTGGCGTACCGCTAACTCTGAATCCATGAAATCCACATTCTCTGAAGCAAACGGATATAAACTGATTTTTGACGATGCACAGCAGAAACAGGAAAACCAGCTTACTGCAATCCGTAACTTCATCAATCAGGAAGTAGATTATATTGTGCTTGCACCTACAACAGAAACAGGTTGGGATACGGTCCTTCAGGAAGCAAAAGATGCTGGGATCCCGGTTATCATTGTTGACCGTATGGTAGATGTATCCGATGATACCCTCTATAACTGCTATGTAGGCGGTAACTTTAAGCTGGAAGGCCAGAAGGCTTGTGAATGGCTGAAGGCTTATGCAGATGCAAAAGGCATTACAGAACTGAACATTGCACATATCCAAGGGAACATTGGCGCTTCTGCACAGATTGGCCGTACCGAGGGCTTAGAGGAAGCAGCAGAAAAATATGGCTGGAACATCGTTGCACAGCAGTCTGGTGAATTCACACAGGCAAAAGGGCAGGAAGTTATGGAATCCATGCTGAAAAGCAATGACAATATCAATGTAGTATACTGTGAGAATGACAACGAGGCATTTGGCGCAATTGATGCAATCAAGGCAGCAGGCAAGACCGTTGGACCGGATGGGGACATCCTTGTAATGTCCTTCGATACCGTAAAAGCTGGGATTGAAATGACAATGGCAGGGGACATTATCTGCAATACAGAGTGCAACCCGCTCCATGGGCCACGTGTAGAAGAACTGATTAAGCAGATGGAAGCCGGCGAAGAGCCAGAAAAGATTGCATATGTTGACGAAGGAATCTTCACCTATGGGGATGAAGTAGCAAAAGTTACTGTTGATGGGCAGGACTATGAAGTAACAAAGGTTACACAGGAAGTCATCGACGGGCGTATGTACTAAGATTAAGATAGTAATGGGAAAAGCGCGGCAGAGCGGTATGCTGCCGTGCTTTTTTTACCCCAAAATAAGGAAGAAAGAAAGCAGGTGGGATAATTTATGGGAGAAAATGTAGTATTAACCATGCGGGATATCTCTAAGACATTTCCCGGCGTAAAGGCCCTGCAGCATGTGGACTTTACATTACGGAAAAGTGAAATCCACGCCCTGATGGGGGAAAATGGCGCAGGGAAGTCAACGCTGATTAAAGTGCTGACCGGGGTCCATGAGTTCCAGAGCGGGGAGATTAAGATAGAGGGCAGGGCAGTTATCAACAAGTCGCCGCAGGATGCCCAGAACAACGGGATCAGCACCGTGTACCAGGAAGTCAACCTGTGCCCCAACCTGACGGTTGCAGAAAACCTTTTTATTGGCCGGGAACCACGGAAAATGGGGATGATTGACTGGAAGACCATGAACCGGAAATCGGAGGAGCTGCTGCGGGAGCTGGACATTGATGTGTCTGCCACCCAGTCACTGGAGGAATGTTCCATTGCCATCCAGCAGATGATTGCCATTGCAAGGGCAGTGGATATGCAGTGCAAGGTCCTGATTCTGGATGAGCCCACATCTTCCTTGGATGATGAGGAAGTAGAAAAGCTGTTTAAGCTGATGAACCGCCTGAAATCCGAAGGCGTAGGCATTATTTTTGTTACCCATTTCTTGGAGCAGGTTTATGCGGTCTGCGACCGGATTACCGTGCTCCGGAACGGGGAACTGGTAGGGGAATATGAGATTGGGAAGCTGCCAAGGGTAATGCTGGTGGCTAAGATGATGGGCAAGGATTTCGACGACCTGGCAGATATTAAGGGCGAGCACAACATGCAGAAGGATATGTCTTCCGCACCAGTCATTGACGCCAAAGGGCTGGGGCATAAAGGGACGATTAAGCCCTTCGACTTTGATATCCGCCGCGGGGAGGTTGTTGGCCTTACAGGCTTGCTTGGCTCTGGGCGTTCCGAGCTTGTCCGTGCCATTTACGGCGCTGACAAGGCAGACAGCGGGACTTTAAAAGTAAATGGGCAGGAAGTGAAAATCAACACGCCCTTGGAGGCAATGAAGGTTGGCATGGCATACCTGCCGGAGGACCGGAAAAAAGAAGGGATTATCGCAGACTTGTCCGTCCGTGAAAATATTATCATTGCCATGCAGGCAAAACGGGGCATGTTTAAGCTGATGAGCCGCAAAGAAATGGAAGAAGCAGCAGATAAATTTATTGCAATGCTGCAAGTAAAGACGGCCAGCCGTGAAACCCCAATTAAAAGCCTTTCCGGCGGGAACCAGCAAAAGGTGATTATCGGCCGCTGGCTCCTTACCAACCCGGATTTTCTGATTCTGGATGAGCCAACCCGTGGGATTGACATTGGGACCAAGACAGAAATCCAGAAGCTTGTGCTGAACCTTGCAGATGAAGGGAAGGCAGTGACCTTTATCTCCTCTGAGGTAGAGGAAATGCTCCGTACCTGCTCCCGGATGAACGTGCTCCGTGACGGCGCAAAGGTTGGGGAAATCGAAGGGGAAGATTTGACACAGGAAAACATTATGAAGACGATTGCCGGAGGTGAAAGTGCACATGAGTAAGGAAAAAGGATTTAACTGGAAACAGATTACAAGCCATCACCTGTTCATGCCGGTTGTGTGCCTGATCGTGGTATGTTTGGCAAACGTAATCAAGTCCCCGGATTTCTTTAAGATATCCATTAGTGACAATGGGGTACTGTATGGTTCCGTCATTGATATTATTAATAGGGCTTCGGAGCTTGTCATCCTTGCCATTGGCATGACGCTGGTAACAGCGGCTTCCGGCGGGCAGGATATCAGCGTAGGCGCAATTATGGCAGTTGCAGCCGCAGTTTGCTGCCAGATATTGTCTGGAGGCGCAGCATCTACCAGCGAGTTCCAGAACCCATTTATCTTAGCAGCTCTCGCAGGGCTGGCAGCGGCCATGCTGTGCGGGTTATTTAACGGGTTTTTGGTAGCGAAATTAAACATACAGCCCATGGTTGCCACTTTGATTCTGTACACCGCTGGCCGGGGAATTGCCCAGCTTGTGACACAGGGGCAGATTACCTATATCCGTGTAGATTCCTATAAGGTATTGGGGGGCTACATTGGGAAATGCCCAATCCCCACTCCGATTTTTGCAGCAATCATCAGCGTAGTGGTTGCATATCTCGTATTGAATAAGACTGCACTTGGACTTTATATCGAAAGTGTTGGCATTAACGGGGAGGCATCCCGTCTGGTAGGCTTAAATTCGACCCGGATTAAGTGGATGGCATACGTTATCTGCGGGTTCTTGGCAGGGTTTGCAGGGCTTGTGAACTCCAGCCGTATCTATTCCGCAGACGCCAATAACATCGGCCTGAACCTTGAGATGGACGCCATCCTTGCAGTTGCATTGGGAGGCAACCTGTTAAGCGGCGGTAAATTCAGCCTTGCAGGTTCCATTATCGGGGCCTTTACCATCCAAGCCCTTACCACGACGCTCCTCTCCATGAACGTTTCTGCGGATCAGGTTCCAGTTTATAAGGCAATTGTAGTTGTGGTTATCGTAGTGCTGCAAAGCCCGGTGTTCAAAAAGCAGATGGCAGTGTGGAAGGCAAGGAAAAGCAGCAATTCAACAGAAGGAGGGCGTGCATAATGGGAAAGGCAAAATCTAAGAAAATAAGCAGCAGTACGTTCCTGTTGTTGACTACCATTATCCTGTTTGTGGTAATGTACGCTGCCGGAATGATTATTTTTAATGACAAAGGGTTTGCAAAGCCCCAGATGTTTTTGAACCTGTTTGTATCCAATGCAGGGCTCCTAGTCATTGGGTGCGGCATGACGATTGTGATGATTACTGGGGGGATTGACATTTCCGTTGGATCCGTTACCGCGTTGGTCTGCATGGTGTGCGCGTTCGCCATGGAACGGATGGGGATGAACGCCTACATGGCAGTACTGGTTGCCCTTGCCATTGGCCTTGCCTTTGGCGTGGTGCAGGGATATCTGGTAGCTTATCTGGATATCCAGCCCTTTATTGTAACCCTTGCAGGGATGTTCTTTGGGCGGGGCATGACGGCCATTGTCAGCACGGACATGATTGCCATTACCAATGAAACCTTTTTGAAATGGGCGAAATTCCATATCAACCTGCCCTTTGGGACCCATAACCAGAAGGGGGAATACCTTCCCGCTTATATTTACCCATCCGTAGTGGTTGCCATAATTGTGGTAATCCTTGTGAGCATTATGTTAAAATACTCCAAGTTTGGCCGCAAGCTTTACGCTATCGGCGGGAGCCAGCAGAGCGCTCTGATGATGGGCCTGAATGTAAAGAGGACGAAATTCCAGGCTTATGTGCTGGCAGGGTTTTTATCCGGCCTGGGCGGGTTCCTGTTCTGCTTAAATAGCTGCGCAGGGTTTGTAGAGCAGGCGAAAGGCCTTGAAATGGATGCGATTTCTTCCGCCGTTATCGGCGGCACCCTCCTAAGCGGCGGTGTAGGAACGGCTGTAGGGACACTGTTTGGCGTCCTGATTAAAGGGACGATTTCCAGCCTGATTACGACACAGGGCACCCTGTCGAGCTGGTGGGTAAGGATCACCCTGTCCGCATTGCTGTGCTTCTTCATTGTGCTGCAGGCAGTGATCGCGGCAGTGAAGAAAAAGGGCAACTAGTGTACTGAAGCCCTCCGGGCAGGATACCCTCGCTTCGCTGGGGCAGGCCCTGCGTACTCACACGAAGGGCAGTATGCCGCTAAGGCGGCTGTGCACGGCGCGCAAAGCGCCCTGCCGCAGGCGGGGGGCTGTCGCATTAAGAAAAATGATACAAGATATAGTTGGCATAAATCATTCTTCTATACTATATCTTGTATATGTTTTGCTTAGTGCAACAGCCCCTTTCTTGTCTTATAGGAAAGACGGTATTGATGTTCTAAGACAAGGTTCTGCTTCCGGCGGATGCCTGCTAAAATTTTCATCTGGCACTAAAATCTATATCACATTCCGCCGCATCGGCGTCATATCATAAACATTGCTTGCAGCCACAGCCTTGGAATCCCGTTCCCTTACAATATAAATAGGCCGGTTTTTATTTTCCAGATAATCTTTGGACAGATACTGCCCTATAATAAACAGCATAAGCATCTGCAGGCTGCTGAAAAACGCTATCATGCAGAAAACATAATATACCGTCCCAAGGCTGTGGTGGAATATTATCTGCTGCGCCAAAGCGTTCCCTGCAAGAAGGAAAGAAATCACCATCAGCAGCGCCCCAAGGATGCCCGGCAGCTTTAAGGGGGCGGTAGAAAAGGAAAGGATCCCGTCGAAGGCATAGGAAAACAGGCTTTTTAAGTTCCATTTGGAATTTCCGGCAGCCCGTTCAATATTGTGGAATTCCAGCCATTTTGTTTCAAAGCCCACAAAGGAGAAAATTCCTTTTGTGTAGCGGTTGTATTCCTTCATGGCAAGGATGGCTTCTGCCATGGTGCGGTTCATCATGCGGAAATCCCCTGCGCCATCGCTCATGTCCATATGGGTCATGTTCTGGATCACCTTGTAAAAGCTGCGGGAGAGGACGCCCCGGACGATGCCGTCCCCTTCACGGCCTACCCGTTTCCCGGCGCAGCAGTCATAGCCTTCCTGGCTGACGGCTTGGTACATGGGTGCAAGGAGGGTGGGCGGGTGCTGCAGATCGGCGTCCATAATCACGCAGTAATCCCCCTGCGCCTGTTCCAGCCCAGCATACATAGCTGCTTCTTTCCCAAAGTTCCGGGAAAAGGAAAAGTAATGGCAGTGCTTATCCTGATAGCTGAGTACCCGCAGGATATCCAGCGTATGGTCTTTGCTCCCGTCGTCTATAAACAGGAATTCATAGTCCAAGTCCGGGATAGCCGTAATGGCCTTTAAGGTTTCCCGGTAAAACAGGGATACAACTTCTTCTTCATTATAGCATGGTACGATAATACTCAGTTTACTCATGGATTTCCTCTCCTTTCGCGGTGGCAAGTGTTGGCTGGTATCCGGCTGGCTTACGGAAAATCTGGCATTTGCAGACGGCATAATTGGCAACGACGGTGGCAAAGCTGACAACAATTTTGGACAGCGCAGGGCTAAGCTGCAGGTACTGGATAAAGAACGCCAGCAGCATATTTTCCATAAGGAGGGTTAAAAACCGCATGGATACAAATGATACCAGTTCTTTCCCGATTTGGTTCCTGGAGTGGAACACAAAGATGCGGTTGGTGACGTAAGCAGAAGCCACGGCAAACACCCACGCAATGGTATTGGCGGCTAAGTAGCCCGCTTTGAAATGCAATAGCGCCAGATATGCCGCATAGTTGACAAGTGTGGTGGCTCCCCCGGTCAGCAGGTAGCTGATGGCTTCCTGGGCAGAGCCTTTGGGGCCGTGCCCCATTTCCCCCTGGCTGTCCATGGAGGGCGTCAATGTCTGTAGTTTCTGTTGCAAATCCTTTTTCATAATAAATCCTCTTTTCTGTTAAGTTTATCTATGTAGAAAGGGCTGCGGTGTTTTGGAAAATGCATGGTGGGGCAATTCCCAAAAAGCAGGCCAACGAAAAACAAAAGCAGCGACAGGGCGCTTATGGCAATCCCAACGGTTTTCCCGGGGGGCTGGTAAGAAATTATAATTTCATGGCTCCCGGCATCCAGCGGGAATCCCACAAAGCTGGTGTTTACAGCTTGTATGGAAACTGGTTCCCCGTCTACCCAAGCCTGATATCCGTCCCGGTAAGGGTAGGAAGTGACAAAGTAGCTGCCCTCCCCACAGGAAACATTCCCTTCCAGGAGATGGCTGCCTTTCCCCTGTTGGAATTTGGCAGCTTCTGCCGTGGGGTTGCCCCACTGGGCGGTATCCATTACCCAGAACTGAAATTCCGACAGCAGGTATTTGCCCGGTTTTAAGCTGATTTCCAAGGTTTCTGTGTTTTGGCTGGAAGAAATCAGGTAAGTAAACACGTGGTTCTCATTTGGGTAAGCTGCGCGCTTGCTGGACAGCTTATTCCGTATGCCGTTGATATCTATGGTAACTTCATGGCCTTTGGGGGATTCTGCCCCAAAGGAACAAATCAGGATGTTATCTTCTAAAGGCTGCCGCAGGGGGAGGGAAACCTGCATTTCTTTTTTCAATGAAACGGATAAAACACTGCCGTTTTCGTCCTGCTGCAAAGAAATGCCAGGGGTGTCCGGCAGCAGCCCTGCCAGTTCCTTCCCGGTAAGGGTTTCTATGGAAACCGGGGTAATCCGCGAGGTTTCCAGAAAAGCGTCCGCCGTGGTTATTCCTTCTTTGCGGATACTTCCTTTGGTTCCTGCAGCGCCGCCGTTATTATTTTCTTCCAAAGGCTGCCCTGTAATGGTGTAGCGGGTTAGCGCTTCCAGCGTGTAGGGGAATTCAAGCTTTTCAAATTCCTCCTGCGGCATTAGGGCCGTGCTGGTATAGGCGATGGGCAGTACCCCACTGTGTTCCGCAATTACAATGCCGTCTTTTTCAGCAATGGGCTGGTAACCCAGCGGAAGCCGGGAATCCTTTGCCTGGATATACCGTATGCCCATCAGGTAGGCGAAAAAGGGGTTTGCGTCCGTCATCAGAGCAACCCGGTTGCGGACGCGGATGGGGTTCCTGGCAATGTTGTAAAAAAAGTTTGCATAACTGCTGTCCGTCACGGAAGAATACATTGCGGTGCTCCCCAGGCCAGACACTGGCATTACGTTTACATTGGCGTAAGGCTCCGTCAGGCAGTCAAAACGGTAATTTTTGTTAAGCCCCAGCCCTTCCAGTTCCGCTTTGGAAAAGACCTCCTGCCGGTTGTCAGAAGCAGAAATAAACTGGTCGTTGCTGCTGACGGTAATACAGGTAATGGCTGGCGGCAGGCACAGCAGCAGGTAAAGGGGGAGCCGGAGCGCAGGGCTGCCCCAGTTCTTTTTTTCCGGGTGCGCCTTGGCATATACCCCGACAATGGCAGCCGCCCCAAAGGCTGTGGCCGTCATCCATGCATCGGCTGTTACCGCTTCTGCAGAGGTAACGTAACGTATGGGGAGCAGGCACAGCAGCCCGCAGGGCAGGCTATGGCGCTCCTTCCCGGAATACAGCCGTTCCAGGGTCTGGGTACACAGCAAAAGGATCAGCGGAATCAGCGGGACCAAAACTTTATAGCGGATATACAAAAGGCCGCTCAGCAGGTACGGGAATGTATTTACTGTCAGGCAGGCAAGCAGGGCGGCGCTTAACAGCCTGGAACCCTTCCGCCGCAGGCTTAACAGCAGCGTATACAGGCACACAAGGGTCAGCCCGCACCCGCCCGGATGGTACAGCAGCGATTCCATGGAAAGCTGGATGGAAAAAATTTCGGAAAGGGCAGGCGGTATGCCCGCATCCTTTTTAGTCGAAAGCAAATCCAGCCCGGTAGGCAGCAGCAGGGCAGCCGTTATCCCTATGGAAATCCCAATGGAAAAGAACAGGCGCACCCATGCCTGCCACATCCTGCCGGGGCCCATCCGGCTGCCAGCCGCGCCCCCAAAATATAGCCGGTACAAAAAGTACAGGAAAACCACGGCAAGGACTGACGGCGCAAAGTAATAGCTATGTAAATAGGCCATCGCCAGGGAACACACCAAAAGCCCGTGCCGCCCCTTTGCAAGTATCCGGTCAACCCCAAGCAGCGCAAGGAGCAAAAAAGGCAGGTAATTTACAAACATCACCTGGTGGTGGGACTGGTAAAAGCACCCGGCACAGGAATAGAGGATCCCTCCCAGGAAAGCGAAAAAGGGAAGTTCCAGATGCTTTTTCAGCCAGCAGCAGCAAAGGATGCTCCCTGCCGCAATTTCCAAAATTGCATAAACGGAAAGAACCCATGCCATAGGCGCCCAGGGCAGCAAAAGGGAAATCAGGACGTCCAGCCGCAGCAGCCCATAATAGGAAAAATCGTAGATATTGCTGCCTGCCCCCGCAAGGGAATAGTCAGGCAGAAGCTGGCCGGTTTCATAGAACATTGCCCGGAATTGCTCCGCTACTGCCAGATGCTGGCTGAACCAGTCCCCCTCGGAGCCCCAGACGGAGTTCTCCGGCAGGATCAGCAGGACGCAGAGAAACGTGAATAACGCCAATATAAATGGGTAAAAAAGTTTTTTCAAAAAGTTCCTGTCCATGATGCCCTCCCAGTTTGTAATGGAACATATTAGTATCCGATTGCAAAAAAAAGTATAAATTCATTTTCTTAAAATTTCACCAAAGAAAATCTTAAAGATTCTTAAGAATTTTTGAATCAATACAGATTTGTGCTAAAATGGCTAACAGGTAAATGAAGCCATTGTTTTCAGTATGTACATAAGGCAGGACAGGAGAGAGGATGTATGGACGCAAAAAGCATACCGCAGATTTTAATGGCAGACGACAACCATGAAATCCGTGAAGTGGTAAATATCTTGTTGTCAGGGGAAGGCTATGGGGTGGACGAAGCGGCGGACGGCAGGGAAGCTTTGGAGAAAATCCGTGGGAATACATATGATTTGGTTATATTGGATGTGATGATGCCAAATATGAACGGGTATCAGGCCTGCATGGAAATTCGGAAAAGCAGCAATACACCGATTTTATTTTTAAGCGCGAAATCCCAGGTGGAGGACAAGACACTGGGATTTGCCAGCGGCGGGGATGACTACCTGCCGAAGCCTTTTTCCTATCAGGAATTGTTAAGCAGGGTAAAAGCGCTGATACGCAGGTATCAGGTTTATAAAGGGAAGGATGAAGCAGGCGCGGATGCACCGCAGGGAGCCTGGGAAGAAACTGGCGCAGGGCAGGGCTTTGGGGCAGATAGGGAAAACCGGGAACAGAAACAAAGCGGCAGGGAAGGGGCAGAAAAAGCCATTGTCCTGCCAGGAATCCAAATCTATGAAAACCAGGGCAGGGTATTGCTGGAGGGGAAGGAAGTGGAACTGACGGATATTGAGTTTTCCATCCTGTGCCTGCTGGGCAAACACCGGGGGCAGATTTTCCCAATCCAGCACCTGTACGAATGTATCTGGGAAGAAGAATATTATTATGGGGCGTCTAATACCGTGATGGTGCATATCCGCAACCTCCGGGGAAAAATTGAGAAAGACCCCCACAATCCTAAAATTATAAAGAATGTTTGGGGGAAGGGATACCGCTGTGAATAAAAGCAAACGGAAAGGGAAAGAAAAATCAGGGATTAAGCCCATAAAACGAAGCTGGAAAGGACGCATTTTCCGGTTTCCGGAAAGGATGGCAGGAAGGCTCTCCCTCCTCCTTGTCATCTGCGCAGTCATGAGCATTTGCTGTTTCCGCTACATGATGCAGCACCAGTCGCAGGTATATATCGAATTGCTGAAATGCGGGGTTATAAAGTTTAACGCAAGGGAAATTGCGGAGGAGCTGCAGGAAAAGGCAAAGGACATTACCTTTGGGGATGTGGATGAAGAAACGCTGAAAGAGCTTCTGGACGTTGAAAAATATGACGATGGGTATACGTATATTTCCTTATATGGGGAGGACAGCTTATTCCTGTTTAACCTTATCCAGCCCCCTGCATGGGACAACATGCTGGACAGTGTATTTTGGTATGGGGATGCAGTCACATATACCGGGGCGGATTTTTTTGGGGAACTGAAATTTAGGGATATGGAAGGGCAGCTCATGATGTATTCCATGCACCAGGTCAAGATGGCAGTGCCCTATTTTTTTATTATGCTGCTGGTAAGTATGCTGTTTTTCAGCCCAGTGCTGCTTTATGTCTGGAACAGGATGCGGTATGTGGGAAGGCTGAAGGATGAAATCCTCGTGATGGCAGAAGGGGATTTGGAGCATCCCATTACCAGGAAGGGTGGGGATGAAATTGGGATCCTTGCAAGGAACCTTGACGGGATGCGCCTTGCCCTGGAGGAAAATATCAGGAAAGAGCAGGAAGGGAAAAAGGCAAACCACGATTTGATCAGTTCCATTTCCCATGACTTACGCACGCCTTTGACTACCCTGTATGGGTATCTGGAAATTATAGCCCAGAAAAAATGCCCCCAGCAAAAGCAGGAAGAATATATCGCCAGATGCATTGAAAAGGTAGAGGAAATCCGTGCATTGTCCGATAAAATGTTTGAATATGCTTTGGTTTATGAGAAAAATGAACATGCAGAACTGGCAGAGATGGCGGTGTGGGAGCTTCTGGAAGAAATGGAGAGCAGCCAGGAGTTTTTAAAGTTAAAGGGATTTCAGGTACAGGCAGAGTTCCATGCACCGGAAATGGCTAAAATCAATGGGAACCGGGTCTTTTTCCAGCGGGTGTTCAGCAACCTGTTTTCCAATATTTTAAAATATGGGGAAACCGAAAAACCCGTATGCCTGACAACTGGCGTCCATAAAGGATGCTTGGAGCTGGGCTTCCTGAACTGGAAAAACAAGAAGTGCGGGCAGGTGGAAAGCAACCGGATAGGCTTAAAAAGTGTGCAGAAAATGGTGGAATTGCTGCAGGGGAGCCTTTTTGTGGCAGAGGAGGAGGAAACCTTTGCAGTTACTATCCGGCTGCCTTTGGTGTAAGGGAAATTTCAAATACGCCCCGGGGCGCCAAAAGTGTGCGTATTCGCACGGTAGGAGGGATACATCATATGAGAGAGCAGCTAACAAAGAGCGATGTAAAGAAAATAGAAGAAGAAATAGAATACCGGAAACTGGTTGTCCGCAAAGAAGCAATTGAGGCGGTGAAAGAGGCAAGGGCGCACGGGG
Source organism: Lachnospiraceae bacterium A2 (assembly GCA_000403315.2). Lineage (GTDB taxonomy): Bacteria > Bacillota > Clostridia > Lachnospirales > Lachnospiraceae > Petralouisia. The sequence continues at coordinate 224,741 of KE159638.1, forward strand.
ACTTAAGTGAAAATTTTGAATACCATGCTGCCAAAAAGGACAAGAACAAGAATGAAAGCCGTATCCGTTATCTGGAACGGATGCTGAAAACAGCAGTGATTGTGTCCGATTCCTCCAAAAAGGATGAAGTAGGCATCAACAATACGGTGACGGTGTATTTTGAAGAAGATGAGGAGGAACAGGTTTTCCGCTTGGTAACGTCTATCCGGGGAAATTCCATGAAAAATTTAATCAGTACAGAATCCCCCATTGGGAAGGCTATTTTAGGGCGGAAAGCAGGGGAACGGGTCCAGATAAAAGTCAGCGATGATTACAGTTATTATCTCGTAATCCGGAAAATCGAAAATACAGAGGAAGACGAAAACGACGCCATCCGGGGCTTTTAGGAGGGAACAGGGCAATTTTGGGGCAGGCTGATTTATTTTATAAATTTTTCTATGGCGTGTTTTAAATCTTCTAGGGCCTGCCCGTCCCCATGCTCCACAGCGTCTACGATGCAGTGGGAAATGTGGTCTTCCAGAATAATCTTCCCAATGTTGTTGATGGCGGAACGGACCGCGGCAATCTGGATGAGCACTTCACTGCAGTCCCGGCCGTCCTCCACCATGCGTTTGACTGCCTCCATATGGCCGATGGCACGGGACATCCGGTTCAGGACGGCTTGGGTCTGGGTGTGGCTGTGGGTATGCCCATGGCGGTGCCCTGTGTCTGCACCTGGTTTCTGGCATGCCATGCCTGCAGGCAGTTCTGTTTCTGGCATATCAGCCGTTTGGCTATCCGCAGGAGTTTTGCCTGCTGTTTTAAATTCTGCTTCTGGCATATCAGCCATTTGGTTATCCATAAGATCTTTGCCTGTTATTTTATTTTCTGTATCAGTTCTGTTTTTTTCAGTCATAGGTAAGGTTTTTCTCCTGTATAGGCCAAATATTTTCGCTGGTGGTGGAAACGCAGGAAGCCCCGGCGGAACGCATGGCTTCTACGTCGTCTTCTTCTGAAATCAGCCCCCCGGAAATCACCGGCACATGGGAAATGCTGCAAATCCGCGTGAGGATTCTGGGCATCAGCAGGGGAAGGACTTCCACTACATCCGGCTTCACATATTGGAGCTGTTTTTCAATATTGGAAAGCGCAAGGGAGTCAATGACAAAGAACCGGAGTACCGTAAAAAGCGACAGCTTCGTGGCATATTTGACAAGCGCAGGCTTGGCGGAAATAATCCCGTCTGCATCCGTGCACAGGTGGATGAAGTCCACGGCAATTTCCTTAGATGCCAGCCCGGTTATTAAGTCAATATGTACTACGGCAAGTTTCCCAGCCGCTTTAATCCTTGCAACAATATCGGAAATATTGCAGATGTCGCCGAAAAGGATAAAGATAATGCGGCTTCCGCAAGTTAGGGATTTCTCAAGGCTCTCAAAATTTTTTACAGCGGCGATTACAGGGGAGCCTTCGATAGCCTCCCGGTATTCCTTTTTCATTCTCCCACCCCCTTTGTATTATGCATGTTCCAGAATCCTATGGATTTTATCATATCATTTTTTTTATGGGTATTCAAGGATATTTGTGTTTGAGTTTCCCCATTTTGCAATTCATAGTGCCAAAAGGTTTCCAACACAAAATGATGGAAACACTTTGCACATAAAAGCGCTCTGAAAAGCTGGCTTTCCAGAGTGTTTTTTGTGCAAGATGTCTATGCTGCCAAAGGCAGCAAGACCTTTTTGGCCCTATGGCATAGGCTATTATAAAAAATGGGGAAACTCAAATATTTGAGGCCTTTTTCTGCCAATTTTAGGGTAACTTTAATAAACCATACCTTAAGCCTGTTTTTGGCAGGTACGGAAAACACCCTTCCTCTTTTATTTTCCACAGTTATCCAACAGTAATAGTTACACCCAAAACCCTTATTTACATCCAAATGATAAAAAGTTATACCCAAACCCTACTCTTTCTTTTTTACTCTCCCTTGTTTTTGTTCAAGGCACTGATAAAACCTGGCCTGTTCCATAAGCAATTCCTGACGTTCCGCCGGTAAAGACCGGTAAAGGTGGATCAGCGCCCCTTCCGTCGGGCTTAGGGAAGAAGGAGCAGGCTTCTTCTCATTGCTCATGCCCAGAAGGTAGTCCGTGGACACGCTGAAATACTTTGCAAACCGGACTAAAGTGGCAAAATCCGGTTCCCGGTTGTTGTTGACATATCCATTTAACGTGGATGATGCAATATGAAGGTCCAGAGATAATTGCTTCTGGGTTAAATTTCTTTCTTCAATCAGATTTTCCAGACGGATGTAGAAATCCATGCAAGCGCCTCCATTCGTATAAATTCAAGTATCTTTATAGTAATAGAATCTGCTTGCCTGAAAAAAGAAATGCGCAGAATGAGAACGTCAATCCTCATTCTGCGGTTTTATTTCCCATGAGGGAGGCTTAAATCACGATGGCAGTAAATATGCGCCTGCTTGATTAAATAATTCTGTTCCTGCGGTCCAAGGGAACGGAAGGTGTCCAGTAAATCTTCCTCGCTGTCGTCATAGCAGTTCCCGGCAGCGTAGGGGCGGCGGGTATTAGTCACACCTAAAAGGTAGTCAATGGATACTTTGAAATACCTGGCCAGCTTGATTAAGGTGGCAAAGTCTGGTTCACGGTTCCTTCTCAGGTAGCCGTTTAGGGTGGATGGTGCAATGTGAAGTTCCTTAGATAACCGTCTTTGGGTGAGATTATTTTCCTCTAATAAATTTTCCAGCCTTCTGGAGAATTCCATGTGATATTCCTCATTCATAAAACATTTCTCATTTGTAAAAGCTACTATCTGATGAAAATATTTTACGAAAAAATATATGGAAAATTGTGGAAATATTCGAAACGCGAATATGATTCACGAACGCGAATCTTTTTACTGCCAGCCCCCATCCAAGGAAATGATTTGCCCGGTCAGGTAAGAAGGGGCGTTAACGATGGAGTATGCAAGCCTTGCGGCTTCTTCTGGGGAACCGAACCTGCCGGCTGGGATTTCCTCACAGAGCTGCATACGTTCCTCCGGGGAAAAACACTGGTTCATCTGGGTATCGATTACGCCGCAGGCAATGGCATTTACCGTAATGCCGCTGGGGGCAAGTTCTTTTGCCAAAGCTTTGGTAAAGGCGTTGGCACCTCCTTTGGAAGCAGAGTAGGCCACTTCGCAGGATGCCCCAACGCTGCCCCAGACCGAGGAAATATTCAGGATTGCGCCGGATTTTTTGCGGACCATGGCAGGGATTGCGTGTTTGCAGCAGCAGAACATGGAAGTGAGGTTTGTGTCCAGGACGCTGCGCCATTCTTCTAAATGCATATCGGAAAGCAGGCCAATATAGGAAACCCCTGCGTTATTTACAAGGACGTCCGCCATGCCGAAGGTTTCCTCAATTTTTTGGAATGCTTCTATTATAAAGGGTTCTTCCCCTGCGTCCCCCACTAAGGGCAGGCAGGGGACATGGAAGGTATCGGTGAGGTATGCGGCAAAGGATTCCAGTTCTGTCCCAGAAGCACGGCAGTTGATGGCAAGGGAATAGCCATGGCGGGCAAATTCTTCCGCTATTGCCCTGCCAATGCCCCGGGAAGCGCCGGTAATAAAAGCAGCTTTTGGTTTCATAAAATGGTTCTCCTTTCATGGATAGTTAGGCGCAGGGCTTGCCCATATTGTTTTATCCTATCCTGCCAGGGGAAAAATGTCAAGAATTCCCAGAGTTTTATTGTATTCATATTTTAGGTATGGTATAATAATTTTGATATTTAAAAAATGGAAAAGGGGTTGGACACCATGCGCATTACAATCAGTGGAAAAAATATTGACATTACCGATGGGTTAAGGCAGGCAGTGGAGGACAAGCTATCGAAGCTGGAGCGGTATTTTACGCCGGAAACAGACATTGTTGTAACCCTCAGCGTGGAAAAAGAGCGGCAGAAAATTGAGGTTACCATCCCAGTGAAGGGAAATATTATCCGCTCCGAACAGGTCAGCAATGATATGTATGTTTCTATAGATTTGGTAGAAGAAGTTATCGAACGCCAGTTAAAGAAATATAAAAATAAGATTGTAGACCAGAAACAGTCGGCAGGCAATTTCCAGCAGGAATTTATCGAGAAGGAAATTGAGGATGAGGAGGAAATCAAGATTATCCGCACCAAACGGTTTGGGATGAAGCCAATGTACCCGGAAGATGCCTGCATCCAGATGGAACTGCTGGGACATAATTTCTTTGTGTTCCAGAATGCGGAAACAGAGGAAGTAAATGTAGTGTATAAGAGGAAAGGGAATACTTATGGCCTGATTGAGCCAGAATTTTAAGCTGCCCATAGGGGCGCGTACTGCTAAGGCAGGATCAGGATGCTTTTCTGGATACGGTCCAAGGGGCTGCTGCAAAAGGAAAATTTGCGGCAGCCTTTTTTATCTTATAGGAAAGACATTGCCACGCTAAAGCGTGAAAGTGTCTTTCCTATAAGATAAAAACAATTATGCGCAGCTTGCGGAGAGGAAATTTATTGCTGCGCAATCCGCTCGCGCGCGGAGAATGCGCTGTGCGCATTCTTTTTTTATCGCACTGCGGCAGGCATGGAATCTGTCGTAAAGCGACCCGGCGCAGCAAAGGCCTTAAGTACCTGCCAGGGAAGCAAAAAATGCCCTCTCCCCGGTAAAAAGTGCCAAAATATGCAGAGATTCTTGCCAGCATGAATAAAATAGTATAAGATATCGGCAGAGCATTGAAATACAAGGAGGTTTATAATATGGATATTGTAGTGTTGGCGGGGGGCTTAAGCACGGAGCGTGATGTGTCCTTTGGGACAGGGAGCAACGTGGCGGAGGCTTTGAGGGAACTGGGGCACCGGGTCATCCTGCTGGACGTGTTTATGGGCTACAGCGATCAGCCCGAGGATTTGGCAGGGATTTTTGCCCGGTCAGAGGAGGCCAGCGCATCCGTAGCGGCTATATCCTCCGAAGCCCCTGATTTGGATGCCATCCGGAAAAGCAGGAAGGACCAGAGCAGCAGCTTTTTTGGCCCAAATGTCATTGAACTGTGCCGGATGGCGGACATTGTGTTTATGGCGCTCCATGGGGAAAATGGGGAGGACGGCAGGATTCAGGCAGCATTTGACTTGTATGGGATAAAATATACTGGAACCGGTTACTTAAGCAGTGCAATCGCCATGGACAAAGGGCTTTCCAAGCGGCTGTTTGCCGCAAATGGGATTCCAACCCCAGACGGGATTTCCATGGGCAAGGAGGACTGCCAGTGGGATTTTGAAGCCACCGGGCTTTCGCTTCCCTGCGTGGTAAAGCCTTGCTGCGGCGGCTCCAGCATCGGGGTTTCCATTGTGCGGACCCGGGAGGAATACCGGCAGGCTCTGCAGGAAGCCTTCCGCTGGGAAGAAAAAATTATTATTGAAAATTATATCCAAGGGCGGGAATTTTCCGTGGGGGTCATGGATTTTAAGGCGCTGCCGGTAATTGAAATTGCCCCGTTGGAAGGGTTTTATGATTATAAAAATAAATACGCAGCCGGGAGTGCGGTGGAAACCTGTCCCGCAGACCTGCCGCAGCAGATTACGGAGGATATGCAGCGGTATGCAGAAGAAGTGGCGAAAGCACTTGGGCTTGAAACGTATGCCCGGATGGACTTTTTGCTGGATGGGCAGGGGCAAATTTACTGCCTTGAAGCCAACACCCTTCCGGGCATGACGAAGGTCAGCCTGCTTCCGCAGGAGGCGCAGGCAATTGGCATGGGCTTTGGCAGCCTGTGTGAAGAAATTATACGGATTTCCATGAAAAAATATGCATAAGCCAGATGCTCCGCAGCAGGCAGCGGGGGAACTGGTCCCCAGGGCATTGGGAAAATGCCCATACAGGCAGGCTATTTGGCCGATTGCCCGGGGAGGAAAAAGGCATGGCCCAGGCGGCTATGGGAAACTGCACGGGATGCAGCAGAAATTGTAATGGCGGAGGAAGTATGGAACAATGAGTATGGAACACATGACTTTGGAAAACATTGCAGCAGCATGCAGAGGAACTTATTTTGGCGGGGAACAGGAAAAGCAGAGGGAAATCTGCGGGGCGTCCACAGACAGCCGCCAAGTCGGGGAAGGATTTTTGTTTATCCCAATCAAAGGGGCAAGGGCAGACGGCCATGATTTTATCCCAGATGTTTTTGCAAAGGGCGCAGCGGCTGTCCTTTCTGAAAAGAAATTGGAAGGGTGCCAGAATCCCTATATCCTGGTAGAATCCAGCGCCCAGGCATTGAAGGACATCGCTGAATTTTACCGGAGCCAGCTTTCGCTCCCTGTGGTGGGTATCACCGGGAGCGTAGGGAAAACCAGCACGAAGGAAATGGTAGCGTCCGTCCTGTCCCAAAAATATCAGGTATTAAAGACCGCAGGCAATTTTAACAATGAAATTGGCCTGCCCCTGACGCTGCTGCGCATCCAAAAGGAGCATGAAGCCGCAGTGGTGGAAATGGGGATTTCTGATTTTGGGGAAATGCACCGTTTGGCAAAAATGGCGCGGCCTGATATCTGCGTGGTTACCAATATTGGGATTTGCCATCTGGAAAATTTAAAGACAAGGGATGGGATCCTGAAGGCAAAAAGCGAGATGTTTGATTACCTGAAACCGGAAGGCCGTATTATTTTGAATGGGGAGGATGACAAATTGTCCGCCCTGACGGAAGTAAAAGGCGTCCGGCCTGTATTTTACGGTTTTGGCGGGGCGGAGCAGGATGGGGATGGCAGAATGGCTCCAAAGGTACAGCAGGATATTTATGCAGACGGCATAAAAAACCATGGATTAAAGGGCATAGATGCTGATATCCATACCCCTGCCGGGACAATTTCCGTCCATATCCCTATTCCTGGCCAGCATAACATTTACAACGCCATGGCGGCTGCCGGGGTTGGCTTGGCGCTGGGCATGGAATTAGAGGAAATCAAAGCCGGCATTGAAGCTGCGGAAACCATAGGAGGCCGCACAAACCTTATTGAAACCGCCGGGATCCTGGTTATCGACGACTGTTATAACGCAAACCCAGTTTCCATGCGCGCTTCCTTAGACGTGCTCAGCAACGGCTTAGCCCGTACAGTGGCGGTTCTGGGGGACATGGGGGAGCTTGGGGAACGGGAAAAGCAGCTCCACTATGAAGTGGGCGCCTATGCGGCGGAAAAGCAGATTGACACCTTGTTCTGCGCCGGGACGCTTGCCGAAGAAATTGCCCGGGGCGCAAGGGAAGCCAACGACTGGTGCGAAGTATTTTATTTCCCCACCCGTGAGGAAATGACGTCCCAGCTTCTGGAATATCTGCAGGAGGGGGATACCGTTCTGGTGAAGGCGTCCCACTTTATGGATTACCCGAAGGTGGTGGAAGCCATTAAGGAGAAGGGGAAGATGTAAAGCCCCATTGCTTGTGGCGTTCTGTGTGTGGGGGGGCAGTGGCAAGCCTTATGGGCATTTGGTTTGCGCCCCCCCCTTTAAACGGTATGGATGATTTTTCTGTTTTATCTTTCTTTCCTTCTTAACCTGAAATTTCCCTGAATATGAAATTGATTTCATTATATGATTAGGGTGTCAAGAGGGGGCGCTGCACCCGCTCTATCACATATATTGATGTGCAAATGGATTTGCAATAACAATATATGGTATGGGCGTAGCACCAAAGGTGCTTTTGACGCCATAATCATTATATTGCACAAAAATCTTCTATTTAAATTGTAAATCCTGCCAATTTACAAATTTTTCGACGTGTAGTATTATAATCACATAAATGAAATCGATAACACATATAATAGAAAAAACAGAAAGGAGAAATACCTATGCAGACAGTAAACGTAAGGTTCCAGAATGTCAGCCAGATTTGCGAATTTATAAATATCATTGATAAGTGCGACGCTAACTTTGGTTTAGGCTCCGGCAAAAATGTCGTGGATGCAAAAGCGGCCCTTGGGGTACTGGCATTGGATTTTTCCGGTCCGTTATGCTTGGAATACGATTCTGAGGATTCTGCCATCCGGGAAAAAATACAGCCATTTATCTGCGGGGCTTATCACGAATAGTAAGATCTGGAGGGGATAACATGGAACAGAAAATTATTTTTTTGGACATTGACGGTACTTTGACAGAACCTGGCCATAATGAGCCGCCGGAATCTGCCATCTGGGCAGTGAAAAAGGCGCAGGAGGAAGGGAATTATGTAGTCCTGTGCACAGGAAGGAATTACGCTATGCTGTCCCCGCTGCTATCCTATGGGTTTGACGGGGTAGTTGCAAGTTCCGGGGGATATATTGAATGCCATGGGGAGGTAATTTACGATTGCCCCATGACAAAACAGCAGCAGCAGTCCGTACTTGGCGTTTTAGAGGAAAACGGCGTTTACCGGACGGTGGAATGTATGGAAGGCTCCTATACTGACGAGGGATTTAAGGATTTCCTGCGGAACCATGCCGGGGAAGGCAGCAATAGTGAGCTGCTCCGCTGGCGGGAGCAGATTGAAGCGTCCCTGAATATCCTTCCCATGAAAGAATACAAGGGCCAGCCCGTTTACAAGGTTGTAGTGATGAGCCCTTCCATGGGGCAGTTGGAACAGCCCCAAAAGCTTCTGGCGGCAGATTTTGCATTTTGTATCCAGGACGGGGATATGGGCGGGTTTATCAATGGGGAAGTGGTAAACCGGAAATTTGATAAAGGAAAAGCCGTAGAGCGGGTGTGCAGGTATTTTGGGCTGCCTGTCCAAAATTCCGTAGCCATAGGGGACAGCATGAACGACAGGGAAATGCTGGAAGCCGCCGGCCTTAGCATTTGCATGGAAAATGGCAGTGAAGGGCTGAAAAAGCTGGCAGACGACATCTGCCCCTCGGTAAAAGAGCATGGCATCCGGGAGGCTTTCTTAAAGCACCATCTGGCATCCAGCCCTTGAAGGCGGCGTGCTGTTTGCAGGGCAGAAGCAGATGGAATTTGATATCCCCAAAATTAAGGCGGCAGGATACAGCACGGCAACAGCAGTGCTTTTAACCAACAGTGACGATTATCCAGACTTCAAGGCTTTAAATACTGGAGCCACAGAATTGCAGGAGAAAATATTTACTATTGAAAAAATTGGAATGTAGGGATAGTATGTTATTGGCGGATATGGGTAAGCGGGGGTGCGGCGGTATGGAAAGAGCCATATGCCAAAGGGCCGTGGCCCGGCGCCGCATCCGAATAGGGCTGGGGCATAAGCGCAGGGTCCAGGTATGCCGGGGCGTTCCGGAAAGCCAAAACATATCCATATATATTACCATAGCAATAAGTCTAACAAAGCAGGGAAGGTGAAAAAATGAGCAAAGCAGGAAAAAAGAAATCAGTAAGCCCTAAAACAAAAGAGAAGAAACAGGTGGCACAAGCACCAGAAGAAGCAGTGGCAAAGGAAATGCCCACACAGGCCCAGGGAACAGCAGTAGAAAAAGAAACAGAAACGCCTGCACAAGCACCAGAAACAGGAAAGAAAACAGGGGCGCAGCCTGACGCTTCCAAAACATCCCCAAAGAACACCCAGGAAAGGGATCAGATTTTCCAGGAAAGGATGTCGCGCCACCACGATGAGCTGCGCTGGCTTTACATGGAATTATACCAGAACGATTCCATGTTTGCCGAACTGTGTGAAAACATGCACCAGTTCTACCTCAGCAGGAGCCAGGAATTAAAAATGCGGGATACAAGCAGGGAAACAGACAAAGGCTGGTATAAGCAGAATGACATGCTGGGGATGATGCTCTATATTGACAATTTTGCAGGGGATATGAAAGGCGTGGAATCCAAGCTGGATTACATGGAGCAGTGCAATGTGAATTACGTCCATCTGATGCCATTTTTGGAAACAACGGAAGGCCGCTCCGACGGCGGGTATGCCGTGTCTGATTTCCGGAAAGTGCAGGAGAAGCTTGGGACCATGGAGGATTTGGAAAGCCTTGCTTCCGCCTGCCATAAGAAAAACATCAATGTCTGCATGGATTTTGTCATGAACCACACCTCCGAGGACCATGAATGGGCAAAAAAAGCCCGCCAGGGGGACGGGGAATATATGAGCCGTTACTTTTTCTTTGCCAATGAGGAGCAGCCGGCAGAATATGAAAAAACTGTGCCGCAGGTATTCCCGACTACGGCTCCCGGCAACTTTACATGGCTGCCGGATATTGGGCATTTTGTCATGACGACATTTTACCCATACCAGTGGGATTTGAACTACAGGAACCCAAGGGTATTTAATGAAATGATGTATAATTTCCTCTATCTGGCTAACCAGGGGATGGATATTATCCGTATTGACGCCGTGCCTTATATTTGGAAGGAGCTTGGAACCCCCTGCCGGAACCTGCCCCAGGTACATACCATTGTCCGCATGATGCGCATTATCAGTGAGATTGTGTGCCCTGCGGTACTTTTGCTGGGTGAGGTTGTGATGGAGCCGGAAAAGGTAGTGCCCTATTTTGGGACCGTGGAAAAGCCGGAGTGCCATATGCTTTACAACGTTACTACAATGGCAACCACATGGCATACGGTAGCTACTGGGGAAGTAAAATTGCTGAAAAAGCAGCTTGACATTGTAAACGGGCTGCCTAAGGATTATACATTCTTAAATTACCTCCGCTGCCATGATGACATTGGCTGGGGCCTGGACTTTGGCACATTGATGCTGGACGGGATTGGGGAACGCTCCCACAAGCAGTACCTGAATGATTATTTCCAGGGATATGTCTGGGGCAGCAGCAGCCGCGGGGAACTTTACAACGCAGACCCAGTGACAGGGGACGCCCGGTTCTGCGGGACAACCGCGTCCATGTGCGGAATTGAGAAGGCAGGCTTTGAGCAGGATGCCCAGGGGATGGAACGCGCGATCCGCTTAGACCTGATGCTCCATGCCTATATGTTCATGCAGTCGGGGATCCCGGTGCTTTACAGCGGCGACGAGATTGGGCAGGTCAATGATTATACTTACAAGGAAAATCCCAACAAAGCGGCAGATTCCCGTTATATCCACCGGGGCGCCATGAACTGGGAACTGGCAGCGAATGTCAGCGACAGCAGTACGGTAGAAGGGAAAATATTCCAGGGCCTGAAACATCTGGAGGAAATCCGCAAATCCGAAAAAGTATTTGTGTCAACCGCCGACACATGGACCATTGAAACATGGGATCCATCCATCCTCTGCATTGGCAGGTATTATGAAGGGGAAAAGGTGATTGGCCTGTTTAACTTCAGCGGTGAGGATAAGACGGCATGGATTAACGAAACAGATGGGGATTACGTAGATTTGGTTTCAGGAACTGAAATGAAAGCAGCCGGGGTGGGCATCCCTGCCTATGGCTATTATTACCTGAAAAAGAAATCCTGATATTCCAGCTTGCCCACTTTGTTCTATTTATTTCCGCGAGCAATGAGCCAAGCAGCCGCGCTTGCGCGGATATTTAGCTTTTAAAAATGAGTGGTTATGGACGCCCTGTAAGGACCGGGAGCAGAAAGTTTTCTGCCCGGATTTTTGCAGGGCGTTTTGGGATGGGGCAGAACTATTTTTGCAGTTCATAGATATGCGGGAGTAATAGTTAGGAGGAAGGGATTTTTTGGCGTTTATCGTATACAAAGAAAATGAAGTATAGTATAATATAATTGGGGAAAATATTGTGCCTGATATTTAATTCGGATAAATGGAGTCCTGTTCCCTATTCATCCGAGCTGTTCTTTCAGACAAGCAACAATAGCCATGCAGTATGGGACATAGGCTTCACCGTCTTTGTTCGAATAGAAGTCAATAAAATTTCGGATATCTTCATTGGAATATTCATTTTCATCAAAAACTTCTGAACTTTCTATGGCCGCGCGCCGGTTCCGAATTAAATGGTAACTATCCAGCCCCATATGCCCTATCATTTCTTGGGCAATATTGGTAAAAGGTTTCTTTTGGATACTATGTATATTTCCATCAAGCGAATATTGGAACATTTCTTCAATTTTTGATTCGGTGGGAGAAACCAGATTGTCTTCCCACCAGTCTTCTTTTTTGTGCCCGCAGTGCCCATCAAGGGAAACCATTCCATCCCTATTGCAGGAGGCAAGTAAATTTTGGTAATCCAAATCGTTTTGAGGAAATCGTGTTTTAGGCCGGAAATGCTCAATATGGGAATTTTGCAGTGAAATTCTTTTCATGCAATAGCAGCAAATATGCCCTTGTTCTTTTATTAAGTGCCCACGTAATTGCTGCCGCCGCGCGGTACCTTGGGAATCATCTGAGGAAAAATCATTTTTATAATGTGCAGTTCTGCCATGGGTCTGCTTAAAATTCTGTTTCCATGTTTCAAACCATGTAGGCGGTTGTTCCTTAACAATTTTTTTCATGGCGTTTCCCCCTTGAAATCAGCACCCGTGCTTTTGCAACCCCATCTACATATCCATTGGAAATGTTATCCAGTGTATCGGCAATTTTTTCTGCCTGCTCATATTCTTTCTTTTCAATATGGCAATATAATTGTTCCACCAATCGTTTGATTCCAATATTTACGGAATCGGTTTTCATTACTTCTTCTAATATTACATTTGCATCCCATCCGACGAATGATTTATATTTCTGGAGAGTGACAGTATTATTTTCCCGCGATAAATAGAATAAATTAAAGGTATCTCCTAGTTCTCCCAGAATCTGTGGAGAATGTGTGGTGATAATAAATTGGATATTCGGGAATGTTTGTGATAAAACGCGCACTACTTTTCTTTGCCATGAGGTATGCATATGCAAATCCAGTTCATCAATCAGGACAACTCCCTGCCCATTCAGTGGATTATCTAATTGGGGATTTGCAAGAGCCATTCTGCGTGCAAGGTCGCCGAATAACGCAATGGTGCATTTTTCCCCATCCGATAGCTGGTTTATTTTGAGGGACTGCCCATCTTTTTTTACCTTCATTGCCAGTGGCTTCCGGTCAATATGGATATCATCAAACCCATCCAGCATGGCAAGCATGGCCTTTTTTACTGCTGAAAGGCTGCGGTCCTCATATGCAGCGCTTTTTCTTACTTTTTCTTGGTTTTCAATGTCTTCTTGATTGCGGAACCACATAAATAATGTCCTGAAATCAATTTTACTTTCGATGGCTTTGTCAAATGCGCTGAGCTTCGTAAACTGTTCACTTTTTGTGACCCTTAATGGGACGTCGAATACGGAACGGTTGACGCCGTAATTTACAAAAACAGGCATGTTTTTTGTATCTTCTTTTTCAATCCAATTCCCGTTGCCGTCGTCATATCCCTTTTCAATATAAAGTGTTTCGAAAAGATTTACTAAATTCCGCAGTTCTCCGGGATTGTGTTTTTTGCCTTCTGCCCTAGAGATGGAGCGTGTATATTCCTTAAGGCTCCCATCAGGAAATTTAAATGTTGCGTGGATGTCAGCGCGTGTTTTCCCATAACTGATATCGTCCAATTCTAATTGTGCCAATTTTGCTTTTGAGGATACTAACATAGAAATAATATTTGCATAAATTAAATCAATGGTGCGCAGGATGGTTGATTTCCCTACGCCGTTGATGCCGAAAAAAATTGTGCTTTTTCCGTCAAAGGGCAGTTCCAAGCTGCGGATCCCTTTAAAATTAGAAATCTGGATTGTGTTGACTTTCATACTTCACTCCTCAATGCCAATTGTTTGCTTTGCTACGGTAATTATAGCATATTTATCATAAAAATAAACTAAAATTCCAAAGAATAATGTAATTGAAGTTATAAGAAAAGGGTAATGGTAATTACCAGATAAGGGTATTTAGTATTATTAAGGCGTATGGAAAAAATGCCTGCCGTATGCTATAATAATGTAAGATTTTCCGGCAGCAGCCCTTATTAAGATGGTTATAAACGGCTGGACTATGCAGTGGCTGTGCCATGGGCTTTCCGTATCTACATGTATATGTAAGAAGAAAGGATAAGCCATTTGTTATGAAAATTATCCATAAGGAGCATTACAGATGAACATAGCAGAAATCGCACAATTAGCAGGCGTTTCCCGGGCAGCCGTTTCCCGCTATTTTAACAACGGCTATATTTCCCAAGAAAAACGGGAAGCAATCCGCAAAGTAGTAGAGGAAACGGGCTACCGTCCTTCCATCCAGGCTCAGACCCTTCGGACAAAGAAAACAAAAATGGTCGGCGTCATTGTGCCCAAGGTGGCTTCTGCGTCCATTGGGAAAATTGTGGAAGGCCTGCTCTCCCATTTAGAAGGGAACGGTTACCAGACGCTGCTGGCTGTGACCCAAAATGACCCGAAAAAGGAACTGGAATACCTGTCAGCCTTCCATGAAAAGCAGGTGGACGGCGTGATACTGCTGGCAACCATCCTGTCCCCAGAGCATAAGCGCATGCTGAAAAAAATATCCGTTCCGGTGGTAATCATAGGACAGCAGCTAAATGGCTATTACTGCGTCTGCCACGACGATTACCATGCATCCTATGATTTGACGAAGCTGTTTTTAGAAAAAGGCAGGAAAAAGCTGGGCTATCTGAGCGCCATCCAGCAGGACAAGGCAGTGGGCGCCGAGCGCCGCCGGGGCTTCCAGGATGCGGTGCGTGATTTCGGCTATGGGGAACTGGCGGAAAATTTTGTGGAAGCTGCCTTTTCTGTTGCTTCCGGCTATGAAAAAGCAGGGGAATTGCTGGAAAAGTGCGGGAACCTGGACGGCATCCTTTGCGCAACGGATACTATGGCGGCAGGGGTCATGCAGTATCTGCGGGAGCATAAGATAAAAGTCCCCAGCCAAATCCTTGTGGCAGGGCAGGGGGATTCTGACATGGCGAAGGTGACAGACCCGCCTTTGGTAACCGTCCATTATGCATATGAGAAAAGCGGGGAAATTGGGGCGCAGATGCTGGTAGGGCTGTTAGGGCAGGGAGAAGCCGGGGTAAAAGAAGTGAAATTAGGGTATGAAATTATTAGCTGGTGATTTACCGGAATAACGAAGGCAAAGGGGCTGTTGCAAAATGGGAAGTTCCTGCAACATCTGGCACATAAAATGGTTGTGTAGCCACAATATGTTGTAGAATTCCTGGATTTTGCAACAGCCCACTTTGTTCCTATCCCTCTATTTCTGCATCAGTTCTTTATGCTTTTCCAGCATTTCTTCAATCTTGGACTGCGTATAAGCCCCCAAAAATTTCCGTTGCTCCTTCTCCAGTTCTTTTACCAGGATTGGTTTCCCATATTCCACAATTACACTGCATTTTTTTATAAAAGGAATATGGCTTTCAAAAATCTGGTTGGTATTCGAAATCGCAATGGGGATAATGGGGCATCCTGTTTTTTCGGCCATTTTCAGGCTTCCCTCCTTAAAGGGCAGCATCCCTTCCTCCGGGTGGGGGTTCCTGGTCCCCTCCGGGAAAATGCAGACGGAAATGCCGTGTTTTATCTGGTCAATCCCAGTCAAAACCATTTTCATCCCTGCCCGCATGTCTTTCCGGTCTAAGAACAGACAGTACAGCCGCTCCATCCAAGTGGAGAGCAGGGGGTAATGCCGCATTTTGTCTTTTGCAATATATCCCGTCAGCCCGGGGCATCGGGAGTAGGTAATCACAATATCAAAATAGCTCAGGTGGTTGGGGATATAGAGCACTGCCTGGTCTTTTGGCACATGTTCTTCCCCAATCACTGTGATTTTTGTCCCTGCAATCCGCAGGACAGCCCGGAAGGCCCATTGCACAATCCGAAGGCTGCTTAGGTCCGCAGCGTGGGGATCTATTTTTTTATAAATCCATTCTGCGAATAAAATTGGGATAGAAAAAACCAGGAAACTAATTAAAAAAACTGCCACTAAAATAATCCGTATCATGATATGATTCCTTTTCCTCCATAAAACTTTTGCCATGCCCCGCAAACCTGCAGGGGAGCCTGTACCTGCGTGGGTGCAGGCAGCCCATATGGCAAATTTACATGTATATTATACAGAGAGGAAAGGGGAAATACAATCATAAATGAAAGATTTTTTTCATAGAATTCAGGAAGAATGTAAAAAAAATGGGGAACTGGATATGGGAAACATGTACAAACTGCACTGCCGCGCCCTCCTCTGGGGCATATGCCTTCTGCTTTTTGCCTGTTCCTGCTGTCTGGCAGGCTGTGGGGCTGAGGAAACAAAACGGGAGAAATTAAAAGATTTGGAGTATGACATACTGGAGGAACAGGATATCCCAAAAGAATTTTTGGCGGTAATTGAAGAAAAAAAGGAAACCATGTTCAAGCTGACGTACACAGACAAGGAATATTTATACATAGGGGCTGGCTATGGGGTGCAGGAAACCGGCGGCTACAGCATTTCCGTCAATGACTGCTATCTGACAAAAAACGCTATTTATTTTGACACTACGCTGATCGGGCCTTCCAAGGGGGAAAAAATCAATCAGGTGAAATCTTATCCTTATTTAGTGATACGGACAAAATATTTGGAAAAAAATGTAGTATTCCAATAGGGGATTTTTCTTTATAAACGAAAAAAATAGTATGCATTTGCCAGAAGATGTGGTAAGATGATAAACAGAAATTATGTTCCGGCTTTTACGCAATGAAGCTGTGAAGCGGAAATGGTTTCTGTTTTCTTTTGCCTGTGGGGAACAGATGGGCTTAGGATTTTGAAATCCATAAGAAAAAACACGCATGATTTTTTAAGAAAAGCCCATACTAAAAGCAATGATTTTCGGGGAAAAGCGGAACGGGGCGCAATGGCTGCAGAAGAAGGCCTGCATGGGCCGCAGCGGCTTTGCCGGAACGCTGGAGCAAACCCAGTGGACATGCAGTGGAGGACCCGGCAGGATGTAATGATTTTTAGTCAGGGGCCATGCACGGATGGCGGAAACCCACATAAAATAAGATAAGCTGAATGTAATGGAACGAGGAAAGATTTACAAATCGACAAAGTGTGTTATAATAGTACATAAAGATTTTTGCTGAAAACTTGACAAAGGCAAAAAGGTGTTACTATAATAACTTCTTGTACAAAAATATAGCATAGAGGTGCAATATGGAACAATATGTAATTAAAGGAGGTAATCCGTTAGTTGGCGAAGTGGAAATCAGCGGAGCTAAAAATGCGGCGCTTGCAATCCTTGCGGCAGCTATTATGACGGATGAAACCGTAACAATAGATAATTTACCAGATGTAAGGGACATTAATGCTTTGCTTCAGGCAATGGGGGACATTGGGGCAAAAATTGACAGGATAGATGCACACACTGTAAAAATAAATGGCTCTTTTGTAAAAGATATTCCAGTAGACTATGATTCTATGAAAAAAATCCGGGCGTCTTATTACCTTTTAGGGGCCATGCTTGGGAAATACAAGCGTGCCGAGGTTACCCTGCCAGGGGGCTGCAACATTGGGAGCCGCCCGATGGATCTGCATATTAAGGGATTCCGCGCGCTGGGGGCCCATGTGGAAATCAGGAACGGGGCGGTTGCAGCGGAAGCAGAACATTTAGTTGGGAGCCATATTTATTTAGACAAGGTATCCGTGGGGGCCACCATTAATATTATGATGGCGGCAGCCATGGCAGAAGGGAAAACAACCATAGAAAATGCGGCAAAAGAGCCCCATGTGGTGGACGTGGCCAATTTCCTGAACAGCATGGGGGCAAATATCCGTGGTGCAGGGACGGACGTTATCCGTATTGTAGGGGTAGAGAAGCTGCACCGGACGGAATATTCCGTAATACCGGATCAGATTGAAGCAGGCACCTTTATGTTTGCGGCAGCGGCCACAAGGGGGGACGTTACGGTGAAAAACGTCATACCAAAGCATTTGGAGGCTACTACGGCAAAATTGCTGGAAGCTGGCTGTGAAGTGGAGGAATTTGACGATGCAGTCCGTGTAGTGGCGTCAAAGCCCCTGCGCCATACGCAGGTCACCACGCTGCCGTATCCCGGTTTCCCAACGGATATGCAGCCACAGATGTCTGTCGTCCTGGGGATTGCCCAGGGAACCAGCACGGTGACGGAAAGTATTTTTGAGAACCGCTTTAAGTACGTGGATGAACTGACGCGCATGGGCGCGGATATTAAGGTGGAGAGCAATATTGCCATTATCAATGGGGTGAAGGGCTACACCGGGGCAAGGGTCAGCGCGCCGGATTTGCGGGCCGGGGCTGCGTTGGTGATTGCAGGGCTGTCTGCGGAAGGCGTTACAGTTGTGGACGATATCCATTTTATCCAGCGGGGCTACGAGTCTTTTGAGCAGAAACTGGAGAACCTTGGCGCCCAGATTGAACGTGTCACTACGGAAAAGGAAATACAGAAGTTCCAGTTTAAGGTTAGCTGAAAGGTGGAGTTTGGGGTCTGCCCGGATGGGCAGCCTAAAGGCATCAGGGGTTCGCGCAGAAACTCTGCCCTGTCATGTGGATAAGTCAGGAAATAGAGAGAAAACAGGAGAAATATAAAGGAAATTGCAGTTGTTAAAAGAAGAATTAATAAAAGCTGCGGCGAAAATTCCCAGCAGCCCCAGCAGGTGGCGGCCCGAAATTTTTGCAGCAGCTTTTGGTGAGCCTTTCGGTAAGCCAGCCCGCCAAAAGCTGAAAATTTCAGGAATTTTTCCCATGCAGGCAAATATACCCAGGCTTTTTAGATGATTTTTATAATTTCCCAATCTGGGAGGTTCAGCATATCTACTACAGAACCGTCGTCCATCTGGAGCATAGGGCGGGTCAGGTGCTTGGAATTAATCATTACCACATTTGCGCTCTGGCCGTTATTTAACAGCACCCGGTTGTTTTGGTATGTATTTGCAATCCGGTTTAAAAAGGTCAGGATATATTTCGGGCTGTAAAGCTGCAGGCCGTCCTTTTCAAACATTCCGATTGCCTGGAAGGGGCACAGGGGCGAACGGTAGGAACGGGCTGCTGTCATGGCGTCGTATACGTCGGCAATGGCAATGATTTCTGCAAAGTCGTCAATCTCATTGGCCTTTAACCCTTGTGGGTAGCCGGAGCCGTCGCAGCGTTCATGGTGCATTAAGGCAGCCTTTTTGATGCGTTCGTCGATAGGCAGCTTTTCCAAAAGCTTATAGCTGGCGGTTGGGTGCTGCTGGATTAAGGCAAATTCCTCGTCCGTATATTTTCCTGGCTTATTCAGGATTTCATCCGGGATCTGGACCTTGCCAATGTCGTGGAACAGGCCGCAGAGCACTAAAATGTCTAAGTCCTCCTGGGGAAACTGCATCCATTTTCCCATTTGGCGGGCAATCAGCGCCACATTCAGGCAGTGGGAATAGACACTGTCGTCGTCTAAGCGCATATTGTGCATTTTATCAAAGAAATCTATGGTAGTTTTCGTCATGCCGGCCAGCATGTAGCAGCTATCCAAAATCCGCTGCAGGTCTACCGGATCTTCAGGGTGTTTGATGATGCTGTCAAACAGGCTGCGGATGTTGTAGGCTTTCTTTTGGTATTCTATCTGGTATGCCATAAATTCTGGCTGTGCCTTTATTTTCTGTGCGTAAGATGGGTTGGACGCCCTGCTTTTGCTTGGAATGGCTACGGCAGGCTCCTTTATTGGTTCCGCAGAAGCCATGGGAGCGGCTGTTTCCGGAAGCGGTTCCGCTGGGACAGAGCCTATCCCATAAAATGTGAGCCGGGAAATTAACTCTGAGGTTAAAGCAGTCCCGGCCTCCATAATCATTTGCCCGTTGTCAGTAAAGATGGTTTCAGTCACCTTCATGCCGGGCTGCAGTTCGCTGGTTGGGTAGTTTTTCATTTGTCTTTCCCCCTGTTTTGGATTTTAGGATATAGCAGGGGACAGCCCAAGGAAAAAATATCCGGTGTATCCGGCAAAACTAATTTTCCGCTGGGCAGTCCCCGTAATTGCTGGGGGGATGTAGCATCCCGGCAGCAGGCATTAATATACTGTTCATTCACTTTCAAGTATAGGGAGTAAGGATAAATTTGTCAAGGAAAAATCATTCAGAAATCTATTGACAGATCGGGAAAAAAATAGTATCTTAATGGAAGAAAGATTAAAAAAACCGAATATTGTTGCACTGGCAGAGCTTAAGAAGCCCTGTCAGGTATTAATTTCTCTTATTCAGAGTGGTGGAGGTACATAGGACCTGTGAAGCCACGGCAACCCCTCTACGGAAGGTGCCAACCTGAGCGAGCAATCGAACAATAAGAGGATTTGATAATCTTTTGGAAAAGTCAGGTCCGCTTATGTTGTATAAGCGGATTTTTTTCTATAGGAAAGACCTTGTCACGCTAAAGCGTGAAAGTGTCTTCCTATAGAAAAAATAATATGCACAGGGTCTGCCCCAGCGAAGCGAGGGTACTCGTGCGAATAGAAGATGTCACTGCGTGACCGCACTCGGCGCAGCAAAGGTTCTAAGCGCCAGTGGCGCTTGTTCAGAACGGACCGAAACGGAGTGTAGACGCCAAGCCCCTCATGGGTGAGGGGCTAGGGGAGCAGAAGTGGGCTTGCCCACTTTGTTCTCTTATAGGAAATACCGTGTTACTGTGAAGTGCTAAAGTATATGGATTTCCTATAAGAGAAAAACAATTATGCGCAGCTCGCGGAGAGGAAATATATTGCTGCGCAATCCGCTCGCGCGCGGAGAATGCGCTGTGCGCATTCTTTTTTAGTACAGCTAAGATACAATCAGGAGGAAAAACAATGGAAAAAAGATTATTTACATCAGAATCAGTAACAGAAGGCCATCCAGATAAGCTCTGCGATGCAGTGTCCGATGCGATTTTAGACGCATTGATGGCACAGGACCCTATGAGCCGGGTAGCCTGTGAAACAGCGGCCTGCACCGGGTTTGTGCTGGTGACAGGGGAAATTACCACCAAAGCTGACATTGATATCCAGCAGATTGTACGGGATACCGTAAATGAAATTGGCTACAACGATGCTGCTACAGGGTTTGACGGGAATACCTGCGCCGTGATGGTAGCGCTGGATAAGCAGTCCGCAGATATTGCAATGGGCGTGGACAAAGCCCTGGAAGCTAAGGAAAACAAAATGTCTGAGGAAGAACTGGAAGCTATCGGCGCAGGGGATCAGGGCATGATGTTCGGCTATGCCACCAATGAAACGCCAGAACTGATGCCATACCCTATTTCCCTGGCGCACAGGCTGGCGCTGCAGCTTACGAAAGTCCGCAAGGACGGCACCCTGACGTACCTGCGCCCAGACGGGAAAACACAGGTTTCTGTGGAATATGACGAGGAAGGCAATCCAAGGCGGCTGGAAGCAGTTGTGCTCTCTACCCAGCATGATGCAGACGTTACACAGGAGCAGATCCATGCCGATATCAAAAAGCATGTGTTCGACCCCATCCTTCCAAAAGAACTGGTAGACGGGGAAACAAAGTTTTTCATCAACCCCACCGGGCGTTTTGTGATTGGCGGGCCCCACGGGGATGCTGGCCTGACTGGCCGGAAAATTATCGTAGATACATACGGCGGGTATGCACGCCACGGCGGCGGTGCATTTTCCGGCAAGGACTGCACCAAGGTAGACCGTTCCGCAGCTTATGCGTCCCGTTACGTTGCGAAAAATATTGTTGCAGCAGGCCTTGCAGAGAAATGTGAAATCCAGCTTTCCTATGCCATTGGTGTGGCACAGCCTACTTCCGTTATGGTAGATACCTTTGGCACAGGGAAAATTTCCGATGAAAAATTAGTAGAAATCATCCGGGAAAACTTTGACCTGCGTCCGGCAGGAATTATTAAAATGCTGGATTTGCGGCGTCCGATTTACAAGCAGACCGCAGCCTATGGGCATTTTGGCCGCAATGATTTGGATTTGCCTTGGGAGGCGACCGATAAGGCAGAGCTTTTGAAAAAATACCTGTAACAGCAGTTTGGTTCCTTCCTGGTTTCCATCGCTTTGTGATGGAAACACTTTGTGCATAAAAGCGCTCTGGAAAGCTGGCTTTTCAGAGCGCTTTTTGTGCAAGATGTCTATGCTGCCAAAGGCAGCAAGACCTTTTGGCTCTATAGTATCGGCTATTATAAAAAATGGGGAAACTCAAAAAAATATTGCATATTGTAATTGAAATCAGCATATGCTATTATGCCATTAGGCAAAACGTAGCAAATAGTCCATGCAGGACAGCAAACAAAATCCCCGGAGCGTCTACCTCCGGGGATTTTTATATTCTTAGTTTCGCCAAATATAAACGTGTCAGTACACTGTTTTCAAAAAGCATCCAAAACCCCGCATAGAATCTTGATTCCGTTATATACTTATCTTTATCACAAACCAAGCGATAAGGAGAATTCATATGAAAAAATATATCACGGAAAAAAATCTCAACGCCTACCGGGAGCACTTATATGAAGAAGAAAAAAGCCCTGCCACCATCCGGAAATACATGTGCGACTTACGGAAACTTTCTGCTTATCTGGGCACACAGGAACTCACCAAAAAGAAAATGATTGCATACAAAGAAATGCTTCGCTCCAGCAGCCAATACCAGCTAAGCAGCATTAATTCCTTCCTGACGGCATCCAACTGCTTTTTTGACTATATGGGATGGTATGAATGTAAGGTTAAGACTTTCCGGGTGCAGAAAGAGGTGTTCCTCCCGGAATATAAAAACCTCACAAAAGCAGAATACCAAAAACTGGTACAAGCCGCCAGCCAAAGCGGCAGGCAGCGTCTGTCCCTCATATTAGAAACCATCTGCGCCACAGGCATCCGCATCAGCGAACTGGCGGAAATTACGGTAGCCGGGGCAAAGCATGGGATGGCAGACATCTACTGTAAAGGCAAGGCCAGAAAAGTCCTGATTCCGAAGCCCTTGCAGAAAAAACTTCTTTATTATATTGGAAAAAAAGGGTTAAGGCAAGGTCCAGTATTCCAGACCGCAGGAAAGAAACCTGTAGACCGGAGCAACATCTGGAAAGAAATGAAAGAAATCTGTAAACTTGCAGGGGTCAGGGAGGAGAAAGTATTTCCCCATAACCTGCGGCATCTCTTTGCAAAATCATTCTATCAAATCGAAAAAGACATCGCAAGGCTGGCAGACGTGCTTGGGCACAGCAATATCGAAACAACAAGGATTTATATTAAGACCACTGGGCAGGAGCACCGAAGGCAATTGGAGCACATGGGGCTTGTGTCAGAGAGGTGCAGAGATACAACATAATGAAAATTATGTTGTTTTGTTAGATTATACCATCCATACCAGCCTATTTCAAGGTGAAAAATGTAATTTTGGGTACACGGGCATATTACATAATAATGAAAAAAAGCAGCTTAAGGATAGAAGAACACCTGGCCCATAACCTGCGGGAATAAATAGTTTCCTGTGAAAACCAGCGGTTTTTCCCCTTCCACCACATAATTTTCATTATGTGGTAAATGTTCATGTTCAATTTTATGGAAGGAGAATCAGGATGGAGAAAAAGACAGGAATATGGAAACGGCTGCTGTCTATGCTGCTTGCGGCGGCAGTGATGGTTACTGCGCAGGGAATGCCGGCATTTGCGGAAACAGGCTACACAGGCGCATATAATCCCTCATATGATGCTGGCAGCGATGATACAACATGGCATTACATTACATTTGGCAGCTATCCACAGACGGAAGTGGACGGGGAAGAACTGACAGAGGAAATCACCCAGGCAACCTACGATGGGGCAGGGGATGCATGGGTAGATGGGGTGAAATACCGCAGGCTTAGCAAAACCAATACAGATAACAGCGACTATTTCGGGACGGAAGCTTACCGTTACTTTAAATGGGAAAAGATTGACTGGCGTGTCATTAACGAAGACGAGGACGGAATACTTACAGTGATGGCAGACCAAGGGCTTGACTGTAAGAAATATAATGAGGGGTCTAACTCGGCTTCATGGGGGAACGCCAGTATCCGTGAATGGCTGAACCAAACTTTTTATAATACGGCGTTTAACAGCAGTGAACAGGGGAATATACAGTATAATGCAGGGGATAAGGTTTGCTTGCTTACGGATGAACAGGCAGTGAACACAGAATATGGCTTTTCCGATGACTCTGCCCAAAACTCCCTTAGCAGGCGTAGGAAGGCCACTGCCTATGCCAATGCAAGGGGGGCTTTTGTTGATGCGCAAAGCGGTTATGAAGGGAACTGCTGGTGGTGGCTGCGCCCTCGGTCTGAATATTCATCCGATGCGAAACGGGTAACTAAGGAAGGGGTCATAGAAGCTTGGGATTTGACAAAAACATATGGCGCAGTAATTCCGGTACTTAAGATAAAGCAGGATACCACAAGTACCCTTAACCCGTCTTACAATTCTGGTACTGATAAAACGGAATGGAATTATGTATCTTTTGGCAGCTATCCCCAGGCAGAAATAGATGCAGAAAACGACAGGGCTTTGTATGTGCAGTTGGAGAATGCTACGTATGTGGATGGTGAAGTGGAAATTGATGGAACCAAATACAGCAGGATACAAAAAGGCGACGCAGGGACAGCAAATTTTGGGGATGCAGAATACCGTTATTTTAAGTGGGAACCTATTAGATGGAAGATTTTGCGGCAAAATGACTCAACATTGTTCCTTATGGCAGATAAGGCGCTGGATGCTAGGCAATATGATGATATGTCCGCTTCTGTTTGGCAGGATTCTGCCCTCCGTACTTGGCTGAATGATGCATTTTACCAGAAAGCATTTACCCAGTATGAGCGGAATGCAATTGCAAGCCAGTGGGTGCAGAATGAAGCAAATCCATCTTATGCAATAGACGGAGGGGATGAAACTTTAGATAACGTGTACCTGCTGTCTATTCAGGAAGCGGAAACTTCTGTCAATGGGTTCCGGGGAGATGGTTCTGCAACGTCCAGCCGCCAGATTCCGGCAAGCAGTTATGCATACCGGATGGGAGCATATGTGAATGAAAGTGGTAATAGCCGATGCTGGCTTCGCTCTCCGGGCAATAGCAGTTCTTATACAGCAAATATTGATGTAGAAGGCAGAGTTGATAGGTCTGGGCAGGACAAGTCTTATTTTAATGCGGTTGTGCCAGTCCTGCATGTAAGCAAGGGGTCATCCGCATGGTCTTTGGTAGAAAATGAAGGGCAGTCCTTGCAGGTATCTCCACAGGGCGGGAGTTATTGGCCAATACAGGAGAACGATAGCTTGACTCTTAATGTAAAGGCTACAGATGGCCATCCTTTTGGATACACATATCAATGGTATTGTGCTCCAACTGCGGAAGGGAAAGGTACTAGAATAGACGGGGCAACGTCTTCCAGCTATACCATAGAAAATGCAAGTACCGCAAATACAGGTTATTACTATTGCGTGGTGACAAGCGGCAAATATCAGGTGACAAGCGGATGGGCAAATGTTATTGTTTCGCCATCGTCTGCCGGGAATCCGGGAACACCAGACAACCCTGCAAGTAAACCTCCTGCCCTCACAGGCATTACTTTGAGCACTTCCAGTTTAAGCCTGAAAGTAGGCGCAAAAGGTGAATTAACTGCAGCCCTAACCCCTGCATCTGCCAATGCAGCTGTAAAGTGGGCAAGCAGTAATGAAAAAGTAGCAAAAGCAGAACCTAACGGGGGAACCAAGGCAACCATAACAGCAGTTGCAGCAGGGACAGCCACGATTACTGCGGAAGCAGGCGGCAACACAGCAAAATGTACCGTAACTGTAACAGCAAATACTAATACAAACACTAATACTAATACAAACACAAAGCCGGCTACACCATCTAAGCCGCCTTCTGGCTCAACAACGAAACCGGCCGCAAAATTGCCAGCCCCCAAGCTGACAGTAAAGCTAACTTCATCCAACGCCGTAAAGCTAACTTGGAAAAAGGTAAGCGGAGCCACTGGGTACTATGTATACCGCACCGACTCTAAAAAAGGAAAATATAAAAAAATTGCCACAACTAAAAAAACTTCCTATAAAAACTCAAAGCTAAAGAGCAATAAAACCTATTATTACAAAGTGGCGGCATACAAAGGGAAGAAAACAGGCACATACTCAAAGGTAGTTTCCAAGAAGATTTTAGGCAAGCCTTCCACGCCAAAAATGAAGTTTACCAACAAGTCTTCTGCCCAGAAGTTTACCATTTCATGGAACAAGCTGAAACATGCAAGCCATGTGGAAATCTGGCGCAAGATAAATAAAAAAGGAACCTACAAAAAATGGAAAACCGTATCCGCCAAAAAGGGGAAAGCTACGTATTCTTACAGAAGCTATACAAGGGGGCGCACGTATTTCTTCCAAATCCGTTCTTATTATGTGAAGGATAAAGTAAAAGTGTACAGCGGATATTCCAAGGGCCTTGGCATACAGTTATAAGGCGGAAAGAGGAAAAATGGAAAATCAGTTATGTTTTCAATGCTTTAAAATGAAGGGCAGTTACGGGGTATGCCCCCACTGCGGATACGAGGAAAACACAGGTGCGGCGCAGGCTTACCAGCTTGCGCCAGGAACCGTTTTGCGGGGCAGGTATATCATAGGCGTCAGCATTGGGTTCGGGGGCTTCGGGATTACCTACAAGGCGTTTGATACCGTGCTCAGCATTGTTGTGGCAATCAAGGAGTTTTACCCGGCAGGCCTTGTAAACCGGGGAGAAGGGGAAGTAAAGGTAGGCATTTTTTCCGGGGAAAAGGAGGAGGAGTTTAAACGCCAGCTTAACCGTTTTCTGGAAGAAGCCAGAAATATGGCAATTTTCTCCAAGGAGAAGGATATCATCAATGTATTTGACTATTTTGAGGAAAACCAGACTGCCTATATCATTATGGAATATGTGGACGCGCCTGTGCTAAAAGAGTGCCTGAAAGAAAAAGGCAGGTTCCGGGCAGAAGAAGCAGAAGGCTATATCGTAGCAATTTTGGATGCGCTGTCCAAGGTCCATAGCCACGGCATCATCCATAAGGACGTGAGCCCAGACAATATTTTTATCTTAGGGAAAACGTCAGTAAAGCTGTTTGACTTCGGAGCCGCCAAATTCCAGGGGACGGAAACAGAGCGGACCGAAGACGTGGTGGTAAAAGCGGGATATACCCCGCCAGAGCAGTACCGCTCTAAAAATGAGCAGGGGGCATTTATGGATATTTATGCCGCCGGGGCAGTGCTCTATGAAATGGTGACCGGGGAAAAGCCAATGGAAGCCCCGGACCGTTCCGTAGAGGACGCCTTAAAACGCCCCAGTGAGTTTGGGGTTGAAATAGAAGAACAGATGGAGCGCGTGATTTTAAAAGCCTTAGCCCTGGAGCCAAAGCTGCGGTTCCAGGCTGCAGGGCAGATGAAAGAAGCAATCATCAGCAGGAAAAAGGTGGAGCTCCCCGAAGAAGAAATAAAAAAGTACCAGAAAAAAAAGAAAATGCTTGCAGCAGGGATGGCGGCGGCGTTTGCTGTGGCAGGCGGTATGTTCCTGTTAAGCCAGACTTATTTTTCTGGCAGAGGGAAAATTGACGTGGCAAAATTACCAGAACAGGACTTGGAAATCTGGATTTCCAGTGAAGATGCATCTGCGGGGGAAGGGCTTTCGGAGGTGCTTTTGGAGAGCGTAGAAAAAGAGTGCCCCCAGTTAAATGTTACGGTGCAGGTGGTTGACGAGAGGGACTACGGGGAAAAAATACAGCAGGCGGCGAAGGACGGGGAATTGCCAGACGTATTCTGTACAGACGGCATCCAGGCTTCGGATTACTGCGCAGACCTTTCCAAGCTGCTCAATACCATGGAATTGTCCGGTTACCTGCATTTAGATGGGCTGGGCAGGAAAGGGGTCTATGAACTTCCCACTGCCATGCAGGTTGCAGTGGTTTATATCAATGAGGAAAAGGAAGCGGAACTGCCGGAATCCCTGGAACAGGATTCCTTGCCGGGACAAGGGGAGCTTCTGGGCTATGCAGAAGACGCAGAAGCGTTTATGGCATTTCAGGATATGGACCTTTCCGTTTCACGGATTGCCGGGGATTTGTCAGATATGGACCTGATAAAAGAAGTGACTGTGGATGTAATACCGCCCACGGATTTTGCCGTTGTCCCCATTTTAAAAGATGGCAACCTGATTGGGACTATGGAACGCCCTTATGGCGTCAGCAAGGCCGGGAGCCGTTCCCGGCAGGAGGCCGGGATGTTCCTGTTATCCCTTTTGTTAAGTGACGGGGCGCAGAGCGCAGCTTATATGGGAAATGAGGAAGGGATTCCTTTAAACCGTACGGTTTTAAGCAATTATCAGGAAACGAAAATGACTACATATCTGGATTTTTTAAAGGGCTTTGATTTGGAAAAAGCAGAACTTTATGAGGGCGGCAGCATATGCAGGATACTTCAGGAGGAAGCCGGGGCGTCTAAGGAAAAGTAGGATGCAGGCGTTACACTGGGCATCTTTGCGGGAATGGAAAATAGGAGGGAACAGGAAATGGTAAGATGTTTTGGCTGCATGGAGGAAATTCCAGAGGGGGAGGAAATTTGCCGGCATTGCGGCTACCAGAAAGGGACGGATGTCAAAGAAGCTTATTACCTGCTGCCCGGGAAAATAATAGGCGGAAAATATTTGATAGGCAAAGTGCTGGGATACGGCGGGTTTGGCGTAACTTATATTGGCTGGGACACAACGCTGAACCGGAAAGTGGCAGTGAAGGAATACCTGCCCAGTGATTTTGCTACCAGAAGCTATGGGACGGAATTACTGACGGTATTTTCCGGGGAAGCTACGGTGCAGTTTGAAGCAGGGCTCAGCAGCTTTATTTCCGAAGCAAAGCGGCTGGCAAAGTTCAACCGGATTCCGGAAATTGTAGATATTTATGACTGCTTTATGGAAAATGGCACAGGCTACATTATTATGGAGTTTTTAGAAGGGGTGACAGTCAAGGAAATCTTGAAGGAGCAGGAACGCATCCCGGTAGAAGAAGCCCGCCGGATTGCCATGGCGGTGCTGCGGGGGCTTTCGGAGGTACATAAAGAAGGGATTATCCACAGGGATATTGCGCCGGATAATATTTTCATCAACCAAAAGGGGGAGGTAAAGCTTTTGGATTTTGGCGCGGCGCGGTATGCCACGGCAGTCCAGTCCAGAAGCCTTTCCGTGGTTTTAAAGCCGGGGTATGCGCCGGAAGAACAGTACCGGAGCAGGGGCGAGCAGGGCCCGTGGACGGATGTGTATGCCATGGGGGCAACCCTTTACCGGATGGTAACAGGAATCCGGCCAGAAGAAGCCATAGAGCGCATGGTGGAGGATAACCTAAAGCCGCCTTCTGCCCTGGGCATAGCCATAGAGCCAAATACGGAAACTGCCCTGATGAACAGCTTGAATGTCAGGAAAGAATTCAGGACGAAGGATGCAGAAACTTTTTATAAGGAGCTGGGCAGCGATGTAAAAGTGGAGCGTGTGGTAGAGGAAAAAACTGTAAAAGAGGACTTGAAAATCCCCCCATGGATGCGGTGGGGAGCTGCCGCGGCAGGGGTGCTTTTGTGCCTTTGCGTCGGACTGTTTGCCACAGGGAAAATAAGCTTTACCAAAAAGCAGATTGACAGTGCAGGGGGTGCGGAAGCCTTAAAGGAAGGGGAGTGCTATGTGCCCAATATTTCCGGGATGAGTTATGAAGAAGCGGAGAAAGCACTAAAGGAAAAGAACCTGACGGTACTTATCAATGGGATGAACTACAGCGAAAGCATAGAAAAAAATAAAATTCTGAGCCAGACCCCAAAGGATGGGGAAAAAACCATGGCAGAGGAAACCGTATATGTCATTATGAGCGGCGGCAGCCAGGAAGTGATGATGCCAGACCTATCTGGAATGGAATATGAAGAAGCAAAAGAATTGATTGCCGCCCAGAACCTTGTGCTGAAAAAAGATGGGGTAACGGAAGAATATAACGATGTTGTGGAAAAAGGGAGAATCATTGCCCAGAACATTGAGCCGGAAGAACGGATTAAGGTGCAGACAGAAATCACCCTTACGGTTTCGCTGGGCAGCCTTTCCACAGAAACGGCAGTCCTGGCCGTGCCAGACGTCAGGGGCATGACAAAGGATGAAGCTGTGGCCTGCCTTACCCAGTTGAAGGAATCCACAGGCTTCACCTATTCCTTGGGGAAAGTGAAGAAGAAATTCAGCAGTGAAGTGGAAAAAGGGAGAATTATCAGCCAGGGGTTAGAGCCAGGGAGCGAGGTGCGCACCAATGAGCCGCTGACCCTTGTGATTAGCAAAGGGCCGCAGATGGTACAAGTGCCGGAAGTGGTATATCTGCCGAAGGAAGATGCAGTGAAGAAACTGGAAGAAGCAGGGCTTGCCGTAGAGATACAGGAGGAATACAGTTCCAAGGTTTCCAAAGGGCTTGTGATCAGCCAGAGCCAGGAAGCAGATACGAAGGTTGGGAAAGGCACGGCTGTTACTATAAGCGTCAGCCTTGGGGAAGAACCAGAGAAAACGGATTCCAACAATTCAAATTCCAATACAAATAAAACACCATCTTCCCAAAAACAGCCCAATCCAACACAGCAAATACCAGAGCCGCCCCAGCCGGAGCCGCCCGCACCCCAGCCAGAACCGCCTGCACCCCAGCCGGAACCGCCTGCGCCCCAGCCGGAGCCGAAGCCAGAGCCAGAAGGGAAGGTTGTGGAAGACAGTGGCGGCGGTGTTGTGGAGGATGACAATAATAATGTGGTTTCAGACTGATACAGAAACGGAGGGTAAGACCATGGTTACATACGAAATTTTGTCAGACCCGGGCGAACGGGAATACAACGAGGATTATGCTGGCGTCAGCCAAAACGGGGGCTCTTTCTGCTTTGTCCTTGCAGACGGCCTGGGGGGCCACGGCGGTGGGGACGAAGCATCCCGTATGGTAGCTGAGCATATTTTAAAGGATTTTGAAGCGCAGGGGGAAGTATCAGAAGCATACATAAAAAGATGCTTTGAAGAAAGCCAGGAGCTTCTCGTAGCAGAACAGGAAAAGCAGAACCGAGCCTTTGAGATGAAGACGACCTTAGTGGTGCTCCTTACAGACGGGCATACCATGCGGTGGGGCCATATCGGGGACTCCCGGCTGTATTTTTACAAAAATAAAAAGCTAAAGCAGCGCACCCTGGACCACAGCGTACCCCAGATGCTGGTAGCCGCAGGGGAGATTAAGGAAGAAGAAATCCGCGGCCATGCAGACAGGAACCGCCTGCTCCGGGTTATGGGCTCGGAATGGGACCATCCCCGTTACCAGCTTGCAGCCCCAGTGGAGTGTACGGGGCAGGAATCCTTCTTGCTGTGCTCTGACGGCTTCTGGGAATGGATCGAAGAAAAGCCTATGCAGTCTGCCTTGAAAAGGGCAGGCACCCCAAGGGAATGGATGGCACAGATGCAGAAGGAAGTATTGAAAAACGGCACAGGGAAAGGGATGGACAATTATTCTGCCATTGCAGTATTTGTAGAGTGAAGCTCAGGAAAAACCCAGAATTAACGGTACTTAAAGATTAGGGTTTAGAAGGATTATCCTGTAATTCGTATCGTTACAGGTGGAGGGAGGAACGAAATGGCAATCGTACAATGCCAAAATGGTCATTATTATGACAATGAAAAATTTAACGGCTGCCCGCACTGCGCTGCTTTAGCAGAAGGCGGCCCACAGCAGGATTCTGTGACGGTGGCTCTGGCGCAGGAAGCGCGGCAGGTGGAAAATTACGCGGTAGAATACTTAAAGCGTACCGCCCCGCAGCAGGCTCCAGCCCCGGCAGCGGTGCAGAGGGACATGGAAAAGACGGTAAGCCTGTATGAAAAAGAAGGCGTTTCCGAATGCATTGCAGGCTGGCTTGTATGTACCGAAGGGGAAGAATACGGCAAAGGGTTCCCTCTGTATGCAGGGTTTAACCGCATTGGCAGGAGCCGCAGCAATGACATTGTGCTGACGGACCCGCATGTGTCACGGGAGGAACACTGTTCTGTCATTTACGAAGAAAAAAGGAATGTTTTTTACCTGTTCCCGAAAGACGGCAACCTTGTATATGCAGGGGAAGGGCTGGTAGAGCAGGCGCAGCAGATTACGGAAGGGCAGGACATTACAATAGGGGAAACCCATTTGGAATTTGTGCCATACTGCAAGGGAGAGAAAAAATGGGAAAAAAAGAAATAAAAAACAGTTATTTGGGGCAGCCGCCCACAATCCTGCACCGCGCGCCCCTATGCCGAAAGACAGGCACAAACCCGCTATTCCACCACTTGCCGTTTGGCTTATGCCAAATAGTTTGTGAAGGCAAGGTACTCTATAGACAACTTTTTCTGCTGATGGCATGCCTGTGGCTGGGCAGTGGGCTGCAGGCAGCGGCAGCAGGAATAGATACCCAGATTGGGGATGTCAGGATCGAAGGGGCGGCAGCCAACATGCCCGAAATGAACATTTACTGTTATCCCGGCCAGCCAGAACTTTTGGAAGGGGTAAGCGTTACATATGGGAAAGAGGAGCTGATGGCGGGGCAGGCCATCCCCTTTGCTCAGACAGAAGCCGGTACGGACTATTTTATTCTGCTGGATGTTTCCGCTTCGGTCAGCCCGGATTATTTTGCCCAGATGAAGGAAAGCATTCTGGATTTCTGGCGGAACATGGGGGCAAAGGATAAGCTTTCCCTGATTACGTTTGGGGATGCGGTGACGGTGGTGTTCCAGGGCCAGACGGCGGCGGATGACATTTCCGGGGCAGTCAATGGCCTGCAGAACACAGACCAGACTACCTGCCTGTTTGAAGCCATTGAAAAAACGGCAAAGCTTGCAGACACCAAGGAAGAAGCCGGCGTCCGCAAGGTTGCATTGGCAATGACGGACGGGGAGGATTTTTCAGAAAATACATCGACGAAAGAAGAAGCCCTTGCCACGTTAAAGGAAAAAATGATCCCCCTTTACGCCATGGCGGCAAAGGAGGATAAGCAGGGCGGGGAAAACCCGTATTTAGACAGCATGGGGGCCTTTGTCCGGGAATCCGGCGGCATAATGGAAGTGTTTGACGCAGGGAGCGCAGTCCTGAAAATGCAGGGGCTGCACCAGACGTTCCAGGAAGCCTTTATGATACCGGCGCGGGCAAGGACGAATGTGGTGAACCATAAGAAAAAAGCCCTGACTGTCACATTTTCCGATGGGAAAGCAAAAACTTCTGATTTTATAGCGTCTTATTACCAGGAGGACACAGACCCGCCCGTCGCTTCCATAAAACAGAATTCCAAACATTCCCTGAAAATAAATTTCAGCGAGCCGGTAAAAGGCGCAAACAAGGTGGACGCTTATGAAATCAAGCATGAGGACGCCCGGATTACGGACGGGTATATGGTGCGCTATGACAAGGAAAAGGCCACTGCAGTCCTTACGTTTGAAGAAGACCTCCTGAAAGGGAAATATGAAATAAAATTCCGTGGGATAACAGACGATTCCATGGAAAAAAATGAATTGGAAAAACGGTGCAGCATTAAGGTGAAAAAAGGGAGGAAGCTGGGCGTTTCGGATTATCTGGAACAGTATCAGGTTTTCCTTGCAGGGGCGGTTATCCTGATTGTGCTGCTGTCTGCCGGGGCAATCCTATGGCACAGGGTAAAGAAGCAAAAAGGGATTGTCACCATTGAGGGAAGGGCGGTGCTCCAGTCCAATGTAGAGAGAAAACACCATGTGCA
The DNA here is from genome assembly GCA_000403315.2 of Lachnospiraceae bacterium A2. Classification (GTDB taxonomy): domain Bacteria; phylum Bacillota; class Clostridia; order Lachnospirales; family Lachnospiraceae; genus Petralouisia. The sequence goes on from KE159638.1 coordinate 258,338, forward strand.
GGTACAGAAAAAACAAATCCCAAGGAGGCAAATCCAATTTTGCCTGGAAGGGGTGCAGGGCACAGGGCGGCAGCTTACGGTGGATATTGCAGGGAGCATTATTGTAGGGCGTTCGGGGAACTGCGATGTTTCCATTGAGGATGACAGGATGTCCCGCCAGCATTTTGCCATTGCAGAGAGTAACGGCATGTTTACCATCGAAGATTTGCATACCACCAATGGGACCTGGGTGAACGGGAGGAAAATTTCCGGGCAGAGCCCATTGGCGCCCGGGGACAGGATACAGGCTGGGGACATTGCAATGACGGTGAGGTGGTAAGGCTATGAAAAATGAATATAGATGCCCCAATTGTTTTCAGGGGGATATCGGCACAGGGAGGTGCACCCGCTGCGGGTTCAGCAGGCAGGAGGAAAAGCAAAACCCCATGCGGCTGCCGGAACTGTCCTTCCTGGGGAACCGTTACCTGATTGGGCGGATTTTAGGGTACGGGGGGTTTGGGATTACTTACAAGGCATTTGACGTGCTGAACCAATGCGTCTGCGCAGTGAAGGAATTTGTGCCCATTGGCGTTGTAGCAAGGCAGGGGGACGGGATGCAGGTTACCGTAACTTCCAAATCCAATTTAGAGGATTTTGAGCACGGGAAACGGCGTTTCATGGAGGAAGCAGAAGTCCTGAAAAAGCTGACGGATGTGCCGGAAGTGGTGCAGGTAATGGACTACTTTATGCTGAACAACACGGCCTATTTTGTTATGGAATATATTGAAGGGGCAACCTTAAAGCAATTGATGAAAAGCTACGGCGGGAGGATCCCGCTATTTAATGCAGTGTCCATGATCTACCGTGCAGGGATGGCCTTAGACCAGGTCCACCGGCGGGGAGGGATTTTCCACAGGGACATCAGCCCGGACAATATTATGGTCACGGCGGATAACCGGGTAAAGCTCATTGACTTTGGCAATGCCAAGCACATCATTGGGAAAAGGAGCCAGACCCTCTCTGTGATCTTAAAACATGGGTATGCGCCGCCGGAACAGTATTCCAGCGCCAGCAGCCAGGGGAGCTATACGGACGTCTATTCCCTGGCAGTCACCTTTTACTATGTGGCAACGGGCATTATGGTGCCTAACGCCCCAGACCGTTTTGGCGGGGAGGAGTACCGGCCGCTGCTGGAATTATGCCCGCAGGCTGGCGCCCAACTATCAGAAGCAGTGGACCGTGCGCTGGTATTAAACAGCAAAAATAGGACAAGTTCTGTGGCAGAGTTTTTATATGCGTTTTACCTGCAGCTTGGAAAGGCGGCAGCTTACCCGGATTCCACAGACGGAAGCGGGATGCCGGCACAGGGCGGGCAGGCAGCGCCGATAAAGGCTTACCTGAAACTGGCGGGGGACGGAGGCCCCTCCTGGAGCCTTCCGGAAAATAAGCAAGTAATGATTGGCCGTTCCAGCAATTGGGCTGATATTGTCCCCACCAACAACAGGCAGGTCAGCAAAGAGCATTGCAAGCTGTTCTGGGACAGCCTGGAAAGACGCTTTTACCTTACGGACTGCTCTGCCAATGGTACTTTTATTGGAAATGAAAGGCTGAAAAAGGGGGAAACTTATATCCTCCCAAACGGCGGGCAATTTTCCCTTGTGAACCATATCTGCAATTTGGAAGTGAGGTGGGAAAATGGCTGAAATGGAAAAAGACATTGTAACCCTCCGGTTAAAGCCCCAGGACACAGCAAAACCGGGGCTGGTTCCCCAAAACATGGAAGGGCCGGAAATGGAAATTGAAATCGGTACCTCCAGCATTATCGGGACCAGAAGGAACCAGGAGGACACAATATTTGGATACGGCTCCGGCAGGGAAGCCATTGCCTTGGTCTGCGACGGCATGGGAGGGCTTTCCGGCGGGGAAATTGCAAGCAAGGCTGCGGCAGAAAGCTTGGCGGATGCATGGTTTGGCCGGCAGGGGAATGTGGATATCCCGGAATTTTTAGAAGAAGAAGCATTGCGGGCAGACGAAAAGGTATTCCAGCAGAAAAATGAAAAAGGGGAACGGCTCCGGGCAGGGACTACGATTGCGGCGGCAATTATCCGGGGAAACGAACTGTATTGGCTGTCAGTAGGGGACAGCAAAATTTATATTATCCGGGGGAATGAAATCCTGTCTGTGTGCAGGGAGCATAATTACAGGCTGACTTTGGACCAGCAGCTCGTGCAGGGGGAACTGACGCCAGAGGAATATGCTGCGGAGGAGTACCGGGCAGAAGCCTTAATCAGCTATCTTGGCATGGGGAATATGTCGCTGATGGACTTAAACCGGCGGCCGTTCCTGCTGGAAGACGGCGACATCATCCTGCTAAGCAGCGACGGGCTTTACAGGAGCCTTACGGAAGAAGAAATTTTGTGCCTGGTAAAGGAGTTTGGCGGGAACATGCAGGAAACGGCAGACTTACTGACTTCGGCAGCCCTGGGAACAAAACAGTCCGGGCAGGACAATACCTCCGTGGTATTGCTGCGCTACCGCCTGAATGGCAGGAACGGGCAGCGGAACAGAATAAAAAATATGGGAGGGATACAGGATGAATTTAAAAAGATGTGAAAATGGGCATTTTTACGATGGGGACAAGTTCCAGTTATGCCCCCATTGCGCAGCGGCAGGAGGCGGGCAGCAGCAGGCTACCATGCCTTATACCGAAAATAACAGCAGTTATAACACGGCGATGACAGAGCCGGTCACCATGCCGATGTACGCCCCGCAGGAGCAGCCGGCAGCAGGGGGCTACCCTGTGCAGCCCCAGATGGTGGAGCCGCAGGCCGGGAACATTTCCCTGCAGGATGCCGTGAGCAGGGCAATTACCGCCCCTGCCCCCATGCAGCAGGACGAGGAGAAAACCGTAAGCCTTTACCAGTACCAGCACAAAGCGGACCCGGTAGCGGGGTGGCTGGTATGCATTGAAGGGACGGAGTTCGGCAGCAGCTTTACGGTGAAAAGCGGCAGGAACTTCATTGGCAGGGCGTCCCATATGGATATCGTCCTGCGGGGGGACAACAGCATTTCCCGGGAAAAACATGCCATTATCCTCTATGAGCCAAAGCGCAGGGAATTTATCGCCCAGGCAGGCGAATCCAGGGAATTATTTTACTTAAACGACGAGGTTGTGCTGAACCCGGTACGGTTAAAACAGCATGACATCCTGACAATTGGGAATACCCGCCTGATGTTTTTCCCCTGCTGCGGGGAGAATTTCAGTTGGGACGATTTCAAGAAAGATGAGGAGTAAGGATGGGAAACTTAAAGACAAACAGGAGCGTTGGGCTCTATGTGGCGCTGACAGCCATTATGAATTTCCTGCCGGTGGTTTTGGTTGTTGTAATTGGGAAACGGCTGGCATCCGGGAGCGGCAATTTACTGTCTGCTGCCCTGGGGCTTGGGGGCGGCTTGAAGGATATGCTGGCGGACATTATGGTTATTCTGGCTGTGGCATGGATTTTTATAATTGTTTACTGCATCTATCTGCTTGTACTGTTCTGGGGCGTCTGCCGGGATATGAATGTCATCTGCCAGAAATACAGCTTAGGCGCCACCATGAACTATATTTTCGTTATGCTGCTTTCGGCTGTTACCCTGAATATTTATTATATTTTCTGGTCGAACCAGCAGGGGAACCGGCTGAAAGAAGCAGAAGGGTGCTACCAAAGGCAGGTAAAGGGGACAGGGACGTCCCATATGGTGTTTGCGCTGTTGGGGTCAGTCCCGGTGTGGGGCATGGTTTTTTTTGTATATAAAGTACAGTCAGACCCCCTCTATTTTATGGCTCATCCGCTGTTTACCATAGTGGTGTCTTTCATAGGCTTTGTCCTTGGGTTTATGGACTTAGTGAACCGGGCGTATTTTATCAGGGACGTCAATACCCTTGCAGAAGCATACAATGGGCAGGGGGCTGGCTATGCATCAGGCGGGTATCAGGGCAAGGCGGCAGGAAATGCCATGCAGCAAGGCGGCTGCCCCCAAAGCCCCGCAGGGGACAGTATGCAGCCAGAGGGCTATTCCCAGGACCCGGCAGGGAGCGCCATGTACAATGGCGGGCCGGAGGGATATACCATGCCAGTCAACGAATGGATGCCGGACGCAGCCGAAGCGTGGAAGCCTGCGGATACCGGGGCACAGGCAGGGGCTTTGGTAGGACGCAAGGGGGAATACCAGGGGGCATCCATCCCAGTAGAGGGGGAACTGGCTATTGGCAGGGATGGGACAAGCTGCCAGGTGGTAATTAAAAAACCGGATATCAGCAGGAAACACTGCACCATCCGTTACAACCCGGGCAATGGCGTTTATACCGTAACGGACTGCTCATCCAACGGCGTTTTTGACAGGGAGGGGAATCCCTTCCCGAAAAATGTCCCAGTTGCCTGCAGCTCTGGCACGGTCCTTATCATTGCAAAAAGCGGGAATGAATTCCTGCTTCAATAACCAACAGAAAGATGGGGGATGGAATGGAACAGAAGATAGGTCAGGTAAACAGGAAGCTTACCATCATGGACGGCGAAGGCAGGGTGCAGGAAATCTCCATAGACGCCCTGCGCAAGGAACGGGTTTACTGGGGCAGGGATGCCGCCCGCAATGACATTGTGACAGCGTCGCCCGCGGTATCCCGGCTCCATGGCAAGTTTAAGCTTGCGCCGCAGGGGCTCCTGTTTGCCGATATTGGAAGCACCAACGGCACATTCTTGGAAAATGCAGCCGGAAAGCATTTGCTGCAGAAAACCAGCGGTTATGTCATCTTGAAGGATGGGGACATGCTGCGGGTGCAGCCGCCAAATGGGGAAATGGGGAATTCCGTCTTGCTGCTGTATACGGAAGCCATGCAGGAGGGGAAATGGCAGAAATTTGCGCTGCCTGCCCCGCGGATTGCTATTGGCCGTGGAAATGAAAATGACATTGTGTTGCAGCATATGGGGATTTCCAGAAAACATGCGGTAATTGAGCAGAAAGGGGACGCCTATTTTATTTCAGACTGCCAGAGCACCAATGGGGTGCTTGTGAACGACAGCATACTGAATGGGGCCTGCAGGCTCAATGATAAAGATGTCGTCCGCATCCTGAACAGCGTTTTAATTTTTACCAATACAGGGATTTTCTATAAGAGTTCCCAGCAGGGGGTAAGCCTTCGGGTGCGGAACATGAACAAAGTGGTGGGGAAAGGCAAACAGATCCTCCATGACGTAAACGTAGATATAGACAGCAATGAATTTGTAGCAATTATCGGCGGTTCCGGCGCAGGGAAGTCCACGCTGATGAACGCAATCAGCGGATTTGACAAAAAACGGCAGGGGACCGTCCTCTTTTCCGGGCTGAATTTGGACGAAAATTTCCCAGTCCTGAAAAGCCTTATTGGGTATGTGCCCCAGCAGGACATTATTTATGAAAACCTTACCTTGAACCGGATGCTGCTGTACACGGCAAAGCTAAAAATGCCCAAGGATACCTCAAAAGAGGAGATAGAAAAGAGAATCCGAGACGTCCTGGAAATGGTGGAGCTTTCCGAGCACCAGAATACATATATCCGAAAGCTTTCTGGCGGGCAGAAAAAGCGCGCCAGCATTGCCGTGGAGCTTTTGGCAGACCCCAGCCTGTTTTTCCTGGACGAGCCTACTTCCGGCTTAGACCCGGGAACCGAAAAGAAGCTGATGGGAACCTTAAGCCGTCTGGCAAAGTCCCAGGGGAAAACCATCATTATGGTAACCCATACCACCCAAAGCCTTGATTTGTGCGATAAAGTCATATTTATGGGACAGGGGGGAAGGGTCTGCTTCTGCGGCACATGCCAGGAAGCACAAATGTTTTTCGATACGGACAACCTGGTGGATATTTATAACGAAATGGCAGCCCAGCCGCAGGAATGGGCGGCCCAGTACGCAGGATGCGTGCCCTTGGAGCCCATTGGCTTTGGGGAAGGGAAAGAAGCGCCAAAGAAGAAAAAATTCTCCGGCATCCGGCAGTTTTTCATTTTGACAATGCGCTATGCAGAGATTATGAAAAATGACCTGCCAAGGCTGGCGCTTTTATTCCTGCAGCCAGTCCTGATTGCGCTGCTTTTAGGGATTGTGGCGGACGACCGGGTATTTGAAATCTATGAGAGCACCAAGTCCATCCTGTTTGCCTTAAGCTGCGCAGGCATTTGGATTGGCCTGTTTAATTCCATCCAGGAAATCTGCAAGGAACGGGCAATCCTGAAGCGGGAATACATGGGGAACATGAAGCTGTGGTCTTATACCCTGTCAAAATTTGTCGTACAGACGGTTGTGGGCGTCCTGCAGGCATCCATTATTGTAGCGGTATTTGGTATAGCAGTGGGGATGCCGGAGAAAGGGATCCTTTTGAAAAACAGCTTCCCGGAAATGTTTGTGACAGTCTGGCTTACCATCACGGCATCCATGGCCCTTGGGTTTATCATATCCGCTTTTGTAAAGAGCGGGGATAAGGCCATGGCATGCGCGCCCTTTGTACTGATTATCCAGCTCCTGTTTTCCGGCATCCTCTTTGAGCTTAAGGGAGCAGGCAGCAAAATTGCCTATGCGACCATCAGCAAATGGTCGGTGGAAAGCCTTGGGAGCATTGCCGATTTAAACAGCCTGACTATGAAAATGCAGGAGGAGCTGCCAGGGATTGAGCATGAGTTCCAGGAAATCTTTGAATTTGCCAAAAAGCACCTGCTGTCCAACTGGGCGGTACTGGCGGTAATGATAGCGATATGCTTTGCCATTACTACGGTAATGCTGCGGAGCGTGGCAAAGGATGGAAGGTAACGGAATAGGGTGGCTCATGCTTTTTGCAGGGCTTGGGGCTGCCAATGAAAATGAAAGGAAGGGAAAGAACATGAAACAAAAATTATTGAAATGGGCAACAGCCTTAACTAGCTGCATTGTGCTTCTGCTATTTTGCGGAATCCATGTACAGGCGGCGGAGTACAGTATCGGTACGAATGACAGTTGGGCAGAAGGGAGTACAGAAAAAGAGGGAATTGACTATCGGACATTTACGTTGCCAGCAGCAGGGAGGGTAACCGTAACATACCAATCTTATATGTCAAATGGAAGATGCAATTTATATGACAAAGATTTGGTAACAAACTATAAGTATGTGAGAACGAGTGGAAGTACCACGGCTCCGGCTACAGAACAGTTTAGCATGGATTTGGAGGCAGGGGCATATAGTTTAAAATTATCAGGAGGATATTGGAATGCTGGTGATGATCCATCTAGTTACAGGGTAAAAGTTTCATTTGTACCTGCACACAATAATGAGAAAGAACCAAATGATGCATTTGAGTCAGCGATGCCACTGGCAAATGGAACATTAATAAAAGGGTTCCTTTCAGAGGATGACAGTATAGATTTTTACAGATTTTCCATAGGGGAAAGTGCAAATGTAAGAACCACAGTAAGCAGAGATACAATAGGGAGTTATAAATTTTCAATCTGGAATTCAGACTTAATTGAAGTAGCTTCTTATACAACAAGCGAGCAGACAAAAGTATGGGAGGAATATCTGGCTCCCGGAACATACTATATAAAAATCAATAAAGATTGGGATGCTACAGGTACTTACATATTAAAATGGGAGGGATTTACTTACGTCAAGGTTATCCAGCTAAAAAAATCAGCCCTGACACTGGAAAAAGGGAAATCCTACAGCCTTCTCCAGTCCATTACCCCGGCGAGCGCAAATAATAAGAACATAAAATGGACGTCCGACAATACCTCTGTGGCAAAAGTAGATTCCCATGGAAAAGTAACTGCTAAAGGGGTTGGGGCTGCCAATATCAAAGCCGCTGCCATGGATGGGAGCCAGGTTGAAGCCACCTGCCAGGTTGTGGTAAAGCCCGCAAAGACCCAGATCACAGCATGTAAGAAAACAAGGGACAGGAATGTCTATGTAAAAGTCAAAGCCCAGAAAAATGTGTCCGGCATCCAGTTCCAGTTAAGCAGGGACAAAAAATTCAAAGGAAGGAAATCCTCCTATTATGCCGGGGCAACCGAAACAAAAGCAACAACGGCAGCCCTCAAAAAGAGCAAAACGTATTATTTCAGGGCAAGGATGTATATTGATTACGGCGGAAAACGGTACTATGGGGCTTGGAGCCAGGTTAAGAAAGTAAAGACTGGGAAAAAGAGCAGGCTGTCGGGGAGCTCTTCTTGGAAAGCAGTATAAGAGGGAGAGCCGTGAAAGTGTTTTAAGAATTTTTGAAACTCTATAAGCTATGTAGGGATAACATGCCAGCGCATGGAATAGTGTTGGCATGTTAAAACCTATATGTTTAGATGCAAAACATATTAAAGCCTTCTGTTAATGGAATAGTATTTTTCAGGGAGAACTAAAGAAACAAGGAGAAAAATTTATGAAAAAAAAATTATTATTTACGGCATGTATGTTGTTATTATTTACGGCATTTGTAGGTAATAGTATTCCAGTGCAAGCGTCAACGGAGTATAAAGTAATTGGAACGAATCCCAATTATCAGACAGTGAAAGAAAGAACAGTAGGAAAAACTACATTTGAATCTACAGGGAATTATCTTTATGCGATAAAAAATGGAAAACGGACATTATTAGCTTCTGGGCTGGGGTTGGGAAACACTATCTTAACAAATGGTTCAACAGTATACTATGACTATTCGTTTATCAATAATAGCCCTTTTTATGTTACTTCAACAGTTTATAGTATACCATCTATTGGGAAGAAAGGTAAAAAACTGTTTTCTGTGAAAGATGTTGAACCTATCTGTTTTCATGGTTATTATAGCGGAAAAATATACTATGGACAAGGCGAATTATATAGAGAGAAATTTTGCAGTTACAGCATTAAAAGTGGGAAAAGGAGAAAGATAGCAGGTAAAGATGCTGGAGGGATAAAACAATTTGGGCAATATTTTTATCTAATTCCATCGGAGGGGGAGTATTGGCCAATTACATTTCGCGTCTATAATGCGAAAACTGGAAAGTTAAAAACAATAAGTAAAAAGATGTTAAACAATGATATTATTTCCAATTCAGTATACTATGTAGAATCTAAATCAAGTGAGGGCACGAGCGGAATAAATGGAAGGAGGTATTTTGATATTGCAGTAAAAAAGTGCAGACTGAATGGCAGCAATAAGAAAACGTTAGTAAAGGATTTAAGAATAACAGGCGTTAAAAAAATCAGGAAGAATTCTATTACATATTATGATGTAAACGGGAAGGAAAAAACAAAAAGGTTCTAAATACTATTGATAATCATAACAGTGAAAGGATAGGAAAGTATCTTATGAAACATCTATTAAACAAAGAGAATAAAAATTCCAAGCATTTATGGCAAAAAACAGCGCTATTCTTCATGATAGGTTTCCTTTTTACAGCGGCAGCTTTCCCGATAACATCACAGGCAGCATCCGCAAAGTGGAAAAAAGCCTGCAAAGCCTACAATACGTGGCTTTCCAAAAATAATTCCAAATTTACAGCAAAAGAATTTGATTTCAGCACGAAGAACACAGAAAACTATAAAAAGGCAGACCGTTTCATGATTGTAGATTTAGACAAAAATGGTGTGCCGGAGTTGGTTGTTACCCATCCAGTTGCCTATAAATCAGATAATATTTACGTTTATACTTATAAATCTGGAAAAGTGGCACAGGCCAAGGACACTTTTGGAAGGAAGGGGGAAACGGCTGCTGTCAGCATAAATTGCCAAGCTTCTGGAGGGTATGAAGTATATAAATGCAGGAAAAAGCATCTTCATGTTGTCTGGAATGGTGGAATGGATGGGACGGAAGAAACGGTATATACATTGAGCAAAGGAAAATTAAAACAGTATGCAAAGGCAAATGAGGTAGATATTTCAGGCGGGCAGAATTCGGATTATTTTTCCTATATGCTTAATGGCAAGGAAGTGACGAGCAAGAAATATAAGTCATTTACTAAAAAATGCGGAAATAGCAGTGGTGGTTTCGTATCAAATACGAAAGCAAACCGCAAGAAATACCTGAAAGGATAAAAAACACATGAAAAACAACAACCAAGGAAAACTGCTTACCATCGCCCTGGGCGTCATCCTGGCAATTTCCGCAGGCGTGCTGGCATACCTGGCAGTCAGCACAAAACCGCCCAAATTGTCCGAGGAAAAAATGCAGAAGGCCGCAGAAGCAGCAGAAGCCGCGAAAAAAGAAAACATCTCCCAGGCAGAAAGAACCGAAGAGGAGGACGGGGAACCAGAGCCCATGGCAAAATCCATCAAATCATTCCAGTTAACAGCAGGCACATCTTCCCTGTCTGGTTCAGCTTCTGCAAATGGGGAGCAGGAAGCAGATTCTGATGAGAAAGACGATGAAGATTCCGGTGAAGATGAGGAAGACGATGCAGAAAACAGTTATCTGTGCGCATACAGTTCCGACCGCCTGATGACAGAAGAAGACGTCCAGGAACTGCAGCAGGGAACTTATGCAGATTTGCCCCAGGGCAAAGGCATTATCCGGATGGTGGTAAACGAACTATACGCCAAATACGGCTACCAGTTCGGCAACGAGGAAATCCAGGCATATTTCAACCAGAAGGAATGGTATCAGGATATCCCCACAAGGAACACCGACATGAATGACGTTATCAAGAAAATGACAGATACAGAGCGGGCAAATGTAGAGTTCCTGTCCCCATACATAGAAGAGGAGTAAAAAATGTTTTGTAGGAAATGCGGAATGAAATTAAACGATGGGGAAACGATATGCCCCCAATGCGGACAGGCTACCAGCAGGGGCAAGCTAGAAAATAGCACACAGCAAGACAGTCCCCAAGGGCAGTCCTTTCCGCCGAAAGACCAGAATATTTATCTCCAAGGCCAGTCCTACCAGCCCCAGCAGGGCAATCCCCAGCCATATCAGCCCCAACAGGGTTATCCCAGCCAGCAAGGCAATGCCCAAGGCCAGCCTTACCAGCCCAATCCAGTCCAGCAGGCAGAGCCCTGGCTGCAAAACTGGGTTATAACCCATCAGTTGGACAAAGGCCACGCCATAGGGATTACAGGGTGCGTGATACTGTTTCTTTCTATCTTCATGACACTGGTTTATACATCTGGTTTAGGGGAGTATGAAAAGGCGACGTTACAGCAATATTTCACGGAGGTTATGGATCGGCCGTCATTGGTGCCAGTGATGGGAATTTGCACCATAGCGGCGGCAGCGCTGTTTTTTTGCAATAAGGTAACGCCAGGGACGGCGGTTGGCATAGTGGGAGCAATTACGGGGCTCGGCGGATTGTTTTCCGCATGGGCGTACATTGCAGAAACAGAATATGCCGCTATGATGCATACAGGCATTGGAGGGTATATGGTGATGGCTGGCACAATTCTTGTACTGGTTCCGCAGATCAGGAAATCCAGTAAACAAAACCATGGTTAAGGGAGGAAATGCTTTTGGAAGGAACAAATAACAATACAAATGGGATTATCTGCCCCAAATGCGGGGCAGTAAATGTAGAAGACGCCCGGTTCTGCGAAAGCTGCGGCACAGATTTAGGGACTGCGGCAGGGGGTGCAGGGCAGCAAAATATTCCGTTGGGAGTAAATCCCCAAGCCCAAAACAGCCAGTACGGAAACGCAGTCCCCAGCCAAAGCGCTGGGCAGGATAACACAGCTCCCAGCCAAAATTTAGGGCAGGGCAGCATGGTTTCCAGCCATGGCTACGGGCAGGGCGGCTCTGTATCCGGCCCATATGGGAGCATGCCCAGCCAGCCCCAGCCAGCAGTAAAAAAGCCCGTCCCCAAATGGGTGCCAGTCTTAATAGCAGAAGCCGCATTACTTGCGCTGTCTGTTTATGGAAATACTGTGGTCCTAAAAAACAGCAAAACCCCAGAGCAGGCAGCGGAAACATTTTTTGTACATATTGCCAACGGCGACTGGGAGGAAGGCTATGCCCAACTGGACGCAGAGGATTCAGAATTTATCAATGCCAAAATGTTTGCGGAATTGCATAAGCAGGACAGCCTTGGCATTGTGACGAATTACCAGTTCAATGCCAGCTACAATAGCCAAGCCATGGATGAAATTTCCCAAAACCTGTATGACTGGGCAGAGGAGTGGGGGATTGACGAATACATGGGGCAGGAAAGCGGCTCAACCTCTTTGGAAAAAGCAGTGCAGATTGATTACCGGGTGAAAGGGGACACTGAAAACAGTTCTTACCCAATCATATTGAACCAGACCCCGGAAGGCTGGAAGGTATGGACGTCTAACCATATCTGCAAGGATTATTATGTGTATGTTCCGGCAGGTGCCAGCGCCACGTTGGATGGGATTGCCTTAGGGGAAAACTATAAAGTAAAAGAAGGGGAAGAAGGATACCAGGAAGACAGTTCCATAGACAGTTATTCCATCCCCCAGATTTTTTATGGCTCCCATGAAATAAAAATTACCATGGAAGACATGGAGGACGTAACAGAACGGTTTAGCATTAACTATGGCAATTCTTCTTATTGGAAAGAGAGCATGGAGTTAAAAGAGGAAATCCGTGACAGCCTGATCCAAAAAGCAGGGGAAAATATGCGCAAGATTTACGGCGCAGCTTTGGCAGGGAAGAATTTTAAAACCATAGAAGGCTTATTTTCCGCAGATGGGGAACGCAGGAAAGAGATCAAAGAATCCTATGATTCCCTGATGGCGGAACTCAACGAAGGAAACGACATTACCACAAGGATTGCATTTCAGGACATCACAGGCGTATCCCAAGGCTCCGGCAAAACAGTAGGCCTTACGTTTTCTTATATCAGGGAGTATAAGTATAAAGGCTGGTTTGGAGAGTGGTCAGATGAGCAGGACGATGGGAGCAGCGAGCTGGAGTTTTATTTTGCAAAGGAAAACGGGGAATGGGTCCAGACGAACTTAGGGTGTGAAAACTTATATTGGTAAAGGCAAAAGAGGAAGGAGAAAAGAATATGAGTAAATTTTGTACGAAATGTGGGCGGCCTGTCCCAGAAGGAGGGATTTGCTCCTGTCAGCTTCAGGCAGGGGGACAGGCGCAGACGCCGCCAAACCAGAACAGCAATGGATCCCAACAGGGAAGCCAGCCATTCCAGGGTCAGCAGCAGGGAAGCCAGCCGTTCCAGGGTCAGCAGCAGGGAAGCCAGCCGTTCCAGGGGCAGCAATTTCAGGGGCAGCAGGGAAGCCAGCCATTTAACGGCCAGCAATACAAGGAACAGGCATCGGCGTTTGCCCAAAATTTCTTTGGGAAACTGCTGTATTTAATCAAACGCCCGGTAGAAGCTGGCACAAACCTTATTTTGGAAGCCAACATTAAGACAGCCCTTTTGCTGCTGGCAGCCCAGGGGCTTTGCAGCGCGCTTTTTGCTATGGCAGCGGCAGGGAAGGTATCCGGGTATATTCAGGCGGCTTCCGGTCTGGCAAATGAGATATCTTCCGGCCTGGGAAATGTTGTGGCAGGAGCCATGGGTATGCCATATTTCCGGATTTTCCTTGTGACAGTGGCATTTTCCATGGTTCTGTCCTGCATATTGGCGCTTATGCTGCTGTTAGGGCACATGGCGTTGAAAATACCGGTTTCTTTCCAGCAGATGCTATCTGCAGCGGCCATCCGCAGTGCAGTGCTGTGCCCGGCCATCCTGTTGTCCTTGGTAGTATTTGAACTGACGGCCCCGGCAGGGATTGCCTTATTCCTCTTGATTAATATCTGGGGTTTTACGGCAATGGCAGTGACGATGTCTAATTTTGTCCATAAGGAAAAACGGGATATGTTTGTGCTGGCGGTAAGCGTCGTAAACCTGCTGTTTGTATTTGCTGCACTGTTAGTGTTTTCAAAAATTTGGACGTTATATTTGCCTGATTTAATCAGGGCGGGGATAAAAAGCATGGGAGATGCATCCATGCTGGAGCTGATAGATGAATTCCTCTAAAGGGCTCCGCCCTGTCCATGGCGTTGCCTGATATATGCTTTAGAAAGGAAAGAATGAAAGATGAAATTATGCCCAAAATGTGGCAGCCAATATGCAGATGGCAATATGTTCTGTGAAATATGCGGCTCAAAGCTAATTCCCCAGATGCCTCCCGGCCAGGGGCTGGAAAAAAAGAAAATAAACCCGTTGTTCCTGGCAATTCCCATAGCCATAATCTTGCTAATAGCAGCTTTGGTTTTCCTGTTCCGGGATGAACTGCCATTTGGCAAAAAGGATCCGTCCTCACAGGAAACAGTGCAGCAGGAATCCCAAAGTTCCCCAAAAGCAGGTTCAGAGAATGGCTCCCCACAAGATTCCGGGAAAGAAGATGCAGGCGGGGAAGCAGAAGTTTCCGGGCAAAACAGCTTGGAAGGAGAAAAACCTGCCTCTGGGGAAGAAACTGAAAGCCAGGAAAATTCTTCCGGGAAAGAATCCAGCAGCCCGGAAGATGCTTCCTACGCAGATTCTGATATTAACGGCGTAGACAACGCCTATGTGCAGGTAATGGGCACAGTTGCCCAGAAAAACAGCAAATACATCCTAAAGCTGCAGGAACCATCTTCCGTTTGCGCCTATAATGCCGAGGATGATATTATCCAAAAGAAAAAGGTAAAAAATCTTACCCTTGACGCAGGCAGCATGGAGGAGTATCTTGGAGATACCGTGGAAATCAAAGGGAAACTGTCTGCAGATTTTGACGGCAATTTTTCCCTGCAGCCCGTAAAAACAGAGGTACTGCAAAAAGCCAAAGAGGAAATAGAATCCAAGGTACGCTACCAGCTTATTCAGGCAGACGTCACGTGGGAAGAAGCATTTTCTGACTGCATCAGCCGCGGAGGGGCGCTTGCCCAAATTAATTCCGAAGAAGAATTCCAGAAGGTAACGGCTATGATAGAGGAGCAGGATATGCAGAATGTCCATTTCTATTTAGGGGGAAGGCGCAACACAGACAGCCGGGAATATTACTGGGCAGATGCTGCCAACCGCCTGGAAGGGGAACTGTTAAACCCGGAAGGGGATTCTTGGGCAGCGGCCCATTGGATGGAAAATGAGCCCAGCTTCACGTCAGAAGGCGACATGGAACTTTACATGAACCTGATATACTATAAGGGAAGCTGGGTGCTTAATGACGTGCCCTTGGACATTACCCAATATTATCCCGGAAAAACAGGGTATATTTGTAGGTTTGATGAATAAGGGAGGGTCTGATGCCTGCCAGGACAATGGGGAAAGGAATTAATAGGACATTGGGAAAATGGAAAAAAAGACGGAAAATAAAATATTTGGTTCTGTGTAACTGCGCCCTTCTTGCTGTTTTTCTTGTGCTTCTAGGGACGGCGTTTTTATCAGGGAAATTCTCCCAACAAACACAGGGGCAGAAGGAAGAAGCCGTCAGCCAAAGTGCACAGCATATTCCCCAACCCCTGGATTTTGGGGAAGCAGGCTCTGCGGCTCCAGATCAAGGGATAGCACAGCCGGAACAGGAAGATTCAGGAAGCCTTAATTCAGAAGATGTAATCCAGGGGGCAGGGCAGCCGGAACATGCAGGCTCAGATAGCCTTAATCCAGAAGATGCGGTCCAGGGAGCAGCGCAGCCGGAAAAAGACGGTTCATACAGCCCGGAGGGCTCAGGTTCACAGCAAGCTGCCTCAGATCAGGGGAATAGTGAAGTGCTTTTGCAGAAAAAGATTCAGGACAAAATTAATTCTATGACATTAGAAGAAAAGGTTTCCCAGCTATTTATCATAACCCCGGAAGCTCTGACAGGCTGCTCCTCTGTGACACAGGCAGGGGAAGCCACCAAAAATGCAATCAGCCAGTACCCGGTAGGGGGCCTGATTTTCTTCGGGGGCAATATCCAGTCCCAGCAGCAGGTAACGGAAATGCTGGGCAGGCAGCAGGAATACAGCCAGGCCCGCATTGGCCTGCCCCTGTTTTTGTCTGTGGACGAGGAGGGCGGGCAGGTTACGCGCCTTGCTTCCGCTCCCGGGATCCAAGTGGAAACCTTCCCTGACATTGCGGAACTTGGGGCTACGCAGGACGTAAACCAAGCCTATCAGCTAGGGGATGCCCTGGGGGAATATTTAAGCGCAATGGGATTTAACCTGGACTTTGCCCCTGTGGCAGATGTGCTTACAAATCCCAGCAATACCGTGGTAAAACGCCGCTCCTATGGCAGCAGCCCTCAATTAGTTTCCGAAATGGTAAGGAACAACCTGGAAGGCCTGCAAAACCATCAGGTATTCGGCTGCATTAAGCATTTCCCCGGGCACGGGGCGACAGTAGGGGATACCCACGAAGGGTATGCTTACACTGACAAAAGCTGGGAAGAACTAAAGAGCAGCGATCTTATCCCCTTTCAGGACAGCATCGCGTGGGGCGTGGAATTTGTGATGGCAGGCCATATATCGCTGCCCCAGATAACTGGCGACGGCACGCCCGCGTCCCTGTCCCCATATGCCATTGGGGATTTGCTGCGCGGGGAACTGGGATATGAAGGCATAGTGCTGACTGACGCCCTGAATATGAAGGCAGTCACCAGCCAATACACCTCATCCCAGGCAGCAGTGGCGGCAATCCAGGCTGGAAATGACATGATCCTGATGCCGGAGGATTTCCCAAGCGCATATCAGGGGATTTTGGATGCCGTGAAAAGCGGTGTTATTACCCAGGAACGCCTGGAGGAATCTTTAAGGAGAATCCTGGAACGGAAGTTTTCTGGAACATTTGATGATGCCATCAATCGGTGAAACAACGCTGCAGTTCAAACTTTTGTTTTTCAGATGAAAATATCTTGCGTAAAGTATTGCGGTATTTAACCGCCCTTAAAATAAAAAAGGAATCCTTATGGCTATGGCGTTTCATGTGGCTTTTGGATTCCTTTTTTGTTACGGTTCATACAACACGTTTCGCGATGCACAGAAATCGCATAAAGATGCGGCTTCGCGCTGAGAAACTCGGGATTTCCGCACAAAATGTGCGGGAACACCTCGCGGAACAGAGGCGTGTGGACAGTAATCCCTTTTTTCGCTTCAAACACGCATAAATCCGAGAAACTGTTGCAAATATTTTTCTGCTAAGGTATCATAAAAGCAGCAACAAACCGTGCACCAGCGTAAAGGAGGGAAACTGCTTTGATTTATACACCCTTAACCAAAAAAGCCATGGAAATTGCCTACCAAGCCCACCACGGGCAAAAAGACGCCGGCGGCGTCCCGTATATTTTCCACGCCGCCCACCTGGCAGAGCAGATGGAAGGGGAAACCGCCACATGCGCCGCGCTGCTCCACGATGTAGTGGAGGACACGGACATTACGCTGGAACAGCTGCAGCAGGAGTTTCCAAAGGAAGTAACAGACTTGGTGTCCCTCCTGACCCACGACCCCAAGGAAGATTACTTTGATTATATTCGGAGAATCCAGAAAAACCATGCTGCAGCCGTCATAAAATTAGCCGATTTAGCACATAATTCCGACGAAAGCCGCTTAACTGGAAGCTGCTCTGTCACAGAGGAAAAAAAGGCGGCTTGGCGCAGGAAATATGGGAAAGCAAAGGAATTCCTTACAGAAAAAGAAAAAACACCTCCAAAATAAGCCTATCAATTTATACAAATTTAATAAATTTTTAGAAATTTACCATAGGATTTTCTATAAAAGCTGTTATAATAGTAACAATCGGAGGTTGCAGCAATTTATGAAGTTAAGGACCAGATTAATTATCTCATTCTGTATCATCATTTTCGTGCCAGTCCTGCTAACACTAGCTACCCTATGGGGATTTGGCCGCTACCAGATGAAAGCGGTACGCCAGATTTATAATATTGATGGGAATGCCTATGATTATTTCGTCAATTCTTTTAAGGTACTCAGCCATTTTACCAAATCGGATTACGAGAAATTGCAGAAAGTGGCAAAGAAAACGCCGGAAAAGCTGCAGGACCACTCTTATCTGGAAAAAGTCAACGGTGAGCTTGCAGAGAAATATTCTTACCTGCTTGTGCGGAAGGGCACAGACTTGATTTACGAAGGCAGGGATGAGCGTGAGAGCCTTTTGGACGAAAACCTGCCGGAGTACGACAGCGACATACTGACAGGCGCAGGTTCTAGTTTTTATATAGAAGGGGAAACGCAGGCGCTGGTAAAGCAGATTGATTTCCTTTTTCCAGACGGCGGCCATGGGAGCATTTTTATTGTCACCTCTATGGAACGCATTTTGCCGGAAATAAAGGGAGTCCTGTTTGATATAGTAATTTCTGTTGTCTTAATCCTGATTTTTACCGCAGGGATGCTGACAGTCTGGATTTATCAGGGCATTATTAACCCAATCCATAAATTAGAGATAGCCGCCCAGAATATTAAGGCGGGCAATCTGGATTTTACCATTGATGCGGAAGGGAAAGATGAAATTGGGGAGCTTTGCCGGAATTTTGAGGAAATGCGGTTCCGGCTGAAAGAGTCAGCCGAGGAGAAGGTAGAAGGGGAGAGGGAGAATAAAGTATTAATCAGCAATATTTCCCATGACCTGAAAACCCCGATTACTGCCATCAAAGGCTATGTAGAGGGGATTATGGACGGTGTGGCAGACACGCCGGAGAAGCATGACAAGTATATCCGCACCATTTACAATAAGGCAAATGAGATGGATATGCTAATTAATGAACTGACCCTGTATTCCAAAATTGATACCAACCGGATACCTTATAATTTCAACCGGATTAATGTGGCAGATTATTTTGAGGACTGCGTAGAAGAAGTAGGGCTTGACTTAGAAGCCAAGAACATTAAGCTGAATTATATTAACTATGCAGATAAGGACGTGCTGATTATTGCCGACCCGGAACAGCTCCGCCGTGTCATTAATAATATTATTGGGAATTCAGTGAAATATTTGGACAAGCAGCAGGGTTTTATCAATATCCGCATCCGCGACGTGGGGGATTTTATCCAAGTGGAAATTGAGGATAATGGAAAAGGGATTGCGGCCAAAGATCTGCCCTATATTTTCGACCGGTTCTACCGGACGGACGCTTCCCGGAATTCAGCCACTGGAGGAAGCGGCATCGGCCTGTCCATTGTGAAAAAAATTATTGAGGACCATGGAGGGAAAATTTGGGCCAACAGTAAAGAAGAAACCGGCACTATTATGTATTTTGTAATCCGGAAATACCAGGAGGTAATAAGTTGAGCAAAGTATTGATTATTGAGGATGAAGTGGCAATCGCAGATTTGGAGAAGGATTATTTGGAATTAAGCGGTTTTGACGTAGAGATAGAAAACGACGGGAATCAGGGACTGGTAAGGGCCTTGGGGGAGGAGTTCGACATGTTTATCCTGGATCTGATGCTGCCGGGAGTGGATGGGTTTGAAATCTGCAAGAAAATCCGGGAAAATAAGAATACCCCTATCCTGATGGTTTCAGCCAAGAAAGATGACATAGACAAAATCCGCGGGCTGGGGCTGGGGGCGGATGACTATATCACAAAACCTTTTTCCCCCAGTGAATTGGTAGCCCGGGTAAAAGCACACCTTTCCCGCTATGAGCGGCTGATTAATAGCAGCGTGCAGGAAAACGACGTTATTGAAATCCGCGGCCTGAAAATTGACAAGACGGCAAGGCGCGTCTGGGTCAATGAGGAGGAGAAACAGTTTACCACGAAAGAATTTGATCTGCTGACATTCCTTGCACAGAACCCAAACCGGGTATTTTCCAAGGAAGAACTGTTCAGCCAGATTTGGGATTTGGAGTCGGTAGGCGATATTGCGACCGTTACCGTCCATATTAAGAAAATCCGTGAAAAAATTGAATTCAGCACCACAAAACCCCAATACATTGAAACAATTTGGGGCGTGGGCTACCGCTTTAAGGTATAATATCGGAAGATATTATACCGCCCGGAGCGAAGCGGAGTGGTATAGACAGCCATAGTTTATCACGAAGTGATTATGGCATAATAGGCAAGGGGTAAATCAGGTATATGCTACAGATTATTTTTGAGGACAGTGAAATCATTGCCTGCCACAAGATGCCAGGGGTTCCCGTGCAGACTGCTAAGGCTGGGCAGCAGGATATGGTAAGCCTGCTGCGGAATTATTTTGCAGGGAAAGGGGAAGATGCAGACGCCTTTGTCATCCGGCGCCTGGACCAGCCAGTGGAAGGCATTATGGTGTTTGCCAAAAACCAGCAGGCTGCGGCTGCCTTAAGCAGGCAGGTGCAGGAGAAAACCGTGGAAAAAGAGTACCTTGCATTGGCAGAAGGCAGGTTCCGTGAGCCAGCAGGCATCCTGGAAGATTACCTCCTGCGCGATGGCAAAAGCAATACTTCACGGGTGGTCCAAAAAGGGACGAAGGGCGCGAAGGCAGCAAAATTATACTATGAAGTAAAAAAAGTGGTTTCAGGTTCCGAAAAATCGGGCACTGCCCTGGAAGCTGCCTGCCAAAGTGAAACTGTAAGCTTTGTAAGCATCCGCCTGGACACAGGGCGCCACCACCAAATTCGGGTGCAGATGGCACATGCAGGGCATCCCCTTGTAGGCGATAAGAAATACAATAAAAATTGTTCCCCGGGCTATCTGCCCATTGGGCTGTGTTCTGCCAAGACATCCTTCAACCATCCGGCGACCGGGGAACGGATGGAATTTTGTGTCCAGCCAAAAGGGAAATTATTTGCAGGTTTTACCTGCGGTTTAAGGGATATTTGAAATTCATCCCAATAGCGCGGGATTTGGCTGGAACATAAAACCAGGCACGTTCCGCCCACATAAAAACCCCAAAACACCGCATACTGATTACATGAAACAAGAAGCAAAAGAAAGTATGCGGGGCATAGGGAAAATCCTTGGAATTACCATATCAGTTTATGCCGGCATCCGTTGGCTGTTTCCCTTGGTAATTCCTTTTTTTGCAGCTTTTTTGCTGGCAAAGCTCCTGAATCCGCTGGTTGAAAAATTAGAAAACAAATTAAAATTAAAAAGAAGCATATGGTCCTCCCTGCTGGTAGGGGCTTTGCTGCTCCTGCTTGGCGCAGCAATATTCTTTTTCCTGAAAACGCTGGCAATACAGGTGAAAAACGTGATGGAAAACCTCGACCTGTACCGCCAGCAGGTAGGGAAGTTTTGGGAAGAATGCTGCTGCCAGATTGAGAGCCTTACCGGGATCCAGGCAGAAGTTATCCGTTATGGGGTGGAGCAGCGGATGCCCACAGTTATGGACCATGCAAAGGAAAACATGATACCTGCCATGATGAATGGGACGTTCCTGTATGCAAAAAACATGTTTGTGTTTATAGGGATCTGCTTTGTAGTAGTGATCAGCACCATCCTGATTTTGAAGGATTATAAGAAAATGCGCGCAGCCCTTGCAAACCACCCAGTAGGCAGCATGGCCCTTAATGTCTGCCGCAGTGCATATGGGGCAGGCGGGGCTTACATCAAGTCCCAGATTATTATTATGGTGGTGATAACTGTGATCTGTGTGGCGGGGCTGTACCTGTCCGGGAATGAGTATGCACTGCTGGCAGGCTGCGGCATTGGGATTTGTGACGCCATGCCTTTCCTTGGGACCGGCACCATTTTCGTCCCATGGGCAATTATCGAGCTGGTTCAGGGAAAGTACATGCTGGCTGCAATTTATACTATTATTTATACGGTCTGCACCTTAATGCGGGAAATTTTAGAGCCGAAGCTTATCGGCAATAAGCTGGGCATGCACCCTTTGGCAGTGATTATAACCATGTATGTTGGGCTGGAAATTTACGGCCTGTGGGGTTTTGCCCTCGGCCCCCTTTCCTATATCCTAATTAAGGAAATCTATTATGAAACCCGCTGATGCCGCCATTTTCACTTAGAGCGTGTTTGAAAATTATAGGAATGACTTTTCAAACACACCCTAATACCCCATCCAGGCAGGGAACAAGTCAGATACCTGTCTGGATGGGGTACTAGGTTCCCTGCAATGGAAAATGTTATGGCGTGACAAATGGCGTGACAAATGACTTGACAAGTGCCTTACTTAGGCTTAGAATAACCATACCAATAGTTATGCAGACTGTAAAATTGGCGAAGAAAAGGACTAGTACAGATAGGACGATGTACAGAGAAGGGGCCGGCGGTGAGAGGTCCCCCATACAAATATCTGGAACCTGCCTTGGAGCCGCGTATGAAAATACGACGTAAGCCGCGTTAAGGCAGATGAGAGAATGGCAGAAATGTGATTAATCAGGGTGGTACCGCCGGATATCCGGTCCCTTTGGGATAGGATGTTTGGCGGTGTTTTTATTTTATAGGAAAGACCTTGTCCGCTTTGTTGCCTTATAGGAAAGACCTTGCAGTCTGCAGGGCTAACACATATGGCAAAGCTAGAAAAGGAGGTTCATATCATGGCAAAAGACAAGAAATTAGTAGAAGCCATCACATCTATGGACGTGGATTTTGCACAGTGGTACACAGATGTGGTAAAAAAAGCGGAATTAATTGAGTATTCCAGCGTAAAAGGATGCATGGTAATCAAGCCGGCAGGTTACGCCATCTGGGAGAATATCCAAAAGGAATTAGACCGCAGGTTTAAGGAAACTGGGGTGGAGAACGTATACATGCCCATGTTTATCCCGGAAAGCCTGCTCCAGAAAGAAAAGGACCATGTGGAGGGATTTGCCCCCGAAGTGGCCTGGGTCACCCATGGTGGACTGAATCCATTGCAGGAAAGGATGTGCGTCCGCCCCACCTCAGAAACATTGTTTTGTGATTTTTATGCAAATGATATCCAGTCCTACCGGGATTTGCCCAAATGCTACAACCAGTGGTGTTCTGTTGTCCGGTGGGAAAAAGAAACCCGCCCCTTCCTGCGTTCCAGGGAATTTTTATGGCAGGAAGGCCATACAGCCCATGCGACAGCAGAAGAAGCAGAGGAACGCACTTTGATGATGCTGCACCTGTATGCAGATTTCTGTGAGGAAGTATTGGCAATGCCGGTAATCCGCGGCAGGAAAACCGACAAAGAGAAGTTTGCTGGGGCAGAATCCACCTATACCATTGAAGCATTGATGCATGACGGGAAAGCCCTCCAGTCTGGTACCAGCCATAATTTTGGCGATGGGTTTGCGAAAGCCTTTGGCATCCAGTATACCGACAAGGACAATAAACTGCAGTATGTCCACCAGACTTCCTGGGGAATGACGACCCGTTTAATCGGGGCAATTATCATGGTGCATGGGGATGATTCCGGCCTTGTGCTGCCCCCATTGCTTGCGCCTACCCAAGTGATGGTAATCCCAATCCAGCAGCATAAAGAAGGCGTCCTGGAAAAAGCGGCAGAACTGAAAGACACGCTGCTCCATGCCGGCATCCGGGTGAAAATGGATGACAGTGATAAAAGCCCCGGATGGAAATTTTCGGAGCAGGAAATGCGTGGAATCCCAATCCGGGTAGAATTAGGGCCAAAGGATATAGCGGCAGGGAAGTGTGTGCTGGTGCGCCGTGATACAAGGGAAAAAACGGAGTGCGCTTTGGAGGAGTTGCCTTCTGTGGCGGCTGAACTTTTAAAAACCATCCAAAAGGATATGTTTGAGCGTGCAAAGAAGCATCAGGAATCCCATATTACAGATGTAACATCTTACGATGCATTTCAGGATGCTGTAGAGAATAAGCCGGGATTTATCCGTGCCATGTGGTGTGGGGATGTGGAATGTGAAACTAAAATTAAAGAAGATACTACTGCAACTTCCCGCTGCCTGCCATTGGACGGCCAAGAGCCTGTTTCCGATGTATGCGTGTGCTGCGGCAAGCCAGCCCATAAGCTGGTTTACTGGGGGAAAGCTTATTAGAGCGTGTCTGAAAATTCATTCCCGCTCTAGGAGATTAATACAATGTAAAAGGCTGCACCGATATCAATTTCATCTGATGCAGCCTTCTATGCTATGCTGTCCATGGGACTTTACCTCATTCTTTCCGAAATCTCAATTCCTTCCATCTGAAATTTTGCTACCTCTGAATTCTTTGGTATGTATCCATATATGAACGAATCTTACTGGAATATCATACATGCTCTCTTTTGATTCTTGATTCAAGGCTTCTTCTGAAAATCCTTTTGATTTCTTCTTGTCTGTAATTCTGCCTGCTCTGGATCCTAAACCTGCAAACCTTCTGTTTCACTCTGTACGGAACATTTCTTATCCGTTTTTTCTTCAGCTTGTTTTCCCATTCCGAAAGTATAAGGTCGGATGTTATCACGTTTGCTAATATCCAGTTCCGTTGTTGTTCTATGCAAGCTTTCCTGCCGGACACTATCAGGTTGGATAATAACCTTATTATAATTTCCCATTCCGAAAACTCAACTTCCAATACCGACTTCTAAAAAATATTCGGTTCCAGAACTTCAACTTCCGTTTTTACATTTCCAAAATCCTTAACAGGGGAGAATGTGATGCCGTTTGTCTTGTACCTCTGAATAATGATTGAGGGGGAGTTATTTTAGTATTTTGGTGGACTGTACCTCTCTTTCTTAAATTATGAGATATTTCTTTCTGTTTCCGGTGGACTGTACCTCCTTCTTTTTGTTTTTCTTGTTGCTTGTGTTGTTTTTGTTTTGTGAGTTTATTATATCTAATAAAACCGGATATGTCAACTATTATTTTTAAAAATTTATATTAAAGGTACTTATAATTGAAATAATATAAATAAGCTATAGAATATTCTGAAAATTTAGCCCGGATAAACTTAGGAATTTTGCCAAGGAGCTTGATACGGGAAAATATTTGTAGGAGGGCGGGGGAGCCGGTATAATAGGGGAGGGGACAGAAAAGAAAGGAATGGCTGGAAAGCGCCGTAACCGGGCACTGGCGCCCAAAAGCCAGATGGTTGGGGGATGCCGGAACATACAAGGCTCCTGCAGCATAAAAATATAACAAATCCTTATTTTTATGCTGCAGGAGCCTTTCCTTTCCGCGGGCGATGCAAAGCCCTGCCCCGCTAAAATGGCATGGCAGCCTGAAATATGTAAGGGATGCTAATTCTTGGAAGCCTCAAATGCAGCCCTGCAGGCTTTCGCAAGCTGGTCGCCGCAGGAGGTAGGCCTTCCATTGCAGGAAATGCCGCCGATTTTCTGTTCTACCTGCTCAATAGTCAGCCCCTCTACCAGCTTTGGGATTGCCTGTAAATTGCCATTGCAGCCGCCGGTAAATTTCACATATTTCACAACGTTGCCGTCAAGCTCCACTTCGATCAGCGTGGAACAGGTTCCTTTTGTCTTATAAATGTAACCCATAAGTTCTTCTCCTTTTTCATATTTTCTCTGGATGGGTGTTTTATTACTCCGGCATTTAACCGCCGGAGTAATAGGTAGGGAAAGTATAGCACATTTGCATCGGCAGGGAAAGGGGATTTCATAAAAAATTCATAAATCGTTCATGGCCTAAAGTATTGTGAATCAAACCATTAAGTGGTACAATGTAAGAAGTTGTCCGCCGTAAACGGAGTAGAACTGGCAGCCTGCTGCCAGAGTAAAATAGGAGCATAGTATTATGGGTATTATCAATAAAGTTTTCGGGACCCACAGCGAACGGGAAATTAAGAGAATTAATTCCATTGTGGAAACAATTGAAAACTATAGGCCATCCATGATGGAACTGGCTGACGAACAGTTAAAAGGCAAGACAAAGGAATTTAAGAAGCGGCTGGAAGAAGGGGCAACCCTGGACCAGATTCTGCCGGAAGCTTACGCAGTGGTGCGGGAAGCGGCAAGGCGGGCTTTGGGCATGGAGCATTACCGGGTGCAGCTAATTGGCGGCATCATCCTCCATCAGGGCCGTATCGCGGAAATGAAAACCGGTGAAGGGAAAACGCTGGTGTCTACCCTCCCTGCTTACCTGAATGCATTGGAAGGGAAAGGGGTCCATATCGTTACCGTCAACGACTATCTGGCACACCGCGACGCTGAATGGATGGGGAAAGTCCATGAATTCCTGGGCCTTACGGTAGGCGTGGTGCTGAATTCCATGGATAATGACGAACGGCGGGCCGCCTATGGCTGCGACATTACGTATGTTACCAATAATGAGCTGGGTTTTGACTACCTGCGTGACAATATGGTGATTTACAAAGAACAGCTTGTGCAGCGCGATCTGCATTACGCCATTATTGACGAGGTGGACTCGGTGCTGATTGACGAAGCCAGGACGCCCCTGATTATTTCCGGGCAGAGCGGGAAATCCACCAGCCTGTATGAAGCCTGCGACATTCTGGCAAGGCAGCTAACCCGGGGGGAAGACCTGCCGGAATTTTCCAAGATGGACGCTATTATGGGGGTGGAGCAGGAAGAAACCGGGGATTTCATTGTCAATGAAAAGGACAAAGTGGTAAACCTTACGGCGGAAGGCGTAAAGAAAGTTGAGAAATTTTTCCATATAGAAAATCTGGCGGATGCAGAAAACCTTGAAATCCAGCATAACATTATCCTCGCCCTCCGGGCGCATAACCTGATGTTCCGGGACCAGGATTATGTGGTCCAGGATGAAAAAGTCCTGATTGTGGATGAATTTACCGGGCGTATTATGCCGGGGCGCCGCTATTCGGATGGCCTGCACCAGGCAATTGAAGCAAAAGAGCATGTGAAGGTGAAGCGGGAAAGCAAGACGCTGGCGAATATCACTTTCCAGAATTTCTTTAATAAATATACGAAAAAAGCCGGCATGACGGGTACTGCGCTGACAGAGGAAAAAGAATTCCGGGATATCTATGGGATGGACGTTATTGAGATCCCTACCAATATGCCGGTAATCCGTGAGGATTTGCAGGATGCGGTATACAAGACCAAGAAAGAAAAATTCCATGCTGTCATAGATGAAATTGAGAAGGCCCATGAAAAGGGGCAGCCAGTCTTAGTAGGTACGATTACGATTGAAACTTCTGAATTAATCAGCGGTATGCTGAAGCGGCGGGGCATCCAGCACAAGGTACTGAATGCCAAGTTCCACGAACTGGAAGCGGAAATCGTGGCTGAGGCAGGCCAGCATGGGGCAGTGACCATTGCTACCAATATGGCGGGCCGTGGTACGGATATTAAGCTGGACGAAGATGCAAAGAAAGCGGGGGGCCTGAAAATCATCGGTACCGAGCGCCATGAGTCAAGGCGTATTGACAACCAGCTCCGCGGCCGTTCTGGGCGGCAGGGGGACCCGGGGGAATCCCAGTTCTTCATTTCGCTGGAAGATGATTTGATGCGCCTGTTTGGTTCGGAAAGGCTGATGGGCATGTTCAATACCCTGGGCGTACCGGAAAATGAGCAGATTCAGCATAAAATGCTGACAAGCGCCATTGAAAAGGCCCAGATGAAGATAGAGAGCAACAATTTTGGCATCCGTAAGAATTTGCTGGAATATGACCAAGTCATGAACGAGCAGAGGGAAATTATTTATGCTGAACGCCGCCGGGTATTGGATGGGGAAAGTATGCGGGATGTGATTTACAAGATGATTACAGACCGTGTGGAAAATACGGTAGACACCTGTATTTCCGCAGACCAGGGGAGCGAAGAATGGGACCTGAATGAGCTGAACCAGCTTCTGATTCCGATTATCCCCTTAAAGCCAGTTGCCCCAGAAGAAGTGAAGGACATCCAGGCCAATGAGCTAAAGCACCGCCTGAAAGAGCAGGCAGTGAAGCTATATGAAATGAAAGAAGCAGAATTCCCGGAACCTGAGGCTGTCCGGGAGCTGGAGCGGGTAGTGCTCTTAAAAGTTATTGACCGGAAATGGATGGACCATATTGACGACATGGACCAGCTTCGCCAAGGCATTGGCCTGCAGGCTTACGGGCAGCGGGATCCGTTGGTGGAATATAAGATGAGCGGCTATGACATGTTTGACGGCATGATAGCCAACATTCAGGAAGATACCGTGCGCTTATTGTTCCATGTACGCATTGAGCAGAAGGTAGAGCGGGAGCAGGTGGCGAAAGTCACAGGGACAAACCGCGACGAATCCATGCAGAAGGCGCCGAAAAGGCGGGAATCTGCGAAAATATACCCCAATGACCCATGCCCATGCGGCAGCGGGAAGAAGTATAAGCAATGCTGCGGAAGAAAATAAAGGGAGCTGCATCCCGATAACAAGAGGGCAAGATATGGCGACAGGACAAGGGTTTCCATATCTTGCCTTTTTGCTGCCCATCCAACAGAAAATTATGAAATATTCAGGAAAATTTAAGAAATAATTGAAGGTCTAGTTAAGATGTATCGTTTATATTAATTGACAGAAAAGGAGCAATCTATGGAAAAGAAAACACTGCTAATCCCCAAGGCCACATGGCTGCCCCTGATTTTGACATTTGTATGCAATGACATTGCCTATTTTGGCACAAGGCTGCTGATGTCAGATAAGAAGCATTATAACCTCTCCAACCCCCTGGATGAACAGATTCCATTTCTGCCATGGACGCTTATTATATATTGGGGCTGCTACTTATTCTGGCTTGTGAATTATGTGATTGGGTGCAGGCAGGAGCAGGAGGAAGCATTCCGGTTTTTGGGTGCAGATTTATTTTCCAAACTTATCTGCCTTGTGTTTTTCCTTGTGTTTCCCACAACGAATACAAGGCCAATCATAGAAGGGCACTCTATATGGGAAGAAGGGATGCGGCTGTTGTACCAGATGGACGCCGCAGACAATTTGCTCCCTTCCATCCATTGCCTTGCGAGCTGGCTTTCTTTTATTGCTGTAAGGAAGAATGAAAGGATCCCAAAATGGTACCGGGCTGCTTCCTTCCTGATGGCTGCCAGCGTCTGCATTTCCACCCTTACCACCAAACAGCATGTGCTGATCGACGTGGCTGCAGGGGTTGCGCTGGGAGAATTCAGTTACCAGTTTGTAGGGAAAAGCGGGCTTTCCAAATGGTATATGGATGTGATGTTGAAATTAGAGCCGAAGGGCTGGGGGAAAAAATTTCAGGGCAGGTGAGTATCCCGTAAGGCAGCAGGCGGGGCGGCGGAAGGAACTTATCAATTGGATGGGAAAGGAAGGCAGCATGAGCGAAATATCAGTAAATGCAAAAAAGGAACTGTACAGCAGGGATTTCAGTAAACAGGAAAGGGAAAACTGCATGATTAAAAAAATAAAAATAGCAGTGACAATAGCATTTGTGGTTGCTGCAATGGTTTTGGCAAAACATTTTTTTAACCAGAAATTTGATTCGGTAGAAGCAGTGCAGGAGTATATGAAAAGCTTTGGCCTGGCTGCGCCTTTCCTGCTGATGGTCTTTCAGGCTTTTCAGGTAGTAATCCCGGTGCTGCCGGGGTATCTGGGCTGCGCTGCCGGGGCGGTTGCATTTGGCAGCATGGCAGGCTTCTGGTGCAACTATATTGGCATCAGCGTAGGTTCCATAATGGCCTATTTCCTTGCGCGGAAATATGGGGTTCAGATTGTGCTATCCCTGTTTCCCGGGCATCAATATGAAAAATGGAGCGGAAAAATTGAGAACAGCAAGTCCTTTGGCTGGTTCCTGTTTGTTGCCACGCTGCTTCCCCTGTTCCCAGACGATTTGCTGTGCTATTTGTCGGGGCTTTTGAATATGAACAGCAAAAAATTTATTTGGATTATTATTTTGGGGAAACCTTGGTGCATTTTGGCTTACAGCATTGTGTTTGGCATGGTATAAAAAAGTTATTTTTGGAATATGCTTTGGCAGTTGACAAACATACTGGCAGTATGTTAAAATAAAAGCCATCAGCAACAGCCTTGGAGGTAGGAGATGGCCCGGAACAAGCATCCAGAGGAAACGGTAAATTTAATATTGGATGTGTCTTACCGCCTGTTTATGAAGAAAGGCTATGAGCATACCTCCATTCAGGACATTATCAGCCATTTGGGCGGATTGAGCAAAGGGGCTATCTACCACCATTTTAAGTCAAAGGAAGAAATCCTGATGGCAGTGTCTGACAGGATGACGGAGGAGTCCAACCAGTTGCTTGTCAGGATCCGTGACTGCAAAGGGATGACGGGGAGGGAAAAGCTGAAGGCAATTTTTAAGGAATCCATTAACCGGCCGGTGCAGGATGAAATTTTCACTGCAGCGCCGAATTTCCACAATAACCCGAAGCTTTTAGCGAGCCTGCTGAACGATACCATCAAGGAAGTGCCGCCAGTTTATATTACGCCTATTATTGAACAGGGGATTGCGGATGGTTCCATCCAGACAGATTACCCGGAACAGTTGGCGGAGCTTATTATCCTTGTGGCAAATATTTGGATGAACCCTATGGTGTTTGAGGATACCAGGGAGCATGCTTATGGGAAATTCCAGGTGTTCCGGCAGATGATGCAGGGATTGGGGCTGGATATTGTAGATGAGGAAATGCTGGAAAGGCTGCAGGAACTTACATCTATTTATCAGGAGAAAAAATAACGTTTTTATGGGCAGGCGGCAATTCAGGGCAGCTTGGGTTGCCGGCATGCCAAGTAAAAAGCTTTTGCATAGGCTGCCGTGAGGGCAGGCTGGCAGCGAAAGGAAGGGGGAACTCTAGGTTTTTAAACCGTTGATGGATGGTTGTGTAAGGTTGGCAAAGAAAACTGGAAGGATATTTTTTTTGGGCTTATACATACCGACGTTTGGTATTAATACAAAGAAAGGAATGGATAAACAATGGGAAAAAAATTATTTACAAAGGATTTTACATTAGTTGTGCTGGGGCAGATTATTTCGCTCTTTGGCAATGCTACCATCCGGTTTGCGCTGCCCCTGTACCTGCTGAACCAGACAGGTTCCGCCGCCCTATATGGGATGGTGACTGCCTGCGCATTTATCCCGGCAATCCTGCTGTCCCCGGTGGGCGGGATTTTGGCGGACCGGGTGAATAAGAAAAACATTATGGTTGTGCTGGATTTTTTTACTGCGGCAGTGATTTTGGCGGTTTCCCTGCTTTTGGGCAAAGTGGACCTTGTCCTCCTGCAGACCTCTGCGCTGATGCTTTTGTATGGGATTGCCGGAGCGTACCAGCCTTCGGTGCAGGCAAGCATACCTATGCTGGCCAGCCAGGAAAATTATATGGCGGCAAATTCCATCATCAATACCATCAGCTCCTTTGCTTCGCTGGTTGGGCCTGTGCTGGGCGGGATTGTTTACAGCGCTTATGGGCTTAGGCCTGTGCTGTGGGTCTGCATTGTATGCTTTTTCCTGTCGGCAGTGATGGAAATTTTTATCAAGATGCCCTTTGAAAAACCGGAACCCAGCGGGAACCTGTGGGACACCATAAAAGCAGATTTTGGGGAAAGCGTCCGGTTTATCCGGCAGGAAAAGCCAGTCATTGGGAAAGCGCTTCTTGTGGTTTGCGGGATAAACTTATTTTTGTCTGCCATGATAATTGTAGGGATGCCGTACCTGGTGACGGAGGTATTGGATTTGGAGGCCCATGAAGCAAATAGGCTGTTTGGTTATGCGCAAGGGGCTTTGGCGGCCGGTGGGCTGACAGGGGGCATTTGCGCCGGGGTTTTTGCGGGAAAGCTGTCTATAAAAAAGACGGGGAACCTTCTGGTTGCCTGTGCGGCTCCGGTATTCCCGATAGGGCTGTCATTGCTGTTTTTTGAATCTGGGATGGTGAATTATCTGGTCCTGACAGGATGCAGCTTTTTGGTTATGGTATGTTCCACGGTTTTTTCGGTGCAGATGATGTCGTTTATCCAGACGGAAACGCCCCAGAACCTGCTGGGAAAGGTGATCGCAGTTATCCTTACCATATGCATGTGCGCCCAGCCCTTGGGAAATGCATTTTACGGCGTGATGTTTGGGGCATGCAAGGGGTTTGAATATGTGGTAGTCCTGTTTGCAGGGGTTGTGACTCTGGGGATTGTGGTGTGTGCCCGGAAGATTTTTGAAAACTTGTAGGGAGGATTTATATAAAATAGAACAAATGTTCAATTTGCACTGTACTTTTTCAGGCGATGGTGTTATACTATAGGGGCAGTGGCAGATAACGTATCATTAAATGGGATGCGGATTTGGAGGTGCATTTACATCCATATAAGATAAGAAGGATCTCCGTTTCAGAGGCCTTGGCGATTCAGTCGCTGCCTAAAGAATTTGAATTGCCTAAAGAAATGAGTTTATCTGATATGTTTAATGAAAGGTCTAATTCCCCAGCTATGCTGGGGAGAATCGTGTAAGTGGAAACGATGAGGATATAATAAAATGCCTCCTATGTTAAAATGAGAATGGTGCCGCAAGCCAAACTCAAAAATAGGAGGCGGTCCTAATGGACAATAAAAGTTTATCACACACGAAATGGAAATGCCAGTATCATATAGTATTCATTCCGAAGTATAGGAAGAAGCAATTGTATGGGCAAATAAAAGTCGATGTACGTGGGATAATCAGTACATTATGCAAATATAAGGATGTTGAGATAATAGCAGGCGCAGTATGCGAGGAACACGTACATCTAAGTGTAGCAATTCCGCCGAAAATAAGTATATCAAGTTTTATGGGATACTTAAAAGGAAAAAGCACACTAATGATATATGGCAGATACCCAGAATTGCAAAGTAAGTGGAACAAAGCATTTTGGGCACGTGGATATTACGTAGAAACAATAGGTAATATAACGGAAGATGCTGTCAGAAAATATATTAACGGGCAGGCAGAAGAATCACGAAAAGAAGATGCAAGAAGTACCGCTTTTTAGCGGACCAGTAAGAATGCTTGCGACACCGCCCTTTTGGGCGGGCAGTAAGAAAGCCCTTATTAGGGCTTAGGGCAAACCACCAGTTGAACTGGTGGTTGCTGACTAGACAAAACAAATGTTTCTCCTTTATCGGCCTGTCCACTGATAAATTCAAAAATTGCATTAAGCCGTTGCTGTCCGTCCACAATATGTTCATAAGTTTTTCCAGAATCAATATGCTTAAACTCATCAGAAATTTCAAAAACCTCATGCCCACTTCCTAAAT
Organism: Lachnospiraceae bacterium A2; assembly: GCA_000403315.2. Classification (GTDB taxonomy): domain Bacteria; phylum Bacillota; class Clostridia; order Lachnospirales; family Lachnospiraceae; genus Petralouisia. Next base: position 291,229 of record KE159638.1, read on the forward strand.
AAGATATTCTCAAAATACCAGTTGTACGAACGCATGATATATTTAATATCAAAATAACAGCGTAAAGACGCATATAACAGTAAATTGTAAACCATGCGTCTTTTTTTGCGCCGAAAAGGAGCATGGACGACAACATTCAGAACACTACCACAGGGCAGACCAAGAAAAAGTAATGAAAAATGATGAATACGTCCTTGGCAAGTAGCAACAGGCAAAACCTCGAAGTCGATCTTAATTTCCTTGTGGCGATCATGTATATGTGCGCCCATAAGGCCGGGCGCTACTAAATCCGGCCGTGGCTTTTTTGAAAATTTGCTGTGAGAAAGCAGTAGGCAAAATACCATGCGGTTCGCCGCAGCCTATCATCCCCCGACTTATCTGAAATGGGAAACCTGACAGGGAGTGTAGCATGTTTGAACATATAAAAGAAAAATTACAGATGGTTATTAATATAGATAGATAAATGACGAAATTATACTGTTAAAATATCACATTGAAATGTTTGGCAAAAAGCTGTAGACAAAAAAGATAACGAATAGCTGTCATTCATTATTCGATGTGGTAGTAGTCAACTGATGGTTGAATTAGAGAATCAACCAATAGTTCCTTCCAAAAAAATGCTTATAATGTATGATAAAACTAGGAGGTAAAAAATGAATCAAGAGAAAATTGGAAAATTTATTGCTGAATGTCGTAAAGAAAAAAATCTTACTCAGTTACAGTTGGCAGAAAAGCTTAACATTAGTAATAGGGCGGTTTCAAAATGGGAAACAGGAAAAAGCTGTCCAGATGTATCAATAATGATGGAGCTATGTGGCATTCTTGGAATAAATGTAAACGAATTGTTAACAGGAGAAAGGATTATAATGGAAAATTATCAAAAAAAGGCAGAAGAAAATTTGGTGGAATTACAGAAACAAAAAGAGAAAGCAAACAAGATGAAAAGAAAATTAGAAATATTATGGGGGGTGATTGCAATTATTCTATTCCCAGTTCATTTAGCTATAAATTATTTTTATCCTGAAAATCAAGGAACATATATTGGCTGGGTGATTTTGATAATAGGGGCTCTTTTGTTTGTGCCATATTTTTTGAAATATTACAAAGTAGAAATTAAATTGAAATAAGTTACAAGATTGATATATTTGGACTTTTTTGTAAAGAAAAAGCCAAATTCCTATCTATCGGGCAGGTAAATATATCATCAAAGAACCCGATGCGTAGATGCAGAGCCGATAAACAGGCGGTTTTACCGATAGACGAGCGACTTCGGCAAATACCTTGAGGGAATGGCAGACGAAAAGAATCGTTATCTCAACCGATGATATCAACTGAAATTTCACAAGACAACAGCTTCATATTTTCCGTGGATAAGCTATTTTCAAGTTCGGCGGCTTTATCCATAAGTATTGTTTCGATATTGCTTTGTTTAATTTCAGCTTCACTTAAGCCATTCAAGTAGTTTTGCATTTCTTCTTTAAATGTTAGCAGCATATTATCCCGCTCAGCCACCGTTATATGTTCCGGAGAACTAATGGAATAGTCAACGTATAAATTAGCAAAACAGTTAAATTCATACCATATTTCCCCATCTTCGTCCAACCATTCGCTTGGTCTACTCTGTTTTGATATGCTCGCTAAGAATGCAACTTGTTCCCCCATATGCCCGCAATATAATTCTTGGGACGAAAAACAGATTGTTGTATCCAAAAAATCATAATTTTCATCATCGTGGGATATGGTGCCGCTCACATCAGCCACTGCGGCAAGAAACTCTGTCAATTCATCGGGCGTTGAAGCAAGTGTTCCATTAAAATCGGCTATGCTCTGTTGTAGATAGTTCTCAGTTTTACATGCTATCAACTTCTCATATGAAGCAGAATGTTCTGAACTTTCCAAAACTCCTGCTGCGGTCTTTATTACCAATTCCTTTTCCTCCTGCGTAAGAGATTTCATAGGTTCGCACTGTTTTGCAACATCTTCCATAAGTGTTTCCGAATGGGCAAACGGACCGATAGAGGTATAACTGTCTTTTCGCACCAATACAAACATAATATCCCCAACAGAAACGGAAGCAAGGGGTTTGTCATTTTCTCCTGCGCCATCACAAAAGATGTAGTATATTCCATCTTCTGTTAATACATCATTCAATATCCTGCTATCTTTCCATATCATCTCATTGCCATCATTTACGGAAGGTACGGCATATGCACCAGTTCCTAAAAAACAGACGCAAACCGCAACAGAGAAAATAGCAGTGACAGCAACAACCGTTTTAGATTTTTTCTTAAATTTCATAATAGCACCTAACCTTTCTTTTAATTGTTCTGCTCCCTCTGTCAAAGTGACGGAAGCTAAAGAACTTTTGTAGAGATTGTTTGACTTCAAAAAAGAAATCAGTGTATCTCCATACTCACGCCTTGCGTTATCGTCAAGTACAGATATAACTTTTTCATCACATGACAATTCACAAGATTTATTCACTTCCTTTTCCAGCAAATATATAAAAGGATTGAACCAATGGACGCATACAGCAATCTGTATTAGCCATTTATAAAACATATCCCTTTGTTTATAGTGAGTTAGCTCATGCACAAAGATATAAGACAACTCTTTATCTTCCAATTCGCCAATGGGCAAAATGATTCTTGGCCGAAAGAACCCAATCAGCATAGGAGAAGCAATTAGCGGATTACAAGAAAGTTCTACCCTTGCCTTGATATTCAGTTTTTCTTCACAATCAGATAGCAGATTCAGGATTTTTATATCTGATAGTTCTTTATTTCCCGCTTTAATGTATTGGATAAATCCTTGATAAACTGTTATCTTACGGACAAATAAAATCAGTGCCAATGCTGACCAGATAAAAAACAGGCAGACATAGTTGTTAAATGGCTCACGCATGGCAGCAGCGTTTATTTCCCGGTTTGTCTGTATCGGCTCTGCTTTGTTGTCACCCGTACCTGCGGGAACGGGTACATTGGGGCTTGTAGAAATTTCATTCGTTATTGCTGCTGTGCCGAATTTTTCAAACAGGCTCCCAACAATCGTAGTATCGGGAGTAAATGGAAGCAGAAACCGCAAAGCAACAACTATCCAGATATAATACTGCCAACGCTTGCTGAATTTGTTTTTATACAGCGGCTTCAATCCCAAAATGAGAAGCAGTAACAGTGCGCCGGAAACAGACAGCGACAATAATACTTTTATAAATTCATTCATTTTCTTTTCTCCAAAATGTTTCAATCTCTTTCAATTCGTCTGCCGAAAGAATATCCTGCCGCAACAAGGTTGATATCTTAACGTTTTGTGGGTATAAGAATATATTAACACCTTGTAGGTGATAATGCAATACCCTAAAGGAAATTTAAGAATTTTTAAAAAGATATGAAAAATAGGGGGACTCCATAGCCAGTTATGCACATTTCCACAATGCTTGTCTTTTGGTCTTTGGCTTCTTTGGTTCGGAATAGTGTGGTGCTGGCGGCCTATCTCTTGTTTTCGGTATCTTGCTTCTTTACCGTACATGAGCATTCGCGCCAGGGTTGTCATTGCCGTAACCTTCCAGCAGGTATTTGTACTGCGGGTGTCTGGTGATGTCAAATTTGTCGCTGTAAAACGGCCTTACGCCCTGCACCTGCAAGATGCACTTGCCGCAGTCCATCACCGCCAGTCCATCGGCTGACATCAGTTCTTTGCCGCAATGTCAAGTGAAGAATCCATTCTTTTTGCTTTTTCATACACGGAATCTTGTAGATATTCTATAAATATGCTAAACTGAACACAACAACAAACGGGAAGTTGTACTGGGAAAACAAAATTATTCTGGCAATAGATGATGATTGGCAAAAAATTCAATACTTAAGATGATTAGGATTCAAAAAACAGAAAATTTATTGAGGTCGTGTTTCGTTTCTTTCTAGTTTTTGCTTTGTTTAAATATAGAATGGACAGGAAGAATGAGTAACATACGTGCTTGTGCAAGGGGGATTGTAGAAGGGGAAGTTATTTTTTGCATAAATCCAATGCAGCGTTTCACATTTCAACGGAGCGTTTCTTGAATATGGTGTTTCTCGTGATATTATAAAACCAGAAAGAAGGTGAAATAATTGAACGCTCAAAAAACAGGCAGCCTAATTGCTGCCATCAGGAAAGAACAAAATCGCACGCAGCAGGATTTAGCGAATGAATTGGGAGTATCAGGTGCAGCTATTTCAAAATGGGAACGGGGTATCGGATTTCCAGATGTATCTCTTATGGAACCATTAGCTGCATCCCTGGGGATTACTATAGCAGAATTATTCAAGGGCGAAAGAACAGAAAACAGCGTTGATAACGAATATGAAAGTCTGTTGTCAGATGTTGTAAAAGTATCAGCTAATGAAATAACCAAGAAGAAAAAAACAGCGAATTGGATGATTGCTATTACTGTTGCTGTTCTTTATTTGATGATTTCTATAATATCACACAAGTGGGAAATAACCTGGGTGGTCTGGATTGTATATTGTTTTTATCGGATTTTCACTGAATATATCTATAAAAAATATTAGCAATCTACAGAAACGTAAGAAACGGAGGAAAAAATGGCCGATTATTCACAATTTGAGGAAGGTGGGCTGCCGGAAAATTTTCTGACGAATATTTACGGGAAATGTACGAGGAGGGGCCTTTGGTTCCTGGCATGATCGTAAAAACAGAACCCCTCACCATCATGGCAATCGCAAACATGACTGCGCGGGATGGTGCGGCAACCGTAAATGGGTGCTACTGTCTGGAGGTGAAGGAGCTTGACGGGGCGCAAAAAATTCTATTTGAAAGGTTGCACGGCAGTTCCCTTCGGGAAAAAGAACTACATGGACAGCAGCTATAAACCCCTCAACGAGGAAGCTGGCTCCAAGTAATATGTTCCATTTAAGGAAACTCTGATGAAAGCGTTTCCTTAAATTGGAACAAAAAGGTTTCCCACAAATAGTAATAGTTATAAAACAGTTGCTATATTTTATCTGCACAAAAAATGACAATTCGGTAATTATACACCCGCAGATATTCAATTTGATAACTTCAAATCCGGCGGTAAATGAAAATGCACGAATAATTAGTGGCAGACATACCTTGTCGGGTAGTAAAGTAAGGCATTTCCCGCTTTGTGTCCTGTTTTTTATCAGGCAGTTCTGATAGGATTTTTCTGAAAGGAGGAAAACAATGAATCAAGAAAAAATCGGAAAATTCTTAAAAGGACTCCGTAAGCAAAAAGGACTTACCCAAGAACAAATTGCGGAAAAATTTCATGTATCAAACAGAACAATATCCCGTTGGGAAAACGGCAACAATATGCCAGACTTAGATATTTTGATTGAACTATCAGATTATTATGAAGTCGACCTGCGGGAAATCCTAAATGGAGAAAGGAAAAGTGGGAATATGGATAAAGAAATGAAAGAAACTGTATTGCAGGCAGCAGATTATACAAATGCAGAAGCGGAGCGCTGCAATAGGCGTGTACGCATATGTAATGGAATAGCATTGCTTTTCGTATTAGCTTATATCATTTTGAAAGACACAAGCCTTTATAAGAACCCAACAGTTGTGATAGGATTGGATATTGTACAGGGATTTGCAGTCGGAATGCTTTTAGTGGGTTTGTTATATTCCAGCCGCTATGGCGCAAGGATTAGGGCGTTCAAACATCGGCTTATGAAAAAACAAGGATAATCGTAAGTTGTAGAAGGTGTTGCTTATGAAAAAGCAGATATAAAAGCAGTTGCTGAAATAGAGTGGACGAATAATCATTCTAATGCTTCAAATTGCTGCTTTGAAGATATTGACCCAATGCCATATGATATATCTGAGCAAGAAATAATCTGGCAGGTGGATAAACTGTTGCTGTAAATCAGATTTTTGGGGGGCTATTATGGAGGAACTATTGATTTATGCGATTTTGTTATATGAGGAATTGGTAACAGAAAATGAGTATAACAAACGGCTTGATGAATTATTTCTCAGCACTCCCGAAAACGATGATTTATTTAATGATTTACTCTATTTAGAATGGGAAACGGACATTAAAAAAGCTATAATATATGTGAGGACACATATTGATTACAATAATCTGGACATTGATTTATTTGGTAAAGTTTTGATGAGCAAATTAAAGGAGGTCTATGAAAATCATTTGGATATAAGAGAATTTGCAAGCCGAATGTTTCACTTGTGGGAGGGATTGCCCGGGAATCTCCAAAATATAGAACCATTTTGGAAGCTTAGTTATGCAGATGACCCCTTATCATGGGGAGATGAAGAACAAACCAGTTATATTTATAAGCATATGTTGAGTTACTATAGAGATTAAACTAATATAACAATTCGAGTTTACTTATCTAACCCTCTGAAATCCCTGCATTTTCAAGGCATTACGCCTGTCTAATGCTCAAACCTTGTCTATCTGCCCTTGTTTTTGCCCTTACGGGCCGAAACAAGGGCAAATTTTTATTCCCCGCCGACTACCTTATCCAGCAGCCTTGCGGAAGTACGCTTCGCCTCCCTTGTAGCGTGAGCGTTTATGTTCATCGTGGTACTTACATCGGCGTGTCCGAGAAGCCTTTTTCGCCGCGGTACATACAGATTTTTTCTAATGTCGCTTTTTCTTTTATTTGAGAAACAAATGGATGGACAATTCCTGTCCCTGTAACGATGCACCGACCTCGCCCCCGTGGAGTTCCACGATGCGTTTTACAATGGCAAGCCCCAGCCCGGAGCTTTGGGGAGTGCTTCTGGCCCGGTCTCCGCAGTAGAAGCGCTCAAAGATTCGGTCAGGCTCAATGCCGTGAGCATCCGTCAACCGATTCGTGATACAGATATGGAGCCGATCCGTGTCCTGTGCTGTCACGGTTACCGGAGCGGAACGATTGGCATATCTGCGGGCATTGTCCAGCAGATTCTGAAACACCCGTACCATCTGCTGCGTATTGATATAGGTGGCATAGCTTTTCGCCCCCATCTGCCATGAAAGCGTCAGGCCCTCTGCCTCCATAAGAATTTTATATTCATAAAGGATATGCCGCAGCAGTTCCAGCACATCCATCTTCTCCATGTCAGAAAACCGGTCGGCGGAGTTCAGCTTTGTATATTCAAACAGTTCGTTGATCAGCCCATTAAGCCCCGTCAATCGCCGCTCTACCACTTCAATGTATTCATCAAATCGCTGCCGGTCTTCAGGCCCCGTCTCCTTCAGCAGCTCCACATAGCCGATGATTGAGGTAAGAGGGCTGCGCAGATCATGGGAGACATTGGTAATCAGCTCATTCTTACTCTGTTGCTGCCTTTTTTCCCTTTCCTCCTTTTCCCTGAGCTGGACGGACATCTCGTTGATGACGGCGCACAGCAGGGTGATTTCATCGTCACCCTGCAGTTCCATGCTCCTTCCAAAGCCCTCCTCCCGAATCTTCTGAATTTCCTGGGACAGATACTCCACATACCTGACCCTGCGGTTGACCCTGACGGAAAAGGAGACAACAAAGCATATCACAGGAAACGCCACTGCCAGCACAGACTGGAGATATTCGGCGACAATAAGGTATCCATAGCCCAGCTCATGAAAAAAATCCCACATCCCGGAATGGAGCAGAAGCTGCAGCAAAGTCAGCACTGCCGCAAGCACCGCTAAGCTGATAACAAGGGAGACGCAGGCCGCTTTCAGGAAATATGCCGTAAGGCGCTTTCGAAATGAAGAGGACAGTTTTCTGTAAACCAGAAAAATCACGAAAACCGTTCCTCCGATAGCAATGCCGTTGATTAAAATATAGTTAGGAATTATCTGAAACAGCGTCATATCTGATACCCTCTTCCCCAACAGGTTTTGATAAAATCCGAATGTACATTGTCCCAGTTCAGTTTATTGCGTAGATTGGCAATATGCATCATCACAGCATTTTCCGAACAGAAAAATTCTTCATGCCATACCGCTTCATAAATCTGCGCCATGGTCAACACCTGCCCTTTGTTTCGCAGCATATATTCCAGAATGTCATACTCTTTGCGCGTCAGCCTCACTTCCCGTCCGCTTACCCATACCTGACGGCTTTCCATGTCCATCGTAAGATCCTCTGTCCGGAGCGTGTGCACCGGCTTTTCCGTCTCATTGTACTGTTTATAGCGGCGAAGCTGGGCTTTGATACGCGCGAGAAGCTCAATGGGCTTAAAAGGCTTCGTCACATAATCGTCTCCTCCCACCGCGAGACCCTGTATTATGTCTATATCTTCCACTTTTGCCGACATAAATATAATCGGCATTTTGCTTTTTTCCCTTATTCGCAGGCAGGCGCTGATACCGTCAATTTCCGGCATCATTACATCCATCAGGATCAGATCCACCTGATAGCGCTCCAGGATATCCAGCGCCTGCGCTGCATTTTCACAGGCGAGGTAACGGTAGCCCTCATTTCCCAGATAGATGCCCACAAGCCTGCAGATGTCTTTATCATCGTCAACAATCAATATGAATTCTTGCATGATAGCTTCGCTTCTCCCTTTTTGCAAAAATGCTGCAGAACCGCCGAGGCAAGGAACATGAACAAAAGCTCCACAGCGATCATCTGCCATCGCCTCAGACCGCACAAGTTTCCAAGAAAACCCGAAAAGGCAATCATACCGATGGATATGACTTTAGCAATTATACCAATTTTCAAAAACTGAGGCAATGGTATTTTCAAAAAAGCAGAGCCTGCACAAAGCACTTCATCGGACACAAGCGGAACAATCAGCAGTACGCCAAGAATCCAAACGCGATACCGCCCTGTCAGCTGCATGAACCACGCAAGCTGCCTGCTCTCTTTTCTCCCCTTTAAAATATGATGTGCAATCAGTGAAGATAAGGAATACATAAACATCAATCCCAGCACAGAGCCTGTGACCCCAAAGAAAAAAGCCCCCAGGCTGCCGATCTGTCTGGTTCCCCACAGTACCACTGCCGTTTCCGGTACCGGAACACATATAGGAAGCAGCACACAAGCAAGAAAATAGACGCACCACATAACGACACCTCCTGATATTGGTCATACTGCACTGTTGGCAGAAGTCTGTTTCCTGCGGCAGCATTTTAATTTCATGTGCAGCACATATGCCGGGGGCAGGTTTCGCCAAACCCTTACAATCTTCTGAATATTGAAATAATGTTCAAGAAAGGTTTTCCGCAGCAGCGTATACTGAAATGTGGTAAATACGCCTTCGGTTCCGATGGCCTTTTGGGTTTGTGACAATATTCTGTGGGACACCTGCCGGGGAAGAGATGTAAATGGCAAACCGGAAATGATGTAATCCGCATGCCGAAACCCCTGTTCTCTTAAGAAGCCGCATACAGTTCCGGCATCTCCATGGATCAGCTCCACTCCTGGCATTCCATGGAACTGTTTCCGCAATATATCGTAAAAACGGTCATTCTGTTCAATCACGATATAAGTCGTGTCCCGCCTTTTTCTTGTTGCCACCTCTCTGGTAAATACGCCCGTCCCCGCCCCGTATTCTACAATGCAGTGCGCTTTATCGAAATCAATAGAAGCCGTCATGGACGCCGCAAGGTGTCTGCTGCTGGGAGCAAGCGCTCCGACCGTGTTCGGAGCGCTGAGGTATTCTCTTAAAAACTGCCACATAGGATGTCCCTCCTCATATAATGAATTCAGCGTGTTATGCTGTTATTTGATGATTCCAGTATAAAGGGGAAGTATAAAGAGAAAACCGTAAGAACTATAAAGATTTCTTTAGATATGGCAGGCCGTTGCTTCCGCCTGCCATAAATTTTGAATAGATAAACATTATGGAAAAAATGCCCCTATAGGGGGCGGCATATACAAATAAGAATGGGCAAAGAAAAGGACAATCACACATGAAAAAAGGATAAAAGGAGATGGGGCAAATTATGATCAGCCCCTTAGTAGACAGCTTAAATATCTAAAATAAAGTGCTGGGAATGGCCACGCTGATATAAGTGGTCATTCTACGCACACCATTTTTCCTTATATTTCTCAATGCGTTTGTTTGGGGGGATGGGGTATTCTATCGGCTGGTATGATGCCAGTGTTTCATTCCCGCGAGCAATGAGCCAAGCAGCCGCGCTTGCGCGGATATTTGGCGAATGCCGCGAGGGTTGAATACCCCGCCCCTTGGGGGCGGAAAGAACAAGCCAGGCCATGCCCCGTAGCTTGCTGCAGGGAATCCGTGACTTCCTCTCCCTAATCCGCAGCTATCAAGGCTTAAAAGAACTGGACGCAACAGTGGTAAATGCACTGATAGACAAAATACTTGTTTCGGAGCGTGAGAAGTCAGCAGACGGAACGGTTAGGCAGGAAATCAAGATTTACTATAAATTCATCGGCTTTGTCGGTGAATTACATATCACCCCCACGAAGCGGTGGACAGCGTTTCCCACTAAACACTGTATGGTGTGTGGTGCTGAATACGTCCCCGGCTCTGGCATATCAAAGTATTGCCCTGCTTGTGCCAAGAGGATACAGAGGGAGAAGCCAAACGATTGCAAACGCAGGAGCAGGGAACAGAAAAGGATGGCATGTATTGAACTGTCCGCAAAAATGACCGACTAACGCAGATCGCCAGGGCATTTTCAGTTGGATAGGAGACTTTGAAAATGCCGGAAACTTTGAATCTGAATTACTGCTATGGGAATGAAGCCGACCAGTACAGCTTCTACCATATCCCTAAAATTCTTTTGACCGACCGCCGCTGCAAGGGCATATCGCTGGAAGCAAAGGTTCTGTATGGCCGCATGGGGCTGTCTGTCCGCAACGGCTGGCTGGACGACAACGGGCGTGTGTTCCTCTACCTCACCCAGGAGGAAGCCATGGCTATGCTGGACTGCGGCAAGGACAAGGCGACAAAGCTGTTCCGTGAATTGGAGGGCACCGGCCTTATGGAACGGAAAAAGCAGGGCCGGGGACATTCCGTCCGGATTTACGTCAAGAACTTCATTCTGGAGCCGGAACCCTCCGCGCCGGTTCAGACTGCGGAAAACCAGCAGTCAGGGCTGCTTGACAGTGCCATAGTCTGCACTCCTGAAAACCAGCGGTTAAGAGTGCGGAATTTCCGCCCCTAATAATACTGATATAAATAAAACTGAAAAAAGCAATACTGCTCTATCTATCCTACCCCCTCAGCAGTTTCGGTAGTGTCAAATACTACCTGATCAATACCTTTACCAGCGTTCAAAATTGATGAATTCCCTCTTATCACTGGCTTTCGTCAGGGCTGGACTTATAAAGAGCTGATCCCTTACTACGGAAAGCGCTATGGCAGGAAATTCCGGCCTGTCAGCCGGCGTTCAGAGTGCGACATCCCTGACGGCTGCTCCTGTCCCCGCTGCAATGTCCCGAAATCATTCCTTTACAAAAACAATGGATCGAAAAGCCAGATCCTCTGCAAGGTCTGTGCTGCAAGGTTCTCTCCTTCAGAAAGCCGATTCTCCTGTGTTAAGCTGCGCTGTCTCCATTCCGGCAACGCACTTGTTCCAAAGAAAGACCGGAAGCATTTTATCGTCTATAAATACGTAAACCCGAAATGTCCCTATTACCTCCATAACCTCAACAAAGTTCAGTTGCCTGACTACGGCAACCTCTGGAGGACGGAGAATTTTTTGCGTATGATACCTTTGGCGGCCAAGGTTCTATGCCCACACAGAGGTTCTTCCTTATCTGGAAAGCCTGCTGGAGCAAATGATGCAGGTATTAGGCGAGTTGAGCGGGAAGCATATATCATTTACACCGTTCGGTCATGATGGACAATATTGTCTGATCTGTCTGCCGCATTCCCTGCTGCGCTAAAATGCCGACATTCGCAATGGTGTCATCCACGCCTTTGGTCACGATGCCGTCTCCACTCTTGAACTCCTGATGATTTTTATACATGGAATAGCCAAGGATCCCAGCATCCACGCTGGCGGCAATTTTGGCGGCGCATGACGGCTTTGCACCATCGCAGATGGTACCGCTGATAATCGCCACAGCGTTGACGATCGTGTGCGCAATGGCTTCGTAACTGCCGTCCAGCAGATAAGCGATTCCTGCCCCTGCCCCGACGCCCGCACTGACCGCGCCGCAGTAGGCCGAGAGACGGCCTATGCCACTTTTCTGATGGATCGTGACCAAATCGCTGACCAGCAGTGCCCGGTACAACTTCACCTGACTTACCCCCAGATACCTGGCGTACCGCACCACTGGCACGGAAGCGGTGATCCCCTGGTTGCCGGAGCCGGAGAGGATCACTACTGGCAGCTCACATCCGCTCATCCGGGCGTCGCTCCCGGCGGCAGCCCATGCTTTCGCTTCGGTCTTGATGTCCCTGGGATACTCCGCCAGCAGCATGGAGCCGATATTGGCGCCCCAGTCATTTTGCAGCCCTTCCTCCGCGATGGCCGTGTTGCAGTCGATCTGACGTCGCAGCAGCGGTATGGCATCTTCCAAATCCACTGTATCCGCAAACTCCAGAATATCCGCCACATTCAGCACGCTCTTATCCGTCAGATTGTCCTCGGCGGAATCTGTGACCGGCTTTTCCAGCAGAACCTCGCCGTCCCGTTCCTCCCGGACGATATTGCTGTGGCTGTTGGCGATGTGTACAGATGCGGAATGCTCCCCGGCCCAGCCGGTCAGCCGGATGTCCAGCATCCGGGGAGTATCGGCGCAGGCAATCTCAATAGGAGTATCCTGAGAATAGGCCGCGATGGTTTCGTGCCGCTCCGCCGGGACATCGGAAATGACTTGCAGGATCCTCCCCGCGTCACCGGCTGCAACGCCCGCCGCTATGGCTGCACGGATGCCCTTCAACCCTCCGGAGTTGGGGACAACAACACTTTTCACGTTTTTAATAATATTGCCGGAAACCTCCGCCCGTATTCTTTCCGGCCAGACACCCAGGATGTCCCGGAGCCGGGCTGCGGCATAAGCCAGGGCAATCGGCTCAGTGCAGCCCGTTGCGGGAACCAGTTCCTCACTTAAAATGGAGAGATACGCCTTTTTCTTTTCAACTGTCAGCATAATTTTTCCTCTTTTCTTCCTGTTATGGTTGATTGTGCCGTTCGGGGGATTCCACATAAATCCGCTCCCTGGAAAAGCCCTGCCCCCGAACTTCTTTGATCTGCGTGATGGTCAGAAACGCGTTGGGGTCAATGGATTGGATCAGCGACTGCGCGGCATACAGCTTCCGGGGCGGGATCACGCACAGTACGCCGCGCTGAGGCGTCCTAGTTCTGCCAGTCTCAATCTGAACCATGGTGGTTCCCGCTTGCAGATCCGTCAGGCATTTCTGCCGGATTTCTTCGTATTTGCCGGAAACTACAAAAATCTGTATCTGGGACTGCCCCAGAAGCATCACCCGGTCCAGCGCGATCGTTTCCACTACCAGCAGGACAACGCCGTATAAGATCTGCTCCGGATCGGAAAACAGGGCCTGCGCACCCATGATGACAATGTCTGTCAGATAGACCGCCACGGAAACCGGGATATGGCTCCATTTATGCAGCACGAGATTGACCACGTCCGTTCCGCCGGTGGAGGATCCTACCCGCATAACCAGCCCTACGGCGATCCCTACCAGCCCGCCGCCCAGCAGGGCCGCTAGCAGCGGGTCGGCTGTCAGCCGGTCAATGCCCGGTATCCGCTGCGCCGCACCCAGAAAAAAGGGGTAGAGCAGCGAGCTGGCAATGGTGGCCAGGACGAACCGCCACCCCAGCACGGCCCAGCCTAACGCCAACGCCATCAGGTTCACACCCAAAACGATTCCTGCGGTGTCCAGCGGGATTACCTTACCAAGAACAATCCCAACGCCGGTAGCGCCGCCCATAATCGCACCGCTGGGCAGAATGAACGCCGCCACGGCAAATCCTAGCAATATGTTTCCGGCCAGGATCGCAGAACAAACTTCCGCCATTTTTTTGAAACGTCTCGTTGAATAACCTATCTTTCCCATATCAAAGCACCATTATATTGTCCAGCCACCCGGCGCAGGCATCCACCTGCTGCTGGGAGCCGAGAATGCAGACGCTCCCCCGCGCCGCCAACTCTTCCACAAGGTCTGCCATGGATGCCAGGTTATCCGGCACGGTGGAAAGCATCTCGCGGCGGACGCGGCAGCGGTCCTCATGGCTGATCCGCCGCCAATAGAGGGCGTCGGAGACTTTGCCCTTCATGCGGGGCGTCAGGAGCGGGTCGGATTCCGCCACTGTGCCGGTAATCATGCCAGTCAGATCCATATCCCCAATGCCCCGCAGGAAGTCAGCGGAGGCTCGGTAACAGTCTATGGTCCGGGCGGCGCTGGGGTCCCGGTAGGAGAAAAATCCCGCGAAGCCAGTGTCCCGCAGGACCATTCCTGTGCCGTACGCCCCGCCTTGGACCCGCACCGTGTTCCACAGATGGGCCAGGGAGACTGTATGGCCCATGACCTTTGCCGCGCCCCGTCCGGCCTCCTGGAAAAGGCCGCCCAGAGCCGCGTAGGATACGCCGGAGGGAATCACAATTCCCTCCCGCCGGGGTTCCCAGGGCAGGATGGATGCCGCGCACGGCAGGACGAAACTCCCTTCCGGCAGACTGGACGACAGGAGACGGGCGGCGGTTTCGGCGGACGATTTATCCCCGGCGGTGACGCTGATTGTCATGCGGACGCAGCAGAAAACGCGCCGGGACAGGGCTTTCAGGTCTTCCGCCAGGGCTGTGAATCGAGCGGGGAAGTCCTGCTCCAGCTCCGTCAGCCACCGGAGAAAGGTAATGCCTGATGCCTGCTCCTGCACAGCGCCTTCGGCGGTGGAGCAGGCCAGGACTCTGGACATAGCGGCATTGTGGCCCGCCATGACCATCTGTTCCGCCATGGCCGCTCGCTGCTGGCGCAGGAATACCAGCATCTGCTCGGAATTTTCCCACTGCTGCCCCGTCAAAAGCTCTGTCAGAAATGACAGGGCTTTTTCCAGCTTCGCGTCCAGGGCGCTGCATGAAACGCACAGGAACGTCCGGCAGCGGTCCGGGGCATTCTGCGGACCGTATGCTTCAATTATAAACCGGATGTCCCCGAACAGGGAGCGCATCTCCCGGCTGAGATCTGCCAGCGCGTACCGCTCCGTATCCAGATGGCCGAATAATTGGGCCATGAAAGCCGCTTTGGTCAGCTCGTTTGGAGTAAGATCATCCAGCGAAAAATAGAGATTGCAATAGGTGATCCCGCTGGTGGGCAGATCGTGGCGCAGAAGCGTCATATGGGCGGCGGTTTCCTCCGACAAGGGAAGCTTTTCCGGTTCCGTCGGGACCTGGTCAAGATGCAGTCTGGGAATGGCTGCAAGCTGTTCCGGCGTGTCCGGCGTATTCTGCCAGACGGCGATTACCTCCTGAAATCGGCGGATACCAACGGCTTCTTCGGCACTCCAGCCGGATTGGATGGCGCTGAGACGGGCTGTCTCCTGAGCCTGGCGCTCCTGCCCGATGGTGTGGGAGGGCCGCATCAGAACCCGGCAATGATGGGGATTCTCTAAAATGAGCCCCTTCAGCAGTTCCTCAAAATAGCCCGCTTCACATTTCTTCCGCAAAACGTCGAAAAGTGTGCCGACGCTGAGATTTGCCGCTGGATCGCCGCCGTAGAGCCAGCTCTCCAATACCTGGGAGCCAAGCATGATCCCTTGGGGCATCTGGCCGTAATCCCGCTGTCGGGCTTCGAATTCCAGATTGTTCAGCACCGCGAGGATCCTATGGTGGTCCAGTCCTTCCCGGGACAGCCGCTCCAGCTCCTCCCAGAGGGCGGCGGATACCACGTCCGCCTTGTTTTCGGCAATGTCCCGGGCTTCCAGCGTGAACCAGGGCTGCTGGACGCCGCCGCAAATCTCCATGCGGACGTCCCGGGCAAGGCTGCTTTCCAGAAGACGTCGCTTCAGCGGTGCCTGGTTGTCCCCGCAGAGGACATCCGATAACGCTTGCAGCGCCGTCAGAGTTTCACTGTCCCGGAAGGTACAGGCTGCATACCCATCCGCCAGCCGGGCGCGTCCCTCCAGGGATTCCTGGGGGGACAGCTCGTAGTAAATGGTGGCCATGCCCGCTTCTATGGGCTTTTGTAGCGGAATTGCTTCTGGTGCGGGACGGCGGTCGTAAGCAGAAAGATATTCTTCGTCCAGGATCGCAAGAATCTGGGCAATGTCGATGCGGCCGTCCAAGAATATGTAGGCATTGGACGGGTGGTAGAGACGGCTATGGGCGGCGGCAAAGGTTTCATAAGTCAGCTCCGGGATATGTTCCGGGTCGCCGCCGGCAACAAAGCGGTAGCAGGTGTCCGGGAACAGAAGCCGGGTTACTTCCCGCTCCAGAAGGGTGTCTGGTGCGGAGAAGGCTCCCTTCATCTCATTGAACACTACGCCCTTAATGGAAAGTGCACCGTCTTCGTCCATCTCGTAATGCCAGCCCTCCTGGCCGAAAATCTCCGGCTTGGAATGGAGCAGCGGGTGCAGTACCGCATCCATGTAGACCCGCAGGAGATTCATGAAATCCTGGCTGTTCCGGCTGGATACCGGGTAGATTGTCCTGTCCGGGAAGGTCATGGCGTTGAGGAAGGTGTTCAGGGAGCTTTTCATCAGCTCCACAAACGGTTCCTTTACCGGATAGCGCTCCGAGCCGCACAGGACTGAATGCTCCAGAATGTGGAATACGCCCGTGTCGTCCCAGGGCTGGGTCTGGAAAGCAATGGCAAAGGTTTTGTTCTCCTCCGCCCGCTCCAGCCAGACCAGCCTTGCACCGGATTTTTGGTGCTCCATCTGCCAGAGATCCGCTTCCAGTTCATTAATGCGCTGTCGGTTGAGGACAATAAAATCTGAAAGGATACTGTTCTTTTCCATAATGGCCTCCTCATAATAATAGCTTCCTTTTTCTGTTTGGGTGTCACCATTATAAATGTTTTTCCAGCCGCCGCAAGGCGGCTGGTTCATTCTGTCCATTTCTCCGACAATTCTGTCTCGTTCGCTAAAGTTCCTTCCCTTTCATGCCGGTTCCGGCAAAAAAGGGAAGGGTATCCGCATTAGTACAGAATAAACTGTTTCCGGGGCGGAATAAACAAATGGTATTGATTTCCCCGAAAAAAATGATATGGTTACATTCAGAAAAATTCTGGGAGGGGTGTGTCATATGTACGATCTGCTTATTATCGGCAGCGGACCTGCTGGTATTTCCGCCGCACTGAGCGCAAAAGCACGGAACATGGATTTCCTCTGGTTTGGCTCCAGGGTGCTGAGCCCTAAGATTGCCAAGGCCGAGCGCGTCATGAATTATCCGGGGCTTCCGGCAGTCACCGGGCCGGAAATGTGCGATGCCTTCCTGCGCCAGATTGACGGGCTGGGTATCGAAATCCGGGAAGAACGGGTCAATTCGATTTATGACATGGGCGGATATTATACCGCCGTGGTCAACGACAAAATGTATGACGGCAGAACCGTTATCCTTGCTGCCGGCGTATCCAACAGCCGGGAAATCCCCGGCGAGAGCCGCCTGCTGGGAAAGGGCGTCAGCTATTGCGCTACCTGCGACGGGGAACTGTACAGGGGCAAGCGGATCGCCGTGGTCTGCACGGATTCGGGCCTGGAGGAGGAAATTGAGTTTTTGGCGGGCCTTGCTGCAGAAGTGTTCCTCTGCACCAGTTATAAGGACTGCGGCATCCGCCGGGACAACGTACGGCACACTGTGGGCTATCCCACGGAAATCCTGGGAGAGGATCGCGCCATGGGCATCATCTGTGGCGGGGAGACGGTGGCGGCGGACGGGATTTTCTGCCTGCGCTCCTGCGTGGCCCCGGCGGCGCTGCTGCCGGGACTGAAGGCGGCGGACGGTCATATCCAGACGGATCGGCAGCAGCGCACCAATCTGCCGGGATGCTTCGCCGCCGGGGACTGCACGGGACGGCCCTATCAGTACGCGAAAGCGGTGGGAGAGGGCAACGTGGCTTTGCACAGCGCGTTGGAATATCTGAAAAAACTGGAGGTGTAGCATGAAATCAAGAGTATTGCGGCTAAAGGACTACCGGGAAGTAGATGTGAAGTCCCTGTTAAAGCCCTTCGTACTGGACGGGGAGGCGTTGGAAGCAGAGCTGCGGCGGCTGACCAACCCGTATATCCGCTGGGAGAACGGTACAACGGTTTCTCCCGGAGATCAGGTGGTGTGCCGACTGGCATCGGACTGCCCCCGGTTCCAGAAGGAGAAGGTCCGGTTCGTAGCCGGGAGCAGCATGTTCCACAAGGATCTGGAGGATATGTCCATCGGCATGGAAGTAGGCGGAACTAGGGAGACCATCCTTCCGGAGGGCAAAGTCTCCCTTACGGTGATGGGTGTGATGAACCGCGTGGTACCGGAACCCAGGGATGAAATGGTGGAGAAGCTGGGGCTGGAGGGTGTGCACACCGTTGCGGCGTATCGGGCGTATCTGCTGGAGCAGCAGAAGGCGGCCGCGTTCCAGGAAGATTCCTACGATGCGCTGAACTACCTTGTGCGGGAGGTCATCAGTGGCTCGGAATTTGTCCTGGACCGGGAGGAATGGGCGGAAGCCATCAACCGGGAGCTGGACCGCTGCCGGACGCTGTGCCGTCAGGAGGGCATGGTCCTGGAGAAGATGACCCCGGAGCAGTTCAAGGGGCGCATTCCGGTGAAGAGCTACCACGAGCTGGTGGCCATGCTGCAATACGACGGTTGGGACAAGCTCTGCCGCTATCTGCTGGGCTGCCAGTACGCCGAAAACGATGGCTTCCGGGCGGGGGAAGCGGAGTATAGGGAATTTATCGCGGACTATGTCAGATCCTGGCACGTCTCCGAGGAGAACGCCCGGGAAGCCAACCCCTATGACAGCTTTATCTTCAACGAGTACGCCGGACACGCCTATACGGTACTGAAAGAATACATCAGAAAATTTTATTAAAGGAGGAACCCATCATGTCGATTCAAAACGCAGACAAGAGCAATTTCAAGGAGCTGATCAGCGAAGATTTCGTGATTGCCGATTTTTATGGCACCACCTGCGTCCCCTGCAAGCTGTTTTCCAAAATCCTGGAGGACATCGAGGCGGAGATCCCATTCCTGAACATCGTTAAACTCAACACCACCGAGAACCCGGAAATTGCGGAAGAGTACGGCATTACCGCCGTTCCCACCATCCACTTCTATAAGGATGGCAAGCTGGTTGACAGCCATGTGGGCGTGATGCAGCCCCAGGCGGTGAAGGATGTGATCGCCCAGTACATGTATGCGTAATACAGACAGATCAATCGCCTTTTCGGACAAAATCGACACGCGCCCTTTTCCAGGGACCGCGGATGTGATATGATACATTTACTTATAAAAGGGAGGACTTATTCCATGAAATACGCTGCAAAACGTACCCTCTGCGCCCTGTTGGCGCTTGTTCTCTTATGCGGCCTAACCGCCTGCGGCGGCGCAAAGGCCGTTGACCCGGAAACCTGTACATATGATGAAATGGTGGAATACCTGACTGCTAAGGGCTATATTTCCAAGGATTCCTCTCCGGTGGACATGCTCACTACCGAGGGCTATCTCACGGACAACACCGACGGGGAGATCCCCTTCGCCCCCTTTGCTGACAAGGCCCAGGATTATGACGGGCTGTGGCTGATGTGGTGGGACGCTGCTGCTCCCTCCGAAGCGTATACCAACTGTTTCCAGAACCTTGCCATGAACGGCGGCACGGTCGTCTATATGGGCGGCGCTGCCGTCCTGGAAACCGCTGCCCATAACGGCAGCTTCGCCATCGCCTTTGGGGATGAGTACGCCCAGAAAGATGCCGTCATGGCTGATTTCCAAGGGCTTTCCGGGAAGTAAGAACATATGAACGCCCCTACCCTGTCCTTTGTGGGATGGGGCAGGGGCGTTTCTCTGAAAAGTATATACGAGGAAGGAGAAACCAATGGAAACAAACGCAATTTTTCGAAAAAATTACGGCAACTTCCGCCGCTTCTTCTCCATGCTGGGCAAGGCGGATTTGCCCTACCTATGGATCATCGGCTACCTGGCAGCCAGCGCCGTCATTGCCAAGGTGGGCGTTAACACTACTGAATACAGCGCCGCCCTCTTCGCCGGAAACGTGGGTCTGACCGCTGTGGTGCTGCCTTACTTTTTCTATCAGATCCTTTCCTTGGTTCTGAGTTCTGTTTCCGGACTCATCAATAACCTCTGTGAAGCCCGCATGGACCGGAATCTGCGCCGGATGGTCTGGCGCAAGACGGTGAGCCTGCCCCTGTGGTTCTATGAAAATAATAACCCTAAGGAACTGCTCAGCCGTATCACTACCGATATTTCCAGCATCAGTAATCTGGTTATGAAGGTGTTCATCCCCATATTCACCACCGCCTATGCCAGCTTCGTCATTCTCCTGAAGGTTTCCAGCTATGATGGAGCTTTGATGTGGTCCCTGGTGGTGGCGCTGCCGGTGAATATCCTTATCAGCTTTATCCTGGGCAGGCTGCAATTCGGCGTGCAGGATCTCATTAACCGCCGCAATGCCGAGCTGACGGCCTCCATAGCGGAGCGGACCAATAACCTGATGCTCATCAAGTCCATGGGCACCGAAACAAAGGAATCCGGTACCGGGGAAGAACGAATGAAGGCAAGCTACCGCGCCGCCGGGATGAACATTTGGATTACCGGCTTGGCAGTGCCTATCCAGGCTATTGCCGGGGTGCTGCAAACTATCGTTATTATCCTGGTAGGCAGGGGCTATTATGCCTCCGGCGCGCTGAGCCTGACAGAATGGATCGCCTATTATGGCTTCGCCGTTCAGCTCACCAGCATCCTCAGCGGTTACTGCGGCTACTGGACCTCCTTCAAGTGCGCCCAGGGGGCGGTGGACCGGGTGAGCCAGATTATGGCAGAGCATTCCGAGGATTTGGGTGTGGGAAATACTATGGGCTCCCCCGCCGGAGGAATCCATTTTGAAAAGGTAGATTTCTCCTTCGGTGCCAAGCCGCTGTTCCAGGGGTTGGACCTGGATATTCCCGCAGGACGGATCACCGCCGTCGTCGGGCCATCCGGGTCTGGGAAGACGACGCTCCTGAACCTGATCGACCGTCTCTATCCCCTGGACGGCGGGTCGGTACAGATTGGAGGAAAGGATACGTCGGAGTATTCCCTGGCAAGCTTCCGCCGCGCTTTGGGATACGTGACCCAAGAGAGCGTCATGTACGCCGGAACCATCCGGGACAATCTGCTTCACGGCCTGAGCCGGATCCCATCGGATGAAGAACTGGACGAGGCCTGCGCCGCCGTGGGCATCCTGGACTATGTCCGCCGCCAGCCTATGGGATACGACGCCCCGGTGGGTGAGAGCGGCGCCAGTCTCTCCGGCGGGCAGCGGCAGCGGTTTTCCGTGGCCCACGCCCTGCTGAAAAAGCCGGACTGCCTGCTGTTGGATGAGGCTACCGCCGCTATGGACATCGACGGCAAGGCGGGCGTATGGGCCAGCATCCGGCAGGTTATGGCGGGAAAGACTGTGGTCTATGTGGCGCATGACGCCCAAACCATACGCAACGCGGACTATCTGATCGTCCTCCGAGACGGCAGGGTGCAGTCCTTTGGGGAACGGGATGAAGTCCTGGCTTCCGACCCATTCTGCCAGGAAATGATGGAAAACGGAGAGGAGGAACGCTGATATGATACACAACGGCAAGGGTAGGGAGCAGAAAAAGGAAAAATTCTCTTTCCGCTCCTATATCACATTCTATACCCGCTTCCCCATCCCCTGGTGGCTCTTTATTGCCTCCCTGGCGTTCAGTCTCATCAACACTGAGGTCTTCCTGGCAATCTCCAAGTATGTTATCCGGATCAATAAGGGCGAGCTTTACAACAGCGTTATTATCGGCTATGCCCTGCTGACCGTTCTCAATGCCGCCATCTCCATGGGAAGCAATATTTGCGGCGAGTACGGCATCCAGAAGGTTACCCTCCGGGCCAGGAAACTGCTGTGGGACAAGATCCTCCACCTTCCCATGCGGGAGGTGGAGCGGCGCCAGCCCTCGTCCCTGATCTCCGGCGTGGTCAACGATATTACCCAGGCCAGCACGGTGATCCATATGATCTTCTCCACTGTGGCTTCTGTTTATGGCTTTGTCCGCTGCTGCGTGGAGATGGCGCGGTTCAATGCGAAGCTCTCCGCCTATATGCTGCTGCTGGTTCCTCTGGCCATCGGCGTGTTCGCCCTGGTGGGCCAGTTGCAGTACCGTATGATGCTGCGGCGGTACGAGAGCCTGAATACCATGACGGAGTTCTTCTCCGAGCATATTTCCGCCGCCAAGCACGTCAAGGCACAGGCTATAGAGGATATGGAAACAGAGGCAGGGCTGCGGGCCATTGACGAACGGTACCGGGCGGATGTCTATTACGCCTTTATGGAGGTTTTGCAGGTGTTCTCCAATACGCTGTATACCTCCATCGGCAGTATTGTCATCGCTCTGTTCGGTTCCGACATGATCCGCAAGGGCCAGATGCCGGATACGGGGATCAATGACTTTACCACCTATAAGGGAAGGGTGGACCAGTATCAGGCGGAGGTCCTGACTCACTACCAGACCCTCAAGGGCACACAGGGCGCTATGCAGTACGTGGGCGTTCTCCAGGAGGGGCCGGAGGAGGATCTGGAGGACGGGTACGACCTGCCAGAGAGCCAGCCGGAGCAGGATATCGTACTGGACCGGGTCAGCTTCGGGTATGTTCCCCAGCAGCCGGTGCTTCACGATCTGAGCCTTACCATCCCCGCTGGGAAAACCACCGCCATTATCGGCAGCAACGGCTCCGGCAAGTCCACACTTCTCAAGCTGCTCCAGGGCATCTACTCGCCGGACAGCGGCCGGGTATGGTTGGGGAAAACCGCTGTGGATGAGGTGAAGCTGGCACAGCTACGCCGTCGGTTCGGCTGTGTCCTCCAGCATAACCCCTTGTTCTCCGGTTCTGTCCGTGATAATATAGCCTATGGTGCAACAGGGGAAATATCAGATGAAGCTATTGCCGGGGCCGCAAGGCTGGCGGACGCGGACGGTTTTATCCGTCAGCTGCCCCAGGGATATGATTCCGATGTGGGCATGGGTGGGGCACTGCTCTCCGGCGGGCAGCGCCAGCGAGTGGCTATTGCCCGGATGCTGATGTCCAACCCGGATTACCTGCTGATGGATGAAGCCGGGGCCAGTCTGGACCACAAGAGCGACATGACCATCTTCCGCACCGTCCGGGAACACATGAAGAACCGAACCATCGTAGTGGTTGCCCACGACATGCGATCAGTAATGGAAGCGGATCATATCATCGTTCTCAACGAGGGGTCCCTGGAAGCGGCGGGCAACCATAAGGAGCTGCTGGGAACCAGTCCCACTTACCGCGCCTATTTGCAACTCCAGGGCTACGCCCTGGCGGGAGAGGAGGTTAGCCGATGAAACGCTTTACCATCTTTTTTTCCATCCTGCTGGTGTTGGGCTTCGGTGCGGTGCTGGCCTATGTGGCGGCATCGCCGGAGTTCGTCCCACCCGCCCAGCTCATAGGCGAAGGGGAGGACCCCGATGCCCCCATCTGGGATATGACCATGGATGAGGTTCTGGCGGAGTTGGAGGGGCAGGGTCTCATAGAAACAACCAACCTGACCACCCTGTCGGCGGATGGCTTATGCACCATCGCTGTGAAGGTTTCCAACGGCGCTGAATTTTATTGGTGGGATGTGGACAACCTGAAAGAGGGCAGCATGGAGGAGACCTCTTACAAGAGTTTGAAGGCAGAGGGGTTCATTGACTTCTACGGAGCCGGAAGCATCATGAACCCAGTCCCCAACGGGCCTTTTGCGCTGCTGCTGGACTTCTATGAGGGCGATTCCAAGGCATTGGAGCAGGCGTTCCGGGCTGTTGGTCAGGCAGAATAAAAAGCGGGGAGGGGCGGATCATGGAGATGAAAGTCCTGTTGGTGGAAAGCGACCAGAATCTGCGAGGCGAACTGGCAGTCATGCTGCACGCTTTCCAATGCTTCCGGGTGGTCGGGACGGCGCAGAATTCTACGGAGGCCGTCGCATTCGTCCAGTCCAATGATGTAGACGTCATATTTGCTAACCATCAGCCAGCCGACCCCCGCACCACCGGCGTGGGGGAATATTTGGCTGCCGTTTTGGGGCAGAGCCATCCCCATATTCAGGTGGTGGTCTATTCCGGCTCAGAGGAATGGGCGTTCAATGCCTTCCGCTGCCAATGCGCCGGGTATCTGCTGACACCCTTTGATCCCTTGGCGCTCCAATCGCTGGTTAACCGGCTGCGCTACGTGTTCGATCTCCAGCAGGCGAAGCGGGAGATATCTAACCGCAGTATCATGATTAAGACCCGCAGCGGCTATCAATTAACCCGGCTCAGCGATATTCTTTTTATTGAACGCAGTAACCGGAAGAACCACATCGTCACCACCGATGGACAGGAGATCTCCCTGCTGGGGTACACCATGAATCAACTGGAGGAGATGCTGGAGGGCTGTGGGTTCTATCGCTGTTATCAATCCTTCATCGTCAATCTGTCCCAGGTGGCGGCGGTCCGGGCGGACAATGACGCAAAAATTTATACGATTCGTTTTAAAGACTACGAGGGAGAGATACTGCTCAGCCGGGAAAAATACGCGGAACTGGTGGCGCTTCTAAAGGGGCGGTATGCGAAGATCAATATCTGACGCTTCTTCAGCCTTGACCCGTACTGGCCGCACAGATCTCTTTCTGCAGCAGACGTTTGGAATCCCCGCTGAAATAGTGCGGTTCCAGTCCCATCTGCCTTAAAAGCCCCGCATACAGCCACCTCGGTGTCAGTTTCGAATCCGACAGGTATAACAGCAGGTATTTTTCCTTCCCAAGTCTCCCGCCATCCCCACAGGAACGGGCGGTACTTTGGATGCAAATGCCCCGATCTCCATCTGATGCGCCCGGATCGGGGCCGCCCCGCAGCAGCATACCGTGTCCATATCCATCGGGTCATAGGCGGCCTCTGTCTCAAGGTTTGGCAGCGCTGCGCTTGCCTTCCACCTGCGGTTCAGATCTTCCGCGGAATGCACATGTACCACACGTATCTCTGCCAGGAATTTGTAAAAGCCCCCAGCGTACCCCCGCTTATCATCAACAGCCAGAATACCCTATTTTTCTCACATTCCAGAAAAAATCAATTATTTTCCATCTTCCTGCTACTCCCTTGTACAGCCATAAAAATCAGCAGGCTGCGCCATAAAACACGTTACAATTTGACATATGCAGGCTTTTTATCCAGAAAGCGTCATTCTAATGTGCTTTTGCTCAAACGTACAATCTGCTCCAAATCGTGCCCATAGATTAGTTTTGCATCCATCTCTGACTGCATTTTCTTAATCCTTGCAAGATTTGTATAAAATTCTTCCGTAGTCGCATTGATGCTTCCTCCCAGCGGCAACTCCAGTTTATCGTTGTCTTCCGTATAGATGGTGTCACTTGTTACAATGACCGTTCCCTGCTGCTCTGTATCAAGCACCATCCCCGTACACCCTGCAGTATGTGACTTCTGGGCAAAAAGCAGGATATCCTCTGCCAGGCGCAGATCCTCATGGTAAGGGACATAACAGATACCTTCAATACTCTGTCCATAACAAACTTAGTTTTGCCAAACCCAAGGATGTCCAGATCTTCCAGTAAATGTTTTGCCGTTTTTGAATCTGGTATATCTCCTGCAAGCTTATGGTAATAAAATGGCAAGCCAGATTCTTCGCCAAACACCAGCAGGAGGTTTAGCTGCGGGAGTTGGCCATCTTCCTTGTTTTTGCCATACTGGATCTGGGCAAGCGTTTCAGAGTAACTGGAAATGCTGGTACTGTCATAAGCCCAGTATTCATCCTCAGCACGGCGTCTGCCCTGAAGCCGGAGTAATAACTATCGACATACAATCACCTCGTCATGTTTTCGAGAATCCGGGATATACGGATATGGCGTGCCATGCTTTTAGTGGGGCGGGGCAGAAGAAATACCCATGCAAAAGATGGGGAAAGGAGCCGTGAAAGAGACATTTTCCCGTATCAATATTTATTTGCACGGATTAGAATGACAGAAGCAGGGTAAAACAAAAAAACAGGTTTTCTCTACTCGTCCTATTTACGGGCAGGGGAAGTCCATACTAAAATACTGCTGAAAGTTATTATTTATGCGGAAGTGTTCAACCGTAAAGTCATCATTCATACTACAAACGGCGATACGGAATATTATGATAAATTGTCCGATCTGGAGAAAAAAGTTGGAGAGGATTTTTTTAGGCCGCATAGGTCATACCTAGTTCATTTCAAGTATGTGCTAAGGTACGATGCCATGTCTGTTATTATGGAAAACGGGACAGTGCTGATGGCAAAGCAGAATTATCCGAAATTTGTGAAACAGTATCTGAAATATAACCAGAGGAAAGGAAGGGAGATTAGGTGAGCTCGGTAGAATTATGTTGGAAATTACGTCTTATGTATCAATTATTGTGCAGCTTATTGTTGCGGGTATATGCCTTGGAGTATTTGTATTGCCTTACATGCTGGGCAGAAGTAAAGCGGTTAAGGCAGGCACGGTGTATGGCGTGGTTATGACGGTTCTATACATTATGCCGGGGTTGGCGGCGAGGGTATGGCTGCACTACGGGCTGTATGTGGCAGTAAGGGTTCTGGACATGCTGTTTGGTTTCCTGCTCCTGTTGTTGTCTGTCAAGGCAGCCAACAGGGCATATGAAAGCAAGGGCAGATATATGGAAAGAAGGGAGCTTGTGATGCTGTCCGTGCCGTCCCTGTCTGGTATCCGTCATGGCAGTCCTTGTGATAACCATTATTTTCCAGAAATGGAAGACATCACAGGAGGAGCAGTCCGGTCATAAGCTTTTGGAAAGCCAGATTAATACGATAAAAATACATATCAGGGAGATTGCCGGTTACGGATATGATTCTTTTGGAAAAGAAAAAAGAAGCCGGAATGCGTGGAATCCGGTTCGAGTCCGACTTCCGTACACGACAAAAAAGGGCGGTGGGCATGGGATTGGCTTAAAGAATATGCTCAGGGTGGCTAAGAAGTATATGGGGGATCTGTCATTTGAACAAAATGGGAATGAGGTTATGGTAGGAATTATGCTTCAGGTTGCGTAAGGGGTTCACAACAGAATGAGGGCGGTTCATAGCATGGCACTTTATCCGTACAAATGATATCCCGATAAAATTGATAGAGATCAGGATTTTCTCATATATGAAACGGATTTCAAAATTTTTTCAAGGAGGACACTACTATGAAAATTAACGGTATCAATGGAGCAAATACACAGATGGTGCAGATGGGAGTGAATCAGGCAACAGACTCATACAGCCGGAACATTCAGAACCAGATTGCCAATGCCCAGAAGCAGTTGCAGGAGCTTTCTTCCAATGAGGATATGACATTAGAGGAAAAGATGAAAAAACGACAGGAGATACAGCAGCAGATTAGTGACCTGAATATGCAGTTAAGGCAGCATCAGGCAGAGCAGCGCAAAGAGAAACAACAGGCAAAGGGAACATCTATGGATGATATGCTGGGCGGAACAAAGGGAGGCAAGTCAGGCAGTAAAAGCGCCGGACTTTCCCAGGCAAGCATGACGGCAATGATTTCTGCGGACACATCCATCAAGCAGGCAAAGGTGCAGGGCAGCGTGGCAACCAGCATGGAGGGCAGGGCAGGCGTATTGGAATCCGAAATAAAAAATAATCATGGCTCTGATGTAACAAAGAAGAAAGAGGAGCTTGCAGATGTGACACAGAAAGCACAGGCGGCTACTGCATCGCAGATGAATACGCTGGCAGAGGCAAATAAGGCTGTGGAAGAAGCTGCAATGGCAGAGCGTGGTGACAATAAGACTTCCAGGGCAAAAGAAGAAAAAACAGGACAGGCAGAAAACACAGCCGAAAAGGCAGCGGAAAGTGGTACAAACGGAGAAAAAGTACAGGACGGCGTATCTGGCACCGGGTCACAGACAGGAAATGCGGAGAATGTACAGCGGGATGACAGTACGCAGGCGGAAAATGTGCAGCCTGTTGAAACAGCCGTTCCGGAAGTTATAACAGCACAGGCAGCAGTTTATACCCATGTGGATGTCCGCTTGTAGGAGGTGGTTCTATATGTCAGAAATTAACAGTTTCAACGACTATGCAAGCAGGTATAACACCAATATGGATTATTCCACATTGTTTGGCGGCGGCGCTCCCTATATAGACAGC
Organism: Lachnospiraceae bacterium A2; assembly: GCA_000403315.2. GTDB lineage: Bacteria > Bacillota > Clostridia > Lachnospirales > Lachnospiraceae > Petralouisia. Next base: position 319,488 of record KE159638.1, read on the forward strand.
GGCATGGGCGGGATTAACGTATCTGATTATGCCATGATTAAAAACGGCAGTTATGGAAAGCTGATGAAAGCGTACTATGCGAAGCAGGATGCAGATAAGCTGTCACAGACAGGGGATTCCTCCAAGACGCTGACGTTAATGCGTTCCAGCGCGGATTCTCTGAAAAAGTCCGCAGAGGCGTTAGGCAATGCTTCACTTTATGAAAAAAAGAAATTCAAGAAAAAAGATGAGGAAACCGGGGAAGAAACCGAGGTAGAGGATTATGACTGGGATGCCATCACAAAGGCGGTCAAATCATTTGTTGACGATTATAATTCTGTGGTGGAGCAGGTGGGAAATTCAGAGACGAAGAATGTTCTGCGCAATGCGGCGTGGATGACCAGCATAACGGAGAAGGCAGGCAACCTGCTCTCAAAAGTGGGCATTACCGTCGGCAAAGGCAATAAACTGGAGTTTGACGAGGATGCCCTGAAGGAAAAGACAGCTTTAGGGAAAAGCGGAATTGAGCTTGACAACATCTCTACTTTAAAATCCCTGTTTATTGGATATGGTTCCCTTGGCAGCCAAATTTCGCAGAAGGCATCCTCTATTTCCAGTGCGGCGGCTAGGACAAAAGGCGTTGATAAGACCTATAACAAGAACGGCGCTTATTCCGACACAATCTCGAAGTTGTTCCAAAGCACGATTGATGAAAGGGTAGGCAGCAAAAACGAGGATAAGGATAAGGTAACGGATAAATCCTATTGGGAACAGAAATTAAAGGAAGAAAAAGACAAGGACAAAAACAAGAATGATTGACTCTCATAGAGTGTGCTGGGAACTGAAAAACATATTTTTCAGTTCCCCTATGTTTATTAGTACACCATGTAATAAGTAACTGCTTATATTGCGCCAGATGAATTTTCGAGAGTATATGGCAAAAACCGAAGGTGTGCCAGGATGCATTGAGGATTTCAGCGGTGCAAAACCTTTATTGGTTCAGGTGGTAAAGCATAAAAGGAAAGATGTTTTAATATAGCAGATTGATATGTTATAAGAAAAAATGAGGGTAGTGTCAAGTAATCTATGAAAAAATGAGCTGAAAAAAATAGGCTCACCTGAACCTTGAAAACTGCAGATATTGATGATTTAAGACCTTGGGG
>KE159638.1:321789-325174 GCA_000403315.2 Lachnospiraceae bacterium A2
TCCTTTCAGTGTTTGTGGGTTAGTAATAGTATTGACACAAAAAAGGGAGGTCATTGCTTTTTTTCTTGAAAAAGTGGTGTAATCCTTGGAATTATGAGGGCACTGAAAAACTCCCACTTTTTTGTTGGGAGTTTTCTTATCTCTACACCACTTTACAACTTTTTGAAAAATAAAATAACGCACAAGGCACTTTCTAATGTATAATAAGTTTGCACACAAAACTATACGAAAGATGGTGACCTTGTACGTCAGACTTATTATACAACGAAAACAATCTAATTGGTAGACTGTACCGTTATTTTTATATTTATTTTAAAACTTTTTCCTTACCAACTATTGAAACCTTGTTCCTGCTGGTGTTATCTATCCTTGCTATGGAGTCGGCAGGTTCCATCCGTTCGCTGTACAGACATTTTTTATCAGGGATTACAGAAAAATCCCTGAATGCATTTTACTATGCATGTTCTTATGCAAAAGCTGATTATTCTAGATTTATGAATGTTACTGCTGGTATGGCTTTAAAGCTCATACCAGAAAAATTGTCCTCCCAGCCTGTCTTCCTGTGTATTGATGATACAATGGTTGCAAAATTCGGCAAAAAATTTGAGGATGCTTCAAAGCTTTTCGACCATGCTGCGCATAATGGCTCTAATTACCTGAATGGACACTGTTTTGTGAGCGTAATGCTCTGTGTCCCTGTATGGAATAAGGACAGGATCCATTATCTGTGCGTACCGCTTGGATACCGCATGTGGCAGAAAAAGGAATCTAAACTGGAACTGGCTGCATCTATGGTGCGGCATGTAATGCCTGTCTTGCGTACAAAGAAAAACGTCGTCCTCCTTTGTGACAGCTGGTATGTAAAAAAGAGCCTTGTTTCTATCGTAGACGAATATGAAAACCTTGGCCTTATAGGAAATGCAAGGCTTGATTCCGTCATTTATGATTTGCCGCCACAGCGGACGGGAAAAAGAGGACGTCCTGCAACGCATGGCGACAGGCTCTCCATCCAGGATGATTTTACTCTGTCAGATGAAAAAATTGGAGGCTATTACATGGCTGTGCGCCGTGTCCTTACAAACATTTTTGGCAAAAGGACCGTTCTGGCATATGTTACATCAGCGGACAAGGAAAATGGTGGCAGGCGTTTATATTTCAGCACAGTTTTTCCAGAACAGCTGCAGATATTCTGTGCCTGGCAAGAAAAATCCCCACTGAATCAGACAGGAAGCAGCCGTATGCAGTTTATACCTCTGATGCTTTATGCTTTTCGGTGGAACATCGAAGTAAGTTATTACGAACAGAAAACCTTCTGGTCATTATGCAGCTACATGGTGCGGAGCCGCAAAGGGATAGAAATGCTTGTCAATCTAATCAACATAGCGTATTGTGCAATGAAACTTTTGCCGTATCAGGACAAGACGTTTTCCAAATACCAGACAGAAAGCGTCCAGGAATTTCGTTTCGTACTGAGCGAAAAAATTCGCCAGCAGGTATTTTATGCCATTTTCGTGAAAAAAGCCGAAACACACATAAAATCAAAAGCTATAATTAAGGTTTTAAAACAACTGATTCAGCATCAGGGATATTATTTATAAAGTTGTAAAGTGGTGTTATCTCTATATAAACAGCATCTGTGTACAAATTTGCTCTAAAGCATGCAAGGAAAAGCGTTCCCTTACTGCATAACCGGCTCCGTCAGCCTCGTGATTCTCTTGGCATTTGCCACAAATGCTGTGATATACATTTGCAGTTCCATGGCAAACAGCCCTCTCGAATCCGCTCTGCGTAATCCGTGGGCTTCTTTTAATTCACCATTCTTTTCTTCAATCCGATGCCGAATCTTCATCCGTTCCCTGAAATATTCACTCTCCTCAAATTTTAGTCTTTCCAGGTTCTTTTCGCTTGCCTGGGTAATGCTGTAACTCCGTTCCTTTGATTTCCCTCTCCCTACACGGCAGCTTTCTCTTAACGGGCATTTCCTGCATTTCACTTTGCTAAATATATATCTTAAATAGGTATTCCCGTTCTTTGCTGTCCGTTTCTCTACCCGCATCGCCAATTCCCCGGCTGGACACTGCAGCATTCCGGCATCCTTATTGTAACAGAATCCTTCTTCCAGTTTTCCGTTTGCTGCCGCTGCCACCGCCGTATTTGTCCGTGCAATTAATGTAATCCCTTCGCCACAGGCTTCCAGATTATCATCGCTGACATATGCCATATCCCCTATTACTTCTGTCACTTCTATCCCTGTTTCCTGCACCTTTTCTATCAGTCCCGGTAACTCCTGGCCGTCCGGCGCACCTCCATGCGTTACGCTTATCCCCGCAATCAGACGTTCCTCTGTCATTGCCAGGTGGTTTTTATATCCGTAAAATGTGCTCGTTGGCGTTTTGTGCCCAAACCGTGCATCTTTGTCATCCTTTGAACGTATATCCCTGATCTTTTCATCCTCAAGCAGTTCCTTCATTTCCCTGGCAAGCTCCTGTATCTTCCCGCTGCCACAGGCTGCTATCCCTTCCTCCAGAGCCTTTAGCAGATTTTTTGTATATGCAATTTCTTCCTCCAGTCCGGCTTCCAGGGATGGTTTTTCGGGGAATTTTTCTGATAAATCAAAAGCATTTTTATAGATTTCCTTCCGGAGCTGTTTACTCATATCCCGCAAAATCTGTGTAGGGGATTTCGCACGGACAGATGCGTTTGTATGGGTGGAATCTACGATAATGGTTCCTGATTTTATCAGACCTTTATCCAAAGCCTGCCGGATCGTTTCCTTTAACAGCTCTTCAAGAATATCTTCTGTAATGCGGGTTTTCCTGAATTTTGTGAGAAGGCTGGGGTCAATCATTTTTGCTTCCGGTTCCAGGTCTAGAAAAAATTTATATGCCATATCTGTCTGGGCGCTGCTGATCAGAGTTTCATCAGACAGGTCGTAGAGCTTTTTCAAGAACAATAGTTTGAACATCATCTCTGGTTCTTTTGCCGGGCGTCCGAAATTTTCACAATACTGTTTCCGCAGCATAGGATTTACAAAACTGAAATCGATGTTCTCTTTTATCTTCCGCAAAAGATGATTTGCAGGAATGATCGCATTGTAAATCCCCTGATAAGGTGATAATGGTAATTCCAACTGTGAATGATCTTTCAGCATTTCGGAGTCCTCCTTCCCTATACTTCTATTATAATACCAACACTGAAAAAAGCCCAATTCTTTTTCAAAGAATCAGACTTTTTCAGTGCCCTCGAATTATAAGGTTTGCAACAAAAAATATAGTGGTAGATTTGACACTACCTTTATGCGGATGAAGGATGACCATATGAAAAATGGGCAGTTAAAAGCTGCATATAATGTTCAAATTGCCGTAGAGAATTATTTTATAATCCA
>KE159638.1:325999-376206 GCA_000403315.2 Lachnospiraceae bacterium A2
TCCCGCAGAAGATCATGTGTGAAAAACACTGATTTCTATGGGAGATTCGTATTTTAAGTTTTAGAGTTTAAAAATCGGTATTAACCGACAGCCCCCTTCCGACGGCTTGCCCTCGAACGAATGTGAGGGGACGTTACATTGATGCAGGAGGTGTCAGCATGAAGCAGAAAAAGTGGTTATTGTGCCCTATATGTGGAAACAAGACGAGGTTGAAATTGCGTGAAGATACAGTGCTTGAGAAATTCCCTTTATTTTGCCCAAAATGCAAGCAGGAAACTCTTATAAATGTCCGAAAAATGATTATGACTGTTATCAGAGAGCCAGACGCAATGACGCAGAGCCAATGAACTTGTGAAATAAAATCACAGTTTGTTGGCTCTGTTTATTTCACAAGATTTTAAGGCGAACGCCTTAAGCGAATGGTAGACAGGGAACAGAATATCGAGGCAAAGACTGTTGCTGATTTACTGGACGAAATTGAGAACGAAACTTTGTATAGGACATTGCTTACAGTGGACAGGCGTACCCTGCAAATCGTCCTACTGAAAATGCAGGGCTATCCCATAAAGGAGTTTGCCTCGCTTTTGAGATTGACAAAGGGTGCTGTTTATGCGAGGATAGACCATTTGGGGAAGATTTTATAACCATCTAATACAGACTAGCTTTTTGATGGGTCACTGGGTGGGAGATAAAATTCTCCCGCCCAATTTAAAATTAAAGGAATAAAAACTTTGTCCATAGAGAATACTATAAAGATTGTCCAAACTCATATCTTGCTACATCCTAAAAACTATTGAAATAATCCCAGTTTCCAAAGTAGACCAGATGCTACGACGCTGCCTGCTATTCCCTCCAAAATACTTTTAATGGAACCAAAAGCATCGGATATTATTTCTCTTTTAGGACGTTTTTTATGTAATTCATCATATATTTTTTGTATTTCATTTAAAATCTTTTCCTCTTTGTATTTTTCGAGTTGTATTTTGGACAAATTTTCCAAAATTAACTGAATCATTGAATTTATTTCTTCTGTATTCAACCCAATACTCTGTTGTGAATTACTTGAACCAATTTGTATTTGACCACAGTCTGAAAAATCTCCAACAACAACAGTAGAGGGAGAAGAACTACTACTTTGGTAGAGTTTTGATATTTTTGATAATTGTTCGTTTTTTTGTAATGTACGTTGCAATAACTCGAATTGTTTATTTTGCTGCACCTGTAAATTCAAAATAGTGAAACATTCAAGTTCAAATCCATATTGTGAAAATATACTACTTATATTTTTCTCTATCTGTTTTGATAAATTAAAGGTATCTCTACTTATTGATAGAATATCATCTTGGCTCTGTGTAATAGTATTAATTAAAAGGTTGCAAATGAAATTAATAAACTTGTTAAACAAATAATCTTTCAATGCCTCATCATTACCAATTAAATAAGGATGTTCGTATATTTGATGAAACATGATCCCACTATTTTCTACAAATAAATGAAATTGTCCATAAGCCACAACATTTATAAATATTTTAGTGTTTTGCTCTTGAATTTGTAGCGGATGAGTTGTTCCCCAGTCCACAGTTATTTTTGAAATTTTGTTTATAAAAAAAAGTTCGCATAAATCGAACTGAAATTTTTCTCCTAAAACTTTAGGAAAATCGATTTCAGAAAAACAATATTTTCCGCTCTTGAGGACATATTGAATCTGTTTCTGCTTTACAATAATTGCGTCCTCATTTTGCGATACAATTATCGTAGAATTAGCTGAAAGTGTTCCCTGATACTTACTTATTATAGATGCTTGTGAATTATAGTTTTGTATTACTTGATTATAAATATTAGCATTATCCATACAATTACCTTCCACATACATTTAGTTTTGCTTCCAACCATCTCCATAATGATACTCTAAATCATTGTTGACAGCTTCTATATATTTATTATACTGTGAACGCATCCTGTTTTTTGATACCTGATCAGGTGCCAAATTTACAGCATTTAACGCTTGTTTCTTAAAAATCCCATCTCTATATGTAGTAAATTTTTCTGTTCCAACCAGCACTAATCCCCACCATACCCTATAGTTATTAGGTGCTATTTGTATGGCATAATCAAATGCTTCAAACGCACGTTCGTAATCTCCTATGTTTAAAAAAGTATATCCAGAATCAATGCGATCTGCTAGTGTTGGTATACCATCAACAGAAATTCGTCCCTGTTTTTTTGCCTCAAATACAAGAACCGTATTTCTACACCATTTACATTTTACGCTCGTTGCACCAGATTCAATTTTAAGTACGCCGCCACACATAGGGCAAAGGGGAACTTGCAAATCAATATCCATATACTTCCCTCCAAATCTAATAACAAATATTTGACAATTTTTTCCTCTATGATATAATAAATATATACTATTTTGAATAAATTGTCTATAGAAAGGGGTATAATATGCCAAAAATCGAGTCGGGAAATATTGTTAGTAAAGAATCATACTTATTTGAAAATCAAGCAGATAAAGAAGGGCGAATTTTAGATGCAATTAAAGCAGAAGCAAATGCGCGCCGCATGGATGTTCAGATTAGTGTTCAGAAAATGAAATCTGGAGGGTTATTCTTAGGCACAAAGGAAGAGGTAATTACGGTAACTTGTGGTTCCTATAATCCAATTTATATTATAACACGTGTTGTTGGAACATATTTGTATGTCAGCATTGTTACCATGGCAGTTTTAGATTTTTCAAAGGTTGAGAATATTTTTAAGACAGAGTCTTTCAGTGCATATTGGAATGCATGTGTGGCTACGCTTCAAACTGCATTAGCAAATCTTGGTTTTGAGCAGTACACAAAGAGGTTTACTGGCATTTAAAATTAAGTTAATTTTGCACTACTCATTATTTAAAATTTGTGTTATGCATTACTTACGGTGGACAGACATACCATACAAATCATCTTGTTAAAAATGCAGGACTATTCCATAAAGGAGTTGCTCCGCTTATGGGAATGATAACAGGGGTAATCTATGCAAAGTTAGACTATTTGCGAAAGTTTTTATAACCATCTAATACAGACAGCTTTTCGTTGTACTAGAGCGTGTCTGAAAATTAAATATTGCACAAAACATATGTTATTACCCCAAATTCTATGATAGAATAAAGAAAAAGGGGTGTTTGTTATGACAAGGCGTTATGAGTTAACGGATCAGGAATGGGAACAAATTGCTTCCCTGCTCCCACCAGAAAAAACCAATAAACCTGGACGGCCTCCCAAGGATAACCGCTTAATGGTAAACGCCATGGTCTGGATAACCCGCAGTGGTGCCCCCTGGCGTGACCTCCCAGAACGTTATGGCCCCTGGAAGACCGTATACAGCCGGTTCCGTAAATGGATTGGGGACGGGATCCTGGATAACATCTTCCGGGTACTCTGCCTGGAGGCAGAGTTGGGGGAACTGTTCCTGGATGCCTCCACCGTCCAGGCCCACCAGCACAGTGCTGGTGCAAAAAAAGGGGGCCTCCAAACGAAATCGGGCACAGCCGCGGGGGAGCAAGCACAAAAATCCACGCAGTTGTAGACGCCTATGGGTATCCCGTATACCTTATGCTGAGTGAAGGGCAGCGCAATGACGTCAATTTTGCAATTCCGATGCTGGAGCAGATCGATATCGGCGGAAGCCAGGTTGTGGCAGACCGTGGGTACGATAGCACGAAACTGCTGGATTATATTTATGGTCGGGGCGGGGAGCCAACGGTCCCATCCAGGAAAGGGGCCAAATTTGAGCGCCGCTGTGACTGGCAGCTTTATAAAGAGCGCCATCTGGTAGAGAAATTTTTCCTTAAGCTGAAAGCGTTCCGCCGGATTGCTACACGTTATGACAAATTACCTTTTACTTATATCGGTTTTTTATGCATCGCGTCTATTCTAATTTGGCTAAAATAGACAAAGCCGAATAATTTTCAGACACGCTCTAGGTGGAGGATAAAATTCTCCCACCCAATTTAAAATTAAATGAATAAAATTTCCGTCCACAGGGAATACTAAAAAATTTGTACAAAATCTTGACATGGGTGCAGCCGCTATGGTATTCTGGAATACCCATGAGGGAATTGGAAGATTGAAAATGAAATAAGCGCATAGATTATAGAATGGAATGTCAGCCAGCGGACAAAGCTGACCGCCGCCGAAAATAAACTTCTGTTTTCGGCTGGTGAATGGAAGCATGGTTTTGAATTTCAAAGCCGTTACATAGCATTGCGAATCAAAGCGGGAGAAAGCTCTCCTGTCGTTCGTGGTGCGGTGTGGCGGCTTTTTCATTTATCCGAAAGACAGGAAAAATCAAATCCAGAACGGAGGTGCAGGGACATAGGGTTTTCTTTTCGGCGGGTAAAGACAGGCATTAAGAATGCTGCTGCACAGGAAAAATGCTCTGCGGCGTTGTCCACAGAGATAGCGAGCATCGGATTGTGTCAGCCACAATCCCAATCCATGCCGCTTGTGGGCATGGACTAACTCAGGGGACAGCCCCTGAATACCCCGAAGAAAGGAATTTAAGACTGGAGGATTAAGGAAAATGAGCAGAGAAAAATCAGAAAAGGACGTGCGGAATGTTCCGATTACCGTCCGATTGAACGGGGAAGAACATGAAAAATTAAAGCAGTGCGCCGCCGCTTGCGGTCTGTCCTCCGCCGAATTTATGCGCCAGCTATGCAATGGAAACGCCCCGCAGCCACAGCCTAAAACCGAGTTTTGGGAGCTGTTAAACAAGCTCTATGAGGTGCATGACGCTTTCAAAAAGTGTGTTCCTTACTATCCAACCGCCGCTGAAATCTGCAAGGAGATTGAAGATGTTATCTTAGAATTGCAACAGAGAACAACTCTCCCACAACGATTTAGCTTAGAAGAATTGACGGAACAGGGGGCGGTCTGATATGGCAGTAACGAGCCTATGGCATGTCAAAGGGAGCATAAAAGACGTGATTGACTATATAGAAAACCCAGAAAAGACCGTGCCGAATCAAGATATGCAAGACTTCTTTGACGTGTTCTCTTATGTGAAGAACCCTCAAAAAACAAATGAGGGAGAGTATGTTTCCGCAGTCAACTGTCTGAAAGAAACAGCATTACAGCAGATGATTTTGACGAAGGAACAGTACCAAAAGACAGGTGGGTATATCGCATGGCACGGCTACCAGAGCTTCAAGCCAGACGAGGTAACGCCCGAACAATGCCACGAAATCGGATTGAAATTGGCAAGGGAAATGTGGGGTGATAAATACCAGATAATCGTTGCCACCCACCTTGACAAAGGACATCTGCACAATCATTTCTGCTTTAACTCCGTTTCCTATTTGGACGGGAGCAAATATAATTACTCAAAATCGGAGCAGAAACGGTTAAGGGAAGTGTCCGACCGATTGTGTTTTGAGTACGGATTGTCAGTCATAGAGCATCCGAAGAAAGCCCCGTCAAGACCGCTTTATCTGGATGAAAAGGATGGAAAGCCAACAAGATACAATGTTTATCGGGAGGATTTAAAGGGGGCAATCAACGGGAGCAGGGATTTACAGCACATGATGAAATACCTTGCCGACAAGGGATATGAAATTGATTTTTCGGGCAATCATTGGAAAATGAAGCTGCCGCAGTATAAACACTTCACAAGGTTAGACACCCTTGACGAACGGCTGACGCCCGATTTCATACGGTCATGTTTAGGCGGGGCTTCCCGATATGGAAATTACAAAGCAAGGATTTCCTACTCTCCCCATATGCCAGAGCAGTATAAAAACGCATGGAAACCGCATCAGAAAACCACAGGGATTTTAGCGTTATATTACTACTGGTGCTATCAGTTAGGGATATTCCCCAAAGGCACGGACTACAAGCCGACAAGCCCGCTGATGAAAGAAGAATTGCGGAAACTGGACGAGATGGGGCTGTCGGGAAATAGGTAGTCCCAAACAGAGGCAGGTGTGATTCATTCGAATCATACCTGCCTCTGAAACTTTTACATAAAAAGAGAAAAAGATGGCTAACGACAACCATCTTTCTCCGTTACATGTTATAATGTAACTATGCTAAACAATAAATATTATAACGAATTTTTTGATATAGGGCAACAGAAAATTAACTTTAGTTTCTTCGAATTGTGTTTACCTGACGACGATCCAGTCTATACCCTGAAAAAAGTAATGGAGGAATTAGATTTTTCTGGCTTGTTAGCCAATTGTTCAGATAAGGGAAGAACCGGGTACAATCCAATTATGATGTATGCTGTAGTTACTTACGCAAACATGCGTGGGATAAGGGCTGTTGACCGCATTGTGGAATTATGCGAAAGAGATCTGGCATTTATCTGGCTTACAAAAGGACAGAAACCGAAAAGAGATGCTTTTTATGGGTTTAAGGACAAAAAACTGACTTCTGATGTACTGGACGAGCTGAATTACCAGTTCCTGCGCCGTCTGCAAAAAGAAGGGCTGGTCACATTGAAATCCCTTTTTATTGATGGGACTAAAATAGAGGCCAATGCAAACCGCTATACATTTGTGTGGAGAGGAACGCTCAATTATCATCTTGCAGGATTATTGGATACGATTGATTCCTTGTACCAGAAATATAACCTTTTCATGGATGAAAATGAATACGACATCAAATATGGCATCCCCCATGCCCATATGTTCGTGATGGAAGGGATGGACAAAGTAAGGGATGTCATTGAAAAGAATCGGAAGCGAAAACTGACAAAACATAAAAAGCTGCCGAACCATACGATCATTGAGATCGATAACTGCCCCCCCATTGGAGATCCTGAAACTCCAGAAAAATCTGACGCAGATCGCAGAGCAGGAACAGATTTCTTTTGTTTATGGGAAAGGAAAAAGGAAACCGGAGATTCAGAAGCTTTATGAAGAATTGGAAGCCTGCGGCGAACGTCTTATGGGATATAAAGAGTGCTTTGAGATTATGGGAACTGACCGCAACAGCTATTCCAAAACAGATTTGGAAGCCACCTTTATGCGGATGAAGGATGACCATATGAAAAATGGGCAGTTAAAAGCTGCATATAATGTTCAAATTGCCGTAGAGAATTATTTTATAATCCATACTTATGTAAGCAATGACAGGACAGATTATAATACGTTGATCCCGGTTTTAGAAAAGCATCAAGACGCATTCGGGGAGGTCTTGGAAGAAGCAACAGCAGACAGCGGCTATTGCAGTGAGAAGAATCTCCTGTATTTGAAGGAAAATAAAATCTCCAGTTACATCAAGCTGCAGGATCATGAAAAACGGAAAACACGTGCTTATACAAAAGATATCGGAAAATATTATAACATGAAAACGCAGGTGTTTGAGGGTGAATTGTATTATATTTGTCATGACGGAAGGGAATTACACCATATCCGTACAGATACCAGAGAACAGGCAGGTTACACACAGACTTTTGAGGTGTATGGATGTGCAGACTGCAGTGGCTGTGAACACAAAGCCAAGTGTCTATATAAATATAATGCTGAAAAAGACGCCGGGAAAAATAAAGTCATGAAGATCAACGAACAATGGGAAACCTTGAAAGAAGAACCTCATGCAAACATCCAAAGTGAGAAAGGGATTCTAAATCGGCAAATCCGTTCCATACAAACAGAAGGACATTTTGGAGATATCAAAGAAAACGACAGCTTCCGCCGGTTCAACTACCGGACATCCGAAAAAGTATATAAGGAATTCATGCTGTATGCGATTGGAAGGAATATAAATAAATATCATCGTTTTCTTCATGATGAAACCAAAAAATTTGAAGGAAAAACCGAAGAAAAGGCTGCTTAGAAAAAGAGTGTTTTGGAAAATGCAGTTGAGGGTCTTTTGCGCCCCAAAATACATATAGAAAAGAAAAAATACGAATCTCCCGCAGAAGATCATGTGTGAAAAACACTGATTTCTATGGGAGATTCGTATTTTAAGTTTTAGAGTTTAAAAATCGGTATTAACCGACAGCCCCTATGTCAAAGCATAACATCTCAACCCTCTCCGACTTACACGCCGACAGGGAGAAAAACCAGACCGAAATGAATAAACTGATTGACTACCGACAGCATTTGCGGAACAAGGTACGCCGTGCCACACCAGCCGAAAAAGAAAAAATTCGGGAAGAAAAACAGGGCGTGACGGAGCAGATAACAGAGTTTAGGAAACGTCTGAAATATGCAGACGAGATTGAAAAACGCTCTGCCCACATTGATGACTGCTTAAACCAAATCCACGACACGATGGAAAACCAGCGTCCAAATCGACAGAAACAGATCGTTAAAACAGACCGCAGGAGGGAGGGATCATTGCGATGAGCAGACTGTCCGAGGAAGAAATACAGGCGATTATGGAGGAATACAAGGATATCCCTATGGTAAATCCCGATAAAATATATCCCCCTCTGCCACCTGTCCAAAACGTCACGCCCCTTGTCCGTATCCCAGAGTCGATGAGCCTTACCGAGAAAATCGGCGGCACGGAATACACCGTCAACGCCCATTTCCGAAAAGATGGGCGGGACTTGCTTGTAATGCTTACGGATGTTTTTCGGCGTGGCGCACAGGGATATGGATTTTATGATGATGGGAATTGGGGTGATGACGATGGGGAATAACAGGCAGCGGAAGAATTATCGCTTTAAAGCGTTGAAGTTTAAGGGCAGATGTGGTACACTGTACCTACACTTCACAATACCGTGTCTGCTGTCGGGAAGGAGAGCTTTATGAAAAGACAGCAGGAAGAATTTACGGCATTGTATTGCAGATTAAGCCAAGACGATGGGCGGGAAGGCGAAAGCAACAGCATTGTAAACCAGAAAGAATATCTGATGAAATACGCAAAAGAACACGGTTTCCCTAACCCGAAATTCTACGTGGACGACGGCTATACGGGTACGAATTTTGACCGTCCAAGCTTTAAGGAAATGTCGTCGGATATTGAAAAAGGGCTTGTAAAGACCGTCATTGTCAAAGACTTATCACGCTTCGGCAGGAACTATATCAAGGTCGGCTCTTACTCCGAAATCATCTACCCCGAAGCGGGCGTTCGCTTTATCGCTATCATGGACAATGTGGACACGGGCAGCCTTGAGAGCAACGAATTTGCCGCCTTTACCAACCTTTTTAATGAATGGTATCCAAAAAGCACGAGCAAAAAGGTAAAGGAAGTCAAGAAAGCGAAAGGGCTTGCGGGGGAGCATTTGGGCGCACCACCCTACGGGTATTTGCGGAATCCAGACGATAAAACACGCTGGCTTGTGGACGAGGAAGCAGCGGCAGTTGTCCGCAGGATATTTTTGCTTTGTATGCAGGGCTACGGTCCGACAGCGATTGCAGACATGCTCTGGGCAGATAAAGTATTGACGCCATCTGCATATAAGGCATCGAAAGGCATTGGCGTGGCGATGGTATCAGAAAATCCTTATAACTGGCATCAGTCCAAAGTGGTGGAAATACTGGAGGACGTGGCGTATATCGGTACAACGGAGAGTTTCAAATCCACACGTTTAGGCTTTAAGAGCAAGAAACGAATCCCAACTTCAAAAGACAGGAGGGCATATATTGAAAACGCCCACACACCGATTATTGACAGTGAAGTATGGGAAAAGGTACAGATGATACGGCAGGGCAAGCGCAGGAGGAACAGGACAGGCAATATCAGCATGTTTTCGGGATTGCTTTACTGTGCCGACTGTGGGGCAAAGCTGAATCTCTGCGTAGTAAGGGACAAGCCTTACTTCCGTTGTGCGAAATACAAAGGGAACAGCAGAAATAAAGAGTGTACGCAGCACTATATCCGAGAAGATGCCTTGCAGAAACTGGTGCTGAAACAGCTTCAGCATTTCCTGTCCTATTTACAGCAGTTTGAGCGTGTGTTTATCCGACAGCAGATTGACACCACCCTTGCGGAACGCCGATACGAATTGTCCGCAAAGCAGAAACAGATTGAAAAGGACGAAAAGAGGATGAAGGAGCGCCTGTTTCGCAAAATTTACGAGGATAATGTCAATGGAAAGCTGAATGACGAACGCTTTTACAAGCTGTCGGACGGATATGAAGCCGAGCAGGAGCAGCTAAAGCAGGAAATTGAAGCCTTGACAGCCGAGGTCAGCGAATCCGACACGGAAACGACCAATGTCGCCAAGCTGATAGCCGTCACCAAGAAATACACCCGCATCGACGAGCTAACGCCCGAAGTTCTAAACGCTTTCGTGGATAAAATCATAGTCCATGAGCGGGAGAAGAAAGGCGGCAGAAGGACACAGGAGATAGACATTTACTATTCCTATGTCGGGATTGTGGATATTCCAACAGACGAGGAAATGCGGGAATTGGAACAGCAATATATGCAGCGTACTACACGTCAAACCGCCTAAATATAGGCGTGGCAGGAGAAAATCTGTACTCCTGCCGATACATATCTATTTTTATCCTTATCGAGTATCAATCAAGAGCCAGACGCAAAGACGCAGAGCCGATGAACTTGTGAGAAATTTCACAGCTCATCGGCTTTGTTTGTCAGAAAAATAAAAATTTAGTCGTTGTCTTTCGTGCTTATTACGGAAGTTTGTTTCTGCATCTCATTCAGCTTTTTGTGGAGCGGTATCGCCATGAATACCGTTATGACTGCGGAAAGCACATCGGCAATCGGCTGGGCGTACATAATTCCATTTAGCCCCCAGATAATCGGAAGAAGCAGGATAACGGGGATAAAGCAAATCCCCTGCCTGCAAGCTCCGAGGATAAAGCCTTCTATGCCTTTTCCCAAAGCAAGGAACAGGGAAGAATACACCGTATAAAATCCAAAGAGCATGATGGAAATGCCGTTTGCCCTTAAAGACGCTGCCCCGATGCGAATCATCTCGGCATCGCCCTTTGTGAACTGGGAAACGATAGCTGTAGGGGACAAAGCCAGTATCACGCCAAAAATCACACAGAAAGCCGTAGACCATAGGATGGAAATCTTGATTGCTTCACGCAGACGGTCAAACTTTTTCGCACCATAACTGTACCCTGCAATGGGCTGAAAGCCTTTAATGAACCCGAATACGGACAAGCTGCCCATTGAAATAAGGCGGGTAACAACGCCCATGCCTGCAATGGCAGAGTCCCCGTAACCGCCAGCGGCATTGTTGATTAAGGAAATGGACACACTCGTTAAAATCTGGAATACCAATGTCGGGATGCCGATTTTGAAAATCTCAGACAAGGTTTCTTTTGTATATGTGCAGTCCTTAACCCGGAAATGGAATACACTTTTTTTCCGCAGGATGTAGGTTAGATATACGCAGGTTGAAACGACTTGTGAGATTGCGGTTGCTATCGCTGCTCCTGCTACCCCTAAGTCAAACACATAGATAAACAGTGGATCTAAGGCAATATTAAGCACTGCACCCGTGAGTAAGGCGCACATGGTTGTTTTGGCGGCACCTTCACTTGTTACAATGTTATTCATCGTGACGTTGAATACATTAAAAATACAGGAAACAATGTAGATACTTGCGTATGTGGAGGCAAAGGGGAGAATACTGTCTGTTGCGCCTAAGAGCTTCAGTATGGGATGCAGGAACACCATAGAAAACAGAATAATAACTGCTCCCACGGATACGCTGCTGTATAAAGCGGTACTTGCCACTTTATTCGCATTTTCCTTATCCCCACGACCTAATAATCGGGAAATATAAGAAGCAGCACCGTTGCCGAACAGCAGACCAAGACCGACAACGACCTGTCCGAGCGGGTAGACCACGGAGATTGCCCCCATCTGGCTCTCCCCTAGCCCGCCGACAAAATAAGCGTCAACAAGGTTGTAGAAAGCATTTACCAACATGCCAACCATTGTTGGGATGCCCATTGCTAAAAGTGCTTTTGGTATGGATGTGCTGCCGAGCAGCTCCATCTTTTTGCTTTGACTGTTCATTTTGAACTCCTTTCTCTTGACAAATGGTGTTATTTATACTACTATAAAATATAGCAATTGCGTTGCAGGGATTATAATACTATAATTTATAGTAGTTGTCAATAGAAAAAGGAGGGATTTTAAATGGCGACCATTGACTTGATTGTATTGGGAATGTTGAAACGGGAATCCTTGAGTGCATACGACATTCAGAAACTGGTGGAATACCGCAACATTTCAAAGTGGGTAAAAATCAGTATACCATCCATCTATAAAAAGGTTATCCAGTTGGAAGAAAAGGGGCTTATCACAAGCCGCACGGAGAAAGAGGGAAAAATGCCTGAAAAGGCAGTATATTCCTTGACGGATGCAGGAAATGAGGAATTTGAGAAACTGATGCTAGAAATATCCTGCAAGCCGATTCACATATTCTTGGATTTTAATGCGGTCATTGTTAATTTAGAAAGTATGGAAAAGGAACAGCAGAGGGAATGTCTGGATAACATTGAGAGCAATATCAATGTGCTGAAATCCTATCTTGAGGAGAACATTTCTATGAAAGAAAACGCTCCCGATATTCCTGCCACGGGTTTGGCTGTTTTACATCAGCAGTTTTTGTTGGTACAAGCAATCGAAGAATGGATAGCAACACTAAAAAAGAAATTAGGATAATTTGTTATGGGTAAAGTAGAATGGATATTATGTCCTGTCTGCGGAAGTAAGACCCGTAACAAGGTTAGGGAGGATACTGTTCTGAAAAATTATCCTCTCTACTGCCCAAAATGCAGGCAGGAAACATTGATAGAAGCAAAGAATTTGCAAGTAACAGTCATCACAGAGCCAGACACATTAGATGCAGAGCCGATGAACGTGTGAGAAATCACAGTTTGTCGGCTTTTCTTTTTATAAAGCCATAGGTAGATACGTCCACCAAATTAAAAAAACGGCGATTTGGATGGTGTTCCGTAAGGAAGTTGCTCTAAAAATTGAAATATCTTAATATGCTGCTATGTAGACAGTGTAGCCTTGCGGCTACGCTGTTTTGCTGCTCTGGCTGGATGTTCTGTTCCGCATATGCTCTTGGAACAGTTCTTCCATTTCTTCGGGCATCGGCTCCCTGACAATGCCGACGCTGTTGTAGTAAATATCTAAACTCTGGTAACGCTGACCGTCAATATATTCTGGCTTGGACACGACAATCTTCTCAATAAACTCGTGTACGATTTCGGGGGTTAATTCCGTAAGCTGTGTGACGCATTTTACCCTGTCGATAAAACGCTGAAGGCTGTCACTCTTGTCCGTTTCGGTTTCAAGGTACTGTTCCATATTGGGGATGGATTCTTTTAACTGTTTCTGTTCGTCCTCAAATGCCATTGACATGGTGGTGAAGCGTCCATCAGAGATTTTCCCGCTTACATTGTCCTCATAAACCTTCTGGATAAGGCTGTCAATCTCTTTCACCCGCTTTTTTGCCTGTGCAAGCTCCCTGCGCTTTTCGGATAATTCTTTCCTCTTTTCCTCTCCGAAAGCCGCCATCTGATTTCTGGCAAAATCTTTTTCAAAACACTGAACGTACCAGAACACACGCTGCATACTGTCCAATACTGCCTTTGCCACCACTTTTTCTCGGATATAGTGGGCAGAGCATACATCAGAGTTTTTGCGGTAAGAAGAACAGAAGAAATAAGCCTGTTCCCTCTTGTAATTATTCACTGTGCTGTAATAGAGTTTCTCCCTGCAGTCGGCGCAATAGAGCAGACCAGAAAACATGCTGATAATCCCGCTCCTTGTCGGTCTGCGGCGGTGTTCCCGAAGCTCCTGCACGAGCATGAAGGTTTCTTCGTCAATGATTGCGGGATGGGTGTTTTTAAATATCTGCCATTCCTCCTGCGGGAGTTCCAGCCGCTTCTTGCTTTTAAATGATTTGTGCATGGTGCGGAAATTGACGGTGTCCCCGATATATTCCTGTCGGGAGAGGATGCGCACCACGCTGGATGCTGACCAGTGATAGGGGGTGGCGGGCGGTTTTCGGTATGCCATCCCAATGCTGTTCCAGTAAACCGTCGGCGTCATTACCTTGTCGGCTTTCAGCTTTTTTGCTATCTGCGTCGGTCCAAGTCCTGCAACGCATAAGCTGAAAATATGTTTCACTATCTTTGCCGCAGGCTCGTCGATAATCCATTTTCGGGGATTTTCGGGGTCTTTTTTATAGCCGTATGGCAGGTTGCTTGTAAGCGGGATTCCTGACATCCCCTTATTGCGGAATACATTCTTTACTTTCTGGCTTGTGTTCTTGGCGTGCCATTCATTGAATAAATCCTGCATGGGGACAAGGTCACTGATGCCTTTGGCGGTGTCGATATTGTCCATGATGGCGATATAACGTACTTCCATGCGGTCAAAATCTTCTTCCAATAACTGCCCAACGACAAGGCGGTTACGCCCAAGCCTTGAGTGGTCTTTGACGATAATCGTCCCGATTTTCCCCTGCTCGGCTAAATCCATCATCTCCATAAATGCGGGTCTTGTAAACGACACCCCCGAAAATCCATCGTCAATAAAGAAGCGGGTATTGCGGAAACCGTTCTCTTTTTCATATTTTTCCAGTATGGACTGCTGGTTTTTGATGCTGCCCGAAAGACCGTCCTGCTCATCGTCACGGCTTAAACGGCAGTATAAAGCTGTTATTTTATCTGGCTGGCTGCTCATAATTCTCCTTTCCACAGCCAGATATGATATGAATTGTAGGTGCCATTATCATACCATATCTGGCAGAATACTTCAACGCTTTAAAGCCTTAATTCAAATGCCGTTTATGCGTTTAGGAGAATGCGTTCGGTTTTTTCCTGAATGCTCTCAGAAGCGTCGGCGTTAAAATGGGCATTGACTGTATAAACTGTGCCATCTATCTCTTTCTGGAAATTGATTGGATGAGGATATTGTGAACTGTGAAACCATGCTAACCGTTCTTCTTTTGTCATGGATGCAAGGCAGTCCGTAATCCCATCAATCATCTGACGGATGGCAGTTTCTTCTGAAAATTCTTCTTTTTCTGTGCCGCCAAAAGGTTCACTCATCGAAATAATTCCTCCCTCCTGCGGTCTGCCCTGCCTGTTCTGGCATTTGTATTTGACCGCTGGTTTTCAATCGTATCGTGGATTTGGTCTAAGCAGTTGTCGATATGGGCAGCGCGTTTTTCAATCCCGTCTGCATATTTCAGCCGCTTTCTAAGCTCCGTTATCCGCTCTGTCACGCCCTGTTTTTCGGCTCGGAGTGTTTCTTTTTCGGCTGGTGTGGCACGGCGTACTTTATTCCGCAAGTGCTGGCGGTAGTCAATCAGTTTATTCATTTCATTCTGGTTTTGCTCCCTGTCGGCGTGTAAGTCGGAGAGTGTAGAGATGTTATGCTTTGACATATACCTTACCTGTGCGGTAATCTCGTCCAGTTTCCGCAATTCTTCTTTCATCAATGGGCTTGTCGGCTTGTAGTCTGTGCCTTTGGGAAATATCCCTAACTGGTAGCACCAGTAATAATATAACGCTAAGATTCCCGTGGTTTTCTGGTGTGGTTTCCATGCGTTTTTGTATTGCTCTGGCATATGCGGGGAGTAGAAAATCTTTGCTTTGTAGTTCCCAAATTTGTATGCTCCCTTTAAACATGACTGTATGAAATCGGGAGTCAACCGCTCGTCAAGCGTTTCTAATCTTGTGAAATGTCTGTACTGCGGCAGCTTCATTTTCCAATGGCTGCCCGAAAAATCAACCTCATATCCCTTGTCGGCAAGGTATTTCATCATGTGTTGTAAATCCCTGCTCCCGTTGATTGCCTCCTTTAAATCCTCCCGATAGACGTTGTAGCGTGTCGGCTTGCCGTCCTTTTCGTCCAGATACAGCGGTCTTGCAGGGGCTTTCTTGGGATTTTCAATCACCGATAAACCGTATACTCGGCATAAGCGGTCGGACACTTCCCTCAACCTTTTCTGCTCCGATTTTGAATAATTGTATTTACTTCCATCCAGATAAGAAACGGAGTTGAAGCAGAAATGGTTATGCAGATGTCCTTTGTCAAGGTGGGTGGCAACGATTATCTGGTACTTGCCGCCCCACATCTCCCTTGCCAGTTTCAATCCGATTTCATGGCACTGTTTGGGCGTTACTTCGTCTGGCTTGAAGCTCTGGTAGCCGTGCCATGCGATATACCCGCCTGTCTTTTGGTACTGTTTCTTCGTCAAAATCATCTGCTGCAAGGCGGTTTCTTTCAGACAGTTGACTGCGGAAACATACTCTCCCTCATTTGTTTTTTGAGGGTTCTTCACATAAGAGAACACGTCAAAGAAGTCTTGCATATCTTGATTCGGCACGGTCTTTTCTGGGTTTTCTATATAGTCAATCACGTCTTTTATGCTCCCTTTGACATGCCATAGGCTCGTTACCGCCATATCAGACCGCCCCCTGTTCCGTCAATACTTCTACGCTAAATCGTTGTGGGAGAGTTGTTTTCTGCTGCAATTCTAAAATAAAATCTTCAATCTCCTTACAGATTTCGGCGGCGGTTGGATAGTAGGGAACACATTTTTTAAAGGCAGAATGTACCTCATAAAGTGTGTTCAGCAACTCCCAAAACTCTTTCTCTGGCTGTGGCTGCGGGGCGGTTCCCTTGCATAACTGGCGCATAAATCCTGCTGCGGACAGACCGCAAGCGGCGGCGCATTGCTTTAATTTTTCATGTTCTTCCCCGTTCAATCGGACGGTAATCGGGACATTCCGCACGTCCTTTTCTGATTTTTCTCTGCTCATTTTCCTTATCCTCCAGTCTTGAATTTCATTTTCAACAGGGTATTCAGGTATGTTCCCTGGGTTAGTCCATGCCCGCAAGCGGCATGGATTGGGATTGTGGCTGACACAATCCGATGCTCGCTATCTCTGTGGACAACGCCGCAGAGCATTTTCCTATGCAGCAGCATTCTTCCATACCTTTCTTACCCGCCGAAAAGAAAATCCTATGTCCCTGCACCTCCGTTCTGGATTCGGTTTTTCTTGACTTTTGGATAAATGAAAAAGCCGCTACACCGCACCACGAACGACAGGAGTATTTTCTCCTGCTCAGATTCGCAATGCTATGTAACGGCTTTGGGATTCAAAACCATGCTGCCATACGCCAGCCGAAAAAGGCAGTATAATTTCGGCAGCGGTCAGCCTTGTCCGTTGGCTGACATTTCATTCTCTAATTTATGTGTTTATTTATTTTTCTATTTTCAAGATTACCTTTTGCATTTCTTAATTTCCACAATGAGTGCCAAATTGAGACATATCCCTACAAAATCAAAAAAATGGGGAATATTTCTACATTTCTAATATCGTTCATGTTACCCTTTTCCCGAAAAAGATGAAAACTATCTATTTTCTTCCTCTACTTTGCAACATTCCAATGCTTGGTATTCCTGATTCAATTCCCTGAGCAATTCTTCCTCGCTTGGCAAATATAACTTATATTTTGAAGCAAAAATCTGTGTTTCTTTTTCGGGCAACGTATATTTAACCACAGATTCACTTTTATCTGCACATAATACAATACCAATTGGCGGGTTATCTCCTTCGTTCATAAGCTCTCGCTCATAATAATGGACATACATCTGCATCTGCCCTAAATCCTGATGTGTCAAATCCCCAACCTTTAAATCTATCAAAACAAAACATTTCAAAACATAATTATAGAATACAAGGTCAATTCTAAAATGCCGCCCGTCAAAAGTGATTTGCTTTTGTCTGGCAACAAACGAAAAACCTCTCCCAAGCTCCAAAAGGAATTTTTGCAAATGAGTAATCAATGCCTGCTCCAAATCACTTTCATAAAAATCATCATTTGAACTTAAACCAAGAAATTCCAGAACATATGGGTCACGGATGATGTCTTCTGGTTTCTTTGCAGGCTCTAATGTTTGGATTTCATCTGCAACCTGTTTCTTGTTTTTGCTGGATAATAGCCTTTCATAGAAAAAAGAATTTATCTGCCTCTCAAGCTGTCTGGTACTCCATTGTGATTTTGCAGCTTCCTGCATATAAAAGTCTCGTGCATTATCATTTTCCACTTTTATCAAAAGTCTATAATGTGTCCAGCTCAATTCGTCACGCAGTGCGTGACTATTTGGAAACATCAAATAAAACTGCCTCATATATTTCAAATTTGTCACTGTAAACCCTTTGCCGAAATCCTGTGTCATTTGTTTTGACAATTCTTTTATCAAACCTGCCCCATACTCTGCCTTTTCGTTGCCGCCTTGTTCCTCTATGATGGATTTTCCTATATTCCAATACGCTTCAACCATTACAAAATTGGCTGTTTTATAGACTTTATTTCTTGCCATATTCAATATATTCTTAATTTCATTATAAAATTTTTCATTCATTTAAAATCTCCCATTTGACCGCATAATTTTTTGCATAACAAATATCTATACTCTTTCTGTTTCTATCAGTTTCTTTATTTTCTTTTTGTATAAATTAAGATTTCCATAATCAAAGTATTGTATAGATAACAAATATATATTAAATGCTTCTATAAAATCATCTGCATCCCCTTGGTTCTTCAAACTTACATTTAGTTTTTTATGTTCCCTCTCTTTTCCCTTAGTCCAATCTATTATTTCAAATTCAAATGCACATTCTTTTATATCATGCTTCATCGTAAGATAATACACGTTATTTTCAATATGAAGTTCTAAATTTATCTCTCCGTTTGTATATAACAATTCAAGATACAAATCCAATATTTTTACAACACTCCATACCAATTCATAATATGTATGTAAATCATATATTTCTGGCGTTTTATATTCATGTTCCAGTTTATTTCTCATAAAATTTAATTTATTAATAGTCTGAATAGGGAATAATCCTATATTAGCTAAAAACTGGGTCTTCTTTTCGAACTTCAAACTCCTTTTATCAAAAATTCTTTTTAGATTTATGCTCTCAAAAAACATATCCATTTCACAATCTAATGCTCTTTTTAGATTCGAAACAGCATTTACAATTCCTTCTTTCGTTTCAGATGCAATTGCATTTTCAGCAAAATATAGAAATTCTTCAGATGAAATATCATATATAGGAATACTTATCTCCGAACCATTACTCCCATCACGCTCTATTTCATTTGTCTGTAAAATAAATTGAGTCATATCTTTCAATTTTGTAATACTTTCCATCTTTTAACCTCATAAAATCTTAAAATGTTTCAAAGCATCCTTTGTTGTTTCCACTTTCTCCGCTGTCGTATGTTTCCTCGGCTTTTTCAATGCCTCTACTGCATCATGAACATCATACATTAGCAATCCTAAATTCCTCTTTACCTTTGCTTTATATGCGATATGTACCTTGAAACCATATTTCGCTTCTATATATGTTGATTACGCTTGTCAGGTTTTTTGTGGGGGAGCAATACAACCGTTGCAGTACATGGTATGGGTTATAGAAAATCCTTTTTCCCCCAACTCTCAACTAAGACCGTCCCTTCAAGATTTTCAAGGCAGTAATTCAATAGTTTATCTGATGCCATTCTGACAACTCCATTTCTGGATTAGTTCTAATTCTCCTATAAGTATTTCAGAGTACCATAGCGGCTGTACCCATGTCAATATTTTGGGCAAATTTTTTAGTATTCCCTGTGGACGGGAATTTTATACGCTTATTTTTTGGTATGGGTTTTCGTGGGAAATTTATCATGTTTAAATGTTGGGTATTGTTCATTTGTTCCATATACTTCCGATTTTAGAAAAATTAAAACGGTGAACCTTTATCTTTTCATGGGTTCACCGCCTTCATGTGTCCTTTAAAACATTATTTCATATTTTTCTCATAGTACTGCGCCATAAGCTCAACGGCATCTTGCGGCACATGGATTGCTTCAGATATTTCTTTTGTGGATTTTTCTTCAATGCAATATTTTTGGTAAATACAAGCCGACATTTCACACGCCTGTGCGATGAGCGTCCCAATTAATTCCTGCATCAGCGAATAGAATTCTTCAACATATGGGCTTGGGTTTAATTTTGATTTCTCCATCAGTTCCATCAATTTTTCTTTCTCGCCCTCATTTGTGCCAGGTTTGACGTTTTCCCGTATAAAATCTAAAATCTGTACCTTCTCTGGCTCCTCCATCTTGACATATATCCAGACAATCGCCACGAGTTCTGTCGGCGTATCGGATGGCATTGGCGGTAATTGTATATAATCTTTTTCCATTTTAACTATTGTCTCCTATTGTTTTTCGCTCATTAACTATTCGGCAGTTTCCTTTCCATCCCCGCTGTAAAGGACTTCTATCATCATTTTTGCTCCCAGTTTAAAACCGTCCGAGAACATCTGGAAGAAGTCAAGGGGAGCAGTTTCAAATTGCTCATCCATAATTTTAATAAATTCCTTATCCAGAGGGCTGCCAAGTTTTTCAATGAAGCCCTTGTAATTGTCCATATGCTTTTTTCTGATTGCTTTATATTCTTCCAATATGGGGCGGTATTGTTCTATTAAACAGATTTCCCCGTTATATAGCTGCTGCAATATTGTATTCATAATTTCACCTTCTAAATGTATCCATGTATGCCTAAAGCATTTGCAGGATTAAATAGTTTCTTTTTGCGCTCGGTCTGAGCATATTGTCAAACTCTCCGTAAACGTCCCAAAAATCCACCAATTCCTGCGTTATCTGCCTTGGCAGTTTCCTCGTTTGTTTCCCTCTGTTAAAAATGTTGCTGATTAGCCCTCTTGCACAAGGATATGCGCCCATTCTCTTTTGTATTTCGTCATCACATTTTTCCAATGCCCTTAATACTGCCTGACGTGAGAAATCCCCATTCAAATTCTCCAAAAATAATTCAGATAAATAAGCCTGAATTATTCACGGCACAGCCATGAAAGTGGCTGAAAGCCACATAGTTACTGTGTTTTAACTGAATATTGCTTTTCACCTGTCAAGTGAATGAAAAAAGAGCATCCACTTGTGATAAAATTAAGGTGTCTAATCTCAAATAATACCAACAAAAGGAGCCCTTTATGAGTATTGTAAACACCTTACCATTAGAAAGCAATAGACAGATTAAAATAAATTTTGATGGAGGAGATTTATCCTCCGATGCAGGCTTACTTCTCATCAAAGAATTCGTAAGCAAACTTGGTATTGATACGCTATTAGGCAAAGCTTTCAAGACCAATGATTCTGCATTATTCAGATATCATACGGATCAGGAAAACCTGCTCCAGATGATACATATGATCATTGCCGGTTACTTTGAAGATGATGCTTCCGATGAACTGACGAACGACCCCGTATTCAAGTCAATACTTGAAAAAGATGCCCTTGCATCACAGCCTACTGTTTCAAGATTCTTTAACCGTATGGATGAAGATACCTTAAACCAGTTTCTTGCGATTGGCAGAATACTTCGGAATAAAATTTACAGTATTCAGATGCCTCAGGCTGTTATTCTGGATCTGGATTCCACTCTTCTTGATGCATACGGCAAACAGCAAGGCAGAGCCTTTAACTTTCATTATCAAAGCAATGGTTACCATCCACTTGTTTGTTATGATGGAATGACCGGGGATCTGATAAAAATCCAGCTTCGTGACGGAACACAGTATTCCTGCACAGGAGTGGCTGACTTCCTGCAGCCGATACTTGATGAATACCTGAATGAGTATCCGGAAATCCGTATTCTGCTCCGGGGTGACAGCGGTTTTGCTACGCCTGGCCTTTATAAGCAGTGCGAGGAAAATGGCACAGGCTATGTGATTCGGCTGAAAGAGAATGGCATTCTCCGTGAAAAAGCATCCCATCTTGTGGATGGGCTTGATGAGATCACCAGGAATAATAAAGTTGATTATGCGGTAGTTTATGGTGAATTCATGTACAAAGCAGGTTCATGGCCTTATGAAAGGCGCGTGGTATGCAAAGTTGAAAAACCGGAAAACCAAATGGTTTACATATACACATTTATTGTCACAAACATGGATTCTTCACCAGAGTATCTCATCAAATTTTACTGCAAGAGAGGGCTGATGGAAAACTTCATCAGAGAAAGCAAATCCGGTTTTGATTTCGCGTCCGTAAGCAGTCATACCAGAATGGTAAATGCCAACAGGCTTCAGGTACACGCTCTTGCGTATAACATATTTAATTGGTTTAGAAGGTTGGCGTTATCAGCAGACATGCGGAAGCAACGCATTGATACCGTCCGTTTAAAACTGTTGAAGATTGCCGCAAAAGTAATTCATTCAGCAAGATATATCATATTCAAGCTGTGTAGCAGCTGCCCTTATAAGAACGAATTCAATGAGACACTTTCAAATATCGGTAAGCTAAATGTACAGCTGGAATAGCAACTATAAACGAACCTTGACAGCATAACAACTGTTCTGAACTCTGTCATGGGGATTTTATACCCTTTTGACGGGTTAATTGAGTGATGTTATGGCTGCATGGATCAATTTTCAGATTCATAGTACAGTTATCAGTTCAGATACTGTTCCGTGAATAATTCAGGATAAGTATTTTTCTTCCTCTTGTCCATGCTTCACCCTCCTTAAGCTGATTTATTTTCGTCAGGGGGTTCCGAATATGGAACCTTCCGACAACTAAATATTACTGCAATAATAAAAGAAAATCAAGAGGAAGAGTTCGACGGATTATGATAAAGTTTGACAAATTATGGGAAACAGCCGAAGCGAAAGGGATTTCCAATAACGCCCTCCATGAAAAATACCATATCAGTAAGGCACAGCTTTCCAGATTGCGCCACAACAAAGGGGTGACCACTTGTACGGTTGACCGTCTTTGCAATCTTCTGGAATGTGATATTTCCGACATCATGGAACATATACCAGACGATAATTTTTTTTAGCCTTTCATGGTTCCGAATGTGGAACCTTATAGCCTGCTTTTTTTCCTGCGATAATAGAAAGAAAGTAAAGAAGGGCTGACATGATTAAGTATGACAAACTATGGGAGACGGCAGAAAAAAGGGGCATCACAAAATCAATGCTGACGAAAAAGTATAATGTGAGCAAGGCTCAGCTTTACCGTTTAAGATACAATCAGCCGGTAAGCACGAATACGCTTGACCGCCTTTGTAATATTTTAGAGTGCGATATTAGAGACATTATGGAACATATACCAGATAATAATTTCTTTTAAACGGTAAATTGCTTGCTAATAATTATGTATGGGCGGATAAGCGTTTTTGGCTTATCCGCCTTGATTGCCATCAGACAGAACAGGCTGTCTACTTAACATATTATGCCATTTAGGCATTTTACAAAGATTTTTTGTTTATCACTCAAACTTCGCACATAGATTTTAGCTATGCACCTTGAAAATTCAATATCTGGCAGTATTCAGTTGTCAATGTTCAGTCAATTATGCCACTTGCAGCTTCGATTTTAAAAGTGCAGGTATTGCATCCATAAATGCTTTTACAAGCTCGTCGATTTTTTCATCAGATATATCTATCTGATCCACAAGCAGAGTTCTGAACATTTGAAGCAGTATTTGAAAAGCCTGTATCCATGTGATATCAGACATCTCATCAGAAAAGTATAAAAACAGTTCCCCCATAGAACGGGTATCATTAGATTCCCGGTTCTCCAGGGAAAGCATCATATATCTTGTAAAAACGATTGCTGTATGGGCAGTCATTGCATCATAAGATAGGGATCTGCATTCTTTACTTAGATTAAGATAGCTCTTGCAGACTTTGAAGAATACTTCAATATCCCAGCGTTTTCCATAAATGCGGATAATCTCTTCTTCACTCAGACTCACGTCTGTGGAAATGAGACAAAGATATTCCTTTCTCTTGTTTTTGTTACGGATATAGACCACTTTGGCAGGGATGGTTTTTCCTTCCTTTACAACATCCACCATGACGGAAAGCAGATACCGGGAACGTCCACGCCGTTTCCTGTTTTTCTTGTAAATAGTTGTCAGCGGCATATCTTCGCTGTTATACCGGAAGAACATTTTAGGTGTTTTCTTTACCATTGCAATTACATCATATCCGATTTCTTTGACAGCATGAAGAGAGCTTGGGGAAGAGAACCAGCTGTCAAACAGAACGTATTTAGCCGGAATACCAGCCTTTTTAGCAGATTTTAAAAGCTCCAGCATGGCGATCGTTCCTTTCTTGACAGCAAGCATACGGCGCTTATATCCAACCGTTCTTTTATCCGTTTCCTTTGCTTCATTGATTCTGTTCTTTTTATTTTCGGTGGAGAGAAGGACACTGTTGGCCGGGAGAAAAGTGCTTCCATCTGACCAGCCTAATGTAAGCATGCGAAAACCAAATTTATAACAATGTTTTGCATGGTCATATACCTTTGCAAGAAGTTCCGCTTTTTTGGAACGGTTACGTTCAAACATGGAATCGTCAATGATCAGTACGTTGACACGGTCTGCTGAATCAAGTGGAGCAATGGCATCCCTAATGATTCGGCTGGATAAAACCGTTGTGAACCGAACCCAGTTGATCTGGAGCATTTTCATAAAACGATAAACCGTATCTTTTGCAAAATCCGGTGAGTCTTTTCCAATCAGCAGGTTCATATACATACTTCTGTTTGAAAATATCAAAAGAAACAGATACTGAAAAATCAGTGCTGCAGAAATTCCCTTCTTTTTGTAGGCATTAGCAGTTTTCAATGCAGAAGAAAGATGAAACCGTGTAAAAAATCTTCTGATAGATTTCGAAATCTGGTTATCATTTTGATTGTCTTGTGTTATACTTTTATTCATAGCATGAGCCTCCGGATATATGATTGTTTCTGAACAACTCAATTATATCAAAACCAGACGGTTTCATGCTATTTTTATGCCAGTTATTATTGAATTTTCAAGGTGCATAGGTACTTATTCAAGTGCGAAGTTTGAGTTTATCATATTATCTTACGTTTTCATAAATCATTCGTGAACAGCAATAAATATTTCCCTAATAGCAGTACAAGTAGGAATATTTCTATTGCTTGTCTATATAGTTTTTCAGATGCAGAAAGAGCAGGGGGTAATTTCTTCCCTCTGCCCAAAACTTTTCTTATGTGTAAATGAGTTCTTTATTTACAATCTCCCTTGCACAAGCCAATGTGTTGTTCATCTTTCCTGTCCATTCTAAAGCGTTTTCTGCCTTTAGCTGTTCCGTTATGCCCTGTGCTTGCTTCATGTCCTCTATGAGCCTGTGAGAGCGTTCCTGTGCCTGTTCGTTGATGTCGGCGAGGTAGGCGTTCAGTTTGCCACTTGTGAGAAGATTGGTGTATGTAACTTTGCGGTACTGTTTCAGATAGTCCAGATGCCGCCGCCCCCATATGCCTATTGAACGGTCTTCTTCAGCGGGTACAGTCAAGCGTGGTATTAGATAATCTCCTTGCTGTTCATATTCGCCGCCTAATTTCTCAAAAATTGATTTTGCCATTTTGCAATTCCTCTGCATGATTTGAATTTGCCTACAATCCAATCATACTGGCTGTTTATAAAGTCTTTTGGTTTTTACTTCCTTATGTAACGCCGCCCTTGGTGGGCGGTATTGCTATGCCCGAAAGACTTAACAAGCACTCTCCAAACCTGTTTCGAGTTTGGAGGGATTTTTATTGCCTGCAAATAGCAATTTCTATTTTCAAAAACGATATAAAGGGACGGATCACCCGTTAAAAAAATCCTTGCCAGTACAAGGGGGCTTTCTACCCCACAAGTAGAGGTCAAATTTCCACATAATAGAAATAAATTCTCTATAGACCGTAAAGGTGTGACAGCCTTTGCTGTCGCCAGATAAGGATATTTTTATGTAGGATACAGTGTAACTCTATAAAAGGGATTACACTGTATTCGTTTGTTACGCCACAAATTTGAAGTCCTGCGGGTTGTTCCGTATTTCTTCCATTGTGGCAAGGATTTCTTTTTCGGTGGGAATATCAATCATACCCACCGCTGTAAAATAAATATCCACCTTCACATGGCTGTGACCGCTGGACTTGTCGCTGTTGTGGACTTCGATACGCTCAATCAGCGAATTGACAAGCGTAGGGGTAAGCTCTTTAATGTCGGTTATCTCCCGCAAAGTGCGTAAGATAAGCCTTAAATCCATTACCCGCTGTTCGGCGTTCTGCAAGGTCTGGCGGTTTTCTTCCACTTCTTGCGTCAGTGATTTCTGCTCCTTTTCATAGCTTTGAAGCATTTTAGCAAACCGCTCATCAGAGAGTATGCCGCCTGCGTTCTGCTCAAATACCTTTTCAATCAGCCTGTCGATTTCTGCTATCCGCTTTGTACCATTCTCCATCGCTTTCTGAAGCTGTTGGTATTCCTTCTGCCGCATGGCGTTGTTTTTCTTTGCCAGCAGATACAGGAATACCGGCTCATAACAGCGTACAAAATCGGATAAGTTGCTGACAGCTTCCAGCACAAGCCTTTCAAGGACAATATCACGGATATAGTGCATAGCACAATTTCCTCTGCCGGATTTATATTGGGAACAGCGGAAATGCTCCTGTTTCCGTTTCATGCTCTTGGCGGCGACAAAGTGCATTTTCGATTTGCAGTCGTAGCAGTAGAGCAGTCCTGAGAAAAGGCTTGTCCTGCCTGTTTTTGTCGGCCTGCGCTTGTGTTTCCGAAGCTCCTGCACTCTCAGCCATTGATCTTCGGAGATGATGGCTTCCTGCATGTCGGGTATGATTTGGTAGTCTTCCTCGCTGTGCTGGATTCTCTTATGGGCTTTGTAACTGACGGTAGTGCTTTTGAAATTGACGGCGCAGCCGGTGTACTGCCTGTTTTCAAGGATATAGCCAACGGTCGCCTGTTCCCACCCATAAGGGTTTTTGGGGACTTTCTGCGCATGTTTCCTGCCGATGGATTCAAAATAGGCGGCGGGGGAGAGTATCTTTTCCCCCTCAAGCTGCCTTGCAATCTGCATCGGGCCTTTCCCTGCAAGGCAAAGGGCAAAAATCTTCCTTACGGTTTGTGACGCCGGTTCGTCGATTACCCATTGTTTTGGGTTATCTTCCGATTTTCTGTACCCATAGGGCACGATAGAAGCGATACGCTCGCCGTGTTCCGCTTTGGACTGCCACACTGCACGGATTTTCTTAGAGGTCTGCGCCGCATACCATTCGTTGAAAATATTGTGGAAGGGCATCATCTCCACGCCGTCGCCGGTCAGAGTGTCCACACGCTCCTGTATGGCGATAAAGCGGATGCCGAGGGAAGGGTACACCACCTGCGTAAGCCTGCCCATTTCCACCTGCTCACGCCCGAAGCGGGAAAGGTCTTTTACGATAATCGTGCTGATTTCACCGTTTTCCGCCATACGTTCCATACGCATAAAATTTGGTCTTTGGAAGGTCGTCCCCGACACGCCGTCGTCCACAAAGAACATGGTGTTGTTGTATCCCTCTTTGCGGGCGTAATCCTGTAAAATCTGCTTTTGGTTCGTTATGGAATTGGATTCCTCGTCTTTATTATCATCGTCAACCGACATCCTGCAATACAAAGCTGTGATTTTTTCTTCGGTCTGCCCGTTTATTTTCGTTGCTGTTGCCATAATTTTTTGCTCCTTTCTGACAACCGGGCATAGCAAAGGCAGGGTTATCTTACTATATCCAGTTATCTTTTTCCAATGTGCAATATTAAACCAGCTTTTCGGACAGTATCAGTTCTTTAAACTGCTCCAATACGCTTTGGTTTCCTTTCTTGCTGAAATGGGTATTGACTTCGTAGGTCGTGCCGCCAATTTTAATGAAAACTCGTTTTCACCGCTGAAACGTACTAATTTTCTGTTTTCAATGCGGATTTCGGGACTGCGGGGCAGTACCTCTTGCGATAAATTGATTTTCTCATTTTCATCTATCGGCTCATGCGGCATCATATAGACTACATTTGGACTGGCTGTAAAGGTTTCTAATTTTTTCATACTGCCACCTTACCTTTCCTCACGGCTTCTGCGGCTTCGTTCCAGTTTTCTGTTGTACTCATAAAGCAGCTTTAGAATCGTGTCCGTCATCTGTTTCTGCGTAAAGTTTTTCGGGAAAAATCCCTTTAAATCCTGTACTTTAAAGCTGATACGTTCGGTCTGGTTGCCTTTTTCCTCCGACATGATTTTATAAATACCGTCCGAAGAAAGAGTATTCTGCTGCGCCTGTTTCTTCATGCGGATGCTTTGTGCGTGGGAGGGTGTGCAGTCATTCAGGCTCATTGCGTCAAGCAGTATTTTCTGCTGTTCTTTGGAGAGGTAGGAGAGTTCCACGGCGGGGCTGAGTGCGATAATGCCCTCGTCAACCTTGTCAAGCAGTTCGGGGATAAGGTAAGTCAGACGGATATAGCGGAATACTTGGTCACGGCTTTCATTCTGTGATTTTCCTATTTCGGCGGCGGTATCTGACTTTGTCGCAGCTTCGAGCTGTTGACAAACCTCTTGCCAAAAAGATTTGCATATAAGAAAATATATGTGTAGATTAATCCTTGAGGTGATACATTATGATGACAAAAATCGAGAACCAACAGATAGAAATGCATTTGATAACAATTGAAGATTTAGTCCCTACCGATCATTTTCTTCGGAAAGTAAATGCTATCATTGATTTTTCATTCATATATGACGAAGTAGAGAATATGTACTGTCATAACAATGGACGTCCATCCATCGGTCCGGCGGTCTTAATCAAGTTTCTTCTCATCGGTTTTCTTTATGGCATCAATTCCGAAAGAAGAATATCAGAAGAGATTCAGGTGAACATGGCATACCGTTGGTTTCTTGGTCTTGATATTATGGATAAGGTTCCAGATCATTCTACGATTTCCCAGACCAGACGCCGCCGTTTCAACGGCAGTGATCTTTTTCGGAATATTTTTCAGAAAATTGTTTTCCTATGCGTAGAAAAGGGTCTGGCAGACGGCAGGCTGGTTTTTACGGATTCGACACACATAAAGGCAAACGCATCCCGGAAAACAGAATACATCAAGCAAACAGAAGAAGTCACAAATGAATACCTCAAAGAACTGGACCAGTATGAAGAAACTGTACGCAGCCAGCTGGAGTCGGAGGGAAAGATCAAGCCTGCCCGCTGCAGGAAGCGGAAAGAAAAAATCGAAACAGTCCGGCGCCGCGTAAGCAGCACAGACCCCGAATCAGGATATTATAAGCGCAAAGGGAAAGCCGAAGGGATGCATTACTTGTCGCACGAGACAGTTGATTCTAAAAATGGTATTACCGTTGATGTGGCAGCAACAGCCGGCAATGTAAATGGCAGCCAGCCATATATCGAAAGGCTTGATTATATTGGGGAAACGATCGGGCTAAAAATACAAGCAGCCTGTGCTGACAGCGGATATGACACAAACCTTATCAATCAACAATTGCCAGAACGAAACATAGATTTTTACACACCGAAAAGAACAGAGCAAAAAAGAGGGACTACAGAGTTTCAAAGGAAAGATTTTCAGTATGATGAAAAGGATGACAGATTCATCTGTCCCGGAGGAAAAGCGCTTCCGCTGCACAGGCTCAACAGAACAATAAATACTGTAACAAAAGAGTACCGCTGTCCCAAAACGGAATGTAAAGACTGTCCATTCCGTAACAGGTGCATAGGAGAAAAAGGTTCTGATAAAAGAATCCAAGTAAATATTTTTGAAGACGTTGTAAAAAAGAATCATGAAAAAGATGGTACGGAAACGCACGCCAAGGTTTTGCTTCTGCGACAGATATGGAGCGAAGGCAGCTTTGCGGCGCAAAAAGCAAGACATAATTTGAAATTCCTATATAGAAGAGGATTAGAGGCAGCTGAACAGCAATGCCTCTTATCGTCAACGGCATTAAATCTAAAGAGAATGATAAAGGTCATGGCATAGAGAACCATGCCTTTTTCTTTGGAATATTTTCCTATTTATTGATAGAATTTTATCATAATATCTTACGGCATTTATAAAATAAGGGGGTTTGTCAACAGCTCGAAGTTGGGACGAAGTTGCGGACGGACGATAAGGTGGCACAGGGCTTTGGCGTGGGCAGGATGACCGTGCAGCGTTTTATCCGCTTGACGGAGCTGATACCGCCGATTTTGCAGATGGTGGACGATGGGAAAATCGCCCTCACGCCTGCGGTGGAGCTGTCCTTTTTGAAGAAAGGGGAACAAGGACAGCCGCTGATATTTTGTTTTCGGTTGGTAAATGCGGCATGGTCATTACAGTGAAAGGGAAGAAAAATCTCTTGCGCTATGAAAAAAAGAACTGGAAAATAAATGTTTTTATCTGGATTAAGGGCGTTTTCGGATTCCCTTTTTCTAAAATTTAGGGAGGATATGCCTATGGCAAAAACAATTACACACCCGAAAATAGAGGTTCAGCCTGTCTATCTGGGCGGCAGGGACATGAGAGAAGTTTTTATTTCCCTACTTGTAAACGAGGTACGGAGAAGAAAGTCCTCTCCCCACACCTTTGAGATAATAAAAGATACAGAATACAATGGGGACAGAAAATAAAGAAAGGGGATGCATGGAATGGGTATTTTAAGAACCGCCTTGTACTGTAGATTGTCAAAAGACGACATGGCGCAGGGGGACAGCGAGAGCATAAAAACGCAAAAAGCGATGCTGGCACAGTATGCAAGGGAGCATGGGTTTTTAGTCGTTGAAACCTATGTGGATGACGGTTGGAGCGGCTTGAATTTTGTTGAGGTAAGATAACGTAACCTTTTTTGCAGAGGGTGTTATCTTACCTCTTTTTGATGTATGTTAGATAGCATAACTCTTTACGTCGGCTCCTATCTGTCTGAAATAGGAGATACTTTCGGTAGGCTTGTCGCCTGTATCAACTCTGCCGACAAAGCTATAAAAGATTTCGATTTTGCGGGTGTTCGTTTCCTTATCCAGTTCGTGAATAAGAATACGGTCAATAAATTCATGGACGTTTTCGTAGGTCAGTTCGGTAATGGCGGTGTATCTGCGTACCAGTGCGACAAACCTTTTCACGTCCGCGCTGCGCTCGGTGGCGTTGTCGATTTCCTGTGACAGCTCCGCAATCCTCCGGGTCAGCGTCTTTTTTTCTTCATCATAGCCGGAAGTCAGAAAAGCAAACTGTTCATCTGAAAGTTTCCCTAAAGCGTTGTCCTCGTAGAGCTTGCGGAATAAGATGTTCAGCTCGTTAATACGGTTCTGCGCCTTGTCAAGCTCTTTCCGCTGCTGTGTCAGTGTCTTTTGTACTGCCTTTGCGCTGCACACGTTGGCGGTCTGAATAAATTCCTGTTCATGCTCTTTCACATAAGACGTTACGCGCTGCAAGTCTGCAAGGACAAGTTCTTTTAATACGCTTTTGCGGATATAATGCGTAGTGCAGAGCATATCATTTCTTGCCCGGTTGCGGTAGTTGCCGCAAGTGTAGGCGTGTTTCCGTTCAAGCGTCCCGGCTCCGCGTACCGCATACATTTTGTAGCCGCAGTCCCCGCAAAAGAGCAGCCCGGAAAACAGGTCGATTTCATCAACCTTTGTCGGGCGTTGCCGGGTGGCAATCCGCTTCTGTGCAAGTTCAAAGGTTTCTTCATCAATCAAAGGCTCGTGAGTGTTGGGGAAGAAATACCTTTTTTCCTCCGGGTTCTTTTTCGTCTTTTTCGACTTATAAGATACCTTGTAGGTTTTCCCGGTTATGGTATGCCCTAAATACTCTTTCCTTGTCAGAATGTCGTACAGCGTCTTGTCCGGCCAGTTGTACCATGCGTTGAGCTGTGGGCGGGGGTGGCGTTTGCTCCCTGTCCTGCGGTAGCGCAGTTCCCCGACGGTCAATATCTCATTGTCCCGTAGCCAGTTCTGGATTTCACACATACGGTCGCCCCGTACATACATTGCAAAAATCTGTTTTACGACGTGTGCCGTTTCCGGGTCGGGTATTAGATGATTGCGGTTATCCGGGTCGATAAGGTAGCCGTAAGGGGCTTCGCCGTTGACGCGCTCGCCTTTCTGCGCCTTTGCCTGTTTGACTGCCCGGATTTTCTTTGAGGTGTCGCGGGCGTAAAACTCGTTGAACCAGTTCCGCAGAGGGGTAAACTCGTTATCTTCCCTCGCTGTGTCTACACCGTCGTTAATGGCAATGTAGCGCACTTCGTATTCGGGAAAGACAATCTCTATCAGCTCCCCGGTTTTCAGATAATTACGTCCCAGACGGGAAAGATCTTTTGTTATGACGGTCGCCACGTTCCCGGCTTCAACTTCATGCAGCATGGCTTGAAGCCCCTCACGCTCAAAACTCACGCCAGAAAATCCGTCGTCTACGAAAAAGCGCGTGTTGAAAAAGTGGTGTTCGTCAGCATATTTCTGTAAAATCAGCTTTTGGTTCTGTATGCTCTCGCTTTCCCCGGCTTGCATATCTTCCTGGCTCAATCTGCAATATAAAGCGGTAATTTTGTCTGTCTGTAACATTTTGTCCTCCTTTCCGACGACAGACAAGCATGGTATTTGTACTGTCTATATTATACCACATACCGCTGCCTGTGTCATGTATAAAATGTGAAGAAACGCCCTATTTCCGGGCGTTTGCGGGATTCAGCTCCATGTCTTTGCGAATGAGCTTTTTTATCTTTTTATCCAGTGTGTCCGTCGCGTGTTCACTTGCGGACGAACATACAAGGTAAGTAACTTTTCCGATTTTATGCTCCGTTGTGGTAACGGGCGTTTGGTTTTGCGTCAAAGAAAATCCCCCTTTCTTTCGCAAACATATAATACAGTCTATGAATAGCAGCAAGTCCACTATTCAAGAAAACAAAGGCTTTCATCGGACGGTTATTAGCATAACCTCATGGGAATTTCACCCCGGCATGGTTCTCATGCAGCCCTACCCATTGCCTGCGACGCTCTTAACGCTCGGACTGTGGCTGTAAGGAAGTATCATTGTATATTCTGCGCTGTCGTCGCCCGCAAGCCGCTACACTTGCTTTCCGGCGCGGTGTTGGTCGCTCGGCTGTCCGGGCGGGGTAATCCCTCCCGGATAGTGTCATGGCGCACCCGCCGTATGGCTCGGCGCAAAAGGAACGTATCCGATTTGCCCTATGCTGCGCCGCCGTTATCTTGCGCCGCTTTCTTTGTCAAGGTTCAGAATGGCTTTGCTGCCGCGTCAGCAGCGGAACGGAAAAGGGGGAGAGAGAAAGCGTCCCGCCGCCGCTGCGGTTTATTCCTCTGCCTTAAAGGTGAGGACAGCCATCATCAGTTTTGCTTGCAGCCGTTCCCGAATGTCGTGGTCTACGCCAAAATAGACATTCCCGCGCCGTCGTACAGCTTCCGCATGGAGAGGCGGGCTATGTAGCCGCTGAAATGCTGCAAGACAATCTTCATAGCGTCCGGGTCGCCCTTTGTCGCTGCTACAATGACAGGATAGGGAACAAGGGCTTTTTCCGGGTAGCCGGGTTCGTTACCATTCGTCCCATTCATCAGCATTTTCCTCCAGATATTTTCTTAATTTCTCAAAAGAGCTTGTCCGCCTGTACTGTATCGTGCTTCTCGACGTATTGAACAGCTCCGCAATCTCGGTATCGTTCATTCCCTCGAAGTAATACAGCAATATGGCTTTGCGCTTTTCTTCCGGCAAAGTACGGATTGCTTCAAGAAGCAGCTTTGGCGTGATTTTCTTCCCAGCTTTTTCAAAGACGGTTTCGACAGTTTCCCGTTTGAAATATTCATCAAAGGTATGAAGCTGCCGCGCTTCGTCTAAGGTCATGTCGGAAAAGGTCACTTCCTTTGCCTTGTGTCTGCGAAGCTCTCTATGAGTGTCGCACGCTTCATTGTGCAGCACCGTATTACAAAACTTCTGAAAAGCACATTGTTTGTAAAACTCCTTGCTATTAGGTTCCACATTCTCACCTCCTTTCTCGTTGGAAAGTTGGTGGTGCTTCCCCCTTTTCGCGGGGCAATACGGCGGTTTTCAAAAACGCCGAAGATTTTTTGAAATTTCTTCAAAAAATTTTTTGAGCAGCAAAATGCGCCCATCCGAAAAGTCCGGACAGGCGCATAGGTATTATAAGTAGTATTTAGATGATTAGACAGTTCAAATATACAAGCGTAATTTCCCCCGGTGGTGGTCGGGCTTTTTTTAACAAGTCAATGACCGTCGGATTTTGTCGATACGCTTTGCGCTTCATGGCGGCTACCTCCTTTTAGCCGCCGTATCTGTTGGCGTTTGTGGCGTCATTCCTTTTCAGAGGATAGAAAGAAACGGCAGCCTTGATTTATTCAAAGCCGCCGCTGATAGACAGGGTAATGAGTTTATGGAAACGGCTTAATATTGGGGGATATAAAGAGAGCCGACAAACTGCGATTACTCGCAAGTTTATCGGCTCTGCGTCTGTGCGTCTGGCTCTTTGATAACTGACATATTCAGTTGCTTTACATTGATAAGCGTTTCCTGTTTACATTTCGGACAGAACAATGGGAAGTTTTCAAGTATCGTGTCGCCGCGTATCTTTACCCGCGTTTTGTTGCCACATACTGGGCATAATAACCATTGTTCAGCCATCATAGCAAATCCTCGTTTTTCGTCCAAATTGAAAGCATTACACCTCCATAGTGCTGATTTTTTGGGAGAGTGCTGTTGTCAAAATGAAAGCAACTAATATGCTTGCCGCCGCAATTACAAAAACAATCACGTTGTTAAATACCCCTCCTGCTAAAAGGATTTCAGACGCAAAGCTACCGAAAACACATGAAACAATCACGCCCACTATAATTGTTACAGAAGCGGATTTTCTCCAATATCCAAACCACAAAGATATTACCGCCAATGCAGCAGCTATTATAGAGTAAGCAATAAGCGATATTGCAACCCCGAATAGCGTTGACATTGTTATAGCTTCTTGACAAATAGGAACAAACGCTTCGGTGGTAAAGAATATTGTAAAAGTAATCACGCCGCTAAACAGCATGGAAACAAATGTAAACAAAAATACAGTTATAACTTTTGCCAATAATACTCGGCTTCGCTTAACAGGGTATGAGAAAAGGGGAAGTCGGTTAATACCGCTTTTTAGCCTCTAAATCTTAAAATAAGAATCTCCCATAGAAATCAGTATTTTAAACTTCTGATATGTTATGGGAGATTCTTATTTTTCTTTTTCTGTTTATATTTTAGGGCGCAAAAACCCCTTGACTGCATTCTTGAAAGTGCATTTTTTCTAAGCTGTCTTTTCATCTGTTTTTCCTTCAAATTTTTTGATCTCATCATGAAGAAAACGATGATATTTATTTATATTTCTTCCAATGGCATACAGTATGAACTCTTTATACACCTTCTCTGATGTGCGGTAGTTGAACCGTCGAAAGCTGCCGTTTTCTTTGATGTCTCCAAAATGTCCTTCCGTCTGTATGGAACGGATCTGGCGGTTCAATATCCCTTTCTCACTTTGGATATTGGCATGAGATTCTTCCTTCAATGTTTCCCACTGCTCATTGATCTTCATGACTTTGTTTTTCTCTGCATCTTTTTCAGCGTTATATTTATATAAACATTCGGCTTTGTGTTCACAGCCGCTGCAGTCCGCACATCCATACACCTCAAAAGTCTGTGTATAACCAGCCTGTTCTTTGGTCTCTGTGCGGATATGATGCAGTTCTCTTTCATCATGACAAATATAATACAGTTCATCCTCGAACATTTGCGTTTTCATGTTGTAATACTTTCCAATATCTTCTGTATAAGCGCGTGTTTTCCGCTTTTCATGATCCTGTAGCTTGATGTAGCTGGATATGTTATTTTTCTTTAAATACAGGAGATTCTTCTCACTGCAATAACCACTGTCTGCCGTTACCTCATTCAAGATATCCCCAAATGCTTTTTTATGCTTTTCCAAAACCGGAATCAGTGTGTTGTAATCTGTCCGGTCATTGCTTACATAAGCATGGACAATAAAATAATTCTCTACGGCAATCTGGACATTATACGCTGCCTTTAACTGTCCGTTGCGCATGTGGTCTTCTTTCATTCTCATAAATGTGGCTTCCAGATCTGTTTTGGAATAACTGTTCCGGTCTTTTCCCATGATCTCAAAACATTCTTTATATCCCATAAGACGTTCCCCGCAGGCTTCTAATTCTTCATAAAGCCGCTGAATTTCCGGCTTTCTTTTTCCCTTTCCATAAACAAACGCAATCTGTTCCTTCTCTGCAATCTGTGTCAGATTTTTCTGGAGCTTCAGGATTTCCAATGGAGAACAGTTATCAATCTCGATAACTGTATTATTAGACAGTTTCTTATGTTTTGTCAGTTTTCGTTTCCGGTTCTTTTCAATGGCATCCCTTACTTTGTCCATTCCTTCAATCACAAACATATGCGCATGGGGAATATCATATTTAATGCCATATTCATTTTCGTCAATCAATATGTTATACTTCTGATACAAAGAATCGACAGCGTCTAATAGTCCTGCAAGATGATAATTGATCGTCCCTCTCCATACAAAAGTATAGCGGTTCGCATTGGCTTCTATTTTTGTGCCGTCGATAAAAAGCTCTTTGAGTGTAACCAGTCCTTCTTTTTGCAGGCGGCGAAGAAACTGGTAATTCAGCTCATCCAATACATCAGCAGTCAGTTTGGTATTCTTGAACTCATAGAAAGCATCACGTTTCGGCTTCTGACCGTTGGCAAGCCAGATAAAAGCGAGGTCTCTTTCACACAATTCCACAATACGGTCAACAGCTCTTATCCCCCGCATATTTGCGTAAGTGACTACAGCATACATCATAATTGGGTTATACCCGTTTCTTCCCTTATCTGAACAATTGGCTAATAAGCCAGAAAAATCTAATTCCTCCATCACTTTTTTCAGGGTATAGACTGGATCGTCATCAGGTAAACACAATTCAAAGAAACTAAAGTTAATTTTCTGTTGTCCAATTTCAAAAAATTCGTTATAATAATCTTGTTTTTGCATAGTTACATTATAACATGTAACGGAGAGAAGATGGTTATCGTTAGCCATCTTTTTTCTTTTTTAGGAAAAATTTCAGGGACAGATGTGACTCGTATGAGTCACATCTGTCCCTGTTTAGGACTATCTATTTCCCGACAGCCCCTTGCATATTCTTCAACAATAAATCTGTTATACATTGCCGACGATAAGATAGAAAAGCAAGCCGTAGCAACAACTAACGATAAGGTGGCTATGCCGTTATATGTAATAAATATCTGAACATCTGTATCAGAAGCGTCAAGATGTGGTATTGCAGCAAATAAGTAAACAAGACCTAATACTGCAAATGTAATTAAAAGTCCCGCAGTTATGTAGCCTTTCAATCGGTTACGCTTAATTTCAAGTTTTATTAAATTCAACATTATCTTTCCCCCTCTTTCACAATCGAAATGAAATATTCTTCAAGGTTAAATGAGTTGTCTTTTTTCAATTCCTGCAATGTCATTTCCCGCACAATCGCACCATTTGAAATGATACCGATTTTATCCGCTATATGTTCTACCTCAGATAAAATATGACTTGAAAAAAGAATAGTTATTCCGTCCTTTTCTACAAGGCTTTTGAATAAATCACGCATTTCATGAATACCTACGGGGTCAAGCCCATTAACAGGCTCGTCCAGTATAAGCAGTTTAGGCTGATGTACCATAGCACGTGCAATAGCCAAACGTTGCCTCATACCAAGTGAAAACTCCGAAACGGGCTGATTTCCGACGCTCTGCAATCCGACTTTGGATAAGGTCGTTTCCGTATCAGCTTTTTTAACACCCATATAGGCAAGATGTATGTTTAGGTTTTCTTTTGCTGATAAATGTTCGTAAAAAACAGGAACATCAATCATACTGCCGATATGCCGTAATATATCAGCTTTCTGTACTGTAACATCTTTTCCTAATACTTGAACCTCGCCCAAAGTAGGGGTTAATAAGCCGGTTAGTATTTTGAACATAGTTGTTTTTCCTGCTCCATTGATACCCAAAAAGCCGTATATTGTTCCTTTTTCTACGGTTAATGAGCATTTACGAAGCACCTCATTTTTTCCAAAGGATTTGCATAATCCTTTCGTGTGAATGGCTTGTTCTGTTGACATTAGATTTCCTCCTAGTATAATAATGGTGTAGTCAATCAAGACTACTTGTTTAATAAGTTTCTTTAAATCAGATAACAGAAGAAGGTGTTCTTCCTTCATCAGATGTTATCCAAAAATAATTATCATGTCTGACGGTTCCTGATAGACACCAGATGAAACATAAGGTATTATCCCTTAGGATAGGATAAAGAATGTTCACCTCCTTGGGAAGCTGATTTTCATCAGCCTATACCTACAAGTGAGTCAATTAGTCCATTCGACAGGGTTTTATGTTTTAGCTGGTTGGGAACCGGAAGGCGATACCCGTATAACACGCTAGGTTGTGTACCTGCCAGATTGGAAATGGATTCCTATCAGAAAGGAGCTTTCACCCATGCCAAACAAAGTTATTTTTAATCCTGA
The DNA here is from genome assembly GCA_000403315.2 of Lachnospiraceae bacterium A2. Lineage (GTDB taxonomy): Bacteria > Bacillota > Clostridia > Lachnospirales > Lachnospiraceae > Petralouisia. The sequence continues at coordinate 364,386 of KE159638.1, forward strand.
GGATCTATTCATCTCTGTTGGTATTGATGTCGGTGCTGACTTCTCATGGATGTCTATCGCACTTCCAAACCAACAGTTTGTAGGAAAACCTTATAAAATCCTACACAACAAAATGAGTTCCCTTACAACCGCTGTTTCTAAAATAAAAGAAGCAGAAGAGCTGTATTCTTTGGAAAGTCGCATTTTCCTGGAATCCACGGGAATTTATCATTACCCACTCTTCTGCTATCTTCGTGATAAGGGTTTTAACTGCTCAGTTATCAATCCTATCATCACTAAGAATAGCACAAATATCAACATACGAAAAGTACATAATGACCGTTTTGATTCTAAAAAAGCGGCTTTGGTTGGTTTGAAACCTGATTTAAAGGTTTCTCTCATGCCTTCTGACCTTGCTTTGAACTGTCGTAATCTATGTCGTGAATACTATGACTTAATGGATAACCGCAGCGCTTACGTGAACAAACTCCAAGGTGAACTTCGCATGGCATTTCCACAATATCTTGGTATTTTCTCCAAGGTTACAATTAATACATCCCTTACCTTATTGGAAACTTATTCCTCTCCATCTGCTTTTATTGAAGCAGACAAACAAGAGATTATTGGTATCATCAAGTCAACTGCCCGTTTTGGGCTTACATATGCCCAGAACAAGTATAATGCCATTATCCAGGCTGCTCATGAAGCAAATGAGTTCGGTTACATCATTGACAGCAACATCAAGCGGATTCGGCTCTATATCAGCTTCATCCGCAAATATGATGAAGAAATCGGCAGCATTCTAGAAGCAATGCACGAACTCGTAAATGCTAATGAAGATACCGATTTTGTGAAACAGATTCACTTGATCGAAACATTCAAAGGTGCCGGTTTCTTATCTGCCATATCCCTCATGGGGGAGATTGGTGATTTTTCTGCATTTTCAAAACCAAAACAACTTTTTGCTTACTTTGGTCTTGATCCGTCAGTAAAACAATCCGGCAAATTTGAAGGTACCAAAATCCAAATGTCCAAAAGAGGCTCTGCCATAGCCAGACGGGTTGTTCATACACTAACTTTACAAAGCATCAGTGTATCCCGTACAGGTGAAGCTAAAAATCCAGTACTCCGGGATTACTATCTCAAAAAATGTGGAGCAAAACCCAAGCTTGTGGCAATGGGTGCTGTTTCACACAAGGTATGCAACATAATATTTGCAATGCTCAGAGATAACAAGCCTTTTGAAATCATTACTCCGCAGGAACATATCAAACAATACAATGCTGCTAAATGCGACATAGCTGCATAAAACACTGCAAATCCAACGAATCAATATCTTTTTGAAAAATGATATTTTCACCAAGGGGAAAGTCTGCCCTTTTTTAGAAGAAAAATATTTTTCATTTACCTATTGACATTTATTAGCTGGACTCATATTTTGAATATTGTATTGCCTTTTCCCGCTCCGCAGACGGCACATCACCAGGCAGAGCCGACAGTTTACTCATAAATTCTGTTCTATCCATTCCTTAAACATCCCTCAAAGATACCGTTCAATTTGGCAGAATACCGATACCACTCGCTAATATACGGATTAAGCTGCGTTCTTCCTTTCTCCGTAATCCTGTAGTAACGCCTGTTGCGCCCCGCACATTCCATATCATACGCTTCCAGACACTCATCTTTCTGTAACCTGCGCAGAACTGAATACAGCACAGATTCAGAAATTTCAATGACCTGCCGCACCTCCTGTGTAATTTTATACCCGTATGTACCCTCTGGCTCATGGGATATCATAGCCAGCACAACGGCATCCAGCAATGCCGCACCTGTGTTAAAAACCATGCAATATACTCCTTTCCTGTTATTTATATATCTTATAAAGTTCTCTCCATGTGTGAATATATAAAAAATTATGTAAAAGGTATAATGTGCCTATGATAGTCTGCGCTTATAAACTTGTGCTGCTGCGGTAAACGCAATTATAATTATTGCTATGCACCAAGCAAGAGCTATCCACAAGCTGTTCCCCAAAGGCAAGCCAAGCGTCAAGGCACGAATACTGTCAATAATCGGTGTCATAGGCTGTATTTCTGCAAACCACCTAATACCGCCGGACATGGTATCAGTAGGAGCAAAGCCGGAACTGATGAAAGGCAAAATAAAGAGTGGAAACATTAAACCACTGGAGCCTTCCGGCGATTTTGAAATTAGTCCACATAGTACAGCAAGCAATGAAATCGCAATGTTTACTAAGATAAGCAAGGCTGCAACAATAAGCCAATCCACAAAGCCGCTATGTGGCCGAAAACCAAGGACAAAGGCAGTAATAATGATTACGGTGCTTGAAATTGTATTTCTCACTACTCCCGCGCCAGTATGACCTATCAGTACGGCAGATTTTGAAATTGACATAGAACGGAAACGGTCTATTATGCCTTTTGTCATATCTGTTGCGACGTTCATTGCCGAGTGTTGAGAAGCCTGCCCAAGACTTTGCATAATAATTCCCGGCACAATAAAATCAATGTAGTTTAGGCTTCCCACATCTGCTATATTCCCAAATACCGTTCCAAACAAGAGCATTAAAAAGAATGGTGTTATTGTTGCCATCAACAATGCTTCGGGGTTTCGCAAAGAAATAAGCAGGCAGCGTTTAAACATTATCCAAGAGTCAAGAAATGATATACTTTTGAGTTTATGCACGATTATTTTCCTCCTTTTTCATCAGTCAACGTTAAAAACACTTTTTCCAAAGAGGGAAGTTTTTGCTCAAAGCTGTCAATCGTTATACCGTTCTCATTTAATAATGCCATTGCTTCGGCTGCTTGTTCTTTATTTTGAAAATTGAGTTGGGCGCCGCGCTGCGGCATTATTGTTTTTAGGTATTGCGGTGTCCCCTCTGCAAGTATCTTACCGCCATGAAGAATGGCGATATAATCCGCAAGATATTCTGCTTCTTCCAAATACTGTGTAGTAAGGAATACCGTTGTTCCTCCGGCAGCTAATTCTTTTACTAAATCCCACATAGCGATACGATTTTGAGGGTCAAGCCCAGTGGTGGGTTCATCAAGAAAAATAATTTGTGGCTTTCCCATAAGGCTCATGGCTATATCTAATCTGCGACGCATACCTCCAGAATAAGTAGATACTTTGCTGTCTGCTGCGTCCTGCAAATGGAAGAAAGCCAACCACTCATTCACCTTATTTTTGACATCGTTCAGACGTTTAAGCTGTCCGATAAGGTTTAGGTTTTCTCTGCCTGTCAAAACTTCATCTACCGCTGTGAATTGCCCTGTCAGACTAATGCACTCACGCACATAATATCCTTGACGAACCACATCAAAGCCGTTAATGGTTGCTTTGCCGCTGTCCGGCTTCATCAATGTAGAAAGGATCTTTACGACAGTTGTTTTCCCTGCGCCGTTTGAGCCAAGCAGGGCAAAAACACTGCCTTTACGGACAGTAAAGCTAACATCTTTCAAGACGTGATTTGCCTTATAAGATTTTTTTAATCCCGATACGTCAATCATAGTTTCTATCATATTACCCTCCTTAAATACATACGTATGTATGTTTTAGGTCTTAATTTAACTGCCTATATGGGCAGTTAAATTAAGATTTTATTCTTTTTCAAATTCGTGTTTGCCTATTTCGTCCAGAAGCTCTTTCATTTCTTTATCCATAAAGGGTACGCCCAACACTTGTCCCAACTGTTCGAGAAATGATACTTTATCGGAATACTCTTTGTAAGATACTTGAAATGTAAAAGGACTTAACCATGAAGCAATCAGCATAGAGATAACTTGTGCTGCTTGCTTTGGGTATTTTACGGAAATCGAACCGTCCGTATTTCCCTCAATCAACAGTTTTTCAACGTAGGGAGCTACTACATTTACTTGCGTGAGCATTTCGTTCTTAAAGACAACAGGGCTATCTGATAATTTTTTCATTTCTGCTCTTAAACTATCGCTCATATCCAAACGGGGCGTGAGGTCAAGTTTGAATACAAACCTAAGTTTTTCAAGGGCGTTTAGCTCTTTCTGCCTGTTAGCAAGGAGAAACGGATTGTTGTCATTAAAAGACTTATACATAACGCCAGAAATCAATTCTTCACGTGATTTGAAGTAATGATAAAATGCTCCGCGAGTTACGCCAAGCTCTTTTACAACATCTTCAACATTGACATTTTCTAATCCCTTTTCGGCAAAAAGACGTGTGGCTGTTTCTAATATCTCCTGTTTCGTTTTTTTATCAGAACGTGGCATACAATCACCTCCAAAACATACGTATGTATGTCCTGCCTATTATAGCTTTTATTCTTTGCGTTGTCAATAGACTTCAAGGAAAAGGTTACAAGTATATATGCTCTATTTTGACTAACTAATAGAACTGTGTAGACATATCCAAAAGGAAAGGTGAACAGTAAAATGTAATAGGGTGAATAACTATGGCAAAAAGACCAGTACCAAAATACGACTTCAAGGCTTTTGAGGCAGCTATAAAGGCGGCGCGGACAGGGCGCAAGGAGAGCCGCAAGAAAGTAAGCGACGAAATGTTTATCTCGCCGCGCTACCTTGCGAACATTGAGAACAAGGGGCAGCACCCAAGTTTACAGATATTCTTTGAGCTGATACAGCGTTACCATATATCCGTAGACCAATTCCTGTTAGACACGCCCGCCGTAAAGGACACAAAGCGGCGGCAGCTTGACGCGCTCCTTGACGGTATGAGCGATACGGGCATACGGATTGTGACCGCAACGGCAAAAGAGATTTCCGAAGTCGAAAAAGAGGGCGAATAGGAATGTCCGGCTTAAAACTGAACAGTATTTAGAGAGCGTTGTAATCTTTTTTTGAGATTGCAGCGTTTTTCTTTTGCGTAAGTTTGGCAAAATCGCTTTTTCTCCGTAGTAAGGGATAAGAGCCTAAAGGATAAAAACATTCGTAGCAAGCATAGGAAGCGGGTACCCACTTCCGTATTTTCGCCCTCCCGCGCTGCGGCTCGTCGGTTGAAAATGGCTTGTTGGGAAGTGTCCCAAACCCTCGGAACGGAAAGGAAAGGAGCGAATACATGGACGGACGCAAAAGGACGGTGCAAATCAAATTCAGAGTGACGGAAGCGGAACGGGATTTTGGTGTTAGTATATAAGTGTGGACAGAAAAAGTTGAACAACTTATACTATCAAGTGAAAGAGCAAAGGAGATGTTCAAAATGGCAAAAAACCAAAAATCTTACACTCTGGAATATAAACAGCAGATCGTGGATCTGTACAATGCCGGAGGAACCTCGTATCCACAACTGGAGCGTGAATATGGCGTAAATCGGAGTACTATCAGTGGGTGGGTAAAGCAGCTTTCCCCAATCAAAGTATCGGGGGAGGAAACGGTTACCCTCAGGGAGTATAAGGCTCTCCAGAAAGAGAACCAGCGTCTTAAGACTGGGAATGAAATATTAAAAAAAGCGACCGCCATATTCGCAAAAGAACAACAGCCGAAATTGTGACTTTTATCCAGAACAACCTGGCCGATTACTCTGTATCCCAGCTTTGCAGTGCCTTGAAATTCCCAAGGAGTACTTATTACAAGGCCCTGGTTCGTGTACCTTCAAATAAGCAAAAGGAGTTTGAAGAATTCGGCCGGAAAGTGAAACAGGCATATGAGGACTCAAAACAGAGATATGGGGCTGTCAAAATATGCCGCATACTGAATGATAATGGTACACCTTGCAGTGTCAAGCGGGTGCAGAGGCATATGGCAGAGCAGGGGCTGTGCTCTGTTGTAGTAAGGAAGTACAACCACCGTGCCAATCATGGCAGCATTCCAGATAATAAGGTAAATATTTTGAAGCGTGATTTTGAAACGGAGACCATCAACCAAAAATGGTGTACGGACATTACTTACATCCATGTTCAGAAAGAAGGATGGACCTATCTGGCGTCTGTTATGGATCTATGCAGCCGCAAGATCATCGGGTATGCCTATGGAACATCTATGACGGCGGAACTGGCAGTCCAGGCAGTAAAGAATGCGTGCCTGAATGTCGCGGATACAGAGGGGATTATCTTGCACAGCGACCTTGGAAGCCAGTACACAGGCCAGGTATTTGAAAACTACTTGGCCAGCAGGGGAATCCTACATTCTTTCAGCCGTAAGGGAAATCCATATGACAATGCCTGTATTGAGTCATTCCATTCCGTGCTGAAAAAGGAAGAAATCTATCTCCATACCTATCAGGATTCAGCGGAAGCCCGCAGAGCAATCTTTGAATACATAGAGGGCTGGTATAACCGTAAAAGAATACACAGTGCTATTGGTTATATGACACCCCAACAAAAGGAGGATGAGGAACTTAAAAAAGCAGCATAACCTTTCGACTTTTTTTGTCTAAAGTATTGACATAGATCCATATTGAAAGACACAGAGTTTTACGGCGGGAGCAGAAAAGAATACCGGCTGAAACAAAACGGCGGGCTGTCGCATCGGGAGATTTTGAAAGCAGATATTGACGCCGCCCTTGCCCAGTCCGCCAACTTCAAGGCATTTGAAATCCGCTTAAAGGATATGGGCTATGAAATCTGCCGAGATGAAAACTTCGCCCATTATTCCGTAAAAGGGACAGGCTGGCAGAGGGCAGTCCGCTTAGACCGGCTTGGGAAAGAATACACGTCCGAAGCAATCAGGGCAAGGCTGCTTGACAACCAGCGGCACGTCGGCTATGTCCCATTCCACAAACCCAAATATACGCCGCTCCTTACGCTCGAAATTGAGTACCGTAAAATACAGCGCATGGACGGCATACAGATACTTTTCGCCCTTGTGATTGAACTTTGCAGGCTGATTACGGGAAACAATATTACTCCTGAAACTCCCCATCCGCTCTCCCCCGCTATGCGGCAGGAAATTGTAAAATTAGATAAAACGCTGAAAGAATACAAGCTCTTATGTGAGAACAACATTGATTCCCCGCAGGAGCTTGTTTCTTTTATCAGTGAAAAGCGTGGGCAGATTTCCGATTTGGAAAAAGAACGGCAGTCAGTTTACAACCGCAACCGCCATAAGAAAAGTGAGGAATTAAATGCACAGGCAAGAGAAATCTCCGCCAGGATAAAACCTCTGCGGGCGGAATTATCCCTTGCAAAGGCTGTCCTTGAAAAAATACCGAAGCTGCAAGCGGTAATTGAAGCCGAACGGCAGGCGGAAACCGCCGTTATAATTGAAAATAAGGAAAGAAGGCATGCACGATGACAAATACAGAAATTAAAACCAAGAACCCGCCGAAGAAAAAGGCAGCGAATATCCAAGTAGATAAACTCCGTACTTTTGAGGGACATCCCTTTAAGGTACTGGATGATGAAGATATGGGCAATCTTATCGAAAGCATCAGGCAGCAAGGCATTATCTCTCCGCTGATTGTAAGAGCGATTGAAAGCACAGATGAATATGAAGTGATAAGCGGACACAGGCGTTTACATGCCGCCGTCAAAGCAGGGCTTTCCGAAGTTCCAGCCTTAATTTATCCCCTTGACCGCAGCGAAGCGATGATTGCGGTTGTAGACAGCAACCTGCACCGTGAAAGGCTGCTCCCAAGCGAAAAAGCCTTTGCCTACAAAATGAAAATGGATGCAATGAAAGCGCAGGGCAGGAGAACGGATTTAACTTTGTCGCAGCTTGCGACAAAGTCGGATACCGCCGCCGAAATAGGAAAATCACAGAATGAAAGCCGTGACCAAGTATTCCGCTATATCCGTCTGACTTACCTTATCCCCGAACTGCTTGACAAGGTTGACGAGGGCATTGTCGCACTCAGCCCCGCCGTAGAACTGTCCTACCTCTCCAAAGAACAGCAGAAAATATTGCTTGACGCAATGAGCCTGAACGACTGCACACCCTCCCACACACAGAGTATCCGCATGAAGAAACAGGCGCAGCAGAATACTCTTTCTTCGGACAGTATTTATGAAATCATGTCAGAGGAAAAAGGCAACCAGACCGAACGTATCAGCTTTAAAGTACAGGATTTAAAGGGATTTTTCCCGAAAAACTTTACGCAGAAACAGATGACGGACACGATTCTGAAACTGCTTTATGAGTACAACAGAAAACTGGAACGAAGCCACAGAAGCCGTGAGGAAAGGTAAGGTAGCATTATGAAAAAATTAGAAACCTTTACAGCCAGTCCAAATGCAGTCTATATGCTGCCGCCTGAGCCGATAGATGAAAATGAGAAAATCAATTTATCGCAGGAAATACTGCCCCGCTGTCCCGAAATCCGCATTGAAAGTGGGAAATTAGTACGTTTCAGCGGGGAAAACGAGTTTTCATTAATAATTGGCGGCACAACCTACGAGGTCAATACCCATTTCAGCAAGAAAGGAAAACAAAGCGTATTGGAGCAGTTTAAGGAACTGATATTGTCCGAAAAGCTAGTTTAATATTGCACATTGGAAAAAGATAACTGGGTATAGTAAGATAATCTTGCCCTTGCTATGCCCAGTTGTCGGAAAGGAGCAAAAAATCATGACAACAGCAACGAAAATAAATGGGCAGACCGAAGAAAAAATCACAGCTTTGTATTGCAGGATGTCGGTTGACGATGATAATAAAGACGAGGAATCCAATTCCATAACGAACCAAAAGCAGATTTTACAGGATTACGCCCGCAAAGAGGGATACAACAACACCATGTTCTTTGTGGACGACGGCGTGTCGGGGACGACCTTCCAAAGACCAAATTTTATGCGTATGGAACGTATGGCGGAAAACGGTGAAATCAGCACGATTATCGTAAAAGACCTTTCCCGCTTCGGGCGTGAGCAGGTGGAAATGGGCAGGCTTACGCAGGTGGTGTACCCTTCCCTCGGCATCCGCTTTATCGCCATACAGGAGCGTGTGGACACTCTGACCGGCGACGGCGTGGAGATGATGCCCTTCCACAATATTTTCAACGAATGGTATGCGGCGCAGACCTCTAAGAAAATCCGTGCAGTGTGGCAGTCCAAAGCGGAACACGGCGAGCGTATCGCTTCTATCGTGCCCTATGGGTACAGAAAATCGGAAGATAACCCAAAACAATGGGTAATCGACGAACCGGCGGCACAAACCGTAAGGAAGATTTTTGCCCTTTGCCTTGCAGGGAAAGGCCCGATGCAGATTGCAAGGCAGCTTGAGGGGGAAAAGATACTCTCCCCCGCCGCCTATTTTGAATCCATCGGCAGGAAACATGCGCAGAAAGTCCCCAAAAACCCTTATGGGTGGGAACAGGCGACCGTTGGCTATATCCTTGAAAACAGGCAGTACACCGGCTGCGCCGTCAATTTCAAAAGCACTACCGTCAGTTACAAAGCCCATAAGAGAATCCAGCACAGCGAGGAAGACTACCAAATCATACCCGACATGCAGGAAGCCATCATCTCCGAGGAGCAATGGCTGAGAGTGCAGGAGCTTCGGAAACACAAGCGCAGGCCGACAAAAACAGGCAGGACAAGCCTTTTCTCAGGACTGCTCTACTGCTACGACTGCAAATCGAAAATGCACTTTGTCGCCGCCAAGAGCATGAAACGGAAACAGGAGCATTTCCGCTGTTCCCAATATAAATCCGGCAGAGGAAATTGTGCTATGCACTATATCCGTGATATTGTCCTTGAAAGGCTTGTGCTGGAAGCTGTCAGCGACTTATCCGATTTTGTACGCTGTTATGAGCCGGTATTCCTGTATCTGCTGGCAAAGAAAAACAACGCCATGCGGCAGAAGGAATACCAACAGCTTCAGAAAGCGATGGAGAATGGTACAAAGCGGATAGCAGAAATCGACAGGCTGATTGAAAAGGTATTTGAGCAGAACGCAGGCGGCATACTCTCTGATGAGCGGTTTGCTAAAATGCTTCAAAGCTATGAAAAGGAGCAGAAATCACTGACGCAGGAAGTTTCAGAAAACCGCCAGACCTTGCAGAACGCCGAACAGCGGGTAATGGATTTAAGGCTTATCTTACGCACTTTGCGGGAGATAACCGACATTAAAGAGCTTACCCCTACGCTTGTCAATTCGCTGATTGAGCGTATCGAAGTCCACAACAGCGACAAGTCCAGCGGTCACAGCCATGTGAAGGTGGATATTTATTTTACAGCGGTGGGTATGATTGATATTCCCACCGAAAAAGAAATCCTTGCCACAATGGAAGAAATACGGAACAACCCGCAGGACTTCAAATTTGTGGCGTAACAAACGAATACAGTGTAATCCCTTTTATAGAGTTACACTGTATCCCACATAAAAACATCCTTATCTGGCGACAGCAAAGGCTGTCACACCTTTACGGTTTAAGGAGAATTTATTTCTATTATGTAGAGATTTGACTTCTACTTTTGAGGTACAAAGTCCCCTTGCGATGGCGAGGATTTTTTTAACAGGTCATCCACCCATCCTCTAAATGATATATGTAAATGCAAATGAAAGCTGCTTGCAGGCAAAAGAAATCCCTCCAAACTTCAAAAAGCGAAGTCGGAGGGATAGCAAAGCATGGGATAGCAGCTCACCGAACATCGTTTTTTTATTCGGTGAGCAAACTTTATATTTTATTGTTCCATAATATAGAGCATCTCAGTTGCCGCCACTGTATAGGTTTTACCTTTTTTATCATGGACGACTATTTTTTCCGTGTTAATCTCATCAATGGTCACAGAGCAGAAGCTGATAGGCTTAACAACAGAAAAAGGTAGTTGCTGCCGTTTTTTTAGATTGCATTTCATATCGGTAAAATAATCTGCCAAATTCAAAGTAACATCCTCAGATGGAATTTTGGGGAGTTCCTTATATTTCTCCTTATCTGCATCCGTTATACTTGAAATTGCAGAGATATTTAATAACCCTCTTTTTCCTTTATCACCAATAAATAATAAGAAATTCTCTACTTCGGCAACGATAGCGATACAATATAATCCCTGGAATTCTCTATCATTTAAAAATATTTTCACCCATTTTCCCAAATACGGAGCACAAACCGAGGTGGAACCTATTTGCTCCACATTCATTTTTTGGGCTTTATCCCGTAAAAGATAGTCTAAATCCGTATCCAATAAATCACAAAGTATCAATAGCTTCTCCGTTTCGGGATAACCTTGGCCCGTTTCCCATTTGGAAACAGATTGTCTTGATACATTGCATCGTTCGGCTATATCTTCTTGAGATAAGCCCTTATTTTTTCTTAATTGTTGTAGAGTGTCTGCAAATGCCATAACCCTTCCTCCTTGAATAATTTGATAACTCTATGATAAAAAAATTTATGAACATATTCTACCAACTTTATCGTGCTTTTCCGCAACTTGAAGTTGCAACAGTATTTTCATGGGGTATGTATAGTATAATCGTTTTATTAACCTATTACAATGAAACATAAAACTTAATCCATATAGACAATTTCCTCGTTCACAATTTCCCTCGCACAAGCCCGTATGTTATTCATCCTCCCGACCCATTCTAAGGCGTTTTCAGCCTTTAGCCGTTCCGTGATACCCTGCGCCTGTTTCATGCCCTCTATGAGCCGTTCAAGGCGTTCCTGCGCCTGCCTGTCAATGTCGGCAGGGTAGGAATTGAGCCTGCCGCTTGTGAGAAGATTGAGGTATGTAACCCTGCGGTGCTGTTTCAGATAGTCCAAGTGCCGCCGCCCGAATAAGCCAATCGGCTGCTCCTTTTCGGCGGGTAATGTAATGCAGGGGGTAAGGTAATCCCCGCTTTACATGAGTTAAAGACTGGATCTATGTCAATACTTTAGACAAAAAAAGTCGAAAGGTTATGCTGCTTTTTTAAGTTCCTCATCCTCCTTTTGTTGGGGTGTCATATAACCA
>KE159638.1:376851-393628 GCA_000403315.2 Lachnospiraceae bacterium A2
ATTCCAGAGTGTAAGATTTTTGGTTTTTTGCCATTTTGAACATCTCCTTTGCTCTTTCACTTGATAGTATAAGTTGTTCAACTTTTTCTGTCCACACTTATATACTAACACCAGACAGTGTTTCGGGGAAGTGCCATAATCGGCACATTCCCCATGCCTATTTAATCAATTTTTCCTACAAAACGATAGTAAATCTCAATGTCCCTCACTGTCCTACCGTTCCCGTCTTTCCATGACTGGTGGACTACGATTTTCTCAATCAGTTCATTCAAGAGCGGGGCGGTAAGCTCGTCAATGGCACTGTATTTCTGGATTACGTCAATCCAGCGTTTTGCATCGTCCGTTTCCTCTTTCGTTTCTTCAAGCCTTGCAGAGATGGTCTTGACCGTTTCATCAAGCTGTTGCTGCTCCGTGCGGTATTTGACGGAGAGCATGGAATAATTTTCTTCGTCAAGAAGCCCTTTTACCCTGTCCTCGTACATCTTCGCAAAAAGGCTGTTCAGCTCCTGCCTGCGTTTCTGTGCCTTTTTCAGCTCTTTTTCGGCACGGGCATTCTCGGACTGCCGCTGTTTCTCGCTGCCTTGCAGCAGCCGTTCCAGAATGGCGTCCTCATTCTCTTTTACCGCCATCAGCCAGTATTGTAACCTTCCGAGAACAAACGCATACAAAATCTTGTAAGGCGTGTAATGGAGCGTGCAGAAGTTCCTGCCATACGCCGCATACTGGGTACAGCGGTAAAAACGCCCCTTGTCCTTTGTGTTTGCCGAGCCGAGCGTCCATCCGCATTCCCCGCACCTTATAAGCCCTGCGAATATCTGCGGCTCATCGTCTTTACGGCTCCGTCGCCTTGAATTTACATGCGTCTGCACCAAATCCCACAAATCCTGCGTGACAATCGGCTCATGCGTATTTTCCACCACGAACCACTCATCCTCGCTATGCTTGATATTCTTTTTGGATTTATAGGACATCTTTGTCAGCTTGTAATGGACGGTATGCCCAAGGTATATCTGGTTGGCGAGGATATTGCTGACGGTCTGTATGCACCAGCGGTATTTTACTTCTTCAGGCTTCCCCTCAAACATAGACGCCTTATACCCGTTCCGTTTATAAAGCCACCATGTTGGGACTGGCACTTTATCTTTGGCGAGGGCGTGGCAGATTTTCTTTGCCCCATACCCATGTGCCGCAAGCTCAAAAATACGCTCCACAATCCACTTCGTTTCCTCATCAATAATGAGCCTGTTCTTTTCCGTCGGATGCAGCTTATACCCTAAAGGCGTGACTGGGGCGATGTATTCCCCATTTTTAAACTTGGCTTTCATCGTATTTTTTACCTTGCGGCTCGTTTCCTTTGCCTGCCATTCGTTGACGATATTCTTGAATGGGGCGATGTCGTTGTCCTCCCTTATCGTGTCAACGCCGTCATGGATTGCGATGTACCTTACGCCCTTGCTCGGAAAATAAAGCTCCGTGTACTGCCCCGTGAGGATATAGTTCCTGCCAAGCCTTGACAAATCCTTTGTGACAACGCAGTTGATTTTCCCGTCCTCTATGTCCTCAATCATGCGTTTGAAGCTTGGTCTTTCAAAATTTGTACCCGAAAATCCATCGTCCACATACTCGTTAACGACTAAAAATCCCTGTTCATTTGCGTAATCCCTGAGTATTTGTTTCTGCGTGGAAATGCTTGCGCTTTCCCCTTCCAGCTCGTCATCACGGCTTAAACGCATATATAACGCTGTATTGTATTGCTGCTGTTTCACTTGTTTTAACCTCCTGTCTTTGGAAACAGCCCGCCACAATACACTGCTTGCATGAATCTATTATAGCATGGGGCAGGCCGTTTTTCCATCATTGCAACAATATTCTTCTTATGGTTTTTTCATCTCGTACCGCATGACATTCTCCGCAAGCGTTTCCACGGTCTGTTTTTTCCCGCTGAAATGCTCTGTAAGATGGACAATGTTTTTGCCGCAGACAAAAGAAGTCTGCCCATCCTTTTCTATGAAATACCCTGTTGGGATTCCTTTCTCTTTTGGCTGGATTCCTGACTTAATTATTCTGTCAAATAGCTGTTTTACCGTAATGATTCCTCCCTCCTGCGGTCTGTTTTAACTGGCTGTTTCTGTTGGTTTAACCGCTGGTTTTCAATCGTATCGTGGATTTGGTCTAAGCAGTTGTCGATATGGGCAGAGCGTTTTTCAATCCCGTCTGCATATTTCAGCCGTTTCCTAAGCTCTGTTATCTGCTCCGTCACGCCCTGCTTTTCGGCTCGGAGTGTTTCTTTTTCGGCTGGTGTGGCACGGCGTACCTTGTTCCGCAAGTGCTGGCGGTAGTCAATCAGTTTATTCATTTCGGTCTGGTTTTTCTCCCTGTCGGCGTGTAAGTCGGAAAGGGTAGAGATGTTATGCTTTGACATATACCTTACCTGTGCGGTAATCTCGTCCAGTTTCCGAAGCTCCTCTTTCATCAGCGGGCTTGCCGGCTTGTAGTCTGTGTCTTTGGGGAATATCCCCAGCTGATAGCACCAGTGGTAATACAACGCTAAAATCCCTGTGGTTTTCTGATGCGGTTTCCATGCGTTTTTATACTGCTCTGGCATATGCGGGGAGTAGGAAATCCTTGCTTTGTAGTTTCCATATCGGGAAGCCCCGCCTAAACATGACCGTATGAAATCGGGAGTCAGCCGTTCGTCAAGCGTGTCTAACCTTGTGAAATGCCTGTACTGCGGCAGCTTCATTTTCCAATGGCTGCCCGAAAAATCAATCTCATATCCTTTATCGGTAAGGTATTTCATCATGTGCTGTAAATCCCTGCTCCCGTTGATTGCTTCCCTTAAACCCTCCCGATAGACGTTGTACCGTGTCGGCTTTCCGCTTTTTTCGTCCAGATACAGCGGTCTTGCAGGGGCTTTCTTGGGGTTTTCAATCACCGATAAACTGTACTCTCGGCATAAGCGGTCGGACACCTCCCTTAGCCGTTTCTGTTCGGATTTTGAGTAATTATATTTGCTCCCATCCAGATAAGAAACGGAGTTAAAACAGAAATGATTATGGAGATGTCCTTTGTCAAGGTGGGTGGCAACGATTATCTGGTATTTATCGCCCCACATTTCCCTTGCCAGTTTTAATCCGATTTCGTGGCACTGTTCGGGCGTTACCTCGTCTGGCTTGAAGCTCTGGTAGCCGTGCCATGCGATATATCCGCCTGTCTTTTGGTACTGCTTCTTTGTCAAAATCATCTGCTGTAATGCGGTTTCTTTCAAACAGTTGATAGCGGAAACATACTCGCCCTCATTTGTTTTTGACGGATTTTTCACATAGGAGAACACGTCAAAGAAGTCCTGCATATCTTCATTCGGCACGGTCTTTTCTGGATTTTCTATATAGTCAATCACGTCTTTTATGCTCCCTTTGACATGCCATAGGCTCGTTACCGCCATATCAGACCGCCCCCTGTTCTGTCAATTCTTCTATGCTGAACCGTTGTGGGAGAGTTGTTTTCTGTTGCAGTTCTAAGATAAAATCCTCAATCTCCTTACAGATTTCAGTGGCGGTTGGATAGTATGGGACACACTTTTTGAAAGCGTCATGCACTTCATAGAGCTTGTTTAACAGTTCCCAAAACTCGGTTTTTGGCTGTGGCTGCGGGGCGTTTCCCTTGCATAACTGGCGCATAAATTCGGCAGCGGACAGACCGCAAGCGGCGGCGCACTGCTTTAATTTTTCATGTTCTCCCTCGTTCAATCGGACGGTAATCGGGACATTCCGCACGCCCTTTTCTGATTTTTCTTTGCTCATTTTCCTTAATCCTCCAGTCTTAAATTCCTTTCTTCGGGGTATTCAGGGGCTGTCCCCTGAGTTAGTCCATGCCTGCAAGCGGCATGGATTGGGATTGTGGCTGACACAATCCGATGCTCGCTATCTCTGTGGACAATGCCACAGAGCATTTTTCCTGTGCAGCGGTATTCTTAACGCCTGTCTTACCCTCCGAAAAGAAAATCCTATGTCCCTGCACCTCCGTTCTGGATTTGATTTCTCTTGACTTTTGGATAAATGAAAAAGCCGCCACACCGCACCACGAATGACAGGAGTGTTTTCTCCTGCTCGGATTCGCAATGCTATGTAACGGCTTTGAAATTCAAAACCATGCTGCCATACACCAGCCGAAAAGGGCAGCATAAATTCGGCAGCGGTCAGCCTTGTCCATTGGCTGACATTCCGTTCTTCCATCTATGTGCTATTTCATTTTCAATCTTCCAATTCCCTCACGGGTATTTCAGAATATCATAGCGGCTGTACCCATGTCAAGATTTTGGGCAAACTTTTTAGTATTCCCTGTGGACAGGAATTTTATACATCAATTTTATAATTTGGCGGGGGAATTTTATCCCCCACCCAATAGCCCGTCAAAAAGCTGTCTTTATTAGTTGGTTATAAAATCTTCCGCAACTTTTTCCGCAGATGGTCTAATCGTGCATAAATAGCCCCTGTTGTCAATCCAACAAGCGGTGCAATTTCCTTTGTGGAATAGCCCTGCATTTTCAGCAGGATGATTTGCAGGGTACGCCTGTCCACCGTAAGCAATGCCCGATACAGAGTTTCGTCCTCAATCTCATCCAGTAAATCAGCAACGGTCTTTACCTCGGCATTCCGCTCCCTGTCTGCCATTCCCTCAAGGTATTCGCCAAAGTCGCTTGTCCAATGGTAAAACCGCCTGTTGGAATTGAAGTCTGCCCTGTCGTCTGCGCGGATTTGTTCAATGGTGGTTTCATCAACTCCATGCTCCCGTAATATTTTTTCCTCGGCTTCTTTCCAGATAAGCCATTTCCTGTTCTCCCGTCCGTTGTTGTATGCCATTCTTTTTTCCTCCAATCTGAAATTTTTGAAAATGCTAAAAACCAGATTGGATAGGAGGCGAACGGCAGCCAACAGCAGAAACAGCCCTGCGGCACATTCCGATAAAAAACGACAAAAGAAAAACCGCAAAGGCTCGGTGACCTCTACGGTTATAGGAGATACATATTCTGTTAAGTGGAGATTATACTTCTGGTTGCATGGCAAGAAGTAGCGTTGCATGGGCAGGGATTTTTTTAACTGGCTTCCTGCTATTCCCCGATATGCTATGTACGGATAAATTCTGTGTTGCATGAGCAGATAGATTACCGCCCGAAAAAAGAACATAAAAAACCCTCCAAACTTCAAAAACAGGTCTGGAGAGTGTCTGTTAAGTTTTTTAGGGCATAGCAATACCGCCCACCACAGGTGGCGTTCCATAAGGAAGTTAAAACCAAAAGACTTTTTAAACAGTCAGAATGATTGGATTATAGGCAAATTCAAATCATACGGAGGAATTACAAAATGACAAAATCAATCTTTGAGAGATTAGGCGGCGAATATAAACAGCAAGGAGATTATCTAATACCATTCTTAACTATACCTGCCGAAGAAGAACAGCCGATAGGCACATGGGGACAGCGGCATCTGGACTATCTGAAGCAGTACCGTAGGGTTACATACACCAATCTTCTCACAAGCGGCAAACTCAACGCTTATCTTGCCGACATTGATAGGCAGGCGCAGGAACACTTTGAAAGGCTCATAGAGGGAATGAAACAGGCACAGGGCATAACGGAACGCCTAAAGGAAGAAAACGCCTTAGAATGGACAGGACGGCTTAACAACATAAGAGCTTGTGCGAGGGAGATTGTAAATGAGGAAATCATTTTCGCATAGGCAGCATGGCGGCAGAGGGTAAAAGCTTTGTCGCTTTTCTTTTCGGAAAGATGTACATAAACAATGTGAAATCTCTTGATACAGGATATTAAATCTCTATAAGAGAGTAATGTATACCCATATCGGACATTTCATTTAGATATGAAATGTTTTATTAGCAGAACAATATTCTCTTAATTCTTGATTTCTTTATTGCATAGGTGTATAATTAACAGAACGATATTCTGTATGCGAGGTGCATTATGGCAAGAAAAGCGGTTTTAGAAGGTGGAAAGAGGGACGAAATTCTTAATGCTGCATTAGAACTTTTTCTTATCAATGGGTATGATGGGACATCTATCCGAATGATTTTAGAACGAGTAGGCGGAGAGGTAGGGATGTTCTATCACTATTTTCAATCTAAACAAGAGGTTTTCAATAAAGCATTTGAAGTGTTTATGAAAAAGCAAGGAGAGCAGCTTTCTTCACTAATGAGTGAAAAGCTCAATAATATGACACCACGAAAGAGGTTAGAACACTTAAAGGCTGGATACATAAAGGCAATGAACGATTATGCGAAACTTTCTTCAAAAAATATTCATTGGACAGTCTTATCAACATTGCACGAGATGACATTGGAAGCAATGCTTCCCTCTTTTACGGCAATGCTTATAGAGATACGACAATTTGCCCAAAAAAGTGAATTAAATGATATAGAATGGCTTGCACCATTCATCCTAAAAGGGATAAGTGGTCTGTTACATGAAAAATCCTTTATTGAATTAGACGAAGAAAAACAGATGAAATTAATCATAGATTTTTTGTGCAGGATGCTCCAAATTCCGAAAGAAATTTTTATTTGATGAGAGGTAAAAGCTATGAACATTTATTCATTAGAACTTGATAACGATATAAAAGGGATTTCAGTACGGAAGCGATACATTGAAACATTGATTGCTAAAACAATAGCTCCTGATGTAATTGTTTTACCCGAACTTGCTTTATGCAGTTATATGGGAAGCACAGATATTTGGCAATACGCCGACATTGATAGTGCCGATACAAGTAAATGGGCAATGGCGATGGCAGAAAAATATCATACCTATATTGCTGTCGGCTATCTTGAAAGAAATGATGGCAATTATTATAATTCATATCTCATTGCCGACAATAACAGAGTATATGGAATTGTAAGAAAAAGTGAAGGGGAGGCTTTTATATTCAAGAGGGGAGATTTTTCTCATACTATTCATACGCCTTTGGGAAATATTGCGGTTGCAATTTGTTATGATGCCAGACGCAAGCATTTTTACGATATGATAAAGGAGGAAACTATTTCACTTATCCTTTTTCCGCATGGCAGTCCTAGTAATCCAAAAGATATGGAAAACGAGCAACAGACTATAGACTATTTTTGTATGGAATATCAAAAAGCCTTTGATGTTCCTGTTGTCTATACAAACAGTAAAGGTAAGTTGGATTATATGATGGGCAAGACAGGTAAAATGATGATGCAATCGGGATTTTGCCTTAACGGTATGTCCGCAATATATACATCCGATACAGTTATACGCTCAAATAATTCATCTGAAATACTTTGTTGGTCTGGAAATATAACGCCACAAGTACGGAAAAAGGATATTGATTTTGTGGGTGAGGATGTTATTGGGGGAAATTGGCTTTTTCGTAAATTTGTACTTCAACCAGATATACGATATGGCATTAAATTTTATGAAAACGCAAAGAAGAAAAACAAGGAGATAGAAAGATAATGAATAATTTGTATCGGATACATTGCCCTGTTTGCAGAAATAAGACCCGCGACAGAATCAGAGAAGATACCGTTTTGAAAAACTATCCCCTCTACTGCCCGAAGTGCAAGCAGGAAACATTGATTAAAGTAAAGAATTTGCAGATAACAACCATCACAGAGCCAGACACTTTAGATGCAGAGCCAATGAATTTGTGAGAAATCACAGTTGTTGGTTCTGCTTTGTTTTATATAGATTTTAATTCAAATCCCTTTGACGGTATATAGCGAATCTTGACATTTCTTTCTAAATACTGTATAATGCAATACTGTATTATACAGTATTGAAAGGAGAAAATATATGTCAACTATTGATTTAATAATTTTAGGCTCACTCTATCAAAGCCCCAAAAGTGCATACGAGTTACAAAAACAAATTGAGGACAGGCATTTAGCCAGATGGGTAAAAATAGGTTCTTATACAGTATATAAAAAAGTTATCCAATATGAAAAAAAAGGATTTGTCCTTAGTGAAACAAAGAAGAATGGGAATATGCCCGAAAAAACAGTATATACACTCACATCAAATGGGAAAACAAAGTTTCGTGAATTGATGTCTGAATTTTCAGCAGGTGAAACCAGAATATTTTTAGATTTCAACGCCGTCATTGTAAATATGTCATTGCTTGATGATACAGATTTCAAAGAATGTATGAACAATATAAAGAACAGCATTTGTAAAACCAAACACCAAATACAAGAACAAATGTCAAGACAAAAGGAAATGACTTTATTAGGACAAATGATATTGGAACAACAATATATGCTTTTAGAAACATTAGAAAAATGGGAAAAGATTTTTGAACAGAAAATTAACGGTAAGGATGAAAAACATGATTAGCTTTATCTTATTAAACCTTATTATCTACATACCATTTCATTTATTTGAGGAAGCAGTTGGAGATTTCCCTAAATGGATGTATGAACATAAATGGCTGCCCTATCATATGACACATGGACATTGGATGGCAAATAATATTTTTATCTATTATCCTATGCTACTGTTGGCAGTATTCATTTATATATTCAACAAAAATATGATTTGTTTTGGTGTGGCTATATTGATATGGGGACTTATCAATTTTGGAGACCATTTCTTTTACACAATCAAGGATAAAAAGGTTTCTCATGGACTAATAACAGGCTTTTTATTTCTGATAAATTCTGTATGGGGACTAAGATTTTATATGTTATCAGATGATTATTCAACGCTTCATCTGATTATTGGGATATGTATCGGCGGTCTCCTCTTTGGTCTGCCTATCGGCTTATGTGTTGTTACATATAAATTCTTTGATAAATTTATTAAGTAAAATATATTGAAAGCGAGTTGAAAATTGGAATGATGGAAATGAAAAAAATAAGTAACTGGTTGTTATGTCCCATTTGCGGAAATAAGACCCGTGACAAAATTAGAGAGGATACAGTTTTGAAAAACTATCCTCTCTACTGTCCGAAATGCAAACAGGAAACATTAATTGAAGTAAAGGATTTACAATTAACAGTCATCAAAGAGCCAGACGCACAGCCGCAGAGCCGATGAATGGAGGGTAAGATTACCACTGTTCATTGGCTCTGTTTTATTTATGAAATATTTTTAGGAGATGTTAGTTTCATGTCTTTGCAGAAAATTATCATAGGAGCTTCCTGTATAATTCAAATATAGGGAATTCCAAGAAGGGTGGTTGATAAAAAGATACCTCAGAGTAAAATAAGATTACTGGCTTAGCGGGTTAGTAAAAATCTTATTGAACAGAGAGGTATCCAAGATGAATTATAACACACAGAACGCAAAAATTGCATCCATAACTGAAAAAACTCTGATTGTTGGAATTGATGTGGGAAGTGAAACCCACTATGCCCGGGCATTTGACTGGCGCAACTACGAGTATACAAAGAAACCGCTGGAGTTCAGCAACACAGAGGCCGGATTCCAGACATTCAAAGCATGGATGGGGGACATAGCGGAGAAATACGGCAAAACTGCCGTAATACCGGGCATGGAGCCGACAGGGCATTACTGGTTTGCCCTGGGGAAATTCCTGCAGGACAGCGGGATGAGGCCTGTGCATGTGAATCCCCACCACGTGAAAAAATCAAAAGAACTGGATGACAACAACCCCAACAAAAATGACCGTAAAGACCCAAAGACGATCGCTGCGCTTGTCAACGAGGGACGGTTCTCGTACCCTTACATACCAACCGGTATCTATGCAGAGATCAGGAGCCTGTCAAACCTGCGCTTCCAGACGCAGGAGGAGCTCACGAGGATCAGGAACCGCCTGGCCAGATGGTTCGCCATCTACTTCCCTGAATATAAAGACGTTTATGGGGATTTGAAGGCGGTGAGCGGGAGGATGGTGCTGAAGGAGGCGCCGCTGCCGGAGGACATCAGAAAACTGGGGGTGGAAGGTGTGGACCGGATATGGAGGGACGCAAAGCTGAGAGGCGCTGGGATGAAGAGGGCAAAGACCCTGGTAACAGCTGCGGAGCATAGCGTAGGAAGTACGGAAGCGCCGGAAGCCGCCCGTATGGAACTGAAAAACCTTCTGGCTGACATGGATGTATATACCTCAAGGCTGGAGGGGCTTCTCCTGAAAATAGAGGAAAAGCTGAAAGAAATCCCATATGTTGATAAACTGATAGGGATTAAGGGGATCGGCCTGGCAACAGTCAGCGGATTCATTGCGGAGGTGGGAGACATTGGACGTTTTGACAACCCAAAGCAGTTACAGAAGCTGGCGGGATATGCGGTTGTGGCGAATGATTCCGGGAAGCATAACGGCGAAAGCCGGATCAGTTACAGGGGAAGGAAACGCCTGAGGTATGTGCTGTATGAAGCAGCGATATCCTTGATTGGGAAGAATGCGGAGTTCAGGGCAATACATGGGTATTACCGGACACGTAAAGAAAACCCATTAAAGAAGATGCAGTCTGTCGTAGCGGTAGCGTGTAAGGTCCTGAGGATATTCTACACGATACTGACAAAAGGTGTAGACTATGATGCCGGAAAACTGATGGGCGACATCAGGAGGCCACAGATCCAGGCAGCGTAATAAACGGACATAAACCACAAGCAGGCAATGCCCTGTCATAGTTGGGTTGGACTTCCAAAAATTTTGATTGAGGGTTGAATCCAGCTGTGGCAGGAAAGCTGGAAAGTATGGGGAACGATCCGGGAAAACGTCCACCGAAAGGTGCCGGTGAGGGAAGCATACGGGACAGGTCAGTAAGACTTATACAAAGAATGAGCCGGTAGCCGGCAGGAATATTTTCCATAGGGCATGACCCTGGTTAGGAGCTGAGCTGGCACCCTGGTTATGGACAGGCGGGACGAAGGAAGTTAGGACCCCGGCAGAGATGCAGGGTGATCCTGGTAGACACGGGAGGTACGCTGCCATAGAAGGATGGGTATACATAAGGCCATGTAGAGCGAAAACAAAGACGTTCTACTTCGTGTACCCTTCACCCTCTATTTTCGTACCAGATACAGAGAAATGTCCATCTCCTTGGCTCATTCATCTGAGATATGTAACTATAAATTCCTTGATTTTTTAAGGAAAATCACTTGACAATATAGGGAGGATTTAATATCGTTTTTGTCGGGCAGTAGAGAATATCCCTGCCCTCATAATGGAAATAAAATATCATATTGTAGGAACTAATAACTCCTATATTCTTATGCCTGATTGGACTTATGTTCAGTCGGGTGTTTTTGTTCTTCTTCGATGCCGTTCGCCGCCTTTCCAATCTGGATTTTAACATTTTCAAAAATCTCAGATTGGAGGAAAAAAGATGGCATACAACAACGGACGGGAAAACAGGAAATGGCTTATCTGGAAAGAAGCCGAGGAAAAAATATTGCGGGAACATGGAGTTGATGAAACCACCGCCCCGCAAATCCGCACAGACGACAGGGCAGACTTCAATTCCAACAGGCGGTTTTACCATTGGACAAGCGACTTCGGCGAATACCTTGAGGGGATGGCAGACAGGGAGCGGAATGCCGAGGTAAAGACCGTTGCTGATTTACTGGATGAGATTGAGGACGAAACTCTGTATCGGGCGTTGCTTACAGTGGACAGGCGTACCCTGCAAATTATCCTGCTGAAAATGCAGGGCTATTCCACAAAGGAAATTGCCCCTCTTGTGGGATTGACAATGGGTGCTATCTATGCAAGGTTAGACCATCTGCGGAAAAAGTTACGGAAGATTTTATAAGCATCTAATATAGAGGGTTTTTCAGTGGGCTATTGGATGGGGGATAAAATTCTCCCATCCAATTTAAAATTAAAAGAATAAAATTCCCGTCCACAGGGAATACTAAAAAGTTTGCCCAAAATCTTGACACAAATATAGCCACTATGATATTCTAAAATACTCATAGGAGAATTAGAAGTAAGACAGAAATGGAGCTGTCAGAATGACACCAGATAAAATATTGAATTACTGCCTTCAAAATCTTGAGGGGACAGTCTTAATTGAGAGTTGGGGCGAGAAAGGGATTTTCTATAACCCAGACCATGTGCTGAAACGTGGCGTTTATATATTGACAGTTAAGGAAAAAGACGGTGATAATGACAAAGGTTCTGGTTTAAACAGAGAGAACGTCTACCGTGTGAATTTGGGAATACGGAAAAGCACTTTTATGGAATTGTTTGGGGCAATCCCAAAACGCCCGCCAGCAGGCGGCGTTGTAGATATGGATTATGATTTTACCGTATTGGATGAGATACTCCCCCATCCCGTCTACGCATGGATGGCATGGATATGTGCATTGAACCCCTCTGAACAGACCTTTGAGGAACTGAAACCATATATCCAAGAAGCCTATGAGTATGCAAAGGAGAAATTTAAGAAACGCAGGAAGTAATCTTGAAGATTGAAAATTAAATAGCACATAGATGGAAGAATGAAATGTCAGCCAACGGACAAGGCTGACCGCCGCCGAAATTATGCTGCCCTTTTCGGCTGGCGTATGGCAGCATGGTTTTGAATCCCAAAGCCGTTACATAGCATTGCGAATCTGAGCAGGAGAAAAAACTCCTGTCATTCGTGGTGCGGTGTAGCGGCTTTTTCATTTATCCAAAAGTCAAGAGCAATCAAATCCAGAACGGAGGTGCAGGGACATAGGATTTTCTTTTCGGAGGGTAAGACAGGTATGGAAGAATGCCGTTGCACAGGAAAAATGCTCTGCGGCGTTGTCCACAGAGATAGCGAGCATCGGATTGTGTCAGCCACAATCCCGCCCACACAAAACAAGTGGACGTAACCTACCCAGGGGACAGCCCCTGTTTACCCCGAAGAAAGAAAAATAAGACTGGAGGATAAGAAAAATGAGCAAAGAAAAATCAGAAAAGGAAGTGCGGAATGTCCCGATTACCGTCCGATTGAATGAGGAAGAACATGAAAAATTAAAGCAGTGCGCCGCCACTTGCGGTCTGTCCGCAGCAAAATTTATGCGCCAGTTATGCAAAGGAAATGCCCCGCAGCCTCAGCCAAAAACCGAGTTTTGGGAACTGTTAAACAAGCTCTATGAAGTGCATGACGCTTTCAAAAAGTGTGTTCCATACTATCCAACCGCCACCGAAATCTGTAAGGAGATTGAAGATTTTATCTTAGAATTGCAACAGAAATCCACTCTCCCACAACGATTTAGCGTAGAAGAATTGACAGAACAGGGGGCGGTCTGATATGGCAGTAACGAGCCTATAGCATATCAAGGGGAGCATAAAAGACGTGATTGACTATATAGAAAATCCAGAAAAGACCGTGCAGAATCAAGATATGCAGGACTTCTTTGACGTGTTCTCCTATGTAAAAAATTCATTAAAAACAAAAGCAGGCGAGTTTGTTTCCGCAATCAACTGTCTAAAAGAAACCGCCTTGCAACAGATGATTTTGACGAAGAAACAGTACCAAAAGACAGGTGGATATATCGCATGGCATGGCTACCAGAGCTTCAAGCCAGACGAGGTAACGCCCGAACAGTGCCATGAAATCGGCTTAAAATTGGCAAGGGAAATGTGGGGCGGCAAGTACCAGGTAATCGTTGCCACACACCTTGACAAAGGACATCTCCACAACCATTTCTGCTTTAACTCCGTTTCTTTCATAGACGGACAAAAATATAATTACTCAAAATCAGAACAGAAAAGGTTGAGGGAAGTGTCCGACCGTTTATGCCAAGAGTACGGTTTATCAGTGATTGAAAACCCCAAGAAAGCCCCGTCAAGACCGCTTTATCTGGATGAAAAGAGCGGCAAGCCGACACGGTACAATGTTTATCGGGAGGATTTAAAAGAAGCAATCAATGGGAGCAGGGATTTACAGCACATGATGAAATATCTTACCGACAAGGGATATGAAATTGATTTTTCGGGCAGCCATTGGAAAATGAAGCTGCCGCAATACAAGCATTTCACAAGGTTAGACACGCTTGACGAGAGGTTGACTCCCGATTTCATACAGTCATGTTTAAAGGGAACATACAAATTTGGGAACTACAAAGCAAGGATTTCCTACTCCCCGCATATGCCAGAGAAGTACAAAAACGCATGGAAACCACACCAGAAAACCACGGGAATCTTAGCGTTATATTATTACTGGTGCTACCAGTTAGGGATATTTCTCAAAGGCACGGACTACAAGCCGACAAGCCCGCTGATGAAAGAGGAGCTTCGGAAACTGGACGAGATTACCGCACAGGTACGGTATATGTCAAAGCATAACATCTCTACACTCTCCGACTTACACGCCGACAGGGAGCAAAACCAGAGTGAGATGAATAAACTTATCGACTACCGCCAGCATTTGCGGAACAAGGTACGCCGTGCCACACCAGCCGAAAAAGAAACACTCCGAGCCGAAAAACAGGGCGTGACAGAGCGGATAACGGAGCTTAGAAAGCGGCTGAAATATACAGATGAGATTGAGAAACGCTCCGCACACATTGATGACTGCTTAAACCAAATCCATGATACGATTGAAAATCAGCGGTTAAATACAAACGCCAGAACAGGCAGGGCAGACCGCAGGAGGGAGGAATTATTTCGATGAGTGAACCTTTTGGCGGCACAGAAAAAGAAGAATTTTCAGAAGAAACTGCCATCCGTCAGATGATTGATGGGATTACGGACTGCCTTGCATCCATGACAAAAGAAGAACGGTTAGCATGGTTTCGCAGTTCACAATATCCTCATCCAATCAATTTTCAAAAAGAGATAGATGGCACAGTTTATACAGTCAATGCCCATTTTAACGCCGACGCTTCTGAGAGCATTCAGGAAAAAACCGAACGCATTCTCCTAAAACTATAAACGGCATTTGAATTAAGGCTTTAAAGCGTTGAAGTATTCTGCTAGATATGGTATGATAATGACACCTACAATTCATATCATGTCTGGCTGTGGAAGGGAGCAATATGAGCAATCAGCCAGAAAAAATAACAGCTTTATACTGCCGTTTAAGCCGTGACGATGAGCAGGACGGGCTTTCGGGCAGCATCAAAAACCAACAGTCCATACTGGAAAAATATGCAAAAGAGAATGGGTTCCGCAATCCCCGCTTCTTTGTAGACGACGGATTTTCGGGAGTTACGTTTACAAGACCCTCTTTTATGGAGATGATGGACTTAGCCGAGCAGGGGAAAATTGGGACAATTATCGTTAAAGACCACTCAAGGCTTGGACGTAACCGCCTTGTTGTCGGGCAGTTATTAGAGGAAGATTTTGAGCGTCTGGGCGTGCGTTATATTGCCATCATGGACAATATCGACACAGCAAAAGGCATCAGCGACCTTGTCCCAATGCAGGACTTATTCAATGAATGGCACGCCAAGAACACGAGCCAGAAAGTGCGGAATGTCCTGCGCAATAAGGGAATGTCGGGCGCACCACTTACAACCAATCCGCCATTTGGATATAAAAAGAATCCAGACAAACCAAAAGAATGGCTAATCGATGAGCCTGCGGCTGAAATTGTAAGACGGATTTTTGATATGTGCGTGGAAGGGTTCGGACCGACGCAGATAGCAAAAAAGCTAAGCGCAGACAAGGTGATGACCCCTACAGAATACTGGAACAGCATTGGGAAGGTGTACCGTAAACCACCCGCTATTCCGTCCCACTGGTCAGCTAACAGTGTGGGGAACATTCTCTCACGACAGGAATATATCGGGGACACTGTCAATTTCCGCACCACAAGCAAATCTTTCAAGCACAAGAAACGTCTGGAACGCCCACAGGGGGAATGGCAGATATTTAAAGACACTCATCCCGCCATTATTGATGAAGAAACTTTTATGCTTGTGCAGGAACTTCGGGAACACCGTCGTAGACCGACAAGGAGTGGGATTGTCAGCATGTTTTCTGGTCTACTCTACTGTGCGGACTGTGGAAAAAAATTATATTACAACGCAACAGACAACAAGCAACAGCATCCCTATTTCTTCTGCTCCAGCTACCGAAAAAATTCCGAGGTATGCTCTGCCCATTATGTCCGTGAAAAAATTGTGGCAGAGATTACATTAGAAAGTATGCAGCGGGTATTCTGGTATGTGCAGAGTCTTGAAAAGGATTTTGCCAGAAAACAGATGGCAGCTTTCGGAGATGAGAAGAAAAAGGAACTTGACCAAAAGCGGAAGGAGCTTACAAAAGCAAAAAAACGCGCAGTTGAGATTGACCGCCTTATCCAGAAAATCTATGAGGATAATGTCAATGGGAAGATTTCTGATGAACGGTTCGCCACCATGTCGATGGCGTTTGAGGAAGAACAGCGGCAGATAAAATCCGCCATCCCCAACATGGAGCAGTACCTTGAAACAGAAACAGACAAAAGCGACAGCCTTCAGCGGTTTATTGACAAGGTTAAATGCATCACGCAGCTTACGGAATTAACACCAGAAGTCGTACACGAATTTATTGAAAAGATTGTTGTGTCCAAGCCAGAATATATTGACGGCAAACGCCACCAGAATTTAAAAATATATTATAATGGCGTGGGCATTGTCCGAGAGCCATCGCCAGAAGAAATGGAAGAACTCTTCCAAGAGCATATGCAAAACAGGAAATCCCGCAAAAGCAGCAAAACAGCGTAGCCGCAGGGCTACACTGTCTACATAATCACATTACTATATTTTAGTCTTTGGTATAACATCCTAGTATAATAATGATATAGCCACAAGAGCTATAAAGTTAATAAGTTACAAAGTCATATCTGATGAATAGCTGAAGGAGGGTTCCCCTTCCAT
>KE159638.1:396933-409235 GCA_000403315.2 Lachnospiraceae bacterium A2
TCTTGAAAATTTCCATAGGGGTGGGCTTATTAAAGTTACCCTTTTTTACATCAACCGCTTGAAAAAAACTTTTTAATCATTTTTCATTTTACCTACTATAAATGAGTAAATACCAAATATTGCACAAAATAAAGACACCCGCTGCTGAATGATGTATCATTGAAGTACCAACAAACAACATACTCAAACAACAAGGGGGTGTCCGTTGCAAACAGTATACATCATTCCAACAGTATTTACAATTACTTTAAAACCTTAAAACTCGGATTATTTTTATCCGATGTGTACCTAAACCATCTGATGACTATCATTGTTTCCGTTTTCCTCCGTGGTTACAGGGGGAAAACTGTAGATTTCGCCGAAGTAAGTAACCAGCACAGAACCACAACCGCCTATTTCCTGAACCACGGCAAGTGGAATGATTCCGCTCTCCAGGATACTTTGAAAAATGCCGTCATACAGGTTATTTATCAGGAAGCGCAACGCTCAGGACAGCCTGTTTTCTGTATTGTAGATGATACGATTGCTTCGCATACCAGGCCTTCGTCACAGGCCGGGCATCCAATTGAAGCAGCGTACTTCCATCAATCCCATTTAAAGGGCTGTCAGGATTATGGGCATCAGATTGTTTCCGTCATGCTTTCCTGTAATGGACTCATACTGAATTATGCCAATATCCTGTATGACAAATCAAGATCAAAGATACAGAGTGTCCAGGAGATTGCAGATGAGCTTCCCGTGGCACCGGTGATTTCCTATTTCCTTTGCGACAGCTGGTATACCTCCGTAAAGGTAATGGACAGTTTTATCCGGAAAGGGTTTTATACGACCGGAGCGCTGAAGACCAACCGGGTCATCTATCCATGCGGGATCCGTCAGAAAGTCAGTGAGTTTGCCCTTCATTTGAGAAAAACAGACCGTGCTGTCAGCCTTGTGACCGTTGGCGGCCGTGAATTCTATGTGTACCGCTACGAAGGAGAACTCAATGATATTCCAAACGCGGTGGTTATTATCAGCTATCCCCGGGAATCTTTTGGAGATCCGAAAGCGCTGAGGGTATTTATATCCACAAATGCCGGAATATCCACACAGGAAATCCTTGACACATATACAGAACGGTGGGCAATCGAATTATTTTTCCGTCAGAGCAAAAACAGACTCGCGCTGGACAAATATCAGATCCGCTCACGGCAGGGAATCGAGCGGTACTGGCTGATTATGTCATTGGTTCATTACATGTGCTGTATGTATTCCGGGAAATACAATACCTTCGAGGAAGGATACTGGTATTTTCAAGATCAAGTCAAAACAGAGCGAATCGGTAATCTGCACCAGTTCATAAAAAATGGTGCGTCACTTGAAGCTGTTTTGAAATTGGTAGGGTAGTTTTGTGCAAATTTCTATATTTGCTCATTTATAGTTACCTATTGACATTTCTTAGCTGGACTTACGGAATACCGTCCACACGCCGTTTTTTTATATGGTGAACATCCATGCTATGAATGAAATGCAGGCAATAAGCAATAGCTATCCATCTTCTTTTTATCCTCAACACAAATTTGTTTTTTTGCAGATAGCTGTTGCTTAAATTGCCACATTAATTTTTTATCCATTGATTCAAGTTTGGTAAAATTCTTTATCCTGAATTATTCACGGAACAGTATTTGAACTGATAACTGTACCATGAATCTGAAAATTGATCCTTGCAGCCATAACATCACTCAATTAACCCGTCAAAAGGGCATAAAATCCCCGTGACAGAGTTCAGAGTAGTTGTTAAGCTGTCAAGGTTCGTTAATAGTTGCTATTCCAGCTGTACATTCAGCTTACCGATATTTGAAAGTGTCTCAGTGAATTCATTCTTATAAGGGCAGCTGCTACACAGCTTGAATATGATATATCTTGCTGAATGGATTACTTTTACAGCAATCTTCAGCAGTTTTAAACGGACAGTATCAATACGTTGCTTCCGCATATTTGCTGATAACGCCAACCTTCTAAACCAATTAAATATGTTATACGCAAGAGCGTGTATCTGAAGTCTGTTGGCATTTACCATTCTGGTATGACTGCTTACGGACGCGAAATCAAAACCGGATTTGCTTTCTTTGATGAAGTTTTCCATCAGCCCTCTCTTGCAGTAAAATTTGATGAGATACTCTGGGGAAGAATCCATGTTTGTGACAATAAATGTGTACATGTAAACCATCTGGTTTTCCGGTTTTTCAACTTTGCATACCACGCGCCTTTCATAAGGCCATGAACCTGCTTTGTACGTGAATTCACCATAAACTACCGCATAATCAACTTTATTATTCCTGGTGATCTCATCAAGCCCATCCACAAAATGGGATGCTTTTTCACGGAGAATGCCATTCTCTTTCAGCCGAATCACATAGCTTGTGCCATTTTCCTCACACTGCTTGTAAAGGTCAGGCGCAGCAAAACCGCTGTCACCCCGGAGCAGAATACGGATTTCCGGATAATCATCCAGGTATTCATCAAGTATCGGCTGCAGGAAGTCAGCCACTCCGGTGCAGGAATACTGTGTTCCGTCACGAAGTTGGATTTTTATTAGATCTCCGGTCATTCCATCATAACAAACAAGTGGATGATAACCATTGCTTTGATAATGAAAATTAAAGGCGCTGCCTTCCTGTTTGCCGTATGCATCAAGAAGAGTGGAATCCAGATCCAGAATAACAGCCTGCGGCATCTGAATACTGTAAATTTTATTCCGAAGTATTCTGCCAATCGCAAGAAACTGGTTTAAGGTATCTTTATCCATACGGTTAAAGAATCTGGAAACAGTAGGCTGTGATGCAAGGGCATCTTTTTCAAGTATGGACTTGAATACGGGATCGTTTGTCAGTTCATCGGAATTATCATCTTCAAAATAACCGGCAATGATCATATAGATCATCTGGAGCAGGTTTTCCTGATCCGTATGATATCTGAATAATGCAGAATCATTGGTCTTGAAAGCTTTGCCTAATAGCTTATCAATCCCAAGTTTGCTTACGAATTCTTTGATGGGAAGCAAGCCTGCATCGGAGGATAAATCTCCTCCATCAAAATTTATTTTAATCTGTCTATTGCTTTCTAATGGTAAGGTGTTTACAATACTCATAAAGGGCTCCTTTTGTTGGTATTATTTGAGATTAGACACCTTAATTTTATCACAAGTGGATGCTCTTTTTTCATTCACTTGACAGGTGAAAAGCAATATTCAGTTAAAATACAGCAACTATGTGGCTTTCAGACACTTTCACGGCTGTGCCGTGAATAATCTAGGTTTATGTATATTTTTATTGTTTTTCTTTTTTGCTGACATGATAAAAATAAATTGCGCGGATTAATAGCCCTCCAAACCAGCCGATTGGAGCGGCTATCCAAATTCCATTATAACCAAGCTTTGTGCCAGACAAAATAATAGCGACAGGCACTTGAAGACAGCACAGGGAACATATGGAAGCAATCATCGGCACAAATGATTTTCCATACCCCAAAAGCAATCCGTTTAATACCTGCATGGCTGCAAAGATAATATAAAAAGCAGGCACAATCTTCAGATAGCTGTTGCCAATATCTAAAACAGACGTATCCCTATTGAATATTGATATAAATACAGACGGAAACAATACAATGACAACAGAAATACACGCTGATACTGCAATCCCCATAACCAATGTGTATTTCCCGCCTTTCAATACCCTGTCTTTCCTTTTTGCCCCTAAATTCTGGGCAGTAAAATTAGTCATAGCCTGCCCTAAGTTCAAGGCGGGCATTTCTGCAAAAGCATCTACCTTAGATGCGGCAGTATATGCCGCCATGCAATCCGTGCCAAACCCATTAATCAGAAACTGCAATGACATAAATCCCACACTCACAAATACTTGCTGTATCATGGCGGGCGTACCTATCTTCAAGCTCTTTTTTAATTCTGCCTTGTCAAACTGTAAATGCAATACATTAATAAACAAGCTGCGATAATGTATTTTCATATATACCATACAAACGATAAATGACAAAAGCTGCGATAACACAGTCGCAAATGCCGCCCCTGCCACACCCATTCCGAATGCCTTAATGAACAATATATCAAGCACAATATTCAGAAGCGCTGCCACTATCAGAATATATGTAGGTGTTTTTGAATCCCCCATCCCGCGAAGAATATTTGTAAGCGCGTTATATGCAAACGTGGGGATAACGCCGATAAACATAATTTTAAGATATATGTCAGCCGCTTCAAGCAAAGCGGACGGCACTCGGAAGACAAGCAGAATCTGATAGGAAAAACATATGCCCAAAGCAGCAATTATCAAACTGAGGCAAAAGCAGAAAGCAAATCCCGTATCCATAACTTTTTTCGCAGATTCCATGTCCTTACTGCCAAAATAACGTGAAACCAATATGCTTGCCCCCATTGAAATGCCCATAGAAAGGGCAATCAGCAGATAGTGTATCTGAAAACTGAACCCTACCGCCGCCAGACATTCTTTCCCCAAAAAATTACCTACAATAACCGTATCCGCAAGATTATATAGTTGCTGGAATAGATTGCCGACCAAAATTGGCAGTGAAAATAAAAATATTGTCTTTAACTCATGTTCTCTCGTTAAATCCTTCATTTCGTAACCTCTTTCCTACTAAAATAAAATTTATTCCTTTTTGTTGCATGGTATTGTTTGCACACAATACATACAATATAGATTATATTCTTGACTTTGTATGTTTTCAATGCTAATATTGTATGTAAGACAATTTTGAGCAGGGAGGGAAAAAGCTTGCCAGTTAATTCTTTTGAAAATTACCCAATGCCATGGATACCCGATAAAGAAAAATTAAAATCACCAATTTATATATCTATTGCGGAACTTTTGGAACAGGATATCCAAAGCGGCAGACTGGCTGGAAATACAAAACTGCCGCCCCAAAGGGAATTAGCAGACTTTCTTGATTTGAACCTAAGCACAATAACCCGTGCATTCAAGATTTGTGAAAATAAGGGGCTAATCTATGCCAATATAGGGCAAGGCACATTTGTATCCCCAAATGCCGCCATCCCTTTTTTACATAAGGCAAATAACGGGTGCGTAGAACTGGGCATAATCAGACCTTTTTACCAGTATAATAAGATTGTCGCTGATATTGCGCAAAAAACCATACAACGCAATACTTCCCAGTATCTTTTTGAATTTGACAGCATATCGGAATCTTACAAGCACAAACAGACCGCCATAAAATGGCTGAAATCTTTCCATATAGAAACAGAGCCTGAAAACATCATGCTGACGGCAGGAACTCAAAATGCCCTGACGATTGTATTTTTGGCTCTTTTCCACTCTGGAGATAAAATCCTAACTGATTCTTACACTTATTCCAATTTTATCGGCTTAGCCAGACAGTTAAATGTCCAGTTGATATCAGTAGCCGCAGATGAGGATGGAATGATACCCGACCTAGTGGAAAAGCAGTGCAGGATAATGGATATAAAAGGAATCTTCCTAATGCCGTCCTGCAATAATCCGACAGGAACTGTCATGTCAATGGAACGAAAAAGGAAAATTGCCAGCCTCATACAGCAATACCATCTGATTTTAATGGAAGATGACGCTTATGGATTTATTGCAAATGATACAGGAGAACCGATTCAGACATTGATACCAGATAATACCATTTACCTGCACAGCCTGTCAAAATCACTTTCAGCAGGCTTAAGATGCGCATATATGGTTATCCCTGATTGCTTAAGACAAACCTTTCTTGAAACGGCTAATAATGTAAATTTGAAAATACCGCTGCTTAACGCAGAAATTATAAGCGAATTAATTGCAAGCGGCAATGCAGGCAGAATCATAGGGCAGAAAAAAAGACAGGCAAAAGAACGGAACAGGATATATAAAAAATACTTTCCAGACAGCATCTGCCCGAATGAATACAGCTTCTTCCAATGGCTGCCCCTGCCTGCCCATTATAACGGTTATCAGTTGGAAATGCAGGCAACAGACAATGGCATTCATATCTTCTGTTCTGACCGTTTTACCGTTGGCAAAGCTGAATCCACAGCTATAAGAATTGCAACCTGTTCCCCTGATTCCTTACAACAATTGGAAACAGGACTGAAAACCCTAAAACATTTGCTGGATAAGAATCAGCAATATATTTCACAAGCTAATTTCATAATATAGTTACTCCATTTGAAAGGCGGCAAAGAATTATATTCCCTGCCGCCAATTCTGATTATATAAAAATAATTTCTCCGTTCACAATTTCCCTCGCACAAGCCCTTATATTATTTATTTTGCCTGTCCAC
The DNA here is from genome assembly GCA_000403315.2 of Lachnospiraceae bacterium A2. Taxonomy (GTDB): domain Bacteria; phylum Bacillota; class Clostridia; order Lachnospirales; family Lachnospiraceae; genus Petralouisia. The sequence goes on from KE159638.1 coordinate 403,253, forward strand.
TCTATGGCATTTTCTTCCTTTAGCCGTTCCGTTATGTCCTGTGCCTGTTTCATGCTCTCTATAAGCCTTTCAAAGCGTTCCTGCGCCTGCCTGTCAATGACGGCTAGATAGGAGTTCAGTCTGCCACTTGTGAGAAGATTGGTGTATGTAACCTTGTGGTACTGTTTCAGATAATCCTGATGCCGCTGTCCCCATGTGCCTATCGGCTGTTCTTCTTCGTTGGGTAATATTAAATCTGGAATAAGATACCCATTTTCTTCGTGATATGTGCCGCCTAACTGTTCAAATACTGACTTCATATGCAAAAACTCCTTTTCTGTATGGTTTGGTTTCTGCGGGGCATCTGCAAGCAATGTGTCAGCAGGCTGTATGTATATACTATCTTTAAGTTAAGTAATCCCCCTGCCGCTCATATCTGCCGCCCAGTTCCTCAAAAATTGTCTTTGCCATGTCTTTCTACCTCCGTATTTTTAATTTGACCGTCTTTGCATGGGCGAACTTGATAATCAATTCGTCCACGCAGTCCGTATACCTGCCCTCTGCAATCAGCTTGTTTCGGAAATCATTTAAGCAGAGGATTATCACCCGCCGCTCCGTTTCATCAAGATACAAATGATACTTTTCCATTGTCTTTCCCCTCGTTTCTGCGGCGCATCTCCCAGCCGCCCGTGTTCCTTAAAACCTTTGCCTTGAAGCGGCGTTCCCCTATGTAACCGCCGAAGCGGTAACAGATTTTAATTGCCTGCTCTGTTCCTGCTTCGGTTTGTGTGCGGTCAAACACCTCAATGCGCTCCACCAAGAGATTGAGGTTTTCGGCGGTCAGTTCCTGTATCCCCACATATTCCGCCATCAGAGCCGCCCACTGCACCGCATTAGTCTGGCTGTCCTTGACCTCCTGCAAGGCGTTTTCAAGGCTCTGTATCTGCCCTAAAAGCTGTTCCTGCTCCGTCTGGTACTTGTCAATCAGACGGGCAAAGTTGTCATTAGAGATACGCCCCGAAAGGGAATCCTCATAAAGCCTGTCGAATAACCTCGTCACTTCGTCATAGCGTTTCTTCGCCTGCTTCAGCCTGCTTTCGTTGGATTTCCCCCTGCTCCCGTCCGCCTTTGTGTTCATCTTCACCGCCAGAGCCACCGCTCTGTCCCTGTCCTCATAGGCAAGGCGGGCATGGTACTGGATATCGGCAAGGACGGCATTGTATAAATCCTCGTAGAAAATACGGTGGTCTGAGCAGGCTTTTGAATTATGGGCGTAGGTGGTGCAGATATAAATACGGTGCCTGTCCTTGCCCCAATACCGCAAGCCCAATGCCTTGCCGCAGGAGCCGCACTTCACAAGCCCCGAAAAAGGGGATACGAAATTATCCGTGGTATCCCGCCTGCGGCTCAAAACCTTTGCGTTCGCCCCGTCAAAAACCTCCTGCGACACAAGCGGCTCATGGGTGTTTTCCACCCGTATCTGGTCTGCTTCGGGAACATTTTTATAAACCCCCACCTTAAATACAATCTCTTTCTTGCACATAATCGTGTGTCCAAGATACAACGGATTTTTAATAATATTCTGTATGACCGTGTGCGACCATTCGTATTTGTTGGCGGGATTTTCAAACCGTTCGGAATAGTCCTTTTCCCCACGAGAGTACAGCCACCAAGAGGGGGAGGGGACTTGTTCCTCTCGGAAAGTCTTAGCGATTTTGTGCGCCCCCATGCCTGCATTAGCAAGCTCAAAGATACGCTTAACAATCCATGCCGTTTCCGTATCCACAATCAGCCTGTTATGGTTGTCGGGGGCTTTGCGGTAGCCGATAGGGTTAAAGGCAGTGCGGTAAAGCCCCGCCTTTGCCCTCGCCCGTATGGAAGAACGGATTTTTCGGGAGTTATCCCTGCTGTAAAATTCGTTTATGACATTCTTCAGTGCGGCAATATCGTTGTTCTTGCTGGCGGTATCCACGCAGTCGTTGACGGCGATATACCGCACATTTTTCATCGGGAAATAAATCTCCGTGAAATGCCCGACCTTTAAATGGTCACGCCCCAGACGGGATAAATCCTTTGTGATGACCACATCAATTTTCCCCGATTCAATGTCATCAAGCATACGGTTGAAGTCTGGACGCTCGAAATTCAAACCGCTGAATCCGTCGTCCACATAGACCTCCACCACCATAAATCCGTGTTCCTTTGCATACTGCGTGAGCATCGCCTTCTGCGTTTTAATGCTCTCGCTGTCCCCCTGCGCCATATCGTCCTTCGACAGGCGGCAGTAGAGGGCTGTCCTTAAAATACCCATTCAGCCCGCCTCCTTTTCTGTTGTTGTGCCTAAATTGTATTCTGGTTCTTTCACAATTTCAAAGGTGCGGACAGGGCATTTCCCCCGCCGCACCTCATCCACAAGCAGGGAAATGAATATCTCCCGCATATCCCCGCCGCCCGAATAGACTGCCTGTACCGATATCTTCGGGCGTTGTACCGCTTTTGCCATAGGCATATATCCTCCCTCCAAAAAGGAAAAGGAGCGTCCGAAAACGCTCCCCCTCCAGATAAAAACATCACTCCGACAACGCTTTTTCCAATGCCGCAAGGAGCTTTCCCACTTCCGTTTCGGTCAGCGTAACGCCCTTGCCGCATTTCTCACGGTTAGGGGAGAAGCTGCGGATATCGTACTTCGGTTCTTTCCCGTTCCAAGAGATAAGGTTGATTTCCTTTGTATAGCCGCTTTCGCCCGTAGACAGCACGGCGATTTCCTTTACAATCTCATACTGAATATCTTTCATTTCCTGCCTCCATTCTGCTTTTTCTCTGCTTGAATACTCTGTATTTACCACCCGAAAAGAGAAGATTATCGGCTGTCCCTGTTCCGTTTCCTCTGCAATTCACGCTCCAAAAGCTTGATGATGGTGTCCTCCATCTGCTTCGGCGTGGTGCCTTTGGGGAAGTATTTCCTCAGCTTCTCCATGCCAATTTTCACCGTTTCTTTCTGGTTTCCCTTTTCCTCGGTCATAATCGCAAAGATGGCATCCATGTCAAGCCGCCCCGACTGGCTAAGGCTTTTCATCCGTTGCACCTGGGAGAGTGAGGGCGTTGCTTCCTCGCTCTCCATCGTAATAAGCAGGTTTTCCTGCTCGTCTTTTTTCAGAAAGGACAGCTCCGCCGCAGGCGTGAGGGCGATTTTCCCCTCGTCCACCCTCTGCAAAATCGGCGGTATCAGCTCCGTCAGACGGATAAAACGCTGTACGGTTGTCTTGCCAACACCAAAGCCCTGCGCCACAATATCGTCCGTCCGCAACTTCGTCCCAAGTTGGGACGAGGTTAAATCCGTGCGGAAGCCCTGCCGCTTCATCGCTTCCAGTTTCATCTTGTAGGCAAAGGCACGCTCCGATGGGAGGATATTTTCCCTCTGGATATTGCTGTCCACAAGGGTGATAATCGCCCTGTCACGGTCTAAGGGCAGGACAAAAGCAGGGACGGTATCAATCCCCGCAAGCTCACAGGCACGGACACGCCGCTGCCCCGCAATCACCTCATAGCCGTTCCCGTCCTCCATCGGGCGGGTGATGATAGGCGTTACTATGCCGAACTCCTTGATACTCTCCGCAAGCTCCATCAACATTTCATCCTCCACAACACGGAACGGATTGTCGGGGAACGGGTGCAAATCCGCTATCTTCAATACGGTAAAATCCTGTTTTTTCATCTGCTTTCTACCTTTCCTTTGATTTATTCCTGCTCGTTTTCTGTATCTCCGCTAACACTTCAGGCGGGACTTTGGAGAGCAGGCGTTCCATCTGGGCGTTTGTACGCTGAAGCTCAAATATCTTTCGGTTTGCCTGCTGTACCTTTAATTCCTCCGCATACTTCCCGTCCCGCATACGCTCGGCATAATCGGCTTCCTGCCCGATTTTCGCTTTGAGGCTGTCGATATACGCCTGCTGTTTGCCGATTTCCTTTGAGAACTTCTCCACATCGGGGAGCCAAGCCGCCAGAAGCTCCAGAGCCTTGTCCCGCTTCTTCCCTGCGTTAAAGGCGTTGATGTCCGACAGGGCGTTGACGATTTCCCCGTACTGCTTATCCAGCCTGCCGCCCAGTTTAAAGAGCCATGTGGGGATATGCTTCCGCTTTGTTTCCATCGAGGACTGCCCCCGTTCAAGCTCGCTCCACTTTGCGGACATCCGCTCATGGTAGGCGGTCTGCCACTCGGATAAGGATTTCTGGTTGCCTAAAAGGGCTTTTGCCGACAGCTTCCCATCGGGCGTAATCGGGCAAAAGGAAAGGTGCATATGGGGCGTTTTCTCGTCCATATGCACCACTGCGGAGAGGATATTCTGCTTTCCCACACGCTCCGAAACAAAGTCAAGAGCTGTCTGGAAATACAGTTTTTGTTTTTCGGGTGGTAAGCTGTTCATAAATTCGGGCGAAGCAGTGATAAGGGTTTCCACCATCATCACGCTGTCACGCCGCACCTTGCAGCCCGCCTCTGCCACCATGCGGTTAATCTCTTTCTTGTAGGTGTAGCGGGGCGGCGGTACAAGATGATAGTTGTTCTTTGAGCGTTCCATATCAATATCGGGATTGCTCTTGTAGGCTTCTTTCTTGCGCTCGTTGTGGCGTTCACAAGCCGCCACGCCGCCCGCTTTGCGCTTCTGGAAGCGCAGGATTGCATAGGGCATTTCTCATTCCTTTCTTTCGTTTTTCTCTGTACAGAGCGTAAGCCCTGCCCGCAGGGTGACAGCCGTGACAGGTGTGACGGGTATTTTGGGATACCCCTCCGCTGTCACCCTGCGGGAGAACACCCCGTAAACGCAAAGTGCAGGTGTGGGATTTCCTCGCCTACTTCGGCTCGTAAATCCACCCCTGCGGTCAGAAAAATCCTCCGATTTTTCCGACTGCGTTTACAGGGTGTAACATACTACACTTTGCCCTGCAAAGTCGTGTGCCAGCCGTTCCCTCTGGACTCCCTTCTGGCAGGGCTGCGCCCTGCTTTATCCTCCGCTCTGCGCTTCGGATAAAAGAACGGCGGCGTCACCGTCAGCCGTGACAGCACGGAAGGGCATCCCAATACCGCTGTCACACCTGTCACGGCTGTCACCGCCCATTGTAAGCACAATCTGCCTGCCGTACCGCTTTCGGCGGTAGCCATAACAGATACCGTTCTCATTCAGAAAGGTTGCGCGGTACTCGTTGAGCCATTTCGTGATGACCGTGGATAAATCCCCGCTTTCCCCCATAGCGGACAAAAGTTCCGTTGCCGTCCCCGACCACTCCGCTTTGTCCCGCATAAACTCCACCAGCCGAAAAAGGACGGGCGGCACGGCTTCCCTCGCAAGCTCCGCCTGCTCCTTGCGCTCCACAAGCTCCCAACGGCAATCACGGAAACGGAGCGTCAGCTCTTGATACTCGATATCCCTGCCCGTCACAAACAGCTTTGCGGTATCGGACGCACGGCTCTCTTTTTCCAGAACAAAAGTAGCGTCCGCACTCCCCGTCAGACCTGTCGTGCCAGATACCTTGTTGAACACATCGCTGTCGTTCTGCTTGCGGATATGGTGTACGACCACCACCGAAAGGGAATGCCTGTCGGCAAAATCCTTTATCAGCGATTGGTGTTAGTATATAAGTGTGGACAGAAAAAGTTGAACAACTTATACTATCAAGTGAAAGAGCAAAGGAGATGTTCAAAATGGCAAAAAACCAAAAATCTTACACTCTGGAATATAAACAGCAGCTCGTGGATCTGTACAATGCCGGAGGAACCTCGTATCCACAACTGGAGCGTGAATATGGCGTAAATCGGAGTACTATCAGTGGCTGGGTAAAGCAGCTTTCCCCAATCAAAGTATCGGGGGAGGAAACGGTTACCCTCAGGGAGTATAAGGCTCTCCAGAAAGAGAACCAGCGTCTTAAGACTGAGAATGAAATATTAAAAAAAGCGACCGCCATATTCGCAAAAGAACAACAGCCGAAATTGTGACTTTTATCCAGAACA
>KE159638.1:410115-436787 GCA_000403315.2 Lachnospiraceae bacterium A2
AGCCGTAAGGGAAATCCATATGACAATGCCTGTATTGAGTCATTCCATTCCGTGCTGAAAAAGGAAGAAATCTATCTCCATACCTATCAGGATTCAGCGGAAGCCCGCAGAGCAATCTTTGAATACATAGAGGGCTGGTATAACCGTAAAAGAATACACAGTGCTATTGGTTATATGACACCCCAACAAAAGGAGGATGAGGAACTTAAAAAAGCAGCATAACCTTTCGACTTTTTTTGTCTAAAGTATTGACATAGATCCAGATATATCGCCGTAATCGTTGGCGTAGGCGTTGTCTTTGGAAGCGGTGCGTATCTTTTGCAGCGTATCAATGACAATGAGCCTGCTGTCGGGATATACTTTCAGATAGTCCTCAAGCTGCACCATCAGACCGTCCGAAAGCTTGCAGCTCGCCACGGCGAAATGGAGCTTCCTGTTGGCTTCATCGGTCAGACGGAATAATCTGTCCTGTATGCGGAAAAAGGTATCCTCCAGACAGAGGTACAGCACATCCCCCGCCTTTGTGGGCATGTCCCAAAGGGGAAGCCCCTGCGACACGCAAAGACAGAGTTTGAGCATGAGCCAGCTCTTGCCGATTTTCTGTGAGCCGCAGAACAGCGACAAGCCCGTGGGGATAAGACCGTCCACCACAAAGGACGGCTTTTCAAGCGGCTCGTAAAGGAGCGTTTCTGCTTCCACCAGATTCAGCTTCTGCATAGGCTTCCTCCTTTCGGCGTTTTCGTTTGGTTTTACTGCACATAGGCGTGACCTCCTTGAATAGATTTACCCCTGCAATGAAGCAAGGGTATGTAGCACAGCCAGTCCATACAGTTCCACGCTTTCCCTAAAGCGGCGTTTTCTCTGTCAGTGCTATGCACGGATTGAGCAACGGGCAGGCTCATATCGTGGCTCTGCTGTCCGTTGCGGCAGGTATCCCTCTGGCGGCTGCTATGGAATTTTCAAGGAGCAAATCTATCGCTGTCATTTTGCGGTAATAAAAAAGGGCGGGAGGTTTTGACCTCTCACCCAACAGCCCGCAGGGGGATATATTTTTAGACATGGTATTCTGATTTTTTGAAAAAGTAAAAGCACCTGCCGCTTAACCGTTTTTCTCGGTCAGTAACAAGTGCTTTAAAAGTATTCAGATATATATTGATTTTTGGAATACAGATTTGTATAATATTATATAAGGGTTAGTAGAACAGATTTTAAAGAAAGAGTAATATCTAATTCTTGCTCTAAACAAAATTTACTGTAAAAGAGGAGAGATTATGTTGAATCCAAAGTCATTAAAGGATATCGGTTTATTTCAATTAGAAGTGTTGCATCTTATATCCATAGGAAAAAAAGAAACCATTGAAGATATAGAAAAAAGTTTAGATAATGGAAACCTAATTGAATATATCTTTAACAAATATCGGGATGATTTTTTTGTTTTGTTTGATAATGGTGTATATGATAACGAAGCTTTAAATTTATATTTCCAGAATTATAGTGGGTATATTCAAGGCAACGAAAGCAGAAAATACGGAATAATGAATGAAACAGATGGTCTGTTATTGATACTTGCCTTAATAAGCGATAAGATTGAACATTCGGCAGCAAATTGGACAAATTAAATGCAAATCGTATCTCCTAGTTCTATAACTGGAAGATACGATTTTTTCTATGTTCTCAAATGGAATTTGACCTCCAGATATAATCCGCAGTCAAGGTAATTTCTCCCAAGTCTTGATAAATCTTTCGTAATCACGCAGTTTACCAGTCCGTTTTCAATGTCCTTAATCATGTTCTGGAAGCTCGGTCTTTGGAAAGCTGACGTTAGATAACGATACTTTTGAAAACACTGGAAAATCAAGGTTTTTCGAGCGACGGACAAGCAGGGTATTGTACTAAAAACTGAATACGACGCAGAAGCGGCGTTTCTTACTCTCTACATGGGAGAACAGGAACGCCGCTTTTTTCATGCCCTTTGTTACGCAGTAGGGGCAGAAAAAGCCTTGCTACAAGCGGTTTTGCGGGTGTGTATCTGGCGCGGCAAGGGATTTATACCTTATCCCCCGAAACTGCGCTTCTACTGCGTAACAAATCCAAAGCAAAGGAGCTATGAACTATGGCAGTTTTCAGAGTGGAACGGAACAAGGGCTACACCGTAATGAGCAACCACCACCTACGCAACAAGGAGCTATCCCTAAAGGCAAAGGGGCTTTTATCACAAATGCTGTCACTCCCCGAAGATTGGGACTACACCTTGAAAGGCTTATCCCTTATCAACCGGGAGAAGATAGACGCTATCCGCGAAGCCATTAAGGAGCTTGAACGCGCCGGGTATATCGTCCGGTCAAGGGAGCGCGACGAGAAAGGACGCTTGCGGGGCGCGGACTATGTGATATTCGAGCAGCCGCAGCCGCCTACGCCGGATTTACCTACATTGGAAAATCCAACATTGGATAATCCAACGCAGGAAAAACCAACATTGGAAAAACCTATGTTGGAAAATCCAACGCAATTAAATAAAGATATACAAAGAACACCACTTTACAACTATTATAAATAGCGCTCCTTTTGCTGAACAAGGTATTTTAAGGCTCTCATAAGGGCAGATGATTTTATTATACTTTCGCTCTTTTTCACGAAAGTGGCAAAAAATACCTCCTGCCTGATCCGCTCGCTGAGCACAAACCTGAAATCCTGTGCGCTTTCCCTACGGTACTTTGAAAATGCTTCATCCTGATATGGCAGCAGTTTCATCGCACAATAAGCTATGTTGATCAGATTAACCAGCATTTCAATCCCTTTCCGGCTGCGCACCATATAGCTGCATAGTGACCAGAAGGTTTTCTGTTCGTAATAGCTGACTTCTATCTTCCATCTGAATGAGTACAGGAACAAGGGGATGTAATCCATCCATGCACTCCCCGTCTGGTTCAGGGGGGTCTTTTCCTGCCATGCACAAAAAATCTGCAGCTGTGTGGGGAAAACCGTACTGAAGAACAGGCGCCTGGAACCGCCTTCCTTCTCTGTGGCTGTCACATAGGCAAGAACTTCCCTTGTGCCGAAAATATTTGTAAGGACACGGCGCATCCCAATATAATAACCGCCTATTTTTTCATCCGAAAGTGTAAAATCTTTTTCCGCCGAAAGACGTTTCCCATGTTTTGCAGGCCTGCCCCTTTTTCCGGTCGGCTGCGGGGCAAGGTCATAAAGGACAGAGTCATACCTTGCATTTCCGATTAGGCCAAGGTTTGGGTATTCATCCACGACAGAAACCAGATCCCCTTTTGTATACCAGCTGTCGCATAGGATAATGACATTCGCCTTTTCCTGTAATTCAGGCATGGCCTGGCGTACCATGGAAGCAGCCAGCTTTAATTTTGACTCTTCTTTCTGCCACATACGGTAGGAAAGCGGAAACGCCTGGTAAACAATCTTGCCTTTATCCCACATTGGCACACAGAGCATGACACTTACAAAGCAGTGCCCATTCAGGTAGCCGCTGCCGTTGTGCGCGGAATGGGCAAAGAGTTTTGAGACATCCTCAAATTTCTTTCCATATTTGGGAACAATGGTATCATCCATGCATAAAAAAACGGGCTGCGTCTCTAAGGATTTCGGGATTAGTTTCAATGCCATAGATGCTGTTGCATTCATAAACCTGGAATAATCCACTTTGGCATAGGAGCAGGCATAGTAAAAGGCATTCAGGGATTTATCTGTTAGCTTTGACAGGAAATGTCTGTAAAGGAAACGGATGGAATCCGCTGACTCCAGTGTCAGTATGGACAGCAGGAGCAGGACCAATGTCTCGGCTGTAGGAATGGAACAAGCCTCAAAATAAATGTAAAAATAATGATAAAGTCTACCAATTATAGTTTTTTCGTTGTATAATAAGTCTGTCGTACAGGATCACTTTCTTTCGTATTTTTTTGTTTGCAAACTTATTATACATCAGAAAGTCCTGTATGACATTTTTTTTATGGAAAAGTTGTAAAGTGGTGCAAAGAACTGACTTACCAAAAAAAGAAAAAATAATTACTGATGAACAAAGTACCCATTCCATTCCTATCCTTTCCCCTAACCCCTCACCTTGCAGAGAAGCGGCTGCGCCGCCGGAACGGAAAGGAAAGGAAGCGGCAGCACAGAGCGCAGTTGATATATACCGGGAAATCATCAAGGACAATATCGACTACGACATTCTCAAACAGGACATGAAGTTTGACGGGGACAGGCTTGACGAGATTGTAGACCTCATGCTTGAAACCGTATGCACCGCCAGAAAGCGGGTACGGATTGCGGGGGACGACTACCCGGCAGAGCTTGTGAAATCTAAGTTTATGAAACTGGACGGCGAGCATATCCGCTTTGTGCTTGACTGTATACGGGAGAACACAACGAAAATCCGCAACATCAAGCAATATCTGAAAGCAGCCCTTTTCAACGCCCCGTCCACTATCGGCAATTATTACACTTCCCTTGTCGCCCATGACATGGCAAGCGGCGCACTGTCACCGAAGAAGCCGCAGTACGGCGACCCGGACTATTATTCATTCAAACCGGGCGAAAGCCTGTAAAACAACAAAAGGAGGATTTTATTATGGCACAGAAAATGACAGGAGCATTGGTATTTGACGAGCGCACCGACCGTTACGACATCCGCTTTGACTTAAACAGCTACTACGGGGGCTTGCATTGCGGCGAGTGCTTTGACGTATTCGTGCGGGGCAAGTGGAAGCCGACCCGGATTGAGTACGGCGACAACTGGTATCTTGTGGGTATCAGAGCCGAGGACTTGAACGGGCTGCGGGTGCGTATCTGACCGCCGCCCCATAAAGAAACGCGAAAGGAGGACGCGACAAATTGCAGGACGAAGTAAACGAAAAGACCATAGCCCTTTACATCAAGACCGGGAAGCTGACCGCCCAGACGCTCCAAAAGGCAATGAAAGCCATACTGTCAAAGGGCAAAAAGCAGCTTGCAAAACCGCCACAGGGCAAGCAGAGCTTAAAGCAGCTTATGAAGCAGAACGCGGGCGTTTCCAACATTGAGATTACCGAGGGCAATATCAAAGCCTTTGAAAGTACGGCGAAAAAGTACGGTATCGACTTTGCGCTGAAAAAGGACGCGACGGAAAGCCCGCCCCGCTATCTGGTTTTCTTCAAGGGGCGGGACGCGGACGTGCTGACCGCCGCCTTTAAGGAATTTTCCGCAAAAAAGCTGACACAGGAGAAAAAGCCCTCAATCCGAAAGCTGCTCTCTACCCTCAAAGAAGCTGCACAGGGCAGAAACGCGGAACGGGCAAAGGTCAAGAACAAAGACAGGGAGGTATCGCTATGAAGCCGGAAATCAAGAAGCTGCTTATCTTAAATCTCCCGTATCTGCTCTTTGTCTGGCTCTTTGATAAAGTGGGCGCGGCTGTCCGGCTCTCCCCCGGCGCGGACGCAAGCGCAAAGCTGCTACATCTTGGGGACGGTTTTACCGCCGCCTTTTCCAGTATCGCGCCGAGCTTCCACCCGGCAGACTTAGCTTTAGGCATTGCGGGGGCGGTCATTGTCCGGCTGATTATCTACACCAAAGGCAAGAACGCGAAGAAATACCGCCGCGGGACAGAATACGGTTCGGCGCGTTGGGGCGGGGCTGACGACATAAAGCCGTACACAGACCCGGTATTTGAGAACAATATCCCCTTAACGCAGACGGAACGGCTTACCATGAACAGCCGCCCGAAGCAGCCGAAATACGCAAGAAACAAAAATATCCTTGTAATCGGCGGTTTCGGCAGCGGCAAGACCCGGTTCTTTGTGAAACCGTCGCTCATGCAATGTACGTCAAAGGATTTTCCAACGTCGTATATCGTCACTGACCCGAAAGGAACACTGATTTTGGAAACCGGGAAAATGTTACAGCGGTACAAATACCGTATCAAAGTGCTAAATACGATTAACTTCAAAAAATCCATGAAATACAATCCCTTTGCCTATCTGCGGAGCGAAAAGGACATTTTGAAGTTAGTCAATACCATTATCGCCAACACCAAAGGCGACGGGGAAAAATCCGGCGAGGATTTCTGGGTGAAAGCGGAAAAGCTCTACTACACCGCGCTAATCGGCTATATCTGGTATGAAGCCCCGGAGGACGAGAAGAACTTCACGACGCTGCTTGAAATGATAAATGCGTCGGAAGCCCGCGAGGACGACGAGGACTTCCAGAACCCGGTTGACCTCATGTTTGAACGTCTGGAAGAAAAAGACCCGGAACATTTTGCAGTCAAGCAGTACAAAAAATACAAACTTGCGGCGGGTGTTATAACCTATAAGCGTCTTCTTATGATGTTTATAGGTTATAATATCTGCCAGCAGATAGAAAAAGCCATTTTAACGTAGGGAATGAGAAGATGTACTCATTCTTTTTTTGTTGAGAAGGCAGAAAGGAGTTTGGATGAAACCAAATAATAATTTGACAGTAGCACTTTATGAAAGACTTTCTCATGATGATGAGCAACAAGGGGAATCATTTAGTATTTCCAACCAGAAATTATTGCTTGAAACCTATGCAAGAGAGCATGGAATGAATAACTACAAGCATTTCTTTGATGATGGTATTTCTGGAACAAGATTTGACCGCCCTGGCTTTATGGCAATGATGAATGGAATCAAAGATGGAGAGATTGGAACTGTCATTGTGAAGGATATGAGCCGACTTGGAAGAGATTATCTGATGGTTGGTCAGATTCAGGAAATGCTCAGACAGAAAAATGTAAGATTGATTGCTATCAATGATAACCACGATAGTATTCATGGGGATGATGATTTATTGCCATTCAAAAATATCATGAATGAATGGTATGCCAAAGATACAAGCAAGAAGATTCGTTCCACATTTCAAGCCAAAGGAAAAGCAGGAAAACATGTTGCCAGTTCCCCAGTTTATGGATATATCAAAAATCCAGAGAACAAAGAGGAATGGATTGTTGACCGAGAAGCTGCTGAGGTAGTAAAGAGAATTTATCGCAGGACAGTTGAGGGTGCAGGACCTTATCAGATAGCAAGAGAACTTGAAGCTGATAAGATTGATATTCCTGCCGTACATCTTCAAAAATTAGGTTTTGGATTACATCAGAAAGTCAAATTTGATGAACCTTATCATTGGTGGGGTTCAACAGTAACACACCTTCTTGATAAAAGAGAATATCTTGGTCACACAGTTAATTTTAAGACCAGAAAGCACTTCAAGGACAAGAAAAGTCATTACGTGGATGAAAGTGAGTGGTTGATATTTGAGAACACTCATGAGCCGATAATTGACGAGGAAACTTGGAATATTGTTCATAGAATACGTGGTAACTGTAAGAGATATCCGAATGGGTGGGGTGAGGTAAATCCACTTACTGGGATTGTTGTATGTGCCGATTGTGGCAGACCTATGCACCAACATAGGACAAGCAATGGAAAAAGAGAGTGCAATTATGTATGTGCGAACTACTCAAAATCACCAGTCGGAACTGTTTGCCCTACTGGTCACAGAGTAAAAGGTGAAGCTGTTCTTGAACTTGTTAAACAGACACTTAGAGATATTCGAGCCTACGTAGACCTTGATGAAGAAGGTTTTTTGAAGGAAATGGAGAAGGGTGTAGAGGATGAACACAGGGATGAAATCATTCTTGCACAGAGAAAGATAGATGGTAATAACAAGCGATTAGGTGAGATTGAAAGCCTATTTTGTAGGATGTATGAGGATAACATACTGGGAAAACTTCCAGACAGCAGATACGAAGCACTTTCAAAACAATATGACGCCGAGCAGGAAAGGTTAAGGCACGAAATCTGTGAAATCGAGAAGACACTTGCAGGATTCCATACAGAAACAAAGGATGGAAAGAAATTCCTAAACATCATCAAGAAATATGACAATTTTGATGAACTGACACCTTATATGCTGAATGAACTTGTTGAAAAGATTGCGGTTCATGAGAGGGACAGAAAGGGGAGCAGAGATACAACACAGAAGATTGATATTTATTTCAGCTTTATCGGTTGCTATGTGCCACCACAAGAAGAACCTGATCCAGAGGAGCAGGCAAGACTTGCAGAAGAACTTACCAAGAGGGAAGAATGGAAAGACAAATGCCATGAACGTTACATGAAATACCGTAAAAGTGGCAAATATAAAGCCTATGAAAAGAGTTATGAAGGACGAAGAAGGGCATTGATGGCAGAGAAAAAAGCCAATAATCCTAATCCTTATGGTATCAGTATCGCAGAATATCGAGAGCAGATTGGAGAACCCAAAGTTGCAAAATAAATCATTCGATAATTATTGTGAATCTGAATTGCAAGAAAGCATAGTGAAGGAAATTATCACATAACAGAATATAGAATTGGTTCATTCGGCAATTATCGGATGAACTGGAGTAAAAAGGACATCAGAGAGAATCATTTGAACAAGTGATTTGCTTTGATGTTTTTTTGTGTGTAAAAAGTGCAATTCCAGTCCTGTAAAAAGTACAGTCGGTTTTGTTTTCTTCCTTCCCTGCCTTCCCTTCTCTTTTCTTCCTTCCTTCTTCCCCCTTAGAAAGAAAAGCAGAAAAAGAAAAAGAAAGAACCAAAGAAAAATAAAAAGAATAAAAGAAAGATATACCTCTATTAACTAACTATCATATCTTATCCTATCCATCCTATCCATCATTCGGGTTTACGAACCCACGAAAGGAGCATGAAATGCAGGAAAATCAAATACATACAATACTTGGTTTTTATGACCAGAATCAAGAATTTCAGAAGAATGACAGATACTCAGACAGATACCAGAGTGTCTATACGAAACCAGATGATAATTTACATTGGTTGGTGGCAATTCCACACGATAACAATCGTCTTGAAATACACCAGACAGATGAACATGGAGTGATTATTACCAGAGATACCTATGAGAGCAAAGGCAATACAGTATCGTGTCTAAGCGTTGAGAGGTTGCAAGAGGATAGTAGGAGAATGGTTGATTTTTCAGCTGATGAAATCAATCTGATATATCAGTTTGGGGAAAATGGAAAATCTGCAACAATTGCAGGACTTCATGAGATTTTACCTAGAATCAAAGACACAGATACATACAGAACTGTTAGCCTAACAATGGACAAATTGTCTTCACTATCACCAGAAGTATGCTCTATGCTGATTTCATCCGTTAAGTGTCGTAAGCTTTATGAGTGTGACCATTCCATCAGAGAAAGACTTGCAAAAGCAAAGGAACAATTAAAACAATCGATAACTGATGAGCAGAAAATCAACAGAGAAAGGCATAGGAAGAGAGGTGGACAGATACGATGAATCTTACCAAGTATGAGCAGGAAACAATCATCAATTTCAATGCAGGAGAAAAAAACGCTACTGTTTTCACTATGGATTCCACTGTTATTAGACAGTTAGATACGTTAGTTAATGAATATCCCAATACATTTCATTGCATAAAGGAAACAGATATTTCAAAGACCTATGAAATGCCTAAAACATCCATTACTTATCGTAAACCAAGGAGACTATCTGATGAACAGAGGGAGCAAGCAAGACAACGAATGAAGAAAATCAATCAACAATAAGTTATAAAAAGAAGTGTGATATTAAGTGAATTATTATACAAATTAGTGCTATTCTGTGATATAGTTAGAGTTGGAAAAAATTCATATTGTGAATTTGACAAATTTGAATTCTCACTTGAGGTATTTTTAGAGATTTAATAACTGTTATATCTTATTATAGAAAATATGGTAAACCATTGAAAACACCAGAGTTTTCGTGGGTGAATTATTTATTTCATTTTGTATTGAGTTATATTGTTTTGTTCTTTGTTGTGACAACTGATAAGGGAAAAAATAAGGGAAAGGAAAAACTAATGATTATTACTGAACTGGTAAATATATATCAGGAAGCATTGACTCCTATTTTCAGAGATGAATTGCATATTATATATGATGGTGAGGATTTCATCAGTATTATTTTAGATGGGGAGAAGGAAGAGTTTTTCTTTACTCTTTATGGGGTTGATTCATTAAGATTGTATTGGTGTAATGAATGTTTTATCTTTGATAAAGCAAGGAATTTACTTGTGTCATCCGATACTGCTGGTGAAATCGTTTACGAAGAGGAAATAGATATAGCGACACTGCCACGAATGGTTATAGAATTAATAAAATATCTAAAAGATGTAGTTTTTGTAAGAAAGGAAGAAAAGATAATAGGAGAAACACCTTGGACATATGACAAAATAAAAAGATATGAAATTAAGGTAAAAGGTATAGAAGGTACATTGGCGGAAGATTATGTTATTGGTAATATCTGCATTAAACATTGTTAAGGAGTCGGTGATGGAGCTAAAAAAAGACCCAGTAGAAGATACAGAAGAATACAGAGCTGTGGCCGAAGAAGTAGAAAGTATGGCTGAGGCATTGGTAGATCCGAATATAAGATATGGACGATATTTTTTTGTAGAAGAAGAAAAAAAGAGATTGTTGAAGGAATTATATGATATAGAGTGGAAAACAACTGATGAAATGAATCCCAATTGGGATTTTATTTAGGGTTATAGACAAGTTGTATTTATCAATATGATTAATGGTTTATGAAAGCGAAATACCCAGAGTATAAATAGAAGATTTGTGAGAAGGGTGTATTTCGCTCTGCGAGGCGGTATAATATTTGATTAATGAGAACAGATAAAGAAGTAGTTTATTACATATCATTTGGAGATAAGATGTATGGAAGATTGGCGATATATTAATAGTCAAAGAGATATTGAAGAATTTGTAAAAGAAACAATGGGAATGCACGATACTGTTATGGTTGGATTGGATTATATGGCTGGTACATGGGGCGACGATATGGCAACCTATTTTTCAGGTCCTAACAGTAAAAATTTAAGGGTAATATTCACTAGTCCGTGGACTAATGGTAATATAGAGATGATTTTTGAAACGGTATGCAGATTTAATGTTTCCGGTTGGCAGGAGTGTTATTCTGATGAGATTTTGGAATGTTCTATCAGCTTGGAAAAGTTGAAAAAGAACTCGGATGAGATATATGTAATTTGGACGTCGGGCGGAACGCCTAGGGCATGTGGAAAAGAAGAATTACTTTTAGAACCGATTGATACATATATAATATCAAAACGTGTCAGGTGGAGAATTACTAAATTGAATTACAAATGCCCGTGTTGCGGTTACTATACTTTTGGGCATCCACCGATGGGCGAATTGGATAATTGTCCTGTTTGCTGTTGGTTTGATGATACAGAATGTTTAGGAGATTTGGATTATGTAAATGCCTGCTTGGGAATAAGTCTAAGACAGGCAAGAAAGAATTTTCTTGTAAAAAGAGCCTGTAAAGATGAGTTTATGTCAGAAGTTAGATTGCCATTGGAAAATGAATTGGATGGTATTAATTGGATTATTCCAAGTAAGAAGTGGTAAGTGTTTCCCTTATCTGTTACTCACAAGGGAAAAAATAAGGGAAAAGTGCAAATTACATAGGGGCTGATGGGCGGGAAAGCCCGTAAATACTAGAAAGTTAGAGAAATACACGCGCAATTTTGAATTTTACGGCGAGGTGAATGATATGGAAAAATGGGGAATGTTTGAATTTAATACGCCTTATGTTGGAGAAATTATCGAGAAAATAAATGATGTGGTATTACCAAACGATTACATAGAATTTATGAAAAAACATAATGGTGGCCAAGGCGATATTGGTGAAACATGGCTTATATTATATCGGTTAGAAGAATTACAAGAAATAAATGATGATTATGAAATTGAAGTATTTCTGCCGGGTCACATTATTATTGGTTCAAATGGTGGTGGTGAACTTTATGGAATTGATAATAAGGGAAACTACTTTAATGTACCAGTGCTAATAGATGAAGATGATGTTGCTGTGCTTGGGACAGAGATAGAATTATTGCCAGATAAAATAAATGCACTTTGGGAATAGATTCTTTTGTTAGTTATATGACGAACAGTACATAAGCCTTGAGGTTTAAGGAGACAGAATGGTATATTGTGATTTCAGTAATAGTTTATATAAATATTTGGATATGAATGAAACCAGATAAGGAGAAAACTCAAAATTTTGTTTAAGACAGTAGACATAACAACGTGGAGTGAATATCTTATCTGGAGAAAATAGAAAATGGCAAATATATTATTTGAGAAACTGGGCGGCAAATATGAGCGGCAAGGAGATTACTTAATACCATGCTTGACTGTACTCGCCGAAGAAGAACAGCCGATAGGCACATGGGGACAGCGGCATCTGGACTATCTGAAGCAGTATCGCAAGGTTACATACACCAATCTTCTCACAAACGGCAAGCTGAATACATACCTTGCCGACATCGATAGGCAGGCACAGGAACGCTTTGAAAGGCTCATAGAGGGCATGAAACAAGCGCAGGGCATAACGGAACGCCTAAAGGAAGAAAATGCCTTAGAATGGGTACAACACTTAAATAACATAAGGGCATGTGCGAGACAGATTGTGAACGAGGAAATTGTTTTTGCATAAGTACAGAAAGGCGGCAGAAAATTGCCGCCTAAAAATTTTCCGAAAAAGTCTTGCTTGTTACGTTGCGTAATGATTTATAATATGTTTCAGGAGGTAAAGGACTATGGCAAAATACAGGGCAATCCCAAATGGATATATGACAGTTGATTGATACCAGATAAGGATAAAAATAGATATGTATGGGCAGGAGCATAGACTTTCTCCTGCCACGCCTATATTTAGGCGGTTTGACGTTTGGTACGTTTTCCGTATTCACGTTCTATTTCCCGCATTTCTTCATCCGTTGGAATATCAACAATCCCGACATAGGAATAGTAGATGTCAATATCCTGTGTCCGTTTCCCGTCTTTTTTCTCGCATTCATGGACTACGATTTTATCCACAAAGGTATTTAAGATTTCGGGCGTTAGCTCGTCAATACGAGTATATTTTTTGGTGACGGCAATTAGCTTGGAAACATTGGTTGCTTCTGTGTCGGCTTCGCTGACTTCGGATTTCAAGGTTTCGATTTTGTGTTTTAGCTGTTCCTGCTCAGCTTCATAACCATCTGACAGCTTGTAAAAGCGTTCGTCATTCAGCTTTCCGTTGACATTATCTTCATAGATTTTGCGGAACAGGCGGTCAAGTTCTTCCATGCGCTTTTCGTCTTTTTCAATCTGTTTCTGCTTTGCGTATAACTCGTATCGGCGTTCCGCAAGGGTAGTGTCAATCTGCTGTCGGATAAATACCCTTTCAAACTGCTGTAAATAGGACAGGAAATGCTGAAGCTGTTTTAATACCAACTGGTATAGGACATCTTCTCTGACTGCTTCGCATCGTGGTGTGCCGACCAGTGCGGCTATCTGGAAAGCGGCATCATCCCGAAATTCTCCCTCTGCTCGGACGGTGTAAACTGGTTCAAGGGCAAAAGGCAATGGCAGGATAAGAACTATGAGCCGCAGGCAGGCGACCTTATTTTCTTTGATTGGGGGAGCGACGGCTCAATCGACCATGTGGGAATCGTGGAGAGATGCGAGAATGGAACGGTCTACACCGTGGAGGGTAACTCTGGGGATGCCTGCAAACAGCAGAGCTATCCAGTCGGGAGTGGCTCAATATACGGCTACGGAGTGCCAAACTATTAGCAGGGCAGGGCAAAAGGAAACCAGAGGGACTTAATCCTTTGTCTGTTCCTTTGCCTTACATAAGGCAATTACTTTAAAAAAGGTTAGATAAAAAACACCAGAATAGGTTTTTGATTTTTTGAAATATCATAGTTGCTCATAATATAACAAAATGACTATTTGAATAGTTGACACCACATGACTATTGTGATAGTATACTCAAAAAGAACTATTGCAATAGTCATTTTAGGAGGTGCAGAATGAGGATGAAGTTATTTGATTCAGAATTAAAAGTGATGGAAGTATTATGGAAAGAGGGAAACATTACAGCAGGACAGATTTCAAAAATACTGAAAGAGGAAATTGGCTGGAATAGGAATACAACTTACACGGTGATAAAAAAATGTATAGAGAAAGGCGCAATCGAAAGAATTGAACCTAAATTTATCTGCAAGGCAATGATTTCCAAAGAAGACGTACAGGCATATGAAACAGCGGAATTGATTGAAAGGGTATTTGACGGTTCTAAGAAAAAATTTTTTGCCGCTTTGTTGTCTGAAAAAACCTTGACACATGATGAACTGCAGCAATTAAAGAATTTGATAAACCAGATGAAATGAGGTGAAAAGTATGTTGCTTAAAATGAGCATCTCAAGCAGTATATTGATTATCTTGATTGTTATTTTGCGCTTTGTTGCTTTAAACAGGCTGCCGAAAAAATTTTTTGTGCTGTTGTGGAATATTGCAATACTAAGATTGCTGATACCCTTTGACTTACCGATGCATTATGGACTTGCTTCACCTATGACAAAATTAGCGGATAGTGGCATCGGTCACTATAATACTGCCAACAGTCCGCTTATAACAGAAACATTAAAAGAACCAATTACTGATACAACAGTAGCATTATCTTTAAACAACGTCGCATGGATGACGATTGTTTGGGCAGCAGGTATGGCAGTCATGCTTGTGATTTTCGGGGTATTATATTGGAGAGAATATCAAAAAATACGGACAGCATTACCTATTTCAAAAGAAAGCGATGATTATTTCAGGTCAGTGACAACGATTCCTAAACGTGTAAAGTTATTGGTATCGGACAGAATCTCAACACCTTTAACGTATGGAGTTTTGTCACCTAAAATTATATTCCCGAAAATTTTTAAACTTTCGGACAACACGAAAATAAAATATGTCCTTACGCATGAAATGATACATATAAAACGGTTGGATAATCTTTGGAAAATAATTATCCTTATAGTGGTGAGCATACACTGGTTCAATCCTTTCGTTTGGATAATGTATCGGCTTCTCAACCGTGATATTGAATTATCATGTGATGAAAAAGTGGTTGCTCTTTTGGGAGAAACAGCAAAAAAGGAATATGTTACGACGCTTGTAGATTTGGCGGAAAAGCAGTATCATTGGTCGTTTATCTCAAATGGATTTGGAAAGAACGCCATACAAGAAAGGATTGTGGCAATCATGACGTTTAAAAAAGCAACTTGTTTAAGCATAGGCTGCACAGTGGTTTTATTAGCAGGCGCGATTACAGTATTTGCACAAAATGATTTTAAAGTGGCAGGTACTGATGCTGGTACAATGTCTAAAGCCCACATTACGGAAGACAAAAAAAATTATTTGGAAAAAACTGAAATCGAAGATGGTGAGTATTTACATCATGGAATTACAGTTATCAATGGAGCTTATTATTACCAAGGCGTGCGCATCCGCATATTCATGGATTTAAGGGAAAACAAATCTTTTGAAACTTTCAGTTTTGATAAGGAAGGAACCGTTGATATACGGTTAATACGGTCAAAAAATAATTCTATTAAAAAAATTGAGTATCTCACAAAAGAAGAAGCAGATGAAATCCTTAGTGATTTTGAAGATAGCGAGTTGGATGGGCAGACGGAAGAACAGCATACGGGTGTGATAACCAGATTAGCAAAAGAAGAACTTCCGAATAAGGTTATAGATGCCATAAATTCTTGTGATGATGAAAAATGGTATGTGATTAATGACAAGGAATATCAATATGTTTATTTTAATGGTTTGACTGCCAATTATGCTTTCCAACCAGAGATTTATGCTGACAGCCATAGCGGGACTTTACAAATATATGATATGGGTACTTCAACTAAAAATTATGTATTGCTTGAAATTGAACGGAATATTTCACTGAAAATTTTATACAACCATTCGCAAGTTTCATATACAGAAATAGCTTTATGATGGAAACATGGTATTGAAACTGGTATGCCATAAAGAGCGGATAAAGGAGGATAATTTCAAATGAAAAGAAAAACAATTTTTTCAATAGTTACAATATTTATTTTTATATTCATGGTTTCTATGCCAATAGCTGCATCTGCAAAGGGTACGCCATCTAGTAAGCATGTTTCTGAATATGCCCAATTAGGTATTATAAAGAAAGATGATGCGTTCTTTTATAAAAATAAGCGTATCCGTATTTTTTTTGATGAAAGGGCTGACCGTTCTTTTGAATACAGCTTCGTGGATATTGATGGAACAATTGATATACGTCTGTTGAGAAATAAAGCTGGAGATATTAGCAGGCTGAAACGGATACCAAAAAAGAAAGCGAATAAAATATTGAAAGATATGCTTGGTTTTGTTCCAAAACACCCCACTGAAAATACGAAACCTCACAAGAAAAAAGAGTATACTGATATTGAGCGTTGCCAGCTTAAAGATGTCCCTGTCGGAATTAAGAAAGTTATTAAAAAAAGATGCACTAAGAATAAATGGTACATTATCAAATCTTCAAATAGAGATTATGTATATTTTAAAAAAGTGCCAAAAGACTTTGCATTCCAAATTATCGGCAAAAATTTAAATATACATGATATAGGGAAAAAGAAAAAAAATGGTTCTGTACTGCTCTCTATCGGCAGGAATTTTAATTTTACTCTCACTTATAATTCCAAGCCAGTAAAAACCATTATTATAAAAGCTAAATAGAAAGAAACGACTCAAGCAAATGTGTCTGCGTGGATATTTGGCGATTATCACGAGAGTTAATACCCCGCTGTTCACAGCGGGGTATTGGTTTATTAAAGAAATTCATTTATTTTAGTGCTTGCCAAAATTTATAGATATATTATCTATTTATGTAATGATATTTTTTACATATTTTGTTCTTTCTATAATCATAGGTAGGACAAGCCCACCAAATAAAAAAAACGATGTTCGGGTGGGCTATTTCGTCATACCCTGACCACCCTCCGACTTCGCTTTTTGAAGTTTGGAGGGATTTTTATTGCCTGCAAATAGCAAATTCTATTTACATATATCATATCGGGGATGGGCGGACAGCCTGTTAAAAAACTCCTCGTCAGTACATGGGGGCTTTGTACCCTGCAAGTAGAAGTCATATTTCTACATATTGGAACTAAAATCTCTCTAAACCGTAAAGGTCACGGAACCTTTGCGGTTTTTCTTTTGTCGTTTTTTATCGGAATGTGCCGAAGGGCTGTTTCCGCTGTTGGCTGCCGTTCGCCGCCTATCCAATCTGGATTATTACATTTCAAAAATTCAGATTGGAGGAAAAAAGAATGGCATACAACAACGGACGGGAGAACAGGAAATGGCTTATCTGGAAAGAAGCCGAGGAAAAAATATTGAGGGAACACGGAGTTGATGAAACCACCATTGAACAAATCCGCACAGACGACAGGGCAGACTTCAATTCCAACAGGCGGTTTTACCATTGGACAAGCGACTTCGGTGAATACCTTGAGGGGATGGCAGACAGGGAACAGAATACCGAGCTAAAGACGGTTGCTGATTTACTGGACGAGATTGAGGACGAAACTCTGTATCGGGCATTGCTTACGGTGGACAGGCGTACCCTGCAAATCATCCTGCTGAAAATGCAGGGCTATTCCACAAAGGAAATCGCCCCGCTTGTGGGATTGACAACGGGTGCTATCTATGCAAGGCTAGACCATCTGCGGAAAAAGCTGCGGAAGATTTTATAACCAGCTAATAAAGGCAGCTTTCTGGCGGGCTATTGGGTGGGGGATAAAATTTCCCCACCCAATTTAAAATTATATGAATAAAATTCCCGTCCACAGGGAATACTAAAAAGTTTGCCCAAAGTATTGACATGGGTACAGCCGCTATGGTATTCTGAAATACCCATGAGGGAATTGGAAGATTGAAAATGAAATAGCACATAGATGGAAGAATGAAATGTCAGCCAATGGATAAGGCTGACTGCCGCCGAACGTAAGTCGTCCTTTTCGGCTGGCGTATGGCAGCAAGGTTTTGAATCCCAAAGCCGTTACATAGCATTGCGAATCTGAGCAGGAGAAAACACTCCTGTCATTCGTGGTGCGGTGTGGCGGCTTTTTCATTTATCCAAAAGTCAAGAAAAATCGAATCCAGAACGGAGGTGGAAAGGACATAGGATTTTCTTTTCGGCGGGTAAGGCAGGTATGGAAGAATACTGCTGCACAGGAAAAATGCTCTGCGGCGTTGTCCACAGAGATAGCGAGCATCGGATTGTGTCAGCCACAATCCCGCCCACACAAAACAAGTGGGCGTAACTTACTCAGGGGACATCCCCTGTTTACCCCGAAGAAAGAAAAATAAGACTGGAGGATTGAGGAAAATGAGCAGAGAAAAATCAGAAAAGGTTGTGCGGAGTGTCCCGATTACTGTCCGATTGAACGAGGAAGAACATGAAAAATTAAAGCAGTGCGCCGCCGCTTGCGGTCTGTCCACCGCCGAATTTATGCGCCAGTTATGCAAGGGAAACGCCCCTCAGCCACAGCCTAAAACCGAGTTTTGGGAACTGCTAAACAAGCTCTATGAGGTGCATGACGCTTTCAAAAAGTGTGTTCCCTACTATCTAACCGCCGCCGAAATCTGTAAGGAGATTGAGGATTTTATCTTAGAACTGCAACAGAAAATAACTCTCCCACTACGATTTAATGTAGAAGAACTGATGGAACAGGGGGCGGTCTGATATGGCAACAACGAGCTTATGGCATATCAAAGGGCGGCTGAAAGACCTCATTGATTATGTGGAAAATCCAGAAAAGACCATGCCGAATGAAGATATGCAGGACTTCTTTGACGTGTTCTCCTATGTGAAGAATCCGTTAAAAACAAACGAGGGCGAGTATGTTTCCGCAATCAACGCTCTGAAAGAAACCGCCTTGCAACAGATGATTTTGACAAAGAAGCAGTACCAAAAGACAGGCGGATATATTGCATGGCACGGATACCAGAGCTTCAAACCAGACGAGGTAACGCCCGAACATTGCCACGAAATCGGATTAAAATTAGCAGGGGAAATGTGGGGCGATAAATACCAGATAATTGTTGCCACTCATCTTGACAAAGGGCATCTGCACAATCATTTTTGTTTCAACTCTGTTTCTTTCATAGACGGACAGAAATATAATTACTCAAAATCAGAACAGAAAAGGTTGAGGGAAGCGTCCGACCGCTTATGCCGAGAGTACGGTTTATCGGTGATTGAAAACCCCAAGAAAGCACCATCCAGACCGCTTTATCTGGACGAAAAGAACGGAAAACCCACACGGTACAATGTCTATCGGGAGGATTTAAGGGAGGCAATCAATGGGAGCAGGGATTTACAGCACATGATGAAATACCTTGCCGATAAGGGATATGAGGTTGATTTTTCGGGCAGCCATTGGAAAATGAAGCTGCCGAAATACAAACATTTCACGAGATTAGACACGCTTGACGAGCGGCTAACCCCCAATTTCATACAGTCATGTTTAGGCGGGGCTTCCCGATATGGGAACTACAAAGCAAAGATTTCCTACTCTCCCCATATGCCAGAGCAGTATAAAAATGCATGGAAACCACATCAAAAAACCACGGGGATTTTAGCGTTGTATTACTACTGGTGCTATCAGTTGGGGATATTCCCCAAAGGCACGGACTACAAGCCGACAAGCCCGCTGATGAAAGAGGAATTGCGGAAGTTAGATGAAATCACCACACAGGTACGGTATATGTCCAAGCATAACATTTCCACCCTCTCCGACTTACACGCCGACAGGGAGAAAAACCAGACCGAAATGAATAAACTGATTGACTACCGCCAGCACGTGCGGAACAAGGTACGCCGTGCCACACCAGCCGAAAAAGAAAAAATTCGGGAAGAAAAACGGTGCGTGACGGAGCGGATAACGGAGCTTAGGAAGCGGCTGAAATATGCAGACAGGATTGAAAAACGCTCCGCACACATTGATGACTGCTTAAACCAAATCTACGACACGATTGAAAATCAGCGGTCAAACCGACAGAAACAGCCAGTTAAAACAGCACGCAGGAGGGAGGAACCATTGCGATGAGCAGACTGTCCGAGGAAGAAATACAGGCGATTATGGAGGAATACAAGGACGTCCCTATGGTAAATCCAGACAAAATATATCCCCCTCTGCCGCCTGTCCAGAACGTCACGCCCCTTGTCCGCATCCCAGAGCCGATGAGCCTTACCGAGAAAATCGGCGGCACGGAATACACCGTCAACGCCCATTTCCGAAAAGACGGGCGGGACTTGCTTGTAATGCTTACGGATATTTTTCGGCGCAGCGCACAGGGATATGGATTTTATGATAATGAGAATTGGGGTGATGACGACGGGGAATAACAGGCAGCGGAAGAATTATCACTTTAAAGCGTTGAAGTTTAAGGGCAGATGTGGTATACTGTACCTACACTTCACAATACCGTGTCTGCTGTCGGAAAGGAGAGCTTTATGAAAAGACAGCAGGAAGAATTCACGGCATTATATTGTAGATTAAGCCAAGATGATGGGCGGGAAGGTGAAAGCAACAGCATTGTAAACCAGAAAGAATATCTGATGAAATACGCAAAAGAACACGGTTTCCCTAACCCGAAATTCTACGTGGACGACGGCTATACGGGTACGAATTTTGACCGCCCAAGCTTTAAGGAAATGTCGTCGGACATTGAAAAAGGGTTTGTAAAGACCGTCATTGTCAAAGACTTATCACGCTTCGGCAGGAACTATATCGAGGTCGGCTCATACTCCGAAATCATCTACCCCGAAGCGGGCGTGAGGTTCATCGCCATCATGGACAACGTGGACACGGGCAGCCTTGAGAGCAACGAATTTGCCGCCTTTACCAACCTTTTTAACGAATGGTATCCCAAAAGCACGAGCAAAAAGGTAAAGGAAGTCAAGAAAGCGAAAGGGCTTGCAGGCGAGCATTTGGGCGCACCGCCTTATGGGTATTTGCGGAATCCAGACGATAAAACACGTTGGCTTGTGGACGAGGAAGCGGCGGCAGTTGTCCGCAGGATATTCTCACTCTGTATACAGGGAAAAGGCGTGTCAGCCATTGCCACAGCCCTCTGGGAAGACAAGGTGCTTACCCCGTCAGCCTACAAGGTGTCAAAGGGAATCGGCGTTGCAAAAAAATCGGAACATCCCTATAACTGGGAAACGTCTATGATTGCATCCATTCTGGAAAATGTGGCATATATCGGCGTGACGGAAAGCTTTAAATCCACCCGTTTAGGCTTCAAGAGCAAAAAACGCATCCCAACCGCAAAGGACAGGCGGACGTATATCGAGGACGCCCATACGCCCATCATTGACAGGGATATGTGGGAAAAAGTGCAGATGATACGGGCGAACAAACGCAGACCGACCAAAAGCGGAACGACAAGTATCTTTTCGGGGCTGCTCTATTGTGCCGACTGCGGGGCGAAACTCAGCTTAGCCACAGCAAACGGATATGAGCATTTCCGTTGTTCCATGTATAAAAGGACGAGCAGGGCAAAGGAATGTACACAGCACTATATCCGAGAGGACGCATTAAAACAATTAGTTCTGAAACAGCTCCAGCAGTTCCTCTCCTATTTACAGCAGTTTGAGCGTGTGTTTATCCGACAGCAGATTGACGCCACCCTTGCAGAACGCAGATACGAGTTATCCGCAAAGCAGAAACAGATAGAAAAGGACGAAAAGCGGATAAAGGAGCTTGACCGCCTGTTCCGCAAAATCTATGAGGATAATGTCAACGGAAAGCTGAATGACGAACGCTTTTACAAGCTGTCGGACGGATATGAAGCCGAGCAGGAACAGCTAAAGCAGGAAATCGAAACCTTGACAGCCGAGGTCAGCGAAGCCGACACGGAAGCGACCAATGTCACCAAGCTGATAGCCGTCACCAGGAAATACACCCGCATCGACGAGCTGACGCCCGAAGTCCTAAACGCATTTGTGGATAAAATCGTAGTCCATGAGCGTGAGAAAAAAGACGGGAAACGGACACAGCAAATCGACATCTACTATTCCTATGTCGGGATTGTGGACATCCCCACGGATGCGGAAATGCGGGAAATGGAACGAGAATATACGCAGCGTACCAAACGTCAAACCGCCTAAATACAGGCGTGGCAGGAGAAAATCTATGCTCCTGCCGATACATATCTATTTTTTATCCCTATCTGGTTTAACCCATTTATCATAACGGGTTAAAAAAACTTGCAAACAAAGAAATGCAAGCAATCGTTGGTCATCTAAGAGAAATGTCAGACGAAAATCAAGATGAAATATTAACACAATTTCTTTCGGATTATTGTGATAGTGATGTATGGGATACTTTGAAAGACCGGGGAAATGCAGATATTCCATACGAATTAAAAGAGTATATCCTAATGTGGATTACACCACGTTGCGAAGAGAAGAAAATGCCAGAATGCAGATGGTATTATGAGTTGTTCAGAAATCATAAGCAGGGATATCAAGCGGCAGTAAAATACCTTGAGATTGCTTATTCAAGTATGAAGTGTGACCAGAAAACAATTGATTTGCTGTTTGATTCATACTTGGATATTTTAGGTTGGGGGGCACATCATTTTCCAGATGGATGCATAATTGAAGATAATACAATAGTTGATTGTTTTCAAAAATGTGAGGATATATTAAAAGAAAAAACGGTTAGTGAGAGATTGATAAATCAACTGAACTATTATAGAATCCTGTACGAATGCTATAATAGATATGTAGATGATGGAAGAAAAAGAAAATATGAAGATTATCTAAATGAAGCTAATATACATTTTTTGTATAGCAGAGCATTTTACTATGAGAAATAAACTAAGTCATAGAGGTGAAACTTTCAGTCTTGTGGAGAGATTGAAAGGGCTTATGAATTTGAATTTTACTATTAAAGGATAGCAACGGAGGTAAAGCTATGGACGAAAAAACAAAACTTAAAAAAGTTATGGATTTAATTGATAAACTAGCAGAACCGGATGATAGTGATGATATTGCCCGTTTAGAATTAGAGATAAGAGAAATAACGGGAAAAAGTGATTTATCTGCGAATGAATGCAAAGAATATTGGGGATGGACAAGTTTGGAAGAATTAGCCAAAAGATTTTTGTTGCCTACTCCACAGGCTCAAGGATTGAGTGATGAAGAACTGGCTATTATTGTCGAGAAAATTGCAAATGTTGAATACAGCGAGTCAGAAATGGATTATCAGTTAGATGTATTAGCAAAAGAAACAGGTCTTATTAATGTTTCGGATTATATTTTCTATCCTAATTTGATTGGATTAGAGCTAAATGCAGATGTGCAGGAGATAATTGATAAAATATTAGCAGATAGAATGAGATAACTTTCAGTTTGTAGGGATGACGACTAAATTGCTGTTTAGTATCCACCACGAACTAATGAATTTATTAACAAATTGAATATAGAATTGATGATAGAAAGGCATTTAGGTTATTTCCTAGGTGCTTTTTTGTTGTAAAAAATGAAAAGAAAGGAAGAACAACAATGATTCAAAATGAAACAAAGTCACCAGAAATCTTGAAAGCAGAAAGACAAGTCGAGCAAGCAAAAGCAAGACTTGCAGAAGCCAAAAGAAAGGAGTCAGCAAAGAAAAGGTCAGATGAAAACAAGCATAAGTACATGATGGGGGGAATTGTTCATAAGTATTTTCCAGAGTGTTATGGATTTGATGAGCATGAATTAAATCGAATTCTTGCAGCTGCAATCAAGTCAGAGCAATGCCAGAGAATTATTGAAATCGTTAAGAGAGAAAGTGCAGGAAATGCAGGAAATGAAACGCATATTTCCACAAAATTATGGGAAAAATCAAAGTGATTAGAGAAAGTGCCGACCAGTGCATACCTTTTCACCGAGATTTTCTCGGTGCGCACAGATATACCACCGAGGGTGGTATGTGCGCTCTTCGAGGACCATTGCATGGAGCAGGATGTCTGACATTGTCAGCCATAAGGGGAAATAATCTTTCCCCTTCGCTTCGCTACCCTTTTATGTACTTTGCGTATGATGAAGGTCTAAAGAGCAGACCTTCATCATCCACAAAGTCTTTTCTTAAATGCAATCATTTACAGAAAGTGAGGTGGTTGATTGGCAATTAAGAACATCAGTACAAGAGCACAGATTTGTGGTAGGAGTTCAAAGTGTCATGGTGGTCATTCAGCTGTAGAACAATCATCCTATATCAGCAGGGAGAAAATGTATAATGAATATGATGGGAATACTTATTATCCAAAGTATAGTGAAGACTTGGTACATACCGAGGTTATGCTACCAGAGAATGCACCAAAGGAATATGAAAACGCTAGTGTATTATGGAATTCAGTAGAAATGATAGAAAAGAGTTCTGACGCACAGCTTGCAAGAACCTACAAAGTGGAATTGCCGAATGAATGGAGTTATGAACTTGCAACAGAAGTTATGAGAGATTATGTGAAAAGAAACTTTGTTGATTTGGGTATGTGTGCCCAGTTTGCTATTCATGATTCTGAAAATGAAAAAACAGGACAGAGAAATTTGCATTGTCATATTTTGCTTACCATGAGAAGCATTGATGAAAATGGAAAATGGATGGCAAAACAGAAAAAGGTTTATTTAACTGACGAAAGCGGAGAACGAATTCCTATCATAGACCAAAAGACTGGAGTGCAGAAAGTAGATAAGCAGAACCGAAAACAATGGAAATGCAAAACGATAGATACGAATGATTGGAACAGTAGGGAGAATGCGAAAAAATGGCGAAAGGATATTACTGATACCATCAATTCTGTTAATCAGAAAATGGGTATGACAGAGAACTTCTGGGAATATCGTTCTTTCAAAGAGCAGGGACTTGATATTATTCCAGAGATTCACTTGGGAGAGAAGGCAAGTGCATTGGAAAAAGCAGGCATTCAATCCATTCGTGGAAATATCAACCGAGAGATAAGAAAACAGAATGCAATTATCCTGCAAGCAAAAGCAACCTACACACAAGCAAAGAAATCACTTGCCAGTGCTAAGTTGTTTTCTGCAATGGCAATCAGAAAAGTTAAGAATGAAATCATTGATATGATTCAAGAGGTATCAAAGAGAAATCATGACAGATTGAAGTTGCCAGTGTTAGGAACAAAATATTTGCGGCAAGTAACAGACAGAGCAACATTACAGAGCAGGGAGAGAATGGAACAGTTTGTGCATGAGCATGAACTTACATCATTTGATACTTTGAAGGAATATAAATTAACTAACGAGCAGAAATATAATGAAATGCAGTCCAAAAGGGAATATGTATCTGACAGAATGCAGTATTTAGAAGCATTGCTTTATTTGTATGAATCCTATGAGCCATTTATCAAGTATCATAAGGAGCAATGGGAACTAAAAGGATTTGCTAGAAAAGCGTATGAAAGAAAGCATATCTATGAATTGGAATCTTATGATTTATACAGAAATAAAATTAAGCAAAGTATTGTTGAGCCAGATAAGAAGATTACCCCGAAAGCATGGAAAAAGGAACTTACTCAACTGGAAAAGAAACTTGATGAAATCAGAGAACCATTTGGAGAAGTAATCGTTAATCTATCAAGTATTGAACTACTGGAATACAACAAAAAGGAACTTGGAAGAATGATGGAAAATGAGAAACACCAGAAAGAATTATCCATCAATCAATCCAGAAAGAAAACTGAACAGTCATTGTAATTATTGGGTGGAGTGCAATACAGATATTGCCCCACCTTTTTTAGTGGAGGAAAATAGAATGAACGAAGATAAAATGATAACAGAACAGAGAATTGCTAGAAAAATTGGTGGAATTACATACCTTGTTGGGGTTCATTTCAGCGAAGGAGCAACAGAAACAGTAGGAGAAAAACTGAAAAGAATGATGAAAACCGAGTGCGAAGGAGCGAAAAGTGTATAAGAAGACCTTGACAAGTGGTTGCAGGCAAGACCGCAAAAAGCATACTTATCTCATGCGGCGCGAGGTTAGCCCCATTCGACAGTGCAGCGACACGTTGTCGCATATAAACTTTGCGTAGGATTTTCCTGCAAAGAGGTAAAAGTGACGGAAAGGATACGGCCTTTCTAACTGATATTCCGAGAAGTGGAATGACGGGGTAACGCCCTGAAACGCTTCCCTTGATACTGCGTTGGAAGAAACGGGACGTATTTCCCACAACTGACACAGCACGCTGAAGTCGGCTGTCTGCACCTGCGACTGTCCCTTTTGGGGATAAAGCAAAACCGAGCCAGAGGTGGCCGGGGGTGTTAGGCCGGAGGTCTATAAAGTACCTATGTCCAGAATGCGGCTGACTACCGCTGACAAAAGCCCGAATGTACAGGTCTATAACGGGATATGGTAGAAATGCCATAGCCGTGGAAACGGCGTATGTGGGGTAAAGTAAGATTTGTCGATATGAAATTCCCTATGGTGTTACAGGCATCATCAAGCATACAGGCCTAAAGGGCAGGGTTAAGGGTATTATGCACAGATAGGAATATCGGAACGTGGAAAGCCCCGGATGTGGAGTGGATACGCACGATGAAGCACTGAACGGGAAAATCGTGTCGCCCTTATGGGAGGTGCGGTATAACCGTTCTTAATCCGGGAGGAAAGAGCAGCCATGCTACCTGTGAAGCCGTGAACAAAGTAAGCGGTGGAGGGACGGGCTGTAGTCAGGAACAGAAACAAAA
>KE159638.1:437562-448487 GCA_000403315.2 Lachnospiraceae bacterium A2
AAGATTGAAAATGAAAAGTAGAGGTTATCCATTCCCTTAATCGCATCACAAACAAGCCATCTTTCGGTGGCTGCTTTAAAAATTGAATATTGAGAATGTTAAGGTTATGCAGTAGCTGACTTGATCTTATAACCTTGATTCCTTGCTATGATGATTGCCTGCTCTATCGTAATCTCACGGTCTGCAGGCGGCAGGTCAGATTTCCGGTAAAGTTCCGCATTATAGTTTTCTCCGTTCTTCAACATATGGTATAATGCAGTCAGAAGCATTCTTGCTATGGCAATGATTGCTTTCTTGTGGCCGCGACGCTTTTTGAGACGGAGATAGCGGTTGCGAATCTCGGGATGCTTTTTGCTGGTAACAACAGCATTGGCGCACTGCACGAGCAGCGGCTTGATGTAGCATCCTGCTTTGGAGACCCGGACAGATTTTTTCTTCCCTGCGCTTTCATTGTTGGTCGGTGTAAGACCAGCCCATGAGCACAAGTGTTTCGCCGAAGGAAAAGCCTCCATGTTGGTACCGGTCTCGGAAATGATTCCGATGGCAGTGAAAATACTGCTGATACCAGGAGCGGTTTGGAGAATGGCAAGTTCCTGCTGATAGGGAGCGGCGAGCGCAAGAATGAGTTCTTCAAGCTCTGCCTTCCGGGATTCAAGGTCTTCAAAGTGACCTTTGATCACCTTAAGTTTACCGGCTTGCCCCGGTGTGATAAAGCCGTCAATGGCATCACGGAGTTCAGGGAGTTTCTTTTTCAAACTTTTGTAGACGAGAGGTTCAAGGTCAAAGGAAGTGTCTGCGGGATTTTCCAAAAGTTTATCCAGTATCGCCTGAGCAGATTTGCCGAAGGTGTCCGAGACAACGTTTCCCAACTGGATATTGGAAACCGTGAGACAGTTCTGCAAACGGTTCTTTTCACTTGATTTAAAGCAGGTCAGTTTGAAACGGTAACGCATAAGGTCGCGGAGCTGACGAATGTCAGCGGGGGGCATAAAGCTACCGGCAACAAGGTCATGCTTAAACAGGTCAGCAATCCATTTGGCATCTTTCTTGTCAGTTTTCTTTCCACGGACAGCCTTAACATATTTGGGATGGGCAAGGACGATCGTACAATCATTTTCCAAAATGTTGTAAACAGGAATCCAGTATTTACCGGTGGATTCCATACAGACATCTTTGCAATTCCGGTCGAGAAGCCATTGTAACAAATCCTTCAGACCCTTCGTGTAGGTCGAAAAACGGTGGCTCTCATAGGTGGTCACACCTTTGCTGTTAGTAGAAGCAATGCAGGCCACTACAAAAGTTTTGTGGACATCAATGCCACAACAGATTTTGTACACGATTTTTAAAGCCATAGGGACTCCTTTCAGAACCTAAAGGTTCGACAAAGATTATAGGGAGAGACGGCATTGACTGAACGCCTAAGCCATAAACGAGATTGTTTATACAAAGATAAGATTACGTGCTAGGAGCCACACTTATTTGTGCTTGAAAAGGCGGACTACACATATAAATATACGGTCATCCGGCAAGCCGGACAGCCCACTCACCTCCCCGTGATTTGTAGTATACCGAACTCCCTACAAGAAGAATTATAAAGAAAAAATACGCTCAGGCAAACCATTTTCATTACGTTTTGTGCCTGAGCGAAGCGAAAGGAATGGATATAAATATTAAAAAAAGCGACCGCCATATTCGCAAAAGAACAACAGCCGAAATTGTGACTTTTATCCAGAACAACCTGGCCGATTACTCTGTATCCCAGCTTTGCAGTGCCTTGAAATTCCCAAGGAGTACTTATTACAAGGCCCTGGTTCGTGTACCTTCAAATAAGCAAAAGGAGTTTGAAGAATTCGGCCGGAAAGTGAAACAGGCATATGAGGACTCAAAACAGAGATATGGGGCTGTCAAAATATGCCGCATACTGAATGATAATGGTACACCTTTGGTGTTGGTATGTGAAGATGTACACCATCTGATTCATGCCACAAACCCTGACACTATCAGAAAGTACATGGAAATCCTAGGCCTTGACCAAAAGCAGAAAGAAAAACTTAATAAGTTAAGAAGCCTTGTCTACGTTGGGAGTTATTGAGATGAAATAAAATCTGTTCCTGATGGCAAGCCGGGTGAGCTGAAAGGTTCATGCCCGGTTTAGGGCGGGGGAAAATCCGGAGATAACATCAAAGGATTACCTATCGCTATTCGCCGAACTGCGGGAGATCACCCGATATGACGAGCTGGAGCTGGACACCCTGGGGGACCGCAAGACCGCCCTGTTCCTCATCATGAGCGACACGGACAGCACCTTCAACTTCCTCATCAGCATGATATACAGCCAGCTTTTCAATCTGCTGTGCGAGAAAGCCGATGATGTGTACCACGGGCGGCTCCCGGTCCATGTGCGCTGCCTCATTGACGAGTGCGCCAACATTGGACAGATACCGAACCTGGAGAAGCTGGTGGCGACCATCCGAAGCCGGGAGATTTCCGCCTGCCTGGTCTTGCAGGCGCAGAGTCAGCTAAAGGCCATCTACAAGGACAACGCTGACACCATCATCGGCAACATGGACACCCGCATCTTCCTCGGCGGTTCGGAACCTACCACTCTGAAGGAGCTTTCCGCCGCCCTGGGCAAGGAGACCATAGATATGTTCAACACCGGGGTGAGCAAGGGCAGCCAGGAGTCCCACAGCGTGAACTACCAGCGGACGGGCCATGAGCTTGCCTCGGTGGATGAGCTGGCGGTGCTGGACGGCGGCAAGTGCATCCTCCAGCTCCGGGGCGTGAGGCCGTTCCTGTCGGACAAGTACGACCTGACGAAGCACCCCAATTTCCAGTACACGGCGGACTGTGACGAGAAGAACCGCTTCGACATCGAGAAGTTCCTGGACCACCGGCTGAAGCTGCGGGCGAAGGACGAGTTTGAAGTGATCGACGCGGACGAATGAGCGTCACGCCGTAAGCCCCCCTGCGGGGCTTTTTCCATGTCCGGGCGTTCCCTCCCTGTACGGAACAGCGCCCGCCTGTAATGAAGCTGCCCCCACTTACCTTACGGCAGGCATCCAACAGGCGGGCTGACTGTGCGGGGCGGCGGGCGCCCTTTTGTACCATCAAAACCATTCCACGAACCGGGCGGGGCAAAGGCTCCGCTCACTGTCTTTAAGGAGGACAAAGTCATGGCATTTTTCAACAGTGCGATCGGTGTTTTGCAGACCCTCGTTGTGGCGCTGGGCGCCGGCCTTGGCGTGTGGGGCGCGATCAACCTTCTGGAAGGCTACGGCAACGACAACCCCGGAGCCAATGCTCATGTATGGTAAAGAAGCAAGCAACCGAAAACAAGAGATAGACCGCCAGCACCACACTATTCCGAAACAAAACCCAAAAGACAAGCATTATGGAAATGTGCATAACAGGCTATGGAATCATGGATAACTCTATTCACAGGACGTGGAAAAGCTAAAGTGCAGCTTTCCCACGTCCTGCAAACAGAGTTACCCACAATTCCATAAGATAGCCAGTTATACACATTCCCACAATGCCGACTGCTACGAAATTCCTCTCATACATAACCTTTTCATAGCATTTTTC
Source organism: Lachnospiraceae bacterium A2 (assembly GCA_000403315.2). Lineage (GTDB taxonomy): Bacteria > Bacillota > Clostridia > Lachnospirales > Lachnospiraceae > Petralouisia. The sequence continues at coordinate 441,151 of KE159638.1, forward strand.
TAATATCTGGCATAATGGAGAAAACTATTCTTTGTCTTTTTTCTCAAAATGTATTGACTATTCCCCTGGGGGTTAGTTTATCATATTTGTGGAGGTGAAAATTATGCTTATCAATGCTGTATGCAAAGAATGCTCTGTCACGAAAAAAGCCGTTGAATACTATATCGAGCAAGGGCTTGTTTCTCCAACAGTGCAGGAAAATGGGTATCGTGATTTTTCGGAGGAAGATATACGCCGTTTGAAAAAAATTTCCATTTTAAGAAATCTTGGGTTATCAGTTACGGATATACAAGATGTTCTGTTCGGCGAGACCGCTGTGTCTGTGCTGAATGAGATTTACCACAGGAGAAATTTACAAATGACCGTTTTACAAGAGAAACAGAAATTGATTCAGGAACTTGCATCAACTCATGATTGGGAACAGGTACAGAACAGGTTGTGCCAGCTCCAAAAAGAGCAGACCATATTGGAACGCTTGATGAATGCTTTTCCGGGTTATTACGGGAAATTTCTCTGTCTACATTTTGCCCCGTATCTTAACGAGCCTGTCTCCACAGACAGGCAACAGGGAGCATATGATACCATTGTTTCTTTTTTGGATAAAGTGGATTTTGACATTCCCGCCGATTTGAGAGAATATCTTGACGAGATAACCATAACTCTTGATGAAAGTTTTATGGAACGCCTAACCCGCAGCGTAAGTGCAGTTATCCATGAAACAGAAAAATATATCGCTGATAACAAGGAGATAATCGAAAGCCGCATTGCCTATAAGCAATCAGAGGAATATAAGGCATCTACCGCATACAGTCTGGAAAAAGCATTGCGCCAGTTCAACAGTGCAAGCGGATATGATGATATATTTATTCCGGCAATGTGCCAGTTAAGCGAATCCTATCAAAAATACCATGAAGAATTATCGGCGGCAGATAAAGTGTTTTTACAAAAATATCCGGGGTTAAAATAATATGCGGATAAAACGGTTTGAAAGTATAAACGAGGAGGTTCTATATGGAAAATATTTTAGAAATATCAAAACTAAATAAGTCTTACACAAATTTTTCATTGACAGATGTTTCATTTTCCCTGCCAGACAACAGCATCACTGGATTTATAGGTGTCAATGGTTCGGGAAAAACAACTACAATCAGGTCTATTTTAGGGCTTGTGAAATTCAATTCTGGAATCATTAAGTTATTTGGACAGGATATAAACAAAAATATAAAAACGCTCAAGGAACGTGTCGGCGTTGTATTAGATGAGGGCGGCTTCTATGAAGAATTTAGTATGTCTGAAATGAAAGGGATTGTAGCTCCGGCTTATAAAAACTGGCAGGAACAGGATTACAAAGATTACATGGAGCAGTTTGGATTAAACCCCAAGCAAAAGATTTCCACCTTGTCAAAAGGTATGAAGATGAAATTTTCTTTAGCATTGGCATTGTCACATAAAGCAGAGCTTTTAATCATGGACGAGCCGACAAGTGGATTAGACCCTTTAATTCGTAGCCAGATGTTAAAAATACTGGCAGATTACATTAAAAAAAGCGGCAGGGCTGTTTTCTTTTCAACCCATATCACTTCTGATTTGGAGCAAATTGCAGACAGGTTGATACTCATTGATAATGGGCGCATCCTTTTTCAAGAAAAAAAGGATACTCTGCTTGAAGCGTACAGGATTGTAAAAGGTGACAGCCGTTTGCTGAATACGGAGAGCAGGAAACTGTTTTTAAGTCTGAATCCAATGGATTGCAGCTTTATAGGATTAACCGATAAGCCGGAAGAGATTGCCAGAATCATGCCAGACGCTTTAATGGAACGCCCGACAATTGAAAATATTATGCTTGGAAAGATAGAAAGGGGAGATGCGTCATGACAACTCTAATGAAAAAGGACTTTATGCTGTTAAGAAAATATATACTGTTCATAATTGTAATCGTGTTTGTTCTGCCTGTTGCATTTGCATCAAAATCAAATGAAGTAAATATGGTTCAGTCAACATTGGCTTTTGCATTTGAGGTTATTTATTCTGAATTTCTGATATGCCGTTATCTGGCAATGAAAGAATACCAGTATCCAAAAACTGCAAGTTTTTTATGTACGCTTCCTTATACACGGAATATGCAGGTTGCCAGTAAATATTTGGCATATTTCATTGTGTTTGTATTTTGCTGTACAGCATATTGGATTGATACATTATTTGTTCCGAATTTAATCAGGCTGAGCCCGGAGTTGGTCATACCTGTCTTTTTTGTCGCTACCATTCTTTATAGTGTCTATATGCCTGTACAGTATCAGTTTGGATATGATAAATCAAAACTAATATTTATGTTTTTGTTGATTGCTTTTCCGTTATTGATTGCCAAGGCAAATACGGCAATGATTATGGAAATACTAACAAAGATAACCTTTCCAATAATGTTGATATTGACATTTGCAGTATTGCTTTTGTCTGTAATATCGTCAATTAAAATATTTAACGGAAAGGAATTGTAAGGGGAGACTATGGACGAACACAAAATATTCAAGACAGCGGCAATTCCCATTGTTTTATTGATTATAGGTTTGAAACATTATACTCAAAATTTGGTTGTCTCAATAGCTGTCGGAATAGGCATTTATGTCATTTCCTATTTCATAGACAAGCATATAAAAAAGAGGTAATGCCATGCTTAAAGCAATCAATACAAAAAGGTACAACCAGCTTGCGATTGAACTGTTAAAGAAAATATTTAATGGATATTATGAGCCGGGTGCAAAGCTCCCGCCGACGCGGGAATTGGCAAAGCAAGCCAGGGTGAATCCTAATACAATGCAAAGGGCTTTACAGGTATTGCAAGATGAAAAAGTACTCATAAAGCAATCCACAACAGGGAGATATGTCACAATAGACATTCAGCATCTTATCAGAATACGGAATGACATATTGGAACAAATAAACCAAATCTATCAAGATGAAATCAATTCATATGGAAACAGCTTTGAAAAATTTGGAGAAATCAGTTCCGATATGTAGCAGTAGCTTATAATGCCGCTAGTTTCTGAAATTAAAATTAATGTAACTATAAACCATGCATCACCCCATGTGGGAGAAAGGGGGAATCATTTATGCCTTGCACAGAAGCATACAGAGAACACATCATATATACGTTCAATGGCTATTGCAAGACTGTCATACGCTTTGCAGCTATCAACGCATGGCGTGACAGGAGCAGACGGCGGCAAAAAGAAATATCCCTTGAATACCTCACAGAAGAAAAGTTTTACCCTTTAGGCACAACAGACGAATATTTTGAAGCACCCTATGAAGAATATCCCGTTACAGTATGCGGTCAGAAAGTTATCCTCACCAATGGGGAGCTTGCCGCTGCCCTGTTATCTTTGCCGGAGATGAACCGGGAAATCATTTTCCTTTACTTTTTCGGGGATTATACACAACAGGAAATCGGGAAAATGTACGGACGCTGCCTGAGTACGACCGGGTATCTAATCCGCAGGACGTTAAAACTCCTGCAAAGGAAAATGGAGGTGCTTTCACATGGGGAATCCGAACCTTTTGTCCTATGAAACGATTGTCCGGGCGACCAGTGGCGAGCCGGAAGCCGTGGACGAGGTTTTACGACATTACAGCAAGCGTATCCGAATCGCCGCCATTGAAAACGGGCATATTGATAGGGATACCGAGGACAGCATAAAATCTCGGCTTGTTGCCGCCCTATTCAAGTTCCGTTTTGATGAACAGCCATACCGAAAAACTGAATAATTGCCGCTACATAAAACGGCACACCAAGACAGGAAATCAAAAAAAGGTTTCCTGTTTTTTTGCGCCTTTTTTTGGCATTTTCAGAAATCGCCAGTATTATGCCGTGCAAAGGGGGATAAAAAGAGATTTCTCAAAATTCCCGCCTATTCCGGCTTGTGTGGTGTTGTAAGGAATAGAGGGGAAATTTCTACAAATCAACGTCCATTTTCCTTTTTGCTGGTTTGTAGGTATTAGCGAGAGAAATATCACCGCAGCTTTGGCAAAATCCCCGCTTGCGGCACTAAAGGTATTGACGGAAGCCCACACAGAGGAAGCCGCCACTTTCTTAGAGCAAGATTCTACCACAGTACCAAATTTCGCCTATCGGCTCATTTTGTCCTATGGGAATCTTGTTGGGGTTGCCACCCCAAGCCCGCCTTTTGCGGCTTGCGCCGCTTGAAAAATCCCTCAAAAATTTTTTTCGGATTTTTCAAAAAACACTTCCGCTTTGCCTCCTGTTTTTCTCCTATTGGTGAGAGGGCAAAACATAAAAAGAAAGGAGTTAAAGCCCATGAGAAAATACAACACGCCCCACCGCCACCGGGTAATCAAGACACGCTTGACCGAGGAAGAATACGCCGAGTTTTCCGAGCGTGTCACCCTCTGCAAAATGAGCCAAGCCGAGTTTATCCGGCAAGCCCTCATTAAGTCAAGCATACGCCCGGTTATCACCGTTTCCACGGTCAATGATGAATTGCTTTCTGCCGTTGGGAAGCTAACCGCCGAATACGGGAAAATCGGCGGCAACTTGAACCAGATAGCCCGCTGTCTGAACGAGTACGGCGCACCTTATAACGCCCTCTCCCAAGAAGTGCGAGCCGCCACAGCGGAACTTGCCGCCTTGAAGTTTGAAGTCTTGCAGAAAGTAGGTGAAGCCGTTGGCAACGTTCAAACATATCAGCTCTAAAAATGCCGACTATGGAGCTGCCGAGCAGTACCTAACTTTTGAGCATGACGAGTTTACCATGAAGCCTACACTGGACGAAAACGGGCGGCTTGTTCTCCGTGATGATTACCGCATTTCCTCTCTGAATTGCGGCGGGGAAGATTTCGCCATAGCGTGTATGCGCTCCAATCTGAAATACGGCAAGAACCAAAAGCGGGAGGACGTAAAGAGCCACCACTATATCATCAGCTTTGACCCCCGTGACGCTGCCGACAATGGGCTATCCGTAGACCGGGCGCAACAGTTGGGCGAGCAGTTCTGTAAAGAGCATTTCCCCGGACACCAAGCCCTTGTATGCACCCACCCGGACGGGCATAACCACAGCGGCAACATCCATGTGCATATCGTAATCAATTCTTTGCGGATTGCGGAAGTGCCGCTGCTTCCCTACATGGAAAGACCAGCGGACACAAGGGAGGGCTGCAAGCACCGCTGTACGGACGCAGCTATGGAGTATTTCAAAGCGGAAGTCATGGAGATGTGCCACCGGGAAAACCTCTATCAGATTGACCTGCTGAACGGGAGCAAGAACCGCATTACCGAGCGTGAGTATTGGGCGAAGCGGAAAGGACAAGCCGCACTGGATAAAGAGAACGCTTCCCTTGCCGCCACAGGAGAGCCGCCCAAACTTACGAAATTTGAAACGGACAAGGAGAAGTTACGGCGCACGATCCGCACCGCCCTGTCCTCTGCTGTTTCCTTTGAGGACTTTTCCGGGAAGCTGTTACAGCAAGGCGTGACCGTCAAGGAGAGCCGGGGGAGGTTATCGTATCTCACGCCGGACAGGACAAAGCCAATCACCGCCCGGAAATTGGGTGATGATTTTGACCGTGCCGCCGTACTGGAAGCACTCACCCTAAACACGCAGAACGCCGCCAGAGCCGCCGAAACACCCGCACCCAAAGAGGAATACCCCCGCAGCATAAAAGACCGCTTACAGCGCAATAAAGCCGCTATAAATGCCCCGAAGAATGACGGAGTACAGCGCATGGTAGACATAGCCGCCAAGAGAGCCGAGGGCAAGGGGAAAGGCTACGAGAAGTGGGCGACCTTGCACAATTTGAAGCAAATGGCGGCGACCATGAGCGTATACGAGGAATCCGGCTTTTCTTCCCCGGAAGAACTGGAAGCCGCCCTTACCGCCGCCAGTGCGGGACTGAACAGCGTCCACGCCGAACTGAAAACCGTGGAAAGCACTTTACGGGAGAAAAAAGACTTGCAGAAACAGCTATTGGCGTACATCAAGACCAAGCCAGCCCGTGACGGACTTAAAGCGCAGAAAACGGAGAAAGCCCGGAGAGCCTACCGGGAGCAGCATGAAAGCGAGTTTATCATTTCTGAATCTGCCGCCCGGTATTTCAAGGCACAGGGAATCTCCAAGCTGCCAGCGTCCAAGACATTACAAGCGGAGATTGAGCAGCTTACACGGGAGAAGAACACGCTTTACAACGAGTACCGGGAGAAGAGGGAAAAAACAAAGGAATTACAGACAATCAAGGGAAATATCGAGCAGATTTTGAGGGGCGCACCGAGCCAGCAGAAAAAGCATGAACAGGAGCGATAATAAAACAGCCACAGGAGGTAGCACAATGAGATTTACGAACAGCGAGCTTGAAATGATTTACCAGTACGCCGCACCCACCAAAGCGGAAACCATAGGAGGCATGAAAGAAACCGTACCCGTGATTAAAGACCTTTTGACAAGGGTAATCATGGAGAACGCAATAGAAAAGCTGCAAAAGATACCAGAGCCGGAGTGCAGCCAGTTCATAGCCGACAACAAAGCCCGTTTCCTTGCGGGGCATGAAAACTCTATCCGGCGGCGGCTTGCGGAAGCAAAGGCACAGACGAAACAGCCGATAATGCAGGGGCATGACTTGACGGGCATGGAGCGTTTTCTCCCCGAAACCCGCCACATGATTGTCCTTGACGTAAAGACCAGCGACAGCCCCGTGGGATTTCCGGGGGAACACCACCGCTATTTCCTCTCTGATGAGGGCTATAAGAACGCAAGAGCCAGCGAGGGGCGGGGAGAAATCAAGATAAAGAGCCATGCCGCCGTAGCCGCCGGGAGGCTGTACCCGGACAGGAAGCCGGAAAGGGAGCGTTAAAGGCATGGGCGCAAAAACACCATACATGGACTACCGCCAGTACCGGGCGGCGTGTCGGCTTGTGCATGAGTGCTGCAACTACGATAACGGCAACTGTATCTTGCTGGATAACGGCGAGCCTTGCGTATGTGTGCAGAGTATCAGCTATTCCCTCTTGTGCCGCTGGTTCATTGCCGCCGTGCTGCCGCTGGACGGGAAACTGGAAGCCGCCCTGCTCCACCGGGCAGACAGGAAACGCTGTACCGAGTGCGGCGGGTATTTTCTCCCTAAGTCCAACCGGGGGAAATACTGCCCGGATTGCGCCGGACGCATGAAAAGAATCAGAGCCACACAGCGCAAGCGGAAACAGAGGGATAAATGTCACGCTTTAGGATATTCCAAACCCCCGTAAATCAAGGCTTTTTTGACCGCCCTCAACGGGTAGGCGGTACATTTATCCTTTACCCCCACAAAAGCCGCTTTAATTGCGTAACAGAAGC
>KE159638.1:449792-702292 GCA_000403315.2 Lachnospiraceae bacterium A2
GAGCTTTTTTGCCGGGTGTATCGCCAATGCCCTTATGAAACTGGAAGTGCCTGTCTGCATGACAAATTTTGCCCTTATCCTCAATGACCTTGCCGCCAATTTCAAGGACAGGAACGAATACATAGCCCGCCTTTGCAGCTTCCACCTGCTTATCCTTGACGATTTCGGCATGGAGCATGGCACGGAATACGGTTTAGAGCAAGTCTATAACGTGATTGACAGCCGATACCGCAGCCAAAAGCCGCTGATTGTCACAACGAATTTGACGCTGGAAGAATTGCAGAACCCGGAGGACACCGCCCACGCCCGGATATATGACCGTCTTACGGAAATGTGTACCCCCGTCCGCATTACCGGGGAGAATTTCAGAAAAGCCAAGGCACAGGCGAAAATGGAACGCCTTAAAATGCTGCTGAACAGAAAGGAGAGCCTATGACCGACACCCCCAACAGAAACGCCGCCACTACCGCCCGCCGCCCGGATTGCGTGACCGAGGTACGCCGGGGGAATACCGTCCTTGTGGTTTCCGGCTACTTCAAACAGGACACCACCGCCACCGCCGCCGACAAAATGATGAAAGTGCTGGAAGCGGAAAGCGCAGCCGGGGGAACTGCCGCCCATGCCATGTGAAGTGACATTCCTTGCTGAAATTTATCCGACATTATGTGCCATAAAGTAACAAAAAGGACTGTACAGCAAGCCCCGCCCTATGGTATAATAGACCTACGGAATAGTGGGGCTGGCTGTCGGAAATGGAGGAAACCATGACAAGACAGACCACCCAAAAACTGATTACCGCCCTATATCCGAGATTGTCGCACGAGGACACGCTCCAAGGCGAATCCAACTCCATAAGCAACCAGAAGCGAATCCTTGAAGCCTACGCAAAACAGAACGGCTTTTCCAACCTCAAATGGTACACGGACGACGGATTCTCCGGGGCAAATTTCCAAAGACCCGGCTTCCAGTCCATGCTTGCCGACATTGAAGCGGGGCTTGTGGGAACGGTTATCGTAAAGGATATGTCAAGGTTAGGGCGAAATTACTTACAAGTGGGAATGTACACAGAAATGATTTTCCCACAGAACGGCGTCCGCTTCATTGCAATCAATGACGGCGTAGACAGCGCACAGGGCGAGAATGATTTTGCGCCCTTGCGTAACATTTTTAACGAATGGCTGGTGAGGGATACGAGCAAGAAAATCCGGGCGGTAAAACGCTCAAAAGGCATGAGTGGGAAGCCTGTCACAAGCAAGCCCGTGTATGGCTACCTCATGGACGAGGACGAAAATTTCATCATTGACGAGGAAGCCGCCCCCGTGGTGAAGCAGATTTACAGCCTTTGCCTTGCCGGGAACGGACCGACCAAGATAGCCCGTATGCTTACGGAACAGGAAATCCCCACGCCGGGAACGCTGGAATACCGCCGGACAGGGAGAACCCGCCGCTACCACCCCGGCTACGAGTGCAAGTGGGCGGCGAACACCGTGGTGCATATCCTTGAAAACCGGGAATACACGGGCTGCCTTGTGAACTTCAAAACCACCACCCAATCCTACAAGTGCAGCAAGATTATCTACAACAGCGAGGACAAACAGGCAATCTTCGAGAACCACCACGAGCAGATAATCGATAAGGACACATGGGAGCGTGTGCAGGAGCTACGCAAGCAGCGCAAACGCCCTAACCGCTATGATGAAGTGGGCTTGTTCTCTGGCATACTGTTTTGTGCGGATTGCGGCAGCGTCATGTACCAGCAGAGGTATCAGACGGATAAACGGAAACAGGACTGCTACATATGCGGCAGCTACAAGAAGCGCACGGCAGACTGTACGGCGCACTTTATCCGCACCGACCTCTTGACTGCCGGAGTGACCGAGAATTTACGGAAAGTCACCAGCTACGCCGCCAAGCACGAAGCCCGGTTTATGAAGCTGTTGACCGACCAGACCGAGGACGGGAGCAAACGCCGCAACGCCGCCAAGAAGAAAGAACTGGAAGCGGCAGAAAAGCGGATTGCGGAACTCTCCGCTATCTTCAAGCGGCTGTATGAGGACAGCGTGACCGGGCGCATATCGGACGAGCGTTTCACGGAACTTTCGGCAGACTACGAAGCCGAGCAAAAGGAACTGAAAGAGAAAGCCGCCACTTTGCAGAGCGAACTTTCTAAAACGCTGGAAGCCACGGCAAACGCCGAGAAGTTTATGAAAGTAGTCCGCAAGTACACCAGCTTTGAGGAACTTACCCCTACCCTGTTACGGGAGTTTGTGGAGAAAATCGTTATCCACGAATCGGAAGCCCTTGACGGGAAACGCCGGGGGAAGCTCCGCAGACAGGAAATCGAAATCTATTACTCTTTTGTCGGCAAGGTAGAGTTGCCCGACTAAAGCCCGACCCGTCCGGCAGTCAGCCGGATAGGGAACGGCAAAATTTTTTACACTTCTTTTACTTCTTTATCTCACATGAGCAAAGAGCCAGGGCATGAAACACTTCATACCCAAATAGGTGTAGCAAAAATATGATTGGCAAAACAACAGGAAATACCGTCAACAGTCAAGATTTGATTGATAAAAGGCAATATCTCTGATAGAATAAACAAAACAGATACAGAAAACGGGCAGGAAAAGTTAGCCGAACAATGGAGGGTTGCTATGCGGAAAGTCAGTTACTTACCTCTGTGGCATTTGCTCTTAGAGAGGGGAATGACTAAGAGCCAAATGCGTATTGAAGCAGGGCTTACCACAAATGTATTTGCCAACATGAACAAGGGGCAGCACATCTCTATGGACTCACTAATACGGATTTGTGATGCGCTGGATTGCAATTTGAATGATGTGGTGGAGCTGGTTAAGACAGAGGAATAATAAAATATGGTTACAGTAACAGGGAATTGCGGATAGATGCAGTTCCTTTTGTTTTGCAGTTATTTAGTCCTTAGACTGTTTCCTTTTCGTACTGTTCCGGCGTTTTTTTGCATCAGGTTCTAAGATTTCAGACTGTCCAAGCATATCTGCCATATCATCAATATTCTTTTCGGTTGGTTTAATCTTTAGAAACTGGGTGAATATGTAAGCAAGTTTCTGTTTGGAAGTGCCTGCAAAGTTTTCAGCTTTTTCAAGAATTTCTTCCCAATGTTCGGTTATGGTCTTAGGAGGGGCAGAATCAATATCGCCTTTATGGGCATTCCTGATGTCTTTGATAATGGCGTGCATATCGTCATCAATCACATGGGAAAAGTATTCATTCAGTTCAAGGTGCTGTGCTTTCAGCGTGTTTAATTGCAGGTTGTATTCATCAGGATTGTGCCGCTTCATCAGTGCCTTTCTGCTTGTGTCCACCACAAAATTAAGTGATTTGATCTGCATATCAGCAAGACCGTCAACATATATCTCCAAGTCAAGCATGAGTTTTCGGAACTGTTCATGAGTGATAAGCTCTGACAGGAGCAGTGTGTTGATTTTGCGGTCTTTGAGAAGTGTCAGGGCAGCGTCACTCAGGTGCAGATTGGACAGGGCAATGTTGTCAAGCTGTCTGTTTTCAGTCATACCAAGCAGATAATCCGTTGATACTTCATAGAATTTTGCTAATTCGATGATGTTCCTATGGGGTATTTCTTTATAATCATCAGATTCATAAGAGCCAAGCGTGGAAGCAGGAATTTTTGTCTGCTGTGACAGTTGTTCTAAAGTCATTCCCTTTTCTACACGCAGGTCTTTCAGGCGTTCCTGTATGCTTAATTGCGTTTTCATAGATAAATCTCTCCTTTACGAAAACAGAATATCACACAAACAGGCGGATTCCTACCGAAAATTTCCAGCATGATAGAAAAAATCTGTTTTTTGGAAGATTTCTGACATGGTGGATATACGGGAAAGCAGGGCGTTTTGTTGGATAATGACAGTACAACTGAATGACTGTCCAAGCTGATATAAACCGCCAAGACCAATTTTAAGAAAATTTGAGCGCCAATATTGGACGACACAGTGCCGACAAGGGTTGCCTGTCAGGAAACAGCAAGGGGAAAACAGCAATGATAGAAAACCGCCCAAGATTGAGTATATTTATTTGGTACCGGAAGGGTACCGTTAAATTGGATTGGTGCCAGTTTCGGTACTGGAGAAAGGAGCATGGAATGAAATTATCAAGATATGAGCAGGAGGTTGTTATCAACTTTAATGCAGATGAAAGCGAAGCAACAATTTACACAGCTAATCTGGCATGGATACGGAAAATGGATAAGCTATGTAAAGAGTTTCCAGAGGTAATAAGGTTAAAGTCATGGACGGAAGTAAGTAAGACCTATGTTTTACCCAAAAATCTTGTCAGGATTGGGAAACCGAGAACATTAAGCGAAGCTCAGCTTAGACATTTACGGGAGTTGCAGAACAGGGGATAAGAATTTCGGATTGAGTGAAATGGGTAAAGTCAATAAAAGCAGTCACGTAACAGAAATCCATAAAATTCCGGAGTGTGGCGGATATTTAATGTATATATTGGTGCTTGTATACACAAATCTTGACGAAAACCTGCTCCCTGTATATAATTATTTCATTATAGATGAATTGAATTAACTGAAAGGCATGATGAAAATGGGCAAGCAAGTATTGTTGATAAATGATCTGTCAGGATATGGAAAGGTGGCATTATCGGTCATGCTTCCATTGATGTCATATATGGGGTACCAAATATATAATCTTCCCACTGCGTTAGTATCAAATACGTTGGATTATGGCAAATTCGATATTCTTGAAACAACAGATTATATGAAGAACACTATTAAAGTATGGGAGGAATTGGGATTCTGCTTTGATGTGATAGCGACAGGCTTTATTGTTTCAGAGGAGCAGGTAAAAATCATAGAAGAATTTTGTCGAAAGGAAAGCATGAAAGGAACCCTGATATTTGTTGATCCAATTATGGGAGATGAAGGAACCCTGTACAATGGAGTTACAGAGCAAACGGTTGCACATATGAAGAAACTGGTAGGAGTAGCCGATTATATTGTACCAAATTATACTGAAGCGGCCAGACTTACAGGAGTGGAGTATCATGAATCTGCAACAATCTCGGAGGTAGATGAAATGATTCAAAGGCTTGGTAATATGGGCGCAAAATCGGTAATCATCACAAGCATTCAGCAGGATGGCAAAGATGTGGTTGCAGGCTTCGATCATAAAACGAAACAAAGATTTACAATTCCTTTTTATAACATTCCGGTCAGGTTTCCGGGTACGGGCGATATTTTTTCTTCCGTTTTATTGGGAAAACTGATGGAGGGAAACAGCCTGTATGACAGTACAAAAAAAGCCATGGACACTGTGAGCAGCCTGATTGAAAACAATAGAAACAATACAGATATATATAAGGGAATACCGATTGAGAAGGAGTTGGAGGTGCTTAAAATATGAAAAAACCTGGAATCCAGATCACATTGATTGATCAAAAAGGCACGAAAGGATGTCATAGGGGTCACAAAATAGGTGATAGTTTTGATTTTGATACAGAGCGTGGAAAACTCTGTCCTATGGCTATGCATGTTGCATTTCCATATATTGATATTTTAAGATACGGCGGCGAAATACCCGGACAGGAGAAGGGGACAGCGGTTTTTGCCTGCCCTGATGTGGACACATTAAATGTCTTTAAAATAGAACGGATTGATGTTTTGGATGACGATTCGCCATAAGGTTGGCTTTTAATTGTACGATGTGACTGGTAAGTTTGTGGACTATTGGTTATAGACGATGTATAGATAACAGGAGGAAATGATATGACTGTTTCAGAAATCATGGTTAAAATGGTAAAGTATTCAAAAGGAAATCTTCATGATATCAATCATTTTATGAAAGTGTATGCCTATGCAAAAACGATTGCAGAGTGTGAGAAAGTAGCGGATGATGAACAGAGAATAATAGAAATTGCGGCTATTATACATGATATTGCGTGTCCTTTGTGCCGGGAAAAATACGGAAATACAAATGGAAAACTTCAGGAAAAAGAAGGCGCTGTATTAGCTGAAGAATTCCTGAAGGGTACAGGGCTGTCGAACGAGATGGTGAACCGTATCATCTTTTTGGTCGCACATCATCATACTTTTCAGGAGGTTGACGGGATTGATTACCAGATTTTGCTGGAAGCTGATTATTTGGTTAATGCTGACGAATCCGGATATCAGGAAGCCAATATCAGAAATGTTATAGATTGTGTTTTTAAGACATCATCAGGAAAAATGCTTCTGCAATCCGTTTATGGGATTGCAGAAGGCAACCGCTGATTTGATAACAAATATGTATTTTGTAAACAGGTCAATCTGCTATGTATAGATTGACCTGTTTTAATTTGTGGCATTTGGACTTAATTCAAAATGAGAATGAAAGGTTTTCAGAAGCCCTTCTTTTTGCAGCTTTGATAATTCTACAGACATTGCTGCACGTTCTACACAGAGGAAGTCGGCAAGCTGCTGGCGGTCAAAGGGAATGTCAAAAGAAAGTGATCCTTGTCTGGCTGCTTCAGCAGATAAATAGGAAAGCAGCTTATCACGTGTTTTTCGCTTGCTCATGTGCGTTATCTTCTCGTTAAACAACAGTGTCTTTTGGGCAAAAGCTGTAATCAGGTTTTTAATCAGGCGGTTATGATGGCTGCAGGCAGCGGAACACATAGTAATCAGGCGGTTCATATTTATTTCCACAATTTCACAATTTTCTGTCGCAACAACACTGACGCTGAGAACCGCATCAGGAATGGCGGCAAAGGGTTCGGCAAAGTAGTCGCCCGGCATAAGATTTGTCATAACGTTCCGGTTTCCCCATAAATCTTCCTGAATGACTAAAGCAGTCCCAGACGCAAGCAGGCTGATACAGTCCGTACAATCTCCTGCCTGAAGGATGTATTGATTTTTGGCGTTTTTTCTGACTTTTGCTCCGATACACTTTAGCGAGGTTAAAATCTCGTCATCGGATAATCCTGCAAACAGCGGGCATTTTTTTAATACGTTTAAAAATTTTTCCAAAATCTCACCTCTTTGTTTGAATTCAAACATACTTGCTCTGCTTATTTTACTATAATGTAATCACCAAAGCAAGAAAATAAATAAAGGAGGATATCATGATAAAGTACGAGGAATGGAAGGATAAAAAGAAAGACTTCTTCAAAGTGGATGTACGCCATGTGCAGGGAAATTTCTTTCCCGGCTTACAAAGACGTGCCATGACGCTAAAAGCCGGGGAGGGAATTGAGGTCATACAGACTTTTGAACCTTACCCGCTATATAAGGAGATGGATATGCTGGGGTATATACATCATACAGAGAAGCTGGCAGAAAATGAGTTTCATGTCTGGTTTTACCGGACAGAGGAAAAAGAGCCGGAAGGCTCTGCACCATACCGTCCGCTTGCATTGCTGAATTATCCTATGATTGATGAGGACTTAGGGCGTATCGCGGCGGATTTTTGGCAGGCAACATGGCAGAGTGAGAAGCGCACTCTCCCCTATGAAATGCGTCTGCTCCTTTCCCTGACAAATGCAGTTGGCGCAGGAAGAATGAGGCAGGCTGTGCGGGAACTGGTAAAGGCATATATCTATGGTCTTGAATCCGCAGCGCTGGATGATGTGTTTGAACTTTTGGCATGGAATCAGGGGATCGGATTTTTCAGCTCGGAAATTGGACCTTCACCGCTTTTTCAAGTGTATAAGATGATTAAGACGCAGGAACAAAGAGGCATAAGCAGGGAAGAAATCTGCACCGAGATAAAAGAAAAGTTTGGCGAAAAAAATCAGGAAGTGCAAGTGTTGTAACAGGAAAGAAAGATAGGAGCTTCCTGTATAATTCAAATATAGGGAATTCCAAGAAGGGTGGTTGATAAAAAGATACCTCAGAGTAAAATAAGATTACTGGCTTAGCGGGTTAGTAAAAATCTTATTGAACAGAGAGGTATCCAAGATGAATTATAACACACAGAACGCAAAAATTGCATCCATAACTGAAAAAACTCTGATTGTTGGAATTGATGTGGGAAGTGAAACCCACTATGCCCGGGCATTTGACTGGCGCAACTACGAGTATACAAAGAAACCGCTGGAGTTCAGCAACACAGAGGCCGGATTCCAGACATTCAAAGCATGGATGGAGGACATAGCGGAGAAATACGGCAAAACTGCCGTAATACCGGGCATGGAGCCGACAGGGCATTACTGGTTTGCCCTGGGGAAATTCCTGCAGGACAGCGGGATGAGGCCTGTGCATGTGAATCCCCACCACGTGAAAAAATCAAAAGAACTGGATGACAACAACCCCAACAAAAATGACCGTAAAGACCCAAAGACGATCGCTACGCTTGTCAACGAGGGACGGTTCTCGTACCCTTACATACCAACCGGTATCTATGCAGAGATCAGGAGCCTGTCAAACCTGCGCTTCCAGACGCAGGAGGAGCTCACGAGGATCAGGAACCGCCTGGCCAGATGGTTCGCCATCTACTTCCCTGAATATAAAGGCGTTTATGGGGATTTGAAGGCGGTGAGCGGGAGGATGGTGCTGAAGGAGGCGCCGCTGCCGGAGGACATCAGAAAACTGGGGGTGGAAGGTGTGGACCGGATATGGAGGGACGCAAAGCTGAGAGGCGCTGGGATGAAGAGGGCAAAGACCCTGGTAACAGCTGCGGAGCATAGCGTAGGAAGTACGGAAGCGCCGGAAGCCGCCCGTATGGAACTGAAAAACCTTCTGGCTGACATGGATGTATATACCTCAAGGCTGGAGGGGCTTCTCCTGAAAATAGAGGAAAAGCTGAAAGAAATCCCATATGTTGATAAACTGATGGGGATTAAGGGGATCGGCCTGGCAACAGTCAGCGGATTCATTGCGGAGGCGGGAGACATTGGACGTTTTGACAACCCAAAGCAGTTACAGAAGCTGGCGGGATATGCGGTTGTGGCGAATGATTCCGGGAAGCATAACGGCGAAAGCCGGATCAGTTACAGGGGAAGGAAACGCCTGAGGTATGTGCTGTATGAAGCAGCGATATCCTTGATTGGGAAGAATGCGGAGTTCAGGGCAATACATGGGTATTACCGGACACGTAAAGAAAACCCATTAAAGAAGATGCAGTCTGTCGTAGCGGTAGCGTGTAAGGTCCTGAGGATATTCTACACGATACTGACAAAAGGTGTAGACTATGATGCCGGAAAACTGATGGGCGACATCAGGAGGCCACAGATCCAGGCAGCGTAATAAACGGACATGAACCACAAGCAGGCAATGCCCTGTCATAGTTGGGCTGGACTTCCAAAAATTTTGATTGAGGGTTGAATCCAGCTGTGGCAGGAAAGCTGGAAAGTATGGGGAACGATCCGGGAAAACGTCCACCGAAAGGTGCCGGTGAGGGAAGCATACGGGACAGGTCAGTAAGACTTATACAAAGAATGAGCCGGTAGCCGGCAGGAATATTTTCCATAGGGCATGACCCTGGTTAGGAGCTGAGCTGGCACCCTGGTTATGGACAGGCGGGACGAAGGAAGTTAGGACCCCGGCAGAGATGCAGGGTGATCCTGGTAGACACGGGAGGTACGCTGCCATAGAAGGATGGGTATACATAAGGCCATGTAGAGCGAAAACAAAGACGTTCTACTTCGTGTACCCTTCACCCTCTATTTTCGTACCAGATACAGAGAAATGTCCATCTCCTTGGCTCATTCATCTGAGATATGTAACTATAAATTCCTTGATTTTTTAAGGAAAATCACTTGACAATATAGGGAGGAAAATAATATGGCAATCACAAAGGAAATGTTACTTGGAGAAATTTTAAGAACCAAACCGGAGGCGGCAGAGGTGTTGATGCAGATGGGGATGCACTGTTTAGGGTGCCCGTCCTCACAGATGGAGAGCCTTGCGGATGCCTGCATGGTGCATGGGCTGGATTCCGATGAACTCTTGAAAAAGCTGAATTCATAGGAGGAGTGCAATGAGCGCATTTTTAGGTTCGATTCATCACTGGCTATACGGAAAAATAGAGTTCCAAAACGGGCTAGTTGAAAGATTATCAGATATGATAAGCAAAAACGGGTATGATGATGGCATTCTTTCCGAAATGGAACAAAAGTATGGGGCGGTGGAGAAAGGCAGTCTTGAAAATATGATTGATAACAGTAATATACACGGCTGGTTACAGGATAAAATCGCTGCCGCTGAAAACCGCCTTGCTTTTCTGGTCATCTCAACGATGGATGCCCATTCTGAATGTATGCCGGATATTGCGAATGCTGCATATGAGTATGGACGGAGCAGGAAACTGTCGGGGAAAACAAGCGCAGAAGAAGTTTATAGGCATTTAGATAATCTGCTATTGAACGGAATGCCTTGTGACAGGGTTAATACTGTGGTTTCCATAAGTCAGGAGGCAGTAGTATGGAAACAGACTGTGGATATACATTTGCCATATTGGGAAGCATTACAAGGAGATGTCAGTCATTATTATGACCTGAAGGAGAGGCTGGTCGCAGGTATTTTGGAGGGCAGCGGTTTTTCCTACAAATATTTAGGAAATCAGACATTCACATTGATTAAGGAGGGATAAATAATGTATGGAATTGATTTACTGATGAAAGAACATGAGAATATCGTAGCACTGACTAAGCATTTAAGGAGAACCTGCTGTGCTGTGATTGAGGGGGCAGACATTGATGTTCAGGAGTTTCTGGAGTGTATTGATTTTGCAAGAACTTATGCAGACAAGCATCATCATGGAAAGGAAGAACAGATATTGTTTCGGTTTATGCTTAATAATTCCGATCCTGTTGCAGAAAAACTGGTGCGCAATGGAATGCTGGTGGAACATGACTTCGGAAGATTCCATATCGGGGAATTGGAGAACGCAGTTAAGCAGTATGCCAGTGTTCCGACTACAGAAGGAAAGCTGGATATCGTCACCCATGCATCGGGTTATGTGGATTTATTGCAGCGTCACATTGAGAAAGAAGATACCGTCTGCTACACTTATGCATTACGAACACTGTCAGAGGAATGCAAAGCGCAGATTGATGAACAGACAAGAGCGTTTGAGAAAAAAGCGGAACAGGACGGCATACAGGAGAAATATATTACATGGTTAGAAAAAAGGAGATAGGCGAATGGGTAAAGTTGTTGATTTCACAAAAACAGTTTCAGAGCTGGTAAGTGAAAATCCTGAAATAAAAGAGGTATTGGCAGAAGCAGGGTTTAAGGAAATTATAAAGCCTATGTCTTTAGCTGTAATGGGTAAGGTAATGACGATACCAAATGGAGCAGCCATAAAAAATATTCCTATGGACAAAGTTTTTGAAACTTTTGAGAAACATGGGTTTGAGGTGAAAACAGAAACATCTTGAACGGGTGGTTAAAAATCAGGCTGAGGGAAGGAGCAAACGAACAGTATGGAAAAAATAAAAAATATAGACAAGGCAGAAATTTTAGTTTTAAAAGAACAGGTTGCTTACCAAAGCAATCAGGTTGTAAGCAGGACTTTAGCACAAAATAATGCGCTGAGTGTCACATTGTTTTCTTTTGACAAGGGAGAAGAAATCAGCAGCCATGAGTCCAGTGGTGATGCCTTTGTGATTTGTTTGGATGGCGTTGGCGAGATTACGATTGATGACAAAAAGTATGAACTGCATGAGGGAGAATCTATCGTAATGCCCGCAAAACACCCTCATGCGGTCTTGGGTAAAGAGCAGTTTAAAATGTTGCTGGTTGTTGTATTTTAGCGAAAGGGGGATGCGGCATGAGGGTGAATGTAGATCAGAATGCTTGTATTGGATGCGGGCTGTGTGTTGGGATGGCACCTGATGTATTCCGTATGAATGACGATGATAAGGCGGAGGGGTATCAGGACTCTGCACCGGAAAACGAAAGCATGGTACAGGATGCCGTTCGTTCCTGTCCTGTTTCCGCTATTGAATGGGAGGAATAGAGATGATAAAAACAATTAACCCAAGAAAAGCAGCAGTCATCGGCTGTGGATTTGTAGGCGCTGCAACAGCATTTACACTGATGCAGAGCAGGCTGTTCACTGAAATGGTGCTTCTTGATGCAAATTATGATAAAGCAGACGGAGAAGCAAAGGACATTTCGCATGGCGTTCCGTTTGCCGGACAGATGAAGATTTATGCAGGAGGCTATGATGACCTGATGGATGCTTCTATTGTCATTGTGACTGCCGGGGCAAACCAGAAGCCGAATGAAACAAGGCTCGATTTAGTACATAAAAATGTTGCTATCTACAAAAGCATCATTCCTGAAATTGCAAAGCGCAATTTTAAAGGAATATTGCTGATTGTATCAAATCCGGTTGATATTCTTACTTATGCTGCTGTAAAGCTGAGCGGGTTTCCTGAAAAAAGAGTAATTGGTTCCGGAACGGTTCTTGATACCGCAAGGCTAAAATATGCGCTTAGTAAACATTTAGGGGTAGACAGCCGTAGCATTCATTCCTTTATCATTGGCGAACATGGGGATAGTGAGATTGCAGCATGGAGCAGCACGAATATATCTGGTATTCCATTGAATGATTTTTGTGAGATGCGTGGACATTTCAACCATGAGGAAGCAATGCGGGAGATTGCGGAAGATGTAAAAAACAGCGCTTATGATATTATTTCTAAAAAGCAGGCTACTTATTATGGAATTGCTATGTCGGTTAAGCGTATCTGTGAATGCGTTGTAAGGGATGAAAAATCTATTCTTCCGGTATCTTCTATCATGCATGGAAATTATGGAATTAAAGAAATTGCCCTTAGTATGCCCGCTATTATAGGGGCAGACGGAATCGAAACCCATGTTCCTATTTCTTTGAATGAAAAGGAAATGGAGAAACTTCACAATTCGGCAAAAACTATAAGAAAAATTGCAGAAGAGCTTGATTTGGAAGTTGTCCCAAATTAGGAAAAAGGAATATTTACACTGAAACTTAGGTGGGAAAGCGTTTGTTGGAAGAAAACCAATGAGCGCTTTTCTGTTTCTAAAAGCAACAATACACTGCCGTTCCCCGCCAGTCCTAACTTCGTTTCAGATAAATCAATTTTTCAGAAATAGAGGACAGGACATTGATAAACAAAGATAAAAAAGACAGGGTGGTGCGCCAGTTTGTGACATACTGCCGCATGGCATTGAGATACGAAAAAATTAACTATTACAACGAACGCAAGCGCATGGCGGAACGGGAATCGCACATGGAGATGTTTTCCGAAAAGCAGTTGGAAACGGTTGATAAAATCTTTGATACATACCACGCTGACTATTTTTATGTCATGGGTTATGAAATCGGCATAGTGGACGGTGATTCGGCTGTTCAAGCCGTACATGGCAAGGCTTAGCATTGAGGAAGGCAGATTCAACAGGGAACTGTACGAAAGGCTCGTGCGGAAAGTTATGCTTATAACGGTACGGTTTAAGACGGATTATGATGAAAAATAAACAGGCGTGATGAAACACAGGAGAGGGCATTCCGGATACGGATGTCCTCTTTTGTGTGCCTGTTATTGATATGCAATATTAACAGCGTTACAGGCAGGACAAACGCATGAATAATTATAACATCCATTTTAAATAGATATACTATTTTTTAAGTTTTTAAATACTCAATACCTCTTCTAAAAATTTTACTGGACGTAAACCTATTGCAAACCGCTTCTTTTTTAATGAAAGCCTTTTGATGCTAAGTGACAGTTCTGCCAGCTTTAATATACTTAAACACCATTTCCGTATTATATTGTGGTTCTGGGCTGCTGTTTTGTCTGCTGTTGTATTATAATCTTCACGGAATGTGACATCAAGATGCCAGTGCATGCTTTCAACACTCCAGTGCCCACGCACTGCCCTGCTGGCAAGGTTTATGTCTTCTGGCAGGCTGCTTATGAAATATCTGTACTCTGTATGCTTTTCTCCTTCTTTTTCCAGTACTTTGTGTTCCATTATTATGCTTTTCATGCCTTTCCAGTCTTTGCGCTGGCACAGCCATTTTATATCCCCTGTCTGGTAATATTCCCTCGTTTCCAGCTGCCCATGTGATTTTTCAATGCTTTTTTTGTAGCATCCTTTTTCTTTTATTTTTATAAGGAACTCTTTTTCTGAAAAATAATCTTTTATATCATTATATAGTGTTTTCTGGTTTCCTTTTACTGCAAGCACATTATCTGCACGCCTGCTCTTTATTTTTTCTGCTATGGCTGTCTGTGTGCCCATTGCATCTGTTGTGATAATATTACCTTTTATCTGTATTGTTTCAAGAAGAAGTGGTATTGCCGTAATTTCATTGCTTTTTTCCATGACTGCCCTCTGCCCCATGCAGAAGCCGTCTTCTTTGCTCCATGCAGAAACAATATGCAGTGGTTTTTCACCTTTGTTTTTGTTCCCACGCATAGTTTTTCCATCTATGCAGACAATCTTTTTAAGTGCTTCCCCTTCCCCGCTGTCCAGAAGTCCCTGCCATTTTATATACAGCTGCTGCAGTGCTTCTGGTGAAACCATCCCCATTACCCTCTGTATTGTGTCATGTGATGGTACACCATTTTCCAGACTTATGTACTTTTTTAAATAATCTTCATAAACTTCTGCAAATTCTGCAATTTCAACCCAGTCATCTGCATCTGCCAGTGTGGCAAACATGACAATTACCAGGATATCTTTAAGTTTATGCCGTACTTTTTTCTCCTGCCGTACATCCTCAATGTATTCCATCCATTGTAACAGTTTTTCCATACAAATATCCCCCAGTTTTTGTTTTATTCTAACAAAAACTGACAATATTTACAAATTGTTCATTCATGCGTTTGTCCTGCTTTAATCTGACTTATATCAAGCCAATTTTGGAAGTTGAAAAAATGTTACCAGCACACATTAGCTATTTGGAAGAAAACTACAACACAAAAAAATTTATTTGTTCTGGAAGAAAGAATCCACGAATTGGCGGTATAATTCTCTGTAATTGTGCAACAAAGCAGGAGGCAGAACAGATTATGGAGCAAGATCCATTTTTCAGAGAAAAAATTGCCCGGTATGAAATAATTGAGTTCGTACCTTCTAAATCATTGGAAGAATTTAAAGTGCTTATGGAAAAAATCAAATAGTGGATTAGTTTGAAAAATGAGATTTTATATCTAAGTAAAACGAAAGGAAAGGTCATGCAAAGGCCGCCACAGATGGCTCACTACCATATGCGGCGGTCTGCCGTTTATATAGGCAGGGAAAAGCTGTAAATCTGAAAAATGAAGATATTTTACAAGACGCAGGAAAAAATAAGGGGTAAAATGGCTCTTGACAAGGAGGTAATCCACATGAAGAAAGAAATAAGGACAGTGGTGTATGATGATGAATTGAGGATGGAGGCATACCGCTTTGAGGGAATCGTGCAGCCGTTTCCCAGCCATTTCCATGAGCATTATGTCATAGGGTTTGTGGAGAAAGGGGAGCGTGTGCTGTCCTGCCGTGACAGGGAATATGCCATAGAGGAAGGCAGCATTTTGCTTTTCAATCCGGGTGACAGCCATGCCTGCGTACAGAGTGATGGAGGGACATTTGATTACCGGGGATTCAATATTTCAAAAGAAATCATGCTCGATTTAGCTGAGGAAGTCACCGGGAAACGGGAGCTTCCGGGATTTTCTGAAAATGTTGTCTGCGATGAGGAGATAGCCTGCCACCTGCGCCCGCTGCATGAAATGGTCATGAAAGGGATAGGGGAGTTTGGGAAGGAGGAAACCCTGCTATTCCTGCTTTCGTACCTTATCCAGAATTATGGGAAGCCTTTTGAAAGCTGTATCCCGGAATGCAGGCAGGAGATTGAAAAAGCCTGCGGGTATATGACGGAGCATTTTACGGAGCGCATTTATTTAGACCAGATTTGCCGCCATGCCGGGCTTAGCAAATCAACGCTGCTGCGGGCATTTACAAAAGAAAAAGGAGTCACGCCGTACCGATACCTTGAAACAATCCGCATCAATAAGGCAAAAAAGCTGTTATCGGAAGGAGTGCCGCCCGTGGAGGCGGCAATCAGGACGGGATTTTCAGACCAGAGCCATTTTACAAATTACTTCAACCAGTTTATAGGGCTTGCGCCGGGTACTTACCGTGAAATATTCTCGGAAAAAGACGGGGGCGGTGGGCAGCATGGGGAATAGGAGATCAGCCGGGCATTTGGCGGCGCTGTTCACCATCATCATATGGGGGACGACATTCATATCCACCAAAGTCCTGCTTGTAGATTTCAGGCCAGTGGAAATACTGTTCTTCCGCTTTGTCATGGGTTTTGCGGCATTATTTTTGGTTTGCCCGCACCGAATGAAAGGCGTGGGGCGCAGGCAGGAGCTGACTTTTGTATTGGCGGGACTGTGCGGAATATGTTTATATTACCTGCTGGAGAATATCGCACTTACATATACGATGGCGTCCAATGTGGGAGTCATCATCTCAGTTGCGCCGTTTTTCACGGCAATCCTGTCACGCCTGTTCCTGAAATCGGAAGGGAAGCTGCGGGCAAATTTTTTCATAGGCTTTGTGGTGGCGATGGCGGGCGTTGCGCTGATTAGCTTTAACGGCTCCCGGATGGAACTGAACCCGATGGGGGATTTGCTGGCAGTCCTTGCGGCATTTGTGTGGGCGTGTTATTCCATTTTGACAAGGAAGATAAGCAGCTTTGGCTATCCGGTCATACTCACCACACGGAGGACGTTCTTTTATGGAATTTTGTTTATGGTTCTGGCATTATTCTTCTTCGATTTTGAGATGGAACTGGAACGCTTTGCAGATTTGACGCATCTGCTCAATATCTTGTATTTGGGGCTAGGGGCGTCCGCACTCTGCTTTGTCACATGGAACCTTGCGGTAAAAGTGCTTGGTGCGGTTAAGACCAGCGTCTATATTTACATGGTTCCCGTCATAACGGTTGTGACTTCCGTGCTGGTACTGAAAGAGCCTGTGACGTTGGTTTCCATTGCGGGGACGGTTCTGGCAGTTGCGGGGCTTTTCCTTTCTGAATATAACGGGAAGGGGAGTGGGAACAGTGAATGAGCCTGCGGTAAGAATGGAGGAACAAATCATAACAGATATTCCGGGAAGGGAAGAACTGCCGGAGCAATATAAACAATTAAATTTTTGCAGGGCTTATCTTTACCGCTGTTATCAGAAAAAACAGGAGGATAAATCCTCCGGAAAAGAGGAATAGAAAATGGATTTACAGAATGAAAAATGTGTCATGGTAATTGACGAGAGCCTGCCCCTTGGCATCATAGCGAACACGGCGGCAATTATGGGTATCACGCTGGGGAAACAGATGCCGGAGGTTGTAGGCGCGGATGTGTATGACAGGACGGGAAACGGGCATTTGGGGATTATAGAATTCCCGGTGCCGATTTTAAAGGGCAATGTGGAGGTAATCAAGTCTATCCGTGAAAAGCTGTATGAGCCGGAGTTTTCGGATTTGACAGTGGTAGATTTCTCAGACCTTGCGCAGGGGTGCAAGACCTATGATGAGTTTACCACAAAGATGAAGGATGTTCCGGAAAGGTCACTGAATTATTATGGGGTTGCCATCTGCGGGGCGAAAAAGAAGGTAAACAAATTGACGGGAAGTATGGCGTTGCTGCGATAATCTGACGAAATAATAAGAGAAAACAGGATGAATCTTTTGTGCAGCGCCAGCGGAGCCTTGTCGGGAAAATAGCTGGCATGTCCAGGAAGATGGGATAAGGAGAAAACAAAAATGTATGAATTGGTACAGGTCAGTGAGAAATGTTATTACATAAACTGTCCGGCGAAGATAGGCGTCTATGTGGCGGACGAGGATCATGTCTATCTGGTTGACAGCGGGAATGACAAGGACGCAGGGCGGAAGGTCAGGCAGATATTGGATAAGAAGGGGTGGCATTTAACGGCAATTCTAAATACCCACTCCAATGCAGACCACATCGGCGGGAACAGATACCTGCAGGGGCAGACGGGATGTAAGGTTTATTCCGGCGGCATAGAGGCGGCTTTTACAAAGTATCCGGTGTTGGAGCCGTCCTTCCTTTACGGCGGTTATCCATGTAAGGATTTGCGGCATAAGTTCCTGATGGCGCAGGAGAGCAGCGTGACAGGGTTTTCAGACGGGAGTTTCCCGAAAGGGGTTGAGGTGATTCCCTTACCGGGGCATTTCTTTGACATGGTGGGGTTCCGTATGCCGGACAATGTGGTGTTCCTTGCGGACTGCATCAGCAGCAGGGAGACGCTGGATAAATATGCGGTTTCCTTCATCTATGACGTGGGCGCATATCTGGAAACGCTGGATAAAGTGGAGCGGATGGAGGCGGCTATGTTTGTCCCTGCCCATGCGGATGCCTCTGCTGATGTGAAGGGACTTGTTTGCTATAACAGGGATAAGGTGCAGAGCATCGCGGACAAGATTCTGTCCGTCTGCGGGGAGCCAATATGTTTTGAACGGATTTTGCAGGAAGTGTTCATAGGCTATGGGCTTTCCATGAACTTTGAACAGTATGTTTTGGTTGGCAGTACGTTGAAGTCGTATCTTTCATGGCTGAAAGATACCGGGAAATTGTCGGCTGAATTTCGGGACAGTATGCTGCTCTGGCAGAGAATATAAGAGGAACCCCTCCGGGGATGCCTATATGTCCAAAGAAATGGACAATAAGGAGAAAATATGCAGGCCGCCGCTATGGTTTTATTCCGTATGCGGCGGTTCCCGTTTCTTTGTATCGGCTATGTGCCGCTTTGCTGGGCATCCACCATCTATATAGAACTAATTATGTGCTTTAAATAATCGTTTGGTATCATTGGGGGAGTCGGGGATTTTTGCTCAATGGTATATTTTATAAAAGTTAATCTGTATGCTAAAATATAATTGTTGACTTGAAGTGCACTTCATAGTTTATGATAACAGGGAAAGGTGGATTTATATGTATTCAGCAAAAGAGGCAGCAGAAATGACAGGATTATCGACAGCAGCATTAAGGTATTATGAAAAGGAGCAGCTATTGCCGCAGATTGCCCGGACAAGCCAAAAATACAGGCAGTATTCGGATTCGGATATTGAGTGGATAAAAATGGTTCAATGCCTGAGAATGGCAAATGTTCCGATCCAGTCAGTCAAAAAATATATTGCCCTGTTGGTACAAGGCGGGAAAACAATGGAACAGAGGTATGGCATGGTTCAGGATTATATCAAAGATATTCAGGAACAGATGAACCAGTTACAAAATGCGCTTGCCTTAACACACGAAAAGTCAGCATTTTATGAAAAACTTTTAAAGGAGCCGTCAAGCAGGGAATTAACATATCTGGAAGAATGGGAATTGTTTAAAAACGGAGAAGGGAAGGAAGAATGAAAACGGTTTTGATTACGGGAACCACCAGCGGAATCGGAAAAGCCTTTGCAGAAAAATTCGCATATGAAGGGTATAATTTGATTCTTGCTGCAAGGAATGAGCAGAAGTTAAAACAGCAGCAGGCAGCTTTGCAGGAGACCTATCATGTGGCAGTGAAATATATTGCTCAGGATTTGACACAGGAGAATGCGGCAGGCTTGATAATGGCAGATATAGATAAATGGAAAGCCACTATTGATGTTCTTGTAAATAATGCGGGCTTTAATGAGTGTGGCTTTTTTACGGATACCAGCCTTGACAGGGAGCTTGAAATGATAAATATGCATATCCGGTTTGTAACAGAATTGACAAAACGTATATTAGTACATATGAAAGAAAACGGATATGGGAGAATCCTGAATGTAGGCTCAACAGGCTCTTTTATCCCATCTCCCACAGATGCTGTTTATTCTGCTACGAAAGCATATATTATGTCTTTTTCCAATGCTTTACGCGGCGAGCTTAGTAAAACAGGGATAAAGATAACTACTTTATGTCCGGGGGCAACGAAGACAGAATTTGCTGCAAAAGCGAATATTCAAAACACATTGTTATTTAAGATTGCAGTTATGAACCCGGAAAAAGTAGTGGGGATTGCTTACCGTAAGATGATGAAAGGAAGAAGGCTGGTTATTCCGGGGATATATAATAAGCTGTTGGTTGTATTTTCTAAAGTAATGCCTATAAGCTTGACAAATAGGATTACGGTTTTCATGATGAGATAAATGTGGCAAGGTTGGAAAAGATACCGTTGATTATGTAAAGACCGCCGTTATGGTTTTATCCCATATGCGGCGGCCTGCTTATATCAGAAAACTATCAAGAAAGCGGGGGTTTTAGAAAGAAGATGCCTGCATGCCGCTCCCTGTTTTTTCTGCGCTGGCTATGCGCCGCCTTAAAGGGAATAATAAGAGCGGTTTGGATTTGAAGAATAAAAATCTGCGATTCACGAAGCCAGATGAACCATTCACGAAGCAGACGTTAGAAATCCCGTTGATTTTTCCGATAATTTAGTTGAAGGCTGGAGGTGACGGAAACGATAAAAATTGCAGTGTGTGACGATGAAAAAAACATAAGGTTTTATCTTGTTTCGCTTATCAAAAAGCAGGGCAGGGAATGCAGTATC
The DNA here is from genome assembly GCA_000403315.2 of Lachnospiraceae bacterium A2. Lineage (GTDB taxonomy): Bacteria > Bacillota > Clostridia > Lachnospirales > Lachnospiraceae > Petralouisia. Next base: position 470,305 of record KE159638.1, read on the forward strand.
ACGGAATATGATTCTGCTGATGCGTATCTTTCGGACGGTAAGGAGCATGACATTTTATTTCTGGATATAGAGATGGGCGGCTTCGGCGCAGGTTTGGACGGCATGGGGCTGGCAAGGCATATCCGGGGCATAAAGACGCAGAAACAGCCCATCATCATTTTTGTAACAGGGTATGAAAAGTATGTCTATGATGCATTTGACGTAGGGGCGTTCCAGTATCTGGTAAAGCCCGTGAACGAACAGAAATTTGCAGAGGTGTTCGGACGGGCGGCGGGGCAGATTGTATCGGAAGCGGAGCAGCGGAAGAAAAAACTTGTGATCCAGTATGGCGGCGAGGGAAAAGTGATTCCGCTGAATGACATTTATTACATGGAAAGCCGGAACCACAATATTGTCCTGTACCTTAAAGATGGGAATATAGAATACTATACGAAAATCGGGGATTTGGAAATGGAACTGGCGGGGCAGTTTTACCGCATCCACCGGGGATACCTGATCAACCTTTTCCATGTGGAGGGGTATGACAGGACGGAGGTAAGGATGGCGAACGGGGATAAGCTGCTGCTGTCAAGGTATAAATATGACGGCTTTGTGCAGGCATACATGGATTACATTTCGGAGGAAAACCTATGAGCCAGTCAGAGTTTGAAACATTAAACAACATATTGGATATATGGAGAACCGTCATACAAGCCATTGTGTTCCTTGTTTTGTGGGCGGCGGCTTTTAGAGAGAAAAAAACAAAAAGGGATGGCATTGCGGCTGTGTTGTTTATCCTTGCTAATATAGGGATTGGATTTCTGCCATGTACCGCTTGGGTGCGGTATGGCGTTTCCGCTTCCGCAATCATGGGCTATGCCGGGATATGTTACAAAAAGCAGATAGGGAAAGCGTTTTTTATCATACTGGCATTCTATAATTTTCATTGTCTGGGCTATCTGATGGCAAACAGTATTTACCAAAAGATAATAAATGCAATGCTGAAAAGCCTGGATGTGATGCAGGATAGCTATCTACAGGAAATGTACCGTTGTATGGCGGTTGGAATGTTTTGCCTAGTAATTTCTTATGCAATATTATTGGCGGCAATGACGCTTATCCTTTGCAGGCTTATCAAAGGCGTGGATAATATGGCATGGCAGGATGTCCTTCTGCTTTCTGTATTGAATTTTGTAGGGAGCATGATTGTAGGGGTGGTAAACGGGCTGATGGCTGTAAAAATAGATACGGAATTTTTTTTACTGTTTGACGAAAAGCCAGACCTGCTCTGGAAGATTCCCATGATAGCGGTTTTCATATTTGCAGGGGAAGCGGCGCTTATTTATTTCTGGCAGAGATACCGGGTTCTGCTTTCTGAAAGACAAAAAGCTTTTGTGGAAGAACAGCAGGTTAAAGCCATGAAGAAGCGTTTGGAGGAAGCGGAGAATTTTTATGGCAGCATCCGCAGGGTGCGCCATGAGATGAAGAACCATATGGCGAATATCCAAGGGCTGGCAGGAGCCGGGCAGTATGGGGAAATAGAGGACTATGTACGGCGGATGGATGAAACCATGCAGGAACTGGAATATAAGTATGTGACGGGTAATCCGGTTACGGATGTCATTATCAATGATAAATGCCGCAGGGCGGAGAAGGCGGGAATCCGGTTTGAGGCAGATTTCCAGTATGGAGGGGAAATCCCGGTATTTGATTTAGGGATTATCTTAAACAACCTTCTGGATAATGCCATAGAAGCCTGTGAAAAGCTGGAGCAGAGGGAAGGCTTCATACGTCTTATGCTGAAACGGAAGAAACAGTTTTTATTGTTGGAAGTCGAGAATAGCTTTGACGGGGATGTTCCTATAAGAGAAGGCAGCCCACTTCTGGCTACAACAAAACAGAGCGTCCTGCCGGATATAGTCACGGAACATGGGATTGGCCTTGAAAATGTGCGTGATGTGGCTGGGAGATATTTTGGCGGGGTAAACATAAAAGTGAAGCGGAATATTTTTCATGTGACGGTCATGTTGCAGCAGGGAAATCCAGATAAAATTGTGTGACGGAAAAAAGGAGAGAATGAATTATGAGTATTTTAGGAGTAAGCAATGCTGTGACAGGTGCATACCAGCACATAGGCAGGACACAGAAAAATACTGCAAATGGAGTAAGTTTTACAGAACGGACAGCGCAGGCGCAGGAAGTTTCGGATGCAGAAAAACTTGAGAATTTCAAAAAAGAAATCTGGAAAGAGATAAATTCCATGCCGTGGGGAGCAAATACATCCATACAGATAACGGACGGGGCTTTCAGGAAAATGATGGAAGACAGTGAGTTTAAAAATAAAATGATGAAGATTATCCGGGAGGATGCCGTTGGTTCCAATAAGATGTGTGGCGGGACGTTGATAAATATTGATGAAAATGGGTATAAAGGTTATTCCTATATGGCAGACCATGCAAAGGAGGCGGAATCGGCATTTTCGGCTCATTCCAAAGATAAGGATTCTTTTTATGTAAAGAAAGCAGAAAAGAAACGGGAGTATAGGAAGCTGTTGGAGGAAAAACGGTTAAAGCAGGAGCTGGCAGAGAAAGATTTAAAGGCAGCTCTTGAAAGGAAGCGTCTGACTGAGAACGCCATAGAGCGGAAACGGGAATCAGGCAGAATACCACAGAATGTAAGTGTGGAAGCAAATGCCGCTTATGAAGCAAATTTCCTTATGGCAGACAGCGGTTCAATTTAATATCAGGCAGACCGGACTTATGATAAAGGAGCAGGAGCAGCTCTGAATGACAGAGAGGATCGACATAAAAAGGAGGAGAATTTGACAATGGAAGTAGGTACAGTTTATGGCAGTTATTATGGGGCAAAAGGCTATGAGGGCGTGAGGAAGGAAGAAAAGCGGGCAGATGCCGGGTTTGCGGGAAAGGTTGCGGAGAAAGGGACTGTTTCCCCAAAGGACATGACGCTGGATGAGTACAAGGCATATTTTAACGAGAAGATGAACAGCCTGTATGTTCATCCGTCACAGAAGAATCGGAATGAAGTGATTGATATTACAGATGCGGCTTATAAAAGGATGCAGACCGATCCGGAATATGAGAAGAAGATTTTGGATGCGCTGGCAAAGAATTGGGCGGTGGATTTTGGGGGATACATCCCGGAAATTTCTTATATGCATATAGATGACACTTGGGAGAAATGTTCCGGCTATACGCAGGGCATGAAGGAAAATGTTGGTTATTCCGGGAGTTCTTCCGCAAAGAGGGCTGATGCCGGACGGGAGAAAAAGGCAAGGCAGAAAGAACTGCTGGAAGAATATCTGGAAAAGCGGGCGCAGGCTAAGAGGCAGCAGCAGGAGCTGTTGGATGAAAAGGTTGCTAAGGCGGAACAGGAGAGAAGCAGGCTGGCAAGGGCATGGAACAGTAAGCAGCAGATGGCGAAGTTTCCAGTGCTTATGAATCGAATGTAATGACGGAAACTGTGGCAGGCGGTGAGATAAAGTAAAATGAATGGCGTATCATTATCAAACAAAGTAATACATTGGAATCCCAAGGATTTTGCCGTGAGCCAGAATTTCAACAAGGTAATCCGGGAGAATGAAAAGGTTTCCAATGATTACTACTGGAAAAGCAATAAGTCTGAGGACGTGGACTGTTTCGGGAGGGCACTTGACCTGACCACGCTTATCAACAAGCCGGACGGATATTTGCAGGGGTGGCTGTCGGATGTGGACGATGCTGACTATTATCAGTTCAATATAGCGGAATACAGGATTTTAGGAACCGTGTCCGACAAGCGAAACCTTGACATAACAGTGATCCTTGCCCATATCCCGGAGGGCTGTGATTATGACATTGTTCTGTATGACGGTGACGGGAACCAGGTGGGGATTGGCAGGGATAATGGAAATGGCGGCAAGAGTGTGACCGTGCCGAACTGGAATCTGGAAAACCGGGAATATACGGTGAAGGTACTGGCAAAGGATGGCTCTCCGGTAAATGCAGAGGAATATTACCACCTTTCATTCCAAACGAAGCAGGCCGCAAATGATAACGTACTGAGGCAGCAGGCAAAGGAAATGCAGGAATATGCCTATGCACTGCGTAAAAAACTGCATGACGGCGGCGATGCCACGGAAGAAAAGCTGGCGCTCCAGCAGATCAGGGAGAAGTACGGGGCATATTATACCCAGCAGATGGATGAACTGCATAAAACACAGGCGGCGGAATATCTGCCGGAAGGGGAAGTCTTTGACGAGAGCCGGAAAGAGGAACTTCTTTCCAGAATGGCGGCGGGTGGGGAACTGACGGAGCAGGAGAAAGGGCTTGTCAGAGTTTTTGCATCCGCGCATGAGATTGACGGTGCAATGGCTTCCGCAAAACTGCGGACAGATATAAGTGAAAAAATCTTTCAGCAGATGGAGCAGTCCGGCGTTTCCCCCATACCTTCTTTTGAGGTCAGCATTGGCATAGACGGAAAGGAGGAAGTAAAGGGGATTGAAGATGCGGCTGTGAAGGAAAAAGTGGAGGACATCCTGAACGGTTTTTCCGGGGAACTGATGGATACTTATATTTCCATAAATGCCAGTATGCAAGGGATGACCAAGCAGGAGCAGTACATATTGAAAGCTACAATGGGGATTGAGGCATTTTTGCAGAAAGCAATGGGCGGTAATGTGGCACTGTCAGATGTCACGGTGGAGAACGGCAGGATAAAAGGGCTGGATGCGCCACTTGACAGATTGCTTAATGAGCCGGGGCAGAACCAGACATACCTTGATTACAGGGCAGACATACTTGCGATTAAGGATTATGAAAAGATGAATGGAAACAGTCTGCTGGGAGGATTCAGTGCAAGATATGCTGTTGACGGGGAAACAATCCGTACAATCGGTATATAAAGCTGCAGGTAAGATTTTTTGAAGGAGGATGAGAATTATGTCAATGGAGATTAAGGGGAATCTTCCTGACTATGGAGTCAGGAAGCAGAATTACAGCAACTATACGGCAAATTATGTTGATACCGCGAAAAAGCCGGATAACAAGGCGGCAGCAGAGGTAAAGACAAACACATCAGCAAACAGCAAAGACAAGGTGCAGGCATATTATGAAAAGCTATGCAAGAAATTCCCGCAGATAAATTTCAATACAAATGGCGGCGTATTACCGAGTAACAGTAGCAGAGTTACGGTAAATCTTTCGTATGACTGTTTGAAGAAAATGGCAAATGATCCTGAATTTGCAAAAGAAATCGAATGGAATCTGTCGGGAGAAGTTGCTGCAAACTCAATGGTTTATGGGTGGGCGCAGAGAGATGGTGTCGTGCTTGGCGGAAGAACTGTTACATATGATGCCAATGGCAACAGGCAGTCATCCTGTGGTGGCATGAGGACCGCAAATACAGGAAACGAAAATAATAATACTGATAAAATACAGAAGAAGTATAAGGAAGAGGAAGAACGCCTGTTAAAAGCCAGAAAGAAACGTGAAGAAAAGGAAAAAATAGCTAAAAAGCAAGCAGAGAAAAAGGCAGGGGAAGAAAAAGCGGCAGAACGGCAGGCAGAAAGAAAAGAACAGATGGAAAAACTGACAGAAGGGACATACAAGGTATCTGCCACTGGCACGGATGTGAAAAGTGTTACACAGAATATTGTTGAGGCGGTGTCAGGCACATCGTCACCGACAGGTGGAAGTTTTGACATAAAGGCATAAAGTTTGATATTGACAGCCATGTTGCAGCAGGAGGAAGTGGGAGAAGATAAGTAAATGACTTTGTATTAAATAAAGCTTAAAATGGAGGATTTGAAAATGGCTATCAGTGGAGTAGGACAAAATTATTACCAGAACAATGTGGAAACAAAGAGAAACACAAAGAATGTGAACGGTATGGAAAAAATTTGCACTGGAAAAGCAGGGAGTACGCAGGGCTTATCGGAAGCGGAAGAAATGGAACTGTTTAAGAAGGAATTTTATGCTGAACTTGAGAGGATACCACGAGATAAAACAATAGCAAATGTAGCGGTTAATATATCAGAGGAAGCGTTTAAAAATATGAAAGCTGATCCAAAGTACAGGGAACAAATGTTGTCTGTAATCAGGCGAGATATGACGGGTTCCGTTGCCCCGGCTCCGGACTGTTCTCTGGTGATTACGGTAGGAGCTACTGCCAAAGATTATAGGGCAGATGGCTGGTCTGTCAATAATGATTCAGAATTTTATGCCCGTTCACAAAACAGTTTTTATAAAAAGACAAGTGGTAAACAAAATAATAAAAAGAAGCTGTTGGAAGAATATCTGGAAAAGCGGGTGCAGGCCAAGAGACAGCAACAGGAGCTGTTGGATGAAAAGGTTGCAAAGGCGGAGCAGGAGAGAAGCAGGCTGGAAAAGGCGTGGGATAGTAAGCGGCAGATGGCAAAGGCTTCCAGTGTTTATGATGCAAATATCATGACGGACACTGTGGCAGGTGGTGATTCGTTGCTCGGATAAATGCGGGTATCATGCCCGGACTTCCAGCAAGGGAGCAAGAGCGGCCTGAACAACAGAGGCGCCGTAGTATCAAAGGAGGATTTGAAAATGGTTATCAGTGGGGTGGGACAAAATTATTATCAGAACAATGTGGAAACAAAGAGAAACACAAAGAATGTGAACGGTACGGAAAAAATTGACACTGGAAAAGCAGAGAGTACGCAGGAATTATCGGAAGCGGAAGAAATGGAACTGTTTAAGAAGGAATTTTATGCTGAACTTGAGAGGATACCAAAGAATAGAACAATTACCAATCTGGCAGTCAATATATCGGAGGAGGCATTTAAAAATATGAAAGCCGATCCGGAATATAGGGCAAAGATAATGTCGGCACTTCAGCGTGATCTGACGTCATCGTTTGCTCCGTTAAAAGCATCATTACTTATAACGGTAGGAGCGACCGAGAAAGATTATAGAGGAGATTCATGGTCTGGCCCTAATAATGATTCGGAGTTTTTTGCACGTTCGCAGGATAGTTTTTATAAGAAAACAAGCGGGAAGAAAGACAGGAATAAGGAACTGCTGGAAGAATATCTGGAAAAGCGGGCGCAGGCCAAGAGACAGCAACAGGAGCTGTTGGATGAAAAGGTTGCTAAGGCGGAACAGGAGAGAAGCAGACTGGCAAAGGCATGGAGTAGTAAGCAGCAGATGGCGAAGGCTTCCAGTGTTTATGATGCAAATATCATGACAGAAACTATGGCAGGCGGTGATTCGTTGCTCGGATAAATGCGGGCATCATGCCCGGACTTATTATAAGGGGGCATTGGCGGTTCTGAACGACAGAAGAACCGCCAATAAATATTGATAACAATGGAGGATTTGAAAAATGAGCGTTAGCGGAATAGGACATAATTATTATCAAAACAATGTAGCAACAAATAAACACAACAAGAGCAGGGTCGGACAATTTTCCCCACAAAAACAGGAAACAGAGGTGTCTGCACCCGAAGATACAAGGCAGAATGCCAATGTGCAGGATATTTATAAGGCACTTAAATCAACAAATCCATTATTGGAGCAGGAGGATAATGACGTATCAGATGAAGAATTGAAGCAGGAAGATAAACAAGAATCTGAATCAAAGACAGAAATTATTGTTAAGCCAGACGGTTCAAGAGTGCTTGTAATGACAATGAGTATCGGCGGAATGGAAACAACCATGAGCTTAGAAATTTCTAAACCGACAGAAGCACCCAATGAAAATGCAAAGCAGGAGACCGATAATACGCCTACGGCTGAAAATGATACTGTATCAAATGAAATGTCGAATGTTTCAAGTGAAGTATAGAAAATGCGCATAATTTTAAGGGTATTGGTAGGTCTGCATGATGAGATAAATTGCCCGGACTTACCACAAGGGGGCATGGGCGGCTCTGAATGACGGATGAGTTGCCGTTAGGATTAGCATAATAATTTTAGCAATCAGGAGGATAAAGATTATGGCAATTTCAGGAGTAACAGATTACACAAACGCTTATGCAGGTTACACAAATTCTGCAAATGGCAAAAGGCAGGCGGCAGAGGGAGCGGGTACAGCAAAGGAAACAGCGGTCAGAAAGACGGCAAAGGATGAATTGTCCTATCTTACTGAAAAGTACGAATGTATGAAAAGCAAAGATTATTCAGTAAATATAAACAGTTCTCTTTTAGCGAAAGCTGCAAGTGATGAAAAAACATCTGAATGGCTGGAATATAATTTATCTTTGATTCCGAAAGTAGTTGATAATATAAAGTCAGCGGCGGCATCTCGTGGCGCAAAAATGATAAGCTGTGATATTACCATGAATGGATATGACAGTATGACTACAGAAGTTGTTACTCAGGTAGAAGTTGATCCGGGAACAGAAAAAGCAGGGGAAGAACTGGAAGAAAAGATTAAGGAGAGAAAGGAAGAAAAGAAGGCGCAGGAGGAAAAAGCGGCTAAAAGGCGGGATGAGAAAAAGGCAGAAGAAAAGGCTGCGGAAAAACGGGCAGAGGGGAAAGAACTGACGGAAATGTTTACAGTATCTGCTGCTGGCAGTGATGTAAAAAGTGTTACACAGAACCTCATAGCAACGATTTCTGGCACATCGGTATCCAAAGAGGCAGGTTTTGACATAAAGGTGTAAGGAGCATATCAAAATTGTTTACACCGTATTCTGCAGAAGCGCATAAACTTAGCTTCTGCGGATTGAACAGACATATTGTAAGGGAGCAGAGGTGGCTTTGATTAGCAGGTGGCTGTTACATCAAACAAATTGGAGAACTTGGAAAATGCGTGTTAGTGAAATATGGAAAAGCAGATTATTGACATTATTTGTTATAGCAATAATGATTCCTGCAATCAGCGGATGTACCACACAGGGAGATGATTCGTCAAGCTCCGCCCCGGATGCGGTGCATCAGATTGAAGATGACGGCACAGCAATCTATGATGACGATCCCATAGCGGAGGAACTGCAGCTTGATGTCGGTGAACTGGACGGATCTTCGGAGAGTTCTTACGGACAAGGGGAGATTATTTCGGCAGAACCGCATAAAGGGAGTGCAGACTGAAACAGGAGTTGGAATGACACCGACGTGCAAAGGGAGATTGTTTCGGCAGATGGCAAGCATAATAATAAGTTAAGATAAAGGAAAGGGAAATGCAGATTATGAATGTTAAAATGAATCGTTATATGAATCAGGCATCATATACGGCGGCAGCAGGCGAAAGAGCGTCAGAGTCTCATGCTGATGGCAGGGTTGAGAATGAAACGAAGTCTGGCGCAAACAGGGATACTGTATCAATTTCTGCCGCAGGACAGCAGTTTTACGCTGAAAAAACGGAAACAAATACTGATATGGATTTGATACATATCGGTTCTGATATAGATGAATTCAGAAACGCTGTATCCTCTATGAATGAAAAACTGCCCGTTAGTTGGAAGGCAATGGTTGACCCATACAATACGATTACAAATCTGGCTAAAGCAGAGTTCCGCCTGAAACAGTTAGCAGATCCGGTGGCTTCTCATAAAGATGAAGACATAGAGAAAGGTGCAGAGGCGTACGCGAAGGAAAAGATTGATGAATTGATAGAAAAGAAAAAAGCTATGATTGCTGACGGAACGGCAAAAACCGCAGCCGAGGAGTACGAAGAATACAAAACGGCATACGATGCTTACCATTCAGAAAACGGCAGCAGCCTGATCGAAAAGATGACAGGAGATACAAAGAAAGCATATGACATATACAAAAATATCATTGATGGAACAAAAATATCAATGAATGACGAGAAGTTTCTTATTTTCCATAATTGGACAATGTACAGAGCAGCAAAAGACGAATACATTCGGAAAACCGACGAACTATATAATACAATGAATGGTATTCCTTTAAAATAGCAATTTGTGACAAGGGAACATCCACCGTGCAGGGAGAGGTTATTTCGGCAGAACCGCATAAAGGGAGTGCGGATTAAAGAAAGCGTATTCTTTGGATTTATTTATACAGCAAACAGATTTCCACGGTTATATAAATGGAGGTTTTGAGAAATGAATGTAAATGGAATAGGGGCAGCAGGGTATCCGGCATGGCAGGGAGCGAGAAAGGCAGAAAGCAGTACGAAAGGCGGCTTTGGGGCAAATGTGCAGGGTGCAAAAAATGTAGTACATATTGACCCTGACGCAGTATTTTCTATCCATCATGTAAAGACAGGAGAAAGCGCAAATGTATACCGGGCGGATGATTATTCAGAAGATAATCCGGTTTACCTCGTGAAAGGCACTGACAAAAACGGAAATGAATACGAGCAGACGGTGGATGTGAGCAAGGTAAATCCAAATAGCTGCTCTTATACGGAGCTGCTTGCGTTAAATGCGCATACAGGGAATAGATCGGACAGTAATTTTATGACCATGTCGATATTAAAGGATAAGATGGGCGGTACTTCCTACCACGAAAAAACGGATTATATGACGATGGCACACGAACTTATGAATGGTATGAAAACGCTTGGAAATTGGGACGGATATTTGCGGTATAACAAATGGATCAATGACATTATGACTTTCTGCAAAAGCAAATTATAATTGAAAACAGCCTGCCTACGGACACGTATTCCCGATAAACTACAGCCTGACAAAGCAGGGCGGACATCCCCGGCGTTCCGATAAGTTAGGGAATCGGGGAGCCGGGAGAGGATATATCTATGAAAGAATGTATAAAGAATCGGGTACATGAACTGTATTGGAATGATGATATAAATTGTGCCAGGACAGCAATCATATGTTTGAGTGAATTATTTGAAACTGCCATTGAACAGCAAATTATCTGGTCTGCGGTTGGATTGCATGGTGCTGGAGGTTATAGGGCACAGTGCGGCTTAGTTGAAGGCACACTTATGTTTATAGGAATTTATCTTCATAAGATGGGGAAAACAGAAGATGAAATTGTATCTGCCTGCTATAACTTTGCGTCTGCTTTTGAAAAAACATTTGGTTCATTAAGATGTTTTGAACTACGTCCTACGGGATTTTCAGAAAATGATCCGCCACATATGTGTGAAAATTTGACTTGTAAAGGGATTGAATTTGCGTACCAATATATTTTGGGGATTACACAAAGGGGCATATAAGGCTTTGAATGATAGAGGAATTACAGGTAAGATTTTTGTAGAGGAGGATGATATTATGGCAATGGAGATTAAGGAGAATCTTCCTGACTATGGAGTCAGGAAGCAGAATTACAGCAATTTGGAACAGGTTAATACAGAAAAAGAAGTGCAGACAAAAGCAGTAAAGAAGGAAACGGAAAAGAAAAGCACATATGGGAGCAGACGGGAATATTCAGAATATCTGAGTCATAAATATGCCTGCCTGACACCAACAAAGGACAGTTCCGTGACAATCAATTCCAGCCTGCTTTCAAAGGCGGCATCTAATCCCAAAACGGCTGAATGGCTGGAGAATACGCTTTCCCAAATGCCGGACTGTATCAATAAGATATGTGAAAATTCTGCTAAAAATGGGGCGAGGCTGGTCAGTCTGGAAATCAGCATAGACAGCGAGGACTGTATTACGACAAAGTGCGTAGGTGTTTTTGAAGCTGATCCCGGCACAGAGGAGTCCAAGAAAATGGCAGAGGAGGCGAGAGCCAGAAATAAAGAGCGTAAAGAGGAATGGGAAAAGCTGCTTGAAAAGAATAAGGAAAAGAAGGTCGGGCAGGAGAAGCTGGAAGAAAAGAAAGATGGCAGGCAGTATGATATTACTGTAATGGGAACAGATATGGGAAAAGTTACAGAGAATTTGATAAGTAAAATTGGCAGGGGTAATAGTTCCATATCCACAGTACCGACAGTGACAGGCTTTGATTTAAAAGTGTAAATATTATATCAAAAAATGGAGGATATTTGAAAATGAGTGTCAATGGAATTGGAAGTAATTATTGTTATATAGGGACTGCTGTAAATCATATGCAGGAAAAGGCATCTGATACGAATGCAGGCAGGAAAGTGACACAGCAGCCAGTGAATCTCTCAATTTCTGATGAGGGAAGAAATATGCTGCGGGAAATGGTAAATAAGTTTGAACCTGATTCGGATTATGTCAATGCAAGGGAGCTGACAATACAAAATACAAATGAGGTTGCATGGGAACATTATACGGCAATGAGGGGAATCAGCAGCCAGACATTAAAAGATGGAAATTATAATGTGGAAGATGTAATGAAATCAATCATGGATACATATGAGGCCCGTTATAATGAAATCGTAAAAAAACATGAAAAAGGAGACCGTGAAGTTTCTTATGAACTAACGGGGAAAAGGTCGCTGACGCTTGAAGAAGATTTGGCTGGACTGGATGAGGCTTTTAAGATGCGTCTGGCAAATCTGGAAGGATATATTACCTGCCAGCAGACAAACAAAGCCTTTGAAAATCCGGACAGTTCATGGTTTTTCAATAGAAACGGTTCCCAAAATGAAGGAAAAACACAGGACAGGATTCCGCTTTTTGACACAGAATACCAGGATTCGGCAGTATCAATCATGGAGCAGACAAGAGAAAAGTTTTTGGCGGCGTTCAAGAGTTTTGGTTACAAAAAAGGAACAGCGATAGGCATATTGGCAGATGTGCTGAATAAGAATATAAGCTTTGAGGCAAAAACAAATCATTTGTTGTAGGGCAAATGCTATTATGAAGATGATTATGGGCATTTATTGTTTAGCGGATGAAAGGCAGTTCCACAGATTATTTTAGAGTTTGGAGGAAAAAAGTATGTCAGTTAGTATTTCAGATTATCTGGTGCATTTGCAGGAAGGGCTTAAACTTAATAGAGAGTGTTTGAAGTCTCAGGGAAGCCAAAATGAAGACCGGAAAGTGTTTCACAGGGATTCCTTAGAAGTTTCCCAATTATCGAAAAACAGGGAAATTTTAATGGATAAAATAAAGCATACGGTAGTGCAGTCGGCTGCATCGTTCAGCGATATGAGAGCTGGAATCTTAAAAGAAATCAGGGAAGAAAAAGGGCAGTATGGTTATCACGATGTAGTGAATGCCTGCGGGCTGAGCTATGCAAGACTGTATTCAGAAATCGAACTGCGTCATGAAAATGAACAGTATTATAAGACAGATGGGACGCCGCTGACAAAGGAAGAAGAGATTGAATGGCTGGATATGCAGTATGGGCAGGAAGTGGAGTGGCAGAAGTCCTGTGCCAGAATAGCGGCACAAGGGCAGGCATTTCAGGGAAATATTTCGGAAACGCCGACAAAAGAGATAGAAAAACTGGAAGATGCTTTTTATCAGGCGAGAGATGCTTATATGAAGCTGTACCATGAAAGCAAACAGGATGGGAGGCCGCTTGCTTTGCAGAATTTTGTTTTTGGGAACAGCCGGATGTATGAAGTGCTGGACAGATTAGGAAATTTACAGGAGAGGGTGGAATAATGCAGGTTAATTCGTCCAATGGTTCATTGCAGAACAGATACTTTTCAGGGACAGGAAGCATAGGAGGTATCCATCTGCCTGACTTTCATGATAAATATGTTTTCTCAAAAAAGAAAAGCCGCGTCAGTGATGAGGAGTACCGGAGGCAGATCAGGGAACAGGCTTATAAGGATTTTGAAAAAGGGCAGTTCCAAAACAAATCCGAAGGATTTAATAAGCTGATGAAAAGTTACACATCGGAAGTGTCCCCGGACAGAAAGGGAATCATCACTTCCGGTCTGAAAGCTGTTTCAAAGAACAGGAAGAATGTGCCTAAGCCCATAGACATTGTGGCAACGCTGCTGGAAGGGAAAGTGAAATATCAGAAACTGCCGTCAGGAAACAGCGATTACATAGAATTTTACGATAAGAATGGGGAAATGGTGGCGACTTATTCCAATAATGGGTGGACGATGTATACCACCAATGCGGAGGCATCCAGACAGACGGAAATGTGCATGATCTATAATGAGGCATGGGGAAACGCAAAGAGGGGCATTCCGCTGGCGGGTGAAGAAGCGGTGGGTGTGGAAAATCCGCAGAATAGTTTTGACACTAAAGCATAGCAGAAAATAAATTTTACGGTTTCATATCCCCTATAAGCTACAACCTGACAAGGCAGGGCAGGCATCCCCGGTTTTCCGGCAGATTGGGAAATTGCGGGGTTTTAGGACAATAGGAAGGAGAGATAAAATGCCTTATATTTCAGTCGAAAGTGGAGCTTTATCAGATGGTCAAAAGGAGGAACTGATAAAACGGTTGACGGAAGTGTCTTCCGAAATTATGAAAGTGCCGCAAGAATTTTTTGTTACAACAATTAAGAAAGTGCCGGACAAAAATTTTGGCATTGGAGGCAAAACGATTGATAAAGTAAAAGCAGAGTATATACAGACACATAAATGATTTTCGGGAGGAAAGGGCGGCTTTGTGTAAATGGATTAAGGATAGCTGGAGGAAAATAGGCGCAGAGGAATATAGGAGGGATAATGAATCATACAGTTTTAGAATTTGAATGTGTCGGCATGGATAATGGAGGGAAATTTCCAATCGAATATACCGGGCGGGGGCAGGACATATCGCCGGAATTTGTGATTAAAAATTTATCGTCAGATGCAAAGACGCTTGCTATTACATTAGAGGATATATCCCACCCGATTAAAAACTTTACGCACTGGCTTATTTGGAATATTCCTGCCGCTGACAGGATAAAGGGGGATATTCCGACAGGCAGGATTGTTCCAGCGTTAGGGAATGCCTGTCAGGGCATAGGATACGGTATTCATCGGTATGCAGGCCCGAAGCCGCCGAAAGGGAAAAAGCATACTTACCGCTTTACAGTTTATTCCTTAGACTGTGAAATGAACATAAGCACCAATTCCATGAAAAGAAATTTTCTGAAGAAGGCAGAAAAGCATATCATTCAAAAAGGCAGTATTGTTGGTGACTTTGAATAAGAAATAAATTTCAACGGCTTTATATCCATAATATGCTACAGCTTGGCAAGGCAGGGGCAGTCAATCCCGTCATTATGGAAGATTGGGGAATTGGGGAGCAGGGGCGGTTCTGATTGACAAAGAGGCGTTTTTTCTTTGCTTGGATTGGGAATTTAAAAGGTGAGAATATCAAGGAGGTTTTATGCGTAAATGTATTCGCTGTGGCAACTCAATGATTGAGGGCTGTGGGATAAAAGTAAAAGGTGGAGCATACGGGATTGTTTTGACAGATAATGAGAATAAGTGGTGGGGCGGGCGTATAGGTGAACCCAAAGTTGCAATCTGCCCTAATTGCGGTGAAGTTTCTATTTATCTGGAAAATATGGAAAAGTTAAAAAATAATGAGAAATAAAACTATTGGCTCCATATCCGCAATAAGCCACAGAGGACTGACAGGGCAGGCATCCCCGGCGTTTCGGAAGATTGGGGAATCGGGGAGCAGTGCGGCCTAATGAGCCGTAATATTGAAAACAATGGAGGAATTTTAGGAATGGGAATAACGAATGTCAATGACCAGACTTCCGCATATGGAGCGGCTTTCAGGGACAAGCCGATATTTCTCATGTCGGTAAAAGAGACAGAGGCATTTTTTAATGGGAAGATGCGCAGGAACATGGAGCTGCGGGAGGATACCTGCACGCTCAGCAGCAATCATACATACCGCAGGCAGCATACTGTCTATGAGGTTTCTGACAGGGACAAAGGCAGCGCGTTCCTGGATTTGAACTTCCTGATTAAGGATGAGACGAGCAGCCTGAAAGGAAACCTCAGTGATGATAAAGATGTGGATTTTTATAATTTTTCCATCCCATTTATGAGTATGCAGAGGAATTACTTTAGCGTTGAGGCTTATCTGGATATGCCGGAGGGGTGCGATTATGACCTTATCTTGTATGACGAATACGGCAATCAGGTAGGAAAGGCAGAGTGGGACGGGGAAGGCCGGAAGAAGCTGAACATCCCGAATTGGGATATAGACACCAATAAATACTGTCTCAAGGTGGAAAAGGGAAACGGGGAGGCGGTTTCCCCGGATGATTATTACAAGATCGGTTTCCATGTTTCCGAAAATAAGGAGCATGAAAAGACGGATGCCGTCAGGGAAGCATATGGGAATCTCCATAATGCATACAGCCGGAAGGATGGAAACTGGCGGGAGTATCTTGATAAATATAATGCCGTCTTAAAGGAGACGGAGCAGAATTACAGAAAAGAGCTGGAGCAGCTCCACCAGAAGCAGTTTGACAGCCTGCCGGAAGAAAAGAAGTATAAGGGTGGGCGTACCGTGGATGAACTGCTGCAGGACATGGCGGAGGGGAAGGGCTTAAACGATGCGGAACTGGAGTATGTGAAGATTTTTGCCAACCTGAAAGACATGGAAAAGGCGCAGAATAAAGCAGAACTGAAAAACAGCTTTTCAGATGATTTCGTTAAGAATTTGGAGGGGATGGGCATTTCCCGTGACGACATAGAAGGTATGCGTGTAAGGATTGGGAGCAATGGGGATGTGGCTGTGGACGGGATAGAGGATAGAGCCGTCCGGGAACAGGTACAGAAACTGATAGATGAAAAATACGGTGACCGGATGTACCAGTATTACATAGGGATTGCGGACAGCGTGGGGAATCTGTCCTCTAATGCATATCAATATGCTACGGACGTGCAGGAAGTCCGGCGTTACCTGAAAGGGGTTACGGGAGAGGATATTCCATTAGAAAATCTTTATCTGACGCCCGACGGGAAGATTGGAGGGCTGCCGGAGAAAGCTGCCAGCCTTATCAATAAGACAAAGGACAATGCCAAGATAGAACGGATGAAGGATGCGCTGGTGGATATCATAGGGAATATCAGGATAAGCGGCGGTCTGGGAATTCCCGATTTTACTTCACAGTTCCAGTTTAAGGACGGGGCGTTCTTTGTGATGGACAGCGGTTTTGCGGTGGATATGGGCGCACTGGATGGCCGTCTGACCCCACAGTCTTCTGGCAATATGTATTCTGATATGTATAAATATCAGTTTAGGAAAGTGTTATAAACAGCGGTTAGGAGGATTTAAAAAATGAGCATAAACGGAATAGGGACAGCAGCTTACCCGATAGAAAGGTATCCGGCGGGAAAAGCAGAAAAGAGCGCAGAATTTGGGACTGCGGGATTTATGGATATAGCGGCGGAAAAGGCAGCGCAGGATAAAGCAGCCGGTCAGGATGAAAAAGCCTTTGAGATGGTTGGCCGGGGCGCCCCGCAGGGTGTAAAGGATGCGTGGATGGATGCGGCGAAAGAAGTAAATGCAAATGGCATGGGAATCCGGGGCAACGGGATGATGAGCCATATATCGCAGATGATGGTGCAGCGGCTCAACAAACAGCTTAGGGGTGAAACGGAGAATTTTGACATTCTTGGAAATACAGTGGAATCTGCGATCCAGGCAACGAAACAGGCACTGTACGATTTGGAGCATCCCGTGGTATATACGCCCAGAAGCATAGAGGTTCAGCAGGCGCGCATCAAAGAAGGGGAATTTTACAGGGCATTTTTGGAGAAGCTGGAACGGTTATAGATGCTTTTCGCAATAAGCCACAAGGCGAATAAGACGGAGCAGGGGCGGCTCTGAACGCCAGAGGAGCCGCAGTATCGAAGGAGGATTTTAAAATGGCTGTCAGCGGAGTAGGGCAAAATTATTATCAGAACAATATGGAAACAAAGAGGAACACAAAAAATGTAAACAGTGCGGATAAGTTTGCGCTGGAAAAGACAGGAAGCACGCAGGGATTATCGGAAGCGGAAGAAATGGAACAGTTTAAGAAGGAATTTTACGAAGATCTGTCTAAAGTCACCAATCACAGGACGGTGAGCAATGCGGCTGTCAATATCTCGGAGGCGGCATTCAGAGCGATGAAGGAAAACCCGCAATATAAGGAAAAGGTTCTTTCGCTGATCCAAAGGGATTGGGGAGATTCCTATGCGCCGAGGAATTGTTCCGTGCTGATAACTGTTGGTGCGACGCTGAATGAGTACAGGGCGGATTCATGGCCAGTAGGGTATGATTCGGAATTTGATGTGCGGTCACAGAACAGTTTCTATAAAAGGACGAGTGAAAAGAAAGACAAACAGGAGGAGCTTCTGGAAAAATATCTGGAAAAGCGGGCGCAGGCTAAGAGACAGCAGCAGGAGCTGTTGGATGAAAAGGCTGCAAAAGCGGAGCAGGAAAGGAGCAGACTGGAAAAGGCGTGGGCTGGCAGCAGGCAGATGGCGGCGGCATCCAGTGCCTATGAATCAAATGTGATGATGGAAACTGCTGTAAGCGACGATTCAATGTTCGGTTCGTTATAGTAAAACAATGGAGGAAATTAAGAAAATGAATGTAAATGGAATAGGAGCAGGATACCCGGCAGCAGGGTATGAGACAAGAAGAACGGAAAGGAATGCGGCGGGGAGGAATTGTGCTGACCAGATGTGCAGTATGATTCCGGCAACACAGTCGTCCGGCGGAACATTTGAGTTACATATTTCAAACGATAAGGACGGAAAAGCAATCGGCTCAATGTGTGGGACTGATTATTCCCTTACAGTCTATCAGCCAAACGATTTTGACCCTGCAAATCCAGTGTATAAGGTTAAGGCATGGGATAAAGACGGAAATGTGACAGAACGCATGGTAGATGTGTCAAAAGTTGATACAAAAAACAGTGACTATATTGATATGTTTGCATATTCCAGCCACTTATCGGCAAGCGGGAAATGTCCGGGCGCACAGTCTGCTTTTATCAGGGCAGGGGCAAATCAGCATGGTGCTGACAATAGGACACATGATGACTTGTTCGGGATGGAAGACTGGATCAGCGTTTTAAAGGACGCTATGCAGACACAGTATGATGCCGGGAATTTGAAAGACTATCTGGATTATAAGCAGTTTTGGGATTTTCTGGATAAGCAGGATTGCCAATGAAACACAAACGATAAAAGGGAACCGGCAGGGATATGCGGTTTCCCTTATTCCATATCGGTAAGGGAAAGTAATTTTCATGGATAATATTCTTTTGTTTTTTATGCGCCATTCATGATTAAAATGATATGACAACCATACCGGGGGTGAATGCAGCCATTGTACCCCTTTTAAGCGGCTTTGCAAAGCTGGAAGATGAAATATTCCATTGAAACAAAAGGCAGTTACAGTTAGAAGTGAAAAAATAGAATTGCTTTAAGCCCGCCAAATAAAAAAAACGGCGTCTTTGGTGGGTGTGATTTGGCACGCCTAAATAGCAGAACCATAGATTTCCCTTCAAACCCGTTTTGAGTTTGGAGGCATTTTTTGTTTGTAAGTAGTAGCTTTTATTTTCATATGCTTTACCGGGGCTGGTTGGATTATCTGATCATAAAAATCCCCGTCAGCACATGGGGGCTTTCTGATTTAAAAATAGGAGCCAAAAATCAACATAATAAAATTAAACCTGAATTATTCACGGACCAGTATTTGAACTGATAACTGTGCCATGAATCTAAAAATTTATCCATGCAGACATAACATCACTCAATTAACCTGTCAAAAGGGTATAAAATCCCTGTGGCAAAGTTCAGAGCAGTTGTTAAGCTCTCAAGGTTCGTTAATAGCTGCTATTCTAACTGTACATTCAGCTTACCGATATTTGAAAGTGTCTCATAGAATTCTTTCTTATATGGGCAGCTGCTGCACAGTTTGAATGTGGTATATCTTGCAGAACGAACTGCTTTTACAGCAATCTTCATCAGTTTTAAACGGACGGTATCAATGCGCTGCTTCCTCATGTTTGCTGGTAACGCCAACCGTCTAAACCAATTAAATATGTTATACGCAAGGGCATGTACCTGAAGCCTGTTGGCATTTACCATTCTGGCATGGCTGCTTACGGATGCGAAACCAAAACCGGATTTGCTTTCTTTAATGAAGTTTTCCATCAGTCCTCGCTTGTAGTAAAATTTGATGGGATATTCTGGTGAAGAATCCATGTTTGTGACAACAAATGTGTACATGTAAACCATCTGGTTTTCCGGCTTTTCAACCTTGCATACCACGCGTCTTTCATAAGGCCATGAACCTGCTTTGTACATGAATTCACCATAAACTACCGCATAATCGACTTTGTTTTTTTGGGTGATCTCATCAAGCCCATCCAAAAGGTGGGGTGCTTTTTCACGGAGAATTCCATTCTCCTTCAGCCGGATGACATAGCTTGTGCAGTTTTCCTCACACTGCTTATAAAGGCCAGGCGTAGCGAAACCGCTGTCACCCCGGAGCAGAATACGGATTGCCGGATAAACATTCAGGTATTCATCAAGTATCGGATGCAGGAAGTCAACCACTCCGGTACAGGAATACTGTGTTCCATCACGAAGCTGGATTTTTACCAGATCCCCTGTCATTCCATCATAACATACAAGTGGATGATAGCCATTGCTCTGATAATGGAAGTTGGAGGCTCTGCCTTCCTGTCTGCCATATGCATCAAGGAGAGTGGAATCAAGATCCAGAATAACAGCCTGCGGTTCCTGGATGCTGTAAATTTTCTTCCGCAGCATTCTGCCAATCGTAAGGGACTGGTTTAAGGTATCTTCATCCGTACGGTTAAAAAATCTTGATACAGTAGGCTGTGATGCAAGGGCATCTTTTTCAAGTACAGACTTGAATACAGGATCATTTGTAAGTTCACCGGAAGCATCATCTTCAAAGTAGCCTGCAATGATCATATATATCATCTGGAGCAGGTTTTCCTGATCCGTGTGGTATCGAAACAAAGCAGGGTCATTGGTTTTGGAAACACTGCTCAAAAGCTTATCAATACCAAGTTTGTTTACAAATTCTTTGATAAGAAGTAAGCCTGCATCGGAGGATAAATCACCTCCGTTGAAATTTATTTTAATCTGTCTATTGCTTTCTGGTGATAAGGTGTTTACAATACTCATAAAGGGCTCCTTTTAGGGTAATTATTTAAGATTCGACACCTTAATTTTACCATAAATGGATGCTCTTTTTTCATTCACTTAATAGGTGAAAAGCAATTTTCAGTTAAAACACAGAAACTATGTAGCTTTCAACAATTTTCACGGCTGTGCCGTGAATAATCTAGGTTAAATTCTCCACAAACCGTAGAGGTGTGACAGCCTCTGCGGTTTTTCTTTTGTCGTTTTTTGCAAGAATACGTCATAAGGCTGTTTGGTGTAGCGGTTGCCGTTCACCGCCTGCCAATCTGGATTTTCAACAAAAAATTCAGATTGGAGGAAAGGAATATGGAGGGTAACCGCCCAAAAAGAAGAAAGGATAAGTATAATCCTTATACTATATGCGAAAAAGACGGACAGTATTACGTTTTATTTAAAGATGGACAAGGCGTTTTACATAAGCTTGAAATCAGCAAGGTGCTGTATGACACGTTTGATTCCTTTGAATTAAGCGATTTGGTGTATCTCAACGTGGTGGACAGGCATATCGAGCAGTCGGAGGTATGGGAAGCAACGCTGAATGTGAGGGCAGTCCAAAAGCCGGAGGGCATAGAGGAAGTCGTGCTGAAAAAGATTCAGGTTGAAACATTACATACGGCAATGAAAAAATTGCCGGAAATGCAGCGGCGCAGGATGCAGTTGTATTATTTTGAGGGCATGACTTACGAGCAGATAGCGAGGAAAGAGGGCTGTACCAAAATGCCAGTCAAGCGTTCCATCGAAGCCGGTATTGAACGCCTGAAAAAAGAATTGAAAAAAATTTAAAAATAGGTAGCTACTTTTTGCCTTTAAGTGAGGAAACAGGTGAGGGAGATAAAAAATCCCTTGCCTGTTTTCCGCTTTTATGCACATAGGTTATGTGCATGGAGGGATGCACCCCAGGGTGCTTTCTCTTTGCCTTCGGCAAATTCACCTTGCCCGAAGGGGGTCTCCGTTATGCGGTGGATGGGTTTGTACCATGAAAATTTCATACCCATTCACCAAGCACATTCCTGTTGTTATCGTGATAAGCGTAAGCCACGTTAGCAGGTACGCCATGAGCTGGATGGGGATAGGGGCAGCGGAATCGCACAGACAGAAAAAATTGGTTTGCGGCTGTACTATCCCCATTTAGGGAGCGGGAAATACCGGGCTATAACTATCAGTTTGCTACTGATAAGGCGATAACAGGCAGCAGGGACAATGATACTCCCGTCCAGTCACAAGTCGAGCGTTAGAAGCGTCGCAACAAATGAGGGCGGCTCCGGGCGATCCCCGGATGGGTGCGAATCCCGTGGAGCTGGCCAGCAGCCAGCCGTTTGGTGACTTCCCTGTATCTGCCGTAAAAGCGGCAGATATGTAAGCCGGGGTGTCGTGGACAAATAGGCTTATCAGGCTAAAAATGGTAGCCGGACACAGAACATAAAAAATTCTAAGGAATAGTCAAAAGGATATGTTTTGTGTCCGGCTGATACATACCTGAAATGCAGAGGAATTTTATTTTTCGGCATGCAAGGTGTATTTTGCGAATTTGTATTTTCTGCCATGAAAGAAAAAGCAGGCTGGATTAGGAAGTAAAGATTATGGAGGACATTTTTATTATGGAAGAAAGAGAAATCAGGCGTGGGGATATTTACCATGCTAATTTAAATCCCGTTGTAGGAAGTGAACAAGGAGGATATCGCCCGGTATTGGTGATTCAGAATAACAGGGGGAATAAACATAGTCCAACTGTTGTTGTCGCTGCAATCACAAGCAGACCGAAACATAAGATGCCTACCCATGTACCGTTAAAAGGGATTGAGGGATTAGAAAAGGATTCCGTAGTGTTGTTGGAGCAGTTGAGGACTATTGATAAAAAGCGTTTGGATGATTATGTGGGAACATTGGACAGACAGCAGATGTTAAAGGTTGAAAAAGCATTATGCTCCAGTACAGGGATGAGAAAATTGGATAAGCCAATACTGATGTGTCTTTGCCCGGTATGTGCAAAGCCGTTTTTTGAATCCACAGAACATTTCATCCAGAGGACAGAAAAAAATCAGAAATTGAAAGAAACCTGTATGTTCTGTAATGTCAGGCAGGGTTATGATTATTCAATAAGGAAGAAATATAATGGTGAAAACAAGATATTTGAATAAGTCAAGTATGCGATTTGATATTTTGCATATTAGACGGAATGAGGACTGTGCGCTATTCTGTAAGTGTGCAGTCCTCTTGCTGAAAAAGAGGAGGTGCAGCCATGGCAGAATCTTTTGATATATCAAAAAAAGTGTATGATGCGGAGGACATACAGAAATTGCTTGGGATAGGAAGGACAAAAGCCTATGAATTTCTGGATGAGGTTTATAAAAAGCAGGAACCGTTCCGTGTCATCAAAATAGGAAAAGTTTATAGGATTCCCTGCAAACCTTTTGAAAAATGGCTTTGTGGGGAATGATTGGAAAGAATGAGGTGATTCAATGGCAGATAAAGAAAAGACTGCAAAGACAGGACAGGAAAAAAGGGTTGTATTTTTTGAAAATAATTCATGGTATCACCGAACAAAAGAGCTGATGGATGATATGACTGTGAAATATAGCAAAAAAGGAGGTTTTCAGACGCCAGAAGAAGCAGAAGGAAGCTATTGGGAATATGAAAACCGTTTCCGGGACAGGCAGCGGGAATTTCAAGTTGGCTATTTGAAGAACCGGGATGTGATGTTTGGGGATTATCTGATGTATTGGTTTGAACATATTTATTCCCTGCGAATTGAAACAACTACGAAAATGATTGGCTCTTATACCCTTTATGAATTGCTTTTGCCCAGCATAGAGAGTGATATTAAGTTGCGGTATGTAACCGTGGAATATTTGGATGCGTTGTTGGAAAGAACATCGAAGATTTGTGTTTCGGCAGGAAATAAAGGGCGGGAATTACTAAGCCTGGCGATGAAAGACGCATTGTTTGAAGGATTCATTACTTACAATCCGATTCCAGAAACAAAGCCATATAAGAGGAAAAAACCTAAAATCCGTGTGCTTAGCAAAGAAAAAATAAAATTACTGTTAGAAGCGGGGCAAAAAGTGCATGGTATCTGGAAATCCAGTTAGGATTATTTTGTGGATTGAGAAAAGGTGAAATTTTAGGGCTAAAATTCAGCGACTTTGATTTTGAAAAAAATACAGTCAGGATAAGCCGACAGATTGTAGCAAACCCAAAGCTGAGTGGAAGTTTTAACATTGAGGAATATTCTTTAATTGAGCGTGAGCCAAAAACAGAAAACAGCTACCGGATCTTAAGGGTTCCAAAAGCTGTCATGGATGAGGTAGAACGCAGACAGAGGAAAGTTCAGCTTGATAAAGAGTATGCAGGGGAGAAATATAGGGACAATGGATATGTCTGCTGCCGGGATAATGGCAGACCTCATTCGTTAAGTTCTTTCAATCAGGCATTGACAAAACTCTGTAACCGAAATGGACTTCCAGTAGTTACCGTGCATGGATTACGCCATATGTTTGCGACGATCTTAATTGAGAGCGGAGTTCCATTAGTAAAAATATCAGGGTTATTAGGGCATAGCTCCATCCATACTACCTATGAATATTATTGTGATGTTATGGATGAAAAGGACAAGATCATCGCATTCATGAACGATACATTTGCGCCGGAAAAGGCAGGAATGGAGGGATAGCATGGAAAACAAGTTTGATTTTAAGAAATATGTAGATTATAAAGTGTACTCTGTTACCACAATAAAAAAAGGATACGGATTCCGGGTGGTTTTGAAATTTGCGGATGATACTTTTGTCACGCAGCAGCACGCTGGATTTAAAACCAAAAAGGAAGCGAATGCAGGCAGGGATGAAGTGGTTGGGCAGCTCCATCATGGTACATATATTGTCTATGGGAAGATTAAGGTTGCCGATTTCATGGAATACTGGCTTGAGGATGTCATGAAGAAGCGGATCGCAGACAATACTTATAACAGTTATAAAAATGCGGTTTACAATTATATTTCTCCGGGAATTGGAAAAATGTACATGTCTACATTAAATCAGGGGTATATCCGTAAGCTGTACAACTCAGTCACAGATCAATCCGAAAATGTGGCAAGGCTTGTGAAAACAGTTATGAATACGGCTATGGAATATGCAAAAAATAAGAATGTCATAGCAGTTAATTGTGCAGAGGGGGTTATGCTCCCTAAAAAAGTCAAGAAAAAGGCTTACCGTATCTTAAAGATAGACGTACAGAAAACATTGACAGTCCCACAGGTGGCGCAGTTAATTGACGCAAGCAAGGAGACGCCAATCTATATGCAGATTTTATTCGCTGTGTTAATGGGATTGAGGCGTGGTGAAATTAACGGGTTAAAATACAGTGATGTGGATTATATTAACAGGACGCTGAAAATACAGCGGCAGTTGGGGAAAGTACCCAACTCAAAGGCGGAAGATGTTTTGCCAAAAATGCTGACGAAGCAGGAGATACCGACAAAAACAGAATCCAGCAACCGGGAAGTGCCTATACCGGATTTTGTCTTTGAAGCAATATTGGAGCAAAGGCGGATTTATGAGAAAAACCGCAGACGCAGGAAACGGGAGTTTCGGGATTTGGATTATATCTGCTGTTCGACTTACGGGAATCCGAGAAGCAAGAGCTATCACCATAAATATTATAAAGAACTGTTAAAGGCACAGGGGTTACCCGACATTCATTTCCACCAGCTACGGAATACATATACGACAATCCTGTTGAAGAACGATTTCAATATTAAGGGAATATCGAATATGTTGGGGCATTCTAAGGAAATCATATCGGCGGACATATATGGTGATACACAGGAAATCATTGAGGACTGTTTGTATGCGATAGAGCCATTTATAGAATCTGTCATGCCAAAGTGTGGAAGAGGGGAATATTACGATTATTCTGATATGGAGGATATAGAAAATCTGGCGGAGGAATATCTAGGGGCAGCCTGATAATCATACGGAGGATATGGAGCAATAAAAAAGTACGAATGAAGAAACCGAACATTTGTACTTTTTTATTGCGCCAAGCTATATACATTTGAAAAGTTTTTTGTTATAATGTTCAAGATAATCGCATGAATCATGTTTCGTGCTGCGAAGTGATATTTAGTCCTCGAAAATCGAATTTGTGACTTTTGCCTTCCGGGATTCGTAAAAGCATACCGAAAGGCAGTTATTTTGAGGATTTCATTACGAATTACAAAATTGGCTGTTGGCTGATAGTAATCGTATCAAAAGTCACAAAACGGAGGTATTGCTATGAATAAATTTGTTTTAAAGGCTCCATACAAGCCCACAGGCGACCAGCCGCAGGCTATCGCCGAGCTGGTCAAAGGCTTCAAGGAGGGCAACCAATTCCAGACTTTACTGGGGGTTACGGGTTCCGGCAAGACATTTACGATGGCGAATGTCATTCAGGAATTGCAGAAGCCGACGCTGGTCATCGCCCACAACAAGACGCTTGCGGCGCAGCTATACGGAGAATTCAAGGAGATGTTCCCGGAGAATGCAGTGGAGTATTTTGTGTCCTACTACGACTACTACCAGCCCGAAGCTTACGTCCCATCCTCCGATACCTACATTGCCAAGGATTCTTCCGTCAATGAGGAGATTGACAAGCTCAGGCTTTCCGCAACCGCATCCCTGATTGAGCGGAAGGATGTAATTATTATATCCAGCGTGTCCTGTATTTACGGCTTGGGGGAGCCGGAGAATTTTGAAAAAATGATGGTATCCCTGCGCCCGGGCATGAGTAAGGACAGGGATGAGGTAATCCGGAAATTAATTGATACCCAATATACCCGCAACGATATGGATTTCCATCGTGGAACCTTCCGGGTGCGGGGGGACGTGCTGGAGATTTTCCCGGCATATAGTGGGGAAACGGCTATTCGGGTAGAGTTTTTTGGGGACGAGGTAGACCGGATTACGGAAATTGATGTAGTGACAGGGGAGGTGAAGAACCGTCTGGAGCATATCAGTATTTTTCCTGCCTCTCACTATGTGGTGCCCCAGGAGCAGATTAATCGGGCAATCGTTGATATTGAAAAAGAACTGGAAGAACGGGTACGTTATTTTAAGGGAGAGGATAAATTGTTAGAAGCCCAGAGAATTGCGGAGCGCACAAATTTTGACATTGAAATGCTCAGGGAAACGGGTTTTTGCAGCGGCATTGAGAATTATTCCCGGCATTTGGCAGGTGCGCCGGAAGGCGTCCCTCCCAATACGCTGATGGACTATTTCCCGGAAGAATTCCTGATTATTGTGGACGAGTCCCACATTACCATCCCACAGGTGCGCGGCATGTATGCGGGGGATCAGTCCCGGAAGGCGACATTGGTGGATTATGGTTTCCGCCTGCCTTCGGCAAAAGATAACCGTCCCCTGAATTTTGAAGAATTTGAGGGGAAAATAGACCAGATGCTGTTTGTGTCTGCCACCCCAAATGTCTATGAGAGGGAACATGAGCTTCTGCGCACCGAGCAGATTATCCGCCCTACAGGGCTTTTGGACCCGGAGGTAGATGTGCGCCCGGTGGAAGGGCAGATTGACGACCTGATTGGGGAAGTCAACAAGGAAATCGTCAAGAAGAACAAGGTGCTGATTACCACCCTGACGAAGCGGATGGCGGAGGATTTGACGGATTATATGCGGGAAGTAGGCATCCGGGTAAAATACCTCCATTCAGATGTTGACACGCTGGAGCGGGCAGAAATTATCCGGGACCTGCGGCTTGACGTCTTTGACGTGCTGGTAGGCATCAACCTGCTGCGGGAAGGGCTGGACATCCCAGAGATAACATTGGTGGCGATTTTGGATGCGGACAAGGAAGGTTTTTTGCGTTCGGAAACCTCCTTAATCCAGACCATTGGCCGGGCGGCGCGGAATTCGGAAGGGCATGTCATTATGTATGCGGATTCCATCACCGATTCCATGCGGGTTGCCATCGGGGAAACAAACCGCAGGCGCAGCATACAGGAAGCATATAATAAGGAACATGGGATTACCCCGGCAACCATCCGCAAGTCTGTCCGGGAATTAATCAGCATTTCCAAGAAGGTGGCGAAGGAAGAATACCAGTTCCAGAAAGACCCGGAATCCATGAGCAGGAAGGAACTGGAAAAGCTGATTGGGGAAATCCAGAAAAAGATGCAGGCAGCGGCGGCAGAACTGAATTTCGAAGCGGCGGCAGAGCTGCGTGACAAGATGATAGAGTTAAAAAAGAATTTGCAGGAAATATAATGGCCTTCTGCCGTAAGGCGGGCTTTCCAGCCTGCATTGGGAAATTAGCGGGGCAGGCGCTATTAATGTACGGAATCCAACAGGCAGCAGAAGAAGTATAGAAAAAGGAGTTTATGCAGTATGGCAAAAGCAGAAAAACAATATATCAAAATCAGGGGAGCAAATGAACACAACCTGAAAAATTTGGATGTAGATATCCCAAGGAATGAATTTGTTGTCCTGACAGGCTTAAGCGGCTCTGGGAAATCTTCCCTGGCCTTCGATACTATTTATGCAGAGGGGCAGCGCAGGTATATGGAATCCCTTTCCTCTTATGCAAGGCAGTTTTTGGGGCAGATGGAAAAGCCGGATGTGGAGCGGATTGAAGGGCTGTCTCCAGCCATTTCCATTGACCAGAAATCCACGAACCGCAACCCCAGGTCTACTGTTGGGACGGTAACGGAAATCTATGATTACTTCCGTTTGTTGTATGCAAGGATTGGGATTCCCCATTGCCCTGTCTGCGGGAAAGAGATCAAGAAGCAGTCTGTAGACCAGATGGTAGACCAGATCCTGTCCATGGAGGAGGGCACAAGGATCCAACTGCTTGCCCCGGTGGTGCGTGGGCGGAAAGGGACGCACCAGAAATTATTTGAGCAGGCAAAACGCAACGGCTACGTCCGGGTGCAGGTAGACGGGAATATCTATGATTTGACAGAGGAAATTCCCATGGACAAGAATATCAAGCATAATATAGAGATTGTGGTGGACCGGCTTGTGGTAAAGCCGGGGATTGAGAAACGGCTGACGGATTCTGTGGAAAGCGTGCTGGAATTGGCGGAAGGGCTGATGACGGTGGACGTCATTGGCGGGGAGCCTGTGAACTTTTCCCAGAGCTTTTCCTGTCCGGACTGCGGCATCAGCATTGAGGAGATTGAGCCAAGGAGCTTTTCCTTCAACAACCCCTTCGGTGCGTGCCCGGACTGCTTTGGGCTGGGGTACAAAATGGAATTTGATATAGATTTAATGATACCGGATAAATCCTTAAGCCTTTCGGGAGGGGCAATACAGGTGATGGGCTGGCAGTCCAGCACAGACAAAGGCAGCTTTACCAACGCAGTTTTGCAGGCATTGTCGGAGGAATATAAGTTTAGCCTGGACACGCCTTATGAGGAGCTTCCAAAGAAAGCCCAAAACGTCCTGATAAACGGTACAGGCGGGAAGGAAGTGAAAGTCCATTATAAGGGGCAGCGGGGGGAAGGGGTCTATGACGTGGCTTTTGAAGGGCTGGTGCGGAATGTGGAACGGCGGTACCGTGAAACAGGGTCTGACACCATGAAGCAGGAATATGAACAGTTTATGCGTGTTACACCCTGTAAGGCATGTAAAGGGCAGCGCTTAAAGAAGGAGGCCCTTGCCGTGACAGTTTCCGGGAAAAATATTTACGAAGTCACTTCCATGTCTATCCGTAAGCTGAAATTATTTCTGGAGGAACTGGAGCTGACAGAGCAGCAGAAACTGATTGGCGCCCAGGTGCTGAAGGAAATCCGCGCAAGGGTTGGTTTTTTGGTGGATGTAGGGCTGGATTACCTTACGCTTTCCAGGGCTACAGGAACCTTGTCCGGGGGCGAGGCGCAGCGTATCCGTTTGGCTACCCAGATAGGCTCCGGCCTGGTGGGGGTAGCTTATATTTTGGACGAGCCAAGCATTGGCCTGCACCAGCGGGATAACGATAAGCTGCTAAATACCCTGCGGAACTTAAAGGACTTAGGGAATACCCTGATTGTAGTGGAGCACGACGAGGATACCATGTTTGCAGCGGACCATATCGTGGATATCGGGCCAGGCGCCGGGGAGCATGGCGGGCAGCTTGTGGCACAGGGGACTGCCAAGGAGGTGATGGAAAATAAAAATTCCATTACAGGGGCATATTTAAGCGGCAGGATTAAGATTCCTGTCCCGGAAACAAGGAGGAAGCCTGCCGGGTTCCTGAAAATTAAGGGGGCAAAGGAAAATAACCTGCAGAATATCAGTGTTGAAATCCCTTTAGGGGTGATGACCTGCGTCACAGGGGTGTCAGGCTCCGGGAAGTCCTCCCTGACAAATGAAATCCTCTACAAACGTCTGGCAAGGGACTTAAACCGCGCCCGTGTCATCCCTGGCAAGCATAAATCCATCGAAGGCATTGGGCAGTTGGATAAAGTTATCGATATCGACCAGTCCCCCATTGGGCGGACGCCCCGTTCTAACCCGGCTACTTATACAGGGGTCTTTGACCAAATCCGGGATTTGTTTGCCGCGACGCCGGACGCCAAAGCCAAGGGCTATGCCAAGGGGCGGTTCAGCTTCAATGTAAAAGGCGGTCGCTGCGAAGCATGTTCCGGGGACGGCATCCTGAAAATAGAAATGCATTTCCTGCCAGATGTTTACGTGCCCTGCGAGGTGTGCGGCGGAAAACGCTACAACCGTGAAACCTTGGAAGTAAAATACAAGGGAAAGAGCATCTATGACGTACTGGACATGACGGTGGAGGAAGCGCTGGCCTTTTTTGAAAACGTGCCCTCTATCCGGCGCAAAATAGAAACGCTGTATGATGTAGGCCTTTCCTATATTAAGCTTGGGCAGCCCTCCACCACCCTTTCCGGCGGGGAAGCCCAGCGTATCAAGCTAGCCACGGAACTGAGCAGGCGCAGCACTGGTAAAACCATCTATATTTTGGACGAGCCAACCACAGGCCTTCATTTTGCGGACGTGCACAAGCTGACAGAAATTTTGCAGCGGCTGGCTGAAGGCGGGAACACGGTAGTGGTAATTGAACATAACCTGGACGTTATAAAAACTGCAGACTACATTATAGATATGGGGCCGGAGGGCGGCGACGGCGGCGGGAAAGTCATTGCGAAAGGTACGCCGGAAGAAGTAGCGGAAGTGGAAGGCTCCTATACAGGAAAATATATTAAAAAGTATCTTTGATAAACATTAGACTGGGCATTAACATGTTACAATAACACGCTCTAGAAAGTCCTATAGAATAAAAAAGAATGCGCACAGCGCATTCTCCGCGCGCGAGCGGATTGCGCAGCAATAAATTTCCTCTCCGCGAGCTGCGCATAATTGTTTTTCTCTTATAGGAAAGTCATGGACTTTAACACTTTACAGTAACACGGTCTTTCCTATAAGATAAAAAAAGCCGCCCATCCGGGCGACCCTAAATTTCGGGGAGTACCTCCCGGATTCTAAGAATCCGGGAAGCATGAGTTATGAAAAATTATATTAGCTTGTCAGCTAGTACAGATACTAGTATATCTATAGAATGTGATGGATATGTGAAAAAATCGGGAAAAGTTTAGAAAAAGTATAAAAATTTCATAAACTTTTATAAGGAAATCCATGGAAAAGGTTAATAATAGACGTTTTTTGATATTTTATAAAAAAATGCTTTGAAAATTCGCCACGATTGTATATAATGTAGATATATATGGAAAAATAGAGTTATTATGCTTTATGCTTGCAGATGGGAATGCCTGCTGTTTATTTGGGGCAGGGAACCACAACAGCCAGATGGTTAGCCATTTGGCGGGAACAGATAGAGAAATGAAAGGGGACCAAGTGATGTCAACAGATATTGGAATTGACCTGGGAACAGCGAGTATCCTTGTATATATAAAAGGAAAAGGTGTTGTATTGAAAGAGCCTTCTGTGGTTGCTTTTGACAGAGATACCAATAAAATAAAAGCGATTGGGGAAGAAGCCCGCCTGATGCTGGGAAGGACGCCGGGGAACATTGTTGCCGTAAGGCCTTTGCGCCAGGGGGTTATTTCCGACTATACAGTAACTGAAAAAATGCTGAAGTATTTTATCCAGAAAGCCATGGGGAAGAAAAGCTTCCGCAAGCCGAGAATCAGCGTATGCGTGCCAAGCGGTGTTACCGAGGTAGAGAAAAAGGCCGTGGAGGACGCCACTTACCAGGCAGGGGCGCGGGAGGTTTCCATTATTGAAGAACCTATTGCAGCGGCTATTGGCGCCGGGGTGGATATTTCCAAACCCTGCGGCAACATGATTGTGGACATTGGGGGCGGTACGGCAGATATTGCGGTAATTTCCCTTGGAGGCACAGTGGTGAGCACCTCCATTAAGATTGCAGGGGACGATTTTGACGAAGCCATAGTACGTTATATGAGGAAGAAGCATAACCTATTAATAGGAGAGCGGACTGCCGAGGACATTAAGATTAAAATTGGCACCTGTTTCCCACTGGCACAGAACGATACCATGGACGTTCGGGGCAGGAACCTTGTGACAGGCCTTCCCAAGACTGTGTCCGTATCTTCGGAGGAAACGGAAGAAGCGCTGCGGGAGGCTACCCTCCAGATTGTGGAAGCTGTCCACAGCGTGTTGGAGAAAACCCCGCCGGAACTGGCAGCAGACGTGGCAGACCGGGGGATTATTTTAACTGGGGGCGGCGCATTGCTCCGGGGCCTGGAAGAACTGATTGAGGACAGGACAGGGATCAATACCATGACGGCAGAGGAACCTATGACTTGCGTGGCCATTGGGACAGGCAAATATGTGGAATTTTTATCCGGTAAATCTGGCAAGCTTGAGGATTAGCGTACTGCCTGCATGATATCCAGCTATTTAGGGCATCCCTCCCATTCATTTTTAGGGAGGCTGAGCCGATATATAATAGAAGCAACTTACAGTCCGGGCAGGACGTATTCTGTGCTGTCCGCATATGTGCTAGGAGCATTGGCTTTTGGTGCATGGTATTCTGAACATCTGCTTCTGTTTTGGCAGCAAGGGGTAAGGCACAGGTGTTTCGGGAGCAAAGGAGCAGGAATTTATGGTAAAAGGATTATACACTGCGTATACAGGGATGATAAACCAGCAGAACAGGTTGGATGTGCTTACCAACAACCTGGCAAATTCTGCGACCAAC
The DNA here is from genome assembly GCA_000403315.2 of Lachnospiraceae bacterium A2. Taxonomy (GTDB): domain Bacteria; phylum Bacillota; class Clostridia; order Lachnospirales; family Lachnospiraceae; genus Petralouisia. Next base: position 503,377 of record KE159638.1, read on the forward strand.
GGGTTTAAAAAGGAAGGGTCAACTTCCCAGTCATTCGACGAGATGTTGGCAATTAAGATTAAAGATACCTCAGACATGGGCCTTCCCAAAGGGCTTGGGGACGTCAGCCTGGGGGTTAAGATTGGGGAATGTTATACGGACTTTGGGCAGGGGAATTTCCGGGTTACGGATAACATTTACGATTTAGCAATCAACGGGGATGGGTTTTTTGCCATTTCCTTTACCAACAAAGCCGGGGAAGCTTCTGTGAAATATACGAGGGACGGCGCGTTTACGGTCAACCGGGAAGGATACCTGATGACAAAGGATGGGGATTATGTGCTGAACCAGGCGGCAGCCCAGGCGGGGAACCCGGGGCAGGCCGGATACATAAGGGTAGACCCCAATCTGGAACTGCAAGTGGACGAGAACGGCAACCTGTACCAGAACGGCGCGTTGCTGGGGCAGATTGGCGTGGTAGACTTTGCAGATTATAATTTTTTGGAAAAATATGGGGAGAACCTGTATGATTTAGCAGACGGCGGGCAGGTGCAGGCATCTGACGCACAGGTCATCCAAGGGACCCTTGAGATGTCCAATGTAAATGTAATTTCTGAGATGGTGGAAATGATTACCATTTCCCGCGCATATGAAACAAACCAGAAGATTATCCAGTCCATTGATGAAACCTTAGAGAAGGCTGTGAATAATATCGGCAAAGCATAGGAATAGGAAGGAGCAGCAAGCGTTATGATGAGATCGTTGTGGTCGGCAGCATCCGGCATGATTTCCCAGCAGACAGCAGTGGATACAATTTCCCACAACCTGGCGAATGTAAATACTACCGGGTACAAGACTGAAAAGACAGAATTTAAAACATTGTTATACCAAAATCTGCAGACTAGGACTACCTCTGCCAACGGGGAGCAAAAGCCAATCCCGGCACAGGTAGGTTTGGGTACAAGGGTTGCATTTATCACCTCTAATTTTACCCAGGGCCCGCTGCTTGCCAGTGAAAGCTTTACCGCAATGGCGATTGCAGGAGATGGGTTTTACGCGGTAAGGGGTGCGGACGGCAACACTTATTATACTAGAAATGGCGACTTTAAGCTGAGCGTAGGGGATAATGGGGATCTTACGCTGGTAACGGCAGACGGCTATCCGGTGCTGGGTTCCGACGGCAACCCGATTACTATGCCAGGGAATGTGAGCAGCAGCAAGATCCAGGTTTCCACAGAAGGCGCCGTTGGCTATGTGGATGGCAACGGGGAATTTGTGAATGTGGCAAATCTCGGCTTGTTCCAGTTCAGCAACCCGGCTGGCCTTGAGAAATTGTCCAACAGCCTGCTGGCTGTAACGGACGCATCCGGCGAAGCGCTGAATGAAGCGAACACCCCTAATATCATACGGAGCGAGGTGCGCCAGAAATATGTGGAGGGCTCCAATGTCCAGGTAGCGGATGAAATGGTGAACCTGATTGTGGCGCAGAGGGCTTATGAGATGAACTCTAAGGCGATTCAGGCATCCGATGATATGCTGGGGCAGGCGAACCAGCTAAAGAGGTAATGGCGCAGGCTGCGGCATAACAGGTGAAGGAAAATAGTTCCGGTTTATCCCCCAGGGAAAGGAGGGTACATAATGAGCCTTGGCATAAATACAACAGGTTCTTTTTACAATAACTATAAAACAGACACAGCAACGGATTCCGCCGGCAAGCTGGAGGAAACGCTGAATTCTGATTTATCCAAAGCCACAGAAGAAGAATTAATGGATGTGTGCAAGGATTTTGAAGCATATTTTATTGAGCAGATGTTTAAGGCCATGCAGAAAATGGTCCCGGAGTCGGAAGAAAATGTTTCTGCATCCACAAAGCAGCTTAAGGACTACTATAAAGAGCAGATGACCCAAAGCTACGCGGAGCAGGCTTCTGAGGAGGGCAGCTTTGGGATTGCCCAGGTACTGTATGAGCAGATGAAGCGGAATTACGGTTTGGAGTAAGATTGTGGAAACTTTGTCAGGGTATGTGGAACATATCGTGTTTCAGAATGGAGAAAATGGATATACGGTCTTAAACCTTGTCAGTGGGGAGGATGAAATCACCTGCGTGGGGATTTTCCATGGAGTCAGCGAAGGGGAATGCCTGGAGCTGTCTGGGGAATACACCACCCATCCTTCTTATGGCAGGCAGTTTAAAGCGGCGTCCTTTCAGGTAAAGCCTCCGGAGGACATGGTTTCCGTGGAACGCTATTTGGCTTCCGGGGCTATCAAGGGAATCGGTGCAGCCCTTGCCGCCCGGATTGTCAGGAAGTTCCGGGAAGATACCATCCGTATCATAGAGGAGGAACCGGAACGGCTGGCAGAGGTGAAGGGCATCAGCCAGCGGAAGGCAATGGAGATTGCAGAACAGGCGGAGGGCAAGCGGGAATTGCGCCAGGCAATGATTTTCCTCCAGCAGTACGGCATTTCCCAGACGCTGGCGGCAAAAATTTATAAGGCATATGGCCGGGAGCTGTATGGGATTTTAAAAGAAAATCCCTACCGTCTGGCAGATGATATTCAAGGTGTGGGTTTTCGGATTGCGGATGAGATTGCGTCCCGGATTGGAATCCACACCGATTCTGATTTCCGCATCCGGAGCGGAATTTTGTACACGCTGGTGCAGGCGTCCTCAGAAGGCCATACCTGCCTGCCGGCGGAACTGCTTGCCCAGAGGGCAAGCGAGCTGTTGGGGGTAGCCCCGGAGCATATTGAAAAACATTATATGGACCTTGCCATAGCAGGGAAATTAATGATAAAGGAAGGGGAGGGACGCCATTCTATTTTTGCCGCCCCTTATTATTATATGGAAGTAAATACGGCTTCCATGCTGAAAGGGCTGGATGTATCCTATGATGTGCCGGAACCTGAAATCCGGGCGCGGATCCAGAGGATTGAACAGGATACAGGCATGGTTTTGGACGGGCTGCAGGCGGAAGCGGTGAAAGAAGCCGTGACAAATGGGCTGATGGTGATTACCGGAGGGCCTGGGACGGGGAAAACTACTACGATCAATACCATTATCCGCTATTTTGAACTGGAAGGCATGGACATTTTCCTTGGGGCGCCTACTGGGCGGGCAGCGAAACGGATGAGTGAAACGACAGGGTTTGAGGCCCGCACCATCCACCGGATGCTGGAACTGAACGGGGGTGCGGAGGGAAACGTAGGGTTTGAGCGGAATGAGAAGAACCCGTTGGAAACAGACGTGATTATTATAGACGAGATGTCCATGGTAGATATTTCCTTAATGCATGCTTTGCTGAAAGCTGTGGCGGCAGGCACCCGGCTGATTTTGGTGGGGGATGTGAACCAGCTTCCCAGCGTAGGGCCGGGCAGCGTCCTTAAGGATATGATAGAATCGGGGCAGTTCCATGTGGTGCGGTTGAATAAGATTTTCCGTCAGGCCGCCCAGAGCGACATTATTGTAAACGCCCATAAGATCAACCGGGGGGAAAACGTTTCCCTGGATAATAAAAGCATGGATTTCTTTTTCCTGAAACGGTTTGACGCCAATGTGATTATCAGCATTGTCATCCAGCTTATCCAGCAAAAGCTGCCTAAGTTTGTGGATGCGGAGCCTTTTGACATCCAGGTGCTGACGCCCATGCGCAAGGGCCTTTTAGGGGTGGAGCGTCTCAATGGGATACTCCAGCAGTATTTAAACCCGCCCGGGCAGGGGAAAGCAGAACGGGAGCACGGGGATATTGTGTTCCGTGAAGGGGATAAAGTCATGCAGGTGAAAAACAATTACCAGCTGGAATGGGAGATACGCAGTAAATACGGGCTGGCAATTGACAAGGGGATGGGGATTTTTAACGGGGATACTGGGATTATCAAGTCTATCAGCGCCTATCAGGAAATTATGGCGGTAGAATTTGACGAAGGCAGGACCGTGGAATATTCCTTTAAGCAGTTGGACGAGCTGGAATTGGCCTATGCCATTACCATCCATAAGTCCCAGGGCAGCGAATACCCAGCCGTAGTAATCCCCCTGCTGACAGGCCCCCGGATGCTGATGAACCGGAACCTCCTCTATACTGCAGTGACCCGGGCCAAGAAATGTGTCACGCTGGTAGGGAACGACGCCACATTCCAAGGGATGATTGCAAATGTCAGTGAGCAGAAGCGGTATACTGGGCTGAAAGATAGGCTGAGGTCGCTTGAAGCGTGATTCCCGGATACGCAGAAAGCAATATTTCATAAATTTTAGAAGAAAGGACAAAGATTGGCAAGGGCAATTCTGCTCTTGCCTTTTTTCGGATTCAATGTTATATTATAGGGTATCAACGCGTTTACGCGTTAAAGTACAATAGGGAGGAAAAACTCATGAAAAGAAAAATATTGGCATTCGTATTATCCATGGCAATGGCAGCTACTGTTTTAGGGGGCTGCGGTACCGTAGGCGGCAATTCCTCAAAGCAGTCTGAGGAAAGCAAGGACGCCGGGGACAGCGGCACAGGGCAGGAAGATAACGGGGACACCAGGGAAGATGGCGCCGGGACAGAAGAAAATAATGCAGACGGCGGCACAGATGGGAAAACCTACAAAATCGGCATCTGCCAGCAGCTTGAGCATCAGGCATTGGATGCTGCAACCGAAGGCTTTAAAGACGCCCTTGTTGAAAAACTGGGGGAAGGCAATGTGAAATTTGATTACCAGAATGCCCAGGGGGAACAGGCAAACTGCGCAACGATTGCAACGAAGTTTGTAAACGGCAATGTGGATTTGATTATGGCAAATGCTACCACCGCCCTCCAGGCCTGTGCGGCGGCTACGGCAGATATCCCGATTGTAGGGACTTCTGTAACGGATTTTGTAGAAGCCGGCGTGGTTGACAGCAATGACAAGCCCGGGCGGAATGTAACAGGGACTTCTGACCTGGCGCCAATTGACCAGCAGATTGACCTGCTTACAGAACTTGTGCCAGATGCAAAGAAAGTAGGGATCCTTTACTGCTCTGCAGAAGCCAATTCTGTATTCCAGGCAGAGAAGGCAGAGGAGGCATTGGATAAGAAAGGCCTTAGCTATGAAAGGTTTACTGTATCTGATTCCAACGACATCCAGCAGGTAGTGACAAATGCAGTGGCAGCCAGCGACGTACTTTACATCCCCACGGACAACACCATTGCAAATAATATGGAAGGCGTGAAAAATGTAACTGGCCCAGCCGGAATCCCCATTATTTGCGGCGAGGAAAACATGTGCGCAGGGGGCGGGCTTGCAACCTTAAGCATTTCTTACTACAATATTGGCTACAATGCAGGGGTAATGGCATATGAAATCCTCACCGAAGGTAAGAACCCAGGGGAAATGCCGATCCAGTATGCAGATGAAGTGACAAAAAAATATAATGCGGAAGTGGCAGAGGCTTTGAAGATGGAAATGCCTGCTGAAATGGAAGCAATCGGAAAAGAGGAGTAAACCATGGCATCACTGATCAATGCCCTTCCCGGCTCTGCGGCGCAGGGGCTGATTTGGGGTATTTTAGCAATCGGCGTATACATAACATATAAAGTGCTGGATTATGCAGACCTGACCGTGGACGGGAGCCTTGCCACCGGCGGGGCAGTGGCAGTTATGTGCATTATCGGCGGCATGGACCCGTATTTCGCTATGGTGATGGCGTTTGGCGCAGGGATGCTGGCGGGGCTGGCGACAGGCCTGTTCCATACAGTGTTTGGCATCCCGCCAATCCTGTCCGGTATCCTGACCCAGCTTGGCCTGTATTCCGTCAATATGCGGATTTTAGGGAAATCCAACCAGGCAGTCAGCGTGGACCAGTATGAATTAATTGTAAGCCTCCGTTATATTCAGGAGGCTTGCATTACGGCAGGCGTCTGCTGCCTTATCATTACCTTTGTGCTGTACTGGTTTTTTGGGACGGAGCTTGGCGCAGCAGTCCGCGCCACGGGCTGCAACCAGAACATGGCCCGTGCGCAGGGGATCAATACCAGCAGCCAGAAGGTGCTGGGGCTGGTGATTTCCAATGGGCTGGTGGGGGTTTCCGGCGCGCTCTATGCCCAGTATCAGGGCAGCGCAGACGTGAATATGGGCCGGGGCGCCATTGTAATTGGCCTTGCGGCAGTGATTATCGGGGAAGTGGTATTTGGGAAAATCTTCCACAATTTTGCACTGCGGATGCTGGCGGCGGTGATTGGGGCAATCATTTACTTTATTGTCATTGCCGTTGTGCTGCAGCTTGGCTTGTCCACTAACGATTTGAAGCTGTTCTCTGCTTTGATTGTGGCGCTGTTTCTGGCAATCCCCCATTTAAAGGGCAGGTATTTTGCCGCTGCGGGCAGAAAAGGAGGGGCAGATGCTTAAGATTGAAAATGTGTACAAGACCTTTAACCCGGGGACCATCAATGAGAAAAAAGCTTTGAACGGCATAAATTTAGTGCTGAATGAAGGGGATTTTGTGACGGTAATCGGGGGAAACGGCGCAGGGAAATCCACCATGCTCAATATGATTGCCGGCGTATACCCGGTAGACCAGGGGCAAATCCTGATTGACGAGGTAAATGTCACCAAGCTGCCGGAACATAAAAGGGCAAAATACTTAGGCAGGGTATTCCAGGACCCAATGACAGGCACAGCCGCAGACATGAACATTGAAGAAAACCTTGCCATCGCCGCTAGGCGTGGGAAAAAGCGGTTCCTGGGCTGGGGCATTACCGGGAAGGAACGGGATGCATACCAGGAAAAGCTAAAAGCCCTGGATTTGGGGTTGGAAACCAGGATGACCGCCAAAGTAGGGCTTCTTTCCGGTGGGCAAAGGCAGGCCCTGACCCTTCTGATGGCCTCTTTAGAAAGCCCCAAGCTGCTGCTTCTGGACGAGCATACCGCAGCGCTGGATCCAAAAACTGCCAAAAAGGTGCTGGACCTGACAGAGGAAATCGTCAATAAAGACCGCCTGACGACGCTGATGATTACCCACAATATGAAAGACGCCATCCGCCTTGGCAACCGCCTGATTATGATGCATGAAGGCCGCGTCATTTACGATGTGTCCGGCGAGGAAAAGAGATGCCTGAAGGTAGCCGACCTGCTTGTAAAATTTGAGGAAGCCAGCGGCGGGGAATTTTCCAATGACCGCATGATGTTATCTTAAATTTTTAAATAGGCAGGTACTTGTTAGGCAATAGGAGCAATACAGTTACTTTATGGGATCCCAAAAGGCATTTTTAGAATTCCCCCTTGTCTGTTTCTTAAGCAGGCAAGGGGTGTTTCTATTGTGCAGAAGTTTGTAATTTTTATAAGAGTTCTTACTTTTTTAGGAATTCTTAAGAAAAATTTTATAGTAACCAAACTGGAAGTATGTTATAGTAAAAATTGCTGAGAGAACTATTCCGCAAGAAGGAAAATTGAATATAGGAAAAGACAGCTTATTGCATTTTCTGTTCCCGCCCAGATGCCCCTTCTGTGACAGGGTGCTGTTCCATTCCCTGTTTGCCAAGAGCCCGCTTGTATGCCGGGAATGCGAGGGGCTTCCAGAGCAGGTGGGGGAGCCGGCCTGCTGTAAATGTGGGAAACCCCTGCAGGATGGACGGGCAGAATACTGTTACGACTGCGGGCGTAAGGAATTGGCCTATGCCCAGGGGAAGGCCTTATGGGCCTATAAAGGCCCGGTGAAGGATTCCTTATACCGGTTTAAGTACCAGAACCGCCAGGAGTACGCAAGGTATTACGGCATACAGCTAGCCCGGGCGTATGGGGAATGGATCCAAAGATGCGGGATTTCGGCAGTTGTCCCCATCCCCCTTTCCAGAAAACGCCTGAGGCAGCGAGGATTTAACCAGGCAGGGCTGGTAGCAATAAGGCTGGGGAAAGAAATGGGCCTCCCAGTTTTCCCAAATTTACTCCTCCGTGTCCGTGATACAACGGCACAGAAAGAATTAAATGAAGAAGAACGCAAAAATAACTTGAAAAGGGCTTTTAAAACCAGCGCAAATAAGGTACAATTAGACCATATCTTACTGATAGATGATATTTATACGACCGGGACCACGATGAATGAGGCAGCGAAGGAACTGAAGCGGGCAGGAGCCGCGGAAGTCTATTGCCTGAGCATCAGTATCGGCAGAGGATATTAGGAGGAAACAGGATATGGAAGTAAGAAATTGCAGAGGCTGCGGAAGGCTGTTTAACTATTTGCATGGCCAACAGTTATGCCCCGGGTGTATGGGGGAATTGGAAGAAAAATTCCAGAACGTCAAGGAATATTTAAGGAAAAACCCTAAGGCGCCGCTGAATAAAATTGCGGAGGAAAATGAAGTTACCGTAAAACAGATTAAGCAGTGGGTAAGGGAAGAACGCCTGACCTTTACAGAGGAATCCCAGATTACGCTGGAATGTGAAGGCTGTGGTGGGAAAGTCCTGACCGGAAGGTTCTGCGACAGGTGCAGGACCAGCTTACAGAATGAGTTTTCTGGCGCCATCAAGCGCCCGACAGCAACCTTGTCCCCCAAGAAGAACAACAGTGAAAAAGACAGGATGAGGTTTTTGGATAATTAAGACTGCCGACAGAATATGCCGCCGACGGGCAGGTGCACGAAGCATGCTGTTCAGGGACATATCCTGTCGGTATTGTCTGTCATGCCAAAATGTGCTATAATAAGGCTGATTAACGACAGGAAAAGGAAAATACGTATGTTAAACGAAGAAAGAATCCGCCTTATGACAAAAATGGCCTCCTATGAAACCAGGGAGGGCAAAGAGCACATGCCAATCAAGCAGTATTACCGAAGGGATTATATCAGTTATGAAATGATGAAAACCTTTGTCACTTCTACCATAGCTTTTGGCATTTTATTCTTATGCTGGGTGATTTACAAAATGGATAGCCTTGCAGATTTCCTGACAGGGAAGGAGTTGCCGGACGTGGCAGTATCCATACTGATAAAGTATGCCGTTTTTATCTGCATTTATCAGGTGATTGCATACTTCGTTTACAGCAGGCGGTATAAGAGAGCTACCGCCAGCATGAGGAAGTACTATGCGACCCTGAAAAAAGTGGAGCGGCTTCAGGAAAAGGAAGAAAGATTACAGCCTTCGGAGGAATGGAAATGACGGGTTTGTTGGAACTAAGGGAAAAACTGCGGATTTTTTATGGAAAATATGAATTATATGTAACGGCGGGCATAAAATTTATGTTGGGCATCCTTGTTTTTTCTATCATTAATAGCCAGACTGGCTATATGGAACAGCTAAACCAGATGGCAGTTGTGCTGCTGCTGTCCCTGGTATGCGCCTTTTTGCCAGTCAATGCAATGGTTGTGCTGGCCTGCGGCCAGATTTTGCTGCATCTGTATGCGCTGTCGCTGGAAGCATGCGCCATTGGGCTCTGCCTGTTTGTGCTGCTGCTTTTCTTATATGGCAAATTTGCGCCGGAAAATGGCTACAGCGTCATTTTAACTTCGGTGCTCTGCGTGTTCCGGGTGCCCCAGGTGATGCCTGTGGCAACAGGAATGCTGAAGGGGCCTTCTGCATATTTATCTGTATTGTGCGGGGGCGTCACTTATTTCTACCTCCGGGGGGTGCAGGAGAACCTTGTAAATTTTACCTCTACCGAGGAAACGGAGGGGCTTGCGAAATTTACGGCGGCGCTTAAGATCTTTATTGGGAATAAGGAAATGTACCTTGTGCTGGCTGCATTTTTTATTACCTCCATGGTAGTTTACCTGATCCGGCGGCAGTCCATCAATTATGCGTGGCGGATTGCGTTGTTTGTGGGTAATATGACAGAACTGGTGATCCTGATTGTGGGATATATCCTGCTGGATATGACCGACCAGGCCCTGTGGGTGTTGGCTGGGATCCTGCTGTCCGTAGTGGTTTCGCTGGTATTGGAGTTTTTTTTCTACAACCTGGACTATTCCCGGGTGGAGCGGGTGCAATTTGAAGATGATGAATATTATTATTTTGTAAAGGCAGTCCCAAAGGTGTTTGTGTCAAGGAAAGACAAGAGGGTAAAGAGGATTACCCCGAAAAAACGTGTGGCGGCGGGCCGGAGGGAACTGGCGGAAGAACTGGATATTGACGAGGATTTGCTGGATTAGGAAAGGGGATGAAAAAATGATACAGAATTTATTTGCGATATTGAACTCCTTTGCTTCAAAATACCTGTTTTGGATTGACAGCTATGCCATTACCAAAACGGATATTGCGGAGATTATTATTCTTTCATTCCTGATTTACAATGTAATGGTATGGTTCAAGCAGACAAGGGCCTGGAACCTGCTGAAAGGGATTATTGTGGTGCTTGTGTTTGTGCTGGTCGCTGCAATTTTCCAGATGAATACGATTCTCTGGATTGCAGGGAAGACGATCAATGTGGCAGTGATTGCGATTATCATTGTGTTCCAGCCGGAACTGCGGCGCGCGCTGGAGGTGCTTGGGCGTAAGAATATCCTCACGTCCCTGCTGCCCTTTGATTCCCAGAAGAACCAGGAGCGGTTCAGCGAGCGTGTTACCAATGAGATTGTAAAAGCTACTTATGAAATGGCGAAGGTTAAGACAGGCGCATTGATTGTGATAGAGCAGGACGTGGCATTAAAGGAATATGCAAGGACCGGGATAGAGCTGGATTCCCTTGTATCCAGCCAGCTCCTGATTAATATATTCGAACATAATACGCCATTGCATGATGGCGCTATTATTGTACAGGGAAACAGGATTGTTTCGGCTACCTGCTACCTGCCCCTTTCGGATAATATGGGCCTGAGCAAGGAGCTTGGAACCAGGCACCGTGCGGCAGTAGGCATCAGCGAGGTCTGCGACGCGCTGACTATCGTGGTATCTGAGGAAACCGGGAATGTTTCCATTGCCATCGGCGGGGAACTGTACCGGAATGTGGACGCAGAATATTTGAAAGGGAAATTGAATTTCATCCGGAAAGGCTCTATGGATGTGGCAAGGTTCCGAATCTGGAAAAGGAGGATGAAGAATGTTCAAGAAAATGATGAAGCATCTGGTAAATAACCTTGGGCTTAAGGTTCTGGCCATTCTTTTATCCATTGTGCTGTGGATGGTTGTGGTAAAAATGGCCGACCCGGACGCCACCAAAACCTTTTCCGTTTCAGTGGAAATCCGCAATAAAAATATAATTACAGAAATGGGCAAAGTGCCGGATATTGTAGGGGATTCCGATATTGCAGTGTTCTATATTTCCGGGCCCCGCAGCTATGTGGAAAAAATGAACGGCGATGATTTCAACGTGACGGCAGACCTAAGCCAGTTGGATTTAAGCAGGGATGGCGAAACCAAGCTGGTTCCGATAGAAATCAGCCCGAAAAAATACGATAAGTATATTACTGTCATGCAGAGGACGGTAAATTTACAGATAACCCTGGAGGATTTGTCCCAGCAGAAATTTGTCATTACCCCGGAATACACAGGGACGCCGGCAGAAGGCTGCGCCATCGGGGCGGTGGAAGTGGTGCCGAACCTCTTAATGGTTTCCGGGCCGGAATCTATCGTATCGCGGGTTAGCCGCGTATCGGCTTCTATCAATGTAGACGGGGTTTCCAGCGACGTGACGGACAGCGTGGTGCCAGTGCTCTATGACGAGGACGGGGAAGTAATTTCTTCGGACCTTTTGGAGCGCAATCAGGCTTCCGTTACCATTAAGGCGAAAATCCTGGGAACCAAAAGCGTCCCAATCCGCTGCAAGGCCAGCGGTACGCCAGCGGAAGGGTATGAATACCGCGGCCTGGAGTTTGCCCCGGAAAATGTGCTGGTGAAAGGGGAGCCTGACCTGCTCAACAGCCTTAGCGCCATCCATATCCCGGAGGATGCCATTAATATTGACGGCATGAGGGAAGAAGATGAAGTAGTGATTGACCTGAACCCATATTTGGCTGAGGCAGGGGTGTCCCTTGTGGATGAGGCGTCAAACCAAGTGGCAGTCCGCGTCATGATTGAAGCAAAGGAAACAAAGGTATATAATTTCCCGGTGGAGCGCATTAATGTTACTGGGTTGGGCAGCAATTATGAGATGACGTATAACGGGAATTCCGTGCCTATTTCCGTCCGGGCGCTGAAAGAGGATATGGACGCCCTGCAGACGGCAGATATCCAAGGCGCGCTGGATCTGTCAGGCCTTGAGCCGGGAATCCATTCCCTGCATCTGAATGTGACAATGCCCAGCGATAAGTACGAAGTTACAGGCACGGTAAATGTCCAAGTCACCATTGAGGATAAAAATAGGGAGGAAGACGAGGACGGTGAGGATGAAGGGCAGGACGAAGGCCCCGAAGTGAGCCAGGACGAGAACCAGGCGAATGCCCCAGGTTCCAGCCGTCCCAGCCAGGAGGACAGGGAGGAAAGCCCTGGAGGGAACAGTAGCGGAACCTCCGGAGGAAGTACAGAAAGATAAAATTGGTGAAAAATGTAGATGCCCTAATTGGGCGGCAGACAGTACCGCCCATAGGCAATAGAAGCCGTGGCCGCATCCCCTGGCATAGGCCAAGGTGCGCCGGCAGAATGGAGGAACTAGGAATTATGGCAAGAATGTTTGGGACAGACGGCGTAAGAGGCGTGGCAGGCACAGAGCTTACCATTGAACTGGCAATGAAGCTGGGGCAGGCAGGGGCTTATTTGCTGACAAAGGAAAAAGCGCACCAGCCTACGATTATCGTAGGCTGCGATACAAGGATTTCAGGAGGGATGCTGGCAAACGCGCTGATGGCAGGGATTTGTTCCGTAGGGGCCAATGCGGTCTATATGGGCGTTATGCCGACGCCGGCCATTGCCTATCTGACAAAGAAACATAAGGTAGAGGCTGGGGTCGTGATTTCTGCTTCCCATAACCCCATGGAATTTAATGGGATTAAATTTTTCAATGGGGAGGGGTATAAGCTTTCCGACGAGCTGGAGGATGAAATCGAAGCCTTGATTAAAAGCGGCATGAAAGACGTTGCCATGCCCCTTGGATCCGGGATTGGGAATATCAGTTACCGGTTTGATGCAAGGGAAGAATATGTATTTTTTATGAAAAAGACTGTGCCAGTAGACTTAAGCGGCATGAAAATTGTAGTAGACTGTGCGGAGGGGGCTGCCCACTATACCGCGGTAGAAACATTAAAAGGCCTTGGAGCCAACCTGGTGGCTATCCATACCAGCCCGGACGGCACCAATATCAACTCCAACTGCGGCTCTACCCATATGGATGAACTGCGGGCAAGGGTTGTTTATGAAAAGGCGGATGTAGGGATTGCCTTTGACGGGGATGCGGACCGTATGCTGGCCGTGGACGAAAAAGGCGACGTAGTAGACGGCGACCAGGTGATGGCGATTATCGGGAACTATATGAAAGACCATGGGAATCTGAAAAAAGATACCATAGTAGGGACAGTCATGAGCAATTTAGGCTTTACCCTGATGGGGAACGCACGGGGCATCCATATTGAGCAGACAAAGGTAGGCGACCGCTACGTTTTGGAAAAGATGCGGGAAAACGGGTATAATATAGGCGGAGAACAGTCTGGGCACATTATTTTCTTAGATGAAAATACCACCGGGGATGGGCTGCTGAGCGCGCTGCACCTGCTGCAGGTGATGGTGGAAACGAAGGAACCCCTCTCCAAACTGTCACAGATTATGGAAGTGCTGCCCCAGGCTCTTGTAAACGCCAAGGTGCCAAACCACAAGAAGGAACATTTTATGGATTACCCTGAAATTGCACAGGCTGTCCGCAGCCTGGAGCAGAAATTTGCCGGGGAAGGCCGTGTACTGATCCGCCCATCCGGGACGGAGCCGTTAGTCCGTGTTATGATTGAGGGGAAAGACCAGGGGGAAATCAGCCAGGATGCAAAAGCGCTGGCCGATTTAATTATGAAGAATATGCTTTGATGTTTCACATGAGGAGTAAAAGATGTATTGGAGGAACGAAGATGGTTAGTCAGAAAGTAACGATTAAGAACCCTACGGGCCTGCACCTGCGCCCAGCGGGAATTTTATGCAAAGAAGCAGTAAAGTACCAGGCGCTGATTACGTTTAATTTCAAAGGCGGCACGGCAAATGCAAAAAGCGTCTTGAGCGTGCTGGGCGCCTGCATTAAGTCCGGCGATTCCATAGAATTTGTCTGTGAAGGGGAGGACGAAGAAGAAGCCCTCCGTGCAGTAGTTGCAGCAGTGGAAAATGGCTTAGGGGAATGATTTTGCAGTTTCGGATGTAACTTGTGCCTGTTAGGAAATAATTTTTAAGGAAGAACAGATAAAGATGGGACAGGAAAAAGTGCAGATACTGCTTTCCGCTTACCAGGGGGAGCAGTATTTGGCGGAGCAGTTGGACAGCCTGCTGGGACAGACATGGAAAAACCTGGAAATATTAGCCCGGGACGACGGTTCCACGGACAGGACCCTGCAGATACTGGAGGATTACAGCCAAAAATACAGCCAAATCAAATATTATGCAGGGAAAAATATCGGGGTTGCAAACAGCTTTTTTGACTTGTTAAAGAAGGCGGATGCAGACTATGTGGCCTTCTGCGACCAGGACGACGTATGGCTGGAGAAGAAAATAGAAGCTGCCGTCCGGAAGCTGAAAAAAGAAACAGGGCCCGCCCTGTACTGCAGCAATAAGATTCTGGTGGACGGGAAGCTTTGCCGGCTGAAAAAGCAGGACATGGGGCGGCGGCGTCCCGGTTTTGGCAACGCCGTAGTGGAATGTATCTGCACAGGGTGCACTGCCGTCATGAACCGGGAACTGGCAGGGATTTTGGCGTCAAAAACGCCAGGGCATGCCATCCTCCACGATTGGTGGTCCTATCTGGCAGCCACCTATACCGGAACGGTTATTTTTGACAGGCGCGCCTATATCCTGTACCGCCAGCATGGGAAAAATGTGGTAGGGGCAAAAGGCGGCTTTTGGGGCGCAGTGCAGTCCAAAGCTTCTTATTTAAAGGATAACCGGGGGAAGCTAAAAGGCCAGCTTAGCGATTTTTCCAGGCTGTACCATGGGGACAGGGAAAAAGACGCCCTTGTGGCAAAGATACTGGCGGCGGAAACCATACCGGGCAGGCTAAAGATTATCTGGAACCGGAAAATGTACCGGCAGAGCGTATTAGATGGGCTGATAATGAGAATATTATTCCTGATAGGGAAAATGTTATAAATTAGAGGGGAATATCTGCTATTAGAAGCATAAGGGCGTGTTGTTCAGCAGGGACTAAGGATGGCATGCTTTCAATTTGGAGGAAATTATGAAAAAAATACTAGTTACAGGCTGCGGCGGGCAGCTTGGCAGGGCAATCAACAAAGAGTACGGAAGGGATGGCGTGGAATTTATCAATACGGACGTGCAGGCAGGGGAAGGCGTGACGGCTCTTGACATTACAAGCATTGACGCTGTGATGGCGCTGGCGCGGGAAACGAAGCCGGATGTGATAATCAACTGTGCAGCCCATACGGCAGTAGACCTGTGCGAGCAGCAATGGGACAGGGCATACCTGATTAATGCGGTTGGGGCAAGGAACCTGGCGATTGCATCCCGGGAAGTGAAGGCAAAGCTGGTCCATGTGTCCACGGACTATGTATTTGACGGGAATGGGACAAAGCCTTATACGGAATTTGACGAAACAGGCCCAAACAGCGCTTATGGGAAAACCAAGCTGGAAGGGGAGCATTTTGTAAAAGATTTTGCAGACCATTATTTTATCCTGCGGACGGCGTGGCTGTACGGGGATGGAAAAAATTTTGTCAGGACTATGCTGCGCCTGTCAGAGAACCATGACAAGATACGCGTGGTGGACGACCAGTTGGGAAGCCCTACCAGTGCGGAGGAACTGGCAAAAATGATCCATTTCCTGGAGCCTACGGAGAATTACGGGCTGTTCCATGCTACCTGCGAGGGAAGCTGCAGTTGGGCGGAATTTGCCAAGGAAATCTTCCAGATGGCAGGGAAACCTACCGTTGTGGAACCAGTCACTACGGAAGAATACTGCAGGGACAACCCCAACCAGGCCAAACGGCCGGCATATTCCATTCTGGAAAATTACATGATAAAGCTGACCAGCAATTTTGAAATGGCGGATTGGCATGATGCATTAAGGAAATATATAGATACCATGTAAATTTGAAAAGGAGAAATTACGTTATGAGGACTTATCTGGTAACAGGCGGGGCTGGGTTTATCGGCTCAAATTACATCCACTACATGTTCCGCAAATATGGGGACGGAATCAGGATTATCAATGTGGACAAGCTGACTTATGCAGGGAACCTGGAGAACTTAAAAGGCGTGGAGGGACGGGACAATTATACGTTTGTCAAGGCCGACATCTGCGACAAAGAAGCCATCCGTAAGATTTTTGCAGAAAATGACATTGACCGGGTAGTGCATTTTGCAGCAGAGAGCCATGTGGACCGGAGCATTAAAGCGCCGGAGGTATTTGTACAGACCAACGTACTGGGGACTGCGGTAATGCTTAACTGCGCCAAAGAAGCTTGGGAGCAGGAGGACGGCAGCTTCAAGGAAGGGAAAAAATTCCTGCATGTGTCCACGGACGAGGTATACGGCTCTTTGGAGGAGGACGGCGGCTATTTCTATGAAACCACCCCGTACGATCCCCACAGCCCTTATTCCGCAAGCAAAGCCAGCTCGGATTTTCTGGTAAAAGCATATATTGATACGTATAAATTCCCGGCAAATATTACCAACTGCTCTAACAATTACGGCCCTTACCAGTTCCCTGAAAAGCTGATCCCCCTGATTATCAACAATGCGCTGCAGGGCAAGAAGCTTCCTGTATACGGGGATGGAAAAAACGTCCGCGACTGGCTGTATGTGGATGACCATGCAAAAGGCATCGACATGGTGCAGGAGCAAGGGAAATTGGGGGAAACCTACAATATCGGCGGGCACAATGAGAAGCAGAACATTGAGATTATCCATATTATCCTGGAAACCCTGCAGGAAATGCTGCCGGAGGGCGACCCAAGGCGTGCCCTTGTCAGCGAAGATCTGATTACCTATGTGGAGGACCGGAAAGGCCACGACAGAAGGTATGCCATTGCGCCGGATAAAATTAAGGCAGAAATCGGCTGGGAACCGGAAACCATGTTTAAAGAAGGGATTAAAAAGACCATTGCATGGTTCTTTGAGCATGAGGAATGGATGAAAAATGTAACCAGCGGCGATTACCAGAAATATTATGAAGAAATGTATCAGGAGAAGTAAGCAGGATATGGAATTTTCAGCGAAAGACCATACATTTGCAATTTGCGCCTATGGGGAAAGCCCCTTTCTGCGGGAGTGTATTGAGTCCCTGCTGGGGCAGACCATAAAGACCAGGATTATTATGGCATCTTCCACGGATAACCGGCAGATACGGGGACTGGCGGAGGAATACGGGATCCCCCTGTATATCAACCATGGGCCGGCGGGGATTGCCAATGACTGGAACTTTGCATACCACCACAGCAAGACGAAGCTGGTGACGCTGGCCCATCAGGACGACAAATACCGCCCGGAATATGTAGAACGGATGCTGAAAAGCGTCAGCCGGGCCAAGCATCCCCTGATTTATTTTACAGATTACCATGAACTGCGGGATGGGCGGGAGGTTGCTACGAACCGCTTGCTGAAAGTAAAGCGGCTGATGCTGCTGCCATTGCGGCTGAAAGCCTTCCATGGAAACCGTTTTGTGCGCAGGAGGATTCTCTCCCTGGGGAATCCTATTTCCTGCCCTTCCGTCACTTACATAAAGGGACATCTGCCAGCCACCCTGTTTGTCCCAGGATTTAAGAGCAATATCGACTGGCAGGCGTGGGAGATGCTTTCGAAAAAAAAGGGGGAATTTGTCTATGAGAAATCCCCTTTGGCCTTCCATAGAATCCACATGGGGTCCGAAACCTCTGCCACTATCAACAATGGAAATATCCGGGCACAGGAAGATTTTGAAATGTTCCTGAAATTCTGGCCCAAATGGTTTGTAGCTTTCCTGATGCGGTTTTATATCAAAGGGGAAGAATCCAATGCCATGGAACAATAAGGAGAAAATAAATGAACGAACAGTACGAGCTTACGATACTGATGCCCTGCCTGAATGAAGCGGAAACGTTAGCTGCCTGTATCAATAAAGCAAATACGTACCTGAAGGAAAGCGGCGTCCATGGGGAGGTTGTGGTGGCAGACAACGGCAGCACCGACGGTTCCCAGAAGATTGCCGAGGAACATGGGGCAAGGGTCGTAAATGTACCGGAAAAAGGCTATGGGGCAGCTTTGATTGGCGGCTGCAACGGAGCGCGTGGGAAGTATGTGATTATGGGGGATGCAGATGACAGCTATGATTTCCTGCACCTTGCGCCCTTTGTGGAAAAGCTGAGGGAAGGATATGACTTAGTGATGGGCAACCGCTTCAAAGGCGGGATTGAGCCGGGGGCCATGCCGCCCCTCCACCGGTATCTGGGCAACCCTGTACTCTCTTTTATTGCACGGCTGTTTTTCCCCTGCAAAATTGGGGATTACCACTGCGGCCTCAGGGGCTATAACCGGGAGTCCATTTTAAAGCTGGGGCTTGTGACAACCGGCATGGAGTACGCCAGCGAAATGGTAGTAAAGGCCACCTTAAACCACTTAAAAATTGCAGAGGTCCCTACTACCTTGAAAAAGGATGGGCGTTCCCACGCACCCCACTTGAGGAGCTGGTCTGACGGCTGGCGGCACCTGAAATTCCTGCTGATGCACAGCCCCAACTGGCTGTTTATGTATCCGGGGCTGATATTGTTTTTCTTAGGGCTGGCGCTGACGGTTGTTTTAAGCTTGGGGAATATCCAGATTGGATCTGTTGGACTTGGGGTCCATACCCTGATGTACGCTGCGGCTGCTATGATGGTTGGGTTTAACCTTGTGATGTTTTCCCTGTTTGTCCGTTCCTATGCAAGCGTGACTGGATTTATCCCCACGGAAAGCAGGCTGGATAAGTGGCTGGAAGAAACCTCTACGGAAAAAGGGGTGCTCCTTGGCATTTTCCTGTTCCTTGCAGGCATTGCAGTTACCATTGTAGCCTTCTGTATCTGGGGAAAAACCGGCTTTGGCGGGCTTTCGCCGGAAAGCATGATGCGGATTACTATTCCTGCCATGCTGCTGATTGTGGTAGGGATAGAAGTGGTATTTGGCAGTTTCTTTATCGGAATCCTGCACATCAGGCATAAATAGGGAGGAAGTAAAGATGGGCGAGAAACAAGGGAACAGGAGGGTGGGCTGGTTTTTGCCGGCGCTTCTTGGGATGTCTTTGGCAAGGCTGTGGATGCTGCATGGGCTGCCGATTAACCCGTTGGTGGGCGCAGCCTGCGACGATGCGCTGCTGGTAAAATGGGCTCAGCATTTTTTTGAGGGAAGATGGACGGGGCCATTTTCCTGTTATACTTTTATGAAAGAAATTGGCTTTTCTGCTTATCTTGCAATTATCTGCCGCCTGAAATTCCCTTATATTATGGCAACAAACCTGCTGTATGCTGCAGGATGCCTGGTTTTGCTGTATGCCATAGGGCATATTGTAAAACAGAAATGGGCTTTGTGCGTGTTTTATGGGGTGCTGCTTTTTCACCCGGTTATGGCAGCGGCCCAGACGGGGCAGCGGGTGTACCGCAACAGCTTTGCCGTGGCGCTGGCAGTCTGGGTATTTGGCTGTATCCTGAACCTTTATTTTGACATTGGGAAAAAACCATTTTACAGAAGCCTTATCTGGGCAGTACTGGCAGCAGGGAGCCTGGGGGTTCTGTGGGAAACCAAAAGCGATACCATCTGGCTTCTGCCGTTTACTGTGGCAGTGCTCTTGGCTACGGCCTTTCTGGTCCTGAAAAACAGGAAAATACTTGCTCCTTTCCCGCGGCTGGCATTGGCAGTATTTCCCATTTTAGGAATCATACTTACATCACATTTTGTGGATATAGTGAATACAAAAGTTTATGGGGCAGCGGGAGTCGCGTACTATGGGCCTGCCATGTCTATCCTCACAAATTTGGATGAGGAAGGTACAGAGAAGAATATCAGCCTTCCCAGAAAAACATTCCAGAAGCTGTGCGGCATTTCCCCTACCCTTGCCCTTGTGCAGGGGCACATTGAGGCAGAGATGGACGCATATGATACATATGACACGAAGCCCGGGGATGGGAATGTGGAGGATGGCTGGCTTGGATGGGCTCTGATTGGAGGGATTGACAAAGCAGGGTATTATAAGGACTGCCAGACAGCCAATGAATTTTTCCAGAAAGTGTATCAAGAGCTGTCTGCGGCGATTGAGGAAGGCGTTATCAAAGTGAAGCCGCATTCCGTGCTGGATGCCTACCACTTTTCCACAGGGGAGGACAGGAAAGAATTACTGTCTGCCATAGGGGAAACCTGGCAGTTTGTGGCAAGCCACAGGGATATGCATTCGGATGTCTGTGTGGTGGGCGAAGATAATTTGGAAGGGAGCAAAGTGTTTGAATCCATTACTCATGAGAAGTCTTACCATGAACCTATAGATACGGATTACCACTGCGCAGGCTGGGCCGCATTCCCACAATATGACTTAAAGGATTTAAAAGCCTATGTGGAGGATGGCGCAGGGAACCAGTATGGGGAACTAGAATTTCTTGAAAGCAAAGACGTGGGGGAGCAGTACAGCGAAGTAAAAGGGGCAGAGAACTGCCGCTTTGAGTTGGGCTGGGACTATACGGGTCCAGAAGAATCCCCGCAGTTTTTTGTCACGGCTTACCAGGATGGAAAGCAGGTTGCCAAGTCGGGGGTTACCAAAGAAGGCTTTCTGGAAAAAGATAAAAATGTAATAATTGGTTCTGTGGACGGTTTTGTGGACAACAGGGAAATTCAGGAATACCATGGCACAGCGAAACAGGCGGTGGGACGTTGCAACACGGTGTACCAGATATACCGTGCGGTTGGGAGTATCCTGGGCTGGGCTGGGTTAGCGTCATATGCCGGGTTTACCGTGCTGGCATTGTGGGGCTGGTTCCAGAACAGGCATGCAGTAAGCAGATCCGGGGGCCAGGGGCTGGAAGATGGTACATACAATGGGGATAACTGCATTACCCTCAATTCGTGGCTGGTAATGACTGGGATTTATTTAAGCCTGTTAGTGCTTTTTGCAGGGGTGGCAGTGACCCATCTGCAGGACTGCCCGGCTATTAACTATATGTATTTAAGTTCTGCTTACCCACTTTTTAGCCTTGCGGCAATGCTTTCCATTTTGAAATGCGGGGAACTGGTTTTTTGGCAGGTAAAGGGAAAGAAGCTGCTGTAAAGGATACAGAACAGAGTTCCTTTGGAATAGGGAAGCGGCAAATATATGGAATGGAAACAGGATAAAAACAGAAATTCTTTGGAATAGGGGAGCGGTAAAGGTATAGGCTGGGATCAGGAGAGGAAAAGGAGGCAGCTATGGATTTTAAGACACAGGCTGGCATGGGGATGGCCCTGCTAAAGCAATATGGAATCCGGGATTTTTATTACAGGTTCCGGGAATGGTGCCAGTTCCAGGCAAGGAACCGGCGGTATCGGGAGTGTAAAGGCAGCTATTTCCCTTCTCTGGGGGAGCTGCAGGCACAGCGGGAGAAAAAGTGGCCGTACCAGCCCTTAATCAGCATTGTAGTGCCAGCCTTTGAAACAGATCCGGCATTCCTCCGCCAGCTTTTGGATTCTGTAATAGCCCAGACATATGGGAACTGGGAATTATGCCTTGCTGACGCCAGCAGGAGCGGCGTGGTGGAGCAGGTGCAAAAGGAATATCAGGACAGCCGTATCTGTTACCTGCGCCTTGTTGAGAATGCGGGGATTTCAGAAAATACCAACCGGGGCTTTGGGATGGCCCACGGGGAATATCTGGCTTTGCTGGACCATGACGACCTGCTGACGGAAAACGCCCTTTTTGAAATGGTAAACGCCTTAAATGAAGTAAGCCCAAGGCCTGACGTTATTTATTCCGATGAGGATAAAATGGTAGGGGATTCCGGCAATTATTGCGACCCCAGCTTTAAGCCGGATTACAATGAGGAATTATTGCGGAGGAACAACTATATTTGCCATTTTCTCCTGTTTTCCCGGGAAATCCTTGAAAGAACAGGCGGCTTGGACGGGGCTTACGATGGGGCACAGGACCATGAGTTTGTACTTCGGTGCAAGAGCCAGGGCGCAAGCTTTTACCATATCCCCAAAGTACTCTACCATTGGCGCATCCATGCATCTTCCACGGCATATGACCCAGGTTCCAAGCTATATGCCTATGAAAATGGGAAAAAAGCTATCCAGGAATACCTGAAAGGCCGGGGCATTGCGGCCAAGGTGGATTTGACAAAGGATTTAGGCGTTTACCGTATCAAATATGCCAGAAATAAGAAAATGTCTGTGGCGGTGCTTGTGGAGGGCAAGGCGCAGCGGGACCGCTTAAAGAAACGGACAAAGGCATCAAAGTGGACACAGGTTTCCTATTACCATGCCCCAAACCAGAGTAACCGGGAAATCAGCCAAACAAAAGGGGACTATATTGTGCTGGTGGGGGCAGGGATGGAGCCGGAAGGCACAGGCTGGCTGGAAGAACTGTTAAGCTTTTGTCAGGACGGGCAGGTAGGGGCTGTTTCCGGATGCATTCTCTCTGGGCGCAGGAAAATCCTCCAAAGCGGGATAGCTGTCACAGCAGGGGGAAGGGCAGTGCCCCTTTTTGAAGGCCTGCCGGAAATTTACCGCGGCTACTGCCACCGGGCAGATATCCCGGAAAACGTCAGTACGCTTTCCTTAAGCTTTGTCCTGTTTTCCCGGAAAGCATGGGAGGATGCAGGGAAGATCCCCGAAAGGCTTTCCTTCCCCGCAAGGGAGGTGGACTTCTTTGCAAGGATGCGCAGCAAGGGCTATGGGGTAGTAGCAGACAGCAAACTAAAAGTACTTTGCAACAAACGTCCCAATGATTATGCCATGAAGCCCAAAGAAGCTGCCTATTTGAAGAAGCAATGGGGCAGCACATGGGAACGGGGGGACATGGCGTATAACCCAAACCTCTGGGATGGGGACGGCAGGTTTACATTCCGCAAAAAAGCCAGGAATTAGACGGTTGCCCTACACCTGTATTCAGGCAGACCAGGCGGTATGCTATATTTTCCCAATCAGGAACAAAATGCGGATGGCAGCTTCCCCTGCAAGCCGTGTCCGCAGCCGTTTGGGGTAGAAAAGCTTTTTGGCCTGGCGGGGCAGGGTGTTTCTGGCAGTAAAAAGCGAGAGCGTGTTCCGCTGGGAGTTTGTAAGCTTTCCCCAGAAGGTCTTCTGGAAATGGCGCAGGTGTTTTTTGCTGTCCGTCATGGCAGTCCCCCCAATTTCATTTTTCAGGAAACTTTGGAGCAAGCTGGAATTGCCAGAATCCTCTGCGGTTACTGCATCCGGGTGGCGGATATGGGCGGCCGTATACCGTGGGTCATAGATTACAGTGCCAAAGCAGGCCGCTCCCCGCAGCAGCCAGCGGTCATGGAGCTCCTTCCCGGGATTGACGCCCAGAATCAGTTCCTGCCGCGCCGCTTCGTTAAAGACAAGGACAAATCCGGAAGCCGGGGTATAATACAATACGTCAGAAAGCCCTATCCTTTTTTTCTGAGGGGGTGAATGGCGCAGGAATTTTCCATCCTCTGTATAATAATCGTAAGCAGAAAAATAAACGCATGGTATTTCCTTTTTGGCCTTCTTGTCCAGCTTTGCCACGGCCCATTTTATTTTATCTGGATACCAAATATCATCTTGGTCGCAGAAGGCATAGTAATCTGCCGCCCCGCACTCTTTCAGGATCTGGTAGAAGGATCCCGGGCAGCCAAGGTTCTTCCCTTCCTGCCCTAAGAGCACGATTTTTTTGGAAGTAGTATTTGCAGCAATATATTCTTCCACAATACGTACTGTACCGTCCGTGGAGCCATCATCCCGGATATATATGGTGATATTGGGATAACTCTGTTCCAAAAGGCTGTCTAATTGCCTGCGGATATGTTTGCTCCCGTTATAAGCAGCCAATATAATATTTACAGTTGATGAATGGTGCATGGGAAACCTCCTTACATTCCGGTAATAAAATTTTTTTTACAAGTTTTTTACATATCATATACAGATATAGTAATTAATGTACATACTGTTATTATACAATAAAAATAAGGAACATAACAGACCTAACATAAATTGCAGAAAGGAGCCACGAAATGGATTCAAAAACCTTCCATATCTACGTAATTACCCACAAACCCTTCCCCTTCCCCCTGCCCCCCCACTACCAAAAACTTTACGTAGGCGCCGCAAGGCTGGCTCCTGAAGAAAAAGCCTCCCTTAAAGGCTATGTATTCGACGATTCCGGTGTGAATATCTCGGAAAAAAATAGCAGCTACTGCGAACTAACCGGCTTATACTGGCTTTGGAAAAACCAGCCAGACGACGCCATCGTAGGGATTACCCATTACCGCCGTTTTTTCGGGAAGCCAGGCAAATATCTTTCCATTGAGGGGGCCAGCCGCTTATTGCAGAAGGCGGACATGGTTGTGGCAAGGCGCCAGTGGGTGGAAGGGAATGTGAAGGTCCATTTTGAAACCTTCCACTGTAAAGAAGATTTGCGCCTTCTCCGCAGCATTATTCAGAAAAAATACCCAGAATGTTTGGATAGCTTTGACTGCGCCATGTCTAAATGTTTCCTGTTTTCCTATAATATGATGGTGTGCAGGAAAGAGGTTTTTGATGCATACTGTGTGTGGCTCTTTGATATTCTGGAAGAATGTGAGGGGCAGGCAGACCTTTCCGCTTATGACGATTACCAGAAACGGATTTTTGGTTTTCTGGCCGAACGTCTTTTGCTGGTATATCTTCTGCACCACCAGATGAAGGTGGCGGAAGTCCCCGTTTTGGAAACAGAACTGGATAAAAGCGCCAAATGGGCAAGCGATAAGTGGAAAATGATAACGGTTGCAAAGAATTTTTTCACAAACCGCGGGGTGGGAACCATGCGCTACCGAAGGAAGGGCAGGTAAGGCAGCCTGTAACGGAACCAGCAGAGGGGAAAACAAGAGCCCGACATGCTGCATCTTTAGAGAGAAATAGATATGAAGAAAGAACATTCTGTAACCTTTAATTTTATTATGAATTTTATCCTGACAGCATCGTCATTTATTTTCCCGCTGATAACTTTCCCCTATGTGTCCCGGATACTGCTTCCGGCGGGGAATGGGAAAATTGATGCTGCCGCTGCAGTGGTCACATATTTTTCCATGTTTTCCATGCTGGGTATCCCTACTTATGGCATCCGTGCCTGCGCCCAGGTCCGGGATGACAAGGAGCAGCTTTCCCGGACGGTGCAGGAAATATTGTGCATCAATGCCGTGATGACCGCCCTGGTCTATGTTGTGTTTGGGGCATCTTTGTATGTGGTTCCGAAATTTGCAGAGGACAGGACGCTCCTTTTGGTAATGGGCACTACTATTTTCCTGAATATGGCCGGGGTAAGCTGGCTGTATTCGGCCTTGGAAGAATATGCGTATATTACCATGGTTTCGCTGGCTTTTAAGGCTATTGGCGTCCTGCTGATGTTCCTGTTTGTCCATGATGCAGGGGACTATGTCGTCTATGGGGGGATTACGGTGGTGTCCAATGTGGGCTCCTACCTGTTTAATTTCCTGCGGCTGGGCAGGTATATTACCATAAAGCCTGTGGGGAATTACAAGTTCTGCAGGCATTTAAAGCCTATTGGGATTTTCTGTGCCATGACGATAGCCACCAGCATTTATACCAATTTAGATATTGTCATGCTGAAATTTATCAGCGGGGATGTGCAGACCGGATATTATACTGCGTCTGTAAAAATCAAGACCATTGTCACAAGCCTTGTCACAAGCCTTGGGGCGGTCTTGCTGCCAAGGCTTTCTTATTATATTGAAAAAGGGATGAAGGAAGAATTTAAACGGATGGTTTCCAAGGCTTTGGGGTTTGTCTTGCTGATAGCCCTGCCTTTGGCGGTTTATTTTACCATGTTTGCCTATGAGAGCATAGGGCTGGTGTCAGGGAAAGCCTATCTGCTGGCATCATGGCCCATGCGGCTGATAATGCCCACGGTGGTTTTTATTGGGCTGTCCAATATACTGGGGATGCAGGTGCTGGTACCCACAGGCCGGGAACGGCAGGTGCTGGTGTCCATGGTGGCAGGCGCCTTTGTGGACCTGGCCTTGAATTTGGCCTTGATTCCGAGGCTGGGCGCATCCGGGGCGTCTATTGGGACGCTTATGGCAGAGATTGTAGTGGTGCTGGTACAGGGAAAAGCTTTAAAAGGATTCCTGTCAGAGCTTTGGCAGGGTCTGAAACTGCATTATTATATTGCAGGGCTCCTGCCCGCCGCCATAGCCGCCCAGCTTGCAAGGATGGCGCTAAAACCCATAGTGGATGGGAAATTTGCCTTGGAGCAGGGCTGCTTTGTGGTACTGGCAGTTACCGGGGCATTGTTTTTTGGAATTTACGGAATCCTGCTGCTTTTGTTAAAGGAGCCGATTACGATGGAATATATTTTCCCCATCCTGCAAAAGCTGGGGAAACGGAATGGAACAAGAAAAGACGAGGTATGAATGATGAAAAAGCGAATGATGGCGTTGTGCTTAGCGGTAATCCTGCTGTTTTGCACCGAAGCAGAAACTTTATATGCAATGGGAAGTGCCAATGGCCTGCAGGATGCTGGGGCAGGACAGGCTGTGACGCCTGGGGACAGCGGGGCGGCAGCCGGTGCCATGAGCAGCATAGGGCGTTTGGGGAAAACAGCCACGCCCGGGGATGGCAGCATAGTGACACCCGGGGATGGCAGTGAGGTGACGCCCGGGGATGGGGAGAAAACGTATACGGTGACTTTTGACTTTGGCGGGGGGACGGTACCGGGAATCCCTGGGACTTCGGTTCAGGTAACGGTGAAGGAAGGGGAGGATTTGCGTGCAAAGTTTCCCAGCCCAACCAGGACGGGATATAAAATGCTGTGCTGGAAGGATGGTGCAGGGAATGTATATAATTCGGCAAACCCTCTGCCCGTCCAGTCGGACATGGTATGGACGGCAACTTGGACGCCCATTGTTTATAAGATTAAATTTGCAAAAGGGGGCGGCACTGGCTCCATGGCAACCCAGACATTCCGGTACGACGAAAAGAAAAAACTGCCGAAAAATACATTTACACGCAAGGGATATGTGTTTACAGGCTGGAAATATAAAATTGACGGGGTACAGCGTACTTGCCTGGATGAAGCGTCTATCCTGAACTTAGTCAGCCAGGACGGGAAGACTGTCACCTTTACGGCTACATGGAAAAGGGGGACGTATACCATCCGGTTCCATGCCAATGGCGGGAGCGGGAAAATGAGTACGGCAGCAGCTACTTATGGGAAGACAAAGACGCTGCCTTCCAATAAATTTAAACGGTCAGGCTATACCTTTGCAGGATGGAACACAAAGCAAAATGGGAAAGGGACAACCTATGCAAATAAAGCGAAGGTAAAATCCCTGACTGACAAGAATGGGGCGACGGTAACGCTCTATGCCATGTGGAAAGGCAACCCTTATAAGGTAAAGTACGATGGAAATGGAGCCACCAGCGGGAGCGTGGCGGCCAGCAGCCATGTCTACGGTACGGCCAGCACCCTGCATACCAACAAATTTAAGCGGAAAGGCTATACCTTTGCAGGATGGACAACCAGAAAGGATGGGAAAGGCACCGTCTATAAGGACGGCGGCAAGGTGACAAAGCTTACCACCAAAAAAAATGGCACAGTTACCCTCTACGCCAAATGGAAAGCCGTGAAATATACCATTACATACCACACAAACGGCGGGAAAATGGCAAAAAGCGCAAAGAAAACATATACCATCACAAATGCATTTACCCTGCCAAGGCCGTCCCGTAGCGGTTACGATTTTGACGGGTGGTATAAGACTTCCAAGTTGACAAAGCGGGTTGGGGAGATAAAGAAAGGGAGCACCGGGAACGTGCACCTGTATGCCAAGTGGGTGCGCTGCACCAGGAAAGCCAAGGTTGGGGCGGCAAAAATTACAAGCTGCAAGGCAACTGGCACTGGAAAAGTGTCCGTAAAGGTAAAAATAAAAAACAGGATCGCGAGTTCCGATGATTATTACTACCTGGTGTATATGAACCCCATGAACAAGAAAATATATAAGGCAGCCGCCAAGGCTTACAAGAAAAAAAGCATTACCTACAGCTTGAAAACATCTGAAAACCAGGGCTATGCCACATCCATGTTTGGGGTTGCTGTTAAGAAAAATGGGAAATACAAGCTTCTCAGCAAGGTTTCCTATGTGGATAACCCGGAAAAAGCGGCAGGCAACAAATCTTCCTATAAGCCGGGAAAAACGAAAAAGGGAATCCAGTTTTCCACTTCCATGGAGGAAGTCCTTTCCTGCGACGCAAAGCAGAATTTTGTGAATTTTACGGCTGCCATGGTATGCAACGATGGGACAGTGCCCTACGTATACAATGGAAAAACTTATTACTTTAATAACATGGAAATGTACCGGGAGATTGTGGCGGAATGCAACCGGAAGGGGATTGTGGTGACAGCCCAGGTAATGCTGGAATGGGTGCCCGGCCATACAGAACTGATTGCCTCCAAGGCAAGGGCTATCGGCGCAGCACCATTCTATAGCTGGAATGTGACAAGCAACAAGTCACGGGAAAAAATGGAAGCCATCTTTTCCTATCTGGGCAATGTTTTTGGGAAAAAGAACTGTTATGTGTCCAACTGGGTATTGGGAAATGAGGTCAACAACCCCAAGGGCTGGAATTACAGGGGCAGCATGTCGGAAACTTCCTATTTCAAGACATATGCCTATGCGTTCCGGGCGCTGTATTATGCAGTGCGCAGCCAGTATTCCAACGCCCATGTGTTCATCTGCATGGATAATTACTGGAACACCGCAGAGCCGGGAGGGTTCAGCACCAAACATTCCATTGCAGCCTTCTACAAGCAGCTAAAGAAAATCCAGCCGGGGCTGAAGTGGAACCTGGCATACCACGCCTATTCCACGCCGCTGACGTACACGAATTTTTGGGAAGGGTATGGGATAACCAACAATGTGCATTCCCCCTACATTACCATGAAGAACTTGAATGTGCTGACAAATTATATCAAAAAGACCTATGGGCCTTCCGTGCGGATTATCCTGTCGGAACAGGGGTATTCCTCCACATGGGGTCAGGCAAACCAGGCGGCAGCCCTTGCATACAGCTATTATATTGCAGCCTGCAACCCGATGGTAGATGCCTTTATTATAAGAAGCTATGCCGACCATCCCGTAGAGATTGCCCAAGGCCTGAGGATGGGGATTTCCGGGAAAGAAGCCTTTAAGGTATATAAATATATTGATTCCTCCAAGCACAGCAAGTATACGAAAAAGTACCTTGCCATGATAGGGGCAAAATCCTGGAGCAAGGCTGTGCCGGGGTACAAGTCTTCAAGGATTACGAAAATGTACCGGAAAACCTGAAAACCAGCCCTTGGTGCCAAGTTCTGAAAAGTTGACAAGCTTATAGAGGTGTTATATAATAAGACCGATACTTTGGTTCTCTTATAGGAAATACCGTGTTACTGTGAAGTGCTAAAGTGTATGGATTTCCTATAAGAGAAAAACAATTATGCGCAGCTCGCGGAGAGGAAATTTATTGCTTCGCAATCCGCTCGCGCGCGGAGAATGCGCTGTGCGCATTCTTTTTTACAAAGATTTTGGCATAACACTGACAGGGTGAAGGGGAGGGCAGCCAGTGCAGCAGGCATTGGTGAAACCATCTTTATAGGTAGAATGCCAAATTCCGGAAAAATATTTTTTGGGAAAGGTGGATTATGGTTATGGGAAAAAGAAGGAAATTTCTCCAAAGGCTTTTCATGCCTGTGCTGGCTTTCACCCTTGTGCTTACAGGCGTGCCTTCACAGGGGATCCAAATGGCAGAAGCCGCTGAAATTGAGGAAGTAATCAGTGATTCTTCAGGCAGGGCAGATACCACAGAACGGGTGTTTGGAAATGAAGGGGAAACAGACGGGACGGAAGCGCCGGAACGGATGGACAGTTCAGAAGGGGCAGACAGGACGGAAGCGCTGGAGAGAATAGAAAGGGCAGAAAAAGCAGACAATACTGATACGGCAGGCGGCACATCCAGTACGGATACGGAAAGCCAGCCGGAACAGGCGGACAAGGCAGCCCTTGCAGCAGCCATCCAGAAAGCAGAAGGGATGCAGGAAGCAGATTATTCCGCAGAAAGCTGGGAAAACCTGCAGGAAGCCCTTGCAGCAGCAAAGGAAACCAACAGCAAGGCAGACGCAGACCAGGATGATGTGGACGAGGCGGCTGAGAACCTTGAGGCAGCTATGGAGGAATTAGTGAAAGTCCCAGGCAAGCCGGGTTCTGTCAAGGTAACCTGGAAAGGCAAGAAAAAGGTCAGCGTTACCTGGAAGGGCGCGTCCGATGCGACGGGGTATCTGGTATACCGTTCCTTTAAGAGCAACTCCTCCGGGTTTAAGCAGGTTGCAGAGGTAGGGGGAACCAGCTACACTGATCAGGCGGCAACCCCGGGCAAGACAGCCTACTACAAGGTGGTAGCAGTGAACGGCGATGCCCAGGGGGCGGCCAGCAGCGTGAAAAGCACGTATGTGGTAAAGGCGCCTGCCAAGGTAAAGGCAAAGCTTTCCAAAAAAACAGCTACCGTATCTTTTAAAGCTTCCGCAAAGGCTTCCGGCTATGAAATTTGGTCAAAAACAGATAAAAAATCTTATAAGAAGGCTGCTACCCTGACGTCAGCCAAGAGCGTGAAGAAGCAATTCAAAAACTTAAAGGGCGGTACTTACTACTATAAAGTAAGGGCTTACAAGAAAAGCGGCGGAAAGAAAATTTATTCGGATTTTGGGAAAGAAGTAAAGGTAACAGTTTCATTGGGCAACACCATTGAAAATACAAAATCCAAGCTGACAATTGAAGGGGATATTAAGCTTACAGGCACAGGGACAGGCTACCATGCAAAGCTTGTTATGCAGACGCCGACTTCTGCGGTATCCTTCGGCATCCAGTACGACCAACATGCAGAAGCTCCCTACACCGGGAAAGCCATGGCATTGATTGAGAATGTTTCCAATAATAACGTAGGCGGGCAGACATATACAAGGCCCGGCAACAAATCCTTAAAGTTAAATAAGACTTACCACTATATGATGACAGTGGATGAGCAGGGAAATGGGGATGTATATTTGGATTATGAAAAAATCGGAAGTTTCTCCCAGCCCAATATAGCAAAAGAACTGTGCTATTTAAGGATTGAAGCATGCGCAAGGTTAAATGGGGACAGCGTAAAAGCCACATTCTCAAACGTAAAATGTAAATGGAATGGGAAATACGACCCAGCTACTGCATTAGGCAGAGGGCAGTGGGCAGAATTTAAACAGAACCAGGGGCTGAATTATAAGTACGATAAGAAAAACGACAGCTTCCAGATTTATGGGACAGTCCAGGGGATCAATGGGGATTGGGATAGCGACTATGAGAGCGTATCCTATTGCCTTCAGTTCCAGGGGCCATATTAAGGCATAATTGAATGATAGGTTTATGGACAAGCATCAAGTAAGCAGCCGCATGGCTGCTTACTTGAAGCTGTTTGTTTTGGGAAAAATGACGTATAAGGAAGGATGGTCGCATCATGGAAGAATCGCTGGTAAAAAAGACGCTTCGTATATGGAAAGAGGAAGGCTTTGCTGTAGTTTGCGAAAAAGCGAAAAATAAAATAAAAAATATAGGGAAAGATGAAAACACAGAGATAGCCATGGACATATACAGCGCTTGGATTGCCGCAAATGAGGGGGATCTCCTGTCCACGGAAACGCTGTCCTACCACCCATTTTTTTCTGTGGTGATCCCAGTATATAATGTAGACAGTACGATGCTGTGCGAATGCATTGATTCTGTATTAGTCCAGACTTACCAAAACTTTGAGGTTGTTTTGGTAGACGATGCGTCCACACAGGAATCCGTGCGGGAAACGCTCCGCAAATACGAAGGCAGAAATGGGATTACCGTCATTTACCGGGAGGAAAATGGGAATATTTCCCGTGCCACCAATGACGGGATTGAGGCCGCAAAGGGAGAATTTGTAGCTTTATGTGACTGCGACGACCTGTATGCGCCAAATGCCCTTTATGAAATTGCAAAGAAATTAAATGAAGACCCAACGCTAGATTATATTTATTCTGATGAAGACAAAATCAGCGAAGATGGGGAAGTGCGCCGGGATCCGTTTTTTAAGCCGGACTGGTCGCCGGAAACATTTATGTCCTATATGTATACCTGCCACATTTCCGTATACCGCAGGACGCTCCTGGAAGAACTTTCCGGGCTCCGGCCGGGATTTGAAGGTTCACAGGATTATGACTTAGTATTGCGCGTGATGGAGAAAACTACCCGTATCGGGCATGTTCCCAAAATTCTCTACCACTGGCGTATGCGCAAGGAATCTACGGCAAATGCCATGACGGCCAAGCCCTATGTGATGCAGGCAACCATTAAGGCCAAGGAAGAAGCGTTACAGCGCCGGGGGCAGGCAGGGGAGCTTACCTTGCTGCCGGAAATCACACAGTACCGCGTCACTTATATCCCTCAGGGAAACCCCCTTGTTTCCATTATTATCCCTTCGAAAGACAACCCAGACGTATTGCGGGTATGCCTTACCAGTATTGCAGAGCATACAGACTACGGGAACTATGAAGTGGTTATTATAGATAATGGAAGCAGTGAGGAAAATAAGAAGAAAATCGAAGATATGGCCCGGCAGGCGGAACATGCAGGGGCAATGAAAAAAATAATATATTCTTATCAGCCGATGGAGTTTAATTTTTCAAAAATGTGCAATATTGGCGCCCAGAAAGCCAGTGGGGAATTGTTGTTGTTTTTAAATGATGACATTGAAATCAGCGGGGCGGTAAAACAGAACCCGAACCTGACAGCGCCAGTAAGCCAATGGCTTTCCATATTGGCAGGGCAGGCGCAGGTATCTTATACAGGCGCCGTGGGGTGCAAGCTGTATTATCCGGGCGGCATCCAATTCCAACATGCAGGCGTATTGAACCTGCCCATTGGGCCCGGGCATTGCCTGTACAACATGGGGGATGATACGAATTATTATTATGGCAGGAACCTTCTGGATTATAATTTCTGTGCAGTGACAGGCGCCTGCCTTATGGTAGAACGGAAGAAGTTTGACGAAGCAGGCGGGTTTGACGAGGAGCTTGTGGTAGCATATAATGACGTTGCGCTGTGTTTCAGCCTGCTGGAATTAGGCTACCATAATGTAATCCGCAATGATGTGGCGCTGGTGCACCATGAATCGGTGAGCCGCGGGCTGGACCGTGCATCGGAAGAAAAAGAAGAACGCAGGAAACGTGAAATGAAGAAATTATATGAAAAGCACCCGAAGTTTTCCGGCGGCTATGACCCTTGCTACAATCCAAACTTAGTACCGGATAAAGGGGATTTTTCCTTTAATATGAACCCACATTCCAAAAAATAGGGTATGCATCACAATAAACAAGAAAAGGGACATGATTGGCAGATGAATGGGAAATCAAAGAATATTATTTTAGAAATCATAGAAAACCGCAATATGATTAAAAATTTGGCAAAGAATGATTTCAAGACCAAATTCGCAGGCGCATATTTAGGGATTATCTGGGCTTTTGTGCAGCCGGTGGTTACCGTGTTTATTTATTGGTTTGTGTTTGACAAGGCGATGGGGGCGCGTGCCTCAATTCGCGGGGAGCTGCCGCTGCCTTATGTGCTGTGGCTGGTATCTGGCATTGTGCCATGGTTTTTCTTTTCTGACTGCGTCAGTGCAGGGATGGTGTCCCTTGTGGAATATAATTACCTGGTAAAAAAGGTTGTGTTCAATATTGATATCCTTCCGGTGGTGAAAGCGATATCGTCCATTTTTGTGCATATTTTCTTTATCGTATTTACGGTGGTGCTGTTTGGGCTGTTTGGGTATGCTCCGGATTTTTATATTTTACAGGCGGCCTATTACAGCTTAGGGGTGCTGGTCCTTGCGCTGGGCATTGCCTACCTGACCAGCGCAGTGTCCGTATTTTTCCCGGACGTGCGCCAGATGGTTGGGATTGCCCTCCAGATTGGGGTGTGGATGACGCCGATAATGTGGAATATTGATGATATGAAAGCAAGGATCCCAGATGTTATTATGGTGGTTTTAAAGTGCAATCCCCTGTATTATATTGTCATGGGATACCGGGAAACCTTCATTGATAAAGTGTGGTTTTGGGAACATCCGGGAATGACGCTTTATTTCTGGGGGTTCACAGCCTTAACCTGCCTGCTGGGCGTTACGGTATTTAAACGCCTGAAAGTCCATTTTGCAGATGTGTTATAAAGGCTGGCAGCCAAAGGCCCGTGCAGTCAGGGAAGGCGGGGAAATTTCAACGGATGGAGAGGAATATGCAAAAAGTAGCGATTAAGGTGACGAATGTCAGTAAAATTTATAAATTATACGATACGCCGGCTGCCCGCCTGAAAGATGCGTTAGGGCTTGCAAGGAAAAAAAATTACCGGGAACATGCGGCGCTGCATGATGTGACATTAGAGATTAAAAAAGGGGAAACCGTTGGCATTATTGGGACGAACGGTTCCGGCAAATCCACCCTCCTGAAAATTATTACAGGCGTCATCCGACAGACAGAGGGGGAAGTGGAAGTAGACGGCAGGATTTCAGCGCTGCTGGAGCTTGGTGCCGGGTTCAACATGGAATATACAGGCATTGAGAACGTCTACCTGCAAGGGGACATGATGGGCTTCAGCAGGCAGGAAATCGAACAGAAAATGGAAGATATCCTGGGATTTGCAGATATCGGGGATTTTGTCCACCAGCCGGTAAAGACGTATTCCAGCGGTATGTTTGTGCGCCTGGCATTTGCGGTGGCAATCAATATTGAGCCGGAAGTCCTGATTGTGGATGAAGCGTTGTCGGTTGGGGATGTATTTTTTCAGGCGAAATGTTACCGCAAATTCGAGGAATTTAAGAAGCAGGGAAAGACGATTTTGTTTGTCAGCCATGATTTAGGCAGCATCACCAAATACTGTGACAGGGCAATCCTACTGAATAAGGGGCGGAAAGTGATGGAAGGCACCCCGAAAGAAGCGGTGGACCGTTATAAAATGGCTTTGGTGGAACAGGAAGAAGCAGACTACAGGGAACATGCCTCTTTGTGGGAAGCCGGAGCTGACAGCGGCAAATGGCGGGAAAAGCTGCCCTTAAACCCAGATACCTTGGAGTATGGTGATAAAAAAGCGGAGATTGTGGACTTTGCCATTATGGACAAGACCGGGAAAGTGACAAATATCATTGAGAAGGGCGACCCATTCACCGTGAAAGTGAAAGTGAAATTTGCAGAGGATGTGGCGGAGCCTGTGTTTGCATTTACCTTTAAGAACCTGATGGGGATTGAGATTACCGGGACGAATACCATGTTTGAAAATGAGGGCGTGGAACCCAGGAAGGCCGGGGATGTGCAGAGCGTTGCATTTACCCAGCGCATGGTCCTGCAAGGCGGGGAGTACCTGCTGTCATTGGGCTGCACAGGGTATGAGCATGAAACGTTCCAGGTGCACCACCGCCTGTATGACGTTTGCAGCCTGACGGTAATTTCAAATAAGAATACGGTTGGTTTTTTTGATATGGAATCCACAGTATCTGTGGAAAGCGGTGCATGACAAAGGAAAACAGGGAAGCATCGGAAGGGGAAGGGAATTATGTATAAAATCGGGAATGTTTGTTTGGATGAAACGTATTATCCGGGAGAAGATTTATACAGCGACGGGGCTGTAGAAGAACGGCTTTTGGAGCTGGCAGAGGAATATGGGGACGGCGACTGCCACAAGGCCATTGTGAAGGAACGGGAATGGGCAGTGATGTACCATCTTGCCCACGAGCGCGGCAATATCCTGTCCTGGTATCCCTTTGGGGAAGGGGCGAAAATCCTGGAGGTTGGCTCCGGCTGCGGGGCAGTTACAGGCGCATTGGCGGCCAGGGCAGGTTCTGTAACCTGTATTGACCTTTCCAAAAGGCGCAGCACGATTAATGCCCAGCGCAACCGGGAACGGGACAACATTAACATCTATATTGGGAATTTTCAGGATATTGAGAAGGGCCTGGAAAAGGATTTTGATTATGCCACCCTGATTGGGGTATTTGAGTATGGGCAAGGGTATATTGGCGGGGAACGGCCTTACCATGAATTTCTCACTGCGGTGATGGGGCATATCAAGCCCGGGGGGAAACTGCTCCTTGCCATTGAAAATAAATTCGGGCTGAAATACTGGGCTGGCTGCACAGAGGACCATGTGGGCAGGATGTTTGAAGGGATTGAAGGCTATCCATGCGCCGATGGGGTGCGTACTTTTACGAAACCAGAGCTGATACGGATTTTGGAGGAGTGCGGATATTCAGATTACCGGTTTTACTATCCCCATCCCGATTATAAAATCCCGCTGGCAATTTATTCCGATGGGCACCTTCCCAAAAAGGGAGGGCTGGCAGGGAATTTCTGCAATTTTGACCGTTCCCGCCTTGCCCTTATGGATGAAGGGCGGGTATTTGACGAAATTTTAGAAAACGGCCTGTTTGGGCTGTATGCCAATTCCTTTTTTGTTGAAATCACAAAGGGGACGGCCAAAGAGGATCCGGAAGAAGTGGTGTATGCAAAATATTCTAATGGGCGTGCGCCAAAATTTGCGATCCAGACGCATATTGCCAACACAAAGGCGCAGGGACGCCAGATTTATAAAAAAGCAGAGTATGAGGAAGGGAAGGCGCATATTTTTAAAATTGCAGAAGCGGCCGAAGGATTGGGGGCGCTTTGGCAGGAAAAAGGGATTTTTCAGGTAAACCAATGCAGGGTGGAAGGGGATAAAGTATATTTTGAATACCTAAAAGGCGTTACGCTGGAAGAAGTTTTGGACGGGCTGCTGGAGCAGAAAAAGTTAGGGCAGGCGATGGAGCACATCCAGAAAGCAGTGGACAGCATTTCCCATGCTGCCCCTACGGAGGAATTCCATGTTACGGAAGGGTTCCGGCAGGTGTTTGGGGATGTGGAACTCCCAGACAAGGCCCCGGCGGTTAAGATTGCAGATGTTGACATGATTTTTTCTAACCTTTTATTGGACGGGGAGGAAAAATATTATGTGCTGGATTATGAATGGACCTTTTTCTTCCCAGTGCCTGTGGGATTTATTGTTTACCGTGCCCTCCACTATTATCTGGAAGGCGCGTCCAGCCGGGGGGTTTTAGGGGAATATGTGGAGGAATATGAAAAGCTGCATCCAAAAGCTGGCTGGGGACAGGCTCCCCAGGAAGAAGGCGGCAGCTTTCGCGGGTTTTACCAGTACTTTGGCATCAGCAGGGAATTGCAGTGGGTTTACGCAGAGATGGAACGAAATTTCCAGAAGTATATCAGCGGGGGCTATGTTTCCTTATCCGGCCTTTACACTTCCATGGGTAAGGCGGCCTTTCCCTTGCGGGGAATTATGCAGGAAGCGGAGCGCAGGCGGATGCAGGTATATCTGGATATGGGGCAGGGGGCTTCGGAGGAGGACTCTTACTATATTGACCAGATCTTCCAGGACCATATGTGCTGTAAAATTCCATTGCCGAAAGGGACAAAAGCAGTTTTGGTTGACCCGGCTTTCAGCGCCTGCATCATCCGGGACGTGGAGCTTAAGTGGGAAGACGGCTCTGCGGTGGCCTATGGGACTACCGGGCATGAAATTGAGAAAAACTGTTTCCTGTTTGACGATACGGACCCCAAAATTATTATAGGGGAAATCCCGGAAGGAAGGCGCCAGATCGAACTTTCTTATAATATCAGCATTTTGGAAGGGGAAACGGCAGAACTGCTGACAGAGAAGCTGGTACCCAAAGAAGATGAAGGTGGAAAAGAAGAAGGGATAAAAGGCAGGCTCAGGCGGCTGATCAAGAGATAGGGGCTTTGGGCGGCATGTTTTTATCAAAGGAGAAAAGTCAGATGAAATGGGGCATAAATAAAGATTTTGCGAAATTGGCAGCTATTCTTGCAGCCGTGGCAGTTGTGTCATTTGGGATGGAACGGATCCTTGCCTATGTATTCTATGGGAAAGACAGTTTTTACTGGGGGAGGTATCTGGGGATTTTTGTAGTGCTGGAGCTT
The DNA here is from genome assembly GCA_000403315.2 of Lachnospiraceae bacterium A2. Lineage (GTDB taxonomy): Bacteria > Bacillota > Clostridia > Lachnospirales > Lachnospiraceae > Petralouisia. The sequence continues at coordinate 541,610 of KE159638.1, forward strand.
GCGGCATGCCTGGTATGTTTCCGTGAGATAGTTGCAAGGAAGGCAGAGGTAGCGGCCCTTGTGGTAACCTTAAGCGTGGGGACGCTGTATGCCCTGGCAGTCCCTGCCAGCACAGGGATTTCCTGGGATGATGAATGGCATTATAATTGTTCTATGGCAATGTCCCATCTTTTAAACCCGGATGTGTCGAAGGCAGAGTACTATTATGCCGATAAGGACTGTTTTTTGGAAACGGCGCTGGAACATAAGAATTATGACAGGGAGAGCCAAAAAGAAACTTACCAGAAAATAGAAAAGCTGTACCAGCAGAAGGAAAAAACGCTGCCGGGAAGGTACTGGCCCCGGTACAGGAACCTTTGTTACATGCCCGCTGGGTTCGGGCTTTGGCTGGGGCGGCTGCTTTCCTTGCCTTACCATGTGGCGTTTATGGTGGGGCGCTGGTTTAGTATGCTGTTTTATTCCATTTTGGTATTCCTTGCCATCCGTAAATTAAAATCCGGCAAGATTCTGGCGGCAGCGGTGGCTTTAATCCCATTTAACATATTTATGGCGTCCTCTTATTCTTACGACCATTGGATTACGGCGTGGCTCTTATATGGCACCTGCTGCCTTTTTGGGGAATTGCAGCAGCCGGAGAAAAAAATGTCTGTCTTTGAATGGATTTTTATGCTGTTGGCATTCCTGATTGGCGTAGGCCCGAAAATGCTGTATATCCCACTGGTGCTGCTGGCCCTGTTTTTACCGAAGGAAAAATTTGTAAGCCCAGTGCAGCGGAAGCTTATGATAGCGGCTGCGGTATGCGTAGTGGCTGCTGTAGGCGCGAAAGTAGCCTTGATGTTTGCTGCGCCGGGATCCATCCAGGATGTGCGGGGCGGGACAGGCGTGGACTCCCTGGGGCAGGTTTCCTATATTTTTTCCCATCCCTGGGAATACACAAAGACGTTATTAGGGTTCCTTTGGGATTACCTGTCCCTGAAATCAGCAAACCACTATTTTTCCCATTTGCAGTATCTGACGAACCTGCAGCCTACGGTATTTTCACCTTTGATGGTGGCAACACTGGCAGCCGTGGCTTTTACGGACAAGAATGAGTATGATTCCAAGGTGGCGTTAGCCCCGAGGATTGCAGTATATGTGCTGTCATTTGGCATCCTGTGCTTAGTGGCAACTTCCATGTATGTTGCCATTACGGCGGTAGGGAGCAATAAAATTGAGGGATGCCAGTACCGCTATATTGCGCCCCTGATATTCCCGGTGCTGTATTCTCTGGGAAACGGGAAACTATTGGACCGGCTGCGGGGCAAAATAAAGTTCAGGGGAAAGAGGGAGTATTACAATGGCGCTGTACTGGCGGTCTGCGCGTTTATCTCCATCCATGCAGTGTGGGCATATGCCATTAATTTGTATTAAGGATTAGGGTGTCAAAAGGGTGTGACGCACCCGCCCTATACCATGTCCTTGCAACGCAGTACGAAAGATGGTAAAATAAGCTATCAAAAAATGTATTTGGAGGAACACATGAAAGGAATTATTTTAGCCGGAGGGTCCGGCACAAGGTTATACCCATTGACAAAAGCGATTTCCAAACAGATCATGCCGGTGTACGACAAGCCGATGATTTACTATCCGCTGTCTACGCTGATGCTGGCAGGGATCCGGGAGATATTGATTATTTCAACGCCCAGGGACCTTCCCGTATTTGAAGAATTGCTGGGGGACGGGAGCCAGCTGGGGATGAAATTTGCATATGCCGTGCAGGAGGAGCCACGGGGCCTTGCAGACGCTTTTATCATAGGGGCAGATTTTATAGGGAAAGATGCAGTGGCTTTGGTGCTGGGAGATAATATTTTTTATGGCCAGAGCTTTTCAAGGGTGTTAAAAGAAGCTGCAGAGCGGACGGAAAGCCAGCCGGGAGCTACTATTTTCGGATATTATGTCAGGAACCCAAGGGAATACGGCGTTGTGGAATTTGACGGGGATGGGACGGCTATTTCCATTGAAGAAAAGCCGGAACACCCCAAGTCCAACTATGCAGTGCCGGGGCTGTATTTTTACGACAATGACGTGGTGGAAATTGCCAGGAATGTGAAGCCCTCCGCCCGCGGGGAAATTGAGATCACAAGCGTCAACAATGAATACTTGAAGCGGGGGAACCTGAAAGTGGAAACCCTTGGCCGCGGGTTTGCCTGGCTGGATACGGGGAACCACGACATGCTGCTGGCTGCCGCAGATTTTGTATCTGCCTTCCAGAAACGCCAGGGGCTTTACATTTCCTGCATTGAGGAAATTGCCTATAAGCGTGGGTTCATAGATGTGGAACAGCTAAAGAAGCTGGCAGGGCCGTTGTTAAAGACAGAGTATGGGCAGTACCTGATGGAAATTGCCGAAGGGCTGTAGGATTTAGAAACGAAAGGAATGGGCAGGCACATGGGAAAAATTAAAGTTACGGACAACTGCAATGGAATTGCAGGGCTGAAAGTGATAGAGCCGGCAGTCTTTGGGGACGAGCGTGGCTATTTTATGGAAACTTATAACTACAATGATTTTGCAGAAGTTGGGATAGGCTGCACGTTTGTGCAGGATAACCAGTCCTCCTCCAAGAAAGGGGTGCTGCGGGGGCTGCATTTCCAGATTAATTATCCCCAGGATAAGCTGGTCCGGGTCGTAAACGGCGAAGTGTTTGACGTTGCCGTAGATTTGCGGGATGGCTCAGAAACCTTTGGGAAATGGTTTGGGGTAATCCTTTCCGCAGAAAATAAAAAGCAGTTTTTCATCCCCAAGGGGTTTGCCCATGGGTTTGTAGTGCTTTCCGATGAAGCAGAATTCTGTTATAAAGTGACAGATTTTTACCATCCCAATGATGAAGGCGGCTTACTGTGGAAGGACAGCAAGATTGGGATTGAGTGGCCGATGCCGGAAGGGATGTCAGAGGAAGATTTAACCTTGTCAGATAAGGATAAGGTTTGGGGAGGAATTGAGGAGTATGTAAAGGAAAAACAGGTTTCTGGCCAGTAGGGCATGGAAACGTAGCTTACGTGCGCTGGATAGCCACAGGCAGTAAGAAAGGCAGGATTAGTATATGAAGAAACGGATACTATCATTTTTCCTGGCGGGGATTATGGCATGTTCCATGGTCCCTGCGGAAACTTTTGCCGCATCAGCAGATGTGGGGGATACCACTGGGACGCGGATGGAAGCCCCAGAGCTGGCGGGGCAGTCCCTGCCGGATGGGGATGGTTCCGCAGCAGAGGGCAGTGTTCAGGATAGGGACGCTGTGGCTCCGGAAGAAGGCGCGGGGCAAGGCCAGACAGACGCGCCAGAAGGGGAGGCTGCGCAGAACAGGACTGTTATCCCGGAAGGGGATAGGGAACAAAGCCAGACGGGCATGCCAGAAGAAGATGCAGGGCAAAACCAGACGGGCGTGCCAGAAGAAGATGCCCCAAAGGAAGGCATATCCAGGGAGGATGGCATAGCTGCCCCGGCAGGGCAGGAGGAACCCGGGAACCCGGAGGAGCTGCCTGATATGGAAGTCCCGGAAAGGGAACGGAGCAGCCGGCAGGGAGAAGCAGAGGACAACGGGCAGGACGGTGCCCAGCCAGAAGCCAATGAAATAGAAACTTTGCCATCCGGGGAGCCAGAAAGCCTTTCAGGGGCAGGGGACGCCCCGGAAGCCCAGACGCCAGAGAACAGGGAATTGCCCATGGGCGGGATGGTGCGCCCAAAAGCAGTGGAAATATCTTCGGAACAGTTGGCGGAACTGGGCGTGACAGTGGAAGAAAAGGCGGAAAAAGACCTTTCTTATTATTCTAAGGTTTTAGGGTCGCGGAAATACGATTCTTCCTGGGATGTATATTCTACTAACTATATCTATAACCGGCTGAGCCAGAGGGCGCGGAACTTTTGGGATGCACTGGAGGCAGGGGTTAAGGGATACCTGGACGGATTCCAGAATGCAGAAGCAGCAGATGTGCCAAATGAATTTGGGCGGACAGAGCGCTATTATTATGCAGGGGAGGCATCCTATTCCCTGTATGGCCTTAGCCAGGATGAGGCTGCAAGCGTATTTTTGCTGTTTTGCTACTCCAATCCCCAATATTATTTTATTGGGAATGGCTATTTGGTGGGGACGGATACCCGGACAGGGCAAAGGCTTATGCTCCCTATGGTATACGACGAGTTTGCCAGCGGAAGCAGCAGGGCGGCAGCGACTGCGAAAATGAAAGCCCAAGTGGAGATTATGGGGGCTAAGATTGCCGCAGGGAAGACAGATTTAGAGAAAGCCAAGATAGCCCATGACTTGATTTGCCAGAAAATTATGTACGACCCGGGATTTGATTTGGGAAATATAGAAAATTCAAACCCATACAGCAAATACCATCAGAGCGCTTATAGTGTATTTTGTGAGGACTATACGGTATGCGCCGGATATACAAAGGCGTTTACCCTGTTAATGAATGGGGCTGGGGTAGATACCATAAGCGTAACAAGCGAAGCCCATGCTTGGAATTTAGTTTCCCTCAATGATTCCTGGTATAATATTGACTGTACCTGGGATGACACAGATGGGCAGCTGCCCGGATATGGGGCTGCAGTTTATGACTATTTTAACCGCAGTACCGCTATGATCCGGGGAACGAAGCTGGATAAAGGCAGCGGATACCACCAGACGGAATATTTCTATAAGGGGCTGATACCGGATGCAACCCAGGATTCCGGTGCGACTTCAAAGTCCATTGGGACAATTTTTACCCCGCCATCCTCGGCCAAAGTGGCAGCCCCCAAGGTTTCCCGCTATAACGGAAGCCAGAGTGTTTGGGTTACCCTCAGCACATCTACCTCCGGCGCAGATATTTATTATACGCTGGACGGGGTAGACCCTTCCTCGGCAGCTACCAGGAGCTACCTGTACACGGAGCCTTTTGAAATTGAATATAATACTACCGTAAAGGCAATAGCAGTCCGCGACACTATGTGGGACAGTAAAGTCGTTTCGGAATCTGTAAAAAAATATACGGTAAAATTTGATTCCAGGGGTGGCAGCAAGGTATCTTCTAAGCAGGTGGTCCCAAGTAAGAAGGTTGGGAAGCCATCAGCCCCCAAGCGGAGCAAGTATACGTTTGCTGGCTGGTATACCAGCCCAAGCCTTAAAACAAAGTGGAATTTTAATAATAAAGTAACCAAAAATATGACGCTTTATGCAAAATGGAAAAAGGTCAGCGTAGGGAAGGCCTCCATTAAAAAGCTAGCCAATGTTTCTGGGAAGAAATTAAAGGTTACCATCAAAAAAGCCAGCGATGTGAAAGGCTACCAAATCCGTTATGCAACAAACTCAAAAATGAAATCTTACAAGAACACCACTACCACATCTGCCAGCAAAACCTTGTCAAAACTGGTAAAAGGCAAGAAATACTATGTGAAAGTCAGGGCATATAAGCTGGATTCCAAAAAAGAGAAAGTGTATGGTGCATGGAGCAAGGTGAAATCACTGCGGATCCGTAAGTAAGCCACAGAAAAAGAACTACAGGGGGATGCCAGAAAATGATGCATTTCTGACAGCCCTCTGTAGTTCTAAATTTTCGTTCCCCTGACGGATGGTAAAAACATTCTGCAGGGGAACCGTTTTGTGTAATAAAACAGCAGATAGGGTATGCTATTCTTTGATGCAGTTCCAAGTCAGCGTGACATATGCTTTTGACTTGGCATGGTACATGGTGAGCGAAATATAGTCTGCATCCCCGTCAAAAGTCACTTTTTTGGAAAAAGTTGTTTTTTTGCAGGAACCAATTTCAAAGGTGCCGGAACCATACTTCATTTTCATGGAGGAAATCCGCCATCCTTTCGCAGCCTTGATGGAAACATTCTGGCTGTCCAGCGTATTTTCATGGAAGAAATTGCATTCTGTGGAGGAAGCAAACCGGGAAGCAAAATTTCTGCCGCCTATTTTAAATTTACTTAAGGGGCTGGTGTATTCTTTTATAGTGATTTTGGATTTCAGGGTCTGCCTGCCGATTTGGAAGGAAATTGTAGCGGTTCCGGTTTTTTTGAAAAAGTAAACACGGATATCGCCGGCTTTGTCAATGTAGGGCCTTGCAACTGACCTGTCACTGCTGCCTATATTTTTGATGTAAGAGGCCTTAGGTTTTTGGAAGGTTCCTTTTTTGTAAACCTTCAATGTCACATAGGTGGCAGGCAAATCATCCGGAACGCAAAAAAATGTCATATTCCGGTAAGAACTGGGCAGATAGTAAGAAGCCGCAGCTTCTGCAGTTGTCCCTGCCTGCGGGGCAAAAAGGATCCCTGTCAGCAGGATGGCAAATGCCAGGAGCGTGGAAACCGTTTTTTTCATAGCTTTTTTCAAAATTATGACCTCCCTTACAAAAAATAAATATAGAATTAATATTTCGACATAATAGCAGGAATATCCAAACTATTATAAATTAATAATAAAGGTATCATAATTGGAAGAAAAAAACAATGGATGAATTGCCTTGAATTTGTTAAGAAATTCCTAATTTTTTCTAAATATTAGGAATTAGGGTGTCAAAAGGGTGCGATGCACCCGCTCTATACCATATTTTGATGTGCAAATACATTTGCAATAGCAATATATGGTATGAGCGTAGCGCCAAAGGTGCTTTTGACACCCTAATCATATTAGGAAAATTTGCTTATTTTGGGGAAAGATGGTATACTTACGAAGGGATCCCTGGAACATCTTTTCAAAAAATGGTAAGGCCATGTTTGCCCGAATTGTTTATAGAAGAACTGGGGACACTGTTAGGGAAGGAAGTAGGTTTGAAAAGATATTGCTGTGGACATAGAGAAAAATTGTTTTTTATTTGACAATTTGCTTCCAGAGATTATAATAGAAGAAATCCTATAAGGGACATGCAGGGTTTACATGTCCTATGGAATCAGCATGCTGGAAGAAAGTACGGCAAAGCTGCTGATGGGGAAAGGACTACTGCTGAAAGAAAAGCTGGATACCAAAGGACGGATGAAGAAAAAGGTGCGCAGGCTGCTGGGCAGGCAGCAGTAAGGCCTGTGCCCGGAGCAGAGGTTAGGGTATGAGGAAAAGAGAACAGTATAAGCATTTATTGAATCTGACTGCAAATTATATGATGCTGGCAATGGAAGCGGCTATGTTTGCCTATACCTGGTATATCATATATTATCCTATGCTGGAGAAAGCGAACCGCCCATGGAACCGGGGGAACTGGGCTGTAATTGGCATTTACGCGCTGATTATGTACTTTTTTACAAGGACTTTTGGGGGTTACCGGATTGGCTATCTGCGGATTACAGACATCTGCCTGTCCCAGATCCTTTCGATATTATGCGCCAACGCCATTGGATACCTGCAGGTCTGCCTTGTGGCAAACGATTATATGCCAGCCCACCCTATGGCTGTGCTGACTGGGGCGGAATTTATCGTGATACTTCCGGGGGTATACCTGGTGCGTTTTGTATACACAAGGCTGTACCCGCCGAAAAAAATGATCGTTATTTATGGAAAGCGTTCCCCAGACGACTTAATCGGGAAAATCAATTCCCGGAAGGATAAATACAATGTCTGCGCAACAGCCAGCGTTTATCTGGGGTATGAGGAACTGTACACAAGGATACTGGAATACGAGGCGGTGGTGCTCTGTGATTTGCCCACCAGTATGCGGAACCCTATTTTAAAGTTCTGCTTCGACCAGAATAAAAGGACGTATATTACCCCTAAGATTTCAGATATTATCCTGATGGGGACGGAACATATCCATCTGTTTGATTCTCCGCTGATGCTGTCCCGGAACCGGGGGCTTACCATCGAGCAGCGGTTTGTGAAACGGATGATGGACATTGTATTTTCTATACTGGCGATTGTAATTTCCTCCCCAATCTTGCTTTTGATTGGGGCCTGTATCAAGATTTATGACAAAGGGCCGGTGTTTTATACCCAGGAACGGCTGACCAGGGATGGCGAAACGTTCCAGATTATAAAGTTCCGCAGCATGAGGATGGATTCCGAACGGGACGGCGCCCAGCTTGCAAAGAAGGACGACGACCGCATTACCCCGGTGGGCAGGATTATCCGCCGCACCCATTTTGATGAGCTTCCCCAGATTTTCAATATCCTAAAAGGGGAAATGTCCTTTGTGGGGCCAAGGCCGGAACGGGAAAGCATAGCCAAGGAATACGAGGCGATTATACCAGAGTTCAGCTTCCGCCTGAAAGTCAAGGCGGGCCTTACCGGCTATGCCCAGGTGTATGGGAAATATAATACTACGCCGTATGATAAGCTGAAACTGGATTTGACGTATATAGAGAATTATTCGGCCTGGCAGGATTTGAAGCTGATGCTGATGACCTTTAAGATTATCTTCCAGAAGGAGAATACGGAAGGGATTGAGAAGGGGCAGGTGACGGCAGTCCGGAAATAAAGGTAATTTTATGGAAAACAAAGAAGTATTAATTAGCATAGTAGTCCCAGTGTATAATTCAGAAAAATATATTCAGGAAACCATACAATGCATTTTGGATCAAACATATCAAAATTGGGAGATTATTTTTGTGGATGACTGTTCTAAAGATAAAAGTGTGCAGATTATTGAACGTTACCATGATAAAAGAATGCGCTTGTACCAGAACAAAAAAAACAGGGGACCAGCATATTCCAGGAATAAAGGGATTTCCAAAGCACAGGGAAGATATTTGGCCTATATGGATGCAGATGATTTGTGCGACCGGGACAAGCTGGAAAAACAGCTTCGGTTTATGCAGGATCTGGGATGTGCATTTTCATTTACTGGTTATGAGTTTGCAGGGGCAGATGGGACACGGAATGGGAAAGTAGTGCATGTACCTGCGGAAGTGGATTATGAATATGCATTAAAACATACTACTATTTCTACAATAACTGTTATGTTTGACCGGGAACAGATACCAAATGATGTGCTGTCAATGCCCTTGGATGCCCGTGGTGAGGATACTGCTACATGGTGGAAGATATTAAGGCATGGGTATACGGCTTATGGCTTGGATGAACCGCTTTCCGTCTACCGGCGTCATGGTGGCAGCCGTTCGGCAAATAAATTGGACGCCGTATATGGGACTTGGAAAATGTACCGGAATTGTGAGGGATTGCCATTCTGGAAAAGTGCATATTATTTTTCCCATTATATTTTCCATGCAGTAAAAAGAAGGATTTAACCTCAAATTGATATCACATTTTGCCATTAAAATAAAAGTATTGCATATTTGAAATCGGGCATGTATAATGTGGAAAGGAGAAAAATGGAACAAAGTTTATGGCAGAAACTCCAAAGAGTCAAAGGGAAGGATTTGTGGCACATCATATTGTTTTTGTGTGCCCTGCCAGTTTCAATGGTGTTTCGAAGTTTTCACAAAGGTATGTGGCTGATTTGTGATGCAGAAAATGAAGCAAGGGATAATGGCTATTGGCTGTTTCGGTACATTGTCGAGAACCATCCAGAACAGGAAGCAGTATATGCCATCAATAAGCGTTCCCCAGATTTTGATAGGGTAAAAGGATTGGGGAAGGTGATCCAGTTTGGAAGTTTTCAGCACTGGCTTTATTATCTTTCTGCTGAAAAGAATATTAGTTCCCAAAAAAGCGGGAAGCCTAATGCAGCAGTATGCTATTTTTTGGAAGTATATGGGCTATATAAAAATACCAGAGTCTTTCTGCAGCATGGGATTACGAAAGATGATATGGAATTCCTCTATTATAAACATACGAAAATGCGTCTTTTCGTATGTGCAGTAGAAGACGAATATGAGTATGTGAAAAGTAGGTTTGGCTATCCCGAAGGATGGGTGCAGAATTTAGGGTTTTGCAGGTTTGATAACTTATTTGATACTAGTTCTGGTGGAAGACAGATTTTGGTTATGCCTACTTGGCGTAATTGGATTGGGATTACTACATCTAAATCTTATCAATATGAGAATGTAGATGATTTTACTAGTACAGAATATTATAAGAACTGGTATGGATTTTTAAAAAGCCCCCAATTGTACAGGCTGCTTGAAGAACATAATGCACAGTTGGTTTTTTACCTTCATAGGGAAATGCAAAAGTATGCAGGACATTTTTCCATAGGGCATCCTTCTGTTACAATTGCGAAATGGCCAGAGCATGATGTACAGGAATTATTAAAAAGCTCCAGTTTTCTAATTACAGATTATTCCAGTATTGCTATGGATTTTGCGTACATGAAGAAACCCTTGGCCTATTTTCAGTTTGACTATGGGATGTACCGGAAAGGCCATTATCCAGAAGGGTATTTTTGTTATGAGGAGGATGGTTTTGGTAAAGTGTGCAAGACGCTGGATGTCCTGTTAGATGAACTGGAGAGTGTGCTGGACAGGGGCTTTACCATGGAAACCAGTTACAGGAAACGGGCAGAAAAGTTTTACCAGAGATTTGACAAGAAGAATTGTGAAAGGAATTTTTTGGCGATCCAAAGGATACCATGCCATAGGCGGTGAGCAAATATGGGGAATAAACGACAGAGGTAGGATATGAAAAGATTTATTAATGATTTTAAGAAACATTACAAGTATAGTATTTACTCTGCAAAATCAGAATTAAAGTCAGAAATAGCAAACTCCCATTTAAGCTGGTTATGGTGGATTTTGGATCCACTGCTTTTTATGCTGGTATACACATTTATTTCGGTGATTGTGTTCCGTACATCAGAGCCTTACTTTCCCGTTTTTGTGTTTATTGGCCTTTCCAGCTGGAAATTTTTTGAAAAAACAGTGAAACAGAGTGTAAAGCTGGTAAGTGCAAATAGCGCTATTGTTTCCAAGGTGTACCTCCCAAAGCATATTCTTATTTTTGTGAAGATGTATGCAAATGGGTTTAAAATGGCGGTTTCCTATGTGCTGGTAGCAATAATGATGGCCATATACAGGGTTCCGCTTAGTTTAAATATTGTTTATATTATACCTATATTTGTAACTTTGATCATGTTTACATTTGGCGTGAGTACCATTATGCTTCATTTTGGCGTGTTTGTGGAGGATTTGTCAAATGTAATTAATGTTCTGCTTAAGCTTGTATTTTATATGTCTGGGATATTTTATTCCATCAGCAATAGGGTAAAAGAGCCATATGGTTCGATTTTACTGAATTTTAATCCAGTTGCGCTGTTCTTAAATGATTTAAGGCTGTCTATGATATACTGTGAAGCGCCTCACCGTAAACTTCTTTTGATGTGGTTCTTAGTGAGCTGTGCAATGTCAGCAATTGGGATCAGGATTATATATAAATATGAGAACAGTTATGTAAAAGTTATGTAAAGGTGAGCTGATTATGGAAAATAATATAGTAATTGATGTAAAAGATTTGAAAATCAGGTATAGAAGCCTGAACAAAATTTCTGTACGGAAAAGCCTGCTGAGCCTTAGAAAAAGCAAAATTGATATTTATGAAGCTGTACGTGGGATAACATTCCAGGTTCCCAAAGGAGAGATAATGGGGATTGTGGGGAAAAATGGCAGCGGGAAATCCACACTTTTACGTGCGATTGCAGGGGTATTTTCCCCAGATGAAGGAGAAATTAATTTACATGGAAATTCAGTATCCTTATTGTCGATTGGCGTTGGGTTCCAAAAGAGGCTGACAGGCAGGGAGAATATTTATTTGTCAGGCATGCTGCTGGGTTTTTCAGAGGAGGCGATTAACCAGAAGCTGGATGAAATTATTGAGTTCTCGGAACTGGGCAATTTTATTGATAAGCCAGTGAGGACATATTCTAGCGGGATGTATTCTAAACTGGCGTTTTCCATAACAGCAATATTGGAAACTGAAATAATACTGATCGATGAAGTGCTAAGCGTTGGGGATTCTAAGTTTAAGAAGAAAAGTTATAAGAAGATGCAGCAATTAATTACAAATGAAGATAGGACAGTTATTATTGTGTCACATAATAATGACACTTTGAATAAGTTATGCAATAGTATCTTATGGCTCCATGAGGGGAAAATAAAGATGCAGGGGAAACCGAAAGAAGTGTTGGAGGCTTATGAAGAATTTATGTCATGACTAGTACGCTGGACAGAATGTATTTTTAATCACGAAAGGAAAATGTAAAAAACGGAAAAGTGGAGGATGGAACAAATGAAAGAGAAATTATTGGAAATTTTAAAAGATTTAAGGGCAGAAGTAGAGTTCGAAAAGGAAACAAAATTGATTGATGACGGGATTTTAGATTCTTTCGATATTGTTACGCTGGTAGCTGAACTGAATGCAGAATTTGATATTGAAATCAATGTAATGGATTTAGAGCCAGATAATTTTAATACCGTAAACGCGATGCTTGAATTAATTGAAAAGCTTCAAGAAGAAGGTTAAAGAAAGGGAAGTAATAGATCTATGGATTTTATTTCAGTTTCATTTCTTATATTTGTAATAATTTTAGTATGTGCTTATTTTCTTATGCCAGATAAATATAAATGGGCAGTGTTATTGGTGGGGAGTTATGTATTTTATGGGTTCTCTGGCATAAAATTAGTGGTTTTCCTTGTTTTTACTACTGGCGTGACATTTTTCAGCGGTTTATTGCTGGGCAATATTAACGAGGATTCAGCACGGCACTTAAAACTTCACAAGGCAGATTTGACGCGGGAAGAAAAGAAGGAATATAAGAACAAAGTAAGCTCCAGAAAAAAGCGCGTTGTAGCTTGTGCAGTTGTAGTGAACCTTGGGATTTTGATTTTCTTAAAGTATTTTAACTTTATTGCCAAAAATATTAATCTTGTGTTAGTAAAAGTGGGTTTTGCAGGGAACATCCCACTCTTAAAATTGTTGCTGCCACTAGGTATTTCGTTTTATACGTTACAGTCTATTGCTTATATCGTAGATTTGTACCGGGGAAAGTACAAACCAGACAGGAATTTTTTTAAATTTTCTTTATTTATGGTTTATTTTCCGCAGATTATCCAAGGGCCGATTGCCCGGTATGACCAATTAGCCCATCAACTGTATGTGCCGCATAAGTTTGAATATACTAGGGTTACCCAAGGGATGCAGTTAATCCTTTGGGGGTATATGAAGAAATTAATTTTAGCAGACAGGATTGCCATTCCTGTGAATTTTATTTTTGATAACCCTGCACCGCATGAAGGCTTCGTGCTGTTTCTTGCAGCAGCCGGATATGGGCTGCAGGTATATGCGGATTTCTCGGGAGGCATGGATATTGCACGGGGCGTTTCACAGATACTGGGGATTGAACTGGTGCTGAATTTTGAGCGCCCATATTTTGCAGGATCCATCAGTGAATTTTGGCGCAGATGGCATATTACACTGGGCTCATGGATGCGGGATTATGTGTTTTATCCGTTATCCTTGTCAAAAGCCTTTGCAACGCTTGGGAAACGAACCAGAAAAGTATTTGGCAACTATATTGGAAAAAAATTGCCGACTTTTTTGTCCATGTTTATTGTCTTCCTCTTAGTAGGGGTATGGCATGGCTCAAGTTGGAAATATGTGGCATATGGCTTATGGAATGGAATTATTATTGTATCCAGCATATTATTAGAGCCTGTTTATGAGAAAATAATAGAAAAGCTCAAAATTAATACGGAATGCTTTAGCTGGCGCTTTTTTCAGATGGCAAGGACATTTATCCTCTGCAGTTTTGGGCGTTTTTTCTCAAGGGGGAAAACCTGCTTAACTGCAATTGATATGTTTAAGCGCGCCTTAGCTTATCCAAATCCATGGGTATTTTTCAATGGGACTTTTCTGAACCTAGGCCTGTCTTATAAGGACTACTATGTTATTTTTATTTCTATTTTGGTATTTTTAGTAGTAGGGATTATGCAGGAAAAGGGAATTCATATCAGGGAGAAGATAGCAGAGCAGAATTTATATTTCCGCTGGATGATTTATATTGGCGCGGTGGTTGCTGTATTAATATATGGAAGCTATGGGAGCGGATATTCGGCAAGTGAATTTATTTACCAGCAGTTTTAAGGAGAATATGGTATGACAAAGAAACAGGGAATAAGGTCGGTATTGTTTATACTTGCCCTTTCAATGGTATTGTGCCTTATCGTTAATGTATTTACGATCCCTGCAGAAGGGGATACCCTAAGCGTAAAGAAACGTTATAATGATTTTTATGATGAGCCTGAAAATACGTGGGATTGTGTTTTAGTTGGGACAAGCTGTGTAGACCGGGAGTGGATTGCGCCGCTGGCATGGAAAGATTATGGAATGGCAGTTTATGCTATGAATACAGACGTACAGCCTATGTATTTAACAACAAATGTTTTAAAGGAAGTGCGCAAAAAACAAGATGTAAAGCTGGCAGTAGTAGATATCCGGGGAATTAAGATGAAATCTTTACGGCCGGATGAAATAAGGATCCGCCGGGTTACAGACAGTATGAAATATTCAAAAAACAGGTGGGAAACAGTTGCAAAAGGCATTCAGTTCTATAAAGATTACTATAGCCATGAAGATGTGCTTGCAAAGTTAGAAAAAGATGGTGATGAAGTACCAGAAGATTTAGATGAAATGTCTATGTATTTTTCCTTCCTGAAGTACCATTCCAGATGGGAATCCGGCATGAGGAAAGCAGATTTTGTCCCTCCAGTCAGTACCATGAAGGGCGTTTATGATTTTGAGGAAATGCCTTTTACTGTGGAAGAAGTAAAGCCTACAAAGGTAGTTTCGGATAGGGAAGAATTGAATGACATGCAAATAGCAATTTTGGATGAGATTTTGGAATATGGTAAAGAAACGGGGCTGGAACTTTTATTTATATCTTCCCCTTCGCAGTTAAGCAAGTATGAACAGCCGGAAGTCAATGCTGCATTTGACTATCTGGAAGAACAGGGCGCAAAAACCATTAATTTCAACACAGAAGAAAAATATGAGGAAATAGGCATAAACTTTTCGGAAGATTTGTATAATGACCACCATCTAAATTCCAAAGGTGCAGTAAAATTTACAAAATATTTTTCGAAGTACTTAAGTGAAAACTATCATTTTGAAGATAAGCGGGGACAGGAAGCTTATCATGAATGGGATGAAGCCTATGACTTGTTTGTGGCATTTTATGAGAATGGTTGGAAGAACCTGTATACCAAAGTAGGAGGTTCCAATGAAAATGAGGAAGACAGTGAAGAAACCGAAGATTGATTTTGTTCTGATTTGGGTAGACGGCAATGATCCAGAGTGGCAGAAAGAGAAGAATAAATACGATGAAAACAACGACAGGGGAGATAGCACAATTATCCGTTACCGGAGCTGGGATAATTTGCAATACTGGTTCCGGGGAGTGGAGAAATTTGCTCCTTGGGTGAATAAAATCCATTTTGTGACTTGGGGGCATCTTCCTCCCTGGCTGAACGTAAATCACCCTAAACTTCATATTGTGAACCATAAGGATTATATACCCGAAGAATACCTGCCAACTTTTAATGCGAATACGATAGAAATGAACCTGCATAGGATTGAGGGGCTGGCAGAACAGTTTGTATATTTTAATGATGACATGTTCATTACAAACTATGTAAAACCAGATGATTTTTTTAAAAATGGGGTTCCGCGGGATGTGTTTGGGCTGAACTGTATTTATTTTGGCAAGAAGAGTGCCGGTTTTTTTAATGGGAATGACGTAGAATTAATAAACATTCATTTTGACAAGAAACAGTGTTTTAAGAAAGATTTTAGAAAGTGGTATCACCCGATTAATGGCTGGAAAAGCCTGGTAAGGACCACCATGCTGATGATATGGCCATGGTTCCCTGGCTTTTACTATAGCCATCTCCCCAGTAATTTCCTGAAAAGCACATTTAAAGAGGTGTGGAAATTGGAGGAGGAAACTTTGAAGGCTACCTGTAGGGATAAGTTTAGGACAAAGTCAAATGTAAACCAATGGCTGATAAAATACTGGCAGCTGGCAAGCGGAAATTTTATCCCGCGCTCCCGGAACATTGGGCGTTGCTTCCACATTAAAGAAAGGAATTATGGATTAGCTTTAAATTCTGTCCGTGAGGGAAGGTATAAGATGATTTGTATCAACGATACGATCTATACAGAAAATTTTGAAAAAAAGAAGCGGGAAGTACAAGAAGCATTCCAGAAGCTTTTACCGG
This sequence comes from Lachnospiraceae bacterium A2, assembly GCA_000403315.2. GTDB lineage: Bacteria > Bacillota > Clostridia > Lachnospirales > Lachnospiraceae > Petralouisia. The sequence continues at coordinate 557,729 of KE159638.1, forward strand.
AAAAATCAGGTTTTGAACGATAGGGAGAAATGTTTTGAGTAAAATTTGTGTAGAATTCCAAGAGAATTTATTAAAGATATGCTGTGTCCGTTCTAGGATGGTACCGGAGGACACAGTGATAATTGATGTCCAAACCCTTGATTTTGGGAAAAAGTATAAAACAAGCATACCAGTCCGTAAGAAGTCCCAGAAAAATAGGGTATTTTATATGGAAACACAGCATATTGAAGTCGATAAGTTTCCGCAAGATGCCGTGGACAGGCACATGAATGAAACACAAAATGTTCCCGTGTTAGTGGTATGGTCAAATGAAAAAAGCATTTATTATTCCTACCAATTCAAAAGCAGCTTTTACAAAGAATTGATAAAGTTCTCTTACAAGGTATTGTATCTGGGCCTGAACAAGAAAGTACTGTCTCTTTACATGCTTGGGTATTTCAGGAATGAATGGGAGCTTCCTGTGGAAGGGCAGAGGTTTTATATTGATGAAAAGAATTATCAGCAATCGTCAATAAAAATAGGCGTTATGCCAATTCCTAAATGGAGATTGCTTCTGCAGGGCGATATCCATCGCTTTAAAATTCCTGTGGAATCATTGCTGTCAGATGATACACAAATCAATAATACATTGAACATCATGTTAAAAGTGGATGGCATAGAGTTAGATTACCGGATTGGAAAAAAATTTAGGAAAAAAAATGCAAATATCCGGCATTATTACGCACCATACAAAGGCTGCTACCTGAAAAATTTTGCTGTCCATGTACGGCGGACAGACCGTGGGAATTTTTCCATTGTGAAAAGGCCGAAAGAAGAAATTGAGGAGCATTTATGGTTCAAGCTTATGGAGAGTAAATGTGTTTCATGGCTTTTTTATCATTTAGGAAAATGGAAGTCAAAACATGGTAAAAATGTGAATTTGTATTATGAGAAATTTGCTGGAAAAGCGGAAGAAGGGGCATATGATTTATTCCTTTTGGCAAAGGACAGCAGGAATTCAAAGAATTATTTCGTCATAGATGAACTGTCAGATGATTACCAGGCAATTAAAGGGGAAAAAAATGTTGTTCGGAAATATTCCCTTAAGTATTATTGGCTGCTATACCGGGTGAACTATTATATTTCCACAGAAGCGCCTGCCCATTTGAATATTGTGCGGTCTAATAACAAATATTTTAGGAAGAGTACATGTGAGCATCCTTTTATTTTTTTACAGCATGGGGTAACATATCTCAAGTGCCAGGGGCCTGCGTCTACTTTTGTAGTGGGGAAGGAAGGCGAGCCAGAGTATATTGTGGTAGGAAGTGGGAAAGAGAAGGATGTGGTAGGCGATATGCTTAAATTGCCAGAAGATAGGATATGGAATACTGGGTTACCTATTTTCAGCAAGATAGAGTATAACCATATTGGGCAAGATTCTGCAGATAAAGCAGTGATTATGCTGACATGGAAGACATACGAAGAACATTTACAGGATTTTGAGCAGTCGGAATATTATAAAAATGTAGTTAGTATTTATAAAATTTTAAATAAGTATCTGGAAGCTTCTAAAATTATCATTGTACCCCACCCAAAGGTAATGGATTTGCTGGCAAGCACAGATATGAAAGATTCTATATGGAAAGAGCCAATTTCTAAGGTTTTGGATATGACAAAACTTTTAGTGACAGATTATTCTTCTGTATGTTATAATGTCTTTTATCAGGGAGCTGGGGTAGTTTTTTATCAGCCAGATTTGGAGTTATATGAGGCTGAAAGCGGCAAACTGATTCCGTCAGAAGAAGAATACATTGGGGAGCGGGTCTTTGACATGGATTCTTTGGAAGAAGTTTTGCAGAAAATCATTATAGATGGAAAGATTATTCTGGAAAAAGCGAGGAGCCCAAAAGTAGAAGAATGTTACAGGAGCATCAATGAATTCTGTGACGGAAAGAATATTACCCGCATTTATCAGAAACTGGTAGAAAAAGAAATACTATAATGAAAGGAGAAACAGTTATGAAAAAGCGTGTATTGGTTGCATTGTTATGCATAAGTATGGGAATTTCCAGCCAAATAGGAGTTCCTGTGGCAGCGGCAGCCCCTATGGAAGCAGGACAGTTACAAGAAGAGGTATTCTTAGACGAAAAAGGGGCAAAAGCATCTGAGATTAAACTGAGTGTAAAGTCTGGGTCAGATATTTCAGTGAAATTAAAGGAAGCCATTAAAGAGGCAGAGGGAAATTCGGGGACAACAACGATTACTATCCCGAGCGGAAGCTATAGGCTAGGGGAACAAATCCGTTTGAAATCAAATATAAACATTGTAGCAACAGGAGCAACAATTACAGCGTCTGGAAGCATTGATTCCATGGTAAGGGCAGGGGAAACAGATAGGATAAAAAATGCATCCATCGAAGGGGGAACCTGGAACTGCAATAAGAAAACAAAATTTGGCTTTGTATTTGGTGCAGCTAAGAATATAACAGTGAAAGACTGTAAAGTGATGAATAGCAATGGACATGGGCTGCGTGTTGCAGGCAAGTCTTCGGGTGTTTCTGTAGACGGCTGTACTTTCAGCGGATGCGGGCAGAGCGGTATTTATGTAGATGCATCTGCTGTATCCAGTATTAGCAAAACGGTTATCAGCGGAAATAAAACCACAGGCATTACTGTAACAGGAGGCTCCACCCTTTCCAGCCTGACTTCCACTAAAATTCATTCCAATGAATCCCATGGGCTGGCATCTTATAAGAAGAGTAAAGTTTCCAATGTCAGTGGCTGCACGATTGAGGCCAATAAAGAGCATGGGATTACGGTATCAGAAGCAGCATTGGAGATGAATGATTCAAAGGGTGATAATACCGTCAAGGATAATAACTGGAATGGTGTTTCTATTACAGGGAAAACCTCTAAGGTTACAATTAAAGGTGGGAATTTTAGCCATAATGGCCGGAAGCCAAAGGTATCTTCGGAAGGGGAATCTGGGCATGGCGTCGGCGTATTTTCTGGGGCGTCTTTGGAATTAACAGATGCCACAATGGAAAATAATTCTGTTTGCGGTGTGTCACCTTTTGGGGCAGGGACTTCTGCAACTATCCAGAACTGCGTTATCCAGAACAATGGACGGCATGGGATTGGAGGAAGGAAATCTGTAACACTTAGGATCAAGGGGAATTTGATCAAAAATAATAAAAACCATGGCATTATGGTAAATGACCGCTGCGATGCAAAATATATTGAAAATAATACAATAAGCGGCAGCCAGCAATGCGGAATCAGCGTAGGCGTGAATTCAAAGGCAGTGATAAAGAATAATAAAATTCTGAAATCAAAGCAGCAAGGAATTTACGTTTATGAGAAATCACAGGCAACAATTTCAGGTGGAAGTATCCAGACAAGCAAGGATTGCGGGATTGTTACTTATGAAAATGCAAATGTTACTATAAAGAAAGTAACCATAAGCAAGTGCAGCAATTATGGGATGAACATTAAGGGCGGTAAGGCAAATATCCAGTCCTGCAATGTAAATAATAATAAAAATTCTGGGATTCAGGTAAAATTAGGGGCAAAATCCGTAGTATTGTCAAATAATAAGATTAATAAAAATGGCAATTATGGGATATACTGTAATGGTAGCGCCATCAGTAAGCTCCAGAAAAATACAGTAACAAACCATAACAAATATGGGATTGTATTATATGATAATACAACCTGCAATGGGATTAAAAATAATACTTTAAGCAACCCAGCTGGTGTAAAAGAAATTTCTGTCCAGAATTCTAAGGCAAATGTAGGTGATGCGAATCCGCTGGAAATCAGCTCTGCGAAGAAAAACAGCAGTAAGATTACAGGGAAAGCAGCTCCAAAGTCAAAAGTTTCTGTAAAAATAGGCGGGAAGACTTACAGTGCGACTGCTAATGCTAGTGGGAATTACACAATTAATACATCAAAATTAAAAAAAGGTACAAAGTTAAAAGTACAGGCAGATATTGGCAGCGGGAATAAAATTTATATTGAAAAAGTGATATAAAATGTACTTTTTCTGCCATGGAATTTCGGCAGGATAGCAATTTGTAAAAAACAGGGGATCTTCTTTTCTTTTGGCTGGAATGGTAAAATTGTTTGCCACGGGGAAAGGGATTCCTTGTTGCATTCGTATCAAAAACAGTGGTTATTCTTGAAAAAATTGGATAGGAAGGAGGGATTTTCGTGATGGAAACACCAAAAGAATGGGATTATAAGTTTACAGTTGTTACGCCCGTTTACCAAGTAGAAGAATATTTAAAGGATACCATTGAGTCAGTCATAAACCAGACGGTGGGGTTTCAGGAAAATATCCAGCTAATTTTAGTGAATGATGGGAGCCTAGATAATAGTGAGGAAATCTGCCTGAAATATCAAGAACAATACCCAGATAACATCCTTTATTTGAAGAAAGAAAATGGCGGGGTAAGTTCTGCACGGAATGAAGCCTTCCCTTATATCCGGGGAAAATACGTTAATTTTTTGGATTCTGATGATATGTGGGCACTGGATGCTTTTGAAATAATCTACCATTTTTTTGAGGAACATTATAAAAAGATAGATGTAGTAGGGGGCAGAAAGCGTTTTTTTGAAGCAAGGGATGATTTTCATTACCTTGACTATAAATTTGATACGACCAAAGTGATATACCTGCAGTTACAGTATGATTATGTCCAGTTGGATGTAACCTCTGCATTTATTAAAACAGAAGCTTTAGGGGATCATAGGTTCTCTACCCATTTAAAGTATGGGGAAGACGGGGCATTTATTAATGAGGTCCTGTTGGATAAATGTACTTTGGGAGTGGTCCGTGAGGCATTGCACCTATATAGGAAACGCCTGAACGCCACATCTGCGCTGCAGAATGAAATGAAGTCTGAAAGTTATTATGTGGATTCACCCAAATACTTCCATCAAGCATTGTTTGATAAGTCCATAGAACGTTATGGGAGAGTGCTGGAGTTTATCCAATACGCCGTTATGAATGACCTGGGATGGAGGATCCGGAAAAATGTCCATGCATGGATCGGCGCTGTACAGGCAGAACAATATAAAAGAGCATTGCAAGGTGTTTTGCAAAAAATTGAAGAACGTGTAATTATGAACCAGAAAATGATGTATAAAGAATATAAAGTTTATGCATTGTCTTTAAAATATGGCAGGGATATCAGGAAAGAACTGATTTATGATATGGGAAAGCTGCTGTTTCATAATATTGCGCTTTTGGATATACTGCAAATTCGCAATATGGTTATGGTTACAGTTTTAGATATAGGAAAAAAGAAATTGCATCTGGAAGGAAGGGTTAATACGTGGCTTCCAGAAGAAGATTACCAAATATATATGGAAACACAGGCAAAACGGAAACGTCTTTCTTGTTACCGTTTGGAAGAACATGACAAAAAGGGGCTGGATGGAATTTGTTATCAAGGGAAAGGGTTTCGTCTGGATATCCCTTTGGAGGAAGATGCCTATGAGATTACATTTAGCATTTGGTATAAGGACATTTACAGGAAAAAAATAAAGTTTACTTTGGAAAAAAATGTACCTTTAAATGAAGAAAGTGCAGGATATTATTTCCGAAACCATTATATAACCCAAAAGGAAAAAAAGAAGCTGCTGTGTAAGCGCATTTCTGGGGAAGAACGAAGCGTATATGAAAAAAAGTACCAGATGGAATTGATCCAGAATGGGCTGAAACAACTGGCTTCCTGCAGAAAATGGTATTTTGTGTTTAAGAAACTGAAAAAGAAAGAGATTTGGCTTATACCAGAAGAACTTAGTGAGGTGCAGGACAGGGGTGAGCAGGTTCTGGGATACCTAAGGGAAAATAAACCAGGAAATGCCAAAGCCTATTTTGTTTCTGGGCAGAGGAAAACAGGAATTCAGAAGGTGAAAAAATATGGGAGAGTAATAAAGTATGGTTCTTTTTGGCATAAACTGCTGTTTCTTTTGAGCGATAAAATAATAGTGCCCCAGAAAGGCAAAAAGGATTTTGATGTTTTTGGGGATGACAGGTATTATATGAAGGATTTATACCAATTTAAGTCCGTATTTTTGGAGTGAGAGATGGGAAGGACTGTAAAATGGAGCATAAAAACCAGCATGTGCTTTCTGTTTGGGTTGATTTCGTGTGTGATCCTTACAGTGATGTATCTTGCCCAAAGTATCAATATTGAGTGTTTTTATGATGTTGGGGATATCTATAATGTAAGGAAATTAGCTTATGCGTATGCTGGGAATAATTGGCTTTGCGATAGTACTACAGAAGAAATAAATATTACCGAGGATATTGCTAATAAAATGTTTGCCGTGGAGGTACAGAAGAAAAATTGGAATTACTTGTACCTTGATTTGGAAAATCTGCCGAAGGAAACAGTCTGGGAGGTACAGGTATTAAATCAGGCATTTGAAGCAGCAGGCACCATTCAACAGGAAATGAGGAATGGGATTAATATTCTTGAACTGCCAGAACAAGAGGTTTATGGGATTAATTTTGTGGTTTCAGGAGAGAAAGGATTGACATTCTCTTTAAAAAAGATACAATTCCGTGAACGGATCAAAATGTTTGGGCTGGAGGAATTTTTTCCTGCGTTTGCTGTTATTTCTTTCCTGTTTTTGCTGGGGTGCTTTTTTGTACGGGGCATATGGAGAAAACGGAGAATTTCCAGAGGGACACGGGCAGGGCAGTGGATAGGGGACGTACAGAAGTTTTATGCATATCTGTTGGAGAAAGGAAGTAAGGTACAGAATCTGTTTGCGCCATATTCAATACCAAAGGCGCGGACATGTTTATTCTTTCTGTGTTTTCTTTTGATATACTTGATGGTAGCTTATAGATGGAGATGGAAATTTGCAGCCCAAAACCAGATGGTTTTGTTAATAGGCATTTGTATTCTCCTGATTGGGTTCTTATCTTGGGAAGGCAAAAAGCCATTTGCTTACTGGAAAAAGCCATTAGTGGCTGCATGGTTTGCCCTTTGGCTTTTCTGTATGGTATCAGAGTTTTTTGTGGAAAAGACATTTCGCAATATAGGGATTTTTATGTTACTGTCTGTAACGCCATTTTATTTTTCATGGAACCAGATGGAAAATCCAACGGAACTGATCCGTGACTTGAAACGCGCATTGGGATGGTTTTATTGGGCAAGCTGTATATTCTGTATTGTTTGCCGCCCGCTTACGGCAGGAGTCCGTTATATGGGAAGTTTTAACAATCCAAATACATTTGCAGGCTTTCTTGCAACAGCAAACTTAGTGTTCCTGGATAATTTAGGGCAGGGCTTTCAGAAGTCCCCAAAAGGGAAAAAGAAAAAAAAATTGCAGCTTATAAATGGAACAGCAGGGGTTGCTAGTATCTTTTTCTTTCTTCAGCTGACCCAAAGCGTTACAGGGATTGGCGTGTTTGTTTTAGAATGTATGATTTTTCTTTTACGGCTATTCCTTAACCGGAAACAGGGAGGGCATGGAAAACGTTTGCTGAAGCTTGTTGGGGCAGCGCTGCTTAGTAGTGTGCTGATATTTACACTAGGCAGGTGGTGTCTGGTGAATGTGGCAAATTTGCTGCATACGGTAGTTCATTTACCAGGTGATTTTTATCAGATTGCCAGCAATAAGGGATTCTTTACCTTTGCAGCTTATGCCGCCAATGATGAGCTCCCTGTATTGAACCGGATTGTGCAGAAGCTCTCCGGCAATAATTACACTGTCCTGTTAAGCGGCAGGGATGTTGTGTGGGATGTTTACGTACGCCAGCTAAATTTACTGGGGCATGAAAAGTGGATGGAGATTTGGGAGGGAAGGATGCATGCCCACAATAATTTGCTGCAGATGATGTACGATTATGGGGTGTTTGTTGCACTTCCCTATTTGGCAACAGTATATTATAGTTTAAGGTATAGTTTAGAAAATTTTTTCCAGAATCAGGAATTCAGCCTATTTGTCTTTGGGGCAGTGGTAAATTACCATGTGGCAGGTATTGCAGAAGATGTGAGTTCCCCCTATGCTTTTGCAAGCTGGTTAGTATATTATTTAGTAATAGGCAGTTTGTTTATAAAACAAGCAGATAAGAAAATGTAAGAAGGTGGATATCAGTGAAAGGAGAAAAAAAATTCTGTTTTTGTATAGTCCTCTTTACTGGGATTCTGATAAGTGTTATGGCGTCAATGATGCGGCTGGGAGGGAGGATTAATTTTAAGGAATTTATGTCAGCGGGCAAAGTATATGATTTTTCTTCTGCTGTTTTAAAGAAAAGTTCTGCTGGATGGCTTTATCAGCCAGAAGAAAGGGAATATCTCTTGATGGCAAATAAAGCAACCAAACGGTATAAGCTGAATGGGAAGGAACAGGCATGGGAATTCCTTTATCTCACTGTGGATAAGATGAGTGCCCCTTCTATGGAAGGTGTAATCCGGTATTACGGGAAAAATAAGGAGAAAAGATTTGAACATCCAGTTCAGATCTCAGAAGGGGAGAACTTAATTCTTCTAAATCCAGAGATACCTATGACCCATATGGCTGTCCAGATATTAAATGCAAAAGGGGAAAGCCTGTCTATTTCTTCTATGCAGATACGCACTACGCCATCTTGGTATACCAGGGAGCATTTTATAAAATTATTTGTTGCAGGGTTTTGTGCTGTTTCAATGCTATTTTTTCTATTTAGTATGCTGAAAAGAAAATTTTTTCGGAAGGCCAAGAAATGTTGGGATTGGTATTGTTTAGTCGATATTTTACAGTATGGCTTCCAACTTTTCGGTGATTATTTTGGCAGCTGGATAGGTGGGAAGCTTTCCAATGTACAGAAAAGGTATGCCCGTAAGTTTTTATATAGCCTGCTTTTTGCCTGGATGGTGATTGGGAATGTATTAAATTGGACGGGGCAAGCAGAGAGTTTTCGGTATTATTTAGCAGTATGTGCCATACTGTTTCTGTTGGCCGCATTTGTTTCTTGGGAAAAAGAACTGGACAAGGTATGCTGGAAAAATCCTCTGGCTCAAAGCTGGTTGCTTTTGTGGCTTGGAACAATGGTTTCGGATTTTTTTGTGCCAAAAGAAATGGGCCTGGCAGGAAGTATGCTGTTTTTCATAGGTACTTTTTTTATGTTTTCCTGGCAGAATATGGAATATCCTTACAGAATGTTCAGGGATATCATTGATTCCTTAGAAATTATATTTTTTGCAGGGATAATTTATTGTATGCTGTTCCGCACAAAAATGCCAGCTATTGATTATAATGGTTTATTCCGGAACCCAGAAGATTTTTCTATGTATGCAGTTTTAATGCTGTGCATGTTTCTTGATGAAATGGATAACTTATTAAAAAGAGATTTGCCTGAAAAGGGGGAATTGTATTATTATATAAAATATATTACGGGTGGTGCAGCCGCGTTTTATTTTGTTCTGCGGTGCGGCCATTTGCCAGGTTTGGCTGCATCTGTAACGGCATGCGCGTTCTTTTTTGTGAAGCAGTTTAAAAACGGTATGCTGTTTGACAGGAAGATCCTGAAGATATTTGGGCATATTGGAATGGGCATTTCTGCAGCGGCATTATCAGTAAGCATAATCCATATTTCTACGAAAACACTGCCAATTGTATTAGATTTGGAAGTAACGTACAAAGGAGAGCAATTATTGACAGGGGTTTCTGATGAAGTTTGGGAAGGCTTATTAGAATTGGAACCTGAAGGGTTACAAGGAGTAATACGGAAATCAGACATGGAACAGTTTACGGTTTGGCGCAATTATATCCGGCGGTGGAACTTATTTGGGCATAGCGATGGCATGGTGCGTGTATTTCGGAATAAGGTGCAGCCTTACAGTGGCTATCTTTCCATATCCCATCGGTATGGAATGTTTATTTTGGTTCCATATGCAACCTGCCAGTTATTTTTAATTTTTTTTTCAGGGAAAATGGCATATGGGGACAAAACTAGGGCAAAAGATAAAACTTATGAGAGTTTAACAGGGCGTGGGGTATTCCTGGTCTTTTTGCTTGGTATATCATATGTTATTTTTTGCGTTAGCGGAAATGTGGATATGCCTTGGGGGCATCCTTTCTGCTTTTGCTTTTATGCTGCTGTGGGCTATATGGGAGGAATTATAGGTACTGAAAAAGGGCAGGCATAGGTATGGGGGAGTCTGTGGTTGCAATTTTGAGGTATTTAAGATACAATTGGAAAGAAAAAATTGTTGAAAAGAGGAAGAGAATGTGAATGCATTAATAGAAAAAAACCAGTTTCTTGTTATAAAACGGATATTTTTAGTTGTATATGACATTATTGCAGTAATAGCAGCTAGTATGCTGGCATTAGTCATCCGCTTTGAGGGTAATTATACTGCTATTCCAAGGGCATATATAGTGAAAAGCCTGCAGTATGCCCCGGTAATTATTATAGTGACAGCAGTTGTGTTTTATGGGTTACGTTTGTACAGCAGCCTGTGGACATTTGCCGGGGCGCCGGAATTAATTAATATTACCTTTGCCTGCGCACTATCTGCACTGGCGCAGATGACAGTGATGGTACTATTTGATGTGCGTATGCCAAGAAGCTATTATATCCTGTATGGGGTAGCATTGTGGATGCTGGTATTTCTCAGCCGGTTTTCCTACCGTGGGATCCGCACGCTTATCAAGAGGCAGGAAAGCGGGGCAGCAACTTCCAGAGTAATGATAGTAGGCGCTGGGGCGGCTGGTAACCTTTTGGTAAAGGAAATACGCAATAGCAACCATGTAAGCAAGCGTGTGGTATGCATTATAGACGATGATAAATCCAAGGAGGGCAGTTATCTCCATGGGGTAAAGGTAATGGGGAACCGCCAGAATATCCCGGAGTTGGTAAAACAATGCCGGATAGACGAAATTATTATCGCTATGCCTTCTGCCCCGGCAAAAGAGATCAAGGAAATCTTGGACGTCTGTAAAGAAACTGGATGCGACCTGAAACGTCTGCCCGGGGTTTACCAGCTTGTAAATGGCGAAGTAGGCATCAGTAAGTTAAAAGAAGTAGATGTAAACGACTTGCTGGGCAGGGAACCTGTAAAAGTAGATTTATCTGCCATTATGGATTATGTGGCAGGGAAAGTTGTGTTAGTGACGGGTGGCGGTGGCTCTATTGGGAGTGAAATATGCCGCCAGGTGGCAGGGCATAACCCTAAAATGCTGGTGCTTGTGGATATTTATGAAAATACGACTTATGATATCCAAAACGAACTCAAAAACAGGTTTCCAGACCTAAATCTGGTAGTGTTAATTGCATCTGTCCGGAACACAAAGCGGATGGATATGATTTTTGAAACTTACCGTCCGGATATCGTATACCATGCAGCAGCCCATAAGCATGTACCTTTGATGGAGGACAGCCCCAATGAGGCGGTGAAAAATAATGTGCTGGGCACATGGAAGGTAGTGCAGGCGGCAGATAAATGGAAAGTAAAGCGTTTTGTCATGATTTCTACGGATAAGGCGGTGAACCCTACAAATATTATGGGGGCAACCAAGCGAATCTGTGAAATGATAATACAAACATACAACAGCCGTTCCCGGACAGAATTTGTGGCTGTACGGTTTGGGAATGTTTTGGGAAGCAATGGCAGCGTTATCCCTCTGTTTAAAAGGCAGATTGAGCAGGGAGGGCCAGTTACAGTTACCCACCCAGATATCATCCGGTATTTTATGACAATCCCGGAGGCAGTATCCTTAGTGCTTCAGGCAGGGGCTTATGCCAAAGGCGGGGAGATTTTTGTGCTGGATATGGGAGAGCCAGTAAAAATTGCAGATTTGGCACGGAATTTGATTCTCCTGTCCGGGCATAAGCCTGGGGAAGATATACAGATTATCTATACAGGGCTGCGCCCAGGCGAAAAGCTATATGAAGAAATGCTGATGCATGAAGAAGGCCTGCAGGATACGGAGAATAAGCTGATTCACATTGGGAAACCCATTAAGATGGATGAAGATCATTTTATGATGCAGCTTGAGAACCTAAAGGATTATGTGGTGCAGGAACCAAGGGATATACGGAATTGGGTGAAGGAGATTGTGCCTACTTACCATCCACAGGATCGGTAAAGATTTTTACAGAAAATAACAACTACAAAGGAAAAGTCCCCGTTATTTGGAAATTTTTGGAGATTATGTGAAAGAAAGGCTTGACGGGGTAAAAAAGTTGGACTAAGATAGGGCAGTAGCTGTTTGTTATATGCTGAAAGGTGGGAAATAAAATGCAGAGAAGCGTATTGGACTATCTGGAGGAGTCTGCAGATAGGTTTCCAGAGAAGATTGTATTTGCAGATAACAAGGATAAAGTGACATACCATGATTTTAGGAACCAAGCAAAGGCTGTTGCAACAGCCCTGAAAGAACAAGTAGGGCTTGGCAGGAACCAGCCGGTAGTTGTGCTGATTGAACGGAAGATAGAAAGCTTGTTGGGCTTTTTTGGCGTGGCCTACAGTGGGAACTTTTATGCCCCGGTGGATTGCCAGATGCCGGCGAAGCGGATTGAATTGTTTTTGGATATTATTAAACCGAAAGCTGTCATTGTAACAGAGGGAACGAAAAAAGCTATGGAGCAGGTTGCCTATGAAGGCAGCATAGTAGAACTTCAGGAATTAGCCCGGACAGCAATAGATCAGGAATTATTGGACAAGATTGCCAGCCAGCGGATTGACACTGACCCCTTATATGCGATTTTTACTTCTGGTTCTACAGGAGTGCCAAAAGGCGTGCTGGTATGCCATAGGTCTGTCATAGACTTAATAGATAATTTTAAAAAAGAATTTGGGTTCGACGAGAACATTGTTTTGGGCAACCAAGCGCCCTTTGATTTTGATGTTTCTGTGAAAGATATTTATTCTACCATAAAAAATGGCGGGACTATGTATGTAGTCCCCAAAATGATGTTCTCCATGGTAGCGACGCTAATCGATTATCTGAACCAGAATAAAATCAATACGGTAATCTGGGCAACGTCGGCGCTGCGCATTGTGGAAAACCTGAATGTCTTTTCGCAGAAGGTACCGCAATACCTGAGGACGGTGATGTTTTCCGGGGAGATAATGCCAAATAAGGTCCTGAACTATTGGAGGAGATACCTGCCCGAAGTCCAGTATGTGAACTTATATGGACCTACAGAAATTACTTGTAACTGCACCTTCTATAAAGTAGACAGGCCTTTTGCAGATGAGGAAACTTTGCCCATAGGGGTCGCATTTAAGAACACGGATGTCATCCTGCTGGACGGGGAACGGAAACAGGAAGTTGCATTTGGGCAGGCAGGTGAAATCTGTGTCCGGGGCAGCTCCTTGGCACTTGGATATTATAATAACGAAGAAAAGACAAGGGAAGCCTTTATCCAGAATCCCTTGAATACCATGTACCCAGAAACTATTTATTGCACAGGGGATTTGGGGCAGTATGGGGAAGATGGGAACCTGATGTTTATTTCCAGGAAAGATTACCAGATTAAACATATGGGGCACCGGATTGAATTAGGCGAGGTGGAAGTGGCTATCAATGCCCTGCCCTTTGTAGAGGCAGCCTGCTGTATTTATGATGAAAAAGAAGAAAAGATTGTGCTGTTTTATCAGGCAGCGGAACAATGTGACAGGGAACTGTTAAAAAGCCTGGGCAAAACTTTACCGAAATACATGTTCCCCAACCGGATGGAATATTATGAGAAGCTTCCGCTGAATAAAAATGCGAAGATTGACCGGACTTTGCTGAAAGAAAGGCTATGAGGGAAGATATGAAACAGTATCAAAAAGCAATGATTATCGGCGGCACCGGATTTTTATATCAGGCAGCGGAACTGGTAGAGCAAAGCGGCAGGGTAGGGCAGATAGAATTGTATTTCTGCAACCAGAATGGCTTTGGGAAAAACCAGGAATATATGGAACGCTGGAACTGCAGGCAGGTTGCTGTGAAAAAAGACCTGATGGCGCTGCTGGAACAGGAAACAGAGGAAACATTAGTATTGTCCATTATGAACCCATGGCTGTTCACAGAGGATGCCCTCCGTAACCCAAAGCTTTTGGTAATTAATCTCCACCACGCACTGCTCCCGGCACACCGCGGCCGGAATGCGGAAGCATGGGCGATCTATGAAGGGGATGAAAAAGCAGGGGTTACTTGGCATAAAGTGGATGCAGGGATTGATACAGGGGGAATCTATCTGCAGAAAGAGGTGGCAATTGACGACCGCGCAACTGCACTGAAGCTTTTGTCACAGCTTAATGAAGCGGCATTGGAAGGGCTTAAGGAATTGCTGCAGGGGGAATTCTTAGAAAAACCCCCTATTTCCCAGATGCCTGACGGAAACGGCCGCCCTCCCCATCTTTCCAAAGATATCCCAAATGGAGGATGGCTGGATTTGTCGTGGGATCTTGGGCAGATGAGCCGTTTCTTGCGTGCCATGGATTATGGAGTTATAAATGTTTTCGGAAAGCCAAAGGTTAGGCTGGCAGATGGCGTTTATGCATGGAAAGCATGGAAAATGCCGCAAGCAGAAGAAGGGAAGCCCGAAGGCGTGGAATTCTGCCCTGAGGAGCGGGAACTTCATATCCGGAAAGCAGGGAAAGAGATTATACTAAGAAAAATGATGAAAATGGAGGATGAAGCATGAAAGAGCAATTAATGGGAATTTTGAAGGATTTAAGGGCAGACGTAGATTTTGAAAAAGAAAAGAAATTAATTGATGATGGGATTTTAGATTCTTTTGATATTGTTACGTTGGTGTCAGAACTAAATTCAGAATTTGATGTGGAAATCAATGTAATGGATTTGGAGCCGGAAAATTTTAATACGGTGGCAGCAATGATGGAATTGATTGAAAAATTACAGGAAGAATAGTGCAAATAGGCATAATTGGCGGGCGGAAGTTTGCGATCCAGATTAAGCGGTATTTACCTATAGTGGTTTTAGACTTTAAAAGTTTATGGCTACTATAGGTATTTTTATAATAATTATATTATTGAAAAATTATCTGGTACATTGACAAACAGATAGCATGGGGGTATAGTAAATATAAGATTCGTTATTTGTGCCGTGGCGTAGAATTTTGTCCATTGCAGATAAGAAACCGGAATCTTGATTAATGCCCAGAATAGAGGAAGTACAAAGGAGAAGGGGGAACAATATGAAAATGGAGAAGGTAGTATCAATTTACAATTTGCAGGATGAACAGGAGTTAGCAACAATACTGGGGGAAAAAGAAAATCTGGATTATAGGAAGATAAGCTCGGAAAGCTGTGGTGGGGCAGACGGGGTTAGATACCAATTTACTATGGGAAAAATGGAAGATGCTGCAGAGTTCTGGGATATTTTTGCCAGATTATTCAAACAGGACAGTAACATTAGGATGAGGGTATGTAACCCTGAATAAGACATATCTCACCCATAGTAGTTTTGGATTTTATGAATCCAGGGCTGCTATGGGTGTTTTAACCTTTATAGGGGCTATTTTCGAAAAAGTTTTCCCATACATTGACAAAAGGAAGATATAGGGATATAGTAGAATATGAGGTTAGCACTTACTGGAAGTCACGCAGCATCAATACCTCACACATTAGTACAGCGCTGCAGAGGGCAGGAATAATGCAACGCTGTACTACAAGAGAAACCATAATGGCCTTGGAAGATAGCAAGGTGTAGGAAAAATACAAATGAAAAAGGGGTAATAATATGAAAACAGAGAAGGTAATGTCCGTTTACGATTTGCAGGATGAAGGGAAATTAGGAGCAATACTGGATGGGGTGGAAGGGCTTAATTTTGAGAAAATTGGTACAGAGGCCTGTGAGGGCACAGAAACAGCCAGATACCATATGTCTATAGATGACGTTTGGACAGGCGGGGTGCTTTTGGAGCGATTAGTGAAATTTGTTCAGGAGAATGAAGGAACCAAGATTAAGTTTTGTAATATAAGTAATGAAGTCCAATAAGTGGGAATGGAAGATGGACTGTAAGGATATGGTATTGGCGTGTTCATGACATTTATGCATTTTGCTTTTATTTAGAGGATTGTTTAAAAATAAGAAAACCGATGCTTTAGGTTTCAATGCCTGGGTATCGGTTTTTTTATTACTTGACAAATGTAAGGGGGGGGGTAGAATAAACTAAACGTCAAGGTATACTTACATGCTTTTTTAACCTAAAAGATATTTTTTTTGTTTGTATATATAATGGATTTTGAAAAGATATAGAGGGGGAATGCGGTTGTGGGGATGGAAGAAAAGAAGGTAGATGCACATCATGAAGCAAACTTTATAAAGAATAAGGTTTTAGTTATGGTATTAGTAATTGGAGTTATATTGGTTGCTATTTTTGTTTTATACCAGTATTTAAAATATTCTCAATATAACCAGTATCATATAGATGAAAGTAAGATTGCAGATAGTTCTCTGTTTATTTGGGGGATTGATGCTGTAGATTCTAAGTATGATGTGCTGAAGGTGAGTGGTTGGATGGCGTATAGAGGCGAAAGCATTTCAACTTGGGATCTTTCAATGGTAATTCAAAATGATGATAATTGCTATGTTGTTCCAATGGCATTGCAAAATAGGACAGATATAACTGAAACAATGAATGATGGCTTTAATTATGATAATTCGGGATTTGCGGTTACTATTAACAAAAGATATATCCAGTCTGGCTCAGTTCATTATTATGTTCTGTATAAGAACAATGGAAAAGAAATGATAGTTGATATAGATGGAGCAATTGGAGGGGAAACATAATGAAACCAAAAATTAGAGGCATATGGATCTGGGGGATATTTTTCGGTATTTCGTTATTATTGATACATATGTCTATTCGCATATATTTTGGCGATGGGATTACTTATTATGCACATATGATGGACGGCAAAACTTTGTGGGAGTTTGCAAAAGGGCGTTATTATGCATGGTCATCCCGGATCATTATTGAAATGATATTGGTATACATGGCAAATCATTATCTTATATGGAAGATATGAATGCATTGCTGTATGTGCTTTGGGTATATTCGCTGTATAAAATTACGAAGCATAATTCAGGGGTTCTCATGGGGCTGGCTATGTTATATCCAATCATGGATATGGCATCGGCTGGGTGGATAGCGACTACTCTGAATTATTTTTGGCCATTAGTGTTAGGGACATACTCATTTGTTGCTATAGATAAAGTTATTGCCGGAAAACACGTAAAATTTTATGAAATAGTGTTGAGCATTGTTGCTGCGGTGATTGCTATTGATGTAGAGCAGTATGTCGTGCTCCATATAATGTGTTTGGGAATGATTATGGCATATTTATTGATGAAAAAGGATTATGCAAAAAATAAATTTGCCATAGTTATAGTGCATTTTACCATTGCATGTGCAAATTTTTTATTTATAATAACTTGCCCAGGTAATGAAGCAAGACGGTTGGTGGAAATGCATGATCACATGCAGGATTTTGATAAATTGTCGCTGTTTGATAAATTAATATATGGGTATAATACAACAATCAGTGGCTTTTTAAGCCAGATGTGCCTACTTTTTCTAGTATTTTTATTTGTTATCTTCGCCTGCGTTGTAAAGAAGGCAGAGGATGGTACAAATAGGAATTGGATTATGCCTATATCAGCCTTTCCAATTGCATTAGCGGCAATTGTATCAGTAGGGAATATATTCCGGAATGGGTATTTTACAAAATTTTCGAATGCTTTAAGCCAAGGGGAAGTTATTAATTCAACTAATTGGAATAAGCCTATTAACTATATTATTTTTTCGCTGTATGCATTTTTTACAATATCTATTGTTTTTTCGATTATTTATATTTTTGATGATATTTCTGTAGGCAGTGTGCACGGGATGTTGTTCCTTTGTTCTGTGTTAGTCCGTATGATAATTGGTTTTTCCCCAACACTGTATGCGTCAGAGCGAAGGACATTTTGCTTTAGTTATGGAATGGTTTTATATTTGTTAATTGTGTTATTAAAAGAAATGCGGTTATCTTTTAGTGATTATGAAAAGAAAAGGTCGGGGTACTTGTTGTTTGGGATAAGCTGCATTTTTGTTTTGGAAATGGTTACACGTATTTGTGGAAAGTATTAGAATTTGAAAATTTAAGGTAATAATTATGACAGTGTTGAAACAAGGGGGATGGACAGGAAAGGCGAGCCGCCAATACGCTCGTGGTTTGGCGTTACCATGACCTTTGTATCGTTTATGTTTTTACTTTTTGTAATATTCAGGAGGGTTTGTTTTGGGGATCCAGTTGCAGGATGGGCGTCTACGGTATGTGTGATTGTCTTTATTGGCGGAATCCAGTTGTTCTTTATGGGGATTATGGGACAGTATATTGCCAAAACATATACAGAGAGTAAGCACCGGCCGTATTATATTATTTCAGCAACCAATAAAGATGGTATAGAAAGAATTGGGTAGAGTCTTTGCTTTTTGAGTTACATAGCGTGATATCATTAAGGGGTATTGCTCCCCCCCCAAAAAAAAAATATAGAAATACCGATGCCTTGGAGTAGATACTAAGGCATCGGTTTTTTTATTCTTGCGAGCAATGAGCCAGGCAGCCGCGCTGGCGCGGGTATTTGGCGATTGCCATGAGGATAAGTGCCCAGTGGGTAAATCCCCTTGTGGCAGAAAGAACAAGATAGGCCATGCCTTTAGTTTGCTGTGGGGTATTTGGTTTCTTTATAGTTTTTGGTAGCAACAGGCAATGATTTGCCCGCGTAAGCTTCCTCTTCTTCCAGATTTTTGTACCAGAATGGAGATTTCACACATCTGATTATATTATATTGTTTCCAAAAGACTTAATGAAGTATAAACAAAAAAATTCTTGACAATTGTAAGGAGAGAAGGTATTCTAAATAAGATATTTATGATAATTATTCGTGTGAGATAATGTAGTATAAAAATAGTTAAATAGTAAAAAATAAAGGAAAGTAATTTAGGAATAATCATGTAAACTTTTAATTTGTATAAGAGTAAGGAAATATATGGAACAAGAAAAAATAGTATATATAAAATTATGGGTAAAATTAGATTATCTCTTTAGAAATTCTTATATGTCGGTATAGCCTGTATTTTTAGGCTTTCCCGGCATTTTGGATGTTGGGGGAAATTCTTATATGTTCTCAAAATCTTTCATGTTTTCCCTCTCAAAAGTAGTAAAAATAGTAGTAAATCCTGCCTATGCCATTAGCCGTTCCATTTCTGCCTTTGCGGTATCGAATGTTGCGTGTGCGTAATAGCCCAACGTCATAGTGATATTGGTATGTCCCATAATGTATTGTAATGCTTTCGGGTTCATTCCGGCATTGGCTAAGTTGGTGCAGAACGTGTGGCGTAAGGTATGCGGTGTCATTGCTTTGGGTAAGGCTTCCTCATGGCACTTGTTATACTTCTTTGCAAGCCCCCGGAACATGGTGGCATAACCCACATTCGTTTTTGGGCAACCATCCCGGTTGAGGAAAAGGAAACTGCTGTAACCGTCAATGATGGTTTCTTTCGCCCCGTTGCGGTTCTCCAACGCACGCCCTAACGCTTCATACACTTTTTCATTCATTGGGATTTGCCGGATGCCGCTTTGCGTTTTGGGCTTCTCTATGTAGTACCCTGTTTCCGCACTCTTTAAAAGCTGATGGTCTACCGTGATTATTCTGTTTTCAAAGTCAATGTCTGCTTCCGTCAGCCCGCAGAGTTCGGAAATCCGTAGCCCTGTCCCAAGCAGGATAATAACCTCGTCACGGTATTTCTGGTAAACGCTGTCACTTTGCATGAAGGATAAAAGGCTTTCTTCCTGTTCCTTTGTGAGCGGCACTTTCGGCTCCGTGTCATCCTTCATCACTGTGTTTAACTGGAATTCAAAGGGGTTCTTCCTGATACAGTCGTCCTGTACTGCCGTATAGAACGCCGCTTTTAAGGAACGCTTGTCATTGCTTATGGTCTTGTAGGACAGCCCTTTTTCTTTCATGCGCAACGCCCATTCTTTTGCATCAGACGGCTTTACGCTGTCAATAGGGCAGGAGCCAAGTTTGTCCGCTTCCAACAGCTTCATAAGCCGCTTGCGCCCTTGTGTGGTGTTGTGCCTTACATTTCCCCGTTGGCGTGTCTGTTTTTCGTAAAGTTCGCAAACCGTCATTTTCTTCCCGGCTGTGTCTATCCCGTCGGCAAGGTCTTTCTGTATCTCTTTTTCTTTTTCCCTTAGTGATATGTCGTCACGTTTCCCGGCGGGTGTCCTGTCCGTAGGCACTAGCTTCCATGCATAGACAAATTGCACTTTACCCAAAGCATCCGTATATTTGTAAGTGTATCTCCCGTCTTTTCTCTGGCTCTCTCCTGTTTTTAAAATGCGGTTTTTGCTGTCCCGTCTTTTTTCCATCTTTTTCTCCTTCCCGATAAGGAAAGAGCCTTAATATGACCTGTATATATTATATCATATCCGGGCTCTTTTTGCATTATATTGTGCTTATTTCGTCAAGTATTTTTTCAAATTGTTTCCGCTTAATCTGTATGCGGTTCCCGTTCATGAACACCCATTTTGCATTGGGGTTTTCCTCTATGAAACGCCGCAGTTTATTTTCAACGATTCGGAAATAAGCGGCAGATTCTTCTATGGTTAGTGAGTATTTCTCACTGATTGGGACGTTGATATTGCCCATGGTAACACCTTCTTTCATCTAAAATTCATTATGCAGATTCTTCTTTCCCTTTTCTGGTTTTTGACAGCCTTAGCAGTTCAAGGTCATCTTTGAGGGATTGTTTTTCTAATGTGCCTTTATGCTTTTTGAGCCAGAGACGTACATCATCATTTGGGGCATAATCATCTTTATATATGTCATGCAGACATTTGAGCAAGTCCGTTGATGATTCATCTCCCCAAATCTCATCACATTTGTATAGGGCGGGGAATAATCCAGAACCCCTGACAAGGTGTATGAGCGAATGGGTGAAATCATTATCTCTCGTGCTTTCCAAGCGTAAGCGTGGAAAAATCCCTTTCATTTTTTCAATTAAGGCTGTTGTGAAATCCGTATATTCTTTGCTTCCCAAGTCGTAGAACCTGTATTTTTCTGTTACTTTGTCGGCAATTAAATTTCCCAGCTTTTCTTCCCCGGTTTCCATGATGATATCTGTCAACTGGTGGGCGTACTTCCCTTTGAACACCGCTTCAAAACGCACCCATGATTTTGTATTCAAGGCTTCTTTGTAACGGAATCCCCTCTGTTCAATCTGTTCCGCTTTTTTGTCGTAAACCCTTAAAAAAAGCCTTGTGCCTGTCTTCTTGCTTCCCACATAAAATGTGCTGGCCTTGCCGTTCCTCTCATATGCGCATATTTCAGAATGGTTGGCTTTGCCCTTGTGGTTTTGTATTTCCAGACATTTATGGTCGAGCTTGTGGTAAATGTCATCCACTGACATATCCCAATTCTGGTAATCCACAGTGAAATCTATCCTGCTAAGGCGGGCGTGGCAGGACTTTGACTGGATGGAAAGCAGAAATCTTTTTATATTCGTCCGTCCCCTCTGGCAGTACACAGCCCAACTATATGCACTGAATTTGACGATTACGCCCATTTTAGGGCATGACGGATGATAGGCAACTGCAAAGTAGAAAGGATTGTCACCGTATTGGTAAGCGGTTGCATATCCTTGTGGCGGTGAGCCCTCTAACTCTTTTTGCTTCCCGAAAATACTTTCCAGATTCGCAAGCCGTGAAAACTCCTTAATCATGCTTTCGGCTTTTTCCTCCCATTCTGCCAAACCTTGCAGGAGGGGGATGATATTTGACAAAACGACTGTCAGTTCGTCAATGCCTAATAATATCTCTGGATTCATGTTCATTACCTCCCATTCATGTATCTTTTTATATTTTGTTATTTGTCTTCTATCATTCCTGGAGCTGGGGTTATTACATAACCCCAGCTTCCAGCGCTTCCAAAATGTCAAAATCCAATGTCGGGAATGAGCACAGCCTTGGCTTGCCCGCAACCGCCGGATAAGTGTATACCCCCTCGCCGGCTTCCATCTTCTTTGCCGGGATTTCCACGCCTGCCCCAAATGCGGTGTTGTATGTCTGGTCTTCGGCGTTTCCAAGGACAACTTTCCATGGGAGGTTGTCCCTTATGAAAGTGGGGATGTTGTTGCTCCCTGCCTGCTGCATGACAACCCAGAGGAAAAACCCTAGCTGGCGCCCTTTCAGGACAATTTGGGATATCAGGTGGTTTACATAGTCCCTCTGTTTCTTGTCTTTCGTTTGGAGCAAGAGGGAAAAGTCCGCAAATTCATCAAATATCAGGACATGCGGGGACAGCCCGAAGTCCCTGTAGTCGCCGTCAATCTTACCGGACAGGAGCCTTTTCATCTTGCCCTGCCTTTCGCGCATTTCGGCAGCGAAAGTTTCCAGCAGCGCAACAATCCCCTCAAAGTCGGACGCGGTGCTTTCCGGCGACACCAGTTCCCCCATGAGGGCAATGCCGGACTCCTTAGGGTCTGCAAAATACAGGCGGTACTTAACTGGCTTTAAAAGCATTTGAAGGATGTAGCCATGCAGCGCATAGGATTTGCCGGAGCCTGTCTGCCCTACAAGGAGCTGGTGGGTCAGTGTCAGCTTCGTAAAGCTGTCAACAAACAGCTCATATTTCCCTGCCAGACGGGAATATGCCTTGAATGCCCTGAAACTGCCAAACACCATCCTGCGCTCAAGGGAGGAATCATAAAAATCAAAATAGTAGTGGTTCCCGCTCTCTGTCAGGTATGCCTGTTCGACAACGTACCTCCCCAGTGATGGCGAAATGTCTATCCTGCCCAGCCTGTCATGGAGTTCAATGCTGTTTTCTATATAGACCGTGCCACTTCTGAAACCCGGATTAAAATCAACTGTAATCCACGGTATCACTGCCCACTTAGCGCCCCCAAGTTTTCTTGTCGTGTAAACCCCGGCATCAAGAAGCTGCCGCCTTAACCGGAGCACCAGCTTATAGTGCTCCCACATATACCGGATGCCCTTGTCCATCTGGTTGCTTAATGCCCATATCCCGGCTGAATAAATAAGCGGGGCAAGGATGACAGTGCCGGACAACAGCCCAATTAGCTGGAATCTGGCAATCCCTGTTACGCCCCCGGCGTAGCAGCATGCTACGCCAAAAGCAAAAGTTATTGCGGCTAGAATACATAATAGCTCGCCTTTTAACTGGCGGTCAGTTTGAATCTTACCCATTTTAATTACCTGCCTTTCTGATATCGCTAAACCTAAGTATTAAATCGAAGCCTATTACATAGGATTTTTCCGGGATAAACCCGGCCAAAGATACTTTGTCGCCTTTTTTAAACGGAAGCTCTGTTTTTCCGTTCAGTATGGTCACGTCAAAAGTATTCAGGATGTTGTTTTCACGCTTCCTGCCATTCTTATCCACGCCATAATTCATATCATCATGTGTGATAAGCAGGGTCAGCATGGTGCCTTTGTCTTCCGGGTTCTTTTTCGACTGGAACGGCTTTTGGGAAACGACTTGGAAAAGATTCCTAGTTGCTTTCAAAAAACCTTCATGGTCGAAAACTGTCCGGGTGTACTTCCAAGAGTGCTGAATAGCCATAATTCTCACCCCCTTCCCTAGAGCGAGACCCCCTTGCAGGAATCCCAACCCTTTATTATAATATTTTTAAGCGAAGAACAACGGCAGAAGCCTAGCTGGTATTAAAATAACCAATTGTTCTTCCGGCTCAAGTCTATCATATTATATTATGAATAAAATGAAAGTAAGCGGTTTATGCAACTTGCATATGCAAAAACCCCCTATTGACAAAAGTGAAAGGATGAAGAATATGGAATATAATTCGGAAAAAGAAATATGGCGTTCGAAAGAGGATTTATACACAAACCCACCATTCATTCCTGACTTTGAAAAATATTTATCTAAAGGAATCAGTGAAAGAGTTAAATACATAAAAGAAGATTGTGGTTTATCTGTGAAAAAAATGTATGAACATAAACCCTTTAGGATAAATCAGATTATGGAATGCGAATACCCTACGGCTATCCAAAGAAAGAAGGATGGTTCTTCTTTTATTACAGATGCAATTCTTTTTAGCATTACAGAAGCTGCAAATAGAGTAGTAGAACGCAAAGGGAATCATTTACCCGAAATAATCAACCGGTTTTGGATAATATTTGGAAATGAACAAGACTTACGCGAATTTATAAAGGGGATATATTACAATTTTTGTCTTTGGGTTTTATCAAATAAACAAACACAAAATAGTGAGCAGATAAATATAATTCAGGATTTATTTTATGCTGACGCTGGTTTTTCATTTATTTATGGACAGGCAAAAATCAACAACCTAGACATCAATGCAGAACACAACGTGAAAGAACGAAGGGCATTATATGATGCCGTGAAATATACATGGGATATTATATCGGATGAGGTGATAGCAGAATTTAAGAATTCTTTTGACCATGATAACCAGTGTTCTAATTACTATATTGGTAATAGCCATATGATAAATAAGCAAATATCTACATGGTGTGATGATATATTAATGACTTACTTGAAAAGAAAGAGAGAAGAACTTAAAAATGACAGCATTGCTAATATAGGCTATTGTGTCCACAACTTGATGGAAATGCTATTTGAAAAAAGGAATATTGATAAGAAATTTGTACCCAGCCAATGTGATAATAACTTTGAAGCCACATTGGTGAAAAGTGATAAGCGCCTGTTAGGTTGTGCCGAAAATTTGGTGAAATCCCAAAAGGCTTATTTTGATAACATTAGGAATCGCGAATTGGAAATATCCATTGCTGAAAACATAGAAAAATCAAAAAATTATGAATTGGAAGGCGACTTCTGCCAAATTGGCACTGACTATATAATTTCTTTTGATGATTCAGGAAAGACTTTTGAAGAACTTATCAACGAAGCGATAAAAACTTGCAGAAACAAATAATGACAATATTTTCCCAGAAAAAACAGGAGCCTATAAGGGGAAAACAGGATGGGGTCATACCTCCAAATAACCTTCCCTTTCCCCAGCCGTTCAGAAAGCTCCCGGAACGCCGGGAGCATGACATCCTTTTTATGGCGGACATTCGGCTCCATGTCCGCCCCGTACCCTGTGAGGGTGAACTGGAAATAATACTGATATGCCCCCAATCCTTCCAGCTTGCCAAACATGGGTATTGGGTTTTTCGTCCAGAACACGATACAGTCCACCACGGACGGCGAAATGTCAATTTCGCTTACCTGGTGCATGTCCCATGGATTCCTCACATACAGGAAGCCTTCCTTTATGCGGTTCAAGAACCATTCCGAGTAATAATTCGGTATATCCGTCCTGCGGCTTGCGCTCAGCACCATCTTTTCCCACCCTCCTTGTTAAGCACAGCTGTTTCCATTATCCTCCTTTTAAAGCAAAGAAAGCAGGCATCCTATGGATGCCTGCCCGCCTGTCACTCGTTGCAGCCTCTTGGCTCCGGCTCGCCGGCTTTCTTTGCCCCACACTCACAGTAATAATAGTCAGTGTAAGTCACCTTTTCTTCATAGTCCTCAGGCCAACAATTTGTCATTTCACCATTAAGAATATGATTTATCATATGTTCATCCATTTCATCCTCAGACATAGTGCAAAGGTCTGCCCCACAGTTGCAGCGCAAACGGGTGTAAACCACTGTCTTTGTCTTTTTGTGGGCCTTCCAATTGTGCCCGCCTACCGTCACTTTCAGCTTTTTGGACATGCCTTTGTACTTCACAGTAAGTGTAGCCATACCGTTCTTCTTTACGGCCAGGCGGCCGTTGCGGTTTACGGAAACCACTTTCGGGTTGCTGCTTTTATATTTCGCTTTTGTTGTCACAGCCTTCCCATTGTACCTCACCTGGAGCTGCGTGCTCTTTTTCACATGGAGTTTCAGTTTGGAACCGGAAAGCTTTACCCCTTTCTTCGGGCTTTCCACTTTCAGCGTCATCTTCCCTGCCGCGTGTACAGGTGTTGGTACGGATGCAGACACTGCCATAACCAGTGCAACTGCCATTGCCAAGCCTTTCAGCCAATGTTTCTTTGTTGTATTTCGTTTCATGATAATCAACCATCCTTTCTTTTTTGTTGTCTACATTATACCACATAATTCGACACAGAGCGTGAGGAATATTCCTCATATTATCTGAATTTATTATATGCGATAATAAATGAAAAGTAAAGGGAGAAATTTATGATTTCCTTCGAGCCATTAAGAAAATTATTATCCCAAAAGAAAATCAGCACCTATTATCTTAGGAATAAGTGTGGAAAATATAATTTGGACAACAAGACAATTAAAAGGTTAATGTCTGATGAATCAGTATCTACAAATACGCTTAATGCAATATGCAATATTTTAGATTGTGACATTAAGGAAATAATGGAATTCCAACCAGATAAAGATACTGACATAGATACAAACATAGATACAGATAGCAACACTTAAAAATATATTTGTTCCTTGAAATATATTTCTATAATGAACCATATCGGAACCGACCGTTCGCACAGCCGACCCGCCGCCCTGTTAGGAACCGTCGCTCTGTGCGTCCGCAAGCGGAACACTAGACATGAAAAATCACGAACAAGGAAAAATGGGAGATGGGAACGGAAGTTTATTGGTTTCCCGGTTATATATGCTATCAGACAGTAAGGGGGTATTCCGGCTACATACTGGAATACCCCTACTTTGTTCCTGTATTTTCTTGTCATATCAAGGCTCTTTCAATCGTAGTAAATTGGTAGTAAATTGAATGTTTTCTTGTGCTTAAAATACCCATAAATTCAGTGTTTTAGGGGTATTCAGAGATAATCAATGTACTTTTATGATAAAATTTTGCTAAAATACACTTTTTCAATATTGATCTCTCATTTAAGCCACAGAAAGGGGATTTTATGAATTTTATTTCCATCAGTTATTATGCTTTCTTAATAACAACAGTAATTTTTTACTACATAGCTCCGAAGAAACATCAATGGTATGTTCTGCTTATGGGAAGTATATTTTTTTATTTCAGGGCAGTAGAATATCATGGGCTGACATTATGTTTATTTTTATTGGTCATAGTTATATCCTATATTAGTGCACTGGCAATTGAATGGGGCAATTCGGTGGGAAACAGGAGTTTAGGTAAGATAGTTCTGGGATGTGCTGTTTTTGCTGTAGTAGTTCCTTTTTTTATGGTAAAAACAGGATTTTTTTTATCAGTAGTTTCGATTGTATTTCACAGGAGTCCAGGTGATATTATGATACCATTAGGGATTTCTTTTTTTACAATGCAAATGATAGCGTATTTGGTTGATATTTACCAAGGGAAAATAGAAGCACAAAAGAATTTTTTTAAATATAGCCTGTTTGTTTCGTTTTTTCCTCAGATTATACAAGGACCGATTCCGCGTTATGAACAGTTAGGGGAGCAGCTTTGGGTAGGGCATAAGTTTGAGGAGAAAAATTTTACTCAGGGACTTCATTTAATTATATGGGGATTTTTCTTGAAACTGATGATAGCTGATAAAGCGGCAGTAGTGGTGAATACTGTATTTGGGCAAAGCACTATGTATAAAGGTACATATGTTTTTGTTGCTGGAATATTGTATAGTATTCAGTTATATGCAGATTTTATGGCATGTGTGACGTTGGCAAAAGGTGCTGCAATGCTTTTTGGTATACAGGTTACAGATAATTTTAGGCATCCGTATTTTTCTGGTTCTATCAAAGAATTTTGGGGGAGATGGCATATTTCCCTGAGTAGCTGGCTGAAGGATTATATTTATATACCATTGGGCGGGAACCGGAAAGGAACCTTGCGGAAATACCTCAATCTGTTCATTACATTTTCTGTTAGTGGGATATGGCATGGGTGGGGATTCAAATATGTTGCTTGGGGAATCCTTCATGCGGTTTATCAAATCGTTGGGGAACAGACATCTTACATACGGGAAAAAGTATATGTGTGTTTCGGGTTTACAGAAAACGGGTATGAAAAGCGATTTATCAAAAGAGCCGTTACATTTATGCTTGTGATGTTTGCATGGATTATTTTCCGTGCAGATACTTTGGAGGAAGGAGGCAGGATGATACTATCTGTTTTTACTGTACATAATCCATGGGTTTTATTCAATGATGCCATATTTTCTTTAGGGCTTTCATGGAAAGAATGGGTTGTTCTGCTTATTTCGCTGGGTGTACTTCTAAAAGTCAGCCTAAAGCAGGAACAGGGAAGTGTCAGCCAATGGATTATATCCCAGCCATTAATTGTCAGGTGGGGGATTTATATTATGGCTATCACTGTGATTTTTGTATATGGCACCTATGGTTTTAGCTTTGATGCACAAGACTTTATTTATGGGGGATTTTAAGATGAAGGCACACTATAAGTATTTTATCCGAGGAACCATATTGACAGTATTAGTAGTTGTTTGCTTAGCTACATGGACGAAAATACTTATTCCAAAATATTATTATAATACTACATGGGCGACCACGGCAACTTATCAGGGATTCTATGAGATGGAGAAGGGTACAGTAGATGTATTGTTTTTGGGAAGCAGCCATGCAGCAGCGGCTTTTAATGTGCAGCAGCTTTATAATGAGTATGGGATTACAGGGTATAATCTGGGATGTGAGCAGCAGAATCTATTGGTATCTTATTACTGGCTGAAAGAAGCTTTACGTTTTCAGTCGCCGAAAGCTGTAGTCGTTGATCTGCTTGCATTATTTGAATGGTGGAAAGAAGAACCTTTAAATTCTACTGAAAGCTGTACAAGAAAAGCTATGGATTACATGAAATGGAGTCCAGTTAAAATAGAGGCAGTAAAAGATATTTGTAGCATTGATAAAAACCAGTTTGCCCTTAGTTATTACTTGCCAAATATAAGATTCCATACCAGATGGGGAGAGTTGTCGGAGGATGATTTTGCAAGTGATTTAAGTTCCCATTATGAATTAAAAGGGTTTTGCCCATTAGCAGGAAAATCTGGCTATACAGAGTACAGGCCATTTGAAGAAAGGGATTCTGATAATATTGTAGAGCCTGTGGGAGTAATGGAAAATTATCTAAATCGGATGATAGGCTTGTGTGAGGAAAAGGGAATAAAACTTATTCTAGTGAAAACGCCAACAGTAGGAGTAAGTGTTGAAAAATATAATATGATTAAAAAAATTGCGGATGAACATAATATAGTGTATTATGATTTCAATGAAAGTCAATTATATAATAAGATTGATTTTGATTTTACTGTTGATATGCATGACGCTACACATGGGTCCATATCTGGATCCATAAAGATTATGGATTTTATTGGGGATGTGCTTATGAATACATGTAGTATAAAGGGAAAGTATGATGCGCAGTGGGAGCAAACAAAAAGTTTTTACGAAAGTGTGTTGAATGAATACAACATGGTTCACACTACTGATATTTATGATTACCTAAAGATGATAAACGACAAACGGTATTCACTTTTTATATCTGCAAAAGATGAGGCTTCTGTTTCACTTAATGAGGAAATTATATCTTTAATGAAAAAATTGGGATTGAATTTTGAACTTGCAGGCCAATATCGAGCAAGTTATTTGGCAGTGATAACAGAGGAAGATGTATATGAAGATATTGGAAAAGAACGGCTTGAATATTACGGTACAGTACGGGATGGCATTGTAAGATTTGAATTAGCATCAGCTGGTGCAGAATCTGGAGATGTAAGTTCTATTAAGATAGCTGGGGAGGAATGTTCGAAAAACCAGAGGGGATTAAATATTGTTGTTTATGATAATCTGTTGAAAAGGAAGGTGGACAGTGTTGCTTTTGATACATTTGCGCCTGAGTTGACTGCACTACGTTGAATTCTGTCGAAATACTTAAATGGAATCTGGGATGGTTGTGGAATGTTAGGAGGTGTTAGACTTTATAGGTAATTCTCCGTCTATAGGGGGATAAACTTTATTTTCTTGTAGGCGGTTTGCGGGAGAGTTAGTTTTGTTCTGGAGGGCTCTGTTTTGTGGTTCTATGTTGTTTGAAGGTTAGCAAACTGTTCATTATCCTTGGACTTAAAATCAAGGCATTTTATAATTATACTTAATGGGTAGTTTCTGCTTTCCGGTTCTTGTGTTTTGTTTGAGTTCGGTTTTACCCAATACTATGATTATATAATGGTTCTTAAGCTTGTTTATATTAATATTTTTTTATCTTATAGGAAATACCGTATTACTGTGAAGTGCTAAAGTGTATGGATTTCCTATAAGAGAAAAACAATTATGCGCAGCTCGCGGAGAGGAAATTTATCGTTGCGCAATCCGCTCGCGCGCGGAGAATGCGCTGTGCGCATTCTTTTTTTATCATATCACTTTTATCTTTTTGAAGATTCTTATACTTCTGTACAGTTTTCTCATTATGTTTCTTGAAAGCTCTATGATGGTATTTTTATAAAATGCTCAATCATATAGGGGTTTATATATTTTAATTTCATTACATATTTAAGTATCTATTCTTGATATTATGAAAACTCAGCAAATAACAAGCTACCGTACAGGAGTGGTTTTTCTTGTTTTATTTTCGAATATTATTTATCAAATTCACCTTAAATAAAGCTGCACAAAATAAATTATAAATTTCTTGACAAAACATAAGGGGGGGGGTAAACTAATTAAGATATTTATAATTATTATATCTATTTGCACTATTGTATAGTAGATGAAACAGCAAAGTAAAAAATGTGGTGATGAATAGTTTTTATGGTAAAACGCATCATGTTTATGTGGGTTATTATATATAAATACCCATTCTTATTTTAATAGGTTTTTATGTTTTACAAGGAGTTAGTTGGGAATATGTTGGGGAAGAAAATGAGTGGGCAGAATATGTTTGACGGAAGTTTATTAAATAGAAAAAAATTTTTTGTGCTATTTTCATATATAATGATTTTTTTACTTAGTTACGTTTTTATTCATGCCAGTAGATGGAGCTATTATTGTGGTGATGATTTTAGCCATGCAAATGTGGTTGGTGTTTTTGGGAAAAATATTTTTGAATTATTTGGAGCATCTATAGCTTTTATGGTTGATAAATATAGAACTTGGCAAGGGACATTTTTTTCTATGTTTTTGCAAGGATTTCTTTCACCGATTAATGGAGCTGGGCCAATACAGATGTCGATAGTTATGATAAGTAATGTCGTTTTGTTTATTTGTGCCACGATTATGTTGGTTCAAGAGATTAGCAGATTGATTGGCATGGAAAAGCATCTTAAAGTATTTTTAAGTTTTTTAGTTTTATTTTCCATTTTTGGATTTAAAGCATGGGCGGAAATATTTTATTGGTTTTCAGGAGCAGTGTCCTATTCCATTCCATTATCAGTAGGAATGTTGGCACTGGCACTTTTTTTGAAAGATAAAAATATCTTCACATATATATTGGCATGCGTATTGGCTTTCCTTGCATCAGGTGGAAGTTTGGAAGTAGCAGGAACGAGCTGCTTTGCTGCCTTAACCATTCTTTTTGTGAAAGGATATGAAAATTTACATAAAAAGGATTTATTCTTTTTCGGGATTGCTGTGGTGGGAGCGTTGGTAAATGCGGTTGCTCCAGGAAATTTTATAAGGAGAGATGCTATAGATGATACAGGGCTTCATTTTGGGGCAGCATTTATAAACTCGGTGAATCAAGTAATTCGTTCTGTGGAATGGCTATTTTATCAAACGCCATTTTTGGTGATTGCTGTACTTTGTGTGATAGTAGGTGTTCATATAGGCGGAAAGGGATGGTTCTATAAAACATTGTATCTGAAAATAGTGGGGATGTGTTTAGCATTACCAGTTGTAACTTGTTTTCCAGTTTATTTGGCATATACATCTACTAACGGAACAGGATTTCCGAATAGATGCGAGTTTGTATGTGTATGTGTGATTGTTATAGTAATTATGGTTATAAGTGTATTGCTTGGTGTGTTTCTGAAAGAAACTGAGTGTATGAAGGAATATAAGAATTTACTAGGTATGTTGGTGGCAGTGTGCTTAATCATACCTATGCTGAACGACAATTATAAATATTCAAATACTGTGATTTATCGCATGTACTGTAATGTTGCTGTTGATGGTTTCAAGAAATATCATGATAATATTACGGAAATTTACAGGACGATTGAAAATAGTGATAATCAGGATGTAGTGATAGAAGCTTTGCCAGCGGCAGTGCCTGACTTTTTGGATATAAGTTATTCTTTGACTACGAATCCGGGACATTTTTCAAATCGGGCACTTGCAATATATTATGGGAAGAATTCGGTTGTTTTAAAACCACAAGAGTAGATGCATAGATTTCATTCAATTTATGTACATATGGAGTTACGGCTTTGTAACGCAATTAACATTATGGTTTTTGGGTCATATTATTACTTTTAATTGTCAGCTTTTTTAGATAATGTGATACGCATGCACATTAGGAGAAGGATATGGAAAAACGAAATAGGGGTAAACTTTCTTTGATAATACCTTGTTTTAATGAATCACAGGCAGTGCCAATTTTTTATAAAGAAGTGACAAAGGTTGTTGCATCTATAGGGTGTGAATATGAACTGTTGTTTGTGGATGATGGTTCCAATGATGACACACTAAATACTATTGTAAATTTAGCAAAGAAGGATGATAAAGTATTTTATTTATCTTTTTCTAGGAATTTTGGGAAAGAATCAGCAATCTATGCTGGCTTTTGCAATGCAGATGGGGATTATGTTGCTGTCATGGACGCAGATATGCAAGACCCCCCAGCTTTGCTGCCGGAAATGTTTGAAATTTTACAGAAAGGCGAGTTTGATAGTGTAGCAACCAGAAGGATGGACAGGGTTGGTGAGCCGCCTATACGTTCTTGGTTTGCTAGAAGGTTTTACCAATTTATCAATAAAGTTTCAGATGCAGATATTGTAGATGGAGCTAGGGACTTTAGGATGATGAAAAGGGAAATGGTAAATTCTATTATAAGTATGAATGAGTATAACCGATTTTCGAAAGGAATTTTTGGATGGATTGGGTTTCGGACTTATTGGCTGCCTTATGAAAATGTAGAAAGGGTTGCAGGTGAAACAAAATGGGATTTTTGGAAATTATTTAAGTATGCAATAGGCGGTATTATTAATTTTTCAGAAGTGCCGTTAAATATTGCATCATGGATTGGTGTTGTAATGACATTTGTATCTTTTGTGTTTTTATTTTTCGTAATATTTAGAAAAGCTTGTTTTGGGGATCCAGTTGCAGGGTGGGCATCTACGATATGTGTTATTGTGTTTATTGGTGGGATTCAATTGTTTTGTATGGGGATAATGGGACAGTATATTGCTAAAACATATACAGAGAGTAAACATAGGCCACACTATATTATTTCAAGGACCAATAAAGACGGAGTGGGAATAATAGGATGAGGATTAAAATATTATAAAGGATTAGAAAAGGAATAATATTCTGATAAAATTAGAATTATACAAGAGGAATGGCTAAATAAGCTATTCCTCTTATTTTGTATATTTTAAATCTATATTATTTGGAGATTATAAAAAATTTTAAGAATATGTATGTACGGTCAGTTGCAATATTAAAATGTTGTGAGAAAAAGTGGGTTTTTATTGACAAAAGTAAGGGGGGGGGTAAAATAACTTAGGCTTAGGATAAGCCATAATCGTTATCTGAACGCATAGATGGGATAAATTCATGAAATTTATTGATAAGTAATGTGAATTACAGAATGGCTGTTTGGGACTGGTAGGTAACTAAAACATATATTATTTCAGAAGGGAAAGCGTTTAAGATGGAGGTAAAAGGAAAACAGCAGAATAAGAGATGCAAAAAGGTTATTTGGAATTTGAAATCTAAGTTATATTTGGAATGCATAGGTCATGTGAAGGAAGAACGGTTCAAAAAGTGTTTCAGGACATATGTGTATACTGCTGTGGTAATGGTAATAATGTTGATTGTCTTATTTTGGCGGTTGCATATATATCCCTTTGGGAATAATACATTGATATATTTAGATGGAGATCAATATTTTAGTTTTACAAAATATTTACAGAACACTTTTTTTACTAATAATAATTTATTGTATTCATGGAGTAATGTTTTAGGAGGGGGGATGGTTAACACATTTGCCTATTATTGCTCCAGTCCGTTTAATTTGATTTTGATATTTTTCAAAAATCATTTTCTATTAGGTTATCATGTTGTTTTTTGTATAAAAATGCTTATGGCAGCATTATTTTTTGCAGTTTTGATAAATGCGATTTGGTGTATTACAGATGAAAAAAAAGTTGTGCTATTTTCGGCTTCATATCCATTCATTGGTTATGTAGTAGGTTTTGCATGGCATCAAAGTTGGATGGATGGTGTTATATTTTTACCGCTGCTTCTGGTTGGGATACGAAATATTGTTAAGAAACAAAAAGTATTACTTTATATAGTTATGCTTTCATTGTCATTGCTTGCAAATTTTTACATTGGGTATATGATGTGTATTATGTCTGCCATTCTTTTTGGAAGTACTATTTTTTTAGAATATAAGAGCTTTAACAGGAAGGTTATAAAAGAGATTATACTTTATATATATGCATCAATTTCAGCCGTGGCATTGGCAGCAGTATTGCTGTTACCAGTATATTTTAACCTTCCAGAGGAAAGAAAACAATCAATTTTAGAATTGTTTGGAAATATGGGATATAGGTGTATGCCAGAAGATATTTTATCAATGGTATATGGGAATTCGATGGTCGGTCTTGAGTACGTCAGTAATTTTCCCTTTATTTTTGTTGGCATTTTTCAAATTTTATTGGTAGTACTTTTCTTTATTAACAGAAAGATACCACAAAAAATAAAAGCAGTGTCAGGAACAGTTATATCTATATTTTTAATTTCTTTTATGAATACCTCCTTAGATGTTATCTGGCATGGTATGAGTAAAAATGTGGGATTTAATTATAGGTATTCGTTCTGTTTAAGTTTTGTTTTGGAATTAATTGCGTTTTATTCCTTTATGCATATTCAGGAAGTAGGGAGATGGTTGCTTTCTACAGGAGCATGTTTAGGGGCATTAACTGTTTTGATGATGGGGCAAGGGAGAACAAATGTGGATGCAAAAACATTGCTGATGGATATGATTTTGATTTTTGTTGTACTTATTCTTCTGTATGTATATATAGAGGCATTGAGAAAAGGAAGTAGGAGGAAAGATATATGCTATGCCCTTCTTTTTTGTATAACACTTGGGAATATTATGGGAAATGGCATTATGGGTATAAAGGAAATGCAAGAAAAAATACCAGACAGTATAATGTTATCTAGTGAATATAAGGAAGCTATGAATATTGAAAATGTAACAGATGAGATGATATCCGAAGATGGATTTTATAGAAGGGCTTCTGCAGTGCCATTCAGACGATGTGATGCGATGTTGTTTGGGTATGATGGAGTGCACAATTATGCGTCTACGGAAAATTTAGATGTTTTACAAACAGCTAAGGGGCTGGGAATTACACATACATGGATGTGGTGTGCGTACAATGATAATGTGCCGATGTCTACAGATGTGCTTTTAGGAATAAAATATATTACTTTGAAACGGATGTCTAAACAAAAAGATTATATTTTGATAGGGAATACGTCAAAACAGGGAGAAGATTTATATGTTCTGAAAAATGAAAATGCCATGCCATTGGTATTTCCTGTAGAAAGTGAAATTAATGTAGACAATTTGGAAGGAAACCCATTTATATTTTTGAATAGTTACTGGAATTCAATTAGACAGGCAGAGGGGGATGTTTTTTATGAAATGCAGTATGACAAAAATAGTGTTGTTACAGACAGCGGAAAGGACATACACATCCGTTTTGTAGCAAAACATGAAAATCCTGTTTATATGTATATTCCTGCTGGCGAGGTTACGGTGGAGGACATAAAACGTAAGGTATTTTTACAATATTCGAGAAATCAGGAAATTGTATATGTAGGTTCCTTTAAAGAAGGGGAAGAAGTCGAAATTGCCATACATGTTACTGGGATGTATGAAGGAGAAGAAAAAATAGCTTTGTTTGGGGAAAATCAAAATGCCCTTTTTAACAAAGCACAACATGTATTAAAGAAGGAAATCCATATTAATAAAGAGTCAAGTTCACGATTGTCTCTGCAATATAATGCGGAACATAATGAAGTTTTGTCATCAACAATACCATATGATGACGGATGGCATGTGTATATTGATGGCCAGAAGACTGTAACAAGAAAAAATATGAATTCATTTTTAGCGTTTGATTATCCCCAAGGGCAGCATGAGGTTGTTTTTGTATATGAACCAAAAGGATTGAAAGCTGGATGTATAATATCGGGAATTACATTCCTTCTATTGCTTTTATTTACTGTTTTTAAAAGAAAGCAGGATGAAACCAATGTGAGGAAACTTAGGAGAAACAGCTATGGAAAAACAAAATAAGGCAAAACTTTCTTTAGTGATACCTTGTTTTAATGAAGAACAGGCAGTGCCAATTTTTTACGAAGAAACAACAAAGGTACTTGCAACAATGGAGTGTGAATATGAATTACTGTTTGTGGATGATGGATCAAAGGATGGGACATTAGATATTCTGACAAATTTAGCAAGTAAGGACGATAAAGTGTATTATTTGTCCTTTTCAAGGAATTTTGGGAAAGAGTCCGCCATCTATGCTGGCTTTTGCAATGCAGATGGGGACTATGTTGCTGTCATGGATGCCGATATGCAGGATCCCCCGGCATTGCTGCCAGAGATGCTTAAGATTTTACAGGATGGGGAATACGACAGTGTTGCAACAAGGCGGATGGACAGGAAAGGCGAGCCGCCAATACGCTCTTGGTTTGCAAGAAGGTTTTACCAGTTCATTAATAAGGTTTCAGATGCGGATGTTGTGGATGGAGCCAGGGATTTCAGGATGATGAAGAGGGAAATGGTGGACTCTATTGTGGGCATGGATGAATATAATCGGTTCTCGAAAGGCATTTTTGGGTGGATTGGGTTCCGGACGTATTGGCTGCCCTATGAGAATGTGGAACGGGTTGCCGGTGAAACAAAATGGAGTTTTTGGAAGTTATTTAAGTATGCGGTAGGTGGGATTATTAACTTCTCAGAGGTTCCGCTAAATATTGCATCGTGGTTCGGGGTGGTTATGACGTTTCTCTCTTTTGTGTTTTTGCTTTTTGTAATATTCAGGAGGGTTTGCTTTGGGGATCCAGTGGCAGGATGGGCGTCTACAATATGTGTTATTGTGTTTATTGGCGGGATTCAATTGTTTTGTATGGGGATAATGGGGCAGTATATTGCCAAAACATATACAGAGAGCAAGCATCGTCCGCATTATATTATTTCAAGGACCAATAAAGACGGAGTGGGAATAATAGGATGAGGATTAAAATATTATAAAGGATTAGAAAAGGAATAATATTTTAATAAAATTAGAATTATACAAGAGGAATGGCTAAATAAGCTATTCCTCTTACTTTGTATATTTTAAGTCTATATTATTTGTTTGTTCTGAATATTGCTCTGGCGGTTAAATTTCGACGTTTTTACTTGCCTAAATTTCCATCTGCTACGTTGTCATCCGTTGACGTAGCCCCGCTACGCCGCCTTCTTCCGCCTTGCAGATGAAAAATTATTCTGCGTAAAATTCGTCGACATTTAACCGCCAGAGTAATAAATAACTTCAATTAGGCTTTTGGGAATAATCTTAAAAGCCTGCTATACTTTAGCCAGGATAGGATCAAGAAGTCGTCGTACTTCTAAAGTGCATTCTGCATAGAGTTGTACTCTTGAAGTCTTCCAGCTTCCAGAAATCTTTCATCTGCCGGAAATCTTCTTCGATTTCCGGGCGCAGTTCGTAGGTATTTATGATCTGCCATTCAGTCCTGCCGGTGTCTGTTGTCATGAATACAAAATATTTGTCTGTCTTTTTATCATGCACAACACATGCATTAATTGGGACATCCTTTTCCGGGGCGCCGCTTTCCCATAACGGACCCAGGTCTGCCACCAGCTGGATTTCCTGGCCCTTTCTTTTGGGGTTGGGGTGCCTCTGC
The DNA here is from genome assembly GCA_000403315.2 of Lachnospiraceae bacterium A2. Classification (GTDB taxonomy): domain Bacteria; phylum Bacillota; class Clostridia; order Lachnospirales; family Lachnospiraceae; genus Petralouisia. Next base: position 595,812 of record KE159638.1, read on the forward strand.
CATTTCCCGCTGGTAGTGGCCAGTTTTACGGCATCCTGATAGACGGCCACGTTCTCCCTGGCAGGAATGTAAGTGTCTACCCTGCGTTCTGTCTTTAAATAGTTGGTCATTTTCATGGAAGCAGGAGGTGTTTTTGAGCATCTCCCTGAAAAGTCCTTCATTTATATCCCGCTCATTATTCCAGATGTTCCAGCCTAATTCGGCCAGGAGTTCAGCTTCTGTTACAGCAAAAGGGACATCTGTAAGGCTAGTCTTACATTTGAGTTTGGCGGCAACAGCAAGGCACAGCAGGATATCGAAAGGAATATGGCTGTTATCCCTGCGTTTGTCTGTCAGGGCACGCGTGAGAAGAACTGTAAGTCCCCGTCTATTCATAGTAAGGATGATATCATCTATCATGAAGGCTTGGCTAAAAGACTTATTGAAGATAAATAAAAATTTGCTTGACAAGTGTAAGGGGGGGGGTAAAATAAACAAGATATTTTGAAAAATGTAACAGGGTTTTAAACAGGAGGCTCCATAAAATGGAAAAAATCGCAGTGTTGATTCCATGTTATAATGAAGAAAAGACAATTGGAAAAGTAGTGAATGATTGGAAAAAAGAGTTGCCGGAAGCAACCATATATGTATACGACAATAATTCTGCAGATGGAACTGTAATAGCCGCCAAAGAAGCTGGGGCAATTGTTAGGTATGAATATGTGCAAGGTAAAGGGAATGTGATACGGCGGATGTTCCGGGAGATAGATGCTGAAGTATATATTATGGTAGATGGGGATGATACATATCCAGCAGAATATGGTCGGCAAATGATAGAATTGGTATCGAAAAAAAATGTAGATATGGTGATTGGTGATAGATTGTCTTCTACATATTTTGCACAAAATAAAAGGCCATTCCATAATTTTGGCAATTCATTGGTTAGGAAATGTATTAATTTGCTTTTCCGTTCAGAGATTAAGGATATTATGACAGGTTATCGTGCGTTCAGCTATTTATTTGCTAAGTCATTTCCCGTGCTGTCAAAGGGATTTGAAATTGAAACAGAAATGACAGTTCATGCGCTTGACAAGAATATGTATATGGAGAATATGGTGATTGAGTATAGGGATAGGCCAGATGGTAGTGAATCGAAACTTAATACATATATAGATGGATTTAAAGTCTTGCGAACTATTGTGAGCTTGTTTCGGAATTACAAGCCAATGGCATTTTATGGAAGCATTGCTGGAGTATTAGCGGTTTTATCATTGCTGTTTATGGTTCCAGTAATAGGTGTTTATATTAGTACTGGGCTAGTTCCAAATTTTCCGACATTGATTGTTTGTGGGTTTACTATGTTGGCAGCGTTACATGCTCTTTTTTCTGGATTACAGCTTCAGAATGCCGTACAAAAAAATAGACAGGATTTTGAGTTTCATTTATTATTGATATCAAAAATGAGAAGTGATTTTATGGATGAGAGGAAATAGCAAAATGCGGGCAAAGGAAAATGAATGTGATTGCAGCCTATATAAAACCCTTACAAAATTGGTGTCGGCTATTTATTGGTGTACATTTTTATTAAAATCAGATTCCTATTATGTGCCATATTTATTTGTTGGGATAATTGGTGGTATTTGTTTTGTAGATAATTTTCGGGAGAAGGTGGGATTTCGTAATAGAGCAGATAAAATAATGACAAGATGTTATGGCATGGCTTTTAGCATTATGGTAACTTTGGCTAATTATAATATTTTTTTGAATACACAGATTCCGGTAGAATATGCTGGGGCTTTTTTGGTAAAGATATATAAAGTTGGTTCTGCTGTTATCGTCTTGGCAGGAGGGTATTTTATTTTTACAGAAATACTCTTATTTCTTTATAGGTGGATAAACAATACTGGAAAACGAGAGAATTATAGTAAAAACAGGTATTGTGGTATCAAAGATTGGCAAATGTTCCTATTTGTTTGGGTGGTTATAGCCACATTCGATTTAATTGTTTTATTCTGTGCTAAGTATCCTGGTGTCTTATCTCCAGATAGTATCTCGCAAATGGGGCAGATATTGAGTAAGTCATATTCGAACCACCATCCTTATTACCATACACAAATTATTCATATTATGGTTTCGATAGGGTTTCGGTTATTTGGCAATATTAATGCAGCAGTGGCAGTCTATAATGTTTTTTCGGTTTGCGTTATGGCTTTTTGCTTTGCATATGTGGTCTATACGATTTTTCAGATACGACATAGCCTGAAGCTTGCAGTGGGGATTTTTATTTGGTATCTTATTATGCCGTTTCATATTATGTATAGTTTTACTATGTGGAAAGATGTGTTTTTTGGAGCGGTAGTAACACTATATGTAGTAAGTGTGTTTCGGATTTTGAGAGAAGTAGGGAAGCACTGGTGGGTGGATGGTATAATAATGTTGTGCTCAGCAATGGGGATGTGCCTGTTACGTAGCAATGGATGGTTTGCATTTGTATTAAGTACGTTTATATTTGGGATTATTTTAGGAAAAAAGAATAAAAAGATTTTAGCTATATTTGGAGGAGTTATAGTTGTGTCATTTGTTCTTAAACATCCAGTGCTGGATGTGTTGCATGTAGCACAGCCAGACAAGATAGAATCGTTGTCTATTCCAACACAGCAAATAGCTAGGGTAATAGCAGATGGAAAAAAAATTACATCAAAGCAAAAGGAACTTTTAAGTAAGGTTGTGGATGTTAATGCGATACCAGAAATATATAGTAGCCATATTTCTGACCCGATGAAGGGTTTAATTCGTGTGAAAGGTAATCAAGAATATATTAGCCAACATAAAGGGGATTTTATTAAACTATATTTACAAATTGGTTTTGCGTATCCACAGAAATATGTAGAAGCGTGGATTGATCAAACGCGAGGGTACTGGAATGCAGGATATCCATATTGGAGATGGTCAGTTGGTGTATTTGATAATTCATTTGGAATAGAAGGAGTGGAAAAAGTAGAATTAGCAGGAAGGATTTTAGAGGGATACTTGTGGCTATATGAGAATGTGCCGTTATTACAGATTTTTGTATCTATTGGTTTTCATGTTTGGCTTGTTATTTTGTCAACTTATATTGCTTTTTGTAGAAGAGATTCTGTTGTATTTTATATATCTATACCACATTTGATGGTAATTTTGTCTTTGCTTGTTGCTACACCTGTTTTTTCTGAGTTTCGTTATGCTTATGCAATTTTTTGTAGTATGCCATTTATATTGTTTGTATCGTTTAGTATGTGTTTGTCTGATAAGGAAGCAGAGTTAGAGAAAGCATGATAAGTTTGTTGATATCCCTAAATTTAATATATAAGAGTACAAAAGTGGCTTTCAAAATTTAGAAAGCCATTTTTGTACTTTTATATTTTCTTTTCAGGTTAGAAATAGCCTGATTTTTTTATTATTTTATACCAGATTCTAAAAGGTTTTATATAATTTTTTGTTTTCATAATTTCAGCCTCAATATAAGAAGGGATTTAAACTTTTCTGAATTTGGGATTTTTGGGAGTAATACAATTTTGGAGTTTGTTGCTGGGGCTACTATGATGAAGGTATGGATATATTTATCTTGGTATTTCGTTAATATCAAATAATTTGAAATTTTTCTTGACAAATGTAAGGGGGGGGGGTAAAATATTTAGAGCATTTATTTGAGTAAGTACTGCAAACACAGGAGAAAAACATGATGTGGGAGTTAGAATATCCATTTGATGGAAAAATGATTATGCGCAAAAGGAAATCTTTTCGCAGGAAACTTTTGGGGCAGCCTAATTTAATGGAGAAAAAAATTGCAATTTTAGGCGGTTCAACAACACATGATATCAAGGAAATATTAGAATTGTTCCTATTGAATTATGGGATTAAGCCAATTTTTTTTGAATCAGAATATGCGCAGTACTGGCAGGATGCCATGTTTGGGAATGAAGAACTTGCAGCATTGAAGCCAGACATTATTTACATCCATACATCCAACCGCAATATTACGGCATACCCAGAAATTACAGATAAGGCAGAAGAAATAGATAACTTATTAGAACGGCAATATCTGCATTTTGAGGTCATGTGGAAAAAACTGGAAGAGGAATACCACTGTCCTGTGATACAGAATAACTTTGAGCATCCTTATTTCCGCTTGTTGGGGAACCAAGATGCCAGCAACCCGCGTGGCAGGACAAATTTTATCACACGGCTGAATCAGAAATTTTATGAATACGTAGTAAACCATGAAAAGTTTTTCATCAATGATATCAATTACCAGTCTTCTGATTATGGGCTGAGGGAATGGGCAGACCCGTTTTTTTGGCATATGTATAAATATTCTTTGTGCCAGGATGCAATCCCGATGTTAGCTTTTAATGTGGCAAATATAATTAAATCTGTGTTCGGAAAAAATAAAAAGGCGCTGGCCTTGGATTTGGACAATACCCTCTGGGGCGGGATTGTAGGGGATGATGGCGCTGAAAATTTGGAACTTGGGCAGGAAACGTCAATGGGACAGGTCTACACAGAGTTCCAGTCGTACTTGAAAGGGCTGCAGGCACAAGGCGTCCTGCTGAATGTGATTTCAAAGAATGAAAAAGAAAACGCTATGGCTGGGCTGGGACATCCGCAGATGGTGCTGAAGCCAGATGATTTTATTGAAATCAAGGCGAATTGGGAGCCGAAAAGCATGAATCTTACACAGATGGCAGAAGAATTGGCTTTGTTGCCAGAGTCGTTTGTATTTGTTGACGACAACCCAGCGGAACGGGAGATTGTCAAGCAGCAAGTCCCAGGAGCTGCAGTCCCTGTGATGGACAAGGCGGAGCATTATGTGTATGCAGTTGACCGTGCAGGATATTTTGAAATGACGAACTTTTCCAAAGATGACTTAAAACGGAACGACATGTACCGGGAAAATGTGAAACGCTCTGCATTGCAGAATTCCTTTGCAAATTATGAAGATTACCTGCTGTCCCTTAAGATGTATGCAGAAATAAAGCCATTTGATCCCATGTATATGTCAAGGATTGCCCAGTTGACGAATAAGAGCAACCAATTTAACCTGACTACGAAGCACTATACACAAGATGGAATTGAACAGGCGGCTGCAAGTGATAAATATATTACGCTGTATGGCAAACTGGAAGATTGTTTTGGTGACAATGGGGTTGTGTCAGTGGTGATTGGTGAAATAAGCAATGGGGAACTGAATATTATCCTCTGGCTTATGAGCTGCAGGGTATTAAAGCGGGATATGGAATTTGCAATGATGGACACACTGGTACAGGAATGCGGGAAGCGTAAAATTTCATTGCTGAAAGGATATTATTATCCGACTGCCAAAAATGGAATGGTAAAGGAATTCTATAAAATGCAGGGGTTTGTAAAAGTGTCTGAAGATGAAGAAGGGAATACTGTCTGGCAGCTTGACATTAGTCAAGGGTATGAACTGAAAAACCATGTAATTAAAGTGAATGAAGGAGAGAAGGAAAAATGAACAGAGAAAAAATTTATGAAAAATTGACAGAAGTTTTTAGGGATGTATTTGATGAGGAGGATATTACAATCTCCGATGGAACCACAGCAGCAGATATTGAGGATTGGGATTCCTTGTCACATATTACCTTGCTTTCATCTGTAGAAGATGAATTTGGGATTAAATTTGACATGAAGGCTGTGCAGGGGCTGAAAAATGTTGGTGCTATGGTGGATCTAATAGAGGCATCAGTGAAATAATGGAAATATATGGTATTAGGAAGTTATTAGATTTCCCTATAAACGTTGGGATATGGGAAGTAAGGGGATTAGAAGGGATGCAGATATGTCAGTAACATCATTTTATTTCTTCTGCATGTTCGCAGTTTCATTAGGGGTATATTATGCTATTCCGCGGAAATTTCAGTGGTGTGCGCTAGTTATGTTTAGTGCAGTTTTTTTTGTGACATCATCTGATTGGAGGACGGGTGTATATCTTCTTGCTAATATAGTTGTAACTTTTGTGGTAACTACGCAGATTGTGAAAGCAAAAGAGAAAAACAAAGAAGAAAGTGCAAAAGGTTATATGCTGATAGGGTTGGCTATAAATCTTTCTATGATTGCCACTTTGAAATATAGTAATTTTTTTGTATATAACTGGAACGTCCTTATGAATGTTATGAAAACGGGACATTCCCTTACAGAACTTCAGCTGTTTGCCCCTATAGGCATTAGTTATTATACATTCATTAGTGTGGGATATATCCTAGATGTCTATTGGGAAATCACTGAGGCAGAAAAAAATCCGTTTAAAGTAGGGCTGTTTATTGGTTATTATCCCCAGATGACATCAGGGCCTATTTCGCGTTTTGAGAGCGTAAAAGAACAACTATTCACAGGGCATAAGTTTGAATATGAAAGAGTTGCGTTGGGTATCCAGAGAATGTTGTGGGGGGTATTCAAGAAGTTAGTCATTTCAACCCGGGCGGCTATCCTTGTTGATGCAATATATGCAGACCCAGTTGCATATACTGGACTGTATGTGTGGGTGGCAGCTTTTCTTTTTATTCTACAGTTATATACAGATTTTTCTGGATGCATGGACATTATTTTGGGGGCATCAGAATGTTATGGGATCCGTTTGCCGGAAAATTTCCGGACACCATTTTTTTCAAGGAATGTACAGGAATTTTGGCAAAGATGGCATATTACATTGGGTGTCTGGTTTAAAGATTATGTCCTCTATCCTGTTTTGCGGACAAGCACGTTGCGCAACTTTACAAAGTGGCTGAAAAAACATGTAGGGAAAAAAGTGTCAAAGCAATTGCCATCTTATCTGGGGATGCTCTGTGTCTGGATACTGATTGGGCTTTGGCATGGCGGGGCATGGAAATATATTTTAGGCGAAGGAATGTGGTTCTGGCTTTGCATTGTGCTTGGGCAGGTACTGGCTCCTGCATTTAAAAAGATTACTACAGTTTTGCAAATTGATACCGAATGTTTTGGCTACCATTTGTTTCAGTCATTGCGGGTATTCTTTTTTGTTGCGATAGGGAATATGTTTTTCCGGTTAGATGGGATGAGTGCTGCAATAGCAGAAATAAAATCAGGATTTTCAGAGTTTAACCCATGGATTTTTTTTGATGGGAGCTTTGTGAATATGGGGTTATCATACCGGGATCAAAATATTCTTGTGTTTGGCGTTTTCTTATTGTTTATTGTAGCAATTTTACAGGAAAAATATGGTGAAGCGCGTGAATGGATGAAAAAGCAGTTTTTGCCGTTCCGGTGGTTTGTATGGGTGTTTCTATATTTGTTTGTACTAATTAATGGGGCGTATGGGCCAGGATATAGTGCAGCAGAGTTTATTTATAGAGGATTTTAAATATGAGAAGTAAAATGACAAGTTTAGTTTCATGTATTATATTTATTATACTTATTATAAAAATAACTGTATCCGCCACGTATTTATTCAGGAATGTGGATAATAATCGACTTGATATAATAGGGATGTATGAAGAAGATCCATTAGATATGGTTTATATTGGAAGTAGTGCAACTTATCAGTATTGGCAGTCGCTAAAGGCGTGGAATGATTGTGGTTTTATGTCATATGCATATGCGACAAACTCTTTGGAAGGAGATGGGATCCTATATTATATGAAAGAGGTTTTGAAGACACATAAGCCAAAACTTTTTGTATTTGAAATGAGGGACAATATAGAAATTGCAGAAACTTTATCTGAATATGTATTACGGTTTGGAACAGATAATATGGATTTATTTTCCGCAAATAGATGGCAATATATTCACAATTTTTTTAAAATAAGAAATGTGCCTGAGGAGGCAGATGTACTTTCTTGCTATTTGGATATTTTTAAATACCATACAAACATAGGAAATCTGGCATTACCAGAAGCATGGTCTTACATTGATAATCGCGCAAAATGTAAGAATAAGGGATGGGAATGGGTAGATGCATGGGAGAGTATACCGGAACCCATAGGATTTAAGACAGAGGAGAGGAAGGAATTGGGGGAACGGGAAATGAATGTGTTGATAGAATTACTAGAATTTTGTAAAAGCCAAGATGCCCAAGTCTTATTTGTAGTATCTCCTATGGCTATTATAACAAAGGATAGTGAGGCAAAGTATAATACAGTTGGTGATATAGTAAATAAATATGGATATAATTTTATTAACGCAAACGATTATTATAGGGAGATTGGGTTGGATTTTTCCAAAGATTTTTATAATATACGACATGTAAATTTGTTTGGTGCAGAAAAATATACGGCTTTTCTGGAAAAGTATATAAAAGAAAATTATGATTTGCCAGATCATAGAACAGAAGAAGAATATAAAACTTGGCATGATGAATATGCAAGATTTGCACAAGAAGAAGCGGAACATAAGGTGTCAGTAGGTAATCTGATAAATGCGGCTGAACAGGGAATAGAAAATATGAATCAATAATAGAACTGCCTGAAAATGTTGTTTGGGTTATTATCTGAACTCATTTTTGGGCAGTTTTTAAATGTGAAGTTTCGCATAGGAAAAATATATAAACTATGGGGAAAGAAGAAATTGTTGAATAAATGATAGTAATTTTGTGAATTTTTTTGCTTCTTTTAGGAAACAGACAAATATATACTTTAAAAGGTATTATTTTGGAAAAAGAGTTTGTTTTACAGAGATTTTACCATTTGCATTTATTGGAAAAGTGTAGTACAATAAAGAACAATGTATAAGTTTACCGTTATTTATAGTACAGGAGGGCATAATGAAACAGCATATTTTTCTATCTTCTCCCCATATGAGCGAAGAAGGATATGAACAGGAATATATAAAAGAAGCATTTGATACCAACTGGATTGCACCTCTTGGCAAAAATGTAACAGAATTTGAGAATGAGATGGCAGAAAAACTGGGTGCAGGGAAGGCAGTCGCACTTTCAGCAGGGACAGCAGCTATACATATGGTGCTGAAAGCAATTGGGGTGAGTCAAGGGGATGTTGTATTTTGCCAGTCCTTGACATTTTCTGCAACAGCAAACCCTATTGTTTATGAGAAAGCGACACCAGTATTTATTGACAGTGATGCAGAAAGCTGGAATATGAGTCCAGAGGCGTTAGAGGTTGCTTTTGAGAAATATGAAAAATTAGGAAAAAAACCAAAAGCAGTTATAGTGGTACACCTTTATGGCATCTGTGCCAAAATAAAAGAAATCATGGAGATTTGTAAAAGGCATCAGGTTCCTTTAATTGAAGATGCCGCAGAGAGCCTTGGGACAACTTATCATGGAAAATATACGGGAACTTTTGGAGATTATGGAATTATTAGCTTTAATGGGAATAAGATTATAACAAGTTCTGGTGGTGGAATGTTGCTTGTAAATACAGAAGATGCAGAAGAAAAGGCAAAGAAAGTACTTTATTGGGCAACCCAGGCACGGGAACCGGCACGTTGGTATCAGCATACGGAAATTGGGTATAATTATCGTATGAGTAATATTGTAGCTGGGATTGGACGGGGGCAACTGAAAGTATTAGATACCCGTGTTGAGAAAAAACGTTACATTTATGAATATTACCAAAAACATTTAGGTGATTTGGCAGGCCTTCATTTTATGCCAATGATGGAAGGCACAAAAAGCAATTGTTGGCTGACATCTGTCCAGTTAGATGATGGGTGCAAGGTTAAACCGCTAGATATCATGCTTGCATTGGAAGAAGATGATGTAGAGAGCCGCCCTATTTGGAAGCCTATGCACTTGCAGCCTGTGTTTGCGGAGTGTGATTTTATCTCATTAGAGGCAGGTTTGCATGTGGTAGATGAAGAAACAGGGGCAGACAATAGCGTTAGTGGGCAGATTTTTGAGCATGGCGTGTGTATGCCAAGTGACAGTAAGATGACCGATGAGGATTTGGAGCGGGTTTGCGATGTAGTAAGAGAGTTGTGGGAGCAAATGTAGAGGTTAAGTTTATTATTTGGAACAAGCATATTTAGGCAATCAGGGAGATGGGGAAATGAAAAAATCCACATTATTTGCGATATCAACGGCTATAGGTGCAGCGATTGGGACTGGAACATATGGAATTGTAAAGCGGCAGCAAAAGAAGGCAAAAAAAATGGGAATCCATGTTCCTTATGGAACCTATGAAGTGATGGTAAAGCGTCCAGTGGATTTTTTGTTGTCAGGAACCGCATTAGTTCTTCTCTCTCCTGTGATGGGGATTACAGCGTTGCTTGTAAGGTGGAAGCTAGGTTCGCCGGTTTTGTTTACCCAGTTACGCCCAGGATTGCAAGGAGAAATCTTTAAAATCTATAAATTCCGCACTATGACAGAAGAATATGGTGCTGATGGGGAACTGCTTTCCGATGCAGAACGGTTGACAGATTTTGGGAAAATGCTGCGTTCTACAAGCCTTGATGAGCTTCCGGAATTAATAAATATACTGCGCGGTGATATGTCGATTGTAGGTCCTAGGCCGTTATTGGTTGAATATTTAGAGAAGTATAGTGATACACAGAAGCATCGGCATGATGTAAGGCCTGGATTAACCGGTTTGGCGCAGGTAAGCGGACGAAATGGATTGTCTTGGGAAGAAAAATTTGAAGACGATTTAAAATATGTAAGGAAAATTACTTTTTTAGGTGATTTGAAAATCATATGCAAAACAGTTATAGCAGTATTTAAAAAAGAAGGAATCTCATCTGATACATCTGCAACTATGGAAGAATTTATGGGCAATGACTGAGATGATTTTTAGGAGAGCAATATGAAAGAATTGCGTATACTATTTACAGGCGTAGGAAGGCGGATAGAACTTATACAAGCATTCCGGCAGGCTGCCCTGCATCTGGGAATTAATTTGAAATTATATGGCGCTGATATGGCTGGTACGGCTCCAGCTCTTACATACTGTGATTTTACAAGAAAGGTATGTGGAATGGGGGAACCAGAGTATATAAGGCAGCTCCTTGAAATTTGCAAAGAAGACCATATAGATTTGCTGATTCCTACGATTGATACAGATTTGCTGATTCTTTCTAAGAATGTGCAAGAATTTGAGAAAGAAGGAACGAAGGTTCTCGTCAGTAAGCCGGAAAAAATTGCAGTTTGCAGGGATAAAAATTATACAGCAGATTTTTTTGAAAGCTGCGGTTTGAAAGCGCCGAGAACTTACAATAATTATAAGAAATATTTAGGAGAGTATCCGTGTTTTATAAAACCTAAAGATGGGAGCAGCAGCATCAATGCTTTTAAGGTAAATGACCTTGGAGAATTAGAGGTTTATGCTGAAAAGATTGGGGATTATATTGTTCAGCCGTATATTGAAGGGAAGGAATATACGATTGACGTATTTTGTGATTTTGATGGCAGTCCAATTTATATTACCCCACGTGAAAGAGTTGCAGTCAGGGCAGGTGAGGTTCTCAAAACAAAAATCTGCATGGATGACAGAATGATTCAGGAAAGCCGGAAGCTCATTGAGAAATTTAGGCCATGCGGGCCGATGGCAGTGCAGCTTATCCGGCAGGATGTTACGGGGGAAGATTATTTTATTGAAATTAATCCCCGGTTTGGCGGAGGTTCTCCTCTTAGCATGAAATCTGGGGCAAGGTCTGCAGAAGCAATTTTGAAGATGCTATCTGGAGAAAGGATTGAATATGAGGAACCGCAGTGGAATGGGGCAGTTTATAGCCGTTTTGACCAGAGTGTATGCATTGATACAGGGAAGGGCTTAAATTCTGCGAAGGGTGTGATTTTTGATCTTGATGATACGCTCTATAGTGAAAAACAATATGTGAAAAGCGGTTATAAAAAAATTGCAGAGTATATTGGCCATCAAGAAGCAGAAGAAAAGTTATGGAATTATTTTCTGGAGGGAAAGCCTGCAATTGATGCTTATTTAAAAGAGATTGGTGCAGAAAATAAAAAAGCTGAGTGTTTAGATATATACAGAAGCCAGATGCCAGAGATTAATTTATATGATGGTGTAGCTGAATTATTCCAAGGCTTAAAGGAAAATGATATCAAGGTAGGGATTATTACGGATGGACGTCCGGAAGGGCAGAGGAATAAGATAAAGGCACTGGGGCTAGAAGAATTGGTTGATGACATTATAATTACGGATGAACTTGGTGGGATACAGTTTCGGAAACCAAATGATATTTCCTTCCGCATTATGCAATGTAGGTGGAGAATTCCGTTTGAACAGATAGTTTATATAGGTGATAATTTAGCAAAGGATTTCCAAGCACCGAGGCAGCTTGGGATGCAAGGAATTTATATTAAAAATGAGGATGGATTGTATTCTAACCAAGGGAATGCTTATGGAATATTAAATATCGTCACAAGTCTTGATAAAGTAAAAGATGCTTTATTAAGCTAAATATTGAAATAAATTAAAAAACATATATTGTTTATTAAGCTGGTGGAGGTATTAATGACAAAAGAGCGTTTGAAACAAACATTTCTTCTTAATTTGAAACGGGGAACACGTAGTAGAGCTGAATATTTAAAAACAATTTTTTATGAAGTTGGAGAACATGTTGCGTACCAGCCAAGAATTATCCCACTTTATCCAGAACTCATTAAGCTACACAACAATATTATGATTGCGAGTAATGTCCATTTTGTAACCCATGATGCAATACACCATGTATTAAATGGATTTGGGGGAAGGTATAAATATCCTGAATGTTTGGGATGCATAGAGATTATGGATAATGTTTTTGTGGGTGCATATTCTACAGTACTTTATGGTGTCAGGATAGGTGAGAATGTGATAGTAGGGAGTAACTCACTTGTTAATAAAGACTTAGAGCCAAATGGGGTATATGCAGGGGTGCCGGCAAGAAGAATTTGCAGTTTTGATGAATTTGTTTCCAAACGTAGGAAAATGAAGGGTGCTACGTTGAAGATAAATCAGCATATTAGTAAAAAAGAAATCGAAAATGCGTGGGATTTGTTTAATAAAGCACATAGATAAAGAGTGCAAGTTAATGGAGGTGAAAATTTGATTTCACAAGACAATTCTGAGTTGGCAGCTATGCAAAAAAAGCAACTTGAATTATTACATGAATTAGACAGGGTATGTAAACTTTGCAATACGAAATATTTTTTATCAAGTGGGACATGTCTTGGAGCAAGAAGGCACAAAGGGTTTATTCCTTGGGATGATGATATTGATGTCTATATGTTTTGGGATGAGGCAGAAAAGTTAGTTAGAAATCAAAAACTTTTTGGAGAAAAATTTTTCTTACAAAGCAAAGAAACTGATAAGAAAGTGCAAACTACCCATTACAGGTTAAGAGATTCATCTACCTCGTATTTTTTAGCAGAAGAAATGGATTTAGATATTAATCATGGGATGTTTATTGATATCTATATTTTATATCCCTATCCTGATAATAAAATAAGAGCACAGAAAATAATTTTTGATTCATTTATTTATCGTATTTTAGTGGCAGGTATTCCACCTAGGAATCATGGGAAAAAGGTTAGGATAATAGGGAATCTGGTGTTGAAGTTATACTCTGGCAAACGTGCGAAAAGAAAAATAAAAATGGTTGAAAAAGAATATCGCAATAATGGAGGTAAGCGTTATCTTGCAACTTATTTTGGCAGGGATGTTGGTTTGTTCCATTCTATTAAGTATCCTAGAAAATGGTTTGAAAAGCCTAAAATGCTAATGTTTGAGGACATGAAGGTTCCATGTCCGGGAAATGTTGATGCATATTGCAAACTTCAATATGGGGATAGCTATATGGAATTACCACCAGTAGGACAGCGCATCCCACATCATGATTATGTTTATGCAAGTGTGGATGAGCCATATGAAAAATTTAAAGGTAAGTATTACTAATGATTGGAGATAGGGATGAATTATGCGATAATACTGGCAGGCGGTGTTGGGCAAAGAATGAGAAACTCTGGCATGCCAAAACAATTTTTGAAAGTTTTTGGAAAACCTATTATAGTGTATACACTGGAAAGATTTGAGGAATGCCATGACATAGGGCGGGTTGTTGTTGCCTGCAATGCAAGCTGGATAGAGCATATGAATAGCCTTGTAGAAAAGTATGATTTGAGAAAGACAGTAGCCGTTATTTCGGGAGGAAAAGATAGGCAACGTAGTATAGAAAATGGGCTTAGATGGATTGGAGAAAATGGCGCGCAAGATAGTGATATTGTTGTAATACATGATGGGGTTCGGCCATTAATCCAAGAGAATATTATTAGTGAGAATGTTCGCGTAGCGAGAAAATATGGAAGTGCGATGACGGTTCGGCCAGTGATTGAATCTGTAGTAGTCACTGATAAGGATTGTGCAGCATTTCAGGATTTTAAAAAAAGGGATGATACCTATAGCCTTACTTCTCCACAGACATTTAGGCTGGATTTATTAAAAATGACATATCAAGGTATAGAAGGGGTAGAACAGCCAATCCCTTTGTTGGATGCAGTGCTTGGTTATACCTATTTAGGAAATAATGTTCATCTTGTAAAAGAAAATAACCAAAATATAAAAATTACTACTCCGGAGGACTTTTATATATTAAAGGCAATGTTGGAACTGGAGGAAAACAGGTGTGTGTTTGGGTTATGAGAAGGAGTGCTGAAAATGGACAAGAGGGATTTAGATATTATATGCAATAGCTCGATTAACTGGCAGATGTACCGTAACAGGACAGTTTTGATAACAGGTGCTACGGGCAGGTTAGGAAGATATCTTTTAGAAACGCTTGTGGACGTTGATATAAGGTATAATTTGAATATAAGGGCAATTGGGTTGGCTAGGTCAGCGTCCAAGGCTCAGGAGGTCTTTGGCAATACTTTAGATTTGCCAAATGTATCATTCTTGTATCAGGATGTAAATAAAGATATTGTTTATGAAGGTGATATTGATTATATTTTTCATACTGCTGGTCCAGCAGCTCCAGTTGATTTTAAGGAAACGGCTGTTGAAACATTGTGGGCACATGTGAATGGTACACACAATGTACTAGAGTGTGCCAGAACACATCGGACAAAAAGGGTTTTTTATGTTTCAACTGTAGAAATATATGGGGAATGGAAAGAGGAAAGGGCTATTCTCGAAACAGATATGGGTCCCATGCAGCACTTAAATTTCCGGGCATGTTACCCAGAGGCAAAGCGCTTATGCGAAACCATGTTGGCAACATATAAAGAGGAGTATGGGATTGACTTTTGTGGGGTAAGATTTTCGCATACATTGGGGCCTGGTATTTCCTTGGATGATGGAAGGGCTTTTGCAGAATTTATTAATTGCGTCTTGGAAGAAAAAGATATTGTGCTTCATTCTGACGGGAGTGCAATGAGAACATATACTTATGTAGCAGATGGAATTAATGCCATTTTTTTGGTAATGGAAAAGGGTGATAGTAAATTATATAATGTTGCAGCGGATGAGAATCTGATAAGCATTAGGGATTTGGCAGAGTTAATTGCAAAATTATCTCCATCTGGGAAAAGTAAAGTTACGTTTAGTGAGGAAGCGGGCAATCTTCCATATTTGCCATTTAAATTAGCAATTATGGATACACGGAAAATCAGGGATTTGGGCTGGAGTCCACAAGTTAATATTGAGAGAACGTTTAAGTGGACAATTGAATCATTTCTGTAAAGGGTATAAATAAGCTGATAATTGTGTTGTTAACAATACACAATGCAGAAAGTATATTTAAATTTAATTTTAAAGTTTTATAATAAATATTCTAGCATCTACTAGAGATTAAACAGGAAATTCAAAGTTTGTGGAGAAATAGCAGGAGATGCGGGGTGCTAGATATTAATTTGGAGGACTAAAGGTGAGTTCAGAAAATATGTTGGAAAAAGTGACATTGATTGTCCCAGTGTATAATGTAGAAGATTATTTAGATAGATGTATGGACTCTGTCCTAGGACAGACATATGAAAATTTGGAAATTATTTTGGTAGACGATGGTTCTACAGACAATTCAGGGAAAATGTGTGATGAATATAAAGCGAAAGATTCTCGTATTTATGTAATCCATCAAAAAAATGCTGGACTTAGTGCAGCTAGAAATGTAGCGTTAGATATCATGGCTGGAGAATATGTAATGTTTATAGACAGTGATGATAAAGTGGATAAGCGGATTGTAGAGCATTTGCTTGAGGATATGCATAAATACAAATGTGATATAGTTGAATGTGGTATTTATGATGTTTATGGTAATAAAATTATGGAGAAAAAGTTACCAGAAAAGACGAGAGTTTATACAGTAGAAGAAGCATTGTGTATAGATATCGGTGCAATGGGAGGAGCTGTTTCGGCATGTGCAAAATTATATAAAAGGGACATATTTTCTACGGTGAGGTATCGCGAAGGAAAAATAGGAGAAGATGGATATGCTATTGTAGATGTTTTGTCGCAGGCAGAAAGTATTGTAATAGATAATCGGCCAATGTATTATTATTATCATAGGAGAAATAGTATTACGACAAATACATTTACAAAAGCTAATTTGGACAATATCCAAGCATACAAATATAATTTAAAACAGGTAAAACATAAATATCCATCAGTAGTTCCAGTAGTGGTTTTTCGGTTAGATTGGTGTTATTTAATAGCAGTTGATAGAATTTTGATGTGCGATGATTGGAAGGAAAATGAGTATCTACCAAAACTTATGAGGTATATCAAAAAGAATAAACGTAGAATGTTAATGTCTAGTAATATGCGAAGAAATAGGAAAATTGCATTAATTATATTATTATTTAACAAAAAACTATATAGAAAAGTTCTTCTTTGGAATATGAGGGGGAAATATGGGATATAAGAAAGGAGCATTTTATGATACCTAAGGTGATTCATTATTGTTGGTTTGGAAATGGTGAATATAGTGAAAAGATGGAGAAATGTATTTCAAGTTGGAAGAAGTACTGTCCTGATTATGAAATTATATGTTGGAATGAAGAAAATTATGATATCCATAAAAATAAATATGTTGAGCAAGCATATGAAAAAAAAATGTGGGCGTTTGTTTCTGATTATTTTAGGTTTGATGTTATCTATAATTATGGTGGTATATATTTAGATACTGATGTGGAGTTACTCAAACCTTTGGATAAGTTGTTGGATTGTGAAATGTATGCAGGTATGGAGTCAAAGGATTATGTGGCATTGGGGTTGGGATTCGGTGCAGTGAAGGGGCATCCATATGTAAAGGAACTTATGGGATATTTTGAAGTAAGGGATTTTGTTCGGGATAATGGGCAAATGGATTTAAAGACAGGGCCTATGATTCAGACTGAGGTATTATTGCGACATGGCCTAAAAAAAGAAGATAGCTTTCAAAGACTTGAGAAGTGTATTGTGTATCCTTCAGAAGTTTTTAATCCTAAATCATTTCAAACAGGTGAAACTCACATTACAAACAAAACTATAAGTATCCATCATTATGACATGTCATGGCTAAATGAGAGGCAAAAAAGGAATAAGGAAAGGGAGTGGGAATTAAAAAAGAAGTATGGTTCTAAATGGGGAAAAATTTTGGGGATAATTCAGACTGGGCCATATAAGTTAATAATGAAATTTAGAAGTGAAGGGATTAAGGGAGGGTATCTTTATCTCAAAACGATAGGAAAAAACATTTTTGGGAAAAAATGAATGAAAAGCAAAGGAATATTTAGTTATGCTGTATTATAGCGTTATGAGAAAAATTTGAGATTTTTTTGGGCTTTAAGGAAAAGAGTTAAGAGGACAAGAGAAAAGTTTAAAACAAATAAAATATTATTTGGTTTTATAAGGAAATGGAACGATAATATGGTAAAAAAAGAAAAGTCAGATGTTAAGATAGGAATAAGAATATTAGAAATTGTGCTTTTTATGTATGTGTTTTTCCCATTCAGAATAAAGATAATGGCAAATGTTCAGGCGTATTTACTATATACACTTGAACTAATATTAGTAGTCCTTTTTGGAGCAGAGTTATGGTATAATAATTTGAAAAAAAAATGGTTATATCCATTGTTCCTTTTTTTCCTGATATTTTTGGTGCTGATGGCAATGACTTTTATTTTGCCAATTATAAAGGACACAATGGATTTTTCTTATTTTAAATATCACTTTGATGTTCTAAAAAAAATGGTGGTTATTTTTGGGCTAGCATATCTTTGCACTGACATGCATGCCTTTCTTAAAATATTTGTATGTGCGACGACTATTTATGTTTTAATTACAACAGTCATGTTAATACCAAGTCTACATTCCTTATATTCAAATTTAGTTGTACAAGGGTCATCTTTAAACTATGAGCATCTTCAGACCGCAAGGTTTTATACAAGAATAGGCTTGCAAGGGTTTTCGGGCTATACATGGACTTTTAGATGTACACTATCTGTTGGAATTTGTTGTTGTGGGTATATAATGAAAGATTTCAATTTCTCTAATTTTGAAGTGGTTTTTATGGGAATTGTTAACCTTGTAGGTACTTTTTTTTATGGTAGGACTGGGACAATTATTGCATGCTTATGTATTTTTTTGACAGCAGTTTATCAATTTTTTATACTGAGAAAAGGATATTTGGTGGTTGCTTTATTAAGTATTGTGCTTATTATGGTATTTTTATTTCTATTTAATTTAGATTATATCCAGAAAAATGCTAGTCTTGCTTGGATGTTTGAAGGTTTTTTGAATGTGGTACAGTCAGGGAAATTTACCACAGGTTCCAGCTCGTATATAGTTAATAGAATGTTTGTTCCGATGTCGACTGATACTTTTTTCTTTGGAGATGCAAGGTATACAGAAGCTTCTGGCTTATTTTATAGGGGAACTGATTTAGGAGTTATGCGGCCTTTACTTTTTTGGGGAGTAGTTGGGCAGATTGCTTATTATATGATGCCATTAACGCTTCTAATATCTATAAAAAGGCATTTAGATAGAAAACATAATATTTTTTTTGTAACAATTATGCTGTGTATTTTTCTTGGGTTTGAATTAAAGGGAGAGATTAATTTTGAGTATTGTATTATGTTACTTGGAATGTATTTTACAATAATGAAGGGATTTTTTACAGAACGTGTTTATATTAAAGTAAACAGAAGTAAAAAGTTAAGAATGTAGAAAAAGGTGGTAAATAAATGAATAGTATGAAAGATAATTCCTTAGTATCTATATGTATACCCTGCTACAACCATGAAAAATTTGTTCGGGATTGTTTGGAATCGCTGATTAACCAAACTTATCAAAATATAGAATTGATATTATATGATGATTGTTCTAAAGACAAATCGTGGGATATAATTAAAGATTATGAGAAAAAATTAAAGGATAGATTTTCTCGGCTTGTTTTATTAAGGCATGAACGCAATTTAGGGCTTCCAGGAACATTAAATCAAATGATACCTCTGTGCAATGGGGAGTATATTAAAATTATTGCGAGTGATGATTTTTTGTTCCCGGAATACGTAGAACTAATGGTAATAAAAATGCAAAGAAATAGAGATATTGATGTGCTATTTTGCAATGGAATATCTGTAAAAGAGGAGAGCACATATAATAATCCAGTGCATAAGTCAGTAATTTACCATAAGCCAGTTCAAATAGATAATGAACATATCAAAGAAAGATTATACGAAAATTGTTTTATTTTCGCTCCAAGTGTTATTCTTAGAAAAGAAGTATATAATGAGTGTGGTCTGTACAATGAGGATGTTATCTTTGAAGATTGGGAATATTGGTTAAGGATAGCATGCTCAAAGAAATTTAAATTTGGATATTTAGATAAAATTTTAGTTTATTATAGAAGAAATGAAAATTCGATGTCCTCTCTAATGGGGCCAGAAGCAGATAGACGCCGGCTAAGGATGTATCATTCAGAGAAAAAAATTATAGATATGTATTTTGATAAGATGGGGGAAAAAATTGGAGCGAAGAAGAAAATTTGGCACATAATATATTCTGAAAGGATTGCTTATAAATTTACTCTTTCCGATAATATAAGACAGGTAGAAGAAGACTATAACTGTTTTGCTGAATGGAAATATGTTTCTGTGAGAGATAAAGTTGAGTGTAAACTTAGGCATTGTTTTAGGCGTGTTAGTAAGTTTATATGAAGAAAGAATTTATTCCCACAGGCAACGAGCCAAACATCTGCGTTGGCACGAGTTTTGCAATTGTATCAGGGCAAATATATCTCAGTTCTTTTGCGTTGCAAATTTGATGTCCTGTTAGTTCGTTGCGGGGTATTTGGCTATCAAATGATATCTTGGATATTTACCATTCTTCCATAAAGGTTATTTTTTAGTTCCAATTGTTGTATTTCGTAAGAATAGTTGAGGGGGAAAGCGTGGTTGAGGTGAGAAATGGCAAAGTTTAGGTTATTTCTAGAAAACTTTCTAGTATATGGTTTAGGCGGAATTATAAGTAAAATAGTTCCACTTATAATGGTTCCAATCATCACTAGGCTTATGCCAAACTCATCATATTTTGGGATAAGTGATTTATCCAATACAATCGTACAATTTGGTAGTGCGCTTGCTGTCATGGGAATGTACGATGCCATGTACAGAATGTTTTTTGAGAAGGATGAAGAAAGTTACAAGAAGAGGATTTGTTCCACAGCATTACTTTTTACAGTATTCACTTCCTTAATAGTTTTTGTGATAATGATTGTTTTAAAAAAGCCATTAGCCCAATATGTCCTCGGTAACCGAAGCTATGCATATGTAATTTATTTATCGGCAATGGCAACATTAGTAGGTGCAACAAACAACATTATATCTGCGCCTACCAGAATGCAGAATAAGAGGAAAATATTCCTTGTTACAAATACGGTAAGTCCAATCCTTTCATATGCTGTTTCTATACCATTGTTACTTAAAGGGCATTATATTATAGCACTTCCCTTGGCCGCGGTAGTTTCAGGGGTAACTATGGAGATGGCTTTTGGAGTATTGAATCATTCATGGTTTCAGGTTAGGGAGTTTGACTTTAAATTATTAAAACAGTTACTTGTAATTGCAGTGCCGATGCTCCCTAATTTTTTAGTCTATTGGATTTTTAACTCATGTGATAAGGTAATGATTACAAATCTCATAGGTGTAGATGCAGCTGGTATTTATTCTGTGTCATCTAAATTAGGGCATTGTAGTCAGTTAATATACACTGCCTTTGCTGGTGGATGGCAATATTTTGCTTTTTCAACTATGAAGGAAAAAAAACAAGTTGAGTCTAATTCCAAAATATATGAGTATTTAGCAATGATTTCTTTTATTGCAACGGCATTTATATGTGCATGGAGTTACCCTATCTTTAAAGTGCTATTTACAGAAGAATATTTATCAGGTTTTATTTCAGCACCTTATTTATTTTTGGCGCCATTGTTGCAGATGCTTTTTCAAGTTGCTTGTAACCAGTTTTTAGTGGTAAAAAGAACTTGGCCAAATATGTTGATCCTTTCTAGTGGGGCGGTAATTAATATTCTGCTGAACCTTACATTAATACCAAGGTTGGGGATAGAAGGGGCTTCTATTGCAACTTTGTCTGGATATATAGCTGCGAATATAATATGCTTGATTGTACTATGCAAAATGAAATTGATGATAGTTTCGAAAAGATTATTGCTGTCAGTATTTTTTATTATATCATATATGATTTTGTGGCGAAAATGCTTTATAGTCAAAACAGTAGTTGGAACAGTAGTGGCGGCTATCATCTTTATCACATATCTTTTTATGTATAAAATAGAAATTAAACAGTTGATGAATGGATTAAGGAGGAAAGTATAATGGAAACGCAAGAAAAAATGGAACGAGAAGTAAGCTTGGCTGAATTATTTTGGAATATTATATTTGGGTGGAGGCAATTAGTTTGTTTTGGGATAATCTTTGCAGTGCTGTTGTGTGGAATGAAGTATTTTTTGGATATGAGAGGAAATCAGTCCGACCAAAATATCAGTGCTGAGGAATTGGAGGAAGAACTGCCAGAAGATGAAATGGAGCAGGTTACAAATGCTAGGAATATAAAGGCAAGGGCAGAAGAATATGAAAAATATTTGGAAACTTCTGCATTGATGCAGATTGATCCTTATGCAAAAAGAGTACTTGAATTACAGTATTATGTGGATTCAGCGTATACATTTAATTATACACAGGAAACACGAAATGATTATACGAACAATTTAATGAATCTATACTATAATTATATCGTTGGCGGAGAGATGAGCCGAAACATAATTAAAGCGGCTAAATTATCTGTTGATTTGGCGGATATCAGTGAACTTTGGTCTGTATCATTAGTTGGGACATCAATTTCAATTAAATTTACATGCCCAGAAGAACAGAAGATGGATGCCATCTCAGATTCTATAAAAGAACAACTAAGCAGAAAAGAAACGGAATTTCAGGCAATAGGTACCCATACTCTGAATTTATTAGGGGAATCCCAAAATGTAATTGCAGATACAGGATTAGCTGACCGGAAAAATACCATTTCTAATAATATTGCGTCATTGAATACACAGCTTAGTAATTTAAAGGCGAACATGTCAGAACAGCAGATAAGCCTTTTAGATAGTGATGAAGAAAGCGAGAAGGAAGAAGAAAACGTACAACCAACGATAACGAAGCCAAGGATTAGCCTGAAATATTTAATAGTTGGTGGTGTACTGGGTGTCTTTTTGGTTTGTGCATGGATCGCATGTAAGATGGTCTTTACAGTCAAATTACAGAGCCCGGAAGAAATCCGTACTCTATATGGAATTCGCCTTCTAGGTGAAATCTCAGTATCAGATAGGAAAAAAAGGTTTTTATCTGTAATTGATGAGAAGCTTCGAGCACTGAAGAATCGGAGAAGAAAAAGCTTGGCAGCGGAGCAGCAGATAAAGATTGTGTCAGCGAATATTGCTTTAACTTGTAAGCAGCGGAATGCGGATTGTGTTTTTGTGACGGGAAGTGAATATGAAAAAGTAGATCCAAAAATTTTAGGAATGTTAAAAGAAGAACTAGTATCCCAGCACATCCAAGTGAAAGAAGGGGAAAATATTTTTTATGATACGAATTCCTTGAAGCGGAGCGCAGAAATAGGAAATATACTTTTTATAGAGCAGAAGGGGCAGTCCATTTATGATGAAATTTATAACGAGGTGAATTTAGCGAAAGAGCAAAATAATTCAATTTTAGGAATTATAGTATTAGTGTAACTGAGTATGTGGTGAGATGAAAAATAGGGGTATGGAAGATTGAAAATAGCAAAGAAATGGCACATTCCCGTTGCGTTTTGTGCCCGAATGGAGCGAAAGGAATAGGATAGAAGATGGATGTAGAATTTTCAATTTTGGGACGTAAATATGCTTTATATCAGAAAGAATATGAAGAAGCTGCGTTACGGGCTTTGCGTTCAGGATGGTATATTTTAGGGAAAGAGTTAGAAGCATTTGAAGAAAGTTTTGCAGAATATATGTGTACTGCTAATTGTGTGGGTGTGAACTCTGGCACGGATGCCTTGATTTTAGCTTTCAGGGCATTGGGGATTGGAGCAGGCGATGAGGTAATCGTTCCGGCAGGAACCTATATTGCATCAGTAATTGGCGTTACGGAAAATGGGGCTACACCGGTATTTGTAGATTCTGATGAGTATCTTTTAATAGATGCAGGGAAAATTGAAGAAAAAATTACAGATAAGACAAAAGCAATTTTGGCAGTCCATTTATATGGACAGGCATGCCAAATGGATAAGATTATGGAAATAGCAAACCGTTATGGCTTATATGTGGTGGAAGACTGTGCTCAGTGCCATGATGCTACATTTCAAGGGCAGAAAGCAGGGACATTTGGTGACATTGGCTGTTTTAGTTTTTATCCAACGAAGCCACTTGGTGCATTGGGAGATGCGGGCGCATTGATTACGGATAATGAAAACTTAGCAGAAAAATTAAAAATGCTGCGGAACTATGGAAGCAGGGTGAAATACCATAATGAAATCAGTGGCGTGAATTCCCGTTTAGATGAAATACAGGCAGCATTATTATTAGTTGGGCTTAAGCATCTACCAGAAGAAAATAAAATGCGTATAGAACTTGCAAAAAAATATTTATCTGGAATAAAGAATGAGGCTGTAAAGTTACCAATAATAAGGGCAGGCTCTACACATGTTTTCCATCTGTTTCCAGTTTTGGTGGAGGATAGGGAGTGTTTTCAGGCATACCTTGCTGAAAATGGAATAAAAACACAGGTTCATTATCCGATACCGCCTTATGTGGCAGGGTGCTATAGCGAATGGGGTTACCAATGGGAAGATTATCCATCTGCTTCCTATATAGCGAAGCATGAGGTGAGTTTGCCCATTTATGCTGGTATGCCAGATGAGGAAGTGAAATATGTGATTGAGGTTGTAAATATGTTTGTGCAATGATGAAAGGGGCTGTGTTAGATATGCAAGTAATAAAATATGTTTTCCAGCCGCACGGCGATGAAAGAGGGCAATTGATTGCCCTAGAGGAGTTTAAAGACATACCATTTGAAATTAAACGTGTATACTACATGTATGATACCGCAGAAGGGGTAATCCGTGGTTATCATGCACATAAATCTTTAGAGCAAATATTAGTTTGTATACATGGAAGCTGTAAAGTCCGTCTGGATAATGGAAAAGAGAAAAAAGTAATTCCCCTTGAAAAACCTTATGAAGGTTTATATGTTGCGAACAATATGTGGCGGGAAATGTATGATTTTTCTCCTGACGCGGTTTTAATGGTTTTGGCTTCAGAACTTTATGATGAATCAGACTATATTAGAAATTATGATGAGTTTATTTCTTTTGTAGAAAAGAACGGTGAATGAATGGCAGAAACTAAAATATGGAGAGTTTGAAATGGTGGAATTAAGGAATTTAGAAGAAAAAGATGCCCCTTTTATGTTGGAATGGATGCATGACGATGATTTGGTAAAAGACATGCGGGCAGATTTTAAATCAAAAACGTTAGAGGATTGCCAATCATTTATTCAAGGTAGCCAGACTGATAGGAACAATGCCCACTTTGCCGTGGCAGATTCTGATGATGCATACATGGGAACAGTGAGCCTTAAAAATATTGACCTGGAAAATAAAGCGGCAGAGTTTGCTATCTGTATGAGAAGGTGTACACTGGGAAATGGAATGGCGGCAGAGGCAATGAAGAAAGTAATGGATAAAGCATTTCAGGAAATGGGATTGAGGACGGTTTACTGGTCTGTTAATCCTGAGAGCAAGCGGGCAGTTAGGTTTTATGATAAAAATGGTTATATAAGGATAAAAGAAATGGACAATTTTTGTAGGCGGCTAATTTTGACCGGGGGGGGGTACAAAGCACCTGCCTTGGAGCAATACTGGTGGTACATGGAAAAGAAAGCCAATCAGGGGGAAACTCTGGAAAACAACTGAATATAGATGTAAGATTTCCCCTAAAACAATTAATGAGAGGATTGTGTAAGGAGGAAATCTGATGTTAGAAAATATTGGTAGGCATTGTATTATTGGGCAGAATGTAGAAGTTGGGGAGAATGTTAAGTTAGGGCATAATTGTATTGTGGAAGATGATGTGAAACTAAAAGATAATGTGTTTATTGATAATAATGTAATTATCCGACGGGGAGCAGAAATTGGGAAAAATAGCTATATTGGTTCAAATTGTATTATTGGGGAGTATCAGATTGTTACATGCGGTGATAGAAAAAATATGCTACCTCATCTTACCATTGGTGAGAATGCCTTAATAAGAAGCGGATCTATATTATATGGAGGATCGTCAGTTGGGGATAATTTTCAAACAGGCCATCAAGTGACAATTCGTGAAAGCTCAAGTATTGGCAACCATGTAAGCATAGGCACATTGTCAGACATTCAAGGGCATTGTGTAATTGGTAATTATGTCAATATGCATAGTAATGTCCATATTGGACAGGAATCGCTGATAGATGATTATGTGTGGATTTTCCCTTATGTAGTTTTGACGAATGATCCTACACCGCCATCAGATTACTTGCAAGGAGTCCATGTATATCCATTTGCAATAATTGCGACAGGTTCTGTAATTTTGCCTGGAATACAGGTGGCTGGAGATAGTTTGGTTGCGGCTGGAGCTGTGGTTACAAAAAATGTTCAAGAATTTGAAGTGGTTGGTGGAAACCCTGCGAAGAAGATATCTGATGTAAGGAATATAAGGAATAAAATTACAGGTGAGGATGCATATCCTTGGAGGTTTCATTTTTCACGGAGAATGCCGTGGGAGGATATGGGATATATGGAATGGGTTAATTCTTTGGGCGATGACGAAAAGAAATTATTTAGCATAAAAGAATAGGTTTGATAGTGGTTCATCGCAGGGAATAAATAGTTAGATACATTTAGATGAAAATGGAGAGAATGGAACATGAATAGAGGTGTCAGAGGTACAGTAAAACGGAGATATGTAGGATTGGATATTTTTCGGGTGGTTTCTGTTTTAGCAGTCTGTGCTTTCCATACAACGATACACCTTGGCTGTAATTATGGAATCTTGCAGCCAGTTTCTTTAATGGGTGCAATGTTTATGACAGCTTTTTTTATGTTATCTGGTTTCTCGTTATATATTAATTATTCAAAAGAAAATCTGTGTGATCTAAAACAGGCGAAAGTATTTTTTATAAAGCGGGCGATTGGAATTTTACCAATGTATTATGTTGCTGCCATTTTGTATATTTTGATAATAAGCAAAGGGAGTATTAAGGAAACATTGTTTTATTTGCCAATTGAGGCATTAGGGCTGCAATCTACATTTTCATCACTATTTGGATATTCCCATAATGGCGGGACGTGGTTTGTTTCGTGTATCATTATTTGTTATTTGGTATACCCATATCTCCAAGAGATTGTAAAGCAAATGAATATGAAAGCTAAATTGTTTTTGTTCGCTATTTGTGGTAGTATCTTGCTATATGCGCCCCTTGTTGTTTTATTTTCTGGGATTGCAAATATTTATTCAAATCCTTTCTTTCGGCTATTGGAATTTTTAGTTGGTGTTCTTTTGGCCTCAGTTAGAATTGAATTGTCAGAAAACAGAATTATAAAGAAGCTAATTTTCAGTTGGGGGGGTATTGCTCGAAGGGATTATTTATACCATATGCGTTACGGCAGCGGTAAAGCGTAACATACAAATTGGGAACTATATGTTTTATAGCTGGATTGGGCTTCCCTTATTTTCTTTGATGCTGTTAGGAATGTCTGGAGTAGAAAGCAAAATGATAGAAAAATCCAAATTGTTACAGTATTTCAGCTCAATGTCTTATACGTTTTTTTTGGCCCAATTATATTCTAATTGGCTCTGCAAAAAAATTATTGCTCATTTTGTAATTACGAGTAATGGTATCAAGATGTTGCTAGGTTGGGGGAGTTGCATTGTGATTGCATTTGTGTTACATGAAGTTTTTGAAAAAAGGATTACTAGGTTTTTAAAAGTTAATCTTTTACCTAAATAGTGAGGCTTGGTTAATTAAATTTTATAGTGTGAGAAGTAAAAAGGGAAAATATGTTGTAACTGTATCATATTTGTGATAATATATGTTTGGAAGTAAAGGTGTAAAGTCTATTGGTTGATTAAGATTTTACACCTTTTCATATGTGGATACTGTATTGGAGTTGGGAGTTGTTGCCTAAAAATGAAAACAGAAATAGCAGATAGAAAGGCGAATCCAAGTATTGATATAGCTAAGCTAATCATGGCAATTTTGACGGTAGGTATCCATACGGAACCATTTGGATTTAATATGTGGCTTGATTATGGGTTTGGGTTAATCACGAGGTTTTGCGTCCCGTTTTTCTTTGTGGCAAGCAGTTATTTTTTCTGGATAAAGGATAGGAAAATGGCCTTATATATCAAGAGGATGTTATCTTTGTATATAATATGGTCATTGATTTACTTTCCATTTGATTTCTTAATCTTAAAGGAGATGCCGGTTAGGAAAATTCTGGAGAGATATTTTTGGGAAGGGAATGGACATTCTTTGTGGTATTTATGGGGAAGCGTGGTCGGGTTTCTTATTGTATTTTTGCTTATGAAAGTTATGGATAGCAGGAAGGTATTCCTGGTTTCTGTGGGAGTCTTGCTGCTTGGCTGTGTGAAATCAACATGGGCTCCGATGATTTATAGTTTAACAAAATTTGAAATTCATGATTTCCTTGGCAGTAGGAATGGGCTGTTTTATGCCTTTCCCTATGGGGCAATGGGGATGCTGATTGCTAAAAATTCCGTATATGAAGATAGTAAAAAAAGAAAAGAATTGGTGATGTTGGCAGTATCCGTGGCATGCCTGATAATGGAGGGGAGCTTACTGGTGTTCCATTTCCAGACGGCTTCAAGAATACTATGGTTTTCTGTTTTGCCATGTATCTATTATTTTTTTATGCTTGTAAAAGATATGGAGCTTCCCGTAACTGATAAAGTTTCTTTGTTTTTACGGAAGATGAGCACATTGATTTATTTAGGGCATGGCCTATTTCTGATCATGTTCAGGGGGTTGGGCACATGGAAATATTTTATTGCTGTTGTTGCTGCTTCGTCATGTTTGGCTATGGGAATTATTGCACTTAGCAAAATGAAATATTTTAGCTGGATGAAATATTTATATTGAAAACAGACGAAAGTTTTTGGCTGATTTATGGAAAGCTGGTCTTTTAGATTTAATGAGGGGAATATTTTGAAAAGCCATTTTATGCATGATGTTAGATAAATTTTATTATGTATTATTTTTTTATGTATAAAAGCTCAAAGGTGCAAAGTTTTATATATTTTCTTGTTTTCATAAGGTTGACACTCCTCCAATTATTAGGTATCATAAATAAAGATTTCATCTAAAAAAGCGGATATTTCTTCCCATCAACACCAACAATAAAAGAGAAACAACAAAACAGGAGAATTCTCATGTATATAGACACACCAACCATCAACATAGCAGCCCTTTTCCTTCTATTATTAACAGTCCCATGGATAGTTGGGATGCTGTACACAAGATTTTTGCCAGAGGAAAGGCAAGGCTGCCTATTAAGCTGGGCAGCTGGCTACATCATCTTATGGGGGCTTTTTGAAATGATTGCCCTGCCCCTGATTTTCCAGAGAAAGAGTTTAAGCCTTTTATGTATTATTTACGGGGGTACAATCTGCCTGCTGGCGGTTGCCGCCTTAGTCCTGAGCTGGCGGGATCTGGCCCGGATGGTGCGGGGCAGCGCTGCTTCCATGAAGGGCATGTCGCCGGTAGGCCTAGGCAATCTGCTGCTGATTTTAGGACAGGCCTATATATATGCCAAATACATGCACATTGACGAGGATGACGCCTTCTATGTGGGGGCTGCGTCTACTGCAGTTGCCACTGATACTATTTTTTCTGTCAACCCCTATACAGGGGCAGAGTATGGCAATTTGCCGTCCCGTTATGTGCTGTCCCCCTTCTTTTCCTTTGTGGCTTTCTTAAGCAGGGTTAGCAGGGTGCACCCGGCTATTACAGCCCATGTGGTTTTGGCTGTAATTTTAGTATTGGTGTCATATAGCATTTATGCGTTGGTTGCCAAAAAACTGTTCCCGGAGAACCGGAAGTATGCGGAATATTTCCTGTTTTTCCTGATTTTAGTTCTTATGTTTTCGGGATATACCGTGTACACGCAGGGGATGTTTGCCTTAGTACGCATTTGGCAGGGGAAGGCTGTGTTCTGCGGAATTTTGGCGCCGATGGTGTGCCTGATGGCGTTCCAGCTTTTTTCGGGACAGGCGGTTTGGGCGGATTGGTGCCTGACGTTTCTGCTGATGTGCGCCTGCTGTATGGTTTCTTCCATGGGAATTATGCTGGGGGCGATTATGCTGGGGACATTTGGGTTGGTTTACACGGCCCGGGAGCGGAAATTAAAACCGCTGGTTTATACTGCCCTGTGCTGTCTGCCGAATTTAGTGTGTGCAGGGATATATTTATTGGTGCGTTGAAAGCAGGTATTATATACAAAATGGAGGGCGTCCATGAGGGAAATCATAAAAAATACATGGGAAACCTATCTACAGTTTAAAGGTGTGGGAATGCATTTGGGGCTGTATTTTGCGGCAGTCCTTTTTCTGAATATCCTTAGCAAGTCCAAAAAGGAAAAGGAAAACAGTTCCCTGCTGTCTGGGCATTCCCTGCTGTTCTGGGGGATTTTTTTCTTCCCGGTTACGGCGAAGGTTATTATAGATTACTGCATTGGCGACAGTGTGTATTGGAGGATGTTCTGGATCCTTCCATTCCCCATTGTGATTGCGTATGCATTTGCCCTTTCCTTAAAGCAGGTGCATATTACATGGAAAAGGTATGGGCTGGTCCTTTGCATGGCGGCAGCCATTATGGTGACTGGGACGCTGGTTTACACGCCGGAAAATTTTAGCGGCGCAGAAAACCGCTACCGGATTCCGCAAGTCGTTGTAGATGTATGCCAGATTGTCAATGAGGATGCCCGTGAAAATAATTTGGAAGAACGGAAAGTAGTTGCGGTAAATGACCTTTTGCCCTATATCCGCCAGTACGATGGGAGTATCCGGATGCCTTATGGGCGGAATGGCCCAAAGGAAGGGAAGTTCCAGAATAAAAACTGCAAACGCATTTATAATGCCATCAACAGCCCGGAGGTGGATTTTAAGAAGCTTTTGGAATATGCAAAGAAGGAGCACTGCAATTACCTGGTTTATTTTTCTGCGGAAGAAGCAGATGCGGCTTTGGGGAGGCTGGGCTGCCAGGCGGTAGGGGATACGGGGCAGTACAGGGTTTTTGCGCTGCGCTGAAACATGGGCAGTATGCCCAATACATTTCTCAGCATGCCTTATATTTCTGGCAAAAAATTAATGATATGGATGTAGAAAAAATTTTGCGGTTGTGTTATACTCACGGGGTAGTACAGAAACTGATAAGGAGGAAACGGAATGGCAAGAAATACAAGGTACCAAGAGGAATACCCTAGGAAGAAAAAGAAGAAAACCAAGCGGAAAAGACGCCGCCAGCGCAGGGTTATCTTATCAATCTTGCTGATTTTTCTGGCTTTGGTTGCCTTGGTTGTGGCATATGGATGGAGCAAATATGGAAAAATGAACAGAATCTCAATCCGTGATAAGGATGTGAAGATAAATGATTTGTCCATAGATACAAAGAAAACGCTGGAAGGTTTTGACAGCATTGCCCTGTTTGGGTTGGACAACCGTTCCACTGGGAATTTTGAGCGGGGGAACAGCGATACCATTATTGTGGTTAGTATTAATAGGAAGTCCGGGGAAATAAGAATGGCTTCTGTATACCGTGATACGTATTTGGACATTGGTGAAGATAAATACCGCAAGGCCAATGCGGCTTACGCCAATGGGGGGCCAAAACAGGCCATTGAGATGCTGAATAAAAATCTGGATTTGGATATTACAGATTATGTCAGCGTGGATTTCAGCGCATTGGTGGATGCCATTGATTCTTTAGGGGGCATTGAACTGGATATTACGCCAGAGGAAGCGGAGTGGCTGAATGGCTATATCGTGGAAACCAACGAGGTGACTGGCCATAACAGCGGCCCGGTTTCACCGGGGACGAATGTGCATGTAGACGGGGTCCAGGCCACTTCTTATGCGAGAATCCGTTATGTCGGGTTGGATTACCAACGGACAGAGCGGCAGAGGACAGTAATTACGAAAATGTTTGAAAAGGCAAAACAATGCGATATCCTGACGCTGAACAGCCTTTTGGACAAAATGCTGCCACAGATTTCCACCAGCTTAAGCATGACAGAAATTTTGGGGCTGGCTGGGAATGTAATGAAGTACCATATGGGGGAAAATACCGGGTTCCCATTTGACAAGGCAACTCCCGGAAATGTAGGGAGCGCCGGGGATGCGGTGGTTCCTGTGGATTTGGCAAATAATGTGGCGCAGTTGCATAAATTTTTGTATGACAGCGACACATATACGCCTTCGGATACGGTGAAAGGCATAAGCGAAACAATCCGGTCGGCTACCGGGTACTAGAGCGTGTCTGAAAATAGTGAGGTGCATTTTTAGATATGTTTTTAGAAAAATAAATATTTAGAATTGGATGGGGCTGTTGCAAGATATCTGTTATATACAAAATATAGTATTCAGAATGTAAGAATCTCATTTATATATTGTATTACTCCGACGGTTAAATATCGTAGAATTTTACGCAGGAGTAATATGTAAGCTGCATTTTGCAACAACCCCATTTAGATTATTTTGTAAGATCCGAGTGTCAAAAAGGTGCGCTGCACCTGCCCTATGCCATATAATGTGAAATAAATGTTGGTTCTTCTGTTTTTTCAGCTCCCTTAGTGACTGTGATATAGTCTTCGACTGTCCCAACTGGATATTCCCATACTTCTATCTGGGCAAGGATATCTTCCCCACAGCCTTGGCACACACCGTCAAATGCAGCCATATATTCTAATTCCGGCCCCATGTTTCTTTCATAGGAACCCACACATTCTAATTCCATGTCAAGGATGTTCTCTGTCCCGCATGTTAAGCATTTTACCTTGTAGGGTGTTTTCAGTTCCATAGTTTTTCCTCAGCCTTATTTTTAAGGGTATTAAATAATCTGTTCCAATTGGGTTTCTGTCAGCATAGCCCTTGGCACACCTTCTGTATCGCTTGAAAATGCATCAATAGATTTGCATTTTTCCAAAATACTGTAACACACTACGACATCAATCATCCTGCTGCTCCTGATTTAGTATTTTGCTGTTTGCTTTCATTAACAGTTTTGTTAATTCATAGCTTTTATCAAAGAAACCTGTAGGCCAGGCTTTTTCAAATTGGCCGTTATCGCACATGTTCATTTTTTCCACATGGGAATCTCCGTTTTCATCTTTATCCACATAATAAATTGCTATTTGGTCATTGCTGATTTTAATATCAGGGTCTGCCACCAGCACCTGCAGTTTTCGTATTAAGTGCTCGCTGTGGGTTTCGATTAAGAGGCGGTGGAGCATCCCTTTTTTATCTGTGATACAATCAACAAACAAATCTGCCAATTGGGCTTGCGCTGCTGGGTGAAGGTGTATTTCCGGCTGTTCAAATATTGCTGTTTTCCGTTTGGATATACGTGTTCCATAGGGATTCTGCCGATAATCGTTGTTATTATATAGCTGCGTTACAATTGGCAAAACTTGGGAAATGCCATACCCTACATCTATGATATTGTCTGTTTCCTGGTTTCCGCAAACCATCAGGCTATATAAATCGTTTCCGATATCTTTGATATCCAAGGAATAGCCCATGGTTTTAGTCAGCCATTCGGATACGTTTTCTAATAATTCCCGGTTTCCCTGTGTTGCTTGGCGTAAAATCATGCTTGTATTTTCGCCGTTGACGCCTACGTCATTAAAACTGCTTTCGGAATCCCGGTAGGTCCGTTTTGGGTTTTCCCTGAAGGGACCAATATATGCGATTCTTTTCGCCTCGTTTTGTAAATGTTCCTGTATACTCCTAAAATATGCTTTTATAATGGTAAAAGTTTGGTAAAGCATATGCACTTCCTGCTGTGCATCTTCACGGATGTTAGTATCAATGTATTCAGATGCGTTGAACAGGAAGTTTGGTGCAAATACAGGTTCATCATTTTCTTTGAATAAATGTTTTTCTTTCGCGTACTGTTCTATTAATTCATCTTCATCAATAAGTGGTATAAATTTATAGAAGGCCATTTTGGGCAGGGAAAATTCAATACTATCATCTTTCCATGCTGGCCGGACAAAAATTTGATGGAGCGTAAGGAGGTATTTGTTATCCGTTCTGTGGATGGTACATAATTTTTTCCCTTCAAAACATAGTTTTAAGTTGCGCACCTGCAGTTTTTTTTCTGATTTATCAATAGAAACTTCTAGTTCCATATTGTTGATTGCAGTTACCGCTCCATCATCCATATCAATTGAAAATCGGTGCAGAGGATTTCTGCGCCTGATTGCCCCTGCCAATTCTTGGCCGAAAGTGATCCGGAACCCTATCGGCCTGCTTTCATGCCGGTAGGAAACGTCGTCGTAATTGCCATAATCAATTAAGTTCCCAAATAGAAGCAGTGGGGTAAGGGCATCATCCAGAAATGTCTGGGCTAACATTACTGGAAAACGTAAAAGGCTGCTTTTCCCACAACTGTTTTTCCCAACGAATACGGTAATAGGTTTTATTTCAATTTCATCTGAGCAGCTAAATGATTTAATATTGTTTAAAGAAAATGTTTTCATGATTTCTTTTCTCCCGATACGAATCTATATCATGTAATCTATATCAGCGGTTGTTTAAGGGTAAGATGATTATAGCACTTCCAAGGCAAGTTTTGAAGAATTTTATTAGGATTTATTTGGAAAAGTTGACACCACAGGGTAAATACTGGTATCATGGAAACAGGAACTTTTAATGTGTTATCAGGGTTTTTGCATGGGGAAACGTGTTTCTGGAAATGCACCGTCCCCCAGCAAGGAAGGAGAAGGAACGTATGAAAAAATTATGGAATGCAGCCAGGATTGGCATATTGGCGCTGATGTTTGCCATGCTGTTTGGGATGGGGGATACCGCGGAAGCAGCGTCGCCTTCCGGGAAGGTCAGTAACTTAAAACAGACGGAGGCAGGCAAAAATTCTGTCACCGTCACATTCAGCGCGCTGCTGGATAATAAGGTAAGCTATGAAGTCCAGTTAAGCGACAGCAAGTCTGGGACATATAAGGCATGGCGTGAAACCTCAAATGGGGAAGCCTATCTATATGACATTCCAAGCGCTGGGACATCCTATTATCTGAGGGTGGTTCCTTTTTATGAAGAATATGTATCGGGCAGCGGTTGGGTAAAGGAATACGGAACCCCATCAGACGCCATTGAGGTAGTGACAGCGCCTAGCGAAAAGCCGGCAGATTTTAAACATACAGGCTCCACAGAAACAAGCATCAGCCTGTCATGGAGCCCGGTAGCCGGAGCTAATTGCTATGAGGTACAGTATAAGGACAGTTCCGCCAGGGATGCTACAAAAGTTCCAGTCACAGATACAAAGGTAACGTTAAGCAAGCTTGGGAAGGATACAGAATATGAAGTGTATGTTTACCCTGTCAGGAGGAGTGAAACAGGCTTCCAGGCGGTAGGGTACAATTATGTCCATACTTATGGCATCCCAGTCCTTCCGGGAAAGGCCAAGAAGCCGTTCTGTGAGTACTATTGGTATAATTTAAGCCAAATTTCAGTGGATTTTGAACCTATGAAATGTTCCGACGGGTTCCAATGGGAGGTTTGGACAGCATACCAGGCAAAGGATAAGAAGGTAAAATCGAAAGACCAGGGGTCAAATACGGCATCTATTTCTTATACAGGTTTCAAGAAATACAACTTTTTCAAAATGAGGGTGCGGGGATACTGCATTACTACAGATGGGAAGAAATTATTAGGGAAATGGTCTGACTGGGCTTATTTCTGCCCGCAGCCGGAAATTATCAAGCTGAAATCCGCGAAATCTGGAATCAGCCTGAAATGGAGCACCATTAAGGGGGCGGACCGTTATGAGGTATATGCGTCCACGAAACAGAAGTCAGGGTTTAAGAAATGCGCCACGACAAAAAAGACCAGTTTGACGGTAAAGAAATTTGGCAAAACTTCTTTCAAAAAAGGAAAGACGTATTATTTCTATGTAGATGCATACAACAAGGCTGGCAGGAAAATGTATTCCGGCTTGGCTGGAAATGCGACAAACAGATGGAAAATAAAATATAAGAAGTAAAAAGGACAAAAGCATGTCAGGGATTCTAAAACAGGCAGTTTTAATTGTAATAGGAAAAGCAAGGATAGCAGGCGGGGACCAGTTCCGGTTTATGGCGGCATTTATGGGCGCTGTGCATTTGGCGCTGACAGGGATTGGGATCCTGCTGGGCTGCCAGGTTCTGGCAGGCGTCAGCTTTGCAGCCGCGGCCGCAGAGTTTTTTATGCTGTATGCGGTGAACCGCAGCGGGAATTATTTTGCAGGGATTACCGTCGTATATTTTGCCACTTGCATCCATGGATTGGCTGCCTGCGTGCTTTTGGGATGGATCTATGGTTTTTTCCTTTATAATCTGGTGATGATACCCATGCTGTTTTATATGATTTGCATGACGGGGGATATTTTGGAGCCTAAGAAGTATGTCATCCTTTATACAGGGGCAAACTGCATTGCAACATTGCTGCTGCGCAGGTACGTCTATCTGGGGGAGCCGCTGTATGCCTATACGAAGGAAACAGCTTTTTGGGTTTCCTTTTTTAACCATTTGGTATGCTTTTTTTTCATAACGATATTTTCTGAAATGTTTATTCTGGAATTGATAGCGAACCGCAGGGAATTGCGCAGGCAGACAGAGGAGCTAAAGCATTTGGCGGACTATGACGGGCTGACGAAGCTAAGGAACCGGAGGAGTATGCTGGCGGCCTGGGAAGGCATTTGCCGGGAGGATTACTGCGTGGTGATGGGGGACATTGATGATTTTAAGAAAGTCAATGATACCTATGGGCATGAAGCCGGGGATGAAGTCCTGAAAATGGTGGCTTCCAGTATGCAGAGGGCGGTGGACAAGGAGGATTATGTCAGCCGCTGGGGCGGGGAAGAATTCCTGATGATTGTGTTCGGCAGCCGTTCCTATGCCTTGAAGGTCGTTGACAAAGTGCAGCGGGAGCTGCAGAATACAGGCCTTTCCGCAGGGGGGAGCAGGATTGTGGTAACTATGACGTTTGGCTTATCGGAACGTGGGGAAATTTCAGGGAAGGATGTAGATGAATTAATCCGCAGGGCAGACCGCAGGCTCTATATAGGAAAGAACAGCGGGAAAAATTGTATTATAATGAAAGACGAATAATAGGAAATGCCTGTGGGGACGCAAAGCCGCAGGCGTTTTTTCTTATCTTATAGGAAAGATCGTGTTACTGTAAAGTGTTAAAGTCCATGACTTTCCTATAAGATAAAAAATAATATGCGCAGGGTCTGCCCCAGCGAAGCGAGGGTACTCGCACAATGGGTAAAATATTGCTTCGCAATTGTGCTCGGCGCGCAAAGTGTTCAAGCCCCCTTATGAGTGAGGGGTTAGGGGAGCTGAAGTGGGCTTGCCCACTTTTTTATTCTATAGGAAAGACCTTGTCACGCTAACGCGTGAAAGTATCTTTCTTATAGAATAAAAAAGCTCTTATCGCACTGCGGCGGGTATGAAATTTGTCGCAAAGCGACCCGCCGCAGGCGGAGAATCCTGCTTTGCAGGATTCTTTCTTGCTTCTATAGGAAATACCTTGTAAAATATTTGTAAGTTTTTGGCAGATAGTTGTGCTGGAGGTAAAATTGTGCTAGGATAAAAGGCAGACCTGCTAGAGCGTGTTTGAAAAATCATTCCTGCCATTTGCATCCCCATTTTGCGAGAAGGCATTTGGCAGAAAGCATTTTTCAATCACACCCTAAAAAGCATGGGAAGAAATGGAGTGTACAAGATGAAAGCATCGAAAAGGATAGTGGCATTGGTGTTATCCGTATGCATGGCTGTTGGTTCTATGGGTATGCAGGTGCAGGCATACGGCGGGGATGGCAGGCAAACGGAACTGCCGGAACTGGCAGGGGAGGCCCTGGGAGAAGATGTTGCAGGGGAGACAGGGGATACAGCAGCCCCCGGCAGCACAGAAAGGATAAAAGAAGATTTGGAGGAAACCCCTGATACAGCAGGAAATTCCAGTAACAAGGAAGGGACAAAGGAAGATTTGGGGGAAACCCCTGATACAGCAGGAAATTCCAGTAACAAGGAAGGGACAAAAGAAGAACCAGCGGAAATTCCCAGCCCGGCAGAAGCAAGAATAGCCAACGGGGGGCAGGGCAAGGAGGAACAGCCAGAGAAAGGCCGGCTGAATTTTATGATGCAGGAAATGGAGGAACTTGGGATACCAGGCATCCAGAATGTGGCGGCAAGCCTTGGGGAAGACGGAATCCCGGTGGAAAGGGCGGCCTTGGAATACCATAATGATGCCGGACAGGAATTTACAGCGGAAGCAGCAGGGCTGGCAGGCAATATGGTGCGGTTTTCCATGGAATATACGCAGGAAGGGCAGGCTGGGATTTACCGGCTGGACAGGGTTTCCTGGAAACAGGGCGGGAAACAGTATCAGGCAGATTTGGCAGAGCTGGGCATGGAGATTGTCTACGGCGTCAACCAGCAGGTGCAGGCCGAGCCGGACGAAGTGCTTCTGGACGAAGGGCTGCTGGAGGAAGTAGAAGCAAACGTGGTGACGCTGGATGAAAATGGGGTTCCCGTTTCCGAAAGCACGCTGGACAGCGTTTTGGAAGAAGCTGGCGCCCAGAAAGCCCGGGCACAAGGCGGGATGGCCCGCGGGGCAGCCAATAAGATGGTAATTGTCTTAGACCCGGGACATGACAGTACCCATTCCGGGGCGTCTTATTATGGATACAAAGAGCAGGATTTGGTTTTAAAAATTGCCCAATACTGCAAAGAAGAATTGCAGAAGTATGCTGGCATTACCATATATATGACAAGGGAAACCCAAGCCTGTGCCAATGGGGGCAATATTGTAGATAGTGGGACATGCAACGCAAGAAGGGTTGAGTTTGCAGCAGCCAAAAAAGCAAACGTTTACGTCAGCTTCCACCTGAATGCCAGCCCCAGTGCTGCAGCCAAAGGGGTAGGGGTTTATTACCCTAATGGCAGTTACCGGCCGGATCTTGGAGAAGCGGGGAAAGGCTTGGCAACCGAAATTTACCAGAAGCTGGCAGCTTTGGGGCTGTCTACATGGGCGAGTGGAATTTTAATCCGCAATTCGGCAACCAATACCCTGTACCCAGACGGTTCTTTGGCAGATTATCTTGCAATTATCCGCAGGAGCAAGCTGGCAGGTTTCCCAGCGGTTTTGATTGAACATGCATTTTTAAGCAATTCCAATGACGTTACCCAGTTCCTGAATTCAGATGCGAAGCTGAAAAAACTGGGGGTAGCAGATGCACAGGGCATTGCAAAGTATTATGGGCTGTCGCTGGCAGGGAACGGGGGCGGCAGCAATCCAGCGCCAGAGCCAGTAGGGCCGCCGCCGGAAATTTCTTCGGTGCAATCCAGAAACAGCACAAAGCTGCGGCTTACATGGAATGCCGTCACAGATGCGGTTTCCTACCAGGTTTACCGGAGCAGCTCTTTGGATGGGAAGTATTCCAAGATTGCGACGGTTCCCGGCAGTAAGCTTACATATGATGATGGCACGGCCCAGGCAGGGGCAGCTTATTACTATAAAGTCTGCACGGTGTTTAAGGATGAAAAGGTTTCTGGGTTTTCCAATGCACATTCCGGGAAAACTTTAGCCAGCCCCCAGGTGACTAAGACTGTTTCGAAAAACAGCAGCCAGATTGAAATTACTTGGAGCGGGGTGGCGGATGCCGCGAAATACGAGCTCTACCGATGTGGGTTTGAGGATGGCACCTATGAGAAGATTAAGACCTTAAAGGCAGGGCAGCTTTCCTATATTGATGGAGATGTGGAGTCCCAGACTACATATTATTACAAGGTGCGGGCAAGGGGCGGCGAGAAAAATGGCTACAGCAGCTATTCCAAGCCGTATTCCGGCTGGGCAGTGAAAAAGACGAAAGTTTTAAGCGTCAGCTCTAAAACGAAAACTTCCCTTGAAATTAAGTGGAGGAAGGTTTCCAATGCCTATGGCTACCGGATCCAGCGGAGCACATCCAAGGCCAAGGGCTTTCGGACAATTGCTACGGTTAAGTCGGGGACTGCCGTCAGCTATGTGGACAAGAAGCTAAAAACAGGAAGGAAGTATTATTACCGGGTACAGGCCTTAAACCGGGTAAACAAGAAGCTGGGCTACAGCGGCTACAGCAGCGCTTCTTCCGGTGCAACCATCACAGGCACGTCCATGGTGTATGCACGGTCTAAAAGCAGCACAAGCATGGAGGTTGCATGGAAGAAAGACCCCAAGGCTACTGGCTACCGGGTGAAGCGCAGTACATCCGAGAAAGGGACCTACCAGGTTGTAGCGGAGATTAAGAAGAACAGCACCTTGAAATACATTGACAAAACCATTTCCACGGGAAAAAAATATTACTACGCCATTGAGAGCGTGGTGACGAAAAATGGCGTGCCTAATTACAGCGGCAATTCCAAGCCAGTCGCTGCAAGGAATATCAAAAGAGTGTCCGTGACTTCCATGGCTACCGGGGAAAAAGGCGTGACGCTGAACTGGGCAAAGGTTGCCGGGGCGAACAGCTACCAGATTACCCGCAGCGAGGAGGCAGGAGGGAAGTTCACCCAAATTGCCAATCTCAAGGGGGGCAGCAATACCTCTTTTACAGATACCAATACGTCTGTTGGGAAACGGTATTACTACAAAATCCGCGCAATTAAAACCGGAAAAAACACTGGGTATGGGACCTACAGCAAGGCTTTGGAAAAATGGGTGCTGGGAGCTCCAGAGGATTTAGCTGTTATTTCAGACCAGGCAGGGCAGGTAGAGTTAGCCTGGGAGAAGGTTTCCAAATCGGTAGGCTATGTAGTGTACCGCAGCACGAAACCGGGCAGCGGATATAAAAGCATTGCCACCTTGGAAGGCAGAGGGACAGTTGCCTATATAGATACCAATGTTACAGCAGGGAAAACCTACTATTATAAAGTGGCAGCCATATTGGAGTACAAGGGGGAAACTGGGCCTGGCGACACTACAGAGCCGGCTGCAGTCCAGGTGGCGAATTAGTACATGGTTAAAAACAAATTTTGTACGGCATCCAGTGCAGAATGATTGGAAATATCTGGGGATATGCCGATAAATTATGTGCAGAAAAGGAGAAAATGGAATATGAAGTTAAAAAAAGGCAGGAAAATTGCAGCCATTCTATTGGCGGCAGCAATCGTTTCCGCTGATTTCCACGGCGCTGGCAGCCTTGCTTATGCCAGCCAGCAGGAAAGCCAAAGGGAAGAAGCGGAATATGCCAGGACTGCGGAAGGCATAGAAAGAACCCGGGGGGAAGAAGCTGGGGAACCAGAGGGCACAGAAGCCCAAGGGGAGGAAGCCGGAACTGCGGAAGGCGCAGAGAAAACCCAGGGGGAAGAAGCTGGGACTGCGGAAGGCACAGAACCCCAAGATGAAAGAAACGGCAGCCTGGAAAGTATAAAAGAAGAAAAAGAGGGCACACAGGAAAAAGCGCTCCCAGAAGGTACAGAGCCGTTGTTCCTTCAGGAAGCCGATGAAAAAGGGGCTGGCGCCACAGAAGGACTGACGGAAACACAGGCATTTGATTTTTCCCAGGCAGAAGCAGCCTTTGCAGGGCTGTTAAAGGAATACGATATGTACGGGGTTCTGGCAAATGATGTGGAATTTCCAATTTATCAGGAGCCATCCCAGGAAGCCGTAGCAATAAATTCCCTTACCAGCGGCTCACAGGTCAAACTGGAAGGCGTAGTGTGGAATGAAACAGGCCTTTGGTTCCAGATTGGTTTTGCTTCTAATGATATAGCGTACAGCGGTTATATCCAGAGCGAGTATGTGGTGACGGCAGACAGCAGGCTGGAGGAATGGAAAGCCCAGTACCTGCCGGACTATGCAGTGGGGACGTTAAGCAGGGGCGCCGCCCGGGGCGCAACGCAGGTTTCTGCTTTCCCCAGCAGCTACCAGTCCTTCATCCAGAAATTGATCCAGGCACATCCAAACTGGACATTTGTCCCTATGAATACAGGGCTGGAATGGGCGGACGTGCTGGCGGCTGAGATGAAAAATGGCGTCAACTTAGTGGAAACTTACCAGCCGGATACATGGAAATCCACAGCCCCAGAAGATTATAATATGGAAACTGGGGAATGGGTAATTAAGAACGGGACGAACTGGGTGCAGGCGTCCGAGTCCATTGTCAAGTATTTTTTGGATCCCAGGAACTTTCTGCAGGAAGAATATGTGTTCCAGTTTGAGCAGCTTGTCTATGGGGACCACCATACCGAAGATGGCGTGGAAAAAATCTTAAGCGGCACATTTATGTCCCATAAGAAACTGGAAGACGGTTCCGAAGGCGGGATTACTTATGCACAGGCATTTATGAAGATTGGCAAGGATTTGAAAGTAAGCCCTTATTTCCTTGCAAGCCGTGTGCGCCAGGAGCAAGGGGTGTCTGGGACTTCCTCCCTGATTTCCGGCACTTATCCCGGGTATGAAGGGTATTATAATTATTTTAACCGGCGGGCGACTGGGATCGGGGAAGAAGTGATCCGGAGCGGCCTGCAGGAAGCCAAGGACAATGGCTGGGATACCCGTTATAAGGCGCTGGAAGGCGGCGCGAAGTCGGTATCTTCTGATTATATTTTCAAAGGGCAGGACACCTTGTATCTGCAGAAATTTGATGTAGACCCTTCTTATAACGGGCTGTACTGGCATCAGTATATGCAGAACCTCTTAGGGCCGTACAGCGAGGGCAAGAGCGTGCGGAAAGGCTATGAGGAAATGGGGATCCTCAATAACGGCTTTGTGTTTAAGGTCCCGGTGTACAACAATATGCCAGGTTCCCCATGCCCGAAGCCGGAAGAAGGTTTAAACGCGCCAACCGTAACTGCCCAAAAAAATGGATATGTTTCCGCGAAGCTGTCATGGAATGAGGTGGCTGCAGCCCAAGGCTACCAGATTTACCGTGCAGAAGGGGAAGACGGCACATTTACAAGGATAAAATCCACAAACGCAGCCACACGGTCCTTTGAGGATACAACCATTGTGCCCGGGAAATTGTACCGGTACAAGGTGCGCGCTTACATGAAATTAAGCAGCGGGAATAAATATTCCTCCTATTCCTCAATAAAAACCCTTGATTTTACCGTCCCAGCTACTACATGGAATACGTTTAAAATCAAGAACTACAAGACCATAGAATTATCTTGGGGAAAGAAATCGGTGGATGGCTACAAGATTTACCGGAAAACCGGGACAGGCAAATACACCTGTATCCAGACCATAAAAGATAAATCGACGGTTAGCTTCAAAGATACTGCGGTAAAGCCTAAAAATACCTACACCTACCGGATCCGGGGCTATGTTTCTGTAAATGGGAAGAATTATTATTCCAAATATACCTCGGTGAATACGGCAGAGCTTAAGATGGCAAAGCCACAACTGAAAAAGGCATACGTTTCCGGCGGCAAGAAAATAAAGGTGACCTGGAAACGCGATTCCAAGGCTGACGGCTATTACATTTACCGGGCTACCTCCAAAAAGGGAACCTACAAGAAGGTAAAGACCATTACCAAAAATAAAACGGTAAGCTGGTCCGACACCAGCATCAAGACAGGAAAAACTTACTATTATAAAATACGTTCTTTTGTGAAAGCGTCCACGGGGACGAAATCCTCCAGTTATTCCACTGTTTTCAGCGTAAAAACAGCCCTGAAAACACCGGCAGTGACTTCCGTTACCGCTTCCAAAGGAAAGGTAAAGCTGAAATGGAAGAAGGACAGCAATGCAGCAGGCTACAAAATTTACCGGGCTACCTCCAAAAATGGCAAATACAAGGTGGTAAAGAAGCTTACGAAAAACTCCACCCTCTCATGGACGGATAAAACGGTAAAAACCGGGAAAAAATATTACTATAAAATAAGGGCTTATTCCATTAACCAGGGGCAGGAAAAACATTCCTCATATTCCCCCAGAAAAGGCATAAAAGCGAAATAGCCCAGGCAGGGTTCTTTTCCAATGCAGGATATTTTATCTGTGCCAGTGCATCTTCCAGATGCTGGCTGGCAAAATATCCAGGCGTGGGGAAGGACCCTGTAATAGTAGTGACGAACAGACTGCTTTCCAATACAATGGAGGATGCATATAGGAAGGAACCCACATGAAAATTACACCTTACAAGATAAAAAAGGGAATCCGCTATTTCAAACATTACGGCGCCAAAGCTTTTTTTAACCGCCTGCGGGACAAGATGGAGCCAGAGCAGGTTCCGTATGCCCCATGGTTTGAGCGCCATAAGCCAACGCAGGAGGAACTGGAACGCCAGAGGAAACAAAGCAGGAAGCTTGCGGTGCAGCCCTTAGTCAGCATTGTAGCCCCCTGCTACAAGACACCGGAGAAATACCTGTTGGAAATGATGGATTCTGTCCGTGCCCAGACTTATGGGAACTGGCAGCTATGCTTAATGGACGCAACCCCCACCGGGGAGGTGGAAGGCTGCGTCCGCAGTTATTGTGAAAAATATCAGGAGAAGCGGATTCTCTACCGCCATCTGGAGCAGAATTTAGGCATTTCCGGCAATACAAACCAGGGCTTAAAAGCAGCCCAGGGGGATTGGGTAGGTTTTTTGGACCATGACGATTTGCTTGCCCCGGAAGCCTTGTATGAAGTAGCGTTGCTGGCAAACCGGGAACCGGAAATGGAAGTGATTTACTCAGACGAGGATCAGGTGGAGCAGGAGCGGCAGGGGCTAAAGCACAAAAAACCCCATTTTAAGCCAGATTTCAGCCCGGATT
The DNA here is from genome assembly GCA_000403315.2 of Lachnospiraceae bacterium A2. GTDB lineage: Bacteria > Bacillota > Clostridia > Lachnospirales > Lachnospiraceae > Petralouisia. Next base: position 640,292 of record KE159638.1, read on the forward strand.
TATTGTGTTCCAATAATTATATCACCCATTTTCTGTGTGTAAAACGAAATGTTTTGGAGCAGGCTGGCGGGTTCCGGGAGGAATTTGACGGGGCCCAGGACTATGACTTTATTTTGCGCTGTACGGAAATTGCAAAAATAACAGGGCATATCCCCAAAGTGCTTTACCACTGGCGTGTCCACAGCAATTCCACTGCAGACAACCCCTTAAGCAAAACGTATGCTTATGAGGCAGGGCAGCGGGCGGTGCAGGAGCATCTGGCACGGACAGGGAGGAAGGGCAAAGCCGTCCAGCTTCCCCATTTTGGGTTTTACCGGGTAAAATATGAGGTGGAAGGGGAACCCCTTGTTTCCATACTGATTCCCAATAAGGACCAGTCCCCCATGCTCCGCCGCTGCCTGGATTCTATCCAGAAATCCACCTACAGGAACTATGAGGTCATTATTATTGAAAATAACAGCGTGGAACCGGAAACCTTCGCTTATTATCAGGAACTTCTTGGGGAAAATCCCCTTTGCGGCAGCCAAAAGGAATGGGCCTGCCAGGGGGCAGCTATTATGGAAAAAAGAAGGGCCTGCCAGGGGCAATCCCTGCTTCCCGGCGGCCAGCGTGTCCAGATAGCAGTCTGGGAGGAAGGCTTCAATTATTCTGCAATCAATAATTTCGGCGCATCCTTTGCCAAGGGCAGTTACTATATTCTTTTGAACAATGACATAGAAATTATTACGCCCTGCTGGATGGAAGAATTCCTTGGCAACTGCCAGCGGCCAGAGGTAGGCATCGTAGGCGCCCGCCTGTACTACCCTGACAATACGGTCCAGCACGCCGGGATAGTGGTAGGCATAGACGGCATTGCCGCCAACATGTTCCCGGGGCTAAGGCGCGGGCAGGAAGGGTATTACCATAAAGCAGCCATCCAGCTTAATTACAGCGCTGTAACGGCAGCCTGTATGATGGTTTCCAGGGAACTCTACGAGGAACTCCACGGCTTAGAGGAACAACTGTCCGTAGCTTTCAACGACTTGGATTTCTGCCTGCGGGCAGTTGCAGCAGGCTATTTGGTGGTATACAATCCCTTTGTGGAAGCCTACCATTACGAATCTAAGACCCGGGGGGAAGAAGATACCCAGGAAAAAGTGCGCAGGTTTGGCGAGGAAATCGAATTTATACGCACCCGATGGATCACCCTCCTGAAAAAGGGGGATCCTTATTACAATCCTAATTTTTCCTTAAAAAAATGCAACTATGCCTTAAAGCCATAGGGCGGGGATTGGCGGCTGATGGCGCCCAGGGCTGCAAGGCAGGAGCAACGGTGCTGCAGAAAAGCACAGCATCTCCGCTTCCCTATAAAATTGAAAACTAAAAACCAGATAAAAATATTAAATATAGATATAATAAGCAATATAGATAGCGTAATTTTAGGGGATAGAGAAATGCCAAAACACATCCAACAAAAACGGGCAATCCGGTGGCTTCAGATTGCATGGGGCGGGGAGTTATCCCCTAAATATTTTGCCCCTACTCTCCCACTTGCCCTTTTCCAAATTCAATGCTACAATAGAGTGAATCAAAATTACAAGGTTGGATGTGAGAATAAACATATGATGAAAGTATTTATCTGCCCAGAATGCGGCAGCATTACAACTGTATCCCGGAGGAAAGAAATCTATTGCCACAAGTGCGGCGGAACCAAAATGCTCCCTTCCAAGCTGACATTTTCACAATACAGCGAAATGGACGAGCAGCAGAGGAAGGATTATTCAGAAAGCTGGCTGTACATACGGAATAAAACGAAAAATTAACGTTACATCATAAATTAATGAAAATTTAAGATATTTTCCATTGTTTTCCCATGGGGAAATCATGTATGATGGATCCGTAGAACTACTTAGGGGACAGAAGATTATGTATAAGAAAGAGAAAAAGAGCTGGGTAAAGCATCTGGATTTCTTGATTTTAGACATTATATGCTTGGAAGCGGCCTTTTATGGCTCCTGCCTCATCCGGCTGGGGGATATCAGGAAACTGCCGATGCTGCTGGATTATTATAACAGGCTGGCGGTGGTGCTGCTGCTGGTGGATATCTGCATCGTATTCTTTTTTGAAGCGTATACGGGAATCCTGCGGAGGAACCGGGTACAGGAACTAAAGGTTGTGATAGGGCATTGCAGCCTGGTGTTTGCATTTATTACGGTTTACCTTTGGGCGACGAAACAGTCTGAAATTTATTCGCGGCAGATTATTTTTGTATTTTGGTGCATTGCGGTAGTAGTGGAATATTTTTCCAGATGTTTGTGGAAAATTTATATCCGCCAGCGCATGATACGGGGAAAGAAATTTTCCCAATTGCTGGTAGTGACGGAAGAACGGTATGCAGAGGAATGTGTGTATGATTTCCAGCATGACAGGTATAAAGAATTTGAAGTGGCGGGCGTGGTGATTGTGGATGCGGACCGGATTGGGGATGAAATCTGCGGCGTCCCGGTGGTGGCTTCTGCGGACAGTTTTTTGGAATATGCCCGAATCAATGTAGTGGACGAGATATTTATTAACGGAAATACAAGGGAGAGCAGCGAAGCATTGGCAAATGAGCTGCTGGAACTGGGGCTGACAGTGCATTTCAACCTTGTGCGGGAATCCCAGCTTATGCCCAATAAAATGGTAGAGCGGTGCGGGAAGTACATGGTGCTGACTACCAGCATGAAAATTGCAACCACAAGGCAGGTATTCATCAAGCGGTGCATGGATATTTTTGGAAGCCTGGTTGGGATGCTTCTGGCAGGGATTGCCTTCCTGGTGTTTGCGCCCGTCATTAAGGTGCAGTCCCCAGGGCCGATTTTTTATGAGCAGACCAGAATCGGGAAAAATGGCAGGCGTTTTAAATTTTACAAATTCCGTACCATGGTGGTAGGGGCGGACAGGATGCAGCAAGATTTGATGGAGCAGAATGAAATGGACGGGCTGATGTTTAAAATGGAGAACGACCCAAGGATTTTTGGCATCGGCCGGTTTATGAGGAAATTTTCCATTGATGAGCTTCCGCAATTCTGGAATGTACTGAAAGGGGATATGAGCCTGGTTGGGACAAGGCCCCCTACGGAGGAAGAATTTGAACAATATGAGCTCCACCACAAAGCAAGGCTGGGCATCCGGCCGGGGCTGACTGGGATGTGGCAGGTCAGCGGAAGGAGCGATATTAAAAATTTTGAGGAGATTGTAGCACTGGATACCCAATATATTTCCAACTGGTCGCTGGGGATGGACATTCGGATTTTATTCCGTACGATCTGGGTGGTGCTGGCAGGTAAAGGTTCGTCATGACAGAGATTTCAATTACAATTGTTGCATATAATGATGAGGATGATGTAAGGGCTGCGGTATGTTCCATTCTGGAATGTACCGCTGCCGCTGTTTCTAAGAGGCTGTATATTGTGGATAACAGCAGCCAGAAAAATGGGCTGCGGGCGTTGGGGGAGGAATACCCGGAAGTGGAGTACCTTGCCCCGGGCAGGAACCTGGGCTTTGGGGGCGGGCACAATTATGTGCTGCCAAGGCTGGATTCTGAGTTCCACGCCATTGTGAACCCGGACATTCTGCTGACAGAGGACAGTTTTTCCGTGCTGCTGGATTTTATGCGGGAGCAGGGAGCAGGGATGGCGGTTCCCAGGCTGTCGGATGGGAGTGGGAACTTACAGGCGGTTTACCGGCGGGAACTGACGGTGATGGACATGGGAATCCGCATGTTCCTGCCTTCCCGTTTTAAAAAGCGGCAGGCATACCATACCATGCAGGAGATGGATTATGGGAAACCTTTCCCGGTGCCTTTTGCCCAGGGCAGCTTTTTGGTTATCCGCACGGAACTGTTCCGGGAGCTGGGCGGGTTTGACAAACGCTATTTTATGTATATGGAAGATGCGGACCTGTGCAGGCAGGTGAACCAGAGGAGCAGCCTTTGGTACTGCCCTTATACAACTGTGATCCATAAATGGGAGCGCGGGTCCCATAAGGACAGGAAGCTGAGGAACATGCATATTGCATCCATGGTACGGTATTTCCAGAAATGGGGGTGGAAGTTATGGTAAGGAAAACCCGTATTTCCGTGGCGATGGTTTCTTATAATGGGGGGCAGTATATTGGGGAGCAGATCGCGTCTATCCTGCCCCAGCTTGGGGAGCAGGATGAACTGGTGGTTTCTGATGACGGATCCGCCGACCAGACCCTTGGCATTATCCGGGAATACCAGAGGCAGGATGCCCGCGTCCGTTTAGTGGAAGGGCCGGGGAAGGGGATTAAGAAAAATGTGGAGCATGCCTTAAGGCATACGGAAGGGGACTATATTTTCCTTGCAGACCAGGACGATATCTGGATGCCGGATAAGGTAAAGCAGGTCATGGAAGCGTTTAGGAGGCAGAAAGCCATGGTAGTTATCCATGACGCCGCTGTTTTTCAGGAAGGATCCCCCAAGGAAGGACTTTCCGGCAGCGGCGGCAGCCATGCAGGGGCAGGCAGTCCCGTGCCAGAAGCCGGAAGCGGCTGCCAGATCACCATGGAATCTTTCTTCCAATACCGGGGCTCGGGGCCGGGCGTTTTCAAAAATATGCTGAAAAACAGCTATATCGGGTGCTGTATGGCTTTCCGGCGGGAACTCCTCCCGGCAGTCCTCCCAATTCCCGGAAAGATTGAAATGCACGACCAGTGGATTGGGGTTTTAGGGGATTACGTTGCTGGAAAATCCTGTTTTTTGCAAAAAAAGCTGTTATTATACCGCAGGCATGGAGAGAATAATTCCAGCATGGAACACTATGGAATTGGTAAAATGTTACGAAACCGTATCGTTTTTTTCGGTTATTTTTTTGTCAGAATTCTACAGTTTCAACAGAAAAAGCAAAGGTTTTTTGGAAATTTCAAGAAAAATAACGGTTGATAAATGGCCTGAAATATTATAATATAGACCATATGTATTAATTGTGCCCAAAAATGCGGGGCAGATGGGACAATAAAACAGTAAGCGAAAACAGATAGGGTGAAGGTATGGCGAAAGAAAGTAAAATACAGGGTCAGAAGCCTGACAGCAAGAAAAGCAGGAACAGAAAGAGGAGAAAATTTAAGCTGATCATAGTCATCATTGAGATTGTTTTTTTATTGGGCGTATTGGCTTTTGTCTGGGCTAACGGGAAAATGGATAAGCTGAACACAGACGTTACATTCCGGGGGCAGGATGTAAGGGTGGAGCTTCCCAAGGAAACCCAGGACGTGCTGGGGGAATATACTACCATTGCACTGTTTGGGCTGGATAACCGGGACGAAGGTTCTTATGAGAGCGGCAATTCCGACGTGATTATGGTAGCAAGGATTGATAAAGAGACAAAAGAGGTACGTTTGGTATCCGTGTACCGCGATACATTTATGAAAATGGCGGATTTGGATAACCCCGAAGCCTACAGCAAGGCAAATGCGGCTTATGCAAAGGGCGGCCCTAAGCAGGCGGTGCGTATGCTGAACACGAACCTTGACTTGGATATCCAGGAGTATATTTCATTTGACTTTTCTGCAGTGGCAGAAGCAGTGGACATCCTTGGGGGCGTGGAAATTGAAGTGACAGGGGAAGAAGCTGGGCATCTGAATAATTACTGTATTGAAACCTCCAAGGTGACTGGGAAAGATTACAGCCCCTTGCCAGGGGCCGGCACTTATAACCTGAACGGGGTGCAGGCAGTTTCCTTTGGGAGAATCCGATACACCATAGGGGACGATTTTAAGCGGACGGAACGCCAGCGCCTTGTGGTGGAAAAGATGGTGGAAAAGGCATTGTCCTCCGATATGGGAACCATAAATGAACTGATTGACGCCGTGTTCCCCAAGATTAAGACCAGCTTGGATAAAGGGCAGATTGTGAGCCTTGCTACGGATGCTTTTAATTATAAACTGGGGGAAAATGCAGGTTTTCCATTTGAGATTGGGAGCGCGGTGGTAGATATTGCGTACCAGAGAAGCAAACAGGATTGTGTCATTCCGGCAGATTTGGCTTCTAATGTAAAAGAGCTCCATGATTTCCTGTTTGGGACTACAAGTTATCAGGTGACGGACAGCGTGCAGGGCATTAGCGACGAGATTGAATACAGGACGGGCGTGCATGCAAAGAGTAAAGAGTGACAGGAGGATGGACACATGTGTGGGATTGTAGGTTATATTGGTGAATCGCAGGCGGCGCCTGTTTTATTGGATGGGCTTTCAAAGCTGGAATACAGAGGATATGATTCGGCGGGGATTGCCGTATATGACGGGGAACAGATTCAGGTGCAGAAAGCAGTCGGCCGTTTGAAAGTGCTCAGTGAGCTGACCCATGACGGGGCTACCATGCCGGGATGCTCTGGGATTGGCCATACCCGCTGGGCAACCCATGGGGCGCCTTCCGGGGCCAATGCCCACCCCCATTATAACCAGTCGGAAACCATTGCAGTGGTCCACAATGGAATTATTGAGAATTACCTGAAACTGCGGAAACGGCTGGAAGAAAAAGGATACCAGTTCCGTTCCGACACTGATACGGAAGTAGTGGCGCATCTTTTGGACCGTTACTACAAGGGCGACCCGGTGGAAGCCATTACCAAGATTATGCACCGGGTGGAGGGGTCTTATGCGCTGGGGATTATTTTCAAGGAGCATCCAGGGCATATTTATGCCGTGCGCAAGGACAGCCCGCTGATTGTAGGCCATGGGAAGGATGGAAACCTGATTGCTTCTGATGTGCCGGCAGTCTTAAAATATACAAGGAACGTTTATTTTATCCAGAATGAGGAAATTGCGGTCTTAACCGGGGAAACGATTGCATTTTACAACGTGGATGGGGAGGAAATCCAGAAAGGATCCACCACCATTGACTGGGATATCAACGCGGCGGAAAAGGGCGGCTATGAGCATTTCATGTTAAAGGAAATGTACGAGCAGCCCCAGACGGTGCGGGATACCTTAAGCCCAAGGATTAAGGACGGCTCCATTGTGATTGAGGAGCTGGGCATGGACGAGGAAGAAATCCGCGGCATCCGCAAAATCCATATTGTGGCCTGCGGTTCTGCCTACCATGCAGGCGTTACTGCAAAGTATGTGTTCGAGGGCATGGCAAGGATTCCGGTAGAGGTGGATTTGGCTTCGGAATTCCGTTACCGGAACCCAATTTTAATGGACGACGAACTGGTAATAGTTATCAGCCAGTCTGGGGAAACGGCAGACTCCCTTGCAGCCCTGCGGGAAGCGAAACGGAAGGGGGTTAAGACCCTGGGGATTGTAAATGTGGTGGGAAGTTCCATTGCAAGGGAAGCAGACAGGGTTATGTATACCTGGGCAGGGCCGGAAATTGCCGTGGCAACCACTAAGGCGTATACGGCCCAGTTGATTGCGGAGTATCTCCTTGCCGTAAAATTTGCACAGGCACGGGGGGAGGTTACCGAAGCGGAAGTGGAAGGGTACCTTAAGGATTTGCAGCGCCTGCCAGACCAGATTGAAATGCTTTTAAGCAATAAGGAGAGAATCCAGCATTTTGCCAACCGTTACATTGCGGCGAAGGACGTATTTTTTGTAGGGAGAGGGATTGACTACGCTATTTCCCTGGAGGGTTCCCTGAAATTAAAGGAAATTTCCTATATCCATTCGGAAGCTTATGCAGCCGGGGAGTTAAAGCATGGGACGATTTCCTTAATTGAGGAAGGGACGCTGGTGGCTGCCGTGGTGACCCAGGAGAACCTTTATAAAAAGACTGTCAGCAACATGGTGGAGCTGACGAGCCGGGGGGCTTTTGTCCTTGCCGTGACAAACGCCGGGAACCGGGAAATTGAAAAAGCGGCGGATTATGTGGTTTATATTCCGCAGACCAATAAATATTTTACCAATTCACTGGCAATTATCCCGCTGCAGCTATTTAGTTATTATGTGGCGGTAGGCAAGGGATGCGATGTGGATAAGCCAAGGAACCTGGCGAAATCCGTGACGGTGGAATAGGGGCTGACGGAGAAATTTTTATCACGCTTTTTTAAAATTGTTGTCACATTTTTATCACAAATTTTCCGTAAACTGCTTATTAGAAACGAAGCAAGAGCAAAATAAGGGAAACGAAAGGAGAAAATGTTATGGATGGCAATTTTAACGGCAGCAGCCAGAATAATGACAATGGCAATCTCAGCAACCAATCAGATTCTTTATATTCATACAGCTACTTAAACCAGGAAAACCAGGAGCGCAACCCAAATTACTACGAGCGGCAGGAGGAACAGGGAATTTCCGGCGGGGCAGGCAGCAATGAAAGGACTTATGTTGCAGGCGGCGCCTCCGCCCAGGGGAATGGGAACGCAAGGAATGACCAGCAGTTCTACACCACGGGGCAATCTGCCCAGCAAGGGGGGAGCCCTTACAGTGCATCCCAGAACAGCGGGGAAGCTTACAGCAGCACGCAAAGCGGCGGGAATTATTACAGCAGTTCCCAAAACAACGGAGCCCCTTACCAGAACCAGTGGAACCCTATCCCGGAAAATGGGAAGAATAAACAGAAAAGGAAACGGAAAGCCGCCGGTGAGAAGAAGCCCCATGGGTTTGGCATGGCGGTAGCAAAATGCGCAGCCCTTGCGTTGGTATTCGGGCTGGTTTCCGGGACTGTGTTTTATGGAACGGGACTTGCCTTTGAGCTGACAGGCGGCAAAGGGAACGCCCAATTGGAAACTACCACAGGGGGCGGAGGGAACACAGATGGGACGACCAACAGCGGAATCCCCGGAACCAGCGTCAGCACGGCAACCACAGTGAATGATGTGGCTGATATTGTGGACAATGTTATCCCATCCATAGTTTCCATTACAAATATGGGGACAGAGGAGTTCGGCGATTTCTTCGGGCGTTCCTTCTCACAGGAAACAGAGAGCGCAGGGAGCGGGATTATTATAAGCCAGACAAAAGATGAAATTTACATTGCAACGAATAACCATGTAATTGCCAATGCCAACCAGCTTACTGTAAATTTTGCAGATAACCAGTCAGTGGTTGCCCAGGTGAAGGGGACAGACCCCAGCACGGACCTGGCAGTGATTTCCGTTGCCATTAAGGATATCCCGGCAGAAACCATGGAGAAAATAAAAGTAGCCACCTTGGGGAATTCGGATGACGTCCGGGTAGGACAGGGGGCAGTGGCAATCGGGAATGCATTGGGGTATGGGCAGTCTGTTACCACAGGCGTTGTCAGCGCCCTGAACCGGGAAGTGACAGTGGAAGATGAAAGAGGAGGGGCTATTACCAATAGCCTGCTCCAGACCAGCGCAGCCATTAACCCAGGAAACAGCGGAGGCCCCTTAGTGAACATGAAGGGGGAAGTCATTGGGATTAATTCTGTAAAATACAACGATACCCAGGTAGAGGGCATGGGCTTTGCCATCCCCATTTCTACAGCAGAGCCGATTATCAATGATCTGATTACAAGGGAAATAGTGGATGAATCCAATTCTTCCCATCTTGGCGTAAATGGGCAGGATGTAACAGAGGGCATGTCAAACAGCTTTGGCATTCCGGAAGGCCTGTACATCACCTATGTGGAAGAAAACAGCGCCGCAGAACAGGCTGGCATCCGAAAGGGAGATGTCATGACGGAATTTGACGGAAGAAAAGTGCGGTCCAGGGATGGCCTGGAAGAAATTTTGCGGTACTATGCTGCCGGAACTGAGGTGACAATTAAAATCCAGGCTAACAGGAACGGGGAATGGCAGGAGCAGGAGCTTACGGCAGTCCTTGGGAAAAAGAATGAATAGGCCGGATTTGTTACTGTGAACACCATGGGTGTGAACAGTAACCAGCCGGATGAAATAAATCATTTTTTAACAAGTATTTCCTTCCAAATTACTGGAAAGTATGGTAAAATTAACATAAGAAAAACGGGAATGCCAATCTGGAACAGTCCAGATTGGCGTTTCGGTTTGCAGAGGGATACAGTGGAATTGGGATTTTTCATAGTATGTGCCAGAGCGCCCGCCGCAGGGCAGATTTGGAACGATGGGAGGTTTTCATTTGAGGAAGAAAAAGATAGTAATTGCCCTAGGGCATGATGCGTTAGGGACTACGCTGCCAGAGCAGAAAAGCGCAACCAAAAGGACGGCAAAAGCCGTGGTAGATTTTATTAAAGACGATTACCAGGTAGCCATTTCCCACAGCAATGGGCCGCAGGTGGGCATGATCCATACGGCAATGTCAGAATTTTGCAGGATTTACCCGGAATACACGGCAACGCCCATGTCCGTCTGCTCTGCCATGAGCCAAGGGTACATTGGGTATGATTTGCAGAATGCAATCCGCACGGAGCTTCTGGGCCGGGGGATTTACAAGCCGGTTTCCACCATCCTGACACAGGTGTGCGTAGACCCATACGACGATGCATTTTACCATCCCACCAAGGAAATCGGGCGTGTGATGACACAAGAGGAAGCCGAAGCGGAAGAAAAGAAGGGAAACCATGTGGTAAAGACGGGACAGGGATACCGCAGGATTGTGGCAGCCCCGAAACCGGTGGACATTGTGGAAATTGACGCAATCCGGGCTTTGCTGGAATCAGACCAGATTGTGATTGCCTGCGGCGGCGGGGGAATCCCGGTACTTGCCCAGGGGCATAAGCTGAAAGGGGCAAGCGCAGTCATTGAAAAGGATTCCGCAGCCGGGAAACTGGCTGACCTGATAGATGCAGACTGCCTGGTGATTTTGACAGGGGTGGAGAAGGCCTGCCTGAATTATGGCACAGAGCAGGAAACCCCTATAGATGAAATGACAGTAGCCCAGGCCAAAGCCTATATGGAAGAAGGGCAGTTTGAGGAAGGGACCATGCTGCCAAAGATAGAAGCCGCCATTGACTTTATCGGCAATTCAGCGGTCCGCAGCGTACTGATTACAAGGCTGGAAACTTCCGGCGGGGAATTAAAGAAAATCAATGGCACGTTAGTGCATAAGTGATTTTAGGAGGGAGATTACCATGAAAAATTTAAGAAGGACAAAAATTATCTGCACATTAGGGCCATCCACAGACAAAGGCGATGTATTAAAACAGCTGATGGCAGAAGGGATGAATGTGGCCCGGTTCAACTTTTCCCATGGTACCCACGAGGAGCAGGGGGAACGGCTGAAAAAAGTTCAGGGGCTCCGGGAGGAGCTGGGCCTGCCCATAGCGACCCTGTTGGATACCAAAGGGCCGGAAATCCGCCTGAGGGACATGGAAGGCGGCAAGGTGCAGCTGGAGGCAGGACAGAAATTCACCCTGACAACGGAAGAAATTTTAGGGGATAAAAACCGCGTTTCCATTACGTATAAAGATTTGGTGAAAGACGTGGCTCCTGGATGCAGGATTTTGATAGACGACGGGCTGATTGAGCTGGGCGTGGACGAGGTGACGGACACAGACATAAGCTGCCATGTGGTGAACGGCGGCATGATTTCCAATAAAAAAGGCGTCAATGTCCCAAATGTGGAACTGTCCATGCCTTATATCAGCGACAAGGATTATGAAGATATCGTATTTGGCATTGAAAATGATTTTGACTTTGTAGCCGCATCTTTTGTGCGGACGGCAGACGACGTATTGGAGATACGGAAAATTTTTGAGGAAAAAGGCTGCCATAACATCAATATTATTTCTAAAATAGAGAATATGCAGGGCGTAGACAATATCGACGAGATTATCCGGGTTTCTGACGGGATTATGGTTGCAAGGGGCGACATGGGCGTGGAAATTCCTTTGGAAGACGTGCCTGTCATCCAGAAAATGATTATCAAAAAGGTAATTGAAGCTGGAAAGCAGGTAATTACTGCTACCCAGATGCTGGATTCCATGATGAAAAACCCAAGGCCAACCCGTGCGGAAGCAACCGACGTGGCGAATGCCATTTATGATGGGACAAGCGCTATTATGCTTTCCGGGGAAACTGCGGCAGGCATGTATCCGGTGGAAGCATTGAAAACTATGGTGAAAATTGCAGCCCGCACCGAGCAGGACATCAATTATACAGCCAGGTTTAAGGCAAGGCAGAACCTGAGCAACCCGGATATTACCAATGCGATTTCCCATGCGACCTGTACCACCGCAAATGATCTGAACGCAGCAGCGATTATCACGGTAACCCAGTCAGGGCGGACGGCGCGGATGATTTCAAAGTACCGCCCGGACTGCATTATTATCGGCGGGAGCATGTCCCCCAAGGTGTGCCGCCAGCTAAACCTTTCCTGGGGCGTGACGCCGCTTTTGATGGAGGAAAAGGATGATGCGGACGAGCTGTTTGAATATGCCGTGGATGTGGTGGAAAAGGCCGGGCTGATTTCCATGGGGGATATTACGGTCATTACCGGGGGCGTGCCTTTGGGCGTACCGGGGACTACCAATATCCTGAAAGTCCATATCGCTGGGCATATCCTGCTGACAGGGGAAGGGATTAATGAGAAATCCGTGTCCGCCAGCCTTTGCGTCTGCAAAAACGTACAAGATTTGCAGCAGCATTTCAAGGCCGGGGACATTATTGTGGCAAAAGATACAACCAATGAAATGATGGAGCAAATCCGGGAAGCATCCGGCCTGATTGTGGAGAACAGCGGGGCAGGCTCCCATGCGGTGATCGTAGGGCTGAGCCTTGATATCCCTGTGATTACAAAAGCGACAAATGCCACTACCGTCCTGAAAACCGGGGCTTATGTCACATTGGATGCCAAAGAAGGGATTGTTAGCTGCAACCAGTAATCAGGGAGCGTAATGTTTGGGCTTCCTGTGCAGTGAATCAGGGAGGTTTGCGGGTGCGCTGTATTTTTTATCTTATAGGAAAGACCTTGCCACGCTAAAGCGTGAAAGCGTCTTCCTATAAGACAAAAAATAATATGCACACTCGCACAAGAAAGAGGAGCGAAATGAAAATATATAAGAGATGGATGGTGTGTTTGCTGATCATGGCGCTGGCATTAAGCGGCTGTGGGAATTCCGGCAAAAATGCTGAAAACGGACAGCCGGCTGGGATCCAGAAAGCAGATGCCGAATCCGGGCAGGAACATGCAGATGGCGGTTCCGGGGATTCCGAAGCAGCCAGGGATGGCACGGAAGAAGGAGCTGGCACAGGGGATTCTTCTGCAGACGGGACAGCCCAGGGGACAGATTCCAAAGATAAAGATGGCGCAAAGGATGCTTCGGCAGATGGCAAAGGTTCTGAAAATGGCAGCGGGGATTCCGCTGCAGACGGGGCAGCCCAGGGGGCAGGGGATCCCTCCGAAAAGGATGGGAAAACAAAAGAGCCGGAAGCGCCAGCATTAAATAAAGAAACGGCAGTGTACAGCCGGGAGGAAGTAGTCACGACGTCTTCCGTCAATGTGCGGACGGCCCCCTCTACAGACAGCGAGGTGTACCAGACAGCGGCGCGCAGGAGTGAATTTGTGCGGACAGCGGACGATGGGACCTGGAGCGCGGTGGAATTGGATGGGAAAGAGTATTATGTGGCGTCGGAATACCTGATGCTGAAATCGGAAATGAAGGACAATGGCTTTTTGGTGGTAATTGACGCTGGCCATCAGGGAAAAGGGAACAGCGAGCAGGAGCCTATCGGGCCTGGGGCGTCGGAAACGAAGGCAAAGGTTGCCAGCGGGACTTCCGGATGTGTGACGGGGCTGAACGAATATGAGCTGACGCTGTCAGTTTCCTTGAAACTGCAGGCGGAATTAGAGGCCAGGGGCTATCAGGTCGTAATGGTCCGGACCAGCCATGACGTCAATATCAGCAACAGCGAGCGGGCAGCGGTGGCAAACAATGCCGGGGCAGATGCATTTATCCGTGTCCATGCCAATGGCTCTGACGACAGCAGCGAGAATGGGATCCTGACAATTTGCCCCACCTCCTCCAATCCCTTTATGGGCAGCCTGTACAGCCAGTGCAGGAGCCTTTCGGAGTGTGTGCTGGACGGGGCGGTAAACGCCACGGGGGCAAATAAGAAATATATCTGGGAAACGGATACCATGAGCGGCATAAACTGGTGTACCGTCCCTGTCACAATTGTGGAAATGGGATTTATGACGAACCCTGCGGAGGACCAGAATATGGCGGCAGACAGCTACCAGAACCAGCTTGCAGCAGGGATTGCCGATGGCGTGGACGCGTATTTCGGGCAATGAAACATGGAACCGGATGGATAGATACGGGAATTGAAAAGGGCTTGCCGCCCTGATTAGTGCATATAATTTGTTTGACGCATTGCCAGATAGTATTCTTAACTGTCTGGCAATGCTGGATTAATAAGTATTGATTCTCATCTCGGCTACGGCAAGCTTTTCCAGCCTTATCTGCGAATCTGGGGTTTGTGCATTTTCCTGTTCCCTCCTGTCTTTTTATGTATGGGAAATCCAATGCCGCCTTGAATATACCAGCTTAATTTTCTTCTGATGCCGTGCAGAGGGAATAAGTGGTATAGAAGCTCCCGTCTGGTTCCACGGAAGTGACGGCTTCCAGGCAGCTATCTGTATTGGTGATGAGATCTCCCTCCTCCACGAGCCAGGAAAAATAAAGTGGGGCTGCTTCTTTTTCATAAGGAAATGGTTCCTCTGCCTGCATTTGGGCTTCAAGGTTGGCCTTATAGTATAATGTCTTGTAGGAACCGTTATCTTCTACGACAGAAATATGGAAAAAATCCTGTTTTTTGAGCCATGTGCCCAAATCTTCTGCAAGGAAGCTTCCATTCCCAAAGGATTCTGTTACAATTTTTATCACTCCGAAGTTTTCATTGTCGGGAATGAGGGAGTTTTTAAGGATGGTATATTCCTTATTAGAAGCTTCACTGTCTGGCGGAATTAAGCTTTCCGGGCCTGTTGGGGCCGCAGGGCTATTTTCCTGGGGAAGGTTTTCCGGGGTTTCCTCCTGCTCCTGCCCGGTTTCTTCTGTTTGTATGCCATCTTCGGTTTCTGCTGTGTTTTCTGGGGCTTTTGGCTTAGTTTCTTCCTTTTTTGGCGCTGCATCTTGGGGTGTGCATGTAGGGGCATCTGCCAGATGGGGCTGTTCCGCCTGGATATCTGTAATCCCGGTTTTGGCGCCATCTTTTGGAGCCTGGGATTCAGTTGCCGGAGTTGCTGCATATAGGGATGCGGTTGCTGTGCCAAATAAAATGGCTGCTAACAGCACAGTTATCAGTTTTTTCATGGTCTACCATTCCTTCCGTTTTTGTTTTATACAGATACTTTTGGTTGATAATTGTTTGGAAACAATTTATAATGTATGTAATCCATATGAATCGTTTGCCGTTTTGCGGCAGGTTGCCAGCCTATGATTTGTATGGATTTTTTATGCATCCATAAGCATCACCGCCTTTCAGGGGGGAGGAAACCAGGGTTGGGTACTGGCAGATATTAATAAATAAATTCACTGGTTTGGACTGCCCTTATTTTTTCCCATCCATCTACAATGGCATATGCGGTTCCAACGGCGCGGTATTTTGAGCCGTGCACTGCATGTTTATAGGAATAGCCCGAGGTAAATACCATTTGGTTTTTGGCAAGGCAGGAGCCAGTTTTTACGGTTTTCCAAACGCCATTGGAATACTGCTGCAGCTTTAAGGAACGGATTCCAAGCTCCGCTGCTTTACAGGTGGAAGTAACAGTCCATGCGACAGAAAGCTTGTTATTTTTCCTGGATAATTTCAGGGCAGTAGATAAGGAAAACGGCGGTTTGGCACGCAGGGAAGGGATATCCTCCAGGCTGTTTTGGTGCGCAGCCGCAGTGTCTGTTTGTGGTTCTGCACGGGGCGCTGCCGTTGCTGTTGTTGCGTCCATGCAGAATAATGCTGCGGCAAATGCCAGTATTACAATTGTTTTCTTTAATTTCATTTCTACCCATTCCTTTCGTGTCTTTCAAGTACAAAGCCTTACATCGTCCCTGCTTACATGTGCAGTGCATTTAAGGGCTGTTTACGCTTTTTGCCTTTTCTATGATTGTGGTAATCTGTTCCAGCGGGAGGTCAGATTCCAGGACATATAGGGTGCCCGCATACACAAATGTGGCTGTATATGCTTTCCTGCCATCTGCCTGAGTTTGGTAGATGGATACCGTTTTGTCCCCTGCAGCCATATTTTCTTCAATTGCCGTCAGGCCTTGGCTGTTAAAGTCCACGATTCCCTGTCCGACTGGCAGGTAGGCTTCCCAGATAGCGTAAGAGCCATGGCCCTGGTATGCTGCGGCAAAACTGTCGGAAAATTCATTGTATGTGATGCTTTCCAGCTTTAAGCTTTCCGGCATGCCGCTGTCAGGCACCAAAAAGTTACGGCCTAAGCTTTCTGACAGGCTTTCATAGTCATGGTAACTGCCCGAAGGGATGGCGTTCTCCTGCCCCGGGGTGGGGGCGTCTATTTCAAACACAAGCCGGTTGGCGGTTATGCGGAAGAACTGTATGATGGAAAAATCAAACGCTTTTACAGCAATAAATTCCGTTCCGCAAAACAGGGAGAAAAATAGCAGGAAACAGGCTGCCATTTTCAGGAACCGCGAAGCAAATCCATGTTTTTTGGGTGGGCAAAGCACTTCCACAGAGGTTTGGCAGCGGGCGTTAAAACGTGCTGCGAAATCTTCCATACCGTCTGTAGCGGCGCGGCCGTCGCACAGCTCCATCAATTCAAGAATCCGCCCTGCCTTTTGGGTATCTATCTGTTCCGCAGGAAGGCTGGTTTCTGCATCCAGCAAAATAGTAAGATGGTGCTTTAATTTTTCTACGTCATTCTTATAGTTTTCTGCCATATTCCCATCCCCCTTATCTGATATAATCCTTACAGAGAGAAAAAAGTAACGCCAAAAGAAAGATTTTTAATTTTTTTCTCGCTTCTTTTTTTGCCCGTTTTAATCTCATCTTGCAGGCGCCGTCGGTAATGTTAAGCTGTTTTGCCAATTCTTCGATGGAATACCCCTCTACATATTTTTTTACAAGCAGGAAATAATCGCTGTCTGACAACAGTTTTTTTAATTCTTCCATATAGAGGGGATCGTAATTGTCTATGGCGGGGATATTTTGCAAAATGTCTTCGGCATCCCCGAAAAGGGTGGCGCCAAAACGTTTTTCCTTCTTGGCAAGATGCTTTTTCAGGATATTTTTGCAGGTAACCATAAGCCATCCAATTGGGTTTGGATGGCTTGCCAAAAGACCTATGTTCCGATATGCCTGAATGTAGGTTTCCTGTAGGGCATCTTCTGCTTCGCTGGCCCCGATTTTGCTGATGGCATATCTTTTTAACAGAGGGTAGGATTCGGTATAGAGCTGGTTAAAAAATGCGTCGTCTTTCTTTGTCATGGCTGTTGCCCCAATCCGTAATAAGAAGTATGCAGCTTCAGCGCCTTCTGCTCCCGTTCCCATAAGGAGTACGACCCTTCATGCAGGCACCAGTCATAGATAATCCCCCGGCTGACGCCAAGGATATCCTCTGTAATTTCTTCTGGGTTCCCAGATAAAATCCCTTCGGAAACGGCAGCTTCGATGGCTTGCCGGATGGCCTTATTGAAAAAGCGTTCCGGGTCAAGGATATATTTTTCCGTACAGGAAAGCTGGTTCTTAAAATACTGTAAGGATGCCCTTGCCCCCATATCTTCCATGGAATGGGCCTGTTCCCCAATCAGGAACTGTATTTGCCCCAATGGGTCTGCCGGATGCCCTTGCTCCCACCTTGCTTCGGACTGCTGGTCAAACAGGCGGTAGCCTTCGTTAATAATATGCTCCTTGCTGCCAAAATGGTGGTAAAACGCCCCTACAGACACCTCGGCTTTGGTGCAGATGTCTTGGATTGTTACATTTTCGTATGATTTCTGTGCAAATAAACCTACGGCACAGCGGAAAATCTTTTCTTTTGTGGCTGCCGCCTGTTTTTGGCGGTTTGTCAGTCCTCCCATGTGATTGTGCCCCCAATTAAAAATTTGTGAATCTGGCCTTTCTGCCAGCATTGTCAGAAAAAACGGCTGATAAGGCTGTCTATTCCCATAAGGAGGAATGAAACCATTCCCCATCCCATGCCTAAACATGCCCAGAGCAAAGCGGCATAGTCTGCCAGATAAAGATTTCCTGCCAGGGCAAAGCAGGCGTACAAAACCAGCGCCAAAATTCCTGTTATGGTGGTAACCAGTACGCCGGCATAACCCAGGTAAGTCAGTGTCCCCATGCCAGTTTTGCCCATGTCTTTTTCACATTGCATTTTGGTAAAAAGCCGCTGGTACGGCGTCCGTGCAGGGAATGACTTGATAAACTTATGCCCGCCCTGAAAATTCCGGCATTCGCATCCCGCTGAAAGGGAAAGATAGGCTCCTGCAATATAAATAATAAGTCTGGTTAGGCTTAAAAGCATTCTGTTTCCCTCCAATTGGATAGCCGGATGCTGCAGCCTGTATGGAAAATCCAGGGACAGGCAGTATGGGCGTTGCTTGTAACAGGATTTTACCATATCATGTTTTGGATTTCAACAAGAGTTAGGGCTTGTGCATATTTAACAAAATAGTATTCGGCGAATTGTATTCTGTGTCAATGGAATTTCCAAAGATTACATGGTAAGATTTAAGATATTAGTCCTGCGGGAGGTTCCGCAGGGCTGGGCTGCCAGTCAAATACCCCGCAGCAAGCTACGGGGTATGACCTGGCTTGTTCTTTCCGCCCCAAGGGGCGGGGTATTTAACCCTCGCGGCATTCGCCAAATATCCGCGCGAGCGCGGCTGCTTGGCTCATTGCTCGCGGGAATAAACATGCAGAGAAAAGGAGGGTTTTTATGCCTGCAAAATTTACACATTTATTTTCCCCTGTCAAAATCGGGAATGTGGAAGTTCCCAACCGGATTGCCATGATGCCTATGGGGGTGTTTTCCCCAAGGATGATGAACGTAAAGACCGGCGCATACACCAAGGATGGGGCGGATTATTACATTGCCCGCGCCAAAGGCGGCACGGGCCTGATTGTGACGGGGCTGGTTCCAATTATCCCTATGCCTGCCCTGAACCCCGTCAATTACCCGGATGAATACATTTCCGAAATGAAATACCTGATGGAGGGAATCCATGCCCAGGGCTCTAAAATTTTCGTCCAATTGACGGCTATGACAGGGCGCGCGGCACACCTTGAGAGTGAAAACGACTGGAAGCTGCTCCCTGCCCCGGCCCCAATCCAGAATGTATGGGACCCAACCGTAAAAAACAGGGGGATAACAAAGGAAGAAATCAAGAAATATGTGGAAAACTTCGCCACTGCCGCGTTCCTTGTGAAAGAAGCAGGCGGAGATGGGGTGGAAATCCATGCCGTCCATGAGGGCTACTTGTTAGACCAGTTTGCCATTGGGTTTTATAACAAGCGGGAGGACGAATATGGCGGTTCTTTGGAAAACCGCTTACGGTTCCCGAGGGAGATTGTAGAAGCAATTAAGGAAAAGTGCGGGAAGGATTTCCCGGTGTCCGTCCGCTACAGCGTACGCAGCTATGTGAAGGATTTTAACCGGGGCGCGTTGCCCGGGGAGGAATTTGAGGAAATGGGGCGTGGCCTGGAAGAAGGGATAGCCGCTGCAAAGCTGTTGGAGGAATATGGCTATGATATGCTCAACTGCGACAATGGCAGCTATGATTCATGGTTTTGGCCCCATCCCCCGGTTTATATGCCAAAGGCCTGCAACCTGAAAGACGTGGCGGCAGTGAAGAAGGCGGTAAGCATCCCGGTAGTGTGCGCCGGGCGTTTTGACGACCCGGAACTTGCAGACAAAGCCATTGGGGAAGGCCAAATCGATATGATGGGAATGGGAAGGCCGCTGCTTGCAGACCCGGATTTAGGGAATAAATTCCGCGAAGGGCGTCTTGCGGACATCCGTCCATGCATTGCCTGCCATCAGGGATGTTTAGGGCGCATTTTCCAGGGAAAAGATATTAGCTGCGCCGTGAACCCGGCCTGCGGGCGTGAGGAAAGCTATGCCATTGCCCTGGCAGGAACCAAGAAAAAAATCCTTGTGGCCGGCGGCGGCTTAGGGGGCATGGAAGCAGCACGGGTCTGCGCGCTCCGGGGCCATTCCGTTGATTTATATGAAAAATCAGAACAGCTTGGCGGCGTGTTTATTGCAGCGGCAGCGCCGGATTTCAAAGGGGAGGACAGGCAGCTTTTGGAATGGTACAGAAAGCAGATGGCAGACCTTTCCGTAAACGTGCACCTGGGGGCGGAAGCCACAGAGGAAACGGTACAGGGATATGATGAAATTTTTGTCGCTACCGGGGCACACGAGCGCAGGCTCAATACGCCCGGGTTTGATTCCCCCAATGTTACCTATGCGGTAGATACCCTGCTCCATACTAAAATCCAGGAGGAAAATGTCCTCGTTATCGGCGGTGGCCTGACAGGCTGTGAAATTGCCTATCTGCTGGCAAAAGGCGGAAAGAAAGTCACCATTGTGGAACAGGCGGAAACGATCCTCAACGTTTTTGGCCTGTCTGCGGCAAATTATAACATGCTGATGGAGCTGCTTGATTACTATAAAGTAAGAATAATCAAAAATGCAGTGGCAGAAAAATATGAAAATGGCATAGTCACTGTTGTGGAAACGGAAAAGAATTACCCCAATGCCGCAAACCGGGCGAAGCGTATGTTTGTACTGGGTGCACAGGGCATGAAGGTCAGGCATGAAATCCCGGCTGGCCATGTAGTGGTTTCCATTGGGTATGTCCCGGAAACATCACTGTATGAAAAGATAAAAGGGGAGCATGTGTACCTGATTGGGGATGCGAAAGAGCCTACGAATATTATGGATGCCATTTGGGCAGCGTATGAAACAGCAATGAAATTGTAAGGGGCAGATGCTTGGAGGGGCAGCAGTTTATGGCTGCCCTTCCTCCATCTGCAAATCCCATATGGTTTCTTCCACCACCTGCAGGCACTCCTCCGTGCGCTTTAAGATATCCTGCCCCCAGAAATGGATTACCGTATATCCCAGAAAAAGCAGTTTTTTGTCGTTTTCCCAGTCCCGGTTCCGGTTGCGTTCAATTTTCTTAATCCAATAGTCTGGGTTCTTGCCTTTTTCAAGGCGTACTTTTAAGACTTCCCAATCCTTCCCATGGAAAAATTCACTGTCGCAGAAAATGGCAATCTTATATTTTGTCAGCACAATGTCCGGGGAGCCGGGGAGGGATTTATAATTTTTCCGGTAACGGTAGCCCTTGTGCCATAAGGCTTTGCGGAGCTGCAGTTCAATGGATGTGTCCTGGCTGCGGATTTTGCTCATATTTTTAGACACTATCTTCGGGTCACGTGCCATGTGATGCACCCCATTCTTTGGTAAATATTATAGCCCTATTTTAACAGGCACAGGGGAAAGGGGCAAGTGCCAGATTGGAAAACCTGCAGCGCAAAAATATTCTGCAGAAGCTTCCCGCCTAAAGGTAACGTACCGTTGCCCCAAATGGCATAAGGGCCAGCTTGGCAATTTTAAAGCACTGCAGCCCAAATGGAATCCCTATAATGGTACAGCACAGCAGGATGCCGTTTAATGCAGCGGCAGCCGCTAAGGGAATCCCGCTTATCAAAAGCCACAAAATATTTGCAAGGATGGAGAATGTACCGCCCCCATATTGGATCTCTTTTCCAAATGGGAAGAATGCCAGGGAAGCGAATTTAAAGCATTGCGTCCCTATGGGAATCCCTATAATTGTAATGCACCACAGGATGCCTGCAAGGGTCCATCCAAGCCCCTGCCAAAACCCTCCAAAAATAAACCATATTAAATTTCCTAAACAGCCCATAATTACCTCCTTACTGGTTCTGGTAGATATTTTTTTTCATGTTCCAAAAGCCACTCTTTTACGCCAAGCCCTCCGGCATACCCCACAAGCGCCCCATTGCTCCCTATCACACGGTGGCAGGGGATTACAATTATAATGGGGTTGCGGTTATTTGCCATGCCTACTGCCCGGCAGCCTTTGGGGTTCTGGATTTGCAGGGCAATATCCTTATAGCTGCGGGTTTCCCCGTAAGGGATGGTGCATAGGGCGTCCCAGACTTTTTGCTGGAATGGGGTGCCGGAAGGCAGCAGGGGAAGCTGGAAATCCTTCCGCGTCCCTAGGAAATATTCCCCTAGCTGTTGTTTGGCGGAAACAATCAGGGGTGTGTCCTGCTGCTTGATAGAACCTGGGGGAAACTGCCCCAGCAGGGTCCCGCCATCCGAAAGGCTTAAATGGGTAATTGCGTTTTCCTCCTCTACAGCCAGCAGCGGCCCGAAAGGGGAAGGGATGTAGCCAAAGTATGTTAGGATGCCGGCGCTGGCAGGCTTTTCGGGGAAATTGGGCATGCACTGGCCGTCATGGTTGTCTTTGTATTTCATATAACCCCCTAAATATAATTGTTATGCAGCTTTTATGTGGATTATATTATGCTATTTTCCCTGTGGAAGTCAAGGGTTACATGGAATTTTTCATGGAATGTTCCGGGCTGCTGACCCTAACGGGCAGTTTATGGTTTTTAGTGTTTGCCCAGGCAGGTGGTACGGCTACCGTGTGAACCTTAGCCTTGCTGAGCTTGCCGGAGGGGAGTATAATACATTTGTCGGAAAATTCATGTTTCTATGATCTGGGAGAGGACGGATGGATATAAAAAAACTTAATACAAATGATTACAATAATTGGATTAAAGAACAGTTAAGCTTGCTGGCAGAACCAAAGTTCCAGCAGTTTACCGCCAAACTCCTTCCGGGGGTGACGGATATCCTGGGCGTGCGGCTGCCCTTGCTCCGCCAGATGGCAAAGCAGCTTGCCAAAGGGGATTGGAAGGCTTATTTGTCCCATGCGCTGGACAGCAGCTATGAGGAAATTATGCTGCAGGGGATGGCGCTTGGCTATGCAAAAGGGGGGCTGCAGGAAAAAAGGGGATACCTGCAGGCTTTTATCCCCAAAATCAATAACTGGTCTGTATGCGACAGCGCCTGCTCTGCCATAAAGCTGGCGGAACAGCAGCCGGAGGAATTTTGGGACTTCCTTATGCCTTACCTGGACAGCAAAAAGGAGTTCCAAGTCCGTTTTGCGCTGGTGCAGCTTTTGGATTACTATGTTAATGAAACGTATCTTGGCAGGGTATTGGATGCTGTGCAGCAGGCAGGGCAGGGGGGCTATTACGCCAATATGGCGCAGGCATGGGCGGTATCCATCTGCTACCGGGAGTTCCCGGAGGAAACGCTGCCCTTCCTGAAAGAAAATTCCCTGAATGATTTTACCCATAATAAGGCAATCCAGAAGATTACGGAATCCCTGAAAGTGCCGGAGGAGAAAAAAGAAATTGCCCGGAGGATGAAACGGCAGGGGTGAAAAATGGGCCGTCCATCAAGGCGCCAAATATGTTTCGGTTGTCCCTTGCGCCACAACTTTTTTCCCTAACAATGTAATTGCCTGCTTTGGGCAGGAATTGACACAGCGGTAGCACATGGTGCACCTGTCCCCAGCTTTGGCTTTGCCCTTTTCCATTCGTATACTGCACATTGGGCATAAGGCTGCACAGCGTCCGCATCCAATGCACTTTGCAGGATCAACCTTGAGCTTATTGGAATACCGCTTCATTTTACCCATAAAATACAGCCGCTGCCCAAACAGCCCGGCAAAATGTGGCAGCAAGCCAATCCCCTCTTGGGGCGGTTTGCCATGCTTCATGTGTTTTGCTGCGCAGATTATCTTTCTTTCCGCCTTTTTTACAGTGAGTTTATTTTGCTCCAGCGGACGCTTTAATGCCTTCACGTCGGAAATGCTGTCCGGCATTTTCAGGTGGAGCCCGCCTGTGATGTGGGCCCCATAGCGCTGGAGATGGCGTGCCAGAATCCCGGCGCCATCCCCGCTGAATAATGCCATTGTTGCAATCACAAAGATTCTTTTCCCATTCCACAGGCGGCTGTTCTGCTCGATAAAATCTTTTAGCATTTTAGGGATGTTGCTGTACTGTACGGGATAGCTGAAAACGAGTTCTTGGTGCTGCCCAATTAATTTGGCAGCGGATTTGTCCTCAATAGCCACGGTTTTTGCTGAACTGTTATAGTGGCGGAGGAAGGTTTCGAGGGCGTATCTGGAATTTCCAGTCCCGCTGAAATATATTCCAAGCATATGGGGGCTCCTTTCCGGGGTGTGTAAATGTAAAAGATTTGGTTATTGCTACGGCGGTTAAATATCGCACCATCTTGTTTGCCCAAATCTCCATCTGCTGCGATATTTAACCGCCGTAGTAATATCAAATTATAACCATTATTTTGGGGGCTGTCAATTCTATCTGGAATGGTGTGGGAATATGGAAAAGGCAGGCACATTGGGGGTAGATCCCTTGCATGTGCCTGCCTGTATATCATTTCACTTGCTGCGTCAGTTATTTATTTCGCTGAACCTGCAGGATGCCTGAAAAAGTGAAAGCCTACTGTGCGTCCGCAATTCCCTGCACTGTTTCTAATTCTTTTACAGGGTCGCCGCCTGCTGCTACATTCTGCATGGCAACTTGGATTGCTTTTTCAATTTCGCTGTTGGATAGCTTCCGGTTCCCTGCCGCATTCTGTACATATGCATTTACTTCGTCAATGGATTGCTGCTGCAATTCCCCGTCAACTGTGCCGGTATAGGTAATTTCGTTTGATACAGGGGAGCCTTGGAGCTTGTTGACCCAGTATTGCTGCCCTTCCCCATTTGACAGGTATTCGATGAATTTCATGGCTGCTTCCTGCTCCTTGCAGTCCTTGTTCATGCAGACCATAACGTCTACGCCGGAGGTTCCGAGCTGTTCCCCGCTCTCAGCGGCAGAGGGGAAGGGAGCCATGCCGATGACGTCTTTTTTATTCCCAATTTCAGTCCCTTCAATTTCCGTATTGGTGATGGAGGTTGGCCCTAAATGCCAAGACCCAGTCAGGAAGAACATGGATTTCCTTGCAAAGAAATACTGGTCCCGGGCGTCTGGGTAAGTGGTAACGCCAAGGGCGCCGTCCTCCACAATCCCGTCGTTGAATAAATTCTGCCATGCCTGCATGGTATCCACGAAGCATTGGTCTGTCCATTTCCGTTCGCCCTTTTCGGCTTCATATACTGCGCCTTTTTCAATTTCGTTGGAAGCCTGGATGAACCAGTCGGAATTTACCCAGTCGTCTGCTGCGCCAACGGCAACGCATACATAACCTTTTTCCTTTGCTTTAGCGGCTGCGTCTTTCAGTTCTGCGTATGTAGTCGGCACTTTCTCTACGCCGCACTCGTCCATTACGGTTTTGTTGTACAGGAAAGTTGTCATGCCAGCGGTTAAGAGGGGCATGCCTGTTAACCTGCCGTCTGCCGTCGTGCACTGTGCAACGGCTGTTTCGTTGATTTTGCTGTCCCAGCCGCTCCAATAAGTGTCTGCAGTTTCTTTCATATCCACAGAGAATTTTGCATATTGTTCCATCATTGGGCCGGTTGTCATGCCGAATAAGTCGGGGCCTGTCCCGGATGCCATTGCGACTTGGAGTTTTTCAAAGAAATCGTCCTGTTCTGTCCGGGTGTAGTCAATCTTAATGTCCGGGTTTTCTTTTTCAAAAGCTGCAATCATTTCTTCGGACTGTTCTGTGGTTGGGAGCCATGACCAGAAGGTTAATGTGACAGCCCCGTCGCTGGAAGTGTCTCCTTTGCTTTCTTCCGTGTTATTGGCTGCGCCATTGCTGCCATCGCTCGCATTTTTGCTGTTATTGCCCCCGTTTGCGCCGCAGCCTGCAAGTGAAAGGAGCATGGCTGCCGAAAGGGCAAGTGCAGTAAGTTTTTTTGCCTTTTTCATTGTTTTTCCTCCTTGTTATGGTTTTGCTACGTGTTTAGGATAGCTTAATTTTGGCTTTTCAAAGGCTCTACTTTTTTGTTATTTGATATCATTTTTTGTATACTGGTATTCCATAAGCTTCAGGCCATAAAAGAGTATTTGGGAATCCCTGCGGATTTCCGGGGCGGGCAAGCCCAGCTCTATTTCTTTGCCATCTGCAAGGAAACGTTCTTTACCTGCATCCACAATATGGTATAAGGAAAACTCCTTTGCCTTTCCAGAGGCCAGAAGGCATTCCTTGGCAGGGTCTGCCCCATGGAGCAGGATTTTGTTATCTGCCTTCTGGATTTGGAAGGAAAATACTTCTGTGTAGCTGCCGTCCGTTTCTTTGGGCGCCGCGGACAGTTTTGTCCCTAGGGGCAGGATCCCTTCCCCAGAGATGGAGCAGGGGGAAACGTTAAAAAATTCCCCAAAGTATTTCAAGTCCTGCCCCATTAGCAGGGCAGTCCTCGAAAGGGCAAAGCTGTGCACCGTAAGTTCCGAGAAATATGCCCGGATTCCTACTGTCCCGCAGCCATAAGCGGCAGGGGCCATAAAGCGTAGTTCCTCCCCTCCGTCAATGGAAATGCTGTAACTGTCAAATATTTTTACCAGGCGGAACAGGTGTGGGGCGGTATAGCCAAAGCTGCCCCTGCAGATGCCATCTTTTTTGGAAAGGGGCATGGTTGCAAGGACAGCCCGCACCCCATCCTTTGCGCGGATGATGCTCAGTTCCTGTTTCCCGGTGGAAACCTGTGCCTCTAAATAATTATTTTCATCCTGGTATTGCAGGTAAATGCCGTAACGTGCGCCCATATGGGAATGCTTTGCAGAAACCCATAATTCTGCTTCATAGTAGGAACTGCCCTGGCCGAACATTTTGGTGTCTGTGACGTCCAAATCCCAGAGCTGGATTTGGGGCATCCCCGGCGCTTTCTGGGGTGATGCGGTAGGGCCGCAGCACAGTAGCCCGTCGCCGTTAAAGTACAGGGGGTCAATGTACATTTCCCTCTGCTCCATGCCAGGTATCAGTGCTTCTTTTGCATTCCTGCCATGGTACACAATCCAGTCGTCCACCATGTTGGGGGCTTTTGCCACGGTGTTGTGGCCAGTGCCCTCCACCAGTTCATTCCGCTTTAAGAGCGGGCAGCAGATGTAGTCGGAAGGGTATTTTTTCCACTCCATGTCCATCAGGTTTTCCTTGCAGGAGGCAAGGGCAGTCCCCACATAGTAATCTACGTTTACGTATGCGTTGGCAGAATACAGGAGCCAGAACCGGTTTCCCCTTAACAATGGGGCAGCCCCTTCTATGGTGTGCCAGTCCTGCCCTTCGCCGAAGCGGTCCCTGGCATAAATTTCTTCCGGGAGGGTAGGCAGCACTACGGCTTTGGGGTTCCCTGCAAATTCCTCCGGGGAAACCATCCGGTCTGCCACAATGCAGGTCCCGGCAATCCGTTCTTCTGTCCCAATCCAGTCGTTGACGGAATAGAAAAGGTATAAGTCCCCGTGCCAGAGGACAGGGTGTGCGTCAATGGAAAATTTATCAAAAAATGTTTTTTTCCATGCAAAGGCCCCTTCCGGGTCTTTGGAAACCGCCAGCTTTAGGTGTTCCTCATGGTTATCCGTTTCTTCTGCCGGTATGTTGGAATAGTACATGTAAAAAGTCCCGTCCAGATAGAGGACTGCCGGCGCCCAGTAATCCCGGAAGCCTTCCTCACGGATGGCGTAGCCTTTGTATTCCCAATGCACGAGGTCTTTGGAAACGCTGACTTTTACCCCTTCCTCATCTGTGGCATAGCAGTAGTAGTTCCCGCACCATTTAAGGATGTAGGGGTCGGGGTTTGTGTGCCTTTTCCCATCGGAAAATGGCACGGGGTTGCAGTAAGTATTTGTTAAATCCATGGTAATCATCTTTCCTTTCGTTTCACTTAGGCATAAATCATTCAGCCAGAAGGCGTGTGGGGCGTGCCTTTCTCCGTATTATCCCTTTACGGAACCGGCTGTAATACCAGCCACCAGGAATTTTTGGCTGAATAAATATACTAAAATGGATGGCAGCGCCAGCAGTATCATGACGGCGTAAATCCTTGCCACGTCCACCGGGCTTTGGTAGGTGCTGGACATGAAAAACTGTGCGGCAAGGGTAACAGGGTAATTGCTTTCGCTCCTCATTACCAGAAGCGGCACAAGGTAATCGTTCCATGAGTAGATAAAAGTCAGCACCAGTACATTTGCAATCATGGGCACGCTTAAGGGCACCATGAATTCATACCAGATACGGAAGGTAGAAGCCCCGTCAATCCGTGCGCTTTCCAGAAGCTCGTCCGGTATGGTGTCAAAGTAATTTTTCAGCATCAAAAGCATCATGGGTGCGTTAAAGGCAATCAGCGGCAGGATAACCCCAAAATGGCTGTCTAAAAGCCCGAGGTTTTTGATTACGGAAAACAGCGGGGTTGTCACTGCGGCAATTGGCACTGCAAGGCAGGCAAGGACAGCCCCATAAATAATTTTTCCGCCCTTGAAATGCATTTTGGAAAATGCAAAAGCTGCCAGCGCAGTGATAACGGTTACTGTAAGTGCAGATATTACCGCTATGGACATGCTGTTGAAGATAACCTGGAAGTAATTGATTTTGTCATAGTTTAGCACATATGCATAATTCCCAAGGCCGTTGATGGTAAATGATTTTGTGACTGCAATAATCAGAGGCAGGACCCAGATTATTGCAAACAGGATAAGTACGGCGTAGGTAGGGGCGATTGATTTCAGTTTGTGTTTTTTCATAATTTTAATCCATTCCTTTCGCTTTGTTTGGGCGCAAAATATATTGGAAATGTGCCGTTCCATTCCCGCGGGCAATGAGCCAAGCAGCCGCGCTTGCGCGGATATTTGGCGAATGCCGCGAGGGTATTTGACTGCTGTTTCCAATTTGCTTAATCTTCCTTGCCCAGCTTAATCTGCAGGAACGACATAACGATGGCAATGATGAGTATGGCAACGCCGATCGAAGCTGCGCCCCCGGCATTGAAATCGTTAAAGGCCTTTTCATACAGGTAGGTATTCATGACGGTGGTCGCCCGCCCAGGCCCCCCTGCAGTCAGGAGCTTTACCAGATCAAAGGTTTTTAAGGAGCCTACAATCCCAAGTACAAGCAGCAGGTTTGTGGTGCTTTTTAGCATGGGGAATGTGATGGATACGGTGGTTCTCCAAAACCCTGCCCCGTCAATTTTTGCCGCCTCATACACATCGTCCGGCAGGGCCATAAGGCCGGCGTAATATGTTATCATGGAAAAGCCCATCCACTGGAAGATGTTTACGGCAATGACGGAAACCAACGCGATTTTTTGGTCCCCCAGCCAGCTCATGGCAAGGGCGTCCAGGTGGATTGCCCGCAGGAACTGGTTCAGCGCCCCGTTGGTGGGATCCATGATAATTTTGAAAATAGCGGTGATAATGGATGTTGCCATGGCAATCGGCATGAAGTAGATTGCCTTAAACAGGTTTGAGCCCGGCAGCTTCTTTTTCAGCAGCAGCGCGAGGAAAAAACCAAGGCCTGCCTGTATGAATACCGTGCCGATAAAGAACAGGACATTGTTTGTCACGGCTGTCCAGAATACCGGGTCTGCCAGCATTTTGGCGTAATTCTGGAACCCAACAATTTTGTAAATGTCCGACATCCCATCCCAGTCTGTGAAGCTTACGGCTACTGTATTGATAATGCAGTAGTACACCAGTGAAAAAGACAGGACCATAAGGGGAAGGATGTAAAGATATGCCTTCCAGTTATTTTTTTTACCCAATTTATTCATTGTGGTCACCTCCTGCCCCATATTATAAGGGCAGGGAACCATAAAAAAAGATAACCATTTTTGGGAATCACTCTACTTTTTTGCACCGAATTCGCTGGGGGTCACTCCCTCAATTTCTTTGAAAACTTTGAAAAAATAGTTGTAATTCCGGAACCCGGAAAGCTCCGCTACTTTTTTTACAGGGATGTCCTCCCGGATTAACAGGCTTTTGGCCTTATTCAGCCGCTGGCAGTTTAAGTATTCCACAAAGCGCATCCCCGTTGCCCGTTTGAATTCGCGGCTTAAGTAAGTGTAGCTGATGCCAATCATCTCTGCGCATTTTTCAAGGGAAATGTCGTTCATATAATTTTTGTTGATATAGCTGATGGCGCGCTCAATCTGGGGCGGGTAGTTCTTCTGGCTCTCCTGTTTGGTTTTTTGTATTTTTTGGTGGAGCAGTTCCAATAGGATGGCTTTCAATTGCCCGTATTCCTCGTATTCTTCCATAGGCCCCACAGCTTGCTGCATTTCTGCTTCCAGGATGAAGCCGTAGCTGTCCAGGAGCCGTGCAAGTTCCTTCAGGCTCCATAGCATTTTTCCACGCTGGAAACGTTTCTGCTCTATCAGGTCCAGTATTTCGCATATGGTGCCAAGGCTTTCCTCCATCTGGTGTCCTAGCTCAAAGCTAAGCTGCGCCCAAAGGCTGCCTGGGATTTCTTCCATGCTGTATTCTAATTTTTTTGCCACTGCCGCCGGGACAATCCGGTTCCCTCCGAGGTACAGCTTGTCTTTTAGGATGTCCGCTAAGCGCCCTGCTTCTTCCAGCGCCGGTTTTAAGCTTTTATGTACTTCCCCATTTACCAGCGTTACGGTAATGTCAAGCATACGCAGGATCTGGCGTTTCAGGCGGCCGGTTAAGTTTGTGATGGTATTCAGCATAAAGAGGGTGCTCCGTTCCCCTGCAAAGGATATCAGCAAAGTAATATGGTATTGTTTTGACACATATACCACATATTCATACTGGTTTCCCAATATCTGGTTCAGTAAGTCAAGCACCGCCTTGCTGATGTCCTGTTTGTATTCGGTGATATTTGCCCCGCCGGAAAGCTTGTAGTCTGGCCCGATGGCAATGGGGACCACATTATGGCAGTGGAAATTGATAATGCCTTTGGAAGAAAGCCGCATAAGGTTTTCCTCGGTAAATTCATTCTTATCATAAATGCAGAAGCCCCTCTGGCAGCAGATATTCTTCTCCGCGGGGACAATATGGTATTTTTCCCTTACCTGCCCCAGCACATACAGCAGGTTTTCCTTGGTAATCTCATGTTTTAGCAGGTAGTTGGCGGCGCCGTTGATTAAGCTCCCCCGCACATAGTTAAAATCATCAAAGCTGCTGATTGCGATAATTGGCAGGTATTCATCGATAATATGGACATTGCGCATCAGTTCTACCCCATCCATCTCCGGCATCTGCATGTCGCAGAGCAGGATGTCGATGCTGTTTTTCCGCAGCCATTCCAGCGCCATTTTCCCGTTTTGGAAATCTGCTGCTATTTCATAAGTTCCGTTCCCCTCAAGGTATTTTTTGATGGTGTTGCGGCTCATAAGCTCATCATCTACCAATGCCAGTTTTATGGTTGCCATCTTGTACCTCCTTTACGACAGGCAATAGAAATATGCATTTTGTGTACTGCCCTGGTTCGCTTTCGTAATGCAGCCCGTATTCTTCCCCAAAAAACAGCCGTATCCGTTCATTGACATTTGGGACGCCAATCCCGTTAAAAGATTTGCGCCGTTCTGGGTTCCGGACAAGGATTTGCTGGGCATCCTGCAGGGATATGCCAGCGCCGTTGTCCTCAATGGAGATATGCAGGTGCTCCCCTTTGGCCCATGCGCTGATTTTAATGCAGCCCTGTTTGGAAAGGTCCTCTGGCAGCCCATGGTAAATGGCGTTTTCCACAATGGGCTGGAGGATGAAGCGGGGGATATAAAGGCTTTTTGTGGGTTCTTCGATGTCCTTTTCCACATAAAAATCATAGCTTCCGCTGTATTCCATAATCGTCAGGTAATTGTCCACATAGTCCAGCTCATCCGACAGCTTTATCAGGTCTTCCTCTGCGTGCATTGCGTTCTGCAGCAGGCTGTTTAAGGAGCGCAGCAGAAGCACAATGTTGTCGGCATGGCGGATGCCTGCCATCCAAGCGGCATTGTTCAGGACATTGGAAATAAAGTGTGGGTTTATCTGCGCTTGCAGGAAGGCAATCTCATTCCGCCGTTTATCCCGTTCTTCCTCACTGATTTTCTGCATCAGTTCCCGGATGCGCACCACCATATGGTTAAAGGCATGCCCCATCTGGCCGATTTCATCGCGGCTGATGACATGGTATTGGGTGTCCATGTGCCCTTCCGAAACTTTGTTCATATGTTCGCTTAATACCGTGATTTCCGTTGTCATCCGGGAAATGAAAATCCCGGATATGATTCCGGCTGCCAGCAGGATGGCGGATATAACCCCGCCGGATAAGAGGGCGGTCTGGCGGATGCCGGAAATGTAGAAATGGGACGGTATCGCCATATGGAAATTCCAGCCTACATTTTCCGCAAGGAAGGTATGGTAGGCATACCCTTGCCCCGTATGCCCAAATACAGAGGTGTCGTCCCCACAGTTGGAAAAAATAAGGGAGCCCTGCTCATTGACAACCTGGAAGTAACTTCCTTCTGGAAGGTTCGCAGAGAACATCTTATCAATCACCCCATAGTCAAAATATAAAATCACATATCCGGCCAAATTCCCATCGGCATCCACGATCCCCCTTACGGCGGGCACTACATAATCGCTGGAAACCGTATATTTTAAGCCTTCCAGATGGATAGGGTCCATCATTACCATGGAGGTTTCCAGCCGTTCCTGGTCCAGCTTCTGTATTTCCCGGTATAAGGTTTCCTTGTCTTGGATAATGGCGCTGGTGGCAAAAATGCAGTCTTCGTTGGCAGCCACTGTAATGCCGGAGATATAGTATTTGTATCCGATCATGCCTTTGATATAGTCCAGGATGGAACGCCGGTTTTCCAGGTATTCTTTGTTCCACTGGCCGTTTTGGCGCAGTTCCTTACGGTTTAAATTGCTGATTGGCTCAATGATATTTTTTCCGTTTGTGGAAATCAGGGTCGCCATGTAAGAGGTGTCCGTCAGGAGGTATTCAAATGCATGGTAGGCGTCCCGCATGGTGCTTTCCGACATATTTTTCAGGTAGGTGTCCATCAGGCTCTGGCTCGTCCCATACCAGATGGAAGTGATAGTGATTCCGCTGAATAGTAAAGTAATTAACAGCGCCAGCAATATTTTATTTTTTATTTTCATGTCCTGTTTCTCCATTTTCTGTTATTATTTCAATTATAGTGGAAGATAAACAAAAAAATAATATAATATTTCAAACTGTACTCTATTTTTTTGCGGTGGCTGCTTACAGGCTATTTGGCTTGACGGTAAAGCTGCAAAACCGTATAATACCCATAAGGCAGCCAGAAAGGAATACTTTTCTATGCCCCAAATTTGAAATATGGAAAGAGGTGACACAAATGGTAGAATTAGACCAGTTCAAAACAACGCTGAACACATACAAAGAGCCATTAGTGGAAGTGAGGGATTCACTTTGACTTAGCAAATAAGGAAAAGAAAATCCAGGAGCTGGAGCGGGAAATGGAAGCCCCGGATTTCTGGGACAACACAGAGGTTTCCCAGATGAAAATGAAGGAGCTGAAAAGCTTAAAGAGCGATGTGGAAACTTACGCCCAGCTTGCCAGCCAGTACGAAGATATTGAAACCTTGCTGGAAATGGGCTATGAGGAAAACGACGCTTCCCTGATTCCGGAAATCGAAGAATCCCTGCAGGAATTTGAAACAACCTTTGAAGGCATCCGCATTAAGACGCTGCTTTCCGGGGAGTACGACGGGGAATGCGCCATTGTTTCCCTCCATGCCGGAGCCGGCGGGACGGAGTCCTGCGACTGGAATTCCATGCTTTACCGGATGTACAAACGGTGGGCGGAAGACAAGGGCTTTGAGGTGGAGGTGCTGGATTCCCTGGATGGGGAAGAAGCGGGCATTAAGTCCATTACCTTTGAGGTGCGCGGGGACAATGCCTACGGCTACCTGAAATCGGAAAAAGGCGTACACCGGCTGGTGCGCATTTCCCCGTTTAATGCAGCAGGCAAGCGGCAGACTTCCTTTGCTTCCTGTGACGTAATGCCGGATATTGAGAAAGACCTGGATATTGAAATCAAGGACGACGAGCTTCGGATTGACACATACCGTTCCAGCGGGGCTGGCGGGCAGCATATCAATAAGACGTCCTCGGCCATCCGCATTACCCACCTTCCCACCGGGATTGTGGTGCAGTGCCAGAATGAGCGTTCCCAGCATATGAACAAGGATAAGGCTATGCAGATGTTAAAGGCGAAGCTGTATCTTCTGAAACAGGAGGAAAATGAGAAAAAAGCTGCGGATATCCGCGGGGAAGTAACGGAAATTGGCTGGGGGAACCAAATCCGTTCCTATGTCATGCAGCCCTACACCATGGTAAAAGACCACCGCACCAACGCGGAAACCGGGAATGTGGACAGCGTGATGGACGGCAAGCTGGATTTATTTATCAATGCTTACCTGAAATGGAAAAGCCTTGGAAAGTAAACAGTGCAGGGGAATCCTCAGAAACCTGGGATGGCCTGCATGGAAAAGCAGATAAGGAAAAAGGAGTATGCTGCAAAGGGCAGCACAGGAGGGAAAAATGGGTATTATCAGAGCAGCAATGGAAGCTGTATCCGGCGGTCTTGCGGACCAGTGGCTGGAAGTATATGAGCCGGACGACATGGGGGAGCGGACCGTATTTACCAGAGGGGTAAAAACCAGGAAAGGCCAGAATGCCAGGGGCAGCAGCGATACGGTGAGCAACGGTTCCGTCATCCATGTCTATGACAACCAGTTCATGATGCTGGTAGATGGCGGGAAAATTGTAGATTACACGGCAGAACCGGGCTATTATAAGGTGGACAATTCTTCCTTGCCCTCCCTGTTCAACGGGCAGTTAAGGGACGCGGTAAAAGAGTCTTTCCAGCGTGTGAAATTTGGCGGGCAGACCCCAGCCATGCAGAAAGTATTTTATATTAATTTGCAAGAAATCAAAGGGATTAAGTTTGGGACCAGGAACCCGGTCAATTATTTTGACAGTTTTTACAATGCGGAACTGTTCCTCCGGGCGCATGGCACATATTCTATTAAAATTACCGACCCTGTCCGTTTTTATGGGGAGGCCATCCCAAGGAATGCGGAGCAGGTGGAAATTGAGGATATTAATGAGCAGTACCTGTCAGAATTCCTGGAGGCCCTCCAGTCAGCCATCAACCAGATGTCTGCCGACGGCATCCGCATTTCCTATGTGGCTTCAAAAGGCCGGGAACTGGGCAAATACATGGCGGATACCTTGGACGAGGACTGGAACCGGATGCGTGGCATGGAAATTCAGGCTGTGGGGATTGCCAGCGTTTCCTATGATGAGAAATCTACGGAATTAATTAATATGCGCAACGAGGGGGCAATGCTGGGCGATCCCACTGTGCGGGAAGGCTACCTGCAGGGCCATATGGCACGGGGCTTGGAAGCGGCAGGTTCCAATGCCAATGGGGCAATGGCCGGGTTTATGGGCATGGGAATTGGGATGCAGGCAGGGGGCAGCGCTATGGGTGCGGCTTCTGCCGCCAATATGCAGCAAATGCAGATGCAGAACCAGAACATGGGGAACCAGCAGCCATCGTGGCAGGGGCAGAATGGGAACCAGCAGCCTTCATGGCAGGGACAGGGCAGGGGGCAGCAGGCAGCCCAGCCTGGCGCATGGACTTGTGCCTGCGGTGCAGGGAACACTGGGAAATTCTGTTCTGAGTGCGGCAAGCCAAAGCCGCAGGAACCAGAAAGGTGGGCCTGCAGCTGCGGCCATGTGAATACTGGGAAATTCTGTTCGGAATGCGGCAAGCCAAAGCCAGAAAACCCTGGCGCATGGACTTGCGGCTGCGGCGCGCAGAATACTGGGAAATTCTGTGCCCAGTGCGGGAAACCAGCAACTTAAATTAGCATGGAACAAGGAGAATACAAATGGCAGTTGTCAGTTTTAAATGCCCAAACTGTGACGGCGAACTGGTATTCCATCCAAGGACGCAGAAGTACAAGTGTGAATACTGTGCTTCTGCGTTTTCGCAGGAAGAATTAGACCAGCTCCTGCCAGGGCAGGGAAGGCAAATCCAACCAAACAGCGGCCCCCAGGAAGGGCATGCCGCAGGACGGCAGGAAAATACCCCAGTTTCTGAAAGGCAGGCGGAAGAAGGGAATATCTACCAGTGCCCAAGCTGCGGCGCCCAGATTGTGACAGATGATACCACGGCAGCGTCCTTCTGTTATTATTGCCATAACCCGGTGGTGCTTTCCGGGAGGGTGTCCGGGGAATACCTGCCCCACAAAATCATCCCCTTTGCCATCGACAAGAAGCAGGCCACAGAAAAGTTTCTGGATTATGTACATAGCAAAAAATTTGTACCAAAAGCATTTTTCAATAAGAGCCAAATCGACAAGATTTCCGGCGTATATTTCCCATACTGGATGGTAGACATGGATATGGAAGGTTCCATGCGCGCAGAGGGGAGGAACGTCCGGGTCTGGCGCAGTGGTGACACGGAATATACGGAAACGAAAATATACCATGTAGAGCGCGCTGGGGAACTGCATTTGGAGGACATTACAAAAAATGCCCTGAAAAAAGCCAACAGCAAGCTATCCTCCGGCGTGCTGCCCTATGACATGGCAAAAGCGAAGGAATTCCATATGGGCTTCCTGTCCGGGTTCCTGGCAGAAAAGTGGGATATGGGGCAGGCAGAGTTAGCCGGGGAGGTGCGGGCGGAAGCGAAGGAATATGGGGAGAAGCTCCTTAAGGATACTGTCCATGGCTATAGCTCCCTTTCTGTCCGGGACTGCCGCCTGGACTGCCGGAAGGAAAACTGGGAATATGTCCTCCTTCCTGTCTGGACTGTCACTTACAAGGGCAGGGATGGGAAGATGTATTACTATTCCATGAACGGCCAGAATGGGGCCGTATATGGGGAGCTTCCCATTGACTATAAAAAAGTATGGATGCTGAGCGGGATGGTATTTCTGGTTGTATTCCTGCTTGGGCTGGCAGGAGGGTTTTTCTTATGAATGGTAGAAGTGGAAAAAACGGAAAAACACCTGCTTTGCGCGCCTTTGGGATATTGCGGGGCGGTCATTTGGCAGGATGGAAATTATTGCAGACGGTTTTCTTGCTGGCAATGTGCCTGCTTATTGCCCCAGCCAATGCCATGGCGGCGAATATGCAGCTTACCGACCAGGCTGGGCTTCTGGCGGAGGAGGATGGGAAAGCCATTGTCCGGCAGATTGAAAAAATGGAATCTGCCACCGGATGGGATATTATGGCTGTCACAACAGAGGACGCCGGGGGAATGGATGCAGAAACTTATGCAGAAACATGGTTTGACGACTATACGGAAAATGACAGCGGCGTGATTTGCCTGATTGACATGGAGAACCGGGAAATTGCCGTAAAGGCTTTTGGGGAGTGCAGGTATTACGTCACTGATAGCCGGAGGGATAAAATTTTAGACGCAGGCTATGAAGAAATTACCGGGGAACGGTATGGGCAGACGCTGGAAGCTATGCTGGCAGAAGTGGAAGCTGCATTTGAGGAGGAAAACCCTAAGAAAAACTCCCTTTATGATAAGGATACGGGGAAAGTTACCAGCTATGGGGAGGAGCGCCGCGGCATTAGCGGGATGGAACTTGCGGCAGCGGCAATTGCGGCGCTTGCAGCAGGAGGGATTACCGCAGGCTCCGTCATTGGCAGATACCGCCTGAAATTTGGCGGCTGCCGTTACCCTATGGAAAAAAACGGCAGCGTCCGGCTGCGGGCAAAGGAGGACCGGCTGGTCAGCCAATTTGTTACCCACAGGCATATCCCGAAGAAAACTTCCACAGGCAGCGGCGGAGGAGGGGGCAGCAGCACCGTCCATACAGGAGCCGGCGGGCGCAGTTCCAGCGGGGGAAGCAGGAAATTTTAAAAACAAGTTGCATTTCAAACATAAATGTGCTAATATCTTTCCTGTGAGCACAGATGTATTCCACAGGCACACAGAAGGCCGTATGCCTGTGGCTGGAGGACAGCATGGAAGAAAAAACAAAATATTTTGTATTGAAAAAAAAAGCAGTCCCGGAAGTGCTGCTGAAAGTGGTGGAGGCAAAGCGGCTGTTAGAGTCGGAGCGGGCAGAATCCGTGCAGGAAGCCACAGAACTGGTCGGCATCAGCCGGAGCTCCTTTTATAAGTACAAAGACGATATTTTTCCCTTTCATGACAATGCCAAAGGGAAGACAATCACAATGGTCATCCAGATGGACGACGAGCCGGGCCTGCTTTCCGTGGTCCTTGGGATTGTGGCGGAGTTCCACGCCAACATCCTGACAATCCACCAGAGCATCCCGGTCAACGGGGTAGCATCCTTGTCATTAAGCGTGGATGTGCTCCCAGACACGAAAAACGTATCCCAGATGGTGGAAAATATAGAACAGCAAAAGGCTGTCCATTATGTGAAAATATTAGCTAGGGAATGAAAATCTGAAAGAAGCGAAAAAAGAAATCCCCACCCTGCAGCGCCAAGCCCATGGCCTGCCAGTGGCGGGATCCGCATGGGAATCCATGCAGAATGGAGGAAATCATGATAAAGATAGCAATTTTAGGGTATGGGACAATAGGCTCCGGCGTGGTGGAAGTGTTAGACACCAACCGGGAAAGCATCGCCAAGCGTGCGGGGGATGAAATAGAGGTAAAATACATTTTGGATTTAAGGGATTTTCCGGGGGACCCTATGGAAGGGAAAGTCATCCATGACTATGGCATCATTGCAGAGGACCCGGAAATCCAAGTGGTAGTGGAAGCCATGGGGGGCGTGGAGCCAGCCTATACTTTCGTAAAACGTGCGCTGCTGGCGGGAAAGAGCGTTACCACTTCCAACAAGGCCTTGGTGGCAAAACATGGGGCGGAGCTGATTGCCATTGCAAAAGAGCAGGGCATTAATTTCCTGTTTGAAGCCAGCGTAGGGGGCGGAATCCCCATTATCCGGCCCTTGAATTCTTCCCTGACTGCAGATGAGATTCAGGAAATTACAGGGATTTTAAATGGGACAACCAATTACATGTTAAGCAAGATGACGTTTGAAGGGCTGGAATTTGACGACGTGCTGAAAGACGCCCAGTCCAGGGGATATGCAGAGGCAGACCCCACGGCAGACATTGAAGGGTATGACGCATGCCGGAAAATTGCGATTTTGACTTCCCTGGTATGCGGGCAGCAGGTGGATTTTGAAGAAATTTACACCGAAGGCATTACGAAAATTACAGCTGCGGATATCCGTTATGCCAAGGCCATGGGCAGGGCAATCAAGCTTTTGGCAACCAGCAGGAAAACGGAAGAAGGCTACTGCGCCATGGTTGCGCCGTTTATGCTGGCACAGGGGCATCCCCTGTACAATGTCAACGATGTGTTTAACGCTATTTTCGTCCATGGGAATGTGCTGGGCGACGCTATGTTTTACGGCAGCGGCGCAGGGAAGCTCCCAACTGCCAGCGCAGTTGTGGCGGATATTGTGGACATTGCAAAGCACCTCCACAAGCATATCCTGATTTCCTGGAGCTCAAGGAAACTGGATTTGGTGGACTACAAACAGGCAGAAAGCCGCTTTTTTGTAAGGACCACTAAGGAAAAAGAAGAAATCCAGAAAGCCTTTGGCAATGTGGAATTTGTGGAAGCAGAAGGGATTTCTGGTGAAACAGGGTTTTTGACAGAAGTGATGGCGGAAGAAGCATTTGCCCAAAAAGCGTCTGTGCTGGGGGATATTTTGCAGAGAATCCGTGTGGTATAAAGGAAGAACATTTATTGTGAATTTGCATAGTGTATAGAGAGGAATTTTATGAAATATGTAATTGTGCTTGGGGACGGGATGGCAGACCTCCCAGTGGAAGAACTGCAGGGTTTGACGCCCTTGGAATTTGCCAGGACACCTTGTATGGACAGCCTTGCAGCGGCAGGGGAAATCGGGACGGTGCATACCATACCGGATGGGATGGCGCCGGGCAGCGACACGGCCAATCTTTCTGTGCTGGGGTATGACCCTCAAAAATATTATTCGGGAAGATCCCCTTTGGAAGCCCTGAGCATTGGCGTAGATATGAAGCCAACCGATGTGTCCCTGCGCTGTAACCTTGTGACGTTGACAGAGGAAGAACCGGAATTTGGGAATAAGAGGATTTTAGACCATAGTTCCGGGGAAATTTCCACCGAGGATGCAGCCATTTTGCTGGAAGCAGTGAAAAAGGAGCTGGAAACCGAAGTTTACCAGTTCTATGCAGGAACCAGCTACCGGCATTTGCTGATTTGGCAGAATGGGGAAGTGGTTTCCCTTGCCCAGCCCCACGATGTGCTGGGGCAGGAGATTGGGCAGTACCTTCCGCAGGATAACATGCTGCGGGACATGATGGAAAAGAGTTACCAAATCCTTGTAAACCATCCCATTAACATAGAACGGAAAAAACAGGGGAAAAACCCCGCCAACTCCTGCTGGTTCTGGGGTGCAGGCACAAGGCCGTCCCTATCTTCCTTTCAGGAAAAAACAGGCCTTAAGGGCGCCATGGTGTCTGCCGTAGATTTGCTGAAAGGCATTGCCGTAGGGGCGTCTATGAAAACGGTTTTTGTGGAAGGCGCAAACGGCGGCCTTCATACCAATTACCGTGGGAAAGCCCAGGCAGCCGTTGACGTGCTGACAAAGGAAAATTATGATTTTGTGTATGTGCATGTAGAAGCCCCGGACGAGATGGGGCATCAGGGCAGCGCGGAGAAAAAGGTGCAGGCGATCCAATGCCTGGATGGGCAGGTAATTGCCCCTATAAAAGAAATGCTGGAACAGGCTGGGGAGGAATTCCGCATGATGGTCCTGCCCGACCACCCTACGCCAATCTGCATCCGCACCCATACAGGGGACGACGTGCCTTACCTTCTGTATGACAGCACCGCGCCCCAGCAGAATACATGGAAATACAATGAAAAAGAAGCTGCAGGGAGCGGCTTCCATATTTCCAAAGGCTGTGAGCTGATTAATTACCTGATTGGAAATGGAATGAAAAAGTAAAATTTCAGGAGAACAATATGCTAATAGTAAAAAAATTCGGAGGGAGCTCCGTTGCAGATAAGGAACGGATTTACCATGTGGCAAAACGCTGCATGGAGGATTACCAAAAAGGGAATGATGTGGTGGTGGTGCTCTCTGCCATGGGGAAAACCACGGACAGCCTGCTGGAGATGGCGAAAAACATCAACCCGGATCCATCCAAGCGGGAGCTGGATATGCTCCTGTCCACCGGGGAACAGACGTCCGCCGCATTGATGTCCATGGCAATGGGCGCACTGGGCGTTCCAGCCATTTCCTTAAATGCATTTCAGGTAATGATGCAGACCTCCTCCCGGTATGGCAATGCCCGGTTTAAGAAAATTGACACCCAGCGCATCCGCCATGAGCTGGATAACCGTAAAATTGTCATTGTCACAGGGTTCCAGGGGGTGAATAAATATGAGGACATTACCACCTTGGGCCGGGGCGGCTCCGACACCACCGCCGTTGCGTTGGCCGCCGTGCTCCACGCGGATTCCTGTGAAATTTACACAGACGTGGAAGGCGTGTACACCGCTGACCCGCGGATTGTCCCTAATGCAAAAAAAATCCCGGAGATTACCTACGATGAAATGCTGGAGCTCGCGACGCTGGGGGCGAAAGTGCTGCACAACCGCTCCGTGGAAATGGCGAAGAAATATGGGGTGCAGCTAGTCGTCCGTTCCAGCCTGAATAATGCCCAGGGGACGGTAGTAAAGGAGGAAACAGACATGGAAAGTATGCTTGTCAGCGGAGTTGCAGTGGATAAAAACACATCAAGGGTTGCAGTGTTCGGCGTCAAGGATATCCCGGGGATTGCATTTAAAATATTTGATTTACTGGCAAAACACCATATTAATGTAGACATCATCCTGCAGTCCATCGGGCAGGAAGGGACCAAGGATATTTCCTTTACCGTGGCAAGGGAAGATGCGGATGAAACCGTTGCCATCCTTGAGGAACATAAGAACCGGATTACTGCAAAGAAAATCGAAAAGAACGACGCAGTAGCGAAGGTTTCCATCGTAGGGGCAGGGATGCAGTCAAATCCCGGCGTGGCTTCCCGGATGTTCGAAGCGCTGTATAACGCAGGGATAAATATCCGCATGATTGCTACCTCCGAAATACGGATTACAGTCCTGATTAACGAGGAGGACGTGGATAAGGCAATGCGGGCAGTCCATGACCAGTTTATAGAAGATTAATCCTTAAGCAAGCCATGGCGCCTGTGGAACGGCCAGCCATAGTGATGCAGGAAGAAAGGGGCAAAGGTGCAGGAAGGCAGCAAAGCAAGGAAAGTGGCGACAGGCATCCATGATTTTGAAAAACTGATTACCAATAAGTATTTTTACGTGGATAAGACAAAATTCATCAAAGAATGGTGGGAAAACGGGGACGAAGTGACCTTAATTAATAGGCCGCGCCGCTTTGGGAAAACTTTGAATCTGGATATGGTGAAAAAGTTTTTCAGCATTGAATATGCAAAAAGCAGATGCTTTGACGGGCTTTTTATCTGGAAAGAGGAGGGCTACCAAAATCTTCAGGGGACATATCCAGTCATCAGCCTGTCTTTTTCCAATGCAAAAGAACGCAGCTATCAGGAGATGCGCTGGGGAATCTGCCAACTGATTGCAGGCCTATACGATGATAACCGTTTCCTTTTGGACAGCGGCTTGCTGGGGAAGAATGAAAAGGAATTTTTCCAGAGGGTTTCTGTAGGCATGAACGACAGCGATGCCGCAGCTTCCCTCCGGAACCTGTCTAAATTTTTAAGCAGGTACTACCAAAAACCAGCCATTATTTTGCTGGATGAATACGATACGCCTGTACAGGAAGCTTACATGAATGGTTTTTTGGATGAAATGCTGGCATTTACAAGGAGCTTTTTTACCAGCACATTTAAAGATAACCCTTATATGGAACGCGCCCTTATGACAGGGATTACCAGAATCAGCAGGGAATCTATGTTTTCAGGGCTGAATAACCTTGAGGTAGTTACGGCTGCTTCCGGGTTATATGAGGACAGTTTTGGTTTTACGGAACCAGAGGTTTTTGCTGCACTGGATGAATTCCATCTTTCTGCCTGGAAAGAAGATGTGAAATTCTGGTATGATGGCTACCGGTTTGGGGACTGCAGGGATATTTATAACCCATGGTCCATCCTTGGATTCCTAAAGCATAAGCAATTAAAGCCCTATTGGGCCAATACGGGTTCTAACAGCTTGGCGGGGAAGCTTTTGCAGGAAGGCAGCCGGGAGCTGAAGATGGATTTTGAGCAGCTTATGAAAGGGGAGCCGATTGCTGCCCGCATAGATGAAGATACCGTGTTTGCCCAGTTGGAACGAAGGCAGGGGGCGGTCTGGGGGCTGCTCCTTTCCGGCGGCTACCTGAAAGTTTTGGATGCCTGGGGAGAAACATACCGCCTTGCCATTACCAATTATGAAGTAAAGAAAATGTTTGGGAACATGATATTGGACTGGTTTGGGAAGGCTGAATATAGCTATAATAATTTTGTGGATGCATTATTAAAAGACGATTTGGAAGGCATGAACCGTTTTATCAATGAGGTTTCTATGGCTACGTTCAGCTATTTTGATACTGGGGGTTTTGAGCCGGAACGGTTTTACCATGGGTTTGTGCTGGGTCTGCTGGCGGAATTAGGGGGAGAATATGCGCTGGTTTCCAACCGGGAAAGCGGCATTGGCAGGTACGATGTGCTGATAGAGCCATTGGGGCGCGTGGATGGCAGTAAGAAAAATGCCATAATCATGGAATTTAAAGTCTGCGGGTCTGCGGAAGAAGGGGCGCTTCTCAAGACTGCAAAAGCAGCCTTAAGGCAAATTGAGGAAAAACAGTATGAAGCCTCTTTGGCTGCGAAGGGATTCCCAAAGAGTTCCCTACGCAAATATGGGTTTGCATTTGCAGGGAAGCGGGTGCTTATTGCATGTGCAGACGGCTGATGTAAATTTGGTTCCTTTATAGGCTTAG
Source organism: Lachnospiraceae bacterium A2 (assembly GCA_000403315.2). GTDB lineage: Bacteria > Bacillota > Clostridia > Lachnospirales > Lachnospiraceae > Petralouisia. The sequence goes on from KE159638.1 coordinate 684,133, forward strand.
GGTGTCAAAAGGGTGCGATGCAAGGATGCGCAGGGTCTGCCCCAGCGAAGCGAGGGTACTCGTGCGAATAGAAAATATCACTGCGTGACCGCATCCTTTTGACACTCTAAAGATGGAAATTTTCCAGCAAATCCACATCCCACAGAATTAATAGCAGGTTCTTTACCACAAAATTCACCACCACAATCCCAAGCGCCGCCCATACATACCCATCCCGATACCTCATGCCAATCCTGATCCGGTGCCGGGAAACCCGCTCAATGGTCTGGCTGGCCAGGAACCATCCTCCTACAGCGGCAGTATACAGCACCAGCGGGTGACAGATAAAGGAGCAAGCGAAATCCCCCCGCAAAAGGGCAGCCACAGCCCGTGTCCCCCCGCAGCCAGGGCAGTAAACCCCAAGGGCAGACTGTACCACACAGGGCAGCATCAGCCTGGAGAAGGGGAGGGGGAACAGCTTCCAGAGGATTCCCAGAAGGCATAATATCAGGACCAAAGCCCATCCGGTATAAAACAGGGCAGTTTCTTCTTTTTCACGTTGCCGCATAAAACAACCATCCTTATAATAAGTAAATGCAATCAGTTCTTTGCTTTTATGGCATAAATCTCTGTTTACGCATAAAATAATATCGGGCAATAACCGCTTTCACTGTAATGCAGTATAATCCTTTTTTTCCTATTTGTCAAAAGCGGCCTGTTATGTTATAATAACAGCAGCTATGATAGTTACTGTTCACTCCTGAGCCGTGCACTGTGCTGCACGGCTACAGGCCAATACAGTAACCTATGATACTGCTGAAGCAGCATAATGAAAAAGGCACTATATGAACAGGCGCAGGCAGCCGATATATGAGGAAAGCGCAGTATTTCTTTAGGGCAGGGTCTGGATATTCAGCGGGAAAGTCAAATACCCTGCAGCAAGCTACGGGGCATGGCCTTGCTTGTTCTTTCCGCCCCAAGGGGCGGGGTATTTGCACCCGCAGGGCACTTACCCTCGCGGCATTCGCCAAATATCCGCGCGAGCGCGGCTGCTTGGCTCATTGCTCGCGGGAATAAAAAAGGGAATGAGGTGTTGTTATGGTAGGAGCTATTGGAGCAACCAGCGGTTACAATTATGGAAATTACAGTACTTATGGCAGTTCCCAGGGAATAAGCGCATCCGGCAGGGATGGCGGGGAACAGGACGCCAGGGCTGGCAGGATAGGAGGAGCCCATGGGGACAAGGCTGGCAGGGCCTATGGAGCCGATGGGGTCTATTGGGAAAGGGAAAGCAAGGACGGTTCCGTGAAAAAGGTTGGGGAACGCTGCCAGACCTGTGCGGAACGGAAATATCAGGACGGTTCTGATGAAAATGTTTCCTTTAAGGCGGCAGCCCATATTTCCCCGGAAGCAGCAGGCAGCGCAGTGCGCGCCCATGAAGGGGAGCATGTGTCCAATGCCTATACAAAGGCGGCAAAGAATGATGGGAAGGTTGTGTCAGCATCCGTCAGCATCCATACTTCTGTCTGCCCGGAATGTGGCAGGACGTATGTATCGGGGGGAACCACATCCACCCGGATTAAATACCCGGCTGACCCTTATGAAAAGAGCAAAAAGGTGCTTGGGGAGGAAGAAGCCAAAGGGAAAAATATTGATTATGCAGCTTAATTTAAGGAGGTAAGAATGATGAAGAAATTCAGAACGAAAATAACGGCAATGATGTGCATGATGTTCTGCCTTGTGGCGGCAGGGGTGCTCTTAACCCCTAATACGGCATTTGCGAAGAAAATTACCCGGGACAGCCAGGCCGAATCCATGGCAAGGAAAAAAGTAAAAGGCGGGACTGTCGTAGAAATCGACAAAGATTATGAAAAAGGGAACCTTGTTTATGAGGTGAAGCTTATAAAAGGGACACGGGAATACGACCTGACTTACCGGGCGTCCAATGGAAAATTAATCCAATATAGCTGGGAGGAGCATAAGTTAAACCGCAGCACCAAGAAGAAAATCATCAGCCGGAGCAAATGCAGGAGCTTGGCAAAGAAACAGGTGAAGGGGGCAACGGTCCTCAGCCTTCGGTTAAAGTATGACGATGGGATTGACCAGTATAAAGTTAAGATGAAAAAAGGGAATAAAAACTATGAGCTGGACTACCATGCAAGGACTGGCAAATTAATCGGCTATGAATGGGAAGAATTATTAAAGCCCAAGAACAGCAACAATGGCTATATCGGAGTGGAAAAGGCAAAGCAGATTGCCTTGCAGAAGGTTCCCGGCGCAACGGTGGTAAAAGCAAAATTTGACCGGGATGACGGGAAAGCAGTATATGAAATTGAACTGATAAAAGACATATATGAGTATGACATAGAGATTGACGCAGTCACAGGGAAAATCCTGGATTTTGAACAAGATACCAGAGATGATTACGGCTATGACGATGATTACTATGATTATGACGATTGATGCAGGCTTTGTCCCACAGGCAGAACGGGGCTGGCGTAAAATGGAACTTTAGAAATGAGGCGTAATACGAATGGAACGGACATCAGCAGAATTAAAAAGACTGGCAAGGGAGAAACTGGCAGGCCATTGGGGGCTGGTAATTGGGGCAATATTGCTGCAGGCTCTGATCGTGGTGGCCATTTTGCTGCCTTTTGAGTTCCTGTTCATTTTCAGCGGCGGCGGGATGGTGCAGTTTGTTGCCTATCTGGTTGCGGCAATGATCCTGGGGATTATATCCACAATTATGCAGTGTGGGATTACCCGGATGAGGCTGTGCTTTGCAAGGGGGCAGCAGGCGGGAATCGGCATGATGTTTGGGGAATTTACCAAAAGGCCAGACCGCTATATTGTGGGCACATTACTGATGTTTGGGATTGAGCTGGCCTGCCTGCTGCCGGGCAGCCTCTGCTGGCTGGTGGGGGTCCTGCAAGGCCGGATGCTTGCCAATGTCATTGGGGCTGCCCTGTATTTGGCAGGGGCAGTGGTGATGGTAGTAATCTTCCTGCGCTATGGGCTTGTATTTTTCCTGCTGGTGGACGATCCCCAGATGGGAGCCTTAGAGGCTTTCCGGGAAAGCGCCCGCCTGATGGATGGAAGGAAAGGGCGGCTGTTTTATATAGGCTTAAGCTTTATCGGCATGTATCTTCTTGGGGTGTGTTCCTGCGGCCTTGGGATGCTTTGGGTAACGCCTTATACGGAACAGACCCTGGTTAGCTTTTACCTGGATACCATAGGGGAATTGGATAGGATGCAGAAAGAAACCTATGCAGGGGAAGGGATGCCATTTTAAACCGGAATGAGGTATGGCCAACGTAAGAACCCAAGGCTCAAAGCAGCCCGCTTTGAGCCTTGGGTTTTATAAACGTTTCATTTCCAGCTTTTCTAAGCAGGAATCATTCCTAATAAACGCCAAAGATAAGCAAAGCCAAGGCAACAATTCCAAAAGTCCAAAGCCAGGAAAAAACAGTGTACCTGTCTGTTCTTTTTTCAGGATTGCCTATCCCATCACCTTTTTTAAATTCAATGGCTCTATTCTTCAGGTATTTATATCCAAAATATTCACCTGTTAAAATCATCCCTATGAAAAGTACGGCTATTGGAAAATCAACCTTTATAAGCAGGATAATGAATGCAATACACCGGAACCAGGCAGAACCGGGGCTAATATATCTATTTAATTTTTCTTCCGGATTCAGAGATGCATATTTTTTCAAAAGTATCCCTCCTTCCTTTAAAATCTATCTTTTTATGGCCTGATTGGGTCGAACCAACTTCCTTGTACAGGACCATAAATTTTATTCGCATTTGAAACAGATGTTTTATAGAAATTAACGTTTTTATTGATAAAAAGTACCATTTTAATCACGTCCTTTCTAAATTTATTTCCGCGAGCAATGAGCCAAGCAGCCGCGCTCGCGCGGATAGTTGGCGAATGCCGCGAGGGTCGAATACCCCGCCCCAAGGGTCGGGGTATTTGACTTTTCATTTATATTATTTCATAAATTAATTATATTTCAAGGATTATAAATATTATTTCTTTATGTTATAATAAAAATACCTGGGATTGGTTTTTCTTCCACAGAAGAATGGAATCAAAAAAGAATCCTAGAGCGTGTCTGAAAATTCATTCCTACAATTTTGCTCCCCATTTTACACCGGATTCTATGCTGAATTTCGTCAATGTAGCCCACTACACCTCCCAAATCCAGCATAAAATCTGATGCAAACTGGGACGCAATCTTGCAGAAAGCAATTTTCAGACACGCTCTAGGCTGTATGTTCCCAAAGATTTCCATGTCCCGCCTGCCCGCCATGGCCATGGGTTCCAATTTCTAAATACAGTCTTCCACCGCCCAAAGGAACATCTCATATTCCTTCCGGCAGCTTGGATCCCCATTCCGCATATCGAATTTATCCGAAATCTCCCGGGCTTCCCTGCCGAAGTATTCCGCCAGTTCTTTTGTCTGGTAATGAGCATCTTCCCGCTGCCAGGGCTGGTTGCCCGGTAAAGAGAGCCGGACCGTTTCCTTTCCCTGTTTCAGCAGGCTCCGCATCATAATTTCAGCGCCAATGGAAAATTCCATTTTGTATAGGGGCGTCGTCCCTAAAACCTCATGGGGGGCTTCTTTCTGGAAAAAACTCCAGGCAGAATTCAAATCTGTCTGCACAAGATAGACAATGGTATCGGAAAAATAGGGGGTGTGCATCCGGTATTTTTTGCATATCTGGCGTAACAGCCGGTAATAGGGGGCGGCATGTACGGGATCCCGCCTGCGGACGGCATAATAGTAAAGGAGCCGCCCGTATTCATAAGCCAGCCTTTGGCTCTGGGGAAAATGCTTTTCCAGCAGCTTTGTAGTTTTTTCCAAGGTTTCTAAGTCATCATACCAACATGCCACCTCCCCAATGAAATCCAAGGTGTAAGAATCCCTGTAGTGGTCGGCACGGCAGAGGGCCTTGAAATCTTTTACATACTGCATGACCTGTTCCTTGCTGCCGGCCTGCCAGTACAGCCGTGCAGATGCTATGTAGTAATTGTACAGGGGGTATCCATGCATTAGGCAGAACTCCTTGTACTTTTCCAAATATTTTTCCATGTCCCCAATGGGTATCTGGTAGAAAAAATCAGCGCAGCAGACCATTTCTGAGAAAATATACATTACAGCCTCAGCTGCCGCCTCATGGCTGCTCCCTGGCAGCCGGATGCCAGGGTTTTCTTCATAAAGAGCCAGCAGTTCCGGGAAAATCAGGTAGAGGTGGAACAAAAAGCTGCCGTTTTCATCCTCACTGCATTCATTGGCATAGGCACAGCGGAAATACAGCATATAGCTGCTGTCATTGGCTAAGTCCGCTTGCCGGATTGCCTCCCGGATGCCGGAAAGCCGCGCTTCCCCGGGATTTAATTTTTGGTATTCCTCAATCAGTTCTTTGGGCTGGAACATACTGTTTTCCCTTTCTATAACATATCATAAAAATCATAAGGGCCAGAAGAATTAGGATAATTGATGTCCTCTATCAATTCCTCGATGTATTGCAGGTATCCGTCCAATCCGCCGAACTCTGCCATCAGCGTGAACACGGAATATGTAAAAATCAGAATCCCACAGATAATGCCGAGGATCCCAAGAGCCAGCCCCGCTTTCCCGTAGCTGTTCATATGCAGTTCCCCGCCTTTGGAAAGCAGCGCAAAGAGAATGGCAAGGGAGCCGAAAATAACCGGCGGGTAGACGCAGCAGCCCATGGCAAGCCCAAGGATCCCCATGACCAGGGATGCCACGGACATGCCGGCAGAACGCATTTCAATGTAAGATTTATTTGGTCCATAATCCATAAAAACCACTCATTCCTTTCGCTTCGCATTTTCATTATTGTAGCATGTGGGAGCAGAAAACACAAATATATTTTCTTGAAAGGCAAAGTGAAATCCGATATAATGGAGGGAAAAGAGGCTGCCATGCTGCTTTCCATGTATGTGGCAGCCCTATGGCAGAATAGGAGTAAGGAGAACAATCCATGGATATTATTGCAAAATTAGCGGAAGAACTGGGCATCCGCAAGCAGCAGGCAGAAGCTGCGGTAACGTTGATTGACGAGGGGAACACCATCCCTTTCATTTCCAGGTACCGGAAAGAAGCCACAGGGGCGCTGAATGACGAGGTGCTCCGGAACCTCCACGAACGCCTGGTTTACCTGCGGAACCTGGAAGAAAAGAAGGGGCAGGTGCTTTCAAGCATTGAGGAGCAGGGCAAGCTTACCGAGGAACTGAGGCAGCAGGTGCTTTCTGCGGAAACCCTGGTGGCAGTGGAAGATTTGTACCGCCCCTACCGCCCCAAACGCCGGACAAGGGCCACCATTGCAAAAGAAAAAGGGCTGGAGCCGTTGGCAAATATTATTTCACTGCAAATGACAAAAGAAAGCCTGGAAACAGAAGCAGAGCCGTTCCTGGATAAGGAAAAAGGGGTAGAAACCCCGGCGGACGCCATTGCAGGGGCTATGGACATTTTGGCGGAAAACATTTCCGACGAAGCGGATTACCGGAAATACATCCGGGATATTACCATGCGCACTGGGAAAATTATTTCTGCCGCCAAAAACCCGGAAACAGACTCTGTATATGAAATGTATTACGACTTCGAGGAAGGCCTTGCAAAGCTGGCAGGGCACCGGATTCTTGCGCTGAACCGGGGGGAGTCGGAGAAAATCCTGACGGTAAAGGTAGAAGCCCCCATAGATAAAATTTTGCAGTATTTGGAGAAAAAAGTCATTGTAAAAGACAACCCCAATACAGCCCCAACGTTACAGGCAGTGGTGGAGGACAGCTATAAGCGGCTGATTGCCCCGGCTATTGAGCGGGAAATCCGCAATGAGCTGACAGAACGGGCGGAGGATGGGGCCATCCGCGTATTTGGGAAAAATTTAGAGCAGCTTTTGATGCAGCCCCCCATTGCCGGGAAAGTGGTGCTGGGCTGGGACCCTGCCTTCCGTACGGGCTGTAAGCTGGCAGTGGTGGATTCCACCGGGAAAGTGCTGGATACTACGGTGATTTACCCAACCGCCCCCCAGAATAAGGTGGAAGAATCCAAGAAAACCTTGAAAAAGCTTATCCAAAGCTATGGCATTTCCCTGATTTCTGTAGGGAATGGCACGGCTTCCCGGGAATCGGAAATGATAATTGTGGATTTGCTTAAAGAACTTCCAAAGGAACTCCCAAACGTCCAGTATGTAATTGTAAATGAGGCAGGGGCTTCGGTTTATTCTGCAAGCAAGCTGGCAACGGAGGAATTCCCCAATTTTGACGTGGGGCAGAGGAGCGCAGCTTCCATTGCAAGGCGCCTGCAGGACCCACTGGCAGAACTGGTGAAAATCGACCCCAAATCCATCGGGGTAGGGCAGTACCAGCACGATATGAACCAGAAAAAATTAAGCGACGCATTAGGCGGCGTAGTGGAAGACTGCGTAAATAAAGTAGGCGTAGACTTAAACACGGCTTCTGCTTCCCTGTTGGAATACATTTCCGGCATTACAAAAACCATTGCCAAAAATATTGTGGCATACCGGGAAGCGAATGGCAGGTTCCTTACCCGGGCGCAGCTTTTGAAGGTAGCGAAGCTGGGTCCCAAGGCTTATGAACAGTGCGCAGGGTTTATGCGCATTTCGGATGGGAAAAACCCGCTGGACGGCACCAGCGTCCATCCTGAAAGCTATGGCGCAACGTTAAAATTACTGGAAAAGCTGGGCTACGCCCCGGAAGAAATCCGGGAAGGGAAGCTGGCAGGGATTTCCAGGAAAATCCCAGACTACAAAAAGCTGGCAAAAGAACTGGATGTAGGGGAGCTGACGCTGCAGGATATTGTAAAGGAACTGGAAAAACCAGCAAGGGATCCAAGGGACGATATGCCAAAGCCGATTTTGCGGAACGACGTGCTGGAAATGAAGGACCTGGTTCCGGGCATGGTTTTGAAAGGCACAGTGCGCAATGTTATTGATTTTGGCGCATTTGTGGATATTGGGGTGCATCAGGACGGGCTGGTGCATATTTCCCAGATGACAGAACGCTATATCAAGCACCCGCTGGAAGCAGTCAGCGTAGGCGACATTGTGGAAGTGAAGGTTATGAGCGTGGATTTGCAGAAAAAGCGGATTCAGCTTACGATGAAAATTTAGATAATTTACATAATACACCTGTTGACAGACGCAGCCGTCAGGAGTAGAATAGAAGTGTCAAATAAATAGTGTTCTTCAGGGCAGGGTGACTTTTTCTGATAAGCTCATAGGGGCTTGCAGGAAGGAATTCCCGACCGACGGTGATACCCAATGGGGCAAGTCCGTGAGCCGTATAGCATGATTTGGTGAGAATCCAAAACCGACAGTACAGTCTGGATGGGAGAAGAAGCATCATGGTTATTAATGATATGTAGGATGTATGCAGGAGATGCATATGTTTTCATGCCCTGAATCTTTGGATTCAGGGCTTTTTTCTATAGGAAAAATATAAAATAAAAAGGAGTGTTTTTACTATGAGTACAAGAAATGCCACATCAGCAAAACCAACAAAACAGAGGGATGTATGGAAAATGACTATGACAGCCATGCTTTCCGCCATAGCCTTCGTGCTGATGTTCTTTGAATTTTCCGTCCCCATTATGCCCTCTTTCATTAAAATGGACTTATCAGAACTTCCGGCGCTGATTGGGGCGTTTGCCATGGGGCCAGTCAGCGGGGCTATGGTTTGCCTGGTCAAGAACCTGCTCCATCTGTTTATGACAACTACTGGGGGCGTAGGGGAACTGTCTAATTTTCTGCTGGGGGCAGCCTTTGTAGTCCCGGCAGGCCTGGTTTACCAGAGATGGAAGGGCAGGAAAAGCGCTGTTGCCGGAGCCTTGGCAGGGGCGGTCCTGATGGCGTCTATCAGCATTGTTTCCAATTATTTTATCGTTTACCCTGTATATTACAATTTTATGCCAAAAGAAGCCATCCTCGCCGCATACCAGATGATTTTCCCAAAAGTGGAAAATATCCTGCAATGCCTGATTGTGTTTAACGCCCCCTTCACTTTTGCCAAGGGCGTGTGCAGCGTAGCAATTACAATGCTGGTTTACAAGCCGCTGTCCCCGTTGCTGAAAGGGAATTACAGAAGTGCAAAAACCGTGCAGAAAAATACAGGGAAGGGCTATCAGGCGTAGTGTTTGCCGGAATACACGAAAATGGGACAGAAGGGAAGGGTGGACATGTTGCAGAAGAATGGGAACGGAACCCCGGAGGACTATATGCGCCAGGTACTGGAACTGGCGCGCCAGGGGGAAGGGCGGGTCAGCCCCAACCCCATGGTAGGGTGCGTAGTGGTAAAGGATGGGAAAGTAATTGCGTCGGGTTACCATGAGCAGTATGGCGGCTACCACGCCGAGCGTAATGCATTGCTGAACTGCAAGGAAAATACCGAAGGCGCGGAGCTGTACGTAAATTTAGAGCCATGCTGCCATTATGGGAAAACGCCCCCTTGCACGGAAATCATTATAGAAAAAAACATCCGCAAAGTCTATATTGGGTGTCTGGATTCCAACCCAAAAGTGGCTGGGAAAGGCGTCCAAATCCTGCGGGAACATGGCATTTTGGTAGAAACCGGAATTTTGGAACAGGAGTGCAGGGCATGCAACGAAGTGTTTTTCCACTTTATGGAACAGAGGATGCCCTTCCTTGCCATGAAGTATGCCATGACGCTGGATGGGAAAATTGCCTGTGAAACCGGGGATTCCAAATGGGTCACTGGGGAGGGGGCAAGGGCTTATGTCCACCGCCTGCGTAACCGGTACCGGGGGATTATGGCGGGGATTGGCACAGTGCTGGCAGACGATCCCCTGCTGAACTGCCGGATAGAAGGCGGGCGGGATCCCATACGGATTATCTGCGATTCCAAGCTGCGGGTTCCCTTGGACAGCCAGATTGTGCAAACATCCAGCCAAATCGAAACCATCGTTGCCTGGAACCCGGAGGAAGCAGGGCGCTGGCGGGCAGGGCAGGGTCCTGGAACACCAAAACCAGGGCAGGAAGAAGCAGAGGGAATGCCCTTAGGGGAAAAGGTAAAGCAACTAGGACGGCATGGCGTAATATTACTGGAAATCCCAACATGGGCGCAGCAGGGCGGAGCCGCAAAGGAAGGGCAGCCTGTGGGCCTGCAAGGTAATTTGCCCATTTGCCGGCCAGCAGCCCAAAGGGACCAGGGCCAGCTTTCCTTACCAGGACTTTTCCGCCAGTTGGCAGAAAGGGGCATAGACAGCATTTTGCTGGAAGGGGGCGGCGCCTTAAATGCGTCTGCACTGCAGGAAGGCCTTGTACAGCGTGTCTACGCCTTTATCGCCCCCAAGCTGGTAGCTGGGGCAAAAGCAAAATCCCCGGTGGAAGGCCGCGGCATCCCCAGAATGGCAGATGCAGTCCGGCTTACGGATGTGGAGATAACCAGGTTTGGGGAAGATTTATGCATGGCTGGCAGAACTGTGACGTAAGCCCTCCAGGGGAAATATAAGAATGATAGAGCGTATCTGAAAATTTTAGGAATAAATTTTCAGGCATGCCAGGGCAAAAGATGGGAGGAAAAATTTGTTTACCGGAATTATAGAAGAAACAGGGGAACTTTCAGAAATTAAAAAAGAAACCCTTTCAGCCAAAATAAAAATCCGCTGCCAGAAAGTACTGGACGGAACTAAAATTGGCGACAGCATTGCCGTAAACGGCATCTGCCTTACCGTAACATCCTTGGCGAAAGACGGCTTTACGGCAGACGTAATGGCAGAAACCATGCGCCGCAGCAGCCTGTCCGGCCTGAAAATCCCCGGAAAGGTAAATCTGGAACGGGCGATGGCAGCAGACGGAAGGTTCGGCGGGCACATTGTGTCCGGCCATATTGACGGGACAGGGAGGGTAACAGGGATCCAGCAGGAAGAAAACGCAGTCTGGTATACCATTGCAGCAGAGCCGGGGCTTCTGCGCTACATTGTGGAAAAAGGCTCCGTGGCGCTGGACGGGATCAGCCTGACCGTAGCGAAGGTGACAGAGCAGGATTTTCAGGTGTCCGTCATTCCCCACACCCGCAAGGAAACCGCACTGTCCGAAAAAAGGGCTGGAAGCCTTATCAATATCGAATGCGACGTCGTTGGGAAATACATAGAAAAATTAATTTCCCGCAAAGCGGCGCCTGCGCAGGAAAGCAGGCTGACGGAACAGTTCCTGTCAGAGCATGGCTTCCTGTAAGAAGGGAAAGAAAGGAAGATGGAAATGGGAAAACAGACTGACACAGTAGAACAGGCCATTGCAGATATCAGGCAAGGCAAAATCATTATGGTTATTGACGACCCGGACCGGGAAAATGAAGGGGATTTTATCTGCGCCGCAGAGTTTGCCACCCCGGAAAACATCAATTTTATGGCGACCCATGGAAAAGGCCTGATTTGCATGCCTATGGCGAAAGAGCTCTGCGGGAAATTAGGCTTAAAGCAGATGGTGGAGCAAAACACAGACAACCACCAGACAGCATTTACCATATCTATTGACGGCATTGATACAGATACAGGGATTTCCGCTTTTGAGCGTTCCCAGACTGCCCTTGCCGCCATGGAGGACGACGCCAAGCCCGAGGACTTCCGCAGGCCGGGCCATATGTTCCCGTTAGAATCCCGGGAAGGGGGCGTTTTAAAGCGCACCGGCCATACAGAAGCCACCGTAGATTTGGCAGTCCTTGCAGGGCTTAAGCCAAGCGGCCTGTGCTGTGAAATCATGCGGGAGGATGGGACGATGATGCGCACCACGGAGCTTTTGGAGCTGGCGGAGAAGTTCCAGATGACGGTTATCACCATTGCAGACCTTGTCCGCTACCGGATGGATAGGAACAGCCTGGTGCGCCAGGAAGCCCGGGCAAAGCTCCCTACGAAATACGGGGAATTTGAAATCTATGGCTATGTGAACAAATTAAATGGGGAACACCATGTCGCGCTGGTAATGGGCGACGTTGCCGACGGCCAGCCCGTGCTGTGCCGGGTCCATTCGGAATGCCTGACTGGGGATGTGTTCGGTTCTGCCCGCTGCGACTGCGGGGAACAGCTGGAAGCAGCCATGAAAGCCATTGCTGCGGAAGGCCGCGGCATCCTCCTGTATATGCGCCAGGAAGGCCGCGGCATTGGCCTGATTAACAAATTAAAGGCCTACAAGCTGCAGGAAGAAGGGCTTGACACGGTAGAAGCCAACGTGGAACTGGGATTTGCCCCGGATTTGCGCGATTACGGCATAGGCGCCCAAATCCTCCATGATTTGGGGGCGGAGAAGCTCCGGCTGCTCACCAATAACCCAAAGAAAATTACAGGCCTTTCCGGCTATGGCATTTCCATTGTGGAGCGTGTCCCTATCCAGATGCCCGCCCAGAAGACCGATATTTTTTACCTGAAAACAAAACAGAGCAAAATGCAGCATATGACAAATTACGATTAAGGTGCTTTTGGCACCCTAACCAAATAAAACCGAAAGGAATGAGTGGTAATTATGAGAGTATTAGAAGGGAAAGTAGTTGCAAGTGGAATTAAAGTAGGGATTGTAGCATCCAGGTTCAATGAATTTATTGTATCTAAGCTGGTAGGCGGCGCGCAGGACGCCTTGGTCCGCCATGGGGTAAATGACGACGACATTACCCTTGCATGGGTCCCGGGAGCCTTTGAAATCCCCCTCACTGCCCAGAAAATGGCAGAAACCGGGAATTACGACGCAGTTATCTGCTTAGGGGCGGTCATCAAAGGGGCTACGACCCATTACGACTATGTGTGCGCAGAAGTCAGCAAGGGCGTAGCAGCCGTAGGGCTGAAAACGGAGATTCCGGTTATCTTTGGCGTAGTCACCACAGACAATATTGAACAGGCCATTGAGCGGGCAGGCACAAAAGCCGGGAATAAAGGGTATGACGCGGCCTGCACAGCCATTGAGATGGTAAACCTGATGCAGGATATGAAATAAAAGTATAAACGGTGGGGCTGGATTCTGAAAGGCATGAAAAACATCTTGTGAACCTCGTCCAAAAAGAGTATAATATGACGAAAGTAAGAAAAAGGAGCATACAGAATGTCAGTAGAATTTGATGCAGCCATCACAGAAAAAGACATGTACCGGTTCAATTTATACCACGCATACCATGGGTTCCAGGGTATCTGCGCGACGCTGGTTGGCTTTTGGGTACTGGTAACGGCAGCCCTTACCTTTGGGAAAGTAGAGGTACAGTATACCTTGTTATATGTTGTGTTTGGCATTGTATTCCTGGTTTATGTGCCCGCCAGCCTGTACCTGCGCTCCAAAAAGCAGATACAGGGCTCGGAGGTTTTAAAGCAGGCGCTCCGGTACAGGATAGACGATGCAGGCATCCATGTGTCCCAAGGGGGGCAGACGGCAGACCTGGAGTGGAAACAGATTTACAAGATGGTATCCACCAAGAGCAGCCTTTTGGTCTACAGCAACCGGGTCAACGCCTATGTAATCCCTAGGGAAGCCGTGGGGCAGCAGTATGAAACGGTAGTAGCCCTTGCCGTAAACCATATGGAAGGCTACCGCCTGAAACTGAACCCGTTTAGTATTTGACAGGCCCCGGGAGCATGTCTGGAAATGCAGTCCTGCCTTCCATAAATTGTGAAACGCATCTGGCAGAAAGCATTTTACAGGCATGCCCTGGGGATCAGAGGAGCATTATGCAGATCATTGAAACATTTTCCCCAGAAGAAACTTTTCGGCTGGGGCAGGAATTAGCCGCTAAGGCACACCCCGGCGAGCTCTGCACGCTGGTAGGCGATTTGGGTACCGGGAAAACCGTGCTGACGCAGGGGATCGCCAAGGGATTGGGGATTGAAGGGCCTGTCAGCAGCCCCACCTTTACCATTGTGCAGGTCTATGAGGAGGGCAGGATGCCCTTCTATCATTTTGACGTATACCGGATTGGCGATGTGGAGGAAATGGATGAAATCGGGTATGAGGACTATTTTTATGGGCAGGGGCTTACTATAGTGGAGTGGGCGGACCTGATTCAGGAAATCCTCCCCGGCCGTTATCGGGAAATCAAAATAGAAAAAGACATGGAAAAAGGCTTTGATTACCGGAAAATTACAATTAATGAGGTAACAAAGCCTGTTCCTGAGTGGAATGAAAGGCATGGGTGAAAAAAATGAAAATTTTAGGGCTGGACAGTTCCGGCTTGGTGGCCAGCGTTGCCGTGGTGGAGGATGATAATTTACTTGCAGAATACACCGTAAATTATAAAAAAACCCATTCACAGACGCTGCTGCCCATGCTGGATGAAATTGCCAGGATGATTGATTTGGATTTGCAGGATATAGATGCCATCGCCATCGCAGGGGGCCCGGGGTCCTTTACCGGCCTGCGGATAGGGTCCGCCACTGCAAAGGGCTTGGGATTTGCCCTGGAAAAGCCGTTAGTCCAGATACCCACGGTAGACGGGCTTGCCTACAACCTCTATGGGTGCCGGGATATGGTCTGCCCCCTGATGGACGCAAGGCGGAACCAGACATATACCGGGCTTTATGAATTTACCCGGAAAGGCATGGAAGTGCTGACGCCCCAGTGCGCCATAGGCATAGACGGCATTGTGGAGGATATCAATGGGAAAAACCGCCCAGTCATATTTCTGGGGGATGGCGTCCCTGTATTCCGTTCATTTATTGAAGAAAACTGCAAAGTCCCATTCTCTTTTGCGCCAGCACATTTAAATAAGCAGCGGGCAGCGGCAGTGGCAGCCCTTGGGCTGGTATATTGCCGGGAGGGGAGGACGCAGACGGCAGCAGGGCATGTCCCTGATTACCTGCGTTTATCCCAAGCAGAGCGGGAACGCCTGGAGCGCGCCTGATTTGGATGCTTGGAAATGCTGCAGGGCAAAAAGAAGAAAGGACGGGCATCCCCATGGAACTAAAATTGCACATCCGCAGGATGGAACCGCAGGATATCCCTGCTGCCGCCCAAATTGAAAAGCAGCTATTTTCCCAGCCATGGAATGCGCAGGCGTTCCAGGGATCTTTAAGGGAAAACACACAGTTCCTGACTGCGTGGCATGGTACGGAGCTGGCGGGGTATTGCGGCATGTACTGCTATCCCGGCGAAGGGGAGATTACCAATGTGGCAGTGGCTCCCATGTACCAGAACCAGGGGGTTGGACGCAGGATGCTGGAACACTTATTGGAGCAGGCGCGCCAGTCAGGCATCCGCCGTATTTTTTTGGAGGTGCGCATTTCGAATGAAAATGCCATCCGCCTTTACCGGAAGCTGGGTTTTGGGAACTGCGGAATCCGCAAAGGCCTTTACCAGTTCCCAAGGGAGGACGGCATGGTGATGGTTTGGGAACAATAGCATGTTCGAAAGGCCAATCCAGGGGATTGGCTGTAATTCCCTCTTTCAAATAATGTACCCCATCCACTATAATAGGACTAAGTATCGTACTGTAAGCATGGCCTGCCCTTTGCCTGCAGCAGTACCAGAAGAACTTAGGGAGGACATAGGATGAAGACAGGACAACAGGAAATTATATGCAATTGCTGTAAAAAAGTAATACAGGAACCAGAGAAAATGCCGTACGCGGAATTTCTCCATATCGAAAAGCAGTGGGGGTATTTTTCTGGGAAAGATGGGGAAAAACAGGAATTTGATATTTGCGAAGCGTGTTATGACCAGTGGGTGGAAAGCTTCCAGATTCCTGTAAAGGCAACAGAAATAACGGAATATGTTTGATTGCGTGGCGTGAAAGGAAGGATTATGTTAGATGTATGTTTGTTAGGTACCGCAGGGATGATGCCGCTGCCTTACCGCTGGCTGACTTCGCTGATGGCCCGGTACAATGGGAGCAGCCTCCTGATAGACTGCGGGGAAGGCACGCAGATTGCCATGAAAGAAAAAGGATGGAGCGCGAAGCCCATTGATACCATATGCTTTACCCATTACCATGCGGACCATATCAGCGGCCTGCCAGGCCTTCTGCTGACAATGGGGAATGCAGAGCGGACGGAGCCAGTGGCAATGATAGGCCCCAAGGGCCTGGAGCGGGTAGTAACAGCCCTCCGCACCATTGCCCCTGAGCTCCCCTTTGAAATCCATTATAAAGAGCTTTCCCAGCCAGTGGAGCATGTTGTAGAGCAGGGCTGCCATATTACTGCATTCCGGGTTAACCATAATGTCCCCTGCTATGGGTATGCCATAGAGATTCCGCGGGCAGGCCAGTTCCAGGTGGAACGGGCGAAAGAACTGGGAATCCCCATAAATTGCTGGAACAGGCTCCAAAAAGGGGAAACGGTTACGCTGGAGGGCAAAGCTTACACCCCGGATATGGTCCTGGGCGCGCCCCGCAAGGGGATTAAAGTGGCTTACTGCACAGACACCAGGCCAGTGGCATCTATTACGGAAAATGCCAGAAATGCCGATTTATTAATCATAGAAGGAATGTATGCGGAAAAAGAAAAGGCGGCGAAGGCAAAACAGTATAAGCATATGACATTTTATGAGGCCGCAGAAATCGCTAGGGACGCGGAGGTTTCAGAAATGTGGCTGACCCATTTCAGCCCGTCGCTGGTGCATGCAGAGGAATATATGGGAGAGGTGCGCAGCATTTTTCCCGCCGCCAAGTTAGGCAAAGACGGCAAAACCATGGAACTGGATTTTAAATAAATATCCATCTTGCCCAGCTTGCGCCGGAGCAGGCTGCATGTTGAAGCATATTATCTTTAAGAAGGCAAGGAGGGAATCCCATGAAAAATGGCGTAAAATCAATTGTAGTTGTGGTTGTCTGCGCTGCCTTGTGCCTGGGCTATTACTATTACCTGACACAGAAGGACAGCGGGAAAGAGCAGGAGCTTTCGGAAGTAGAAATGGTTGTGTCCAAGGATTTGGAAAAATCCTACCCTAAGACCGCAAGGGAAGTGGTGAAATTCTATAACCGGATTCTGTCCTGTTATTACAGCCAGGATTATACCCAGGGGCAGTTAGAGCAAATGACAGAGCAGGCAAGATTTTTAATGGATGAGGAGCTCAAGGAGAATAACCCCCAGGAGAACTATCTGCAGGCTGTGCAGGCAGAGGTGGACAGCTTTGAGGAGGATAAAAAATCAATCTCCAATATCACGGTGGAAGGCAGCAAGGAGGTAGAATATAAGACGAAAAACGGCAGGGATTATGCCTATGTGGACGTGTCTTATTTTATGAAAAGCAATAAGAAGGGCCAGAAATCAGGCCGTGTCAGCCAGACTTATATTCTGCGGAAGGATGAAAACAGCAATTGGAAAATCTTAGGGTTTTATCAGGAGTAAAAGAAATGGCAGCAATGGAGCAGAAGGATGTGGCAATCCTTGCAATTGAAAGTTCCTGTGATGAAACGGCGGCAGCAGTTGTAAGGAACGGGAGGGAAGTATTATCTAATATTATTTCCTCCCAAATAGATTTGCATACCCTGTATGGGGGAGTAGTGCCAGAACTTGCATCCAGAAAACATATCGAAAGAATCAATCAGGTCATCAGCGGGGCTTTGGAAGAAGCCGGCATGGCCTTACAGGACATGGACGCCATAGCAGTTACGTATGGCCCAGGATTGGTGGGCGCGCTGCTGGTTGGGGTAGCGGAAGCGAAAGCTATTGCCTATGCGGCACGGAAGCCCTTGGTGGGCGTGCACCATATCGAAGGGCATATCAGCGCCAATTATATCGAAAATAAAGAACTGGAGCCGCCCTTTTTATGCCTTGTGGTATCCGGCGGCCACACCCATCTTGTAAAAGTGTCAGGCTATGGCTGCTACGGGATTTTAGGGCGCACAAGGGACGATGCAGCAGGGGAAGCTTTTGATAAAGTAGCCCGTGCCATTGGCCTTGGCTATCCCGGAGGCCCCAAAATAGAGCAAAAAGCCAGGGAAGGGGATCCAAACGCCATTACCTTCCCCAAAGCAAAGGTGGCGGACAATCCTTATGATTTTAGCTTCAGCGGGGTAAAGTCCGCGGTGCTGAATTATATCAATGGATGCCGTATGAAGCAAATAGACATAGCAGAAGCAGATATCGCCGCTTCCTTCCAGAAGGCGGTGGTAGATGTGCTGGTAGAACATGCCATGATGGCGATAGAAGAACATAAGATGAAGAAATTTGCCATTGCTGGGGGAGTAGCTGCAAACGCT
>KE159639.1:0-4287 GCA_000403315.2 Lachnospiraceae bacterium A2
ACAACCTATACTATCAAGTGAAAGAGCAAAGGAGACGTTCAACATGGCGAAAAACCAAAAATCTTACACTCCGGAATTTAAACAACAGATTGTGGATCTGTATAATGCCGGAGGAACCTCGTATCCACAACTGGAACGTGAATATGGCGTAAATCGGAGTACAATTAGCGGCTGGGTAAAGCAGCTTTCCCCTATCAAGGTATCAGATGGGGAAACGGTATCCCTCAAGGAGTATAAGGCTCTCCAGAAAGAAATCCAGCGCCTTAAGACCGAGAACGAAATATTAAAAAAAGCGGCCGCCATATCCGCGAAAGAACAATAGCCGAGATTGTGACTTTTATCCAAGACAACCTAAACCATTACACGGTATCCCAGCTTTGCAGTGCTTTGAAATTTCCAAGGAGTACTTATTACAAAGCTTTGATCAGTGTACCCTCAGACAGACAGGAGGAATATGAAGAATTCAGCCATAAAGTGAAACAGGCTTACGATGATTCAAAACGGAGGTATGGCGCCGTCAAAATATGCCGTACCCTCAATGGCAATGGGACACCCTGCAGCGTAAAGCGTGTCCAGAGGCATATGGCAGAACAAGGGCTGAGGTCTGTAGTGGTAAAAAAGTATAACCACAATGCAAACCATGGGGCTGTCCCTGATGATAAGGTAAATATCTTGGGACGTGATTCTGAAGCAGAAACCATCAATCAGAAATGGTGTACGGATATCACCTATATCCATGTGCTGAAAGAAGGATGGACCTATCTGGCTTCCGTAATGGACCTGTGCAGCCGCAAGATTATCGGATATGCCTATGGGACATCCATGGCAGCGGAGCTGGCAGTGGAAGCGGTAAAGAATGCCTGCCTGAATGTCAGAGACACACAGGGAATCATTCTCCACAGTGATCTGGGCAGTCAGTACACAAGCCAGGCATTTGAGAGTTATCTGGGCAGCCATGGAATGATCCATTCATTCAGCCGTAAAGGGAATCCCTATGACAATGCCTGCATAGAATCCTTTCATTCCGTATTGAAAAAGGAAGAGGTCCATCTTCACACATATCAGGATTCCAGAGAAGCCCGAAGGGCAATTTTTGAATACATAGAGGGCTGGTATAACCGAAAAAGGATTCACAGTGCCATCGGCTATATGACACCCCAGCAAAAGGAGGATGAGGAATTAAAAAAATCAGCATGAACTTTCAACTTTTTGTGTCCAAAGTATTGACATAGGTCCACAGGATGAGGAACTTAAAAAAGCAGCATAACCTTTCGACTTTTTTTGTCTAAAGTATTGACATAGATCCAAACCATGTAATTTCCACTGGTGAGAAATCGGTAGTCGCTTTCTATATCTGTCACAGAGGACAGCGGAGCGCCGATTTCTGAAAAATTTTCCAGTTCATCAACAGTGTCCATGATTTTGTTTACAGTGTTTTCAGCGGCTTGCGTATTACATAATTCAAAGGTAATATACTCCCAGATTTCGTCCAGGTCGTTCTGGGCTTCCGGGGAGTAGTGGATGCTATTCTTCATTTGCCTTTGCCCGGAAATGTGCTCTCACATCCGAGGACGAAAGCCATCCCTTTTCCTCTCCAGATTTTTTTCCTTTTGCAAGCTCGCCCATAAGCTTCAGGGTGGCCCGTGTTTTTTCATAGTCCTGCATGTCAATGATTGCATAGCGTCCGCGTCCGTTTTTGGTGAGAAAGACCGGTGCGCCCACAGATACGTCACGGAGCACATCACTGTAATTTCTCAAATCAGAGATTGGTTTGATATTCGGCATAATCACATTCTCCTTTCCTGCCCTTAGTATACCCTGATTTGATGTAAAATTCAACGGCATATTTTACAACGGTATTTTAGTGAGCGCCCCATATGGATTTCGAGAGGCTCCCGGTCTTGAAGAGAACGAAACACAGCAGCACCGTGTACCCCACACAGGTCCAGATGGCTCCCATCATGTCGTCGCCCGCCGCGATACCCTGCACCAGAACAGCATAAATCGCCATGCAGAGATAAGCATCCCCTGGAACCCTACGGCGAAAAGGGACTTGAAATAGTTGTGCCCCATATGCCCGGTCTCCCGGTTGGCGATAGTGGCGAAGGGGATGGGGGCAAGACTGGTCATCAGGTAAATTTCTATCATGCGTCCGTAGACAATGACGAACACCACGATATTCAGGGCCGTCATTGTGAACTGCACGACAAAGGATTGCAGGAAGATTCCCAGCAGGGAACCAAGCTCCATTGCCTCAAGCTGTGCCTGCATGTTGTCCAGGGCCTCCGGCGTGACGGCGGTGGATCCTTGTATCAGCCCCGCCGACTGCTACACTACATGCTGGGACACGTCAAATACCGCCATGACGATGTTGAAGGTGTTGGAGAGCACCAGCACAGCGGCGAAGGTCTTGAAAATCCATTTGAAGAATATCCAGGTGTCGAAGTTGTGGAGGTTGTTGTGGTCCACCAGCATCTGGATGAGCTCATAGGTCATCACGAAGGTCAGCACCAGCCCCGCTATGGGGAGGATGACTGTCTCGGAGAGCTGGCGTATCATCCCGGATTCTCGAAAACGTGACGATGAATTTTCGCTACGCTTAGCCGAACCCCCTGGATTTTGTTGACAAAATCACCATTTTGTACTGGATTAATCCATCGTCATGTTTTATAATGGAGGTATAAACATGACGAGGTGATTGTATGTCGATAGTTACTCAAACTGATAAACGCACAGGCATTACATATGCTTATGACACAACTTATTATTGGGACAAGGAAAAGCAACAGTCCCGCTCAAAACGCGTATGTGTGGGAAAGGTTGACCCTGAGACTGGTGACATTGTTCCAACAAGAGGCAGAGCGAAAAAAGGGTCTAAATCAACAAGTGGAAAGCCTGCAAAAACAGGGCCAAAGCCTTTTGTTGAAACCAGACATCTGTATTATGGAGCAACATATCTTCTGAATGAGTTTGCTAATGAGCTTGGACTCGCAGCAGATCTCAGACAGTGTTTTCCCGAAACATACAAACAGCTTTTATCTGTGGCCTTTTATCTGATACTTGAGGACAATAATCCTTTGTACCGTTTTGAAAAATGGCATCTGACCCATAAGCATCCTTATGGTGAATGTATAACTTCGCCCAGAAGCAGTGAATTATTTGCTTCCATAACAGATAATCAGGCAAATAAGTTCTTCCGGCTTCAGGGCAGACGCCGTGTTGAGGATGAATACTGGGCTTATGACAGTACCAGCATTTCCAGTTACTCTGAAACGCTTGCCCAGATCCAGTATGGTAAAAACAAGGAAGATGATCAACTTCCGCAGTTGAACCTCCTGCTGGTGTTTGGCGAAGAATCTGGCTTACCATTTTATTACCGTAAGCTTGCGGGAAATATACCAGATTCAAAAACGGTAAAACATTTACTGGAAGATCTGGACATCCTTGGGTTTGGCAAAACCAAGTTTGTTATGGACAGAGGTTTCTATTCTGAGGATAACATTAATGGTTTATACAGAGACCACATCAAGTTCCTTGTAGGAACAAAGCTGTCATTAAAGTTCATCAGGAAGCATCTTGATGAGGTATATGACGATATCCGAATGTTTGTAAATTTTGATGAAAGCATCAACACCTATGGATATACGGTCAGCGCCCAGTGGGAGTATACCCAGGAGCGTCCGTATAAAGGTGATGCCATCAAAGATAAACGCCGGATGTACATCCATTATTATTTCAGCATTGAAAATGGTGCTGACGATGAGCAGGCATTCGACAAACGAATTGCCGGCCTTTGCAAAGAACTGTTAGAAGGCAAATATGTTGAAAGTCATAAAAAGGCCTATGATCAGTTCTTTGAAGTGAAGACAACCCCCAAGAGGGGGCGTCAGGTTTACTATAAAGAAGATGCCATCAAAGAAGCGCGTCGTTACTTTGGCTACTTTGCTTTGATTACCAATGAAAAAATGGATGCCTTTACAGCCTTACATCTGTACAGGATGAAAGATGTTGTAGAGAAAGCCTTTGGTAATCTGAAAGAACGTCTTAATATGCGGAGGCTTCTGGTGTCATCTGAAAAAGGTCTTGATGGTAAAATCTTTACAGAGTTTGTTGCATTAATTCTGATATCTCATCTTGACCATAAGATGAAAAAATCAGATTTATATAAAAACTACACTCTGCATCAGTTGCTTGATAAGCTTGATGTGATTGAGTGCTTTGAAGATGCAAACCATTCCTTAAGGATTGGAGAACTTCTCGATAAGCAGGCAAAAATATATGAGGATC
>KE159639.1:4297-102362 GCA_000403315.2 Lachnospiraceae bacterium A2
AAGGATTGGAGAACTTCTCGATAAGCAGGCAAAAATATATGAGGATCTCGGAGTGAAGGTACCAACCTCGTCATGTTAACTGCGAGAATCCAGGTATCATGGAGAACACCCCGGCGTTCCATGCCGCCGGGGTCATCCCTACCTGTGCCGCGATCTCTCCGACCTGCTCGTTCACCCCCGTGAAGAGCCCGCCGAGGTTCTCCATGATGCCCTCGACCAGAAGGGCTTTGAGCCATTCCGTGATGGCGTCGAAGATACTTTGCATAGGTCACTCCTTTGGGGAAATCAGAACAGGTCAGCCAGCAGCGGGATCAGGTTCATGCCAAGGAGGACGATACCCCCGCCGGCCATAAGCTGTGTTATCCCCAATTAGTAGGAACAATACAGCTTTCTGGCGGGCGGCGGCACGTCAAGAAATATATATGGAGTTTTTAAGAATCCCCCCGGAGCGGGGGAGCGGTCAGCCTGTGACCTGCTCCACTTCCGGTATGGGTTTGAGATTAAAATGAATTTCGATAGAAATGTGTCTTGTTTTGTCGCTGTCTATGGTTTCATGGACAACGATTTCTTTAATCAGGCGGTTCAGGGTGGGAGCGTCCAGATCGGTGATGTCCCGGTACTCCTGTATGGATTCCACCCACTGCCTTACGTCCACGGCAAGCCGGATTTCATCGGCAAGGCGTTTCCGGCCTTCCTCAGCCTTGGCTTTTAATTCCGCCTGTTCCTTCTGTGTCTTTTCCTGCAGGAGATTGAAGTTTTCTTCTGTAATTCGTCCGGCCACCATATCCTCATAGAGCCGCAGCACCATCTTTTCCAGCACGTCAATCCGTTCCCCGTCTTTGGCAAGAGTGCGCTCCATCGCTTCCCGCTGGCCTTTCTGCTGGGCTTCGCAGGTATTGGTAAGCTGGTCGGCCACCGCTTCACTGTCGGTCAGGGCAGCGGCGGCGCACTCCCGGATTTTGTTCAGCACAAGGGCATAGAGGGTGTCGTAGTCAACACGGTGCTGTGTGCAGTGCTGCTTCTCGTAGGCATTGTAGGTCTTGCAGGAGTAAATCTGCTGTGGGTGCTTTGCATTGGTGTAGCGGATGGTCAGCGACTTCCCGCACTCGCCGCATTTGAGCAGCCCCGCAAAGATACTCGGCTCCCCGGACTTGCCCGGTCGCTGGCGGGATTTCAGCTTTTCCTGCACGATGGCGAAGCTCTTTTTGTCTACCAGCAGTTCATGCGTCCCCTCCACCACAATCCAGTCCTCCGGCTTCTTGTCCCGGATCGTGCCGATTTTAAAACGGTACTCGGTCTTTTGGGAAACGATTGCGCCAGTGTAGACGGGGTTCATCAGTATTTCCTTAATCACGGAGAAGTCCCAGACGTATCGCCCGTTCTCCGGGTCTTTCATTTCTTCTCGCCCGCCCTCCACGGACAGCCTGCGGATTTGCCAAACGGGAGAGGAAATTTCTTTCTATCCCCTTTGCACGGCATAATACTGGCGATTTTTTAAAATGCCAAAAATGGGCGCAAAAAAACAGGAAACCTTTTCTTGATTTCCTGTCTTGGTGTGCCGTTCTGTATGTATGGCAGTTATTCAGTTTTTAGCTGGCTACAATTCTACAAACTGGAATTCTGATAAGACATATTTTATACCATTTATTAACTGTTATATCTTATCTTCAAAAAGTCCGCAAACCCTTAAAAATGCTAAATTTATAGCAAGTGAGTTTGCCCTTAGGCTTTCCCTCGTGTTATATCCTTTTCTCTCATGTTACGAACCCTCATAAGGGCAAAAATAAGGGAAAGAAAAACCTGTAACAAATTATAACATGAAATGAACAGGACAAGAAGAACTGATTGGAATGCTTTCACAAATTTCTCCAAAACACAGACAAGGAAGGACTGATAAGATATGAGATTTATTTATGCAGCATATAATATGCTCCATAACTGTATTGACATAACCACTTTCGACGGATATGTTTTACGGATAGACTGCGGAAAAGCGGAAAAAGGATTGAAAACAACACCATGCTCTGAATGTGCCTTAAATGCTTTAGCAATAGACAATCCTCTTGAATATGCAACGCTGTATCTTGAGGGCGGTATGCAGACATGGGTAGATGCGGAAGATTCATTGGAATTGTGGTAACATATATTTCTTTGCACAGAGGACTGGTCATAATATAAACCAGTTCTCCTTTTATTTGTAAAAAAATGTTTTAATCAATAAGAGGGGCCAATTCCCCGCAGCTTGCTGCGTAACAAGCTAAGCGAAGCTGGGGAGAATACCTCGCAGCTTGCTGCGAGGAAGTTTATTGTCCGTTTTCTGCTCAAATGGTCCATTTTCTGCAAAGAATATTGATAATCTTTGCGGTATTGTTTATATTGTCATCATTAACAGAAAAAATTACTGAAAGATACACTTATGGATAAAGAAATGCTCTGATATATGCAATTAAATCAATCTTTTATCATTTTAAGCCATACTATTTTAACTGCTTTTCTTTATTCCGTAAGAAAAATGCCATACTATAACCGATGTCGTTCAATGAATACGAGGAGTAAGATATGGAAACATATATTAAAGACTTAAACCTTTCTGCGGAAGTTAAAGCAGCCTTGTCATGGACTTTACAAATAACCAAAGTTTCAGAACTTGAAGGGCTCAATTATCTGACATTTGCAAATAAATGTCCCAAAAATTGTAATGCACTTGCTATTGCCGATGAACTGAACGCATTAGGATACCTGTATCCGCCAGAAAATGAAATATCTGTTAATGATGTTCCCATGTCGAAACGGTTACAAAATGTCCTTATGCGGAATAACATACTATACCTCTCACAGCTATCAACACATCCCAAAGAGGAAATATTGAAGTTCCGTAATATGGGTGAAAACACAATGCCGGAACTTGACAGCATATGTGAGAAATATGGCATTCAGATACGTTCTCTTGCTTCTATCAAGGAGGCATTTGACAGTTGCCATTTTCCTGCAACTTTACACACTATCTTTTTTCAGAACAATATATTCTGCATGGACGACTTTAAACACAAAAACGCCCATGATTTATATGCCATTTGCCAGCGTGATTATGCCCTGACCATGAAAACATACTATACACTAAAGAAAAATGGAGTTATGTTTGAAGATTGGGAGGACAAGTATCTATTTGAGATTCTTCCGAAGAAAAAAACTTCCTTGATATGGCAGAAATATGAAATTTCCACAGTGCCGCAACTTCCTGCCTGCAATAAACAGCAGCTTGAAGAAATAATTTCTGCATTTTCGGAATTGTCAGAATTTATAAAGTTATGACCAAGCATACTGAAGAATTTTGTTCACTGCTTTCGCATTTAACTACATATACATCTAACTGAAATGGGGGAAATATCCTCCATTTTATTTTTATCTGTTTTTACAAATCTTTTGCACTACCTCCTGTATGATTGTAGAAATGAATTAAAGGCGTACAGCAAGCAGTTAAGCATTTATTGGCGGTAAAATATTTCTTGAATTATTGGCGGTAATATATTATACTGTTTGTGTTGGCAAGGAAAGGAGGGAAGTATGCCGGAAAAGCATAGAGGGCGACCAACGACGGACAATCCCAAGACTATGCGTGTTGATGTACGTCTGACCGAAGAAGAACTGCAAATGTTAGACAAATACTGTCAGCAGGCAGGCGTATCACGTCCACAGGGATTGCGTGACGGAATTAAGGCTCTCAATGCAAGAAAGTAAGAAGGAAGTGGTGCCGTTGGCAAACGTATTTACACCACTTCCCCCATATGCCACCCGCACAAGGCGAGCCGCACAAATATTATACACTGTCCGGCTCTGTCTTGCAAGCGGCTTGTGGACAAATCAGAAAGGACAGATGAGCAGAATGGGAAAGATTTTAGAGGCGTTTTTAACCGAGCAGCTTCGTGTAGACAGCGGAACAGAAAGGAAAAGCCCCCAACATAAGGAAGTATCTGACAGGGGCTGCGAACTCCAAGAGAAGTTAGCAGAAAGACTAAACGATGAAGAAAAAGCGATATTGACGCAATTAGTGGACACTCTTTTTGACGAGAGTTGTTACGACGCAGAGCTAAAATTTCAGCGCGGTTTTCGGTTAGGTGTTCTTATGGTAGCGGAAATTTTCGCAGAACAGGATATGTTTCTTTAAGACAGATATATGCTTTGAAACAGAATGCCATCAAGTAATCAGCTAAAGGAGGCAGCCATGTATAAAAAACAGACATATATTACTGACGAGGAAACAATAAACTGCCAAAAAGTAACAGACGTATTTGCAGAACTTTACGAAAGTGAGGACTTATTGGTTCTCAATGCAGGAAGATACGGCTTTGTAAAATTGCAGTATTACAATGTCCAGTTTGGTTTTGATACAGCATACATTTTTGTAGACAGCAGAAGTTTGTTTAATGACCTTTGGCGTGAATGGTTATATACGCAGCTTCTTAATTTAGCGTCAGGAACGCCAATGGAAGATATGGATTATAAGGATATATTCAAATGTCTGCCCAAAGAAAAACAGAAAGATTTTTTAGACAAGCGGATCTGTTTTGCGGAACAGACAGGCATTGAAAATCTGCTTTTGGAAAAAACAGAACAACCGCTAGATTTATTGGAAGATTTACCTTAACAAAATATATTTGGCAAAAGGAGTGTTGTATGGGAAAAACAGAAAAGAAATCAAAATATCTATTGGACATATTCGTTAAAATAAGGACGGTCAAAGCCTTAGATAAAGCAGTCAGCAGAAGCAAGGCTTACCAAACCACATTGAAACGTCAGGACAAAGCATTTGACAGACTGGAAAAGGCAGGGCTGAACAAAGAACAGAGCAGTGTCGTTGATACAGCGATTTCAGCCGCCAACGACTGCGGTGCAGTATATGGCGCAGTCGCATACAGATTGGGCTTGCAGGACGGAATAAGGCTTGCATCTGAAATAAAAGAATTTGAATAATTACATATGTAAAAGGACATTTTCAAAGAATGAAAGTGTCCTTTTGTCATTAAAAAGGGCTTTGTCATCTAAACTGTGTAAGTAAATTGTCTGAATATTCTCATTGACTGCTTGATTAATATAACTCGAATTGCCAGAATCCTGTCAAGGCAAGGGTTTTCGCCTTTACAGGATTTTGACAATTCGATAAAATCAGAATTGCAGTCTGGACAATTTACACAGATTATATGACACTCTCTTAAAAAGATTATTCCTATTTCTTTATATTCGCATAATAATCCCAAATATTGTTAAGAACATCTCTTGCAGAAGATGAAATACCCAAATTCAAACGAAAATGATTCAGGTTACCTGTTTTCTGCTTTAGCAATCCTCTGTTTTCTTCACTGATTGCAGACATAAACGCATTATAAGCTTGGTCTTTTACGTTTGTGTCTTGATTTTTCGTTGTAGATGTTTGTGTATTTGAATTACTGAAATGATATGTAATCTGTACTTTGAAATCTTGCAGTTCACTCCAAATCTGCGTAGATGTTGCCATGAAACGACTATGTGTTTCGTAAGCATTATCTAACATTTCCAGTTCCTTTTCCTTTGTCATTTCCTGCATACTTCCATCTGCTGCAACATAATATTCTTTCTGCTTGTCAGATGCCGCATACTTTTCTTCTATGCGGTCTTGCATCAACTGATAGGCAGCGACCATTTTATTAGCATAGCTATCAAAGGAATCAGTCTTCGTGCCTTTTTCATTCTCAATTCGTGATTTCAGTGCATCTACACTCGCCTGTGAATAGTCCTTGGTAACGAAATCATCAGAAACAGAACCATTTCCCAACTCTGACATAATCTTTTCAAAATCATTCATTATGCCATAACTACCCATAGGAGATAGCTTTGCTATATCTCCAGTCTGCCTCAAGCTTTCTATAGCAGACACCTTTTCTTTTAAAGCATTGCGGCCTTCCTCTGAAATCTCCACGCTGTCACTTTGCCGCTTATCTGACACACTGTTATTATCTGCCTGCTGTAAATGTTGCTTTATCCTATCGGCATCTACCCGATACGAATACGGCAGTGTTCTTTGCAAATTATTTATATCCATTGTTCCGCTCCCTTCCAATTCTCAGACTGATTTATTCCTCTGTGGTATATTCAGCATGTTGTTTTTTGTATTCGGCAGTATCTTTCACGCTTAATTCCGCTTCGACCTGCGCCAGTTTTGCTTCCAGCTCTTTTGTCTTTTGCTCATTGCCTGCCGCCATTTTCAACTGCTGTTCAAGCTGTTTCTTTTTCTCTTTCAGCTTTTTTATTTCATTTTTAAGCTTATCCATATCGCCAATCGTAACCTGCACCTTGTCGTTATCAGTCACTCCTTTCAGCTTTGCGCCTTTGGGCGGTTCACTTTCTGTTTCTTCCGCCTTTTTTGGAGTATCAAAGATGATTTTCGGGTTTCCGTTTTCGTCCTGCACCATGTGGTATAAGCCGCTTGGTTTCTTTTCGGACTTTTCACTACTAATATACTCGTCCTTTGGTACCGTAATCATTTCGGGCTTGTTTTTTTCTTTGGATTTTGCTGCTTCTTCGGCTCTTTCTGTAGCTTTTGCCGTGTGTTCCGTCTGCGCCTTGTTAATATAATCAAGACCGTACCTGTTACTGATTTCCATTGACATAATTTTGTCCTCCTTGAAAAATTTAATGCTTTATAGAGGTTCTTCCGTCATTCAGAACCGCCTTTGCCCCTTATGATAAGTCCGGACAATCCACAGAAGCACCTATTTAAGTACTTCTACGAGATAAGCTGTAAGAAATATTTATATTCTTGTCATTGCGGCTTGACGTAAACCTGTCAAGCCCGTATATCTATCCCTTTTGTTCCCTTAGAATATAAAGCATTTACACTTTCTTTATAAATGGTATCGCCCGCAAAAACTTCATCTAATATTTCACGGGAAATAGGCTTCCCTGCCGTCCATGCAGGGTCTTTTTCTTTTACAGCTTGTGTTACCCTCCCCGCAATTTCTAAATGGAGCTGATTTAACGTCCACGGAGCTGCACGCCGGGTATTTGAATCCAATGTTTTTACATAAGAATGAATCTTGTCATAATAAGTATCTGTTTCAGCGGTGTTGTTGCCGGACATTCCGCCATATTTGTAAAACTCCTTTTTTACATCATTATAGACGTGCTGTTTCATTTCATCTGAAACATTGACAATCCGTTTCCAGTCTGTTCTCCCCGTAATTTCCATACCCTCCACACCGTATGAATTTTTGAAGTGTCCAGAACGCAGATCGTCAATCGTATTGCCGCAATAATATCCATTTGATGTAGTTGACTTTCCTCCATTCACTTTTGAAAAAAACTGCATAATCCCTTGATAATTGCTTCCTATACGCATAACATAGTCCTCCTTGATATGTAGCTCTGATACATATATTCCTGTCTGCCATTTTTATAACGAATGGCAGACAGGCTTTTTCACATCATCTTTATACCCTAAATATTCACATCAAATTTGGGATAGTAAGCATCTTCCAGTCTTTCTTTCTGCATCATTGCCTTTGCTTCCAATTCAGATTCAGCTTCCACATACTTGACAGAGATTTCCGGCTCCGCTGCTTCCGGCGCAGAGATTTTTTCTGTACCCCTATTCAGCTTTTCAGCCTGCGCCGCTTTTTCTTCTTTCTGTTCCTCTGCTTTTTCTTCTTCCGCTTTCTTCTCTTTTTGTTTCTCCAAGCGTTCGTCCATGTTCTTCTTCATTCTCTCCGCATTGGTCATTCCTGTTTCGGTAACAGAATATACGGTACTCTGTATGCTTCCGTCTTTGTTAATCATCCATGTCTGCTGATAATACGTCACTGTACCGCCCAAAGCCTTATTCTGCGCTGAAAGCTGTTCATACCCCTGCTTTTCAAGTTCGGGGATTTTTTTCAGAAAATCTTCCAGTTCCTTTGCTTTTGCGGAATTGCCCGAACATTTCTTCAAATACTCACTGGATATTGATACATTTCCGTTTGACATACAATCATAATTCTTCTGTAAATAGGAATAATAGTCTGATACGTTGTCCGCTCCGGGGTTTTTCGTGTTCCCTGTCTGCACAGGCGCAGTATCTTTTGTCGCCGCTTCCTTTGGTGCTTCATTTTTTTGTGCGGCATATGTACCCTCATACACATTGTTGTTTCCAATTCCTGTAATTGCCATAATTTCGCCCTCCTTGAAAATTTTAATACTTTCCTGTTATTGTATATTGCTAATGGCGGTTTATCCGTCATTTTTCAGCCACCCATAACCTGTTGTCATTTCTCTATGCCCTTTCATTTTTTATCATCACAGAAAGGACAAACACCCTGCCGTCCGTCTTATAATCCATTGTGCCTTGATATTTCTCTGCTGTATTTTTAATATTCGCAAGCCCTATTCCATGCACTTTTTTGTCCGCTTTGTCTGTTTCGGGAAGCCCCGCCTGCCGCTTCCGTTTCAGCGTCCCGTCAAAGCTGTTTTCTATCTTGAAGATTAACAGTTTATCTTTCCTAACAGACGACAGCCGGATAAAGGTTTTCGCTTTTGGCTCTTTTTCCTTTAGCTTCCGGCACGCTTCCATTGCATTGTCTAAAGCGTTGCCTAAAATAACAGCTATATCATAGCTTTGAATAGCCAGATCAGAGGGGAGCAGAAGTTTCTTTACATCTACCTGCAAATCCGGGACAAGGCGTAACGCTTCATGGTATTTCATGTTGAGTAATGTGTCAATCACGCTGTTTCCCGTCTTAAATCGGAAGTCCAGACCGTCAAAAGCATTGTTCATTTCCAACAGGTAGGCTTGCAGCTCTTTATTTTCACTTTCCCCTTTTTCAGCGGCAAGCCGCAGGACAACAGAAAGCGTGTTCTTCATATCGTGTTTCATGCTCCTTATGCCGGAATAGATACGCTCCATTTCCGCCATATGCTCCTGCATACTCCCTATCTGTTTTTCCAGTACAATCCTGTTGCTCCGCTCCCGGTTCAGATAAACCGTATCTTGAAACAGCTTTACCCCATACAGGATAGAAAGCAGCGACAAAAGCAGGATCGCAGGGAGGATTGCCAATAACAGCGGGTATTTATC
This sequence comes from Lachnospiraceae bacterium A2, assembly GCA_000403315.2. GTDB lineage: Bacteria > Bacillota > Clostridia > Lachnospirales > Lachnospiraceae > Petralouisia. The sequence goes on from KE159639.1 coordinate 13,380, forward strand.
ATATACTGTTTCCACGGCATTTTCCTCCACCGTAAACATGATAATGCGCAACAGCGCACATAACAGCAGGCTTACCATAGCCGGGGTAAGGATAGATAACAGTTCCGTCCTATGGATTGCATAATCCTTTTCCCTGTAATTGCGTACAATCCCTTTCAGTGACAGATACAACAGCAGGACAAGGGCAGCTTCCCGAAAAATCTGATTTCCGATTACACTGACATTTACTGCTGTTTCAAAGGTTTTTTCGGAAGTGATAATCCCTTTCTCCATGCACAGATTCCATACCGTAAGCAGTTTATCCACTGGTTTATCAAGCAGGATAAGCACTACGAAAGCACTAATATCAGCGATTGCACGGAAAGCAGCCACAAGAAAAAGTGTAACCGCACGAAACGCCTTATAAAAACACATTGCTATAACAAGCAGAATAGAGAGGGACAGTACCGTTTTCCAAATAGTCTTTACGCTTTCATATCCTGTTGGTGGAAGCCAATAGATACATAACCGTGACAACCCATATGCTGCCGTTACAAAAAGCCCATGAAAACAGCTTTTTGTCCTGCCCTCTAAAAAACTTTCCAAAAAGTATTGCAGGCAGTACCCTTGAAGCAGGACAGAAACCACCGCTAAAAACGTAAAAATAAAATCTATCTTGCTATACACAGGAAGCCCCTCCGTTCTGCAAGTACCACATATATGCATTTACAAATTCGCCGTATTTTTTCTTTGTCAAATAGACGGTTTCTCCACCCGTAAGTGTGATACAGTCACTTTTGTATTCCGTGATGTGCGCCATATTTACAAGATACCCCCGGTGGCAGCGGTAGAACGTCCCTCCAAGCTGCGTTTCCAGTTCGCCAAGTGCGGCATAGGCTTCAATGATTTCCTGCGTGGTATGGATTTCCACTTTCCTTGATATGCTCTCAATATACAGAATATTGTCTGCGTCTATGGTAATCCCCTTGTTTCTTGTATTGATAAAAAGCTGTTTTTTCTGACGAATTTTTCGTAGCCCGGCTTCCTTTAACGCCTGCCCGAAAACTTCCGTGAATTTCTGTTCCGTGACAGGCTTTAACAGATAATGGAACGCATACAAGTCAAGAGCTTCAAAGACATATTCCTTTATGCCCGTAATAAATATCAAAACGGTGTCTGCGCTCTTTTCCCTTGCTTCCTTTGCTGCTTCAATGCCATTCATGCCGTCCATTTGTATGTCAAGAAAAATAATGTCAAACGGTTTTGTGGCGGCAAGAAATTCTTCCCCGGAGGAGAAGCAAACCACATCACAGTCCGGCTTTTCATTTTCTATCATTTCACGGATATACTCACGGATTACTTTTTCATCATCAACAACTGCTATATCCAAATCTATCACTCCTAGTCTGCTATATCTCTACTTTATTTATCGGCAGAAATTTTGTACTTTTTTGCGAAATGTAGCGAAAGACAGTTTGAAGTGTAGCGAAAGGAATTTTTCTTTTTCCGCAATTAACTCTCGGCTATTCTGATTACAGAACGGAATAGAATGTTCATCAAAAACAAAAAAATTTGAATGATGATATGCACAAAAGGACATTTTCACAGAATGAAAATGTCCTTTTGCGTAATACAAGATTTTAAGTTTTTATCTGCTGCGTTATAACTGTCCAGTCTAATACATCTGATTCCGACTCATTTTTACCCCCATAAGCTGTACCTGCTTTTCGACAGCCTCCACATTCTGCGCCAACTGCTCTATTGTGCCTGTGCGGTTTTCCGGCTTGATTTCCGGCTGTATCAGTTCCTTTGGGTATTCCTGCCTTGTGTGGATATCCATATAGGATTTCAGTCGGTAATAATAGCCTTCATTTTTGTAATCTTCAAACACAGGGGAAACCTCGCCCTTTGAGGTCTGCCACCGCATAAGGCGGGGAAACCAGCACAGTCCGTCCATGATGATTTCCTTGAAAGAATTGAGCAGTTCCCCAAGTGCGGTAAACAATCCCCGAAAGCTGTTTCCTGCCTCAATATCCGCCCCACGCTCCACATGGTTCGCAAATTCCTCAATCAGCGGCGCAAAGGGAAGATATGACTGTATAAACTGCTTTATCTGCCGGAGTGCTTTTAGGAAAATATTGGAACTTTCAATCTCCCCGTCCAATTCGTCCAATTTCCTCTGCGTAGTGGACTTTCTATGGTTCAGGACGAGAATGTCAGCCTCCAGTCCTATTTTATCCGTTGACAGTTTTTCAATCTTTTCTTCCTCTTTTGCAACCTTGTATTCCGCAACCGTCAGGTCATGGTTTTTGCCTTTTTTCTTTTCCTTTACTTCCTGTTGGAAGATGGCTTTCATATAGTAGTTGGCGTCTGCCCGCATTTTATCCTGCAAAACTTCTGATAAGACTTGGGGCGTGAATACGGACCGCTTTGACACTTTTGTTGACAAGCCACGCTTAAACCCTCTCCCTATCGGAACACCTACAACGTGCATATGCGGGCTTGCCTCATCAAAGTGAACCACAGCATTTGCAATCTTAAAATCTGGCAGATACTCCTGCAGTTTCAAAAGGAGCTGCTTATAGACCTGTTTCATAAATATTTTGTCACCGCTGTTCTGCTCCCAAAATTTTTTATCCCCGCATTGTATGATGACTTCCACCGCCATGTCCTGTTCCGTCTCGGACACGTGCTCAAAATAATCGCCAATCCGTCTTTCCGGTCTTGTCTGCTTTGCATTGTATTCATGCAGTGCGGCATCAAATTCTTTACGGTATACATTTTTCACGTCCTGCATGAGATTGGTTGTCCCATAAAGAAGCGTGATATTATCCCTGCTGTAATCCTGCGAATGGTATTTCCTCAGATTGTGTTTTGCAACTCCGGCGAGTTTTGTCTTGCTGTTGATTGCGCTTTTCTTGTTGCTGATGTGGTTGCTGAAAGAAATCTCTCCCATGTTTTCCTCCCTGATTTCCGCGGGCAACGAGCCAAGCGGATAAGCTTGCTTATCCATTTGGCGACTGCCGCGAGAGCTGACGCTTCATTTATGAAGTGTCAGCAGCCATGTTGAAGCAGTGCGGTTATCATCTTGGCTCCGCCATAGATGATAACCCCCTAGCAGTATTGTCAAAGTCAATGTTCCATTGCCTTCGCCAATACTGCGGGGGCTCTCCGAGGGTATCCAGTGAAATGTGCTTTCAGCATATTGGAAACAGTTTTCCGGCTGTTCAATGCTTATTTTATTGGCAATCCTTTTATTTCTGCCCGTCCCTGTTATCCTTATTTATACCCAATATACGGGTTATGCTGAATTGCATTTCTGCTGTTTCCGGCGGTCAACTGATTTTCTTCAAAATGATTGCACTTTTTAAGTTCATTTTTTATGGAACCTATATCACAGTTTTTTCAGTGAACTTACTTTTTAAGTTCATTCTTCAAAAGTGACTGCATTTTTTAAGTTCTTTTTTCAAAAATGATTGCATTTTTTAAGTTCACCGCAACTGTGTGCCCGACTTTTATACCGCCGTCTTTCTTGTAACAGCTTTGACGTTGCCCCTGTCCCTCAAATCCCTCCCCTCATTGACAGTCATAAACAGTTCCAGAATATCCTTTTTGATAAGTACCTTTCTCCCCACTTTCAGTACAGGGAGTTTATCCCATTCCACCAGCTTTCTCAGTGTGTTCCGACCGATGCCTGTGTAGTCTGCCGCCTCCTCAATGGAAAGGGCAATCTTCATTTCTGTCATTCATTCTCCTCCTCTCGAATTTCAATATGCAATTTTTATAGTATGCTTACTATACATCATTTATATTTCCTTGTCAAGCGTTATGTGATTTCAAAAATTATTTTTAACTTGCATATTGCAATAATGGTTTTGGTATGGTATACTCTAACCATACCGATAAAGGAGGGAAAACAACATGAAAGACAAAGAGCTGCGCAGGGTAATCGGCGTCAGGGCAAAACAGCGGAGACTGGAATTAGGCGTCAACCAGCCTTATGTTGCTGAAAAAATGGGTGTCACCGCATCCACCATTCAGAGGTACGAGGCGGGAACGATTGACAACACCAAGAAACTTGTCCTTGACGGTCTGGCAGATGCACTCCATGTTTCCGTAGAATGGCTGAAAGGCGAAACGGAGGAATATGAATCTGACATTACTGATAAAAGGGAAATGTTAATCCGTGATGCCATGTCCTCCATTCTTTCAAAGCTGCCCTATGACATGGAAGTTTCCGAATCAGACTTTTCAAAAGACCTGTTGCTGCTGATGCTGAAGGAATATGAATTGTTTGTGGACTCTTTCCGCCTTGCGTGCAGAAAGTTTAAAGGAAGTGAAGAAAGTGCCAGACTTGCAGAGACAATGGGATTTGAATCGGGAAAGGAATATAATGAAATCATGTTCCTGCGGGAGATTACCCACACCGTAAATGCACTTAATGATATGGGCGACATAGTGAGGCTCTACTCCAAAAACCCTGACGCCGCCGCTGAAAGGCTTTCTAATCTTTTATCAGAAGATTCCGATTCGGTATAGCAGGACAGCGGATTTTATGCTATCCTTATTTTCAGAAAGCATTCCATCAGTTCTGACTGCCATATCTGTTCAATGATTACATACGCAGAAATGCGTTCATTGAAAGGAGAAACGATTATGGCAAAAGGAGCAGTGCGGAAGAAAGGTAAAAAATGGTACTACCGCTTTTATGTGGAGGACGCAAGCGGTAACATGGTACAGAAAGAGTGTGCTGGAACAGAGAGCAAGAGCGAAACGGAAAAGCTGTTAAGGCAGGCAATGGAAGACTATGAAAGCAAGAAATTCATTGCAAAAGCGGACAATATCACTCTCGGACAATTGCTTGACACATGGGCAGAAGAAGAATTAAAGACAGGGACATTGAGCAATGGCACTGTTGGTACTTATTTACAGGCAATCAACCGCATTAAACAGCACCCTGTAAGCAGACGAAAGCTAAAAACGGTCACTTCGGGGCATTTACAGCAGTTCATGGATATCATGTCTTTTGGAGGCACGATTGAAGATTTTGTTTCCAAAGGATATTCCAAAGACTATGTAACGTCATTTTCCGCAGTATTACAGCAGTCATTCCGCTTTGCGGTGTTCCCGAAACAGTACATTACATTCAATCCCATGCAGTATGTGGTCATGAGGCATAAAAAGGACGATATGGACTTGTTTGCGGAAGAAACGGACACCGACAACGGCAACGTCAAACCGCTGTCATTTGAGCAGTACCAAAAGCTGATTGCACAGCTTAGCAAGCGGAGTAAGGACGCAATCCTGCCCGTACAGATAGCCTATTTCACAGGACTCAGGCTTGGGGAAGTTGCAGGGCTGACTTGGCAGGACATCAACCTTGAGGAACAATGCCTGACAGTCCACAGGAGCGTCCGTTACAACGGTGCTACCCATAAGCACGAAATCGGCTCGACAAAGAGGAAGAAAGTGCGGATAGTTGATTTTGGCAATGCCCTCGCTGACATCTTGAAGAAAGCAAGGAAACAGCAGCTTAAAAACCGTATGCAGTATGGCGGACTCTATCACAGGAATTTCTACAGGGAAGTTACAGAGAAAAACAGGGTGCATTATGAGTATTACAACCTGCCAATGACAGAAGATGCGCCGGAGGATTATACGGAAATCTCCTTTGTATGCCTGAGGGAAGATGGCTGTCTTGAACTTCCTGCCACCGTAGAAACAGCCTGCCGGACAGCGGCGAGGAAAGTGCCAGAGTTAGAGGGGTTCCATTTCCACACACTAAGACACCCTTATGTCAAGCACAAGACAAAAAATAATTATTTTTTCTTATCTCCATAATCCAGCTTTTGTGATAGGAGTTTTGTCGCCTCCCGTTTCCGTTCAGCGGCAAAAACGGCATGAAGTCGCTCCTTTTCTTCCGGCAGCATACAGCAAAAAAATGCGCTGCCTTTTCTGTAATAAAATGCAATCCGTATATAATTAATTCCTCTCCTCATTCGTGAGAAGTAAAGCTGTCTTTTATCTTAAACGCAACATCTGCCCGTTTATCAAGATAAACATAAATATTGTCAATCAGAAGATCAGCCAATTCCACAGTCGGCCCATTGCTTTCTGTCAGCATCCGGGAAATATTACAGTTTTACTGAATTTAATCAACAAGGTATGACAAAATCAGGTATTATTCACACTGCAATGAAAACATGAAAAACTGAAGGTGCGGCAGCAATACCGCACCCTTCCTATATTTCAAATTTATAGCCCGCTCCATAGATGCTTTTCACATATTCCGGCAAGTCAGGGGCAACCCTGAGCTTCTTTCTCAGGTTGCTTATGTGATTGTAAATCGCCTTCCGGGAATAGAAGGTATAGTCCTCATGCCATACCAGATCCAGCAGCATTTCACAGTTGAATACATGTTTTGGGTTCAGTATGAGCAAAGCAAAAATCTCAAATTCCTTGACCGCCAGAGAAATTACCTGGCTCCGCACAGTAACAAGACGCTGCTTCACACAGAAATACAAATCACCTTCCCGGATCTTCGTCAACAGCGGATCTGTCTGAGGCGGAATATAGTAACGACCTCGAAAGAGCGCTGTATATGGGACATCAGCCGGAATATCGTCAGCCTAATATTCACGAACAAACTGAGCCAGCTCTTTCTTCTGATTGGAGGAAAGCAGAGCATCACATAGTAACAGAAATTTTCTTTTGTTCTATTTTTCTCTTTCGATATATTGAACAGCAAGAATAAAAGATTTGCCAAACTGTATATTATTACTTACCGCTACTGTCTAATGGCTTATACTAACCCAAATTTCCCTTGTTCTGATAAAAAGTAATCAATGAAAAAATACACACAACTATAATCCAAAAACCAATTCCCAGCAAAAATGCAAGACTGTTGTTTGACACAAATAAAGCAAGCAGACACTGAATAATCCCGAAAGGAATTGCTGTGTATCCGGCAAACCGATGCGTTTTTTGCCAGCATAGTTTATCCTTTAGAATCCAAGGCAATTTGAACCCAATGCGGCTGCGGTAAGGCATTTGTGGCAACAAGTTCCCGACCAATACCATTAAGCCTCCCACGATAAGCACTATACCTTTCATGTAATTCATCTGCAAACCACAGTATTTAACTACCGTGACAAAATAGAAAAGAAAAATTCCAAGCCCCAAGAGGTTGATCGCAGTCAGAGTAATATCATTTCTCACTTTGTTATCGCTTTTGGAGATTATGTGAGGAAAAAATGCCACAATAGCTAACGCCAACAAAAGAGCAAAACAAATCCCGATAAAAACCCAGCGGGAAGGGCTTTGCTTAAACAAAGGGATTTCACTGGGAAGGTACTTAAAGCATAGCACCGTCCCTATGATGAATATAATCAAGAATATTGTATTCAGACTTCTATATAGTTTCATTCTCATCTCCCTCTTTTCCTGCCGTTTTATTGGTATCAAAAAACTCCAAAAATGCGCCTAAAGTTGTTTGCAATACAGAAGCATTAAGGGAATAAGTAACGGACATCCCCGTCCGTTCGCTTGTCACTAACCTTGCTTCTTTCAAAATATCAAGGTGCTTTGATATGGCCGGCTTTGAAATCGTAAAGTTCTCAGAAATTTCTTTCGCTGTCATATCACCATTCGCAAGCAGCTTTAGGATTTGTCGTCTGGTATCATCAGATAGAGCTTTGAATACAGTAGTCATCTAAGCGAATCTCCTTTCTCAATAATACTGTATTCATTTTTTCTTGTGTGTGAATTGATGGCAAATCAAATACGGAACCGGCGTAAGCAGCAGGATAAAATACTTGCTTGTATACCAGCCAGCCTTTCCATTCACATCAAAATGGAAGGGTATCTTATCTGGCAGAAAAAATGTTGCCACAAACAATATGACAAAGGTTCCAATCAATAACACCATAGGGATCAGTTTCTTTTTACTCATAGTTTTCTCCTCCTTTTGATTGATTGACATATTTTGAAAGGTAATTACTCTTGATGAGACGCAATTCCTTTACACACAAGTAAAATTAGAATACATACACTGCACAACAGAAAGGTTATAACGCCACTGGCAGGGAACCCATTCTGAAGCATTTTTGCAACCATAAAGAAATATCCTATTGAAATTGCGATGCAAAGTAAAATGGATAAAACTACATTAACATTCTGCTTAATCGCTTCTGTTTCATTTGTCCATTCTAATTTGGGGCGCTTCATATCAATCAATACTCCGATCAAGTTCCATAACGCTGCAAATTGAAGTGCTATACTAAAGTTGTAACGGGAGTGGCTAATAAGATATAATCAAAATCACAAGAAAAGAGGTACTCATTATGTCACAAAACTACACTCCCGAATTTAAAAAGAAGATCATCCGACTCCATGAGGAGGAAGGACGAACCTACAAAAGCATCACCGCTGAGTATGGCGTATCCAAAGCCAGCATCTCCAAGTGGTGCAGCGAATTCAGCAAAGAATGCCAGACAGACCCTCAAGCCAAAGAAGATTATGACTCCATGAAGGAGAACCTCAGATTAAAACGGGAAAATGAAGAATTACGGAAGGAGATTGCATTCTTAAAAAAAGCGGCGGCATTCTTTGCGAAGGAGATCGGTTAGAGGCTTACCGGTTCATCGACCAACATTATGAAGAATTCGGCATTCGCTGGTTACTGAGGCGGCTGAGGATCTGCCCGAATGCCTACTATAACTACCGGAAACACCGGAAGGCGGGGTATTATGCCCAAAAAACAGAAGTCAAGAAGCAGATTGACGAAATTTACCACAGCCACAGCGGAGTGGACGGCTACCGCAGCATGACGGCCTATCTGGAGCGCAAAGGCTACCGCTACAGCCAGACGACTATCCATAAATATATGAACATCGAGATGGGGCTGCATTCCATTGTCCGTCCTAAAAAGCCGGGGACAAAGCCCGGGCGCCCCCATAAGGTGTTCGGGAACAAGCTGAAACAGGACTTCCATGCGGACAGGCCGAACCAGAAATGGTGTACGGATTTCACATATCTGTTCCTGAAGAATGGAGATGTCCGATATAACTGTACTATCATAGACCTTTATGACCGGAGCGTGGTGTCCAGCATAACGGATCGGCACATCACCAGCGACCTGGCTGTCCGCACCCTGCGCAAGGCGCTGGATTACCAGCATCCGGCAAAGGATGCCCTGATCCTGCACAGCGACCAGGGGAGTCAGTATACATCGAAGGCTTTTATAGAGTTCTGCGAATCTGTCCACGTGACTCAGAGCATGAGCAAAGCCGGGTACCCATACGACAATGCGCCGATGGAGAGATACTTCAACACCCTGAAGAATGAATGCACCAACCTGCATGGGTTCCGGACGGAAGAAGAACTGTACCGCGCAGTGGAGGAATTCGCTTACGTCACTTACAACCATCTGCGCCCCCATTCCTACAACGGATACAGGACACCTTTCGAAGCGCGATGTGCATGACAACGGCTTGTTTCAAGATTCCGAGCCGGAGCAGGGAACGCAGCCACCCCGTAGGGGCTTGCCCTTGACGGATGCCCAAAGGGATGGTACACTTCCAAATCCGATGGCGGCCGCAAGGTAAAAGCCTGTTTCTGAGTTCGTCGCCATCGGTATCCATTTGTCAGCATCCCTTTGGGTATCTGTCAAGGGTGGCGGAAGCTGCCACAACCCTAATTATAAAGGAAATATTTTTTTAGCCACAAGTGTTACAAAAAAGCTTGACCACTACAAATAATATACCAACAAGAGCGATTACTCCAATCTGGATAAGACCATAGTGAAAGTAAACCTTAAATATTAAGCAATTCATGATAATCCCCATCATTGAGATACTTGTAGAAAACAGGGCTTTCACAAACGCTTGCTGCATTAATGAATACGGAATAATCTTCACTATCCAGAAACTTGCCCCCTCTCTGGAAAAACTGCTGGAAGCCACTACATTGATTGCGGATGTGAGGGCAATGACCGCAATCGCAAACAATACCGCATAGAAGGAAAATTCCGGGGCAGATACCAAGGCTCTTATTTGTGCTATACTTTCTGCGGTTGCACTGATCCGGAAAGACAGCGGCAGTAAAAAGGGGGTAATAAAAATCCCAAACAATCCATTTATGACATATACTGGATTACGGAAAAAAGTTTGGTACTCTTTCTTAAAATAACTTCTCAGCTTTGACAACAAGTTGTATTTCATCGCCGTTAAGCGAATCCGTCCCTCTTTATCATAGATGGCATATTTCTTTCCGATCACAAAATAACTCAAATAGTAATATCCGCCGATAAATACAGCGACAAGTATAATGCAGAGCAGCTTTAATACGGGATGAAAACCGATATACTGATTATAGAATGGGAATGGTATAATAAAATCATTAACCCAGTTCAATAAGTCTTGTTTTTCATCTATTTGTCCATTTGATAATAGACCGCAAATCACGCCGCCTGCAAAATACACGATGATTCCTGCAACCACCAGCACTGTCCTCATGCGTTTCAGAAGCATGGCAAATTTCAAGCATATTGTCACAAGAACCGCCAAAGGGAACACAACAAGATGAGGAAGTATCGCTGCCGCAGAGATATATGTAATTATCGCAGAAATGTCTCCTATATATTGTGTTTGAATGATACACACAGGAAGCAGCAGTAGAATTTCAATCACATAGCAAAACACGATTACTGCAATGTACTTACCTGTAAAAATGTCGCATGGCCTTACTGGAAATAGCAGCAAGTATTCTATATCCCTTGAAAAGCAAAAAATATTTATCAGCAGGAAGACGCTCACGATCGAGAGTATCATCGCCACTGCAAACAGTGCAAGCCGACAAAACAAAGCTCCCAACCCCAGCTCGGAAAGTCCATCATAAAGCTGACCAAGCAATCGAAAATAGTAGTAATAGAATACGCCGATAATACTTAAAACAAAGCAAGTCAGCACAATAAAGCAGGGATCAGGGCGTTCTTTTAACTTATACCGAAAATTCAAAAAGCTGAAATTGATCTTACTTATTGTTTTGCTTAATTGAAAAACCTTATTCCATCGGTACATCATTAACCACCTCCAAATAAATATCCTCCAAAATATAGGAAGAATTACCTCGAAGCTCGATTGTTTTCTTAATCGTTCCAGCTTGCATGATGACGATTTTATCACACAAATTCTCACAAATTTCCAATATGTGAGATGAAAATAGAACGGATTTTCCGCAAGCCGCTCTGGATTTAATCAATTCCTTTAAGACCTGAACCGCTTCCACATCCAGTCCCATCATTGGCTCATCTAACACCCAAAGCAGAGGATCATTAACCAGGGATGCTATAATAGCAATTTTTTGCTTTGTCCCATGAGATAATTTTTTAATAGGGCTATTCAGATATTTTTCAACCTGAAACGCTTCTATCAGCGGAGTATAATTTTTTCCTCTTGTTTCAGAAGATACTTCGTACATATCCGCTATAAAATTCAAATATTCCTTTCCCGTAAGATTGTTGTATATGTCGTGGCTGTCAGAAACATAGTTAATTTGTTTCTTGTATTGTATGGGATGTAGATACAGCGAGTAGTTACCAAGGCAGATAGAGCCTTTTTCAAGCGGTAGCAACCCCAAAATCAGCTTTAAGGCTGTAGTTTTACCAACTCCGTTTTTCCCTAACAGGCCAACGATTTCTCCATCTAATACGGAAAAAGTAAGATCGGTCAGCACAGGTACATGAGGTTGATAATGAAAAGACAGACCGGACACTTCTAACAAAGAGAACACCCCCTTCATGGCATTTAACCATTTAGTTAATTGGTTATTTACAATATAGCACTGGATCTGAGAAATGTCAATACAAGAAGCATCTTCTGGCTGTGAAATTATTTGAAGTAATGGCACCGCCGAAATCCAACGGGCGAAAGCTGCCTATAACAGAGCATGCCCGCCCTTTCTTTCTCAAACAGCTTGCCATGCAAGAAACACAGAAATAACAGACTGCAAAGAACGGGAAGTCTTACTATGATAATGACCTTGTTGTAGCGAAAGCCGACGATGAGCTGATTGCCGCTTCATGAGTATCTTCACAGTTTGGAAAGCTGTTTGAAGATTTGGAAATGCCGCATATCCGTTTCCATGATTTACACCACACATACACAACAAACCTGTTATCAAACGGGGCGCAGCCAAAAGATGTGCAGGAACTTTTAGGACATTCAGACGTAAGCACCACCATGAATGTCTATGCACATGCTACAAGGGAGGCAAAACGGGATTCCGCTAAACTCTTGGATAAGGTTGTGGGAATGAATTAATCAATGAAAACTGAATAAAAACTTTCCCTTGTAACCTACCCATAAGGGCAAAAACAAGGGAAAAGGATACATATTTTGAGGTCAGGCATAGCGCAAAGCCTTGAAAACTGGGGAAACTTATGGAAAAAGCTTACAAACTGGAATTTAACTACCTCTTAATTAGTGTCTGCTTTTGGTTACTAAAAAGGACTGAAATCCATTGATTTTACTGACATTTTTGGCTATTTATGCTATACTGGATGTGCAAAGAAAAACGTAGTTTTATAAAGAAAACCTTGCACTTTGGAGGCGCAAATGTACAAATTTAATCGAAACCGTCAGTTCTCTCTTTCAGATTTTAATCAACCAATCGGATTAAAAATGAACCCAAAAAATCGATGGACCAAAAAAGCAGAAACCATACCGTGGAATGAAATTGAGGAACAGTATGCGTCTTTGTTTCCAAGTGAAACAGGAATGCCTGCAAAACCATTGCAGACAGCTCTGGGTTCTTTACTGATTCAAAAACAGTATGGTTATTCCGGCAGGGAACTGGTAGAACAGATCCGGGAGAATCCGTATTATCAATATTTCATTGGACTTCCCGGCTATCAGGACAAAATACCGTTTGTGCCATCACTTCTGGTAGAATTCCGCAAGCGGCTTACAGATGAAATCCTGGCAGAAATTAACGAAATGATAGCAGAATACAACTCTCCGCAGAATCTGCCGCCGTGCGGGGGTGATGATCCGGACAGCGGTGATTCCGAAACTGACAATCGGGGCACTTTGATTCTGGATGCAACCTGCGCGCCACAACAGATTCCCTATCCTCAGGATGTAAATCTTTTAAATGAGGCCAGAGAAAATCTGGAAGCCATCCTTGATGAAATCTGTTACGAATACAATTATTACAAGCCGAGAATGTATCGTCAAAAAGCAAGGCAGGATTATCTGAATCTGGCAAAATGCAAAAAACGGACCGGTAAAAAAATCCGACACGCCGTCAAAAAGCAGCTGCAATACGTTAAGCGGGATCTGCCCTATATTGATCTCTACATGGAACAGGATGACATCGAATTCACTGAAAAACAGCTGAAACGGATAAGGTTAATCCGCAAAGTGTACGAACAGCAGAAGTACATGTATGATAACAAAGTCCACAGTGTTAAGAACCGTATTGTCAGCATTAGCCAGCCATACATCCGCCCAATCGTCCGTGGCAAGGCGAAATCTCCAGTAGAGTTTGGCGCCAAGTTGGATATGAGCATCGATGAAAGTGGAATAGCCCGACTGGAGCATCTGTGCTTTGATGCATACAATGAATGCGATGTGCTGACAGGAGCCATCGACAGGTATCGCGAGCGGACAGGACATTATCCGGAGCGAATACTGGTTGATCAGATATATCGTAACCGGGCAAATCGTGCTTATTGCAAAAAGCATGGCATCCGTATTTCCGGGCCTGCGCTCGGACGACCGCGTGCATTATCTGCCGAAGAAAAGAAACAGGCATATGCGGATAACACCGACCGCATTGAAGTCGAAAGAGGATTCAGTCTGGCGAAGAGGTGCTATGGTCTTGGACTGATTAAAACCAAGCTGGATACAACTACCCGCAGTTCCATTGCATTATCCATCCTCGCGATGAATGTGAACTATCTGGCGGCGGCTTATTTTTGCGCTTATTTGATCTCGGCTTTTTCAAGGTACAAATGGCAGAAAAATCTGCCGAAAGAACTAATATTCAGCGTTTGTGCTTAAAATGCCACTTAATGAGCAGACACTAATTAAACGTTTAATTTTGGGAAGTATGAAACTCCCTAACAAATATAAATTACACAGATATACAAATAGATTTCCAATATACGAATAAAGAGTAAAGCGTCCTTTCATAGCAACCTGTGCTGATAATGTCTTTGTATCAGACTGAAAGTAATCGGTCTGTGCCAACACACAGCCCTTAACATTTGAAACAATCGACATTCCGCTATTTGTATGTCTGATTATATTACTTCCATTTTCAACCCCACGCACAATCGCTGTCTTTGCAGCTAATAATGTCATTTCTTTCCAATCCGAAGCCGGAACAATTAGTATATCTACATTATTTCTACCTGCCTGCTGTATTTTAGACAAAAATGCCATATCAGAACATATAAACGGCGCAATTCTACCATATTCTGTATCAAAACTTTTTAGCATTCCATCTCCTTTTTGGCACAATTCTCCGATTGAACGTCCATACTTAAAATATTCTGATATGAGTTCTCCTTGTGGATTAAATGCTACCGTTTTATTTTCCTTTAAGTCCTCGTAAGGGGTTTTCACCAGTAATGAAACAATCAAATAAATTTCTTCCTGTTTTGCCATATCCGACGCCCGTTGCAAAAGCATATCTTCATCTTGTTTTAAAACCGCTCCATTCAGTTCAGACCAAAAAACAATCTTTGCACCTGCTTGTGCTTCCAACTCTGTTTTTAGGAAAAGTTCATCAGCTACTGATGATAGTTTATTCCTTGTATTGGTAATGTTTTCATCAGTAAATGTATTGGTATAAAATGTAGAATATACATCTTTATCATTATTTAACAGCTCTGAAATCGGAACGGTTACTCCAGCGATCCTGACACTTTTATCTGAATTTCCTACAAAATGAAACATAACAACTCCATAGACAAATACCAAGCCAATTACAGAACCATATACGATTATGTATTTTCTGATGTATTCTTTTTTGCTTTTATTGTTCCAAATCCATATAACCATTGCCGCCGTCCAATACATTAAAAAGATGATTCCGTAAATCCCTGTTACCGTTACTATTTGTAGCAGGTATAGATTTTGGTATTGTGTATAAGCGTCAGACAACCCTCCCAATGCAGGGTATATCAGATAAATGACATACTCTATTGATACCATTATACTTGCAAAAATAACAGTATCTTGAAATCTCATTTTTGATTTCGACCAGTAGATATATGGTAAAACTTTCAGAAAAGACAGCAGGATTGCTACTATTATACATATCTTTATATCCATTCCAATGGCTCTCCAAAACTGGACAATAAAACCAATGGCATATATTGAACTAATTATAAGGTAGACTTTTCGAGTACGATTAAGATAAATCATATATAGAAACAAAATTGGATAAATCCACGCAAAAATCGGGATACACCATTCTCCATTGGACATTACATAAATTAAAAAAGTTAAGATTATGAAAACTGCAAATCGGTTACTTTTCAAAAGAATTTTCATTGCCAAACTCCTTACTTACATTCTCTATAAACTTCAATTTGTCGTTGGTTTATTATATATCCGTTTTTCCAAAAACGGAAGCAATTTCTTATACTTCCTGTTCATCAAAACGGAATTTGAACAGGGTAGCGACAAGCCGCTGTTTTATGCTGTCCTCCGTATCCCTGTCGATATGCCCGTTTTCAATAGCAGCGATTCGGATTCGTTTGCTGTAATGCCGTAAAACCCCGTCCACGGCTTCCGGATCGCCGCTGGTCACCCGGACAATCGTTTCATAAGGCAAAAGGCTCGGATTCCCCATGTGAAAGCACCTCCATTTCTTTGTGCAGAAGCTGTAAAGTCCTGCGGATTTGATACCCGGTCGTACTCCGGCAGCGTCCGTACATTTTCCCAATTTCCTGCTGTGTGTAGTGCCCAAAAAAGTAAAGGAAAATGATTTCCCAGTTCTTCTCCGGCAGAGATAACAGGGCGGCGGCAAGTTTCCCATTGGTGAGGATAACTGTCTGACCGCATATCGTAACAGGGTATTCTTCATAGGGTGCTTCAAAATATTCGTCTGTTGTGCCTAAAGGATAAAATTTTTCTTCTGTGAGGTATTCAAGGGATATTTCTTTTTGCCGCCGTCTGCTCCTGTCACGCCATGCGTTGATAGCCACAAAGCGTATGACGGTCTTGCAATAGCCATTGAAAGTATACATGATGTGTTCTCTGTATGCTTCTGTGCAAGGCATAGATGATTCCCCCTTTCTCCCACATGGGGTGTTGCATGGTTTATGGTTGCTTTTCACTGTCATTGATAGTTCTAATAAATTGTTGAATTTCAAAATTTACTTGTTCTGGATTATCCCCATTTGCGAAATGTTTAGCATTTTTAATAAAACAAAAATACAAATATTCTTTTAGTAAATCTATTAAATAGTTTTTTGGCACATTCAAATTAAGTTCTTTTATTGCTTGCTGAGTTAACCTTGATATTTTTGAATTGAAATCTTCTTGGTTCGATAACGTCTTTCTATAATCTGGTTTCAAAATATAACCGTGCTCTATATTTTGGATATGCCTTCCTTTTTTTCTTATGGCTGTTTTTATTTCTTCATCAGAGAAGCTCAAATCGAATCTCTTTTTGATTGACTCTGCTATTTCAGCAATAGTTAATCGTCCACCTTTTTCGTCATAAAGTATCTCTTCGATAATTTTTACCAAATTAGTTTCCAATGTCATTGCTGTATTATCTTGAATAATAAAATTCATTCTAAATAAACTTCTTTCATCTTTCATATTCTTTTATTATCCTTATGTACTTTTTATTTTTTTATACTTGATATACTATTCTTATTGCTCAACACACCGAAAACAAAAGATTTGTTTTCATCAGAAACTACTTTCCAATCAAAAATATGGGATTTCTAAAATTCTATCATAAACACGGCAGGTAGTAACCAACCACCTGCCTATTGTTCAATATTTGCTTTACTATTTGTTCAAAATAATCAGAATGTTTTATCAGCTTTCAGTTTTTTCACTTCGTCAAGTGAAAGTCCTGCATATTCCGCAATTTTTTCAAGTGTCAACATTCCATCTGCCAACATTCTTTTAGCAACCTCTTTCAAAGATTCTTTTCTCATATCCTCCATCATTTTACACATTTCCTGAACTCCTTTCGGGTTTTCCTTCAAATATCTTGTTCGTTCTGCCATCAGTTCAAAATTCATATCAGCCGCTTGGGTACAGTTAAAATCGTGCATGAGTTTTCCTATAGCGGATTCTCCACGATATTCACCATTTACATAAAGAATATGCTCCCCATCTTCAAAAGATTTACCCGTTGCAAGGTTGATTCGCTCAATCGGATAAACTGCTTTACCCTGACCATAAAAATCTTTTTCAATGATAAAGATTGTATATGTGTCTGGCAATTCTTTAAATTCCTGACCTGAATGGAGATTCTCTATATCCATTACACTTGAATGATACCTTGCCCTGTGTGGGTCTGCTCCCTTGTCTTGCCTCTGGACTTCCAAATCGTATTTTTTCCCAACTGAATCTGTTCCAGATGCGTCCAAACAGATAGAACGTGCCCCAGCCAATCTTTTCATATCCTTCTGTGTTTCACAATCAGTAATAATTAAATCGGGTTTATCTGTGACAATGCGCAACACAAATTCAGCCAGTGGAATATTGTCTTTAAAAAGACAACGCATGAAATCATCATCAATTGGTCGTAAACCTCTTAAACGCTGTAAATCTTCCTGATATTGCTGTTCCGTCACTGTCAATCTTCCCACCTGCTTTCCCTTTCGTTTTTGTATCTCCATACTACCATAATCCTCCCGATTTTACAAGCCGGGAGCCAGCGCATTTCTGATTCCCGGCCTGTTTCCGTTATCGCTTTTTTACATCTGCTGTATCTCATTTTTCAGCATACGCTTGATTTTGTCGCTCATGGTTTCCTTGCTGGTCTTGCTGAAATGAACCCGCACAATGTAGGTAGTCCGGCCAATCTTCTTCACCAGTGCGGGAGCGTCTTTAGCCGGTGCTGTGGTGGTAGTGTCCTCTGTAATCTTCTCGCCGCCCATAAATTCTCCTTTTCATGCAATCAGTTTATGTTATCCCTTCTTCACAATCTCCTTCGCCGCCGCTTTAGTCGCCCTGGCTCCTTCCTCCCGGAAATTCTTTCCAGAAAAGAGAACCGGCGCACACCGTTCCAGTATGCGGTCATAAATCCTTGCGTGGGCAATGTCTGGCGGGTTCTTGATTTCTTCCAGTTTCAGGTTTGTCGTGACAATCAGCGGCTTCTTACTCCGATACCGGCTGTCAATGACGGTAAACATCTGCTCCATGGCATACTCGGTACTGCGCTCCACGCCTAAATCGTCAATGACAAGCAGGCTGTAATCGTCCAGGCTGGCGATAAAGGCTGCCCTGTCCTCGGCAAACACGCCGGTCAGCCGGTTCAGGATAGACGGGAAATTTGTCATCAGAACCGACACGTCACGGCCAAGCAGAGCATTGGCAATACAGCCAGCAAAAAAGGATTTCCCGGTTCCCACATCACCAAAGAGCAGAAGGCCGGTATTGTCACGGTATGCCTCCTTCCAATGCTCCACATAGGCGTGCGCTTTCTCCATGACGGGATTCTGGCCGTTATCATTGGCAAAAGTGTAATCATAAAGGTATCTGTCCTGAAGCCCCTGCGCCTTCCGGCGTTTGACACGCTCCATGCGTTCCCTCTGTTCCTCCATGGCTTTCCGTTCCTCCTGCGCCTTCTGCTGGCAGGGGCAGAGGCAGCGGGGCATGAAATAGCCGGAGCCTCCGAACCTGGGCACAACAGTCTGGCGGCTGCCACGGCATTTCTTACAGTGGATAAGCCCGTCAGCCGGTTCTATGTATTCGTCCCCGGCAAGTTCCATATCCCTGGCGGCCCGGTCAATGGCTGCCCGGACTTCTGCGGTAATCTCTATCATATGGTTTCTCCTTCCTTTACGCTGTAATCCCGGTTCCGGGCAGGCGGTTCCTCTTTCTTTTTGTCGGCGTTCGCCCAGCGCCGGATTGTGGCCGCATGGTTTTTATATCCTTTTCCGCTGGATTCCATGTACTCGGACAGCCGCTCAATGTACTGTTCCCAAAGAGAGGGAAGTTCCTTCTGGAGTTCTGCCAGTTCCGCAGAAGACAGAAACACATTCCGGTATCTCCCATAGGCGTGTGCCATATTCCCCTCTCTATTCTCTATACTCTTATCTCTAATCTCTTTATCTCTATACTCTAATATAGGCGGACATTTGTCCACCCGGCCATTGGACGGACAAATGTCCGTTTCCCCGGACGGGAGCAGGTTCTGGCGTTTCAGCCTCATGCGCTCCTTTTTCTTCCGCTCCCCCTCGCTGGACGACTGGCCGATCAGCAGCTGGATGTCGCTCATGTAATAGGCCCCGTCCGTCAGTATCTCCACAAGGCCAAACTCCTGGAATATCTTCAAAGCCCGCTCCACCGTGCCTACCTGATGCCGGGTAAAGGTAGCTATGGTCTGCACGGTATGGGGCAGATAGTCATTCAGCAGAAGTACGCCGCTGCTTTTCAGCAACATCAAATACATCTTGAGCAGGAGATTGGAGTACAGAAGGCCGTCCTGCATACTCTCCAGGATGACCATGGTTTCGCTGTTATAAAAATTCTCTTTCAGCTTGAGGTAATAAAATCGTCGGTTCTCTGTCATTTAGTTGCTCCTTTTGTTCTGAATAGCTTTTTTAAGCCTCTGTACGCATTTTAAGGCGGCTTTTGGGGTGTCAGTGATAAAAAAGTATTGCCTCCCCTCCGACACGCTCCGAAAGTGCTTGATTTACAAGGCTTTTTCCGCTCCTAAATGCGTAGAATCATGGTATCTTTTCCGCTGTCGTTCTGCCTCCTTCCTCCGGCGCACCCTGGCGGCACATTCCCTACAGTATTTCGCCCGGTTGGAGCCGGGCAGGAAAAGAGCGCCGCACTCGCTGCACCGCCTGCTTTCCAGCCGGTGGTAAAGAGCCGTTTCCAGCTGGTGGTCTAAGGGCAGCACCGCCGCACGGAACCAGTGGCAGAGCAGGGAGTGGGAAATGCTCTGGACACAGACGCACCCGTCCCCCTCGTCAAGCACGATACACTGGCCATTGTCGTAGTTGCAGCACTCACGCACCAGCCGCCTCGCCCTGCGGTACTGCCGGTAGTCCATGGCCGGGATCCGCTCATGCCGCCTGTTTCCCATATCTCACCTTGCAGCGGCACAAAGGCGGCTGCCCCTCCCTGAAAAGGAAAACCGGCTCCGGCACTTTCGCCCCTGTAGGCGCTGGCGGCGTGGGCGGCACGGGTATCTTTACGGTGATGGTGATTGTCATGGTGATAAACTGCTGTGTCATAATTCCTGTTCCTCCTTCTTTCTGGCTGGTTCGGTTTCCGTCCTGGCCAACTGCTCCGCTGTCTTTTTCAGATTCTCCACCGCCTTGATGTCCTCCCGCATGGCTTTCATTTTCTGGTACTGCACCGATTTCTCCGCTTTCAGGCGGTCGGCGTCGGCCTGCCATTTCTTCGGGGTGATTTCTTCGCCGTTGGCTTTCAGCTTTTCCAGATACCGGACAGCGGCCTCATATAATGCCAGCTCCGCACCGTGCTTCTGTTCAAACTGTTCCTTTTTCTTCCCCGGCTTCATCTTGTCGAACTGGCGGCGGGTTCCTTTGTTCCTCTCGTATTTCTCCCACATGGAGAGGTGTTCGTCCAGCACCTTGATACGCCGCTCGGCGGTGACAATCTTCCCACGCAGGGAATAGTAATCTTTGTTCATGGCGGCCACTTTCTCATAAAGCTGCTCCATGGAAGTGATGTGGTTGCCGTTCAGGAAATTGAACAGGGCGGCGCTTTCTTTCAGGTCCTTTATCTTCCCATACCGGGAGCCGGGTTTTCCCTCTGACAGCTGCGCCTCGTAAAGTTGCGCCATGATACTGTCTTTTCCTTCCGGTTTCCCCGCCTGCTCCTTTGTCCATTTATAGAGCCGGGTAATCCTTGCTTTAATCTCCTTTAGCAGCTTATTGTCGGCGGCAATCTGGCGATTGATATTTCCCTTCTCTGTGGCAATGCCTTTCCGCTCCATCTGGCTGGCGGCAACGCCCAGATGGATAGAAGGTATCTTGTCAATGCCCTGACGCTCGTAGGAGCGGTGGTCAATCCGTTCCGGCCTGCCCGCTGCCTCCAATGCTTTATTGGCGTAAGCTGCCCAGGCAGACCTCCACTTCTCTACATTTCCCTTGTCGTTCCAGTCGGTAGTGTCCTCCCGGTGGTTCTTCTAGCCGCCTTTGCCGTTGGGGATTCTCTGGCCGTTTTCGTCCAGTTCATATACTTTCCGGCATTTCGCTCCCCATTGTCCGTTCTCTTTAAGCGGCCTGATCGTGAGCATGACATGGAAGTGGGGATTTCCGTCTTTCTTGTCATGGATAGAGAAATCCGCACACATACCGGCAGCGACAAAAGTATCTCTGATGAAAGAGCGGGCAAGCTGTAATTGTTCCTCCCGGTTCAGTTCCACCGGAAGGGAAATCTCTATCTCACGGGCAAGCTGTGCGTCACGGGTCTTTTCAACCATCTCCACACTGTTCCAGAGAGTGTTTCGGTCTTGAAATTCCGGCGGGACATGGGACGGCAATATGATTTCAGAGTGGACTATGCCACGTTTCCGGGTGTAATCATGGGTAAGCCCGTCCCATTCGTTGGTCATTTTACTTCCGCTCCGGTATGCGGCAGCGCCTACGGCAGACTTGGCCTTGCTGCGCTTGATGATTTGGACGGGCATATGGAAGATGGCTATGGCGGTTCGCCTCCTTTCGGCTGGGATAAATTGGCTTCGCTGGAAAGGTCAGACGCAGGGCGGGTGTCCTTTCCGGCGGAGTGCACAAGGGGTTTGGGGAGTGTAGCGCCCCATTGCGTCCAGAGGACGCCACGCCCCCGGCAGGGCGCACGCACCGGAACGGTGTATAAGTGCGCCGTTGGATTTTTAAGATTGTTGCGCACCTTAGCTTCTAGGCTCGTTTTTCAGCAGCCACATGACTTCCGGCAGGCGGGAAATGGCAGATAAAAACGCCTTGACTTCCTCGCCGGTCATGGCGGCAGCGGCAGGGAAGATACTTTCCAGAACCGCCCCATGCTCAATCAGGCGGCGTGTCTTGGCTTTTCGTTCTGCGTCCGTTTTCCGGTTCAGGAGAATCTTCTGTCTATTCTCCAACTGGCGGATTTCTGTCTTTACTTTTTCCTGCTGGGCTTTCAGCTTATCTATATCCGGCATTTGCAATCACCTCCTTTCAGGCGGCAAAAAAGACAGCCGTTTCCGGTTGCCCTACAGTGATTTGATTCTGTTGTCTGTCACCGTTCCTGTGCCGGCAGCTTCTTGTCCGGGTAAAGTTTCCCGGCCATGACTGCGGCATGGTTCCTGATTCTGATTTCTCCCCGCTTCTCACTGGCTCTGGCGTTCTTGTAGCCCTCGTCAGAGAGGAAAAAGCGGTATCGCTCTCCGGGGAATCCCACCGGGCTGTCACTGTTCAGGATATCCACCGTTACCATGTGCCTTGTTTCCGGCAGGAACCGCTCCATGCCTGCCAGGTCATGCCCCTGCAGAACCGGCTCCCCCTTCCTGGCTTTGGCTGCGGCAAGCCTCTGGCGGATAGAATTATCCCGTTTTTCGATAAAGGCTGCCCGGTTATCCGCAATAAACCGGCTGCACTCCGGCTCCGCCAGTTTTTCCAGTTTCCGTATGGTATTCTCGACAATCACTTTTGAGAGTAGATCCTCCTTCCGTTCCAGAACCGGCACAATCTCTTTCAGCCCGGCAAGGGTTTCTTCCTTCGTTGGTGCGGCATACTGGTAGAGCATTTCCAGTTCGCTTTTGGTAAAATTCATTTCCCTTATTCCCTCCACTTCTTTTTCTCAAAATAGTTCCGCATTCGCTTTAATCCGCTCTTAACGGTCTGCTGTACTACAGATACGCTCACGCCTTCCTCTGCGGCAATCTCAATCAGTTTTTTGCCAAGTATGTAGCGTGCGTGGATACGCCTTGCCTGTATGTCCGTCAGATTATCCATAGCTTCGGACAGATGTTCCAGTGTGGCAAGGAAAAGCTGTTCTTCCTCCTGTTCCAGCAGAATCTCCTCCGGGGACTTGGCGGTAAAATCAAAGGCACAGTTTTCAATCCCGTCCTCACAGTCAAGGGAATAATACGCCTTGTGATACCAGATTTTATGGGTGCGGTTGTTTTCCTCCCTCCGCATAAGCAGCAGAGCCTCGGCCACCTCGTCCGATACCTCAATCAATGTGTCCGTGACAAAAAGCGGATAATAATACTTTTTCAGGTTGATTGTTTTCATGGCTAATCTCTCCTAAAATGCGGAGAGGACAGGCAGCGGTTTCCTGCCTGTCCTCCCCGGTAATGTGATAGGGAAAAAGTTCCCTTCACTGGTTAGCCCGAAAACGGCCAATCGTAGGGTCTGTATCAGAAAAATTTTTTAATTTTCTTCCGTACCGCCTCAATGCTGTCCTGTATGGCAGCTTTGGAGCAGCGGCAAAGCCCGGCAATCTCGGCATAACTCAAACCCTCCAATGCGTAGAGCAGGAACCGGCGGCGCTGCGCCTCGGTGCAGAGCGCAAGGGCGGCCTTAATCTCCAGCATGGTTTCCTTCCTGCATACCCACTGTTCCGGTGTCTGATAGTAGCAGGAGCGCCCTTCGGTGAGGACTATGTACTCGTCAAACTCCCAGCTGTCCCAGTGCCGCCGCTTCTCATGGGCAAAGTTTTCTTCCTTGTGGTCTGCTCTGTCCAGGTATTCGTATACTTCGACTGTGACCTCCACGGACAGGGCTTGTCCGTCTATGTTGATGGTGACTTCCATCTTCCTTTCCGACCTTCAGATTTTTTGCAAAGGTTTCTGAACGGAGTAGGGCGGGAAGCGGCAGCCTGGACGGGCTGGCATTTGCTTTACCCATAGGCACATAAAAACACCTGGCTGTGTAATGCAATCGGGTGTAATGGAACTGTGAACAGTATTTAATTGACTTGACAGTGCATACTTATGGGTAAAATATCCCTCGGCCAAGATCAGGCTTTTTTTGATGTGTCAATGACCGTCGGATTTTGTCGATACGGTATGTGCTTCATGGCGGCTACCTCCTTTAGCCGCCGCTTTTAACAGTGAAACCGCGTCATTCCTTGAGAAGATAAAAAGAAACGGCGGCTTTGATTTCTCAAAAGCCGCCGTGTATGAATAGGCGTGTGAAAATACCTCTGCTGTACGACGGCTTTTTTTCTTTTGCCGTCGTGCGGCAGAGCATTATTTAATATTCAATTCCATACTTCCTGTAAAATCTTCACATTCAATACCAATATAGTTGCTGCCACTTGACAATGTAATTGTTTCCTTATAAGTTCCGTCCGTTTCAATCAAGCTAACTGGTTTCTCGCTTCCCGAAATCCAAAATACTTTAGCAGTACCACTGTCAACTTTTAGGACGCACTCTACAGTTAATTCATTTCCCTGCTCTCTTTCAACATCAACACCGCCAAACAGATATTCCGTTTTTGAAAAGTCCTTATATTCGGCTGAATAAGTTCCAACGTAATTATCAATCCCTGTATTACGTTCCCCCTGCAAAGAAAATTCAGAAGTTAAAACAGTGTTTCCACCAATTTCATTTAGCGCATCCATGATGTCTAAAGCAGTATTTTGGGGAGTGTCGCCTACGGTATCAGAAGCCATATCAAGTATCTTTTCCGTTCCGTCGGATAACGCTTGATAAATGCTATTGCAACCGGAAAGCGATAAAGCACTCACACATATTAGAATGATACAAAGTATTCTTTTTCCTGTCATTGAATATCTCCTTTGCCTTTTATTTTTTGCGTTTTGCTCCTGTCATGTGCCAGAAGCAGCATAACCGCAGTTATAACAAGCATAATCAGAAGAACAACAACGCACCGGAAAATATTATATGTGCCGGTTTCCATGCCATTTTGATAATTGATAAAACCAAGTCCTATCGTAACCGGGTAAAGACAGGACAAACCATGACCGGAAGCAAAAGTCCCTATAAAACCATAAAAAAATGCAAAAGCTACGCTTGTCATAAATGCCCCTGCCTTTTGTCCTGTAAATACAATAATAGGAAGTACCGATATAAATACAAAGCAATTCATTCCAACCATTTGGATAAGCGATTTCATTATGCTGTTAAGAACAATTCCCTCATATCTGCAAAAAAGCGAAATGAGAGCAGTAAATAAAAGTTCCACGATCGCCAGAAAGACAGCAATCATTCCGCAGACAAATACCTTACCCAAAAGCAATCTTCGGAAAGATACCGGGATTGCCATTATATTTTTCAATGTGTCGTCTGTTCTTTCACGTTCGATCATATAACCCGCAATCAGTACGATTGTTGCCGGAAAGATAAGCGAAAAGCTGTTCCATATTACATTATCTGAAAAACTGGAAAATGTCGGCGTTCCCGGCGTACCAATCTCCATAAAACAGGTTAGTAAAACAACAGACAGCATAGTTGCAATTCCAATCCAGATAACAGAGTATCGTTTTAATTTCCAGAGTTCTGTTTTTATGAGCCTTGCCATTTCTTACACCAGCCTTTCCTGCTTTTTGTATATTTTGATAATCGCAAAATAAGAGATACCTCCAAGAATAAAAACGGTAAATACTACAATTCCTAATTTCAGAAAGTAGGGCTGCCAGTTTTCAAAAGCAGTTGTTCCCTGCTCAATCATTCTTGAAGCCTGCCAACGATAAATAACAGGCGTTGGTAAAATACTGGTAAGCACTTTCATTACTTGATTTTCTGATGTGAATTGCCCTGTAAAAGCAAGGGAAAATCCAAACATTGTATAGAAGAATGTCAAAATAACTGCAAATACATAAGAGCGGTTAAATTTTACAATCGCAATTATAATCGGAAGTGTACCCGTGGCATATAGAATAGCTGTAATAACAGCAATTACAAGTTTGTTCCAAATATTGCCCAAATCAGTTCCGGCTATTATCCCGCCGATAATTGCAGAGAACAATGTTACACAAGTAAATAAAAGACTGATAAAGTATAATACTATGATTTTTGCAGTCGCAATTTCCCATGCCGAAACAGGAATAGCCATCAAATTTTTCAGAGTTGCATTATCTCTTTCCATGTAAAAGAGCATAGCCGCTATAATGCCAAGTATGCAGGGAAGCATGACAGGAACAGCTATACAAAAAAGCATATCATATAAGCCGTCAAAAGCGTTCAGATCGCCCACATTCCCTTTTAGCACAAGTGCTGTAAACGGGATAGGAAAAAGCAATGCAGAAAATATTACAAAAAGGATAAACTTTTTCCGTTTCAATTTCCAAAACTCACACTTTACAAGATCAAGCAATTCCTTCACCCCCTGTTACACGCTTGAAATAATCTTCAAGGCTTTCTTCGCAGACATAGGCTTCTGATACGGTAAGTCCGTTTTCGACAAAGGCGGTTATAATTTCCCCAACTGAAATATCTAAATTATGCAGACGCATCTTGTAGTCGTCCTGTACGGTAAACTGCGTTTCATGGAAATTGCGTTCTAAAATCCTTGCCGCCTGTGTTGTACTGGAAACGGTAAAACGGATATGTCTGCTGCTCTTTGCTTCCAGTTCTGCAAGGCTTTCTTCCTCCAATAATGCGCCGTGGTCAATAATTCCTATATCATCAGCCAGCAATGCAATCTCGGAAAGAATATGGCTGGAAATCAATATCGTTTTTCCCCTTTCAGTACAGAGGTCACGGATAAAAGAGCGCACTTCTGCAATTCCAATCGGGTCAAGACCGTTAATCGGTTCGTCCAAAACCAAAAGCTCCGGGTCGTGCATAATGGCAAGGGCAATCGCCAATCGCTGCTTCATTCCAAGCGAATATTGGGAAAACAGCTTTTTGTCTTTATAGGGAAGCCCCACTAAATCAAGTGCATTTTTAATTGTATTGCGGTTCGGCACTCCCCGCAGGGTAGCAAAAATTCGCAGGTTTTCTGTGGCGGTCAGATTTTGGTAAAATCCGGGGGATTCAATCAGACATCCAATCCGGGGCAACAGCTTTTTCTCATTTGTCCGCAGGGGCTTTCCCCAAATTGTAACTTCCCCGGAAGTGGGCTGTGTCAACCCAAGCAGCATTTTCATTGTCGTTGTCTTTCCGGCTCCGTTTCTGCCAAGCAGACCGTAGATGCGTCCTTGCCTTACATGGATATTCAAATCTGCAACGCTTTTTTGTGTTCCGTATTGTTTGGTAAGATTTTTTGTTTCGATTACATATTTACTCATTGCAATCCTCCTTGTTTTGCGAAGCAAAATGCGACTGCCCTTGCAGGAGCAGAGGATTTTACCTCCTTTTCATATTTGCTATTCTATCACGCTAACCTTGCCAAAACCTTGCCGAAACCTTGCTTTTTTCATGCTTTTACAGTTAAGCGAAATTTGACAGACTGAAAAATCCCCGTATTATTAGAGGGCACTGAAAAAGTCTGATTCTTTGAAAAAGAATTGGGCTTTTTTCAGTGTTGGTATTATAATAGAAGTATAGGGAAGGAGGACTCCGAAATGCTGAAAGATCATTCACAGTTGGAATTACCATTATCACCTTATCAGGGGATTTACAATGCGATCATTCCTGCAAATCATCTTTTGCGGAAGATAAAAGAGAACATCGATTTCAGTTTTGTAAATCCTATGCTGCGGAAACAGTATTGTGAAAATTTCGGACGCCCGGCAAAAGAACCAGAGATGATGTTCAAACTATTGTTCTTGAAAAAGCTCTACGACCTGTCTGATGAAACTCTGATCAGCAGCGCCCAGACAGATATGGCATATAAATTTTTTCTAGACCTGGAACCGGAAGCAAAAATGATTGACCCCAGCCTTCTCACAAAATTCAGGAAAACCCGCATTACAGAAGATATTCTTGAAGAGCTGTTAAAGGAAACGATCCGGCAGGCTTTGGATAAAGGTCTGATAAAATCAGGAACCATTATCGTAGATTCCACCCATACAAACG
The DNA here is from genome assembly GCA_000403315.2 of Lachnospiraceae bacterium A2. Taxonomy (GTDB): domain Bacteria; phylum Bacillota; class Clostridia; order Lachnospirales; family Lachnospiraceae; genus Petralouisia. The sequence goes on from KE159639.1 coordinate 41,491, forward strand.
CATCTGTCCGTGCGAAATCCCCTACACAGATTTTGCGGGATATGAGTAAACAGCTCCGGAAGGAAATCTATAAAAATGCTTTTGATTTATCAGAAAAATTCCCCGAAAAACCATCCCTGGAAGCCGGACTGGAGGAAGAAATTGCATATACAAAAAATCTGCTAAAGGCTCTGGAGGAAGGGATAGCAGCCTGTGGCAGCGGGAAGATACAGGAGCTTGCCAGGGAAATGAAGGAACTGCTTGAGGATGAAAAGATCAGGGATATACGTTCAAAGGATGACAAAGATGCACGGTTTGGGCACAAAACGCCAACGAGCACATTTTACGGATATAAAAACCACCTGGCAATGACAGAGGAACGTCTGATTGCGGGGATAAGCGTAACGCATGGAGGTGCGCCGGACGGCCAGGAGTTACCGGGACTGATAGAAAAGGTGCAGGAAACAGGGATAGAAGTGACAGAAGTAATAGGGGATATGGCATATGTCAGCGATGATAATCTGGAAGCCTGTGGCGAAGGGATTACATTAATTGCACGGACAAATACGGCGGTGGCAGCGGCAGCAAACGGAAAACTGGAAGAAGGATTCTGTTACAATAAGGATGCCGGAATGCTGCAGTGTCCAGCCGGGGAATTGGCGATGCGGGTAGAGAAACGGACAGCAAAGAACGGGAATACCTATTTAAGATATATATTTAGCAAAGTGAAATGCAGGAAATGCCCGTTAAGAGAAAGCTGCCGTGTAGGGAGAGGGAAATCAAAGGAACGGAGTTACAGCATTACCCAGGCAAGCGAAAAGAACCTGGAAAGACTAAAATTTGAGGAGAGTGAATATTTCAGGGAACGGATGAAGATTCGGCATCGGATTGAAGAAAAGAATGGTGAATTAAAAGAAGCCCACGGATTACGCAGAGCGGATTCGAGAGGGCTGTTTGCCATGGAACTGCAAATGTATATCACAGCATTTGTGGCAAATGCCAAGAGAATCACGAGGCTGACGGAGCCGGTTATGCAGTAAGGGAACGCTTTTCCTTGCATGCTTTAGAGCAAATTTGTACACAGATGCTGTTTATATAGAGATAAGAAAACTCCCAACAAAAAAGTGGGAGTTTTTCAGTGCCCTCTATTATTACAGGGATTTCGGAAGTAATAAGGTAAATGTAGTCCCCCTGTCGGGAGTGCTGTCAACGGTAATTGTTCCTTTGTGAGCAGCTACAAGTTCTTTTACGATTGATAAGCCTAATCCATTTCCACCGGCAGACCGTGACTGATCGCATTGGTACATTCTTTCAAAAATATGTGGCAGATGATCGAGAGATATTCCTTTTCCATTATCTGTTATAGTGATTTTAGCTTGCATATTATCTTCAAAAACATGGAATACTATTTTACTTCCCTTGCTATGGATAAGAACATTCTGCAACAGATTGTTGAGGATGCGGCTATAAGCGTTTGCATCTATACGCATAAGATATTCTGCTCCCGGTATATCAAACGCATAGTCAAAATTACTATTTTCTAAAACAGAAATCCAATCAACTATAATATTCCGGGATAATTCGTTTAGGTCTAAAACTTCAAAATGAAAAATCTGTTCCCCGGAGTCCAGTTTTACCCATTCAAAAAGATTTTCCACAAAATGCTTTAGATAATCCGCTTTTTCAAATGCAACATGAACATATTCGTCTTTTTCTTCTCCTGCAACGATCTTACATTCTATTGCTTCCAAATAACCAACCAAAGAAGCAAGGGGAGTTTTCACATCATGGGAAATACTTGTCATTAACCGTTTATATGCCTGTTCAGATTGTTTTTGCCTGATGAGCTGCGTTTGGCTGTTCATTGCAATATCGTTAATACCATAGCAGATTTTTCTTGTCATATCGCTCTTTTTAGCCAACATACGGCGGTTTAAATTCCCGGATTTTATATCTTCAAGGGCTTCTTCGATAATAGATAATTGCCCCTGTACACGCCTAAGTTTTGATATAAGAAACAAAATAAATAAAAGTGTAAAAGAAAACGCAATCAATAAAAGCAGATTAACATTCATGTTATGCCTCCCTGTTAAAACGATAGCCCACGCCACGGACGGTTAAAATATAAAAAGGGTGTTCCGGGTCTGGTTCAATTTTTTTCCGTAATTTGCTGATAAAAGACATGATATTGCTGTCATCAAAAGCATATTCTTCCTCCCATACATGGGTATAAATCTGTTTCTTCGTAAATACTTTCCCCTTGTTCGCTGCAAGAAAGGAAAGCAGATCAAATTCTTTTCCTGTAAGTTCCACTTGTACGTCATTCATAAAAACAAGACGGTTAAGATTATCAATCGTCATTCCTTGAAACACCATACAATCCGTTTCAGTGCTGGAAATTGGATTGAGCAGGGTATAACGCCGGATAAGGGAATTTACACGTGCCATAAGCTCGTTAATGCTAAATGGCTTTGTCAGATAATCGTCTGCCCCCATTCGTAAGCCGGACACTTTATCTTCTTCATCACTTTTTGCAGTGAGCATAAGAATGGGGACATTGCTTGTCTGCCGTACTTGCTGCAATACTTGAAAGCCGTCTAAATCGGGCATCATAATATCAAGAATGATAAGTGAACAGGTATCTTTGTTTTCTGCCAGGATATGCAAGCCTTCTATACCGCCGCCTGCGACAATCGTAGCAAGGTTTTCCTGCTCTACGCATTTTTTCATAAGTGCGCAAAGCTCTTTATCATCATCAATAATCAAAACTTTATTCATGTTTTTTCTTCCTTTCTGCTTTCAACCGGGCATCTGTTGGTTTTTCTGCGTCTTTTGGTATCAGCCATAGCCGACTAAATTTTGCTACACCCGGTATGCGGTTTTCCTCACATAGCTTTTGCACCCGTCTTTCTGAAATGCCCCATTTTTGTGCCGCTTCCGGGGCAGAAATATACTCTAACATTTTTATTCACCCTTTCGCTAAACTCTATCAGTATAATTATATGCGTCTAGCCGAATAAATACAAGATTCATTCTCTGTCTTTTATAATTATTTAGGCCAATCAGTGTAACTGTGTAGACGTATTCTTTTAAAAAAGTAAACTGTACAATACAATAGGGTGAACAAATATGTCAAAAAGACCAGTACCACGATATGATTTTAAGGATTTTGGAGCGGCAATCAAGGCTGCACGGACAGGGCGAAGAGAATCCAGAAAGAAAGTTTGCGATGAGATGTTTATCTCACCTCACTACCTTGCGAACATTGAACACAAGGGGCAGCACCCAAGTTTGCAGATATTCTTTGAGCTTATGCTCCGCTACAATATTTCCGTAGACCAGTTTCTCTTAGACAAGCCAGCGGGGAAGGACACCCGGCGGTTACAGCTGGATGCATTGCTGGATAGCATGAGTGACAACGGGCTACAGATTGTGACCGCAACAGCCAAGAAGATTGCAGAGATAGAAAGGCCGCAGGAAATGGAGAACACATAACCCGTGTTCTCCATTTCCTGGCTGTCAACTTGACTGGCATTGTTCTTGTAATATTTTACACCTTGTTTTTATTTCCGCTTCCTCTGACGGATTCAATTCTCTGTCATTCTCCGTCATCTGATCTTCCAAGAAACCGGCATAAGTGTCCAGCAGGGCGTCCAATAACATTTCCGGCGTTTCCATAAGTTCCGCCTGATACCATTCATTCCTTTCCGGCTCCCATGCCATCAAGGTATACCCATGGCTGGTAAGAACAACTTCATAAAGCGGGTCTTGCTGAAGGTAATCGCTAAATACATTTAATACTTTCTCAAAAGTCAACATTCCTCTTTCTCCCTTCCATCAATCATAAATCAGTTCACTTTGTATGATTTCCTCTGCCTGCGCCTTTAATGTATTATGTGTATGCCTCCTTGTCCTTTCTGTGGTATGCCAGCCGCCTACATAGCGGCTTTGGCTGGCATTGGCGCTTTTTGGGGTTCTTTCTTCGGCAGGCTGCTGGCCGGGATAAACACGCCTTTTTCCATATCCTCGGCATGGATAGCGGCTTTCTTCGCCTCGATTTCAGCCTTTTTCTTTGCCTTGATTTTATCCTCGTACCGTTTCTGTGTCCCGTTGGCCTTGCGCCGGAGATATGCCTGGTGCAGCTTGTCCTTACGTTCCTCCTTTTTCCGCAGGGCTTCCAGTTCCTCCGGCGTGAGGTTCACTTCCCCGAAGTGGGGCGGTATGTACCTTCCTACAAAATTGAAGTAAATCTCAACCTCCTGCGTGGTTTCAATGCTGCCTTTCCGGTCACGCTCATGGACGAGGATTTTCTCCACAAACTCATTCAGCATGGTGGTAGTCAGGTTGTCAAAATTCTCATACTTGTCAACAAGGGCGATAAATTTCTCCGCTGATTTCCGGCTCTGCTCATATCCGGCGATTGCTTTTTCCAGTTCGGCAATCTCGCCGGAAAGGGATTCCTGCTCTTTTGCGTACTGTGCGTCCAGGGCGGCATATCTTGCGTCCGGCAGCTTGCCCAGCACATTGTCCTCATAAATCTTGCATATCAGTTTTTCCAGTTCCCCGGCCCGTTTCTGTGCCGCCGCCAGCCGTTTCCTCTTTCTGGTGATGTCGCTGGCCTGCTGCTCGGCCTGGGTTTCCTGAACCGCTTTGATAAACTCTGCCCGGTCGTTTCTGGAATACTCCGCAATCGCCCGGAGCATATCGGAAACCAGTGTCAGGACAGCGCTTTCATTGATTCGGTGCTGTGTGGCACAGAGAACGCCAACGGGAACCTTGCTGTATTGGGAGCAGGTATACTGTGAGATACGCTTGCCGTTGTTGGTGCGGTGGACGTACATCTTGCCGCCGCAGTCGGCGCAGTAGAGCAGGCCGGTGAGCGGGGCGGCTTCTCCCCAGCCGTCCGGGTAACGCTTCACATTGGAGCGGATTCTCTGCACATTCTCAAAGGTTTCCGGGTCAATAATAGCGGTATGGGTATTCTCAAAGATTACCCATTCGTTTTCGTCAACGTAGTGGCTTTTCTTGTCCTTGAAGTGCTTGCGGGTCTTGAAGTTGATGGTATGGCCTAAATACTCACGCTTTTTCAGGATATTGACGATAGTGGAAGAGCCCCAGCCATAAGGGTCTTTAAACGTCTTGGACTGGTTCACGCCCTCCCCGTAATGGGAGAGGTGCAGGGAAGGTATCTCAATCTTTTCCTGTGACAGGCGGTTTGCAATCTGGTAGGGGTCGTATCCGTCCAAGGTCATAGCGAATATCCGGCGCACCACGTCAGCGGCTTCTTCGTCCACAATCCAGTGTTCCCGCTTTTCGTCCCACAAGTAACCGTAAATGACTGTGCCGGTCAGGTGCTTGCCACTCATGCCTTTTGCCTTGAATACGGATTTAATCTTGCGGCTGGTATCTCTGGCGTAAAATTCATACATAATGTTCAAAAACGGGGTAAAATCATTCTCTCCGTTGGCGCTGTCTACCCCGTCATTGATGGCGATCAGCCGGACGCCTCTCTGCCGCAGGATTTCCATGACCTGGCCGACTTTGAGATAATCACGCCCCAGGCGGCTCATGTCTTTGATGATAATTGCCTCCACGTTCCCGGCCTCCACTTCCTCCATCATGGCGGTGAATCCGGGTCGGTCGAACCGGGTTCCGGAGATTCCATCGTCCGTGAAATGGGTCGGGTTGGGGAAACCGTTGCGGCGGGCGTAATCTTCCAGCATGGATTTCTGGTTGCTGATGGAGTTGGATTCCCCATTCAATTCATCGTCACGGCTCAATCTCTCGTATAATGGAGTGATTTTGATTTTCGTCATAGCGTCTGCCTCCTTACATGAAATATGCTCTAATGTGTCCTTCACTAACCATGAGAAAATCTCGTGATTAAGAAGTCATTTAGAGCATATATCACCGCTGGCCAGCTTGTATTTAGCATACTGGCGCACGGCGAAGTGCTGGGGACTCCTTCTGGCGAGGCCGTCGAACATGTAATCCACGGCGTTCTTGAAGGATTCATCATCCTCCCGTACCTCCATGCTGTTTATCATCTCCACCAGCGTGTTCATGTTCCGTTCTTCCTCCGGTCCCTCAAATACGATATAGGCCACCAGCGCGCAGTAAAGGAGGGTTTCTGCCTTCGTCCAGAAGGGATCCCCCTCCTTGCCCTCCCCTTTGGTGTTGGCAATCAGGGCGTTCACGAATTTTAAAACGTCGCTCTCCGTCTTGATATAGGCAAGAGGGTTGTAGTGCATGGACTTTGAGAAGTCTATGCTGTTGAAAACCCGGACCTTATAGCCCTTTTTCCTTTGGAGAAAACAGCCGCACTGGGCGAGGGTTCCGCCCTTCGGGTCCACCACCACATACGAGGAATGGGCCTGTAAAAGCTGGGGCATGAGCCAGAACCTTGTCTTGCCGGAGCCGGAGGAGCCGATCACGCAGGCGTTCAGGTTCCTGGCATTGGCCGGAATCTTCGGCCGGGTGTTCATGGTCAGGAACTCGCTCCCGGTCAGTATCACGTTGTTCTCAAACTTGGAATCGACGAAAGGGGCGATGTCTTTAGGCCCGCCCCAACGTGCGCTGCCGTATTCCATATCCCGCCGGAATTTCCGGGCCTTCCTGATTTTGGACTGCACCATGAAATAAAGCCCCACGGCCCCGGCGACGCCTACCACCAGGTCAAACAGCCCCAGGCCGGGAGCATAATTCTGAAATACCGGCCCTATGGCCTCCATCATGCCGAACAGCTTTTCCCCGGCGTTCCCGCCCTGCGCCATACGGTAGGCGGTCCCCAGCTTCGAGAAGAACCAGAAGGCCATGAGGTAGGGGAAGTTGGGGAGCACATATTTTTTGATTTTCCGGTTCAACGTTCCTCCTTCCCGGGCTCCCTGGCCCGTTCCTTCTGCCGGGGCTTTGCCGCCAGCTCCTTCACGAGCCGCCGTAGCTGCCCGAGAATAGAAGGCTTCTCCTGTCCGCGCCCCATGGCCTTTCCGTATACCGGGAGAAGGCCGCCGTGATGGCGTCCGCCTGGTCTGCCTTGAAAAAAAGCAGGTACTGGCCGGGGCCGGTCTTGTGGAAAGCGTAGTCCACATGGTACTCCCTGGCGATACGGTCAAAATCCTTCGGGACCCCTACCAGCTTGATGGCGTTCTTCGCACCGTAGTGGTTCATCAGCTTTTTCACCGACTGCCTCCCGTGGGGCGTCCGTGCGGCCCGGCGCTGTTTCTCCATTTCCGCCAGCATCTTTTTTAAGGCGGCGGCAAGTGCCCGGCTTGTGAGCCTCGCTGCCTTGACGGAGACGGCCACCGTCTGTTGTTCTACATATTCCTGCATGGTTCCTCCTTTCTGCCGGATTCATTGGAGCCGGGGAGATCCTCGGGTCAAGTTGGCCCGAAGCGGCCCCCAGCGGCGGCAGGGTATGGTATTATCTCTCAAAACTTTTTCCCCTCCTCCTTGCTTTCATTTCCGCAATCACCCCCAGAAGGTGCTGGTTATAGTCCTTCCCGTACCGTTCTGGTGGGGCTGCCTTCCGGAGCGTCTCTATCCGCCCGGCCAGTTCCCGGTCGGAGCGCAGTGTTTCCATGAGCTTTTCCGCCCCGCTTTTCCCAGCCCCGTCATTGTCAAGGCAGAAGTTGAAACGCTTGTCGCTGCCCGGCACGTCCATCTTGAAGTCCCCCAAGGTCCCCCGCAGGCAGGCGAACCGGGCTTTCCCTTCCCTGCCACGGCCTACAAATACGCAGTTGTGGTAGCGGAAGCTCTCATAGAGGGAGCCGTCCCGCAGGCAGCGGCTGATGATTCCGCCATCAATTCCCCGGCCTTGCAGGTAGCCCATGACCCTTGTTGCGTAGCGGTTTGGCTCCGGGAGCTCAAAAGGCTTTGGTGGCGGAAGGTTCACCGGCTGGGAAAGAAAAGGGGAGGCACACCCGCCGCAGAGAGTCTCCACAGCGGAGACGAAGTCCTGCCCCCCCCGCACCTTTATGAGATAGTCCAGGGGCTGTCGCTTTAACGAATAAAAATTCGTGAAGCGACAGCTTCATTTTTGCTGTTTTTACATGTGATTTTAAGAAAAAGTCCTGGATCACTCTGTTATTCTATAAAAAAGGCATACTTTAATAAGCCATTTCCCATGGCTTGAAAGTTTGTTTTGAGATGTTTAAAATTAAGCGCTTTTCACTGGGAACAAATGTGTTCCCGTCCTGCCTTTTTGAATCTTATTATGGAGCTTGTTTATGTTCCTTGCCATGGCGAGCAGTATACTTTCCGCAAGCACATTTGGCGTTCCTTTGCTTACATATCTCCGAAACTGCATATCCTGTTTTAAATCCCCAAAAGAACCTTCTGCCTGTATGCTCCAGTTGATTCTGAATGCAATCCCTTCATCAGAAAGTATCCGTTCCAGGGCTTCCTGCCTGTATTTCAGAAATGTCCTGGCAACCTGAAGTGTTTTCGTCCTTTCTTCCAACGGTATTTTACAATTATTGCCCTTGATACATCCCCCTTTATACGGACATCCGCTACAGTCCTCACATTTGTAAATCGTTTTTTTGCTTACATAACCGGTTTTGCTTTTGGAATGCCTGATATGGTCTGCATTCAGCCTTTTCGCATTCCGGCAAATATAGATATCCGATCCCGCATCATATTCCATATTTTCTATTTTTCCTATGTCATTCCTGTACTTACGAGTTTTTGAAATCTCATAGTTAGCGGGCTTTATATAGGAAAGCTGCCCGTTTGCTTCAAGAAACACATAGTTTTCTTCACTTTCATACCCGGCATCCGCACTTATGTTTTTATATTTAAATTTCAGATGTTCTTCCGCATCTTTTAAAAAAGGAACCAATGTTGTTGTATCTGTTGGCTGTGGGCCTATGGTGAGCCATGCAATATATTCAGAGCCTACTCCATGCTGGAGGTTATATGCCGGTTTTAACTGTCCGTTACCCATGGCATCCTCTTTCATCCTCATAAAAGTGGCATCATGGTCTGTCTTGGAATAACTGTTCCGTCCGCCGCAGATATGTATTTGCTGGTTATATTTTTTGAGCCGGCACAGATAGTCTTCGAGGGTTTCAATACTCTTTTGGAGCGGCGTTTTTCTTTTCCCAATGCCATGAACAAAGACTGCATTTTCACTCTGTTTGAGGGCATAAAGCTTCTTGCGGAGTTTCTTTACATGCTTCATCTTTACAGTGCCGCCATAAACAATCTTTAAACCGTAGGGCTGTTCGCACTCCGCCACAAAATCAGCAAGTTTTATCAGAAGCTTTGTCTGATTTTGGGTTACGGCTTTCTTCCAGACAAAAGTGTATTTGTTTGCGGCCGCTTCAATTTTTGTGCCGTCAATGAAAATCGTTTCACCTGAAATTTCTCCCAAGTCAAAAAGCGCATTGGACATTTCTGCAAGGATCCGCTTAGAACAAGGTGTAAAATGAATGCTCCGGAACCGTGCAAATGTTGCATGGTCAGGCGCAGGCGCGCCTTCTAAAAGAAACATGAAATTGATATCTCTTTTACATTTAAGCTCCATGGAACGGGAAGAATAATCCCCATTCATGTAAGAGTAAAGCACAATCTTAAGAAGAGTTCTTGGGGATACGGAATTTATTCTTTCGTAAGTAGAATATAAGTCAGTCAGATCCATCGCCTCCACAAACTGGCTTAGCAGCCGCACAGAATCATCTTCTGGAATGATTGTTTCAATATTTAACGGAAGTTTTAATTGATATCCGCCTTGATTTAGACTATAATTTTTATGTAAGTTAATGTGTTTGGTTATACATTAATTTTACACCAACTGCCGGATTCTTTCGAGGTCTGGCAGTTATTTTTTGCATAGAAAAGGAGCTGCACACTAATTACTTAGTGCGACAGCCCCATGTTCCGGCTGCACCAGTGCCATTTGCCGTTGGAGATCACCAGGCTGTCATGGCTCCTGGTCCGGTATTCCCTGGGGCCGGACTTTTTCAGTTCGCCCGGCTCATAGGCCTGTAGGTAGGAAAGCAGGTCCCACCGTTTCGCCTCCGCGATCTGTTCCTCTGTCACCCCGGCATGGCGCACCTCCTTCCTTTCTGCACGGGGTCCGGGCCTCGGGCCAATTTGTCCCGAAGCCTACCGCCCCTCATGGGAAGGCCCTTCCCTGTCCTTGCGGGGAGCGGGCGGTGCCTCCCTGAATTGTCTGATGGCCTCCAGTATGGAGCGTGTTTCCTCCTTCTCGTTTTGGGCCGGGGCCCCGCATATCCGGTATTCCTCCGGTATGTCCTCCCGCCCGGCGTAGCATTCCCGGAAAGGCTCCCCGTTCCGAAGCACATAGCCGCCAGGGACGAAGCTCCCGGTAGAGTTCAGGTCAATGTCCCGCCCGTAGGCCTCGTAATCGAAATAGTCCCGGATATGTTCGGGGATGTCGATTGCGCCGATCTCCTCCACGCAGTAGCGCCCGAGGGCCTCGTCGTCCCCAATCCCCGGATAGAAGTCATAGCAGTCCAGGTTCTGCGCCAGGTTGATCAGATCCCCAGCCCCGTCCGTAGGCTCCCCGAAGGCCATTGCGGCCTCGAATTTCTCCAGCTCGCCCCGTTCCCGCACTTCCTCCAGCACATGCGCCAGATAGTTGAGCTCGTCCAGGCCGGCGTACTCGTCCAGACAGTCATACAGCCCCAGCACGTCGCTGTCATAGCTGGTGATGAAATACTCCCCGTACCGCTCCCCGTCTATGCCAATCCGGGAGAACAGGGCCCGCACTTCCTCCGTGGTCGTGGGGAAGCGCAGGGTCTCCCCAGCCTCCACGCCAAGCTCCGGGTAAAGGCCGGGGTTCGTCACATAGGCTTCAAACATTTCCGCAGGTTCCCTCCTTTCCGGCCAGGGCTTCGTAAATCCCGGCCATGATGTAGTCGGCGCAGGGGAGGGCGATAGAGTTCCCCAGCGCCTTGTAGCGGGCAAGGGGCCGTATCTCCACGCCCTCCGCCCCGTATGCCGTCCAGCCCTCCGGGAGCCCCATAAGGCGCTCGCTTTCCCGTTCCGTCAGAAACCGCACGCAGCCGCCCTCCGGGTCGTCCTCGAACCAGAAGGCGAAGGGCGTCAGGTCGCTGGCTAAGAGAGTGGGAAAAGGGTCAGCTGGCAGTCCGAAGCTGTTTTGGAAGGCCGCCTGCTCCTTCCTTTTGGACGCTCCCCGCATACGGAAGCACTGGAAGGGCCGGACGACGGGTACGCGCCCCCCTGCTTCAATAAAAGGTGTTCTATCTCCGCCGGGGGAGGGCAGCCCGCCCGGCTCGCAAGGTTCAGGAAGCGGGAGCAGTGGACGGGGCTTAAATAGTATCTCTCCGGCACGCCTCCCTCCAAAATCCGCCACGATGAAAATCCGCTGCCTTCTCGCCAGCCGCCTGGCTCCTGCCCAATACTGGGCGTCCATGAGCCGCCAGCACAGGTCAGGCGTTCCCCCTCGCACCATTCCGGCCCCCGCCCATCTTCCAGAAGGAGGCATTGGAACCTCGGCGTCCGTGAAGGCGGATAGGACGGCTCTAAAATCCATCCGGTCGTTTGTAGAAAACGCTCCCATGACGTTTTCCCAAACAGCGATAACTGGATATACATGTCTTGTCGCATCCCTCATTTCCTGTATGATACGCATGGCCTGGTAGAAGAGGCTGGACTTCGCCCCGCCAAGGCCCTTGCGGTTCCCGATCAGGGAAAGGTTCTGGCAGGGGGAGCCGAAGGTTATCACATGGACGGGAGGGACCTTCCCCCCGTCCAGCTTCGTGATGTCCCCCAGGTGCAGCATGTCGGGGAAGTGCCTCTTTGTGATGGAGACCGGGGCCTTCTCGATCTCGCTGGCCCACACCGGGCGTATGCCGCAGCGTGAGGCCGCAAGGGGGAATACCCCTATCCCGTCAAAGAGGCTCCCCAGCTTAATGTCCGCCGCCATCCTTCCCCAGCCCTTTCACGGCCAGGATTCCGTCAAGGGTGGTGGCGGCTATTCCCAGCCGCCCGGCCACCGCGATGTCGTTCTTCACGTCCTCGTCCACGTCCCCGCCGCAGACCACAAGCACATGGGAGCGCCGGAGCAGGTCCCGACGCATGTCAATCCCGGCCTTGTGCTCTTCGGGTATGCTGTCGTTGAGGAACAGCGGCATGTAGAGGACGGGGCAGACGGGGGAGAAGCCCGCCTCGTATGCCATGCGGCTGTAGCGGGCCCCCATCTCTGTGTCCGTGTCCGGTTCGCCGCACCATGCGGCGGTGATGTACGCTAAAGGTCGTTTCAATCTTTTTCCCTCCGTTTCTGTTCTGGTTCTGGTTTTTCCGTGCCAGCCGTACTGGCCCCGCATAGGTCCTCGGGCCAAGTTGGCCCGAAGCGGCCCCTACTTCTCCGGCTGGGCCTTCTTTTTCTCCGGCTTCGCCATTTCCTTCTGCTGGCCCTTCCAGTCGTCCAGAAGTTTGATGATCTGGTCCTTCATTTCCCTCGGGGTGGTCTCCTTCCCGAAATATTTCCCAAGCTCCGCTCCTGTCAGAATCACTTTGTCTACCTCCTTCTTATCCTCCATCATTATTCCGTCGATTACGTCCCCGTTGAGGACCCCCTTCTGGTCAAGTTCCCTCATGCGCTGGGCCTGGGAGAGCGAAGGGCTGGACTGCTGGCTCTCAATGGCGACGGCGATGTACTGCTGGTTTTTTGGCTTGATGTACGAGAGCTCCACCGCCGGGGTGAACTTGACCTGCCCTCCGTCCATCATCTTTTGCAGGTCGGGCACAAGGTCGTTGAGCTTGATGTACCGCTGCACCTGCTTGACGGTCATCTTGTTGCGCTCGGCCACAATCTCGTTGGAGCGTTTCCCGGCGTCCTTCGGGTCAATCTGGCCCGAAGTGAAGTTCTTCGCCCCCTGGTGCTTGATTGCCTCAAGCTGCATTTTCAAGGCTTTGGCCCGCTCGCTGGGGAGGATGTTCTCCCTCTGGTTCGTGTTGTCCTCCACCATCTGCGTGATGGCCTGCTCGTCCGTCAGGTTGCGGATGATACACGGCATGTCTGCGTAGCCCGCAAGCTCGCTGGCCTTCTGGCGGCGGTGGCCGGAGACAATCTCATAGCCGCCGTCCTCCCGTGGCCGGACGATGGCCGGCTGGGTCACGCCCTTGTCCTTCACGCTGGAGACCATGGCCCGCATTTCCTCGTCGTTGCGGACCTGGAACGGGTGGTCCTTGAAGGCGTGGAGGTCGGACAGCTTCAAGTAGACGATCTGCTCGTCCCCCCGGCGGGGCGCTTCCGTGGGTGCCTGGGACGCCTTTTCAGGCTGTGCGGAAGGCCTGGCCTCCGGCGTCTCCTTTGCCGGCTTCTGGGACTGGGGCGCTTTCTCCGCCTCTGCTGCCTTTCCAGCCGGTGAAGATTTCTCCGTTTTCATGGCCGTGGCCGTTTTCTGCCCCGCCTTTTCCTTCTTTGCCGTGGGCTCCTTCTTCGTGGGAGCCGCCTTGTCCTTTGCCTCTTTGGGCGGGCGGCCCTTCCGCTTCGGCGGTTCCGTCCCCTTTTCCTCCTTCTGCTTTGGGGCTGCCTCTTTTGACCCCTTTGCGGCCTCCTTTGCGGGAGAGGCGGGAGCCGTCTTGCCGGGCGCTTTCCTGTCCTGTCCGGGAGGGGCTTTCTGTGCCTCCTTCTTCCCCGCCATGATTTCGGAGAAGTTGTAGACGGACACGTTGGGGGCCTCCTTACCCTCCGGGGCCTCCGCCTTCTGCTCTTTGGGAATCTCCGGTTTCTTTTCCTCCTTCGCCGGGGCGGCCTTTTGCGGTTCCTTCTTCTCCTTTTCCGGGGCAGGCTTTTCCGGTTCCTTTGCTGCCTTTTGCGGAGCGGCCTTTTTCGGCTCCTTTACCGTTTTTTCCGATGCGGCGGCTTTGGGTGCTTTCTGCTCATTCCCCGGAGCGGGGGAGCCGCCCGCCTCGGGCTGCGCTGGGTCTTTGCCCGGACCGTCTGCGCCAGTCAGGTTTTTCGATTTTTCATCGGCCATTCGCAATACCTCCTTCTTGGTTTTCTGGCATGAAAAAAGGGCTTGACCTCTCTTGTCAAGCCCCGGTAGTTGGGTTGCCTCCTTTCCCTGCGTCCATGAAAAAACCGCCCTTCGTTGTGAAAGAGCGGTTTTTCAGTAGGTTGGCAGTCCATTATTTTGTTTTTTTATATGTATCCCTTTGTACACTGTTGCAAGGTGTTTCCACCACTTTGTGATGGAAACCTTTTGGCACTATAAATTGCAAAATGGGAAAATCCAAGCGGCAGCATCTTGAGTTTCCGCAAATTGTAATTCCAAAATGAATATAATCTCCCAAAGCACCAATCTGCCGAATTTTGAAAAGATATAGAGCAGCAGCCTTATGAATAGAGGCACTTTAATAAGCCCCGCCGGAACCGGACTTTGGGAAACATATTCTTTTATCTATTCAAACAGCCAGCTTAAGGCAGAGTTGACGGTATGCAGGGCGCCTTGTCCTGAACCAGAGTCTGATGCCTTCTTTCGCATATGAAAGTATGCCTGAGATGCCTTTTGCCAGCCGGTAATAGCAAAATACTATTTTTTCTTTAATCGGATCGGCAGTTCGTATAATTGCAACTTTTAACATATTGGTTTCTGATTTCATAGAAATATGTCCCAGAAATGCCATGCACAAAGTGATGTAAAAATTTAATGCATTGATTGCCTTTAGTTTCCGTACCCGGAAATTTTCTAACTGGAACACCTGTTTCTTACACCGGAAATATTCTTCGATTTTCCATCTGGAAAAATAAAGTTTTGCAGCCTTTATTACATCATCTTTCGATTTGATCTCTTTGTTTGTTGCAAGCATCATTGGATGTTCCGTAATGCCATAAACAAGGACGAGATAAATATCTTTCCGGGAAGCAGTAATTTGTACTTTCACATGAGAAAGGTAGGCTTCGTGCATTTTTCCTTTGTAAAACAGGGAAAGCTTTACCTTGCCTTTCCTGCGGTTGCGCAGTTCCGTAGCAAATACCCACTTATTGTGGTACAGAAGCTTACGCTTTGCAGTCAGACGTATCACATAATCCTGCCCAATGGAATCCAACTTCAGGAACATTTTATTATCATCATAACCACGGTCCATGACAAAGGTTGCTTTTCCGAACAGTGCTTTCGCACGTTCCATTGCAGAGAAGGTTACATCATTGATGGAAGTGAAATTCTTCTCTTTAGAAGAATGGATCTCTGAAAAGATGCTGACAGGATGATTGCTGTCTGTAAGTACAGTCGCTTCCGTTACATGATATCCCTTTTTATAAACATTCTTTGCTGCAGTGCTCTCTGAGCCATCGCGCACCCAGCCGAGGGATTCAAATTTGTAACCGTCAGGTTTGACAACGTCACTGTCATCGATATGGATAACTGGCTGGTCCGGGCACCATTTTTTCACTTGTGTCAGATAAGCTTTCAGAGCCTCTTTGGGTGTTCCTTTTGCAAGATGTCTGGAAAGACGGTCAACAATGTTAATCTTTTTGGAAGGTTCCTGTAACTGGTCAACGATATCGGTAAGAATACAGCTGCCGGAGGAAAGAATACCATAATTCATGTCAGCAATAAACTTTCTTTCCGGCTTGGGAAGGTTTCTGGAAATTTTATTAGAAAAAGATAAAATTTCCCGTTTCATTTGATAAGTATTTGATGTAAAATTAACCACAGGGAATCCTCCTTCTTTTTGTTTAGTATGATTTTTTTGTGGTGATTAAATTTTACATCAAAAAGGAATAGGATTCCTTATATTTTGGGCGTTTTTTGAAAGTTATGTATAATCCGCATAGCCAATCGACGGTTTTGTGGACAGAACTGCGGAAACTCAAGGGCAGCATCTATTGACATATTTATAATCCTCACTTATAATAATATTATCATTTAGTGATATTACCCGCTGGCAGGAGGCGTCTATGGACATCAATTATGAACTGTACAAAGTATTCTACCATGTTGCATCTTCCCTCAGTTTTTCCGAAGCTTCCCGGAAACTGTTTATTTCCCAGTCAGCCGTCAGCCAATCCATTAAGACGCTGGAGCGGAAGCTGGAACAGCCTTTATTTATCCGCAGCACCAAGAAAGTGCAGCTTACCCCTGCCGGGGAACTGCTGTTAAAGCATATTGAACCTGCTATCCACTTAATCGAGCGGGGGGAACGCCAGCTTACGGATTCCGGCGCGCTGGGGTTCGGGCAGCTCCATATTGGCGCCAGCGACACTATCTGCCGCTATTTCTTGGTGCCTTACTTAAAGCTGTTCCATGAAAAATTCCCCCAAGTCCCCATTAAGGTTACCAACGCTACCTCCTTAGGCTGCGCAAGCCTTCTGGCACAGGGCAAGGTAGATTTGGTGATTGCAAATTACCCCAATTCCCGCATGGACAGCTCCTATATCCAAAAGCGGGTAGCTTCTTTCCAGGATGTGTTCCTTGCAAACCCTGCCTGTTTCCCTTTGGGGCAGAAGGAAGTATCTTTTTCGGAATTGCAGCAATACCCCATCTTAATGCTGGACAGGAAAAGCGCCACCAGCGAATTTCTGCAACGCCAGTTCCTGCAACGCCAATTGGAACTGGTCCCGGAAGCAGAGTTAAGCAGCAACGACCTTCTGGTTGACCTGGCAAAAATCGGCATCGGCATTGCGTTTATCCCAGATTACTGCCTGCAGGAAGACATGCCCTGCCTGTCCATCCTTAAAACTGTGGAACAGATGCCAAGGCGCCAGATTGTAGCCGCCACCAATCCCGGGCTGTGGCCTTCCCCCCCAACCGAGGAATTCCTAAAGCTGCTCCCGGACTTAGAACAGGAAGAAACCTATAGCGATACATTCACACCACAAGGAGGATAATTATGAAATTTAAAATGTTCCATGAAAATTACAACGTACAGGACCTGCAGAAATCCATGGATTTTTATCAGGAAGCCTTCGGCCTTACTGAAGTGCGGCGCAAGGAAGCGGCAGACGGCAGCTACATTATCGTATACCTTTCCAATGAAGAAAGCGACTTCTGCCTGGAGCTGACTTGGCTGAAAGAAAAAGAAGGCCCCTACGATTTAGGGGAATGTGAATTCCATCTGGCATTTGAAACAGACGATTACGAAGGGGCACATGCAAAACACGAGGCCATGGGATGTATTTGCTTTGAAAACCCTGCTATGGGCATCTATTTTGTATCAGACCCAGACGGGTACTGGCTGGAAGTAGTCCCTGCCAAAAAATAAGACCCATATCCCAAAACAAAGTGGGCAAGCCCGCTCATGAAGGGGATTTATTTTAAGAAAGCCATGGGCTTTAACACTTTATGGCAACATAGCCTTTCCTATAAGGATTAGGGTGCCAAAAGCACCTTTGGTGCTACGCACCCTTTTGATACCCTAATCCTATAAGATAAAATAAAGGGATCATTCCTCCAAGGTTTCTGCCTGCAGCCTGTCAAATTCCGCCATGCACTCGTCCACGGTAGCCCCATTCAGCAATTCCCGCACAACCAGGCAGATATTCCCCCATTGCTCCAGCTTCATATTTGCATTTGCCCCAAGGACATAGACGTTTTCCTCAATCCTGTCATTTAAGGGTTTAAGGGCTGGGATGCAGTCCACCTTCACATTCTTGGAAGGGGAAATCACTTTGTTTGTGTTTGCATAAACTTCCATGGCCTCGTCGGAAAGCATGACTTCCAGCGCCCGCACGGCATCCTCAGCATGTTCCGCCTCTGCGCCGATGCCGAAGCCCGTCATAGGCATGACAGGCATCTGCCCCCGGCTGCTGGGGAACCCAATGACCTGCATGTTGAAATCCGGGTTCCCATAAGCCGTTTCTGTATTTGCCGCACCCCAGTACGCCATGACAATAGGCGTTTTCTGGGCGAGGAAATCTGGTCCTTCCCCTTCTATTGCTTCGCTGGTATACGCCTTTTTTGCGTCTATATACCCGCAGTCTATCATTTCCTGCAAAAATTCAAAGCCTGGGCGCAGATAGTCGCTGTATTTGCTCTCCCCGCTGTTGAGGGCGGCTATTTCCGCATCTGTATTCCCGCCGTTATACAAATCTGCATACGCCTGGGCAAGGACAAAGGTTTCCAGCCACCAGCGGTTGGCGCCCACCGGGGTTTCAACTCCATTTTCCTGAAATACCTTGCAGCACCTTAAAAATTCCTCCGGCGTTTCCGGCAGCTCCAGCCCATACTCGTCAAACATATCTTTGTTGACAAACAGCCCGTATGCCACCACTTCCTGCGGGATTGCCACCAGCTTCCCATTTATTGTGTTTGCCGTCTTTATCACGTCCCGGAGGTTCTCCACACAGTCCAGGCCAGACAAATCCATCAACAGCCCTTCCTGCCCCAGGGTTTTGATAACATCCGGGTTCAGCAGGTACAGATCGTCCATATTGCTGCGCGCCCTCTCAATGGCTACATCGTCATAGGTTTTATCCTGGTAATCCTCCGCTGTATAGGTAATGTACTCCACCTTCACGCCCTGTTTTTCTTCTGCCATGGCTACCGTCAGGTCCGCTGCCGTCCTGGCAACATTGTCTACGTCTGGGTCTGTCTTTTCCATAGGGCTAAACATATTTACGATATGTTCGTTTTTATCCTCAAACTGGACTAAGTTCTTACTGAGGTCCTCCTCGCCGCCGCAGGCCGCCATGGCAGCCGCCGCTATGCCAGCAATGCAAAACACTGCGGACTTTTTTATATATCCTTTAAGCTTTCCAAGTTCCATTTCCTATCCCTTTCTATTACGCCTTCCTTCTGCCAAAATTTCCCTTAAGCATGTTCCGGGTTTCCGCCGCATGCCTTATCCTGCACACAGCCCCGGATTACTTTTTTCATCAATGTTACGTCAATAGGTTTTGCCAGATGGACGTCCATCCCCGCCTCCAGCGCTTCTTTTTCATCTTCCGCAAAGGCATTTGCCGTCATGGCTATAATAGGGATTTTCCCTGCGTCCTCCCGCCCCAAAGCCCTGATTGCCCGGGTGGCGTCATAGCCGTTCATTACCGGCATCTGGACGTCCATTAAAATGGCGTCAAACTCCCCTTCCCGGGAATTGGCAAAGCATTCTACCGCTAACTGGCCATTCTCTGCAATTTCACAGGTTGCCCCCTCAATGGCAAGGACTTCTTTTAAAATTTCTGCATTGATTTCATTGTCTTCCGCTGCAAGGAAATGCATGCCTTCCAGGCTTTCCGCCTGTTCTTCCCCAGCGCCGTCTTCCCTGCCAGGGCCTGCCTGCATTTCCAAAATTTTTTCCCTTAATGCAGAAATGAAAAACGGCTTCATTAAAATCCCAACGTTCCCGGCAGAAGGCCCTCCTTCTTCCTCCTCCCCGCCGTAAGATTCCAATATGAACAGAAACGCTTCCGGCAGGAGCCCCAGTATCTGTTCCGCTGCCTGTTTTGCCCCCGTGCCCGGAAGAACTATATCCAGCAGCACCATTTGGTAACTGCCGCCTTCCTGCACCATGCCGACGGCTTCCTCCAGGCTAAGGGCAATGTCCACCCGTACCCCCGTATCCTTCATCAGCATTTTTACCGTATCATAAGATTCCGGGACGCCGCCCACTACTAAAGCATGGGAAATCCCCTGCTCCTCCCAGAATTTCTTATCCGGTTCTTCTTCCGGGATACGCAGTTCCAGTTCTACCCGGAAAATACTGCCTTTCCCCATTTCACTTGCCACCCCTATTGTCCCGCCCATCAGCTCTACAATATTTTTCGTAATTGCCATGCCAAGGCCGGTGCCCTGGACCTTATTGGTTGTGCTGTTTTCCGCCCGGGTAAACGCGTCGAAAATCGTTTTCAAATATTCCGGCGTCATCCCGTACCCATCATCCTCCACTTCAATCCTCATATGTTCATACTGGGCAGAATGCTGCTTAAGCCCCACAATCCGGAACCAGATATTCCCGCCCTCCTGGGTATATTTGACCGCATTAGAGAGCAGATTAATTAAAACCTGGTTCATCCTTGTTTCATCCCCTATCAGGTATTCATGCCCAATGCCCGTCACTTCCACATGGAAATTCTGGCCCTTCCCCTTTGCCATGGGCCGGATAATCGCATCTACCGAGGACACCAGATCATTCAGGGTAAAGGCTTCAAAATTAAGCGCAACCTTCCCGCTCTCAATCTTGGACACATCTAAGATATCATTGATTAAGCTAAGCAAATGCTGCCCGGAAGCCGTGATTTTTCTGGTATACTCCCTTACCTTCCCAGGATTTTCCGCATCCCGGGCAAGCAGCGCCGTAAACCCAAGGACTGCATTCATGGGCGTACGGATATCATGGGACATATTGGAAAGGAACATGGTCTTGGATTTGCTTGCAATCTGAGCCGCCTGCAATGCTTCCGCAAGCTGCTGGCTGTGCACCTCCCGCTCCCGCTCCTGCTCCTTCCTGAGCTGGTTCTGCTGCCGCTGGCTGAAATAATAAAGCAGGCAGCACAGGAAAAACGTTATCAGCATTACCGCAACCACAATCAAAATATTCTGGTTGACCGTCCGCCCCTCCAGCTGAATTGCCTCCACCGGCACATATCCCACCAGAAAAGCAGTCCCATCATTGACAGACCACATATAGTTCAACGCCTTTTTTCCCCGGATGTCATGGTAAAACAAAAAATTCCTGCCATCCTTTAAGGCTTCTTCCACTTCCTCCTTAAGGCCCTTGTCCTCAATGGCATTGGCCCGGTAAAAATCTTCCAGGTTCAGATGCCCTGCGCTCCGCTTGCCCATCCCCTTGGGCTTTAGCACAAACCGCTGGCTTTTTGCGTCCATCACATAAAGCATGGCCCGCTTGTTATAAAAGCCGTCCGGGAGCGACTCGTCAAGGGCGTCATAAATGTACTCGGCATAGAGCGCCCCAAGCTCCTTCCCTTCCCGTTCCACCGGGCATTTTATCGTATAGGCCCAAGCCCCCATATGATTTACATAAGACTTGGAAACCGGGAGCCCATTTACTGTTCCGCCCCCTGAAAAATCCAGGCCCTCCTCAGAAAATTTGCCATCTTCGCTGGAAACGCCTTCCGTTTCCCCTGCCAGTATCAGGGATAGCTTTACCATGGTCTTGTTTTTCTGGTAAGAGCGGATATAATCTTCTGGGCTGTCCTCCATCGCAACCTTCTGAGCCATCAGCACCTGGAACTCCGCTTCGTTATCTAAGATTGCTTCTATGGTACACTCAATTAAGTCCAGGCTTTCACTCAGGTTCTGGATGGCTGACGCGGACATTTCCCTGGAAATTTTCCGGGACACGGAAAAAACTGTGCCCCCCAAGATACAAAATACAATTATAATAGAAAGAAGCAGAGGGAACCCTTTATCTTTTCTGCTTCGTTTCTGCTTCATTACCTTACTCTCCATATATTCCTTCGTTTCCTTGCTATTTGATAGGCTGCCACAATTTTATTTTTCATATGGTTAAGGTGTCAAAAAGGAGCGCAGCGCCAAAGGCGCTTTTGCATCCTAACCTTAATATAAAATATGCGCCGTTCAGAAGGATAGATACTGTTACATCCGTCTGCGTACACAACATTTTGTTAATTATACCATATCCCCGGCAAAATACAATGCAGGAAATTATTCCTACTCCACTTCCTGCCAGAACTTTTCTACTTCCCCACGTACGCTGCTAACCGTCACCCGCCCAAAATGCTCCCACTCCCTAGGGAACATCCGCTGGTACCCTTCTTCAAGGAACCGCTCGTCCAGCAGCAGGATAATGCCCCGGTCCTCGCTGGTACGGATGACACGCCCGGCTGCCTGCAGCACCTTGTTCATGCCCGGATACCGGAAGGCATATTCAAAGCCAAGCCCCTCCCGCTGCTGGTAAAAGTCCTTTAAAATTTCCCGTTCATTGCTGATTTGGGGCAGCCCTGTCCCTACAATCAGTACGCCAATCAGGGATTTCCCTTTTAAGTCAATGCCCTCTGCAAAAATCCCGCCCATGACGCAGAAGGCTACCAATGTTTTTTCCCTCTTTACGGAAAACGCGTCCAGGAACGCTTCCCGCTCCTGTTCCCCCATGCCGCTTTCCTGGCAGATGCAGTCCATCTCCTCCAAAATCCCCCCAATGGCAAGGAAACTCTCCCACACCTGCCCCATCATTTTATAGGAAGGGAAAAATACGATATAATTTCCCTGCTTCCCCTGGGCTGCCTGGTGGATGTAGCTTGCAATTTTTTGGAATTCCCCCTCCGTCCGCCTTGTGTATTTGCTGCTGACGTCGGCCCCCACCGCCAAAAACCTCTGCTGTTCCCCGAATACAGTCTGGGCGTACACCGCATAATTGTCCTCTTTTGTGCTGAGAAGCTTCTTATAATATTGGATCGGCAGCAAGGTGGCTGAAAAAAAGATGGTACTCCTGCCTTTGTCCAAACATTCCTGAAGGTTTACCGCTGGGCTGACGCAAAATAGTTTCAGCTTGAAGGACTGCTGCGTTTCATGCTCCGTGTACGCCACATAGTTTTCATCCATCCGCTCATACACATTCAGGAAATGCCTAAGTTCCAGATAAAATTCCTGCACATCCTTTTTCTCTGGGAAATTGAGCTCCTTCTGGAAAAATTCCTCCATAGCGGAGCAGAGCCGCATCAAATCAAACGCAAGCCCGCTGATGCTGTCCAGTACCTCATAGGTTTCGCACTGCCGCTTGAACCCCAACAAATGTTTATTGCAGGCTTCCATGGCCTGTGCGCATCTTAAGCTATGGCTTTTCATCACTTTTTTCAGGCGCAGGAAATCTTCTTTATAAAGGGACGCGCTGTACATGTCCCGGGCACGATCCACTAGGTTGTGGGCCTCGTCTACCAAAAACAGGTACTCCCCCTTTGTGCCCTCGGAAAAAAAGCGTTTCAGGTACACGTTTGGGTCAAAGACATAATTGTAGTCGCAGATCACCGCGTCCGCCCACAGGGACGCATCCAAGCACATTTCAAAAGGGCAGACCTGAAATGCTTCCGCCTGCGCAAGCAAAGCTTCCCTTGCCATGTCGTATTCCCGCTGGATAAAATCAAATACGGCGTCATTGACACGGTCATAATGCCCTTTGGCATACATGCAGTGCACGGGGTTGCAGTCCATTTCCCTGCAGAAGCACAGCTTTTCCTTTGCCGTAATGGTAATGACACGCCCCTGGTAGCCCTGTTCCCGCAGCAAATCAAAGGCTTCTTTCGCCACAGTCCTTGTGATAGTCTTAGCCGTCAGGTAAAAAATTTTCTCTGCCAGCCCCTGCCCTACCGCCTTTACCGCAGGGAACAAAGCAGTGATGGTTTTCCCTGTGCCGGTGGGAGCCTGGATAAACAAAATTTTTTCCCGCTGGATGGTGCGGTACACATCCCCAGCCAGTTCCCGCTGCCCTGCCCGGTAAGGGAATGGGAAGGCAAGCCCCGCAATGGAACTATTCCGCTCCTGCCTTGCCTTATATTGGAACCTGGCCCATTTTTCATAAGAATGGATGAGGGATCCAAACCATCCTTCCAGCTCCGCAAACAGATAATTTTCCTGAAACCTGCGGATTTCTTCCGTGTCCAAATTGCAGTATGTCATCTGGACGGCGATTTCGGAAAGCTGGTTCTGCAGGGCGTAAATATAAGCGTAACATTTGGCTTGGGCAAGGTGGACTGGCACAGGCCCTTCCATCAGGCTTACGTCCTGGTAAACCCCTTTGATTTCATCAATGGTTACATGGCCTTCCTCCACAATCACGCCGTCTGCCCGCCCCTCAATGGCAATTGTGTACTGCTCCCGCCCCACCTGGATTTTTAAAGCCACCTCGGGCTGGTAGGAGGAGCCCATCTGCTTTTGGATTTTCCGGTGTATCCGGCTGCCTTCCTGCATGGCCTCCTTCTGGGCCGCTTTTCCATACCGGTTGTCAATGTCGCCGGAACGGAGGATAAATTCCACAAGGTTCCTGACAGATATTTTGATTTGTTCCATATTAGTTGACGCCTTTCTTTTCCTCTCTGTTCCTAAAGCCTGCCGAATCCCTGTACGCCTTTTCCCATGTGCTTTTCCGGGATTTTGGCGGCTTATGCCCTTTATCGTCCTTTTTTAAGTACCAAAAAAGATGCATAACTAATTATGCATCTTTTTTTGGTATTTGTCTATTCCGTTGCTGTGCTATGCGATTGCGTATTTGTTCAGAACGTTTTCAAAAGTAATGTCTTCCCCGCCGTACTTCACGGTAAGTTCCTTGCGGATGCCTAACCCCATTACCCCTAAAATTGATTTCGCATCAATTACCATGCGCTGGTCATATATATCTATATCGAAGTCACACATGCCAGCAGCACGAACAAAATCACATACTTCATCAACATCTGCTAATCTAATAATTTTTTCATTCATTTTCATTACCATCCTTTCTTATTGGATTGATTTTTAAAGTTCTTCCCTGAACTTGTGGCAAATTATGCCACTGTTTTCTTCTTTTGTCAACTTTCCCATTTTTCCCGGATTTTATACAAAACTTGCAAAACCAACAGTTTTTCCCAGAAAAGTATCCTGGTTTCTACGTGAAAATTACGAATTTCAGGTACTTTTTTCCTAAGCACGGCAGATTAGATTTGTATAGTTTTTCCTGTTTTTTTAATTTTCTTCCAAAAAATCTGTCTATTCTGCCATTTTTTCAAAATATTTCCGGGCTTCTTCCATAACTATGCATTTCCTGATACATTTGCGCCAATCACATGCCATGCAACTGGGCAAAGCGGGGATCATAACTCTGGAATTCCAGCCCCCTGACAGGAATGGAAGGTTTTCTTGACTATTTTGCAATAAAATTCTATAATTATTCTATCCTGTACAATATATGTCAGAAAATAAAAAATGCTATTTTAGGAGGCCGTTATGGAATCCAAACATATGTTATCAATTTTACAGCAGGTAAAGGATGGCTCCCTTGACATCCACGATGCTTATGGGAAGCTGAAAATCAGCCCCTTTGAAGACCTTGGGTATGCGAAAATAGACCATCACCGAAAAATACGCCAAGGAGCGCCGGAGGTGATTTACGGCGCAGGGAAAACCGCAGGCCAGATGGAAGGCATCCTTACCTCCCTTCTGTCCCACTGCCCGGAAAACATTTTGATTACCAGGCTTTCGGAAGAATCTGCCGGTTACTTGTCCCAAAAATTTTCCCTTACCTATGACAAGCTGTCCCGCATCGGGATTGTAAACCGGAAAGAAAGGGTTACCGCTTCCGGCACAATCCTGGTAGCTACCGGAGGGACAAGCGATATCCCTGTTGCGGAAGAAGCCGCCCTTACGGCCGAAACCCTTGGCAACCGTGTGGAACGGCTGTACGACGTAGGGGTTGCGGGCATCCACCGGCTGCTGTCCCATGCAGACAGCATTTCCAAAGCCACTGTTATCGTGGCGGCAGCCGGCATGGAAGGCGCCCTCGCCAGCGTCATTGGGGGCCTGAGCGACTGCCCGGTCATTGCAGTCCCCACCAGCATTGGGTATGGGGCAAATTTCCAAGGGCTTTCCGCGCTGCTGTCCATGCTGAATTCCTGCGCCAGCGGGGTCAGCGTGGTAAATATTGACAATGGGTTTGGCGCTGGCTACCTTGCCAGCATGATTAACCATATAGGAGGTAATGAAACATGAAAACACTTTTTCTTGAATGCAACATGGGGGCTGCCGGGGATATGCTGATGGGCGCCCTCTACGAACTTCTCCCAGAGCCGGAACAAGTGCAGTTCTTAGACACAATGAACCGCCTGTTCCCGGATAAAATTATGGTAAAAGCTTC
Organism: Lachnospiraceae bacterium A2; assembly: GCA_000403315.2. GTDB lineage: Bacteria > Bacillota > Clostridia > Lachnospirales > Lachnospiraceae > Petralouisia. Next base: position 67,210 of record KE159639.1, read on the forward strand.
CCCTGCTGAGAAATGCGGAATCTGGGGGACGAAAATGGATGTGGTGATTTTAGGCCAGACAGAACCGGACGGCTCCCCAGGGCATGGGCATCTCCCACACGCCGGGGGCACGGATGATGCGCATGCATCCCAAGCAGGGAACGCAGATTCCCAAGCCCCCCATGGAGAGGACAGAGCCAAGGACCGCCACACACATCCTGCCAGCAGCCAGCACGGAGGGCATGCCCACCACGCAGAAGGGGCAGGGCACGGGCACAGCCACATGCTCCACACCAGCTACCCGGAAATGATGGAACGGATTGACAGCCTGCCAGTCCCTGCCCCGGTAAAGGAGCATGCGAAATCTGTCTATACCTTAATTGGCAATGCAGAAAGCCATGCCCACCACATGGACATTTCCCAAATCCATTTCCATGAAGTAGGGACGCTGGACGCACTGATGGATGTGGTGGGATGCTGTATTTTATTGGAACTGTTAGATCCGGAACAGATCATTGCTTCCCCGGTCCATGTAGGGAGCGGGAGCGTCCGCTGCGCCCATGGCATCCTTCCGGTGCCAGCCCCTGCCACCGCAGAGATTTTACGGGACGTCCCCATTTACTGCGGCTCAACAGATGGGGAGCTCTGCACTCCTACCGGGGCTGCGCTGTTAAAGCACTTTGCCGCCCAGTTTACCGCCATGCCCCCCATGTCTGTGGAAAAAACAGGTTACGGCATGGGCACAAAGGACTTCCCTACCGCCAACTGCCTGCGGGCTTTCTGGGGCAATATGGAACTCCTGCCTGTCCCCTCCCCCCGGCAGCTTCCCGGCTCTTATACCGGGCATCCCCTGGCAGGCATCCGGGAGGAGGAAACCCGCCCGGACTTTTACACGGAGCAGTTCCACAGCTTAGACCAGATTCTGGAGCTTTCCTGTAATTTGGACGACATGACGCCGGAAGCCGTTTCCTATGCAGTAAACCTTCTGATGGAAGCAGGCGCGCTGGATGTCTTTACCACCTCCGTCCATATGAAAAAAAACCGCCCTGGCCTTCTCCTTACCTGCCTGTGCGACCTTGAGGAAGAAAGCCGTTTCAGCCGGCTGATACTCACCCATACTTCTACCCGGGGCATCCGCATACACCCCTGCTACCGCAGGACCCTAGACGCCCAGTACCGGAAAGTCCGCACCCCTTATGGGGAGGTTACGGTAAAAATCAGCAGCGGGTACGGCATCTGCAAATACAAGCCGGAATACGAGGATGTCGCTGCTGCTGCAAGGACCTGCAAAGTTCCCTTTGGCAAGGTACAGGAAGCTGCCATGGAAGCTTGCAGGAGGCTCCAGCAATAAAAAGAATCCTGCAAGGCAGGATTCTCCGCCTGTGGCGGGCCGCTTTAGCGACATAATTCCCCTCGTGCGAGTACCCTCGCTTCGCTGGGGCAGACCCTGCGCATCCCTATTTTTATTTTATAGGAAAGTCATGGACTTTAACACTTTACAGTAACACGGTCTTTCCTATAGAATAAAAAAGAAGCAGTTCCCCAAACAGGGGGCTGCTTCTTTTCTTAACCCATATCCGTATGTAGGTTAACGGTTCCTGCACCTATTACGCGCCTGTTACTGCCTCAGAGTCAAAGAGGAGCAGTTCCAGATTGTAAAGGTCGTCTTCGTTTGGAGTCCAAACTTTGTCCTTTAACTCAATGCGGACAGTTGTGCTTTCTTCGTCACCATATGTTACGTTGCCCATAGCGCCCTTAATAGCATCCTTCAGCATGGAATAAACCTTTTCATTGATTTCTTCCTCAGAAGGGGTATCCTCACCGTTTGTTGCTTTCTGGGTCATTTCTTCCACATATGCTTCAGAATCAGCGGTAAATGTCTCCATTGCCGGGGCAAAAACGTTCATCTTCTGGTATTTTACTTCAACTTCATAGGCATCGTCTTTCTTGGTTGCATCGCCAACGGTGTATTTTACGTTTTTAAATACATCCTTCAATACATCCCGGAACTCGCCTTTCAGTTCTTCGGAAAGCTGAACGCCTGTGGTAATGCCGGACATTTCTGTGTCAATGCCTTCTTCGTACAATTTCTCTGCCTGTTCTTTGGTACCAACCTTCTGTTCCACAAATGCACTGGAATCCCCCTTGTAGGAATTATCCATCAATGCCTTCACGTATGCGCTTGCATCAAATGATCCACCGCATCCGCCCAGTACTGCCGCTGCAAGGGCTGCCACAAGCAACAGCGCTACTTTTCTCATCCTCTTCATAACAATTACTCCTTTTCGTAAATTTAGTTGCCTTTACTATACTACCCCCTTTTTCCCTTGCAGTCAATCTTTTTTCCGCAAAAAATTCATAAAATCTGCATAAAATCTTAAGAAAAGGCCATACTATCCCAGAAAAAGCATGGTTTCTGGCCCGCATATGCAAAAAACAGGCAATACGGCACATGGGAAACCTTAGATACGGCAACAGGAAACACAGAAGGGAGGCTGCCGATTTGAAAAAAAATTTTCTTCTTTGCGGGCTTGCCGGATGGTGCTTGGAAATCCTCTTTACCTCCTTCTGCTCCTTCCGCAAGCGCGAACTAAAGCTTATGGGGGAAACCTCCCTCTGGATGTTCCCCATTTACGGCATGGCGGCTTTCCTAAAGCCCCTCTGCCGCCGGATCAAAAATTTTCCAGCCCTTTTGCGGGGAATTTTCTACTCCTGCTTTATTTTCCTTGGAGAATATGTCAGCGGCAGCATTTTGAAAAAATACCAAATGTGCCCCTGGGACTACAGCGGTTCCCGTGCAAATATCAACGGCGTCATCCGTCTGGACTACGCCCCTTTTTGGATGGCGGCCGGGCTTATCTTTGAAAAGCTTCTGGCACGGCCGTTAAGGCGCATGTAACATACCGCCCCGCAAGGGGCAAGCCCCTAAGCATCCCCAGTCCCAATATCCAGCGTGTTCATTGTCCTCCGCTTCTGCCTTGCCTCCTCTGCCGCTTCCAAGATAAAGTCCTTGATTTCCCGTGCATGCTTAATATGGGACAAAGAAAGCTGGGGATGGGTCACATCCCCGGTATAGCAGGTAATGGTGGACAGGCCGAATATCCGCTCAGCAAGGGTGGATGTCAGCTTGACGTCCTGTATCTTGTACATATAACAGTAATTTTCCTCTTTCTTTAAAAATCCCGTGTGTATGGTAAGTATTTCCTGCCCTATGGTATAGTCTGTGAAGGTCCATGGAAGCCCGAAAAACAAAACCCGCTTCTTTTCCTGATATTCTCTCCCGTTATTCATTGTGAAACACCTCTCCTGATTGATATTTGTATTCCATTTTACTATATTTGGGGCTTCCTTGCAAATTGAAAAAATTTCTGCCCAAAAAACTGCCTGCTGCAAAAATACAAAGCTGGTTGCGGAGATTGCTTTGAGTTCCCCCATTTTTTATAATAGCCTATACTACAGAGCCAAAAGGCCTTGCTGCCTTTGGCACCGTGAATCGCAAAATGGGGAAACTCAAAGAAGATTGCACATTGACAGCGCCCCTTTTAAATGCTATGCTGATTTTAGATAACCTGCGGCTGTTTGGGCCAGCCTTGCAAGCATCCGCTGCCCTTCCAGGCAACGCCAATACAGGGTAGGCTGCCTGCCTGTTTTCCCCGCTATTCCAGCGGCATACACAGGCTCCAGACAGTTACATTATTTTACAGGAGGACGATAAATGAAAAAGATAAAAAAGGGAAGTCCCAAAGCAGCAAAAGCCGGAAAAAAACAGCTCCAGGAACAGACACTGCAAAAGCTCCTGGTTACACAGGTTTCGCGCCTGTTCCTGATTTCCGTAATCGCGCTCATTGTCGTATCGGGCGTCTTTATGTACCTCAGCAATATGAACACGCTGCGCGAAATGGCAAACGTTGCATTAAATTCCACCTCCTCCGCAGTGGAACAGACACTGCATACGCTGGAAGTAAACGCATTGAATGTGGCATCCCTGGAAACCATCCGGGATACCGGGGCAACCAAAGCAGAAAAGCTTGAAGCAATGGAAGGCGTCCGCACACAGAATAACTACGATGAAGTGGGGTTTGTAGAATTAGATGGGCAGGGCTACTCCAATTATGGGGATTTCGACTTTAACGACCAGCTCCATTTCCAGGCAGCGTCAAAAGGGGATGTTTTTGTAGGCGAACCAATCATAAACCGCTTAAACGGCGACATTATCATTATATCAGGCGCCCCTGTTTATGATGACGGCAAAATTGTGGGCACGGTATACATTGTGGATTTGGTTGCTTCTGTCAATGACAAAATTGGGGAAATTACATTCGGTAAAACAGGGCACGCATACATTATAAATAAGGAAGGGACTGTATTATTCCACAAAGACGAACAGGAAATTGCCACCCAGTCTAACGCCATTTCCCAGTATAAAGAAGACGGAAAAAACGGCTCGCTGGCAAAGGCAACGGAAAAAATCCTTTCCACCGATGAATCCGGCACAATCAGCTACCGGAAAAACGGGAAACGCATGTTTGCAGCTTACTGCCCTGTAACAAGCCATGGGGACTGGCGCCTTATCATTACTGCGCCGCAAAGTGAATTTACGTCCATGGTAGTTGTTTCCGTGATTGTCAACAGCATAATTGGCCTTCTCCTTCTCTCCTTCAACATTGTATTGATGAAACGGCAGATTAAGGATATTATCACCCCGGTGGATTCCGTAACAGCGCGGTTAGTCAAGCTTGCCGAAGGCGACTTGAAAACGCCGGTTGAGGTAATCACCACTGGAAATGAGCTTTCTATCCTTTCCAATAACTTAAATGACACGATCCAAAGCCTGAACCTGTATATTTCAGACATTACCCGGGTGCTTTCACAGCTATCCGCCGGAAACTTGGATATCCAGACAGAAGCCAACTTTGCCGGGGACTTTGTCAGCTTAAAAGAATCAATTGATACCATTGTTGGTTCCCTCAATGAAACAATGGCTCAAATGAACAATGCGGCAGACCTTGTGGCAGACCACTCAGACGGCACCTCACAGGGAGCCAAAAACCTTGCAAACAGCACGCTAGACCAGGCAAGCGTGTTAGAGGAACTGACTGCAAGCATTGCAAGCGTTTCCGAACAGGTACGGCTTACGGCGGACAATGCTTCCAAAGCAAATATGCGGTCCCTGGAAGCAGAAAAAAATGTGGAAACCTGCAACCAGCAGATGCAGTCCATGATCAATGCCATGTCAGATATCAAGGCCGGGTCTGCAAAAATCGGCGATATTATCAAAAATATTGAGGATATTGCAGAACAGACAAACCTGCTGTCCCTGAATGCAGCCATAGAAGCAGCACGCGCTGGGGAAGCCGGAAGGGGCTTTTCCGTTGTGGCAGAGGAAGTTCGGAGCCTTGCGGAAGAAAGCGCAATAGCCGCTAAAAATACTGCAAAGCTGATTATTAAATCCATTGAAACTGTAGAAAACGGGACAAGCATTGTCAATGAAACAGCCGAATCCCTGACACAGGTAGTAAACAATACCACCGAGATTACCAGCATAATTTCTGAAATTGCAGACGCGGCAAGGGAACAGGCAGCGGCAATTGAGCAAATCAACACAGGGTTTGAGCAAATGTCCGACGCAGTGACAACAAACTCCATGACTGCCCAGGAAAGCGCGCAGTCCAGCGAAGAATTAGCCAACCAGGCACAGAACTTAAAAGGGCTGATTGGGCGTTTTTCCTTAAAAGACGACTAAAACCTCTACAACCCCCCTTCCCATCCTATTATGGCCCCGGCAGATGGATATCCAGGCGCAAGACGCTGTGGTATTCCACCGCCGGGGCTGCATTTTGGGCTTGCATTTTCCCTCCTTCTGTTATATGATAGTAAAAATCACTGTAAAAATAGGAGGAAAAATATGCAGCATTTAATGAGCCCGTTAGATTTATCCGTAGAGGAATTGGACAAACTGCTTACTCTGGCAAATGACATTGAACACCACCCACAGAAATATGCCCACGCCTGTGACGGTAAGAAGCTTGCGACCTGCTTCTACGAACCCAGCACCCGTACAAGGCTCAGCTTTGAAGCTGCCATGCTGAACCTCGGAGGGAGCGTCCTTGGATTTTCCAGCGCAGACAGCAGTTCTGCAGCCAAGGGAGAAAGTGTTTCCGATACCATCCGCGTGATTTCCTGTTACGCAGATATCTGCGCCATGCGCCATCCCAAAGAGGGCGCCCCGCTGGTAGCATCCCAAAGATCCAGCATCCCCGTCATCAATGCCGGCGACGGCGGCCATCAGCACCCTACCCAGACACTCACTGATTTGCTCACCATCCGTTCCATGAAGGGACGCCTTGACAATCTTACCATCGGCCTGTGCGGTGACCTGAAATTTGGCCGTACCGTCCATTCCCTTATCCATGCCTTAATCCGTTACCCCCATATCCAGTTTGTCCTGATTTCCCCGGAAGAACTCCGCGTCCCAAGCTATATCCGGGAAGACGTGCTTGGAAAAAACCATATCCAATTCCGGGAAGTAGAACGCCTTGAGGACGCCATGGGCGACCTGGACATCCTGTACATGACAAGGGTACAGCGGGAACGCTTCTTCAATGAGGACGACTATGTGCGGATGAAGGATTTTTATATCCTGAACCGGAAAAAAATGGCCCTTGCCAAAGATGACATGATTGTCATGCACCCCCTTCCCAGAGTCAATGAAATCTCCGTGGAAATAGACGACGACCCAAGGGCTGCCTATTTCAAACAGGCACAATACGGCGTATATGTACGGATGGCATTAATCCTTACACTATTGGAGGTAACTGTATGAGAACCAGGCAGCCACAATGCGGCATACCTGTGCAGGCTGCACTGGCTTTTACACGATTGGAGGTAACTGTATGTTAAATGTAGGCGCAATTACGGAAGGCTTTGTCTTAGACCACATTCAGGCAGGAACCAGCCTTTCCCTTTACCATGACTTGAAGCTGGACCAACTGGACTGCTGCGTTGCCATCATCAAAAATGCCCGCAGCAATAAAATGGGGAAAAAAGATATCTTAAAGGTGGAATGCGACATTGATACCCTGAACCTTGACGTGCTGGGCTTTATCGACCATAACATCACCGTCAACATCATCAAAGGGGAAAAAATTGTAGAAAAACGGGAACTTAAACTCCCAAAAGAAATTAAAAATATTATAAAATGCAAGAATCCCCGGTGCATCACTTCCATTGAACAGGAACTGGACCAGATTTTCCTGCTGACAGACGCTTCTTCCCAGACTTACCGCTGCAAATACTGTGAAGAAAAATACAAGGGACATAAACGGGTAAGGTAGTAATTTTACCTCTTGTGCAAGCACCCTCGCTTCGATGGGGCAGACCCTGTGCATATTATTTTTACTCTATAGGAAAGTACTTTCACGCTTTAGCGTGTCAAGGTCTTTCCTATAGAATCAAATACCCCGCAGCAAGCTACGGGGTATGACCTAGCTTGTTCTTTCCGCCCCAAGGGGCGGGGTATTTGACCCTCGCGGGAATAAAGAAGCTATGGGAAACAGCATCGTAAGCCTTCCCATAGCCTGCTTTCAGCTCTTTTTGATAAACTCTGCCTTGCATTTCGGGCAGGTAATGCAAATCTTCCCCTTCCCTTTCGGCACCCTGACTTTCTGCCTGCAGGAAGGGCATTGATAAAACCGGTAGATTTTCCTCTGCTTAAATTCCTCTTTCCTCCGGTTCCTCTTAACAGCCATCTGGTAACGCCAATTTAAAAATTTCTGGTTCTCCTGATACCGCTTTTCCACCTGCCGTGACAGCATACGGTAATACTCATAGCCCATCAGCGCCAAGGCAAAGGCATAAAAAATATTCCAACGGGAAAAAAGGGAAACCACCAGCAAAACCATGGAAACCCCTAAATAAAGCTGCCCTAGCTGGTCGGCTCCATACCTACCCGCCATAAAACGCTGCATCCTCTGTTTCATCTTATCAACTCCTGTACTCTCTTTGTATTCCTATCCCCGGCTAACCGGGGCAAGCCAATGCTTCTGCTGCTTCCCATGGTAGCGCAGAACATGCAGGAAGTCAACGGAGTTATTTTCTTTTAAGAATTTTTTATACTTTGTTTATCAGGCGCCGCGAAAAGCCACGGCTGGGGCAGTTCCCCATGGCATGGCCTGCCCGTTTTGCGGCATCCTGAACCAAGCAGGGCTGTAAGCCGGGTTATGTCTTGGATAATCATCTGTCTAGTTTAGCTGTCGCCAGCTAAATCCAGCGGCCTACCTAAAGCTGGCGGGCCACGTCAACGCTTTTGTTCGGCCTTGCTTCGGATGGGGTTTACATATGCCCCGGCTGTTGCCAGCCGGGCGGTAGTCCCTTACACTGCCCTTCCACCCTTACTATTATTCCTAATAGCGGTACATTTCTGTTGCACTTTCCTTGGAGTCGCCTCCACCGGCCGTTAACCGGCATCCTGCCCTGTGAAGCCCGGACTTTCCTCGCCTGCGGCCTTTCGGCGCTTGCAGGCGCGATTATCTGCCCTACTTGGTCCCTGCCGACAGGGATGCGCAGCCAATGCCCGGATAAAACCGGGGACAGGCGCCACGCAGCCCTGATGCATATTGCCATTTTAGCAATCCTCAAATATCCTAACATACCTTTTGGCAGAAAGCAAGATTTTAAGCCGGATTTTTCAAATATGCCCCCTTTTGGGATTTTACCAGCAACGGTGCAGGGAAGGCAGCTAACTTTGGATACCTATCCGGCGGTACATGGGAAATACCATTCAGACATTAAAGCAGCTTCCCCCGATAAATTCCCGCAAAATAGAATTTCTCCCAATATCCTCGCTGGGCACTGGAAGGAAATAGTCCAGGAATTTCAGCAGCCGCTTCGCTTCCGTATATTCCTTACAGTCCTTGTCAATCTCAAAAAGCAGGGGCTCCGCATACTGTTTAAGCACCGCCAGCTCATAAATCAAGGCAGAGTTAAACATAATATCCGCTTCCTCCTGAAAAGGAAAAATATACTGTTCTTCCCCCCGCCGCACAGAATCCCACATAGCAATCGTTTCCCTTGCAGAAATATTCCGGTTCCTTGCATCCCTTACCATCCTGCGTATCATCCTGCCGTCCGTGGTAGGCAGGTTGTTATGCTCGTCGATATTTAGCTGTGTCAGGGCGCTGATATAGATTTTCAGCTTACTGGATTCCGGGAGGGAATAGGACAGCTTGCCGTTCAGCCCATGGATCCCTTCCAGCACAAGGATGTCATTTTTCCCAAGCTGCTTAAAAATCCCTTTGTATTCCCTTTTCCCTGTGCGGAAATTATATGTAGGCAGTGAAATCCGCTCACCCTTCAGCAATGCCGACATGTCATGGTTGAACAGCTCTATGTCAAGGGCCTCCAAACATTCGAAATTATAATTTCCATGATCATCCTTCGGCGTATCTACCCGGTCCACATAATAATCATCCAGGGCAATGGGATGGGGTTTTAACCCCTGGGCCATCAATTGGATGGAAAGCCGATGGGAAAATGTGGTTTTGCCGGAAGACGAAGGCCCCGCTACCATAATAAATTTCTTATCCGGCTGTTTGGCAATCTGTTCTGCCAGCGTGCCGATTTTCCGTTCCATCAAAGCTTCCGCCACAAGGATGATGTCCCTGATCCTGCCTTGTGCCACTGCGTCGTTTAATGCCCCTATGGTTCCGATTTCCATTTTTTCTCCCCACTCCGCAGACTCCCGGAGTACATGGAACAGCTTGTGGGAAGGGGAAAATTTTGCGGGAACCTTGGTATTTTTATCTGGGAACAGCACCACAAACCCATCTTCGTACCGTTCCAGCCCAAAATATTTCAGGTATCCTGTGTCCGGCACCATATAGCCGTAAAAATAGTCCATATAATGCCCAATGCTGTAAATATTTACCTTGGAGCTTCTCCGGTAAGAAAAAAGCCGTTCCTTATCGTACATCCCCAGTTCCCGGAACAGGGCGACTGCCTCGTCCGTGGAAATGCTTCTTTTCTGGAGGGGGATTTTTTCCTCTGCCAGCCTTTCCATTTCATTCTTCAGCCTTACCAAGTATTCCCTGCTGGGCTGCTCCCCTTCCAATTCGCAGTAATACCCTTGGCTGATGGAATGCATGACTTTAACAGTAACATTTTTCCCGTCCTCTTTGGCAAGGTTGCAGACTGCCCGCTGCATCAGGAAGGTCACGCTCCGCCGGTATGCTTTCCTCCCCGCTTTGTCCTTTGTGGTAATGAATGAAAGCTCCCCGTCCCCCTTCACCCGGCGGCGCAGTTCCCGCAGCCGGTTATTAAACAGCACCAGCACAATGTCGTCCCCAAACTGGGACTGGTACTCTGCTGCTATCTCCTGGTACGGCGTCCCTTTTTTATACTGCTTTTCCTCCCCATTTATTTTAATGTGAAATAAGGTTTCCTCCATGTCCTTTTCCTTCTTTTCCTAAATTTTGCTGAACAAAGAATCCTGCAAAGCAGGATTCTCCGCCTGCGGCGGGTCGCTTTGCGACAGATTTCATACCCGCCGCAGTGCGATAAAAGCTTTTTTATTCTATAGGAAAGATACTTTTACGCTTTAGCGTGACAAGTCCTTTCCTATAGAAGAACTTCAAATGGCTGCCGTTTTGCTTAGGCAGCCACCTTAAACCCTTGTTAGGTTCTTTTTCCTAACGCTACTGGTAGACAAACGGCTGCCGTTCCGGCTGGGCAACCACCCGGATCCCGGCTATATGTGACTCCAGAAATTCTTTCATATAGGGGATGAACATTTTTTCCACCCCGTAATGGCCTGCGTCAATAATTGCAAGTCCTTGGGCAGCCCCGTCGATCCCTTCATGGTGGCCAATGTCCCCAGTAATAAGCACCTGCGCGCCTGCTTCCACTGCCTTACCAATTACGCTTTTCCCAGAGCCGGGGCAGATGGCAGCCCTTGTTACTTTTTTGTCCGGCCTGCCAAAAATTTTTACCAGCTCCACCCCAAATGCTTCCTTGGCTTTCCCTGCGCAGTCTGCCACTGTCATCTCACAGGGGAGTTCCCCAACCTTTCCAATCCCTAATGGTTCCTGTTCCCCCCATTCGGTAACATCCAGCACCTGGCAGCCCGTAAGGCCCATGCGCCCAGCCCCCAGTTCCGCCATGCCCTTTACGTCAAAATTGGTATGCATGGCATAACAGGAAATATGGTTTTTAATCAGGGCAATCACCCGCCGTCCTGTAAAGTCGGCGGTATTCACTTGTTTCAGCCCTTGGAAAATCAGGGGATGGTGGGTCAGAAGCAAATCTGCCCCTGCTGCTGCCGCTTCTTCAATTGCTTCGTCCGTAGCGTCCAGCGCAATATAAACCGTCTTTACTTCCTGCCCAAAATCCCCTACCAACAGCCCTACATTATCCCAAGTGCAGGCATACCGCCCCGGGGAATGTTCCTCCAATATATCTATGACTTCACGGCAAACCATATGACTTTCTCCTTTCCTGATCCGCTTCATCCATCAGCCTAAAAGCTGCCCTGATATCCTCAAGCTCCTCCAAAAGTTCCTGCCTGCGCCTGGTGATATCCTGCCTGGCATTTGCCTGGAGCTGCTCCAAAATCTTCTGTTTTTGCTGCTGTTGGCGCAGCAGGAACTGCTTCAGCACAGGATGGGACTGCCGTAAAAGGACTGGCCCGAATTTACAGGCAACCCTATGGGACTGCCCTGCAGCATTTGCCAGATATTGGCTTTCCTGCGCAAAACGAAAAGAAGCAGCATTTTTTCCAGAGCCGACATATTGGGCAGCAATGGCAGGATAATATTTTCCATCCTCCAGCACCATGTCCTCCGCTGTAATCTTGTATCCCCCTGCAAACAGGAACTGCCGGAAAGCCATCACTTCCGACTGGGGCTGCAGCACCAGCCGCGCAGCCTCCTGGGCTGTTTCCTGCCCTTGGGCTAAAATCCGCTGCATCAGCGCCCCGCCCATCCCGGCAACTACAATCACGTCTGCTTCTCCCGGTTCCAAAGCTGCAAGCCCGTCTGACAGCCTTGTTTCAATCTGGTGTTCCAGCCCGTATTGCAAAATGTGTTCCTCTGCACGGCACAAAGGGCCTTTATTTACATCCATGGCAATGGCCCGTTCCGCTTTTTGGGCCAATACCAAATGCACTGGTATGTATCCGTGGTCTGTCCCCACGTCCGCTGCTGTTTTGCAGGAACCTGCAAGGCCCGCCACTGCCAGCAGCCTTTTCGACAAATTAACCATAGTGAAACAAACCCCTATTTCCCTGTCCTTACGCCTGTATGGACAGCCTTTCTGCAATCCCTGATTAATCCAGATAATCTTTCAGCTTCCGGCTCCTGCTGGGATGGCGCAGCTTACGCAGTGCTTTCGCTTCAATTTGGCGGATCCGTTCCCTTGTCACGTTAAATTCCTTCCCTACTTCCTCCAAGGTTCTTGCGCGCCCATCGTCCAGCCCGAACCTGAGCCGCAACACCTTCTGCTCCCGCTCTGTCAGCGTCCCAAGCACTTCCACAAGCTGCTCCTTTAACAGCGTAAAGGCCGCCGCATCGGCTGGGACAGGCACATTGTCATCCTGTATAAAGTCCCCAAGATGGCTGTCTTCCTCCTCCCCAATAGGGGTTTCCAAAGAAACCGGCTCCTGGGAAATTTTCAGGATTTCCCGTACACGGTCTACCGGCATATTCATTTCTTCTGAAATTTCTTCCGGGGACGGTTCCCGGCCAAGCTCCTGCAGAAGCTGGCGGGACACCCGGATTAATTTATTAATGGTTTCCACCATATGCACCGGAATCCGGATTGTCCTTGCCTGGTCCGCAATGGCCCTTGTAATGGCCTGACGGATCCACCAGGTTGCATAAGTGGAAAATTTATACCCTTTCCGGTAGTCAAATTTTTCCACAGCTTTAATGAGACCAAGGTTCCCTTCCTGAATCAAATCCAGGAACAGCATCCCTCGCCCAACATACCGCTTTGCAATGGAAACCACCAAACGCAGGTTTGCTTCCGCAAGCTGCTTTTTGGCCTCCTGGTCCCCAAGTTCCATACGCTTTGCCAGTTCAATTTCTTCTTCTGCGCTGAGCAATGGGACCTTGCCGATTTCTTTTAAATACATACGAACAGGATCTTCAATGGAAATTCCGTCCGGAACGGAAAGGTCGATATTCTCAACTTCAACTTCTTCCTCATCGTCAATAAGGATATCGTCATCATCATCGGAAATCCGCAGTACGTCAATATTATTGGATTCCAAGAACTCTAAAATCTTTTCAAATTGTTCCGCATCCAATTCCATGTCATGAAAAAAGTCGTTGATCTCCTGATACTCTAGGACGTTCTTTTTCTTTTTTGCCATGGATAACAATTCCTGTAGCTTTTCGATAAATTTCACACTTTTTTCTTCCATTTCGTTTCATCCTTCCATTCGTTGTTTATATTTTGTCCCTAATTGGTGGAAATATACAAAATCTTGCCATGGGGAACTGTCCGGCAGCCACAAATATCCTAAAATTATCCTACCGTAAAACGTATTTTCTGCAATTCCTGCAGGCTCTTTTTATCTGCAACCAGCTTTTGCAGCCCTGCCAAATCCGTGGGGTCCAAATGGCGGGAACGGTAGCTGATGCTGTGCTCTTTCAGCTTTATGACAGTTTCCCGCAGCGCCTTTTCCTTTTCTGCCTGCGTTTCCACTTCCAAAATCTTTGCATTGAACAGCCCTGCAATTTCCTGCTGCTGCCCCTCGTCTGCAAACATGCTGATAATTTTCGCCGGGTTCAGTTCCCCCTCCCTGTGCTGGGCAAACAGTTCCCTGGCTGCCTGCTGGTACAATTCCTCGGTAAAATCCTCTGGCCCAATATATGGCCCCACAACTCCAAAAAGCTCCGGCATTTCAATCAGCCACGTCAGCATCAGCTTCTGGGACTGCTTGATGCCGTCCTCTTTTGCCCGTTTTTTATTTTCATTGATGCCGGATTTCAGGGTGCGCGCACTCCGCCCAAACCCTGCCCGGGTGCCAAGGTGCATCACTAATTTCCGCAGGTTCCCATAGCCTATCTGGTATTTTTCAGCCACAGCTTCTATATAATTGTCCCGTTCCAGTTCTTCCTCAAATTCCAGGATTTTCTCCGCAACCGCCGTCTGGAATGAGGTCTTGCCCTCCGGGTCTTTCAAATCATATTCCTGCTCTAACGTTTCTATTTCAAACAAAAAACTGTTCTGTGCTTGCCCTATCCGTTCCTGGTAGCTTTCCGCCCCTTCGGCTTTGATAAATTCATCTGGGTCTTTGTATGGCTTCATGCTGACAATCCGCACGCTGATGCCTGCATCCTTCAAAATGGGAATTGCCCGCAGCGCCGCCTTAACCCCGGCTCCGTCGCTGTCAAAGGTGCAGTATACTTCCTTTGTATACCGTTTCAGAAGCAAGGCATGGCCTTGGGTAAAGGAAGTCCCAAGGGAAGCCACCGCATTGTCAAACCCAGCCTGATGCAGGGCTATCACGTCCATATAGCCCTCGCACAGCAAAATCCCCTGCCTGCGGGAAGACCTTGCAAGGTTCAGCCCATAAAGGTTCCGGCTTTTATCAAACACCATGGTTTCCGGGGAATTCAGGTATTTCGGATCCCCAGCCCCCAGCACACGGCCCCCAAACCCAATGACACGGTGGTTCACGTCCATAATGGGGAACATCACCCGGTTCCAAAATTTATCCCTGCCGCCCCTGCCCTCGTCAATGGTAACCAGGCCGGAGTCCTTTAAAATCCCATCCTCATATCCCTGTTTGCGGAGATATTGGTACAAATCGTTGCTGAATTTATTAGAATAGCCCAGCCCAAATTTTTTCATGGTTTCCGTGCTTAAGCCCCTGCCGGAAAAATATTCCATGGCTTTCTGCCCCTGTTCCATGCGGAGCTGTGCATAGAAATATTTTGCGGCTGCCTTATTAATTTCCAATATCCTTGCCCGCCTGTCTGCCTGCTGCCTTTCCCGCCCGGTCAGTTCCTGCTTGGGCACTGTAATCCCAGCTTTCCCGGCAAGGGTTTCCAGCGCTTCCTGGAATGTGGCATTTTCGTACTGCATCAGGAAGGTAATTGCATTTCCGCCTGCGCCGCAGCCAAAGCAATAGTACATCTGCTTTCTCTGGGACACTGAAAAAGATGGTGTTTTCTCATTGTGGAACGGGCATAGCCCAAAATAATCCGTTCCCTTCTTCTGTAAATGCACATAGCTGGAAATCACGTCCACAATGTCATTGGCAGAACGGATTTCCTCCACAAGTTCTTCTGAAATAAAAGGCATCCAGCGCTCCTTTCCGGCAGCCAGCCAAAACCCGCCTGCCGCTTCCTAAATTACTTTGCCTATACAGCCCTTTCCTAGCCAGCCTTAACTCACCTGCCATGCCTTAGGCATAAAAAACTCCTCAAATTTAGCAATGGCATAGCGGTCTGTCATCCCTGCAATATAATCGCAGACTACCCGGTCACGTTTTTCCCCTTCCTCCAGCATCTTAAGGTACAGCTTTGGCAGGGCGTCAATGTTTTTATTATAATAATAAAACAGGCGGCTCAGCAAATCCTTTGCACGCTCCTCCTCCCCCTTTGCCATGGGATTCTGGTAGACATTCTGGAACATGAATTTCCGCAGGCCCTTCATAGCCTGTTCCACCTCCCCTGACATGCAGATGTCATTTTTCCCCAGGCTGTTTGTAATAATATTATGTATCAGCGTATTCAGGCGCTGCCTTGTGGTGGTTCCCAGAATCTCCCGGTATTCTGCGGGAATCCCCTCCTCAGAAAGCACTTTTCCCCGGATAGCGTCATCAATATCATGATTAATATATGCAATTTTATCGGAAAGGCGGACTATTTTCCCTTCCATTGTAGACGGCATAAGGGCTGTCTGGTGGTTCAGCATCCCGTCCCTTACCTCCCAGGTCAGGTTCAGCCCCTTCCCATCCTTTTCCAAAATTTCCACAATACGGACGCTCTGCACATTATGCCGGAACCCATCTTCGCAAAGGGAATTGAGCATATGCTCCCCTGCATGTCCAAATGGAGTATGCCCCAAATCATGCCCAAGGGCAATAGCCTCCACCAAATCCTCATTCAGCCGGAGAGCCTTTGCAATTGTGCGGGCATTCTGGGATACCTCCAATGTATGGGTCAGCCTGGTCCGGTAATGGTCCCCCCTCGGCGTTAAAAATACCTGCGTTTTATGCTTCAGCCGGCGGAATGACTTGCAGTGGAGGATTCTGTCCCGGTCACGCTGGAATACCGGCCGGATATCACATTGCGGTTCCTCACGGTCACGGCCCTTGGAATTCTCGCTCAGGGTTGCAAATGGGCTTAAATACGTCCGTTCCAACAGTTCCATATTTTCTCGTATGAGCATTTCCCATCACCTCTTATATGATATATTCCGCGTAAATTCCCCATTTCCTTTATTTTTTTGCAAAAAACCGCAGAATTTTACAAACGGATGCAGACGCTGCACAAAGTGCGGCAAGGTCTTTTTGCAAGGAACAAAGTATCCGGCGAGCCGGACTCTTGCGCCGGAGCGCGGCTGCGGCAGCAGCTATTTTCCCTTTCGCGTAGTGCAGTAAGAGCTTTCTTCTATAGAAAAGTGCTTTTACGCTTTAGAGTGACAAAACCTTTCCTATAGAAAGAAAAAGAGCTATTGCCTACGCAACAGCTCTTTCTTATGATGCAGGAGATGGGACTTGAACCCACACGATATTGCTACCACAGGCACCTGAAGCCTGCGCGTCTGCCAATTCCGCCACTCCTGCAAAACTGACAATAGTTATTATATATGCTAGAGGGAAGAATGTCAATACTTTTTTTGAATTTTTTAGAAAAAATTATATCCACAAAAAGCTCGGTCAGGCTCCCTGCCCTTCCTGCTGCACATTCCGCAGAAACCCCACGTATGTCACCACAAAATAAACCAGATAAATCCCAAAAAACAGAAGGATGCTCCGCAGGAAAAACCCTCCCGGCATGGTGGGGACGCCAGTGGCTATTACAAACTGCCTGCTGACAAACAGAATCATTTTCCCGCTGATAACGATGGCAAGCAGCGCTGGGCAAAGGTAATAAGCGGCAAGCTGCCTGCGCACCAGACGCTGGATCTGCGCCTGCTCAAGCCCCAGCTTTGCCAGCAGGCCATAGCGCAGCTTATATTTTGCAGAATCGCTTAGCTGCTGCACAGACAGCACAGTCACTGCCACGCACACATACACTATCCCGATATAAAACAGTGGGATAATGACAGAAGCCAGCATATATTTGATTTCGGGTATCATATTGTCCCGCACTTCATGTTCCAGCACGGCAGAAATAATATTGTCTGAGCCGCAGCAAAACCCATTTTCAGAATCCCACTTAAACTCTGGCAGCCTGTCCCCGCCTGCAGCTGCCAGCCTATCTCCAAGCCCAAGGGGAGCTGTACCTTCCAATGCGGCTACCAGTTCAGAATAAAAAGGTTCCATCCGCCCAAGCACGCCGTCCGGCACAACAATCACATAATCTGCCCCATTATGCCCGTCTTGGGAAAAATATTCCCCATAGACCCCTTTACAGGAAAGGAACCCATCCCCGGATGCATTTTTAATTTCCAAATCTTTCCCTATCTCCTGCAGTTCCCCCAGCAGGCGCGGCTTTACCTGTACCAGATATTCCGTCCCTTCCAAAGATACCTTGGGGTATCCAAGCATTTCCCTTAAGCAATTATAATCAGAAATGCCCATATATGTGTCGTAGGGATAGTAAACCCCGCCTTCCAGCAGCATTTTTTCAATTTTCCCTTTATCCGGCCTGCCAGCTCTGTCCTGATACATCGTCCCCCATGCCTCCAGGTTTGCCAGGAGCCATGTATTAGCTTGCCTGCCCTTATCTGTGTAAATCCGGTAAACATAATGGCTGGAAACTTCTGTATGCCTTTCAAGCATTTCCAATTCTTCCTTAAAATTATCTGATACATCCTTGCTGTATACCTGCACATCAAACGGGAATTTCCCTTCCAGCACCGTATTTTCATAATCGCTGAACATGAGCGCAAGGGACGCCCCTATCAATGCAAGGGTGAAGAGCGATGTCAGCGTACCCATGGTAAATTGCATTGTCCGTACTTTAGCGGCAAACTGCCGGAGCAGGAATAAGTTCTGCCCCTGGTAAACCAAAGCGCCGCGTCCCCGCACATAGCAAATCAGCCATGCAGAAATCCCCCAGTAAAAAAGGTAAATTGTCACGACAAGCCCTACCAAAAACACAGAAACCCCAAGTACGCTTTGAAGCCTTTCAAACCACGCCCAAAACACAAGGATAAATACCACGGACACCGGAAGCAGGATGCGCCTTGCCCCCTCGCGGCCTTCTTTGATTTCTTCATTCTGGCGTTTGGCATCCATCAGGCCCTTGATGTTCATTTTGCGGAATTTCCACCTGCACCGGAACAGCGCCAGCAGATAACAACCGGCAAAACAGGCCAACGTCATAAGAGCCGTACGCCCATGGAAGGAAATATGCAGGCGGTATTCCATCCGAACCATAGCAAACATCACGGCCTCAACCACCTGTTGGAACAGAATCCCAAGAAGGCTCCCCAAAAGGAATGAAATTCCCCCTAACATAAGGTTTTCCTTAAGGTACAGGCTGGAAACATCTTTCTTTTCCATGCCAAGGAGCAGGTAAATCCCAAATTCATCGCTCCGCTTTTCTAACATAAACCCTACCATATAATGGATCAGCCACGCTACAATCAATACGATAAATACCGTTGCAAGGCCGATCATAACTTCCATAATCCCCTCAACCTCAAAATATCCCCGCAGCCCATTCTGGAAAATCAGGCTGTTGAAGGCATACATCAGCGCATTGATTACCGTCATGGTAAGCAGGTACACAAGGTAATCCCGGGCAGAACGCTTCATGTTCCGGTATGCCAATTTCACAAAAAGCCATTGCGGGTTTCCCCCATCTTCCTTGTCTGGCCGCCCCTTCGGGCGTTTCTCCGGTTGCCGGAAAGAGGCAACTGTTTCTTTATGCATCCGGCTCCCTCCCTCCTGCCAAGGACAGCACTTCAAGGATTTCCTGCAAAAATGCCTGCCTTCCCTTCTGCCCCCGCACCAGTTCATGGAAGATCCTGCCGTCCTTTAAAAACAGGATCCGCCCACAGTAACTGGCAGAAAAGGCATCATGGGTCACCATCAGGATGGTAGCCCCTACCCTGCTGTTCAAATCTGTAAATGTTTCCAGCAGCATCTGGGCAGAAAGGGAATCCAATGCCCCGGTAGGCTCATCCGCCAAAAGAAGCTGGGGATGGTTCACAATTGCCCTTGCACATGCGCACCGCTGCTTCTGCCCGCCGGACACCTGATAAGGGAACTTCCCCCGGATATCCGATATCCCCATCCACCCCATTACCCGTTGGCAGGAATTCTGGATTTCCTGCCTGCTGCCGCCCCGGAGGGACATGGCAAGGATAATATTTTCTTCAATTGTCAGGGTGTCCAGCAGGTTATACTCCTGAAACACAAACCCAAGGTTCTCCCTGCGGAACCTAGCCAGCCCTTCTTCTTCCAATTCTGTAATGTCCACATCCCCATAATAAATGTGCCCGGAAGTCACTTGGTCAATGGTGGCAAGCAGGTTCAGCAGGGTAGTCTTGCCAGAGCCGGAGGCTCCCATCACCCCTACGAATTCCCCCTTTGCTACCCGAAACGTAACCCGGTCCACTGCCTTTGTCACATTGGATGATGTCCCATAATATTTTTCCACATCGCATACCCTGATATAACCGTCCATAATTTTTCTCCGTCCCTTGATTGTTACATGGCTTTATTGTACCAGAGTTTTTCTTGCCGTGGTATGTAATTTGTTTGCAATAACCTTACATTTTCGAAAGATAAGCCATTCCTTTTCGCCTTTTGGGCAGATGTAAACATTATTTGACATCCCAAAAATAATGCAAAATATCTTTTACATCCTCAAAATATGTATCAATGTCCTTCTCCCTTTTCGATAGCCACAATAAAATTGCTAATTGGAAACGTAAGCATTATTTTCGTCCCCTTCCCAAGTACAGACTCCGCAGAAATCCCTACGCCCAGCCGCCCGCAGAGTTTTTTGCAGAGGTAAAGCCCCATCCCGGTAGCCTGCCCCCGCGCACGGCCGTTACTCCCAGTAAAGCCCTTTTCAAAAATACGGGAAACATCTTCCGGCGGTATGCCTGCCCCATTGTCCTCAAATACAAAAGTAACCCCATATTGCCCCGCCCTTGTATACACGGAGAATACTGGGGATTCCGAACAATATTTTACGCTGTTTAACGCTATCTGCTCCAAAATAAAGCCAATCCATTTCCGGTCCGTGTACACAAAATCCTTACAATCTATGGATGCGCTGACATGGTTCTGGATGAAAAGCAGGCGGTTTTTTGCCAAAACCTCCGCGGCAACCTCCTGCAAATCCGTTTTTTGGATAAAGTAATCCTTGTAAACTTCCCCAGACCTTGCGTAGTACAGGGCCATATCCACATAATTTTCAATTTTCCGGTTCTCCATACGGATAGTGCGCAGTATCTCTTTCCACGCGTTTTCCTCCTGTCCCTTGACAGCCCCTCCCTTGCCCACGTTTTCACAGATAGAAGCAATTCCGGTAATCGGCGCCTTTATCTCATGCACCCATCCCTCAATGTACTCCCGGTACTCTTTTTGCTCATCTTCGGTCCTCCGGATCTGCTCAATGGCTGCTTTGTTGGAACACTTAAAATATTTGCGGTATAGCTTATCCTCTAAGGAAAAAGAAGGCGGGAGCAGTTCCCCCAGCAGATGCCTCTGTTCTATCTGCCCTAAGATATTTTCAATTTCGCTAAAATACTTTTTTCTGGAAATGTATGTGGCAGAAAGCCAAATGCCCAGAATCAGGGACCAAAAAATCAGAATCAGGGCTATGCCCGCCAGAAAATAGCCGGTAAGCCCCAAAAAGACTGCCAATGCCCCCATTGCGGCAGCATGCAGCAGCAAAAGCAGGCATTTGTCTTTTAAAAATGACAGAACATTCATATCCGGTACCCCATTCCCCGTTTTGTTTCAATAAAGCCATGGACACCGACGGCGCGCAGCTTTTCACGGATTCTTGTGATATGTACGCTCAGGGCATTGTCGTCAATGAAAATCTGGTTTTCCCAAAGATATTCCACCAGTTCCACCCTTGGGACATACTGCCCCGGATGCAGGAACAGGCGGTGCATGATTTTCATTTCGTTTTTCGTCAATTCCGCCTGTCCCCCTTGGCTGTAAATCAGGCAGCCGGCAATGTCCAATCCCACGCCTTTCCATGAAAACCGGGTATTTTCCTGCTGGGAAACCCCTTTCGTCCGCCTGAGCACCGCCCCAATCCGCGCCAGCAAGATTTGCCCTTGGTAGGGCTTTGTGATATAGTCGTCGCCCCCTTTTAACATGCCTGTCAGCTCGTCCATAGAATCTGTGCGGCTGGTAAGGAAAATTACTGGTATTCCTGCTGCATGCTCCTGGATCTGCGCACAGATGTCAAAACCGCTGCAGCCGGGGAGGTTTACGTCCAAAAGTACCAAGTCTGGCTGTTCCCTTTGGATTTGCGGCAAAAGCCCTTGGAAATCCTCCGCCAATACCGCTTGGTAGCCTGCCTGCCCCAAAAGGGTTTTCAGTTCCCTGCTGATGATTTCTTCATCTTCTGCAATTAAAATTTTGCTGCCCATGCCCCCACCTCCGCTGCTGATAATTTTCTGTTCCATATAAAATTCCCCTGCCCCATAACATGGCTAGTTACTTCGATGTGATATGCCCTACATTTTTTATTAAAATAGAAATGCTCCCGTCCAGGCCTGTAATAAATTCAATATGCTCCCCATCCTGGTACTGCTCCATGGGAATCTTGATTTCTACCCCGGTGTCGGTGGTAAGGTGCTGCTTTTCAAACCTGCGGGCGGTACTTTCTGCCCGGGGCTCAATGCGGGCATCCGGCCCCATTTTATATTTTTCCAGCTTTTCGTTTACTTCTTCTTTATATTCTTCTTTTCCCTGAAAGACCTTGTCCAGCACAAAAGGCACATCCACCGCGCCAGTTTCCGCTAACTGCTCATGGATCACCTGCTTGGTTTCCATCTGGGCTTCAAACTGTTCCCCATCGCTGAAATATTTTTTCTGCACCGTGCCAATGGCGCGGGTAACAATTGACAGTTGGGTTTTGGGGGACAGGGGGCCGCTGCAGTGCAAAAACAGCTTGGAAAAATAATTGGTTTTCGTACCGTTGACCTCATATTTTTTCTCTGTCAGGGAAATTGAAAAATCTGACAGGCGGATAATGGCGGCTTCCGACAGTTTTTGGGCGGCTGTGGGAAGGATTGCCCGGAACTTAATAATTTCATTGGTATTCCCAAAGGCGTCCGACTGGGTTTGGTGGGTATAGGAGGTTTTATAATCCATTTTCAGCAAAGCCAGGTAATTTTCCGTATCCGTCCCAAACAGCGCCACCACAAAATCTGCTTGGGGAATCTCAATATTTTGGTTCATAATCCCATATAAATGGGCGGCAATATTCTGGCTGGCTGTTACAAATGCTTCATCCGTCAGCCCTGCTTCTTCCAATACAAGAAGCTGCTGGTATACCTGGGATTCCTCTTTGCGGAATTCACAGGTTTTCTTGTCGTCCGTAGCATCAATTTTGCAAATATGCTCCCGCAGGAAATCCCCAAAATCTGAACCGTAATCCAACAGGGTATCGGAAAGCACCGGCACCCCCACATCGGAGTCTAAAATGTGCACGATAACCTTCCGAAGCCTGATTTCCCCTTTTTCCATAATTACCACAATTCCTTTCTCTGTCTGTAAAACGCCGGTTAGCAGCACGGCAGGAATATCCGTCCCTCTTTTGCCGTGCTGCGCCGCTGCAGTGCATTACATGCCCGATATCCCTAAGAGCTCCGTATCCAGCTCCACCGGGCAATGGTCCGAGCCCAGCACTTTTGTGTGGATTTTCGCGTCTGCCAGCTTGCCCTTTAAATCTTCTGATACCACGAAATAGTCAATCCGCCACCCTGCATTTTTCTCCCTTGCCTTAAACCGGTAAGACCACCAAGAATACACCTGCTCCTGTTCCGGGTAAAAATACCGGAACGTATCCAGATAGCCATGGCTTAATAAAACAGAAAATTTCTCCCTCTCCTCGTCAGTAAAGCCCGCATTTTTCCGGTTGGCCTTGGGGTTCTTTAAGTCAATTTCCTGATGCGCCACGTTCAGATCCCCGCAGAACACAACGGATTTCTCCTCCTTTAGCCCATCCAGGTACTGGAGCATAGCGTCCTCCCATTCCATGCGGTACGGAAGCCTTGCCAGCTCGTTCTGGGAATTGGGCGTATAACAGGTCACCAAATAAAAATCTTCATATTCCAGCGTAACTACCCGGCCTTCTGTATCGTGTTCCTCCGCGCCGATTCCGTAGGCAGCCGAAAGCGGTTTATGCTTGGTAAAAATGGCTGTCCCGGAATAGCCCTTTTTCTCGGCATAATTCCAATAACCTTCATAGCCTTCGGGCAAATCCAAAGAAATCTGCCCTTCCTGCAGCTTTGTTTCCTGAATGCAGAAAAAATCTGCGTCCGCTTCCCTGAAAAAATCCAGAAAGCCTTTCTGGACACAGGCACGGAGGCCATTTACGTTCCATGAGATAAATTTCATATTTTATGTTCTCCTTTTTTCCAAAGCAGCTTCCCCACGCACCGCCGGGGCTTCCCATGCAATGCCGCGCTGCCGTTCTTCTATAAATGCCATGATTATAACACTTTTCTTCCTGCATTTCCATCTTTCCGGAAAAATCACCTTTTCCCAGCCCTATTTCATGTTACTGTTCACACCCAATGTCAGTTAGTTAAGCATTAGGTTAGATTCTGCAATAGGGGTCTAACCTAAATTTTTATAAAATCATTACAGAAGGGGCTGACAAAAACGCTAAAATGTGCGGCCGCGCCCACTACAGATGAACTTTAGAGGTAGTGAGCGCGGCCCTTTCGTCAGAGAGAATATTATCACTTTTGACCAAAGGAGGCACACAATGACTAACCATGAAAGAATCAAACAGATCCTGCTATCTGAAATTGAAAAAATGAAAAAGCATCGTGAGGATTTCTGCAAGAACCCCGGAACGGATTTTACCCGTGACAGGAAAATTCCGTTCGATACCCTCCTGCATTTCCAGGTCTCCATGGAAAGCGGCTCCGTCAGCCATGGGCTCCTTAAATATTTTAACTTCGATGCCCAAGCGCCGTCCCTTTCCGCATTCTACCAGCAGCGCGCTAAGCTTTCCGACGATGTCTTCCAAAAACTTTTTTACAGCTTCAACAGCTGCTTTGAACCGAAAGCTCTGCTAAAAGGCAGGTACCAGCTCCTGGCATGTGACGGGTCTGGCTTTACCTTTACAAGGAATCCGAAGGATACCGAAAGCTATTACACCCCCAGTGGGCGCTCCCAAAAAGGCTATAACCAGATGTACCTCGTTCCTTTGTATGACCTGCTGAATAAGGCCTATACCGACGCAGTCGTAATGCCCATGCGCAAAAGGAATGAGTTCTCAGCATTCTATGGGCTGACCGACAGGCACACCCCCTGCGCCGGGACAGCCCCTGTTTTCATTGCCGACAGGGGCTTCCATGCATACAATGTCTTTGCACATGCCATTGAAAACAGTGCCTTTTTTGTCATCCGCGCAACGGACACAAAGATGAAGCGGCTTCTTGGCGCAGACCTCCCCAATGAGGATACTTTTGACCTCCGGGTGACAAGGTATCTTACAAGGGGCCAGCCAAAAAAGAAATATCTCCATCCGGAATCGGCCAGCCAGTACCGCCACATCTGCAAAAAGGTGGCTTTTGGCTATTTCCCGGCGGAAGGCTGCGGGGAATACGGGATATCCCTGCGCGTCCTGCGTTTCCCCATCGGGGACGGCGCCTGTGAGAACATCATAACAAACCTTCCAGAAAATGAATTCCATGCGGAGGAAACCAAAGAAATATACCACCTCAGATGGGGCATCGAAACTTCATTCTGCACACTAAAGCACACAATAGCTGCCATAAATTTTCATGCAAAAAGCAGGCAGATGGTCACCCATGAAATATGGGCAAGGCTCATACTTTTCAATTTCTGCTCTTACATAACAGGGCAGGTTGAATTTGAGAAGAAAAAACAAAAGCATATCCATCAGGTTAATTTCTCCATCGCTCTCAAGACCTGCCGCCATTTCCTGCGGCTGCACCTTGGGGAGGAACCGCCTGATGTGGAAGGCCTGACCAAAAAGCACACGCTTCCTGTCAGGCCCTCCAGGAACTTTGCCCGCCAGCAAAGATACCAGATACCAGTCAGCTTTACATAGCGATTTTGACTGACAGAATCATTCTACCACATGGCAGGCATTTTGCATACCTGCTTATTTGTCATGCAGTAATAGGAAAACACAGCTCGTCAGATGGCATGATACACACCATTTGTTTCAAGATTTACTTCCAGATAACTCTTTATTCCTATATTCAGACCGTTTATCTGTTTTTCAAAGCGCTTAACTAACTGACATTGGTTCACACCCATGGTGTTCACAGTAACTGTTTCATTCTTCATACTGTACGGTTTTATCCGTATACTTCCGCTCCATCTCGTGCCGGGTTTTCCGCTGCTCCACCGTGTCAAACACAATGGAAAAATCATAATCCTCGGGATACAGTTCTGCCGCCGCCACATGGAGCTTGATGCGCTTGTGGTTAATCCAGATTTTCTTATTGGGCATCTGTACCCTCAGCACGCCCTTTTCGTTGGCAGGGACGCAGACAATGCCAATTTTTTTGTCAGGGTAAACCATTACGCTGTCGCCAATCTGGTACTTGGGCTGGGAATGGGCTGCCTGCTTCAGGGGCTTGGCCTTGATGATTTTATTTCCACAGGTTTTCCCCCGTTTGCCATCTCCCCCGGGGCATTGGTAGCTGCTAAGCCCTGCCGCTGCATCCCCATACGCTGCCCGGATGGCTGTCTGCAAAATTTCTGCCGGCATCCCAAGCCTGCCTGCAATATAGAAAGCGCAGCTTTCCCCGGCCTCCCCAATTACCATCTGGTACGTAGGGCGTAAAGTTTCTTTGTCAAAGGCCATCCTGGCGTTTACCACGCCTTTTGCCTTTTTGGCAAATTCTTTTACCTCCGGGTAATGGGTCGTGACTAGGAAATTTGCCCCCGTCTTCCGAAGCTCCTCCAGCACGGCAATGGCAATCCCCATACCTTCTGCCGGGTCTGTGCCGGAGCCAAGCTCATCCATAATGATAAAGCTGTCCTTGTCCGCCTTCTCCAGAATTTCCAGCACGTTTTTAATATGGGCAGAAAATGTAGACAAATTCTCGGAAAGGTCCTGCCCGTCGCCAATATCGCAGAAATACGAACTGTTCATGCAGATATCTGCTTCTTTACATGCCACATGCAGCCCGCACTGGGCCATCAGGCAGTTCAGCATTACCGTTTTGATGGCTACCGTCTTGCCCCCAGTATTGGGTCCGGTAACCACCACGCCACGGATACCCTCTCCTGCCTTAAACTGCAATGGCACATTTTTTCCCTGTTCCATCAGGGGATGGCGCGCATCCTCCAGCACAATCCTGCGTTCCGTATTGATGGCTGGCTCTGCAGCCCCTAACTCCATGCTCAGTTTCCCTTTGGAAAAGATGAAGTCCAGCTTTTCCATCAGCCTGATATTTTCCTGAATTACCGGGGCTGACGAAGCTACCATTGCCGTCAGCGTATACAAAATCCGGTATACTTCATTTTCTTCCCGGATCCCCAATAGCTGCAGCTCCTCATAGTATTTCCCTGCTGCGGAAGGTTCTATGAACAGAGTATTCCCGGTGGAGGATTTGCCAATCAGGCTGCCTTTTATTTTCTGCCTGTACTCCTTTTTCACAGGGATGCATACCCGCCCGTTCCGCTGGGTGCAGTAATTATCCGCCATGCATTGTTGGTTCGTGCGCATCACCTGCTCCGCCTTCTGTTTCATCTGTTCCTGGCATTTTGCAATCTCCCCTCGGATCTGGCGGAGTTCCCCAGAAGCGTAGTCGTCCACCTCCCCATTGCGTATCTGCCTGCCGATTACCTCCCGCAATTCTTCCATTGTGCTTAAATTTTCTTCATAGTAGGCCAAGGGGTTCCCATCCATTTTCCCTCTGCCCAGATAGCCTTTCAGCCGCCAGAAGGCTGCCAGCGCTTTTTCTGCCTGCCCGAGCTGCCAGGGAGCCAGACAGCCCCCTTTTTCAGAAATTGACAGGATTTCCTTGATTTCATTTACATTCTGTAAGGGCGGCGTCCCAAGCAGTTCCATCAGCTTTTTGCTGTTCGTGGTGTCCCGGAGCTGCTTCCTAAGCTCGCTTTCGGACAAGAGGAAGGTTGCTTCCTTTATCTGCCCCTTTGCCCATTCTGTCATTGCAAGGCCTGTCCAGCGTTCTTTTATTTTGTCAAATTCAACTTGTTTTTCAAAATCCATGTTTTTTTCCTCTCTTTGATACCCTAATCCTATAAAAGAACAAAGTGGGCAAGCCCACTTCAGCTCCCCTACCCCTCACTCATGAGGGGCTTGCACATTTTGCTGCGCCGAGCACGGTCGCTTTAGCGACATAATTCCCCTCGTGCGAGCGCGCATCCTTGCGGAGCATTTTGCTTTATAGGACGCAATTTCCTATAAAGCAAGAAAGAATCCTGCTTTGCAGGATTCTCCGCCTGCGGCGGGTCGCTTTGCGACAGATTTCATACCCGCCGCAGTGCGATAAGAGCTTTTTTATTCTATAGGAAAGATACTTTCACGCGTTAGCGTGGCAAGGTCTTTCCTATAGAATAAAAAAACATGGCCTTTCAGCCATGCTAGGAAATCCCACAGTTTATTGGAATGCCAGAGCGTGTCTGAAAATTCATTGCTACAATTCTCAAACCTGCTCTAGAGCGTGTTTGAAAATTGCTTTCTGCAAGATTCCGTCCCAGTTTGCATCAGATTTTATGCTGGATTTGGGAGGTGTAGTGGGCTACATTGACGAAATTCAGCATAGAATCCGGTGTAAAGTGGGGCGGAAAATTGTGGGAATGAATTTTCAAACACGCTCTAGGGCATCCCTGCAGGAATATGTGATAGGTACGTGCCAATTCTTAGCAATTGTAAGGCGGAATTGCCGGACTGCTTCCGGCAAATGGGCAGACTTCCAGACGGAGCTGGGTACTGCCTTTGCAATATTTATTTTGCAAATTTCTCCGATACAACTACAATTAACATACACGTCCTCCTGAATTTTAAATGTGTGGATGGTAGCATCCATCTTTCTACAGAGTATACCTGCAAACGCTGGTGCTGTCAAGGGCTGGCTGCAGAATTTATTATTGCGTGCGCACACATATAGTGGTATTTTTCTTCCTGATTCCGCTGATTTTGGTTCTTCCCCTCCGTTATGGGATTATGGGCGTGCTATTGGCAGGGCCAGTTGCTGATTTTATGGCATTTGTGCTGTTTGTTGTGTTGGTAAGCATAGAATTAAAAAAACAGAAAATGATTTCGAAAGAGCAAGGCCTTGCTGGGCAACAGCACACAGGGGATTATTTATGAAACCAGTATACAGGCATTCCACGATATCCAAAGAAACTGTGAAAATAGATGCTGCAAAGAAACTCGGTGACGTCATTTTCAACCAAAAAAAGCCGGAAACCCCTGACTTATAAATAAATCATTGGTCTTCCGGCTCTATCGCAATAATGCGGAAGATGGGACTTGAACCCACACGTCTATACAGACACAAGATCCTTAGTCTTGCCTGTCTGCCAATTCCAGCACTTCCGCAATTCCGACGACTTATAAATAATAACAAATTCTGACGGAAATGTCAATGGTATTTCTAAATTTTATCCCAAATTTTTTATATTTATCCGTCCCAGCCAGAAAACTGGCCTGACGCGTCTTCCCCGTTCTCCTGCCAGGCGCATCTTTACGCACAGCAGCAAAGCTTAAACGGCTTCGGACTGCTCCATTACCATGGCGTCTTTCTTTTTGCCAATAATAAACAGACAGTAATTGCCTTTCTCATCCATGCTGTATTCCTGCAGCAGTGCAAATTCCCTGTGGACCCTAAGCTGTTTCTTAATAAAATTCTTTTCATTGGAATATAAGACCATTTTTCCGTCCGCTGCCAAAACCTCGCTTGCTTTCCGGAAGAAACGCCCATAAAACATATCGTGTTCTTCCCGGGACTTCTGCCCCCGGTCCGGCATATTCGTGAAAATTTCTTCAAATTGGTATTCATGGCGGAAGGAAAAGAAATCCCGCTGGATATAATTCACTTCCTTCCCAGCCAGCCTTGTATTCTCCCACGCCCCGTCAATCGCCACGCCAAAGGTATCAATCCCATACATCACCCTTGTGGGGCATACCTTGTCCCGTTCAATCAGCATAGTCCCTACGCCGCAGAATGGATCCAGCACATGTGCCCATTTTTCCAGATAAGGGCTTGCCAGATGGGCGGCAAGGGCGGCCTGCTCCGGCCGTATGGAAGCGGCAACCTTATGTTTCCGGTATGCAAAACGGTCTTTTTCAAAGGTAAACAGCTTCACCAATGGGAGGAACGTCCCTTCCCGCCCTTCAATCAGGCGGATTTCCACCTCGTAGCTGGACGTGGAATTATAAAGCCTGCGCCCGGATTCCTGTTCCAAGGCGAAGGCACATTTTTTTGCAAAATCACTGCGCTTGTCCAAGGGCATACGGCTTTGGAGCCCCAGCCGGAAATAAAAGCTGCCTTCCGACTTATGGGCCTGCTCCAGCAAGCCCAGCAAATTGGAAGCTGCCAATGCTTTTGCTGCAAGCTTCGGGTCTGGCTCCAGCTTTTTAACGTCCAAAGAAAAGAGCAGTTCCCGGTAAGTGCGGATATCCAATATCTGCCCGATATCCCCCGTCACTACCCGCACCCCACGCTTGAGCACCGTAGCCTTCCCATTCTTTACCTGCCTTGCCGTTACCTCCTGATGGAGTTTCCCGGTGGTAAGTATCAAGTCATACGTCCCATCATATCCCTGGAACTTGTGGCGCTGGTGGCGCTGGCTGGTGTGCAGGAGGTCACGGAGCGCTTTCAGTTCTTCCCGGATATGCTTTTCTTCCTCTGCTGGGGGCTGGTACTGTTCCAGCTCTCTCAGCCGCTGCTCCAGCTGGGGGCGGAACCCAGAGCAGTCCATGCTGGCAAGGGCTAAGAGGTACTTGCTTTTTATAAAAAGCTTTTCCTCCCCCTGATAGGCCTGATACAGCGGCGCAGCAAACCCATCCTGCGAAAGCCTGCCCAGCACCACGGCGGCATTTCCACGCACTTTTGGCTCCTCATGGTGCAAAAGCCCAAGCAGAAGGCTGTAGTCCCCCTGCAAATGCTTAAGCAGCTCCTGCTTTCCTTGTTCCTGCTTTAAGCCCTGTTTCAGCGCGATCAGGCTTTTCCTTATGTTTTCCCCAGTTTTTAGGCTTTCATAATCTTCCTTTACCATAATGCTCTCCTGTTCCTGCAAACCAATCATACCCCGTAGACTGCTGCGGGGCATTTGGCTTACTCCGGCTGCTGCACCGCCTGGATGCCCAGCCCCAAATCCAATGTTCCTCCTCAGCGGAGCCCTGCCTGCACCAGCCGCCCCCTGATTTTAGGGCCAGCCAAGGCTGCCACTGCTATTTTTGCTAAATCCCCGGGGATAAAAGGCACCACCCCCGCAAACAAGGCGGCCTTCCAGTCCAAATTTGCCTGATATGCCAGCCATACAGTCCCTAATATGTAACAGACGGCGGTCCCAAGAACCATGCCCCCCATACAGGCTGCTTTTGCCACCATCCCGTTTTTGCCCCCAGACGACGATCCCTCCGGGCTAAGAAGCTGCCCTTCTGGCAGCCTGGACGCTTTTGCCCCATAAAACCGGTCAACCACAAGGCCTGCCAGGACCGCCATGGGGAGAAACCCAACCAGATAGCCGCCGGTAGGCCCAAACAGCTTCCCCGGCCCGTTGGTAAAACCGGAAAAAACCGGAACCCCGGCCAATCCCATCAGCAGGTAAATCAGGTAACTAAGGGTCCCTTCCTTCATGCCCAATACATACAGGGACATGTAAACTGCAAAATTCGTCAGGGATATGGGCACAGGCCCGATTGGGATGCTAAACGGCGCAAGGACACAGGTAACTGCCGTCATTACCCCAATTACCGCTATCTGCCGGACAGACAGTTTTGGCCCCGGAGCGCCGGAAAACGCTGGTTTTATACTTGATGCTGGTCTATTCATAATGCTCGTCCCTCCTAAAAAAATATTTTTATAGGAACATTATAAATTCCAGCCATTTAATTGTCAACCAAATTTTTGTATTGGTTTACATTGTGGGCTATCTAAAATAATTCCTTACTGCCGCCTGCGCTATCGTACGGGCAAGCCTTATTCTTCCGGTTCCGTCCCATATGTATCCAGGTATTCCTGTACATCTTTTTTGAAACGTTCCCAGGCATCCTCGTTTTTCACGTAATAGATGGGGCATTCCTTTCCAGTTACGTCATAGTGGCGGATTACGCTGTCCACCGGAAGGTTGAATTTCCCGCAAAGCCATGCCGTCAGCTCCACCAGCGTGTCATATGTTTCCTGTGTAAACTGGCCGGTTTCGTCCTTGTGGCAGCATTCTATGGACAAGGTGTCTACGTTACGGTCATTGGAAGCATAAGACATTTCCGTGCTGGGGATGCACTGGACAATTTCCCCTTCTAATCCCACCACAAAATGGCTGCTGGCCTTGGTCTTTTGGGTATCCTTTAAGCTTTCAAAATAGCTGCGGTTCTGGGCCGCCGTAGTGCCTGGGTTGGCTGTGTAATGGATTACCACCCCTTTCACTTCCTCAAGGGCTGTCTGTGGCCTGGAATATGGGTTTGGGGTTAAAAGGTTTACCTGATAGTCCGGGTCCTGCAGGATGACTTTCTGCTGGAAGCCCTTTTCCTTCTTCGCTGCCTTCTTAGCCACTGACGGGGCTTCCTTCTGGGCTTTCACCTCGTCCGGCGAAACATCCTTTTTTAAAACCCTTGTAATCCCAAATACAATCAAAAATACCCCAACGCAGATAATGGCAGCACGTTTAATAATCTGGATGGTCCTTCTCCGTTTCCTGCGCCTTTTCCTCCTTAAATACGCTTCTCTCCTTCTTCTTTCTTCACTGCTCACTGTGCTTCTCTCCGCTCTTTTTGTAAATTTAACGCATCCCCCTTCGGATGGATGCATCATTTTTCTTCTGCTTATTCATTATAGCACCATCCTTCCATAAAAAGAATTAACTTTCTTTAAATTTTTTGTAAGAAAAAAGTAAGATGTTTCCTGCCTGCCGGATCACAACGCAATGGACAGGGAAAAAGGGGATAACCCAGCGGCAGCCGAATCCCCCGCTGCAGGCAACGGGGGATACTCCTAGCCGCAGAAATATTGTTCCATCTGCCCCAGAGTTTTATCCAAAAGCCCTTCCGTATGTTCCATGGAAAGAAAGATGGCTTCAAACTGGGAAGGCGCCAGATAGACCCCATGGCTTACCATGTAATTGCAATACTTGGCAAATGCTTTGGTATCGGCGGTTTTTGCACTTTCGTAGTCTATGACTTCTGTCCCAGTAAAATAAAGGCATCCCAGGGAGCCCACATGGTTGACATGGTATGGAAGGCCAGACTTCCCAAGGATTTCCTGCATCCTCTGGTAAAAACGCCCTGCCCTCCCATTCAGTTCCTGATAATATTCCGGGTGGTCTTTTAAAATGGTAAGCATGGCAAGCCCTGCCGCCATGGCAACCGGGTTCCCGCTGAGCGTCCCCGCCTGGTAAACGCCGCCCACCGGGGCTACCAGTTCCATAATTTCCCGTTTCCCGCCGTATGCCCCCACCGGCATGCCGCCGCCAATAATTTTCCCAAAAGTAGTAAGGTCCGGCCTGATGCCATAATAGCCCTGGGCGCCGTCAATCCCAAGGCGGAACCCGGTAATTACCTCGTCGAAAATCAGCAGCGCGCCATTTGCATCGCAAAGCCTGCGCAGGCCTTCCAGGAATCCGGGCTTAGGTGGGACAACCCCCATGTTGGCCGCCACCGGCTCCACAATCACCGCGGCAATTTCTTCCCCGCACCTTGCAAAATGCCCCTCCACGCTGTCCAAATGGTTATATTCTGCCGTCAGAGTATCCTGGGTGCAGCCTGCAGGCACCCCTAAGCTGTCCGGGATTCCTGACGTCATGGCGCCGGAGCCTGCCTTTACCAGAAGGCCGTCGGAATGGCCATGGTAGCATCCGGTAAATTTAATGATTTTATTCCTCCTGGTATAGCCCCTTGCCAGACGGATGGCGCTCATCACCGCTTCTGTGCCGGAATTTACCATCCGCACCATCTCTATGGAAGGGATCAGGCTGCACACCAGCTCCGCCAGTTCCACTTCCGGGGCAGTTGCCGCCCCAAAGCTTAAGCCCCGCTCGCATGCCTTAGCCACCGCCCCAAGGACTTCCTGATTGGCATGGCCTAAAATCATGGGTCCCCAAGAGCCAATATAATCTATATACTGGTTCCCATCCTCGTCGTAAAGGTATGCGCCTTCTGCGCTTTTGATAAATTTGGGGACGGAACCGACAGAACCAAAGGCGCGTACCGGGGAATTCACACCTCCCGGCATCACCTGTACTGCCCGCTGGAATAATGCTTCTGATTTTGTCATTTTCTGCTCCTTCCTTTTCTTCCGGTTTTCTGTATTCTGGCGCGCTCCTATAGAAGGCCCCATCTGCCGAAAGCTTAGCCAATCCTTCCTTCCTCCATGCACTTTGCCAGTTCTTCTGCAAAATATGTAATGTAAATGTCCGCCCCCGCCCGGTACGCACTGGCTGCCATTTCGCACATAATACTGTCCCCATCCACAAACCCTGCGGCTGCAGCCGCTTTCACCATGGAATATTCCCCGCTGACGGAATAGGCGGCAAGGGGAATGTCCGTCCTGTCCTTTACTTCGCGGATTAAATCCCCATAAGCCATGGCTGGCTTCACCATCAAAATATCCGCGCCTTCCGCCACGTCCATCAGCGCTTCTTTTATGGCTTCCCGGCGGTTATGGTAATCCATTTGGTAAGATTTCCGGTCGCCGAAGGCAGGGGCAGACCCTGCCGCATCCCGGAACGGCCCGTAAAAAGAGGAAGCGAATTTTACCGCATAAGACATAATGGGGATGTCTGCATGCCCATTTTGGTCCAATATGCTGCGGATTGCCGCTACCCGCCCGTCCATCATGTCGGATGGGGCTACCATGTCCGCCCCTGCCTGCACCTGGGAAAGGGCAATTTTTGCCAGATACCCCAGCGTCCTGTCATTGTCCACTTCCTGCCCGCAGAGTATGCCGCAATGTCCATGGGACGTATATTCGCACATGCATACATCCCCGATCAGGTACAATTCCGGGCAGACTTCTTTTGCCTTGCGGAAAGCCTTCTGGACAATCCCATCTTCCGCGTATGCCCCGCTCCCCATTTCATCTTTTTCCGCTGGGAGCCCAAACAGCATGACGCTCTGCACCCCTGCCTTAAGGAGCTCCAGCAGCTTTTCCTCCATCCGGTCCACGCTGTAGCGGTACTGGCCTGCCATGGATGGGATTTCCTCTTTTTTATTTGCCCCTTCCATCACAAACATAGGGTACACAAGGGTGGATTTGTCCATCCTGGTTTCCCGCACCATTTTCCGCAGCGTACTGTTTCCCCGTAAACGCCGGGGACGGCTGATTAATTCCATATTGATTTCCTCCCTATATTGTCAAGTGATTTTCCTTAAAAAATCAAGGAATTTATAGTTACATATCTCAGATGAATGAGCCAAGGAGATGGACATTTCTCTGTATCTGGTACGAAAATAGAGGGTGAAGGGTACACGAAGTAGAACGTCTTTGTTTTCGCTCTACATGGCCTTATGTATACCCATCCTTCTATGGCAGCGTACCTCCCGTGTCTACCAGGATCACCCTGCATCTCTGCCGGGGTCCTAACTTCCTTCGTCCCGCCTGTCCATAACCAGGGTGCCAGCTCAGCTCCTAACCAGGGTCATGCCCTATGGAAAATATTCCTGCCGGCTACC
>KE159639.1:103322-283650 GCA_000403315.2 Lachnospiraceae bacterium A2
GAAGCCCCTCCAGCCTTGAGGTATATACATCCATGTCAGCCAGAAGGTTTTTCAGTTCCATACGGGCGGCTTCCGGCGCTTCCGTACTTCCTACGCTATGCTCCGCAGCTGTTACCAGGGTCTTTGCCCTCTTCATCCCAGCGCCTCTCAGCTTTGCGTCCCTCCATATCCGGTCCACACCTTCCACCCCCAGTTTTCTGATGTCCTCCGGCAGCGGCGCCTCCTTCAGCACCATCCTCCCGCTCACCGCCTTCAAATCCCCATAAACGTCTTTATATTCAGGGAAGTAGATGGCGAACCATCTGGCCAGGCGGTTCCTGATCCTCGTGAGCTCCTCCTGCGTCTGGAAGCGCAGGTTTGACAGGCTCCTGATCTCTGCATAGATACCGGTTGGTATGTAAGGGTACGAGAACCGTCCCTCGTTGACAAGCGCAGCGATCGTCTTTGGGTCTTTACGGTCATTTTTGTTGGGGTTGTTGTCATCCAGTTCTTTTGATTTTTTCACGTGGTGGGGATTCACATGCACAGGCCTCATCCCGCTGTCCTGCAGGAATTTCCCCAGGGCAAACCAGTAATGCCCTGTCGGCTCCATGCCCGGTATTACGGCAGTTTTGCCGTATTTCTCCGCTATGTCCCCCATCCATGCTTTGAATGTCTGGAATCCGGCCTCTGTGTTGCTGAACTCCAGCGGTTTCTTTGTATACTCGTAGTTGCGCCAGTCAAATGCCCGGGCATAGTGGGTTTCACTTCCCACATCAATTCCAACAATCAGAGTTTTTTCAGTTATGGATGCAATTTTTGCGTTCTGTGTGTTATAATTCATCTTGGATACCTCTCTGTTCAATAAGATTTTTACTAACCCGCTAAGCCAGTAATCTTATTTTACTCTGAGGTATCTTTTTATCAACCACCCTTCTTGGAATTCCCTATATTTGAATTATACAGGAAGCTCCTATATCATCAAATGATCCATCTTATCCCGGAAGGCCCTCCCTTTGGAATTCCGGGACCTGTTCTGCAATGGCGTCCCCCAGATACTGTTTCCCTGCGTCCTGTTTCCTTGCAAAATCCTGCTGCACCGCCTGCATGGATAATTTAATTTCCTCCTGCAGTTCCCGGGCAGAAATCAGGCCGCAGCCCTGTCCCCGGATAATAATTTGTTCCAGCCCGTCCGAGGTCACTACCGTCACCCGGTATTCCCTGGCATGTTCCTGGGCAAATTTTTCAATATACTGGTCTGCTGTTTCCGCTTCTTTTGTAAACACCACATGGATGTTGTGGTAATCAAGGATTTCCGTCTGGTGGCGTTCCACCCGGTAGGCGTCAAATACCACAATCAGATGGCAGTTCCGGATCCCCTGGTAATTAGAAAGGATGTCAAGGAGCCTTCCCCTTGCCCCGTCAATGGTTTCTTCCGCCAGCCCTTTTAAGTCCTCCCATGCAAAAATCACGTTATAGCCATCTACCAGCATATATTCTTCCTTATATTCCGGTTTTTGGTAGGTGCGGGTTACAGACGTCCCCTGCCCAGCCAAAGGCGCACGCTTCTTATGGAACCCTTTCCGCCCAGCCTGTTTTTCCCGCCTGTTGGCATGT
Source organism: Lachnospiraceae bacterium A2 (assembly GCA_000403315.2). Classification (GTDB taxonomy): domain Bacteria; phylum Bacillota; class Clostridia; order Lachnospirales; family Lachnospiraceae; genus Petralouisia. Next base: position 104,919 of record KE159639.1, read on the forward strand.
ACGGCATTAGACAGAATGGCCTCCACCTCATCCTCCCCAATCCATGGCTCCTCTGTAGGGCTTTCGGGCCTGCCGCCAGATTCCGTCCGGGGCTGGGCATCCGGCAAAGGTTCCCCGCCCCAGAGCTTTTCCCGCAGGAAGCCTGGGGTTTCCACATGCATATGGGATTTCACCTGGTCCCATTTTACAAGAAAGCCAGCCCCATGGGCGCAAAATACAGAATCTGGGGAATTTTCCATGTCGCGTTCCGGGTCGTACGCCATCTTTTCTGCAATTTCCTGCTGGCTGTGGCAAGGCTCATAGCCTTTCAGGGTACAGGAAAGCCTTCCTTCCCCTCTGGTATAGGAAATTACCTCCCGCTGGTAATCCCGCATGGCATCCACTGGGGCGCTGCCGGTAAACACAGCCATCCCGCCCTGTATCTGCGGGGAACTAAGGCTCCCATGCATCCGGTCCATGTCCGCCATCGCCCTGCCTACCATGGATTCCGGCACTTCCAGCCGGAAATTGTAATACGGCTCCAACAGCACCGGTTCCGCTTCCATCAGCCCCTGGCGCAGGGCGCGGTACGTGGCCTGGCGGAAATCCCCGCCTTCCGTGTGCTTTAAGTGGGCGCGCCCCGCCACCAGCGTAATTTTCATATCCGTAATGGCTGAACCTGTCAGCACGCCCCGGTGCTCCTTTTCCCCCAAATGGGCAAGCACCAGCCGCTGCCAGTTCCGGTCCAGCACATCCTCGCTGCAGCATGTGTCAAATACAAGGCCGCTGCCAGGTTCCGCAGGCTCTAACAGCAAATGCACCTCCGCATAGTGGCGGAGCGGCTCGTAATGGCCTACCCCTTCCACTGGCTGGGCAATGGTTTCTTTGTACAGGATATTCCCTGCCCCAAAAGCCACTTCCACCCCAAACCGTTCTGCAATCAGGCTCTTTAAGACCTCAAGCTGTACCTCCCCCATAATCTGCACCTGGATTTCCTGCATCTGCCCATCCCAGACAAGGTGCAGCTCCGGCTCCTCCTCCTGTAGCTGGTACAGCTTCGGCAGAATAACCGAAGGCTCGCACCCCGGCGGCAAATCCATCCGGTAGGTAAGGACCGGCACAAGCAGGGGCAAGGCCGTATCCTGCTCCGCCCCAAGCCCCATGCCGGGACAGGTGGCGTTCAGGCCCGTTACGGCGCATACCATCCCAGCTTCTGCCTCATTCCTTGTTTCATATTTCTCCCCGGAGTAAATGCGTATCTGGTTGACTTTTTCCTGCTGCCCCAGCAGGGGCGTTTTCACCTTTAAGGTTCCCCCGGTAACTTTTAAGTAAGTCAGCCGGTTCCCCTGGGGGTCCCTTGCAATTTTAAAGACCTTTGCGCCAAATTCTTCCGGGTATCTTGGCATCCGCGTATAATTCCCAAACCCTTCAAAAAATTCCAGTATTCCCGTCAATTTCAATGCAGAGCCAAAAAAGCAGGGAAACAGGTCCCGCCCGGAAACCAGATCCTGAATTTGGCTTACTTCCAGCCTGCCGTGCCCTAAAAAGTAATCCAGCACATCTTCCCTGCACATGGCGCAGTTTTCATAAAATTCTTCCGTGCCTGCCTGCGTGAAATCCACACAGTTCCCACTTAACCCTTCCTGCAGCTTTGCCAGCAGCGTTTCCCTGTCCGTCCCGGGCTGGTCCATTTTGTTGATAAAAAGAAATACCGGGACCTGATATTTTTTTAAAAGCCGCCAGAGGGTACGGGTATGCCCCTGGATGCCGTCCGCGCCGCTGATTACCAAAATGCCATAATCCAGCACCTGTAACGTGCGTTCCATTTCCGGGGAAAAATCCACATGCCCCGGGGTGTCCAGCAGTGTAATTTCCAAATCCCCTGCCTGCAGGACCGCCTGTTTGGAAAATATCGTAATCCCCCGCTCCCGTTCCAATCCATAGGTATCCAGGAAAGCGTCCCTGTTGTCCACCCTCCCCAGCTTTCGGATGGCGCCGCTGGTATACAGCAAAGCTTCTGATAAAGTTGTCTTTCCTGCGTCTACATGGGCCAAAATGCCGGCTGTCAATCGTTCCATTGTTTTTTCCACTTCTTTATTTTATAACTATGGTGTTCCTTTTTCCCATACACTATGCTCAAACCATCCATCTTTCCCTCCCACTGGCCAAACGGAGCACATCTTCCACGCCTATCTGCAAGCGCTCCGGGATTTCCTGCCTTCCGGGCACCACCGCCAGCACCTGCTTTTCCTGGTTTTCTTCTATCTCAAACACAGGGGTTCCCACGCCAAGCCTTTCTGCCAGTTCCTCTTGGAATGCAGTATACCCATACAGGTCCCGGGTTCCGATATGGAACACCCCATGCAGGTTTTGCTTCATAATATAAGAAACCCATGCTGTAATCTGCCGGTCCGTCGTATAATTCACCCAGAAATTCCCATAGGTCTGCACCGGCCGGCCCTGCTGCACATCCTTCTGGAACTTTTTCAGCCTTGGGCAGCCCGTTCCCCAGATTTCCGGAATACGGAGGATAACCGCCCGTTCCCCCAACTGCCCTGCCAACAATTCCTCACAGGCAATTTTAAACTGGCCATAGCTGCTCTCTGCCTTTGGCAAGTCCGTTTCCAGATGGGGTTTCCTTAAATCCCCATCAAATACATTGGCGCTGGAAAGATACAGGATACTTCCATTCTCTTTTCCCGCCAGAAATTCCCCAAGGGCCTTATGCGCTTCTTTCTGCCTGCCGAAATCTCCCCGTAGGCAGGAAATAACTACATCGGGATCTGTTTTCCGGAGCAGGGCTTCCAATTCCCCCTGCTTTCCCAACGCATACTGGTACATGGAAGAATCCCCAGAAAACTGCCCCGCTTTCATTTGGTTCTGGTAAGTGCCAAACACTTCCTGATATTCCTTTTCTAACGCTTTTTTAATGCAGGACCCTGCATACCCGCTTGCGCCCAGTATTAAAATCCTCATGTTTATCCTTCCCATGGCCGCCCTTTCAGCAGCTCCCTGATTTTGGCCGTTGCCTGCGCCGCTTTCCTGTGGTCTTTGCCCCCGGCGGTCACCCCTACCGTAATATCCCCTTCTTTTGCAATGCCCGGAAAAAAGAAATCGCACTTTTCTTTGTCAGATGCCACATTTACAGGGACGCCTTCCCTGCGGCACTCCCAGTAAACCATGTCATTTACCCCTTCATCATTCGTTGCGGCAATGGCAAGTTCCGCCGCCGCCAAATCCCCGGGCAAATAAGGGCGCCGCTCCAGCGTCAGGTTTTCCGCCTGTCTTGCCAACCCTTCCAGTTTCCCGGAAATCTCAGGCGCAATGACATGGACCTCTGCGCCAAATTCCAGCAGGGCAGCCACACGCCTTGCAGCAATCTTCCCACCGCCAAAGACCTGTACCTTTTTCCCTTCCAAATTAATAAATATTGGAAAATAAGTTCCCATATGCCCTCCTGTCCGGCGTTTTTCCAGCAAGCTTTACCGTCCGCCATACATATAAAGCATGGCGTTTACAATAGCCGCCGCCACATTGCTGCCGCCCTTCCGCCCTTTTGCAACGATATGCGGCACAGGGAGCTTCAAAATCATTTCCTTAGACTGCACCACGTTTACAAAGCCAACCGGCGTCCCAATGACAAGCTCCGGCGCCCAGCCCCCCTTCTGCACCAGTTCGGAAATGCGTACCAGGGCGGTAGGGGCATTCCCCACCACCAATATTACCGGGCGGTTTAAGGCTGCTGCTTTATCTATGGAAGCCGCAGCCCTGGTTGTCCCATGGGCTTTTGCCATCTCCGCTACATCCTTATCGGCAATAAAATTGTAAATCTCAATCCCAAGCTGCTGCAATGCCTTTTTGCTGATGCCTGCCTTCGCCATCTGGGTATCCGTTACGATACAGGCCTTCTTTTGCAGGGCTTTCCAGGCAAACTCCAGCACATTTGGGGAAAACACAAGGTTATCCGCATAATCAAAATCCGCCGTAGTGTGTATGGCACGCTTGATTATGGGCGCATATTGCTCCTCCAGTTCCCTGCTGTCCAGCTCCTTTGTGATAATCTCAAAGCTGCGGGCCTCTATCTCCTCAGGCAGTACCTGTTCCAATTCCGTTTCCATGCATATTCTCCTTCCCATTCTATCCTGCAGTTCCATTCTGCTGCGCCGTCTGGCCCTACTATTTCCCTGCTGGCAGGGCGCCGCTGTCCAAAATTCAATTTTATCTATATATTATACCAAAAAACCAAAACCAGCAACAGCTTATTTCCATACAAAACCGGAGGCCTTCTGTCGGAAAGCCCCCGGTATTTAAAGCTTATGATTAGGGTGTCAAAAGGGTGCGATGCACCCGCTCTATACCATATATTGATGTGCAAATTGATTTGCAATAACAATATATGGTATGAGCGTAGCACCAAAAGTGCTTTTAACACCCTAATCAAGCTTATGTAGCCCTTACAGTTCTGACGGCAAATTAAACTTACCAATCAGCTCGTCTAAGCAAATTGCCTGTGCAGACAGTTCCTCGCTGGTTGCGGAAGATTCCTCAGCCGTAGCTGAATTGGACTGCACCACTTCGGAAATCTGGTTCACGCCCTGCTCCGCCTGTTTCATGGCAGTCGCCTGGTCTGCGGCCGTGCTGCTTACCGTCTTGGAAGAAGATGCAATCCTTCCAATCCCTTCCACTACCGTCTTAATGGAAGCAGAAGCCCGTTCTGCCGCTTCGTTCCCTTCTTCCACTTCATGGATGGCGCCTTCAATCAGCTCCCTTGTTTCAACTGCGGCCGTGGAGCTCTGCTCTGCAAGCTGGCGGATTTGGTCTGCCACTACGGAGAAGCCCCTTCCGGCTTCCCCTGCCCTTGCCGCTTCAATGGAAGCATTTAAGGAAAGCAGGTTTGTCTGGGATGCAATGTCTTCAATTTCAGAAATAATATTCCCGATTTTCTGGGATGCTTCGTTAATACGCCCCATTGCCGCTACCATCATTTCCATTTCACCGCGGCTGCGGTCAGCTTCATCCGCATATTTCTGGGCCAACTGGTAAGATTCTTCCGCTTTTTCCGCTGCCATTACGATATTGTCCGTAATTGTCATAATGGTTGCCTGCATTTCCTGTACCGCGCCGGCCTGTTCCGTTGCGCCTTCTGCAAGGCTCTGGGACGCTTCCGCCAGGTTGGTAGAACCTGCGGAAACCTGTGTGGAGGCTTCGTCAATGGACTGGATGGTAGTAACCATCTGTTTCTTAAGTTCGCGCAGGGAAAGGAAAATCTGTTCAAAATCACCTGTATACTTGCTTTCATCCTCGGAATAAATATCATAATTAGACCTCGCCATTTCCCCAAGGAGCCGTTCTTCATCCGCAATGACAAAATTCAGGGTTTCTGCCATCTGACGGGCTACCATAATCATTTCTGCAATCTCATCCTGCGTATCCACATCCGGGAACGGGGAGGAAAGGTCGCCCTTTGCAAAGGTTTCCAGACGTTCTTTTAACCGTATGGTTGGGACGGCGATCCCTTCTGCAATGCCAGTGCCAAGATGGAGTGCCAGCATAATGGAAAGGACAATTACTATAGCAACTGCCGCAGGCAATACAATGCTGAGCAGGGAAAGCTGCTGGGATAAGGCCTGCCCCCTGTCAACCTTAATATCCATAATCTCAGTCAGGTGGCTGTAAATTTCCTCATACATGGGGGCTAAATCGCCCATTGCCATTTCCTGCGCCTTAATACAGTCATCTATGTCTGTCGTTGCGCCCAAGTCTATAATCTGCTGCTCCAAAGCCCAGTAGTCGCTTAAATCTGCCTTCAATTCCGCATACAGCTCTTTGTTTTCCGCTGTTACCATGGTTTTTTCAAGCTCTGCAAACTGGGCTTCAAATTCACCCTTGCACTCGTCATGCTGCGCTACCATATTCTGAATGGTATCTTCTTCATCATACCCGATAATGCCCCGCAAAGCCGACCTTGTGTCTGCAAAGCTTGCCATCGCCTTACCTACGTCCCCTTGGGCAAATCCATAATTCACAAGCGAATCTGCATAGAGATTGGACACTACAATCATCCCAATTACGCCAATGGCTGCAACGACTGCCATCATCCCGGCAACTAAAGTAAATGACTTTTTCAGGCGCTGCCTAATATGCAACTTATTCAGTTTTTCTAACATTTCTTTCTCCGTCCTTTTCGTAGATTTCCGAACTCCCTGACATACCTTCCATTGTAAAAACTTTAAACCACAGGCTATATCTTCCTTCGGATAGATGCCTCCCTAAAATGCAAATAAGAACCCAACTGCATTGCCCGGTATAAGATATCTTCATATTTGTATTTTTTCATAACATCCGCATTTCCATTTTAACGCCATTTCCTTTATCCGTCAATGTTTTCTACGAAATTAACGCTATTTTTCCGCCCTGCTTTTCCGCAAATCCTTACAATTTTCTCATAGGCCCTTATTCCCGGTTTTGGAGTGGCGCCAGGAGATTTTTTCCAGGGCGTCCGCCAGCGCCAGATTCTCCTTCCTGCTGCGCACCGCAATCCGGTACCAGCCTTCCCCAAGCCCCCGGAAATTCCCGCAGTCCCGGATGCAGATGCCATATTTTTCCAGTTCCCTGCCCAGGCCTGCCACGCTCTGAAAAAAGATGAAGTTTGCCGCATGCCCGTAGACCTGGATAAAAAAGTCCCCCTGGCTCCCGCTGCACGGCAAACAGGCATTCACCGACGGATGAATGCCTGCCCCCTGCCTGGGCTGGTACCTGGAAAGCTGCCCCAGCAGGAATGATTTTTCCCGTTCTGACGCCTGCCTTGTTTCTTCCAAAAACGACGTTTCCTTTGCCGCTGCAATCCCAGCTTCCTGTGCCGGGACTGACACGTTCCAGGGCTGGGTGGCCTCCCTCATGCGTTCCAGCACCTCAAGGTTGCCGCAAAGCCCGTAGCCCAGCCTAAGCCCGGGAATCCCAAATGTTTTTGTAAATGCTTTCACAAGAAAAAGGTTGTCATATCCTTCCAAAAAGCTTTTCAGCGACTCTGTTTCCCCTTCTTTTGCCACCACAAAATCCAGAAAACATTCATCTGCCACAAGGATTGCCCCTGCCTGTGCGCATGTGTCCAGCATCCGCTTCAGCAGCCCCCGGCTTGCCAGTACCCCCGTAGGGTTGTTGGGGTTGCAGACAAACACCATGTCCACATCCGGGCTTATCCGTGCAAGGCACCCTTCCCCCATCTGGAAGCCCTGCTCCGGGCGCAGGTATTCCCAGAGGACCTCGCACCCTACAGTACCCAGCGCCTGTTCATACTCCTGGAATGTGGGCGCAAACAGCAGCGCCTTCCTGGGCTTTACCGCCAGCACAAGGGAAAAAATTACTTCCGCCGCGCCATTCCCGCAAATAACCTGCCCAGGCTCCACCTGCTCAAGCCCCGCAATGGCCTGCCGGAGCCTGCCGCTGCCCACCTGGGGGTAGTGGCCAATCCTGTCCATGGCATCCTTCGCCTGCTGTATGACGCCAGAAGGTGCCCCTAACAGGTTAATGTTAGCAGAAAAATCTATAAAATCCGGATATTGGTAAATATCTCCTCCGTGTTTATGCATAAGTTCTCCCTTCTTATTGGAAAATCCCCTTATTTTGCAGCCAGCTGCTCCCGCAGCCAAATCCCCCCAGCCACCAATACCACTGCCGCCCCGGCCATTGGGGCCGCAAACCCATAGTCCCCTTTCATCATCTGGAACAGGGCAAAATCCCCCAGATACTGCGAGCCGCCAATATTCGCAAAGAAATACACCACCGATACCATATAGCCCAGTACCGCCTGGTTTGTCACCCCGCTGACGAAAAAGCCGATGCTGCCTAAGAAAAATATTTCACAGAAGGAGCCAACCCATAACGCCCTCCCGTCAAACTGGCTGTTCCCCTGCTCCATAAGCTGGAGAAATACGGTGACTACAAGGGCGAGGGCTGCCGTGGCTGCCAACAGGCGGATGCAGTATACACTCCAGAGGGGCGTTGCCTTGGACTTTTCCAAAAGCCAAAGTTCCCGGTTCTGCTCCGGCATGAACAGGGGAACCAGAAGGAGGATTCCAGTGAAGGCAGCATACATCTCCATTACCTTTGCCGCCTGCTCCCCATTCAAATTCCGGAAGCTGACAAAAAAGCCTGACAGGCAGCAAAACAGCAGCGTCACCAATAAATGCGGGGCATACTGCCTGCGGAAAAAACTATTTCCTATGCTTAAATATTTTTCCATAAATGGTTTCTCCTTCCCTGCGCTTTTTCCCATAAATTACGATTGTTAAAGCGAAAGCCAGTACGGCAAGGCCTGCGTAAAATCCCCGGTTTAAGAGAAACTCAGCCCGCTGCCCCCAAAATGCATTGGTGCTCCCAAGCGTATTCCACCGGCAAATTAACTGGAGCCCAAAATCCCCCCTTAAGCCAGAAGCAGCAAACAGGCTGCCGACAGCCCAGAATACCTGGACAAAAATGGAAATTACATTTTCTGTAACCTCTGTAATAAGGAATGAGATTGCAAGGACTGCCATCACCTCCGGCAGCAGCCATATACATGTGTATTTCAGGAAAGCCAGCACGTCCGGCGTTACCCCAATGGTTTTGGCATGGTACTGGTAGGGCATCTGCATCACAAATGCAGTTACCAGCACTGGCAGGAAAGCCATGGACAGGCTGGCAAGGTAACGGCTCCCCAAAATCTGCCCGGAAGAAGCTTCATGGGCAAAAACCACCTGCGCCACTTTAGCGCGTTTATCCCGCAAGCAGCGGGTGACGCCCAGAAAAATCGGGAGGACAGAAAGGATAATCCCTGCATAGTCGCAAAACAGCCTTGCAGTGGCTCCTGTCACCCTGTCCTTGCTGCATAAAGCTTCAAATTCTTCTGCCGCCTGTTCATATGTCATGGGGACGCTCACCCCACGCCCAAGGCTCTCCTTGCTGTAAGAGCTGCCTGCGCCTATGATCTCACTGGCTTTTTCCATATATGCGCAAAATTCTTCATAGCCCAGGGTTTCCTTCGGGACAACTTCATACCTTACCTGTGCATTAATGGCGCCTTCCATGGTGCCCTGGCCATAACCGCTGAAATGTTCTTCTTCCTCCTGCACCAGTTCTTCCCAGCTTTTCCCGGTGCAATCCTCAATGATCCCTTTTATCTCTGCCAGCTCCGTTTCATTCAGCGTCACGCTCCGGATAAACCCCATGGGGTATGTGGCATACGAATTCCGGCCTGTTTCTGAAACAAGGCTTGCAAGCGTAGAAGCCATGACTGCAGATGGGTCATGGGTAACCGTGGTCCCATAATAGTCCTGCCCTGGGACTGGCTGTTCCATTCCGTCTGTCATTTCACTGCCTAATTGGCTGGAAAGGAACAGGACAAATACCGCCACATAAAGATAATAGACCATGCTTTTTAATACCTGTTTACATTCTTTCCAAAATAACGTCCCAAACATGCCCGCACCCCCTATTCCCTGCCCTGCAAGGCAGAAGCATGGCCCATAAGGTACATATAGGCATCCTCTACGTCCGGGTTCGCTGGCTTCGCCCCTGCCATGGGCAGCCCATCGGCAACAATTTTAATGCTGGCAGTACTGCCATTTGTAAGGATCCCGGTCACAAGGAACTGCTCCTGCACCATGGGAAGCTCCATAGCAGACACTTCCATGGTATAAACTTTTCCACGGACGGCTTCCAAAAGCTGGGAAACTGTCCCATGGAACAGGATTTCCCCTAAGTTCAGCACTGCAATATGCTCGCAGGTGGCTTCTATGTCCCCTACAATATGGGTAGACAGGATAACGATGCGGTCTTTTGCGATTTCGCAGAGCAAGTTGCGGAACCGCACCCGTTCCTCCGGGTCTAAGCCTGCAGTAGGTTCGTCTACCACAATGATTTTCGGGTCGTGGATAATGGCCTGTGCAATCCCCAGGCGCCGCTTCATGCCACCGGACATGGCCCGCACCTTTGTCTTATGCTGGTCCCCCAGATTCACTTTTTCCAGCATCAGGGGCACCTTTTTTGCCCGTTCCTGTTTGCCCATGCCGGACAGCACGGCCAGATAGTCCAATGCTTCGTAAGCCCCCATGTTCCCATACATGGAAAAATCCTGGGGAAGGTAGCCGACGATTTTCCTGATTTGGCTGCATTGGCTGACGGGAATCCCGCAGAGGGTAACTTCCCCGCTGGTCTTTTTTGCCAGCGTCACCAGCACCTTCATTAAAGTAGTCTTTCCAGCCCCGTTTGGGCCAAGAAGCCCGAACATCCCTGGGCCGATTTCCAAATTTACATGGCGCAGGGCCTGTTTTTTCCCAAAATGTTTTGATAAATCCTTAATCTCTATTTTTGTTTCCATTTTTCCGGTTACTTTCGCAGTAACGCCTGCCTCCCTTCCTGTTTCAGGGGCTTCTGAATCCCTGCCCCGGTTCTGGAATATAGTATAAAAAGAATTTATCTACGAATTTCCTATAAAATAATAGTACTTTTTCTAATACTTGGGCGCACCCCTCTGGGAAATATGCAATCCTTATTTTCTGCGCAGGCCTACGGACAGCGTGGCGGCCGCAATCGCCCCACGGCTGATGCTGTTCTGCAGCGCCAGCCTTCCTCCATGGATTTCGCAGAGCATCCGGCAGATAGACAAGCCAATGCCAAAATGCTCCTGGCTGTTTTCCTCCTCGCTGAAATACGTTTCCGCGCCCAACTGCAGCGCCTTTTCCGAAAACCCCGGCCCATCATCCTTTACAAATATTGTAAATTCTCTCCCGGCCAATACAGCCTTTACCTGGACCTGCCCCTCCCCATAGCGTAGGGCATTGCCCAGCAAATTTTCAAATACCTCCATCAGCAGGTTTTTGTCCAAAAACAGCTCCTGCCCGGAAATGCTTGTATGCAGGGTAATTTCCTTATCCGTGTTCTGCCGGATTCCATTCAGGACTGTTTCCATCTGGCCCACCAGCTCCTGCAGTTGCAGCCATTCCCCGGAAAGCTCCCATTTTTCCATTTTCTGGATGGTAACCATAGTGTTGGAAAACTGCAGCAGGCGTTCTTCCTGTTGGTGCATGGCAGCTAGCTTTTCTAACAGCATTTCCTGCGTGACCTTGCCTTTCGGCACATACCGCTGCAAAAATTCCGTATAGCCCCGGATGACAGTTAAAGGCGTACGGATATCATGGGCAAAAGCTGCGTTGATTTTCCGCTGCTCCTCCTGCTGCCTCCACTGATCCTTCTTCCCTTTCAGGAGCCCCGCCCGCATCTGCTCCATTTCCCGGCAGAGGGCGCCCATTTCATCCTGGCTGCCCCAGACAATATCATGGCTGTAGTCGCCCATATTGATATAGGCGATCCCTGTCTTAATGGCGGCAAGGGGCTGCTTGATTTTCGTATCCAAAAAAATTTTCCCTACAATGCAAAAGCAGGCAAAGACATAAAGGTACAGGCAATAATAATAAAACCCGCCCAGCGCCCACAGCAGCATGCCCTCCCAGCTTCTTACCTTTCCGAAGCCCCCTGTCTGCAGCAAACGGAAGGCTTCTGCGCAGGATGCTTCCTGCTGGCGTTTTACAAGGACCTCTATCCATGCAAGGCAGACATTCCTCGTAATCCAGTACATGGCCCCTACCCCCAGCATGCCCACACAGAGGTACCATACCAGCGCCCGGGCCAGGGACTTTTCCTGCAGGAACTTCCCAAACTGCTCTGACTTTTCTTCCAACCAATCCATTTTGAAACCTTCCCTCAGTTTTTTGTTGGCAGCCTACGCCCAAGAATCAGCCGACCCATTTATATCCCACGCCCCAGACTGTTTCAATATGCTTTTTGCCCTTGTCGATTTTCTGGCGGATCCTGCGGACATGCTCTGCAATAATAGAAGCATCCGCTTCCCCGTCAAACCCCCGGACTTTCTCATAAATCTGCTCTTTCTCAAACACCTGCCCGCTGTGGGAAATCAAAAGCTCCACAATGGAAAATTCTGTTTTCGTCAGGCCTGCGCCCTTTCCGTCCACAAGCACCTGTCGGCCGGAAAAATCCACCGCCAGGTTCCCGGTGAAATAGACATTGCTGTGCTGCTGCCGCCGTTCCTCCCGGCGCAGGTGGGCCTCTACCCGCGCCATCAGTTCTTCCATGCCAAAAGGCTTTACAATATAGTCATCCCCTCCTGCTTTAAACCCGTTTACCCTGTCCTGCTCCTCTGTCCGCGCAGTAAGGAATAAGATAGGGCAGTCCACATAATCCCGGATTTTTTCACAGACCGTATAACCGTCTATGTCCGGCATATTGATATCCATAATGATCAAATCTGGCTGGTATTTCAGGCTTTCCATAGCTTCCATCCCATTTTTAGCTGTATATGCCACATAACCTTCCATTTCCAAAGATTCCTTCAACAGGGTGCGGATGCCTTCCTCATCGTCTACGGCAAGTATTTTTTTCATTCCATCCTCCTTTTACCTTACTTTAATTATACCCGTATCTGCTTCAAATGGCAAAGGAATTTTTAACGTACAAGTTAAATGACAAGGAAGGCTGGGTGTGGTATACTGGCAGAAACAGATAGAAATACGAGATTAGCAGAACAGGAGCGTGATACTATGACAGACCATGAATTGCTGCTTGCTATTTCAGGCATTATGGACAAAAAATTAATCCCTATTGAAAACAGGCTTGATGCGATGCAGGATGAAATCCACATTATGCAGGGTGAAATCCGTAACATGCAGGGTGAAATCCGTGACATGCAGGGTGAAATCCGTAACATGCAGGGTGAAATCCGTGACATGCAGGGTAAAATCTATAGCATACAAGGTGAAATCCGTGACATACAGGGTGAAATCCATAACATAAGATTATTCCAAGAAAATGTTATCCTGCCACGGCTTAACACCATTGAATCCTGTTACATGGATACTTATGAACGCTACAAAAGCTATGCAGACAAAATAGAATCCGTCTTTGCGGATACGGAACTGCTCAAAAAAGTAGTATCAGAACACAGCGAAAAGCTGCAAAAAATTTCATAGCCCTCTGCATGCCAAAAAACAGCAGGGTATGCCACTGCATATTACTATGGCGGTTCAATTCCAAAGATTTACCAAATGGTTCCCCCATACATCATCTATAGTGATGGAGGAACCATTTGGAAAGGCTTCTTTCTATGTTATTAACTTAACCTGTTGTGCTAGTTGATATAGAAAAACTTCAACAAAATATGCTATCCTATAGTTGTACACCACTACGACTATGAAAGGAGGCACATGATGTTGAAGTTTCAAGATGATTATACCACTCTCATAGCAACTTTTGAAGATTTTATTTTGCTTGTTTACACGATTATTGATGACCTGTACCAACAGTTTGTCCCTGCTTCTGTTTCCCAAAGAAGAAATGTGGATGCCGCAAAAATGTCTGACTCAGAAATTATCACCCTGAGTATCTGCGGTGAGCTTATCGGGATGGATTCTGAAAATGCCTGGTATTCCTTTGTGAAACGTAATTATCGGCATCTCTTCCCCATGCTTTGCTGCCGTACCCGGTTTAACCGCACTAGGAGGGCACTTTTACAGGTGACAGAACTGCTCCGGCAGAAACTGACCCAGTCCTTTCCCATACCAGCCAGCCGTTATTTTGTGATTGACAGCTTTCCCCTTCCGGTCTGCAAGTTCGGGCGAGCGCGTTATTGTCGTTCATTCCGTGCGGACGGGGCAAATTACGGAAGGTGTCCTTCCAAAAAAGAAACTTATTTCGGCTTCAAGGTCCATGCCCTGATCACGCTGGAAGGCTATATCACAGCATTTGAGGTCACCCCGGCATCCGTGGATGACAGGGAAGGACTCCGTGATCTCGCGGAGAAACGCTGTGGCCTGGTAATCCTCGGGGACAAAGGGTATACCGGAGAAGCTCTTTTTGATGACATGCGCAGGAAAGGGATATGCCTGATGTCACTGAAACCTTCTAATTATAAAAATAACTGGCCCACAGAAATACGGAAGCTAATCTTCCGCTTTCGGCGAAGGGTAGAAACGGTATTCTCGCAGCTTAGTGAGCAGCTGAATGCAGAAAGGGTACTCGCGAAAAGCTTCAGGGGGTTATGCACCCGGTTGCAGAACAAGATATTGGGACATAACCTGTGTATGGCATTCAACAGTATATTCCAGGCACCCTGTGACATTGGAAAAATCAAGCAGTTAATCTTCTGAAAATTTTAGCTTTCAGAATTAGAGAGGGACTTTTTGGGCTTTTTTAGCCCTGTCATCAGATTATGCTGTTTGAATTATGTAAGTAGCACAACAGGTTAACTTAAGGTGCAGTTCTTTTCTGCCTTATTCCTAATCCTTACTGGCAATTATGCATTTACCCCAAAGTGTTGGAACAACAGTTCTTCTGCTTCTTTTGACCAAAGGCCTTTATGTTTCTTACAGCACTCATCCAGTTCCTGATAGAACGGATCTTTTTCCCCTAATTTCCCAAAATCTTCAATAGCTGTCATAGGCATGTCGAACTGGGTATAGGCGAGCTTTTTGCCGCCTGGGATATTCGGCAGATTTTTGGTGGTTTCTACGATAGAATCCATGCCCCCTACATGTGTTACCATAACGGCTGAATTGATTAGCCCTTTTGCAGATTTCTCAATGGCTTCTTTCATATCGTCTGTATTCCCGCCGGTAGAACCCATAATTTTTGTCCTTGCATAATGGCAGTCATAGAGGTTCATATTAGCGGAAAACTGGGTATCGGTAGGCCCTGCAAAAAAGTTCATGCAGCCATCTTCTGCCAGAAGGCGGTTTCCCATCTCTGCAATGCTTTTTACCGGGGCATATACGAAAACATCGCTGTATCCCTTCCCGCCTGTGATTGCTTTCAGTTCTGCCACTGGGTCTTCCATCCCTGCTGTGTTGACATAGTGGAGTTCCACGCCTTTTTCTGCTGCTTCGGATTCAGGAATCACTTCTTTTGCCCGGGCAATCTTTGCGTCATTGATATCAGTCACTACAATGCGTTTTGGCTTATTTTCAAAGGTAAGCCCGTAGCTGACTGCCCCAAGCCCCATTGGGCCGCATCCTCCAAGGATTAAAATGTCGCCGCCAGCCAATGTGCCCATTTTATGCTCATAAGAAAGATGTTCGTTATGGTAGTTGCTGTGGTAGCCGCCAATGCAGCAGCTCATGGGCTCGCCCAGGGACGCTTCAAAATAGCTGTCCCCCTCATACTCCCAGATACATCCTTTCTCAATCACATCCCCGGGGAAAATGCAGTAGGTTGACGCGCCGCCAAAATATTCATAAGAATATCCGGGAGATTCCATCTGGCCAGGGATGGCTGGCTGCTGGGCAAATTTTTTGCCTTCGTGGAACTGCCCTTTCCACTTTTCCCCTACCTTTACAATGTCGCCGGTAAATTCATGGCCGATAATGACCGGGTGCTCCGCTACATTTTCCGGCACGCGTTTGTGGTTTTTCCCAGCCTGCACCATTTTCCATGTAGACATGCAGATACTGTCGCTAACCACCTTCACTAAAATTTCGTCTTCCTTGATTTCGGGAAGCTCAAACTCCTCCAGCCTGATATCATTTACTCCGTACAGCCTGACTCCTCTTGCTTTCATAATGCTACCTCCTATTTTTTATTTGATCTGTCCCGGCCTATCCGGGAACTAAATTGATTGCCCTGACTATCTATGGATGGCCGCCAACTGTGCCCGCCCCTTTGGATGCGCCTGTTCCTCAGCCTGCCCATGGTCCCGGTTATGGGACATATGGAAATTATTTTATTTTAACTTTTCCATGACCCAGCCAATATCGTTTGTTTTCTTGAATTCTTCCAGGGTTTCTTCATCCTCCAACATGCCGCAGATTTTTTCCAAAAGTTCCAGATGCTCGTCGCCAACGCCTGCAATCCCAAAGATTAACTGGGCTTTATCCTCGCCAAAAGCAACGCCTTCCGGGTACTGCATCACTACGATTCCCGTTTTCTTCACTGTCCCCTTGGCTTGGGAAGTCCCATGGGGGATTGCCACCCCAAGTCCCATGTAGGTCGTCAGCAGCTTTTCACGTTCCTGCATAGCGTCTATGTAAGATGCATCCACATAGCCCAGCTTTGTGAGAAGCTCCCCGGCTGCCCGGATGGCATCTTCCTTGGAAACCGGCTTTAGGTTCAGCTTTATCCCATCTTTTACTAAAATCTCTTTCCCACTGTTTGCGGAAGGTTTTTCTGCTGCACCCCCTGCTGGCTGCGGAGCATTGTTTTCCTGCCCGCCCGCTGCAGACAACTGCTCAAACAAGGTATCCAGCGCTGGGTCTGCCAAAAAGTTGTTGATGGTTACGATCTGCGCATGGGGCACGCATTTCCTTGCCCGTTCTACTAATGTCACCTGGACAACTGCAATGTCGCAGTCTTGCGGGATTGTATCCACGGATGTATTGATCACTGTCAAATCCGGCCTGTTTGCTTTAATACGGTTCCGGAACTTCGTTGCGCCCATGGCAGAAGAACCCATGCCTGCGTCACAGGCAAACACTACTTTTTTCACCCCTTCTGCGGATGTAATTGCTGCTGGGGCAGCAGTCCCTTTGGCCTGTGCCTTCCGGCTTGCCATTTCTTCCTGCGCTTCTTCAAGGCTTTTGCCTTTCGCCCTGCGGACAATGGCCGAAGAAACCACAAAGGAAATTACAGTGGCAATTACCACGCCTATGACAATCTGGACAATTTTATCTCCCGGCGCCATCATCAGGTATGCAATAATGGAACCTGGGGAAGCAGGCCCTACCAGCCCGCAGCCAGTCAGGTTAAACCAGAAAATGGCCGCCACATTCCCTAATATGGGCCCCACAATAACAAAGGGGTTCATCAAAATATACGGGAAATATATTTCATGGATACCGCCCAGCAGATGGATAATCACTGCTCCGGGAGCAGACTGCTTGGTTTCCTGGTCTTTGCAGAAAAACATATAAGCCAGCAGTACCCCAAGCCCCGGGCCAGGGTTTGCTTCCAGCATATACATAATGGAGCGTCCCGTTTCTGCTGCCTGGGCAGTTGCAATCGGGGTAAAAATACCATGGTTCAATGCATTGTTCAAAAACAGCACCTTTGCCGGTTCAATAAAGACGGCAATCAGCGGAAGAACGCTGTGTTCCACCAAGAATCTTACCCCGGCGGACAATATCCCCAAAATCACGTTCATTAACGGCCCAACTGCAAGGAACCCAAACATTGCCAGCAGCATGCCCAAAATCCCTACGGAAAAATTATTAATCAGCATTTCAAAGCCTGCTGGCATATGCCCTTCCATGGCGTCGTCAAACTTCTTAATGCAAAAGCCCGCCAAAGGCCCCATAATCATGGCTGCCATCAGCATAGTGGTATCCGGGTCGCTCATAACCGCACCCACTACTGCAATTGCAGCCACCACGCTGCCCCGCTCACCGCCAATTAGCTTCCCGCCAGTCGACGCTATTAAAATTGGAATCAAATAAACTAATATTGCTGAAAAAATTGTTGCAAACCCCTCATGCGGAATCCAACCGCTGCCGTTAAAAAATGCAGCTAGGAAACCGAACGCTATCAACGCGCCGATATTCGGCATAATCATTGCTGATAAAAATTTACCAAAGCGCTGAACTCCATTTTTCATAAATAATCTCCTTTAACATCACACCCCTGACGGAACTACAGCCTAGTCCCTGCGCAGCCCGGATTGTATTCCCCTGCCCTGACGCTTCCAAATCAAATTACCTGCACCTGGCACTCCCTGCATTCTTCCAGAAAATCCTGGGGAAGGTTTCCATCGGAAATAATAATGTCCACATCTCCCAGCCCGCAAATAGAATATGTACTCTTGACTCCCACTTTGGAAGAATCCATCAGGACAATGGCCTGCCCTGCCTGCCCCATTACCGTCTTTTTCAAAACGGCTTCTTCATCTACGCCGCAGGTAAAACCTGTCTGGCTGCAATAACTGGTAACGCCCATAAATGCCTGGTCAAAGTTAATCCTCTGCACTTCCTGTATGGTATGGATACCGCATACCCCCATGCTGTACCGATTCATTTTCCCAGCCAGCACGTGGATGGCTGGTTCCTTTAGCTTGCACAGCTCTGCCGCACAAGTCAGGGAATTGGTATAAATCAGGTTTGACTGGTCTGGCATACAGGACGCCAGCGCCGTAGTGCTGCTCCCTGAATCTAAGAAAATTGCGGTATCTTTGCGGATAAAATTTAATGCCTTTTGGGCAATCAACTGCTTTGCCTCAATATTGCGCACCAGCCTACGGCTCAGCATATCGTCAGTCCCTACCACAACATCCACAGACTTCGCGCCGCCATGCACCCGGACAATCCGTTTTGCTTCATCAAGGGTTTTTAAATCTGTGCGCAGTGTCATCTCTGAAATTTGGGGAAATTTTTTCTTTAGCTGTGCAAAGCTGATATTGCCGTTTTGGTTCACCAAATCTACGATTGTATTCCTGCGCTGTTCCATTGCATCCATTTTTCTACCTCCCAGGGTTCCATAACCCAAAACTGGCTATGCCCCCTTCTTTTCATTTTTCCATTATCTACCCCTTTCATTTTAGCATATTTTTTCACTTCTGCAACCTTTGCTTTCGTTTTAAAAGTTTACTCAGTTGTAAATTGTTGTTACGAAAGTTTGTATTGTTATAATAACAGGTTTTCGCCAAAATGTCAACTGTTGTTTCAAAAGTTTTTATATACTTTTAGTATTATTTTAAAAGTTATAATATTCAGATTCCTTTTGTTATAATCACTATTCTAAAAAATCAGTAAAATATTTGGGCTTTTCTACTATTATCGAAATAACAATATTGAGTTTTGATTCACAAATACCGGAAAAGGAGTATTTTGACCCCCTAATCCTTACAGGAATACGTTTGGAAAACTATATTCAGAAATTACCAAGAATGGAATGAGATTTTAATAAAAGATGCTTTTTCAAAGCTTTTAAAGATAACCAGTTACATTTTTGCTTCATCCCCGCTGCCTGCAACAGTCCGGAACAGGAACTTGGGCAGTGCCCCTCGCTGCTTACAGCGGGATGGCCTTATGGGCTACTCGTCCTTACAAAATAGCGCAATGCATTCATCTATCACATTTTCTACGATCCTCACCTGCTGGGGTGTCAGCTTATCTAATTTTTCGGAGAGCAGCAGCTTATCTTTATCAATAATATCCCCTGTTAAAAGATAATCTGTGCTAACGCCTAACGCAGCCGCTATTTTCATCAAATTCTCTGGCCGCATCCCCCGTTTCCCCGACTCCGCATAAGAAACAAACTGGGTCGTCAGCTCACTCTTTTCCGCCAAAGCCTCTTGGGTCAGGCCAAATTTTTTCCTCCGGTCCATGATTCTTTTCCCCATTTCCTGCAAACACAGTGCTGCATCCATCTTTATACCACCTTTCTTCTTCTTTGTGAAATTGTATCAACAACAAGGATAAATAGTAATCCCATTTTGTTAATATATTTTAACAATTATATAATTTTTATAAGGATGGATGAAAATTACCCTGATTTTTCCTAGAGCGTGTTTGAAAATTGCTTTCTGCAAGATTCCGTCCCAGTTTGCATCAGATTTTATGCTGGATTTGGGAGGTGTAGTGGGCTACATTGACGAAATTCAGCATATAATCCGGTGTAAAGTGGGGCGGAAAATTGTGGGAATGAATTTTCAAACACGCTCTAATAGTTACACCTAACTTTTTTCCATTGTAAAGAAGATATTACTCCAGCGGTTAAATGCCGGAGTAATATTATCCCTGTGCATCCCTATTTTTATTTTGCAGGATTCTCCGCCTGCGGCGGGTCGCTTTGCGACAGATTTCATACCCGCCGCAGTGCGATAAAAGCTTTTTTCTTCTATAGGAAAGATACTTTAGCGTGACAAGGTCTTTTCTATAAGAAGATAAAAGACCCCCTCCCAATATGGGCTGCCATATTGGGAGGGGGTCTTGATCCATCTAATTTTTCAAACACGCTCTAGCGGACATCATGATCCACAATTATTTATTGTAGCATACAATCTTTCCGAAGTCAGCCTTAAGGGATGCCCCGCCAACTAACCCGCCGTCAATGTCCGGTTTAGAGAACAGTTCTGCTGCGTTCCCTGCATTCACAGACCCGCCATACTGGATACGGATTGCTTCTGCAGTTGCTTCGTCATATACTTCCTTAATGCATGTACGGATTGCTGCACATACTTCTTCTGCCTGATCAGAAGTAGCTGTTTCGCCAGTCCCAATTGCCCAGATTGGCTCATAAGCAATGACTGCCCCTTTTGCCTGGTCTGCAGTCACATTCTGGAACGCAATCTTAATCTGCATCCGGATCCAGTCAATGTAAATCCCCTGTTTCCTCTGGGTCAAGGATTCTCCGCAGCAGATAATTGGTGTAATCCCATGCTCAAATGCTTTCAGGACTTTCTTATTTACTGTTTCATCTGTTTCTGCAAAGTATTCCCTTCTCTCGGAATGGCCGATAACTACATATTTTACGCCAGCGTCTGTCAGCATATTGGGGGCAATTTCCCCAGTGTATGCACCGCTTTCCTCAAAATACATATTTTCAGCGCCGATATTGATATTGGATCCTTTTGCAGCTTCCATTGCAGGTATAATGTCAATTGCAGGCACACAGAACACTACATCCACGTCTTCATTTGCTACCAGCGGCTTTAACTCGTTCACCAAAGCAACTGCTTCGCTTGGTGTCTTGTTCATTTTCCAGTTTCCTGCAATAATTTTCTTTCTTGCCATAATTTTTATCCTCTTTATTTTCTATATGATATATGGAAACCCTGTCCGCTTACGCCAGGGCATGGCAAACAGCCAGCCCCGCCTTCCGAACGCATCTCCGGCAGAAAACGGTTGCTGCCATGCCCTGGCGCAGTATCCGCGAAACAGTTTCGTTCTATTTATTGGTTGCTGCCGCTACGCCGGGAAGCTCTTTGCCTTCCAGGAATTCCAAAGAAGCGCCGCCGCCAGTGGAAATATGGCTCATCTTGTCGCCAAAGCCCAACTGGTTTACTGCTGCTGCAGAATCGCCGCCGCCGATAATAGTAGTTGCATCTGTGTCTGCCAGTGCTTTTGCCACTGCAATCGTCCCTTCTGCAAGCGTCGGGTTCTCAAATACGCCCATAGGCCCATTCCAAACAACGGTCTTTGCAGATTTTACTGCATCTGCAAACATTGCTGCTGTTTTCGGCCCAATATCGCAGCCTTCACGGTCTGCTGGCATTTTATCGGAATCATACATTACTACGTCTACGGGTGCGTCAATTGGGTTGGGGAACTCTGTGATAGTTGCAGAGTCAACCGGAAGAAGCAGCTTCTTGCCAAGCTTCTCTGCCTTTTCCAGCATTTCCTTACAGTATTCCACTTTGGTGTCGTCTACTAAGGATTTCCCAATTTCATGGCCCTGTGCCTTTAAGAAGGTGTAAGCCATACCGCCGCCGATAATCAACGTATCGCATTTTTCCAGCAGGTTGGAAATAACGTTCAGTTTGTCAGCAACTTTAGCGCCGCCCAAAATAGCAACAAAAGGCCTTACCGGATTCTCTACTGCATTTCCAAGGAAGTCAATTTCCTTCTGCATCAGATAGCCAACCGCTGCAGTTTCTGCTAATTCAGAAACACCTACATTAGAGCAGTGTGCCCTGTGGGCTGTACCGAATGCGTCGTTTACAAACACATCACAAAGGGATGCCAGGTCTTTGGAGAACGCTTCGCCATTCTTGGTTTCCTCTGCACGGTAGCGGGTATTTTCCAGCAAAATAACCTCGCCGTCCTTCATTGCTTCTACGGCTGCCTTTGCATTTGGCCCTACTACCTCAGGGTCTGCTGCAAATTTTACTTCCTGCCCTAATAATTCAGTAAGCCTTTTTGCCACTGGAGCCAAAGACAGCTCTGGCTTAGGCTCTCCCTTTGGCTTGCCAAGATGGGAACAAAGGATCACCTTGCCGCCGTCAGCAATCAGCTTTTTGATGGTAGGAAGCGCTGCTACCAGACGGTTTTCATCTGTGATGTTCCCTTCTTTCAAAGGTACGTTAAAATCGCATCTGCAAAGGACGCGTTTGCCCTTTACATTAATATCATCTACAGAAACTTTATTTAAAGACATGATTAATTACCTCCTTTAATTGTATGTAAGAACCAAACAACCAAGGGCCCGGCCCCTAAAAGACCGGACCCTTTCTGAGTCTTACAATGCCTATGCTAATTCGCTGAAATATTTAATGGTGCGAACCATCTGGCTTGTGTAGCTGTTCTCATTGTCATACCAAGAAACAACTTGTACTTCAAATAAATCATCAGAAACCTTGGAAACCATGGTCTGTGTAGCGTCAAACAAGGAACCAAACTTCATCCCTACGATATCGCTGGATACGATTTCATCTTCATTGTAGCCAAAGGATTCGTTTGCTGCTGCCTTCATAGCTGCGTTGATGCCGTCAACGGTTACATCATTTCCCTTAACAACTGCTGTCAAGATAGTAGTAGATCCTGTCGGGGTCGGTACACGCTGTGCAGAACCGATTAATTTTCCATTTAATTCTGGGATAACAAGGCCGATTGCCTTTGCAGCGCCTGTGCTGTTCGGAACGATATTCACTGCTGCTGCGCGGGACCTTCTCAGGTCGCCTTTCCTCTGAGGCCCGTCTAATGTCATCTGGTCGCCTGTGTAAGCATGGATGGTGCACATAATACCAGACTGGATTGCTGCATATTTATTCAGGGCATCAGCCATTGGTGCCAAGCAGTTTGTTGTGCAGGAAGCTGCAGAAATAATGGTATCTTCTGCTTTCAATGTCTCATGGTTAGTATTGAAAACGATAGTAGGAAGGTCATTCCCTGCCGGAGCGGAAATAACAACTTTGCGTGCGCCTGCATTGATGTGTGCCTGTGCTTTATCTTTGGAGGTGTAGAATCCGGAGCATTCCAGAACAACGTCTACCTTCAGGTCACCCCATGGGCAGTTATTTGCATCTGGGAAAGCGTAGATCTTGATTTCTTTTCCATCAACAGTAATGGAATCATCACCAGCAGTAACTTTGTCTGCCAATGCATATTTTCCTTGAGATGAATCATACTTTAACAGGTGAGCCAACATTTTGGGGCTTGTTAAGTCATTGATTGCTACTACTTCGTATCCCTCTGCTCCAAACATCTGCCTGAAAGCCAGACGGCCGATACGTCCGAAACCATTGATTGCTACTCTTACTGACATGTTAATTCCTCCTAATTTTGAATGAATTTGTTTTGCTTGGATGTATTACCCAACTTGTATATATTCTAACTAATATCACTGAAAAATTCAAGGTTTTTTTTACATTTTTATTCATATTTCTCATTTTCTTTTTGACAATGCCGGAAAGATAGGATATGATTTCGCTAAAACCATACAGAACCCTTAATACATTTTCTGAATAAGGAGGAAATTTTTATGCTTTGGGACACTCACATGCATTCACATTTTTCTACTGACAGCGATGCTTCCCCCCTTGCGATGGTTCACGCCGCCATGGACGCAGGCTTAGGCGGCATCTGCTTTACAGACCATTTTGACCTTGACTACGGCATTTCCCCAGATAGTTTCCAGCTGGACATTCCTGCATATTTTGCCAAAATGCAGGAAACCAAAGAAAGCTTTCAGGGCACATTCCCCATCTGCATCGGCGTTGAAGCCGGGCTGCAGCCCCATCTGGAAGGGATACTCCCTGACCGTATCAATGCGTATCCCTTTGACTTTGTGATCGGGTCCTCCCATCTGGTGCACCGCCAGGACCCTTACCATCCAGAATATTATATGGGGAAAACAGAGGATGAAGCCTACCGGGAATATTTTGAATCTATTTTAGAAAACCTTGCCGTTTTTGACTGTTTTGACGTATATGGGCATATTGATTATGTCGTCCGGTATGGCCCCAACAAGAACAAATACTATTCTTATCGAAAGTTTTCAGACGCCATTGATGAAATCCTGCGCACGTTAATCCAGAAAGGCAAGGGCATTGAACTTAACACTGGCGGGTTTAAATATGGGCTTGGGCACCCGAACCCGGAAGAAGCTGTCCTGAAACGGTACCGGGAACTGGGCGGGGAGATAGTTACCATTGGGTCAGACGCCCACAGGCCAGAGCATGTGGCTTACACCTTTGGGAAAGTGCCGGAAATTTTAAAAGATGCCGGATTCCGGTATTATACAGTCTTCCGGAAACGGAAGCCTGTGTTCCATGAACTGCCATAGCTTTGCACAGGGCAAACGCCATCCCGCTTTCTGGCTGGGCAAAACCCTGTTCTGACGCTCCCCGCACGCAGGGAGCGCCAGGCCAAGGCGTCCAGCCATTCCATATGGAAAGCAGGGGTTACGCCCTCCTTCCCATCTCCTTATGGAACCAATTCACCCAGCTTGTTCCCATCTGCCATGCTGTATTCTTCGATGCGGCCGTTCCTGCACAGCAGGTAAAAGCTGTTTCCAATATAAGTCCCACGCATCCGCCCGGAATATATGTCATTTTCACTGCAGTCTATATTCAGCACTTCCTTGAAAGCCCCGTCCGTGAAGGTAAACAGCAGATAATTGTATTTGTAGTCCTCCTCATGGTACCCTTCTGCATGGAACCCAAACAAGTTCTTATCCGTGTCAATCAAAACCGCCTTATAATTGTAGAGGGCTTCTGAATAGTCATAATCCTCCAGTTTCAGCTTAGACTGTTCCTTCACATTGGAAGGCCTGGAAATATCAAACATGGAAAGCTTCAGGCATTCCACAGACCCCGTCGTTTCATCCGCTTCCATCCCAATTCCCAGAAGCAGGTTGTCTGAATAAAAATGCAGGTACTCGGAAAACCCACTGATTTTCAGTTCCCCTAGGATTTTTGGCTTTCTGGGGTTGGACAAATCCACGGAAAACAATGGGTCTGTCTGGCGGAATGTCACAAAATACCCGGCATCCCCAAAAAACCTTGCGGAATAGATCCGTTCATCCTTTGCCAGATTTTCAATTTTCCCCGCAACCTCTAAATTGCCGTCCAGCACATACAGGCTGTTGGATGTTTCAAATTCCACGCTGTCATACCCAATCACCTCGCCTGTAATGTCGTCCTTCACTTCCCTGACATTTTGGTTTTCTACTGTAGTTACCATGCGCAGGAAGCCTTTGTGTTCATTCATTGCCATATCATCCTGCAAAATCCCCTTGACGGTCCCTTCCGCTTCTTTTTTCATCTTCCCATCCTGATAGGAAAAGCGGTAAAGCTTCGTGCTGTTGCTCTTAGCCCCCACAGTGCTGCCGTCTGCGTACTTGCTTTCTGCAATATAAATATTGTTCTGGCTTACATAGAATTTATCTGCGGAAGTTACAATCGCCGTGGTGTCCGTAAAACCATCTGGTTTTTCCATATTGATGGAAGCCATTACCAGATAGGCAGCCGTGTCCGCATCCTCTGGCAGGTAAATCTTATCCGGGGACAGAATTTTCCCGTCAAATTCAGGAATATAGGCCTGATAGTCACGTTCCAACTGGGGCTTATAGGCATTGCAGGTGGAAAAAAAGTATAAGTAGCCTTCCGAAATCCTGGAATCCTGATAACTCCCCTTTACGGTAAAGGTATGGGATTCTTCCGGGTTTGCCCGGTCTTTGATGTCATACATATGGATCATGCTGTACGCCCGCTCCTGATATGCCGTATCCTTTTTCGCCGAAAACAGGTCCTCTACAAAACCCTGGAGTTTGCCCAAAGGGTTGATGCCGTCGTCCTGTTCCCCTTCCTCCACGGCTGTATCGTTGACCCAGCCGGACTCAATTACTACCAGCGTATCCTTCCATACATAAATATTGCTGATTTCATTGTCAAACTCCCCAATCCTTGCCACTTCTTTCAGCCCATCCTTGGTATCTGCAATCTGTACTGCATATTTGTAATTCCCTTCCTGCTGGATGGACTGATAGAGAAAGCGGCCATCATTTTTTATAATGTCTGCCTCCTCTACGTCTTCCTCCTGCTGGTTTGTTTTGCCATAGTCCTCAGCAGCTTCCTTCGCGTTTCCAGTATCCATATTCTCAGAAGACTCCATAGGAACTGCGCCGTCTTCGGAATATGCCCCTATGCCAGAAGACTCTGCCCCACCGGCATCCTCTGCCCGTTCCTGCATGTACACTTCCCATTCTTCCTGTTCTTTCCAGATTCCAGAAAACGCCTGGTACAATTCCTGATATGTGCTGCCTTCTGCCAATTCTGCACCCCCCGCCTTTTCACTGCCGGAAGGCCCTTCTGCTACCTGGACCGCAGAATCCTGCCTCCCCCCTGCCTTCCCTGCTTTTTCCAGTTCCACATCCCAGTCTATGGAACGTCCTGCTGCAAATAATACCACCGCAAGGCAGGCAGCCACTGCTGCCGTCCCGCACCACCATTTGCGGTAGCTTTTCTTTTGCCCGGTTTCCTCTTTTTTCCCTTTTCCCATAGATGCTCCTCCTTCCCTTTGCTTTGCGAAAGCTTCCTGCCTTCCTTGGCTTCTGTTTTCCGGCTGCCCCCCTGCTTCCCAGCTTACCGGTTCCTGCCCCCTGTCCTTTGCCGCTTTTTCTTCCACGGCCTGCCTTAGCCAGTGTTCCATCTGCTGGGGCTTTAACCGGTCTGGTATTGGTTCTGATTCTGCAATTTTCTGCAGATACCCTTCCACCGCCCCGTCTGTCCACTGTTCCCTATTCTCATGGTTTCCCATTCTCACACCTCCAGCTTCTTTCTCATTTTTTGAAGTGCTCTCCGGTATCTGGAACGGATAGTGCTGTGGTTCCTGTTTAAAATGCCTGCAATCTCCTCGCTGGTATAGCCCCCCAGCACGGACAGCGCCACAATAAACCGTTCTTCTTCTTCCAGTTCGCAAAAGGCCTGTTTCACCGCAGACACCATGGCAAAGTCTGTTTCCTGCGCCAATGCTTTCTCCTGGGATGGGCTAATGCCTTCAATATCTTCTTCCCTGCGGAACCAGGTTTTCATCCTCCTCCGGCACCGGTTAGCCAATATCTGCATAATCCACGCCCCAAACTTTTCCTTATCCTTAAGCTGGCCAAATTTTTCATAAGCAGCCAGCACCGCATCCTGCACGGCGTCCTCGGCCTCCTGCCGGTTCTGTAGGTAAAACCAAGCGGTCCTATACATCTGCGGATAGACTTTTTCGTAACACCGCATAAATTCTTCCATATGGGCCTTCCTCCTTAAGTGAAACGGATATCCGAAACCTATGTACATAATATTTTCACTCTTATATCCTATGAGTCTTTTTAACGCTGAAATGTTGCAATGGAATTTAAAGAATTTCGTAAAGATATGAGGTCAGCACCAATGGTTCTTCTGACACCACAATCCTATAAGACAAAAAGAAGCAATTCCGGGCAGGAACCCGCTCCAAAAGCGGGTTCCTTTCCCCCCTATTCTGCCGCTACCCCAAGTCCTGGCGCTTTCCCTGTGTAAAGCTGGTAATACCTGCCTTGCTGGGAAATCAGTTCGTCATGGGTGCCGCGCTCAATAACCCTGCCCTGTTCCAAAACCATGATGCAGTCACTATTCTTTACGGTGGAAAGCCGATGGGCAATCACAAATGTAGTCCTGCCCTTCATCAGCTTATCCATGCCGTCCTGCACCAGCCGCTCCGTCCTGGTGTCAATAGAGCTGGTGGCTTCATCCAGAATCAGCACCGGCGGGTCTGCTACCGCCGCCCGGGCAATCGCCAAAAGCTGCCGCTGCCCCTGGCTTAAGTTGGCCCCATCCCCAGTCAGCATGGTATGGTAGCCCTCTGGCAGCCTGCGGATAAATTTATCTGCATTGGCAAGCTTTGCCGCTGCCATTACCTCCTCGTCCGTCGCGTCCAGCTTCCCATAACGGATGTTTTCCATAACAGTGTTGGTAAACAGATGGGTATCCTGCAAAACTATGCCAAGGGAACGGCGCAAATCTGCCTTTTTGATTTTATTGACATTGATCCCGTCGTAACGGATTTTCCCATCCTGGATATCGTAAAACCGGTTAATCAAATTGGTAATGGTCGTTTTCCCTGCCCCGGTGGACCCTACAAATGCAATTTTCTGCCCTGCATTTGCAAACATCTTCACATTGTGCAGCACAATTTTATCCGGGTTATAGCCAAAATCCACGTCGTCAAACACCACGTCCCCCGTCAGCTCAATATAATCCGTAGTCCCCTCCGCCTGATGGAAATGCTTCCAGGCCCACAGCCCTGTCCTTTGCTGGGTTTCCTTTAAAACGCCGCCCTCCTTCTTGGCATTTACCAAAGTCACATACCCATCGTCGGCTTCCGGTTTTTCATCCAGCAGGGCAAACACCCGCTCCGCCCCTGCCAGTGCCATTACCACGCTGTTAAGCTGCTGGCTTACCTGGTTGATGGGCATATTAAAGCTGCGGTTAAACGTCAGGAAGCTGGCAAGGCCCCCTAAGGTAAACCCGCCGATTCCGTTCAGTGCAAGGATCCCCCCAACCATGGCGCAGACTACGTAGCTCAGGTTCCCAAGCTGCAAGTTTACAGGCCCTAACATGTTTGCAAATTTATTTGCATTATCTGCGCTTTCAAACAGTTCCTCATTCAGTTCCCGGAAACGTTCCTTGCTTTCCTCCTCGTGGCAGAATACTTTTACTACCTTCTGCCCTTCCATCATTTCTTCGATATACCCGTTGACTTTCCCCAGATCCTGCTGCTGGGCAATAAAATACTTCCCGCTCCTCCCGGCAAATGATTTGGTGGCAAACAGCATTACCGCCACCATAAAGAGCGTTACTATTGTCAGCGGGATGTTCAGTACCAGCATACTGATAATAATGCTGGCTACTGTAATAACGCTGGAGAAAAGCTGGGGCAGGCTCTGGCTGATCATCTGGCGCAGGGTATCAATGTCATTGGTATAGATGGACATAATATCCCCATGGGAATGGGTGTCAAAATATTTCACCGGAAGGCTTTCCATATGGGTGAACAAATCATCCCTCAGGCTCCTGAGGGTCCCTTGGGTCACCTTTACCATTACCCGGTTATATGCCCAGGTAAAAAACGCCCCTATGGCGTAAATGGAGCCTACCCGAACAAGCGCCGCCGCCAAAGGCCCAAAATCAGGCTGCCCTGCGCCAACCATGGGCAGGATATAGACGTCAATCAGGGTCTGCATAAATAACGTCCCCTGCACATTTGCAGCTACGCCTGCCAAAATGCCGACAATTACAAATATAATATGGAATTTATAATTGGCAAGGATATACCCCATCAGCCTTGCAAATAATTTCCCCGGATTTTTAATTTTGGGCTTCGGCCCCCGCGGCCCTTTCCCCATAGGCCCTCCGGGCTTTTGCCCGGAATTCCCTGCCTGTCCCTGTTCCAAGCTTATTTTTTCCTTTTCTGTCCCTGCCATTACCTGCCACCTCCCTGCTGGTCAAAGTCCCCGCCGCCGCCAGTCTGGGACTCGTAAACATCCCTGTAAATCTCACTCTTGGCCAACAATTCTTCATGGGTGCCAAAATCTGCTACCCGCCCGTTGTCCATTACAATAATCCTGTCCGCATTTTGTACGCTGGAAATGCGCTGGGCAATAATCAGCTTCGTAGTATCTGGGATTTCCGTAGCAAACGCCTGCCGGATTTTGCTGTCTGTGGCTGTATCCACCGCGCTGGTGGAATCATCCAAAATCAGGATTTTCGGCTTTTTCAGCAATGCCCTTGCAATGCAGAGCCGCTGCTTCTGCCCGCCGGACACATTGCTGCCGCCCTGCTCAATATAAGTATCGTACTGGTCTGGGAACTGCTCAATAAATTCGTGGGCGCATGCCATTTTGCACACCCGGATGCAGTCCTCCTTTGTGGCATTTTTATCGCCCCACCGGAGGTTTTCCAGAATAGTGCCGGAAAACAGCACATTCTTCTGGAGCACTACTGACACCTGGTTCCTCAGTTCCTCCATATCGTATTCTTTTACATTAACGCCGCCTACCGACACGCTCCCTGCAGTTACGTCATACAGGCGGCTGATCAGGCTTACAAGGCTGGATTTTGCGCTGCCGGTCCCACCGATAATCCCAATGGTTTCCCCCGCATGGATTTCCAGGCTGACATCCTTTAGTACCAGCTCCCCGCCTTCCCTGCCTGCCCCTTCCGGCAGCGGTGCAGAATAGGAAAAATCTACATGCTCAAAGGTTATCCTGCCGTCTGGCACTTCCATCACCGGATGTTCCGGGTTGGACAGGCTGCTTTCCTCATTAATGACTTCTGCAATACGCTCTGCACTTGCCATGCTCATGGTTACCATGACAAAAATCATGGAAAGCATCATAAGGCTCATCAGTATGTTCATGCAGTACGCCAGCAGGCTCATAAGCTGCCCTGTCGTCAGGCCATTTGCAACAATCATCTTCGCCCCCAGCCAGCTAATGGCTAAAATACAGCCATATACAGCCACCTGCATCAGCGGCGCGTTCCATGTCAGGATGTTCTCTGCCTTGGTAAACATCTGGCAGATCCTGCCGCTGGCCCTGGTGAATTTATCATTTTCATACTCCTCCCGCACATAGGCTTTTACCACACGGATTGCCGACACATTTTCCTGCACGCTGGCATTCATGTCATCATACTTCGGGAAAATTTCCTTGAAATACCGCATGGCTTTCCCCATGATCAAAAACAGGCAAAACCCCAGCGCAATCACCGCAGCCAGATAAATACTGGCTAATTTGGCATTAATAAGAAAAGCCATCAGCATCGCCGTTACCATGCTGATAGGCGCGCGGACGCACATGCGCAGTATCATCTGATAAGCGTTCTGGATATTCGTCACATCGGTAGTCAGCCGCGTCACAAGCCCCGCCGTAGAAAATTTGTCAATGTTGGCAAAGGAAAAACTCTGGATATTGTCAAACATGGCAACCCTTAAGTTCCTTGCAAGCCCGGTGGCCGCCCTTGCGCCATATTTTGCCCCCAGCATCCCCGCTACCAGGCCAAATACTGCCAGCAGCGCCATCACTGCCCCTGTTTTATAGATATACCCCATGTCCCCCTGTGCTACCCCATCGTCAATAATGGACGCCATCAGCAGCGGGATGAGCATTTCCATAATGACTTCGAAAACCATGCAGGCCGGGGTTACAAAGGAATCCTTTTTAAACTCCTTCACCTGCCCTAAAATTGTCTTTACCATTCCTGTCCCTCCCTTTCTTAAGCAGCAGGCATTGGTCTTGGATGCGGCAGCCTGCTGTCATCCCCTGCCGGGATACTGGCAGCCGCCCGCCATGTGCCGATTCATGTTATGGAATACTTGTTAGTATCATATGGAACTATTATATGCAGATAAATTTTAATGTCAAGAAACATTTTAAAAACGTAAAGATAAAAAGAATTGACGCCTAAAAAAGATATTGGCCGCTGTCCATTCCCTAATGGCAGGAAGATCCTGTAAACTCCGGCTGCCGGCCCTTTCACATCCTATGGATATATATTCTGGACATTGATTCCTCGCCGTCCCCTTGTGCCATGCACAGGAATTCCCATCCGTAACGCTCATAAAACGCGGCATGGTCCGTGATCAGATAAAGGGTGGCAATCCCCTGTTCCGCCATGTCGCTGCACACATAGCCCAGCAGCTCCCCCGCAATGCCCTGCCCACGGCATCCTTCCTCCACGTAAACGGCGCAGACATTCGGGGCTAAATCTTTTCTGTTATGGAAATCGTTTTCTATTACCCCAAGCCCTCCAATAATTCTAGGCCTTAGAGATCCCCCTCCCTGGGCAGGACCATCCATGGAGCCTGCTACTGCCACATACCACCGTGGGACGGGGGATTCATTTTTCAAGGCTTCTTCCATGCTCCCTGCATATGCTTCCCGGGGAATCCCCCATTTTTCATGGAACCAGCCTGCCGCAGGACCTTTCAGTTCTGGATGCTGCTGGATTGATACTATTTTATAATGTTCCATCCGTAACCTCCGTTAAGTGCCGCCTTCCCGGTTATTTTCGCATTTATTTTATGCTACCACAATATGCTCCATAAGTCAATGAGTTTTCGAATGTTTGTTCTTTTTTCTGGAAAATTTGATTTTCACTGCTGAATGCAGCATGGTTACAGGAACACTCCCTAAAAGAATTGGAAAGTTTGAAGAAGATATGTATAAAGAACCACAGACAGTTTATAAGATTTGGGGGATAAGGGAAACAGCGAAACATACCGGGGCAGCAAGGCAGAAGGCATAAGAAAAACAGTACAAAAATGCCAACTGCCCCGCGCTGCCCTAAACCCCGGAATATGCGGAATAGCCTGCGTCAACTGGCAGCACCACGCCTGTAACCGCGCTGGCTGCACGTTCATCACACAGGAAAAATACGGCTCCCAGAAGTTCTTCCCCTTCCACAAACCGCCCCATAGGCGTGCCTGCTAAAATTTTGCTGGAACGCGGCGTGGGGGAGCCGTCCTCCTGAAAAAGCAGGGAGCGGTTCTGGTTTGATACCAGAAATCCTGGCGCAATGGCATTGCAGCGGATGCCCGTCCCGGCAAAATGGGTAGCCAGCCATTGGGTAAAATTAGACACTGCGGCCTTTGCCCCAGAGTACGCCGGAATTTTCGTCAATGGGACATAGGCATTCATGGAAGAAACATTCAGGATGCACCCAGAGTTCCGCTGCGCCATCTCCTTTGCAAATGCCTGGGTAGGCAGCAAGGTTCCCTGAAAATTCAGCCGGAACACAAAGTCCACTCCCTTGGGGTCTAAATCAAAAAATGTGGTCTGGCCTTCCTTCCTCTCATGGTGGTACTCGTTGTCTGTCGTGGCGCGGGGGCTATTTCCGCCTGCCCCGTTGATTAAAATATCGCAAGGCCCAAAATCCTCCAGGACCTTCTGGTGGACTTCCTCTATCTCGTCTTCGTCCAGCACATTTGCCTTATAGCCTTTGCAGAGAAGGCCTTCCCCGGCCGCTTCCTCCGCCAGCTTTTCCACGCTCTCCTGGTTTAAGTCCAGGGCAGCCACCTTTGCCCCTGCCTGTGCAAAGGCCTTCGCCATGGCGCCGCAGAGCACGCCGCCTGCGCCAGTCACTACTACGGTCTTGCCTGTAAAACTTATATTTAATGGTAACTCTGTCATTACAGCTCTCCTCTCTTTTCTTATTTCCCGCCAGAAAACCTTTTTCAGGGGTACTCTAGCTGCTGTGCCGGCGTGCAAGCTCTGCCACATTTTCCTCCACCCGCCGTTTGCCCAGCGGGTAAATGAACCACAGGCAGAGGGCAACCAGCACAAAGCCGGAGGCAGGCGCGATACAGGACATTTTAAAAATCCCTTCCGTCACATCCGGGTCAAAAGCCGTGGCCTGTGTGTAGCCAACCATGGAAAGGAGCACCCCCGTCAGCCCGGAGGACAGCGCCTGCCCAACCTTCCTTGCAAAAGAATAAACAGCATAAATTGTCCCATCCTCCCGGATGCCGTTTGTTACCTCTGCGTCATCAATCACATCGGTAATCATTGCCCAGATCACCGTATTGAAAAATCCCATCCCCACATAAGCCACCGTGAAAAACCCTACATAGACAAAAGGATTTGCCGGATGGACAAAAAAGCAAATCAGGAATACCGCTGCAGAGCCCAGGCAGGATGCAATAGACAGTTCTTTTTTCCCAAACTGGGTGGAAATTTTCACTGCCAGCGGCGCGCAGATTGCCAGCACTGCAATGGAGCCTGCCAGCGTAGAAGCAGACTGGGCTTTAGGGCTCCCGTAAAAATTAGGGAATACAAATCCTGCCATCCCCTGCATGGTAAGCTGAGCCAGCAGCAGGGCAATGGCTGCTGCAATAATCCCAAGCAAGGCGCGGTTGGTTGCCAAGCTTTTCAAAAGCCTGCCGACCTCCAGCTTCTGGTTGTTTGCTGGGACATCCACCCGTTCCCGCACAAAACGGAAGCAGAGCAGGTAACAGATAATTGCCAGCACGCTGAATACCCCGGCGATGACGGTCATGCGGGAGCCTGACAGGACGGTATTCCCATTTACCGTTACAAATGCAAACAGCGGCGTGCCAACCCCAATTACAAGCCCTGCCAGCGTAGCCCCAATTGTCCTCCAGGTGGACAGCTCCGCCCGGTCTTTCGGGTCTGACGAAACCGCAGAGGCCATGGAGCCATATGGGATGTTGATGGATGTGTAAAAAATGGATCCCCACAGTATGTAGGTCGCCACCATCCAAAATACCTTGAACCCATACGCCATATTTACAAAGCCTGACTGGTAAATTAAAAACGAAGCGATTGCCACAGGGCCGCTCATCCGTTTCACCCATGGGCGGAATTTCCCTTCCTCCGTAGGCTTGGAACGGTCCACAATCTGCCCCATGGTTACGTCGGTAAAGGCATCGATAAACCGGGCCGCCATCATCAGCCCCCCTACAAGCCCAGCGCTGATCCCCATTACGTCTGTGTAAAATTTCAGCATAAAGCTGGAAGATAAAATAAATGTGAAATCATTCCCAAAATCACCAAACATATAGCCTACCTTGTCCTTCATGCCAAATGGCCGGACGGAAAGCCGCGCACCTGATCCCATGCTGTTCCCTCCCTTTTCTCCAATTTACTGCCTGTAAGAGTATTTGCAGTTTTTCATTTCTTATGCCTGCCAAATACGACCTGCTGCAGCATACGAAGAAGCCTAATCGCCCGTTAATCCTCCCGGCTAATCTGGATTAACTGGGCGTTCAGGCTTTCCACAAACCCTTCCGGCATCATGGAACCAGCCATATTGGCCATATCCTCCGGCTTCATGGTTTTCATCATGTCCCACATTCCCTGCCCCGGAGCCAGGTCGAAGTTAGTCGCCAGCTTAATGGCCTTTGCAGTGATTTCCATGGCTTTTGGGGATTTGGAGATTTCTTCCATGGTACAGCGCACATTGTATTTGCCTTCCGGGAACTCCATCGGGGCTTTCAAATCCAGGTTCCCTGCCAGCCTGAACCAGTTTGCCACGCCCTCTGCCCGCTCATTCACCTCCGGAAGCACATAAATGTCTGGCTCTTTGTCCACTTTTTCAATTGCCATGCTGTCCTTTACGCCCCCTGCCACTGCAAGGATGGTGTTAAAGCCATTTTTTAAGGCAACGGAAAACACAAAGACTTTCTCTGCGCTCTTGACGCTTTCCAGTTCCCCATTGACAAACAGGGAAACGGTGGGCTGGTTGGAGTATATCCGGATTTCCGTGGTTTCCCCTGCCCTCTGGGCATACCGCCTGCCGCAGAGATGGACCATGGGCTCCTTGTTCCAGTATGCCTTGTAAATATAATAGCTGTCTTTCTTCGTTTTCCGGTCCATGGTAACAAGCCCCTTGTTGTTCCGTCCGGCTACCCCGCCCTCGTTTCTGGCTGCGCACCCAAAATCAAACATGTTCCACACATGGCTGGACCAAATCCAAGGCCGCTCCTCCAGAACTTTTGCCATATGCTCATGGTACAGAGCCTGATACTCCTCGCTGTAGTCCTTGCAGGCAGGGCTTGGCCCATGATAGGTAACAATCCCCTCACAGCCATATTCCGAAAGCCCTATGGCAATATCTGGATGCTCCGCGTGGTATTTGTCAAACCATGGCCCATTGTCCTCCATTTTCCCGCCATACCAGCCAAAATAGTGGTTATAGCTTTCCACATCTGTAATCCCATGCACCGGGCTGCTGGTGGGGGTCATGGAAACATGGGCAATGGTGGTAAGCCGGGTCTTATCCATCCTTTTGCACAGCTCATTCAGTTCCTTATGGTTTTCCACCAACTGCCCTGAGATGCCGCCGATTAAAATTTCATTGGAAATGCCCCAGAAGCAGATGCTGGGATGGTTGTAATTCTGGAGCACCAGTTCCTTTAGCTGGGTGATGCAGTTCTGGTGGGCTGCCGGATCCTTCTCCATCACGCTGATAAATGGGATTTCTGCCCACACCACAAACCCCAGCTCGTCACAAGCATCGTAAAAATCTTTGGAATGCTGGTAATGGGCCAGACGGATGGTATTCGCCCCCAGCTCCTTAATCATCCGGGCATCGCTGTAGTGATCCTCCCTTGTCAGTGCATTTCCCTTGTAAAGCATGTCCTGATGGCGGCTTACGCCCCTTAAGGGCGTGGGGATCCCGTTTAAAATAAATCCCTTGTCCGGGTCGCAGGAAAAGCTGCGGACGCCTGCCCTTGCAGATACCTCGTCGTAGGCTTCATTGCGCCGCTGCAAGGTGGCTGTCACCGTATACAGGTATGGGTGTTCGCAGTCCCATAAAACGGCATCCGGTACATAAACCTCCACTTCCGTGCTGTCTGCAGGCCGCACGGCGCTTGCTACTTCTTTCCCATCTGCATCCCGGACGCTGTATAAAACGGTAAAGTTTTCATCTGCATTTACTACCCAGGATTCCAGCTTAAACGTTGCCCCGCCATTGCTGCATGGGGAAGGCGACACCATAAGCCCGCTGCTGCCCCAATGCTCCAAATCAAAATGGGCGTCCGGCACGCTGATTAAGTTCACGCCCCGGTACAGCCCCCCATAAAAGGTAAAATCTGCGGACTGAGGGTAGACGCTGCTTTTCTTCTCATTGCTGCATGCAATGGCTAGGAGGTTTTCCCCTTCTTCCTTGCAGGCGTCTGTAATGTCCGCACGGAACAGGGAATACCCCCCTTCGTGGTAAAATTCCCCTTTGCCATTGACATAGACGGTCGCCTGTTGGCCGGCTGCTAAGACTTCAAGGAACACGCGCCCTCCTTTCAGCGGCTGCCTGGGCGTTTCAAAGGTTTTGGCATACCAATAGCACCCCCTGTCATAATTGCCGTTCCCGTCGTGCCCGTCCACGGAATTCCAAGTGTGGGGCAGGTCTATGGACTGCCAGCTTTCCGGCATTTTTTCTGGGAGCGGACCGTTTTCTTTGGAAAATTTCCACTTCTGGTTCAGGTTGATGATGTTTCGCATGTGGTTCCTCCTTTTTATGTTTGCATTGCTTTTATTTTGCGTTTGTTCCACTAGAAACATGTGTGAAAAAGGAGGAACATATTTCTAAATTTGGGAAATACTGGAATTTCAGCTAAGAAAGCGGGAGAAAATATGTTTGAGGGCTTTGATTTTACGAATTTTTGGGAAGACAGTGCATATGCATTGGAAGAATATGTGAGCAAACCGCCTTCCGATGAACTAATTGCCCGCGTGGAACAAGAATTAGGTTATAAGTTGCCTGCCTCTTATATTTGGTTGATGAAACAACATATCACCAAAAAGCAAGACGCATAATACGCAGAGCCGGCAGGCTGATTGAAAAGGTGTTTGAGCAGAACGCTGAACAGCGGGCAGTGGATTTAAGGCTTGTACTCCGCACACTTCGGGAAATAGCCGACATTAAGGAACTTACCTCTACGCTTGTCAATTTTATCGGCTTTTTCAAGATGAATTACTCTATCATGACGATTCGCTATTTCCAAATCATGGGTTACAGTAATAATAGTCGTGTTAAATTCTTTGTTCATTTTAAAAAGCAGGGTTACAATTCTTTCTCTGTTCTCCATATCCAGAGACGCTGTTGGCTCATCAGCCAAAATAATTTGAGGTTTCATAATGATTCCTCTGGCAAATACAGCCCTGGCTTTTTCTCCGCCAGAACATTCAAGCGGCTTCTTTTTTAATATTGGTTTAATACCGATTGCATCAACTACACTTTCGAAATCCTCTGGCTTAAACTCTTTTTTCCCAGAGCCTGCGTAAAGTAAAGGCAATTTAATATTATCTTCAATCGTCAAAGAATTGATAAGTGCTGATTCTTGAAGAATAAAACCAATCTTTTGATTTCGCCATTGTGCTAACTCATTTGTATGTAGATTATTAGTGAGTGAACCCAAAAGAGCATATTCACCGTTATAGTTTCTATCTATCAATCCGATAATATTAAGCAAAGAGCTTTTTCCTACTCCAGATTCGCCTACAATGGCAATTTTTTCACCATCTGCGACTTCAAGTTTGAAGTCATTTAATATTGAAATCTGTGCTTTTTTGCTTTCATAGATTTTTTCTTTCACGCTTAAATCAATAATTTTTGTCATTGTAACACCCCCAAGGAAATTGGAATTTTTTTGATTTTCCATAACATACTCTCCGCAGCAATTACTCCGATAAGAATATCAGAAGCAGCTACTAACAATAAAGCCAACCAGTCCATACCTATCAAACCAAATAATCCATATGTGGCAAAGGTGGCATCTTTTCTTAGCCAGCATCCATATCTGTCAAAAGCAGTGATTATAAAAATAACTATTAGGTTAATAAACGAAAGTATCCCGAAATAACCATAAAAAATTTTTTTTAACTTTGAATAACTTAATCCAACCAACAGATTGATTGTAAATTCTTTTAACATTAAACGGACACTGACTAATGCGTTCCAAACAGAAAGACAAGTTATAACTACAAGCAAAACAAAGGCTGTTATGCTTATGATTTTTAAGGTATGAAGATAATACTCATTGAAATAATCATAATTTTCCTGTTGGCTAAAGAAATTAAATTTTAAGCCCAAATTATCTTCGATAACCTCACCTAAATCTGCTATTTGTTCTTTTGTGCTTTGCAGAATTGTAATATCCATGAGACCATTTAATCGAAGGTCTATATTTGCGTGATTCATAAATTCCTCATTCACAGGAACGAGAATCGAAAAATTGTAATATGTCTTGGAATTGAGAGCATAATAATTGGAATGGTAAGCATTTTGCTTCAAAACCCCTTGAACTTTTAGAGTTATTGGTTGTCCAAGGATAGATTCTTCAATTTTTATTTTTGACCCAACGGGGTATGTTGTACTTAACCCTTTTCCTATTAAAACTGGTATTTCCCCATCAAATTGGTAATTAAAATCTACATCTGCCCCTTGTGAAAGCTCAAATTGATTTAATTTATAATACTCCTCATTCATATAGCCTAATGATATTTCCATATCATCAGTGTTAGATATGGATGCAATAAATCCATCTGTATAAAAAGCATAATTAAAGTTATTGTTCAAATAGTCGTATACTGCTTGTATTCCATTTTCGTTAATTAGACCCATATCCATATGACTGTTTGGGTCTAAATTAGCGATGTAAATTCCTTCTTGATTGATATATTTTGTTTCCTGATACCCTTGAAAAGTTGATAAAATTGAACGAGCAGCAGTAAAGGTTATGTAATTCGCCATGCAAAGCAACAGAATCATACCTATGCCAAGTATCGCTTTTCTTAAAAATATTTTTGAAACAATAAACCTAAAAATTTTCATATTTCCGCACCTGCCTTGCACTAATTAGTATGTATGTTATCAAAATGAGAACTAAGTAAAAGTTGCTGAAAAAGTTGAAATCCAAATAAGCATTTGCTAAAACCGATAGAAGGTAAACGGGAATTAATATCGTTAAGCTATCCCGTATATACCGAGTTGTGATATGAAATACAGTACCTCCCACAAGTATTCTGCAAAATATTTCTGCCTTTTTCCTTTGCAGCATTTGATAATGAAAAACCATCACAATGAATGTAAATAACGAAACCACTAAGGGCTGGTAATCAATAAAGTTTTTCAAAAAAGCTTTTAGAAGATAAGAATCCAAATCTAAAGTCTTTACATAATCCAAAAGCAAATTTAGAGAAAAGCAGAGAATATATGCAAAACTTAGCTCTAACATATCTGTTAGCCTAAATATAGATTTTTTCATGGTCTACCCCTTTAACGTATTGAGCGTTAATTTCTATCTTTCTTTTGTGATGTTCCTATCTTTGCTTTATAAAGAGATTTCGCTGTCAACATTGCAAAATAAAACAGCATAGCAACCAGAATAATAACGCAAAAATCTCGTTGTGACGAATAACTCATAAAGTTGATTCCTTTTGTGCAAAGATGAGCTGCCATATAGGAAATTGGGAAAAGTATAGCTCTGTCAATCCATACAATTGTTGCTTGCTTGTTTTTTAATAAAAACCGCAGAACTGCAAGTATGACAAGGACAAGGAACGCTAACATAAAATATGGCAGGAAAATTTGTCTTGGCAATGTTACAGTGTCTTGATAAGCATTATCATTTGTCCCATAAATCAATACATCTTCGGAACCATCATTTTGAGCATAGAAAATCTGAATGTTCGTTTCTCTAGCAGAGGGAATAACCATATTTTGTTTTCCACGATTAGACGAATATATGTCCCAAGTCGTAGTCCAAGCATTTATCTGATAAATCTCTGTTTCATCATTAAACTCTTTCATACAGCTATAACCTGTTACCTTATTATCAAAGGCGATGGTAATGCTCCCGTCAGCACCACTATTAACATTGAACAAGTCATCGGAATAGGGAAAAAATTTAGGTGATGTTAAAATTCCAAAGAGAACCGTTACTATGGCACATGCCAAAATCGCTGTTAAAAAAACAGTCTGAAGGCGTTTGATAAATAACTCCTTTTTTATTCTTTTTAGCGGAACAATATCAGCGTCTGGGATAATGTCTGCGGGTTTCCGCATATGTTCAAACTCTGCACGGCACGCTTCACAATGTTCGAGATGTTCACTAACAAACTCTCGTGTATCCGTACTTACCATGTCTTCTACATAAAGCGGAAGGATATCTCTGATTAAATTACATTTATTATTCATCTTTGTCCTCCATTTGAGTTAATATTTTATTTCTTGCCCGGTGATAAGTGACGCAAGCCCAGTTATCTGTTTTTTGGAAAATATCTGCAATCTGTTTAAAGCTCAACTCTCCAAAGACCCGTAACATAAAAACTTCCTTATAAGGTTCAGCTAAATTATGCAACAGGAGATGTATTTGCATCGCATCATATTGCTTTGATATTTGTTCCTCAATGGTATCTTGATTGTCGGGGAAATCAATATCATCAATATTTTCAACACGCTGCTGCTTTTTCAAGTAGGAGAAATAACAGTTTTTTGCAATTTGGCAAAGCCAGACACGGACATCTGTTTCACCACGAAAATTATCTATGGAACGCATTGCCTTAAAAAAAGTTTCGCTTGTGATTTCTTCTGCAATACTTTCGTCTTTTGACAGCTTTTTGAGAAAAAGAAATACATCATTAAAGTATTTTATATAAATCTTCTCAAATTCTTCTTCGAAACCTGCCACTTTCTCACCTCCTACTCACTTATAAGACTTCGCATTTCAAAAAATCTTACAAGTTTTTTGAACTATTTTTCTTTTTCTTTTTTCGTGCATCGTCTGGCTTAAAAGTATTTTGCGGAATAAGCCACACACGATTTAACCGCCGGAGTAATATTTAAGGCTCCCTCAACATGGTTTTCCTTGCAAAGCCGTTGTACCCACCTAAGCGATACATTCCATTTTTCTGCGGCTTCCTGTGGTGTCATAACGATGGACACCCTTGGTCTTGGCTATATCCTTCCCACTACTAGGGCGGATTAGGGACTTTCACCCATAAAAAAGTGGGCAATCCCACTTCAGCTCCCCTACCCCTCAATCATGAGGGGCTTGGACACTTTGCGCGCCGAGTGCGGTCACACAGTGACATCTTCTATTCGCACGAGTACCCTCGCTTCGCTGGGGCAGACCCTGCGCATATTATTTTTTATCTTATAGGAAAGACACTTTCACGCTTTATCGTGGCAATGTCTTTCCTATAAGATAAAAAACCGCACCCATGTCCTTCCACACAGGCGCGGCAATTGCGTCACTCTTTCTCATATCCATTTCTTTTATACAGTATCAGGAACAGCAGT
The DNA here is from genome assembly GCA_000403315.2 of Lachnospiraceae bacterium A2. GTDB lineage: Bacteria > Bacillota > Clostridia > Lachnospirales > Lachnospiraceae > Petralouisia. Next base: position 146,659 of record KE159639.1, read on the forward strand.
ATGCTGATAACAAGCTCCCCGCCCAGCACTGCCATGTCCAGCGGCTTTACGGCATATGGGACGCCATTGGCAAACCCTTCTGCCATCCCGGTCAGCACCCCGGTAAAAAGGAACCCCGACACCTTGTGGAGCCCTTCGGACAGATTGCCAAATACTGGGACCATCATCAGCACCAGCATCAGGGGGCAGGCAATCAGGTTGGCGCTCATCTGGTTCTTGGCGCAAATGCCTACAATCATCCCAATGACGCAGCTAATCAGGCTTGCAACCGCGCTGACAAAAAAGAATTGCAGCATTGGCACTTGCTCCAGGGGGATCCCGCTAATCAGCAGCACAACGCCATTGATTGCCACAGTCAATACAAAAGGGAACAGGATGCTGCCGATAAAATACTGCCAACCAGTGACAGAGGACGTCATCAGCACGCGCAGGGTATGCTTTTCCTTTTCTTCGGCTATGGCCGTGCCGACCATCAGAAACCCATCCATGCAGATATTCATGGAAATCCCAAGGTTTAATATAAGGGAGGTAAGAATGGGCGGAAGCTCCCCGCCTGTGTTCTTGCCATAAAGGATTTTGCAGGCCAAGACCAGTGCAACTGTCAGGACCGGGCCTACCATAACTGCTGTGTTCCGGCTAATGCAAATCCATTTAATGCGGGCTACCGCTGCTAATTTATTGATATTTTCCATGTTCGTACTCCTTTTACATAATCAGATCGTTTCGTGTTTCCCAGCCTTTACACATTCAGGGAACTTCCCGTCACCTGCAGGAACACGTGCTCCAAGGTAGGCTCGCAGGAATGCAGGCATTGGATCTCGTCTTTTTCCATCCATTCTGAAATTTTTGCAATATTCTCCGGGTTCTGCACAAGGACTGCTTCATGTTTGTTGTTAAGCAGTACCTGGTACCGTTTGTTTTTATTGTATTTCAGGCAAAGCTCCTGCGGGGAGCCGAATTCCACAATTTTTCCCTGATGGAGGAGCGCCACGTTGTCGCACAGCTTGGCAGCTTCTTCCATATTGTGGGTGGTGAGGAAAATGGACATCCCTTCCTGTTTCAAATCCAAAAGCATTTTATGGATGGACACCGCCGTAGATGGGTCAAGGCCGCTGGTTGGCTCATCCAAAAACAAAATCCTTGGCTTATGGAGCACTGCCCTTGCCAATACAAGCCGTTGGGTTTGGCCTTTGGACAGTTTCCCAGCCTGCTTTTTCCGGTGCTCCAAAAGCCCTACCTGCCTTAGCACTTCTTCGGTCCTTGCATTTGGGACGCGCCAGATTTTGGCAAACATGGACAAGTTCTGCCACACGCTCATTTTCTCATAAATGCCGCTGTTGTCAGAAACTACGCCTATTTTTTCATAAATGGAATCGTCGATGTTGGTAGTATCCGCCCCAAGGATTTTCCCTTCCCCGGAAGTCTGCCGGAGCTGCCCGGTAATGATTTTAATTGTGGTGGTCTTCCCTGCGCCAGAAGGGCCTAAGAACCCAAGGATTTCCCCTTTGTGCAATGTGATGCTGATATCCTTTAAGGCCAATTCCGTGCGGTAACGCTTTGAAATATGTGATAATTGAAGCAGTACTTTTTGTTCCATAACTAAACCCTCTTTCTGTGATTTCGTTTGATGGAACTATCTTAGCACAGCATTCTGTCGGAGTGTGGATATGTGCCTGAATGGCAGGAATCAGTGCCCAGATGGAAAAACCCGGGCAGTTACAGACAGGAAACCACCTGTAAGAGCTTGGCCTTGGCATTTCTGGAAAACAGGCATTTTTCCCCATTTTCCATAAGGATTTCCCGGTGTTTTAAATCAAGCTCCCAGATCCGCCCAGTATTGACAAGGTAAGCGCGGTGCACCCGCAGGAACCTGCTGCCTAGCTGCGTTTCCAACTCCTGTATGCTGCCGATAAAGTCAAACCTGTCATATTTCCCATGGAGCTCTATCCGGTGGGTCCGGCCAGCGGTTTCAAAAAACATAATTTCGTCAATTGGGATATGCTTTACCACATCCAGGGCTTTCACTGTGAAATATTCCGTCTGCTCCCCCTGTTCCCTGCCCATGCGTTCAGTAATGGCTGCAAGGCTTTCCCGGATTCCCCCATACATTTTTTCCGGGTTTCCTTTGACGATATAATCCAGCGCCTCCAAATGGTAACGGAAGGTTTCGAATGCCAGGTCGGAAAAAGATGTCACATAAACCAGGAAACCCCTTGCGTCCAGCTTACGGATTTCCTGCCCAAGGGAAAAGCCGTCCATAGGCTCGCCCTTTAATTCCACGTCCAAAAAATAAATCCCCCGCCGGGGCGCGGCCTTTACGGCATCTAAAATATCTTCCGGGTGCCTGCTGCACAGGGCAACCTCCATATCGTAACCTTCGATTAGGATTTGTTTTTCCAGATATTCTTTCTGTGCGGCAAGGACAGCGCCGTCGTCCTCGCAAATGTAAATTGGAAGCATTTTCCCACTCCTCATTCCTGAATTTTTAATTCCTGTACAAAACATCCATCCTGAATAGCTGTGGAGGGAAAAACATCCTCGTACCGCCCCAGGATATTCCGGTAGCTTGCCAGCCCAATCCCCCGGTCCGTCCCCCTTGTAGAATAGCCCTGCTGCCAGATTTTATGGAAATCCACCTGGGAATACAGCTTATTTTTTACCCGGAAAGTGGTGCAGCCCTCCTGGCAGCTAACCATAATATGTATCTGCGGACGTTCCTTCCCCCGGACCTCGTCCATGGCATTATCAATTAAAATGCCAAGGCACCTGCACAAATCCGTGGCGCGCAGCCTTGTCTTTTCCAATGGGCGCAGCACCTCCAGCCCAAATTCAATCTGGTCCCTGCTGCATTCCTTTATCTTGCCCAGCAAAAGCCCCTTCACCTCCAGCATGTGCACGTTCCCAAGCTGGGTCAGCAGCCGGATCTGCACGCCAACCTGGACGTCAAAATCCTCCGCCATATCCTGGATAAACTGCTGGACGGACTCCAGGTCCCCTTCCTTGGCCTGCAGGTATATGCCAGACACCATATTTTTATAATCATGGCGGAACCTGCGCATTTCCTGCTGCAGCCCTTCCAATGTTTCAATATAGGCGGCCTGCTGCTGCAGGCTGACTTGCTTAACCTTCATCTGCTTCCGGTGCAGTTCCTCCCTGCCTTCAAAGCTAAGGACCAAAAACATCACCAGAAAAAACATCAGGGAAACCATGTCATTGTCCTCCCCTGCCTTCCTGCCCTCATGTACCAGCATATGCAGGACCTGGGACAGGACAGGATACATGCTGATAAAGACAAGGCTGCGCAGGCGGGTCTTATTCCGGTCCACCCATTGCCAGCACATGCCCCCAACGCCGCTTTTATAAAACGCCAGGATCAATGCCGTATGGAACATCGGGGTCAGCAGGTAGGTAAAAAACAGGTAAATGATCCGTTCATGGAAAATTTCCAAATTAAATTCCCCTGACTGGGAAAAAAGCAAGGAAAAACTGCTTGCCAGTTCCTCAATCATCTGGAAAAAAACAGCAGAAACCCAGCTCACCGGAAAGCTTTCCCCATAGAGGAACCACAAATAGCAGGCAGAACCCAGCATGCCCATATAGTTGAACAGGATTTTCCCCATGCGGTACTTCCATCCAAAGATGCCTGTTTTATAACATATGGTCCCTACAAGGGCAAAAGATACGATATACAGAACCGTAACAGCCAGCACTGTCCATCTGCGTTCCCTAAACTGGTGCAGCCGCCTTCCAAACAGGAGCCTGGAAGCCAGGAGGAGAAAAAATGTGCTGATCGCAACGCCGGCCACATTTGTGCAAAACATATCCCAAAAAACCATAACTTTTCCTGTCCCTTCTGTTGCTTCATAAAAAATTATCTTAATGTCCGGCAAAACCGCACAGAGCCCTTGCTTATTTCCGGAACCAAAAGCGGCTAGTGTACTGACCCCAAAAAGGCTGCCCCCATTTCCCTCAATGTGGCAGCCTTTATACCCCGTATTATTTTCAGGCACGCTCTAGGCACGCAGCATTTCATTGATATTAAATGCTGGCAGAACCACGCATTCCATACCAGGCTGCGCCGTCAGAAGGGATACTTCGCTCCGCAGATATGGCATTAAGATCGCAACTGTGTTCCTTGTTATCAGTGCATTTCTGGTTTCTTCCGGCAGCAGTTCTTCCGCTTCTATGGAAAAGAACCCTGTCAGGCTTATCCCTAAATGATATTCCTCAGGTTTATTGCCCATCAATTCTAATGTAACCTGGTATGAATTTTTGCCCTCCTGCTGCGAAATTGTAGATTGTATTTCCAATTCAAACTCCTTTTCCGAAGAAAACCCAAGGCGTTTAAATTCAATTTTGTCAAATACAACCTTCTCTAACTGCAAAACACTTCGTACCGCTTCTTTTTTTTCCATAATTCCCACCTTTATGCCGCAATGTTATATATTACATCACCGCTCCATGATCCTATGCCTTCCGCCACTTTTAACGTTACCTTTTCCTCACAATATTTCGTATAATTTACATCCTGGGAAACTTCTGGCAGGGTAAACGGCTGTACCACAAAACACCCGACTAAATCAAAACATGTTCCTATCTCCAGATTTAAATGGGACATATCAATATATGGGATCCTACCCCAATATGCCCCCTCTTCCTGGGATTCCTGATCAAATTTTTCCACATATTCTTCCATCTCCCCGGTCAAAGCTTCAAAAAAAGCCACTCACATCTGCGCCTTCGAACAGCCACCAGCACACATGCTGTTTTCCTTTATTTGTATCTTGGGGACCTCCTTCTTTATATACATATCCCACTGCCAATTTTTTATTCGGGTTAGGAAATTTCATTATCTGCTCCACAATTTCTTTCTTTAAAAAACTTGACACCCCATAGAAATGGGGGTCTTTGGAATAGTCCTTTTTCACGCCCCTTGGCATCTTTGGGCGTTTATTCAGTTCAAAATAAGACTTAAAATCATCTGAAGTAATCCCTCTGTTGTCGTCTGCTTTCCGCTCCACTGCCCTGTACACGTATATTTTTCATATCTCCCTATAACACATAGCAAGAAAAAAATCAAGTCTTGACTTTTATTTTTGGATTATAACATAAAATCTCCCGGCAAAACAGACTTGACAAATAAATCCATTTGTGATAACAAAATGGAGGTTCAGTCCCTGCCGGGGCAGACCCCCACCAATTCCCCCAGGCGGATTCTGGTTTCCACCCCTGTGCCTATGTACCCTGCCATCTCCTCAGAGAGTTCCAGCCTGCCTTCTTCCAGCAAAAGGAGTATGGTGGAGCCGCCAAATTCAAAATAGCCTTTCTCCTCCCCCTGGAATACCTGCCCATCCCTTGGGTAATTGCAGATTTTCCCCACCAGCATAGCCCCAATTTCCATCTGGATAACCGTGCCAAACCGCTGGGTCTTTAATTCCGTATATTCCCTGCTGTTTTCCGCATAAACCGGAAAAGCCCCGCAGGCAATGGGGCGGACACAGTGCAGCTTTCCCGGGATAGCCCTGCTGCGCCTTACCACGCCGTCGCTGACATAACAGTAACGGTGGTAATCCTGGGGCGTCAGCCGGAAAATCAGGCAGGTGCCCCCTGCAAACCGCTTAGCCAGCTTCCGGCTTTTTAAAAGTTCTTCCAGACGGTATTCCACATGCTTGATGTGGTAAGATTGTTCCCCGCTGACAGGGTAAATGCTCAGATAGCCGTCGCAGGGGCTGATTAAGTGCTCCGGCGTAATGTCTATCTCCTCTAAGCACCGTTTCCTTGTAAAAAAGCTGTTAAAGGAGCGGTACTTTTTTTCAAACCCTTCCATGTCGATTTTGTGCCGTTTGATAAACAAGGGAACCAGCCACCGGGACAGCCGGGAATCCAAATACGCCCCAGCCGCCTTGGAAAGAAACGGCCTTGTCAGCACTTTCAGCACAAGCCGCCCGGGAATTGTCTGATATAAAAACCTAACGCTCAATGATTCTTTTTTCATACGTCCAACCCAAACCCTAACAATAAAATCGTAAACTCTACTGCTCCTGTAAAAATAATTCCGATTTTCCCTGCCAAATAAGGCTTTTTAATTTTAATTGGCAGAAGAAATGCAGCCGCCATTGTCCCTAATACTGCTGAAAACAGCAAATCCCCACGCAGCATCAGGCGCCTTCCTGCAATAAAGAAGACTGGGAGCACCAAAGCAGCCGATGTCACAGGGAGCCCAAGGTACCATTTCCGGGAGCCTGTTTCCGCCTGCTGCCGCTCCTCCTCCAGCACGTTAAAATACGCTAACCGGATCAAAGTGCACAGCACATAAAAGCTGGCTGCCAGAAATACCAAATGCCCTTTCCCGCCAATCTGGTAGGTAAAAAGCGCAGGCAGCACCCCAAAGCAAATCAGGTCGCTTAAGGAATCGATCTGTATGCCAAACTTCTTCTCCCGGGCATCCCTCTGCTTGGTAGCCGCCACTGCGCCGTCAAACATGTCGCAGATCCCCGCCGCCATCAGGCAGATAATCGTCTGCCGGTAAGCCCCTTCCATGGCAAACGTAATGCCGGTAAACCCTGCCAGCATCCCAAGGTAGGTCAGTACTACCGTGTAATTATAATATCCGCATAACCGCTTTTTTTCTTCCATAATCTCCTCCGCCTTTTCCAAAATCCATTGTTCCTAAAAGTCTTTCCATTTTTCTTAAGTTCCTTAAAGATTAATATCCCATGCCCCCTTCTGCCCCACGCTGCGCCAAAACCTTACACCGCCGCCGAAAACAACATGCTGTACGCCAGAATGCACCACGGCTTCCCTAACAAAATAATGGTTGCAAACTTCCTTGCGCTCATTTTCGTAAGTCCGGTAACATAACAAAAAAAATCATCCGGGAACAGGGGCAGCACCATCCCCAGGAACAGGACTGCCGTATAAGATTTGCTTTCCGCGGCCCATGCGGAAAGCTTTTCGTAACGCTTCCCAGGGAACATTTTGCTGACAAAAGCCCTGCCAAATTTTTTCGCAAGCAGAAATGCCAGGATAGAGCCTGCGGAAATCCCGATAAAGTTGCACCAGAAGCCGCCCATGCAGCCAAAGAGCGCGGCGCCTGCCGCACAGCCTACAAATCCGGGAAGCACCGGCACTACCACCTGCCCTGCCTGGATCATAATCAGGATGATGGGGGCAAGCAGGCCAAACCCTGCCACATACCGCTGCAATGTTTCTACCGAGTGGAACTCGCCGTCCAGATAGCCTTTGAACAGGGCTGCGCAGAGGACTAAGCAGAGCAGCAGAAGGATTGCGTTGAAAAACTTTTGTAATTTTTCCATGTTACTTTCCATAGTTCCTGCATCACTTTCTTTTTCTTTTACGTTTTGGGGATACCTCATTCCGCCCCTTGGGGGACTTAAAAGCCAGCCGGCCCTTCCAAGGGTTCTTTACTATCATACTAGTAAATGCTGTTTTTCGCAATCATATTCTTACATCCACCAAGAAATAACAGTTTTTTATCCCCTGCAGGCTGTAAATGAGGTCTTTACTAGAACAAAGAATAAGGCTGTGCTGGGTGCGCACAGCCTAAGCACAGGGTTACAGGATTGTCCCGCCCCCTATCACAATATTCCCGTCATAAAATACCACTGCCTGCCCGGGCGTAATGGCGCGGACAGGGGCATGGAACTGGCAGAACACCTTATCTTCCCCGGCTTTTTGGATGGTACAGGGCGTCCCTGCATGGTTATAGCGGATTTTGGCTACTGCCTCAAGCTCGCCATCCAAATCCGGGACAGACATAAAGTTCAGCTTGTCCCCATAAAGGGATACCCCACATACTTCCTCATTGCTGCCAAGGACAACCTCGTTGGTGTCCGGACGGATCTCTGACACAAACACAGGGACTCCCATGGCTATTCCAAGCCCCTTGCGCTGTCCGATGGTATAATGGGTAATGCCTTTGTGCCGGCCCAATATTCTGCCATCTTTTGTAACAAAATTCCCCGGCGGCGGCACATTTCCCTTCTGCTCCCGTTCGATAAAGCCGGCATAATCATGGTCTGGGATAAAGCAGATTTCCTGGCTGTCCGGCTTATTTGCAGTGCGCAGCCCAATCTGCACCGCCATGGCGCGGATTTCTTCCTTGGTATAATCCCCCACCGGCATCAGGGTATGGGCAAGCTGATGCTGGGTCAGGTTATAGAGGGCATACGTCTGGTCCTTGTCCTCCGTAGCTGATTTCTGCAGCGCATACCTGCCGTTTGGCAGGCGCCGGATCCTGGCGTAATGGCCGGTGGCGATATAGTCTGCGCCAATTGCCATGCTGCGGCTTAAGAGGGATTCCCATTTCACATACCGGTTACAGGCTATGCAGGGGTTAGGGGTCCGCCCTTTTAAATACTCCGCTACAAAATAGTCTATGACATTTTTCTGGAATTCTTCCCGGAAATTCATCACATAGTAGGGAATCCCAAGCATTGCCGCCACCCGCCTTGCGTCCTCCACCGCAGTCAGGCCGCAGCATCCCCCCTGTTCTTCCATGGCCTGTTCTGGCTCCTGCTGCCAAATCTGCATGGTGACGCCAATAACTTCATAGCCCTGCTCTTTCAGCAGCCATGCGGCCACGGAGGAGTCCACGCCGCCGGACATGCCTACTACAACTTTCTTTTTCCCCATATGGTTTTAGTAATCCTCTTCTTCGTCTTCCTCGCTGATATCATTCTTTGGCTGCTCCAGTCCTTCAATCTTAATGCCGTTTTTCTCTGCATAATCCCAAAGGGCTGCATGGATGGCTTCTTCTGCCAGCAGGGAGCAGTGGACCTTCACTGGAGGAAGCCCGTCTAAAGCTTCCATAACCGCCTTGTTCGTTACCTGCAGGGCCTCCTCTACGGTCTTGCCCTTTACCAGTTCGGTAGCCATGGAACTGGTTGCCACGGCTGCGCCGCAGCCAAACGTCTTGAATTTCACGTCCTGAATGACGCCATCGCCGTCAATGTCAAGGAAAATGCGCATGATATCGCCGCATTTTGCATTCCCTACCGTCCCTACGCCGCTGGCATTTTCGATTTCCCCTACATTCCTTGGGTTCTTAAAATGGTCCATTACCTTTTCACTATACATGGTTCTTCCTCCAAATATTCTTATTTGTATTGATTAGAGCATCAAAAGCACCCTTCTGACACCCTAATCCTGTATCTTAATTGCTATGCTTTTTCATATAATCCTCATAAAGCGGGGACATTTCCCTAAGCTGGCCTACGATTTCCTGAATGGCCCCTACCGTATAGTCAATGTCCTCTTTGGTGGTGTCCTCCCCCAGCGTCAGCCGCAGGGACCCATGGGCAATTTCATGGGGCAGCCCAATAGCAAGGAGCACATGGGAGGGATCCAGGGATCCAGAGGTACATGCAGAACCGGAGGATCCGCAGATGCCCTTCATGTCCAGCATAATCAGCAGGGATTCCCCTTCCACAAACTGGAAGCAGAAATTCACATTGTTGGGAAGGCGGCGCACCCTGTCCCCGTTTACCCGGGTGAAAGGCACTTCCTTCAGCACCCTGTCCATCAGATAATCCCGCAGTTCCTGCTCTTTCCCGGTGCGTTCCTCCATATTTGCCACCGCAAGCTCCACGGCCTTCCCAAAGCCTACGATGCCTGGTACATTTTCCGTTCCTGCCCTGCGCTTGCGCTCCTGTGCGCCCCCATGGAGGAAAGAGCGGATTTTAATGCCCTTCCGGATATAGAGGAACCCAATGCCCTTAGGGCCGTTCAGCTTATGGCCGCTGCTGCTGAGCATGTCGATATTCAGGGCGTCCACGTCGATGGGTACCTGCCCGAATGCCTGTACGGCGTCTGTGTGGAACAGGATGCCGTGCTCCTTTGCAATTTTCCCGATTTCCTCCACCGGCTCTATAGTCCCGATTTCATTATTTGCAAACATAATGGAAATCAGGATGGTGTCGGGCCGGATGGCTCTCTTTAACTCCTCCAGCTTCACCAGGCCAAATTCGTCTACGTCCAAATAAGTGACCTCAAACCCGTTCTGCTCCAGCCACTGGCAGGTATGGAGCACGGCATGGTGCTCAATCTTGCTGGTAATGATATGTTTCCCTTTGCCCTGGTAAGCTTCTGCCGTTGCCTTGATGGCCCAGTTGTCGGCTTCGCTGCCGCCAGCGGTAAAATAAATCTCATTTTCCTTTGCGCCGATGGCGTTTGCAATGGTTTCCCTTGCCTTCGACACTGCTTCCTTGCTCTTTGCGCCGAATTCATAGACGGTTGAGGCATTCCCGTAAAATTCCGTAAAATACGGGAGCATTGCTTCCACCACCTCCGGCGCTGTCTTTGTAGTTGCTGCATTGTCCAAATATATCATTTTTCCCATGTTGATACCCATTCCTTTCCTTTCTCCTAGCCACAGGTTTTCCTGAACATGCGCCTGTGCCGTACATCCCCATTTCCACGCCAAATCCCTGCGCCTAGTCCCGCCGTTTGCTTTCCCTTACTAATTCCCCTATATTAATGCTGTCCACCGTTTCATTGATGCTGTCGTTAATGCGTTTCCAGACAATTTTGCTGACGCACTGGGAGGAACTTGTGCACTGCTGGCTGCTGCCAATCCCCGCACATTCCACCGGGGTAATGTCCCCTTCCAATGCCCGCAGCACATCCCCCACGGAAATTTCTTCCACCGGCCTTGCTACCGTATAGCCGCCGTTGGCTCCACGCACGCTTGTGACAAGCCCTGCTTTTTTCAGCTTTGCCATAAGCTGCTCCAAGTAGCTGACTGAAATTTCCTGCCGCTTGGCAATGCTAACGAGGGAAACTGGCCGTTCTTCCCCCCAGACTGCCAAATCAATAAAGGCCCTCAGACCGTATCTCCCTTTTGTAGATAACTTCAACTTACCACCTCTTATCATAATTCCGAGTATTTTAGTCGGGATTTGCCACAAACGAATAGTACCATGATTTTATTGTGCTGTCAAGTTCCTTTTTTCATTCATTTTTCCCCGCCCTTTTTCATACACTGAACTAATCTTGTATTGCATATTGGAGGCATTATGAATGTAAAATCCCTGCGCAGCCACCCACTGGTGGCCGGGACGCTGCTCCTTACCCTGTCGGGGCTGCTGGCCCGGCTGATTGGCTTTTTCTATAGAATATTCCTTTCCCAGAGGATTGGTGCAGAGGGGATGGGGATTTACCAGCTTACGTTCCCCATCCATGTGCTCACCATTTCCCTGACTTCCTCCGCCATACAGACCGCCATTTCCCGGTTTGTGGCGCAGGCAGCCAGCTCAGGCTGCAACACATCTGATTCGGCCTACTGCCAGAAAAAGTTTTGCAATGAGAAATGCTATTTAACCGCAGGGCTTACCCTTTCCCTGACCCTTGCAGGCTGCTGCACGGTGTTCCTCTACCGGTTTTCCGGTCTGATTGCGGCCCAGTTCCTGGAAGAACCCCGGTGCGCCCCGCTCCTTGAAATCCTTGCCCTTACCATCCCCTTTGCAGCAGTCCACGCCTGCATCAACGGCTATTTCTATGGGCTGAAAAAAACATTTGTGCCTGCGGCATCCCAGCTTCTGGAGCAGGCGGCGCGGGTAGCCAGCGTGTGGCTGTTTTTTGAGATTTCCATGGAAAAACACCAGTCCATCTCCCTAAACCTGATAATTTGGGGCATGGTTGTAGGGGAAATTGCCGCTACCTTATTTTCCGTCAGCTTCCTGCGGCGGAAAAAAAACCGGGGCAGCCGCCTGTTGGCCCTCCGGCAAATTTTCTGCATGTCCCTGCCCTTAAGCGCAAACCGTGTCCTTGTAAACCTGCTGCAAAGCATGGAAGCCGTCATGATTCCCGGGCAATTGCGCCAATATGGCTACTCCCCCTCGGAATCCTTAAGCGTCTACGGCATCCTTACCGGCATGGCGCTTCCTATGGTGCTGTTCCCATCGGTACTGACAAACTCCGTATCCGTAATGCTCCTCCCTGCCATTGCAGAAGCGCAGGAAAAAAAGGATTTCCGCTACATCCTGACGCTGATTAAACGGACCTGCTTTTTTAGCCTGCTCCTTGGGTTCGGGTGCACGATGATGTTTTTGGCCCTTGGGAAATGGATGGGGGGATTCCTCTTTGGAAATGATCTGGCTGGGACATTTATTGTGATTTTAGGCTGGATTTGCCCATTTTTGTACCTTTCCACAACCCTCCACAGCATCCTGAACGGGCTGGGCCGGACTACTTCCACCTTTTTCCTGAATGTGCTGGGGCTTGGCATACGGATTGGGTTTGTGCTGTTTGTGATCCCTGTGGCTGGGATTAAAGGGTATTTGTGGGGCTTGCTGTTCAGCCAGGGGATGATGGCGGCCGGAGCTTTGGCTTTGCTGCTGGGAAAGCACAGGGAATGGTGACCTTTTCCAAGGCATATGCAGGCAGGGCGAAAGAATCTTGGGGGCTGCTGCCCCTAAAACTTCCGAAATTCGTTAATATCGTTTACCAATTCCCGGATGCACCGGATTTGGTTGTCAAACACCCCGGACTGATAGAGGTTTATCAATATCATGCCGACTGGGACTGCAACAATCATCCCTCCAATGCTGCTGACTTTATACCCAATATACATAAAAATCAGCGTTGCCAGCGGGTTCATGCCAATGGTGTCCCCTACAATCTTCGGCTGGATAACCTGCCGGACAATCTGGGTGACTGCATAGAGGATAATCAGCCCCACCGCAATCCGGTAGTCGCCGGAAAGAATTTTGATGGCAGCCCAGGGCCACAGCACCGTCCCTGTCCCAAAAAAAGGCAGCATGTCCAGAAACGCTATCAGGAATGCTACCAGCAGCACATAGTCCATATGCAGGATAAAAAGCCCAATTACCAGAAGCACATAGACCACTCCCATGATTTTGAACTGGGCCTTGAAATAACCTCCTACCACCCGTTTTAAGTCATAGATCACCCCGGAAACCCGGTCCCAGACGCTGGCAGGCACATTCTTCTTCACCTCTGCCAATATAGCGTCCCGCTCCGCAGTGAAAAAATAGGCGGAAAGGATGCTCATAATAATAGCAATCAGAGTTGCAGGCACATTTTTGGCAAAGTTTCCTGCCGCCGCAAAGGTTGGCTCCCCAATGGCCTGCACCAGCCCGCCCAGGTAACCAGTAAAGTCCGAGCCGATTTCTGCGAGCTGTTTCTGGGTATCTTCCGGCAGGCGGCTGTAGAACACTTCCAGGTTCCGCCCGATTTCCTCGAAATCCTCCTGAAGGTTCCCATACATCTGGGGCAGGTGGGCAATCAAGTTCCCGGCTTCCACAAAAAGCCGGGAAACTCCAAGGTATCCCAGCCCAATCACGGCCGCAAGCACACCAATAATAATCATCATGGAGCCGTGCTTTCGGACAATCTTCACCCTTTTTTCCAAAAAACGCACCAACGGGTTAGCGATCATGGAAATAATCCATCCCACCACAAAGGGCATGAAAAAAACGATTAACTTTGGAAAAACAAAACAAAGGCACACAATGGTAAACAATGCCACCAGCAGGTTTACCAATATTTTTAAATATTTTGTAGACTGCTTCATATTGCTGCTCCTATGGTTTGAGTTTCCCCATTTTATGATTTATAGTGCCAAAGGCAGCAAGACCTTTTGGCACTATCATATTGGCTATTAGAACAAAGTGGGCAAGCCCACTTCAACTCCCCGAACCCCTCACTCATGAGGGGCTTGGACACTTTGCGCGCCGAGCACGGTCGCTTTAGCGACATAATTCCCCTCGTGCGAGTGCGCATCCTTGCGGAGCATTTTGCTTTATAGGACGCAATCTCCTATAAAGTAAAAAATGGGGAAACTCAAACTCCTCTGAACCTTTCCTGCCATATTACCACTCTTTGCGCTCTACCCCGTAAGCTTCCTCCAGCTCTTTCACCTTGGCGTCGTAAGCCGCCTGCTGTTTCCCCTGGATAAGCTGCTGGTGGATTTGGCCCTGTACTTCTTCAAAGGAGCGCGCCTTGGCTTCTTTCCTGTCCTCCACCAAAATCAGGTGGTACCCAAACTGGGTCTTTACCGGGCCAACGGTTTTGCCAATTTCCCCGCCGAAAGCTGCTTTTTCAAATTCCGGCACCATCTGCCCTTTGCCAAACCAGCCCAAATCGCCGCCTTTTTCCTTGGAAGGGCAGGTGGAATATTTCCCGGCTGCTTCCGCAAAGCCAAGGCCTTGGGTGAGTTCTTCTGCTATCTGCTCCGCCTGTTCTTCGGTTTCCACCAAAATATGCCTTGCGCTGACTTGCGCCTTCTCCTGGAAGGCATCCTGATTTTCCTTATAAAATTCCCGCTCTGCTTCTTCGGTGACCTGAATCCCCTCCACTACGCTGGTAGCCGCCATATGGCTGGCAAGCTCCACTTTTACCTTTTCTACCAGTTCCTCATACTCCTTGGACTTGGTAATCCCCTCCTCCACTGCCATCTTATGGAACAGGTGGAAAGCAATTAGCTGGTCTAATACCTGCTGTTTTGCCTGGGGGCTTGACATATAAATCTGCTGCTCCGGCGGATAATTGCTGATTAAATTGTTCAGCTCCTGTTCTGTAATTTCGTGTCCTGCTGCTACTGCTAAAATTTTTTCACTCATGGTTTCTGCGCCCTTGGCGCGTCCTTTCTATATAATGCCTATGGGCATTTTACCATAAAACCATCCGCCCGTAAAGGACAGGAAAAAATCCTTCTGGCAGGTTTAGGCAACACCGCTCTTTGAAATTGCCTTACAGGTTATGTTTCCTCCCCCATACATAAGTAGTAAAATAAATGGCAGAAGCAAGGATCACAATGGCAGGCCCTGTAGCCACATTTACAAAATAGGAAATTATTAACCCCAGCACACCGGAAAACATGGAAAATAAGACAGAAAAGAAATGGTATTCCCGCATATTTTCAGAAATATTCCGGGCAGACGCCGCCGGGAGGATCAGCAGGGCATTGATAATCAGGATCCCTACCCATTTGATGGACGCCATAACAGTCAGCGCCGTCAGGACTGCAAAGAGGTTTTCCATCCATGCCGCGGAAATATGGCGGCTCCCTGCCAGCGTCCGGTTCAGGCTGACTGCCAGCAGCTTATTGAAGCAAAACAGCCAAAACACAAGGGTTACTGCAAAAATAAAAACAAGGGATAATATTTCTTTGGGCGTAATGCTCAGGATATCCCCTACCAGGATGCTGGAATATTTGCTGAAATTCCCTCCCTTGGATAAAATCGCCAGCCCGATGGCAATGCTGCAGGAGGAAAAGACGGAAATAACCGTATCGGTAGAAGCTGCTACCCGGCTGCTAATCTGGTTCAGCAGCAAGGCAAATACAATGGCAAATACCGCCATGGAAAAGTCTGTATTTCCCACCCCAAGCACGACCCCAACCGCAATCCCTGTCAAAGCAGAATGCCCCAGCGCATCAGAAAAAAAGGCCATTTTCCGGTTGACAACCATAGTTCCCATCAGCCCAAACAAGGGCGTAATAATCAGCACTGCCAGAAACGCAAACCTCATAAAATCATATTGCAGCCATGCGAACATCCCCATTTGCCTTCCCTCCTTTACTTTACCTGAAATACCTCTGCAAATTCCTCACTTTGGAACACTTCCTTTGCATTGCCTTGCCGCAAAATGGTTTTATCCAGCAGGATTACTTTGTCCGCATACCGTTTTACATAGTCCAAATCATGGGAAATCAGGATAATGGCAAGGTCATAGTCCACCTTAAGCTGGTAAATCGTCTGGTAAAACAGTTCCATCCCGTTCTGGTCAATCCCAGATACCGGCTCATCCAGCAGCAGCAGGTTAGGGGAATCCATAATTGCCATGGAAAGAAGCACCCGCTGCAGTTCCCCGCCAGAAAGGTTGCAGACCTGCTTGTCCAGCAGATAGCCCGCTTCAAAAATATTCAGGCACTCCAGAATTTTTTCTTGCATTTTCCTGCTTTTCACCAGAAATACCGGAAGGCTGCTGTGGTAGGATGCTATCATGTCGTAAACGCTGACTGGCGTCTGCTTTTCGATGTTCAGCGACTGGGGGACATACCCCATCTTCAGCTTCTGGATGCGGCCATTTTCCCGGTCTTTGAACTCAATGGTCCCTGTATGGGGCGTTTCCCCTAAGACAGCCCGGATAAAAGTAGATTTCCCGGCGCCGTTCCTGCCTACCACCACATTCAGGCTCCCGCAGTGGATATGCAGGTTAATATCCTCCAAAATTACCTGCTGCCCCAAGGTTACCCCAAGGTGCTTTACCTTGATGCAGTGGAGCCCGCAGGGCTTAATCATTTTACGCAAGTTCCCACCTCCCATTCCAAACGCCTAATGCCCATGTAAAAGCTATTTTCCCTATCGCCTGCAGGCAGAAACTATTGCAGCGCTTCCCGCATAATATCAATATTCTTCTGCATAGCCTTCAAATAACTGTCTGCCCCGTAATCCCCCCGTACCAGTGTATCAAGGTAATACACATTGCAGCCTGTTTCCTGTTCTACCGTTTCCCCCATATCTTTCCCATATAGTTCTTCCGCCAGCACAACGGAAACATGGTTCTCAGTGAGTTCCTCCAGCAAGTCCGCCACTTCCCCGGCGCTGACTTGACGTTCTTCATCCAAGTCCAGGCAGTAAACGGCTGTCAGGCCATATTGCTCCGCTACATAGGCAAACGCTTCATGGAAAATCACGATATTCTTTCCCGTAAACCTCCCATTTATTATATCTCCCTTTAATTCTTTTTCCAATTCCTCTATCTGGGCAGAAAGGCGTTCTATCTTTTCACAATAAGCTTTTGCATTTTCCTGATAAAGCTCCTGATTCCCTTTATCTGCTTCACTGATAAAATCTGCAATATTCTTTACCATTCCTATATAAATTCCGGTATCCATCCAACCATGGGCGTTAATTCCATAGAAATCCCCCTCCGTAACAACTGCATCACCAGAAGGGCGTTCCTCACCGTGGGAATGGCCTCCGCTCCCTTGGCCAGATTCTTCCAACAAGGAAAGGCCTTCCGCCGCCGCCCGGATAGAAAGCTCTGGATACGATTTCCCTACATCCGATAAAAAGCTTTCAATTCCGCCGCCATTCACAAGAAATAAATCTGCCTTTGACAGCATAATCATATCCTGCGGCGTCAGTTGGTAATCATGCATACACCCTGTCTGGGGCTCGCTTAAATTTTCCAACGCCACCCCTTTGCTTCCTTCCACAATGTTTTTTGCGGCAATATAGACTGGATAAAACGAAGTGACAACCTGTATTTTCCCGTCATCCCCATCCTGGTTTCCTGACTTTACATAGATCCCCGTAAAAATACCGCCTGCCAAAGTTATGGCAAGCAGCATCCAAAGTACAAACAGATATTTATTTTTTCCCACGCTTCCCTCCTGTTTTTGCAGGGCTATTCTTTTTCTTTGTTCCAGCGGGTCCCAACTGTTTTGCTTCTTTCTTTTTCCTCAGTTTTTTTGGAAGGTCCCCAGCTTTCCTCCTTGGTTTCCTCGTCCGGGTTTTGGCCTGCCCGCCCTCTTGTTCCGGCGAAGGCTCCTGCATGGCACCCCCTGTTGTTGGGGAGCAGTTCCCTTCCCTGTCCTGCAAAAAGCTGTTCCCATCTTCCGGAACTTCCTCCGCAAAGCCAAGCATCCCGTCGATAAATGCCCAGATCTCGTCCCTGCCCTGCTTCGTCAGGGCGGAATAAGGAAATACGTAGGTCCCGGGCTTTACATGCAGGCCATCCCGTATCATCTTAATGTGTTTCGGAATCTGGCTGCGGTTCAGCTTATCCTGCTTGGTGGCAATGATAATCGGGTCAAAGCCATGGTAAACAATCCATTCGTACATCTGCCTGTCGTTGCCAGACGGCTCGTGCCGGATGTCAATAAGCAGGAACACCGCCTTAAGCTGGTGGGAAGTATGCAAATAATTCTCAATCATCCTCCCCCACTTTTCTTTTTCCCGGGTGGGGACTTTGGCATAGCCATACCCGGGCAAATCCACAAAATACATCTGCTGGTTGATATTATAATAATTGATGGTCTGCGTTTTCCCCGGCTGCGCCGACGTCCGGGCAAGGGATTTCCGGTTCATCAGGCCGTTGATAAGGGAGGATTTCCCTACATTGGATTTCCCGGCAAACGCTACCTCTGGTTTCTCATTTTCTGGCAGCTTACTTGTGATCCCACACACGGTTTCCAATTCTACTGTCTTTATTACCATTCTTTACCTCACTTCCCAAGCCCCGCCTGTTATCCCCTTAAGCTGTCTATGGTATCAGTCCCATGGGCTGGACTGCCCTCCTGCAGCTTTTCTCTCATTCCGGTACCAATGCTGCCTTAAGCACCTGCTCCATATTCTCTACAAAGACAATCTCAAGGCCTTTCTTGATTTCCTGGGCAATCTCCGCCACATCCGGCTCATTTTTCTTAGGCACGCAGACGGTTTTAATGCCGGCATTTTTTGCCGCAAGGATTTTCTCTTTCAGACCGCCAATAGGGAGAACCCGGCCGCGGAGGGTAATTTCACCAGTCATTGCCACATCTTTGCGGACCCTGCGTTTGGTAATGGCAGAAAGCATTGCGGTAGCCATGGTAATCCCGGCGGAAGGCCCATCTTTCGGGACCGCCCCCTCTGGGATATGGATATGGATATCCCACTCTTGGAAAAATTCTTTTCCAATCTGGTATTCCCCGCTGACGGAACGGATATAGCTGATACCAGCTTTGGCAGATTCCTTCATGACATCCCCAAGCTGCCCCGTAAGCTGGAATTCCCCTTTCCCAGGCATAATGTTTACTTCAATCTGGAGGGTATCGCCCCCTACGCTTGTCCAAGCCAGCCCGCGCACAATCCCAATTTCGTCAGATTCATTAATTAAGTCATAATTATATTTTTCTTTTCCCAGCAGTTTTTCTAAACTATTTTCGGATACTTTAACGCTTCTTTTATTTTCCTGGTAAATAACCCTTGCCGCTTTCCGGCAGATTTCCCCGATTTTACGTTCCAGGTTCCGCACGCCTGCTTCTCTTGTGTAGCCCCGGATTAACCGTTCCAACGCACGGTCGCTAATAGAAATCTGCCCTTCTTTCAATCCGTTCTTTTCCATCTGCTTTGCAATCAGGTGCTCCCTTGCAATATGGGCTTTCTCATTTTCCGTATAGCTGCTGACTTCAATAATTTCCATACGGTCCAGCAAAGGCTTTGGGATGGTCTGGAGGGAATTGGCCGTGGCAATAAACAATACCTCGGACAGGTCCAAGGGCAGCTCCACATAATGGTCCCGGAACTTGCTGTTCTGCTCGCTGTCTAATACTTCCAGCAAAGCTGATGCCGTATCCCCTTTGTAATCGGTGCTGATTTTATCAATCTCATCCAGAAGCATCAGGGGGTTTTTCACCCCGGCATTTTTCAGCCCGTTGGCTATCCGCCCGGGCATCGCCCCTACATAAGTTTTCCTGTGGCCACGGATTTCTGCTTCATCCCTTACGCCCCCCAGGCTAATGCGCACATATTTTTTGTCCAAGGCGCGGGCCACGGATTTTGCTATGCTGGTTTTCCCGGTTCCCGGCGGGCCTACTAAACAGATAATGGGGCTGTCCCCTTTTTTTGTCAGGTTCCGCACTGCCAGAAATTCCAGCATCCGTTCCTTAACCTTTTCCATGCCGTAATGGTCCTCGTCCAGAATCCGTTCTGCATCCTCCAGATTCCGGTTATCCTTAGACACCTTATTCCAGGGCAGCTCCAGCAGGGTTTCAATATAGCCGCGGATAACTGCGCTTTCCGAGGAATTGATGGACACGCTTTTAAACCGTTCAATCTCTTTTTCCAGCTTCTCCTTAACCTCAGAATCTGCTTCCAGCTTGTTGGTTTCCTCCTGATAATGCTCTGCTTCCGAAATGGTGTTGTCTTCCCCAAGTTCCTCCCGGATTAGCTTCATCTGCTCCCGCAGGATGTATTCTTTCTGGTTTTTATCGACTTTTTCCTTGACTTTTGTCTGGAACTCCGTCTTGATTTGGATGATGTTGATTTCATTCAGCAAAATGATCATCAAGGTTTCATACCGTTCCTGCAGGGAATTTGCTTCCAGAATCCGCTGCTTCTGCTCGTACCCTACCGGAAGGTTATTGCCAATATGGTCCAGCAGCTTATCCAAATCTGTAATTTCTATCATCTGCCTTGCCAGCTCTTTCCCCGGCTTTGGGTTCAGCATACAGTAACGGGTAAAGGTTTCCCGTATGCCGCGCAGCATGGCTTCCTGGATTTCCACCGCCATCAGTTCCTCGTCCCTCTGCAGCGGCTCTACTTCTGCCAGAAGGCATTCTTCCTGTTCCATGGACAGCAGACGGGCGCGGGTTTCTCCCTCCACCAGCACCCGCACCACATTGTTCTGCATCTTAATGACTTGCTTAATAACTGCAATAATCCCAACAGTATATAAATCTTCCAGTTCCGGATCTTCTTTTTCTACGTTTTTCTGTGTTACCAGAAATACCATCTGGTCATCCATCATGGCTGCTTCCAGCGCACGGACAGACCGGTTTCTGCTCACATCAAAATGTGCCACCATACCGGGGAGTATCGCCATTCCCCGTAGTGCCACTGCTGGAACTTTTCTGTACTCTTCCTTCATGTTATCTCTCCTCAGGCAGATTTCGACTTCCCTAAACTGCCGTACGCAATCTCCACTTCCTGGGCATCCTCCACGGCTGCCTTCGTGATATTGCAATGTGTAATGGATTCATCCGATGGGACACGGTACATCAAATCCATCAATACTTTCTCTACGATTGCCCGGAGCCCCCTCGCCCCTGTTTTACGCTTTAACGTCTTTTCTGCAATCGCTTCTATGGCATCCTCGTCAAAGTTCAGGGAAACCCCATCCAGCTCAAACAGCGCCTGGTACTGGCGGAGCAGGGAATTCCTCGGCTCTTTCAGGATACGCACCAGCGCCGCCTTATCCAAAGCTTCCAGCGATACCGTTACCGGGACACGCCCTACAAACTCTGGGATCAGGCCGAATTTTACAAAATCCTGCGGCAGTGCATGTTTGAAGATGACGCCTAAATCCTTCTCCCGCTTATCTGCAATTTCCGCATTAAAGCCCATGGACTTCTGATCCATCCTGTTTTCCACGATTTTGTCCAGCCCTTCAAATGCCCCGCCGCAGATAAACAGGATATTGGTGGTATCAATCTGTATCAGTTCCTGCTGGGGATGCTTCCTCCCCCCCTGGGGCGGCACGCTTGCCACAGTCCCTTCCAGAATTTTCAAAAGCGCCTGCTGCACGCCTTCCCCGGACACGTCCCGGGTAATGGAAGGATTTTCTGATTTTCTGGTAATCTTGTCAATTTCGTCAATATAAATAATCCCACGCTGGGCACGTTCAATATCGTACTCTGCTGCCTGGATAATCTTAAGCAAAATATTTTCCACATCCTCGCCCACATAGCCTGCCTCCGTCAAGGCAGTGGCATCTGCAATGGCAAAAGGCACATTCAGGATCCTTGCCAGTGTCTGGGCTAAAAGGGTCTTGCCGCACCCTGTGGGCCCAAGCATCAGGATATTGCTTTTCTGTAATTCCACCCCAAGGTTGGGCGGAGCCAGAATCCTCTTATAATGGTTATAAACTGCAACAGATAGCACCTTTTTTGCTTCTTCCTGCCCGATGACATATTCATCCAGAAATGCTTTCAGTTCCACCGGCTTTAAAAGATTGATTTCTTCTACCTCCGGCTGCACCATTTCTTCTTCTTCTAATTCTTCCTCAATAATTTCTGCACAGATATCTACACATTCATCGCAGATATAAGCCCCGTTTGGGCCTGCGATCAATTTACGCACCTGCCCGTCTGTCTTTCCGCAGAAGGAGCAGCGGATCCTGTCATCCATTCTTCCAGCCATTTCTTCACCCCATTCATCCATTTCTATTTTGAGCACTTAAGGGACAGTGGCATATGCGCGCTGTCCCCTTATTTCTACTTTCTGTTTGTAATTACACCATCAATCAAACCATATTCCTTTGCTTCATCCGCTGACATGTAATTGTCACGCTCGGTATCTGCCGCGATTACGTCATATGGTTTTCCAGTATTTTCAGATAATATGGTATTCAGCCGCTTCTTGGTCTTTAGTATATTATCTGCAACAATCTGAATATCTGTTGCCTGCCCTTTGGCTCCGCCGGAAGGCTGGTGAATCATGATTTCAGCATTTGGAAGGGCAAAGCGTTTCCCTTTGGTGCCCCCTGCCAGCAGAAATGCCCCCATGCTTGCAGCCAGCCCAATGCAGATGGTTTCCACATCGCACTTGATATAGTTCATGGTATCGTAAATTGCAAGCCCTGCAGTTACTACGCCGCCTGGGGAATTGATATACAAATGGATATCTTTTCCCGGGTCTTCCGATTCCAGAAACAGAAGCTGCGCTATTACAAGCCCCGCTGTCGTTTCATTGACTTCTTCCCCCAGAAAAATAATCCTGTCCTTTAATAGCCTTGAATAAATATCGTAAGACCGTTCTCCTCGGCTGGTCTGTTCCACCACGTAGGGTACTAAACTCATTCCATCTTCCTCCTTACTCCTTACACATATGCCCGCCTCCAGGGTATAATATGGCGCAGATATTCCCGGAAGCCTTAGGCTTCCTCTGCTGCCTTCTCTACAATCAGGTCAACTGCCTTTTGGATTGCCAGATCCTTCTTCATATTTTCCCGTTCGCTGTCCCCAAAGATCTCTTTCAGCTTTTCAACTTCCATGCCGTACATGTCAGCCATGTTCCCAAGCTCTTTCTCCACGTCCTCCTCGGACACTTGGATATTTTCTGCTTTTGCAATGGCCTCAAGCACCAGCCCGGACTGGATCCGTTTCAGGGCATCCGGCCGCATCTGCTCCATCAGTTTTTCTTCGGTTACGCCGGTAAACTGTGCGTACTGCTCCATGGACAGGCCCTGCTGCGCAATCCTGTTTGCAAACTCATCCACCATGTTTTCTGTCTGGGTATCAACCATTGCGTCCGGGATTTCCATCTGGGAATCCGCAACGATTTTCTCAATAACCTCGTTTTCCCGTTGGCGCCTTGCTTCATTTTCTTTGCGTTCCGCCAGCTTTTCCTTCACGCTGCCTTTGTATTCTTCCAGGGTGTCAAACTCTGATACGTCCTGTGCAAATTCATCGTCCAGTTCCGGGAGCTCCTCAGCCTTGATTTCATTGATTTTTACCTGGAATACCGCCGGCTTCCCAGCCACTTCCGATGAATGGTAATCTTCTGGGAAGGTGACGTCCAGCGTTACCTCGTCCCCGGCATTCTTGCCGATTAACTGTTCTTCAAATGTATCAATAAAGGTGTGTGAGCCAAGCACCAGCGCAAAATTCTCGTCTTTCCCGCCTTCAAATGCAACGCCGTCCACAAACCCTTCATAGTCAATAACTGCCGTATCGCCTTCCTGCGCTGGGCGGCCTTCTACTGCCACCATCCTTGCATTGCCTTTCTGCTCTTTTTCAACTTCAGCGTTTATTTCTTCCTCGGATACGGAAACATCTGCTTTCTTTACAGAAACACCAAAATAGTTCCCCAATGTAACTTCCGGCTTCACTGCTACTTCCGCAGTAAAAATGAAATTTTTCCCTTTCTCTAATTCCACCACGTCGATGTCCGGGCGGGATACAATCTCAAGGCCGGATTCTTCTGCTGCCTTCGGGTATTCTTTGGGAAGAATGATGTTCACTGCTTCTTCATAAAAAATTTCAGGCCCATACATTTTCTCAATCATATGCCTTGGCACTTTCCCCTTCCGGAAACCTGGAAGGTTAATCCTGCTTTTCTGTTTCATATATGCTGCCTGAATTGCTTTTTCCAATTCTTCTGCAGGAACCTCAACGGTGAGTTTTGCCATATTCTTCTCCAAATTTTCTACCTGTACGCTCATTCTTGCTACTTCCTCCTTAAATATATATGGTAATCCTAATATCCTTTTCACGAAACAAAACGGGCAAATATGCATTTTCCGAAACATGAGGCTTGGCTGCCTTGCGCGCTGGGCGCGGGAATAAAAGCCTAATGCCCTAACTTACACTCATTTTGGAATTATATCACACTTCCTGGGAAAATACCAGCACTTTTTTGAAATGCCCGGAAAACCCTATTCCAAATCCAGCAGCTCCTGCATAAAGCTGCAGTAATCCGTCCTTTCTTCCTTGATGAATTTAATTGCGGCAGAAGGATGGCTGTTTAGAATCCCCGTTACAAGGTAGGGGATGTCGTAACCCCAGACAGTCCCTTCCGCCTTTAACTTCAGCATATGTTTTTCCACAAAGCGGATAATTGGGATTTCGTCGTATTTTGGGTTTTTCAGGAAGCTGAGCAGGGATTCCATATAGCAGTTCCCGGCGCCCCGCCCCATGCCGCTGACAGTGGCGTCTAAAAGGCTGACGCCCATGCGGCAGCCCTCAATGGTATTGGCAAAGGCAAGCTGCTGGTTGTTATGGGTGTGTATCCCCACGTTTTTTCCATAAGCTTCTGCCACTTCCACGTACTTTTGGGACAGCTTGGTAATCTGCTCCGGGTAAAAGGAGCCGAAACTGTCCACCAGATAAATGGTGTCTACGGAGCTTCTCCCAAGGAGGTCCAGCCCTGCATATAAATCGTCCGTATTGACTTTGGACACAGCCATAATATTTACCGTTACCTCATAGCCCTTCTTTTTCAGGTGGTCAATCATCTCAGCCGCAGCAGGGATTTGGTGGATATAGGTTGCCACCCGCACCATGTCAATGACGCTGTCTTTTCTGGGGAGGATGTCCTTTTTGTAGTCGCAGCGGCCCACATCCGCCATCACGGAAATCTTCAAGGGGGACTTATTTTCCCCCACAATGGCGCGGATATCCTTCTCATCGCAGAATTTCCATTTGCCAAATTTGTTGGGGTCGAACAGCTCCTTGGAGGCCTTGTAGCCAAATTCCATATAGTCCACCCCTGCTTTGATGTTTGCTTCATACAAATCCCGGGCAAATTCATCCGTAAAGGCAAAATTATTGACAAGCCCCCCGTCCCGGAGCGTGCAGTCCACAACCTTGATGTCGGGGCAGTAGTCCATTAAAGTTCTTTTATTGCATTGTTCTGCGCTCATTCCTTATCCCTCCATGTTCTGTCTTTTCACACTTTAAACCGATAAAGTCCCTTTATCATACAAAATAATTGCAGGTTTGTCAATCTGCTCGATTCTATAGGAAAGATACTTTCACGCTTTAGCGTGACAAGGCCTTTTCTAATAAGATTAAAACAGCAGCTCCTGCTGCACCACCTCAATCTGTGCCACGCTCAGCTCTTCCGGCTCATTCCCACGCATATGCTCCCCTTTTAAGTACTGCGTCCCCTGCCGTATGCTGGCGGCAACGAGGTTCAGCACATAAATATTGTCAAAACGGTTATAAATGGACTCCCCGCCAAGGCCCGTCAGGCAGATAAGCTGGGTGTTGGCCTTTTTTGCCATGTCCATCAGGGGCTTTAACAGGTGGGAAGCATTGGTCTGGGCAAAGGGGTTGTCCATCAGCAGCACCTTGCCCTCATTCCGGTCCGCAAAAATATCTGTATCGTCCCTGCGCATAAAATAAAGCAGGCTTGAAAGGATGACAAACGCAGACAGGAACCCTTCCCCTCCGGAGTTCCTTGCAACTTCCGCCCAGGTGATGGGGTATTCCCGCTGTTCTTCCACTTTGTAAAGGCGGATCTGCACATTCCCAATCCCCACCACCGTGTCATAGAGGTTCCTGGTTGTCATCTGGGTACCGAAATACTCCCCGGCATTTTCATTCCGGCTAAAAATTGCAAGGCCCTTCTGGGTCAGGCCGTCTATGAAATCTTCCAGCCTTAAACGGTAAAGGCCTTCGTTTTCCTCCCATGGGGGAAGCTGGATTTTCAGCATTTTCACCGGGCGTTCCCGGATAGAAATGGTGGAATTATGGTCTATTTTCCCTAGGTTTTTGTGGACCTCCTGCACATACTCCTCCAAAAGCTCTACAATTTTGCTTTTTTCCTTTTCCACAAGGGAAATGTCCACTTCCAGTTTTTCCATCAGGCTCTGGTAGGACTGGACCGTTGTGTCTAGCTGCCGCTGTACCTGCCCGGCGTCCCCGGACAGCTCCAGCATGGCTTCCAGCGGTTTCCGGTAGAAATCCTCATGGAACTGCTCCAAACGCACAATCTGGTTCAGCACATGGACAAGCTGCTCCTGTGCCTTTTGCCTGTCGTCCCGGTACTGATTGTAATCCCTAAGCAGGATCCCTTTGAAATTCCGGAGGCTCTGGGTGCCAAAATCTTCAAAATCCTCTGCCCATTCCACTGGCTCTGTGATGGGCAGCCCGCTGTATTCTGCAAGGGCAGTCAGTGTTTCATTGTAGCTGTTCCTGCGGTCCTGCAAGCGTTTCCCGGCCTGTTCCAGTTCCTTCCTTTGGTAGTCCAATTGGTTTTTCCGGGCTTTGAAATCTTCGCTTCGGATTTCCTCCTTGGGCAGGGGCTGTTCCTGCCCACATTCTTCGGCCATGCGCCGGATGCGGCCTTCCATCTGCTGCATCAGCAAGGCTACCTGCTTGTCCTCCTCGTTCCAGCGGCTTTCCTTTCCTTTCAGCTTGCTGGCCCGGTCTTCCAACTGGGCTTCCTGATGGGTTTCTTCCCGGCGGCTGTAGGAAATTTCCAGCCATTGCTCTTTGGAAAGGCGGTATTTCCGGGAGAGGTGGCTTAATTCCTCACAAGCCTTCTGGTAACGCTTGCTGCTTTTCTGCTCCCGCTCCTCCAAAGACTGGATTTCTTGGGATACATTGGCGGTAATAGCCTGATAGCGGGCTTCCAGTTCGGATACTTTTTCTGGGGGCAGCACCAAAACTTCTGCTCGGCCTTCCCCATCCACCGCTTCCCCATAGCCCCGGTATAAGGAAAGCTGCCCATCCAGCCGTTCCTGTATCCGCTCCAAGCCTGCCTGCTGGTTCCTAAGGGTTACAAGCTTCTCCTGGAGCTTTCCTTCCTTCAGTCTGGACAGCTTCTTGCCTTCTGTCAGGCGCAGTTCTTCCTTCCGGCATTTTTCCTGCTGCCGGCAATGCTCTTGGTATTCCTCATAGGCTCTGCACAGTTCAGAAAAATCCAGTTCTTTTTGTTTGAAATGCTCAATCTGCTTTTCTGCCGTGCGGATTTCCTTTTCTAAAATAGAAATTTGTTCCTGCAAGCTGGAAAGCTCTTGGGAAAACCAGCGGGTTTCTTTTTCCAGATCCTTGATTTTTTCTTCCAATGCCAGAATCTGCTTCTGGTTTTCCTGATAATTTTCCTTGCGGACTTGCTGCTGCTTCACCTGCTCCTGCCATGAGAAATAAGATCCGTACTCCTGCTTTTTGATGGCAATCTGCTCTTGCTTTTTCTCGATTTGCCCCTGCTTTTCTGCCACAAGCTGCCGCAATTTTTCCTCGTCCAAAAGATTTTCATTAAACAGAAGGTAAAACTGGACGTCAGAAAAATCTACCAATGGGCTGGCTTGGCCCTTTGCTTTCTGCCCTAAATTCTTACGCAGCAGGATGGGAATGGGGAACCCGGTGGCGATGCTGCCAGAAAGCTGTTTCAATTTTTCTGCCTCTCCATCTGACAGTATCAGGGCATAAGGCAAAAAGGGGTGGCTCTGTACCAGCTCCCGGTTCTTTTTCTGGGAATATCCGTTCTTTTTTAGCCATTCCATGCCATACACGATATGGATGCCGGCTTTTTCAAATTCAGTTTCCAGTTCTTTGGGCAATTCTAAGATTTTTCCCTCGGTAAGCTTCTGGTATTCCTTTTGGAGTTCATTTTCTTCTTTTTCCAAGTTCCGGCGGAGGTTTTCCAGTTCCAGAAGCTTATGCCCTGCGGCCTGTAAAATCTTTTCTTCTTCCAATAAAGCGGATTCGTCCAATCCCAGATAGGTTAAAATATCCCTGCGCTTTAAAAGCTCCTGTTCATATACTTCCTGCAATTGTTCCTGCTGTTTTTTCCCTGCAATGGCAAATGCTTTTTCTTCATTTTTGCGGAGCAGGCTGTGCTCCAAGCTGGTCCTCCTGCTTTTGGCCTGTTCCAGTTCCCGGCTCTTTGCTGCTTTTTTCCTTGTTTCTTCTTCCCATGCCTTCTGGCAGGCGTCCCCGAAAATTTCCAGGCTGCCCGGCTCATATTCCCCAAGGATATTCCGCACAAGCTGTTCTTGGTAGCGGACATTGAACTGGTTCTCCTGCCTGCTGTAGCCGCCAACCCGGGTTTTTAACTCCCCGGCCTGCCGTGCATTTTCCCTAAGCTCCTCCTCAAGCCCGGCCAGCAGCTCCTGTTCCTGCTGGATTTGCCCCATGGTTTCTTCCCTGTATTGCTGGTTGTCGGTTAGGCGCTTTCCTGTTTCAGCTAATGCAGATTGGAAATGGCTGTGTAAAAGAAGCCCTATCTGGTTCCGCTCCGGCTCCAAATCCTTATCCTGCCCCTTTGCCACCGCAAGCTGCTGGCAAGCCAAATCCCATTCGGACTTCTCCTCGTCCACGGCCTCCTGCTGCCTTGCGCAAAAGAATAAGTGCAGCGTCCGGCGGATGTTTTCCAGTTCCCGCTGCAGCCCTTCCATTTCCAGCCCAATCATTTCCCGGTTTCCTGCATGGAATTTTTTCTGCTCTGCCAACTGGTAGTATTCCTCCGACAGCTTTTCATAATTCAGGCGGGAAAGCTCCCGCTTTAATTCCTCTGCCAGCCTGTGGTTTTCCTGCTCCTTCGCATTTACCTGCTGGTACAGCAGTTCCAATTCCTGCCGGAAGGCGGCAATCTTGTTTTCCTGTGCGTGTACGCTGGCTTCACTCTTAAGATACTTCTGGTTCTGTTCCCTAATCCGCTTTGCCTCCTCCTGAAATGCACGGATGGCGTCACGCCGCTTGATTTTAGACTGGTTGTCCTTGTATTGGCCGACATATTTTTCCAGAATGGACTGGAACTCCTTCATCCTGTTTTTCTCTTTGTTCAGCTTCTGCTCCACTGCGTCCAAAAACCATTTTTCCACCAGCCCTTTCTCATCCTTGCAGTCGGAAAACAAATCAGACAGGCCGGATTCCTTCAGGTTCACTTTTTTGATAATCGTTTCCCACTCTTTGTAATTAATCTGGTACTCTGCCAGCTTGTCAAAATACTGCCGGGACTGGGCGCTGTTGTTCATGTCAAAGCTATCAAATTTCAGGGAATGATCCTTCTTATACCCCTCAAACATCTGGCGGCAGGCAGCAAAATTTTTAAGGACAACCTGCCGTTTCCCTTTTTCCACCACAGGCAGATGGTGGATGTCCTGCAGGCATGGCTCCTGATACTCGCTGATGAAATTAACCAGTTCCAAGCCTTCCCCGCTGCCTTCTTCCCCCTCTTGGGCCTTGCGCACCATCATCCCAGCCAGCACATAGCCGGCCCCTTGGTCCAGCGCCCACTCCACAAGGATGAAGGAGGGCTTATTGGTGGTAAAATAGCTTTCAAAGGGGCGTTCTTTCGCATCCCGGTAACGCTTGTGGACGAAAGGCGCCGTCATCATCTGCACCAGTACGGATTTCCCGCCCCCGTTGCGCAGGGAAAGCAGGGTGCTCTCCCCGTTGAAATGGAAGGTTTCGTCGCTAATCCTTATATTGTTATTGTTGTAATTGACATTGATCAGTCTTACCGCATTGATTTTACTCATGGTGTTCTCCTAGTACCTTCAGGATTCTCTGGTAATTGTTCTGGTTTAACAGGTTCCAGTCCATAAAGCTGTCCAGCTTCCTTGTGGTCTTTATCATTTCGTCCTGCTCCACATATTCAATCAGCCCCTGCTTCTGCAAAAACATCAGGATATGGTGCAGGAACCCTTCCTTGGTGGTCTTTGCCCGGGTGGATTTTTCGTCTGACTTCAAAGCCTCGTAAGCCTCCGTCATATTGGAAAATGCAATGCCAGCCCGTTCCTCATCTTCTGGCGGGACATTCTGGGCTCCTTCCTTCAGCCGCTTGGAAATGCAGTTCTGCAGTTCCCCTACCCGCATGTATTCCCGGGATTTGCTGCTGCTCCCCTGCCCGTCGAAAAACTCGACCAGCAAGGTCAGGACCACAAACTGGGACAGGTAGTAATCCTTGTCAGTGCCTGTGGATTTGCACAGGATGGACTTTAGCTGGGGCTTGGAAAAGCCTAGGAAATGGTTTTCTTCCTTTGGGATCAGGTAGATGACGCTGCCATACCGTTCGATGTTGCACAGGGCGATTTCCCCTTGGGATTTTACTAAGTTCTGGACGGATTCCTGTTCGGCATATGCCCGGAACAGGGACTGTTCTTCTTCCTCCTGCAGTTCATGGTGTTCCAGCAGGTAGTAGAAGATTTCTTGGCTTTGGCGGATTTCCTCGGACTCGTATGACATGGTGGGGTTCCTCCTTTGTTGGGTATGGTGCTTTTATTAATATAGTCTTTGGGGATGGACGGCAATGCAGGGCAGCTCTGCATTGCCTGTGTATTGAAAAAATATTTACTCCTCTTTTATTATCTGGAACATAATGTTAGAGCAACGGATGCTTTTTTTAGTTCCTGTTTCGTCTGGGACGTCTGGGAAAATTACTACTTTTCCATCCTGCAGCCGGTATGTGCGGATTTGCACAATATTAAGGAATTCACGGCAGTTGCCGGTGAGGTGGAGGAGGACTAGGTTTAGCTGGAATTCCCCGGACTGTTCTTGGATATATTCGCTCTGTTCTTTCCGCAGGGCTGGGATGTCGATTTCTTTATTGCGGATGAGCTCCACCATAATTTCCTTGAAAATCTCTACGTTTGGTATCAAGGTTTCCAAGTCTTGGCCTTTGGCCTGCACGGAGATTTCTTCTAGGGAAACCTCTCCTTTGGCGGAAACATGGCGGAGCAGGCAGGCTAGGCTCTGCTCGTAACGGCGCAGCTTTTCCCTGCGGCGCAGCTCCTGTTCCTGCTCCCACGCCCCGGCGTCAAAATCTAATGGTTCTGCTGTATCTGCTTCTTTTTTTCCGCGGATGGGCCTCTGCAGCTGGAAAGCCCGGTTTAAATTATAGGTTTTTCCAATTTCTTGGCAAAAGAGGGGGCGCAGGAAATATTCCAGATGCTCCAAAGCGTCTGGATATTCCAAAATTTTGTCATACAGCTCTGTCCGCAGGGGAAACCGCTGGATTAAGGACATCTGGGATAGGGTTTCCAGTTCCTTGGTATACAGGGATTTTAAGTCAAAGTGGCTGCTTAAAATTTTCTGGTGCTCGTCTATGGTGCGGTTTAAGTAGTGCTCAATTTCCTTCAGATGGTTTAGCTTTTCCTCCTCTTTTTCTGTGAGCCTGCGCACGTTGATATTGGATTCCTCCAGCTCTTTTGCCCGGCTTTTCACCAGTTCCCTGTAATTCTGGAATTTCTGCTTGGTATCGCTGATGGTTTCCAGATTTTCATTTAAAATTTCCTGATAGTCCTTTACAGAATAATTCAATGCATTCCGGCGGATTTTCCCCATGGCCTCCTGAATTTTCTGAAGCTGGATGCGCAGCAGGTTGAATACATTCTTGATTTCATCCACTGCTTTGTCGTAGTTTTGTTTTTCCAAATGCATCTGGAAAATCATTTCGTGGATGGTAAGCTTCATGTTATTTTCAATTTCCAGTGTGGATAAAAGAAGATTATAGCCGTCATCCGTCAGATAATAAGAAGTGCGCTTCACATCCTGCTCGCTGTACACCACCCGGTTCGCCACATAGCTGATGTTCATCTCCTGATAGGCTTTCTGCTCAAAATGGAAACCTGAAAAATGCATCACCTTCCCCTCATTGGAAAGAATAACGTTGACAATAAAATCACCCAACGCACGGCAGTCCTCAAAGTCCATGGGTTTCTGGAAATACTGCATATTGATGGTATCAATATAGGCACCGATATCGTCCATGGTGCAGCGTTCCTCCCTCAAGGATTGCTCCATAATGTACAGGAGGACGGTGAAAATCATGTTGAACTGCTCATCCATTGTCTGGAATTTGTATTTTTTCCATGTGGCCTTCTGGATACTGTTTTGTACTAGGACGGCGTATAGGCCGACATTTTTCATTCTGCGGGGGAAATGCTTTAAAAATTCAAATTGCATAGGCGCTCCTCTTTGGAAAATCTTATGTATTGGTCCAGCAAAATACTGGCTGCTTTATCCTTCTGCCATAAAGTCTTTGATATTTAAAATCTCTTGGGGGATGTACTGGCCTTTTTCCAAAACCCTTTGCATCTGCTTCGCTGCTTCTTTC
Source organism: Lachnospiraceae bacterium A2 (assembly GCA_000403315.2). Taxonomy (GTDB): domain Bacteria; phylum Bacillota; class Clostridia; order Lachnospirales; family Lachnospiraceae; genus Petralouisia. Next base: position 178,917 of record KE159639.1, read on the forward strand.
GAAAAATAGGAAAAAAATGCTCCGCTTATGTTCTGGTTCTGGAATTCCTTGGCGTCTGGCAGCCTGCCCGATTTCGCTGCCTTTGCGAGCATTGCCTGATATGCTGCCAGAAAAGGAACCAGCTTATGGTGCGCCGAAGACTGGGCGGCAAGGCTTTCATAAATGCCGATTCCCTCATAATCCAAATCCCCAAAATAGTAAAACCGGTTCCCTTCTGCTTTCATGTAAGGCTCCGCAGACAGGCCAAAATCCTGGAAAGATTTCACAATCCGTTTCCCTGCGCCGTAAATTAAAGTCCCTATTTCCGTCCCAAATATATGGGCGCTGCCTGCCAGCAGGAACCTGCGCATACTAAAAAAGGTATCCTTATTTTCCAGAATCAGCAAATTTTGGGGAACCTTTCTTGTATTTGAATAATAGGCAAATGGCTCTGCCGTTTCGTACATGTTGAAATACTCTGGCCCTAAGCCGCACCGTTTTAAGATTTTAAGGCCTTGCTCCCTTGTGAAGAATTTCTCCCGGTGAAAGATTTCAAAGCTGCGTTCGTTGACGGAAATGGGCTGCTTGAGCAGATGGCGGCTTTCTTTCAGGTATGTGTTTAACATCTGCACCCATGGCCTGTCTTTTTGGTATTCTTCCAGATGGGAAAGGTAATAGCTGATGGAAATCACCGGCTCTAAATGGTACTTTAATTCTTCTTCCAATTCTTGAGAACCGCCACCTTCCTCACCGGCCTGCCAGTAAGAAAGGCATAAGGCTGGCTTCTTGCCGTTGTGCCCGGCATTTTTTACTGGTTTCAGCTTTCCCTGCCCCAATAACTCCATAATGCGGGCATACTGCTGCTGGTAGGAATCATTGGGATGCTTCTGCAGCAATTCTTCCAAGGAAATGCGTTTCATGGGATGTCCCTCCGTTATACGGGCTGTTTTCCAAACATGTTGAAATATTCCTGTGCCTTCTGCATAGGGATATTTAACCTGTCCTGTAACCGCTCCAAAATATCATGTTCGGAAAGGCCAAGTTCAAAACCGGCTTCAATGATGCCTTCCGCACGGCCTTCCACGCGGCCTTCTGCGCGGCCTTCTGCCCATGTTTCTTCAAATACTGCCCACATACCTGCTTCTCCTTTCTCGCGAAATCCATTGTCCCTCCAATAATTCTTCACCACAGTATCTGGTTTTAATTTCTGTTCTTTCTTTGGCATGGTTTCATCCTTTTCTTTTTCTGTTCCTAGTATACTATGAAAAAGTGAAATTTTCAAGGAGAATCCCTACATCCCAATCCCTAACCCCCGGCAAATTGCGGCTACCGCCGGGATAGTTGCCACCGACAAAAGCGTAGTAAAAGCCACGCCCTTGGATGCCAGCTCACTGTCACAGTTATACTGCTGGGCAAGCATGGCCGTCATGCTGCCTACCGGGGTTGCCAGCATAACCAAGCAAACACCAAGCAAGGTTTGGCTATCCACAAATTTAGAAATGGCGGCCATGCCCAGCACAGGAATCCCCACAAGCTTAATGGCAGAAAAGGCCAACAGCCGCACATCCTTTGCCAGTTCCCCAAAAGACATCTGCCCAAAAGACGCCCCAATCACCATCATGCTCAAAGGCGCAGTCAGGCTTGCAAACATATCAAACACTTGTACAAACAGATCTGGCACCTGCACATTCCCAAAATACAGGGCTAATGCCCCAAGGCTTGCCAGCACGCCAATGTTCCCTATTTTTTTCAGGGCATCCAGAATGCCCGCCCTGCGGCTGCCTGTGCATGGCGGCTGGCTGGCCTGGAAATTTCCTTTTTCCCTGGCATGGCTGGACGGAGGCTGGTTCTGGCTTTTTCCCCCATCCCCCTGCTTTGCGTCCAGGCACAGAATCCCATACGTATAAATCAGCACATTATAAACCAGCACAAACAGCGCCGCGTACAGCAGGGATTCTTTTCCATATAAAGCAGACAAAATAGGAAAGCCCATAAACCCGATATTGGAAAATACAGTCATCACACGGTAAACCCCATACTGGGATTTCTCTGCCTTTAGGGCTATGGGCAGGACTGCCGCAGCCAGTATCAGGCACAGGAACATAGTGGTGGCAATGAGGACAGTAACCGCCAGTTCCTCCAGCTGGATCCGGCTCCCGCCAGACACGCTGGAAAGAATCATAGCCGGATTGGCAATGTTTACCACAATCCAGGATATTTTTTTGCAGGTATCCTCATCCAGAATCTTTTTTTGTTCTGCCAAAAATCCAGCCAGCATAACCAAAAAAAGGACAATCATTTGTTGTAAAATCAGCATAATCCTTGACACACCTCCATCATGCAGTTATTACTTCCGCTTCCGCGTGTCCTCCATCCCAAATGCCCGGAGTTCCTGATGGAAAGCAGTCCGGCGGGAATAGGCGCTTCGGTATTCTTCCATGATTCTTTTCTTTGCGCCCGGCTCGCCCCGGGATTCCTCTACTTCCCCTAATGCCGCTACAAAGGCCGCACATTCCCCATAATAGTTCCTGCGGTTATGTTCCATAATGCCTGCCACCCGCAGTTTTACCCAATGTTCCAGCCGCTTTACCATGTCCTTTGCTTCTTCCTCCGGCATGATGGCATGCTCCCGCCACTTGCAGAACCGCTCCCAGAAAAATTGCTGTTCCTCCAACTCTGTGCCCCGGCAGGTCCCTTTGAAATAACTTTTTGCATCAAAGGAACTGGAATCCATATAATTTTTGCACATCTGCCTGCATCCCACGGAAAGTTCTTCTCCACGATAGAGATATAAAAACAGCAGCGCCATGCCTTCCTTCATAAAAGTGCCTGACCATCCCAAGGCCTGCTTCTCCCTCATGCCCTCTGATACCATCTGCTGGATGCTGCCGCTAAAAAACAGCAGGGACTCATACACATAACTGCCTTGGTATCGTTCCCTGCTCCCCAGCATATCATCAGGAACAGCTCCCCGGAACACCCTTTCTGCTGCTTTCTGCCATTTCCCATAATCTCTGGCTTCCAGCACCAACCGGAGGTAATTTACCACGCTTGGGACAGCACGGAATGATTCATACCAGCAGTGCTCCGCCTCATCCCTGTCTTCCATCTGCAAGGCAAACTCCGCCGTTACCAAAGCCACTTCACTCCGCACCTGCCTGTCCAGCAAAATACGGGGTATGGCCTCTTTTCCAATTTCCAGCCCATCCGCTATTTGCCCCTTTTCCTTGCACTGCCCCAAAAACTGCATGTATAAGCCCGGATGGCAATCCACAAATTTTCTTGCTGTGTCCAGCAGGACACCTGGGCTGTCCACCAGCGAAACTGCCTCCCGTAAAAGCTGCCATGCCTTTTTATCTTCCACAGTTCCAAGGTAATTTATCCAAAGCCTTAAAAATTCTTGGAACTGCCCCAGTTCTTTCTGGCTTTTCTGCATCAGCAGCTCCAGCGTAGCTTTTTCACTGGAGGAATTTTTGAACATCCAGTAAAGGGCATCTGGCCTCCCCTCCAAATCATTCCCCCAATATGCTGCCAGAAGGGCATCTAACACAAACCCTTCATAATCAAAATCAAGGATATTCTGGCTGGCCAACTCCTGTATTGACAATTCCACTCCCCCATATTCCCCGTCCGTGCTGATTTCCATTGCAAGGAGAAAATCTGCCAAATCATAACCCATCCCATACAGCTCCCTGTCTACGCATGTGTGCACCAGCTTTACGCCCTCCCCAATTACTTCACAGATATGTTCTGGGTCTTCGTAAAGAATTCCTCCTTCTTCATCATCGTACCACCCATCATACATTTCTTCATAGACTTCCTCCAGCACAAGTTCCCCGTCATTAATTACAGCAAGCTGCTGCATGTTCCTTTCAATTGCACCTTTTAACTGCTCCTTGCCAAGCGCATCCTGTATCCCCGTTTCATCTGCATCTGCCTTCTTACCTGCAAAAGAAAATAAGCGTTCCAGAAACTCCTCCCTTTTGTGCTCTGGAACGCTACGGGCATAATCATGCAGGAACGCTGCTAAGCGTTCCTGCGCCATGCTGCCGGCTGCCTGATCGGCCTTCTTGATAAATTCCGTATAATTCATTGTTTTCCCCTTGCCTTTCTTATCTGGTGTGGCTCCATTCACAAGATATACCCAAGTGTACCACAAAAGGTTTTTGCCGTAAAGAAAGTTTCAGGGATAAAATTAATTCACCTTCAAATATCAAGCCATTGAATAAACATGGCTATTTCCTCATTGCCCACTGATTTTCCCTGGAGCGTGTCTGAAAATTGCTTTCTGCAAGATTCCGTCCCAGTTTGCATCAGATTTTATGCTGGATTTGGGAGGTGTAGCGGGCTACATTGACGAAATACAGCATAGAATCCGGTGTGAAATGGGGCGGAACATTGTAGGAATGAATTCTCAGACACGCTCTAGCCTGTCTGCCAGCGCAATAACCCTTCCCGCACAGGCACGGATTTCCTCCCCGGAAAGTTCCCCTTCCCGGTAAGCACGGCGGATATCTGCGTCATCCTCCGGGTTCCCCGGCATAATAATGTCATTCCCGGCAGCCACGCATTTCCATGGGCTGCTCCCATCTTCCGGGACGGTTGTGTTCCAGTCCGACATTACCACCCCTTCAAAGCCCCACTCCCTGCGCAAGACCGTTGTGCAAAGCCCTTTCAGGTTTGCCGCATGGACACCATTAATCTGGTTATAAGAAGTCATAACGGCAGCAGGCGCGCCCTGCTTGACTGCAATCTCAAACCCACGGAGGTAAATTTCCCGGAGCGCCCGCTGGGAAACACAGGCATCTACCCCCATCCGGTTATCCTCTTGGTTATTGCAGGCAAAATGCTTCACTGTCACGCCACAGTCCCCGCCCTCCTGCACCCCGGAGGTAACAGCAGCAGCCATCATCCCGGACAGGTATGGGTCCTCCGAATAGTACTCAAAATTCCGTCCGCATAATGGGTTCCGCTGGATATTCATCCCCGGCGCCAGCCACAAGCCTACATGGAATTCCCTCATTTCTTCTGCAATGGCCCGGCCAAACTCCTGCATCAGCCCTGTGTCCCATGTCTGTGCCAGCGCAGTCCCTACTGGGAATGCCGTGCAGTACTGGTAGTAAGTGTCTGCATCCTCATGGTATTCCATTTCTTCCAAAAAGCCATTTTCCAAAGACCCGAGGACGCCAGCCCCATATACAGAACCGGATGCCCGGTCTGCCTGATAGCTTCGGCGTAAGCGCAGCCCGGCCGGGCCGTCCGCCATAATCAGGGAACAGATCCCATACTTCCCTTCCAATGCCTCCGTCGTTTCCCCAGCGGAGCCTGGCACACGAATCCCAGAAGATCCAAGGGTACTGGCTCCTTGGGTAATGTTCCCATATAAAAGGGGGATCAATTCCTCAACAGGCAGTTCTGCCGCTATGGAAGGAATATCCTCTCCCTCCTTCCCTGCGATTGGGGCTTGCAGCGCATCTTGCCCCTCTATGGATGCCTTTAAGGCTTGTTTCCCTTCTGCCATGGAAGCTCCCTTCCCTGGCTGGAAGGAATAGGATGGCACTGCCTGCCCTTCCCTGAGATCTTCCAAAACGTTCCTCCTCACGGCCCCTGCCCCATCTAGTTCCTCAAATTCCGCCTGTTTCGGGCATATTTCTTCCACCTGTTCCAGCACGGCCAGTTCTGGGACAGTAAGGGTGGCTGCAAGCAGCAAGGATTCTGCATGTTTCCCAAGGCATATGCCATACGTGCCATCTTCCACAACCCATGCCATTTTTTCTTCTGAAAAGCTGGCAAGCTGTTTCTGCCCAACTGCAATGGTTAGCCGCTGGGTTTCCCCCGGCTGCAAAAGCCCCGTTTTTGCAAAGCCTACCAGCCGGTGGCTCTCTTTCGTTCCCAGTATGGAAGTATCTGCTGGCGGGACTTTTCCTTCCCCAGACGGATGATGGACCCCATTCCCCTGGGACTGGGCTGCCCCTGCCTGCGGCAATGCCGCATAGACCTGCACTACCTCCCGGCCAGCGTAAGAAGCCCCAATATTTTTCACGGTAACAGTAACATCAAACCCCAGTTCCGTAAGCTCTAAATTTTCAAAGGAAACGGAAAAATCCGTATAGGAAAGCCCATAGCCAAAGGGGAACAGGGGCTGCACCCCAAATGTGCCGAAGTACCGGTATCCCACATAAATCCCTTCCCGGTACTCCTCTTTTTCCAAATCCCCATTCAGGGCGCCAAACGCTTCCGCAAAAGGATAATCCCCATAACGCTTCGCCCATGTGGCTGTCAGCCTCCCGTCCGGCACAGACTTTCCAAGGAGCACGTCCGCAATGGCACGTCCCCCCTCCTGCCCCGGCAGGGAAGTATGAAGCACTGCCTTGATGTTTCCGGCCTCCTGCAAAATATCCGTCAGCTCTATGGGCGCGCCCACATTTAAAATAAGCGCAATTGGGATATTCTGCTGGTTCAGGTACAAGATATGCTCCCATTCTGTTTTGCTTAAATAATAGTCCCCCTCTGTCCGGCTTCGGTCCTTCCCCTCACCAGACCTGCGGCTGATGACATAGATGGCAGCAGAAGCCCCAGCCATGTCCTCTTTCTGGATGCTGCGCCCTCCGGGCAGGAAAAAAGGGTTCATGGCATAGGCGTCAAAGGGATTTTCCACCCGCTTTGCATCCTCCAGAATCTTTTCCTTCCATACCTTCCGCGCGTCCTCATACTCTTTCCCGTAATCCGCCAGCCATCCCTCGCTGGCTATCTGTACGCCGGCTTCCTTAAGTCCCTTGTAAACAGAACAGCTTTCCCTGTTGTTCACATCCCCAGAGCCGGTTCCTCCTTTTACGGTCTGTGATGCGCCGCTCCCAAATAAGGCAACCGATATTGACGCCTTCAGCGGCAGCATGCCATCATTTTTTAAAAGCACCATCCCCTCCGCAGCCAGTTTCCGGGCCAGCCTGCTGTTTCGAACCTCCCGCCCGGAAGGGCGTTCCTCCAATGTGCCGCTATGTACCGCCTTTCGTTCTCCCATATGTCCTCCTTTTTCTGAACAAATTCCCGCTTAGGGAATTTCTGAATGATAGAAATCCACCCCCGCAAGCCGCATAGGCTCAGGGCATGACGGAAGATTTGCTTCCCATCATGCCCAAGGGCTGGATTCCTCTGCTTCTTTCTATTACCAATGTTTTTATAAAATCTGTCCTGCCTACTCTTTTACCCCTCCAAGCGTCACGCCCGCAATGATATATTTTGAAAGGAACAGGTACACAAGGATAATCGGGACAATTGCCACCAGAATCATGGTGTATATTTTCCCCATGTCGAAATTCATGTAGTCTGCGCCGCGGAGCGTTGCAATTAGGATTGGCACAGTCATTTTGTCTTTGGACTGGATGACCAGAGCTGGTACGAAATAATTATTCCAGGAACCTACAAACGTAAAGATTGCCTGCACTGCAATCGCTGGCTTCATAATCGGGATGACAATCTGGTTGAAGGTCCGAAACTCCCCAGAGCCGTCAATCCTTGCCGCTTCCACCAAGGACAGGGGAAGGGAGGACTGCAGGTAGCTGTACATAAAGTAGAATACAGCCGGGGATGCAATGGAAGGGATAATCAGCGGCAGCAGAGAATCATACATCCCCATATTGGTAACCAGCCGCAGGAACCCCATTGCAGTCACCTGCGTAGGCATCACAAGGATAGCCATGATAAATGTAAATGCCACTTTCTTACATTTAAAATTATACGCGTAAAGCCCATAGGCTGTCAACGCTGAAAAATAAGTACAGATTGCTGCCGAGCACCCGGAAACAACCAAGCTGTTGATAATTCCCCGGAACATCGGGAATGTCCCGTCATTGGCAACATTCTTCAGGTTTTCCAGAAAATAGTTTCCCGGCAGCGCAGAAAACCCTTTCTGCAAGTCTGCATGTGACCGCGTGGCATTGACAAACAGGATATAGAAGAAAAACAGGCACATAAAAGACAGGATAACCAGTACAATATGTGCAAAAATACTCCGTAAATGGCTTGGGCCTTTTGATTTCATAAGCTATGCCCTCCTTTGTTTTTTTGCTTTTTTCGCAGCCGCCTTCGAGCCGTCCGGATCGTCATTATTTGTCATCCGGTATACGATAAAGCACAAAATCCCGCTGACTACAAACAAATAAACGGACAATGCACCCGCCATGCCGTAGTTCTTGCTCTTTAAGTGGCTGTTCAAGAACATAATCAAGGTCATGGACGTACGGTCCGGCGTCCCCTGCCCATTCGTCAGGATTTGGGGCACATCGAACATCTGCAGGCCGCCGATAATGGACGTAATCAATGTATAAGCGAGGATTGGCCGTATCTGGGGAAGGGTAATATAGAAAAACCGCTGTATGCTGTTGCAGCCATCCAGTTCAGCCGCCTCGAAAATATCCGGGCTGATTCCCATAATGGCCGCCATCAGCATAATCGTCGAATTCCCAAACCACATCAGGAAATTCATCAGCCCCACCAATGACCGGGTCCCGAATACAGAGCCCAGGAAATCTATGGGCTGGCGAATCCACCCCAAGGATTGCAAGATGGAGTTGATTGGCCCATTGGTGGAAAACATGGTGAAAAACAGCATTGCAAACGCAGACGCCATAATCAGGTTCGGCAGGTAAATCACTACCTTAAAAAACTGGCTTCCATGGATTTTCAGCCGGGCGTCCACGAACCATTCTGCAAGAACTAAGGCAATCACAATCTGCGGGATAAACCCAATGATCCAAAGAATCATCGTATTCCCTGCATATTTCAGCATATCTGAGCCCAACAGGCTGATATAATTCTCAAGGCCGATAAAGTTTGGCCCCACCTCTTTAATCCCCGAACGGTAATATTCAAAAAAACTATAGCGAATAGTATCCACCAAAGGGATAAAAGAAAATATGAAGAAACTCACAAAAAACGGAAGGATAAACAAGTATCCCCATTTCGCATAATCTATTTTTTTATGTTTATTTTCCATAAACTTCCGCCCCTTTCTCTATCTGGCGCTGCCACAGCCGCATGTGGCAGCGCCAGGTCCTTTCACATTGGGCCTTTCTTATTCCGGCCACTGGATTTCTGTAATGTCTGGGTAACGTTCCATGACTGCCGTTTCAAAATTGCTCTTCGCCTTGTCAAATTCCACTTGCCCCTGCAAATAGTCATTGAAGGAGTTCTGGATTAATTCCACGCATCCCTGGTCATACGCAGAAAGGGGCGCAATCACAATATTCTCTGCCACTGGCACAAAATACTTGAATGCATTCTGCCCGCCTAAGAACGCAGAGGAAAATCCCTTATCATCTTTTGCCGCCTGCTGCATGCCTGTCTTCGTATTGGTAAAATCAGAATATTCCTTGGAAATTTTTAACAGGTTCCCTTGATCTGCAGTCACTGCAAGGATAATGTCTTTCACATGCTCCGGATTATCGGTCCCGGTGCAGGCATGGACATAAGATCCGCCCCAGTTATATTCCTGCGGCGGGTTTGTAACCGCCCATGCGCCGTCTTCGCCGTCCCAGTTGTCCTTCAGGTTAAAATCAATCCCCCATGCCGGGAACAGGAAAGCAAACACTTTCGACGTAGACCCCATCGCCTTGTTCCAGTCATCGTTAAACTGGCCCTTCACGCTCTTGTCCAGATAGCCTGCATCCAGCCACTCTTTGGAATCTGCAACCCAGTCCATAATTTTCTGGTCGACTTTAATCACCGTTTCCCCAGGGCTGACCCAAGACTGCGCAATGCTGTTGCCATAGAGCCGGAAGGTATCTGCATAGGAAGAAAAGGTAAAATACCCCTTCGCTTTCAGCTCCTCAGCGGTGGCTTTCATGGTATCCCAGTCCTTCACCTTTTCGCCTACTTTTTCCGGGTCGTCTGTACCAAATACATCCTTTGCAATATCCCTGCGGTATACCAAAAGCCCCGGGCAGCACTGCCAGGTAGATCCCCTCTGGACGCCATTCGTATCAGAAGCTGTCACCTTTGTAAAGCTGTACTGGTCTGCCAAATCCTTTTCCGGGTCAATTCCCAAGTCTGTAAGCGGCATAGCGGCATCTGCTTCTGCATCCGTATATTTATTCACATAATCTGTTTCTGACAGGAAAATATCTACCTTGTCGTCTGCCGGCGCATCTGCCTGTTTCATCAGCGCTTCGTCCAGTTTCTGCTGGTACACGCCGTCCTGGTTTGGGTTGATTGTCCAATGGATCTCCGTCCCGTCTTTCAAGGTCGTCACCGTCCCATCCTTGGAAGTTTCCACTACCTCTGGGTAAACGGCTTCTACACGTTCCCTGAACTCATTGTTCCAGCTATAGATGTTAATTACCTTGCCTTCTTCCGCGCCCTGGCTCTCCTGCGTACTGGCAGAATCGCTTTTGCTGGAACCTTCATTGGGCTGGCTCCCACACCCGGCCAATACACTTGCTGCCATGGCTGCTGCCAATAAGATGCTGACTGCCTTCCTTTTCATGTCATAAATCCTCCTTTTGTTCTTGTGCGGCACTGTGCACACAGCCGCCGCACTTTTAGTTTGTGGCAGGATTATACCGTAAATTTTAGGAAGGATATACTATGGATTTTAACAAAATATCAGATTCATGACACCTTTTGGAACTTTATTTTATGTCATGATTCTGATATTTTTCTCATGTTTCTGATTTTCTCTATATGGAAATTCCGATATGATATTCCTACTAAAATATATTCCCCCGCCCTGCACAGGAAAATCTATCCTGTACCATATGCTTAAGGCGCAGCCGGGGCAATGTGAAAGGAGAACAAGATTTGGAACATATACAATTTACAGACAAACATGGCAGCTTCACCATCCGGCAGCCGGAACAGACGAATTACCTGTACTTTCCCCTTGCTTCTGAGGCTGGCCTGAAAAGCGCAGTAACGCCAACCCTTGGGGGCGATGCCAAGATCGACCAGGAAACCTTCCTTTTAGAGCCGGTAAGCTCTGAAAACCTCCACAACAACCGCTCCTCCCGGAATTTCTGGTGCAGGGTGGAAGGAGGCGGGGTGTTCTCAGCCACTGGGGCGTCCGCACAGCAGGAGGCGGCAAAATTCACCCCTCAGCAGGAGGAAAGTGAGCTGTCCGCAGGGTTTATGTGGCAGCGCACCAAGCGCACCTTCCAGGACTTGCATCTGGCCTCAGAGATTACCATGTTCATCCCAAAAAACCAAAATGTGGAAATCATGCACATTTCTATCCGCAACCTGTCTGAAAAGACACAGGAACTGACTGCCTACGCCGCCATCCCAATCTATGGCCGCAGCGCAGACAACATCCGGGACCACCGGAACGTGACTTCCATGCTCCACCGCATCAAGGCAGAAAAACAAGGGGTTTTTGTCTGCCCCACCATGTCCTTTGATGAGAAGGGGCACCGGCCCAACCACCGGATTTACTATGCAATGGGCTTTACCGGCAGCGGCGGCGCCCCAACCGCCTTCTACCCTACCGTAGAAGACTTTATAGGGGAAGGGGGCACGTTCACCCACCCTAGGGCCGTATATGAGCAATTTCCGGGAACCCCTGCCCCATGGGAAGGCGCAGGGAAGGAGGCAATGGGCGCTTTCCGGTTTGACCCCATTGCCCTTGCCCCCGGCGAGGCGGCTGAATACGTCCTGCTCCTTGGGGCAGCGGACAGCCAAGAGGACATCCCGCACATATCCCAGGGCTTCCATACTTCCGCCCAAGCCTTGGCCGCTTTGGCAGAAACAAAATCCTACTGGCAGGAAAAGGTGAATGTCAGTTTCCATACCAGCAGCCCAGAATTTGACAGCCTGATGAAATGGGTCAGCTTCCAGCCCTTCCTGCGGCGTCTCTTTGGCTGCTCCTTCCTTCCCCACCACGATTATGGCCGGGGCGGCCGGGGATGGCGGGACTTATGGCAGGACTGCCTTTCCCTCCTTCTGCTGGAACCGGGAAACGTCCGCCAGATGATTGCGGCAAATTACGGCGGCGTCCGCATAGATGGGACAAATGCTACCATTATCGGCAGCGGGGACGGAAACTTCCAAGCAGACCGCAACGGTATTGCAAGGGTCTGGATGGACCACGCCCTCTGGCCCCTGATTACTACAAAGCTTTATATCCACCAAACCGGGGATATTGGCATCTTGTCCCAGCAAGCCCCTTACTTTAAGGATGCCCAGACCAAGAGGGGGACGGCCCTTGATCCCCTCTGGGACAATGCATACGGCAATATGCAGCGCACCGATGGGAATGAGGTTTACACTGGAACCATCCTAGAACACCTCCTCATCCAGCAGCTTACTGCATTTTATGAAGTAGGGGAACACAATATTTGCCGGCTGCGGGATGCAGATTGGAACGATGCCTTGGATATGGCGTCCCAGCATGGGGAAAGCGTTGCCTTCACCTGTGCCTATGCTGGGAACCTTCTGGAGCTTGCCTCCCTCATCCGCCTGCTTGCCGATAGTTCCGGAACCAGGCATGTGGAACTTCTGGAAGAACTTGGGACCCTGCTGGGCAACAGACCGGAAACTTACAGTGACCCTGGCAAAAAACAGGAAACCCTGCAAGCGTACTGCGCCCGCTGCAGGCACAATATCAGCGGAAAGCGCGCCAGCTTCTCCCTCTCTGCCCTTGCGCTGGACTTGACCCAGAAAGCCCATTGGCTGATCGGGCATATCAGGAGCCAAGAATGGATTGAGGGGACGGATGGCGAGGGATGGTTCAACAGCTATTACGACGACCACGGGCAGCCCGTGGAGGGATTCCAGGCCGGCGCTCCCCGCATGATGCTGACCGGGCAGGTCTTTGCCATTATGGGCGGCGTGGCCGAGGACGCCCAAATCCAAAAAATCGTGAAAAGCGCAGACCATTACCTCTACCGGGAAGGGCTGGGCGGCTACTGCCTGAACACGGATTTCCATGAGCTGAAATTTGACATGGGCCGGATGTTTGGGTTCGCTTACGGCGAAAAAGAAAATGGCTCTGTTTTTTCCCATATGGCCGTTATGTACGCCAATGCCTTGTACCGCCGCGGGTTTGTGAGGGAAGGCTATAAAGCCTTAAAATCCTTGGCAGACGCCGCCATGAACTTTGGGACCAGCCGCATTTACCCGGGCATCCCGGAATATTTCCGTTCCGACGGGCGGGGAATGTACCATTACCTGACAGGGGCAGCAAGCTGGTACATGATGACAATGATTACCGAAGCCTTCGGCGTCCGGGGAGAGGCCGGGGACTTGATTTTAGAGCCGAAGCTTCTGGCAGAACAATTTGATTCGGAAGGGACTGCCTCCATCGCCGTCCCCTTCGCAGGAAAAGATTTTCAGGTAACTTATATCAATACAAGTACCATGGATTTTGGCGCATATGCCATCGGCTCCGCCACCTGCGGGCAGGAAACGCTTAGTGTCCACGGTTCCTTTGCCATCCTTCCGCGGCATCTGCTGGATACCCTGCAAAGCGGCGCCACACATCAGATTACTGTACAGCTTACGGAAAAAATGTACAGCCCTGACAGCAATGAATAGCTTTCCGAAAAACAAAAAGAAAGGAACAGATACTGCAGCATGAAATATGGATATTTTGACGACAACAACAAGGAATATGTCATAGAACGGCCGGACACGCCAGCGCCATGGGCCAACTATTTAGGCTCCCCGGAATACGGCGCAATCATCTCCAACAATGCAGGCGGCTATAGCTTTGCAAAATCCGGTGCAAACGGGCGCATCCTGCGCTATGTTTTCAACAGCTTCGACCAGCCAGGCCGGTACCTTTACCTCCGGGACAACGATTCGAAGGATTACTGGTCTGCCTCTTGGCAGCCAGTAGGGAAGGACTTAGGCAGCTACAAAAGCGTCTGCCGCCATGGCCTAGGCTACACCCAGATGGAGGCCGAATATGATGGGATAGCATCCAAGGCCTCCTACTATGTCCCGCTGGGAAAATCCTACGAGGTTTGGGCCCTTGCCCTGACAAACCGCTCAGGCAGGCGCCGGGAGCTGACGCTGACTGGCTATGCCGAATTCACCAACCACAGCAACTATGAACAGGATCAGGTAAACCTCCAATATTCCCTGTTCATTGGCCGCACCTTGTTCCAAGGGAACCGGATTGTGCAGCAAATCCATGGCAATTTAGATGCCTTATCAGAAGAAGAAAAGATTGACGGAAAAAATGTAATAGAACGTTTCTTCGGCCTTGCAGGGGCAGAAGTTTCCTCCTACTGCGGGGACAAAATGCAGTTCCTAGGGGCATACCACGGCTACGGCAACCCCCAAGGCGTCCTTTCCGGCGACCTTGGAAATGCATTAAGCTATAATGAAAATTCCTGCGGCGCACTCTCCTGTACCATCCCTTTGGAGCCAGAGGAAACAAGGACTGTTGTTTTCCTCCTTGGGGAACGGCCTTCCCAGGAAGCAGCAGGCATCCTTGCATCCTACCAAGATGCCGGGGCATCTGTAACGCAGGAACTGGACAGCCTGAAAGCTTACTGGCAGGGGAACTTAAGCCGGCTTAAGGTAACAACCCCAAGCCCGGAATTCAACACCATGGTGAATACATGGAATCCCTACAACTGCTTTATGACATTCCTCTGGTCCAGGGCGGCCTCCTTTATTTACTGCGGGCTGCGCAACGGCTACGGCTACCGGGACACGGTACAGGACATCCAAGGGATTATCCACCTTGCACCAGAACAGGCAGCGGAAAAAATCCGTTTCATGCTCTCCGCCCAGACAAGCAATGGCGGCGGGCTGCCCCTTGTAAAATTTACCCATACCCCCGGCCAGGAAGATACCCCGGACGATGCCTCCTACCGGCAGGAAACCGGGCATCCCGCCTACCGGGCAGACGATGCCCTGTGGCTCTTCCCAACCGTCTATAAATACATTGCGGAAACTGGGGATATAGATTTCCTTAAGGAGCCTATCCCTTATGCGGATAAAGGCTCAGACACCGTATACTGCCACCTAAAACGCGCCATCCAGTTTTCCCTGGAGCGGCTCGGCCCCCATGGCATGCCCGCTGGCCTTTACGCAGACTGGAATGACTGCCTGCGCCTTGGGGCAGATGGGGAATCTGCTTTTGTTGCCATGCAGTTTTATTATGCACTGTCCATCCTGAAAAAATTTTCCGTTTTCCAGCAGGACACAGATGGTACGGAATTTATAGACAGAACGCAGGAAGAAATGGGCAAAACCATCCAAAAGCTGTGCTGGGATAAGGACCGGTTTATCCGGGGCTACACCGAAGACGGCAGCCAGATAGGAGCCGCAGCAGACCCAGAAGCTAACCTGTGGCTGAACCCCCAAAGCTGGGCCGTGATCAGCGGGCTTGCAGAACCGGCACAGGCAGACGCCATACTTTCCAATGTCTATGGGAAACTGAACACGGAATACGGCGCGCTTTTGATGGATCCGCCCTACCATGCACATGCCTTTGACGGCGCACTGGCTGTCATTTACAATCCGGGGACAAAAGAAAACGCCGGGATTTTCTCCCAGTCCCAAGGCTGGCTCATCCTTGCTGAAGCCCTGCGCGGGCATGGGGAACGGGCTTTTACCTATTTTATGGAAAATGCCCCAGCTGCCCAAAATGAACACGCAGAAATCCGCCGCCTTGAACCCTACTGCTATGGGCAGTTCACCGAAGGCAGGGACAGCAGGCATCCCGGACGCTCCCATGTCCATTGGCTCACTGGCACTGCCTCCACGGTGATGGTTGGGTGCGTAGAAGGCATTTTGGGGCTCCGGCCAAACTTGGAGGGAATCACCCTGTCCCCTGCCATCCCAAAAAGCTGGGCACACCTTGAAAT
Source organism: Lachnospiraceae bacterium A2 (assembly GCA_000403315.2). Classification (GTDB taxonomy): domain Bacteria; phylum Bacillota; class Clostridia; order Lachnospirales; family Lachnospiraceae; genus Petralouisia. The sequence goes on from KE159639.1 coordinate 194,711, forward strand.
CGAAAAGGAATTCCGCGGGAAACACTTGCATATCCGGATTGAGAACCCAAATGGAAAAGAATCCGGATGTGAAACACTTACCTTAAACGGAAAAATACTGGCCGGGAACCACATCCCTGCCAGCCTCTTGGAAAAAGAAAATGAAATTGTGCTTACCTTGTAATCTTCTGGGCATCAGCACAGCACCTTAATACCTGAAGGGGCTGTTGCAAAATAGCTGTTATATACAAGATATGGTATTCAGAACTTTGTAATCTCTGCCATATATTGTATATAAGCTGCATTTTGCGACAGCCCCTTTCCGCCCTCTTTCCCTGCATCCTTCTGGAACTGGCGCCCTACTGCCCCCCTGCCGTCCCCATTTCCTTCTTTTCCCCGATTCCTTCAATTTCCCATTGCGCCATATAATTGGTATCCCGGTATTTCTTTGGCGTTACGCCAGCAATCTCCCGGAACTGCTGTATAAAATGGCTTTGGGATGAAAAGGAAAGGCGGTTTGCAATGTCAATAATAGCATAATCACTGTACCGGAGCAGATTTTTTGCCTTCTCAATCTTCTGCCTGCGGATGTAGGCACTGACAGAATCCCCTGTTTCTTTCTTAAACAGCCTTGAAAGATAACTAGCGGACACCCCCAGCTCATCGGACAAATCCTCTATCGTAATGCGTTCCTTGATATGGGAATAGATATATTCCTTGCAGGCATTGATATGCTTGGAATTCGTATCGCTCCTGCGGAGCTTGCGCATTTTTTCCGCATAGTCCAGCACCATCTCATCATGCAGGCTCCGCACCCCCTGCACAGTATGGATGTCATCCAGCTTCTGGATATAGAAATCGCTCATGCGGAATGCCTGCTCCAATTCCATGCCTTTCTGCCTGCACAGGCGCGTAATCATCGCTGTCGTTATTACAAAATGGTATTTTAGGTTCGTTACCGGGTCCCGGGACAAGACCCCGACCCCTTCAGTGTCCAAAAAACGCTCCTGCTGGCAGTTTTCCCGCACTGCATCCAGATTCCCATTGGACACCTCCTGATAAAACAGGAATTCCTCTGTGGGCTGCCTGTGTTCCATTTCATCTACGTCATCTCCGGCCTCCAAAAGGAGCCATTCATCCTGATAACCCATTGTATGCACCTGCTTTCTTCCTGCTACTTCATCCATCAATTTCAATATCTCACTCTTTAACTTATCATCAAACCTAAACCGGACATAACCATCTTTATTTCGCTTAATCGTGATCCTTTTTTCACCAAATTCATATAATATGGTAAAGTTCCGCATATGCGTTGTCTTGCCAAAACAGCCCATAATATGAACTATGGCCATAATCACCTTCCATTTCACTGCAAACTGTACAGAACGGACCCATGGGAAATTCAAAAACTCCCCAGCATAAACTGGGGAGCCTCCAGAAACCTGCCTTTATTATATGCAGGCTCTTCCACCTTGTCAATATTATTTTTCATCCCCATACCCTGCCCCAATCGGCGTCCCAATCTGCTTTTCCTTCCTCCACTGGGGCGGCTCCCCGTCCTCGCCCCAATACTCGTCTATGGCACAGATTTTCCCCTGCCGTACCGTTAGGAAAGAAACGGCATGGAAAGAACTGGCGCCATCCTCCGTCCATACACGGACAGCCACAGCTATTTGATCCCCATCCTGTACCAGGCGCTTCACTTCCCCGTCCCATTGGCCGGGATATTCACAGTTTGCCCGGATAAATTCTTCCACTGTAAACCGCTCGTCCGTATTATGCCAGCAAATATAGGCATCCTCCCAAAAATATTCCCGTATAGCCGGGGTGTCCTGCCGCAGCACTGCCTGCCAATATGCTTTTATATCCATCAGTTTCTCCTTCCTGTAAGATTAGGGTGTCAAAAGGGTGCTCTGGAAAAGCATTTTCCCACAAGATCCAGCTCCCTCTGGTTCCTGATAACGGCTGTCTTTTTCCCATACTTTCCCAGCACTTCCTGGTATTGCCTTTTCTGCTTTCCTGCACGGCCTTCATAAAGGATCCACCAGACAAACTCCAGATCCATCTTTTCCATGCAGCCCGCACCCATGGATTCCCGCACCTGCCCACGGTTTTTACAATACCTTTTCCACGCCCGGAACAGGCAGGAAAGACGGTTTAATTTCAGGAAAATAATGGTATCTGCTTCTTTCATGCGCCTTTCATGCTCCAACGCAGAATAATTCCCATCAATCACCCAGGAACTGTTTTCATCCAGAAATTTTTCCACCATCCCCTCCGAATCTGCCTGCCCCCTCTCCTGCCATCCGGGCAGCCAATGCACCTGGTCCAAATGCAGGACTGGGACTTTGCATTTTTTCCCGATATATTTGGCAAGGGTAGATTTCCCGCACCCGCTATAGCCAATAATTGCTACCTTCATGTCCCACCTCTTTCCAACCTCTTTTTAGGAAACATTTTTAAACTGCGCCATATAAAGGTTATAATAATGCCCTTTCTGCTGCATCAGTTCCGCCGGGCTCCCCTGCTCCAAAATGCCCCCTTTGTCAATGACAAAAATCCGGTCGGCCCGCTGGACCGTGGAAAGCCGGTGGGCAATGACAAAGCTGGTGCGCCCCTTAAGCAAGGCTTCAATGCCCTTCTGTACCAAAAGCTCCGTATGGGTGTCAATGCTGGAGGTAGCCTCGTCCAAAATCAGGATTTTCGGCATACTCACCATGGTCCTTGCAAATGCAAGGAGCTGCCGCTGGCCAATGGAAAGCCCTGCCCCACGTTCCTTTAACATGGTATCATAGCCATGTTCCATTTTCAAGATAAACTCATGGGCGTTCACCGCCTTCGCCGCCGCTACGATTTCACTGTCCGAAGCATCCATGTTCCCATAGCGGATATTGTCCTTTACCGTGCCCTGGAAAATAAAATTTTCCTGTGTCATCACCCCCATCTGCCGCCGCAGGCTTTCCATGGATACCTTCTGGATGTCGTAGCCGTCGATGAGGATCCTCCCCTTCTGGATGTCGTAAAAGCGGCTGATTAAATTTACAACCGTAGTTTTCCCGGCCCCTGTGGGTCCTACCAACGCTATCGTTTCCCCGGGCCGGACCTGGAAGCTCACTTCCTCAAGGACCTTAGTTTCCGCAGGGGTTCCCTCGTCATAGGTAAAGGATACGTGTTCAAACTCCACCTTCCCCTCAAGCTCTGGCAGCTCCTCCACATTAGCCCCGTCAAAAATATCCGGCTCTGTGTCAAGGATTTCAAAAATACGCTCTGCGGCAGTCAGGTTGGTAACCACCTGATTGTAAAAATTGCTCAGGTTCATTACCGGGTTCCAGAACATATTAATATAAGTCCCAAAGGCCACCAACATGCCGATGCTGACATAATCCCCGCCAATCATCCGGATGCCAACCCAGTAAAGAATCATGGCGCCAATGCCCCAGCAGAAATCAATGGACGCCCCAAACAGGTCTGCAACCCGGGCACAGCGGACAAAGGCCTGTTCATGGTCTTTTACCAGCCCTGCAAAAATGCCCTGGGTTTCCTGCTGTGCATGGTAGCCCTGGATCACCTGCATCCCCGCGATCCCCTCGTGGACATATGCGTTTAAGTTGGATCCTTTTTTCCGGAATACCTGCCAGCTTTCATGGGTATATTTCTGGATAAACCAGATTGCCGCTGCCATCAGGGGGATGCTGCTGAGGGAAGCAAGAGCCAGCCGCCAGTCCTTCACTACCATAATCACTACCACGCCGCAGATAGTAACAAAATCCGGGATCAAAGTGGTAACGGCATTTACCAGCACATTTTTCAGGGAATTCACGTCCCCAATGATACGGGCAAGGATTTTCCCGGTAGGCCTGCTGTCAAAAAAGGAAAAAGACAAGGTCTGGATATGCTCATAAAGTTCCTGCCGGATGTCCAGAAGGATTTGGTTCGATATCTTTGCCATCACGTACATCCGTACTTTTACCATTACAATAAAAATGGCATTGATGCACACAGTAATTACCGCCAGCTTTGCCAACCCCTGCATGTCCTGGTTTGCAATGGAACCGTCGATTGCTTCTTCAATAATCAGGGGATTTACAAGGGAAATGGCGACGGTAAGCAGCATACAGGCCATAACGCCGGCCACTTGGAGCCGATATTGGAGCATGTAGGAGAACAGGCGCTTCAGCGTTTCTTTTTTCCCAATGCTGTTTAACTGCTCGTCTTCTTTATATGAATTAATTGCCAAAAAAACACCTTCTTTCTTTGGATGGAAGCTTCGGCTGCCTGTGTGGCAGGCTTATGCCAGAGTTGCGGCAGCGCTGGCTTCCTCTGGTGAAACGCCCATTTGGGCTACATACGTGTCATAATACAGCCCTCTTTTTGCCAAAAGCTCCTCATGGGTGCCACGTTCCTTAATCCTGCCGTCTTCCAGGAAAATAATTTCGTCTGCACGGCGCACGGCGGAAATCCGGTGGGCGATAATGATTTTCGTGGCTTCCAAGGATTCCAAGGATTTCTGGATTTCGTATTCCGTTTCCATATCCAAGGCGGAAGTGGAATCATCCAAAATCAGCACTGGGTTCTGCTTTGCAATAGCCCTCGCAATGCTGATGCGCTGTTTCTGCCCGCCGGAAAGGCCAACGCCCCGTTCCCCAATAATCGTTTCATAGGCTTCTGGCATGGCTTCGATAAAGCCTTTTGCCCGTGCAAGGCTGGCTGCATGGACCATGGCAGGGCTGTCTACGGTTTCCCGCTGCCCCATGCGGATATTTTCTGAAATGGTGTCCGAGAACAGGAATACATCCTGCATTACTGTGCCAATGCTGCTGCGAAGCTGCCCTAGGGAAAGTTTCCGCACGTCCACCCCATCCAGCTTTACGCTCCCGGCGCCTACGTCAAAAAACCGCATCAGCAGGTTTACCATGGAGGTTTTCCCGGCGCCTGTGGCTCCCATAACCCCAAGGGTGTTCCCGTGGGCTAAAGAGAAGGACACATCCTCCAAAATTTTCTGGTCCCCTCTGGAAAAAGATACGTGCTCGAAGGAAATATCCCCCTCCACCTGCTTTAATACCACTGGCTGCTCTTGCTCCTTAATGGAAGATTCCTGCTTGTAAATTTTATTTATTTTTTTACAGGAAGCCACCGCAGAGGACAGGTCGTTGGTAAGCCAGCCCAGCATTTCCATAGGCCATACAATGTTCCTGCAGTACTCGGAAAAAGCTACCAGGCTCCCCAGCGTCATTTCCCCATGGATGACCTGGACCCCGCCGATAATCACCATTGCCACTGGCAGCAGCTTTCCGATAAATTGGAACATCGGGTAGAACCGCACCAGCACCCTTGCCTGCTGCATGTTCAGATCATAATACTGCCGGTTGTGGGAAAGGAATTTTTGGATTTCAAATTTCTCCCTTGCAAAAGCTTTTACCGTGCGCACCCCTGCCAGATTTTCTTCCGCAATGGTAGTAAGCTGCGCATTTTCCTCGCTGATGGCCTCGTAAATTTTATCCAGCCGCCGTTCCATGAAAATGGCGACCGCCCCCATCAGGACCATTACCCCCAAAGGCAGGAACGCCAATTTCCAGTTCAGGCTAAACATGCAGTACAATACCATGGAAATATGGATGGCTACTTCAATAATCAGCATCCCCACATACCCCAGTGAATTCCAGACTGCATCTATGTCGTCTTTGACCCGCGCCATCAGTTCCCCGGTGTTGGTGTCGTCAAAATAGTCCATGGAAAGCCCCTCAATATGGGCAAATAAATCCTTCCGCAGCTTTGCCGCAATCTTAACGCTGACTACGTCAAATGTAAATTCTTTCAGGTAGCCGCCAAGGCTCCTGCCTGCCCCAATCAGTACAATCATAAAAAGCAGCCCGCCCAAAAGCTCTGTCTGGCCTTTGATGATTACGTCATCCACAATGCTCTTGGTAATGACTGGATAGAGCATGTCCAATACAATGGCCGCTGCCATGCAGGCGATGGCAAACAGGTAAGCGTACCAGTAATGGGCGATGTATTTCAATATTTTTTTCATAATCCTTCCTTTCTGAAAATTTCTCCAGTAACGGCTGCAGGAACACGGTCTTTCCTATAGAACAAGAAAGAATCCTGCCTTGCAGGATTCTCCGCCTGCGGCGGGTCGCTTTGCGACAGATTTCATACCCGCCGCAGTGCGATAAAAGCTTTTTTATTCTATAGGAAATATACTTTCACGCTTTAGCGTGACAAGGTCTTTCCTATAGAACAAAAAAGCCCCGCGGTTTACCCGCGGAGCCACTGTCCCTATATTGCCAAGCGTGCGTTCCCATCGCACAAATCCCATAAATTTTATCGGGCTGCACCATCCCATGAATAAATGGATGTGCCAGCCTTGCCCGTTTGGGCGTTATGGGGATTAATGGGGAGTCCTGCCTGCCGTCACCGAGGTAAATCTGTAAGTTATCTTAATGAAGTTGCTGTTGCCGCCGTTTTTATTGTTATTAAGCTTCATCATGTTTTACCTCGCTTTCTTTATTATTTGCAGCAAAGCAGGAAATTTGCCTTCCTGCTTTGGATGCTTTCTCTATTAAAACATAGGTGTTAAAATTTGTCAATTACTTAATTGTTTTAAGTTTCCCCATTTTTTTATTATAGCCAATATTATTACTCTGGCAGCATAGGCATCTTGCACAAAAAGCAGCTTTTGCGCTACGCCCATACCATTTCGCATACTGCACTTTTCCATCCTCCACAGGCTCCTTTCCGATCCCTCCCCCACTTACCCCTGTCAATTCTCCACGCCCCGCAGGCGTTCCACCAGCGTTTCCTTAGAAAAACTGTGCAAAGACGCAAACGTAATGGAAAAAGGAACAATCAGAAGCAAAGCTGCATAAGCAAGGGCAAAGGCTGCCGGGAACCGGAACGCCATATAAAACGCCCCATTGCTGTAAAGGGCCTGGCACAGCGCATATCCGCAGAGGGTGCCTGCTGCCATAGTAATGCCCATGGCCACCGATGACAGGAACAGGCTTTCCCCAAGGAGCATCTGCCGGATTTGCCCCTTTCCCATGCCAATGGATTCCAACATGGCAAGTTCCTGCTTGCGTGTCACGATATTAGTAATCATCGTATTCATCATGCTTAAGATGCTGAACATCATAATAAATATGGCGAGCCCGCTGATTGCCCCAAATAGCTGGTCTACATTCTGCTTATAGGCAACCCTGCGCTCCGCAAGGGTTTCCATGGTAAGCTCCGGCCGTCCTGCAACCAGTTCTGCAAGCTTTTCCCCAATCGCATCTTCCTGTTCCGGCTCCGTGGATACTTGAAGGCTGGAATTCAGGCTCTGGTAAGACACCATCCCCAGCACGGACTGCTCTGGCATTAAAAACCATGCCCCTGCCTCATTGAAGTCCAAGGTATACTGCCCATTTAAAATGCCAAGAACCGTAACTTCCTGTTCTGCCATTTTACTTCCGTCATAATAACGGAACACAATCTTATCGCCTACCTCAAACTTCCAGCCATAAATTTCCTCTGCCACAGAATTCCCAGCCACAAGGACAGAACCGCCTCCCATCAGGCTCCCGTAATCTGCGCTTCCTTCTTCCAGGTACGTCCCAATTTTTCTGGTTTCCTCCTCGGATATCAGGCCTACAAGGTCGTTCACCCCATATTCGCCATGCTTCGGGAAATCAAACACCACGCCAAGATTTTTCATGCCTGTTACCTGCTTTACCCCGTCCCAGGCAGATATTTCTTCCACCATGCCCGCCAAAGGTTTTTTGGCCTGGAGGCCGCTCAGACCATATTCATCCAGTTCAATGGCAGAATTGGCATAGTTAATATCAAATTCTGCATCTGTAAATTGCCCCTGCCTTACATACTGTTCCCTGTCAAAAGAGGACATATAAGTTGCCGCAGCCATAAAGAGGATCCCGCCAAACCCAAGGGAAAGCATGGTAAGCCCAGCCTTCTTCCTGTTTTTGGAAAAATTCATCCTGCCCAGCCCAAGGGGCGTAAGGCTGCGGCAGACCTTTTTATTTGCAGCCTGTTCCATCCCGCCCTGCGGCAGGTAACGGAGGGCTTCCATTGGGGAAACAGATGCTGCAGTCCTGGCAGGCCTATGGATGGAAACCATAGTTATCCCATAGACAGCCGCAAATACAAGGGCAGCCGCGCCCACTGCATTTGCTGCCGAAAATCCATCCGGGACCATAAAATACCCGGCAGCCCCTCCAACCAAAATCCCAAGGGGCGCTGACCGCAGGAACAGCAAAGCGCCCTCACGGGAAACAAATTTTTTCATCTGCTTTTTCGTCATCCCTATAGTCCTAAGCTGCCCATACTGATGGATTTTCCCAATGACAGAAAGGTAAAACACGCCGTAAACCACAAGGATGCTGGCAAGCAGGATAAACGCCCCCACTACGCCGTATAAGCTGGCAGACTGCATGTTGACAGAACGGGAATCCAGAAAAGCCTTTGAGGGGCTGATGTTTTTCCGTTCCACCCCTGCATCCTGTCCAATCTTGTACATAATTTCCTTGCATTCCCCAGCCGGGAGGCCTTCTGCCCCCGTAAGCTTTGCGTACACCGTAAAGGGCTGCCCTTTCAATTGGCTGCCAGCGCGGGCATACTTTTCGGAAAAAAACACTGGGAACTGTTTCGTATTTTCCCCTCCTTCCAAAATGCCGGATACCGTAAATGTTTCTGTATTCCCATCATAAAAATGAAATGCCACTTCACTGCCAACGGCTGGCTCTATGCCCATCTTTTCCAGCAAAGCCGCCTGCAGGGCAACTTCCTGTTCCCTTGTGGGCATGTTCCCGTTTTCCAGCGCAGCTATTTTGATTTCCCCGGACAGGCTGCTCACATAATAAGGCATGACGTCAAACCCTTCCATCCCTGAAAGGATTCCTTCCTTTACCTGTACCTGGCAGGCAATCCGCTGATCTTCCTTTAGCCGCTCCACCTGCCCCTCCGTAAGGTTGTAATAGCTGACTTGCTGCCTGTGGGAAAGCGCATTTTTCGTCTGCTGGCGCTGCCCCATGGAAAACATCAGGATTGCCATCAGCAAAGCGGAAGCCAGGGCAATCGTAACCATTACAAAAATGTTGCGCATACGGCTTGATTTCAGGCTTTTTTTTGCCATCAGGGAAACCATTCCCCTTGTTATTTTCCTATCCTTCATTGTCCTGTCCCTTTCATTTTTTTATGTCCTGAATTACAGGATGAAGACTCCCACATCACCTTTGCTGCATGCAGATTTTCCCGTCCTCAATCCGGATCCTTACGTCCGCCTTTTGGGCAATTTCCGGATTGTGGGTAATCATGACAATTGTCTGGCAGAATTTTTCGCTGGTCATTTTCAGAAGGCTTACGACTTTCTCACTGGTGCGGCTGTCCAGGTTCCCGGTTGGCTCGTCTGCCAAAATAATGGCAGGCTTGGAAACCAGCGCCCTGGCAATTGCCACCCTCTGCTGCTGGCCGCCGGATAGATGGCTGGGGTAATTTGCAAGCTTTCCGTCCAGCTCCAGGAAATGGGCAACCTCCTCCACAAACCCCTTGTCCTCAAGCTTACCGTCCAGCCGGACAGGCAGCACAATATTTTCATATGCCGTTAAGTAGGGAATCAAATTGTAATTCTGGAAAATAAAACCAATCCGTTTCCGCCGGAATACTGTAAGCTGCTCGTCCCCCATCTGGCTGATATCCCTGCCTTCCACCTCCACGCTGCCCGACGTCGGGGAATCCAGGCCTCCAAGCATATTTAAAAGCGTGGATTTCCCGCTGCCGGAGGTGCCGATAATTGCGGCAAACTGCCCGCCCTCCACGGACACATTTACATTATCCAGCGCTTTTACAAGGCTTTCTTCCTTGCCATAATATTTTTTCAGGTTTGTTGCTTTCAGTATCATTTCCATTGTCCTCCTATCATTTCACCGGCGGTTCCGTGTTCTCTTGGGAACATCTTACTGTATTTTTCTGGAAATACAAGAAGCGGCGCAGATTCTAACATCTACGCCGCAAATTCTAAGATGCCCCTGTCCCCTGGCACCATCCTTCCATGTATGGTATTGTATTTGCATTATACTTACCCTTTCGGGATTGGGATTAAAATTTTCAGGACAAACTTTTCTTTTTCCTGCTTCGCCACTAGCTGCCCGCCATATTTTTCCGCAGCCTTCTTCATATTCAAAATGCCAAACCCATGCAGGAACCTGTCCGCCTTGGAGGTTCGGCGGTTCCCTGTCCCTTCCTCCGGCACACAGGGATTTTCAATGCGGATGGAAACAAAATCCTGCACCCGCCCGGCCTTTAACAGGATTGCCCTCTGGCCTTCCGGAAGCTTTCCATCGGCTTCCATGGCATTGTCAAGGCCGTTGCCAAATATAGTACTCAAGTCCAACGGCTCAATAAAACCTATTCCGTGGAAATCCACCATAGCGGAAAAATCCACATGCTGTTCCCGGGCTTTTTCCGCCTTATCCTTAAGGATAATGTCCAGAAATTCATTCCCTGTCCGGGCATAGTCCTCATAGCCTGCAATCTGGGCGCGCAGTTCCTTTGCCATCTGTTTCGCATCCTCCTGCCCCTGGCTCTTTTCCAGCACCAGCAGGTGGTTTTTCATATCATGGTAAACGGAACGGACACGTTCTTCCTCCTTCATTTTCCCCCGGTAATAATTCTGCTGCATTTTTAACCTTTCCAGTTGGCAGGCAGCCTGCATGGCGTCCCCCAGGCGCGCGACAAGGCAGACGCAGCCCAGGGAGGAAAAAATAGCCGCAATGCACAGGGGATAAATGGCAAAGGATTCCCCAATGTCAAAATATATCGCTGTAAAACAGCCAATCCCCGACACAATAATAAGGGAATCCACAATCAGCCATGTGCCTGCCGTCAGGTTCAGGCGGACGTGCTGGAGAGGCTTTTTCAAAAACAGATAAATGCCGCCCCAAAACAGCAGGCGGATGAAAACGGCAGCCGCAAAAATGGCTGCATCTGCAAGGCGGGTGCCCTCCGTCCACATTTCATTTAAGGCCGGCGCATCTGCCACAGCAAAAAAAATCTGCGACGACGCATCCATCATCAGAAAATTCACGGAAACCGTAATGGGATAAAAAATAAAAGCAGCCGTCATTTTTTCCATCATTTTTCCCTGATGGAACAGGATAAGGTACAGTGCAAGCCCAATGAAAGACAGCAGGATGCCGTCAAGGTCATGCCGGTAAATAATCACCCCTGCAAGGTGGCGGGACAGGGCAAAAGCCAGCAGCCGGAGCAGGCTGCCCTTCCGCAGGGGGATAAAGGTATGCAGCATCCAAAAAAATAAGAGCTGGTAAGCCAGCACAAAGGCAAAGGCAGCAAATTGCAGTAAAGGAATCACAGCAGCTCCCCCCAGTACTCCGCCATCCTCTGCATAAACCCATTCCGCTTTGGCTGGCTGATTGGAAGGCGCTCCCCGGTCGTTAAGACTGCCTCCACGCCCTCAGCGCCCCGGACAAACGAAAGGTTTACCGCAAAACTCTGGTGGCAGCGGGCAAACTGGGGCTGGGTGCAGAGAAGGGCGGATATTTCCTTCATATTTTTATATTTGACAGGCTTTAACAGGTAATTCACGGCATGGAATTCATATCCTTTCCGCATATACTGTTTTAAGGAAGTCAGGAAAATAAGCCCCGCCGCGCCGTCCATCCTGCGGAGCTCCTCATCTGCCTTTAAGCCATTTGCCTTTTCCATTTTTATGTCCATGAAAACCAAGCCAAAATCCGGCTTGTACTCCTGCAGTAAGATTGCTATTTTAAACACTTCTGTAATCTCCTATAACCGTTATTTTTATACCACCATAGTGTATTATATAAAAAGATTTTTGGGAAATCAAGATCCCTGCGCCATGGATACAGGCGGCAGAAGGGTATTCAGCAGGGCATACAGCAAGGCCTACAGAAGGGAAAAAACCTGCTGGCAGCCCTTGTAGGCCTATCTGGCACGTGACAAACGTTTCCAAGATTTGGAGCACCTCTCCGATATGGGGCTAAGGAAGGAGTTATACGAAGAATATAACCTAACGGGAAAAAACAAAAGTTAGAGCAATACGTAACTGCCCACTGGGACAGAAGGATTCCGTCCATCCATCCCAGCCGGCAGGAAATTGGCAAAACGCCAAACAGAACATTTCCCCAGAACCACTACAGCCTTCTTTTATCAAAGCAAACTGCCCCGGCAGCCAGACACAGCGCCGCCATTATCACTGCCGCAGCTATCCCTCCGCCATAGCTTTCCGGTTTTTCTGCCCCATACAAAAGCGCTGTGCCTTCCATCAATTTTGCCGGAAGGAAAGAATGGAATGTTGGGAATAAGCCCAGCAAATAAACGCCAAAGGCTGCTCCGCCCGTCCCGGACAGCACCTGCGCGCTGCTCCCTGCAAAAGCAGAAACAAACGCCAGGACTGCAGCCACCCAAATGCCAAACAGCCAATAACAAGCCCCTGCAAAAAACAAGTCCCCTGCAATGCCATTATCCCAGAAATAGGCATTGTACCCATACGTAATCCCAAAACAGAGCCAATACAGCACCGTCCATGCCCCAAACAAAAACAATGTTTTTGCGCCAAGGATGCTCCGGCGGGACAGCCCCTTCGTTACCACCGGGACAAGGGTTCCCTTCTGGTATTCCCCCGTAAAGCTTCCGCTGCAAAGCAGCACAAAAATAACCAGCCCCATTGGAATGTTTTTATAAAACTGCGCCCACGAAACCATGGCATCCACGGTAATTTCTGTAGTTACAATCCCTGTTCCTGCCATGGAATCCGACAGTGTTTCCATCAGCCATGGGGTCAGCTTAGCCAATGCAGGGCTCATAATGCCGAGCAGTACAAACACCATCAAAAGAACCATCAGCCGCCCCGTGCGGAGCCACTCCATCCACTCTTTCTTTAAAAATGCTTTCATCCTCTCAATACCTCCAAAACTAATTTCCGCCAGCCAAGCCCATGTTCCATAACATCTGTATTTCCCTTACTTCCCAATAATTTCTAAAAACAAATCCTCCAACGCCGCTTCCTGCCGCTCCACCCGCAGGACTGGCAGTTTCTTTTCCGCTATAAAATGTAAGATTTCCCACAGCCGCCCCGTATCCTCTAAAAGAAGGCTTCCCTGTCCCGCCATTTTCAGGAAAGGGAACTGGGACAGAAGCAGCCTGGCATCTTCCGGACGCTCCGTTTCCAGTTCTGTTTTAGCGGCCTTCCTGCTTTTTTTCACTTCCTCCACAGAGCCTTGCAGGACAATTTCCCCGTTGTGGAGAAAAGCCACCTGGTCACAGATATGCTCCACATCTGAAAGGATATGTGTAGAAAACAGCACCGTTGCCTGTTCCTTCGCAGAAACCAGGATATCCAGCAGTTCCTTGCGCCCCGCTGGGTCAAGGGCTGAGGTTGGCTCGTCGCAAATCAGGAGTTTTGGCCTTCCAAACAGCGCCTGCGCTATCCCAAGCCGCTGCTTCATCCCCCGGGAAAAGCCCTTAATCCGGCCTTTTTCCTTTTCCAGGCCCACCAAATGCAGCAATTCCCCTGTCCGTTCCCTGATTTCCTTTTTTTCCATGCCAGCAATTTCCCCGCAAAACTGCAAATACTCTGCTGGGGACATATAAGAATAAAATTCCGGCACATCCGGCAGGTAGCCCACAAACCGGTTGGTGGGGGTATTCCCATAGCGGACGGGCATCCCATTGACTTGGATTTCCCCGCTGCTGCAGGACAGAAGCCCCAGCACCAGCTTCATTGCCGTGGTCTTGCCAGCCCCATTTTTCCCTACAAACCCAAACACCGTGTGCTCTGGGACAGAAAAATCCACGTCCCGCAGCACCTGTTTTTCCCCAAAGCGCTTCTCCACATGGGAAAGGGTTAAGATATTCCTGCCAGTTCCCCTTCCTGCCATTTCAGCTCTCCTCCTTCCCTAAAAGGAAATACAGTATTGGGCCGATAAACTGCATCCCGATGACAGCCACCGCAATCCACAGCCCCCGGCTTCCCCGTTTATAAGTATTATGGGTCAAAATGTGGTGAATTGTATAAGCCAGCAATGCAAGTTCCACAACAGCCAGCGGAACTAAAAACGGCAAAACCTCTTGTATTGTAAGCATATTATTTTCCTCCTTCTGCCAGGTTTCTGGCAATCTTTTGAAATTCCCCATTCCCTTTCAGGCCTTCAAACACTGGATGGGACAGGATTTCCTGTACACTCTGCAAAATAAACCCCTTATCCCTTGGCGCCATATTCCCTAAAGGAAGGCGCTCGATCCATGCATCCAGCAAATCAAAATACCCGTCCCCTTGGAGCAGGATTTCCCCATCCAGCAGTGCATGGACACATGCTTCAAATTTCCGCAGGAACCCTAACGCTTTTTCTATCTCCCCGTGGCTGGCATAGGCTATGGCAGCTTGGCAGTAAAATTGCGCCGCGGCATTTGGGTGGAGGCGCTCCAATTGGAATAATTCCATCACGCCTGTTGTCCGCTTTATGGTTTCTTCACACCGCCGCATATCATTTCCATAGAGGGACAGCGCCATTCCACCATGCCCCACTAAAGTCAGCAGGTTCGCATACTGCCCTATCTGGACATGGCTTTTTGCATCCTCCAGTTCCCCGGCCATCTGGTAAGCCTGGATCAGCAGTGCGCTGTCCTGCCGTGCAATACGGCTGGGGTCTGTGGCAGGGAGCAATATTTCAATGGCTTCTTTTGCCTTGCCAAGATGGAGCATGAGCCCTGCCTTTACCACCAAGGCATCCCCGCACACCCCTACATCGCTGCACCCATCCAAAATACGCCCGCACCACCCTACTGCTTCCTTCAGCACCTGCCTGCCCCTTTCTTCCGTTCCCGCCATCATAAAATGGTTCCAGCACAGGATGCTAAGCTGCAGCAGGAACGGATAACAGGAATAATACCGGCGCGCCATCGCCCGGGTATGCTCCAATGCTTCTTCAAAAGGCAGCGTAGCAAACTCCTTTGCCAACTCCCCATAGCGGCGGCGGATCTGCTCACTGGAAAGCTGCGCTTCATACCCCATTAGCTCGTCAATAGTTACCCCAAAGAACGCCGCTAACTGGGGCAGCAGCAAAATATCCGGCATACTTTGGGCATTTTCCCATTTGGAAACAGACGCCTTTGTCACGCCAATAAAATCTGCCAGTTCTTCTTGGGTTAATTTCCGTGCATGGCGCAGGCGGATAATGTTTTCTGATAAATTCAGCACGTCCATTCTGATTCTCCTCCTGTTTTGATTGTTGTTTTCCTTTGGCTGTTTGCTTCCCTTAATTGCTGTTATCAACCCTGTGCATTCACATATCAGTATGCTTCCGGTTTGCTGGCTTTATTATAATAAACAAATGGGTGGGTTATCAATGGATAGGGGCGATACTTTAAGAGATAAAATCAACTGTCAGGAAACTTTCAGTTTGCAATAATCCGGCGAATAAAACGCCAAATCCTCTATTTTCTTCCATCTTTCTTCTGTAAAACATCCTGCCATACGTTTTGCAATACAGGAAAATTACAAAATGCATTGCATAATAATTTTAAATTTTTACCTACAATAGAAAAAGATAAGCAGCTTTACAGATACCCTTTGCATGATGGCAAAAGAAAAACAACACTGTAACCCAAGTTATCTATTTCCCTGCCCTGCTGACAGTGCAGATAAAAAAGCAATAATAGCCCCTGATACCTCTCTTTCTGGATTTACCCTGCAGGCATATAACTATACTATTGAGCCAAAAGGTCTTGCTGCCTTTGGCAGCATAGGCATCTTGCACAAAAAACGCTCTGGAAAGCCAGCTTTTCAGAGCGCTTTTATGTGCAAAGTGTTTCCATCAACTTTGTGTTGGAAACCTTTTGGCACTATAAATTACAAAATGGGGAAACTCAAAGTAACTGGAAAACACGAAACTGCAAATTAGTATATAAGTTGGCCATACAAAGGAAAAGGTGGGTAAGAATGTCCTTTCAGATAAAATCAAATAGAACAGAAAACAGAATACATCCGCCGCCTAACAAACAATATATTTTCTTATACCAAAGAACAGTTACCTGCCCTATGCGGCGATTTAACATATTTTATTTCCGAATCCACATGCCCAAACCCGCGGAGGGCTTCTACTGCTCCCTTAATCCCTTCCTGCTGCCCTTGCTCTAGAGCGTGTCAATAAACCATTTTAAGGCCGCCCCGCTGGTCTGTATGGGCGCGTCAAAAATCCACGGCATCCCATCAATGGCACAAGGCCTTGTCACCACTGGCACATCAGGCGCACTTTTGGTTTCGCTGCCCACAAATACCAATGAAGTAGTCCCTGAAGATTCCCCGGCTTCCCCAAGCCTGCTCATGCCCGTTGCATGCATGGATGCCATGGCGTCACTACACCCGGCAATGACTGGAATCCCGGAAATCAACCCTGTTTCCCGAGCTGCTTCTTCCGTTACAAACCCAATAATCTCGTCTACTAATTTCAGCGGCGGCAGCATTTTATGCAAATCCACCCCTATCACTTCCCCAATTTCATCCGACCAGTCCATGGTGCTAATATTTAAACATTGGGTTCTTGAAGCCTGGTCAATATCGGACGTCATGATTCCTGTCAGCTTGAAATTAATATAGGAGCTTGCCTGCAAAAAATACGCAGTTTTGGCAAACAATTCCGGCTGGTTCTTTTTAAACCACATAATCTTATTGGGAAGGAAAGCCACCGCAGGCTGCCCTCCCACAATCTGCACAAACCGGTCATAGCCAACTGCCGCCACAATGGCATGGAGCTCTGCCGCCGAACGGTTATCCTGATATGTCATGGCCGTCCGGACAGGGTTCCCCTCAGCATCCACCGGCAGCATGGACACCGTATGGGAGCTTATGGATATCCCCCGGATCCGCTTCACTACCTCACTGCCCGCTTGGCTGGCAGGGGAACGGAAAATATCCACAGTATTTGCCCACCATTCCCCTGCATCCTGTTCCTGCATGTTCAGCCCCGGGCTTAAAAAACGGCTGGGCCTGCTTGCTTCTGCCGCTACTGTCCCATCCTCCCCAAGTATCACTGCCTTAATGTTTGTTGTGCCGCAATCCATCCCTAATAAATAATTTTCCACTTTTGCCATGTTTCTTCTCCTTTGCTTTCTATTTCTATCTTTACAATAATAAAATCCCCCTTTCCCCTCAACTTCATATTTTCCTGATAATTCTGGAAAAAACGTACACCCTGCATTCTGCCCCGTCACTTCCCCTGCCGTATCTTTCTTCCGTAAGTATGTGGCAATATCCTGTTTGATAGTTATTCCCCACTTTCCTATACTGTACTTATAAACCCAAAACAAGAAAGGAGTTATTCTACTATGAATACTATGAAAGCAGCATTAATGTATGGCCCAAACGATATCCGGGTGGAGGAAACCCCCAAGCCAGAATGCCCCACCGATGGGCTTATCCTAAAAATTATGTCCGTAGGTTTATGCGGCTCCGACATCCGTAACCTGACGACGGATTCCAGAAAAGGGGACTACCCTTTTATCTACGGGCACGAAATCGTAGGCTATGTGGAAGAAACCGGGCCGGAAGAAACCAAGTACAGCGTAGGCGACAGGCTCTTCCTGTTCCCGGGTACTTATTGCATGGAATGTGAAGAATGCATCAGCGGCCACAGCGAAAATTGCTCCAATACCGCCGTTGCAAAATTGGCAGGAACCGGAGGGTTCGCCCAATATGTAGCCGTATCTGGTGAAAAAATCCGCCGCGGCGGCATCTACGAAATCCCGGACGGCGTATCCTTTGACGCTGCAAGCCTTGGGGAGCCTTTAACCTCTGTATTTGCCTGCTTGGAAAATATAAAAGTAGGCTATCCAGACACTTTGGTTATCATCGGGGCCGGGCCAATCGGGTGCTTTATGGCGCAGCTCGCCAAAATCCGGGGCGCCCAGAAAGTAATCATGGTTGACATCAGCCATTCCCGCCTAGAAATGGCAAAGGGCTTTGGGGTAGACTTCACTGTAAATAGTTCTGAAACCGACCCCATAGAAGCCATACAAAAACTGACCAACAACAAGGGGGCAGATAAAGTAATTTCCGCTACGCCAGTGAACGCCACACAGGCCCAAAGCATCCATATGGTAAAAAAAGGCGGCCTTGCTGTATTCTTCGGCGGTGTGCCAAAAGGCTCCCTGACAGAGCTTGACTGCAACTTAATCCACTATAACAACATTTGGATTAAAGGGCACTTTGGCGCCTCCTACAGCCAGTCCAAGCGGGCGTTCCAGCTTGCTGTTTCCCCTTCCTTCCCGACGGAAAAATTCATTACCCATATCCTTCCGCTAGAACGTATCAGCGAAGGGATACAGCTCACAAAGGCTGGGGAAGCAATCAAAGTTGTGCTCCACCCCTGGGACGAAGCTTAACCTCAGAACCTCCTGCGAAACGGGGGTTCCCAGAAAACCAGAAAGCCATTCAGGGACGCCCTGAATGGCTTTTCACGCTCTAGGCTGCCACGTTGCTTACAACAGGGCGCCTATTATAATTTCCCCTTAGTTCTGGGAATCCAGGGCCTGTGCGTCCGTTGTTGGTGCTTTCAGGCAGGCCACTATGCCAATCACTGCCAAGGCCGCTGCGGACACAGTGAATCGGTTTGCAATATCATCCCCCATCAGCCCTGCCACAGGGTTTACCACATAAGCAGAAATAAAGTTCCCTACATTATAGGTTGCAGAGATTATGGCTATCGCCAGGGACGCCTGTGCTGCCGGGACCATATTGGCCCCAAAAGTAACTGCCCCCGGATTGCGGATTGCAAACCCAATCCCTACCAATACCGCACCAATGCAAATCATGGGGAAGCTTGTCGTCATGCCAACGATTGCCGTGCCGGCTGCCATTACAAGGATGGACGCCCCTATGGTGAACCGCTTGAAGGTTTTTACCACAAAGCCAGGCATCAGCCCCCCTATAATCCCAATTACCTGCATAATGGATGCCACTGTCCCTGCCGTACTGGCATCCCCAATCCCTTTTCTGTCAATGTACATTGCAATATTTGTATTGAAGGTAGCAACAAAAATCCCTGTAATCAGGCAGAGGGCGCCAAAATAGACCATGCCGCCGGAAATTCCTCCGGATCCGCCTTTTTCAGCCTTGGGCGTAGTTTCTCCCTTTGGCACTGTCAGCAGGATAATGATAATGATGGGCAATCAATAGGGTTGTCCCGCAAGGTAACATACCCATAAACTGCCAGCAGGGCAGCCGAAACCGCAAAGGCAGCAAGGCTTGTCCGGTAATCTGCCAGCCCCAGCAAAAATGTCATCAGCGGAGCCAATACGGCTGTCCCGATATTTGCCCCAATGGTGCTGATTCCATTTACAACGCCGCGTTTTTTAGGGAACCAGTCCGACTGCATCGGGCCGGTGCATAGATAAAAGCATCCCTGCCCGCAGCTAACCATAATGCACTGCGCAAGTGCATACATGACAATATTCGTTGCCCGCAAAAACAGGAAATAGAAGGCTGCCCCAAAAATCAGGAACAGGGCTGCGCTCACCTTCCTTCCTCCAAACCTGTCACGGAATTTGGCAATCACCAGCATCATTGCAACGCCTACGAAGCCTGCCACTGTCCCCATGCTCAGGCAAAGTTCATAATCTAAGCCCGAACCCTCTGCAATGGCTGGAAGGGCAATATTCAGCCCATCGTTCACCCCGGCATTTGTCACCAGCATGGCCAAAATTGCAAAAACCATCAGATGCCAGCCTTTCCCCAAATGAAAACTTTCCCTAATTGTTAATTTTTCTTTCATATAGTTTTTTCTCAGTCCCTTCTGCTCAATTTGGCTAGCCATGATTGTACTATACCGTGCCAAATGCCCTTCCTGCAACCGCACTTTTTCCATATCATTCCTGAAAACCTTGCAACAGCCCCATAAAAAACCGCCCAGTTTCCGAAGAAACCGGACGGCTTTTCCTGCCTGAACCCTATATAAGATACAATTTTACCAAATTAGCTTCCGTTCCCCAGGCTACTCATGCCGCAGCGCATCAATGGGGTTTAAGTTTGCCGCCTTATAGGAAGGCAGCAGCCCGAAAATAATCCCAATTGCCATAGAAAACAGCACGGCCAAAATAGATACCGGGATGCTGATGGCTACCAGCGTGCCGGTCACCTTGGAAATCACCTGTGCCAGAATAATCCCCACAATCACGCCAATCAGCCCTCCCAGGCTGGTGAGCACTGCCGCTTCTGTCAGGAACTGCCCCAAAATCCTGTTTTTGCGGGCCCCGATCGCTTTTTTCAGGCCAATTTCCTGTGTACGCTCCGTGACGGACACCAGCATGATGTTCATAACGCCAATACCGCCTACCAGCAGGGAAATCCCTGCAATCCAGATTAACATGGTGTTGGTGGACTGGCTTAAGTTCTGGATATCTTCTGCCTGCTTCAGCAAGTCCGCCGCCTTATACCTCATGGTTTCATCCGTCACGTTCAGCCCGTTATTTAAAATATTAGAAGCTTCCTTCCCGGCTACCGTCATATTGTCCACACTGTCCAGCTTTAAGACCACAGACTGGGGCTCGTCATAATTGTAGAGCAGCGGCCAGATTGCATCCGTCACATAGACTGCGCCGTTGCTGGATTCCGCATAGGTTTCATAATCCTCCCTGCTGTTGATGACTGGCTCAAACTTGGAGGATTTTGTGATTATCCCAATTACGATAAAAGGCTCCTGCTGGATTTCAATGGTTTTGCCTATGGGGTCTGCCCCCTGGAACAAGGTTTCTGCAGAGCTTTCGTCCAAAACCGCCACCTTGCGGAACTTCTCATAATCGGACCCATAAAACCCCCGGCCCTGCTTTAAAATAAAATTGCAGGTATCCAGATAATTTTTGTCAATCCCATACACCTTCCCGCCGGACATAGGCGTATTCTGGTAATACACCGCATTGTATGTTTCCCTTGAAACGTAGAGGGATGCATTATCCACATGGTCCAGCTCCACAAGCTGTTCCCTTGTTTCCTCGGAAATCACGGGCACCCCGTCAGGAATCCCGTAAAAATCTATTTCATAGGTGTTGTCCCCCTGATAAAGCTGTACGTCCACCGTGTTTTCCCCGGAGCCGATAAGGTTTTCCTTAATCTGCTCATTTGTCCCCTTAATCGTTGAAACTATGGCTATAATCGCCGCAATCCCGATAATAATGCCCAGCATGGTAAGAAAGGAACGCATTTTGTGCGACCAAAGCCCCTGAAAGGACAACCTGATATTTTCTAGCATCTGCTTTTCTCCTCCATTCTCCGCCCTTATGCAGATAACTCCCTGAACCTGCCTGCCCGCAGGCAGCGCGTGCGCCATGGCGGCTGGCTATTCAGAATCCTGCACTTTTACGCCTTCCTTTGCTTCTTTGCCATAGGGGAACGCAATCCTGTCATCCAGCGTCAGGCCGGAAAGGATTTCCACCTGCCCCCACGCTGTCTTGCCTGTTTTCACATACTGCTTTACCAGACGGTCATTTTCGTCTGCTTTCAGCACATATTTCTTGCCGTCCTCCTCCCGGACATACGCTTTTTCGATGGAAATCCCATCCTGGGCCTGGGCCTTGGACATTCTCAGATCCACATATTCCCCATTGCGAAGCCCCTCGGTATTTTCAATATAAGCAGTGTAGGGATAATAGGATACGTTAGGGTTCCCGTCGCCGCCCCATGCGTTGCTGTATTCTTGGGGATAAGGGGAAATTTCCGTAATCTTGGCTTCAAAATTCATGCCGCTTTCCCAGGAGTTCGCATATACTACCTGCCCCACCTGGATCTCCCCAAGCTGCAGTTCGCTTAAGGATCCGCTGACATACAGCCCTTCCGAGCCTGTAACCGTAAGGAAAGGTTCCCCGCTGGCGGGGTTCTCCTTGTCACCCACAGATTTCACCACGCCGTTTACCGTTGCTTTTACCACGCCGTCCCCGGAAATTTTCTTCATCTGTTCCAGTTCCAGTTCCTCTTTCCGCCTGGTTAAATCCAGGTCGCGGATTTCTTCTTCTTTTTCCCGTATCATTTTAGACAGTTCTTCCGCAGTATACCCTTCCGGCTCGTCAAAGTCTTCAAAAGAAGGCTCCTCGTAATCGTCCGGCTCCTCATAGTCATCCGGCTCCTCATAAACGTCATCGTCTGGTTCCTCGTAGCCATCCGGCTCCTCCGGTTCTTCCTCCACAATCTGGGACCTGGTGTGCACAGACCATTTGGAATCGTCCGGGAGGGTCGGGAACCCGCTCTTGCTGCTGATTTTCCAAGACCGGAGCAATTTCCCGGACAGCTCATTCCCTTTATGGATCTCCAGGCTGACATAGATAGTTTTGTCTTCCTGCTCCGACAGGCTGTTGATAAATTCCCCCAGCACATAGCATTCCGGGGCGCAGAGGTATATATACGGCTCCTCAGCGGTCCCTGCCCCGTCGGTTGGCTTGGCGCCCCGGCTGATGAAATTATAGGCGTCCCCTGTTTTCTCAGCAGGAGCCTCCTCTAACGTCATGAACTCCTGCGGTTCCGGGTCTGGCTCCGGGTCTGGCTCCGGGTCTGGTTCCGGGTCTGGTTCCGGGTCTGTCCTTGGGACAATTGGCTTCGTTTTTTTCAGCTTTTCCAACTGCCGCTTAGAGGCCTCCAGCCTGTTCAGCGTAGTGGAAACATCCAGTTCCTTCATTTCCAGTTCCAGGTTCGTCATTGTCATGTCATAGGAAAGCAGCGGGTCGCCTGCTGAAACAGTCTGGCCTTCCTCTACAAAAACCTCCACGATTTTTTTCTCGTCCAGAGGATATACTTCCTGGGATTTATCATTGGTGACCGTACCGGAGCTTGTCATTTCATTTTCATAATAATTATTCAAGCTGGACACATAGTACACCTTTGCCGTCTTTGTGCCGCTTTGGTAATTCTGGTATGCCTTTATCCCGCCAAAAACAGCAATGCCTGCAACACCAAGGGATACCGCCGTAATTATGATTGCTTTTTTATTCATTCCCTTCCTCCTTGCCGCCTTCTTCCGTTATTATCCCGTCAATAATATGGACAATCCGTTTGGCCCTAGAGGCAATATTCCTGTCGTGGGTAATCATTACAATTGTGACCCCTTCCTCGTTCAGCTTCTGGAACAGCTCCATAATCTGTTCCCCAGACTTGGAATCCAAAGCCCCGGTAGGCTCGTCTGCCAGCAGGATTTTGGGGTTGTTTACCATGGCCCTTGCAATGGCGACGCGCTGCTTCTGGCCGCCGGAAAGCTGGGTGGGCTTAAAGGTTACCCGGTCCCCCAGGCCTACCCGTTCCAATGCCCGGGTTGCCCGTTCCCTGCGCTCCTTTTTCTTAACCCCGGCATAGCTTAAGGGCAGCGCCACATTTTCCAGCGCTGACTGCCGGGAAAGGAGCTGGAAGCTCTGGAACACAAAGCCAATGCTCCTAAGCCGCAGGTCTGACATATCCTTGTCCTTGCATTTTAAGACATCCTCCCCGGCAAGCTGGTATGTGCCGGAAGTCGGCCGGTCTAAGCACCCGATAATATTCATCAGCGTTGTCTTACCAGAGCCGGACGGCCCCATAATTGCCACATATTCCCCTTCCTCCACCTGAAGGGATACGTCTTTCAGCACTGGGACTACTAGTTTTTCCTGCTGGTAATCCTTAAATATATTCTGTAAATCTAAAATCATCCCTGTCTGCCCTCCGGTTCCTGTTATTCGCCTGTTACAGTCAGTTCGTCCATGACCCCGCCGCTTTTAGGGGCTGGCTCCTCGTCTGCGCCTGCATCGCCGGCTTCCGTGTTTTCCTCCCCGCCTTCCCGGGGCATCCCGTCAAAGCTTTCCGTTTCTCCGCTGCCGGAATCTTCGCTGCCTGGATCCGTGCCATCTTCCAGGCCTTCACCGGTTTCTTCTCCGCCATCGCTGCCAGAATCCCCGCTGCCTTCACCGTCAAAATTTTCTCCGTCAGCGCCCATGTCACTGTCAAAGTTTTCTCCGTCAGCGCCCATGCCGCCGTCAAAATTTTCTCCGTCAACGCCTTCTTCCCCTTCCTGGTTATACAATGGGGAGGTATAGTCCACCTCGGAAATATCCGTCACAGTGGCTACTCCTTCATACAGGCCTTCCATTGGGAATGCAATGGCGTCTTCCCCTGAAAGCCCTGACACAATTTCATATGCCCCAAGGTTTTCATCGTATTCCCCTAACTCTACTTCCCGCTTTTCCAGACGGTTTTTCCCGTTGTCTGCCCACACATAGGCGCTTTCTTCCTCCTGGACGATATAGGCCTCAAAGAGCCAGAGGCCTTCCTTTTCCTCCGTCTGCCCCTGGTCCAGCTCAATGAAAACATGCTGCCCCATCATCAGGCCTTCCGTAGAATCCAGCGCCACATAGAAAGGATATTTGGTGGCTTTCTCCGCGCCGCCTGAGGAATCATCATAATACATGTCATTGTTGTTGCCCTGTTCCTCATTCTGGGTATCGATTTTGCTGATTTTCCCAGCCCATGTCTGTTCCTCGTCTACCCGGGAACGGAGGATTACCGGCTGCTCCTCCGAAAGGAACTGCACGTTTGTTTCGCTGACGGTTCCCTTGACCCGGTAATCCCCTACGGCAAGGATTGTCATATAAGCCGCGGATTCCCCCATCATGTCCATGCCGGACTCGTTAATGGATTTTACCACGCCTGCAATCTTGCTGGTAACGACAGCCTTGTCCATGGATTCCTGCTTCTTCTGTATTTCCGCCTTCTTGCCTTCGATGTTGTATTCCGTCTGCTTAATGCTGTTTTGTTTCTCCTGTATGTCTGCGGTATATTCAAATTTTTCATCTGCCGATACGGAATTCCGTTCCTTCGTAAGCTGGTTAATCTGGCTCTGGAGGTTGCTGATGTCATTCTGCATCCCCTCCAATTCAAGCTGGGCCTGCTGGATTTCCGAAGCGACTTCATCCATGTCGTATTCAAACAATTTGGCGCCTTCTTCTACCATATCGCCTTTTTTCACGAAAACTTCTTTGATTTCCCGTTCTGCATCTTTGTTCACTTCCCAAGTTTCCTGCGCTTCCACAATGCCGGAATAGCGGCTCTGGCTGCCGGAATTGGCCGCTGTCAGCGATTCCACTGTTTCCACATAGACCTTATCCGCTTTGCTCCCGGAACCTCCTTTTTCCTTCAGAAAATACCATGCTCCTCCCCCGATGGCCGCTGCTGCTGCCACGGCTGCAACAATAATCCCTATTTTCTTTCTGTTCATGTTTTTCCTCCTAGGCATATATGTATGCTTGAACTCTTTTCCGTTACATATCTTATCATAAAACAGTGATAAATCCTAATAAAATTTCTTAAAATTTTCTTATTTTCATTTATGGGTTGAAATTTGCCCCCAACTTCTGTAAACTGTGGATATAGACTTTCCACTATTGTTAAATGCAGCCTTTCATCATTTTTCAGGCGGAAGGACAACTATAAACACATGCATCAGGAGGAACAGTTAAATGAAAAAATCAATCAGCCAGTCTATGCTGTCGTTTATTTTAAACGGGATTTCGACTTTGGCACTTTTATTTCTGGTATTTTCCCTGCTGTCTTACAGCCGCGTCACCGCAAAGCTGGACAGCGCCAACGAGGAACGGTTTGCCCTGACCTATAATGCCAACCGGTTTATGAACGGATCCGCTTACCTGACAAACGAGGTGCGGGCTTTTGCTTCTACCGGCCAGCAGGAGCACTATGACAATTACTGGGATGAAGTCAACGAACTAAAAAACCGGGACAAAGGCGTAGCCGCCATGCAGGAAATCGGCATCACCTCCGAGGAGCAGAAAATGATTGACGACATGTCGGACCTGTCCAATACCCTAGTGCCCTTAGAGGACGAGGCCATGAAAAATGTACAGGCGGGGAAGATGCAGGAAGCCCTGGATTACGTCTATGGGGAGGAATACAATTCCTCCATTGCACAGATTAACGCCTTAAAGGAACAGTTCTTAAGCGCTTTGGATACCAGGACGCAGGCGCAGGTAGAAACCTTGGGCCGCCAGTCCAAATTTATCCGCAATACTATGGTAGCAGCCATTGCGATTGTGGCTTTTATCCAGATTTTAATTATGCTGATTACCAAGATAAGGGTCCTGCGGCCTGTAATCGCAGTCCGCGACCAGATGGGTGAAATTTCCAAGGGGAATTTATCCGCGGCCTTCCCACTGCAGCCCAACACATCCGAAATCGGGATGCTGGTGGAATCCATCCATGAAACAAAACGGGAACTGAAAAAATACATCCACGACATTGATTCCAAATTGTCAGAAATGGCAGAGGGGAATATGGACCTTGTAATTGGGGACGACTACCGGGGCGAATTCCTGCCCATCCAAAATGCCATGCGGCAAATTGTGGATTCCCTGAACACTGCCCTCTCCCGCATCAACATGGCTGCGGAACTGGTATCTGAGGAATCCAGGCGGATGGCCGCAGACGCCCAAATCCTTTCCAGCGGGGCGGTCGCACAGGCTTCTGCCGTACAGGAGCTTTCAGCCAGCATCCATGAGCTGTCCACACAGGTAGACCGTACCTCCTCTGACGCGGACACAGCACAGAAATGTTCCACCGAAGCTGCTGCGCTCCTAATGGCCAGCAATGATAAAATGGGCGATTTAACCGTAGCTATGGAGGATATCTCCAATGCTTCCCAGGAAATCGGCGGGATTATCAAAACGATTGAAGATATTTCCTTCCAGACAAACATCCTGGCATTGAACGCAGCTGTGGAAGCTGCCCGGGCCGGGGAAGCCGGGAAAGGGTTTGCCGTGGTGGCAGAGGAGGTACAGAGCCTTGCAAATAAGAGTTCTGCCTCCGCAAAGGACATTACGGAACTGATTGAAAACTCCATCCGCATGATACGCCAGGGGACTTCCCTGACAGCGGAAACTACCAGCGCACTTGCCGACGTTGTAGTCGGCGCAAAGCAGGCTACGGAATTGATTGAGGAAATTGCAGGCTCCGCCATGCAGCAGTCCCAGGCCCTGCACCAGTTAAAAGCGGGGATGGAACAGATTGCCGGGGTTGTCCAGACCAATGCAAGCACAGCGGAAAAATCTGCGGCTTCTGCAAGGGAGCTCCAGAACCAATCGGAAGAATTGAAGGTTTCTGTACATAGGTTCCGGCTGCGCAGGCATAAATAAAGTTACATTGGTATTCTGGCAAGCGTTACCTACACTAATGCCACAGTACACCAGCAAAGCAAAATACCATAAAATTACTAAAAACATACAGCATATAGAACATTCCCACCGGAACATCTATATGCTGTATGTTTTATCCTAATTATGGGCTAACTATCTTTTCCCATCTTATCTTAATTTATTTCGCAAATTTCACTTTAAACACATACCACAGCGCCCCCGTAATACATACGGAAGAATATCCCCCGCAGATAATACCTGCCATCAGCGGAAGGGCAAACTCCCGGATGGAGCTGACGCCCAGGATAAACAGCACGAATACCATAATAAAGGTTGTCAGCGAAGTATTGATACTTCTGGACAGGGTCTGTGTGATACTCCTGTCTGCAACTTCCATCAGCCCTGCGGCATCCCGCTTCTTCGCCCCGCCAAGGTTCTCACGGATACGGTCGAAAATGACAATGGTAGCATTGATGGAGTAACCTACAATCGTCAGCATACATGCGATAAAGGTATTCCCCACGGAAGTCTTTGCAATGGCATAAAATGCAAGCACGACCAGCACGTCATGGAGCAGCGCAATTACCGCGCTCCCTGCAAAACGGATATCCTTAAACCGGAACCAAATGTAAACCAGCATGAAAATAGTTGCTGTGACAACTGCCCAGACTGCGTCTGATTTCATCTCCCCGCTTACTGTGGAGCTGATATTTTCCGCGATAATCCCATCTTCGCTGACACCAAATTTATCAATCAGCGCTTGGTTTAATGCTTCACGTTCTGCCAGTTCCAACGAACGTGTCTTGATTACCACTTGCTTGGTGCCTTCTACCCTCTGGGTCTGCACATTTGGGTCCCCAGTCACTTCTTCTACAACAGGTACAATTTTTTCATCAATCTCTGCAATGGTGTAATCTTCGTTGAAGGTTACTGTAGTGGAAGTCCCGCCTACAAAATCAAGGCTGTAATTTAAGATGTTCCCATCCTTGGATTTATTAATTCCCATCCCTACAAAACCAGCCACAACCATCACTGCCGACAGGGCAAAAAATACCATGCGCTTTTTAAGGAACTGGATCGTAGCCCTTTCCTTTGCCGCCCCATATAATTTTGCATCCTGGACGCCCAAGGCGAAGAAGCAGCGCATCAGCCAGCGCGTCACTACCAGCGCCGTAAACATGGACAGTACAATACCAATGCCCAGGGTATAAGCAAACCCTTTGACAGAGCCGGAACCGCGCACCCCAAGGACAACCGCTGCAATCAATGTGGTAATATTGCCGTCTAAAATAGCGGAAAGGGCTTTTTCATACCCAATCTTAATAGCAGATTTTACGGTCTTCCCTGCCCCAATTTCCTCACGGATACGGGCAAAAATAATGACGTTGGCGTCCACCGCCATACCGATGGACAGGATAATCCCGGCAATGCCCGGAAGGGTCAGTGTGATATCGAAAATCCAGAGCGCCCACACCGTCAGTGCAGAATAGAGCACAAGGGCAAGGCTGGCTGTAAACCCTGGCGCACGGTACATGGCAACCATAAATACCATTACCAGTATCAGGCCGATCAATGCCGCTTTTAAGCTGGTGGCAATTGCTTCTTCCCCTAACTGGGCGCCTACTACCTTGGAATGGAGCTCCTCCAGCTCTAAGGAAAGGGAACCGATACGGATGGTAGAAGCCAATTCCTCTGCTGCCTCAAAGCTTTCCATATTGTCAATCTGGGCTTTGCCCCCGGTAATGGCTTCATCTACCCCCGGGGCGCTGATGGTCTGCCCGTCATAAACAATGGGCATCGTTTTGCCTACATTGTCTGACGTAGCCTTGGCAAATTTTTCCGCCCCTTCATCTGTCAGCGTCAGCTCTACAACGTACTGCCGGTTGCCCATCTGGTCGTTGTAGGTGCCTGCCTGGGCATTTTTAATGTCCGTCCCTGTCACAAGGGTTTCCCCTGCTTCGTTCTGGAATTCCAGTGAGCCGGGCTTCCCAAGCTCCTCCAAAATCGCATTTGCGTCGGAAACACCGGGGATTTCAATATTAATCCGGTTATTCCCTTCCTGATAAACGCTGGATTCCGTGCTGTAAGTTTCCACACGCTTCTGCAGCTTGTAGACAGTGTCTTTCATGTCCTCTGCGGATGGGTTGTCCTCCACCGCCTGGTAGGTAATGCTGACGCCCCCTGCAAGGTCCAGCCCCAGCTTGATATTGCGGTTCTCACCTACGCCAACCGTTGAGATAATCGTCCCTGCATACCATGACATCCCAGCCATAATTGCCAGGATCAGGACTAAAATCCCTGTTGCTTTACTTTTCTTCATGATTTCCTCCATTCTGTATGCCTTTTGCCGGAAACAGCCCCACATTATCCCTTGCTTCCCGTTCCGACTGCTTATTCAGGAATGGCATACATTTACTCGGTTTCCTCTGCCAAGGCAGCTTTTATCATAATGGCACATTCCACCCGTTTTTTCTGCAGTTCGCAGCCAACCTCATAGGTATCTGTAATGCTCCCATGGAAATTCCAGGAATTTGCGGCACAGCCGCCGCTGCAATAAAATTTAGCAAAACAGTCCCTGCACTTTTCTTTGGCATATACATTGCACTGTTTAAATTCCTTCTGCAAAGCCGTATTCTTCACGCCTTCCATGACATTTCCCATCAGGAACCCTTCGTTCCCTACAAACTGGTGGCAGGGGTACAAATCCCCCCAGGGGGTCACCGCTAAGTACTCCGTCCCGGAACCACAGCCGGAAAGCCGCTTTGCCACGCAGGGCCCGCCTTCCAAATCTATCATAAAATGAAAGAAATTGAACCCCCTATGTTCTTTCTGGCGTTTCACCAATTCCACAGCCAGCTTATCATACTCCTCAAAAAGCTGGGGCAGATCCTCCCCGCGCAGCGCATAGCTTTCTTCCGGGGCCGCCACCACAGGCTCCACGGAAATCTGCTGAAACCCTAAATCCGCCAGATGGAGCACATCCCTGGAAAAATCTAAGTTGTTGCGGGTAAACGTCCCCCGCACATAATATTTTTCCTGGTTCCTGCTTTCTGCAAATTTCTGGAACTTGGGCACAATCAAGTCATAGCTGCCCGCCCCTTTGCGGAAGGGGCGCATCCGGTCGTTGACTTCCTTACGGCCGTCTATGCTGAGCACCACATTTGCCATTTCCCGGTTGGCGAACTCCATCACTTCATCATCCAAAAGCACCCCGTTGGTTGTCAGGGTAAACCGGAAATTCTTGTTGTGGATCTTCTCCTGTTCCCTGCCATACGCCACCAGCTCCTTTACTACGCCAAAGTTCATCAAAGGCTCGCCCCCGAAGAAATCCACTTCAAGGTTCCTCCGGTTCCCAGACGCCCCAATCAGGAAATCCAGCGCGGCCTTCCCCACTTCGTAGGGCATGATGGCCCTTCTCCCATGGTACTCCCCTTCCTCCGCAAAGCAATAGCGGCAGGCCAGGTTGCAGTCATGGGCAATATGCAGGCACAATGCCTTTACCACCGTAGGCCGTTCCCCAAACTGTTCCATATACCCTTCATATCCGTCCTTTGTAAAAAGCTGCTGGCTTTCCGCCAGTTCCCGGACTTCCCCATAGCCTTCCGCAACCTCATCCGCTGGATAAGCCTGCCCCAGGCGGGAAATGATTTCTTCCTCTGTGCATGATTCAAACAAAGGGATGATATCATATACCACATCATCCACCACATGCACCGCCCCGCTGTTTACATCCAAGACGATATTGTATCCGTTGTTCCTATACTGGTGGACCACTGCCAGTTCCTCTCTTTCCAACTTGCCATTCTAACGCACAAATGACCGCTCGTTTGTTGCGAACGGTCTATGCTGGTTCCTTATGCTCTTAGGGCACGGCTGAAAACTGCTTCCTGCCCCGCTCCCAAAAGGGAACTGTCCCTTTGGAAATTATTTGTTCTCACAGCTTTGGTTCCCTACGGTACAGCTTGTCTTGCAAGCAGACTGGCAGGAGGTCTGGCACTCGCCGCAGCCGCCTTTTTTCACTGTGTTCTGTAATCTCTTTGTATTTAATGTTTTTACATGTTTCATAAAAAATACTTCCTTTCTTCTCTGTTTAAGCAACCTCATGCCCGATTATAGCACACTTTTTTTCATATGAAAAGCATTTATTTCAAAAATTCCACAGATGCCTTGAACTGGTCGCAGTCGATTGCCACGTCGAAAGCGCCCCCCAGCGCAGCCGCATAAGTATTTACAATGGCAAGCCCCAGCCCGTTGCCCTCCGTGGTCCTGGACTCGTCCCCCCTTGCAAAACGCTCTACAATCTGCTCCCTTGTGAAATTCATCTGGTAGCTGGAGGTATTGGTAATTTCAAACCGCACCTTCTGCCCAGGGTCCCCCAAGCCCCCGCCTTCCCCTGCGGGAAGGACGGATGATTTCAGGAAAATCCTTGTATGCTCCTGGGAATATTTCAGCGCATTTTCCATTAGATTCTGGATAATCCGGTACATATAGCCGCTGTCCGCCACAAAATCCGTAGGTTCCTCTGTCAGCATCACCACAAATTCCCTGCCGCTCTCCCCTATCCGGTCGGCCATGTCCGCCTGCACCTGTTCCACCAGGCAATTCATTTCCATCTGTTCCATATGGAGCTCCACATTGCCGCTGCTGGTTTTCGCCAAGTCAAACAGGCTGTCTATCATTTCCTTTAGCTTCTGGGCTTTCCGGGAAAGCACCTCGGTATAGTCAGATAATATATCGCTCAGTTCCTCTTTTTTCATCAGTTCAATGTAGCCAACCATGGAAGTCAGGGGCGTTTTCAGGTCGTGGGATACATTGGAAATGAGGTCTACCTTCATCTGCTCGCTGCGCAGTGCGGATTCTAAGCTCCTCTGGTTGATCTGTTCTAAATTTTCCATATAAAGCTTCAGTTTTTTCTTCATATAGCGATTCACCGTAAGGACGGCTATGCCCCACTGCAGGGCCACGGTCCCCACCGGGATATAGCCAGAGCTTAAATTCCCATAAACCCAGGAATGTTTCAGCCTGTAATGGAAATTTGCAATTGCCGCTACAAGGGCTGCCAGTGCAAGGATGCCGGTAAAAATTTTGATGCGCCGCTCTTTCCATTCCCACTCCTGGAAAAAATTCTCATTCTGGACGCTCCAGCCCCTGTTGGCATACCGCAGGCCAAACTGGTACAGCCCTGCCACCCCGGCCGCAAAGCACAGGTTCATCATGCTTCCTTGCCCAAGGTTGGCTTCTGTTATATTATAGCGGTAGCTTAAGATATCAGACAGTATAAGAAAGCCCAGCACAGTGCCGACTATGCCCGGGATCAGGAAAATTTCATCCCGTTTTAATACTTTCTTCACCAAGTTCCCTGCCTTTTGCTTTAATTCTGTTTCCTTCCATTTGATTTCCATTGCCTTATGCCCCTTCCGTACTGTTTGGGCGCCTTGTTCCATTCCATATTTTTTCATGCTGCACCACACCCCAATCTGTTATTGCAAGGCGTTTTCCACGCTCTGATCTTAAGTTCAATATTTCTCCATTTTATAGCCAATGCCCCACACCACTTTTACATATTTGGGGTTTTTGGTGTCTATTTCCAGTTTTTCCCGGATATGGCGGATATGTACCATCACCGTATTTTCCACGGTATAATTAGCAACCTCCTTCCAGACCCTTTCATAAATCTTTTCCGCCGGGAACACCTGCCCGGGGTGTTCCATCAGAAGCTCCAGAATCTTGTACTCCGTAGCTGTCAGCTTGACTGGGGCTCCATCCACAATGGCTTTCTTCTCCTTTTTATCCAGCACCAGGCTCCCATTTACAATCTGATCCTCCTGCTGCTGCGGGGCGCTGCCGCCCCAGGTATGGTACCGCCTAAGCTGCGCCGCCACCCTGGCCGTCAGTTCTGCTGGGTTGTAAGGTTTGGCAATATAATCGTCCGCCCCCATCACAAGGCCGGAAACCTTGTCGCTCTCCTCCGTCTTTGCCGACAGGATAATCACCGGGATTTTGTTGGTTTCCCGAATTTTCATCAATGCAGACAGGCCGTTAAGCCTGGGCATCATCACATCCAGAAGGATAAGGTCCACAGGGTGTTCCCGGAGCATGTCCAGGGCTTCCAGCCCGTCATAAGCTTTCAGGATTTGGTAGCCTTCGTATTCCAGAAGCTTGCCCAGTGAAAATACGATTTCTTTATTGTCATCTACAACTAGGATGGTTTGCTGTTCCATGGTAATCATTCATTCCTTTCATATTCGCAGAACTAGCAATGAAAACATTCTTTCACCGTATGTTCTCCTTCTGTTCCTTTTCCTTCACCTTCTGAAAAAGGAATACAGACATTATAATAATCATTTCAGAAATAAAACTCAATGAAATTCTTAAAAATATCTTAAAGATACGGTTCCACTTCTTTCCTGCAGGCGTCCAGGGGCCTTTTCTATAAAAAAGAATGCGCACAGCGCATTCTCCGCGCGCGAGCGGATTGCGCAGCAATAAATTTCCTCTCCGCGAGCTGCGCATCCTTGCGGAGCATTTTGCTTTATAGGACGCAATCTCCTATAAAGTAAAAAAGAATCCTGCTTTGCAGGATTCTCCGCCTGCGGCGGGTCGCTTTGCGACAGATTTCATACCCGCCGCAGTGCGATAAAAAAGAAGCGGGCAATGCCCGCTCCTGCCATTCCTGCATACAATGCTATGTAACAGTCATTTAACTTGCCATCCCCCCAATCATCCCAGATGCTGTGCACAGCACCAGCGTTGTGACAAACCGGGACATTTCCATATTAATTCCCTGCTGGAATATAATGGACCCTGCCATCAGAATCAGGAAATAACATGCCCCCATGGCCATTCCCCACAGGAACCGCTTCTGCTTCATGATTTTCCCGCTTAAAAAACCGCCCAAGAACCCTGACAGCACATAAATCAGCACAATCCCCATAGAAACCACGCTTTCACTAAGCTGCATCCGGTAGAGCATGGCAGACAGAATCAGCAGCAGGATTCCAGTTACCATGTACATAGCCAGCAGGATTTTCAATATGGACAATATTGAAATGCTTGGCTTATTCTCCCCTTTGCCTTTGGGCTGGGCTTTCCACATTTTCTTTTCCATCCCGTTCTCCTCCCTCCTGCGGATGTCCTTATCCTTCTATGCCATTCTATTCCGCTTTGCCCAAAACTATTCCTGCCTGCAATCCTTTTTGTAAGTGCCCTGCGGGTGCAAATATTTTGTTGCCTGCAGCGGGGTATTTGATTTCTAAAATTTCCCTAAATTTGCTGGAACGCCTTGCAAAATCTTCCTTTTTCCGTTATATTAGTGTATGGAAAGGAGAGATGTACTTGGACTCAAGTGACGTCATACAGTTAATTGTAATTATTGTCTTATTATTGTTATCTGCATTTTTTTCTTCTGCAGAAACAGCCTTAACCACCTCTAATAAAATCCGTCTCAGGAGCATGGCGGAGGAGGGCAATAAGCGTGCGAAAAAAGTACTGGAAATCACGGACGACTCTGGTAAAATGCTAAGCGCCATCCTGATTGGCAACAACATTGTAAACCTGTCCTCCGCTTCCCTTGCCACGACCCTTGCCACGAAAATTTTCGGCAGCGCAGGCGCAGGGATTGCAACGGGAATCCTGACAGTGCTGGTGCTTATTTTCGGGGAAATTTCACCTAAGACTTTTGCCACCATCCATGCAGACAAAATCTCCCTTGCTTATGCAGGGGTTATCAGCGGGCTGATGAAGCTGCTCACCCCCATTATTATCATTATTAACAAGCTGGCCCTTGGATTCCTGATTCTGCTGCGTGTAGATGCTTCGGGGGCGCAGAATACTATGACAGAAGATGAACTCCGCACTATTGTGGACGTAAGCCATGAAGAAGGGGTCATTGAAACAGAAGAACGGGAAATGATTAACAACGTGTTTGACTTCGGCGACGCCCAGGCAAAGGAAATCATGGTTCCCCGGATTGACATGACGTTTGCGGACATCAACAGCAGCTATTATGAACTGCTGGAAATTTTCCGTGAGGATAAATATACCCGCCTTCCCGTGTACGAGGATTCTACCGACAATGTGGTGGGCATTATCAATATGAAGGATTTGCTCCTCTATGAAGACAAGGAGCACTTTTCCATCCGCAACATTATGCGTAAGCCGTATTACACCTATGAACACAAAAACACGGCGGAACTGCTGTTGGAAATGCGCAAATCCTCCATTAACATTGCAATTGTGCTGGATGAATACGGCGCAACGGCAGGGCTGATTACGCTGGAAGATTTGCTGGAAGAAATTGTGGGGGAAATCCGCGATGAATACGACATGGACGAGGAGGACCCTATCCAGAAAATCAATGATCTGGAATATATCGTGCAGGGTTCCCTGAACCTGAATACTCTGCATGACATGCTGGATTTGGAATTAGTTTCCGAAGATTATGACTCCATTGGGGGGTATCTGATTGGGCTATTGGACCATCTGCCGAAGGTGGGTGAATCCATTACTACGCCGGAAGGGATATTCTTCCGGGTGGAGGATATGGAGAAAAACCGGATTAACAAGATATTTATGAAGCTGCCGCAAAGGGACAGTGTGGAACAGGAATGAGAACAAAGTGTCCAAGCCCCTCACTCATGAGGGGCTTGGCGTCTACACTCCGTTTCGGTCCGTTCTGAACAAGCGCCACTGGCACTTAGGACCTTTGCTGCGGCGGGTCGCTTTGCAACAAATTCCATACCCGCCGCAGTGTGATAAGATCTTTTTTCTGTTATTCCATCATCAGCATAATGCTAAGGCAAAATCCACCATCTGCCACGTCAATGGCTATATCCCCAGAATACTTCCTTGCCACCTTGCGTATATTTGGCAGGCCGTATCCGTGGCCATCCGTTTTTTCCTTTGATGTAACAGGCAGGCCGCCTTCTTCATCCCATTGCAGGCTTCCAGTGAAGCTATTGCTTATCTCAATCATATAGGCATTATTCCTATGGTAAGAAAGGACAGATATATATGGCGTCCCGTTGTTTCCTGCATGTTCCACTGCATTCTGCAGGGCATTGTTCAATATCACGCTGACGTCAAAAGCATTGATGCCCTTGCCGACGGGGTAGTAAAAATCAGATTGGAAGCGTATTCTCCGTTTCCCTGCTTCTGCTTTCCATTCCCGCAGGATAACATCCGTGACAGGATTCCCGCTGTTTCCCTCGCCTGCCGTTTCAATAAGGGCTGATTTCAAGTTTTGGGCATAATCCTTTGCCTGTTTCGTTTCATTTTCTGCATACAGCCTTTCCAGCGTAAGGACATGGTTCTTCATATCATGCTTAATGCTCCGGATATCCTGATATAAATTTTCCACCTGTTCTATATGCAATTTCAGGTTATCCATCTGTGTGGAAAGCAGCCGGTTTTCTAATTTTTCCTCCTGCGCCGCCTTTATATTCTGGTAAAGCATAACCAGAATCACAACAACCGCCACCGCCCCTCCGCAGTAAAACAGCAGCAGCACCTCATATGCCTTTGCTGGTTTATTCTCCTGCATGTAAAAAATACGGTAATAATAGATGATTTTATATCCCAATGCTGCCAAAAATGGCGGAACCGCCAACATAAGCAATTCCCCCACTGACATCCGCCCATATTTATAGACATAGCTTTTCACAATACAGTAAACGGCGCAAGCCGTAATCACAAACACCATGGCAAGATAAAAGATACAGACCCCAACGTAAACCGCAAACCGCTGTCCTATCGGGGGATTCCCTCTATACCATGCCGTATGTTCCACCAACCGGTACAAATTGTCATACAGGAGTTCCGCCATTGTGGATGTAAACCAGCGCAAGGAAAAATAAGTAGCTGCAAGGAACGCCTTTTGGATGTAATTCCTCCGATCCAAACTGCACATCACCAAAAAAGCCATCAGGCTTCCCAATGCATATGCTATAAACGCATCCGTATACAGGGGCATGGCATAAAGCCCCAACATTGTAAAAAAGTAAGTTCCCCCCGTTGCCAACGCCGCCTTTACGTCCCGTAAAAACGGCTTTACAAGCCTGTAAAGGCAGTATCCCGCAATGCATAGTTCCAGCACCGGGACTATCTGTGAAAAGCCGTCCCAGCCAGCAACTCCCTCCATCTCACTTCCTCCCCTCCCTTTGGTTATACCGTAAATAGCTTTTCACAAAGCCCTGGTAATTCTGCTTCGCCATCAGCGCCTGCCCTCTTTCCAGATAGACGGTTGTGGCATCGTATTTCCTGATATACCCAAAATTCACGAGAAACGACCTGTGGGTGCGGTAAAAATCATCCCCTGCTTTTTCTTCCAATTCTTTCATTTTCCCATAATATTCTATATCTGCATCCACCGTGTGCAGAATCACCTTCCGTTCAAATACCTCCGCATATACAAGTTCCCCCAGGTTGACAGTGATGTGCTCTCCCCCTCTGGTAATCAGCAGGCTCGGCATTTCCCTTTTCCTGCCTGCGTCCTCCAGCCTCTTTCTGTCCTCGAACTGTTCTACGGCATTCCCCAAAACCGCAGCAAATTTTCTTTCGCCAAAGGGTTTTACCAGATAATGGAAGGCGCCTACGTCAAATGCCTGGAACACAAACCCTTCCAAAGCGGTCACAAAGATAATAATTGTTTTCTTGTTCCTTTTACGCAGCTCCTTTGCCGTTTCCATGCCGTTCTTCCCTGGCATCTGGATATCAAGCAGCAGGATATCCGGTTCTTTGACTGACAGCAGCAGTTCCTCCCCCGATTGGTATAGGGACAGTTCCGCTGCCGGATAAGCCTTCCTGATCTTTTCCGCAAACATATCCCTGGTTCCTTTTTCATCGTCACATACTGCTATCTGCATTTTTCCACTCCTTACCGTATTTTTTAAAGATAATATCGGAATTATATGGATGATATGGTAATAGGAATGGCATGGAACGGATATTTTCTGCCGTGAACCATCCATGCTTCCCATATATTAGATGATCAGAGTTCCACCCGGACAGGCTTGTCCAGTACAAGTTCCCCCGGCGTTACGCTGCAGTCATAGGCAAGGATATTCACGCCTGAGCCCTGCACCTTTCGCAGAGTTTCCCCAAATTGTGGATGGGTGCGGTAATTGGGTTCAAAATACTTTATGCCCTTCATTTGGATCAGGAAAAGGATAAATGCTTCATAGCCTTCCTTCACCGCATGTTCCAGTTCCAGCATATGCCTGATCCCACGCTCCGTAGGGGCGTCTGGAAATTTCGCAATGCCGTTTTCTTCCAAGGTAACGCCTTTTACTTCAAGGAGGATTTTACGTGGCTTAAGATTCCCTGCTTCGATGTAAAAATCAATCCTGGATGCGCCGTATCTGTATTCGGGCTTAATAAGCGTAATTTCCGGGAAAGGATGTTTCCATGCCTGCTGTACAGATTCTTCTGTTTCCAAGCCTGTGTTTTGCCCAAACAATGCCGCCGTCCCATCCTTGGGGCATGTAGCCTTGCAGGGCGGCAGATTCTGCTCCAGCCACTCCTGCACTGCTTTGTTGGGTGCCTGGGAGTCTATATTAATAAGCCTGCCAGAACCTGCCTGCCAGACAAAAGGATTCTCCCCATGCATTTCGCCGCCTGCACCATCTTCCGCAGGTTTCCAGACGGCAACCAAGTCATAGGCCGTCTTGCGGTTCGGGTTTTGGCTCTGCTCCAGCCATACACCCGCCCCCGGCGCCAGGAGCTCCTGGCACCTCCCGGTGTTTTTTACATGGCATGTTTCGGTTTTGCCGTTTATCTCCACAAGGGCTATAAAACGGTTGGGGCGTTCCAAGAAACGCCCCTGTGCAATCCGTGTATATTTCATTACCTTAGTTTAATTTCCAGATATCCCTGTTATATTCTGCAATCGTCCGGTCGGAGGAGAAGAAGCCAGCTTTTGCTGTATTTACAAGCATTTTTTTCGCCCATGCCATGCGGTTTTCATAATCCCTGTAAATTTCTTCTTTCTTGGCTGCATAATCTTTGTAGTCCAAAAGCGTCATGAACCAGTCCTTGTTCAGAAGTTCATGGTACAGCCGTTCCAAATGCTCCCTGTGTCCTATCTTCATCAGTTCTTCCCCCACGATAAAGTCCACAGCTTCCTTGATTTCCTCATCCTCGTCATAGAATTTCCGGGAAACGTAATCCCCTTTTTCGTAATGCTCAATGACAGTATCGGAACTTTCCCCGAAAATATAAATGTTTTCCTCCCCTACCAGGTCCGCAATTTCCACATTTGCCCCGTCCATGGTTCCAAGGGTTACTGCGCCGTTTAACATAAATTTCATATTTCCGGTGCCGGACGCTTCTTTCGATGCAAGGGAAATCTGCTCGGAAATGTCGCAGGCAGGAATTAATTTCTCCGCATTGGTTACGTTATAATTTTCTACCATTACCACCTTAAGGTATGGGTTTACCTCCGGGTCATTGTTCACAAGCTCCTGCAGGCATAAGATCAAATGGATGATATCCTTTGCAATCGTATACGCCGGAGCTGCTTTTGCACCGAAAATCACTGTGATTGGGGTGGCAGGCTTCCTGCCCTTCTTGATTTCCAAATATTTATGGATCACGTGCAGGGCGTTCATTTGCTGGCGTTTGTACTCGTGGAGCCGCTTAATCTGGATATCGAAAATAGAATTTTCATCCAATTCCACGCCCTGTTTTTCTTTTAAGTATGCAACAAGGTTTTTCTTATTCTGGCGCTTAATTTCCAAAAGCTGCCCCAGTACCTTCTGGTCGCCGGCGAACGCCAGCAGTTTTTCCAATTCGTCTGCGTCCTTATGCCAGCCTTTCCCTATCACTTCGTCCAGATAATGGCTCAAGCCCTTGTTGCAGTGCATCAGCCAGCGGCGGAAGGTAATGCCGTTGGTCTTGTTGTTGAATTTTTCCGGATAAAGCTTGTAGAAATTATTCAGCTCATTTTTCTTTAAAATTTCCGTATGAAGGTACGCCACGCCATTAACGCTGTAGCCATAATGGATATCCATATTTGCCATATGCACCAGGTTCCACTCGTCGATGATGGCAACGGACTTGTCCTCAAATTTCTCTTTTACCATAGTATCCAGTTCACGGATAATGGGCATAAGCTGGGGCACTGCTTTGTTCAGGTAATCCATCGGCCATTTTTCCAGCGCTTCCGCCAAAATGGTGTGGTTGGTATAGGCGCATGTCTTTGACACAATCCCAATGGCTTCCGCCATGCGGATGCCCCGCTCCATCAGCAGGCGTATCAATTCCGGGATTACCATGCTGGGGTGGGTGTCATTAATCTGGATTGCCGCATAGTCCGGCAGGTCGTAGAGATTGCAGCCCTTTGCCTCGCACTCTGCCAAAATCAGGCGCGCCGCATTGCTTACCATAAAATACTGCTGGTAAACCCGCAGGAGCCTGCCCGCATCATCGGAATCGTCCGGGTATAAGAACAGGGTCAGGTTTTTCATAATGTCGCATTTGTTAAAATTAATCCCGTCCCCTACAAGGCCTTCGTCTATGGTTTCAATATCAAAAAGGTGGAGCTTATTCGTCCTGTTTTCAAATCCAGTAACATCCAAATCGTACATCCTGGACTGTACGGTAAAGCCGCCGAACTGGATGGGGTAGCTTACTTCCGTCCTTGTCAGCCAGCTTTCCGGCTCCATCCACGGGTTCTTGTTTTCCTTCTGCAGGCGGTTTTCAAAGGTCTGTAAAAACAGCCCGAAATGGTAATTCAGCCCGATTCCGTCCCCGTTCATCCCCAGGGTTGCCATGGAATCCAAAAAACATGCTGCAAGACGCCCAAGCCCGCCGTTCCCAAGGGACGGCTCCGGCTCCGCCTGTTCAATCAGGCTGATATCCTTGCCATACTGTGCCAGCATCTCTGCCACTTCATCATAAATCCCAAGGTTTATCAGGTTATTGGAAAGCAGTTTCCCAATCAAAAATTCTGCGGAAATATAATAAATCTTTTTCTTGCCTTCCTGGCTCTCTTTTTCCTTTGCCAGATCCTTTACAATCCCAAGCAGGCTGTAATAAAGCTGCTCATTGGTGCAGGCTGCGATATTGTTGCCGCATTTCTGTTCCAGTAATTCCCTTACATTGACGCTCATTTCTTATCCTCCTACTTTTGAATAGCATATGCAAGCTGTAAATGAGTATACCCCCATTTCCTGCATTTTTCTTGCAGTATGATGGCAAAATATAGTACAATACTATCAAATTTAAGGGAGGATCACGGTATGGATATTTTAGAATATGAAAGCACCCAGGAAACCAAATCCCATGGACATGGGAATTTCCCCTTTAATATTTATCTCTGCAGCATCCCCTTGGACTTCACCTCTGTCCCCCTCCACTGGCACAATGATATGGAAATCATTTATATCAAAAAGGGACGGGGAACGGTTACGGTGAACCTTGCCCCCTTTCTGGTAGGGGAAGGGGACATTGTGGTAGTCCCGCCAGGGCAGCTCCATGCCATTGGGCAGTTGGAACAGTATTCCATGGAATATGAAAATATTATTTTCAGCCTTCCCATGCTGATGGCCGCCCAGGGGGATACCTGCACGGAAAAATATTTCCAGCCCTTAGTACAGGGGACCGCCACGTTCCGCTGCCATTTTCCTGCAGGCTCCCCCCAGTACCCAGCCCTGTCCCGCTGCCTTGACGCCATGGATGAAATCTGCAAAACCTTCCCAGAAGGCTACCAGCTTGCCATCAAGGGACAGCTTTTTTCCTTTTTTTATGGGCTGGCCCCGGCATCCTCAGCCCCCCTTTCCCGCCAAAAGCACAAATCCCTGGACCGGCTGAAGGATATCTTGAAATATGTGGAAACGAATTACCATGAGAAAATTACCATTGCAGACGCCGCAGGGATCTGTGGGTTCAGCGAATCCCATTTTATGAAATTTTTTAAGACCACCATGGCGGTTTCCTTTACGGACTACTTAAACAGCTACCGGCTGACAATGGCGGCAAGGATGCTGGCCTCCTCCTCAGACTCCATTGCAAATATTGCGGCGGAAACCGGGTTTGAGAACCTTTCCTATTTCAACCGGGTGTTTAAGCGGAAATATGGCTGCACCCCAACCGGGTTCCGTTCCAGACACTAGAGCGTGTCTGAAAATCCAGCTTTCCAAGACGCTTTTCTGTGCAAAGCATTTCCAACGCTTTGTGACGGAAGCCTTTTGGCATTATGAATTGCAAAATGGGGAAACCCAAATTTCCCATTCTGTATTGACAAATTTTTATCAAAGTTATATATTAAATATATCAGAAAACACCATAATTACATATTTCTAGGAGGTTTTTACCCATGAACAATTTAAAATTGGAAGTAGCAGACCAGATTGCCATTTTAACCATCAGCAGGCCCGGCGCATTAAATGCATTAAACAGCGAAACATTGGACGAGCTGAACGTTGCATTGGGCGAAATTGAAGCAAGGGATGACGTAAAAGTTGTAATCCTGACCGGCGGCCCGGACAAAAAAGACAACCAGTTCAAATCCTTCGTTGCAGGCGCAGACATTGCTGAAATGGTAAACTTCACCGCTGCAGAAGCACGTGCATTCGGCATGAGGGCTGCTGAACCATTTTTCAAGCTGATGAACATGCGCCAGGTTACCATTGCTGCAGTAAATGGCTTCGCACTTGGCGGCGGATGCGAAATCGCTATGGCATGTGATATCCGTATTGCTTCTGAAAACGCTACCTTCGCACAGCCGGAAACCGGCCTTGGCATTATCCCCGGATTTGGCGGGACACAGAGGCTTGCACGCTTAGTTGGCATGGGCCGCGCAAAAGAACTGATTTTCACTTGCGACAACATCGACGCAGCAGAAGCATACAGAATCGGCCTTGTAAATAAGGTTGTTGCAAAAGAAGAACTGATGGATACCGCTAAGAAAATGGCTTCTAAGATTATTTCCAAGGGAAGCTACGCTGTTTCCATTGCAAAAGCTGCCATCAACAATGGTTATGACATGGATATTAAGAACGCCGTTGAAATGGAAGCAAACCTGTTCGGCATTACCTGCTCTACCCATGACAAGACAGAAGGCATGACTGCTTTCCTTGAGAGAAGGGCTGCTGACTTAACTGATTTCTAAGCCAATTCTCCGCGCAGGCGCGGCTTTTGGCTGGCTCATTGCCCATAGGAATGGGAGCATAAAACCATAAAAAAGAATCTTGCTTTGCGACAGATTTCATATCCGCCACAGTGCGATAAAAAAACGTCCAAGTCCTTCATTTATGATGGATTTGGACGTTTTTCTCGCCGAGCACGGCCGCTTTAGCGACATAATTCCCCTCGTGCGAGTGCGCACCCTTTTGATACCTTAACCAGAAAGGGCTTTCCGCAATTCTTCAAGTTCCTCAAAACTAGTCGCCCAGCTTGTGGCAAGGCGCACAACGGTGTGGCTTTCATCTGGCTTTTCTCAGAAGCTGACCGCCACATGCTGCTCCAATTCCTCTAACCTGCTGTCCTCCAAAAGAATGAACTGCTGGTTGGTGGGAGATTCCAGGTAAAAAGTACAGCCTGTTTCCCGCAGAATCTTCTTAAGCTGCTCCGCCATCTCAATGGCATGGCGGCTAAGTTCCCAATATAATCCGTCTGTAAACAAGGCGTCAAACTGCACGCCCAGCAAACGTCCCTTCGCCAAAAGGGCGCCGTGCTGCTTTACCGTTGTCATGAAATGCTTCGGGGCATTATCCCTTGGGAATACCACGGCTTCCCCGCATAGCGCGCCTACTTTTGTGCCCCCAATGTAAAACACATCGCAGATTCTGGCGATATCCGGCAGTGACAACTCATTTTCACGGCTCATCAGCCCATACCCCAAACGCGCCCCATCCAGATACAGCGGCAGGCCATACTTCCGGCACACCTCCCCTATGCCCTCCAGTTCGCTTTTTTGGTACAGCGTCCCATATTCCGTGGGATGGGAAACGTATACCATGCCCGGGAATACCATATGCCCATGGCTGCTGTCCTGATAAAATCCCTGTAAATATTTCTCCAATTCCCCTGCATTAATTTTTCCTTTTTGCCCTTGGAAAAGAAGCTGCTTACCAGAGCCTTGCCCGCTGCTGCCCATTGGCAGCACTGGCCCACTGCCTGCATCTTGCCCCAAATGTTCCACGGGCATCCCAGGCGCGGCATCCAATCCCAAATTAGGTTCCGGCAGGGCAAGCACTTTGTGGCCTGTGGCTTCAATAGCCCCTGCTTCATGCACATTGATATGCCCTGTCTGGGCGGACACAACCCCTTCATATCCCCGGAGCATGGAGGAAATTACCACTGCATTTGCCTGCGTGCCCCCTGCCAGATAATAGACGTCTGCTTCCGGGCAGCCGCAGGCAGCCCTGATTTTTTCCGTTGCGCGCCGGCAATAAAAATCCATGCCATAACCAGGCATTGGCTCTAAATTGCTTTCTGCCAGCCTTTGCAGGATTTTTGGATGCGCCCCTTTGGTGTAATCGCTTTCAAATGAAACCATTTGCTGTTCCTCCTTGATACTGTGCCACCTCGGAAAATGTCTTGCGGCTGGTATTAGTCAAACGATAAGCTTCTGTATAAGTAGTCCTTCCCATATTAATACTTTCACACAACGCCCTTATCAGACATCCATCCAAGCGAGAACCCATTGTATTATAGTAATTACCGCCAT
Organism: Lachnospiraceae bacterium A2; assembly: GCA_000403315.2. Lineage (GTDB taxonomy): Bacteria > Bacillota > Clostridia > Lachnospirales > Lachnospiraceae > Petralouisia. The sequence goes on from KE159639.1 coordinate 239,538, forward strand.
CGGTTTGTTTATTTTCTTTCATCTGTTTGAAATTTTTGATTGCAGTGTTTGCTACCTCGTTGTATATATTCTGCTCTATCTTCTTACAATCAATGGCTTTTCTTGCTATAACAGTTTCACTACACCGAAAATATTTTGCCAATTCTGTAATCTTCTCAAATATTTCGATATCATACATATCCCATTTGTTCAAAAATGCATTCTTTGGTACTGATAATTCCCCTGCCACGGCATTACATATCACCTCTATATCACTTATACCAGATATTAGACTTTGTCTATCATTAAATAAATCATCTCTGCCTAACCAGATATGGACAATTTCATGCAATATAGAAAATAGTCTGGCACCATTAGAATCTGCTGTATTGATGAATATAAGCGGAGCCCAATCATCCACCATTGCAAATGCTCTAAATTCGTCTACATCCAATGCACGGTGAGTATTTTTGCCAACAATACCGCTCATCATTACAACAACACCACATACCTCCAGTTGTCTTCTAATATAATTGAAAGCTTCTCTAGCATCTTTGCTTTTCTCATACCAAGCATCATCAAACTCTAAATCCCTGCGTATTCTATTGACAATAACATCAACTTCATGAATTCCTCTCATACAACCAACAATTGGTAACTTATCAAATCCCAAATCCTGTCTATATGTTTTCATCCAATCTTGAATATTCTCCATCTCATGAATGGTATCAACTAAATTGCGACTAGGATTTGCTAGTTGAATACTATCAACAGTTCGGTACTCTAATAAATCAATCTGCTCCACGGGCGGAGTTTTCAGGAAAAAATATCCTAGCGGAATATTGGCTTTCTTACTAAATTCCTCTATTTGATTGAAAGTCGGCTTTTTTGTACCATCAAGCCACTTTGTTATATTATTCATCAGTTTGTCACCCAGTTTATCTTCTTGTGTCTGGCTTAAAGCCCAGTTAATTATTTCAGGGCAAATATTCACATTCACTGTTGGCATAGTACAACCGCCTTCCATCAACTCTTTTTCACATGCATGTGCAGGAATGGAACTCAAGTCCCGTCCAGATGCTGCAAACTTTTCCATAATAGTCTGCATAACACCAGGTTCCTGCAGCTTTTCACCTTATTCTAACTCTTTCTCCCTACAATAATCACATGATTGCTCATGTTTATACTTGATTTTTCCGAACATACAGACAAATGATATTTAAGCCATGTTTCAAATTGTTCATCGCTCCACTGGTCTACTCTATTATGAAATAATGGTGCTAATCCATCCTGTGCAAAGTGGTCTATACATTCCATCCCATTATCTTTATATAATCTCTGCATTTCATCGTATGATGAATAATATGTATCGGTCCAAAAACATTTTGGGTCATCATGCAATAAAATACCTGTATCTCTAATCTGGCAAAGCAATTTCTCGTCCAAATATTTATCATCTGACATAACAATCATCTGGTTAAGATATAATCTTGGAATATATGCCGTAATAAGATATCCTCCCTTTTTAAGAACTCTGATAGACTCACTTAGGCATTTATTCCTTGACATATCATCTGTTAAATGATAAAAAGGTTCCATGTTCAACACTACATCAAAACGCCCATCCTCAAAGCATCCCATATCCGTAGCATCTAATACCTTTGTTTCCATTGAATATGATTTATCTTTTAACTGTTCGTTTATTATTTTAATATGTCTTGGCGTTATATCCGTTGCAGTTACATTATGTCCTTTATCCGCCAAATAAAAAGCATAAGCACCTGTACCTGCAGCACAATCTAAAATCTCTAAATTTCCTTTCAACAATTCATCGAATTTATGTATTGTTGTTAAGAATTCTATTCTCCTTGCATGATTTGTCGTAATTCTATCTTCTTCTCGATAATTTTCATAATAATTCACCACTTCATCACTCATAAAATCACCTCTACAACTTTCCAGTCTTTTTCTGCCTCATCCACCGCATCAAACGGATTTTAATATTTTTTAAGCTCTGCAATAGCAGCATAATGTAAAATACCAAATTCATCCGGCGCAATTTGTCCAAGGAGCGCCATATGCTCTTGTTCCCACATCGAAACAAGTTCAAAATTATTATTTTTTCAATTGGCTTCTTCTTGCGCATTCCTGCTTCTGCTGTTATCATAAATACCATAAGCCAAATGCCCATGCAAGCACGGCGCTTGGCTCATTGCTCGCGGGAATAAAAATCAAAATTTTCCCAATACTTTTCCAACCATGGTAGTGTCAAGTAATCTATGAAAAAATGAGCTGAAAAAAATAGGCTCACCTGAACCTTGAAAACTGCAGATATTGATGATTTAAGACCTTGGGGCGTTGCCCCAAACCCCACAAGGGACCAGTCCCTTGACCCATTTTCGGGCTCTGCCCGAACCCGTCCTCGCCGGAAGGCAGGAAAAGGGCGCAGTTGCCCCCTTTTCTGCTTGACAGGATAATCCGTGAGCCTTATGTCAATAGACTTTCGCGGCATATCCTCACCGCCTGGCGGCGGCTCCGGTATTCCACGGTTCTATTGACAACAGCTCCGCTCCGGTGCGGCAGTACCGTTTTTCTGCATATTCAGGATGGTCTGCTGGCCCAGGAAGATGAGGAGCTGCCATTTGCCTGGCATGTTGTCGGCGCCCTGTAGCATTTCCACCTCGTTGAGGGCTTTATATTTGTTGTGTTTGTGCGGGCGCAGAAAGTTGTAGTAAGCGACCCAGAGAGCCAGGTCATAGTTCGCCCCGTCGATATTGTCGAAGCCGTTTGTGTGACGGTAAGAAGCCTTATAGGTCCGGTTAAGCCGCTCGGTCATCTGTTTAAACGGGCGGTGTTCTGCTGAGACGGCATCATCATTGGTAAGTCCGAGGGCCTGGGTAACCTTGAAGGAAAAGTCTTTGCCGAGCCTTTTTACGAATTCCATGGCGGCAAGAGGATAGGCGCTGTAGCCGTCTGCGATGGACTTAAATTTTTCGGGCAGCTTCGTAAGCCCCCGGAAGGCCATACGCATGGCAAGGATACAGGGGCCGACGCCACGGTTGTCGGATACCTGGTAGCCGATGATGGACCGGGACGCAGCGTTCATAATAAGCCAGACATAGGTTTTGATGCCACGGATTTTTATATAGGTTTCATCGGCAGTAAAGACCTCCCCTTTTCCGTAGGGGTACTGGTCAACAAAGGGCTTAATGCAGACAGCGGCAGTTTTGCAGTAGTTGGCAATCTGCTGGTGGGAAATGTCAATGTTGTACAGGTCTTTCAGGGCCTGGGAGGTTTTTCTCAGGGAGAGGCCGAGGTTGACGCGGAGGGTCAGGCACAGGGACATTACGCGGGAATTATGTTTGCTGAATTTCAGGGAGGAGGCACTTTTAGGCAGTGTATTTAGATCCATGCTGAAAAAATCCATCGTGAACTCACGGTAGATATAGTGGAGTTTATATTTGTTTTTGCCGTAATTTTCACGGAGGTCTTCCTGATCCACTTTCCCCAGGTTGTAGAGATAATAAGGGCATTTGGGATTGACGCACTTATGGATGATGAAGTGTTTGCGTTCTTTCTTGGGAACCAGGGCATTGCCGCAGTGCGGGCAGCGTAGTTTCACAGAGGAGAAGCGGCTTTCATCCGGAGAGAACCTTGCGCTGCAGATTTTGCAGAGAAGCTGCCCTTTGGAACCATTATTTTTGTAAAGGAAAGGTTTCGGCGCATTACAGCGGGGGCAGGTGCATTCATCCGGGATATCGCATTCTGACCGGCGGCTGACAGGGCGTATCTTCTTACCATAACGTTTTTCGAAGTAAGGGATTAATTCTTTATAAGTCCAGTCCTGGCGGAAGTCGGTGATAAGAGGGAGTTCATCAATCTTGAATTTCTGGTATTTTGGGGAATGGGAATCATCAAAGGCCCACTGTTTCAGAGGGATGTATCTGCAGATAAAGTTGATCAGCCAGCAGTTTTGGTGGTAAAGAGATTGAATGAGAGAGAGTAAATAGGTAATAATATCCATAAGCAATGATTTTCCTTTCAGTGTTTGTGGGTTAGTAATAGTATTGACACAAAAAAGGGAGGTCATTGCTTTTTTTCTTGAAAAAGTGGTGTAATCCTTGGAATTATAAGGTTTGCAACAAAAAATATAGTGGTAGATTTGACACTACCCCAACCATCAGGGAGGTACAGATTATGGACAAAACAATTGGATTTATCGGCGGCGGCAACATGGCAAGCGCAATAATCGGCGGCATCTTAAAAGCCGGCCTTGTCCCCAAAGAGCAAATCATTGCCACAGCAAAAACAGGGCAGACCCTGCGTTCCCTGCAGGAACGGTTCGGCATCCGCACCGCCAGCAGCAACCCCGAAGCCGCCAAGGCAGCAAATATTTTATTCCTTGCCGTCAAGCCCCACCTGTTCCCGGAAATCATCGCAGAACTAAAAGACTGCGTAAGCCCGGACACCCTTCTGGTGTCCATTGCGGCAGGGCAGTCCATTTCCGCCATAGAGGGGCTATTCTGCAAAAATATCCGCCTGATACGGGCAATGCCCAATACCCCTGCACTGGTAGGGGAAGCCATGAGCGCCCTTTGCCCAAACCGTTTTGTATCAGAAGAAGAACTGGCAGAAACGGTAACTATTTTTGAAAGCTTCGGTTCCTGTGAGGTAGTGCCGGAAGCTATGATAGACACGGTAATCGGCGTATCCGGCTCGTCCCCCGCTTACGTTTACCTGTTTATCGAAGCCATGGCTGACGCTGCAGTAGCGGATGGGATGCCCCGGGCAATGGCCTATAAATTTGCTGCCCAGTCCGTCCTTGGCGCCGCAAAAATGGTCTTGGAAACAGGCACGCATCCGGGCGCTTTGAAGGACGCAGTCTGCTCCCCCGGCGGCACTACCATTGAAGCTGTAGCTGCCTTAGAGGAACAGGGGCTTAGGGCTGCCGTCATAAAGGCGCAGCGGGCTTGTGTACAGAAAGCCAAAGATATGGGTTAGGGGGGGAACCCCCATGCCCTATCAGGTAAGGGATTCCTGCACAATTGCCCCCAGCACTTCCAGTTCAATTTCCTGGATATCCGGCTCTACCGGATACTGGATAATGCATACTTTCATCCGTTTCCCATGCATCCCCATTTCTTTCTTGGCCCTGCCAGCCAGAAAGAACGCAACTGCTGGCTCTGTGTTTATTTTTACTTTTTCCTCTAACTGTTCTTTGGCATAAATCTCAAGGAATGTATCATCGCATTCATATTCTATCATAAGATTCCGCATTCCTGGCGGGCAGATTTCCTTTATGCAGTTATGGAACAGTTCCTGGTCCTCCTGGACATTCCCTTCCCATCCCTGCTGTTTTTTCTCATAGTCTGCCAGTGTATCCACAAGGGAAATATCGTTGATATAATAGGTTACCTCCCGTTTTAGTCCCTCGCAGTAAAATGTATATCCCCTGTCTGCCTGGGCGCCTATGGGGGCTGTTATCTGATGCTTTACAGGGATATGGAAATGCCTTGGCCCGGTCAGAAGGGCCGCCTGCCCAAAATCCTCCTTTGTAAACGGAAGTTCCCCATATTCCCCTTCTAAACAGAACACCGCATACTGTATGTTGGATAAATCTGCCTGTTCCAAAAACCCAAAGGGCACCTGATGGCACAGGAATTGGTAGACCAGCGTCCTGCCTTCCAGATTATATTCTTCCAGCCCACTGCCGTTCCCGGACTGGAACCTATAGTCTATGCCAGCAATCTTTATGCCCCGGATCATTCCCATCAGGTCAAAGTCCAATCCCTGCCCTTCCAACTGCCACAAAAGTTCTTCCCGTTTCGTAAGGACGCCCTTTTGCCGCTGTTTTTCTATTTCCATGTTCTGCTCTTGTGCTTTTGCGGTATCTTTTCCTGCCGCATAGAAGTAAAGCTGCACCCTTTTCCCTTCCTTTGCAGCTCCTGCTAACAGTACCGGAATCCCTCCGACATCAAATTCCATCCCAAGGAATACCGCTTCCTCAAACTTGTGCATACTGGACCGGATTGACTTTATATCCATATCTTTTCCTCCATTGTAAAAATATTTGCAGGGCTTTCCCAGCCTATTTACCCTCTTTTTTATTAGTATAACGAATGTTTTTGCAGAATACAATTATTTTTCAAAACTCACCTGAAATTTTGTCATATTTTTCCTTGCCAGCCAGACCATTAATCTTTATAATAAGACTATCTTGTTTCACTATGGTTTTTTGGATTGTTACGGGATAGCATGAAAAGGCAGCACAAATGCCTATTATAGAAAGGAGCTTAACTTTATGTGGGCTTATGAAAGCGTTTTTTATCAAATCTACCCTTTGGGATTCTGCGGCGCGCCCTTTGAAAACGACGGGGTGGCGGCAGACCGGATCCTAAAGGTAAAAGAATGGGTTCCCCATTTGGAAAAACTGGGGGTAAATGCCATTTACTTTTCCCCGCTGTTTGAGTCTGATACCCATGGGTACAACGCAAGGGATTACCGGAAGGTAGACGTCCGCCTGGGCACAAACGAGGACTTTAAGGAGGTCTGCAGCGCACTCCACCAGGCTGGCATCCGGGTCGTATTGGACGGGGTGTTCAACCATGCAGGGCGGGGATTTTTCGCATTCCAGGACGTCCTTAAAAACCGGGAAAATTCCCGTTACAAGGACTGGTTCCATATTAATTTCGGCGGGAATTCCAACTACAACGACGGGCTGTGGTACGAAGGCTGGGAAGGCAATTATGACTTGGTAAAGCTGAACCTGCGGAATGAAGAAGTCATCCAGTACCTTTTAGAAAGCGTCAGCCTTTGGGTCAAGGAATGGGATATTGACGGGCTGCGCCTTGACGTGGCTTACTGCTTAGACCACGATTTTGTCCGCAGGCTGCGCAGCCACTGCGACGGGCTGAAAGAGGATTTCTTCTTAGTTGGGGAAATGCTCCATGGGGATTACAACGTGCTTGTCAATGACGCCATGCTGCACTCCTCCACCAATTACGAATGTTACAAAGGGCTCCACTCCAGCTTCAACTCCATGAATATGTTTGAAATCGTCCACTCCCTGCTCCGCCAGTTTGGGCCGGAAAACTGGACGCTTTACAGAGGGAAGCACCTCCTTAGCTTTGTGGACAACCATGACGTTTCCAGAATCGCCACCATCCTTGGGAACCCGTCCCACCTGCCGCTGATTTATGCGTTGTGCTTCGGTATGCCGGGAATCCCCTGCGTCTACTATGGCAGCGAATGGGGGGCAGAAGGGGACAAGAAAAATGGGGACCCAAGCCTGCGCCCCAGCTTTGCCGCACCAGAGTGGAATGAGCTGACAGACTGGATTTCCAAGCTGGCCGAAGCAAAAAAAGGCTCTGACGCCTTAAATTATGGGGAGTTCCGCTCCGTAGTGCTGACAAATAAGCAATGCATTTTCGAGCGGAAAACGGACCAGGAACGGGTGCTGGTCGCCATCAATGCAGACAGTGAAGCGTATACCGCGCATTTTGACGCAGGGTGCGGGATGGCAGAGGACTTAATTACCGGAAAACCCCACGACTTTGGCGGCGGGAGCGAGCTTCCTCCTTACAGCGCTTACTTCTGGAAATGTGAGAAGTAATGGCTGTTCCATAAAAAGAAATGCCAGGGCGTGTCTGAGAATTGTAAGAATGAATTTTCAAACACGCTCTAGTTATGTATTGTCACCGTCTGGTATGGTATTTCTATCCCATGCTTCCTGAATTCCTTCACCAGCGCCGCCCGGATATCGCTGCAGGCCTTAAAGCTGTCGTTTAAGTTCTTTGTCCAAATCGTCGTTTTAAGCGTCACCCCATCCGCTACAAAATTGCTTACGGTAACGCTGCTTTTATCAGAATCTATCGTCAGCTCATGGGCTGCACAGGTTTCTTTCATTACAGAAATGGCTTTTTCAATATCTGTATCATAGGAAACCGTCACTTCAATAAAGTTCCCTACATTTTCCGTATAATTTGTATTGATGATAACAGCCGAATCCATAATGGAATTGGGGACAATGCAGCATTCCCCGTTAAACTGCCGGATCACTGTCTGGCGTATCGTTACGTCGCTTACCATCCCCTCTGCAATCACTGTGCCGCCTTGGATTACCCTGATTTTCTCATTTACATTATAGGGCTTGGCAGCGGACACGGAAATGCCGCTGATCACGTTTGCCAATGCCTGCTGGGCAGCAAACGTTGCAATTGCCACAATCAAAGTACCGCTTTGCAAAAGAGCTTTGCTGATATCCTTTGTAATGTCAAACTGCTGGACTAGGCTGTAGATGATTATAACGTCAATAAATACATTAATGGCGCTTTTTAAGAAACGCAGGTGGATTGCATTTGATTTCCTGGATGCGGCCCGATAGCCTAAATTTACCACTTGGTTCAGCCCTAACCCAACAGCTACGAAAATACCTATCTTGATGAAATAATCCATAGTTCCCTCCATGGCGGCCTTTTATTTGCCAGCAGCATGAAAGCAAAAGTCCTCTGCCATGCTAAGCCTGCAGTGCAGCATCCGCCGCTTTTTCCATTATACAACGGAACCTCTATAAATGGTAGGGATGAAATTATTAAGGTTTTATTGCGGTGCAGGAACGCAGTGTGCTATAATATTATACCAGTATGTTTCCATACACAATGGCGGCATGGATTTTTGCCAATTATCCGGCCTATGGCGGGTGGAAACAAATTTAAAAAGAAAGCGAGCGAAAAACATGGACAGGAACATTTTCAGGAAACACATGGCTGATGCTGTGAAACATTTGGGAAAAACAGGGAAGCTATCCCTTTCCCTCCTGCTGGCTGCCGCCCTCTCCTTTGGGGGCTGCTCCAATCCCGTTTCTGACGGAAACAATGGGGGCGGCAGCAATAAAACTTCGGCAAACACTACAGAAGAAGCAGAACCCCCCAATTCCGGCGGGCAGGCCTCTGAAAACTCCGGTTCTAATTCCGATGGACAGGCTCCTGAAAGCTCTAACCCCAATTCTGATGGGCATCCTTCCGACGGGCAATCCCAAGGCAGTTCCACCCCTGACGGAACCTTTGATTTTAGCCAGGCCCTTGATTTAAAGAAGCCAAACCCAGCGGCCGGGGAACTGCCACGCATCCTGTTTGTAGGGAACAGCCATACCTTTTCCAACGACCTGCCTGCCATTTTTTCAGAAGTGGCTGCAGCCATGGGGCATCCCAGCGACGTGCAGGAACTGACGGAGGGCTATTACACCCTGACGCAGTATGCAGACAATACCGACGAGCTTGGGGCAGCGCTGGAACAGAAGCTGACGGGGGAGCACTGGGATTTTGTCTTCCTGCAGGAAAATACCAACGATGCATTTGCATTTGCAGAGGAAAACATGCTGCCTGCCGCTGCTGCCCTGGATGAAAAAATCCGTGGGGCAGGCGGGCAGACGGCGCTCCTTATGACATGGACCCCCAAAGACGGCGCCAGCATTTTCACGCCGGAACAGGTACAGGCTGTCCTAGCCCAAAACTTAATCCAGGTTTCCTCCCAGCTTAACAGCCTGCTTGTCCCCGGCGGCGTGGCGTTTATGCGGTGTATGGAGCAATGCCCGGACATTGGGCTTTGGGCGGAGGACGGCATGCATCCTTCCTTAGAGGGCTCTTATCTGGCGGCATGCCTTGCCTACGCAGTTATTTTCCAGGAAACGCCCGTAGGGTGCAGCTACACTGCGGATATCGATGCGGGGACGGCTGCACGGCTTCAGGAGGTGGCGGCTGGGTTCCTTGCCCAATAATTATTCCTCCAGGCAGCGTTTTTCTTGCTGCTGTTCCTATACCCGCACCTAAGCGAGGGCGCCTTTGTTTCCCTGCTTGGAAACAAGTTTTTTGAAAGCTGCATTTTCAAGGGACATGGCATCTGCCTAAGTTTAAAAATAGCCGTTTTCCAGTTATGCAAAAATGTGGATGCAATTTTCTGAAAAATATTTTATACTGTCACCTATAAGGATCCGTCACCAACAACATAGCATATTTTATTGGAAAGGCAAACACGTGGACACAAAAGATTTAAGGTTTTTCCGGCAGGTTTACGAAATTGGCAGCATCAATAAAGCGGCAAAACAGCTATTCATTACGCCCCAAGGGCTGAGCAAGGCCATCCGCCATTTGGAAGATGAACTGGATGCCGGCCTGTTTGAACGTTCCTCCAACGGGATGGTTCCAACGGAATGCGGCCGGTATCTTTACCAGCGCTGCCTCCCCATCCTTGAGCAATTTGACGAACTTGCGGTGGGTATCCGGCAGCTCCGCGACCAGAATAAAAAACTGAATATTGGGTTTTCCTGCGGCGTGCTGAATGTGTTCCCCTTCCAAAAACTGGAGGAATACCGGAACCGCTGCCCCCATATCATGCTCCAATGGGAAGAATCGTCCAATCAGGAAATTATGCACCGTATGCAGCAAGGGGATATTGACCTTGGCTTTATCATTGGGCCGCCCTTAAGCCAGTCCCTTTGGTCCAGGGAGGTGTTCAGCAGGACTATGAACGTCATTGTCTATGAGGGGCATCCTTATTTTGAGAAAACATCCCTCTCTGTCAAAGACCTTCAGCAGGAACGGCTCATCACCCTGAATGAAAAATACTACAGCTACCACAGCCTGCTGCAGCGGTGCCAAGATTTCGGCTTTACGCCGGCCATTGCAGTCAAAACCATGGAAAGCCAGCTCATTTACCAATTTTGCAGGCAGAAATCCGGGCTGGGGATTGATGCGGATATCCACAGGGACAAATCTATGCTGGAAGGGCTCCGGCTCATCCCGCTGTCCGATTCCATCCCATGGAAAATATTTATGGTAATCAAGGGCAGCCGGAAGGAAGAACCGGGGCTATGGGAACTAGCCAAGCTGTTCCTATAAAAAGTTTGTTGATACATGCTTCTATCTTGTTTATAGATAGAAGCATTTTTCTATGGTAAATTTGATACAAGATATTAATGCCGGGGAATTGCACATTGCTCCATACCAGAGGTGCCCCACGGCCAGGCAAATTTGCCAAATATCATCAAAGAAAGGAACCAAACGCCATGGAAAGAAAATTCCCACTTTTATCAAGCCCTATCCAAATTGGAAACGTAACCTTCCGCAACCGCATGTTTTCTGCCCCCATGGGAGGGACAGACATTACAAACGACGGCTGCATCGGCCCAAAATCCACTGCTTTTTACGAATTGAGGGGAAAAGGCGGCGCTGGGGCAGTGACAGTCAGCGAATGTATGGTCCATCCCAAAACCGACGGCTCCCACGCCTACCATTTGGACACCGCCATTTTAAATTCACTGGCCGCTGCAGCATACACCGCCGACGCCATCCGCAGGCACGGCGCCATCCCAAGCCTTGAGCTCTCCCACTCCGGCATGTATGCAGGGACTTATATGACTGACAAAAGCAAGCAGCATGGCATGAACCAATGGGGACCCAGCGACACGGTCCGCCCAGACGGCGTTCCCGTAAAAGCCCTTACCAAAGAAATGATTGGGGAGATTGTTTCTGCTTACGGCAACGTGGCCGGCCTTGCAAAACGTGCAGGGTTTGAAATGCTGATGGTACACGGCGGCCATGGATGGCTGCTGAACCAGTTCCTTTCCCCCTATTTCAACAAACGGACCGACGAATATGGGGGAAGCTTGGAAAACCGCTGCCGTCTGGCAATACAAGCGCTAAAAGCCATAAGGGAAGCCGTAGGGCCTGGATTCCCCATTGAGTTCCGCATGAGCGGCTCAGAGTTATTTGAAGGCGGATACGGCTTGGAGGAAGGGGTGGAAATTGCCAGGAAACTGGAACCATACATTGACCTTCTCCATGTTTCAGCCGGTACATACCAGCGTGGCTTCGGCGACACGCATCCATCCATGTTCAAGGAGCATGGCTGCAATGTGTACCTTGCAGCAGAAATCAAAAAGCATGTGTCCATCCCCGTAGCAACCATCGGCGGCCTGAACGACCCCCAGCAGATGGAAGAAATTATTTCCAACGGAAAAGCGGACATTGTGTATATGGCAAGGGCGCTCCTTGCAGACCCCTTCCTGCCCCGGAAAGCCATGGCAGGCAAGGCAGAGGATATTGTAAAATGCCTCCGCTGCTTCACCTGCATGGCTGAACGGGCGGCAACATCCACAAGGCGCTGCACGGTAAACCCCATCATTGGGCGCGAACTGGAAGGGTGCGAGGTGCAAAACTCCCCACAGCCGAAAAAAGTTGTCGTTGTCGGCGGGGGCCCCGGCGGCCTGAAGGCAGCCCATACCGCGGCCCTGCGCGGGCACAAGGTTATTTTGCTGGAAAAAGAGCCTGAGCTTGGGGGCATATTAAAGAGCGAACAAGCCCTGCCCTTTAAGCATGAAATGTATGAGCTGTCCCTGACATTTGCAAAGCAATGCCGGGACGCAGGGGTAGAAATCCGCCTGAACACGGAAGCTACAAAAGAATTGCTGGAAAAAGAAGCCCCGGACGCTGTGATTATTGCCGCTGGCTCAAGCCCTCTGGTTCCCCCAATTCCGGGCATCCATGGGGAAAACGTTACCATTGTGAACAACTATTATCTGGAAAAAGAAAAGGTTGGGGATGAAGTTGTGGTATTGGGCGGCGGGCTGGCTGGATGTGAAGCCGCCATCCATCTGGCACAGGAAGGGAAGAAAGTCACTATTGTGGAAATGCGGGAGGAACTGGCCCCAGATGCCAATGTAAGGCACCGTCCCCTTCTCTTAAAACAGATGGAAGGCCTGCTGGAAATCAAGACAGGCTTCCGGGGGCTTGAGATAACGCCAGAAGGCGTCCTCTGCGAAGATAAGGAACAGAAGCAGCATTTCGTTAAAGGGGCGTCCGTCATCTGCGCACTGGGGCAGAAAGCCAATATGGATACCGTAGAAACATTGAGGGATACTGCTCCCTACGTCATTTCCATCGGGGACTGTGCAAAAGTATCCACTATCACAAACGCAGTTTACCAGGGATACCACGCAGCCTTAGACATCTGACCGCATGGCTTACTGAACAAGTCAAATACCCCGCAGCAAGCTGACGGGGCATCAAACTTGCAGCGCAGCAGAGCTGCGGGGTATTTGACCCTCGCGGCAGTCGCCAAATATCCGCGCCAGCGCGGCTGCTTGGCTCGTTGTTCGCGGGAATAAAAAAGAAAGGACGGACCATACATGAATACGGATAAAAAAAGATGGGTTATCCTAACGGCCGCATGCCTGATTAACTTATGCCTTGGTTCCATTTATGCGTGGAGCGTATTCGCCTCCTCCATGACAGATTATTTCAACAATTCTTTGAACCTAACTGTGACTGCCGGGGATTTGGCTATTGTTTATACCGTCGCCAATGCCGTTGGGCCAATCACCATGATATCCGGCGGCTGGTTCAACGACCGGCTTGGCCCTAAGAAAGTCATTGCCATCGGCGGGATTATGTTTGGCGGCGGGATGGTTTTATCTGGATTTGCCACAAGCGTCAATTTTCTCCTTGTTTCCTTCGGCATTATCGCAGGGCTTGGCCTTGGCATGGCCTATGGGAGCACCATTTCCACCAGCGTAAAATACTTCCCGGACAAGCGGGGATTAATCGGCGGGATTACCACTGCCATATACGGGTTCAGTTCCGTCATCCTCCCGCCAATCGTTACCGTCATCGTCAACAGATGGGATGCTCCTTTTGCCTTCAAATTGATTGGCACTATCTTCCTGGTCATTGTTGTAGGCAGCACATTTTTTATGGAACAGTGCCCGGAAGGGTATCTCCCAAACGGGTATACCCCACCAAAACGCCAGAACAGTTCTGGCGACATGGACTGGAAGGCTATGGTAAAAACACCTGTATTCTACATCATGCTCCTGCTGCTGACAAGCGGAGCCTTCAGCGGGATGATGGTAATTTCCCAAGCCTCCCCGGTCGCCCAGAACATGGTAGGGATGACGGCAATTGCAGCCAGCGGGGCGGTATCAGTCCTCGCCTTCTTCAATGCTGCTGGGCGTATCCTGGCAGGCTATATTTCTGATAAAATCGGCAGGATTAATACGCTGATGAGCGCATGCATGTTATCCATTATCGGCCTGCTGTGCCTGTATCTGTCAGGCACGGGCAGCATTGCAACTTTTTATGCTGGAATATCCATTGTCGGCATCAGCTTTGGGTCATTTATGGGAGTTTATCCGGGATTTACGGTAGACCAGTTCGGCGCCCGGAACAACAGTGTCAATTATGGGATTATGTTTATCGGGTTTGCCCTGGCAGGCTACTTCGGGCCACAGATTATGAGTAATGTCTACAACAGCTCCGGGGCATACCAAAATGCTTTTTTGATTGCCTGCGGGCTAAGCGGCGCCGGAATCCTGCTCACTTTATTGTACCGGAAAATGAACCAGTAGGAAGGCCGTGCAGATTAACGCCTGCAATTTCCTTCTTACCCTCTTGATTCTTCCATGAAATGGAAGTAAAATAGTACCAGTGCCAGCCCAAATGCTGCATGGGCTGCTGTCCCCCAAAACAAGCCTTTGCAAAGCAAGCTGCCGCTGGCACGGCTGGCAAAACCCCCAATCAGGGCTCCATGGCCGGGGGTTGGGACTATTACATAAATCAAGGAGATGGAACTATGTACGAAATGAAACCGGAATACTATACTGGTATCGCGGCTATTGACCAGGAGCATACCAGACTGTTTGAACTGGCGCAGGAAACGCACAGCCTGCTGACAAACGACACTCTTTTAGATAAGGCGGACAGCCTTGTACACCTGATTTCCGAATTAATTAACTATACAAGGACACATTTTTCCCATGAAGAAGAATACCAAAGAAGCATTGGCTACACTGGGATTGAGGAACATGCCGCCATGCACCGGAAGTTTGAGGATAAGCTTTCAGAGTTTGATTTTGATTCCCTGGGGGAAGATTTTAACAGCCAAAATGAAACGGTAGAAGAACTCCTGGGATTTCTTACTACCTGGCTGATTACCCATATCCTGCAGGCAGATATGCTGTATGTAAAAGAGGGCAAAGCAGGAAAAACCATATAGGCTAACCCACCAGCCATAAGGACAGGGCCGGCCAAATACCCGAACGCGGGGTATTTGGCCGGCCCTGCAGCCTTACTAATATTCTTCCGGCATGATGACTGCCGCAACCAGATATACAATTACCCCGGTTGTAGTACAGCCCAGCAGTACAAACAGGAGGCGGATAATGGTTGGATCCACATTGAAGTATTCCCCCACGCCCCCGCATACGCCGCAGATCACCCGGTTAGCCCTTGACTTAAATAATCTTTTCGGTTTCATATACATTCCTTCTTTCTTTCTGTCAATTTTTAGTTTACCCTATCTTGCCCAATTTTACTGCCCTTCAAAAGAAACTTCTACATTTCCTACGCCGCAGTCAATTTCCATTTCCTTGCTGCCCTGGTTTTTTATTTCTCCGCCGGCAGACAGCCCGGTGTAGCTGTGGTTTCCAATGGTAACGCTTCCCACGCCGCAGTCAATGTCATAGCTGTAATCTGTTTCCACCCCGGCGGCTTTTATCTGGATAGCGCCGATCCCGCCTTCCATTTCAATTTTTTCTGCCTGGACAAATGCGGCGGTAAGTTCCCCTACGCCCCCATTAATGTCCACTTTCTCTGCTTCTAATTCTTCCACGGCAAGGCTCCCGGCTCCTACCTCCAAGGAAATCTTTTTTTCTGCAGACAGCCGTTCCAGGATTTCACACTCCCCTGCCCCTACATTAATACTAATTTCCTTCGCTGTCAATGGTATTTGCACATTTGTAGTTCCCCTGGGCTGGTCCAGCTTGATTTTTTTCAGCCAATTGTGCTCTATCAGTTCTGCCGGAAGCCGCATGGTAACCCTTACGCTGTCGTCGTTTTGGATACGCCAAACGCCGGAATCTTTAATTTTCAGGGTGCTGCCATCTACCTGCACATCCACCTTGCGCTTATGGTTCTTCCTGCGGTACTCTACGTCCACGCGGATGTTCTCCCTGTCCTCCCTGCTATTTTGGGTAATGATGATGCTGCTGTTATCCACCTTCAGCTCAATTTTATCCAACCCTTCCCACGGAAAACTGTTCTCCTCACTATCTGCGCTGGTCCAGCCAAACCCATCGCTTTCCCAGCCAGAACCGTCATTCCCATGCCAGATAAACGGGATATGGCTGATTGGGCCAAAGGAAAATTCCCCGGCCTCCACATATTCCCCAAATTCTGAAACACTAAAGCCAATCCCAACCCCTATTGCGCACAGGGCGCTTCCTAAAATCACTAAAACCAATACTATAGCAAATGCTGCTTTCGTAAAACGCTTCATACCCGCTTCTCCTTCCCGGAAAATATACTATTCCAAAGTTTCCCTATCAGCCTTAATACCCATGGGACAAATTTGCCGCACATCCAGACGCAAAGGATGGCTGCAAGGACTGCTACCGCCAACAGCAAAAGCCCCGCCCCGGTTAATGCAAACCCAATTGGAAGGCTGCCTGTTGCCAATTGCCCAATCCCTATGCCAGCCAGCGCAAACCCCGCAACAAAAAGGGAACCTGCCACGCACACTGCGGCAATGGCAATGCCCAGCAGCGCCCCGCCGCCCCCGGTAACCAGCCCAATCCATACAGGGCTTGTTACAACGGCAATTATAATAATCAGGAGAATTTCCATTCCGCTCCGCCCGCTGTAAGTGGAACGCCCATCCCCGCTATTAGAGGAATAGTTTCCATAACTATTTTGGCTGCCGCGCCCTGCGCCGCCATATCCCTGCCCGCCTGCCTTGCTGTCCCCAGAACTGCCATACCTTTGGCTGCCATCTCCTGTACTGGCTCCCTGGCTGTAGCCATAACTGCCCTCTGTTCCCGGCTGCCCCTGGCTGTAACCATAGCTGCTGCCCGCCCTGGAACTATCCTGGCTTTCCGGCTGCCCCTGCCTGCCGCCTGCTGTGTTTTTCCTGATATCTATAGGGTTTTTCTGTACAAACCTGCTGTCCTCAAAGCCCCGTTCCGTATATTCCCCTTGGCCTGCAGCCCCGTCCATCCCAAGATCAGCCTTGATGGTCGCAGCAACCTTTTCCGGCGATTCCAGTTCTTTCAGGATACGTTCCTCATTTTCCTCCCCTGCGTCTTCAAAATAACTTTGGTAGTAAGAAAGCGCTTCTTTTTTCTCCTCTGCCGCTACGCCTTCCAGCAGCCGTTCCAGCTGCCTCATAAAGTCCTCTCTTTTCATACTATATCTCCTCCTGAAAATAACATTGTAATCTTAGAAGAATAATTTACCCATTCTGTACGGTACAGATTGAGCTGGGCCATGCCTTTCTCCGTAATCTTGTAATACCTGCGGTTCCTCCCGCCGCACTCCACGTCATACACTTCCAGACAATCATCCTTCTGCAGGCGGCGCAGCACCGGGTACAGGGTAGATTCCGATACCTCTATGGCCTGCCGCACATCCTGGGTAATCTTATAACCATATGTGCCCTCCTCTTCCTTGCACACAACCGCAAGAACGATTGCATCTAAAAGAGCTGCACCTGTGTTAAATACCATGCCATCACTCCTTACTGTTTTTTAACTGCCATTCCTATCTGGGCAGCCGCCCCTTGTGTCAGCTACTATTTCAAATATATTACTATTTTTCAAACATTACTATTTGATATTTAATACTATATATCATATAATATTATTTGTCAACAATTATTATACAAAAAGGACAGGCAATAAAATAAGGCTAAGCGGGGAGAAGAATTGTAAAATAATATGCAACTGGTATTTGCTTTTTCGCACTTATCAAATTCTTTATTCTTATTATCATATACTGTATAATGGCAATAAGGAGGGTGATTTTTATGAATATGAATATTATATCGAAATATTTACAGTTTTTGCGTAAAAGCAACAACTACACACAAAATGATTTAGCGAAAAAATTAGGCATATCAAGGCAGGCCGTATCAAAATGGGAAACAGGAATAACGATTCCCGACTTAGAAGTTTTATTGAAAATTTCCAAATTATATGGCATCACGATAAATGACATATTAGAACCAAAGGTACAGCCACAGCGGATAGCTGATTTTGAGCAGATTTCAACAATTCCTGAAAAGGAACTGAAAGAAGTGTTCGGACAGTTTGGCACTAATTCGCTTGTAACCGCTTTCATGGGGGCATCTCCCGAAACAAATAGTTTTTGTGAAAGATTGTTTCCCGATATAGATTTTGAAACAGCAAGAAAAAATATAGGCAGAATCAGGATAGAAACTGTTGAGGACATGCAGAACCAAATAGTTGCTATGATAAATTTGCAGGCAGTTGATGAGGAAATTTAGTATAGGGAAATTCCATTTGAATTTCATTGTAAATATATGGAATTTTTTGAGGGGCGCAGATATTGACATTGAGGCAAAAGCAAAGGTTATCTATGAAAGCGATACAGATGACATCATTTCACAGAACTAATTGAAAGTGACATAAAAGAACTTGAAGCCGAGGTTATGCAGTTAGCATAATCAGAAAAACAATTCAATCTCAAAACAACAGCGTAAAGGCGCATGGAACAGTAAATTGAAAACCATGCGTCTTTTTTTGCGCCCAAAAGGAGGAACAACGTACAACAACATTCAGACCAAAACCACAGGGCGAATAACGCCCTGTTTGCAAAAGAAGATTGATAAGACAACTACTTGACAACCCCCTTTTTTGACGAGCTTATTTAGAATCCTTCACGCCAGACGCATGGCAATCTGAATTTCCATCCATACTTCCCCTTCTTCTTCCTGAATGGCAGCCGTGGCTTCCCCTTCCATCTGGTGCATTAACTGGCGGCAGATATATAATCCTAAGCCGCTTCCTGTTTTTTTCCCAACATTGCTGCCCCGGAAAAAGCTGTCAAAAATATGGGGCAGTTCCTTGGGGGCAAGCCCGCAGCCTGTATTCCGGATGGATATAAAATATTCCTCATCCTCCCGCCCAGCACAGATTTGGATTTTCCTCCCATCCCCATACTTAAGGGCGTTTTCCACCACGTTCTGGATAACCTCCACAATCCGGTCCAAGTCCCCCCAGACCAGGCAGTTCGGGTACTTATCCACAGAAAATCCCACCTGGTTCAGTTCCATTTTATCCTGGTAATACCTGCGGATTTGTTCCAGGGCATCCCTCACATAGACTTCTGAATTTTCCACTTGGAAATTCAGGAAATCCTCATGGGAAGCCGCCACAATCTCGCCGACATAAGCTTCAATTTCCTCTGCCTTTTCCTTTATTTTCCCGGCAATTTCCTGCTTCTTGGATTCCTCACGGTAAAGGTTCCTGCCCAAAGCCTGGGCATACAGGCAGATGGCGCTTAATGGGGTTTTGATATCATGGGACAGGGACAGGAGCAGCATCTTCTTCTCCTTCTGCAGCTCCAGTTCCCGGAGCTTGTTTTCCTCCAGGTTTTCCCGCAGCACATCCATGCCCCACATAAATTTCCCGAAAAAACGGTCTTTGCTTTCTTTCAAGGGAAGGGACAGGTTCCCTTTGGAAAGCTCATAGGGAAGGTCGGACAGGCGGCAGAAGGGCAGCAGGATTTTTTGCCTGACATACCATAAGACAAGCCACAGCAAAAAGATCAGGGAAATAACGGCAGTATTTACCAAAAGGGCTATGGGACGGCCAGATAGCTGATCCGAAATGTAAAATACCTTGTAATAAGCATAATCTGAAGCAATTATGGCATATTCCCCATTTTCCTTACTGTCCCAGAACTCTTTCCATTCCGCCCCAAATGTTGGGCGTTCCCCTGCATCCGAGGGGTTTTCTTCCCCATAGCCCTTTGGGCTATTCCCTGCATCCGGGGAACCGTCCCCATATTCCAGCACCCTAAGCCCTGCAACAGAGGGATACCCTCCTGCCCCTGTAAAACCTTCCAATTCTTCCAGGCTGCCTGCCGCCCTGCCTTTTTCCTGTTCAAATTCCCGGATTGCCCACTCCAGCCGGTTGAGGGAAATCCGGTATCCGCCGCTGCCCCCGGAAAGCTGGATGTTGGAAAGGAATACATTCACAAGGCACAGCAAAATAAGGCTGCCCAAAAAGGCTGCCCCGATCAATTGGTTCATTTTCTTCATCCTTTCCCTCCTTCCGCCAGTGTATGATTAATATCTATGGTTTTTATCCAAACCGGTAGCCTACGCCCCAGACCGTCAGGATACGTTCCGGCTTTTTGGGGTTCTTCTCCAGCTTTTCCCGCAGCCAGCGGATATGCACCGTCAGCGTCTGGGGCTCGCTCTCGCTGTCAAAGCCCCAGATTTTGCCAAACAGTTCCTCCTTGGGGATGGCCTTCCCCTTATTTTCCATCAGGTAAAGGAGCAGGTCAAATTCACGGGCAGTTGCCGGGATTTCCCTGCCATCCAGATAAATATGGCGTCCCAGCTTATCCAAGCGCAGGTTCCCGTCTGAAATTTCATCCGAAGAATACCTTCTCTGGAAAATGCCTTTTACCTTGGCTAAGAGGATGTCAATGTCATAGAGCTTCTCAATATAGTCGTCTGCCCCCTGCAAAAGCCCGTTCAGCTTATCCTCTTTCCCGCCCCTTGCGCTGACAATCAGTATCGGCGTGTTGGCCTGCGCCCGGATCCTGCTGCATACGCCAAACCCGTCCAGCCCTGGCAGCATAACATCCAAAATCACCAGTTTCGCCCCTTCGGACTGGTAGATTTCCAATCCTTCCTCTCCGGATTCTGCGAAATAGACGTCGTAGCCTTCTGCCTGCAGGAAATCCGACAGAAGCCCTCCTAATTCCAAATTGTCTTCCACTACTATGATATCTGCCATTGTCCCACCTGCACATCCCTTCTTTTTTACCAGCCCATCTCTATCAGCCACTGGTTCAGGCGGCGTTCCCGGAACTTCCCTTCCGCGCCGTCCTCCTCCATCCGCAGCTCCCCCTTAATGTTCCCATCTACAATATACAATATCCTGCTGCATTTTGCAGCCACTTTCATATCATGGGTTACCAGCATAATGGTGGTGCCTTCTTCATTCAGCTTTTTCAGCTCCTGCATCACATCCTCGGAAGAACTCCTGTTCAAGGCCCCGGTAGGTTCGTCTGCAAAGAGGATTTGGGGCTGGTTCATCAGGCTCCGGCAGATACATGCCCGCTGGAGCTGCCCGCCGGAAACCTCTGTAATGTCATGCTCCGCAACATCGCTGATGCCAAGCTTCTTCATCAGGCTAATGCAGTACCCGTTGATTTCCTGCCTTGTACGCCCGCCCTTCCCTGCCTGGTAGGCCGGAAGCAGGATATTGTCCATAATGGAAAGGTTTTTCAGCATATGCATCTGCTGGAAAATAAACCCCATGCTGGTAAGCCGCACATTTGCCAGTTCTTTTTCTGTTAAATCCGTAATCCGTTTCCCTCCCAGCCGCACTTCCCCAGCGGTAGGGCGGTCCATGCCGGACACGCTGTAGAGCAGGGTGGATTTCCCAGAGCCGGAAGGGCCCATTACGGCAACCATCTCCCCTTCCATAATTGTAAAATTCACATTTTTCAGCACATTATTCTGCCTTTTATTTGCCACGTATGTCTTGCATAAATTTTTAACGCACAATGCTTCTCCCATTTTTCCACCTATACCTTTCAATTGTTTGATGCCCTATTGCCTGCTTGGGGCATTGGGCTTCCACTCCCCAAGCAGGCCTGCTGCTTCTGGATTCCCCCGCTACTCAATATGGTCCATTTCCTGTACTGATACCTTTTTTATCCGCCGCATGGCGATTGTGCATGCCAGTGTTATGGCTGCAAACAGCATGGCTGGGTACAGCAGGTAAATTTCCAGCGGGTTTACTACAAACTCAATTTTCTCCGCCCCCATCATCTGGAACACTTTCCCGGAAGTCACCTCAGAAAACGGCGTCCCTGTCAGGGTGCCAAGGGCAATCCCCAAAAACAGCACCAGCATGACGCGCTTGGCCTGCCAGCCCACTAAGGCGCCGTTGGAGAACCCTATGGATTTCAGCATCCCCAGTTCCCCCCGTTCCCGGATTAAGAACATTTTCTGCATCAGCACTGCCACCAGCACATTAATTGCCAGCACCAACGCCAGCACCAGCAGCTTCAGCGGCCCAAGCCTTCCGGAAATACCCCCAATCATCGAATTGATAAATTCTTTTGTGGTCTGGGCTTCTGCCTTCGGGAATATTTTTTCCGCCTTCCGCATAGCAGCCAGGACTGCCTCCTCATCCTGCCCGTTTTCCAGCACTATTTGCGCGCCAAACCCTCCCGCTGTGCCTGCATAATCCAAATCTGCCTGTTCCGTAAAACGGATGCCTTCCCCCATATTGTTCATAGACTGGTAAAAGGCTGTAATGACATAGGGCTGTTCCTCCGCCCCGATGGTAATATAAACCGTATCCCCAATCCCAGCGCCAATCTGTTCCGCCACCATATGGGTCATTGCCACTTCATTCCCATAAATGGGCGGCTCGCCCTCGTCGTAAAAATATTGGTCCGTGGAAGTCCCAATGCCCTGAATCGAAAAGGATTTATACGACTTCTCCCCATGCCGCACGGGAAGGTTAAAGTAAACCTCTGTATGGATACTTTCCACTGGGATCCCGCCTTCCCTAAGCCGCTCCTTGGTTTCACTAAGGTACTGCAGCCAGGCGTCCTTTGTCCCCTCGCTGATCAGCCTTGCCACTGTTTCTTCCTCCCTCAGGTAAAAATCACATTCCGACAGCGCAAACCATGCGGCAATCCCATCGGAATCCAAGGTATTGATGGTGTTGATAGGCATGACAGCCAGCCAGACGCCAATCATGCTGGTTAAGAGCAGCACAAAATATTTCTTCCATTCGCTCAGCACGTCATTGCATGCCAGAAACGTGGTGGCGCTTACATGGGCATTTTTCAGCCGGAACAATGTTTTTTTCCGGAAACGCTCCCCATTATTGCCGCTGCGGATCGCGTCCATGGGACTGAATTTCTTGATTTTCCCCGTGCTTAAATAGCCGAACAGCACTACCACCAGCACAATCAGTATGCTGACGGACATCTGCAGCAGGATTCCGCTTCCGCCCTTTTCCACGATAATTTTTTCCGTCACCTGCGCCAGCAATACCTGGCTGAAGGGGATGCTGGCAAAAAAACCGCCAAAGGAGCCTGCTGCTGCCAGCACGAAGTATTTTGCCATATACAGCTTCCGGATGGACGCGTCCTGAATGCCAATGGCCTTCATAATGCCAATTTCCTTGTAATCCTCATTGACTGTAAAAATAATTGTGAACCGCAGCATAATCACGGAAATAACGATCAGGCAAAGGCTAACCAGCAAAATAACCGCCGCGATTACCATTTCCATCACATAAGTCGTCCTTACCAATGCCTTCCCTGCGCTGAACATTTCACTAAAACCGCGTTGGTTGTACCCTGCCTGAAAGGCATCTGTGTCCTTGCATTCCACGGAGTATATCCGCCCATACAGCAGGCCGCTCTCCTCCAGCAGTTCCTGAAAATCCCCGGCGCTTACCACAAACCTATGGGTGCCCATCATCTCGGAGCCAAGGAATGCGTCCTTTATAAACCCGGCCACCTTAAATTCCTTCCTGTATCCCTGTTCCGTACAGACTGCCAGCGTATCCCCCACTTTTACCTGCCCCTTAGGCTCCAGCTTTTGCCCGAGGTATATCGTCCCATCCTCCATCTCTGTGATTTCCCGGTTCTCTTTGTCATAAAACTTCTGCTGCCGGATATCGAAGCTACTCAAAACTGCCGTGTTTCCGAGGGCTATTTTTTTCCCATTTCCCAGTTTTATCTGGTTTTCGGAAAAAAGCAGGTTCTCATCCACCGTAAACCGTTCCACCTGCTCCTGCCCTTTTAAAAACTCCTCAATGCTTTTGTCGTTTTCCGACGGTTCCCCCGGTTCCCCTCCCATCGTCACAATCAGGAAATCCCCGATTCCTGACTGCTCTAAAAAATAGTCCACGCCGGTTGTTACCACTGCAAAATTGTTAAGGCTCCCTGCAATAAACATAGTAGATAAGAAAATAAATACCAGCAGGATAACATTAATCGATCTCTTGCGTTTTAAATCCCGTTTTAAAATCCTGAAATTCATAGGCTTGCTTCTCCTTCCTTGCTGCCCTATGGCAATGTTCCTGCTGGTATTATAAAATGGAAATTATTAATAAATCCTTAAATCAGGGAATGTTTGTTTTTGCCCAGACGGGGCACCCTGCCAAAAGGCCGTGGTTCTCAGGGGTACATGCAAGAAATTTACCGTGATATTTAACCGCCGGAATAATATTATCTGCGGCGCTGCTGACAGCAGCAATTATGGACCTGAAAAATAAGATTTTCTAGAACATATTGATTTCAACTGGCGTTACTGTGATAAACCAACAGGCATAAGAACAAAGAATCCGGCAAAGAGTCCGGCTCGCCGGACTCTCACGCCATTTATACCCGGCTTAATACCTGCTCCACAAATTCCCTTGCCTGCCACAAATCATCTTCGTTGGGATGGAACAGGCCTTCATCAAAATTTTGGAGCATTTTTTTCCTCCATACCTCCTGCTTTGGGTCTTCCATGGGAATCTCATAGTTCCCACGCACCTGCATGGGCATTTTCCCCTGGCAAAGGAAGGTCCCAAGGTATTCGCAGTCATCCGGGACCCAGACGTTTACTTTCTGTTCAATGGACTTAAAATAGGCCGCATCCCTGCCCATGCCGCAGGTGCCAAACAATGCGATTTTCTTCCCATGGAGCCCTGACATCATCTCAATGACAGAGATATCGCAGGTTCCGCGGTTCACCCAGAACCCGATGAAAAAGACGTCTGCATCTTTCCCACGGTATTCCCTCATGCTCTGCATATCTTTGGACATCCCCGGAAGCGCACTGAAAATTTCCGTGGCTATTTTCTTCGTATTGCCAGTTTTACTGGAATATACCACCATATAGTCCATTTTCTTCTCCCTTCCTTAACAGCAAGCAGGATGCTGCGCCTTCGAACGCCCGCCATGCAGGGAAACGGATCCCCTGTATGGTCCTCCGTCAGAAGTAAGGCACTCCTCCGCAGCAAAAGCCGCCCCCTCCGCAGCAGAAATTACATGCAAGGTTTGCAAGGCACAGCTTCATGCAAAAATCGCCGCTGCCAGCAATTGGGTTCCCATAGCTGCGGCGCATATCATAATACCAGCTCCCGCCGTTCTGCAGCTGGGCATAAAGCTGCCGGTACTCCTGGTTGCCAGGCTCCATAGCCACTGCCTGATGGGCTGCTTCCATGGCTGCCACATTGTTCCCTATGCCGGAATTGGCAATAGCAAACAGGTAATGCCAGCGGGCGTCCCTGTCTTCCATGCCATTTAAGACATTTAAGGCTTCCCTATAATGGCCGCTCCGGATATAGTTTAGAGCCGCCTGCTGGTGGGTGCTTTGTTCGCTTCCGCCGCCCGCCCTGTTCTGTCCCTGACTCCCGCCAAAGCTGCCGAAACCGCCAAAAAAATCCCCAAAGTCCCAGTAGCTGCCTGTAGGGCCTCCTTGCCCGCCAGAACTGCCTTGCCCATACTCTCCGGCAGAGCCATGCTCCTTTTCCTGCATAATCTGCTGGTATGCCTGCTGTATCTCTTTAAATTTTTCTTCTGCCTGTTCCTTACGGGGATTGTTTATATTGGCATCGGGATGGTATTTCCGGCTCAGGGAACGGTATGCCTTTTTGATTTCTTCATCGGTGGCATTCCGGTTCAGCCCAAGCACTGCATATGGATCATACATCTGTTACTTTCCTCTCCCTGTTCTTCTTCACATATTCATACCGGCACCAGACGCCGGAATATAAGATATTCCTTAAAATTTCTGTATTTTCTACAATGGGGAGCCGCTCAAATGCCCGGGAACATTCCGCCATCATCATGCTGAGGATCCGTTCCGCCTTCCCCTCGAAGCCCTCCGTCCCAAAATCGTTGAGAAAAAGATTGTAATTTCCCGTTTTCTGGTCTTTTTCCACATCCTCATAGCCATCCATCAGGTAAATAAACTTTCCCATGAAAAATCCCATCCGGCGCAGGTCCGGTTCCCACTCGTCCTTTTTCCAGGCAAAGACTTCCCCCATCATTTCGCCGAAATAACCGGAAACCTCATCCATGTCCCTGCAGTTTTCCATTTCACAGCGGCGTATTTCCTTTAAGTTTTTCTGGAAAACGGCTGCTTTCCCGGGATAAGCCCCGGCAATCCCCCTGCATTTCTTTTTCAGTGAGGACGCCAACGCCTTTTTCGTTACCTTGCGCTCGTCTTCCCAGTCATCCAGGCATTTGTAATAGGACAGGAGCAGGTTCATGTCTGCCCCATATCTGGTAAACCGGTTGATCCTTGTGGGGTGTTCCACAAAGGGGTGCGCAAGGCATTTCCGGCTGCCTGCTTCTGTTTCTGGCTCATAAAGGCTGGTGAGCAGCAGCACTACAAACGCCATGTCGTAGCTTAGGGTAAGCTGGCCTTTCCGGCCGAACTGGTCTTTCAGGGTTTTGCAAAGGCCGCAGTAGTAGGATTGGTACAAATCGAATTCTTTGAATTTTAATTCTGGTTTATTTACAATAATATATCCAAACATAATATCCTTTCTGTATGAATATATTCTAATCCTTCTGGCAGTAATTGCAATTAATAAAAGCGAAAGATTCTATAAAATATTTATAAACAGCATGTTCCGCCCGCCGAAAAATTTATAATAACTGTGCTTCCAGCCCCTCAAGTTCCCCCAGCCAGAGTGCACCGCTGGCGTCGCTTGGCATCCGCAAATCCCCCCGGGGGGAAACGGCTACAGTCCCTACCTTTGGGCCATCCGGCAGGCAGGAACGCTTGAACTGCTGGGTGAAAAACCTTTGGGTAAAGATTTTCAGCCATTTCAGGATTTCTTTTTCAGAATATTTTCCATCCATCCGGCCCTGTTCTGCGCCAAAGGCATATACAGCCAGACGGAAGATTTTTGCCGGGCCAAAGCCCGAACGGAGCATATGGTACAGGAAGAAATCGTGGAGCTCATAGGGGCCTACGATGTCCTCCGTTTTCTGAGAAATTTTTCCATCCTCCGGAGGGAGCAGTTCCGGGCTGACGGGGGTATCAAGGACGTCCAGCAGGATTTTTCCTAAATCGGCATCGCCGCAGGTATCCGCATAGTAACGGACCAGATGGCGCACCAGGGTTTTGGGGACAGAAGCGTTGACACCGTACATGGACATATGGTCCCCATTGTAGGTAGCCCAGCCCAGGGCCAGCTCCGACATGTCCCCGGTCCCGATTACCATTCCGTTTTCCTTGTTGGCAATGTCCATCAGGATCTGGGTCCGCTCCCTTGCCTGCCCGTTTTCATAGGTAACGTCATGGACGGCTTCCTCATGGGAAATGTCTTTAAAATGCACCCGTACCGCTTCCTTAATATCTACCTCCTGAAATTTGGCTCCCAGGCATTTGATTAATTTTACCGCATTGCCATAAGTCCTGTCTGTGGTGCCGAACCCCGGCATTGTCACCGCATGGATACCTGCCCTGTCCAGTCCCAGCAAGTCAAATGCTTTTGCCGTTACCAAAAGCGCCAGGGTGGAATCTAAGCCGCCGGAAATGCCAAGGACCGCATGGCTGCAATGGGTGTGCTCCAGACGTTTTTTCAGCCCCATGGACTGGATTGCCAGAATCTCCTCGCAGCGTTTCTTCCTCTCCTCTGCCCTTCCCGGCACAAAGGGGGATGGGTCCACAAAACGCGTCAGCTTCGTTGCTTCTTTTTTCAGGTGGAACGGAATTTCCAGATAATCCCCTGCCTTCCCTAAAAAAGTGGACATCTTCCTCCGCTGCCCGTTCAGGCGCTGGATATCGATTTCCCCATACACGGGCTGGTTGGCGAACCGTTCTGCTTCTGCCAGCATAATCCCATTTTCCGCAACCATATTATGGCCGGAATATACCACATCCTGCGTAGACTCCCCTTCCCCTGCGCTGGCATAGACATAGCCGCAGATTAGCCGTGCAGACTGGCCTTCAACCAAATGTTTCCGGTAACGATCCTTTCCGGTAACTTCGTCGCTTGCAGACAAGTTCACGATAATATTTGCCCCAGCCAGCGCATGGGAAATGCTGGGGGGCGCCGGGGTCCATACATCCTCGCAGATCTCTGCGGCAGCTTTCAGTTCCGGGATGCTGTCGGCGCAAAACAAAAGCTGGCTGCCCATGGGGACTTTTTTCTTCCCCAGCAGCACAGGCCCTGCTTCTGCCATACCTGGCGTAAAATAACGACCCTCATAAAATTCATTGTAATTGGGGATACAGGTTTTAGGCACAAGGCCCAGCACTTCCCCGTTCCCTAAAACTGCGGCTGTATTATAAAGGCGGCCGTTCCATCCGAATGGGAACCCTACGAAAACCAGCATGTTCTTCCCATTGGTTTCCGCTGCAATATCCAAAAGCGCAGATTCTGCCTGACGGAGCAAAGGCTCCATCAGAAACAAATCGCCGCAGGTATACCCTGTGATGCAAAGCTCTGGAAATACGGCAATTACTGCCCGCTGTTCCTCCGCTTCCTCTATTTTCCTGATAATTTCCTGTTTGTTATAAGCGGGGTCGGCTACCCTGATTTTTGGGGTCAGCGCCGCCACTTTGATAAATCCGTCCTTCACTGGATGCTCCTTTCTGGTAGTCCGGCCCTCCCGGCAGGGAGGGCGCCTGGAAGCTCCGTTGCTTCCTTTCATTATATTAAGCTTTGTTTCCTGCACTCTCCAACAGATCCTTTAATTCTTCCGGGGTAAAAACATAATGCTTATCACAGAACTGGCAATTCACTTCTATCGGCTTGCCTTCCTCCGCCATCTCCTGGAGCTCTGCGGCGCCAATGCTGATTAAGGCTTTTGTGACCCGTTCCCGTGAGCAGTCACAGCGGTACCCTACCGGGATTTTTTCTGTAATTTCAAGGCCAAATTCCCCTAGGATCTGTTCCAGCAAACCCTCCGGGGACAGTCCCTGTTCCAGCAAATCCGTAACGGATGCCACTTCTGCAATTTTTTGCTCTAACGCTGCAATTACCGGTTCTTCCGTAAAAGGCATAAGCTGGACCATAAACCCTCCAGCCTGGCGTACCGTATTGTCTTTATTCATCAGCACCCCCAGCCCTACAGCGGATGGCACCTGCTCCGAGGTGGCAAAATAGTATGTCAGGTCTTCCGCGATTTCCCCTGTCTGCAAGGCCACCTGCCCCACGTAAGGCTCCTTTAAGCCCATATCCTTTATTACGCTTAAAATGCCAGGGCCAACCGCCCCGCCTACGTCCAGCTTCCCTTCTGCATTTGGGGCAAGCAATACGTCCGGCACCTGGGGGCAGCCCTTAACATGCCCTTTGCTGTCAGCAGTAACTGTCAGGCCTTTTGCGGGCCCGCTGCACTTCACTTGCAGCGTCAGCAAATCTTTTTCCTCCTTCATCATAGCCCCCATCATAGCCCCGCCTGCCAGAAGCCTGCCCAGCGCTGCGGTAATTATAGGGCTTGTGTTATGGCATCTTCTGGCTTCTTCTGCCAATGCCCTTGACGTGATGGCAAATGCACGGATTTGGCTGTCCGCAGCAGTTGCCCTTACCATGTAATCTTCCATTTTATGTTCTCCCTTACGTTCTGTTTTTCCTTGTAAAAACGTTCGTTTCCGCCCTGTCCCTATGCCTTGTTATAGCCTTTTCCCTGTTCCCTG
The DNA here is from genome assembly GCA_000403315.2 of Lachnospiraceae bacterium A2. Lineage (GTDB taxonomy): Bacteria > Bacillota > Clostridia > Lachnospirales > Lachnospiraceae > Petralouisia. Next base: position 269,220 of record KE159639.1, read on the forward strand.
GCAACGAAGCAAACACGCCCGCTGTCCTCCTTTACCGGATCTTTTGTATACGCGTCATATACTGCAAGGACTTCCAGCCCGGCCTGCCGGAGCAGGGATTCCACCTGCTGGGTCCCATAACCCCGCTGCACATGGGTTTCCTCATATTTGCGGTACCGCATGTCCTCCTCGCGGATAAAAAACGTCAAATCGTATTGGTTGGTCTGCCCTTCCTCCTCATAAAAATTTTCCCAGATAAAGCTTCCCTCGTCCCGGTTTTCACAGATTACGGTTTCCCCTAATAGTTCCCTGTATTTATACAGGGTATTCATATCAAAAATAAAAATCCCCCCGGGATCCAGATAATTATTTACCAGCCGGAATACCTGCAGCAATTCTTCCTCCTCCAAAATATAATTTATGGAATCACAAATGCTTACCACCGCCCGCACCGTCCCGTACAGCTCAAACTCCCGCATGTCCTGCAGAAGGTACAGGATATCCTGCGCACCGCCGTCAGCTTCCCTTGCCGCCTGCAGCATTTCCTCAGAATTATCCGCCCCAATCATATCATAGCCTGCCTGCGCCAGCAGCCGCGTCATCTTCCCAGTGCCGCAGCCCAAGTCCAGCACAAGCCCGTCCGTTATCCCATGCTCCTGCAGCAGCCCTGCCAAGTATTGGCTCCATTCCGCATAAGGCACATTATCCATAAACAAATCATACACCCTGGCAAACCCAGTATACGCTTCCATGCTAAAATCCTTTCCCGGCCGCTTTTTCCGCTTGATTATTCCCCGTAAAAAAAGTATACTAATTTTGTGCAGCTAACAGGCTCCCTTCCTGCCCGGTTTTGGGAAACCTGCCCCAACCTCCAGGCAGCCGCAGGGATTGTGCCTTAGAGCGTGCCTAAAAATTGTAGGAATGAATTTTCAGACACGCTCTAGCTGCTGTTATGCATTATTATAGTAAAAACAATGGAATTTTGCAAGGAGCCTTTATGAATGAAAAATATGAACGCCACATTTCCCGGCACATCCAGAAAGTATACTGCCGCCGTCTGGGTTTCCCGGTCCTCTATCTTGCCTTTTTAGCGGTCCTATGGATGGCCCTCCCGCTGTATGAAATTTTATTCCCCCTGCCGCTGGACAATTCTGACGACTTAAATGCATATAAAAACCAGCATTCCTCTTATGTGGAAGCCAACTTTTCAGAACTGTATTTTACAGGATATACGAATACTTCCTTTGGACAGACTACCGGGTACTATTACTATACCCTTGCTGACGGGCTCTCTGCCCAAGAAGACGGCAGGGAAGCCCCCTGCATCATTGTCCTGCTTTCCCCTTCCACCTGCGAGGAAGGGCTCCCCTTTATGGAATCTGTCCATATCCGGGGCAGGGTACTGGCAGGGAACCCGGCGTTCCAGACGGTATTGGAGAATTTAGCCAAGGATTTAAACTGGACGAAACAGGGCATCAGCGAAAAAGTCAGCAACTGCTTCGTCAGCGAGCCTGCATTCCTGCTGCACCCCAGCATTGCCCTTCTGGCGTTATATTTTTCTACCGGGATTTATGCTTTGCTCTGCACCGCCCTTAATATCCTCTACCTCCGGTTCCCGGTGCTTGCCCCGCCCTGCCGCCAGCTTCGCCGGTACGGAAAGCCCAGGGAGCTGCTTGCCCAGGCGGAAACGGAACTTGCTACGCTGCCGCAGCTTGCCACTGAGGATATGTTTATTACAGAGCATTATTTTATCGTGCTTGCCAATTATGGGGCGGCCATTATCCCAATCCAGGAAATGGTCTGGATTTACAAGCACTCTACCTTACATAAAATCCTGTGGCACCATTTCAGTATTTCCTATACGCTGCATGTGACTGCCAAAAAGCACCTGTACTTCCAATGCCCAAAAAACATGAAATCAGACATTGACGGGATTATGGATTACCTGGCGGAAGCAAACCATGATATTTTAGTTGGGTTTAGTGAGGAAAACCGGCTGAAAGTGCATGGGAGCCTCCCTTGTCCTCCCCAGCTTGAGAAAGCCGTTGGTTTTTTGCAGAAAAGAATGAAATTGCGTTAAGACAATGGGAACGCCCACTAGAGCGTGTCTGAATATTGTAAACGTGAATGTTCAGACACGCGCTAGGAAAACAGCCCCTGGAAAAATTCTAAAATAGAACGGAAAAAGTCTGCAACCCTGTCAAAAATACTTTTCGTATCCAGGCTGGTAAGCTTGTCATACAGTTCCTCCGCCTGGTTGCGGATAGAGTCAATGTCCAAGTCCAGGTCCCCGATTTTTTTCAGAAGCCCTGTCAGCTCCTCAATTTCCTGTTCTGCCAGCGTAATGTCAAACTGGCCGCATGCTTCCTGAATGGCTTCTTCGATTTCCTGCTGGGAATCCAGCCCTTTTTCGATGACTTCCTGTTTTAAGTAAGCCACCAGTTCTTCCGCTTTCTGGGAATCCCCGACAGTTTCAGCAATATCCCCAGTGAGGACCAGTTCATTTAATGCAGTGTCCATGCTCCGCTCGGAAACCTCTGCGCCCGTCATGTCAGAGTACGCCTTCATGGCCCCTACCAGCGCGGCCGTCCCGGATATGGGGAAAGGCCCTGCAACGATAATGTCGGCATCTGTAATCCCTGCTGTAATCAATGCGTTTTTGTACATGCCTATGGTACAGTAGGAAATATTTTTCGTAGTAATATTAATCCCATTCCCCTGCTCCCGCTTTACAATCAGCACAGACGACAGGGCGCGGGTGCCGATTTTGCTGGCAGCCACATACTCCCCTAAGTACTCATGCTCCTCCTCATTGGTGATATAAATGACGTCATAATCTTCCAATTCCTCAGGGTTAATTCCCAAAAGCTCCAGTACCACGGCCTGCTGGGCCGGCGCCAGGTTTGCCCCCAGCGCAAGGTAGGGCTTATCTTCTTTGGTAATGGGTTCCGTCACTTCCCCGGGCTGGCCTAAAACATCCTGTCCCTTGTTTCCCTCCGGGGTTTCTTCTCTCTCCTCCCCTTTTACCTCTGGGGTCCCGCTGCCTGCAGGGCTTTCCTGGTCCAGGAGTTCTTCCCCCTGCAGTCCCTCCTGCCCGTTTCCCATTTCTTTTTCATCCGTTTGGACCGCATAAGCCTGCACTGGCGCAAGCAGGAAAAGCATACATGCCAGGAACAGGCTGGCAACCCGTATTTTTTGCTGTTTCATCCTTACCTCCATCCTGCCTTCTTGCTACATTTTTGCCTTGATCCATTTAAAAATGTCTTTGTATACCTTCTCTTTGTCCAGTTCATTTAAAATTTCATGGCGGTCACCAGGGTAAAGCCTGCATGTAATGTCTGTAATCCCTGCCTTTTTATATGTCCCGCAGACACTTTTTACCCCTTTGCCATAGTTTCCCACGGGGTCGTCTTCCCCAGCCACAAACAGCAGCGGGAGATTCTTTGGGATTTTCCCAATATTTTCCGGACGGTTGATATAATGGATGGTATCAAATATGGTATAATACCCGTTTACGGTAAATTTAAAGCTGCACCGGGGCTCCTTGCTGTAAGCCGCCACGATTTCCTTATCCTTGGTAAGCCAGGAATTTAAGGCTCTGCCCCCTTTGAATTTCTTATTATATCCGCCCATTGCCGCCTGCTCCAACAAATTGCTCCGGTGGTCCCAGCCCCGGAACAAGGCTAAGCACCTGCACAGGCCTTTTCCCAGCGCCAACGCTGCATTGGGATGTGTGCCGGTTCCCATAATAATTGCACCCTTAAGGCCGCTTCCATGCTGGGACAAATATTTCCGGAGCAGGAAGGAGCCCATGCTGTGCCCAAGGATAAAATATGGTATCCCCGGGTGCTCCGTTTCCATCATCCTGCGGAGATGGTCTATGTCTTCTACCACAATATCACTGCCATTCTTAGGGGCAAAATAACCCCACTGGCTCTCTGACGTCACAGATTTCCCATGGCCTAAATGGTCGTTGCCTGCCACCAGGAACCCTTGCTGCACCATAAATTCTGCAAATTTTTCATACCGTTCCACATATTCCACCATGCCATGGCTAATCTGCAGAATCCCTTTCAGCTCTTTGCCGTCCGGCTCCCATTTTACTGCATGGATTTTGGTCTGCTTATCTGCTGATAAAAATTGGAAATCCCTCTTTTTCATAGCCTTACCTCCAGTCCTGATTTCTCTGCTTCCAAATACCTGAAACGCCTCTCTGCCGCAGCCGCTTGCTGATTCCTTCCCCTGCCGCACGCCTTCTGCCCCTCCTGCTTTCCGAGGCAATTTATCTGCTGATTTCTGCCCCTACCGCACGGAGCCAGTCTTCCACTTCTTTTGCTTTCCGGCGCAGGTTCTCCAAGGTTTCCTGCTGCTGGGTGAAAGTCTTCCCTGCGTGCTCCACAGCCTTCTGGGCTTCGTCGTACTGCTTGGTGATTACTTCGCTGTCGCCCACTGACTGCTCCAGGCTTTCGGTCAGCGCCCGTATCTGCGTCACCATTTTCCGGCTCTCCGTTTCCTCCAGCCGGGAAGCATAAGCGCCGAACCCTTCCGCAGCTTTTTCCAGACGGGTGTTATGGTCGTTCCAAATCTGTGTCAGGTACAATACCTGTGTTTCGGCTTCTTTCAGCCGTTCTTCCATCTTCTGCATTTTCTCTGCCATAAAAGAAGCTGACTGGTGGTACTTCCCGGAAAGGTCACGGACTTCCTCGGCTGCTTTTACAAATTTCACGCCTTCTTCCCCCAGCCTTCCAGCTTCAATTGCAGCATTTAAGGAAAGAATGCCCATCTGCCGCTCCATTTCCCCCATTTCGGAAATGCGTTTTACCATCTCCTCCATTTCCTGCCGCATGCCGGTGGCTGCCAGCTCCAGCACTTCTTCCGGGGAAGTCAGCTTCCTGCCCTGCTCTATCATTTCCAGCAGTTCTTTTTCCCGCCTGTAAATCCCCTCTATGGACCTTTGGTAGGCGCCTTCCGACTTATCCGCCCGGTCTGCCAGCGCCCCAATCTGCTTTTGCAGCTCCCGGTTCCTTTTGTTCTGCCGCTTTGCCTCGCTGGCGGCTGTGCTCACTGTTTCTGTCAATTTGGCCATCTGGCTGTCCAATTCGCTCTGCCCCCCTTCCATGGCAACAATCCCTTCCTCCGTTTCCTTTTGCACCAAACGCATTTTTTCTGTCACCTCTGATAATTTCCTTAAATATTTATCCGCCTCTGCCTGTTTTGACAGCAGTTCCTGTTCCAGTTCTTCCTGCTTCTTCCCTTTTCCAAACATCTGGGTTCCCCTTTCTTCTGGAATTTCTGTGATTTGCTGAATGGGCATCCGCCCTGGCGCAGCCCTTCTTCCTGATCCGCGCGCCTATCTATGCCCTGATTTTTCTCTACGCTCCATTTTAACACATTTCTCCGGTCCCTAACAATAGTTCTTTACAATTATCTGCAAACTTTCCTTCCCGTTGAACACATTGATTTCCGGGTAATAAATAAAAGAAACCAGCATTTCGCCGCCCTGCCCGGACATGGCGCGCCCTACGGCTTCCTGCCCGTATTTTCCCTGCAGGAAATCCAAAAATTTCTCCACCTGCCCGAAGTAAACGGCGCTTAAGGCTGTCCCTCCCTGGCTTTTTACCTGCATCCGGCAGACGTTCTTGTTTTTCCCAAAAATCCCCATGGACAAAATCCGCAAGTTTTTATCCGCAAACACTGGTTTTTCATTAGATTTCCCAAATGGCTCCAAAATATTTAATTCCTCCACCAAAGGCTTTGAAATATAATCCAGCGGCATCGGGACGTCTATCACAATTTTCCCCCGCAGGTCTTCTTCTGTCAGGGCGGTATTTTCATTTAATTTCTGCCGGAACACTTCCACATTCTTCTCTGGCAGGGACAGGCCTGCCGCCATGGGATGCCCGCCGAATTTGGTGAAAAGTTCCTTGCATTTTGTCATTTCCTCATACATGGAATAGCTTTCAATGGAACGGCCGGATCCTTTTACCCCGTCTTCGCTTTTCGTCAGCAGGAATACGGGCCGGTGGTACCGTTCCCGGATGCGGCCAGCAATTATCCCAGCCAAGCTTTCATGGCAGTCCGGCAGGTAAATTACCAGTACTTTATCATCTTTCAAGGAGCCCTGCTCCACCAGCTCTACGGCCTTTTGCACCCCCTGCTCCGTCATTTCCTTCCGGCTTACATTCAAGTCATACAAATCCCCTGCATATTCCGCCGCTATGTATTCGTTTTCTGCCAGCAGCATGTCCAAGGCCCGTTTTGCCGTGTCTAACCGCCCGCTGGCATTCAGGCATGGCCCCAGGACAAACCCAATGTGGTAAGCCTTGATTTTCCCAAGCTCGATCTGGTTGCGGGCTGCCAGCGCCCGTATGCCAAAATTTCTGGTCTGGTTCAAGGCTTTCAGCCCTTCCTTCACAATAATCCTGTTTTCCCCTGTCAGGGGCATCACATCCCCTACCGTGGCAAAGGCTGCATTTTCCAGATACGCCCATGCTTCCTCCGGCGGCAGCCCAGATTTTTCATATAAGGCCTGCACCAGTTTAAACGCCACGGCTGCCCCGCAAAGCTCCTTGAAAGGATAGGGGCAGTCTGGCTGCTTGGGATTTACTACCGCGTCCGCCGCCGGGATATGGAATATTTTTTCCCCGTCCGCGCCTTCTTCATAAGGGATTTCATGGTGGTCGGTGATAATTACCGCCATCCCCAGCTCTTTTGCCAGCGAAAGCTCCTTGGCGGCTGCAATCCCATTGTCGCAGGTCAGGATGGCGTCCACCCCGTCTTCCGCCGCCTTGCGCACCAGCCGTTCGTTGACGCCATAGCCGTCGGTAATCCGGTCTGGGATGGCATAATCCACCTGTGCGCCGCAGCTCCGCAGCGCCGAATACAGAATATAAACCGACTGGATCCCATCAATGTCATAATCGCCGATTATGCGTATTTTCTTCTTTTTTTGAATTTTTTCCTGCAAAATGGCAACGGCGCGCCCCATATCCTTCATCCTTCCCGGATCGTGGAGGGAGCTGCGGTCCCCATGGAGGTATTGCTCTATGGCTTCTTCCCCAAGGACGTCCCTGTTCCGGATAATCCGGGCGGTTACCTGGTCGATGCCGAATTGTGATGATATTTTTTTAAAATCTGCTTTTTTGGCAGATACTACCCATTTTTCCATTGTTTTTAGTTCCTTTCCAGAGGGAAATGCGGTATGTTCCGCTGTTTTCCTGTTTTTGGCTTTGGAGTGGGCTAATATTCTACGCTTTTTAAGATAAGGCCCTTGGCTGGCATGGTAATGCCGGATTCTGCCCGGACGCCGCCTTCCAAAAGCTTCGGGATATCCTGGGGTTCCCGGATGCCCTGCCCTACTTCCACAAGGGTCCCGGCAATAATGCGAACCATATTGTGCAGGAACCCATTCCCGGTTACCGTGATATCTATTTCACTGCCCTGCTGGGCAACTGAAAGCTGGTAAACCGTGCGCACGGTGGTTTTCTTCTTCTGCCGATGGCGGCAGAAGGCTGCAAAGTCGTGGGTCCCTTCAAAATACCGGGCTGCCTCCTTCATAGCGGCCACGTCAAGGGGCTCTTTGATTTGGCACATCCATTTCCGTTCAAATACATTGGGGAGGGCGCTGTTATGGATGCGGTAGCAATACGTTTTTTTCACGGCAAACAGCCTTGCATGGAACTTCTTTGGCGCTTCTTCCATGGCTGTGACCCCAATGTCTTCCGGCAGGTAATGGTTTACATATTCCATGATTTCTGGAATTGTTTTCTCCGTTTCTAAATAGACGTTTGCCACCTGCCCCAAAGCATGGACACCTGCGTCGGTGCGGCCGGAGCCATGCACTTCCGTCTGTTTTCCTTCCAGCCCGGAAAATACATGGCTGAGTTTTCCCTGGATGGTGGTGTCTGTGGTTTTCTGGCTCTGCCAGCCCTTGTAACGGGTTCCGTCGTAGGCTATCGTTAATTTATAATTTTTCTGCATGGTTTGTGACCTCGTTTTTTTCATTGTCATTCTTTCCTTTTGCATCATAGCAAAGTGTGGTGACTTTTTCAAGGAAATATAGTATACTGGGCATAACTTTGGCGGGAAAGGGGGACAGTTACTGTTCACACCCATGGTGTTCACAGTAACGAATCCGGCCTATTTAAAGTTGCCTTACGGCAAGAGGCCGGATTCTGGCCCCATTACTGTATTGGCCTGTAGCCGTGCAGCACAGTGCACGACTCAGGAGTGAACAGTAACGAGGGACATGCCTGTTATCCACCGGCACCCATCCCTGCCAAAATTTTCTAAAAAGGAGTATACCCAATGAACCCACTTGACTTAATCGGAATCCTGGCAGGCCACACCGTCTACATCCAAACCCACAACTTTCCCGACCCGGACGCTATCGCCAGCGCCTTCGGCCTCCAGCAGTTCCTGCATTTCCACGGCATCCAGGCCACCCTATGCTATGATGGGAAAATAGACCGTCTCAGCGCGAAAAAAATGCTGGATACCTTCGGAATTACCATGTATTCCAAAAACGACATTTCCGACATGGAAGGGAAAGACTTGATTGTGCTGATTGATTCCCAGAAATTAAATAAAAATGTTACCGACCTTGTGGGGGACGAGGTGGCCTGCATCGACCACCACCCTGTCTTTTTCCCATACAGTTACCAATACCAGGACATCCAGAAGGTAGGAGCCTGCTCCTCCATCATCGCTTCTTATTTTGAGCGCACAAAAACCCCTATCTCCCCCAAATGCGCCGCTGCGCTGGCTTATGGGATTAAAATGGACACGGCTGACTTCACCCGGGGGACAGCTTTGCTGGATACGGAAATGCTTTCCTTCCTGTTTTCCCATGCTGACTGGGGACTTGTCAACCATATGTATACAAATACCATGGAATTTGATGATTTGCGGGCTTATGGGGCTGCAATCCAGAATATACAGATTTTTGGCGGCACGGGGTTTGCCTATATCCCTTTCCACTGTGCCAATGCGCTGATCGCCATAATCTCTGATTTTATTTTGTCCTTAGATGTGGTTGATATTGCAGTGGTTTACGCCATGCAGAAAAATGGCATCCGTTTTTCCGTCCGCTGTGAACAGGACCGCATCCATGCCGGGAACCTGATTTCCCATGTGATGGCCCCGTGGGGGAGCGGCGGCGGGCATCCTTCCATGGCTGGGGGAATCATCCCTTCGGAACAGGTGCACCTGCTGGGGGAGGATATCCATATTTCCATCCAGGAAGCTTTCCTGAAAGAAATTACAGCATAGAAAAGCTGCGGGGAGAAGATTTCCTATAAAGATTAGGGTATCAAAAGCACCTTTGGTGCTACGCTCATACCATATATTGTATTGCAAATCAATTTACACATCAATATATGGTATGGAGCGGGTGCATCGCACCCTTTTGATACCCTAATCCTATAAAACAAAGAAAGAGGGCTGTTGCAGAATGCAGCTTATATACAATATATGACAGAAATTACAAAGTTCTGAATACCATATCTTGTATATAACAGCTATTTTGCAACAGCCCCTTTTCCAACAACATATTCTGCCAAAATACGCCTGCACTACCCAACCAGAACCCTTTTCCCCTCAAATGCAAAACCATAATGGAAAATCAGTTCCTTGGGGATTCCGCCTGCTGCCAGCTCCACAACCAGCCCCAGCACAAACCCATGGTAAAACCGTTCTGGATGGCTGCGGGCGGAAGGGCGGGTACCATGGATCTTAAGCCATTACAATTCGCAGTTCTTCACTGTGCGCGGGAAAGGCACCACATCGCGGATATTCGTCATGCCCGTCAGGTACATCACGCAGCGTTCAAAGCCCAGCCCAAAGCCTGCATGGCGCGCCGTGCCATATTTGCGCAAATCCATATAAAAGCCATAGTCCTCTTTGTTAAGCCCAAGCTCCTCCATCCGCTGGCACAGCTTGCCATAGTCGTCTTCCCTCTGGCTGCCGCCGATAATTTCGCCGATCCCTGGCACAAGGCAGTCTACGGCTGCAACCGTCTTGCCGTCCGGGTTCAGCTTCATATAAAATGCCTTGATTTCCTTGGGATAATCCGTCACAAATACCGGGCGCTTGAACACTTCTTCCGTCAGGTAACGTTCGTGTTCTGTCTGGAGGTCTGCTCCCCAGGATACCTTGTATTCAAAATTCCCATTGTTCTTTTCCAGAATTTCAATGGCCTCTGTATAAGTCACATGGGCAAAATCGGAACTTACCACATGGTTCAGCCGTTCCAAAAGGCCTTTGTCCACAAAACTGTTAAAAAACTGCATTTCTTCCGGTGCATGTTCCAGTACATAGCGGATGATATATTTCAGCATACTTTCCGCTAACGCCATATCATCTTCCAAATCTGCAAAGGCAATTTCCGGCTCAATCATCCAGAATTCTGCCGCATGCCTTGTGGTATTGGAATTTTCTGCCCGGAAGGTAGGGCCGAAGGTATAAATATTTTTAAACGCCATGGCATAGGCTTCCCCGTTTAACTGGCCGCTCACCGTAAGGTTGGTGGGCTTGCCGAAAAAGTCCTGGGTAAAATCAATGCCGCCTTCCTCATTCTTCGGGACATTTTCCAAATCCAGGGTCGTCACCTGGAACATTTCCCCGGCGCCTTCACAGTCGCTCCCGGTAATCAGGGGCGTGTGCACATACACAAAATCCCTCTCCTGGAAAAATTTGTGGATAGCGTAAGCAATCAGGGAGCGCACACGGAATACTGCCTCAAAGGTATTGGTGCGCGGGCGCAGATGGGAAATTGTCCTTAAATATTCAAAGCTGTGCCTTTTTTTCTGCAGGGGGTAATCCGGCGTGGACTGGCCTTCCACCAGCACCTCCCCTGCCTGGATTTCAAAGGGCTGCTTTGCATTGGGGGTTGCCACCAGCTTTCCTTTTACAAGGATGGCTGCCCCGACGTTCAGCTTTTCCACCTCTGCAAAATTAGGGAGCACGTCTGAATATACTACCTGCAAAGGCTCAAAAAACGTCCCGTCATTTACCACGATGAACCCAAAATTTTTAGAGCCCCGGATGCTCCTTACCCATCCTCCCACGGTTACTTCCTTCTCCAAAAATTCCTCTTTCCTGCGGTAGAGGTCTTTGATGTTTGTCAATTTCCACTCCATAACTTTTCTCCTTTATTTTATTCTTCCTGCCCCAAAGCTGTGGGGTGGAATATTTGCCTGAAAATTATTTTTCCTTGTCTTCTGTGCCGCCGTCAGCAGGGGCTTCCCCATCTTTTTTCCCATAAGTGACTTTTGCGCTTTCCAGAAGCTTTTCCACTGTTTTCTCATTTAAGAATACGTTCCTGACATATTCCTCCCCATGCTGCTGGATTAACGCTTCCTCGCTTGCATACCCATAAGATTCTACAATATTTTTCTTATATTCTGCAAATTCCTCGTCGCCAATTTCTATCTTTTCCTGCTTGGCAATAGCTGCGATAATCAGTTCCCCTTCCACGGTTTCGGTGACTAGCTGCTTTACCTGCTCGTGAAAGGCGTCTTCTTTCGTATTGGTTGATTTCAGATATTCCTCTATACCGATGCCATAGCTTGTCTTAAGGTTTGACTCAAAGCGCTCCATATATTCCTCAATCCTTTGGTCTATCAGCCCTTCAGGAAACCCTTTGATTTTACATATTTCCTTTAATTTCTGGATGACTGCGGCTTCGGTTTCTGTTTCTTTTGTGATTTCCTTGTTGGCCTCAAGCTCCTTGCGGATACCTTCCTCAAAATCTTTTACGGTATGGTATCCCTGGGAGGACATATTTTTTTCTATAAATGCATCGTCCGCCTGTTCATATGTCATGATTGACTGGTTTACAATCTTGTTTACCTTCACATGAAATACCACGTCCTGCCCAGCCAGCTCCGCGTTTTGGTAGTTTTCCGGGAAGGTCAGGTCCAAATCCACTTCTTTCCCTACTTTTGCCCCGACAAGGCCATCTTCAAAGCCTGGGATAAAGCTGTTTGATCCAATTTCAAGGACTGCGCCCTGGGCTGTCCCGCCGCCAAACGCCACGCCGTCTTTTAAGCCTTCATAATCAATATTGACGAAATCCCCTTGCTCCACGGTATCTTTGTCCGTATCTTCGTAAACAGGGTAATCTGCCAGCGAAGCGTTCATTTGCCCCTTTACCTCAGCGTCTGTCACCTCATAGGAGCCAAGGCTGATTTCCAGCCCTGTGTATTCCCCCAGTTCCACATACTCGTCCGCGTTATATTCAATGGGCTCTGTTTTTTCTCCGGAACCTTCTGCTTCTTCTGTAGTTTCCTTTTTGCTGTCATTCCCTTTTTTGCCTGTCCCGCAGCTACTGAGAAAAGCTGCTGCACACACTGCGCATAGCAGAAACATTAATTTTTTCTTCATAAAGCATTTACCTTTCCTTTAAAATATGAAACACTACAACTTTCACAATAACTAAGGATAGCACACTTTTCCTGAAATGAAAAGGTATCTTCTGCCAAAACACAAAGAAAACACAAATATTTGGGCGTAATAGGTTTTGCCATTCCCAGGCAGATGTGCTATACTTTGTAAAAACACAAAGGAGCACGCTATGGAGCACTTAACTTTATTGACAGACCTCTATGAACTGACAATGATGCAGGGCTACTTCAAGACTGGGAACCATGATACGGTGGTGTTTGACGCATTTTACCGGACAAACCCCAGCAATGGCGGGTATGCAGTCTGCGCTGGGCTGGAGCAGATCATTGAGTATGTGGAACACCTGCATTTTTCCGAAGACGACATTTCCTATCTGCGGGGGCTTCATATTTTTGAGGAGGATTTCTTAGAATACCTTGGCACATTCCGGTTTTCCGGGGACATTTATGCCATCCCGGAGGGCACGGTGGTTTTCCCACGGGAACCGCTGATTAAAGTGATTGCGCCTATGATGGAGGCCCAGCTGATTGAAACGGCCATTTTAAATATTTTAAACCACCAGAGCCTGATTGCCACAAAAGCGGCAAGGGTCTGCTATGCCGCAGACGGGGACGGGGTCATGGAATTCGGCCTGCGCAGGGCACAGGGGCCGGACGCAGGGGTATATGGGGCAAGGGCTGCCATGATTGGCGGCTGCTGCGGAACCTCCAATGTGCTCTGCGGCCAGATGTTTGGCGTACCAGTGAAAGGCACCCACGCCCATAGCTGGATTATGAGTTTCCCTGACGAATACACCGCCTTTAAAAAATATGCAGATCTCTACCCTTCCGCCTGCATCCTGCTGGTAGACACCTACGATACCTTAAAATCCGGCGTGCCAAACGCCATCCGGGTCTTTACGGAGCTTAAGGAAGCGGGGATCCCCCTGACCTTTTACGGCATCCGCATGGACAGCGGCGACCTTGCCTACCTGTCTAAAATTGTACGGAATATGCTGGACGAAGCTGGGTTCCCTGACGCCGTGATTTCTGCTTCCAACGATTTGGACGAATACCTGATTGAAAATTTAAAGGCGCAGGGGGCAAAAATCACTTCCTGGGGCGTAGGCACCAGCCTGATTACCTCCAAGGACTGCCCAGCCTTCGGCGGCGTTTACAAGCTGGCGGCCATCCAGGACAAAGACGGGAATTTCATCCCCAAAATCAAGCTTTCCGAAAATACGGAAAAAGTGACAAACCCGGGCAATAAGACCATTTACCGGATTTACGAAAAGGATTCCCATAAAATAAAAGCGGACTTAATCTGCCTTGCTGACGAAACCTTTGACACTTCCAAAAACCTGCGCCTGTTCGACTCGCTGGAAACCTGGAAACGGACAACCCTAAAAGGCGGGACCTATACCATGCGGGAATTGCTGGTGAAGGTTTTTGAAAAAGGGACGTGCATCTACCAGTCCCCCAAGGTGATGGAAATACAGGAATATTGCACCAGGGAAAAGAATACCCTTTGGAATGAAACAAAGCGGTTTGCATATCCCCATGAGGTGTATGTGGATTTGTCGGACGAACTGTTTGACATGAAACGGAAAATATTAAATGAATATTCAGGGACGGTTTAAGGGGCAGTTGGCTGGTTCCTGAAAGAAGCAAATAGAATGGAGGGTTATTATGTCATTTCCAATATTAAGCGATGATACTTATACCACCGATTTCATTTATTCCCTCCCGGAAGGCAAACGGGCAGAACTGATTGACGGGCAGGTTTACTATATGGCTCCGCCCAACCGTACCCACCAAACCATCGCCCGGGAATTATTTTCTTCTATTAATTCCTATATCAAATCAAAGGTCGGCTCTTGCGAAGCGTTTTTTGCCCCATTTGCCGTATTCCTTAACCAGGATAACAGGAACTATGTAGAACCGGATATCTCTGTTATCTGCGATCCCCAGAAACTGGATGATAAGGGCTGCAATGGCGCGCCGGACTGGGTGCTTGAAATCGTATCCCCCAGCAGCAGGCGGACTGACTACCATGCCAAGCTGTTCAA
>KE159639.1:285825-392711 GCA_000403315.2 Lachnospiraceae bacterium A2
ATGGAACACTGATACTTATACCACCGATTTCATTTATTCCCTCCCGGAAGGCAAACGGGCAGAACTGATTGACGGGCAGGTTTACTATATGGCTCCGCCTACCCGTATCCATCAGGAAATCATTTCTGAATTACACTATAAAATACGCAGTTATTTTGAATCACACAAAGGTTCCTGCCGGGTCTATCCCTCCCCATTTGCTGTATTCCTTAACCAGGATAACAGGAACTACGTAGAACCGGATATTTCTGTTATCTGCGATCCCCAGAAACTGGATGATAAAGGCTGCAATGGCGCGCCGGACTGGGTAATTGAAGTGGTTTCTCCCGGGTCAAAACATATGGATTACGGCATAAAGCTGTATAAATACCGCACGGCCGGGGTACGGGAATATTGGGTGATAAACCCAATGACTAAGACTGTCAATGTTTATGACTGGGAGCATGGGGACGAAAACACAAACCAATACGCCTTCCATGAGGAAATCCCCTCCTGCATTTACAGTGATTTTTCCATAGGGCTGGATGCGTTGCTGCCATAACGCTCTAGAGTGTGTTTGAAAATTGCTTTTTGCAAGATTCCGTCCCAGTTTGCATCAGATTTTATGCTGGATTTGGGAGGTGTAGTGGGCTACATTGACGAAATTCAGCATAGAATCCGGTGTAAAGTGGGGCGGAAAATTGTGGGAATGAATTTTCAAACACGCTCTAGTATGGCTGGATGCATGTTCCGAAAGACTTTTGGCTTATAGAAAGACCGGGGCTGCTGCAAAAATTCTTGTTTTGCAGCAGCCCCTTCCGTTACAGCCATATTTTTTCTTTCGATTATGCTTTTGAGAACTGGTCTTTCCCTACAAAGCACAGCGGACATTCAAAATCAGCTGGTACATCTTCCCATTTTGTCCCCGGCGCAATCCCGCCTTCCGGGTATCCCTGTTCCTCGTCGTACTCCCATCCGCAAACGTCACATATGTATTTCATGCTGTTCTCCTCTCTGGCTTTCCTTTGCCTTATGCTGCTGAATTAATTTCCTACTTATTATGCCATTATTTTCCATAAAATTCAAGGGATTTTACAGAAAACTTACGCTGTATCACTCATATCCCCAGTAATTCCGGCAGCCCCGCCAGATACTTGCCAAAAGCTCCAAAGCCGCAACGGCTGGGATATACCAAAGCCAGCGGGAAGGGATGCCAGCCAGCTCTTTATGGGGCAGGTACAGCGGCATGGAAAAACAAAAGATCCGCAGCGCATCCATTACGGCCCAGCCCCAGGGCAGTTCCGCCACGCCAAAATCCAAAAGCATCCGGAACACCACCTGGTTACCCACATAAGGCAGGAAATACAGCGCCATCCCCGCTGTCACAGCAGTTGCCGGACGGCTGCATTTGGAAGATAAAAACAGGGTGATGGCTATGTCCAAAAGGACGGACACCAGCCCCAGCAGGAATTGGAGGGACAGTAAAAACGCCACGCTCCACGTTCCATGCCCTGCAAACAGGAAGGAATGCACCATCATTCCTGCACTTGCCCCCAGCCCATCCCAGCCATACAGGATGCCCATCAGCCCTACCATAAGGGCGCACAGGCATAAATATGCCAGAACGCCAATTCCCATGGCTGCTTCTACCTTCCTCCGGATGCCTGTGGATTTCCCATGGCAGCTGGACAATAAGATCCCCGTAGTTTCCCTGCTGTATTCCTCGGAAAACACTGGGGCTGCCATAAGGACCAGCCACACATGGAGGGAAACCAACGCAATATACCACACATCCTGCATTTTTTCCCAGCCTTTGGTATAGCCAAACCAAAAATTCCCCTCCACATATCTTTTCCCATAATTTTCCCAGTCATCCCCTGTAAAATAACCGGCAGGACGCTGCCCCGTCTGCAAAAAATCCGTCATGGCATCCGTCACAAACTGGCTGCTGAAATTCCCTTCCCGGGTCTGGAACCCCTCCTCCATATAGCCGGAAAAGCCAAACCGCCCCACAATGTCTTCTGCCTTTTCCATAGTAAACGGGCCTTCGTACCCTTTTGCTATCTGGCGGTCAGCCCTGATGGCTTCCAGCCCATGGTACACCTCCCCATCCAGCTCCGTCCTTGTCCCATCTGCTTCCTGCCACAGCACCAGCAGGAAAAACCCCAGCATCACAAAAAAAGCAATATTCATCACTGGGCGGGCAGTAATTTTATAAAGTTCCATTTTTAATAACCTCATACCCCTCTGCCCCCTTCCATTGTCTGATATAAATACACATCCTCCAGGTTTGGGGAAACGGGAACGGCATCCTCGGCAGGCCTGCCTTCCGACACAATCCGTATGCACACCCTCCCATCCTCAAGCTGCTTCATGCTGCTGGCCCCAACCCTGCGGTTTAAGCTTTCTGCCTGCCCCGGCGGCACAGTACATTCCCAGACCTTCCCTTCCGCTGATTCCAAAATTTCCTGCAGGCTCCCTGCTTCTGCAAGCCTTCCTGCCTTTACTATAAGGATTTCATCTGCCAAAGATTCAATATCGGCCACAATATGGGAAGAAAGCAGCACAATCCTCCCCCGCCCCAACGAACTGAGCAAATTCCGGAACCGGATGCGTTCTTTCGGGTCCAGCCCAGAAGTTGGCTCATCTAAAATCAGGATTTCCGGGTCATTTAGCAGGGACTGGGCAATCCCAAGCCGCCGCACCATCCCGCCTGAAAGAGTCTTGATTTTTGCCGACTGCACGCCTGACAGGCCTGTGTCCCCTAATAGCTGTTCTATCCTCCCTTTTACAAGTTCCGGCGGCACCGCCTTTAATTCCGCCAAATATTCCATATAACGCCAAACCGTAAAATTGGGGTAATAGCCGAATTTCTGGGGAAGGTATCCCAGCTTCATCCGGTAGGCGCCGCCCAGTTTGCCAATTTCGCATTGGTTGCAGAGGATTTGCCCTGCGGTGGGTTTCAGCACCCCGGCTGCCATCCGCAAAAGGGTGGTCTTGCCAGCCCCATTTTCCCCCAACAGCCCATAGACGCCTGTGCGGAAGGTGTATTCCAGACGGTCTACTACCATTTTCTGCTTGTACTGCTTGCTTACGCGGTCCAGTTTTAATTCCAGCATATGCTTTCTCCTTCCTCCAATTTCTGGCATGCCCCGGCAATTCCTTTTCCCAAAAACACGGCAGCCGCAACCAATATGCACACCCAAATCCCCAAATAAGATGCCTGGTACCAGGCAGGGTATTGCATGGGCAGCAGGGAAACCCCGCTTGCTGACAGCGCCGCAGCCATTTGCAGGTATCCTTTTTTCTGGCTCCTGAACATGGTAAAGACCAAAAGCTGCAGCCCATTGGAAAGCACAAAGGGCACCAGCAGGTACACCAGCACCCGCAGTATGCCATAAGTAGTCTTCCCTGCAATTACAGCTACCATGGACGTAAGGGCCAGAATGTCCATACAGCCGAAGCATACCATTTTTGCACACCATACCTGCCTGACGTTCAGGTAACAGGACTGCTCCAGCTCTGCCATGCCATAGTCCCTGCTGCGGCTTAATTCCAGCATCAGGAATACCCCCATATAGGCGGCCGCCGCGGAACCGGTCCCCAGATAAGCCAGGATTTCTTCCCCCTGCACCTGGAACTGCCAAAACAGCGCCAGCAGGAACATCAGGCATGCCATCTGCCCGCCTATGCAAAAGCCGGAAATATACCGGATCTGCCTGCGGAAAACCTCCATGGCTGTAGGGCAGTACAGATACCGCTTTTCCTCCACGGCTTCTGCAATTTTCCCTAAAATTTGCCGCTTCCGGACGGGATCTATGGGGATTTCCTCCAAAACATATTTTTCTTTTCGCAGCCGGCTCCCCACAGGCACATGTTCCATAAAATTGCCTTTCCCTTTTTTTCCCTTTTTTTCCATGTTCACCTCCTGGTTCTCCCACAATCCTTCAAGCTCCTTGTTCTTCCATGCTTTTCCTTAGCTTCCTGGTCCCCTGCCGTACCCTGGACTTCACCGTCCCGATCCCCACCCCTGTCATCCGGGCAATTTCCCGGTATTTGAACCCATAGCCATAGTATAGGACCATAGCCTCCCGCTGCATCTGGGGAAGATGTTCCGTCAACTGTTCCACCGTAACCAAAAATTCTTCCTGCTGGCTCCTGGCCTGCTGGGAAACCGCAAAAGCCCCATCTTCCTGCGCCTTTTGCCGGAAGCTTTCTTCTTTCTCCTGCCTGCGCTGGCAGCCCCTGAAATAATCCATGCAGACATTCCTTGCAATGGTAAGCAGGTATCCCTTCAAGTTCCGGTAACGGAACTGTTCCACAGAGCGGATAAAATGCAGGAAGGTTTCCTGTGCCAAATCGCCTGCGTCCTGGCAGCTCCCAGTCTGATAGCAGCAGAAACGGTAAATATCATCATAATACTTTTCTGCAATATCATTCAGATATTCTTTTTTCCCTCTTTGGATTTCCCGGATTAATTCTCTGTCGTTCATATCAGGGCGCTCCTTTGCTGCGGCACGTTCTATCTTATATAACGTATCTTTTTTCGGAAATGTTTTATGGAATTAAATTTTTTTCTTTCTGGGAAAATTTTGAATTTAAGATGGGGCTGCCGCACGAAGCAAAATATTACTCCGGCGGTTAAATGTCGACAAATTTAGGCAAGTAAAAACGTCGATATTTAACCGCCGGAGTAATATATACGAGATATCGGATAGAAGAATGACTAAAACTAACGATATCCTGTATCATTTTTCTTAATGCGGCAGCCCACGTTGTTCTCTGATAGGATTAAGACGCCTCTGCTTCCATCTGCCCGGGCCTTGCCGAACGGAACTGGCACCAGAGGGATACCAAAGCGCTGATAATCAGCACCATATAAAAATTCAGCCCCCGCGTCACGCACATAGACGCTGTCAGGAAAGCCCCCGGAAATACCATGGAAAACGCTGTTTTGTACATCATTTCCGTAATCCCCTGCGCCCCGGGCAAAGGCAGCATATCCACTGCAATATAAATTGCTGCCTGAAGGCTCATTACCGTAAATGCGCTGGTTCCTGCCAGCCCAAGCCCCCGGTAAATCAGCCATGTAAGGAAAAACACGCTGCACCGCTGCAGCACAGTAAACCCAATAACAACAGCAATCTTGCCTTTATTTTTCAGGAAGAACAGCACGGCTTCATGGTACTGGTCTGCCATGTCAATTAATTTATCCGTCCGCTCACGGGAGGATTTCAGCAGGCGGAACTTCTTCAAAACCTTTTCGCCGCCAACCACAAGCCCTTTGAAGCACTTCGGGCTTACCATAATGAAAAGCAGGATTACCACCAAAGCCGTATTCAGAAACAGCCCCAGATAATACAGGTACAAGTAATTCTTCAGGTAGGCAGCAAGGGCCCCATGGCAGAATACCAGGATGCCTGCCCCCATTACCACAAGGACAAACTTGTAAATCACCGCCACTGTCATAAGCACCACCGTGCTGTCTGAAACCTTATGCCCTTCCTTCTGCATATAATAAAGCTGCATTGGCTGCCCGCCGGTAGCAGACGGAGTAATGCCGGAAAAGAAAAACCCTACGAAGGAATACTTTATGCAGGTCGCCATACCCGTCCGGTAGCTTAACGACCGCAGGAGGTAGCAAATCATCATCCCTTCCGCAGATACAAAAAAGATTGCCGTTGCCGCCGCACCGCACAGGTATGCGGGGTGCAGCTTTCCCATGGCCGCAAACACCGCCGCCATATCGTTCCCCTTAAAAATTGCACTGACTGTCAAAGCCGCCAATATCAATAAAACGCCTGCACTAATCAAATTTTTCCGATTCATAAATCACACTGCTCCATTCATTACATAGGGTAATTTCCGCATTGCCTGCCGGAATATGCCAGGGCCTCCCAATCCTTACACTGCCCCATTCATCACATAAGACAGCTTGCGCATTGCCTGCCGGAATATATTGGGACGTTTTGCAGGGTAGCGCATACAGCTTTTGTTAAATTCCTGCAGCGTCCCTTCAAATACCACGCTGGTATTTTCCAGTTCATAAAAATCCCTTGGCGTCACCAGTGAAAAATGCTTGCCAAAAAGCCCCATCCCATTTTTTTCCAAAATGTCTGCCACAAAGGAAGAACATGTATAGTGGTTCCTCTGGTAAAAAGGTATATTACATAATAACATGGGAAGCCCAATGATACAATAATGATAATGAAATCTTTTGGAAAAACATTCCTGCAGCTGCCTGGAAATGTTCTCTTTCTGCTCTTTGGTGCATTCTATGCTCATTACCTTATATTTTGCTGTAGGGAAAACCTGCTCTATTTTTTGGGCATCTTCTTTTTCAAACCCTGCCAGAATAGGGACTGCCGGGTTCCTCCGCCCAACGCTGTATGCCTCGTTCAGTTCCTCGTCCATGGAAAGTACCACATGTATGTAATCAATGCCAATCACCCTTCGTATGACAGATGCAAAAAATCCCGGTGTGTCTACCAATGCTAAATATAATTTTTCCATACTTTCAGCCTCTTTTCTCCTGTAAAAAATATTTAATTAAACTGATACAATTTCCGTGCCGCTTTATACCCTGCCAGCGTAATCCCTGCCCCAAGCTTCCCTGGCAGGAACGTAAAACCGCTTAATGTCCTAAACCGGAGGGTATGGTACAGCTCCGGGTCGTGGTTTTTCACATAATTCCAAAGCATTTCCCGCTTCTCCCATGCCTCCGGCGTCCCTATCAGCAGGAGATGGATGGAAGAAATCGCCATCATAATGGAAATGTTCCGGGTAAGGTAGCCCGCCAGTTTTGGGTGCTGCGCCCTTACTTTCTTCAGGTCTGCACAGCAGGAAACCAGTTTTGTCACACGGATTTGCTGGTCAATCCGCTTCATCAGCACCTGCTCATTGACGGATTGGTCCTCCCTGCCCAGAAAATAATGGTACATATCCAGGTTCAGGTAGCACAATGTCTTAACATAAGGCAGCGGCTGGTTGGCAAAAATATTGTCCACGTAAAATGTATGCTTCGGCAGCTTCACCCCGGACCTGCGCAAAACCTCTGTCCTGAAAAACAGGGAATGCATCACCAGATACTGGGACGGCCCAAAACGCCTGATGTCGTCCCACCCGCAGACTTCATTTTCCTTTAAGACGTTTTTATAGCCCATCCGCTTGGTTTTATTTTCATAAAGATGGTCGTAAATATAATTACAGATCACCAAATCTACCACTGTACCGCTCTTTTCCCATTTCCTGATATTCCGTATCAGCTTCTGCAATTCATCCTCGTCCAGCCAGTCGTCGGAATCCACCACCTTAAAATACCTGCCTGTGGCAAGGGCAAGCCCTGCATTGACGCCAGCGCCATGCCCGCCGTTTTCCTGATGCACCACCCGTACCACTTCCGGGTAGTTCCTTGCATAATTGTCCGCAATCTCCCCAGTACCGTCCGTAGAGCCGTCGTCCACAATAATGATCTCCACGCATTCATCCCCGGCAAGAAGGCTGTCAATGCAGCGTTCCATATAATCCTCAGAATTATAACAAGGTACTGTAAATGTAATATCTCTCATAATGTCCTCTCCTGCTGTTTTCTCTGTCCTATACTATTTAACGAAAATTTTCTTGATATTTCTTCATAAAAATTCTTAATATTTTTTTAATATCCAACAACACCTCGCGGGCCAGAGGTATTTTTACAGTAACTATCCTAACTTATTTTCCTTAAGTTTGCATTGTCTTTACCTTACACTTATCTTACAATTATGTTAGGATGTGCCTGAACGCCATTTTGCAGAATGCAATTTTCAGGCACGCTCTGGGATTTTGGGAAAAGTTGGGAAATATTCCCTTTAGAAGATTAGAACGGGTGCATCGCACCCTTTTGACACCCTAATCTTTAGAACTTAGAAAAACAGAATAGAAAACTACAAGTTGGAAAGGCTCTGCGCATCCTTATAGGAAAGACACTTTCGCGTGGCAAGTGCCTTTCCTATTCAGATAAAAAACTAACACTCCCCTGGCACTTCGGCAGGGACAGGCATACGGTATTTTTTCCAAAAACGGCCTGCCACACACACAAGGTAATATACGCCAACTGCCTTTACGGTTTCCATCAGCGGGATTGCTGCGCACAAATAATCATATACCTTCCGGTCCGGCAAAAAATTACAGAACCATGTCACCGCTGCAACCAGCAGCAGGCAGCTTCCTGCCAGCCCCAGGGCCACCAGCAGGACATCCCCCTGCCTTCCCGCTCCTTTGCCCCGCACCAGCTTTGCCAGGACCTTCAGCAGAAGGACGCCGCACCCAGCAAGGCCTGCCCAGAAGAACACTAAGCCTGTTTTCTGGTAAAGGCGGACAATCTTGTTCTCAATCTTTACAATCAGCTCATCCCCTTTGTAATAATTGCCATTTGTCCCGCCCCACCGGAAATGCGTCATCGTAAGATTGGACATCAACGCAAGGTTATCGCTAAGCCCCCTTGCTTCCTGGGAAGTTGTGGCATTTTCCTGATAGGACGCCAGCATCTTTAACGCCCCGGGGAACCGGCCCTTATAGTAATCCGCCAGTTCTTCTGCCGTAAAGCCCCGGGCAGTGGAGGACATGTAAACTCTCCCTTCCCACCGCTTCAGTGCCCCGCTTTCAAATGCCTGTTCCAATTCCTCATGGATTTTCCGGTAACAGGAATCCACATAGGCGCCCCCTGATCCATAAGCCCCAGACAGTTCCACTGCACCCCGGAAAGCCCAAATATAGAAATCCCCGGGCGCCTCGTTTTCCCCACACCAGGCATTCCAGCTTTGCTCCACATAAGGCATCAGGCCTTCCAATGTTTTGCTGTGTTTTGCCGCCGTATGGACCATATTCCGCGTTACCCACACCCCCAGGTCCCTGTATCCTTTTCCGTCATCAACTTGGAGCAGGTCGGACATCACCTCCTTGCAGTAAGTCCCGCTCCGGTCGGTAATGGCATATTCCCCATAGCAGTGGTAATTGAGCATTTTGTACCCTGCCGTCACGCATCCCAATGCCAGCAGCGGAGCCAGCGCTGCCGCGAACCGAAAGCCCTTATGGGTATGCCTGCTTTTCCACAGCCCCGCCACAGTACATGCAGTCCCAACGCACACAAAGGGCAGGATCCACACGGAATCCTCCTTGAGGTAATAAAAAATGGGCAGGGAAACGCACCCCAGCAAAGACCACAAAAATGCTTCCCTTTTGCAGTCCCTGTTCCTTGCTGCAAACTGCCCAATGACGGCCCCAAGAGCCAGCAGGGTGAAAATCACAATGTACCCGCCCCGGTACACCTTCTGCACATTCTCCTCATGGAACATCCCCGGGGAATACAGCAGGAATACATACAATGCCATGCCAAGCTTCCTGCTCCCCGACAGGCGGCACATTGCCAGGGAAAACAAGGACGCCGCCAGAATATAGCCAATTGCCAAAAAAACAGGATAAGAAATGCCCAGCACATAATTTACTGCCAAAAGCACGGCCGGGGAAGCCGTTTTCAGCAGTACCAACGCTGAAAAATCCCCCAGCCACTTCCCTTCCAGTATATGGGCGGCATATTGGATATACAGAAAATCGTCCATGGCTGCATCTGCCTGCAGGTAAACCGGGGTCTTAATTCCCAGGTAAAACCGGATGCCTGTCAGCAGCGCCAAGGCTGCCGCCGGAAGAATCTTCCGAAATCCCGCCTTTTTTACTTCCATCCTAATTCCCTCCTCTTTCCAGGCGTTCTTGCCTAATATTTTTCCTGTGCGGGAACGCTTTCGCTTTTCCCTGCCGGGGCGGGCCAACTGCTTTCCCACCTATCCCGGCCCTTTTTCTTTCCTTCCATTACCCTCTGCAGTTCCATTTCAAAGTCCTGCCGGTTCTTCTGCACCATTGTCTGCAGCGTCATCCCGGAAAAGAAAGACTGGATAGCCGCCAGCATGGTAAACCCGCACATAATCAGCGTTGGGAAATTCGGCACATACCCGGTTTTCAGGTACGTATCCAAAATCGGCAGGAAAAAAACAGCAGATACGAAAAACAATGCCGCCGCAATGCCCCCGAAAAATCCCATGGGCTTGTAAGTGCGGAACAGGCGCACAATGGTGCGGATTACCTTAAGCCCATCGGAATATGTATTCAGCTTAGACTCGCTCCCTTTTGGCCTGTCCCGGTATTTCACCACGAAGTTTTCCACGAACATATTTTTTTCCACTGCATGGATGCTCATTTCCGTTTCAATTTCAAAGCCCTTGGACAGCACAGGGAAGGTTTTGGCAAATTCATAGCTGAAGGCACGGTATCCCGTCATAATGTCCTTGATATCCGTGTGGAACAAGAAATTTATGCTTTTCCGCACAAACATATTGCCAAAGTTATGGAACGGCCTCTTATTTTCCGTAAAATAGTCCGAAGAAAGCCTGTCCCCTACTACCATATCCACCTTTTTTTCCAATACCATATTTGCCATCTCACGGGCGTCCTCCGCCGGGTAGGTATCGTCCCCGTCCGCCATAATGTAACATTCTGCGTCGATTTCCCGGAACATCCTGCGGATGACGTTCCCCTTCCCCTGGCGGAACTCCTGGCGCACCACGGCTCCGGCACACGCTGCAATCCTGCCTGTGCCGTCTGTGGAATTATTGTCGTATACATATACCGTGGCTTCCGGCAGGACACGCCTGAAATCTTCCACCACCTTCTCTATCGTCCTGCTCTCATTATAGCAGGGAATTAAAACTGCTATTTTATCCATTGTAGTTTTCCCTTCCTTTTATATGTAATGGTGAATCACATCCAGCACGGTGATCCCATGCAGCATCAGCAGGAGCATGTAGAAATAACTTCCGTACACCTGATAGATTTTCGCTTCTCCCTGCTTCTGCTCCCGGAGATGGAACCCGCATACCGCAGCCATGGCAAGGCAGGGGAGGATGGGGGTGAAATACCGCCCCTGCACCCCGGCTATCGTGTCGCTGGCGACTGCGGTCCACTGCACGTAAATGCTGGTGCAGATTAATGCCGACCCGCTTAGGAAAATAAAAATAAATACCATCCAGTCCTTCCTGCCCGCTTTCCATGCCATTTGCCTGCAATTGCATACCTCATAGACAAACATGACTAACAATCCCATCCATACAATCCCGGAAATTTCCACATTCAACGCCCCCAGTAACCTCCCAACCATACACTGGACCCAGTCAACGCCCCACATCCAGAGGGTCTTCATGACTACCACGCAGTAGTTTGGCAAATCGCCAAGCACATATTTTACCTGTTCCCTGGAAGATACCCCCGGCATAAATTCAATCAGGTATCCCGCAGAAATCTTAAGCCAGATGAGGTTCATGGCAAAGGCTGCGCCCGGGATCCCAAACTGGAACAGCATGGCCTGCTTTTTGCCTGTAAATTTCTCCCTTGGCAGCAGGAATACTAAAAGCAGCAGCACCACATATACGATTTTGCATAAGGCTATCACAATGCCCATCAGCCCCACCAAAACCATTTCTTTCTTCCCAATGGCTTCTTTCCTGCACCGGATCCGGAAGATATACGCCAAAAATGCCATGGAAAGGGCTATCGTAAACCCATCCGGCGCCAAAGACGCCATTTCCTGCATGCTCATGGGGAAAGCCATTACCAGGAACAGGATTTTTTTTCCAAAGGGCATCAGGTAAATTGCCCAAAGGCACAGCAGCATACTGGCCAGGAACCCCCCAAGCCTCCCGGCATAAAAAATTTTCACCACATTGCCCGTAAACATCCTTGCTATCCGGATCCCCACTGCCTGGGGCAAATAGCTGACGGGGGCGTAAAGGGCTGTGTTTCCATAATGCAGTTCCGCAATATCTTCCGTGTCTATCTCCGCGTTTGGGTTATGGTAATCCTGCAATGCCGCCGGGAGATAATTCCCCCCTACGCCATCCTCCCCCATGTGCTGGGACGCCCATCCGCCGCAGGAAACTTCATAGGCACGGTAGAAATGGTTGGTTTCATCCGGCGCCATCCCCAACGGGCACATCCAGAAATACACCGCCCCAAGCGCAGCCAGGATTCCCGACATAAGCTTCTTTTCATCCACCTTATACAGGACGGCCAGCCCTACGGCTAAAAACAGGATGGCCGCCCCAAGCCGCACCCCATTCTTTAATCCAACCTCCATATACGTCTGCTGCCAGCAGAGGGCATATCCCCCCAGCGGTTCCCCGTTGGCAAAAATACTTCCATTGGGTTCCTCCGTAAGCCAGACGGACACGCCCAGCCCTTTCCCGGATTCCCCGGCAAGGCTGCTGGATGCGCCATTTCCCTTCTCGGATTCCCCGGTAATGGACAGCTTATAAACGGCATCTTTTTTCATTTCCCTTACCGTATGGAAAGGGAACCCACGGTATCCGCCGTCTTCCAATTCCCCAGCCATACAGTTCCAGCCCTCCAATGGCTCCCCATTTTCAGATAACTGAACATGAACCCTCCCGTTGCCTCCTGTATGTACCCCAAAACGTATGGATATTCCCATCAGCGTTTCCCCTTCTCCCCGAAATTCCTGTTCCACCGCCGCGCCGTCTTCCAAAAACACTTCCCGGGCCGGCCCTTTTTCCCCGCTTATCCCGATAAAGATATCCTTGGAATAGTTGTAAAAAAACAAGAGCATCACACACGACGCCAATACAAATATCATTGCCCCGAATTTATCCTGGAATTCCATGAAACGGCCTTTCCATTTTCTATTTTCCACTGTCCCCAGTTTTTCCATAATTTTCATTTTTCCCTTCCCTTTCCAGCATTCGCATTTCCCATTTTCCATCCAGCCATCCTACTCTTTTTTCGTGGTTTTACCCGCTATACGGAATTTCCTGCCCAGCACCCTGTTCCCAATCCCATATTCTCCTAAAATTCGATATTACGTTAAAATTATACGATAAAAAACATTAATTTGCAACGATAAATTGAATATTATTAACGATAATAGGTATTTATAGTATGGAACAGGTGGTGATTTTATGATTGATGTTTTAAAAGAAATCCTATATTACAGACAGCAAAAAGGCTGGACAGAATACCAGCTTGCCGAAGAATCCGGTTTAACCCAGTCTACGATTTCCTCCTGGTACCGGAAAAATATGATTCCCTCCATCCCCTCCCTGGAAAAGGTATGCAACGCCTTTGGCATCACCCTTTCCCAGTTTTTCTCTACCGGGGATGAAAATTATTCCTTAACTTCACGCCAAAAAGAGCTGCTGAAAGAAGCAGGGCATTTGACAGACGAACAGCAGGCAGCCTTAATTGCATTTTTCAGGACTCTGTAATGCCCTTGCAGCATCCCATGAGCCGGATGCCAGCCAACAGCAGCCCAGCGGGGCAATTTACTGCAAGCTGCTGCATCATGGCAATTCCCCGGCACATTCTGCCATCAGCCGGACTGCATACCGGAACCCAAGCTCAAAGCCATATTCTTCTGCTGCCGAAGCTACCAAAAACGCTTTATCCCGGTAGCCCTCATACTCCCGGCGGGGGAGCCGCCGTTCTTCTTCCTCCAGCAACAGCAGGATTTCTTCCTTCATCTTCCTGCTGCCTGCATTTGGCGCGTCCATGGCCTGTACCAGATTGTTGTACAGTTCCCGAATCATCTTTCCACATCCTTTCGAATAATGTGAGCAATCCCCCTTCCACTCCCCATATTATTTCTTTGACGTTATTTTATACTTCTTAGAAATATTTGTCAATAAGTATTCACGTCTTTGTGATATTTTATTGACAATGGGATGCCCTTTCTTTATGATGGAAAAGCGAAGCGGGCCTTACGGAACCAGACGGCTGCCCTAAAACGTGCCTGAAAATTGCAGGAATGGATTTTCAAACACGCGCCAGCCTGGATACGCAAAGGACCGCCCAAATACCAGAAAAGGAGTGCTTGCCTTGAAAGACAGAATACGGGCCATCCGGACAGGGCTGGGGCTGACGCAGAAAGAATTTGCCGCCAGAATCGGAACCAGCCAAAACGTCCTTGCCAACTATGAAACAGGGCGCAGAAACCCTTCCTCCTCCGTGATAAACAATATTTGCAAGACCTTCTGCGTCAGTGAATCCTGGCTGCGGGCCGGGGAAGGGGAAATGTCCGCCCCAATAGGCGCAGAGCAAAAAATTTTGTCATGGGTAAAAAGCATTTTTGCAGAAAAGGAAATGACGTTCCAGAAGCAGTTCCTGAACATGCTGGCAGAATTAGACGGCGCCAAATGGGAATTGCTGGAAGAAATGATGCAAAAAACAATGGGAGGCTTTCCAAACCAAAGCCTCCCTCAAGAAAAAACCACTGCTGCGGATGCCGAAGCAGCATATATAAAAAGTCGCTCAAAGAATGTGCCGAACGCGGCTTCGCCTGTTTCGAATATTACCACAGACGCCGGCAGCAGCGCTAACTGCAGGAAATTAATGAATTAACGCTTGCCTGCCGAACGCCGCTCCCTTACTTGCGGTACATGCTCCTAAGCCGTTTTGCCCGGTATCCTGGGACAACCTGCGGCCATGAGCCTGCTCCAATCACCCCTAAATACCTGTCCGTATACTGGGATGCCCGGGAGGTGTCCATATATTTGAATACATCAAACGCCTGTTTCCCCTGGATGCCAAGCAGGTATCCCTGGGCTACCTCTACCGGGTCATCCTTATAGCTCCTTATAATAAATGCGTCAACCATAGGGTTGCAGGCTGCAATATAGTAGCTGTAGGCTAATGCCGCAGCCTGAAGCTCCTCTCCCTGGGCAGAGGAATAGCCCTGTTCGGAAAGGATAATCCGTACGGAGGACCCATACCTGTTCTTAATATAATTTGTCAGCACCTTTAAATTCTTCATGGTGATGGAAGGGGTAGTATTGACGTTATTGGTAATCCCATAGCCGTTCCAGACCCTCGTATACGTCAGCGGGAAGGAATACGCATGGTATGCCAGGTTCCATTTCAGCCCCTTCTGGATTTTTTTCAGATAGACGGCAAAATTGTCCACCACCTGTTTTGCGCCGTAACGCCTGTTCCTGGATGGGCTCCAGTAGTTATCCGTACAGATGAAAATATGGGCGTTGGACTGCTGGCTCCTGACTGCATAATACAGCGCACGGAAGGCATAGGCATACGTGGTAAAATATGCTTCGTCCGACATGCTGCCTGCATAATTCCAAGCCGCTGGATGGTTCACTTCATTTCCCAGTATCCAGTTGGACACATAGCAGTCCTTTTTGCCGAATATCATGCCAAGGTAGCAGAACATGGCTTCCATTTTTTCCCTTGACTGGTTGGAGTAAATATTCCAGCTATAGTACAGGGCACCAGGTTTCCGCGCCTGCAGGTTAATCATATCCGTATTCCCCGCGCTCCAGTCCAGCATTACCTGCATAGTCACTACAACCTTTTTCCGGTTGCACTCTGAAATAATCTGCTTGTAATAATCCATCGGGGTAAAATAATAAGTTTTCCCATTATATTGGTAGGGGACTGTCCCATTTTCAGCTACCATGGAAACGGTCAGGTTCAGGAAATACTGCTTGGCATTGCAGTCCGTAACTTCATTTACATCTGAGTAAAACTGGATGCCTTTCTTCGTTTTCCCGGGATTGTATTTTGCCTTGTTCCCTGCCGCCTTTTCCGGGTTTTTCACAAAAGACGTGCTGCTGAGCAGATGGTATTTCCCATCTTTTTTCACGGCAATGCCAAACCTGGATGTGGCAAACCCCTGGTTATCCGTTGTTTTCAGGGTAAATGTAATGTTTTTCTTTTTGTAGGCCCTTGCCGCCGCCCGGTAAGGGGTTTTACGGATAGGGTCGACATACACCAGATAATAGTAATCGTCCGCGCTGGCAATCCTGTTTTTCACTGTAGCTTTTACCTGCACGGTCTTTGTTTTAACCGCCTTGCATGTTTTGATTTTTGCCATGCCGGCCTTGGGCTTTCTGGTGCATTTTACCCATTTTGCGTAAAGGGTCAGGTTCCCGGTCTGCCCTGTCTTTACCTGGTCCACCCTTTTCTTGAATTTCTTGTCCTTATACCATCCGTCGAAATCATAGTTCTTTCTGGTAGGCTTTGGCAATGTAAATGTTTTCGTGCTCACCTTGTAGCTTTTCTTGGCGGTAAGGGGCAGCTTCCCTTTGTTGGTTTTGTAAGTGATTGTATAAGTGACGGCCTTCCATTTTGCATAAAGGGTAATCACCTGGTCCTTGGTTGTAGTGAGGTTTTTCACAGACGCTCCGTTTTTGTAAGTTTTCCCTTTGCCGTCCATTTGGGTATTCCAGCCAACGAAGGTATAGCCCTTGCGCTTAAAGGTATTCTTCCGCAAAGGCTCCGTCTTGCCGTATGTGGGAAGGCTGTCCTCCATAGCCCCGCTGGTAGCCCCATTCCCATCATAGCGGATGCGGTAGGAATTTCCCTTCCACATGGCGTACAACTGGATGGTTTCCCCCTGCTTATGGCTTAAAGATTTTACCTTCTGCCTGTCTGTGTAAGCCAGCCCGCTCCCATCCTTCCTGGTATTCCAGCCAAGGAATGCATAGCCGCTGCGCTTAAAGCTATTTTTCCTCAAGGTATAGTCTTTATTATAAGTACAGGACTGGTCTTTCATGGTGCCTGTCCCGCCGTTTGCATTAAAATGCACTTTGTAAGTGATGGCTTTCCAGTATGCATAAAGCTTCAAAGACCCTGTAACAGGCTTATCAAAGGAATACAGGGCCCCTGCGGCATCCTTCCAGCCGCTGAGCCGATAGCCCTGCTTTTCCAGCACCGGGGCCAGCTTCTCATCTAAGGCTTTCCCTTTTTCCACCTTCACGCTGGACTTTGTCTTGGTTCCATCATCCGGGAGCTTTCCGCCCTTAAAATAAAATGTGACTGTCCACGTTTCCGGTTTTGACGTATCGGGGGTCGTATCCGGTTTTTGGGCATCCCCCGGCGTTACAGCCCTTTGTATGCCTTCCCGGGCCGGACGCTGTGCATCCTGGGCTCCCCCAGCCATGGACGCTGTCCCTTGCCCTGCTGCAATTGCTTCTGTCCCTACGCCTCCAAAAGCAAGCGCTATTGCAAGGAACAGCGCTATCATTCGTTTTCCCATCATCTGTCCCTATCCTCCACTATTTTTATTCCCGCCAGCAATGAGGCCTTGCGGGGTATTTGGCTTATCCTACTTATCATACCCCCACTTTTTTTTAAATGCAAGATGCAATTTAATGAAATTCCGTTAAAAATATACGATTTATAAAATCATCTAATTAAAGCCAACCACCTTCTGGGAAATTTTGTAAGCCGCAACGGAAATTTTCCTCCCGCCTTTTCCCGGCAGGTTCATGGCCTGCCCCATAATCCCGTTCCGCAAATGCCAGAACAGGCGCAGGTCATATTCCTTTAAATATTTCCAAAGCTCCCGTTTTTTCTCCAGATTTTCCTTAGTGCCGGAACGTATCAGCATAATGGTGGACACTACGGTAATAATTTCCAGGTAGTTAAACATATATTTCCGCAGCCTGCGGTTTGGCAGCTTCCACAAATCCACGGCTTCCACCATCATTTTGTTTACTTTAATCTGCTGGTCAATCCGGCTGATCATCACCTTCTCATTGACGGACTGGTCCTCCCTGCCAATAAAATAGCGGTAGAAATCCACATTCAGGTAAAACATGTTTTTCACATGGGGCAAGGGCACATAGACAAACAGGTTATCCACATAAAACGTATGCTTGGGAAGCTCCAGCCCGCATTCCCGCAAAAGCTGGGTGCGGTAAATGACAGAGTGCATCAGGATATACTGCCCCTTACGGAAATGCCTTGCTTCGTTCCATCCGAAAATCTTTCCTTCCGGCAGGGTTCCCGTGTATTTCATGACTTTTTTGCGCTTTGCCCCTTCCTTTTCATAGACAAAATTACTGATAAGCATATCCAGGGCAGCGCTCCCGCCGGAAAGGTCCCGCAGGGTATCCAGTACTCTCTGGTATGCTTCCCCGTCTACCCAGTCGTCGCTGTCCACTACCTTAAAGTACAGGCCGGTGGCGTTGCGGATTCCGGCATTCACCGCCTCCCCATGCCCTCCGTTTTCCTGATGGACTGCCTTTACAATGGTGGGGTATTTCTCCGCATAAGCATCTGCAATTTCTGCCGTGCGGTCTGTGGAACCATCGTCCACCACAATAATCTCAACATCCTCCCCGCCTGGAAGCAGGGATTCTATGCAATGTTCCATATAATCCTGTGAATTGTAGCTTGGAATTGTAACCGATAATAATTTCATCATTTTTCTCCTTTTTGCCCTTAACCAACTCTTTTTATCTGCCCTTCGCTGCACTCACTGACAATATAGTGCGGCCTTTTCTTTGTTTCTGCATAAGTTTTTCCAATATACTGCCCAATAACCCCCAGGCAGAATAATTGTACCCCGCCAATGAAAATCATCACGCACATATTGGATGCCCACCCCTGTACTGGATCCCCAAATATCAATTTCCTGATGACAATAAACACAATTGCCGCCAAAGAAATCCCCGTACAGCCCATTCCCATCCAAGATGCAATGCTTAACGGGACTTGTGAAAAGCTGACAATCCCATTCATAGAATATTTCAGCAATTTCCAAAAACTCCACTTCGTTTCCCCTGCGGCCCGCTTCACATTTTCAAAAGCATACCAATATGTCCGGAAGCCAATCCATCCAAAAATCCCCTTGGAAAAACGGTTCTGCTCCCCCATCGCTACGATTACATCCGCCATTTCCTTTTTCATCAGGCGGTAATCCCTAGCCCCGTCCACAATATCAGCATCCGAAATTTTATTGATAAGTTTATAAAACATCCTAGCAAAAAGGGAACGTATCGGCGGCTCCCCTTCCCTATTTATTCTCCGCGTTGCAACGCTGTCATATTCCCCACTTTCTAAAAACTTCACCATATCAGGGAGAAGCTCTGGAGGATCCTGCAAATCTGCATCCATAATGGCCACATAATCCCCATTTGCATTGCAAAACCCTGCATACATTGCCGCCTCTTTCCCAAAATTCCTAGAAAATGAAAGATAACTGGCATAATCCCTTTTTTTGCATATCTGCCGCATCAGTTCCAGCGTATGGTCTTTTGAACCATCATCAATATAGAAAACCTCAAATTCATAATCCCCCATCTGCCCTACAACTTCTGAAAGCTTCGCATCAAAGTCCAGAAGGCAGTCCTCCTCATTATAGCACGGAACAATAATGCTAATCTTTTTCATCTCCTGTTTCCTCCCAAAAATCATCTGCCAGTTCCCCTACCCCCAAACTATATAATCTGTATGGACAATCAAAGAAAGCGCCGCAAACCCAGCAACCATTACTGCCATTTTCTGCCTGTCCGGCTTTTCCAGATATTTATTCCAAAGATGCCCAGAAGCAATAACCAATGCAGCCTGCCAAAATAAATAGGTACGGGTGCCAGAAATCAGGATAGTGGGTGAAAAACACATCATAAAAACTGTGCCAAACCCAATCCCAAGGGCTGCAAAGAGGAAGATCCCATCCTCATGGTTCACCTGCCAAACCAGGCATAACTCCCACAATACAAAAGCAACCATCCCAGCATAGAAAAAAAGTGCCAAAACAGACCATCCAGAACCGGGGACATAGGTCCCTTTCAGCCCCACCGGCTTCACAATATTCACAACGCCCGGCAGGAATTTCTCAATTTCCCCCAAAAAATACCTTACTGCCAACGTCCCAATGATCGGAGCAAACGCCAGGTATTTTTTCCAGCTTGCCACAGGCATCTTCCATACCGCAATGCAAAGCAGGGACAGAAACACCAGGAACAGATAATTATTGTCAATAATGCTATAATGGCAAATAGGCGTAATCCCCATGTCCAATTTGTTCCACAAGGTAAGTTCCGGGAAATCCTGAAAATACGTACTTATCTCAGTCTGCTTGCGTGCTGCATTCCCCGGGCATGACAAAATAAAAATCAGGCTTGCAATGGCAACAGACAGATAGCCCCATACCCATTTATTAATTTTTATTTTTTTCCATGCCATGTAAAGTGTGCAGCAGAAAATACTGGCAAATGACGCTGCTACCCCCTGCTCATGGTTACATGTTAAAACAGCAAGTATAAGCCCAGCCGCCCCCGCATACCATTTGATCGGTTGCCCCTGCAAAATTTTTTTCAAGATAAGCAGCATGCCTATGAAACATGCCAAAGGCCACAGATAATTATTAATCGTAGCTATCCACCCTGCGCCATTCATGTCTTTCAGGCTGTAGCAGGAACAAAGAAGGCATACCGTACCTGCCAACTGGGCCGTATAATCCTCCTCTGTGAGCTTTGTCAAGCCATAAAGCAGGAATACCCAGACTGCCACATCCACGATCCTCCAAACTGCCACATGGCTGGTGAAAAAAAGAAGCCCAGCTTCAATCAG
Organism: Lachnospiraceae bacterium A2; assembly: GCA_000403315.2. GTDB lineage: Bacteria > Bacillota > Clostridia > Lachnospirales > Lachnospiraceae > Petralouisia. Next base: position 306,214 of record KE159639.1, read on the forward strand.
AAGCCGGGAAGTCCAGTCCTGATACCGTTCTGTGAGAAAGCCCATATAAGACGTTTCTTCTAATTGTTCACTAAACCAAATGCTGTCCCCATCCAGCCCTATTTGCGTATGCCATGCCAAAATCACAAGAGCCGCTATGAAAAATACATAATTCCTTTTGGAAAACTCCTGAAACCTTATTTTTCCCTCCATAGCAAAAAATATTTTCCTTCCATTTATTCATTAAAATGCAAAACCTTTTCTTATTATACATGCATTTCCCGGATAACGCAATTTTTTTCCTTTACAAAAAGATAACAAAAAATAAATTTGTTCATATATTTGTTACACAATTCTCATATTATGAACACACCAAAGTCACATTTCATGGCTATACTAATATCATCAAAACAAAACATTACTTTTTACTTTTGATTATCTTTTTCATAGCCTTGCCCTTAGGGCAAGGTCCTCCCGTAAAAACAGTGTATCCTCACTTTTTTATATAAATCTTTTTCATATGAAAGCCGGTGCAGAATATCGCACCGGCTCCTCTTTTTGCAATTATTGCGTTCCCCATATAACGCCATTATTCCGGCAAAAACCTCTCGTTCCCAAGGCGGATATGCATATATTTCGTATAAGCGCCAAAGGCCGCCGGGATTGGGTAACGTTCTTCCGATTCTGCGGTTTCCACAAACAGCAGGCTGCCCTTTTCCTCCGAAAGCTCGTCCACCCGGACCACATACCCGGCCATATGCCATTCCACATGGGAAAAAATATGCTTGGCAGGGTCCAGCTTCTGGATACGGATGGGGGATAAATTCTGCTCCTTAACCCAGAGGATTGCTTCTTCCTCCGTCAGGTGCCCGCTGGTATTGGGAAATTCATACATCCCTGCCAGCAGGCCCCTTGCAGGGCGTTTGCGGAGGACAATTTTCTCCCCGTCCCGGATGATAAATACTGTTTTTTCCTCTATTTTTCTGGGCTTTGCCTTGCTTTTTACCGGGATTTCCTCCCAAAGGCCGCGGCATGCAGCTTCACAAAATCCCTGCCAGGGGCAGTTCCCGCACTGGGGCGCTCCGTTTGGCAGGCAGACGGTTGCGCCTAACTCCATCAGCCCCTGGTTGAATGCGCTGGCACGGTCTTTTGGGATAATTTTCAGCAGCTCCTGCTCCACCTTGGTGCGGAAGGGCTGCTTCATAATATCGGAGCTGTCTGCCGCCACCCGGGTAATAACCCGCAGCACATTCCCATCCACGGCTGGGACCGGGATTCCATAGGCAATGGAAGCAATAGCCCCTGCGGTGTAATGGCCGATTCCCTTTAATTCCAGCAGCTTCCCATAATCTGCCGGAAGCTGCCCGCCATGCCCTTCCATAACGGCCTTTGCCGCCGTCTGCATATTCCGCACCCGGTTATAATACCCAAGGCCTTCCCAAAGCTTAAGCAATCTTTCTTCCTCGCACCCTGCCAGCGCCCCTATGTCCGGCAGCGCTGCCGTAAACCGCTCGAAATAGGGCTTTACCGCTTCTACCCTTGTCTGCTGCAGCATGATTTCTGATACCCATACCCGGTATGGCGTTGGGTCTTCCCGCCAGGGGAGCGCCCGTTTGTTGCCCTGGAACCATTCCAGCAATGGCTCCACTATTTTTTCTAATGGAAAATCTCCTAACATAATGCCCCCGTCCCTTTGGCTTATCTGATTCAATAATTTTTTTCTTTGCGCATCAGGCACGGCCGCTTTAGCAGCATAATACCTTTGTGATTAGGGTGTCAAAAGGGTGCGTAGCACCAAAGGTGCTTTTGACACCCTAATCCCTTTGTGCAAATGCGCAGCCCTGAACCATATTATAACCGAAAGGCCAAAATTATGCAAACCCATGGGGCGTCAGTTGACTGCCACCCGTTCCAGCCGTTCCCCCATCCTGCTTAAAATCTCATTGCTGATGGTCCCTGCCCACTGCGCCATATCTTCCGCGCGGATTTCCAGTTCCCCGGATTTTCCAATCAGCACCGCCTCGTCCCCTGCTTTTACGGAACCGGCCCCACTTAAATCCACCAGCATCTGGTCCATGCAGATACGGCCGATCACTGGGGCTATTTTCCCATTGCAGAGCACCAGCCCCCGGTTGGACAGGTTCCGGGGAACGCCGTCCGCATAGCCAATGGACAGGATGCCGATTCTGCGGTCCCTTTCCGCGCTGTATGTAAGGCCATATCCGGCGCTTTCCCCCTGGTAAAGCATTTTCACGCTTTCCACCCGGGCTTTTAAGGACAGCACCGGCTTTAGCTCCACGGCCGCATTGACCTGGTCGCTTTTCCCGCTCAAAATGCCGTAGAGGGCAATCCCTGCCCTTGCATAATCAAAACACAGCTCCGAATAATTTAAAATGCCATAGCTGCCCTGCAAATGGCATTTAAACCCATGAAACCCCCTCCTGTGAAGTTCCTCCGCCACATACTCGAAATGATGGATTTGCTCTAAGGTGTATTCCTGCGCCTTTTCCCCCGCCATGTCAGACACGCAAAGATGGGAATAAATCCCTGCCACATGGAGGTTTGGCGTCTGGAAAATCTTTACAATTTCGTCCAAATTGTCCCACCGTTCCCCCAGCCGGTGCATTCCTGTGTCAATCCCTACATGGACTGTAAAATACCGCCCATCCTGCTGCAGTTCCCTGGCATAAGAAGCGTCCACTACCGTCTGTGTCAGGCGGTATGCAGCCAACTCCCCAAACTGCCGTGGATGGGTATAGCCCAACACCAGAATTTCACCGGAAATCCCCGCCCTGCGCAGCTCTATGCCCTCAGCCGCAGAAGCCACGCAGAAACTTTTTATGCCCTGCTCCTGCAAAGCTTTGGAAACCAGCGCAGCCCCATGGCCGTATGCATTTGCCTTAACTGCTGGCATTAATGCGCAGCCCGCAGGCAGCAGGCGGCGGAATTGCCTGATATTATGCTTTAAATGCTCCATATTAAGTTCAATCCAAGCCCTTCCCTTTTGGTACATAAAATCCACCTCCACGATATGTTTTCCCTGGCATGGTTAAGGCGCCAGAAGCACCCGCGCCGCAGCCCTATGCCTTTTTCCGCAGGCGGGCAATCCCCTGATACCATATAGCTGCCCACTGCATCCCCTTTGCCGCTGCAAAAGACACAATCAGGGAGCTTACGCAGACAAGCAGGTAGTGGACCAGGGTCTGTTTTACCATCAAGCCCTCCATGTCCAATGCCCCTGCCACGCCACGCACCAAAATAATGCAGATAGGATGGATGATATAAATGCACATGGACAGGTCCCGCACCAGCCCAAACGAATCCAGTTCCACCGAAAGCAGCAGTTCAAACAGGAAAAACATGGTTGGGACCAGCATCAGGTACATGCTGTTGTGCTTCTGCCACTCCATCCCAAAGGTTAGGAGCCCTTCTGCCAACATGCCTGCCATGGAAATAAGAAACCCTGTGGCTGCCTTTTTCGCAGGGAGCTCCAGCCTTCCATTTGCAGCCAGTACTCCCATCCACAAAAACAGCGGGGCAAAAAATATTCCGTTCCTGGTATAGGAACTAATGGCAAAAACCCCTTCATACAAAGCTTTCAGGGCCGGAACCTGGCTGACCAGCAGGTAATAGCTGTCCCCCGCCGTCCCCACAACATACAGCAGGAACGTCACCAGGGAGATTGCCAGAGGGCTGCTTACATGCATCATGCCTATCAGGAGCAAGCACCCCAGCAGCACCGCCGGAAGGTACCAGAGATGGTAAAACGTCCCGTCGAAAAAAATTTCTTTCAGCCATCCCCCAATGCTGCCGCTCCACTGCTTGGCATAAGCCTTGACCGGCAGGTACAGCAGGATGCAAACGCCGTATAGGCCGGCCGTTTTCCTTAAAAATTTCCCTGCCTTCTGCCATGCCGCCTGTTCCCGCTCCTGCCCGCGGCCCACTGATTTCTGGTAAGGGGCCAGCACAAAAAATCCCGTTACCATCAGGAAAAACGGCACTGCAACCCTCCCTGCACAGTATGTCACAAGGAAATCTGCCGTTTCGCTAAAAACAGACAGGGGCGCCGTGTGGATTGCCACAATCAATAAGGCCGCCGCCAGCCGGAAATTGTCAATTGCCCCATAATTTTTACGTCGTTTCATTTTTTAACCCATTCCTTTCCCCCTGCCCAGCCACAAAGTGCCCTTTTGCCCTACGCATTCCCCAAGATCCGGGACAGGAGCTCCTCAAAGGAAATCCCTGCCGCTTTCATCATATTCGGGTACCGGCTGTGGGCGGTAAAGCCGGGAATGGTGTTTACCTCATTGAAATATATTTCCCCCTCCGGCGTCAGGAACATGTCGACCCTTGCAAAGCCGCTGCACCCAAGGCCGCGGTAAATTACCTTTGCCGCCTCCTGTATCTCCTTTGCCTTCTCTTGGGGAATCCGGGCGGGTACATGGATGCTGGACGTTTTCAGGGTATATTTTTCCGTATAGTCAAAAAACCCTTCCGACAGCTCGATTTCATCCACTTCCCCTACAAAAAGCTCCTCTGTTCCCAGCACGGCGCAGCCCACTTCAAAACCGGGAACCATTTCTTCTAAAATCACGCAGGAATCATACTCAAATGCATGGGCTACCGCCCCCTGCAAATCCTCAGCCCTTTCCACTTTTGTAATCCCAAAGGAAGATCCTGCCCGGAGAGGCTTCACAAACAGGGGATACCCCAGTTCCCTGCCCCAAATCCTTAACTGCATTTGGTTTATCTCCGGATTTGTAACTGTAAAAGCCCTGGGCACATTTATGCCGCACTCCTTTGCCAGCCGGTGGGCCATCCCTTTATCCATGCAAATGGCAGAGCTCATGGTATTGCAGCCAATCAGGGGGATTCCTGCCAGCTCCAGCGCTCCCTGCACCGTACCGTCTTCCCCGTTTTTCCCATGTAAAACAGGCATAGCCCCATCCAATGGAAGCGTTTTTACCCCCTGCCCATCCAGAAGGAGGAGCCCATGCAGCTCCTGATCCGGGGAAACTGCTGCAGGGATGCATGTTTCCTGCCTGCACCAGCAGTCCCCCGGGATGTCAGAGGCCTCCCCCTGGTATAAATACCACTTCCCAGACCTGTCAATCCCAATTAAAACTGGTTCATACCGTTCCGTGTCCATGTGGGCTGCCACTGCATAAGCTGACTGCAGGGAAACTTCGTATTCGCTGGAACACCCTCCAAATAATATTGCAATTTTTTTCCTGTTTTTTCCATCCATTCCTGTGGCTCTCCTTCTCTTGTATCCTTTTTCATTTATGGGTATCTTACCCGCTGCAAATGACAGGCTGGTGACTTTTTTATAACAAAACTGTCACTTTATGCACCTGGCCCATTGCCGATAAAAAAGAATCCTGCTTTGCAGGATTCTCCGCCTGTGGCGGGTCGCTTTGCGACAGATTTCATACTCGCCGCAGTGCGATAAAAGCTTTTTTATTCTATAGGAAAGATACTTTCACGCTTTAGCGTGACAAGGCCTTTCCTATAAGATAAAAAACCTGTCCCATACATAAATTGTACGGAACAGGCGTTTTTGTTGCTTTAATATTCTGTTGTTTCTTTCTTAAGAAAACCTAAAAGAATTTTCATATTTTTATGAAGATTTACTGTTCGGGGAGGAAAAAATCCCCGCTTTCTGCCACCGTTTCCACCATCAGCAACACCCCTAAGCGGAACCCTTTGGCAAACATATGGCTGGCGTAAAGCATATGCTCCTCTGCCTGGGCGTCGCTGTAACGGGCCAGCAGTTCCTTCCCTTCTTCGGTAAGCTGCCCCAACAACTCTTTCTCAAGGGCGCAGGAAGCATCCCGCGCCGCCCTGTATTCCTTGCTGCCCCTGTAATCGGAAGCCGCTGCACAGAGCCGGTCCGAAGCAAGGGCTTCTAAAATTTTCCCCATTCTGCCCATCCTTTCTTTTTTGGCAGAACAACTCCTTGCAAGACAAAACCGCACAGTGTATAATATTTATGCGGCCTGCCTTGCAGGCAGATGTACCGCTGGAAGCGGCGGCAAGCTTTTGCGGGGCTGCGCCGCTTCCAATTACTGTTCCATCAGGCCGTCATAAACCCTGTGGACACCCTGCCTGACAATCTCAGCTTTGGATACTTCCAGAATCCGGGTACATTCCTCTAATTTTTCTGATGTATCGCTGTCTAGCCGCACCTTAAGGGAGATGTTTTTCGGGTTGTCGGTGGGACGGCCCATTTTTTTATTCCCCAAACTTACCACCTCACTTTATGGGGTCGGTAATATTATACACTTACCGAGGTCGGTAAGTCAATATTTTTTCAGAACAAAAAATCCTATAAAATAACAATCCCCGCCCAGAACATGCCATGCTCCAGACGGGGATATACTGCAAATTCCGCATTAGCGCAGAATCTCATTCAAATATTCCCGGATATTCCATAAATGATCCAAATTGATATGGTATTTTTCCACAATCCCGCTATAGTACAGTGAAACATCTTTTTTGTCAATTACCCTCTGCCCGCTCTCCCCTTCCTTCAAGCCATTCCTTGCTTTTTTATAAGGTTCTTCCCTGTGGCAAATTTCTTCCAATGCTTTTGCACAGTATACATCAAAATAAAACATTTTGACGGCATTTAATATCTTAAGTTCTTCTTCCTTCCATTGCGGGGTTTCTTCTACTTTTGGCAGCGGCATATACTGAAATCCCCGGAACACATGGTAAATCTTAGGGTATACTGCACCGTGCGCCCATGCTTGGCAATCATCCCCAAACAATTCTTCCCCTGACAATGCCCTGCTCCAGCTCTGGGTAAAATATAATAATTTCTGCAAGGCCAGATGGGTAACTGGCACTTCCTCAGAAGACTGGGAGAGAAACCAATTTATGGCATGGAAAATTTTTCCCTGTGAAGACCCCATTGCCAGCAATTCTTGGAAAACGCTGCTTTCTGGAAAGCCTTTTCTTCTTCTTTTTCCAAATTTCCAGCATGGTAATTTTGCAATAACCTCTGAAAGACATAAGGATTTTTCAATTCCTTTAATCGGTTGCTATTGGAACTGCTTGGAGTATAATTTTTGTTCATATACCTTGTCAGGGTAATTTCTCCCCATCCCAGCAGCTTGCTTAAAAATTTCTGGCTGACATGGTATCTTTCCAAGAATCCTTAAATTCATATCGGTTTTTCGTACCGCATTCTATGCATACTATCCTCTGTTCCATTTTGCCACTCCTTTCCTTGATTCTTTCATTGGTTTGTAATTCCTTATCTATGTAATGTGTATTTTCATTAATACTGTTTATGTTGCTGTTATAGCATACACCGCTTAATTGTCAACATTTTTTCAGAATCAATGATACCATTTTTATATTTCTGCTTCCTCCCCCGGCAGTTCCACCCAAAAAGCCACCTGTTCCCGTTCGCTTTCTGCAAAAATCCGCCCTCCATGCCTTGCCACAATTTCTTTCGCAATGGCAAGGCCCAGCCCGGCTCCTCCCGTATCCGAATTTCTTGCTTCGTCCATCCGGTAAAATTTATCGAAAATGGAAGAAAGCTTTTCCTTCGGGATAGTTTTTCCCCGGTTCCGAAAGCAGACAACTATTTTTTCCGGCTTCCCCTTTGCCGGCCCATCCCCGGTGTTTTTCCCATATACTTCTTCCACAAAAATATCAATTTGGGTGTCCCGGTAGCTATAGGCAATGGCGTTGCGGAGGATATTGTTAAAGACCCTCGCCAGCTTCACCGAATCCCCGTACACACACACATCCTCGCTGCTGTGGAGCACTGCCCGGTTTCCCTTTTCTTCCAAAGCTGGGTAAAATTCTTCCAGCATCTGCACCAGCATATAGTACAAATCTATCTTTTCTTTTTCCAAAATAATTTCCTGGATATTGTACCTTGTAATTTCAAAAAATTCATTGATAAGCTGTTCCAGCCGGTTGGCCTTTTCCAGTGTGACATGCACATACTTTTCCCGCTGCTCCATCGGCATGTCCTTGGCTTCCTCTAAAAGGCTCAGATAGCCAATAACCGACGTGAGGGGCGTACGGATGTCGTGGGCAAGGTACATCACAAGGTTATTTTTCCGCTCCTCCGAAAGCTTTGCCTCCAACTCCCGCTTTTCCAAGGCCTGACGCAGGACATTCAGCTTCTGCTCCATCGGCGCCATTTCCGGCGACATGGAAATCTCCTTATTGTCCCCTTGTATCAGCCGGTCCAGGCCTGCGTCTATTTCATTGAAGTACCGGACAAACCAGGACAGGGAAACACGGAACAGCAGCAAAAAAAGGACTGCCACCGCCCCAAAAATAATCAGGCTGGAATTTTCCCGCAGCCCGTATTTGTAAATATTCAGCGCCTCCTCCCGCCCCAAATGGAAGGCGTCCTGCAAAAACTGCACAATCCAATCCCCTACCCTGCGGAACCAGAACCTGCTGTAAAAGGTAAAAATAATGAGGAATGTCAGTATCACAATGGCAAAGGTCTGCATAAAAATCCGGAATGTCAGCTTGGAATAGGCGGCGTTCTTCTTACGCCGTTTCCAAAACCCATGGAAACCGGATTCTTTTTTCCCTGCTGTCTTCATGCTTTGGCTCCCTGTCTTTTTCAGTTTTCAATTTTGTAGCCCACTCCCCAGACTGTTTTGATGTATTTTGGGTGCTCCACGGAATCTTTCATTTTCTCCCGCAGGTGGCGGATATGTACCGTTATGGTATTGTTGCTTTTGCTGTAGTACTCGTCCTTCCAGACCCCATGGAACAATTCCTCGGAGCTGACAACCTCCCCTTTCCGCTGGCAGAGGATTTTCAGGATAGAAAATTCCGTAGGCGTCAGCACCAGCGGCTTTTCGTCCAGTTGGCACTCATGGGTTTTTACATTCATCACAAGCCCGCCGTGCACCAGCAGGGAAGAATCCTGCCCTTCTGCAGCCTGGGGCTGGTTGTAATGCTTATAACGGCGAAGCTGGGCTTTGACACGGGCAACCAGCTCCAATGGCCGGAAGGGCTTTGTCATATAATCGTCCGCACCCAGCATCAGGCCGCGGATTTTATCGATTTCTTCATCTTTCGCCGTCAGCATAATGACGGGGTAATTGAATTTTTCCCTGATTTTCTTGCATATCTCAAACCCGCTGGAACCAGGCAGCATAATGTCCAAAATGGCAAGGTCAAACTGGGTTTCCCCTACATGCCCCAAAGCCGTATCGGCACTGTAGCAGGGAATTACCTCAAAATTTTCGCTTTCCAGATAAAATGCCACCAAGTCAGCAATTTCTTTTTCATCGTCTACTACTAAAATTTTGTCTTTCATATAGATTCATCTCCTAAAGGCTGTTTGCCTGATTCTGTATGCTACTTTATTATAGCAAAGGCGTTCTGGAAATTCCTGCGTTATTTTCCTTAAAAGTATTAATTTTTTCCTAAGATCCTATTGGCTTAACAACCTATTATGGATTTTAGCGTAACAAAATCTTTCCTATAAAGTAAAAAAGAATGCGCACAGCGCATTCTCCGCGCGCGAGCGGATTGCGCAGCAATAAATTTCCTCTCCGCGAGCTGCGCATAATTGTTTTTCTCTTATAGGAAATCCATACACTTTAGCACTTCACAGTAACACAGTCTTTCCTATAAGAGAACAAAGTGGGCAAGCCCACTTCAGCTCCCCTACCACTCACTCATGAGGGGCTTGGACACTTTGCTGCGCCGAGTGCGGTCACACAGTGACATCTTCTATTCGCACGGGTACCCTCGCTTCGCTGGGGCAGACCCTGTGCATATTATTTTTTGTTCTATAGGAAGACACTTTCATGCTTTAGCCTGTCAAGGCCTTTCCTATAGAATAAAAAACTGCCACAAACTTTATCGGCTTGTGGCAGTTTTTTCAATATCTATTCTGTTCTTTCAGCCCATTCTGTTTCAGCAAATATAACGGGCAAGGGTTTTCAGGCCTCATCAATAGCTTTCCCAATATCGTTCCGCATATATTTATTGCCAAACTCTACCCATTCCGTAGCCTTATATGCATTGGCACGGGCGTCTTTCAAATCTGCCCCTTTGGCGGTAATGCCAAGGACGCGCCCCCCATTGGTGACAATCCTGCCGTCCTTCAAGGCCGTACCGGCATGGAAGCAGTAGTACCCTTCTTCTGTGCCAAATTTATCCAAACCGGAAATTTCAAAGCCTTTTTCATAGGAAACCGGATAGCCGGCAGAAGCCAGCACCACGCAGACTGCTGCATTGTCCTCAAATTGCAGGTCAACCTCAGAAAGCCTTCCTTCCACGCAGGCTTCCATCACTTCTATCATATCGTTTTTCATCCTAGGCAGGACTACCTGGGCTTCCGGGTCGCCGAACCGGGCATTGTACTCCAAGACCTTCGGCCCTTCCTCCGTCAGCATCAGCCCGAAGAAAATTATCCCTGTAAAGGGACGCCCTTCTGCCGCCATGGCATCCACTGTTGCCTGATAAATGTATTTCTGGCAGAATTCATCCACCGCTTTGGTGTAAAAGGGGCTTGGGGAAAAGGTTCCCATGCCGCCGGTATTCAGCCCTTCATCCCCATCCTTTGCCCGCTTGTGGTCCTGGGCGGAGGACATGATTTTGATGGTTTTCCCATCCACAAAAGACAGCACGGACACCTCCCGGCCTGTCATAAATTCTTCCACTACCATATGGTTCCCGGCTGCTCCGAATTTCTTGTCCTCCATAATCTCTTTTACGCCGGCCTTAGCTTCTGCAAGGGTATTGCAGATTAATACCCCCTTGCCCAGCGCAAGCCCGTCGGCTTTCAGGACAATCGGCATTTTTGCCGTTTCCAGATAGGAAATGGCTTTCTCTGGGTCATCGAAGGTTTCATAAGCCGCGGTGGGGATATGGTATTTTTTCATCAAATCTTTCGAAAATGCCTTGCTGCCCTCTAATATTGCAGCGTTTTTCCTGGGTCCGAATACCTTAAGCCCCTCTGCTTCAAATACATCCACAATCCCACCCACCAGTGGGTCGTCCATGCCGATTATGGTAAAGTCCACCTGATGTTCCTTGGCAAAGGCTGCCAGCTTCCCAAACTCCATGGCGCCAATGGGCAGGCATTCTGCAATCTGCCCAATGCCTGCATTTCCCGGCGCACAGTAAATTTTATCTACTTTGGGGCTTTTTGCGGCGCTTGCTGCAATGGCATGCTCCCTGCCGCCGCTCCCCACAATTAATACTTTCACTTTCCCTTCTTCCTTTCTATCTATCCTTTTTCTATTCCTGCACCAGCGCTTTCCCGTCTGCTACCTGCACCTTCCCATTGGCAATCAGGTCTATGGCCCTGGGCAGTATCTTCCATTCTGCTTCTTCCATAACCCGCCGCTGGAGGGTTTCCGGGGTGTCGCCCTGTTCCACCATAACAGGCTGCTGGAGGATAATAGGGCCTGTGTCCGTCCCTTCATCCACAAAGTGCACCGTCGCCCCTGTGACCTTCACGCCACGTTCCAGCGCGCCTTCATGCACTTTCAGCCCATAATACCCTTTTCCGCAGAAAGAGGGAATCAGGGAGGGATGGATATTGATAATCCGGTCCTTGTATTTCTGTATCATCTGTTCCGGCAAAACCACCAAAAAGCCTGCCAAAACCACCAAATCCGGCTGGATACTGTCCAGTTTTTCCAAAAACGCCTGATTGAACTGCCCGCGGCTTTCAAATTGCTTCGGGGAAATGCAGGCTGCTTCAATCCCATGGTCCCTGGCACGTTCCAGCGCATAGGCTCCCGGATTGTTGCTGATAACGGCTTTTATCCTTGTGTTGGTTATGCTGCCCTGGGCAATTCCGTCGATAATTGCCTGTAAATTCGTACCGCCGCCAGACACACAGACTGCCAGGTTTAACATAAGTCAACCCCTTTCTCCCCTTCTTCCACTTTCCCAATGATGTAAGCCGTTTCCCCTGCTTCTTTTATCGCTTCCAATGCACGCCCTGCGTCCTCCGGCGCAACGGCCAGCACCATGCCAATGCCCATATTATAGGTATTGTACATCATTTTTTCTTCCACATTGCCTTCCCGTGCCATCATACGGAAAATCGCCGGGACCTCATAGCTGTTTTTCTCAATGACTGCCCGTTTCCCCTCTGGCAGCATCCTGGGCACATTTTCATAAAATCCGCCCCCAGTAATATGGCTGCATGCTTTTATACGGACGCCGCTGTCCTTTACGGACCGGAGCGCTTTTACATAAATTTTGGTAGGCGCAAGCAAAGCTTCCCCAAGGGTTGCCCCCAGTTCCTCATGGTATGCCCCCAGGGTTTCCTTATCCATCCTGAAAATTTTGCGCACAAGGGAAAAACCATTGGAATGGACGCCGGAGCTTGCCATGCCAAGGAGCACGTCCCCTGCCTTTACCTCCGCCCCGGTTATAATGTCTTTTTCATCTACTACCCCTACGGCAAACCCGGCAAGGTCGTATTCATCCTCCGGGTAAAATCCCGGCATTTCAGCAGTTTCGCCCCCAATCAGCGCTGCGCCGCTCTGGATGCACCCCTCTGCCACGCCGCTGACAATGGTTGCAATTTTTTCCGGGAAATTCTTGCCGCATGCAATATAGTCCAAGAAAAATAAGGGTTCGCCCCCTGCACATGCGATGTCGTTGACGCACATTGCCACGCAGTCAATGCCAATGGTATCATGCTTATCCAATAAAAACGCCAGCTTCAGCTTGGTCCCTACCCCGTCCGTGCCGGAGACCAGCGTGGGCTTTTCCATGCCCTTGAATTTTTCCATGGAAAATGCGCCGGAAAACCCTCCCAGCCCTGTCAGTACCTCTGGCCGCATGGTCTGCTGCACATGCTTTTTCATCAGCTCCACGGACTTGTAGCCTGCCTCGATGTCTACGCCAGAATTTTTGTAATCCATTGTTTTCCCTCCTGTATTTGTGGACTATGTTCCTGCCCCTGCCATTCCCCTCCGGGAACGCAAGGGGCAATTGCTGCCATTTCATGCAAAATTGGCCGGTGCAGCCTAATAATTCCTATACCCTGCTTCCTGCAAATGGGCATCCTTTGCTTCTACCTGTTCTTTCATCTTCTGGGAATACGCTTTCAGCTTCCCAAGCAGCGCTTCATCCGAGGTAGCCAGAATCTTTGCCGCCAAAAGCCCCGCGTTCGCCCCGCCATTGATTGCCACAGTTGCAACGGGAATCCCGGATGGCATCTGGACGATGGAATACAGGGAATCCCGCCCCCCAAGCGACGTGGTGTGCATGGGTATGCCAATAACTGGCATGGGGAAAATTGCAGCGCACATCCCCGGCAGGTGGGCCGCCATCCCTGCGCCTGCGATAATAACTTTAAACCCTTTTTCTTCTGCAGTTTTCGCATATTCAAAGAATACATCCGGTTCCCGGTGGGCAGAAATAATTTTCATTTCATACTCTATGCCAAACTCCTCCAAGATATCTGCTGCTTTCGCCATAACCGGCAGGTCTGAGTCGCTGCCCATTACAATCCCTACTTTTGCCATAATTGTCCTCCTTTATTAAATGGCGTTATGCCATTATTCTGTTTCGTTATTATCAATATTTTGCAAAGCCCTGCACAATTTCCTGCATATTGTTTAAGGACTGCTTCGCTTCCTGCGCTTCCGCCTCATTCTGCTTGCTCCGCTCCTCTGCCTCAAGGGCGCTTGCGGAAACCTGCTGGCTGGTGGCGGAAAGCTGGCTGATATTTTCAATAATCTTATTATTAGACTCTACCAAGTTCTCAATTTTAGCGTCAATATCCCCAATCCGCTGGGTCAGCGTTTCCACATTGTCCCGGATCGCCATAAAGCCGCCGGCTGCATTTTCAATCATTTCATTCTGCTGCTTGCTGGCTTCAATGGAAACCCCAACAATGTCCACGGCTTCCTGCGCGTTGGTATTCAGTTCCTTCACAATGCCAGCAATCTGCTCCGTGGACTTCCTCGTCTGTTCGGACAGCTCGCGGATTTGTCCTGCAACTACCGAAAAGCCTTTCCCTGCTTCCCCTGCCCTTGCGCTTTCAATAGACGCGTTCAGGGCCAGCAGGTTTGTCTGGCTGGAAATTGCAAAAATCACTTCGGTGATCTTTTCCACCTCTTTTGCCTTATCCTGAAGCTGGGACATGGAATCCGCCACATGGGCATTCGTTTCCCCAATGGTCCCTGCACTGGCACGCATCTGGTTAATCAAATCCATGCTTTCATCTACCATGCGGGTAGACGCTTCCGCGGCTTCCACCATAACTTTGGCATTTTCAGCCGTTTCCCCGATGGCGTCTTTAATCCGGGAGGTCATAGTCGTCTGTTCCTGGACGCTTTCCGCCGTAATCTGGGTGCTGATGGAAATTTCCTGTATGGAGCTGTGGACCACCTGGGAAGAATCCCGCAGGTTTTCCACAAGGCCATCCGTATGCTCCACCTCTGATTTTACCGCATCGGAAATGCGGAGGATATCCCCCATCATCCGGTTTTGCTTCTCCTGTTCATCCTTTATGGCCCATATGGTGTCATGGTCGAAATTCTTAGCAGCCCTTGCCGTAATGTTATAAGAAAGGGCCACTGCAATGCCGATGCCGACGCTGACTGCCGTAACATCATCCTCCAGCAGGTTCCCGGAAGCTGCAAGGACAACGCCCCGAAGCACCATAAATGCCATAATGCTGGCAAAGGCCCTTTTTTCAAATTTCCTGTCATAATATAAAATCAATGCCGTCATCACAGGGAATATGTAGGCGCCAACCATAACGCTTGTCCCCTGCACCATCAGATAGCCCCATCCTATCAGGAAGCTCCCCAGCATCACATAGCGCAGCGGTTCTCCTGGCCTGTTTTTCACATACATTGCCCAACTTACCGCCGTGCCTGCCGCCAAAAGGGCTGCCGGCAGGGCTGCCAGCTTGCCAAAAGGCATGGCAGCGGACGTAAAATGCAGGTACAGCGTCAGCAATACCGGTATATCCATAACTGTGATAAGCAAAAGCACCGTCTGGTTAGCTTTCGCGTCACGCGCCGGCTTTTCACTGTATTTGCGGACCTGTGCCTGCAGCTCTCCTGGTTCCCTGTTCCATTTTTCTTCCATATCCTTATCCCTCCGTACCATAATTTTCCCCTTATGCCATTTTAACATATTTTAGGGGATATGGAAACAGGGACTTTTATTCCCGCGAGCAATGAGCCACAGAGCATTTTTCCAAGGGCAGTATCTGATGCCCCGCGGCTTACACCGGGGCGTTCTTATCGCACTGCGGCGGATGTGAAATCTGTCGCAAAGCGACCCGCTCGCGCGCGGAGAATGCGCTGTGCGCATTCTTTTTTACAATGGCCCGTTCAGGGCTTCCGTCCCCGGCACTACGAATTTCCCATCCCGGATCACGTCCACGCAGGCTCCGTCCGCCCCCTGCACCGTAATCCTGTCCAGTTCATCGTAAGGGATTGTGATATCCGTATGGCAGTTAAAATACGCTTTCTGGGGATCCTCTTTCCGCAGGATGGAAACCTCATTGTCACGCGCCACGATTTCTTTCCCATCCGGGTTAAATACCGGCGTGTCTTCCGCCCAGGAATAGCAGGTATCCCCTACGGCAAAATGGGGGCCTGTCTTTTCCGCAATCAGGATAGGAAGCTTATCCTGGATGTGGAAATCAATCCCCATCCGGTAGGCTGTAGTATTTGTGCCAATGGCAAATTCCCCCAACGGCAGGGTATCGTGGTGCTTTAACAGGTTTTCCTTTAAAAATGCCTTGTTTTCTTTTTCTTCCGGAAAATTCTTGCAGGAATAGCTGCATACCATGCCATCCTGAAAATCAATTTCCAAATCAATATATTTCAGCCCGGCCAAATAGACTTCCGTCACATGGAGATGGCCGTTAGTGCCTTTCAGCGCCGGGGAAGTAAACACCTCCCCTACCGGAATGTTCACGTCTGCCACGCAGTTTTCAAAGGCTGTTTCCTGGCTCCGGTCTTTCAGCGGGTACAGGGCAACCGTCAGGTCTGTGGTATTTTTCCCTTTCCCGGTAATGCGGACAGAAACGCCCCCGTCCAGCACGTCAATGATGTTCTGCTGGATGTTCTGGTACAGTTTATAATCCAGGGTATTTACCTTTACGGTTTCAGCAAAAATTTCCTCGAATGCCGGGCCGATTTCCGGTATGGGGTAGGCGATAATCGTAAAGCTGCGTTCCTCCCCCTTAATATACTGGTTTGTCACCTGTGTAGCCATATTGGAATAGTAGACGTTCAGCTTCTGCTGTTTTTCATCATATTGGCAGGCATAAGGGTTGGCCTTGGGCGCAAATCCCTCCTCCCCAAAGGTTTCCACTACCGCAGGTCCTGCATACCAGCCAGCTTCCTTCTTCCGGGCTTCATAAGCAGTTTTCAGGACTTCCAGCCGCCGTTCCACAAAGGCCTTGTCCAGATAAACGGCTTTGTCCGACTTGTGGTCGTATTCATACTGGCGGTTGGGCGGCGTGCTGCTTACGGAGCCCGTGCCTGTGCCCCTGCCAGAAAAAGAAAGCTCCCCGGAACGCATCATCACCGGCATAAGGCCCAGTTCCTTAAAATTCCCTACCGCTGCCCGCATCATCCGCTCGAACCCAATGGGGTAACGCAAATCCACATATTTCTTTTTGGACAAATCCTTCCCTGTCACCTCAAACCCAATCCGGTACCCTTCCGTATAGGTGTCCGCCATAGCCTGGATTTTTTCCATGGGAAGGCTGTTTAAAAATTCTGCCGTCTTAAGCTCATTGTCCGTAATATAAGCGCCATAACGGTACAAGTAGCGCAAATCCCCCAAGTCACTGTCCATAATAATTCTGGTATAAAAATCAAGCTCCGGGTCAGTCTGCGCCCGCACCGCAATTTCCGTAAATATTTCCCCGTAATCATGGAAAAACCAATACAGGATTTGCTGTATTTCCCGCTCCTCTGGCAGTTCTTCCCCCTCAAATGCATTGTAAATCTCTACCAGCAGCTCGCTGAAAATAGTAATGTCATAGACCCTTCCTTCAAAGGCATAGGGGATAAGGGAACGGATATCTGCATACAGCATACCCAGCAGTTTCCCGTACTGGCCCAGCTCCTTCCCAGCATGCTCCGGGCTGGCATAGCTGCTCCCATAATGCTCCGGCAGCACCTCCCGGTACAATGACATGTTCTCCTGTTTCAGTTCCCCTAAGCTTTTTTTCTCCCATTCCCCAGAGGAAATTTCCTGCTCCAGCTTGGCAAGCCTGAGCAAAAAAGATGCAGCCTGACGGAAATATGCTCGGTATGGCTGCGGTACGGTTTCTTCTGTCCCTATTTGTTCCAAACGGCCCATTGCCAGGGGGAACCGTTCTTCTACTTCCTCCTGGTATGGCTGCCAAATTTCCTGATATCCCATGATAACCCGCCTTTCCTGTCAGATTAGGATGCCAAACCCTAATCCTGCCAATCAATAAATATAAACAAACACAACTGAATATTTCCTAACCATATGCAGCCTTTGCTCCCTTCCTTGCTGCCCCTCCCCTGGCAGGAGGCCCTTAAGCGCCTGCAAGGCTACACATAGAACCCCAGCGCATAAATAGCCGCCCATCCCGCCAGGATAAGGCCAGAACATACGCTCCCCAGCACCGGGAACAGCTTATAGCTTTCTTCCCGCAGGCTTGTAAGCCCAATCAAAAACGACACTGCTGACAGGAGCAGGGTAAACAGCCCAGCGCACCCGATATACACATTGGCCTGCCCGCCGCTCTGGATGGAAAACACCACCATCCCTACTGCCGCAATGCAGGAGCACACTGCAAGGGAAAGGGACAGCTTGCCCCTTTTGGAATGTTTTTTCCCGGCAAATTTAAAACTATTTTTTTTCTTTCGTTTCATATTCTCTCCTTATCCGGTTCATCCAATGGAAAATCAGGCATCCCAGCGCGCCCCCAATGGTATTGAGCAGCATGTCGTCCACGTCAAAGCTGCCCACCTTTGACACCAACTGGATGGTTTCAACAACCAGGCTGCACTCAAAGCTGAAAAACACGGTGCGCAGGAAGGACCTGCACCTTGGGTACAGGATGGGCAGGAAAAAGCCAAAAGGCAGGAAAGCCACAATGTTCCCTACAAGGTTCAGCATCACTGCCTTGGTCCCCAACGTATGGCGGTGCACGATAAAACGCCTGATTTCCTTAAACAGTTCCAAATTATAGTGGTAGGTCCTTCCCTCAAAGGTACGGCCAGTGCTCTCCGCAAAAAACAAGAAATACGCCAAACAAATAATATAGACCCCGAACATGATTTTACTGCATATCCGGAGTATCGCCTTATAATCCTTTTTCAATTCTTCATCCTTTAAAATATGATATCTGATTTCCGTTTCAAAAGCCTTCCACCGCTTACGATTGCCACAACACCGCAGGCGATCCCGCTGATCAGGATTACTACCCCAAGGGCAATGTTCCCTGCGCCTGTCACAGCCATTGTCTTATATATTTTCTCATTCATCTTATTCCCTCCATTACGCCCCATACTGTGCATAGTAACTGTCTATGGCTGCTTTTATTTCGTCATTAATATATATATTTCCATGATATGGTTTATTATACAGGTATTCTGTCACATCTGCCATGGAAACGATGGCATTTGTGTCAAATCCATAAAGCTCCTTGATTTCTTCCAGGGCGCTCTTATCGCCTTTTCCTTTTTCCATACGGTTTAAGGACACCATCAGCCCTTTGATCTGGATATCCGCCTGCGCACGGATAATGGGGACGGTTTCTTCCATAGATTTGCCGGAGGTGGTGACGTCCTCAATAATCACTACCTTGTCCCCATCTTTCAGCTTGCTCCCCAAAAGAATCCCTGCATCCCCGTGGTCCTTGGCTTCCTTGCGGTTGGAGCAGTAGCGGATTTCCTTCCCATACAGTTCGCTGTATGCCATTGTGGTGGCAACGCTCAGGGGGATCCCCTTGTAAGCCGGCCCAAACAGCACGTCAAAATCATCCCCGTAATGGGCATGGATTGCCTTGGCATAGTATTCCCCCAGCTTGCGGAGCTGCGCGCCTGTCACATAGGCGCCTGCGTTCATAAAAAATGGGGATTTCCTCCCGCTCTTTAAAATAAATTCGCCAAATTTCAATACCTGGCAGTCCACCATAAATTCAATAAATTCTTTCTTGTAATTTTCCATATCTGGCTGTTCCTTTCTATCCATAAACATACATAAAGCGCGATGAAATATTTTCCCAATTTTACCACATTTATGGTTGAGATTCAACTATTTTTGCCGTTTTGGGGCTGCGAATAATCATAGGTATGGGCCTTACCTTTTGATGCTGGAAAGGTTATGGATACCCTTCGTGGAAGTACCCTCGCTTTGCCGGGGCAGACCTTGCGCTGGGAATAACAAGCAGCAAGGCACGATATTAATATTTGTGCAGCAGCCAAAAAAGTGCAAAAGCCATTTTAAGAATATTCCAAATGGGTTTTGCACTTTTTCTATCTTTTAGGATTAGAGTGTCAAAATGGTGCGATGCACCCGCTCTACACCATATATTGATGTGCAAATACATTTGCAATAGCAATATATGGTATGAGCGTAGCACCAAAGGTGCTTTTGACACCCTACTCCTTTTAGAAAAGCCAAATGAAGCGCCAAGCCATGGATACTTTCTGGAACATTTATTGCCGGACTACAACATGGCAGATTGCCGTTTTGTTCCCAAGGGTCAGGGTAATATCTGTTTCCCCCTCCCCTACTGCTTGGATATTGGCATAGCCCCTTGCAGGGCTGGCCTTTACTATGGCAACATTTTCATTTCCGCTTTTCCATATTGGCTCATAATATTTGGCAGCCCCGTATGGTTCCGCCTCATAAGAAATGCTGGTGTAGCCATCTGGGTAATCTAGGAAAAGAAACTCATCGCTTAATTGTAAAGTTTCTACAGGATCCGGGGCTACTGTTACACTGCATTGCGCCGAGATGCCGCCTACGGAAACAGAAATTAATGCTTTGCCAGATGCATACTTGCTTTCCAGATTTATCAGGCAATCATAGTTATCTGCGGATGCGCTGACGATGGATGCATTGGAGGTTTTCACAGAAATATCATAATAATCCAAGGCATCTGCGGGCACGGTGCGGACTTTTATTTCTTCCCACTTTCCATAACCCATCCGGAGGGAAGATTTCGCCAGGACAACTTTCTCCACCTTTGGCTTCTTCACCGTGACCTTGCATGTGATTTTTTTGCCATGGGCTTTAGCAGTGATTTTAGCAGTGCCTACGCCCGTAGCGATAACCCTGCCTTTGCTGACTTTCGCAATGGAGGAATCACTGGTGGCCCATTTTACAGAGTGTTTGCAGCCGGATAATTTTAAAATTTTTTTCTGTTTCACTTCCAAAGAAATTTTTTTCATGTTTAACTTTGGGTCTTCCACAGTTACATTGCATGTCTTGGTACCGGCAGCCGTCTTTGCGGTAACGACTGCCTTCCCCTTTTTCTTTGCTGTCACTTTGCCGTTCGCAGAAACGGTGGCAACGGAATTTTTGGAAGAACTCCACGACACAGAGCCCGATGCATTGGTGAGTTTCAGCTTTGCAGACTGCCCTTTTACCAGTAGGATGGATGACTTATTGATTTTCACAGGCTTTGGCGCAGGGGTCGGTTCTGGCTGCGGGGCTGGGTTCGGGTCTGGCTGTGGGGCAGGGGCTGGCTCCGGGTCTGGGCTGTAACCGCTGCCATAACATTTGCTGCATGGCGTCAGCCCTCTTGCCAAAGCTTCTGATAACGTTGCCAAGGTATAGTTGCCGTTCCCGCAGATACGGGAATGGTATTTTGTGCCGGTGGGTGTTACGTATACCATTGTTTCCGCGTGGACAATGGCCGTTTTGGATGGGACGCTTAAAGATAAAACCAAGGCTGCGGCCCATAGGAAACATGTGGACAATACCCTCTTTTTTACTCTTTCCATGATGCTCCTCCTCTTTTGTTTTATAAATTCCATATAAATCCTAAATTACTCCAACATTTTACTGTTGGAGTAATTTACATGCTGCTACCTTAACGGTGCAGCCCTTTTTTTCCTGTAACGGATATGCCGCTATTGTCAGAAAGCTACTGGTCCACCCCGCCCACCAGTTCTGCAATATCCTTCACCCCATACTCCTCCATATACTCCAAAATCCCTTCCACAATCTCCACTGTGGCTGTGGGGTTATGGAAATTAGCGGTGCCTACGGACACAGCGGTGGCTCCTGCAAGGATCAGCTCCAGCGCGTCTTCTGCCGTGGAAACGCCGCCCATGCCGATAATGGGGATGTTTACTGCATGGGCTGTTTCATAGACCATCCGCACGGCTACGGGGTGGATGGCCGGGCCGGACAGCCCTCCCGTCTTATTGGCAAGGGCAAACGCCCTGCGGTGGATATCTATTTTCATGCCGGTTATAGTGTTGATTAAGGATAAGGCGTCCGCCCCGCCTGCTTCTGCCGCCCGTGCCATCTCTGTGATATCTGTCACATTGGGGCTAAGCTTCATAATCACAGGCTGCTTCGCGTATTTTTTCACTTCTTTCGTGATTTCCTCCACAGCCTTTGGGTCCTGCCCGAAGGCAATGCCGCCTTCTTTTACATTTGGGCAGGAAATATTGATTTCCAGCATGTCCACAGGCTGCCCTGCAAGGCGCCTGACAACCTCGCAGTAATCCTCCGTGGTTTTCCCGCAGACATTGACAATGATTTTTGTATCGTATTTCATCAGGAATGGGATGTCCCGCTCCACAAACAATCCAATCCCCGGGTTCTGCAGGCCAACCGCATTGAGCATGCCGCCGTAAGTTTCTGCAATCCTTGGGGTGGGGTTGCCTTCCCACGGCACACTGGAAACGCCTTTTGTCACTACTGCCCCTAAACGGTTCAAATCGACAAATTCAGCATATTCCGCCCCGGAGCCGAAAGTCCCGGATGCCGTCATAACGGGATTCTTCAATGTAACACCTGCCAGCTTTACTTTTGTGTTCATTAAAATTCTACCTCCTCTGCACGGAATACTGGGCCTTCTTTACAAATCCGCTTGTTATTTACATTCGTATGGCTGTCCCGTTCCTTTGATTTGCAGACGCAGGCAAGGCATGCCCCGATGCCGCATGCCATCCGCTCCTCCAAGGACAGCCAGCACTCAATCTTTTTTTCCCCGGCATAGGCTTTGATAGCCCGGAGCATGGGGGCGGGCCCGCAGGCATAAATTATTTCCGCATCCAGCCCATTTTCCCGGATAGCGTCCAGCACATTCCCCTCTGTGCCGTAGCTGCCGTCCTCAGTCGCCACATACAGCTTCCCCTGCTTTTTAAATTCCTTATGTAAAAACAGGAAATCCCGGTAGCCTAAAATAATCTGCTTTTCGCAGGCCAGTTCTTTTGCAAGCTGCAGCATGGGGGGAATCCCGATGCCGCCCCCAATCAAAAATGCTTTTTTCTCTTTTAATGGGAACCCATTGCCCAAAGGCCCCACGATTTCAAGGCTCCCCCCGGTCCGCATCCCGGACAATTCCTCCGTCCCCTTCCCTGCTACCCGGTACACAATCCGGACTGCCCGGTCCGCCTGGTCAGTTTCACAGATGCTGATAGGGCGGGGCAAAAGCCTGCTGCCTTCATGGCAATAGACGGACAAAAACTGCCCGGGCTTTGCCAGCGCTGCAATTCTGTCTGTTTTCAGCCACATGCTGTAAATCCCATAGGAAATTTCTTCCTGCCGGATGATAACTGCCTGTTCCTTATATTTTTCTGCCATATTCTTCTCCTGAAAAATTGTTTTCTGTCATTTCTGCCTGAACGTGCCGGAAAACATGCCCTTTGGGTGCAAAGCATGTTTCCCCGCTTGCCTTTTACAGGCCTAACGCTCCATTGATATCTTTTATCATATCCTCCACAGCCGCCCGGGACGCTTCCCCGAACTGTTCCGGCCCAAATTTGACATAGGCTTCCTGCTTATATGCTGCAATAATCCCCCTTGAGGAGTTTACAATTGCGCCCAGCCCGTCCTCATTAAAGAAATGCACCAGGTCTGCGCCTTTTCCGCCCTGTGCGCCGTAACCCGGCACCAGGATATAGTTTTTCGGCATAATTTTCCTTAATACCTTCCCCATTTCCGGGTAGGTAGCCCCTACGACTGCCCCAATCTGGCTGTAGGATTCCCCCATGCAGCTTTCGCCCCATTTCGCCACCAGTTCCCCTACGTGCTCGTAAAGAGGGCGGCCGTCAGCTATCTGGTCCTGAAATTCCCCGCTGGAAGGGTTAGAGGTCTTAACCAGGATAAACAGGCCTTTCTTCTCCTCCCGGCAGACGTCGGCAAAAGGCTTTACCCCGTCAGTGCCCAAATAGGGGTTTACCGTAAGGAAATCTTCATCAAAGGGGCGGAAGGCGCTGCCCCCAACTGTTACAGTGCCAAGATGTCCTGCCGCATATGCCGCGGAGGTGGAGCCTATGTCCCCCCGCTTGGCATCCCCGATTACCACTAAATCTTTCCCATGGCAGTAATCAACGGTTTTCTTAAAGGCCTCAAGGCCCGGGATCCCAAACTGCTCGTACATGGCAATCTGGGGCTTGACTGCCGGGATCAAATCAGCAGTATGGTCCACAATCTCCTTGTTGAACTGCCAGATTGCTTCCGCTGCCCCTTCAAGGGTTTCCCCATGGGCTTCAAAGGCCTTTTTCTGGATATGCTCTGGGATATAGCTTAACATGGGATCCAAGCCCACTACAATGGGGGCTTTCGTCTTTTTAATTTTATGGATTAATTTGTCAATCATAATGTTTCCTCCTTTTGGCGCTCAAATGCAACTTTCCCCCCTACTACGGTAGCCATTACCATCCCTTTTACCTTCCAGCCTGCAAACGGGGTGTTTTTCCCTCTGGAACAGAACTCTTTCGGATCAATGGTATATTCCTTCCCGGCATCAAAAACAACTAAATCCGCTGCCTTCCCTTCTTCCACAGCGCCTTTGTCAAGGCCTAGGATTTTGGCTGGGTTATAGCTCATTTTCTCAGCCATCTGCATGATGGTAATCCACCCCTTGTCCACCAGTTCAGTCATCGTAAGGGCAGCGGCTGTTTCCAGCCCTACAATCCCAAAGGGGGCTTTCCGGATCCCCACGCCTTTTTCAATTGCGGTATGGGGGGCATGGTCTGTGGCAATTACGTCGATGATATCTGCTTTCAGGCCTTCCCGCAGCGCTTCTACGTCTTCCCTGGTGCGCAGGGGCGGGTTCATCTTATAATTGGCGTCGTTTTCCTTGATATCGCTGCTTGTCAGGATAAAGTGGTGGGGACAGGCTTCTGCCGTAACCCGTATGCCTTCCTGTTTTGCCAAGCCAATCATTTTTACGCTGTCCTTGGTGGAGCAGTGGCAAAGATGCAATGCAGCGCCGGTTTCTTTTGCCAGCGTAATGTCCCTTGCCACAATTACGTCTTCCACCGCATTGCTGATCCCTTTCAGACGCATTTTCTCCGTGCTTTCATCAGCGTTGACTACGCCGCCGTTTACCATATTGATGTCCTCGCAGTGGGCAAGGACCGGAATGTCATATTTGACAGCCAGCGTCATGGCTTCCCGGTAAAGCTGGGCGTTCATCACGGATTTCCCGTCCTCGCTGATCGCTGGGATCCCGGCTTCCACCATCCCCTCTATGTCGGACAGGGTTTCCCCCCGCTGCCCTTTTGTGACTGCCCCTGCCTGCAGTACCTGCGCAAGGCCAATATTTTTCGCTTTGTTGTGGACATAATTCACCACGTCTGCATTGTCCACCACAGGCTTTGTGTTGGGCATCGCCACCACCGTGGTAAAGCCCCCGCGGACGGCTGCCCGCACCCCTGTTTCTACCGTTTCTTTATGCTCCATCCCCGGGTCGCGCAAATGCACATGCATATCAATAAACCCCGGCATGACATAGCAGCCCTCTGCATCAATCGTGCGGTCCGCTTTTATGGCCTGCCCGGGGGCGATTTTCTGAATCAGCCCGTGTTCCACCAGGACATCCGCCTTCATTTCCGTCCTGTCCCCCGGGTTTATCACCGTTCCATTCTTAATCAAAAGCAACATACCTGTACCGAATCCTTTCTGACATTTTTTCTGTAAACCAATCCAGTGAAACTCCTTCTGATACGTTTATTTTAGCACATAAAAAAAGGAGGGGCAACCTCCTTTTCCTATCTGTTTGGGCTTCTATGCGTTCCCTGCTCTACATCCGTTCCACTTCATATTTCTGGAAGGTACGCACGCAGTGTTTCAGTTCCTCATAACGCTGGTCCAGCTCCCCTTCTTCAATTACCACATCCAGCACAACCGCCATATTATTTATCATACGGTCTGTAATGCAGCTTCGCATTTCCAGCAGAATCCCATATTTTTCCTCCATGGTCCTTGCATCAAAGAACGCCATCATTTTTTCTTCTGGGGTACCGCCCGAAAGGCTGTTTTTCGGGACGCCCCCTCCCTTGGAATCCGGGGCTGTCCCTGCGCCCTCCTGGGGCTCCGTAAGCTGGAAACGGTATTCCTGTGGGGCATTTGGGTACTTTTCCACATCTACCGGGCTGACAAACAGCCCAAGGGGCCTTGCATACGTCTGGAACCTGCCGTACAGCGCCTGATAAATTACCAGCGGCTCTTTTGTTTCAGAATGTTCGGCAACCGTAAGGACCTGGTATAAGTTCTGTTTAAAGTGCCGGTAGATCTCTCCCGGCCTGGGGTTTCCTTGTGGCATATTATGTCCTCTTTTCTATAAAAAAATATATTTTTTACTATTGCGCCATAACTCAGGGCGTGCCTGTAACCTGCAGGGCTCCCCATGCAGAAACCAGGCCTGCCAATATCCCAAAAAGCACGTCGGTGGGATAATGCACCCCCACATACAGGCGGGACAGGCAGATCAGTATGGCAAGGGCTAACGCCGGAACCCCAAGGTAACGGGGCGTCCTGCAATACATGGCTGCCGCAGCCGCTATGGAGCTGGTGGAATGGCCGGAGGGGAAGGACCAGTCTGCTGCCGTCACCAGCGCATGGAGTTCTGGAATTACGGTGTATGGCCTTGGGCGGCAGACCCAATTTTTCAGGATTACATTAGTCACCAGAAACCCCAGCAGCATGGAAACAGCCATAGCCAGCCCTGCTTTCTGGTATTTCTTCTGTGCCAGAAGCAAAGCCGCCAGCACAATCCAGACAATGCCCCCATTCCCCAGGCTGGTTAAGGCCAGCACAATTGGGTCCAGCCATTCCAGGCGCAGGAATTCCTGGATAAACAGAAGAATCCTGCCATCAAGCTCTATGATTGGTTGAAACATTTCATTTCTCCTTTTTCTTTTGTACATGATATGATGGCAAACGCCCTATCTGCACCATGCAAATCCATATTTTCCTGTTTACAGGCTAAAGCCGCTTTAAAATCCGGTCAATATCCTCTTTTTGCCCAATTACCATCAGATGGTCTTCCTTGCGGAACACATAATCCGCATCCGGCAGCAGGCTGGTATGCCCCTCCTGCTTAATCCCCAAAATATTGGCGTTGTACTTTACACGGAAATTCATTTGCTTAATGGATTTCCCAACCCACTCGTCCAAAGGCTGGATTTCATAAATGGAATATTCGCCCATTTCCAAATAGTCATACACATGGTTGGCGCTGACTTTAACGGCAATCCGCTTTGCAATGTCCCGGTCGGGATAAACTACTTCATCCGCGCCGTTCCGCAGCAGGAACTTAGCCTGAATGTCCCTGGTGGCCTTGCTGATGACATAGGGCGCGCCCAAATCTTTCAGCAGGCTGGTAACCTCCAGGCTGCTCTGGAAATTAGTGCCAATACAGACAAAACAGATATCAAAATTACGGACGCCAAAACTTTTTAATACTTCTTCCCTTGTACAGTCCCCGATTTTTGCGCTGGTGACAATAGGCAGGATATCCTCCAGCTTTTCTTCCACCTGGTCCACTGCCATTACGTCATTCCCGTTTTTTACCAGATTATCGCATAAATGTTTCCCAAACCTTCCAATTCCAATTACCAGAATTGATTTCATCCCATTCCCTCCTAATCCTATTGCCGTACGCACTGCTAATCCTGCTGGAGTCCCTGACGCCGGCTCTTTTAGCCAATCGTGATCCGCTCGATGGGCAGGCGCACCAAAGAGCCCTGCTTCTTCTCCGTAAATGAAAGGGCAAAGGACATACTCCCAATCCTGCCGCTGTACATCAGTAAAATTAGCAGGTATTTTGACGCCACGGTAACGTCCCTTGTAATCCCTGTGGAAATCCCTACCGTCCCAATGGCTGAAAAAATCTCCATCAAAACATCAGACATAGCCATGGATCCTTCCAGCCCAAACATCAGCAAAGACGAAGCCGAGGCCAGCAGCAGGTTTATGAAAAATACTGTACTTGCCTTTTTGACGGAATCTTCATCCAGCCTTCTGCCAAAAATATTCAGCCCTTTCTTATTCCTGAGGTTGGACCAGATATACAAAAGAATCACCATCATTGTGGTAGTCTTAACCCCGCCTGCCGTGGAACCAGGGCTTCCCCCAATAAACATCAGCAGTATGGTAAGGAGCCTTGTGCCCTCTGAATAAGCCCCAGTATCTATAGTATTAAACCCAGCCGTCCTGGGCGTCACCGCCCCAAACAGGGAGCTTAAAACCTGCCCTTTCATATCCATGCCTGCCAGAAGGTTCCCCTGTTCAAACACATAGAATAAAATGCTGCCCCCTACCGTCAAAACCAGCGTCATAGCCAGCACAATTTTCGTGTGCAGCAGGTACTTTCTTACCCTCCATTTATGGATGGAAATATCATCCCACACAATAAAGCCAATACCGCCTATTAAAATCAACGCCATAATTACAAGGTTTACCAGTACGTCATCATAATACATGGTAAGGGAACCATAAGGCTCAAACTGCCCCATTAAGTCAAACCCGGCATTGCAGAAGGCAGAAACAGAATGGAAAATGCCATACCAGATTCCCTTTAACCAGCCAAATTTGGGGATAAACCTTACCATCAGGAGCAAAGCCCCTGTCCCCTCTATCACTGCGGTGTAGCAGACGATTTTCCTTACCAGGCGCACCGTCCCGCCAATCTGCAGGGTATTGACGCTTTCCTGTATTAAATTCCGCTCCTTTAAGCCAATCTTCCGTTTCAGGAAAATTGAGAAAAAGATGCCGATCGTAATAAACCCAAGGCCCCCTGCCTGAATCAGCATAAGGATAACTATTTGCCCAAACAGCGTCCAGTTAGTGTAAGTGTCCACTACTACCAGCCCCGTCACGCAGGTGCTGCTGGTTGCGGTAAAAAGCGAATTTAAAAACCCTGCGCTCTGCCCGTCCCGGGATGCGGCAGGCAGCATTAAAAGTATCGTCCCCGCTGCAATAATCAATAAAAATCCTAGGGCTATGGTCTGTACCCTGCTGAACCTCTTTGCCATGGTATCTCCTTCTTTTTGCCTTTCCCAAGGCGCCGCGCCATATGTGCGCCCGCCGTCCTGCTGCCTGATTTGGTGGGGCAGGAGGGCATCCCCTGGGAAAATATCTAAAACTCACTGAATATCATTATATACAAAGACAGCAGTGTATACAATGGGCAAAATATTAATTTTCTATAAATATGGCGGCGCTGGGATTCTTAAGCACTTCCAATCTCCACTATGATAACTGCGGACGGCAGTTCCCGGTATTTTGTGTCTTTCCCAGCTTCAGTATTGGCGTGTCCAGCAGGCTGCAAAACCGCTGCCTGACTTTGTGGCGGAAACCTTTTGTACTATGAATTGTATTACTCCGGCGATTAAATGTCGACGAATTTTACGCAGAATAAATTTCCATCTGCAAGGCGGAAGAAGGCGGCGTAGCGGGGCTACGTCAACGGATGACAACGCGGCAAATGGAAATTCTGATAAGACACTTTTTATAGCATTTAATAATTGTTATATCTTATCTCCAAAAAGTCCGCAAACCCTTGAAAACACTAAATTTATAGCAAGTGTGTTTGCCCTTGGACTTTCCCTTGTGTTATATCCTTTTCCCTCGTGTTACGAACCCTCATAAGGGAAAAAATAAGGGTAAGAAAAACCTGTAACAAATTATAACGTAATATGAACAGGACAGGAAGAATTGATTGGAATGCTTTCGCAAATTTCTCAATTTCTCAAAAACACAAGAAGAAAGGACGAAAAAGATATGAGGTTTATTCATGCAACATATAATATGCTCCATAACTGTATTGACGTAACCACTTTTGACGGATATGTTTTACGGATAGACTGCGGAAAAGCGGAAAAAGGATTAAAAACAACGCCATGTTCTGAATGTGCCTTAAATGCTTTGGCTATAGACAACCCACTTGAATATGCAACACTGTATCTTGATGGTGGTATGCAGACGTGGGTAGATGCGGAAGATTCATTAGAATTGTGGTAGCATATCTTTCTTTGTACAGTGGACTGGTCAAAATATAAACCAGTTCTCTCTTTATTTGTAAAACTGCCCACACTTGCATCATATATGAACGAAATTTTATAATGATAAATCGTTAGGAATTGTTTAGAAATAACTTGTTAATTCTGACAGTTTAGCGCCAAACAACATAGATACAAAATAGTCTACAACTTGCAGACTATTTTGTATCCATCATTTTTGCCACTTCAGACTCAAACGTTGGCTTTGTCATCTAAACTGTGTAAGTAAATTGTCTGAATATTCTCATTGACTGCTTGATTAATATAACTCGAATTGCCAGAATCCTGTCAAGGCAAGGGTTTTCGCCTTTACAGGATTTTGACAATTCGATAAAATCAGAATTGCAGTCTGGACAATTTACACAGATCATATGACACTCTCGCGCAAGAATATTGTTTTTGCTGTACTCCACCATCTGCTCTGCCATGTCAGTATCGCGGATGCGGGATTCTGCTGCTGTAGTATTTTCAACTACGTTATCCAGGTTGGCAATGGTGTGCTCTAAACGGTTCTGCACTGCACCTAATGCGGAACGCTGTGCGGATACTTTGGAGATTGCGTCTGCGATAGCGTCAATGGCATAAGTTGCTGCAACGCCCCCATCGTTGATATTCCTGCCGTCTGCATCTTTACCAATTACATCTAATCCCTTGATGCCAAGGCTTGCTGCGTCCATAGCTTCAATTGTTACGCCAATCTTATTTGTCATATCAGCGTCTGCCCCAACATGGAGGTTGAAGGATAGTTCTTCCTGTACCATGGTACTTCCTTTTGTAATGGTAAAGTTTCCTTTGCCATCACTTGTAACGGATGCTGCTTTGCCCTCGTCTGTACCGATGCTGCTTGCCTTCTGGAGTTCTTCTGCAATTTTTGTATATGCATCTGCTGCGGAGATGGTTTTCTCTGTGCTTCCGTTTTCTGCAGGGGTTCCAATGTCGCCAATAACTGTATAAGTATTGGTTCCATCATTTACAACGTCCCCGTCATGGATCATGGAAAGGAGCGTATCCATATGAACTTTATAAGATTCTGCATCCTCTTCATCGCCATCAGCAATAATCGTCCATGTCTTTGCATTGGTATCTGTTCCAATTGTTACCGACTTGGTTCCATCTTTTGCAAGGGCTGAAATAGCATCATAAACGTCTTTTGCTGCTTCTGGCTTGGTTACAGCCGTTTTTGTTACACCATCTTTTGTGTAGCTGTCCCCAGACTTAAGTGTAACTGCTACGCCGCCATTTGCTTTCTTTGCAAGTGTTGAAAGTTTTTTATCTGCTGCCCCTACTGCTGACTTCATTTTTCCCATATTCAGCAACAACCTGTGTCTTAGCTACAATACCAGCAGCATTAACTGTCCCATCGTCCCTGTAATGCTTCACTTCATTCCCAGACCCTGCCGCCATCCCATAGCGCCCTAAGGCTTCGCTCCTTACAATGTTGTAGGCTTTCGGCGCATCTACCAGAATCCGAAGGTTGTTGGAACTGCCCCCGGTGAACACCACCTTAATGTCCTCGCCGATCAGAACGTATTCCCCCGGCTTAACGGATAACTTTAACATTGCAAACCTCCTGTTCTTTTCCCGGAATCCCCGTTATATTGGTTTTGGAAATGCAACTCTTTATTTACATCAGTTGCATTTCCATATATGGGACATTGCCCTATATGATTAGGGTGTCAAAAGCACCTTTGGTGCTACGCTCATACCCTTTTGACACCCTAATCCCTATATGTAAAAAAAACGGTTTGCAACAATGCCAGGACATATCTGGCTAATATTTAAAAATACTGGATTATGTGGAAATTCCACGCAGAGCAGGTCTAAGCCTGCAAGAAATAAAAAAAGAAACATGGTATGCTGGTATGTTTACGTTCAAGTAAATAGACTTGCCAAAAATTTTTATATTTTTTTGCATTTCTCTGTTAAGTATTTTATGTTCCGTTCGATATATATAGTGTAAGAAAAATGCAACATTTTTAAATAAAATGTTGCATTTTTCTTATTTCTGTTATTACATTTATCACTATATCCATATTTTGATAAATCGTCCTGAATTTACTTGATATTTCCTATAATATCAAATATCCTTTACAGGCAGCGCAGCAAGAAGCGGAACAAATAACTTCTGGAAAAATGCACAAAAAGGCTGCTGCAAAACAAGGATTTCCCACAACATACCATTTAAATTTTACCATATGGTATGTGATAGGATCCCTTTGTTTTGCAGCAGCCCCTTGGCTTTACCAAAACATATTCAGTCTGCGCCTTATTCAGTTACACGATTAGTATTTCCCAAAATCACCTTCCAGGGAAATAATCTTTTCATTCTCCTCCGGTGCACGGTAATTATTGGTTTCCTGCATACTTACAAAGCTGTTATCCACATTCCGCAGCTTGTAATTCCCAACCAGATGGCGGAGTGTTGCCGCCTGGTTGGACAGCTCCTCGCTGGCCGCCGCACATTCCTGGCTGGTAGCGGAATTGGTCTGGGTTACCTGGGATACCTGGTTAATTGCCTGGTCAATCTGTGTCACTGCTGTTGCCTGGTCATTGGACGCCACTGCAATGCTGTGGGTCAGTTCTACCACCTGCTCAATCTTATGCATGATTTCTGACAGGGAACCGCTGGTTTCCTGTGCAAGCTTGGAGCCAAGGCCAACCTTGTGGATAGAATCCTCAATCATTTCTGCCGTTTCGCTTGCTGCAGAAGCGCTCTTTCCTGCAAGGTTCCGCACTTCCTCTGCAACCACTGCAAAGCCTTTCCCATGGATGCCGGCCCTTGCCGCTTCCACTGCTGCGTTCAGCGCAAGGATGTTGGTCTGGAAAGCAATATCGTCAATGACTTTGATAATCTTGGAAATATTCTCAGAAGCCTCGTTAATGTCTGTCATTGCACCCATCATCTCTGACATGCTGTCATTGATGGTAATGGCTTCTTTCCCCATATTTTCCACCAAGTCATTTGCTTCATTAATCTGCTCTACATTTACCTTTGTCCGTTCTGCAATCTCATTCATGGATGCAGTAATTTCTTCTGTTGCGCTTGCCTGCTGGGTTGCTCCCTGAGCCAATGCCTGGCTGGCATCGGAAACCTGTTCTGCGCCTACTGTTACCTGCATGGTGGATTCCCTGATATCGGAAAGCATCTTGTGGTTCTCTTTTACCATGTCCTCCAAGGCATTGCCCAAAACGTCCTTGCTGCTTTTTGGCTTTACTTCCACAGTCAGGTCGCCGGCTGCAATTTTCTCAGAAATTTCGCCCTGGTACTTGATGTTATCTACTATTTTCTGGAATTCATCCACAACTGCGCCGAATTCATCATCCTTTAACTTTTTGAGTGTAATATTTGCATTGCCCATTGCGATTTCCCTTGCAGCTTCGCTTAAAATCTCCAAAGAAAGGCGGATATCCCTGATAATGCTGACAGACAGGAATACCGAAAATCCCAATGTGGCCGCAAGCAGGACTACCAAGATAATCTGTTCCTTCATGGTATCTGCATCAGAAGATGCCAGAACATTATAGCTGATTATGCCCATTATAAGAATCAGCAGTCCTATAATCCCAAAGCCGGCAATTAACCGTGTCCTCATTTTAACGCTACTCATTTTTCATCATCCTCCTTGTTGTCTTCCCGTCACAAAATTTTGGGCCCTTCCTGCTATTCCGGCATTGTGGGGTCTTCATCCCTGATTAGCTTTTCTGGGTCCAACAACAGCTTCACTTCGTCTGATACCCTCACTAAGCCAAACACATACCGATCTCTTCCATAACTGTTTTGATTCAACGATGGAGGTGGGATAATACTCTTCTCGTCCACGGTAATCACGTCTGCAATCTGCTCTACCACAAGCCCTACGGTTGTGGATTTCACATCAATAACAATAATACAGGTACGGTCCATATATTCAAAGGGCTCCTGCTTAAAGCGAACCTTCACATCAATGACAGGTATGATTTTACCCCTGATGTTGATAAGCCCCTTGATGTAATCCTCTACTTCCGGGACGGGGGTAATGGTCTGGGCGCTGATAATCTCACTGACATAATTAATCGCAATCCCATAGCATTCCTCCCCAATGCGGAACGTCATGAATTTCCCTTTCTGGGTATCTTCCCCCAGTTCGTCCAGATCATCCAGTTCGTCTATCTCATTCAATACATCCATCAATTCTTCTGCCATGGCTTAACTCCTTTCCTGCCCAACAATTAAACCAGCAATATCCAGAATCAATGCAATGCTCCCATCCCCAAGCTGGGTACAGCCTGAAATGCCCCGCACCCTTTTTACATAGGAGGGAATCGGTTTAACTACGATTTCCTGCTCTGCAATTAACTGGTCGATAAATACGCTGATATATTTGTTCTCGTGCTCCAAAAGCACGACAATCCCATCTTCAATGTCCGTAACTGTATCGGACAGATGGTAAAATTCGTTCAGCCGGATAAAAGGATAACATTCTCCCCGGAGCATCACGTATTCCTCGCCGTTTGGCTCCTTTACAATCATCTCTTTGCTAATCCTGACAAATTCCTTTACGGCATTTGTTTCAATAACAAAGGTGGAAGAAGCTACCTGCATCACAATCCCATTAATAATAGCCAAGGTCAGCGGGATTTTCATAATCATTTCAGAACCGGCGCCTTCCATGCTGTCGATTTCCAGCTTGCCGCCGATGGCCTGGATATTCTTCACTACCACGTCCATCCCAACGCCGCGGCCGGAATACTCCGTTACCTGTTCCTTGGTAGAAAACCCTGCGTATGTAATGAACTGGTAAATTTCCCGGTCGGAAAAATCAGACATGGGGCGGTTCCCAATCAGGCCGTTTGCCCTTGCCTTATTGTAGAGCACCTCTTTATTCAGTCCCTTGCCGTCGTCGCGGACAATGATATATACCTTGCCGCCTTCATTTTTAGCTTCCAGGGTAATCTTGCCCCTGGGGTTCTTCCCTGCGGCAATACGGTCTTCCTTATCTTCAATACCATGGTCCACAGAATTACGGATTAAGTGCATCAATGGGTCAGAAATATGCTCAATAATATTCTTATCCACTTCTGTGTTCTCGCCGATGACTTCCAGCTCAATGTCCTTCCCCAGCTTCCGGGAAACATCAAAGACAATACGGTTCATCTTCTGGAAGGTATTCGTCAGCGGCATCATACGCATGGACATAATTACATCCTGCAGCTCAGTGGTAATCTTAGACAGCTGCCCAGCAGCCTTCTGGAAATTCGTAAGGTCAAGCCCGGGCACCTTTAAGTCTGGGTTCTGCAAAACTACCGCCTCGGAAATGACAAGCTCCCCAATCATATCCATCAGGGCGTCCATCTTCTCTACGTTTACGCTGATGTAGGACTGCTTGTGGGAAGGCTTCGGCTGGCTCTTTGCCAGTTTTTTCCCTTTCCCGGTTTCCTTGCCTTTGATGACATAATCCCCGGGGGTAGGCTCCTTCTTCTTTTCCTTTTCTGCTTCTTTCTTATCTTCAAGCTCAATGACAATATGTTCCGGCCCATGGTCATGGAAACCCATTTCAAACTCCTGCTTGGTGCAGTCGTTGATTTCTACCCGGTCCATGCCGGAGGTATCACCGATGGCATTTAAAATATCGTCTTTGGTGCACTGGCACTTAATCAGCATATGGAAGCCGTCTTCCAAAATCACTGCGCCGCTGTCCTCATTGGTAATGATGTCATCCGGCATATATTCCATATCCTCGGCAATCTCCTTCAAGGAATACACTGCCGTATATGCCCTGATATTGCACATTTCCGTATCGCCCCGGTAATAAATGGATGCCTTGAAATATTTATTGCTTTCCGTCCCGGTAGGCGCGATATAGAACTGGCTGGGCGCCACATATTCATTTTCCGGCGGCAGTTCCTCGCCCTGCTCCTCAATCCCTGATTTCAGGCGCTTTAAAAACCTGTCAATATCTGCTACTATCTTTGTTTCATCGCCATCCGGCGTTTCGCCCTCCTTAATCTTATCCAGTTCCCCTGTGATAAAATCAGCCACGTCAAGCACATGGTCTACCAATTCCAAATGCGGGACGTTATCGGGATGGGACTCCCTCAAATAGTAAAATACGTCTTCCAGCTTGTGGGATACTTTTGTGATATTCTCATACATCATAATACCAGAAGATCCCTTTATGGTATGCATGACACGGAAAATCTCATTGATGGAGGTTTCATCAAAACAATCTTCGTCCTTTTTCTCCAGCACAGTATTCTGGAGGTCCCCTAATAACTGCTCGCTTTCATATAGAAACATATCCAGCATACTGTCTGTGTTAAAATCCTCTGCCATTTTTTAGCCCCCTTTCTTCCCATTGTGCTTATTAAATCTTCTTTTTCCTGCTGCCATCATATCAGTTCCAACTTCTTCAGTATTTTTTCAAATTTTTCCAAATCAATGGGCTTCCCGGAATAAATAGTGCATCCCATCTCAAATGCTTTTTTCACATTGCGTTCTTCATTCAGGGCTGTCGTCATAATGATTTTCACCCCGTCATTGCCCTTAATCCCCCGTTCCTTTTCAATGTCACGGATGGCCTTTAAGGCTTGGTAGCCGTCCAGTACCGGCATCATAACATCAAGGCATATCAGGTCGTAAGGCTCTCCATCTTCCAATGCCATCATGAATGCGTCCACTGCTTCTTCCCCATCCACAGTAATGTCGCATTCCCCATACTTTTCCAGATAATTCGTCATGAATTTACGGCTTGCGAAATCATCCTCTGCCAGTAAAATTTTCATATCCTCTGTTCTCCTTTCTAAGTTGCCTTTAAGACACTGTAAACTTTATTTGCTATATTTGAAAGTTCCGTCTGATACTGGACTGCCCCAATATCAAAAGCAACTTTTGGCATCCCATACACAACGCAGCTTGCTTCATCCTGCCCAATGGTAATGGCTCCGGCGTTTCGCATCTCCAGCAGCCCCTTGGCTCCATCGCCGCCCATGCCGGTAAGGATTACCCCCACTGCATCTTTCTTCGCCGCCTTTGCGACGGACTGGAAGAGCACGTCTACAGAAGGGCAGTGCCCGCTGACTTTTTCCCCGTGCTTACACTCCACCTGGTACATCCCATTGACTTTTATCAGGCGCATCTGCTTATCCCCGGGGGCAATCAGTACCTGCCCCGGCAGCACCCGGTCGCCTGTCACTGCCTCTTTTACCATAACCTGGCACTGGTTATTCAATCGGTTGGCATACATCTGGGTAAATCCCGGGGGCATATGCTGCACAATCACTACGCCCGGGATATCTTTCCGGAACTGGCGTACCACATCGTAAATAGCCTCCGTCCCTCCGGTAGACGCCCCGATGGCAACCACCATATTGCTTTTCAGGCTGCTCTTGGCCCCGATTGGGAAAGTTTCCGCCCGCTTCATCCTCCCGACCTTAACCGTGGAAGCTATCTTTATCTTCGTCCCCAGCTCTTTCCGAAGGAAGGCGCTGACTTTACCCCGGTCTACGGTACTGGGCTTGCATACAAAGTCCACCGCCCCGGCTTCCATGGCGTCAAAAACTTTCTCGTCCAGGGCGCTGATGACAACCACCGGCAATGGGTACTGGGGCAGCAATTTCCTTAAAAATTCAATCCCGCCCATCCTCGGCATCTCCACATCCAGCGTCATTACGTCCGGGCGGTATTTCAAGATTGCGTCCCGCGCCGCATAAGCGTCCCCTGCCTGGGCCACTACCTCTATATATGGGTCCTCGCTCAGGCTCTGCACCAACAGATTACGAAACAGCATCGAATCATCTACCACTAACACTTTGATTTTACGCATCCTGTTTACCTGCTTTCTCTCTTACTCGCTTCATCACTTACGGTATATGGACGGCTCTATATACTGGAAATTATTGCCTTTCCTGTCAATGGATTCTGTCGTCCCAACAAACAGGTAGCCTCCCGGCTCCAGATAGTCGTAAACTTTCCGAAGAAGTTCCTGCTTCGTTGCATCGTCAAAATATATCATTACATTCCGCATAAAAACCACATGGAATTTCTTGCGGAAAGGAAATGGGTTCATAAGGTTAAACTGCCGGAAAATCACTTCTTTTTTCAGTTCTGGCGCAGCCTGGTATTCCAGCCCGTTCAGCCTTTTAAAATAACGCCTTTTCCAGTTCTCCGGCAAAGGGTCTATCTGTTCCTTTAAATACTTCCCCCTCTGGGCCTGCTGGAGCACCTTTGTGGAAAGGTCTGTAGCCAGCACCCTTGTGTCCCACCCGCTGTGGTCCATGCCGAAAAAATCCTTAAGCACCATTGCAATGGTATAAGGCTCCTCCCCCGTCGAGGATGCCGCAGACCAGATACGGACATCCTTCCTGGCAGCCTCTTTGGCCTTAATCTGGGGCAGCACGTTCTTTTTCAGGTAGTCCATATGCTCAAATTCCCGCATGAAATATGTATGGTTCGTGGTAAGCACATTAATCAGGTTCCGGGCTTCTTCCCCCTTAGGGTTGCGCTCCACTTTCGTCATATATTCATCATATCCGCTGTAACCGTTCCGCAGAAGGTAATTCTCCATCCTACCGTTTACCAAAACTTGTTTTCCTGTAAGGTCGATTCCGTACTTCTGCTTCACAAAGACTGCAATCCGACGAAATTCCTGTTCCGTAATCATAACCCGCTAACTCCTCTAAATTAATTTCTATCATACCATATGCTCCGCACATGGTATGGTAAAGCCCATGCCACTCCGCTTCGCTTCGGGCCGTATCATAGCTATCGCTATTATACCATATGCTCCGCACATGGTATGCTAAAGCCCATGCCACTCCGCTTCGCTTCGGGCCGTATCATAGCTATCGCTATTATACCATATTCCCACCATATCATCTATGGTACTATATTCACCCCTATTTGTCAATTCTGTTCGCACTATCCCTCGTCATGGTGGAACTGCCTATGTACCTTAAAAAATACATTTGCAATTTCCGGGTCAAACAGCACGCCGCTGCCTTTTTCAATGATTTTCAGGCTTTCCTCGCTGCTGTATGCCTCCTTATAGCCGCGTTTCCCAAGGAGCGTATCATACATATCAAGGATTGTGGTAATTCTTGCCGATAATGGGATATCCTTCCCTTTGACGCTGGGATACCCCTTCCCGTCCCACCTTGCATGGTGGTAGCGGGCAATCTCAATTGCCATGGGCAGGAAACTGTTTTCCGGCGTACTGCCATAAACCCGTTCCAAAATCTCTGCCCCGCATTCCACATGCTGCTTTACAATCCCGTGTTCCCTCTCGTTCCATTCCTCCGTCCCAAGCAGCAGGTTGCAGGGGGCTTGGATGTTCCCAATGTCGTGGAGCCGGGACGCCACCTCAATGGTGTTGATAAAGCTTTCGGAAATGTCTTCTGTAAATTCCGGGCTGAACTGCAGGCTCTGGGCCAGCAGGCGGCAGTTATAGGAAACATTCCCCACATGTCGGCCTACATTAAAATCCTTGCCTTGCTCCAGGGTTGCAAGGGCATAGAGGATATTCTTCTGCTCATCCTCAATCCGCCTTGCCTGGCTGCTGATGACGCTGTGGAGCCGGCGGTTATTCTGCTCCAGCTCCTGCTGCATTTCATATATTTTCAGATGGTTCTTCACCCGCATGGTCACCTCTGCCATATCGAAGGGCTTTCCAATGTAGTCCACAGCCCCCAGCTTAAAGCCCCGCTCCTTGTCCTGGCTGGAATCCGCCGCTGAAATAAAAATAATTGGAATATCCCTTGTAATGGGGTTTTCTTTCAGCCGCTCACAGAATTCATACCCGTCCATCTCCGGCATAAACACATCCAGAAGGATAAGCTGGGGCAGCTTCTCCGCAATCAGCTTTGTTGCTTCGCAGGCGCTGCTGGCACATCTGGGCGTATAGCCCATCTCCGAAATGATGCTTTCTAAAATCATCACATTCGTTTCCACATCATCCACAATTAAAATCTGCGGTGCGGTGCCGTTCCGTTCCATATATTCCATATCTATATCCCTCCGATGTTTTCCTCGAACAGCCCCTTTAAATTATTGAACTGTTCCATGGCCTTATCATATTTTTCCTTGCGGACGTTCATCTCAAGGCGGAAGGCCGCTTTCTTAATTTCCTGCGAGCCTTCGTCCACAAGCTCTTTGATGTTATGGGAAAATGACTCCGCCCGGTCCCATGCCCCGACTTCCATGCAGATAATCAGCTTCTCCATTTTACTTCGGAGTTCTTCCACATTTTCTGGAGTTCCATAATGGAAAATTTCCCCGATATTTTCAAATTTGGACATATCCTGGTTCTGGTTGATAAACTCAAACTGCCCGCGGACGCTGTTTTCCTCTTTCTTATCCTGCGCCAGATGGAGCCTTACAGAATAAGAAAAGCTGCTGCCCTTCCCCTTCTCGCTGTCCAGATGGATGCTCCCGTGCATCAGTTCCACCAACTGCTTGGTAATCGCAAGGCCAAGGCCCGTGCCGCCGTATTTTCTGGTAATGGAGGCGTCTACCTGGGAAAAGCTTTTGAAAAGTTTGTCTTTTTCTTCCTGGGAAATCCCAATCCCTGTGTCAGAAACCACGAAAAACAGCTCAATTTCATCATCAAACTGGACTGTTTTCGTTACCTCTATATTAATGTAGCCCACGCTGGTAAACTTGACGGCATTGGACAGGAGGTTATTTAAGATCTGTGTCAGCCGCAGCTCATCCCCAATCAGGAATTCTGGGATTGCTTTGTCTATATTTACCATAATATGTAAGCCCTTGGAATTAATTGCCATAATATTTGTTTCTACCGCATGGTTTACCATTTGGTAAAAATTAAATTCCTTCTGCTCAAGAGTGAATTTCCCGGCTTCCAGCTTGGAGAAATCCAGAATGTTATTGATAATTGCGGACATATTGACGCAGCACCGGGTAATGATGTCAAGGGTCCGTTTCTGCTCGCTGGTAGCCCCGGCCTCCAGCATGTTAGCCACATGGCCCTTGATGCCGTTTACCGGCGTCCTCAGCTCATGGGTGACATTTGCCACAAACTCGTTCCGCACCTTGATGGTTTCCTCCATCTCCTCCTTCATGCGCACCAGTTTCCGCTCGATTTCAACCCATTTTGCCACATTGATGGCAAAAATAAGGCTGTAATCCTCCCCCACCACGGTTGTCATGCGCACAGGGAAACAGGTTCCGTTTTTCCGGTACATCATGCCTTCCCGCATCGACGCCATTTTATCCAAAAAAGCCTTCGCCTCCCATTCTTCCTGCTGCAGTTCTGCCGGAAAAAGGGTAAAAAGGCTGATATTTTTCAGTTCTTCCCCATATCCAAGGTCTTCCCTTGCCTGTTTATTGCCATATAAAATATTCCCTGTATTGCTAAACCTTATAATAATCTCCAAAGCCACATCCGCAAGACGATAAAAATCCTCTGCTTGGAATGTATCCTGTCCCTGCTCCATTGCTCCTGCCCCTTCCTGCATGGTTTTGAACGAATGCTGCATTCTGCTTCTTTCGCTGGTTTTAGTATACTTTCTACAAAATTTCATGTCAAGCAAAAATTAGGGCCGCCGCATTAAGGATAATATTCCCTTAATGCGCAGCCCAGCCATTGATGCCAGAAAGGATCCCTTCCCCTTAAGCGTCATAATCCTCTATGATTGGCGGTATCTGTGACAGCAAATTGTCCACATCCTCAAACATTGTGCTCTTAGTGGTTCCCAGCTTGCTGGCTGATTCAATATAACGCAGGACCTCCTCATGCTTTACCTTGGTCCGCTCAAAAAATTCCTGCAGCGTCGTAAGCCCCTGGTCGGACTCGCCGATAGCCCTTGCTATCTCATCCTGTACCTCGGTAGCCCCTTCTGCTGCTTCTGTAATCTTGTCAAACATCGCATATGTATCGTCCACCTTGTCCAGGCTTTCCTCCAGCGCCTGCTGGGACGTAGTAATGCTGGCATTGAGCTGCTCCGTGCCCTGCTCCACGTCGCTGATGCTGGTATTTACCTCCGCTACCAGCTTCTTAATCTCCTCTGCCAGGGCCTTCACTTCCACAGCCACCACTGCAAAGCCCTTCCCCTGCTCCCCAGCCCTTGCCGACTCAATGGTGGCGTTCAGCGCAAGGATGTTGGTCTGGTCAGCAATGGTAATGATTTTGCTGGTGCATTTCTTAATCTTTTTCACAGCTTCCAGAAAATCCCCAAAGGTATGCTCAATTTGGTCAAAATGCGACTCCACCTGCCTGGAGCTGTTTTTCAGGGCTTCCACGCCTTTCTGGGCCTTGCCTACCGACTGGGCAATCTCGCCTTTTACCCCTTCAAACTGGCTTGACGCCTGGTTGATATTGGAAAAGGACTGCC
Organism: Lachnospiraceae bacterium A2; assembly: GCA_000403315.2. Lineage (GTDB taxonomy): Bacteria > Bacillota > Clostridia > Lachnospirales > Lachnospiraceae > Petralouisia. The sequence goes on from KE159639.1 coordinate 347,979, forward strand.
CGAAATTCTGCAGCTGCACATAGAAATTCTCCGCTTCCCGCAGCACCTCGTGGAAGGAGCTGTTGACAAGCCCCAGTTCCTGCAGGGAGTCCACTTCCTTCTGCATTAGTTCCTGTTCATATTCCTTTAAGCTCTGCGCCACATACACCACTGGGTAAAGGCTGCTTTTTCGTTCCCTTTTCAGTTCTTTTTTTGCTTCTTTCCAGTATCCCATTTCTGTCCCCCTTTACTCAAACACCACGCAGGTCATGGATTGGTTCACAAACCGGTTGTTGTAATGTTCCCCATACCCTACAAGGCCTGCATGGTTCCCAAGGGTTCCCATTTCCTGTAAATATTCCTGCATATAATGGTTTTCTGTAAACAGCAGGTAGCGGAACAGGCAGTTCACTGAAAACACGGCGGAAATCTTAGGAAAGTCATGGCGTATCTGCTGTATGGTATCCTTTACGGTTTTCCGATAGTCCCCCAGCTCCAGCAGGACCAGCACGTCGGAATCGTTCACCTGACGGAAACAGGTCAGGGCGTTGCCGTCCACTTCCTTAATGGAAACAATGCACACATCGTCCCCGCTGAGCCGCCCAAAGGGGTTGCGGAAGGTCTGGGTGGTAATCTGCTGCTCCGTAACCCCCAGGATATTCTGGTATACCTGCTTGGCCGGCTGCCCGTTCAGTTCCCCAATCATATACTTTGCCTTGTCTGTCCTGGAAGCGATAAAGCGGTGCTGCGCCATCTCGTGATAAATATTTTCCTTATAGGCCTTCACCCTGCCGCCCCGGTTCTTCACCAGCACATAAGCCACTGCATCCTCATAGACCTTCCCATTGGCAGATACTTTCCCGGCATCCCCGGTCCCGCCTGCCAGTGAAATATTCCTGTGCTTCAATACGCTGTACATGGTAGTAAGCACGCAGGCATCGTTCCCAGCGCAGAAATCAATGCACACCGTATCGTTTCCGGCAGCCCCCACCTTTTCTACATCCCGTTCCAGGCGTTTAATATATTTTACCGGCATGACGGAAACTTTCTCCAGCACATTTGCCGCGGCAGTTACCCCGTCGTAGTATGCCACGACCCCTACGCCTTTTTCCACCATCCTGGTGTCATAACTCATGCCAATGCAGCCTATGCTGGGTATCCCCGGGTACAGCCTTTCCAGCTCCTCCACATGGGACTCAAACTGGCTGCCATTGGACATCAGCAGAATCACCTGCGGGTTTTTCAGCCCCTGGACTGCTTTCTTCAAATCGCCGCTCTGGCTCATACCAAAAAAATGTTTCACACTATTGTCCCTCACTTCCTTCTATGGTTCTCCTGTAGTAACATCCGTTTCCAGGCACCACGGCCCCATGCCGTGCCTGCCCAGCTTTTGGCGCTCCCTGCCAAACCCCTGCGGGCGCACTTTCTTATATCTTACCGTATCTAGGCTGGGAGGTCAATTATTATTTCAGTATTTCCAGCGCCTTCAGAACCTGGTTGTCATGCATGGGGTCATATTCCTCCCCCTGCTCCCCCTGATATTCATATTCCAGCTCAATGTCAGGGCTGATGCCCACATCATGGATGTAGTTCCCATTTGGGGTAAAATATTTCGCCATTGTGACTTTTACTGCGCTCCCGTCGTCCATAGGGACAATGGTCTGCACAATCCCTTTCCCAAAGGAGGTGGTCCCAACCAGCGTCCCATACTTGTAGTCCTTAATTGCCCCTGCGAATATTTCGGATGCGCTGGCGCTGTTGCCATTAATCAGCACTGCCATGGGGATCTCCATGCAAGTTTTATCAGACTTAAAATCTGTGCGGTTGCCATACTTATCTTCCGTATAGACTAAAACCCCTTCCGGAAGGAACAAATCCAGCATTTTGCACACTGACTGGAGCACCCCGCCTGGATTATCCCGCAAATCTACAATCACAGACTTCATGCCCTGCCCCTGCAGCTCCTGAAGGGCGGCTTCAAACTGCTCCGGCGTAGATTCTGAAAATTCAGAAACCTGCACAAACCCTACATTCCCCTGGAGCATCTGGTGCTGGACTGTTGGGACTTCAATCTGGCGGCGCACCACATCCAGTTCCACATGGTTTTCTTCCCCTTCCCGCAGCAGTTCCAAATGCACGGTGGTCCCTTCTTCCCCTTTGATATGGGTCACAAGCTCAGACAGCTCCATGCTGTCCCCTGCAATCTCCCCTACCTTTACAATCATGTCCCCGTCTTTCACCCCTGCTTCTTCCGCAGGTGTGCCGGGATAGACATGGAGGATTGTCACAACCTTTGTATTGATATTCTGGGTCAGGACTGCGCCGATGCCGTAATAGACCCCGGAAGTGCTCTCTGTCAGGGATTTATAATCCTCTGCCGTATAGTAGGCAGAATATGGATCCCCCAGCCCTTCCACCATCCCGGCGTACATGCCTTCCACCAAGGCATTTTCGTCAATTTCGTCATAATAATACTGGTCGATCAGGCCTGCAATCTCCCCCACCTTTTTCTCTACGTTGCTTCTGGAAACTGCGTCCTGCGTCGTTTCCTCCTGCACTGCGGGCTCGCTGCCCCCTGTGCGCCCTGCCCTGGCGCCCAGCCACAGGCCTCCCAACACTGCCGTAACCACAAACAGCGTCACAAGGCTGCCAACCGCGGCTCCTTTGCCAAACCCGGATTTCTGTTTTTCCTGCATGTTCTGTCCCTGCGGCCAAGAATCAGGCCATTCCTGTTGCGGATGCCCTGATTCCTGGTAATTGCGCGGTCCCTTCCCCTGTGGTCCAAAGTTTTCTTGGTTGCCCATATGATTCCTCTTTTCCTAGGGCGCGGCTGCTCGGCCCGTTGCTCGCGGGAATAAATTTCAGGCACGCCCTAAATATAATATTTCCCTTCATCTTACCACAAAAATTGGTCTATATTGTGAATTTATCCCGTGTGTGCCATGCCTTCCTGAAAAATTTTCCCAGGCATGCCCTAAACTTTCAGGTGCTTGCGTATCGTCACCCGGCTCCCAAGGAACCCAATGCCGACCCCAAGGACCAGCCCCACCGGGACCAGGGTGGAAAACACCTTGTCCACCGGCAAAAATTCCATCATGCTGTTCAGCCATAGGAACTTCTCCCCTACATAGACAATAATCTTGCGGTACATCTGGTAAAGCACCAAAAGCGGGATCCCGGAACCGATAATCCCAATCAGGACCCCTTCTACAATAAAAGGCGCCCGCACAAAATAATCCGTAGCCCCAATCAGCTTCATAATGGCAATCTCCTCCCGGCGGACGGCAATTCCGATGGTAACGGTATTGCTGATCAGGAACACCGCCACGCACAGAAGGATCAGGATAATCCCGGCCGACACATACCCAATCAGGCGGTTGAAGTCTGTCAGGGTATTCGCCGCCAGGTCTGAGCTTTTCACTTCTTTCACCCCGTCCAGGGACTGGATAAACGTCACCAGGGACTGCTGCATGGAAATATCGTTCATATAGACTTCATAGTGGGCGGAATTTGCAAGGGGGTTATCCTCGGCAAACCCTTCCGCCATATCCTCTACGCCTTTGAAATAGATTTTCTGGAATTTGTCCCATGCCTCCTCGGCAGAAACAAACTTCCGTTCTGACACTTCCACCCGTTTCCCAATCTGCTCCCCAATGGCGTCCATCTGCTCCTGGGTAGCCCCCTCTACGAAAAATACGGTAACGGCAACCCCGGACTCCACTTCCCGGACAATGCTCTGGAAATTCACCACCACGGAATAGAAAATCCCGAACAGGAAAATACAGGCGGACATCGTTGCAATAGAAGCCAGGGAAAACATTTTATTTTTCCAGATATTCTTTGCCCCCTGTATAAATGTGTAGAAAAATGTGCTAATCCTCATAACTGTCACCTGCCCGTTCATCATCAATGACAACGCCTTTGCGCATGGTAATGACGCGCTTCCTCATTGCCCTTACAATCTCCTGGTTATGGGTCACTACAAGGACTGTGGTGCCCCTCTGGTTGATTTCCTCCAGCAGCTTCATAATCTCCCATGCATTGTGGGCGTCAAGATTCCCGGTAGGCTCGTCGGCCAGCAGGATTTTGGGCTCGTTCACCAATGCCCGGGCAATGGCTACCCGTTGCTGCTCCCCGCCGGAAATTTCCTTGGGGTAGGACTTATATTTCGCCGCAAGGCCCACCATGGAAAGGACTGCCGGGACCTTCCGGCGCATGGTCTTTACCGGCGTCCCCACGGCCCTTTGGGCAAAAGCCACATTTTCATACACGTTCCGGTCCTTTAACAGACGGAAATCCTGGAACACCACGCCAATATTCCGCCGGAACCTTGGGATATCCCTGTGCCGGATGTTCCCCAGCTTCTGGTTGCTGATGGTAATGCTCCCTTTGGTGGGCTCCAGCTCCTTTAACAAAAGCTTAATCAGGGTAGATTTCCCGGAGCCGCTGTCCCCTACCACAAATACGAATTCCCCAGGTTCAATATACAGGCTTACATCGTTCAAAGCCGGGATCCCGGCAGAGTAAGCCTTGCTGACATTTTCCAGTTTTATCATAGATACCTCCGCAAAAAACGCCTAATAATCCAACGATTCCATATATTTCATGTATTTTACCACCATCAGGGCAATCTTGAAGGTGATGGCGTCCTCAAACACCCGCAAATCCAGCCCCGTGCTCTTTTGCAGTTTGTCCAGCCGGTACACAAGGGTATTCCGGTGGATGTATAGCTGCCTGGAAGTTTCCGAAACATTCAGGCTGTTCTCAAAAAATTTATTGATAGTCGTCAACGTTTCCTCGTCAAATTCGTCCGGGGATTTCCCGTCAAAAATTTCCTTAATGAACATTTTGCACAAAGGGATGGGGAGCTGGTAAATCAACCGCCCAATGCCCAGCGTGGAATAGGCGATCACCTGGCGTTCCTCAAAGAAAATTTTCCCAACGTCAAGGGCCATCCGGGCCTCCTTGTAGGAACGGGAAACTTCCTTGATTTCATTGACTACCGTGCCGTAGGCAATATGGATTTCCAAATCGTCGTTGCTGCGGAACAGGCCCAGGATAACTTCCGCCGTCTTATTCAGCTCCTCATGGCCCTCATTGTCCATGACTTCTTTTACCACAATAATATTCTTCTCGTCCACCGCCGTAATGAAATCCCGGGGCTTGCCCCCAAGGAGCGCCCGCACCCGTTCCAGCTCATTCCCGTCTTTTTCCCGGTTGGTTTCCACAATGAAAACCACCCGCCTTGCTTCCGTGTCAATATGGAGCTTCTTGGCCCGGTTATAAATGTCCACTAACAGCAGGTTGTCCAACAACAGGTTTTTCACAAAATTGTCCTTGTCAAACCGCTCTTTATAGGCTACCAGCAGGTTCTGTATCTGGAAGCTGGCAATCTTCCCTATCATATAGACGTCCTCGCTGTCGCCTTTTGCAAGTAAAATATATTCCAACTGGTGCTCGTCAAAAACCTTGAAAAACTGGCACCCCAAAAACACCTGGCTATCCGCAGGAGATTCTACAAATGCCAATGCTGCTGTCACATAGCTGTCCGTATCCTGAAACGTCGCCGCTAACACCTTGCCTTCCGTATCAATAATACATAAATCAATTCTGGTAATCCCTTTTAATCCATCAATTGTACTTTGAAGTATCTGATTCGAAATCATTTGCTTCACTCCTTTTCCATTCAATCTGCATGCTGTCCTCTTTTTGGCAGGCCTGTTCCCTGCCTTTTGTGCATAATTTCCGCTACTTTTTACCACTTGGGGATTTGCTTTCAGTCAACTTTCACAATTATATCCCAGATATTTTAGGAAAACAAAACAACTCCATATGTATTTTAATGCAATATCACAAAAAAAGAAAGAGGAAATCCATATTTTTTTATGCATTTCCTCAGTTTTTTTCCAAAACTTTCCTTTTGTGGCATAGCCATAGTATACAAAAATGCCCCAAAGGGTGAAGCGGACAGCCTGCTCGCTGAAAGAAGGAGCCCTGTTAATTCTCTCCCAGGTGCTCAATAAAGCCTTCCCCATGCACTTCCCGCACATCGCCTACAATCACGAAAGCGTCCTTGTCAATCTTATGGACCAGCTCTTTCAGCAGGACAATCTGCTTCTTGGACACAACGCAGTAGAGCATGCATTTTTTCGCCCCAGAGTACATCCCCCGGGCTTCCAGCCCCGTAACGCCCCGGTCCAAGGTTTCCATAATTACTTTGGACACCTCCTCATACTGCTCTGTGATAATATATGCCGCCTTGGAGAATTTCATCCCTTCTAAAATGGCGTCCGTCACCTTTGACGCAATGAAAATCAGCACAATGGCATACATGGAAGGCCGCAGGCCAAACACATAGAGCCCTGCCAGCACCACCATCCCGTCCAGCACCTGCATAATCTGGGCTACGGAATAATGCTTTAGCCTGCACTGGATTAGGATGGCTACCATCTCAGTCCCCCCGGTGGTGGAGTCTGCCCAGAGAATCATCCCCATGGAAATGCCGGAAAGGACCCCGCCGAACACCGCCGCCAAGGTATAGTCCCCGCTGACAAAATCCATCTCCGGGATCACATACAGCCAAAGGGAAAGCAGCGCCGTTGCAATCGCCGTCCGGCCAATGAAACGTTTGCCCTTAACCTTCCATGTAATTAAAAATACCGGGATATTCAGCGCAAGGTTGGCAAACCAGAGGGGCACGCCCCCTTCATAAAAGATCTCTGTCAAATCCTTGAGCAGGATGGAAAGGCCGGTAAACCCTCCCGTCACTAAATTGATAGGGTCGCAGATGCATTTAATGGCAAATGCAAGCATCCCTGTCCCTGCAATTATCACGAAATATAAAAACACTGGTTTCCTTTTGTATGCAAAAAATTGATCCATGTGGTTCCCTCATTTGCCTTTCTTACGATTTTTATGCTTCTTTAAAGCTATTTTGGGCATTTACCCGTCCTTATCGTGGTTGTAGCGCGCCAGCATACTGTGCATGACGCCCTTCTGGATTAATTTCTTTGCAAAGCCCGCCACTTCAGAAACGCCTTTTTTAGAAACATAATTTTCCCCAAGGCCATACCAAATCTTTACATTCAGCTTTTCCTTATTGGCTTTCAGGAAATACTCCTGTTCCGGCGTGGACACCACGGAAATCAGCACGTCCGGCTCTGCAATGTTGATTTCATTGATGACTGTGTCATAATCCCCCAGGCAGTCCGCCAGCGCATAGCTGCCCACCACCTGTATCCTGCTGTAATTCTCACGGAGGAACCCTTGCAGCGCATCCAGCTTTAAGCTGTCGTCCCCCAGCAGGTAGACCGTCCGGTTATTGCGGGACGCCTGCTTTAGGAACTCCCGCTGGAACAGGTTGTCCGCTGTTTCCTGCATCCGTTGGGGGGAAGCCGCCTCGGCCGCCTTCAGGATTTCCTTATCGCTGACTACCGTCAGGTCCAGGCCCTCAATGCATTCCCTTAGCTGCCCGTCCTCCTGCGCCCGGACTAACGTGTCCATGGAAATTGTTTCTACTGTATTCATTATATCACTGCCAAGGAACCCTTCCACCTGAAGCATTGCCTCCTGCACTGTGTAATTGTCCAAAGCCATTCCCAGTATTTCTAACTTTTTCATCATCTAACACCTGTTCCTATGTTCCTGCCTAAAGTACTTTAGAAGTATACCAAATGAAGGAAACTTTTTCAACCTTCTTTTTGCTGATATTAATAAGAATTGACTGACATTTCAGCCATAAAAAAATATTTTTTTGTCTTTTAAAAAGTCAATACTTTTTCCTATTTTTTCTCAATTTTATTCACTTTATTACAACTTCACAAAACAAATGTTTCTTTTTTTACCTATGTAAACCACGCAATCCACATGCATTTTGGTGGATAATGTGGATAACTCTGTGTATAACTCACTTTTTTGGATTTTTTGTCACTGTGCCATGTGGATAACTTCTGGATAACTTTACCCCCTTTTGTCGATTTTGTGCATATTTTCCTGTCGAATTTTTGGGGAATCCCACAGCGGATTTTGTCGAAAAAATAATTTTTTAAAATATTGGAAATTGTATGACATTTTCAAAGGTGCGCCGGAAGGGCTTTCCTATAAGATAAAAAAACAGGTATGCTGGAAATCCAACATACCTGTATCTTATCTTCCTTATGTGTTTAGAAAATCCTTCTTACTGCAACGATTGTCCTATAATTCGCTGGGGAAGTGTACTTAATGCCTGTTGCTTCTGTACTTGCATGTACGATAGTATTCCCGCCGATATAAATCCCAACGTGACCGCTGTAACATACAATGTCACCCGGCTGCATTGCATCTGCGCTTACGCCATACCCTACGCCAGCCAGTGCGCTGGAGGAATGGGGAAGCCCTACGCCAAATGCTGCATATACGCTCATTACAAACCCGGAGCAGTCTGCGCCGTTTGTCAAACTTGTCCCGCCATATACATAAGGGTTACCCACAAACTGGCATGCATAGTCTGCAACTGCCTGTCCACTTCCGCCGCTTGGCGGAGCATAGCTCCTGCTTTCCCCTGAGGAGGACCCTGAAGATGAACCTGAGGAGCCGCCGGAACTACCGGAGCTGCTGGAGCGGGAAGACCTTGAAGCTTCCTCTGCCGCCTTACGTGCAGCTTCCTCTGCTGCCTTACGTTCTTCTTCTTCTTTCTTAAGGCGCGCTTCTTCTTCTTCCTTAGATTCAGCTACTACATAATTGGTGCTGCATTTTACGAAATCGCCGGATACCCATCCGTCCCCTTCTTCAATTGCAACTTTTACCCATCCGTCTTTTTCTTCCACTACGCTGAGCGTTTCACCTTGGGGAACTTGTCCAAGGACATCAGACTCTGTGCTGGAATCCGCACGGACATTCAAATTATCGGTTGTAACGTCTGCTACCCTGTAGCCAACGGATTTTGCTAATTCAGGATTCCCTAATACAAGGAACTCTGATTTTATGTACCCTTCCACATTGCCGGAATGGATCTTGTACCAGTCACCTTCTACCCCAAGGACGGTACATGCGGAATTATTGTAAAGCTTGCCGAGTACTTCGCTGTCTTCCCCTGCCGCAGCCCGGACATTTACATAATTGTCAACCTGGGCAATTGCGATATCATCATACTCTGTCTTCTGGACAGGTGTTTCATTCTTAACATCATCTACGGCTGTGTCAATGGATTCATGCCTTGGTGCAAGTGAATTCGCAAAAATCTCAGTTACGCCTGCGGTTACGGAAGTGTCTTTTTCTGCTTCTTTATTCTCTGCTGGCTTCTCTGCCTGTGTTTCCTGCGCTGCAGTAATCAAATCCCCTGCCCCTGCGCTTACAGATGCATGTGACACAAAAGAACTGCTTGTAATGACAACTGCTGCCGTTAAGCAACATGTAGTTGCCTTTCTTATAGAATTCCTGTTCATAATAACTAAACCCTCCATGTTTTATCCCGTTTTATTGTTATGAAGCCCCGCAGGGTACTCCATTTGTTACGAATTTATTACGGAATTTATTATATCAAGGGCAGCCGATTATGTCAACTGTAATCTTTTACAAAAATGTTACGATATTTGCACGAATATTGTCATTAATGCATTCAGCGCCAAAATGCCTTCTTAAATCAGCTTCATCCTTTTAAATTCATGATAAATGCCGTCTTCCTCCACGCTCCCGCAGACAATATCCGCCCTCTCCTTTAATTCTTTGCAGGAATTCCCCATTGCCACGGCAATCCCTGCGCGTTCCAGCATCTGCAGGTCATTCATGCTGTCGCCAAACGCAACTGTGTCAGCCAGTTCCATCCCATAATATTCGCAGACATGTTCCATGGCTTCCCCTTTGTCCATGTCCTTTCGGATAATCTCGCCATTATAGCAGTCCGCATCTTCTGCATAGGGATGTACCACATAATGGAATTCTTTCTCCATATATGGCTTCGTCTTTTCAATATCTGCTAAATCTGTGCAGATAAACCCCAGTTTATAGGCTCCCTTCCTTGGATATTCCGTATAAGGCTGAACCCCCACACCCGAAGCCAGTTCCTTTTTCATCCGGGCCAATTCAGAATTTGTCGGCCCTGCCGATGCACTGGTAAGGATTTCCTGAAGGCTGCTGTCAATATAAATCCCTTCCGGGCTTTCAATCCGGCAATAAATTCCAAATTTATGGAAAATGCCCAGGCACTGTTGGATTGTTTCTTCCGAAAGCACGCTGTCGCGGACCACCTTCCCGTCAATTTCTATATACCGCCCTGCGCTGGCAACCACGCCGTCAAACCCTGCCGCCAAGACATCTTCACTTACAATAGGCATATTACGTCCTGTGCTTACGAAAACTTTATGCCCATTCTCCCTTGCTTCCCGCACTGCCCTTGCCGCAAGCTCTGTCGGTTTTTCCAACGGGACAGTAAATGTCCCGTCGATGTCTAAAAACACAATTTTTTTATCAGCCATTATGCTTCCTCCAATTTTATGAGAGGCTCCATACAGCGGATCTCCCCTGTTTTTAAGCCAGCTACATTTTTATAATCTTCTGTATTCGCAATAATCACAGGGGTTGCCACATGGTATCCCGCTTTCTTGATGTTAGGAATATCGAACGTAAGGAGCAGTTGCCCTGGCTTTACCTTATCCCCCTGGGCGACATGGGCTTCATAGTATTTCCCTTCCAGCTCAACGGTATTCACGCCAACATGTATTAGCAGTTCTGCCCCATTTTTTGCAGTAATCCCAACCGCATGCTTTGTATCAAACAAGGTAGATACCTCCCCTTCACAGGGGGCTACCACTTTTCCCTCTGTAGGGATTACTGCCATCCCCTTCCCCAATACTTCCGCAGCAAATGTGCCGTCTGGCACTTCACCCATTGGGATTGCCGTGCCCGTGAGGGGGCTGCATATTACATTCTTTTCTATTTCCATAGCAGCATGTTGGGCGCTTCCTATTATTTCTTCGGCAGGCACCCCTGTTTCCGCCAGTTCTTTATTGAACCTTTTCATATTCGACATAAGGTAGGTAAAAAGAAACCCTGATACAGCAGATATTGCCGTGCCCACCAGAAAATTCTGCATACTTGATGCAGGCACGCAGACAAACCCAACCACGCCTGCCGTCCCAGGCGCCGTATTCAGGACATTCATCAAAGTCACATATCCGCCTCCAAGGGCAGCGCCAGCCATAGCCCCATAGAAAGGATATTTCAGCTTCAGGTTCACGCCGAACATTGCAGGCTCTGTAATGCCAAGCATCGCAGATACGCCCGAAGTAGCTGCAACGCTCTTTAATTTCTTGTCTTTTGCCCGGAGCATTGCACAGATTGTCGCACCTCCCTGCGCCACATTATTGCAAGATGCAATTGCCAGCAGGAACGAACCGCCTGCGGCTACCATCTGGATATCCACCGGAAGCAGGCTGTGGTGCATCCCCGTCATGGTAAGGGGGGAATATAAAAATCCCAGGACCATGCCGCCCAGAACCCCAAGCGTATCATGCATCCAGACGAATCCGCTTGTCAGCAAATCGCCTGCGGTCCTCATAATTCCCCCTACTACTGTAAACGTAACAAACCCAGTTACCAGGACTGTAAGCAGCGGCGTCAGGAGATTATCCAAAATCTCCGGGATATGCTTATGCAGCTTCTTTTCTACAAAAGAAAGGATATAGGAGGCCGCCAGCACGGGAAGGACCGTCCCCTGATAACCCACCTTTTCCACAGTAAGCCCAAAAATGTCCCATACCGGGATTGTGCCTTCCGTCACAGCAGTACCATAAGAATATGCATTCAGCAAATCCCCTGAAACCATAATCATGCCCATGACAGCCCCCAAATATGGATTTCCCCCAAACATCTTTGTGGCAGAAAAACCAATCAGGATAGGCAGGAAGGCATAGGCTGCACTGGCAAAGGTATTAATCATGGAAGCAATATCGGAAAGCGCCGGATACGCTTGTACCAGGGACTGCCCTTTCACAAACAGGCCATTTGCCGTCAGCACATTATTCAGCCCCATCATCAAGCCGCTGGCAACCAATGCCGGGATGAGGGGCACGAATACGTCAGACAACGTTTTTACCAGCCTTTGGAGCGGGTTCATCTTCTGCACCGCCGCCTGCTTGACTTCACTCTTTGTAGCTTCCGCAATCCCGCCTGCCTGAATAAAACGCTTATACACTTCATTTACAGTACCGCTTCCGATAATAATCTGGAACTGCCCCCCATTGGCAAACTGGCCTTTGACAAGGTCCACGTTCAAAATCCCATCCACATCTGCCTTGGCCTCATCCCTCAAGACCAGCCTGAGCCTCGTTGCGCAATGGGCTGCGCTGATAATATTTTCTGCGCCTCCGACCAGTTCCAACAGCTGTTCGGCAGATGCTTGGTAACGTTCTTCTTTTGTCATGGCTTCTGTTCCTCCTTCGCTTCTATTACCTCACAAATCATTGCTTCATAAGGGCGCAACTCCATCCCTTCCATCTGCATCACAGGTTCCTGCTTATAATTCGACAAGATTACCTTGCCCTTAGCGGCATAAGCAAATCCGGCCGGCTCTCTATAAAAGTTGCATACAACCAGCCATTTCCTGCCATCCTGCTCCCTTGTATATGCAAATACCCTTTCATCCTCCGGGCAAAGCAGATGGAATCTCCCATGCGCCAATACTGGCTCCTCTTTCCTGAGGCTGATCAACTTTTTATAATAATAGAAAATAGAATTTTTATCCTCCAATGCCTTTTTTGCATTAATTTCCGTAAAGTTCGGATTTACTTTGTACCAAGGGGTCCCTTCCGTAAACCCTGCGGCATGGCTGCTGTCCCACTGCATCGGGGTCCTGGCGTTATCCCTTGCTTTTGCACAAAGGGATTCCATAATCTCCTCTTCCCTGCAGCCCATCTGCTTCCGCTCATGGTACATATTGACAGATTCTATATCTGCAAAATCCCCAATCCCTGAAAATGGATAATTTGTCATCCCTATCTCTTCCCCCTGATAAATATAGGGGGTGCCTTTCATCCCATGCAGGGTCGTTGCAAGCATCTTTGCAGATTCCACCCGGTACTCCTTGTCATTCCCCCATCTGGAAACAATCCTTGGAAGGTCATGGCTGTTCCAGAACAGGCTGTTCCACCCTTTCCCCTCCAAGGCCTCCTGCCATTTTGCGAAAGCCTGCTTTAACTGTTTCAATGCAAGGGGCTTTAAATCCCACTTCCGCTTGCCGGGGGCTTGGTCTGCCTGCATTTGCTCAAACTGAAAAATCATATCCAGCTCTTTCCGCTCTGGGGCAGAATATAAAATCCCATCTTCCACATCTGCTCCCCAACATTCCCCAACTGTCACAAGCCCCTTGCCCCCAAACGTTTCCCGGTTCATCTCCTGAAGGTATTCATGGAGCTTTGGGCCGTTTTCTTTGATTTCCTGGTCTGGCACTTTCCCAATCACATCAATCACATCCATCCGGAAGCCTCCGACCCCCATGCCAATCCAGTAATTCATCATTTTCCAGATTTCTTTGCGCATAGCTTCATTTTCCCAATTCAGGTCTGGCTGCTTTTTATGGTAAAAATGCAAGTAATATTCCCCTGTTTCCTCCGAATATTCCCATGCGCTGCCTCCAAAGCAGGATTCCATCTGGTTTGGGGGGCTGCCAGCCTCGCCTTTTCTCCAGATGTAATAATCCCGGTATGGATTGTCCTTTGATTTCTTTGCCTCCATAAACCATGGATGCTCATCGGAGGTATGGTTTACCACAAGGTCCATCATAATCTTAATACCACGATTTTTACATTCATGGATGAAAGCTTCCATATCCTCCATTGTGCCGTACTCCGGTGATACCCCATAATAATCCGATATGTCATAGCCGTTATCCGCATTGGGGGAAGGATAAACTGGGCTTAGCCAGAGCACATCAACGCCAAGTTCCCCCAAATACCAAAGTTTGGAGCGAATACCGTTAATATCGCCAATTCCATCGCCATTGCTGTCACAGAAACTGCGCGGGTATATCTGGTATACAACACTTTTTTTCCACCATTTTTCTTTCTCCATATTCCTTTCACCTCGCTTCTTGTTTTTCTTCAGCGATTTTAGTATACTGTAAGAAAGCGTTCATTGCTTGCATAATTTTATCAACTAATAACACAATTTTATGATTTAGGAGTGGATGACTATGCCCCGCGCTTATCACGAAAACAAAACCCATGGAACCTCCGTCTTCCCCTTGCAGGTCTATTCCCACCATGACAAGGACGGATTCTATTTTGTATCCCAGCATTGGCATGAAGAATTGGAATGGGTATATGCTGAATATGGAGTCCTAAACCTGACTATCCATGGCGAGCCCTTTGCCTTAAATCCCGGAGAATTCTGCTTTATTAATTCTGGGGAACTGCATGAAATCAAATCCAGCGGGGAATCCCTGCACCACGCCGTGGTCTTCAACCCCAGCTTCTTAGATTTTGCATTGTATGATGCATGCCAGCACAACTTCATCCGGCCAATCACCAATGGGGCTTTGCTGTTCCCCACCTTCTGCTCTGCTTTTTCGCCGGAAGACCATAAACAGATTTTTTTCCATATGCAGGAAATCATAAAACTTTACCACACGCTTCCTGCATGCGCCCTTTTAAGCATTAAAATCCACATACTGCGCATGATAGAGCTATTTTTTCAGGCGGGCTATCTTTTAGAAAATACCTTATCGCCCAAAGGGAAACATTCTTTGGAAAAGTTAAAGAAAGTCATTGAGCATGTCCATGTAAATTATGCAGAGCCAATCTCGCTGCAGGCTTTGGCTGACATATGCTTTATGAGCCCTAATTATTTCTGCCGCTATTTTAAACAGGAAATTGGAAAGACGCCGATTGGCTTCATAAATGAATACAGAATTGAAAAAGCTTGTGAGCTGTTATCCGAATCGCTGCTGCCTATTTCCGAGGTTTCGCTTTCCGTTGGATTTGACAATTTTAGTTATTTCATACGGAAATTCCGGGAATATAAAGGCGTCACCCCGAAAAAGTACCGCTCCCTCTGCCTGAAATAGGCATGAGCCTAGGGCGTGCTTGCACCATGCTTTCCGCCAAATGCGCTTCACATCTGTGGGAAGTGCAGATGGCAGGAAGGATGTTCCAACACGCCCTAGACCCTCAAGCAGATTTGGGCAGGCAAGATGGGCGGCCAGTTGGCTGCCATCAACTTAAGATATATTTCTCCGCAGAGGTAACTGCATTTGCACCGTCTGCAGCCGCAGTAAGCACCTGCCTAAGCTGCTTCGTCCTTACGTCCCCGGCTGCAAAAACGCCTTCCACGCTGGTCTTTGTATCTTCCCCTGCTACAATATAACCGCCGGCGTCCTGAGCCACAAGGTCTTTCACCGCACTGGAATTCGGCTCAATCCCAACGGCAATGAATACCCCCTGCACTTCCAGTTCCCGGCTCTCCCCATTTTTGCTGTTTAAAAGTATGGAGGATACCTGCCCTTCCCCTTTAATTTCCGTTACAACGCTGTCCAGCACTGGTTCAATATTAGACGCTTCCTTCACTTTTTCCTGCAGGATCTTTGCCCCGCGGAACTGGTCCCGCCGATGCACCAGATATACCTTTTCTGAACCCCTTGCAAGGAACAGCGCATCCTCTAAGGCAACGTCCCCGCCGCCCACCACGGCTACGGTTTTCCCTTTGAAAAAAGCCCCGTCGCAGGTAGCGCAGTATGAAACGCCCATCCCAACCAGCTTATCTTCCCCCGGAATCCCAAGCCTGCGGTGCTTTGCCCCGGTTGCAATAATTAAAGTTTTGGCTTCGTAAACGCCTTTTTGGGTCGTTACGATTTTCTTTTCCCCATCCAGCCTGACGGAAAGGACCTGGGCGTTCACTACCTCTGCCCCAAGCCGGTCTGCATGGGCGCGGAATTTCTGCCCCATCTCAAACCCGGTAATGCCCGGGAGCCCGGGATAATTGTCTACCTCATAGGTATCCAAGATTTGCCCGCCGCTTAGGGGCTTTTCCTCTATCAGCAGCGTGCTCAGCCTTGCCCGCTGGGCATAGATGGCAGCGCTCAGGCCTGCGGGCCCGCTCCCTAAAATAATGATGTCATATTGCATAGAAACCCTCCTTCTGTATTGCTTTTTCCTGTTCCCCGTGCCATAATAGATAGGGGATAGCCCGTTGGCGTTGGTACGGCATTGCGCAGGAACCCGTGCAATGCTGCGTCCGCTGCCAGACAGATGGGGCGCCCAAAAGAAAGGAGGCACGGTTATGGATATAGCTTCTTTATCAACTGCCCTCAGCATGACCCAAGTCAGAAACGACTTCGGGGCTATCATGCTTGGCAAACAACTGGACACGATGGAAAATATGGGCGATTCCATGATAAAACTGATGGAACAGTCTGTAAACCCGCATATTGGCGGCAACATTGATATTTCTGTCTAACGTCCCAAAAACGGCATCCCTGCTGCTGGCGCAAGCTGCGGCAGGGATGCGCAGTTTTGCGCGCTTTTCCCCTCTTAACATTCCCACGGCCAACACTGCTTATACGGCCAGAGCGTGTTTGAAAATTGTAGGAATGAATTTTCAAACACGCTCCAGTACCGCGAATAATAAGTTTCTGATACATTGACGCAGGATAAATCAGACAAGCCAACGTGTCCGTTACTTATTATTCACTGTACTAGTTCTGCATAAACCCGCAGCGCCATCACGCCAAAGGCTGCCATTATGCCCAGCACCAATGGGACTGTGATGATTTTTTCCCTTGTGCCGCCGGAAAACATATGTTTGACATACTCCCAGCGGTGGTTAATTTTGCAGATAGCAATGTAAATGCCAACTGCGCCGCAGGTGGTGCCAATGGCAATTACGCCCCAAACTGCAATCCCTATTAGAAACATAAAGAGTTCGCCCCGGTTCATAGTAGCGGCGTAGCCCCCTGCCTGCACCTGCATACCGGCGTCTATCCCCAGCCTCCCATACAGCATGGGGAGCAGGAATGTCATAACGACGCTGGTGGCATTTAAGGTGAAATGGGCAACCATGGAACTGAAAATGCTTCCGGTAGCCTCCACCAGAAACGCCAGGTACACCCCTAGGGCAAACGCATAGATAAACTGGTTCAGGTTCATATGCATACACCCAAACAAAAACCCGCTGAGGAAGATTGCCGGGAGCATCCTGCTCTTTTTATAAGTGGAAAAAAGCACCCCACGGAACAGGAATTCCTCCACACAGGCCGGGAGGACTGCCGTAAACAGCAGGCTTAAGAAAAAGCTCTGCCCCTGCATCATATCCATGACTGCCCTGGAGCCAGAAGTGGTAAAAATCATGGAAATGGCGTTTAACACGATAATCAGGGGGTACATCAGGTAGGTGCACACCACTACCAGCACAACCGTGGCAATGTTTATCTTCCGGTACGGAAGGAACTCCCGCACCCTGCCTTCCCTGCGCCTGCAGTAAAGCAGCCCTGGCAGCAGCACAAGGGCCTGGGACAGCAGGATCAGCACATAATTGGACATCCCCGCTAAAAACGGGACATAGGCAGACAGCAGGCTAATCCCAACGCTTGCCCCTATATAAATCAGCACCGTTGCCAGAAATACACGGTTTACGCTTTTATTTTCAGACATCCCGGACCCTCCTATAATTTTAAGATACCCTCGCTTGTAATTTTTATTTTCCTCTCTTTATATAAATGCCCGACTGCACGTTTAAAGGCATTTTTGCTCATCTTAGCTTCCTCCATAATGACTTCCGGCGAAGCCTTATCATTAAAAGGCAGCGCACCGCCATGCTTTTCAATCAGCTCCATAACATAAACCGCATCTTTGTCCATCTGCATGTATGCTTTTTCCCGGAGGGTTAAGTCCAGCTTCCCATCCTGCTTCACCCCGGTGACCCTTGCTTCCACCACGTCCCCAATCCGCAGGGAACTGTGGTCCTCATGGCTTGGGATAAGGGCGGAAAAGCAATTGTCCACCGCCACAAATGTGCCGAAATTCCCGCTGAACTCATACACTCGCCCATGGACCATATCCCCAGGCCCGTATGGGGAATCCGTCCTGAGCAAGTCATAAACCCCTTTCATGCTTGCGCAAAGCCGCCTGCTCTTGTCGAGGTAAAGCCTTACCATGATTTCGTCATTTTCCTGCACCTTGGTAATCTGCTCCTTGTAAGGCAGGAATAAATCTTTTTCCAGCCCCCAGTCTAAAAATGCCCCAATCCGCTGGACGGACACCACCTTAAGGGGACGTGCCTCCCCCATGGTAAGCTTGGGCTTTTGGGTGGTTGAGATCATGCGGTCCTTGGAATCCCTGTACAGGAAAACTTCCAGCACATCCCCCACTTGCGTCCCTTCCGGCACCTGCTTTGCCGGGAGCAGCACCCTCGTTTCATCCCCTTCATGCTCAGCCAGATATATGCCAAACTCCACTTTTTTCACTACGATAAGCTCCTGTTTTTCTCCTAACCGCATCATTCATTTTCCTCCAATTCTATGACGGCATAAGGGATCCCTTCCTTGTCTGCCAAATTCACTGTCACTTTTTTCCCTTCCTGCACTGCGTAGGGGTAAATCATGTCCCCATAGACAGCCGCCTTCCGGTATTCCGTTTTCATTTTTCCCGTTGTAAAGCCCCTGGGCAGGTATTCCTGCGCCATGCACACATATTTCCCATTGTTCACATGCTGGTTGGTATCAATATGGTATTTGTGCACCGGGAAGGGCTCCTTGGCCTCCATCCCTTCCGGCAGGAGGATTTTCCTCGGGCCTTTTTCCATCGGGAGCTGTGGGAAAAATTCATATGCATCCGCTATTTCCTGCAGCACCCGCGTCGGCCGCCCAGTCCTAACATCCAGCAGGACCCAGACGGAATTTGCCCGAGCGCAGGGTTCCTCCCCTTCCCCTTGTATGGTAAAATTGCGGTAGCCGAAAAAGCTTTTAAAATCATAAGGCCATGTGCTGACTGAAATTTCCTCC
The DNA here is from genome assembly GCA_000403315.2 of Lachnospiraceae bacterium A2. Classification (GTDB taxonomy): domain Bacteria; phylum Bacillota; class Clostridia; order Lachnospirales; family Lachnospiraceae; genus Petralouisia. The sequence continues at coordinate 366,925 of KE159639.1, forward strand.
CCATAGGCCGGGTAATGGTGAATCTCCACCTGCCAGGAAGCCAGGACCCATGCCAGCTTCCGCTCAGCCATAAACCTAAGCCCGACCCCAAGCCCTTCCGACTGGAAAAAACTGCAATCCTGAAAATAATCCAAAACGGAATTCAGCTTTATATACCCTTCGCTGTCCACCTCGCTGTAACGGACTTTGCTTCTAAAACTGTACATATCTCCCTCCAGATTCTCCTGAAATACGCCTTGTGCGAATGCACATATTATTTTTATTTCATAGGAAAGATACTTTCACGCTTTCACTTGGCAAGGCCTTTCCCATGAAACAAAAAACCCATCACGCTTTGTGATGGGTTCCAAGCTGGCCCACAAGGATTCGAACCTTGAAATGACGGAGTCAGAGTCCGTTGCCTTACCGTTTGGCGATGGGCCATTGTTTTTCAACAAAATGTATTATATACGAGTTCTGGAAAAAAAGCAAGTACTTTTTTAAAAAAATTTTATTTTTCTTTCAGGCAGCCAGAATCCCCATCATTCCCAGCAGCCGGATGGCGGCTCCAAACGCTCCGCCGTGCCAGCCAGATTTCCTTTCTGCAAAGCCGGACGCTGGCAGCCTTCTAAAAAATTTTTACCTGCCCGTCTATTAATGCAAATTCTGCCAGCTCCCCCGTCTGGAACCCTGCCGTCCCATTGGTACCCTCGGTAATTTCCTGTTTCAGCCTTTCTAACTGCCCCTCCGGGACCATGACTTCCGTCACTACCCGGTCCGTGTAGCTGGCGTCCAGGGCCTGCATCTGGTTCTGGGCAAGGATATACTGGATTTTCCCAATGCTGTTGTAGTCGCAGTCAATTTTTAGGCTCCTGCCCTGCATTTTTTCTATAATAACGCTGTTCTTAAGGCCCTCCTGTACGGCCTTCTGGTAGGCGCGCACCAGCCCGCCGGTCCCAAGCAGCGTCCCGCCAAAATACCGGGTCACTACCACTGCCGCGTTGTGGACCCCCTCCTTTAGCAGCACATCCAGCATAGGCCGCCCCGCCGTCCCGGCAGGCTCCCCGTCGTCGCTGCACCGCTGCAGGTTCTGGTTTTCCCCTGCCACAAAGGCATAGCAGTTGTGGCGCGCGTCCCAATACTGCTTTTTCATCCTCCCAATAAATGCAAGTGCTTCCTCCTCTGATTCAATTGTTTCAAACGTGGCAATGAAGCGGGATTTTTTTTCCACAATTTCGCCGCTCCCGCCCTGGTATAATGCTTTCACTGGCATATCCCTACCTTTTCTAAAAACCGGGAAAGCTGCCTTACCGCAGCAGTTCCCGGTTTTCTGATTCCAAAACAAAGCGGACAAGTCCGCCTATGGATCATATATTAATTTTCATTAAAAATCAACTTCTGTCCCATAATATGTACAAGTAAACAATTTTTCCATTGTAGCCGGGTCAATCTCCCTTGGGTTGGAGCCTGTGCAGGCATCCCCTACCGCACGTTCTGCAATGCCGGAAACCTTCTCTTTAAATTCATCCTCATTAATCCCGAACTCTTTCAGGGTCTTTGGAATGTTAAGCCTTACGTTAAAGTCGTCAATCTTTGCGCAAAGGCTGTTGACAAGGGCTTTCTCAGAAGTGCCCTCTAAGCCCATCCTGCGTGCGATTTCTGCATAACGGCTGGATGCAACCTTGTCTTTTGCATTGAATTTGATAACATAGGGCAGGTAGATTGCATTTGCGCAGCCATGGGGGATATGGCCGGTGGAAAATGCTGCGCCGGTCTTATGTGCCATGGAATGTACGATGCCAAGCAGCGCATTGGAAAATGCCATCCCTGCCAGGCACTGTGCATAATGCATTTCTTCCCTTGCTTTCATATTGCAGTTGTAGGATGCTGGAAGGTAATCCAGTACCATTTCAATGGCCTGCAGTGCAAGCGGGTCGGTAAAGGGGCAGTTAAGGGTAGAAACAAACGCCTCAATTGCATGTGTCAGCGCGTCCATGCCGGTGTAAGCAACCTGCTTCGGCGGAAGGCCTGCAACAAGGTCTGGGTCTACAATCGCTACGTCCGGCGTAATGTTGAAGTCTGCCAGCGGGTATTTTACCCCTGTCTGGTAATTGGTGATAACGGAAAAAGCGGTTACTTCCGTTGCTGTCCCAGAGGTTGTGGGGATTGCGCAGAATTTTGCCTTCTGGCGCAGTTCCGGGAAGTTGAAGGGGATGCACAAATCTTCAAATGTAGTGTCTGGGTATTCATAAAATGCCCACATTGCCTTTGCTGCGTCAATCGGGGAACCGCCGCCCATGGACACAATCCAATCTGGCTGGAAATTGCGCATTGCTTCTGCACCCTTCATAACAGTTTCTACGGAAGGGTCTGGCTCTACGCCTTCAAAAAGCTCTACTTCCATGCCTGCTTCTTTCAGGTAGCCCACTGCTTTGTCAAGGAACCCCTGGCGCTTCATGGAACCGCCGCCCACTACAAGGATGGCTTTTTTCCCCTTTAAGTTTTTAAGTTCCTCCAAACAGCCTTTGCCGTGGTATAAATCCCTTGGTAATGTAAATCTCGCCATAGTAATCTTCTCCTTTGCTTTTTCTTACATTATAGCATTGTAGGGGGGAGTTTTCAATTGGAAAAATGGGATTCTTTTTCACGAAAGAGAAAAAGAAATCTATGGCAGATTACACTATCTATAAAGAATCTAAATATGACAAACATATACTGAAAAGCGGATGCAGAACTTACAACGCCAGATCATAAGGCAACAATATTTTACCTCTTGTGCGAATACCCTCGCTGGCAGACCCTGCGCATATTATTTTTGTTTTATAGGAAGATATTTTCACGCTTTAGCGTGACAAGGCCTTTCCTAAATAAGACAAAAAAAGCATCTTTTATAGATGCCTTTTCTGAAACCGTTATTTTCTAATGCAAGCTAGCTTCCTCGCTCTTGCATCTGAAAACCGCTTTATTATAGTGTTCATTTCTTTTCTCATTATTATACGTGCAAATCATATTTTCGTCAATGCTCTTTTTTCAATTTTTACTTTAATTTTTATCTTTTCTATATTTTGCATACAAATCTAACATCTTAGATTTCATGTCCAACGTAATAAAATCTGCTTCTTCCACGCCCAATTCCGTTTTTAAGTAATCCCGAACAGCATATGGGCAAATACCAATATAGTTTCTCCCTTTAAAATTATAATTATAAAAAACTATTTTTCCATTATAGTTTAAATTTTTGATGCAGTTATATACTTCATATATCATAAGATTACATAATTTCATTTGCATTTCACAAAAATATTCAAATCCAATATGTTGAAAAGATTTGGAAGAATCGCCTGTATAGTTAGATTTATTTCGGTCAAAGGTATTTAACAGATTTTTTTCAATTCTTTCTTCCAAAACATCAATGTATGGTTTCGACACACTCTCTTTATAAACTTCCTCATATTTTATTTGTTCATCAGAAAAGCTACAAATTGCATCATTATATTTCGTTCCAACAGTTATAACAGATACTTTTCTTTTATTATATCGAATATTATTCAACAAAGGGGTCATATCTTTATCATTCGACATTATCATAAATTCGTCAATATTGTTGTTTAAATGCATTGCGTTCAAAACATCTATCGTAATTTGAAGGTCTGCAAAGTTTTTTCCTTGATTAGAAGTATGTATGGATTCCACGCCATATGACTGTAATAGGGATTGATGAAATGAATTATGTAAATCCTCATTATCAAAATTACAGTATACAGCTATTTTTACCAATCTGCGGTTGTTTTTTCTGCACCATTCACGAATTTTCTCAAAAAATCCATCTCTGATAACATTTCGGTTTTCTTCTAAAAGATTAAGATAAACATTTTCATAATCAATAAACAGCGCGACATTATATAAGTTATTGCTCATTTTCAATAAATCTTCTGTACCTTCCATTTATGCACCCCTTCCCTACAATCCTAAAATCAAGTCTAGTGTAGTCCAAATTTTCTAACGCTTATAATATCATAAAGAGCAGATTGCTTCAACAATTTTCCACTCTCCATGCAAAACTTTCCATCACATATCCCTTTTACTGCTACCCCCCTATAATTTCCCTGCAAAAGATAAACTTCTTTACATACAATGTTGGGCTTAAAGCGCACCAGAACGCCCAAATTTCTATTTCATACCGTTCATCCTAATTTGTTCATACCCGTATATTAAAGTTTGAAATTAAGCAGGGCAAAGGAAAATACCAAAGCCCCCGGCTTTAGCCCTTTTCAAATTTATGTTTTATTTTCTTCTCCGTCCTATAAAATGCCAAAACCAAAACAAGAATCCCAACCGTAATCCCTGCCGTTACACAAACATTTACAGGAACCTTCCATACAAACAGAACGATATTCAGGAAAATTTCTGCAATCCCCAACACTTTGCCAAGACCAAGAAAAATATCAGGCGCAATGCTTTGGGCATAGTCCCAATGCTCCTGGGATTTCTGTGAAGTTGGCGTGCAGTAACCATTCTGGGAATCCATATCCGTTACTGGATGCTTTTTTAGGGCATGCCCAACCCAAACCATTACAAAAGGCACAATGAAATTCAGGGCTAACAAAGAATACCTGACTGTTTCACGGGTAATTGCCACCTGCAGCATATCTGTCCCTCCTTTACAAGTATACCATGTGCTCCGCACTTTGGTATGGCAAACCATGCCACTCCGCTTCGCTCCGGGCCCTATCATAGCTATCGCTATTATACCATCTGCTCCGCACTTTGGTATGGCAAACCATGCCACTCCGCTTCGCTCCGGGCCCTATCATAGCTATCGCTATTATACCATATGCTCCGCACTTTGGTATGGCAAACCATGCCACTCCGCTTCGCTCCGGGCCCTATCATAGCTATCGCTATTATATCATATGTCCCCTCTTTCCGCCTACATTTAGTTTGGAAAATTTTTTCTTTATTTACCAGCCCATTTTTGATATAATACTGTGATAAATCAGATACTATTACCCCGGCGGTTAAATATCGTGGCAGATGGAGGTTTGGGCAAGCAAAATGTTGTGGTATTTAACCGCCGGAGTAATAAGTACAACTCTGTAAAATTTTAAATGATACCAGAAAACCAACCGCGTATTTTTCTTAAAAAGGAGGCTCACTATGAAATATGGAAAGAAAAACGTGTTACGGAAAGAAAAAAAGATTACTTCCACCGCCTCGCTGGTACGCCGGAAATTTTCAGTTATTTTCTTTAAAACACTGTTAATCTGCTTTCTGGCTGCTATCGTCATCGGCGGCTGCGCCGGGATTGGGATCTTCAAAGGCATTATTGATTCCGCCCCGGATATTTCGGATATTGACCCAAGCCCCACCGGATACCTGTCGGTAGTGCTGGACAACCAGGGGAACCAGACCGCCAAGCTGGTGGCCTCTGGCTCCAACCGGGTCTATGTGACGCTGGACGAAATTCCCAAAGACCTCCAGCACGCCGTGGTAGCCATAGAGGACGAGCGGTTCTATGAGCACAACGGCATCGACTTAAAGGGCATTATCCGCGCAGGCCTTACCGGCATTGGGAATGGGTTCCACTTCAGCCAAGGGGCCAGCACCATCACCCAGCAGCTTTTGAAAAACAACGTATTTGAAGGCTGGGTCGGCCAGTCCGGGATGGAAAAGGTAAAGCGGAAAATCCAGGAGCAGTACCTTGCCATTGAGCTGAGCAAAATCAAGTCCAAGGACTGGGTGCTGGAAAATTATTTAAACACGATTAATCTTGGGCAGAACACCCTTGGGGTCCAGTCCGCTTCCCGGCGTTATTTCGGCAAGGACGTATCCGAGCTGACACTTTCGGAAAGCGCAGTTATCGCAGGGATTACCAAAAACCCTTCGGCCTACAACCCCGTCAGCCATCCCAAGGACAACGCCAAACGCCGGAAACAGGTCTTAAAAAACATGAAAGACCAGGGCTACATTTCGGACAGGCAGTACAAGGATGCCTTGGAGGACGACGTATATTCCCGCATCCAGCAAGTGAACATTGAGTATGCGGCGGAAAACCCCAATTCCTATTTTGTGGACGCTACCATCGACCAGGTGGTGCAGGACCTGGTGGAAAAAAAGGGCTACACGGACACCCAGGCCTACAAAGCCATTTATAACAGCGGCCTTACCATTGAGTCCACGCAGGACATGGGCATCCAGCAGATTTGCGACGAAGAAGTCAATAACCTTGAAAATTATACCACCGCCCCCCAGTATTCCTTCTCCTACCGGCTGACGGTGGAACAGGCAGACGGCACCCTGAAAAATTACAGCGACCAGACCATGATTTCCTATTACAGCCCTACAAGGCCGGACTATTCCCTGAATTTTCCCAGCCAGGAAGAAGCGCAGGCGGCTATCGACGCCTACAAGGCGGAAATCCTAAAGCCCGGGGACACGATTGTGGAAGGCGGGGAATCCGTAGTTTTCACCCTCCAGCCGCAGACGGCGGTTACCATTATCGACCAGTATACCGGCGACGTAAAAGCGATTGTAGGGGGGCGCGGGGACAAGAGCGGGAGCCGGACCTTAAACCGTGCCACTGACACCAAACGGCAGCCGGGCTCTACCTTCAAGGTCCTTGCAGCCTTTGCCCCGGCGCTGGACACCGCCGGGATGACGCTGGCAACCGTCCAGGACGACGCCCCCTTTACCTATTCCAATGGGACGCCGCTGCGCAATTATGACGACAGCTACCGGGGATTTACCACCATCCGTTATGCCATCACAAAATCCATCAATGTGGTAACTGTCAAGACGTTAACGGATATTTCCCCCCAGACAGGCTTTGACTACCTGAAAAATTTTGGGTTTACCACCCTGACCCAAGACGACGTGGTACAGTCCTTAGCCCTTGGGGGCATTACCCAGGGCGTAACCAACCTGGAACTGACGGCCGCCTACGCTACCATGGCAAACAAGGGAACTTACACCAAGCCGCGGTTTTATACCAGGATTTTGGACCACAACGGAAATGTGCTGATTGACAACACCCAGGAAACCCACACCGTATTGAAGGAGAGCACTGCATTTCTCCTGACATCCGCCATGCAGGACGTGGTAAACGTAGGGACTGGGGGAGCCGTAAATTTTGGGAACATGCCCATTGCCGGAAAAACAGGGACTACCACCAAGAACCGGGACGCCCTGTTTTCAGGATATACCCCTTACTACACCTGCTCCGTCTGGTGCGGCTATGACGACAACAGCCCTCAGGACGGCGCCCTGACTGCGAACCCCAAAACCCTGTGGAAAAACATTATGGGCCGGCTCCATGAGAACCTGCCCTACAAGGACTTTACCCAGCCAGAAGGGATTACAGCCGCAGCCGTATGCAAAAAATCCGGAAAATTGGCGGTAGAAGGCCTTTGCGACGCAGATCCAAGGGGCAGCATGGTGGAAACGGAATATTTTGCCGCCGGGACGGTCCCGACGGAATACTGCGACCACCATGTAAGCGCCACCATCTGCACGGCTTCCGGCCTTTTGGCAAACGAATTCTGCCCGCCGGAAAATAGGCAGGGAGGGGTCTATATTGTAGGGGGCTCCCCAAATACAGAGGATGGGCCTTACCTGCTGTCCGCCTCCTTAAGCCTGGAAAATTACTGCACAGTCCACACTGCGGTCCCTGTTATCCCGGAAATCCCGCCGGTTCCAGAGATAGACCAGCCCAACAATATTTTGGAAAACCAAAATAATACCGAAGCTGGCGGCCAGAGGGAAGACCCTGAAAAAGAAGAAGGAAACGGCAATGGGAACGAAGACGAAAATAACGGAGGAACTGGCGAAACCGAAGGAAACGGAGACAATGAAGGGAACAGCGGCAATGAAGGAAACAGCGGCAGCGAGCCGGACGGCCCCCCTGCGGAACCAGAAGGGAAAAACCCCTGATTTGCCCTGAGAACTCCAATTCCCCTGCACTACAACCATAAGGGGCTGCTGTAAAGCAAGGATTTCCTGCAGCTATGGCACATATCATAATTTTGCCGTAGCTATAGGAACCCTGCATGTTACAGCAGCCCCTCCGTTATGCAGAAACAGAACCTGCCAGGACAAAAGGATACCCCTGTCAGTTCTGCACTTCCATATAATAGACAACCTTTTCATCCTCAATGCTTTGGATAAACCGGTCTGAGAAGGATTCCAAAACGCTCTGAGTTACCCCAGTTATCATCTGGGAGGTTTTGTTTTCATGGGCGGCGCCCCACATGCCTTCCGGGAACATCCCTTCCACACTGACACGGAACCGGTTCTGGTTCAGTAGGATAAAGCTTACCTTTGCCGTAAACCCAGAGGAAAACATCGTAAACCTGGTAAGCAAAAGCCATGCTAAGAAATGCAGATCCCCGCAGAAATCAGGGTCTATGCTTTCCGGGACATTGCTCAAGACAACCTCCACCGTCTGGCCTTGGTCCGGCCGCTGGAACCGCTGGTAAATATCTTCCCTGACATCCTCCAGATTTTTTAAAACGTCCCCCTGGCGGTTCAAAAACCAGAGGATTAACTTTTTTTCATACCGGACAAGCTGCCATTTCTCCCTTGCATGCATCTCTGATTTCACATCCCTGATAAATACGCTGAGCAGGGCTGATAAAAATTTTGCCAGTTCGCTCCGTTCCCAAGGACGGCCTTTCGCCAACTGCTTTTTCCTTGCAACTTCCCCGGAAAGTTCCTGCAGCGTCCGTTCCAGCTCCCGCTGGTCCAGCCGGTCCGCCTCCTCCTTGTCATACAGAACGAAGCCGTCCAAAATAGCTTCGTACATCTGGGAATAATCCATTGGCCGCTGGAAAATCCGGAACACCCTCCGTTCATTAATCAGCAGCTTCAAATGGGCTAACTCCAGCCGCCAAGTATATACAATGCACACGGTCTGGGGATAATTCCGGTTTAAGAATTCCACAATCTTTGTCCCGTCATAAGTGGGCAAATCCAGGCCTGTCACAACAACTTTATAAATTTTCTTTTTTAAAAGAAACGCTGCCTCCAGCCCGCTGTCAGCGGTGTCAATGGCCATTGGTTCTTCTTTCCCTTCCATGGCAGCTAAAAATTCCTGGATGATGTCTTTATTTTGGTTGATAAACAACAGATTATTTTCCATTTCCCGCCCTCCCTGTCTTATTTGCATCCTTATATCCATCCATTATAAGCGTCTGGCAGGAAAAAATCCATATGTTTTTTTATTCTGCTTCTTACCTTTCCCGTTTTTGTGTTACTGTTCACACCCATGGTGTTCACAGTAACGAATCCGGCCTATTTAAAGTTGCCTTACGGCAAGAGGCCGGATTCTGGCCCCATTACTGTATTGGCCTGTAGCCGTGCAGCACAGTGCACGGCTCAGGAGTAAACAGTAACGTTTTTGTTCTCTTTTGCCCGTTATTTCACCCCAGCCCTTTGCAGGCCTAACCCACGTAAATAAATATCGGGAAAATGATATCGGATTGGATCTGAAAGCTTCCGTCGGTATGGCTTTATGATGCCTATATTAATTAAATTCTTGATTTCCTCCCTTGGGTTCTCAAAACCTGCCTGCAGCAACGTTTCATGGAAAATTTTTTCATCTATCGGAGAACGCTGTATTGTATCTTTTAAATTTATTGGAAAGTAAAAACTGCGCCACAGCCCTAGCAGGCCATCGCGCAGCGATTTTGTTCAAGCTGGATTTACCGGAGCTGAAGGAGCTGGTGCCCCTCCTGCGCCGGAGCAGCAATAATCTAAACCAACTGACCCGTAAAGTGCATGAAACCGGGCGGGTTTATGACGCTGATTTGGAGGATATATCCCAGCGGCAGGGACAGCGCGGTATACTCCAAACATCGGAGGCGGTGAAACGGGGGATTCCAAAATCCGTTTTTTACAACTATGTGAAGGAAAAAGAATTGGAACAGGCAGCACATGGGGTTTATATTACTCCGGCGGTTGATGGAAATTTAGGCAAGTAAAAACGTTGATATTTAACCGCCGGAGTAATATATCACCGGATGCCTGGGGCGATGGGATGTTCCTGCTCCATTTACGATGCAGCCAGGGGATTTTTTCCCATGAAACGGCGCTGTTTTTCCATGATCTGACCGACCGGGAGCCTTCCCCCTATTCCATTACCGTCAAACGGGGATACAACACTACCAGAGTGAAAGCGGACGGGGTTTTAGCCTACGCCATAAAACCGGAACTGCATGGCATCGGAAAAAGTATGGCACAACCCCCTTTGGGCATACGGTTCCGGTTTATGATATGGAGCGGACCATCTGCGACCTGCTTCGCTGCCGGAGCAGTATCAAGGTGCAGACATTGCAAGGGGCGCTCAAAATGTACGCCCGCAGGAAAGAGAAAAACCTGCGGAGGCTGATGCAGTACGCCGGGATGTTCCGGGTTGAAAAAATTTTACGGCAGTATTTGGAGGTGCTATTATGATAAAGGCATGGAGTTCCAGGTGAAAAGCATTTCGGAAATCATGGACGAGTCCGAGTATCCGGGGATTCGGGTCAGCATGGCCACTGTCTTTGACGGAGTGGTGACACCGCTGAAAATTGATATTTCTACCGGGGATGCAATTACACCAAAGGCCGCACCGAAAGCCAGGCGGTCAGTGGCATCATTGACTATGTATCCAACCCGCAAAAAACAGATAACGGCAGGCTCGTCACCGGCTTTGCGTGTGACAGCCGGGTAGCCGACGCCGAGTTTCTGTTAGCAAAACGGGAGTACATTTCCACCACTGGACGGGTACACGGCGCGGACGATGTGCTGGCCTACTATGTCCGGCAGTCCTTTGTCCCCGGCGAACTTACCCCGGAAGAATCCAGCCGGCTGGGCGTGGAGTTTGCCAAACAGTTCACCAAATGATATGATATGCAGTTACCTGCGGTTTATAATTCATCATTTCTTTCTTGATTTTTAACTGCTGTTTCCTTATAATAAAAATGCATTGATAGGAATTACCAACTGTAACATTTTGCTGACAAGTGCGCCCGCCATAGCTTTCATACGTGGTAGCGCGTCCGTTGCCGGGCGCATGATGGTTTACCATATAATTCTCATGCCTATGCACATGTCACAAGCTGTCACAGAAATATAATTTGTAAAGTATTAACAAATTTCAGCTGACTTATATTTATGGTGATACCAAGTGTGTGGGCATAAGGATTTAACAAGGAAGTGAGAATATGAAACTTTTGGTAGTTGAAGATGACTATCTATTTTGATAAGGGGAGGAGAGCCAAATGCCAGAATTACGCAACATTCCGCTCACATATAAAGAAGGTGTGCACAGCGTTGTTGATTTTAGTAAGGACATCAACGGAGGCGACGCGATCTCTTTTGACTATGACGCACAGTATCAAATGCTTACCTATAACATTCCTGTTGGGAAGGACAGGCGTGAGATGACGCTGTACAGCGTGCCAGAGGGGGAACTTGTTCGGACGCTGCGTGCCTTCTATGGCAAAGGCGGAATGCTCCAGAAGATTACGGCTATGCTTAAGGGCCGCGAAACACTTTTGTACATCCGCTATGAAAACGAGAAAGATGCTAAGGCGAAAATTCGGAGATTTGCTATCCGAAATGCAAATGCCATGATTGAGCAGATCCAACAATGTACAGATGTTATAGCAAGGCTTTTTATCGACTACTACAGTGACGGCGATAACATGGATTACCATGCAGTGCTCGGCACCGCAGAGCAGATGGAGGCAGTAAGACGGAAATACCGCGACGAAGATGCCTGCGATAACTCCGGCGACTACCCGTCTGAATATATCAAAGGTGACAACAGGATGCTGATCACAATGGTACGCTGCGCCGAGGGCCATCCGTCAGAGAATTTCCGGTATGCCGTAGAAATCATGTCAAAGCATATCGAGAAACACGCTTTGGCAGCATTGCGCAAGACGGAGGATTTCAAATATATCTGCGCGGAATATGATTAAGAAAAATGAGTGCAAATAGCAGAAAGGAGAATGTCATAATGAGTGAAAAACAGTATCAGATTTCCCCCATAGAGCTGGTTCAGTGGGCAGAACCGCTGTTCGGCTTTGGAGAGGGGACAGCAACAGGGTTTTCCGAGAAAACAGTCGCCTCCTATGAGGCGGCGGCAGGGATACGCCTTCCCGCTGCCCTGCGGGACTACTATCTCACCTGCGGCAAGGCCAGCCTGAACTGTGCACTACATGAGATATTCGTCCCTGACAAAAAGGCCAAACTCTTTGAGAAGCGCCTGACCTTCTCTTACGATCATATTGACGAGGACTTGGAGACTTTCAGCAAACCGGGAGAAGAAGATTATGAAGAGTTGGCGAAGCTGCGTGCCCTGCCGCGAGAGCGGTGGGGCGAGGTTACAGGCAACTACCTGCTGTTCTGGTGCGAAAATCAGGGCTGTTGGTACGCAGGCATCAAAGCGGAGGATTTGACCCACCCCAACCCGGCGGTGTACTACAACGACCAGGACGATATGTACAGCTGGGCTCCATTTTCCGATTCCGTCCAGTCTTTCCTCCTGTCCATCATGCTTGAAAATCTGGAGACAGGGGCCAACCCCGACGAGATCGAGGACCCCGCCGAAATACAAAAGATCCTGTCCGAGGGCAGTGTAGACTTCCAGCGGCTGTGTGAGCCATATCCTTTCCCCGGCGGGCGCTTCTGCCACACCTGTCTGGATACCGAAACCAATACGCTGTATGTCTATGGTGAGGAAGCGGAGAGCCGTCCCACCTATTTGAAGGTATTCAAGCCGGACGAGGATGAATAGACAACTTTCATTTGTAGATTAAAGAGGAAAACAGTATGGGATTATTTTCAAAAAAGCCAAAGGAACCTGAGTATGATGCAGTGGACTGTGAGAGAAAGAAAAAAAGAATGAGGGAGGTTTTTAACGATGCGGTCAAAGATGGAGATACTTACGAAGTTCTGTATGCTTATATGTCAACTTCAAAATTTGAAAGAGGTTTCATATTTGATTGTAATACGACTACGTTTTTCTGCTACATCCTTGGATTCAGGCGAAGCGATTTTAGCTTAGTCCTTGTGCAGATAGACGCAGCCTTAGAGAAACATTCAGACCCGTTTTATGTTGATATAGACAACGTAGGCAATGTTTCTTATGCCCCCAAGGCCCATCAATTATGTTTCGAGTATAAAAAAGGCTCAGAAGATTTTGGAGAATTGCTGAATATCGGCGGAACAAGTTCTAAAACTTTGTATGGGCCAAAAAACATACACCAGCCGGACGAAATTGAGAGACTTCTTGATTTTGCGGAAGCGTTTCGCGTAAAGCTGGAACAAAGAGGATATAAGCTGGATAAGTGGAAAAGGTAAAACGGTTTTGCTGTAAAATGGAACGGATGAAATATGGGGCAATATAAAAACGAATGGGGAGAAATATCACAAATAATAGAGGAACACATCAATTTAATGATAAAGAGGTATCTTGAAACAGGGGGTGTATTCAAGTGCATTTCCGCAAAGATTGGATTTTTTCCGTATGCACAATGTCTTGGGAAAGTACTGATGGACAAAGACTGGAACAGGTTGAATAACCTTATTTACCAAGAAAATTGTTTCAGAAGTTTGTGTTCTTTGATGTGTGGAAACACGCATTATTGGGCTTTTCTTGAAATGCTGGAGGCTCTTGCTGTGGGAAATATGAAAACACTGGACTTGCTTGTCCCCCATAAAACAGAACCAGTAACCCATATTTTTCCTGCATACAGACCCGCCACCGATATGCTGATCGGACTTTGGCGCAAGGACAACAGCGTTTTAGACTATGCAGTTCCGAGGGCAAAAAAATTTGCATCTGGAAAAAGGCCACAATGGGAACGGGCGACAATCGCTTACTTACTCGCAATGTATGATAAAAACCCAAAAGAAGCGGGAGTGCAATTAGGACTTTTGTGTAAAGGAGTTATGCGGGCAGATTTTGATGCTGATACGGATAAAACACTTTTTGTACCAGCACATGGATTATATCAGCTTGCCGCCCGTTTATGGGACGAAGGACTGTTTCGGCAGTTACCCATGCCAGATCATAAAATTTTTTCCAAAGAGTACGCTGTTTGGAGAACTACACAAAAGGTACATCCTGAGTTATTTGCAAAATATCCTGAACCAATGATTAACAACGTTTTAGTAAATCCTGAAATTGAAATGTTAGAGCAGAATAAGTAAAGTTTTTGAAATGTCACAGAATTGTGGCATTTCAAGGGTAAAAACCAGCGTCTGTGACATTTCTGTGAGAATTGGCATAAAAATATCAGGATCAAAAAATGAAAGGAGAAAACTTATGAAATTTGAAATCTTTCCAAAATCAGATATTATTCCATCCTATGACCCTAACGCAGTGACCGTAAAGTACATTGAAGACAATTCTCATGGTGAACAATACGAGGAAGATGAAATTACGCCGGACTTGATCTCTAAGATATTACACGAGGTGCCTAAAGAGATCGAAATCATTTTGTATCTGGATCCTGACGGAGAAGGACACTTTGGCTGCCTGGAAGTAGTATCAGATGGAAATTGGCTGTCTCTTTGCTATGACCATAACGAAACAGAAACCTATTTTTGCTACAATTCGGAGTTTGCTGACACCGTGGCGCAGCTGGAAGAAGTTGATTTGAGAGATAAAAATGTATATAGCCCCATCGACTATGACGGTCAAATCCCCGTTCCGAAATGTCAGGCCATCACGGATATGGATGCCGGTGTAAAGGCCATTGAGTATTTCATCAGAACTGGAACGCGTTATCCGGGAATTGACTGGGGATATTGTCCTTAATAATTTCAGCCAGGATATTCAGTCCTATGGACAGCTAAAAACGCTGGTGTTAAAGTAACGGTAAATCCTCTGATTTTCATTGGTTCCGCTGCTTTCGCCCTTTTTACTGTCTTTGTCAGCATCCGCAAGCCCGCGAAGATTGCCGGTACGGTTTCTGCAATCAAGGCCATCCAATACACGGAAAATGATATGACAGCTATGATTTTACCATCATGGCAAAAGTCTGGGCTAACGAGAACACGGCTACCACCCGCAACACAGGAGAAGCTCGGTTTTACCTCCCAACAGAAGTCTTCCTGCCGCTGTGTGATAACCCTCATCTGGTCTGCTTCCCCTTTGATTTGAAAGAGGGCACAGAAGCTGAAATGGCAGAGCTTTTGAACAGCTATTGTTTTTCAAGGCACTGAACAAAGTAGTAATTGCAGTTGTATCGGATAATGATCCGCCGAATCATCTTCCAACAATATTTCCTCATTGACATATCTCCTGTCACATAATTTCAGCGCTTCATATGCCCCTTCTAAATAAACCCGCTTTTCCAGTTCTGCTAATTGTTCATCCACTGGCACTTTGGAATAATTCATCCAGCATGGAAAGAAGGCAGTCTACCGGGGTAACTGGCTCCTCATAGGCAGGCGTGTCCAAGTCAAACCTCATAAAACCAGATTTGAAATAAAGCGGAATAGATGATCAATATCTTCGAGTCCTTATACATGCGATTCAATGTAGACAGGTAATCTGGCTCTTTCATGTTTGGCATACTGCTCCTCACCCCATTGCTTTCTCTTATGCTGCTTTTCCTGTACAGAAAACAGCTCCTGTTTCCAGAAGCTGTCTTTTCGGCAGGTTTTCCGTTTAAATTCTGTTCTTAGAAAAAATATAACATATAGGGACATGCCCGTCAAGAATCAAAAACTATTTTCCAAATGCCAAAACTTCCTCCAAAGCCGGAATGGAAGGCGACGCGCCATTCCGCGTTACGGCAATAGCCGATGCCTTTGCAGCCCTGTCCATAGCTTCCTGCTCACTGCCCCCCTGGAACAGCGTCCCCAGGAAATAGCCGGTAAAGGTATCCCCGGCCGCCGTCGTGTCCACGGCCTGGACGTCGTATTTCTTTTGGCGTATGCAGTTTTCCTGATGGAAGAATACAGAACCATGTTCCCCAAGGGTCAGCACTATGGCGGCAGAGGGGTATTTCCGGTGCAGTAATTCCGCCGTCTTTTCTCCGTTTTCCAGTAAGCTTACGCCTCCGTCAGCCGCCGCGCCCTGCGGATCCTCCCCTGCCCCCAAAAGCTGGCCCGCTTCTATTTCATTCAGGATAAAATAATCCACCAGCCCCAAAGGCAGCTCCCAGATTTTTTCATCCATGGGGGACGGGTTCAGGGCAATTTTCAGCCCCATACTATGGGCCCGCTGCAGCAGGTACGGCATTTGGTTCACCTCGTTCTGCACCAGCAGGCAGTCCCCTGCCTGGAACTGGGACAGCACCTGGTCCACCTGCCCTTCTGTAATTTCCTGGTTTGCACCCCCAAACAGCAGGATGCAGTTCTCCCCATTTTTATCATTCTGGATAATAGCATGGCCGGTAGGGACATCCTCCAATACCCTGACATGCCCCGTATGGACCCCGGCCTCCTTTAACTGCCCCAGCAGGAACGTCCCGTCCTTCCCCACTGCCCCGGCATGGTACACTTCCACCCCGGCCTTTGCCAGGGCAATCGACTGGTTCAGCCCCTTTCCCCCGCTGAATACCTGCAGCGCCGTGGAAGAAATGGTTTCCCCTTTTTGCACAAAATGCTCTACCTGATAGGTATAATCAATGTTCAAAGAACCAAAACACAATACTTTCATATGCCCTCCTTTCTGCATTTAAGCAAGTCCCACCGTTATTTTACTATATCCCCTGCCTTATGGGAAGGGCAAAGCTATTCCCGGCAACCCACCAGTAAAAAACAATTTGCCCCCTGCAAAACCTAAACTTCCTTCTGCCTGCGGTAAATCCTCACTGAAAAAATAGTAAGCCCCACCAGCGTCGCCACATATGGGATGGTCTTAACCAAATCCGAGGGAAGCCCTTGGGTAGCCGCTGCATTGGACACCGCGTCCGCCACGCCAAACAGCATTGAAGCCGCTGCAGAGCCCAATGCCGTCTGGCGTCCCATCGCTTCCGCCGCCAGGGCAATCCAGCCCCTGCTGCTCAGCATGTCCCTGGAAAACCAGGACACATACCCCATGGACATGAACGCACCGCCAAACCCGCACATTACGCCGCTTAACAGCAGCGCTGCCGCCTGCGTCTTAACAGCGCTGATCCCCACAGATTCCGCAGCCTCTTTTTTCTCCCCTACCGCCTTAATATGGGCGCCAAGGGCAGTGGATTTCAGCAGGTAATACGTAAATGCAACAGCCAGTACAGACACATACGTCAGGACATTATGGCCTGAAATAATGCTGCCAAGGATTGGGATATTTTCTATCACCGGGATATTGATATTGGGCAGCGTCTTGCTTGCAAGGGAAACGCTGGTCCCTTTGTCATTTGCCACAAGGTACAGCAAAAATACCGTACCGCCGCTTGCAAGGCTGTTCAGTGCAATGCCCCCAAGGATAATGTTCGTCCTATAGTACAGGGTGAAAAATGCAAGCACCCCGGCAAAGAGGACTGCCGTAAGCAAAGCCATCAGAAGCCCCACCGCCGCGCTCTGGGCAAGGTACCCAAAATACATCCCGGAAAATGCCGCCATCAGCATCAGCCCTTCCAGCGCAATATTTGGCGCCCCTGCCACATCCGAAATCACCGCGCCCATGGAGGCAAACAACAGCGGTGTCATAACACGGAAAATTGAATAGACAAAATCCGTGGATACTATCAGATTAATGAAGCCCTTCATGCTGCACCTCCTTGATCTGGATGTCTTTTTCCATCCACCTCTGCTTATACTTATGTAAAAATTTTTCAGCAGAAATCAGCAAAATAATCAATGTCTGCAAAATCGAAACCATTTCCGTAGGGACATCCGCAAACCGGCTGACTAAATCTGCCCCTACCCGCAGGTAGGCCACAAACGCCGCCGCGCCGATTACCCCCAAAGGGTTGTTGTTTGCCAGCATGGCAATCATTGCGCCGTCAAACCCATAGCCCGGGAGCGCCGTCCACTCAAACCTTTTGTGCAGCCCAAGGCATTCCACAATGCCGCCGCACCCTGCCACTGCCCCTGCAATGACATGGACCAGGAGGATCACCTTCATCACGTTCATGCCGGAATATTTTGCAAACTTGGCATTTGCCCCAGTCGCCCGCACCTGCAGCCCCCACTTTGTTTTGTAGAGGAAAACGTAAACCATGGCTGCGCAAAGGAGGGCTATTAAAATCCCCACATGCACCCTTGTCCCGCTGACAATGGTTGGGAGCAGCGCGGCAGAACGGTATTTATAGGAAACTAAGCTGGACACTGCCGTATCCCGCATCATATTATTGAGGATATAGCACCCAACCCCATAGCAGATGTTGTTCATCATCAGGGAGGTTACCATTTCATTGGCATTGAATTTTGCCCGT
The DNA here is from genome assembly GCA_000403315.2 of Lachnospiraceae bacterium A2. Taxonomy (GTDB): domain Bacteria; phylum Bacillota; class Clostridia; order Lachnospirales; family Lachnospiraceae; genus Petralouisia. Next base: position 385,272 of record KE159639.1, read on the forward strand.
AAAGCCCCCGGGACCAGCATCACCAAAATCCCTGTGCCTGCGCCCACTGCAAGGCATACCAATGGGAAAATAAAAATTGGCAGCTTGAGCCAGATAGCCGCAATAGAGCCCACTATCCCTGCCATGAAAAAGACCCCTTCCCCGCCTAAATTAAACAGGCCGGCCTGAAACAGGATTGCCATGGAAAGCCCGGAAAAAATCAGGGGTATCGCCGTTTCCACAATATTCCCGACATACCGCCCGGAAGAAAATGGCTGCATCAGGAAAATTAAGATGGATTCCACTGGCTTGTCGCTCACCAGTATAATAATCAGGAACGCCACCAGGATTGCCGCCAGCATCGCCACGGCTGTACGCAGGATATTAAATGTTTTTTCCCTATTCATGCCCATTCACCGCCTTTCGTATCTGCTCTGGCCCATGCCGCTCAATCCCCAGCATGAAAAGCCCCAGTTTTTCTTCATTCAGCCCTTCCGTGCTCTCAAAAAACGCTACGATTTCCCCTTCATACATCACTGCAAGCACATCGGACAGCTTTAGAATTTCCGCCAAATCCGCTGATACCAGCAGCACAGAAGCCCCGTCCCTGCAAAGCTGCACAATTTTCTTATGGATAATATGGGCAGCCCCCACGTCCACGCCCCTTGTAGGCTGTTCCGCTATCAGAATGCCCGGGTTATGTCCGCATTCCCTTGCCACAACCACTTTCTGCATATTCCCGCCGGACAGCATCCCCACCGGCTGGGAACCGCCTGCACAGCGGATTTCATAACTTTCAATATTTTCTTTGACGAACGCGTCGATTTTCTGGAAATCCAGCATCCCATGCTTCTGGAAATCATTGTTTTCCAAATCATTTGAAATCATATTTTCACTGATTGGCACGGAAGCTGCAACCCCCTGCTCCAGACGGTCCTCCGGGACATACCCAAAGGAAAGTTCCCGGATGCTTTTCTGGTCTGTTGCAGAAATGTCCTGCCCGTAAAACCTGGCTTCCCCGGATTGTACCGCCTTCCTCCTGGTTAAAATGTCCACCAGTTCCACCTGGCCGTTCCCCTGCACCCCGGCAATCCCAAACACCATCCCTTCCCTAATGTCAAAGGAAATGCCCTTTAAGGCCTGGATCCCGCTTTTATCCGTGTAGGAAAGGTCCCTCACCTGGATATTGGCCGCTCCATACTTCTTATTCCCCCGCTCAATGGCAGTGTTCAGCTCGCACCCCATAATCGCATTGGAAATCTGCTGCTCCGTCACCGCTTCACATTGGTACGTTTCTATCGTCCTGCCGCTGCGCATAACCGTAATGCGGTCGCAAATCTGCTTGATTTCCGGGATTTTGTGTGAAATAAACACAATGGTGTGGCCCTGGGCCTTTAACTGCCGCAGTTCCTCAAATAGCTGGTCGATTTCCTGCGGCGTTAAGACAGCCGTGGGCTCGTCCAAAATCAGGATTTCCGCGCCACGGGCCAGCGCCTTTAAAATTTCCACCTTCTGCTTTAGCCCCACCGGAAGGTTTTTGGTGGTTTCTTCCGGATCCACCGGGAGGTTAAACCGTTCTCCCAGCTCCCTTGTAAACCGCACCGCTTCCTTCTGGTCGATAAACAGCCCTTTCTTGGGCTCCATGCCCAGCACAATGTTCTGGGCTACGGTAAAGGATTCCACCAGCATAAAATGCTGGTGTACCATCCCAATCCCCTTTGCAATGGCTTCTTTTGAGCCGGAGAATACCGTTTTTTCACCCCTTAAGAAGATTTCCCCCCGGGAAGGCTGTTCCATCCCAAACAGTATTTTCATCAGCGTGGACTTCCCTGCGCCGTTCTCCCCTACCAGCGCATGGATTTCCCCTTTTTTCAGGTTAAAGCTCACATCTGAATTGGCAACTACGCCGTTCCCATATATTTTTGCAATATGGTTCATTTCCAATATATATTCACTCATAAGAATCCTGCCCCCTTTGTATCCAACTACAGGCATACACGGTTCTGCGCCTGCGCAAAATTATGGGCGCACGCTGTCCCTGATTTCTGCCAGTTCATCTGTGGAAAGGCCCATGGTTTCCGTAACCTTTACATCGCCGCTTATTACTTTTTCCTTTAATTCTTCCACCGTCTTACGTGCGTCTTCCGTCATCAGGGACTGGTAAAATTCATTGTCTGCAAGCCCTACGGAGCCTTCCTTCATGCCGTAGTATTCCTTTGCCCCATAATTCACTTCCCCGTCCATGGCTTTCTTTACAATGAGCAATGCATTTTCCGGGATATTCTTAATTGCGGAGGTGATAATCACATTTGCCATTTCCGGCTGGGAATCCTTAAGCGCCATTGCCTGGTCGGAGTCTACCCCAATGGCAAATTTCTTGGACTGGACTGCTGCGTCAAGGACGCCGAGCCCTGACTGCCCTGCCGCGGTAAACACAACTGAAATCCCTGAATTGTACATTAAAAGCCCGTTTTCCTTCCCTTTTGCAGTGTCTGTAAAGCTGCCTACATAAGAGCTCTGCACCTTAATATCCGGCATGATTTGCTGCGCCCCCTGGATGTAGCCTACCAAAAATTCATTGATGCCGGGAATGTCCATGCCGCCTACAAAGCCAATGGCTTTGTCCCCAAGCTCCTGTGCTTTTAAGGCTGCAGCTGCACCTGCCAGAAAGCTCATTTCATTGTTTTTGGGCGCAATAAGATAGACATTGGAAGGGATTTCATCCATTTCCCCATCTAAATTAATAAATTTCTGGTCTGGGTATTCCTCTGCAATCTGCGCCAGCGCATCGTCGCCGTTGCTGGAAACTGTCAGGATCAGGTCGTACCCGCCCTGGCAGAGGTCCAAATAAGCTGGGTAATATTTGGAAGCGTCAGTACCGCATTCCACATAATCTACTTTCATGCCATATTCTTTTTCCAATAAACCCACCGCTTCGTAAGATGCGTCAAAAAACGACTTGTCCCCAAGGCTTCCCGGGATCAGCAGGGCAACCTTGTAATCCTTGGCATCCCCTTCAAATTTCCCAGACGCCCCTTCGCCTTTATTATCCCCTGTATTTTCTGTTTCTGCGCTTTCTTCCGGTTCCGGTGCGGCACAGGCTGCAGCTGCCAGCCCCATCACAATACATGCAATCCACAATAAAATCTTCTTTTTCATCTTTCTGCCATTTCCTTTCGCTCTGCCCCAGCGCAGCCTGATATAGGGCTGTGCTTTCCGGGCCTTCATTGTTTAATTTATACGTTCCCTGACAAGCTGCCTGAATTTTTCCACGTCCATGGAGGCTGCATAATAGAAATCCTTCCCAGTATCTGTGTGGAAATCATAGGCGTTTGTATTTAATACCATGGATCCCCTGGTATGGCGGCCTGCCAGTTCCACGGTGTAATCGCTCTGCACCAGTTCTGCCACGGATGGATCCACCAGATATGCCGTCAGCAGCGCATCGTGGAAGGTATAGGCATACCCTGTTTTTTCACGGAACATCTCAATGCCTTTTTTGTAATACTGCATCCTCCCGCTCTCCTTAGGGCATAGTGTTTCCATAAAATCGTCCGGTATCCGGCAGTGCTTTGTCACCTCCAGCCCGAACATGGTAAGATGCCCTGCATAATCCATGACAATCCTTGCCGCTTCCGGGTCGCACTTAATGTTCCATTCCGGGAAACTGCTGGAAAATACCCCTCCCATGGCAATGATATTTGCTTCCTTCATCACCTCCGGTTCCCGGTAAAACGCAAGGCCAAGGTTCGTCATGCACCCAATTTCAATAATGGTAAGCCCCGGGTTCTCCTTTACCTTCTGGATAATGAAGTCCGCCCCATCGCAGTCTGTAATGACCCTGCTTTTCCTGTCCTCCTCCAGAATCCCATACTGGATGGGCGGGGTGTCTGGATTCAAACGCTCAATCAACGGGCTTTTAAAACCTGCGCAGACTGGGATATCATGCCTGCCATATTTGCTGCACAGCTCCAAAACCAGTTCCGCCCGCTTCACCGTGTCCAGATAGACCGTTACAATCCCTGTAATTTCCAGTTCCGGTGAATTCAGGGCCATGATAAGGGCCGCCGCATCATCCACGTCATCCCCCAAATCCGTGTCAATCAGGATTTTTTTTGGGTATGCTTTCATCATTTTGCCTCCTTTTTCTTTAGATTTTTTTGAATTTTTGGTTAATTTGTATCTTGATTATAACTTTCCCATCCCAAAACAGGAAAGGACATATGGCCTTTCCTTAAAAAAGTGTCTTCGGCACTTCAACTCCCCTAGCCCCTCATTCATGAGGGGCTTACACACTTTGCTGCGCCGAGTGCGGTCACGCAGTGACATCTTCTATTCGCACGAGTGAACATATTATTTTTTGTTCTATAGGAAGACACTTTCACACTTTAGCGTGACAAGGTCTTTCCTATAAGACAAAAAAAGTGCATGATACTGGGATTCCTCCCATCATGCACCCAAACCTGTGGTTCTATTTTCAATTGCAGCTTACCATATCCTATAAGCTTAGCCCTGCCAGCAGTTTCCTGTAATGTTCCTCGTCAATTACTACTTTTTTATCCTTGGACTGAATCTCCCCATTGTCTTTCAGCTTCCGTATGCTCCGCCCAACTGTCCGTATGCTGATGCCTACGTTTGCGGCTATATCCCGGTATTCTGCATAAACTGTTACTTTTTTGCCCTTCCCATTCAGATGCCCGTTGTAATAATCTACAAAATAATGCCTGACCCGGTTAATGCCATCCAAATAATAAAACTTCCCATCATTGGCAGAGCGCTGGTACAGGTCCTGTGCAATCAGCGTAATGCAGCGGCGCAGCATTTCCGCATGTTCCATCACATAATCATAGACAATGCCCGCATCCATGCGGATAACGGTAACCTCTGTCCTGCACAGGAGGGAAGCAATATATTCCGATTTCCGGGCAAATAATTCCAGCAGCCCTATGCTGCCATTCCTGCTGTCAACCAGAAAGTAATTGTATTCATTGCCGTCCGCATAGCTGCGGGTCCCTAAAGCGGAACCGCTTTTGATAAAGTAAATGTACTGGATGGAATCCCCCCGGTATACAATATACTGTTTTTGCCGGAATGTCTGTTCCCTTCCCTTCTTCTTTATCTCCTCTGGAAGGAAAGAGAAATTGAAGGCCGTTTCTTCCTCGTATTTTTTCCATTTTTCCTGAATTCCCATAGGCTTCCCCTTTCCAAAAACATGGATTAATGGCGCTCCTGCCAAATCATAAATCATATGCCCGCCAAACACGCCAATAAGCCCCCGGGCCAATATGGCCTGAGGGCTTTAATTAATCTGCATTTGCTATTTTAAGATTAGGGTGCCAAAAGCACCTCTGGTGCTACGCTCATACCATATATTGTTATTGCAAATCCATTTGCACATCAATATATGGTATAGAGCGGGTGCGACGCACCCTTTTGGCACCCTAATCCTATAAAGAACAAAGTGGGCAAGCCCACTTCAGCTCCCCTACCCCTCACTCATGAGGGGCTTGCACACTTCGCGCGCCGAGCACAATTGCAAAGCAATATTTTACCTCTTATGCGAGTGCGCATATAATTTTTCTCTTATAGGAAATCCATATACTTTAGCACTTCACAGTAACACGGTATTTCCTATAAGAGAACAAATCAAGGTCAGTCACTGCTTTGCCTGAACCTGCGGCTTACCCTAGAGCGTGTCTGAAAATTCATTCCAGCCATCTGCATCCCCTAATTTGCGGCATATTTCTGCCAAATTCAGTCAACGTAGCCCGCTACGCCTCCTTCATTTGGCAGAAATCTCCCACAAATTGTAGAATACATCTGTCAGAAAGCAATTTTCAGACACGCTCTAGCCAATTACCTCAAACCCGCTTTTGCTGCTGGCATTGTAGCCGCCGTTACTGTTGTACATCCCGCCTTTGTTGATTTCATAATTTGCATGGGATGAAATAGCGGCAGCCCGGTCGCTGACTTTCTTGCCAAAATCACCGGCAAAGAGTTTCTTAATTTTTTCTGGGTCAGCGGCTTTCAGCTTCTCCTCGTCAATTGACAGGGTTTTATTCTTAGCGTCAATTTTGATGCCAATTTCTTCCAGCTTGCTGCTGTTTGCCTTTGCTGCGTCCGTCATGGATGCAAGGGCGACATTCTTGATTGCGAACACATTTGATTTTCCTGCGCTCTCTACCGTTGAATTGTATTTCTTTACAAAATCATTCACTGCGTTATAAATTGCAACATTGTCATATTTGCCTTCATCATCTGTTTTAAAAACAGTGCCTTTCACAAGGCTGTCGGTAGTTTCTGACAATGCGCTGGCATTGCTGCGGACAGTGGATAACTGGCCGTTGGATGTAGTAGGCTTGCTGGTTACGCTGCCAGTAGAAGAACTGGAGCTGGAAGAAGAACTGCTGGAGGACGAAGAACTGTCCGTGTCCTTAATCCCATACTTACTTGCCTCATACCTTGCATTGGACTGGATCGCTGCCGCACGGCTGCCAACCTTTGCGCCATAAGAATTGCTGCCCTTGAACAGCGCATCTACTTTATCGGTGCTGGCAGACTGGAAGGTGTCCTTATTAATCTTTAAGACCCCGTCTTTGTCCATGGTGATCCCAATTTCTGCCAAGGCGTCTGCATTAGATTTCGTGTAATCGGCAATGGAGCGTAAGGAGCTGTTGATGGCTACGCTGCCGGAATTTTTTGCGGCTGTGTTCAGTTCGTTGTACTTGCTTACAAAGCTTGATACTGCGTCGTAGCTAATTTCCCCGGACTTGCCCATGGAATTTGTTGCGCTCTGTAAATTAGCGGCAGCGTTCTTGATATCCACAAACTTCTCGCCGGGCGTAGCGGATTCCCCTTTGATTTTCTCATTGTAGTTCCAGTAATTGTACTTCTTTTTCGGGGGATTTTTGATTTTTTCATTATAATCCCAATAGTTCTTCTCTCCGCTTTTTCTCGTGGATGACGTTGACTGGCTGGAGCTGCCCACGCTGCTGTCCTTCGCATAATAAGCCTTCAAAAGCTTATTATAGGAACCGTTCCGGATGCTTGCATAATCCGAAACACTCATGCTGCCAAAGAAACTGCTTTGGCTGTTCCCAAATGAATTGAATAAATTCAGCATATAATCCCTCCCTATATTGTCAAGTGATTTTCCTTAAAAAATCAAGGAATTTATAGTTACATATCTCAGATGAATGAGCCAAGGAGATGGACATTTCTCTGTATCTGGTACGAAAATAGAGGGTGAAGGGTACACGAAGTAGAACGTCTTTGTTTTCGCTCTACATGGCCTTATGTATACCCATCCTTCTATGGCAGCGTACCTCCCGTGTCTACCAGGATCACCCTGCATCTCTGCCGGGGTCCTAACTTCCTTCGTCCCGCCTGTCCATAACCAGGGTGCCAGCTCAGCTCCTAACCAGGGTCATGCCCTATGGAAAATATTCCTGCCGGCTACCG
>KE159639.1:394131-595191 GCA_000403315.2 Lachnospiraceae bacterium A2
GGCATAGTGGGTTTCACTTCCCACATCAATTCCAACAATCAGAGTTTTTTCAGTTATGGATGCAATTTTTGCGTTCTGTGTGTTATAATTCATCTTGGATACCTCTCTGTTCAATAAGATTTTTACTAACCCGCTAAGCCAGTAATCTTATTTTACTCTGAGGTATCTTTTTATCAACCACCCTTCTTGGAATTCCCTATATTTGAATTATACAGGAAGCTCCTTCTCTGAATTCTTTTCTTAAAGCATACCATAATTTGCCTTCTGGCGCAATGGATTCGCTTGAATTTCCCCATTTTGTAATTCATAGTGCCAAAAGGGGGCTGTCGCACTAACGTAAATTACAATACATAAATTTGTTCAAAAGGTTTACATTGCAAAACAATGTAAACAAAATGCACAAAAAATATCTGGGGAAGCTAGCTTCCCCAGAGTACTTTTGTGCATTCTGTCTTTGCCGCATAAGCGGCAAGACCTTTTGGCACTATCATATCGGCTATTGTAAAAAACAGGGAAACGCAAAGTTTACCGGAACCGGCTGCAATTCATTCAGCAGCCGCAAAGGCTTTGGGGGCACAGATTTTGATGCCACAATCCCAGAGCGTATTTGTACTGGCTGATGTTCACAAAATATTCATTTTAGATTCAAAAAACTTTCATTTCAGCAACACGGAAACTTCATTTCTTATGCATATAATAAGACCATAAACAAAAGAAAATATCAGGTAATTAAATCCACATTAAATTACTTTTCCGAATAAACTTTTTCATAATAAATGCCGGACGGCGAAAGCTGCCCGGCATCCTCCCTATTCTGGGGCAGTTCCAATGGCTTTGGCTGAAGCCTTCAAAGCTATTGGAACTGCCCTCTTTCCAGCCTATACTTCAAAAATTAAATCGCCATAGGACGGCATAGGCCACATATCCTTATCTACAATCATTTCCAGCTTGTCAACCGGGGCGCGGAGCGCGTCCATGGCTGCTTTTAATTCATCGCGGCAGCAAACGGCCTGTGCCCTGCCGGCTTCCATAACGTAAGCTTTTTCCGCAGCTTCCACCAAATCCCCCAGTGCAGACTTCGCTTCTGCCAGCAGGGCAGATACTTCGGTTAAAAGACTTTCCTGCGCGCTGGTATCTGCCGGACAGGCTGCTTTCACGGTGTTTATGGAGGTTGCAAGAACCGTGGTATATTTAATGACTGCCGGGATCACCTGTTTCCCTGCCATGTCAATCATGGCGCGGGCTTCGATATTCAGCGCCTTCGCATAGCTTTCGTAAAGGATTTCGCTCCTGGATTTCAGCTCCGCTTCGGTAAATACATTGAATTTTTCAAACAATGCAATGGCTTTTTCTGTAGTCAGCGCCGGAACAGCGTCTACCATATTGGTAATGTTGGGAAGGCCGCGGCGTTCTGCTTCTTCCACCCATTCCGGGGAATAGCCGTTTCCGTTAAACACAATATCCTGATGGGCGATTGCCTGCTCCTTGATTAAATTATGGACTGCCATTTCAAAATCGCCCGCTTTTTCCAGCACGTCGCAGGCATCAGAAAAGGCTTCCGCCACAATGGTATTGAGCACAACATTGGGGGCTGCAATGGAATCGTTGGAACCTACCATACGGAACTCAAATTTATTTCCCGTAAAGGCAAAGGGCGATGTCCGGTTCCGGTCGGTAGCATCCTTCATAAAATCAGGCAATGTCTTTACCCCTGTCTGGAGCACCTCCCCTTTCAGGCTCCTCGTTGCTTCCCCGGTGCTGATTAGCTGCGCCAGCACATCCTGAAGCTGCTCCCCAAGGAAAATAGAAATAATGGCGGGCGGCGCTTCGTTCGCCCCAAGCCTGTGGTCGTTCCCGGCGTCTGCAGCAGATTCCCGGAGCAAATCCGCATGTTTGTGGACTGCTTTCATGATGCAGGTCAGCACCAGCAGGAACTGGATGTTGTCATGGGGGGTTTTGCCTGGGTCCAGCAGGTTAATTCCGTCGTCCGTGATAATGGACCAGTTGTTGTGCTTGCCAGAGCCGTTTACCCCTGCAAAGGGCTTTTCGTGGAGCAGGCAGGTTAAACCATGACGCCCAGCTACTTTTTTCAGCGTTTCCATCACAAGCTGGTTATTGTCAACAGCCACGTTGGCTTCTGCGTAAATGGGGGCAAGCTCATGCTGCGCTGGGGCAACCTCATTGTGCTGGGTCTTGGCGGAAACCCCTAATTTCCAAAGCTCCTTATTGACGTCCCGCATATAGGCTGCAATCCGTTCCCGGATCGCCCCGAAATAATGGTCATCCATTTCCTGCCCTTTAGGGGGCATTGCGCCGAACAAAGTACGCCCAGTAAAAATCAGGTCCTTCCGCTTTAAGTATTTCTGGCGGTCCACCAAGAAGTATTCCTGCTCCGGCCCTACGGAAGGGGTTACTTTCTTGGAAGTGGTATTGCCAAATAATTTCAGCAGCCGCATAGACTGGATATTAATGGCCTCCATGGAACGGAGCAAGGGTGTTTTCTGGTCCAGAGCCTCCCCTGTATAGGAACAGAATGCGGTGGGAATACAAAGGGTCGCCCCTGCTGCGTCCTGCCTCACAAATGCCGGGGAAGTGCAGTCCCAGGCCGTGTAGCCCCGTGCTTCAAAGGTAGCCCGTAAACCCCCGGATGGGAAGGAAGACGCGTCCGGCTCCCCCTTAATCAGCTCTTTCCCGGAAAAACTCATCAGCACTTTCCCATTTGCCATAGGGGCCGTGATAAAGGAATCGTGCTTTTCTGCAGTCACCCCGGTCAGCGGCTGGAACCAGTGGGTATAATGGGTTGCGCCTTTTTCAATCGCCCACTCCTTCATCTCATGGGCAACCACGTCGGCGGTTTCCAAATCCAAGTCGCGCCCCTGGCTGATAACGTCCTTTAACCTCTTATAAACTTTCTTGGGCAGCCGTTCCTGCATGACAGCATCATTGAACACGTTTTCCCCGAAAATTTCTGCTACATTGTAAAATTCGCTCATATTCCCTACATCCTTTCCGAAAAAAAGGGTATTCCAAGCTTCTTGCAAGCCTCTTGGAACACCCTTGTTCTGCCGTTTGTTTTCTTTCTGATAATACAATACCCTACTTTTTCGGAAAAAGCAATAGAAAATTTAGAAATACTTTATTTTTAGCTATTTCAGATTAATTTATACGGTTTGCCTTTATTTTTTCGAAAAAAATATACAATGGAATTTTGCAGGGCTACAAAAAGGAAGGGCGGGATAAATAGATTCCCGCCCAAAATTCCCTCTTTTTGTATCGTAATAAGCTAAAATTATTCTGCTTTCCCTACAGAACCGAACAGTTCCATTTTTTCTTTTACAGTAGCCTTGATTGCTTCTGCGCCGGGAGCCAGCAGCTTCCTTGGGTCAAAGCCTTTGCCTTCCTGGTCTTTCCCTGCTTCTATGTATTTTCTGGTAGCTGCTGCAAAGGAAAGCTGGCACTCTGTATTTACGTTAATCTTAGCTACCCCAAGGGAGATTGCTTTCTTAATCATATCTTCCGGGATGCCTGTGCCGCCGTGGAGTACTAAAGGCATATCGCCTGTTTTCTGCTGTACTGCGTCTAAGGTTTCAAAGCTTAAGCCTGCCCAGTTTTCCGGGTATTTCCCATGGATATTGCCGATGCCTGCTGCAAGCATGTCAACGCCCAGGTCTGCGATTGCTTTGCATTCATCCGGGTCTGCGCATTCCCCAGCGCCAACTACGCCGTCTTCTTCCCCGCCGATGGAGCCTACCTCTGCTTCGATGGACATTCCCTTGTCATGGGCAATTTTTACTAATTCTTTGGTTTTTTCTACGTTCTCGTCAATTGGGTAATGGGAACCGTCAAACATAATAGAAGAAAATCCTGCTTCTACGCATTTTAAGCACCCGTCATAGCTGCCATGGTCTAAATGGATTGCTACAGGAACGGTAATGTTCAGTTCTTCCAACATGCCGTTTACCATGCCGACAACAGTCTTATAACCTGCCATGTATTTCCCAGCGCCTTCGGATACGCCGAGGATAACCGGTGATTTCAGTTCCTGTGCGGTAAGTAAGATAGATTTTGTCCATTCCAAGTTGTTGATGTTGAACTGGCCCACAGCATAGTGCCCTGCTTTTGCTTTCTGTAACATTTCTTTTGCAGATACTAACATTTCTCTTCCTCCATTTCTGCCCCCGCCCTGGCGCGGGGAACTCTCCTAATTTTGCCAGATTTGCCTTAGCCTTCCACCCATTCCCATATCTGCTGGCAGGAAATGGCGCCAGACACTGCGTAAGGCAAATTCTTTTTTTATTTTACCTCATTTTTGCCAAAAAGAAAAGGACTTATCACAACAATTCTGCTTTTTTTACCATAATCTGGACAGCCTGTTTTTCATTGCGTATTTCCACCTCGCTGTGGATGCCGCCATACTCCCCGTCCAGGGTCCATGGGATTTCCTCCAGGGACTTAATGGAAATGCGGTCTGCTTTAAAAGTGTAAATGGAATCGGTGCTGTCAATGAGGTTTGTCAGGCTTGCAATAATCTCATTTAGCTCTATCGGGTTCCTGGGCATACGGATCAGGGTGACTTCAAGCAGGCCGTCGTCCAGTTCCACATTTTTCCCGGTAATGTTCTTAAACCCCCCTGCAGAGGTGGAATTTGTCACCATCCCATAGATAAATTCATCCTCTATCGTCTGGCCGTCCCATGTTACCTGCAAATGGTAGGACTGGACAGCCGGGAGCCGTTTGACGCCCTCCAAAATATACGCAATATGCCCAATCCTGTTTTTCAGCTCCTGGCTGGTGGCATAGGACACGTCCGTAAACAGGCCAAAAGCTGCAATATACACGAAATAATCCCCGTTGAAGTTGCCAATATCGCAGGGGAAGGGCCGGCCCTCCACGGCAATCCGCGCCGCCTGTTCCATATTTTTAGGGATATTCAGGGAATTGGCAAAGTCATTAGTGCTGCCTGCAGGGATATAGCCTATGGGGATCCTGCTTTCCCGTTTCATCATCCCTGTGACGGTTTCATCCAGGGTGCCGTCGCCGCCGCTGCACACCACCAGCGCATATTCCCCTGCCTGCTGCTCTACCAGCTCCATGGCGTCCTGGGATTTCTGGGTAGGATAGACCGTCACCTCAAACCCGCTTTTTACAAATTGGTCCACAATCTCAAACAGTTTGTTTTTCACCAGCCCTTTTCCAGAAAAAGGGTTAAATATGAACAAAAGCTTTTTTCTTCCCATGCACTGCGCCCTCCTGTCAATATTTCAGGAACTGCCGTATGGATTCCATGGCTTCCCGCTCACGCTCCCCATCTGCCGTCACTTTCACTTCCTCCCCTTCCAAAAGCCCAATGCTCATCATGCCCATCATGCTTTTGGCATTGACGCGTTTTCCGTCTTTTTCCAGATAAATACTGCACGAATAGTAATCAGCCACCTGCACCAGCTCTGCCAGTATACGCACATCCGCCCCATTTTTAATTTTAACCTTCATGGTTTCCTGCAACATAGTACCTGCCTCCTTACTCCATGCAGGCGATTTCCGCCTTACATATCCTCACAATTTGTCTGCCTTATCTCCTCCGCAATTTCACATAGCCTGCGCAGCCTGTGGTTCACGCCGGACTTGCCTACTGCCGGTTCCAGGTAGGCCCCAAGCTCCTTTAACGGGGCCTGCGGGTATTCAAGGCGCACCAGCGCAATTTCCCGCAGGTTCTCCGGCAGGCTTTCCAGCCCCTTCGTGTTTTTAATGTAATTGATGTCCTCTAGCTGTTTCACTGCCGCGCTGACAGTCTTATTGATATTTGCAGTTTCGCAATTTACCTGCCGGTTGACGGAATTGCGCATTTCTTTCATAATCCTGACATTCTCCAGGTTCAGCAGGGACACGTGGGCCTCCATAATGTTGAGCATATCCACAATCTGCGCCCCTTCTTTTAAATAAACCACGTGGTTTTTCTTGCGCATGACTACCTTGGCGTCCATCCCAAAGCTGTTCATCATTTCCATAAGCTGCCGCGCTTTTTCCTCCCCGGTGCAGACTACCTCAAAATGGTAGGATTTTTCCGGGTCGCTCATGGAGCCTGCGCTTAAAAATGCCCCCCGCAGGAACGCCCTGCGGCAGCAGGAATTTTGGACCAGAAGCCCGTTCACCAGCGCCCGGGTACGGATGCCCTCATTTTTTTCATTCCTCCATCTGACGGCCTGCAAGACCCTGCGGATATTGTCCGCCCCATACAGAGAAATGACAAACGCCCTGCTTTTGTGGAGGTAAATATTCTGGCGTACCGCAATCCTGCAGGTAACCTGGAAGGTCTGCTTCATCAGGATAAAATATTTCCGGGCAAGGGAAATATTTTCCGTATACACCCGCAGGACGCTTTCCTCCCCTGCCCCCTCCAGCTTCCCTGCAAAGCTTAAAACCGCCGCTATTTCTGCAATCTGGCAATGCCTGCCCTTATGGATTTGGCGTGATAATTCCTCTTTTACTTGGCTGGAAAAAGACATAACCCATCCTCCCTATCTGCTGCTTATGTGCCTTTTTCTCCGCTTGCAGCCCAAGGCTGCCTGAATCCCTGTACTTTTTAGCCCTATCTTACTTATTGCGCAGCGCATCCTTCTGGATGTCCCTGTGGTCTATTTTCAGGCCAAATTCCTTCCGGTCCTTCAGCCTGCCGTACAGGCCGTTGGCTAACGTCACGGAACGGTGTTTCCCGCCGGTGCACCCAACGCTTATGACAAGCTGGGTCTTGCCCTCTGTAATGTAGTGGGGGATTAAAAATTTTACCATGTCCTCCAGCTTATCCAAAAACTGGCCTGCCTCCGGGTGCCCCATGACAAAATCCTGTATTTCTTTATCGTTCCCGGTCTTTGCCCGCAGCCCTTCCACATAGTAAGGGTTGGGCAGGAACCGCACGTCAAATACAAGGTCAGAGTCGGTGGGAATCCCATATTTAAACCCAAAAGACACGATGGTAATGAACAGGTTCTTATAATCCTGGTTCTGGACGAAGATTTTCTCCAGCTCCCCTTTCAGCTCACGGGTCAGCATATTGCTGGTATCAATAATATAATCCGCCTGTTTCTTTAAAAATTCCAGGCGTTCCCGCTCCCTTTGGATTCCCCTGTCCACCCGTTCCCCTGCAGCCAGGGGATGGGATCGCCTTGTTTCCTTATAGCGCTTCACCAGCACCCCGTCCCGGGAATCCAGATAGAGGATGTCAAAAGGAATCCCTGTCTGCCGGAACCTGTCCAAAACATCCTGAAGCTCATTAAGGGCCCTGCCGCTTCGGATATCCACCCCAATGGCTACTTTCTGCAGTTCCGCCCCGGGCACATTCGCCAGCTCTGCAAATTTTTCCATTAAAACAATGGGCAGGTTATCTACGCAGAAATACCCAATATCTTCCATCACTTTCAGGGCCGTGCTCTTCCCAGCCCCAGACATCCCCGTTAAAACTACAAATTTCATGCAAAACCTCCCTTGCGCGTACCTTGCCAAAGCCGCCTGTCCCCTGCAGGAAGCATGTTCAGGCACATGCTAAAATTCCCCTGTAAATTTTACTTCCGGCTCCAAACGCACGCCAAACTGCCCCTCGACCCGGTCCTGCACATCCGAAATCAACTGGCGGATTTCTGCGGCTGTGGCCTTTTCCTTATTGATCACAAACCCGCAGTGCTTCTCAGATACCTGGGCACCCCCGACCTGGTAGCCCCTAAGCCCGGAATCCTGGATGAGCTTCCCTGCAAAATACCCTTCTGGCCGTTTGAAGGTACTGCCGGCGCTGGGGTACTCCAGCGGCTGCTTCTCCGTCCGCCGGTCCCGCAGTTCAGCCATGCGCTGGAACACTGTTTCCTTGTCCCCAGCTGAAAGCTGCAGCCTTGCTTCCAGCACAATATATTGGTTCTTAAGGATGCAGCTTTTCCGGTAACCCAGTTCCAGTTCCGGGAGGGACAGGGATTTTTCTTCTCCCTCTTTGGTTAGGACCGTGGCTTCTTTGATAATATGGCACATCTCGCCGCCGTATGCCCCTGCGTTCATCACTACCGCGCCCCCGATGCTGCCTGGTATCCCCGCTGCAAATTCCATCCCGGTAAGGCCTTCCTCCGCTGCCCGCCGTGCCGTGGCTGACAAAAGCGCCCCGGCTTCCGCCTGGACCACATCCCCTTCCACGGAAATGCCTGCCATCCTGCCCAGCTCTATTACCAGGCCCCGGACGCCCTTATCCCCCACCAGTAAATTGCTCCCATTCCCAATTACCATCCAGGGAACCTGGTACTGGCGGCACAGGGAAACGACTGGCTGTATCTGCCGCCGCTTTGGCCGCACAAAATAATCTGCTGGGCCCCCTGCCCGGAAGGTGGTGTGCCGCTCCATAGGCTCCTGCAGGGATACCTGCCCTTCCTCCAATACATTCTGTAACTGCTCAATAAAATTATTGTCCACGTTGCGCCTCTCTATCATAATCCCTGCAATTTCAGGGACATATCCGCCTGCCCTATGCTTCCCTTAAAAATGCAGCATAGCCGCGTTTAGCTTCATACAGGTCCACTTTGCTGATAATTTCCCACGGCGCATGCATATTCAGCACAGCCACGCCGCTGTCAATAACAGACATATTATAATTTGCCAAAATATAGGCAATCGTCCCGCCGCCCCCTTGGTCTACTTTCCCAAGCTCTGAGGTCTGGAAAGCCACTTCATTGCCGTCCATAATCCTGCGCAGTTCCGCCATATATTCCGCGTTGGCGTCATTGGATCCGCTCTTGCCCCTGGACCCTGTATACTTATTGAATACCAGCCCATTCCCAAAATAAGCGCAGTTTTTCTTTTCCATTACCGAAGCGTACAGCGGGTCGTAGGCTGCGCTTACGTCGGAAGAAAGCACTTTTGAATTGCTCATGGCGCGGTTAAACTTAATCTGATCGTACCCGCCCATGCTGTGGAACAGCTCTGCTACCATATAGGCAAAAAACTGGGATTCCATGCCGGTTGCCCCTACGCTGCCAATTTCTTCTTTGTCTACCAGAAGGCACACGCTTGTTTTTTCACAGGCCTCGGATTCCGCAATTGCTGCAAAGGAAGAATACGCGCATACCCTGTCGTCATGGCCGTACCCCATTACCATGCTGCGGTCGATGCCGTAATCCCTTGCCTTCCCAGCCGGCACAACTTCAATTTCTGCAGACAGGAAATCGTCTTCTTCTATATTATATTGCTCCTTTAAAATATTCAGTACATTTGCCTTCACGTTTTCTTTGGCTTTTTTCTCATCTTCTTCTTTTTCAAAAGGGATGCTCCCTATCAGCACGTCAAGGTTTTCCCCTTCAATGACTTTGGAAGCTTTTTTGTCAAGCTGGTCCGCTGACAGATGGATCAAAAGGTCGCTGACGCCAAAGACCGGGTCGTCCTCTTTTTCCCCAATATTCACAGGAATCTTTGTGCCGTCCTTTTTCACAACTACCCCGTGGAGGGCAAGGGGAAGGGCTACCCACTGGTATTTCTTTACGCCCCCATAATAATGGGTATCCAGCAATGCCAGCTCCGTGTCTTCATACAGGAGCACCTGCTTTAAGTCCAGCCTTGGGGAATCAATATGCGCACCAAGGATGTTCATGCCCTGTTCCAAAGGCTGTTTCCCAATAATAAACAGCGCCAGCAGCTTGCCCATGTTTTCCGCATACAGCTTATCCCCAGTTTTTACTGCACGGCCGGATGCTATCACTTCTTTAAAATCCTCAAACCCTGCCTCCTTTGCCTGTGCAATCAGCTCTGCCACGCACTCCCGCTCTGTCTTGCAGTCGGAAATAAATTTCTTATATTTTTCCCCAAACGCAAATACTTCTTCCCGTTTCCCTTCCGGGTATTTTTTCCATGCATTTTTTCGTTCCATTCGTTTTTCCTCCTAAATTTGAATTGTAATATGGCTGTTGTAAACCTTTTCTTTTATCTTTGCCTGATTTATAAAAGATGATTCCTTCTTTTTCATTCCCGTGAGCAATGAGCCCGGCAGGAGCCTGCAAAGGGATTATTCTTCCTCCTCATCATCCGGCTTCTGCAAATTTTCCTGCACCCGGCGGTACAGTTCCTTGGCGGCATTGTAGCCCATCTTTTTCTGCCTGTGGTTGACTGCCGCGGACTCGCAGATTACGGCAAGGTTGCGCCCCGGGCGGATGGGCAGGGAATGGCATACCACTTTATTCCCAAGGAATTCCGTGTATTCTTCCTCCAAGCCAAGCCTGTCGTACTCATTTTCCTTCTTCCAGTCCTCCAGCTTAATGACTAAGTCAATGTTCTGCTTTTCCTTGACGCACTCTACGCCAAACAGGGTCTTGACGTCAATAATGCCAACCCCCCGCAGTTCAATAAAGTACCGGGTAATATCCGGCGCGGTCCCTACCAGCGTGTGCTTGTTGATTTTGCGGATTTCCACCACGTCGTCGCTGACTAAACGGTGGCCCCTGCGTATCAGCTCCAGCGCGGCTTCGCTTTTCCCAATGCCGCTTTCCCCCATAATCAGCAGGCCTTCCCCATAGACGTCCACCAAAACCCCATGGATGGAAATGCAGGGGGCTAAGGCTTCCCCCAGATAGTAAATCAGCTCTGCCATAAAAGCAGACGTGCCGTAATCTGTAGAAAGCACCGGGGTATCATGCTCCGTAGCAATCCTTACCAGGTCTGCGTCCGGCTCCAAATTCCGGCTGAAAATCACGCAGGGAATATTATGGGAAAAGAATTTTTCAAACAAATCCAGCTTTTCTTCCCGCTGCAGCTTTTGCATATAGGTGTGTTCCACCTTGCCCACAATTTCAATCCTGCTCTTTTCAAAATAGTCAAAATACCCTGCAAGCTGCAGCGCTGGGCGGTTTACTTCCGCAGTGGTTACTTTCCGGTTCCTGATATCTATTTCCGGGTTCAGTATCTTTAAGTTCATTTTTTCTACTATTTTTTTTACGCTAACGCCTTTCATCTCTTTCTCCCTTTCTCCGGTCTGCTGTTCTCAATTCCTGCCGGAAACATCCCGATGGATTTCCCATCCCTATCTTATCATAGTTATAGCGCTTCTTCAATATCAGCCCTTTGGAAATGTACGCAAATCAACCGATGCTATTGCCCTTCCTTATGGAAAAATGCATAGACTGCCCGGGCGGCCTGCATGTTCATGGAGGGGAGCCCAGCCAGCGTTTCCACATCCGCTTCCCGTATGGCGTCCAGGGAAGGGAATGACTTCATTAATGCCTTCCGCCGCGCTGCGCCAATGCCCGGGATATCGTCCAGCACGGAATGGACCTGCTCCTTGCTCCGCAGGGACCTATGGTATTCAATGGCAAACCGGTGGGCTTCATCCTGGATTCTGGTAATCAGCTTAAACCCTTCGCTGTGGCGGTCAATCGGTATCTCCTGGTTGTGGTAGTAAAGCCCCCGGGTCCTGTGGTTATCATCCTTCACCATGCCGCACACCGGAATATTCAGCTTCAATTCCTCCAGCACCTTCAAGGCCACATTCACCTGCCCTTTCCCGCCGTCCATCATCAGTAAATCTGGGAACCGGGTAAAGCTGCCGTAATCACTTTCCAAATTCCGTTCCTGCAGGGCTTCCTGCTCTTTCATCCCATGGGAAAAGCGCCTTGTCAGCACCTCATACATGGAGCCATAATCATCCGGCCCTGTTACCGTGCGCAGCTTAAACTTGCGGTAATCGCTGCGTTTTGGCTTCCCCTTTTCATATACCACCATAGATCCTACGGTTTCAAAGCCGCTGATATTGGAAATGTCGAATGCTTCCACCCGTTTCAGTTCCTCCAGGTCCAGCAGCTTTCCGATTTCCTTTAGGGCGCCGATGGTCCGCCCTTCTTCCCGCTTGATTTTTTCCTTATCCTGGGAGAGCACCATGGATGCATTTTGGGCTGCCAGTTCCACCAGCTTTTCCTTCGTCCCCTTTTTTGGCACCCGGATATAAACCTTCTGGCCCCGCTTCTGCCCCAGCCATTCCGCAATAACCCCTGCTTCCTCGATTTCCTCCTGCAGCATTACTTCCCTTGGGATAAAAGGCGTACCGGCGTAAAACTGCTTTAAGAAAGTAGCCAGGACCTGGGGCCTGGTGTCCTCGCTGCCGATATTCACGTGGAAATGGTCCCTGCCAATGAGCCTGCCGTCCCGTACAAAAAACATCTGGACAACGGCGTCTTCCCCATCGGAGGCCATTGCCACAATGTCCTTATCCTCCCCATCAGAACTGGTAATTTTCTGCTTCTGGGCAATTTGGCGGACTGCCTTCCCCAATTCCCGGTATTCAATGGCCTTTTCAAAATCCATGCCTTCGGAAGCAGCCTGCATTTTTTCTTCCAGTTCCTTAAGCACCGGCTGGAAATTCCCGTTTAATAATTCCATGGCCTGATTAATCAGCTTACGGTATTCTTCTTTGCTGACAGCCCCCTGGCAGGGAGCCATGCACTGGTGGATATGGTAATTCAGGCAGGGGCGCCCCTTCCCTATGTCTTTGGGCAGGGAACGGCTGCAGGTCCGCAGGGAATACAGCTTCTGGATTAAGTCAATGGTATCTTTGACAGCCCCTGCGCTGGTATAGGGTCCAAAATAGCGGGATTTATCTTTTTTCATCTGACGTGAAAAGAGGACTCTGGGAAAATCCTCTCCCAGCGTCACTCTAATATAAGGGTATGTCTTGTCATCCCTCAGCATCGTATTATATTTGGGCCTGTGCTCCTTGATGAGGTTGCACTCCAAAATCAAGGCTTCCAGCTCCGAATCGGTGATGATATATTCAAACCGCTCAATTTGGCGTACCATCTGTTCCTTTTTCAGCCCTTCGTTATGGCTTGGGCGGAAATACTGCCGGACCCGGTTCCGCAAGCTGATTGCCTTTCCGATATATATAATCGCATCCTTTGCATCATGCATGATATAGACCCCCGGTTTTTGGGGGAGCTTCTTTAATTCTTCCTGAATATCAAACATTATTTTAACCCTTTTAAAAGTTCATCCAGATAATTTTCTTTTCCATCCTTTGCCTTTGGGGGTTCCGCTGGCTTCTGCTGTTCTGGCGCCTTCCCGGTATCCTTCACAGCCGCCTGTGGATCAGATACAGGCTTTGCCTTTTTCCCACTGCCTTTCTTGGCTGGGAAAAACCCGGCTTCTTCCGGGGTAGCAGCTTTCTGCTGTGCCTGGGCTGGCCTTTGCGGCTCCTTTTCCGGGATGGCTGCCTTCTGCTGTGCCTGGGCTGGCCTTTGCGGCTCCTTTTCCGGGATGGCTGCTTTCTGCTGTGCCTGGGCTGGCTCTTTCGGAAGGCCTGCACCTGCTGCAGAAATCGGGCCGTTGACAATTTCCGGGACAATCTCTATCTGCTTCCCTTGCCTGTTGGGGAGTTCTTCTTCCTTTGCTTCCATTGGAGCCTTAGAACTCTCCGCTCTTTGCACCTGTTTTGGCAAAACTGGTTCCGCCTTTGTTTTTATTGGGGCTTGGGAACCCTCCGCTTTTTGCGCCTGTTTTGGCAAAACCGGCTCCGCCTTTATCTCTGTTGGGGCTTGGAAGCTCTCCTGCCGTCCCGGCCGGGGGGATACCTCCTCCACCTTTATTTCCGTTGCGGACATGGATGGTTCTGGCTTCTGTGCCATTGGTGGTTCCCCACTTGGTTCCATGGGTGCAGGGATCCCTTCTGGATTCTGCACCATTGGGCTTGGCGCCCCGTTGGGGCCGCCGGGGGCAAAATCCCCCTCTAAATCTGCCAGCCTTTGTGGGATTGCTTCCCCTTCCAGCGTATTAACTTCCAAAAACAATTCATCCTCTGGTTCCCCCTGTGCCGGGGCTGCAGTTTCCTGGCGGAACTCCAAAGGCAGTTCTTCATCCTTTAACGTATTGACTACTATTTCTTCTTCTTGAATTTCTATCTGCGGCTCAGCAGCTTCCGGCTCTGGCTTTTTAGGGGGTTCCGGCCTTTCCTCCATTTTAGGCTGCTGGCGGTTTCCCTTCCCTGCGGCTTGCCCTTCCGGCAGTTTCCTGCCCCCATGCCCCTTTGCATCTATGGCAGGCTTCTGGCCTTTCTGGATACGGACTTCCTCCGCTTTAAAGCCTTCGGCTGCTTTCTCCGCTTCTGTCTTTTCCTCCGGCTCTGGGAGCCCCTTTAATTCCCGGAAAATTTTCATAAATTCTTTCCCGGTTATTGTTTCATGCTCATACAGGTATTCTGAAATTTCATCTAAAATCTCCCTGTTTTCCTGCAGCAGCCGGACCGCTTCGTCATAGCTTTCTTTCAGGATGCGCATCACTTCCTGGTCAATCTGTGCAGCGGTTTCTTCCCCGCAGTTCAGGCTTGCCCTTCCGTCCAGATATTGGTTTTCAATGGTTACAAGTCCCATCAGGCCGAACTTTTCCGACATGCCGTACTGGGTTACCATGGCCCGTGCCATTTTCGTTGCCTGTTCAATATCGTTGGATGCCCCGGTAGTTACGGAATCAAATACAATTTCTTCCGCTGCGCGCCCGCCCATGTAAGTGACAAGGTGCGCCACCAGTTCATTTTTCGTCATAAGGAATTTTTCTTCCTCCGGCACCTGCATGGTATAGCCCAGCGCCCCCATGGTCCTTGGGACAATGGTAATCTTCTGGACTGGCTCTGCATCCTTTTGCAAAGCTGTTACCAGCGCATGGCCTACCTCATGGTATGCAACCATCTTCTTTTCCTTTGGCCCCATAATCCGGTCTTTTTTCTCTTTTCCGGCGATTACCACTTCCACGGACTCAAACAAGTCCCCCTGGTTGACGTATTTCCGCCCTTGTTTTACTGCATTGATGGCGGCTTCATTAATCATATTGGCAAGGTCGGAGCCTACCGCCCCGGAAGTTGCCAGCGCAATAGCGTCCAAATCCACCGAATCGTCCAGCAGCACATTCTTGGCATGGACTTTCAGGGTTTCTACCCGGCCTTTTAAGTCCGGCTTATCTACGATAATCCTCCGGTCAAAACGCCCGGGCCTGAGCAGCGCCTTATCCAGCACTTCCGGCCGGTTGGTTGCCGCCAAAATTAGCAGCCCCTTGGAGGTGTCAAAGCCGTCCATTTCCGCCAAAAGCTGGTTCAGGGTCTGTTCCCGCTCATCATTGCCGCCGTATCTGGTGTCACGGCTTTTCCCGATGGCGTCAATTTCGTCAATAAAAATAATGCATGGCGCCTGCTTCTGGGCTTCTTTAAACAAATCCCGGACACGGGACGCCCCGACGCCCACGAACATTTCCACAAAGTCAGAACCAGCCAGCGAGAAAAACGGCACTTTCGCTTCCCCGGCCACCGCCTTGGCAAGCAGCGTCTTCCCCGTCCCTGGAGGCCCTACCAGCAGCGCCCCTTTGGGCAGCTTCGCCCCAATGTCCGTGTATTTCCTTGGGTTATGCAGGAAATCCACAACCTCCTGCAGGGACTCCTTGGCTTCCTCCTGCCCTGCTACATCCTTGAAGGTAACGCCGGTGCTCTTTTCCACATAGACCTTTGCGGTGGTTTTTCCAACGCCCATCATCCCGCCGCTGCCCATTTTGCGGAAAATCAAAAAATACAGAAGCACCCATACCAGAACCAGCGGGAGGATATAGCTCAGCAGGTTCCAAAGAATGACTGAAGAAACGTCTTCCACTGTCCCGCTGAATTTTACCTTATGCTCTTTTAACAGTGGGATCAGGTTCTCGTCATTCAGTTCCGCGGTGTAATAATTAATTCTATATACCCTATCCTCCCCTTTGGGGGTAATATTTATCCTGTTGGATGTGAACGTCACAGATTCTACTTTGTCCTGTTCTACCATATTGATGAATTCCGAATAAGAAATCTCCTTATTCATGGCATCTTTGGCACAGCTATTTAACAGGCTTGTCAGAAACAATACCAACAGGGCGGCCAGAATAAAAACCATGATTGTCATTCCGTTTTTATTATTGCCGCCGTTATTATTGCCGCCATTATTGTTGTTATTTCCTTTGTTCTCCATTTATTTCCTCCTGAATGCCGCAGCCGTCTATTTCGCGACACTTCTCTATTATATGTGTATTTGTCTTGAAAATCAATACAATTCTCCTAAACTTTTCGGGTGGGATTCTAAACTTTTTATAAATTCACGGGAAACACAGGCGGGGATTTTCGCAAGACCAGCACCAGGAAACTACTATTTCCATAAGACCTAATTTATAGTATAATATGGTTCCGGCAGTTAAATACCGCAGAACAGCACGCCGGAATTTGATTGCGCCACCGCTGAGCCCGGATATTAGGGCTTGCCTGAAAATTATATTTTTATAATGATGGTGCTTATATGGCAGGGATGGCACTTGAAGCAACCAGGCTTTTGCTCCGGAATTTTGAAGAAATGGATGCAGACGCGCCGTATTTTCTTTTAAAAGACACGGATGTCAATACCTTTTTCCTCTGATTTCCCGTGAAAAACATAGAGGAAGCAAAAGACTTTTACAAAAAAGGGCTGGAAAGCAAAAAATACCATCTTGCCATCTGCCAAAAAGAGGCCGACCCATAATATTGAAATTTTCCAAAAGCCCTAGCTTTCTTCCCCCGCAGGATGTATAATGTATTAATTATAAGGATTAAGGTGCCAAAAGCACCTTTGGTGCTACGCTCATACCATATATTGTTATTGCAAATTTATTTTCATATCAATATATGGTATAGAGCGGGTGCAGCGCACCCTTTTGACACCCTAATCAAGATAACAAAATGCCCATTATTATGAAGGAGGAGCAGCTTATGCCCGTAAAATATGTCTTTGTCACCGGCGGCGTCGTATCAGGCCTTGGGAAAGGAATCACTGCAGCATCCCTTGGCCGCTTGCTGAAAGCCCGGGGCTACAAAGTCACCATGCAGAAATTTGACCCTTATATCAACATTGACCCCGGTACCATGAACCCCATCCAGCATGGGGAAGTATTCGTTACGGATGATGGCGCCGAAACAGACTTGGACTTAGGCCATTACGAGCGTTTTATTGACGAAAACTTAAGCAAAAACTCCAACGTCACCACCGGGAAAGTATACTGGTCCGTCTTGCAGAAGGAACGCCGGGGAGATTACGGCGGCGGCACGGTCCAGGTAATCCCGCATATCACCAACGAAATAAAAAGCCGTTTTTACCGGAACTTTACCACGGAGGAAACCCATATCGCCATTATTGAGGTAGGGGGCACGGTAGGGGATATTGAAAGCCAGCCCTTTTTGGAATCCATCCGGCAGTTCCAGCATGAAGTCGGCCATGAAAATGCCATTTTGATCCATGTTACCCTGATTCCCTATATTTCAGCTTCCGGGGAGTTAAAGACCAAGCCCACGCAGGCCAGCGTAAAAGAGCTCCAAGGCATGGGCATCCAGCCCGACATTATTGTCTGCCGTTCCGAGCACCCCTTAGACCAGGGGATTAAAGACAAAATTGCATTGTTCTGCAACGTGCCCGACAGCCATGTACTGCAGAACCTGGACGTGGAATACCTCTATGAAGCGCCCCTCGCCATGGAAAAAGAAAACCTTGCCCAGGTGGCCTGCGAATGCCTGCACCTTGGCTGCCCCGAGCCGGATTTGGCAGACTGGGTAGACATGGTGGACGCGCTGCGCAACCCGGACAAAGAAGTGGAAATCGCGCTGGTAGGAAAATACATTTCCCTCCACGACGCCTATATTTCCGTTGTGGAAGCATTAAAGCATGGAGGGATTGCAGAACGGGCCACCGTAAATATCAGATGGGTGGATTCTGAACTGTTAAAAGAAGAAAATGTGGAAGAAACCCTTGGGAATGTACAGGGAATCCTGGTTCCCGGCGGGTTTGGCGACCGGGGCATTGATGGGAAAATCCTTGCCTGCCAGTATGCAAGGGAACATAACATCCCATTCCTTGGGCTCTGCCTTGGGATGCAGCTTTCCATCGTAGAATATGCCCGGCATATCTGCGGGTTCCGGGACGCCCACAGCATTGAGCTAAACCCCAGCACCACCCATCCTGTCATTGCGCTGATGCCAGACCAGAACGATGTAGAGGACATTGGGGGGACGCTGCGGCTTGGTTCCTATCCCTGTATCCTGGACAAGTCCTCCCGGGCCTATGAGGTATACGGCACAGATACCATCCACGAAAGGCACCGCCACCGGTATGAGGTAAATAACGATTACCGTTCTGTGCTTTCCGAACACGGGATGAAGCTGTGCGGGCTTTCCCCGGACGGGCGTATTGTGGAAATGGTGGAAATCCCAAGCCATCCCTGGTACATCGCTACCCAGGCCCACCCGGAACTGAAATCAAGGCCAAACCGGCCGCATCCGCTGTTCAAGGGCTTTGTGGAAGCTGCTGTAAAAGCCAAATACCACGCTGCAGGCAGCGGAACGTAAATTTGCAGCTTACAGGAATACATTTTTAGACCACCTTCGTTTACATGGCAAAGGGCAGGCCGGAATTACCGCCTGCCCTTTCTTACTTTATAGGAAATTGCGTCCTATAAAGCAAAATGCTCCGCAAGGATGCGCAGCTCGCGGAGAGGAAATTTATTGCTGCGCAATCCGCTCGCGCGCGGAGAATGCGCTATGCGCATTCTTTTTTTATATCATCAACGCTTTCTTTAATGCGCTTAATTCCCGATACACCCCTATGCAAGGATATTTTTCCAGTTCCTCCTTCGCCGCCGTGCCTGTGGTAACCCCTGCGAAATCCACCCCGGCTGCATCCGCTGTCTTGGCGTCCACAGCGCTGTCCCCCACATACAGCACCTGCTCCCGGGGAAGCCCCCATGTTTCCAGCACAAGGAACAGCCCTTCCGGGTCTGGCTTCGGGGCGGACACATCTTCCCCGCCTACAATCAAATCAATATATTCCGCTGCATGGCATTTCTCCAAAATAGCATCAATCCGGTAATGGTACTTCGTTGTAACAATCCCAGCCCGCATGCCCCGGCCTTTTAACGCCTGCAGCAGTTCCATAGTGTCCGGGAACAGTTCCGTGTGCCCTACCATTACTTTGTCCGCCTGTTCCCGGAAATAGGCTGCAAATTTTTCCGCTTGTTCCCCGGAACTGTCCCCTGTCAGGGCGCGGTAAGTTTCCTGCAGGGAAAGCCCTATGGTCCTGCGCACAGACTCACGCTCCATTGGGCCGCGCCCTAACCGTTCCATCCCATAGCGGACGCTGGACAAAATCCCTTCGGTAGAATCCCCTAACGTATAATCAAAATCAAAAACCACTGCCTGATATTTCATATCCCTATACTCCATAAACATTTTATTTGGCCGCTCAGCCTGTCAAAATCCCATTGTTTCCCACTGTTTTTCCTGCTGTTTGGATCGTTGGCATAAAACCCGTTTTCATCATACCCCCGGAGGAGGATAAAATGCCCCGTGGTGGTAAAATCCCCCGGCCGCATACTGCATACCACTACTTTCCCCTCATCCAAAGCACGTTTTATCTGGGCTTCCCCCAAAGGCAGTTCCTGGCCGGATAACCCCAGGCCTTTTGCCCCATTGGTGAAAAAGCCCCAGCTTGTCCCAGCTTCCGTATAATACCCGTTTTCATAGGCATATTCCGCCATTTTCCTGGGATTCATGGAAGTATCCCCATTCAGGTACAAATAAGCCATGGCCATGCAGGTAGGCCCGCATCCCGCTAACCCTACCATTTCCTCCCCATAGCTGTCATATCCCCAGCGTACATCCCACTGCATCAGAAGCGGCACATCCCCGCCTGCCAGATCCCCTGACAAATCAATTTCTTTTCCCAGATACTTTTCCCGGTCTGGGTAACCTGTGACAAAATCATAAGTTTCCTCATTTTTTTCCAGCAGTTCCAGCAATTCCTCCGGGCAGTCCCTGCCGGCGCCTGCTGTCAGGCCTTCCAGCAAATGGCCTTCCCCGCTGCGGATTTGCTGCAGCATGTTCCCTGCCATTGGCAATAAAGCAAGAAGCATCAACAGGGCTGCCGCCCCGCAGGCCATCCGCCTGATCCTCCTGCCCCTTCTCTCCTTCCGGCGTCCTGCCAGAATTTTACCGCTGTAGGTA
The DNA here is from genome assembly GCA_000403315.2 of Lachnospiraceae bacterium A2. Classification (GTDB taxonomy): domain Bacteria; phylum Bacillota; class Clostridia; order Lachnospirales; family Lachnospiraceae; genus Petralouisia. The sequence goes on from KE159639.1 coordinate 414,161, forward strand.
TGGGCCGTATTCTTTGGCTGCCTTTGCAGGGAAACCCTTTGAAGTTCTGCCGCCCCCTGGTATGGTTTATAGTAATCCCCCGGGATTACCTGTATTTCCCGGTTCTGGTATCCTGTTTGCTGAAATGCCCGTTCTCTCATCATAAAAACTCCTTTCCCTTACTGAATATCCGTATTTCCTTTACTGATTCCATTATAAGAAAAAGAGTTTATCAATTCTTGCGTTTTTTCTCTCAAAAGTTTTAAGAAATTATTAAACTGCGGGCAGCTCCACGGTAAATACTGTCTGCTCCTGCCGGCTTTCCGCCCGGATGCTCCCGCCATGGAGCCGCACAATTTCTTTTGCAATGGCAAGGCCAAGGCCTGCACCGCCATTCTTGCTCTGCCGCGCGCTGTCCAGCCGGTAAAACTGTTCGAAAATGCGCCCCAGCTTTTCCTCTGGGATGGTTGCCCCGGCATTTTCCACCTGGATGCCTACAAGGCTCCCAGACTGCTTCGCACGGATTTTGATTGTGCTTCCTTCGTAGCTGTATAACGCTGCATTCCGCAAAAGGTTGTCAAACACCCGCTGCAATTTTTCCGGGTCACAGGCGATTTTCAGCCCTTCCGGCTCAATCTCCAGTTCACAGGAAAGGTTCTTTTCCGCAAACACCGGATGGAACTCAAAAACCGTCTGTTCCAGCAGCATTTTCAGGGAAACCGTGGACTGTTCCAGTTCCAGATGGGTCAGGTTAAACCTTGTGATTTCAAAAAATTCATTGATTAGATCCTCCAGCCGCCCAGCCTTGTCCAATGCCACAGATAAATACTTTTCCTGAAGCTCCGGCGAAATCTCCCGCTCCTCTTTCAGCAGGGACAGGTAGCCGATAACCGAGGTCAGCGGCGTTTTCAGATCATGGGCAAGGTATACCACCAGGTCGCTTTTCCGCTGCTCCGCCTCCCTGGCCCGCCGTTCGCTCTGTTCCCTCTGCTTTTGCAGCGTGTTCATATACTGTTCCACTTCCTGCAGGTCCGGGCATAACTGGACAAAGTTTTCCACATAGTTTAACTGCTCCATAGCTTCCAGCACTTCTTCAAAATAATTCAGCAGCTTCACCCAATAGAAAATTCCAATGAAAAACAGCCCCACCAGAAACATACATATGACAAAAATTTCCTGATTGTCAGAAATCCAGTGGATCAGCGGGTAAATCCCTTCGGTCCCATACCAGACATAAGAACCGAGGATTGTCTTCCCAAGGAACAGGCAGGCAACCAGCGCAGCCATGCACACGGCGGCAGCCCGGAGCATTTTCCCAAAGAAACGGCGGAGAATCACAGTTTTAATTTTCTTTTTACTATTCAATGGTATAGCCAACCCCCCAGACCGTCTTAATAAATTTTTGGTTCCGGTAGGAATCCTGCATTTTTTCCCGGATGCGCCCAATATGCGCCATCACGGTATTGTTATTGTCAAAATATTTTTCCTTCCACACCGCTTCAAATAGTTCCTCCGAAGGCACTACCTGCCCCTGGTGGCTGGCAAGGTACCAAAGGATGGAAAATTCCCTGGGCGTCAGGTCCAGCTCCTTCCCGAATAAGGCGCTCTTATGGGTACGCCGGTTCATCTGGAGCCCCCGGATTTCCAGCTCCTCACATTCGCCGGCCTGCCCCGGGCTGTCCCCTTCCCTGCCCTGGCTGTTATACCTGCGGTACCTGCGGAGCTGGGTCTTTACCCGCGCCACTACCTCCAAGGGATTAAAGGGCTTAGTAATGTAATCGTCCGCCCCCAGCATCAAGCCGTTGATTTTGTCCACATCCTCCACCCTTGCCGTCAGCATTATAATAGGAAAAAAGTGGTTCTTCCGGATGGACTGGCAGATTTTAAAGCCGTCCATATCCGGGAGCATCACATCCAAAAGGGCAAGGTCTATCTGATGCTGCCCAACACATTCCAGGGCGTCTTTTCCCCGGTAACACTTTGATACCCGATATCCCTCATTTGCCAGATAGAGTTCCAGCAAATCAGCTACTTCCGTTTCGTCTTCTACAACCAATATATGCTCCGCCATTTCTGCCCTTTCTGTTATCCCGCCCTAGAGCGTGTTTGAAAATTGCTTTCTGCAAGATTTTGTCCCAGTTTGCATCAGGTTTTATGCTGGATTTGGGAGGTGTAGTGGGCTACATTGACGAAATTCAGCATAAAATCCGGTGTAAAATGGGGCGAAAGATTGTGGGAATGAATTTTCAAACACGCTCTATGGCTTTCCAAAAACAATATCCGGGAACAGCCCTACGCTCCGCTCCAGGATCCCCTTCATATAGGCAATGGCAATCCCATAATTCGTCATAGGGATCCCCTGGTCCGCCGCGCATTTCAGCCGGTGCTTCATTTCCCGCCCATTCAGCATACAGCCGCCGCAATGGATCACCAGCTTATATTCCGACAGGTCTTCTGGAAATTCCGTCCCGGAGGTCAGGGCTATCCCAAGTTCCTTTTGGGTGTGCTCTTTCAGCCAGCGGGGCAATTTTTCAGAACCGATATCCCCGCATTGGCGGTGGTGGGTGCACCCTTCGGAAATCAGCACCTTATCCCCATCCTGCAGGTTCCCGATAGCAGCCGCCCCCTGCACTGCCCCCTGCAAATCCCCTTTCTGCCGTGCAAATAAAATAGAAAAAGAAGTCAGGGGGAGTTCAGGCGGGGTATCCGCATTCACTTTGGCAAATACCTGGCTGTCTGTGATAACCATTGCGGGCGGTTTCCCCAATTGCCCTAAGGTTCTTTTCAGCTCATTTTCTTTTACCACAATGGAAATGGCATCCGATTCCAAAATATCCCGGATGGCCTGCTGCTGGGGCAGTATCAGCCTTCCCTTTGGGGCTGCTTTGTCAATGGGGACTACCAGCACCACAAAATCCCCCGGCTGCAGCAAATCCCCTACCAGCCGCCGTGCAGGTTCCCCTTGTGCTGCAAGGCTTGCAATTTTTCCTTTCAGTTCCTGAATCTGGTAGCCAGTCACTGCGCTGACAGAAATGCAGGGGCCATAGCCTGTTAATTCTTCCCATCTGCTGCCTTTTGCAAATATTTCTTTTCCTTCTGCATCCTGCAAATCTGCCTTATTTACTGCTATCACAAAAGGGATTTCTTTTTCCCGGAACAGGCCTAACAGCTCCCGTTCTGGATCTGACACGCAGCCAGTCCCGTCCACTACCAGCACTGCCACATCCGTTTTATTGAGGGCCTGCCTTGCCTTTTCCACACGCAGTTCCCCCAGCGCCCCCACGTCGTCAATCCCGGGGGTATCAATTACCACCACAGGACCCAAAGGCAGCAGTTCCATTGCTTTCTGCACTGGGTCGGTGGTAGTGCCTTTCACCTCAGACACAACGGCCAGCGCTTGCCCGGTGACTGCATTTACAATGCTGGATTTCCCAGCGTTTCTTTTTCCGAAAAAACCGATATGGGTACGGTTTGCGGAAGGGGCGGCGTTTAAGCCCATGGCAATTCCTCCTTTCAAATCAGCATGGTATGTAATTTCCAAACACGCCCTAAACTTTCGAATAGGCTGTCTTGCTGCTTATCCCCGGCAGCCCTCCCAATTTCCCAGAAAGGGCGCTGATGGTATCCTGCGGCGCGTCCACTGCAATGCTGATAATATTTATTCCCTTTTTTGGGTAGGGAATACCCATCCTGCCAATGATGCAGGAGCCATATTCATGGAGGAGCTGGTTTAACGCTTCCACCGAAGATTCCTCCTCCACAATAATGCCAATAATCGCTACTCTTGATCCCATTTCCAAACCTTTCCAATACTCTGGCCGGCAGCCCGGTTCCCAGCATTATCATATACTGGTTTCCCAGATTCTGCCGCCACGAAGAAAATATGCCCCACTATGGTTCCTCAAATTCCACTGTCACAAAAAACCCCTTGGCGGTTTCGTGGACGCTTACCACTTTCCCTTCCTTAGACTCCAGCCGTTCGCTAAAGCTGTAGTTTCCAGACATAGCATAGGCTTTCCCTAAAGTATAATAATAAGAAGTGGGAAGCTTCCCCTCCGTTACAGGGAGTACATCCCCCTCTTTTAACAAGCCTGTCCGTTCCATTTTAAATTCCATCTGGCGCATGGGAACGCACCTCCTCTCTCTCATCCCTGCGGGCAAAATCCCACAGAACCCAACTGCCGCGCTGGCGGTTACCTCCGTTTCCAGGTAGCAGGGGTAAACAGCAGCAGGATTGGGAACAGTTCCAGCCTGCCTGCCAGCATGTCAAACATCAGCACATATTTTGCCGGCTGGGAATACACGGTAAAATTTTCTGCAGGGCCTACCTGCCCAAGTCCTGGCCCAATATTGTTCAGGGTTGCAGCCACCGCAGTAAAATTAGTGGTAAAATCCAAGTTATCCAGGGAAATCAGCAGGACAGAAGCGCCATAAATCATAGCATATGTAATAAAAAAGACAGAAATAGAGCGCAGCACTTCTTTATTTACCACATGCTGTTCAAAATGTATCTGCCGTACCCGTTTGGGGTGGATTAAATAGGACAGCTCATTTTTTACCAATTTCAGCATAATTACCACACGGGAAACCTTAATCCCGCCGCCGGTACTCCCTGCACAGGCTCCCACAAACATCAAAAGCACCAGCACAAACTTGGAAAATTCCGGCCACTGGTTAAAATCTGCGGTGGAATACCCTGTGGTGGTGATGATGGACGCCACCTGAAAAGCCGCATGGTGGAAGGCATCCAGCAAAGAATGGAACCCACCTTTAATATTTGCGGTAATCAGCAGGACAGCAACCACAATAATCCCAAGGTAATACCGCATTTCCTCATGGTGTAAGGCCTGCATGGGCTTTTTCGTCCAAAGCAGGTAATACACATTAAAATTAATGCCGAACAAAATCATAAAAACCGTAATCACTGCCTGGGACACCATTGGGTAAGAGCCAATGCTGCTGTTCAGCACGCCGAACCCTCCAGTACCTGCCGTACCGAAAGACAGCGTCATGGATTCAAAGGGGGACATTCCAGTCACCAGCAGCAGCACAATCTGGATGACCGTCAAAACCACATACATCTTGTAGAGGTTCCGCGCCGTATATTTTACCCTTGGGACCAGCTTCCCCACAGTAGGACCCGGGCTTTCTGCACGCATCAGGTGCATATTATAGCCCCCTGCCAAGGGAAGGATGGCAAGGATCAAAACCAGCACCCCCATGCCCCCAATCCAATGGGTAAAGCTTCTCCAGAACAAATTGCACTGGGAAAGCGCTTCCACATCGGGCAGTATGCTTGCCCCTGTAGTGGTCAGGCCGGAAATAGTTTCAAACAGCGCATCCGTATAGCTTGGGAACTCGCCGGACAGGTACAGGGGCAATGCCCCCGTCAGGCTTAAAATAATCCAGCTTAAGGATACGGTTACAAACCCTTCTTTTGCATAAAATACGGTACTTTTTGGCTTTTTCAGCTTCCCAACAAAGCCCACAGCCAAACAGAATGCCAAAACCGCCGCATAGGCCCAGCCTTCCTTTTCCTGATAAACAACAGACGCAATGCAGGGAAGGGACAGGAACAAAGCCTGAAACTCCAAAACCCGGCAGAGGATATACCTGATAATCGAATAATTCATCACCTTGTCCCTCCGCCTATTTCAAAATGTCTTTCAAGTCATGGAACCCCTGGTTGGTAGTCACGACTACTACCGTGTCCCCCATTTCAATGGTATCCTGCCCACCCGGCGTAATGATGACGCCCCTCCGGTTAATACAGGCAATCAGCAGGTTTTCTTTTAGCTGGAGCTCCTTTAAGGGAATCCCCACAAGGGCTGATTTTTCCTGTACCCGGAATTCCAAGGCTTCTACCTTGTCCTCAATCAATTGGTACAGGGTTTCAATATTGCTGCCGATGGAGTTCTGCATAGCCCGCACATACTGCAGGATATATTCCGCTGTAATGTGCTTTGGGTACAGGACGCTGCCCAAATCCATGCTGTCAATGATTTCATCATAGGAAATCCGGTGCACCTTCGTAATGGTTTTTGCCTTGGATACATTCTTGGCAAACAGGCTCAGCATAATATTTTCCTCGTCCAGATTGGTCCATGCCACAAAAGAATGGGCATTGGGCATCCCTTCCTCATAGAGAAGGCTGCGCTCCGTCCCATCCCCGCGGATCACCATTGCCTGGGGGAGCAGCTCGCTTAGCTCATTGCACCGTTCCTTGTCCTGCTCAATAATTTTAATCTCAATGCCCATAGGCAAGAGCTGTTTTGCCAGATAATATGTAGTTTCCCCGCCGCCGATAATCATACAGTTTTTAATCCGGTTGGTAACCATCCCGATTTTCCGGAAAAATTCATTGGCTTTCTGGGAAGATGCCACTATGGAAATAATGTCCTTTTCCCGCAGTTTAAAATTCCCGGAAGGGATAAACACTTCCTCCCCACGCTCCACCGTACAGATTAGCACATCGCAGCGCAGCCCGCTGGAAATATAGGTAAGGGGCTTTTTGTCCAGCACAGAGCCTTCCCCAATCCTGCATTTCAAAAGCTCCACCCTTCCTTTTGCAAAGCTGTCCACCTTAATAGCCGAAGGGAATTTCAGCAGGCGGGCAATCTCGCAGGCCGCCGCATATTCCGGGTTAATCACCATGGACAAGCCCAGTTCTTCTTTGATGTAAGTGATTTCCTTATTGTAGATGGGATTCCTCACCCGGGCAATGGTATTGCAGCCCCCTGCCTTTCTGGCAATCAGGCAGCAAAGCAGGTTCAGTTCATCCGAGGTGGTGACTGCTATCATCAAATCAGCCGTTTCAATGCCTGCTTCGTTCTGTACCGTAAAGCTTGCCCCATTCCCTACAACGCCCATTACGTCAAACCGGTTCGCTACGGATTCTGCCTTTTTGGCATCCCGGTCCACTACCGTAATATTGTGCCCTTCCTTACTCAACTGTTCTGTCAAGGTTGTGCCTACATTCCCACAACCCACAATGATAATCTGCATTTTTCCTACACCCTACGTCAGATATCTGTCGTTTTTCTCCTTCTTATTGTATTTTTGCTTCTTACATGATTCCGGCATAACCGCTGCCCCACCAAAAGCTGTAATGGGGAAGCTGCTTGGCTCCCCCATTTTTACTCTTATTGGAAACTTTGTCCCCTACTGGGAAACTTCCCCAGGGAGATTCTATGGGCTTGCCCACTTTATCCTTATGCACTTCGCTGTTATTATAATACCTTTTCCCAAAAAAGAAAAGGGCTTTTAATACCCTAATTTTCAATAAGGATTCAAATTGGTTACTATTCCCTGCTGGGCTGTGCACTGCGCTGCACGGCCACAGGCCAATACAGTAACTCAAATTGTTCATCCATCCACATCTGACAGCAAAAACCTGATAAAGTCCGCCGCCACCTCCTGATGGCCGGAATATTGAAACACGATTAAATAAGCCGGCTCCGTGCCTTGATAGCCGTATTGTTCCAGCATTTCACTGTGTTCCACCCGGACGGCGTCTTTTTCAAACACTTCTTTATGGGAAGAAATAAATTCCTGCCCCAGCAGCCCTTCCATGGATGAAAGGAAATTTTTTTCCTTGGAATATTCCTGATACATGCTTTCAGGGCAGATAAAAACATCGGCGGTGTTGGCGCCTACCATAGTTGCTATTTTCATCTGGGAAGCGTAGTCCAGTTCATCGGAGCCGCTTTGGCTGGAGGATACGGCGGAATTGTCCAAAACGTATAGATGGCGGCGTTCCCCATCTTCCCGGAATTCCCGGAACTCCTCCATTACCCCTGCGTCCAGCTCCCTCCCGTTGATAACAGCCACATACAGCATTGTTTCGTTCTGGAAGCCGTCAATCCACATGGCAATGCCAGCCACAAGCAGGATGCACCCAAAAATGGCCGCGATATGGAGCTTATAGTAAGCCAGGATATATTCGGCCTTTTCTTTTCCATTCATAGATGCCAATTTTTCACGCTCTAACGCCCGCTTTTCCTTTTTTGTCATATCCGATTCGTGCTTCTTCTGAAATTTTGTATCCATAATCCCTCCTGTAAGCATCTATCCCTTCTGGTTTTGGGCTGCAATCTTTTCCGACAGCTCATTCAGGTACACCCACCGCTCCATTTTTTCTTCCAGTTCCGCTTCTGCCTGCTCCTTTTCCGCAGCCAGTTGGGAAAGGCGGGAGGAATTGGTGGCGTTCTCCATCATTTCTGTTTCCAACTGCCCTATTTTTTCCTCTAATTCCGCGATTTCCCCATCAATCGCTTCATATTCCCGCTGTTCCTTATAGGTAAATTTAAGCTTCTCCTCCCGGTTCCTCCTCCTGCCCTTTGCAGGCTGTTGCCCTGCGGGGCTCCCTTTCCCCGGCTCTTTCAGGGATTTTCCTCTCCCGCTTGGCTCCTCTTGGGGATGGCGCCTTTTCCTTGCCTGCAGGTAATCCAGATAGCCGCCTTCATACTGCTGCAGATGCCCCTGCCCCTCAAAGGCAAATATCCTGGTAGCCAGGCGCTCCAAAAAATACCTGTCATGGGACACTGCAATTACAATTCCGTCAAAAGAATCCAAATAGTCCTCCAAAATAGCCAGGGTCTGGATATCCAGGTCGTTGGTCGGCTCATCCAGCACCAGCACATTGGGCGCCCCCATCAGCACACGCAGAAGGTACAGCCTCCTGCGCTCGCCGCCGGACAGCTTGCCCACCGGGGTCCACTGCACCGTCCCATCAAACAGGAACCGTTCCATCAGCATGGCCGCGCTGAGCTTTCCATCCCCCGTATCCACATATTCCGCCACCTCCCGGACATAATCAATTGCCCGCATCTTCTCGTCCATATGGGAATTATCCTGGGAAAAGTAGCCGGTTTTAATGGTTTCCCCCTGTTCTATGCTGCCTGTATCCGGCGCTGTCTGCCCCAACAGGATTTTTAACAGGGTAGTTTTCCCGCACCCATTAGGCCCTACAATCCCAATCCGTTCCCCGCGCAGGAAGATATAAGTAAAATCCTGAATTAATTTCTGTTCCCCATACGCCTTTGAAATGCTTTTCAGTTCAATGGTCTTTTTGCCCATACGGGTGGATGCCGAGGACATTTCTACCCGCTGTTCCGCTATGGGGCCGTCCATTGCCAGCAGGTCTTCAATCCGCTGGATGTGGGCTTTCTGCTTGGTGGAACGTGCCCTTGCACCCCTTGCAAGCCACGCAAGCTCTTTTTTCAGGATGCTTTTCCGTTTCCGCTGGCTGGCCTGCTCCATGCCCTGCTTCTGCATTTTCAACGATACATAATCTGCATAATTTCCCGGATAGCTGTAGATGCCCCCGTGTTCCACCTCCACAATCCGTCCTGCAATCCGGTCCAGAAAGTAGCGGTCGTGGGTTACCATAACAACTGCGCCCCGGAATTTTACCAGATATTCCTCCAGCCACCCGGACATCTCGCTGTCCAAGTGGTTGGTTGGCTCGTCCAAAATCAGGATTTCCACTGGCTGCAGCAATATGTTCACCAATGCCACCCGTTTTTTCTGCCCGCCGGAAAGGTGCTTCACCGGCTGCCCCTGTTCCTGGAAGCCAAGCTGGTGCAGCATGGCCCTGGCTTCCCCCTCCAATGCCCCGTCGCCGGCATCCAGGCCCCTCAGGGCTGCTTTCAGGATGCTGTCCGTATCTTCCAAGACAGGCGTCTGCGCCAGATAAGCCATTTTCACATGGTTCCCTGTCACCACTGTCCCCAGGTCGGGCTCCTCAATGCCTGCAATGATTTTCAGCAAGGTGGACTTCCCCATGCCATTCACCCCAATGACGCCTACTTTTTCCCCTTCCTGAAGGCTAAAGGATGCGTCTTTCAGCAATACGCGCTCTGCTGTATAGGCTTTGTGTAAATGCTCTGCTGTCAGTATATTCATTTCCTTACCTTTCCTCCCATGCACATCCTGTTATAAATCCAGGCATACCTGAAAAATATAAAATTTCAGGTAATATGATTCTTCCGCCGCCCACAAAATGGGATGGTCCGGCGCCTGCGTCCTGAATTCCACCTGCCTTAGCCGCCTGTGCACATTGGCAGCCGCCTGATGGATCGTTTTTGCAAACAAATCTGCATCCATAAAGTGGGAGCAGGAGCAGGTAGCCAGATAGCCGCCGTCCCGCACCAGCTTCATTGCCCGCAGGTTGATTTCCCGGTAGCCCTTCACTGCATTTTTAATGGAGTTTCTGGACTTGGTAAAAGCCGGCGGATCTAAAATTACCACGTCAAAGGTTTCCCCCTGCCGCTCCAGCTCCGGCAGCAGTTCAAATACATCCCGGCAGATAAATTCCACCTGGCCAGACAGGCCGTTTAAGGCTGCATTTTCCTCTGCCTGCCTGACTGCAAGCTGGGAAGCGTCCACCCCCAGCACGGAGCTTGCCCCTGCAATCCCTGCATTTAAGGCAAAGGAACCTGTATGGGTAAAGCAGTCCAGCACTTTTGCGCCCTTGCATAGCCGCTGTATGGCCTTACGGTTGTATTTCTGGTCCAGGAAAAACCCTGTTTTCTGCCCTTCCGCCACGTCCACAAGGTAACGGACGCCGTTTTCCTGAATTTCCACCTTCGTGCAGAATTCCGGCCCTAAAAACCCTTTCCGCAGTTCCATCCCTTCCTGCCTGCGCACCTTCGCGTCGCTGCGCTCGTAGACGCCCCGGATCTGGATGCCGTCTTTTGCCATACATTCCTTCAAGTCTTTCAGGATCTCCTCCTTGAACCGGTCAATGCCAAGGGCTAAGGACTGCACCACCAGCACATCCGAAAATTTATCCACCACCAGCCCTGGGAGCCAGTCTGCCTCCCCGAAAATCACCCGGCAGGAACTGGTATCCACCGTTTTTTTCCGATATTCCCACGCGCGTTCCACCCGCATTTTAATAAAATCCCGGTCAATTTCCTGCCCTTTGTTCCGGGTCATCATGCGGACGCGGATTTTGGAATGGGAATTGAAGAACCCCTTCCCCATAGGATAGCCGTCAAAATCATGCACCGCCACAATATCTCCATCTGCAACATGGCCCATGGCAGATTCTATTTCATTGTCATAGACCCACATGCCGCCGGATTTCAGCGCCCTTCCTTCTCCCTTTTTCAGGGTAACAACTGCATTTTCCATTGTTTTTCTATCTCCTAACTCATAAACTTTCCATCGGCAAACCCTGCCCAAAAGAGGGGCAGCCATTGCGGGAATCCACTATGCCCTGTCCTGCGGATTTTCAGTATTATGTTTTTCTTCTGCTGCATTCAGTTCCCTGCGCAATGCTTCTACGTCATTTTGGGAATAACTGGGCACCAGGGATACTATTTCTTCTGCAGAATAATCCTTTTTTATCATCCGCACTACTATTTGTTTCGCGGTTTTTTCCAATGCCTGCTGCTTTTCCTCCTCGAAATCCTCTGTCGCCTTTCTTAGCGCCTGCTGCTTTTCCTCCTCGAAATCCTCTGTCGCCTTTCTTAGCGCCTGCTGCTTTTCTTCCTCAAAAATTTGTGTAACCTGCAGCAACGCCTGCTGCTTCTCCTCCTCAAAAATCCGTGTAACCTGCAGCAATGCCTGCTGCTTTTCCTCCTCGAAAATTTGTGCTACCTGCGTCATTTCAATCGCCCTCCTTATCTTATTGGCTGTTTCACGGTCTATCACTTTATCTGTAAATGCCAGAATTCCAGAAAGGGCAAAAAGCTGCTGCCCCCGGTCTTGGATTTGTGCCGCCAGTGCCACGGTTTCCCGGATTTTCTGCTGCTTCTCCTCCGCTTTCTGGTAAGACAGGGGCATTACAATCACTTCCATCAGTTCCCCGTCATCCAGCCGTTCATTCCTCTTTATCTTCTGTTCCAGACGTTGGAAAATCCCTTTGTAATCCAGTTCGGAAAGAAAAGCGCATTCCAAAGACATTTTTACTGCCCCAATATCATATTCCATAGACACCTGTTTCCGCTTAATGTCCCCAGTATAAATTACAACCATGCGCAGTTTGGGGCAAGGCTCTTTCTCTTTCTGGTAACGGCTGGCAATTCCAGCCAGATAATTCAGATATTTTACTCAAACTTCCCACATTAAAAATGGGATTTGCTCCCTGAAAAATCAATACTTTAGCTCACAAAATAGCGCTCAGGCAGCCGCTGAACTGCACTCCAATGCTTTTTGCATGTACTTCGGCAGTCTCTGAACAAAGCTGGCAGTGAATTCCTCAAGCTGCTGTTCTGTGATGTGGAAATATTCCATAACGGCATCCATTAGTGCGTCCATGATAATCCTCATGGATTGATTGAAAGTGATGTCATCCAGTTCATCCATGAGACGGAAAAACAGTTCACATATCGTTTTGTCATCGGTATTGCATCGCTGTGTAACTGCAAGCATCATATATCGTGCAAAGACAATGGATACATGAGCAGTCAAAGCATCATAGGACAGGCTCCGGCACTCCTTTACCAGATGCAGATAGGATTTGCAGGTTTTGAAAAACACCTCTATATCCCAGCGTTTCCCATAGATACGGATGATTTCTTCCGCTGAGATAGCTGTGTCCGTGCTGATGATGGCAAGCCAGTCTTTTCTCTTGCCTTTGTTCCGGACACAGACGATTTTTGCCGGAATTGCCTCATCACCAACGGTTACGTCAACAGAAAGCAGGTACTTGGAGCGGCCCCTGCGTTTTTTACACTGTTTATAGATTTCTTTGATGTTGTATCTGCCATCCTGATAGCCATATTTGATTTTACTGCTTTTCTTAACCATTGCGATTGTGTCTAATTTGCAGTCTGTCTTTAATGCGCTAATGGTCTTCGGTGATGAAAACCAACTGTCGAACAGCACATATTTTGCAGAAACGCCAGATGATTGTGCTGCTTTGATCAGGTCAATCAAGACTTCTGTTGCTTTTCGTCTGGATTCTTTCCGCCTTTTCCCGGCAAGAGAACGTCCATCGAAGTTTGCAGCTTTGCAGAGCAGGTTTTTATCGTCGGCTGCCGACAGAAGACGATGGTTGATCGGAACAAAGGAGTTGCCATCGGACCATCCAAGTGTCAGCATACGGTAACCTTTCTTGTACTTCATAGAGCAGTGGTCGAAGACTTTCGCCAGAAGTTCCGTTTTATTTGAACGGGAACGGTCAAACAGGCTGTCATCAATAATGAAGACATCTTTGCGGCCCTCATCCGTAAGTGGCTTCATGAAATCGTTAATGATCCGGCTTGAAAGCAGGGTTGTGAACCGAAACCAGTTAATCTTCGCATTATTGAGGAAGCGATAAACGGTGTTCTTGCAGAATGAACCATCAAATATGCCTGTTTTCCGCTGCATATACATGCTTCTATCCGAGAAAATGAGACAGAACAGGTATCGAAACACTTCGATTACCGGAATCCCTTTTGCTTTTCCGGCATTACATTTGAAAAGAAGTTTCCCAATTTGGAATTGGGTCATAAAATTTGTGACAGAGTTAGAAATCTCATTCCCGTTTTCAGCATTATATGGTATACTTGACATGGCATAAATCTCCTTGCTGTGTGATTGTTATTCGCAATTCAATTATACCATCAAGTGCAGGTTTGTGCCTTTTTTATAGACTAAAGTATTGATTTTTCAAGGTTCAGCACACCAATCGGTGTGGGAAGTTTGAGTATTTTACTTTATCCCCTTCGCTGTATGCGCTCTCATAATCCACAATCGCTGCCGTCCCGTCCGCAAGCTCAAAAATATTGTCTAAGCGGAGTTCATTTGCTTTCACTGTTGGAATATTGGTAGGCAGCACATGCCTGATTTCTGGAAGGTCCAGCCCATAGACACGGAATGATTTCCCCTTCAAATTTTCTGCCAGCAGCTTGCTGGTAATGTCCTTGTTCTGGTATGCAATTTCTGTACTGCCCATATCCTTCCCCTTTTCTGCCCTATCAAAACGGCCGCTTTGCCGCTGTAGTTTCTTTTCTGCCTTCATTATATCTGCTTTTTTCCCAGAAAGCAATGCCCCATCTCTCCTGTATCCTATGGCCGCAGGATTCTGGCTCCATTACGGTATTGGCCTGTAACCGTACAGCACAGTGCACGGCCCAGGAGTGAACAGTAATGGATTCCACTCGTGCGGGTACCCTCGCTTCGCTGGGGCAGACCCGCCACAGTGCGATAAAAGCTTTTTTATTCTATAGGAGAGATACTTTCACACTTTAGCGTGACAAGGTCTTTCCTAAAACCCTTTATAATCTTTCTTTATCCATCACTTCCTTTTCCTTTCACAATTCATTTGCTTTATATTCCTGCCCTTGCTTTCCCTTTGACTTTTATGCGCGTTATGCGTATAATATAATTGTAAGGAGGTTACAGCATGAGATTCCGGGAAATAGAAAAAATAATATTAGCAGATGGATGGCAATTCAAGAAAGCAAAAGGTTCTCATTATTCTTACATCCATCCAATAAAACCTGGCAAGGTTTCCATCCCAAATCATCCCGGAAACCTTGACCCCCGTACAATTAAATCTATTTTGAAGCAGGCCGGACTCTAAAGCCCGGTACCGCAATACCATAAAGGAGGATTCTTCTATGAAATTAACTTATCCCGCTTGTTTCTATCCTTGTGAACAAAAAAAGGGAGGATTTACCGTTGAAGTTCCAGATCTTCCCGGCTGTGTCAGTGAAGGCAGCACATTGGCCGAAGCTATCCTTATGGGTACTGATGCCGCATCCGGCTGGGTTCTTGACGAACTGGAGGACGGAAAACGTGCACCCGAAGCAAGCCCATTGGAAAGCATTATCCCAGAAGCCGATGGTTTCGTAAGCATGTTAGTTCTGGACATAGATGCCTATGCTGAAAAGTATGGTGAAAAAGCTGTAAGAAAAAATCTTACCATTCCCGCATGGCTCAATACGTTTGCCGAAAATAACCATATTAACTTTTCTCAGGTGCTTCAAGATTCCTTAACCGCCCTCTACCAGCAAAAACAGCACGCTTAAGTGGTTGCCCCGATTTCGCATGAAATCGGGGTAGTCCTACTTATTGATTCTTCCCGCCTCCTGTCCTATAATCTATGTACAGGCTACTACAACTGCTGAATACATAAGAACGGACAGGAGAACCATGGCACTTTACAAATATTCTGTTGATGGAAGTTCACTTTCATATGCGGAACACGGGAAACTCATAGACCTATTCGGCAAGCTTGTTACCAGATTTCTTAAACTCTCTAAAAGAACATAATTCTTCTTTCATTCCTTCGATAGACTTTGCATACATCTCTTTTCGTTTTTTTGGCTTATCTAATCCATCTCCATTTTTTCAGGAAAATACGAGCTTCACCAGTAATCCATATTATGAATACATCCCAAAAATGGCCTATAAAACAATGATTCATAAACTCTATGATATTACCTGTGAACTGCATACAGCCTATGTTCAAGAAAGAACACGTATCATATACTAATCACCACCACCTATGAATGTAATGTTACTAGTGTACTGACCGCATTATATTCAGTCAAACCTCCTTGTCTATCCGCCCATCTGCTGCGTTGGATTTTCTAGCCGTAGCCACCGCTACGCCGTCACAAATCCGCCTTGCCGATGAACGAATATCCTGCGGAGTTTCACCAGATATAATGCGGTCAGCACACTAGAGCGGTAAAGGAACACTCTGAAATGGCAAACCGATTCCCAGAATGGTTCTGTAAGATTCCAGTTTCAGATATCACACAGATTAAAATTAACCAACTGGTAAACGAATTCTCGAAAGACAAATCCCCAAAGACTATACGGAACTATCACGGATTTTTAACGGCTGTGTCTGGCACTTTTCATCCAAATCTAAGGGTTTCAACCATCCTGCCGCAGAAAGTTAAGAATGAGCCGTACACACCCTCCCAGATTGTGTGAAGCAAATATTAGAAAAAATTAAGGAAACCCCTTATGAGATTCCAATAACAAAAGCTGCAAAAAATTTTCAGGACGCCATTTTCCCATGCCCCCTTCCGTCCTATTTCCAATGTATAACCCTGACAAATTTCATGACAAAAAAGTTTATTTACATGTATACTACTGTATAATACGTGGCGATACCCAAACGCATAAAAATAGCCGTAAACCCTTGATTTTACTGGAAAATCTTGAAGTTTACGGCTATATTGCCTGACTGCGGATGACAGGAATCGAACCTGCACGGTTGCCCACCAGATCCTAAGTCTGGCGCGTCTGCCAGTTCCGCCACATCCGCACATACCAGAAATGCCAAGAATTTAAAATCCCCTTAAAACCGCTTATCTGCCGGCTTCTGGGGGATTCCTAATTCATGAGACATCGGGGATTCGAACCCCGGACAACTTGATTAAAAGTCAAGTGCTCTACCGACTGAGCTAATATCCCATATAAACTGGGCTAGCTGGATTCGAACCAGCGAATGCAGGAGTCAAAGTCCTGTGCCTTACCGCTTGGCGATAGCCCATCAATTATACCTGAACTCTGCAAACTGCCCGTCACTACAGTACATACTTGCCATGCCCCGGAATCCCGCTGCCCTTTCGGCTACAGAAACCGGATTTCCATGGTAAAGGTGGATACAGGGATTCGAACCCTGGGCCTCCAGAGCCACAATCTGGCGCGCTAACCAACTGCGCTATACCCACCATATAAACGTGCTCGAAGGGATTCGAACCCCCGACCCACGGCTTAGAAGGCCGTTGCTCTATCCAACTGAGCTACGAACACACGCAGCGGGTGATGGGAATCGAACCCACGTGTCCAGCTTGGAAGGCTGGTGTTCTACCATTGAACTACACCCGCACATGCATCGGGGTGACAGGATTCGAACCTGCGACCTCCTGGTCCCAAACCAGGCGCTCTAGCCAAGCTGAGCCACACCCCGGAAATTATTCCCTTGCGTTAACCGTAACGCAAGTTATATTATATGCGAAACATTCCAAAATGTCAACAACTTTTTTCAATTTTTTCTTCTTTTTCTTTCCTTTGTTCCCATGCCCCAAACTGGCAGGAAAGGCGCCCTTCACAGGTACTTGATTTTAAAATGTGCTTCCCCCTCCTGATCAAGCTCCATCAGCGCATAGGAGGGCCTCCTTCCCTCCTGCCTTGGGAATGAAACGCTGCCAGGATTCAAAGTAACAATCCCCTTGCTGTAATCCAGAAGGGGGCGGTGGGTATGCCCAAACATCACAATGTCCATCCCCCTGCCCAGCGCTTCTTTTTTCAGGTCCTCCACCCCCATAGCCACATAATAATAATGCCCATGGGTAATCAGCACCTGATACTTCCCTACCTCAAGTACCTTCTCACGGTCCAGGTCGGTAAAAAAATCGTTATTCCCGGAAACAATTTCTAACGGGCATCCTGCCAGTTCCGCTATGTAATCCTCGTACCCTTCCGAATCCCCCAGATGTACCATCAAATCAATATTTTCTTCCTGCTCCAAAATCCGCACCAGATTATCATGTTTTTTGTGCGTGTCGCTTACAATTAATATTTTCATACCCAAATCCCTATCTTTCCGCTAATTTTTCCCGCATGGCGCGGAGCGCTTTTCCTCTGTGGCTCAGTTGGTTTTTCTTTTCCCGGGAAAGCTGTGCTGTGGAGCAGTTGTATTCATCCACATAAAAAATGGGATCATACCCAAACCCATTCTCCCCTGCCGGTTCCCAGCCGATATACCCCTCTATGGTTCCCCTTGTAGTAAAAGCTTCCCCATCTGGGAAAGCTGCTGCAATGGCGCATACAAACCTTGCCGTCCGCTGCTCCTTGGGCACCCCCGCCAAACGGTCCAGAATATTCTGGTTCTTAATATCATATGAAGTATCTTCCCCCATATACCTTGCAGAATAAATGCCCGGTTCCTTATCCAAGTAATCCACCTCAAGGCCTGAATCATCTGCCAGCACCACGGCATCCCCGCCATGCAGCTCTTTTGCAATCGCCTTTGCCTTAATCAGGGCATTTTCCTCAAAGGTCTGCCCATCCTCCACAATATCCGCCCGGATGCCGGCTTCCTTCATGGACTGGATTTCCATTTCCAAGCCTGTTAAAATCTCCCGGATTTCCTGCATTTTATCCTGGTTGCCTGTAGCAAATATTATTTTTTCCACGAAAACCACCTATCCCTTTCCTGTCTGTTATCCCTGCTTGCTGCGCCTGCATGGAGCTCTTGCCTGCCTTCCCGCGTTCCCTGCTCTGGCACTTATATTTAATAGCCTTCATCCAGCGCACGCAGTATCCCATTGTAAATCCCTTGTGCAACCAATTTCTGGTATTCCTCGGAATTCAGCTTATTCAGCTCTGCCTGGTTCGTCATAAAGCCCACCTCTATCAACGCCATGGGCACTTCGCTGTTCCTTATAATGTAAATGCCGTTCCCGTAGGACAGGCCATTATTTTTGCTGCCTGCCAGCCCTGTCACTTCCTCCAGGCAGATCTGGGCAAGGCGTTTCCCGCTAAATTCCTTTTCTTCTTCCATCTCGTCATACATGACTTCTGTCCCGTTATACTCGGACATCTGCCCGTCGGTGGTGGAGTTGCTGTGGACGCTGATGCAGAAGTTAGCCTTTGCCTTGCCCCCAAGCTGCGCCCGCTGCTCAAAACTGGGGTTTACGTCCTCCGTCCTTGTGTAGTAAACGCCGATATTCCGCTCGCATTCGTCCAGCAGCTCCTTAAGCTGGAGCACAATGGCAAGGTTAATGTCTTTTTCCATAATCCCCTGTTTAATGGCTCCAGGCGCGCCGCCCCCATGCCCTGCGTCAATGACGATCACCTTGTCATAAACCTGCTGGGGCGTCAGGAAATCCACGTACAGATACCCGTCCGATACCTTGCTTTTCACCTCATACACCGCATCCAGGGTAATTTCTATTACGCCGTTTTCCATATATAAGTCGTTGATGGAATCACTCCTGCCAAGGAGGGGATGGCTGCTGAAATAATCCTTTTCCACATCAGGAATCTTTATGGTGACAAGCTGCTTGACTGGCTCGTTCTGGATGGTTACATCGTCCTCCGACATGCCCGGCGGGAGCTCCAGCCGAAGCTGCTGGCGGAAGGCAATGTCTTCTTCCTCCTCTGCCTGCTCTGTATAATAAGCAAGCATCTGGAGCTCCGACATCTGGGCGTGCTTTGCCTCCTTCCGGTTGGACACCGAATAATTCCCTAAAACAATCAGGGATGCCGCAATCAGCAGCGTTAAAATAAATGATGAAATTTTTAATATTTTTTCCTCCATAATACTGCTGACCTTTTCTCCTTCTGCCGTATTGCCCTGCCTTTGGAACAGCAGCATAAGCCGCATGTTCTGCCGCAAAGGGCGCTCCTGCCTTGCGATTCCCACAGGGCGTCCCCCCCCTTGCCTGCGTTTCCCTTTACTGTTTGTCACTGTAAACTTTCAGGCACAGATTACAGTTCTGGTCCTTCTCCGCGCTTTCCCACTTCTTGCCCTTGGAACTAATGTAGCCTTCCCCGTCAGACAAATCCACATGTTCTGTCACATCGTCCGCCGCATACTCCACAGCCAGCGGGTGCACGGACCCGGGGGTCGTGACATAAAGCACCACTGCAAACTGTTCCCCCTGCTCCACCTCATACCCTTTCCCAAATTCTATGGTATAATACCCTGCGTTTGTAAGGGTCCCTTCCGCTACTTTCGTGCGGCCGGAAAGGGAATCCGTATCCTTAAAATCTTTTACCACATACAATTCATAGGAGGTTTCCTTCCCAGTGGCGTAAAACCCGGCAGCCCGCAAAACTTCGTCAGATTCCGCAGTATAAACATTTGCCCCATACGCGTTGTCCTTGCCATAGCCAAGCTGCCCTACCCAGCCGCACAAATCCGACTGGTAAATCTTGGAATAATTGTCCGTTTCCTCAATCCCAGTGTAAACTACATTGTGCAGGCCGATATTTGCATCATAATAGGAAACGTAAAAGACGCCCCCATCCCCAAAGGTTTCCCCCCAGCTATTCTGGCAAAGGAACGCGCCGTCGTCCTCCACCTCCAAATTAAAGTTTTCCTTGGGGTATGTATCGTCCCAGCCAATAATCATAATTGCGTGGTCCGGCTTTTCCGTCCCCAAATAGCAATATGCATTGTTTTCATTGTTATAATAAGGGGAATAGGTCCTTGCATCCTGCAGCGCACTGTAAATTGTGGTCTGCACCCCGCCATGCAAAAAGACTGCCTCCTTGATTTTCTCAAAATCCTTCCCCTCCAAAAGCTGTATCTCCTGCACATGCTTTACGGGCTTTAAGCCTTCCTCAGATTTCCCATCTCCGTAGGGGTCGTCTTTCTCGTTGACTGGCCCCTGCCATGCGGCAAGGTACGCCATCCCCATGGTGTATTCCCCGCCCTCGGTCTGTTTCCGGGAAAACCCATTCTGAAGCGTCATATGGTCCGGGGAAAATTCCCGGGTTTCCTCCGGGAGCAAGGTTGATTCCATAGCGGAAAGGGCGGCAAAGGCCCAGCATGTCCCATAAGGCCCCTGGTTTTTCACGCCCGGCGCCCGCTTTTTGTCCCGCAAATCATATTTCAAGGGCAGGATACTGCTTTCCTCGGCAGTATTTACGGCAACGGCCTGGTTTTTTGAAATATCCCAATTATAATTAAACTTTAGTTTTTCTGCAACAACATCTGCTGCTACATAGTATTCTCCATCTATCAGGGCCATTGGGGATGTAATTTCTTCCTTTTTTCCATTTACCTCCACCTGCCCCTTTTCTAACTGGAAGGAAACCATATCGGAATGTTTTTCCAGCACCAGCGTCTTCTCCCCATATAAATGGGCGCTGCAATGGAACAGGTCCCCTAAGGCGGAAAAAGGCACCATGATATTTAAATTCCCATCCATGAAAATGCCATGTTCCTTATTTGTCAGCTCTTTGTTGTCCACGGTCAGGGTAAGTGTACTTCCGTTTACGCTCTCTACAATCAGCGGGTTCCAGATTTCCTCTTTTAAGTTGGCGCCCCGGAACCTTACTACCTTCTCATTCTTCCCTCCCGGGCTTGTAAATTTTACCATAGCTGCCAGCAGAAGGAGCATTGCCATAATTATGTATCGTTTCGACTGTTTCACTCAGCTACCTCTGCCTTCCTCTGTCCCCTTCCGGAAGGCCGCAAATTGTCCTTTCCCGTCATCTTTCTTCTGCCCCCAGCCGCTGCCGGTTCCGTTTCGGGGGCTTTGGCCCAATATATTGGTAAAAATACGTTTTCAGCATCCCATTGTAAATCTTGCGGTTTTTGTCTGCTTTTTTCCCAATATATTTTTCTGCGTCCTCAAAACCGCTCAGCAAATAAGCAGACCAGCTATCCAGCCGCCCTATGGCTTCCCCAATCTCTGCGTACAGCTTATGGAGCGCCTTCTTGTCCTCCATCCGCTCCCCATACGGGGGGTTGCTGATTAAAAACCCGTATTTTTTCGGATGGTTCAGCCCGCTGACTGGCCGCTGCTGGAAATGGATCAGATGGTCCACCCCGGCCCGCGCCGCATTTGCCCGGGCTGCTTTTACAATTTCCCCGTCAATGTCATATCCCTGGATGTCGGTGGAAATTTCCTTATTTACCAAATCATTGGCTTCTTCCGAACTTTCATACCATAATTTCCGGTCTATCAGGCCTGTCCATGTTTCCGCCGTAAATTCCCGGTCCATGCCCGGCGCAATATTGGCTGCAATCATGGCTGCTTCTATGGGAAATGTGCCGCTGCCGCAAAAAGGATCTACCAGAATCCTGTCCCCTTTCCATGGGGTCAGCAAAATCAAAGCTGCAGCCAGCGTTTCCGTAATTGGCGCCTTGCTCGCCAGCAGCCGGTAGCCCCGCTTGTGCAGGGAATCCCCAGAAGTGTCAATGCCTACTGTTACTTCATCCTTCATAAAAAACAGGCGCAAGGGGAACTCCGCGCCGGATTCCTCAAACCAGCTTTTATGGTACTTCTGCTTCAGCCGCTCTACCATTGCCTTTTTCACAACGGACTGGATATCGGAGGGGCTGAAAAGCTTGCTCTTAATGGAGGAGGCTTTGGCAACCCAGAACCTGCCGTCCTCCGGGATATAATTTTCCCAGGGGATTTCCCGGATGCCCTGGAACAGTTCTTCAAATGTTTCTGCATGGAACTGGCCTGCTTTCAGCAGTACCCGTTCTGCGGTGCGCAGGAACATATTCCCGCGGCAGATGGCTTCCGCGTCCCCTTCAAAGGTAACGCGCCCATTTTCCACATGGGTAATTTCATACCCAAGGTCATATATTTCTCTTTTTAAAACCGCCTCCAAGCCAAAATGGCAGGGGGCAATCAATTCTGCTTTCTTCATTTCCATTCTCCTATAAGCTGCGCCGCCGGACTCCCGCGCCGGAACGCGGCTGCAACAGCAGCTATTTTCCCTGCGCGCAGAGTATACCTTTGGCACCTGAATCCTGATAAGACAAAAACCGGAAGACCCTAAGAATATATTATCTTCTCACCTTCCGGCTGTCAATGATTTTATATTTCTATTTTTGGAGCACCGCCTGTATCCCGCCGACCAGCGTTGCCGCCCGGATGCCCTCCCGGCCCAGCTCCTTTGCCGCCAGCAGGCTGCTGGAGCCCCTGTCGCAGTACAGCAGGTACAGTTTATCTTTTGGCAGGTATTTCTTGTACATCCCCAATTCCTCAAAAGGTATGTTCCGCGCCCCTTCCACATGGACTTCTTCAAATTCCTCTTTGCTGCGCAAATCTATGACCCATGCATCTGGGCGTTTCCGGTACTGGTTAAATTCCCGGATGCCGATTGTCTGAAATTCCATACTCTCACCCCTTACGCAGAAAATCCCAATGCCATGGCAGGTTGGAAGGATTTTCCAATATAGTAAAAACAGATTACCGGGACACCTGTGCCCTGGTAATCTGTTTCTACACTAGATATACTATGCAGTTTGCTTTTCTTGGTGCTTCTTATTTCTCGTAAGAATCGTGGCAGTTAGAGCCGCTGGCATTGCTTGCCTTATTGCTGGACTTGTTCTGGGAAGCATTCTTTGTGCTGTTTTGGGAGTAAGCATTCTTTGTGCTGTTCTGTGAAGATGTGTTCTTCATCCCAGATTCATTTGTTGTGCCGTTTGTGCTTTTGTTCTGCATATCACTGTTTTTTGCCATTGTTTTTTCCTCCTAATCTTTAATGCCTTCCTAGTATCTGTAATGCAGGGATTTTTATGCATAAAAATTTTTTTCGATTTTTTTCATTTTTCTCTTGCAATTTTCGACAAGCTGTACTATAATAACACTTGTAAGAAGGATTTCACCTTCTGAAATCTTTTTTACTAAGTTATACCCCTTATTAATTATTTATACTCCCCTCATAGAAGATGCCAGCGGCTCCCCCGCTGGCATCTTCTCATTATTAAAACAAAGTGTTTCCTGCCTTAAAGTCAAATACCCCGCAGCAATCTACGGGGCATGACCTGGCTTGTTCTTTCCGCCCCAAGGGGGCGGGGTATTTTCCCCTCGCGGCATTCGCCAAATATCCGCGCGAGCGCGGCTGCTTGGCTCATTGCTCGCGGGAATAAAGATTTTTGCAAAAAAGAAACGGGCACGCCCCTACATATCGTAGAAATCCTTATTTGCCTGCAGTTCTTCCGTAATCTCCCCGCCCTTTTTCTGGTACTTGTCATACCACAGCACCATATGGCGCGCTTTCCGGTCTTTGAGGATTTCATATTTCTCAAACATTTCCCGGTACATGGGGTTCGCTTTCAGTTCTGACCGGATGGCCTTATTAAAGGGGCAGTACCGGAAAATAATATCCCTTGCAACCTTGTTCAGCCGGAAGCTGCCCTTTGATTCATACCGAACCCAGCTCTGGTAATCTTTTACAAAGACCTCCCGGTAATTATTCTTGGACTTGTAAAGGGCATTTTTAATCTTTTCCTTAGCGTCCGCAGACAAATCGTGGTTCTTCCGGTAGTACTGGATATAGTCGCTGTATTCCGAAGTCAGGGACGCTTCTGTAATGTCGTTCCAGCGCACCCCCTGGATTTTCCGGCACATTTCCCAACGGAACCGCCCGCAGACCTCTACCATCATTTCCCCTAAATCCGTAACTGTCAGGATTGGGAAAATCGTCCTGGCCTGCGTATCTTTTTTGATCCCAGCCGTTTCCTGCCACATCATGGCCTTGCTCCCTGCATTTGGCATAAGGATAATATAAGGAAGCACTTCCTTCTGTATCATTTCCATATTGACCTCATGCTCTGGGTCTGAGAAGCCAACCTCCCGGTAAAACAGGGAAAAATCAATTTTCCGTATTTCATCCAGCGCATCGTTGGCCTTCTTTGCCGTAATCAGCATATTTTCCGGCGTGCCGATAATATCGTCTTTGTACAGGATGGGGCAGAAGGTGGAAATTTTCCCATAAGTTGCCCGGTTGGTAGAAACAAACATATTTTCCATCTCAAATTTTAATTTCGCCCGGTTGTCCTTTGCCAATATTGGCACATCGGCAGCGGTAATCTTCCCCGTCTTTTTCTGCTCGTTCAGGTATCCGGTGTAATCCATGTCAAACTCATTTCTGGAAGGCTCATTTTTCCCATGGTAAATGCTCAGCAGCCACTCGTAAGCCGTAAACACATTATCCGCCTTGCACTGGCGCATCTTCCCTGCCAGCCCAAACAGGCTGCGGGTATTCTCTTTCCCTGCCATTTCCTCGTCCATAAAGCCGAAGTTCAGGAACATCTTCACCGAAGTAGGCATATAATTCCCATCCAGGGAGCGGAAAAACGCCAATTCGTAAATGCTGTAAAAGTCGTCCGTCAGTTTCCGGCGCAGCTTGCGCACATCGTCGGTCGTGGCAAGTATGTCCGGCAAATCCTTGTATTCCTGAAGGGAAGCCCGGAAACTCCTGGCCTTCTCCTCCTCATACCCAGAGTACTCCAGAATCTGGCCTAAGTAGTCAATCCCTTCTTCAAAAGGCTCTGCCGGTTCTTCCTCCTCGCCATCTCCCTGCCCCTGGGCTGCCTTTGCAAAATCATACGCCTTGTATTCCGAAAAGCATGGTCTCATCAAAGATTCCGGGTAAAGTCCGCTCTTTTTGGCAAAATCCATCAGTTCCGCAATCTTCTGCTGCACCGGCGCAAGATCCCCGCCCATAAAAGCCGCCTTTTTGGCAAGCTCAAAATACATGAAAAACAGGCTATCCGGGGACTGGGACAGCAACAGTTCCCGGTTTCCTTTCAGGTAGCCTTTCAGCGCCCCAACCAGCCCCAGGGCCTGTTTCATCCAGCAGGCCGCATTGGAAACCGCCCCAATCCCAAGCACATAGTCCCTTGCCAAATGCTGGTCCATGGCTGCTAAGGATAGGCCAGACATCCTCTCATAATATTCCCGCACCCAAGGGTCCAACTGCCCTTCCAACTCCACAGGGGCAAATTCACGGAGCCCGGGATGGGCTTTTTCCGGCAGCTTATAATCGCTGCACAGCTTCCGGTAAGCCCCATAACTCCCTGCAAGGAATTTGTAAAATTCATGCGCTTTCTTATAAAATATGGCGTACCTGCGCACCAGCATATTTGCCTGATGCATCGCCCCCATGGCAAAAACCGCCACATATTTTTCCTCCTGTGCAAATATCTTCTTATAATCATCCGGCGACTGGTAAGGGAACCCGTAAAACACACAGTCAGCATTTGCCACATAGTCGCAGCCATAGCTGCCAGAAAGGCTTTCCATCAACCCTATAATACTGCCTGCCTCCATGTTAAATTCGTCATTTTCTGAAACTGCACGGACACTCCCCTGCAAAATAATAAACAAACCCTTTAATTTGTCCCCTTTTTTTAAAAAATGTTTCCCTTTGCTTACCTTTACCGTTTCCATGTCTGTCCTCCTGCACAATCTATATATACTTTAGTACTCCATCCAGATAGGAATTAGATTTGTGCTTTGCATGATTCGTACCAGTGCTAGGCAAAATTTCGACGGCGATGCGGTGGCATCGTCTAGAAATTTTAACGACACAATGGTGCGGAGCAGGCAAGGAACAAGTCTGATTCCTGTCTGGATGGGGTACTAGCGCTTGTTTCCAAAAAATAAGGAATAAAAAAGCATTACTAAAATTACCGGCACCAAAATAGGCAGCAGGAACGCAACCACATTCGCTACAACCACGACTATAAGGACTGCAGCCAAAACCAGCATCAATTTCCCGAACCAGCTATTCAGCTTCATCCTGCCGAACCGCACGTCCCATCCGTCCTGCCCCGAATACTCTGCCCGGAAGCCCCTGCCTGCGCCTGCGGGCTGCCCGCCATAGTCCCCGGAATAGTACTGCCCCTGGGAAGCCCCCACCTTATCCGATGTATCTATCAGCGTCTTTGCAATCAGCCTTGGGTTCCCAAGCTGGGCTGTCACTTCTTCTTCGCTTTTCCCTTTTCTGGATTCTTCCATAATATAATTATCGTAATACTTTATGTTTTCGTTTACTGCGGCCTGGCCTATTTCACCCTGCAGGGCAACCTGCAGCTCGTGTAAAAATTCCTTTCTCGTCATGAAAGCTCTCCTACCTGTACATTTCATTCAGCCAAATTTACACATTCCCACGGGCTTTGCAGCAAGTGCAAAGTCCTGCGCTGAACGGTTACATATTTTATCAGCTATCTGTTATTCTATCACACTATGATATTTTTTTCACCATATTTCCAAAATTATTTTCAAAAATCTATTGACAAATGGAGGAATCTGGAGTAAGATAATAAACGTTCCATGAGGAACAGATAATATGTGTGTGTAGCTCAGCTGGATAGAGCACTTGGCTACGGACCAAGGTGTCGGGAGTTCGAATCTTCTCACGCACGTAGAAAGGGATTCTGCTTGCAGTAGTAAGCGGAATCCTTTTATTGTCTTATAGGAAAGGCCTTTTCACACCCTGGCATGAAAAGGCCTTTCCTATAAGATGAAAAAATAATATACGCACAAGTGTGGCTGTCTGGCTCATTGCCCGCGGAAATAAAAGATTTAACGGGATCCCTGTATAGTTCCACGCCCCTGCTCTCATTTGGCTGGAAAAGCCGGAACCTGCCTGCTGTATTAACCTTCCCCTTCAAATACCTCTTTCAGCTTTTCCTGAATCTCTTTCACCGCCACCATATTGTTCAGCCCGATTGCCTTCCCTGCCTTTTCTGCATTTGGCAGAAGGTCCGCGCTGCAGATAAAGAGGTCTGCTGCGCCCTGGACTACATCGTCAATGGTAGAATGGTCCACGGTTACGCCTTCTATCCCCAGATTTTTCAGGGCTTTTTTTACATTCATTTCCATCACAAAGGACGTCCCCAGCCCAGATCCGCAAAAACACATTATTTTCTTAATCATTTCAGTTTCCTCCTGTCTTTTATTTTTCCTGTTTCTGCCCCTTGTTCCCGCCAACCAGATTGTAAATAATTGGGAGCAGGAATAAGGCAGTGATAATCCCAAGCAAAACGTTGCCGCTTACAAGCTTTGTCAGGTTCCCAAACACAATGCCTACAATCGTAAAATCCGTATCAGAAAAAGTCGTATTTGCAAACCCCATAGAACTCAATACCGGATACATCCCCGCAATCAGGAACGTGGCCACCACGCCATGGACAAACGCCCCAGCGACGCAGCCTTTCAGCCCGCCCCGGGCATTGCCGCAGACGCCTGCCGTCGCCCCGCAGAAGAAATGGAGGACCGCCCCTGGAAGGATCATGGCAACTGCAATCCCTGCATTCCCCATCAGCGCAAGCACTGCCAACGCTGCAATCCCTCCTATAAAGGAGCAGAAGAACCCAATTAAAACTGCATTGGGAGCATAGGGAAATACAATCGGGCAGTCAAGGGCCGGCTTTGCATTCGGCACAAGCTTTTCAGAAATGCCCTTAAAGGCCGGGACAATTTCATTAATCAGCATACGCACCCCTGACAGTACGATATAAATGCCTGCGGAAAACGTAATGGACTGCAGTACGGAATAAATTACCCAGTTTTCTTCGCCAATAATCTCCGCCGCTTCTGCCGGGGAAGAAAATACCGCAGCCCCAGCTACTATGATATAGCACAGGAACATTGCAAGGGCAATTGAAATCGTATTTTCCCTCAAAAATGACAATGTAGTGGGGAATTTGATATCCTCTGTCGTCGGGCTGCCTTCCTTTTTGCCAAACAATTTCCCAATCTGGGCGCTCAGCCAATAACATCCGCTCCCAAAATGCCCAAGGGCAAGGGAATCGTCCCCTGTGATTTCTTCAATCGTAGGCTGCATCAGCGCCGGGAATACAGTCATTACAAAACCCAGCAGCAATGCCCCTGCAAGAATCAGCTTTGGGCCAGAAAGCCCGCTGATGGACATAAGGATGGAAATCAGGCATGACATATACAGCGCGTGGTGCCCTGTGAGAAAAATATATTTCAGCCTTGAAAACCTTGCAAGCAGGATGTTGGCGCACATCCCCAGCGCAAAGATCGAAGCCGTCTGCACTGCATAACTGTTCAATGCCAATGAAGTGATTGCCTCATTATTCGGCACAACGCCTTCCACCTGGAAAGCCGCCTGAAATAAATCGCCAAAGGGGATAATAGATTTCTGGACAACCTCCGCCCCGGCATTCAGCACAATAAACCCAAGTATTGTCTTAATTGTCCCTTTCACGCATGTCTGTGCGTCCTGGCGCTGGAGCAGCAGGCCCAGCAGTGCAATCAGCCCAACGAAAATTGCCGGCGTGGAAAGCACCTGCTGAATAAATTGTAACATACCAAGCATAGTTTTACTCCTTTTCTCTCTCCTGTCTTAGATACGTTCAAAATAGCGGTACAATGTGGCTGCATCTTCCGATGCAAGTATTTGGCCCACTGTATCTTCGTCAGACAATAATTCTGAAATCTGTACCAGTGCGTCCAAATGGCTGTTGTTATCCTTCGCAGCCAAAGCCACAAATAACCTAGCCGAAGCTTCCCTTCCCTCAAATTCAATATCCTGCCGGAATAATGTAATGCTTATCTGTGTTTCAATTGTCCCCTGTTCCGGCCTTGCGTGCGGCAGCGCAATATGTTCCGCAATAATGATATAAGGCCCTAGCTTTTCTACATTTTCAATAATCCCTTCTTTATAGCAGCTTTTCACATAACCTCCCTGCTCCAAGGGCAGCACGGATATTTTGATTGCATCCCGCCAATTGCCGGGTGTTTCACAGATCTGCACATTTTCCCGCTTCAGAAGCCCCATATAATATCTCCTCCTTCCTGTTTTTGTTGCCCTTCGGCCCTGTCCATCTGAACTGGCCTTATCGTACCATCCAGCCGCCCCCAAGGGAAGTCCAGAAAATGTACCCGCCCTGTGCAAACAGCTTCACAGGGGGCAAGGGGAATCCCCTCCATTTCCCAGGAGCTGATGGACCGCCAATAAGGCTTCTTCCGGGGAACTGCACTTTAAAAGCGCTCCAATGGTATTTGCGTTGCTGACAAGCTCCAGTATGTCCTGCAGCATTTTCAAATGCTTCTCCTGGTCCTCAGCGGCAAGCATAATGATAATGCTGGCCTTTCTTTCTTCGGAAAAAATAACCGGCTCCTTACAGACAACGAATGAAATGTCTAGTGCATTGACGCCGTCCTCCGGCTTGGCATGTGCTAAAATCACCCGGTCCGTCAAAAACATATACGGCCCATAATACTGCAGTTGGGAAATGATGGCGTCAAGGTATCTCTGTTCTATGCTCCCGCTGTCAATCAGGCTCTGCCCTGCGATACGGATGCCCTGCTGCCAGCCGCATGTCCCGGAAATAATCTGGATCCTGTCTGCATCCAGCAGTTTGCACAGCCCCAGCTCCAGTTTATCCTCAATTTCAAATTCCCAAATCCCCCCTTGCAGGTACGCCGTCAAATCATTGAGCAGTTCTTTATAATTTCGGGGGTCTACATAATTTTTTACCACCTGGAAAATCTGCTCCCGCCGGATTTCAATCTGCTTTGGCGCAATCAGCTTGTGGTTTAAAATGCCCCTTCGGTCAAATTCCGTCAGGATAGGGTGCACCACAATGTTTGGCACCACGCTGTTTATTTTCACAGTGGAAATCACCAAGTCGCACACATCCTGCACATTCATCAGCCCAATTGCCGCACGCACGTCCACAATCTCGGCAAAGGGCAGCAGCTTCTGCACCTCCCGTTTCAGCATATTCCCAGTAGCTGTCCCATTTGCACATACAATCAAAATCCGGAGCCTTTGGCTGTCCCCCTCTGATATTTTCAGAAAACTTCCGAAATGGAGGGATAAGATTGAAAATGAAAAGTAGAGGTTATCCATTCCCTTAATCGCATCACAAACAAGCCATCTTTCGGTGGCTGCTTTAAAAATTGAATATTGAGAATGTTAAGGTTATGCAGTAGCTGACTTGATCTTATAACCTTGATTCCTTGCTATGATGATTGCCTGCTCTATCGTAATCTCACGGTCTGCAGGCGGCAGGTCAGATTTCCGGTAAAGTTCCGCATTATAGTTTTCTCCGTTCTTCAACATATGGTATAATGCAGTCAGAAGCATTCTTGCTATGGCAATGATTGCTTTCTTGTGGCCGCGGCGCTTTTTGAGACGGAGATAGCGGTTGCGAATCTCGGGATGCTTTTTGCTGGTAACAACAGCATTGGCGCACTGCACGAGCAGCGGCTTGATGTAGCATCCTGCTTTAGAGACCCGGACAGATTTTTTCTTCCCTGCACTTTCATTGTTGGTCGGTGTAAGACCAGCCCATGAGCACAAGTGTTTCGCCGAAGGAAAAGCCTCCATGTTGGTACCGGTCTCGGAAATGATTCCGATGGCAGTGAAAATACTGCTGATACCAGGAGCGGTTTGGAGAATGGCAAGTTCCTGCTGATAGGGAGCGGCGAGCGCAAGAATGAGTTCTTCAAGCTCTGCCTTCCGGGATTCAAGGTCTTCAAAGTGACCTTTGATCACCTTAAGTTTACCGGCTTGCCCCGGTGTGATAAAGCCGTCAATGGCATCACGGAGTTCAGGGAGTTTCTTTTTCAAACTTTTGTAGACGAGAGGTTCAAGGTCAAAGGAAGTATCTGCGGGATTTTCCAAAAGTTTATCCAGTATCGCCTGAGCAGATTTGCCGAAGGTGTCCGAGACAACGTTTCCCAACTGGATATTGGAAACCGTGAGACAGTTCTGCAAACGGTTCTTTTCACTTGATTTAAAGCAGGTCAGTTTGAAACGGTAACGCATAAGGTCGCGGAGCTGACGAATGTCAGCGGGGGGCATAAAGCTACCGGCAACAAGGTCATGCTTAAACAGGTCAGCAATCCATTTGGCATCTTTCTTGTCAGTTTTCTTTCCACGGACAGCCTTAACATATTTGGGATGGGCAAGGACGATCGTACAATCATTTTCCAAAATGTTGTAAACAGGAATCCAGTATTTACCGGTGGATTCCATACAGACATCTTTGCAATTCCGGTCGAGAAGCCATTGTAACAAATCCTTCAGACCCTTCGTGTAGGTTGAAAAACGGTGGCTCTCATAGGTGGTCACACCTTTGCTGTTAGTAGAAGCAATGCAGGCCACTACAAAAGTTTTGTGGACATCAATGCCACAACAGATTTTGTACACGATTTTTAAAGCCATAGGGACTCCTTTCAGAACCTAAAGGTTCGACAAAGATTATAGGGAGAGACGGCATTGACTGAACGCCTAAGCCATAAACGAGATTGTTTATACAAAGATAAGATTACGTGCTAGGAGCCACACTTATTTGTGCTTGAAAAGGCGGACTACACATATAAATATACGGTCATCCGGCACACCGAAGGCGTACCTTGGTAAGCCGGACAGCCCACTCACCTCCCCGTGATTTGTAGTATACCGAACTCCCTACAAGAAGAATTATAAAGAAAAAATACGATCAGGCAAACCATTTTCATTACGTTTTGTGCCTGAGCGAAGCGAAAGGAATGGATATAAATAAATATGCAATTTCACTATCCGGGATTGGCCCTCCGATACTGGTTTCCAGCTTTTTCACCACTGCGGAGGTAATGGAAAATAAATCAGGGTATTCCTTAACAACATCCTTCCCCATCAGGTTCCCAATCTGGATCCCATACTGATAGCGGTAGAGGGAAGTGCTTAAATGCAGGAACAGCGCACGTTCCAACGCTTCCCGTTCTTCAAATACAACGCATGCTATTTTTTCAAATTCCGTAATCAGTTCTTTGGCCAGGTCATGGATATAGCCTTTCGACGGGTTTGCAAAAAATTCCGTAGGCACTGTATTTACGCGGGAACCCAGCAGGTGCAGCGCAAGGTAACTCTGTTCTTCCAAAGGCAGGTCCGGGAAAAAAGACCTGGCAAGCCCGTACTCCCTTGTCTTCTGCATTTCCGATGCCTTTAGGCCGGGGAATAAAATCGGGTGCTGGTGCCTGTACAGGATGGGGATCAGGGCAGCCAGGGAAAACAGCACCCCATCCACGTAATTAATGCCTAACGCCGCTTCAATCTCCTTCATTTTCCCATAATAGCCCTTGATTTTTTCCGGCTGGAAAAACCGGAAAGCGCCGCTTTGGAACAAAGGGGACATTTCGCTGAAATACAGCATGAACAATGCCCGGATCCGCACAGGGTCCCCTGCCATCTGGTAGCCCAGCCGCGCTTGGTAATCCAGCTTCAATTCATACTGCCCCAATTGTTCCGCCACAGCCTTTAGGTCCTTAAACACCGTATTCCTGCTTACCTCAAAGCACTCCGTCAACTGTTCCAGATACACCGGGCTTTCCGAATATATGATATAGCAGACAATGCCCTTACACCGTTCTTCCGGGGAAAAAATATAGGCTTGGCCTGCGTTGTCCGTTTCCAGGTAAGCCTGAATTTCTTCCCTCTCCCCATATGGCACAAACAGCCCTTTTTCCCTGACAATTTCAAGGGCAGGCAGCCCCGCTTGCTCCAGCCATATATTTACCTTGCTGATATCGTAATAAACAGTACGCCTGGAAACATCCAATGCTTTCGCAAGGCGGTTCAAGGACAGGTAATCCGACTGTGCCAATAATACGTCCAGCAGCCTTTTGCTCCTCGCTGACATGTAAAGCAATGACATACTAATCTGCCTCCTCTGCTCCTGATATGTATTCCCAATTAATGAGGTTAGGACGCCAAAAGCATCCTAACCTTAATTATAAAATGCAAAAAGAAACATTACAACGGCGGCTGAATCCCTGTTCTTGCACAAACCCTGTGCAGGGAAGTGGCCTTGCCTCCCCAACGCATGCAGGCTGGGCAGGATTTTAGGAAAAAAATAAGGGGGCAATTCTATGCCCCCTGCCAACGGCCCAGCTTTGGCAGCTCCACGGCCCTGTCGCATACCTTCCCAGCCAGCGCCAGGTTATGGGTAATCACTAAAAGCCCCATCCCACGGCTTTTTGCTTCTTCCAGGATAACCCGCCAGATTTGCGCCTGGGTAATGACGTCCAGCATGGTTGTAATTTCATCACATACCAGGAATTTCGTCTGGGGGCCCAACATGCGCGCAATGCAGAACCGTTGGAGCTCCCCGCCGGACAGCTCAATGGGCCACCGCTTCATCCAAGCCTGTTCAATCCCCATTTTCTGTAAAAAAGGCCCGTCCGGCTCCCAGCATTCACGGAGGGTTTTTTCCATTTTCCAGCGGGGGTTCACTGCCCGTTCCGGGTGCTGGCTGACCATCTGGACGGGGCAGCAGCCTGTTTTTGGCAAAGGCCGGCCTTCCCAAAGCACTTCCCCCTGCACTGGCGTTTCATACCCTGCCAGAATCCTTGCCAATGTGGTTTTTCCATAACCAGAAGGCCCCGTCAGCGCTACCCGCTCCCCAGCCCCTATTTTTATGTTAACGTCTTTCAGAACCCATGGGGCACCCTTCCCATAACGGAAACAGACACCCCGGGCTTCCAACCCCGGCCCTGTTTTTTTATTCTGCATAAATGCACCTCACTTCCCCGCCCCGCAGCGTCCGCATTTCCACCTTCCCTGCACAGGCATCCGTCCGTTTCGGGCAGCGGCCCGCAAAGAGGCATCCGGGCGGCAGGTTCCCGGCATAGGGCTGGCTCCCGGCAATGGGGCAAAAACCATTTTGGGGCAGCGCCTGTAAAAACGCTTTGCTGTAGGGATGGCGGAGCGCTGAACCGTCCCCGGAAAAATCATCTGCCGGGGCAATTTCCATCACGCTGCCTGCATATAGCACGGCAATCCGGGCAGCTACCTGAAAAGCCAAGTCTATGTCATGGGTAATCAGCAGCACGCCGCAGCCTTCCGCTGCCAATTCCCGGAAATTTTCCATGGTTTCCTTTGCCAGCGTTTCCGAAAGGCCCGGCGTAGGCTCATCGGCTACCACCAGCTTTACCGGCTCCATTACCGCCCCGGCAATGAGCACACGCCTGGCCATACCGCCGGAAAGCTGGCAGGGATACAGCCCTGCCACGGATTCCTCCAGGCGGTACCGTGCAAATACCTGTTTCCACCTGGCCATCCGCTGCTTTTTCTCCCGTCTGGCCCCCGTCCCAAGCACTTGCTTCCCCACCTTCATCAATGGGTCTAAATACTCTACCGACTGGGGGATAAATGCAATGTCCCGCCCCCGCAGCTTCTGCTGGGCGGCGCTATCCAGGCACTGCCCGCAGAAGGCAAGCCTTCCTTCCACCTTTGCATTTCCTGGCAGTATCCCCAAAATGGCATGGGCCAGCAGGCTTTTGCCAGACCCGCTGGCGCCTACCACCGCTACTATCTCCCCGGGGTTTACGGTAAGGGAAAGATGGTGCACCATTTCCAGCCGGTACTTTTCCAGCCCTTTGCCATACATTTCAAAAGAAATGCACAAATCCTCCACTTCCAGCACTGGCTTGTTTTTTTGCCCTTCCATCAGTTCCCTCCCATCCTATGCCTGAATTTTCCCAGCGGCCCCTACTCATTTCCGCTGTTGGGGTTCCACAGGCGTTTTAAATTTTCCCCAGCCACGTCAAACAGCATGACAGCCAACAGCAGCAATAACCCGGGAAATACCGCCAGCCACCAGTTCCCCGCTGCAATATGCTTCATGGATTCTGACAGGATCACGCCAATAGCCGGAACCTCCGGCGGGAACCCAAACCCTAAAAACGTAACGGCCGCCTCATGCATAATGGCATGTGGGAACAGCAGGACCACGCCAATCAGGTAGACCGGGAGCACCTGCGGGACCATATGGTGCCATGCAGCCCACATCCGGGTCTTGCCCATCCGGTACGAAGCCTGCACATACTGGGCGGAACGGATTTGGAGCACCTCTGCCCGCACCAGCCTGGTTAGTTCCGGCCAATGGGTCAGGGCTACCGCAGCCATTACGCCTTTCTGCCCCCTTCCCATCATAAAGGAAATCAAGACCAGCAGAATTAAATGTGGAATCCCCATGCACAAATCCACGCACCAATTTACAAAACGGTCCGCTATCCCGCCTTTTACCGCAGCCGTCACCCCAAATGCCAGCGCAATCACGGAACTGGCCGCCGAAGCCAGTACCCCAATCCCAATGCTGTTAGAAAGCCCTTTGACGCTGCGGAAAAACATGTCCCTTCCCATCTCGTCCGTGCCGAAAGGATGGGCAAAACAGGGCGCAAGGAACTTTGCGCCGTAATCCACCCCATAGCTTTCCGGGCTTACCAAAAGCCCTGCCAGCAATGCCAGAAGCAAATATGCCGCCGCAAAGCCTATGGAACAGAGGGTTTTCTGCCTGCGGTTCCAAAAACCCCCCATTTTCTTTTTTCCTGTTGCCATTCCATCCCCTGCCTTATCCATAGGAATTCCTCCTGTTTCTTTGTTCTCTTATAGGAAAGACCGTGTTACTGTGAAGTGTTAAAGTGTATGGATTTCCTATAAGAGAAAAACAATTATGCGCAGCTCGCGGAGAGGAAATTTATTGCTGCGCAATCCGCTCGCGCAGATATTTGGCGAATGCCACGAGGGTCAAATATCCCGCCCCTTGGAGCGGAAAGAACAATCCAGGCCATGCCCCGTAGCTTGCTGCGGGGTATTTGACTTTTTGTGGAAAGAACCATTTTCCCGGATTCTCGGGTCTATCACCCCATACAAAATATTTGCAGCCAAATTCCCTATAAATACAAAAGCCGCGCTAAAGACTGCAATGCCCAGCAAAAGCGGCACATCCCCGCCCAAGCCTGCGGCAGTGACTGCGCTCCCGATTCCCGGATAGGAAAATACAGATTCCGCCAGCGCAATCCCCCCAAACAGTTCACTGAAAGAAGCAAACTGCACCGTCACTGCCGGGATGGCAATGTTCTTAAGCCCATGGCGCCTTATCATCTGCCATTTGCCTTCCCCCCTTGCCTTAGCATACAGCATAAATTCACTGTTAAGGATTTCCAATAATTTCTGCCTTGTATACAAAGTGATCTTCCCAACGCCCAAAATGCCCAATGTCATGGAGGGCAGGATCAGGTGGTGGATCCGCTCCCCCAGGGTAACTTCCGAGGCAAGCTTTCCCATAGGGGCTGCAAGGCCAATCGGGAACCACCCTAAATTTACTGCAAAAACGCTGAGCGCCAAAAGCCCCACCCAAAATGTGGGTGAGGACTGGAATACCAGGCAAATGGTTTTTATGGCTTTATCCAGTATGCTGCCCTGAAATGCCGCCGCAGCAATCCCCAGAAGGAAGCCAAAAAGGCCGGAGCTGATCCATGCGGCCAGCATCAGCGCCAGCGAATACTGGAACCGCTCCTGTATCACCTGGAGCACTGGCTGCCGGTAAACAATGGATTCCCCAAAATCCCCCCGCAAGGTATTCCCTGCCCAGGCAAGGAACCGCTCCAAGGGGGGCTGGCCCAGCCCCCAATATTCAGAAATTTCTTCCTTTGCTTCTTCTGAAATCGTAGAATTTGCCCCAATATAAGCCGTCAGCGGGTCAATGGGGGCTTTTGTTACCAAAAGGAACGATACTATGCTGATGGCAATAAGCAGCGTAACCATGCGTACTATTAATAATAAAAGCCTTTTCATGCCCTGTTCCATCCCTTCTTTAAATTCCCATGCCCCTGCTGCATTGCAAATTTGATATCCCGTCAGTC
Organism: Lachnospiraceae bacterium A2; assembly: GCA_000403315.2. Lineage (GTDB taxonomy): Bacteria > Bacillota > Clostridia > Lachnospirales > Lachnospiraceae > Petralouisia. Next base: position 451,192 of record KE159639.1, read on the forward strand.
CGCTGTGGAACCTATGAGCTTCCAATCCTTCATATTGCAGATAATCGGGATGCCATGCCCATGGGGGTGGGGAATCTGGGTATCCATGGAAATATCCAGCCTGTCGCTGATGAAATAGCAATGCTCAATATTTGCCAGGTACAGGTAGGGGTAATCCTCCGCATAAGCCGCCTGCGCCTTTTTCCATGCTGCAACCGCCTGTTCCTGGGTATTGGCGGAAATAGCTTCCGCTATCAGCCTGTCCACTTCCTGATTTTCATACCCGCTGGGGTTTGCATAAGGCTGCACGGTAAAACGCCCGGACTGGAACTGGTTGCCAATTACTATGGGGCTGAACTGCCCGAATCCCCAGACCGCCCCCTGGGTATTTGTTTTTTCCACGATTTCGTCCCATGTTGCCTGCTTCACGGTAATGGAAATACCCAAATCAGCCGCCGATTCCGCTGCCGCCGCCGCCAGCATATAGCGGTCCTGCTCGTCAGCAGGGGTATACACCTCAAAAGCACATTCCACCCCATTTTTTTCGCGGATGCCGTCCCCGTCCGTGTCCGCCCAGCCGCTTTCCTCAAGAAGCCCCTTGGCTTCCTCTGCCCGGGAATCCTCATATTCTGCCGTATTTCCCCAGATTAAATTTCCTGTCCATCCTACTGCCGGCTTCCCAACACCATGGAAGGCGTTTTCAATGATCTGCTGGCGGTCAATCCCGATTGCCAGGGCTTTCCGCACCGACACATCCGATGTCACCGGATTCCCCACTTCCACCTGTTCCCCATTAGCATTGGTAAACGTCCCAGGCTCCCGGCAGGGAAGGCTGATATTCCTCACATCCATGGTTTCCAGCTTTTCCATATGCATCCCTTCCACGGATTCTGCCGCATAGGAAGGCTGCACCATAACCACGTCCAACTGCCCGGACCTGGCGTTGGAAAATGCCGCCTCATTGTCCATATCCACAAAGGTAACGCGTTTAATTTCCGGCGCCCCTTCAAAATAACCCTCATTGGCTTCTACAATCAATTGCTGCTCCGCGTCATACTGCACCACTTTCCATGGGCCCGTCCCCACTGGCATTTGGTCGAAGGCTGCGCTGTCATACCCATCCTTTGGCACAATCCCAAGCTGGGCCGTACTGTCCAAAAATGGGGAATACGGCTCCTTCAGGGTAAACTTCACTGTATATTCATCCACGGCTTCCACCTTCTTCACTTTAGAAAGGTCGACCTCCCCATTCTGCCCCTGGTTTTCCATCACCGTTTGGTACGTAAATACTACATCCTCCGCGCGAAATCCAGAACCGTCCTGAAATTGGATGCCTTTCTTTAAATGGTAGGTATAAGCCAAGGAGTCCTCAGAAATTTCCCAGCTTTCCGCCAAATCCCCTTCATACTCCGCCTTTGGGTTCACCCGCACCAGCCCATTGCTGATAAAATCGTAACCATAGGAAAAGCTGCCCTTGACAGGGTCCAGGGAACCATCCCAAAACCCATGCCCCACATAACAGACAATGCCAGACCCATGTTCCTGCCCCCGGCTGCCTGCAGAGCCCTCCCCGGCTGCCGCCCCAGTTCCGCACCCTGTAAAAACACTCCCCAGTGCTAAAAGAATAGATACCATTCCAATTATTTTTTTCCGCATGCCCTTTCCCCCTGTTCCCTATAGATTTTTCCCATAACAGGAACTTTTACAGTCAAATACTCCGCAGCAAGCTACGGGGCATGGCCTAATTTGTTCTTTCCGCCCCAAGGGGCGGGGTATCTGCACCCGCAGGGCACTTACCCTCGCGGCATTCGCCAAATATCCGCGCAAGCGCGGCTGCTTGGCTCATTGCTCGCGGGAATGAAAATATGCATAAACCGCCCAAGGCGTGCCTTAAGCAGCTCTTATTGTACCATAAGGAAAAAAAAGAAAGAAGCCTCCCGGGGGGATATTTCCGGGAAGCTCCAAAATATAAGGGCATTTCCTGCCTTTAAGAAAGATATTTCTGCAAAGTACGCATACACTCCTTCAAATCAATCGGTTTTGCAATATGTGCGTCCATCCCCACCTCAAGGCAGTGCTGGGCGTCATCGGAAAAGGCGTCTGCCGTCATTGCAATAATCGGCAGCCCATTGTCAGAACGGTCCAGTTCACGGATTGCAACGGTAGCGTCATACCCATTCATCACTGGCATACGGATATCCATGAGGATGGCTTCGTAGAACCCAACCTCAGAAGCCTTGAATTTTTCAAGGCATTCCTTCCCATTAATGGCACGCTCCAGGATAAGCCCTACCGAAGCTAAGATTTCACTGATAAATTCCCAGTTTACATCAATGTCCTCTGCAAGGAGCACATGCTTCCCTTCAAAGTCAATGACTTCTTCCTCCTCTTTTTCCTCGTTAGAAATACCCTCCATGTATTTCCGCAAATACATATATAGGGTGGACTTAAAGAGGGGCTTGGAAATAAAGCCTTCAATTTCGGACGCGTCCACTTCTTCCTCCAATTCGCTCCAATCATAGGCGGAAATCAGGAAAGCAGGGATATTATTGCCTTCCGTCACGCTCCTCATTTCACGGATCACCTGGATTCCCGTCATATTTGGCATTTTCCAGTCAACCATCACAAAATCATAATCGTTGTTCTGCAAATGCCTGTCCTCTATCATGCGCACCGCCTGCCTGCCGTCAAGGGACCATTCCGTATGGACGCCCATTTCCTGCAGGTTGGACACTGCGCTGGTGCAGAGCTGTTCATTGTCGTCTACCACCAATACGTCCCAGTGGGGGAGCATCATGTCCTTTTCATCAATTTCTGATTTCTTCAAATCAAGGGAAATATGGAACCTGCTCCCTTTGTCCAGCTCGCTTGTCAGCTCAATCGTGCCTTCCATCAAATCTATAATTGCCTTTGTAATGGACATCCCAAGCCCAGTCCCCATAATCTTGGCTACCTGGTCGGAATCCTCCCGCTCAAAGCTGTCAAAAATCTTCCGCTGGAATTCCTCCGTCATTCCAATCCCTGTGTCTTCCACAATAAAATGGGTCCTTACATAATCATTCCCCTTGGGGGACTCCTCCTGATACAGATAGACGTCAATCCTCCCTCCCTCCGGCGTAAACTTCCCTGCATTGGAAAGGAGGTTCAAAAGCACCTGGTTCAAGCGCACGGAATCGCAAAATACATTCTCCGACTGGATGGACTGGATAAAAATATCAAAATACTGCCCTTTTACTTTTACCTGGGGCCGCATAATATTTACAATGTCATCCATGGTTTCCCTCAAGGACATCTGGTTCATGTTCAGCGTCATCTTGCCGCTCTCAATTTTGGACATATCCAGCACGTCGTTAATCAGCCCCAGCAAGTGTTTACTGGACAGCTTTACTTTATTCAGGCAGTCAATCAGACGATCTGGGTCCTGTATATTTTTCAGGGCAATCTCCGTCATCCCGATAATCGCATTCATCGGCGTCCTGATATCATGGCTCATGCTGGACAAGAACTCGCTCTTGGCCCGATCTGACTGTACAGCCTTTTGCTGGGCGTCATACAACCTGTCCATCTGTTGGGCAGAAAAGCGAAAGTACTTATAAAATACATAGGACATAGACAGAAGGATTGTAAGGGAAGATGCAAGCATTATCCCTATCCGCTGGAAATCCAAATCACTGATTGGCCTTTCCATTGCTTCGCTCTGCATTACGGTAATCAGATACCAGTCAAGGTTTTCTGAAATAGGCGTACAATAGGTATACCTTTTTTCCCCATTGATTATTACCATCCTGGAATAAGGCTTCCCTTCCTCAATCGCCTGTTTCAGCCCTTCTATGTATTCTTCCGCTTCCTTATCTGTTTTTCCTTCCACTTCCATGAAAATGCGCTCAAAGTAGCTTTCCCGGAAGGCATCGCCGCTCCGGATTACGAAGTTCCCATCTTCATCAATAATATGGGAATAAATCAAAGTATCATCGGAGTCCAGAAAAAGCGCTTCTTTTAAATAATCCATGGGAATCCCGGCAACTATTGCAACGCTCTGTTTCCCGCCTGCCATCGGATATCCTGCTTCCATCCCCAGCACAAGCATCTTTTCCCCCTGGCTGTTTGTCCCTATCACAACAACATCGCCGTCTGTTTTCAGGGATTCTAAAAGCTTATCGTTTGGGACGTCTACCTTCCCTCCATAAATGGTTTCCAAATCCCCATTTTCTGCACACAGTGCAAGGAAACTGAATTCCCTGACTTCTGCGCTGAGCTTCAGTTCCTCTTTCAGGCTGTCCCCATATTCCGAATATTCCGGCGGGGTCCTTTTTACAATCCCTTCTATCTGGTTCAACCGGAGGCCTACAATAGTAGAAAACTTCTGCTGGAGCTGGGTATTCATTTCCGACATATAGATTTCACTGATTTCATCAATGGTCTGTACCGTTTTATCCCCCATAATCAGTACTAGGACAATAAACACTATAATACAGACAGTGATTACAAAAACAAAGCTGTTCCTCAAAAATTTCCTGATATTTTTTTCCATGCCATCCTCCATCCCATGTACCTTGCCGCAAACAGGCATCCCCTGCTAATTGTATGGTTCCATTTTGCCGTAATACCGGTCAATATCCTGTTTACAGCCTGCAAGGAGCCCAATTACCTCCGGCCGCACCGAACCCTGGTCCCTCGCCAACATGCCCCGGACAAACTCAAACTGCAAATCATTGTGTTCACGGTAACGGTAAAACAAATTGTCAAACTCATCGGCCAGCTTGCACATCTGGGTGAAAATGGTATTGTTTTTTCCTACTAATTTGTTCGGGAACCCATTGCCGTCGTACCGCTCATGGTGATGGGCGCACATATCTGCGCATACCTGCACGAAATATTCGCAATGCTTGGAATAATTCAGCCGGACAATGCTTGCCCCCGACCTTGTATGCCCATAAATATCGTTGCTCATCTCATCCTGTTTTGACGCCTTAAACTTAAAATTATTTGGCAGCAGCATGTTTCCGATATCGCAAAAAAATGCCGCCCTGCTTATCATCCCTATTTGGATTTTTTCTTCCTCGGACGTCTGCCCCCTGGTCCCTAAATACTGTTTCAGCAAAATTTCCATCAAGTCTGACATGCGCTCATAATGGCCGCTGTCCTGCCCAAAATTTTTCAGGAACCTTCGGTAAACATTGTCTAAATCCGCTATGTATTTCTCCGTTTCCTGAATGTCCTCCTCGGAAAGGCTGCCGTACCCAAGCATACCCATCTTAGCTTCCAGCCGCCACAGGATATCTTCCCGTTCAAAAGGCTTTTTAATAAATCCGGAAACATGGTACTGCGCCGCATTGGCTACATTCTGCCTTGTGGCCTCCGCTGTAATCAGGTATACTGGTATGTCTTCCATTTTATATTTTTTCATCTGCTCCAGCATACCAAACCCGTCCATGACAGGCATGGACACATCCAGCAGGATGGCGTCCAGCACCCCGCTCCCATTGCGGATTTGGTCAAGGCCGTCCGATCCGTTTTCCGCCTCAATAATGGAAAACTCCTCCCCCAGGATACTCCTAAGGACACCCCTGTCTATTTCAGAATCATCAATTATTAACAGTTTATTCTCTTTCTCAGCCATTTTGTTATCTTCCAGGTTCTTTATTTGCCCGCTGCATGCTTTTCAATCACGCCCAGAATCTGTTCCTGGACCGGAAGCAGCTTCACTAAAATCTCCCTTGCCTGTTCCGGTTCGCCTTTGCGCAGCAAGTCTACAATTTCTCCATACCCTTCGTACAGGGGGGTAATGGACAGGTTGCCGGCAGCGCCTTTGATTGCATGGGCAACTTCGATTACGTCCTGATAGTTTTCGCTGTCAAAATTGGGGTCGACGGAATATCCCTTCATCATTTTTACAAAAGAAGTGGTAACCATTTTTGTGTAAATGGCAGTGTTCCCCCCTAAACGGTTTAAGCCTTCGTCTACTTTAATTCCCATCCCTCTTAATTCATCCAATAAATTCATTGATTTTTCTCCTTTTCCCATGTTCTGTTTGTGCCAAACAAACGTAATATAAGCCTGCCATAAGGCACAGGCTGCTTACTGTGGAAACCTTTGCTGCACAGCCGTAATGGGGCAGCAGCCCTTCTCCACAACTCATCATGCGGTTACTGTATTTTTCTTCATTCCTATTTTAACTATAGAGATTTTCCGCTCCGGTTCTATCCTACCATATTTCTTGGGTTCCCGCAACAAGTTTTATGGCAATTCCTCTTGTTTCACGAAGTCTAAGGTTACTGTTCACACGCCACTGTTCCGCGAGGTGTTCCCGCACATTTTGTGCGGAAATCCCAAGTTTCTCAGCGGGAAACCGCATCTTTTTACCATTTCTGTGCATCGCGGAACGGAAACTGGCTAATGGGAGGGGAGTTTTCATTTTCAGGGATTTTCTGATAAGATGGGTAGTGCGGAAGCTTCTGCTGTCTGGCTGCCAGCTATTATTCCGGCGGTTTCATATCGCAGCAGATGGAGATTGAGCCAGGTAAGATATTGTGATATGAAACCGCCAGTAATATTAAGCCGTAATGCTGATTTTTAAGGCCTGGGGTTCTGCCAGAGCCACTTTCCCAGCCGGGGAATACAGCAAAGGCTCTTTCTTTGCGTCCTTGGCAGCCCCGGGAAGAATGGCGTTTTCCTTTTCAGGCTTATTCTGGGACGGACAGTTTTGGGAGATGGCTTTCCCTTCCGGGCTTAATTCAAGGGTATCTGTTTTGGGGGATGGTTCCCCTTCTTGTGTCCCTTCCGTTTTTCCGCCCTCTGCTTTCCTTTTTTCTATGGCTTTTTCAAGCTCCAGTTTTTCCCGTTCCCTTGCTTCTTCCCTTTCCTCTGCCATGCCTTCTTCTGCTTCTGCCTGATACTCCTGGCTCTTCCCTGCAAAGTCGGAAACATATCCCATAGCGCGTTCCATAACGCCCAGGTCGCCCCTGCGCCTTGCATCCTTATAAACCCGGAACGGGACTTTCAATAGGTTGTAGTTTGTGTGGGCTCCAGACAGCCCTTCCATTGTTTTGACATGCATTGTTTTCTCCTTTCCTGCCTTCCTGCCATTGCTTTGCATCTGGCAAAGGGATTTGGCACTTTTTGGCGTATTGATAGGTACTGTTTTCCTTTTCGTCCAGTACAACAGGAGTCTTTATGCTTCTGTCCTAAAAGGCCCTCTCCATGCCACAAACGGGCTCTGCAATGGGCGGCACCACACACCATGCTTCTTTGGCTGTGCCAATCCAAAGCAGGAAGAACGCATCATGCTTCTTCGGCCAGGTTAAGCGGCAGCAGTATTGAAATTGTAAATACCTGGCCTTCCAGCTTTGTTTCCACTGCTCCATTGTAATTCCCTGCAACGCCCAAGATATTAGGGATTCCAATTCCATGCCTTTGGGGGTTTTCCTTGTCAGTACAGGTTATGGAATTACCGGGCTTCTGTTTAGCGCTATTCCTGGCTTCCAACAAAAAGAAGGATTTCCGGACCCTGGACTGGATGGAAATAAATTTTTCTGTTTCCTGGGAAAGCTTTTCACATGCTTCCATGGCATTATCCAAAATATTCCCAATCAGCACACAGAAATCAAAATCCTCAATCCCGCAGCCCCTTGGAACCTGCATATCGGACTCCCAGCGGATGCCGTGCCCTTCCGCTTCTTTCCTTTTCTGGTACAGCAGGGCGTCCACCGCTTTATTCCCGGTTGTTTCCCCGCCCCCGCCCAGCGCCCCGGCTTCTGCCATCCTGTTCAGGTAGTCCTTCATTTTCTCCCATTCTTTCTGTTCCAACAGGCCTAAAAGCCCAATGACATGGTTTTTCATATCATGCCGCAGCCGTTCCATCTGCCGATACTGCCCCTCCAGCATCTGGTACGCCGCCACTTGGGACTGGTACTGCTCCCTGCGCTTTTGTTCCCGGTAAACCCTGTCCATGCCGGACAGATAAAAACATGCGGCACAGATACAGGAAGCTGCCAACAGCAAATTTCCACCATGGCTTAAAAGCTGGTTATAGTACAGGTTCCACCTGTCCTCCCCCCGGAGCAAAATCCCTTTGGTGGCTCCCCACCCTGCCACATCCAGCAACACGGCCATTGCCATCAGGGGAATTGCCCCCATCAAATACCAGTTTCTAACCTTCCCCTCCAAAACAGAAGCTGCCGGGCCCTTCAACAGGCAGAATGCCCCAGCCGTTGCCGCAGCCTGCAGCGCCATGCACAGCCATTGATCCATATTCCCTAAATTGGCAGGCGCATCCGGCCATGCAAGCAGCCAGGCCACATAAAACGCAGAGCCGGCCAACTCCCGCACCAGATTCAATCCACTGTCCAATATGGCTGCCGCCAATAGTTTTTTTTCCGTTTGCCCGCCAAAAAACAGGAAAGCAAGGCCAAACAGCATGGCATGGAAAAATGCCGCGCCAGCCAAATACGATATATTCTGGTATATGGCATCCGCCGATATATAACTGAAAAATAAAAGTATTGGAAATATTATCCCTGCGCCTTTCTTTGGCGCCAGATGTGTTTTGCAGAAATTCACAGCCAGCCATGCATACCCGCCATAGCAAAGCATGGAAATGAAAAAAAGATATTTTTCCTGGTACATCAGCATTCCCGCCCCCTTCTTTTCAGAAAATCCCGCCGTTCTTCTTCATATATTCCAGCAATTCCCGGCAGAATGCATGGTATCTGCGCTTTGCAATGGCAATTTTTTCCCCATGGTCCAAAACCAGTTCCTGCCTGGTGTAGCTTTGCACATAAGCAAGGTTCACCAAATAGCTTTTGTGGCACCGGAAAAACCCTTTTCCCTGAAGCTGGCGTTCCAGTACGCCAATCTGCCCATAAAACTGGAACATCCCATCCTTATGGTGGGCATAGGCCACCCGCCCCCGGATTTCTAAATAGCAAATATCCGCCAGGAACAGCTTTACCTGCTGCCTTTCACTGCCCACCAGAAGAAATTCCCGGGGCTGCCCCTTTAGTTTCTGCACTGCAAGTTTCAGGACTTTCCGGAGCCTTTGCCTTTCAATAGGTTTTACCAAATACCAAAAAGGCTCCGCTTCATAAGCGTCAAATACAAATTCCCTGCTGGATGAAATAAAAACCAAGAGCCCGCCAAAGGATTTTTCCCGGAACAGCCCTGCCGTTTTCATCCCGTCCAGTTCCTGCATCATAATATCAAGAAATACAAGGTCAAACTGCCCGGACGCTTCCAATAACTCCCGCCCGCTGTTGAACTGGCAGATACGGAAGGGCATGCTTAGCCCCTCCAGTGCTGATTCTATCTGCTTTGCTATCTGGCTGCATACTATAATTTCATCATCACACACTGCTATGGAAAGCATGGCGTCCCCTTTCCCCGGCCACAAGGCGCAGGCATTTTGTTTGCTTTCTATTTTTATTATTACTGCTGTGGCATGAACCAAACTGGTAATATTATCGGCCAATGCAGCCGGAAACTTCTGCCGCTGTCTGGAACGGCTGGATTTATGGCATAAGCGGGAAATTCCCTTCCCAGGTTTACGTTTTGGGACCAGCATAGTTTCCTGTAATGCTAACGCTTTCCAGAAAAGAAATTCACTAAAATCTCTTTGATATGGTTATAACGCCTTGCATAAGAATTTTCTACCCGGATTACCTGCAGCCCGGCCGTCTGGCAAACCTGCTGTTTCTGTAACTCACGCTGCCTTACTGTTTCCTCCCCCAGATGCTCCCTGCCCTCCAGTTCAATGGCAAGCACTGGGAATTCCTGCCCCTCCTGCTGCTCATAAACCACAAAATCAAAGGTATCTGCATAAAACAGGTGCATCATATGCTCCTGGCCCGGAAGCACCTCGGAAATAGCCACGCCCCTTTGGACTTGGAAACGGTTCTGGGAGAGCCAGATATTTTCCAGCGCATGGTTCAGGTTTTTTAAGAAAGCTTCTTCCGTAGCCGTGCTGAAAGGCTTTACGCCTAAAGCCCTGGAATTTGCCTGTTTCTGGGTTACCTGGGAATTCCCATTCCTTTTTGCATACTGGACCAGCTCGTATAAATCGTCCTCATTGCCCTGCTGGTGCAGCCGTTCCAGGTTTTTCATATCAGACAGGATAATCAGCTTGTCCCGTGCCCGTGAAGTAGCCACATTAATCAGTTCCTTGTTGTTTTTCAGCCATGCATAAGTCCCTGCCTGTGTCTGGGCAGTCACAGCAGTAGAAAACAGGACAATGTCCTTTTCATCCCCCTGAAACGCATGGACTGTCCCGCAGTCCACGTTAGTAAGATGGGCTTTTGCCAGCGCCTCCTCCAACAGCTTTTTCTGGTTGACAAAGGGGGTAATGACGCCGATGGTCCTGTCCCTGTTTTGCAGGGCATATTTCACAATTTCCTCTACTTCATTCCCCGCCGTATTTTTCCCATTGCTCTGGCTGTCCGCAACGTCTATATACAGCAAAGGCTCCTGTTCTTTGCTCTCAGTTTTAATACAAAGCTTGCCGTTGTAATATTTTTGGTTGTTAAAGCCAATGATTTTCTCATGGCAGCGGTAATGGTAGTGGAGGAGAATCTCGTCGCTTACGGCGTCGCAGGCAAGGTAAGTCTTATAAATGGAATTTCTCCGGTAATCGTATTCGTCAGGAATCCCATATTTTTTCCGGAGCTTCTGGTTTACCAGTTCTTCCAGTTGGATGACAGGATTTAGCTGCTGGGGGTCGCCTACCATCATCAGGCTGCTGCCCCTTAGGATTGGAACAAGGGAAACTGCCGTATTACACTGGCTGGCTTCATCCATGATAACCATGTCGAACATAGGCGCAGGTTCCCCCAGCTTATGGGCAGAAATACAGGTAGTGGCTATCACCGGAAAAATTTCCTGCAGCTTCCTGATATTTTCCTTTTTGCCCAGATAACGGGAAAATTCTTCCAGCCGCTCTTTCTTGTCCCTGCACTGGAGTATTTTTTTCAAATCCTTGTGGCGGGGCAAATCCAGCTTTTTGATATATTTGGCGGAAGTAAAATACAGATATTTTTTCAGTTCTTCTACATTTTTGTCCAGCAGGGCAAAAGCTTCTTCCTCAGTTATATTCCCTGTTTTCCCCATCCTGCGCCGGACCTGTTCCATTTGCCGGCCCTGCAGGTCCGCCCGGAATGGCAGCATTTGGAAAGACAGGTCCTGGCTGTCCCCAAAGTCCAGCACCCGGCTGATGGTTTCCTCCCGTTCTTTTAAATCCAATAGCTCCTCATACCTGCGCAGCAGGCCGGAAAGCTGCCTTGCCCGGACGATCCTGCCGTCCCGGTCCCGTTCCAGCGTAGCTTCGTAAACCTGAATGGACTGGACCTGCTGGTAAACGTATTCCATATGCTCCAAGGCCTCCTGCATTTTCTCATTGCTGCCCAGGCGCAGTACCGGAAAGGGAATGGCCTTGCCCTGATACTTCATCCCCAAAAGCTTCTCTGCCACCCCATTGATGGGATGGTTATTATAAGACACAAACAGCACGGTTTTTTCATTGAAAAATGCAGTGACAATGGTATTGATAATTGTGCTTGTTTTCCCCGTCCCCGGCGGCCCCTGGATATACGCCACAGGATATTTCATGGCATTATTGATGGCCAAAAGCTGGTCTAAGTTCACCTTCTGGTCTGCCAGCACAATGGGGTATGCTTTCCTGCGGATTGGCCTGCTCACCATTTCCCCAAAAAACGCCCGGATGGGGGCAGGTACCTCATGGCTCTGGTACATATGGATAACAGACTCGTATTCCTTGTGCAAATCCAGAAGGATATCCATGCCAAGGCCAATCATATAGGGCATGTCGTCTACCGCCAGCGGCTGCCTGCCGCGGCTTGTAATACATTCCTTAATCTGTTCCTGGTTCCGCTCAAAATCCTTTAACAGCTCGTAATCCTCTGCATCCAGAAATTTCCGCACGTGCTCCTTCACCCCATCCAGCGTAAATTCCGTGCAAATAATTATTTCATCGTCCGGCCGCAGCGTCCGCTTCTTCACATCCAACTGCAGCTTCCGGTAAGCCAAGGCATACAGCCCCCTGGGCGTATGGATGCTGAGGACGTTCATAGCAAGCTGCTGTATGCTCTGCCTGCCTTCCCTGCCCCTCTTTTCCTGAGACTTCCGCTGGAAATGCTTCACTACCATGCAAAACTGTTCTTCGCTCAGGTAATATTCCGTCCCATGGAAACTCTCCCGGTCTAAATACCGTACCAGCTCAAAATCTGAATAATATGGGACGGTGTCCATGCGGTTGCACATTTCCAAGTAATTTAAGATTTTCAGGTTTACGGCATGCTCAAACAGGCCTTTGTATTTCTGTGGGTTTAAGTAAATATCCTGCACCAGCTTTTGGTTCACAGGGCAGTAAGAACCTTCCACAATACTGGAAGAAAGAATAGAATCTATATAAATCAAGTCATACGTTTTTGTTGTGTATTTCCCAAGATGCAGCCCTTCCACCTTCAGTGTGCGCCTTGCTGGGTCCAGGCCGTAAATGCCAATCCAATACCTTGAGATCTGGCCTTCCCTGTTGCGGTATTCAATACTGAGCCACTTTCCCTCGTGGATAGCCCGGAAAATGTCACGGTGGATGGTATTCATCTTGTGTGCTCCTCTCTGGATGGCTTACCCTTTGGGGCTGGACGCCACCCCTAAGAATGATCTGGGATAAGTATACCATGCAAGCCCTGCAAAAACAACCCGCCGCCATCGGCCAAAACATTTCTCAAAACAAGCGATGCAGCATCCCATGCTCAGCCGCAGTCCCAATACGGACAAGGATATCCTCTAATGCCCCGGACAAATATTCCGGCAGCCCGCTACAGCCATCGGAACCCATTTGGGCAAACAGCTCCGGGGCACTGTCCAGCCGATGTTTCATTCCCTCAATTCCAGATTGTTCCCATAAGCGCTGTATTGCCTGGCAGCCTTCTTCTGCCAGCCTTCCCTTTGACAAAGGCCTGCCTGCCAAAACATGCCCTGCCACATCCGCAAGGACTGCTTCGCAAAGGTTCACCACCATATCTTCATATTGGCTGCCATGCCGGACAAGCACGCCCTTTACATACCCTTCTGGGAACATGCCCAAAAACGCCTGTTCCATTTGGATGCATAATAGGAATTCATATATTTTATCAATACCCATATACCCGGAAATATCTTTTAACACCGGATAATCCAGCGTCAGTTTTGTGTCCTGCGGGCAAAATTTCATATCATACCACCGGAAAAATTCTGGCAGGCCTTTTACCATTGTGTCATACAGGCACTGGTTCCCATAATGGGAAAAAGAAAGGGAAACCTTATTGTATAGCCCAAGGGCTTGCCTTGCCTTTTCCTCCACACAGGCCAATCCCGCTTCATAAAGCTGCTGCGCCGTTACCTTCCCGTCTGCAACTGCACCTCCCTGCCCAGACAGTTCTGCTTCATGGATGCAGTAGAGCACTGCCTGCATAAGCTGTTCCGCCTTTTCGTAAGGCATGGAGGTATGTTCATACGCCGTATATTGCTCTGCTAATTTCCCCACGATTGGAACCAGTTCTTCCATTGCGATATCCATTTTCCTTTTCCTCCCATAAATCCGGCTGCATCCATTTGAAATCCCCCTGGCATATCCAGCCATTCTTCTGTCTGCAGTTACCCCCAGCAAAGTTCCTTCAGCGTTTCAAAGTACAAGTCGTAATCCCAACGCTGCACCTCGTCAAACTTCGCATAATCCCGGCGCCCTTCTGTCCCTTGGTAGCCTTGGTACCCGGCACGGATAGCCTGTGAAAAAATATTCAGGCATGTCCCCTCCAAGTAATCCAAATCCCCAAAGCAAATCAGCTCATATTGCTCTTTCATCAGATGCAGAAGCTCATCATCGGTAATTTCATCCTCCATTTCGTTCTTAAACAAATAAAAAATCTCCTGCAGCCGGATAATGGTTTCCACATAATTATTCTGGTCAATAAAATCAGAATCGCAGAATTCATAAATTATTTTAGGCGTAATGCCTCCGCCGAATTCTACCCGCTTCTGTTCCCGCAACGCATTATTTTTTTCCTCTAAAATCAGCTTTGCGTCCTCCTCGCTCAGCACAAGCCCATACCGTTCCGCCGTCTGATTTGTTTCCACCACTTTCCCTAACTGATTCTGCTGCTGCAATAAAACCATCCAATTCCCTTCCAAGAGCATTCCCCCTTCCAAAATTAAACCTGAAACCACTCGCCAGACGCTGCCACTGTTTGGCATGCGCTGAATTTCTGCCTAGTCATGGAATAAACAGTAACATGAAAACGATTATATCATTCCCATGGCTGATTACCAGTCTTGAGTTTTCAGAATTTTTATGGTATAATTAATATAGAGAAAAGCATTACCCCTTTTTTCAAAGCAGCAGTTTCTACAACTGCTGTTTCTTTTTTCTTCTGCGGGTTTCATGCTATGCGCTTATCATGTAGGTGTGCCTCCTATCCGGCATCAGCGTCCCGTCTGGCTGTTCCGTTCAATTTTCATTCCCTGCCCCCTGCCACGGCTGCCGCAATTCCTTGCATGACTTTATTCTATGGTAAATTTCCAGCCCGTCTTCCCTGCCAAACAGGTGCAAGCTGCTAAGATATATATATTTTGCCGTGCTATCCTTATGTTCCATCATATTCTGGATTTTTTCCGTCATATCCTCATAAGGCGTACCTGCAAAAAGCTTATTTAAGACAGACCTTATCCTGATCCGTTCCCGGTAAGCATCGTAATATTTCCCAATGGAAAGGCCTTCCAGCTTCCACCGCAGTTCCCTTGTCCGCTGGTTGTTCTCATTGCCGCTGACAATCCCGGCTTCTAAACAAGGGGACAGCAGCACCCTCCGCTTGTGGGGCGCACGGCTCCCCCAGTAATCCCGGACTGCCTGAAACCCCGCATCATTGCTGACAATTACCGATGTGCCCTCATATCCTCCGCCCACCAGTTCCCCCAGCCTGGAAGCCAGGTAGAAATCAAGGGCATTTTTCCCTGTTTTGCACAGCTTAAAAATCTCAAGCTGGCATCCGGAAGATGTGATATCCTCCAATACCCTCCGTTCCATATTTTTCTTCGCTTCACTGTAAAACAGCACCACATAGTCCCCGTCGTCCAGATACTCATGTCCCCTCATTCCTATATTCCCGACATTTTCATAATCAATCAGGAACAGCATGGAACCACCCCTTTGCTTATTTCCGTAAATTCAGGCAGCCCTCCCGTTAACTTTCCCAGCATACAGCACCCAGCGTTTTATGCCCTGCATGTTCTCTTTTTCACCGTAACACTGCTGCTCTAATATGAGTTCGCAGGATTGCATGTATGCCGCACCTGCCCTGCTGCAGGGCGTATGTTCCGCCATTGGGCTCCAAAACCTGATACCCCTTCCGCCGCAGGGCATATGTTCTGCCATTGCTCCGCAGACCCCCATATCCGCCCCGCTGCAGGGCGTATGCCCTATGGCTGGCATACAGAACTGCCTTTGCCCATACAGCAGGTCTTTCAGTTCCATCCCATACCACTCCATCAGGGCAAACAGGTTATCCGCCTGCGGAAAGCTTCTCCCCTCCTCCCATTTATAGATGGACTGCGTACTGCCCAGCCCAAGGTATTCCCGCACCTGCTCCACGGAAAGGTTCCGTGCCTGCCGGCGCCTCCTTAAATTATCCCCAATCAATTCTTTGTCATACTCTGGCCTTCTGTCCATGGCTCCCCTCCATTTTTCCGGTTTCTGAACAGCACGCTGCCTGCTGCATCCTTTTCCAGTAGTTTACCACAGAAAGTCCCATTTGTCATTTAACTTGTAGTTTAAAGTTTTTCCTTTTATCTATTTTCATCTTTTTCTATCATTATGCTTTTAACCCCTGGTTCCATGGGGGTTATTTAAAGCCAACCATGCCATTACCCTTTATCATCTTTTATAACACTATTTTGAGATTATCCATTTCCTTATTGCGAAGGTATCCCTTAAAGCATGTGCTGTGAAATGCCCGATCGGCCTTCCCTGTTCTTCCAGCCTGCCCAGTGCGCCACTGATTGCCCGGTTTATTGCATGGTTATGAACTATTGCACCATATATGGATGTGAAAATTCTGTTGTCATTCATTGGCAGGACATTCCCCAGCTTTTTGGCTCCCTATGCCTATAGTGCTGTCCTCATTGAAAGTGACAGTCTTCGTTACATGGATAACATTCTGTTTGTAATCAATATCGCCCCATAAAACTTTTCCAGCTTCAAAAGGCTCCCGTGGTTGATTTCTTTATTGTTGTTATTTTCATTTTCATAGCTTCCGAGAGCCGAGCTTGAAATACCGGTGGCCGCTTCCAGTTCTTCCAGCTTCAAATGCCGCTCCACCCGTAAATCCTTTAACCGTTCCTGAATTGTGGTAGCCCCTTTCATATTCCCCTTTCCTGCGGCCAGCCTGCCGCAACAGAACCATTATACCACATTCATTCCACAATCGTGGAAAATTTCGGATTTCGGGCTTGATTCCTACTTTATGGATATACGGCACAAGGCTCAAAAATGTTCTATGATACAGGTAGTTCATCAATGGATTATTCCAATTTTCTTCCTGAACGACCGGGGGCGCAGAAGCTACAATGAACTCTGCCGGAAATGCCAACATGAGTGTAAGCAGAGTTTCCGGGCTGTCATGATCGACTGCCCCCGCTACCTATCCAAACGAGCCAAAAGGAGGACACCACCCAATGAATTGTGAATTTATGATAGCCAGTACACCCCTGCCGCCCTGTATGCCGCTCCCAAAGGCAATGCTCCGGCTACAGGTCAGCAACACAGCAAAGGTCATGTATGCCCGCCTGCTGGATGAAATCCTGACGAAAGGAACCGAGGACAGCAACGGGATTCTGTTCATCCGCTTCCCCGTCATGGAGATAGCGGCGGCACTCTCCCGAAGCCCCCAGACCTGCAAGCGTTCCCTAAACGAGCTGGAACAGGCCGGGATGATAATGCGTGTCCGTCAGGGAATCGGGGAGGTCAGCCACATCTATATTCTGCTCCCCAAGGAGGACGCTGCCCATGAATGAGAAGCTGGAAAAACTGAATCAGGAAATTGAAAAGACCGAAGCAAGGCTGCGGCGGGCGCAGCATAAGGAGAAAATGCTGGAACACCAGATAAAGACGCTGAACCGGAAGGAACGGACGCACCGGCTCTGCACCAGAGAGTCTATGCTGGAAAGCCATCTCCCCACCCGGAATCCGTGACGGACGAATTTCATTTAGCGAGTTAAAGCTGTATAATAGTGCCAGTTTTGTTTAGGAGGTTGTAGGAATGAATATGAAAGTGGTTATTAAGAAGAAAATGGAAGAATTATTATCAAAGGAATTTTATTGCAGTCCAAACGAATTAAATGGGAAATCAACGGTGTATACTGTTAACTTCAATACAAAACAACCATATATTTAGCCTATAGAAATTGTGTTGTGGTTTGTACATCGGAGAATCTGCATTATAAAGTTCAAGAACTTTTACAAAGCAAGAATAGAGATGAAATATTTGAACTTCCTTTGGTTTATGGACAGACAATACATTATGTTCCTAATGATAACTATACAGAAGATGCATTGATTTCATTGGATTGTAAGTGCGAGTATCTTTTTGGCAGAGATATTTTATCCCTTACTGGATTGACTGGTTTTGAAAATTCCTTAGCATTTGATGAAAATGGTTCTACATCAACAAAAGGTGTTTATATTGCAAAGGACAATAATAAAATTATTGGAGTAGCAGATGCCGCAGAATCATCAACAGATGGTGTATGGGAAATAGGTATAGATGTTATGGAAAAATATAGAAATGCCAGATTGGGAACATATTTAGTGAGGGGATTGACAAAAGAATTACTGGCACGAAATATTATTCCATTCTATTCTGCTCAACAAATGGGAAGTTTTGTTTTTCACTCTACTTCCTCCCACTTCAACTTTGGATACAGCTCTCCTGTTTTAGCAAAATGGAGAACACATTCAGCAACCAGATTCAAATCATTGAGCGCATTTCGCTTGAGAACCGGAGTCTGTCCGCTGATATTTACAGGAGCGTCCTCTTTGGATGTACCATATTCGGAATTGACAGGCATATACATATGAGCCTCTTCATCTTCACCATATGTGTTAAAAGCCAGAGCCGCCCAATCATTCTCAATATCTACAGAAAGAAAGTCCTCTTCGCCATATTCATCCAAAGCTAACCATGCAGACCTACAATGATTTCCCCGTATTTTATACACCAGTTTGTCTATCGTTTCTTGTGTAATAGGTTCCCCTTCGCTATTAAGAAAACGAATAGCAAAATCACTCATATAAATTTACCTCGCTATTCCGATTTATCGCTGACACTATTATACAGCTTTAACTTGCTAAATGGAATATGCTTTCTGAAAGATTTTCGGGTGGCAAGTCCACAAAGTGGTAGCTGGCGAAGCCAGCGCAGGGGAAGTGTAGCTTCCCCTGTGATGATTGGAGCAGATTGAAAATCTGTGAAAATCATCTGCTGTCCGCAGGGCGCAATGCACCACTTCCCTAAGTTTAGAGGAACTGGCGGCGGTTACGGGGATTTCCAAGTCAGCCTTGGGATGGTGTTAGTATATAAGTGTGGACAGAAAAAGTTGGACAACCTATACGATCAAATGAAAGAGCAAAGGAGATGAAGGGCATGGCGAAAAATCAAAAATCTTACACTCCGGAATTTAAACAGCAGACCGTGGATCTGTATCATGCCGGAGGGACATCGTATCCACAACTGGAACGTGAATATGGCGTAAACCGGAGTACGGTTAGCGGCTGGGTAAAGCAGCTTTCCCCTATCAAGGTATCAGAGGGGGAAACGGTTACCCCCAAGGAGTATAAGGCTCCCCAAAAAGAAATCCAGCGCCTTAAGACCGAGAATGAAATATTACACCAAAGGTGGGCAGAGCCAAAAAAGCGACCGCCATATTCGCAAAAGAACAATAGCCGAAATTGTTGCATTTATCCAGAACAACTTAACCAACTACTCTGTATCACAGCTTTGCAGTGCCTTGAAATTCCCAAGGAGTACTTATTACAAGGCTCTGGTTTGTGTACCTTCAAATAAGCGGATGGAGTATGAAGAATTCGGCAGGAAGGTGAAACAGGCCTTTGAGGATTCCAAACGCAGATATGGGGCCGTCAAACTATGCCGTGTACTAGGTGGCGCTGGGACACCCTGCAGCATCAAGCGGACCCAGAGGCATATGGCAGAGCAGGGGCTGCGCTCTGTGGCAGTAAAGAAGTACAGCCACCATGCCAACCATGGCAGTATCCCAGATGGTAAAGTGAATATCCTGGAACGTGATTTTGGGACAGAAACCATCAACCAAAAATGGTGCACAGATATTACCTACATCCATGTGCAGAAGGAAGGATGGACTTATCTGGCGTCTGTCATGGATTTGTGCAGCCGTAAAATCATCGGCCATGCCTATGGCACATCTATGACAGCGGAACTGGCAGTGGAAGCGGTAGGGAATGCGTGCCTGAACGTCAGGGATACAAAAGGGGGCATTTTGCACAGCGACCTTGGAAGCCAGTATACGAGCCGGGCATTTGAAGACTGCCTGGCCAGGAAAGAAATCCTGCATTCCTTTAGCCGTAAGGGAAATCCATACGATAATGCCTGCATGGAATCCTTCCATTCTGTACTGAAAAAGGAAGAAATATATCTTCATACTTACCAGGATTCAAAGGAAGCCCGCAGAGCAATCTTTGAATACATAGAAGGCTGGTATAATCGTAAGCGGATACATAGCTCTATTGGTTATTTGACACCACAGCAAAAGGAGGATGAGTAACTAAAAAAAGCCACATAATCTTTCGACTTTTTTTGTCCAAAGTATTGACATAGGTCCACCGAAAAAAGGGCATAAAAATCCCTCCAAACTGAAAACTGGTCTGGAGGGTAACGTCTATTTATTTAGGCATGGTAAAGCCGCCCACCGAACCTCGTTTTTTTTATTCGGTGGGTAAGTACCACAATGATTTTTTTATCAATATCTCTTTCTTCTTTCGTAAATAAAAACTACTGCAATTACCAGCAAACTTAAACCGAAAAGCCATATCTTTGTGGAATAATTGCCTTTTCCCATTGAGAACAAATAGAAAATACTACCCTCTGACACATTCCCCAAAGAATTTAAAAGAAAATATCCGATTGACGCCAAGTAACCTACAATAACAGAATTGCTGAATATGGCTGCTGCAAACCCAAAACTCCCCAATGCCATTGCGCTTATCACTGTCCCTGCCACATAAGGCACAAAAGGAAATATACAGTTTTTCCATACCATAATTCCAGAGAACAGACATATCATTGTAATTAGCAGCAGCATTGACATGATGAACCGCAGCAATAGGATTTTCCAATTGGGAATTTTCTTTGTGCAAACTACGTCCTGTATTGCCTTAGACTGTTCTGGGGCAGGCAGCGGAGCTATGAGAAATATTCCTGTTAGTATTACAGCCTGTTCCAAACATTCCGCCGAACGAACCATATCTAAATTTGCAATCCCCCTTAGTAAGGGAATTATCAGCAAATAAGCCGCCGCCAAAATTAAGTTATTTTTTACTGCCAAAAGAAAGTTTGTCCTGCATATGCCCAAAACACTTGTGATAGATATTCGCCGCATTTATTTTTCCTTTCCGCTTAAACTTAAGAACCCATATGGACAGAACGACAAATAGAATACCGATTCCCGCCATAAGCAGCCTGTTCCTGCAAATCATTTGAAATTCATCTTGTATCACTTCATAGCCACGCAATGTATTGTGCCTTATCATTAAAGTTGCTGCTCCCGTGTCCCCTGACAGTCCAGTTACTCCCTTATCAACCATCCACCAAAGGAATTGAATGGCAATTGCAATCGGAGAGTCTGTGAGCAAAGTGAAAAATATCCCGATTGCGGATACCGCCATGACCTCTGGCAGGAGCCACCATAAAATGTATTTGATATACGCAAAATAGTCTACTGAAATACCTTTCTCTGCGCCAAACGATATAAGTGGCACAAGGGATTCAAAACTTAACAGCAAAACAGGCAGGAGAACCATAGTGATACTTGCCAAATATCTTGAAACCACCAGTCTTGCCGAAGATATTTTTTTGCTGTAAATCAATTCTGACGCATTGCCTATACGGTCTTTCATCCATATAAGCACTACCAAAAATATAGGGTACAAGCCTAGTTCCAATCCTATATAATCACAAAATAACCGTGCAAAACCGCCTGTCACTTTATCCTTATTGATTGTCTGGTTATATTCCCCACATGCGTCCTCATAAGTCATTTCAGACATGCCAAAATAGGTAATCATCATTTCGGGGGAGTACTGTGAACCGTTTTCCCCTATCATATTTTCCATTTCCTGCATTAGCTCTTTGAAATGTCCATAAGTGACCTGTGATACAAAATGCTTATATTTATCATCTCCGCTTTCTGTGTCTGCCTTATTTCCCATCACCGTATTCAAATTTCCTTTTTCATCAACACTCATTGCGTCAAAGGAAATAATTGTGCCTGTGACTGCTGGAAAATAATCTTCTGGCAAATCCTTTAATTGTTCTTCCGTCAATCCCGTTATTTCACAAAGTATTTCAAGTACACGTTTTTGCTCATCATCGCTAAGCGTAATCGCTTTATAGTATCCAATGGGATATGTGGCGTAGCGGTTGCTTTCATATTCTGACAGTAACGCCCTTGTAACGCCCATCATGATTGCCGCCGGGTCATCCTCTGAAACTTTACTGCCAAAGTAATCATCCTCCTCGGATGGTTTGGACAGTAATGAGCGTTCAAAACCTATATCTGCCAGGGGAATACCTTTTTCCCAATTGATTTCTGTTTTTGTCACTCCCCGAAAATTCTGGAACCAGCTAAATGCCAAAATAGCGAGAAAGAAATAATAAATCACGCTTGCTGCAATCTTTTTACACTCTTTAAAATATAACTTCATCGTTCTATCCCTCCCTTAAGTCTGGCTTAACAGATACATATACCCATCTTCCAACGTAGGGGGCTGAAGCATATATTTTTCTTCTGGCTCAACGTCTGACAATACCCTGTACTGTGTGCCTGACTGTGAAGAAATGATATTTAAGACAGCATACTTTTCCTTGATATGTTTATCCTGCTTTTTTGCCGCTGAAATAAGGTAAACTTTTCCCTCTGCCTGTCCCACCAGTTCTTCCGTGCTGCCATTCCATATCATTTTCCCATTGTTCAATACTCCTATATTTTCACAACACGATTCAACATCCGAAGAAATATGGGTGGAAAGAATCACGATCCTGTCTTCTGCAAATTCACTGAGCAGATTACGGAAACGAATACGTTCCTCTGGGTCAAGCCCTGCTGTCGGTTCATCAACAATAAGGATTTGCGGGTTATGTAACAGTGCCTGTGCAATCCCCAGCCGTCTTTTCATCCCTCCCGATAAAGCCTTTACTTTCGTCCTCATATCTTCTTTTAGATTTACCTGTTCAAGTAATGCCAATATTCTTTCTCTTCGGATTTTATCTGGAATTTCCGACAGCAGCCCAAGGTAATCCATTGTGCCATAAACACTCATACCTCTGTAAAAAGAAAAATCCTGCGGAAGATAACCTACGATTTCCCGTATTTTACCTGTTTCTTTGATTGGGATACCATTCATACTGATTTCCCCGCCTGACGCTTCCGAAAGCGTCGCCAAAATTTTCATAAGGCTTGTTTTCCCTGCGCCATTCCGCCCAAGAAGCCCGTACATTCCAGAATGGATTGTAACGGATACATTTTCAAGGGCTGTCTTTTTTCCATAGTTTTTGGAAAGATTTCTTATTACAATTTCATTGTTTTTGCCGTATGGCACGTGTGCCCGGCTGGGTATAAAGGTATCCTTTAGGATTTCCATAAATACAAAAACCTCCTTACTTGTGTTGTAAGGAGATTTTATAATAGAAAAGCCAATTTTCCGAAAAGGATATTAAAAAATTTTCAATTTGGCTGTTACACATGCCCCCTTTTCTTTCTGATTTCCGACATACAACAAACCGCCATGTTTTTCACAAAGTATCTTACATACGCTTAAGCCTATACCAAAATGCTGTTTTTCCTTATCATTACTGTAAAATACAGTGGTTGCTTTTTCCAAATCTGCCGCTGAAAAACCTTTCCCGTCATCCTTTACCGTAAGAATGAGAAAATCTTTTTTGTGTGAAAGGTTTATGCTTACTTGTTTTTCCGCATATCTTAATGCGTTCTGCAGGAGATTTTCTAAAATCCGAAAAAACACGCCCTTATCTATTTGAATTTTGTCTATCGTAATGTTATTTGAAATAATGATTTCTTTATCCCCCGTAAGCTGCTGCACATTGCTTCTTAATTCATTCAATAATAGCTTCACATTTTCAGACCGTTTTTCAATTTCAATATTTTCAATCTTCTCAATATCCCGAACGCTCTTTACATATAGCTCCAAACGGTTTACCGCCCCCTGCATAGATGATACCGTATCGAAAAGCATATCTTCCGTAAGCTTATCCTGTGGGATATTTTTCTCTAAATAGTCTAAATATCCTTTGAGGACGGTAATCGGCGTTCTTAAATCATGAGATACCGAAGCATTCAATAATTTCCTTTGTTCTAAGGATTCCCACAACGCTTTGTGTTTTTGCCGAAGCTCCCTGCGCATTTTTTCCATAGAACAGCATAACCGCCCTAACTCATCATCACCGTCATATTCAATGTGAAAGTCAAGATTATCCTCCTGTATTCTTTCCACGCCATTTTGTAACTGTGTGATAGGCTCCCGAAGCTTCTTTCGGTAATATACCGCCGCAGCCGCCCCAATCCCGACAGCAATATAAAAAACAGGCAGACCAACCATAGCAGCGTAAGAACCATAATAGGCGACAGTATCCCATCTGCTTAAAGGCTGCCATGTGATATTGTTGTTATCAATATCCAAAATATAATTGCCTGTGTCCTCATCCACCTGAAAATCAGGGGAATTTATCGTCATATACCGTTTCTTTAATATTTCATGCTGCACTTGGTTTGCCGCAAAGATAGTAATAGACGATAACATGGCAGTCACACATATCGTAATTAAAAAAGTAACTGCCATAGATGTCCTAAGCGACTTTGTTTTTATTTTGCCCATTTATAACCAACTCCCCATACTGTTTCAATATAGTTTTTATCCGTATAAACTGACAGCTTATTCCGTATCTTTCGGATATGTTCTTTTACTACAATGCTATCGCCCTCGCCATTATATCCCCAAAGTTTTTCATAGATGGTTTCCCTGTCAAAAACCATGCCTGCATTTTGGGAAAGAAAACGGATAATCTCAAATTCTTTATTTGAGAAGTCTAACTGTTCCTTACCATAAAATACCGTTCGGCTATTGTAATCAATCATCAATTCTTCATCAAACCTTAGATTTTCAGCTGTGCCTTTTCTTTCTTCACGCCGAAGGTGTGCCGAAATTCTTGCTAATAATTCATCCATGCGAAAAGGTTTCGTAATATAATCATCCCCGCCGACAGACAGCCCCTTTATCACATCCCGTTCCGTTACCCGTGCTGTCAAAAAAATAATCGGGCAGGATATATGCCCTCGGATAAGCTGGCACAACTCCAGCCCATCCATTTCTGGCATATTTATATCCAACAATATAATATCTGGTATTACGTTTAATAGTTCTAACGCTTTTTTTGCATTTTCCGCCCTATATACGGAAAATTCATCTCCTAAACATTTTTCCATCATGGATAATATCATTTCTTCATCATCAATAATCAGTATCTTGTATTTCATAGGCAATGCTCCTTATCAGTTAATCCCTTTATTGTAGCCGATAAAAGACAGATTTTCGACAATTTCATGCCAAGTGATTATAATTATACCCGTTATCTCCATTGCTATCAACAGCATTGCATACGGGTGGCAGAAATCACTTTCTACCGCCCGTGTATAGCTATGCATAAATAATTTCCTCGTTCACAATTTCCCTCGCACACGCCCTTATGTTATTTAAATGTTGTACCCATTCTAAGGCGTTTTCTTCCTTTAGCTGTTCCGTTATGCCCTGTGCCTGTTTCATGCCCTCTATGAGCCTTTCAAAGCGTCCCTGCGCCTGCCTGTCGATGTCGGCAAGGTAAGAATTGAGCCTGCCGCTTGTGAGCAGATTGGTGTATGTAACTTTGCGGTACTGCTTCAGATAGTCCAGATGCCGCTTTCTCGCCTGTCGGCTCGGTCGGTTCGCAGCTTGAGTGCCACTGGCACTCGCTCACCCCCATATGCCTATCGGCTGTTCTTCTTCGGCGGGTAATCTTAAATCTGGAATCAGCAGGCTGTATGTATATACTACTCAAACTTCCAACATTTAAAATGGGATTTGCACTTTGAAAAATCAATACTTTAACTCACAAAATAGTAATCAGGCAGCTATGGAACCTCTCTCCAATGCTTTTTGCATGTACTTTGGCAGTCTTTGAACAAAGCCGGTTGTAAATTCTTCCAGCTGCTGCTGAGTGATATTAGGGGTATTTATTGGGGTAAAGCACTTTTCAGAATTAACACAAACCGCGCTTCAAGGGCAATTTTACGGTAAACGTGCTGCCCCCTCCCTTGGTATCGCTGACTGAAATCTGCCCTCCATGCCCCTTACAGATTTCCTTTGCAATAGACAGGCCAAGCCCAAAGTGCCCTTTCTTGCTATGTGCCCCGTCTGCCTGATAAAATTTGTCGAATATTTTCCCCTTCTCCCCTTCCGGGATGCCTTTCCCTGTGTCAGCCACCTGTAAAACGGCTTTTCCCCGCTGCCGGGACAGGCGCAGGGAAACCTCCTGCCCGGACGGGGTATAGCAGAAGGCGTTGTCCAGCAGAACCACAAGAACCTGCTCCACCCTCTGTGCGTCGCAGAAGCAGCTATAGCTGCAGCCCTCCTCCTTAACAAACGACAGGGAAATCCCCTTCTGCCCTGCCATCCCAAGATAAGCCCCATATACCTGTTCCGCCAGCGCCGCCAGGTCCACAGGGGCAAAGGAAAACCCCAGTTCCGCCTGTTCTGCTTTTGCCAAGCACAAAAGGTCCTGCACCAGCCGCTCCATCTGAGCCATTTCATTGTCCATCAGGGAGAAAATGCGTTCCTGCTTTTCCGGCGCAGCCCACCGTTTCAGGACGGAAAGGCCTGTTTTAAATACTGCCAGCGGGGAACGCAGCTCATGGGAAGCAAAGGCGATGAAATTCTTCTGTTTTTCATGGTTCTGGACCACTGGGCGCAGCACATGGGAAGTAAACCGGTAGGAAAACAGGTAAGCTGCCGGCATAGCGCACAGCCAAGCCCCCAGAAACCAAATGCGCTGCACTTCCACATTGCGGGAAAATGGCTCCAGGCTGTACAGATAGAGGTACGTAATGCATGGCTCCCGCCCCGAAACCGCCCCATACAGCACCAGGTATCCCGGCTTTTTGGTTTTATAAGGAAAGTATGCCACTTCAGAAACATGTCCCCCGGAAATTGGGGAAATATTTTTTTCTTTGATATAAGCTTTTACTTCTTCCACCACTTCCTGCCCCCGCCCTTCCAAGGCTACACGGGAAAGGGAGGAAGGGACGCCGTTTATTTCCAGATACAGGATATTTTGGCCGACATGCCGCATGTACCAATTGATGCTGACAGGTTCCCCCTTGTGCAGTTCATAAGAAATATCGTCCGCTTTCCGGAAAAAAAGGGCTTCTTCCTGCCCGTACATGCTTTTTTCCGCAATCCGCAGGCAGCAAAGTACCAGGGTAAAGGCCAGGAGAGCCGTTATAAAACAGCAAAGGAAAGAAAGCTTGATTTTAATGTTCCGGAACATGTCAGACCACCTGCTTTTCCGTAAGGCAATAACCCTGGCGGTGGACAGTTACAATTTCCACGTTTGTCGGGAGTTTTTTTATTTTTTTCCGCAGGAGGTAAATGTAATTATCTAAATTCCCATCCTCAATTTCCGCTCCCGGGCCCCACACGTTCCCAATAATTTGGAGCCGTGTCAGAACCTGCTGCGGATTCCTTAAAAAATAAGCCAGCAGCTCCCCTTCCCGCTTCGGCAGCAGGTAGCTTTGCCCCTGATGGATTAATTTGGATTCTTTTTCCGAAAAACTGATATCCCCAAACGCCAGCAGGGACAGGGAAGCCTGCCCGGACGCACGGCGCATGACACTGCGGATGCGGGCAAGCAGCTCGCCAATGTCAAAGGGCTTTACCAGATAATCGTCCGCCCCTAAGTCCAGCCCATTAATTTTTTCCATAGGCTCCCCCAGGGCCGTGAGAAAAATAACAGGGGTTTTCACCCCTTCCCGGCGCATACGCATCAATACGCCTTCGCCGGGAAGGCCCGGCAGCATCCGGTCCAGCAGTACCATATCGTGGGCCTCCTGCAGGGCAAGAAGAAGCCCTTCCGTCCCATCGTGGCAGATATCTACTGTAAAACCTTCTTCCTCCAGCCCATAGCGCAAAATTTCCGTTAAGCTTGTATCATCCTCAATCAGCAGTATTCTCATGATGTCCTCCAAGTAATGGGTTTTTGATAATTATAACACAGGGGTTCTCTAAAAGTCCTCTAAAAAACGGGCGCTGCCTTAGAGAAATTTTAGAGGACTTTTCCGCCCTCCCATGGTAAGGTATTTTCCAGAAAGGTCGCTGCCAGAAAAACACTGCAGGGCAGGGGCAGGGAATCCTTATGGACGCCTTCCCTGCAGGCTTCCGGCACGTACCGCACAGAAAGGAGATACCTACATGAAAAAATTTTTCCCACTATTGCTTACCGGGATTTTACTGCTGCTGTCCTTATCCCAAGCAGCATGTTCCTCCCCCGGGCAGAAGGAAGACGGCGGCCAGGGCGCGCCCGCTGCACAAAATGGCAGCCGGGAAGAAACCGCCATGGGCAGGTACCGGGAAACCCCAGTCCCTTTCCCAGTCCCCGCCAAACATATCTTTGACATTGAAAAAAGGGACGGCGCCCTGCGGGTACTGTCTGAACAGGAACCAGGAGATTTTACCTGCTGCAAAAGCACGGACGGCGGCGCCACCTGGGAACAGGAGCCATGGGACACCTCATGGATGCCGGAAGGCTACCGGGCAGTATCCGCCTGCTTTGCACCGGAAGGGGCTGTCTTTGTATCTGCCGGGAAAATGTCTGATGACCCGATCGATGAAAAACATGCAGCAGGCAGCTACGTTTACTTCCGGCTGGCAGAAACCGAAAGCGGATGGCAGGCCAGCCAGCTCTCCCTGGCGCTGCCGGAACCAAAGGAAGAATACTTAAATGGGGGCTATGGCCTTACTTCCATGGCCTGCGGGGAAGACGGGAGCCTTTACGGGATCCTGAACTACCGGCTGGGGGAAGAAAATCATTTCCAAATTTTCAGCTTTAACCCAGACACTGGCGCTGCCAATTGGGAGCGGGAGATCCAGTTCGGCGAAATCCAAATGTACGGGGACACCCTCTGCCTAAGCGAATACGATGGGAGATTCCAAATTCTGGACAAAGCATCCGGGGAAACCTTATCCGAAATTACATCCCCTTCCGGAAACGTCTATTTCCGCCTGATGGACATGGATATGGAGGAAAAGAAAATATTTTACTGCCAGGAAACTGGAATTTACGGCGCTGACGACGCCATGGCCCTGACAGAGCTTTTGGTGGACGGCAGGCTGTCCAGTTTTTCCGACATCAGCAAGACCATGGCATACTTCTGCTCTGCCGATGAAAAAACCTTCCTGCTTTTCCTGAAAAATGACGCTTCCCAAAGCCTGGAGCTGATGCGGTATAGTTATGACGCTACGCTGGCTACCCAGCCGGGGCAGGAACTGAAAATTTATTCCCTGGACAGCGACGACATTGTCAAAAAGCTGGTTTCGAATTTCCAGGCCAGCCACCCCGACGTGCTTGTTACATATGAAACTGGGATGGACGGCTCCAACGCAAAAAGCGAATCCGACGCAATCAACATCCTAAATACTGAAATTATGGCAGGGAATGGGCCAGACCTCCTCTTTTTAAACGGCCTTCCCTGGAAATCCTATGCAGGGAAAGGCATCCTTGCAGATATCAGCAGCCTTGGCCCATGCCAGGAAGGGACGGTATTTGAAAACCTGTTTTCCGCATATGGAACCAAGGACGGGCAATACGTAGCGCCAATCGCATTTTCCATCCCGGCGCTGGCAGGGGAGGAAAGCCAGATTGCAAACATCCATTCACTGGAAGGTTTGGCAGAACTGGCGAAAAACACAGACGGCCTGCCGTCCCTTGGGGCTTATAACTTCCTCCCCTACCTGTTCACCACCTTTTGGCAGGAAATCCTCACAGAAGACGGAACAGTTTCCAAGGAGGCTGTCAAAGAATTTTTTTCCTTGGCTAAAGAACTGGAGGATTCCGCAAATGCTGCAGAAGCAAGCTATCATTACCTGACGCCTTTCCAGACAGCAGATGATGGGCAGGCTGCTTCCTATGCATTTTTCACACCGTTCCTTGACGTCTGGGACATTGTATATGGAAATATATCAGCAAGCGTAGGATACCTTCGGTCAGCCCTGGAATTTACTGCAGTTTCCGGCCACATCCCAGGGCAGAAGCTGGCAGCCCGGCCTTTCCCGGAACATGTGTTTACCGCCCTGGTCGCAGGGATAAACAGTAAATCCGGGCAGTCCGCCCTTGCCCGTGAATTTCTGGAGTTTGCCCTAAGCGAAAAGGGGCAGGCAATGTTAATTGACGGCTCCCTGCCTGCTTATACCCAATTTCCAGTCAACAAGGCCGTGTGGGAATCTATGGTAAAAGAGCCTTCCCCGGAACAGGTCCAGCACTATGCAGACATGTTCCAAAAGCTTGGGGGTTCCTACCGCTGGCCTGCGCAGGAGGAGTTTGGAAAACTGGAGCAGGCAGTGTCAGGGCTTACTACCCCTGCCATGGACGACTTGGTAATCATCCGCACGGTCCTGGATGGCGGGGCTTCCTACCTGTCCGGCGGGAAATCTTTAGATGGGGCTGTGGACGAGGTGGTCCAGAAGCTGGAATTGTACCTTAAAGAATGACATCTTAAAAACAGAAAGGAGATACCTGTGGATACCAAAAAGCAGACGCCGCGAAAACAAGACAGACAATTCCAAGATAGCTGGAAAAACTTCTTTTTCCTGCTGCCCAGCCTGTGCGGGGTTTCCATTTTCGTATTCCTGCCTTTTGGGGATGTGGTGCGCAGGTCTTTTACCAGCCTGACGGGCAGCCAGTTCACGGGGCTTTTAAATTACCGGACAATCCTGAAAAATGAGGCGTTCCGGCTGGCCATGGGAAATACCATAAAATTCCTTGCCGTATGCGTCCCGCTGCTGCTGGCGCTGTCCCTGCTTTTGGCAAACCTCGTACATTTTGGGTTCCTAAAGCATTATAAGGACGTCTGCCTGCTGCCTATGGCAATCCCGGCGGCATCCTTGGTTTTTGTCTGGAAAATGCTGTTTTCCAGGCACGGGATTATAAACAGCGCCCTGCACCTTTCGGTTAGCTGGCTGGATTCCTCCTGTGCATTTTGGGTGCTGTCCGCCACTTTCCTCTGGAAAAACATGGGATATTATGTAGTGCTGTGGCTGACAGGGCTTTCCGGCATCCCAAATAGCCTTTACGAAGCCGCATCCCTTGACGGGGCGGGGGCGCTTGCCAAATTCCGTTATGTGACGCTGCCCGGGCTCCGGCCTATGGCAGGCGCCGTATGGGTCCTTGCCTTAACCGGGGTGTTTAAGTCCTACCGGGAAAGCTACCTGCTGGCTGGGGAATACCCCGACAAAAGCATTTACATGGTGCAGCACATGTTCCACAATTGGTTCCGGGACATGTCCATAGAAAAAATGTCCGCGGCTGCCGTCGCCATTGCATGCATATTTGCAGCCTTGGTATACCCGTTCCGCAAAAAAGGAGGTGGAAATATTGGCACGCTCAGTTCTTAAGAAACTTTGTTCCTGTTTTGCCATCCTGCTGTGCGCCCTTTCCTGCTTCCCCGCCTTCCTGCTGCTGGTTGGCTCCATCACAGGAAACAGGGAGCTGGCAGTATCCTTAACAGGCGTTTTCAGGGAACAGGGAACCTCCTGTTTCCCCCTGCTGCCTGCCTTCCCCACCTTGCAGGGCTGGCTGGAAATGCTGTTGGACACCCCGGAATTTTACGCCGTTTTCTTCCAGTCTGTTAAGCTTACCGCATCCATTGTGGCCGGGCAGTTATTGGTTTCCGTCCCCGCCGCCTGGGGGTTTTCCAGATGGCATGGGAAAGCAAGCAGCCTTCTGTTTTACCTTTATACCATTTTAATGCTGCTGCCCTTCCAGGTTACCATGCTGCCCAATTACATCGTCATTGACCGGTTTGGGCTGATGGACAGCCACGGGGCCGTTGTGCTTCCCGCCGTGTTTTCCACTTTCCCGGTATTTCTGGTTTACCGGTACTTCCTCGGGATACCAGAGGAGATTTTTGAAGCATATTCCTTGGACAGCAGCAGCCGCTTTGGCCTGTTCTGGCACATGGGCGTCCCCCTTGCCCTGCCGGGTATCAAGGCTGCGGCGCTGCTTGGCATCATTGAGTACTGGAACCTGTTAGAGCAGCCGATGCTCTTTCTGAAAACCCCATCCCTTTGGCCTTTCTCCATCTGCCTGCCGGAGGTTTGGGAAGGAAATGTGCAGTATGTATCCGTATTTTCCTTTTTCGTGCTTGTACCGGCCTGCCTGATTACGGCAGCAGGGCGGAAGGAACTGCAAAAAGGGATCGGGACAATTGTGAGGTGATTATTATTATGAAATTAAAGCATATCCCAATTATCAAATTCCAAAACTGCCGTGTGGTCCTTATGTTTTTCATTGGGATGGCTGCCATGTCGCTCCTCTCCCGGGCTGCAGATTCCTTTCTGGTGCCGCAGGTAACTACTGCATCCCCGGAAAGCATGAAGCTGGAATACCCTACGGAAATTGAAGGACGCATTTCTGCAACGGAAAGCCGTGCCATTTACTGTATAGAAAACTTGCGGGTTGCCCATGTGGAAATAAAACCAAACGATATGGTAAAAGAAGGGGACCTGCTCTTTTCCATTGACAAAACGGATTTGGAGGAAAAAATCCAGCAGGCAGAGCAGGAATCCCAGAAGCTTTCCATACAAATCAAAGACTTGGAACAAACAAGGCAGGCACAGGCCAGCCAGCACATTATGGCTCTCCGGCGGGCAAAAGAGGACTACCAGGATATTTCCAATTCCTCAAATGCCGCAGTGGATGCTGCCTGCCGGGAACTGGAACAGGCGAAGGACGCGCTGTCCCTCCACGACAGCCAAAAACCACAGGAAAGCATCACTTTGGAAGATACCGGGACAGACGCCCCGGAACAGGGCGCTCCCGAAACAAGCGGAGCCAGCACAGCCCCAATGGCAGAAGAAGAAAACCCCCTGAACGCATGGCTCCAAAAACGGGAAGAATTGGCGCAGGCCTGCCTTGAAAAAGAAAAGCAATACGAAGAAGCCGTCGCCGCCAGAAAGGAATCCCTAAAAACTGCTGCACGGCAGCTTGAGGATGCAAGCCTTCCGGAAGCAGCAGACAGTTCTTCCTCCCTGCTCCAATTGGACCAGTCAAACGCAGCGCGTACACTGCAGGAATTAAAAGCCCTCAGCAAAGCAGGCGGAAATGTCTATTCCAAATACAATGGGCAGGTCTTATCATGCAATATTTCCATTGGGAGCGCCACTTCCGGGGAACCTGCCGTGCTCCTTGCAGATTTCAGCCAGCCGCTGCAGTTTGAGGGGATTTTGGAAGGCAGCGGGGAATTTCCCATTGAGGAAGGCGCCACAGGCACCCTCACAGCCGCAGGCCATGCCAGCGTTTTGGAGGGAGTGGCAGTCACCGGGATTTCACAGGAACCTGACGGAACCTGCCAGGTCACAGCCGCCTTGGATGCTTATGGGGATATCACGCCCGGGGCTGCCATTTTGGACGTTACAAAGAAAAGCCAGAGATACCCTTGCTGCATCCCCCTTTCTGCCCTTTACAGCGGGGAACATGGGGATTTTGCCATCAAGGTTACGGAAAAGCCTACAATTTTAGGGCTGCAGGCAACAGCAGAATATGTGCCCATTACCATATTGGAAAAAAACAGCGCTTACGCCGCAGTGGAAGGGAACCTCTCCTCCTCAGACCGCATTATTACAAATGCAAGCAAAACCATAAAGGAAGGTGAACGCATACGAATAACGGAACACTGAACCCAAAAACCAGGAACCCAAAGGCGCGGAACTGGCGGCTGTATTTAGGCCTTGCCGTATCTGCTGCCCTATTCCTAAGCTGTTATGTAAAGTTCCACATCTGCCTGAAAGGATTAGAAAACACAGAAGAAAATTCCGCCTTCCTGTTCCACCAGAATCCCCTGGCAGCGGAAGGGCTGGCAAAAGAGTGCCAGTCCCAGGGGCTTCGCTGTGAAACATGGCTGGCCTGCAAAGCGCAGGGCTTGCAGGCAGAAGGGCTTTCCCATAGTTCCTCCGGGTATGCTGTGCAGCTAGAAGGCGGAAGGCTGGGCGTCCTCCTTGGCGAAACGGAATTGCCCGATACAGGCAGCAGCCATAACGAAAAAACTTTGGAACAACCATCCCTTAACTCTGGGGAGCCTTCCAATACGGAAGATAACTCCAAAACTGCTGCCCAAAACACCTCCCACAGCACTAAAGAGCCCACCTGCATAATTTCCACAAAATTAGCCTGCGCACTCTTTGGTTCCAAACATGCCATAGGAAAAAAAGTAATATATCAGGGAACCGCCTATGCCATCCTTCAGGCTGTCCCCTGTGAAATGCCCATCCTCTTTCTGGGCAAACGCACCGATCTGCAAAACAAAGAGGCACAGGGCACAGAAACATCCCTCGCCATCTCACTGGTGCAGGGAAAGGATTCCCTCAGCTTCCGCAAAACAGAGTATTTATTTGCAGGCTGTGATGCTGCGATTGACATGGCCCTGTTAAAATGGGCGGCCTGCCTGGCAGTTTCCCTCTGCCCGTTTGGCTTCTTGGCCCTGCTGCCTGCACAGGCAAAAAAAGCCCGCATCCCCTGCCTGCTGATATGGATATGCTATTTGAAATTAGAAGTATTTTCTTCTGCAGGGCCGTTCCCCATATGGGCGCTGCCCGGAAAATGGTCTGATTTGGAAGGATGGGGCAACTTACGGGATTCCATGGCCACGCAGGTTTCCGCCATATTCCAGTTCCGGGATTACCCTATCCTGCATGGGTATTTCCAAAACTTGTCTGGATGCCTGTTCTATTTCCTGCTGTGCTTCTTTTCCCTGCTGGGATTTATAAAATTATTTTCATCCTCTGAGCCAGTATTGCATAACAAGCCCACTTCAACTCCCCAAGCCCCTCACTCATAAGGGGCTTGGCGTCTACACTCCGTCCTGTCTCAGCCAGTTCCCTTTCATCGTCTGCACATGATTGGTTTTCTTCATGCGGATCAGCCTGCCCATTGTCCTTTTACAATTTCTGGATCCTCCCCAGCGCCGCAAGGGTATTTTCATACGTCCCAAATGCAGTCAGCCGGAAATACCCTTCCCCGCTTGGGCCAAACCCGGAACCGGGGGTCCCAACTACGTTAGCGTTCTCCAGCAGATAGTCAAAAAATTCCCATGAAGTCATTTTTCCCGGGGTTTTCAGCCAGATATAAGGGGCGTTTACCCCGCCGAATACCGTATATCCCGCGTCTTTCAGCCCGTTTTTGATGGCAGCGGCATTTTTCATATAATAAGCAACCTGCTCTTTGAGCTGGGTCCTGCCCTCCGGGCTGTAAGTGGCTTCCCCTGCCCGCTGCACAATATACGGGGCACCGTTAAACTTAGTGCCATGGCGCCTTGCCCACATCTGGTGCAGGGATGCTTCCCCGCATTTCAGTTCCTTGGGGACTACGGTATAGCCAAGGCGCACCCCGGTAAAACCTGCATTTTTGGAAAAGCTTTTCAATTCAATGGCGCAAGCCTTTGCCCCTTCACATTCATAAATGGAATGGGCTACATCCCCTTCTGATATATAGGCTTCATAAGCGCCGTCATAAATAATGACAGCCCCCACTTTGTTGGCATAATCCACCCATTCCTGAAGCTGGGCTTTGGTGATGGTTGTCCCAGTTGGGTTATTGGGCAGGCACAGGTAAATCATGTCCGGGGTTTCCCTGGGAAATTCCGGCACAAACCCATTTTCCATGGTACAGGGCATGTAGATGACATTGCTCCAGGTTTCCTTCTTGGGGTCGTAGACCCCCGTCCGCCCCGCCATCACATTGGAATCCACATATACGGGGTAAACCGGGTCGCAGACGGCAATCCTGTTTTCCTGCCCAAAAATCTCCTGAATATTGGCAGAATCACTTTTTGCACCGTCTGACACAAAGATTTCGTCCGGGGAAATATCGCACCCGCGTAATTTGTAATCATGTTCCGCGATTGCGTCCCGGAGGAAGGCATAGCCCAAATCCGGGGCATACCCCCGGAAGGTGCCTGCATCCCCCATTTCATCCACGGCCTTGTGCATGGCTGCAATCACGGCTGGCGCTAAGGGCTGGGTAACATCCCCAATGCCTAGGCGTATCAGTTCCTTGTCCGGGTGTGCTTCTGTAAAGGCAGAAACTTTTTTTGCAATAGTGCTGAATAAGTAGCTGCCGGGAAGCTTCTGGTAATTTTCATTGATTTTAAACATGGTATCCACCTCTTTAATCTATAAATTTTTTATGCCATCAGTTCTGGCGGGAGGAAAACCTCGCCGTCAAATACAGTAGCAGCTGGCCCCGTCATATAGATGGGTGCGTCCCCGCCTTCCCAGCGGATGGAAAGGCTGCCGCCCAATAATTGCACCGTCACCTCTTTGCCTGTTTTCCCATTTAAGACAGCAGCAGCGGCTGTGGCGCAGGCGCCGGTCCCGCAGGCCAGGGTTTCCCCGCTGCCCCGCTCCCAGACACGCATGCGCAGCGTATCCCTGCCAAGGACGTTTACAAATTCTGTATTGATGCGTTTGGGGAACCTTGGGTGGCGCTCAAAGGATGGGCCGATTTTTTCCAAATCCAGTTCCCGCACGTCTTTTTCCATAAAAATCACGCAGTGGGGGTTTCCCATAGAAATGCATGTCATCTGGTATGTGCGCCCCCCAACCTCCAACGGGATATTTACGGCCTGCGTCCCCTGGGCATCCACTGGGATTTTTTCAGGGGAAAGCTCCGGGGCTCCCATATTGACAGTTACCGTGGACACTTTTCCGTTTTCTACGGTTAAGTCCAGGTCTTTGGTCCCTGCCAGCGTTTCTATTTTAACATTTGTTTTATTGGTAAGGCCATAATCGTAGACATACTTTCCTACGCAGCGGATGCCGTTGCCGCACATTTCCCCGCGGGAGCCGTCCGCATTATACATTGCCATTTCAAAATCTGCCGTCTGGGATGGCTTTATCAGGATTAAGCCGTCCGATCCTATCCCAAAGTGCCTGTCGCTGACAAATTTTGCCACTTCCTCCGGGTGTGCGACTTGTTCGTTACAGCAGTTGACATAAACATAGTCATTTCCAATTCCATGCATTTTTGTAAATTTCATCTGTGTCCTCCTATTGGCATGTTCCTGCCTTCTTCCCTGTGCCGTTACAGTATTCCAAAACCTCCTCAAACGCCATATCCCCGCCAAACAGGTCCAAGGCGCTCCCAATGGTTACATTCAGGCGGTTTTTCCCTAATCGCTTTAATTGATCCAAATCAGAAAAATTCCCTACGCCCCCGGCATATGTGACCGGGATCTTCCCCCAGTTCCCCAAAAGCCCTGCCAGCTCCGTTTCTATCCCCTGAGCCTTTCCCTCTACGTCCACCGCATGGATTAAAAATTCGTCGGCGTACCCGGAGAGCTGCCCCAGCAGCTTTTCAGAAATTTTTTCCTCCGTAAATTTCTGCCAGCGGTCTGTGACAATATAATAGCTTCCCTCCCGCTTCCGGCAGCTTAAATCCAGCACAAGATGCTCTTTCCCAACAGTTTCCCGCAGTTTTTCAAGGTTCTCAAACCGGATCGCCCCATCCCGGAACACATAGGAGGTGACAATTACATGGCTTGCCCCTGCCCGCAGGAATTCTTCTGCATTTTCCGGGCAAATGCCGCCCCCTACCTGCATCCCGCCGGGATACGCCGCCAAGGCTCCCAGCGCCTGGGCTTTGGTGGCTTCATACCACTGGCTGCCCGCAGGGTTTAGCAGGATGATGTGGCCGCCCCGGATGCCGCGGCCCTGGTACAGCCTTGCAAAAAATGCAGCGTCCTGCCCTGATACAAAATTTTCTGCCGCCTTGCTGCCTTCGTCTTTCAGGCTGCCGCCGACAATCTGTTTTACTTTTCCGTTGTGTATGTCAATGCATGGGCGAAATTCCATATTGTCCTCCTGTTTTTCTTATGCGTTCCCTTTGCCAACCAGCACTTTTTTCCCACAAAAGGCAAATCCATAATTCCGTATTTTTTCCTTGGGGATTCCCTTTGCATATAAAGACGCTGCATAATCCTTCTTACGAATTTGCTCCACCGCCGCTGTTACTGTATCGGAAAGCGTTTTTTCCCGCTCCAAATCCTGCACTTTAAACTCTAATATAATTGCGCCGTCTTCCTGTTTCCTTGGCTCCAGCATCACATCATACCTGCCAAAGCCGCTTTCCCGGTTGGATGTAATGATATACCGGTCTGACAGTTCTACCATCAGCCCAAGGACAAAGCCATGGTAAAAGCGTTCCGGTTCGTCTTCCGACGGCTTTTTTCCGGTATCAAAATAGCTGAACATTTCAGCGCTCACTTTATTCATATATAGATTCATAGCTTTTACATCATCCAAAAGCAGCGCCTGTACCAATGCATTATATTCCCTTGCAGCAGGGACAAACCATCCGCGCACCATTTTCCGGAACATAACCTTTACTTCAAAATTCGTAAGCTCCAATGTATACCGTGGGCTCCAGTTCCCAAATTCATCTGTAAAAACCTCATAATGGCTTACCTTCAGGTATCCGCCCGCCAGCAGCAGGCTCCAAATTGCCTGTTCGTCCCTCCCCAACTGGCTATACACAATCTGTTCGTCCAGTTCTGTTGTAATTGCAGCTCCATTCAATAATTTTTCAAACTCCTGCTTAATCCCCTGGCTGCCCTCCCGGATTAACTGCCCAGCCAGTTGGTTCGAGCTGGTATTTGCCCAATATGGGGCTAATTCCCCAGCAGAAAGAAAATTAATAATGGACCATGGGTTGTAAATATCTTTCCATTCCCCAAAGGTAAAGCCATCGTACCATTCCTTTACCTCCTGCTTCTGCCCAGAAAGCCCGAACTCCTCCAACGCCGCAAATACTTCCTGTTCCGTAAACCCAAAATCTGCCCCATATTTTCCAGAAGATGCAGTAACCACTTCCAAATTATTTAAATCTGAAAAAATGGATTCCTTGCTAATTCTGGTAATCCCTGTCATCATGGCACGTTCCAGATAAGGGTTGGTTTTAAAAGAAGCATTTAACAAGCTCCTGATAAACCCTGCCATTTCCTCCCAGTATCCCCCTGCATATGCTTCCTGCATAGGGGTGTCGTATTCATCCAGAAAGAGAACCACTTTTTTCCCATAATACCGCGAAAGGAAATCCGACATTTTGTGGATTGCCCACACTGCAGTTGTTTCCTCCATCCCACGGCTTACGCTCCGAAAATAAGATTTTTCATGTTCCGTCAGCAAATCCCCCTCTAACAGAAACACATTCTTATTGTAAATATCCTCCAAAATCTGGCTGATAGAGTGTTTTGCCCCTTGGAAATTCCGTTCCTTCGCATTTGCAAAAGAAATATTTATGACTGGGAAGGTTCCCTGTAAGTCCCTGTAGGCTTTTTCTTCCCAAATAGCAAGCCCCTCAAATAAATCCCCCCGCCCAGCGTACCTGCAAGAAAAAAATTTCTCCAACATGCTCATATTCAGGGTTTTCCCAAAACGGCGCGGACGGGTAATTAAAGTTACGACATCCCCGCTCTCCCACCATTCTTTTATCAGTATGGTTTTGTCAATATAAAAATTGTTGCTCAGAATCAGGGTTTCAAAATCCTGATGCCCAATCCCTACCGTCCTTGCCATGCTGCACCCCCTGCACTGCTATGCTAAAACTATAGTTTCCGCATGTTTATCCTAGCACAGCACAGCAAATTTGTCTATCTGCAATCCTAAACCGTGTTTGAAAATTTATTCCTACCATTTCCAAACACGCTCTAACGATCTTTGTCTTACGGCTTCCACAGCACAATGCTCTCATAGGCCCTTAATTCCCCTATCAGCTCCCCCGGTTCCCCATAATTCCCAATCAGCCTTTGGAAGCCCCTGCAGCCAATAGGCTCCGGGAGCCTGACTGGTTCCCCTGTCAGGTTATTGAGGGCAAGAAGCCTTTCTTCCCCCAGCAGCCTTTGGTATGCAAGAAGCCCGGGCACTTCCCGGTACAGGAACTCTATGGCGCCTTCCTGGATTACCGGGTATTCCTTCCGCAGCGCCACTAATTTCCTATAATATGCCAGCACCGAATCCGCATCCTGTTCTTCTGCTTCTGCATTGATATAGGCATGGTTTTCTGGGATTGCCAGCCACGGCCTGCTGGCAGAAAACCCCGCGTACTCCCCTGCATCCCACTGCATAGGCGTCCTGCCGTTATCCCGGGAACGCTGCCGGAGGGTTTCCAGGGCTTCTTCCTGTGTTTTCCCAGCCTTCTGCATAATTCCATAATAATTAATGCTCTCCACATCCCGGTAATCTGAAATTTCCTTATATGCCGGGTTTGCCATTCCCAGTTCCTCCCCCTGGTAAATATATGGGGTTCCCCGCATCATATGGATGCTGGTGGCAAGCATTTTTGCAGACTCCTTCCAGTAAGCCTTGTCATCCCCAAACCGGGAAACTGCCCTTGGCTGGTCGTGGTTGCACCAAAACAGCGCGCTCCATCCCCCCTGCTGCTGCATCCCCGTCTGCCATTCCTCAAAATGGCGTTTCAGTTTCCCATAATCCGGGGGCATCAGTTCCCATTTTTCCCCATCCCTGTAATCTACTTTCAGGTGGTGGAAATGGAAACACATGGACAGCTCCCGTTCCGCCGGGTTCGAGTACCGGACACAGTTTTCCAAGCTTGTAGAGGACATTTCCCCCACGGTCACCATAGGCGCAATCCCGGAATCCCTTACCAATTCCTTTAAAAATTCATGGACGCGGGGGCCGTCTGTATAGAAACGCCTTCCATCCCCCTGCATGTCGTCCTCAAACAGCCCTGGTTTGGAAATCAGGTTCACCACGTCAAAGCGGAACCCTTTCACCCCCTTGTTTTTCCAAAACCGCAGGACGTCCCTTAATTCTTCCCTTACTTTCGGGTTTTCCCAGTTTAAGTCCGCCTGCGTCCTGTCAAACAGGTGCAGGTACCATTTCCCAAGGCCGGGCACATATTCCCATGCGCTGCCGCCGAATTTGGACTGCCAGTTGGTAGGCGGCGCGCCTTCCGCCCCATCCCTGAAAATATAGTAATCCAGATATTCCCTATCGCCCCCAAGGGCTTTCTGGAACCATTTATGCTGAGTGGAAGTATGGTTAAACACCATATCAAGCATCAGCCCAATCCCGCGCTTCCCAGCTTCCGCAATCAATTCTTCCACATCCCCCATTGTGCCAAAAATGGGGTTGATTTCCCGGTAATCCGCCACGTCATATCCATTGTCCTTTAACGGTGATGTGAAAAACGGCGTGCTCCAGATGTAATCAACACCAAGGCTTTTGATGTAATCCAGCTTGCTGATGATGCCCGGGATATCCCCAATGCCGTCCCCATTGCTGTCACAAAATGATTTTGGGTAAATTTGGTAAATAGTGCTTTTCTTGAAATTTTCCATAGTTCTGTCCATTCCTCCCATTTCACATTTCCACTCTTTCTGCCCGCCGCCTTATCCAAAAAACGCTATTTCCGTTTTTCCAGCTTCACACCGGATATCTGCCGCAAACTGGATATTCTTGATATTGGCCGGTTCCGTGACAATGCATACCGTTGTGTCCGGATGCCCTGCCGCCTTGATCTTTTCCCGGTCAAACCGGATCAATGGCGTCCCTGCTTTTACTTCCTGCCCTTCTGCCACAAGGTATTGGAACCCGTCCCCCTGCATATCCACCGTATCTATCCCGATATGCAAAAGCAATTCCGCGCCATTTGCCAGCGTCAGCCCGCAGGCATGTTTCGAATCCTCCATCAGGACGCTGACAACCCCATCGGCTGGGGCATACAAGGTATCATTTTCAGGGGCAATCGCAATCCCCTCCCCCATAATGCCCTCGGAAAATACGCCGTCGCCTACTTCCTTCAGTTCCATTACAGTTCCAGTCAGGAAAGCCTTTAAGTGGCTGGCTGTGCCTGCCCCTTCCCCTGCCATTTGGGTAGCTGCTGTTATCCCGGCAGCATTTGCCCCCTCTTCCGCCCCAGAAAGCTTCTTTTTCCCAACAAGGACTGTCAGGACAAAGGATACTGCCACTGCAATCACCATGCAGATGGCAAAGCTTCCCATATAGGCTGTCTGGATAGACAGGATGCCCGGCAGCCCGCCAACGCCAATGGCATTTGCCGTCGTCCCAGTTGCCACGCAGACCACCGCCGCGCAGGCAGACCCAACCATCCCACAGATAAATGGGAACCCATGCTTTAAGTTAACGCCGAATATTGCAGGTTCCGTTACCCCAAGGTAACAGGAAACACAGGAGGGCACGTTCACTTCCTGGGCCTCTGCGTCCTTCCTCTGGAGCAGCGCCATTGCAAGTACTGCAGAACCCTGGGCAATATTGGACAAGGCAATCATCGGCCACAGCATTGTCCCCTCATAGTCCGAGATAAGCTGCAAGTCAATGGCATTTGACATATGGTGGAGCCCAGTAATTACCAGAGGCGGGTACACAAACCCAAATACTGCGCCGAACACAATTTTAAAAGAGCCTGTAATCCCCGCATATACCACGGAAGAAACCACGGAACCTATCCGCCAGCCCACCGGCCCCAGCACAAAGTGGGCAGCCATCACGGCCAGCAGCAGGCTGCAGAACGGGACAACAATCATGGAAACCACCTGGGGCGTAACCTTACGGAAAAATTTTTCCAGATACACCAGGGTAAACGCTGCAAGGACCGCCGGGATGACCTGCCCCTGATAGCCAATCATGCGGATGGAAAAAAATCCAAAATCCCAAACCGGGATATCCCCGGCTGCTGTCCCGGCCACAGCATAGGCGTTTAAAAGCTGCCCTGATACCAGCGTAAGCCCAAGCACAATCCCAAGCATCTGGGTCGTGCCCATTTTTTTCGTCACCGACCAGCAAATGCCTACCGGCAGCATATGGAAGACTGCCTCGCCTATCAGCCATAGGAAACTGTCAATCCCAGCCCAGAACTGGCTGATTTCACACAGGGTTTTCGTCCCGCCCCCAAATAGGTACAGGCTGTCAATGCAGTTGCGGAACCCCAGAATCAAGCCCCCTGTAATAATGGCCGGAATCAGCGGCGCAAATATTTCCGCAAGGGCAGCAACCACCCGCTGGAGCACAGTCTGGTTCTTTTTTGCCGCATGTTTTACCGCGTCCTTTGACACCCCCTCAATGCCGGACACTGCAATAAAGTCATTGTAAAACTCAGCAACTGTATTGCCAATGATAACTTGGAACTGCCCTGTCTGTGTAAAACTGCCTTTTACTGCCTTCATTGCTTCGATTTTCCCAATGTCCGCTTTCTTTGGCTCGTTTAACACAAACCGCATCCGTGTCATGCAGTGGGATACTGCTGCAATGTTTTCTTTGCCGCCTACATAACGCAGCAATTCTTTGGCGTCTTCCGTATACTTACCCATATCCTACCTCCTGAAAAACATTTTTTGCACTCAATCTTGTTTAAACAAATTTTATATCTTTGTTATACCATACTTGTTTAAACATGTCAAGGAGTTTTTGAAATTCCTGCCGCACCTTGACTTTCTTCCCCAACCGTCTATAATATGAAGATTAGAGCGTGCCAAAAGCACCCTTGGGGCTGTCGCACTAGCATAAATTGATTAGGGTGTCAAAAGCACCTTTGGTGCTACGCTCATACCATATATTGTTATTGCAAATCAATTTGCACATCAATATATGGTATAGAGCGGGTGCGCCGCACCCTTTTGACGCCCTAATCATAAATTACAATATATAAATTTGTTCCAAAGGTTTCCATTGCAAAGCAATGCAAACAAAATGCACAAAAAGTATCTGGGGAAGCTAGATTCCCCAGAGTAATTTTGTGCATTCTGTCTTTGCCGCATAAGCGGCAAGGCCTTTTGGACCAGTAACTATATTAGTGCGGCGCACTCTTTTGATACCCTAACCTATGAATCAAATTCCCAGAAAGAAGGCCATACACTATGCCAAAAGAAAAATACACTTCCATATACAAAGACTTAAAAGCCAAAATTGAATCCTCAGAATACGAATTCCAAGAGCTGCTCCCTTCCGAAAACAGCCTGATCCTGACCTATGGCTGTTCCCGGAATACGGTGCGCAGGGCCATCCAGGCCCTTGTGGCTGACGGCTATGTGCAGACCCAGCAGGGCAAAGGGGTGCGGAATATTTTCCAGCCCGCCATACAGGCGTCCTTCACCATCGGCAGCATTGAGTCCTTCAAAGAATCTGCCTTGCGGAACCACCAGTCCCCCAAAACAAAAGTCCTCTGTTTTACGGAGCTTACCGCGGATAAAAAGGTTTCCAGCCGGACAGGCTTTCCAGCCGGCTCCGAATTATACTATCTGCAGCGGCTCCACTATCTGGACGGGAAAGCCCTGATTTTAAACCATAATTATTTCTTAAAATCCATCGCCCAAGGCCTGACCCCCAAAATCGCAGAACAGTCTATCTATGCATATTTGGAGCAAGTGCTGCATGTCGCTATCGTAACCAGCAAGCGGACCATGACGGTGGAAAAAATGACGGAAATTGATGGAAAATACTTGGATTTAGGCGATTGCAACTGCCTTGCCGTGGTAAGCAGCCAAACCTACAACGGCGATGGGGTAATGTTTGAATACACCCAGTCCCGCCACCGCCCCGACTATTTCTGCTTCCGCGACAATGCCACCAGGCATCCTTAAATTAACCGTCCGCCCTACGTAAATTATGGCGGAAAAATTGCAGATTCAGGTGTTGACAGCCCCTTTCTTTTTTGATATTATCGAGGGAATAACAATAACCTGCAAACGACAGATTTCAAAGAAAGCGAGGAAAAAAATGGGCACAATTATCGGCGAAGGAATTACATTTGACGACGTATTACTCGTTCCTGCATACTCAGAAGTTACACCG
Organism: Lachnospiraceae bacterium A2; assembly: GCA_000403315.2. Taxonomy (GTDB): domain Bacteria; phylum Bacillota; class Clostridia; order Lachnospirales; family Lachnospiraceae; genus Petralouisia. Next base: position 495,605 of record KE159639.1, read on the forward strand.
GACATGGTGGACTTATCGACCCAATTGACAAAAACAGTAAGACTGAACATCCCCATGATGAGCGCAAGCATGGACACCGTGACTGAGCACCGGATGGCAATTGCCATGGCACGCCAGGGCGGCATCGGCATTATCCACAAAAACATGCCGGTTGCAGTACAGGCGGAAGAAGTTGACAAGGTGAAGCGTTCTGAAAACGGCGTCATCACCGATCCATTCTCCCTTTCCCCCGAACATACTTTGCAAGATGCGGACAACCTAATGGCAAAATTCCGTATTTCCGGCGTGCCTGTCACAGAAAACGGCAAGCTGGTAGGCATCATCACAAACCGTGATTTGAAATTCGAAGAAGACTTTTCCAAAAAAATTAAAGAATCCATGACCTCCGAAGAACTGGTAACTGCCCGGGAAGGCATCACATTGGAAGAAGCAAAAACCATCCTTGCCAAAGCACGGAAGGAAAAGCTGCCCATTGTAGACGCAAACTTCAACCTTAAGGGCCTTATTACCATCAAAGATATTGAAAAACAGATTAAATACCCACAGTCCGCCAAGGATGGGCAAGGCAGGCTCCTCTGCGGGGCAGGCGTAGGCATTACCGGCGATATGATGGACCGGGTAGCCGCCCTTGTGGATGCAAAGGTGGACGTTATTGTAGTGGATTCCGCCCACGGCCATTCCAAGAATATTTTAACTGCCGTAAAACAGATTAAAACTGCTTACCCGGATTTGCAGGTAATTGCCGGGAATATCGCAACTGGGGAAGCCACCAAAGCGCTGATTGAAGCTGGCGCAGACGCGGTAAAAGTGGGCATCGGGCCAGGCTCCATCTGTACGACCCGTGTGGTAGCCGGGATTGGCGTCCCGCAGATTACCGCTATTATGAACTGCTACAACGTAGCCAAAGAATACGGGATCCCGATTATTGCAGACGGCGGCATCAAGTATTCCGGCGATATGACAAAATCCATTGCAGCCGGGGCAAACGTATGCATGATGGGCAGCATTTTCGCAGGGTGCGACGAAAGCCCGGGAGATTTTGAATTATACCAGGGACGGAAATACAAGGTATACCGCGGCATGGGCTCCCTGGCCGCCATGGAAAACGGCTCCAAGGACCGCTACTTCCAGCAGGATGCCAAGAAACTGGTGCCGGAAGGGGTAGAAGGCCGGGTTGCCTACAAAGGGACTGTGGAAGATACCGTGTTCCAGCTTATCGGCGGCCTGAAATCCGGCATGGGCTACTGCGGCGCACCCACCATTGAAACCTTGAAGAAAACCGGGCAGTTTATAAAAATTTCCGCTGCTTCCTTAAAGGAAAGCCATCCCCATGATATCCATATCACAAAAGAAGCGCCCAATTACAGCATTGATGAATAACTCTGGCAGTATTTGGGATAAAAATTAATGCTGCGGGCTGGAGCCGTCCGGCTGCAGCATTCCAGAAGTCAAATGCCCCGCAGCAAGCTACGGGGCATGGCCTGGCTTGTTCTTTCCGCCCCAAGGGGCGGGATATTCAACCCTCGCGGCATTCGCCAAATATCCGCGCAAGCGCGGCTGCTTGGCTCATTGCTCGCGGGAATAAAGCTCTCCTGCCCATTACTTGCTCCCTGCCTTATAATTATAAACCGGGCGCAGCCGCTGCTGGATTTCCACTGTATCTGCAATCTGCCCTTTGAGTTCCTCCAAGCTGCGGTAAGCGAATGGGGCTTCCTCCAGCGTGCCTTTCCCAATACAGGAACAGTAAATCCCTTTCATTTCCGCCTTAAAATCCGAAACAGTAAATTTATGCTTCACAGAATCCCTTTTGATCAGGCGTCCAGCCCCATGGGGTGCAGAATAGTTCCAATCCTCATTCCCAAGCCCAACGCCCAGCAAAATCCCATCACGCATATTGACCGGAAGGATCACCCGCTCCCCTTCCCTTGCGGAAACAGCCCCCTTCCGAAGAATCGGTGTGCTATGGGAAACATCCACATAATTATGGACAGAGGAAAACACTTCCTGCACCTTCCATTTCATGCCCCTTTCAAGCTCATCCAAAATAATGCCCCGGTTCAGCGACGCAAACTCCTGCAAGACCTGCATGTCGTGCAGATAGTCCTCCCGTAAGCTTCCCTCCAAATACGTCAGTTCATAGGGCACCTGTGTTCCCAGCCCCTTTAAGTAATTCTGGCCTTCCCGCAGGTAGTATTCCGCCACCTCTTTCCCAAGATGGCGGCTCCCCGAGTGGATGGCAGCATATAGAAACCCCTCGTCGTCTTTATCGACTTCAATAAAATGGTTCCCGCCGCCCAGCGTCCCAAGGCTTAACAGAGCCTTTTCCATATGGATATGCCGTCTGCATTTCAAATCCTCCAGACGGGCTTCCCCGGAAAACCTGTGGGCCTTTTTCCTGATTTGGAAACCAGAAGGGATGTTCTCACGGATCACAGTATCCAGCTTCTGGAATTCCGCTTTTTTCTGTTTCAGTTTGGCCAAGGTAATTCCGCAGCCAATATCAATCCCTACTACATTGGGCAGCAGCTTGGAGCCTGCCGTTGCAGTAAATCCAATCGTACCCACTTTTCCCGGATGGACGTCCGGCATAACGCGTATTTTACACCCTGCAAAAGCTTCCAGGCTGCAAAGCTGCCGGATCTGTGCCAACGCATAATCCTCGGCTGTGTCTGCGAATATTTTTGCGGAAACATAAGTTCCATCTATTATTTTCATAATAATGCCCTCTCTTATTTTTCATGTTTTCCAAATGTACCGCACGTTGGTTTCAGCGTGGCAAGGTCTTTCCTATAAAAGAAAAACATGCCAATACAGCAGGATCTCAATTGGAATCCAGAATCCTTGTATCATTTACGAGAAAAAAATACTTTCATTTATTGAAAACCCCATTGTATTTATCAGGAAAACATTCTGAAAAGTTTTGAAAAGCAAAGAAATTGGATTGCCCATGATAAAACAGAATAGAATTCTACCCTTGCCCATAATCTACCTATCCTGGAATAGAATCCCGTTTTGGAAATTGTTTATCCGAACAAAGTGGGCAAGCCCACTTCAACTCCCCTACCCCTCAATCATGAGGGGCTTGGACACTTTGCGCGCCGAGCACAATTGCGAAGCAATATTTTACCTCTTGTGCGAGTACCCTCGCTTCGCTGGGGCAGACCCTGCGCATATTATTTTTTCTCTTATAGGAAAGACACTTTCACGCTTTAGCGTGACAAGGTCTTTCCTATAAGAGAACCAAATACCCTGTTGCAAACATGCTCCAGGGAACAAAAATCACTCCTGCATGCCTTACCTGTTCCATTGGATAAGGGCAATCCATCCTCTGCCGCCTAAAGTTACCTCATTTGACCTTAAATTTCCCGCACTCATAATTGCCCTCCTTCCATGCTTTACCGATATGGCTGCTAAAATATTATATCTGCTCCTGGGAACAGTGTCAACCGTAAGTTCCACAGGAATTTGATTTCCTAAAATCAAGCTGCACAAAGCCCTTTCCATTGGGCAATGCCTGTTCCTTCCTGCCCTCCAGGCAATAATTTATGCTTTCCAGGGCAGCCGCTAATCCATCCTCCTGCATTTGATGGTGTACCCTGCCCAAACCATCAAAGGCATGGATGTAGGGAGAGTCCGAAACAAAGCCGCCATTTGTATTGATTTGGATCACACTTGATACATAGAGCGGCTTCACCTGCATCAGCACACGTTGAAAACATGGATATCCAATATACTCAACCAGCAGATTGGCAATTACCATGTCAGCATGGGGGAGCGTAATATGTTTGTCAGTCAGGTCGGCGCAAATACATTCCAGTATGCCGCCCAAGTTTTTATGCCGTTCTGCACATTCCTCTAAATATTTACTGTTAATGTCTACCCCATATGCCTTTTGGATTATTTTTGTATCAATATGCTCTAACCCATTGCCGCCTGCCACGCCTAAAACCATAACGGATGTTACTGGGTGCATCTTAAATTGGTCTTTCATCCTAAGGTTCAAATATTGAAGCTGCATGACAGAATTTAATTTCATATGGTTTTCGTAATCTGATAATTCAATTTCTTCCCAAGGGTTTTTCATAGTAATCTCCGTTCCCAGCCCCAAGTTATGTATGATAAGCCATCAGCCAAACTATTTTAATTATACAAAAACGTGCCTGCCTTTACAATAACATTCCTGTTAAATTAATGGCTTATTTCATACCCGCCGCAGTGCGATAAAAACGGCACAGCCCTATTTGGCTATGCCGCTTTCTCCTTCCATCTGCCATCCTGCCAGCGGATTATTTTTTATCTTTGGTGCTGGGTTTTGCAGTATCTTTTTCATTTCCGTTCCCATCGGCCTTTTTGTCTGTAGCGTTATTATTCTTATCGGCGTTATTGTCTTTTCCGTCTGTCATGTCTTCTACGCCGTTTTCCACATCATCCCCAAGGTCTTCCACGCCGTCTACAATATCATCACCTATATTTTCCACATCGTCCGTCAGTGTGCCGTTGCCATTGGTGTTGTTGCCTGTCCCTTTCTTATCCGTCCCATTGGTAGTCGTGCCGTTGGTATTCCCTGTTCCATTGGTGGTGCTCCCATTGGTCCCATCCGTGGTTCCGTTGGTGCCTGTCCCATTCGTCCCATTCATATCTGTATCTTCCGTTCCGTTGGTGGTTGTGCCGTTCCCATTTTCTGTCGTATCATTGTTGTCGTTGTTGTCGCCATTATCCCTGGTCCCGCAGGCTGTAATGCTGCTTAAGGCAAGAACCAGCAGGCATCCCACCAAAATTTTCTTAAATTGCTTCATAATAAAATCTCCTTTTCCATAAAATTTTCTTTCGCTGTATTAATGTGGGCAAAATCTGAAAAATTTATACCTGCACAATTATTTTTTCATTTTAGGCTGGAAAATCAGGCTTGCCAGATATCCGAACACAAGGGCTGCGGAGATGCCCACTGCACTTGCGGTAAAGCCGCCCATGAAAATCCCGATAAACCCATCCGACTGCACAGCCTCCTGAATCCCTTTCCAAAGTGTATTGCCAAATCCCAAAAGCGGGACGCTGGCCCCAGCCCCGGCAAATTCCCGGAAAGGCTCATAAATCTGCAGCGCGCCAAGGACAGCGCCGCTGCACACAAGGAGCACCATAATCCGGCCCGGCAGCATTTTTGTTTTTTCCATTAAAATCTGGGTCAGGGCGCAAATCAGCCCGCCTACCCAGAAAGCATTTAGGTAATCCATTTGTTTCCTCCTTATCCCAGGCCCCATGGCTGTGGGAACCTGTTTTATCCGGCATATTCGATGACTACGCCATGGGCGATTCCAGGCACGCTCTGGCCTTCGTTAAAGCTGACGGTGGACAGGAGGGCGCCTGTTGGGACAAAAAGGATACGTTTATATGTCCCTTTTTCCAGCTTAGGGAGCAGGTAAGCGCTCAGCGTCACTGCAGAGCAGCCGCACCCGCTGCCCCCTGCATTGGTATTCTGGCTTGCGCTGTCAAATATTTCAATCCCGCAGTCCATATGGACCATGGAAATATCGTAGCCCTTTTTTTTCAGCAAATCAATTAAAATTTCCTGCCCAACCGTGCCCAAATCCCCCGTCACGATTTTATCGTAATCCTCTGGCTGCCGCTTGAAATCCACTAAGTTCTGGTAAATGGTATCGCAAGCCGCCGGAGCCATCGCTGCCCCCATGTTCATGGAATCTTTTACGCCGTAGTCCACCACTTTCCCTGTGGTGATTCCAGTAATCCGCACGTGGGTGCGCTTTGTCCCAAGTACAAAGGCTCCGCTGCCTGTGACCGTCCAGGTAGCTGATAAGGGCCTTTGGTTGGCGTACTCCAAGGGAAAGCGAAACTGTTTCTCCGCACTGGCAAAGTGGCTGGAGGTAACGGCCAGCACGTTGTCCCCATATCCGGCTGCCACTGCCATTGCCCCAAGGGACAGGGATTCTCCTGCAGTAGAACAGGCGCCGTACAGGCCGAACAGGGGTATGTTCAGTTCCATCAGCCCGAAAGTGGTTGCGATGTTCTGCCCCAGCAAATCCCCTCCGAAAATATAGCGGATATCCTCCTTCTGCAAATCTGCTTTCCCAAGGGCAAGGGTTGCAGCTTCTTTTTGCAGGGTACTTTCTGCATCTTCCCAGGTTTCTTCCCCAAATTTGTCATCAGCTCCTACCACGTCAAAAAGCTTGCCCAGCGGGCCTTCCCCTTCCTTGGTGCCCACAATGCTGGCGCTGCCCTGGATATAAGGGGCTTGTTCAAATTGGATGCTTTGGCTTCCCATTGTCTGCGACATAACGTTTCCTCCTGTGATGGTTTGCTGAGGTTATTATGTCCCTAAATTTCCATTTTACTCAAAAAAAACTGTAAAACAATATCCCTGCCATTCCCAGAATTCTTTCTGGCGGTATATTGTTTTACAGCTTTCGTCCTGCTTCAGGCAGCAGCGCTGCCGTAAACTTTTTTTCAGGCACACAGCCGCTGCTTAATGCAGCCGCGGCACTGGCGGCCTGAGCGGGTCAATCACATCGGATGCATTGAACAGGTCGGACAAGGTATCTTCCTCTCCAATGGAATTAAAGTAAATCCGGAACCCATCCAAATTCCTCCTGCTCTGCCTTACATAATTATCACGGATTTGGACATTATATTGAGCAGAATCCACGTTGCAGTAATAATTGAACCCATTGCTCTTTAAGTACTCAAATTTTTCGTTGCCTGCCACATAGCCCTCCGGCCACCCGGCCAAGTCCTGCCCATGGGCAAAAATAATTACATCCGTTTCACCTACAATCGGCTCCACATTTTCTTTCCATTTGACAGTGTCGGCCTGCAGCCTTTCCATAGAAGCTTCCCCGACTTTCATGTGACCCCATGTATGGCTGGCAAACCTCCAGCCGTCTGCTTTCATGGCATCTGCCACTTCCTTTGCCTTGGCCCGTTCTGTTTCCAAGTCAAATTCCGGGTGGGTTTCCAGCCATTTTTTCTTATCTGCATTGATGTCGTCCGGCACAGTCTGGTAACTGATATCGGTGCGGTAGCCCAGCACGCCGTTATAGCCAGTCAGTGCGATAGTCCCTTTTGCCCCTCTGTAAGAAGCGTCTGGGTGTTCCTCAATAAATTTATCCAGCAGGGGCACACAGTCATAATCCCCTACCACAACCGTGCCATCGTCCTGGATATACTCGCATTTGGGTTTGCCGTTTTCATCCAAAACCATTTTGGAAGCATAGCCATACCCATCGTAGCTGTGGTAATAAGACAGGTCATCCAGGGACAGCACAAATGCCTTTTTCCCTGGCGGGAGCATAATTGTCCCCTCTTTATAATGTGTCACGCCATTCTCATCTACGGTTTCTTCTGCAATGTCTTTCAAATCCACCAGTACATACCCTTCGTCATACATAATCTGGGTAATCTTGTTAAATTCATCTATTGTCGTCATCCACTGGTTATTGCCTACTGCCTGCGGGTCTGTGTCCTGATTGGCAAACGCCTTGTTCGGGTCAACCACCAGCGAATGGTAAAATACATGTGGGATCTCACTGATATTCACCGGGACGCATTCCGCCTTGCGGGCTTCAAAATCCTCTATTGCGGCAGTCAGTTCCCCAACGCTTTCATAGCCTTCATAGTTCTGTACCATCCCAATGGCTGCGTCATAGTCGTACCCTGCCGCTAAAAGGTTGGCTTCCGCAAGGACAGCTTCCCATGATCCCGCTTCCGGCTCCTGGGCTTCCTGCTGATCCTGCTCCTTCTGGCCTTCCTCCTGCTGGGGCGCCTCTGTAACCGCTGGGTCTGCAATGGTTTCCACTGTGCCGTTTTTCTGCTCTTTGTCCTTCTTCTTATTGGAAGCAACCACGGCGGCAGCCATGCCCACCCCTGCAATCACTGCCAGCAGGCCAAGGGTTGTCACCACCCGTTTCCTGAAATATCTCTTTTGTTTCTCCCTGCTTGCGCGGCTTCTCATATTATTTTGCTGCTTTTCCATTTCCTTTCTCTCCCTGTCCATACTCTCTTTAATCTATCGTATATTCTTCCCTCCTATCATATGACGGTTTTTCATAAAAAATCAACCCCATAATGCGAAAAATTTCTTAAGATTTCTTAATGTTTCATGAAATGTTTGCCAATTTGGCTGAAAGTTAAATGGCGGCCGTTACGCCTTGCCTTCTATGCATGGCGCTGTTCCCAGCCCCGGGAGTTTTTCCTCTTGTTTCTGGGATTCCTGCTGTCCCTTGCCCTTTAACATGTTACGCAGTTTTTTCATCACATAAAAGTATGCCGGGACTAAGAATATATCGGCGCAAACCCATGCCACCGGGCTGGCCCAGCAAGCGGCAACATAGCCGAATACCGGCACGAATCCCATTCCCACAATACTGCGGGCACCCATCTCGCATACCCCTGCAAGGACTGCAAACTTACTGAATCCCAGCCCTTGGATGGTAAACCGGAAAATATTCACCAGGGCAAGCGGGAAAAAGCAGGCGCTGCTTATCGTCAGAAACCACTCTACATTCTGGAGGATAGCTGTTTCAGAGCCATCTACAAACAGGAGCGCAATGATTTTCCCAAACAAAACCAATACCCCGCAGGCCAACAGGGAATACACAAATCCCAGGATGCTGGTGGATTTTATCCCCTGGGAAACACGGTCCAGCTTCCCGGCTCCCACATTCTGCCCCGCATACGTAGCCATGGTGGAACCCATCGCATCAAAAGGGCTGCAGAAAAACATGCCGATTTTCGATGCCGCTGCGGTGGATGCCACTGCCACAGAACCAAGGGTATTGACTGCCGTCTGCAAAATCACGCTGCCAATGGCAGTAATGGAATACTGGAGCCCCATAGGGATTCCCATATTGCAGAGCACTGCTATGTACTTTCCTTCCATCCGCCATTCTTCCCGGGAAATTTTCAGGATGTCAAACCGCTTTACCATATAAATCAGGCATGCTATGCCGGAAATCCCCTGGGAAATGACAGTGGCCCAAGCCGCTCCGGCAACCCCCATATGGAACAGCAGGATCAGCGCCAAATCCAGCACGATATTAAGCACAGAGGAAAGCACCAGAAAAATCAGCGGGCTCTTGCTGTCCCCCAGCGACCGGATAATCCCGGACAGCAGGTTATACAAATAAGTTACTGGTATGCCTAAAAATATGATAAAAATATAGCCGTAAGCCCCGCCAATAATATCTGCCGGGGTATTCATCCACGCCAAAATCTGGCGGCAGAGCACGCAGACCGCCGCTGTCATGATCCCGGCAAAGCCAATGGTAAGCCACACGCTGTTAGCCACATATTTACGCAGGGCATGGTAGTCCCCCGCCCCAAACTGCTGGGCTACTGGGATCGCAAAGCCATTGCATACCCCCATGCAGAACCCAATCACCATAAAGTTGATGGAGCCTGTCGCCCCTACTGCCGCAAGGGCATTTACCCCTAGGAATTTCCCTACAATCACTGTGTCCATCATACTGTAAAACTGCTGGAACAGCATCCCGAAAAAAAGGGGGATACAAAATTGCAGGATTAATTTCATAGGGCTTCCTGTTGTCATGTCTTTCGTTGCACTTTTTGCCATGTGATTTCACCCTTTCTTATTCTGGAGAAATGCTCCCAAGAAGTGATGCCAGCTTCTGGGCAAGGCCAGAATATGGAAAACCTTTTGGGCGCATACTGGGTATTCTATCACTTTCTTGGGAGCTATGCAATACAAAAATTTTTTTGAGTTTCCCCATTTTTTTTATAGATAGTGCTAATTTGTGACAGGGATTATGAACTCGCTCCTTTACTTTATGGACAGAAATGATACAAAGGCTGTTTGGCGTGCTGAACAGCCTGCATACGGTTGAAACAGAACTTAATTACTACCACAATTTGGATTAAACTATCATTCCCTACCAAAATCCCCATTTTACGCAATCTATCAAACCCATTACATCATCAAATCAACCATTTTCCCTTGTTTTTGCCCTCATAGGACCAAAACAAGGGAAAGTTTTTAATTACCGCCCACCACCTTATCCAAAAGCCTTGCGGAAGTCCGTTTCGCCTCTCTGGTGGCATGGGCATAAACATTCATTGTGGTACTTACATCAGAGTGTCCCAGAAGTTCCTGCACATCTTTCGGGGCTGCCCCGTTTGATAACAGATTGCTCGTATAGGTGTGCCGCAACTGGTGGAAGTGGAAATTTTCAAGCCCCTCTACGTGTTTCTGAATCAGCCTGCATACATTGGAGAGGGTTGCGGTTGATTCATAGGAACCATCCTGACGTAAACATACAAAAGACAGTTCTTCGTAATCGTCCGGTATCTCCTCCGTACTTTGCAAAGAATACAGATCATAATGCGTCCTTCCCTTTTCCATTACTTTCTGATAGTAATTGCGGAAATACATTTCGCCACACTGGAAACGCTCTCTGTGCTGTTGCTTTCTGGCTTTTTTTAGTATCTCTGCCAGTGTGTCGCAGAAGTCCACTGTACGGATTTTTTTCCGCTTGGTTGCACCGATTTCCATCTTGTGGCGGGTGGCATTGTAACGCATACTCCGGCGGACGGTAAGATACTGTTCCTCAAGGTTGATGTCCTGCCATGCCAGCCCGCATACCTCGCCAATGCGTAATCCAGTATAATAGGCTATCTGCACCGGCAGGAGTGCCGGATTTCTTTTTTTACGGAGATAATCCGTTATCTCCGTGTACTGCTCATGGGTAATGGTCGGGATGTCTGTCTCATTTTCCGCATTTCCCTCAAACAGTTCCACTTCCTCCTTTTTTACCCGCATGCGTACATACTGCATGGGATTAAAAGTAATATAGCGTTTCGGGAATACCGCAAACCGGAACGAGCCCCGCAGGACTGCCGAAAACTGGAGCATATAGTTTTTACTGATGGGCTGAGCCTCCGTTCCGTCCGGTCTTGTTCCTCCAAAAGACAGGAAATCAATATACTCCTGTAAATGGTCGGCAGTTATGCTTTTCAGCTTACGCTGTCCGATAGGATGTTTCTTAATCTGTCTGGCGGTAGTGGTATAGGCAATCAGCGTCCCAGTGCTTAATGTACCGGGCTTTACTTCTTCCTCCAGCCATATATCCAGCATTTCCCCCAGCGTGATATTTTCCGTCTTTGCCACAAACTTCTTTTCCTCGTAATCCTCCATTGCCTTGCGGAGAAGTTTCTCCGTTTCTGACTTGCTCTCTGTTCCTGCGTACTCCTTCTGCACCAGATTTCCGCTCTCATTCTCCACATAAAAGCGGTAGTACCATTTCTTTCCTTTTTTTCTTACAGAACCTTTTGCCATAATAAAATCTCCTTTCCTAGACGCAATCTGTTATTGCGTTGGCAATCGGAACTGATAGATATGCTTATTTGCGTGTAGGCATATCAAAACTCCGGCTGCCCTGTCACAAGGAATGTTCACTCAGAAGATTTTTCAGCCTCGTCCTCGCAAGTTCCGGCTGTTTGGCATACACCCTTACAATGTCGCTGATTTCACTCGTGCTGTTGATGAAACGCATAACCTCCCGCAGAAACATGACGTTGTTAAACTCCTGTTCAGATTCAAATCCCATGACCTTTGACATTGCCTCATTGAAATCCCCGCCCTTACCATACTCTTTAGCCGCATGGGTAAAAGACTGGTTAAACATACGGTACTCATAAAGGAACAAAAGCAGCAAATCCTTTGAGAAATCGCTTTCTTCCTCTTTCATGTCAAGCGGGAAATCGCCCATTATCCGGCTCATGGCGGATTCAATCTTAAAATCCCTGCTGTCCGACATATCCGCCCCCATATCCTCTGTTTCGCCCCGGAGCCATGCCGCTGATACATGAAGTGCATCCGCTAATCCCTCAACAATCAGTTTAAATGCAGGAAAAACAGGTTATTGGAAAAGAGGGAGGATATTTGTATGGCAGAGATTAAGATTGGAATGACGATAGAGGAAGCGTCCGAATATACGGGCATTGGCAGGAACACCATGCGGAAACTGGTGGAATGGGAGAAAATCCCGGTGCTGCGGATTGGACGGAAAGCAATCATACGCAGGGATGTGCTGGAGAGGTTTATGGCAGCAAATGAGGGGAAAGACCTGCGGAACCGCCCGGAAGTAAAAACTGTCCGGACATGATAAGAGGCAGCCATAACGGCTGCCCCATTGGCAATCAGACCGGAGTCTTGATATACCTACACGCAAGATAAGTGTATCACAGACTTCTCCGGTTATCAACCGGAATTTTTCTTTGGCAGGACAGGAATGGTGTAGTTTTGGTGTAGCAATGGTGTAGATTTTTTCTACACCGTTCCTACATCATTTTTTGAAATACTACACCATTCCTGCATCATTTGGGGCAAAGCCTACATCAAAACTACACCATGACAGGGGAATCAATGGGAAAAGTGCCTGCGCCTGTAGGCAGTATGCTTACACCATGCTGGCACTTATGTTTATCCGCAGTATTTTACTTTGGCAGAATACAGGTCAGCGGCAGATGGTTTCTCCGGCAGGCAAAATAACAGGCAAAAGCTGGATATACACCCGCTTGAACAAGCCCCCGGCAGGGCCCCCGCATTTTTGGCTTGACAAAAATGCTAGGGGGTTATCATTATCGGCAGAGCCGAAATGATAACCGCACCCCGCCACGTTCCCATCAGCCCAAAGGAAAATCGGAGACGTAAAATGATTGATAAGGAAACCAGCCGGAAAGGAAATGACAAATAAGAAAAAAATTCCTCCGGCAGAGAGGGGGATGTGATGAATGAAGTATCATACAGTGCCCATATCAGCAACGGGAAAAGTGCCCTCAACAGCAAAGGCAGGCTGTCCGGTGTGGCAAAACACAACCTGCGGAAATGTGCAGAAGGAACAGGCTGTAAAGGTTTCTGAAATAAGAGAGGAAATCATGCCGGAGAACCGTCCTATGTATCAGAGACAAAACGAGGAATATATACAGGGCAGATAAATAATTCCGTTGTTAAAAGGCATAGATGAAATATTCTATGCCTTTTGCAGTGCAATTAACTTACAATTAACATATATGCACTTTTAGAGTTAACATTGGGGACGGTATACTTGGTTCATACAAAAAAAACAAAGGAGTGTGTTCAATATGAAAAAATTTATTATGATTGCAACCGTTTTTACGCTTATGACAGGGGTATTGACAGGATGTAGCGGCAATGCTGGTTCGTTCACTGACAAAAGTACAGCAAATGAGACAACTAAGAGTTCACAAACAATAGCCACCGACGGTTCCACTTCAATGGAGAAAGTCATTGGACTTTTGAGTGAAGCCTATATGGAGGAACATGGAAATATAAAGGTTACATACAATCCAACGGGTTCTAGTTCCGGTATACAGGCAGTAGCGGAAGGAAGATGTGATATCGGACTGGCAAGTCGTGACCTGAAGGAAGATGAAACAGCAGATTTACAGGGAACGGTAGTTGCCATTGATGGAATCGGAATCATAGTCAATCCTGATAATCCGGCAACAGATTTAACAATTGATCAGATAGGGAAGATTTACAGTGGTGAGATTACCAACTGGAAAGAGGTTGGCGGCAGCGACGCACCGATTGTCTGTATTGGGCGTGAGGCGGCTTCCGGCACAAGAGACGGTTTTGAGGAAGTGACAGGCACAAAGGATAAATGCAAGTATTCACAGGAACTTACGTCTACGGGCGATGTCGTGCAGACGGTATCCGGCAATCCAAATGCCATTGGCTATGCATCGGTTGCCTCGGTTGGTGATACGGTAAAGATGGTCAGCGTGGAAGGGGTAAGCCCGACAACAGAAAGTATTCAGGATGGGAAATACAAAGTCCAGAGAAACTTCGTGCTGGTCACAAAAAAGGACACTGCTCTTTCTAAAGCTGCACAGGAGTTTTTCGACTTCGCTACCAGCGAACAGGCAGACAGCCTTATTACAGAGGCAGGTGCTGTTCCTGTCAAACGGTAATTACAGGAGGGGCTGTTATGGAAAAGATAAAAAAGACAGCAAGGTGGATGGAAAGGGCAATGAACCTGTTGTTTTTGGTATGTGGTCTGCTGACGATGCTGTTTGTCGTCCTAATTACTATATTTCTCTTGATAAGCGGCATTCCGGCAATACGGGATATCGGTCTGGGAGATTTCCTGTTTGGGAAGGTCTGGGCATCTACTTCTGCAAAGCCTTCCTATGGAATCCTTCCCTTTATCCTGACATCCGTATACGGAACTCTGGGGGCAATCCTCATAGGAGTTCCGATTGGACTGCTATGTGCTATTTTTCTGGCAAAGATGTCCCCAAAGAAAGTTAGCAGTGCAGTAAGGAATGTGGTAGATTTGCTTGCCGGAATCCCGTCTGTCGTTTATGGGCTGGTGGGAATGATCATCATTGTTCCATGCGTAAGGGAGATATTTCATCTCCCGGATGGTGCAAACCTCTTTTCGGCAATTCTTGTCCTTGCTGTTATGATTCTGCCCTCTGTCATTTCCGTATCGGAAACGGCAATCGGGGCGGTGCCAAAGGAATATGAGGAGGCTTCTCTTGCTCTGGGGGCGACAAAGACGGAAACCGTATTTAAGGTGGTTGTGCCTGCCGCAAAAAGCGGCATTGTCACTGCGGTTGTATTAGGCATTGGCAGGGCAGTCGGGGAAGCGATGGCGGTTATGATGGTAGCGGGAAATGTTGCCAATATGCCGAAACTGTTTGGCAGCGTCCGGTTTCTGACTACTGCTGTTGCCAGTGAAATGTCCTATTCTTCCGGCTTACAGAGACAGGCATTATTTTCCATCGCACTGGTGCTTTTTCTGTTCATTATGGCAATTAACCTGATATTAAATGTAGTAATTAAAAAAAAGGTTTGAAGTTCCACTATTGCATGAAAATACCATGCCAAGTGGAACTAAGGCAAACCTATCAAGAACGCAAAAACAGCGTTCTTGAGGAAAATGGAGGAAATACATGTGACTGATACAATATCGAAAGCAAGAAAAATTAAGGATACTATCTTAAAGCTGATGATGGTTTTATCAGCAGGATTGATTTGCTCTCTCCTGCTCGGACTGATTGGATATATCCTGTACCGGGGCATTCCACATATCTCATGGATGCTTGTTTCTACGAAACCAAGCCTTTTGCGTGGTACGGTCGGGATTCTGCCAAACATCCTGAATACCTTATATATCATTATCATAACGCTTGTAATTGTACTGCCGCTTGGGGTAGGGGCTGCGATTTATCTGAACGAATATGCAAAGAATAAAAAACTGGTACGGGTCATTGAACTGGCAACAGAAACCCTTGCCGGAATCCCATCAATTATATATGGACTGGTGGGAATGCTCCTGTTTGTGCAGTTTTTCTCTCTGGGAACCAGTCTGATGGCCGGTTCGCTCACCCTGGCAATCATGACATTGCCCACGATTATACGCACCACACAGGAAAGCCTGAAAACGGTGCCAAAAGCATACCGGGAAGGTTCGCTTGGATTAGGGGCAGGCAAATGGTATATGATTCGTACAGTTGTCATTCCCTGTGTCATTGATGGGATTGTTACCGGCTGTATCTTATCGGTGGGCAGAGTGGTAGGTGAAAGTGCCGCACTTCTCTTTACGGCAGGGATGGCAAATGAACTGCTGTCCGTACCAGAGGCAGTGCAGGCGGGAAATGCGGGTTCTACCCTGACCGTTGCCATGTATGTATATGCGAAAGAGCGCGGGCAGTTTGATGTTGCGTTTGCGGTTGCCGCTATATTGCTTGTACTTACCTTTCTTATCAATATGTCGGCAAAGATAGCGGCGGTTAGACTGAAACAGAAACGAGGTTAAAGTTATGGAACACATTATCACGACAAAGAATTTAAACTTATGGTATGGTGCGAGCCATGCCCTGAAAAGTATCAACATGGAAATCCCGGAAAAGAAAATCACTGCGCTGATTGGCCCCTCTGGCTGTGGAAAATCCACTTATCTGAAAACATTGAACCGGATGAATGATTTGGTGGAAAGCTGCCGTATCGAAGGAGAAATTATGCTCTCCGGCATTGACATTTACAAGGGGATTGATGTAAACATTTTGCGGAAACGTGTTGGCATGGTCTTTCAAAAACCGAATCCGTTTCCAATGAGTATTTATGATAATATTGCCTATGGTCCAAGAATACATGGAATCAAATCAAAGGTTAAGTTGGATGAAATCGTGGAGCGTTCCCTGACGCAGGCGGCAATCTGGGAGGAATGCAAAGACCGTTTGAAAAAGAGTGCATTGGGCATGAGTGGCGGCCAGCAGCAGAGGCTCTGCATTGCAAGGGCACTGGCGGTAGAGCCGGAAGTCCTTCTGATGGATGAACCGACGTCTGCCCTTGACCCTATTTCCACTTCAAAGATTGAAGATTTAGCAATGGAACTGAAGGAAAAATATACGATTATTATGGTAACCCACAATATGCAGCAGGCAGTGCGGATTGCAGATAAGACAGCATTCTTCCTGCTGGGCGAGGTGGTGGAGTTTGATGATACGCAGACCATGTTCTCCACACCGTCTGACCAGAGGACAGAGGATTATATTACAGGGAGGTTTGGATAATGCGGAATAAATTTGAAAGACAGTTATCGCAGCTTAATACAGAACTTGTTACCATGGGAGCCTTATGCGAGGAGGCAATTACCAATGCGGTAAAATATCTTACGGATAATGAAGAAAACAGCAAAAATATGTGTCTGGATGCGGATACGCAGATTGATAAAAAAGAGCGTGATATCGAAACCCTCTGCCTGAAACTGATTTTGCAGCAGCAGCCCGTGGCAAAAGATTTGAGAGTTGTTTCAGCCGCTTTGAAAATGATATCCGATATGGAACGGATTGGAGATCAGGCATCGGATATTGTGGAGATTGCACCTTATGTGGCAAAAAAGGGAACGCTTGGCGAAACCCATATCCGGGAAATGGCAGAAGCAGCGATCAAAATGGTGTCAGAAAGTATTGAATCTTTTGTAAAAATGAATCTGGATATTGCCTGGCTGGTAATTGAACATGATAATATCGTGGATGATTTATTTGACAAGGTAAAGCGGGAGTTGATAAAATCAATAACGGAGAGACACGACGATGCGGAGGCTCTTATGGATTTGCTGATGATTGCAAAATATTTTGAGCGGATTGGCGACCATGCAGAAAATATTGCGGAATGGGTTATTTATTCCATTACCGGAGAGCATCGGAAAAGACCTGAAAATAAGGAAAGCTCCACCAAAGGAGGAATCGGTTAACATGATTTATCTGCTGGAAGATGATGATAATATAAGAAAGCTGGTATGCTATGCGCTGTCAAAAGAGGGATTTGAAGTACAGGGGCATTCTTCTCCAAAGGAATTTTGGCAGGGACTAAATACGGAACTGCCGGAATTGGTTTTGCTGGATATTATGCTGCCGGAAGAAGACGGGTTGTCGATTCTGAATAAACTGAAAGGTAATGCAGCGACTGCGCATATCCCTGTGATTATGCTTACCGCAAAGGGCAGTGAATTTGATAAGGTCACAGGCCTTGATATGGGAGCGGATGATTACGTGGCAAAGCCTTTTGGAACGATGGAACTGATTTCAAGGATCCGGGCGGTACTGAGGCGTTCCAAAAAAACGCAGGATGACAGAACGTATACGATTGGCGGGCTGTATGTTAATCCTGCAAAACATATTATTACGGTATCAGGGGAAGCGGTATCGCTTTCCTATAAGGAATATCTGCTGTTGATGGTTCTGCTGGAGGCAGAGAGCAATGTAGTGGAACGTGACAGGCTTTTAACCAGTGTCTGGGGGGAATATTATACAGAATCCCGGACGCTGGATGTGCATATCCGGAAACTGCGGGTAAAACTGGGGGATGCCGGAAAACTCATTCAGACTATAAAAGGAATCGGTTATAAATTAGGAGGCGATTGGAATGAATAAAAAAATTTTTCGTTCGTCACTGCTTACCGTCTGTCTTGTATTGGCAGCTACCATTGCATTGATTATGGGGCTTTTGTTTCATTTTTTTGAAAAGCAGATACAGAAAGAGCTTGCCAATGAGGCCGGCTTTCTGGCACATGCTCTTGAAAATGAGGGAGCCGGATATTTTGACAGTTTTGATAACAAGAATAACAGACTTGCCGGAAATAACCGTATCACATGGATTGATGAAAATGGAACGGTATTGTTCGACAGCAGGGCAGATGTGTCCGAACTGGATAATCATGCCGACAGGGATGAAATTAAAACGGCAATGAAAGAGGGGAAGGGCATGAGTACGAGGTACTCCAAAACCCTGACGGAAAAAACAGTGAATTATGCCATACGGCTTTCCGATGGCAGCATACTGCGGGTTTCGACAGAACAGTATACGGTAGTAACCATTCTGATGGGGATGCTTCAGCCGATTTTATTCATTATGTTTGTCGCATTGATTTTAACACTGGTGCTTTCCGCAAGGGTATCAAAAGCCATTATAGAACCAATTAACAAACTGGATTTGGAAATACCGGAAAATAATGACACATATGAGGAATTAACACCTCTGTTGCGGAAAATTGCAGACCAGAAAGAAACGATAGGGGAACAGCTTGCGGACGCCCGCAAAAAACAGAAAGAATTTAACCTTATTACAGAAAATATGAGTGAGGGCTTTCTGGTTATTGATGCAGACTCCAATCTCCTGACCTATAATTCTGCCGCATTAAACCTGCTTGAGATTACCCCTCCGGCAGACAGGAGTGTCCTGCTGTTCTGCCGGGCAAAAGAGTTCAGAGGCGTTATATCCGATGTATTGTCAGGAATAAAGGCAGAGAATACGATGGTGCGGGAGGAACGCAGTTACAGTCTGATTGCCAATCCGGTTTATGAGAAGGAATCCGTAATTGGGGCCGTTGTGGTTATTCTGGATATTACGGAACGTGAAAAAAGGGATATGCTGCGCCGGGAGTTTACGGCAAATGTTTCCCATGAACTGAAAACTCCGCTGACGTCTATCTCTGGCTTTGCCGAACTGATGAAAGCAGGCGATGTTCTGGAAAATGATGTGACTGACTTTTCAAAATCCATTTATGATGAGGCACAGCGGCTGATTACGTTAGTCAATGATATTATTAAGATTTCTGAACTTGACGGGCAGAGTATTCCTTATGAAAAGGAAACGGTGGATTTATATGAATTGTCAAAGGAAGTAATCGGACGGTTGGAAAAAGAAGCCGATAAGAAGAATATTACCTTTCATTTGATTGGCGGCAGGGCAGAGATTATAGGCGTGCATAAAATTTTGGAGGAAATGCTCTATAACCTTTGTGACAATGCGATTAAATATAACAAGGAAAATGGTACGGTGGATGTTTTGGTAAACCAGACGGGAGATGGCGTGAATGTGATTGTGCGTGATACGGGAATCGGGATTCCTATATCACATCAGGACAGGGTGTTTGAACGCTTTTACCGGGTGGATAAAAGCCATTCCAAAAAGGTAGGTGGAACAGGTCTTGGTCTTGCCATAGTAAAGCATGGCGCTCTGTACCACCATGCAAAGCTCAGTCTGGAAAGTACTGTGGATGTGGGAACGGTGGTAACGATTGCATTTTCTAAAAAATAATAAAGATAAATATATGCCGGAAAACAGCCCGTATAAGGGCTATGCCCGGCATATTTTTAACGCAGTTTTAACATACTTGTTATCTGCCCTTTATGGTTTATCAGATGGAAATCGTATAAAATAACTTGTGTAAACAAGATAATTACTGGAATGGAGGAGCTATGAAAAAGAAGAAAACAGTGAAAAAGTTAAAAAAGAAAATTGCGGTTTTGGAAACAGAAAATCTGTCATTACAAGAGAGCGTTTTGCGGGCAGAGAACAACAGCAGGGAAAAAAGTGCTTTTTTATCCCATATGTCCCATGATATACGGACACCCCTGAATGGCATTATTGGAATGACAGGTATTGCCATGAAACATTTTGATGATAAAGATAGGGTTCTTGATTGTCTAGGGAAAATTGACAGTTCTTCCAAACATCTGCTATCCCTGATTAACGATATTTTGGATATGAGCCGGATTGAAAGCGGCAGAATGGTTATGAACCATGAACGGATGGATATACGTGAGGTGATTAACGGTTGTGCACTAATTGCAGAAAGTCTGCTGGCACAGAGAAAGGTGGATTTTGTCAGGGAGTTTGGTATATTCCATCATCCTCTGCTAATTGGCGATGAATTACATCTGCGCCAGGTACTTATCAATATTTTATCAAATGCCATTAAGTTTACCCCGGATGGAGGGAAAATCTTTTTTCAGGTAAAGGAGGTTTCTGCTGGAGACGGAAAGGCGACATACCATTTTGAGATTGAGGATACCGGAATTGGTATGAAACCGGATTTTTTGGAAAAAATTTGGGATTCCTTTACACAGGAAAATAGCGGAAATTGCAATGGGTATAAGGGAACCGGATTGGGAATGGCTATTACAAAAAAACTGGTTGATTTGATGGGGGGGATTATCAAGGTAGCAAGCAAGCCGGGAGTTGGCAGTAAATTTACTGTGGAGGTAACATTTGATACAGGGATAATGTCTGGCATTGCAGAGAAAGAGAATAAAATGGAAAGCATACAGGAACGGAACGCCCATCTGGACGGCATGAAAGTCCTGTTAGTTGAAGATACCCCACTGAATATGGAAATTGCAAAATTTATGCTGGAAGATGAAGGGATTGAAGTAATGACGGCAGAAAATGGACAGATTGCTGTTAATATTTTTAATAATTCGCCTGAGAATACTTTTAATGCTGTGTTAATGGATGTGAGAATGCCTGTGATGGATGGTCTGACCGCTACAAAATCAATCCGGACATTGCCAAGAACTGACGCTGTAACAGTCCCAATAATAGCTATGACAGCAGACGCATATAGTGAAGATATAAGAAGGACAACTGATGCAGGAATGAATGCACATCTGACAAAACCTGTCAGTCAAGAGAAAATGCTCTCGACTTTGGAGAAATTTTATTCTGTATAAATAATAAGCTCTTTTGGATATATATTTCTTTTGGCATTTTGAAAGAGATTAAAAAGCAAAATGAAAAATGCTTAAAAGCATTTTGTAAAAGATTTTAAGCATTTTTATGTCAAACTTTCCTGATTATCCTCTGCATCTATAAATATCTGTATTTCGTTGTTGAGATAAAACAAACCCATCGGTGTCCGATGGGTTGCATGTTTCAAGCAGATTATCTATTGCCAGTGCATTTAGTACATGGTCTGTCCATGCTGTGTTTTTTAATCCTTTCTCTGCTTTGTTACAGTCAATCCGTAGAATGTAACCGTCAAATGTAGTAATGTCAATACTGTTGTGGTACATATTGTACCTTGCGTATATTAGATTCATTTTCTTTGTCCTTTCATAATTTTTACAAGCATATCAAATCAGTTCCCACGCCTTAATTGTTTTGTGTTATAATGTGTTATAGGTTTTTCTTTCCTTTAAAGTTTCCCTCATTAGGCTTCATAACAGCAAGAGGGAGAAAATAACATAAGGGAAAATCTAAGGGAATGCTCACCTTGCACAAATTTAATGTTTTCAGTAGTTAGAGCAGTTCATGAAAACAAAATATAAGAGTTATTAAATCCCTTAGATTTTGTGAAAATCCAATCGGAATTTATTATTGTCGGAGGTAAATATAATGAATGAATTGCAAACCTCTTTAACTCATTATCAGGTAAAAAAAGAAAACGGGGCTATTACAGTCCTTGCCAATAAACCTATTTGTGTTTGTGATCATTTTTGGGACTGCATGAATGAGGAATGGGTTTTTGCTGTTAAGTGTGACGATGGTCAAAGCCGGTATCACATCGACTATTTATTTTTGGATAAGAATTTTGAGCTACTTAATGCACTTACTGAAGATAAAGGTGTAAATCCCCAGTTTTTGACAGCACAGGATAATACGGCTTGGGTGAGCCTTAGTTCAACCAGCACAGAGCGTGAGGGTGAAATTGTTCTTCCATTGCAAAATCGTTTTCGCATTACTAAAGAGATAGTACGCAAAGATCTTGGAATGGATGCGATATTCTGCCTAAATAATCAATGTTGCTCCTATCAAATTGATTTATTCAACCATAAAAAATATGATAAATTGTTTGTTTATCAGTTTGATAAAAACGGATTATATAAAACAAGAAAACAGTATATTCTTGAAAATATATGGAATGGATATCCGACAGTTACCAGAGATAAATGTTTTGTTACTTGCGGAAAATGGAGCAACTCTCTTTGTACGATACATGTTTTGGAAATCGACGAGAACGGTAATATTCTTTCTGATTGGAAAAGTGAAGCAATTGCAGATATGAACAGTGTCTTTTTACTGTCATATTCAGATACAAAAATGGAATTTATTACTTTCCATGAAAATCATGTGGACTATCTTGTTTACAGTTTTGAAGGAATTTTATTGTCACGAAAAATAATATATCAAGTTGAAACTAATATTAATTTAATTGAAAAAACGCAAATCATGGGCAGAGTAAAAGCTGTTCACTGTGTGGTTTCGGGTGATGTTCAACATTTTGCAAAAAATGTTATGTTAGTGTTAGGAAATAATACTGTTGATGTTTATGAAGCAGAAGAAGGATATTTCCCTTCATTACTTGATGACAGTCATTTATTATTTGCTCCAATAAGCAGAATAGAGAATATTGCTTGTAGTTTCAAAATTGTGATAATCTGATACAACTTCCTGTTTTTTTTGATCTTGCGTATTCGAGTGGATTGTCTATCGCCAGCGCATTTAGCACATGGTCTGTCTATGGTGTAGTTTTCAATCCTGTTTCAGCCTTATTACAGTCAATTCGTAATATGTAGCCATCAAAGATAGTAATATCAATGCCATTATGGTACATATTGTACCTTGCAGAAATAAAATTCATATCATCAACTCCTAGCATTCTAAAATTTAAGCATATCTTTCAGAGCGATTACCTTTTCATTATTTATTATTTGATATTATAGTTTTCCCTTTCCCTCATTTTTGCCCTTATCAGCACTTGTAATCATGAGGGAAACGATATAAAATGATGTAATGAATAAAATAAAGTTGACTTGCTTAAATTTAGAGTTTTCAAGGGTTGACGGCATTTTTTATGATAGTTTATAACAATTATTAAATATCCTCAAATGAAAGGATTAACAATTTTTATTTTTGCATCCATCAACATATGTGTTCTTAATTTTAGGCAAGTTTTATCAGACATTATTGACGAAGGAATCAGTAAACTTATGTAAGCCTCATCATTTGCATATCTATCAATAATTTCCTCAATAAATAATTTGTATAAGTTTAGCACCCCGCTAGTTGAATACAAAAACCTGGACGATACAATTTTTAAAATTGCAGAATACTTATCTTTATCCTTTTCATAATCTTCTGTCAATTCAATATTCCAATATAGCAAAGCTATCTTTCTTAATGATCCAACATAACCCTTTATCGCATCTTCATTTATTACTCCGGCTCTAAAGTTTTGTAATTAAAATCTTTGTCAGACAGTTTTAGATTACTGGTATCTGCTGTTTCATCAACAAAAATGTGGATATAAGAAAGACCTTCGTATTCTTTATATTTCGTTTTTACAGCCTCAATATCACCATCATTATCCGTAACAACAGCAGTTTATTTCTTTAGAACCTGTGCAATTTCCAAATAACGTTTAAACGTAACACCGCCTGCAGTCATTACATCAATGCAATCCTGGATTGGAAGTCTGCCATTATGTGTATCCATATATGCTCTTTGAACAACCACTTCATCCGAATCGCCTTCCACTAAAATCGCCTTTTTACATAGAATTATCCTTAAAGTATCATATCCTGCTACTTTTTTGAAAAATTCAAAAGTATCTTTCTTCAAATCTTTCATCGAACAGCAATTACTCTCTGAAAGTAAAAGCAGATTTTCTAACCCAAGCTTATTCTCCACAAAACTACTATGCGTAGATGCAATAATTTGTTTGCCTGACGCAGCTTTTTGAATAACCACCATCAATTCGCTCAACCTTGAAAATGACAGGTGACTTTCTGGCTCCTCAACCAAAATAATGTTTGCTTTTTCTGCCTGTTTAGGACTCAAAGCCAGCTGCGTCTTTATCACACATTGAGTTCCTGTTCCAGCATGTGCAAACGGTATTCCATCGACCTGAGTAACCAGACTTGGCTTCCATGAATTTTGAACTCCTTGGTCAGCGCTTAATATTATTTTTCCACTCATCACTGTTGAAGCATCACTTATTTTTTGTTAATAACATCTGATCCGTTTTGGTATCTATAATTTGATGAATCAATCAGTACCGATTTCACTGGGATGAATCTCAGCATTTTCTCATCTCTGCTAAACGAGAACCTCTCTTAAAATATATCTCAATCATTATTTGAGGTGGAGGAGTCGGATGACCAGATTCTATTGATTCAAGATATTCCTGCACAACCTCACTGTTAAACAAATTTCAAATGGTTCTTTATATTTTTTAAAATTCTGAATGATTACCTTCTCAATAGCCATTCATGCCCTCCTAATTTCAGTGTAGGAAGTGCCAGCTTGTCTGTCATTCCGATACCCTGCAAGTCCTGATAATCGCTGATAAAGCCGTAATCATCGGTAATATCAAGCCATTCATCTTTGGTAAATGCCTTTCGTCCCTGCTTCAATTCATCAATATCAACGTGCGGCATCTGGATCGGTGTCAGCTTACGGATACTGATTGGAGAAATATCTTTCTGCTTTTTCTGTTTGGAACGAAGCGGATTTCCGTCAATATCCTCAATGCCAAAATTGTTGCCGCCTTCCACTTCATAGTCCAGCTGAACAATACACCAGATACCACCGCAGAGCAGCCGGTCAAACTTTTCTGGATATCCATCTTTCCATCCTCCTACGGTGCTTAGCGAAAGAAATCAAACTCATCCACCGCAAAAGCAATGTCAATCTGGAATGGCTCACGTTCCGGCATCTGCAATCCCTGTTCGTCTGCAATGACCAGATAATAAGTAGCAGTATTGCTGTATTTCAGAGATTTCAGATTAAACTGGCAACGGAAAGTACGCTCCGCATCATTATCGCTTGTCTTATCTGCAATAATCTTCTGAACATCACTAATCTGCCTGCCATTTTCATCCGTAAAGTAAACCTGATAGGTAGCTGATTCACGGTTGGCGCCAACTGCATCCTTCTGATAGAAATTCAGAGAAAAAATCATATTACTGATTTTACGGTTTGCTGATAACAGATTAACCATTACCGGCTTGGTATCATATTTCTGCTTATTACGTTTATACTCCATAGAATCGTTGCGGAGATAGTGATACTCGATGACCGGAACAACCATTTCCTGCAAGCTGATACCGCCATGCACAAAGTTCATGCCGCCACCATTCATCTTAATGCGAATGCTTTCTCTTGGTGCAAAACCGCCAAAGTCAGACTTCCCGTCCAGGAACTTCACAGGCAATAAATAGTTTGGCTGTACGCCTTTTTGCACGATTGCATATCGTCTGCCATACTCCACACAGCGTTTCGCACTTTCTTTTTTAAGATCATTTATGCTTTCCCTGTCCACATCGTAAAAGTCATTTTTTCCTACTTTGCCATCCTCAGCCAACGGGCTGTATGTATAAAGGAATCCATGGTCAGCTGTAATCAAAATATTTGTACCGCCAAATTCATTTACAATAATACGCACAAGGTTTTTCAGCTCTGAAATAGCTTTATCACAGGCGGCAAAAACAGCGGTATCAGAAGTGTGGCTTGCTTCATCAATGGTATCATGATAGATGTAAACTACATCCATTCCTTTCACCAATGCACTTCGTTCTGCCCGCTTCATGGCGATAATGTCATTATATTTCAATGCTACACTCGCCGGATCTTCTGATTTCAGAACCTTATCACGATAGCCGCTTGCCGTAGACTGCCCATCTGCCAGCACAGTCAAAATATCGTTCCGAAGTTCTACCGTCAGTTCCTTATGTGGAAGCAATGCTGCCATACCAAACTTTGTGATAGAAGGGAAGATACTCTGCATACTGCTGAGAAAAACCTTACTCCGTGTTTCTCTGCGAAGCTGATCTGCCATCGTTGCCGCCACTTCATAACGCATAGCGTCCGAAATAATCACAAATACCTTGGTATCTGAAGTTTTAATGCGAGAACAATAAAATTCTTCCTGTTGCGGTACTTCCAGAACCTTGCCATAGGTTGCCAGTTCGTCTGCACACACATCCGACCAGTTGTTACCCAGTTCACCTAAGAACCAGTGCGTATAAAGTCCTTCCACTTTATCAACAACGTGCTTGAACAGATCGTCCAGCAAAATATTGGAAGTTTCCAGGCTCTTTTGGAAACTCAGGTGGAACAAACGGTAGTAAGTGTCCATCTGGTAATAGCTTTCGGTGTATTCCTTCCAGATGCCCTTTGCTTCTGCGGTATGGAATCCGGCAGAGTGTTCCTTGAAGAAGCTCTGCATATTTGCGACCTGCAAAATACCGTCATAAAAATTCTCAAATGGCTCATACCATGCACAGGTTCTACGTTTCTCCACCGCCCCCGTAATGGTATCCACATCAATGATATGGTCGCTGATTTCGGTCATCAGCTTTGTCAAAATCACTTCGTTGATGCATGGGAAGCACTCTGTACCAACCAGATCGTCAACCGTTAGTTTTTCAAACCGCTGATGCAGACATGCTTCATCTTCCACATATTTTGCCACATCACAAAGCTGCCCAATATCATTGCTATGAAGCCATCCCGAAATGAAATCGTAGCAATACGCCTGGTGCGGCATAGAAATAAATCCGTCCAGTCCGGCAAGATATTCCTGCCGCATGGTACGGGTAGCAGCTGTCAACAGCAAATGAATTGCCAGCCGTCCAAGGTCAGGTTCTTCCTCAGAAAATCCGCATCCCTGGCGAACCATCGCCCAGAACGCACCGTCTGCATGATACTTTACGAAATCCTGATAAACCGTATTGCTGTTCAAATCAAGTCCTGCATGGAACACACTGCGTAAAATCTGGTTCGGCTGTGCATCATTCAATCCGCAGATGGTTGCCATAACAGCCATATGCAGCTGTGCCGGAGTTGCCGGAACTTTATTCTGAGTGCTGATTTTCAAACGACGGTGTTTCGCATTGAAATAGGCACGATAATTCTTCACCTGCTTTCTCATGGCCGGATTCAATGCAAGTCCCATCTCATCCATCCAAATAGAAATCAAATCTGCCCGGAACTCCTCGCTGTAAAGCTCTATATCTAAAAGCCAGTTATCATCCGGGCGGTTGTGCGCCAGTGGACTGTAAACCAAATAGTTTGTGGTCAAATCGTCTACAGAAAGCAGCTTCTTCACAGAAAATGCGTTATTTCCAGTCAGTGCAACCACCTTTGCATTTTCAAGAACCACCTCGTCCAACTTGTCCTCAAATTCTTTATCTTCATCGTACCAGAAGATGATACGACGCTGATAGAATTCCGGCAAAGGGGCAGCAAACCGCCGGTTCAAGTCTTGTATTACTTTATCGGTATCCATCCTCTACCTTCCTTTCCTTTTTCTTTTTCCGGCACCTTTCCGGCACTTTAGCGGCGGTATGAACGCCATTCAATTATCTTATATATTTCTTTAGAATTTAACTATCCTCACTCAGTTCTTCATCTTCCTTTTTTTGTAAATAATAAAATCTCTTTTGAATTTCGATTTCTTCTCGAAGCTGTTCCTCCGATGGAAGACAAGTTTTGTACTTTGATGCGAAAAGCTGTTCATGTCCGTGAAGGACGGAATATTTCGCAATATCCTCATCCGTATCAGAGCATAAAACAATCCCTAATGTAGGGTTATCTCCCTCATTTCGTTTCATTTCATCATACATACGAATATACATATCCATTTGCCCAACATCCTGATGCGTGATTTTAGTCGTTTTCAAATCAATCAGAACAAAACATTTCAGGATATAATTATAAAAAACAAGGTCAATATAGTAATCCTCTTTTTCTGTGCGAATGTGTTGCTGCCTTGCAACAAAAGCATATCCTTTTCCCATTTCCATAAGAAATTTCTGAATATGTGTAATAATTCGCTGTTCTAACTCACTCTCCGTAAAGTCCGCATTAGAAGCCAGACCCAGAAATTCCGCTATGACCGGATTTTTGATGAACTCTAACTTATCTGCCTGATAAGAAGCAGTCAGTTCCTTCATTTCTTTTTCAACAGGTTCTTTATTTTGGGACATCAACATCCGATAGTAGTATTGAGAAGAAACATTCCGCTGCAATGTACGAACAGACCATGCCTGCTCCTGAGCTTCCTTCGCATACCATGCTCGTGCTTCTGGTGATGTTTCCTGAAGTAAAATTCTATAATGCGTCCATGACAGCGGCCGACCAGACTTTGGGCTCAGTGAGTCCAAAATTTGAGGAAACTCCTGATGGAACTTCACATACTTGTATAAGCTGCTAAAGTCAAAGCCTTTTCCATATTTTTCTTTCAATTCGGCAGACAACTTCTTCATTGTCTTTTTACCATAGTCTGCTTTTCCCTTTTCGTCCAGACACTCCATTGCAATTCGCTTGCCAATCAACCAGTTCCTCTGAACCAGAATCGTATCAACGGCAGCATAAGCTATGCTCTGGGCACTTTCTACAATTTCACAGGTATCGGCAAATAAATCTCCGGTTTCGTGATAAGCAATCATGCTTCTGTTGAATTTTGGACTCACTGAATCCAAAATTGCATTTTCTTTTTCACGAATTTTTTTCGTTTTTTGAGATTTCTGTTCCACTGCTTATCAGACTCCTTTACTTTATTTTAGCCAAAACATCCTGAAACATTGCATAGTTCTTCTTCACACCGTCATCCAGGTCGATGGAGATCATCTGGTCGGCAAGGTGATGAATCTTTTCCTCATAGGTACGGATCTCGGTATCTTGAGCCTGCAAAGCAGTCAGCTTTTTATTTAGTTTCACACGCTCGCCGGTGGAAGCATTGGCTATACGCTGTTCCAGATCGGCAATAGCTGTACGATAACGAGCCTGATGTTCATGCACATAATCGGTACGGATACGGGCAATGGTGTCCGGCTGATAGCGGTGCATATAAATCAGCGCCTTAAAGCCATTCTTCTTGCCGCTGTCAAACAGCCAGTAAATCGGGCGTTTCTGGTAAATCTTGCAATGGTCGGCATAAAAATCGTTAAGGAAGTAATTGCGAATAACATCTTTCGGCTGACCTTTGCCGCCCAAAGCATCGGCAATGAATTTCAGGTTTTCATCCAGTGTGTCAGTACCGTAAACTGTTTTCACAAACTCTACGAACAGACCCACAATATCATCCTCAAAATATTCATCGTCACAAATCGGGATAATGTTATCCTTATCGGCAGGGAAAGACGCATACTTGCTGTTGTCCCATTCGCCGCCGGCATAGGCAAGTCCATCCACATCCAGAGAGTAGCGGCCAAACATACAGCCAACCGCATAGGAAATGAAAGAACGAATATCCCGTCCAAGGTCTGCCTTGCGGACAGTTACATCCTTATCCTCAACCTCCGGTGTCAGTTCTTCCTGCAAGCCGTAAATGTCGATGAAGATACGGTTCAGTTCTTCCTCGTTGGCCTTCAGCTGGTTAAAACGGTCGTCACATTCAGCTTGCCATTGGTCAAATGCTTCGGCAATGGTAGAAACTTTGCGGAGCAGTGGATGGTGTTGAAAATCCCATGAGGTTTCAAAGGAATCCCAATCTTGTTTTGAATCATAGCGCAGTTCTTTGACCAAAGATTCAATAACTGGTTCTTTTTTATCTGAAACCACTATAGGCAATTTTGCAACATCGCCCGCATTCATATTGATAGTCGGATTCAATATTTGTGTAATGATTGATGTTATTTTGGTGTTTAACAGCCCTAATATATAGTTTAAATGTGATTCTGGAAAGCAACAGATACCCGCCACATTAAACATAAAATATTCCGGATAATAACGAGCAGAAAATCCTCCGCTCGTAACTAATGACCAACTAATACTTTCTTTAAAATTATAAGAAAGATTTTGTGGACGTGACCGAAGTTTCCCCTTTGTATCTTTAAAATTTAAAATCTCAACACCTTTATTCTCCCAATTAATAACATATTCTTGATTGCCAGACCACCGCCTAAAATCTCCGCCCTTGTTAATTGGCATCCATTTCACTGTATCGTTTCGCTCAAATGCGATATCTACTTTAGGCACTTCATGCCAAAACCTTAAAAATCGTTCATTATCTCCAGTTATTAACCCTTGCTTGGGAGATGCATAATTCTCAAGACTTGGATAATCCAAGAAAATATGAAACAGTCTATTGCTTACCCAATATGCAACTGGAGAACCTGGTATTTGGGAAAAATTAGTCTGTGTTGCTACAAATTTATACGTCCCTAACACAAGCCAAATTTCTTTTTTTGCATTGTCCTCCTGTAAACCTTGCTTTTCAAAAAGGCGATTATAACATCCTTTGTATTTCTCATGATATGCTTTCCGAAATACAAAAGAAACAGATTGTACAACCTTACTATTTAAGTCCTCAAAGGTTCCTATGCCTAAATGTGCCATATTTACAATATCAAACACTAAAAGTTTGTTCCGCAATTTTTCAAAGCCAGAAAGGAACATCCAAGCATGTTGTGTGATCATTGTCTGGTATCCATTTTTCCTAGTCATTTCATTACAGCGTTCAATAAAGACTGCAAACAAATCACTCTTACTATCCGGATAATTCTCCTTTACAAAGTTAGACAGTTTAGAACTCATACCGGAACTACCCATATATGGCGGATTCGTCACCACCACATCATACTTCTGCGCCAGTGCTTCTGCCACCTGCACCAACGGCAGTAATTCCCTCAGTGCCGTCTCACGGGACATATGGATATCTTCCATAATCTCCGCAAATCGCTCATACAAAGCAGACCCGTCCTGCGAAGTTACCGTCAGAATCGAGCCATATTCCTTTGCGTCATGCAGTTCGCTGATAATGGTATCCATTGCCGTTTTCAGTCTGGCATCCCCATTGCAGAAATACTCTACGGCAAACTTGTCCACATGGTTGCTCTCCACAATGGCATACACATGGGGCTGAATGCCACGGCTGAAGAACCGGCGGTCATACTGGCGAGCTTTCATCATTACAGCAAAGTAAGCCAACTGTGCCGCACGGTCATCAATATCCAGTCCATAAATATTATTCTCCACAATGCTTGCCACCGCCTCACGGGCAGTATAGCCGTAGGATTCGTAAATCTTCATCAGCACATCGAACATATACGCAAGGATATGACCGGAACCGGAGCAAGGGTCAATGACTTTCAGCTGTTCCGGCGTGAGTGCGGCATATTCTTTACGGATTTCTGCCAGCTGTGCCTGTACTTCCGGCTCCTGTTCAGCTTCTTCCAGATAGTAATGCCATTTGGTATCTTCCGTGTTACGATTTCCGGCAACATAGGCAGACTGTTCTTCCTCTGTCGGAAGAAGCTGTTCTTTTGCATCCGGGTGTCCTTCCAGCCACAAACGGCCAAGGCTGTTCTCTACCATGTAGCGGACAATCCAGTCCGGTGTAAAAAGCTGGGTAGCGGCAGGAATATTCTCTTTTGTAATTTTGACATTCTTTTTCAGTGCAGCGAATACATCATCCTTTTTCTCACTGTTGTAATACTGATACAACCAGCCGATAATCTGCACCGCATCCTTCCAGTCATCCTCCGGTATCAACTCAATCATCTGCTGAATCACACTGCCTTCTCTCAGTAGATTGTCCGGCAGAAGAAGCTCCGTGTAATCGCTGATTTTCTGGAACATTCCCGGCAGAATCTTGTTCAGGGCGTTACACTGCACAATCAGCAGATATTTATACAGTTCTTCCGTCTTTTCTGCTTCTTTCAGCCCATAGACCTTTTCCATATCCAATCCATCCATATCCAGATGAATGGCTTCAGTGATAATCTGCGGCTTGAAGTTGTTCTCCCCGTCCGTAAACACACGCACATGGGAGGGAAGGTAGCCATTAACCTCCATGAAACGCAGGGCAGAGAAACGGTTAAACCATGTGTAGGCAACCTCCTCCATGACTTGCTTGTATCCCTTATCTTTAATCTCGGCAATGAGGGCTTGACGCTGTTTCTTTTCCTCATTCGTCAAAATTTTTCCATTTATTGTACCCAATATAATCTCTGCAGCAGTTTCTCCATAGCCTTCTTCTGTAATACCGTATTCCACACCTTTCAATGAAACACGGGCGATTAGCTCTGTTCTTGCCCAGACAGCAAACTTTTTTATCGCATTCTTATCCATAGTCGTCTCCTTAATTCAGCTTAATCTCGTCGCAATTCTTCAGCAACTGTTTCAGCTGAGAACGGATCTTCTCCACATAATCATCAATGTCCGCTTCACTCTGCAAGGTTTTTGCCTGGAATACAACCTGACGGTTATAGGCCCGAACTACCTTTTTCTTTGCCGGAACCGGTTCTTTTCCTGTCTGAGCCGGCTGAACCTGCGGCTTCGGAGCCGGCGGTGCAAGAACTGTTTCAATATGGCTTACCATATCATCCTTATACTGGCACATTGGCAGGAACATGGCATCCAGAAGGGCAAGGCTCTTTAATTCTGCAATTTTCTCCTTGCACTGGCTGAAATACTTGTCTGATTTTTCAATCAAATGGGATGCCTTGGAATCTCCATTTGCGGCAGTATGGGTTGCTTCCATACACTGACGAACTGTTTCCAGAACCTCGGTACGTTTTTCTTCCAGCATCTTATCATGGGCAGTACGAACGGTATCCATCAGTGGATTCAATTCCCGAATCCGGTTATAGCTGAACTTGCTGCCTGGCTGAACCATCGTAATCAGACGAATGGTATTCAGCGCCTTATGAGCTTCTTCATTTTCCGCAATACGGTCAAGATCATCATGCAGAGATTTTTCAAACTGCACTGCCTGGTCAAATACCGTTACCTGCGTTTTAAAGAAATTCTCAATGCCGTTGTTCATGGATTCTTTGTTTTCAAACAAGTCATCCTCTTTTTTCAGTACACGCTCAATCAGTGCAATATTGTCTTTCTTTTGAGAAAGAACATCATCCATAAGGCTGATAGCTGTCTGCACCAGTCCACGATCCGGGTATTTATGTCCTTCGTAACGGCCATTCAAAGAAGCATAGTAATCCCGCTGTTCGCTGAATTTTTCGGTTACAAAGCGAATCAAGCCATCTTCATCATCCGGCACGTCCATAATATCGAAATACTCACGGAGCATTTCTTTTACATCCCGCATCAAGGTAGCGGAAATGGTTTTACGTTTGCTAATGGAAGCCTTGCCGATTTCACTCTTTTTACGGAGCATATCCGGCAGTTTCGGGTCATCCGGCTGAATGGTATTGCCTGCATATTTGATGGTTACTTTCTGGGAATAAATCAGCTGTGCCGCAACCGCAGCAATGTCGATTTCCTTCCAGCCATACGGAATTGCACTGTATTTGCTCTGCACATCTGCCATAGAAGTCGGCAGCTTTTTCGCATCCTGCATTTCCAGATATTCTTCCATTGCAGAAGCAGCATCACGGTTCGGCTCCATGCCTGGGAGCATGGTAACAGTACCAGTCAGAATAGCAATAATATCTGCATCACTGCCCGCATTTTCTGTAATCAGATCGAGCTTGCTATATACATGAGCAACCAGATATTCCAATGACTGGTCAATTTTACTCTTGGCATTTCCACCTTTCATTTCCAGATGTTCCCCATCTACATAAAACTGTGCCCCTTCGATGGCATTTTGCAATTCTGTCATGGCACTCAGCTCGTATTTTCCGGCTTCATCCTGCTGATCGCTGATGATTTTCTGCACACTCTTTGGAAGCTGGCTTACGTTTCTCTGTTTTACATATTTACGAATCTTCATGGCAGATTCCAGCGATTCATAGTATGGCGTATCATCCAGAACAACAATGGCTTCGTTGCCTTTGGATTCTGTCATCAGGCGGAACTCTGTTTTTTCTGCGGCATCGGCTGCAACGGTCAGAAAACGCAAACGCATACCGCCCATAGCCACGCCGACCGTAATGCCATCTACCATCTGATCGAACGCAAAGTCATATTTTCCATAGCGGAATTTCTTGGTTGTAAAAATATCACCGTAAATCATCTGGGCAATACGCTCCACGATAGAAGCGGTATCCACATTGGTATCCCGGATTTCACGCTGAATATCCTGTTCTTCATCTGTCAGGAAGTTATAAGTATCGCCTGTTCTGCCAATATAGTTCTGGCTAATCAGACGGTCAAGGCAGCCACGGACAGCTTCACGCATAATAATTTTATCCACACGAATATCATCTGCCATCAAAATAACGGTATTATCCAGATTAGAAGGAATATCATCAATATACCGAATCAGATACAGAAGTTTCAGCACATCCACATCCTGCTGTTCGATACCATCACCATTGTCTGCGGCTTTCTGGCAACGCTCAATAACTCGGCGAATAGAACCGTCCAGGAAAGTGTGTACGGTATCATAAAAACGAAAGAATGGAACAAGTGCATATTCGTCCTTCTCCTGAATTTTCTGTGCCGCCTCCTGGAAGCCGGAAAGCATGGAACGCTCACCGCCGGAAAGATGCTTGCCAGAATTTCCGTGCTTACGGATTTCTGCAAATACCTTCTGCATAATGATAAACTGATACGGCACGAACGGGAAGTTCTCAGTGAACTCCCTCGAACCAGAATACCCTTTAATATCCAGAATGGAACCGCTGAAGCTGAACAGGTTACGCAAAACGGAATCATTCTGCTCATAAACATTTTCCAAATCAGCAGCTGCTTCTGGTTTCTTTTTCAAAATACGCTTCTGGATGACTTCATCCACAGAGGAAGAAGATAAGCTCAGTCTTGTTTTGAAACGAGCCTGAATACGGGAGAACTCATCGGCACGAACTTTGATGATTTCATCAATCGCTTCCTGTCCAGTGCAGATGACCCAAATCTTACCTTCGCACTCACTGCCAATCTTTTCTGTCAGGGACTGGAGATTTAAAAGCATATCGGTATCTGTGCCAACATACTGACCAACCTCGTCAATCATAAACAGCAGACGGAAGTTCGCCGGTTTGGTATCCACATAGGCTTTCATATCTTCCACAAGCTGTGCGATAGAAATTTCTGTTGCGGTTTTATCATTGAACCAGCCTCGTGCATCGTCTTCGCTCATATCCAAAACTTCCATCAGAGTTGGAATAATGAACTTGCCATTGAACGCAAATGCACGACGCATTTCCAGCCAGGATTTTCCTTTTTTTTCCTCAAAAACTCTACGGAACTCCTCCGTCTTTCCCTGTTGGCCAATATAACGCTCCATCATGGCAACTTTCAGATTTTCACCGTAAAATCCCAGATGGTTATAAAACATTTTTGCGAAAACACGAAGGACAGCGGTCTTGTCTTTATTGCTGAATCCTTCGATGTCGATATTAAACAGAATTGTCTCTGTCTGTCCCTTGGTGGCACGATCAATCAGCATAAAGGTTGCCGGATCATCTTCAAATTTTTTACGGAAACGCTCTACACTGCGGACACCTTTTACTTCTTTATTTTCCAGAAGATAAGAAAGCATTTTCAGGAAATGAGATTTACCACTTCCAAAGAAACCGGAGATCCACACACCCATATCGGCTGTGGGCTGATCAAAGGCATCCCCGTAATACTTGAAAAATGTAATAAAATGTTTTTTCAATTCTCTGGTGATGACGTATTCATTTAACTCCTGTTC
The DNA here is from genome assembly GCA_000403315.2 of Lachnospiraceae bacterium A2. Classification (GTDB taxonomy): domain Bacteria; phylum Bacillota; class Clostridia; order Lachnospirales; family Lachnospiraceae; genus Petralouisia. Next base: position 531,439 of record KE159639.1, read on the forward strand.
AATTACATCGTCAGCAGCCTGATCTACTTTAATTACACCATTGATTTTGCGGTTGATGTCATCCGCAAACATATCTCGAATCTTCATGGCTTTATCCCCCTTAATCTATTATGGACTTTGTCCATAATTATCGTTCGCCGCTCGCCAAATATGCAAGCATAGTTTTCTCGCTAACACTCACTCTATCACATTGAATGCCCGGTAATAATCATTTGGTGTCAGACAATTGAACAGTTTTACATGGCGGCCGTCAAACTCACCCGGATACATAACAAGAATCGGAACATCCGAAAAATACGGCTGCAAAGCTTCCAGTAATGTATGGATTCTCATAAATGGAAATACTTCACCCACACCTGTAAGCATCAGTACATCACCTGGTTCATGTGGCCCGTACTGGATCTTATCAATAAACTCTCCATTGCCGATGGCGGAATTTAGCTGCTCCAGAAGATAAGCACTCCCGTCAGTTTCTTCCATGTCTGAAATCGCATCTGTGATGCCCATGCCATCGCAGATAGAGAGAAATGTTTTATATAAATTGCAAATCTTCAAATGGCAGTCCAGGGACTGATCGGTTTCCATCTGATTTACAAAATGCCGAACCACCATTTCATTTTCCGGCTCATAACAGAAGATTCTGATATTCACCTCATTGCTGAGTCCCTTGCCTTCCAGGAACTCTGGCTCCTGAATCAATGCCCGAACTTTGTCCAGACGTTCTTTTATGTCATTCATTGGCTACCTCCTACACAAAATGCTTCACTGGAGCATTTCGTTGTACGCTTACGGGTATGAAAAGCAATTAAACGCTGGCAGTACCGCTGTATCGCCATTGCTTCTGATGGCATTCTCCAAAACAGGATGCAGCCATACTGGATTCAAATGATCTGCCCCCCGATTGTCGAGATACTCCGTTTCCACAAGCACTCTGGCAATAATCTGTTTTAACTTTGTGATTGTGCTGTCGCTCCAGGAAGCTACGGTATCATTCTGCTCCTGCAAACGCATAAAAAATGTATTCAAATCTATCTTACCAAAGGACGTGTCCCTTAACCGGTACTTCTCTCCAATGACTGTCAGCATAAACTCCCAAACAAGTCGGCTCTGCTTCATCATCGCATACAAGCAGATCTGCTTTGCTATCTCTGTCGGCTGCGATGCAATCGCAGAAACCAGAGTTTCATCTTCCAGAGCATGAAGCCGTTTCATACAGGCTTTTGCCATCCGTGTAATTGATTTTTCAGTCGGATACTGGAAAAGATTCTGCTCCACAATTTCTGTTACAATCGCTTCATCTGCGAGTCCTTCGCTCATCAGCTTTGCGGTGGAACGCATTTCATAGAAAAGGAACGGTTCTCTGGTCAAAGACGCTATATACGGATAAGAATGATCCATAATGTTTTGCCTCCTTACGGTTCCTCTTTTTTATCAGGAACAAATTCCATGATGTCCCCAACATCGCAATTTAATACGGAACAAATTTTTTCTAATACATCCATGCTGACATTTTCATCTTTAGACAACTTCGACATTGCTGTCGTACTGAAACCAGTCTGCAAGCGCAAGTCTTTTTTATCATGTCTTTATCAATCAGCATTTTCCACAGCTTTTTATAGCATACTGCCATATTGTCACCTCTTACCATTATTCCTGCTCAAAGTTCAGTATTCGCGTTACTTTCTCTATCATAGCATAGAAGTGCGGATAGTACAATCACGATGTCAAAAGTTCGAATTCATGCTTTACGAACTCGCAGTTTAGATTTGCCATTTTAGAAATCAAGAGTAAATTGCAAGGTGAAAATCCTATTTGTAAGTCAATGAAATATCTTTTGTCTGCCTAAGACAGGATGGAAGTCTGGATCTGCCAAGCACGTTAGGAATTGTTTGTGGGAAAATTGCAGAGAAGCTGGAAGGATTTGAAGGATTCCATTTTCACCAGTTGCCACACACCTACACAAGCAACCTGTTGGCAAACGGAGCAGCACCAAAGAATGTGCAGGAAACTGTTAGGACACTCAGATGTCAGTACCACCATGAATGTCTATGCCCACTCCACAAGAAAAGCCAAGCGGGAATCTGCAAGGCTGATTGATAGAGTGGCAAATAATAACTAAAAAAGACTTTCCCTTATTTCCCTTACGATTATCTCATAAGGGCAGAAATAAGGGAAAATACATATCATTTAAATTCAGCCTCTCTGCAGCTCCCAAAACGCAGAAAATCTGGAGGCTGTAAAAAATCTTGTGTCTATGAACGTTAGACTTTCCTGATAAGTATTGGATATGTAAGAGTATTTTGTCGGTTTTATGTTTTTAGGGCTGTCGAATTATTTGTTCTACCTATAGTATAACCGGTCTGGCGGATTCTATACATTTTTTCTGATTTTTTGTATGGCAAACAGGCATTACATCTTACTGCCATTCCCGTGGGCGCTGCCCACACCCGGCCTCTGGAATAAGGCTGGGGTTTTCTGGCAATAATATAAATGCCGATGGAATAAGGCTGGGATGGCAAGCGGTCTGATATGCTGCCATCCCGGTCTTTTTTACAGGTATTCCGTGAGACGTTCCCCATACAGGACGATTAACTGGTTCAGGACCTGATCCCAGTTCCGGTATCTCTGTGTCCATTTCCTGGTTACATTCTGGCTTGCCAGGTACAGCATCTTCTCCAGGGATGTGTCGCTGGGAAAAACACTTTTTGTCTTGGTGACTTTCCGGTACTGGCGGTTGAGCCCTTCTATGATGTTGGTGGTATACATGATCCGGCGGATATCATCTGGGAACTGGAAGAAGGGGCTGACATCTTCCCAATTGTTTTCCCAGTTACTGATAGCGTAAGGGTATTTCTTTCCCCATGTCTCTTTTAGGCTTTCCAGCTCTGAAAGGGCCGCTGCCTCGTTTGGGGCATTGTATACTGCCTTGAAGTCAGTGGCAAATTTCTTCAGGTCCTTATAACTGATATATTTAAAAGAATTGCGGAGCATGTGGATGACGCACCGCTGTATCTCCGCTTTGGGGAATACCGCCTGTATGGCCTCCTTAAACCCGGGCAGGCCGTCCACGCAGAAGAACAGCACATCCTTCACGCCCCGGTTATGCAGGTCATTGAGCATACCCAGCCAGAACTTGCTGGTTTCGTTTGCCCCGACGGTAATGCTTAAGATTTCTTTGTAACCCTCTGCCGTCACGCCCAGCACAACATAGGCTGCACGGTTTAATATCCTCCCGTCCTCCCGGACTTTGTAATGGATGCAGTCCATGAATACGAATGGGTATACCGGGTCCAGGGGGCGTGACTGCCATTCTTTTACCTGCGGAAGGATCTTATCCGTGATCCTGCTGACCATCTCTGCAGACAACTCTATCCCATACAGATCGTTTAACTGGTCGTGTATGTCCCGGGTGCTCATTCCGCGTGCATACAGGGAAATCACCTTTTCCTCAATCCCTGAGATGTCCCGCTGATATTTCGGTATCAGCTTTGGCTCGAATTCCCCGTTTCGATCCCTGGGTACGTCAATCTGGAATTCCCCATACTGGCTCTTGAGTTTTTTTGGGGAGTGCCCATTGCGCTTGTTGTCTGTCCGCAAATCTCCTTTATGGTTTTTCTCGTAACCGAGGGACGCATCCAGCTCAGCCTCCATAAGTTCTTGGAGGATATCCTTGAAACTGTCTCGCAGCAGGCTGTAGACATCAGCTACGCTATTTAAGTTGTTTTCTGAGATGATCTGTCGGATCTGCTCCTTTGCTACTGGCATAAAAACACTCCTTTTCGATAAGAATTTCCATATCCTAATTCTTACCAAAAAAGGTAAGCGCCAAATATTAATGCGGTCAGATATAAAATTACCCCAGCCCTTTGTGAGTTGGAGTAATTCACGATAATTCACATGCGATTTTTGATAGATTGGAGTTTTTCACTCCACGGCGCCAGTTCCGCCAGCTGTTCATCGGCCATATCTTTACTTGGCCGATGCTCCAGCAGAAATTTGAGATATTCGTAAATATTCAGGCCGTTCACTTTTGCCATCTCAACCATTGTATAGACTGCTGCACTGGCATTCGCTCCTTCTACGGAACTGCTGAACAGCCAGTTCTTCCGGCCTACTGCGAATGGACGGATTGCATTCTCACTGAGATTATTGGTAAAGCTGCAGCGTCCGTCTTCCAGATAGGTCTCCGCTGTATCCCGCCGATTGAGAACATAATTAACCGCTTTATCCATCCGGGTGTTCCGGACTGGCTTCTGCTGACCGAGCCACGCCCAGAAAGCCTCCAGAACAGGTTTTTCCTTCTCGAGACGCATCTGGTTCCGCTTTTCATAATCACCGGGATACTTTTTGTTAATGGAGTCCTCAATGGCAAATAACCGGTTGCAGTACTGGACTCCCTGCACTGCCGGCTGGCTGTAATCATACTGCCTGCCTTTGGGAACAGCATCGATAAAGTATCGGCGGATATGTGCCCAGCAGGAGCAGCGCCGGATCCCCGGCAGATTGTTATAGCCCTGATAGCCGTCTGTTTCCAGATATCCGCTGTAGCCTTCCAGAAACTCTTTTGCATGGCTGCCGCTCCTGGTCGGAGAATAGCCATACAGGATGATCACCGGAAGCCCATCCTCACCGCTTCGGAACAGCCACATGAACGACTGGGTCTGCGCTCTGCGGCCTTCCTCATTCAACACCTGGACCCGGGTCTCATCTGCCATTGCAAAACTGCGTTTCAGTAACTCACGGTGAAAGTAACCATACATCGGCTGAAAATAGTTCTGCGAACAGTAGATGATCCAGTTGGCAAGGGTAGTGCGGCTGATTTGGGCGCCATACTGTTTCCAGTCCTTCTCCTGTCGGTAAAGTGGAAGCCCATTGGCATACTTCTGATACATAGTCCATGCAACAGTGGATGCTGAGGCAGGACCCTTCCCAACCAGAGCCGCCGGGACCTGAGACTTTACGATCACGGGTTTTTCCGTATCGCCGAGTCCTTCCTTGCAGGATGGGCATCCGTAACTCTGGCTGTAGTATTCGATCACTTTACAGGTGGCAGGAATGAATCCCAGTTCCCGGCGGACATACTCCTCGCCAATCAGGACCATCTGCGTACAGCAGACCGGGCAGATCTGGTCTTCTTCCGGAAGAGGGACCACTACTTTTTCAACCTTCAGGCCTTTGAAAAGCTCCTCATGAGCTGCCTTCTTTTTACGGGTATGCTCCCGGATCACAGTATCTTCTTCCGGCAAGGAGGGATCCTGTTCCATTTCCGCTTCATCAAAGAGATTCTGTTGTCCCGGAATGTCATCGGATCTTCTTTCACTGGATGAGCCGAAAAGCTTTTTGGTCAGATAATCCACCTGTTCCTGGAGCGCTTTCTCATGACTGGATTTTTCGTCAATCATAAGACGGAGAGATCTGATCAGCCCAGCCTGTTCAGATACCATTGTTTTCAGTTGTGATACTGTATCTTTCAGCTCTCTGAGCTGGATATCTTTTGCACTGGAAGCCATCGTTTCTCTCCTCGGATTTGATACCTTTATTATACCAGAAACGGGGCTTTTACGAAAGGAAAACAGCTCCTGAAAAATGCCGGATTTACAAGGGATTTCCGGATTCTTCTGTGCAGTATTTCTGCTGAAACCCAGGTACTTTTTACTCTGCTTTGAGGGCTTTGGGCTGGTCAATATCAATCCCCGACATCAGCCAGTCAAACTCCCGCCAGGAAAGATTCCGGACCTCTGACTGCTTCCTGGGCCATTGATAGCCGCCGCGGACAGATAACCGCTTATAGATTAGAACGAAGCCGTCCGGTTCCCGGAACAAGGCTTTGATCCTGTCCCGTCTTCTTCCGCAGAAAAGGAAGATAGTACTGGACGACGGATCCATCTTAAGCTGGTCTTCGATAACGGCGCAGAGTCCATCAATGGATTTTCGCATATCGGTATAGCCGCAGACAATGTAGATCTTTTCAAGTCCGGAGATGTCGCCTAACATGAGAGTTCCCCAAGCAGACGGAATGTCCTGGTAAGCAGGGCCGGATCCGCATCATTGCTGATACGGATTGTGATATCCTTCAAATCAACTTCAATCGTATGTGAATTGTCAAGGTACGGGTTCTGCATCTGTGATGCTGTATGTTGTTCCGAAATGTAATCCGGCACAATGTCAATGGGGACCACGTCCTGTTTCGGGCGGGGAACCTCAAGATGACCGTAATTCGCTGCTGGGATCTGTTCCGCCATCGGAACACGGGCTTTGCGAGTACCTGCCATAATCTATCCTCCATAATTGTAGTGAAATAGTCTAAATATCTATCGACTACAATTATAGGTGATACTTGAGGATCAGGAAATCCGCAGGAATATTTGGCGCTTACCTTATTTACACTACCAAAATCTGAGAACCTGGATTTACGTCCAAATCCTCGGAAAAGTCTTATATTTCAAACATTTTCACACTATCCATTCAAAGTTGAAATCTTCGGCTTTAATGGTTGATAAATCAGCACTGCTTGGATTATCTGCTTTTATCACTCGTCTTGCGTGATTCATAACCAAGTCATCATACAGATTTCTTGCTAACCTACCGTTTGCAAAGTTCTCGTCCTTCGATGAAATTTGCTGTTCAAAATACAAGTGGATTTTTTCTTTAGCCTCATCGTCCAGAACATAATCGTTGCTTTGGCACATGGAAAGCAATATATTATCCATCTCTATCGAGCTATAGTCATCGAATTCTATGAATGTATTAAAACGGGATTTCAATCCAGGATTGGACTCAAAAAATTTATTCATAGGCTCGGTGTATCCGGCAACAATCACAACCAGATCATCCCTGTAGTCTTCCAAAGCCTTCGTTAATTCTGTTAAGCACTCTCTACCATAAGAATCGGAATGGTCATTTTCCGTGATGCTATAGGCTTCATCAATAAACAGAACACCGCCTTTGGCTTGTTCAATTACTTTTTTTACCTTAAGTGCTGTCTGACCTTGATATCCCGCAATGAGGTCAGTTCTTGAAACTTCAACAAAATGTCCCTTTGAAAGCAACCCAATTCTCTTATAAATTCTACCTACGACTCTTGCAACTGTTGTTTTTCCTGTTCCAGGATTCCCAGTGAATGCAAGATGCAGGGTGTTCTTTGCAGAATAGAGATTTTTCTCCCGACGCATTTTCTGAACCTTCTGATATACAATTAGGTCTTGAACTTTATTCTTTACTTTTTCCAGACCTACAAGTACATTCAGTTCATCCAATAATTCTTGGAGTGTTCTTGTATCCTCATCCACTTCATCGGTTGGTTTACAAATTCCTTGTATTGTAGAATAACCATAAAACTCAATCAAACTGGAGTTAACAAGCTGTGCCACCTTTTTTGCTTCAATCTTATGCTCAGGATTATCGACCGTTTCAGATATTTTTCTAAGCAGTGCAATTGTAGCCGCTTTGCTGCTGTCTTCTACTATCACAATAGCCAGTTTTGTTATTTCCCCACAAGCATCGGTGACCGCATCCAACTTAGATGCGTTATTGATTAGTGCCTGTCCGTACTTGTCCATCATATCACCTTCATAAGAAGCAAAATCAATTCAACAATTGCAAGCCCTGCCGAACCTCCGGCAATCCAGTACGCATACTTAACTTTCTTTGTCAAAATCTCAATCGCTGCATTGGCTGTTTGTACCGTCTCCGCAATATTATCATTTACTTCTTCCTTATTTTTTTGAATAGTATCAGCAAGTTCCTCATCTCTTTTTTCACATTCTATAAGTTTAGACGTATGTTCTTCGACATTATTCCACATACCATCGACATCAACCAAATGGGAGATTCCTCTCAATTTGTCGGTGTTAGCCTTGCATTCCTGTTCCACTCGGTTTATGCGAGTTTGATGGTCCTCGGTCTGTTCCCAAATCTCATCAACTTCCATCAAGTGATTAAGGGCAGATACCTTTTCTCTAAAAGTCTCCAATTTAGTAATTAGGTTTCTGCTATCCGCCGCATATTCTTCTGCAGCAGCCAAATTTTTAAACAGGGTAGCAATAGACTCGGTGTGGCTCTCACTTGTTGTCGCAAGATTATTTAATTCACTTTGTTGCGTTTGGATATTTCCATTTATTTTTTCGATATTTTTCTTACAAATATCTAAGTCATCCCACATATTGTCAATATCTTGCAGGTGAGTATAGCCACTCAAAACAGCAACAAAGGAATCTATTTCTTCTAAATGCTTTTGCATTTGCAGAACATCCGCCTCGATATTTTGCAAACTGTTTTCGACAGTTACAAAATTCCCCTTTATCTTGTTTATATTGTCCCACATAGAATCCACATCATCAAGGTGAGCAACTTTTTTTAATTGTTCTGTAAATGAAGCCACTTCCTTTATTACAGGAATCTGGTTATCCAGCAAATCCGCAGTGGATTCAAGTTTTTCAGACAAATCCGAGAAAAACTCTTTAAACGATTTTGCTTCATTACGAAGATTAAGAATATCTCTGTTCACCTGATTTGACAAAGCCTTATTTTTATTATTAGCCGTTGCAATATCTTCGGTTGCTTTCTTTGAAACCTTTGTAATGCTATCTGACACTACTCTGATTTCGTTTTGTATGGTTCTGCAATCATTCCAAATTTTATCAATATCAGTTAGGTGCTTATAACCTTCCAGTTTTTCCTTGAAAACTTTTAACGCAGTAACAATCTTTGAGATATTTACTATGTTCTTTTCGATTTCTGCCTGATGTGCATCCAATTTGCTTTGCTGATTTGTAAGTTTTTCATTATGCTGTTTCAGTATTCCTTGCTGCACTCTAACATCATTGCTGGTTTTTTCTATAGCTTTAACATTGGCAACAATGCTTGTAATGTAATCCTTATCAAGTACATCAAGTGCATTATAAACTTCTCGGAACTCCTTAATCACCTTGTTACTTGTTGTATTAACAGCAATAAAATGCTCCTGGATAGTTTCAAGTCTTCTGTTCAATTCATATCCGGTTACTTTATGGTCACCAAGACCCAAAAAACCACCATCTGTTCGAACTTTATCAATTTCGAGCTCAGCCTCTGTTTTCTCTGAAAACTCCTTCAAGCGATTTTTTGCCAAATCAAAGCTATGTCTTTTAATAGCTATCTCATTCATAATCTACACTCCTACTTTAACAGATCATCCAATTCATCAGAAATTGAATTGATCTCCTCCATAACTAAACAGATTCGCTATTGATAATAACCTCTTTGTTTTCGTCTTTTGCGTCCGTATCATTTTCACCTGAAAAGTCTTCTGTAAAATCTTCCATGATGTTACTATATGCATCTTTCATTATGGAACTGGCTTCAGAATGCCTTTCATAAACAGCCTGCACACTTTCACTCTTAGCTTGATACATTTCCTCTACAGCATTGGTGTTCTGAAGATTTTCTTCCTCTTGAGTGTTAGTTTCAAAATCGACCTTTTTATCTACCGCTTGGGATGTAGCAGTGTTTGACTCGCCTTTTTTACATAACCAGTAAACAACACCTGCCGCTAATCCGACTACAGAAGCATAAATGAACAGTTTTTTCATTATCATTTTCCTCCTTACTTCAACCCATCAAGTAAATCATCTAAATCATTACTTGTCTTATTGATTTCATTGTTGATGATTACATCTTTTTCATCTATTACTGTTGAATATTCATTTTCGGAAAAATCTTCTACAAAATCCTCCATGATGTTTCCATATGCATCCTTCATAATAGAAAATGCCTCTTGATGTCTTCCCGAAATATTAGATTGGGTATTTTCTTTATCTTTATCGAGCAAAACTTCATTTACAATTTGGATTTGATGCTGTTTAGTGATAATCTGATTTTGCTTTTCTATTGCGGCCGCTTGTGCATCTGATTTTTGCTTTTTAGCAATGAACTTATCAATAAGGTTGATGATAATAGCACCAACAAGTCCACTCACCAAACTTGCCAAAAACATACCTATTATGTTTGCCAAAGTACCTAACAGCGGTAATTCTATCTGCATCCCAGGAACTGATAACAGAAGTTTCTCAAATAATTCTCCAAGGAAAATTGCACCACCCGCAACTAACCCTGCGGTAATTATTTTACCGACTTGGGCTACCTTAATGCTGAAAGGCTTATTCTTGTTTTCCTTATCATTAAGGTATCTTACAGCTTCCATTACAGATGAAACGCCTTGTTTAATGAGACTAGCCAGTTTCTTGAATATACTTACTATAGATCCAAAAATTTCAGTCACAATGGTACCAACTACACTAGATGCCCCTGTTTGCAAAACATTAGTTATATTCTCAAAAAACGACTTAATTGCTTTTTTCATTTCTTCCAGAAAACTCTTAAATGATTTTGTCTGGCTTTTTATGAATCTTACAAAACCATTCATCGCTTCTTTAAGTAAAGAAAATAAGGCCGATACCGCCATTTGCTTCAAGGCATCTTTGCCAGCTTTCTTTGCAGTTTCTTTAGCTACACCTTTCGCAATATCCTTATTTATAGCCTTCCTTGCTTTTTTATCGGCTTTTTTCATCATCTCATCATCAGCATCTAGCTTATCCTGTAAACGCTTGTTATTCTTTTCCTTTGCCTTCTGCTTTTCCACCTCAGACATATTAGATTCATCAATTTTTTTATTGGCGCGTTCGTTTTGTTCTCTGAGGTCTTTTTCCCTTTGTTCTCTATCGCTAATATACTCGTCAACACTCTTTGCACCTTTGCTTTTATTTAAGGATTCGTTTGTAGGTTTGAGATTTTCATTTTTATTGGCAAGGTCTTCTGTATTTATTCCAGCTTGTTTTCTACGTGCATTTTCATATAACTCTTTTCTGGCAACCACATGGTCTAAATTTGCATTCTCATTTTGATTGATATTTTTGCCAGTGTATTCATCTTTTAAATTGCCAGATTGCTGTTGTTCTTTCATAGCCTTATTGGCTTCTTTGTATTTTGGGTCTTGCATAACCTTTTTACCAACATCTTCATAGGTTTCACCTTGATGCTCTCTATCATACTTTTGATTTAAGGTTTCATTGGTCATATCCAACCCAATCTGATTACCGAACTGTTTCCAGACTTCATCGAATATTACCTTTCCCAACGCATCTGGATTCCCTATTTTTTCTTTTTCTTCTTTCAGAAATTCTAAAATCGAAAATTCTTCTTCTAATTGGCTCTGAAGTTTTTCTTCTAATTCATCAAAATCAAACGATTCCGTAAACTCCTCGTTTAAAATATCCTCATCATTAAGGACAGCATTTTCCTTTGCCATAGTTTGCTCTTTCTTGTATAATGTATTTAGGTTGTTCAAGGGATACCTATAAACCCTTAGACCCGCTTCTTTACATCTCCAATCTGATAGGAGATAATAGTTTTATTAGATTGAGAAGATGATCGTTGTCTCCTTGAGCGGCTCTGCCCGTACTTGAAAGACTGATCCATCTCTCTAATAAGCTTTCCACGTATGAGTTGGATGTTGTTTCCATGAGGGACGATACCGGAAAAGTAGTATTCAAAGTTTTTTCCTTTCCCAATACTTTGGATGGGGGAAATTCCTTGTCAGTCAAACTCGCTTCTTATTCTTAAAACCTCTCCGATTTTGAAATGGGTATGGAAGCTACTGGCCACTACTGGCTCTCCGTCTATTCTTTCCTTTCTTGTAGAATCCATCAGTGACTTAAAACGGGAAGTTGTCTGTGTGCTGGATCAGGTTTCCCCAGAATACCAGTCCATCTTTTCCGGTATTTTTGTTAAAACCTCAAAAGAAATCCTCCTCCAGTTTTCTTCGCCCATTGATTTTGAACCAGTTTTCTCTGAAACCCTGGCACAGCTCAGCAGGCAGAAAATCGGCACTGCCAAAGCAGAACAGTTAAAGGCTGCCGCATCTTGCATGAATTTCCCTGTTTTATTGCAAACCTGTTCTTTGGTATGCAGAACAATCCCACTATGTATGTTCTGCTTTAGGGTATGGTTTAAATATCCATCCGGATTGGTTTAAAGAGAATAAGGCGATGTGAAAAATGCAGCTTCCCTGATTATTAATCGCAGAAACCATATTAATCTTTTCTGTTTCCGGGAAAGAGGGTACGGTTGGTGTCTGTCCCTTTGGCGCAAACCCTTTGATGTGATATGCCTGGTTATTGGTTCCGGTTTCACCTCCCAAAAAAAATTAAAGCACCCTCTTTTTTAGCCTGTTTTACAATAGATGGATTGTCCCATGCATAAATGTGTTCAGCTTTACGTTATCCTGGAAGTATGCTTTTTTTGTGGGACGCTGGCATGCCATTCCCCATCGTTTCAGGTATTCACCCATATTTCGCAGGGTAACCGCTATTCCATATTTTCCCTGGGCCAACTGGCATACAGCGGCACGGGTCCAGGGCATAAAACTTATCTTCACCTGGCCGGGTGCCCTGCCAATGAGTAGGTTTCGGATTTCCTTTTCCTGTGCAAGTGTAAGCTGACGTTTTTCACCAACTTTACGTCCACGCTTTTTCTCCCCCAGACATTTTGCGCCCTCCTTTTGCTATGCGCCTGATATCCTGCCCACTGTCTGAGGTGGGAGGTTGAGCGTGTCCGCAATTTCTTTGTGCCTGGCATGCTTTTTTAAAAGTTGTATTGTTTGTTGTTTAATGGTTTTTCTGGTTTCTGGAGAAACTGTTTTTAAATTTATTTTTCCATAGTTTAATTATACCAGATAATCATCCTAATGGGCAGAGAAACATTGATTTATAATAGCCGAAACAATACCTTTGCCCAAAGCAGCTTCACATTCCAGCCCAAAACACTGATTGGGCAGATTTCTTTTATCGAAAAACAGGTAAAAGAAACGGAAACGGAAATTTCCGGCATCTTGGGGAAACTGGAATCCCCCCATTGCTGCCATTACCGGAATTTGCAGTGCCACAGGAGCGGCCATCCTTAGCGAAGTTAGCGGCATCCCCAAATTTAACAGCCCCAGAAAAGGTGGCTTTTGCCGGTTTGGATGCCACGGCCACACAATCCGCTGCATTTGAAGCCGCCTACAATGTAATGAGCAAACGCGGATCACCATACCTGCGCAAGGCCATTTTTCACGCCATCCTGGTCGCCGCTTTTACAGACCCTGTTTAAAAGTGCCTGTTACCAGAAAAATTTTCACTTACGCCGGCTTGCCTGACAGCAGGCCTTATTGCCATACTCTTTCTTCTACAAAATTTCTTTTGTATTTTTTAATTATCTGCCGGATTCTTAATAGTTGATCTTTCCAGTTTTATTTTAAACTTTATTAGTTTTAAATGCAATACTTTTTACGCTATTTTGGTGTTGTATTAAATTTTCCGTTTTTGATAGAATAAAACTATCAGATAGGAAAGGAGCGCAGGAACATGGACAATTTGAAGAAGCTCCGGCAGGAAATAGGGCTTACCCAACAGTCTTTAGCAAAAGAATTAAATACCAGCCAGCAGTCTGTCTACAAATATGAGCACCATATCACGGAGCCTGACATCAGCATGTTAAAAAATATGGCTGACGTATTCAATGTGTCCGTGGATTACCTGATCGGCCATTCTACATGTCCCCATAAAATCCAGGAAGTCCACCCCGCAGACTTAAACCAAGAAGAATTTTCCTTGGTTGAAAAATACCGCTCCCTCCCGCCTTCCTCACGTGAAATCTTTTCGCAGCTTTTAGATGAATTCCTGAAGAACCATTCCGCCCCATAGGCCGTCCCATGAAAAGGGGAATTGCTGCCTTTTCTTTATGTCTGCCAATAGCTATCAGCTTTGGCATTTCAGCACGCTTGGTTTCTTTTTATTATAAGAAATAGCATGGACATTATCTGTCCAACCAACAGGTTTTTTTAATTTTTTCAACATTTCCATCGCACCTTCCTGGCTTTCCATACGTTATGGCGCCTGCAGGCCTTAAAACTTTTTCACCAGTTCCACGCACTCCCCCTGGTACCGCAGCCACATGTCAATCCCATCCCCAAAGGTTTCCGCCCGGACTAAATACCTCCCGTCTTCTTCCCTGGCTATCTCGGCAGTAGGCAGCTTGTCCAGGACAGATTCTATGCTCTGCCCCTGATACCAAAATTCAATATGCTGCAGCTTCCCGCCGAACATAAACTGAATCCGTTTCCTGTATTCCCCCTCCTCAAAACGGTCTTTGTATGGAAGCTCAAACTTTTCATCCAACACTTCCAGTTCAGAAATGCGGTCAATCCGGTAAATCGTGGGGTACATGTCGTTTGCAACCCGAAATTCTTTTTCCCGGTCTATGTTCTCAATATGCGCCGCCAGATAAAAATAAAATTCTGAAAACATAATTGCCAGGGGCTTTAATTTCCGTACCACTGGATTTTTTCCCTTTAGCTTCCCATATGTAACTGCAATGTATCTCCGTTCATGGATCGCCTTGCCAATTTCCCACATATTCCCGATGAACACTTTTTTATGGTGCAGTTCCATATAATGGCAGCGCTCATTGCCAACCAGCTCGTCCACCAGTTTCCGGTTTTCCGGCGGGACACAGCAATCCAGCATTTTATCCAGCATCCGCATCATTTCCGGCTTTGTAAAAGCGCGGCTTTCCAGCAGGATTTTCGTGATTGCCAGCACTTCTTCATTTGTAAATTTCTTTCCATCCAGTAATTTCAGCCGGTAGGCCCGTTCCTCATAATCATACAAAATATCGTTTTGGATCCCCCCTGCTTCTGCCTTTTGCAAAAATACCCGGATATCCTCAATATCCCGCTGTATGCTTTTTTCATTCACCCCAAAGCGCATGGCTTCTTCCCGCTTTGAGATGGTTTCCCCCCTTTGCAGGCGTGCATATAAATCTAAAATCCGATATACCTTATCTGTTTTCTCCATAAAAACCACCTTTCCATCCCTGGCTATTTTCTCATTGGCAACAAACTATTGCGCCCTGGCACAAGCAGCGCTTATGATATGCTCCATTATATTCTGGAAAGCAGGCAGGTTCAATCCATGTTTTTCGCTTCATTTCCTCGTTTTTATGGATTTTGCAGCATTATGCACAATTTTCAACTTTGGAATAATTATTATACACCCATTTTTTGTAAATAATATACAATTTCTGGACGGAGATTAAAAATCCTTGTGCAGAATCAGCCTTGCAGGGCTGGGATAAGCGTGTTAGAATAAAGCCGTTAGATGAAGATGGTTTTAAAACATGGTTTGCCGCGTCCGCGGCAGAATGGAGGAAACATGAAAATTTATAATGTAGAAAATCCAGAAAAATTCCTTGAAGTAATTAAACAATGCAAAGGGACAGTAGAATTGATTTCCCAGGAGGGGGACCGCCTGAACTTGAAATCCGAACTGACAAAATACCTTGCCATCAGCAAGCTATTTGCAGACAACACTTTGATTAATAATATGGAGTTGGTCGCTTCTGACCCAGATGATGTGAAATTCCTAATGCAATATATGATGGAAGGCAGATAATAAGGGCAGGCATGGCTTTTGCCTCATTGCTCGCGGGAATAAAAATAGATTTGGCATCTCAGTAGTGTGCCAAATCTATTTTCCATTTTCCGGTTTTTATAAAAAATTATGTTCCAAGTCGGTGACTAGCTGCTGCATTTCTGCCTTGGACGACACATTCCTGGCAGCTTCTACTACCTGCTTTTTTTCATCCTCATCCATTTTTGCATAGATAGAAAGCGCTTTTTCATTAAGGCCTAGCTGGAAGCTCAGGCCGATTGGCATGTCAAACTTATTTTCCATAATAGTTCCCCTTCCTTTTATATTTAACGCCGGAGTAATACATATAACAGTAGTATAGGCGGGTGGAAAATACTTTATACCTGTCCGGCGGAAATTTTTTATCCTACGGCACGCTCCGCAATTTCTTCAAGTATCATTTTTCCTTTTTTATCAATCTTTCTACGGTTTCTCTTACACTTTTCAACTCTGCTTTTTGTACCGCTTCCCTTACCATAGCGAAAAGCAGGCCAGCGGATTACCCCGCCACCCTGCTTTTTATCGTTTTATCCCGCTTAAAACCATCCAAAATACATGCCTGCCCAATAAACCAGCCCCAGCACCCAGCTTGTAAAAATCCCATACAGAATCACCGGCCCTGCAATCGTAAAAATCTTGCACCCAATCCCAAAGACCTGCCCTTCTTTCTGGAACTCAATCGCCGGGGCTGCAACAGAGTTGGCAAACCCCGTGATAGGGACCAATGCCCCTGCGCCGCCCCAATTGGCAAGGGAAGGATAAATATTAAAGCCAGTCAAAACTACGCTCAGCAGCACAAGGAGCAGGCTGCACCAACTGCCTGCCGTATCTTTATCCAGCCCAAACGTCCCCGCCGCCACGTTCAGTATCACCTGGCCTACCACGCAGATTGCCCCGCCTGTAATAAACGCTTTCAGCATATTTGCCGGAAGGGAGTGGGTGGGCGTCACCTGCTTGACATACTCGTTATATTCCTGGTTCTTCTGTTCCTTCTGCTCCATCGTTTCCTGCACCATAACCATACCTCTCTTTCTTTTAGTTTTTCATATGTGATCCAGTTTAACCTATCATGCCTTACATTTTTTGCATATGGTTTGCATAAAAATACAGCGCCCCCAGCGCCTTCCCCAAGGCCATGGACAGCATAATATACCCTAAGCCTGCCTTTATCCCGAAACGCCGGAACATAATGGGAAATGTATTCAGGATTTCCGCCAATGCTACTGCCAGGCATCCGGTAAACACCCCGGCGGACAAGCCAAACAGGACGACAGCCCAAATCCCTAACGGCACATGCAAGGAAAATATGGAAAAAACATTCCCCGCCACCCCGCCTAAAATAACTGCATTTTCATAGGCAATAATATCTGCCGCAGTACGGCTTTTCCCAATAATCCTGGGCACAACCCCAATGGAAATAATAAAGCTGAACACGCCTGCTGAGACGGCGGAACCGCTGGCAAAGCCGATAACCCCCAAAAAAACCTGTTTAATCCACATCATTGCTGGTTCCTTTTCTTCCACAATTTTCAATGAACGTGGCGTCCACGTCCTTTTCATACGTGCGCATTTCCACTTGGATGGGGGTTGGGTCATGGGTGATTTTCTTGTGCCCCATATGGTTGAAAAATATCATAATCCCAAGGAACAGCCCAATAGAATAGCAGATTTCCAGCACTGTGAACCCGCTGGATTCCGTACCCATCACCTGCTGGTAAAAATCTGCAAATACTTCCCCCACGCCCACGTCGTTGTTGAAGGTCATAATAGTAAAAGCCGAGCCGAAAAAAATCAGTACGCACAAGATTGCCGTTTTTAAATACAGCAGCCATTTTGGCTCCTGCTTTGGCTCATACTCCAGCACGAAATCCTTTTCCCCAATATTCTCAATATCCACGTTTGGAAATTCCTGCCCGATCAGCTCAATGATTTTCAGGACAGAAAACACTTCCACCTGCTTTTTCTTCCTGCTCTGGTTCGCTGGGGTATGGAACTGGTACACTTTCATCTGCTTTAGCTTATTTAGCAGCGGGCGGTTGGTGGAAGTGATTTTTGCCACGTCTTTGAGCACCACGGAAGGTTCCCGGACAAGGACATTCTGCTCTATTTTCAAGTAAACTGTATCTGCCATATGCCCTCCGTCTTACGCCCGTTTCCCATTGCAGGGCTACAAAGAATTTGCTTTTCTTCTGCTGCTTCCTCTTTTGGCTGCACATTCCATACCAAAGTCCCCTCTGTCACAGTAGTCTTTTTTTCCACAACATTCACATAATAGAAAATGCCCCCTGCTATGGTAAGGACTATGGCTGCCAAAAGGAAAATCCGGTAAATTGTACTATGGCTACGGTTCATATTCTCACATCCTTTTTCCATCTTTGGAAGTAGTATGCCATCCTAGCCAAAATTTATTCAAAATTTTAAAACAGGTATAAATTCACCTCACCTGGCTCCGCATCCGCAGCAAAATCCGTTTTTCCAGCCTGCTTACCTGCACCTGGCTAATGCCAAGTTCCCCTGCCACCTGCATTTGGGTCTTTTCCCCGAAATACCGCAGTTCAATCAGCCTGCGTTCCAGTTCCCCCAGTTCCGCCATAAGCTGCTCTAACAGCATATGGTTTAACAGCGCTTCATGGCTGTCCTTTTCCTGGGGCAGCCGGTCTGCAAGGCAGGTTTCCTTTCCATCCCCAGGCGCGTAAGCTTTATTGAGGGATTCCACCTCCCCGTTTGCTTCCAACGCCATAACGATTTCTTCCCTGGGGAACCCCGTTTCTTCCGAGATTTCCTGCAGCGTAGGCTCCCGGCCAAGGCTCCGCTGTAATTTTTCCCTTGCCTGTTTTACCTTTGCGCCATTTTCTTTCAGGCTCCTGCTGACCTTAATCATCCCGTCGTCCCGCAGGAACCGCTTAATTTCACCGGTAATCATAGGTACGGCATACGTCGAGAATTTCACATCGTAAGATAAATTAAATTTATCAATGGCCTTCATCAGCCCTATGCTGCCTACCTGGAAAAGTTCTTCCAGTTCATAGCCCCGGTTGGCAAACCGATGGACGATGCTCCAGACCAGCCCCATATTTTTCTGCACCATTTTGTCCCTTGCCGCTTTATTTCCCTGATGGGCTGCTGCCAGCAATTCCCAGACATCTTCCTTTTTCCTTTCCCCTTCCCTGGGTTCCTCCTGCCCGTATTCCCCTGCTGTTTTTTCTCTATATGTACATTCCTCCTTACTTGCCTGCCCTTCCACGCTCTCACCCTTTCCCTGATGCTATGTACGCATATTTCCTATCCCATTCGCCGATGCTGCACACACTGCCGCATCCTGCTACCCTTTCCCAATCGTTTTGCGCATAGTGATGCATGTCCCTTTCCCAGGCTCGGAAATCACTTCCACTTCGTCCATAAAGGCTTCCATAAAGGCGAATCCCATGCCGGAGCGTTCCAGTTCCGGCTTTGTGGTAAATAAAGGCTCCCTTGCCTGCTCAATGTCCCGGATCCCCCTGCCTGTGTCTACCACGGAAATTTCCACCTGCTGGCCCTCCGTTGCGCACTGAATCCAGATGCTGCCCTCCTTCTGCTCATATCCGTGGATAATGCAGTTGGTAACTGCCTCACTGACTGCCGTCTTGATATCTGCAAGCTCGTCCACGGTGGGGTTCAGTTCCGCTACAAACGCCCCCACAGTCACCCTCGCAAAGCCCTCGTTGGAAGATGACGCCAGAAATTCCATCTTCATCTCATTCCTTTTCTGTTCCATCAAAATCACCCATTCCTTTCCCTTCTGTTTCTTCCTGCTCCACTTCAATTATTTTCTGCAAACCGGACAGCTTAAAAATCCGCCGTATCTGCCCGTTTAAATTGACCGCCCTTACATACCCTCCGGAAAAACGCACATTTTTGCACCTTCCTATCACAACCCCAATGCCAGAGCTGTCCATAAAACGGGTATCGGCAAAGTCAAATACCAGGCTGCGCACAGGATATTGCAGAATCAGCCCGTCCGCTTCCTCCTTTAAAATTTCTGCCTGATGGTGGTCCAGTTCTTCCGGCATCCTGACAATCAGGCATCCATATTCCTTTTCAAATCTGTGTTCCATCCTCTCCATCCTTTCCACATATTATATCTTAGAACAAAGTGGGCAAGCCCACTTCAGCTCCCCTATCCCCCCACTCATGAGGGGGCTTGGACACTTTGCTGCGCCGAGCACGGTCGCTTTAGCGACATAATTCCCCTCGTGCGAGTGCGCATCCTTGCGGAGCATTTTGCTTTATAGGATGCAATTTCCTATAAAGCAAAAAAGACGCCACACTATCATGACGTCTTTTGTATCTTATTCCCTATGAAATTCCTACTGCGGCGGCTGCTGCGCTGCCATTTCATCCAAATATTGCTGCGACCTTCTGGCCCTTGATGTCCCAGGATGGAGTTCCACCATCCTCTGGTAATACTTCTGGGCATTTGCCATATCCCCGGTCTGCCGGTAGGATTGGGCCAGGTAATAAATGGCATACCCATCATTGTAATCTTCCTCTACCTGCACCACTTTTTCCAGCCCGGTAATTGCCTCCGGGAACCGGTTCCCATTGTAATCCGCTTCCGCCTGGGCGTAAACTGCTATGATATACTGCTCATTTACCTGTGTATTCAGGGATTCATAAATTACCTTCGCCTGCCCCCCTAACAATTCCGGGTCTACATTGACAATCGTATCCCCTGCTAACTGGACATTCTGCTGGGCAAATGCATCATACGCCACGATAAGCTGCTCATAATTATTTATGGTCTTCTGTGTATCTTCCGTGTCTTTTTCCTGGTCTTTCAGCTTTTTATTCAGGGCGTCTATCTGGCTTTCCAAGCTTTTCACTTCTTGGTTACGGGTAGCAAGGGAATCATTTGCTTCCAGCTCTGCCCGCTTTGCGTCAGAAACTGCATTCTGCCGGATGCCCGGAATCACCAAAAACCATGTAATCATTACCCCAATCCCCACGCCGATAATCAGGTTTAAGATTGTCATAATGGCAGAATTGTCTTTATAGTTGGTGGGCTGGATAATGGTTTCATTTCCGCTCTGGTAGGAAGCAGCCTTTTCCTTCTTTTCCTTCCGCGCGCCGGAGTCTTCCTGAAGCAGGCGGTCAGCTTCCCGCAGGTACCGGAGGGTTGTAATATTGTTGGTATCAATCTCCACGGCTTCCCGGAGTACCTTCCGCGCCTGTGAGTATTGCTTTTCTTCCATATAAAGCAATGCCAGAAGCTGGTAGCCTTTCACCAGCCCCGGGTTCATGGAAAGCACTTTTTTCAGTTGGATAATTGCCAAATCCTTGCTGTCCTGCTGGCAGTAAACCAACGCCTGGTTATACTTCTTGATGGTCTGGTTCACCGCATTTAGCTGGGAACGGTTGGACTGTATTTCTTCCAGATACTTTTCCGCCGGGTTATGGTCAGGGTTCAGGCTGCGGCTGAGCACCCACTCGCTTAAAGCGTCCACCACCTCGCCTGTTTCATAGTAAATCAGCCCCAGCAGGTTCCGCGCCTGTGTATTCGCCTTGTTGAAACGCAGGCTTTTTTTCAGCGACTGGATGGCGCCGGACAAATCACGCACCTTGGCCTTTTCCAACCCGTCGTTGTACAGGGCATTGGAAATATTTATAATCTTACTATATGAATCCATATCATTCCTTCTTTCCTATCTCTGCTGCCTTGCTTCTTTGATAATTTCCTGCATAATGTCTGTCATGTCAGTTAAATCCCGGTCATATATGGCATCCTCAGCTTCTTCCACTTCAAGGCTGGGCTTAAATTTCTTCAATTCTTCTTCAAAATTAATCATTCTGCATACCTCCTGTTATCTGTTCCAGTTCGCCAACCAAATACAAGGAACCTGCGCAAAACAGTTTCTGGCCCGGTTTCCTGCATGAGAGCGCATATGCAAAGGCCTGGCTGGCATCCTCAATCCCTGTCACTTTTACCTCCTGCCGCTTAAGCTCCCCAGAACCTGCGCCCCTAGTTTCTGGGCTGGCTGTTCCCGGCATTTGCGCCCCGCCGTCCCCCATCGCATCCCGGAATGCATTCTCCAGTTCCTGGCAGGTAACCCCACGGCTGCCGGCGGCTACGGTAACGATAATTTCATCCCAATTCCCATCCGAAAGCAGCCGTTTTGCCGCCCCGGCATAATCTTTTTCCTTCACCATGGAAAACAGTAAAACAGCAGATTCCCCTGTAATCTGCTTCACTGCCTCCAAAAATTTTTCAATTCCTGACAGGTTATGCGCCCCGTCAAAATATACCCCCGGCAGCGCTTCCTGCATCCTTCCCTTCCAGACTGCCGCAGCCATCCCTTGCTTCGCTGCTTCCCTTGCAATCCCTTCTGTTTCCATCAGGCATTCCAGCGCCTGCCATGCCACTGCCCCATTCTGCGCCTGGTAAGGAGCCCCGGACGGGACGGAAACTTTAGTAACATAATAACCAGAATCATAAGAAAAATCAATCTTTTTTCCTGTGTTTAATAAAATTTTAATTTTCTCAGGCCGTACCGGATAGGCTTTACAGCCTAATAAATCCGCCCTTTTTCGGATGGTTTCCTCCGCTTCCGGCTCGGAAGCATCGTATACAACCGGCACGCCCTGCTTTAGGATCCCTGCCTTTTCCGCTGCAATCTGCCCCAATGTATCTCCAAGAATCTCGGTATGTTCTAAACTGATGGAGGTAATCACCGTAAGGATGGGCCGCCCTACAATGTTTGTGGCGTCCAGACGCCCGCCAAGGCCTGTTTCCAGCACCGCATATTCCACCTGCTTCCGGGCAAAAATCACCATGCCTATTGCAAAAACATATTCGAAAAATGTAGGGTGGGGCAGCCCCTCCTCTACCATGGCAAACGCTGCCTGCCCGGCCTGTTCTGCCGCCCAGACAAAATCCTGCCTGCTGCATGGCTTCCCTTCCAGCGCAAACCGTTCTTCCAAATGCATCAGGTGGGGGGAAGTAAAAAGCCCTGTTTTCTTCCCTGCTGCCCGGAGCGCGCTTTCCAGAAAAGCGCAGACGCTGCCTTTCCCATTGCTCCCAGCCACATGGATGACTTTGAACTGTTCCTGCGGGTTCCCCAAGCGCCTTAAAAATTCCCTTGTATGGCTCAGTGAATTTTTGCTGGTGAATTTAGGGATTTCTAAAATTTTTCCAACAGTTTTTTCGTAAATTCCTGTATAAGTTTCCATTCTCGGCTGCACCTCTTCCAGAATCCCCCAGAACCCATCCTGCCATAACAAAAGCAAATCTGTAAAATATGCCGCATGGTATACTGGGAACCCTTCATACCCCACCTATTATAATATAGTAACGTATTGAAATCCAGACTTATTTTACCATATCGCCAATTTTTCGTATGACACCATTTTACAAAGATGCTCTTGATACCCTAATCCTATAGAATAAAAAAGAATGCGCACAGCGCATTCTCCGCGCGCGAGCGGATTGCGCAGCAATAAATTTCCTCTCTGCGAGCTGCGCATCCTTGCGGAGCATTTTGCTTTATAGGACGCAATTTCCTATAAGGTAAAAAAACTGCCCCACCAAGAAAAATACTGGAAAGCACCGTACATCCCCTTAAAACTCCTCTATACTGTGCCTTATATGTATCCTTCTTGCTGGGGCAGCCTATGCCACAGCAATCTTTTTTATTCTATAGGAAAGACCTTGTCACGCCAAAGCGTGAAAGTATCTTTCCTATAGAATAAAAAAGCTTTTATCGCACTGCGGCGGATATGAAATCTGTCGCAAAGCGACCCGCCGCAGGCGGAGAATCCTGCAAAGCAGGATTCTTTTTTATAAGGTTCCTACCTGACTGCTATCATTTACAGGGCGCACATAATTATCTTATCTGCCTGCCTTGTGAATTCCAGCTTTTCCTGCATTTCCTTCACGCCTACTTCCAATTCGTCGATTTCCACCCGCACGCCTGGATAAACATAGCCGATAACACGGATGGTGGCGCCCTTCGCCCGTTCTAACTGGTCTTCCAGCTTCTCAAGCTCTGCGGTGTCTTCTGCCAACAGGGCGGTATCCCTAATTTTTACCCGTAAGAGATCTGTCCTCCTTGGGTCGTTTTTCACATCCTTCAATATTTTTAAGCCGTTCTCAATTTTCTCAAGGTTGGCTTTCTCTACTTCAATTTTGCTCCGCAGCACGCCAATCCTGCGCCGTACGGATGCATCGTTCCCGATCCGGACCTGCGTATTGACTTCCCCATCGCTGCCTAAGGTATGGACTGCAATCCCCTGGATGGCCCCTACCCTGCCGCCTACGATACTGGCCTTCTTCCCGTCCAAAATGATGCTTTCCCCACAGGACACCTGGCAGTTCAGGAATACGTCTGCCTGAATGGATCCATTGGCATGGACCCTTGTATACTCGAAAAATTTTGCTGAAATATTCCCTCTTGTGGTAATGCTTGCGCGGGATGCACCCATGACGCCGCTCCGGAGCACAATGTCCTTGCCTGCTTCAATCTGGGCGCCTTCCACCACGCCGTCAATGGTAATCGTCCCTGTGGCCTTCACGGACACCCCGCTGCAGACCCCGCCATGGACAACCACATCCCCGCGGAAATCAATGTTCCCTATGGACAAGTCCACATCTCCCTGGACTTCATAGACCGGGAGAATCACAATACGTTCGTTGGTCATCTCAATCTTGCCGTCCATCAGGGAAGTATACACCAATCCATCCTCTGAACGCTCAAACCCCTTGCCGCGCAGCGGGATCAAATCCCTGCCGCGCTTGGCAATCAAAGGTTTCCCTTTCACGTCCATGCCGTCTACGCCGGGAACTGCCGGATGGTACACGGCAATTTCCTGCCCTTCTGTTACAATTTCCACCATTTTAATGCTCCAGTAATCTACGGAGCCGTCTGGGCGGACCTTCGGCTGTTTGCTGAAATTCATGTCAAATTTATATTCATAAAAACCAGCCACGCCATCCTTCGATTCGGTGCCCTCTGCAATGAGCACTTCCTCATTATATATCTGCCTGTCTATTGCTTCTTGGATCTTATCTTCCTGAATCCCATATACTACACCACTGGCCTGTAACGCCTCTGTCACATTACTTATTGTATAGCTTTCCAGTTCGGGACCAGGCAGATATAAATAAGCTTTCATGTTGTCATGACTGACTCGAATTTGAGGTTCATTTATAGTCAAAGCTGCCATGATTGATTCCCCCTTGCTTGGAATTTTGGTTAAAGATTATTATATACACTATAGTACCAAGTTTTGCGTCTTATTTCAACATATTTATGCAAATTTCAGAAATAAAATATTTTCCAAAGTTACTGTATTGGCCTGTAGCCGTGCAGCACAGTGCACGGCTCAGGAGTGAACAGTAACTTTCCAAACCCTACTGTGCCATCTGCTGTAAACGTTCCTCCACCTGGGCCATCATCTGTTCATATTTTGCAAGCTTTTCTTTTTCTTCCTGTACCTTAGCTTCCGGCGCTTTGCTTAAAAATTTTTCATTTGACAGCATTCCCTTGGAGCGGGCAAGCTCTTTTTCTAATTTTTCTTTTTCTTTCCGGAGGCGGTCTTTTTCCTTTTCGAAATCCACAAGGTCTTCTAAAGGCAGATATGCCACCGCCCCTGGGATCACGATGGAAACTGCGTCCTCCCCGATTCCTGCCTTATCCTGCTGCACATGGATTTCGCTTGCATTCGCAAGCAGGCTGTAAGCCCCTTTCATGGCCTGGAAGGTTTCCTGCAGGGGCTCGTCTTCCGTTACGATAAATACCTTGGCTTTCCTTGCGTTTGGCACATCCATTTCCGCCCGGATATTGCGGATTCCTTTTACAAGCCCTTTTACATGCTCCACTGCTTCTTCCGCTTCCGGGAAATTCCAGGCTTCCTGGTAGGCTGGCCACTGGGAAAGCATAATGGTTTCCTCGTCTTCCTGCAAGGTGCAGAAAATTTCTTCCGTAATAAAGGGCATGTAAGGATGCAGCAGCTTCAGCCCTTGGATCAGCACAGTCTTTAAAGTCCACATGGCTACCTTGGCAGATTCCGGGTCCTCATCCTTTTTAAAGGTCCTTGTCTTGGAAATTTCAATGTACCAGTCGCAGAACTCATCCCAAATAAAATCATACACCTTCTGCACTGCAATTCCAAGTTCAAATTTATCCATATTTTCCGTAACATCTGCCGCCAATGTATTCACTTTGGACAAAATCCATTGGTCCTCCGGCGCAAGCTGGCCTGGGGCAGGGGTTTCTAACTTCCAATCCCCAAGGTTCATCAGGATAAAACGCGACGCATTCCATATTTTATTTGCAAAATTCCGGGAAGATTCCACCCGTTCCCAGTAAAACCGCATATCATTCCCCGGCGCGTTCCCAGTAACCAGCGTCAGCCGCAACGCATCTGCGCCGTACTTGTCAATCACCTCCAGCGGGTCAATGCCGTTCCCAAGGGATTTGCTCATTTTCCGCCCCTGGGAATCCCGGATTAAGCCGTGGAACAGCACTGTATGGAAAGGCTTTTCCCCCATCTGCTCGTAGCCGGAAAAAATCATGCGGATCACCCAGAAGAAAATAATGTCATACCCTGTCACCAGCACGTCATTGGGATAGAAATAATCCAATTCCTCCGTCTTTTCGGGCCATCCCAACGTGGAGAAAGGCCACAATGCAGAAGAAAACCATGTGTCTAAGGTATCTTCGTCCTGTTCCATATGGGTACAGCCGCATTTGGGGCATTTCCCAGGATTTTCCCTTGCCACCACCAGTTCCCCGCAGTCCTGGCAGTAGTATGCGGGAATCCTGTGCCCCCACCAAAGCTGGCGGGAAATGCACCAGTCCCTGATATTGTCTGTCCAGTTAAAATAAATTTTCTCCATCCGTTCCGGGAGCAAGGTTACCTCGCCTTTCCTTACTGCTTCTGCCGCAGGCTGAATCAGCTCGTCCATTTTCACGAACCACTGCTGTTTTACCATAGGCTCCACGGTAGTATTGCAGCGGTCATGGGTCCCAACATTGTGGGAATGGGGCACAACCTTTACAAGAAGCCCCTGCTCCTCCAATTCCTGCACCATCAGCTTCCTTGCTTCGTAGCGGTCCATGCCTTCGTATTTGCCGCCATTTTTATTGACTGTAGCATCGTCGTTAAGCACGTTGATTTCCGGCAGGTTATGGCGTTTCCCTACCTCAAAGTCGTTGGGGTCGTGGGCTGGGGTAATCTTTACGCAGCCAGTCCCAAATTCTTTGTCCACATAATGGTCTGCCACAACCGGAATTTCCCGGCCAACCAGCGGCAGGATCAAAGTTTTTCCGATAATGTCCTGATACCGCCCATCCTCTGGGTTTACCGCCACCGCCGTATCGCCCAAAAGCGTTTCGGGCCTTGTGGTGGCAATTTCCACAAAACGCCCGTCCTCCCCTTTCACAGGGTAATTGATATGCCAGAAGTACCCATCCTGTTCCTCGTGCTCCACTTCCGCATCCGAAATAGAGGTCTTGCACACCGGGCACCAGTTGACAATCCGGGAGCCTTTGTAAATCAGCCCCTTTTCATATAATTTAATAAATACCTCCTGCACTGCATGGGAACAGCCCTCGTCCATGGTAAAACGCTCCCTGTCCCAGTCTGCGGAGGAACCCATTTTCTTTAACTGCCTGACAATCCTCCCGCCGTATTCTTCCTTCCATTCCCAGACTTTTTCAAGGAACCCTTCCCGGCCTAATTCTTTCTTGTCAATGCCCTGCGCCTTCAGGGACTCAATCACTTTTACCTCCGTGGAAATGGAAGCATGGTCCGTGCCCGGCTGCCAGAGGGCGTTGTAGCCCTGCATCCGCTTGTAGCGGATTAAAATATCCTGCATGGTGTTGTCCAGGGCATGGCCCATATGGAGCTGCCCAGTGATATTGGGCGGGGGCATCACAATGGTAAAGGGTTTCTTGCTCCTGTCCACTTCGGCGTGGAAATATTTATGTTCTTCCCAGTTCTGGTAGATACGGTCTTCGATGGATTTCGGGTCGTAAGTTTTGGCTAATTCTTTTTTCATGGATCTTCTCCTTTTCTGTTTCTGATAGAACAAAGTGGGCAACGTCTTTTTTATAGAAGAACAAAGTGGGCAAGCCCACTTCAGCTCCCCGAACCCCTCACTCATGAGGGGCTTGGACACTTTGCTGCGCCGAGTGCGGTCACGCAGTGACATCTTCTATTCGCACGAGTGTGCATATTATATTTTATCTTATAGGAAAGATACTTTCACGCTTTAGCGTGACATGATCTTTCCTATAAGATAAAAAAACCCTTTACCATAATCGGTAAAGGGCGAATGATCGCGGTACCACCTTTGTTCATGCTATCCTTGCTAAATGCACATCTCTTAATCCGATAACGGGGATTAGCCGGGAACGCCTACTGATAGCAGAACCCTGCCATCCCATTCAGCCTTCCGGTTCAAAAGCTACTTCTGCAGTCCTTATCCTGGGGCAGCCTTCCAGCCTAGCATACTGACACGTTTCTATTTAGCGGGATTACTTGCCTAATTATAAATGTGCCAGCACGCCAGGGCCGCCCTCTCTGTCAGGAGTTTGCTGCTTACTCCTCTTTCTCATTACCTTTATCTGTTACATGGTTTCTGTACATTGTAAAATCTTATGCTAAAAATGTCAAGTGGTTCAATTCAGTAATTTTATTATATTTTTATAAACGGACTGCCTTGCTTCCTCCTGGTCCACCTCCATCATAAATTCCCGGTTGGCCAGGAAAAAGGCATAGACCGCAAACTGGGAGAGGATGGCGCTCCAGACCTTATATACATTCCGCTCCTGCACCAGCCCCCTGTCCGCTGCAAGCTCCAGCAGCTTTACCGTCATGCTTTTGGCAAAAGCGCATCCTTCCTTCTGCTTCTCCAGCCCTGCCAGAAGGCCTTTCCCGGTAATGGTACGGTCGCTTAAGATTTTTTCCAGCAGCGCAAACCCGTTGTATTTTTTTGTTGTAGCTTCCAGCATATCCAGGCCCTGGAAAATAATTTCCTGAAAGCTCTGCCCTTTCTCAATCAGCTCTGCAATAATTGCAATGTGCTTTGACGCTTCGTAGCGGATGGCGCCTACGATCATTTCTTCCTTTGTGGAAAAATATTCATAGGCAGTGCCTTTGCCGATCCCAGCCTTTGCAGTGATTTCCGATACTTTCAGCGTGCCCAGCTCCCGGCCGGAAGCAAACAGCTCCAGCACTGCTTCATACATAGCCTTTACCTTGGGCGGATACTGTTTTTCCAGTTCCTGCAAAACATAATCTTTTTCCCTATTCCCAGTTCCCATAGCTTCCTTCCCCCGCAGCTTTTTCCTTCCAACTATTTTTCTTTAAATTTCTTCTTCCACCATGCTCTTATTGCTGTAGAACAAGTCGTAAATGCATGGCACGACCACCAGCGTCATCAGGGTCCCGTAAATCATGCCCCCGATTGTCACCACTGCCATCGGCCGGGACATATCCGATCCCATGTCGTTCCCAAATGCAGTCGTCGACATTGCCAATATGGTAGTCATGGCCGTCATCAGGATTGGCCTGAGCCTGGTCTTCCCGGCAGTTACAATGGCTTCCCGCTTCTCCATGCCTTCTTTCCTGAGCTGGTTGATATATTCCACCATTACGATACCATTATTTACAATAATCCCCACCAGCATAATAAACCCAATCATGGAAATAATGCTGATTTCATTGTTGGTAATGAACAGGGCCAAGAACCCTCCCGTCAGCGCAAGGGGGATCGTAAACAAAATGATAAACGGCGCTTTCAGCGACTGGAACTGCGCCACCATAATCAGGTAGATAAACGCCACTGCCAAAACCAGCATAAGCATAAGCTGCCCCATGGCTTCGTTGATGGTTTCATTTTCCCCTGTCATCTCTATGGTGTAGCCTTCCGGGAGCTTATATCCGTCAACGGCCTTCTCCACGGCAGCCCCAACCAGCCCTACATTATACCCGTCTGCAATCGCCGCGCTTACCGTCACATACCGCTCCTGCCCGTCGCGGCTGATGGAAGTAAGGCTTTCCATTTCCTCAAATTTTGCAATTTTGGAAAGGGAAATTTCCTGCTCCTTCCCATCTTCCTTATCCGTGTAGGTAAACGTCAGTTTTTTCAGGCTGTCAATGGAAGCTTCGCTCTGCTCCACGCTTTCCAGATATACATCGTAATCCTTAATGTCTGTAGAAATCGTAGCGTCCGACGTATCCTTTTCCATCTGCGCATAGACAAGCTGGTAAACCTGCGCCACAGTCATCCCGTATTCCGCTGCTTTTTCCTTATCCACGGTAATGCGGAACTCCCGTTCTGTTTCTTCCATGCCGTCCGAAACCTCAGAAGTCCCCTCTACCCTTCCTACTACCTCGGAAACCTCTGCGGCAATTTTTTGCAGCTTATCCAGGTCGCGCCCTTTGATGCGGACGGAAATCCCTTCCCCCGCCAGCGCGCCCATGTCCATGTTAGAACTGCTGATGCTGATCTCCCCTTCCATATCTTTGGTCAGCTCTGTAATCTGTTTTGTAATCTCGGCATTGGTAAGGGTTTTGTCTTCTTTTAAAATAATATAAAGGCTGACGCTGTTCCCTCCGCTGCCGCCGCCCATCATGCTTGCGGCCATTCCTCCGCCGCCGGCCATGGCCCCTATGGAATCCACATCCTCAATGGTATTGATCTGCTCTGTCACCTTGTCTGCCAGCTCACATGCTTCTGCAAAATCTGCATTGTCCGGCGGCGTAACCGTTACGGACATCTGGGTGCTTTCCATATCCGGCATAAATACCGTGCCTTTGGAAAGAGCAGCCTTTGCACTGACAGCCAAAAGCCCTGCCATTACCAGGATTACCACTGGCTTTATACGGAGCAGCTTTTCCAGCGCCCCGCCGTAAACCTCCTGGAACCCTTCAAACCATGGGTGCTTCGTTTCCTTGGTCTTTTTCAGCATTTTCGCCCCCATCATAGGCACGAATGTCAATGCAATCAGAAGGCTTGCAAGGAGGGAATAGGCAATGGTCAAGCCCATGTCCACAAAAAGCTGCCGGGTAATCCCTTCCGTAAACACAATTGGCGCAAATACGCACACTGTCGTCAGGGTGGACGCCGTAATCGCCCCGCCTACCTGCTTCGCCCCTTCCACGGCTGCCTTCCGGGAGGAGCTGCCTTCGTTCCTCATACGGTAAATATTTTCAATTACCACAATGGAATTGTCCACCAGCATACCAATGCCCAGGGCTAAGCCGGACAGGGAGATCAGGTTCAGCGTCACGCCGCTGAAATACATCAGCACCACCGCAAAGATTACGGAAATCGGGATGGAAACTGCGATTACCAGCGTTGGGCGGATATCCTTCAAAAACAGCAGCAGGATAATAATTGCAAGGGCTGCGCCGTAAACCATATTGTTCAGCACAGAATCCACAATCATGTCTATGTAAATCCCCTGGTCCATCAGCACGGACACATTCAGGTTTTCATTATTTTTCTTTAAGCTGTCAAACTTATGATAGACCCGCTGGACCACATCCCCGGTGGAATACCCTGTCTGTTTTTCTATGGAAAGCATAACTCCCGGCTTCCCGTTCAGTTTTGCATACGATTCCCCGGAATTGTCCACCACCGTAATGTCCGCCACGTCCGACATATGGATAATGTCCACGCCGTCCATGCCAAGGTCCATCAGCACCATATCCTTTAAGGCGTCCACGCTGTCCACTGCATCCCCCACGCGCACCATAAACCGCTCGCCTTCGTCCGTAATGTACCCCGCCGGCATGGAAAAATTCTGTGCGGTCAGGATATTCGTCAAGGTTTCCATCGTAAGGATGTTGTTCAAATCCGCAGCGTCATAAGCATCTTTCTTCGTGTCCTCAAAGGTTTCCTTCGATTCCTTTAGCTTTTCTTCCCCGCTGGCAAGCTGGGCAGATGCGCTCCCCATTTCCACCGCCCCTGTAATCTGGCTCTGGTTTAAGGTAGCCAGCGTGTCATTGATGGTGGTTTTCCCTTCCGCAACGCTGGCAAGCCCTGCCTCAATGGCGGCTATTCCCCCATTAATCTGGACAACCCCCTGCTCAGCCTGTGTAATGGCTTTGGAAAGGTAGGATACAAGCTGCTTGTCTGAAGCGTCCGCTTTCAGGGTGCTGCCTTCCTGCGCTGCCAGTTCAGACTTAATGGCGGCAAGGGCCCCTTCCACTTGGGCAAGCTGCCCCTCTAGCTGCTCTAATTGGGGGCGCATTTTTCCCAGCGCTTCTTCTATCTGGGCTTTCCCGCCCTCCATCTCGGCAATTTTGCCCGGCAGCTGTTCCTGCTGTTCTTCTAACTGGGCAATCTGGGCTTTGAGTTCTTCCTCCTGCTGCTCCAACTGGGCAATCTGGGCTTGCAGCCCTGCCTCCTGCTGTTCCAACTGGGCAATCTGGGCTTGCAGTTCCCCGGCCTGTGCCTGAAGCTGGGCTGCCTGCTCCTGCATCTGTGCCGCCTGTGCCTGCTCCAAGGCCTGCTGCACCTGCGTAAGCCCTGCCCGCGCCTGCTCCAGGGCCTGCTGTATCTGCGCCTGTCCCCCGCGTGCCTGCTCCAAGGCCTGCTGCACCTGCGTAAGCCCTGCCTGTGCTTGGGGCAATCCTTCCTTCACCTGCGCAAGCCCCGCCTGCGCCTGCTCTAACCCGCTGGTTAACTGGCTTAACTGCCCTTCCAGCTTTTCAATCTGCTTCTTAAGCTCCGCAATCCCATCTTTCAGCTTGCCCTTGCTTTCCACCAGGGTATTGACCTGCCCCTGCAGTTCCTTTAACGAAACAACGGCTGTTTCTGTGCTGGATTTGGTATCCCGCAGCTCGTTTAATTTATTGTTCAGATCTGTTTCTGTCTGGAACAGCTCAATTTTCTTATCGTTTAGCTGGTTCTGGGCGTCGCTGACCTGGCCTGCCATTTCGTCCCGCCCGCTGTTGAGCTTATCCTTCCCGCTGCTGATCTCATTTTCCGCCGAGCTCAGTTCCTCCTCTGCATCGGAAAACTTATCATCCAGGGACGCCGTGATTTTTGCATTGACAGCGTCAATTTTCTCCTGGCTTAACGTCACCCGTATGGACTCCTCAATCAGCCCGGTGCCGCTTACGGATGCAACCCCCTCCACGCTCTCAATTTCCGGGATTAAATCCTTCTCTGTATAATCGCTGACTGCAAGGCTGTCCATGCCGTCCACTTCCACTGCCGCAATCATAATGGGCATCATGTCCGGGTTCAGCTTCATAATAATAGGGTTGCTTACCGTTTCCGGCCACGCGCCGCTGATTTGGTCTAAGCTTTCCCGCATTTCCACGGTAACGGAATCCATGTTTGCAGTCTGCTCAAATTCCAGAATAACCATGGACATGTTATTGGCGGAATTTGAGCTGATGTTCTTAATGTTCGAGGTACTCGCCATGGCGGCCTCTATGGGCTGCGTCACGGTATCCTCCACCTGCTCCGGGCTCGCCCCGGGATATGTAGTAACCACAATTGCATAAGGCAGGTTAATGCTTGGCAGCAAGTCCGTGCTCATTTTGCTTAAAGACACCACGCCAAGGATAACCACCAAGACAATCCCTACAATTACGGTATAGGGTTTCTTCACACTGAATCTTGACAGCATGTTTTTCTCCTCCTGTTTTCCCATTTCCGACCGACTGGTCGGTTTTAAGGACATTATACGCAGATAGGCAGGAAATTACAAGGGAAGAAAAAATAAAATTTTTGTAAAATAATGCCCAAAATCAAATACATGATCTGTTACAATCATGGAAAACCTAAGAGAAATAGATAAATTTTTCACAAACTTTCCCTGTTTTTAAAAAAATACACGAAATTCCCTTCTGTTTCCATTTTTATACAAATAATTAGTTGAAAAAATTTGAAAACCTGTTACATTTATATTTAGAAATAATTAAAAATATTTTTAAGGAGGAACTTCACTATGGACAGAAATATGCAGGGGTTTGGCACGATGATTAAAAAGCTGAAAAAGAACCCAAGGAGAATTGTTTTTACAGAAGGCACCGACGCAAGGATCTTAGAAGCGGCTTCCCGTTTGCTGGCTTCCTATTTCCTGACGCCCATACTGGTAGGGAATAAAGCAGAAGTGGAAGACGCTGCAGAAGAACATGGCTATAACATCCGCGGGGCGGAGATTATTGACCCGGATAATTTTGAAAGCATTGAGGAAATGGCGGAACTGCTGTGTGAATTGAGGAAAAGCAAAAACCTGCAGATGGACGAGGCTTACAAAATCTTGAAACAGGGCAACTATTTTGGGACCATGCTGGTAAAAATGGGGTATGCCGACTGCCTGTTAGGCGGCGCAACCTACACCACGGCAGATACCGTAAGGCCTGCGCTCCAGCTTATCAAGACAAGGCCCGGAAAGAACATTGTATCTTCCTGCTTCATTATGGTGCGCCCTTCTGCTACCGGTGAAAATGAAGTGCTTGCCATGGCAGACTGCTCCATTAATATTAAGCCCAACGAAGACGAGTTGGTGGACATTGCCCTTGGGGCAGCCGACTGCAGTATGCTGTTCGGCATTGAGCCAAAAATCGCCTTCTTAAGCTACTCTACCCTTGGTTCCGGGAAAGGTGAGGATGTAGATAAAATGCGCAATGCTGCAGTAAAAGCAAAAGCTTTGCGCCCAGAGCTCCCTATCTCCGGCGAAATGCAGTTTGACGCAGCCGTTTCCCCGCGTGTGGCGCGCACCAAATGCCCGGACAGCGAAGTAGGCGGACATGCCAATGTATTTATTTTCCCGGATATCAATGCCGGGAACATTGGGTATAAGATTGCACAGCGTATGGGTAATTTTGCAGCTTACGGGCCAATCCTGTTAGGCTTAAACTCCCCTATCAATGACTTGTCCAGAGGATGTACGGCAGATGAAGCATATTCCATGGCGATTATTACGGCAGCACTGGTGGACGAGGTAAAGAAAGAGTTAGAATCCTAAGCAATATACGCGCCTGGTCCCAAAGGCCAGATACAACTATGCATGGGGCTGCCCCATTAAGAAAAATGATACAGGATACCGTTCGTTTAAACGATTCTCCTATACGACATCCTGTATATGTTTTGCTTAGAGCGTGTTTGAAAATTGCTTTCTGCAAGATTTTGTCCCAGTTTGCATCAGGTTTTATGCTGGATTTGGGAGGTGTAGTGGGCTACATTGACGAAATTCAGCATAAAATCCGGTGTAAAATGGGGCGAAAGATTGTGGGAATGAATTTTCAAACACGCTCTAGTGCGGCAGCCCCATCCTGTTATTTAGGGGCTCGTCCCCGCACGGCCTGCAATATAAGAAAAGCGCAACTCTCTGCTTTTTCTGCATATAATAAAGCAACCGATATTATTTATGAAGGAGTTTTTCCATGCAGGCATCATGTAAATTAAGCAATGTTGCAAAAAATTACCTGAATACCTTCCACTGTATTTTGGACGAAATGATACGTGGAATGACAGAAGCGGAACTGAACAACAGCATTTCCTATAACTATATTGCGCAGATGGTCCCACACCATCAGGCGGCCATCGAAATGTCCCGCAACCTCCTGCAGTATACCACCTTCATCCCACTGCAGGACATTGCATGCAATATCATTGCGGAACAGACAAAGGGCATTGAAAACATGCAGGAAATCCAATGCAACTGCGGGATGCGCAAGAACTGCAGCCAGGATCTCTGCCTGTACCAGCGCAGGATTGACCAGATTAGCCAGCACATGTTCCATGAAATGTCATGCGCGCCGGACAAAAACCAGCTCAATGAAAACTTTATCCGCGAGATGGTCCCGCACCATATAGGCGCCATTGAAATGTCGCAGACCACCCTGCAATATGATATCTGCCCTCAGTTAAAGCCCATTCTGGATGACATCATTACTTCCCAGCAAAAAAGCATCTGCCAGATGCGCCGCCTTCTTCACCAGCTTGGCTGCAGGTAGGGAGCGGCTGCGGCCGGCATGGCGCATTAATGTGTCAAAAAGATGCATTGCACCCGCTCTAACCATGGGGCTGTCCCATTAAGAAAAATGATACAAGATATAGTTGGTTTGAATCATTCTTCTATACTATATCTTGTATATGTTTTATTTAGTGCGGCAGCCCCATCTATACGAAGGCCATCCCCTCAAGCAGCCCGCTCCAGTTTCCCTTACGTTTCTTCTTCCGGGATAATAATGCTCCCTGTTTTCGTCAGCGCCCTTTGCAGCGCATCCCGTGCATTTTTCCAGGGCTCATCCTGATAGCGGTAATCATTTTTGCAGATAAACCATTCCACATCATCCCGCACACGCTTGAAATTTTCCAGATAACTTCCATTCAGCTCCCGCAAAAAAGGCTCCAGGAATTTCTTATTCAGGTACTTGGGCGCAAGGCAGAACAAATCTTTATAATGGCTGGTGCAGAACCCCTTGGACTGGGCAAACTGCTGCCGGAACTCCTCCTCCCGTTCGTACAGGTAAAAAATTGTCCTTAAATAGCTTTCAAACGTCTGGCGGATATACCCGCATACAAAGCACTCCCTTTCCAGGCCCTCAACATAATCAATAACCGGGGAGGATGGCTTTACCTGCTTTTTAAACATGGAGTTTGGGGAGGGCAGGGGCGCCTCTGCAGCCTTCTCCAGTTCCCGGATCGTTTTGTCCATATGGGTTTTCAGAATCAATGCCAGCCCCATTTTGTTGGGATATGTATACAAGTCCCGGAAATGCTTCCGGCAGAACCCTTGCCCGTCAGTCTGTTCCCGGATATCCTCCTCCATGTAGCTGGCTCCAGGGCCTATGGTATAGTTGATGGCATTTTCCTCCAGCTTCTGGTACATGGCGCAGACCGGGCACTCGCAGCCTGCTGCAAATGCATCCTGGATAGGGATGGTGTATATCTTTTCTTTCATGCTGTTCCCTCACTTCCCGCCGCCCCACCTGGAAGCCTTCCAGATGGTCAGTCCACAACTTCTTTCATCCGTTCTGCCAAGCGGTCCACAATATCATCCACCATTTCCGTCTGTGCGGCAATCTGCTGGCTGCTTGCCGCAAGGGCAGAAGTCCGTTCATTGATCCTTTCAATATTCTCCACAAACTGGACGGTTTCCTGATCCAGCTTCTGGATAGCTGGGACAAGGATTGCGCTCTGCCCCTTCCCAGTGGCAACCGCTTCTTTCGTCTGCTCCGACAAATCACGGACACGGTTGGCGATGACTGCAAACCCCCGCCCGGCTTCGCCGCTCCTTGCCGCTTCAATCCCAGCGTTCAGCGCAAGCATGCCCGTCTGGTTGGAAATCTTAATGATATCCTCGTTCATTACGTCATATCCCTGCACCGCGTCTACCACCTGCTG
Source organism: Lachnospiraceae bacterium A2 (assembly GCA_000403315.2). Lineage (GTDB taxonomy): Bacteria > Bacillota > Clostridia > Lachnospirales > Lachnospiraceae > Petralouisia. Next base: position 568,282 of record KE159639.1, read on the forward strand.
CATGGAATCCCGCAGCATTTCCGTAAAGCTGGACATCCCGCCTACGGCTTCGGCAATCCTTGTGGAATCCTCTGCAGATGCCTGGTTGCCCTCTGCCAATTCCCCCATGGATATCCTGATTTGCTGAAATTCGCGGATAACCTCCTCATACAGCGCCTGTTTCTGCTTCTGGGATTCTTTCAGCTGCTCCGCTATCTCCTGCATCCGTTCCTGTTCCTCCTGCAATGCGCCTTTTTCGTAATGCATACAGTTTTCTTTCCGGTTCAGGCCCAATGCAATTGCCTCCGCCATCTGCCGGCAGCTTTCGTACCCACAGGCGCCGCAGTCAATCTCCCGTTTTTCCAACGTATCCTTCTTCATTTCCGCAAACCCGGATTCCACCTGCTGCTCGCTGAGGGAAGCAGCCATATTTTTGCTCTGGTATTTGCAGATGAAATCATTGAGGTCCAGCCCTGCAAACTGGGCGTTGAAATTTGCAAGGCGTTTTTCATATGGGATCCCTTCCCCCCATGGGCTGTTCTTCTCTTTTTTCCTGTCCCTCCTGCCGGCTTTGGCCTGGCTCCTCTGGCGGTTAATTTCAAAAAGCACATCGTCATTTCCCACTGTCCCAGGCTCCACGCCAGTCCCATGAAGGCAGCCGTCAGAGCAGTTCAGGGCATCCACCATAAAGGGAAGCTGCTTGCCGCCCCTTACGCGTTTGGCGTACTCTTTCAGGAAATGGTAGGCATGGCTTTCCCCTTCAATCTGGCGGACCAGCACATCCTTCCCCAGGAAATGCTCCACGTTTTCCCGAAGCCCGCCCGGCTGGGGATACACGCTCCCAAGGCCATATTCCAGCTCGTCCACTGCACTGTAGGAAGACAGGCTCACGCCTTTGAGGGCGTCCATGAGATGGGCAAATGTTATATTATAAGACACATATTGGCGGTTATCCGGACGCATAATCTCTGATTTTTTTGCAATGCAGGGGCCAAGGAACGCAAGCTTGCCTGAAATTTTCAGATATTTCTTTACATAAATCGCCGCGCACATCATGGGGCTGTGCACCGGGACTATTTTAGGGACTAGTTCCGGAACATATTTTTCAATATAGTCCACAATGGCTGGGCAAGGCTGGGAAATGCCGCCTTTGAAATTATTTTTTGTAATATAGTTCAAGTATCCCCATGTAGTAATGTCCGCCCCAAAGCTTACGCTGAAAATATGCTTTGCCCCAAGGCTTTTTAAGTACCCCAGCACTTTCCCATAATCCCTTGGGTAATTTGCAATAAACGCAGGCGCAACCAAAAGGCTGATGGATTCCCCTTTTTTCAAATCCTCCAAAAACTGTTCCGTGTCATCCCGGTAATCCCTTGCATGGTGGTGGCAGGCATCAATGCACGCGCCGCAGTGGACACAGGCATCCCCGTTGACATAAATCAGGTCTTTTCCATTTTCTGCCAGTGAACAGTTCGCTTCCAATACCGGACATGCAGAAATACAATGGTTGCAGCCAATGCATTCTTCATTCGTATAAACCAATCCTGAATTTAACTTATTCATTTCCATGGCATGATTCCTCCATCCCGATCTTCCTTGCCTTATTTGCTTCAATTCAATCTCATTTGTAATTTTATTCTTTTTCCCCGTATTTTGCAACTATATTTCCACATTTTCCGTGACGTTGGGACAGAAACCCACAGCCCCATGCAAATGCCTGTGGGAACTTTTTCCTGGCACCCTTCATATTTTAAAGAAAAAGGATGCGTACGCCTATGGAAATTTACATTGTGCGCCCTGGGGATACTGTAGACGCCATTGCGGACGCCTACCACGTTTCCGCCCAGTCCATCATTTACAATAACCAGCTGCCCTATCCATACCCCCTGGCTGTGGGGCAGGCCCTCCTCCTGTCTGCAGGCAGCCCAAGCCCAAACGGAAACCCCATGGCAGTTACCGGCGGGTATGCCTATCCCTTTATCAGCCGGTGGGTGCTGGAGCAGACCCTCCCCTACCTGTCTGACTTGTTTATTTTTTCTTACGGCTTTACTCCGGAAGGGGAATTGATCCCGCCTGCCTTAGATGACACCTTTATGGTTTCGATGGCAAAATCCTTTGGCACCGCCCCAATTTTGACGCTGACGCCTTTTGGCCCCACCGGACAGTTCAGCAACTACCTGATTTCCCAGGTGGTAAATAGTGAACCTGCCAAGCAGACGCTGATTGCAAACCTTTCCGCCCAAATTCAGGAACGGGGCTTTGAAGGGGTTGACATTGATTTTGAGTATATCCTGCCGGAGGATAAAGTCCCCTTTGCAAATTTTGTGCGTGATGTGCGGACAGCAGTCAATGAACTGGGCTACCCTGTTTCTGTGGCTCTGGCCCCAAAGGTTTCTGACAGCCAGACGGGGCTTTTATATGAAGGGAAAGATTATGGGCTGCTGGGGGAAGCTGCGGATTCCGTGCTGCTTATGACCTATGAGTGGGGATATACATACGGCCCGCCCATGGCAGTAGCCCCTCTCAACAAGGTCCGCCAAGTGGTAGAATACGCTTTAACCAAAATCCCAGCCAATAAAATTAACCTGGGGATCCCAAACTATGGCTATGACTGGACCCTCCCTTTCGTGCAGGGCAGCTCTAAAGCTGCAACCATCGGCAATGTCCAAGCCGTCCAGATTGCCATTGCCAACGATGCCATTATCCAGTTTGATGAAACCGCCCAATCCCCCTATTTCCGCTATGTATCCGAGGGCTTGTCCCATGAAGTATGGTTTGAGGACGTCAGGAGCCTTTCCGCCAAGTTCGGGCTAGCCAAAGAATACGGCCTGCGGGGGATGGGCTACTGGCAGGTTATGCAGCTATTCCGGGCAAACTGGCTGCTTTTGGCAGATAGCTTTACCATACTTTGATACCCTAATCCTAGAGCGTGTTTGAAAATTCATTCCCACAATTTTCCGCCCCACTTTACACCGGATTCTATGCTGAATTTCGTCAATGTAGCCCACTACACCTCCCAAATCCAGCATAAAATCTGATGCAAACTGGGACGGAATCTTGCAGAAAGCAATTTTCAAACACGCTCTAGAACAAAGTGGGCAATCCCACTTCAGCTCCCCTAACCCCTCACTCATGAGGGGCTTGGACATTTTGCACGCCAAGCATGGTCGTTTTAACGACATAATACCCTTCGTGCAAATACCCTCGCTTCGCTGGGGCAGACCCTGTGCATCCTTGCGGAGCATTTTGCTTTATAAGACGCAATTTCCTATAAAGCAGAAAATCAGGGCGTTTCGGGAAACAATATAAGTTTCCCAAAACGCCCTGGCAAAAATTCCATTTTCCCTAATATTCATAATCAATACAAGCCCTGCTCTCCCGCATCTGGCCAATGTACTGCCCAAACTTCACATGCTCTGGATGCTTCTGGTACTCGTCCAGCCCTGCCATATCCTTAAAATCACAGATCAGAGCCAGTTCATAATTGCTCCCATCTGCCGCCGGGGAATTGCACACTGCTTCCAAGCGTTCCACTGTGGGCACAAGGCCTGCCAGCTTCTCCGCCCGGGCCTTTGCTTCCTTGGCGTTCTCTGCCGCTGTTTTTCCCTGAAATTCTTCTTTTAGCTTAAACATTACAATATGCTTTACCATATTTGTCCCTCCTTACCTCAGACTTTAACACTTTACAACAACACAGCCTTTCCTATAAGATAAATATATCACTATTCCCCTCCTATGGCAAGCCCTATGGAAAAAGCCGCATCAGCCCTTATTTGCGCCCTTTTGGTAAATTAGCTCAACAATCTCCCCAATATTTTTGCAGCTTTCTAATTTGAGGTCCGTTTTCGGGAACCCCGCAGGGAACAGAGGGATTCCATCCCCAAGGACAGTTGGCATAACGTAAATGTAATATTGATCAATCAAATTCTCACGCATAAAACAACGGATGATTTCCCCTCCGCCCATAAGCCAAATATTCCCAGAATGATCTTTGGAAATTAAATCTAATACCTGCCGCCCCGGCGGCAAAGACGTGAACTGGACGTTGGGGTCAAATGGGTGCTGCTGGCGCGTGCACACATAGCAGGGCATCCCCTCATAAGGCCATTTCCCAGGTGAAAGGTCATTTTTTATTTGGCGGTAAGTTTTCCCTCCAAGCAGGACCGCCTGCACGGAACTGTAAAATTTCTCATAGCCAAGGTCGGGGGAAGGGCCCGGAGTTTCTTCCAAAAAGCGGATGCCGCCATCTTTTTCAGCAATATATCCGTCTAAAGACATGGCAATATATAAAATTAGTTTGTTCATAATATATCTCCTTTTCCACAAATGCACCTGACGGGATCCATGGCAAATATTATTTTTCATCAAAGTATGGGATTGATGCCCAACAGAAAGGATGTACGCAAATAGCCGTAAACTCATAGCCCCACTTGGGTACTATTAAGCTTACGGCTACTAACCAAAAGAGCGGATAACGGGAATCGAACCCGCCTCTCCAGCTTGGGAAGCTGGCGTTCTACCAATGAACTATATCCGCTTACCAACAACATAATTATTGTAACACATTTTTTGAAAAAGTCAAGCCCAAAAATAAATTTTTTTCATTTTTATTCCTACGAGCAATGAGCCAAGCAGCCGCGCCCGCACAGATATTTGGCTCATTGCTCGCGGAAATAAAACTCCTAAACAGCCCAACTTCTGCTCCCCTAACCCTCAATCATGAGGGGCTTGGGCACTTTGCGCCGAGTGCGGTCGTTTTAACGACATAATACCCTTCGTGCGAGTACCATCGCTTCGCTGAGTCAGGCCCTGTGCATCCTTGCGGAGCATTTTGCTTTATAGGACGCAATTTCCTATAAAGATTAGGGTGTCAAAAGCACCTTTGGTGCTACGCTCATACCATATATTGTTATTGCAAATCAATTTGCACATCAATATATGGTATAGAGCGGGTGCATCGCACCCTTTTGACACCCTAATCCTATAAAATAAGAAAAAGAAACCTAAAAAGGTTTCCCATCTTCTTTACAAAACAATCCGTCCTGCCTTATGCAATGCCGGCGACCGGAATCGAACCGGTACGATGTCGCCACCACAGGATTTTAAGTCCTGCGCGTCTGCCAGTTCCGCCACGCCGGCACAAATGGGACCTACAGGGCTCGAACCTGTGACCCTCTGCTTGTAAGGCAGATGCTCTCCCAGCTGAGCTAAGATCCCATTTAATTTCCTTATCAGCAATTGCCTGATAAGCATACAATTTAAAATTGTATCAACGACCCAGAAGGGACTCGAACCCTCGACCTCCGCCGTGACAGGGCGGCGCTCTAACCAACTGAGCCACTAGGCCATAATCACATAGTTAAAAAGTGGACCTTCGGGGACTCGAACCCAGGACCGACCGGTTATGAGCCGGTTGCTCTAACCAACTGAGCTAAAGGTCCAAGTTGATAGATTCAACACAAGCCGATGATCGGACTCGAACCGATAACCTGCTGATTACAAATCAGCTGCTCTGCCAATTGAGCCACATCGGCATATTATTTAACTATGGAATGACTCCTACGGGAATCGAACCCGTGTTACCGCCGTGAAAGGGCGATGTCTTAACCGCTTGACCAAGGAGCCTTGTCAGTGCTTGTCCGTCGCCGTTGCCCCAGCGACGGATTAATATTACCACAGTCTTCCGTAAAAAGCAAGCACTTTTTTTAGAAAATTTTAAAATATTGTAACAGTTCAGCCTTCCGGCTTCACTGTTACGGAATCCGCCCATTTTAAAGTTTGCCTGCGGCAAAGAGGCGGATTCCTGGCTACTCCAATCCGTTGGCTGCTAACCGCGCAGCAAGCGCGCAGTTGCAGGCTGAACTGTTACAAAATATTACTGGATTGCATCCACCGGGCAGGCCTTTTTACAAGCCCCGCAGCGGATACATTCTGGATGGTTCGGGTGCTCCGCCGGATACACCTGCATATGGCAGGCCTCCGCGCATGCTTTGCAATTGATACACACATCCTTGTCTACCCGGTAACGGAACACCGCTATCGGGTTAAAAACAGAATAAACTGCCCCCAATGGGCAGATATATTTGCAGAACGGCCGGTAAACCAAGACAGACAAGAAAATGGTAACAGCCAGCAAAACGTTTTTCCATGCATACAGCCATCCAAGGGCGCTCTGCATGGGTTTGTTCATCAGTACCAGCGGGATGCCCCCCTCCAACGTGCCTGCAGGGCAAATCAGTTTGCAGAAATAAGGTGCGCCCTGGCCTAACACATCTACCAAAACCATGGGCAGGAGTATGACAAATACCAACAGCACTGCATATTTCAGTTTCCGCAGCAGCTTATCCCCCGGAACCGCCTTTATTTTCCTGGGAAAAGGGATTTTATGCAGCAATTCCTGAACCAGCCCGAAGGGGCACAGCCACCCGCAGGCAAACCTTCCTGCCAATGCGCCTACAAATACAAGGAACCCCGCCACATAAAAAGCAAACTTAAAATTCCAGTTCCCGATTACCGCCTGCATTGCCCCAATGGGGCAGGCTCCAACGGCTCCCGGGCAGGAATAACAGTTCAGCCCGGGGACGCAGAGGTTCTTTAATTTCCCCCTGTAAATTTTTCCTTGGGCAAACCCGGCCAGATAGCCGTTCGTCAGCAGCGCCCAGAGGGCTTGCACCTTATGGCGTTTCCATTCATTTGCGTTTTTTCCTTTATCCAATTCCAATGCACTCCATACAAATATTAATTGCTTTCTCCAAAACCACAGGCATCTCCCCACGGCTTGCCCCGTATCCCATAAACAGCAGCCCCAGCGCTGCCAGAATTGCCCCGCTGCGGGAAACTTTTATGGAACCTGGCCTGCTGCCCCGCCATTCCCGCTGCTGCGGCTGGGTATCAGCCCCATTGTTCCGGGAAATGTTCCGGCGGCTCACTTCCCTTCCCCTTTCAGTTCTGTTTCCACAATTTCTTTCCATTCCTCCAAGGAACGGCTCCCCGTATACGTTTCCCCTACGATATTCCCATCCTGGTCCACAAAAAATGTTTCCGGCACTGCTGCAATCCCTGAAAGCCTGCCGTTAAAATTGCTCGCATCTGGTATCAGGAACGGATAGGTTGCCCCTGTTTTCTCTGCCAGGAGCTTGGCCTTCTCCACAACCTCCTCGTCCGGGTTGCCGGCAGTCCCGGCTGCGTCCAGCACAATGCCTACCACGTTCACGCCTTTTTCCTTCATTTCATTATGCAGTTCCTCCAAATCCGGGATTTCGTTGACGCACGGCGAACACCAGGTGGTAAATACGTTCACCAGCGTTAAGTCATACTCCGCAAATATTTCCTGCGTATATGTTTCCCCTTCCGTATCCTGCGTGGAAAATTCCCCCACAGTTTCCTTTTCGCTTTCTGTCCCTTCATTGCCCTCCTCCCCTGCCTGGGTTTCCCCAGCGGAATTTTCTGCCGGATTCGCTGCCCCATCCGCGCCGCAGCCGCTTGCCAGCGTCATGCAGCATAAGCCCGCTAATAATAAAGTAGAGAATTTTTTTGTTTTCATATGGTATTTGCTCCTTCTTTTCGTATTACAATGCCCGCAGGCGCTTTGCCGCCAATTTTATAACAAGTCATGCGGAACATACGATATCATATGCTGACATTATAACACACATTTTCCAAAAAAGCTTGAAATATCCATAAAAAAGAATGCGCACAGCGTATTCTCCGTGCGCGAGCGGATTGCGCAGCAATAAATTCCCTCTCCGCGAGCTGCTCATAATTGTTTTTCTCTTATAGGAAATCCATACACTTTAACACTTCACAGTAACACGGTCTTTCCTATAAGATGAAAAACATTTTTGGCAAACCATCACTCCCACTCATTCCAGTTCTCCAATTATCCCCACTGCCGTTTTTGGAAGGGAATCTATCACGCCTTGATGGGAACCGTTTTCCCCTAAAATTGCAAATGCATAATCCCCATACTCCCAGGTAGCCAATGCCCATTCTTCCGTATGCCGGACCTTCACCTCTATGCTGTTCCAGGACTTGGTTGCCCCAGCCCACAGTTCTTCCGGGCTCCCTTTGGGTATCACGCTTTGCAGGCTGGCTTCCTCAGGCGCCATGCCCCATTTGCTTTCCAGGCTTTCCTCTATCCTGTCCCGCAAACTGGCTTCCCCACCTTTTATAACCCAAAGCCTGCACTGCCCTTCCAGCACACTGTCATAATATTTTACCTGCAGGCGCTCCTTATCACATTCTTCCCGCACAATATCCTGTATCCAACTTCTGTTTTGGGGCAGCATTACTGGGATCCCAATCTCCGTATAAGGGTTTTCTGCTTCCATTTTTTCATAATATTCCACAATGCTGCCCCTATGGGTTTTCAGGCTGTTGTACCACTCCTGCCCTGTAGACGCTGTGCCAGCCGAAACCGGCAGCACGTTCCCAAGCCCTAAAATTTCTTCACAGGCCAGAGCCATAATCTGGCCTTCCAGCCCTGTTCCTCCCCCATTTTGCACTGCCTGCCCCTTGCCTTCTGCGCTCTGGGCTGCAGTTGCCCCTTGCTGGAAACGTTTCAGGAAATACCGGACGGTATAATCCCCATAATAAACCAGCTCCTGGTATTCCATCCTGTGGGCATCAATATATGCCCTGGGATCCGAAGCTTCCAATGGAGCAGAGCAAACCGTTCCCAGCAATCTTTCAATAATTGCATCTGTATTCAGCCTTCCATATTCAACCGCCTGGGCATAGCAGTCCTGTGTTTGCTGCACTGCATATTTCTGGCTGTCAAGGGCATCCTTTTCAATATCTGATGGGAATTTTTCACGGACATCCTGTACAAAACTGCTGCCCTCCCCAGGTTCCCAGTATTCTTCCAGCGTATATCCATCCCAATCCACCGCAAATGACAGCGCAACCGGAAGATGGGATCTTCCCACCTCCTCAATTCCATGTTCTGTAAAATTATATTCGCCGTAATAAGCCCAGCCATAATAGACCGTTTTCCTGCCTTCTTCCCCAGCCAGTGCATACGTCTTGGTTTTCAGGTTTTCAAAACTGCAGCAGGCAAAATCATACCCATACTCCCCTGAATAAAACGTCCCATTTTTCTCCATAATTGCGTCATGGACATACGCTTTCACAAACTCCGTTTCCCCGGGTTCCTCTTTTTCCCGAAATGCACCCGTTCCCATTTCGGCTCCCAAAAATGCCTGCCTATTGTTCCCTTCGCCTGCAGGCTGTCCCTGCCCCGCTTCTGCAGCATTCCCGGATTTGCCCAAACTGGCGGCAAACAGGCCGTGGCTCCCCATCTCTGCCTGTCCCTGCCCTGATTCTGCAGGGGCAGGGTCTGTGGCAAGGCAGGCTGCCCCAACCAGCAGGGCTATCACGCCGGTTATCCCCGCTGCCGGCTTTTTATTTCTCATTATATTCTTAATCCGGCTCTTTGTATCGCCCTCCCCAAAGCCTAAAGGCATCTGTGCAAGCTTCCTGTCCCCTACTGTAAAACGCAGCAGGGACTCTGCATATTCCGCCCGTATCCCATCCCCCATTTTCCGGATGACTGCTTCGTCGCAGCTCATTTCCATATCGTTCCCTGCCAAATGGAAGGACAGCCATGCCAAAGGGTTGAACCAATGCAGGCATAATGCCAGAAACGCCAGTATTTTCACCAAATAGTCCCGCCGGGAAATATGGTGCTGCTCATGGAGGATAATGTACTTCTGCTCCTGTTCCCCAAGGCCAGAGGGCAAATAAATCCTTGGGCGCACCAGCCCCAGCACAAAGGGGGATGCAATATAATCCGCCAAGTACACATTTTCCCAAAGCCGCATGGAACACGCTGCCTTCCGCCGGATCTTAAGCCCAGACACCAGCCCGGAACATGCCATCGCTCCCGCCCCTGCCAGCCAAATGGCAAAGGCAATGGATATTGGCGTCCCCAGAACTGCAGCGCCTTCCTGCACAGGCATGTTCCCCGCCGCTGTTTCTGGCTGTAAAAGCCTTTTCCCATTTTCCCCTGCCCAGTTTTCCGATTGTACAGGCTCTTTCCCATCTCCCCCTGCACGGTTTCCTAATTGGAAAATCTCTTTTCCATCCCCTTCATCCCCCATTCCTGGTGGTACAGGCTCTTTTCCATCCCCTCCTGCCGCCGTCCACAGCGGGATGTTCCCCTTCCCTATCTTCAAGCAGCCGCCTGCCCCGCTGCTGGCTGCCGGCGCGGATTGCAGGCTCACATAAGCCCCATTGCTTTCCGCTGCTCTCCCTGCCAGGTTCAGCGCCGAAAAGCGGGAGGGCAATGAAACCGGGCAGAGCAGCCGGAACAGTACGATTCCCCAAAGCAGATAGGCATATTTTTTCGGCGCCCTGCGAATTAACACACGGATTGCCAGCACAGCAAGGGCTGCAATGCCCCCTGCCACGCTCATATCCAAAATCCTGTGAAATATCCCATACCAAATATCCATATGCCTACCTCCCTTCCTTGCGGGCCATATCTGCCCGTTCCCGGGCCGATTTCCCTTCCTCCCTTTGGATAATGCCCATCAGCTCCCGGATTTCCCCATCCGTCAGCTTCTTCCGTGCCGTAAACGCTGCCACAAAAGCAGGCAGCGACCCTTCGAATGCCTCCTCTACAAACTGCTCTCCCTGCATGCCATAAAAATCCTGCCTGCTAATTCTGGACGACACAATTCCCTGGTTATTCTGGAAAATCCCCTTTTCACAAAGTTTCCTCAGCACATTATAAGCAGTCGGGCGTTTCCAGTTCAGTTCTTCCCCGCATATTTTAGCCAACTCCCTGGAATGGATCGGCTCATTCTGCCAGATAATGTCCGCAAAGCGGGCTTCTACAGCCCCCAAATTTGTATCAACCATAACTATCCCTGTCCCTTTCTGCTTCCGCATTTTCAGTTCATTACCGATAAACTAATGCTAGTTTATCATTAATAAACTGAATTGTCAAGGACGCCAGGTTTTTTGCGGCTCTGTTACCAGCTCTAATTTCACCTCCTAGTATAATAATGGTGTAGTCAATCAAGACTACTTGTTTAATAAGTTTCTTTAAATCAGATAACAGAAGAAGGTGTTCTTCCTTCATCAGATGTTATCCAAAAATAATTATCATGTCTGACGGTTCCTGATAGACACCAGATGAAACATAAGGTATTATCCCTTAGGATAGGATAAAGAATGTTCACCTCCTTGGGAAGCTGATTTTCATCAGCCTATACCTACAAGTGAGTCAATTAGTCCATTCGACAGGGTTTTATGTTTTAGCTGGTTGGGAACCGGAAGGCGATACCCGTATAACACGCTAGGTTGTGTACCTGCCAGATTGGAAATGGATTCCTATCAGAAAGGAGCTTTCACCCATGCCAAACAAAGTTATTTTTAATCCTGAGGATCTATTCATCTCTGTTGGTATTGATGTCGGTGCTGACTTCTCATGGATGTCTATCGCACTTCCAAACCAACAGTTTGTAGGAAAACCTTATAAAATCCTACACAACAAAATGAGTTCCCTTACAACCGCTGTTTCTAAAATAAAAGAAGCAGAAGAGCTGTATTCTTTGGAAAGTCGCATTTTCCTGGAATCCACGGGAATTTATCATTACCCACTCTTCTGCTATCTTCGTGATAAGGGTTTTAACTGCTCAGTTATCAATCCTATCATCACTAAGAATAGCACAAATATCAACATACGAAAAGTACATAATGACCGTTTTGATTCTAAAAAAGCGGCTTTGGTTGGTTTGAAACCTGATTTAAAGGTTTCTCTCATGCCTTCTGACCTTGCTTTGAACTGTCGTAATCTATGTCGTGAATACTATGACTTAATGGATAACCGCAGCGCTTACGTGAACAAACTCCAAGGTGAACTTCGCATGGCATTTCCACAATATCTTGGTATTTTCTCCAAGGTTACAATTAATACATCCCTTACCTTATTGGAAACTTATTCCTCTCCATCTGCTTTTATTGAAGCAGACAAACAAGAGATTATTGGTATCATCAAGTCAACTGCCCGTTTTGGGCTTACATATGCCCAGAACAAGTATAATGCCATTATCCAGGCTGCTCATGAAGCAAATGAGTTCGGTTACATCATTGACAGCAACATCAAGCGGATTCGGCTCTATATCAGCTTCATCCGCAAATATGATGAAGAAATCGGCAGCATTCTAGAAGCAATGCACGAACTCGTAAATGCTAATGAAGATACCGATTTTGTGAAACAGATTCACTTGATCGAAACATTCAAAGGTGCCGGTTTCTTATCTGCCATATCCCTCATGGGGGAGATTGGTGATTTTTCTGCATTTTCAAAACCAAAACAACTTTTTGCTTACTTTGGTCTTGATCCGTCAGTAAAACAATCCGGCAAATTTGAAGGTACCAAAATCCAAATGTCCAAAAGAGGCTCTGCCATAGCCAGACGGGTTGTTCATACACTAACTTTACAAAGCATCAGTGTATCCCGTACAGGTGAAGCTAAAAATCCAGTACTCCGGGATTACTATCTCAAAAAATGTGGAGCAAAACCCAAGCTTGTGGCAATGGGTGCTGTTTCACACAAGGTATGCAACATAATATTTGCAATGCTCAGAGATAACAAGCCTTTTGAAATCATTACTCCGCAGGAACATATCAAACAATACAATGCTGCTAAATGCGACATAGCTGCATAAAACACTGCAAATCCAACGAATCAATATCTTTTTGAAAAATGATATTTTCACCAAGGGGAAAGTCTGCCCTTTTTTAGAAGAAAAATATTTTTCATTTACCTATTGACATTTATTAGCTGGACTCACAGCCCTCTGCCTTAATGGTGGCTTGTATCCTCCCAGCTTCTTCGCCTGCCCGCACAACTGCAAGCACATACCCATCGTACGTTTCCCATTCCGTATCGTCATAGCTCCTGAGGGACTGGGGATCTGCGCTCCCCAAGGCCGCCAGCCTGCCTGCGCCTTCTACAGCCACAGAAATTTTCTTAGAGGCAAAAAGGTTCTCCCTCCCATCTTTATCAGTTAATTTTATTGTTATAAAGGAAAGCGCTTCCCCGTCCGCCGGCATCCGTTCCCGGTCAGCCTTTGCACAAAGCCGGACTTCTTCCCCTGCCGGCTGTACCGCTGCCTTGCCGTCAAAACCTCCCAGCGCCAGCAGCCATCCAACGACTGCGCTCCCAATGCCGCCGCCCAGCTTCACCCCAATGGATGAACAGCTAAACATGACGCCGTCGATCCTTACCTTCTGTGTCCTCCATGTATAGTCGCTGGTTTCAGCCACCAGCGCATTTAATGTCCCTGTCAGGGGGCCGCCCGCCATTTTCCGGAAAAATGTGGCAAACAGCATAACTGGGAGGTTCTTGCTAAGTGCCCCTGCAATAAACACAACACCCATCAGAAGCGTAATGACCCTGGCATACAGGTTCACCTTCCACATGCTCCCAAACTTCTTTACAAGCATCGGCGTTACTGTCAGGATAATCATAACAGGCACTAACTGGAATAAGGAAAATGTCCCTAAAAGCGCAGGGTCGCCCATATAATACGTCATAAAATAAATGGCAGAGCCCTGTGTAATGCCGCTGTAAATATAGTTTACCAAATACAGCCCAAGAATGATAATATAGTAGGGGTTCTTAAACAGCAATTGTAAGGATGTGCCAAAACCTACTTTTTCTGCGGCCTTGCTGCCCAATGCCCCTATTTTCCCAGAAGCATCCCCAGTTCCCGCCTGTTCCAGGGAGTTTCCCGCTTCCCCTGCTGCCTGCCCCTCGTCGTCCGGTACTTCTTTTACCATAAGGACACAGAACGTATTTACTGCAAGGGCGGTAAGTGCGAAAATGAAAGCAACCATGCGCCAGCCCTTTGCACCGCCGCCGAACCGTTCCACCAGCCCCATAACGTTGTAAGAAATCACAAGGGTGGTAAAAGTTGCAAAGATAAACCGGATAGAACCAAGCTGCACACGTTCCTGTCCATTCTTTGTAATCTTCGCTGCCAGAGCCGCATAAGCAATGCTGTTTGCGGTATAAAAAACTGCATTGAAGGCTGTATAAAATACAAAGAAATACGCATACTGCATAGACTGCCCCACATCAGGAATGCAAAATACCAAAAACAAACATGCAGAAACCCCTATCTGCCCAAACAGCATCCAGGGGCGGGCTTGCCCCATCCTGCTTTTTGTCTTGTCCATTAATCCCCCAAAGAAAATGTCGGACACCCCGTCCAGCAGTTTTGAAACCATCATCAATGTCCCAATCACTGCGCTGTTCAGCCCTACGGCATTTGTAAGGTACAGCATAACAAAGCTTGAAATCAAAGCATACCCGCAGTTCGATGCCATATCGCCGGAACCATAGGCCACTTTTTGGTACCATTTTAAATATTTTTTCTCATTCATCTGTTTTCTCCTTTACTTTTTTGGCGATAATGTATATACTTTATCTTAAGATAAGTAAATTTTAGCAATTTTCACCAAAAGCAACAATGTCAGAAACATCTATATGTACACAATTTTTGTATCATATCCGTGGATAAAGCCATTGCTGCCATAGAAAGGCCTTCATGGACAAGAATATTATACACCCTGGAAAAGAGAACAGCATTTTACAAATCCACTACCCAGACAGTATCATTAACTCATATTATGATATGTCCGCGCCAATCCAGTTTACATTTTCCTACTGCAGCGGCCTGTGTGCGGAAGATTACTACAACGTGGTGTCCGTATCTCCCGGTGAAGATTATTTCTATACTTCCCGTATTGTTTCTTCCTTCCATAAATTCAATGCCCGCCCCCTGCACCGGCACAGCTTCTTTGAACTTATCATTGTCCTGAAAGGGAGCATTATGCAAAAACTTGAGGACAGGCAGTATCTATACCCGGAAGGGACCTGCTGCCTAATCAACCAAAATGTATTCCATATTGAAAGATATATTGGGGAAGCACAAGTTCTCTTTATCGGCCTGTCCGTAAACTTTATCAAAGAACTGCTGGAATCCCACCGGACTGCATATTTCCAGAAGGAAGAAACTGCTTATGATAATTCTATTTTTCAGTTTATGGACGCCAATATCCAAGAAAGGGACGGAAAAAATTACTTAGACTTCCTCACAGCCTTCCAAAACCGGAAAAATATAGAAAAACTCCAAAAACTTTCCGATGTGTTAATCCATTCCATGATGTTTCCAAAATTCGGGTCTACTTATATCATCAAAGGGGTTATCTGTGAATTATTCCAATATCTGGATACAAAACAATTATACCATATCAGCAAAGTAAGGCTCCATTCCAGCTCTGACCAGCTCCTGTTCTCACGGATTGGGCATCTTTTGGAAGAAACCGACGGCCGTATGTCCAGGTCGGCATTAGAAAACGCCCTATGCTACAGCGGAAATTATATGAATACAATTGTCAATAAATATACTGGCATGAGCCTTCACGACTATGGCCTGACTTTTGCATTAAAAAAAGCTGCATCCCTTCTGGCAGACACAGGCAAATCCATATCCGCCATAGAAATACAGCTTGGCTTTACGAACCGTACGCATTTTTATAAAATTTTCCGGAAAAAATATGGGGTTACCCCGGGAGAATACCGGAAAAATATAACAAAAAGAAAAGAAACGGCGCTGCCATTTTAAGGCATAACTACGCCGCTTCCATAAGATCTTTATTCCCGCAGGCAACGAGCCAAGCGGCTGCTTGCAGTTCGGACAGTAGAGTGGATAGTTTTTCAAAACGGTATCCTCCCTGATTCTGTCACGAGTTTTACTGCCGCAAATGGGACAGCGTATCCATTCCTCAAGCATTATCACTAGCCCCCTTTATATATAAAATCAGCATACTGTATTTACAAATCAAGGCTTTAAATTCCTATAAATCTTGTTTTCTAAATTCAAAAATTGCTAAAATAATTCCGAGCAGTCCAGAACATAATATTGAAGCTATGCATATATATAAATATTGACTATTTTCTGGCAGCATAGCAGATATTTGTATAGCAAGCCACGGGACAAAACTTGCTACTGGAAGCAATTCTTCCGATACTTGAGAACCAGCACATTGTAATAATACGAAAACTAAAGCAGATATCATGGTTGGATAAAACAAGGTCCTCTGTCTTATAGCAATCCAAATGATTGGTAAAAACGCAATATAACTTAAAAGGCCAATTTGTGTAAACAACTGTACTGTAAAGCAAATAGCGGAAGATGTAACTTGTGAATGGAACAAAAATAATGAACCTAATAATGTCAAGCATTCAGTAACAACCATAACTACCAAATACCAGAAAAACCAAACCATAATTTTGCTAAATACAAACACCGTTCTATTTACAGGTGCAGTAATAATATTGATAATTGTTTTTTCTTCATATTCTTTTTGCATTGACTGCGTGATAAAAAAGCCACTCATAATAGGCAAAACCAAATTTACCAACATGAAAACTGTCTGCATCCATTCATGATAATCAATTTTTATTTTATCAATGAAAACAGATTTTAAAACCAATAAAACAGGGATAAAAATGGTAACTATAAAACCAATAAAAGCCATTTTATTTTTCTTTAATTTTAAAATTTCCGTTTGAAATGCATTATTCAAATTTCGCACCTCCAGTCAAAGAAGTAAAATAATCTTCTAATGTTTCATGTTTGAAATATAATGATGATAAACCGACCCCATATGAAACTAAACAATCTGCTATATCTTCTGTGCCTAAAGTTTCATCATAAATTTCAATACAATCTTTATCTGTGACGGAATAATTTTTACACTCCATCACATTTTCTAATAATTGTGTGGCTTTAGGGACAGAGTTCACTTTAATTTCAATAAATTTTTTGTTTTTTTCTTCTAATTCATCCATAGAAATTTCTTTCAATAAATGACCGTCATGTATTATTCCTATATCATCTGCAAGTAAAGAAATTTCTGATAAAATATGGCTTGAAATAATAATAGTTTTTCCTTGTTCGTGGCACAATGTCTGCAGGAATTTTCTGATTTCAACTATTCCCAAAGGGTCAAGCCCATTTGTCGGTTCATCTAATATTAAAATCTCCGGGTCATTCAATATAGCATTAGCAATTCCAAGTCGTTGTTTCATACCTAATGAATATGACGCAAACGGCTTTTTATCTTTATAAGGAAGTCCAACCACTTCTAATGCACTTTTTACAGCATTCTTTTTGATTGTCCCTCGTAACCTTGAAAATATTTCTAAATTTTCTGTCCCTGTTAAATAAGAATAAAAACTAGGCATTTCTATAATAGAGCCTATTCGTGTATAAATATTTTTTTCATTTCCTTTTAACTGTTCTCCAAAAATTTCTATTTCTCCTGACGAAATAGAAATTAGTCCAAGAACCATTTTCATTATGGTAGTTTTCCCAGCTCCATTTCTTCCCAGCAAGCCATATATGTGACCCTTTTTTACATTCAAATTTATATTCTCAACAGCCCTAACATCCCCATATTTTTTTGTCAGTTGCTTTGTGGCAAGAATAATCTGATTTTCCATTTTTTAGCCTCCCTATTTAGTCAAGTCTTTTTTCCTTATTTTTCAAGGATTTTTTAGTTATATATCTCAGATGAATGAGCCAAGATAATGGACATTTCTTTGTATCTGGTACGAAAATAGAGGTGTTGGGTATACAAAGTAGAACGTCTTCCGTTTCCGCTCTACATGGCCTTATGTATACCCATCCTTCTATGGCAGCGTACCTCCCGTGTCTACCAGGATCACCCTGCATCTCTGCCGGGGTCCTAACTTCCTTCGTCCCGCCTGTCCATAACCAGGGTGCCAGCTCAGCTCCTAACCAGGGTCATGCCCTATGGAAAATATTCCTGCCGGCTACCGGCTCATTCTTTGTATAAGTCTTACTGACCTGTCCCGTATGCTTCCCTCACCGGCACCTTTCGGTGGACGTTTTCCCGGATCGTTCCCCATACTTTCCAGCTTTCCTGCCACAGCTGGATTCAACCCTCAATCAAAATTTTTGGAAGTCCAACCCAACTATGACAGGGCATTGCCTGCTTGTGGTTTATGTCCGTTTATTACGCTGCCTGGATCTGTGGCCTCCTGATGTCGCCCATCAGTTTTCCGGCATCATAGTCTACACCTTTTGTCAGTATCGTGTAGAATATCCCCAGGACCTTACACGCTACCGCTACGACAGACTGCATCTTCTTTAATGGGTTTTCTTTACGTGTCCGGTAATACCCATGTATTGCCCTGAACTCCGCATTCTTCCCAATCAAGGATATCGCTGCTTCATACAGCACATACCTCAGGCGTTTCCTTCCCCTGTAACTGATCCGGCTTTCGCCGTTATGCTTCCCGGAATCATTCGCCACAACCGCATATCCCGCCAGCTTCTGTAACTGCTTTGGGTTGTCAAAACGTCCAATGTCTCCCACCTCCGCAATGAATCCGCTGACTGTTGCCAGGCCGATCCCCTTAATCCCTATCAGTTTATCAACATATGGGATTTCTTTCAGCTTTTCCTCTATTTTCAGGGGAAGCCCCTCCAGCCTTGAGGTATATACATCCATGTCAGCCAGAAGGTTTTTCAGTTCCATACGGGCGGCTTCCGGCGCTTCCGTACTTCCTACGCTATGCCCCGCAGCTGTTACCAGGGTCTTTGCCCTCTTCATTCCGGCGCCTCTGAGCTTTGCGTCCCTCCATATCCGGTCCACACCTTCCACCCCCAGTTTTCTGATGTCCTCCGGCAGCGGCGCCTCCTTCAGCACCATCCTCCCACTCACCGCCTTCAAATCCCCATAAACGCCTTTATATTCAGGAAAGTAGATGGCGAACCATCTGGCCAGGCGGTTCCTGATCCTCTTGAGCTCCTCCTGCGTCTGGAAGCGCAGGTTTGACAGGCTCCTGATCTCTGCATGGATACCGGTTGGTATGTAAGGGTACGAGAACCGTCCCTCGTTGACAAGCGCAGCGATCGTCTTTGGGTCTTTACGGTCATTTTTGTTGGGGTTGTTGTCATCCAGTTCTTTCGATTTCTTCACATGGTGGGGATTTACATGTACCGGCTTCATTCCGGTATCCTGCAGGAATTTCCCCAGGGCAAACCAGTAATGGCCTGTTGGCTCCATTCCCGGTATTACGGCAGTTTTGCCGTATTTCTCCGCTATGTCCCCCATCCATGCTTTGAATGTCTGGAACCCTGCCTCTGTGTTGCTGAACTCCAGCGGTTTCTTTGTATACTCGTAGTTGCGCCAGTCAAATGCCCGGGCATAGTGGGTTTCACTTCCCACATCAATTCCAACAATCAGAGTTTTTTCAGTTATGGATGCAATTTTTGCGTTCTGTGTGTTATAATTCATCTTGGATACCTCTCTGTTCAATAAGATTTTTACTAACCCGCTAAGCCAGTAATCTTATTTTACTCTGAGGTATCTTTTTATCAACCACCCTTCTTGGAATTCCCTATATTTGAATTATACAGGAAGCTCCTAACTTTTTTATCCCCGTATGCGCTTCCAAAGCCCTCATTTCCACAACAGTTGCAGACTTAGGATTTATCTGGTTGATATGTATGGTCTTTTCAAATTCATTCCCATTTTCATCAACACCTTTTGCAATGATTGTCGGATCATCTTCTGTTGAATCTTCCGCATACTTGAGATAATAAGACAGTCCCGTGCCGTTTCCACCAGTCCACAGCATATCTTCATCTGTAAAAATATTATAGACTTTTGGTGTACCTGCCACATTGTTTACCTGCGCCGTAAAGTTCTTTCCTGCTGTATTCTGTTGTGTTCTTTTTGCCCCGTACCCTGCCACCGGGTAGCCTGCTGTTCCAATTCCGCTAATACTCATTTTTCAAATCCTCCATTGTTATCAATATTTTTTCTGCGGTTCTTCTGTCGTTCAGAACCGCCTTTGCCCCCTTATGATAAGTCCGGGCATAAATCTGCTAATCACATTGTATTTAACATTTTATAGGTTTTCTAATTTCTCTAAAAAAGTTATATAAAATTCTCTTTCTTTGATACAGGCTTGTTGAACTTCTACACTTTTGGGAGTATATACTACCGGGTGTTCTAAATTATATAGGGCTTGTTTCGTTGCCAAAATTGCAGATTCTGTTGTGCTGCCTAAAACGTCTATATTCTCCGCATTTCCCTCTCCTTTAAGCATCATATTAAGTCTTTGAACCATCATTTGTGATATATGACTAAACATTCCATTTCCTTTTATTCCCAAACCATTTGCACCCGTTTCCTTAGCCGCTTCTATCCATGCGTTTTTAACTTCCTCTGGTGCATTGGGTGCTATTTGTTCAAAAGCCTTTTCGTCTACATCATCTTTTTTTGCAATAACTTTTTCAGAAACCACGTCTGAAAACTGTTTTTTTAATGCAACCCTTTCTGTCTTTCTTGTTTCATACCCCGCCACCGGGTAGCCTGCCGTTCCAATTCCGCTAACACTCATTTTTCAAATCCTCCATTGTTATCAATATTTATGGCGGTTCATCTGTCGTTCAGAACCGCCTTTGTCCCCTTATGATAAGTCCGGGCAGTTTATTTCATCATGCAGACATACCAAAACCCTTAAAATTATGTATATTTTCTATGCTTCACTTGAAACATTCGACATTTCATTTGATACAGTATCATTTTCAGCCGTAGGCGTATTATTGGTATCATGCTCCGAATTTTCATTTGGTGCTTCTGTCGGCTTAGAAATTTCTAAGCTCATGGTTGTTTCCATTCCTCCGATACTCATTGTCATTACAAGCACTCTTGAACCGTCTGGCTTAACAATAATTTCTGTCTTTGATTCAGATTCTTGTTTATCTTCCTGCTTCAATTCTTCATCTGATACGTCATTATCCTCCTGCTCCAATAATGGATTTGTTGATTTAAGTGCCATATAAATATCCTGCACATTGGCATTCTGCCTTGTATCTTCGGGTGCAGACACCTCTGTTTCCTGTTTTTGTGGGGAAAATTGTCCGACCCTGCTCTTGTTGTGTTTATTTGTTGCTACATTGTTTTGATAATAATTGTGTCCTATTCCGCTAACGCTCATTTTTCAAATCCTCCATTGTTTTCAATATTTTTTCTGCGGTTCTTCTGTCGTTCAGAACCGCCTTTGCCCCCTTATGTTAAGTCCGGGCAATTTACTTATCGAGGAAATCCCAAAACTGCTTGTAATCCAAATATCCTTTCAAATTTCCGGCATTATACTGTATCTGCATAGCGTCTTTCAAAACACCAATCCAATCCGTCATACCAAACAGATCATCATAGGTTTTATCGTCAAAACCGTGCTGATTTGCTCCTGCCCTTATGAAAGAAGATTGTGCGTTAGGACATTCCCCGCTTGCTGATAAATGACTGGAATATGCAAACATATCAATATAGTCACTGTTCTTTGTATCAACCTTTGACACGTCTACCATGCGTTCTGTCACATTTCCGTCTTTATCCCATGCCTTAACCTTATATACCGGGTTTGCAGGGTCAAAATCGTTTGGCTGATAGACTGTAAGGGAATAATCAGCCCCACACATTGAGCCGATTGCCTTTCCGTCCTTATCATTTGAAATATGTAACTCAAATGTGCCGCCGGACGTATGTGTTGTTTTCGCCGCCTGTTTTGCAAAGCTCCCGCCTGCCACATTTCTTTGTGTCTTTCTTGTTTCATACCCTGCTGCCGGGTAGCCTGCTGTTCCAATTCCGCTAACACTCATTTTTCAAATCCTCCATTGTTATCAATATTTTTTCTGCGGTTCTTCTGTCGTTCAGAACCGCCTTTGCCCCCTTGTGATAAGTCCGGGCAAAATGCCCTTTATCAGCCAAGCAGGGAAGCCGTATCTGTAACAGTTTCCGTCATAACATTTGCTTCATAAGCATTAGACGCTTTTGATAACAGCCTTTCATTGTTCCATGACTGTAATAGACGACTTCTTTCCTGTTCCTGCTTCGCAATCTTCTCATTCAACATTTCCTGCTGCTGTTTTTTTACCTGCGCCCGCTTTTCAAGATATTCTTCCAAAAGCTCTTTTTGGCTATCTTTCTTGTCGCTTGTTCTTTTATAAAAACTATCTTGCGAACGAATACTAAACTCAGAATCTGCTGAAACTGGCCAAGCATCACCTCTGCATTCTTCTAATGTACTACCCACTGTCAACATAACAGATGCGTTTCTGGAACCATATGAAGCTCCTAAATCATGCTTAATCCAATTCAAAACCTGCTGCTTGTATTCCGGGTCATCTTTCATAGCCTTAAATGCCGCTTCTGAAACATTGACAGCCGCATTGCTTACTGTCCTATGATTGGTTATTTTAGAAAGCTCCTCATAAAACTCTTTCTTAAAAATCTCCATTTCTTCCGCTTCCGATAATTCCTTTGTTCCGTCTGTTTTTTCCAGTGCGAACTTTTCCGTACCGTTCACATTTTTCGTGTTTCTCTTTGTTTCCACATTGTTCTGATAATAACTCTGTCCTACTCCACTAATAGCCATTTTTTAATCCTCCATTCTTTTATTCCAATTCTCTTTTAGATTAGCAGACATATATATTTACTCTGAATTTATACACTGTTAGTATTCTTTTCTCTCCTTTCCTGTAACAACACGGTTACACTAAACTCATTTTTCTTTACCCGAATATCCACATCTCCCATATATTTATCTACTTCACGTTTTACATTGGATAAACCAATACCATGTAGAGATATATCTTTTTCCTTAGTGGAAAGTGGAAGATTGGTTTTTGTGTCAAATGTCACCTCCCCCAAAAAAGAATTTTTTACATTTATGATAAAAAATTTTTTCTTCTGCCTGCCGGAAAGATAAATGTATCTTTTCCCCGCTGTCATTTTTTCACAGGCTTCAAGGGCATTTTGCAGAAGATTGTTAATAATAACCCCTATGTCATACGCATTATAGCCGTCTGATTTTGGATAGGAAAACTCCGACTGGAACTGTATTCCCTGTTTCTCTGCGGCTTTCTGCTTGTCATTCACAATCACGTCCGTAACAGTATTTCCCGTTTTAGTGGTAAGCTCAAATACATTCATGCTTTCGTCCATATGGTCTATATACTGCTCTATATCCCCATAACTGCCATTTCTGACAAGCCCTTTGATATTCGTCAAATGGTTCTTCATTTCATGCTTCATCTGGCGTATGCCGTTATAAAACTGCTCCACTTCCTCCATTCGTTCCTGTATTGCGTGAACCTGCTGCTGTTCCACGAAATATTTTTCCTTTTCCTCCTGTAAGCCTATCATTTTCTGATAGGATACTATCGTAATCAAAATCCCTGCATAGAACAGGGCGGCAACCACAGGCACAATCCCAAGAAATACCGGGAACTGTTCATAAAGTTGTATAATCGTGTTTTCATTCACAATTAGCAGAATATTAAAAATAATATTCACAAACAAAATCCCTGTTACCGGGGTCAAAAGCAGGTAACACAATTCTTTCATATGCAGCTTTCTTATTTTTTTCTTCAAAAGCCGCCCCATGACGCATAACATAACCGAGAGCAGGAGCATTTGCAACACCGCAACAAAAGCATAGTTTGATGCCGCACGGCTGAAAATGTTTTTAGTCACTTCCAAGGTTTCCGCTTTTTGTTCAAGGCGTTTGTCTACAATAAAACTTACGCTTCTCATAATCAGCGCACTTAATTTTCTGGCACAAAAGAAAAGCACACCCAAAAGAATCGTAAATTCCCTTTCCATATCCAAAAACTTTGAAGCCGCCGCCAAAAGGACAATTACAATTATCATGCACAGCCAACCATAAACAGACGTTGTCATGCCAATAAAATACATAACCATATAAACTGCAAAAACCATAAGCACTTTTTTAATTCTGCTTTTCCTCTGTTCCTTTTTCCCTGCCATAAATGGATAGAAAAAAGCCGTCATACAGGCAGCATATAAAAACACTTGAATGCCGGACATGATATTCATAATCAAATTAAAACCCGCTTCGTTCAATGTCTGTCCCTCCTACTGCATAAAACGCAGATATGCCTTTACAAAGTCCTCATACTTATATTTGGAAAGGGGCAGCTTATCCCCGTTTGCAAGCATGATTTCTGTCCTGCTGTATTCGTCCACGCAGGAGAGGTTGACAAGATAGCCTTTGTGTATGCGGCAGAACTGCCCCTGCAATTCTTCTTCAAGCTCCCCGATTTTTGCATAATATTCCAGTTCCCCGTCTTTGGTATAAAGCACTACCTTGTGTTTCTGGCTTTCCATGTAATAAATATGGTCTAACGGTATGGCTTTGTTTGCCCCGGCGTACTGGATAAGCAGGGTTTTCTTTTTCTGCTCCGTTTCAGATAAAATCTTATCCTGCGCCCGGCTGAAAACCTCTGCAAATTTCTGTTCATTCACAGGCTTTACCAGATACCCCAACGCTTCCACTTCAAAAGCGTCATAGACATACTTTTCATAGCCCGTAACAAAAATGATTACGGGCTGTTTTATCTGCTCCATGCCCCTAATCTGTCTTGCCATTCCCATGCCATTTATGGCGTTGCCGTCCATGCCGGGCGCAGAACCCTCTAACTCTATATCCAAGAACAGTAAATCATGCCCCATGCCGCTTGACAGGTATTCATCAGCAGAAGCATACTCCGTAATTTCACATTCCGCTTTCTGCCCTCTGATAAGCGAAGCAAGGTAGCTTCTTATGTTCTTTTCATCATCACATATTGCAACCTTTATCATATGCCCTCCTTTGGCTTTCACATAAAATATCGGAAAAAATGAAATTATGTCTAATACCGATTGCACGAAAACACGTTTTGACAGCACAACTGGACAGAAAACTCTTTTAGCGTTCCTTTTTATGTTCCTTTTCGGGCTGCCTTGCCTGCCTTAAAATAGTATCTACGTTCTGCTTGATCGTGTCGTACTGCTTTACTTTCTTTTTCAGCTTCCCGTACTCTTGATACAGCTTGTCTTTCTTCTCCGTAAGCTCCTTATACTCCGTATGCAGCGTTTTGAAGTCGGGCAGCTTCCCGCCGTTCTTTGCCGCCTGCAACGTCTTAGCGGCGGCTTCGTGAATGATAATGCTGCTCTCATTTCCCCGCAGGAACTTTTCTTTGTCCTTTGCCTTTTTGTACTGCACATAGACCGCCTTTGTCTGTTGGTATGCGGATAGGTTTTTCATCAAGAGGGATATGTCGGACAATCTCTTTTCCAAACCTTTCAGCGCAGCGGCGGTATCTTCGCTTTCTGTATGCACTTCATCAAGAACCGCCTGCAACTGCTCATACTCTGAAATGTCATGCTCCGTTAGGAAATTCAAAGTCTTTGCCGCCTGCTTCAAGTTGTGTATCTTCGCCCACTGTTCAAAGCCCTTGCTCTCCGCTGCCTTGATACTGTTCTGAATGTCTATGAGCATGGAAACGCCCGCTTTTTCCTGCCTTAACGCTTTCGGCTTCGCCCGGTACGTCCCGGCAATCCTCTCCGTTATGGTTTCCACGGTATAGGCTTCCCCAAGCGTCTTAGAACGGGTAAAGCGTTCCTGCCCCGGCGCACGGAACGAAACGAACTTGCCCCGCTTTATCTCATAGCCCGCCGCTTCCATGAGCCGCAGGAAATCATCAAAATCTTTCGCTTTGGGGATTGTATCGTCAATCACGGCTTTCAGCTTTGCTTTCCAACTTGTCCCCCTGCGTTCAGCGTCCCATTCCGCATATTTCTTTCCCTTATCCTGCCCCGGCTTGACAACTGACAACCCGTGTTCCTTACACAGTCTGTCGCTCTCATTCCTTATCTGATAATAGCTTTTCTTGTTGGAAACATACTTGCGGTGTGTCGCAAAATCAACCGCACAAAATATGATGTGGTTATGGATATGCCCCTTGTCGATATGGGTAGTCAATACATACTCATATTTACCGCCGAGAACCTTGTCCGCAAGCTCCTTTCCTATACGGTGGGCTTCCTCATAGCTGACCTCTCCGGGCGCAAAAGACTGAATTAAATGGTGTCCGAGGTTGTCCCCCTTGTCCCTTGCCTTTGACAGCGTAAAGCCAAACTCTATATCTGCCGTCTGATACGAGCAGCCGTAGGAGGAAATCAAAATCTGATTGTCCGTCTTGTCGGGATTGCAGATATAATCTATCGCCTTATTCAGCGTAGTTTTGATAGGGTGTATCTTTGTAACTGCCATATCTTTTCCAATGCCCCCTTTATTTCCTCTAAATCCTCTTTGTAGGCGTTCCCGGTGGAGTTGACCCGCTTCGCTATCTGATTGACGTTTACGCCGACTTTCTGTATTTCTGCTGTCTGCTCCTTGACCGCCGTATAGTCCAACTGGATAATGTAGCCGTCAATCGCCATTTTTCGTAAATACGCCCCCAAGTTGTCCGTTTGCAGCAGCTTCATTTTTTCCTCAATCAGTGTGCGCTCCTGCTCCGTCACATAAAATTTTAACTGGATAGCCCGTTTTCTCTCTGCCATAGCTTACGCTTCCTTTCCGTTCCTTAGATTTTTCAGAGGGTTTGGGACACTTCCCAACAAGCATTTTTCACGCCCGGACGGTACGCCGGAAGCGGGAAAAATACGGGATTGGGTACTCAATCCCTATGCTTGCTATTCTTCCCCCTATACCTTACTACGTTAGAAAAACCGAAACAGGCAACCTTTTAGAAAAGTTTTTGAAAAAAGACAGGAAATCTGTTACAGGACGTTTCCGGCAAATGAAGAAATATGTCATTTGGTGTTAGTATATAAGTGTGGACAGAAAAAGTTGAACAACTTATACTATCAAGTGAAAGAGCAAAGGAGATGTTCAAAATGGCAAAAAACCAAAAATCTTACACTCTGGAATTTAAACAGCAGATCGTGGATCTGTACAATGCCGGAGGAACCTCGTATCCACAACTGGAGCGTGAATATGGCGTAAATCGGAGTACTATC
>KE159639.1:596916-597706 GCA_000403315.2 Lachnospiraceae bacterium A2
AGCCGTAAGGGAAATCCATATGACAATGCCTGTATTGAGTCATTCCATTCCGTGCTGAAAAAGGAAGAAATCTATCTCCATACCTATCAGGATTCAGCGGAAGCCCGCAGAGCAATCTTTGAATACATAGAGGGCTGGTATAACCGTAAAAGAATACACAGTGCTATTGGTTATATGACACCCCAACAAAAGGAGGATGAGGAACTTAAAAAAGCAGCATAACCTTTCGACTTTTTTTGTCTAAAGTATTGACATAGATCCATCCTACATATAATATTATAATCTGACCATTCATTTTCGGCAATGTATATCTGCTATATTCTATCAACTGAAATATGTTATGTGGAGAAAAATAAAACCCCATACAGATTTGCATGAGGTCTTAGATGGATCTCACGAACCTTTTCGTGCATCCCATAGATATGTATTTGATAAGTAGTTATATTTCGGTTCACAATCGCATGGCAACTGGAACTTTCCTTTTTTATTTTTTGAAATGGAACAATCAGTAACAAAAAACCTTGCAAACGCCGACATTTACAAGGTTTTCCAAGCTCCCCGAGTTGGGCTCGAACCAACAACCCCGCGGTTAACAGCCGCGTGCTCTACCATTGAGCTATCGAGGATTATCCTATTTTCTTCGGTGCGCGGCCATAACGCTGCCCTACCATTGAGCCACCAAAGGCCACCCCACCTGCAAAGCCATAAGCCTGTATACCCTGGAAAACCCATACAGCCGCTACAAGACACCCCCGAAGGCCTGCAACCAGGTCAAGCCCTCGGCCTATTA
>KE159640.1:0-10444 GCA_000403315.2 Lachnospiraceae bacterium A2
AGGGCGCATTATCCGAGATAATCAATTATCCGAGGAAACTCTCAAAACCGCCAGCATAAAAGGCTTTCAGAGAAGTTGCCTCGGATAATGTAAGAACTATTTCAGGAAGTCAGGGAGCTGATGCTCTTTCTTTTGTGTAACAGGATTTTCTTTTTGATGGGAAAACCACTTTTCGTTCCAATCCCGGATATGCCTGTTTACAGTTCCCTGTGAAAGTTCAGCATACCGTTCTGTTGTGGAGATCGAGGAATGTCCGAGGAAATTTTTGATTGCCATAATTGATACCCCGGCTTCCAACATATGTGTGGCGGTCGTATGCCTCATGGTGTGCGGGGTGTAGCGTTTTTCAAGGAACATTTCCGGATGCCCTGCTCTTGCGAGCATGATATATTTTTTATAAATCTCCTCAATACAGGAAATGCTCATCTGCGGATGGGTCTGGCTGGAAAAGATGTAGGCCTCCAACCGACCGGCCTTTCCCGTTTCCTCCAGATATCGTTCCAGGAGAGTTCCGCTAGGCCTTGCAATCACGATCCTCCGGGTTTTGTTTCCCTTTCCAGTAATTGTAAGCTTATAGAGGTTTTTCTCGGCCAGGAAGTCCCTGACTTTGAGATCGCAGATTTCCTGTGCCCTGGCTCCGCTGGCATACATCAGGTTCAAAAGAACCTGGTCACGGAAGCCCATCCGTTTCCCGGGATCAGGAAGCCGGAGCAGGATTGAAACTTCATCAAGCGTAAAGGTGGTCCTCGGCTGGACGGCCTCTTTTTTTACAGGCACTCTTTTCACCGCATTTGCAAACACAGTCGCTGCTTCAAAATTCCTGTTCTGTGCGTAACCGGCAAAAGAGGCCAATGCTGAAAGCCTGAGATTCCTTGTGGATACTGAGCATCCCCGTTCTGCTTCGATCCATTTCAGGAAGCCGTCAATAGTCTCGAAATTCAAATCCCGGAAGAGGATTTCACCAGCATTTTTCTTCTTTTCCTGATAAACATACTGGAACAAAAGGCGGAAGGCATGTTTATAGGATCTCGTGGTATTAGGGGAAAGCCCTGACGAGAGCGGCATATATTCCGTAAAAAACTGTTCCAGGAGGAGCATGAATTCAGGAAGTTTATTTTTCCTCATACGCCACCTCCGTGAATACGCCAGCGGCATAATCTTCAAACAGCTCCGTATATTCAGGGAACATATCACCACTGAATTTCAGATATTTCTCCGTTTCGTCCATGTCATGGTGTCCAAGATAGACTGACAGGAAAGGAACAGAGTCATCTGTCGGGCGTCCGTTTTTCTCTGCCTGCGCAAATGAATGGATGGCAAAATAGTGACGGAAGCAATGAAGGCACTGCCCTCTGGAATGGGATTTTTCCTGTACATACAGGCCGGTTTCCCGCAAGAGGTTCCTAAACCGAAAATCAAAGGTTCCTTTACTGACGGAAAACTCTTGGCCCCTGGCTGCCGGGAACAGACAGCTTTCCGGTTCTGTTTTGATCCCCATAGCAATGCAGTATCTTTCCAGCATCTCTGTCAATGTCCTGTCCATTGGAACAACACGCTGTTTGTTGTTCTTGGCATGGCGGATCAGGATGGTCCCATTGCGGAAACTTATATCTTTTACCCTGGCGGCAAGCGGTTCTCCCAGGCGGAACCCGCACCCAAGGAGCATCCGGAGCAGCATACAGAACTCCATGTCCGTCCGGCGGGTTTTCGGGTCTGTATGCCTGTTGGCCCAGCTGTCGGCGCAGGACAGAAGCGTTTGGATTTCCCTGTCCGAAAAAATATATGGGACATAGCTGTCTGATGTTTTGGGGCAGGCGGGCATGAAAACACTGTACCCCTTGTATTGAAGGTACCGCAAAAATTTGCGGAGATAGCTTACCTTATCGCTGACCGTTTTGGGCGCGTTTATCTGCTGGAGTTCCCTGATCCAGTGATTGATGGCTGTTTCCGTAACCCTGTCGGCGTTTTCTGCCACCAGCAGTGAATCGAACGAAAGAAGGGTTCTGCGTGTACTCCGCAAAGTATCATCGCTGACAGTCCCCTGGCTGATTTCCAGATATTCTGCAAGCTCATGTTTGAAAACCGACTGGAACTGTGTCATGACAGGCGCCACCTCCCCTCCAGAAAAGCAGCAAATGTACCTGTCGCCTCCATGACCGGGAGGGCGTAGTTCCGCAGCTGCTCCACATCCAGACTGGCATAGGATTGGATGGCGTTCTGGTTTGTATGCCCAAGGGCTTTCCTTACCGCCTCATAAGGGATGTTGTCATTGACCATGGAACTTGCCAGGGACGACCGGAAAGCATGTGCGCCCTGTTTGCGTCCCGCCGGATCAATTCCAGCTGCCATAATGGCAGTCCTGACGATCTTGGTGATTGCCTGCACAGAGATATGGCTGTAAGGGGGAACGATGCGGAGAAATACATACGGGCTGTCATAGCAGGCCCGTTCTTCCTCTAAATACTGTTTCAGGGCGGCCTTTACATCCGGGACCATGGGAAGTTCAATGTCAACGCCGGTTTTGTGCTGTGTAAGCAGAATCAGGTTCCTGCCAAAATCCAGTTCCCGGAATGTCATGGATGAGATGTCCCCGCTCCTGATCCCCAGCCGTGTCGCAAGAAGCAGCACTGCGTAATCTCGCTTTCCATGTGGGGAGTCCCGGCCTACGCTATTTTCAATTTTCAGGATTTCTTCTATTGTATAAACAGAAGGGTACGGCTGCGGCCTCTTGAAAAGAGGAACGATGCCGCTGTAATCCCTGTCGGTATGTCTGGCCTGATATGCATATCTGAGGAATGTCCGGATGTGTGAAAGGTACCATTTGCTGCTGACCATTAAACACGCGGCTCCTACATTTTGGGCGTTCATTGCCTGCGGCGCTGCGCAGCCTGTATCAGCCAGGGCGGATAAAAAGTAGTGCCCAATCTTATCGTGAAGATGGATGCTGCTTTCCTGAAGCCCCTTGCGTTTCCCGTCTTCAAGGTACTCCGCTAAAAGAGCCTCCATTTCCGGATTCAATTCGTGGTATCCGCATGGCACTGTGTTGGTTTCCCTTGTATGGTAACCCATGGTTAAAACCTCCTGTTTGATAGCTTTAACTTTACTATGCCCATGTGGATAAATTTTATCCGAGATTTTTTGCATGAACCCCCGCATACAAAAGGTTTTTAAGAATTTCCTCGGATAATTAAAAATCTCGGATAATGCGCCCTCTTTCAGAGAGAGATTTTCCAGCTTGTCACTTTGGAAGTAAAAATTGCAAGCGAAATATCTAGAAGTCAGGAATCAGCCGTACCGATTGTGCCATAGGCGGTATAAATCAGAACGCGCCTGGCGCGCTTTGATTCTGGAACAGGCTTTTTATCGTTCCTGCTGTCGGGGCTTCTTGTCAGGATAGAGCTTTCCGTCAACAACGGCGGCATGGCTCTTTATCTTGATTTCTCCCTCCTGCTCGCTGCGCTTTGCGTTCCTGTAGCCTTCATCGGAGAGATAAAAGCGGAACCGCTCCCCTTTAAAGCCAACAAAGCACTGCTTCTGTACTTCCACCATAATCATGTGGCGGGTTTCCGGGCGGAACCGTTCTTTTCCTGACAGGTCATGCCCCTGTAAAATCTGTTCCTGTGCTTTTGCCGCCGCAAGCCGCTGGTGGATGGAATTGTCACGCCCTGTCAGGAACCGGGCTTTTGTTGCGGCAACAAACTGGCTGCACTCCGGCTCCGGTATCTTTTCCAGCTTTCGGATGGCGTTCTCCACGATTGCCTTTGTCAGTAAGTCCTTTATCACCGGCACGGTTTCTTTCATGCCTGCAAGGGTTTCCGCCTTGGTCGGTGCTGCATACTGGCAGATAATATCCAGTTCGCTTTTTGAAAATTTCATTCCGTGTCCTCCTTCCGGTTTTCGGCAAGAACCTGTGCCACAAGCCGCTTCGTGTCGCCCCGGTGGAACAGTACTTTTAAGATGGTGCTGACCTGCTCGTCTGTCACGGATTCCGGGTGGGGGAGATGGCTTTCCAGCATTGCCCCTCTGGTGCAGAGCCGGTGCGTCCGTTCCTTCCGGTTCAGTGTCTTTATCCGGTGTTCCAGCATTTTCTCCTTATGCTGCGCCCGCCGCAGCCTTGCTTCGGTCTTTTCAATCTCCTGATTCAGTTTTTCCAGCTTCTCATTCATGGGCGGTGTCCTCCTTGGGGAGCAGGATATAGATGTGGCTGACCTCCCCGATTCCCTGACGGACACGCATAATCATCCCGGCCTGTTCCAGCTCGTTCAGGGAACGCTTGCAGGTCTGGGGGCTTCGGGAGAGTGCCGCCGCTATCTCCATGACGGGGAAGCGGATAAACAGAATCCCGTTGCTGTCCTCGGTTCCCCTTGTCAGGATTTCATCCAGCAGGCGGGCATACATGACCTTTGCCGTGTTGCTGACCGGAAGCCGGAGCATTGCCTTTGGGAGCGGCATACAGGGCGGCAGGGGCGTACTGGCTATCATAAATTCACAATTCATTGGATGGTGTCCTCCTTTTGGCTCGTTTGGATAGGTAGTGGGGGCAGTCGATAATGACAGCCCGGAAACTCTGCCTGCACCCATGCTGGCATTTCCGGCAAAGTCCGTTGTAGCTTCTGCGCCCCCGGTCGTTCAGGAAGAAAGCAAGCTCTTTCTTCAACTTCTTTGACATTCTCGGCATAGTGCCTCCTCCATAGAAAAACCGCCCGATTCAGCAGGTACAGCCGGAATGGGCGGGCAGTGGTTTTTTGTGTATCGTTTCGGGGCGATTTTCAGGGGAAATACAGCCGTAGAGCCGCCCCAAAATCCCCCTTGGTATTACGGGCAGGGCAGACTATGCCCTGTGAGATTGTTATGTTTCGGTATCGTTTCGGTGTTCATTTTTGCCGGTTCCCTCTGCTGTCGTTCCTGCCCCCGTCTTTGGCGGCGTTTCGCTCTCCTTGGTACGCTCGTTCCGGTCAGGGTTCCTCCGTTTCCCTGCCGGAAGTCGTTGCGTTACATCGCCAGGGAGCATATCCCATACAGGCCGGTCATTCGATTGGAATAATCCATCGATGAACTGCCTATATCATATGACATTTTTGTACCATGTGCCGTATATCCACGAATCAGGAATCAAGCCCAAAATCTGAAAAATTCCACGATTGCGGAAAAGGCTTTCTGCCGGACGGGTGCAAAATCAGATGTGCATTTTGCACTTCTGAAAATCCGGGCAAATCAAAAGCGCATTTTGCGCCTTTGAAAAGAATCACAAAGGGAAATGCGCCCGGCATGGATATGTGGTACAATGGGGATGGCGGCAAAAGCTGGCCGCAGGGAAGGAGCAGGAAGTTATGAAACAGGGGATAACGGTTCAGGAACGGTTAAAGGATTTAAGGACGGAGCGGCATTTAAAATTAGAGGAACTGGCGGCGGCTACAAAGATTTCCAAATCAGCCTTGGGAAGCTATGAGAATGACGAACTCAAGGAAATCAGCCACAAAAACCTTGTGGAGCTGGCAAAGTTTTACGGTGTGTCAACGGATTACCTGCTCTGCCTGACAGAGAACCGGAACCATCCGGGCATGGAACTTACGGAGCTGCATTTGAGTGACAGCATGGTGGAGCTGCTGAAAAGCGGGCGTATCAACAACCGGCTGCTGTGTGAGATTGCCACACATGAGGATTTTGTTACCCTGATGACGGACACGGAGATTTATGTGGATGGTGTGGCAACCGCCCACTTCCAAAACTTCAACAGCCTTCTGGAAGTCCTGCGGGGGCAAGTCCTTTCCCAATATCAGCAGGCGGAGGAAGATGCTGCGTTAAAGGCGTTGGAAGCCATGCAGGTACAGGAAGAAGATTATTTCTGTCAGGTCACGCACCGGACTTGGGACACTATCCTCCATGCCATAAGGGAAGCGCACAAGAATGATACGGACAGTGCGCCGGACGGCTCCAATGGCATGAAGCTAATCAGGGACGCAAAGAAGGCGCTGGCCGTGCCGGGTTCCTATCTGGATGTGTTCACTGCCCTGATGTGTACGCAGCCACAAATCCGGTATGAGAAGCTGTCGGAGCAGGAGCGCACGGTTTTGAAGAATGTTATGAAGAAAACTCCGGCATATAAGGATTCGCCGTTGAGCAGGATGAAGCGGAGATAAGGAAATGCCGTTGCTTGGGATTTTTCCATGCAACGGCATTTTGGGTGGTTCTGATTCAATTTTCAATACATAAGCCGGAAAGTCCGTGGTGGTGCGCCCTTGATTCGTAACAGAATTTCTATGCGTTCTTCTTTTTTCTGTTGCGCTGTGCCACGGAACACCTGAACGCCTTAAACATTGCCGGGGACAATTCAGGAGAATCTTCATCAAATTGAATTTCCCGCTTTGCCGCTGCCCTGACTTCCTCCAACTGCTCCTGCGTAGGAGCCTGGCCATCCTTAATTGTAAAAGTTTTGGTCATAGTAAAGCCTCCTTTCACTTTCTGTTGCCAATCTTGCAGAGATTAACCGGATATTTTCCCCTCGCTCGGTAAATACAACAAACAATAAATCGCCAACCATACCGATTGCAATATAACGGTCTTCTTCCATACTATGCTCGAAATCATACATCTCTATGTAATATTCATCACGAAAAACGTATGAAGCCGTTTCAAAAGATATGCCGTGTTTTTGGCGGTTAATACGGTCTTTTTCCTCGTCCCATTCAAATTTTAGTTCCATAAATTTTTCCTCTCTCAAGTAAACAGGACACCGTTTGCAGAAATACGTCCTTTCTTTAGTAGTAGGATTTCCAACTTCCCGACAAATTGGAATTGCCTTTATTGTAAATCATCTTTAGAAATTGCTATTGAAGGATAATGAGAAAGTTCCGTCAAATCAACATTTAGTGGCACACTATAAACCATGTAATAATTATTAGGATTGACGGCAATCAATTCATTCATTTTCTGTTCTGCTAAGTCTTTATCATTTGTAGCATACACAACTGATACAACACCTACTTTATCATTTTCCGTCCCCTGTATATTTCCGCATAATATTAATTTTAATGGGGCGTTCCCATTCAAGCCTTGCTTAATATAGTCCTTATATTCCATAGTTGCCCTCCATCAATCCCGATTTTTCGCTCTGTTTATCTGCTCAATAAACTGGAATTTTCTAAGCGAAATTATCATCATGCCACGTTATGAATGTGGGCAACTTATGATACTTTTCAAAATATTCAAGGGCTTTCATCACTTGTTCTGCGGGTAACACACAAGATAAAGGGTATGGGTCAAGTTCACCATTTATTATAAAATTCATGGTTTCATCGTCTGTACCAGTATAGTTCGGATTTCTGGAGCTTAATCCTGCGTCACATTCCTCGTTATAATAATTGAGCCAACCCCAATCACCATTTATCAATCCACACATCGCCCGTTCATCATCATCTGTTTCTTCTGAATAAACCCAGATTTCTTTATACTGACCGTTTTCCCAAGTATCAATAACCATGATAGTTACTCCTCTCAAAAACCCGATTTTTTCATTCTATTTCTCTTTCCAGCAAACAGAAATTGATCGTGCGAAAAAACTACTTTAATTTGCAAACCAAAATTTCAATTTCTGTATCTTCAAATACATTCTTTATTTGGGTTGCAACATCTTCCCATTTCAAACGATCAAGCCCTGCGCCAATAGTCGGCATTGCAATTTTATAGATACTTTCTCGTTCACATATCTCTTTCATTTTTTGTAGTGCAGCTTTCATGGCTGCAAGGGTTGGTTTATGAAAATATCTCTCTTTTGTAATGAGATTCAATACTCTGCCTTCTAAAATACAATCGCCGCTGATTTTGCAATCCATAAAATGTTTTGCGTATTCGGGATATTTCCTCTGTAATATGTGTTTCATATCAAATCGCTTGTTAAATTCAACAACAATCCCTTTCCCCATGCCAAAATCCGCACTGATACAGTGTGCAAAATAATAATCTTCTGAAACCGAAAATAAGTCTTTTACTTCTTCCTTGTATTTCATACCTGCCCTTTCTGCATATTCAAATCCCGATTTTTCGCTTTCTTTATCTGCTCAATAAAGTGGAACTTGAACTTTTATATATTTACATCAAATACCGCCTTTATTTGCCCATTCTCTATGAAAAACTCTATTTCAAACCAAAAATCCAATTCTTCTCCAAAACTCGTTGGCCTGTAACACACTATATCCCTATTATCAATTTCAAGCCTTGCTTCATCCATAGCATCTATATTCTCCATACAGGATTTTTGAAAATGGTCTACCGCAAACTTTTTATCTTCATATTCTTCCCACATAGCCAATTGCTCAATTAACCATTTTCCAAATCCCAAGCAGGCATTTTCTGATGTCTGTTCTGTGTCAATAAAAGAGGCCCATGAAGATTTCGGTGGAATACTGGATACAAGTTTTGTATATTCTTTGTCTGCAATCGTATCTACCATTAACTTAATCAATTCCTGTGCTTTTGTTTTAAATTCCGATTCTATCATTTTATCTCTCATCCTTAAATCCCGATTTTATTGCCCAAAATGATTCTACCACATTTCTATAAATAAATCATCTCACTTTTTATGATTTCCTCTGCCCGGCTGCGGATATTGTTCATCCGCCCCACCCATTCAAGCTGATTCCTGGCTTTCAGTTCCTCGGTCACTCCCTCGGCGGCTTTCATCTGCTCCATGATTAAGTCAAGCCGTTCCTCTGCCTGTTCGTTCATGTCGGCAAGGTACGTCCACAATTTCCCGGTCAGGATAAGGGAGCTGTACCGTGCCGGATGTTCCTCTTTGAGATATTTCTGGTGCAGCCGCCCATAGCGTCCGATGGGGCGGTTCTCCTCCGGCAGCTTCAAGTCCGGGATATAGTAGTCGCCTGCCAGAATATAATCAATGCCGTTCTCTGTGATTCTTTCTTTCAGTTTTTCCATTGTCGTTCCCTCCTGTGGTGGAAGGCCCGTCACTGACCAGCTCAATCACGTCCATAATGCCACAATCCAGTGTTTCACAAATACGGGCAA
This sequence comes from Lachnospiraceae bacterium A2, assembly GCA_000403315.2. GTDB lineage: Bacteria > Bacillota > Clostridia > Lachnospirales > Lachnospiraceae > Petralouisia. Next base: position 9,022 of record KE159640.1, read on the forward strand.
GTGTATCCATGCTGATATGTTTCCCTTCTTTTCCCATGTTGGCTATCATATTTGTGGTCAGGCCAGCGGCAAGCCTTAAATCCTCTTTCCTCATGTTGCGCTCTATCAGTGTGTGCCAGAGCGGTTTGTAGCTGATGTGCATTTTTCTCCCTGCCTTTCTGCCCCGGATGGGCGTTTGTACCCATTATATCAGGATTCTTGCTAACTCACAAATATTTCTTGACGGTATCGCCGGTTCCGTCTGGATTGTGCTTTTCCTTTCTTCTTTTGATTACCTCTAATTAGCCATGACCTGCTTCATGCCCTGCGATTTTGCTCATGTGAGATAAAGAAGTAAAAGAAGTGTAAAAAATTTTGCCGTTCCCTGTCCGGCTGACTGCCGGACGGGTCGGGCTTTAGTCGGGCAATTCTACCTTGCCGACAAAAGAGTAATAGATTTCGATTTCCTGTCTGCGGAGCTTCCCCCGGCGTTTCCCGTCAAGGGCTTCCGATTCGTGGATTACGATTTTCTCCACAAACTCCCGTAACAGGGTAGGGGTAAGTTCCTCAAAGCTGGTGTACTTGCGTACCACTTTCATAAACTTTTCAGCGTTTGCCGTGGCTTCCAGCGTTTTAGAAAGTTCGCTCTGCAAAGCGGCGGCTTTCTCTTTCAGTTCCTTTTGCTCGGCTTCGTAGTCTGCCGAAAGCTCCGTGAAACGCTCGTCCGATATGCGCCCGGCCACGCTGTCCTCATACAGCCGCTTGAAGATGGCGGAGAGTTCCGCAATCCGTTTTTCTGCCGCTTCCAGTTCTTTCTTCTTGGCGGCGTTCCGGCGTTTGCTCCCGTCCTCGGTCTGCTCGGTCAACAGCTTCATGAACCGGGCTTCGTGCTTGGCGGCGTAGCTGGTGACTTTCCGTAAGTTCTCGGTCACTCCGGCGGTTAAAAGGTCGGTGCGGATAAAGTGCGCCGTACAGTCTGCCGTGCGCTTCTTGTAGCTGCCGCAGATATAGCAGTCCTGCCGCCGCTTGTCCGTCTGATAGCGTTGCTGGTACATGACGCTGCCGCAGTCGGCACAAAAGAGCAAGCCGGAGAACAAACCCACTTCATCATAGCGGTTAGGGCGTTTGCGCTACTTGCGTAGCTCCTGCACACGCTCCCATGTGTCCTTGTCGATTATCTGCTCGTGGTGGTTCTCAAAGATTGCCTGTTTGTCCTCGCTGTTGTAGATAATCTTGCTGCATTTGTAGGATTGGGTGGTGGTCTTGAAGTTCACAAGGCAGCCCGTGTATTCCCGGTTTTCAAGGATATGCACCACGGTGTTCGCCGCCCACTTGCACTCATAGCCGGGGTGGTAGCGGCGGGTTCTCCCTGTCCGGCGGTATTCCAGCGTTCCCGGCGTGGGGATTTCCTGTTCCGTAAGCATACGGGCTATCTTGGTCGGTC
>KE159640.1:10789-199127 GCA_000403315.2 Lachnospiraceae bacterium A2
TCCATGAGGTAGCCGTACACGGGCTTGCTTGTGACAGGCTTCCCACTCATGCCTTTTGAGCGTTTTACCGCCCGGATTTTCTTGCTCGTATCCCTCACCAGCCATTCGTTAAAAATGTTACGCAAGGGTGCAAAATCATTCTCGCCCTGTGCGCTGTCTACGCCGTCATTGATTGCAATGAAGCGGACGCCGTTCTGTGGGAAAATCATTTCTGTGTACATTCCCACTTGAAGATAGTTTCGCCCTAACCTTGACATATCCTTTACGATAACCGTTCCCACAAGCCCCGCTTCAACGTCGGCAAGCATGGACTGGAAACCGGGTCTTTGAAAATTTGCCCCGGAGAATCCGTCGTCCGTGTACCATTTGAGGTTGGAAAAGCCGTTCTGTTTTGCGTAGGCTTCAAGGATTCGCTTCTGGTTGCTTATGGAGTTGGATTCGCCTTGAAGCGTGTCCTCGTGCGACAATCTCGGATATAGGGCGGTAATCAGTTTTTGGGTGGTCTGTCTTGTCATGGTTTCCTCCATTTCCGACAGCCAGCCCCACTATTCCGTAGGTTTATTATACCATAGGGCGGGGCTTGCTGTACAGTCCTTTTTGCTACTTTATGTCGAAAAATATCACATTATTTTATTAAGGCTTATCGCATTATATAGCGTGTGCGGCTGTTCCCCCGGCTGCGCTTTCCGCTTCCAGCACTTTCATCATCTTGTCGGCGGCGGTGGCGGTAGTGCCTTGTTTGAAATAGCCGGAAACCACAAGGACGGTGTTTCCTCTGCGTACCTCGGTCACGCAATCCGGGCGGCGGGCGGTGGTGGCGGTGCTTTTCTTGGGCGTGTCGGTCATAGGCAAATCTCCTTTCTGTTCAGCAGCTTTTTAAGGCGTTCCATTTTCTCCCGTGCTTTGGCTTTTCTGAAATTCTCCCCGGTAATGCGGACGGGGGTACACATTTCCGTAAGGCGGTCATAGATACGGGCGTGGGCGGTGTCCTCCGGGTTCTGCAATTCCTCCAGCGTCAAGTTTGTTGTCACGATTAAGGGCTTGCCGCTTCGGTATCGGCTGTCAACCACGTTGTAAACCTGTTCAAGCCCGTATTCCGTGCCACGCTCCATGCCGAAATCGTCAAGGATAAGCAGCGGGAAGCTGCAAAGGCGGGCTATGTACTCGTTCCTGTCCTTATAGCTGGCGGCAAGGTCATTGAGGATAAGGGCAAAGTTCGTCATGCACACGGAAACTTCTTTCTCCATGAGGGCGTTGGCGATACACCCGGCGAAATAGCTTTTCCCTGTGCCTACCATGCCCCATAACAGATAGCCGATATTCCCGGCTTTCATTTCCTCCCAACACTCCACATAGGCATGGGCTTTGTGCATTTGTGGGCATTTCCCGTTGTCGTTTTCAAACGTCCATTCCCGCATAGCCGGGTCGGTGAAGCCTGTCCGTTTCAGCCGTTCCACTTCCTCCCGGTGCTTGTATTCCCGGTGGCTGGCTTCCAGCGTTTCCCGGCGTTTCCGCTGGCAGTCACATTCTTTGGGGTGGCGGTCACGCCCGAAAAAGGTTTTGCCCTCCGGGAAGTAGGCTTCTTTGGGCTGGCGGCAGCTCCCGCAGTATAAAAGCCCGTCCTCGCCCGTGTAGTCCTCCGGCTCTGCTTCCTGTGCCGTGGCAAGCCGGAAAATGGCGTTATCATAATCGCTCATAAAATCGTCCTCCTTGTTCATGGTCTTTTACGCCCTGTTTACGGGGCGTTGTATTTATGTGGTCAAAGGCTCTCGCCCTCTTTGTAGGAATAATCGGGGATTCCTTTCTTTCCTGTGCCTTTCCTGTCACGTCTTGCCCACATACGGATAGCGGCGGCATGGTTGGCGTACACTTTCCCATAGGCGGCTATGAACTCGCTCAATTCCTCAATGAACCGTTCCAGCCTGTCCGGGTATTCCCCTTTCAGCTCCGCATACTCGGATTCGGAGAGGAAAAGGTTTTTATATCTGCCAAAGGGTGCGGGCTGCTCCCCACTCACTCCTTTTCGTTGGTTCTCTTTTAGTTGGTTTATAGTAAGTTGGTTAGGGGTCGGTTTTCCGTCCAACGCAAAGGTCGGTTTTCCGACCTTATGAGGGTCGCTTTTCCGACTGTATGGCGGTCATATGGTCGGAAAACTGTACCACTGGCACTTGCGGTATTTTCATATAAAGGCGGTTCGGTGCGGAAAAGCCCCGGCGTTCCCTCACCAGAAGCCCGGCAGCGTCCAGCTCGTTCAGTGCGGCTTTTATGGCGGTGCTGCCTTTATCCAGCATTTCCGCTATCTCCGAAACAGGGTAGACAATGTATGTCCTGCCCTCGCTGTCCTGCCAGCCGTTCTTCTGTGAGAGTTCGGAACGGTCAAGGAGCAGCGAATAAAGCAGCTTTGCGGTCTGTGACAAGTCCATTTTCAGCAGAAAACGGGGGTATCGGAAAAACGGCGGCATAATGGTGTCTGCTGTGATGTATTCGGTTATGGTTCTCACCTCCTGTCTGTGGCTTCTGTTACGCAGTTAAAACGGCATTTTCGGGGATAAAGGATAAATGTATCGCATACCCTTTGAGGGCGCTCAAAAAAGCCTTGATTTACGGGGGTCTGGAATATCCTAAAGCGTGACATTTATCCCTCTGTTTTCGCTTGCGCTGTGTGGCATGGATTCTTTTCATGCGTCCGGCGCAATCCGGGCAGTATTTCCCCCGGTTTGATTTGGGGAGAAAATACCCGCCGCACTCGGTACAGCGTTTCCTGTCTGCCCGGTGGAGTAGGGCGGCTTCCAGTTTCCCGTCCAGCGGCAGCACGGCGGCTATGAACCAGCGGCATATAAGCGAATAGCTGATACTCTGGACGCATACGCAAGGCTCGCCGTTATCCAGCAAGATACAGTTGCCGTTATCGTAGTTGCAGCACTCATGCACAAGACGGCGGGCGGCTCTGTACTGTGGGTAGTCCATGTAGGGGCGTTTACCGTTCATTTTCCCGCCCCTTTCCCCTTTCCGGCTCACGGCGTAATATTTTGTCAAGATTGCTTTTCACGGTCTGCAATTCCCGGACGTTCGCTTTCTTCTCCCGGTACTCGTTGTAAAGGGCGTTTTTCTCTTTGGTAAGCTGCTCAATCTCCGTTTGTAGGGCTTTGGACGCTGGCAGCTTTTGGATTCCCTGTGCCTTGAAATACCGGGCGGCAGATTCGGAAATGATAAACTCGCTTTCGTGCTGCTCCCGGTAGCTCTTGCGGGCTTTCTCTGTTTTCTGTGCTTTCAGCCCGTCACGGGCGGGCTTGGTCTTGATGTACGCCAATAGCTGTTTCTGCAAGTCCTTTTTCTCCCGCAAAGTGCTTTCTACGGCTTTTAGTTCCGCATGGACGTTTGACAGCTCTGCGCTGGCGGCGGCAAGGGCGGCTTCCAATTCCTCCGGGGAAGAAAAGCCGGATTCCTCGTAAACGCTCATGGTAGCCGCCATTTGCTTTAGATTGTGAACAGCCGCCCAGCGGTCATATCCTATACCCTTGCCCTCGGCTCGCTTCGCTTCCCGGTCTACCATGCGTTGTACTCCGTCATTTTTCGGGGCGTTTACAGCGGCTTTGTTGCGCTGTAAGCGGTCTTTTATGCTGCGGGGGTATTCCTGTTTGGGTAGGGGCTTTTCGGCGGCTCTGGCGGCGTTCTGTGCGTTTTGGGTGAGTGCTTCCAGTACGGCGGCACGGTCAAAATTATCACCCAGTTTCCGGGCGGTGATGGGCTTCGTCCTGTCCGGCGTGAGATAGGATAGCCGCCCCCGGCTCTCCTTGACGGTCACGCCCTGTTGTAGCAGCTTCCCGGAAAAGTCCTCAAAGGAAACGGCAGAGGACAGGGCGGTGCGGATCGTGCGCCGTAACTTCTCCTTGTCCGTTTCAAATTTCGTAAGTTTGGGCGGCTCTCCTGTGGCGGCAAGGGAAGCGTTCTCTTTATCCAGTGCGGCTTGTCCTTTCCGCTTCGCCCAATACTCACGCTCGGTAATGCGGTTCTTGCTCCCGTTCAGCAGGTCAATCTGATAGAGGTTTTCCCGGTGGCACATCTCCATGACTTCCGCTTTGAAATATTCCATAGCTGCGTCCGTACAGCGGTGCTTGCAGCCCTCCCTTGTGTCGGCTGGTCTTTCCATGTACGGCAGCAATGGCACTTCCTCAATCCGCAATGAATTGATTACGATATGCACATGAATGTTGCCGCTGTGGTTATGCCCGTCCGGGTGGGTGCATACAAGGGCTTGGTGTCCGGGGAAATGCTCTTTACAGAACTGCTCGCCTAACTGTTGCGCCCGGTCTACGGATAGCCCATTGTCGGCAGCGTCACGGGGGTCAAAACTGATAATGTAATGGTGGCTCTTTACGTCCTCCCGCTTTTGGTTCTTGCCGTATCGAAGATTGGAGCGCATACACGCTATGGCGAAATCTTCCCCGCCGCAATTAAGGGAAGCTATGCGGTAATCGTCACGGGGAAGAAGCCGCCCATTTTTATCAAGAGTGGGCTTCATAGTAAACTCGTCATGCTCAAAAGTTAGGTACTGTTCAGCCGCCCCATAGTCGGCATTTTTAGAGCTGATATGTTTGAACGTTGCCAACGGCTTCACCTACTTTCTGCAAGACTTCAAACTTCAAGGCGGCAAGCTCCGCTGTGGCAGCTCGCACTTCTTGGGAGAGGGTGTTATAAGGTGCGCCGTATTCGTTTAGACAGCGGGCAATCTGATTCAAGTTGCCGCCGATTTTCCCGTACTCGGCTGTGAGTTTCCCAACGGCAGATAACAATTCATCATTGACCGGGGAAACGGTAATAACAGGCTGTATTCTTGACTTGGTAAGGGCTTGCCGGATAAACTCTGCTTGGCTCATTTTGCAGAGGGTGACACGCTCGGAAAACTCGGCGTATTCTTCCTCGGTCAAGCGTGTCTTGATTACCCGGTGGCGGTGGGGCGTGTTGTATCTTTTCATGGCTTTCAGCTCCTTTCTTTTTATGGTTTGCCCTCTCACCAATAGGAGAAAAACAGGGGGCAAAGCGGAAGTGTTTTTTGAAAAATCCGAAAATATTTTTTCGGGGATTTTTCAAGCGGCGCAAGCCGCAAAAAGGCGGGCTTGGGGTGGCAACCCCAACAAGATTCCCATAGGACAAAATGAGCGATTAGCGAAATTTGGTACTGTGGTAGAATCTTGCTCTAAGAAAGTAGCGGCTTCCGCTGTGTGGACTTCTGCTGATACCCTCGCTCTAAGAAAGTAGCGGCTTCCGCTGTGTGGACTTCTGCTGATACCCTCGACGGAGAGGGCGGGGTTTCTGGCAACTTTGCGGCGGTATTTCGCTCTCAATATCTTTAGTGCCGCAAGCGGGGATTTTGCCAAAGCAGCGGCGATATTTCTCCCTCTAATACTTCAAACCAGCAAAAAGCAAAATGAACGTTAATTTGCGGAAATTTCCCCTCATTCCTTACAAAACCACGCAAGCCGGAATAGGCGGGAATTTTCAGAAATTTCTTTCTATCCCCTTTGCACGGCATAATACCGACGATTTTTGAAAATGCCAAAAATGGGCGCAAAAAAACAGGAAACCTTTTCTTGATTTCCTGTCTTGGTGTGCCGTTTTATGTAGCGGCGCGGTTATTCAGTTTTTAGCTGGCTACAATTCTACAAACTGGAAGTTGTGCAAGGGATTTTTGAAAATGCGCAGAAAACTAGCAACAAAGCCAAACTTTGTTGTCCCCAATCAAACACACCATTGATTATAGCATTAGCAGGTAAAACGGTTGCAACCATAATTGAAATTCCCATAAACAAAAGCGGATTTATCAGCACCCATCTTTTCTTTCCCCATGTTCCTTTTATCGCAACACAAAATATAATAATTGATAAAATTATAAAACTTATTGCAGCCAAAAATGCAACACAGATGAATGTAGTAAAAAAGCGTTCACTAATCCGCTTAGCTAATACTATATTCTCTTCTGCTAGTTGATTATATAGCCACGCGGATATTGCGAATACACAATGGTATAATGTTCCTACAGAGACAAATACAATGGATGCTATAAAAAACAGTTTATCATATTTACCGACTTTTTCTTTGAGTAAAACAGATATAGCGTAAAACCCGCAAAACATTAAAAGAAGTGCAATCACGCCCAATAATCCGCCTATAATGAACCTAATAGACGTAGCATTTGACCATTCTTCTGAAAATGCAGGAAAAAGATGAAAAATCCCCACTTTTTCCATAGGGTAAAAGCAACCCAATAACATATCTCCGCAGAAGCAAAGTACGCTTCCTGCGATTGCAATATAGAACAGCTTTTTTATTGTCATAGCGCCTCCGTTTTTTTAACAAAAATTCATGTTCATCGGATTACTCTGTTTTTTCTTCCTTTTGACTTTTCTTCCTTTGAACCAAAATGTGAAATTAACGTTCCATGCTGAACTTTGTCACTTTGTTAATTACTCCCACTTTATCTGTGCTTTATTATATATCCGTTTTCCCAAAAATGAAAGCAATTTCTTATACTTCCTGTTCATCAAAACGGAACTTGAATAATGCGGCAACAAGCCGGGATTTTATGTTGTCCTCCGTATCTCTGTTGATATGCCCGTTTTCAATGGCGGCAATTCGGATTCGCTTGCTGTAATGCCGTAAAACTTCGTCCACGGCTTCCGGCTCTCCGTTGGTCGCCCGGACAATCGTTTCATAGGGTAAAAGGTTCGGATTCCCCATGTGAAAGCACCTCCATTTCTTTGTGCAGAAGCTGTAACGTCCTGTGTATCTGATACCCGGTCGTACTCCGGCAGCGTCCGTACATTTCCCCGATTTCCCGCTGTGTGTAATGCCCGAAAAAATAAAGGAAAATGATTTCACGGTTCTTCTCCGGCAGAGATAACAGGGCGGCGGCAAGCTCCCCATTAGTGAGGATAACAGTCTGACCGCATATCGTAATGGGGTATTCTTCATAGGGTGCTTCAAAATATTCGTCTGTTGTGCCTAAAGGGTAAAACTTTTCTTCTGTGAGGTATTCAAGGGATATCTCTTTTTGTCGCCGTCTGCTCCTGTCACGCCATGCGTTGATAGCCGCAAAGCGTATGACGGTCTTGCAGTAGCCATTGAAAGTATACATGATGTGTTCTTTGTATGCTTCTGTGCAAGGCATAAATAACTCCCCCCTTTCTCCCACATAGGGCATTGCATGGTTTACAGTTGTATTTTATAATTCAGAGCAATAACAGCACATAGTCTGTTATGTCTTGAATACCGCAAATAATATTTTGTATAATCCCATAACCAAAAGCAGACTTGAATTTACCAACAAAACAAGGAACAAGTCTTTTACAAAATACCATACTACCCATAATGGAATACCTACCATATAGGGCAAACAGAGTAACAGTAGTGGCAATATGCCATGCCTTGTAATGTCAAAGAGTATCAGTCTCGTTGTCTGTTTCTTTTTCTTCCATTTTCTTATTGTTGCTATTGGGTATACCGCCACTGCAACCAACGCTAAATATGCCCCATTCAGCAATAGGTGTCTTACAATATACGGGCTACCAGATATATCATATTGTTCTCTGCCCAAAAGAGCAAATATCACATTTTTGCTTATAATATCCGCCAGTTGGTTCGTGACAAGATAATCGTTCATATTGATGAGGAAAATGATTCCTAATCCGCTTTCCGGCAATAGAAACATATTTGACATATAATTCTCAACCAGTCCGGAATGCCCCAATACAGGCTCTGTATATTCCTCCGTCAAAGTCCACCCCATTCCGTAATAATAGGGGCTGTTACCATCTACATATACATTGTCATAAAGCATAGCATTTAAACTGTTTTGACTGACGATTCCCATTCCGCCATTTAGATACATTTGCAGATATTTTGCCATATCTGATACACTGGAACTTAAATAACCTGCTGGAACGGTAGACCATGAATATTTATCGGGATAGTCCGGTTCTCCCGCAATCGGAAGTCCAAAATAATTTCGATACCCTGTTATCAATCCGTTTTCTTTACTTTGTATAAGTGTTGCTGCCGTATGACTCATACTTAGTGGAGAGAAAATGTTTTTATCCATATACTCTGAATAGCTAATTCCGCTGACTGCTTCTATAATTTCTCCTAACAATCCATAATTGATATTTGCATATTGATGTTGTCCGTAACTTTCTGTTATTTTTGCATTTCCAAAACGCTGATATGTACCTAAACCGCTTGTCTGATTCAAAAGCTGCCTTATAGTAATTCTATCTCCGTCGGACGCATTTATAAAATAGGCAGAGGTATCAATATAATCAGATATTTTTGTGTCTAAATCTACTTTTTCTTCTTCCACAAGCTGCATAACAGCTAATGCTGTAAATGATTTGCTCAATGAACCTATAATAAAAGGCGTATCTAAATTATCGCAATTTCCATAAGTTTCAGAAAACAGTACTTCTTTATAGTTTACAATGGCTATCGCCATTCCGGGAATATGCAATTCTCTTATTTCTTTTTTTAACCGGCTGTCAATATCGCTATAATTGCTACTTTTTTCATTTGCCAAAACAGGCTTATACCATATAGAAACAACACAAATTAGTGACAGTATTACACAAATAATTTGTCTGATTTTTCGATTCATAAAGCCGTCCCCCCATCAATTTTTTCTGATATACCATTCGCTGTCATTTCCCCTCTAATTTTTTTGTTCCCTCAATTAAAATAGTTATTGATAATTCAAAACTATCTTTTATCAACTGTGTATTACCAAATGCGTTATGATTTTCAAGCAATGCAAAGCCCTCTAAAAAACTCCTAAACATTCTGACTAAATGAACACAATTATCTTGTGAAATATTTAGCGACTTAGTTACTTTGAAAAAAATTGTAAACATTTTTGAAGTCACTTCGTTCATCTGTTCATTTTCAAACTGATTGTACCAAAGCATAGTACTAAAAACTCCTTGATTCTCTATTGCATATTCATGGAAAGCGTAGCACATAGCTCTAATCGCATCATATCCAGAAAGTCCTATTACGGCTTCAATAATTTTGTTCTCTAATTCTTTCCAACCATAAAGCATAAGCTGCTGTTTTAGGTCGTCAAGCCCGTCAATATGGTTATAAAGCGATGGGGACTTAACACCTAATTGCGCTGCAAGCGTTTTTAAGGATAAGTTTTCTATGCCTATCGTATTTGCCATATATGCGGCTTCTTTGATAACCGATTCTTTATCAATTTTTATTTTGGGCAAAATAAAGCACCTCCTTTTGCTTACTTTGATTTGTATTTTAACAAATCCGATTAGTTATGTCAAGATATTAGGAATTGGAAGAGGATTCCGTAATCGTAGGCATTCGTGGAAATGTGTATAACTGGCTGTCTTATGGAATTGTGGGTAACTCTGTTTGCGGGACGTGGGAAAGCTGCACTTTAGCTTTTCCACGTGCTGTGAATAGAGTTATCCATGATTCCATAGCCAGTTATGCACATTTCCACAATGCTTGCCTTTTGGTCTTTGGCTTCTTTGGTTCGGAATAGCGTAGTGCTGGCGGTCTATCTCTTGTTTTCGGTCGCTTGCTTCTTTACCGTACATGAGCATTATTCCATGAATTGCATCCAGAAATAGCTTCATTTGATTATTCATGGAGCATTGTAAGCGATCCGAAAAAAGCGGACTATGCAGAGTCTGAATTGAAAAATATTGTAGCCACTCATACTGATATTGCATTAGAAGTTATTGGCACTATAATTGAGTATGAAAAAAAGATAAATTCTTTTGCCTTTGGCAGTATGGAGGTACTTTCGTGGCTGGTATTCCTCTTTGGCGTTATCAACCTCATTAACACGGCCCCCTCTAACCAAATGTCAAGAAAACAGTGTTTTGCGTTCCATCGGTCTGACACAAAAACAGCTATGCAAAATGAACATCTGCGAGGGGCTATACTATATGTTCTTTGCAACATTGGCGACGCTGATCGTTGGGCTTCCGGCTTCCATCTTTGCTTGTAGAAAAATGAGTGCAGGTGCTTTTGCTGGAAATATAGTGCCTTATAAATTCCCGGATTTGGAAATGGGACTGTTTATTCTGGTGCTATTCGGAATGGAACTGATCTTGTCTGTCCGGACAATCCGCAGGCAGAAAAAACAATCCCTGATTGAACAAATGCGGGCGATGGAATAACCGTATGGAATCGGTGGGACGGCGTGTGCTGTCCCGCTTTTTTCATCATATATTATAAAATTTTTGAAATATCCGAGCTTTGTAACAATTCAGCCTGTTTTTCTGTCGAAATCAAAGTCGTCTCTGACATTTGTGTAATATTTGTAGTTTCTCCCAAATGATTAATCATTCTATTGCCTCATTTTTAAAAACAGGATTGAACTTATACCCTTTCCCTCTGATAGTTATTACTCCGGCGGTTAAATGTATGCCCTCATTATTCTTTTCCAATGCCCTGCATATAGGATTGATAACTAAATCGCCACGATATAGTATATCATTATCTAACACACAATCCCATATCTGATATTCCTCTGTCCTTTTCTGTATGCCTGACAAAATCTCCTTCAAAATATTTTCCTCTGGCCTGTGAAAATAAAGTATTAAAAATTTTCCCATATGCCACTATTATCTTCATTGTTAAACTGCTGATATGTTCGCTACACTAATGCAGACAGAACTTTCTTTATATCTTCATCAATGCAAATCGACTGTTTTTCTATCTCTTTTGGGCATGATGCCTCCCCAAAATTGATACACGCATAAACAGCTTTTTCATTCTGTTCGGCCGCCCTCCAAAAAGGAAATTTTATAATTACCGGCGTATTTGCGCCAACTCCTAATTCAAGGTACAAAATATGCAGTTTTTCATGCCTGCGTACAAAGTCACTGTACCTTTGGCCTGCCTCATACCATCCATTATCCTGCACAAAAGTATCATCACATCTTAGATTCATACTCATAGGTTTGCCACACACAGGGCAATGCGGAATCAACTCTGTTGGCACTTTCATATCCTTTTGCAGCTCTATCATCCGCCTTACTGTTTCTTCATTATCATAGGTCTTCTGGTGACATGGCTCGCTGCATTGCCATAACCCATAATCGCCCTGTGTGTAAAAAATTCTTTTTTTATCAAAACCCGCAAGCTGGAGCTGGTGATCCACATTTGTAGTCAGCACAAAATAATCCTTTTCATTTATCAAGTCATAAAGATTTCTATAAACTTCCGTACTCCCCGGCTGATAACGGTTATACCATATGTGTCTGCTCCACCATGCCCAATGTTCCTCAACGCTGTTAAAGGAATAAAATCCTCCCGAATACATATCCCTTATCCCATATTTATCCGCAAAATCAGAGAAATACTTCCTGAAACGCTCTCCCGAATAAGTCAGTCCTGCCGCTGTGGAAAGCCCTGCACCTGCACCGATTAAAACTGCATCTGCATTTCCAAGTTCATCCTTCAGCCTGTCAATTTTGTGTAAGTAACTCTCTGTAGATTTCATAGTCAATATCCTTGAAAACATTAAATGCCACCTCCATCCTGCCCCTGTCTGCTTTCTTAAACTCCCTGACCGTTTCCACTGCAATCTCTGCCGCTTTATCGTTGGGAAAATGAAATTCCCCTGTTGAAATACAGCAAAACGCAATGCTCTTAATCCCATTTTCCAAAGCCGCTTTAAGGCATGAACGATAACAGTCTGAAAGCTGTTCACAGTCTTTTTTCTGCAGCCGCTCTGAAATAATTGGCCCGACTGTGTGTACTACATAGCTGCATGGCAGATTGTACCCCTTAGTAATCATTGCCCTGCCTGTCGGTTCTTCATAATTCCTGCCATATATTCTATGTTTTTCTTCCATAAGCGCATTACATTCGCTCCTTAGCTGAATCCCTGCCTAAGTATGGATTGCATTATCTATGCAGCCATGACAAGGGCAAAAACACCCCAACATCTGACTATTGGCGACATTTACAATCGCATCCACCTTTAATGTTGTAATATCTCCCTGCCATAAATAAATATCCTGCTCTATCTGCGGCAGTTCGGAAAGCTCCGTTATCCCTTTGCCGTTTGTTTCAGACTGTAAATATTCATTCTGTATCTTTATAAATTCCTCTCCGATTGTTTCCGGCATACGGATATTGAACAGGAAACGCAGCAATTTTTTTGTTCCCCTGCTTCAACTGGTATCCTCATTTGTGCGTATCGTGGCTGTTCTTTTAACAGCCTGCTTATCAAAAATTCTCTTTTTTCTTCCTGCGTCACGTTATCCCCTCTTTCTGACTGCCCCGCTTTTTTAGCCTGTTATAGAAATTCTTGCCCTTAGCTGTCAGAAAATATAAACCATCCGTATCATAGTCCATAATATCTATGGCACAGGTAACAGGTTCACCATTCCCGTCTGTGGTAGCCGCTACAACAGTATATATCTGCTCCACAATATATCTCAATGCCTGTATAATATCCCTTTCTGTCAGACAAGCGGAGTATCGGAAACCTCCACCGCCTGTATCTGTTTGATTTAGCCCTGCCACTAAAACTTGCCATTTTGATTCTGCCATGCAGATTTTTCAGCGATTGTTTCCATAACATCCCAATGCTCGGCAATCAGACCGTCTTTGCCAATGCGGAAAATATCAAATGCAACCTGTTCTCCTGCGCCCGCAAAATTGTAAACCGTCTGAAGGAATACCTTGTCGCCGTCCTCAAATGCCCTTATGTTCCTTACCGTAGTTTTTACCGGTGCAGATGCGAGGTAGGAAACAGAGCCTACAAACGCTTCCCGTCCTGTGCCATATGCCAGATTGTGCTGGATATAACCTTCTGCCAAAAGGCTTGCTGCCTTCTTGGTATCTCCTGTTGCAAAAGTGCCGATCAGTTCCAATGCTTTCTGTGTGTTTGTCATAATAAAAGACCTCCTTGAATTTTTCTTTGTTTTTGTTGTAACTATTTTTGTTACAATAAAAACTTTAACACGTTTATGTTGTAATGTCAATAGTTACATCAAAATTTTTCAAAAAATAAAGAGCCTTATTTAACTCGAAAAATGGCTCTTAAACGTAGTGTCTATTTTATTGTTTATCTGTCACTGAATTTTCCATTGCAATATACTTTTCTATGTCATCTTTAGCATCCTTTATCGTTATGCTTTTCATTTCACGTTCCATAGCCGCCTGCACCCGTTCCAGTTTGTCATCTAAGCCTTTATGTATATTTCTCCCAACAGGGCAGGACGTAGAAGGATTATCATGGAAATGAAACAGTTTATTATCCTCGACACACTCGACAGCTAAATATACATCATAAAACGTTATTTCATCCAATGGCTTGGCTATGGCTGTACCTCCCGTTCCCCTTGCCACTGTAATCAGTCCCGCCGCTTTTAGCTGTGTCAGCAATCGTCGGATTACTACAGGATTTACATTTACGCTGCCTGCTAAAAAATCACTGGTTATCTTATAATCTTTTCCAAAAACATCAATACAGGCAAAAATATGTATTGCTATGGTAAACCTGCTTGAAATCTGCATATCGGTCAACTCCTTTCCCATAGCTAATTATATTACCGCCAAATTGTAATGTCAATGGTTACATCTGCATTTATCTAACCAATCGCATATCCCCATTTTTTCATTAAGTTGTAATTTTTATAACACCACTTTACAACTTTTTGAAAAATAAAATAACGCACAAGGCACTTTCTAATGTATAATAAGTTTGCACACAAAACTATACGAAAGATGGTGACCTTGTACGTCAGACTTATTATACAACGAAAACAATCTAATTGGTAGACTGTACCGTTATTTTTATATTTATTTTAAAACTTTTTCCTTACCAACTATTGAAACCTTGTTCCTGCTGGTGTTATCTATCCTTGCTATGGAGTCGGCAGGTTCCATCCGTTCGCTGTACAGACATTTTTTATCAGGGATTACAGAAAAATCCCTGAATGCATTTTACTATGCATGTTCTTATGCAAAAGCTGATTATTCTAGATTTATGAATGTTACTGCTGGTATGGCTTTAAAGCTCATACCAGAAAAATTGTCCTCCCAGCCTGTCTTCCTGTGTATTGATGATACAATGGTTGCAAAATTCGGCAAAAAATTTGAGGATGCTTCAAAGCTTTTCGACCATGCTGCGCATAATGGCTCTAATTACCTGAATGGACACTGTTTTGTGAGCGTAATGCTCTGTGTCCCTGTATGGAATAAGGACAGGATCCATTATCTGTGCGTACCGCTTGGATACCGCATGTGGCAGAAAAAGGAATCTAAACTGGAACTGGCTGCATCTATGGTGCGGCATGTAATGCCTGTCTTGCGTACAAAGAAAAACGTCGTCCTCCTTTGTGACAGCTGGTATGTAAAAAAGAGCCTTGTTTCTATCGTAGACGAATATGAAAACCTTGGCCTTATAGGAAATGCAAGGCTTGATTCCGTCATTTATGATTTGCCGCCACAGCGGACGGGAAAAAGAGGACGTCCTGCAACGCATGGCGACAGGCTCTCCATCCAGGATGATTTTACTCTGTCAGATGAAAAAATTGGAGGCTATTACATGGCTGTGCGCCGTGTCCTTACAAACATTTTTGGCAAAAGGACCGTTCTGGCATATGTTACATCAGCGGACAAGGAAAATGGTGGCAGGCGTTTATATTTCAGCACAGTTTTTCCAGAACAGCTGCAGATATTCTGTGCCTGGCAAGAAAAATCCCCACTGAATCAGACAGGAAGCAGCCGTATGCAGTTTATACCTCTGATGCTTTATGCTTTTCGGTGGAACATCGAAGTAAGTTATTACGAACAGAAAACCTTCTGGTCATTATGCAGCTACATGGTGCGGAGCCGCAAAGGGATAGAAATGCTTGTCAATCTAATCAACATAGCGTATTGTGCAATGAAACTTTTGCCGTATCAGGACAAGACGTTTTCCAAATACCAGACAGAAAGCGTCCAGGAATTTCGTTTCGTACTGAGCGAAAAAATTCGCCAGCAGGTATTTTATGCCATTTTCGTGAAAAAAGCCGAAACACACATAAAATCAAAAGCTATAATTAAGGTTTTAAAACAACTGATTCAGCATCAGGGATATTATTTATAAAGTTGTAAAGTGGTGTATAAATGAGTAAATACCAAATATTGCACAAAATAAAGACACCCGCTGCTGAATGATGTATCATTGAAGTACCAACAAACAACATACTCAAACAACAAGGGGGTGTCCGTTGCAAACAGTATACATCATTCCAACAGTATTTACAATTACTTTAAAACCTTAAAACTCGGATTATTTTTATCCGATGTGTACCTAAACCATCTGATGACTATCATTGTTTCCGTTTTCCTCCGTGGTTACAGGGGGAAAACTGTAGATTTCGCCGAAGTAAGTAACCAGCACAGAACCACAACCGCCTATTTCCTGAACCACGGCAAGTGGAATGATTCCGCTCTCCAGGATACTTTGAAAAATGCCGTCATACAGGTTATTTATCAGGAAGCGCAACGCTCAGGACAGCCTGTTTTCTGTATTGTAGATGATACGATTGCTTCGCATACCAGGCCTTCGTCACAGGCCGGGCATCCAATTGAAGCAGCGTACTTCCATCAATCCCATTTAAAGGGCTGTCAGGATTATGGGCATCAGATTGTTTCCGTCATGCTTTCCTGTAATGGACTCATACTGAATTATGCCAATATCCTGTATGACAAATCAAGATCAAAGATACAGAGTGTCCAGGAGATTGCAGATGAGCTTCCCGTGGCACCGGTGATTTCCTATTTCCTTTGCGACAGCTGGTATACCTCCGTAAAGGTAATGGACAGTTTTATCCGGAAAGGGTTTTATACGACCGGAGCGCTGAAGACCAACCGGGTCATCTATCCATGCGGGATCCGTCAGAAAGTCAGTGAGTTTGCCCTTCATTTGAGAAAAACAGACCGTGCTGTCAGCCTTGTGACCGTTGGCGGCCGTGAATTCTATGTGTACCGCTACGAAGGAGAACTCAATGATATTCCAAACGCGGTGGTTATTATCAGCTATCCCCGGGAATCTTTTGGAGATCCGAAAGCGCTGAGGGTATTTATATCCACAAATGCCGGAATATCCACACAGGAAATCCTTGACACATATACAGAACGGTGGGCAATCGAATTATTTTTCCGTCAGAGCAAAAACAGACTCGCGCTGGACAAATATCAGATCCGCTCACGGCAGGGAATCGAGCGGTACTGGCTGATTATGTCATTGGTTCATTACATGTGCTGTATGTATTCCGGGAAATACAATACCTTCGAGGAAGGATACTGGTATTTTCAAGATCAAGTCAAAACAGAGCGAATCGGTAATCTGCACCAGTTCATAAAAAATGGTGCGTCACTTGAAGCTGTTTTGAAATTGGTAGGGTAGTTTTGTGCAAATTTCTATATTTGCTCATTTATAGTTGTAAACTTTTTTGAATCGTATTGTCTTTTCATTTGTTTTGTGTTATAGTGTTATGTATAATAGTATAACAGTTAAAACAGCAAGAAGGTGAGATGGATTGAAACTAATTATTTCAAATGTATCAGGCATACCCATCTATGAGCAAATTAAGCAGCAGGTCAAGGCGGCGATCCTATCTGGAGAACTGAAAGAGGACGAAGCCTTACCTTCTCTCAGAACGCTGGCAAAAGATTTGAAAATCAGCGTTCTAACGGTTACACGGGCCTACACAGAATTAGAGCAAGAGGGATTCGTCAAAAATGTTCAGGGGCGCGGCTGCTTTGTCATGGGCCGTGGCTCTGAACTGATGAGAGAGCAGCTTATTTGTAAAGTGGAAAATGGGTTGACCGATGCAATCAAGGCGGCAAGAATCGCAGATCTTCCAAACGAAGAACTGCACCGCCTTTTAGATATTTTATTGGAGGCGAATAAAGATGACTAACTATTTAGAGGTGAAAAACCTGTCGAAATCCTTTGACAGTTTCCAGCTTCACAATATCAGCTTCACCTTGCCGAAAGGATATATTATGGGGCTGATCGGGCCAAACGGCTCCGGCAAGACAACCACCATCAAACTCATCCTGAATATGCTCAAGCGCAACGGCGGCGAAATCAAAATCATGGGGCTGGATAATATCGCTGACGAGCAGAAAGCAAAATCGGAACTTGGTGTTGTATTTGATACCAACTATTTCAGCGATGATTGGCAGGTAACACAGGTAGAAAAATCTATCTCCGTTTTCTATCCCAACTGGAAGTCGGAACGGTTTGCGGAGATGCTGCGGAAGTTTCACATCGCTCCCACCAAGAAAGTGAAAGAACTCTCAAAGGGGATGCAGATGAAGTTGATGCTGGCCTGTGCGTTCTCTTACGACGCAAAGCTGCTGATCCTGGACGAACCTACCAGTGGTCTCGATCCGGTTTCTAGAGATGAACTGCTGCAAATTCTCTCGGAGTATATTGAGGATGGAGAACACAGTGTTTTGTTCTCTACCCATATTACCGGAGATCTGGAACGCGCTGCGGACTATATTACTTATATCAGCTATGGAGAATTGTTTTTCAGCGGCAGCAAGGATGAATTTGTCGATATGTTCCGCATTGTCAAGGGAGGAACGGAAGAACTGTCTGCTGACCTGAAAGAAAAAGCGGTTGGTGTTCGCACATTCCCTACGGGCTTTGAGGCTCTGGTCAAGGCCGAAGATACGGGTGCTTTTTCCTCTTTGAGCATTGAACCGGCAACCATTGATGAAATTGTTGTATTCACGAGCAAGAAAGGTGACGATTATGAGTAACACATTGAAAGCAACAAAATTGGACTTTTCGCTGGTAAAGCCATATATCAAGGTGATTGGGTTTACCATGCTTCTTCCTATCGCTTTTGCGGCCATTAACCGTTCGATCCTGACAGGCGTTTCCTTTGCCATGTGCTTTATCGCTATGACCACAGGCTACACTTTCTCGGTAACGGAGAAAAACAGCATGGAGCGTTTGTATGGGATTTTACCAATCAAGAAAAGCGAAATGGTAACAGGACGGTATCTCTTTGTTCTTGCGCTGGGCGCGCTGGCTCTGGTGGTTTCTCTTATCACACAACCGATTGTGCTGCGGGTAATGGGTGAAAGTGTTGGAGCATTTGATATGATTAGCGCAGCCATCGGTGGCCTGTTCCTGTTCGCCCTTTATACCGTATTTCAGATTCCGGGCTATTACAAATATGGAGCCATCAAAGGCCGTGTGTTCATGTATATTCCCGTGGCTGGATTTTTGGCGACCTTGTTTTTCCTGCCCAAGATGCCCGCAGACAATCCCATTGTGGCTACGGTTGTAAGTTCCCCGGTACTGCTGATCGGCCTTGTGCTTGTACTCGTCGCTGTCATGTACGCTGTGTCTATCTGGTTCTCTATTCGGATTATGGAAAACAAAGAAATGTGAGGTGAGCAATATGGATTTTACAATTTTAGCGGTAGTCCTTCTGATTGGCGTTGGTATTCCTGTCCGTAACAAGCTGATCCGTAAGTATCGGGAGGAAAAAAGAAAAAAGGATGATTCTGAAAAGAGGCGTTGAAGCTCTTTGAACGAGGGATAAAATGAAGCAAAAAATATTGATGATAGAAGATGACCCGTTGATACGAAATGAACTGGACACCCTGCTACAAAGTAACGGCTATGAAACAGCCGCGCCGGAGGATTTTGACAATGTAATTGACCAAATCAAGGCGGAACAGCCGCACTTGATTTTGCTGGACATCAAACTGCCGGGAACCAGCGGATTTTCCCTCTGCACTCAAATTCGCACCTTCTCCCAGGTGCCGATCATCTTTGTGACAAGCTGCAACACGGATATGGACGAACTCAACAGTATCATGCTGGGCGGCGACGCCTTTATTACGAAGCCATACCATACGGCCATCCTGCTGGCGAAGATTGCCTCCCTGCTCAAGCGGGCGTACCCGGTCCAGCAAAGCGAGCAAATGACCTGCGGGGGTGCGGTGCTGCGCTTGGAATCCAGCAGTCTGGACTATGACGGGCAGAGTGTGGAGCTGACCAAGAACGAACTGAAAATCCTCTATTACCTGTTCAAAAATGCGGGGAAAATTTGCGCCCGCGGAGATCTGGTAGAGTTTTTGTGGGACAACCAACTTTATGTGGATGACAACGCCTTGAGCGTCAACATCAACCGCATCCGGGAGAAATTGGCGGGCATTGGACTAACCGATTTTATTAAGACCAAGCACCGGCAAGGGTACATGATATGAATAGCAGACGATATTGGAAAAACAGAATCCCGTTTTTGCTAACCAACCTGATCTGCATGGTGGCCCTCATCGTGTTCCTGCTGGTGTGCGGTAACTCCATCTCGGTGGTGCTTCTGATTCTCGTGGTGTGGGCGGTGGTTCTGCTGTCGGGACTGTTCCTCACCTACTGGAAACGGAAACAGCAGATGCAAAAACTTTTAGATATGGCTGGATGGCTGTCGGAACGCTATCTTATTTCCGAAGTGATGGAGCTGCCGGAGCAGGCAGAGGATCAGGTGTACTACCAGCTTTTGAAAATGGCCGGGAAGTCTATGCTGGAGCAGATCGGGGAGGTTCGGCGGGAGCGCCTGGAATACAAGGAGTACATTGAGCAGTGGATTCACGAGATCAAGACGCCTATCACCGCCATGAAGCTGTTATGCGAAAATCACCGGACGGACTGGACAAAGGAACTTCTTCTGGAACTGGAAAAGACCAACCGCTTTACCGAACAGGCGCTCTACTATGCCCGCAGCGAACACACCGAGAAGGATTATTCCGTCCGGGAAATGTCCTTGTCCCAAGTGGTGCATCAGGCGATTGCGGACAACAAATACCTGCTGCTTCAGAGCGGGGTGCGGCTGGAAGTAGAGGAAATGGCGGATACGGTTTATTCCGATGAAAAATGGGTGCGGTTTATCCTGAACCAGCTGATTGCCAACGTAGTCAAGTATCGGTCCGGACAGCCGGTTCTCCGCTTTTCCACCCGCAGGCAGCAGGATCAGGTAATCCTCGTGGTGGAGGACAACGGCATCGGGATTTCTCCCGCCGACCTGCCGCGCGTCTTTGAGAAGGGGTTTACCGGGCAGAACGGGCGCATGGTCCAGCAGTCCACGGGCATCGGCCTGTACCTGTGCAAACGGCTCTGTGACAAGCTGGGCATCGGCATTGCGGCGGAATCATCGGGACAAGGAACCGCCATTTCCCTGGCGTTTCACATCAACTGTCTGATCCATGAAGTGCAGGGCTGATTGTAGTCCTGCACTTCTTACATTTTTGTTAGAACTTTGTAAGAAAACTTGATACAAACGCCGTTCGCACTATTTTACAATAGAGAGCAGAGGTGATAGTTATGAAAGAAGTATTGAAGCTGGAACATATCCAGAAATATTACGGTAACGGCGGGAATGTCACAAAAGCCATTCAGGACATCAGCTTTTCCGTGGAGGAAGGGGAATTTGTGGGGATCATGGGCGCGTCCGGCTCCGGCAAGACCACCCTGCTCAACTGCATTTCCACCATTGATACCGTCAGCGCGGGACATATCTATTTAGATGGAACCGATGTGACCGAAATCAACGAAAAGCAGATTGCCCGGTTCCGCCGGGAGAACCTGGGCTTTGTGTTTCAGGATTTTAACCTGCTGGACACCCTGACCATCTCCGAAAATATCGCCCTGGCGCTGACCATCAACAAGGTCCCCGCAGGCGAGATCGATGGTCGGGTGCGGGAAATAACCAGAAAGCTGAACATCACAGATATTCTGGACAAATACCCCTATCAGGTGTCCGGCGGCCAGAAGCAGCGGTGCGCCTGCGCCAGAGCCATCATCAACAATCCCAAGCTGATTTTGGCGGACGAACCCACCGGCGCACTGGACAGCCACTCATCCCAAATGCTACTCTCCACTATTCAGGGCATCAACGAAACCTTGGGGGCGACCATTCTTATGGTAACGCATGATGCCTTTTCCGCAAGCTATGCAAACCGTATTCTCTTTTTACGGGACGGTGCGATTTTCACGGAAATCCGCAAAGGCAGCGATTCTCGTAGGACTTTCTTTAACAAGATTTTGGATGTCCTCACCATGATGGGAGGGGGAGTGAATGATGTACTCTAAACTGGCTTTTCGGAACATCCGCAGGAGCTTGCGGGATTATATCATCTACTTTGTAACGCTCACCCTGACGGCGGCGTTGATGTACTCCTTCCTGGCGCTGGGGTTCTCCCCGGATATTCTCGCCATGACGGAGAATATGTCCATGCTCACCTCCGGTATCCTGATGCTGTCGGTGCTGGTCGCGCTGCTGTCCTCCTTTGTTGTGGGATACGCCATCCGGTTTATGCTGGGCCAACGGAAAAAGGAGTTTGCCGCCTACGAACTGATGGGCATGGAAGTGAAAACGGTCCGAAACCTGTTTCTGGTGGAAAACAGCATCATCGGCGGAGCCGCCTTTTTGCTGGGGTCTCTGCTGGGAACCGCCATGTCAGGGTTACTGAATCAGGTAGTCCAGAATATTTTTGAAATTCCTCACCGCTATCAGGTCTTGTTCTCTCTTCGTGCGTTAGGGATGACCCTTTTCTTTTTCATCCTGATGTATGGATTTGGGATGCTGCGCGCGGCAAAGGTGATCCGGCGTAGGAAAGTGATTGACCTGCTTTATGATAATCAGAAGAATGAAGAAGCCGGGTTCCAGCCCTTGCATCGGAGCGTCCTGACCTGTCTGCTTTCCCTTGCCGCGATGGTGGCGGGAGTGATTTTGCTGGAAAAGGGATTGCACATTCAGACCAATGAAGCAATGCTGTATTGGGGTGGGGCCTGTCTACTGATCCTTGCGGGCGTTTATGAGTTGCACCGCAAAATCCCCATGCTGTTGTACCAACTGGCAAAACGAAACCCGCACCGGAAGTACCGGGAAGAAACGCTGTTTTTCCTGGGACAGATCGGCAGGCGCATCCAATCTTCCGGGCGGACAATGGCGGTGGTGGCGATCCTGCTGACCGTTTCCCTTGCGACCATGTTTGTGGGGATGACGATGGGTGCGGGCTATAAGGCCAACATGGAGGCGTATTACCCCTATGACGCCGGTGTAGCCATTGACGCGCCGCTGACCAAGGACAGCATGGATTCCGTCCGTTCCTTTGTAGAGGAACGCTGCGAAGTGGAGGACAGCGTAACCTATTACCTGTATGCGGTTCCCAATGAAACGATTGAAGCCTTGTCCTTGTCCGATTATAACCACCTGCGGGAGATTCTGGGGCTTTCCCCTGTGTCCATGAACAACAATGAATTTCTGGTTCACTGTGATACCTGGAACTATATGGACGGCATCCGGCAGGGCTTAGAGCAGAAGCCGGAGATCACGCTGAACGGCTGGACGCTGACGCCTGCCGAAACTCCGATTTTGACAGAGCCGATGGAGCAGTATCAGATGGCCGGAACAAAGGGATATGTTCTGGTTCTACCGGATGAAGTGGCTTCCCGGCTGTCCGGGGAGAAAATCCGTCTGGTGATGAAACTTGAGGATAGCGGATACCCGGAACTGAAAAACGAACTCAAGCAATTCCTGAACAGCGGTAAATGGCAGCCTGACATCCAGCCCGGACAGGAATTGCCGGAACGGGTGACGATGGGGGTAACAGTAAAGGCGTGGGGCGTTGCCAATTCGCTCACCGGATTCACAACACTTTCTTTCTGCGGCCTATATCTGAGCATTATTTTTATCATTCTTTCCTGTTCAGTGCTGGCCTTTGAGCAGCTTTCCGCTATTGACCGGAACCGGAAAAATTATGCGGTGATTGACCGGCTGGGCGTATCGGGCCGCAGGCAGGCTTCCCTCGTCCGCAGGGAACTGTCCACCGTGTTCCTGATCCCGCTGTTTTTCCCTATCGTTCTTACGGTTCTGCTGATTGTGGGGACGCAGTTCTTTTTCGGGGAAGCAATTTTGCAGGAAGGACTGGTGCTGTTTTATGGTCTGGTCACAATCCTGCTGTTCTGCGCGATATATCTGACCTATTTCGGCGCCACGATGTCCCTGTTCAAACGGGTTATTTTGCGGCCTGAAATGCACTGAATTTTGAATTTCTACAAAAATGAAGCAATTCGGGCTGTTTTTCTGTCGAAAGAAGTGGGCGTTAGGACAATTCTGCAACAATTCAGTTTTAGAATAAAAAAATAATAGTATTTGGATCAACTGCCATGCGGCGGTAAAGAAAAAAAGCCGTTACATAGCAGTTGTATTCATACGCCTATTTTATTTTGTGGCGGCTCTAAATTTGAGCCGCCGCTTCTTTTTGCTCAAAGGGTAACGACGACCCTACACCTTGCAATTTAGCATGGCGGCAACAGGAGGACGCCGCCATGCACGACAAAGTTTTTCGACATAAAACGACAATACCCGTCTTGTCAAAAAAAGCCTGAGTTTTGCCCGGATACATTATGCCCCTCCACCGGCATTATCATGGCAGTATTTCCGGCATTATCATACTTTATTCTGCTGCGCCAATTTCCTTTTACGGGAGACTGGCGCTTTTGTTTGCTCTTTTTTAGAAAGGCATCCTGGACCTTACCATTGCCGGTCCCCACCTCCATTCGATTCACCCGTCAACCACGCCTGAATCGAAATGGAGGAAAACTATGGGATTTCACTATGGATACGAAAAAAGGAAGTTTGATACAGAATGGACCCGGCTGGAACAGGAATACCGTGCAGCCGGTATGGACGATAGGCAGATCGCGGCGATGAAGGAATATGACTGGACCTGGTTTTGCAGCCAGCGGGCCTATCTAAACCGCGTACAGGCCCTTCCCGGCGAACAGTGTGAGGACGAGAGCGAGCAGTCCTGCCTGTTCCGAAAATTTGAATCCCTGTCCTGCACCTGGGACACCGGCGATGTGGATTCCCGGCGGTTTGGCTGGCTGTCCTCCCTGGAGGATGAACTGCTGTACCGGCGGCTCTGCAAATTGCCGGAGGACGATCTGGAACTGCTGACCCTGCTCATTGTGGACGGATACCGGCAGGCTGATGTCGCAAGGCTGTGGAACTGTTCCCGGAATGTCATCTATAAACGTTTGAAAAAAATCAAAATATTTTTGAATCAAGGGTGACAAACGGCCTTTCCCAATGCCTACACATTGAAGGGACAAGTCCTCTTGCCCCTTATTGCAGCTTGACAACTGAATATACGGCATAACAGGTACATAACCCGTATCGAAGCGGAAAAGGCGCGCCGCCAGGACGGTTGCTTGCAGGAGGTGATGACAGACAGGCAATCCGAGCGATCTACGTCCAGCCTTAACCCCGGAGATGGCATTCCGGGCGCGATGATGGTGCGGGGGCTTAAAGATACTTCCTCACGGCCCGCCAAAGACTTGGGGGGAACCCTGCGGCGCGCGAGAAAAACGGCGCTGCGGAGTTATGACAGCTCTGCCGGGAGCGGCCTGTTATGTCCCCGTCGTCAGGGGGCGTGGCAAATATGACGAACCATCCAAACAGAATTGCAGCAGCCGTACCGGACGGTATCCAGCGGCAACCGCCGCCCTTATCTTTCGATACGGCTGCTTTTTAACCATAGAGTAAAAACAATTTTTGAACGGAGGTGCGTCTTTATGACCAAACAGACAACCCCGACAAGCTCCTACAAAGAGGTGCGGATCGGGAAAACCATTTATCGTGTCACCAGCTTTTTTTCGGGAGAAAAGGACCTGGGAAAGACGCTGGAACAGCTGGCAGTCAGACGCGCCATGTCGGAAGCCATTCCAGCTGCCAGCGGTTCCAAATAACAGAAAGCCTCGCGGCCTGCCGTATCATTGCGCGGCGGTGGATTCTCCGGTAAGATATTCATGCAGGGTAAAACCTGCGGAGCCATTTTGCCGCACGAGGTATGGATTCTGAGATGGTCGGGAGGTAAAAGAAAGATGATGGATACAACATACAACGTGGGCATCTACTGCCGGTTAAGTAACGACGATGAACGTGATGGAGAATCGGTCAGCATTGAGAACCAGAAGCTGCTGCTTCAAAACTATGTCAGGCAGCGCGGCTGGAATGAGGTCGATGTCTATATCGACGACGGATACTCCGGCACGAACTTCAACCGTCCAGGCGTCAGGCGGTTAATCGAGGACGCAAAGGCAAAGCGGATCAATGTGATTCTGGTAAAGGACCTTTCCCGTTTTGGCCGCAACTACATCGAATTTGGGCAATATACGGATTACCTGTTCCCCTCTCTTGGGTGCCGATTCATCGCGCTGAACAACGGCATTGACACCATGAGCAACAACGGAAGCACCGATGTCATGTGCTTTTTGAACTTATTTAATGAATTTTACAGCCGGGACACCAGCAAGAAGGTCAAGGCGGTCAAGAGAGCCTGTGCTGAAAACGGAAAATTCATGGGAACCTACCCCGCCTATGGCTACCGGCGCGACCCGCTGGATAAGCATCATCTGGTGATTGACGAGGAAACCGCGCCGGTTGTGCGCCGTATCTTTGAAATGCGGGCATCAGGCATGGGATTTCACGCCATCGCGGTGGCGCTCAATGAAGAAGGGATTCAGCCGCCCGGTGTGCTGTACTACCAGCGCAAGGGCCAGAGCGACCCCCGCAGGGTCAACCACAAGTGGGCCGACCAGACGGTTAAAAACATGGTCCGCAACGAGGTCTACATCGGGAATATGGTACAGGGCAAAAGCGGCACACTCTCCTATAAATCCCGCAAGCTCGTCAATAAATCGGAGGACGAGTGGATTCGGGTGGAGGGGACCCACGAGGCTATTATTTCGCGGGAATTGTGGGACACCGTAGCCAGCATCGGCAAAAAGAAGGTGCGGAAAAGCACTCCGTCCGATGGCTGCAAGAGCATCTTCACCGGCCTTGTGTACTGTGCCGACTGCGGTTTCAAAATGCGGAACCATATCGAAAAGTTCACCTATAAGGATGGCAGGCCGGGACGGTACAGTTCTTTCATCTGCGGCAACTACTCCCGCAGCGGAAGGGGCGCGTGTACCATCCACACCATCTATGAAACGGTGCTGACCCAGCTGGTATTGGAGGACATCCGGGAAAAGGCCCGCTTTGCGGAATATGACCCGGACCGGCTGATGGGCGAGATTCTCCGGCTGAAGGAGAAAGAATCCCACACCCGGCTTTTCTCCTATGAGCAGGAATTAAAATCCTCCTTAGCCCGTATTTCCGATTTGGAGCGTCTGATGCAGAATCTCTACGAGGATAAATGCACCGGCTCCATCCCGCAGACGGTATTTCAGACCCTGATGCAGAAATATGAAGCGGAACGGGCAGAAAAGGCGGAGGCAGTCCCGGAACTGGAAAGGAAAGTCCGGGCGCACCTGGAAAACCAGGTGGATACCGACCGCTGGCTGGAAATTATTCGGCGCTATACGGAAATCTCGGAACTGGACGAAACCATTCTCTTTGAACTGGTAGACCGGATCGAGGTTGGCGATACCCAGAAGGTCAACGGGCAGCGGATTTGTGAGGTCAAGGTGTACTACCGCTATGTCGGGAATGTGGACGGGGCGCTGGCACAGGAAAGGGGGCGGGATTATGGCGAAGCAATATAAAGTCGGTATCTATTGCCGCCTGAGTGTGGATGACGCCTCCAATTCCGCAAAAGCGAAGGGCTATATTCCCAGCGATGAATCGGTGAGCATTGAGAACCAATATGAAATCCTCTCCAAATTCGTCATGCTCAACGGCTGGATCGAGGTCAAGACCTATCAGGACGATGGGTACAGCGGGGGCAACTTCCAGCGGCCCGGATTTTTGGAAATGCTGGAGGACGCAAGGCATGGCCTAATTAACCTGATTCTGGTAAAGGACCTTTCCCGTTTAGGCAGGGATTTTGTGGAGGTGGGCCGTTATACGGACATCATTTTCCCTTCCCTCGGATGCCGGTTCGTGTCGGTTCTGGACTGCCTGGACAGCGAGGGGGACAACACCGATATGCTGCACTTCCGCAGTCTGATGAATGACTACCATCTCAAGGACCTGTCCAGCAAGGTCAAGTCGGTGCTTCATGCAAAGAAGAAAAGTGGCCAGTATCTTGCTGCCTACGCTCCCTATGGATACCGCAAGAGCGAGGAGGACAGACACAAACTGGTCATTGACGGGGAATCCGCCGCTGTTGTGCGGCAGATATTCCAGATGCGTCAGTCCGGCATGGCCTATGGGAAAATCGCTGCCGCCCTGAATGAGAAAGGGGTTCTCCCTCCCCGCTGGTACTGGGCGGTCCATTACGGAAATGGCAGCTGCAAGTATTCCCGGCTGTGGGCTTACGCAACCGTCCGAAGCCTTCTGAACGATGATATTTATGTCGGTACGCTCACACAGAACTGCACCGGTTCCCGTTCCTATAAAGACAAGACCATGATAAGGAAACCGGAATCGGAATGGATTTCCCATGAGGGTGCGCACGAGGCAATTATCGGGCCGGAGCTGTGGGAGGCTGTCCAGAAAATCAATCAGGCGGCGAAACAGATTTCCGCTAACAATACGCCGCCCCAAGCATCTTTGTTCACCGGAAAGCTGGTTTGTGCGGACTGCGGGCATCCTCTGGTTGCCGCCCGCGAAACACAGCGCCGGAAAAACGGAACTGTCAAGCACTATACTTCTTATTTTTGCTCCCGGTTTGCCACTACCGGACACAGCATCTGCTCCTGGCACCGGATTTTTGAGATCAGCTTGAAAAACTTGGTGCTGAGTGAAATCCGGGCGCATGGCAAAGCGGTTGCAGCCGATGAAGCCGCTGTACTGGATAAGCTGAAACAGCACATCCAATCCGCAAGCGCCGCGCAACAAGAGGACTGCCGACAGGAAATCAGCCGTTTGCGGCGGCGTTTGGAGGAGTTGGAACAGATCACCGCAAAACTTTATGAAGATAAGGTAAGCGGGGCAATCAGCGGCGATT
The DNA here is from genome assembly GCA_000403315.2 of Lachnospiraceae bacterium A2. Lineage (GTDB taxonomy): Bacteria > Bacillota > Clostridia > Lachnospirales > Lachnospiraceae > Petralouisia. The sequence goes on from KE159640.1 coordinate 38,738, forward strand.
CCTTCTCGGTTCTGATTCAAAAGAACGAGCAGGAACGCATCCAGAAATCGGAACGCCTGGACAGCCTGTTAGCCGGGGAACGGAAAGCCCAGCAGGACATCGCCAATATCCACCAGTGGGCCGGAACCATCCGGCAGTATCTGGACTTGCAGGAACTGAACCGGGAAATCATTGAGGAACTGATTGACCGCATTGAAGTTGGAGAACGAACCGTCATAGACGGTCAAAGACACCAGGACATTAAAATTTACTACCGCTTTGTTGGGCTGGTGTGATCGGGCAAAAAAAGCGCCTGACCGCATCAGCAGCCAGACGGAAACATTCTGTAACAGCAGCGATATTTGATTGTTGCACACTGATTTGTCGAATTGGAGAGAAATTAGCAGTTTACCCCTCCCAAATGCCTCGTGTTCTTGAACAGATTTTTGAAAGGCGCCATCTCGTTATATCCTGTGCTTGTGTCGATACCGTCGCTGATCGCTATGTAGCGTACCCTCTTGCTGGGGAAATACATATCGGTGTAATACCCTGTCTGCAAATAGTCACGCCCCAGGCGTGAGAGGTCTTTCGTGATGACCGTGTTGATTTTCCCGCTTTCAATATCCGCAATCATGCGTTTAAAATCCGGTCTTTCAAAATTCGTACCGCTCCATCCGTCGTCAACGTAGGTTTCGACAATCTCTATGCCGTGGTATTCCGCAAACTGCGTCAGCATCTGCTTCTGGCTCGTTATGGAATTGCTTTCACGGTCAACGTAGCCATCGTCAACCGATAAACGGGTATATAACCCTGCCTTTGGTGTACCTCTGTATGTTGTCCTGCTCATCCTGTTCTCCCTTCTTCATCTGAATCCGGTTGAATGCAGATAAGCCCTCTGCCCTCTATTATACTTTCACTGCCCGGAACCTGCAAGGTTTTTTCGTATTTATCTGAATTTAATATCGCCCTCACAAACGCATCCTGCGGTGTGCGCTCACTGTCAAATACCCTCGTCACTATCAGTTTCGCTTTATTCAAATATATTCCCTCCAATCAATCCAGTATCAGACGCTTTCTGCGTCCTGTTCGGTAAAATAAAATCCCAACAGAATGTTGAAATTCTCTTGCCGGGTATCAGACGCTTTGAAAGGACGCAGCAAAGACGCTTCCAAAATGCCCTCAAACCCTTATGTTTCCTATGCTTAGACGCTAAGACACATCTTTTTCAAGTTAGAAACTCAAACTTCCCACACCGATTGGTGTGCTGAACCTTGAAAAATCAATACTTTAGTCCATAAAAAAGGCACAAACCTGCACTTGATGGTATAATTGAATTGCGAATAACAATCACACAGCAAGGAGATTTATGCCATGTCAAGTATACCATATAATGCTGAAAACGGAAATGAGATTTCTAGCTCTGTCACAAATTTTATGACCCAATTCCAAATCGGGAAACTTCTTTTCAAATGTAATGCCGGTAAAGCAAAAGGGATTCCGGTAATCAAAGTGTTTCGATACCTGTTCTGTCTCATTTTCTCGGATCGAAGCATGTATATGCAGTGGAAAACAGGCATATTTGATGGTTCATTCTGCAAGAACACCGTTTATCGCTTCCTCAATAATGCGAAGATTAACTGGTCTCGGTTCACAACCTTGCTTTCAAGCCGGATCATTAACGATTTCATGAAGCCACTTACGGATGAGGGCCGCAAAGATGTCTTCATTATTGATGACAGCCTGTTTGACCGTTCCCGTTCAAATAAAACGGAACTTCTGGCGAAAGTCTTCGACCACTGCTCTATGAAGTACAAGAGAGGTTACCGTATGCTGACACTTGGATGGTCCGATGGCAACTCCTTTGTTCCGATCAACCATCGTCTTCTGTCGGCAGCCGACGATAAAAACCTGCTCTGCAAAGCTGCAAACTTCGATGGACGTTCTCTTGCCGGGAAAAGGCGGAAAGAATCCAGACGAAAAGCAACAGAAGTCTTGATTGACCTCATCAGAGCAGCACAATCATCTGGAGTTTCTGCAAAATACGTGCTGTTCGACAGCTGGTTTTCATCACCCAAGACCATCACCGCCTTAAAGACAAACTGCGAATTGGACACAATCGCAATGGTTAAGAAAAGCAGTAAAATCAAATATGGCTATCAGGGTGGCAGATACAGCATCAAAGAAATCTATAAACAGTGCAGAAAACGTAGAGGACGCTCCAAATATCTGCTTTCCATTGACGTAACCGTTGGTGACGAGGCAATTGAGGCAAAAATCGTCTGTGTCCGGAACAAAAGCAAGAAAAAAGACTGGCTTGCCATCATCAGCACGGATACAACTCTCTCAGAGGAAGAAATCATCCGTATTTATGGGAAGCGCTGGGATATTGAGGTGTTTTTCAAGACCTGCAAATCCTGTCTGCATCTGGTAAAGGAGTGCCGGAGCCTTTCCTATGATGCTTTGACCGCTCATGTATCCATTGTTTTTGCGCGATATATGATGCTTGCAGTTACACAGCGATGCAATACGGATGACAAAACGATTTGCGAACTGTTTTTCTGCCTCATGGATGAACTGGATGACATCACGTTCAGTCAATCCATGAGGATTATCATAGATGCACTAATGGATACCGTTATGGAATATTTCCACATCACAGAACAGCAGCTGGAGGAATTCACCGCCAGCTTTATTCAGCGGCTGCCAAAGTACATGCAAAAAGCATTGGAGTGCGGTTCAGCGGCTGCCTGAGCGCTATTTTGTGAGCTAAAGTATTGATTTTTCAAGGAGCAAATCCCATTTTTAATGTGGGAAGTTTGAGTTAGAAAATAAAAATTATAATATATAAGAAACCGGCTCCTGCATAAGCGTATGTATATATAAAAAAGGATTTCGGATTTTGCCCGTCTTTGCGTCTTTTGCGTCTTAATGCCCGTTTTCCCCTGTCCTCACCTTTACATGGATACCCTTAAACCCCCTTGCTGTCTTGCCGGTGCCGAGTACGATATTATGGGTATAGTCAAGCCCGTACTGCTTCTCATTCTGCCGCAGGTAATTGGAAAAACTGCGCTCCCCTAACGGCTTTTCGAGGTTGTCCTCGCACCATTGGCTATAGGCGCTGTAAAGCTGCTTTGACGTGGCGTGTGTGCCTTTCTCAAGCCTGATATAGCCTTCCGACTGCATGAATACGATGATGTTGTTCCCGTCCTGCATGGCTTTTGTCAGGTTGTCCTCCGCCCGTTTGCTTATGGTGAAGCTGTACCCGTTGTCAATCAGGCGGTGCAGCCCCTCAAGACACCATAAAAATATGCCCTCCGCTTCAGCAATCAGTTTCTCACCGAGGAACGGATCGTCTTTCCTGTCCGGCTCACGCTCTTTGACGGTAAGGACAATCTGCCTGCGGAAAAATCCATAGGAACGGTCATACAGCGAACCGAGGTTGCCATTGCCGAAACAGATAAACCTCACGCATAAATACCCCTGTTCGCTCTGTTTCCCCTTGCGCTCCAAGTCCGTTTTATCCTCCAGCGTCACTATGGACTTGATATTGTTCGTCTGCGGCAGTGCCTCCAGCTTCATGTCATCGTCAAGCATCAGCAGTTTCCATTCAAGGTCTGCCCTTGCGAAGCGGTCAACCTCCACCTTCTGTATGCTGCCTGTGTTCATGCTGTCGCCAAGCAACGCCCTCAGCACCCTGCCGATGCGTGACTTGCCCTCCCCGCCTTTGCCTATGACAATCATCATTTTCTGCCCTTTCGTTGTCGGTAACAGCACATATCCCATGAACTCCTGCAACGTGATAATGTCCTCCGGCTCCAATAACTGTCCTATAAAGGAAAGCCACTGTTCTGGTTTCGGCGCATCCGGCATATACCTCACCGGGAGCCTGTTCATGCAGAAATCTTTCTGTGCGGAGAAGCCCTTTGATAAAAAGTATGTGCCGTTCGCCACATGGATACGGTCTGTCTGGAACGGCAGCGGCGGCGAGTAGCTTCTGATCCGCAGCGCATCAAGGAGTGATGCAGACTTTTTTGCGATGCCTGATGTGACATAAGGCGCAATCTTGTAATATATCTCCGCCTTAATCTGCTCCGCATCCCCGATTGCCCCGTTTACGTCAAAAAAAGTGCCGTGTATGCACTTCATAGGGTGTCCTGCGAGGAAATCCTCACAGAAAAGCACGTCATTGACTTTGCTCCCGTCAAACCATGTTTCTGGCTGTGACGCCTGCTCCATTTTCTCCATTGTCTTTTCCAGCGCCGCCCTCTGCTCCGGCGGCACACTGTTCCAGTCTTCTTTCAATTTTCAACACTTCCTCTCCATAATCCGCTACTAACTGCACACGCTCCGATAGCGGAGCGTACAATAACACATCAAGCAGATACTCAATATAGTCTTTCTTTTCCAACGCTTCACAGAATAACGGGTTCCATTCCCCGTCCGGCTCCTGCGGAGCATACTGTTCTTTCCATTCCCTTAAACAGCACAGGTAATCGGAAAGCACACGGAAGCATCCCTTTTCCGCCCTCTCAAACCTCTGCTCCGGTGATAATCTCCGCTTACGTTTTGGCGGCGGTTTCCTGCCCCTGTTATCCTCAAAACCGATACCGAAATCCGACGCAATCCGCAGCGCCGCTTCCTTCTTCCCAAGCCCGCAATACTTCGCCACAAAATCAATGGCATCGCCCTTTTCCCCGCATCCGAAACAGTAATAGCGGTTATCAATCTTCATGCTCGGATTTTTGTCCTTATGGAACGGGCAGACCGCCATGCCGCTGCGGTTTATTTTTATCCCGCAATGCTCCGCCGCCTGCCTTGCGGTAATGCCGTTTTCCCTTATCGCTTCAAATACATTCATACAGCCCTCCATCCAAAATCTCCGCAACGCAAAAAGAGCAGCTATAAACCTATCTCCAATAGGTTCATAACTGCCCTGCCGCTGTGTGTTGCCTTATTTAAAAATTTAAAAACTGTCTATATAGGTATGCCTGCACCCGTCCACCCAGTTCCCGATCAATGCATAGTATAATGGGATAACATGGCTGTTGTCCTCCGCAGCCTTTACGCCGACATACCCGTTATGTGCGCTGAATGTTTCAAAACAGAGCGCAACATCATCAAGCTGCTCCGAGCCAACTATATCCTCCGAGAGATAGACCATGCCGCTTTTTGTCACCCTTATCTGGTTGTTGTGCCTGTCATTCCCGCAGGCAATCAGCATACGGAACTGCTCAAGGGTAATTGTCCTGATGTTATACGCTTTTATCCTCTGCCCGTTCAAAATAATAAATTCTCCCCGCTGTGCGGTGAATGCCTGAATCATCTGAAACATTTCTTCCTGCGCCATCTCAATAAAAATCCTCATTTTCTACAAAATTTTATACCCTGCAAGTAGCTTCTGGGAAAGAAGCCCACATTGGAATCGCACCATCATCTCTGTGACCGTTTTACGGAAGTATCATTATCAGGAAACAGTGTCATGGCGCAAGGTTCCCACACCTTGTTTGCTTTAAAACATCTCTCGCTCTCGCCTGTTTATTATAGGCAGTCATGGCGTGTTTCTGCACAGCTCGGCTGTTTCATACGTCTTGCAGGATTGTCCATATTCAGTTGTCAGTAAGCGATGCTTTTCAAGTCAGCACCAGCAATAAAACGTATTGGTTTTTCTGGTTAAATTTCCAGCTTGTCCGCCCCGTATTTATGGATAATCCGGAACAGGATTTCTTTCTCTTTCCCCTCCGCTTTCCCGTACAGCCTGCACAGTGTTTCAAGTTCTGTTTCTGTGAGGGTATTGGTATAGGGCTTGTAATTATCCGTGATAAAAATCCCGCCACCACAGCCCGGCTTTGTATAAATCGGGTAATCAAAAGTCAATGTGAAAATATCATGGTGTATCGTGCGTATCGTAACGCCCAATTCCCACGCAAGCTCCCTTGCCGTTATATGCCCTTTGACAGATAAAATGCTGATGATTTCCATTCTCCGGTGTGCCGTGTCCATACCTATTTCCCCTCCCATTGGCTGTTTGAAAACCGTTCAGGATTGCCAGCCCTAAAAGCACATAAAACATTCAAAAATCCTTTATATGCTTTATAAGAATGGCAATCGTTTTCTATGTAAGTCTGCCGCAGTATGGACCGAACTCATGTATGATTGACAGAATGGTTTCCCTGTCCTCTGCCGCACATGAAACAGCGACTTTCTCCAAGCATTCCAGTTGTTCCTGCGAGAGCGTGTTCTGGTTTTTCCCAACGCCGTCCATAAGGAAGTAGCCGCCGTTATATCCCTGTTTTGAAATGACGGAAAGTTCCTCGCCTATGACTTCAAAATCCCTGCTGATTGACTTCCTGCCCACACAGTACCTGCCCATAAGCTCCGATACCGTCAGCTTCTTCCCCGACAGCAGCATACGCTCAATCTCCCTGCGCCGCCGGAATGCATGGTCTAACATTTTCTCACCCCCTTTCTCCGCTGTTTCTGATGTTAATTGTAGATAAAGTAATATCCCCTCTATGGGGGCTTTCCTCAAAAAAATTTCTCTTTTTTTCCAATGCCCGGAAAGGCAAAAACCTTTTCCGGGAAGTAATAGCAAGCACTGCCTGTGTTCCCTCACAGGCTCCAATTTCCCCAACTTCCCCGGAGCGGAAACTTGAAAAAATTGGCTTGTAGGGGGCATATCCCCCTAACCCCCTTTGTGTCCAGAAAATCAAAAACCACCCTGCCGGAATCTTTGATTTTTTTGTACGAATGCCCCATATATGAGGGCATTTATTTTTGTAAAATCCCCTTAAAAATCTGATAAGGAGAAAGCATCAAAAATGGCAAACCGTGAGCGCAAAAATGAACTGAAAATATACCTAAGCGACAAGGAGCAATACATACTGGAACAGAAAGTAAAAATTTCCGGCATGAAAAGCAAATCTACTTTCCTGCGCTGTCTAATTCTGTACGGCTTTGTCTATGACATTGACTACTCCGGTTTGCGGGAATACAATGCCACACTCGGAAAAATCAGCGGTAATCTGAACCAGATAGCAAAACGAATGAACGCAACGGGCAATGTGTATAAAGCCGACGTTGAGGAAGTGAAAAAACTGATGAAACAGGTGTGGGATACACAGAAAGCCATGCTTGCAAAACAACCATCTATGAAACAATAAATTGTTTCTAAATCCCTCCGAAAACAAAACATCTCCGTTCAAAATTTTTCCAAAAATCTGTAGAGGAAAATCACAGAAAAATCTAAAATTAGACAAATTTCGCACCATTAAAAAAGGTGTGCCACAGTGAAGTTTTATTCTTCATTGCAGTACACCTTGATGTGTAAAATCATCCGTAATTCTTTTGTTTTTCTTATTCTATAGAGCGATATTTTCAGTTTTCTTTTTCCCATTATTTGCCTCCTGATTTAACTCATCCCATTTTAATTTTCCAAACAAAAACGGCTGCTTTGCTTTCCAAAGCCACCGCAAAATTAAAGCAATAAAACATGGCTGCTGTACGACGGCTTTTTTTCTTTTGCCGTTGTGCGGCAGATCACTTTATCATTCAGTTTTCTACAAGCTGTTCTTACAAGCCTGTATTAAGAAGTTCAATTACAATGACTTCCGGGCGGTTATTAAAGCGGATAGGAATAATGCTGTTACCCAATCCCCGGCTAACAATCATATTTGTACTGCCGTTTGTAAACAGCCCTGCGTCATACTTTGGAAATATCCCTTGATCGGGGGCAATCAGCCCGCCGATAAAGGGCAGACGGAATTGACCGCCGTGTGCGTGTCCGCTTAGAACCAAATCAATATTGCAATGTGCATAGCTCTCAAATAGTTCTGGTCGGTGTGAAAGTAGAATAGTGTAGCTGCTTTCATCATCAACAAGGCTACTCAGCTTTGCGCTAACCATAGCCGGGGCTTCCCCGAACATATCACCTTTCAACGTGAAATTAGGGTCAGAAAGCCCGATAAGCGTTATCATTCCTTTTTCGTGGTTTAATTGTATTGCTTCATCTTCAAGAACAATTACGCCAATCGCTTCAAGCCCCGTTTTGAGTTCGTCATACTGTGACAGGCTTGCTTCGTGGTTCCCTGTCACATAGTAGACAGGTGCAATATTAACCGCCACTTTTGCGAAATCAAAAGCCACGTCAATATCTGTATGTCCTGCGTCCACGAAATCCCCGGTTATTACAATAATGTCCGGCTTGCTTTCTGATAGCAATTCCAGCAGCTTTTTATTGCCTTTCCCAAATTCTGCGTTGTGCAAGTCTGATACCTGCACTATCCGAAACCCGGAAAATGCAGGGGGAATACGGCTGCTTGAAATTTTTATGTTACTCACTGTCAACGCCGTATTTCCCCATATCGTCCAAATGAGCAGGGTAAAAAATATTACGATCATTACATATAACTTCACCAGTGCTTTTGGAATAGAATGTTTTCTCATGTTTCCTCGCTTCCTATTTGTTTAGTTTGATTTACCCGCCACAATATGAACATAGCAAGAATCAGATAAAAAGTGTTTTTTTATTGCCGTCATGTGGCAGATTGGATTTCTATTGTTTATTTATATGCTAACTGCTAATTTTGTGGATTTCATAAAGATTTGAAAAAAGGACGGCTCGCAAGCCGTCCATAATGTCAATATGGAATTTTGATTATAACCTGTGCGCCGCCAGTCTTTTCAGAGTTGCTTAAAATAAGCTGTCCGCCATGTTTGGCTATTATGGAGTCTGCTACATAAAGACCTATTCCATAATGCGATTTGGAATGTCTGCTTTGTTCGTCCATATAAAATTGTTCAGTCGCATGTTTTAACGCTTCGGGAGAAAAACCACTTCCCATATCAGTGATAGAGCATAGGATTGAATTATCTTTTTCATATACTTCAAAGAAAACTGTTTTTCCTGCTGGTGTATATTCTATTGCATTTGAAAAAACATTTGCAAAAACTCTTATCAGTTGTTCACTGTCTGCAAAGATATATTCCCGATCAACATTCTCCCTCCATTCCAAATAGATATTTTTTACAGCGCACAAACCTTTTGCCTGTGTACGGATTTCCTGCAATAAGGAAGATAATTTTACATTTTTACGGTGAAAAGGAAAATTCTCTTTTGCTTTTGTCATGTCAATTAGCGTTTCAATATAGTCCTGCATTTGAACAACACTGCCCTCGATATAGTCCGCACATTCTTTCTGATTATCGGCAAGTATCGTGTCATACAGCAGCTCCGTATTTCCACGGATAATAGTCAGTGGTGTTTTCAAATCATGTGCCAAAGCTGAAATCTGCTCCTGCCTTAATTTATCCGCTTGCCATTGCTCGGCAAGCGAATTTTTTAGTGCCTGTTTCAAGTGTTCCAATGCGGATAAGGCGCGGTCTACTTCAAATATGCCACTACTTTCAATCTTAAAATCCAAATCCTGCTTCTCAATTTTCTGGGTTACGATAAGCAGTTTGTCAATTTTCCTGCCCGTATATTTCCCAAACCAATGAGAAACAAGGAATAGCAAAACGACAATCTCAATTATTATCAGCCCGACAAGCAGAAGATCGGATGCCGGGCAAATACGTCGAAGTGTAGTATTGTTGAATTGCGAAGTTAAACGGTAGCGCAAAAGAACGACATCATCCACACGCTCAATAACCCGAACACGGTATGGGGGAATTATATTCTTTCCATTTGTAGTAGCTTCTTCCCAAAAGGTGTTGGCTGTATCTTCTGATAAAGAGCCGTACTGGAACACGCCTGCGGGGGTATAAACGCCATAATCACAAAAGTTTGGAATGTCGGCTGTATCAAAAAATTTACTTGTCTGTATTTCTTCTGCTGCGTCAGCAATCCTATCCTCAATATTCATAACAGGAATAATGACCTCTGTATTTATACAAAACATATATAGACCAACATTGATAGCGATAATGAAAAGAATACCACCGGCAACAGTGAATATATACCGCATGAAGATAGAACGCAGTTTTTTTACTCCCATTTATAACCCACCCCCCAAACCGTTTCAATAGGGGATAATTTGACAGCCGCTAACTTACTGCGGATATTTTTTACATGAGTGGCTATCACACTATCGTCACTTTCTCCCTCAAAACCAAAAACAGCTTCATAAATCTGCTCTTTTGAAAAAACCTGTCCCCGGTGCAAAGCCAGATATTCACATATTTCATACTCACTTTTGGTTAGAGGGAGTTTATTCCCATTGACTTCCGTTTCCTTTGCGTTGATGTGAAAGATAATGCCCGAAATGGATATGGCATATTTCTTTTCTCGGTTATCTCTGCGTAAATGTGCATTTACACGGGCAAGCAATTCATTTGTACCAAAAGGCTTTGTGATGTAATCGTCGCCGCCAATTCCCAAACCACGAACAATATCACTTTCCTGTGTTTTTGCAGTCAAGAAAATAATAGGGCAATCCACAAGGGAACGGATTTGATTGCATAATTCAAAACCGTCCATATCCGGCATCATAATATCCAGCAAAATCAAATCATATCGTCTGAAATCTATATCAAGAACGGCTTTTGCATTTGCTTGAAGTGTTACGGTATGGGCGTCTTTTTCGAGAATGCGTTTTATCAGTTGAAGCATTGCGTTTTCATCATCAACAACTAATATATTCGCCATATCAATCCCTCCTGTCAGACTTCATTTACGGTCGCCCCAAAAGGCATAAGGGCGAGTTTTGCAATCTTAAAGCATTGCATACCAAACGGTATGCCGATAATTGTACAGCATAGCAGTGTTCCATTTATGCACGCTGTTATGGCAAGCGGAATACCACTGATTATAAGCCATACAAGGTTTGCCAAAGTTAAAATTGCATTACCGCCATACTGAATTTCTTTTCCAAACGGGAAAAAGGTAAGAGCAGTAAATTTGAAACATTGCCGCCCAATCGGTATTCCAATAATGGTTATGCACCAAAAAATGCCCGATATTGTCCATGCCAAGCCCTGCCATAATCCTCCGCACAGGAACCATATCACGTTTCCCAAACAACCCATATTATATCATCTCCTCACTCATTTGTACACTTTCCCTCGTACCGCAAAAACCACACGAACAAAATTACAATAAATAAAACCGTCATACCCGCGCACATACTTATCCCGAATTTAAGTTCTGCACTAACAGCAGTTGAATCCTGCAAGGCAAATTGAAGTGCGAAATCACTAAGACGTATTCCAAAGCCGTATGGCAGCACAAACCACAAGCCTGTACCTAAGCCCGTTTGGAGCAATGCAGCTAATAAACTGCCAATAGCTCCCATTCCTATGCAGACCGTTCTTCCAAACCGAAATGCCAAAATAATAGAAAGAGCATATAGCAGTATATTACTGCTCCACAAGGTCAAAGCCGGTAATACAAGGAATGATGTCGGCAAAAGCAATTTTATTCCTGTCGCCGGAAGTAACAAAGCAAATAGAAATATGCTCAATAATACCGCAAGCAATCCGGCGGCAATCAGTAACAAGAATTTAGACAAAATGGCTTTCGTTTTGGAACGCAACACTAAAATATTCTGATAATGCCCCGCCCGGTTTTCCTGTCCTGCGATAATCTCACAAACGATACTAATAACAAAAGGATATGCGATTGCGAAAAGCTGAAAGAATACCGCAATTTTGTTTATATCGTTTACAGCCGCAAATGTCGCATACAGTAAAACAAGTGCTACTCCCAGAAATGGGAATAAAACATGTACCCAAAAGAACGAAGAATTGCGCAACTTGTAAAAATCGCTTTTTAGATAATGATATAACTCAATCATGTGTTCTGTCTCCTTTAGTGAAGAGCCATGCTGTAAGCAAAAAACACAGTACCGCCAAAATCAAGCTAAGCAAAACGGCAGGAATGATTGTTCCAGTATTCAGCAGAAAAGAACCATTTTCAATAGGAATACCGTTAGGGTGCATTTTGAAAAAGGGGCATACAATGCGTGCTGGAATGGCAAATGGATTGAGATAAAACAAATCACTTTCTGCTCCAATCGTGGATAAAATGTTGCAGCTAAAGGAAATTAGTACAGCAGTAAGATAATTTGTTTTTTTCGCAAGCAACATAATAAGCGGAAGCTGCCAAACGTAAACAAGAAACAATAACATACAGCCCCAAAAACCATTAAGCGGGTCAATGTTCATCACGGTAAAAACACCAAAAAGCGTACAGCCACCCCACATTACAAAATTGGTTAATAAAAGCAGCACAGCAACCGCAAACAGCTTGCCAATCCAGATTTTCTTCATGTCAACAGATAAACAGAAAACATTCTGATACTGTGTGCGTTTTTCACAACTGATAAAGCTGGCACACCAAATAGCAATCGTAATCGGCAGTATCAAAATATACCACCAATTATAGGCTGTAAACTGAACAAATTTTCCACTCAAGATGTATCCTAAACTCAAAGTAACGATAGGAGCCGCAACAAATAGCTTTAATGCAAATGTATGACGTACTTTTAATAATTCAGAATGTATAAGATGAAACATTATTTTTCCCCCTTTTCGTTATTAGCAGCTACAACACGCATAAAAATTTCTTCTAAACTTGCGCCTTTGTTTATTTTGCTTTCATAGCCCAGCTTCCCGGCAGAAATAATTCCAATGTGATCCGCAATCTGTTCTACTTCGGATAAAATGTGGCTGGATAAAATTACTGTAATTCCATGCGCCGGGAAAGAACAGATAAGTTCCCGTAATTCTTGAATACCAATAGGGTCTAACCCGTTTGTCGGTTCATCTAAAATCAACAATTTAGGTGATGATAACAACGCAAGCGCAATGCCAAGCCGCTGTTTCATTCCCAAAGAAAAATGTCCCGATTTCTTTTTTCGAGTGTCTGTAAGGTCAACAATCCGTAAGACTTCCTCAATGCGGGCATCGGGAAGTCCGAGCGCAAGGGTTCGCACTTTCAGATTTTCGTATGCGGTCAGATTTTCGTATAGGGGCGGCATTTCAATCAATGCGCCAATAGATTGTAAATCGCTACGGTTCCATGCGTGACCGTCAAACTCAATTTCTCCCGATGTAGGGCGCAAAATGCCAGTGAGCATTTTAAGAATGGTAGATTTGCCTGCTCCATTCGGTCCCAGCAATCCGTAGACAGAATTTCTCTGAATGTTCAAAGATACATTGTTTACTGCTGTCTGCCCTTTGAAATTTTTACAGAGGTTTGTTGTTTTCAAAATCATATCCATAATCATCATGTCCTTTCATTTAATTCTATCAATAGCATAGAGGATATTTTTGAAGATTTCATAAAGAAAGTGGATTCTTGTTTATTTCTTATTAATATGAATAACAATCTCTCCAACCAATAACACTTTGCCAAACAACACTCCAATTTACTTTTTTCGGAATAACCAAAACCTCCATTTACTTTTCCATAACCATATGATTACATAACAGGGTTTCCCACAGTTCCATGAACGCAGCCAGTTATACGACATTTCCACAATGCCTGCGCCTACGGAATCCATCTCTTTATCCATTTCTTTTATAAAAACATTCTTTTACAGGTCTATCCCTGCTCTCTCTGCGAAATCAGCTTTTCGTCCGATAAGTATCGACTGTTTTTCTTCTGGTAGACTCTCAAATACACCCTTGTACCCCTTTTCCAATAAAGGAGTGCCTTTCGCCATAAGATACAGCTTCATGTCAAGCCATTCCTGCCACAATCCCTCAAATAATGCCCTGCTGTCTGTATAAGTTTCATCTTCCTCAAAACCCTGCGGCGGCATATAGTATTTCAGCATCACAAAACCGTATCTGCCGACATCAACCACTACAATGTCCGCCATTTCGTACAGCTCCGTAAACGCTTCAGCCACCTTTTTGCATTTTGCCCGTTCTCCCTCTGTGATATAAACCTGTTTTTCCATATTGATTTACCTCGTTTCTTCTAAGATTTTACCATGTCTACTTTATGAGGGCTATCTACATACACCAGATTTTCACCTTGCTTATTCTTCCCATTTTTCACTTTACTCACAATTCACACCTGTTACTGCTGTTGTAAAAAATGCCATGTTTCTACCTCTTTCTTTCTCATTAAATTGTTTTGTCTGGTTTCTGAAAGAGTTTTTTCGTGTAAAATGCCCTGCCTTATGGTAAGATAAAGACAGGGCAATCCTTTAGGAAGAACCCTGCGGGCATCCGGCATATTCAGTTTGGCGATTGGCTATGCCGGACGCTTTGTTTTGTCCTTTCCCAAGCACATTCAAAACTCCGTTTCACTTCTGGACTTTTTGTCCAAAAGTCCTGTGACTGGTTTACAAGTTCCCTATTCAGTTTTTTCCATATTCAGTTGTCATGCTTCAATCACGCCTGCATCCTCCACCTCATCAACGGTGTCATTGTCCCTGACTCTTGCTTTACACAGGTTCTTTACATATTTTTCGATGTCTAAGGCGTTCTTGTCGTCAAAATCGGACAGAAGCCGGTACTGCTTGTGCTTCGTGATGTCAAACTTATTGGAGAAGAATGGTCTAACCCCTCTAAGCTGCATGATGCACTTCCCTCCGTCCATGACCGCAATCTCATCTTGGCTCATAAGCTCTTTGCCACATTGTCAAGTGAAGAATTCATTCTTTTTGGCTTTTCGTGTATAGAATCTTGTAGACACCCTATAAATGTGCTAAACTAAACTCAGCAACAATCGAAATTTGGAGGAAACCTATATGGTTGATTTTATTGTTAATCTATTTGCGGCGATTGCTGATTTTTTTTTATCACTTTTTGGGTAGACAATGTTATTGATAAGTTTGCCAAAAGAAATAAGTAAATCGGGATTTGGGGAGGTAAAACCATGCAATGGATAGATGGAAGTGAGATAGATATCAAACAGTATACCGGCGAGTCGCTTTGTGAAAAGATGTCGTTAGAAATGTGGAATTGTGGTTGTGATATGGAACAACACACGAATTGGGCAGATTTTATCCAAGTTGCCTATTTTATAATCGCATTTGACACAGAGTTGACTATGGGGGGGATTTTTACATTCCTTGAAAATTCTATCGGACACTATACTCCCCAAATAATTCAGGCATTTAGAGCAATTAACGATGATAATGACGCAGATATTCTTGCAGAAATTTGCACATTATGTCCACCAGAGATAATGAGAAGTGAGTTTTTGGCAGGCAGTCATCAAGAGTACGAAATCACCTGTTTTAATGCAAACCATGAATTAAAAGAAGAAATTGCCGATAGGATTGTTGAACTAAGCAGAAAATTATACTTGAATACAGATTTTGATATTTGGAAATTGCTGTTTAGCTTTGTAGAAAATAAAATTGCAGCTTTATAACTTCCTGTTTGTCGGGCAAAAGAAATTTATGGAGGCATAGTATGAAGATAACTGATAGAGATATAGATAACGGAAAACCTTTTGATTGGGGGAAAACCTCTTTAGATTATGCAAAGTTCCGTGATATTTATCCAAAAGAATTTTATCAAAAAATTGTTGACCGCAAATTATGTATAGACGGACAATCTATCCTTGATGTTGGAACAGGGACAGGGGTTCTTCCCAGAAATATGTACCAGTATGGGGCGAAGTGGAGGGCTACCGATATTTCAGGAAATCAAATTGAACAAGCCAAAATCCTTTCAAAAGATATGGATATAGATTATTACGTTGTGCCAACAGAAGATATAAGTTTTTCAGATAATTCTTTTGATGTAATCACAGCCTGTCAATGTTTTTGGTATTTTAACCATGAAATTGTTATGCCTAAGTTTTATCGTATGCTTAAAAAAGAGGGAAAGATTCTTGTTTTATATATGGCATGGCTTCCATTTGAGGATAAAATTGCGGGAGCAAGTGAAAAACTTGTATTAAAATATAGTCCTAACTGGAGTGGTGCAGGAGAAACGATACATCAAATAGACATACCCGATTGCTATAAAGAAAACTTTGAACTTGTACATCACGAAGAATTTACTGTAAGAATACCATTCACCCATGAAAGCTGGAATGGAAGAATGAAAGCGTGTCGTGGAATTGGTGCTTCGCTTACCGAAAAAGAAATTTCTATGTGGGAACAAGAGCATAGAACACTCCTTGAACATATTGCGCCTAATGAATTTGATATTTTACATTATGGTGCTATTGCCGAACTAAAAAAGCATTAAATTCCAGTTTGTTGATATAGTAGAGGTGTTAAGATGAAATTTGGAGCAGATAAAATAGAATATGAAAACGATAAAATTATCGTAACTGGAACTACAGAGATTGGAAAACTTAAAGGCGTGTGGAAATATAGGGAACAACCTGTTGTAAAGTATACATATTTCATCGAACTGTCATATGAGAAATTTGAAAAAAAGATATCTCAAAGTACAGTACATAATTTTGGCACATTCATATGTGATGATATGGTTGTTTTTAACTGTCAGGTTGAAGATATAGACGAGGATATATATTATGTACGGTTTGCAACGGATTGGCTTGACATGGTTGAGATTGAAAGTAACCGTGTTCAGATTGATAAAGGAAGTTTTGCGTCATTTACGGTCAGATATGAGGATATATGGATATATCCGTATGATTAACATTGAGATACCAAAATTCAAATTTGAAAGGAGTGACAGACATGGAATTTCCTTTTTATGATTCACCCGATACTGCTACGATTATCTGTTGCCATATATTGGAGCATCAGGCACCTATTCTATATGTATCACATGATGAAGATGACGGAATGTGGCAATTTCTATGCGGAGAAACACACGAAACAGATGAAGCAAAGCTAGTATCTTTAAAATGGGTTTTTGATTTAGATAACTCTGTCAGTACTTTAAAGGATATGTCTTGCGGTTACTATGCAGAAAGAAAAACCCAAGATGACGATTGGATTATTAGAAAGCGATAACTTCCAGTTTCCCGTGAAAATGTACATAAAGAAAAATTGGAGTTATCCCGGAAGCCGGAGAATAGCGAACCCGGCTTCTTTTTCCTATGCAGGCAAAAAGAAAACCCTTCCCCAAAAAAGAGAGAAGGGCATTGCCGTTATTCTGTTACCGCCGGTATCTCCCCGACAAAGTTATAAATGATTTTGATTTCCTGAAACTTCTCCCCGTCAACCTTTTTCACCTCACCCACCAGAATCCGGCTGATAAGGCGGTTTAAGATACCCTCGTCCAATTCCTGTATCGTGGCATACTGCCGGATTTCACGGATAAAGGTGCGGACATCGCTTTCCTGCTCATTGGAACGGCGCAAGGAGAGGGTCAATTCTTTTAGCCGCTTCTGGTTTTCCTCCTGTTCCCGTTCCATTGCCGCCGTCAGCTTCACAAACCGCTGCTCCGACAGGATTCCCTTTGCCTTGTCGGTATACAGGTTCAAAAACATATCGTCAATCTCCCGGTTCCTTGCTTCCAGCCGTTCCCGCCCCTTCTCCATCTCCGAAGCGTCCGCCAGATACCGCCGCTCCATGCGGCTGCTAATCCGCTGGTAGAACGATTCCACGTCTTTAAGCGCCATTGCCGCAAGTTCCTGAATATCCTTCAATACAAGGTTATATAAATCCCTTGCTTCCACTTTGTGGCTGGTGCAGGCGTTTTTTCCCAGCCGGTTATAGGTCTGGCAGATATAATACGCCTTGTCTATCGGCTCCCGTTCCTCGCCGGTAAAGCGGTTCTTCCCGGTTCTGCCCACTTTCTCATAGCGTACCTGCATGGACTTCCCGCAGGTGGCGCAGTAGATAATGCCATGGAACAGGTTATAGAAGGGGCAGGCGTTCCCATCCATGATAGGAGGGCGGCGGTCAATCAGTTCCTGCACCTTCTCCCAGTCCTCCGGGCTTACGATGGCTTCATGGCAGCCCTCAAGGACTTCCCATTCCTCACGTGGGATGATGTCATAGGTGTTGGAGCGGATTCCTTTCTGGTGCGTCCGGCAGACAAGATGTGCGCCTTTGTAAAACGGGTTCCGCAGGATATGGCTAATCCGTGCGCTCCCCCATGAATAATAATTCACGTCACATTCCGTATTGCTTTTTACCCGTGTGATGGGGATTTTATCCTCCATCAGTTGTTTAGCTATCCGCATACACCCCCAGCCGTTTAAGGCAAGGTCATAGATTTTACGGATAGTCGGCGCAGTGTCCGGGTCAAGGATAAGGTGTCCCCTTTCCTCCGGGTCACGCATCAAGCCAAGGGGCGGCTGCCCGCCGCCAAACTTCCCCTGGCGGGAGCGTGTCATGCGCCCGGCAAGCACTTTCTTTGAAATATCCCGGCTGTACATATCATTCAGGATATTTTTAAACGGCGTAATGTCCATTTCCTGCCTTGTCAGGCTGTCCACGCCGTCCGTGACCGCTATATACCTTACATTGTGTTTCGGGAAAAAGATTTCGATATAACTGCCCGCTTCAATATAGTTCCTCCCAAGCCTTGAAAGGTCTTTGGTTATCACGCAGCCCACCTTCCCCGCTTCAATGTCGGCAATCAGACGCTTAAACGAAGGGCGGTTGAAATTCCTTCCCGTATACCCGTCGTCCACGTAATACTCGTACCGGGGCATACCGTTCTTTTCAGCGTAATCTTTGAGCATAAGTTTCTGGTTCGAGATGCTCATGCTTTCATTCTGGCTGCCGTCATCAAGGGAAATCCTGCAATAGAGGGCGGTTATTTTCTGATTCGATAGATGATTTTTCCTGCTCATAGGCTTCTCCTTCTATGAACAGGGACACGATACTATGATAATACCATGCCCCCGCCATTCTTTCAACTGTTTTATGCCGGATTTCCGTTTTTTCTCCGGTTCCGTCCTTTAGCTGGCTTGCCGTTTTTGCCATTCCTCAAACCGTTCACAGGTCTGCCGTTCAATAAGCTGCTCAAAGGCTTCTCGCATGGTCTGGCTTCCCGCAAACTCACGGGAAACGATAAACTGTACTTTTTTATTTTCCTTCCGGTTCTGCGCCGGATATTCTGCCTGTTTTGCCATATGCATTTCCCTCCATAAAGATACCCGGAGCGTTTCCGTCCGGGTGTGATAGTGTGGACTGCCGGGCAGGTGGGAGCCTGACAACGGGGGCTGACAACGGACGTTAAAAAACTCCGCACACAAAACCCGGCTTTCCGTTTTCTGTTCTGATTGATTTTCTTTCTGTTTTTCCGTTGCTTTCGTTGTCAGGGAAAGAAAAAGCCCTGAAAAACGGCATTTGTTAGGCGGCTTCCCGGCAACGGGCTTGACAACGGGAGGGGCAACCAGCCGACAACCGGCTACGGTTTTCCCGCTTCCAGCCATTCCTCCGGCAGCCCAAGCTGGAAGGCTTCCCCTTCGGGCAAAGGCTGGAAACCTGATTTTCCATGTCCTCCGTTGTCAGGCGGCTCCACCCGTTCCCAACCCTTCTGCCGATTATAGGGCGAGGGGAAATGCCGGGGATTCTCAAAGGCTTTCCAGCCCGCCGCATAGTTCTTCATGATGGAATTAATATCACGGATATCATACTGTTTTGGTTCTTCATAAGCCGGGTGTCCCAGCCCTTCATGGTAGATTTGTAGGGAGCATACCATCTTCCCGCCGTACCCGTCTAAAAAGTTCAGAATCCGGGTGGCGAGGGTGTCCTCCGGCATGAATGACCGTTGGTGTTCTTTCAGATACTTCTCCATTGCCGGGCTTAATTTCAACTTTACATCCCACTTCCGGTAAACCTCCATGACCTCCGCCCACATCTGCCCGATATAGGCTCTGGAAGCGGCTTCATCTTCCAGAATGTGAACCTCCGCCGCTTCCGCCTGCACCTGCACCGGCAGGAAACGCCGGTTCCCGGTGCGGTCAAGGGGCAGGAAGTCCAGCGTGTTGGAAGTCCCGGCAAACACGCACTGCCGCTTGTGGTCTTTCGGGTGGACTTCATAGGGGGCTTTGTAGGTTTCCTTCTGGCGGCTTAAAAACGATTTAATATCCTCAATGCTCTTTGCGTTTGCCGTGGCAATCATTTCCGACATTTCAATAATCCAATGCCCTTGCAGCTTCCGGTATACGTTATCATCGTCTAACTTCCGCAGGTCATCGGAAAACCACTCATCACGGACAGCAAGGAACCGGAAGAAGGTGGACTTCCCGGCTCCCTGACCGCCCACCAGACAGAGCATGACCTCAAACTTTGTCCCCGGCTTGAATACCCGTGTCACTGCCCCCAGCATGAACAGCAGGAGGACTTCATAATTGTAATCATTTACCTCCGCACCGAGGAAATGACGCAGGGCATAGCGCACCCGCTCCGTCCCATCCCATTGCAGGCTGTTTAAATAATCACGGACAGGGTGATACCGGTATTCATTGGCGGCGACCTTGATAGCCCCCTCAATCCGCTTTTCCGAGGTCAGCCCGTAGTGTTCCTCCAAGTATAGAACCAGATATTGAATATCCACGTCCGTCAGGCGGCTCCCGTCCCGATACCAGCCAAGGGGCTTTACAATGTCAATCCGGTCAGTCAGGAGGTTATTGCTGAACGCCCCGCTAAGCAGCGGGTCATATAAAAATACCGCCTTGTAATTCCCCGGCGTGTTGGCGGTCTGCCCTTTTTGCGTGGTTTCCAATATCTGCCGGACTTCGGCAACTGTCTTTTCACCGTTCCGGCTGTCTGCTGCGGTTTCCCCGGCTTGTCTTTCCGCCGCCGGCAAACTCTGATACCCTCCGCTCAATCCGCTCCACCTCCTTCCCATGCCCCTTGATAACGGCGGCTTTTTCCTCCTTTGTCCCGGTCAGCAGCGTGTCTAACAGATAACCCACATACTCCTGTTTCTGCATGGCTTCCACAAACAGCGGGTTCCACCCGTCCTCCGGTGATTTCGGCGCATACGCCTTTTCCCAATGCTCCAACAGGCGGAGATAATCACTAAGCACCCGGAAACACTTTTTCTCCGCCTGTAAGAACCGGAGTTCTGCCGACAAACTCCGTCTGGCTGGTTTTGGGGAAGCCCTGCCCCGGCTGTCATAAGAAATGCCAAAATCCGCAGCCAGCTTTTTCGCCGCTTCCAAACCGGGCAGCCCATAAAGCCTTGCCACAAAGTCAATCACATCCCCGTCCGCCTGGCAGCCGAAACAGTGGAACCGCTTATCCACCTTCAAGCTGGGATTCCTGTCATCATGGAAAGGGCAGCACGCCATACCGTTCCGGTTCACCCGGATGCCGTACATTTCCGCCGCCTGCCTTGCCGTTACATTTTCCTTTACCGCTTCAAATACATTCATACTTTTCCTTCCCGGAAATAAAAAAGCATCTGCCATCTCCATAACGGAAAGCAAATGCTTCAGATTTCCATATCTTTTTTTGTTGCTATCCTTAACCCGTTCCTGCGCTCCATGCGCTCCCGGTTCGCCCGGTCTGCTTCCATTTTCCCCCTTGCAAGCCTGTCCTTAATGGATTCCCTTGCCTTCTCTTTAATCTGCTCCTTATTTGCACGGCTCACCTCCGGTTTTTGGAGTGCCGACTGGACTTTCCTTAACACTTTCTGCGCCGCATTTCTTATCTGCTCCTGAACCGTACACAGGCACTTCACGGCGAAATCCCTTTTCTCCTGCGGGGCTTTCCGTTCCGGCGCAGCCAGCCACTTTTTATAATCCTCCACCGCCCGGATGTCCTCCTTCTGTGTTTCCGCCCGAACAGTATCTGTTACGACCTCGCAGGCTTTCTCATAAGCCGTGTCCGCCACTTCCTCCACCAGCGATTCTATGTCTGCAATCTTCATGGTGACCGTGGCAAGGGCTGCCTGTTTTTCAGAGAGTTCCCGCTCCTTTTCCTCAATCAGCCCCTCCTGCTTTTCCAGTTCCTTTTCTTTTTCTGAAACGGCTTTTGCGGCTTTATCAAACTTCTTTTCCTGCTCCGCTATGGCTACGGTGTTTTTCGTCAAGGCTTCCCCCTGTGCGGAGAGTATTTTCTTCTGTTTTTCAATGATGAAGTCCTGCTTTTCCAGATAATCCCGCCCGCCGTAGGACGGCTCTGCCTGCAAGTGAAGGTTATGTGCGGCGCAGATACGGAAAAGCATCTTCCGGCACTCCGCATCAAAAGTCTGCTTGCGGTTGTTGTTCCTTCCCTTTTTCTTATCCGGTTCAGGGAGCGGCACTCCCAGTTCTTCCAACGCCTTTTCCTGCTGGGGGCATAACTCCCCATACCGGTTTTTGCAATCGAATACATGGCGCTCATGGATATGCGGTGTCCCCTCGTCCAGATGGAGCGCCCAGTCCAGAAGATGCACGTGGGAACCAAAACGCCGGTCAAACTCTGCATAAAACTCATTCACAATCTGGAACAATGTTTCCGGCGGGACGGATTCCTCCACCGTCCCAATCTGGTAAATGCTTTCCTCCGGGCAGGTCTTGTTGTTCGTAAGCAAATCCCCCACGCTGCGGTTGCGCTCCGTGTGCCGTGTCTTTTCATTCCTTGCGTTCTGGGCTTCCACGTAATCCGAATAATGCTCCGTGTAATAAGCCAGTTCTATCTGCTCAAAGCTGAAATCCGGCTGGGAGGAATCCTCCCGGCTCCCGGCGGTGGTATAGCCCCGGTAACAGTCCCAGTACACGTTTTTCTTTGCCCGCTCCGAATCAATATGACTGCTGTTATTCAGGTCAAAGCGGCGGTCATTGTGGCGTGGGTTGTACGTGCCGTTTTTGCCGGAGCGTCCGTTGTGCCGTGTCAGTTTCAATCCAAAATCCCCCTTTCCTTTTTACCGATTCCCGGGCTGGCGGGAGGGCTGCGAAGCTGCCGAACCTGCGGGGCTTGCGTCAGGTAATACCCAGTACGAATTGGCGCAAGCGCCAACTCTAGCTGGGCAAGGCGTTTCACCCTTGACCCGATAAGGACTGCCGCCCTTAACCCGCCAATGGGCGTTGCCCCTTGACCCCAACAGGGCTGCTGCGCCCCTGTACCCCGCATAAAAGGTTGCCGCCAACGTGAGTGCGCTGCGCCCGCCCACGTCAAAGACGGCTCCCTTTTTCCGTATCAGAAAATCAGAACGCGCCGCGCTCGTTCTGATTTCCCACAGAAACCCAAGCCATGCCCCATGACAGCCGGAAAAACACGCCCAAAACAGGCATTTCCGCCGTCCGGGGCTTCCCTGATGTCTGATATCTCCACCGTGAACCACGGGGAAATACCGGCTCCGCACCCGTTGTTTTGACCGTAAAACGCCCCCAAATCAGGCAATATCCTTCCCGCCCGGCAAGGGCTTGAAGCCGTGTTCTTTGGCATATGCCCTCGCCGCCGCCCGCCGTTCCTCACTGTAAGGAGGAACCAGCCGGATAGACAGCCGGGACTTATCCAGAACATAGGTCACGCTCCCTTCCGGCGTGGACTTCTCCAAACGGCACAGGAGCGGATATTTTTTGCTGAACTCCGCCAGCCGCCGCTTCAAGTCCGCATTAAATGTGTAAATACTGGCTTCCTTCTCACCCTCGTTGAAATTTACGATAGTTTCCTTTTCATACTTAGACGGCTTTCCCATAAACTTCCTCCCAGTCTGTGCTTTTTTCCACCATGCGGATATACTTCTTTGCTTCAAAATAACTTTCCATTTCCAAACGGAGATGGCGGTAAAAACAGGGATACCATTCCCCGGCTCCGCCGTCATCCAGCTTCCTTGCCAGGCACAGCACCCGGCGTTTCACCTTTTCATCCACCGTCAGGGCAGTGACCCATTTCAGCCTGCGGACGGTGTTCTCATGGCTCCCGCACCCAAAGGCATATAAAATCTTCTTTTCCTCAATGCTTAACTTCATGTTCCTTCCTCCATAATTGATAGTTTGTTTCCCTGCCGTTTTGCCTGCAATCCGTTCCTGCCCGGAATCACCCCAGCGTTTTCCGTTCCTTTGGTATGCTCCTGTCATGGCACTACTTCTCCGGGAACGGTATCACTTGCAGCCGGTCATTCTGTTTTCAATGTCCTGTGACACTGAGATCTTATCAAAATAAACCGGCTTCCCCCGTATGTCCGAAAGGCTGGAAAATTTCCCGAAAAGCCAAAATTTCCACGCTTTCGGAAACGCCCTGTGCTATAATGGTCACAAACCCTGTTTTGAGAGGAGGGGCGCAATGTATATAAAACTGACGCTTCAGGAGAAATTGAAAGACGAGAGAACCAGCCGCCGCATGACCCTTGCGGAACTGGAAAAGGCAACGGGCATAGCGAGAGCCACGCTGGGAAAATATGAATCCGACAAATGCACGGATATAAGCCCGTTCAACCTTGCAAAGCTGGCGGAATACTACGGTCTTTCCATGGACTACCTCATGGGGCTGACCGAAAATAAGAACCACCCGAACACCGCCCTGCATGAGCTGCACTTGAATGATTCCACAGTTGATTTGTTAAAAAGCGGCGCACTGAACAACCGGCTCCTCTGTGAGTTTGTCTGCCATCCCGGATTCCTGCGCCTGCTGACGGATATGGAAGTCTGCATTGACCGGATTGCGGATATGCGTATCCATGACATGAACTTAGTTCTGGAAAAAGCAAGGCAGTCCGTCATGGAACAGCGGCAGCCCCCTGAAAACGACCTCTATATGCGTACTTTAGAATTAGGGCAGGTCAGCGAGGAACTGTTTTTCAGCCATGTTATCCATGATGACCTTGACCGGATTGTAAAAGACCTCCGCACCCGGCACGAATCCGACAACACCACTGCCGAGCCGGAAACCCCCGCAGCGGATTTTGCCAGAAACATTCCGGTGATACTGCTGGACGCCCTCATGCACAAAGGCACGGCGGACGAAAAACGGGCGTTTACCATCTGCCGGGTATTTGGCATAGATTACACGAGCCTTCCGGAAGATGAGCGCATCACCCTTGCCCGTGTATTTAAAAAATCCCCACTGCTGCCCGTGTCCGCAAGCCAGCGTGGCAAATCAAAGCTGCTGTCCCTGTTTGGCAAGAAAAAAACGAAAGAATAACGCAAAAAGGGCTGCCATTCCCGCAAAATCCGGGTTAGCAGTCCTCTTTACCATATCGTGTGTCCCATGTTCAATTTTCCGGCTTTAGAGCCACTTTTTCCAGACAGGAGCCAGCCGCATTACGCATAGACCAGTTCCGCATAAATAATTTCTTCCGCCCGACTGCGTATGCTGTTCATATGCTGCACCCACGCAAGCTGGTTCCGGGCTTTCAGTTCCTCCGTCACGCCCTCGGCGGCTTTCATCTGCTCCATGATAAGGTCAAGCCGCTCCTGTGCCTGCTCGTCCACGTCGGCAAGGTGCGTCCAGAGTTTCCCGGACAACAGCAGGCTGCAATAAAGGGCGGGGCGGGCTTCTTCCAGATAGGCTTTACGCCTGCGCCCCCCAATGCCCGATTGGGCGGGATTCCTCCGTCAGCCGCAGGGCGGGAATGTAATAATCACCCACAAGAACGTAGTCAAGACCGTTGGTATCGTCATGGATTCTTTCTGGCAGTTCTTTCATTAGTGACCTCCTGTATTCAGTTTTCCAGAATCCAGTTGTTCGTGTCCCTGTTCATGCGAATTTATAAGGCAACTGAACTCTTCACGAACAAGTATGGCATATCTTTTCCGGTCTTTTGATAATTTAAACCGTAGGACTGCGACGTACCCCTTGTGTCAGAGGTATTGTAAAGGTCATGAGGTAAGCGCCTCGTGGACGCTCCCTCCCGAACCGTGCGGGCACCTCTCGATGCACACGGCTCTCCATATGCCGTCAACTAACAAAATCAGTCTTTTCCGTGTATCTCACGGTGACACGCCGGGCATACTGCCAGCGTTTTCCTGCGGTTCTTTAGCATAACTTTTTCCCACTCATATTCACCGCTAAGGCTTTTCAGCCGTTTTACCTGATGAATCTCCACGTCATTTGTGTACTGTCCGCAGAGTTCACAAGTTTTCGAGCGCAGTTTTGCCGCTATGCGGTTTGCTCTGTCATACCGTTTGTAGGCCGGAAGAATATCTGCCTGCGGCACATTGGGCTTATCCTTGCGGATAAAAGGCCCCCTGTAAAATACGCTCTCTTTCATACCGCTTTTTGTCTTGTAAATGACTGTAAACCGTCCATCCCTAAAATATTTCTTCTTAATCTTTCTGGTCTTTGTGCGGTATTTATTTGCGAATGTTTTCAGCATACTGTAATGCATCAGACTCGCAAACTTACTCATTGCGCATACATTACATGCCAGTGAGTAATAGTTGTACAGACCTCTGATTTCAGAGTTGTACTTTGACAGAATTTCAATGTCTTTGCGGTTAATGAGCTGTGGTCTGTGAATGGCTTTCCAATGCTCTTTGTGTGTAACTTTGTCTTTCTTGATACGGATTGCACCATACTCCAATAGTTTCGATTCCCATTTCTCATGCGGCATATATAGTTTCACTGCGCCGCTGTATCCCTTCACTTTCCTGCCCTGACGTTTTGTGACTTCCCGGCTTTTTGAAATTGAAATATCATAGCCAAGAAACCTCGCCCGGTCAGTTGCGTGGGTGATTTTGGTTTTCTCCACTGACAGTGTAAGGTTCAGTTTTTCTTTGAGGAACACGGCTAAATCTGCTTTTAAGGCTTCTGCGTCCTTTTTGCTCCCGATAATGCTTATGATAAAATCATCCGCATAACGGACGTATTGCAGGTTTTTGTAAGTTTCATCCCGAAACTGCTTAGACGGGATTTCCCTCTGCTTCTCCCGCAGTCTGCGTAATTCCCCGGCACGTTCTTTCTTTTCGGCTTCACTAAGGCTGTCCCATACTTCCCTGTTCTGGCGCATAAACCTCTGCACCTCACGGTTCCGTCTGGCGTATTCCGGATTCACTTTGCGGTTTATCCGGTTTCCTTTTATAAAGCCTGCCTTGTATTCCTCCACGTACATATCCAGTTCATGCAGATAAATATTTGCCAGAACAGGACTGATGCCAGAACCCTGCGGAGTGCCGCAGTATGTCCTGTTGTACTGCCATTGTTCCATATATCCGGATTTTAAAAACTTCCACATCAATGTGATAAATGCTTCGTCATCAATGCGTCTGCGCAGGATATCAATCAGCACGTGGTGGTCAAAGCTGTCAAAACATGCCTGAATATCCCCCTCCACAAACCAGTTTGCCCCGGCGAATGTCCGCTGTATCTGTTCGAGGGCTGTATGGCAGCTCCTCTTTGGGCGGAATCCGTGGGAATAATCGGAGAAGGTTGGTTCATAAATGCTTTCCAGTATCATTCGGACTACTTCCTGCACCAGCTTGTCATCCCCGGAAGGAATCCCAAGCGGACGCTTTTTACTGCTGTTTTTCTTCGCAATATATGTACGTCGTGCAGGTTTCGGGCGGTATGAGCGGTCTTTTAATGCGCTGATGATACGCTCTATCCTCGGACTGCTCATACCGTCCAGTGTTTCTCCATCCACACCCGGCGTCATGCTCCCCTCATTGGCGTAGATATTCCTATATGCCAACAGGTAGAACTCCGGGTTGTATAAGTTCCGGTAAAGCCTTTGGAACTTATATGATAAATCTTTAGACTGTTTGTTTAGGCTATTTAATACATCAGTTGGATTTCTCATGATGCCTCACGCACCTTCCTTTCTTGTTTGTATTAAAGACATACTGCTCCCCTTCGTCATGTGGGCGGCTCTCCCGCTTCCGTTTTTACGGCTATCCCTGTAAATCCAGAGTCCACGGGCTACTATGGGAGCTGTGTAACCATGCCCGCAAATGGGCGGGTTTAGGTCATCCCCGGTAGCATATGCCATACATAGCGTTCCGTGTTGTCGGTAATCTTTGTAGATATGTGGCGTTCGCCGTTCAACCTAATCTAAGGCTTGCCTTGCTTCGGATATCACACGCCTGCCGACAATCGAGCGACAGCCGCCAAAGCACCATGCGTTCCATCTTCTTTCGCACGTAGGCCAGATACTCCCAGGCTCCGGCTACCAATCAAGCAGTTTAGCTTTCATCCTCATACACGGATTTTCATCCCCGCATAAAATGACGGTTAGAAGATTGCGCCATTCCATGCCAGTTATAGTGAAGAATACTATAACAACGACATGCTACACTCCCCAGAGGGTTTCCCCTCACGGATAAGTCGTGGAATGATAGACAGTGAATTTTCACCTTCCTTTCTTTAATATCTTTGTCTACCGCTTGCTAAAGGCGGTTTATGGCATACACCCTAACGGGCGCACTATGGTTTCCTTACCCAAAATTTCCGCCATCTCTTTTAGAGTGGTCTTTTCCTTCCCTCCGAGGAATAAGGTGGTATCACAATTCCCTTCAATGGTGTCGGCGTTATCCTTATAAATCGCTTTGAGCTGCGACTTCGACTGCAAGATAATGGAAGCTGAT
The DNA here is from genome assembly GCA_000403315.2 of Lachnospiraceae bacterium A2. Classification (GTDB taxonomy): domain Bacteria; phylum Bacillota; class Clostridia; order Lachnospirales; family Lachnospiraceae; genus Petralouisia. Next base: position 67,014 of record KE159640.1, read on the forward strand.
ATTTCCCGGCTCCGGATTGTGGCAATCAGCTTCTCAAACTTTGGTATCTGCCCGATGTTTGCAAACTCATCGAGTAAGCAGCGCACATGGACGGGCAGCCTGCCATGATACACATCATCCGCCCTGTCACAGAGCAGGTTAAAAAGCTGCGTATACATGATAGACACGATAAAATTGTAGGGTAGGAAAGTGCCGCCTTGCCGTATTTCTAGGGTAGGTCTGCACAGTCCCCCCTCAGAACCGTGCTTACAACTCTCGCTGTACACGGCTCCGTCTTTGCTTGGTCAATAAAAAACTCATTGGTTGTGAATCTTGATATGGCACTGTTTGCATACTACAAGAGTTTTTCGCCGTTTGGCTATCATCGCACGCTCCCAATCCTCTTTTCCTTTCAGATTTTTGAGTTTGTTGATGTGATGAACCTCATAGCAGTCACTTTCGGTTGTGCCACACAATTCACAAGTGTGTGCCTTTAGTCGCTTTTCAAACGTATTTACCGACATTCTGTATATCTGCGTTGCATAGGTAATTCTATCGGTAGGGTTCTTCACGTTTTTACTGTCAGCATATTTGGCAAAATAACATCTTTTCAGCCCCTGCTTTGTTTCATATGGGATACCCCATTCGCCTTTGCCGTCCTTAAACTTTCTTATCATTTTAGGTACAGAACTTCTATGCTTATTGGCAAGGGTTCGCAAGCAGCTATATTCCATCAGGTATGCCAGATAGCATAATCTGTTGAAATTGCTCGCCAGACTGTAGTAATTGCATATCCCCCGCAACTCGCTGTTATAGCTTGACACTATTTCAAGGTCTGAAAGATGCAATAGTTCCGCCCGGTGGACTGGACGTAAATTTCCATTAAGTTCCTGTATTGCGATGCCTTTTGAAAAGATAAATTTGTGGATTTTATCCGAAAGAGGAACCACAAGTTCAACTTTGTTGCTCATTGTTCGTTTAGCGTGTTTCATTTTGCCGACACGCTTTACTTTTGCGTCACGCCTTACACGAATGTCATAGCCAAGGAAGCGTGCATAACTATTGCTGTGGGTAATAAGCGTCTTTTCATCACTTAATTCCATTTTCAGTGCCTGTCCGATAAACTCGGCAAGTTTTCGCTTGATTTCCACACAGTCTTCACGGTTTCCATTCACACCAACTAAAAAATCGTCCGCATACCGTATATATTTGATTTTCTTATCGGTCTGCGATTTAGCAGGAGTTTTCAGCACCAGTTTATGGAAACGTTTGTATTCATTAATCCAGTTCTGCCGTTCCTCACCGCTTGATTCGTTGATGTGCCTTCGGGCTACCGTCTGTTTGCTTAACAATGCCCGGTATTCCGGCGTGTAGTTTTTTTCTTCATAAACATCGAAATCAGCTTTTAGCTTCATCACAAATTTATCCAGCTCATGAAGATAAATATTGGCGAGTATCGGTGAGATAATCCCGCCCTGTGGAGTTCCGCTGTATGTACCATAGTAGCGCCAATCTTCCATATATCCCGCTTTCATAAACTTGTGTATCAGCTTAATCAGCCGTGTGTCCTTGATTTTACTGTTAATCAGGCTTGCTAATACAGTGTGGTTAATGTTATCAAAACAGCCTTTAATGTCACCCTCAACGAACCACCTTGCCCCAGTAAATTCTTTTTTTAATTCAGTCAGGGCAGTATGGCAGCTTCTGTTTGGTCTGAATCCGTGTGAGCAGTTTAGAAAAACAGGTTCATATACGGCTTGCAGTACCATTCTAAGGGCTTCCTGTACCAGCTTGTCTGTGAATGTGGGTATCCCAAGCGGCCGCTTCTTTTTACTGTTTGACTTTTCAATGTAAGTTCGGCGTACCGGCTTAGGCTGATAGGTTTCATCTGCCAGCGATTTTATGATTTTTGCGATTTTTGTTTCGCTGAAACCATCTGCTGTGTCATGGTTTACCCCTTTTGTTGCCGCTCCATTATTGGCATACAGATTCCTGTACGCTTCATAATAGATGTCAGGACGCAACAGGTAACGGTATAACTTGGTAAATACTTCTTCTTTGTTACGGTTTGAGTTCTTATTGATTCTTGCTAAAATCTCCATTGTTGGTTTCATTATGAGGTTTTCCTCCCTAATCAATTTTTGATTTTAGTACGCATTGACTACGCCCCTTCGCCATGTGAGCGGCGTTACCGCTTCCGGTTTTACGGCTATCCCTGTCAGTTCAGGGTTCTCGGACTACTACGGGCGTTCCGTACCCATGCAGGATATTCAGGCTCTGCGCCATAGCCAGTTCATGGCATTCCTGTTTAGGGTATCCCCAGTTAGCACTCTGCCTTGGTAAATGTGGATTGTCGGCTCTGCTTTCGTTTCGTTAATACAGGTTCTCCTGCTTGTCACGTGTGATTGTGATAACCGTTTACTAACGTTCAAGTAGCAAACGCCACACGTCAGAGGTTACAGGCACTTTCCTCCGTCTGGACGCAACAGAAACTTGAAACTCACATTCAGTAAATCCAACTTAAACCTCATATCCACTTGGTCTTGCGGTTCAGTCGTGCCCGATTGCCTTTTGGGCAACTTACCGCTTTCCTGCCGTGCTGTGTTCCCGTGTCAGCTTTCGCCTTTCGGTCAGGCAGACGACCTCCCGCGTTATCATGCGGAACAGTACCAATAATCTGCAATGCAAAATGCCCTATCTGGGCGCACGAACGTGTCATCGGTATCGGAGATAATGACAAACAATGCTGTCTTTTCATCCCCAATCATATCAAGCCCCAACTCGTCATAGCTTGTCAGGTCACGTAGCTCCTTGAATAGCGATAGGTAATCCTTTGATGTTATCTCCGGATTTTCCCCCGCCCTAAACCGGGCATGAACCTTTCAGCTCACCCGGCTTGCCATCAGGAACAGAATTTATTTCATCTCAATAACTCTCAACGTGGACAAGGCTTCTTAACTTATTGAGTTTTTCTTTCTGCTTTTGGTCAAGGCCTAGGATTTCCATATACTTTCTGATAATATCAGGGTTTGTAGCATGAATCAGATGGTGTACATCTTCACATACCAACACCAGATTTTGATAATTGTCCTTGCCGCCTAAATACCGTGGCACTTTGTGATGGCAATGAATATCGCCAATAGAAAGCACTTTGCCAGATACGGCGCATTTTCCCATTTGGGCCGAATACAGTGAAAGCCTGTTATCGTTGTATTCGATAGTACGGTACAGAACCGGGTTCCTCATTAAGTAATGAAGAACCGTCATGTCGATTCTGTCCAGATTCTTATGGATTTCGGCTCTGCCCTCGGGCGTATAGGAATTAATTTTGCGGTTCATGGACTTTGGGGGCTTGTGCCGTATGTAGCCAATCGGGACAACTGCGTGTCCGGCTACATATCGGAGCTGTTTGCTTTTCCCATACCGTTCCCTGATAACTTTCGGAACTTCACACGGAATCTTCCTTTTTCTGACCTGTTTTGCAGTTTTAACCCGTTCTTTCAGTCTTGCCCGCAGGCTCTTGTGGACAGATAAGGCGAATGGCGTAAGGTCATCGCAGACCTTTGTGGCTAATTGATAGTAGTCATGGATTCCCATTACATAAACGTTGTAGCGGCAAATCGCCTGATATTCAGTACGTTTGCCTTGTGACGGGAACTCAATGTCGTAAATCAGCCGTTTTAAGTTTGGTTTTATTTTCGCAATAGATTTCTCTCTGATATGGCTCTCTACTACATATTTGGCGCGTCCGTTGCTCCGTTTCCCACGGGGGATAACCTTTAACTTGAAACCAAGAAACTCTGAATACTGCTCTTTCAGGTTAATCACCTTTGATTTTTCAGGACTGATTTCAAGAGAAAGCCTTTCATGGAGCCAGCTTTTGGTTGCGTGGAATAACTTCACCGCATTTTGATAGCTGTTCGTGAATATCTTAAAATCATCAGCGTATCGGACGCAGGTGACTTCTTTCAGCCTTGTCCTCCGCAGTGCGGCAAATTTATGGCTCTTGCTCACGCTTCCGTTGTAATTGACCGATTCCTTGTAAGGGAACTCCGTTGGTATTTCTTCCCATTGGCTGGCAAGCCACCAATCCAATTCGTTTAGAACTACATTGGATAGCAGGGGAGAGATAATACCTCCCTGCGGCGTACCCACCTCCGGGAATCCTATCCCGGCCACCTCCGCTTTTAGCATAGCTGATATAATACTAAGCAGCTTCTTGTCTTGGATTCCCATTGTCCAGAGCTGTTTCAGCAGTTTTCCGTGGTTCACGTTGTCAAAGAACCCCTTAACATCTATGTCTACGACATAGTGGAGATTGCTTCTCTGCATATTTTTGTGAACCTGGGCGATTGCGTGCTGTTGGTTCCGGTTAGGGCGGAATCCATAACTGTGGTCGTGGAATTTCGCCTCACATATCGGCTCCATGACCTGCAATACGCACTGTTGTATCAGCCTGTCCATAATCGTCGGTATTCCGAGCGGGCGCTTCTTCATTGGGTCATTTCCTTTCGGAATTTCTACCCGCCGGACGCTTTGTGGGACATACCAGTTTAATTTGCGCTGTACGGCGCATATAAGCTGTTCATCAGAGAGTGCTGATAATTCTGTGATTGTTTTTCCATCTGTGCCGGGCGTCGTACTCCCGTGGTTCTTCTTGATGTTGCGGTATGCCAGCCGTATGTTTTCGGGTAATGCAATGATTCCAACCAGATGTTTGAAAACTTTGCCTTTATTGCTGTCGGCATACAGCTTATCTTGAATTGCCTGGAAGTCATAATACTCGGCGTGCCTTAACTTATCTTTCTTCTTTGCCTTTCCTGTTGCCATAGTCGGTTACTTATCCCCACTTTCGTTTGGATTTTCGCCTTTCTTAGTCCTACTCGAACCTATGCGTGTTTATTGAATATGATTTTGTTTCTGTTCCTGACTACAGCCCGTCCCTCCACCGCTTACTTTGTTCACGGCTTCACAGGTAGCATGGCTGCTCTTTCCTCCCGGATTAAGAACGGTTATACCGCACCTCCCATAAAAGGCGGCACGATTTTCCCGCCCATTGCTTCATCATGCGTATCCACTCCACATCCGGGGCTTTCCACGTTCCGATATTCCTATCTTTGCATAATACCCTTAACCCTGCCCTTTAGGCCTGTATGCCTGATGGTGCCTGTAACACCATAGGGAATTTCATATCGACAAATCTTACTTTACCCCACATACGCCGTTTCCACGGCTATGGCATTTCTGCCATATCCCGTTATAGACCTGTACATTCGGGCTTTTGTCAGCGGTAGTCAGCCGCATTCTGGACATAGGTACTTTATAGACCTCCGGCCTAACACCCCCGGCCACCTCTGGCTCGGCTTTGCTTTATCCCCCAAAGGGGACAGTCGCGGGTGCAGACAGCCGACTTCAGCGTGCTGTGTCAGTCGCGGGAAATACGTCCCGTTTCTTCCAACGCAGTATCAAGGGAAGCGTTTCAGGGCGTTACCCCGTCATTCCACTTCTCGGAATATCAGTTAGAAAGGCTATAGCCTTTCCGTCACTTTTACCTCTTTGCAGGAAAATCCCACGCAGAGTTTATATGCGACAACGTGTCGCTGCACTGTCAAAGGGGGCTAAACGTGCGCCACAGCTAATTAAAATGCTTTTCGCTGTCTTGCCCGCCGCCAGTTTGTATTTTTTATACTGCTTTACCGCAAAATGCTCCGGCTCTCTTTCCTCCAGCTCATCGAACATCAAATCGACAGGGTTTTTAAATTCCTCATCGTCCTCCCTTGCTTCGCTGGCATTTATCATGTCAAGCAAAGTAGTGAAATTCTGTTCTTCCTCCACGCACTCGTACCAGATGTACCCGATCAGTGCAGTGTAATAGAGTTTCTCGGCTTTCACCCAAAAATCTTCGCCGGATTGCTGCCCCTCCCCTTTGGTGTTTAAGATGATTGTGTTTACGAGTTTCAAAATATCCTTCTCGCTCCGGATATAAACGAGAGGGTTGTAGTGCATGGATTTTTTGAAGTTAATGGTATTCAGCACTTTCACCCGATAGCTGTTCTTTAAGAGCATTTTTCCGCACTCTACTAACACTGTACCCTTTGGTAATGTCAAGTAGGGAATAAGAAAAAGTGTATCTTCTTATCAATCGGTTACACTGTCCTTGTCATTCTCGATAAGCCGCACTACCTTGTCCGTAAAGGTTTCCCGGCTGGTTTCGCTGAAATGGATATGAATGTCAAAGGTGGTATTCCCTATCCGCTTCACAAGGTCGGGCTTTGCAGACAGAGGGGCGGCGGTGCGGCTGGTCTTGCTGGTGTCATGGTTCATAGGCTCTCCTTTCCGTTCATCAGTCCTTTTAACCGTTCCATTTTCCCCTGTGCCGTGGATTTTCTGATATTCTCCCCGGTGAAGAATACCGGGCAGCACATTTCAAGCAGACGGTCATAAATCCGGGCATGGGCGGTGTCCTCCGGGTTCTGCAATTCCTCCAGCGTCAAATTTGTAGTGACAATCAGCGGTTTTTGGCTTCGGTATCGGCTGTCAACCACGTTGTAAACCTGCTCCAATCCGTATTCCGTGCCGCGCTCCATACCGAAATCATCAAGGATAAGCAGAGGGAAGCTGCAAAGGTGGGCTATGTATTCGTTCCTGTCCTTGTAGCTGGCGGCAAGGTCATTGAGGATAAGGGCAAAATTCGTCATGCACACGGAAATCTCACGCTCCATAAGGGCATTAGCGATACACCCGGCAAAATAACTCTTGCCTGTGCCTACCTTGCCCCATAACAGGTAGCCGATATTCTCCGCTTTCATTTCCTCCCAATGCGCCGCATAGAAGAAAGCCTTATCCATTTGGGGGCATTTGCCGTTGTCATTTTCAAAAGTCCACTGGCGCATGGCGGCGTTGGAAAATCCCCGGCGTTTCAAGTCCTCCACGGTGTCATGGTGCTTGCGTTCCCGGTCTGTGGATTCCTGTTGTTCCCTCCGTTTGCGCTGGCAGTCACATTCTTTCGGGTGGCGGTCACGCCCGAAAAGGCTCTTGCCCTCTGTGAAGTAGGCTTCTTTGGGCTGGCGGCAGCTCCCGCAGTATAAAAGCCCGTCCTCGCCCGTGTAGTCCTCCGGCTGTGGCTCTGCTTCTGTGGCAAGCCGGAAAATAGCGTTGTCATAATCGCTCATAGATAATCGTCCTCCTTGTTCATGGTCTTTTCCACGCCCTGTTTACAGGGCGTTGTATCTGCTGTCAAAGGCTCTCGCCCTCCTTGTAGGAATAATCGGGGATTCCCTTTTTCGGGTTCTCCTTTTTCTCCTTGTCTGCCCACCTGTAAAGCGCGGCGGCATGGCTCACATAATCATTCCCGAAAGCGGCAATATACCGGCTCATTTCCTCAATAAGCCGTTCAAGGCTGTCCGGGTATTCCTGCTTCAGTTCCGCATATTCGGATTCAGAGAGGAAAACATTCTGGTACTTGCCATAGGGCGCGGGCAGCTCCCCACTCGCTCCCTTTGTTTGGCTCTCTTTTAGTTTGTTTATATTATAGTTGTTAGGGTACGGTTTTCCGGACATCATAAGTCCGGTTTCCCGGCTGTCATATGTCCGGCTTTCCGGGCTTATGGTGTCCGGTTTTCCGGCTGTCATAGGTACGGAAACCTGTACTACTGGCGGCACTTTCACATAGATGTGGTTGGCGGCGGCAAAACGTGTCCTTTTCCGTTCCATAAGCCCGGCGGCGGCAAGCTCATTCAGCGTGTCCTGAATCGTTGTCCTGCCTTTGTCCAGTATTTCCGCTATCTCCGTGACCGGGTAGACAATATAAATCCTGCCCTCGCTGTCCTGCCAGCCGTTCTTCTGTGAGAGGGTAGAACGGTCTAACAGTAGCGCATAGAGCAGCTTTGCAGTCTGTGACAAGTCCATTTTCAGCAGAAAACGGGGATAGGGCAGATACGGCGGTATTATCGTTTCGGCTGTGATGTATTCAGCTATGGTTTTCACCTCCTGTCTGTGGCTTCTGTTACGCATTTAAAACGGCTTTTCCGTGGGTAAAGGATAAATGTATCACATACCCATTGAGCAGTAGCCGGGAAGCCTTGATTTACGGGGGTTCTGTATTTTCTAAAGCGTGACATTTCCCCCTCTGTTTCCGTTTGCGCTGTGCGGCTCGGATTCTTTTCATGCGTCCGGCGCAATCCGGGCAGTATTTCCCCCTGTTGGATTTGGGGAGAAACTGACCGCCGCACTCGGTACAGCGTTTCAGTTCTGCCCGGTGCAAAAGGGCGGCTTCCAGTTTCCAGTCAAGGGGAAGTACGGCAGAGATAAACCAGCGGCATAGGAGCGAATAGCTGATACTCTGCACACATACGCAGTCGCCCCCGTCCAGCAAAACGCAGTTGCCGTTATCGTAGTTGCAGCACTCATGCACAAGGCGGCGGGCGGCTCTGTGCTGTGGGTAGTCCATATAGGGGCGTTTACCGTTCATTTTCCCGCCCCTTTCCCCGTTCCGGCTCACGGTGTAAGATTTGGTCGATATTGTTCTTTACGGTCTGCAATTCCCAGACGTTCTCTTTCTTCTCCCGGTATTCGTTGTAAAGGCTGTTCTTCTCCCTCGTAAGCTGCTCAATCTCCGCTTGTAAGGCTTTGGACGCTGGCAGCTTTTGGATTCCCTTTGCTTTAAAATAGCGGGTGGCAGCTTCGGCAATCATAAACTCGCTTTCGTGCTGTTCCCGGTAGTTCCTGCGGGCTTTCTCTGTTTTCTGTGCTTTCAGCCCGTCACGGGCGGGCTTGGTCTTGATGTAGGCTAATAACTGTTTCTGCAAGTCCTTTTTCTCCCGCAAAGTGCTTTCCACGGCTTTCAGTTTCCCGGTGGTTTCATGCAGCCCCGCACTGGCGGCGGCAAGGGCGGCTTCCAGTTCTTCCGGGGAAGAAAAGCCGGATTCCTCGTAAATGCTCATGGTCGCCGCCATTTGCTTTAGGTTGTGGACAGCCGCCCAGCGGTCATATCCTATGCCCTTGCCCTCGGCTCGCTTGGCTTCCCGGTCTACCATGCGCTGTACGCTATCCTGTTTCGGTGCGTTTATGGCGGCTTTATTGCGCTGTAAACGGTCTTTTATGCTGCGGGGGTATTCCTGTTTGGGTAGGGGCTTTTCGGCGGCTCTGACGGCGTTCTGTGCGTTTATGGTGAGTGCTTCCAGTACGGCGGCACGGTCAAAATCATCACCCAGTTTCCGGGCGGTGATTGGCTTCGTCCTGTCCGGCGTGAGATACGACAATCTCCTCCGGCTTTCCTTGACGGTCACGCCTTGCTGTAACAGCTTCCCGGAGAAGTCCTCAAAAGAGGTAGCAGAGGACAGGGCGGTGCGGATCGTGCGCCGTAGCTTCTCCTTGTCGGTTTCAAATTTTGTAAGTTTGGGCGGCTCTCCTGCGGCGGCAAGGGAAACGTTCTCTTTATCCAGTGCGGCTTGTCCTTTCTGTTTCGCCCAATACTCCCTCTCGGTGACACGGTTCTTGCTTCCGTTGAGCAAGTCAATCTGATAGAGGTTTTCCCGGTGGCACATCTCCATGACTTCCGCTTTGAAATATTCCATAGCTGCGTCCGTACAGCGGTGCTTGCAGCCCTCCCTTGTGTCGGCTGGTCTTTCCATGTAGGGTAGCAAGGGTACTTCCTTAATCCGCAAAGAATTGATTACGATATGCACATGGATATTTCCGCTGTGGTTATGCCCGTCCGGGTGGGTGCATACAAGGGCTTGGTGTCCGGGGAAATGCGTCTTGCAAAATTCCTCGCCCAACGCCTGCGCCCGGTCTACGGTCAAGCCGTTGTCGGGTGCGTCACGGGGGTCAAAACTGATGATATAGTGGTGGCTCTTTACGTCCTCCCGTTTTTGGTTCTTGCCGTATTTCAGATTGGAGCGCATACACGCTATGGCGAAATCTTCCCCGCCGCAATTCAGAGAGGAAATGAGATAGCCTGTCCTCGGAACTATCTGCCCGTTTCCGTCCAGTGTGGGCTTCATGGTAAATTCGTCATGCTCAAAGGTTAGGTACTGCTCGGCGGCTCCGTAATCGGCATTTTTAGAGCTGATATGTTTGAATGTTGCCAACGGCTTCACCTACTTTCTGCAAGACTTCAAACTTCAAGGCGGCAAGCTCCGTTATGGCGGCTCGCACTTCTTGGGAGAGGGTGTTATAAGGTGCGCCGTACTCGTTCAGACAGCGGGCAATCTGATTCAAGTTGCCGCCGATTTTCCCATACTCGGCGGTTAGCTTCCCAACGGCAGAAAGCAATTCATCATTGACCGGGGAAACGGTGATAACCGGGCGTATGCTTGACTTAATTAGGGCTTGCCGGATAAACTCGGCTTGGCTCATTTTGCAGAGGGCGGCACGCTCGGAAAACTCGGCGTATTCTTCCTCGGTCAAGCGTGTCTTGATTACCCGGTGGCGGTGGGGCGTGTTGTATTTTTTCATGGCTGTGAACCTCCTTTCGTGGGTGGATTTTTTCAAGCGGCGCAAGCCGCAAAAGGCGGGCTTGGGGTGGCAACCCCAACAAGATTCCCGCAGGACAAAATGAGCCGACAGGCGAAATTTGGTACTGTGGTAGAATCTTGCTCTTAGTAACTGACGGATTCCGCTGTGCTGGCTTTCGCCGTTTTCCCCCGGCTTGCATGGCGTGGATTCTGCCAATTTTGCGGCGGTATTTTCCCATGCAGTAAAGCCGGAAATAAGCAAAATGGGCGTAAAAAAACAGGAAACCTTTTTCCTTGATTTCCTGTTTCGTATCTTCGCCAATAGCGGCGGTTATCCCGTTGTTATTCCCCGGAAGCAAACTTGTAGCCTATGCCTAAAACGGTCTTTATGTAGGTGGGGCGGCGGCTGTCCGGCTCTATCTTTTTCCGTAGATTGCATATCACATTTGCCACGTTTGACTGGCAGCTCTCGCTTTCCATGCTCCACACGGCTTCAAAGATTTGCGCCTTTGTGAACACCCTCCCCGGACTGGCGGCAAGGTAGCAGAGTGCGCCGTATTCCAGACGGGTGAGGGAAACGTCAATTCCGTTTTTCAGTACCCGGCGTTGGTGCAGCCTTATTTCCAATCCCGGAAAAATAAGTGCCGGGGAATGGGGCGGCTGTATGGCTTCCAGCGGTATCATATCCGCAAGGGCGGCTATGGCTTTCTCAACCGCTTTTTCCTCGGTATCATTGAATATCAGCATGGCTATTTTCCCGACAAACCTCACCTCCTGTCATGCCGCCTTTTCAGTCAAAGCGGAACTGGAACAGGGCAGTGATAAGCCGCTGTCTTATGCTGTCCTCGGTGTCTGTGTTGACGTGCCCGTTTTCAAGGGCGGCAAAGCGGATTCGTTTGCTGTAATGCCGTAAAATCTCGTCCACGGCTTCCGGCTCGCCGTTTGTCGCCCGGACAATGGTTTCATACGGCACAAGGTTAGTATTCCCCATGTGAAAATCCCTCCATTTCTCTCTGCAACATCTGTAATGCGCTGTGTATGTAATGCCATGCCGTACTCTTACAATGCCCGTATAAATCTGCGATTTCCTGCTGTGTGTAATTAGCGAAAAAGTAAAGGTAAATGATTTCCCTCTTTTTCTCCGGCAATGATAACAGGGCGGCGGCAAGCTCCCCATTGGTGAGTATGATTGTCTGACCGCAGATTGTAACGGGGTATTGTTCGTAAGGTGATTTGAGAAATTCATCTGATGTGCTTAGAGGGTAGAACTTTTCTTCTGTGAGGTATTCAAAGGATATTTCTTTTTGCCGCCGCCTGTTCCTATCGCGCCATGCGTTAATGGCGGCATAGCGTATGACGACTTTGCAAAAGCCATTGAAAGAATACATGATGTGTTCCTTGTATGCTTCTGTGCAATCCATAGAAATTTCCTCCTTTCTCCCACATGGGGCGGTGTATGGTTTACGGTTACTTTTTATAATCTAAAAGGGCGGCAGCATTTTAGGCTATCGCCCTTTGACTATCCATACACGGTATAACTGCAAAACTTATTTGTTATATATCTAAATCACTCAACCCATTCAGTAATCACTATAAACTTAATATTTTTTTCATCATCACTCCAAATTCTCACATTATTATTTCTATCAAATTTGTAATTTGTTTGTGAAATAAAATCATCATAATCAATCTTTTCATATTTTTGATACTCACCTGTAATTGCACTAAAAAAATATTCCATTCTATCGTAGCAAATAAATATTTCGCAATCTTCTGTAATCTTGAACGTCTCTATTTCCCTTATATCATTCGAACTTTTAACACTTTTTTCCACTTTTAATATGCAATTATCTAATTCAACATATCTACCCGTGGCAGTAGCTGGCGTGTCAATAAATATTTCTACAAGTTCTGAGTTCTCAATATCTATATCATACTTGCAAAGTATAAATAAATCTGTTTGGTAAACAAGCAAATATCCAAAAACACTTGCTCCTAAAATAGCCGTTATGAGCGTCATAACAATAAGAAAATGCGTATATGACTTGAATAGTTTTCTTATTTTATCTGATACAAAATATCCAATATATGCACCTAATACATTAAATATCAAGTCATCAACATCTGTACTCCCAAGCGCAAAAAGGAGTTGCGTAATTTCAATTAACAGGCTGAATATAATAGCGGCACATAAAACCCCTTTACGTTTTTTGTTAGAGATAATTGGAAAAAGTATTCCAAATGGAATAAATAAAACGATATTTCCTACTACATTTTCAATGATTCGTCCTATAGAGGTGTTTGAAACAGCCATATCATAAATTGATTTAAAGGGAATGATACTGATTGTCCTTTCACTTGCACCTATAGCAGAAAATAAGTTGTTTAATGTTACCTGTTTGAAAAAGGTTATGCGAAGCAGAAAGATAACGTATATAATAAAAAATACCCACTGACAGCCACGCAAAATTTTTTCATGATTCTTATTTTGATTATCCATAGCAATTCCTCCAAGAAAAAACTCACTCTACTGGGGGATTATTATACCCTGTTGAAGTGAGTTTTTGATTCTTTATTTCTTTTTGATTTCTTATTTTTTTCTTATCGCTGCTTTTCCGCAACAGGCAGCTTGACTTCAAACACTGTTATTTCATCATCACTCATAGCATATATGCTTCCATTGTGTATTCTTACAATTTCCTTTGCGATTGCCAAGCCAAGTCCTGTTCCGCTTTCTTCTGATTCCCCATATTCTTTGGAACGGTAAAATTTATCAAAAATATGCCCCAATTCATCAGCAGGTATTGTTTTGCCGTAATTCTTAATGGAAACAGTTATATAAGATAAAGTTTGGCTGGCATAAATTTCAATCGAACTTTTCGGATAACTGTAATTTATAGCATTCTTCAGAAGATTATTGAATACTCTCGCAATCTTTTCTGAATCCCCTGTTATATACAGTCCTTCCCCTAACTTTAAATCAATGTGCAGCTCTTTGGGTTTAAGCAACGGGTAAAATTCATCTGCTAACTGTTCTATTAAAAAACATATGTCTATTTCCCGTTTCACCAGAGTTTTGTCTGATAAACTATATCTTGTTATATCAAAAAAATCATCTATCAGTTTTTCAAATTGTACAGCCTTGCGGAAAGCAGTTTTTGTATATTTTTCCCGTTGTATGACTGGCATATCCGGTGCTTCACACAATAGGCTCAAATAACCTACCACGGAAGCAAGCGGGGTTCTAATGTCATGCGCAAGGTAAGTAAGCGTATCTGATTTTTTCTGTGCTTCAATTTCCAGTAAATGCTGTTGCTCACGATTCTGCATTTTTATGAGATTAAGCCAATTTTGCAAATCAGAAAATTCTAAAGGGAGTTCTATGTTATCCGCTGAATTATCAACAACATACTCCAAAGAATCCAATACTTTTAATATTTTCTTTGATGAACTTCTTTCTATTGCAATCCACATAAATAACTCTAATATGAGAAAACCAAATACAATAATCGATGGCTCATAATCATGTACAAAACACGCAAAATCGTATCCTGCTACTTTTTCAACGAAAATATAAAAGTTGTTATTGCCTACACTTTTAATCCCTAAAAAAACAGCGAACAGGACAAAGAACACGATAAATGCACTAATAAAATGTCTAAGCAATAAGAGCTTCCTATACTTCCTTGAAAATTTGTTACTCAACAATATATCCTACCCCCCATATTGTTTTTATGAATTTGGGCTTTTCACCAATATCATTTAATTTTTCTCGGATATGCCTGATTTGAACCATTACCGTATTTCTGCTGTTCTTAAAATACTTTTCTCCCCATATAATCTGAAAAAGTTCATCAGCACTGTATACTTTTCCCCTGTTTTTACATAAAAGCCATAATATTGAAAATTCTGTAGGAGTTAATCTAATCTGTTCCCCATTCAATCTACATTCATGCGAAGTTTTATTCAACAGAAGATCTGCTATTGTAACCATTTCATTTGAGCCATTTTTTTTACCGTCATAATCATGTACCCTCCGTAGATGCGCCTTAACTCTGGCTACAAGTTCAATCGGAAGAAATGGTTTTGTAACATAGTCGTCTGCACCCAAAGATAAACCTGTAACTTTATCTGTTCCCTCTGTTTTAGACGTAAGCAATATGATGGGATAGGTATACTTCTTTCGTATTTCTCTGCATAAAGTAAAGCCATTTCCGTCCGGGAGCATTATATCTATAATTGCTAAATCAAAACATTCACTATCTATCACTAAAAATGCGTCTTGAAATGTATAATATTTATAGCACTCAAATTGTTCATTTTGCAAAAATACTTCAATCAAATCAGCAATTTCTTGTTCATCGTCTACTAACAATATTTTGCCGTTCATAATTTTTCCTCATTTCCTTTTACTTAGTGGTATCTCATGGGTATTATTATACTGTGTTTATATGAATTTTTCAATTATAGTGAAATAATGAGAGGGATTCCGTAGTAGTCGGCATTGTGCCGTAATGTGTATGAAGTGCTATACTAAAGTTGTAACGGGAGTGGCTAATAAGATATAATCAAAATCACAAGAAAAGAGGTACTCATTATGTCACAAAACTACACTCCCGAATTTAAAAAGAAGATCATCCGACTCCATGAGGAGGAAGGACGAACCTACAAAAGCATCACCGCTGAGTATGGCGTATCCAAAGCCAGCATCTCCAAGTGGTGCAGCGAATTCAGCAAAGAATGCCAGACAGACCCTCAAGCCAAAGAAGATTATGACTCCATGAAGGAGAACCTCAGATTAAAACGGGAAAATGAAGAATTACGGAAGGAGATTGCATTCTTAAAAAAAGCGGCGGCATTCTTTGCGAAGGAGATCGGTTAGAGGCTTACCGGTTCATCGACCAACATTATGAAGAATTCGGCATTCGCTGGTTACTGAGGCGGCTGAGGATCTGCCCGAATGCCTACTATAACTACCGGAAACACCGGAAGGCGGGGTATTATGCCCAAAAAACAGAAGTCAAGAAGCAGATTGACGAAATTTACCACAGCCACAGCGGAGTGGACGGCTACCGCAGCATGACGGCCTATCTGGAGCGCAAAGGCTACCGCTACAGCCAGACGACTATCCATAAATATATGAACATCGAGATGGGGCTGCATTCCATTGTCCGTCCTAAAAAGCCGGGGACAAAGCCCGGGCGCCCCCATAAGGTGTTCGGGAACAAGCTGAAACAGGACTTCCATGCGGACAGGCCGAACCAGAAATGGTGTACGGATTTCACATATCTGTTCCTGAAGAATGGAGATGTCCGATATAACTGTACTATCATAGACCTTTATGACCGGAGCGTGGTGTCCAGCATAACGGATCGGCACATCACCAGCGACCTGGCTGTCCGCACCCTGCGCAAGGCGCTGGATTACCAGCATCCGGCAAAGGATGCCCTGATCCTGCACAGCGACCAGGGGAGTCAGTATACATCGAAGGCTTTTATAGAGTTCTGCGAATCTGTCCACGTGACTCAGAGCATGAGCAAAGCCGGGTACCCATACGACAATGCGCCGATGGAGAGATACTTCAACACCCTGAAGAATGAATGCACCAACCTGCATGGGTTCCGGACGGAAGAAGAACTGTACCGCGCAGTGGAGGAATTCGCTTACGTCACTTACAACCATCTGCGCCCCCATTCCTACAACGGATACAGGACACCTTTCGAAGCGCGATGTGCATGACAACGGCTTGTTTCAAGATTCCGAGCCGGAGCAGGGAACGCAGCCACCCCGTAGGGGCTTGCCCTTGACGGATGCCCAAAGGGATGGTACACTTCCAAATCCGATGGCGGCCGCAAGGTAAAAGCCTGTTTCTGAGTTCGTCGCCATCGGTATCCATTTGTCAGCATCCCTTTGGGTATCTGTCAAGGGTGGCGGAAGCTGCCACAACCCTAATTATAAAGGAAATATTTTTTTAGCCACAAGTGTTACAAAAAAGCTTGACCACTACAGTATAACTGGCTGTCTTATGGAATTGTGGGTAACTCTGTTTGCAGGACGTGGGAAAGCTGCACTTTAGCTTTTCCATGTCCTGTGAACAGGGTTATCCATGATTCCATAGCCAGTTATGCACATTTCCACAATGCGCCCTTGCTTTTCCGGCTCTTGATGTTCAGACGGGGCGGCTATGCGGTTTTCTCTGCTTCCTGTTTTTTTCTGTGGTATGCTTCCCTCCTTGACGCAAGGTAATTCTCATAGCGTTCTACCGCTTCGGGGTTTCCTGTGGCGGCTTCCTCATACATTTTCTGCCGGGATTTCTTGGTGGCTTCGGAAGAATACGCCCTCTGCTTTGCCAGCTCTGCCGCCGCTGCCGGGTCGGTTTCGGCTTGCTGTATTAGTTTTTCCCTTGCGATTTTCTTTCGGCTTCGGTGGGCTTCCAGCCGCGCCGATTCCTCCGGCGTTAAGGCTTCCCCCTCCTTTTGGGCGGCGGCAAGCTCTTTGAGCGTCCTTGTCTTTGGCTGTCCGGCTTTCTGCCTTTCGCGCCACGCCTTATGCTGTGCGGCTTTTTTCCGGCGGTATTCCGCAAGCCGTTCCGTTTCCTCCGGCGTAAGCCCTGCCCCGGTCTTTTCAATCTCCATAAGCTCTTTTATGGATTTCTTCTTAGGCGGCTTGGGCGGCTCTGTGGCTTTGCGTTTCTCCCGCCATTCCTTTTGCCACTCCCGGTTATGTGCAAGCCGTTTTTCCTCGGCTTCCTGTTCCTCCGGCGTGAAAAGCCCCGCTTTCTTCCTTGCGGTAAATGCCCGTTTCTCTGCCTTGCGTTTCTCATACCGCGCCTTTTCAAGCTCCTTTGACCGGGCTTCCTTTGCCGCCTGTTCCTCCTGCTGGCGGCGTTGTTCCTCTACCTCTGCCGGGGTGACGATATGGGCGGGTACTTCAAATGCGCCGATAAAGTTTAAATAAATGTCTATCCGCTGGTGGCGGTCATTCCCCCGCCCCTCGCCCTCATGCACAATCACTTTCTCGATAAACTCGTTGAGCATGGGCGTTGTCAATTCGGAGAAGTCGGTATAGCGTTTCACAAGCTGGATAAACTGGTCTGTTTTCAGCTTGTCGGCGTTCCAGCTCTCAATCTGCCTTTGCCATTCCGCTATGGACGTTTCCAGCCCAGTCTGTTCCTCGTCATACTCGGCAAGAAGCCGGGTAAAATGTTTGTCGGGTATCTTGCCTGTGGCGTTGCCCTCGTACAGCTTTTTCACAAGCCCGTCAAGCTCTTTGTGCCGTTTCTGTGCCTTATTGATTTTCTGCTTACATTCCTTGACGGTTTTCTCTTGGTTCTGGTCGGACGCTTCCCGGACACGCTCGGTAAACTCCTTTTCATTGTGCCGCACATACCAACTTACACGCTGGATAACGGCAAGGATAGCGGCTTCAATCTTTGCCGTGGGGATATGGTGCATAGTGCAGTCATGGATTAAATGGCGGTAGCCGGAGCAGATGAAAGCGTCCTCAATCCATTTCTCTTGCACAAGGTTATAGCGGTGTGTGAGTTTTGAACCGCAGTCGGCGCAGTATAAAAGCCCGGTCAAGCGGTTCGGGGCGTTCTGCCGTTTCGGTGCGCGGCGTACCGTTTCCCGTATCTTCTGTACGGTCTGCCACGTTTCCACGTCCACAATGGCGGGGATTGCGCCCTCAAAAATATACTGTTCCTCCGGCGCGGTCTTGCGGCTGCTCTTGGTCTTGTAGTTCTCGCATACGGTTTTCCCCAGTACCTTGCGCCCTGTGTATTCCGGGCGTTTCAGTATGTAGCCGATAGTGGTCGCTGACCATGCGTAGGGGTCTGTGTATTTTGCCGCCCGGACTGGCTCGCCTGTCCGTTTCCAATGCTCGGACGGGATAGGGATTTTCTCGGCGCGGAGTGCCTTTGCTATGCTGGCTATGGTTTCCCCGGCAAGGACGCTCTGGAAGATACGGCGCACAACGGCGGCGGCTTCTTCATCAATCACCCATTCGCCTTTTTCTTCTTTGGAAGCGCGGTAGCCATAGCAGACACTACCAGAGCAGCGCAAGCCCTTTTCCATTCTGGATTTGAAAACAGCTTTGATTTTGCGGCTGGTGTCGGCAACGTACCACTCGTTTATCACGTCACGGAAGATAGACATAATATCAAAGCCGTTGGCGGTGTCAAGGTTGTCATTTGCGGCGATAAAACGCACATGGTACTCGTCAAAGGTGCGCTTTAATAGCCCCACTTCAACCACGTCACGCCCGATTCGGCTCTGGTCTTTGATGATAACAGTCGCCACGTTCCCCGCCCGGATTTCGTCTAACATAGCGTCCAGCCCCGGACGCTTGAAAGTAGTTCCACGGATTCCGTCATCTGTAAAGTGCCGGATATTGGAAAAGCCGTTTTTCCTTGCGTAGTCCTCCAAAATCCGCTTCTGGTTTTCAATGCTCACGGATTCGCCTGCCCGTTCATCGTCATGGGAGAGCCGTTCATATAAAGCTGTGATTCTGTCTTTCTCTGTCTGCTTCTTCATGGTGTGTACCTCCTTTCTTTGAGGGTGCGCGCTTCCCTATAACCTTATTATACTTATCTGTTCGGGTCTGTGACAACATAGGAACTGTGCATCTGCATAAGGTTCGGTTTTACGAAAAACCTCGTCTTGCCCAAACCAGAACCGCCGATAACAAGGATATTTTTATTCCTCGCATACTTCGGCTGTTTCGGTCTGCCGGACATCATCAGTCTTTCCGTTTCTGTGAGTAACACGTTGTTCTCAAATACCGGATCGACATAAGGCTCAATATCTTTTGCTGTTCCCCACCTTGCAGAGCCGTACTCCATGCCATGCCGGAATTTCTTGGCGTTCTTGGCTTTGAAATACACCACAAGGCGGAGCGCAATGCCGCACCCTATCCCTATCAGCAAATCTTTCGGGTGGAAACTTGGTAACGGGTTGGAAAATAAGTCCTCCATCCCCGCCATGACCGCCATCGCCTTTGCGGAAGCGTCCTGCCCCGGCGATACCCGCCACAGCCACGCAATTTTGTCGCAGAAATACCCGGCAAGCGCATAGGGGAGGTTCATAAGGAAAAGTTTCTTTTTGTCAACATTCCCCGTCTTTGCCTTCAGCTTTTCAGGGATTGACTTTAGGTCTTTGGCAATGCCCTCTACGATTTTACTCATAATGACTGCCCCCTGTCCTTCTGGTGTTCCCTTGCCCTCTCCCGGTTTTTGTCTTTTCCTAACTGTTCCCGGAACTGCGCCAGCTTCTCCTTTACGGAGATGCGGTTATGCTTTTTCTCATTAACTTTTACAAACTCCTTAAATGCCTGCGTTATCACGTCGGCATCTTTGCCCTTGAATAATACGATGTGCTTCGGCGGCTTTTCCGTCTTATCCTTCTTCACAGCAAACTGCACGTTGTACTTCTTTGCCACTCTCTCAAAAGACTTGATGTTGTTATCCGTCACCTCAATGCTCGAAGCGCCCATACCCTGACCGACCAGCTCTTTCACTGATATTTTCCCATGCGGCATCTGCTTTCCCTGTTTCCGGTGTTCCAGATACATCTTCATAGCCTTTTTCAGCACGTCGGCAGTCAGCCGGGAAGATTTAAACACAAGGGCAATGGTTTTCTGTGTCACTTCCTCCTGCATGGTTTTCCTCCTTCTTTTTTTATTGCTGTACGCCCGTCAGGGTGGGACGTACAGCCTGTGGATTAAATATTTCATAAGCTCTCCTTCCTAACCGGGTTATGGCAGATAGGGTTCTCTCCCTTCTTTCTCCGCTTCGATTATCTCTGAAAAACCGCTTTCCAAATCCTCAAAGCAGATAGGAATATCCCCCGGATTTTTGATGTAGGTATCCACAAAGCGGTAACTGAGCCGCCCTCCGTCCTTTCCAATACTGACACAGTAGACAGACGCAAGCTCCCCGTTTTCCAGTATCCACATCTCGCTTTCAAGGCACAGGACAAAGTTGTCTGAAAACAATTCCCTTATCTCACTGCCTATCTTGCAGGCTGGATAACAGAAAAGCACGTCCGTCATGGCGAAGGGTTCTTTCCCCGTACCGTCATCCCCCTCCATCATCATCATGTCTTTCATGTTCTTTTTGATATAAGGGAATAACTGGCTGGAATAGTTCTCCGCCTCATATTCCCTCGGATCGCCCTCATCGCCCAAAAACTCCGCAGAATCATCAAACTCACTGTCCTCATACAGCTGGAACAGACGGAGAAGGCACTCCCGCAGCTTCCCTTCCGTCAGACCTTCTTCCTGTATGTCCGGCTCCCGTCCCTCTTTCGGTTTTCTTTTCCCTGCAGCATAACGGATTCCGCCTAATACCGCTGCGCCTGCCACCGCCGCAGAAAGGGCGGCTGCTACTTTTTTGTGTTTCATTTTCCTTCTTTCTCCTTTCCGCTTCTGGACTTTTTGTCCAAAAGTTCCACAAATGCAAACAGGGCAGCTACAAACCGCTGTATACGGTCTATAACTGCCCTTACGCTGTCTGCCATATTTAATTATCTGTACCGGATCACCGGACACTGCTTTGTCTTTTTCCCTGCTTTCCTCCGTTCCAGAGCGAAAACCATATCCCCGGTACGCTCAAAATATCCTATATCCTTTTTCCAGCTCATGCCGCATTTACAATGCTGCAAGCCGATAAACTGCTGTTTCATCTTCCTTCCGCAGTTCGGGCATACCTTTTTGCTCCTGCCCTTCTGCTTTACTTTCGGCTTGTCGGCATCCTTTTTCTTCTTTTCTGCCTTTTCCGGAATCCCATTCTCTGCAATCCGTATTTCATAACGTGGCAGTTTCAGAAGGTATTGGCGGTACACTTCCTCATAAGGAATCCATATCGCAAGTGACTGAATCTTTTGAAAGACTTCCTTTACCAACACTTCACATTCCCCGCCCTCCGGCATCCGGTTATGCTCCCTATAATAGTCACAAGTCTTTTCAAACATCCAGTCGGCAATTTTCGCTTTCTGCTTTTGCTTTAAATCTTTATATTTTTTATTTGGCTCTTTCTCCTGCTTATATTTCAGGGAATGGTGGTTCGGTTTCAATAGATCAGCTCCTATCCTTTTGCCTTGATGCCATTTTACCAGATTTCCCGCCAAATTTGTAAAAAATATCTGCCGCCTTAACCGAAAGCGTCTTTACACAGGGCTACAAAATATTTCTTTTTCTCCAGTATTTCCTCCTGCCTGTCTTTGGAAAGCGTCTGGAATATCTCGTCATAGTCAAGCTCCGCAAGCGGCGTACCAAGCACAGGCGTTAAGACTTCATGCTCATACCATATCCGCCAGAGTTCCTCAAACAGTTCTTTACTGTCTGAAAATGCCATCGCTGAATCAAAACCATCTCCCTCACTGAACCATTGCAGACGGACAAAGCCGAATCTCCCGGCATCCGCCACCATCACATCCGTCATCTCATACAGCTCCGCAAACGCATCCGCCACCTTCCGGCACTTCGCCTGCTGTTCTTCCGTAATAAATATTTCTGCCATAGCGCACCCTCCTGATCCACTTCTGGACAAAAAGTCCAAAAGTTATTTATTCTCTTTTAAACAGTAAATCGTGCAGAGGTCAGCATATAATACGCCCTCCCCGCATTTTATCGTGTCAAACAAAAGGCACTGGAACAGCACGTCACGCACACCCTCAAGGCTTGCAATCCCCTGTTCTTTTTCTGAAAAGCCTGTGCCGGGAATACCCACATCCGCCGATGCCGCCCGCCTTGCGGAGATACAGTGCGTGTAAAGTCCGAGTATATATTTATCCGACATAGGGAAAGCAAATGTTTCCTGCCCGTCATATGTTACCCTGTATTTATCCTGTTCCCCTTCCGGCAGTTCAAAGAAGCACTGCACTGTTTCCAGATAAGTATGCCCATCAAAATCCGGCTTTATTTTCTTTCCGTACCTGCGGATTGTGGAAAAGAGGGTATTCCGGTCAATAAAGGATCGGGTACGCTTAAAAGCTGGTTTCCTGCCTTTTAAGTCCATGTAAACATTATTCCCTGTCCCTTTCCCGGCAAACCTGCCATAATCGCCTGTCCGAAGCAGATAGGACAGCACCTCCAGCAGCTTTTCCCTTGACGCAATCTCCTGATAAGGGGAACTGCCAAATTCTATCCTCACAAACCTTAACGGGCAGCTCCCCTTTGCGATTTCCCGTTCCATTGCCCGGTCAATATCCCGCATGGACTCCATTTATCCATCTCCTTCCACTTTGGGCTGGAACATCCCTTTTTCTTCCCAACCGCCGCCATACATATCATGCTGCACCAACTGCTGGTAATAGTGGTTCATGGTGTTAGGCGCATTGTAGAGGGCAGTCACCATGTACGCCCTGATGTTGGCTATCTTGGTTGTGGTTTCCCTCATGCACCCGATAACATACTCCAAATGGGAGCTGTTCAGCTTCAGGAACTTTGATTTTACAAGCTCATAAGGGTAATCTTCCCCGTTGACCTTTACCGTCTTACGCTTCACGCACACAATCTCGCAGATAACCTCATACAGTTCCTCATACAGCCCCTTATCCTGCCAGTCCCCATATTTCATGTGATGCTCGTATTCAATATTGTCACGAATAATTTCCATGTAGGCAGTGGCATTATCCATCACATCAATCATACCATTATCCGGCTTGCCCGGTTCTTGTTTTTCTATTCCTCTATCCGATTGATTGATAGGATTGGTATAACTCAGATCAGTATAATTAGTATTGTTATAATTAGGGTTCGATTTTTGAACTTCCAGAGATTCGTTTTCTGAACTTCCAGAAGTCTGCTTTTTGAAACTCTTGAAGTCTGTTTTTTGAACTTCCAGAAGTTCAATTTCTGAACTTCTGGAATCCTGATTCTTGTACTTCTTGAAGTTCAGTTTTTGAACTTCTGTGGAAACATCAGTGCCTGCGGGTTCTGCCGCTGTGCCTTCCCCACCTGCGGGCGGCTCTGAAAGGACGAAGTTCTTGACATATATGATGTCCGGCTTTCCCAATCCCTGCCTTTTCTTCTCAATCAGACCAATCCCTTTTTTGCTGTCAAGCTCCGCAAGCACCTTTGCACAGGTGGCTCTGGCGCACCCCAAATCTTCCATGATGTTCTCAACCGTATAATGGATATACGCCCTGTTCTCATCATCAAACCAGCCGTTTTTCATAGATAATGCCATCCTGTCAAGCATCAGACCGTAAAGGAGTTTCGCATCACTGGATAAGCCTTTGAAACGCCTGTCTTTAATCAGCAGCCTCGGCACTCTGTAAAAGGAAAACTGTTCCGCTTCCGCACCGTAATAGTAATCGAATTTCAAACCGCCATCCATTCTGCCCGCCCTCCTTCCTATTGTCTTTTCTTCCATTCATCCAATAGCTGAATGATGATGCCCTCTATTTCCTCACTGCTGCAGTCCTCCGCAAAATATTCGCTGATTTTATCCGCTTTCAGTGTCACTTTCCGTTCCTTCGGCTTTTCCTCCGTCAGTATCAGGCGCACCATCGCAAGGGTAAGCTCCCCGGTCTTGCCATATTCCTTGATTTTTGCCGACTGCACCATGCTGACGTTACAGCCCTTTTCCTCAATAGTAACCTGTACCCACTGCTGCGCTTCTTCCGTCAGAAAGGAAATATCCACGCCCTGTGAGAAGCCGAGCTTTTTATTATCCACCATAACAAGGAGTTCATCGGACAGGCGGGAGAGCCAGATATACCGCTGAACCTTTTTGGCGTTCTCCCCGGCAGCTTCGCCCACTTCATCAAGGGTGTTCTTCCCTGACTTCTTCCCCTGATGCTTCATGGCTTCATATTTCATCTTGTAGGCTTTCGCCTTTTCGCTTGGCAAGATGTCCTCCCGCTGGATATTGGAATCCACCATGATAATTGTAGCTTCATCATCGGTGTAATTGCGGACAATCACAGGCATTTCCGTCTTTCCGGCAAGCTCCGAGCCACGCCTGCGGCGGTGTCCGGCTATGATTTCATAGCCGCCGCCTGCCCTCGGTCTTGCAATCCCTGGCACAAGCACCCCATACTGCCGGATACTCTCTGTTGTTTCCTCCATCTTCTCGTCATCTTCCACCCGGAACGGGTGGTCTTTGAACGTATAAAGCTCTGCCAGCGGCGCATTGATAATCTGTTCAACGCCGCTTTCCTGTGCGGCACTCCCGCCGAATAAATCATCAAATTTTTCCAGCGTAATCTTTGCTGCGCTTCCCGATTTTGCGTTACTGCCCATCTGCAAGCACCTCCTTTGTCAGAGAATCATAGGCTGACGCCACTTTTCCCTTTGGATCATGCTTATAAATGCTGATGCCCTCCGCTGAAATCTCCGCCGCCCGGACGGAAATGGGAATGACATTGGCAAATATCCTCACCCGGCTTCCATAGGCTTCCTTCAGCATGGAGCTGATGTCCTTTGCGTAATTCGTCCGGCTGTCCACCATTGTAAGCAGAATCCCCTCAATCTCCAGTTTCGGGTTAATCTGCCGCTTTACCTTACCGACCGTCTTAATAAGCTGCTGCAAGCCTTTGACGGGCTGGTATGCCGCCTGTACGGGTATCAAGATGCTGTCGGCGCTGGCAAAGGCATTTATGGTAATCATGCCGAGGGAAGGCATACAGTCAATCAAGATATAATCGTAGCTCTCCTTCACAATCTCTATGTATGACCGGAGTACCGTTTCCCGGCTCATCACATTCACAAGGGAAACTTCCAGACCGGAAAGCTCGATGTTCCCCGGCATTAAGTCTATCCCTTCCTCATGGTGGAGAATGCCTTCTCCCGGCTCTACTTCCCCGTCATTGATTAAGTTCCCCATAATGGTTGCAAGCGTGACTTCCAGACTGTCCGGCTCTGTAAAGCCTAAACTTGCGGTCAGACTGCCCTGTGCGTCCGCATCAATCAGAAGCACCTTCTTACCCTGTTTTGCCAGCCCGATGCCTAAGTTGCTTGTGGTGGTGGTCTTGCCGACTCCGCCTTTCTGGTTTGCGATTGCGATTATTTTACACATGATAATTCTCCTTTGCTTTCTACTGGTTTTCTTTTACGTTGCTTTTCCTGACTTCCACATAAGTCCTGTAATATTTCTTTGTCCCTTTGTTTGGAAACATATCGGAAAACTCCGTCACTTCGATTTTCGGGTTCCTCTGTAAAATCTTCCCGAACCACTTAATATCGTTCTTTGTTCCCATAAGCCTGACTTTTAACATCAATCCCGTCCTCCAAGCATGGCGTACAAGTTGTGGTTATATGTTACATATTCCGGATAACGAATCTGTACCGCCTGCCAAAAATAGGGCGCATAGGCACAGCAGAACAGTTCTTCCACTGTGTACCGTCTGCACTCGTCCACCTGTTCCTCCGCATCATCATAATCAAGGACACTCGGCGTACCGTTGCAGTAAAGGTTATACGCCATCCTGACTACTTTCACGCTCCCGCTGGTCTGCCAGCCTTCATGCAGGCACTCCGTTTTTACACAGCCTGTCTTAAAATCATAGATACTGTAAATGTTCCTTCTTGTGTCATCACTGATACCAAGACAATATACAAGTGCTTTGTGGTACACGTCCTGATACCTGACCTCTTTCAATTTCTCATAGTAGAATTTTTCATGTGCATCGCTGATAAAAATAATCGCTTTCTCTGCTCCTAACGCTGTACTACTCATGTTTATTTCCTCCATCTCTTATTTTGTTTTTTGACCATAACAAAAGGACACTTCCCTAAAATTTTCTTTTAGAAAAATGTCCTTATCGTACAAAATATTAACTTGAACTGACACGAGTTTAATTTAAAATCATTTATTTTAACCCTTTAAGAGAGTTTATTTTGTCGTACTCTTGTCGTACCATACTAGCTTTAAGTCCGCAAACCCTTGATTTTACTGGTCTTTTCCGCCAAGCGTTTTCATCGCCGGGAACAGCAGCACATCCCGGATCGCCGCTGAATCCGTCATCATCATCACCATCCGGTCAATCCCAAAGCCAATTCCGCCTGTTGGCGGCATCCCTATACGCAGGGCATTCAGGAAATCTTCATCGGTATGGTTGGCTTCTTCATCCCCAGCGGCAAGCAAGACTTCCTGTGCGGCAAAGCGTTCCTGCTGGTCAATAGGGTCATTTAGTTCAGAGTAGGCGTTAGCCATCTCCCAGCCATTCATAAAGAATTCAAAGCGTTCCACATACTCTGGGTTATCTGGCTTTTTCTTTGTCAGCGGGGAAATCTCAATGGGATGGTCCATGACAAAGGTGGGCTGAATCAGGTGTTCTTCTGCGTATTGCTCAAAGAACATGCTTAGGATATCGCCCTTTTTGTGCCTTTCTTCATATTCAATATGGTGTTCATCCGCCAGCTTCTTAGCTTCTTCGGTGGTATGGATTTCATTGAAATCAATATTGGCATATTTCTTTACCGCGTCTACCATAGTAATACGCTCGAAGGGTTTTGACAAATCCATTTTATGTTCTCCATAAGTAAGGATTTCGGAACCGGTGACTTCTTTCGCCACATAGCGGTAAAGGTTTTCTGTCAAATCCATCATGCCATGGTAATCTGTATATGCCTGGTACAGTTCCATCAAGGTAAATTCCGGGTTATGCCTTGTATCCAATCCCTCGTTACGGAACACCCGGCCAATTTCATATACACGCTCCATGCCGCCTACAATCAGCCTTTTTAAGTAAAGTTCCAAGGAAATCCGAAGCTTTAAATCTTCATCCAAAGCATTAAAGTGGGTTTCGAAAGGCCTTGCAGCCGCGCCGCCGGCATTGCTTACCAGCATAGGGGTTTCTACTTCCATAAACCCTTGCCCGTCCAGATATTTACGGATGCTGCTAATTACCTTAGAACGCTTGATAAAAGTATCCTTTACTTCGTTATTCATAATCAAATCCACGTACCGCTGTCGGTAGCGGATATCTGTGTCTGTCAGGCCATGGAATTTTTCCGGCAGAATCTGAAGGCTTTTGGAAAGGAGCGTCACCTCATGGGCATGGACAGAAATTTCCCCTGTTTTAGTTTTAAAGACCTCACCCTTTATCCCCAAAATGTCTCCTACATCGTATTTTTTGAAATCCTTATAACTTTCTTCACCGATGCTGTCCCTTGCCACATATGCCTGGATATTTCCCTGCAAATCCTGCACATTACAGAACGATGCTTTTCCCATAACGCGCTTAAACATCATCCTGCCTGCTACGGTTACTTCCTTGCCTTCCATGGAACCATAATTATCCTTAATTTCCTGGCTGTGGCTTGTGACGTCATATTTGGTAATCTGAAAGGGGTCTTTCCCATGTTCCTGCAAGTCCTTAAGCTTATCGCGGCGGACTTTTAATAACTGGTTCAAATCCTGTTCTGCTGCCTGATTATTCTGCGCCATTTCCTTTTCCTCCATTCCAGTATCTTGCTTCTTCGCGTTTGGCCTGATGCCGCTGCACCATATGCCTTTGCCCTTAATTTGAACGCTGGATTTCCAGCACTTTGTATTCCAGGACGCCCGCCTGTGTTTCTATGCTGACAGTATCCCCGGCTTTCGCCCCGATGAGCGCTTTCCCCACGGGGGATTCATTGGAGATTTTTCCCTGCAGGCTGTTGGCTTCTGTAGAGCCTACAATTTTGTATTCCAATTCTTCCTCATATTCGCAGTCAAAAATTTTCACGCAGCAGCCCACGCTAATCTTGTCCAAATCCACTTCATCTTCTACTACAACCTCAGCGTTTTTCAGGATCTTTTCAATTTCTTCGATTCTGGCTTCAATATCACGCTGTTCATCCTTTGCAGCATCGTATTCTGCATTTTCAGAAAGGTCCCCTTGCTCCCTTGCCTCTTTGATTTTCTGGGCAACTTCTTTCCGCTTTACGACTTTCAAATCTTGCAGCTCTGTTTCTAATTTCTGCAGGCCTTCATAAGTCAGCAAATTTTTCTTTTCCATAACATAACACCTTCCTATTACAATATTTATCATTATGTCCGTCATATCGGTGATTATCTTCCTTTAACAATCACAGTATTATACCCGATAGGTACGGAAATGTCAAGATTTCCCGGCGTTTTCGCTTGGCTCCACGGCCTTTTATAAATTGGGATATAGAGGATGCCCTCCTGCATGTAACGGTAGTGGCAGTTTCCCTTCTTCTCCATGTCCAAAATCACGTTGACACCGCCGAAGGAAATCTCCTCCAAGCCCTCTACCTGTACCACCAGCCCGGTATCCTCATACATTCTTTCTATATACGGCTGAAAATATGCAGGGCGGCTTGTCACAATTTTCAAAAAATTTAAGTCCCTTGAAATCTGTTCCAGCACCAGCTCCACGTCGTCTTCCTCCAGCATGGATTCCGGGAGGGTATCCGTATCCAGCAGCAATGGGGAAAATGTGCGGTAATCCCTGCCATACTGGTCCAATATATTTTCCAAAATTACCCGCAGCTTCGGCAGGAATGGGTTCCCTTCCGGAAGTTCTTCCTCCGGTTCCGGCTCTACGCCCTCCCCCTTAAAATGCCTTGCTGCCCACCGGCCTATTTTCTGGATGAAATTGTAAAGATAACCCAACATTTTTATCAATATTCTTTTTGCCCATTCGCCCATTATCCTAATAAAATTGCTGAAATAAAATCCCCTTTCCTAAATTCCTTCTATTTATATGACGAACAATACAAGCATATTCCTATTTTTCTATCAGTCCCCCAAGCAGCTCCTCCAACTGCCCATACGTTTCCACCCCGTTTATCTCCCGCCGCAATTTTGCCGAATTGTGGTACCCGCTGGTATACCAGGCAGCGTGTTTGCGCATTTCCCGGATTCCCACGGTTTCCCCTTTAAACAGAACCTGTTCCCGGGCGTGGCGCAGCAGCATCCTGGCTACCTCTGCAAACTCTGGATTCGGGAGTTCCTCCCCTGTTTCCAAAAAATGCAGGATCTGGCGGAAAACCCATGGGTTTCCCTGCGCGCCCCTGCCTACCATAAACCCGTCGCATCCCGTCTGTTCCTTCATCCGCAGCACGTCCTTGCCTGTAAGGAGATCCCCATTTCCAATGACTGGGATAGAAACTGCTTCTTTCACCTGCCGGATAATATCCCAGTCGGCTTTGCCGGAATAGTACTGCTCCCTTGTCCTTCCGTGGACTGCCACTGCCGCAGCCCCGGCAGCTTCGATTACTTTGGCAAGTTCCGGGGCATTGGCATGGGCTTCGTCAAAGCCTTTGCGGATTTTCACGGTAACAGGTTTTCGGGTTGCTTTCACGGTTTTAGATACAATTTCATATACCAGCTTTGGGTTTTTCATCAGGGCGGACCCTTCCCCATTATTTACTACTTTTGGTACCGGGCATCCCATGTTCAGGTCCAGGATGTCAAAGGGCCGCCCCTCAATTTCTTTTGCCATTTCGCTGATAATGTCCGGGTCTGCCCCAAATAGCTGGAGGGACACCGGGCGTTCCTTTGGGCTAGTGGACAGCAGGATTTCTGTATTTTTATTCCGGTAAAAAATCCCTTTTGCGCTCACCATTTCCATGCACAGGAGGCCTGCCCCCTGTTCTTTGCACAGCACACGAAATGGCAGGTCACATACCCCTGCCATTGGCGCTAAAACCAAATTATTTTCTAATTCTACGTTTCCGATTTTTAATTTTTCCATTTCTCCCTTATTTCCCACGGTTCTGTTTATAATAAATTAACTGGAGCCCCCGCAGGGTCAGCGTAGGGTCATAAATATCGATTTCATCGGTTTCATTTGCAATGATTTTCCCTAATCCCCCTGTAGCTACCACTTTCAGGTCTTTATAGCCCGTTTCTTTCTTGGTCTGGCGGATAATATACTCGGTCTGCCCAATCTGCCCATAAATCAAGCCCGCCTGCATACTGCTGATGGTTTCTTTGGCCAGGATGCTTTTGGGCTTGCGGATTTCAATTTCCGGCAGCTTAGCTGCGTCTTCCCACAGGGCTTTGGCAGATGTACGGATGCCGGGGGCGGTAACGCCTGAAATAAAAGCCCCTGTTTCATCCACCAGATCATAAGTTGTGCCTGTCCCAAAATCAATGACAAATACAGGCCCCCCGTACTGCCCATAAGCTGCGGCTGCGTCCACAATCCGGTCTGCCCCTAGCTGCCTTGGGTTTTCCGTGGCGATGCGGATGCCTGTTTTAATCCCAGGCTCCACAATAACTGGCTTAATGTCAAAATATTTGATAAAAGAGCTTAGCAGGGAATGCATGACATTTGGCACCACAGACGCAATAATTACATCCCTGACATCTTCCGGGTTTAATTTATTGTGGGACACCAAATCCCGGATGCAGATTCCGTACTCGTCGGAGGTACGCTGCAATTTGGTCGTCATGCGGAAGGTGGCTTCCAGCCTTTCCCCTTGAAATATCCCAAATGTAATGTTGGTATTCCCTACATCCACGACTAATAACATTTTTCTATCCATTCCTTTCGCTTTATACAGGCACAGCACGCTATGTGCCTGCCCCTGATGCTTTTCCAGTAAACCTTTTCCGTTTCTATTGCCCCGGCATTCCTTCCCCAAGGAAAAATACTTTAAAATACAGTTCCAAAGCTTCCAGCAATTCCTGCTTTGTCCGCTGGAGCTGCTTCACCTTAAGGACGCCCCCAATATCGTCATAGAGTAAATCCCCTTCATCTGCCCCTGTCTGGAACTGGAGCCTGCCGTCTTCGTCAAAAAACAGGGTAAGGGTCCCACCAATATCTTCCGTAAACAGGACGCACATAATTTTCAGTTCGTCCTTTATGCCTTCCGGCAGCATTTCAAATGATTCATTCAGATAATATTTTTTTGTATATGCGCTGGAACCGCACAGTACATTTTCCTCCTGATACATGGCTCCCTCCTTACACATACCCATAAATCCCCCGGACAGACACCTCCCCGGAGGATATCTTTACCACACCGTTTTCCCGTTCCACCAAAAGCTGCCCCCTGCCGTCTATGCCTATGGCCTGCCCCATGTATTCCCCTTGGGGGTCCAGAACCCGCACCTCGCAGCCGCAGTTCACCAGCAGGGAATTATACTCGTCTGCCAGGGCAGACAAATCTTGGGTTTTCAAGAAAGTTTCATAGTATTGTTCAAACTGCCCCAGCACTGCGGCAAGCAGTTTTGCCCTTGGAACCGTTATCTCCCTGCCCTCCCTGCGCAGTTCCAGGTCCAATGAAGTTGCTGTCCTTGCAATTTCTTCAGGAAATTCTGCCTGATGGACATTGATGCCTGTCCCTACTACAATATGGTTGACATAATCTATCTGTGCGCTTAGCTCTGTCAGTATTCCTACTACCTTTTTTCCATTTACCACAATGTCGTTCGGCCATTTAATCATGGCATCCAATCCTGTCAGTTCCCGGATGCCCCCTGCAACGGCAAGGGCTTTCACCAAGGTGAGCATAGGCGCATTGGAAATTTCAATATCTGGTTTTAACAGGATAGTAAAAAAAATCCCTGTCCCATGGGGGGAACTCCAGCTCCTGCCCCGCCTGCCGCGGCCGGAAGTCTGCCTGCCTGCCACCACCACCGTGCCATGGCCCTCGCTGCCTGTTTCCTCTGCAATCCGCTTCGCCTGTGTATTCGTAGAATCCACTTCATCCAGATAGCAGACGGGTCTTCCCAACCATTTGGTCTGCAGCCAGCTTTCAATTTCACTTTCCGAAAGGATATCCGGCACAGCCCCCAGCCGGTAACCCCGGTTCTGCACAGCTTCAATTTCATACCCCTGTGCCCGGAGCTGGCTGATGGCTTTCCAGACGGCTGTCCGGGAAACCCCAAGCTGGCTGCACAAGTCCTGCCCGGAAATGTAGCTGCCATCTGCTGTTTCCCGCAGCATCTGCAAAATTTCTGTTTTCATAATGATACCGCCCCTAATGTTGCATACATAATGGCCTTAATGCTGTGCATACGGTTTTCTGCTTCATCAAAGACTACGGACTGGCTGCTTTCAAAGACTTCATCTGTCACTTCCATTTCTGTCAGCCCAAATTTTTCATGGATTTGCTTCCCAATGGAAGTTTCCAGATCATGGAAGGCGGGCAGGCAGTGCATAAAAATAGCGGTTGGCTTTGCATAGCCCATAACTTTCCGGTTAACCTGATAGGGCATCAGTTCCCGGATGCGGCTTTCCCATACTTCTTCCGGCTCGCCCATGGATACCCACACATCCGTGTAAATGACGTCGGCGTCCTTCACCCCTTCTTCCACGCATTCCGTCAGGGTAACAGAGCCGCCGGACTTTGCTGCTTCTTCCTTACAGTAACCCACCAGGCTTTGGCTGGGGAAATATTGTTTGCTGGTGCAGGCTACAAAATCCATGCCCAGCTTTGCGCATGTCACCATCAGGGAATTGCCCATATTATAGCGGGCGTCCCCAAGGTATACAAACTTAATGCCCTTAAGATGCCCAAATTGTTCCTGTACCGTCATCATATCTGCAATCATCTGGGTAGGGTGGAACTCGTTTGTCAGGCCGTTCCACACGGGGATTCCTGCATATTCTGCTAATTGCTCCACAATTTCCTGCCCATAGCCCCGGTATTCAATCCCATCAAACATCCGCCCAAGCACCCTTGCCGTGTCCTTAATGCTTTCTTTTTTCCCAATCTGGGAGCCGGAGGGATCCAAATATGTCACATGCATGCCTAAATCATGGGCTGCCACCTCGAAGGAGCAGCGGGTCCGGGTACTTGTCTTCTCAAAAATCAGGGCGATATTTTTCCCTTTCAGTCCGTCATGGGCAATTCCCTGCTTCTTTTTTTGTTTCAGTTCTTCCCCCAATTCTACAAGATATGTAATTTCTTCCGGGGTAAAATCCTTTAATTTTAAAAAACTACGTCCTTTTAAGTCCATTGTATTTTTCCTCCTGAATCTATAAATATAAAGGGCATACAGCCAGTCAGGGCCTTTCTTTCCTGCTGCCTGCATATTGGAAATCAAAGACCCCGCTGCAAGCAACGGGGTATCAAACTTGCAGCGCTGCAGAGCAGCGGGGTATTTTCACCCACAGGGCACTTACCCTCGCGGGAATAAGTGAGAACGGACTGCCCATCTGGCATGACAGCCCGTTCCTATTGCTCCCTGCTAACCTTCTTTCCCTACCTCTGCAAGGGATTTTGCCAACCCTGCCAGGCCTTGGATTTCCGAGGGGATAATAATTTTAGTCGCTTTGCCGTCCGCTGCTTTTTCAAAGGCTTCTAAGCTTTTTAACTGCAGTACTGCACCGTCCGGTGCAGCTTCTTTTAAGAACCGCAGGCCGTCGGCATTTGCCTTCTGGATCCTTAAGATTGCCTCTGCCTGCCCTTCTGCCTCCCGCATTGTGGCTTCTTTCTTTGCCTCTGCCCGGAGGATTGCCGCCTGTTTTTCTGCTTCGGCATCCAAAATAGCAGATTCCTTCTTCCCTTCTGCCACAAGGACGGTTGCTGTCTTTTCCCCTTCTGCCTGTGTCACGGCTGCCCGGCGCTCACGCTCAGCCTTGGCCTGCTTCTCCATGGCATCCTGTATCTGCTGGGGCGGGATGATGTTTTTCAATTCCACCCGGTTTACCTTGATGCCCCATGGGTCTGTTGCCACATCTAGGGACGCCCGCATTTTCGTGTTAATTAATTCCCTTGAAGTCAAGGTTTCATCCAGTTCCAAATCGCCGATAATGTTACGGAGCGTGGTTGCCGTCAGGTTTTCAATGGCCATAATGGGGTTTTCCACGCCATAGGCAAACAGCTTGGGGTCGGTAATCTGGAAATATACCACCGTGTCAATCCGCATGGTTACATTATCTTTGGTAATCACCGGCTGGGGCGCGAAATCCACGACCTGCTCTTTTAAGAGCACCCGCTTAGCTACCCGGTCAATAAAGGGGACTTTAAAATGCAGCCCTACGCCCCAGGTTCCTTGATACCCGCCTAAACGCTCAATAACAAGCGCATGTGCCTGCGGGACGATTTTCACACAGGACGACACAAGGATTAGCCCAAAAATAATTAAAACAAATAATATAATATATCCTACCATAACAGTCCCTCCATACTATGCTTCTTTCCTTTTTACCAGCAGCTTAACGCCGCTGATTTCTACAATTTCCACTTGGGTTTCCACAGGGATCCCATCCTCCTCCGAAGCCCGTGCAGACCATTCCTGCCCGTTGATGCTTACCATTCCCTTTGCCTTTAAATTGTCAATCTCCTGTAAGACCACCGCGGTTTTCCCAATCAGGCTCTCTGCATTGGTTTTTATCCTGCCTTTATTAAGAAATTCTACTGCCAGCGGCCTTGTCACAGCCAGCAGCACCACAGACACCACCACGAACAGTATGCTCTGCACCAGCAGGTTGGCTCCCACCAGGCTTACCAGAAACGCAACCAACGCGCCCCCTGCAAACCAGATCGTGGTAAGCCCCAAGGTAATGATTTCAATGACTGCCATTGCTACTATTACAATCAACCAGAAAATTCCATCCATACGCTCCCTCCTTTCAGGGTATGGTTTCAAGTTTATCTTACTATATTTTTGCACATATTACAACATTTAATCCTACTTCATGCCAGCCTTATTGCCAAACATTTTAGATTATTATATTATGGAAAATTTATTAAATATAAAATATGTAATTACACTGTTGCTATTTTACATCAGATATGGTATTATTCCGGAGGTTAAATGTCGACGAATTTTACGCAGAATAAATTTCCATCTGCAAGGCGGAAGAAGGCGGCGTAGCGGGGCTACGTCAACGGATGACAACGCGGCAAATGGAAATTTAGGCAAGTAAAAACGTCGATATTTAACCGCCGGAGTAATATATATAAAAGAAATAATGCATCACTACAAAAGGAGCGCCTGCCAAAATGAAAATCAAAATCTGCGACGATGAAAAGGAAGCAGCAAAGGAACTACAAAAAATCATCTATGGCATCATGGAGGGGCAGGAAGATACGGAAATTAAAGTTTATGGTTCAGGAAAAGAACTTCTCCATGATATTGCTGATGGGGACGTGGTTTTCCTTGACATTGAAATGCCCCAAATGGACGGCATTGAGGCAGGGCGTTGCTTAAAAGACAAAGCTGACTGCCATATCATTTTGGAAACAGGTCAGATCCAGCGCTTCAAAGAAGCTTTTTTCATCCAAGCCCTGCGCTTCATTACAAAACCATTCCAGAAAAATGAAATTAAGGAAGCTTTGGAGGCAGCCCTTGCAAGAAACGTGGAAGACAGAACCCTGGAAGCCTATGCCCAACGCCAAAAGTACCTGCTGAAAGAAAAGGACATCCGCTACGCCCGCGCTATCAACAGCCAGGTGGAATTATTCACCGCAAACAGGGTGTTCCGGAAAGCAACTACGTTGCAGGAACTATATGCGGAACTGGATGGGCGGTTCTTTTTCCGGATAAACCGCCAATACATCATAAATTTCCGGCATATAGAACATGTATCTGGGGATCGCCTGTCCATATCTGGCAAATCTTTTAAAATTGCCAGAAACCGCTTCCGTGAATTCAAATATGCATATCTGGAATTCGATATGAAATACAAAAGGGGGCAATAGGCATATGATAGCAGAATTTGTGCTTTATTACGGAATTACATTATTGGAATTCCATCTTGGCATATATACATGTTTTAGCGGAAAGCTAAAATATCCATGGATACAGGCTCTCGGAGGGGCTTTTGCCATCATTCTGTCCCCTGTCCTGCGCAAAACTGCCTTCCCTGTAGAAGTAGCTGCCACTTTAACTGCCGCAGGGATATCCTGCATTTGCCTTAAGCAAAACTGGAAACAAAAATTCTATCAAGCTGCCATTGTCTTTGTTTTTCTGGAAGGCATCCGGGAACTTATCAATGGCCCTAATACCCTATACCAACCAAATATCATAGAAACACCTATCCTTGCACTATTGGGGGATATTGTATATTTCCTTGTATTCTGTTTCATTTTGACCATCCAGCATCACACATCCCTACAAATGAAGCCAAAGCTGCTGAAAATTGCCAAAAAAACCCTGCCTGCATTAGCGCTTATCCTTGTCTGGGATATATTGTTAATTATTGGCGTAATTAGTTTGGCTATAGAATATATACCAGGGACAGGAGCAAAAATTTTATTTGGCGCTTTAGAATTTATCTCCTTTTTCAGTTTATTAATTTTAATTGCTTTTTCCACTTATATCGACCAGACAAACCAAGCACTTGTAGAACTGAAAAAGCAACAAGAAGAATTCCAAAAATCAGAACAAATATATTATGAAATGTTGCTGGATAAAGAGCAGAATACCAGAAAATACAGGCATGACATGCAAAATCACCTCATATGCCTAAATGGGCTTGCTAAGGATGGGGATTTAGATGCTTTACAATCCTATTTGAAAAATATGTCAGACACCTTCCAGTCATTGCAGGCAGGCTATTACGAAACAGGAAATAAAATTCTTAATATTATAACGCTGCACATCCTATCCCAATTAGAGAACTCTGCCAACATACATATTTATGGGAAAGCCTGCAATGCAGAAATCTTTAGCCAAGCAGATTTGGGCAGCATTTATGGAAATCTCCTGCAAAATGCGGTGGAGGAACTCAACCGTTTTCCAAAAGGGACACCGCTATTCCTTACCATCACCTTTTCTTCGGAAAGGAACGCCCTGCAAATAGAATTGGAAAATTCCTGCCGGAAACGGGAAGATTATGTTACAACCTCCAAAAAAGAGAAATCTATGCATGGGTATGGCCTGAAAAATGTCCAAGAAGCGTTGAACCGGATAGGGGGAGCATACAATATCCAACTGCGTGAATCCAGTTATTATGTAAGTGTCATCTTACCAGTTCCTGCTGCATAGTGGAAGAAATAACTATCCAGCCAGTTTCTGTTTGCCATTCAGCCAATTAAGCAGCCATTCAGCCAATTTCTATTGCATTGGGCTGCAGGCAATGCTATATTCTTCGCAGAAAGGAGGGATACAGCATGTTCCATGCATATTCTATTGAAAAATTTATAAAATGGATATTCAAGTTATGGTGATTAAAACTCATTAACATGCACACAACGAAAACGTATTTTAATTTTACGACAAGAAACAGGAGAGATTAAAAAATGAAAAAATGTTTATTATCTGTGTTATTAACATGTACAATGTTATTAGGGATGAATCTCGCGGCATATGCAGCATATGAAGATGGAAATGGCACAAATAAAAATGTCGGTGTTTCCGAACAAATGCCTGCGTATTCTGAAAACATGGGCAGGTCTATATCAATGCCCAGCAAATCCAGCCTATATACGACCGGAGAAACATACTCCGTTAGCGGAACCGCATCCACAACCTTTTCAGGATTGAAAAACAATAAATATTATTTCCTCCAATTTGAAGCTCCATCTGACTTTTCAGGCTCTGTAAGGGGGAACCGATAATACCATGTCATCCAATGCGCTTAAAAAAATTGCACTTATTGCAATGGTACTCGACCATATTGCACTGTTCCTTCCCGGCATGCCGCTATACCTGCGTTGGATTGGCAGGATATCTATGCCATTGTTCCTATTCGTTTTTGTCCATTCCATAGATAATACGAAGGACCGAAAGGCATTTGCAGGCAGATTGTACATATTTAACGCCCTAATGGCTTTCCTGGATTTGGCATACAATATCATGCCCATTCCATCTGAAAGATATTATGGGATATTCGTTCGGCTGGATACAAATATTTTTGGTACATTTTTTGCGCTATACGTCCTCATCCTAGTAATAAAGAAAACTATAGCGCGCAGCGCCCATTGGAAAAAAATTTTGGCGGCCTACATTTTCTGGCAGGCCGCCACTGTAGTTTTCTGCACCTTTGTATCCATCCAGCTTGACGATGCGTACTGTTTATTCTTTGCAGCAATCAGCGGAAATATTTTTTTCAACGAAGGCCGCTTTTTTGTAATAGCGTTGGGAATTGCCCTATATTTTTCCAAAAACCAAAAATGGAAATGTGCATCTTGGTATTCCGCAGTGGTATTGGGAAATTCCGTTATTATCTTAAGCCAAATCATCCCGAGAATTTACATGCATCTTTCATCTAACTTATTGGCAGATTTTATCTATTGCCGTATTTTCGGGACGCTTGGGTACGACGTCCTGCGGTTTGAACCGCCAAACTTCCTGACAAACGAATTTGAGTGGATGGCAATGTCTGCATTGCCCCTTTTCCTGCTCTATGACGGTTCCAAAGGCAGGCCGCATAAATATTTTTATTATGTGTTCTACCCATGCCACATTATGGCCTTTGCTCTCCTTGGGCAATTCCTTTGATGCCTGACATATTTGCTGGTACATCATAAAAAATCACTGGCCGCCCTGCACAGGATAGCCAGTGATTTTTTGGTACAAGATATTATATTAGAAGAACACATGGTTCCCAATTACGATTCCAGACGCCCCGGAAGCTGTATTGCGGAAACTTGTTGCCCCGCCTACGTTGCTGGCTCCGCCGATTGCTTCCTGTGCAGCTTGGATGCAGCTCCCCGACACGCCGCTTGCCAGCACTCTTGCCAGCGCCCCGCTGGATGCCGGGGTAAACTGCCCACTCTGGTAAATAACCCCTGAAATGCTGCCTGCATAGCCTGCACGGAGACGGTTCATTACTACTGCTCCTACTGCTAATTTCCCTTCATACGGTTCGCTGCCTGCTTCACACTGGATCAGCGCCCCAAGCAGTGTTACGTCATCATAAGACGCTGAAACTGCCCCTCTCTGGGAAGTGCCGCTGGACGCCTGCTGTGCTTTCTTGGCTTTCTCTGCTTCTGCCGCTGCAATGGCTGCCCGTTCCTCCTCAATGGAAATGGCTTTTCCTAATTTCAGCTCCACATCCACATATTCTGCGCTGACATAGCCTACGCCTTCTTCCATTTTTACCACAACCCAGCCTTCCGGCGCTTCAGCTTCTGTATCTACCTTAGCCCTGCCGCCTTCTTCCAATACATCCATAACCGTTGTATCTTCCGAAGCCGACGCCTGTTCGCGGATCCTTACGCCGCCTGTCACTGCGGTTGCATATACGGTGCCTACCTGGTTTGCAAGCTCCTCTGCCGCAAGCCCAGTTACGCAGAATTCATTTTTCACATAGCCTTCTACGCTCCCGGAACTGATTTTTGTCCATTCTTCCCCTTGCTCCAAAATATCTGCGGAAGCCCCTTTGTGGAGTTTCCCGGCAAGTTCTGCTTCATCGGAAGGTTCGGTACGGATATTTAAATAATCCTCTACGTTCGGAAGCAATTTTGCTGCCCAAGGAGAAACCTCCTGGCTCCCAACAGCTACTAAGCCGTCCCTGGCAGACCCGTCGGCATCTTCACTTCCTTCTTTATTTTCTGGCTCTCCTTCTGCCGCTTCATCGGGAGTCCCTTCTTCACCATCTTCTGGCTGGCTTTTTTCTTCGTTGCCCTCTGGATTCTGTTCTTCTTCTGCTTTGGAGGCATCTTCTGGCTTCCCGCCTTCTTCCGGATCCTCTGTTTTTTCCGGATCCTGCCCTTCGTTGCCGGTATCTTCCCCTTCTGCTTCTGTTTCTTCTGTATCAGAAGCTTTTTCTTCTATATCAGAAGTTTCCGGTGTTTTTTCAGCCACTTCTTCCTGGCCGGATTCCTCCGTTTTTATTTCATTGTTTTCCTCTGGCTTGCTTTCCTCAGAGGGCTTTTCTGTTTTTTCTTTCCCGCTGTTTTCTGTCTTTCCTTCTGCCATTTCCAATTCAGGTGCTTTTTCTGTTTCTAATGCGGAAGCATTTTCACTGTTTTCCGTCCCAGAGGTTTCCTCTTTCAGCGCTTCGTCCAAAATCCCTACGCTTATGCCGCTGCCCTTAGAAGCATTTTCTTCTGCGTTTTCTTTTTGTGGGCTTTCCTGTTCTTCTGCTTTCTGTTCAGGCTCATTTTCTGTGATAGATGATGCTACAACCTCGCGGATTGTCCGCACCTTCGCTGCAGCTTCTGCTTTGTCACTTACTTCTGCCGGTTCTGCTGATAATTCTACCGTCTGGTCGTCTGGAACCTGAGTTGCTGCATTAGCCCCGTACACAGATGATACGGAAAGCATAAGTGAAAAAGCTGCAACAATTCCACTTTCCACAAGCCTCTTATCGAATTTCATATTAACCTCCTGAATTTCTGCTAAAATAACATTAACTATTTTTTAAATTTTTGTATGTTATTTTATTCAATTTTGTTACAAATGTTACGAACTTGTTACACTATAGCAAAGAAATTGTAAATTGTCAAGGGTTATGCCGCAATTATATTTGCCTGCCGGAGGACAATATCTGTTCTTCTGCCGTTTGACTGCCCTGTTTTCCCTGTATTTTGGCAGATTTTTGTACAATTATTACTATTTATTTACTTTTTCTTGCAATGAAACCGACAAACCGCTATAATGGTAAGAAAAAAAGGAGGATACTCTTGTGAAAGAAACAAACTTTACATCCACAGACAAGGAAGCTGCACCATCTGGCGTCAGAAGGCTTTCCTCCATTCGCTTAAAAGTAGTAGGCGTTCTTCTCGCTTCTATTAATATAACCATTATTCTCTGTATTTGTGTAATTATCCCTAATGTCAGGGAAAATCTCATCCACACGACACAGAGTTATATGTATGACCTTACAAATTCCTATGGAAAAG
This sequence comes from Lachnospiraceae bacterium A2, assembly GCA_000403315.2. Classification (GTDB taxonomy): domain Bacteria; phylum Bacillota; class Clostridia; order Lachnospirales; family Lachnospiraceae; genus Petralouisia. The sequence continues at coordinate 108,101 of KE159640.1, forward strand.
TGCTGTCCCAGAATGTAGGCATTTCTGTTATGTACCTGCGCACAGACCGACTGGAAAACCTTGTAGGGGATACCGGGCTGCAGAATGTCAGCACCAGCCATTTTTTTGTTACAGATGAAAAAGGGATGATTTTGTACCATCCAGACAATACCCTGATTGGCTCAACTGTGGAGGACAGTCCAATCTTAGAGCTTACAGGGCAGATTGCAGACGGGCAGATTCCGGACCCTGACGTGGTACGTTATGAAAAGAATGGGGAAAATATATATTCTTCCTATTATATTGTCGCGGACGGAAAAGCCATCCTGGTCCTTTCCGCTGAGGAAAAAGATATTTTTAAGCCGATTACCGACATTACCCGGCAAGCCATTATTTTTTGCATAATCCTGTCGGTTGTCCTTGGCTTTTCCAGTTTCCTGATGATCGACCGGCTGACAAAGCCAATTATAACGATTTCCAAAATTGTAGGGAAATTTGCCAAAATGGACCTTACCCCAGACCCGCGCTTAAACAAAATCAGCCGGCGCAAAGATGAAACGGGAACCATTGGGGTTGCATTGCTTTCCCTGCGGGAAGCACTGGCTGGGATTATTTCCGATATCCAGCAGCAGAGCACATTGCTCTACCACACTGCAGAATCTTTAAGCAGCAATGCCGCCGCAACCTCCGGCACTGTGCAGAACGTGGAACGGGCAGTCAGCGATATCGCTGCGAATGCCACCAGCCAGGCAGAAGAAACCCAGAAGGCAACAGACGATATCCTCCTGATAGGGAATATGGTGGAAAATACCTCCTCGGAGGTTTCTTCCCTGCGCACCATTGCACAGTCCATCAAGAGTTCCAGCGACCATGCCAACAGCACGCTCCAGGAACTGGATTCCATCAACCAGCGCGCCATAGATTCCATTAATACCATTTATGAGCAGACGCATACCACCAATGAATCCGCCCTGAAAATCAAAGAGGCTGCAAGCCTGATTTCCTCAATAGCAGATGAAACCAGCCTGCTGTCCCTCAATGCTTCCATTGAAGCGGCACGGGCAGGGGAAGCTGGGCGGGGCTTTGCCGTAGTAGCATCCCAAATCCAAAAGCTGGCTGAACAGTCCAACCAATCTGCCAGCCAGATTGACGCCATCATATATGCCTTGCTGGAAGATTCCCAAAATGCAGTGGAAACCATGGAATCTGTGCGGGATATTATGATTCAGCAAAATGAAAATGTGACAAAGACTGGCTCTACCTTTTCCCAAGTCCAGGGCGGGATTTCAGAATCCGTCACAAATGTGGATTCCATTGCCAGCCGCACGGACCAGTTAAATACTGCCCGTGTCAATATTGTAGATGTGGTTCAGAATTTGGCTTCTATTGCCGAACAGAATGCTTCTAATACGCAGGAAACCTCTGCGGCCGTCTTAGAAGTTGCAAATGTAATGCAGGAAATTTCCGAACATGCAACTAAGCTGCAGGAAATTGCATCGGCTTTGGAAACAAATATGAATGCATTCCAATTGTAAGTACCGTTATCCTTCGTTGTCTATAGAGTAAAGCAGCCGCGCCCCCAGTTCATTTTGGGGGTGCGGCTGCTTTTCAAGAGTCTTTGGTTCCCGCTAATATGCAAACCTAATGCCGTTCCCTTAAAGCCTCTTTAATAATGCTTCCCGCTCTGCTTCATATCCTGGCTTGCCCAGCAGTGCAAACATATTGCGCTTGTAGCTTTCTACGCCCGGCTGGTTAAAGGGGTTCACCCCTAACAAATACCCGCTCAGCCCGCAGGCAAACTCATAGAAATAGAATAACTGGCCAAGATAGTATTCATTCTGTTCCGGGATGTTTACCATCAGGTTGGGCACATTCCCGTCGGTGTGGGCAAGGATTGTCCCATTCATGGCATTTTTATTGACAAAGTCCATGTCCTTCCCTGCCAGATAATTCAAGCCGTCCAAATCCACAGGTTCTTCGTTGATTTTCACAGTATGGCGTGACTTTTCCACGCTCATTACGGTTTCAAACATAATCCTTGCGCCGTCTTGGATAAACTGCCCCATGGAGTGTAAATCTGTAGTCAAATCTACCGCAGCGGGGAAAATGCCCTTCTGGTCTTTCCCTTCGCTTTCCCCGTAAAGCTGTTTCCACCATTCGGAAATATAGTGGAGGGATGGCTCATAGTTTGCCAGCACTTCCACGGTTTTCCCTTTCCTTAAAAGAATGTTCCGCACTGCTGCATACTGCATTGCATCATTGTCAGAAAACGATTGGTTGATCGCCAAGTCGCGCCCTGCTGCCGCGCCTTCCATCAGCTTGCCAATATCTGCCCCGCTGACTGCAATTGGCAGAAGCCCCACTGCGGTCAGCACAGAGAACCGCCCACCAACATCATCCGGCACCACAAAGGTTTCATACCCTTCCTCAGTTGCCAGGCCCTTAAGCGCCCCGCGCGCCTTGTCCGTTGTTGCATAAATCCTCTTTGCCGCGCCGTCTTTCCCATATTTCTTCTCCAGCATTTCCTTAAATACACGAAAAGCAATTGCCGGTTCTGTCGTAGTCCCAGATTTTGAAATCACATTCACAGAAAAATCACGGTCGCCGATTACTTCTATCAGCTCTGCAAGGTAGGAGCTGCTGATGCTGTTCCCAGCAAAATAAATTTCTGGTGTCTTGCGGATTTCCTTGGGCACTACATTGTAAAACCCATGCCTTAAAAATTCAATGGCAGCCCTTGCACCCAGATAGGAGCCGCCAATCCCGATTACCACCAGCACTTCGGAATCGCCCTGGATCTTTTCAGCAGCCTTCTGTATCCTGCCAAATTCTTCTTTGTCATAATCTACCGGCAAATCCAGCCATCCCAGAAAATCATTTCCTGCCCCGGTCTTAGAAACTAATACCTGCTTGGCATCCTCTGCCAATTTTGTCATATAGCTGACTTCTTCCTGGCTGATAAATGCGGATGCTTTCCCATAATCAAACGTTACTTTTTCCATGATTCCACTCCTTTATCTTAAATTTGCTTATCAAAAGAACCCAGATGTGGCATTTCGCCCCACTTATGGAATATTGTAACAAATCTGTCCCGCTTCGTCAAACAAATTTGCCTGTTCAGGAAAAGTATTCCTGCAATACAGCGTTAAAGATTTCTTCCTTTTCTTCTTTATCAAAGTCCTGCTTAGCGGGGGTTTCCTGCCCCCCTTCCTGCGCAGTATGTACCGGCGCCGCCATGGGCTCCTGCCCCTGTTCTTTTTCCTGCCCTTTTTCTTCCTCGTCTTCCCTCAGGATTACATCGAAGTAAGCCTGAATGTTTTCTGTAATATTCCCAAGGCTTTTATTCAGCCTTTTTATCTGCCTTAATATCCTTGCCAGGAGCCAAATTGCAATCAGCCCCATAAGGAGCACTGCCGCCCTTGCTAAGATTGCGTTGTATCTTTCTAGAAAAAACATCCATTCCTCCATTTAGCATGTCCCTCCTTTCCATAAATACACAGGCACATGCCCAAAATCCAATGGCATTTCGCCTATGCAGGGCCTGCCTGTTAATTTTATTATAAAGATTCTTGTCCCATCTGTGAAGTATCTGGGGAAGTTTTTTCGCCGCAGATTCCTCCATTTTTCGATATCCCAAATTGCTGCCGCCCACCCTGCTGCCATAACATACCCTGCCGCCCATCCCCCAAAGGGCTTGTATTCTCTTGACATTTTTGGAGAACAGTATAAGATAAAAGTAATGCAACGTTGCCCAGAGAACCAAACATTTACACATGTTTGGAACAAAGTGGGCAAGCCCAAAATTCTCAGGAGGTCACCATGAAAAAAATTGTTTTGACAGGCGGAGGGACAGCCGGCCATGTAACCCCAAACATCGCCCTGCTCCCCAGATTAAAAGAACTCGGCTATGAAATACACTATATCGGCTCTTATGATGGGATCGAAAAAAAATTAATCGAGCAGTGCGGCATCCCCTATTACGGCATTTCTTCCGGCAAGCTGCGCCGCTATTTTGATTGGAAAAATTTTTCCGACCCATTTAAGGTCATCAAGGGCTACGGCCAGGCCAGGGCTTTATTAAGGAATCTAAAGCCGGATGTGCTGTTTTCCAAAGGAGGGTTTGTTTCCGTCCCAGTAGTCATGGCTGCAAAGCACCGGAAAATCCCGGCAGTCATACACGAATCGGACATTACCCCAGGGCTTGCCAATAAGCTTGCAATCCCAAATGCCAGCAAAGTCTGCTGCAATTTCCCTGAAACCCTAAAGTACCTCCCCTCTGACAAGGCTGTACTGACAGGATCCCCCATCCGGCAGGAACTGCTGTCCGGCAGCCGCACCAACGGGCTTTCCTACTGCAAGTTCCAGTCCGGGAAACCTGTCATCATGGTAATCGGCGGCAGCAGTGGTTCCCAATTTATCAACGAGGTTGTCCGCAGCCTGCTCCCAGAGCTGTTAAAAAATTACCAGGTGCTCCACCTCTGCGGAAAGGGCAATTTAGACAGTTCCCTGAACAATACCAATGGGTATGCCCAGTTTGAATATGCAAACACGGAATTAAAAGATATGTTCGCCCTTGCGGACATTGTCGTTTCCCGGGCAGGGGCAAATGCCATCTGTGAGCTTTTAGCCCTGCGCAAGCCCAATATCCTGATTCCCCTTTCTGCCCATGCCAGCCGGGGGGACCAGATTTTAAACGCACGCTCCTTTGAGCGCCAGGGGTTCAGCATGGTAATCGAGGAAGAACAGCTTAACGATGTAATCCTGCTGGATGCCATCCAGAAATTATTCCAAGACCGCAAGAAATACGTGTCCGCCATGGAACAGAGCCAGCAGTTTAATTCAGTGGAAACGGTAGTGCAGCTTTTGGAAGGCCTTTGCAGCCAAATACCCCGCTGACCCTACCCAACCATTAGGCATACAAAAGTAAGAGGACATAACATGGCAAGTATTAGAGAAGTAGCGCAGGAGGCAGGGGTCGGGGTCGGGACAGTGTCCCGGGCATTAAACGGCTCCGGCTATGTTTCGCCTGAAACAAGGAAAAAAATTGAAAAAGCGGCAAAAAAGTTAAAATATACCCCCAATGAACTGGCAAGGAACCTGTACCATAACAGGACAGGGATTGTAGGCGTCATTGTGCCGGATTTAGACCATCCGTTTTTTTCCTCCTTGGTAAAGCATATTGAAATGGAACTGTATGGGCAAAGCTACAAAACAATGATTTGCAATACGGTAGGCATCAGCAGGCGGGAACATCTATGCCGCAAGCGCTACGGAAAGCTCCGTTGCCTTGTATTACAACAAAGACATGCTGGATGCGGCAGGAATTTCCGTGCCGGAGAAAAAAGAGGATGCGTGAATCTGGAGCAAATACTACGATGCGGCAAAAAAACTAACGAAAGATGGGGTCGTAGGCACAAACATCATTATGGACAAAGGGGAAGGGATTTCTTATGTGCTGGAGCAATTTTGGATTTCCTATGGGACGGATTTTGTTAATGAAGAAGGAAGTTCGGCAGACGGCTACTTAAACAGCCCCGAAGGCGTAGAAGCAGCCCAATTCCTAAACAGCTTAATCCAGGACGGTTACGCTAACATCGACCCGATCCAAAAAGAATTCCACAATGGCAAAGCAGCAACCATGCTGGGCGGTTCTTGGGAAGTGGCAACGCTGGAAAAGGATTACCCGGACTTAAACTGGGGTGTGACGTATTTCTCAGTGGCAGATGGGGACGGGATCCTGACCTCGCCTACCGGCGACTGGGCGGCGTCCGTCACTAAAAATACCCAGGACATGGACGCAGCCAAGGAAGTTATGCGTTTCCTGTTTTCCGAAGATAATGTAACTACATATGCACAGGCAATTTCAAAACCTCCTACAAGGGTTTCCAGCTATGAAACCCTAACGGAATATAACGAATATCCCCAGTCTGTTTTCAAAGAACAGTTAATGGAAGCAGGGCATCCAAGGCCCAGGACACCTTCCTACTGCGTACTGACTGCTGAATACGCAGAAGCCCTGCTGAATATCTTTACGGAGGTAGACCCGCAGGAGGCGTTAAATGCAGCCGCTGCAGCCATGGACAAAGATTATAACAAATACTATGCGGAAAACTGACAAAAAGGGGATAGCTATAAAGAAATCTATCAATAAAGTAAGCGAACGGAGAGCCGCTTACATTTTCACTGTCCCGGCAGTTGCATTGCTGGCAGCGTTCCTAATATCCCCATCCTTGCAGACTATCCGGTATGCATTTACCGATTACAACATAATGCGCCCTGACCGAATTGTGTTCTGCGGGCTCAACAACTTTGCTGAATTATTTCAAGACAAGGACTTTGGGACTGCTGTAAAAAATACGCTTTATTTTACTGTCCTGGTAGTACCTTTCCAAACTGTGCTTGCACTGGCATTAGCCCTATTCATATCTTCCCGCAGGAAGGGCGTATCCGTCTTCCGCGCTGCTTGTAAAATCGGGGTTGAAACCATGCGGATTCCTAAACGACCCAAAAGCGGCAATGAATTCTATTATATTTATGTCAGCATGGCAGGGAGCCGGCTACCAGATGATGATTTTCCTCGCCGGCCTGCAGGGCATTTCACGGGAACAGTATGAAGCGGCTTCCATAGACGGAGCTAGAAAAATGCAGAGCTTTTTCTATGTAACGCTTCCAGGGCTTAAGAGCGTCATCCAGTATGTTGTAATGATTACCGTAAACCAGGCAATGAAGCTATTTACCCAGACTTATGTAATGACCAAAGGCAGGCCGCAGAATTCCACCCGGACAAATGCATTTGAAAATATTGCATCTTATGTTGGCAATACCTTAGCTGCACCGATATTTGTATCACCATTACTATGGATGATCTCATCCTCCTTAATGCCAGAGGCACAGATTTTTAAAGGGCTGAATTCCTTATCCACCTTTTTCCCAAAAGAAGCCTCCCTGAACAACTACATAGAGGTATTCCAACGGATTAATATGTGGAAATTTATCGGAAACAGCCTGTTCTATGTTTTGGTAATCATTCTTTTAGACCTTCTGGTAAATTCGGTCTGCGGATATGCCTTGGCAAAATTTGAATTTAAGGGAAAGAACCTTCTTTTAACCCTTGTCATCAGCCTGATGGTATTCCCAGCAGAAGCTATTATGCTTCCTATGTACCGGGAAATGGCTGATCTTGGGTGGATTAATTCCTGGGCATCCCTGATTGTGCCGTTTGTAGCAAAGTGTTTCAGCATCTATATGTTCCGCCAGTTCTTCCTCGGCATCCCGGATGAGCTGCTGGAAGCGGCATCCATTGACGGATGCGGGCCAATCCGCACTTTTTTTAAGGTAGTAATGCCGATTTCAGGGACTGTATATGCCACCATTTTCATACTTGACTTTGTAGCACACTGGAACGACTTTATGTGGCCTTTGCTGGTGGTAACAGGGGAAGAAAAGCGCACGATCCAATTGGCAATCCAGACATTTTTCGGTTCCAAGCCGATTAATTACGGCCCCATCATGGCGTCGCTTACAATCTCTGCCGTTCCCATGCTGATTATGTTCATCTTCCTGCAAAAATATTATGTGGAAGGCATTGCATCTACAGGGATTAAAGGGTAAATAACGAACAAAGTGGGCAAGCCCCTGATATGGAACATGCTTCTTAAGGAAATGGAGGTATTGTTATGGAAAACCCATACCGTTTGGACAGCAGAATGGCTCAGATAACAGATAAAGCCTTATGCCTCATAAAATTAAACATATTATGGATGGTTTGCTCCCTCCCCTTAGTAACAGGGGGTGCGGCGCTCTGTGCCCTCCACATAACGGCTGTAAAAATCCTGAACAACGAAGAAAGCTATATCTTCCAGGACTTTTGGGCAGTATTTAAGTTAAAGCTTACACCATCCCTAAAATTATGGCTCCCTCTCCTGCTTGCAGCATTTGCACTCCTGTTTGACTATAGGTTCTGGCAGGGCATAGATGGGGATTTCTCTGGTATGATAAGGGTTTTCACCTGTGTATTGTTTGGAATATGGACGGTATTAGTATTCTATGTATTTCCCCTTGCTGCAAGGATGGACGTGCCAGCAAAGACAACCTACCGCAACGGCATTCTCCTAATGTTCAAATACCTGCCCCAGTCCATCTATCTCTTATTCCTGACTGCCATTTTCCTGACAGCCGGCCTGCTGTGGACACCGGTATTCTATATTATGGTACTTTCCGGCGGTTCCCTGCTGGCGGCTATCCACGGAAAAATGCTGCTTTGGATATTTGAAAAGGAAGGGATATTGACGCCCAAAGAAAGCTGACAGAATTTTCACAGCTTGCGGAAGATTTACCCCAATATTATGGCATGCAGCGAGCCGCACAGGGTAAATTTGGGGTAAATTTTCTGCAAAGCAGGGCGTACCACTTTCCAGAGGGCACGTTCCGGCATATTTTTATCCGCATATCTTAAAATTACTTCCGCAGCTTCTGGCAAATCCCTTCCAGTTCTTCCTCAGACAGCTCCAGATGGTTCAGGCATAATTTGTCCTGGTTGCCGTCGTCTTCATATCTTGGAATCAAATGCATATGGAAATGGAATACCGTCTGCCCTGCTATTTCCCCATTATTCTGGATAATATTAAACCCATCGCATGTTAATGCTTCTGCTATATGGGAAGCCAGTTTTTTTGCCAGTACCATTGCAGCGGCAGCCGTATCTTCGGGCAGTTCATAAATATTCGCATAATGCTCCTTGGGGATAATCAGGGCATGTCCCCTGGTAGCTGGGTTTATATCTAATATTACCCGGAATGTTTCATCCTCATAAATTGTTTTGGAGGGAATTTCCCCTGCTGCAATTTTACAGAAAATACAGTTAGCATCTTTCATTTTCATTTCATTCCTTTCTCTTTCATGTCCCTTGCTAATTAAATATAAATATCTGGTCCAGCATTTTCAGGGTCTTAAAGTTGCCCTTTGCCGTCATTTCCCCTGTCATAAAGGCTCTCTGGAAACTCATCCTGCCTTGGATAATATTGTCCATTACGCTTGGGGTTAGCTTCGTATAGACGTCAATTTTCTCTGCCTGCCCATAATGCACCCGTAAATCATCACTATGTACCTCAATGGTTAATGGCTTTTTCTTCCCGTCTATCATAAACAGATATGTGGCTGCAAAATTTTCCTGCGGGACAAAATGGGCTTCTAATTCCATCAAATACGCCATCTCCTCGTCTTCTTCACTTTGCCCCAGCATGTCCTTAAACATACTGCTTAATTCCTCAATGTCCTCTTTCTGTTTCTTAACATAGACGTCATCTGATACGTATTTTGACAACTGCTCGCTCTCCTGCGGGGTCAGTTCCAATTGCTGGGGACGCAGGATGGACTGCTTCACCGCCTGGTTGCTGTTGGGCAGGCTCTTTAGCCTTTGGGAAATGGTGCGGTACAGGTTTTCCGCTTTTTTCTCAATAATCACCGTATAATCCCGGTTCATTTCAAAGGAAATCAAATCCTCCACATAACCGCACAGGCCGCTGCATGGAAGCCCCCCTAAGATTTCCCAGGCGCTTGCAAGGGTAATTTCACCCTCCCGCTCCCCATATGTCGTGGACATTACCACGGGCTGCATATAAGTAGTGGCAATTTTTTCTTTATCCCCATACAGCCAGCAAGAATCCAAAAACTGCTGCATATAACCGCCAATGCCCAGCCATTCCACCGTAGTTGCAAGAATAATCCCATCCGCATCCTTGATTGTCTGTGGTAACGTTGAAATACTGTTCTTATGTTCATAAATATTATAACGCTCTACCGTTACACGAAGTTCTGCCAGTACTTCCTGCATTTTATCAATTACGTACAGGGTGGGGTCGTCCAGCAATCCCCGTCCTCCATAATAAATATTAACTTTCATACTAAAGCCTCCAAATTTTTCAATGTCTTTAGTATATAAAGTTTTAACCGCAAAGTCAACCTCCCCCATTGCTCAGGAAAACAAGAATTCTTCCGCTCCTAATCGAATTTTGTCACCTTTATGCAACTTCTTTTTCTGATGATATTCTACAGGGTTCCCATTTAAGTATGTACCGTTGGTCGAATTTAGGTCCTCCAGATAGTAGTCCCCTTCCTGCTTGCTGATTTTGGCATGGAGCCTGCTGATCCCTTCTGCCTCAATAATGCCCGCTGCCTGCTGTGCGTTCTTTCCCAGCAGGAATGCATCCCCGGATACCAGAATGTCTGCACAGCCATGGATACCTTGGTATATCAGCTTTCCGGCAGGCTCCTGCATACGTGCCCCAAGCACTTCCGTAGGATGGGCTGGTTCCATCCTGCCAGCTAAACGCATCCCATATACGTTATTATTTTTCAGCAGGTTTTCTGTAACATCCGGTTCCTTTTGGCAGGTTTCTTTCCTGCAGCCTTCCCCATATTCTTTTGCAGCTACATTTTGGCATAATGTTTTTTTGGCTGAACCTTTATTAAATCCTTTTCTGCCAGATTTTGGATAACATAACGCTTCTTTTTGTTTTTCCCCACCCGTTTTTTCAAAACCTGTTTTGGAACGTGCTTCTTTTTGGAAGCTATGCGGGAATATTTTTTTCCAAAGCCTGCTTTTTGGGGAAGCTTGTTCCACTGCAGCCGGTTCCGGGCAGCCCTTCCGCTCTGCCCCCTCCTTAAAACTGTCTATAAAGCGTCCCAGCCATGCTGCTTTCCCAGCCAAAATCGCATTTGCCCCAGAACGGCTCCCAAAAAGCTTTTTCTTTGGCACTGGTTCCTCCACATGTTCCACACACAGTTCTTCATATCCTTGTTCCTTAATTTCTGTTTTTATCCCAAGCTCAGAATCTGGCATAGCGTTCCCTTCTTTTATTAGGATACTGTCAAAAATTTCCTGCATAGCTGCATTTTCCATCATGCACTTTTGGTACACATGGTAACCTAATTCGGCTGCCATCCTATCCTGATGGTCAATTTTACGGAGCATCTGTTCCATATAGCGTCCGAATGTTTCTGGCAGGCATTTATCCCAAAAAGGCAGGTATGCAAAATATAATTTTCCATCCGCAAGGTTTACATAAATGTATTCTGCTTCCAGGCAGATTCCTCCTTCCCGCAGCAAATATTCCTGCAGCACAAAGCACAGCTCCCGGATGGAGCATAACACCTCCCACAGAAGGCGGTAATCCATCTTCTTTCCAGATAGATAATCTTCCAATTGCTGCTTTCCGCTGATATCATATAAATACTCCCGTTCCCCATCTGCCTGAATGGTCTGCATAACCAGTAAATGCTGGATTTTTCTCCCCTCCAGCATACACAATTCATATCCCTCCACAATTTCCTCTTGGGCTTTCACGCACATATAGCTCCTGTGCAAATTTTTTCGGTACGTCACTTCCATTCTTTTTCTCCCTCCCTTTTGCCATGATTTTTCATGCATGGCTTTGCTTTTTCTATAGGAAAGACCTTGTCACGCTAAAGCGTAGCAGGCCTGTTCCCTGTCCTGCTGGATAAAATTGATCCCTTATCTGCCAATCAGTTCTCCAAGCTGCTCTAATTTACGGAATTTCTCTGCTGGATGGAATTCCTCCCACATTTCCTGCTTTTGGGCTGTTTTCACCACTTCCCCATACAACTCCAGCCCCTGATCCAGAATTAACAGGATACAAAACAGGACAACTGGCACAACCAACGCCGCTTCCACTGTCAGGCTGCCTTTCGCCTTCATCTGCTTCATGGCTGCCACCGCAGAAGCATGGTAAGATAAGATGCCAGCAAAAATGGGACAAAGGCAATCTGGTCTTTCCCCTTTTTCTTCTTTCCCACGATCAGTACCAATGACCAGCACGCCGCCAGCAGTAATCCCATAAATAACAATTCCAAATTTCCTATACCACCCAGATACACCCCTGTCACCGTCAATAAGATGCCATCCCCCATCCCAACCATCCCTCTGGTCGCCAAGCTTGCCAGCATCATGGCAAGGCCAATCAATATTCCGCTTAAAATGCTGTAAATGGAGCAAACAGGGGAAAAGAGATGAAGCATCATTCCGCCAATCCCAAACAGCAATATATAAATGACTGTCAATTTTTTCCCTTTCATATCCTCCCAGCTGCAAAGCCCCAATAACCCTAATACTATATATTTCTGCATAAGAACTACTGATTCCTTTCTTTCCTTCTAACTGCAAGTAAGACAAAAACCATATTTTAAAGGCTGCCCTAACACTACAGCAAACAATAAAATAACGTAACCTTTGGAACCGGACGCCCATTCAGGAACGCCCTCCCCATACAAAAAATCCCCCCCTGCCTTATCCCCCGCATCTGGAGCAAGCCCTCTTATTGCCTGCATTTTCCTTTAAAACCATATAGATTGTCCTTTTCAGGCCGCTGCAGCTTATCGCATAATGGTAGCAATCCCCTTCACTGGTGATATAAATGGCTGTACCTGCCTGTTTCCCGTAGACGCAACGGCTGCAAGGGGCATATCCCTTCCACGCAGGGTTCTTCAATGATACAGCTTTTATGGAAAGCTTCAGGTGAGTACACTCCCGGCTGGTATGGTATACCGTTTGGGTAGGGGTAACATAAACCCATTCCCCGGTTCCTGCCCCAACTGCCCCTTCCAAATTCCCTGTCCATCGGTGCATCCGGCATCCATCAGACAATTCCATGGACTTTTTTCCAAAAAACCGGAAGGGAATTGGCAGCCGGTAGGTAAGGAATGCATCTATATACCCCGCATCCACCGTGGTGCCTTTCCAGGAAAAGCCTGCTATCCCATGCTCTATCTTAGAAACAGGGCAGTCTTGTACCGCCAATTCCTTATAAAAAGATGCTTTCATTAAATTTTCTGCTTCTTTCCCGGAAATCCTGCCCATCAGGGAAACTTCTGCCACAGCCGCATCCAATGCATTCCCTACCATATACTGTACCTGCATTATACGGAACAGATACAAAACTGTAACCATCAGAAACAGGAATATGGGCAGGGCCAGCGCCGCTTCTACCGTCAGGCTGCCCCGAAGGAAGGCATGGGAAAGTGCCTTAGGCAGGTAAGATACCCTATTACTTTTTACTTTGCGAAATAGATGCCTGAGAGAGTTTTTTCCGCTTTCCTTTCTTGTAATCCAAGGCACTTTGCCATGCCCTCCTTTCCTTGACAGCGAAAGCCCTCGCGGCATTCGCCAAATATCGGCGCGAGCGCGGCTGCTTGGCTCATTGCTCGCGGGAATAAAATAATTGCTGGCTGCTGCTGAAATAGTACATCCCATGTTTGGCCTTGCTTCCGGTGACAAATCCAAGAAATAATGTATGGGCTCCATAGACTGCTTCTGCTTCCACTCCCCCTATCATATGGTCCATGGCAAACTGCCCTTCTCCCGGAACCAGCCTGATATTCCTTTCAATTATGTCTATGGCACGGGATGCCAGGGTATCTTCTTTTACCGTAAGAAGCAAAATCTGTAAATATTCCCGGTAATCCAACCCCGTTCCATTTTCCTGGTTTTCCCTTTTTTGTTCCAATGCCTTTTGTCCGGAGGACACATCGCTTTTCCACTCGGATACCTGTTTTACCAAAGGTACTTTCCCACCTGCCAGCAGGCAGCGTACATCTAAAATACTTTCTATATAGCTCCATGCCAGTAGGATGCCAACCTGTACGGCCTGCACCAAAGGGGCAATTCCCGTAAAGCCTGCCACAGCCGCTGCCATGTCCAATGCCAATGCCTGCTTCTTGCTGTCCTGCATAATTGTTGCAAAATTCCCCGCTTCCCTAAGCAACAGCAGTTCCTTTACTGTCCGCTCTAAATTTTCTTTATCCGTTGCTTTCCCGCCAATGCAGTATTCCAGTTCATATTCCAATGCATGGTTTTTGGAGCCGCCCTTCCCTGCCCCATTCTGGCAGGAAAAATAATAATCCAAATACCGCAGGAACCACAGTTTTTCCAGATTCCCTTGCTCAGGGGCTGCCAGATTCCCGGTTTCTATATTCCGGTTTCCCAACGTATCCTCTAAGGAAATTGCCTTGCCAGAAATCCCAGAAGGGTTTTCCACAACCATGGCAAGAACCGGGGAAGTTTTCCACTTTTTCACAAATTCCATAGGGTTTTCGGGTAAATCCTGCCCAGATGGGGCAGGGTCCGGCTCCATGCTTCCTTCCCCATCCTCCTCTGCGTTCCAGTCCTTTGCCTTGTCTTCTGCCTGCCCAGCCGTTTCCCACTTTTTATCTAATTCTTTCCTGCCCTCCGCCAGTTCCTTCCCCTGATCCATCTGCCCTTTCAGGGAATCTGCCGCCTCTGCCGCAAGCTGTTCCCTGGCTGCTCTGCAGGCCTGTGCCCGGAACGGCAGGCATTGGCCATCCGTGGAAAGGGAATACCCTGTAATTTCCACATTTTTTAAGGAAAGTTGGTAGAAACTAGCACCACGCTGCTTTTTCCCATCTTCCTCTGCCATGGTTCCCTCCAGCCCTGCCAGGGAAAATTCCCCCTCTTTCTTACTTCCATCTAAAAACAGCAAATGATAATCCTGCCAAAGCTGGACATGGTACCTGCCGAAAGCAGATGCTAAGTTAAGCTGCAGGCTGCGCTGGGCAATGGCTACAAGCCCCTGTACCCTCCCCGCTTCCAACAAAGAAAAGCACAGGGACAGAACCAGAGTTAAAACCAATGCCAGAAATAATGTAATGCTCCCTTCCTGTTCCTGTTTCCTTGGCTCAAATCTTCTTTGCATTTTCTGATATCTTTTTTAACGCGGCATTAATGACTGCTGTAATCTGTGTTTTGAAAATTGCTACCAAACTGATAAGCACCACGACAATCAAAATCACTTCCACTACACCCATCCCATTTTCTTCCTGCAAAAACCTTTTCCATTCTTTCATAATTTGTATTCCTCCTGATTTTCTATATTTTATATTGAACCACAAAAACCAATACATGCATTCACCTGAACAGATAGATGTACGCACACAAGGCTCTTTACAAGTTTAAGGTAAGCCCCGCCGGGACTACCAGTATTGCCAAAACCACCGCCAGCATCATGCCCATTGGCAGCAGGAGCTTCGTGCCCGCTTCTTCCCCGGCTTTTCTGGCCCGTGCCTTCCGCTCCTCAAAAGCTTCCCGCTCCTCCTCGTCCAACAGCCGCTGCATCCCGTTTGCCCCTTTACGTATGTTCTGCACAATAAGGGAAGATAATTTCCGGTAAGGGGCAAGCCTGCACCGTTCCCCAAAGTTCCCAAAAGCCTGCAGTTCCCCCACCCCTTCCTGAATTTCATGGAGCGCCGCCAGCATTTCTTCATATGCCCACCGTTCCTGCACTTCCTGAAGCTTCTTCCGTTTCTGGTAGCTGGATGCAATTTTTTCCCAGGCACAGGTAATATTCATCCCTGCCCCCAGCAATAATGATAATTTGCTGACGATTTCCGGGTAATCCAACATCATCTGCTGCTGGCGTTCCAGTTCTTCGCGCTTTTTTCTCTCTTTTTCCGCCAGAATTACCCCTGCTGCACCTGCTGCTCCCAAAAGAAGCCCAATCCAGCTACGGTTTTCTGTCTGTTCCCGCCATATTACTTTTATCCCTTCTAATTCTGTTGGAAGTTCCAAATATCCTTTATCCTTCTTCTGATTTTCCATCTCCAAAAGCTGCCCTAACTGCCCTGCGAACTGCTCCTGTTCAGACTTTTCCCTTGGCACTGCCCTTACAAAAAAGCTGTACAGGGATGTTTCCCCCTGACACGTCAATTCTGCTGCCACCTCCACCAATACTGGTTCTGTTAAGCTGCCTGACAAGGCTCCTTCCGCATCGAACACCTCATAATCCGAAAAACTGTATTCTGCGGATACCGCCCCTTCTTGCAGGGTATCTGGCAGGTGCAGGGAAGACTGCACGTTGTCAAGGGATACATTTTCCCCAAGAATTGCCTGATCCAGCTCCTGTTTCGCTTTCCTGAAACATTCTTTACGCTGCTTCTTGGTTAATTGCTTTTCTTCTACTGGGACTTTGACTGGGTACTGTTCCAGTACCCCCTCTGCATCTACCAGATAATCCTTTTCTTCCTGCCCTTGCCCCGGCAGGTTCCTTGTAACCCGTTCCTGCATCCTGCCGCTTTCATCCATCTGCCAAAGCGCAGCCGCCAGCAGGAACCCCCCTGCCAGAACCAGAGCCGCTTCATACACATTTTTACGGAACCCACTTCTTTTCATCCCCCATGCACACCCTGCGCAGAGTGCCATGCCAACGAAATA
The DNA here is from genome assembly GCA_000403315.2 of Lachnospiraceae bacterium A2. Taxonomy (GTDB): domain Bacteria; phylum Bacillota; class Clostridia; order Lachnospirales; family Lachnospiraceae; genus Petralouisia. The sequence continues at coordinate 124,320 of KE159640.1, forward strand.
CCAATGCACAGCCTGCCTCCTTACACCTTAATTTCTACGATCTTCCCAGCTATTTTCATGGCGCAGCCATACACCCCAAGAGATACCGTCATCACGCCTGCCCCCAGCCAATTCCCATACAGGGGTTCCAAAAACTCTGGGGAAGTAACCCCTACATAGAGAAGAATCCCAAACGGTACCATATTCATAATGTTCATTTCCATCCGCTTAGCTGCAACTACCACTTCAATTTCCCGTTTTACTTCTGCTTTCTGCCCGATTTTATCTACCGTGCTTTGGAATATTTTCCGAAAATCCCCGCCGCTTCGCTTGGCGAACCCAAACACCTGGGAAAAGCTGCTGATTTCCTCAATCCCGCTCCGTTCCGCCAAATCCTCCAGCAGAGATTCCAGGGTAACGTTCAAACGCACCTGATGGTTGATATAGGCAAATTCCTCTGCCATAATACTTTTCTCTCCATAAAGCCTTGCAAATTCCTCCCTGGCCTGCACAAAAGCATTTTCCATGGCATAACCGGCTTTTAGGGCTGTAGCTGCCATCTGAAGCATTTCTTTAAACTGGAATAGCAGTTCCCTTTCCCGCTTTTTCTGGAAATGTGCCATTGCCGCCTTTTTTACCGGGAAATAAAGAGCCGCAGACCCTGCCATAGCAAAAACGCTCCTGTAAAACAGCCATGCCACCAATCCTGAAATCCCTAATGTAAGCCCTAAGCATAGGAATTTTTCTCTTTTGTTTAACACATATGCTTTATATGACCTGCTTTCTCTCCCTTTCAACCGTAATACCCCATATGCATTTTCCTTATATACCTCATCATACTGCAAACCCTCTTTCCATTCCTGCCCGGTAAAGCTTCCCTTGGTGGATAAGCTCCCCCTTTTTTATCCAGCTTCCAACAATCTTCCCATTCCGCTCCCCCATTTCCGTAAATTCATAGAGGGGGTTTAATTGGATTTCTCCCCCCTCGGCTCCGGCCATTTCCATAATGGATAACATACGCCTGCTTTTATCCCGGAGCCTTCCCAGATGTACCAGAATATCCACCCCAGCGGCTATCTGGGCACGGATTGCCGTTAAGGGCAGTTCCATGCCCATCAGCACCATGGTTTCCATCCGGCTTACCATATCCTGGCACCCATTGGCATGTCCCGTGCTGAGGGAACCGTCATGCCCTGTATTCATGGCTTGGAGCATGTCCAGGCATTCCGCCCCGCGGATTTCCCCCACAATAATCCGGTCGGGGCGCATACGCAATGCCGTGCGGATTAAATCCCGGATAGAAATAGCAAGATTGCCTTCCGCACCTTCATTCCTCGTTTCCAGACGGACTAAGTTTGCAATCCCCTGAAGCTGTAATTCTGCCGAATCTTCAATTGTTATGATACGTTCTGTTTTCGGGATAAATTCAGAAAGGGCATTCAGAAATGTTGTTTTCCCTGACCCGGTCCCCCCAGAAATAAAGATATTGTAGCCAGCCTTTACCAGCATGTCTAAAAAATCAGCGCATTCCCTGCTGATGGATTCCTGTGCAACCATCTGCTCCATTAAGATTGGATGCTTAGGGAATTTTCGGATAGATACCACAGGCCCGTCCAAAGCCACTGGCGGCAGCACCACATTGACACGGGAACCATCTTCCAGCCTGGCATCTGCAATGGGCTTTGCTTCGTTCACCATACGGTTGTGGTTCCCCACCATCTGCTGGATAATATCCTCCAGCTTTTCCCTGGAAGAAAAGCTTTTTTCCCATTCCACTACTTCCCCCGCCCTCTCATAAAAGATATGCTCCTCGCCGTTTACCATGATTTCTGTAATGTCGTCCTCATTTAACAATTCCTGCAGCACATCCAGTTTCCGCAGGGAATGGAACACCTGCATCCTTAATTCCTTCCTCCAGTTCAGGGGAATTGTCCGCTCCCTCGCCTCTTTGCAGATTTCCTCGTCAATTACCGCAAGGATTTCCTCATCCTCATGTTCCCTGCCCATATCAAGCTGCCCTAATACACGTTTCCTAATCTGTTCCAATTTGTACCCCCAATAATTCTCTTACGTAATCCCCCAGTTCTCCCCATACCCACTGCTGCATCTGTTCCCCCTGGCATTCCACTGCCATTCTGGGTAAGGTGAGGTAACATAGTTTCCCTTCCAGCTTCTGGTCCTTTTGCCTGCCCATCATCTGCTTAAAGTGCGCCAAAGCATGTCCGCCCAGCCCTGCATGTCCGCCCAGCACGTACATCTTGCTGCACATGCCCAGCAATTCCAGAAATCCCGGAACCATCATGCCAAAATCCAGGACAATAACGCCATACCCGCCTTTTTCTGCCAAAAGCCGGACAAAACGCGTATAATCCTGCCCCGATACCTGCCCTAAGCAAAGGCTGTCCTCCGATGGCGGGATATAGTCCACCCCCTCCAATACATAGGCCGCGCTCCTGATGCAGTCCTCTACGTTCTTCCCTTCCCCAGTAAGGCACAGGTACATCACATCCAGCAAATCCCGCTGGTAGCTTTCCTGCAGCCAACTGGAAAACCCGGCGCATTCCTTGAAGCTTACGTAAAGCACCCGTTCCTTCCTGCCCAGTGTCTGGGCAAGCGTCAGGGCAAAGGGCGTCTGCCAAATATCCTGCCCCGGGGCGTAAATGCCAATCACTTCCCGTCCTGCCCTGGCCGGTTCCTGCTCCCCGTCCCTGTACTCCTGGCAGTAAGAGAAAAGTTCCCGTAAAATCCCAGAAGCTGGCTGGTATTTCTGGACCACTGGGAGTATTTGCACGGATTCTGGTATTTTTTCTTTCCCATCGCCTCCATAAAGGCAAAGCCACAATGTTTCCCCGGAACTTCCCCTGGCATCCCCCGGGACTTCCGTTAACTGTGTTATGTTCCCTGCCATTGCCTGGGCTTCCTGTCGTTCTGTTGTATGGGCGGCATATTCCGCCATCGCTTGGGCTGCCTGCCCTGTAATCCTGGCATCCTCCCAAAAACCAGCCCCCAGAAGCACCACGTCCGGCGTTTCTGTCTTTTGGAATTCCAGAAACTGCCCTGGTGCGGAAAAGCTGTACCCGCGAATCTGCCCTCCTTTCCCTAAGGTAATCCATTCTCCCAGCCTTTTGCCATACGCTGTGTCTGCATCGCAGACAGCAATTAAAATTTTACTCAATAAGCCACCTCCAAAGCTACCAAAAAACCAATGAATATTGCAATTGAAAAATGAATGATATGTTGTTTCCCCTGATCTCCTTTCGGATATTCAGGCAGTTGAAACGTTACGATTACCTGATATAGATATTTCCCTAATATGCATAGACGTGAAATCAGATTGTGGTGGTACAGCATTTTCCATAAGGACATCCCTGCCGCCACCAGAAACGATATTATGATTGTCAGCTTAAGTATATGCAAATCCCAAATACCACCAATTACGGAAAATAATTTGATGTCGCCTGCCCCAAGGGCATGCATAAGAAATAACAGATAACATAAGATTACCGGTATGGATACATTCCTAAGAAAAACACCCGCCCCTTTCCAGCCTGCTTCTGCAACCTGAAAAAAGAACCCCGCTGCTAACCCAGTGAAAATCAGCCGGTTCCTGATTTTACCGCTTTGTATGTCCATTGCCGCCGCCAAGCTTAACAGCAACAGGCTGGACACAGCCTTTATCTCCCCAATTCATCACCCCCTCTGTCCATCCACCTGCATCTGCAAGTAATTGCTTAAGATTATAATGCAAGTCCTGCATCCTGTAAAGTAGGTAATGGCAAATTTTTCATTTTTGTGACAATGTTACAATAAACGGTAAAACAGAATTGCATAAATCAGCGCAAACCCGCTGATACCAAGGGTTCCGACTGTCAAAACAGTGACTGGGTTGACGCCTGGGACTACTTCCAGCCCCTGGCTTTTTAACATTCCATTTACTGCATAGATGCCCACAGCCCCGGCAAAAGCCCGGAGCACGAAGGTTGTCAGAATTTCTGCTTTTTGCTTCATAGCTCCTATAAACAGTATCAGCACGCAGATCACCGCAATCATTGCCACCCCATAATATTTTTCCATAAAAGCTACCCATCCCTTTCTTATTGCCCTCCCAGAACCAGCCGCAACATCTCTGTCCCGCACGTTATCGCCGCCGGGAAGCTGTGCCAGTCCCCCTCTTTTTATAAATATATACTTTTTTGGAAAAATTTATGACTTTATTGTATAGAACTGGAATTTTTTGCTTATACTTTAAGTAAGAGAGCGGCAGCATCTGCCCCATGCTCAGAACTGTACAAAACTGCCATGCCTGTAGCCCTGCACAGCTTGCATGGGCCTCCTGCACAGTCCCAGAGCAGGCAGAGTACCGTTGGAAAAGAAAGGGATGCATATGTTTCAGATTACAAAAAAACGACTTGCAAACAGGACTGCTTACGCCTTACTTTTAGATGACCTTGAACAAGCGAAATATGATTTGGCCCTTGCTTACAGCAACTTTGAAAATGCCATGGAACCAGATTTGATTGACTGCTGCATCTATCAGGTAAACGCACTGCAAATGCGCTACAAGTTCCTGCTGACAAAGGCCAAACAGTATGATGGGGATCCTTACGCGAAGAATCCCCTTGAACTTTCAGAACCCTGAAGGGTTTCTGTCAGGCTGCCCTTCTGGTATGTCATGCCAGCGACTACCTGCTGGGTATGCTGCATCAGGGGACCGGAAGAATCCTGTTTGGCTGCTTCTGTAAAGCCATCATACAGGTTCTTCAGGACCCGCTTTGCATCCTTAAGGCTGTCAGCCGTATTTTTACATACTGCAAGGGCCAGCAGCTTACTTACAAACTGGTAGGCAGGGTACAACTCGCTGGCAATTGGATACGTAAAATCCAAATCATCCATCAGCCGGTGCACTACCTGCCCTGCCTTCCCTGCAGACTCCCGGAACTCCTCATATGTCCCTTGTTCCTTCGCAGCTATGGCATCGTCCAGATAGGTAAATAAGATATCATATAAAATCACAATCATTTCCCCCCGGTTGCAGCAGCTCAGCCGACGGGTAAATTCCTGTTTTTTTTCCTGGGTCATGGCTTAGCCCCCTACTGCAGTAACTGCAATACCTGCTGGGGAAGGTCATTGGCCTGTGCAAGTACAGAAGTTGCTGCCTGTGTCAGTACATTATATTTGGTGTACTCTGTCATTTCTTCCGCCATGTCAACGTCCTCAATCCGGGACAATGCCTGCGTCATGTTCAGTTCCGTCCCATCCAGGCTGCTGACTGCATAATCTAAACGGTTCTGGTATGCGCCAATGCTGGAACGGACTTCACTTACCTTTGCAATTGCGCCGTCAAAGCTGGTAATTGCGCGGTCAGCCCCTGTTACAGTGCAGACATCCACTTTATCAATATAGAGGGTGCGGGAGGAAACCTCTGGAATCCGCACATCTACCGTCTGGTTCTCATTTGCGCCAATCTGCAGGGTCATAGTGCCAATATTGGTAACATCCAAATGGATTGGCTGTGGTTCCGCAGCCGTACCCGGCGTTACCTCAAACTTCATTTCAAACCCATTCCTGTCAGAAATCGTCACATAATTGCCGTCTGTCAAAATAGTTGCCTGTGATCCAAAGCCTATGTCCGTGGTATCAAACGCTATCTCTACATCCTTCCCATTCTCTGTGATATCCGTGGGTATCCCAAGGAATGCCGCAAGGTCTGCATCGTCGCATTTAATAGTCATTTCAGAGGAAACTCCATATTCATCGGATACAAATACCAGGTTCCCGCCATTCCTCACGTCTGTGGGCACATAGCCGCCATCCTCCGGAAGCCCGGTCTTATCACCCGTATTGGCTACAACCATCAGGTTCACTTCCCCACGCTCTGCCCCTGCCCGCAGGTTCTCATACACTTCCTCAAAGGTCTGGCCTTCTGTTACTTCCACTTCTATGCCATTGATGACAACTGTCCCGTTGGTTCCGGCAGGCACTACCGCGTTCCCGGCAATTGCCGTCCCCCCTACCACCTCTGCAAGGGCTGCATCTGCATTTACCTTTATGGTGTATTCATTGGCCGTAACTGCATCGGAAATCGAAATCCTTGTAATCCCCCGGTTATCCGGATATACCCTCTGGTCTAAGGTACCATCCAGCAAATGCTTGGTATTAAACTCAGTATCCTTGGAAATCCGGTCAATCTCATCCCGCAGGGAAGAAATTTCTGCCTGGATTGCTTCTAAATCATCCGGCATATTGGTTTCATTTGCCGCCTGTACCGAAAGCTCCCGCATCCTCTGGAGCATTGCATGGACTTCCGTTAACGCGCCGTCCGCCGTATCCAATACGGAAACCCCGTCCGAAGCGTTCCTGGAAGCCTGTGACAGGCCTTTGATCTGCGCTTTCATTTTTGTGGAAATCGCCATCCCGGCCGCATCGTCGGACGCCCGGTTAATGCGGAGCCCGGTAGACAGCCGTTCAATGGAATTTGATAGGCTCTTATCTGATGCTAATAATCTCTTGTTGGCAACAAGCGCTGACATATTGTGGTTAATTTTCATGTTTTACACCTCTCCTGCTCTTTCCTATCTCTTGCTAGTTGTTAAGGGGCAATCATCTGTTTTCATCAAGCTTCAAGCCTGCCCTGCCCGTTTGATTTCTTCTAAAAATGCTTTTGCAGCCCCATACAATGCCCTGGTCTGGACTGGGCTGGGCTCTTTTTGCTGTTCCGGCTGCCCTGCTTCTTTTTCCCCAAAGGTAAACCGGGAAAGTTCCAGGTTATCGCTGCAGATCATATCCACCTTCCATGCATCCCCGGCATCCGGGCTGATACGCTCCTGCAGTTCCGCTTCACGGTTTTTCAGTTCCTCAATGGTCCTGGGGGAATCGGAAATAATGTACCCTTTTACCGATTCCGGCTGTATCTGGAAGCTGGCTGCTACCTTTCCAAGCGCAGGGGAATCAAACATGATATCCACCCTGCCCCGTTCTTCCTTCCCGCGGACAATCTTAAGCTGGACATTTGTCAGCTCATCCGCCACCAGCACAGGGATTGCATAATGTTCCTCTTTTGCCATCTGTGTGCCCAGCGCAATCTGCTGCTTTACTATTTTCATGTCCCGGATGTCAAGGCTCCTCACATCCTTGGACTGGATCATGGTTTTCATAACATTTTCCGCCACTTCCGCCAGCTTTTTCTGGGCTTTTGCCATATCCTCCGGCGTCTTGGCTGCTTCCCCAAACTCCTCAAGGATTCCGGCTTTTACTTCCTCAAAATCAACTTCTTTCCCTAAATTTTTAGGGTCAAACAGGTTCTTGAACACATTTCTCTGCTCCATCATCTGTTTTGCCGCTAAAATATTGTAGGCTGTCACGGGCATATCATGGCTCGTCAGCATTTGCAGCACCTGGGCTTCTGCTTCCTTCGCCCCTGCAAACTCCTGCATCTGTTCCCGGTAATATGCTTCTTCCGTTTCTGCATCTTTCGGCGCCTGTTTTAACTGCCACAATAATTCCTCCGGCGTCAGCTCTGCCCAGGGCTTCCCTGCGCTGTTTGCCATATTTTGCTGGCTCCCTGCTGCCTGCCTGTTTGTTTTCCCTGTACCATTTGCCATGGCTTGCTGCAGGCCTTCCGGCGTTACCATCCCAAAAGCTTCTTTTGCGCAGTCTGTCTGGTATGCGGATTCTATCTGCTGGGAAATGCTCAATTCTTCTGTAGGGGCAGACTCCGTGCCGCCAAAAGTTTCATCCACAGATACATCGATGCCTGAATTCCGGTTGGTGCGCACTGCAGTCAGCAGGTTTTTCATGGTAAGTTCTGCGCCCTGGTTTACCAAAGCCCCAACCACTGCCCCATCGGTTTTGTCAATCTGGTTCAGCAGGCGGTAAATGCCAATGTAGCTGTCCCGCTCCTCCAGGGTGATTTCCTGATGCTGCTCTAACTTCCACAGGAACTTGCTGAACTTGTCTTCCTCCGCGCCCTCCATGCTGTTTTTGATTTCTGCAGCCTTGCTGTTAAGCTGCTCCACCGTCATTTCTAAAGGGTTTACCCCTTCCCGTATCATTTCCAGCACTACGGACGGGGACAGGTTCTGGAACATATTCTGGACTTTCTGGTCGGCAGCTTTTATCCCTGAAATGGATTCCGGGTTAATTTCCATCCGGTTATACGCTAAAATACGCACTGCCCGCCGATTCGGCTCTGTTACCTCAAGATCCAAATCTTCCAATATATCGTCTACATTCCGGAATGCTTTCTTCATGGAATCGCCCAAATCTGCCCGGGGGGCTGTGCGGAGGGCTTCATACGCTTCCCCTGCCCGTTCCAGCTCTGCTTTCTGGGACATCCCTGCCTGGTGCATGCCATTGATGGTATCTATGTCTGTCCTTGTATTCCCTAACAGGTAAGCCGGCGTGCCAGCTAACTCATGGGTTTTCCCCATAGTTTCCGCAAAAACAGCGGCCTGCCCTGCTGTTGGCTCCACCCCGTTTTGGGACAGTAAGCTCTTATAATATTCTTCTTCCAAAGCCTTAAGCTGCTCTACCACTTCCTCCAAAGGCTTTGTTTCAATGGCAAACCCCTGTTTCAGCAACGCGTAATTGGCCTGTGCCGTCATCATCAGCCGGGTTTCCTCCAACTGCCGTTTTGCAGTGACAAAATCCATGTCCTCCGGGGAAAAGCTGTGGGATGCCTGCCTGCCGGGATCTGCGCCCTGTTGCCCCTGGGAGCCCTGCTGGTTCTCCTTTTGGGCCGCCTGTAAATTCTCTATGGTAAAGGGAAGGCCTTTTTCCACTACATGCCAGATATCTGCATCTGTTGCCTGTGCAACGGTTTCTGCTGCCTGTTTTGCCCTGTCGGCATAACTGTAGCCTTCCAAAAGAATGGCATCCGTGGGGCGGTTTCCCTCTGCAATTGCCCCTAGCATGGCGCCCATAAGCTGCCCTGCATCCGGCGGAAGCTCCATTCCCTTTAAGTCCATGGCATACCTTAGGTTTTCTTCCGTTAAGGGGATCTGCTCCCCCATCATCCACTGAGCCATAGCCATGGAATCTTCATTTACCGGAAGTCCCGCACGGGAGATTACCTGTTCCACCTGTGCCTTTAATTGGCCGTCCATGGCAGTCCCTGCGGCGTTTTGCCCAGCTTGCTGCGGCATATGGCTGCCATAATAGCCGCCCGCTGGCTGTGCCGCTGCATATGGCACGGAACTGCTGCCAGTTGCTGCCTGGGGGGATGGCGCCGAACTGCTATGCTGCGCTTTATAAAGGTTTTCCACTGTTGGGGGAAGTTCCTGCCCCAGCAAATATTTGATGGCTTCTTCCGAACAGCCTGTAAGGCTTGCTGCCTGCCGTATGGCTTCTTCACAGCCCGATATATTTTCTTCCGTCAAGGGAAGGTCTGCTTCCCTGATTGCTGACTCTAACTGCTTAGCATAACCTGTGCTCCCAACCAGCTTTTCTAACTGCTCCCCACTCAATTCATCCCCAAACACGCTAATATCTACCCCGGCTTTTGCCAATTCAGCCTTTATCTTATCTACCACCGTGACAATAGTTTCCACATCTGTGCCGTTCACGGAAAACCCTTCCCCGTCCATCTGCTGGCAGTCTTTTCCAGACATGGTGTTAGAAACCATTTCTATTTGCCGCTGGGTATGCTGTGCCTTGGCATTTTCCGCATCCTGCTGTATTTTTCCAATCTGGGAGTCCCCTGCCCGGTGGGGGGCGTCCACCATGGTCTGCTGCACGCCCTGCGTCCTTGCTGCGGCTTTTTCTGCCTGCGCCGCCTGTTCCTCCTGGGCTTTTGCTGAGGCAGTACCCTTGGTTTCCACTTTATTTGCCTTGGTAATTTCAGGCAAATTGCTGTTTTCTACTCTAATATTCATTTCCTTCGCCCCTTTAAAAGCTGCTGGGAAAGAAGATTATGGCATACGCCAAACCCGCTAAATACAAGGCTTTTTCCCCGACAGCCCCTGAATTCCTGCCTTCCTAAATTTTAACAATAGTTATTTCGGTTAAAAAACAGAGAAACTTTAGCAATTTTCACTTGTAATCATTGTCCATTTGTATTAAAATAGGGTTCAAAGCTACCATTAGGGAGCTGAGATGAATATTCATTTTATAAGGAGGAAGACGAAAATGGCATATGTAATTAATGATTCTTGTGTAAGCTGCGGAACATGTGAAGGGGAATGTCCAGTAGGCGCTATCGCTGCTGGTGATGGCAAATATGAAATCAACGCAGATACCTGCATCGATTGCGGGACTTGCGCAGGCTCCTGCCCGACAGGCGCTATTGAACAGGGCTAATCCTTACATAAAGCCCAGAATAAAGTGCCCAAGACCTTACCTATTCATGTGGGGGCTTGGGCATTTTGTGCGCCGAGCACGTCGCTCTAGCGACATAATTCCTTTCGTGCGAGCGATCCTTGCGGAGCATTTTGCTTTATAGGACGCAATTTCCTATAAAGTAAAAAAGAATCCTGCATTCAGCAGGATTCTTTTTTATACCGTTAAGTTGGGGTTTAAATTCTTCTCCTTCCCTGCCAGCTTCGCCGGCTCTTTTTCTTTTTTTGTCTTTTTTTCCTTGCGGAACCTCTTAGCCTTGCGGGTGCTGCGGATTGCTTCATCCAGCTTGCGGAACCGTTCTTCTTCCGCTTCATCCTGTTCCCGCATCAGGTAATTCATTTCCTTTAATACCTTGTCCCCAACCTGTGCGCCAACTTCCTTGCCCAAGGCCTGGTTGTTTTCCTCTACCGCCTGTTTTACAATCGTGAGCATCATGGACTGGAACTGCTCCAGCTTTACCGTGTTGGAAACCGGGCTATGGCGGTCTGCCATCTGCCTGCCTTCCGCCCCTTTTGACGCCATTTCCATATATTCCCTGTTCATCTGAATCACATTATTCCCTCCCGGCTGATTATTCGCAAAGCCTCCTGTTTCCATTGCTGGATGGGCTATATATTGTGCCTGCCCGCTTGGATAATTTCCGGCTTCTGCCTTGGGGCGGCCCGCATATTTTGCTTGTCCATTTTCCGGCTGGCTCCCTGTATAGCTTCCAGCTTCTGCTGCCGGATGGACATAGCCGCCTTCTGGCTGGCTGCTTACATAACTGGCATTTTCCTGGGGTTTCCGGCTCTGGGGCATGGATTCTGCCGCTGGGTGGAGATAACCTCCCTCTGCCTGGCCGCCTGCATAACTGGCGTTTTCCTGGGATTGCCGGCTCTGGGGCATGGATTCTGCTGCCGGGAGATAGCCTCCCTCTGCCTGGCTCCCCCCATAGGCTTCTGCGCCTGCATAGCCATGGGCTCCCGGCTCTGGCTGGTTCTGGGTACTATGTATCATCATGCGAATGGCTTTTAACTGGTATCCCTGTTCTTTCCATTCCTTTATCTTTTGGAACTGCGCTATATTTTCTTCTGTGTAATAGCGGTGCCCCATCTCATTGCGGGGAATCAGAAGTTCAAGTTCTTCTTCCCAATAACGCAATACGTGGGACTCAACATTTACAATGTTTGCCGCGTCCGAAATCATATAGCGTACGTTTTCCACATTTTAACCTCCTTTTTGGGATTCGCCCTCCGGCAAGCCGGGCGGCTTTGCTGCATGGGCTGCAGCTTGTCCCTTTTTACTAATTCTATTTTAACGATTTCCCTCTTTCGTTACAATCTTTTTTCATCGTGAAATAATGACAGCAAAACACAGATAGTTGCTTTTTGCGGAAAATATCTTGGAAATGTTACAGGATATGCCAAGAAAGAATCCTGCTTTGCAGGATTCTCTGCCTGCGGCGGGTCGCTTTGCGACAGACTTCATACCCGCCGCAGTGCGATAAAATCTTTTTTATTCTATAGGAAAGCACTTTCACACTTTAGAGTGACAAGATCCTTCCTATAGAATAAAAAAACGCCCATCCCGAAAATGCCATCCAGTATAACATTTTCAGGATAGGTCCCTTAAATTAAGCCCAGAATCTGGTTGGGTTCCGTTTTTGATCCGGCCTTACAAACTCTGTATTAGTTTAACGCCCTGTACAAGTTTTTCTGATATAGGTGCAATCCCTTCCCTCCACGCTGTTTCCAGTAATTGTTTATAGAAATCTTTTTCCGCCTTGGAAATTACATTCAGCCCCCATGCGTGTTCTGGTATTGCATCAATAATGCCAAACATCCTGTCCATATCCAATTTCCCTGCAAAACGCAGGATGGCGTCATTGCATCTATTGTTTTCCATTGATTCCATAAACCGGAACGGATAAAGGTGATGGCCGTTGTCATCAAGGAAAAAAGAAACTCCGGTAAAAACATCTTGTTTCACCAATGAGGTATCTTTTCCCCTGCGTTCTTCAACGGATACAGTCCTTTTGTTAAAAAGAGCATTGCCGTTATCAAAGACAGGGGCAAGCTCTATGGTATAGCGCCCAAGCAATAACCCCCAGTTGCCGTTGTTGCGGTCATTGTTTAAGATAAAGGCATCTGTAACAAACATATCCCAGAAACGTTCACGTACTTTGTCCCGCAAGCCGCTAAATGCTTCCGCACATTCAATTACTTTCAAAACATCACTTAAGCGTTCGCCTTGGGCGGAAGAACCATAACTGCCAGATATAAGTTCTTCGTCTATGGTATTCTTAATCTGGCTGAATTCCATTAATTCGCTGTTTACAGCAAAGTCCTTACACCCAACCACAATTTTTCCTTGGCAGTGCCCAATTATGGTATCATGGACAGGAATGCCTAACGCACCATAAACCTGCGAGCCAATGTATTCACTAAGCGGGCTGGAGGTGTAAGACGGCAGATGTTTCCCAGCCAAATCCCTTGTGCTTTGCGGAAATTTTACCATCCATAATTCATCATTATATAGATACGCCTGCTTCCGGCCAGCATTTCCACGGTATCCCCGGATACCAATACGCTTACCTTTGTCAAAGTCAATCAATTCCATAATATCCCCCTAGAGCGTGTTTGAAAATTGCTTTCTGCAAGATTCCGTCCCAGTTTGCATCAGATTTTATGCTGGATTTGGGAGGTGTAGTGGGCTACATTGACGAAATTCAGCATAGAATCCGGTGTAAAGTGGGGCGGAAAATTGTGGGAATGAATTTTCAAACACGCTCTAGGAAAGACGGCTACGCCAGTCCATTCCCAAACCGGACTTCACAGTCCTTCCGGTAAAAGGCCACGCCATAGCAGTCTATTTTTTTATACCCTTCCGCCTGCAGCTCCTCCATATACTTCTTATCATAAATTTGCTGCAGGGCTTTTTCCGCGTCTTCCTCCAGGCTGTCAATGGAACCGGAAACTTTCAGTTCCAGAATAAATGACCTGCCCCGCAGCGAAGGGCTCTTTACCATAATGTCCGAACGCCCGTTTCCAGATTCCCGGTTGGACTTTACGGTATAATTTTCGCTTTGGCTTAAGATCCCGGCCAGAAAACCATGGTAAAAATTTTCTGCACTGTCGCAGAAGCTTATGGTATGGAAAAGCTGCACTGTGAGGATCTCCCCCATGCGCACTGCGTCCCCCTCCTCCATGGCGCGGTACAGGCTGTGGAAATTTTCTTTCTTAATCCGCTCCTTCAGCAGGCCCATGATCGTGGACTGGTAAATAGTCTTAACCTCAATGTTTGGGATCCGTGCGCGCAGGCAGACGGCGGACTCCTTGAAGTATTCGCTCTCCTTTGTCAGGTATCCCGTAAAGTACAGGAAATTCCACAGGTTCTCCCCATTGCTGTGCATGTCCCCATAAGTGACTTCCCCATGCACCTGGATGTCCAGCGTCCCCCCGTCCAAAAGCTTCTCAATCTGCCCCATTGCTTCCCGGCCTGCCCTTGCAGCCATCTCCCTGATGATATCGTTGGAGCTGGTATTCACCCAATAAGGGCGCGGGAAGGCATTGCCGTCCGCCCATAAGTCAGACGTAAAGTTAATGGCGCTCCATGGGTTGTAAACCTCTGTGTTCCCAAAGACATACCCGTCATACCATTCCTTCATGGTGGGGAAACGGTTCCCCACGCCGTAGTATTCCATCATGTGCAGCACTTCCGGCTCTGTAAACCCAAAATGCTCACTGTATTTTTTATCCAAGACAGAAACAATTCCCAAATGGTTCAGCCCTGTAAAAATGCTCTCCCTGGAAATCCGCAGACATCCCGTAATCACTGCAAACTGCAGGTAGTCATTTGTCTTTAATGCAGACTCAAACAACGACCGGAGAAAACCCACCATTTCGTCGTAAAACCCCCGGAAATATGCATTTTCCAAGGGGACGTCATATTCATCCAGTAAGATAACGGTATTCTTCCCTGTCACCTGGTACATACATCGGCTAAACAGCAGCAGGGAATTGCGGATTTCTTTTTCCTCTGCCCGCTCCTCTGCAATGGAAAGGTAGCCCTCATAGTCTTTCATGGCAAGCTTTGCCTTCCCTTGTTCCACAACGCCCCTGTGCCTTTCAAATTCAACTGCAATCCCTTTTTGTATCATATAATAGGCAGTTTCGAAATCCTCCTGCTTCGCGGACTTTAATGTCAGGTTCATGACCGGGAACTGCCCCATGAAACGGGTGTAGCTTTCCCCTTCCTCCATAATTTTCAGGCCTTGGAACAGGCTTTTGTTCTGCGCATTTTTTCCTGCATCCCCCGTATCCTCAAAAAAATACCGGAGCATACTTAAGTTCAGGGTTTTCCCAAAACGCCTTGGGCGGGTGAATAAATTTACCTCCCCTTTTAAATCCAGCAGCTCTTTGATAAATAATGATTTATCTACATAGTAATAGCCTTGCAGCCTCATTTTTTGAAAATTGTCAACGCCTACTGGCAAGGGTTTTTTCATAGCCACATCTCCATTCCCAAATTAATGGCGGCTTCCAACATCCGCCATAAGCCCTGCTTTTACATGCACCCGGCACAACATCCAGCCTGCCTACCGCTTCTCCATATTGGCAAACTTGGTATACTGGGGCAGCCAGACAAGGTTGATTGTCCCAATCGGGCCATTCCTCTGCTTGGCAATAATAATCTCCGCAATATTTTTATCTGGCGTATCCTTATTGTAATAATCATCCCGGTAAATAAACATAACCACGTCTGCATCCTGCTCAATGGCGCCGGATTCCCTCAAATCCGAAAGCATGGGCCTGTGGTCCGGGCGCTGCTCTACCTGCCGGCTAAGCTGGGAAAGGGCTACCACCGGGACATTCAGTTCCCGTGCAAGGCCTTTTAAGGAACGGGAAATATCTGAGATTTCCTGCTGCCTTGAATCCGATTTGGAACGGCCGGAGCCGGACATTAACTGGAGGTAGTCAATAATAATCAGCTTTAAATCATGCTCCAGCTTATATTTCCTGCACTTGGAACGGAGCTCTGAAATGGAAATACCGGGGGTATCGTCTATAATCAGGTTGGAACGCCCAATAGTGCCTGCCCCTTCAATCAGCTTTTCCCAGTCGGAATCCGCCAGGCTGCCGGAGCGCAGAAGCTGGGCGTCAACACGGGATTCCAGGGAAAACAGGCGGTTTACCAACTGTTCCTTGGACATTTCCAAACTGAAAATAGCTGTACAAAGGCCGCTGTGGAAAGCCACATACTGGGCAATATTCAGCACAAAGGCCGTTTTCCCCATAGAAGGCCTTGCAGCCACCAGTACAAGGTCTGATGGCTGCAAGCCGGAAGTCCGGTAATCCAAGTCCATAAAGCCTGTGGCAATTCCAGTCACATTCCCTTTCGTCTTGGAGGCCTGTTCAATTTTTTCCAGCGCATTGATTACAATTTGCTTAATCGGGACAAAATCAGTATGCCCCCTATTCTGGAGCAGATCAAAAATCTTTTTTTCTGTATCCGCCAGAATATCCTCCAAGCTGTCCCTGCCTAGGTAACATTGGTTGGCGATGTCCTCATTGACACGGATCAGCCTGCGGAGCATAGACTTTTCTTTCACAATATTGGCATAATGCTTAATGTTGGCGGAAGTAGGCACGGATGTTACCATTTCACCCACAAAGCTGATGTCCTTCAATTGTTCCGGCACGTCTTTTTCCCGGAGCCGGTTCTGCAAAGTCACCACGTCAATGGGTTCTTCCTCATTATAAAGTTCCAGCATGGACTCAAACAGGACTCCGCAGTCCTGATAGTAGAAATCTTCCCGCACAAGGATTTCCGAAGCCATAATCACGGCCTCCCTGTCCATAATCATGGAACCGACGACGGACTGTTCCGCTTCCTTGCTGCTTGGCATATTCCGTTTTAATACAGCTTCTTCCATACCTTCCTCCTGTGCGCCGTTACGCTTCTGTCACTTTCACCTTTAAGGTACCTGTTACCTGCGGATGGAGCTTCAGCCCCACCTCATAGGCTCCAAGGGCTTTCAGCCCCCCTTCCGGGAGCAGCATTTTCTTCTTGTCCAGTTCCATGCCAAGCTGTTCCTTTGCTGCCGCTGCAATTTCCTTGGTGGAAACGGAGCCGAAGGTCTTGCCACCTTCCCCGGTTTTAATGGCAACCGTAACTTCTTTTGTGCCAATTTCCTCCGCCAGTGCTTTCGCAGCGTCTAAATTCTCCTGCGCCACCTTTTCGGCGTGTTTATTTTTCAGCTTTAAGTCGTTTAAGTTCTTGTTTGTAGCTTCTATCCCCAATTTTTTCGGGATGAGCATGTTCCTGGCATAGCCGTCGCTGACATTTACCACATCCCCTTGTTTCCCTAATGATTTTACGTCCTCTAATAAAATTACTTTCATACTTCGATATCTCCTTCCTTCAGCATTTGGTCTAATGTTATCTGGATACGCTTTTTGGCTTCTGTTACGGTACAGCCTGCCATTTGGGCTCCCGCCACGTTCAGGTGGCCGCCCCCGCCCAGACGTTCCATAATAAGCTGTACGTTGATTTCGTCAATAGACCGGGAACTGATGTAAATTTTCCCATTGTATTCTGTAAGCACAAAAGATGCCTTGATTCCTACGATATTGAGCAGCTCGTTGGCTGCCTGCGCCCCTGCAATCGTGGGGCTTTCCACATCCGGGTCTGCCGGACAGATGGAAATCGCAAATGCCCCCCGGAACACTTCTGCATGGCGGACGGCTTCCGCCCTTGCCTTATAGGCCGCCATGTCGTCCCGCAAAAGCTTCCGTACCCTTGTGACTTCCGCCCCGCAGCGCCGCAGGTAAGCCGCCGCTTCAAAGGTCCGGACCCCTGTCTTTGTCATAAAATTATTGGTATCAATCAAAATCCCTGCATAAATACTGTCTGCCTCGTTCGGCTTCAAATGTATATTTTCATTAAAGTACTGCAAAACCTCCGCTACCATCTCGCAGGTGGAGGACGCATATGTTTCAATATAAGAGAGCACCGCATTTTCAATTACTTCGCTGCTCTGCCTGTGGTGGTCAAATACCACAATTGTTTTGGATTTGCCCAAGAGCCCCGGGCACTCTGTGTAATTGGGGCGGTTGGTGTCCACTACCACCACTACACTCCGGTTATCTGCCATTTCCATGGCCTGCTCCCCATGGAGGAACATGTCCGCCGGGTAGCCTTTTTCCTCTGTAAAACATTCTTTCATCGGCCGCAGGGAGGAGGTAACCTCGTCCAGGACAATATGGGCTTTCTTCCCCAGCACCTGCGCCGCGCAGAAAATGCCCACGGCTGCCCCAAACGCATCCATATCGCTGATGCTGTGCCCCATAATGAACACTTCTTCCCTGCTCTCAATAATTTCCCGCAATGCATGGGCTTTCACCCTTGCCTTCACCCGCGTCATTTTCTCTACCTGACGGGATTTGCCGCCAAAATAGGAGATTTTCTCTCCTTCCTTCACTACGACCTGGTCGCCGCCCCGGCCCAGGGCAAGGTCAATGGCCATCCGTGAATATTCATATTTCTGGGTATAACTGTTCCCGCTGACGCCCACCCCAATGCTCAAGGTGACTGCCATCTCATTTCCCACTTTAACAGTCTTGACGTCCTCAAGGATACTAAACTTGTCCTCAATCAGCTCGTCCAGATATTTTTGCTTAAATGCCACAAAATATTTGTCTTTTTCTATTTTCTTAATAATGCTGTCCCGCTCGGAGAAATATTTGCTCACCTTGCGGTCCACCAACGCTACCAGAAGGGAACGCTTGACTTCCTCTACACTGTCCAAGGCCTCCTCATAATTATCAATATAAATCAGCATGGACACCATCTGCTGATCCTTAATTTCCTGAATGCTCTGGCGGAGCTCCGTTTCGTCAAACAGGTACAGCGCCGTCAGATGCTGGCTGCCCTCCTGCCCTTCCTCTTTCCTGCCTTCCGTTTCATCCCTAAAATTAATCCTTCCCACGCTGACACGGTACACCCGGCCCTTCCATGTGACATGGATGTGGTCGTTGTGTTCTTCCTTGTCCAGAAGCTCCCTTGTGACAGACGGGAATATGGTGACAATGGACTTATGGTAGTCCTTGTCCTTCTCCGTAATTTTGGAAAATGCCTCGTTCATCCACAAAATCTTGCTGTTGTAATCCAGCAGCGCATAAGGTATTTCAAATTCGTTCAGCAATTTCTTCTGGACCGTCCCATACTGGGTGGCAAAGCTGATGACTTCATTGCGCACCGCAGATTTGTTTGCCATAAAAATGCCCAGCATCACCACAAAATAAACTGCCGCAAACACGGATACGCAGATTCCTGCCTTCTGGTCAAAAAAATATAAAGGCACATTCATCAATACAATTAAAATTGTCAGCATCAATGGCCAGAACATATAATTCCTCCATTGGCCTCCAGGGTGGTTTTTCTTTTTCATTTACTTACCTGCCTTTGTTGTGCTATCCCCCGCCATTGGTGCATGGCTGCATTGCTGCCCTTGAGCGGCGCATTGCCAAAGCCTGCCTGCGATGGGCGGTATAGTCGCCTCTTGGTACGGTATGGACGCCACGTGCTGTCCCGCACACAACATCCTTCCACATTATAACACAGATATGGGGCTTCTTACAATATCGAATTCTGGCGGGAGCCCTGCCATTCTTCTAAAAACAGACAAGCCCGTATCAGCTCCCTACCCCTCATTGGTTCCTTGTAATGAAGCCGGCGGCTGATGGGAGAATTTTTTTAAAAAGAATCTGCTTTGCAGGATTCTCCGCCTGCGGCGGGTCGCTTTGCGACAGATTCCATACCCGCCGCAGTGCGATAAAAGCTTTTTTATTCTATAGGAGAGATACTTTCACGCTTTAGCGTGACAAGGTCTTTCCTATAGAATAAAAAAGGCATAGACGCCTGTCAGGACGCCCTGCCTGTAAGATAATCCTGTAAAATATAATAGGACTGTTTCAGCCTTTCCCGGTAACCCGGCTTTTCCCAGCCCTCCCAAGAATATGAGCCAGACACCCCATCTATAGAAAATTTAATTTCCTCGACAGGCTCATAAGTGATCCCGTCATGCCCATACAAATCTGCAATCCTCATTTTCACATTGGGTTTTGGGATATTTAACAGCAGCCACGGCAGGCGAATTTCCGTTATCGTCCCATTGATGCAGAAATCAGCAAGGGAATCATAGCCCGGCAATCCCGGGTTCCCAACCCCATGCCGCAATTTCCCGGTTTCTGTCTGCTCTGCTCCTATCTTTGTGCCATCCGTAAGGGTAATTGGGCGGTTCAGCATGAAATAAATTGGGGCGAACGCACGGCTGCCGGCATCTGCGTAGCCTTCCTGTTCCTCCAGCACCTGGCTGGACGCATGCACTCCCTTGGTATAAAGCCAGTAATTCACATCATAATAGGGATGCACAGAAAGCCTGCTTTCCTTTTCCCCATCCAGCTTTAAGGAAAAATCTGCCCCATCCCATACGCCGTTTCCCTGCCCTTCAATTGTGTCTATAGAAATGCGCAGCCTGTCATTTTCCCCCCGGAGCAGAAGGTACACATAGGCTTCGTCGCTTTTCACATATAATTGGGTCCTGCCATTGTCCAGGATAGGCTTCTCGCCCTCCCAGTCCTGGTCCTCCCCATCTATGATACAGGCCGCCTCCTCGCCCGGGTCAAAGGCAAGCAGGCCAAAAAACTGCTCGCTGGTCTGGACATCGCACCAATAGGGGCCGTTTTCTGCATCCGTAAAATCCATGGTATTCCATGTCCGCTTAAACCACTCGTCCTGCCAGATAAATACACATGCCCCAGCGCACCCCGCCTGCAGGATGTCATCTAACATGGACACAAGAGCCTCCCCCTGCTCCTCCTCCGTTAAGCCCCCTTGGCTGAAACCGTCACGTTTCGCAAGATGGGTAATCCCTCTGGAGGTTGGCACCCCAAACTCGGAAACCATCACCGGAATGGTATGGTAGGCAGTTAAGCTATCCAGATACTGCCGGTAAGGGTTCGGCGGGCTATCCGTTAAAAGTTCCGGCGCATACCGCATCATTTCCGGGTAATAAGGATAGACATGGTAGGAAGCAAACAGCCCCGCCTGAAATCCCGGCTTTGCTTTTATATGCTCTGCATCCACCGGGACTGCATCCTCTACCTCAGGGTTCGGCTCCCCCGGGTGGGAAAGCGGATCCGTAGTCACCCAATTGGCAAAAGCCGTAGGGTGCTGCATGCCATACTGCTGCATTTCATGGGATATGCAGGCATCCAACCCAGACGCAAGGAATACCTCAAATGGGGACGCCTGCTCCGTATACAGATAGTCCCCTTCAAACTCCGTATAAGCCCCATTTTTCTCATTTGTCTTGATGACAAATTCAGGATCCCACTCAATCCCCAAGATCCACCCTAATAAATAAGAAGAAACATCCGCCTTATAAATGCCCCCGGCATTGCCCGGTTCCAAGGGGATATCCGCATTTCCATGGACTACGTCCACAATCGTCCTGCACATGGAAATCCAATCCCGCGCAATTTTGTCATGTTCCCCATAAGCATCCTTGATGGTGGCGATATCCTCCTCATTGTTATACACGCCCTGCATAAAATAAAGGGGAGTTTCCGCAGTTTTATTATATTCTGACAACGCTTCATAAAATTCCGGCATCAATATGGTGTAGACACGGATTACATTTGCATGCATATTGCGAATCAGCCCGAACCACCGCAGGTAATCCTCTTTCGTAATTGCAAATTCCCCCGGAAACGCCCCCGGCTTGCCTGCGCCGATATTGACGCCCACAGGCAGGATTTCCTTCCAGCTCCCATTCTTCTGGAACTGTTGGAAATATTTCCCTTCTGTGCGGAACCCATAGCTTACCCCTTCCCCAGTATACAGGGGCACTGAGCCTCCCGGGCTTTTTAAGCCCTCCTCCCCCTTCGCAAGCTCTTTATTTAAATCATACGTAATCTCCAGGCCGCGCTGCCCGCAGCCGGAACACAGTGCAAAAAATACTGCAGCCGCAAGAAACATACCCACCGCCCGCCTGCCCCCTGCCATGGCCAGCGCCCTGCAAAGCTTCCCTTTCATCCGAATCCCCCAGGCCTTTATTTTTCCTGTTTTCACCACGCTTCTTCCCCCACTATTTTCCCCACCACATACTGGACCACGCCAGAAACCTGCTCCGCCTGCCTGTGCCCAACCCATTCTGCAAACTCCGGCTCATTCCGGTGGCTGACAATATAGCCCCTTGTAGGCGTTTCACTCCCCTCTATGGAAACCAGTTCCCCGCCCTGCTGCCGCAATAGCTTCTGCAGTTCCACATCAAAATAATCCGTCACATTTTCAATGGTAGGGATCACCATGTCAAACGGTGCTATGGTATTTATAATTTTATTCTGGTATTTTTCCAGATACTCCTCAATCAATGCTTCAAAAGCCCCAAACTCCACAAACCCTTCCCGAGCCACAACCATTGTCACCACAAATTCCCACGTATGGGGATGGGTCTGCCCCTGCTTTCCATGGATAGTGATAAAATGGTTCATATTCAGGTACGCTTTCAGCCGGTATTCCCGGTAAATATTTGCTTTCCTCATTCTCCTGCCACTTCCTCCCAAAAACGGTAAAACTGCCCTTTGTAGCTTTCCTCCCTGTCCCCGCAATGGAAATCCGCTATTCTGCGCACCTCCCCGCTTTGGAGTTCCCCAGCCAGCCTTTCGCTGTCCGCTTTCCCATAGCCTGCAAAAACCAGAAGCACCAACCGCCCATCCATGGAAAACCGCAGCACATGGCTGTCAAGCGCTGCCTTCATCCTTTGGTAAAATCTCTCCCGATTCTCCCCTGTTTCCACTTCAAACACTGCAAAATGCAGCGGCTCCACGCCTTTTTCAAAAAGCTCGTCTAAAAACCCATCCAACATGCTCCGCCGGAACACATGGCGGCTGGCACTGTACGCATACTCTAGTCCTAGCTGCCTGTCCAGCTTTTCCAACTGCTGGTTCTGCCAGACCTCCCGGGCCTCCTGCCTGCTGATTTGGGACTGCTGCATGGAAATTTTCCGGGACATCACCATGCTTAAGATCATCAGCAGTGCAAGGAGCAAAGACAGTATGATAATAATGGAATTTCTGCATTCCAGCAGGATGTTGTCCTCCAGCACCACTTTGTCATACGTCAGCAGGCAGATGCGGTAATCCTCCCCGCGCCAGCCAAACACCGTCCCCGAAGCCACAAAACGGTCCTGTCCCAAATAAATCACCTGATGCCCCACCTGATTCCGCTTTAGCCCTTCCAGAAAGGCAGCGGCCGTTTCCCCAGCATAGTACGTGCCGTCCGCAAATCCCTGGTAACGGCCAGTTTCCATCACGCTTTTCACAAACAGAAGGGAATTGTCCCTGCTCAATGTCCAATACCTGCTGGCTGTGGCATCCAGGGACGCAATTACCTCCGTAATGCTTTCTTCGGTCCCTGCATCCCCAAGGCGGATAATCTGTTCCAGCATGGCTTTTACATACCCGTCCTGCTGCGCGCCATAGAGTTCTAAAAACCTTGTTTCATAGTTATTGAACTGGTACACCACAAATAGGTCTGCAGCTATGGCAAAAAACACCACCAGCCCTGTCACTGCAAAAAAATTAAATTTCCGTTTCATGGATCACATTCCCTGCCCTTCCTCTGCCGCCCTTATTTTTCGTTTACCGCCTTCCGGGCTTTTTCCAGCAGTTTCAGCGGTTTCCCCAGTTCTTCCTTCAGCGCTGCCCGGAATTCCTTCCCTTCATCCGCCAGCGTCCGTGTTTTCCATGCGCTGTCCGTGTTAATGCTGTTAACCACCCCGGCAAACCGGATGAAAAATATCATGAAATTGAAAAAGGGCAGCATCGGCACCACATGCCACTGACGCCTGTAATATGCTTTCAGTTCCGGGAATTCCCCCAAAAAGCCTATTGTAGAAATATAATAAAGATACCCGCTTAAGATATACAGCAGGAAAATCATCCCTGTAGAAACCAAAATTACTTTTGCCGAATAATTCATGCACATCAGGCAGAACAAGGCAAGATACCAGATCAGCCGCGGAAATGCAAAAGTATGGTCGTACAGCAGCGTCTTTACCATTACATTGGAAAACATGTTCCGCACCTTAAGCTCCTGCCCGGAAAACTGGTGGGATACCTCCAAGCTCCCTCTCTGCCACCGCTGCCTTTGGGTGTACAGCTTGTCTATGCCCTCTATAGGATCCACGCAGAAAATGGCATTTTCGCAGATTTCCACCCGGATTTTTTGGAGGAAACGCATTTGGAACGTAATATTAGTATCTTCACAGATCGTATCTGTATTGTAAAGCTGGGATTTCAGCACCGCGGATTTCCGGAATGCAGAAAACGCGCCGGAAAGGGTGTAAATGGTATTGGTTTCCGAAGCATAATTCCGCCCTGCCAGAAATGCCTGGGCATACTCCATAAATTCCATTTTCCGCAGGAGCCTTGCAAATATGCCCTGGTATTCCTCCACCATCTCCGGCATTGTCAGGATTGCCCCCGTCATGCAGGCCACCTCCGGGCAGGCCTCAAATTTCCGCACCATGTTTCGGATGGCATGGGGCTCAAACTGCCCGTCGCTGTCCACATGGATAATGTATTTTCCGTCTGCATTAAACAATGCAAGGTTCAGCGCACGTGATTTCCCCTGCTTGGCATTGAGCCACTGCATCAGCAAATCCGGGAACTGCTCCTGGCATTTGGCATATACCTGGAAGGAGTTGTCCCGCCCCTGGTTATTTACCAAAAAAATGCGCATTTTGCTGTTGGGGTAATCGCTGTCATTTATGGAACGGATGCAGTCCCCCAAAGACTGTTCCGAATTATACACCGGGATAATCAGCGTTATCTCCGGCCAGAGCAAGGGGTCTGGATACTGTTTGGAATACAGTTTTTTCTTAATTAAAATCAAGATGCTGCCCACTGACGGAATAATTTCCATAACCAGCGGAATCACAATCCACGCCGCCCAAAACAAAATGGAACCTAAAAAATTATTTATCATCGCCATACCGGAAACTTCCCACCTTCTGCTTCATAATCTGGGGCTTTGTAAACACATAGAAATAAATCAGGACCGACAGCCCGTAAAACACAAACCGCCCTACAAAAGTATGCGCCGTATAATACATGCCAATCCCGCCAAAATAGAGGAACAGGCAAATCACAATAATCCGCAGTGCATTGGCGGCGACAATGGCAATTACCCCTAAAACCCCCACATACACCCTTTCATACACCGTATATACCCGGTAAAACATCAGCAAGGACAGGTATGCAATAATCTCAATAATCCCCGAACATTCAAAATCAATTTTTAAGGAAATGGCAGATCCCCCGGACTCCACAAAAATCACCCCATATTTATAATGGGCGTTGTAAATACCTCCGATTTTTCCGGGGATACTGGCTAAAAGCGCCACGATCCGCGCCAGGGGCTGGGTCAGGACAGGCTCCAAAAAAAACAGCAGCAAAAGGAAGGCCCCCACGCTCCCAACAAGGAACCGCCAGAAATTCAGGCTGCTTTTCTTTAAAACATGCAAAAGGAACAGCCACAGGAAGATGCCTGCCAAACCAACCATATACTTTATCGGAATCCCTGTACCCCACGCATCTTCCAAAAGGATAGCCCCAAAGGGGGCGGCTGTACCGGTCGCCATGCCAATCACCTTTCCCTTCCATTTTTCTCCCTATGGGACTTACTGTACCCTTGCTGCCTGTATTTTATGTGCCTTGTAAACATCAGCAAACATGCTGCCGCCACAGCCGTAAGCATAATCCCGCGCCCCAGATAGGGATGCCCCAGCCGAATCTCCGTCCGGCCAGCCTTTACGTAAGCCAGATGGTTTTTCCCATAAACCTCCTGCCCGGACTGGAAACTGTCATGGTAAGCAAGTCCGGTGTTCACGTCATCCCTGCCTGTTTCAATCAGTATCTGGTTTTCCCCATACTGGATTTGACAGGGCACGATTTCCCGTCTGGGAAGTTCATCCATCCGCAAATCCATGGCATGCCCCAGCAGCTTCCCAACCCCTTCATCCAGCGTCAGCCCATAATAATACGTCAAATTCAGCCCCACCAATACAATATTTTCATTTTTTACCGTACCAAAAAATGGCAGTTCCCAATCCAAGTCCTGAACCGTACCCCAAACCTCGTCCAAGCCTTCCAAATATACTGTACTCCAATCCCGGTGGCCGTCCGGGAACAAATCCGTTTCCAGCATCCCTTCGATGGTGTCCAGATTCGGGTAGCCCTGCGAAAATGTAACCCCATTGCAAACCACCCCCAAAAAGCTCTGGTCCCGGCTGCCCCTGTCGTCCGGGATACCGTCCGCGGCAATGACAACCCGGACCCCGGCTTCACTCAGTTCCTCCACCAGACGTTCCGCCGCTGCCTTATCCTCATAGGTAAACCCATCCAGATAAACCAAATCATATCCCTGCAGATCCTCAAAGGTAAACCCATCCAAATCCGTGGACGCCACTTCCTCCATGGCTGGGAACTGCCGGGAAATAGCCGGAGCCCCCGTGCCAATCCCAATTGCCCGGTACTCCGTCACAGTCCCCCAATGGGATGGGGCATCCAGTTTGTCAGGATAAAGCCCTTCCTGCTGTGCGGATATTTCCCCCATGCCTGTCTTAGCTATATCTAATTTATAAAAACGGTAATCCTCATTGGAATCCATAAGCTGGTAGCCCACCTGTTCCGCCGCCTGGTCCATTTCCTCCCATTGGGTTTCCCCAAACTTACCCTCAGCATCTGCCTGGATAACAACCGTATCATTCCCAAGCTCCATACATCGGTCAAAAACATAGCGGTAATGCCCGTCCTTTAAAGCCCTGTCCACCTGCTGGATATTTGAAGCGGTGACGGCAGCTTCCCCGGCGGCGCCATAAGAGGTGGCCACAGGGCTGCCAAACCCAGTCACCAGATAGGAACTCATGGCGCCAAGGCTGCTTTCATCCAGCAAAGCCAGACGCTGCCCTGTCAGCCCCTTCGCTTCTCCCACCAAGGTTTTCTCCGCATAATAAGCAAAACGCTCCTCCGGCTCCCATCCCGACTGTGTCCCAAGAACCAGCGGAAGCGAAGGCAGGGCATCCAGAACCAGCAAGCCTGCAAACAGCAGTACCCACCCCTTTTTCAGTGTGTCCCAAATCAGGAAACTAAACAAAACCAGCCCAAGCCCAATGGAAACCAGCCGCAGCATCTGCAGGTATTCCCTCCCAGGCAGCACGTCTGCCAGAAGGAAAGCCGTTTCAGAACTTCCTATTAATAATAGGATTCCTACCCAAAACCCAGGCATGGATTTCCGTTTGCTTAACAGGATCCCAAACACAGCCAGCAGCGCCACAGACAGGCCAAAGTAAAAAACCTCACTCCCATCCTGCATCCGGGCAGCAGGGTTCAACGACAAAAATACGCTCTGGAAAAAATCACCCAGCGACTCCGGGTGTTCCCCTGCCGCCACGCCCCCTGCCATGGAAGGGAGCATCCAGAACCCAGCCATCAGCCAGCCAAGCACCATTGCCAGAATAAGTTCCAAATGCCGCTGCCAGCTATGGCAGTATGCCGGCTGCCCTGCCCCCTGATTGCCAGGGCAGCACGCCAAATCCCCTGCCCCTTCCCTATTGCCATGGGAAATTACTGCATCCAGCAAAAGATACAGGGCAAAAACCAGAACTATCATCCCGCCATACCCGGGATGGCACAGGAAAAACACCAGAATGCAGCCCGCTATTTTCAGCAGCACATGCCAGCGCCCACCCTGTAAATAATCATGTGCCCAGAAAAAAAGCAGGGGCAATACAGCAATGCAGAATGCCCGCGGAAGGTTTCCCTCATAAAAGAGGCTATACAGATTATTCGGCATAAAAAACCATAAAACACCTAAAAAAGCCCCAAAATATGGGCGTTTCACCTGAATTCCCACATACAGCCACGAAAATGCCCCTGTCAGAAACAATACTATTACAAATACAAGAAACCCGCCCATTGCATTCCCCCCAGCCAGCCACTGGCAGCCTGCCAAAAGGTATACAGGCACCGGCGCCCAGTACCGCATCATTTCCGCCCCATTGTACCAATATGGGTCATACATGGGCCAAAGTTCTCCCTTTTGGATGGCTCCATACAAGGCATTTCCCCGGTACAGATAGCCCAAGGCATCCTTCCCTCCGGGGTAAGTCCCGCTGTTCTCCACCAAAACCGCTACGCCAAACGCCAGCAGCACAAAAAGAACAGGCATTGCCCAAACCAGAAAAAAATGTTTCTTACTGTCTTTCAATGCCTGTTCCTCCTATTATGCCTGACTTATGCGTTCCGGCTGCCCAATAGCCCCTGCCAGCCCATTATGCCTGCCCAATAGCCGGCTGCAGCCTGTTTTTCCTTTTCTGGAACCACAGTGCCGCCCCAACAGCTATGATGCAAACTGCAACCCCTGCCATCGGCCCAGTGGACGTACCTGCCGTGTAAACCCACTGCTGCCCGATCCGCCCAAACTGTGCCGAAATTTCCCGCAAAGCTGTTTCATCCACTCCCAGCTTTTTGGCAACCATGGGCAGTTCTAAATAAAATTCCATTTCATCCTTCCCATCCTTACCCACCGTCATTATCATCCTGCCATACATTTGGTCCATTTCATTCAGGTTGCTGATATTTTCCGAGGTATGCCATGCATCTGCAGAAGCAATATAATATTCGTATGTACCTTCTGGAAGTCCGCCAAGCTGTGGGTCCCAATTGATATTTCCGCCGGCATCCACTGTGACGAATCTGGGGTAAAATGCCATATTCCGGTCGTAAGCGCCATTTGACAAGCTTTCCGGGCTCTGGTTAAAAGCAAGGGTAACTGCGGAAGTAAACTCACCGCCAGCTTCCTGCAAATGCTGGGGCATTGTTGTCACCACATGCCCATACACCTTTCCCCCATCAGAATACAGCGCGCCTTTGGCATCCACCTGATCCTCCTGTGAACCAGCCGTAGCATACTGGATGGTACTGTGCCCATAATCCTCCCAATCCTCATATTGCCCATCATAAATAATCCCTGCAAAAAGATTTTCAAGGTTGTTCTCACTATCAGGCTGTAAATTTACTATGCCAGTCAGGATTGGTTCCCCCAAATAAAGCCCAAAGGACAGGCTTTCCTGGTATTTGGGGAGCTGGTCTTTCGGAATTGCCACTTCCCATTCACTGCCCACATAGGCAACCTGCGCCCCGTTGACCCCGTTTATGGCTGGAGTGGTAAGGAATTGGATGTCTGTTTCATACCCTAAATCAGAAGTAATGGCAAATTTCCCATTCGAGTGGGATCCTGCACCGGATGCATTACTGCCTTCCCCATCCTTCACATAAATATAAAACCAGTCCCCGTCAAAAGCTGCCGCCACCTTGGACAGGCATCCGGGATGCGCACTGTTTGGGCAGGAAGCATCTGTCTTTGCTACTGCCTTCCAATCCGAAAAATCCCCGTCGATGGCAATGCCCGCGTAAACTGCCGGCCCATCTTCCGCTACAGGGTTCCCGTCCACTTGCTCAATCTCTGAAAACCCAATGGAAGTGCCGCCAAATGTAACCGTAACATCCGTGCTGTGGAAAAAACTTATTGGTACAGCAATTTCAACGGCATACGGCCCCGGGTTTGTCCCATGGGCTTCATTCCTTACTGCGGCCTGCGCGCCTGAAATAGTTCCCCAATAGGCATCCTTCACCTCCGCTCCGTCTTTCCATGCATTGACGGAAATCCCGCTGTCTGTTCCTGCTGCACCATCTGCATAAGTAAACTGGAAGCAATTGCTGCTGCCTGCAAAGCTATAGTCCCACTCTGTAGATGCAGTCCCTTCAAAACAAAAATAAACCATTGCTCCGTCCCGGGAAATAGCTGCCTTCCAAGCATCCACCCCTGCCCCGGGACGGGAGGTTACCCCTGCCCAATCTGACAGGCTGCCCTCAATGGAAATGCTGCCGCTTGCGGCTGGATGCCTGGAAAATAGCTCTGGGCTGTTTTCAGGCATGTCCTCCCTGCCTGTATCTTCTGTTCCATTTATATGTTCCGTGCCCTCTGTTTTGCCTACATCCTTCGTGTCCGCATAATCCTCGGTTCTATTTGCATCCTTTGCATTGTCTGGATCCTCGGTTCCATCTGTCCCTGCCGTTTCACTGCTGTCCATTTCCCCGCCTGCCATTTCATTTAAATCTTCCGTTTTGCTGGCATCTTCCGCTGCTTTTTCTCCTATTCCGCTCTCAGTTCCTGCTCCAGTACCAGCTTCTGCACCGCCATGTTCTGGGCGGCCCTGTGCTTCCGCACCAGCCTTTTCTTCCAGGATGCCCTGTACTTCCGCGCTGCTTTGCATCTCTGCGCCAGCTTTTCCTTCCGCTTCGTGCGTCCCTGCATTGCCCCGGGCGCTCTCCCCTGTTTTACTCCCGTCCTCCTGCTGCATTGCCCCATTAAGCCCTGCTGCTGTAACTGGCATCCCTGAAACCATCAAGGATGCTGCCACCATCCCCGCCAAAGCTCCCCTGAAAATTCTTTTCGCTTTCATAAATGTCCTCCCTTGATGCAATCTTTAGAATATTTCCTCTGCAATTGCATACACCCGTAAGGGCGTTTCGCTAATTTCAAAACGGGCGAGTTTCCAATGCTGCTTCTCTAAGGACGCCTTTCCCTTTAAGTAAAACACTTCGCCTAAATTCTCCATGCTGGTATCACCGGAAAATTCTGGAAAATTATTTAAATACTGGTGCTGGTACGGCCCAAACACTTCTTCTAAAATCGACTCCATGCTGGCAAATTCCAGAAAATCCCCTGCCGTCTGCCTTGCCACAATTTCAATTTCTATCATATGGCGGTGTTTCTGTCCTATGTCCCCATCAAAACTATGCTGCATGCACAGCCGGTATTTTAAACGGTGATATTTCATTCGGATTTCCCTGCCCATCGGTTTTTATTATGTGACAAATTATAGCATACCCATTTCTTGGCTTTCAATGCCAATACTCCACAATAACTCTCCATTTTCCCACATGCTAATGAGATTGTATCTATTCTGCCTGATGATAGCAATAGGGAATTTCAGGGAAACATATGCCGTACTTGGAGGGGATTGCAAATTTTACACGTCGGGCACAGCAGCTTTAGCGTGGCAAGGTCTTTCCTATAAGATAAAAAAAGACCAACCATCCGAAGATGATTGGCCTAACTTTTTCTTTACATAAATCCGGGAAGCTTTAAACCCAGGCTTAATCTGTTACGTATGGCATCAGGGAGATGTGCCTTGCCCGCTTGATAGCAACGGTAAGTGCCCTCTGGTGCTTTGCACAGTTGCCGGTAATCCTTCTAGGAAGAATTTTGCCCCGTTCAGAGATATATCTTTTCAGCTTGTTCGTGTCTTTATAATCAATCACATTATCTTTGCCGCAGAATACACAGACTTTTTTCCTTCTGCGCATGCCGCCCCTTCTCTTCATTGGAGAATCGCCTCTATCTGTTTTATTATAAGCCATGTCTGTTACCTCCTATCCTAATTAAAGGGTAATTCCTCATCAATCCCGTCTGGGATGTTCATAAATCCATCCCCTACTGCTGCGCTGGGCGCTGGCCTTCCGGCAGGCTGATACCCACTGGGCTGGAATCCGCCAGACTGTGCGTCGCTTACCGCTTTGCTCTCTGCAAATTCCTGATCCTCCACAATGACTTCTGTGGTGTAGACCTTCTGGCCTTCCTGGTTGGTGTAACTCCCAGTCTGGATTCTTCCTGTAACAGCAATCTTGATTCCCTTATGGAAATACTTTTCTGCAAATTCGCCGGCCCTGCCAAATGCTACGCAGTTAATAAAATCTGCCGTCTGCTGGTCGTTATCACGCTTAAACCTTCTGTCCACCGCTAATGTATACCTTGCAATTGCCGTTGCGTTTTCCCCCTGGGAATAACGCACTTCGGGATCTCTGGTTAATCTGCCCATCAATATAACTTTATTCATCTAATCTCCTTTTATTATGCCTCATCTTGCCTAACGCATAAGAAACGCAGCACATTGTCCATAATCCGTATACGTTTTTCAATTTCAGCCGGACAGTCTGCACTTGCATCAAACTGGATAAAGTAATAGAACCCTTCACGCATTTTCTGGATTTCGTAAGCTAACCTTTTTTTGCCCCAATCATCCACATTGGTAATGGTTCCGCCAAACCGGGTAATATACTCTTTTGCTTTCTCTACCACAGCGGCTCTTTCTTCATCCTCGATTTTTGCATTAACAACAAGTGCTAATTCATATTTGTTCATGCTCATCGTACCTCCTTTTGGTCTCTGGCCCCCAGTCTTTGCTAAGAGCAAGGATAAATTATTACATCACAGTGTACTAGTCTACCATAATTATTGGGTACTTTCAAGCATTTTATCCAAAAAATCCCGGATTGTCCCAAAATAAGTTTCCGGGTCTTTTTCCTGGGCCTGCCCATGCCCTGCCCCTTTTACAATCAGCAGCTCTTTCTTGCAGCTTGCGGCTGCGTACAGCTCCCGGGCCATCTGCACTGAAATCATGGCGTCAGAATCCCCATGGATAAAAAGGGTCGGCGTCCTGCTCTTTTTCACTGCTTCTAAGGCGGAAGCGTCTTTCAGGTTATACCCGCCCCGCAGCCGCAGCATCAGGCAGGCAGAATCCACCAGCGGAAATGCCGGGAGATGGAACCATTCCTTAATTTTTTCCCCAAACATGCGGTAAGCATCTGTATAGGAACAGTCCGAAACAACTGCCTTCACGTTGTCCGGGAGCTTCCCCCCAGACATCATCAGGGCCGTTGCCGCGCCCATAGACTGGCCATGGAGGACAATCTGGGCTTCTTCATCTTGGGAAAGGATGTAGTCAATCCACAGCATACAGTCAAAATGGTCCGTCCAGCCCATACCGATAAAATCCCCTTCGCTTTCCCCCTGGCACCGCAAATCCGGGACAACTGCATGGTAGCCCTGCCCATGGTACCAATATGCAAACGGGTACATTTCTTCTTTCCAGCCAGTATAGCCATGGAGGATTAATACCCACTTGTGGCTCCCCTTTCCAGAAGAAGCATTTTGGGCTCCCTGAGCACTATCTTCTGCTGAAATGTCCCCAGCAGCAGGTGCACCCCCGGGCGTTTCTTCTGTTCCCAAAAGAGTTTCCCCATTGGTATCTGCAGGGAATTCCTCTGCAGCCAGCGTATATCCATCCGGGGTTTCCACGGAAAGCTTCTTGTGCTCTGCTGCCTTAAGCCATTCCCTGGTATCGTCCAAAGCCGTCTGCCGGTTCCCTTTAATATCTGATGTCTGCACTTGGGCTGCATAGCTTTCCTCTGTAATCCGCTCAAAGGATTCCAGCTTTTCCATAAAAGAAGGCACCAGCGCGGCGCTTACCAAAAAGTTTACCAAAAGGGCATAGAACAGCAGGAACAGGCATAACAGTGAAGCCAGGGCCGCCTTCCTTTTCGCTTTTTTCCCACTTGCAGCTTTTCTGTTTCCCGCCATGTTTTTACGCCCTTTCTTTTGCATCTATTTTATTCCCCTTCTTTTTTACGGATTCCTTTTGTATTTTTTTCCACCATTTTCCTTGCCATCATTACCTGGTGGCCGCAGCCCAGGCATTTCAGGCGGAAATCCGCCCCCACCCGGAGCACCTCCCATTCGTGGCTGCCGCATGGATGCTGCTTTTTCAGGCGGACAATGTCCCCAATTTCAAATGGTATTGGCATAATTATTCCTCCTTATGGCACAGATGTATTCCTTACAGCGTAATTTTCCCAAACAGCTCCCCGATACTTTCCTGCAGCACCAAATCGGCTTGGCTGTCCCTTGGGGTAGGGGTCTTATTAATCAGCACCAGCTTATCCCCCTGATAGTAATCCACAAGCCCTGCCGCCGGATAGACTGCAAGGGATGTGCCGCCGATAATCAGCATATCCGCCTTGCTGATATAAAAAACAGCTTCCTGTATGGTCTGGTTGTCCAGCCCCTCCTCATAGAGCACCACATCCGGCTTAATGTTGCCACCGCAGTCCCCGCAGCGGGGCACGCCTTCGCTTTCCAACATGTATGCTGCATCGTAAAGCTTATGGCAGGATTCACAGTAATTCCGGTGGACGCTCCCATGGAGCTCCAGTACTTTTTTGCTCCCTGCAAGCTGGTGCAGCCCATCGATATTCTGGGTCACTACAGCCCGCACCTTCCCTGCCGCTTCCAACTCCGCCAGCTTCCTGTGGGCCATATTTGGCTTTGCATCCAGGCACAGCATTTTATTCCGGTAAAAGCGGTAAAACTCCGCCGGCTTCCTCCGGTAAAATGTGTGGCTTAAAATAGTTTCCGGGGGATAATCATACTGTTGGTTATACAGGCCGTCTACGCTGCGGAAATCCGGGATCCCGCTCTCCGTAGAAACCCCTGCGCCGCCGAAAAATACAATATTATCCGACTGCCCTACCATATCCAGAAATTGCCTGGTCTTTTCTTCCCTGTCCTGATTTGCCATATTGCTCCCTTCCTTTCCCTGCCATTGCGTCACATTCTGTTTGCGGCATGCAAGCCGCTTGATTCTTTTTTCATTGTAACATACTTGCCGCCCTTTTCAAGCCCGTTTTGTGCCTCCCCGGAAATTGCCGCTGTTAAATCTGCAAGTTCCTGCGCTTTCGCATCTGCCTGCCTTACCGCCGCTTCATTGGATTTATCTACGGAATCCTGATAGCCTAGCTGGCTTGCCCTTACATTCAGCTCCGCCTTCTGGTTCTGGGATTCCAGTTCCTTCAAATATCTCATTATCATGGGTAATTAAAATAACGCTCCCCCTGCTCATCAGCGTAGATTTCCCAGAACCGGAATGGCCGATAATTGCCACAAATTCACATGGTCCAGCGCACGGACTTCATTTTCACCGGGGTTGTAAATTTTACACATGTCCTGAACCTTAATTAATTGTCCCAATTTGCTCCACCCCTTCCCTGTTTCCCGTTTTTTTCCATTTTAACAGGCTTTTCTTAAATATATTACAATTTCTTAAGGCAGCATTTATTTGGGGGGGGGGGGGGTTATTTCCAACCGGACAAAAATGTCTTAAATCCATGGTAAAAATTACTAGGAAACCACTTGCTTTCATAGTATACTGTAAGAAAGGAGGCACTTGCTATGAGAATTATAGATATGCACTGCGATACCATTTCCCGTATGTATGGGGAAAAAAAACGTGGAAAAAACGTCAGGCTGAGGAACAACCATTTTCAGCTAGATTTGGAAAAAATGAAATCTTCTGGGTATCTGCTCCAAAATTTTGCCATGTTCCTCGATATCCGGGATACCTCCTCCCCATACCAAGACTGCAAGGCCCAAATCTGCTTGTTTCAGGAAGAACTGGAACATAACAAGGACATGATACGGCTGGTAACGTCCTACCCGGAAATACTGAACAACCAAAAGCAGGGGAAAATGTCTGCTTTAATGACATTGGAAGAAGGGGACGCCTGTGAGGGGAGCATAGAAAAACTGCAGGAGTTCCGCCAGCTTGGCATACGGATGATGACATTCACCTGGAATTACCCCAACCGACTGGGGTTTCCTGGCGAACCGGCTGCAAGCCACCTGTCCCAGTCCCGGGGGCTGACACCGCTGGGGCGGGAATTTCTGTCGGAAATGGAACGCCTTGGCATTATCCCGGACGTTTCCCATCTGTCGGACGCGGGAATCCGGGATGTATGCAAGCTTGCAAAAAAACCCATCTGCGCCAGCCATTCCAATGCCCGTTCCCTCTGCCACCGGGGACGGAACCTGCCAGACAGTTTAATCCGGAGCATTGCGGAAAAGGGCGGCGTCATCGGCGCAAATTATTATGGGCCTTTCCTCTCACATACCCCCAATGTGCTGGGATGCTATTACAGCTATGTCAGCGACATTGTGTTACATATCCGGCATATTGCAAATATAGGCGGCATAGACTGTATCGGGCTGGGGTCTGATTTTGACGGGATTGACAACAATCTGGAACTGAAAAACTGCGGGTGCATGGACCTGCTGGAACAGGAACTGAAAAAAGCGGGATTCCACGAAGGGGAAATTGATAAAATTTTCTATCAGAATGTACTGGCATTTTATAAAGAAATGCTGTAACAGTCAAACAAATTTCCCATATGGGACAGCGTGAAATGGGGGAGAAATTTATGGATGTAGGAGTGGTTTGCGTACCGGCTGCGTTCCTTTATGAAAATTCAGAAACAATGTGTATTTCAGATGAAGTTTTGTCAGGATGGCCTGTGGAGGTTCTAAGGCGATACGGGAATTTTTTTGAAATCGTGACCCACTATGGATACCGGGGATGGATAGCTGGCTCCGCCCTCCGAAAAATTTTGCCAGAGGAATATGCCTGGTGGGGATTTTGGGGCAGCAGGGCTAAAGCTTCAGGGAACTGCTATGTCCCGGATGGGGAACACCTGGAGCCTGCTATCCTCTGCAAAGGGGTTACGGATATCTTAAAAGAGCCAAAGGTGCAGGCCTGTATCCTGTGCACGCTCTTTCTGGGAAGCACAGTAACGGCTGTAGGGAACCCACAGGAAGGATGGCAGAAAGTAAAGACGGCAGGAGGAATTTGCGGGTTCGTGCCTTCCTGCT
Source organism: Lachnospiraceae bacterium A2 (assembly GCA_000403315.2). Taxonomy (GTDB): domain Bacteria; phylum Bacillota; class Clostridia; order Lachnospirales; family Lachnospiraceae; genus Petralouisia. The sequence goes on from KE159640.1 coordinate 160,287, forward strand.
CCTTGCTGCGCCTTGGGGATCTGGAACAAGTGAAAATTTCCGGGGAAGCTTTTGGGTACCTTTCCTTCCACTCCCCCCTGTGCCAAAGAGCCCTGCAAAAACTAGCTACGGAACCCATGCCGCAAATGGAATCCCAGCTTCGTTCTGCTATCTTAACTTATGCAATATCTTTCCTCGGAACCCAATACCGCTGGGGTGGGAAAAGCCATGCTGGGATTGACTGTTCTGGCCTTGCATTTATGAGTTATTATATGTGCGGCATCCAGATTTACCGGGATGCTGCCATTGTGGGGGGATTCCCTGTCCGGGAAATACCATGTTCCAAGATTAAGCCCGCAGACCTTCTGTACTTTCCTGGGCATATGGCCCTTTATCTGGGGGATGGGCGCTATATCCATGCCACAGGGAATCCAGCCAGCTTTGGCTGTACCATCAATAGCTTACATGACAAAGCGCCAGATTACAGGAAAGACCTGGCAGAAAATTTGTCTGCTGCAGGAAGTGTCTTTCCCAGCCCCTGCCTATAAAACGTGATTGAAAAATATTTTCTGCCTTCGTGCCTTTCCTGCGGCGCCCCATTGCTGTCCTTAGCCGTTTTCCAGAAAAAAATTTTTCTTAAAAGATTATAAAATGAATTGGCTTTCCACTGCCGCCATGGTAGCATCACTCTACTAATTTTAATTTTTACAATTCTGGTAAATTCTCATTATTTCCCCAAAACAGCTGGAACAGATTTACCGGGAGGCAGCAAGCTTACGCAGGAACCCAGAGGAGGTGTTGGGAATGTATTCAGAAGCATTGCGGATATTGGACAGAAATACCGTATGTCATATGATTGAGGAACAAAATAAAAGAGAACTGGAGCAAAGCCAGAACACGATACAAGAACAGAAACAGCGTCTTTTGGAACAGGACACCATTGAAGCATTAAAGCGGCAGCTAGAACAATTACAGCAAGGAAACCACTAATGCCCTGCCTGAAACCCTTTTGACGCCCTAATCCTATGAAAAAAAGCTGATGCAAAATACAGGGTTCCTACAGCAACAGCAAGAATACACGGAATACCTGTACCTTATGCCGTAGATACCCCTTATTTTACATCAGCCCTATTTCCATAATCGGAACTTACAGTTCCCATAAACCCTGCAGCACAAGGTATGGGGGCAAATCCCCATACAAACAGGGCATCTGCAATAAAAGCTCCTACTACCCAAACAGCGGCGTAGAAAAATACCGTTCCGCCGTATCCGGCAGTATTGTTACCACTGTCTTACCGGCGCCCAGCTTCTTCGCCAGTTTCAACGCCGCCGCTACATTTGTCCCGCTGGATATCCCACACATAATCCCTTCTTCTGCCGCCAGACGCTTAGAAGTAGAAAGGGCTTCCTCATCCGTGATAATGCAGACGCCATCGTAAATCTGCTGGTTTAAGATTTCTGGAATTAACCCATCACCAATGCCCATCTGCAAATGGGTCCCAATAGAACCGCCGGAAAGGATTGCCGCATGTTCCGGCTCTACTGCCCAGATTTCCATGTCAGGATTTTTTTCCTTTATGGTTTCCCCTACGCCCGTAATGGTACCTCCTGTGCCAATCCCGGAGCAGAACCCATGGATTGGCCCATCCACCTGGCTTAAAATCTCAATCCCCGTCTGGGAACGGTGCACTGCTGGGTTGGCAGGATTCTCAAACTGCTGGGGCACAAATACCCGCGGGTCATTTTTTGCCATGGTAAGGGCTGTCTGCAGGCACTCCTCAATGCAAGCGCCAATATTCCCTGCATCATGGATTAAAATAACCTCCGCGCCATAATGTTCCACCAGCTTGCGCCGCTCCTCACTGACAGAATCCGGCATAATAATTTTCGTCTGGTAGCCCCGGACAGCCCCAACCAATGCAAGGCCAATGCCCTGGTTCCCGCTGGTAGGCTCTACAATAATGGTATCCTCCCGGATCAGGCCTTTCTCCTCTGCATCCTTTATCATATTATAAGCCGTCCTTGTCTTAATGGAACCCCCTACGTTCAGCCCCTCGAACTTCACCAGTACCCGGGCGCTGTCTGGGTCCGCCATATGGTTCAGGCGGATTAAGGGCGTATTCCCCATTGCTTCTAATATATTCTCATAAACCATAACCTCAAATCCTTTCTGTATCCGTACCGAAACGGAAATACCTTTCAAATTATAATATGTATTTCTTGGAAATACAACAACCATTCCATTGATTTTTAAGATTATTTCCCCTATACTATATTCAGGCAGAACATAACACGCCCCATCGCCGCCTGCTTTTCAGGACGGCAAAAGAAAGGCAAACCCATGAATGATAAATTTATAAGAAGCTTACAAATTGACTGGAACAAAATCAGCGAAAATTCATATCTGGCGCACGGCATCCCTGCCCTGCGCCAGATAAACTTTCTGGAATTCCCGGAAAATATTACGATTTTCGTAGGCGAAAACGGTTCAGGGAAATCCACCCTGTTAGAAGCCATTGCAGTTGCCTATGGGTTTAACCCAGAGGGCGGGACTTTAAATTACCGTTTCAGCACCTTTGACGATGTTTCTGAATTAAACCAGGGCATCACCCTCACCAAAGGTTACCGCCGTGCCGCGTCCAATTACTTTTTCCGTGCAGAAAGCTTTTTTAACGTGGCAACCAAAGCAGAGGAATACCGGGGCTATACGCCAAAAGAGATCTACTACGCCCGCTATGGGGGAAAATCCCTCCATGAGCACTCCCATGGGGAAAGCTTTCTGGCTTATTTCCAGTCCTTTGAAGATGCGGGGCTATACCTGATGGACGAGCCGGAAGCAGCGCTGTCCCCACAGCGGCAGCTCAGCCTGTTCCTGCAAATCAGCAAAATGGCAAAAGCCGGCTCCCAGTTCTTTTTGGCTTCCCATTCACCTATCCTGCTTGGGATTCCTGATGCTTATATACTCTCATTTGACAATGGGGAACTGAAATGCTGCGATTACAAAGATACAGAAAGCTATCAAATCATGGAAATGTTTATCAACCACAGGGATGTGCTGGTTGGACGGTTGTTAGACGAACCATAAAAAGAGTTGCGGGGGCAGGATTTGAACCTGCGGCCTTCGGGTTATGAGCCCGACGAGCTTCCAGACTGCTCCACCCCGCGCTGATATGCTTATTATATTCCATTATCTGGCAAATGTCAATTCATTTCTAAGACTTTTTTCCTACTTTGATCCAGATGTTACTGTATTGGCCTGTAGCCGTGCAGCACAGTACACGGCTCAGGAGCGAACAGTAACATCCCGCTGCCGGAACATGGTATCAGAAATATTCTTGGCATACTGCTGCCCTGAAATATAGTATACGCAGTTTTTTTCTTCTTATGCATCTGTCCTTTTTTAATATAGGAACTATTACTCCGGCGGCAGTCGCCAAATGCCTGCAGGCAGCCACTTGGCTCATTGCCCGCGGGAATAAAAATATATGAAAATGCTTTGTAACAGGACGCTAAACGCATTTTCAGGCACGCTCTAGCGGATCTGATGGTTTTTAAAACTGCGGTAAATCCAAAAAGCAAGAACAGGGAACAGGCACAAATAGGCTACCGGAACCCATTGGAAAAAGTAAAAATAATGCCCTCCCACCGAAAGCAACTGATGGGCTGCCACGCTCCCTGGGTAAAACATGGCAGTTGGAAGGCTGCATACCAGCAGAAACAGCCAGCGGCTGCCCCCAGCAAGCTGCACCAGATAAATTGGCGCAAACACAAATACAAAGCTAAGGATAATAGCGCCAAACGGCGATTTCATTTTCGCAGACAGGAACATCACCACCATGGCCGTCATTACAGCCGCTAACACACAACAGAAAAGTGTAATCAGCAAAAATTCAAGCATATTTACGGGAAGGTTCAAGAGAAACCCATCCGTGCACACCTGTATGGGGAGGTTCCAGCCGCTTAAGCCGTAAATGGCCTGAATTTCCAGCAAAAACACCAAGGTAAATCCAATGGAGCTAAAGCATGCAAAGGAACTGCCAGCCAAAAGCTTCGCCCAAATCAGCTTATTTTTCCCAAAGCGTGTGGACAGCACCAGCGCATCCATATGGGAAGTGTGCTCCCCTGCAAACATGGGGGCGAGGATAATTGCCACTGCAAAGGCAATAAAAATAAAATTTGGCGTCTGCATCTGGAAAAAATTATGATACCCGGCCATATTCCCATAAGCGTAAGGCTCTTTTATTCTTGCATTTTCTTCTTTGTGGAAAGCAATTTCCCCTTCGCTTAATTCTTCTAACCTGAAAATCAAATCCATCATGCGTTCCCGTAAGGCATAAAAATTTGTCCCATCAATTTTTTCCCCGGCAAAGCCGCCCAGGCGGTTTTCCATCATTGCAAGCAGCATGGAAAGGTTTTCGTAAGGGGCATAGGCTTCATAATACTTGTTCCAATAAGCTGCCCAGCCCCCTTCCGGCGCATCGTTGGAAAAAAAACCATCCTCCCTTTGGTAAAATGCGTCCTGCGTTTCCTGCATTTTTTGGAAAAACTGGCCATTGAGCTCCTGGATTTCTAAATGCTCCAAGGCCTTCCGTTCCTGTTTTGCCATATGGTAATGGGTATCCACCTTTTCCCCCTCCATATAAAAATCCCCAATGGCGCCGCCAAGCCCGCTGAATAATGTCCACAGCAGCACCAGCGCCAACACAATCCATGTAGACCGTCTTTTAAAAATTTTCCGGTATTCATATCCTGCTAACTGCAGCACTTCTCCCATCTCCCAAAACTCCTTTCTGCTGGTTTACTATGGGGATTGGTTTCCTCACATCTGCCCTTCCCCGCTGAAATAATATAAGTACAAATCCTCCAATGTTGCCGCTGCCTGCACGGCATGTTCCGCAGGCTTCTCCCCGCATACCAGGCGCAGGAATGTGCCCTCTTTTTCCTCCCGGACGTTTAAGGCAGGGTATTGCCCCATAAGGCGCTCTGCGGCATGGCTGTCCACAGTACATTCCCAGACCTTCCCTTCAATGGCCTGGATAATTTCCTCCAGGCTGCCCTTATGGATAATCGCGCCGTCCTTCATCAGCAGGATCACGTCCGCAATATGCTCCACATCCGATACAATATGGGTGGAAAGCAGCACAATCCTGTCATTTCCAAGCTTGGAAACTATATTCCGGAATTTTACCCGCTCCTTTGGGTCCAGACCTGCGGTGGGTTCGTCCAGCACAAGGACTTCCGGGTTATTAAGCAGTGACTGGGCAATACCCAGCCGCTGCTTCATGCCGCCGGAAAAGGTTTTGATTTTCTTTTTTGCCACATGGGATAAACCTGCCAGTTCCAAGAGCTCCCGTGACTTCTCACTTGCCCTCTTTTTTGGCATCCCCTTTAAGGAGCCTAGATACATCAGGAAATCCATGGCGGAAAAATCCGGATAATATCCAAACTGCTGCGGCAGGTAACCGAGGATGTCCCGGTAAGCTTCTTCCTCCACTTTGGTTCCGTTATAAAGGATTTCCCCGCTGTCCGGCCTTAAGACCCCGCACATCAGCCGCATCAGCGTGGTCTTTCCCGCCCCGTTTGCCCCAAGCAGCCCGTAAACCCCCTGAGTTAGGGAAAGGGATACCCGGTCTACCGCAATTTTTTCTTTGTACTGCTTCGTTACCCTGTCAAAAATAAGTTCCATTTCCATTCCTCCAATCCTTTGGATGCGCAGCAGATGCGCCATACTTGGTTTCCCATAGCCGCTGCAAAAACAACCAGGGCAGCAAGCCAAAGGTAAAAAGTCCCATTTCCATAAATTTGCTGCCAAAACTGCCTGCCGGCAAGGGAAGGCGCACAAAGGAACATGGCAAACGCTGCGCAGCACCATATGCCCTCCCGCCCCTTCACATATTTTTCAATCTGGAAGGCAATGGCGCAGGTGCCAACCCACGGCACTAATAAGTACACTGCCGCCCGTAAACTGCTGAAACCGCCTTCCTGCACAATCCATGGAACCCCTAAGAGCATCAGTAAGATATCCGCACCTCCCAGAATGCCCATCCTCACCAGAAGCACTTGGGGCAGGTTATATTTTGCCGCTATCTCCAGTTCCGCCATGCCATACACGCTGGAACGGAAAGTTTCCGTCACTGCCAATACGGCCAAAACCGGCATAGCTGCAGACAGGCAGGACAGCATCCAAAACCCGCTGGATTCCTGCCCGAAATTCCGTCCGGCCAACAAAGCCAACGCGACTGCCAGCAGGGACAGTGCCCATGTCCATTTGCGGATATAGCTTACCTGCACCCCCACCATTTCTATCCTTTTGGCCTTGGGATATGGGAAACCCCTTAAAAACTCCTCTTTCCCCTGAGGGGGCGGCGCCGGGAAAGCCTGCTGCATCTCTTTTTTTAACTGATATTTGAAAAGCCTTGGCATGTTAGTTCCCTCCTATTTCTCCATGAAAATACAACACCTACCCTGAAATGAAATCTGCAGGCTTACGCCAGCAGCCGTTTCAGCCTGCGCAGCGCCTCTTTTTCCATCCGGTATGCGCTGCTGCGGGACATTCCGGTTATCTTTAAGATTTCTTTTACAGAAAGCCCATTGACATAGCGGAGCACCACTAATTCCTGCATTTCCACAGGAAGCTGCTCTAATGCCTTCTGCAGATGGAGAGCTGTTTCTACCTGCTCCATAGGGCTTTCCGATAATTTTTCTTCCAGTTCCCGACTTTTGGCAAAGCCGCCTTCTGCGGCCTCCCCAAGCAGCTCCTCATCCCGCCGTGGGTTCCGGTAATAATCCACGCACAAGTTCCGGGCAATAGTATAAAGGTAGGCTAACTGCTTGCCCCGGCTGATATACGGAGTATGGGAAAAATACCGAAGGAAGGTTTCCTGAGCCAGGTCTTCTGCTGCGCAGCGGTCGTTTACTTTAAAATAACAGTAACGGTAAATTTTATCATACTGTTCACTGAGGTCTAAGGACACGCAAAAACCTCCTTTCAAAATGTTTAACGTCTGGGACAGGCAGAATGTGCCAAAAAGATAGAAATGAAACCAAAGAATCCTGCGCAGAGGTCTTTCCTATAGAAGAGCAAAGTGGGCAAGCCCACTTCAGCTCCCCTACCCCCTCACTCATGAGGGGCTTGGTGTCTACACTCCGTTTCGGTCCGTTCTGAACACGCTCTAGCGCTTAGAACCTTTGCTGCGCCGAGTGCGGTCACGCAATGACATCTTCTATTCGCACGGGTACCCTCGCTTCGCTGGGGCAGACCCGCCGCAGTGCGATAAAAGCTTTTTGTACTGTATCTCATTATTCCATAAATATGTGTAGCTTTAAGCCGTCCTCTTTGTAACTACATGCTCCCCTTTTTACTCCTTTTCCTCCCCGGCCGGGACAATTGCAATTTCTGTATCCCCCTTTTCGGCACATTCCAGTACCGCAGCAGCCAGCTTATGGAAATTCTCCCCGGAATGGGATGCCCCGGCCATCATGTCAATCTCATCTGTACCCTGCTTTGCAAGGAATTCTGACGCATAGTAACGGGTATACTGGTTGGGGTAAGTGCCCGACACAGGGTTCATCTGCTTCATATAAGCATTGTCCCAGGCCTTAATGAAACCACTTTCATTCTTAGCATTAAATTCCACGCTTACAATTTTATTGTCCATTACGCAGATGGTAACATATTCCTTCCATCCAAAATCATATTCTTCCATCATCGCCGTATAATATCCGTCTTTCCACTTTGCCTTCGCCTGCTGGCTACTGCAGCCGGAAACCAGCAGACAGGCCAACATGCAGCAAATGGCTGACATAAGCTTTAATTTCTTTTCTCCCATCTTACTTATCCCTCCTTAACCGGAACTGCCCGGAAATGTATTGCAGCCCTTCCGCCTGCTTGTGGAGCTTCTGGCTGGCAGTAGTGCTCTCATAGCTTGCATCCAGGTTCCGCTGGGCTACATTGCTGATTTGGGCAATCTGTTCCGCCATAGTTTCCAGGGATTCCTTCTGGACGCTTACAGACTCCTCCAGGCGTTTTGTAATGTCCGTCATCCTGTTTGTCACGTCGCTGATGTCGTCAAAGGATTCTGCAGCCTGTTTTGCATAGGCAACGCCATTTTTAATTGCTTTCAGGGAATTGCCGATTACCTCGGAAGCATGTTTGGCTGATTCCGTGCTCTGTGCGGCAAGCTCCCTGACTTCAGCGGCCACCACCGCAAAGCCTTTCCCAAATTCCCCTGCCCTGCTGGCTTCCACGGAAGCATTTAACGCCAGCATATTGGTCTGGGACGCAATATTTTCCAAGATCCGGTTTACCTTGGTAATTTCTATGGAATTGTCATTAATATCCTCCATTGCCGCTAACAGGTTCTTCATGTTTGCATCCCCGGCATCCATGCTGGCCCTGGCCCTTCCCATCAGTTCGCCGGCAACCTTGGTGTTATTGTCCACCTCGGAAATATTTTCTTCAATTGCTTTTGTTTCTTCCGTCAGCACCAGCAGGGAATCTGACTGCTCGCTGGAGCCGGTATGTACCTGTACTGCGCTTTCCGACACAATCCCCGCTGTTTCCAGCACCTCTTTGGAGGAATCCTGCACAGAAATCAGCATCTGGCTTAAGGATACAATAATTCTGTTCAGGGATTCCTTCATTATAATGAAGTCCCCATAAAATTCCCCTTCTACCGACACGTCAAAATCCCCTTCGGAAATACTGGAGAGGATCTTAGACAGCTCTGATATGTACCCATTAATGCTCTCCACGGTATTGCTTAGGGAAGAAGAAAGGGTGTGTGTTTCATCCTTTGTCCGGCTAATCCTTGTAGGGGTCTTTAAATCGCCGTTGGCCAAGAGCTCAATCCGCTTCGTAACCCCTTTCAGTGAATTTTTAATCCTGGCCGCATACGTTATGGTAAACAGCCCTGCGACAACCAAAAGCCCCCCTGTAATATAAATCCCCAGCATAATGCTGTCATTTGCCGGACCCATAAAGTCATTCCGAGGCACAATAATGGCAAGGTACCAATTCGTCCCGCTGATCGGGACATAGCTGATTAATTGCATATCCTTTTTATGCTCGTAAGCCATAACGCCAGTCTGCCCGGACACTACCTTCTGTTCGATATCCTGAGTGCCCACATATTCGGCCATGTCCGCCTGTTCCCGAACCAGGTCGGTATTCCTGTGGCCCATGATCCGGCCCTCTGCATTTACAATAAAAGCTTCCCCATTGGCGCTGATATTGATACTGCTCAGCACATCGCTTAAAATGCTGTAATTATAAGCACCCACCAGATAATAATTCAGCGTGCCTTCCGCATCTTTGATTGGGAGCCCCACTGCAATCTCCAGTATATCCCCATTTTCATAAACATCGTCAATGACCATGTTCTGTGTTTCCTGCATCAGTGGGAAAAACTTATGGTCCTGCACGGACTGGGGACATTTTTCGTCCCCTAAAAACAAGGTCCCTTCTGCGCTGTACAGGCCAAGCCAAGCAAATTCAATCCCTGACTGGGCATTGCGGAGCACCTCCAGCTTCTCCTCATCCGAGCTTCCGATTCCCGTGGAACTTCCCACGTCCGCAATTGCTTCATTCTCCCCAATCATAAAAAACCTGTCGGAAAGCATGTGCAGGTTGCTTTCCAAATTCTGGGCTGCCGTTTTTGTCATAGACGGGAGTACATCGGACAGCACGCTGTCTGTCAACGATTTCATGGAACGCGTCATTAACACGACAAATACGACTGCTAAGCAAATCATCATAACCAGTGTGTTCAGCAGTATTCTTCCGCTAATGCTTCTTTTCGCTTTCACTTTCTGTTCCTCCTATTTTCTGCAAATCATTGTTAAAACCCAATGTATTTATTCTACTACAGAAAAGATTCAAATTCAATACGGAGAAATACTTATTATAAGCATTTGCCCACTTACCACAGGGGCTGTTTTCCTTTCCTTAAACCCTAATCTGTGTTACAATAAAGTTACATAGATGCGCCCGTTGCTGAAAGGAGGCCTATCCATGCCAAATAACATTTTTTACACCCTCCAAAAATCTTCTTACCTGGACGAAAAATTACAGGCTTATGCCGACAGCGATTGTTACCCCTTCCATATGCCGGGGCACAAGCGCAGCGGCAAGCTGGAGCTGCCAAACCCTTACTCCCTAGACATTACGGAAATCGAAGGGTTTGACAACCTGCACCATGCCGAAAGCATTTTAAAAGAAGCCCAGATGCGCGCTGCCGAGATGTTCGGGGCAAAATCCACTTTTTACCTTGTCAATGGCAGCACCTGCGGCATTTTAAGCGCAATCAGCGCAGCCCTTCCCCGGAAAGGCACGCTGCTCATGTCCCGGAACAGCCACAAGTCCGCTTACCATGCTGCTTACCTGCGGGAACTGGAAACCATATACCTGCTGCCTGCCGTCACAAAATTTGGCATATCAGGCTCCATCCCCCCAGCCCATGTGGAACAGGCATTGGAGGAATTTCCCCAAACGGGCTGCATATTCCTCACATCCCCCACTTATGACGGGATTGTTTCCGATATTCAGGCAATTGCGGACATTGCCCATGCCCACAATGTGCCGCTGATTGTGGACGAAGCACATGGGGCACATTTTATGTTTTCCAAAAAATTCCCTGCCCCTGCCCTCAGGTGCGGCGCAGACGTGGTGATACAGAGCCTGCATAAGACGCTCCCCTGCCTGACGCAGGCCTCCTTGCTCCATGTCAATTCCAAACGGATTGACAAGAATTCCCTGAAACGGTTCCTTGGCATTTACCAGACCAGCTCCCCTTCCTACCTGCTGATGGCTTCCATTGACAAATGCATCCGTTTTATGCGGGAGGAAAGCGTCCCGCGGATGACAGAATTTACCCAGCTACTGGCCAAATTTTACCATAAATCAGAAGCCTTGCGCCGCCTAAAGGTATTTTCCCCTTCCTCCTGCCCACCGGAGTCATGCTTTGCCCATGATTTTTCCAAAATTTTAATCTCAGTGGGAAGGACAGGGCTTACCGGAAAGGAGCTCTATGACAGCCTGCTGCAGACCTACCACCTGCAGATGGAAATGTCCTCCGGCCATTACGTGACAGCGCTGACTTCCCTGATGGACACAAAGGAAGGGCTCCAGCGCCTTATAGCCGCGCTGGAAGATATCGACCACAAGAACCGGCCTGCGGAATATGGGGAACCGGAGCACCTCTTAACTTCAGAATTGATTTACCAAACCCCAAAGCCTGGGATGTCCATCTCCATGGCAATGGACCAGCACACGGAAGTGCTGCCTTTAAAGGCTTCCATTGGGCATGTCAGCCAAGAATATATTTACCTGTACCCGCCGGGGATCCCCCTCGTTGCCCCCGGGGAAATCCTGACAGGGAAATTGCTGCGGACGATTTCCCAATGCCAGGGGATGGGGCTGTCGGTGGAAGGGCTGAGCGATATGGGCGGGAAGAATATACGGGTGGTAAAAATGTGAATTATCAGGTAAAGGATAAATTTTTAGATTGTCAAAAGTATATTGAAAAAGATTTCTGCATATGCTATAATGCCAATAGGCAAAAAGAGATAAAAAGTCCATGTGGGCAAAAGAAACGAATCCCCAGATTGGTATGGCAGTACCATCTGAGGATTCTTCTTTTCTTTTATAGTGGCAAAGCACCCACCAGGCTAGTTGTTGCTTTTGTCGTCACCGTATTATTTGCTATCCTTCTATCTTTTCTCTAAAAATGGTTTCAAACTGGGATTGTGGCTGACACAATCCGATGCCCGCTCTACCAGTGGACACTGTTTTAAGGCAATCTTCCTTCGTAGTTGATATCTTTGATTTCTGCTTTTACCATCCGAGCAATAAATCCTACTCCTTTTTCCTCGGCTTCGTACCATTTGCTTTCAATATATTTTTATCTCTCTCTGTATCTTCATTCAAATATTTACAAAAAGCTTTAATTCCTAAAATCAAATATACCACAAATAATATTCCTATAAAAAGATAAACGAATAAAATGAATTGCATACTGAACTCCTTTCTTTATGAAATATAATGTTTTATAAATAAATATATTATTTCTTAAAAATAAGAGTTACCACAACTTTCTTTATTTGTCAAGTATTATTGTTTTACGCATGTATATCTAATAGATATTAAGAAAATATTATTTCTTCTATAAACTATCTTTTCCTTATACCTTTTAAAGTTTGGCTATCCGCAATCCGATCTGCCTCAATCCCTGCAGCTACCTGCTCCTTTTGCTATAACATGCAACGCCTCAACAAAAATAAACAACCCCTCCCCATATTTTACCACCACTTTTTCACAATTTCTTTTGCAATTTTCCCCCTTCTATACTATACTATAGAAGGGCTGCCTGTAACCCAAAGTTTGGCACCGCCCAAAGAAAGGATACCAAAGAACGCCATGGGAAAAATATTTTGCTTAATGGGAAAAAGCGCATGTGGGAAAGACACCATTTACAAACGTGTCCTGTCTGAAAAATCCCTTTCCTTAAATACGCTGGTCCCTTACACCACCCGCCCAGCCCGGAACGGGGAACAGGACGGCGTGGAATATTACTTCCTGACAGACAGGCAGCAGCAGGAATTGGAGCGGCAGGGGAAAATTATTGAGCTGCGCACCTACCATACCGTGCATGGCATTTGGAAATATTTTACCGTCAACGACCACCAAATCCATTTGGAACGCTGCCATTACCTGATTATCGGCACATTGGAATCTTACCGCAAATTACAGGAATATTTTGGCCGGGAATTTTTAATCCCCCTGTATGTGGAAGTAGAGGACGGGGAACGGCTCCAGCGGGCGCTGAACCGGGAACGGCTCCAGCCTGATCCAAAATACCAGGAATTATGCCGCAGGTTCCTGGCCGACGACGAAGATTTTTCCCAGAAGCATTTGGAAGAAGCAGGAATTTCCGTTTTCTTCCAGAACAAGGACCTGGGTTCCTGCACACGCGACATTATTGCCCACATTAAGGCGAATATGTAGCCTGCATGGATTTTTAACTTTACAATACCGGGGAAAAAACCGATAATATGATTATAGATTCGGATGCCAAAAGCACCTTTGGCGCTATCTCATGCCATAGATTGCCATTGCAAATTCATTTGCGCATCAATATATAGCAGAGAGCGGGTGCAGCCCACCCTTCTGGCATCCTAACCTTATATCTTAAAAACAGAAAGGCAGGTGGTTCCATGGCACTCAAAGTAGATTCCATTAATGCCTTGCAGCCAACGGACGCCCCCCAAACAGCAGAAAAAGGGGACGGCAGCTTCAAGTTCACCTTGGCAAGCCAGGTAGAGGAAGCGGAACTGCAAGAAAAACTAAACGGCCTGATGAACGACATTACTGCTCAGGGGGAAAAGCTCTCAGAGCATATGGATATCCGCGATATGAAAAAATACCGGGAACTGGTAAAGGATTTTATGAATGAAGTAGTCAACCGCTCCCACAAATTTTCCCGGGAAAACTTCTTAGACCGCCGGGGCCGCCACCGGGTTTATGGCATTGTAAAGCTGGTGGATAAAAATTTAGACGACCTGGCCAGCGAACTGGTAAAAGATGAAAAAGACCATCTTGCAATTTTAAGCAAGGTAGGGGAAATCCGCGGGCTCCTTCTGGATATCTCCACCTAGGCTGCTTTCAGAAGCTGCAGCATAAAACAAGGGAACCCACCCTTTTTCAGCGGATGTTCCCACAACTTTAACTTATACAGAAATGGGGAATTTTTATGGCAGGCTTTTCAAGCATTATCGGACATGAACAAATCAAGAAACATTTACAGAATGCAATTTCCATGGACAAAATATCCCACGCCTATATTTTCCACGGGCCGGACCAATCTGGGAAAATGGCCCTGGCGAAAAGCTTTGCCATGGCCCTGCAATGCCAGCAGCATGGCACGGAAGGGTGCATGGAATGCCTCTCCTGCAGGCAGGTTTTGTCAGGCGCACACCCTGACGTCATTTATTTGCAGCATGAAAAGCCAAATACCATTTCTGTGGAGGACATAAGGAAACAGGTCAATGGCACAGTTGGCATGAAGCCCTACGCGTCCCATTACAAAATTTACATTATTGATGAAGCGGAGAAAATGAACCAGCAGGCCCAAAACGCTCTTTTAAAAACAATTGAGGAGCCGCCGGCTTATGCTGTCATCATGCTCCTGACAAACAACGCGGGCACTTTCCTTCCGACAATTATATCCCGGTGCATTACTTTGGACTTAAAAGTTGTCCCCGATGGGAAAATCCGCACATTTTTAATGGAAAAATACCAAATCCCGGACTACAAGGCAGACATCTGCACCGCATTTGCCCAGGGAAATGTAGGAAAAGCCATCCAACTGGCAGAATCCGAGGATTTTAACGAGATAAAAAATGCATCTTTGCAGCTTTTAAAGCGGATAAAGGAGATTGAACTTTACGAACTGATGGAAGCTGTCAAGCAAATCAGCGAATACAAGCTGGAAATCAACGACTATTTCGATATTATGATGATTTGGTACCGGGACGTCATTTTTTACAAGGCTACATCCGACGTCAACCGCCTGATTTTCAAAGATGAGGTCTACAATATCAAAAAACAGGCCAGCAAAAGCTCCTACGAGGGGATTGAAAACATTATCAAAGCTTTGGAAAAGGCCAAACGCCGCCTGAATGCCAATGTAAATTTCGACCTTACCATGGAACTGCTGCTGCTGACTATAAAGGAGAATTAAATGATGATAAAAGTAGTTGGAGTCAGGTTCCGCACCGCTGGGAAAATCTATTATTTTGACCCCAAAAATTATAAAATTGCCGTGGGGGATCATGTGATTGTGGAAACTGCCCGGGGGGTGGAATATGGTACCGTGATGATTGCCCCAAAGGAACTTCCGCCGGAAAAAGTCATCCAGCCCCTAAAGCCTGTCCTCCGGGTTGCTACCCCGGAGGATGAAAAAATTGAGGAAAGGAACCACCAGAAGGAAAAAGAAGCATTTAAGATCTGCATTGAAAAAATCCAAAAGCACAAAATGGAAATGAAGCTGGTGGACGCAGAATATACCTTTGACAACAATAAGCTGCTGTTTTATTTTACCGCGGACGGGCGCATTGATTTCCGGGAACTGGTAAAGGACTTGGCATCCGTATTCCGCACCAGGATTGAGCTGCGGCAGATTGGCGTCCGGGACGAAACTAAAATTTTAGGGGGAATCGGCATCTGCGGCAGGCCCCTTTGCTGCAATACCTTTCTCTCCGAATTTGCCCCGGTATCCATTAAAATGGCAAAGGAGCAGAACCTTTCCCTGAACCCCTCCAAAATTTCCGGGGTCTGCGGCAGGCTTATGTGCTGCCTGAAAAATGAGGAAGAAACTTACGAATATTTAAACAGCCGCCTTCCCAATACCGGGGACTACGTAACCACTGACGACCGCCTGAAAGGGGAAGTACACAGCGTCAACGTGCTGCGCCAGACAGTGAAAGTGCTGGTGGAGGTGGACGACGAAAAAGAAATCCGGGAATACCGGGTAAACCAGCTTAAGTTCAAGCCAAAACGAAAAAAAGAGCACTTGAAGCTTTCCGCAGAGGAAATAAAAGAACTTTCCGCCCTTGAAGATAAGGGGAAATCCAGGATTTAAGCTTCACTGACGAAGAAAGGAACCGGAAATGAACCAATCGGTGCAATTATTGGAAAATGAGCGGCTGGACGAGCTCCACCGGAATGGGTATTCCATTATCCAAAACCCCAAAAAATTTTGCTTTGGCATGGATGCCGTCCTGCTTTCTGGCTTTGCCACAGTAAAGCCAGGGGAAACCGTCCTTGACCTTGGGACTGGGACAGGCATCATCCCAATCCTGCTGGAAGCCAAAACAAACGGGCAGCATTTTACAGGCCTGGAAATCCAGCCGGAAAGCGCCGACATGGCAAGGCGGAGCGTACGCCTAAACCATCTGGAAGATAAAATCACCATAGAAACCGGCAATATCAAGGATGCCTCCAAGCAGTTTGGGGCATCTTCTTTTCATGTTGTCACCACCAACCCGCCCTATATGACAGACTGCCATGGCCTGAAAAACCCCAATGAATCCAAGGCAATTGCCCGCCATGAGCTCTTGTGCAGCCTTGAGGACGTCATACGGGAGAGCGCCAAAACCCTAAAGCCCCAGGGGCGGTTTTATATGGTGCACCGCCCGTTCCGGCTGGCTGAGATTATGGTGCTGATGCACCAGTATGGATTGGAGCCAAAACGGATGCAGTTGGTGTATCCCTTTGCAGACAAGGAGCCCAATATGGTGCTGATCGAAGGGCTCCGCGGGGGGAACCCGCGGATTACTGTAGAAAAACCGCTGATTGTATACAAAGAACCGGGCGTGTATACAGATGAAATTTATGATATTTATGGGTATTAATCCTCATACTGGAAAACTTTGAGGAATGGACTTTAAAAGAAAGGAACACACGATGCAGGGAACACTATACCTATGCGCTACCCCAATTGGAAATCTGGAAGACATTACCTTAAGAGTGCTGCGGGTTTTGGAAGAAGCCGACCTGATTGCTGCGGAAGACACCCGCAATTCCATCAAGCTCTTAAACCATTTTAATATAAAAACCCCCATGACAAGCTACCACGAGCACAATAAAATTGAAAAAGCCTACCAGCTTGCAGAAAAGATGCGGCAAGGCCAGAATATTGCATTAATTACAGACGCCGGCACACCCGGCATTTCCGACCCGGGAGAAGAACTTGTGCGCATCTGCCAAGAATCTGGCATTTCCGTAACCTCCCTCCCAGGGGCGTCTGCATGCATCACGGCGCTTACTATGTCCGGCCTTCCCACAAGGCGCTTTGCCTTCGAAGGTTTCCTGCCCCGGGAAAAAAAGGAGCGTGCTACAATACTTTCTTCCTTGGGGCAGGAAACCAGGACCATCATCCTGTACGAAGCCCCGCATCACCTGAAAAAAACACTGGAAGAACTGCTGAAAGCCCTTGGGGACCGCAGGCTTACCCTCTGCCGGGAGCTTACCAAAAAATATGAAACCGCCTTTGCCACAACTATTTCCGGGGCTGTTTCTTACTATTCCAAAGAAGGCCCAAGAGGGGAATTCGTGCTGGTCATTGAAGGAAAAAGCCAGCAGGAAATTGCAAAGGAACAGCAGGAAAGCTGGGAGCTGGTTCCTTTGGAGGAGCATATGGCCCATTATGAACAGCAGGGAATGGGACGGAAAGAAGCTATGAAGCTGGTGGCTAAGGACAGGGGGATTTCAAAACGGGAAGTATATGGGCAGTTACTGGAACATACGGATAAAAAGTCTAGCGAGCCAGACTCCGTTTCAGTCCGTCCTGAACAAGCCTAATAATATTCCGGCAGGTATTCTTTTAATATGTAAAATGGCGCATTGCCCATTTCCATCAGGGCGGCATGGAATTTATAGTCGCTGTAATCCTCTTTGAATTTCTCTTTTGCATATTCCTTCAAATTCAGGAATTCTAAATAGCCAATATAATATTTCAGGTAATGGGCAGGTTCTTCCACTATCAACTGGTAAATCTGCTGGATCGTAGCTTTGTCTGCAATCTGGTAGGACGCAAAGAAATCTATAGTATCCCGCAGGGTCCAGCCGTCATAGTGGATGCCCATGTCAGCGGTGGCATAAAGGCTTAACAGGGCAGACTGGTTTTTTTGCAGGAAGGCGGATACGTCCTGTTCCACATCTGCATAGTAATAGGACTGCATTTCCACATAAGTTGCCCAGCCCTCCACATAGCCGCTGCTGCCAAACAGGCTGCGGATCGGCTCCAAGCCGCAGCTTCGTTCCATAACATTCTGGTAAAGATGCCCCGGAAAGCCTTCGTGTGCAAGGGTGGTATAAAGCTGGATTTTTTCATCACCCTTTGACTTATTGATGTAAATGCAGTTCTGGGAAACATCGTCAATAGGGGGCGTCAGGTAAAAAGCCGGAGCTGTGTATTCCTCCAGGGAAGGGTGCACTTCTTTTACCTGAAAAGAAACCTCTGGGGGCGATGGGAAATCCTGCTGCATTTTCCTCTGCAAGTCTTTCAGGATTAATTCTGGTTCTTCGGTTGGGAGCTGGTAATTGACGCACTTTTGCCCAATGTCTGGATGGTTTTTGGCAATTTGGGCTAACTCTGCCAAATCCTGTTTCCGCTGGGCTTCCGTCTGTGCCTGCATTTCCTCCACGGACATTCCAGATCCGGTGGTGTCTTTTACCAAATATTCATAATACTCCCTCCCTCCTTTCAGGCCGCAGAGCCCGCCGGAATTTTTCCCGGAACCTTTCAGGGCAGACAGTTCTTCCGCCAGCCTTTGGTAAGCTGGCACCATCTCGCCTGTCACAATCTGGCGGTTTACCTGTTTATACTGCTCCGCCTGCTCGGGCGTAAGGAACCCGGCTTCATCCACCCTGTCGTCAAATGTGGACAGGAGATAATTATTAGCTGGGTCCTGGGTGAAGCTCCTGCATTGCGCTACCACGTCATCCACAGCAAAATCTGCCATAAACAGGCCTTTTTCCGCCTTTATCCGTTCCAAATCCATGATTTTCCGGAATAACGCAGGGGTTTCCGCCATCAGTTCCAAATAGTCCTGTACATCCTTTTCATCATAAAATTTATATTCCGCCAAAAGCACCGGAAGCTGGGACTGGAACCCGGTGGAAGGCTTTAAAATTTCCTGGTAAAGGCTGAACTTCCCCGCTGGAAGCTCCTGCAGGATATAATCCTCCAAAATATCATAAGCCATCTGCTGGGAAACTGGCAAATCCTTCTTCCGGAACCGCTTCAGGTTCTTTTTCCAGTTTTCCAAAACGGCTGCTGCCTCAGTATCCCTGCCCGCAGAAACATTTCCATAGGTAACCTTGTAATCTGTAATCCCATAATTTTCAGGATGGGCAAGGTTATAGTGCATATTCAGGGTGCTTCCCGTAACCTCCGACCGGAAAATCTGGTTCAGGTAGGCAGAAAATTCCTCCTTGCTCCCCCCGTTCCCGCCGCATCCCGCCAGCAGGATAAAAAACGCTGCCAGCGCCAGCAGCCGTATTTTGCCACGTATTTTTCCCTTCCGTAACCTGCATTTTTCCCAAAAAATTTTTGTTTCCATCATAAAAATGCACTTCCTGCGGTATACTCCCTTTATTCTATTCCTTCCCGCTGCCCATTATGCAGAAATATCCGATTGGTAATTTAAGATACTTTATGGTATAATATCATAAGATATTATACTGCCCGAAGCGCAGCGCAGTGGCATTGGCTGCCATAGCTTATCACGAAGTGATTATGGCATAATAAGGATAGTTATCAGCGAGATACCCCAAATCTGAATACTGCAACAAAGGAGGGATTGCCATGGGAACCACAGACAACATGAACTTAGACGACATGGATTTCACCGATATGGAAATTGAGGAAATCCACCGCCTTGCGGAACAATTACTGGAAGGGCGGAAATATTCCCTGCTGCGGCAGATGCTTAGCAACATGAATTCTGCCGACATTGCCCTCCTTTTTGATGAAATTGACAAAAAGGAAATCCCCCTCCTGTACCGGCTTCTCCCAAAGGAAGAAGCGGCGGACAGTTTTTCCTATCTGAGCCGCGATATGCAAAAAACCCTGATAAACACCTTGACAGACCGGGAATTGCGGGCTGTGATGGACGATATTTTTCTGGACGACACCGTAGACATGATTGAAGAAATGCCGGCAAATGTGGTTGCGAGAATCCTGCGGAACACGGACGAAGAAACCCGGAAAATGATAAATCAGGTGCTCAACTACCCCAGGGACAGCGCCGGCAGCTTAATGACAATTGAATATGTAAACATCAAGAAAGAAATGACGGTTGGGGCAGCGATCAGCCGTATCCGCCAGACAGCCGTCAATAAGGAAACCATTTATACCTGTTATGTGACAGAAAACCGGAAGCTGATTGGCATGGTCTCTGTAAAAGACCTGCTGATGGCAGAGGATTCCATGCAGATAGAGGACATAATGGAAACGAACGTCATCCATGTGGACACCCATGAGGATAAAGAAGAAGTTGCCAAAGTATTCAATAAATACGACTTTCTGGCAATCCCTGTGGTAGACCGGGAAGAACGCCTTGTGGGTATCGTCACCTTCGACGACGCTATGGATGTTATGCAGGAAGAAAATACCGAGGATATTACCAAAATGGCTGCTATGACGCCCACAGAGGACAGCTATTTCAACACCTCCACATTTTCCCATGCCAGAAGCAGGATTGCATGGCTGCTGGTGCTGATGCTTTCTGCCACAGTCAGCGGCTCTATTATCACCCATTACCAGGAATCCTTTCAGCTTTATCCCCTCCTTGTTTCTTTTATCCCCATGCTGACCGGAACGGGGGGAAACTGCGGCTCCCAAAGCTCCACCCTAATGATACGGGGGCTTGCGCTGGATGAAATTAAATTTAAAGATATTTTCAAGGTGATATTTAAGGAATTCCGCATTGCAATCCTTGTGAGCACAGTGCTTGCCGTGGTAAATGGGCTGCGGATTTATATTCAGTACAAAGACTTCCAGATGGCAGTTGTCATTGCCATTGCACTGGTTGCAATTGTGATTTTGTCAAAATTTATCGGCTGCTCCCTGCCGCTGATTGCAGAACATGTCCATTTGGACCCAGCATTGATGGCTGCTCCGCTGATTTCAACAATTGTAGATATCTGCTCTATTTTGATTTACTTTAAAATCGCTACTATTGTGCTGCATATTTCGGTCTGAAACTTATGTAAGATTTTGGTTGCCCTATACTCATGGATATTTACAATCGCTGCCCCTAGAGCATTTTAAAAAAATAGCCGGGACATTCAACTTATTTTTTAAACCTGAATGTTCCGGCTATTCTAATTATAAAAATTTTATGCCTTATACCTTTGGGATGTTGGATTTGCTGTCTGTTATTTTATTTCTTTATTATTTGCAAGAATATTTTTCTTTCTAATTTTAAGTTTTTCTCTTTCTTTTTCATCCTTTTCTTTATCAATTAATTCATCGATAAAAATTATTAAAGCATTATATACCTCAAACTGTTGATCGCTCATACCCATACTTCTCACCACCTTTTCACTGTTATATTGTAATATGGCTGTTTCCTATATTATAATGGATAATGCAGTACGTGTAAAGGCTTATTAAATCTTAGGCTTCCGCAAAAAAGAACTTCTGGCGGTTTTTGATAAGGGTTTTCCCGGATGATATCTACAAGTTTCTTCCCTCTTTGTAAAAACTGGGACAGCTTTCATTTTTCCAAATCCTTCAATTCCTGTCCCGTAAAAACAATTTTATACATTTACCAATCCACCATATCTTCTGGAATACATTCATCAATGGTTATATTGCCTCCCTCGACAATGGATTCGGCCATACCTTCAATAGAATTCAGGTATAAGGTTTCCTGTTTTCCTCCCGCCTCTATACATTCAGTTTCCGTGCCCTGAAAAACATTGCTAAAAAACTGATAACCAGAATTTGAATCTTCTACAATAACGACATCTGGTAAAATATATTTGGGAACATCCCCCATCTGATACAAATGGTAAAATTCATTATGTGTCTGTTTCAATGTCCCATATTTCCCAGAATTGCGTATGCCATAGATCTCTTCTGCGCTATATGGCAGGGAGGGTATGCTATCCCTTGTAACAATCACATAATAATTATCCGTTTTCTGAATTAAAGAAGCAAATTCATCTGAAAAAACAAACTTATTTCCTTCATCTATAAATACAATACTATCTTCAATCCTAGCTAGATTTTCTTTCCAATGGGTTCCAGAAAGGACAGCGCACGGCTTGCCACAACTTAACTTTATACCGCTTTCGGCCCCATGTTCCTCATATTCCCCAACCATTTCCACAAGTGTAGTTTTCCCTGTTGCGCTATCCCCACGGATTACTGTCAGGTTCCTGCGGATTTCAAAATCATAACGGATACGCCTATTTTGAATTACAACCCTATGTGTTCCTTTCATACCTTCCACCTTTCAGACATATAGGCCAGCAACCCGTACTAATTCTTCCATATTATGGACAATCTGCTCTGTATTTAATATCTCTATCTCAAATTCTCCTTCTCCAAAATCCATAATGTGGCGCAAATTAATGGTAATATCCTGCTGTTTCCCAATTTCCAATATCCATTTTGCACAGTTATCTACATCCAATATCATCTCTTTTGAAAATGGATCATTAATCCACGCATCCTCATATACATTCTTAAAATATACAGAGGTGTTGAACACAGCTTCTGGCATATCTCCATAATAAATATGCAACATAATCCCACATCTCCTTCCATTTGCACCGTCCTAGAGCGTATCTGCCTGATACATTACACTTTAGTTTCCATACCCTTTGAAAAACCTGCTCAAGTTCTCCAGCGCCAATACAAGGGCTTCTTCCTGCCCCTCATCCATCCCCTCCAGCGTTGCCTTCACCATTTCCTCATGGAATTTTTTATGGTGGTTGTAAGCTCTCCCCCCTTTTCTGGAAAGGGAAATCAAAACCACCCGCCGGTCTTCCTCGCTGCGCACCCGGTTGACATACCCTTTTTTCACAAGGTTATTAATTGCAATTGTCAATGTCCCTACTGTCACGGACAATGATTTTGCCACTGCAGACATGCTTCTGGGCTCCCCCTTCCCGATGGCTTCGATAATATGCATGTCATTATTAGAAATGTCCTTAAATTCTTCTGTAATAATGGCTTTTTCCTCTATATCCATAATTTCATTAAAAAGCTTTACTAAAACTTCGTTAATTGTATGGTAGCT
This sequence comes from Lachnospiraceae bacterium A2, assembly GCA_000403315.2. GTDB lineage: Bacteria > Bacillota > Clostridia > Lachnospirales > Lachnospiraceae > Petralouisia. The sequence continues at coordinate 183,081 of KE159640.1, forward strand.
GTCCATGGAGTTACCTCCTCCCAAACTTTTATATCTTTTCATTATGCCATAATCACTTTGTGATAAGCTATGGCCGCCTATGCCACTTCGCTCCGCTCCGGGCGGCATAATATCATAAGATATTATGCCATAATCACTTTGTGATAAGCTATGGCCGCCTATGCCACTTCGCTCCGCTCCGGGCGGTATAATATTTATCAATATTATACCATATCCCCCCTGGAAAGTCCCATATCTTTTTAGCCTGTAACTTTTACAATTCCCAAAAATACTTGGATTCTAAAAAAGTTCCGGGAAATCCTGCAAGGAACTGCCACAAAACTGGCAAATTATGCTATGATATTACACGGAACTAATCACAACATTTATTATTCTGCCACATAAAACAGGGTGTAAAACATAAATATTCTTTCATCAGCAGGATATCCTATCCTGAACCTAAATTTACCACAAAGCCCTTGCATTTTCTATGGGGAACATTTTTAGAAAGGAATATCAATATCATGAAAAAATATCTTGCAATTACAGGCCTGGTTACTGTAACCATTATCTGGGGAGGTGGGTTTGTTGCCAGCGACATGGCATTAGAGAGCCTCCGCCCCTTCCAAATTATGGCTATCCGGTTCCTAATGGCATCTGTCCTGATGGGGGCTGCAAGCATACGGGAACTGAAAGGGATTAATTTCAAGGAACTGCAGGCCGGAATCCTGATGGGAACTGCCCTTTTTGTAGGCTTTGCCTTCCAAATTGTCGGGCTGCAGTACACTACACCTTCTAAGAATGCATTTTTAACTGCACTGAATGTAGTATTGGTGCCATTTATCTCCTTTATTCTCCTAAGGAAGAAAATCAACCGGAAAAGCATTGCAGGGGCAGCCATGGCAATTGTAGGGGTAGGTCTTTTATCCCTTGAAAAAAACATGTCCCTCAGCATGGGGGATGCATTGACATTAGTCTGCGCTGTAGGCTTTGCTTTCCAGATTTTTTTCACCAGTGAATTTGTGAAAAAATACCGGGCTGTAGTCCTGAACTTCATACAGATGCTGACCGCCGTCCTCCTGTCTGCCGCCTGCCTGTTCCTCTTTGGGGAAACAAACTTCCATGTCACCCCACAGGGGTGGCTCAGCGTCCTTTACCTTGGAGTTGTCAGCACCGCCCTGTGTTACCTTCTGCAGACTGCCAGCCAGAAGTATGTGGATGAAACAAAATCAGCCATTATCCTGTCCATGGAATCCGTATTTGGGACTTTATTTTCCATCCTCATCCTCCATGAGCAGGTGACGCTCCGTATGGTCTGTGGATGCATTATTATCCTTGCTGCGGTTATTGTATCCAACCTTGCCGATACACAGGAAGTGCAAGAGCAGCCTGAGTAATAATGCCGTTTTCAAAAGGAACCTCCCCTGCAGGCAGGACAACACTCTGGAAAGAATGTCCCCGGACCGTCTGCATGGGGCAGGTACCTTTTTATGCCATATCTTTAGGGATACTGCTATTAATCAATGCTTCAAATTCTTGAAATGAACTGCAATTCTTCACCTCCTGCATCATGCCCTCCTCCCCAAACTGGGAAATCAACGCTTCATACAGGAAACGGAATATTTTCTTATCCGCCTTATTGATTGCCAGCAAAAGTACCAAATGGACCGTATCTTCCCCCCAAGGGATGCCCTTTTTTGAAATTGCAAGGGCTATGCTGGTCTTGATGGCATCCATGTCCACGGAATGGGGGATTGCGATGCTCCCAAAAGCCGTTGTTGCAGCATATTCCCGTTTAAATACCTTCTCCTCAAAATCCTTGTTTGTATAATTTTTTTCATAAAGCCTCTGGCACAGGCAGGAAATCACTTGTTCCCAATCCCCTATTTCCGGATTAATTAGAGTAAGCCCTTCCTCAAAAAATGTATGGAAACAAGTCCGCAATTTATAATTGCTGTACAGCATCCCATACTTTACCAAAGCCTCCTGAATCAGATGGTATTGGGAAGATAAATTAAAGGGCATAATCTTTACCACCGTATACACCTTATGGATGCCCTGTTCTACTGGGATTGTGGTAAAAAGCATTTTAAACCCTATTTCCTGCGTCTTTTCCGTAAAGGATTCCAATTCCTCCAAATTATGCACCACACCAATCAGCTTCATTTGGTTCCCAAAGGAAAGCATCAGCTTATTGGAAAGCTCCATACAGAGCCCCCGGTAATCCGGGCACAGGAGCACGGCTGAAATCTTAGAGTAATTGGCGTTCTGCCGTTCAATTTCCCCGCCAATATGGATGGCAAGGAAGGCTATCTCCTCCTCTGGTACGGAAATCTGGTAACGCTCCATCAAGTCCAGCCCAATAAAAATTGCCATATCAAAAATTGTTGGGCAGCTCCGCTTAATGGATTCCGTCATGGGGTTGGACGCAGGGCAGTTAGCCTTTGCCCGGAACAGCAAATTTTTCAGGTGCAGGCAGAATGGCGCCATAAAGCTTTCCCCCGATAAATCCAGCAGGTAACGGTTCTTGATTTGCTCCATATAATATTCTGTCAGACGTACAATTTCTTCCCCTGCAAGCGCCTTTAAATCCTGTCCTCCGTCAGAAAGGGAATAGCTTGCGTTTGCTTTCATAAGCATATAGAGTTCAAACCGCCCAGATTCATTCAAATGGATTTGGAATGTTTCCTCCAAATCATCGCAAAGATCCTCCAAAAGCTGCTGTTCCCGGCCATGCTCCACAACATAACAGGATGGCTCCGAATCCAGCACATTCCCCGCCAATTCCCTGCCAATCAGTATCAGCAGGTGCAGTACAAGATTCACTGCTGCAAAATCATTTAAGTAAAAATCATTTTTCTTAAAATCCGATACCACAATCTGGTTCAGCCTGTCAATATCAACCCCCGGAAAACATTCCTTCAACTGCCGTATATCCATAAAGCTTGCCCCAGATTCTTCATTAATAATATAGCTAATCAGCTTGCGCTTGTCTTTTTCCTTCCCTTTGATATGGACACAGTCATTTTCACAGATAAATTCCACCTGGTAAGAGGAAAAAGTTTTGTTCATTCTGGAAATAACAGATTTCACTGTAGAATAACTAATGCAAAGGGTGTCGCATAAATCAAACAAATCCAACTTGGAGGTATGCCCTAAAATCAACTGCTTTATCATATAAAACGCCCGTTCCTCCCAAGTCTGCGGGATGCTTTCACCTAAGTCATCCACCAGCAGGTGGGGAGAAATTTGGCTGTTGAGCAGATAGCCGTTCCGGGAAGAAAAAATAACCCTCCTGCCATACAAGGAATTAATTTCTTTCACATGGTTTTTTACGGACCTTACGGAAATGGAAAGGGCATTGGCAATTTCTGCGCTGGTCTGCGGCCTGTTCTGTCCTGACAGATATTTCAACAGCTCATTTAATTTTCTCTGCATGGAACCACCCCCTGACATCCGCCAATGGCAATGTTTTTCTTTTTATTATAGGCGGAAAAGAACGCCAAAACAACTCAAAAATTGCACCCTTCGGTGCAAAACCCTGTCAGCCGCCCCTGCACCGGACAGTGCAAAAGATAAGTTGAGGGAACCTTAAAAATCATGGATAATAACAGTAACAAGACGGGTGCGCACCCCGAAGGAACTCCCGCACCGCGGAACAATACTAACACAAAAAGGAGAAACTGATTATGGAAAACTTAAAAATCTTACTGTGCTGTGGCGCTGGCATGTCCAGCGGGTTTCTGGCTAGCAACGCCAGAAAAGTTGCAAAAAAGCAAAAGCTTTCCGTGAGCGTAGAAGCAAGGAGCCATTCCGAAGTGGCAGAACACTTAAATTATATTGACGTACTGCTGATTGGCCCCCATTATGCCATGGAACTGGATACCTTTCAGGAAACGGCAGCGCCTTACAATGTAAAAGTAGGCGTGATTCCCCAAGACATCTATGCATCTCTGGACGGAGCGCGGCTGATTGACCTGGCAAAATCACTGGCAGAAGGGAAGTAGGCTACGGCAGAAAAGGAGATTATCATGAACAAGCTAATGAACTGGCTCAGCGAAAGCTTTGCGCCAAATGCCAATAAATTATTTTCGAAACCATGGATTGCCGCAATTTCCGCGTCCATGCAGAAAGTGGTCCCATTTATCTTAACAGGCTCCTTAATTTACTTTTACAACGTTATCAAATCCTTTGTCCCAACGCTGCCGGATTTGTCGCCCATCGCAAATTACAGCTTCGGGCTTATCTCCATCATGATTGCATTTATGATGGCGAACCAGTGCATGGAAAAGCTGCAGCATCCCGCTTACCTGATAAATGCCGGGCTGACAGCCATCTGCGTCATGCTTATGCTTTCCACCCCAAGCGGGGAGCAGGCCGGCAGCTTTTCCGGGTTTCTGGGAAATGTAGGCCCAACCGGCATCGCAGTAGGCATGATATGCGGGATGTGTGTATCTTTGGTATTCCACCTTTGGGCAAAGCTGCATTTTTTGGAGAACAGCAGCATCCCAGATTTTGTGGTATCATGGATTAATGTTATTATACCAAATGTCGTTGTCCTTGGCATTGCCATGGTTTTGGTATTTAAATTAAATATCAATATATTGGAACTGATTGTAGGAATATTCATGCCGCTGGCAAAGGTTGCCCAGACATTGCCGGGATTTATCCTGATTTCCCTGCTATATGCATTTTTCTATACTCTGGGTATTTCCACATGGCTATGGAACGCCCTTACCACGCCAATTTTTATGGTTGCCATCCAAGAAAATATTGACGCCGTGGCAGCAGGGGGCACAGCCGCTAACATTGTAACCTCAGAAGCATTTTTTACCATGGCATTTATCACCATGGGAGGGGTCTGCGCAACACTTGGCCTAAACATCCTGATGTGTTTTTCCAAATCCAAGCAGCTTAAAATGCTGGGGCGGGTATTTATCGCACCTTCTGTCTTTAATATTAACGAACCCATGATGTTTGGTACGCCGATTGTATTCAACCCCCTTTTAATGCTCCCGGCATGGATTAATGCCATTGTAGGACCCACCTATGTCTGGATTTTAATGAGCGCAGGCCTTTTAAAAATCCCTTCCATGATGGTACAGGTAGGCCAAATCCCTGCGCCGGCTTCCAGCGTCATGATTACGCAGGATATGAGGGCTATTTTATGGTGGGCTGTTTTACTGGTGATTTACACCGCAATCTGGTATCCATTTTTTAAAGTATTTGAAAAAAATAAACTTGCTGATGAAGCAGCTTAAGTCCAGCTAAGAAATGTCAATAGGTAAAATGAAAAATGATTAAAAAGTTTTTTTCAAGCGGTTGATGTAAAAAAGGGTAACTTTAATAAGCCCACCCCTATGGAAATTTTCAAGACTCATAAAAATTTGTTAAGCTGCGCTCTGTACCTTGTCAGGATGCGCTGCCAGATACCGTTTACAGTGTTCCTGAGGAGTGATGACCTCAAACGGCTTATTGTCCCGGAGCATAGCAAAGATGATGTTGCATATCTTGTGCATCACAGCCCCGACAGCCACGTTTTTCTTCTTGGCTTTGCATTTGTCGGCATAATAGCTGTGGATGACCGGATTTACAGGCATCCCGCTGCCCTTGTCCACCTTAAGGTTATTGAGCGCCACCATATGCAGGATGCGCCTGGCGAGGCTGGAACCCCTTTTTGACATATGTACCTTGTCCCCGTTGAACTTCCCGGACTGCTTTACGGCAGGGTCCAGGCCGAAGTAGGCATACAGCTTCTTCGGGGAAGGGAACAGGTCAAAAGAGCCCATTTCTGCGACCAGGACAACCGCGCTCATGAAGCCTACGCCGCGCAGTGGCTGAAGAAGAAGGATACGGCCATAAACCGGACTGTCTTTCAGGCCATCAACAGTAGCATGGATTGCTTCCATAATTGTGTCAAGGCGTTTCTGGTACTCCCGGTAAGAGTCTATGTAGAGCCGGATGCGGACGGAATTGCTTTTCAGGGCCCGTCCAAAGATGGCGGCATCTTCCGCTGCAGTCCGCAGGGCATCATACCTGGCCAGGGCATACTTTTCCCCAAAACGTGCTGTGGAGCGGATTGTTTCCACCACCGTTTCCTTTGGGGCAGCAAGAAGATCCTCCGCAAGCGGGTAGGCGTCCAGGAGCTTTAAGGAAGTCTTGGTGGTGACCTTGCTGAACACTTTCCGGTATGCGGGAAATGACACTTTCAGCTCTGCAGTGAGCTTCAGGACGACAGCGGACTGCAGATCCTTGAAGTAGTAGTAGTCCCGGACCAGGTTACGCAGGTCGATGACCTCATCATCAGGGATGATGGAAACCTTCAGGGAAGTATCCAGCCCTACCCTGGCAGCTTTTTTTGAATCAAATTTATCATTATGTAGTTTCCTTACGTTCATATTTGTGCTATTCTTAGTAATGATAGGATTAATGACCGAGCAGTCAAAACCCTTATCACGAAGGAAGCACAGGAGTGGGATGTGGTAGATCCCGGTGGACTCAAGGAAGCAGCGGCTTTTAAGAGAATACGCCTCTTGTGCTTCCTTTATTTTTGCGACGGCAAGTTCCCGGGACTGGGGATCGGAATGAACGATCTTAAAAGGTTTCCCGGCAAGGGTGCCGTTTGGGAGCATGATGGACATCCATGTGAAATCTGCCCCGACATCAAGCCCGACTGAGAGATAGGGGATGCTTTCCAGCATCTTAAGTACTTTTTGGTATTGCATGGTTTTATCCTTTCTGGCAGGTATCCATTTCCAGAAGGCGGATACACAACCTAGCGGCTTATACAGGTATAGCCTGGGGCTTCCCAACCAGCCAAAACATAAATCACCACCGAATGGACTGACAGACTTAATTGGAGGTTTCACCAGCCGGAAGGCCGGTTCCCAAGGAGGCGTCGTCAATGATCCTGCCTCAGTGATTATACCTCTATATTTTGTCTGGTGCATTAAGGAAACCTCAGACATGGTAAAAATTTTTATCAATAACCTCTGATGGAAGGGGAACCCTCCTTCAGCTATTCATCAGATATGACTTTGTAACTTATTAACTTTATAGCTCTTGTGGCTATATCATTATTATACTAGGAGGCAATAACTATGAGTGAAAAAGAAAAGAAGGTATTGGAAGAAACAGAAGAAAGCCCATTAGTCCCTGTGGCAATGCAGATTATTATGCACGCAGGGGATGCAAGGCTTCGGATTACCGATGCCCTGAAATCAGCTAAGCAGTTTGATTTTAAACGGGCAGACGAAGAAATGAAAGAGGCAAAACACGAAATTACCCTTGCCCACAACTGCCAGACAGAAATCATCCAAGACGAAGCCAGCGGCATCAGCTATGGGTTCTCCCTGCTGTTCGCCCACGCACAGGACACTATGATGACAATTAACTCCGAAGTACGGATGGCATATGAAATCATAGATGTCCTAAAACTAATCAACGAAAAAATATCATAGCGTGAAACTAATTTTCATACCGCCCGTAATGAAAGGAACAAGTGATTATTATGCAAAAAAAAGCATTCCCAAAAGATTTCCTTTGGGGGGCTTCTACCAGCGCCTACCAAGTAGAAGGCGCGGCCTATGAAGATGGAAAAAAAGCTTCCCAGCAGGATATCATTAATCAGGAAAATTATAAAAAATACGGCTTTGCCAACGCCGACATTGCCAGCGACCATTACCACCACTTTAAAGAAGACGTGGCTTTAATGAAAGAAATGGGTTTTACGGCTTACCGTTTTTCCATTGCATGGGCCCGGGTATTCCCAGAAGGCGTAGGGGAAGTAAATGAGAAAGGCATCCAGTTTTACCGGGATTTGATTGATGAATTAAAGAAAAATGGCATAGAGCCAATCGTTACCCTTTACCACTATGACCTGCCTTGGGCTTTAGTGGAAAAATACGACGGCTGGATAGGGCGGCAGGTGGTAGCAGACTTTGAAGCCTATGCCCGTTATGTCATAAATGAATTTAAGGGCAAGGTAAAATACTGGACAACCATTAATGAACAGAGCATTATAGCCCAGTACATTGAACAGAAATGCTATATCCCGGAAAAATACCGGGGCAACAACCAAATCCGCTACCAAATCAACCACCATATGAACCTTGCCCATGCCATTGCCTGCAAGCTGGTCCATGAATTAGTCCCAGGCGGAATGGCTGGGGCAGCCTTAGGCTATGCCCCAGTGTATCCCCTCACTTCAAAGCCAGCGGACGTTATGGCCGCCCAAAATGCCCATGATCTGCGCAACGGCTATTATCTGGATATTTATTTTAAAGGGATGTATACCAAATCAGCCATGGTTTACTTGGAAAACCACGGCCTTGCCCCAGAGATTGCCCCCGGTGACATGGATTTGATAAAAGAAGGGGAATCCGACTTCCTTGCCCTGAATTATTACTACAGTGACTGTGCAAAAGCCTGCCCGGAAGGTTCTGGCAAAAACATCAGCTATGGAGGGGTAAACCTTTCCGGGGAAAAAGGAAATATTTCTGCATTTGAAACACATCCGGGGTTCTACGAAATGTGCCAAAACCCAAACCTTGACACTACCGACTGGGACTGGGCCATTGACCCCACTGGGCTGGAATACATTTTCCGGGATATTTACATGCGCTATAACAAGCCTTTAATGATTACAGAAAACGGCATGGGAGCCTTTGATACTCTGACAGAAGATGGTAAAATCCATGACGGTTACCGTATCGCCTACCTGCGTGAACATATCAAAGCCATGAAACGAGCCATAGACTATGGCGTAGAAATACTGGCTTACTGCCCCTGGTCTGCGCTGGACCTGGTTTCCACCAGCAACGGAGTGAAAAAACGGTACGGCTTCATTTATGTAGACCGGACAGACGATGACCCAAAAGAGTGCAGGCGTCTGAAAAAAGATTCCTTCTACTGGTATCAGAAAGTGCTGAAATCCAATGGGGAGGACCTGGAGTAAATAGGTAAACTTTATTGCAAACCTGACCATAAAGCAGGCAGCGTTCCAATGGGAAGAATATCTGGCATAAACCTGATATCCCTTCCCAGCGGAGCACTGCCCAGCTCCCATTTATTGGGAATGCTGTAAAAAATATTTCTGCCCCCACCCTGCACCTTTTTGGATCTCCTGCATAGGATATAAACAACTGTATTTTTTGGAGAACTGATTTATGCTTAATTATTTATGGGGCTTTATGATTGTCCTTGGCATTGTCTATGCCGCCTTTACCGGGAACCTTCCGGCTGTCACTAACGCCGCCCTGGACTCCTCCAAAGAAGCCGTCACCCTCTGCATTACCATGCTTGGCGTCATGTCCCTGTGGGTTGGGCTTATGCGCATTGCAGAAAACTGCGGCATCATTTCCGGTGCAGCCCGCACCTTAAACCCATTCCTGCGCTTTATGTTCCCAAAAGTCCCAAAAGGGCACAAAGCAAATGAATACATATCTACGAATATCATCGCCAATGTATTTGGCCTTGGCTGGGCAGCCACCCCTGCCGGCCTAAAAGCCATGGAGGAATTAGGGGAATTAAACGGCCACAGCAAAATAGCCAGCAAGGACATGTGTACTTTCCTGATCCTGAATGTTTCCTCCTTCCAGCTTATCCCAGTGAATATGATTGCATACCGCAGCCAATACGGCTCCGCCAACCCTGCCGCCATATTAGGGCCAGCCATGATTGCCACCTTCTTTTCCACCCTGGCCGGCATTGTGTTTGCCAAATTCATGTATGCCCTGCCAGAACAGAAAAAAGGAGGTAATTCCCATTGAAAATACTCCTTTTCTTATCCGACGCAATGATACCGCTCCTTATTTTTTCCATTGTAGGGTATGGGCTCCTGACACGACACAATGTATATGACGACTTTATCAAAGGGGCAAAAGACGGGTTCCAGACTGTCATTGGCATTATGCCCACCCTGATTGGCCTGATGGTAGGCGTAGGCATCCTGCGGGCATCCGGGTTTCTGGATTCGCTTTCTGCAGCCCTTGGGATACTTACCGAGCCACTGCATTTTCCGGCAGAACTCGTCCCAGTTTCCATTGTAAAAATGTTTTCCTCCTCGGCAGCCACAGGGCTGGTGCTGGACATTTTCAAGGAATTTGGCCCAGATTCTTATTTTGGCACCATAACTTCCATTATGATGAGCTGCACGGAAACCATTTTCTATACCATGAGCATTTATTTTATGACTGCCAAAGTCCAGAAAACACGGTATACTTTGGCAGGGGCGCTTTTCACTACTTTAATCGGGACGATTGCAAGCGTTATACTTGCACAGGTGATGTAAGCAAACGGGGCTGCTGCAAAACAAGGTTTTATTTGCCGTCAATTTTTTTCAGGTATTGCTTTGTTTCCGCTGCAACTACGCCGCTTAACGCAATAATCGCAATTAAGTTTGGGACTGCCATCAGGCCATTAAAGATATCTGCAATAGTCCAAACTGCGGAAACCGTCATAAACGGGCCGATAAACACACAAAGGATATACACCCAGCGGTATGTTTTTACCGCGTTCTGGTTTCCACCTGTCAGATATTCCAGGCACCGTTCGCTGTAATAATCCCACCCAAGGATGGTGGTAAACGCAAAGCACACCAGGCATACCATCAGGATAAAAGAGGAAACCGCCGGCTCAAAGGGAAGGCCGATCTGGAATGCTTTTGTGGTAACGTCCACGCCGTCCAGGCCAATATTCCACGTGTCTGTAATTACAATGGTAAGCCCAGTCATCGTACAGATGATAACCGTGTCAATCACCGTCCCCAGCATGGACACAAGGCCCTGGGATGCCGGTTCATCCGTCTGGACTGCCGCAGCGGCAATTGGGGCGCTCCCCAGGCCTGCCTCATTGGAAAAAATTCCCCTTGCAACGCCCTTTTGCATTGCCAACAGCATGGCTCCCAACGCGCCGCCTGCTGCTGCCCGCAGGCCAAATGCGCTTTGGACAATTGTCACAAAAGCTGCCGGGATTTCCTTATAATGGAACACAAGAATCAGCGCAGCCGCTGTAATATATGTAGCTGCCATAAATGGCACAAGCACCTGGGCTACCCCTGAAATTCTCTGCAGGCCCCCAATCAGCACAAGGGCAACGCAAGCCGTCAGGAGTACGCCAGCAATAACAACCGTCCAAGAATAATCCTTCCCCAGGATTTCCACGCTCCACTGGTTCTCAGGGTCAAAGAAAGTGTTGACAGCGCTGGTAATCCCATTGATTTGGGTAAACGTGCCAATTCCCAGCAGCCCGGCGCCTACGCCGAAAAAGGCAAATACCTTCCCAAGCCACCCCCAATGCTTCCCCATGCCGCGTTCTATGTAATAAAAAGGCCCGCCCACAATATGGCCATCCTCTGCTACCACCCGGTATTTGATAGCCAGCAGGCATTCCGCATATTTTGTGACTGTGCCTAAAACTGCAGCCATCACCATCCAAAACAACGCCCCTGGGCCCCCTGCAACCAGCGCCGTGGCAACGCCCACAATATTCCCTGTCCCAATGGTAGCTGACAAGGCTGTGCAAAGCGCCCCAAAACCTGACACTTCCCCTTCGTCCCCTGCGGATTCATCCGCAACCAAATTCCGGATTGCCAATGGCAGGCGGCGGATTTGAAGCCCCCGCAGCCGGAATGTCAGTAAAAAACCAACTGCCAAAATCAGGACAATCAACGGGATTCCCCATACTAAATCATCCACTGTCTTTAAAAACGAATTAAAATCCATGCACACTCTCCCTTTCCTATTTCTTCCGCCCACAAAGCAGCTTTCCTATTTAAGCTGCCCGCTTTCCTCCTTCTGTTCCCTGCTGCCCATACTTTTTCCTGCCTGTTCTCCTCCTTCTGCTTCCTGCTGCTTACCACTTTTCTTACATGGCTGCTTTTTTCATCCTGCTGCTTATTATTTTAGCCATTTAGCCTAAATACCTGCCAAACTGGGGCATCCAGTCCCCAATAAATAATTCGTCCCGCAGGGTTGCGTCAACCACAGGGGAAATAAACTTTACCAAAAGCTGTATGACATGTCCCCATTCGGGGCATTCTTCTGAGCCAAGGGAATCCCCCTTTTCTTCCCCGCCATGGCTTTCTTCCGCTTCCGGCTGGCTTACGACTGATACGCGCCCGCAAAAGTTTTCCCATCTCTTTTGCATATACCCATATTCTTCAAAACTGCTGATAATTTCCAGACGTTCCTCCAAACGTGGAATTGCATCTTCCAACAGAAGCTGCCCAAAGCTTTGGGACACCTTCCTCCCTTCCACCACATGGCCTGTCAAAATACCATAAACGTCCCTGTACCATGAAAGGCTGTAAACCAGCTCCAAGTCGTCCATAATATGGTAAAAGCTTCTGGACAGGTATTCCTCTGCCGTAAACATATGGTAAGTGGCCTGTTCTTCCTGCTGCCCACGTTCCAAAGCCTTTTCCTGCAATGGCAGCGTTGCGCCCTCAAAGGGAATCAGTTCCAGCACAAAGGGAATCTGGAACGGCCACTTCACAATTTTTAAGTAAATCCTTGGGTTTTTCCCCCCATCCTTCCAGTTCCCCTCCATTTTTTGATATAAAAAAACCCTGCATTCCTGCCCAGGATCTTCCTGCCCAGGCTGTTGGGCATCAGGGGATTCCATTGGAAATAATTTTTCCAGGAGTGCCGCTGCATCGGCAAGCTCCCTTTTTGGAGTGAAAAATTCCAGATGGTTCACCAAATGCTCCCCATACCATTCTTTTCCCAGAAATTTATCATCCCGCAGGATTAATTTCCCATGTAATGGGGATGCGGCAATTTCCTGTATAATTTTTTCTGCTCCATTCCCCGCTGTCAGATTTATTTCCAGAATCTGATACATTCCGCACTCTTTATCCATTCTGTTCATCCTTAAATCTATCTATTTTAGTTTCTCATTCCGAAATTTAACATGCAGTTTTATTATATTCTTATCCACTTACCCTGTCAATTATGAATAGAACAGAAAAAGAGGCAATATATTTTCCCAAATATACTACCTCCCTCTATGCCATCCAGCCAAAGGGGCTGCTGCCATGTTTTTGTTATTTCCGCCGCCTGCCCCGCTTAAATTTCATATCCTTAAAACCCATTTTCCGCTGTTTCCTGCATTCTAACTTATATTTTATCAAATAAAAATTGTCTACCAAATAATAGATGCCAAACCCAAGGCCAATGAGAAGTGCAACGGCAAGAACCCCTAAAATAATGTATTTGACATTAATCTTTACTACTTTTTCTTCCTGTTCCGGTTTCTGTTCTTCCTGTTTTGCCTTATGGAACTTAAATTCTGATACCTTCGCGCCGGTTACCTCAATCTCCGTCCCGCCTACCGTGCGCCCTGCGTAGGTGTACTGGATATTCCCGATCACGTCCTTGGAATCCTTAATTTCCACAATTTCCGGCACTGCGTCGGTAAATGCCGCCGCCTTGGGCAGTACGATGCTGCCTTCTTTACTCATGCCCACAAAAGATTCCTCATTTGCAAAAATCTTATTTTCTTTCATGTCCTGGGCATAATTCTTTTCGTTCTCCGCCACGTTCCACAATTGGAAATTCTCAAAGCAATAATCGAACAGTATCCTTGTATCCAGATAATGGTTGGGCGCCTGCTCTTTCATCACAACGCAAATCAGCGTCATCCCATCCTTCTCCGCGAAAGTTGCCAGGGTGCTCCCTGCCACGCTGGTGTACCCGGTTTTCCCGCCAATGCAGTAATCATACAGGTATTGGGTGTCCCCCTGATAATTCGTCAGCATTTTATGGTGGTTAATCAGGTAGGTTTCATCTGTATGCTTGTTGGTAGGAGGAATGGTATGGCGTTTGGTATTGACGATCATGCGGAATACGTCATTTTTCAAAGCTGCCCTTGAAATCAGGGCAATGTCATAAGCGCTTGTCCAATGCTCCTCGTCCGGCAGCCCATGGGGGTTGTTGAAATGGGTATCCTTGCACCCCAGTTCCTTGGCTTTCTCATTCATCATCCTGATAAAATCGTCATAGTCCTTCCCTACATGTTCTGCAATGGCATACCCACACTCATTGGCGGATGACAGCATCAGGCCGTACAGGCACTCCTCCATTGTCATGACTTCACCTACGTCCCGGGAAATCCCGGACCCTTCGGTCAGATAAACAGAATTTTTGGAAAATGTCACTTCTTCATCTAAGCTGCTGTTTTCCACCGCCAAAAAGCTTGTCATAATTTTCGTAATGCTGGCAGGATATGACTGGTCGTGGCAATTTTTCTCGTATAGCACCGTCCCTGTGGACGCCTCCATCACAACCGCCGATTCCCCTGCGATCTGCGGCCCTTCCGGCCAGTATTCTTCCGCTTGGACAGGAACCGCATAGAGTTGGAAAAAGCACACAGCCCCTAACACAAGCCCGATCCATTTTTTTCTCTTTTTCATGAAAATTTCTCCTTAAGTTCTTTTCCATATGATATGGATGGTGGGCAGTTTCATAAGTATTTTACAAAATATCTCATTTGTTTTACAATTCTATTACAATTTTTATATAGTATACCATATTGAAAGTTGCGTTGCAACTTTTGGTGTGTTATTATTTATTATAACAATTTTGGGAGGTATTTATGAGATTAAGGAATATACCGGGTTCCAGGGAAGCCATTGCAGAAAGCCGCTGGTGCGTCCAGGAACCAGAACAGTTCAAGGGAAACTGGAATCAAATATTCGGCAACAGAAATCCCATCCATATAGAAATTGGCATGGGAAAAGGGCGTTTCCTGATGGCAAACGCCCAGGAACACCCACAGACCAATTATATTGGGATTGAAAAATACTCCAGCGTCCTGCTGCGCGCCCTCCAGAAAATGGAAGATGCGCCGTTGGAAAATATCCGTTTTATCCGCATGGAAGCCGAATCCATCACAGATATTTTTGAAGAAGGGGAAGTGGGGAAAATTTACCTGAACTTCTCCGACCCATGGCCCAAGGACAGGCATGCCAAGCGCCGGCTGACTTCCCGCCAGTTTTTTGCCCGCTACCATGCCATCCTGCAAAAAGAAGGCTGTGTGGAATTTAAAACAGACAATGAAAAATTATTTGATTTTTCCTTAGAGGAAGTGGAAGCGGCTGGATGGACGCTGGATAAGCATACAAGGGACCTGCACCACGACCAGGCCATGGCACAGGGAAACATTATGACGGAATATGAGGAACGTTTTTCCTCCATGGGCAACCCCATCTATAAACTTATTGCATCCAGATAGAAAAAACAGTATAATGGGACATAACAGAACAGGCAAAGGAGGGCTTATGAAAAGTACAAAATTAATTGCACCGATCATTATTACCATTTTTACTGTAATTATTTTAATGTTATACTTTTTCCTTTGGTCCATCATGCCGGTACCCGCTCCTTTAAAAGTGGTGTTCCTTCTGGCATTGCTGGGGCTGATGGGCGTTTCTGTTTACAACTTAGTGGAAAGAATCGAAGAAATAAGGAGTGGTGAAGAAGATGATCTTAGTGAATACTGATTACATTTCCGGCAAAGAGCTTGAGATGCTTGGCCTTGTGAAAGGAAGCACAATCCAATCCAAGAACATCGGGCGGGACATTACCCAGGGCTTTAAAACCCTTGTGGGCGGCGAACTGAAAGCCTATAACGATATGATGAACGAAGCAAGGGCGCTTGCCACCAAGCGGATGGTCGGGGAAGCAGAAGCACTTGGGGCAGACGCAGTGGTAAATATCCGGTATGCATCTTCTGCAATTATGCAGGGGGCGGCTGAGGTAATCGCATATGGGACTGCGGTAAAATTTGCAAATTAAGGCTTGAAACAGCCATCAGATTGCCCCAAACGTGAAATACTGATATTTTTACCTGCATAAACCTTCCGCCTTGCGGATGTAACTTTATGTCCCATAAAGCCAACTACCCCGCAGCAAACTGACAGGATGTCAGAGCTGCGGGGTATCTGCATCTACAGGGCGCTTACCCTCATATCATCCTCCGATATTATACCATAATCACTTCGTGATAAACTATGGCTGTCTATGCCACTCCGCTTCGCTCCGGGCGGTATAATATCCTCCGATATTA
>KE159640.1:199137-261931 GCA_000403315.2 Lachnospiraceae bacterium A2
ATTATACCATAATCACTTCGTGATAAACTATGGCTGTCTATGCCACTCCGCTTCGCTCCGGGCGGTATAATATCCTCCGATATTATACCATAATCTGTTTTGCTTCTATCTTACATTGGTGGCGTTTCCTGCCTTTATCATAAGCAATCCCCACCAACAGCACCGAACTGGCCGTTTCTATCTTCTGCAAATAATTCTTCTCTTTTATCTGGGCAATTGCATGTTCTGGTGTATCTCCCACCTTTAGTTCCAGAATAATCGCAGGTTTCCCGCCTTTTTTTGGATAAAACAGGTAATCGCAAAACCCCTTCCCGCTCTTTTCCTCCCGTTCTATCCTGTAATCCTTTCTGGCATATAAATAGCAAAGGGTCACGACACAGGACAAAGCATTTTCATCATTATATTTTAAAAAGGGGATTTCCCTGTCATGTACCATCTCTAATAGCTCCGCAACCTTTTCTTCCTCCATGGCAAGGGTTGCATCCAATACCATTTTTGAACGGTCTACAACCGCCTTTACTTCCCCCATGCTGTCCCGGGTTAATACTTTTTGGTATTTTTCCATCAGTTCATGGTTGGGTATTTTCAAAAAACCATGGGAATAAGAAAGAAAACCATATACAACCATGGCTGAAAGTATCTCATCCCTTGTTTCTAGCCTTTGTTCTGCTGCACTATAACCATCCAATTCTGCTTCTACTGGAATGCCAGAAACCAGTTTTACAATATCCTCACGTACTTCATCCACATTATGTTCGATGCAGTCTGCTATCTCATTCATAGGCCCTGTTTCCGTCCAATAATTCAGGCATATGCCCCGCACCAATGCTTTGCTTACGGAACGGGGATTAAAAAGGCTTTTCCCATCGCTGGTGGAATAACCGTCGTACCACCGCTTCATATCCTCAAAAGAAACCGCTCTGCTGTTCCGGCATAATTTCTGCACTTCATCCTCCTGGAAGCCAAAATATCCATCATACACATTATCGTTCATAAAATCATACTCGTCAAACATATTCAGTTCGGAGCCGCTGGAATACTTTGCGATAGGCAATATGCCCGTCATATATGCAAGGCTTACGTATGGCTTATCTTTCAAAATCCCTTTCAGGAATTTAAGGAAACTGCTTTTATCCCCGTCAGACATAAACTTCTCATAAAATATAGAATCCCATTCATCCAAAATAAACAGGAATGTTTCCCCTGTATCCTGCAGCATCTTGCTTATGCTACGGTATTCACGGTTTCCCAGTTCTGGATAATGTTCTTTCAAATCCTCTTTCAGCGTTTCCACAATATTCCTAATATAATCCTGATACCCGCCGCAATAATCTGGAAACACGCTAAAATCTATATGGATGACATTATAGCGGTTCATATGTTCCCCATACCCCTCCGTACCAGCAATTGCAAGTTTGTCAAAAACAGGATGGCTGTCATAGCCCTTTGTAAAATAAGCCCCAAGCATATTTGCATTTATGGTTTTCCCAAACCTCCTTGGGCGGGTAATGCACAGATAAGAGCTGTCCGTCCCAATCACTTTTGATATTTTTTCTATCATCAGGCTTTTGTCCACAAATATCTGGCTGTCCACAATCTTTTGGTAAAGCTGGCTTTGGGCTTTTGTATTTAAATAGTACATGGAACCCCTCCCTTCCCAATAATGCCTGCCATTACAAAATCAAAGGCATCGCGGGAATAAATCCTTTATAAAAATATAATCTCCTGCTTGTCCGAATCTGCCCGGACCCGCGCCCCATAAGGAAGTATTGCCCTGGGCAATGCATGGCCAAAATTCACATTATACAAAACAGGCAGGCCCTTATCCTGAAACATTTCACGGTAAATTTCCTTATATTCCTCATAATACTGCTCGTCCTGCGGTTTGCCAACAATAATCCCGCTGATGCCGTCAAATGCCCCTGCCTGCCCCAATGCCTGCAGTTCTGTGCGCAGAAGCTCCGGCACGGGCTTCTCCTCACAGGTTTCCAAAAAGACGATTTTCCCTGCCCATTCTTCCCTTTCCGGGAAAATATAGTATCTCTGGCAGATTTCACCTTCATCCCTGTACCTTGTGGACGCCAGCATATCATACATGCTCTCCAAACATCCCCCCAACAGTTCCCCCTCAAAAACCGGGTTCCCACAAAGCAGTTCATACCCATGGGTTTCCCGATGGGAAATGCGGTCGGTCCCAACCCCTGCTTTGGAAAAATCCACCCGTTCCTCATACCACAATTCACTTGGGCGGATGGAATGGAACCCATGGAAACAGCCCAGGAATGACTCCCTGGAATAAGGCAGCATTTCTTCTGCCATTTCGGCAAGCTCACTGATAAACGCCTGCCCATAAAATGTCTGCAGGCCAATCCTGTGGAACATTAAGTGGTTTACCGTTGTATCGGAAAACCCCAGGAACAGTTTGGGCGAATTCTGTACCGCATGGATAAATTCCTGGTTCTCCATCAAATAGGGCAGCAGGCGGTAGGTGTCGTCCCCGCCGATTGCAGCGATAATCCCATGGATGGAATCGTCCAGAAACGCCTGCTTTAAGTCCTCTGCCCGTTTTTCCGGGTGCTTGTCCAGATAATCTTCCCCTTTCAGGGCATTAGGCATAAATACAGGGGTTAATCCGAACTCCTCCATCCGTTTTGTGCCAATTGCAAGATTATGGCTGCAATAATCTTCCCCAAGCATTCCGCTTGAGAGGCTTACAATAGCTATACGGTCGCCTTTCTTTAAGTTGTTTGGTTTTATCATATGGGATCTCCTTTTTCTATGTATGAAATCTCCAAGTTCAATGCTTCTTACTGCTACGGTTTCTCCAAATACCTTCTCCGATAATACTCCATCGTCCTGTATTCCAAAATATCTTTCATATGGCTCTTTAAAGCTTCATTCCCAACCCATTCCCGCAAATCTTCCCGGATGGCAATGGCATACCCCTCTTTCCCAACAAAAAAATCCTTCCCAGAAGCTTTTAGGAACTTAATGGGCATTGTCTTTGCCTTATTCAAATGCTGTTTATCTGTCATCTGCCGATATTCTTCCAGTGATATGCCATCAGAAAAATCCTTCCAATTATTCCCAGTATCAAAAAATTCTTTCCAACTTTCCAATACTTCCCCGTCCGTTACCTCTAAACGTAGCTTCCCATGGTTATAAAAGCTGTAAAGGACAGGCATCTTATAGACCTTCTGCATATCTGTCGTTTCTATTAAGGAAAGAAATTCCCTGCCAATTCCCCCATACAGGACTTCCTCCTCTTCTGACAGTTCCCCCAGCCCATGCAGAAAATCCAAATATCTGCGGAATGGATTCTCTTTTGCATGTTTGATACAATACTGGTAAATACCGTCATCCATATAGGAAAAGAATTCCATTCTAGTTGGCACTTTTTCATCCAATCGTTCCTTTACATGGTAATACTCCGTAATAATCCGTTCCCGGGCAGACAATTGCTTTTTTTCCAGCTCCTGAAACAAATCAATCAAACACATATCAAAATCTACGATACAGTCGTCTGGATATTCCATATCATGGGAACCAATAGCTCCTTTTCCATCCCACGAAGTTTCCCCAGCAAGAAGAAAGGGCGTCTTACCAGCTTTTTCATAATTTCCAATAAAATCAAGGACATTCAAGTATTCCTTGCCTTTATAAGTGCGAAGCCCCCGCCCTAACTGCTGCAAAAATATCACTGGGGAATCGGTGGGGCGCAGAAACATTACCATATCCAACGAAGCAATGTCCAAGCCTTCATTGAACATATCCACAGAAAAAATTACTTTAATTTCCTGATTTTTCAGCCGTTCTACCGCTATGTCCCTATCCTCTGCAAACTCCCCGTCTGCATTGCTATATACTGCTGCAGCCGGAACCTTCCTTTTGCAGAATTCCTTTGCCATTTCCTCTGCATGTTGTCTGGAACAGCAAAAACCAAGAGCCTTATTAGAATGGTATTTTTTGTAATACTTATAAATCAAATCGTACCTCTTATGGTTATTCTGGTAGATTTCGGTCAGTTCATGCCCATCATAACGGCCTTTCACAAGATGCAGGCCGGAATAATCTGTTTCATCATAAATTCCATAATAATGGAACGGCACAAGGATTCCCTTGTTTATGGCTTCTTTCAAGGATATCTCATATGGCACGTTATAGTCGCAGAGTTCATATATATTTTTCCCATCCATCCGTTCCGGGGTTGCCGTAAGCCCAAGCATAAACTGCGGCTTAAAGTAATCCACAATCCTCCGGTACTGCCCAGTGACTGCATGGTGGAACTCGTCTATTACAAGATAATCAAAATAATCCTCTGCAAAATATTCTTCGTTCAGATAGTCTTCCCTTCCCAGTGTTTCAACAGAAGCAAATATCACGGATTTCCCTGTGTCCTTCTGCTTTCCATAAAAGAAGCCATAATCCTCTGAACCCCGTACATTCCGGAAAGAAAGAGCCGCTTGTTTTAAAATTTCTTCCCGGTGGGCAACAAACAAGACCTTCTCATATTTTGCAGAATCAAAAGCTGCAAGATATGTTTTCCCAACGCCCGTAGCGGCATGGACAAGCCCTTTCGCCGCCCCTTCCGCCCTGCTTTCCTCCAATGCATAGAGAGCCTCAATCTGTGCGCCACGGGGCTGGAACATCATTTCAATTTTTTCATGGCTTTCCTCCCCATCATCATAGCGGTCCAAATCCTTTGACACTGCGGGACGGTGCCAATTCTTAGAATACCGTTTCAGTTCTTCATCATCCACCACTATGGAATGATGGTAAAACAAATCTTCAAAAGTATGGAAAAACAGACGGAAATTTTTCTCGTCTGCCATACTGTTAAAACGGTAATTCCATTCAATGCCTGACGTCAGCGCACTTTTAGAAACATTGGAGGAACCAATATAAATTTCACTGATTTTCCCATAATGGAAAATATAGGATTTCGGGTGGAAAGACCTTGATTTATCGTTAAAGAAACGCAAATCTATACGGTTTCCCAGTTCTTTTTTCAGCAAATACAGGGCAGAGGGCTGGGTAATCCCAAGGTAATTTCCTGTCAGAATCCTTATCTTTGCCCCTCTGCCCAATGCATCCTTTAAATCCTTTAGTATCATCCTTACGCCAGATTCCATGAGGAAAGACACAATAATATCAATCTTTCCTGCCTTCTTAATGCTCATTTTAAGCTGATAATACAAAAACCTGCTTTGGGTTGTGCCGCCAGTCATAACATCTATAGGCTCTGCCAATATTGGCACTATTTCCTGCTGCACACCGTCCTCATTGCCTTCTGGCACTATTATTTTTTCCTCAAAATTAAATTGAGCCATTTTTCATTCCCCCGCTCCGGGCGCACATCTTTTGTAACCCACTGTTCCTCTATGCTTAAGTTCCCTATCCCCTGCAGCAAAGGCGCAAACGTATCCTCTGTCATATCTGTAAAATACCTGCCGTTCCTTTCCCCTTCATAGTCCCCATATTTAAAGGAAGCATAAAGTATCCCGCAAGGCTTGGCTGCCTTTGCCATTTTCCCTAATATGCAAGGCAGTTCTGCTTTTGATACATGCAGAATTGAAGAACAGGCCCATATGCCGTCATATCGTTCCGTTTCGTCCAAATCCTGAAACATCGCATGTTTCACAGGGTTGCCTGTAAATTCACTGGCAATCCTGCAAAGTTCTTCCGAACCGTCTAAGGCATCTACCTGAAACCCTTTTTCCATGAAATACTTCGTATCCCGCCCAGCGCCGCAGCCAAAATCAAGTATCCTTGCACCTTCCTGCAGCTTGCCGGCAAACAAATCCTGCTTGCTTTTAAAATCCAGGGAAAGCGTCCCTTCTGCAAAAGTTTTTGCGTTCTGGTTATAATAACTTACTCAAACTTCCCACACCGATTGGTGTGCTGAACCTTGAAAAATCAATACTTTAGTCTATAAAAAAGGCACAAACCTGCACTTGATGGTATAATTGAATTGCGAATAACAATCACACAGCAAGGAGATTTATGCCATGTCAAGTATACCATATAATGCTGAAAACGGGAATGAGATTTCTAACTCTGTCACAAATTTTATGACCCAATTCCAAATTGGGAAACTTCTTTTCAAATGTAATGCCGGAAAAGCAAAAGGGATTCCGGTAATCGAAGTGTTTCGATACCTGTTCTGTCTCATTTTCTCGGATAGAAGCATGTATATGCAGCGGAAAACAGGCATATTTGATGGTTCATTCTGCAAGAACACCGTTTATCGCTTCCTCAATAATGCGAAGATTAACTGGTTTCGGTTCACAACCCTGCTTTCAAGCCGGATCATTAACGATTTCATGAAGCCGCTTACGGATGAGAGCCGCAAAGATGTCTTCATTATTGATGACAGCCTGTTTGACCGTTCCCGTTCAAATAAAACGGAACTTCTGGCGAAAGTCTTCGACCACTGCTCTATGAAGTACAAGAAAGGTTACCGTATGCTGACACTTGGATGGTCCGATGGCAACTCCTTTGTTCCGATCAACCATCGTCTTCTGTCGGCAGCCGACGATAAAAATCTGCTCTGCAAAGCCGCAAACTTCGATGGACGTTCTCTTGCCGGGAAAAGGCGGAAAGAATCCAGACGAAAGGCAACAGAAGTCTTGATTGACCTGATCAAAGCAGCACAATCATCTGGCGTTTCTGCAAAATATGTGCTGTTCGACAGTTGGTTTTCATCACCGAAGACCATTAGCGCATTAAAGACAGACTGCAAATTAGACACAATCGCAATGGTTAAGAAAAGCAGTAAAATCAAATATGGCTATCAGGATGGCAGATACAACATCAAAGAAATCTATAAACAGTGTAAAAAACGCAGGGGCCGCTCCAAGTACCTGCTTTCTGTTGACGTAACCGTTGGTGATGAGGCAATTCCGGCAAAAATCGTCTGTGTCCGGAACAAAGGCAAGAGAAAAGACTGGCTTGCCATCATCAGCACGGACACAGCTATCTCAGCGGAAGAAATCATCCGTATCTATGGGAAACGCTGGGATATAGAGGTGTTTTTCAAAACCTGCAAATCCTATCTGCATCTGGTAAAGGAGTGCCGGAGCCTGTCCTATGATGCTTTGACTGCTCATGTATCCATTGTCTTTGCACGATATATGATGCTTGCAGTTACACAGCGGTGCAATACCGATGACAAAACGATATGTGAACTGTTTTTCCGTCTCATGGATGAACTGGATGACATCACTTTCAATCAATCCATGAGGATTATCATGGACGCACTAATGGATGCCGTTATGGAATATTTCCACATCACAGAACAGCAGCTTGAGGAATTCACTGCCAGCTTTGTTCAGAGACTGCCGAAGTACATGCAAAAAGCATTGGAGTGCAGTTCAGCGGCTGCCTGAGCGCTATTTTGTGAGCTAAAGTATTGATTTTTCAGGGAGCAAATCCCATTTTTAATGTGGGAAGTTTGAGTAACTTATTGTTTTTTCAATTTGGCACATTGTATACAGTTCCCTTCTCATGCGCTTGCTTTCCACGGATGGCTGTCCAACCTCAGCAAAATTTATGATTATTTTATGGACTGCTGCACAATCCCCTTTATCACCTTCACCACATATTCCATACCTTCCACCGTCACATGCTCCTTCGGCCCATGGAAGGCATAGCCCCCAGTCCCAAGGTTCGGGCAGGGCAGCCCCATAAAGCTTAGCCTTCCCCCATCTGTGCCGCCCCGGATGGGAAGGGAAACCGGTTCTATCCCTGCAGCTTTTACAGCTTCCTTCGCCTGTTCCACCACAAAGAAATTCTGTTCCATTACTTCCAGCATATTCCGGTAGCTTTCTTTCAGTTCCAGCGTAACCGTCCCTGCGCCATACTTTTTATTGAGTTCCGTTTCTATCCCACGGAGGTATTGCTGGCGTTTTTCAAACAATCCGCTGTCATGGTCCCGCACAATATAATCCAGATGAGCCTCGTTGACGTCCCCATGCATCCCTTCCAGATGGTAGAAGCCTTCCCGGCCTTCGGTGTGCTCCGGGGTTTCCTCCACTGGAAGCATGTTCTGGATTTCACAGGCAATGGACGCTGCATTTACCATAATATTTTTGGCAGAGCCAGGATGGACGTTCACGCCCTTGATTTTAAAATGCGCGGACGCCGCATTGAAATTTTCATATGCCACTTCCCCTTCATAATCCCCATCCACGGTATAGGCATAATCTGCCTGAAAATAATCCAAATCAAACAAATCAGCCCCTTCCCCAATTTCCTCGTCCGGGGTAAACCCAATCCAAATATCCCCATGTGGCATCTTCTCTTTTATAAGTTCCGCCACAGCGGTCATAATCGCCGCAATCCCGGCTTTATCATCTGCCCCCAGCAGGGTCGTCCCATCCGTAGTAATCAAAGTCCTCCCTTTCAGGGAACGAAGATGCGGGAAATCACTGACTTTTATCACGTCCCCAGTCCCCGGCAGGGCTACATCTTCCCCATTGTAATCTGGAATCACCTGGGGTTTGACATCTTTTCCTGAAAAAGATTGGGCAGTGTCCATATGGGCGATAAATCCCATTGGCTTTACCTGTTCCAACCCCTCCGTTGCCGGGAGCAGGCCATATACATAACAATGCCCATCCCTTTTTACCCTGGAAAGCCCCAGCCCTTCCAGTTCCTTTGCCAATTCATCTGCCAAGGCAAACTGCCTGTCAGTGCTTGGGGTTACCCCCATCCCATCCTGTGATGTGGTCCAAAATGAAACATATTTTAAAAACCTATCTTTGATATCCATGCTTCCCACCATTCCTTTCTAAACATATGCACAGCCTGAAAATTCTGCGTAGTTTTACCAAACAGTGCATTAGCTTGGTCCATTGCCTGCGGAAATATATTTCCAGATATCCTCTGGCTTCCTGGCAAGGTACAGTGCCCCGGCAGCCGTTAATTCTTCCCTGCTCCCATATCCATACAATACGCCGATGGAACTAAGTCCAACCTTCGCTGCCCCCAATATATCATGTTCCCTGTCGCCTACCATCACCACATCTCCTGTCCCATCCGGGTACGCACCAGAAAGCTTAAGGGCGTCCAGCGCATAGGAAATCACTTCATCTTTTTTCGTCCTTGTCCCATCCATATTTGCCCCGGCAACATACTCAAAATACGTTTCTAAATGAAAATGCTCCAATATTTCCTTTGCAAAAAGTTCTGGCTTGGAGGTTGCAACTGCCAGTTTCCTGCCAGAATCTTTCAGGATTTTCAGCGTATCTTCCATCCCCTGGTAAACGAAGTTTTCAAAAATACCTGTTTCCCGGTAATATTCCCGGTAATATTCCACTGCTTCTTTTGCCTGTTCCTTGGAAAAGCCATAATACATTTCAAAGGATTCATGGAGGGGAGGCCCGATAAATTTATGCAATTCCCTTTTATCGGATACCCCTATCCCATATTTTTTCAGCGCATATGCGACAGAATTAGTGATTCCCTCACCGGGGTCTGTCAAAGTCCCGTCTAAATCAAACAATACTACATGATACATATCTACGTCCTCTATGGTTAAACTTTCCAATTACTGTTTCAGTTCCGTCACTTTTACCGGGTTTTCCCCTTCCAAATAGGAAATCCGTATGGTATCCCCAGCCTTATACTTAATAATATCAATCAAATCCGTATTGGACAAATCAATGTCGAATACTTCCTCCCTGCCTTCCAGCGCAAAATAAATATGGGAAGTCCCTTCCAAATTGACAGGCATCAGGTTTGCAATCTTCCCAGCAGCCGACTTGCCCTCCGCGCTGCCAGCCCCGGTAATGCCATTTGTCTTTAATAGCTGGCTGTAAGATTTTTCACATTCCTTAATAGAATCCCCGGTAGCCACCCACTGGTATTTCTGGATATTTACCATAGCATACATTTTCACTAAGCCCGCATCGTCTTTCAAAGCCATGAAATACGTAGGCTCGCCGGAAATATTCAGGAGCAATGGGAAGGTTGCCTGATAACCAAGGTTCTGCACCTGCCCCTGGGCGGAGGACATGGCGGATTTCTCAGTAGCCCCTTCAATCTTGTAAAACCGTGTTTCCATGGTACGCTGGTTCATAAGTACAAACCCTACGTTGGACTGGTCGCCGCTGACGCTTGTAACGCCGGAATACACCCAGACATCATCCTCCAATGCAATATAATTATAGCCGCTGGTGGTTTCCAGACAGTCCTTTTGCCCTAACACACTGTTAAAAAAGCCATGCTTCAGGGTTCCGTTATAATCATAAAGTTCCATCAAAAGCTCCGCCTGATATACTTTATCCACCCATTGGGGCACATCCTCAATCTTATAATCGGTACATTCCCCAGTAACTGCATTGCAAAGGACAACGTTTCCAATGGTTTCCCCGCCAAACAGTCCAATATTAAACTTTTTCACCGGGCAAATCCAGAACGGCGTCCCTTCATCGTCAATTTCAAAGAAAATCTGTTCCCCAAAAATATACGTCGGGTAACGGAAACGCAAATGCCGGTAAATATTCCGGTTAAAATACTCTGACTTGGAATATTTAATCCCTTCGCTCAGCTTCACGCATTCCGTATCCTGGGTCGCCATATCGATTTTGATATATGCCGGAATCCCTTCATTGCGGTTGGTAAACCACTTCACCGGGCTGGCATAAACCAAAGGCGATACCCGGACAGGCTTATTATTCACATTAATCTGGCTATAATCGTTTGCAACCTCAAACTGGGACACCATATCCACCATGCTGCCCATTTTACGGTCCCCCAAAAGGGCGGAAGAATCTTTGTCCAAAATTGGGATGGTATTGTAATCCACTTGGCTGATATCATTGGAAAAATCCCGTTCCTGTACTGCCATCAGCTTTTGGTATTTCTTGGCATTAATAATGGGCGATGACAGAAATGCCCCTGCAGCCAAAATAAGAAAAAGCACCCCTGTAAGCAAAAAACCGATTTTTGCAATCCCGGTAGACTTCACATCCATTAGGAATATAAATTTCCCATTGTTTTCACGGCGCTGCTCTTTCCATGCCTTCCTTGCAGAAAGCAAAAACGTCAGCACAACCGTCCCGCCAATCAGGAACCACCAAGTCCCTATTGAATGGATGTTAAATGCTGGGATTGTAATATAATAGTATAAAAAAGCTGCCAGTAACAGTACAATTACAATTAACAAATTCTTTGTGACTTTTTTCATAGCATCCCACTCCTTAACTGTATGATTAGATTAGTACAATTCTACTCTTTTCCAAATCCTCTGTCAAGATACAAGATATTATAAGAAAATAATAAAAATTAAAAATTTTTTAAAAAAGTCCTTGCATTTCTAAAATTTTTATTATATAATATAACACGTGTTAAAGATAATGTAAGCGCTTCTAGCTCAGTTGGTAGAGCACCTGACTCTTAATCAGGGTGTCCAGGGTTCGAGCCCCTGGAGGCGCACTGAAAGCACTGTTTTTGATGACTGTGAGCATCGGGGACGGTGTTTTTTTTGTGGCTTTTTCAGGTAAACGGGTAATCTATATAAGGATAAAATATGTTTGGCGCGAAATCCGGCGCGAAGTGGTCGCGAATTCGTCGCGGATATATAAATAGTATGCCTTATCAAATCTTTACAATTCAATAAATATTAATAGCACAAAAGCAGGGAAATCCCTGCCTGCTCTTTTTAAATCTTTTTTGTTTTTTCTGGTTCATGCTTCTTTGATACATCACATAATTTCATTACATCTTTAATAACCTGTAAAATTATCTGTTTTTCTTCTCTGGTTCTGTCATTTATCTGCGCAATAATCTGCAGAGATAAAGAATCTTCTTCCTGAACAGAAGATACAGAATCTGAAAAAAATTCACTCAGACTAATATTTAACTGGTTACATATCTGCTCTATTACTTTTACGGTTGGGTTCTTTAAATTTCTTTCCAGTAAGCCCAGATAGGTTGTTGTAATATTTGCACGTAATGCAAGTTTTTCCTGGCTTAATCCGCTGTTTATCCGCAGTTCATGAATTCTCTTACCTATATTAAAATTAGTTTTCATATCCATAATTATAGTTTATATTGTTGACAATTATTATACAAACTGATATAGTTATTTATATATAAAGTAACTATAATTACTATCAGGAGGAACACAATATGATTGTGGTGTTATCAACAGTAATTGCATGTGTATTAACGGCTTTATTAGCCTGTTTTCTTTATCCTGTAGCAGGATTATTTTGGTTTCTTGGAAAAGTGGGCGATATAGTCGGTATTATTGGTAATTGGATTTTTACCCATGCAAATGCGGCGATAAAACATTTATGGGCTGACCTCAGGAATTCGTCCAAAGGCACATCCGATAATGGAAATAATAATGAAAAGCCCGATGCACCTGAAAAATTTCTCTAAACCATTACATTTATCAAACCTTAAGAACAGGATTTTATTTAGAAGGGAGATTTTAAGATGAACTGGATTTGCAAAAATTGTGGCAGGACTATGACAACAAATTCACCGTCTGCAAAGCCTACGGGAGGAACCTGCAAAAAAGATAAAAATGGAAAAATAAAGCCCCATAACTGGGTGAAGAAATAAGAGATTCAAATATATATCATTATTATGAAGGTTATCTTCAAAGCAAAAGGAACAGGTTCATACAATCTGTTCTTTTTTTCGCGCAAATTTCAGGGAAAGGAGGAAAAAACAAAATGAAAGCCATAAAAATCTATACAAAAAGCCAGCTTATACTTTTACGGAATATCAACCCATTTTTAAGGCGGTACAGACTACCAAAAAAAGTATTAAAGAGAATAGATTACATACTGGAAGAAGAACATCTTGGAAAACAGGGATTTTTACTCATATTGCTGGCTCCTGTAAAAGATGACATCCGCGAGATTGAGGACGGTGCAAACGTATACCCATTGAAACTCGAATTTACTGCAGACCTTGAATGTATAAAAGTCAGAAACATAGAATCTGGAAAAATCAAAAGTAAAGAATGGTTTTTAGTAAAACTTTATATTCCAAAGACTGACAGCTATATTTATGCCATCTATTCTATCCTGCAGAAATATTTAAAATGAATTTTCCTGTATTTTAACCATCCAAAAAGGAGAACCGTTTATGGAAAAAGCCAAACAGAATGCAGCACCTGAAAAAGAAATGCAAACAGTTTCAGAAAAAGAAACGCAAACAGTATTACCGAAAAAAATAAAGCAAACAATACTATTGGAAAAAACAGGAATATTCAGTAAATCTTTAAACAGAAGATACGAATATACCATAACATGTAAAGGAGTGGATACCAAAAAAATCCTTGTAATCTGCACAAACCCTGCTTCATCCAATCTTCTGGCAGTTGATACAACAACAAACTACCTGATGAACAACCTCTTTGCCATGGGATACAGCACCATTACTTTATGTAACCTGTTTGCAGAAATTACAAATAAGCTAAAACCTGCAAAAGCAGAAGATAATGCAGATAACATGGAATATTTAAAAGAAATCTTAAAAAGGGATTTTGATGAAATCCTGTTAGGTTTCGGCAATGGATTTACAGGTAATAAAAGAGTCAAAGCTGAAAAAGAAACTCTTTATAAATTATTGAAACCATATGCTAAAAAATTAGTGGAGTTAGTAGATACAGACGGAACTTATAAAAACCTGAAAACCATACATCCGCTATTTGCCGGACAAAGATTTTCAGGGAAATGGATGATAAGAAAATTTAATTTCCCAAAATTGTAAGGAGGAGAAATTTATGGATTACTTTATAGGAATCTGTATCGGGATTGTAGTGATTAATGTAGTGTATCTAAATGTAGTTATCTGGGAAGGAGTGTGAGAATTTATGGTATCAGGAGAAATTATTGCAGGAATCACATTAGTCGTAAGTATTCTGAAAATTGTTGTGCAGCATAGAGGAAAGAAAGGACGCTGAATAAAAATGTACAAAATAATCCCAAACAAAACCTCCCTGCTGCAATTTGAAAATGAAACAAAAAATACCTTATTCTTATGGAAGAACCGCCCTGCAGTCGATAACATTAAAACCATGGCAGAACAGTTAGACATTTATTATGGGAAAAACCGGGATATCTTTGCAGATATGGGTGGCTATATTGTAATTATTTATGGGGAAACGACAGAAATAGAAAAAGAGCATGAAGAAATTCTGAACCGCCATTTTCTGAAAAAAGATTTCTATGAATTTGAAGATATATATGAGCATGAGGGTGAAACCGTAACCGTCAGGCTTTATTTATGTTCCTCTGATTATTCTGTGGCTACTGTATCAGTAGTTCATGGATAAGCAGGTGAAAGTATTCGGTATGCTGAATCATTGGGTATTCATTTTGGAAATCCTTCTTTGGTTCAGCATGCCAGTATTTTTATCCACACATTCCAAATGCTTTTATTTTTTTAACTTTTTCTTTAAATAAAATAGATTTCCGGGAACTTTAAAAAAATATTTAGTTTATTCATTATTTAGTCATTAGTGGTAAGTTTTATGCATATTACTAATCTTATACAAGCCAATTTTGTCCAAAAAACTGTCATTGCAGGAATATAATTGGTAATTTATAGCAATTATAAATAATATAAAGAAGAAAGGAAGGATTAGTAATATGAACCTGACAGCTACTATCAATAAAGCAAGTAATAAAAGAAAAAATTATTTCACATATGAGAAATATGGAATTGAAAATGGAAATTATGGCATTTTTGAACGAAAAAAAGATTCCAATACTTTCATACCAAAGGGTTCCGCTATCTATGTAGATAAAATAATTAACCGCATAGACACCGGAGAAAAATTCTTAATGCTGCATTTTTATGATTCTCAGGGCTGTAAAGTGAAAACAACATTTCCCAGAAAGGACTTGACCGAAACAGGAATTATGGCTCTGTTGGAATTTGGAGCCCAGATTTTAAAACAGGATGCCAGAGCATTAATTACAAGCATAATGAATCAGGAACCAAATGCGCCATACCGGTTAGAACATAAAAAACTCGGATTTTCCATATATGATGGTAAAACGGTATTTTTGGCAAGAAATGCTATTGGGGCAGATTCAAAGTATGACGGGAAATTAAAAATTGGAAAAACCGGAAAATATAAGAAATGGAATGAAATGATAAAAGAAGAAGTCATTGGCAACATTCCACTTGAATTCATACTGGCAGTAGCCGGGAGCGGAATATTTACAGACTATCTCAGGGATAAAGTGCAGGTTGAAAATGTGATTGTCAATCTGGTTGGAGAAAGCTCTACCGGAAAAAGCACTGCAGGTTTACTTCTGGTAAGCTGCGGGGCTAAACCAACCTTTCAGGGTAACAGCCTTGCACTGAATTTTTCTGACACGCAAAATGCAATTTTAGCAAGTATTCCATCCAGCTACCCGGTTTTGATAGATGAAGGTTCTTTATGCCGATACAATCCCACAAGTTTTTTATACAATATATCCAGTGGGAAAGAAAAGGAACGTCTTACAAAAAATCTGGATAAAGCAGACGCATCCTATTTCAGTACAGCAATCGTTACCACAAGTGAAAAAAGCCTCCTTAGCATGGCAGATGAAAACTCAGGCCTTCTGGTTCGTGTATTGGAGATTGAAAATGTAGTATGGACAAAAAGTGCAGAATCATCCGACAAAATCAAAAATATTATTTCCAGTAACCATGGGTGGCTGATTCCAAAACTTGCTGAAAAAATTCTGTCTGTAGAAAGAGAACAGGGGCAGGAAGAAATTATTTCCAGATATTATCATTTCCATAAATTACTGGTAGAGAACTCAAAACAGCAGGGACACTATAATAACCTTACAGAACGGGCATGTAAACAGTATGCACTCATCCTGTTAAGTGCAAGTTTCATCGAAGATGTCATTGGCATCCGCCTGCATATAGATGAACTCATTAATTTTATAGAAACCCACAGCCCGATAAAAGAAGAAAACCGTGTGGATATTGGCCAGAGGGCTTTATCATATCTTATGCAGTATATTTCAGAACATTACAGCCAATTCTGCATTGAAGGTGATTCAGCCGATTTTGTTCCAAAAGACTGTGCCGGACGTATTACAAAAGTGTGTCCATCCACCCTAATAGACGGAACGCCATATAGCAAACGTCTCTATATTACAAATATTAAGCTCACATCTATACTTCATGCAGGCCAATTTCCTGATATAAAAGTTATATTAAAACGCTGGAAAGAAGAAGGAATCTTAAAAAGTGAAAAAGACCGTTATATTTCAGACATTCAGATTGTAAAAGAAATGCCAAAAGTAAAAGGCTACATGATTAATATGCCAGAACAGGAAGGGCATCAATAACAGAAAAGGAAGGCGAAACATTATGAAAAAAAGTTCTATTACGGGGTCAGTGCGACCCCGCCCCTCCAAAGATAATATAAAATATTTTGACGTTATACTGGAACTTGGAAAGGAGCCAGGAACGGGAAAACGTTTAAGGGCAGGTTTCCGATGCGAAACAACAGACAGGCAAAAAGCTGAAGAATTTTTGCTTATGAAAAAAGCAGAGTATCTAAAAGGCGAATTCCTTATGCCTTCTGATATGACAGTTGCATATTACCTTGATGAATACCTCGAATTCTGTGAAAGCAGTGATTACAGCCCTGCAACCATCAGGGATTACCGGAATGTAATAGAAAGGTATTTAAAGCCAGTTTTTGGAAAGACAAAATTACAGGAACTACATAAGCTGCAGATACAGCAGGCATACAATAAATGGCGCATAAAATCCAATGCCAGTGACAACCCCTTAAAAGCTACCACTATCCACCACATTAACCGTGTATTTAAAGCAGCATTAAATGAAGCAGTGGAACGCCAGTATATCAGGCAGAACCCTACGCATAAGCTGAAAATCCCAAAAGACCAAAAAACAAATAAACTGGATGTATATACCATTGAGGAAATCAGGGAATTACAAAAAAGCGTAAAAAATACAGATATGGAACTTCCAGTTGCTTTACTTTTTGACTGTGTCATGCGCCGGGGAGAATTATTAGGCCTGAAATTTTCAGACATTAACTTTGATACTTCAACCGTCACTGTCCGCCATTCATTAGTAGAATCTGAGGACAGTAAAATTCCTGTCTTAAAAGACTGTAAAACGGATGAATCCTACCGTGAAATTGTTGTCAGCGAATATACTTTAAAACTGCTAAAAAAACAAAAAGTAAAATACAAGGAAAATAAACTGAGATATGGAAAAGCATTCCATAATACTAATTTTGTTATTTGCCAGGAAAATGGAAAAGCATTCCTTCCGAAAAGTTTTACAAGAAAATGGGCAAGAACTTTAGAAATACATGGACTGCGCCATATCAAACTTCATGGTACAAGACACAGTGCAATCTCCCTCTTATTATCGGAAGGAATACCCCTGCATATCGTACAGCAAAGGGCTGGACACAAAGACCCTCAGATTACATTGGCAGTCTATTCCCATGTTGCAAAAGATAAACAGAATATAGTGGCCGAAAAACTGGATAACCTGATATTTTCAGCAGTCAATGAATAAAAACCACCTGATTGCCATTCAGATACACAGGCAGCATTATTCTGTAAACAGGAAATGCCCGAAATCCCGTACGGAAAACCATCTATAAAAAATTTCAGGAAAAACTCTGTTTCTTTTTCTCTGAAAATCAACAGTTCAGACATATACTTTACTGAAAAACAATTATTTCAGAAAGATAAATTTTTATGTGATTAAAATTTTAGCGGGATTTCGGGCAAAAAGTTTTCAATTTAAAAATGAAATGCTTTTTTTGAAAAGCATAGAAACACATGGCATATTATGTTATAATTTCTGTGTTGCTCACCGATACCCGGCAACGGGAGGAGGTGATTTCATGTCAATACTCATATCATTTTTAGTTACTGTCGCGGCTGGTGTGGCTTGCCACTACATCATCAAATGGTTAGACAGTAATGATAAGGGCAACAAATAGCCTACTGGGTTCTTTTCCAGTATAAACAAAAAGAAGAATCCCTCAACTATGGTCGCATCACGGTTGAGGGATTCGTTCTTTGATTTCATGCTATACTCATATCTTTTTGCCTAGTGGCATTATATCATATGCAGATAATTTCTTCAATATACTTTTTATTAAATTTTCCTGAACGTATTGGGCGCGAATCTGGTCGCGAGCCGCTTCTTCTGATTTTCTTTGAAATTACAGATTAGGTGCTTTAAGATACCTGATAATTTTTGGCGCAGTTTGTCCCCTTTGAGCGTCTCTTAATCAGGGTGTCCAGGGTTCGAGCCCCTGGAGGCGCACTGAAAGCACTGTTTTTGATGACTGTGAGCATCGGGGACGGTGTTTTTTTTGTGGCTTTTTCTGGTAAACAGGTAATCTATATCATGAATTTATTTGTTTCATGCGTTGCATTTCCAAAATTCATATGATATATTTAAAGCGCAATTGGAGTGCCTTGAAGTTCCGGCTGATATTGGCTGGGCGTGGAAGATCTAAAAGAGATATATTGCCAAAAGCAATCAACAATAATGAGGCCCTATCCTGAAAGAGTGGGAGAAAAGATAATGCGTGCGATTATATGTGATGATGAAATAAGTACCTGTGCAGAGATAGAACAAATGCTCTTGCAATTTGCATTTGAAAAGTGTATGAAACTGGAAGTGGATATCTTTTACAGTGGGGATGTTTTGACACAGAATCTGAAATATGAGAAAGCGCCAGACATTCTTTTTTTGGATATTGAATTGCCAGGTTTGAATGGTGTAGAAATTGGAAAATATATCAGAGAAATATTGCGGAATTCAGAGATGTTTTTGGTGTATATATCTTCCAGGAAAGAATATGCACTGGAATTATTTCAAAATCAAACATTTGATTTTCTGGTAAAGCCGATAAAAAAGGAAAAGCTTTGTCATGTTATGGAGAAAATAGTTAACATTATTGGTAAAAATGAGTGCAATTTTATATACAAAAATCAGGGAAATACTTATCACGTTGTATATAAAGATATTTTATATTTCCAAAGTAATGGCAGAAAAATAAATATTGTGATGAAGAATGAAATAAAATATTTTTACGGCAAATTATCAGATATTGAAAAGGAATGCCCTGAAAGCCTGTTTTTGCGTATTCATAAATCGTATTTGATTAATATGTATTATGTGAAAGAAATTACTTATAAATGGATAAAAATGATAAACGGAGATGTGTTGGATATCAGCAGATCAAATCGTGTGGCGATAAGAAGGAAAGTAATGGAGAGTATGTCAAATGAAATTCATTCTAATGGCTGAACTGCTGCTGGGGTTATTTGCAAACGGAATCCGATTTTACGCGGATAAGAAATACATAGACTTTTTTGTTTCCAAAGAAAAATGCAGATTGAAAAATATTTGGATATTATATATCGTTGTATGCTTTTTGACGTATGCGGCTAGTGTTATATTCATATCGCCAAGCTTGAACGTTACTGTGAATATTTTAGCTTTATTGCTGCTGACATTTCCTTATCACATAAAACTAATGAAAAAGTTTCAGATGGTATTTGCTATATATATAATAAATGCATTAATAGATATTATAGTAGTCCAATTATTAGCAAAATATGTTCCAGGACAGCCGGTACAACAAGTTTATCTGCTTATCACAAGCCTTCTGATACTGATAACAACTATTTTTTTAAGAAATCCCCAGGACAGGGAGAAAAACGCCTCTCTGCCCCTTATGAACGAATTTATTTTGGGAATGATTCCTCTGATTAGCATTGTTTGTATGCATTGTACTGCAATTTTGACAGGCGACGATAAACTCATTGTTCTTACAGTAGCTTTCAGCCTGATGCTTATTAACGTGTTCTTTTTTTATCTCTACCGCACATTGAAAAAATTTTATGTAGCGCAAATGAACGAGAAGAAATTAGAGCAGATGGTTGATGTATATGCGCACCAGCTTGATGTGATACAGGAATCCCAAGAACATATTAAAAAGCTTCGGCATGATATGAAGCATCATATGATAGAATTGTCGGCAATGGCCCAACAAAACGGTAATGGAGATATGATCCGGTACCTGAAACAAATGGAAGAATTTATGCTGAATCCCCAGGAAAAAGTTTGCACCGGAAATAAAGAAATTGATGGGATTCTGAATTATATGCTTCAGCACGCGGATAAATTGCTGAATATTGTAGACATAGACATTCAGATACCAAAACAGGTTTATAAAAACAATTTTACTATTTGCGTGATTTTAGGGAATTTGGTTGACAATGCAGTTCGGGAGTCCGGCAAATCTGATGAAAAATATTTATCTGTTAGCATACGCATGAAAAAAGATATATTGCTTATTTTGATAGAAAATAGCTATGTTGGCACAATTATGAAAAAGGACAGTAGATTTCAAACCAACCAAATTGATACAACTATTCATGGCCTTGGACTGGAGAGTGTAAAACAGGTAGTGGCATCTTGTAATGGAGATATGAAAATCCAGTATACCGATAACCGGTTTCAGGTGCAGGTTCTGTTATATCTGTCAAATGCAATATAAGAAAAGAAATCAGCAGGCGGTTTTTAGTTCCAATTTTGACAAAAACAAATCTGGCCGAAAGAGATGCCAATACGGCATGTCCGTATTATACTTACCAGGCAAAACTTCCTTCCGCAGTAAAAAATCCGAAAAAATCTTGATTTCGCAAGAGTGAAATGGTTATTTTCGGAAAAAAAGTGTTATTGGTTATTCAATGCGAATGCAGTTTTTTACATCATAATGTACCGTTTTTGCCAAGAAGCGTTTTAGTGGATTTATTTATGGTATAGTCTTTATACCGAATAGATGGACAAGCTTGTGTGCCTGTTATTCGAAGATGTTAACTTAGGGAGGAAAATAGAACTTATGCATACTATTTTAAAATTCAGACTGATAGCCTGTCTGCATACAGCGCCAGCGGCAGCGGAATCTTTTATGCTTAAAGGGCGTTTCAAACTCGCTTCATTGGCGTTCATTTGTTTTTTGAGTTTGTCTGGGTGCGGAAACAGGATGAAAGATACAGACGAAAAAATTCCTGCAGCGCCACAAAATAATGCAAATAAACTTGAAACAGAAACAACTGGCATGGATATATATGAAGTTATTCCGCAGGATATTGAAATTGATAAGTTCTTAAATATATGTTTGGGAGGTTCGGTTACAGTTGATATGTTAGAAGAAACAGCAGAAGCAGAACAGTTCCAGGCGCAGATTAATGGTACAGAATACACAGGGCACATGGCAAAAAATAATATTTCATTGATTGCAGTAAATCCAACCTCTTATGATGCAAAAGTATTATCAGAAGACGAGATCAGGAAAAAATGTGATGAGATTGTACAGAAGCTATCTTGGGGCTCTGCAAAAGTTAAAAAATGTACCCTGGAAAATGACGAAAGAGGTTCTTATTATTTGCTTGTATATGAATTTGATGTTGCAGGATTTCCTATAATTGGTAATTTAGGGTTTGCAATTCCAAATACAGGCGGAGAAGATTTTACTTCCGGAGAGTATATCACCATTCAATATGGTACACAGCTGCGCTCAGTGGAAGCTTCAAACATCAGAAGGATCTTAGATGTAAGCGATACTGTGGAAATAATTTCGGAAGCAGAAGCGGAGGAAGCTATTAATACATATTTCTCCTCTCTTGAAGAAACCGGTATAAAAGTTAGCCAGACGAAGCAAAGCATGCAGCTTGTTTATATTCCGTATCCAACAGCTGAAACATACGAAAATCTAATTCCTGCGTGGATGATGAATAGTGTGACGGATAATGGAGAGCAATATTTTACAGTTATCAATGCTGAAACAGGATATGTTTATATGAACGGATTATAGGATAGCGAGGAAACTTTGCACAATCAAAGTTTCCTCGTGTTTTATGTAGGGAGGATCTGTTTTGATACGAATTGAAATTAAAAATATTATAAAAAACCCTGCTCTCTATATATCAATTTTCATTATGTGGGCAGCTCTTTATTTTGGTATATATCAGGAAAGAAGCAGTGATATTTTATATTTATTTGAGAATACAACAACAATAGGGATTGTACATTTATTATTACCGGCATTAGTTGTTTTGCCATATGCAGCCATATGTGCAGAAGAAATTAATTCCAATTATTATAGATATACTGTGATAAGAAGCGATGCTAAAAAATATATCAGTTCCCGCATCCTTGCATCAATTATATCAGCGGTTCTTGTATGCTTGGCAGCGGAAATTCTTTTTGTTATGGTATTTATGATATTTCAGTCGGGATATATTGGAGAAGGAATTTATTCTGAAGCTTTGAACGGGACATTTTATGAAGTATTTTATGAGAAACATGAGTACATAGTGCCGCTTATCTGCAAAATGTATGCATTTTCCATATATGGGATTATTTGGTCGCTATTTGCATTGGTTCTTTCGTGTTTTACAGGAAATAAATATGTCGTAGCAGCAGGCCCTTTCCTGGCACAGACTGCATTTAGTTTTTTTTCGGAGCTATTTGGATTACACTTATTGAATCCGGGATTGCTCTTGATTAAGGGGCCGATACATGGTTTGATTTATGGCGGTTTAATTCATGTGACCCTTTATCAAATTTACGGGATAGTTATATTGGGCAGTATTGTTTGGATCATAATGAGCAGGAGAATAAAAAATGGGTAACTGGAACTATATAAAAAACATTGCGGTTAAAAACATAAAAATGATACTTCATTCTTCCAGATTTTATATTGTGTTATTTGCGGTTTTTGCATGTCTTTCTGTGTTTGGAGATAAACTTCCAGAATATCTGGCAATGGAGAATTCTAAAATGGGAATTTTTGAATTATTACCAGTCTTTTTGAATAGCCGCTTAACACAACTGGTAATTTATCTGGGATGGATCTTATTGGTATCAGAGCTTCCCTTTTTTGCTTCAAATCAGACTAATATTTTAATTCGGACAAATCGAAAAGCTGTATTGGGAGGATGCATAGGATATATTATTTTGCTGGCAATCATTTATGTGATGTTCCTTCAATTATGTACAATGGGAATTATGGGAATTAGAAATTGTATAATCACAACAGAGTGGAGCGGTCCGCTTACAATGGCTGCGCAATACGGCGCAAATATGATAGGAATAAGAACAAACTTATTGTTTGATTTTGGAATAGTGAAAAATTGTACGCCAATAGAAGTTTGGGGAGTGCAGATAACGGTAGGGATATTATTATTTATTCTTATAGGCCTGATCTTATTTTGCGGGATATTATTAAGAGAACATTTTTTCATAGGCCATCTCTTAGTCATAGGTCTTTGGGCGTGGGATTTTGTTATTGTTGAGTTCATAAAAAGAGAAAAGTTCTTATGGCTTTCTCCGGTTTCGATGGCAAAATCCAATAATTTGTCATTTTGTAACATGGAAAGGGGTCCGTCTGTTCCTTACGTGTTGGTATTATGTATTTTAATGATCATTCTTCTGTTTTTGATTGGATATAAACAAATTGAAGGTTATGATTTTTCAAAGGAGTAGGAATCATGTTTGGACATGTTTTATCAGGAATGGAGCAGAATCCAGCGCTCTGGATATATCGCAACTTGTTGTTATGGCTTTTGTTCTATACGGGCGGTATGCTTTTAACAGGAAGAATTGCAGCACAAGAGATATTTCAAAAGAAATATTACATATTGATCCGCTATGGAAATTATGAAAAGTGGTGGCAATATTTATTCATTAAAATAATAAGGGAAATGTTTTTTTATGTTTTGGCTGTCTGGATTATCTGTAATTTAGGTATGCTGTTTATTCCCGAGGAATTTACTTTATCAAACAAAATAAAAATTCTATCATTTTTTTTGCTGGTGCTTTCCTGGACAATGCTGGCTGTCATACAAATGGTAATAATGCTTTGGATGGAAAATATGAAAGTCCCATTTGTATTTATGCTGCTATGTACGATAGCGGCATTATGGGGTTCAGAGCAGTTGGATAGGTTAGGAAAATTTATTCCTTTTAATTGGGGGATGATCCTTAGAAGTAATATATACCAAGAACAAGGTTACTCTATCGTTTTCGTATTCTTTTCGGAAATAGTTACTTTAGTGTTTTTATATAGATATTTTATACGTTTTAGACAACGGTTGAAAGGAGAGCAACTATGAATGGGAAAATAAGATTAGAGAGCGTTACAAAATCATATAAAGGGGTATGTGTTTTGAATAAAGTTACAGAATCATTTTCCGGCGGAAATATTTATGGGATTATTGGGCGGAACGGTTCTGGCAAAACAATGCTTTTTAAAGCAATCTGCGGATTTATAAAACTGGATTCAGGATTTGTGGAAATAGATGGAAAGGTGATAGGGAAAGATATAGATTTCCCAAGCAATACAGGAATCATGATTGAAGCGCCTTGCTTTACCGGGTATTTATCGGGAACGCAGAATTTAAAAAATTTAGCTGCAATAAGAAGAAAAATAGGAGAAAATGAAATAAAAGAAGCAATGAATATGGTTGGGCTTGATTACGGTTCAAAAAAGAAAGTGCGCCAGTATTCAATGGGTATGAAGCAACGATTAGGAATTGCACAAGCGATTATGGAAAATCCAGATATTTTGGTTTTGGATGAACCGACAAATGCGCTTGATGAAGAAGCAGTAGAAATTTTCCGCAAGGTTTTAATGAGTGAAAAAGAAAAAGGGAAAATTATATTGCTTGCTAGCCATAATCGGGAAGATATAGAAATCTTGTGTGATAAAGTATTAAAGATGGAAAAAGGAATTCTGGCACAGGCATAGAATAATGGTACAGCCATCAAAGCAGAACTGAATCATGAAATCATACAAGTGGAAGATGAAACCCCTAAAAAAACATAATGCTGCCACAATTTATAAGGAATATACAATATACAGGGATTTTCCAGACCTGGATATCCACAAATTGTATATGCCATACTCGTTGTGGCAGCGCTTTTATTTTATACCAGTACGCTGGTTTACTCTATTTTGTATCATTTATCAATTTGTTTACTTCCTTCATGGATTTTTCTATGGCGGCCACTTTTTTCCCAAGGCTGGGCTTCCGGTAAATCACTTCCGCCAGCTTATGTTTCAAATCTTTTTTATGTTTCATGGCATCTTTTTTTCTTTTATTATATGATTCGGATGCCAAAAGAGTGCGCTATACCTGCCCTGTCCCATACACTTTCTTAATGGGGGAATGGGGCTTAGCCCTGCCCCTCCTCATATTTC
The DNA here is from genome assembly GCA_000403315.2 of Lachnospiraceae bacterium A2. Lineage (GTDB taxonomy): Bacteria > Bacillota > Clostridia > Lachnospirales > Lachnospiraceae > Petralouisia. The sequence continues at coordinate 224,396 of KE159640.1, forward strand.
GGCAGCTTAAACCAAAACTCAACGCCAGTCGGCAAATTTTCAGCCCCATAAGAGCCATTGTGCATGGTAACGATGCTTTGGACGATATAAAGCCCCAGCCCTGCATGGGAAAACCCATTTTCCTCCCGTTTTGGCTCCCTTTTATTCCTGTAATAGCCGCTCCAGATATGCTCCAAATCCTCCTCTGGAATCTGCCTTCCTTCATTATAGACGCTGACACGGATGTATGATTTCTGTTTCTTTAGGGTGACACGGATATTCCCGCCAATTTCTGTGTGTTCCAGTGCATTTGTCATATAATTGTCCACGCTTTGCTCTATATATTCCCGGTCCCCCATTACAAAGCAGCTTTCTGACAGGAAGGTTTCCAAATGCAGCTTTTTCTTTTTTACCATCCCTTCGTATTTTAGGATGATATAGTCCATAACTTCCCGCATATCAATTTTTTTCTGGATCATGCTTTCCATCTGGTGCTCAATGACCGAGCTGTCCAGCAGGCGGCTCACCATATCTGACATTTTGGCCACCTCCTCCTGAATGGAAGCAACGTAATATTCCCGGTCGTCTACCGTGTAGCCCAACATTTCTGTCTGGCTGGCAATGACAGCCAATGGGGTCTTCAATTCATGGGAAATATTGGCAATCATTTCTTTCCTGCGCTTTTCCACCTGGTCTTTACGGACATTGTGGTGCAGCATCTGCCTTTTGCCTTCCTCAATCTGGCTGTTCTGTTCCTTCATCTGAAGGGAGATCCGGTTCATGCTTTTCGCCAGTTGGTTCAGTTCCTGATACCTGCCTTCCTCCTCCAGCCTTGGGCCTGGCTCCCCTTCTGCCGCCCTCCCTGCTGCAAATACAATCTGGTCCAAAGGCTTCAAAAGGGCTTTCCATAATAACATCATGCAAATGCTGCCCGGAACCATCAACACAAGAAACAGAGCCATATAAAACTTCTCCGCCATGGTAATGCTTTTCCTCCCGGCGGCAATATCTTTTATTACAATATAGTAATCCGTCCCATCCTGCGTCATGATTCCCCGGTACCGTGCTGTTTCCAAAAGCTTCCCGCTGTTCCTGTTGATTTCCGGCTCCCTGGAAAAAGCATCCAACTTCTTTAAAATATTCCTTTGGACAGTGTGGTCTATATTGTCAACCGGCTCTGTCACATAGACAGGCTTCATGTTTTCGTCGGCAATGGTAAAACTCAGGTTTTCATTTTCATAATTCGCAAACATAAGGCATTCCCTGTCATCCAAATCTGAGAGATCTAACTCTGCAATATCCTGGTAAGCCTGCAATATCTGCTTATCTTTTACATATTCATAATAAATCGGCATAAAGGCCATATACAATAAAATACAGATCCCTGTCAAAAACAGCAGGAATAAACATTGTATAATAAATATGTCTTTACGAAGTTTCTTTTTCATTCCCTTTTCCCTCAAAGCAATAGCCTACGCCATATACTGTACGAATATAAGAAACATTACCTAATTTCTTGCGGAGCTGTTTGACAATTGTATCAATTGTCCTTGTATCCCCTACATAATGGTATCCCCAAATGCTGTCCAGGATGTGGTCCCTTGTCAGGACAACGCCCTCATTTTTCACAAAAAACTGCATCAGTTCAAATTCCTTCGGCGTTGTTTCCACAAACACATCCCTCACATAAACCTTCTGGGAACCCACTTCTATCCTGATATCCCCTGCAGACAAGATTTCCTGTTCCTGACGGTAACGCTTTAGTAAGGCTTCAATATGCATTTTCACCACAGCCAGGGAGTATGGCTTCACAATATAGTTATCTGCCCCGCAGGACAGGCTTTTCAATTGGTCCTCCACCTCCTCTTTTGCCGTCAGCATAATGACAGGCACATCGGAAGCCAGACGGATTTGCCTTAGCACCTCATTCCCATCCATAAAAGGGAGCATAACGTCCAAGAGCACACAGCTTATTTCCCTGCTGTGTGCCTGAAACTGCTGGATGCCCTTAAGCCCATCCTCTGCCGTATAAACCTGGTAGCCATGCATGGTTAAGAAGTCTGCCATTGTTTTCAATAACTTTTTTTCATCTTCCACGATTAATACTGTTATTTTTTCCATCTCTATTTTTTTCGTATTCTGTCTTCAAACCTGCGTTTTTCATCTTCTGGTATATGGGTAAAATGAACGGTATCCTGCTCTAAAATCCGCATCATTTCCTCCACTGACATTTTTCCTCTCCGCACTTCTACGGAAAGTTCCCCCTGGCGGATTGGGAATCCCCGTTTCTTAATGCTCATATTTTCTGCCACTGCATGGGCATAACAGTCTGGATGGCCGCCTGCCTTGCTCTTTGGCCTTGTCCAGCCAATGCTTTTTTCCAGGCTGTCCATAACTTCTTCTTCGCTTATTTCATGGTATGCAAAATAAGAAACGGCCTCTGCTTCAATATCACGGACATAGCTGATTTCCTCCTGGTTCCATAGCTTTTCTTCCAAGCCATGGAACATCTGGTGCTCGAAATCCAACAGGGAATAAGATGTTTCAAATGGCTCTAAATGGTCTTTTTTTAACGCAGTCTGCAAAATCTGCCCTTTGGTCCGGCCATTTACAATCAGGGGAATCCCATTTTTCCCCGCAAACAGATAACTGTAATAATGCATGTAATGGAAACAGATTGCGCAGAAATTATACATAAAATTCACGCTAAAGGAATATGCTTTCCTCAGTTCCTCGTCATTCATGGTAAACGCAATATGGTCCACCGGCATTTTCTGCAATGCATTTTCAATATTCCGTTTCCCATATTCTGTGGAAAAAGCATTTTGGAAGGTAAATGCAAGGACACGCATCCCATACTTTTCCTTAAGCTGCTGGATAACATAAGTACTGTCCTTGCCGCCGCTAAAGCCGACTAAACAGTCATACCTGCTCCCGTTTTCCTTCGCCTTTTTCTTGGCTTCTTCCATTTTGGCACGGAATATTTCCTCCAGCCTTTCAGAATCTTCTAAGAATCCCTTATTTTCCTGATAAAAATTACAATAATTGCAAACCCCTTTGCTGTCGAACTGAATACCAGTATAATGCTCTGGAAGGCCGCAGATTATGCATCTTTTGTCCAATGTTTTTACCGCCCTTTCTAAATTGAAAATATCGAAATGATGTGTTCATTATAAATTTTAATTTTGATAGAAATTTGAGGGCAGATGGATATTATAGGAACATAAGGATACGTAATTGATTACTATAGGCTGCAGAAAAACACAACTGCCACATAGCCCATACAGAACACAAGATATTCGCTAATTTTAGCAATAATCTTATGCCGTATGTGACTCTGTGGCAGTATTTATTTTTACATATTTGCTATTAATGATGCAATGTCCTCCGGGCTAAGCATTTTTCCCGGGTCAGACATATCTGGCAAAGGCGGTTTTATGCTATCTTCTATCCTATTTGCCATTTTAGGAAGTTCTTCTACTGCTGTGTTGCCAATTAATGCGGCTATTTCTTCCGGGCTCATCATTCCATCGCCATTTCCCATAAAAGGCGCTGGGATTGGATCTGGCTCTGGTTCCGGTTCTGGATCCGCTGTATTTGCAAGCAAGGCAGCAATATCTTCTGGCGTCATGATGCCATTCGCAGCCCCTATTTCAGGGATTGGGTCTGGCGTTAATGCAGCCTGTTGGAATGCCCCCGATGCTTCCTGTGGAAGTTCCATGGATATTGGGGCTGCATCTGCCATGAGTTCTGGCAATTCTTCCAGCGATGGGCCAATTTCTGAAATTGGCGGTTCTATTTGTGTAGCTTCTGAAACTAATTCAGGATTTGCTGCTTCTATTTGTTCTTTCGTAAATTCCGGGGCTTCTATTTCCCCTGATTCTGGCACTGCATCTGCCATGGCTTCCGGCACTTCCTCAGAACCTAATCCTTCCATACCTTCCTTCACTTCTGCAGGACCTATCCCTTCTGGCATTGCCATGGATTCTTCTGTGCCTGCTATCGCTTCTGGTATTTCTATAGCGCCTACATCTGCTATTGCTTCTGGTACTTCTGCCATGGTTTCCGGCATTGCTGCATATTCAGATTCCACTGCACTTGCTTCTGGCACTTCTATGGAGCCTGTTTCTTCCACAGCTTCTGGCATTGTTACAGGTTCGCCTTCTGCTGCACCTGCTTGCATTTCTAAGCCCATACCTTCCATAGCTTCTGGTATTTCTATAGCGCCAGCTTCTGCCATAGCTTCTGGCATTCCATCAGATTCCGGTAATACATCAGGCATTTCTTCTGTTTCACCTGCAAATGCTTCCGCCATATTCTCCGGGGATACGTTAGCCATTTCCTCTGGCGTACCTGCCAAATCTTCCATTGGCTGCAGCATTCCCTCCAGTTGTGCCGCTAAATCTGCTGGTTCCTGTTCTGGCTCTGATGCTGCAGTTTCTGGCATCTCCTCTGGTGCTGGCTCCGCTGCATATTCCGGGGATTCCATCTGTTCTGGCATTCCAGCATATTCAGACGCTTCCATCTGCTCTGGCTCTGATGCTGCAGTTTCTGGCATTTCAGCGTATTCCACCGTTTCCGGTTCTGCTGCATATTCCGGAGCGCCCATTCCGCCAGCTTCATCTACCGGGATTTCAGGCGCCAGTCCGGCCATAGGCTCTGCCATGGACCCATCGCCTGAAACCTCATCCTCCGCCACCTGCGGCAAACCTTCTTCTCCTATGCCGGAAGGCGCATTTGCTGCAAACTGGGGATAAGGCTCCCTTGCAAGCTGCGGCATTTGGGCAATTTTGTCCGGGATGACTTCGATAATATTTTTAATCAAATCGGTAGACTCCTGTATTTTTTCCACCAATTCTTTCTGGTTATCATCCATTTTTTGCAGATTCTGGAACAATTCTGCAGATTCTTGAATCTTTTCTGCCAATTCCTTCTGGCTGGCGTCCATCCTTTGCAGATTCTGGAACATATTGGCAGACTCTTGTATTTTATCTACCAATTCTTTCTGGTTGTCATCCATTTTCTGAAGTTTCTTATTATAGATTTCATCCTGCTTTTCCAAAACCTCTGACTTCATATCCAAAATAGACTGCTGGAATTCTTCCATGCGCTGGATTAACTGGTCGTTGGAATTCATCAGGGCAGTGGCATTTTCCTTGCTCCTGCTGATTGTAACTTTTGCAACTTTTTTCTGGCCGTCCATAAGGTTTTCCAGCATTGTGGCAATTTTTTGCTGGTTAGCTGAACTTGCTTTTTCCAAAGGCATAATTTTCTGCCCAATAAAATTCAGCTTTTCATCCAAATCCTGAAAACTCTTTTGTGAAACTAAATGTGTGGATTTCTCTGCTTTCATTATATCCACATAATGTTCTTCCGCCCGCTGGCTGTCTGCTTCTTTCCATTTGGTCCATGCATTAATGGTGGAAAGGATACAAAACAGGGTGGCTAACGCAGCAACTCCTAATATTGCATAATTGCTTTTCATATTTACGATAAAGTAAATATCAGCTAAAAATACAAATACTGAAATTACTGAAGAGGTCTGTAATTTTTTCTTTTGTGGATTACCATTCTCCATATGCGTCCCTCCGCTGTACAAAATTTATTATGTATAAAAGCAAATTGCTACACAATCCCTATTAGATAAATAATATCACAATTTTTCCATCTTTGCAAATCTTCTTAAGAAGAAATAAAATATTTTTCTAGAGGATGCCTGAAACTTGATTTTCTATTTTTCCAAGTACTATAATTATATTTGAAGTTGGCACAGCAGTTGAGGGAACTTGAAAAAAATGGACTAGAGCCTATCCTGTTGTTCCACCAAAAACGGAATATTCATTAACAGAATTCGGCAATACCCTGGCTCCCCTCCTAAATGCCATGTGCAATTGAGGCGCTGCTTTATGATGTCAGCGGAGGTTTTTGTAGCCGATCCAGAAAAGAAGCCGTCTGGCAGAAAATCCTGAAAGGACGGCAAGAATGCATCTGGCAGGAGGTGGCAAACGCTTTTTTGGGGACATTACGTATAAGTCTTAATGATTTCTTCAGCAATGGTTTGTTTTGTAATGCAGCGGTCCATTGCCTGTTTCTCAATATAACGGTGGGCATCGGGTTCGTTCATTTTTAATTCGCTGATTAAAATCCATTTCGCTTTGTTAACAAGACGGATCTCTGCCATTTTTTCTTTAATGGACAGGGATTTCTTTTCAAATTGCCTCAGCCGCTCCCTGGCGCTTTCCATCCAGTTAAGAGCATGTATCATGGTTGGCTTTGATGTTGGTTTTGACAGCGTGAACACACCGTATTCAGCAACCTTGTCGTGAATTCCGGCATGTACATCGCTTTTTACCAAAAGCAGCACAGCGGATTGTTTACTGGTACTGGTGTCAATTGCAAAGCGAGTACCCATATCGTCAGGCAAAGGCGCGTTGATAATGACAAAATCAAACGTTTTTTCAGCGAGTATCCGTTCGGCGGCATTGACACTGGCAGCAGTATGGACCGGGGAATATCTTGTTTCGGGGAGCAGGTCGGCAAAGGCAGAGGTGAATTTATCTGTTGCAGACACAATGAGTATACTGTAAACCCGTTCTCTTAAACTCATTTTGCACCTCCTTCTTTTTCTTTGGATTAAATTATTTATTACAGTAGATGTCTAATATAGCGTCCGGTATGTTTTTTTTGATAAAATTGCTGTTTGCAGCTATCGCACAGGCAGATTTAAGATTGCAGGGCAGCTGTTTAAAATTGGCAAGGGTATTTACATCTGCTTTATACAGATTGATATCCGCAGGGGCCGGCAGCTCCAGTTTATTCTCAATCCCATCAAGAATGGCATAAATTATCAGAGCGAATATCAGATAAGTATTTGCTGCCGGATCAGGAGAACGCAGTTCAACACGACGGTATTCGCCGACAGCGGCAGGGATTCTTACAAGCTGTGAACGGTTCTCGCTGGACCAGGAAATATATTTTGGCGCTTTGTTGCTGCCAAAACGACGATAGGAACTTTCCGTTGAATTTAAAAATACCGTCATATCAGCTACTTTATCCAAAATCCCTGCAATCAGGTATTCCATATTGTCTGTATCATAAGACGATTTGACTGATATATTGATATGGAAGCCGTTCCCTGGTTTGTTTTCCAATGGTTTCGGGCTGAAATCAGCACAAAGGCCATTCCGCTGGGCGATTGTTTTTACAACCGTCTGAAACGTCATGGCGTTGTCTGCGGCGGTCAGAGGATCAGAATAGCGAAGATCAATCTCGTTTTGTCCTGGTCCTTCTTCATGATGTGAGCGTTCCGGCTGTATTCCCATCTGCTCCAGAGTCAGGCATACTTCGCGGCGGATATTTTCACCTTTGTCTTCCGGGGCGATATCCATATAAGTTGCATTATCATAAGGTTTTTTGGTTGGATTTCCGTTGTCATCCAACATGAACAGGTAAAACTCCTGCTCTGCGCCAAAGAAAAACTGATGTCCGGAAAGTTTTGCTTTTTGAATCGCGTTTTTTAAAATAGAACGGGTATCACATTCAAATATTTTGCCATTAGGGTAAGTAATGTGACAGAACATTCTTACTACACTTCCATGCTCCGGTCTCCATGGCAGAGGCGTCAATGTGTCTGCTTCAGGATGCAGGAACAGATCAGAATGGTTTTCATCGCCAAAACCAGCGATGGCGGATGCGTCAATGGCGATGCCATATTCAAAAGCACGGGAAAGTTCCTGTGGCATAATGGATATGTTTTTCTGCTTGCCAAATACATCGCAAAAGGCGAGGCGGATGAATTTGACGTCTTCTTCACGCACATATTGGATGACCTCTTCTTTTGAATATTTCATAAGCCTACCTACTTTCTTTTTTCTTTTAATTTGTTACATATCTTTCAGAATAAAGAACAAAGTGGGCAAGCCCACTTCAGCTCCCCTACCCCTCACTCATGAGGGGCTTGGACACTTTGCTGCGCCGAGTACGGTCGCTTTAGCGACATAATTCCCCTCGTGCGAGTACCCTCGCTTCGCTGGGGCAGACCCTGCGCATATTATTTTTTATCTTATAGGAAGATGCTTTCACGCTTTAGCGTGGCAAGGTCTTTCCTAATAGAATAAAAAAAAGCAAAATTATCCACTACCAGGGCAGGTGATTTCTACTCTGAAAATGAACGCCTTTGCTCACACTAATTTATATTTATACAGCAGATGAAGCGTTTTGTCAATATTTTTTGGTTTGAGGTGCTGTTGCAAAATAGCTGCTATATACAAAACATGGCATTCGGGACTCAAGAATCCCATCCATATATGGTATATAAGCTGCATTTTGCAACAGTCCACTTTTGCTACTATGAATTGCAAAATGTTGAAACTCAAATTTTTGGAAACGAGAAAAAAATATAAAAAAAGATTGACAAATGATTTTTTAGGGTGTATTATCCAACACGTAAAGGCAAGGGCGTCTTTGAGGGAAAGTTCTCAGAGACGCTTTTTACTTTTGTAAATGAAAATACATAAAATTTGGGATAAAAGGCAAGGGAGTCTTTTGCGGCGCAGGGAAAAGCGCTATGAAAGCTATCCCTGTCTTTTTATTTTCAAATTGGAAGGAGTAAGATTATGAAGAATGTATCTGATTTTTTTGGATGTAAAGTATTTGATGACAGAGTAATGAAAGCAAATTTATCGGCGAAGGTTTATCAGTCTTTGAGGAAAACGATTGATGAAGGCGCAAAGCTGGATATTGGCGTAGCAAATGCAGTAGCGGCAGCTATGAAAGACTGGGCGGTAGATCATGGCGCTACCCACTATACGCATTGGTTTCAGCCTCTTACCGGAGTTACAGCAGAAAAGCACGACAGTTTTATTTCTCCATCTCCCGACGGCGGTGTGATTATGGAGTTTTCCGGAAAGGAGCTGATCAAAGGAGAACCGGACGCCTCATCCTTTCCCTCTGGCGGACTCCGTGCTACTTTTGAAGCGCGAGGATACACAGCATGGGATCCTACGTCTTATGCATTCATAAAGGGCAATACATTGTGTATTCCTACTGCATTCTGCTCTTATGGCGGAGAGGCGCTGGATAAAAAAACGCCGCTGCTCCGTTCTATGGAAGCATTAAATAAGCAGGCAATCCGTATTCTTCATCTGTTTGGAAACAACGACGTAAAATGTGTCCGCACATCTGTAGGACCGGAACAGGAATATTTCCTTATTACAAAAGAAATGTATGAACAGAGGAGGGATCTTCGATTTACAGGACGTACGCTTTTTGGCGCAAAGCCGCCAAAAGGACAGGAGATGGACGATCATTATTTTGGAGTGATCAAGCCGAGGGTTGCAGCCTATATGGAAGAATTGAATGAGGAACTCTGGAAGCTGGGTATTCTGGCAAAGACAGAGCATAACGAAGTTGCCCCGGCACAGCATGAACTTGCCCCTGTCTATACGACAACAAACATTGCAACAGACCATAACCAACTGACCATGGAAATTATGCAGAAGGTTGCTGCAAAGCATGGGCTTGTGTGCCTGCTTCATGAAAAACCATTTGCCGGAGTAAATGGAAGCGGAAAGCATAACAACTGGTCCTTAGCTACGGATGAAGGCGTGAATCTGTTGTCGCCGGGCGAAACACCGTACGAAAACGCACAGTTTTTATTATTTCTTTGTGCAGTTATTAAGGCGGTGGACGATTATCAGGATCTGCTTCGCCTTTCTGTCGCAACGGCAGGCAATGATCACAGACTTGGGGCAAACGAAGCGCCTCCGGCAGTCATTTCTATTTTCCTTGGAGAAGAATTGAATGCAGTACTGGAAGCGATTGAAATCGGCACTCCATATGAGGGCACTGAAAAAACACAGATGAGGCTGGGCGTGAACGTACTTCCAAAGTTTAACCGCGATACCACAGACCGCAACCGTACATCGCCGTTCGCGTTTACTGGAAATAAATTTGAATTCCGTATGCTTGGTTCCTCCAACAGCATTGCCTGCGCAAATATGATGCTGAACAGCGCGGTGGCAGAAAGTTTGAAAATCTATGCGGACAGACTGGAAAAAGCGGAGAATTTTGAAGACGTACTGCATGAAATGATCCGCAAGACCATCAAAGACCATAAACGTGTTATTTTCAACGGGAATGGTTATGACGACACATGGATTAAGGAAGCTGTAGAAAAGAGAGGGCTTCTTAATTATCGTACAACACCGGATTGTATGCCGCATTTGCTGGATGAAAAAAATGTACGGATGCTGACGTCTCACAAAGTATTTTCAGAAGCAGAGCTGAAGTCCAGATGTGAAATTATGCTGGAAAATTATTGTAAGACAGTTCTGATTGAAGCAAATACCATGGTTGATATGGCAAAGACAGAGATTGCTCCTGCAGTAAGCGCATATGTATTGGAACTTGCAAATACAGCGGTGGCAAAAAAGGCGGTCGATGATTCAATTTCACGCAGTTATGAAACGGAGCTTATGAAAAAACTTGTAAGACTGGAAGATCAGATTGCAGTTAAGACAGATGAATTAGAAGAAGCTGTGATGAAACTCCAGGATGCAGAAGATGTGGAAGCAGAATCTTATATGATTCGGGATGCTGTTTTAGGAAAAATGGGAGAATTAAGAGTTGCCTGTGATGAGGCAGAAACGATAACGGCAAAGAAATACTGGCCATTTCCAACTTATGGCGATTTACTGTTTGGCGTAAAATAAGTTGATAAATTTAACGTCTGATTGGAGGAAGAAGATATGGATGAAGCTATGAAAGCGCTTGTGCAGGAAACAGTATCCGGCGAAGTGTTCGGAGTCTGGTTTTTAATTGGCGCCGCATTGGTGTTCTGGATGCAGGCAGGTTTTGCAATGGTAGAGGCGGGTTTTACCAGGGCAAAAAATACAGGAAATATCATTATGAAGAATTTGATGGATTTTTGTATTGGAACCGTAGTATTTATACTGATTGGTTTTGGTTTACTGATGGGAGAAGACCTGTCTGGATTTATCGGAAGACCAGGATTTGATTTGTTTACTGCATATGCGGAGTTTGATTTTTCAAGTTTTGTATTTAACCTTGTATTCTGTGCCACAACGGCGACCATCGTATCCGGCGCAATGGCGGAACGAACAAAATTTCTTTCCTATTGTATTTATTCCGGTATAATTTCTGCCTTGATTTATCCGATTGAAGCACACTGGATCTGGGGAGGAGGATGGCTGGCGCAGCTTGGATTCCATGATTTTGCCGGTTCCTGTGCGATCCATATGGTAGGCGGTATTTCTGCATTAATTGGTGCAAAAATTCTTGGTCCCCGTATCGGAAAGTTTACCAGAGATACGAGTGGAAAAGTTGTGAAAGTAAATGCATTTCCGGGACATAGCATTGCGTTCGGAGCGCTTGGGGTATTTATTCTTTGGCTAGGATGGTATGGATTTAATGGTGCGGCTGCAACTTCTATTGCACAGCTTGGTTCTATTTTCCTGACAACAACAGTCGCACCTGCTGCTGCAACTGTTGTATGTATGCTCTTTACATGGATCAAATATGGAAAGCCGGATGTTTCCATGTGCCTGAACGCATCGTTGGCAGGGCTTGTTGCAATCACGGCGCCTTGTGATGTGACAGATGCATTCGGTGCAATTGCGATTGGTGCAGTTGCAGGCCTTTTGGTTGTGTTTGGCGTGTGGCTTCTTGACCATATACTTCGCATTGATGATCCGGTGGGGGCAGTTGCCGTGCATTGCATGAATGGGATCTGGGGTACACTTGCAGTTGGATTATTTGCTACAGATAAAGCTCCCGGGTACAGTATTGCAAATGCTTCGGGAGAAACTTTAACTGGTCTGCTTTATGGCGGTGGGTTTGGCTTGTTGAAACTTCAGTTTATCGGCTTTGCCAGTGTAGCAGTATGGACAGCAGTTACTATAACTATCACATTCCTTGTAATCAAAGCAATTGCAGGCCTTCGTGTAGACAGGGAAGAAGAAATGGCTGGCCTTGATGCGGCAGAACATGGCCTTCCTTCTGCGTATGCAGGTTTTGCAATGCTTCCGGAGTATATTGAAGAAGGAAATGATTTTGTGGCGGTATCCGGTGATACCCCGGTTGCAGAAGCGATTCCGGTTAAGAAAGTTCCTGCATTTGAAGAAGGAACTCCAAAGCTTACAAAGATTGAGATTGTCTGCAGGGAATCCAAATTCGAAGCTTTAAAAAATGCAATGATGAAGCTGGGAATTACTGGTATGACAGTATCCCATGTCCTGGGATGCGGGATTCAGAAAGGCAAACCGGAGTACTATCGCGGCGTACAGGTAGAGGCGAATCTTCTTCCCAAAGTACAGGTGAATCTTGTAGTCAGCGCAGTTCCAATCCGTAAAGTGATTGAAACAGCGAAGAAAGTACTTTACACAGGGCATATTGGAGATGGAAAAATTTTTGTCTATGATGTAGAAAATGTAGTGAAAGTAAGAACCGGAGAAGAAGGATTTGACGCACTTCAGGATGTGGAATAAAAACCAGGACAGATAGAACCTAAAATTGACGAATGCCGCCAGGGTAAGTGCCCTGTGGGTACAAATCCCCGCTCCTTGGGGCGGAAAGAACAAGTTAGGCCATACCCCGTAGCTTACTGCGGGGTATTTGGCTGCGGCTGCACCAGAGCATGCAAAGAACTGCATCTGCGACCTATGAGCAGAATACTCTATATAACAGGAGGGAATAACGTTATGGCTATCCATGAAGAATGCGGCGTGTTCGGAGTGATAGGTACAAAAAAGGAAAATGCTGCAGGTATTGTTTATTATGGGCTATATGCCCTGCAGCACAGAGGACAGGAGAGCTGCGGAATTGTTGTAAATGATGACGGCGCATTTACTTCCTACAAAGATCTGGGGCTTGTCAGTGAAGTATTTTCTAAAGATACATTATCTCATTTCCCGATGGGGAATATGGCGGTGGGACATGTAAGGTATGGAACGACTGGAGGAAACACAAGAGTTAACTGCCAGCCTGTTGAAGTCAACCACCAGAAAGGAAAAATGGCGCTGGCGCATAATGGAAATCTTACCAACTCATTGGAACTTCGCGATAAGCTGGAATTATCGGGAGCAATTTTCCATACAACCAGCGATACGGAAACCATCGCTTATGTGATTACAAGAGAAAGGCTTAGGACGCCAAGCATAGAGGAAGCAGTCAGCAATACCATGAATTTACTGGAAGGCGCTTATTCGCTGGTGTTGATTTCTTCTACAAAAATGATTGCTGCAAGAGATCCATATGGGTTCCGGCCGCTTTGCTATGGAAAAATGGCGGACGGGGCATATGTGGCCGCATCCGAAAGCTGTGCATTGTCAGCGGTAGGAGCAGAATTTATCCGTGATGTGCTGCCGGGAGAAATTCTGGTGTTTACAAAAAACGGTGTGGAATCAAGGAGAGAACACTGTGAAAAACAAAGCCAAAGAACCTGTATTTTTGAATACATCTATTTTGCAAGGCCGGATTCTGTTATAGATGGAATATCTGTGCATGAATCCCGTATGAAGGCCGGAGAATTACTGGCAGAGAGTTATCCCAAATGCGCGGATATTGTGATTGGAGTTCCCGACAGCGGATTGGATGCCGCATTGGGGTATGCGAAAAAATCAGGAATTCCTTATGGGATTGGGCTGATAAAAAATAAATATATTGGAAGGACATTTATTTCTCCAGAACAAGATGAACGTTTGGACAAGGTCAGGATTAAGCTGAGCCCTGTCAAGAATGTAATCAATGGAAAAAGAGTTGTATTGATTGATGATTCCATTGTCAGAGGGACAACCAGCAAATGTATTGTAAAGCTTTTGCGCGATGCCGGAGCGAAAGAGATCCATATGAGAATTTCCGCGCCTCCATTTTTATATCCCTGTTATTATGGAACGGATATTGATTCGGAAGAAAACCTGATTGCATGCCATCATAGCGTGGACGAGATTGCAAGAATGATTGGAGCAGACTCTCTGGGATATTTGCCGATAGAGAAGCTGAATAAACTGATAGGCAGTGAGGATTATTGCGATGCCTGCTTTCAGGGGAAATATCCCACGAAAATTCCAGCAGATTTGCGTAAGGACCGTTTTGAAAGGAAATTGTCTGAACGGATTTGAAATAAAGAGGTTCATGTATGATAAAAAACAATCCGGAAACCGTTTCTACGGACTATACCACTTCAGACAAGCTGTATTTTGAACCTTTATGTGTGGAAGATGTTATGAATGTGATCGAGATGGAAAAACCGGATGGAACTATCGTATCTTTGGGCGGACAGACTGCGGTTAATCTGGCAAAACCATTAGAAGAACGAGGGGTAAATCTCATCGGCACAGATTGTGCGGCAATTAAAAAGTCTGAAAACAGAGATGCGTTTGAAAAATTACTGTAAGAACTTTCCATTCCCCAGCCAAAAGGACGGGCTGTGACAAATATTGAAGAAGGCATAAAAGCGGCAGAGGAAATCGGCTGTCCTGTATTAGTACATCCAAGCTTTGTGCTTGGCGGAAGATCCATGCAGATTGTGGCAAAGGAAGAATATCTGCGTCATTATTTAAAAACAGCCGTAGAGATCAATAAAGATAAACCTGTACTGGTAGATCAGTACATCTGTGGTAAGGAAGTGGAAATTGATGCCATCTGCGATGGAAAGGAGGTATTTGTTCCTGGAATTATGGAGCCGGCAGAATGAACAGGTGTTTATTCCGGTGATTCCATCTGCGTATATCCCACGTTCAGCATATCCCAAAAGGTAAAAGAAACAATTCTGGACTATACGGAAAAATTGGGAATTTGCATCGGCATTGTTGGTCTGTTCAATATCCAGTTTATTGTGGATAAAGAGCAGAATGTATTTATCATTGAGGTGAATCCGCGTTCTTCGCGGACAGTACCATGTTTATCAAAAGCAACCGGATATCCGCTGGCTGATATTGCAACGAAAGTCATTCTTGGAAAGAACCTGAATGCACAGGGGATTAATGAAATATATCCGAAAAAAAGCAGCGATGGTACGTAAAAGTACCGACATTCTCTTTTTCCAAATTAAATGGTATGGATACATACCTTTCACCGGAGATGAAATCAACGGGAGAGGCTATCGGATATGATAAGAAACTTCACAGGGCAATGTATAAAGCTATGATTGCTTCCGGCATTCGCGTACAGAATTACGGGACTGTAATCGTAACACTTGCAGATGAGGATAAAGAGGAAGCCCTTCCTTTAGTCAGCCGTTTCTATGATATGGGTTTTAATATAGAAGCAACCTCTCTCACGGGAGAATATTTGAGACAGCATGGAATCCGTACCCGCATACTGGGTAAACCGTCGGAAGGCAGCGCTGAAATCCTGAATGCAATACGTGCCGGATATGTCAGTTATGTCATCAATACCCGTGCAATTCTTTCCGGCATACATTATGAAGATGGTGCGGCAATCCGAAATGCGGCAACGCAGAACAACATTACAATGCTTACATCACTGGATACAGTAAGAGTACTTTTAGATGTACTGGAGGAAGTGACTATTGGTGTGTCCGCGATAGATGATGAATAAAGTTATTGTGCCAAATAATGAAAGCCATAGGGGCAGTAAGCTTGAAGCTGTTTAATGTCCATGTATTGTAAAGAAGTTAGTAAGCAAAAACAAGATGATAGCTTGCTCTACTCTTAACTTTTTTACAGGTGCATGGATAACCCTGAAAATAAGTCCATCGACACAATCTGTATATATGCCCTGCTGTATAAGCTGATTTTTCAGCTCCGCAAGGCAATGTACGGGATTATGTAACACCAGAAAAAAACTCTTTGAACAAAGAACTTCTGCCTTTTCGATTAGCAGACTTTTTAGCATTATTTTTAGTCCGATTAGCAGGAAAGGCATTTTGATTAGCAAAAACCTGTCATGGAATACTTTGGTATATTTTATTTTTAATGTCGGGTACTGTGCATTGAAATACTTAACATCGGCTTTCGTTAGCTTCGTCTGTTTCTGTGTATAAATAGTTACTGCAACATCAGACTTTTTCTTTGAAAGCAAATTCAATGTCCCAACATCCACATATCCGTCTATCAGAGTGATTTCTTTCTCTGCTTTTTGAATTAGATTTACTATCAGACTGAACGCATCGTAAATCTGTCCGTCAAAAAATACCTTTTGACTGGATTCCTCATGCTCGGATATGTACTCAAAAACTCTCTCAAAACGCTCATCTGTTTCCGCTTGGTAATTTATCTGGCGAACCTCCATTGCATTTAACCGCTCATACAGCAAAGAGGTATTTGCCATATACTTCCGCATCTCCACAAAAGTGTCCATAATCCTAATGCTTACTCGGATAGCAACATCACTACGCAAAACAGCAGAAAGCATTGCAATCCCTTGTTCTGTGAATACAAATGGCAATTTCCTACGTCCGCCATATCCATTATCATCCTCCAAACTTGAAATCACAAATTGTGATTTCAAGTTTTCATATTCCTCTTTCGTCAGTTGAAATCGGAATCTTTCTGGAAATCTTGAAATGTTACGCTTTACTGCCTGATTTAATACTCTCGTTTCTACTTGATACAGCATCGCTAAATCACTGTCTATCATAACCTGCTGGTTACGGATAACATATATCATGCTTTTTATATCGGACTCTGCTGATTCAATGCTTATTTCTTGGGTATCATTATTTGCCTTTGTCAGAGCTGTTTGTTCTGTATCAGCCATCTTTATCGCCCTTTCTATTTTGAAATGCCAGATTGGAACTTCAAAACTATGAGTAACTTGAAATCACAATTTGCGACTTCAAGTTCTGCTGCTTCATATATCCTTAAACTTGAAATTCTAAATCGGAATACCAAGTTTTATGTACGCTTATTGTTTACTTTTACAGTATATCACACGTTTTTCTATGGGAATAGCTATAATCTCATCTTTCCTGTATTTTTATGCGGTCAAAATACTAATGAATATCGCTACAATCGAAATGATAACGGTAAGTATCATAAGCCTCTGATTATTTTTCGTATAATTTATTTCAGACAATACTTTTAGATAGGAAAAATTATTTTCATAAATTTTCTTATACTTGGCTATATCGTTCTCATGATACTTTTTCAAGTCCTGCTTTTTTCCAAAACTATAAAAATCCCATGCTTCATTAAACGCTGTATAGATGTCTTTTTCTTTTCTGCTTTCTACCTCTGAAACACTTTGTAGTTTATTAAGCAGCTTTTTAAATTCCCTGTTATAAGCAATGCTTTTTCTCCCTGTCGAAAATTTTGAAAATTCTCTTTCAAAAAGTTTCAATTCTCTATATCCGAAGAAACAATAAAAAAACTCATTTCTATAGGTTGCAATATACTCACATATATTAAACTGTGGAAAACGGTTGTTTCCTGTAAGCATACAGTAATTGGGCTTGTCATAATCGGAACAAATAACATAGTTCGATTTTTTATTATAATAGGCTATTACAATTCCTTTGAGATATAGTCTATCAATATCTATCGGAGCTTTCCTTATCCTATATTCCATATTAATCAGCGGATTATTTTTCCCCTGTTCACTATATAAAAAGCTTGTAATATAATGTTGACAAATTAGAGGAAAACTTTCTTCTGTCATCTGTTCCGCCAATCCGTAGTCCATATCGTCTTTGCGTTTGCCTTCTTCTTTACTTATGCGATGCCATATTATATAATCTTTGGAAGTAAGATTCCTAATATTATCATATACAAAATGATTATAACTATCTTCGTCTAAAGGCTTTTTAAATGTAAAGCAATATTCAATCAGTGCAAAATAACTGTTAATCTGCGCCCAAATCGCCTTAATACTTTTTATATATTTATCCTCTAATAATTCAATCTCCGCAAAACATCCATACCCCGATTCAGAATATTGAAGATGAACATAGTCATATTTATGGAATATAGAAGGCTTTTTATAATGATTATGAACTTTAAACTTCTTTTTCGGTAAGGAATAAAGTTTCTTTAATACCTTTGTAACGCCATCATTGGACAATACATCACAAATGGATAAATGGGTTACTATAGAATCTTCATAATAATCCGCCTGTTCTTCTTCCTGAATGTTTTCCTCTTTGTCAGAATCATGTGTCGCTTTCTCATATTCTGCCTTTCGTTTTATTTTTTCTTCTTTATATTTATCAGAATTTACATAATTCCAGTAGTATTCAATCCATTTTCTAGCCCCTTTTTGCATTATGTTCCTCCATCGGATTCTAATTAATTTCAATCTTAGTGTAACATATATCAACAAATTTTTCCATAAATGCAAGGGACATAACTGCTTTCGCCAGTAAAAAAGGGTTAGAAAAAACTTACCAGAAAGATTGGTATTTGTAACCTCTTGTCTAAAGAAAAAGACTTATCACTTCAATTTAATTCGCTGAAAAACCAATCAATAAAAGGCAACCTATAAAAAGATTGCCTTTCTAAGCCTTATAAATTTTTTGCAAGTGATTTCAGCAACGCCGCCATCTCTGGATTGGCAAGCAGCTTTAGAAGCATTTCTTGGTCTGTCTGCGATGCCGTTTCAGCCTTTGTTTCTTCCTGTGTTTTTTCCGCAGCGGAAGCAGCTTTGCTTTGATAAAACTGTTCTTCAAACCTCTGTGCATTTATCCGTCTGTCATCGTCTATGATATGCGAGTACACATCTGCTACCATCTTGACCTGTGCGTGTCCAGAATCACCCTGCACGGATTTCATGTCGCCGCCATTGAGCTTCAGCTTATAAGTGATGCTTGAATGGCAGAAGCTGTGAAAAACGACTGGCGGCAAATCATTATCCTTAATGAGTTTTGCCAATGCCCGATTGATAACCTGCCCCTCAATGGGTCTGCCGCATGAAGAAGCAAATACAAGGTTGAAGTCCATATATTCCTCCCCGAACAGCTCTTTGAGGTTTTCTATGTCCTTATGCTTTTGCACAAGCATTTCCGCAACCGTCTTAGGCAGGAAAATCTTTCGGATGCTGGTCTTTGTCTTTGGCTCTTTCAGTACCAGAGCGGTATGGGTGCTTGCCACCGCAGGCGGGAACTTGAACATTACGCCCTTTTCGCCTAACTGTTCCAAAGCATTGCTGTTGACACGTTGCAGCTCCTTATTCACAAAGATATAAGCACAATCATTCTTAATGCTCCGTTCGGAAATATCAATGCAGTCCCAAGTCAGACCGAGCATCTCGCCCATACGCAGGGAACAGGAAAAAGCAAGGTTTAACGCCAGTGACAGGTTATAGTCATCGCAGACCTCCAATGCCTTAAATAAGGTTTCGACTGTCCAGATGTCACGCTCCTTGTGTTCTTCTTTTGGGAGAGTGGCGTTTTGTACGGGATTCC
Source organism: Lachnospiraceae bacterium A2 (assembly GCA_000403315.2). GTDB lineage: Bacteria > Bacillota > Clostridia > Lachnospirales > Lachnospiraceae > Petralouisia. The sequence continues at coordinate 243,756 of KE159640.1, forward strand.
TTGACATCAGCTCCCACTTTACGCCTTGATTGAAAGCGTTGCGGAGCAGCTTGTGGATTTCCCTTACCGTGTGGGCTGTGAGGTATTCATGGGTCGGCTTGTGGTTGTTTACGACCTTTGCCTTAACCATCAATAAGCTCTGGTAATATTTATCCATCGTCCTCGGCGTAACATCTTCCAATTTCATGTCCCCGATAAGCGGGTTGATATAGTTGAAAATCAAGCTCCGCCGTGCTTCATAGGTTGACATTGCCCAAGTGTTCACGCCATAAATGGACATATATTCTTCAAGCAGGTCGCTGACCGTGCTTGCGTTCGGGATGATGAATGTCCCCGTTTCCTGCTCAAATTCCACCTGCACCTTACGCTTTTTTGCTTCGGCGTTGGTGGCAAAGATTTCCCACTTCTGCCTTTTTACACCGTTTTCATCCGTATAGGTGTAGACTACGGAGTAACGGTTCTTTCTCTTTACGATTGATGCCATGCTTATTCACCCCCTTACATTGTGCTGTCGAGCCAAGCGTCAAAGCTGCTCTTTATAGTTCGGATGCCGCTGCCCATGCGGACGCTCTGGAATAAATCTTTTTTTATCAGCGCATAAGCGGTAGGGCGGCTTATGCCAAGTATCTGCTGGATTTCCGCAACAGAATAGCTTTTCTTATTCTGGGCAGGCTTTGAATCCCCGCCCATCTCTGCAATATGTTCTCTCATCCGTCTATAAACTCCTTATGTACGTCAGCTTTGTTATAATAAGTCTGGGACTGATACCATTCCTCGAAGCTGTCTTTATAAATCCTTGTCACCTGCCCCACCCGTGCAGTACAAAATACCTTTTTCTTTAACAGCTCATAAACGCTGCTGTCAGAAATTCCGAGCATCTCTGCCACTTCCCGAACAGAAAATGTGATGCCTGTCCAGTTCTTCTCTGGGGGAGTGCCGTCAACCTTTCTGTAATGAAGCTGGTTGTCATACCATTTTTCAAAACTGTCCACCATTACCCGCATTTTCCCTGCAATAATGACCGTTTCAAAATAGCCTTTCTTTACAAGCCAGTAGGAATCTGTTTTCCCAATCCCAAGCAACAGCCGCATTTCCGTAACGGACATACTTTTCTTATTCATCAGCCTGCAAAATAATGGAATCTGCGGGAAACCCTGCAATCCCATTCAAACAGAAATGTGTCGGCAGTTTTCCTTTTTTCGGTCGGCTCGTAATGGCGGCAATGATGACTGTTTGGCTGAATCGGTTGCCTGTGTTGTTGGATATGATAAGTACGGGTCTTGTGCCGCCCTGCTCTGAACCGATAACGGGGTTAAGCTCTGCGTAGTAGATATCTCCACGCCTAATTGTTCTTTCCATATTCTTTATAACCTCCATCTGGATTTAGGCAGACATATCCTGCCTATGTAACAGCCAGATACAAGGAAGCATTTAAGGTCTGGAGAGCATAAAACAAGCTGTCCTCGACACCCCGAAAATGCCATTGCGGTAAACGCAAGGGAAGTCGCCAAACGGTCAGCAGCGAACTGACGCCACGGGAGTTCCACCCCAACTGTCGGTCTGACAGAGCCGCCCAATGCTGTAAAGCGTTCAAGACGGGAGTACCATTATTCTCTTTGTGTATCATGGCGGAATCGGGAGCTGCCCGATATTTCCAGTTGGTATTTACCGCTCGCTGCCTTTCGGCAGGTCATGGCGTACCGCTGCACACGCTTATGCTTTCACAATCACAAAGAGGAAGTGTTTGGCGAATGAGTATTCAGTTTTCAAAGAGCCGTCCCGTTTTCGTCAAAAAAGAAAAATGAGGCAAAGGCTTTTTTGCCTTACACCCCATAGTCCTTGAAAAACCTTATTTTTCCCCTCTACTCAAAAAAATTTTTTAATTTTTCTTTGCCTGTCCACCTTAATCAAAACTTGATATAGCTTCTGGTTCTCAATGCTGTCGAGAAAATCTTCTACTGTTCTCACTTCGGGCTGTGCCGCATCCTCGGCAAATTCTTCAAGATATGTACCTGAATCTTTTAGCCTGCGGTAATACCTCTTGTCAGAATTAAAGACTGCCCAATCGTAGATATGGAGCTTTTCAATCGTGTCCTCGTCAACACCCAAGCCCCGCAGTTCCTTTTCTTCGGCTTCTTTCCAGAGCCGCCATTTCTTTTCTTCTCTGCCATAATTGAATGACATTTCCTTTACCTCCAATCTGAATTTTTTGAATCATCCAGATTGGCAGGCGGTGAACGGCAGTGGATACCAGAAACAGCCTTACAACGTATTCCAACAAAAAACGACAAAAGAAAAACCGTAAAGGCTGTCACCACATAAGGAGATAATTTGAAAACATTATTGGAACACAACTTATGGGGAATAGCAAAGGCAAAGCCAGCATAAGAAGCGTTTCTGCTTCTTATGCTGGCTTTCTTTATACCAAAAATAAAATCGCACATTCGCAAAGTGGAAAATCCTTTGCTACACTTTAGGCGAAGGATGTAGGACAGATTTTGCGGACATTTAAAATAAAAAAAGAATGTGGAGGTAACAGACAATGGCAAAGACGATTTTTGAGGAACTGGATGGCAAATACGAACGGCAAGGAGATTATCTAATACCGTGTATAACTTTACCCACCGAAGAAGAACAGCCGATAGGCACATGGGGACAGCGGCATCTGGACTATCTGAAGCAGTACCGCAAAGTTACATACACCAATCTTCTTACAAGCGGCAGACTGAATACTTACCTTGCCGATATTGACAGGCAGGCGCAGGAACGCTTTGAACGGCTCATAGAGGGAATGAAACAGGCACAGGGCATAACGGAACGCCTAAAAGAAGAAAACGCCTTAGAATGGACAGGGCGGCTGGGTAACATAAGGGCTTGTGCAAGGGAGATTGTGGAGGAAGAAATCTTATACACATAACGGAGTAGCGACAGGGTGTAAAGCTCTGTCGTTTTTCTTTTTTGGGGGATAAAAATTTGCGTTTTATGAATTGATATGTTTGTTCAAACGGCTATGGTAGATACCGTGCAATTTGAGGAGAACAGAAATGTTTGAGTATATGACGGCACAGGACGCAGCGGAGCTTTGGGGAATATCGGTAAGGCGGGCACAAAGGCTCTGTAAGGAAAATCGGATTGAGGGCATATTGAATATCAATCGGGCATGGCTCATACCAAAAGGAGCTGTTAAACTTGCCGATGCCCGAAAAAGATAACCCGATAAAGCAAAATTAGCTTCTCCCATTTACCTTATACTGATATGGCAGACGTTAATCAGGATTTTAAAAAGATTCCTTATCTTTATGAAATCTTCAAAAACATCAGCTATTCTTTTTCCATAATCAAAAGAAAGGACAGTACAGACTATGGAAATGATTTTGAAAACAACAAACCTCTGCAAATCTTTCAACGGACAGACGGCGGTAAACAACATATCGCTGAACATTGAAAGAAACTCCGTCTATGGATTATTGGGACCGAACGGTGCCGGGAAATCTACGACGCTCAAAATGATTACGGGCATTTTGAAACCGACCTCTGGGAATATCGAATTTGACGGTCACGCATGGAAACGCAGCGACTTAAACCATATCGGAGCGTTGATTGAAATGCCGCCGCTTTATGAAAATTTAACTGCCTATGAAAATCTAAAAGTAAGGACTACTATTTTAGGACTGACAGATAAGCGGATTGACGAAGCGCTGCAAATCGTCCGGCTGACGGAAACAGGCAGGAAACGAGCCGGACAGTTTTCTCTTGGTATGAAACAGCGTCTTGGAATTGCGGTTGCATTACTGAACAACCCGAAACTGCTCATACTTGATGAACCAACCAACGGGCTTGACCCGATTGGGATTGAAGAACTTAGAGAGCTTATCCGTTCTTTTCCGGCGAAAGGTATTACGGTTATCCTGTCCAGCCACATTCTTTCAGAAGTGCAGCAGATAGCCGACCATATCGGCATTATCGCGGGTGGCGTTCTTGGATATGAGGGAAAATTGAACACAAACGAAAATTTGGAACAGCTTTTTATGGACGTTGCAAAAAACAATCACAGGGAGGGTTAAGGCATGGACTATCTGAAATCAGAACATTTGAAATTCAAGAGGACAATATCGAACAAACTGATTTTCATTGTTCCGCTAATCACAGCTATTTTTGCGTGGCTTATGGGTGGATTTATGGGATATCAGTACATGACGCTTTACTGGTGGTATGCGTTCCTGCTTCCGGGAGCAATCGCAATTTTGTGTTCTTTGTCACACAGAAAAGAAGAAAACGCCGGGAAATACTATTCGGTATTTTCTATGCCTGTAAACCTTTCAAGATTTGAATTTGCCAAGGGCATTATCTTAGTCGAAAAACTGCTTGTTTCAGCGATATTTTTAGCATTGCTTATTTCTATCAGTAATATCATTGCTCCGGCAACGGCAGTATATTCTCTTTTACACAGCATTGTAGGAAGTATCGGGATTGTCCTTGCGTCTGTCTGGCAAATCCCTTTGTGCCTGTACTTAGCACGCAAAACGGGAATGTTTGTGCCGATTGTGTTAAATACAATACTTGGAATTGTTCTATCTACTGCTACTGCATTAGGAAATACAATAGCATGGTGGTTTGTACCGTATTGTTGGGCGGCAAAACTGGCAGAGCCGCTTATGGGAATTGAAATAAACGGGACTTATGCGGGGAATTGTGGATTTTCTATATCCATTATAATTTCCATTGCGTTGTCAATACTCTTGTTCCTTATTTTGTCCTATGCCGACGCAAAGGATTTTTCCAAAGGGAGGTAGACGGAAATGGGTTTTATTTATGCGGTTCGTTCTGAACAGGTAAAAACAAAGCATACACCGTTTTGGGCTATCCATTTTTGTATACCTGCTATTGGGGCATTGTTATTTCTTGCTTACTATTCCCAGTATGGCAGCACAGCAGATAGTAAAAAGCTCAGAATGATATTGGAAATTACGACAACGTTTTTCCCATTGTTGATAAGCGTTATTGTCGGCCTTAATGTTGCACTGGAAGAAAAGGCTTCACACTTCCAAACGCTGCTTGCTGTACCGAACCGACACAAAAATATGCTTGCAAAATTAACTTATCTTTATGGTTCGGGGGTATTTGCATTGTTCTTTCTGTTCCTGTTATTTGTGATTGGCATACATCTTTTGGGAATGGCTGATACAGTACCGCTCAGAATGCTGATTGGAGCCGCCGTCGGGATGGCATTTTGTAATTTGATAATATACATCCTGCACCTGTTCCTCAGCTTCAAATTTGGATTAGGGTTATCCCTGTTTTGGGGCGTATTTGAAAGTCTGCAATGTATCTTATATAGCAATATAGAACTAAAAGGCATAGCAAGGTATATTCCCTTTTCATGGTCTATGAATTGGGTAAAGGATATTTTGAGCCGACAAATTTTCAACTATGGAGCGGAAAAAATATGGATTGCAGCATTAACGACAGGCGGCTTGCTGTTGACCTTATTATGGTTTTCTCATTGGGAAGGACGGAAAAATTATGAATAAAAATAGAAAAATGGTTATCGTCTTGCTATTTGCTTTTGTTGTATGCTTTTCTCTTGCGGGCTGTTCTTTACAGGAAAAAATCAAGGAATATTCCAGTGATAAAGAGCAATGCTATCTGGACGCAGAGAATGTGACGCAATTCTCCTTTAAGGGAAACGACTATACGATTTTGGAGGACACCGTTTCTAATGGCGGGCTTGGGGAATGGACTGGATATATCCGGCAGCTTGCAGCGGTAGACGAAACAGGAAAAGTATTGCTTCAGGAAAACATAGAAGCCGCTACCTTTCGGACGTTGGCAGATTTAGCGGATAAAGCCCCGGAAGCTGCTTATATTATCCCATTCTTGAATGTGTACGCAACCCCTAACGCTGACGATTATCTGATTGTAGATGTAAACGGAGGGTATCACAAAGCTGTTAGAAAAGAAAATATCAAAGACACAGATACGGTCTTTGACTTCAAGGACACAGAGCAGTCTATGAGTGGAAAGTTTGAAATCAATCCCGAAAATGCAACGCAGCTCCTTTGTGACGGGATTATTTATCAAGTAACCTCTGATACCGTATCAAATGATGAATTGGGAAGCTGGATTGATATTATTGCGGAAAGCGTTACATTCGATACGGAAACGAAACGCCCTTTGTCCAAAGAAGATTTGAACAAGATTGACTGGGACGGAAAAAACGCCGGACAGGGGCGGGAACAATGGTTTTACGCAGATGTTTACGAGATTTACGATACGGATAAGACAGAAGCGGTTGCGGTAAAAATAAATAACCGCTACTATATTGCAGAGCAGAAATGACCGCTTTTCTGCCCTTGCGGATTATGCTATAATACGAAAAGAGCAACGAAAGGAGGCGACACTATGGCAGCAATCCTTATGGTTGATGATGAACGGCCTATTTTAGAGCTTGTGAAAAATGGGCTGCAAAAAGACGGACATTTCATTACTGCCTATACGTCTGCCGCACAGGTTCCGCTTGATAAGCTGAACAGATACGATTTGATTATACTGGATATTATGATGCCGGATATGGACGGATTTTCTTATTGCAATAAAATCCGTTCATTGGTGGACTGCCCTATTCTCTTTTTGACAGCTAAGACAATGGAAAATGATATTACATTCGGGCTTGACTTGGGGGCAGACGACTATCTGACAAAACCATTCCGCATTGCGGAGCTGCGGGCAAGGGTAAATGCCCACTTACGCCGGGAACACAGGGAACGGCATGCCGCCCTTACCTTTGAACGGATAAAAATTGATTTGTCCGCAAAGGAGCTGCGGGTAGATGATACACCCATTCCCCTAACAAAAAGCGAACATCTGATTTGTGAATACCTTGCAAGAAATAAAGGACAGGTATTTTCAAAAGAACAGATTTATGAAGCAGTTTTGGGCTTGGAGGGCGACAGCGATAATTCTACCATTTCCACCCATATCAAAAATATCCGGGCGAAATTAAGCAAATTGGATATTCAGCCGATAGCGACAGTTTGGGGGATAGGGTACAAATGGGAATAAAAAAGCCAACATCATTGAAAGCGTCTTTTTGGAAATTTTTATGTATGCTGCTGATTGGGCTAATGGTTTCGGTAGCTATTCCATTTAGCCTTATCCTTGCCGGAACCAGAATGGGCTTTATTACTTATGCGGATTATTCAGAACGCAGCGCAAAAAATCTTGTTCCAATTATTGCTGCAACGCCGGATTTAACAGATGTACAGCTTCCTATGGGGTGCAAATACCTCATACTGGATAAGAATTATCAAATGCGGGAAACGTCTTTAGAGGGCGAAGATTTAGACAGGGCTATGGAGTATGCCCTGTCTGGAAAGATAAACGAAAACCTCAACAAGCAGTATCTGTTTGTTACCCGTGAAAATGAATATGTGGTGCTTCAATATTACATTGGCTCACAGTTTATAAATGAATGGTTCTATAATCATTTTCCCTCACCGGAAATTCTGCTATATATCCTCATGGGGATAAACTGTATCGCGGTCTGCGTGATATTAACAGCGAAATTTGCAAAAAATATGAGGGCGCAGCTCTCCCCACTTTTTGAAGCAACAGAAAAAGTGGCAGAACAAAATCTTGATTTTGAGGTGGGACACTCAAAAATCAAAGAATTTGAAGATGTGTTATGTTCTTTCTCTGATATGAAAAATAATTTGAAATCATCTTTAGAGAAACAATGGAGTGCGGAACAATTACAAAAAGAGCAGATAGCGGCGCTTGCCCACGATTTGAAAACGCCTTTAACTGTCATTCAAGGAAATATCGACTTGATAAGCGAAACAGAGCTTGACGACGAACAGCGGTTATATGCGGGGTATATTATAGAAAGTTCCGGGCAGATGGGCGTTTATATCAGGACGCTGATTGATATATCCCGGACAGTAGCCGGGTATCATCTCAATTTGGAAGAATTTGATATAGCTGATTATATGCAACAGATTGAAGCGCAGGCAAATTCATTATGCCTTACAAAAGAAATTTGTTTACACATGGAAACAGGGGAAAATTTAGGAACTTTCAAAGCGGATAAATTACTACTGGAACGGGCAATTATGAATGTGATAGGCAATGCGATAGATTACTCTCCACCAAAAGGGACAATCTATGTAGAGGTGCAAAAGCCAGACGATTTTCTACAAATCGCCATAATAGATGAGGGAACTGGTTTTACAAATGAGGATTTGCATCATGCAAGGGAGCAGTTTTTTATGGGCGACATCAGCCGAAGCTCTAATATGCACTTTGGCATGGGGCTTTATATCACAAGCAGCATTGTAAAGCAACACAAGGGGGAACTTGCTCTTAAAAATTCCGATAAAACAGGCGGTGCAGAGGTTATAATAAAAATTCCATATTAGGATTTAATGGGCGATAGGAAACATCGCTCATTATTTTTGCAAATCTTTATGAAATCTTCAAAAATATTTCGTAGTATTTTAAAAGTGAACGATTGAACTTAAAGTCCACCATATAAAAAACGGCATGTTGTTGATTTTTCTGATTTGGCATAAGGGTGTAAAACTTACGATGAGATCATCGGTAAAATGACGAACACCTCAGAGGTTAAATTGAATTATATTGGCATCGCAATTTGCGGCAATAAAAAGCAGATTAACAAGTTGACAGGAAATATGCCTTTGTTAAGATAGGAGGAGAAATGGTTTATGAGAACTGAATGGGTACATTGTCCTGTTTGCGGAGCTAAAACCCGTGATAGGATTGGAGAGGATACTATTTTGAAGAACTACCCTCTCTATTGTCCGAAGTGTAAACAAGAAACATTGATAGAAGCAAAAAAATTCCAAGTAACCGTCATCAGAAAGGAAAACACATAATACGCAGAGCCAATAAACGAGTTGAATGAATCGTTCGTTGGCTCTTTCTTATGCCTAAACTATATAGTATTCCCACCTTCTGAAAAAATTATTCAAAAACTTTTTGGAAAGTATTGACAAACACTTATTTCATTCAGTACAATAAAATACTCTTTTATGAGAACCACAACCAATTACATATCCTCACAGAATTTGGGAGTACGGCTTTACGCCGTACACGCCTGCGGTATGCGAAAAAGAAATACCGCCGTTGCCATTGCCGCCTTGAACTGTCGGCGGAGGTCAAGCGTAACAGACAGTTTCGACTTTGAATTTCAAAGCCGGTTACATCATTGTGAAACCAAAACCGCAAGGGATAAGTCTATCCTTTTGTATTGGTCGGTACACATTGATGTGCCGGCTTTTTTTGCTGCCCAAATGCCGGCTACAACTAAATGACCGGCTGGATGGGATATGATTTTGCGATAACCTCTTTTTTCGGAGAGTGAGTGAAACAACGCCGCCTGAGATGGGGGCAGGGACAAAAAAACAACGTTCAGACAAACCGGCGGAAAACAACAGACCGTATGCGGCAGAAAGAGTGTCGCATACCGCAGCAAGCAGGGAAACTGTATTGACAGTTTCCGCCCCAACCGGCTTTATGAGCCGATTGCCCTTTGGGGAATACCCCAATCCCCTCAAAAATCCAAGAAAGGACTGATGTTATGAACGAAGCCAAGAACAAAAATTTATTTATCCGTGTGAGCGAAAAAGAGAAAAACATCATTGAGCAGAACGCCAAAAAGTGCGGGCTTTCCGTGTCAGAGTATCTCCGCCAGCGTGCTTTGGGGTATATGCCAAGAGCCGCCCTGCCCGAAGCATTTTTCTCTTTTAATGATAAGCTGGACGAACTCTGTATCGCTGTCGAAGGCAAAATTACAGCGGATACGGAAGAAAAAATTATTAGACTCATTGACAGTATTACCGAAGAACTGATACTGCCAAAACGTGAAAGGCTGGTGGTGTAAATGGCTACCACCGGCTTCTGGCCTGTCAAAGACAGGCTGAAGGAAGTGATTGATTATGCGGAAAATCCCGATAAAACCATAGACAAAAAGTATGTGGACAGCGATTTGTACACCGCTTTACAGTATGTATCCAACGATAAAAAGACCGATGAGCGTATGTATGTCAGCGGCATCAACTGCAATGCAAAGCGGGCGTATGAGCGTATGACGGCAACGAAAAAACGCTTCGGGAAAACAGGCGGCAATGTGGCGTACCACGGGTATCAGAGCTTCCAGACCGGCGAAGCCACGCCCGAAGAAGCGCACAAAATCGGCATGGAAACCGCAAAGCGGATGTGGGGAAACGAGTATGAAATTGTTGTTACCACACACCTTAATACAGACAATGTCCATAATCATTTTGTTGTAAATTCCGTATCCTTTAAGACGGGCAGGAAATTTGAAAACCATATCTCCGACCACCATAAACTCCGTGAAATCTCCGACTCTGTATGTTTGGAACATGGGAAAAGCATCTTGAAAGACGCAGAGTTTTACGGCAGAAGCAAAAAAGAATACTGGCGGAAACAAAACGGCGGGCTGTCACATCGGGAGATTTTAAAAGCGGATATTGACGCCGCCCTTGCCCAGTCCGCCAACTTCAAGGCATTTGAAATCCGTTTAAAGGATATGGACTATGAAATCTGCCGTGATGAGAACTTCGCCCATTATTCCGTAAAAGGGACAGGCTGGCAGAGGGCAGTCCGCTTAGACCGGCTTGGAAAAGAATACACGCCCGAAGCAATCAGGGCAAAACTGCTTGACAACCAGCGGCATGTCGGCTATGTCCCATTCCACAAGCCGAAATATACGCCGCTCCTTACGCTTGAAATCGAGTACCGTAAAATACAGCGCATGGACGGCATACAGATACTTTTTTCCCTTGTGATTGAACTTTGCAGGCTGGTTACGGGAAACAACATTGCCCCCGAAACTCCCCGCCCACTCTCCCCCACCATGCGGCAGGAAATCGTAAAATTAGATAAAACGCTGAAAGAATACAAGTTCCTATGTAAAAACAACATTGATTCCCCGCAGGAGCTTGTTTCTTTTATCGGAGAAAAACGGGAGCAAATCGGCGCATTGGAAAAAGAACGGCAGTCAATTTACAACCGAAACCGCCACAAAAAAGATGATGGATTGAACAAAGCGGCAAGAGAAATCTCCGCCAAGATAAAACCTCTGCGGGCGGAATTGTCCCTTGCAAAAGCAGTCCTTGAAAAAATACCGAAGCTGAAAGAGGTAATTGAAGCCGAACGGCAGGCGGAAACCGCTGTTATAACCAAAAATAAGGAAAGAAGGTATGCACGATGACAAATAGCAAAATTAAAACCAATACCCCGCCGAAGAAAAAGGCGGCGAATATCCAAGTAGATAAACTCCGTACTTTTGAGGGACATCCCTTTAAGGTACTGGATAATGAAGATATGGGCAATCTTATCGTAAGCATCAGACAGCAAGGCATTATCTCCCCACTGATTGTAAGAGCAATTGAAAGCACAGATGAATATGAAGTGATAAGCGGACACAGGCGTTTACACGCCGCCATAAAAGCAGGGCTTTCCGAAGTGCCTGCTTTAATTTATCCCCTTGACCGAAACGAAGCGATGATTGCGGTTGTAGACAGCAACCTGCACCGTGAAAGGCTGCTCCCAAGCGAAAAAGCCTTTGCCTACAAAATGAAAATGGATGCAATGAAAGCACAGGGCAGGAGAACGGATTTAACTTTGTCGCAAGCTGCGACAAAGTCAGATACCGCCGCCGAAATAGGAAAATCACAGAATGAGAGCCGTGACCAAGTGTTCCGCTATATCCGTCTGACTTACCTTATCCCCGAACTGCTTGACAAAGTTGATGAAGGCATTATCGCACTCAGCCCCGCCGTGGAACTGTCCTACCTCTCCAAAGAACAGCAGAAAATACTGCTTGACGCAATGAGCCTGAACGACTGCACACCATCCCACGCACAGAGTATCCACATGAAGAAACAGGCTCAGCAGAATACTCTTTCCTCGGACGGTATTTATGAAATCATGTCGGAGGAAAAAGCCAACCAGACCGAGCGAATCAGCTTTAAAGTACAGGATTTAAAGGGATTTTTCCCGAAAAACTTTACGCAAAAACAGATGACGGACACGATTCTGAAGCTGCTTTATGAATACAACAGAAAACTGGAACGCAGACGAAACAGCCGTGATGAAAGGTAAGGTGGAAGTATGAAAAAATTAGAAACTTTTACAGTCAATCCAAATGCAGTCTATATGCTGCCGCATGAGCCGATAGATGAAAATGAGAAAATCAATTTATCGCAAGAGGTACTGCCCCGCTGTCCCGAAATCCGCATTGAAAGCGGAAAATTAGTGCGTTTCAGTGGTGAAAACGAGTTTTCATTAAAAATTGGCGGCACGACCTACAAGGTCAACACCCATTTCAGCAAAAAAGGAAGCCAAAGCGTATTGGAACAGTTTAAAGAACTGATATTGTCCGAGAAGCTGGTTTAATATTGCACATTGGAAAAAGATAACTGGGTATAGTAAGATAACCCTGCCTTTGCTATGCCCAGTTGTCGGAAAGGAGATTATTTTTATGACAACAGCAAAATTAAACGGGCAGACAGAAGAAAAAATCACAGCTTTGTATTGTAGGCTTTCGGTTGACGACGATAATAAAGACGAGGAATCCAATTCCATAACGAACCAAAAACAGATTTTAAAGGATTACGCCCGCAAAGAGGGATACAACAACACAATGTTTTTTGTGGACGACGGCGTGTCGGGGACGACCTTCCAAAGACCGAATTTTGTGCGTATGGAGCGTATGGCAGAAAACGGCGAAATCGGCACGATTATCGTCAAAGACCTTTCACGCTTCGGGCGTGAGCAGGTGGAAATGGGCAGGCTTACGCAAGTGGTGTACCCATCCCTCGGCATCCGCTTTATCGCCATACAAGAACGTGTGGACACTCTGACCGGCGACGGCGTGGAGATGATGCCCTTCCACAATATTTTCAACGAATGGTATGCGGCGCAGACCTCTAAGAAAATCCGTGCGGTGTGGCAGTCCAAAGCGGAACACGGCGAACGTATCGCTTCTATCGTACCCTATGGGTACAGAAAATCGGAAGATAACCCGAAACAATGGGTAATCGACGAACCGGCGGCGCAAACCGTAAGGAAGATTTTTGCCCTGTGCCTTGCAGGGAAAGGCCCGATGCAGATTGCAAGGCAGCTTGAAGAAGAACAGATACTCTCCCCCGCCGCCTATTTTGAATCCATCGGCAGGAAACATGCTCAGAAAGTCCCCAAAAACCCTTGCGGGTGGGAACAGGCGACCGTCGGCTATATCCTTGAAAACAGGCAGTACACCGGCTGCGCCGTCAATTTCAAAAGCACTACCGTCAGTTACAAAGTCCATAAGAGAATCCAGCACAGCGAGGAGGATTACCAAATCATCCCCGATATGCAGGAAGCCATCATCTCCGAGGAACAATGGCTGAGGGTGCAGGAACTTCGCAAACACAAGCGCAGACCGACGAAAACCGGCAGGACGAGCCTTTTTTCGGGGCTGCTCTACTGCTGCGACTGCAAATCGAAAATGCACTTTGTCGCCGCCAAGAGCATGAAACGGAAACAGGAGCATTTCCGCTGTTCCCAATATAAATCCGGCAGAGGGAATTGCACCATGCACTATATCCGCGATATTGTCCTTGAAAGGCTTGTGCTGGAAGCTGTCAGCGATTTATCCGATTTTGTACGCTGTTATGAGCCGGTATTCCTGTATCTGCTGGCAAAGAAAAACAACGCCATGCTGCAGAAGGAATACCAAAAACTTCAGCAGGCTGTTGAGAACGGCACAAAGCGGATAGCGGAAATCGACAGGCTGATTGAAAAGGTATTTGAACAGAACGCAGGCGGCATCCTCTCCGACGAACGGTTTGCTAAAATGCTTCAGAACTACGAAAAGGAGCAGAAAGCATTGACGCTGGAATTGGAAGAAAACCGCCAGACCTTGCAGAATGCCGAACAGCGGGTAATGGATTTAAGGCTTGTCTTACGCACTTTGCGGGAGATGACCGACATTAAGGAGCTTACCCCTACGCTTGTCAATTCGCTGATTGAGCGTATCGAAGTCCACAACAGCGAAAATTTCGGTGGACACAGCCATGTGAAGGTGGATATTTATTTTACGGCGGTGGGGATGATAGATATTCCCACCGAAAAAGAAATCCTTGCCACAATGGAAGAAATACGGAACAATCCGCAGGACTTCAAATTCGTAGCATAACAAAATGATACGGTGTAATCCCTTTTACCGAGTTACACTGTATCTTACATAAAAACATCCTTATCTGGCGACAGCAAAGGCTGTCAGACCTTTACGGTTTAGGGAGATTTTAGTTCCAATATGTAGAAATATGACTTCTATTTTTGGGGTACAAAGACCCCATGATTTGATAAAGATTTTTTTAACAGATTATCCTCTGGCTTTCTATGTAATATGTATAAATAACACCCACTGCTTATGGGCATAAAAATCCCCCCAAACTTAAAAACAGGTTTGGAGGGTAAAGCTATTTTCATATGGGCTTGAAGATACAGCCCACCAAAACACCGTTTTTTTAATTTGGTGGACTAAAGATGAAACCGAACCTTTATCCTAAAGATTTTAAATTATTTCTATACTTCCTCATCTCCATTTCATCCGTATTATCTAATACATATTGCAATTCACTTGTAACCTTTTCACGGTCATATGGAAGATACGCCGTTACGGGCGTGAAATTTGAAACCGTGTTTGCAAATAAATGTGTGCGTATATTTAAGTTGTTGATTAGCATTTGTAATTCACGGATACGCTCTTTTTCTTCAGCAGAGACAAACAAGCCTTGCTGTGCCATCTGGTACAGCTCTGTGTCTGGGAAAAGCGTAAGAGAGTCCACCGAAACAAAATACGGATTGAGCTGGCTGAACAGTTCAGCACTATTCCTTGCATTACGGGATCCGCCGTCTTTTCCCGCAAGACCTGTCATATAAACAAAGTAATATTCAATACCCGCTTCATCTAATTTTCTGCATTGTTCCAGAATATCAGCAGCCGTATATCCTTTATTTGCAAGGGCAAGCGTTTCGTCATCGCCACTTTCCACGCCGATGCTCAGTCCGTTAATACCCATCGCTCTTAATTTCCTAAGCTGCCACACCTCTTTATTTTTAATATCACGGATGCTCGCAAACATAGCCATTGTCTGGCATTTAATCAGATAATCCCTTACGGTCAAAGCCCTAAGTTTCAGATTCTCGTAACTCATGGCAAAAGGATTTGCCCCTGTCCAGAATATTCTCCTTGCATATGGCTGATAGCCCTTTATCTCTGCTAAATCTTCCTCAAATTCTTCCATAGGCGACATTCGGAAGCACTCGTTTTTATACAGACTACAAAACTTGCATTTATTATAGGTGCAGCCAGAGGTAGCCTGTATGATGACTGAGTGAGCTTCATACGGTGGTCGCCAAGTTCTGCCTGTAAAGTGCATGAAAATCAACTCCTTTTATTTCATATTGCGTATTAAGCCTTTGAGTTCATCCATGTCGATTTCATATATTCCTTGATATGTTTTTTCAATATACGTTCTACTATCTTTTACATAATAGTAAATACATCCAATGACTTCTTCACCATTTAAAATGATAAATTCCCCATCTCTTTTATCTCATGATGTTCCTCTTTGCTTACAAATGATAGACACTTTTTCTATACCGCTGTAATTCTTCTTCACTGACGTTTCCAATGATTTCATCGAGAAATACCAACAGCTTTTCCTTGTCTTTCGGCAGTCGTCCGTGAAACTGGAACGCATTGGAAGCCCCCATTGCCGCAAAGATGGTAGGTATCTGCAAATTTTCAATGAGCGTCCGTACCTCTTTGTATTTTTCAACTTCTCCTTCTTCCAGCCAGTCCCCACGCTGTATTTCTGCAAAAAGTTCAGAATCGGGATAAATCGTAAGCATATTTGCCCCTATGAGCGTAGGGTGTATCTGGTTGCATATATCAGCCGTCAATTTTGCTCCAATCTCTCCACGACCTGCCCCAGAAATGCTCACCAAGTAAAAGAAACTGTAATGAATGCCTGCTGCATCTAATCTCTGGCATTGTTCTATGATGTCAGCAGAGGTATATCCCTTATTCATAAACCGCAGGGCTTCATCATCGCCTGTTTCTATTCCTATTGTCAGACCGTCATATCCCATATCCCGCAGTTTGGCAAGCTCCTTATCGGTTTTCGGAATAACATCTGTAATCCTCGCAAACGAGCCGATAGATTTCACTGACGGAAGATATTTGCGGATTAGCTCTGCAATCGCAGTTAATTTGTCATAAGACAAAACAAAGGGGTTAGCTCCCGTCAAAAATACTCGGTGGGTACGCCCGCTGTTCCAACCTTTCGCTGCTCTTTTAACCTCCCGTAAATCATCCTCAATATCTTCCAGAGGGGACATTCTGAATTTGAACGGCAAATCATTATACAAAGTACAAAATTTACATTTATGATGCGTACAGCCTGCCGTTACCTCTAACAAAAGTGATGCCGCTTCATACGGCGGCCGCCAAATTGTTCCTGTGTAGTGCATAAACACATCTCCTTTCCTTATTGTTGGCATGTTTTTCGCCATAATGGTATACCCGCAGGGTGTTTCCTTATTCCTACGCTGCTTTTTGTGCATATAGGGATACCCGCAGGGTGTTTTCTGTAATCTATACTTATTGAACTGCTAATGTTCAATAAGATATACTAATTATACTTTCGTACAATGATTTTACAAGTACTGTACTTTTTTGTAGTACCTATATCAAAGCGGTACATTGATTTTTAAGAAAAGGCGTGTTATACTATTTTAAAAAGGAGTGGCAGGAATGAAAAAAAGTACATTGGCTGTTGAACGCTGCAAAACTGTTTCTACCATACAAAAAATTTTAGGCGGTAAATGGAAAATCGAAATCATTTATTATATTGCCTTTCGGGATATACACCGTTTCGGGGAGCTTCGCAGGCATATCGGCGATATTACGGAATCAAGCCTGACAAAGCAGCTTCGGGAACTGGAAGCCGATGGTTTCCTTACCCGTTATGACTACAAAGAAGTACCTCCCCGTGTGGAATATAACCTTACCGACTTAGGCAAAAGTTTCATTCCCGTTTTTGAGCATATGAAACAATGGGGAGATGAAAACCTCAATATGTAATCATGTTTTCCTCAAAAAGACAGAGCCAACGAGCTGACATTGGCTCTGTCTTTTTACTTTTTATGCTTGATAAACAATTACGAAACAAGTCCAAGACTATCCAACAATTTTTCTATATTCTCACCTAACGCCATTTTTGCGGTTGTCTTGTTAGGGCTTACAAATTCTATGAGCTGCCTATACAGATATGGTTCTCCATAAGGAGCGTCCGAGCTATACAGACATCTTTCTGGCAGCTCAACTAATGCCATTTTTGTAGCAATAGAAGCAAAAGCGGCTGAAAGGTCTAAATATACATTCTCATGTCCTTTTGCAAATTTAATCACATCCATCCAATTTGAGCCGCCTAAATGCCCGAAGATAACAGGTATTTCTGAATACTTCTCACATAATGCCATTAACCGCTTAATGCCGTCTAATGTAACTGGATGAAACGTATGTACCCAGACAGGATATAACCTTGTATTCTGCACTGATTGGAATACCGTGTCTAATTCCATAATCTGCTGCTCATTGCCAGGGGTAAATTCCCCTATGCCACATAAAGAATTGGCTGTGATATGTGTTTCTATCCATTCCTGTGTTTCCTCTAAACTTAGCCCTAACGGTACAGAGCCAAAACCCAGAAAGCGGTCTGGATTGTTTTTTATAGCTTCAGTAACCTCTAAAATATTCTTTTCCAATCGTCGGATGTTATCTTTTTTATTGTTAGCTCCTGCAAGAACTCTGTATAATGTGTCCATCTCCGATTCAAGCTCACTTAAATTACCCGCTTTTTCTGGATGCGGTGCGGAACAAAAAAGGATTGTCCTATCCACGCCTGCAGCATCCATTTTTTCCAACTGCGTTTTTGTTGGGAACATGATGTGTTCGTGACTGTCAATAACCATATTTACGCCTCCTAGTATAATAATGATATAGCCACAAGAGCTATAAAGTTAATAAGTTACAAAGTCATATCTGATGAATAGCTGAAGGAGGGTTCCCCTTCCAT
>KE159640.1:263361-363674 GCA_000403315.2 Lachnospiraceae bacterium A2
GAGGTCATCACTCCTCAGGAACACTGTAAACGGTATCTGGCAGCGCATCCTGACAAGGTACAGAGCGCAGCTTAACAAATTTTTATGAGTCTTGAAAATTTCCATAGGGGTGGGCTTATTAAAGTTACCCTTTTTTACATCAACCGCTTGAAAAAAACTTTTTAATCATTTTTCATTTTACCTATTGACATTTCTTAGCTGGACTTGACAAATTTGATATAATATAAGTATCTCTGAAAGAGAGTAAAATTCAAGTACGCACTTTTTTGATATGAAGTGTCTTTTTTAATACTGTACCCAAAGGGCATCCATAATATATGCTCCTGAGGGGCGGGCGGTTAAGGTATGAAAGGATGGAGATATTCATGGCAAAAACACAAGCAGTTCACGACCAATGCCCTATTGAAGCCGGTCTGAATATATTGAGCGGAAAATGGAAACTAAAAATATTATGGCATTTATCTAAAGGGACAATCCGCTTTAACGAGCTGCAAAGGCTTTTAGGCGGCATTACGACAAAAACATTAACGGGGCAGCTTCGGGAACTGGAAGAACAAGGAATCGTCGTAAGAAAAGTTTTTCCAGAAGTCCCTCCCAAAGTTGAATACTCTTTAAGTGAAATAGGAACAACCCTTAACCCTATCTTGTCGCAGCTATGTGATTGGGGAAAGACATACCATACTTACATGGAAACATAAAATGAAATGAGCCGATAATATGTGGAACAATCCCACAAGTTTATCGGCTCTGTCCCTATCCATCATCTTTTCGGGGCGTTACCACGCTTACCCATTTGTTTCAAATACTCATACTTATTGAACCGCTAATGTTCAATAAGGTTTAACTTTTCGTAATGGACTAATTCATCCAACGGAATACGTTGTGTAGCATGACGTTCTGGGTCAGCAGGGCTTCCGCCTGCATATCCTATTGCTAAAATATTGATTGGCTCAAGGGTGTCTGGAAGCCTAAATTCCTGTTTGATAACATCGGGCTTAAAATAGCATATCCATACAGAACCTAACCCCAACTCAGTCGCTTCCATCATCATGTGGTCTGTAAGGATTGACGCATCTACATCAACTGTCTTTTTGTTATCAAACGGGCGTGTCCATGCTTTCGTATGTTCGGCGCAAACAATAATTGCCAAAGGCGCTCCATAAAGGTTTGCCGCTTTTCCTACTTTGTTCAATCCCTCGTCCTCCTGCACAACGATAAGACGGACAGGCTGTAAATTTGCAGCCGTAGGTGCGACATGGGCAGCTAATAAAATTTTTTCCAGCTTTTCTGACTCTACCTTTCTGCTTTTGTAATCACGGACAGAATAACGTGATTTCGCAATTTCTAAAAATTCCATAAGTATTCCTCCTGTTAAACTTGTATTTTAGGTTTCGCTATACTATAATTATATCGCAAACAAATTCAAAGGCAAGAATGTACTTTTTAGGTATATACTATCCAAAAAGTAAGTTAGGAGATTTTCTATGAGTGTAAATTGCAAAAGCAGTTATAACTGTCCCGTAGAAGCAACGATTGACTTAATTGGCGGGAAATATAAATCGGTCATTCTGTGGCATCTCATGGGTAAAACCCTGCGGTATAGTGAACTGCATAAATTAGTACCCAAAGCAACTGACAAAATGTTGGCGCAGCAGCTAAGAGAACTTGAAAACGACGGACTGATAAACAGAAAAGTCTATCCTGTCGTTCCTCCCAAAACGGAATATTCTTTAACAGACTTCGGCAATACGCTCGCCCCAATCTTAGACGCTATGTGTGATTGGGGAACTGTCTATTTAGATGAAGTAAATATCCTGCCAACTTGCTGCAAATCCCAAAAGTAAGAACCAATCTCTACAAATCAGAAATCACATCTCTTATTCATGGAGATTGTACATCGTTTAAGAAGAACTCTCATTTCTGTACAATATATAGTAAAATCTAATTGTACTGGTGGTGAGAAAATTGAGCAATCATGCAAACAGCTCTGACTTTCTGGAATTGGGGCAGGCAATTCAAGATGCCCGTGAGAAACAACGGATTACAAGAGAGGAATTAGCCGAGGAACTTGGTATTTCGGCAAGACACTTGCAGTCAATAGAAAAAGAGGGGCAAAATCCAAGTTTTCCACTGTTCATTCAACTTGTAACGATGTTCCATATATCCGTAGACCAGTACATACACCCAGACACCCAGATAGAAAAAACAACCTTGCGCCAGCGGTTGGATGTGCTTCTCAATACTTTTGATGATGCGGAACTGACCATCATAGCAGGGGCGGCGCACGGAATATGTAAAGCAAAAGAGCAAACAGAGGAATAAGCCCCTCTGTTTTTCCTTTTTACCACACCAAAGGCTATTTCAATCTACTGCATTTTCTGGTTATGGCATGAACTGCCTGCATATTGAAATTGCGGCTCATACAAATGAAATGAAAAGGTTTCCCTGTCCACAAAGCCCACCGTTTTATCGCTGTCGTACAATTCAAGCAGAAATGCCGCCATCTGTGTGCTTGTATGGTAAACGCCAAATAATCTGTCATAATCATATTCACTGACGTCATTCGCAATTTTCCCAAATTCCGTTTTTGTTGCGGCAGGGGCTAATACCTTTGCCTGCATTTTTGCATGGGCAGCTTTTAACTCCCACGCCAAGCCCTCTGTAAAAGCACTGACATAAAACTTTGCAGCACAATATGTTACCGCATTAGGCACAATCGTATAGCCGCCGCAGGAAGAAATATTGATAAGCTGTGTCCCCTCCGTATCTTTAAAGTCACGGACGAACAGGGAAGAAAAAACAGTGAGGGCTTCCACATTCAAGTGCAGCATCCGACTGATTTTCTCCAAATCCTGATTCCCGACGCTTCCATAATTTCCAAATCCCGCATTGTTCACCCATGTCCTCAGCGGATATGATTTTATGCTTTCGTATAACTGGAAAACATTTTGGGGAACAGATAAATCCGCAGCCTTAACCACAATATCAAGCATCGGATGCAAAGCTAATATTTCCTGCCTTAAAGTTTCCAGTCTGTCTTTTCGGCGGGCAACAAGGATTAGGCTGCTCCCCCGCTCCGCAAAGGCTTTTGCTGTTTCATACCCTATCCCCGAACTTGCCCCCGTGATTACCGTGTACTTTTCTGTGTTTTGAACCATTTACAAAACCTCCTCTTTGCTGATATAATACGAGCATACAATGTAGAGTAAACTCTATGTCAAGAGATAAGAGGTGATTTTTTTGGAATATTCCATAGGTGAGTTTTCAAGGCTGACAAATTTAGGAATACATACCCTGCGTTACTACGAGCATGAAAATCTGATTATGCCGAAACGCAATTCCAGTAACCGCCGCTGTTATTCGGACAAAGACCTCGCATGGACCTACTTTATCAAGCGTCTGAAAAACACGGGGATGCCGATTAAAGAAATACAGCGTTATGCCAAACTGCGGGCAGAAGGTGACCTTACCCTTAATGAGAGAATGGAAATGCTGACCGTGCATCGTGAGTCCCTTAATGAGCAGATAAAAGCATTGCAGGAACATATGGCAAAGCTGGACGATAAAATTGATTTTTACCGCCAAGAAATAGAACGCACATCTCTAAAATAGTCGGGACATATATCGAAAGTTTTTCACATCGGCTACGCAAGGTAAAAGAGGAAACAAAAGGATAAGCCCTCTGCTTCCTCTGTTTTACCTTAACAAAGGCATACTCCCCGTCAGCTTGTTAATCTGCTTTTTATTTCCGCAGACAGCGATTCCAATATAATTTAATCTGCTTTCTGAGGTATTCGCCATTTTGCGGGTGAACTCATTGTAAGTCTTACACCCTTGTGCCAAATCAGAAAAATCAACAACTGTCAATTCAGAAAATTGCGGCTCAAACAACTTTGTTCTTAGTTTTTTAAGTATCTCGGTATTTCCTTTTAATATCGGTAAGGGGAACTGTATAATCCCCATGTGGGCATTTCCCTCTAAATCAAGCACATCATTCCCGACAACATCAGGCATTTTCATTCCCATAGTGATGCCGAGGATAGCGGCGGTATTCGCAATAATCCCAAAAGGTAAATTTTCATCGACAACAATCACACATTTTTCATTCTCTACATTCATTTTCACTTTCCTCTTTTCCTAAATTTTAATTTACTTTCCGATAGAAACAAGCCGATTAAGGTAAGCCCTATTCCTATCGCAGCAATCCATGTAATTTCTTCCTTTAACACAATAACGGATGTGACAACGGTAATGACAGGGACTATATAAATATACACGCTTGTCTTAACAGCCCCAAGCACCTTGACAGCATAATTCCAAGTAACAAAGCAAAGGGCTGATGCACCAAGACCTAAATAGATAAAGTTTAGAACATACTCTGGTTTTACAAACTTCTGCACATCCAATCTGAAATCAAAAACAAAAAGCAACGGGAGCATGAAAAGTATTCCGTATGTAAATATCCGCCTTGTCGTTTGGATGGTATTATATCCATAGATGCTGATTTTTCGTGTAAGCAAGGAATAAACTGCCCATACGAATGCAGCAACAATCGCCAGAATATCACCAATGGGATTCAGCTCCAATTCCTTACCGTTAAAACTGATAAGGCATATCCCTATCATAGCAACTACAAAACCAACAAAAAATTGTACTTTCAGTTTTTCTTCTGTCTTTAGAAATACATGAGATAAAACAGCAGTAAAAAACGGGGCGACAGAAATAATAACTCCAACATTAGAAGCCATCGTATAGGTTAATGCTATATTTTCAAGTAGGTAGTATAGGCATATCCCGCATAGTCCCGCCGCAGCGAATGTAAGCTCCTGCTTTTTATCCTTTATTCTCAATCGTTTCGGATAAACGGCTATCAGCACAAGTAATCCAAGCAAAAATCTGAAAAACAGTATTTCTATCGGTGTGAAATCCGTAAGCAGTATTTTGGTGGATATGAAAGTCGTCCCCCATATCACAATCGTAATCAGAGCTGTGATATGCCCTGTGGTAGCTTTTTTATTCATGATTCTTGCCGCCCTCCTTAAAAATGCGTCTGTATGCGGCAGGCGACAATCCGATAAACATATGAAAAAAATTTGAAAAGTGGCTCTGGTCTGAAAAGCCTGTCTGTATAGCGGCGGAGGTAGGGGATACGTCTTTTTCCAACAGCTCCTTTGCTTTGCCTACCCGTATTGTTTGAAGATACCTATATGGCGTAACTCCCTTTGACTTGGTAAACGCACGGAGCAAGGTCGATTTACTAAGACCGCTGCATTTACAGAGGTTTTCCAATGTGATATGCTCTGCAAAATGTTCTGACATAAATATGCAGGCATTTTCTATTTCTTTGCCGCACTCTGGAATACAATTCTCAAAGGGTTGTCCGTATTGTTCGATGAGTAATGAAATAAGGAGCAGGAGCATTTCTTCTTTTTCAAATTCTCTCCCACCGTTCATAATTATCTGATGTAAAGAATGGAGATAAAGATTCATCTCATCATTTTTAATGACATTTTCCGAAAAACCAAGTAGCACCCTTTGTCCTGTTATTTCTTCTGCTAATGACAGCATCGTTTCTTTTGGGATATTCAAACCTCTGTAATCAAGCGTTCCACCGTCGCATTGCACACAACTGTGGTTATCGTTTGGATTAAACAAAAGAATATTTCCCTGGCTTACCGTATATTCTTTATTTTTGCAGGATAAACAACGTGTCCCTGCTTCTATAAAGCCAATCACATAGTAGTCATGAAAATGATTCGGAAACGGCTGGACTATTCCCTCAAAACGATATGCTTCAAGATGACAATCGTCATCATAGCAGACTGTCCATATTTCTTTTTGCATTGATAACACCTCCTCGCACTCTATATTATACTCAGAATGTCTGCTGGTTTCTTGTAAGATATCTTCATTTTCCAAAAACATATCTATAACCAAAAGAACAGGCAGAGGAATACGCACCTTTACCTGTTCTTTTCATCACAATATTTTACAGACATCAATCTATTTTTATAAACTGCTCCACATTAACTGATTATCTGTAAAAACAGCCCTTATTTTATCATTATCTTTTAGCCATGCCAGATAGGAACGCACTGTACTTCCCACTAAAACATACTGTTCAAAATTCATTACCAGTCCGTATTCATCAAAAAGCAGCTTTAAAAGCTCTTCAAAACACATAGGCGTTTTTAAGATGGACTGTATATCGTTTGATATATCAAATACTTTTTGACGGTTAAGCTGAACTATGCCTGTGATGTTGCTCGTAACATCCGAATGGGCAGGCACGAACATAGCAGCTTCCATAGATTCAACTTTATCCAGTGTATTTAGATATTCCGCAACATCATAAATAAAAGCAATCTGATATTTTTCCAAAGTATTTTTACTGCTGATACAATCAGCGAGAAACACAACATCGTCTGGTGTGCGGATGCCAATCATATCAAAAAAATGCCCGTGTAAAGGAATGACCTCTAATTCTTTTGGAAAGTCGGAGTCCGTAATCTCACTGACATCACTTTCAGACGCAAGTAAAAATTTATGTCTTAAATCTTTGCAAGGGTATCCGCCATACAGAAATGACGGCTCCAAAATAGGATGCCTTGTAAATGCCGCCTCAATGCCATGTGCAAATATTTTACATCCTGTATGCTGCTGTAAATATTTGTTTCCTCCAATGTGGTCTGCATTAGAGTGTGTGTTGATAATCCCTTTTAAATTCCATCCATTTTCGCTTAGTATTTTACGGACTTTCCTGCCTGCATCTTTATCATTTCCGCTGTCTATCAAATAGACATCTGTATCATTTGACTTATAAATCCCAATTTTTGCAGGGCAGTTAATATAATAGCTTCTTTCACCGACTTGATTTAATTCAAACATTCTAAATCCTCTCATTCCTTATAAAATATAAAATTATAAATATTGCAAGTATCTTTATAGGGGTTCATATACAAATGTGGAATATTAGCTTCAAAACGGACTGCCTGTTTTTCTCCTAATGTAATCTCCGTTCCATTCAAAACCATATCCAACTTTCCGTGAATGACAAAAATGTATTCTTCAACACCATCGTTATGTTTGTCAGACATATGTTCACATCCAGATTCAAATTCAATATAAAATGCTTCACAACTGCGAATAGGGTCGAATGCAAAAAGCGTATATACTTTCATTGCCCCATTTTCCTCTATCAGCACATCCCGTTCCTGCAAATCAACTACGGTATATTCAGCCTCTTGTTCCTGTAAAAAGGACGAAAACGGTATTTTCATACCAGTTGCAATTTTCCAAAGTGTCGTAACTGTCGGAGATGATTGCCCTCTTTCAATCTGACCGAGCATCGGCTTACTAACACCCGTTACTTCCGCTAATTCATCTAAAGTCATATTACGATTTTGACGGGCTTTCTTCAGCCGCTTTCCAATCGTTTGGTTATCCATATCCATCCTCCTATAAATATGTTAAAACATATTTATAGACATTATAACATATTTTCTTTGATTTTCAAGTTATCCATGAAAAAACATAAACCTCCGTTCTTTCAAGCTATGGAAAAGAAAAAGAAATCGTTGTAAAATATCCAAAGGAGATGATGACATATGAAAATGAGAGATGACTATACCTGCCCTTTAGAACTGGTTCATGACATGATTAAAGGCAAATGGAAACCAATCATATTATGGCGGCTTCGGCTGGGAGCAAGGGAGCAACCTCTCTTTCTAAGTTAGAGCAGGATATTGAAGGAATTACCCAAAAGATGCTATTAGAACATTTAAAAGAACTGATAGAGTACGGCTTTGTTGATAAAGAATCCCATTCTGGCTATCCGCTGCATGTGGAATATTTTCTGACGGAACAAATGGGAAAACAGATTTTAGAAGCATTGAGAATCATGCAGCATATCGGCATTGAGTATCTAAAAAACAATGGCAGAGAGCAGGAACTAATCAGTAAAAATGTCGTACCCGACTAATTACCCACAAAAAAGTGGGTAATTTACGCCTTTCTATATCCCTGTTATCATGTTTATAAAATAAACAGACAGGAGATTATAGAAATGATTGTTACAAGTGCAGGAATCACTAACGGATTTATTCAAAAAAAATACGGCGGGTATGGGACGCAATTTAATGGAAATCATGTTCCGTCTTATTCTTTACCATTTAAAATTGAAAATGCGCCAGAGCATACCGCTTCATTCGCATTTATACTGGAAGATAAAGACGCTTATCCCGTTGTTGGATTTACATGGATTCACTGGCTGGGAGCTAACCTTAAAAGAAATGGACTGGAAGAAAATGAAAGCCAGACTGCAACTGATTTCATACAAGGGGCAAACAGTTGGATAAGCATACAAGGGAATCAAGAGACAAGGGAACAGGCAAGCTATTATGGCAGCATGACACCTCCAGATAAATCGCATACATATGAACTCCTTATATTTGCACTTGATGAGATGCTTGATTTAAAAAACGGATTTTACCTTAACGAACTTTATGAAAAAATGGAGGGACACATCCTCGAAGAAGCCGTATTAAAAGGAATTTATGAAAAATAAATCCTTGAAAATCGGTCTAAGAACTATTAAAATGGTAATTTCTGTATTCCCATGTTTTTTCATAGATAATTACAGGCATGATAGCACCCCTTTTTACGCAGCAATCGCATCCATACTATGCACTCAGCCAGATATGGAAAATAGTCTGCGTATTGCAAAAAGCAGGGAAATATCAACCATAATCGGCGGCATGTCTGTGATGCTCTTTTTAACTTTGGAAAGGCTGTTTACTTCCATTTACCCAGAATTCCGCAAGTCTTTGCCTTTCCTTTGGTTTTCTGTTCCTCTTTTAAAATGGACTAGAGCAGGATGGCGATGTTCTTCGCACCCGCCCCCGTGATTCTGGCTGCGACCTCAAATCCCTCCAAGCTCATCCTTACGATTTGCTCCGCCGCTTCGCCGCCTGTGTTCATGCTTCATCAGCTCCTTTCTTTGCTGTTCTTTTTCATCTGCCCGTATGACAGTTAATTTTTCTTTGAGGGCATCGCTTCGGGCTTTGATTCCCCCGCACAATCCGACCTCCTTCCGCAATGTTTTCATCCGCTCCGTGATTTCCGACAGCCGAGCCTTGACCGCTTCTTTTTCTTCCCCGACTGATTTTCGGGATTGGGAGTAAAGCCCCTTACGCTGTTCGGTCAGCTCGCTCATCTCGGATTCCAGAGAACCTTTATATGCCAAAAGCTGCTCTGCCGTGTCTATGTGGTTGCGGCAGAGCAGCTTTGTTTCGTTTGTGATGGCGTCCATCTTCATCAAATCGTCTTTCAGAAGATAATGAAGCCGTGCATGATTCTGTTTCTTCCCTTTGGGCAGGATGCCGAGCTTATAACAGTAATGGAGATACAGCCCACGCAAGCCGCCGATTTTCTTTGCGTCTTTCAGAGAGCCACGGACATGGTAGACCTTGACCTGCGGCTGCTGTTTGGAAAAACTCTGGAATTTGACTGCATAGGAATTTTCCCTTATGCGTTCCGTTATCCTCTCGTTGGTATAATCCTCGCCGAGCTTATAGAGCCGCTTCGGTCTTTTCCATCCTTTCCCGATAATCGTCCAGTATTTTCGGTTGGGGTCAAAATTGATGCGGTATCCCATTTCCGACAATTGGCGGTCAAAATCTTTCAACGTAAACGATTTGCTGATGGCTTCGTCCACCGCCTGCCGTGCCACGGTATCCCTTGTGGGCAGACCGTTCTTCTCGGCTTGGTATAAAGCATAGGGCTTCTTCCTGCCGCTTGGGTGTTCGATGACCGACAAGGAATACTCACGGCACAATTCATCCGAACGCTTACGGAGCAGACGCAGGTTTTTCTTATTGTCGTGATAATGCTTGCCGTCAATATAAGAAATGGAATTGACGACAAAGTGGTTATGCAGGCACTCCGTATTCAGATGTGTCGCCACAATTACTTGGAATCTGCCGCCCCACATCTTCTCCGCCAGCTTTACGCCCACCTCATGTGCCTGCTCTGGCGTGACCTCACCCGCCTTAAAGCTTTGGAAACCGTGGTAGCAGACTATTTCGCTCTGGTCGTTCCATTGTGCTTTAGTTATCATCATCTCGTCCCTTGCAGTGGCAGGGTCGCAGTTTACGCCCGTGACAAAAAACTGCTGCTCGGTCTTGTCGCCGTTGGTGGCATACTTCATCACATCGCCCATCGTCTGCAAGTCCGCATCCGTGTATTTGGGGTTGGCGGTCTTTTCTGGGTTCTCGGCGTAGTCGATGGGATGGTCGAGCCTGCCCTTTACGTCCCATATCTCGCAGACCGCCATCAGCCCGACATCTTCCTCAGCACAAGGTAGCACTTGCCCACGTCCAGACGGAAGTCCCGCCACCTCTTGGCTTCATCATAGAGCATCGGCGTGTCCACAAAGTTCAAGGCGTTCACCTTTGCCGCAAGCTGGTTGATGCGGTTGCCGATGGCGGACAGTTCCCGCATGATTTTATAGAACTCTGGGTCTGGCTTCTCGCATAGGCGGTAACCCATAACCATCGACTGGAGCAGGGCTTGTCTGGAATGCCCCGCCCTCTCCGCAAGGGAGCAGAGGTATTCAGCTTCTTCCTCGGTCAGTCGGAACAGTATCTGCACGTTTCGTTTCCGCATTGGCATCCCCCTTTCCCTCGGTCAGCCTGTTAATCTGCAACACGCACATGCACGCTACGCCGAACATCCCACCGAGCGTTGTGCCGAGGATAAAATATATAAAATCACTCATCCTTAAAAACTCCTTTCTGCCTGCCGTCCTCTGGCGGCGGTACATAAACGACCTGCCCTGTCCTTATCCAGATGCAGAAATATAGTTTTAATTTGCGGGTTTGCTTTCAAAAAAATCGTAAGGGCAACAGGGATTTTGCTTTCTTTCAATTCTTTCTTCGGCTGATATACGCCCGACAGGGAGAGAAGAAGCACACGGTTCTCCCGCCAGAAGCCGAAACGAATACCACTTGTCGCTGCCCGATGCATCACGCTTAAAACTGCTGATTGTGCCACGGCAGGCGGCATATTTCGGCGTTCCGCTTTCATCTTTACCGATAAAAACAGCATTGTGATAATCAGCACTCTCGAAGATAATCCCCTCAGCTATGCACTCTTGGATAAGCTGATAATCAATGCCACGCCCGAAAAGATATTCTGTCACCCTATCGCAATTTTTATTCTTTGGCGGCAGGAGCAGCACTTTTGGCTCATCTTTTTTCACGGCAGGGGGCGGCGGCTTCCAGTCCGCCATCGTCTGCCCCGTGAGGATTTCCACGGCTTCCACAAAGCCGTATTCCTTAACTTTCATCAGATAATCAAGGGCAGAATAGCCGCCGAAGCCCCTCGACCACCAGTACCATTTACCGTTGGAAATCTTTAAGCTGTCATGCTCGGCGGTACAATATACATTTGTCGTGCCTTTTACCTTGACAATATTGCTCGGCTCATAGGCTCTAAGATAGGAAATATCTGCCTTGCCCGCTCAAGCACGTCTGGGTCAATTTGCACATAGGGTCTGCTGCTTCTCAATGGGCAATCACCTTTCTTTCCCAGACAAAATCTTTTCCGTCTTAACCATATACGACTCAAAATCAGCAACAGTCTGGCGTAATTTGTCCATGTGGGAATCCTCCCTCCCAATCCATTCCTCATAAATATCCTGCAAAAGATTCGGCGACTTCATAAGGGCTTTTGCCGCCTGTGGGGAATAATCCACATCGGAAAAGCACTCTGCAATATCATTCTTTAAAATAATCTGATACGCTGCATCGTAAACCTCCTGTGGGCTTTTGCTTAAAATATCCTCACGGAAATCAGCAAGCTCACGCTCTACCTTTTCAGCCAGTTTTTGATTAAGGGACTGTCTGTACTCTTGGTAATCCAATCACACACCTCCTAGAAAATAAAATAAGCCGAGGGATTTTCGTTGTGAAAACCTCTCGGCTATGTAAAGTATTATAAAATTGTAATTGAAAGTCGGTCGCAAAAAAGCTGTCTACTGCTTTGTGATTTCTAAAATATATTGATATGCAAATTCGGTTCCATTGCAAGTCAAGTTTTCACACATATGTGGCGGGTCGCTCTCTGAAAAACCCGTAGGACGTAATTCAAAACATCTTAATGAGCCAAATTCTCTGTCAAAGGCAGACGCAAAATTATAGCAGGCAGATACAATTTCATCTTCTGTTTTCCCTATCGTGTGAAGATAAATTCCTATAAACATAAGCGAGCCTTCAACCAAACCGCACTGTGCCCTATATCCACCTGCACCATGCAATCCAACCGCAGACCAGATTGCTTGCTGTTCAATGGCAATTTCAAATAATTCGCTCAAACAGACAAGTGCTGTCCTTGCACAATTTATATCTTCTTTCCAGTACAATTCATGTACCCGCTTTGTAATATACTCTTTCATCAATACACCTCTCTTACGATACAAATTTCTTTATCTCCATGCAGCTATGTAGAACACTGATAAAAATATGGTTTAAAACTCTGTCATATGCCAATGCTGCTATCTTCTGGCAAGTGTTTTTACAAGCTCTATGTATCTCTTTGTATTGTTATCAATATCCTTTTGGGTAACGCCATAATATTGATAAACCTTTCTGAATGTTTTATCAAATTCTCTCATAAAACCATTTTTTGAGCCAGATGCTGAACCGCCAATATAGCCATAATTCTTTTCAACTGTTATTCTTGACTGATTATTTCCATCACCCTTTTCATATATGTGCAAATCAATATCAAAAATATCTGGCGGAATATCTTCTGCTGCTTTCTGCCTTTGCTCTATCTTCTCCATAAAATGTTTTATCGTTTCTTCCTCATGATTCTCAAGTTTTGGAGCTTCTGCCAAATCTCCGAGTAATTCAGGCGTATACTGTATAATGAAAGATGCCCTCATTTGAGAATATTCTGTTTTATATTCTGGTTCTGATTTATCGACCTCCGAGAATCCTAATTCTGTTATATAATCGGCTACCTGCTCCATAGAATGTGGATTCGCTTTTAATGATTTGACAATCCGCTTTTTTCTCACATCATAAAAAAATTTGTGTATATTCCACTTAAAAGTCCATTTGGAATTACTTCTCCCTACTATAAAAACAGATGTCGGTCCATCATCTTTTCCAAGTATACTTACTGAGCTTACTGCCTTGTTTCCAAACTTATTTTTCATATTATGGCATCTCCTAACAATAAAAATGTGTGGCTTTTATTATACTCCCAGATTATGAACTTTTCAAGAAATTCAGTTACTGCCCGGGAGTTTGACAGTCTCATATTTCAAAAAAACCTCACAGTCCTTATGACGCCTGCTTTTTATATCGCCAAAAGTTTTATTAACAACAAAGGTAAAAGTACGTCCGTCAATGTCCGTAAACTCGGTACTCTTAAAGACCTTCTGCCGGAACACGGGCCCACCCGTGATGACGTTATGAAATGGGCCAAAGAAGAAGCCAGGATGGAAAATCTTAAATTTAAAAAAGAACAGATGGCCAAAGCCATTCAGATAACCTTTCATTCTGATCAAAAGCTGGATTATGGCCGGCAGGTCTTCTACCCGGGCGGATATCTTTTTCCCCAATCTTTTTACTATCGTCTTCAACTTGATAAAACATGCCGCAAACTTCGGGACAAGCATAGATTCAAATATGATATCAATGCCATCCTTTCCGATCTTATCTTTGCCAGAATCCTTGAACCGTCAAGCAAACGCTCTTCTTATAAGACGGCTTCCGAATTTCTGGAAAAGCCTTCTTATCAGCTCCATGACATCTACCGGGCACTTGATGTTCTGGGAAATGAGTGCGATTTTATCCAGTCGGAAGGCTATAAAAACGGCCATCTCCTTGGGAAACGCAGCGATAAGATCCTCTATTACGACTGTACAAACTACTATTTTGAGATTGAACAGGAAAACGGCGATAAAAAATACGGCAAAGGCAAAGAACACCGCCCAAATGGGGCTGTCGGGAAATAGATAGTCCTAAACAGGGACAGATGTGACTCATACGAGTCACATCTGTCCCTGAAATTTTTCCTAAAAAAGAAAAAAGATGGCTAACGATAACCATCTTCTCTCCGTTACATGTTATAATGTAACTATGCAAAAACAAGATTATTATAACGAATTTTTTGAAATTGGACAACAGAAAATTAACTTTAGTTTCTTTGAATTGTGTTTACCTGATGACGATCCAGTCTATACCCTGAAAAAAGTGATGGAGGAATTAGATTTTTCTGGCTTATTAGCCAATTGTTCAGATAAGGGAAGAAACGGGTATAACCCAATTATGATGTATGCTGTAGTCACTTACGCAAATATGCGGGGGATAAGAGCTGTTGACCGTATTGTGGAATTGTGTGAAAGAGACCTCGCTTTTATCTGGCTTGCCAACGGTCAGAAGCCGAAACGTGATGCTTTCTATGAGTTCAAGAATACCAAACTGACTGCTGATGTATTGGATGAGCTGAATTACCAGTTTCTTCGCCGCCTGCAAAAAGAAGGACTGGTTACACTCAAAGAGCTTTTTATCGACGGCACAAAAATAGAAGCCAATGCGAACCGCTATACTTTTGTATGGAGAGGGACGATCAATTATCATCTTGCAGGACTATTAGACGCTGTCGATTCTTTGTATCAGAAGTATAACATATTGATTGACGAAAATGAATATGGCATTAAATATGATATTCCCCATGCGCATATGTTTGTGATTGAAGGAATGGACAAAGTAAGGGATGCCATTGAAAAGAACCGGAAACGAAAACTGACAAAACATAAGAAACTGTCTAATAATACAGTTATCGAGATTGATAACTGTTCTCCATTGGAAATCCTGAAGCTCCAGAAAAATCTGACACAGATTGCAGAGAAGGAACAGATTGCGTTTGTTTATGGAAAGGGAAAAAGAAAGCCGGAAATTCAGCGGCTTTATGAAGAATTAGAAGCCTGCGGGGAACGTCTTATGGGATATAAAGAATGTTTTGAGATCATGGGAAAAGACCGGAACAGTTATTCCAAAACAGATCTGGAAGCCACATTTATGAGAATGAAAGAAGACCACATGCGCAACGGACAGTTAAAGGCAGCGTATAATGTCCAGATTGCCGTAGAGAATTATTTTATTGTCCATGCTTATGTAAGCAATGACCGGACAGATTACAACACACTGATTCCGGTTTTGGAAAAGCATAAAAAAGCATTTGGGGATATCTTGAATGAGGTAACGGCAGACAGTGGTTATTGCAGTGAGAAGAATCTCCTGTATTTAAAGAAAAATAACATATCCAGCTACATCAAGCTACAGGATCATGAAAAGCGGAAAACACGCGCTTATACAGAAGATATTGGAAAGTATTACAACATGAAAACGCAAATGTTCGAGGATGAACTGTATTATATTTGTCATGATGAAAGAGAACTGCATCATATCCGCACAGAGACCAAAGAACAGGCTGGTTATACACAGACTTTTGAGGTGTATGGATGTGCGGACTGCAGCGGCTGTGAACACAAAGCCGAATGTTTATATAAATATAACGCTGAAAAAGATGCAGAGAAAAACAAAGTCATGAAGATCAATGAGCAGTGGGAAACATTGAAGGAAGAATCTCATGCCAATATCCAAAGTGAGAAAGGGATATTGAACCGCCAGATCCGTTCCATACAGACGGAAGGACATTTTGGAGACATCAAAGAAAACGGCAGCTTTCGACGGTTCAACTACCGCACATCAGAGAAGGTGTATAAAGAGTTCATACTGTATGCCATTGGAAGAAATATAAATAAATATCATCGTTTTCTTCATGATGAGATCAAAAAATTTGAAGGAAAAACAGATGAAAAGACAGCTTAGAAAAAATGCACTTTCAAGAATGCAGTCAAGGGGTTTTTGCGCCCTAAAATATAAACAGAAAAAGAAAAATAAGAATCTCCCATAACATATCAGAAGTTTAAAATACTGATTTCTATGGGAGATTCTTATTTTAAGATTTAGAGGCTAAAAAGCGGTATTAACCGACTTCCCCGATGTCCATGGATGGAGACGGCATCCCCCTTGCATTTTCACTTTTTCCTGGAAATGCTAATGAACAGACTTCCCTGAAACCTCTGGAAGAAAAGGTGCTTCGGGATTTCGGCTGTACAAAATTTATTTACTGCAGTGATGCCGGACTCGGTTCGGAAGCTGTCAAAAGAATAAATCATGCCGGTGAACGCGCTTTTATTGTCACCCAGTCTATAAAAAAGCTAAATAAAGATGATAAAAAATGGGCTTTGGACAAAACCGGTTTTAAACGTGTCTCAGATGACACGCCCGTTAACCTTTCCGAAATCCCGGAAGACGATAATGGACTGTATTATAAAGATGAACCATATACTCCCCGCGAACTCCACCAGCGTCTGATTGTGACTTATTCGCCCAAATATGCAAAATATCAGAAAACAATACGTGACGCACAAGTGGAACGTGCTGAAAAGATGCTGAATTCAGGAAAAGTAAAAAAAGAACGCAGGAATCCCAATGATCCGGCACGTTTTACCGGAAAGACCGCAGTGACTGAAGATGGAGAGGCAGCAGAAATCCATAATTATCTGGATACGGATAAAATTGAACAGGAATCCCTCTATGACGAATTGTATGCGGTAACTACCGATTTGTTAGATGATGATGTGAAAGATATTTTAAAAGTCAGTGAAGGAAGATGGGAAATCGAAGAATGCTTCCGGATAATGAAAACAGATTTTGGAGCAAGACCTGTTTTTCTCCATGATAATATACGTATAAAGGCACACTTCCTTATCTGTTTTCTATCCTTAGTCATATACCATTATCTTGAAAGAGAATTAGAACACGCCTTTACCTGCGAAAAGATTCTGGATAAATTAAAAACAATAAATTTTGCAGATATACAGGAACAGGGCTTTATCCCGCTTTATACACGTGATAAGCTGACTGATGCCCTGCACGAAATCTGTGGTTTTGACACCGACTATAAATTCATCACCAAAAGTCACATGAAAACAATTCAGAAAAAAAGCAAAGGCAGAAAATAAAATACCATAGTTTAAAACAACGCTAAAATCGCTACAGTGCCCGTATTTTCAGGCATTGCAGCGATTTTGTTTTTTCCTAACTGTCAAAGATGGGATTATATAAACGGACGGCAATATATTCAAGCATACGAGATTATGTAACACCAGAAAAAAGCTCTTTGAACGAGTAACTTTTGCCTTTTCAATTAGCAGGATTTTTAGCACGATTTTTGCTCCGATTAGCAGGAAAGCCATTTTGATTAGCAAAAACTTCAAATTTCTTGCTAATCATTAGCAAGCTAATCGGTGACGATAATTAACAGTTCAATTTCTCTTTAGTCAAATCTGATTAGCAAAAATCGCTCCTTCTAATCACAATTGCTACGAGTTCAAATTCTTTTTGAAAATGAGAAACGCCGAAAACCTTGAAAAATCAAGGTTTTCGGCGATGTTTTCAGCGTCGCTAAGAGGATTTGAACCTCCGGCCTACCGCTTAGGAGGCGGTCGCTCTATCCAACTGAGCTATAGCGACTTCTAACAATCTATATTATTATAAACATTTTTCAGCTATTTGTCAACCCCTTTTTTACATTTGATAATTAATTTTTCCCTGCATCCATACAATACCTTTAAACCTACGGCCAACTGCC
Organism: Lachnospiraceae bacterium A2; assembly: GCA_000403315.2. Taxonomy (GTDB): domain Bacteria; phylum Bacillota; class Clostridia; order Lachnospirales; family Lachnospiraceae; genus Petralouisia. The sequence continues at coordinate 281,095 of KE159640.1, forward strand.
GGTTCTCCCAGCAAATCTTCCTGATTAATGCATACATCAAATACAAGGTGGTTGCTGTTCAATGTCAGGACATACATTTTTTCCTTCGTACTCCTATTTTCTAATGTATAGAAATCTAAAATTTCCCCCATAATGCTATACTGGTCGCTCTCAATCCCATGGGGCATAAAAAAGGTATCGACAATCGTAAGGATATCTTCTGTCATAATCCTGCGTGAAATCATGGAATATGTATCAATATCCTCCAAAGTAAGGCTTTCCATTGCCTCCTCGTCGCCATCCCTGGCAGCAGCCATCAGATGGTTGCGGTTATTGGTATATTTCTCGCCGCTCTTAATTTGGTTTTCATTTTTATATACTGGAAGGATAACCTTCCCATTGGTAGAAAGAGCAGAAACTGTCGTATTAGCTGGCATCCTTTTGGCATTTTTGGTCCGGCACTCCTGCAAATATTCCACAGCATTCTGTAAGTAGAAAATAAGGGTAACGCCAATCCTCATTTCATCACAAATGCCTGCATATGCTTCCCTGTCAGAACGTTTTTCAATTTCTACCCGTTCTTCCGTAGTCACCCCGCTCCCAACAAAATATGGAAAATAGTACTCTACATGGAATTCATCGTCCCCTACATAAAAACCCCTGACAGAAATTCCAATAAATTCTCCAAACTCCCTGCTCAATTCAGCAAATACATTTCCATAACTGTCTTCTGTTATAACTTTCTTATCTGGATGCTGTATGATATCTTTGATTAACAAATCAATCTCATTTTTATTCTTTAATTTTCCAAATCCAATACTGCGTAAATAATTATGCAACCTTCTTCTTCCCTTCTCTAAAAATACATCCTTTAATTATTATATTATATAAAACTTGATTTTGCAATTTATTTCCAATTTAAATTTCCCCATTTTGCAATCCATAATAATTTTTCAATGAAGGATAGCTGTAATTTTCGGAGCTTTCTCCCGGTTTAAGTTTTCGGTAACCACATTAGAACTATCCATTTCATTTGTATATAAAATAACAGGGGCATGTGCGTTTTCTGTCTGGGAAATCACAACGGCATTTCTCCCATTTTCTGTCCTCACATAAGTCCCTGCCGGATAAATCCCTATTTTTTTCTCCAGTATCTGTTCCATGCGCCCTTCGTATTTCTCCTTATTGGAAATAAGGTCAAAGGCTTGGAATATCGTCTTTTTTTGGCACTCCACTCCTGAAATTGCACAGTCAAAAGCATCGCAAATCTGTATCATGCGGCACTCTTTCTGTTTCGTCCTTTGTTTCAGGGGATAGCCGCTGCCATCCATCTTTTCATGATGGGAAAGCACCATAAGCTTTGAAATTTCTGGTACCCATTCCTCCTGCTCCAGAGCGGCATACCCCAAAATAGTATGTTTCTTTAATTCACATTCCTCAGAAAATGTCAGTTCGTTATAACTGCAGTTTTGGTAATCCACATTAATATACCGATAACCAAGGTCATGGAGCAGGCAGCCGAGGACTGCATGTTCCATCCTCTTTCTGGTAAACCCATACTCCTTACCCAGCATCATAACCAGAATTGCTATGAAAATTGTATGTTCATACATATCGGAAGAACGGTTCCTAACATCTAATGCCCGCTTTTCCTTTGTTTCTTCGAATTTCGTCACCAGTTCTTTCCCGAGGCTTTCTAATTTCCTTAAGCTGTTTTTTTCTCTGTAAATATGATGAGATAATATCTCTTTTAAATCATTCTCAAATTTCAGGAAAATATTCTGTTTAAAATAAAAGTTTACATTTTCATATCTTTCAAATGGATCCTCAATGAAAATTTTTTGGATATTAAGCGCAGTTAGAGATTCCTTATAGCTTACTTTCAAAACTGTCCCAATTTCCAGTATAATACTTCCATTTTCCAGACAGACTGGCTTCGCCAAAATTTCATTTCCCTTTAATTCAGATACTAGATATTCTCTCATTTATTGTACCTCTGATACTTCCTGTCCCATTGGGACAATGCCCCGGATTGAAGAATAGTTTTTAATCTTCTGCCAGCTTGTTTGACTTCTTAACACCCATTGCAATGTCTAATGCTTCTTTTTCCTCATCCGCAAGTACAATAATGGAATTACCACTTAAAATCTCTTTGATATAAGTATAACATCCCTCTCTGCTATGCATTGCATTAATAATGAATCCGTCGTTTTTCTGGTCCAGCAATGCCAGAGAGAAACTTAATTTTCCACCCATTTCGTGAAAAGCATCATATTTTACCATTCCAACTTTTTGAAACGAATCTTTTAAACTTTCGGAAATCTTTTGGATATTCTCCCTGTTTTCCGTTTCATATATAAGGAGCTCGTCCACCTGCTGAATCCGCTTAATTAAGGTATCTTCCAGTGATTCTGCATTTTTTCCCATCATAAATGCTTCATATTTCTTTTTTATCTTACCCGTTTTCACTACATTTACAATAAGCAAAATAAACAGTATCAGCATGATTACAGCCATAACAGTAAACGTCAGTAAAAAATCATCTACTGTAAAATATAATCCTATAAGGTCCGACTTCATGATTTCCTCCATTCTTTTTTTGCAGTGGGACATATGTTTTATTCTAAAGGTCAATGGATTGACTGAAATAAATCCATGATTCTCTCTAATTCGTCGTTGGAATAATATTCTATCTCAATTTTCCCTTTATCTTTCCCTTTGTAATGGATGGCTACTTTCGTGCCAATAATTGATTTCAATTTTTGTTCCATATCCTCATAAAATAACGACATATTGTTTTCTTCCTGCTGTTTTGGCTGCTCTTGTTTCTGATTCTGAATTTTTTTAACTAATTTTTCTGTTTCCCTTACACTAAGTTTTGCATCAAATATCTGCTGTGCAAGGCTATACTGCTTTTCATGTTCCTCAATGGAAAGCAGTGCCCTGGCATGTCCCGTTGAAATCATATCATCAACCACCATTTGCTGCACCCGTTCATCCAGTTTCAGAAGACGGATGGAATTAGTAACTGATGTCCGGGATTTAGATACCCGTTCCGCTACTTCATCCTGTTTTAAATGGAACTCTGTCAGCAATCTTTTAAATGCAAGTGCTTCTTCTATTGGGTTTAAATCTTCCCTCTGGATATTTTCAATCAGGGAAATTTCTACTGCTTCCCGGTCAGATAATTTTTTAATAATGACAGGAATCTCTTTCATCCCCGCCATTTTGGCAGCTCTCCATCTTCTCTCACCGGCAATAATTTCAAAATAATCCTTTTTATCCTGTACCAACAATGGCTGCAGGATTCCATGCTGTTTTATGGATTCGGACAATTCCAACAAAGAATCTTCATCAAAATTTTTTCTCGGCTGTTCCCTGTTTGGCTCTACTTTTGTGATTTTTACAAAGATTACTTCTTTATCCAGTTCAGGCTTCCTTGCTTCTACTTTTTCTATGACTCCTACCTTATTAGAAATAAGGCTGTCAAGCCCTTTCCCTAATCCACCCTTTTTCGCTGCTGCCATAATTAATTATCCTCTCTTTCTATCACTTCTTTCGCCAACAGACGATAGCTTTCTGCACCGGTAGATTTTGTGTCATATAAGTTAATTGGCAGCCCATGGCTGGGGGCTTCCGCCAGACGAATATTCCTTGGTATAATTGTTTTATAAATATTCGTATTTAAATTGCTCTTTACATCTTCCACAACCTGCAAAGACAAGTTTGTCCTTGCATCATACATTGTAAATACCACCCCTTCCATTTGAAGGCTTGGGTTCAGCCTTGTTTTCACCAAGTTTATGGTATGGATAAGCTGGCTCAGCCCTTCCAATGCATAATATTCACATTGGATTGGAACTAACACGGTATCGGCAGTTGTCATTGCATTGATAGTCAGCATATTTAATGAAGGCGGGCAATCAATTAAAATAAATTCAAAATCCTCTTTTATGTAATCTACTTCATTTTTCAATATGTATTCCCTATCATCAATGCCAAGCAATTCAATTTCCGCTCCCGCAAGGTTCACATTTGACGGTATCACAAAAAGATTTTCAATGTCTGTCTGAATCATGCTTTCCCGGATGGTACACTCCCCAAGCATAAGTTCATACACTGTATGTTCTAATTCAGCTTTTTCTAATCCAAGTCCACTGGTCGTATTTCCTTGGGGATCCATGTCAATGGTTAATACCTTTTTTCCTTGTTCCACAAGGCAGGCAGATAAGTTTATTGACGTTGTCGTCTTACCTACCCCTCCTTTTTGGTTGGCTATTGCGATAATTCTTCCCATGTTTTCTCCTTCCTCTCATGCTACTACCATTATAACACCTTTCTCTGGCTATTACTATAGTTAATTGTATCTAAAAATGTTTCACGTGAAACATTCTCGTTTGTGCATATAAGATTTATAGTGAAATACTGATTTTATGCTGGATTTGGAAGATGTTGGGCTACATTGAGGAAGTTCAGCATATAATCTGGTGTAAAATAAGACGGAAAATTGTAGAAATAGATTTTTAAACACGCTCTAGTGTTAGTGTATCATTCACTTTCAGCCAAATAACACAGAATGAGTTTTCAGACTGTAAGGCGGCCGAATAAGGCGGTACGGTAGCATCGTCAATTGAAGCCAACGCACCAGATAAATATTCAGACAAGTTAATTTAAAAAATATAAATGATACACTAGTATTTATGCTTTTGTAAAAAGACAAAATCAGTGGGTTAAGCTATCGCTCACTCAATCTTATGATATGGTATAAGTATACATTTGATTATTCAAATTATGGAGTCAAATACCCCGCAGCAAGCTACGTGGCATGACCTGGCTTGTTCTTTCAGCCCCAAGGGGCGGGGTATTCAACCCTCGCGGCATTTGTCAAATATCCGCGCAAGCGCGGCTGATTGGCTCATTGCTCGCGGGAATAAATATTATGAGGTATGCATAAAATTCAAATCACATAATATGCTTTACGTCCTCCCCTATGATACCCTAATCTGTATAGAATTAATATCTATAAATTATTACCATTACATTTTATTTAACCCGTGAAACATAAAATAAGGAGAGAATGTTTCACGTGAAACATTCTCTCCTGCTTTCCATACTATTTTATTACGCTACCCTGTCCCCTATATCCTGCAAAAAAATAATATATACAACTCAACTGTAGCGTTCCATTGCCATTTTTAAAAAATATTAATCAGCTTATTCCGAATTGAGAATACCGCTGCCTGCGTCCTATCTGTTACATCTATTTTCTTAAAAATACTGGAAATATGATTTTTTACTGTACGCTCACTTATGTCTAACTTTTTACCAATTTCCTTATTATATAATCCTACTGATAATAATTTTAATACTTCTAATTCCCTTCTTGTTAATAAATTTATTTTTTCCTTTTCAATATCCCTTTCAAGCATTCTTGAATTTAACAAAGGAATCATACTTGGCTGTATATACGTTTCTCCTCTCACAACATGGGAGATAGCCTTCTTTAATTCTGATGAATCAGATTCCTTAAGTAAATATCCATCTATACCAATTTCCACTGCTTTGAGCAAAAACTCAATTTCATTGTGGACTGTCAAAATTATTACTTTTACGTTTATATTTTCCTCTTTTAATTTTTCTAAAACCTCCAATCCATTCATTTTTGGCATATTAATATCCAACAACAACACCTGCGGAAGAACTTTTTCCAAAAGCATCAAACATTCAACGCCATCACAGGCTTCGCCAATAACTTCCACATCACCATTCAGTTCCAGTAATTGTTTCAAACCTTCCCTAACCATAGAATGATCATCTACAATCACGACTTTCGCTGACATCACTCATCCTCCTTATCAAACGGTATTTTTACAGCAATCCTTGTTCCCTTTCCCGGCTCAGAATCAATATCTAATCTCCCAGAGAAAAGACATATGCGTTCCTGCATCATAGGTATTCCTAACCCTGAACCGTCCTTTCTTTTTAAATTTTGAATATCATTTATAATGAACCCAATGCCATCATCTTCAATATAAATTCCAATCCCATTGTCTTCGTATTTTACCTGTACTACAACGTGTTTTGCATTTGCATGTTTTAAAATATTATTACACGCCTCCCGTACAACCCGTAAAATATTTAAAGAGATAATTGGCGGAAGTTCTATGGGTTCACCTAATGTTTCATATGAAACATTCAAAATTTCGCTTTTACGGAGTTTTCCAACCTCCTTTTCCAACACATATCCCAAATGGATATCATCCAATGCCATCGGGCACAATTCATATATAATATTCCTCGTATCCTGAATGATATCCCGGATTTGCTTTGAAACTGCGTGGAGTTCCAAACGGCAGCGTACTGCATCTACATCCATTATCTTTGTGCAAATTTCAACTTTATGTATTAAGTTTGTAAAGGATTGAAGGGCAAAATCATGCATGTTTTTTGCCAGACGCTGATGCTCGATTTCCTGCATCAATAAAAAATTCCATTTGTCCACTACATTTTTTTCTTCGTGAGTTTCTTTTATAAGTGAAGATTTTTCATTTTCACGTGCTATTTTCAGCACATGTTCCAATTCTGCAAGATGTGTATTCAGCTTTGCAATTTCTGCTTCTAATTCTCCTATTTCTGCTTCGGTTTTCTTTTGTTCTGTCAGCAAAGACTCAATTTTTAAATGGCTTTCGAAATCCACATCCCGCGGCGAAAAAGATTCAAAATTTTCATCTAACGAATTTTCCAAAGCTTGGATGAATTTTTTGTTATCATCCTGAAGGACTTCTTTTTTGTGGCATTCAATTTCCAAATTTAACTTACTCTCATACATCTCATGATGTAACTTTTCCAAATAATCAATTATCATAACGTTTCCCTTTAGAACATATGTTTTTACCACTATTTTATGCTTATTCAAAGCAGTTGGGCTTTCAGAAGCCCTTCAAAATGTAAATGGTAATTATATTTATTTTATATCAAAATTGGGAATATGAAAAGATATTTTTTGAATTTTTTCATATTTCTAATTATTTTGTTTTAACACTTCTGGATAAGTGTCAAAAATCCTCTCCCAAATAGATTTTATTTGTATATCTGGCCTTTATCGTCTATAATAGTAATAGAGAACTTGCCAGCAGAATGGTAAAAACAAAGAAGGAGGCTACTGTAATGAAAAAGCAGGTTCGTAATGTTTTACTTTTAAGTACCCTAACAACTATCAGCATTTACGGTATCAATAAAGCCATCAGTATTTCATCCAACTTAAAAAATTTAATGAAAACAGACAAGGGGAATTTCTTTAACTGGAGATATGGAAATATTTTTTACACCAAACAGGGAAAAGGAAGCCCCCTGCTCCTAATCCACGATTTGAACCCGGCTTCTTCTTCCTATGAATGGGAACGGACTGCAAAACACCTTGCTAAACACCATACTGTTTACAGCCTTGATTTACTGGGTTGCGGAAGGAGCAGCAAACCAAATATGACTTACAGCAATTTTCTCTTTGTCCAATTGCTGACGGATTTTACAAAAAATGTAATCGGCACAAAACCTGATATTATTGCCACCGGGGATTCTGCATCCTTTGTCCTGATGGCATGCAATATGGAGCCTGACCATTTCAAGAAAATTATTATCATTAACCCTGCCCCATTGGAAGAACTGGCAAAAACACCAAACAAACGGAAAAATACGTTAAAGTTCCTCATAGACCTTCCTGTTTTCGGCACTATGATTTACAACCTTGCTTTCAGCCAGAACAGCATAGGCCAATTATTCCAAAAATATTATTACAAGAACCATATGGTTCCCAGCAGGATAATAGATACTTATTACGAAGCGGCACATATAGAAAACAGCCGCGGAAAATATTTACTTTCCAGCATAAAAGCCAATTATACAAACATCAATATTGTCCATGCACTGAAAAAAATAAATAACAGCATTTACTTAATTGGCAGCAAAGGAAATGAGGAAATGGGACAGATTATAGAATCCTATGTTTCCTACAACCCTTCCATTGAAGTTTCTTATCTTGGTGATTCCAAATACCTTCCCCAGTTGGAATCACCGGAAAAGCTGCTGGACATTTTAAATTTATATTTAGACCCAGTGAAATAACAGGGATCAAACAGTAAAATTTCAGTTTTCTGCACTATAAACATAATCTAAAATCCCCAGACTGCACAACGATACAGTTTGGGGATTCTTTTTTTACCTACATGAGCTTTTTTAGTTTCCTGCATAAGCATTAACGTTAAAACTATTGAAAATTATTACTGTATTGGATGTTTTGAAGGGGTTCCCGCTTTCCTTGGATAGCCTTTAGGCGTTTTCTTTTTCTTTTCTATCTGTATAAATGCCCTTGATACATCCGTTCCTGGCAAAGTAAATTTTTCTATCTTACTTACAGTTCCCCCTAAAACAGAGATTGCTTTTTTTGCCTGTGCTGCTTCTTCCTCTATTTCCCCGGATTTGTAAGAAATGAAATTCCCTCCTATTTTGACAAAAGGCAGGCAATATTCAGCCAAAGCTGACAGATTAGCTACTGCCCGTGACACGCATAAGCCAAATTTTTCCCGGTATTCCTTTTTTACTGCTAAATCTTCTGCCCTTCCATGGACTGCGGTAATTCCATCTAACTGTAATTCTTCCAAAACATCTTTAATAAAAAGTATGCGCTTATTCAGGGAATCCACCAATACAAGCTCCAATTCAGGAAATACTATCTTCAAAGGAATACCCGGAAACCCTGCGCCCGTCCCTAAATCTAATACTCTTATTTTTTTATTTAAATCCATACATTTTATTAAACTTAATGAATCCAAAAAATGCTTTTCCACCGCGTCTTCCCACTCTGTAATAGAAGTCAGGTTCATCACTTTATTTTTTTCTATCAGCATTTCATAAAAAGTCAGGAACTGCCCCATTTGGGTTTCGGAACACGTAATCCCCAATTGTTCCAAACCCTTATAAAATTTTTCTAACTGATATTTTCCCAACGCTCTTTCCGTGAATTTTACAATTTTCCCTGTTTGGCCTGGGGCGCTAATTTTAAAACCGTCTCCCCCTGATTTAAGAATTATTTCATCTTCTTCTGGCGGATTACTTGTTTTGTCGCTCTCTCCCGGATTTACCATTCCTTCATTTTGGTTCGAACAATTTTCATCAAACTTTATTCCCATACATGATTCCTTTAATATACTTCTTTTCCTAACGCTACATCAAACTCCCCGCAGAAAGCTATACCTGCTAACCCTGCTTCTTCCGGTACATCTGTTCCAAATACACCAGCAGCACCGATATATCTGCAGGGGAAACCCCAGAAATCCTTGAAGCCTGCCCTACATTTACTGGCTGGTACAGATTCAGCTTTTGCTGTGCTTCAATCCGCAAACCATTCACCTGGCTGTAATCAAACTGTTCTGGAAGATTCTTACTTTCCAGTTTTTTGAAATCCTTTACCTGCTTCAACTGGCGTTTGATATATCCGTCATACTTAATATTAATATTTACCTGCTCTGCCACTTCGTCCGGCAAATCGGGCCTGTCCTTGTCAATTTCTGCCAGAATCCCATAAGACAATTCTGGACGCCGGATCAACTCTGCAAGGCTAGCGCCTGTCTTTAAGGGCGTGCTTCCATGTTCCTCCAAAAGCTTTTGGACCAAAGCATTAGCCCCAATTTTCACATGCTGTACCCGGTCTACTTCTTTTTCAATCAACCGCTCTTTTTCTAATACCCATTGATACCTCTCCTGTGGAATCAGCCCTACTTCATATCCAATTTTGGATAGGCGCAAATCTGCATTGTCCTGGCGCAGAAGCAGCCGGTACTCTGCCCTTGAAGTCATCATCCGGTAAGGCTCCCTGTTTTCTTTTGTCACAAGGTCGTCAATCAGCACACCAATATATGAGGTAGACCGGTCCAAAACCAAAGGCTCTTTCCCCTTGAGGTACATAGCTGCATTAATTCCGGCCACCAGACCTTGAGCCGCCGCTTCCTCATAACCAGAACTTCCATTAAACTGCCCGCCGGAAAACAGGCCTTTCACTGCCTTAAATTCTAAGGAAGGGTAAAGCTGCCTTGGATTAATACAGTCATACTCAATGGCATATGCATTCCGGACGATTTTTACATGCTCCAGCCCAGCCACTGTCCGGTACATCCTGTATTGGACGTCCTCCGGCAGGGAACTGGACATCCCACCTACATACATTTCATTGGTAGACAGCCCTTCTGGTTCAATAAATACTTGATGGCGTTCCTTATCGGCAAATCTTACCACCTTATCCTCAATGGAAGGGCAATATCTTGGGCCAGTCCCTTCAATCATGCCTGAGTACAGGGGGGAGCGGTTCAAATTTTCCCGTATAATTTCATGGGTATCTTCATTGGTATAAGTCAGCCAACAGGAAGCCTGCGCTATCTGCACATCCTCTGGGTTTGTAGTAAAAGAAAAAGGCACAACGGTACTGTCCCCTTTCTGCTCCTGCATTTTACTGAAATCCACAGAACGGCTGTCAATCCTTGCAGGCGTGCCCGTCTTAAACCGGAACAGTTCTATGCCATGCGCCCTTAGAGATTCCGACAGTCTATTGGCAGGCTGCAGCCCATTTGGGCCAGTGTAATGTACCACGTCCCCATATAAGCATCTGGACTTTAAGTATGTACCAGTGCAAAGCACTACTGCCTTACTATAATACATAGCGCCAGAAAAAGTTTTTACGCCTTTCACTGCCCCATCTTCGGTGATCAATTCTGTTACTTCTGCCTGACGGATTGTCAGCCCTTCCGTCTGTTCCAAAGTCCTGCGCATTTCCCGGCTGTATTCCGACTTATCCGCCTGGGCACGGAGGGAATGGACGGCAGGCCCTTTGGAAACATTCAGCATTTTTGACTGGATAAACGTCCGGTCAATATTAATTCCCATCTGCCCTCCGAGGGCGTCTACTTCCCTTACCAAATGGCCCTTGGAGCTTCCGCCAATATTTGGGTTGCAGGGCATTAATGCAATGCTTTCCACGCTTACCGTAAACACAATGGTTTCCAGGCCAAGCCTTGCGCAGGCAAGGGCAGCTTCGCATCCTGCATGTCCAGCCCCTACCACGCATATGTCATAATTTTCTGTTACACAAGACATGGGCATTCCCCTTTCTGAATCCTAAACTGAACAAAGTGGGCAAGTATTATTTCCCCATGCAAAATTTCGAAAAAATTTCATTTACCAGATCTTCTCCCACCGACTCACCTGTAATATTTCCTAATTCCTCGCAGGCCCCTACAAGGTCAATGGAATAAAAATCTTCCGGCATCCCATCCTCTATGCTCTGCTTTACCATGGACAGGCTTTCCAATGCTGACTGGAGGGCTGACTTCTGCCGCACATTTGTAATATATATTTCATTATTGAAAGAAATTTCCCCATGGAAGAAAAGCTCCTGAATAGCCCGTTCCAGTTCCTTGGTTCCCTTCCCGTCTTTGATAGAAATAGGAAAAATTGGATGCCCCATCTGCTTCTGCCCCATCTTGGCCCGGACCAATTCTTCCGTTGTCACTTGGTCCAAATCTGATTTATTTAACAGCACAATTGCCTTTTTGCCAGATAATAAGCTTAAAATTTCTTCATCATTTACATCAAAGCTGACAGACGAATCTACCATATAAAGTACAAGGTCTGCCTGGGACAAATAAGTTTTTGCCCTGTCTACCCCAATCTGTTCCACCACATCCCGGGTATCCCTTATTCCTGCAGTGTCAATAACGTTCAAGGTAATCCCGTTTAAATTGACTTGTTCCTTTAATATATCCCGGGTTGTCCCGGCAATATCTGTCACGATAGCCCGTTCTTCCCCTGCCAGCATATTCATCAGGGAAGATTTTCCTACATTGGGCTTGCCGATAATTACTGTATTAATCCCTTCTTTCAGGAGCGACCCATTTTCCGCATTTAAAATTAATTCGCTGATTTGGGTAGAAAGTTCTGACACCGTTTCCATCAGCCGTTCCCCATAGCCTTCGATGGAAATATGCTCTGGGTCATCCAGGGCTGATTCAATAAATGCAATTTCATGGATCAGTTTTCCCCGGATTCCCTGAATTTTCTCCTTCACCGTCCCTTGGAGCTGCCGGAGGGATGATTCCAAAGCAAAATCATTTTGGGCATTGATTACTTCAATTACAGATTCTGCCTGGGACAAATCAATTCTCCCATTCAGGAAGGCCCGTTTCGTAAATTCCCCGGGCTCTGCAGGCCTTGCCCCATATTTTATGGCTGTTTCCAAAATGCGGGTTTGGACCAACGTCCCGCCATGGCAGTCGATTTCCACAGTATCTTCCCTTGTGTAAGTATTGGGGGATTTTAATATCAGCACCATTACCTCGTCTACCACTTTTTCCCCATCGCAGATATAACCGTAATGGACAGTATGGCTTTCCGCCTGGGATAATTTTTTGTTGCCCTTTTTGGGGCGGTAAATCTTATCAATCACTGAAAAAGCTTCGCCGCCGCTGATACGGATAATCCCAATCCCGGAATTTGCCATGGCAGTGGCTATGGCAGCTATCGTATCTGTTTTCAATGGAACCTCCTCCCATCCTTCCTTCCTAAATTTTAAGCATATAACATGCACAAAATAACAAACATCCAATTCAAAACCAGAAAGGCTTTCTCAAGGAAACACAAAGTATTTTGAGAAAGCCTTTTTGGCATAAGCCAAATCCCTTATTCCAAGGCATCCCTGAAAAAGTGCATTTCACGGCGCCTTATACCTTAAGCTTAGGAATTGGCTGCTTTATTGTTATTATTTCTTTTCAGTGTGATTACCACATGGCGGTAGGGCTCCTCCCCTTCGCTGTGGGTGCTCACATAACGGTCATTCTGCAACGCTGAATGGATAACACGCCGTTCAAATGGGTTCATCGGTTCAAGGGAAACGGGATGCTTGGTCCGCTTCACCTTATAGGCAATGTTTTTCGCAAGATTTTCCAGAGTATCCCTTCTCCTCTTTCTATAATCCTCTGTGTCAATCTTTACTTTCACATATTCTGTAATCTGTTTCCCAACGGCAAGGTTTGTCAGGTATTGGAGGGAATCGAGGGTTTGTCCGCGTTTTCCAATTAAAACGCCCATTTCTTCACCCTTTAATTCCACATCAACAATTTTTCCATCTTCGCTTTTATTAATCAGGATTTCTACTTGCATGCCCATGGCCTGAAACACGCTGCATAAGAAATCATTGACATAATCCTCAATATCTGATTTCTTGCGGACTTTAATAACCGCCGGCCTGCTTCCGATCCCAAGGAACCCGGAACTTCCTTTTTCAATTACTTCATATTCAATCTTATCACTGGTAGTACCAAGCTTTACAAGACTTTCTGTGATAGCGTCATCTACGGTTTTTGCTGAAACTTCAATAAAATCCATTCAAATTCCCCCTGTTACATCACTTGTTGTTGCGTTCGTTAAAATCTTTTACCATATTGGCCTTTTCCAAAAGGCTGCCTTTCCTTGCTGTCCTTGCATATTCCTCTGTTTTACGGATTCTCTGTTCCTTTTCCGCAGTACTGACAGGTTCTGCAATCTTCCTTGTGTTCATTCTGGCAGCGTTCGCTATCTGGTTCTCGTAAATACCCTGCTTCTCCTTTTTCTTCTTTGCCTTCTCCTTATTCCTCTCAATGATTACTTCTAAATCAAGGTTCTTCATATACTTATTCAGGAAAAACTGCTGGCCGCAACGGATCACAGAACCGGCAACCCAGTAAATCCCAAGGCCTACCGGCACTGAGAATACCATAAACAGTGAAAACAGAGGCATTACTGTGTTCATGGTCTTTAGCTGCCGTGCCATAGCGTCATTTTCCCCTCCAGCCGCATTGCTGGCATTGGGCATCAGCTTTAGGCTTAACACCTGGGAACCGTAAGACGCCAAAGGAATCAAAACAGCGCCAAGCACCAAGAGGAAATCTTTATTCCCCCATCCGGTCCCAATCAGGTTCATAGGGGAATTGGCAATATTAATACCAAAAAAATCGTTAAAATGCATCACTGCAGATTCTGTAGAACTAATAATATCCGTCAGTCCCGCAAAGCTGTCCTTTAAAATCTCCCAGCCCTGGCCCGGCAGTGCATAAAGCACGTCAATAATAGAATTTGCAGTAGTTGCAGCCGTTTCAAAATTCAGCTTCACAAGCCCTACATTCGCTTCTTTCAGGAAGGATTTCATAATGCCCTGATATCCATCCACCCCCATGATTTTTTCCACTAACGGGGTATACACTTCCTTAACGCTTCCAACATATGCAGGGATATTACGGATAACCTGATACATGGCAAGCATGATTGGGAAGTTAATCAAAAGCTGCACGCAGCTCCCCATTGTGGAAACACCATATTTCTGGTAGACCATCTGGGTTTCTTCATTCATTTTCTGTATGGACACCTGGTCTTTTTTATTCTTATATTTTTCCCGGATGGCATTGATTTCAGGGCTCATTTCCTGCTGGAGCCTTGAGAACTTCTGCTGCTTATAAGTAAGCGGAAGCATCAAGAAATAAATAATGAACGTAAACAAAATAATACACAATGCGATATTCTGGATGCCAAATACATTATTCAGGAACATGTACAGGCCATTCATAATATAGCCGATAAGCTTCGCAATCGGACCTAGTATTTTGCCGGAATACTGGGTCAGTATAATTTCTGTCAATACACAAACCTCCTATTTATGGAACCGGATCATATCCGCCTTTTGAAAAAGGGTTGCATCTCAATATTCTCCACCCGGCCAGCAGCGACCCCTTGCATGCGCCATATTTTTTTATGGCCTCCAGCCCATAAGAGGAGCAGGTGGGGTAATAGGGGCATTTCGTCGTTTTTAAGGGTGAAAGGTACATCCTATACAGCTCGATTAAGGCAATTAAAATTCTTTTCAAAATATTCCATCTTCTTTTCTTACTAAAATGTGATGAAGGCCTCCAAGGTGCAGCAATGCCCGTTCTGTTTCATGGTATGTGGCATGCTTTGCCGCTGCCCTTGCAATGACTACAATATCCAAACAATTCCCGAACATTTCTTCCTGTAATCTGTAGGCTTCCCGTACTAATCTTGTAATATGATGTCTTATAACACTATTTCCTACTTTTTTGCTAACTGATATTCCTAACCTGTTCTTTCCTAACTGGTTTTCCAGAACGTACATAACAAAAAAACGGTTCGCATATGATTTTCCATGTTGGTATACGTTCTGGAAGTCACTGTTTTTTTTCAATGATTCTGAGAATTTCATAACTTCTTGCTGCTCCTCATAAATAGAGAGCTCCCTGCACCGGCTATTTTATTTGCTGTAAGAAGAAAGACCACAAATGATGTGGCCTAAGCTGACAATCTCTTTCTTCCTTTTAACCTTCTTGCAGCCAGTACTCTCCTGCCGCCTTTTGTGCTCATTCTTTTTCTAAATCCATGGACCCTCTTACGGGATCTTTTCTTAGGTTGATATGTCATTTTCACGGGTCATCCACCTCCTCTGTGTTAGAAAACATCATGTTTCATTATATCAAAAAATCCGGCCAAGTCAAGCTATTTTGGCATATTTGTTCAGAAAAAGCAAATGTTGATATGTTTTCAACAAGATTTTACAAAAATTTTATTTTCGGCCCATTTTTAAGAGTTATTCACATGTTACTATATAATAAGGAAGAAAAAAGTTTTATCCACAAGTTATCCACATTTTCCACATTCAAAAAAGTTATCCATATTTTGTGGATAACTTGTGGAAAACTTTTTGAAACTTTGTGAATATCCACAGTTCCGTGGAGAAATCCACCGAAATTACAAGGATTTTCCATATGTAGATATGTTTACAGGAAATTTGTGCATAAAATTGACAAGCCAGTACCTACAGACATGCTTCTGCCCTTTATAAACGTTTGTCCACAGCCTGTGCACAAACCCACATTTATTCTCTGTTTATCCACATTCCCTCAGTCCCTGAATTCATTTCTACGCAAAATTACACCAAAACGGAACATTAAGGGCTTTATGTTTCTTACATTATCCCCTGTACCTATATAAAATTTTAATTGATTATTTGGCCGATTTGCGTTATTATAGAGTATGGAGTACTACGAATTAAAAAAAAGAAATTTTGGAGATGACTATGGAACTAATTTTAGAAAAATGGGAAGAAATATTATTGACTGTAAAAGAAGAACATGAACTTACCGATATTTCCTTCAATGCCTGGCTGAAACCATTAAGTATCTGCAACATTGACGGCTCAAAGCTTTATATCCTGGTTCCATCCGAACAAATGGGGATTAACTACATTACGAAAAAGTACAAACTTCCTATTGAAGTAGCCATTGAAGAAATTACGGGAATTAAATATGAACTGGAATTCATCCTGCCAGAACAGGCGGAACGCTTAAAGTCCTTCCGCAGCAGGAGCCCGGAATTCCTGCAAAGTACAGAAAAAAGCAACCTGAACCCGAATTATACCTTTGAAAGCTTCGTAGTCGGAAAGAATAATAAATTTGCACATGCTGCAAGCCTTGCAGTGGCAGAATCCCCCGGGGAAGTTTACAACCCGCTCTACATTTACGGAGGCCCGGGGCTTGGGAAAACCCACTTAATGCAGTCAATCGGCCACTTTATATTACAGCAGCAGCCAGAAAAAAGGGTGATTTACGTAACCTCGGAGGAGTTTACCAACGAGGTTATTGACTCTATCCGTAACGGGAATGCCTCTGCCATGACAAAGCTGCGGGACAAATACCGCACCGTAGACGTGCTGATGATTGACGACGTGCAGTTTATTATAGGGAAGGAAAGCACGCAGGAAGAATTTTTCCATACCTTCAATGTGCTCCATTCCGCAGGGAAACAGATTATCCTATCCTCCGACAAGCCGCCGAAAGAAATGGAAACCTTGGAAGAACGGATCCGTTCCCGTTTTGAATGGGGTCTTTTAGCAGATATCGGCTACCCCGATTATGAAACGAGGATGGCCATTTTAAGGAGGAAACAAGAAGTTGACGGGTTCCATCTGGATGATGAAATCCTTGATTATATTGCAAGCAACATCAAATCAAACATCCGGGAGCTGGAAGGGGCTTTAAACAAACTTTTGGCTTTTTCCAACCTGGAACACACTGAAATCACCATGGACATTGCGGTCCACGAGCTGCAGAACATTATCTCCCCGGACAAGCCGAAGGAAATTACCCCCCAGCTTGTCATTGAAATCGTGGCGGAACACTTTAACATTTCCACTGACCAGATGATTTCCAAGAACCGGAGCAGCGAAATCGCAAAGCCCAGGCAGATTGCCATGTACCTTTGCAAGAACATGACTTCTGCCCAGTTAGAAACCATTGGCGCGCTCCTTGGCGGCAGGGACCATTCCACTATTATCCATGGGATTAAAAAGATTACAGAAGAATATAAGAACGATGAAAATTTCAACCACCTAATCGAAACCATTAAGAAAAAAATCAACCCAAATTAAACCTGATGGCCCGGTCAGGCATTTCCTGCATATGTGGATAACTTCCTTTAAAATCTGTGGAAAGCGCCTGATAACGTGCATATTCATCCACATAAGGGAAATTTACCCATAACTGCTTTTTTTACCTGCTTTAAGTTATTCACAGCTTGTCCCTGCCCTTTCAAGGCAGAATTCACAGGGTTATACAGCTCCAAAAAACCCTGGAACCCCCTAAAGTACAGGCTTTAAGGATTTATTCACTTATGAACAGGCCCTATTACGGTTAAGATGAATCTCTTAAATATTATTTTATCTTCAAGCTCAGGAAGGAGTTATTCACACTATGAAAATTATCTGTTCCAAACAAAACCTACTGCATGGCGTTACCACTGTATCAAAAGCAGTGCCCTCCAGGACTACCATGGCTATCTTAGAATGCATCCTGATTGACGCATCCACCAATGAAATAAAGTTAATGGCAAACGATACGGAACTTGGGATTGAAACCATTATTGAAGGGGTTATCAAAGAACATGGAGTGATTGCTTTAGATGCCAGGATGTTTTCAGAAATTGTAAGGAGATTTTCAGACGATGACGTTACGATTGAAGCAGACGCTTCTTATAAAACATTGATTACCTGTGGAAATGCAAAATACGATATTATTGGGAAGTCCGGGGAAGATTTTTTTTATATCCCGTATATAGAAAAAAACAAGCCGGTTGCAATTTCCCAGTTTACCTTAAAGGAAGTGATAAGGCAGACAATTTTTTCTATCTCAGATAATGACAACAATAAGCTTATGACAGGGGAGCTTTTTGAAATAAAGGAAAACCAGCTAAAAGTAGTATCTTTGGACGGACACCGCATCTCCATACGGAATATTGTGCTGAAAGAAAATTATGAAAACTGCAAAGCTGTTGTCCCTGGAAAAACTTTGCAGGAAGTAAGCAAGATCTTGTCCGGGAACATTGAAGACATTGTAAATATGTTCTTTACGGATAATTATGTAATTTTTGAATTTGATAAGACAACGGTAGTATCCCGTCTGATTGAAGGGGAATATTTCAGGATTGAGCAGATGCTTTCTTCTGATTATGAAACGAAAATTAAAATTAATAAGAGGGGGCTTTTAGACTGTATTGACCGGACTATGCCGCTGGTAAAAGAAGGGGATAAAAAGCCGATTATTATGAATATTACGGAAGGGAATATGGAAATGAAAATCAAGTCCTTTGCCGGGACAATGAATGAAAATATTTCCATCCAGAAGGACGGGAAGGATATTATGATTGGTTTTAACCCGAAATTCTTTATTGACGCGCTGCGGGTAATTGACGAGGAGGAAATTACCCTTTATATGGTAAACCCGAAAGCGCCCTGTTTTATCAAGAACGATAATGAAACATTTATATATTTAATCCTGCCGGTTAATTTCAATGCGGCTTCCAGTTAACCACAGGGATGTTTTATTAAGGATTTGGGGAATGATTGCAGAGCACCCTTTTGACACCCTAATCTAAGAAAGGAAGAAAAATATGGAACAGATTAAGCTGAAAGGGGAATTCATTAAGCTGGGCCAGGCCTTAAAGGCTGCCAATCTGGTGGATTCCGGCGTTATGGCAAAATTAGTGATTCAGGACGGCCTTGTAAAAGTAAACGGGTCGGTGGAAACCCAGAGGGGGAAAAAATTAATTGGCGGGGATGTTGTTTCTTTTGAGGGGGAAACAATTGAGATTGTGCAATGATTTTAAAGTCTGTTGCTTTGAGCCAGTTCCGCAATTACAGTGATTTATTTCTGGAATTTGACAAAGGGACAAATATTTTGTATGGGGACAATGCCCAGGGGAAAACGAATATACTGGAGTCCGTCTATGTCAGCGGCACCACCCGATCCCATAAAGGGAGCAAAGACCGGGAAATGATACAGTTCGGGGAGGAAGAATCCCACATACGGACTGTGGTAGAAAAAATGGAAAAGGAATACCAGATTGACATGCATATCAAAAAGGCACGCTCCAAAGGGATTGCCATTAATAAAGTGCCAATCCGGAAGGCCTCTGAATTGTTTGGTATCCTGAATATTGTGTTTTTTTCTCCGGAAGATTTGAATATGATAAAGAATGGCCCTTCGGAACGGAGGAGGTTTTTGGATTTTGAATTATGCCAGCTTGACAAAATTTATCTGTTCCAGCTTACAAAATATAATAAGGCTTTGGCCCAACGGAATAAGCTTTTGAAGGATATCAATTTCCGGCCGGAACTGAGGGATACCCTTCCGGTCTGGGATATGCAGCTTATAGAGTATGGGAAAAAAATAATAGCTTCACGGAAGAATTTCGTGGGCCGGTTAAATGATATTGTACATGGGATACATAAGAAGATATCCGGCGGGAAAGAGGAGCTTTTCTTAAGCTATGAGCCGGATGTAGGAGAAATGGAATTTGAGGAGGAGTTATTGAGGAATCAGGAAAAGGATTTGAAATTTGGCATGACTTCTGTAGGCCCGCACAGGGATGACATGTGTTTTCTGAACCATGGCATTGACATCCGCAGGTTTGGTTCTCAGGGACAGCAGCGTAGCTGTGCGCTTTCTTTAAAACTTTCAGAAATAGAGCTGGTGAAATCATCCATAAACGAAACGCCTGTTTTGATTTTGGACGATGTGCTGTCAGAGTTAGACAGCAGCCGCCAGAATTTCCTGTTAAACAGTATTCATGACATTCAAGCCATAATTACATGCACGGGGTTAGATGAGTTTGTGAAAAACAGGTTTGAGATTAATAAAGTTTTTAAAGTGGTAAATGGGACTGTAAAAGCTGAAAACAGCTTTTAAGGATAGGAGGAATTTGATGAGCACAAATACAAACACAAATGCGGAATATGGGGCAGACCAGATTCAGATTCTTGAAGGGCTGGAAGCAGTGCGGAAACGGCCGGGCATGTATATTGGAAGTACTTCCCTGCGGGGGCTTCACCACCTTGTCTATGAAATTGTAGACAATTCGGTGGATGAAGCCTTGGCGGGATATTGTGATACGATAGAAGTGCATGTCTTAAAGGGCAATTGTATCCGGGTGACGGACAATGGCCGGGGAATCCCGGTGGGGATTAACCACAAGGCAGGCCTTCCTGCTGTTGAAGTCGTGTTTACAGTGCTCCATGCAGGCGGGAAATTTGGCGGCGGGGGATATAAAGTGTCCGGTGGGCTCCATGGAGTGGGGGCTTCTGTGGTAAATGCACTGTCCAATTGGCTGGAAGTTGAGATTTTTTCCGAGGGCAAGATTTACAAGCAGCGGTATGAGAGGGGCAACAGCATGTACCCCTTAAAAGTAGTGGGGGACTGCGACCCGGGGAAGACTGGGACACAGGTTACTTTTTGCCCGGACGGGAGCATTTTTGAAGATACAGTATATGATTATGATACCTTGAAGCAGCGCCTTCGGGAAATGGCGTTCCTTACCAAAGGCATCCGGATCCGGCTGATTGATGAACGGGAAGGGCTGGAGCAGGAAAAGGAATTCCATTATGAAGGGGGCATTAAGGAATTTGTCACTTACTTAAACCGCAGCAAAGAAGCGCTTTATGGGGATGTGATTTATTGTGAGGGGGAAAAGGACGGGGTATACGTGGAAGTTGCCATGCAGCACAACGATTCCTATAACGACGCTACGTATAGCTTTGTCAATAATATAACTACGCCGGAAGGGGGAACCCATCTGGCAGGGTTCCGCAATGCGCTGACAAAGACCTTCAATGCCTATGCAAAGGCGAATAAGATTTTAAAGGAAAATGAAACAGCCCTTTCCGGGGACGATATCCGGGAAGGCATGACGGCTATTATCAGCGTGAAAATACAGGAACCGCAGTTTGAAGGCCAGACAAAGCAGAAACTGGGGAACAGTGAAGCAAGGGGCGCGGTAGACAATGTCGTAAGCGAGCAGCTTACTTATTTTCTGGAGCAGAACCCGGCGGTGGCAAAGGCAATCTGTGAAAAATCGCTGCTGGCCCAACGGGCAAGGGAGGCTGCAAGGAAAGCCCGGGATTTGACAAGGCGCAAAACTGCCCTGGAAAATACGTCCTTGCCGGGCAAATTGGCGGACTGCTCTGATAAAGACCCGAAAAACTGTGAAATTTTCATTGTGGAAGGGGATTCCGCTGGGGGTTCTGCCAAGACGGCAAGGAGCCGGGCCACCCAGGCTATCCTCCCTTTGCGGGGAAAAATCTTAAACGTGGAGAAAGCCAGGCTTGATAAAATTTATGGGAACGCGGAAATTAAGGCTATGATTACAGCCTTTGGCACAGGCATCCATGATGATTTTGACATTGCGAAATTAAGGTACCATAAGATTATTATTATGACGGATGCGGATGTGGACGGTGCCCATATCAGCACGCTGATGCTGACCTTTATGTACCGGTTTATGCCGGAACTGATTAAACAGGGCTATGTGTATCTGGCAAAACCGCCTTTATTTAAAATCGAGAAAAATAAGAAGATATGGTATGCCTATGACGAAGTGGAATTGGAGCAGATTTTAAGGGAAATCGGCAGGGACGGGAATAATAAAATCCAGCGTTATAAGGGTCTTGGGGAGATGGACCCGGAACAGCTTTGGGAAACTACCATGGATCCGGAAACCAGGATTTTGGAACGGGTGACAATCAATGATGAAACTGCCGCAGAAATAGACTTGACATTTACGACCTTAATGGGGGATAAAGTGGAGCCCAGGCGGGAATTTATTGAAGCCAATGCCAAGTATGTGCAGAATCTGGATGTGTAGGCAGCCTGCATCCCAGAGGGCAAGGCATAGCGGATGATGGGAATTCAGGAATATTAACGGAGGAAAATAGATGGATGATAAAATATTTGACCGGGTGGATGACGTCGATTTAAAGAAAACCATGGAGAAATCATATATTGATTATGCCATGAGTGTCATTGCATCCCGCGCCCTGCCCGACGTGCGGGATGGGCTTAAGCCAGTGCAGCGGCGTATCCTTTATGCCATGATAGAATTAAATAACGGCCCTGATAAGCCCCACCGGAAATGTGCCCGTATTGTCGGCGATACCATGGGTAAGTACCATCCCCATGGGGACAGTTCCATTTACGGCGCATTGGTAAATATGGCGCAGGAGTGGTCTACCCGTTACATGCTGGTGGACGGCCATGGGAATTTTGGTTCTGTGGACGGGGACGGGGCTGCGGCCATGCGTTATACGGAGGCCCGCTTAAGCAAAATTTCTATGGAAATGCTGGCTGACATCAATAAAGACACCGTTGATTTTGGGCCAAACTTTGATGAAACGGAAAAAGAGCCATTGGTGCTCCCCTCCCGGTTCCCCAACCTGTTAGTCAATGGGACGACGGGGATTGCCGTGGGCATGGCTACCAATATCCCGCCCCACAACCTGCGGGAAGTGATTGGCGCGGTGGTGAAAATTATTGACAACCGGATTGAGGAAGACCGCGGCACAGAAATTGAGGAAATCCTAAAGATAGTCAAAGGCCCGGATTTCCCTACCGGGGGCATGATTCTTGGGACTTCCGGCATTGACCAGGCTTACCGGACCGGACGTGGGAAAATCAAAGTCCGCGCCGTTTCTGATATTGAAGCCATGGCAAACGGCAAGAACCGGATTGTAGTGACAGAGCTGCCCTATATGGTAAATAAGGCAAGGCTGATTGAAAAAATTGCAGATTTGGTCCGGGACAAAAAGGTGGATGGCATTACGGATTTGCGGGATGAATCCAACCGGGAAGGCATGCGCATCTGTATTGAGCTGCGCCGGGACGTGAACCCAAATGTGGTTTTAAACCAGCTTTATAAGCATACCCAATTGCAGGATACGTTTGGGGTGATTATGCTTGCCCTTGTCAATAATGAGCCAAAAGTCCTGAATTTGAACGATATGCTGGGCTATTACTTAAAGCATCAGGAAGAAGTAGTAACCAGAAGGACAAAATATGAGCTGAATAAGGCGGAGGAACGCGCCCATATTTTACAGGGGCTGCTTGCTGCCTTAGACCATATTGACGAAGTAATCAGCATTATCCGGGGCAGCCAAAATGTGCAGCTTGCCAAAGCAAAGCTGATGGAGCGGTTTGCCTTTTCCGACGCGCAGGCACAGGCAATTGTAGATATGCGGCTCCGTGCCCTGACAGGCTTGGAACGCGGCAAGCTGGAAGCGGAATATAACCAGTTGATGGAGCTGATTCAGGAATTAAAGTCCATCCTAGCAGACGAGAAAAAGCTTTTGGGCGTGATCCGGAAAGAAATCATGGCAATTTCTGATAAATTTGGGGACGACCGGAGGACTTCCATTGGGTTTGATGAGTATGATATTTCCATGGAAGACCTGATTCCAGTTTCCAATACAGTCATTACCATGACAAAGCTGGGCTATATAAAGCGCATGAGCGTAGATAATTTCCGCAGCCAGAACCGTGGCGGCAAGGGCATCAAGGGGATGGAAACCATTGAAGATGATTACATAGAAGAACTTTTGATGACAACTACCCACCATTTCCTGATGTTTTTTACCAATACGGGAAAAGTATACCGGATGAAGGCTTATGAAATCCCGGAAGCAGGCCGCACGGCAAGGGGGACGGCTATTATTAACCTGCTCCAACTGCAGCCCGGGGAAAAAATTACGGCGGTGATCCCCATTAAAGAATACAAGGACGACCACTTCCTGTTTATGGCTACGAAAAATGCCATTGTAAAGAAAACGCCTGTGACGGATTATGCCAATGTCCGCAAAAAAGGTTTGGCTGCCATCAACCTTCGGGAAGAAGATGAACTGATCGAAGTAAAAATGACGGACAATACCAAGGATATGATTTTAGTGACGCGCTATGGGCAGTGTATCCGGTTCCATGAAACCGACGTAAGGAGCACCGGGAGGACTTCCATGGGCGTAATTGGCATGAACTTATCTGACCGGGATGAAGTCGTAGGGATGCAGATGAATACCCAGGGAGAATACCTGCTGATTGCTTCGGAAAAAGGCCTTGGGAAGCTGACAAGGATGGAAGAATTTACCCCACAGAACCGTGGCGGCAAGGGCGTAAAGTGCTACAAAATTACGGAAAAGACCGGGAATATTGTAGGGGTAAAGGCTGTCAACCAGGAAAATGAGATTATGATGATTACCACAGAGGGCATTATTATCCGCATGAAAGTAGAGGGGATTTCTGTCCTTGGGCGGGTAACCTCCGGGGTGAAGCTGATGAACCTGGATGAGGATATCACGGTTGCCAGCATTGCCAAGGTACGGGAGGATCAGTCCCTGATGGATGAAGCCAACAAGGAGGAACTGCTGACAGAGGAAGAAGAAAAACTCAGTGCGGAGAAGGCAAAGGAAGCAGCGAAAAAGGTGGCTGCCCCGGCGGAAAGCACGGAAACGGATGAAGAACTGCTGAAAGAGCTTTTGGAACGGGCGGAAGCCGATCAGGAACAAGAGGAAGAAGCATAAAATATTTGGTTGTTTACAGACTTAGGGGCTTGGGAAAATGTTTGCCCTTAAGGTTCTGTAAGCAGCCCCTTTGTGGAAGTGCCAGCCTGCTGGGAAGGGGCTTCCTGCATCAAGCCTATAATAACTCAGAGATTTTAATTGTTAATCCCTGGAATATTTGCACAGGGATTTCATCTTCAAAAGAATACAATTCAGAATTTTCGTTTTCTTCAAAAGAATAAACCTGCACAGCTTTTTTCATAGGGTTTACAATCCAATATTCCCGGACGCCAGCGGTACGGTATTTAAATAATTTGATAATATAATCTGTTGTGCTGCTGCTGGGCGACACAACCTCAATAATCCAGTCGGGCGCGCCCTTGCATCCCCGCTTAGATATTTTTTCTTTGCAGCAAATAACAGAAATATCTGGTTCTACCCAGGTTTTGTCATCTTGGTTGAGGTTTACGGCAAAAGGGGCTGGAATTACTTCACAGGCGCCTTTTTTTGTTTTTATATAGTGAAATATTGCATAGTGGAGCACGCTCACTAATTTTTGGTGTATATAGTCAGGCGGATCCATATTATAAAATTGCCCGTCAATCAATTCTGCCCGCTGGCCTTCTGGAAGGCTCCAGTAATCTTTTGTAGTGTAAGCCTGTTTTTGGGGGAACGGCATAGTATCACATCCTTTTTCTGTAGTCTACCATATTATTTTTTTATGTGCCAGAACGTGTTTGAAAATTGTAAGAAGTATAGAAAGACATCTGTTTTTTATTGAAATTTTTATAGCAATTGCCAATAGTATCAGTTATAATAAACCCATAATAGGACGTGAAGTAGGACAAAGGGGTAACTTTATCACAAGAAATGTGAAAATAGGACAAGGAGAGTGTTATGGAATGAAAAAGAAGGAAAATAATTCAGGACAGCCATTGCGGGTGAAAAAGCATCCATTCAGGCAGAAATTCATGGCAGGGCTGCTTTGTGTCTGCCTTATGCTGGTGTCGCTGCCTGCGGAGCTGTATGGTTCCCGGGTGCTGGCGGAGGGGCAAAAGAAGATGGTCCTGTCTTTTTCCCCGTTGCCAGAAAATGTGGAACAGCAAACGGTTGGGAAAGGTACTGATTTGGGAAAACTGAATCTTCCAGAAACATTGGAAGCGGTGTGTACCCTTTTGGAAGGCGGCGCGGATGGGACTACGGAGGGTTCCAATAAGTTTTCTGATATTTCAGCAGCGGCAGGAAAAGATTTTACAAAGAGGGCTGGTTCTGAGGTTACCCCGGGTGACAGTACAGGAACGGCAGAGGAGGGTTCTGCAGAATCTGGCGCTGATAGCGCTGAAACAGAATCCGTAAGGGAGGAAACGCTTGCGGTTGAGCCTGTTTCATGGGAAAGCTTGCCTGAATATGACAGTGAATCAGAAGGCGTTTATGTATTCCGCCCTACGCTGCCAGAAAATTACAAATTGTCTGGGCAGGCAGAACTTCCAAAGATTACTGTGAAAGTTGAGGAAGCAGAAAAACCAGAAGGCTCCAAAAGGGATGATGGGGTAAAAAAGAGAACGGAAAAGCCAGATTCTGCAAAGAAGAAAATAGGGCAGAAAAATGCCGCAGAGGAACCATTGGAGCTGCTTACATCAGAAGAAACGCCGCAGCCTGCCGCAGCCCCGGCATGTGTTGAAATTACGGAAGATATGGTTTGGGGTGACGGGGAATTAACCAATGGGACGCTTACCGTAAATTCTGGGGTAACTTTGACAATTAACGGTACCGTGAGCGTTACTGGTGCAGTTACTATCCAAGGCGGGGGAACCATTGCAAGGGGAACGGAGTCTGCATGTTTTAAAATGAGTTCCGGGCAGGAATTAAATATATATGGAGTTACTTTGGATGGAAAATCAATAGAGGGCGTCGTAAATTTCCTGGATATGGAACAGGGGAATTTGCTGCTTGACCAGGGATGCGTAATACAAAATGTGATTAATTCAAGCGATGAAAACTTATATCTTTCACCAGTCTACATTGGAACTGATGCAAATGGACAGTTTGGTGATGTAACCATACAAAATTGTAAAGGGAGAATTGGTGGGGGAGCCAGGGCGCTTGGGCATTTGGTGGTTGACGGAGGAACTTACCAAAATAATTCTGCAAGTATATACGGAGGAGCTATTGCCAGTGATGGGTATGGGACTTTAAAAATTAATGGTGGTGAATTTTATGGAAATAAGGGTTCATCTGGAGGATGCATTTATTCTTTAAGCGATTTAACCATAAATGGAGGGAGTTTCGCCGGAAATACAAGCGAACCTTCCAATGATGAGCAATTATCTTCTCCATGGGGCGGCTGTATTTATTCATTTGGAAAGACAACAATCAATGGAGGAAGTTACCAAAATAACAAGGCAGAAGAATATGGAGGGGCAATCGCAGTAGATGGCAATGAAAATTTAATTGTAAATGGCGGCAGCTTTATTAATAATACATCTAAAATAGGAGGAGCCATTTATACTCGTTGTTCAGGGATATTAGAAGTCCATGGAGGGTACTTTGAAGGGAATACTTGCCAGGAAGGGGCTGGCGGTGCAATTTATCATGGCTTAGCGGTGGGAGGCAGGTTTCCATTATCCGGGGATGTTCAGTTTTTTGGGAATGGAGATCCATATATGGACAGTATATGTGTGCCAGCTACACAAGATAAATTATATATTGATGGGCCATTATCATATCCCCTGAATATTTTTGTCGAGTATTCAAAAGATGGAAGGGTGATTGTCCGAGGGGGCGATACTTATAAGATTCAAAAGAAGGATTTAAAAAAAATCCATGTTTTTGATTGCAATATTATGGAAAAAAAGTGGTATGTGGTATTGGACGAGGAAAAGAACGAAATTTATATCACAGAAAATGTTACAGAACCAGACAGTTATAATATTTTCTACGACAGCAACCGTGGGCAGGGCACAGCCCCGGAAGATGGAAAAGACTACCAAATGGGGGAAGATGCCATCATCCAATCTGGGGAAACATTAAGCCTGGAAGGCTATACTTTTGAAGGCTGGAACACGAAACGGGATGGCACAGGCACGCCTTATCAGGCCGGAGCAGCCATAAAAATGTCAGGGGACCTTACGTTATATGCTATTTTTAAGAAAAATGCAGACAATACTGCTATTACGGCTGATTTTTATTCCGGCGAAGCAGGAAAGATGCAGACGGTAACTGCGGAAAGCGGGGAATCCCCGGATACTGGTATCGTGGTTGCGCCCCAACTGCAGGAACTGCCTGGCTGGACGCCAGTGGGATGGAGCGCAAGCCCGGATGTGTTTTTAGGGGAAATTCCGGCAGGCTCAGAAATCACAGTGACGGAAGATACTGCTTACTATGGGATTTATCAAAAGGATATATGCCTGTCTTATCAGATGAATGGGGCAGAAAACGGCCCGGAGCAGGAAACACAGGTTTGCTCCGCAAATGTGCATCAGGAAATTACATATGAATACCCAATATTTACGGTTGCATTTGCGCCGGAGCGTACCGGATACCTGTTTCAGGGCTGGAATACAAAGGAAGATGGGAGCGGGCAAATTTATCCTGCAGGAAGCAGCCAGCAGTTAGGAAGCAGCATGGTGCTGTATGCAATTTGGCAGAAAAGTTCCGGTGGCGGCCCAGAGGAACAGCCAGAGCAAATTCCAGAAGAAGTTACGGAACCTGTCCAGTATACGGTAGAACACTACAAGCAGGAACTGGAAGGGGACAGCTATACAAAGGAAGATGGGGATACGGAAACCTTGCTTGGGGCGAAAGGCGCTGTTGTAGAAGCAAAAGCAAAAGAATACGCCGGGTTTTCCCTGAATGCCGGCCATCCTTCCGGGCAGGTTTCCGGAACGGCAGAGGAAGGCCTTGTGCTGAAATTATATTATGACAGGGATATTTATGAAGTTTCTTTTGATTTAAACGGAGGGTATGGCCCTGCGCCGGAAACCCAGAAAATCCGGTGGGGCGGCCTGCTCCAAAAAGTGCAGGACCCCACAAGGGCTGGTTATCATTTTAAAGGATGGCATCTGGAAGAAAACGGATTGGACCATGGACTGTGGGATTTTGGGAATCCTGTAGAAAATAATACAGGAAGCCTGCATACGGCCCTTTATGCTATGTGGGCGGATGAAACTGCGCCCGTGCTGGGGGAAGCTTCATACAGTACTGGGCATAAAAATTTCCTGGACTGGGTATTGCAGCAGGACAGCATTATTATTAATGTACCAGTAACAGAAGAAGGCAGCGGCTTGGCAAAGGCAGACTATGTCCTTGTGTCGGAGGATGAAACAGAAAAAGAAGGTTCTGCCCAGATTGAGGAAACCCATGGGCAGGAAGGAAATACCATGGTATATGGGAGCGGCGGTTCTGTAATCCGGGTCTTGCAGGGGGCGGTAAAAACCGGGCCTTATGCAGCAATTATAACGGTGGATGAGGAGTTTAAAGGGAAAATTTACCTGACTGCCACAGACAATGAGGGGAATAAATCTGCCAAAAAGATTATCACGTCTTTGGGCGGAGGGATTATTATTGAGGATAACGCACCGGAAATCAGTTTTTCCAATACAAAACAAAAGGCAGCCGGAAAAGATATTAAGGTAAACGTCCGTGTGGAGGATGCGAAGGACGGCAGCGTGTCAGGAGGGCTTGCAAAGGTATCTTACCAGTTGGATGAAAAAGATGAAACCGTCCTGCCGGAACAAGATTTCCAGAAAGAGATTGTAGAAACTTACAAGTTTATGGTAAAGGTTTCCGGTGCAGGGGAACATATCCTTTGGGTAAATGCCGTCGACCATGCAGGCAACAGCAATGCACGGCAGGTCACGTTAAACATCAGTGCGGAAAAAAAGGATAAAATAGAAAAAGAAGACCCAGAGAGCCCAGAGGATACAGAAAACAATGGAACGCCGTTTGTGACTGAAATGCCCGGGGACAGCGGCAGGCCCGGCGGTTCCGGCGGGCCAGGCAAAAACGAGCCTAGGACGGGTGACAGCACCCATATCAAGGTATATGCTACCGCCGCCATGATTGCAGGGTTCAGCTATCTCCTCCTGTATTTTGAGGGGGAACACGGAATAACGGAAAGCCAAAAAGAAGAAATTGTGTACCATCTGGTTTCTTGGGCAAAAAAAGGCGGCGCCATCCGGCGGATGCTGGGCTTAGCGGCAATCTTTTTCTTCCTGGCCTACTACCACAGCATTGGAAAGAGCGTCACTGTGGAGTGGAGGGAAGTGTATAAATGCCCGCGTTAAGATGGTTTGGACGCTTCTCCGCAAGCTTGCGGCGCTTATCTGGAAGTGCGGCATTTGCCTGCTTTTAAGGTAAGAGAACCTGCGGCTTGCGGCGGAATGGTCCATGAAATATGGCAGAATGGAGCGAAACCATGCATGGAAAGCAAAAAAAGTTTCGGGTAATAAGAAAACTGCTTCTTCTGGTTATGGTAGTATGCCTGGTTCCGGTGGGACAGGCATACTATTTGTCTTATAAGCATCAGAAACAGCAGGAACATCTAAAAAATCTTTTAAAAGAAGGAACAGCACAGAAGGAAGGATCAGGGAGCCGGAATGAAGAAGGGCTGCAAGGCAAAAAAGGGATTGCCAGCCAGGATGTTTCACAGAGGTACAAAAATCTCCAAAAGGAAAATAAAGATTTTATTGGCTGGCTGGCGGTTGAAGGCACAGAAATTGATTACCCAGTCCTGCAGTGTGAGGATGATGAATTTTACCTTACCCATAATTTTTATAAAGAAAAAGACAAGTATGGATGCCTGTATGTGAAAAGCATGGCAGATGTCAATACGCCGGACGCTAATTTTATTATTTACGGCCATAATATGCGGGATGGGGCTATGTTTGGGACATTGGATTCGTATGGGGAAGAAGCATTTTACCGGGAACATAAATGGATTTCTTTTGATACCTTGTATGAAGAAAGGGTATATGAAGTCCTGTCGGTATTCCAAATAGATATTCAGGACAGGAATGCATTTCCATATTACCAGTTCTATCAGGCAGAAGATGAATGTGAGTTTATGGAGTTTTACAGGAATGTAAAAAAGTTGTCGCTCTATGGTACTGGCGTAGAAGCAGAATTTGGGGATACGTTCCTGACACTTTCTACCTGTTCTGGAATGGGGGAGAATATCAGGTTTGTGGTTGTGGCGAAGCGGGTAGTGGATTGAAGTTTTTTGTAATTGTATAAAAATAATTTTTTACATCTCTTTAAAATATTTGTTATGACGTAAAATTAAGCTTAGTATGATAAATGCAGTTCCACAGACAGCAACCAATATATATGGATTGTTATTATCAATGTATATTGATCCAACAAGGATTATAATTGGGCTAACTGATAAACAAAAAGAAGATAAAGTACCTAGTACTTTTCCTTTCATATGGTCAGGGATTATTTGTTGCATTAGAATCCTGACGTTTATATTTACGCTTGTAACAGAAACCCCTAATAAAAAAAGTATTGCACAATAAACGGAAAACCATGGGATTTCACCTGTAAGAAGCATTGGCAGGGAAATTAAAAAAATAGAGGTAGCTTCTAACATCAGCGAAATTATGATTACAGAATATTTCTTTTTGGGCTGATATATTCCAAAGACAGCCGAGGATGCCAGCATACCAATGGAAGAAATAGTTTCTAAAATTCCATATTGGACTTCTGTCATTTTTAAATAATTTGTTATAATAACTGGAAAAGAAACAGTGGCTCCTAAGCTATAGAAGATATTTATAAATATTGCTGAACAGTATAATACAAAAATAATCTTTTCCTTTTTTATGTATGTAAAGCTTTCTGATAATTCGTTCAAAAAACTATTTTTTGAACAAGATATTTCTTTTGATGTTGAAAAATCAAACATTAATTCAAGGATAGCTGATAATAAAAAACTTATTCCATTGAATAAAATAAATACTTTGAAATCCGTGAAGGAAAAAAGCACAGCCCCTAATACTGGAGAAATTAATGTAACCATAGACGTGATGCCTTCGTTAATGGCGCATATTTGCTGCATCCCATTATGCCCAAATAGCGAATTTAAAGAAGCTGTCATAGTAACATCGAAAACAGTATTAATTGCATTTAGGAAAAAAGTCAATAAGAATACTAGCCATAAGTTATTTCCAGTAACAGATAAAAAAACATAAGAAATAATTAAAAGCAAAGCTGAGATAAAATCACTTCCAACTATTACAATTTTTCTATTCCATCTATCAGCTGCAATTCCTGCTACTGGGCCTAATAAAATACGAGGTATGGTTTCCAAGATTAATGTGATTGCAAAGTTCAAAGCAGAACCAGTAGTATAGAGAACAAAAAGTGCAAATACAAAATTATAAATTTGTGTACCAAATACAGATGCAATTCTTCCTAGAATGAATATAATTTTATTTTTCATTTTTTATAATATAACCTCTTTATAATATATTGCCTTTTTTATATCAAGTACTATGGAACCGTTGATGGCTTCTAATCCTTTGACAGAAATGGTATCGTTTTTAATATCCATTACTTTACATAATGAAAGTGCTATAGGATTTGGCCTATGTGGAGAACGCATAGCAAATACGCCAGTTTCATATATATTGCCTTCTAGTTTATTTTTTAAAATATTTCTCGGAGCTTTATCAAACCACCAGAGTACATGTATAATATCATTAACATTCATACCAATTATTCCGTCTGTGTATATTTTTTTTATTTTAATATTACAAACATTTTTAGATATCCATCCATTATGTGGACAATCTTCAATCTTTTTATATGGGCTATAAATTATCCCTATTGGATAAATATTCAACATAACATCTCCTTTACTTTTATGTAATAATCTTCCCACGTGTGTTTGAAATAGTTTTCATTTACTATCCAATCCCACATCATATGGGAATTTAGATCACAACCATATAAATTTCCTGAATAAGAAATCGCATAAACCCTACATCCGCCACCGCATAACTTTACATATTTACAAGTTTTACATTGTAAGTCTGAAATAGAAATATCATCATAAATTTCTGAATTTAATTGATTTAAGTTTTTAATATCAACTGTATAATTTTCATTAATCTCTGGCAATATAGGACATCTGCTTATTTTTCCATTTGCTTTTAAAGTTTTTTGAAATTGTTCTTCTTTGCATGGGTGTTCATTTAATTGATATTCTTCTAGATAGCTGCTATCATTTAGTAATGAACGTGTAATAACATTTCCTAAAATAAAATTATAGGTTACACTATCTTGATTTTGTTTAAACCAATTTAAAAATTTAATATAAATCTTTTTTATATTTACCCATTGAGAATCATAAAAACTTGATTTCTTTGTCGGAACTAATGGTTTTAAAATCCAGCTTTTTACATATTTTTGCGTTGATAAAAATTTTGCTATATTTAATATTTCTTCAGGTGATTGAGTTGAAATAACAGTAGTAACTATTACATTTATTTTTAATAAATTTAAATAATCCCAATATTTTTCATTAAAAAAATTTTTATAGCCTGGACGAATTATTACTACATTTTTTATTCCTATAGTATCCAAACTTATTCTAAATATAACCTTTTTTAAGTTTAAATTGTTTTTTAGCCAATCACACAGTTCCTTTGTTAAGAACATTCCGTTAGTTGAAATTGTTGATATATCAATGTTATTGGAGTATAAATTATTTATTAAATATTTAGCATTTTCTACATAATGAGGTGAGAAAATTTCCCCTCCTGTTATTGATACACTTTTTATACCATAATCTTTAAAAAATTTAATAAAATTATTAATCTCCTTTTTACTCCAAGAATATTTATTTTTGCTTTGATGAAAACAATGTATGCAATGTGCAGAACATTCATTTGTAGGTTCTAAAATTAAATGATGTAAAAAAGGAAGTTGTTCGATATTAATTTTACATTGTTTATTAAGTTGTTTTATATAGTTAAAGTAATCATTTTTTATTATCTTTTTATCTATATTAAATTTTTTTGTGAGAAATTGGATTGATTGTTCTGATAATCCGTAATTCAAATATGTTAAAATAAATTCTTTTCCTGTCTGATTTATTTTAAATATACAGTTTGTTCTAGTATTTAATACTAAATTTTCACTTATAAATTTTATACTCATAATCACGTCACCTAATAATTTTTAATTTTGTTGAGGTGACATCCACCTCTACATTCTTTATATCCTAAACAATGCTTACATTCATCTAAATTATTATATATATTTAAGATATGTGGTTTTAATTTTGTTAAATAAATTTTTTTTAACCCTTCTTCTATCGTTCCAGCATATATATCAGAATGAGGACAGTTGCGTATTTTGCCGTTATATGAGATGGATATCCAAAGAATTCCAGCTCCACAATTTCCATCTATATATTTATTTTGATTTAAATCATCTAAAGAAAGTTTAGATGTGTTTAAACATAATTTTTGGGAGCATACTACCCTTATGTCAATATTATATTTTTTGTATAATTCTTCCATCAATTGGGGAAGTTGCTTAATGTTATATTGATATTTTGAATCGTAAGTTGATCCTGTTGATACATAAGGCATAAAATTCCAATGTTTAACTCCTAT
The DNA here is from genome assembly GCA_000403315.2 of Lachnospiraceae bacterium A2. GTDB lineage: Bacteria > Bacillota > Clostridia > Lachnospirales > Lachnospiraceae > Petralouisia. The sequence goes on from KE159640.1 coordinate 315,658, forward strand.
TGTTGTAAGTATATTTCCCATTTCTATTATTTCTTTAATAGTTGAAGAAGCAGATAAAATAGTTTCTACACTTACTTGTATATTATTTTTAATCAGGTTTTCTATTGTCCGTATTGTTTTATTATAACTGTTATAAATATTAGTGTATAATTCATGTTGATTTTGTAATCCATGTAAAGAGATTAGTACTGTGGATATTTTGTTATTTTTGAGAAAGGAAATCATATTTTCATCTAAGAGTGTACCATTTGTAAATAAAGAAATATTCATTCCCATTTCTGAAGCATACTCTATAAAATTATTAAATTTTGGATGTAGTGTAGGTTCTCCTCCACTAATCTTTAAAGACGTACATCCATTTTCTAACGATTCATTTATGATATTTTTAAATTTATCATAGCTTAAATCAAGCGTATTGGGATATTCGTCTGAATGTTTCCAAGTATTATAGCAAAATTTACAGTTCCAATTACATCTTCTAGTTATTTCAACTTCTATTGATAAAGGAAAATTTATTTTTTCTAAATCAATTTCTGATGGTAGTCCTTCACGTTGAAAAGTAAAATTATTTAAACAATCTTTTAATAAAAAATCAATGAAATCATCAAAGTCTTTTTTTATTTTTTCTTTTTTTATACCATAGTAATAAGCTATATTATTTAAGGTTTTATTATAATCCACCACTTTACAACTTTTCCATAAAAAAAATGTCATACAGGACTTTCTGATGTATAATAAGTTTGCAAACAAAAAAATACGAAAGAAAGTGATCCTGTACGACAGACTTATTATACAACGAAAAAACTATAATTGGTAGACTTTATCATTATTTTTACATTTATTTTGAGGCTTGTTCCATTCCTACAGCCGAGACATTGGTCCTGCTCCTGCTGTCCATACTGACACTGGAGTCAGCGGATTCCATCCGTTTCCTTTACAGACATTTCCTGTCAAAGCTAACAGATAAATCCCTGAATGCCTTTTACTATGCCTGCTCCTATGCCAAAGTGGATTATTCCAGGTTTATGAATGCAACAGCATCTATGGCATTGAAACTAATCCCGAAATCCTTAGAGACGCAGCCCGTTTTTTTATGCATGGATGATACCATTGTTCCCAAATATGGAAAGAAATTTGAGGATGTCTCAAAACTCTTTGACCATTCCGCGCACAACGGCAGCGGCTACCTGAATGGGCACTGCTTTGTAAGTGTCATGCTCTGTGTGCCAATGTGGGATAAAGGCAAGATTGTTTACCAGGCGTTTCCGCTTTCCTACCGTATGTGGCAGAAAGAAGAGTCAAAATTAAAGCTGGCTGCTTCCATGGTACGCCAGGCCATGCCTGAATTACAGGAAAAGGCGAATGTCATTATCCTATGCGACAGCTGGTATACAAAAGGGGATCTGGTTTCTGTCGTGGATGAATACCCAAACCTTGGCCTAATCGGAAATGCAAGGTATGACTCTGTCCTTTATGACCTTGCCCCGCAGCCGACCGGAAAAAGGGGCAGGCCTGCAAAACATGGGAAACGTCTTTCGGCGGAAAAAGATTTTACACTTTCGGATGAAAAAATAGGCGGTTATTATATTGGGATGCGCCGTGTCCTTACAAATATTTTCGGCACAAGGGAAGTTTTTGCCTATGTGACAGCCACAGAGAAGGAAGGCGGTTCCAGGCGCCTGTTCTTCAGTACGGTTTTCCCCACACAGCTGCAGATTTTTTGTGCATGGCAGGAAAAGACCCCCCTGAACCAGACGGGGAGTGCATGGATGGATTACATCCCCTTGTTCCTGTACTCATTCAGATGGAAGATAGAAGTCAGCTATTACGAACAGAAAACCTTCTGGTCACTATGCAGCTATATGGTGCGCAGCCGGAAAGGGATTGAAATGCTGGTTAATCTGATCAACATAGCTTATTGTGCGATGAAACTGCTGCCATATCAGGATGAAGCATTTTCAAAGTACCGTAGGGAAAGCGCACAGGATTTCAGGTTTGTGCTCAGCGAGCGGATCAGGCAGGAGGTATTTTTTGCCACTTTCGTGAAAAAGAGCGAAAGTATAATAAAATCATCTGCCCTTATGAGAGCCTTAAAATACCTTGTTCAGCAAAAGGAGCGCTATTTATAATAGTTGTAAAGTGGTGTTATAATCTTTTTTATTATAAATTTCCTCTATAAATTTAATAGAAGTTGCGTTTTTTAATATAACATTTCGATTACCAATTTTAGCAAATAATATGTGCAAATCACTTCGATAAGTATATTTGGATAATACATTGAAAATTTTATTATTATCATTTGTGTCAACGTTATTCATTGTTTTTAAATTCTCCTTTTGTGCATAGAACTGCCGCACCAAATAATAATACAAGAATTGTCAACTTTTTTAATATTACTCTTGTATGTTTTTTGATGTGACAGCTCTATTTTTTAGTAATTCCATTAAAAACTACACTGTTTTAAAGTTCTTACTTGAACTTCGTCAGCTTCTGGTTTTTCATAGATATGTTGTTCCTCTGCCAGAGCATTAGACTGATTTTTTTCAAGTTTTTCCATAATTTCACCTCCTAGTATAATAATGGTGTAGTCAATCAAGACTACTTGTTTAATAAGTTTCTTTAAATCAGATAACAGAAGAAGGTGTTCTTCCTTCATCAGATGTTATCCAAAAATAATTATCATGTCTGACGGTTCCTGATAGACACCAGATGAAACATAAGGTATTATCCCTTAGGATAGGATAAAGAATGTTCACCTCCTTGGGAAGCTGATTTTCATCAGCCTATACCTACAAGTGAGTCAATTAGTCCATTCGACAGGGTTTTATGTTTTAGCTGGTTGGGAACCGGAAGGCGATACCCGTATAACACGCTAGGTTGTGTACCTGCCAGATTGGAAATGGATTCCTATCAGAAAGGAGCTTTCACCCATGCCAAACAAAGTTATTTTTAATCCTGAGGATCTATTCATCTCTGTTGGTATTGATGTCGGTGCTGACTTCTCATGGATGTCTATCGCACTTCCAAACCAACAGTTTGTAGGAAAACCTTATAAAATCCTACACAACAAAATGAGTTCCCTTACAACCGCTGTTTCTAAAATAAAAGAAGCAGAAGAGCTGTATTCTTTGGAAAGTCGCATTTTCCTGGAATCCACGGGAATTTATCATTACCCACTCTTCTGCTATCTTCGTGATAAGGGTTTTAACTGCTCAGTTATCAATCCTATCATCACTAAGAATAGCACAAATATCAACATACGAAAAGTACATAATGACCGTTTTGATTCTAAAAAAGCGGCTTTGGTTGGTTTGAAACCTGATTTAAAGGTTTCTCTCATGCCTTCTGACCTTGCTTTGAACTGTCGTAATCTATGTCGTGAATACTATGACTTAATGGATAACCGCAGCGCTTACGTGAACAAACTCCAAGGTGAACTTCGCATGGCATTTCCACAATATCTTGGTATTTTCTCCAAGGTTACAATTAATACATCCCTTACCTTATTGGAAACTTATTCCTCTCCATCTGCTTTTATTGAAGCAGACAAACAAGAGATTATTGGTATCATCAAGTCAACTGCCCGTTTTGGGCTTACATATGCCCAGAACAAGTATAATGCCATTATCCAGGCTGCTCATGAAGCAAATGAGTTCGGTTACATCATTGACAGCAACATCAAGCGGATTCGGCTCTATATCAGCTTCATCCGCAAATATGATGAAGAAATCGGCAGCATTCTAGAAGCAATGCACGAACTCGTAAATGCTAATGAAGATACCGATTTTGTGAAACAGATTCACTTGATCGAAACATTCAAAGGTGCCGGTTTCTTATCTGCCATATCCCTCATGGGGGAGATTGGTGATTTTTCTGCATTTTCAAAACCAAAACAACTTTTTGCTTACTTTGGTCTTGATCCGTCAGTAAAACAATCCGGCAAATTTGAAGGTACCAAAATCCAAATGTCCAAAAGAGGCTCTGCCATAGCCAGACGGGTTGTTCATACACTAACTTTACAAAGCATCAGTGTATCCCGTACAGGTGAAGCTAAAAATCCAGTACTCCGGGATTACTATCTCAAAAAATGTGGAGCAAAACCCAAGCTTGTGGCAATGGGTGCTGTTTCACACAAGGTATGCAACATAATATTTGCAATGCTCAGAGATAACAAGCCTTTTGAAATCATTACTCCGCAGGAACATATCAAACAATACAATGCTGCTAAATGCGACATAGCTGCATAAAACACTGCAAATCCAACGAATCAATATCTTTTTGAAAAATGATATTTTCACCAAGGGGAAAGTCTGCCCTTTTTTAGAAGAAAAATATTTTTCATTTACCTATTGACATTTATTAGCTGGACTCTTAGGTAAGTTTAATCTCTATATAAATCAATATTGAGATTTCAGAAATTAGAATTTGTATTATAATCTAGAAGAATTTTTCTTCCTGTTAACAAACTTATAGTTACAATTATTTGCCCAAATACAAATCCATCAAAAATGTTCCAAAAACATAATGTGAAACAAAATAGTATTACTAAATCTTCAAAAAAGCAAACCATCAAAGCTTTTCTTTTAAAAATTTTTCTTTCTGAGGTATCTAAGGGCTTATTCCTGCTCTGAATAGGAGCTAATAAAATAACTCAAACTTCCCACACCGATTGGTGTGCTGAACCTTGAAAAATCAATACTTTAGTCTATAAAAAAGGCACAAACCTGCACTTGATGGTATAATTGAATTGCGAATAACAATCACACAGCAAGGAGATTTATGCCATGTCAAGTATACCATATAATGCTGAAAACGGGAATGAGATTTCTAACTCTGTCACAAATTTTATGACCCAATTCCAAATTGGGAAACTTCTTTTCAAATGTAATGCCGGAAAAGCAAAAGGGATTCCGGTAATCGAAGTGTTTCGATACCTGTTCTGTCTCATTTTCTCGGATAGAAGCATGTATATGCAGCGGAAAACAGGCATATTTGATGGTTCATTCTGCAAGAACACCGTTTATCGCTTCCTCAATAATGCGAAGATTAACTGGTTTCGGTTCACAACCCTGCTTTCAAGCCGGATCATTAACGATTTCATGAAGCCGCTTACGGATGAGAGCCGCAAAGATGTCTTCATTATTGATGACAGCCTGTTTGACCGTTCCCGTTCAAATAAAACGGAACTTCTGGCGAAAGTCTTCGACCACTGCTCTATGAAGTACAAGAAAGGTTACCGTATGCTGACACTTGGATGGTCCGATGGCAACTCCTTTGTTCCGATCAACCATCGTCTTCTGTCGGCAGCCGACGATAAAAATCTGCTCTGCAAAGCCGCAAACTTCGATGGACGTTCTCTTGCCGGGAAAAGGCGGAAAGAATCCAGACGAAAGGCAACAGAAGTCTTGATTGACCTGATCAAAGCAGCACAATCATCTGGCGTTTCTGCAAAATATGTGCTGTTCGACAGTTGGTTTTCATCACCGAAGACCATTAGCGCATTAAAGACAGACTGCAAATTAGACACAATCGCAATGGTTAAGAAAAGCAGTAAAATCAAATATGGCTATCAGGATGGCAGATACAACATCAAAGAAATCTATAAACAGTGTAAAAAACGCAGGGGCCGCTCCAAGTACCTGCTTTCTGTTGACGTAACCGTTGGTGATGAGGCAATTCCGGCAAAAATCGTCTGTGTCCGGAACAAAGGCAAGAGAAAAGACTGGCTTGCCATCATCAGCACGGACACAGCTATCTCAGCGGAAGAAATCATCCGTATCTATGGGAAACGCTGGGATATAGAGGTGTTTTTCAAAACCTGCAAATCCTATCTGCATCTGGTAAAGGAGTGCCGGAGCCTGTCCTATGATGCTTTGACTGCTCATGTATCCATTGTCTTTGCACGATATATGATGCTTGCAGTTACACAGCGGTGCAATACCGATGACAAAACGATATGTGAACTGTTTTTCCGTCTCATGGATGAACTGGATGACATCACTTTCAATCAATCCATGAGGATTATCATGGACGCACTAATGGATGCCGTTATGGAATATTTCCACATCACAGAACAGCAGCTTGAGGAATTCACTGCCAGCTTTGTTCAGAGACTGCCGAAGTACATGCAAAAAGCATTGGAGTGCAGTTCAGCGGCTGCCTGAGCGCTATTTTGTGAGCTAAAGTATTGATTTTTCAGGGAGCAAATCCCATTTTTAATGTGGGAAGTTTGAGTAAAATAATAATAATATTTGCAATTATCCAGATAAAAATTTCTATGGTGACAGAAAAATAGCTGATTTTCAAAAAGAATATAAAAACAAAAGGAATAACCATTGAAGTTAAAAAGCATTTTCCAATTGTTTCAGCATGATATCCGCCAGCATATTTTCGTAAATTAGTAAAGGATACCATGTATGCAATCATTGCAGGTAATTCGTCCATGAATAGACCTATTACTATCATTAGAAGAAATTGAATGAAATTAGCTACTAACTGAAATAGTCCAAATTCATAGATCTCTTTTTCAGATTCATTAATTACATTAGTCGATAATAACCATAAAACTAATTTACCAGAAAAATATTCAACCATTAGAATTTCCTAAGCTTTTTTATTTTATCAGAAAGATTTGGCTGATAAAAAAAGAGTGTACATGCAGAATTAACATTTTTTGTAGTTGTGTATTTTGCTATGTTTGCTAAAACCCTTGCTGTAAAATGTTTTTTCAAAATTGGTTCCTCCTTCCATTACACTATATTTTACCAATAAAAATCCTAATTTTATTCCAATTGTAAAAATCAATTACATTTTTGTAAAAAAATAAAGGGGCTGTCGCATTAAGAAAAATGATACAAGATATAGTTAGTATAAATCATTCTTCTATACGATATCTTGTATATGTTTTGCTTAGTGCGACAGCTCCCTATTTCTTGTGTTACGGCCGGATGGGCATATTGGGATTATCCAAAGAGTGTACAGATAGATACAGAAGAATATCAACAGAGAACACATCTTCTTTGGCTGAAATCTCTATTGTTCCATGATACTTATTTACAAGTCCATGCACGGTTCCTAATCCAATCCCATGAAAATTCTCATTGCTTTTTCTGGTTTTTAATATGCCATTTTCCAGTCGAAGTATGGAATCAAATTTATTTTCTATATGAATGTAAATACATCCAAATTGATAATTGATGTCTAAAACAATATATTTTTTATCTTTTATATGCCCAGCAGCTTCAATGGCATTATCCAGAAGGTTCCCAAGAATCAGGGCTATGTCGTCATCGTCCATGTTTAGCTGTTCTGGTAACAGGATATGGGAAGTTATGCCAATGTCTTGCGATTTTGCCTGCTGCAATTTATAATTTACAATACTGTCAATTACAAGGTTGCCAGTGTTGCTAAAGTTGGGGATATGTTCCATTTTTTCAGAAAATTTTCCTAAATACTTTTTTAGTTCCTCTATTTTATTTTCTTCTGCCAATTGGTTTATGATTTGCATACGGTTTTTGAAATCATGCCGGAATTTTTTTGTTTCATTATAGTTGTTTTGCAGCAGCTGTGCTTCTCTGTGGTAATATTCTTTTTCTTTTTCCGCGAGTTCCCTTTTCATTTTTTCCGCCATAAAGCCAGAAATCATGCCATATAAATAAAGGTATAAATAACATGTTAAGGATGCGCCTAAGACCCAGATAGAAGCATAGGTTTTGTTTAGTTTTTTTTGGGAATAGGCCAGCATAATTTCCATTAACAGAATAACCATTAAAACCAATCCTAGAAAGCTGATTTTTTTAGGTATTTCTATATTAGGATTTTTATGCCAGAATCGTTTGAGCAAACGATAGATTCCCCAGAAAACAACCCTGCTTAACAAAAATCCAGATGTTTTATCATTGGCTGCCAAAGATAGGAACTGAAATCCCCCAATGCCCAAAACTATTGCTGCAAAGGCTTCTGACAGGGCAAGTAAAATATTGGCAATGGCTGTGGAAATAATCCTTTTCTTGTTGCTGGCAGGATAACAGCATACCAAGAACCACGTCAGAAATAAGCTGGATAAAAAGTTAATCCAAACATAAGGAAAACAGTAATCAACCATTAAGGTAATTATCATGCTTACAAAGACAGATAATTTAAATAAATGAATATTTTTTGTCTGTTTGTAGAATAACAGATCAAAAAAACAGGTTTTTACATATAATTCAAATAAAAGGGTAATAATCTTGATTCCTATTTCTATTCCTTCCCACATTTATAATTCTCCTTTTTTAAAAGAAAGAAATTCAGCCCTGATAGACTGGCGTCTGGATTGGCTGATAGGAATTTTAATATTTCCAGTCAAAGTAATCTGGCTGTATTCTAATAACTTGATATATAAACAATTAATGATATATGATTTGTGTACAAATAAAAAACGTTTTCCTTCTAATTGGCTATAGATATGGTTCATAGTATCATAGAATTCATCGTTCCCATCTTTTTTGTGTATGGTTACTTTTCTTCCTCTGCTGGAAAAATAAATGATATCCTGTAAAGGGACCATATAAGAACTAGTCCCTTTTTTGTATCGGAATAATTCTTCGTATTGATTTGTCAGTAACAGGAGTTTATCAATTACTTTTTTTATATCCTCTGACACTACTGGCTTAACCAGAAAATTTATGGGACGATATTCAAATAATTCTAATGCATAACCTGTCTTTCCTGATACGTATGCAATCTGTATGGTTTCATCCCCCTTTGTTTCCCGGATAAATTTGCTTACTTCGATTCCATTCATTTCTTTTAATTCAATGTCTAAAAATAATAAATCAAAATCATTTTTTTGAAAATTCCTGCAAAATTCTTCCCCATTACTATAAACCTCTATTTCATATTCTAAGTTATATCCATTCAAAACCTCTTGTACAAAATCTTCTAATAAAAATTGGATGTTATATTCATCTTCGCAGATTGCAATCTTTAGTTTCATAAGAACCCCTCATTTTCATAATGATATAATTTATTTTTATATCGGATTAGGGTGTCAAAAGGGTGTGACGCACCCGCTCTATACCATATATTGATGTGCAAATACATTTGCAATAGCAATATATGGTATGAGAGTAGCACCAAAGGTGCTTTTGACACTCTAATCTATATCGTCAAAATATTGAATCTTAGTTAATAAACTTTCTTATGTTTTTAACTTCTGCTCTATTGTGGATAACCCCAATAAATTTTATAATAGTTGTTGAAAACCCATCTGTTATAATCTTCAATTTTAGGAGGATACCCAATGACAATAGGAGAAAAAATAGCATCCTTAAGGAAACAGCAGAATTTAACCCAGGAACAGCTTGCCAGAGCTTTGGATATTTCCGTCCCGGCCGTCAGCAAATGGGAGAATGGCGCTACTATGCCGGATATTTCCCTGCTTGCCCCTATTGCAAGGATGCTGCATACTGATATCAATGATTTATTTTCGTTCCAGAAAGAAATTACAGAAAAAGATGTGGACATTTTTATGGAACAAATCCGGAACGAATGCGAATCTAAAGGGTATCAGGAGGGGATGGAACAGGCTTTTGGATTGTTGGGGGAGTATCCCAACTGCCCTTACCTGAAACTGAAAATTGCAAATGCACCTCTTTTATATGCTTATACCGCAAAGGATGATGGAGAATATGTCCAGGAATGGATGGAAAAGTCCACAGCGTTGTTTGAAGCAGTGTACCAAGATAAGAATTTAGCAGGTGATTCCCCTGTCAGGGAAGCTGCTGCAATTGCATTGAGTTCCCGTTATATCCAAAAAGGCAGGCTCAAAGAAGCAGAAGAATTACTGGAACCTATTTCTCCGGAAAAATATAATGCAAGGCGTATGCTGTTAAGGGTCTATCTGGAACAGGGAAAATTGGGGCAGTCAAGGAAACAGATAAAAAGCATACAGGTTCAGGACTTGGTGAACTTATTGGAAGACATTAAGCTTTTGTTTGACATAAGCGTGAAGGAAGGGAATATGGAAGAAGCCTTACAGCATGCCATGGAGCATTATCAGATACGGAAAGCATTGCCCCTTCTGGCCTGGTGCCATCCATCGGAATTATTATTAAAATTTTATCTTAGAATAGGGGACTTAGGACATGCCATGGAGCATTTCTTCCATCTTATAGATGAAATTATGGAAACAGAATTGAAGTCTGGACAAAATGGTGGTATTTTTATGGATAAGAAATTACTTTACCGGTTAGTGGGAGAAGATGAACTGTACCAGCCCCTGATGGCACAGCCGGAAGGGAAGAAAAAAATGGAAGAGTTCCGGAAGTGGTCCAATTAAGATTAACGATGTAGAGGAGGTTGCCTTTTGAAAAAATCAGAAAAAATCCTGCCGGTTATCCTTATGGTTTGGCCATATGTATTTTCCATATTTTTATTTCTGCCAGATAAAACAGGAGAAGCCCATATAAATTTCCTGATAGCCTATACAATTGCCACGCTCTTTGTATATGGCCTGAATATATGGAACGCATTTTCCTTCCATGGATCAGAGCAGCAGCTTTCATTTTATGGTATGCTGATAAAACTAGCCCATATCCCCTTTTACGTCATAGGGTTTGCCCTAGGGGCGCTGCTCCTGCTTTCCATGGTTGTGCCAGCCTTCCTTTTCCTTTCGCCAATCTTCCTTGTGGTTCTGGCAGCGGTGGAATTCTTCCTTATGTTGGCTTCATCCATGTATGGGATAAGCGCATCTGTGCGGATGGCAAAGAAAGGCTATCTTAAAAAAAAATCTGCGGTAATATATATTGTGCTGCATGTTATTTTTGTTACTGACGTCATAAGCGCCGTTAGCCTATATAAAAAAACAAAAATCAGATAAAGATAAAGAAGAATCCCCGGACTGTGGTGCACCACAGTCCGGGGATTTGCTTCTTTGTCCTCATGGACTTATTACAGCCGTAACGCCCGATATCTGTTCAGGCAGGCATAAATTTCCTGTTTCCGTACCATGGCAAGCCCTCCCGGCACATAACTTCCTTCACACACAGCCGCAAGGCCGTCTTTGTCAAGCATCTTACAAAGCTGCTCCACTGCATCGGAAAGTGTTTTTTTCCCATCAAAAATATGGAGCTGGGCATATTTTACCAGATACCCCAGGGAAACTAACTGCTCGCTATCTGCCAATTGCTCCACATACCGCAAATCTATTGTATCCCGGTTAATCAGGACAGAATCTTTTCCTTGGGTTTTCATTTTAATCCGGTCGTTTTTCTTAAACCCCTGGTCTGGTTTTACGATGCGGGCAAGGGAAGGCGCATGGCTTTCAGGTGCAGGTTCGTTTGGGATTGGGAATGCGTCCGCTTCTTTTTTGGCAAATTCCGTAATGTCTTTGGGCAGGTAATGGTCCATCTGGATCATACAGTCTGCTTTGTGGAAATAAGAGCCGGAACTTCCTGCAACCAAAATGGTGGAAATGCCATATTGGGCGAAAAGCTCCTGTACCCGGTCAATAAACGGGGTAATGGGCTCGGAATCACGGTTTACTACACGCTGCATCAGTTCATCCCGTATCATGAAATTGGTTGCGCTGGTGTCTTCATCAATCAGCATGGTCTTTGTCCCGGCTTCCATGGCTTCTACTACATTGGCAGCTTGGGAGGTACTTCCGCTGGCGTCTTCGGTGCAGAACTGTACGGTATTTTTCTTGTTGGGCAGGTTATTGATAAACATGGAAATGTCAGTCTGTTTAATGCTCCTGCCATCCTCTGCCCGGATTTTCATGGCGGTACTGTCTGTAATGACGTATTCCCTGCCGTCCCCGGAAATGTGGTTATAGACCCCAAGCTCTAATGCTTTGAGCAAGGTGGATTTGCCATGGTATCCGCCGCCTACTATCAGGGTAATGCCCTGCCTGATACCCATTCCGGCAATAGGGCCATGGTTTGGCAGGTCCAGGGACACCTCCATGGATTTTGGCGACTGGAAGGCTACCCCCTGTTTCATGGGGCGGTCCGATACGCCGGATTCCCTTGGGAGGATGGAGCCGTTTGCCACAAAGGCGGCAAGCCCAAGCTTGGGGAGCTCTTGCCGGATAAAATACTGGTCTTCTGCCAGCTCTGCATTTTTCTGGACAGATTTCGCGTCAAGGGATGCATAGAGCAGGGATTTTTTCACGCAGCCCGGAAGGAATTCAAAGAGGATTTTGATTAATTCCCGGCTGTTGATAGTCCTGCCGTTGGCTGGGAAACCAATTTCCATGCGGACGGCTACTTTTCCATCTTTTTGGATTTCACAGGCAGTCCGCTCTAAGATTTCCTGCCCGCACCTGCTGACTGACATAAGCCCGCTTTTTCCGGATCCTTTTGCCTTAAAGGTGCAGGCTTCGGCTTCTTTGGAAAACCTGCGGATTAAGTAATCCTGCAAAGCTATCCGCTTGTGTTTTTCCTGGTACAGCCCAGAGGGGAACCCTGCAGTTTTTCCCGGGACATGGATGCTTACCTTAGACGGCGCGGCAAAGGGGTCGCCCTGCACATGGTCGATGGACAATACATATTTGTCAAATTGGTAGCTGCCCCTTGTATCTTTATAGGCTGGATAGCCCCTGTGGTCGATGCGGTTTAAGAGTTCCCTTAAATCTTGGTGTGTTTTCATTTTTTCCCTCACTTTCGGAAATCGCTGATTTCCAAGATGCATTGGTTGCGTAATTTTCCTTCTGGAACAAAAATATTTTACCATCTTGTAAAAAATAATACAATAGCAATTAAAGTTGTTGATTTTCAAAGAATAATGGTACATAATGATAGATGGAAGATACCATGTACGGAGGATATTATGAATAACGAATGGGAGAAATTTGGGAAGGAAATCCGCAATATTGTGGAGGATGCTGTCAATGCCCAAGATTTCCGCCAGTTGAACCGGACAATTACAAACAGCATTAACGATGCGGTCAGCAGCATACAGGAAGGCCTGAAAACGGCAGGGGAAACCGTGAACCAGGCGTTTTCGCAGCCATTCCAGGAACGTATGGGAAAAGGGTTTTCCCAGCCATTCCCGGAGCATGGGGGCAAAGCAGGCCCGCAGCCATCCCAGGGGCAGGGACAGCAAAAAGAATGGGAAGCGAAATACAAGGGAAATAATGTTGGCAGCTTAAACGTGCCAAAGGCAGCCCAAAGGCCAGAGCTTTTTAAGAAAAATACCTCGGTGAAGGCAGGAGGGGTTGCATTGGCGGCCTTCGGATATACATTCAGCATCGGGATCGGGGTTGCCGTGGTGACTTTAGGGCTGGTAGGTTTTTTTCTGGGTGATTTCCATATCGGGATAAAAATTGCGCTTTCCGTCCTCTGCCCCCTGCTTGCCGGGAGCGGCCTGATGGCGTGGAAAGGGAGCAGTATGCTGAATGCTTTGAGGCGGTACCGGGGCTATGTTGCAGAACTGCATGGGAGGACCTACTGCAACATTAAGGAATTGGCGGACAGAAATGGGAAATCCTTCCAGTTTGTCTTAAAAGACGTGCGGAAGATGATTGATAAGGGCTGGTTCCGGCAGGGGCATTTGGACCAGGAAAATACATGCCTGATTGTCAGCCATGACACTTACCAGGAATACCAGAAAATCCAGCAGCAGCGGGAACAGCAACGGCAGTTGGAAATGGAGGAGCAAAAGCAGCGGGAGTCCCAGAGAATACCAGAACATACCGTTAACCCCCAGGTCCAGAAAGTCATTGCGGAAGGGAAGGAATATTTAAAACGCATCAGGGCAAGCAACCAGGCAATCCCGGAGCAGGAGATTTCCCGGAAAATTTCCCAGATGGAATTGCTGGTGCAGAAAATATTTGACCGGGTGAAGGAAGACCCGGGTTCTTTGGAAGATATCCGTAAATTGATGGAATATTACCTGCCTACCACGGTAAAGCTGCTGGACGCTTACCAGCAGTTAGAGAGCCAGCCAGTACAAGGGGAAAATATTAAAAATTCCAAAGAGGAAATAGAAAAGACCCTTGATACGCTGAATGTTGCATTTGAAAAATTGCTGGACAGCCTGTTTGAAGACGTGGCATGGGATGTGTCCACAGATATTTCCGTGCTGCATACCATGCTGGCACAGGAAGGGCTGACAGAGGATGGTTTTAAAAAATAAAGGGTAAGCATTGGTTGGTTTTATCATGCAGGATATACCTTCCGGCAGATAGGGAATCCGGCATTGTATGCGGCAGTACCCGCAGGAAAGCCGTTGTAGCAGAAGATGGAGGAAGAATATGAGCGAAGGATTAGAATTTTCAGATGCACCGGTATTGACCCTGGAACCTTTCCCAGAGAAAAAAGAGGCGGAACAGGTGAAAGAGGAGCCAGCGGAACCCAGGTGGGACGATAATTTGCTTACAGAGGAAGAACGCCGGATGGTGGACCAATTTACCAGCCAGATTGACTTGCATAATTCCAACATTGTGCTGCAGTATGGGGCAGGGACACAGAAGAAAATGGCGGATTTTTCTGAGAAAGCGCTGGAAAATGTCCAGACCAAAGACCTTGGGGAAATAGGGGAGCTGCTGACTGGGGTCGTAATGGAACTGAAAGGGTTTGATGCAGAGGAGGAACGGGGATTCCTTGGGATTTTCAAAAAGTCTTCCAATAAAATCAATGCCCTGAAAGCAAAATATGATAAGGCAGAAGTAAATGTAAATAAAATCTGCAAAATTTTGGAGGGGCATCAGGTCCAGCTTATGAAGGACGCTGCTATTTTGGATAAAATGTATGAGCAGAATAAAGTGTACTTTAAGGAATTATCCATGTACATTTTAGCCGGGAAAAAGAAGCTGGAGGAAGTCCGCAGGACAGAGCTTGCAGGGTTATTGGAAAAAGCCAACCGTTCCGGCCTGCCAGAGGATGCCCAGGAAGCCAAGGATTTGGATGCGCTGTGCAATAGGTTTGAGAAAAAAATCCATGATTTGGAACTGACACGTATGATTTCCATACAGACTGCCCCCCAAATCCGGTTGGTGCAGAACAACGACACCATAATGGTGGAAAAAATCCAATCTACGATTGTAAATACCATCCCATTATGGAAAAGCCAGATGGTCCTTGCCATGGGGGTTGAACATTCCGCACAGGCAGCACAGGCCCAGCGGGAGGTTACGGACCTGACAAATGAGCTGCTGAAAAAAAATGCAGAACGCCTGAAGGTTGCTACCATAGATACGGCAAGGGAATCGGAACGTGGGATTGTAGATATGGAAACCTTGCGGATCACGAATGAATCCCTGATTTCTACCTTGGATGAGGTGATGCGCATCCAGAAGGAAGGGAAGGAAAAACGCAGGGAGGCGGAACAGGAAATGAACCGTTTGGAAGGGGAACTGAAAAGGAAACTGCTGCAGATTCAGGGATAATTGATATGATATAATATATAGGACAGAAGCCAGCTCTGAAAGCATAATATTTGCTTTTCGGAGCTGCTGTAATGTAATGCCTGATATTTTAGCTGTTATGAAATAATTTCAATTGGTTTTGCAATAGGGTTATTATAAGCTTTAATTAATATGATAGGCTTGCCCTCTTTGTCCCGTATCGTAGTTTCTACCATAATGATAGGCGTCCCCATCTTAATGTTTAGCTGGTTGGAATATTTTTCCGGTATCAGCATGGGGAAGAATTTCTGCGTCATAACCCCATCCCTGGTGTACTGTTCCATATCCAGCATGTCGTCTAAATCTTTCATCACCACAGACTGGACATTTTCAAATGGGAAATAAATTTCTTCCACTGCCACAGGGTTTTCTTTTTCCAGAAGGACACGCACCACCCGCAGGATTCTTTCGTGGGGCAGCATATTCAGCGATGGGGCAATTTCCGGGATTGCCCTGATATTGAAATAAATCAGCGTATATTCCTTGTCGTCCCCGCTTTTTAATGTTTCCTGCGCCGTGTTTTTTTTCAGGAGACTTCTGTCTGCCACAAAAGTCCCCTTATTTTTATTGCGATAGAGAAAGCCCTCCGCCACCAGTTCATTTACCGCGTTTCGGACAGTCATCCTGCTTGCATGGAACATTTTGGAAAGTTCCCGTTCGGATGGGATTGGTGAATTGATTGGTGTGTTTTCTATTTCTTTTATCAGCCATTGCTTTATTTCTAAATAGAGCGGAGTAGCCAAGTTTCTCATCTCCTTCGCAGTATTTAACCATTAATAAAGCGGAATGTCCGCCATGGTTCCAAATATTTTAAGAGCATTTTTTCGTTTTCGGGTATGTGCCCGATGACATTTTTCTTACCGTCGTTCGGCATATCCTTAAGGATAATATGAAGCTCCCCTTTATAGCGAGTATAATTGTCGTTGAGGATTACCACGTCCCCAGGCTTTAAGTCCCTTGTGTTTCTTGGGGGGATGCTGCCGGAAGCGAAATTACCCTTGGCTGTGTGCTCCGGGCCATATACTCGCTCATGTCGCCCCGGACAAAGTGGCTGGCTTCATATAAAATCTTCTGTTCCGTTCCCACTAGTTCCAGTTCTTTTTCTACTTTAAAGGAAAGCACCTGTGGGTCAAAGGCCGTAACCTGCCGGAATTCTTCTTCCGATGCATAGCAGTTTGCAAAAATAACAGTATCTGCCATTCCGTCTGCAAAGAGGTGGCGGGCAGCCACGTCTGGCGGAAGGTCCCTGTGCAGTTCCAGTGTCGGCATGCCGTCGTTTACGGGCCATGGCCCAAAAGAATCTGGTACCTGTGAATTGATGAATACGGAAATTGGCAGCCCTGCAGCTTTGATATTTTCACAGCAGTTCCGGTAATGGCTGTAGCTGATTGCCGTATATCTCTGGGGATAAAAATTAAAGCAGGTGGACAGCTTATCCTTTTTGGGATGGTGGCACATAATGTTGTCAATGTAGCTGTCCCCAAACCCTGCGTTGATTTCTATGGTAAGGCCCTGTGGGTTATAAGTCATCATGGCTTCTTTGTGGGAGTCAAAACATTCGTCCAGACGGATGCCGTCAGCGCCTAATTCCTTGAAAAAGGAAAGGTTATCATAATCGACGCCCAGGGCCTGGAATACAGACGGCGCAGTATCTAAAATAACTTCCATGCCATATTCGTGGGCCAGGGCTATGCTGTCGCGGAATTCTTTGATAATTCCCTCCCGGTCCCCCTCTACGCTGAGGAGGCAGGTAAATACGTGTTTACAGCCGTATTTTGCAGCAAGTTTTAAATAAGCGGCATCCTGTTCTTTGTTGGAATGCCCGGGATAGATTGAAATGCCTAATTCCATGGTTCTCCTCCTTTACCAGCCAACTGCATACTGGTTGGTTATCCTTGCCTGATATAAGATTCGATGTCATGCAGCTTGCGGGCTGTTTTCTTCTTGGCGCCCCGTTTATAAAGGGCTCCGATAATTTTATAATTCCAATTCTGGGACGCAGATTTACCAGAAAAATCTTCCGTATAAGTAACCGTTATCTGTTCCTGGCCCAAAGGCTCTATGGAATATGATATCATATTTTTCCCGGTTGCGCTAGAGCGTGTCTGAAAATTCATTCCCGCCATCTGCATCCCCTAATTTGCGGCATATTTCTGCCAAATTCAGTCAACGTAGCCCGCTACGCCTCCTTCATTTGGCAAAAATCTCCCACAAATTGTAGAATACATCTGTCAGAAAGCAATTTTCAGACACGCTCTAGTAAATTCTGCGGAATAACAGCGGGCGCATCCAGCTCGGTAATCTCCACCTTTACGTCCCCTGTGTTCCCCATTTTTGCTTTCATTTTTTCTCTGTTTCCTCGAAATTCCCTTCTGTAGCCAGGTCGATTGCCTCTACATAACACCCTCTGGCAGTCCCTACATTAGAAACTATTTCAAAACATGTCATTTCCATTCCTTCCATGATGAAAATATCTCCTTAAAATGATAATTGGAAAGGGGCTGTTGCACTAAAAAATTAGTGGACAGTCCCCTTTAATAAACATGGGCTGTGATGCCTGCTATTTTCAGCCATCGGTATGGCGCCCATTTGGATGAGACGACAAAGTTACCTCCCGTTGTAAGGAATGCGTAAATCCTTACAGGCATAACCCATGGCACTTGGATAAATACAGGCGGGATAATTCCCATTGCCGTAAACCCATATGCAATCACTGCGCAAATCGGTGCGGCAAGGAGCCATGGGATAAAGTATACAGGGTTTAGCACAATTGGTATGCCGAAAATAACCGGCTCATTAATCTGGAATACGCCCATGGGTGCGCCCAGTTTTGCAATTGCCTTTTGGTCGTCCCGTTTGGAAAAGATGAAAATTGCAATCAAGAATGCAAGGGTACATCCGGAACCGCCTGCCATTGCAAATGCATCAAAGGAGCCGCGGGTCCAAAGGTACGGCATTTCTTCTACTGAATGTGTGGTATTCCATACTTCCAGGTTGGACAGAAGCGCCGGCGTATAAACGCCTTCTGTAATCGGTGCAAGCAGGTTTGCGCCATGCAGGCCGAAAAACCAGAATAGCTGGATTAAGAAGGATACAAGCGCAACGCTGAATACGCCCTGTAAAACCCAAGGAGCGGTTTTGGGATCCATTCTACAATCAGGTCGTTGGGATATAACCTTGTGGCCATGACGCAGATCTGCCTTATAATGCCAAATGTATAAATTGCAATTGTGCCCGGGATAATGGAAGCAGATGTATTGCTTACCGCAGGGGGCACAGAAGCCGGAAGCTTCATGGTAACCTTCTTCTGCATCAGCTTGACGTAAATCATGGTGGAAAGGAGCCCTAATACCACGCCCCCTGCGCCGTCTGCTGCAACATCCAAGCCAGCCCCTTTCAATGCGTCGAGGGAAGTTTCTGCTACCCCGGGAAGGGCGTAGTCAAAAACAGCGCTTTGGTTCATGCAGGTAACTACTGCAGAAAATGCGATAACCCCGCCGGCGATGGGGTTTACATCATAAGATTTGGCCAGATGGTAGCCCAGCGAAATGGTAAACGCCATGCCCAGCACGACAATTTGGATTCAAGGAACCGGACCTGAGGCCCAAGCGTCATAATGTCTGCTTTTTTAATGTTTTCAGCAGCGGAATTGGTGGAAGGGTTTATCAAACGGTACGATACCCTGCCAGTGCGGGAACTGTGGCTGGTAGATATTGAAGAAGGCCGTGAAAAACTGGAAATAGTAGGCGCACTGGCAAAACGCAAGGTAAAGAAGGCCGGCGTCCCTATGGAAATTAAGTTAAGCTATGACAGGCGGGAAGCCCTGCCAGGTGCAGATTTTGTCACGACCCAGATGAGGGTTGGGCGCCTGCCTGCCCGTGTGCTGGATGAAAGGATTCCATTAAGCCACGGCATGATTGGGCAGGAAACCAACGGCGCAGGAGGGATGTTTAAGGCATTCCGCACAATCCCTGTTATATTTGATATTGTCAAAGATATGGAGGAGCTCTGCCCGGATGAATGGCTGATTAACTTTACAAACCCGGCGGTCATGGTAACTGAGGCAATTATCCGCCATACGAATTTCCAGAGAGCCATTGGCCTTTGCAAAAATGCTTGGGGCAGAAGAACAGGAAGTGACAATGGAAACCCAGGGGATCAACCACTTTGTTTTTGCTACGGATGTGTTTGTCAACGGGGAATCCCGGTTTCAGGAGCTGTTGGAGAAATATGCAAACCATGCGGGGCGGGGCAAAATATTCAGATGCTGCCTGCAACCTGATACAGTCTATCTATAATGATACGGGTGATATCCAGTATGTAGATGTGCGGAATAACGGGGCAATTTCTGATTTGCCTGCGGACAGCGCCGTAGAGGTTGCATGCAGGATTACGGCAGATGGCCCGAAGCCTTTGGCAACTGGGGAACTGCGGCTCCAGGTTAGCGGGTATGTGCAGATGATGAAGGCCTTTAAACGGATGACAGTGGGGGTTTTCCGCAGGTTTGGGGCATGTATTTGAATGGATGCCAAGGGAAAAACAATATTTTCATCTCTGGAAAATTCTGCTCCAAATCCTTCATTGGAATTATAAAACTTTTGCAATCCGAAACAATAGTTCTTGTTTTTCTCTCCCTAAATCTTTAAAAATATTAATAAGCTCCCGTTCCATAATAGAATCTGGGCAATGGTATCCGCGTTCCAACACATAATCTATCGTAGTGCCCAGCACATTGCAAATGCGGACTAAGAGGGTTAAGGATACCTTAACTTTATTAGTTTCAATGTTGCTGATATGGGAAACATTTACATCCACAGCATTGGCAACATATTCTTGGGTAAGCATTTTTTCATTGCGCAGTTCGCGTATTCTCTGCCCGATAAAGGCAAAATCCAAATCTTCCATAGTGGTTACCAATCCCTTTCAATTTCCGAAAATTATGCCCAATTATAAAAAAACATATCTTAACTTTAATCTTTTTATAGTTATAGTATAATAATCTATAACTATAAAAAATATTCTAATAAGTAAAAAAAGGAGTGATTTTATGAGGAACAAAAGAAAACTGCTTGGTTTTTTAGTGATGGTTCTCGGTGTACTGCCATGCAGCCTTACCGTATTTGCAGCAGATACTGCCATGAAGAATAAAAAGTGGCTGTCTGGGCAGGGCGGGGCATATGTGGAGGAAGATAAGGATGGGACGTTAGAATACAAAGATTATGGCACGTCCTATTATAAAATTAAGGTACCAAAGCAGGGGTATATCATTGTTGATGCCAAAGTGTCAAAGCTTCCCGGTGCAGACAGGTATCAGGAGCAGGAGTATGGTTATGGAACTGAGGAAACAGAAAAGGGATCTGCATTTGTAAATTTATTGGATTCTTCAAAAAAATCAATTTATAAAAATGAAAATTATTTTGGTTTAAAAAACAAATTTTCATTTTCATGGGCAGTGAAAAAAGGGACGTATTATTTGGCGGTGGGCGGCAGCCAAAAATATAAAATCCGTTATTCCTTTACGCCGGTTGCCAAAATCAATAAAGCAGGGAAAAGGTTAAGGGGCGCGGTACTTTTGAAGAAAGGGGCAACGGTAAAGAATCTCTTGTTTGATGTAGATAAATCCCATTATTACAAAATAAATGTCCCAAAAAAATCAAAAGTTACGATTTCTGTTAATTCTAAAATAAAAGAATCAAATTTAGACATGGGATTGTTCCTGCAGCTTTTGGTAGTCCAGGGGAATACCTTTGATTTTGTGGATAATAAAGGGAAGCTCCTGCCAAAGGATGATCTTGTGACTTGGGTGTTTAAAGGAAAAGATAAGCTTGTATGTAACTTTCCAAGAGGGACATATTATCTGAGGGTTGGGAGCTATTATACGACCGGGTACTACACTTTAAAATGGAATTAAAATATTAAAGCGTGTCTGAAAATTCATTTCCACAATTTTCAAATACGCTCTCGGGCAGTTATAACTTTGAATGGGCAGAAAAAGCAGAAGGGAGAATGAGATGAAAGTGATGGGAAAAAATTTATCCTACAGAAAGGCCAAAGGGGCATTCTTAATTATTTTGTCACTATTTTTGTTCTGGATGGTGCCGAAAAATGCATATGCCTTAGCCCCCAGCGGCATTGGCGGGAATGGCACGGGCGGTATTTCTATTGATATTAACGCTGCGCCTTATACCAACTATGCGAATATCCCAACTTGGGGCCAATATGCTTACGGGCCTTCCGGCTGTGCATGGTTTGCGTCTGCAAGGGTAAACCAGTTGACAGGTGCAAACTGCACCATATATTCCGGGAAAAGCTGGTATGATTCTGCATACAAATCCTTTGGGTTTTCCCGTGGGAGTACCCTTCAGGCAAAAGCGTTGGCATGTTATGAAAACCATGTTGCTGTGGTAGAAAGCGTAAGCGGGAACCAGGCAGTCGTCAGTGAAGGCGGTTATCAAGGGGCTAATTCCAATGCAAATACAGGGTATTGCCTGATACATACGATGTCAAAAGCTACGTTGGAAAGCGGGAGGAATGGGGCGTTCTTAGGATATGTATATTTAGGCGCAGGGAGCAGCACTCCGGCAGGGGAGCTGTCTTATTCCGCTGTCGAAGTTGGATGGACAGATATTTGGAATGCATTGCTGAAAGGCACGGTCAGCAACCCAAACCGCTTAACTGTTTCCGATGTAGGGGCAAAGGTTTGGGATTCTGCCGGAAATTTGGTGGTAAACCATAGCGAAGCCTGTGGGCTGAATACTTCCACTGTCAACCAAGAGTTAAATATTGTAGGGGAAGCCCTTCCTACTGGGCTGCGGCAAGGGGAAACCTATACCTTCCGCCTGTGGGCAAGGGCAAATGGTGTAACTTATGAAAGCGGCACAGGGAATTTTACGATAAAGGACGATCAGAAACCAGTGATAACGGATGTGTCAATTACAGATGTTTCAGAAACTGGATACACGGTTACTTGTACGGTAACGGATAATTTCCGGGTAGACCGGGTACAGTTCCCCACTTGGACTTTATACCATGAGCAGGATGATTTATTTCCAAATTGGGTGACAAACAGCGCATGCAGCGGGACGGCAGAGGGAAGTTTTTATGCTTACCGCGTTAATGTTTCAGACCATAATTATGAGATGGGGGAATACCTTACCCATATTTATGCCTACGACCCGGCAGGGAATGAGGCGGTAGCCCATGTCCCCGTCCAATTGGTACAGAAAAACCAACAGGAGCCGCAACCTCCAGTAAACCCCAGTACGCCGACAGCCCCAACCAACCCGGCAAATCCCGGTAAACCAGCAGTTCCAGCTAATCCGGTAAACCCCAGTGCGCCAACAGCTCCCACCAATCCAACGAACCCAAGTACAAAGCCTTCTGCGCCCACAGTCCCGCAAAACCCTGCCAATACAAATAGTGCGGCACAAGGGACATTTACCGTGGTTTTTGATGGGAATGGCGGCGTAGTCGTAGGCCAGAAAACCATTACAGTAAAGCTTAACCAGCAGCTTGGGAACCTTCCCATAGCGAAACGGAAAGGCTATTTATTCCGTGGGTGGTATTTAGAGAGGTCAGGGGGACAGAGGATAAATGCTTATGTACGTCCGGCATCTTCCGGTTCCCGGACAGTATATGCGCAATGGGATAAGGTAACGAAACCGAAAAAAGCAGCGATCACTTCCCTGAAAAAACGAGGAAGCGGAAAATTTACAGTCAAATACAGGAAAGTCAGCCAAGCGAAAGGGTATGAAATTTGTTATTCCACCAATAAAAAATTCAGGAGTTCTACCAAAAAAGTGACTGCATCATCCCTGTCAAAAACGGTGAAAGGGCTAAAAAAGAAAAAAACATACTATGTACGGGTGCGTGCCTATAAGGCAGATTCCACTGGCAGTAAAGTATATGGCAGCTATAGTAAGACGAGGAAAATAAAAGTGTAATAAAATGTAATGGAGAAAAATATATGAAATAGTTTGGGAATATATGGAAGTTTTTAATGGTGTTTTGCATCCTGTTATGCCAAATGGCAGGATGCGGGCAAAAGGATGAAAATGCAGCAGCCTATGGGGGAAAACCTGTGGGAGGAAAGTACAGATAGCGGGATAGATGTGGATTTCCAAGAACAGGAAACGGAAAAGCCCTCTGAAATAGAGGGGGATTGGTATGTTTTAGATCCGGCAAAAAAGGGGGAGGAGAAAAACAAAAAAATTACGTTTAAAGATACAACTTGTTCTTTTGGAGAAACAAACAATTATGGTGAAGGGATATTTGATGATGGCAGCAATGTAAACGATTTTTTGGAATATGAAAATCCAAATTTCCCTAATAGTTCCTGTTTGTTTGAAAAAAGTGGAACATACTACGCATTTAGCGGGGCAATGAGCAGAAAACCAGAATTCCCATATGTTAGGAGTATGTCCTTGGATTTTGGATCGGAAACAATGGAAGACTGCCTGTGCAGCTATTATGCAAATTGGGTAGGGGCATTTTCTGTTGGTTTTTTGGAAGATGTTTATGGAATATATGGTAGTGATACTATCACCGTTAGTCAGGAACTGGAGGCTGAATTTACCCCAAGTATGGTAGATGATGATAATTTATCCTTAGATAAGGCAGAAGATGTGCCTGCGGGGGATGCTGTTTGGGAGATGTATGCAGGATGCCCATTGGAAGAAGTGAAATATGTAACATATTCCCATGATACGGATGCAGGAAGGCAGTCGTCTGGGATTTATATGGGAAAAACTTATGGATTGTGGAGTGTCCTTTGGACCAATGGGGAACTATAAAAATGGATTATATAGAAAGAAAAAGCCATCTTGCGATGTATTGCAAGCAGTTTTACAGATTCTTTACAAAAAACTATCGTTTTCTTTCCAAATTTCCATTATAATATAGCTGGTGATGATATGAAAAAAATATTAGTGATCGAAGATGAAACAGCCATCAACGATTTAATCTGCATGAATTTAGAAATAGCAGGCTACCAGCCCATCCCATTTTTTGACGGCATGGAATTCAGCCGCCATTTGAAGGAACAGGATGACTACGCCCTTGCATTGCTGGACATTATGCTTCCCGGAAAAGACGGGTTTGAGCTGTTAGGGGAATTAAAAGAGCACGGGATCCCTGTGATTTACCTGACTGCCAAGGGAGATTTGCCCAGCAAAGTAAAGGGCTTAAGGAGCGGGGCAGAGGACTATATGGTTAAGCCCTTTGAAATGTTAGAGCTCCTTGTCCGCATGGACAATATCCTGAAACGCTGCGGGAAAGTGGAAGCCGAGGAAATCTGTATCCGCGATGTGGTAATTAATGAGAAAAAGAGGACAGTGCATAAAAACGGGGTGGAAATTTCCATGCAGCCCATGGAATTTGACTGCCTTTTAGTGTTCTGGAAATACCGGAACCGGGTGATTACAAGGGACCAAATCCTGAATATCCTCTGGGGCGTGGATTTTGAGGGGGAAAGCAGGACAGTGGATGTACATGTGGGGAATATCCGTAAAAAACTGGATTTTTCCGATGTGATTATTACAGTGCCAAGGGTTGGTTACCGGATGGAAGTCTGATGGGGCAGTCCCATCCGGTTATTTGAAAAACGCCATTTGGATCAGGTTGTATTGCTAATTTTATAATCTGAAGGATAATCCACTGAGAGGTAGGCGTTAAGGTCCATTAAGCCGCCTTGTTTTGTAATGGCATAAATACTGTAAGTCCCTTTTTCCGGAACTGTAAATGTGATGCTGTCGGTATCCTCCGGGTATTCCTTTGCCATATTTTTTTCGTGGCAATAGACAAAAATACCTGTGATTTCTGTATCCCCTAATAGGCCTTGGATATGGGATAGCTGTATGGTGCAGCCTTCTTCTGCAGAAATTGCGCCAGCCCCATAATCCCGGTAAACCGGGGGATCAGGGCGGTACTGTATGTTCCCGCTGAAATAATTTGTGTTCCCGGAGGTGTTGTTAATGCACCAATAAAAGGTTCCGCTTTCTTTTAAAGTAACGCTGCAGTCAACCGTGCCATCCATAGAAGTTTTTTGGACATCATGGAATGTGCCGTTGAGCAGATAGCCAATGCCATAATTTGAATCTGCATATTTCATAGAACCCTGCAGGGATATGGTACTGTTGCTGTTAACCGTTAAGTTAAAGTCTATGATAAGCATTTCTTTCGCTTTTAAGGGGTGGCGGCTAAGCTTGAATAAGCCGTCTTTTTTTTGCAGTTCAAGACAGGACAGCTCCTCACATGGTTCCGGCATTTTGGAACGTTTCGCAATCCATGCGCTTTTTACGTGGTTTTTGCTTTTGTTGATGGTTACCCGTATGAGCCACGCCCGGATATGTTCCTGTGATGCAAACTCTTGCCGTGATGTGATGAAAGAGAGAAAGACTTCTTGGACAATGTCTTCTGCATCACATGTATTCTTTGTGTAGGTATAAGCTATTTTCAATAACTTGCCAGAATAATCACGGACTGTTTGTTCAATCAATTCTGGATTCAATGGTTCTGTCCCCCCTTTCTAATTATTATACAAATGACGCCTTTATTTTTTTGCATAAATTAATCATTTTCGGAATGTTTACAATTATTTGTCGTTTTCTTTTCAGGAATCCATTATAATATTAGTTAGATAAAACCAGGTTTTCTAAGGAGGTTTTGCCATGGACATGATAAAAAAAATTGCGCTTACTGCGTCCACATTGCTTTTTGTGCTGGCGCAGGCTTTTTCATTTTATGTGATTTTTACCAGCCAGCAGGAAAAAATAGACTTAATGAAGGAAAAAGAGTATAGGATTTTTGAAAAGGCTGTTTCCGATTATAACCGTAAATTATCAAACTTGGAATTAAAAGAGAATATAGCTGACCATGCGCTGGTTTATTTTTTCCGCAATACCATGCCGGAAAATTCTGCGCTGTATAAAGGGACAAAAGAGCTGTTCAACAACAGCCCATATGAATTTGACATTGGGAATATCGAAAAGGGCAGTGGGGATTATTATTGGAACTGTCAAATGGAAACGGTAAATGGCAGGCATCTTTTGATATTTTATCACGGAGATATTGATGGGACTTATGGAGCGCCTTTGGATGGGTATTACCTGTTTTATGAAGTGGACCTAACTTCAATTTATGAAAAAAGCTGGGAACTTGTGAAAAAGGAACTGCTGCTGTCGGTTGCGGCGTCCTTTGGGATGGCCCTTCTCCTTGTATTCCTGATTAAGAAAATCACAAAGCCCCTGCAGGCCATAAATGAAGCCCAGCGGCAGTTAATCGGCAGCATGTCCCATGAGTTAAAGACCCCGCTGACAGCCATAAAAGGGTATTCGGAAACTTTGTTGGGGGTAAAGCTGTCCAAAGAGCAGGAAGAAAAGGCCCTCGGCTATATCCATCAGGAAAGCGGAAGGCTCTCACGCCTGTCAGAAAAAATGATGGAACTGACAAAGCTGTATGAGCCGGAATGTAAGGTGGAGCTGCAGGAATTCCCTGTGGAAAAGCTGTTTGGTGCAGTGGAAGACAGCGTAAGGCACAGGCTTACAGAAACTGGCATTGCATTGGTGCGGGAAGGGGATTACCAGGGGAAACGGAAATGCCTGGATGCCGATTTAATGACAAGCTTCCTGATAAACCTTATCAATAACAGTATTATGGCGTCCGGGGCGGGCAGCCATATTTACCTTGGGGCGGACAGCCATTCCCTGTGGGTGCGGGACGAAGGATGTGGAATACCGCCGGAGGAAGTGGATAAAGTCCGCAAAGCTTTCTACCGCGTGGATAAGTCCCGGTCCAGAAAGAGCGGGAACATGGGGCTGGGGCTTGCATTGTGTGAGCAGATTGCAGCAGTGCACCATGGGCATATGGAAATTGAAAGTAAGGTTGGGGAGGGGACGAAAATTTCATTTTACCCAGGGCGTGTTTTGGGGCTGTGATAGCGATAGGCTGTCAATGATTCTGCGCAAGTGGATCCTTTACCAATCCTTTACAACTGAATGAATATTTCCAAAAAAGGATCTGTTACGATAATTATAGTGTACTGATACATTTATAATCAGGTAAACCTAAAAGAACAGGAGGAGCTTATGAAACAGAAATATATGGCAGCCATTGCAGCAGCACTTGCCATCGGCTTTCTGGCAGGCTGCCAGGAAACCCCGGAAAATTCTATTGTAAAACAGAAGGGCGCAGACAAGGCCCAGGAGTATGAAAGCGCAAGCACAAGCGTTAAGGAAATGGTAAATGCACCAGAAACATACAAGAATAAGGTTACCTACGAAAACGGCGTCTTAACCATTGACACAGATGCAGAAATCATCCTACCGGATGTGGAAATGGTAAATACTTATAAGGTAACTGCAGAAGAAGTAAACCAGGAATTGATTGACAAGGTAACCAACGCGTTTTTCGATGGGGCAAAATTTTATCATGCCTACAGTTACAGCCAGCAGACCAAGGAGCAGTACCAGGAAGAAATTACAAGGCTGAAACAGTATAAGGCGGAAGGGAACCTTGACCCATACGAATATGGGAAAGATGAAAATGGCGAACTGTATTTTGACATTGATGCAGTCATTGCAAGGGATGAACAGGAACTGGCAGATGCGCCGGAGGAAATCATAAAAGAAGAAGTAAAGCCCTCCTTTGGATTGGAATATATTTCCGGGAAAGGGGAAGAAGCCGAGAAAATGGTAAATGAACATGAATTTTACGGAATAGCGGAAACCGGACATGGAATTTACAATTATACCATTACTTCTGGGGAAGTGTCAGCAGATGTAAAATTTGACATTAGAAAACAAAGGGACGACGTGCCAGACCCAATGGAATTTATGGATTGGGTGGAAGGACGGTATCTGATGGATGTAAAGTTGGAAAGCTTTTCAGGGATGCCGGAAGACGAGATAAAAAGCCTGATAGACATTTCTTATGAGGATGCAGAAAAAATTGCCAAAGAGCATGTAGGGAAACTGGGCTATGGCTGGGAAATCCAGGATTGGGATTATGCCCTGTTCCACCATGGGGAAGGCAATGTAAGAAAAGAAAATGTTACGGATGGGGGCTATGTATTTTTCTTTACCAGGGTGTTGGATGGGATGCCCATTACCCATACAGACTCCTATGGCGGCGGGCTGGAGGATATGGACAGCACGCTGACTCCTTGGGGCTATGAAAGATGTGAAATTATTATAGGGGATAACGGCTTCCAGGAAGTAGAAATTTTTAATCCCTACCATGTGGAAGGGGTGCAGACGGAGCATGTAAAGCTGATGGATTTCGACAGCATTATGAAAATATACGAACAGATGATGGAAGTCAGCAACGCAGATATTGGGGAATTTGAAAAGCAGAGGACTTACCATGTAAACAAAATAAAATTGGGCTATAGCAGGATTTATGACCCAAATGTTGATAACAGGGCAGGGGTTTTAGTGCCAGTCTGGGACTTTTTCGGGGGATTTGACGCAGAAATCGATGGGCATTATGAACAGAATAATGGGGAACATTCCAAACAAAGCTTTATGACAATTAATGCCATAGACGGGACTGTGATTAACCGGGACCTTGGGTATTAGAAGGGAGTTCCCATATCATATTACGGCCATGCAGAGAGAAAGGAAGGATACCTATGAAAATAAAACAAATAAAAATAAAACAAAAAAACACCGCACAGGCCTATAAATGGAAATACAAAGCTATTTTCGCGGCAATCCTAGGCGCAAGCCTGTTAGCAGGCTGCCAGGAAACACCCAAAAATTCCATTGTAAAGCAAAAGAGCACAGACAATATGAATCAGTATGAGAGCACGGAAGAAGCAAAGGGGAACATAAGCAATATTGTAAAAGCCCCGGAAACCTACAAGAACAAAGCGACCTATGAAAATGGCGCCCTTGTCATTGATACAGACGCTGAAATTATCCTGCCGGAAGCAGATTCCATAAACACCTACAAGGTATCTGCACAGGAAGCAAGCCAGGAGCTGTTTGACAAAGTCACCAAAGCTTTTTTTGAAGGGGATAAAATATACCATGCCCATGGATATTACCAATGGACCAAGGAACGGTACCAGGAAGAAATTACAAAGCTGAAAAAATATAAGTCGGAAGGAAATTTAGATCCCTATGGGTATGGGACAGATGAAAACGGGGAATTGATGTTCCGCATTGACGAGGAAATTGCGCGGAATGAAGCAGAACTGGAGCATGCGCCGGATGAAATAGAAAAAAAGGAAGTGACCCCGTCTTTTGGCCTGGAATGGGTAAACGGGACAGGGGAAGAAGCCCAAAAGGAGGTAGACAAGGACAGCTTTTGGGGCGTAGTGGAAACAGGCAATGGGATTTATAATTACCTGATTAAACGGGACGGTGCAGAGCATTCCAAAGACATAACCATAAGAATTGAAAAGGAGAGGGACGATGGGCTGGATGCCGGAAAATTTCCCCATTGGCTGGAAGAAGAATACCTGATGGATATTGAAAGGGAAGATTTCCATTCCCTGTCAGAAGAAACATTAAAAGGGTTGGCAGGGATTTCCTATGAGGATGCAGAAAAAATTGCCAAAGAGCCCATAGAGAAGCTGGGTTGGGACTTGGAATTGAATGGATGGGGCTATACGGCCTATTATGACGGGGAGGGGAACCCCACTGAAAAAAACATATTGGATGGAGGGTATATCTTTTATTTTACCAGAGTGTTGGATGGGATGCCCATTACCAATACCAGTGCCTATGGCGGAGGTTTGGAGAACCATGACAGTACGCTGGTTCCTTGGAGCTATGAAAGATGCGAAGTCATTGTAGGGGACGACGGCATCCAGAAGGCGGAAATTTTCAGCCCTTACAATCTGGAGGGCATCCAGACGGAGAATGTAAAACTAATGGATTTTGACAGCATTGTAAAAATATATGAGCAGATGATGGAGGTGTCCAATGCAGATATTTCAGAACTTGAAAAGCAAAAGACATACCATATTAAGAAAATAAAGTTAGGCTACAGTAGGATTTATGACCCTACGGTAGATAGTTCGTCAGGGATTCTGGTGCCGGTCTGGGACTTTTTCGGGGGATTTGACGTAGAAACGGACGGGTATTCTGAACAGAATAATGGGGAACATTCCACAACCAGTTACATGACAATCAATGCCATTGACGGAACTGTTATTGACCGTGGCTTAGGCTATTAAAAGAAAGGGGAACCGGAAGCATGGAATCCATAAAGCAGGTAGCGGCAGCGGTAAGGTGGAATTTCTTAGGGTTTTTCAGGAACCCCAGGGTAGTGGTTACATTCCTGTTTTCCTTTATCCTATGCTTTTTCTTAAGCGACAGGGCGATGATGGTAGCCGATTACTATGATTCCCCGATGCAGGCCTTAGAGCCGTTTATCTGGACCTTTGGGGACGCCACCTCTATCCTCCTGTGTTCCCTGCTGCTGATCCTGCTATTTTTGGATTTGCCTAAATTAAGCCCTTTTACCCCCTATATGCTGCTTCGGATGAAAAAGTGGCGGTGGCTTCTAGCACAGTTTTTCTATATTTTTCTGGCAACAGTGCTGTATATGCTGTATGTCATCCTTGTAACCAGCCTGCTGTGCATGCAGAAAACGTATGTGGGGAATATTTGGAGCAAGACGGCTGCCCTCCTTGCCTATTCCCAAATGGGGAAAGAGCTGTCAGTCCCATCTACTGTAAAAGTCATGGAGAGCACCAGCCCCCTGTCCTGCAGCCTGCAGATTATGGCCTTGCTGGTATGCTATGCCTTAACCTTAACATTTTTGATGTTATGGTTCCAGATGAAAATGGGCAAAAAAGCGGCGATTGGCGCAGGGCTTTCCTACAGCCTTTATGGGTTCCTGCTGAACCCTGACATTTTAGCTAAAATTCTCCATAAAGAGGAATATGAAATGTTTTTGGTACGGCGGCTGAGCGGCTGGATAAGCCCCTTGAACCATGCAACGTATGGGATGCATGATTTTGGGTACGATGTCCTCCCTTCGATTGGGCAGTCCTGCATGGTGTTCCTGGGGATTTTGCTGTTTTTGTCCGCACTGGCATTCCATACTTTGAAAAAATATAATTTCGGTTCCTTTACTGGGGAATGAGTTTTTTCCTATGCTGGCACAAGCCAGAAGGCCCAGCACGCTAATTTTGCCGGGATGGAGTTGGGAGAATTTTCGGAAAGAAGGGTGGGAAAGGGTGTGAAAGAATTATTACGGGAAAGGGGGTTCTGGACTGCGTCAGTGGTTGTTTTTTTGGGGATGGCTATAACATTCCCTTTTTACGAAATAGTAATTCCCTTAAGCCAGGGAAGTTTCCTGAAATTTTACCAGACTGCAGTGGAATCCCAGATCATGTTATTTTTAGTGCCCGTTGCAGCAGTGCTTTCACCGGGGGCTTCCTATGTGAGGGAATCCTCCAGCGGGTTCTTAAAATTATATATTTCAAGGACCAGCAGGATCGGGTATACCTGGAAAAAGACCTTGTGTATCTATGCCGGGGGTTTTTTCCCATTTTTTCTGGCAGGGTTTTTCGGGCTGCTGCTGTGCTTTTTCTTCCTTTACCCGCTGGAATTGGAAGGGAAAATCCCATGGGAGGGAATCCGGGGCGCAATGGAAACCCTTTTGCGCGTCAGCTTCGTTGGTGGGATTTTGGCGGAACTGTCGGGGATTTTTGCAGCGGCATTCCGGAATTACTATATGGCTTACGGCCTGCCCTTTGTGGCGTATTATATGATGGTAATTCTGAAGGAACGGTATTTGCCGAAGCTGTATGCCCTGTACCCGGGGGAGTGGATTCTGTGCAAGGAAAACTGGGGGCCGGACGGTACGGGGATATGGGTGTTTTTCCTTGTATTTTCTGCGGTGTCCCTGTGTATCCACAGCCTGCTGCTGTACTGGCGGGTGCAGGAAATTTAAAGTGCATGCCTGTGCCAGGAATTGTAAATATAGATAGGAAGAATGGAATGGAAGCTTATATTGAAATAGACCATGTAACGAAAAAATTTGGGGACGACATTATTTTGCACGGTATCAGCATCTGCATGGAGCGGGGGAAAGTTTATGGGATTTCCGGCAACAACGGCTCTGGAAAAACCGTACTGATGAAATGCATCTGCGGGTTCCTCCCAGTGACAGAGGGGAGCATCCGGGTGAATGGGAAGTACATTGGGCCAGAAATTGATTTCCCGGAAAGTATTGGGGTAATTATTGAAACGCCCGGGTTCCTTACAAATTTAAGCGGGATGCGGAACTTAGAAATCCTGGCGGGTTTAAAGGGCAAGATTACAAAGGAAGAAGTCCGCGAAGCAATCAGGAAAGCAGGGCTGGACCCAGATTTAAAGAAAGCTGTGGCAAAATATTCCCTTGGGATGCGCCAGCGCCTTGGGATTGCACAGGCGATTATGGAAGACCCGGAGTTCCTGATTCTGGATGAGCCTTTTAATGGGCTGGATAAGCATGGTGTAGGGGATATCCGTAAATTGCTGCTGGAGCTGAAACAGCAGGGAAAAACCATTATCCTTGCCAGCCATAACAGCGAGGATATCCGTATTCTATGCGATGAGGTTTATGAGATGGACGGAGGGAGGATGTTTAAGATATGAAATGGAAGGGCTATTTTGGGACACAGCGCCAAAAGCTTCGGAACCATAAGGGAAGGGCCTGCAGTTTTATCCTTTCCTGTTCTGCTTTGGTGTGTTTCCTGTTTGCCGCTGCGCCAGCCCATGCAATGGCAGGCGGAGGGATTTCGGCGGAAACACAGAAAAAATCTGGCGCAATGGTTACGATTGACGCCAATAAAAAGTACGAAGGCATGAACGCCCCCTTTTCCAAAGGGTATGAGCCTTCCATCAAAAAAAATAAAATGTCCTTAACCATCCCATTCCGTCTGGAACAGGAAACAAAGGATAACCGGATTATTGTTGGGATTTCTTTTGAACGGGAAGGCAGCAGCCCCTTTTATTATAAAAATTACCAGAAAAAAGTAAAGAGGTCTGAGGACGGCATTTACCTCTACCAATGCCAGGTACAGCTTAAGGAGCACAGGGTAAACGGGCAATATCCCCTGCGGCTGTTTGTGCAGGCCCAGACACAGGAAGAAAATATCCAGCAGGAGTTTACGGTTTATGTAGAAATTACAGATGGGATACCTGATTCCCAGGCAGGGGACCAGCCGGAAGGCCCAACGGGCGCGGATGGGAATAGCCCTGAAAATGATGGAAGTGAAATTTTAGGGAATGGGGATGCAGCAGGAGAAGGGGCATTGGGAGATAGCCCAGGTTTTTCAGATGGTTCCAGTTTGCCCGGAGGTACACAGGGGAACGGGGAAATTTCCCATCAGCCCAGGGTAATGATTTCTGCAAACAGCCTGCAAGGCGTCCCCCTGCAGGCCGGGAGCCAGACGGCCTGGTCTGTTTCTGCCAAAAACTGCAGCAGCAAAAGGGCAATGGAAAACCTGAAAATTACGATTATTTCCGAGCATAAAGACATTTCTTTTGAAAAAACATCCTGGTATTTTGACCGGGCAGGAGCCGGGGCTTCCATGGATTTATCCCAAAATGTGTCTGTAGGGAAAAAAGCGGCGGCAGAAGCCGTCCCTGTACAGTTCCAGTTTGAATATGAGGATAAGCAGGGAACGTCGTATACTTCCACGGAAACGGTGTCCCTTACCATAATACAGACGCCGCAGGCAGAACTTACAGGCCTTTCCTTCCCAGAGAGCATTTATGAATCAGACACGGATTTGCTGACGTTCCAAATCCAGAACTCTGGCCTTGCCGTAATTTACAATGTAAGGGTCCGCCTGGAGGGAAAGGGGCTGTTTCCGGAAAAAGAGCTGTTCCTTGGGACAGTGGAGCCTGGTTCGGCTGCCGATGGGGAGATTTCCGTATTTGCTGGAAACCTTTGTATGGATAATGAAGGCAATGCCATAGAGGAAAATGGGGAAAAATATGGCGATACTGTGTGCACAGTGATATTTTCTTATGAAAATGAGCAAGGGGAAGTGGCAGAACAGAAGCAGGAGTTGAAAACTTCCATAAAAAAGCCGCAGATTGTGGAATTAAAAGTGGAAAAAGAGGTGCCAAAGACCAACCAGTGGTGGATAACTATTCTGGCGGGGGCATTTTTGGTATTAATTTTAATTATTGTATGGCTTTATTTACGGATGAAGCACTACCAAAGGATTTCCAAATTGAAATAGGAGGGAAGAATGAGGAAGCGCAATTTGTACAAAGATATTGTCCATGGCGCAGCCATTTTGCTGCTTGCAGCAGTTTGCTTCCATGTCTATAAGGATTACCAAAAAGAACATAACCTTTACCGTGTTACCATCCAATCCGGGCAGGAACTGACGGGGAAGGATGCGGAGGAATTACAGAATATCACTGGATTAGTCCGGTTTGAGCCGGTGTCCTCTGCTGCCGTTACCTTGAAAATGGAGGGATATACGTTGGAAACAAGGCTGGATGGC
Organism: Lachnospiraceae bacterium A2; assembly: GCA_000403315.2. GTDB lineage: Bacteria > Bacillota > Clostridia > Lachnospirales > Lachnospiraceae > Petralouisia. Next base: position 350,511 of record KE159640.1, read on the forward strand.
GTTGATTTGGAAACCTATCCTCTGGATTGGAAAAAAACAGAAGGGGAGGTTTCCTTGGGGAATACGGCTGCATTGTTTTTGGGGGAAGATGTGTTTCAGGCGTTTTTGGATCAACATGGATTTGCGCCGAACCAGGGGCAGATAAAAAAATGGAAGGAGAACTATGGGGAATTGTCCGTGGAACTGACGGACGAAGCAGGCCGCGTAGCACATGGCAGGATTTTTGGCATAATAAAAAGCCCAGGGCAAATGGCCTGTATGGACCAAAGCCAAATGGAAGAAATATTCCAGGCATCCAGTAAAGTAATGGGAGGTTACATGGAGGTTTATGGGCACAAACATATGGAACAGGCCAGGGCCGCACTGGAAAGCGGCGGGTTTATGGTAGAGGAGTGGGAATAAGTTTTTATCTCACTGCGGAGGATATGAAATCTGTCGCAAAGCGACCCGCCGCAGGCGGAGAATCCTGCTTTGCAGGATTCTTTTTTAGGGAAATTCCTTTTTAATTCCAATTCTTACGCCCATACCGCATAGCCATGGCATGGATTTTTTCCTTTAATTCCTCGGATAATTCATCTTCTGTTAATCGCCATCTCCAATTTATGCCCACTGTGGAGGGCTTATTAATCCTGCATGTATTATCGTATCCCATATAGTCCTGAATAGGGATAATGCAGGATTTTGCACTGCTGCGCATAATCAGCGAAATAAAGGACTGGTGCAGCAGGCGGTCCGGCGTTGTCTGGTCGCACAGGTAATCCCGGGCCATCTGCCTTTCTTTTTTTGTAATGGACTGGAACCAGCCGGTAATGGTTTCATTGTCATGGGTGCCAGTGTAAGCCACACAGTTTTCTATGTAATTGTGGGGCAGATAATCGTTGGCAGAGCCTGTATCTCTGGAGTCAAATGCAAATTCTAAGACCTTCATCCCCGGGAAGCCGCTTTCAAAGACCAGTTGGCGGACAGAATCTGTCACATAGCCCAAATCTTCTGCAATTACCTCATGCCAGCCAAGGCTCTGTTCCACATGGCGGAACAAATCGATTCCCGGCCCTTTTTCCCAATGGCCTTCTTTTGCAGATTCTGCGCCGTAAGGGATGGAATAGTATTCGTCAAAGCCGCGGAAATGGTCAATCCGCACAACGTCATACAGGCGGAAACAATAGGAAAGGCGGGAAATCCACCATTCATACCCTGTATTCCGGTGGTAGTCCCAGCGGTATAAGGGGTTGCCCCAAAGCTGCCCGTCCGCGGAAAACCCGTCTGGCGGGCATCCGGCTACTGCAGATGGCGTAAGTGTTTCATCTAACTGAAAAAGTTCCGGATGCGCCCAGGTGTCCGCGCTGTCCATTGCCACATAAATGGGGATATCCCCGATCAGGCGGATTCCATTTTCATTTGCGTAGGCTTTCAGGGCATTCCACTGCTCATAGAACTTAAACTGCATGTATTGCTGGAATTCAATTTCAAAATACAGTTCCTCCCGGTAATAATCCATGGCGTTCCCCCACCGCAGCCGGATATCTTCCGCCCATTGGTTCCATGGGACTCCCTCAAACCTGTCTTTGACCGCCATAAATAAAGCGTAATCTGAAAGCCACCAATTATTTTCCTCTATAAAACGCAGATAATCAGGGTTTTCACTGATTTTGCTGCGCTCATAAGCTTTCCGCAGAAGGGGGTAGCGGTTTTTATAGAGTTTTTCATAATGGATATCGTTTGGGCGGCTGCCAAAATCAGTCCCATCGCACTCTTTTTCTGTCAGCACCCCTTCTTCTATCAAGGCTTCAAGGCTGATAAAATAAGGATTTCCGGCAAACGTGGAAAAGGATTGGTACGGGGAATCCCCATAACTGGTAGGCCCTAGGGGCAGTATCTGCCAATAAGACTGTCCCGCAGCTTTTAGCCAGTCCACAAAATCATAAGCGCTTTTGGAAAAGCAGCCTATGCCATATTTGGATGGCAGGCTGGTAACAGGAAGTAAAATACCTGCGGTTCTTTCCATAACTTTTTCCTCCAATCTAACGGCAATCCAAAACTGCCGCTGCAATAAAAAAATATATTTTCATTTGGCAGGCCAATCAATGGCCGCCAGCTAAAATTCCCAAAGAATCCTAGGGTCAGGCAAAATTTATGCAATATTAGAATACACTATTTGTATCTATAATGCAAGAATTCTCTGGGGATGTTGCTTATTTTTATATAGATTGGATTAGAGCGTGTTTGAAAATTCATTTCCACCGCCTGTATCCTTCCACTTTGCGGAATACATCCAACAGAAAGCAATTTTCAGATATGTTCTAGGATACCAAAAGGATGTCCCGTACTCGCTCTATGATGATATATTGATGTAAAAAAGCGGTAACAGCAGAAGGTTTGGATTCAGAAATATTCTGGTTCCCGGCTTGTAAAGCCAGGATGTTTATGGTAGTATGGAAACACGGAAACGGAAGGGAAAGCAGGTGGGGAGATTGACGGTCACAGAACAGATTGATAAGAAACATCAGGAAGATTTACATAGGTTAAGAGGTTTTCGCCTGCTTGATGATGATTTCCTCACAAAGTGTTTTGAGGGAGATACGCCAATCATGGAACTGGTATTGCAGATTGTGCTGGAAAAGCCGGATTTAAAGGTGCTGGACGTTCGCACCCAGGTATTTGTGGAGAACCTGCTGAACCGTTCGGTGAGGCTGGATATCCTGGCTACGGACAGCACAGGGGCAAAACTGAATGTGGAAGTACAGCGCTCCGACAAAGGAGCCGGGAGAAAAAGAGCAAGGTACAACAGCAGTATGATGGATGTTAACCTTTTGAAGAAAGGCGAGGACTTCGGCAAGCTGCCGGAAACGTGGGTAATTTTTATCACAGAAAATGACGTGATGGGAAAAGGGCTGCCGCTCTATCCCGTTGAGCGGTGCTTTTTAGGAACTGGGGAAAGATTTGAGGACGGTTCGCACATACTGTATGTAAATGGCGCTTACCGTGGAGATACGCCAATCGGGAAGTTAATGCATGATTTTTCCTGCACAGACGCAGCGGATATGTTTTATGGGATACTGGCGGACAGGGTGAGATTTTTTAAAGAGAGCAAGGAGGGAATCGAGATTATGTGTCAGGCTATGGAAGATATGAGAAACCAGACATTGAAAGAGGGCATGAGAGAGGTTGCGCTCCGTATGTTGGCGGCTGGTAAATATGCCTTAGAGGAAATCGTTAATATTTCGGGGCTTTCTCTTGAAGAAGTCACACAATTGAAAGCTGATAGAAGTGTATAGAAAGAGCTATAAGCCGGGCTGGAGCATTTTTCAGATATGCTCCAGCCCATTTTTTATCTATTCCGTTTTCTTATTCGTCAAAATAGAACCGCAATTCATTTTTTAAATCATCCAGTTTTTCCTCTACGGTGTTGTTTTCACTCGTCATAAAGACGGCATTGAAAATCAGGGAATTTTCATATTGGCAGAACCGGGCTGTTGTAACCTGCTGTGTGATCTGGAATAATTCCTCCGCTTTTTTTGCAGCTTTTTTTTCATATTCTTCTATTCCAAAAGTAAACCGGTACTGGTAAGCTGGCACAACAGCATTGTTGTTTACAGGGATAGCCGTAAACCCATCTGTGCTGCCCTGTATTTCATCTGAAAGCAAGAAGGCCAGGAATTCCCCTGCTTGGGAAGCATAGGCGCTGTTTGCCCGGACTGCTGCAAATACATTCACCTGCGCATTGGTTCCCCTTTCCCCATTTGGAAAGGGCAGGAACTTAACATCCGTACCTGAAGCGAAAGATCTTTCCACAAGTTTTTCGAATGTGCTGCTTCTATAATCCCCTACATTCATAATATCAGGTAATTCTGGCGCATTTTCATCGGTGAATTCTGCCCCGTCCGCTAATAATTCCGTCAAATCCATAAAATCCCTGGAAAATGTAATGGATTTCTCCCCATAATCCAAAACAGGCGTCCCAAAAAGACCTGGTATATATTCCCTCAGCCAAGGTTCCCTGGGAAACCCTTTCACTCCCATATGGCTGGCAGCTTCATTCAGGAATTCATCCGGCTGGCTGGAAGAAGGCTTCCAGCCCTCCAGCATATCCTCCGTTGCGGCGATGCCTGTTAAGGTATATCCTAATGGTAAAAAATACTGTTTCCCATCCAGTTCACCAGCCTTTCGCACTACTTGGTTCAAGGGAAGGCTTTTTAAGTTGTCCATCACTGTATTGAGGTCTAAAAATACCCCGTTGTAACTGTTTTTTACCATATCTGGCAGCAGTTCGTTGCTTTCATCCAGAAGAAAAACATCCGGCCCTTTTCCAGCCATTATCTGTACTTGCATATCCTTTATGGCTTTGCTGTCTTTCTCTGTTTTCTCTGTAGGCGTATTGTCAATCCAGGGAACCACCTCGATTTCTACTTCTGTTTCAGGATGGAGCCTGCAATATGCTGCTACTGCCTCCTGGTAGAAATCTTCTTGCAGTTCTGAAATGGCAATAACCATTTTCGGCCGGTTCCCGGTGTTTTCTGCGGCTTTATTTTCAGAGGAACGGCTGGAAGATGCGCAGGACGCAAAAGAACCTGCACACAATAACCCTGCCAAGATAATTGCTAACTTTTTCTTCATACTACATTCCTCCTTCTTGGGTTTCAAAGTGCGTCAGCCTGAATGGGATGGTTTGGAAATTATCGCAGTTTATTTCATTATAATTATTTGTGAAAAACAAAATTTAATTTATGTTTAAATTAATAATACCCATGACATTCTACTTTATCATTGGAATCACTAGAGCGTGTCTGAAAATTGCTTTCTGACAGATGTATTCTACAATTTGTGGGAGATTTTTGCCAAATGAAGGAGGCGTAGCGGGCTACGTTGACTGAATTTGGCAGAAATATGCCGCAAATTAGGGGATGCAGATGGCGGGAATGAATTTTCAGACACGCTCTAGTAGCTATATCCCATGTTGAACTTTTGTATGAGCAATGTGCGCATTTGTACTGATAAGTAATATATATTTTATAAACCTTATCAGTTCCATATGGACGTCCATGTGTACATTTTCTGATTATAGGCCCTTTTTCATAACTATTCAATTTAACAGTATTCAATGACATTTTTCCACAATTTCCGCATTCCTGAACCCGTTGCTGAATTCCTTTTGATACTGTCTGGGCGGCTGATACCGGTAATGTAAGTGTGAAAGATATAATACATAATACTAAGATAGAAGTTAATTTTTTTTCATACTATTTCTCCTTTTCGAACCACTTGCCCACTTAATATCTTATATATTGAATATGTTGTATCTAATTTTCTTAACATTACGTCTTAAAATGTGGAATATCCAAGGCTGGGAAGAATGGGAATTCTCAGCATTTTTCCATGGCAAGCAATGTTCTATATTTTATTTTCCCTGCTATAAGTAATGCTGCTGATAAAAACATGCCATAAATAATTCCTTCATATAAGATTTGCCATTTAAAAATGAAAGCAGTTATAATACTTAGAAAACCCATTACTGTGATAATATGTGATTTTCGTTTATATACTTTTTTTCCATCATATCTAATGTTTTATTTGGATTTCCGATTGGTGCCCATAGAAATATAACTGCCATTGACGCTACACAAATAACTATAAATGCAGGGATTTCTAATCTAACATATCGTTTGGCAAACAGAATCAGGTTTATCAGTGCAATGGATATCACTAAGCATTTACCTTCTGTTTCTGAATGATAGCCGCCCGCATAAGGCCGCAATATGCTGAAATAAAAATACATAACTGCCAGAAAAGAAAAGTTTTGCCAAATGATACCGCTTATCACTGTAAGAAAAAGGTTCAAGATTATGGTTATCATTTGATGGACTCCATAAATTATTATCTCAAATTCCTGGTTGTCGTTGCAAATAATATCTGCTATTTTTTCTGATATATTGTCTATTATTCCTTCCATAGGTTATTCCTCAACACATCAAAATTTCCTTTATTTTTTTACGGAATCAGGTAGTTTACGCTGATAACTCAAAAATGAACATACCATATTTGCTTCTCTAGTTGCAATTTTCCGAACAAGGCTTACTGTAGCTTGTTTCCATTTCTGTTCTTTTCTATTTTTCATTATTATATAGCTCCTGAATATTTTTGTAGTATTATACCATATAAATTTCCTGTTTTTGTCCAAATGTAATAAATCAGATATGTTTATGTAATAAATCATGTATTGTGCCAATACTGCTATTTTATAGAATCTAGATATAGCAGCGCTTCCACCTTAAAGGTATCTTCTATATTCGTTATATTAATTTCACCGCCGCACTTGTCTATGATTTTCCTAACATTTTCTAAGCCTATTCCATGAGAAGCCGTATCCTTCTGTGTTGACTTAAATTTCTCATTTCTCTTAATGATATTGCCGGAGTAACTATTTTCGATAAACAGAAGTAAAATCCCTGCTTTTGTATATAGCTCAATCCCTAAATATTTGCGTTCGGTTTTTTCTGCTTCTCTGATTGCATTGTCCAGAAGGTTTCCTAGGATTGTGCATACTTTAAAATTTCCATAGAACATTCCTTCTGGGATATTAATCTGTGCTTTTACTTCTTTCAACACCCTGTTTGCTTTTTTCAGCATATAATCCAGAATACCATCTATTTCCTGATTTCCTGTGACAATTGTTTCATTTTTTGTTCCATATATGCCGAATAAAATTGAACTAATGATTGATAGATATATACATTTAAAATATTAATAACCAGCAGTCCTGTTGCTGTAAAAAGAATGATGTTCCTGAACTGGGTTCCCAGCTTTATCACATAAAAAATAATACCTATGCTTATCATTGGGACACTGCCCAGTGAAGCTTGGTAATTAATGGGGAGTACAGAATCCATATCTTTTTTTACTATCCGTGCCAGAACTATCACAGCTAAAAACATCACCAAGCTAGTAATATATTCAATCAAAGGGTTTACAGGTGTTCCAAATTGATATTTCATAAAAGAAAATACTACAATACTGTCACCCAATGTATTAATTCCATAAATTAAAAATATAGTAAGCGCTTTCTTTGAGAATTTTATTTTATATGGGAAAAGTATCAGAATAAATCCTAGGATATTTGATAATAGATTAAAGGGCGGAAAGTAATACAAATGATAAATTGTGCTGGTAAATCCCCAAAAAAACACATATGCCATCCAGTAAAATTTCCAGGTACAGGTATTTTTATCTATAAATATATCAACTAGCTTTTTTATAGCAACGGTTCGGATGGCATTGCTTATTATACTTAATAGTATTCCATTAATCCCCATATTTCCATTTCCTTTCATTCTCTAAAATTTTTTTTCTCACGGATGGCCTTTGTGTTTGGCTGACGTTCAGTACGCTGCCGTCAACCATTGTGATTTGTTCATAGGAATATGATTCTACAAAATGTGGATTGATAAGGTATGATTTATGTATTTTCAAAAAGGTATCAGGGGGTAGCTTTGTTTCAGTTTCACTTAACTTTCCATAGTATTCTTTTACACCTTTTACCGTTACTATCCTAATTTTTCTTTTTTCACTTTGTAAATAAAGGATATCCCCGTAGGGTATTCTGTATAATTTTCCGTTGTTTTGGAATTCCAGGCAAGCAGTATTTTTTCCTAGGAATCGGAAAATTTTGCCCATGAGGGATATTATCTTTTCTTCTTTTAATGGCTTTATCAAAAAATCAAAAGGGCGGTTTTGGAAAAGTTCTAATGCATAGGATTTACTTGATGAAATATAGACAATAACAGTTTGTTCATCGCCAATGGTACTTCTGATTATTTTTCCAATGTTAATTCCATCTATGCCAGGAAGGGATATATCAAGAAAAAGAATGTCTGCTCTGTGGCCTGTCATTAAATAATTAGACAAAGATGTTCCTGTATAGAAAGTTTCTATATGGTACATAATCTTATTTTTGTATGCATGTTTCCTTAAAATCTCCTTTAATTCTTCGCATGTTCCTTTTTCATCATCACATACTACAATATTTAACATTTTTTCTTCCCCGTTTTCAGATTATTTTAGGCATTCACCGTCTTTCGGAAGTGCTGCTGATAATGGTGTATAATTTCCATTATCAGCAGTTCCTTGCCCCTCTTTTTAGGCCAATGGGATTGCGTACGATCATAGTTGTTTATCCAGAAACCAATGGCGCAGCCCATGGCACCCTGCCCAGAACAACGGGACTGCCGCAATGGTGCATCCTGCTTCTGCGCACAGGTAAACGGCGCAGATTCTTGAAAAATCCCTGATACGGGAAACGGTATTTATCTGCTGTATCCCGTTTAAAATCTGCTGCCCATAATAGGAAATATCAAAAATATTGTCTTCCGGCAAATAAATGGCCGGTATACGCACAAGCTGCAGCAGGGATGCAAAGCCGACGGCTGCAAGAAGGAATGCGCCGGTTCCAAGGATAGCTGGGAGGATTTTTTCTGCTGCCTGCCCCCTGCATTGGTATGCAGACATAAGCTTCCGGTAGGAAAAGATGCATAAATGCAGGACAAACCACAAGCCGGCAAAAAAGAACCCAAGCAGCAGGATACTGTCCCCCAACTGGTGCAGGCGCCCCAAATCATTTATCTCCCCTTCCAGCGGTATTTGCATCAATGCTGCCGTTTCCTGCTGTTGCTGCAAGGCTGTTTTTCCGGCGTCAGCCCCTATCAGGAGCTGTTCTGCCAGTATGTCCGGATCCCTGGACGTATTTCCGTAAATGACAGGGATGCTGGCGGAACCTAGCCGGGTAAGGATGCCCCCTTCCCCATAAACCCCGCAGACTGTAAATTTCTTCCCATTAATACGCAGCATTTTTTTCCCGTCTTCCCCTTCAAATAGTTCATGGGAAAGGCTTTCCGGAATTACTGCTAAATTCCCGGCGGCGTCCTCCGGGAAATATTTCCCTTCGTTAAAATGCAGGTTTGCATATTCCCCGTAGTTAGGGGTTGTCATCTGGTAATATGCAGGGATAGATTTGGTTTCCGCCAGATCTGCCGCCTGCACATATTCCCCCATGCCAGCAGCGGCAAAGGAGCCCCATTCGGTAAAATTGGCCGTCTTCCCCACAGGGACGCCCAGCCCCTGCGCGCCATATAGCTCTACCGCAAAGGGCGTATGGTTTTTCAGGTTCCTGGTAACAAAAGCTGCTGCAAAAAAGAAAATTGCAGACAAAGACAGGCAGGCTATGCCCCATATAAGAAACCGGATATTTTTCTTCTTCATTCTTCCGCACACCTCACAGTTTCATCATCAGACAGGGGACGGCTTGGGTAAACAGCCAGTGACTGCCCTTCGAAATCCCCTTTCAGGAAACAGAAATTATAATCTTCATGGGATAGTTCAACTGGCATTTCTTCTACGTACATTTCCCTTCCCCATACCCCTTCCCTTGACAACAGCCGCATGACGCAGGGTTTTCCGTCCCTGCCTGTATAAACAGCGGCAGCCGGGACCTTTGTAACCGTGCTTCCATCTTCCATTGTGACAGCAGCAGGGACCGCCAGGCTGCGCACTTCCGTCAGCAGCAAAATTTCAATTCTGTGAGCTGCAATGGTGCACAGGACCAGCGCCATAAAAAGGGCTGCCGCCGCCCTTACTGCAAATAGTTTTGAGTTCTTCATAAGCCCATGCCCTCCCGTTGTTTATTTCACCCCTGACAGTTCAATTCCCTGCGCCAGCTCTTCATGGAAAAAGAAAAACAGCAGAAGGATTGGCAGCGCAGCCAGGACGCCGCATACAAAAGACAGCTCAAAATTCACCTGGTTTACGCTTGCAAGGAATACGGAAAGGGGATACCTGAAAATATCCCTTAAAAAAGTGATGGGCTGCTCCACCATGTTCCATGCATCCACAAAGGATAACAGGAACACGCTGATAATCCCGCCTTTTGTTATGGGCGCAATGATCTGGAATAAAATCTGGAATGTCCCAGCCCCATCAAGCTTTGCCGCGTCTAAAATCTCATCTGGGATCCCTTTAAAAATCTGTGCCATAAATACCGTCCCAAAGGGCAGGAATGCCATGGGCAAAATTAATGCCAGCCATGAATCTAACAGGTTCAGCCCATCCAGAATAATATAATTGGGTACAAGCGTCACCTGTATGGGCATCATCATCAATACCATCAGTAAAAAAAATATTCCCTTTTTAAACGGAAGCGGATATTTTGCAAAGGCAAATCCCCCCAGCGCGCTGACAAAAATCTGCCCTGCCGAAATTGCTATGCACAAGAACAGGCTGTACCAGAACTTCATCAGGTAGTTTGTGCGCCTTAAAAAGACCATGTAATAGCCTTCCAGGGAAAAAGCGTCTGGTATCAGGTGGAAAGCCGCCCCGCCCTGTTCCCTTTGGTTTATGGCCGCTGCATAATACTGGCGGATTTCAGATGGGGACATAAAACTGTTGCACAGGGTATAGACTGCAGGGAGCAGTACCAAAATCCCTAAAAACAGGAAAAAAATAATGCTCAGGGCCTGCAGGGGATAATTTGTTTTTGTGGAATGCCGCTTTTTCATCCTTATTGCTCCTTATACCTGTTTTGAAGAAGATATAACCCGCACAATACAAAAAGCAAAACCAGGAATAGCATGATAGCCGCAACGCTTAACTTTTGGTAATTCAGGTTTTCGAAATTATTATTCAGGAAATGCTGTATCATATAAATGCTGTCATGGGGGTGCTTCCCTCCTAAGAGGAATGCTTCCCGGTAAGATTTGAAAGCGTTTACAATGCCCATGACCGCTGCCAGGAAAAGATGCGGGGCCATCATTGGCAAAGTAATGGAAACAAGCTTCTGTACGCTCCCTGCCCCTTCTATGGCGGCTGTCTGGTAAAATTCCTCCGGGATTACATTCAGGCCGGACAGCAGCAGTATTACGCTGTACCCAAAGCTTTTCCACAGATATAGCCCCAGCAGTACATAAAAAGCATTCGGGCCTTCCAGCCACTGGGCAATGGGGACGCCAATGGATATTAGCCATTGGTTAAGGATGCCTGCGTCTGCAAAAAATACCTGCACCACCATGACGACGCTTGCAATGGGGAGTACCAGCGGGAGCAAAAGGATATAGCGGAACATCCTGCTCCCTGCCAGCCCTTTTTTTATCACAAGGGCTGTGAAAAAACTCAGCACAATATTTAAAGTAACGCCTATCCCCAAAAACCGCAGGGTATTTACCGCTGCAAGCTGGAATGCATAGGAGGAAAAAACGTCTTTATAATTAAGGAAGCCCACAAAATAAGAGCCGCCCACGCCAAAGGTAAAGGAATACCGGATGCATATGGCAAACGGCAGCAAAAAGAAAAGAAACGTCCCAAATAAGGAAGGCGCTGCCAGCCAGATCCCTGTCAGCTTTTTTCTCCGTTCCAGTAAATGGTGCCTGCCCTTCATCCCGCATCCCTCCTATTTGTTAAAATAGCAATATCGTTCATTTTAAGCCAACCAGCCTTTCTTCTACGGGACTGTTTCCGTTCCCGTAGTTATTCGTCGAAATAGAACCGCAATTCATTTTTTAAATCCTCCAGCTTTTCTTCTATGGAACCGTTTTCCGTGCCCATAGATACTATCTTATAAAGCAGGGAATTCTCGTATTGGCAGAACCGGGCGGTTGTAACCTGCTGTGTAATCTGGAATAGTTCCTCGGCTTTCTTTGCAGCTTCTTTTTCATATTCTTCGCTCCCAAAGGTAAAGCGGTCTTGGTAAGCTGGCACGACGGCATTGTTATTTACCGGGATTGCGTGAAAGGCATCTGAGCCGCTTTGCATTTCATCGGAGAGCAAAAATGCCAGGAATTCGCCTGCCTGGGCGGCGTATGCGCTGTTTGCCCGGACTGCCGCAAATACATTTACCTGCGCATTGGCTCCGCCCGCCCCATTTGGGAATGGCAGGAATTTAATATCTGTACCCGAAGCAAAGGACTGCTGGATCATCCATTCGAACCCACTGCTGGTAGAATCCCCCAGATTTACCACATCAGGCAGTTCCGGCGCGTCTTCTAAGGTATATTGCGGCCCTTCTGCGGCCAGTTTTGCCAAATCCTGCAGCTCCTTAGAAAACGTAATAGATTTTTCTTCATAATCCAAAATAGGCGTTCCAAAAAGCCCTGATGTATAATACTTCAAAAAACTTTTGGAATAGAAATTTTCCACCTTGGTATGGCTGGCGACTTCTTTTAGGAATTCATCCGGCTGGGCGGAAGAAGGTTTCCAGTCCCCCAGCATATCATCCGCCACGGCAATGCCTGCCAACGAATAGCCCAGCGGTACAAAATACTGTTTCCCATCCATTTCCCCAGCCTTTAAGACTGTCTGGTTCAGCGGCAGGCCATTGAACCCATCCATCACGGGATTCAGGTCTAAAAATACCCCGTTGTAACTGCTTTTTATCATATCCGGGAATACCCTGTTCTCTTTGTCCAGAATAAAAACATCCGGCCCCTTGCCTGCCAGGACCTGTACCTGCATGTCGTCGGCTGTTTTCCTGTTTTTTTCCATTTTTTCCGTTGGCTGGTTATCAATGAAAGGGATGATTTCAATCTCTATTTCTGTTTCAGGATGGAGTTTGCAGTATTTCCCAACTGCCGGCCCGAAAAATTCTTTTTGCTCTTCTGAAATAGCCACAACCATCTTGCCTTTGCTTTTGGGGACTCCTGCGTCCGCTTGTTCCGGGGCAGGGGCAGAAGATGCGCAGGCGGTGAAAGAACCTATGCACAAGAGCCCTGCTAAAATAAGCGCTGATGTTTTCTTCATACTACATTCCTCCCTATATTGTCAAGTGATTTTCCTTAAAAAATCAAGGAATTTATAGTTACATATCTCAGATGAATGAGCCAAGGAGATGGACATTTCTCTGTATCTGGTACGAAAATAGAGGGTGAAGGGTACACGAAGTAGAACGTCTTTGTTTTCGCTCTACATGGCCTTATGTATACCCATCCTTCTATGGCAGCGTACCTCCCGTGTCTACCAGGATCACCCTGCATCTCTGCCGGGGTCCTAACTTCCTTCGTCCCGCCTGTCCATAACCAGGGTGCCAGCTCAGCTCCTAACCAGGGTCATGCCCTATGGAAAATATTCCTGCCGGCTACCGGCTCATTCTTTGTATAAGTCTTACTGACCTGTCCCGTATGCTTCCCTCAC
>KE159640.1:364164-373060 GCA_000403315.2 Lachnospiraceae bacterium A2
CCAGCGCCTCTCAGCTTTGCGTCCCTCCATATCCGGTCCACACCTTCCACCCCCAGTTTTCTGATGTCCTCCGGCAGCGGCGCCTCCTTCAGCACCATCCTCCCGCTCACCGCCTTCAAATCCCCATAAACGTCTTTATATTCAGGGAAGTAGATGGCGAACCATCTGGCCAGGCGGTTCCTGATCCTCGTGAGCTCCTCCTGCGTCTGGAAGCGCAGGTTTGACAGGCTCCTGATCTCTGCATAGATACCGGTTGGTATGTAAGGGTACGAGAACCGTCCCTCGTTGACAAGCGCAGCGATCGTCTTTGGGTCTTTACGGTCATTTTTGTTGGGGTTGTTGTCATCCAGTTCTTTTGATTTTTTCACGTGGTGGGGATTCACATGCACAGGCCTCATCCCGCTGTCCTGCAGGAATTTCCCCAGGGCAAACCAGTAATGCCCTGTCGGCTCCATGCCCGGTATTACGGCAGTTTTGCCGTATTTCTCCGCTATGTCCCCCATCCATGCTTTGAATGTCTGGAATCCGGCCTCTGTGTTGCTGAACTCCAGCGGTTTCTTTGTATACTCGTAGTTGCGCCAGTCAAATGCCCGGGCATAGTGGGTTTCACTTCCCACATCAATTCCAACAATCAGAGTTTTTTCAGTTATGGATGCAATTTTTGCGTTCTGTGTGTTATAATTCATCTTGGATACCTCTCTGTTCAATAAGATTTTTACTAACCCGCTAAGCCAGTAATCTTATTTTACTCTGAGGTATCTTTTTATCAACCACCCTTCTTGGAATTCCCTATATTTGAATTATACAGGAAGCTCCTAAATTAAATATCAAAATTAAGCAGCCGAAATTGGCTTGTTTGGTATTGGTTTAAACTCTGGTAAGTATATGGATATATCTTTAAGCCAAATAAATTGCTAACAGATTCCGGTATTGAAGATAAGCAGCAAATCATTTGGCAGAATAAGTATGCTCGCGGGTATAACCGGAAATTTTATTAGAAAAAGTGGTGCAAGTGGATTTTATCACTTTTTATTATAACTATTTATAAAAATAATTCATACTATTATCTGGGATAATAGCCATGGCAATCTCTGATGGTGTGGGAGAATATCTCCTGTGTGCTGGATCTGTATGAGCAATTTGAGCATTGATACTGATAAATATTGTATACCTTTGTAACTGAATCCTCGCCAAATGGAAGTCCATGGATACAATCAGCTTTGGTTGCCTCACCTTTCCGGGTTCCGATTTTAACATTGTGTAAGCTCATTTTCCCACATCCTCCACATTCTTGTATCCGCGGCTGAATTCCTTCCGATGCTGTCTGGGATGCTGATACCGGTAATGTAAACATTAATGCCATAATACATAATACTAAGATAGAAGTTAATTTTTTTCTTATATTTATCCTTCTCCTTTGAACCACTTGCCCATTTTTCATATCTTAGTATATCAAACAGATGTATTGTTAATCTTAAAATGCATAATATTGTATAAAAAAATTATAGCATATTTTTTTGTATACTGCAAGGAAAAATGTGGCTGGCCAGCACTGACGCTTAAATTAATATTTGCTCTCTTAAGGCGACCTGGATTCAATCGTCCGGCTGCGCAGCAGCCTGCGGCACAGACAATTTATGACATGCTGCACTTTTTCCGGTTCCAGCCCTCTCTTTTATAGGTGTGCGAAAAAATAGTTTGGTTGCTAATTCTATTATCTCGTATCTTCCCATAAAATGGGAGGTTTTTTTACGAAAAATTTTTAAGTGTCAGAGCTGAATTGCTACACATGACAAACACATGAAAGTAGGAATATACAGATAAAAATTTCTATTTGCAATAAATATCAGAAAAAAATTATTGTAATTCAATAAATATATATTGACATATATTTGAATTAATCGTATTATAACAGAAACAAAAAATCCACGGAGGTAACCTATCATGACACAGAAAAGTTTAAGCAATTGGCTCAAAATTACCATTGGCGGTATAGCGGCCTGCGGAATTATTATCTATGCCTGCCTGATTCCATGGTTCGGAAAGGACCTTGTGCAGGCAAACCCCGAATTTTCCTATTGCTATGCCCCATGGCTCTGCATTATCTGGCTGACGGCCATTCCCTGCTACCTGGCGCTGTATTTTGGATGGAAGATAACTACGGAAATCAGCAGGGACCGTTCTTTTTCCATGGTAAATTCCAGATACTTAAAGTATATTTCTATCCTGGCCCTGGCAGACAGCGGGTATTTTTTTCTGGCAAATTTAGCCCTGCTGTTCTTAAACATGAACCACCCGGCTGTGTTCCTGGGTTCCCTATTGGCAGAATTTGCAGGGGCCGCAGTGGCAGTGGCGTCGGCAGCCCTTTCCCATCTGGTGCAGAAGGCTGCCAAGATACAGGAAGAAAATGAACTGACTATATAGGAGGGAACAAGGTGATCATTATTAATATAGATGTAATGCTTGCTAAGCGGAAAATGAGCGTGACGGAGCTTTCGGAACGGGTAGGGATTACAATGGCAAATATTTCGATATTAAAAAATGGCAAAGCAAAAGCCATTAAAGTTGACACATTAGATAAAGTGTGCAGGGCGTTGGGCTGCCAGCCCGGGGATATCTTAGAATGGAGGGATGGGAATGAGGAATGAAACAGTGGGCATGAAAAACAACGCGCCCTTTTTTCTGGGACTTTCACTGGCTTATGGCGTCTGTTTTGCCATTGCATTTTATAAAAATTTTATAGGGATTACTTATCCCTTTATCACAGCGGCAACATTGGGTACCTGCGGGCTGTTTTTAAAAAAATATGGGATTCCATGGAAAAAATCCAATTGGTGGTACATCGGCGGCGCCATGTTATTGGGGATCAGCACGGTCCTGACTACAAATGGCTTTGTGATTTTTTTCAATACCATAGGAATCCTCCTGCTGATATCTGTTTTTATGGTGCGGCAGTTCTATCATGACAGGGAATGGAACATGGGACAATATATCTGCAACCTGCTGTTCCTGTACCTGTGCATGGTGCCGGAGGTGGCAAGCCCTTTTATCCACCTTGCGGATTACCTGGAAAAGAACTGGAAAAAAGGGCCGAAAAATAAAAATGCAACATATGTTTTGGCAGGCATTTTAATTGGGCTTCCCATGCTTTTTGCAGTGGTTTGGCTTTTGAGCAGCGCCGACCAAATTTTTTCAAAGCTGGTGGGGAGCATTTTCCGGAACCTGTGGAGCCAGGTAATTTTTTCCCCCAATGTATTTTTGGTGGTTTTCTTAGTTGCGCTGGGATTTTTTTGGATTTACTGTTTTCTTTCTGCGCTGACGCTGAACAATATGCCCCAATGGAAACAGAAAAAAACCAAGAAAAACCCACTGGCGGCTGTTACGTTCCTTTCCATGGTAACAGCGGTGTACCTGATTTTCTGTACCATTCAGATGCTGTTCCTGTTTACTGGCGGGAAGCTGCTGCCCAGGGAATATACGTATGCAGAATATGCCCATCAGGGATTTTTCCAATTGCTGTTTGTGTGCCTGTTTAACCTTGCCCTTGTAGTGCTGTGCCTTGCAGTATTCCAGCAGAACAAGCTGCTGAAAGTCCTTTTGCTGGTTTTTTCCGGGTGCACCTATATTATGGTAGCATCCAGCGCATTCCGGATGGCCCTTTATATTGAAGCATACCATTTAAGCTTCCTCCGGGTGCTTGTGCTTTGGTTTTTAGCTATGCTGGTATTCCTGATGGCAGGGGTAATCGTAAACATTGTAAAAGGGGAATTTGGCCTGTTCCGCTACTGTATGGCAGTTGTCACTGTTTTTTATCTGATATTTTCTTTCGGGCGGCCGGATGCTTTGGTCGCTTCTTATAATTTGGCCCAGCAGGGGGACAGCATCAGTTACAGGGATATTGTGTATCTGTCAAACCTGTCCATGGATGCAGCCCCGGTTTTAAGCAAATGCAGATTTAGCCACAGCCATTCCGGGGATGTTATGGATTATTATAGAAGCCAGGGCTATGTGGAAGGGTGTAAAAGATGCAGGCTGGACTGGAGGTTCCAAAAAGTTCTGGATAAAACCGGGCATATGGACATTAGGACCTTCCATATTTCAAAATACAGGGCAAGGGTGGCTGCTGAAAGCTATTTTGAAGGCCAGAAGTAAGCTAAACTTTTTTGGCACTATCAGTTCGGCTACTATAAAAAATGAGGAAACTTAAAGCAGAAAAAGATTTACAGATAATTGGATTTCTATTATCATAGAAAGAAAACAGACAAATATGCTATATTTGCGAATCAGCAGAATAGGAGGAACGCCATGGTCCGCAGGATCCCAACGGAGGAAATTACGAAACATGTCAAAGAAATGTGCATTGAAGCAAACCATTACCTGTCCAAGGACATGGAAGGGGCGCTGGCGGCGGCAGAAGCCAAAGAGCAGTCCCCTTTGGGCAGGAAAATATTATGCCAGTTACAGGAAAATTTGCAGGTTGCCAGGGAGGAGATGATCCCAATCTGCCAGGATACGGGGATGGCGGTGGTTTTTGCAGAAATTGGGCAGGAAGTCCATTTTGAAGGCGGCCTTTTGGAGGATGCTATCCATGAGGGGGTGCGACAGGGCTATGCGGAAGGGTTTCTGAGGAAATCTGTAGTAGGCGACCCCATCCTCCGGGAAAATACGAAAGATAATACCCCGGCAGTCATCCACTATGAACTGGTGGCAGGGGATCAGGTAAAGCTTACTTTGGCCCCAAAAGGGTTTGGGAGCGAGAATATGAGCCGTATCTTTATGTTAAAGCCCGCCGATGGGATAGAAGGGGTAAAAGACGCTATTTTAACTGCGGTAAAAGACGCCGGCCCAAATGCGTGCCCGCCTATGGTAATAGGGGTCGGGATTGGCGGGACTTTTGAAAAATGCGCCCTCCTTGCAAAAAAAGCGTTGGCAAGGCCGGTAGACGAAGGATCCCCAATCCCGTATATCAGGGAATTGGAACAGGAAATGTTGGAAAAAATTAACCGCCTGGGAATCGGCCCAGGTGGCTTGGGCGGGACTGTCACAGCGTTCGGCGTCAACATTAATACTTATCCCACCCATATTGCAGGCCTTCCCGTTGCAGTCAATATCTGCTGCCATGTGAACCGCCATGCAGTACGGGTGGTTTAGCGGAGCGGAAAGGAATGGTTAGGATTTATGGATAAATACATTACAACACCTATAACTGCAGAGGTGGCAGAAGGGCTCCATGCAGGGGATTATGTCTATCTGTCAGGTATTGTTTATGTGGCAAGGGATGCAGCCCATAAACGGCTGGCAGAAGCATTGGATAAGGCAGAGGGGGCATCTGTGGAAGGGCTTAGGGAAGTTCTTCCATTCCCTATAGAAGATGCAGCCATTTATTATATGGGGCCATCCCCTGCGCGGGAAGGCCGCACGATAGGTTCTGCCGGGCCTACCACGGCGAGCCGTATGGATAAGTATGCCCCAAGGCTGCTGGATTTGGGGCAGAAGGCAATGATAGGGAAGGGAAAACGTACCCAGGCAGTCATTGATGCAATTATCCGCAATCAGGCAGTATATTTTGCAGCAGTGGGAGGGGCAGGAGCCCTCTTATCTAAATGTATCCGGAAGTCAGAGCTTGTCTGCTATGGGGATTTGGGCGCAGAAGCCATATTAAAGCTGGAAGTGGAACAATTTCCTGTAATCGTAGTGATTGACTGGGAAGGGAATAACCTTTATGAAACATCCATTCAGGAATATGCCAAAACGGAATAATAAATTTTATCGGAAAGATTAGGATGCCAAAAGCACCTTTGGTGTTATGCCCATACCTTATTTTGCGATTCATAGTGCCAAAAGGGTTCCATCACAAAGTGCTGGAAACACTTTGCACAAAAAGCAGTCTGGAAAGCTAGCTTTCCAGACTGCTTTTTGTGCAAGATGTCTATGCTTTCAAAGGCAGCAAGGCCTTTTGGTTCTATAGTATTGGCTATTATAAAAAATGGGAAACTCAAAGTAGTTAAACTTGACTATAACACCAAGATAAAGTAAGATATCATTAAGCAAATTAACGAAGGACAGGGAATGTAGAGGTGTAGTTTATGGAAAAGAACAGTCAGTCATTTCAATTAAAAAAAATAATCAAACAATCAGTAGCGGCAGTTATCATAGGAGCTGTCTTGCTGCTGCTTTCCATTGGGACAAATCTTTTGATGAGCCGCGTAACGGACGAGGAACTGGAAACCACCACATATTTAAACCAGTACCGGTTGGGTTCCAAGACATTGACATATGCGGTGCAGGCTTATGCTGCCACAGGGACACAGGAATATTACAATAACTATATGAAGGAACTGAATGAAGATAAGAACCGGGATATCGCATGGGCAGGCCTGGAAAAGAACAATATTACAAAAGATGAATGGGAAAGTATGAATAAAATTGCAGATTTGTCCAATGGCTTAGTCCCCATAGAGGAACAGGCCTTGGAACTTGCCGGGAAGGGCGATACAGAAACGGCAAAAGAATATGTGTTTGGAAAGGAATATGCGGAAACAACCCAACAAATCAATGCTTTCACAGACGAAGCAATTTCCAAAATCCAGGCGAGGGTGAACAATGCCAAAGTGAGGCTAAGGATTTTCCAATTAGCTGTTGAGCTTCTGTATGTTCTTTCCTTTGTATATTTAGTGATACAAATATGTAGGATTGTAAAATTTTCCAGAGAAGAACTGCTTCATCCAATTGTAAAAGTATCAGAGCAGATGCTTACGCTGGCAGAAGGGGATTTCCATACTGATTTTGAAATTCAGGAGGACAGCAGCGAGGTAGGGAGGATGGCCGGCGCCATTGTCCATATGAAGCGCAATATTGTAGGGATGATAGGGGAAATTTCTAATATCCTGGAAAATATGGGAAATGGAGATTATAATTTTGAAATTGAACAGGATTATGTAGGGGAATACAGCCAGATTAAAGAATCCTTTTTGAAAATCAGTGATAAGATGAAGGAAACATTGGTTACGATCCGGGAGGTCTCCAAGCAGATTGACAGCGGTTCAGAGCAATTGTCCTGCGCAGCAGTGGATTTGGCGGAAGGCAGCATGGAGCAGGCAGGGAAAGTGTCAGATTTGGTAAGCCTGATGAAAGATATGTACCAGAGCATGGAAAACAGTGCGTCAGAAGCCGCAGAATCTGTGGAAATTTCTGCCCATGCAGGGCAGATACTGCAAATTGGAAATACGAAAATGCAGGAACTGAAAGTGGCAATTGGGGAAATCAGCAGTTGTTCAGAAGAAATTGGGAAAATCATCAGCACCATTGAGGAGATTGCATCCCAGACAAACTTACTGTCGTTAAATGCTGCAATTGAAGCGGCACGTGCCGGCGAAGCAGGGAGAGGGTTTGCCATTGTGGCAGACCAAGTGAAGAATTTGGCAGACGAGTCTGCAAAGGCTGCCGGTGAAACAGATAAATTAATAGAAAGGACAATTGCGGCTGTAGATAAAGGCATAGCAATTGCAGATGAAACACTGGAAAGCATGGAAGAAGTAATGCTGGGAGCGAAAGAAGCCACGGAGAAAATGGGGGAAATGGCAGGAATCCTTACCAGCGACGTAAAGAATATGCACCAGATTAATGAAAGCGTAACAAGGATTGCAGAAATTGTTGACAGCAATTCTGCAGCTTCTGAGGAAACAGCCGCAGTCAGCCAGGAACAGAAAGCACAGGTAGAAACCATGGTAGGGCTGATGGATAAATTTAATGTATAATTCTTTGGTGTGTTAGAGCGTGTCTGAAAATTCATTCCCGCCATCTGCATCCCCTAATTTGCGGCATATTTCTGCCAAATTCAGTCAACGTAGCCCGCTACGCCTCCTTCATTTGGCAAAAATCTCCCACAAATTGTAGAATACATCTGTCAGAAAGCAATTTTCAGACACGCTCTAGTTGTTATGGCAAAAGGCTGAATAAAGCTTCTTTCCACAAAGGGTAATGGCAGTTCTGCAAAAGAAAAAGATAAAAGGTTAGGGTATCAGAAGTACCTTTTGGCACCATGAATATAAAAAAATGAAAAAGTTAAAAAAAGGTATTGACAAATAAGTTAATATTTAGTAGAATTACTCATGCGTTACGGCGCAAGACAATTTTATAGAAGAAAATGTCAGTTCGGAGAAATACTCAAGAGGCCGAAGAGGTGCCCCTGCTAAGGGTATAGGTCGGGTAACCGGCGCGAGGGTTCGAATCCCTCTTTCTCCGTTCCAGATTTTCAAAAATGAAATTGTTATTTTTTTTGAAAAAAGTTGTTGACAAGCACGAAAAGCTATGATATACTATAGAAGTTGTCGCGCAAGACAACAACAGACAGAACCTTGACAGCTGAACAATGGAATGACCTTGAAAGATTCTGAAAAAGAGTTCCTGGCCCAAATATGGGGCAGGGTCTTCGGCAAAAGGCCGGAAGACATTCAAGAGGACAGGCATTTTGAGATGCAACCTAAAAACAGTAAGCCAGATATACCATTTAAGTATGGCTGGCCGGAAAAAACTTTTTATGAGAGTTTGATCCTGGCTCAGGATGAACGCTGGCGGCGTGCCTAACACATGCAAGTCGAACGGGGCGCGCAGGCTGAGGCTTTTCGGAGCGGAAGCCTGCGCTGCCCAGTGGCGGACGGGTGAGTAACGCGTGGGCAACCTGCCCTGCACTGGGGGACAACAGCCGGAAACGGCTGCTAATACCGCATATGCCCGCAGCCCCGCATGGGGCGGCGGGGGAAGCTCCGGCGGTGCAGGATGGGCCCGCGTCTGATTAGCTGGTTGGCGGGGCAACGGCCCACCAAGGCGACGATCAGTAGCCGGCCTGAGAGGGTGGGCGGCCACATTGGGACTGAGACACGGCCCAGACTCCTAC
>KE159641.1:2500-226184 GCA_000403315.2 Lachnospiraceae bacterium A2
TGCATTTCTATGGTATTTCATCGGAATACATTATAAGAAATTTAACAAGGCAGAGTAAAGGGCTTTTAAATAACCGGAACACTTTTCCGAAAATAGATAAATCTGTGGAAACTCAAGAAATTTCCTTATTGACAATTTCTTTTTAACATGATTTAATATTCATATGAACAATTATTCATATATTGTTTTTTATCAAAGGAGGAATTATTATGGAACCAACTGAAAAACGTGATTTACACGATCCTAACCATATACAGGCCATACATCATAGCCAAGAACACGGGGATAACTGCCCCTGCGGGCACGGGCATGGACACCACCATGAGGAACACCATGGACATGGGGACGGCTGCTCCTGTGGGCATGAACACCATAGCCATGGGGACAGCGGGCAGCACAGGCAAAGCCCAGACGCTGATACTGCTGCTGGGATAAAATTCACCTGCCTTGTGGAAAACCTTGGCTGTGCCAATTGCGCTGCCAAAATGGAACGCCGCATCAATGAACTGCCGGAGGTAAATGCGGCTACCCTGACCTTTGCGACCAAGCAGCTCCGCGTAGCCATAGCGGCAGAACATGCTGGGCTGGAAGATGCGTTGGTTGCCAAATTCCAAGAGATCTGCGCTTCTATTGAACCAGAAACCGTAGTGCGCAGGCAGCAGCCCTCCCAAAAGGGGAAGAAATCCCTTTCTTCCGGGGAGCAGGAAAAATCCGGGAACCGGCGGCTCAGTGAACAGCAGCTAGGGCTTCTCTCCATTATAATAGGGGCGTCTTTCTTCGCTGCCGGGGAACTTCTGGGGCATTTTGGCATGAAAGGGGCGTTTTTACCCTCCGCTGCCTTTGTAGTTTCCTATATAATTTTAGGCGGGCGGATTGTGCTGGCTGCACTGCGGAATTTATGCAAAGGGCAGGTATTTGATGAAAATTTCCTGATGAGCCTTGCCACCTTGGGGGCATTTGCCATCGGGAATTTCCCTGAGGCAGTGGGCGTCATGCTGTTTTACCGGATTGGGGAATATTTTGAAGAAACTGCGGTAGCCAGAAGCCGTTCCCAGATTATGGATGCGGTAGATTTACGGCCGGAAGTCGTTACCCTCGTCCTTGGGGCTGACACCAAAACGGTTGACGCTGAGGACGCCCAGGTAAATGACATCCTGCTGGTCCGCCCAGGCGACCGTATCCCACTGGACGGGGTTGTGGTAGAAGGGGAAAGCCGCCTGGACACTTCCCCTATTACAGGGGAGCCCGTCCCGGTAAAAGCTGCCGCCGGGGATGCCGTGACCTCTGGCTGCATCAACACCTCCGGCCAGCTAAAAATCCGTGTGGAAAAAACACTGGAGCATTCCATGGTAACCAGAATTTTAGATTCTGTGGAAAATGCTGCTGCCAGCAAGCCAAATATTGACCGGTTTATTACCCGGTTTTCCAGAATTTATACCCCATTTGTGGTAGCGGCGGCTTTGGCCACTGCAATCGTGCCTTCCTTAGTGACCGGGGACTGGCAGCACTGGATTTATACGGCGCTGACATTTCTGGTAATTAGCTGCCCCTGCGCTTTGGTGCTGAGCGTTCCCCTTGCATTTTTCTCCGGGATTGGGGCTGGCTCAAAACGTGGGATTTTATTCAAGGGCGGCGTGTCCATCGAAGCCTTAAATAACGTTTCTGCTGTAGTTATGGACAAAACTGGGACCATTACCAAAGGGAATTTCGTGGTACAGGACGCCATTCCTTTCCATGGGTATTCCAAAGAGGATGTTTTGCGGCTCTGTGCCAGCCTTGAACAGCATTCCACCCACCCGATTGGCGTCAGCATTACGGCTGCGGCACGGGAAAAAGGCCTTGCCCTGGACGATGCTTCTTCCTTAAAGGAACTGGCAGGGCATGGCATACAAGCCCTCCTGCCGGCTGGGGAAGCTTTGGCCGGGAACCGGAAACTGATGGAAAAATTCCATATAGACCTTACAGACTGCGGGAAAGCTGCCTATGGGACGGAAGTGTTCCTTGCCGTCCAAGGCAAGCTGGCTGGACGCCTTGTGGTTTCTGATACAATCAAGCCGGAATCCGCCAAAGCTATCGCTGCATTGAAAGATCTGCATATTACTACCGCCATGCTGACTGGGGATGCGCCAGAAAGCGCCGAAGCAGTCGCAAAAGAAACCGGGATTGACCAGGTGTATGCCAAGCTGCTCCCAGACGGCAAGCTTGCCAAGCTGCAGGAAATCCGGAAAGAAACGGGTTCCGCCATGTTTGTGGGGGATGGCATTAACGACGCGCCAGTCCTTGCGGGGGCTGACGTAGGGGCTGCCATGGGAAGCGGCGCAGACGCGGCCATTGAAGCTGCAGACGTGGTATTTATGACCTCCGACATGGGGGCTGTCCCGGAATCCATTTCCATTGCCAAATCCACCACGCGGATTGCCTGGCAAAATGTCGTGTTTGCCCTTGCCATCAAGGCCGCCGTCATGGTTCTGGGGCTTGCCGGGTATGCATCTATGTGGATGGCGGTATTTGCGGACAGCGGCGTTGCCATGCTGTGTGTACTAAATTCCATACGTATCCTATACAGGAAACAGGCGGCATTATAACCTTTGTGCGAATATGCAGGGCTTGCCCCGGCAAAGCGGGGGCTCCTGTCCGGCTCGCTGCCCGCGGGAAGAAAGCCCTGCTGCAGCCAGCGCCTACTATTTTTCAGGCACTGCCGCTACCCTATCTGCCGGATTGCCTCCCCAATGTTCCCTACCCCGACAATCCGGATCCCCTTGGTATCCGTAAGGCCGGGAATGGATACCTTTGGCAGGATGCAGGTTTCAAAGCCCAGCTTTTTGGCTTCTGTAACCCGCTGCTGGGCCATATTGACGGCGCGCACTTCGCCGCTTAAGCCCACTTCCCCAAAACAGATGGTTTTCTCGTCAATGGCTTTTTCCCGGTAACTGGAAGCAAGGGCCATGACAATGCCCAAATCCATGGCAGGCTCGTTCATGCGGATTCCCCCTGCTATATTTACATAGGCGTCGCAGGCGGATATGGACATCCCGGCACGTTTTTCCAGTACTGCTACCAGCAGGTTTACCCGGTTTAGGTCCGTCCCGGCGGCAGTCCTCCGGGGAATCCCAAAATTGCTGTGGCAGACAAGGGCCTGGATTTCCACCAGGACTGGGCGGGTGCCTTCCATGGAGCAGGCCACCACGGAGCCTGACGCGCCTTTTGGTTTCCCATTCAGCATAAATTCGGAAGGGTTTTTCACTTCCATAAGGCCAGATTCCCGCATTTCAAATACACCGATTTCATTGGTAGATCCAAAACGGTTTTTGACACCTCTTAAGACCCGGTAGGAAGCATGGCGGTCCCCCTCGAAATAAAGCACAGTATCCACCATATGCTCTAAGACCCTTGGGCCTGCCACGACCCCTTCTTTTGTCACATGCCCTACAATAAAAATGGTGATTTCCATCCCCTTCGCTATCCGAAGCAGCCTTCCAGTGGTTTCCCGCACCTGGGACACGCTGCCGGGGGCGGAGCTTATTTCCTCACTGTAAATCGTTTGGATGGAATCAATGATTACGGCCTGCGGCTTCTGACGCTCCACCACCTGCTCAATGCGCTCCACGCCTGTTTCGCAGAACAGTTTCAGGCCATCGGAAAACTGGCCGATCCGCTGTGCCCGCATTTTAATCTGCTGCAGGGATTCCTCCCCTGAAATGTAGAGTACTTCCATGGTTTCTGCCAGGTTCCTGCATACCTGGAGCAAAAGGGTGGATTTCCCAATGCCTGGGTCCCCGCCTACCAGCACCAGGGAGCCCGGGACAATCCCGCCCCCCAGTACCCGGTCCAGTTCCCCAAAGCCGGTCCCCATCCGCTGCTTGGACTGCATGTCGATTTCTGAAATGCGGGTGGTTTTCAGTTCTTCCGTTCCGCCTGGGGCTGCTTTCAGTTGCCCTGCTGCTTTTTTTTCTATAGATTCTTCCACAAATGTGTTCCATTCCCTGCACCCCGGGCACTGCCCCATCCATTTGGAGGACTCGTAGCCGCAGGACTGGCAGAAATATACGGTAACTTTCTTTGCTTTTGCCATGTGATGCCCTTTCTGTTATAAGATAAACGGAACCATTTTCCAGTGAATATTATATTTCAGACTATTGGGGCCAGAAAAACAGGGGCTGCCGCAAAATACAGAAATCTTTCCAATTGACAGCAATATATCCCGAAACCCAGGCTATACCATGTGGAAAATTCCTATTTTACAACAGCCCCTTGTGCTGGCTGCGGCTGTTTGCATAGACTGGAAAACAGCCGCTTTATCCTGTTTGGATCTTTATGTGTGTTACGCTTTTTCAATCTTAACTGCTACCGGTGCGTCTTCGCTCAGTTCTACGCTCAGGCTTAACTTCCCGCCCAAATTCGTTTTCATATTCCCTGCGCTTACGCCGCCTACCAGTACCTGATATTCTGCCTGTTCTTCCAATTCCAAAGTAATCTGCGCGTCCTCCGGGCCTTCTACCTGGAATTCAATGCCGCTGTCTGTCACATGAAGCTGGCTTACGGCGGTCCCGGGCACAGATTCATATACGAACATCCCATTCCGTTCCAGCTTGGTAATCTCCTTGAACGTTTTTACCTTATATAAGTCCCCGCCAAACTCAAAATTATCTGCTTTCGCCTTGGCAGGCAGCTTGTAATTGCCAAAACTTAACGTTTCATTATTCTCTGTCCGGATTAGTTCTTCTACTACAGCCATTTTCTTATCCTCCTGTTGAAATCTTGTCATACATTCCTGCATCTGCCTGCAGTGCTGCGCAAAATCTCTGCTTATCAGTGTGAAAGCTTCTGCTTTCACCGTAATTATATAATAAATCCTGCTGTTTTACCAGTCATATTTTTCTTAAATTTTTCTAATGTTTTCCTACTTCACATGGAACACAATTTCTTTTTTCTGCATGGCGGCCTCGACTGCACTGCCAGGTTTCACGCGGCCTGCCAAGATTTCCTCTGCCAGCCCGTCTTCGATTTTATTCTGTATCATCCGGCGTAAGGGGCGGGCGCCATATTTTGGCTCAAAAGCGGCGTCCACAATATGGCTTTTGACATTGCCGGTGATATGGAGGTCAATGCCCATCTGCTTCTTACAGCGTTCCACCAAGGTTTTGGACATAAGTGTGACAATTTTCTTCATGTCTTCCTTGGTCAATGCGTGGAATACAATGGTTTCGTCAATGCGGTTTAAAAATTCCGGCTTGAAAATCCGCCTGACTTCTTCCATTACGCTGTCCTTCATCCGGTCATAATTGTGCTTCGCATCTTCCACGGAAGCAAAGCCCAGGGCTTTGGGCTCAATGATGGACTGCGCCCCGGCGTTGGAGGTCATGATGATAATGGTATTCTTAAAATCAATTTTCCGGCCTTGGGCATCGGTAATGTGGCCGTCATCCAACACCTGCAGCAAAATATTGAACACATCTGGGTGGGCTTTTTCTATCTCATCAAAAAGGATGACGGAATAAGGGCTGCGCCTTACCTTTTCGCTGAGCTGCCCGCCTTCGTCGTAGCCTACATATCCCGGCGGGGAACCAATCATCTTTGATACGCTGTGCTTTTCCATATATTCTGACATGTCAACCCGGATCATGGATCCCTCAGTGCCAAAAACAGCTTCTGCCAGCGCCTTGGAAATCTCTGTTTTCCCTACCCCGGTAGGCCCTAAGAACAGGAAAGACCCAATGGGGCGGCTGGGGTCTTTTAAGCCTACCCTTCCCCGGCGGACGGCTTTTGCCACGGCAGTTACGGCTTCTTCCTGCCCAATGACACGCTTGTGGAGGATGGACTCTAACTTCCGGAGCTTAGCGGATTCTTCCTCTGCCAGCCGCTTTACCGGAATTTTTGTCCACTGGGCCACGACCTCCGCCACTTCATTTTCCCCTACTTCCGCCCGCTTGCGCTTCATGGATTTTTTGGCTTTTTTGCGGAGCTTTTCGTATTCTGCCTGCAGTTCTTCTTTTTCCTTGCGCAGTGCGGAAGCGGCTTTCAGTTCCATTTTCTGGATGGCTTCTTCCATTTCATCGGAAACCCGGCGGATTTCTATTTGGATATCCTGCAGGTTGGTGGAGGTTTTCACCCCTTCCAAACGCACCTTTGCGGCTGTTTCGTCCATCAGGTCAATGGCCTTATCCGGCAGGAACCTGTCGGAAACATAACGGTCTGACAGCTTTGCGGCTGCTTCCAAGCCCTCGTCGGTGATAATGACTTGATGGTGCTTTTCATAAAACCTGCGCAGGCCTTTTAAGATTTCTATTGTGTCCTCTACCGTAGGCTCTTCTACCATTACAGGCTGGAACCTCCGTTCCAGGGCTGCGTCCCGCTCAATGTACTTCCGGTATTCTTCCACCGTGGTGGCGCCTATCATCTGGAATTCCCCCCTTGCCAGATAGGGCTTTAAGATATTGGAAGCATCCATTGCCCCCTCGGCGCCGCCGGCTCCAATCATGGTATGGAGTTCATCCATAAACAGCAGGATATTCCCTGCCCCAATGACTTCCCGGATAACTTTCTTAATGCGTTCCTCAAATTCCCCCCGGTACTTAGACCCTGCAATCATGCTGGAAAGATCCAGGGTGATTACCCGCTTGCCCGCCACGGATTCTGGCACAAGCCCAAGGGAAATCTGCTGCGCAAGGCCTTCTGCAATAGCAGTTTTCCCTACCCCCGGCTCCCCAACCAGGCAGGGGTTATTCTTCCCCCGCCTGCTTAAAATCTGGATAACCCGGCGGATTTCTTCTTCCCGCCCAATCACTGGATCCATTTTCCCTTCCAGCGCAAGCTTCGTCAAATCCCTCGAATACTGGTCCAGCACCGGGGTAGCCTGCAGGGAACGTTTCCTCCCTTTGGCAGACCTCATCTCTTCCCTTGAAAAACTGCCTTCTTCCCCCATTGCCACCAATAAATCAACATACAGCTTCTGCAGGTTCACGCTCATGGTGTTCAAAAGGCGCACGGCTGCAGACTCATTTTCTTTCATAATGGCAAGCAGGAGGTGTTCCGTGCCGATTTCCTCGCTGCTGAAATGCTCCGCTTCTTTCTCTGCGGTAGCAAGCATCCTCTGGGTTCTTGGGGAATAGCCATCGGCATCCAGAAGGAGTGTCCTTTCCCCCGGGGAAATCAGCTCCTCAATCAGCTCCACCAGCTTTTTTTCCTCCAGATGGCTTTCTGTAAGGACTTTGGCTGCTACCCCGGTCCCCTCCTGCAATAACCCTGCCAAGATATGTTCTGTGCCTACATAATTATGCTGCAGCTTCTTAGAGAGCTTCGCTGCCAGCTCCAAGGCTTTTCCTGCTTGCGGCGTGTACTGTTTATGCATTGGCTCCTCCTGTTATTCTTCATATTCATCAAATATTTCATCTACCATCCCATGGATTTCTTCCCGGGAAATATTTTTACAGACTGCTTTCGCTAAAATGACCTGAAAGGATTCCCTCAGTTCCTGGATGGCCTGATGCTTATCTTCCTGCAGAAAAATCACGGCACCATTCCTGCGGTCCAGGCGGATAAAGCCTTCCTGCCGCAGCACATGGTACGCTTTGTTTACCGTATGCATATTGATGCCGATGCTCTCTGCAAGCTGGCGTACCGAAGGGAGGGATTCCCCTTCCTGGTACTGGTTTGTGGCGATGCCCAGCACAATCTGGTTGCGAAGCTGCACATAAAGTGCCTCATCGCTGTTAAAATCAATTTCTATATACATCTTTCACCTGATTCCTTATTTTTATAAGTCCTCCAAATCAATAACTTCAAAATCATCGTCCGGGATAGGCGGAGCCTTTGGTATTGTGGGCATTTCTGTTTTTTTCGGGGCTTCCTTGTTCATAATTGCCCGGGTTTCCTGTGTCAGCTTCTTGCCCGCCCTTGCAATTTCTTCCCATGGCTCCGGCTCCTTTGCAGGCTCGGCTTTGGGCACTCCGCCCTGCTGCTGGCGGCCTGGATCCTCCATGTCCTCCTGCACGCGCCTGCGGCTTAAGTTCCCAGATTCCTCCGGTTCCTCCTGCACGTGCTTGCCCCTGGCCTTCCTAGGTTCTTCCGCATCTTCCTTCGCCTGCCGGCGGCCTAGCTTCCTTGGTCTGTCCCCGCCGCGCATACGCTTATGCTCCCTGCGCCTTGGCTCCCTTCCATCTTCCTGTTCTGGGCGGGAGCGTTTCGCCTTCTTTGGCGGGGCGTCATAGAAATCCTCCTCATCGTCGTCCACAGGCCTTGCCCGCAGGATCAGGTTTACAATCACTACAATCAGCACTGCAATCAAAAATACCATGATTGCAGTGTTCCTTCTGGACCTGCCCTTTGTTTCCTTTAACTGTTCTTCCAAATCTTTGCAGGTATTCTTAACGGATTCCAATTCCGCTGTGCTGTCCATGGCATCTGGCTCCCCGGCTGGCTCCTGCACGGCCGTCTGGACATGCCGCTGGAAAAAACCGTCCTTTGCATCATATTGGTACCAGCCCATGTTCCCGGCGCTGCTGACGCCGTATACCAATGAAAATTCTTGGCTGGCTGCCCCTTCCGTCCCTGCACCTTCCTCCCCCGTGCCTTCCGGGGCCGCTGCCGCGCCGGAAGCTGGCACAGCGCCATTGATGAATACGGGGACGCCTTCGAAGCCTTCTATAGCTGCGGCTGACTGGGTATAACCTTCCGGAGCCCCTGCCCCTGCAGGCGGGTCTAACAGGATCATATATTTTTCCCCGATTTCCACCTTGCGGAAGGGATAAAATGACCCGGAAGCCTCGTCATAGACTGCCAGCGTATTCTTTACTTCCGTGCTTGGCGTCGTCAGGTAAACAAGGAACAGGGTTGCTTTGTCAAACTGGAGCCCTTCTATCTGCTGCCCCTGGCATGCCATGGCTGTCTTTGTAAAATCCTTGGGCACTACTTCGTCTGGGATTGCCGCTGCCAAATTAAATGGGTGGCCGCCTACGGTAATGCCTTCCGGGTTCCCCTGGGCCGTTTCCCCCTGGTTTTCTTCCGGGGTTTCCTGGGATTCAGGTTCCTTGGCCGCACCGCCTTCCCCGCCCCTGGTTACAACAATTTTATATGTAGCCGTGGTGCCATTTTCTGCTTTTACCACAATGCTGACGGTGTTCTGTCCGGGCTGCAGGCCGTCCTGGCCTGTGATGGATTCCACGGTTGCCTTAGCATTGGAGGGCTTTGCATCAACGTTGATACTGGTAACATCCTCCGCCACTGACGCCGTATAATTGGTTTCTGAATACTGGAAGGAAGGGGACAGTGTGCCCGGGGAAATGCTCAGGGAAGAAAGGCTGTTGTCCCCGGACTTGTTGGCGTTGTCCGTGCCTTCCTCTATTTCCCCGTCATTCCCTGCTTCCGGCGTGCTGCCGCCAGCCCCTTCCTGAATCGTCAATTTCGTGCCCCCGGCAGAAAGCTCCCCAAATTCTGCGCTCCCGTCTTTGCTTGTGCCGCCGGAGCCGCTGACTGTGACGGAAGCCGTCCCTGCAGCCGTCGCTTTCAGGGTGATGGAAACATTGCTGCCTGTGGCCCCTACATAGCCGTCGCTGCCCCCGGAATATTCCGACTGGCTGCAGCTTACAAAGGAAAATTTCCCGCTGTCGTAATTAAATCCCAGCTTTGCGGTAGCTTCCTCACCGTTTGGCCCGGTGGCCCATGCAGTTACCGTTACCGTATCCCCCACGCTTACCGTGGATGAGGATACAGAAATCGTCACGGTCCCGCTGGCCTGTGCCCTGATAGGCGGGAACAGCCCAATTAATAGTATCAGAGATAGTAAAATGCCTGCTGCCTGTTTTGTTTTTTTCATATAATACACCTTTCTTCCGTTTGTCCCTTCTATATTTAAATTAGCATAATATCCCACTATTGAATTAGTACCATTATAGGTTTCTTCCTGTGTGGTTGTCAAGTGTTAATGGCGCAAGTTCCTTGAGTTTCCGCAAACTGTAATTCCAAAATGAATATAATCTCCCAAAGCACCAATCTGCCAAATCTTGAAAAGATATAGAGCAGCAGCCTTATGAATAGAGGCACTTTAATAAGCCCCGCCGGAACCGGACTTTGGGAAACATATTCTTTTATCTATTCAAACAGCCAGCTTAAGGCAGAGTTGACGGTATGCAGGGCGCCTTGTCCTGAACCAGAGTCTGATGCCTTCTTTCGCATATGAAAGTATGCCTGAGATGCCTTTTGCCAGCCGGTAATAGCAAAATACTATTTTTTCTTTAATCGGATCGGCAGTTCGTATAATTGCAACTTTTAACATATTGGTTTCTGATTTCATAGAAATATGTCCCAGAAATGCCATGCACAAAGTGATGTAAAAATTTAATGCATTGATTGCCTTTAGTTTCCGTACCCGGAAATTTTCAAACTGGAACACCTGCTTCTTACAACGGAAATATTCTTCGATTTTCCATCTGGAAAAATAAAGTTTTGCAGCCCTTATTACATCATCTTTCGATTTGATCTCTTTGTTTGTTGCAAGCATCATTGGATGTTCTGTAATGCCATAGACAAGGACGAGATAAATATCTTTTCTGGAAGCAGTGATCTGTACTTTTATGTGGGAAAGATAAGCATCATGCATCTTCCCTTTATAAAATAGCGGGAGTTTCACCTTGCCTTTCCTGCGGTTGCGCAGTTCCGTAGCAAATACCCACTTATTGTGGTACAGAAGCTTACGCTTTGCAGTCAGGCGTATCACATAATCCTGCCCAATGGAATCCAACTTCAGGAACATTTTATTATCATCATAACCACGGTCCATGACAAAGGTTGCTTTTCCGAACAGTGCTTTCGCACGTTCCATTGCAGAGAAGGTTACATCATTGATGGAAGTGAAATTCTTCTCTTTAGAAGAATGGATCTCTGAAAAGATGCTGACAGGATGATTGCTGTCTGTAAGTACAGTCGCTTCCGTTACATGATATCCCTTTTTATAAACATTCTTTGTTGCGGTGCTCTCTGAGCCATCGCGCACCCAGCCGAGGGATTCAAATTTGTAACCGTCAGGTTTGACAACGTCACTGTCATCGATATGGATAACTGGCTGGTCCGGGCACCATTTTTTCACTTGTGTCAGATAAGCTTTCAGAGCCTCTTTGGGGGTTCCTTTTGCAAGATGCCTGGAAAGACGGTCAACAATGTTAATCTTTCTGGAAGGTTCCTGTAACTGGTCAACGATATCGGTAAGAATACAGCTACCGGAGGAAAGAATACCATAATTCATGTCAGCAATAAACTTTCTTTCCGGCTTGGGAAGGTTTCTGGAAATTTTATTAGAAAAAGATAAAATTTCCCGTTTCATTTGATAAGTATTTGATGTAAAATGAACCACAGGGAATCCTCCTTC
The DNA here is from genome assembly GCA_000403315.2 of Lachnospiraceae bacterium A2. Taxonomy (GTDB): domain Bacteria; phylum Bacillota; class Clostridia; order Lachnospirales; family Lachnospiraceae; genus Petralouisia. The sequence goes on from KE159641.1 coordinate 13,860, forward strand.
TTTTTGTTTAGTATGATTTTTTTGTGGTGATTAAATTTTACATCAAAAAGGAATAGGATTCCTTATATTTTGGGCGTTTTTTGAAAGTTGTTTATAATAAAGCTGAAGGTATTAGGGTTCTGTGGATAAATCTGAGGAAACTCAAGGCAAGTTCTGTTTGCTATTTTGGGAAATGTATTATAAAATAGGATTAGGGTGTCAAAAGGGTGCGACGCACCCGCTCTATACCATATATTGATGTGCAAATTGATTTGTAATAACAATATATGGTATGAACGTAGCACCAAAGGTGCTTTTGGCACCCTAATCCAAATAAAGGAGAATAAAATGAAAAACTGTATTGTTGCACAATCCGGCGGCCCTACCGCTGCCATTAATGCCAGCCTTGCGGGGGTAATAAAAGGCGTTTTAAGCCAGAAAGAATACGGCAGGATTTACGGGGCCCTCAACGGGATTACCGGGATTTTAGAAGGGCGGTCCTTGGATTTGACAGAGCTGTTCCAGAACAGCGAAAATTTGGATCTGCTGAAGGTAAGCCCCGCCATGTACCTTGGATCCTGCCGCTACAAGCTGCCGGACATGGAAACAGGCGCGGAGGATTACCAGAAGATTTTTACATTTTTTGAAAACATGGACATTGGGGCATTTTTCTATATCGGCGGCAATGATTCCATGGACACGGTGGACAAACTCTCCGCCTACGCTGCCAAAATTGGGAGCCAGGTCCGCATTATCGGAATCCCGAAAACCATTGACAACGATTTATGCATCACGGACCATACCCCCGGCTTTGGCTCTGCGGCAAAATATGTGGCTGCCACCCTGCTGGAAATTTACCACGACACGGTAATCTACAATTTAAAGAGCGTGACAATTGTGGAAATCATGGGGCGGGACGCCGGATGGCTTACGGCATCCTCCGTGCTTGCCCGGAATGGGTATTCCCCAGCGCCCCACTTAATTTACCTGCCGGAAACAGCCTTTGAAACGGAAGCCTTCCTAAAAGACGTAAGCAGCCTTCTGGCGAAGCAAAACAACATTATTATCGCTGTTTCCGAAGGCATCCGGGACAAGGACGGGAAGTATATCAGCGCATCCTCCGGGGCTGTGGATAACTTTGGCCACAGCCAGCTAAGCGGCGCAGGGAAAACTTTGGAATACCTGATCCAGGACAGGCTGGACGTAAAGGTGCGTTCCATTGAACTAAACGTCCTCCAGCGCTGCAGCTCCCATATCTCCTCCCTTACGGATCTGGAAGAATCCTTCTGCCAGGGGCAGCATGGGGTTTCCCTGGCTGCCGGGGGGAATACTGGGCTTATGGTAACCATAAACCGCACCAGCAGCGAGCCCTACCAGGTTTCCTATGGCTCCGCCCCAGTATGCGAAATTGCCAACCGGGTAAAATCCGTGCCTGCGGAATTTATCAGCCCGCAGGGGAATGACGTTACGCCTGCCATACTCCCTTACCTCAGGCCTTTAGTCCAGGGGGAGCCGGACATCCGCTTTGCGCAGGGGATCCCCTGTTACCTGCCTGTGCCGCATTTATCTTAACTGCAGGATTCCGGCGCAAAAGGGGCTTTTGCCTTACCCCAGCGCCACATCCAGCACCATCATAACCAGGAACCCAGCCATCACGCCTATTGTCCCGATATTGGAACTTCCGTCAGGCTGGGCCTGTGGGATTAACTCGTCTGCCACCACGTAAACCATAGCCCCTGCTGCAAAGGCAAGCAGCCAGGGCATCAGCGGAACCACAGCGGCAGAAGTAAGGAATACAAGGATCCCTGCCACTGGCTCCACTGCCCCAGAAAGGCAGCCTGCCAAAAATGCCCGCCCCGAGCTGTGCCCCGACTGGCGGACAGGCAGGGATATGGCTGCCCCTTCCGGGAAATTCTGGATGCCAATGCCTATGGCAAGCCCCATGGCAGACGCCAAATACACAGGGTTCTGGGGATGCTGCCCCGCAAGGGCAAAAGCAAGGCCTACCGCCATGCCTTCGGGGATGTTGTGTAAAGTCACTGCCAATACCAGAAGCTTCGTCCCTGCTTCTTTCCCTTTCCCATTGGCCTGGAACCATGGCAGGATCTTATCTGCCAAATGCAGGAAAATACCGCCCAGCGCAAACCCTGCCGCTGGGGGGAGCCAGGGAAGCAGCTTTAATTCCCCGCTCTGCTCAATGGAAGGGACCAGCAAGGACCAGACGGCAGCCGCCATCATGACGCCGGAGGCAAACCCCAGGAAGGCGCAGTTCAGCTTATCGCTGATGGCGCCGCGGAAACAGAATACCACTGCCGCCCCTAACGTAGTCATTAGAAATGTAAAGCCAGTGCCGCAAAGCACTTGAACTAATGTTTGAACCATAAAAAACTCCAAGACTGCATTTGTTTTAGAGTATGCGGGAATGGAGTTTTTTGTTATTAGCCTCTGGCAGGAAAGTTTTTTCAAAAAATACTTGACTGTAAACCTTGTTTATGCCTTATTTTTACTACATAGGAGGTGCAAGCTATGACGATCAAAGAAGTGGAATCCCTTACCGGGCTCGCCCGTTCCAATATCCGTTTTTATGAAAAAGAAAATCTGTTCGAGCCTGCCCGGAATGAAAAAAACGGATACCGGGAGTATTCCATGCAGGATGTGGAAGATATTAAAAAAATTGCATACCTGCGCACGTTAGGGATTTCCATTGAGGAAATCCGGGCGGTAAAGGCAGGGAAAACAACGCTGCAGCAGGCGGTAGAACGGCAAAGCCAGTCGTTAGAAGGGCAGATTGCAGAGTTGGGGCGGGCAAAAGCCATGTGCCGGCAAATGCTCCGGGATGGGGATCTCAGTTATGGGAATTTAAGGGTGGAGGATTATACGGAAAAGCTCCGGGATTACTGGGAAAGCAGCCGGCCTGTATTCCAATTAGATTCTGTCAGTTTCCTGTACTTATGGGGCAGCATGGCAGCATGGGCGGCAATTACTGGGCTCTGCCTGCTGTTTGGCATTTTATCCTACGGGAGCCTGCCGCCCAAAATCCCCGTACAGTGGAGCAATGGGGCGGCTTCCTCCCTTGTGGATAAACATTTTATTTTTACTTACCCTTTGGGATGCATTGCCATCCGCTATTTCCTGCGCCCATGCATTTATGCAAAATTGCGCTTAGACAGGCATTTTGGGGAACTAACTGCAGAGTACTTGACAAATTATCTGTGCTTTGTTCTTTTGTCTGTTGAAGTTTTTTCTGTCCTTTTTGCCTATGGGATGGCAAAAAACATTGTGCCCCTCCTGCTGGTGGATTCGGCTGTACTGATTGGGCTGCTGGCAGTTGGCCTTGTAAAAGCAGATAAAACATCAGGCAGGCCAACGTGTTAATTACTTATTATCCGCCGTACCAGTACGGAACGGCGCACCGCCCGCTTTCCCGCCCGTTTTCTTCCCTGTTACTACTTCAAAATAGCGCCCAATTTCCCGCCAGGCTGCCTTGGACTCCGGCATCATCATCATGCCCATCTGGAATACATGGAACATCCCTTCATAAATATGCAGCCGGACTTTCACCCCATGCTGCTTCGCCTTATAGGCCACCCCTACGGAGTCGCTCAGGAGCATTTCCCTTGAACCTGCCTGAATCAGCATGGGAGGGAACCCCCAGTATTCCCCGAACATAGGGGAAATATACGGGTCTTTGGGGTTATGGAGCCCCACATAGTCCCGGTTATAAATCAGGCTGTCCCTTGTATTCCCAAATAGCGGGTCCCGCTCGTAGTTGTCCTCATAGGAAGGGCCGCTGGAGGTCAAATCCGCCCATGGGGACATCAGGACCAGCCCGCCTGGCAGCCGCCTGTTATGGTCCTTCAAATACATGCACAAGGCAAGGGCAAGGCCGCCCCCAGCGGAATCCCCTGCTACAATAATCTGCCTGCTGTGCCAGCCTGCCTCTTTGAGCCACTGGAAGGCTGCCACGGCATCTTCCAGCGCGGCAGGGTATGGATCTTCCGGGGCAACCCGGTAATCAGCCGTAAGGACCCCCATGCCCCTGCTGGCTTCGCAGTACAGCCCCGCAAAAGTCCGGTAGGCATTACGCATGGCCCCAATATAGCCGCCCCCATGGAGCTGCAGGATAACATAATCCTGCCGTGGGGATTCCTTCCTGCACAAATATTCCATCTTAAACTGGGGCATGCCGATTTCTTCCAGATAAAAGCAGTCTGGACAATGCCATTTCGGCTCTACCAGATTTTTCCGGAGCTCCCCAGTTTTTATTTTTCTCCCAATTAAATTGTCGTTGGTTACATGGGCTATCATATCCCGGATTACCCTGCCCATTACGCTGACTTCTCCCATAGAGCCTGTCCTTTCTGAAATTTATCATCTGCGAAAACAACGCCCCACCGCCATGCCCTGCCTGCGCCATGGAGCGTGTTTGAACCTAATTCCCGTGGCCGTTATACATGGAACCTGCGCTTCAGTTCCGCCTTTGCCTTCCGGTCGCCGAAAATCAGCGTGCCCAGGAACATGCACAGGGAACCAGCCAGCGCCGTAAACGCCAAAAATGGCTTTGTAAGGATCCCAAAGTACCACAGCAGGATACATGCAATGGACGCCACCACTGTCAATATCTGCATCAAAAGGTAGCTTTGCCAATTGGATGCATTTACAATCATCAGGGTGCCTATGGTACCGTCCAGCAAAAGGATTGCCCCCGGCAGCACATAATTGACAGACCAGCCCCGGTAGCCAATAATATAGTCAGCCGCAATCACAAGGAGCACCGCCCCCACGACCTGCACCACGATTACCGCCTGGTATCCCTTGTTTTTCTGCAAGGAGTATTTCAGCGTCAGGTAAAAATATAAAATGCAGATGCCGGTAATGGCAGACCACCAAATCCCATGGAAATACAAATAATTGACGGCAACCAGGGCCGTTTCCGACACGATTGCCAAAAAGCTGTACAGGCGCACAATAAAGCTCAGCTTGCGTACCACGGCCTTCACATCGGGGTAGGCGTCCCACTCCTGCACCGGGCCTGAGATTTCCAGCACGCTACTGCACAATGGGCAGACTGCAGTATTGTCCAAAATTTCCACTTTACAGTTCCTACATTCTTTCATTCATCATAAACCCCATTCGTTTCTATTTTCACTGGGATCCCATCCGCGGAAAGCCGCCGGAAAAACCCACGCTGCACGGACACATCTGCAAGGCTGCTGGTGATGGTAAAGACCAATGTGTCCCGGTAGGAACAGACCGTCCCCTTAATGCTCTGCCCCTCGGACATGGAGAGGAAGGCATGGAACCCCTTGATATAACCCTGATATTCCTCCCGCACCTGGATATTCCCGATATTTGTCACCGTTGTCGTATTTGCCAGCGCGCTGCTGCGGTACACATGGCGTATGGCAAGGTTTTTGATAAACAACGGGACTGCCCGCAGGATGAAATTTTTTTCATTGGATACGTTATAGGCAAACAGGTTCTCCAAATGCTCCCGGTTAATCTGGCTGCGCAGGCTTTCCGCCACAATCTGCACTACCTCCCCAAATTCATAGCTTTCCCTGGTGGGGCGGAACACGGCGGACACAATCACAAAAAAATTCTTCATGGTAATGGAGTCAAAATAAGGCCGCAGGTTTACCGGGACGCAGGAGCTGATGGGGCGTTTGCTGGGCATCCCATGAAGGCACTCCTGATGGATGCTCCACAAAAAAGCTGCCACCAAGTATTCATTGATGGAAACCCCATATTGGCCGCAGGCCTTTTTCAGCTCCTTGATGGGCATTAAGCCATGCATAACCCCAAGCTGCAGCGGCTTTAGCTTCTCCCCCTTTATCAGGAAGGCGCGCTCAGTTTTGTAGCCTTTTTTGTGGCTCTTTTTGTAATTTTTCAGGTAACTGTCTTCCCGGTTTAAGGAAGTGTCACTGCACAGCCCATCCCCCATTTTTTCCTGCAGCTCTGGATGGGCAAGGCGCAGGTACTGGTATGTCAGTTCTTTTAAAAAAGTAATCCCGCCCATGCCGTCTGTCAGCACATGGAATACCTCCAGATTAATCCGGTTCCTGTAATAATTGACCCGGAACAGGTAATTCCGGTTGCGGTTGGGGGAAATAAACTGGCAGGGGTAGCGGTATTCCTCCCTGACTACCGGGGCGGGCTTCTGGTTTGTTTCAAAATAATACCAGAAGACCCCGTAACGGATGCGCACGTTAAACACGTCAAACCAGGGGAGCACCCGCTCCAGCGCTTCCTGCAGCAGCCCCTGGTCCACTTCTTCATCCAGGAGAACGGAAATCCGGTATACGTTGCTCATGCTCTCCCCGGCAATAACAGGGAACAGATGGGCAGTATTGTCCAGCTTATCCCATTTGATTTCCCGTTCCTTCCGTCCCCTTGCCCGCCTGGGCCTTTCCGCCCCCCTGCCCCCGGATGGCGCAGAGGTTCGGTTGCTTTCTTCCGTTCTTTTCCCTGTTCCCTGGGGGTTACTCTTTCTTTCTGCCATTTGATCCTAAACTCCTGCTCTGCTGCCTTAAGCCAGCCATTTCGCAAGCACTTTCGCAAGGTGCTTAATGTCGATTGGTTTTGCCACATGGTCGTTCATCCCCGTATGTATCGCCTTCTGTACATCCTCAGAAAAGGCGTTGGCCGTCATGGCCACAATAGGGATGCTGGCGGAATCTTCCCGCCCGCTGCTGCGGATTGCCTTTGCCGCCGTATAGCCGTCCATGACAGGCATCTGGATATCCATGAAAATAATGTCAAAATAACCGGGCTCCCTGCCCTGGTACGATTCCACGGCCTCTTTCCCGTTACATGCGCATACGGCATCCAGCTCAAACATTTTGAGGATTTCTATTGCAATTTCTACATTCAGCTCATTGTCCTCTACCAGCAATGCGCGTTTCCCTGGGAATACGGAAGGTTCCTTCCCCTCCTCCTGCGCTTCTAACGGGCCCTGGCCTGTGCCCTCCTGCAGCGACAGGAACAAGGTAATGGTAAATTTCGAGCCTTTATCCAACTGGCTCTCCACCTCAATGTCCCCTTGCATAAGCTGGACTAAATTACGGGTAATAGGCATCCCAAGGCCTGTGCCCTCCATGCTCTCCACACGGGGGTCCTGGGAACGCTCAAAGGGCTCAAACAGCTTCTGCTGGAATTCCTCCGACATGCCAAACCCATTATCTTCAATGGTAAACCGGTAATACCCGTAATTGTGGTGCAGGGAAGGCAGTTCCTCCACCTGGAAGGACACCTTCCCGCCCCTCTGGGTGTACTTTACCGCATTCCCAAGGATATTATGGAATACTTTCCTCAGGCTTAACCCATCCCCGATCACTTTCCGGTGCTGGACGCCTGACAGCTTAAAGATAAGCTGCTGGTTCTTTTCAAAAGCCTTCGGCTGCAGAACCTCCGCCACTTCCCCGGCAAGGTCCACCAAGTCAAACTCCTCCATGGCAAGGTCCATTTTCCCGCTTTCAATCCGGCTCATGTCCAGCACCTCATTGACCAGGCTTGTCAAATGGTTGCTGGCTATTGTGATCTTGCTTAAGCAGTCTTCCACCCGCTCCCTGTCCCCCATATTGGCTTTTGCAATGGAAGCCATCCCCACAATGGCATTCATGGGGGTACGGATGTCATGGCTCATTTTGCTTAAGAAATCGCTTTTTGCCCGGTTGGCCTGCTCCGCGGACTCAAAAGCCCGCTCCAATTCTTCCTTATTCTTGGCTTCTGAACGGACCTGGTGCTCAATGTCCCGGATGCAGACAAACAGCTTGGTATGCTCCTCATTGAAATAGCGGATGGTGCACTGCTTATGCCGCTTCCCAAATTCCTCCCCGCTCCTGAAATAGTAGCGCACAGAATCCTCGGTCTGGCCTAAGCTGCCCAATATGGACTCCAGGGTAAGCTCCTTCCGGTAACGCTCCTTATCTTCCTCAAACAGGAATAAATCAATAAAGCGCATTTTCACTTCCTCAAAAGTCCCCTGGCTAATGAGGCGTTTAGGGTTAATATGCCTTGCAACCTTCACGTCCGTTTCGCCGGTTTCCACATTGATAATTCCGATGCCGTCATATTCCGTGTCCACCGTAAATTTGTAAATGGACTGATAACGCTCGTTGTCCCGTTCCATTTCCCGCTGCTTTGTCAGGTCCTCAATAATCCCTACCGCAAATACAGTATTCCCCCATTCATCAAAATTCACGCTGGAAATACTGCATTTGCACCAAAATTTCCCCCGTTTTGCGCCGTAGTAAAAGCAGCCGTTCTTCCCACCCTTTTGGATATACTCGTGGACGTTGCAAAACATGCCGTAGTATTCCATGTCTACCAGGTCCCTTGCAAAGTCATGCTCCACATCCCAGTATTCCTCCTTGCAGCCATAGTAGCAGGCTGTTTTTTCCGGCAGGACGACCCGGCCTTCCTTGGGGTAGTAAAAATATTCCAGGATATTTGTGTTTTTCAGGGACATCCGCAGGATTTCCATATTCCCATTATAACGGTTCTTTAAGTATTCCTGGTACTCTTTTTCCTGCCGCTTGATTTCGTCAATGTCCTGTATGGCAATCAGTGCCATCCGGTTCTTGGAAAGCTTCGGCATAAAGTAGCAGACAATGCTGACCCAATGGTATTCCCCCCGGATGTTCCGGCGGTACTCCCAGATAATCTTTTCCTTCCCCTGCTCCATCTGGGATTCCAGCCCTTCTATGGTGATTTCCCTGCGCATCTCCTCCTGTTCCTCTGGGTGGTAGAAGCGCACCATGTCCTTAAGGGCCTTTTCATACTGCCGCTCCCCCCTGCCCCCGGTATCCTGGCTTTCCGGGGAGTTTTCTGCAAATATTGCCCCAAGCTCCGGCGTCAGGTGGATGGGGTATACTTTTCCGGTATCAATTTCCAATATCATAACAGCGAGGTATAAGTCTTTCAGGGAAAGGAGCATGGTTTCCTGAAAGCCCCGCAGCTTTTCCGTTTCTTTCTGCAAGGAAACAATCTCTGAAACATCCTGATGGTAGCCATGGAACCGAAGCCCCTGCGTGTAATCCATATCCCTGGTCCCGCCGCAGCGCACATAAATTTTCCCTTTCTTTGGATGGTACCAGGGGTAGCTGATTTCCCCATGCTGCCCTGCAGCCATGGTCTGCACCGCCCCTTCTACCAGCCCAAGGGACTCTTTCTCAATGCGGCTGTGCCAATGCCTGTAACATTCTTCCGGCGTTGGGATCCCCTCTAGCCCCAGCAATTCCAGCATGGGCCGGTTCGCATACATGCGCTCCGGCTTCCCCTCATCCATTTCAATATGCCACAGCCCAATTTTGGCGTCGTAGAGAATTGGACCCATTTTTACATTTTCATCAAACATTCCATTTTCCATATATTTTCCTCATACCGATTCTGCCGCGTTTTATTCCACGCGCAGTATTTTTCTATGGGCTGGATTCCCATAATCCTTCCCATACCCATCGTCCTGGTATAATTCATATTCTGCAGCCCCATCGGCAAAATGCAAAAGCTTAAGCTCCCTGCCCTGCAGTTCCTCCATATACTGCCCTGGTTCTGTATACGGCACAATTTTTCCGGGCCGGATGAAAAATACGACCTCGTCCAATGGGATTTCTATGTAATAATGGCCTTGCTCCAGCACTTCGGTTTCTATCTGCCCCATGCCCTTAAGCCGCACCAGCTTCATAGGCTCCGGCAGGTATACATACCGCCCGTTGGCATTCTGGGTATAGACTGGCGCAATCATAATGCTTTCCCCAAGGAGGAGCTGGTCCTCCACTTCCCTGGCATGGCTATCCTCCGTATAGACAAAGGCCAGCGGAAGGAACAGCATCTTATCCTCCAGCGCAGCCTTCATAAATTCGCTGTAAAGGTAAGGCATCAGGCCATAGCGTATGCCTATCAGGCTGCGGAAGGTTTCCGTCTTGGTAAACCGGTAGCACTCCTGGTCCCTGGTGCCCAGCGCGGAGTGGTTGCGCATCAGTGGCGTAAAAATCCCAAGGGCCATCCAGCGCAGCAGCAAATCCTCTGTCACGTCTGCCCCGAAGCCCCCTAAATCTGCCCCGGTATACAAAAACCCGCACATATTCAAGGAAGGGAGCATCTTAAGGTTCAGCAGCAGGTGGGACCACCAGGACTTGTTGTCCCCCATCCAAATGCCGCCGTAACGGTGCATCCCAATATAAGACGACCGGGAAAACATCAGGATCCGCTTTTCCGGTGCAAGCTCCTCAAAGGCCTCCCCGGCTGCCCTTGTCATTCCGTACCCATACAGGTTGTGGACCTTGTCATGGCGCACCGTTTCTCCGTCCACTGTATGGTAAAAGCTCTTGTAATCCTCCGGATTATTGGCAAGCCCGCTGACTAAATCCTTAAATGCAAATACTTCCCACATGTCCATATTGTCATTTTTGATGGCCTTGATTTCCTTCATTACTTTATTCAGGTTTTTTTCCGAATAGAAGATGGCAGGCTCGTTCATATCGTTCCAGAACCCTTCAATTCCCTGGTCCAGAAGGAATTTGTACTTGCTGCCGAACCATTTCCTTGCCTCTCGGTCCAGCACATCCGGGAAATGGACTTTTCCCGGCCATACGGCCCCTACAAATTCCTTCCCTTCCCCATCCTTGCAGAAATACCCTTTTTCAAGGCCTTCCTCGTATACCTCATAGCCTTCCTCTATCTTGATCCCTGCGTCAATAATGGGCACCAGATGGATATGCTCTTTTTCCATCTCCTCCACGAACCTTGGGAAATCCGGGAACCGGGCCCCATCTATGGTAAAATCTTTAAACCGCTCCATATAATCAATGTCCATATACACGCTGTCCAAGGGGATTTGCTGTTCCCGGTAGCCCCTGACAACGGCGCGGATATCCTCTGCGCTCTGGTAGCCCCAGCGGCTCTGGCCAAACCCAAAGGCCCACTTGGGGGGAATATAGCTTCTCCCCACCAGCTTACGGAAGGCCGTAACAATCCCAAGGATGCTGTCCCCCTCCAGCAGGTAAAGGTCCATGTTCCAGTCCTCCGGCGTAATGCGCAGCTCATCCAGTTTTGTATATCCAATATCGAAAGAAAGTTTTCCGGGATAATCCAAAAATACGCCAAATGTATGCTCCCCGTCTACCACAAAAAAATTATGGGCGCCGTACAGGGCGCGTTTGTCCTCCGTATGGTTGGGGTCGTCGGTGCAGTTGCTCTCATAGAGCCAGCCCCGCTTATTAATCCCCCTGACTTGCTCCCCTAACCCATAAACCCTGTCCTCCGGGCCCATCTGGAAGCACAGGTAATCCATCTGCACCATTGTTTCCTGGGAGTTCCCGTCTGCCTTCAGCGCAATGCCCTGCACCCGGGTAAAATAAGGGAAATCTCCTTTTTCTTTTGGTATTTCCTGTACTGCTGCTTCTGTGCGGATTGGTTTTCCAATTGAAAATCTGCGTATTCTCCTCATACTTCATACTCCTTTTTTTGTGAACTGGTTGTATCTGGGATTTTTTTATTTTAAGATTAGGGTGCCAAAAGGGTGCGACGCACCCGCTCTATACCATATATTGATGTGCAAATTGATTTGCAATAACAATATATGGTATGAGCGTAGCACCAAAGGTGCTTTTGGCACCCTAATCTATTTTAACATATTCTGTGGGAAATTTCTCCTGTCATTTGACATTTTTTTGCCTAAATCTGCGTTACCACAAAGATATCGTAAATTGCCCGGATTGCTTCCTCAAAATCACTGTTCTGCACCCCTATGATAATGTTTAGTTCACTGGATCCCTGGTCTATCATCTTCACATTTACGTTCGCATGGGCAAGGGCAGAAAATATCCTCCCTGCCGTCCCCCGGGTGGATCTCATGCCCCGGCCTACCACTGCAATCAGGGCCAGGTTCCCTTCCAGGTCAATGCTGTCAGGCTTGGCCTTGCGGTGGAGGGCAGACAGCACCTGCTGCTCTTTCCCCTCAAACTCCTCTTGGTGCACGAACACCGTCATCGTGTCAATCCCGGAAGGCACATGCTCAAAAGAAATCCCGTGTTCTTCAAAAGCAGCAAGCACCTTGCGGCCAAACCCGACTTCCGCGTTCATCATGTCTTTGTCAATATTAACTGCCACAAAGCCCTTCTTCCCTGCAATCCCCGTAATGGTATAATCCGGCTGGCGGCAGGTACTCTCCACAATCAAAGTCCCCTCGTCCTCCGGGGCGTTGGTATTGCGGATGTTAATAGGGATCCCCTCCTTGCGCACAGGGAACACAGCGTCCTCATGGAGGACCGTAGCGCCCATGTAAGACAGCTCCCGCAGCTCCCGGTAGGTAATCACCTTAATTACTTCCGGCTTGTGGATAATCCTGGGATCCGCTACAAGGAACCCTGATACATCCGTCCAGTTCTCGTAGAGGTCTGCCCGCACGGCCTTTGCCACAATGGAGCCGGTAATGTCGGACCCCCCTCTGGAAAAGGTCTTTACCATGCCGTCCTCCCTGGCTCCGTAAAAACCGGGGATCACCGCATATTCACAGCCCTTTAGGCGTTCTGAAAGGATTCTGTCCGTGGTGTCCGCGTCAAATTCCCCCTGGCTGTCAAACCGGATCACTTCCGCCGCGTCCACAAATGGAAAGCCCAGATAATTCGCCATAATAATGCCGTTTAAGTATTCCCCCCGGGAAGCTGCGTAGTCCGCCCCCGCCTTATTCTGGAAATTCCCTGCAATGGTTTCAAATTCCTTGTTCAGGGAAAAATTCAGGTTCAGCCCGTTGATAATAGAGTCGTACCGTTCCCGGATTTTTTTCAGGAGCGGCTTAAAGTCCTCCCCTGCTTCCGCTAAGGCATAGCACTGGTACAGCATGTCCGTTACCTTCGTATCCTTTGCATTGCGTTTCCCCGGCGCGCTGGGCACCACATAGCGGCGGTTCTGGTCCTCCTGTATAATCTTTGCAACCTTGGCGAACTGCCCTGCATTTGCAAGGGAGCTCCCACCAAATTTTACTACTTTTACCATATCCCTACTCCTTCGGATTTTCTTATTGTACCTGTATCTGAATCAGGGTGTATTTTACCACAAAAAGGATGGTATGGGAACTGATTTTTCAAATTTTTATGAACAAAGAATCCTGCTTTGCAGGATTCTCCGCCTGCGGCGGGTCGCTTTGCGACAGATTTCATACCCGCCGCAGTGCGATAAAAGCTTTGTTCTTCTATAGGAAAGATACTTTCACGCGTTAGCGTGACAGGGTCTTTCCTATAGAAGAACAAGCCGGATGCCCTGTAGGATTAAAAAAATTTCCAATTAAGGCAAATAACTAAGAAAACTATTTCAGAATTTACTTGAAATAGCCGAAAATATATGTTATTGTATTTTTTAGCAGGTACCTTCCAAATTTCACCGAAATATTCGACGGAATGGCAAATTTCCTGCATTTACAACAGCATAATTTACCATATAGATACAATCCTGTCATTCGCTTGGCAGTATTTTTTTGAGGAAAAATGTATGAAAATCGCAATCTGTGACGACAGCATCAAGGACTTAGCAGCAATCGAAATCCTGTTGGGGAAATACCAGGAGCAATACCCCCAAGCAGATTTTGAAGTGGAAAAATATACAGACCCTGCCCAATTATCCCGCCAGATCCAGAAAGGGGCGCTAGCCGATATTTATATCCTGGATATCCTGATGTCCGGCACTACCGGCATTAGCCTTGGGAGCCAAATCAAAAACTCCGGCAGCGGCGCGGCAATCATTTACATTACTTCCTCCGACGACTTTGCCTTAGACGCTTACGGCCTCCACGCCGTAAGGTATCTGTTAAAGCCAATCAAAGAAGGAAATTTTTTTGAAGCGCTGGACTGCGCCCGTTCTTCCCAGGAACGGAAAAAAGGGCCGGTATACCTTGTCAAGACCAAACAAGGGCTGGTAAGCATCCCCTGCTCCAAAATAGAGTATATCGAAAACATTTCCCGCATGTTAAACGTCCACCTAACGGACGGCTCAGACATTACCAGCATATTTATCCGCAAGTCTTTTGATGATGAAATCAAGGCCTTGCTCCAGGAAGGCAACTTCATGCAGGTCCATAAGTCATTCCTGATTAATTTAAATTATGTGAAAAGGCTGGAAGGCAGCAGCCTTACCATGGACAGCGGCGCAGCCATCCCCATCAGCAAAAAGAACACGGCAAACGTAAAGAGGCAATACCTTAATTTTATCTCTGAACAGTACAAATGATCAGAATGCCAAAAGGGTGCGCCGCACCCGCTCTATCCCACCTATTGAAATGCAAATTCATTTGCAATGACAATAGATGGGATGAGCGCTGCACCAAAGGTGCTTTTGGCATCCTAATCATACAAATGAGATTACGGTGCTTTTGGCGTCCTAATCCAAATGAGGGAAAAAATGGAATATTTTAACAACATCTCCTATACCATAAGCAATATATTTATCATGACGTTCCTATACCTGTTCACAAGCCACCGGTATTCTAAGAAAGTGACCCAGCTTATATGCGTTTCCTCCATTTTCTTTCTGACCGCCACTGATATCTTAAAGATCAACATATTCCCAGACAGCGGCTTCTGCTATGTGGCAGTCAGTATCCTGCAGATTGTCACCATCCAGTCCACAGGCATCCTTATTTCCAAAAGAAGGAACGGCAAAGCCCTCTTTATCGGGCTGAGCGCCTCCAATTATACGCTTATCGGGGGCATTTTCTCCCCTATCCTTCTTATTGCTACAAAAAAACCCGCCCTTGTCCTGCTGATAAAATTTTCCATGCACCTGGCCATCCTTTTCCTTTTAAAAAAAGTGCTGCGTAATACATTAATTAAGCAGATTGAAAATGAATATACCACGGACTGGTGGGAGCTGTGCCTGATCCCTGTCTTTTTTTATTGCAGCTTTACCTTCATAGGGTTCTTCCCATACTCACTTTACGATAACCCCCACAACATCCTTGGCACCCTCTGCATGATGGCTACCATGTGCGTGTCTTATGTGGTAGTGCTGCGGTATATTGAGAGCGAATCCAAGCGCAAAGACATTTACTACAAAAACGCCCTTTTTGAAACTTACATCAAGGGCTTGGAAAACCAATATTACCTTGTGGAGCAGTCCGAGCAGAAATTAAGGATCCTGCGCCATGACATGCGGCATTACGCCAACATGATACTCCATTTGCTCAGCCAGGGGGAATATGGGGAAATCGGGAATATTATGTCCCATATCAGCAATGTGGCAGACGAAAATAAAGTGAAGAAATACTGCTGCAACATGGTTGTCAATACTATTGTTTCAGAAATGATGGAGCGGGCGGAATCCTTTGGCATTGAAGCGGAACTGGACATTATGGTGTCCGAAGTGCTCCCCGTCAACCAGTATGAGCTGGCTGCAGTGGTGGCAAACCTGTTTGAAAATGCCATAATCTGCGTCAAAGGCTATGGGCAGGGACGCCGCTATATCAAAGCCAACATCCGCTGCAGCGGTGACCGCCTGTTCATACAGATGAAAAACAAATGCCAGGAAAAACCTGCCTTCGATTCCCAGACAGGCCTTCCCAAAAGCAGCAAAGGCGCAGGCCACGGGCTTGGCATGAGGAGCATCCAAGCTTTTTCCGATAAAATTGGCGGCGCCATTGACTGCTTCTGTGAAAATGGCATGTTCTGCATCACGCTCTTTGCAAAATTTTAGCAGGTTATTCAATAGGCTTTAAGTAAAATCCCCCATAGAAGTCCTCTGACTTAAAGGTATTGATAATCACATGGGGGTCTGCCCCGCGCATCAGCTTGGCAATGTCCTGTATCTCATAACTGGACACTACCGTGTGCAGAAGGCTTACCTCTTTCCCGCTGTAGCCGCCGACCCCGTCTACCCGGGAAACCCCGTGCCGGTATTGCGACACATAGGCCTTGATGACGTCGTCGGGCTTCGTGGTGGTAACCTGCATCGTCATACGTTCGTACCTGTGGTAGAAAGAATCAATGGTCTTAGTGGAAATAAACTGGAACAAAATCGAATACCCGGCATATTCCCAGCCAAACATAAAGCCAAAAATGGTAATCAGGGTTGCGTTAAATGCAAAGACATAGCTCCAGATAGACTTCCCCTTCTTATTTGAAATATACAATGCCACAAAGTCCACGCCCCCGGTGGAAGCATTCCCTTTCAGGGCAATCACCGTCATAATCCCATACAGGAATCCGCCGAAAATCACATTCAGCAGGACGTCGTCAAAAAGCGGCTCAAAATCCAGCACCCGCAAAAAAAGGCTGGCAAAAAATACCTGCAGCAGCGAAAAAAGGGTAAAACGCTTGCTGATGCTTTTGCTGCACAGGATGGCTACCGGGATGTTTAAGGCCAACATGCCCAAGGATACGGAAAAAGAAAACCCAAAAAAGGTAGAGGTAATCTTTTCCAGCAAAATAGCCACCCCGGTAAACCCGCTGGAAAGCAAGTTAATCGGTATCATAAAAATCTGCATGACAGCCGCCTGCATAAAGCCGGCAAAGATCACGCTTACAAGGGTGTACGCAAAGCGCACCTTATCGTTATTTCTTAATTGTTGGAAATTCATATGGCATCAACCAGCTTCTTTACTAATTTTTCATCTACTGCTTCATAATCCTTATTGTGGGGCGGCGCCGCATAGGCATAAGTTACCTCCGGCCCTTCCGTGGTGGGGTCAGCCAGCCATCCCCTGCAGGAACTGTGGACCTGGAAGATCCCTGTCTGCTCCATCAGCTCTTTTGCATTCCCTGCATTGACGCCGCTGCCGGCTAAAATCTCAATCCGGCCCCCAAACGTTTCCTGCAGTTCCTGGATCATCTCCCTGCCTTCCACGGCTTTTTCCTTCCCGCCGCTGGTTAAGACACGGTCAATTCCCAGTTCCACCAGCTTTTCCATGGTGCGTAAGGGATTTTCCACACAGTCGAACGCCCGGTGGAATACGGCTTCCCCGTGGTGCTTCTTGATGATTTCCACCATTTCCCTGGTCTGGCTTTCTTCCAGTTCCCCATCCCTGCCAAGGAACCCAAAGGCAATGCCGTCGGCGCCGTTCTCAAGCAAAAGCTCTGCATCCGCTTTCATTACCGCAAAGTCATCCCCGCTGTAGCAAAAGCCTGCCCCCCTGGGCCTTACCATTGCAATAATTTTCAGGTCCGTATTCTTTTTTGCCAGCAAAAGGGTACCCAGGGAAGGCGTCAGCCCCCCTAAGTACAGGGCGCTATTCAGTTCAATGCGCTTTGCGCCCCCCCTGTATGCTGCAAGGGCGTCTTCATAGCTTCCACAGCATATCTCTACAATCTTTTCCATATGTCCTCCTTTTCTGTTGCATGCCTGCCTGTTCCATGCCGGGCAGGCCGCCGCCCCAAGGCAGCCTCTGCCCGCGGCCCCTACCGGATAATCAGCCCAAAGGCATGTGCCGGGCGGACACAGTCTAAGACTAACTGCTCGCCTTTGTCCAGATGGCCTACATAATTGTAGTCGTCCGTAGCTTTTATTTCATCTAAGACAACCATCAGTTCCCCAGCGTAGTGCTTCAAATTGTCGTTGACAATAATGACGTCGCCTTTTGTAAACACATCCTTCTGGTTCCCGCGGGGCACAATGTCCTGGTCCTTATATTTCATCCTGGTGAAGCTGGAGCGGACAACCAGTTCATTGGAGTCGTCCCGTGATGCATGGAACCCACAGGTAATAATTTCCCGTTCTGTATCGGAAATCCCTTCCTCCACATCCACCTTCATCACCGGCTTGCTCAAATCTGTTTCCGCCATGGCTTTCAGCTCCGCTTCGCTGGCAAAGGCGTTCCCAACCATAAAGTCATTGCAGAAACCCAAAGCATTTAAGTGGCGCAGCTGCAGGTCAATGGGCAGGTCCCTGTGGATTTCCAGGGTAGGAAGCCCGTCGTAAACCTCCCATGGGCCGTGGGTTTCTTTTTCCCTGCTGGTTACAAAGGCAGCGTTGGTCAGGCCCAGCGGCTGGTAACGGCTGTTCAGTTCCTGAAACCGGCTTAATCCCATGCCCGTATTCCTCTGGGGATAGAAATTGCTGCAGATGCACATATTTCCCCTGTCAGCCCCCTTCTCCACCATCATGTCCAGCGCCATGGTGCAGGAAGCGTTATATTCAACCAGGATCCCATAGGGGTTCCGCGTAATCTGGATGTCTTCCAGTTCCCCAAAATGGCCGTCCAGGCGGATGATATCCACGCCCATTTCTGCAAAGACAGATAAGTCAAAGGGGGACGCTTCCAGCCTTTTAAATACTTCCGGGTTGGTGTCCACTGATACCGTAAGGCCGTTCTCATGGGCAACCTTGCAGAATTCCGTAAACTCAGCCACGATCTGCTCCTTGCTTTCCTTCACTGACAGAAGGCAGGTAAATACCCTCTGGAACCCATATTTTCCTGCCAGCTTCATATATTCATAACACGCTTCTTTTGGGGCGCGTTCTGGGTATACAGAAATCCCAAGTCTTTTCATAATTTTTATCCATTCCTTTCTGAAATGCAGCGCTGTATAAAAGGAAGGACTTACGTCAAGGCACACGCCGCCGTAAATCCTTTCCTCCATATCTTCTGCTGTCCTGGTTACAGCCCCTGCATCAGCTCATAAAATGCATAGGCATAAATCTGTGCGTTCTTTTCGATATCGCAAATCCGCATCCACTCGTCCGGCATATGGCCGATCCCCTTCTGACCCTTGAAGCTTGGCCCGAAAGGCACAATGTTTTTCACCACTTTGGCATAGCTGCCCCCGGTGGTTGTCACTGCGCTGCCGTCCTCCTGCATGATTTCCTCATACACATGCTCTAAGGTTTTCACCAGATAAGTGTCCCTTTCAAAAAATACCGGGTCTAAGTTAGAATCCAGGGAAACGGACATATGCGGCTTGCAAATCTTCTCCAGGGACTCTTTCATGGTATCTAAGGAATACGATGCCGGATAGCTGGAAACCAGCGTAAGGCCGCAGGTATCCCCATCCTCAAAAAGCTCTGCCTTCCTTACCTGGTTCTTCCCAAATTCCTCGTCCGAATAATCTACCCCAAGGCTGGCGGACAGGTCGTTCTGGTTCAGCACAAATTCATTCATGAACGCGAACAGTTCCCCTACTTCTTCCTTAGGCAGGCTGTAACGGAAAGCCGCCCGCCCGCGTTCCGCATAGATTACCGGGTATTTGCAGTCCGGGGTCCAGCCCAGCTTAGGATATTTGTGGTCTTTAAAATACCATTTCATATCCTCCATCCCTGTTTCCTCATTGGTCCCAAAGATAATCTTCACCTTGATGGGGAACTCATACCCCAAATCTACCAGGGCTTTCAATGCATACAGGCAGCAGAACATGGGACCCTTATTGTCCAGGACGCCCCTTGCATACAAAGTGCCGTCCTTTTCCGTGCATACAAAGGGATCTGTTTTCCACACGCCGTTTATGTCCACCACGTCCAGATGCCCTACGCATGCAAGGTATTCCTCCGTATCAGGCCCATAGGATACAATCCCAACCTGATTCCCTACATTTTCTGTTTCAAAGCCCATCCCTCCGGCAATTTCCAAGGCTTTATTTAAGCAGTCTGTGACACGTTTCCCAAAGGGATGCCCTGGGGCAGCTTCATCCTGCCGGGAATCCATATTGCAGATTGTTTTAATGTCTTCCACAAGGGAGGGGAGCAGCTCCCCCACCTGTTTGATAATTTTTTCCTTCATACTTTTCCACCCTTTATTCTTCTACTGGGGCCATGCGTACGCGCATATATTCTTCCAGCCACTCTTTGTCTGCTTCCTTAAAGGTGCAGTGGCCGTCTTCTTCCCTTGTTACCAGATATACAATGGGTTCCAGCCCCTCGGCAGCAACGCTGAAGGAAAAGCCGCCAATATTAGTCGCGCAGCCGAAGTTCCCCTTGCAGTCCATGGCAACTACGGACAAGTCCCCGGCTCCGCCATGTTTTTCTTTCAGTTTCCGGTCCAAATCATTCACTGCCTTCTCACAGGCGTCCTGCGGAGAAAGCCCTTCTCCCATCAGCCGGACGATTTCATAAGAAATACAGCCTTTCATCAAATCTTCCCCAAGGCCGGTTGCGGTTGCGCCGCCCACCTCGGAATCTGCGTAAAAGCCAGAGCCTACCACAGGGGAATCCCCTACGCGGCCGCTCCGCTTCATAAAGAGCCCGCTGGTGCTGGTAGCTGCCGTCACAGTCCCGGACTTGTCAAGGCAGACCATTCCTACGGTGTCGTGGCCGTCATAGGGCTTTAACTCCTGATCCATCTCTTTTTTCCGCTTGCGGTAAAAAGCCTTTGCCCGGTCTGTGAGCATTTCCTTCTCCTCAAAGCCCTTTTCCCGGGCATATTTTTCCGCCCCAACGCCTACCAATACATTGTTGACTTTTTCCTCGCTAAGCTTCCTTGCGATGCTGACAGGGTTTGCAAAGTCCTTGATTGCCCCAATTGCCCCCACTGCCATGGTGTCCCCGTCCATATAGCCGGCATCCAGTTCCACCACCTGCTCCTCGTTGGGCAGCCCGCCGTAGCCTACGGATTTGTAATAGGGGAAATCCTCCACTGCCTTTATGGCCGTTTCAATTGCGTTGCCGGAAGTATCCCCTTCCTTTAACATTTTGTCCGCAGCTTCAATGCCCTCTTTCGCCATTCTCCATGTCGCTATAATTCCATACATTGTATTGCCCTCCACTCTGCAAAAGCCCTGGTTGGGCTCCTGCTATTTATAATAAACTTTCAAATACTTCTGCATCCATATCTTTTGCAATCTCGCACACAAGGCGGATGCAGGCTTCCACATCGTCTGTGTGTATCATGCTGTGGTTCGTATGCATATACCGGATGGGGATAGACAGGGTCATATTAAGCACGCCGTCAAAGGCCTTGTGTATATTCCCGGAATCCGTCCCGCCCTTATTGAATACTGCATACTGATAATCAATGTGGTGTTTTTTGCAAATCCCTTCCACATACTTTACCAGCTTCCTTGGGGCTATGGAATTGGAGTCAATCATGGAAAGCACCACGCCCTTCCCCAATGCGCAGATATTGTGGTTTGCCGGCGTATCGCCAGCCAATGTAGTATCAATGGCAAATGCAATGTCCGGGTGCACCCACTCCACGGCTGTCCTTGCCCCCCGGAGCCCCGGTTCCTCTTGGACGGTATTTGCCAGGTATAACGGGGTATGGGTTTCACCGCGCAGCTCTTTTGCAGCTTCCAGCATAATGTAATTGCCAATCCGGTCGTCAAATGCCTTGCAGGACACATACTTCGGGTTCTGCATAACCTCAAAGTGCGTCCATGGGGATACCATGTCCCCTACGGCAATCCCAAGGGAACGTACCTCCTCCTGGCTCCCTGCCCCCAAATCCAGGTAGGCGTCTTCCATCTTGACTGTCTTATTCTTGATCTCTGCCGGCAGCCCATGGGTAGCCATGCTGCCCATCAGCGCCGGGTACTGCCGGTTGTCCTTTGTGACAACGGTGTACCACTGCCCCAGGATGAGGTGGCTCCACCAGCTCCCGATAGGCCTTACCTTAAGGAAACCATTTTCGTCAATCTCCTCTACCATAAAACCCACTTCGTCCATATGGGCGGCAACCATCATCTTAGGCCCGGGCTGGTCCTTGCACTTATCTGCAACTACGCTGCCAAGGCGGTCCTTCTCGCAGGCAAAGCCAAGGCTTGTATATTCTTCTTCCAGAATCCTGCCAATTTCCTGCTCAAAGGAGGAAATGCCCGGGGCACCGCAGATCCGTTCTAATTTTACTAAATTAATCATTCACGTCACCCATCCCAAACTCTGCAATTTTCTTCGAATCTATGGTATGCAGGTAAGAAGCCAGTGCATCCACCAGGCTGTCCACATCACCGGCCCTGCAGATTTCATTGGCACTTCCCAGATTGTCCACGGCAATCCCTGTACTGATGGCAGGCGTCCCCTTTAAGGTCTTATGGATAAAGGAGCCGTCATTCCCCATCAGGCCGAAATAAGCCTTTGTTTCCACCTGCCCGGAAAAGTCCTTAAGGAGTGCCTGGGAAGGCAGCATCTGCCGGTCGTAAAGCCCAAGGATTACCTTGTCCCCCAGCTTAATTTTCCGTTTTGCCGTATCAAATCCCGTAAGTGCAATAGCCGCATCCGGCCGTACCACATAAGTAGCCGTCTTTGTCCCCCGGTATCCTATGACAGACTGGGCAATGCCGCCTACTGCCAAATGGAAGTCAAATTCCTCATCCTTTACCTTCTCCAAAAGTTCCAGCGTAACTTCGTTGAGCACCCGCGGGAACAGGGATTTCCCCATTACAATCCCACGATGTTCTGTAAATGTGGATGCATACCCTGCCAAGTCTCCCGGATGGATCTGTTCCTTTACTTCCTCGGCATCCAAACCGCAGGCAATAAATAAGTCATCTGCATTTTTAACCTCACAAGAATCTTCCAATGCCTTTTTGTCCATGCCTATGACACCGTCAACCAACGTATCTTCCCTTGTCAGGATGCGCACACGCTGGTGCAGGAGGGAACTGCATGCAACGCCCTCCAGTGGGATGAAGGCTAAAGTCCCATCCTTTTTTACTTCCGAAACCATCAGGCCCACTTCGTCCAGGGGAGATGCAACCATGAAAGTAGCTGCATCCGGGTTCTTTGATTTCTTAATGCCAAAAACAGAGCCTAAGCGGTCGTATTTTAACTCGTCGCACAAAGCCCCATAACCATCCTGTAAAATACGGGCCACTGCCTGTTCCCCGCTGCTTACCCCAAAACTGTTACATAACCGTTCTAATCGTTCTCTGTCCATACTTCTCCTTTTGAAAAAGCCGGTGATGCCAGAATCGAAAGCCCTGCGGCTTTTCCGGCATCACCCGCCCT
Source organism: Lachnospiraceae bacterium A2 (assembly GCA_000403315.2). Taxonomy (GTDB): domain Bacteria; phylum Bacillota; class Clostridia; order Lachnospirales; family Lachnospiraceae; genus Petralouisia. The sequence continues at coordinate 36,699 of KE159641.1, forward strand.
TTTATATTCTTTATTTCCGCGGGCAATGGGCCAAGCAGCCGCGCGCACGGATATTTTGCGAATGCCGCGAGGGTAAGTGCCCCGCGGGTGCAAATACCCCGCCCCCTTGGGGCGGAAAAAACAAGTCAGGTCATGCCCCGTAGCTTGCTACGGGGTATTTGACTTAATAGCAGACGCGTTGTTTAATGCTTTCCAGTTCGCCAGAGCCCTGAACCGTTGCCTGAATCAGGTCGCACAGGTCTGAAAAGCTGTCATTGAGCCCGGTCCCGCCCTTTTTCGGCATTTTTACAATAGGCGTCTTATCCTTGTAATTTGCAATTGTATCCCCATTTTCCACAGACATCATGGCACAGGACTTAAACTCCGTGTTTTCTAAGACGGAGGCTGAAATCATAGCCGCCATTTTTGCATAATCTGGAAAATTAAAGCAAGGGCCGCATACTACAAAGTCTGGCTTTACCTTCTTTACCATAGCAGTCATTTTCGTTACAACCTCGTCCTGGTTGTTCAGGAAGTATTCATTGCCGCAGTAAAGGGTTGCCGCTACCTTAGCCCCAATTTTTTCAAAGTGGGATTCCATCATCAGCGCTGATCCAACCCCGCCTTTTACTGCTGTCAGGCCTACGTTAGGATTCGATTTCCCTCCGGCGCCTGCCAGCCCCTGGTCAAAAATTAATACGATATTCATAATCCATCTCCTGTCCCAATTTTACAGCGCCCCGCCCCGCCCTTTCCCTAGCGCACTGTAACACTGGGACAGGCGCGGGAAGGGGCGCTGCATTGCTGCCGCCTTATATCACTGGCGCTTTAATCAAATTCCAAGTCATCGAAGGACAAATCATCAATTTCATCTGACTGCCCATCTTTCTTCTTTTCATCATCCAGATACCTGCCGTCAAGCAGCTTGAAGAACGGATAGTAAACTAGAACGTCCACTACAAGCTGTACGGCCTGGACAACCGTACCCATAACTGAACCTGTTACCAAGAAACCTGAGAAGAAAATCGGGCAGGTCCATGGCAGCTGTACGCCCAGGGTAATGGGCATAATCCCTGAAACTGTAGCCAGATACCCAATAATTGTGTTGATAACCGGCACAAGGATAAACGGGATTGCCATCAACGGGTTCAATACGATCGGAAGGCCAAAGATTAACGGTTCGTTAATCCCGAAAATTCCGGCTGGCAAGGACAGCTTGCCTAATGTCTTCATACGGTTGGATTTCCCTAAGAAAGCCATCATAATAACAAGGCCTAAGGTAGATCCGCCGCCGCCGAAGTTACAGAAGAAATCGGAGAAGCCTGCCGTAAAGATATTTGTCATTTCAAGGCCTGCCTGTGCTGCCTCATAGTTTTCCACTGTCAGCACCTTATGGATCGGGCTGAAAATAGTGTTGGTTACTGCCGGCCCGTTAATGCCGAAGAACCAGAACAGGGTAGACAGGAACTGGTAGATAACTTCAAACCCAGACAGCCTGCCAAGCCCAACCAGAGGAGCCTGGAGCACTTTGTAAATAAAGTAATGTACATATTCAAAAGATGTATGGTCAAAGATAATGCCTACAACAAAGAATATTGTCATTGCAATTGCAGAAGGAATCAAGGAAGCAAAGGATTCCATAACTGCAGGGGGCACGCCGTCCGGCATCTTAATTACGAGCTTTTTCCGGATCGCCCATGCGTAAATCTCAACCGACAGGATGGCCGTAATCATCGCCAGGAACATCCCTGCCGTTCCCAGAAATGTAAACTGGAACCCGCTGAAAGACGCTGCTTCTGCGGCTCCTTCTACTTCTACAAATGTTTTCTGGGGGGTAATAATCAAAAAGCACACCAGTGCTACTACTGCACCACCAATACGGTTCTCTAGCCCCTTCTCCCGTGAATAGCAATATCCAATACTCAAAACACCCAGGACAGCCACACAGTCAAACGCAATGGCAGATACTCTGCCCAGATATGCATCCCATCCTTCCCCAAAGACGGATGTCATCAAGTTCAGGAAGCCTTCCAACGGGAAGTTGGCAATCAACAGGAAAATAGAACCCACAATGGTGATGGGAACCGTAATCAGAAAACCATCCCTGATGGCAGACAGTACCTTGTTCTTGGACAGCGTATTTGCAACGGGCATCAAGAACTTTTCAAGTTTTTGCATCATAACTTACTTTCCTCTACTTTCCTTTGCTTTCTTTGTAAAGCTTCATCGCTTTTTTCAGCACTCTCTCCCCGTCCATGTTGCCGTAATCTGTGCTGTCAATTACCGCAACGAGATGGTCCTGTCCATAGCGTTCAGAAACTTTTTCATACAGGTGCTTTACCTGCGGCCCCAGAAGGATGACTTCCGGATTGAACTCATTTACGATGTCCCCCATCTGTGAGTCTGAAAATGCCTTAACCTCAATAGGCAACTTGTTTGCATCCGCCGTCTTCTGCATTTTGCTTGCCAGAAGGCTGGTGGACATTCCTGCGTTACAGAATAAATAGAATCTTTTCATGTCTTTTCTCCTCCTTTCCTTCCTATTTATTTTTGTATAGTTCTATTAACTCCGAAGCCAATAATTTAATTGTCTCCGCAGCCATTAGCTGGTCCTCTGCATGCATCAGCAGCAGGCATACTTCTGTCTTTTCACCGCTTGCCTCTTTGCTAATCAGCCCTGCATGCTCTTTATGCCCGTTGACATAGCAGGAAGCCCCATGCTTCATTGCTTCTTCTGCTTTTTCAAAATCCCCTTTTTTCGCAGCCTCGATGGCAGAGATATAATCACTCTTAGCCTCCCCTACCGCAGAGATAATCTTAAAACAGATCATTTCCATTTCTTCCATAATAGTCACCTTTCCCTTTCATTATTATTTATTCTTTTCCGTCGGCTACCTTGCTCTTAGCCCAGATATCGTGGGCTGCCTTCCCATCCCGGTAAGCGAGCCAGCAAGAAACAAGGAATACGCCGAACAGTAGATAACTCAATGCTTTTTTCGTCACCCCAAAGGTCAGCATGGTCAGCATCTGTACTGCATACTGCCCTGTGAGCAGGAATGCGGCTTCAAAAACCATCACCCCAAAAATCTGCCGCACTGCAAGGCGGCCTGCCGGGAGAGGGTTATTGTCCTCCCCAATAATACGGATGTTCATCAGCCGTTTCCCAAGGGTCTGCCCTTTCCATACCCACATAGGGATAACAAAGAAATAAATTGCGCCAAACACAAGCCCCAGCAGCCCCGCAAGGTAACCATAAGGAACCTGGAACTGGGTTAAGTCCGTGTTAATGACGTCTTCCCCCGTAAGCATGTTCCACAGAAGGCCTACCGGAATAGCGCTGAAGGCCGAACCCAGGTATCCGTCCAGCACATAGGCAAATCCTCTCCGGTTCCATGGCGCTGGTTCAGGCGCAGGCACAACATTTTGCTTTTTTCTCATAGCTGCCTCCCTATTCTATCAACTCTACAAAATCTTTGGCTGTTCTCGCCTTGCGGACTTTGGATAACAGCAAGGTATCGTCGCAGATACTCCCAAACCAGTCAAAGAAAATTTTCAGCAGGTCTTTCTCATCCTCCCGGATGGCCAGGAACAGTACAAGGCATACCTGGTAGTCCCCCCACTCCACCGGTTTTTTCAGGATGGCAATGCTCATGGTGGACTGGACAGCAAGATAATTCAGCGCATGGGGGATGGCATAACCGTAACTGAAGGAGGTATATGCCATTTTCTCCCGTTCAAAGGTGGATTCCTTAAACCCTTCCTCCACCCGGCCTCCTTCGCACATCCGGTCGCACATATAGCTGATAACTTCCTCATAGGTGTCGCACTCCAGGTTGTAATAGTAATATTCCTCCTGGATCAGCCCTTTGATAAAGTTGTCAAACTCTGTTTTGCAGTGCCGTTTATCCAAATCCGTAATTGCCTTGAAAATCTTATATTCATCGTTTGTATTTACAAACATGCTGATGATAATGGTGGGGATATCCAGCTCATGGCTCAGGGGTATGGTAGAAATAATCAAGTCAGGGCGCAAGCCCTCAATAACAGGCGCTTCGTAATAGCCCAGCACCGTGTCTATGACGATCCGTTCCCCAAAACGCTCCAATATTTTCTTCTTGCAGGCGCCTGACATGGCATCGCTGTTTGGCTGTATCAGCACCACATGGTAGTAATACTTGATATTCAGCCTGTCATATGCCGCCCCAAGGTGGATTGCCAGGAATCCAATTTCATCTTCCGAAATAGAGGTTTTCGTGTATTCTTCCACAATATGGCCGATAAATACGCTCATTTCGAATACCAGCGGGTAAGTCCTCTTAATTTCTGCCAGACAGACGTTTGATGCAATGGCTTTTAGCTGCATCCGCTCTAACAGGTTCTGCAGGTGCAGGACCAGGCCGTCCTTAAAAAGCATATCCGCCCCAAAATCAATGTCATACCTCTGCCGGACCATGCTGACAATTTTCAGCATCAGTTCCTCGGCCTGCATGAGATAATCCTCTTTCTTATAAAGCATACGCCTTTGCCTGCCAATCAGCAGGTTGGCGAATAAAATAACTTCATTGTCATTTAGTTCAAAGGAAAACGCCTTTGTTACCCTGGTAAAAAATTCTATGGCAATCCTGTACTCCAGCGTATCCTTAACGCCGCTGCTCCACTGGCTGGTTTCTACATAGTTGCAGTCCATCATCCTCTGGATGGAAACCCCTACGTGTATCATCAGCATGGGGAAGGTTTCCTCCCTTGCCCGGTAGCTGTGCTTTTGGAAAATTTCCTCCAGGATATTTTTCACCTTAATCAGGTCGAAATTTGGGAACAGCTCGTCAATCTTGTTCAGGTTGATAAAGTTCCCCTTGGTCTCGTTAGCAAGCAAATCTTTGTAAACGAACCGTTTGCTTTCCTCACTTCCCTTCAGGTAAATATGGCTGCCTGTTTTGACCAGTTCGATGCCCTCATATTTTTCCAGCATTTCGAATACTTTTTTGATGTCATTTTTGATGGTAAACTCGCTGACATAAATGTCATATTGGAGATCAAAAATGTTCAGCTTCCGTTTGTTGAAAAGCAGTTTTTCAATGATATACTTACATCTTTCCTCAGAAGTCTGGGGAATATTCCCCGGCGCCCCCAAATCGCTTTTCTCGGAAACCTCACCCGTAATCCGGTAGCCATAGCGCACGCTGGATTCAATAATCCCTTTGTAATCCTTTCCAAGCTGCTCCATGTCGCTGCGGATGGTACGGTCCGAAACGCTCAGGATGGTGGATAGCTCTTTTCCTGTAATCCAACCTTTTTTCTCTTTTAATATTTCCAGAATTTTTCTCTGCCTCATCTGCATGGTCTTATTATACGCAATCTAAGTATTAATATTTTCTACATAATTTCCTAACTGTTAGGAAAAAGTAACTAACCTTTTATCTAACATGTACATAATACAAGGGTTTTTTATGCCATTATACGTCATTTTTTACTATATATGGGATTTTTTTCTTTCCAGCTACCGTCATTCCACCCTACCGCAGCAGGTTCTGCAGTGGGAAAGGCAGCAGCTATTTTCCTTTGCGCGCCGACCACAATTGCGAAGCAATACTCTACCTCTTGTGTGAGTACCCTCGTTTCGCTGGGGCAGACTCTGTGCATCCTTATTTTTATCTTATAGGAAAGACGTTAGCGCAAAAAGGTCTTTCCTATAAGAGCATAAAAAGCCCCCTCTGGGAACATAAAATCCAGAGGGGGCTTCTGCCCGCTCAGCCTGTCCAAAACGGCTTTTGCTGATGCTTTTTATTCCCACAGGCAACAGAATGCCGCGGGGGGGCAAATACCCAGCCCTTTAAGGCTTGTATTTGGCTTAGTTCTCACCATACAGGGTGATTAACTTCTTCAAGTATTCATAACGCTCTTTTGCATGTTCTTCGGAAACAGCAAACAGTTCTTCTGCGCGTTCCGGGTTGAACCTTGCAAGTGCATTGTAACGTACTTCGCCGTTCAAAAATGCCTTGTAGTCGCCGGTAGGCTCTTTGCTGTCTAAGGAGAATGCTGCCTTGCCTTCCTTCTTCAATGCAGGATTGAAGCGGAAGTTATGCCAGTAGCCAGCCTCTACAGCGTTCTTTTCTTCGGTCTGGGCCTTGCTCATGCCTACTTTGATGCCGTGGTTGATACATGGAGCGTAAGCAATAATCAGGGATGGCCCTGGATATGCTTCTGCTTCTGCAATTGCCTTGATGCACTGGTTGTAGTCAGCGCCCATAGCAATCTGTGCAACGTATACATAGCCATAGCTCATTGCGATAGAAGCAAGGTCTTTCTTCTTCACTTCTTTTCCGCCTGCTGCGAACTGTGCAACTGCGCCAGTCGGGGTAGCCTTGGAGGACTGTCCGCCTGTATTGGAGTAAACTTCGGTATCGAATACCATTACATTAATATCCTGCCCGCTTGCCAGTACGTGGTCAACGCCGCCGAAGCCGATATCGTATGCCCAGCCGTCACCGCCGAAGATCCACTGGGATTTCTTAGCGAGGAAGTCTTTCTCTGCAAGGATATCCTTGGAAGCGTCGCATCCGCATGCTTCCAAAGCTGCAACCAGCTTGTCCGTAGCGGTTCCGTTAACTGCACCGATTCCATAGGTGTCAAGCCATTCTTTCCCTGCTGCCGCTACGTCTGCATTTTTGCCTTCTGCTACCAATGCTTCTACCTTGGTCCTTAATTTTTCCCTGATTGCTTTCTGGGCAAGGAGCATACCATAACCGAACTCAGCAGCATCTTCAAATAAGGAGTTGGACCATGCCGGGCCGTGTCCTTTTTCATTTACGGTATAAGGTGTGGATGGTGAGGAGTTGCCCCAGATGGAGGAGCATCCTGTTGCATTTGCAATGTACATCCTGTCACCGAATAACTGTGTGATTAATTTTGCATATGGTGTTTCACCACATCCGCCGCAAGCCCCTGAGAACTCAAGCAATGGCTGTTTGAACTGGGAACCTTTTACGGTAGTTTCTTTGAACTTGTCCACTACGTCTGGTTTCTTTTCTGTAGTCAAAGCATAATCGAAGAATGCCTGTTCCCCAACGTTTACTTCGCAGTTCTGCATTGTAAGGGCTTTCTCACCCTTCTTGCCCGGGCATACGTTTGCACAGGAACCGCATCCAGTACAGTCAAGCGCTGAAATTGTCATGCTGAACTTGTACTCTGGCATACCGGTCATTGGCAATGTCTGCATGCCTTCCGGAGCATTAGCTGCCTCAGCTTCTGTCAATGCTACCGGGCGGATAACTGCATGCGGGCATACATAGGAGCAGAAGTTACACTGGATACAGTTGTCTGGGTTCCATACCGGGACGTCAACTGCAATGCCGCGTTTTTCAAATGCAGCGGAACCAGAAGGTGTCTGCCCATTTTCATATTTCTTAACAATGGAAACCGGAATCTTATTTCCTTCCTGCCCGTTTACTGGGATCTGGATATCATTTACAAAGTCTACAACGTCCTGGCGGCTGCCTGTTGCAACTTTTGCAAAGCTTTCGTCCTGAGCGTCTTTCCAGCTTGCAGGAACTTCAATCTTTACAACGCCTGTTGCGCCAGCGTCGATGGCGTCATAGTTCATCTGTACGATCTTGTCGCCCTTCTTGCCGTAGGTTGCCTTTGCAGCAGCCTTCATCAGCTCAATTGCCCGCTCCTCTGGGATGATGGCAGCCAGCTTGAAGAATGCAGACTGGAGTACTGTATTGATACGCCCGCCAAGCCCGATTTCTTTCCCGATCTTGATACCGTCGATGGTATAGAACTGGATGTCGTTTTCAGCGATATATCTCTTTACCTGTCCCGGCAGGTGGCCTTCTAATTCTTCTGGGCTCCAAGAGCAGTTCAGGAGGAAGGTGCCGCCCGGAACTAATTCCTGTACCATGTTGTATTTGCGTACGTAAGCAGGATTGTGGCATGCTACGAAGTTTGCCTGCTTGATTAAGTAGGTAGACTTGATTGCCTTCTTGCCGAAACGCAGGTGGGACATGGTAACGCCGCCGGATTTCTTGGAATCATAATCAAAATATGCCTGTGCGAACATGTCTGTGTTATCGCCGATAATTTTGATGGAGTTCTTATTTGCCCCAACCGTACCGTCAGCGCCAAGTCCCCAGAACTTGCAGTTTATGGTCCCTTCCGGTGTAGTTACTGGGTCTTCTTTTACTTCTAAGGAAAGGTTGGTAACGTCGTCATAGATACCGATGGTGAACCTTTCTTTTTCTGTATTGTTGTAAACAGCGATAATCTGTCCCGGTGTGGTGTCTTTGGAGCCTAAGCCGTAACGCCCGCTTGTAATCTTAACAGCGTCGAATTTGCTTCCCTTCAATGCAGCTACTACATCAAGGTACAGCGGTTCGCCAAGGGAACCGGGCTCTTTGGTCCTGTCCAATACAGCGATGGATTTTACAGTGTCAGGAATTGCAGCAATCAAAGCGTCCTTGCTGAACGGACGGTACAGGCGTACTTTTACGACGCCGACTTTTTCGCCCTTAGCTGTTAAGTAGTCGATGGTTTCATCGATGGTATCGCATACGGAGCCCATAGCAATGATAATCTTTTCAGCGTCAGCAGCGCCATAGAAGTTGAACAGCTTGTAGTCTGTACCAATCTTCTCATTGACTTTGTCCATGTATTTCTGTACGATTGCTGGCAAAGCGTCATATGTTGTGTTGCAGGATTCTCTGGTCTGGAAGAAAATATCCGGGTTCTGTGCAGAACCGTCCAGACGCGGATGGTTCGGGTTCAGTGCGTTCTTGCGGAATGCATCAATTGCGCCCAAATCTACCATGTCTTTCAAATCTTCGTAATCCCATGTTTCAATTTTCTGGATTTCATGGGAAGTCCTGAAACCATCAAAGAAATTGATGAAGGGAAGGTGCCCTTCCAAAGCAGCGCAGTGTGCTACTGGTGTCAAGTCCATAACTTCCTGTACGGAAGATTCGCAGAGCATTGCTGCACCGGTCTGACGACAGGCATAAACGTCGGAGTGGTCACCGAAAATGTTCAGTGCGTGGGTTGCAACGCAGCGCGCGGATACATTGAACACACCTGGAAGCCCTTCGCCTGCAATTTTGTACAGGTTCGGGATCATCAGCAATAACCCTTGGGATGCAGTATAAGTGGTAGTCAATGCGCCTGCTGCCAAAGATCCGTGCACGGTACCTGCTGCACCTGCCTCAGACTGCATTTCTGTTACTTGCACTGTCTGGCCAAAAATGTTCTTCCTTCCCTGTGTTGCCCATTCATCGGTTGCTTCTGCCATAACAGAAGATGGTGTGATGGGGTAGATGGCTGCAACGTCTGTGTATGCATATGAAGCATGTGCTGCTGCATGGTTGCCATCCATGGTTTTCATAGATCTTTTCATTACATTTTTCCTCCTGCCTGAATTTAATCTATTACTATCCTGTCCGCCTCCATAATTTCAGGCGCTTTTTGCCTGGTACCCAAAAAGCTAAGCGGGGCAGTAACAAATTCTTCCTTTATACTATAATAATTATAGCCAAAAAAATCAATACTTTTCCTGTTAATTTCATGTATTTTTCGGGGAACAGGGCACAGCTTGCTTCTGCATGCGCAAAGATATGTATTGTAATTTATGTTAGTGCGGCAGCCACCTTTCTCCCCAGCCTTTTTCTATCATACCAAATTATTCCTTTCTTTTCAATTGTTTTCCTTGAAAATCAAAGAGTTTTATGTATAATTAGGTATGGAAAATATCAGAAAACGAGGTTTTAATATGATTAGTGCAAACAATGTAACATTGCGGATAGGGAAAAAAGCGTTATTCGAGGACGTCAACATCAAATTCACCGAAGGGAACTGCTACGGCCTGATTGGCGCCAACGGGGCTGGGAAATCCACCTTCCTTAAGATTTTGAACGGGCAGCTTGAGCCTACCAAAGGGGACGTAATCATTACCCCCGGCCAGCGGCTCTCCTTCCTGCAGCAGGACCATTTCAAATACGATGAATTCCCCGTGCTGGATACCGTCATTATGGGGAACCAGCACCTTTACAACATTATGAAGGAAAAGGACGCCATCTATATGAAGGAGGACTTCACGGACGCAGACGGCATCCGGGCCAGCGAGCTGGAAGGGGAATTTGCGGAAATGGACGGCTGGAATGCAGAATCCGACGCAGCCCAGCTCCTAAACGGCCTTGGCATTGAAACGGAATTCCACTCCTCCATGATGAAAGACCTGACGGGGGAACAGAAGGTGAAAGTGCTCCTTGCCCAGGCTTTATTCGGGAACCCAGACATCCTGCTCCTGGACGAGCCCACCAACCATTTGGATTTGGACGCCATTGCATGGCTGGAGGAGTTTTTAATTAATTTTGAAAATACCGTTATCGTGGTGTCCCATGACCGGTATTTCCTCAACAAGGTCTGCACCCACACTGCTGACATCGACTATGCCAAAATCCAGCTTTACGCCGGGAACTATGATTTCTGGTATGAGTCCAGCCAGCTCTTAATCAAGCAGATGAAGGAAGCCAATAAGAAAAAAGAGGAAAAAATCAAGGAGCTGCAGGAATTTATTTCCCGCTTCTCTGCAAATGCTTCCAAGTCCAAGCAGGCGACCTCCCGGAAAAAAGCGCTGGAAAAAATCCAGTTGGATGAAATCAAGCCTTCCAGCCGGAAATACCCTTATATTGACTTCCGCCCCAACCGGGAAATCGGGAATGAAGTGCTTACCGTGGAAAATTTAAGCAAATCCATCGACGGGGTAAAGGTGCTGGACAATATTTCCTTTATCGCAGGCCATGACGATAAGATTGCGTTTGTGGGGAGCAACGAGCTTGCCAAGACGACCCTGTTCCAAATCCTCGCCGGGGAACTGGAGCCGGACGAGGGGAATTACAAATGGGGCGTTACCACCAGCCAGTCTTATTTCCCCAAGGACAACACACAGATTTTCGACAATGACCTGCAGATTGCCGAATGGCTGACCCAGTTTTCAGAAATCAAGGACGCCACCTATGTCCGGGGCTTCCTGGGCCGGATGCTCTTTGCCGGGGAAGACGGGGTGAAGCGGATGAAGGTGCTCTCCGGCGGGGAAAAAGTCCGGGTGCTCCTCTCCCGGATGATGATTGAGGGCTCCAATATCCTGATTCTGGACGAGCCCACGGACCACCTGGACATGGAATCCATTACCGCCCTTAACAATGGGCTGATTAAATTCCCCGGCGTGCTGCTGTTCGCCTCCCGGGACCACCAGGTAGTGCAGACCACGGCAAACCGAATTATTGAATTTTTGCCCAACGGGGCCATGATTGATAAAGTAACCACATACGACGAATATCTGGAAAGCGATGAAATGGCAAGGAAGCGCCAGGTATACTCCACCAGCAACGCACAGGAGGAAGATGATTAAAAACGGCGGCAGGGCCGCTGCCTTTAGGCTGCCTGGTGCAGCGCACCCTTTTGATACCCGAATCCTAATATGATAACAAAAAACAGTAGCAAGGACCCGTACCTTGGTACTGTTTTTTGTTACAAATCATTCTTCATTTGCGCAGAAACAGCACTGATAAAATGCCAAAAAGAGGGTATAATAGGAGAAACATTTCACATTACTTTAGGGAGGGACCCATGCAAAAAACATTTATCCGCCACACCCTTGCAATTATTACCAGCGCTATTTTGCTTATTTTTTTTATCAATTTCCTGTCCACCTTACATAGCTTAAAAGCCCAGCAGTCCAGCACCTTCCAGACAAAATCGGAGCAGATTGTCCACACGCTGGAAAACAACCAGGCGGAACTGGAAATCCTGAAAAAAAGCTTAGATGAAGACTACCTGACACGTGCAAAGGCAGCCGAATACATATTTGACAGGCAGGAAAACATTTCCCTGGACGTAAGGGAAATGCAGTATCTGGCCAACCTGCTCAATGTGGACGAGCTCCATGTCATTGACGGGAATGGGATGATTGTGTCCGGCTCCGTATCCCAGTATGTGGGCATTGACATGGCAGACCATCCCCAGACCAGCGCCTTCCTCTCCCTTCTGGATGCTGAGGACGATGCCTTCCTTATCCAGGAGCCGCAGCCCAACGCCGCAGAGGAAAAAGTCATGCAGTATGTGGGGGTTGCCCGGAAAGGGATAAAAGGCGTTGTCCAAGTGGGATTCGAGCCCACGCGGCAGATGGAGGCCCAGTCCAGGAATACCTACGAGTACATTTTCTCCCAGTTCCCCACGGACACGGGGGAAGAACTGTACGCCGTGGACATTTCCACCGGGGAGATTTTAGGCCACTCCGACGGTATAGATGAGCAGGAGTTTACGGAAGAATGCTACCAAATCGGCTACCTGTCCGGCCACAATGGGCAGATAGCCCAGGGCCGGGAAGGCAAGGCCATGTATGTCTATGCGCAGGAATACAATGGCATATTAATCTGCGCCGCCCTGCCAAGGGAAATTTTATTCCAGAAACTGTTAAAGCAGGTATTCAATACCCTGCTCTATTTGCTTTTGATTGAAGCCGTCGTCATCCTGTTCCTAAATTACCTTGTCAGGCGCCAAGTCATCGACGGCATCCACCGTATTATGGCAAACCTCTCCTCCATCACAAACGGCAACCTTGACACCACGGTAACGGTAGGCGGGAACCGGGAATTTGAATCCTTAAGCCGCGGCATCAACCGGATGGTAAAAAGCATTACCAACAGTTCCGACCGCATTTCCGCCATAATAGAAATCAGCGGGATGCCCCTTGCGGCCTTTGAGTATACCCCGGATATGGCACATGTATTCGCCACTTCCGGCCTAAAGGAGCTGCTGTGCCTGCCGGACCAGATGGCGGAACGGTTTTACAGCAATTCTGTACTCTTTGACCGCTACATACGGGAAAAAATGGAACACCCGCTGGAGGGGGAACAAGGCATTTTCCAAATCAGCGACTCCCGGTATGTCCGCATCCACATGTCGGAATCCCCGGAAAAGCACCTTGGCATTGTCACCGACGTCAGCAAAGATATCCTTGAAAAGAAGCAGATGCAGTATGAAAACACCCACGACGCCCTGACTAAGCTGTGCAAATTTGCCCATTTCAAAGCTTTGGCTTCGGAAACCCTGCAGAACATGGAGGAAGGGGAAGCCTGCGCCATTGTCATGTTGGACCTTGACTCCTTTAAATCCATCAACGACACATATGGGCATGACGCCGGGGACAAATACCTGCAGAGCTTCTCAGCCGTCTTAAAAGCTATGCCCAAGGAACACTTCCTGACGGCACGCCGCTCCGGGGATGAATTCTGCATGATGGTATTCGGCTGCAAAAGCAGGGAGGATGTGGTGCAATACCTGGAAATGTTCTATGAAACCTTAAGAAATGCCCGTGCTGCGCTAGCTCCTGGCACATTAAAAAGCATCCGGGCATCCAGCGGGTTTGCCTGGACTGGGAACCCCAAGGAAAGCCTGGAGGAGCTTCTGGGGCATGCAGACGAAGCCCTCTACGAAGTGAAACGGAAGGAAAAAGGAGGGTTTGGGGAATACCAGTAAAGCCCTTCCAGGGGATTACTGGTTATAGGAATGAATTTTCAAACACGCTCCAGGCTTAAAAATGCACCCAGGTTTCCCCGTTTCCCCTGGGTAGCCCGGTGGGAAAAAAGCAGCTTTGCATTGCAGCAGGTACAGAGGTTCGTAACTGCTAAATGCTCCTGCTTTACGCCTTCCTCCAGCAATACGATTTCATTGGCGCGCCACAAATCAAGCTGGTAGCTCCCATTTCCTTTTTCCAGCAAAATTTCGCTGGCATGGGCAGAAAACTCTTTTTTAAATTCCTGCGCCACGTCCTCGCTGATTTCATAGCATCCCTGGCAGATGGATGGGCCGATGGCACAGAGCACGTCTTCTGGACTGGTATGGAATTCCTGCCGCATTGCCGAGAGGGTCTTTGCCCCCATGCGCCCTGCCGTGCCCCGCCATCCAGAATGGGACAGGCCGATGGCACGGTGTTTGGGGTCCAGGAAATACAGCGGCACGCAGTCTGCGTAAAAGGTGGAAAGCACCAGCCCGGGCTCGTTGGTAACCAGCCCGTCCACATCGGAATAGCCACGCTCCCGGGTAAGCCCTTTCCCTGCATCCTCCCTGCCAACCCGCCGCACATTGGTGGTATGGGTCTGGTCGGTAAATACAAAATTCCCATATTCCGTGCCAAGAGCCAGGGCAACCCTGCGGAAATTTTCTTCCACCGCCTTCCTGTCGTCCCCTCTGGAAAAGCTTAAATTCAGGCTTTCAAACATCCCCTTGCTGACGCCGCCCAGCCTGGTTGTAAAACAGTGCTTTACCAGCCCGGTTTCTGCAAGCATTGGGTAATACAAATAAGGGAATTCCCTCCCCTCAGATTCAGCTTTCCGGGAATGGGGCATCTGCACATCCCCGGAAAACTGAAATGTTATTGCTGAATCATCTATATTAGCCATACTGGCATCCCTTCTTTCCTTTCTTTTCTCCCATGGTTCGGGTATCAGCCAAGTTATCCCTGGAAAGGGAAAGCATCCTCCACATGGATGGTTTCTTCCCCAAGAATCCCCACCACGTCGAACCGGCAGGGAGTATCTTCCCCATAACCATGGCGCAGGCAGTAATAGGCTGCCGTTTTGCAGATGCGGCGCTGCTTCTGCCTGCCCACTGCTTCCAGGGGATGCCCGCCTGCTGGGCTGTTCCTGTACTTTACCTCTGTAAATACCAGATAATCCCCCTGCCTTGCCACCAAGTCAATTTCCCCAAAACGGCTGCAGAAGTTCCTATGTAAAATCTGGTATCCTTCCCTTTCCAGAAGTTCAGCCGCCCGCTGCTCATATTCTGTCCCTTTCCTGCGGCTCCGGTTGCCTGCCCCTGCCAAATGAACGCCCCCTTTTGGTATTATAATCCCTTTGCCTGTACAGGCGCTGATTATTTTAATTTTTCCCGCATCCGTTCCATATCGTCTACAAAAACCAGGATTTCTGCTATCACTTCATAAAGCTCTGGCGGTATCATATCGCCAATTTCCAGCTTGGAAAGAGTTTTTGCCAGTTTATCGTCCCGGTAAAATGGGATATTGCCTTCCTTTGCCTTTTCAATGATTTTTTCTGCCAGATGGCCTTTCCCGGTAGCAATGATTTTCGGCGCAGTTTCCCCCGGGTTGTAGGCGATGGCTACGGCGGTTTTTTGCTGCCCGCCCCGGAGGGCCTCCACAGTCACTGGCTCGTTTGTATTCTTATACCTTGTTTCTGCCATAGATTTCCCACGCTCCCTGTTTTTAAGCCTTTACGTCAAAAGAATACCGGTGCAGCTTCCCTTGGGGCTTTTCCTGCTCCAGGAACTCCTGTACCGTATTTTTCTGGGGCTTCCGGTTTTCTACCTTTATCTCGCAGGTATAGCCCTTCTGTTCCAAGCGTTCTGCCAACTGCCCCGTAAAGCCTGAAATCAGCTGGAAGGACAATTCGTCTGCCAGATAAAAGTCCGTCTGCACTGCGGCGCCATGCATTTTTACATAAATGTCCGTAGAGCCTAAATGTTCCAAGTCCAGATGCAGCAAAGCAGAAAGATCCCCTTCTTTTTCCCGGAGGTTTTTCTTATTCGTATAGACATACAAATCGCTGTGGGCGTTCTGCTGCCGCAATTTTAAGGGAAGCTGCACATAGGCGTAAGCCTGGTTTAGCTGGTTCATAAAATCCAGGTTGCTTTGGACGGACTGGGCTGTCTTTGCCAGGGCTGCCCCTTCCTTCCCGGCCTGGGAAAGTGTCTGCTGCAGCTCTGCCATCTGCCTTGACAGGCGTTGGTACAGTTCCTTGACTGCCCCTTCCTCCTTAAGCTGTTCCGGGGTGAGCATCCACTGCTCTGCCATGGCCTGCTTCATCAGCCCTTTAAATTCCTCTGAGGTAAACAGTTTCTTCACGGCACCGCTGTCCGGGTTCCCGCCCTGTTCCGCCGCCCCCATAATCTGCCGGATCAGTTCCGAGGCAGAAAGGCTGGTGTTTAGCTGCCCTTGGGAAAAAAGCTGCCCTGCCCCGGGAAACCCTTTCAGCATGGCGGCAAGGTTCCCCTGCTGCTCTTTTGTCAAAATACTGTCAATGGGGGGCTGGCTGGCTGCTTCCCCCTCCTGCATAGCTGCGGGCGCCGCCCCGTTCTGGGCTGTTTCCCCATTCTGGGAAACCTGGCCGGCTCCCTCTCCCTGCTGTATGCCGTTCTGTAAAAGCTGAGTGACATTTTCCCCGCCCTGGGTTCCCTGCCCGCCCTGCAAAACCTGGCTGACGCCTTCCCCGCTCTGGGTTCCCTGCCCGCTATCCTTTATAAGCTGGCTGGCGTCCTGCCCTTCCCCTTGCAGAACCTGGCTGGCGTTCCCTCCATTTTGGATGTTATCCTGCAAAACCTGGCTGGCATCCTGCCCTGCCTGGACAGTTTCCCCTCCATTCTGCAAGAACTGTCCGGCTCCTTCCCCGTCCTGTACCCCCTGGCCGGCCGGTAGGGCGCTTTCGCCCAGAAGGATGCCCAGTATCTGTTTTTGCAGCCCCAAAAGCTGGCTGGCTTCTGTATTCTGGCTGGCTGCCGCATTTTGGCTTTCCCCCAGCACAAAGTTTTCCGGGAAAACCGGATGGTTCCCAATCCCCTCTTTTCCAAAAAGCTGCTCCGGGAGGTTCGTAAGCCCCTCCATAAGCTGCTGCATATCCGGGAGGATTGCCTGCTGGCCGTTCTGGTAATTCCGGAACTGGTTCAGGGAATTTTCCGTAATGGCAAGGCCAAGCTTCTGCATCTGCACCAGCGTCTGCATTTCTGCCTGGGGAAAGCTTGCCACTGCCCGCGCCATCTGCATCAGGCTGTTTTTATCAATGGGAAGCTGTTCCATCATCATCTGGTTGACCATGGACAGGTTCCTTGGGTTCACTTTCAGCCCCGCCGCTTCTAAAGCCCGCAGGAGCGTGGGGTTCTGTGCGCTTTCCAGCGTGACCGGGCGGATGGATATTTGGTCCCCAGTATTGGATTTTACCTCAAACAGCATGGGCTGGCCCTTTTCTAGCTGGACGCCTGCTTCCATCCTTGCAGAAATTGTCCTCCCGTCGCTGAGCCCAAGGGTAACCTGGCCGTTCTTGATATCCGTCACCATCCCTTCGAATACCCTCCCCGGCATAAGCTCCTGTGCCTGCGCAACAGGACGGGCTCCGATGGTTTCCTTTACGCTCCCTAATGTCTGTGTATTTGACGCCGTATTGCCCTGATATTGATGGATGCCCCCTAATGACATTCCCAACCACTGCCTTTCTGTCTGAATTTTAATGATGCCCTAGAGCGTGTTTGAAAATTCATTCCCACAATTTTCCGCCCCATTTTCCACCAGATTTTATGCTGAATTTCGTCAATGTAGCCCACTACACCTCCCAAATCCAGCATAAAACCTGATGCAAACTGGGACAAAATCTTGCAGAAAGCAATTTTCAAACACGCTCTAATCCTATAAGAAAATATTTTTCAGGAAAGACTGGCGGTGTATGGACGAAGGTCCGTATACCCGGATAGCTTCTATATGCTCGCTGGTGCCGTAGCCCTTGTGCCTTGCAAATCCGTATTCCGGCATAATTTTGTCATATTCCACCATCAGCCTGTCCCTTGTTACCTTTGCAAGTATGCTTGCCGCCCCAATGGAAATGCTTTTCGCATCCCCCCTGATAATAGGGACTTGGGGAATTTCCACCTGCGGGATGCAGACCGCATCATTTAATAATATATCGGGCACTACGGATAAATTTTGAATAGCCTGGCGCATGGCCTCATAAGTCGCCATTAAGATATTGATTTCATCAATCCGCTGGGGGCTTGCCATCCCAATCCCCACCGCCACGGCTTCCTCCAGAATCACGCTGTAAAGTTCTTCCCGCTTCTTCTCACTGAGCTGCTTGGAATCGTTGATGCCAAGAATCCCGCAGTCCTTTGGCAATATGGCTGCCCCGGCCACCACCGGCCCTGCCAATGGGCCGCGCCCTGCCTCGTCAATCCCGCAGACATAGCCTGCAGCCCCGTACTGGCGTTCGTACTGTTTCAGCGTTTCCATCCTTGCCCGCTCTTTTTCCAGGCGTTCCAGCTTCTTTTTGGCCTGCCGCACCAGGTTCTGGACGCCTGCCCTTCCATCCTCTCCGTATTTTGAGATAAAAGAAGGCAGCATCGTTTCCTCTGCCGCCTGTAGTTCTTCTTTTACTGCACTGATTTTCTTCTGTCCTTCCACTTTGCCCTCCCTAAACTATCTGGCATTCCTTTACGCAGCTTCCAGCCTTATTGGTGTTTGATAAACCCTATATTATCAAATGGGTAAATGCGCAGCCACGCCCTCCCAATAATGTCTTTGCCATAGACCACGCCTACCCGCGGGTCCCGGCTGTCGGAGCTGGCATTCCGGTTATCCCCCAGCACAAAATACTCGTCGTCCCCCAGCTTAATGGGTTCCGCCGCCTGCCCTGCATCCAGCATAATTTCGCGCCCGTAAGATTCTTCCAAAGCTTCACCGTCAATGAAAATTGTCCCAGCGGCGTCAATCTGCACCGTTTCCCCTGGCAGGCCGATAATCCGCTTAATATAATACGTATCTTCCTCATACCGGAAGGGGAAGACAATAATGTCAAAACGCTCCGGCTTCTGGAACCGGTAGCTGATTTTATCCACAATCAGGTTATCCCCGTCGCTTAAGGTATACTCCATGGAAGTCCCACTGACCTGGGTACGCTGGCCAACATAATGGATTACCAGATACGTAATCAGGAATACAATAAAAATATACAACAGAAAATTAACCGTTTCCCTGACTGCGCCGCTTTTCCCGTCTGCTGGCTGCCCGTCTTCCCTTCTATTTATGCCGCTGCTTTCTTTCTTTTTCCTCATATCCTACATTCTCTTTCCTGCTGCCCGCAAAAATGCAAAACTGCCTTTACATTCCAAGCCTTCTGAATACTTTTTGCCATCCCTTTTATTTTAGCGCGGGTCCGGGGGAAATTCAAGGGTTATTTTTCCCAAACGCCCGCTGCGGAATTCGTCAATGATAAGGGCAGCCGCCTTACTGTAATCCAGCTCGCTGCCTTTCTTCACGCAGTTCCGGTTCTCGGCAACCTGCTTTAAAATTTCCGGCGCATCCCCCTCCTGCAGGCCGTACCGCCCTGCCAAAACTCCCGGGTAATGCTCCTTCAGAATCTGTATCAGTTCCAAAGAAAGTTCGTCGATATTTAAAATCTCGTCCTTGATGGAGCCAATCAGCGCAAGGAGCAGCCCCACCCGCTGGTCTTCAAATTTCGGCCACAAAATACCCGGCGTATCCAGCAGTTCCACATTTTTGTTCAGGCGTATCCACTGTTTCCCCTTCGTCACCCCCGGCTTGTTCCCGGTCTTGGTGCAGGCTTTCCCTGCATAGGTGTTGATAAAGGTGGATTTCCCTACGTTTGGGATTCCGACTACCATGGCGCGGACTGGGCGGTTCTTAATCCCCCGCTTCCGGTCGCGTTCTATTTTCTCCTTGCAGGCCTCCATCACCACATTGCTGATGGCTTTCATGCCCGATTTGCTCCTTGCATCCAGCTTTACCACAAAATAGCCTTTTTCCCGGAAAAATTCCGCCCAGCGCTGGGTCTGCCCTTCATTTGCAAGGTCCGCCTTATTCATTAAAACCAGCCTTGCCTTCTGCCGTCCCAGTTCGTCAATGTCCGGGTTGCGGCTGCTGAGGGGAATCCTTGCGTCCACCAGCTCTATCACCAAATCAATCAATTTCATGTCTTCCTGCATCTGACGCCTTGCCTTCGTCATATGCCCGGGATACCATTGGAAATGCATCTTTACCTCCGTCTTATGGCAGACCCTTTCGCCTGAGTCCTCCCAGCGCCCGTGCCGCCCTTATTTTAATAAGCCAAATTTATTCCAAGGGTAGACAATAAGCCATGCCTGCCCCACGATATGTTCCTTTTTTACATTGCCAATGCTGGCATACCGGCTGTCCTCGCTGTTGTTGCGGTTGTCGCCCAGCACGAAATATTCGTCTTTCCCTATGACAATCTCATCTTCTGCCAGCAATGGGTTCTCAATGGCGGAAACCTCCGCTTTCTCCTCAAAAGGCTCCCCATTGATATAGACAATCCCATCTTTAATCTGTACCCGGTCCCCGGGTAGCGCGATCACCCGCTTGATGTAATAGTGGGCTTTCTCATTCCCGTTGGGCAGGAATACAACCAAGTCATTCCGCTTTGGGTCAAACAGCTTGTAGCCAATGCGGTTGACTAAAATCCGTTCCCCGTTTTCCAGCGTAGGGGACATGGAAGGCCCCACCACGGAAATGCGGAACCCCACAGACAGCACCAAAACTACTGCCGCCATCACTGCCAGCAGGATTTCCCCTGTCCACGCCGCCACTTCCCGCAATAGGCCGGTATTTACCTTCCTTTTTTTCCGGTTAAAATCCAATCCTGATGTTCTTCTCATTTTTCGCCATTCCTTGCTATGCAATAAAATACTGAATCCAGGGATTTCATGATAAGGTAAAAAAGAATGCGCACAGCGCATTCTCCGCGCGCGAGCGGATTGCGCAGCAATAAATTTCCGCTCCGCGAGCTGCGCATAATTGTTTTTCTCTTATAGGAAATCCATACACTTTAATACTTCACAGCAACATGGTGTTTCCTATAAGAGAAAAAGGGACAACTACAAATGTATTTGTCCCTTCCATCCTACTGCCTGAATTATCTTACCAGTTCTTTTACTTTTGCCCTCTTGCCTACGCGGCCCCTTAAGTAGTTCAGCTTCGCACGCCTTACTTTACCACGGCGGACTACTTCAATCTTCTCCACATTCGGGGAATGGAGCGGCCATGTCTTCTCAACGCCTATGCCGTTGGAAAATTTCCTTACGGTAAAGGTTTCGCGGTTGCTTCCGCCCTGCCTTTTTAAGACAATCCCTTCAAAGACCTGAATCCTTTCACGGTTTCCTTCTTTAATCTTGCCATATACCTTTACGGTATCGCCTACACGGAACTCGTCCACTTTTTCCTTTAACTGTTCCTGTTCAATGCTTTTGATAATGTCTGTTGCGTTCATTTGTGACCTCCTATTTGCTTGGATGTTCTTAATACGTTCCGTAACAGAGGACCATCGTTTTCTTATCTCACAGGTCTGTATTTTACCATAGGGCAGAGGAAAATGCAAGGAATTTTGGGGATTTTCCAAAGATTTTTATGGCTGCCCGCCGCGCCCCTATGGCGTTGTGCCCTGTGCTGCCAGCCATTCCCGTTCCTGCGCCGTCAGTTCCGCCCGTTCCAGCAAATCCGGCCTGCGCTTCTGGGTCAACAGGATGGACTGCTGCCTGCGCCATGCTTCGATATTTTTATGGTGCCCGGACAGGAGGATTGGGGGCACCTTCCTTCCATTCCATTCCTCTGGGCGGGAATACTGGGGGTACTCCAGCAGGTTTCCCTCAAAAGACTCTGCCATGCCGGATTCCTCATTGCCCAAAACCCCTGGAACCATCCGGGAAATGGCGTCAGCCATTACCATTGCCGGCAGTTCCCCGCCCGTCAGGACATAATCCCCTATGGACATATAATCTGTAACGATTTCTTCCAGCACCCGCTGGTCAATGCCCTCATAATGGCCGCAGAGCAGGATTAAATCTTCCTCTTTTGCAAAGCTTTTGGCATGCGCCTGGGTGAAGGTGGTTCCCTGCGGCGTCACGTAAACGCAGCGGGGTTTATGCCCAATCCGCCCCACCACTGACTTCCATGCATCATACACGGGCTGGGCCTGCATCAGCATCCCGGCCCCGCCGCCGTAAGGGTAATCGTCTACCTTCTGGTGCTTATTGGCGGAAAAATCACGGATATTGACGGCTTCTATGCTGAGAATGCCAGCTTCCATGGCCCGTCCAATAATGCTGGTGGCAAGCCCTCCCAGCACCATTTCCGGGAATAATGTCAAAATATAAAACTTCATAGCCCTGCCCTTCCTCCATCATCCTTTATAAAAGCCCCTGCATCAAATGTACCTGCATTTCCCTCCGCTCCATGTCTACCGCAAGGATGCAGTCCTTTATGGCTGGGAGCAGAAGCTCTTTCTTTTTGCCTGTTACCCTGGGGGCATAGGGGGAATCCTCCCGCACCTGCACCACGTAAACGTCATTTGCCCCTGTCTGGATGACGTCTGTAATGTTCCCCAAAACCTGCCCGCCTTCTGCCTTTACTTCCACGCCAATCAAGTCAGCGATAAAATACTCGTCCTCCCCACAGGCTACTGCCTGCTCCCTTGTGACAAAAAGGCCTTTTCCCTTATAGGGCTCGATGTCATTTATATTGTCAAAATCCCGGAACTTCAGCAGTACCATATTTTTGAAAAATTTCACCTGGGTAATTTCAAGCCCTATCCGTTCTTTCCCGGTGTCCAGAATTACTGTTTTCAATTTTTTAAAACGTGCTGGGTCGTCGGTGGTTGGGAATACTTTTACCTCCCCGCGGACCCCATGGGTGTTGGCAATAACGCCCACCTGTAAATAATCTTCCATGCTATTTCCTTTCTAAAAAAAGCGGCAAGGTCTTTCCTATAGAATAAAAAAATCACAGTGAAAACTCACTGTGATTTCTTGAAAGCAGTTCCAAAACAAAGAAATCATCATTGCATAATGTCTACAATCACTTTTTTATCGTTTTTCGCTGCTGCTGCTTTTACAACGGAACGGATTGCCTTCGCAATTCGTCCCTGTTTTCCGATTACCTTTCCCATATCTGCCTGGGCAACACGTAACTCTATCACAATGGATTTTTCATTCTCAGTCTCTGTAACTGCAACTTCATTCGGATAATCCACAAGTGCTTTCGCAATTACTTCTACCAATTCTCTCATTACGTCACCTCACGAAGATTATTTTTCGATACCGGCTGCTTTGAAGATCTTCCCTACTACTTCGGTAGGCTGTGCACCATTTGCTAACCATTTTTTTGCCAATTCTTCATTGACATGAAATTCGCTTGGGTCTTTTGTGGGGTCGTAAGTTCCGATTTCCTCAATAAACTTACCATCCCTTGGCGACCTGGCATCAGCAACAATAATCCTATAGAAAGGAGCCTTCTTCTTTCCCATCCTCTTTAATCTAATCTTAACCATCGTATCTCACCTCCTGCTATCTAGATCTTATTTATTTGTAACCAGCGGCAGTTTTGGCTGCCCTGTTACAGACTAAGTGTTAAGAATGAAAGCTGTTTTATCCAAGGCCAAACGGCAGCTTGAAGCCGCCCCGGCGTTTCCCTTTGCCGCCGCCCATTAAGCCCGGCATCTGCTTCATCATTTTCTTGCTTTGCTCAAACTGTTTCACAAGGCGGTTTACTTCGCTGATATCTACTCCGGCGCCTTTTGCGACCCTCCGCTTCCGGCTGGGGTTTAAAATGGAAGGGTTTGCCCGCTCTTTGGGAGTCATGGAATAAATAATCCCTTCAATCCTTGCCATTTTCTTTTCATCCATGGCATTTTCAATCTCTGCAATCTGTGCGCCGCCAATCCCGGGCATCATGCCAAGCAGGCTGGAAATGCCGCCCATTTTTTTCATCTGGCTCATAGATTCCAAATAGTCGTCAAAGCCGAATTCGGCTTTTTTCATCTTCTGTTCCAGTTCCCTTGCCTTTTCCTCGTCGATGGTTTCCTGTGCTTTTTCAATCAGCGTCAGCACATCCCCCATGCCCAGGATCCGGTTCGCCATACGTTCGGGATAAAACTGTTCCAAATCAGAAAGCTTTTCCCCCATGCCTACATACAGCAGGGGTTTCCCTGTTACAGAACGGATGGACAGCGCTGCCCCGCCGCGGGTGTCGCCGTCCAGCTTGGTAAGGACTACGCCGTCAATGCCTATTTTTTCCTCAAACATGGAAGCTACATTCACTGCGTCCTGCCCTGTCATGGCATCCACCACCAAAATGGTCTGGTGGACTTCCACCTGTTCCTTGATTTCCTGCAGCTCCTGCATCATCTCCTCATCAATGTGCAGGCGGCCGGCAGTATCTAAAATCACTACGTTGCAGCCCTTTGCCCTGGCATGTTCTATGGCTGCCTTCGCAATATTGGCTGGCTTATGGCTGTCCCCCATGGAAAATACTTCCACGCCCTGCTTCTCCCCATTGATCTGCAGCTGCTGGATTGCGGCTGGGCGGTATACGTCGCAGGCAGCCAGCAAAGGCTTTTTGCCTTTCTGTTTCAGTTTCCCGGCTATCTTGGCGGTTGTAGTGGTCTTACCAGCCCCCTGTAGGCCTGCCATCATAATTACCGTCATCTCGCCGCCTGGTTTCAATGCAATTTCCGTGGTTTCGGAGCCCATCAGGGAAACTAATTCTTCATTTACAATCTTTATCACCATCTGCCCAGGGTTCAGGCCGTTCATTACATCCTGCCCTACAGCCCGCTCCTGCACAGATTTCACAAACTTCTTAACTACTTTAAAGTTGACATCTGCTTCTAACAATGCAAGCTTTACTTCCTTCAGCGCGGTCTTTACGTCATCCTCTGTCAGAAGGCCCTTGCTCCGCAAAGATTTGAATACATTCTGTAATTTTTCCGATAAGCTGTCAAATGCCATCTTATAACTCCTCTAATATTTCATTGGAAATGGCTTCTATCTCTGCCATTACTACTGCTTCCTTCTGGTCCTGGTAATTCTGGCTGAGCGCCCGGATTTTGCTGACTTTTTCCTTGGTGTTAAGGAACCGTTCCAATAGATGCAGCTTCCCTTCATACCCTTCCAGTATCCTGTCACAGCGTTTCACCAAGTCATGGACGCCTTGGCGGCTGATTCCCTCCTCCTGGGCGATTTCGCTCAATGATAAATCATCTAGTACAAATTCTTCGTAAATATCTCTTTGGTGGTCTGTGAGCAGTTCCCCATAAAAATCATAGAGGTAGGTCTGCATGACTTTTCTTTCCATTGCAATCACCTTGGGTATCATACTATAAAAGGGCAGAAGTGTCAAGTGTTTTTTCTTTACGAACTATTGTTTGTGTTGTTTCGCCATGTATTATATCCGATTATTTCAGTATTGCTGCCATTTAACATGTGATATAATCAATCATTTTGTGTATATTAAAACTGGCTTTCGTACATACCTTGTTCTATATGATTTCTCACACCATTCCAAGCCAGTCAACATAATCGCCTGCCTTTTATTTTAGGAGTTCCGCTTTCACGCTCTTAGTCCTTACCCCATAAAATATTTTCCCATCCAGAACCTTATAGGCACGGATCCGGTAATAGCGGATTTTCTTCTTTTTCAGGCTTTTGTCCGTATAGGTTATTTTATTTTTTGATGTTGTCCTTACAATTTCCTTAAAGCCGGAATTTTTCTTGGAAGAAGCATAGATCACGTAACCAGTGGCTTTCGGGTTTTTCTTCCATGACAGCTTTGCCTGCCCATTTTTCAGGCGTTTTACCGTCAGGGCAGGCGCCTTTAATGTAATTCCCCTTGTGTTCATGCTCAAAGAGCTTGTGCAGTATTCATGGGCGTTGTTCGCTGCAATTTTATAAAAATAATAGGTGTTCACCTTTGCCGTCTTATCTACATAATTCCTCTTTTTGCTGGTCCCAATCAGGCTGTATGGCCCATTCTTTGTGGTAGAACGGTAAATCCCATAGCTGGATGCCCCTGGCACGGCATTCCATGCAATCTTTATATTCCCAAACTCCGTTTCTGCCAGGGAGCCATTTGCAGAAGAAGTTTTTAACTGCTCCGGCATACTGCAGGTGACATACAAGGTATACGACGCCTTATCTGCTGTATTATCCTGGTTGACCACTGTTATTACAGTTTTTCCAGAAGCCTTCACATCCACAAGGCCGGTATCCGGGTCTACTGCGGCTACGCCCGTATTGCTGCTGGACCATCTTAAATTCCCGGAATCTGCCGAGGGGCGTATCTGGATTTTGTACCCCTGCCCTGCCAGATACCATTGCCGTGAAAAGGATAAGGGCGTCCTTACGGAAACGCTGCAAAATGCCTGCAGGCCGTCCGGCGTCACTGCTGCAACCACAGTGTCCCCTTGCTGGTTCCCTTTTACAGCCCCAGTAGCCGGGTTTACCGACGCAATATTTGTATTCAGGCTTTTATACGTAACGCCGGAAGAACCAGGGGCAATTGCCGTGACAGTCGCCGACTCATTCGTTTTCAGCGTAAGCTTTTCTTTATCCATACGGATAGAACCTGGCACTAAAGAAACAAGGTTTAAAAGCTCCTGTTCCGAAAGGCTGCAGTTTTTCAGCGTGGCTTTCCTGGGGTCTGGCAATTCCCCATAAATCCTGTAGTAAAAAGACGCTGCCGCCAGAAAATAGCCTGCGTAAGCCGGGTGCTTTGAATCAATCCCCACCAGACGCATCCATGGGTACAGAATATGGGCACGGTTGGCATGCATCCCCACTGGGACTACCTCCACCTGAAGCATCTGCTTGAGCAAATGGTACCCAGCGGCAAGGCGCAGTTCCATTTCCCCCGCCGTCAATAGCTGGGGCGTCCCATTCACCTTAATTGGCACGCCATCGCTGAACCCCTGGTTCATATACAGAAGCGGGGTGGCCTGGGGCTGGTAAATCTTCACCATGTCCAGAAGGCGTTCCACAGCCGGGTATGTGCGTTCCTCCAAATATTCAATCGGCGATGTGGTCTGTTCCTGGAATATAATATAATCCCAGTCTTCACCCACTAAAAGGGACACCAGTTCCCTATGGTAAGAAAGGTATCCCGTATCTAACCCCGCATAATACCTGAGCCATGCAGAACCATGGGCCAATGTCTTCACATCTATATTCCGCCCTTCGCCAGCAGCCAGTTCTTCCAGCGGCTGTTCTACCGTATACGTAATATTTTGGGAAGTCCATTTGGAAAAACTATTCCCAACAATCAGTACCCGCACCGGGTATCCTTGCGCCACACTGTTCCCTGGGTTATCTTCCCCCTTGGCCCCTGCCCGGTTCCCGGCGCTTTTTTCTATGGCTGTTCCAGATGTCCCTCCATTGCCTGTGCCCTGCATTGCATACACCTCCATGCTCCCCATGGTGCTGAACAATAGGGCAAGCAATATACACAAAAATTTTCTCATATGCATCTCCTTTGGCTGAAAGCCTATCCCTATATTTTTTCTGTCCATTGGGCTGCAGCACCGGTTTTGGCTAGCCCACGCGCTGAACTGCCGCCAGCTACAGGCTCGTCCGCACCGGCTTTGGCTGGTAGCCCTTCTGTTCCAGCGAACCGATAATCTGCCCCTTATGCTCCGTGCCGAATGCTTCCATCGTAATCCGGAGCTCCACGGCTGCATTCCGGTTGGTGGACACGAACTGGTTATGCTCTAATTTTATAACATTTCCCTGCTCTTTGGCAATAGCATCTGCTACTTTGCACAATTCCCCCGGCTTATCCGGCAAAAGCACTGACACAGTAAAAATCCTGTCACGGAAAATCAGCCCCTGCTGCACCACGGAGGACATGGTAATGACATCCATATTCCCGCCGCTCAAAATAGAAACAACACGTTTATTTTCCACATCCAGATGGCGCAGGGCTGCAACAGCCAGAAGCCCGGAATTTTCCACTACCATTTTGTGGTTTTCCACCATGTCAAGGAAGGCAACTACCAGTTCATCGTCCTCCACCGTAATAATGCCGTCCAGATTTTCCCGGATATAGGGAAAAATCATTTCCCCCGGCGTCTTAACTGCAGTGCCGTCTGCAATGGTGCTGACACCGGGCAAAGTCGTCACCTGCCCAGCTTCGATGGAGGCCTGCAGGCAGTTCGCCCCGGCAGGCTCTACCCCTATCACCTTAATTTTGGGGTTTAATAGCTTGGCAAGCACGGACACCCCGGTAGCAAGGCCGCCGCCCCCTACCGGAACAAGGATGTATTCCACCAGGGGAAGCTCCTTAAAAATTTCCATTGCTATGGTCCCTTGCCCGGTAGCCACCGCCAGGTCGTCAAAGGGATGGATAAAGGTATACCCATGCTCTGCCGCCAGCTCGTATGCTTTCTGGCAGGACTCGTCGTACACATCCCCATACAGGATGACTTCGGCCCCGTACCCTTTGGTGCGGTTGACTTTAATCAGGGGCGTGGTGGTGGGCATGACAATCGTAGACTTTACCCCGTAGCATTTTGCCGCATAGGCCACCCCTTGGGCATGGTTCCCTGCGGAAGCTGTTATCAGGCCTTTTTCCCGCTCCTCGTCTGTAAGGGTGCTGATTTTATAGTAGGCCCCCCGTACTTTATAGGCTCCGGTGAACTGCATATTTTCTGGTTTCAGGTAAACCTTGTTCCCGGTCTGCCTGCTTAAATAATCGCTGTATACCAGCTTTGTTTCCAATGTTACTTCCCGTACAATTTTACTCGCTTCTTCAAATCTTTCAAGGGTCAGCATGGCTTATTCCTCCTTGGTATTTTCACTGACAGTAAACAGCGCGTTTACAAACTGTTCTGAATCAAATTTCTGCAAATCGTCTATGGTTTCCCCCACCCCGATATATTTCACCGGGATGCCCAGCTCTGACTGGATGGCAACGGCAATGCCGCCTTTGGCTGTCCCGTCCATTTTTGTCAGTATAATGCCGGAAATATCTGCCACCTCGGAAAACTGCTTTGCCTGGGCAAGGGCGTTCTGCCCGGTAGTCCCATCCAGCACTACCAGTGTTTCCCGGAAGGCTTCGGGATATTCTTTTTCCAAAATCCTGTGGATTTTTTTTAATTCTTCCATCAGGTTTTTTTTGTTGTGGAGCCGTCCGGCTGTGTCGCACAGGAGCACGTCCGCATTCCTTGCCTTTGCCGCCTGCACTGCGTCGTAGACCACGGCGGCAGGGTCTGCCCCTTCCTGCCCGCCAATCATGTCCACCCCTGCCCGGTTTGCCCATTCGTTAAGCTGCTCCCCGGCGGCGGCACGGAAGGTGTCTGCTGCTGCGATAACCACACGTTTCCCCTGGTCTTTCAGCTTCCCGGCAAGCTTCCCGATGGAGGTGGTCTTGCCTACCCCGTTGACGCCGATTACCAGGACCACGGAGGTTTCATGCTCAAACTGGTAGGCAGTTTCCCCTACGTCCATCTGTTCCTTAATGCTGGAAATCAGGAGCTCCTTGCATTGGGCTGGCTCTTTGATATGCTGCTCCTTTACTTTCGCCCGCAGGTTTTCAAGGATTTCCGTGGTGGCATGGACGCCCAAATCCCCCATAATAAGGATTTCCTCCAGTTCTTCATAAAAATCCTCGTCTATGCTGGAAAACCCGCTGAAAATAGAATCTATCCCGGACACGATGGTGTCCCTTGTCTTTGTCAGGCCTTTCACAAGGCGGCTGAAAAAGCCTTTTTTTTCTTTTTCTCCGCTATTCATTGTCTGTGGCTCCTTTCTGTAAAAATTCAATGCTACGTAGCTAAGGTTTCAATTAAGTCTACGGAAACCAACGTAGATACGCCCTTCTCCTGCATGGTAATGCCGTACAGGCGGTCGGCGGCTTCCATCGTGCCACGGCGGTGGGTGATTACGATAAACTGGGTGTGCCTGGTGAGTTTATGCAGGTATTTTGCAAACCGTCCTACATTGGAATCGTCCAGCGCCGCCTCAATCTCGTCCAGAAGGCAGAAGGGGGAGGGCTTTAGGTTCTGGATGGCAAACAGCAGGGAAATGGCTGTCAGGGACTTTTCCCCTCCGGAAAGCTGCATCATGTTCTGGAGTTTTTTCCCCGGGGGCTGGGCAATAATGCGGATGCCGCACTCCAGGATATCCTCATCTTCTACCAGCTCCAGTGTGCCACGGCCGCCGCCGAACAGCTCTTTGAATACCTTGTCAAATTCCTTCTGGATTTGGGCAAATTTTTCCAGAAACTGCCGGCGCATGCCAGTATCCAGTTCATCGATAATGCCAAGGAGTGTTTTTTCTGCTTCTATCAGGTCGTCATGCTGGCTTTTCAGGAACAGGTAACGTTCGGACAGTTCCCGGTAATCCTCAATGGCGTTTACGTTCACGTCCCCCAGCCTGCGGATTTCTTCTTTTATCTCAGCAATCCGTTTTTTCATTTTGGCAGGGTCGTCGTAATCTTCCCTGCGCAGCCCCATGGCATTGTAACGGGTCAGCTCATATTCTTCCCACATATAGCTGGCCTGATGCTCCATAGTTTCGTCCAGTTTTTCCTTTTGGCTGTTTAAGCGGTAAACCTCTTTGTCCAAATCGTTGATGCGCTTGGAAAGTTCTTCCTGTTTCTGGAAAAAACCTTTATAGGCAAGGGACATTTCTTCCCGCTTCTGCTGCCCTTCTGCAATCTGCTGTTCCAGTCTGGCTCGGGCTGCTTCGGACTGCCCGACCGCCTGTTCCAGCTCCTGTATGTCCTGGGTTTTCTTCTCTATATCTTCCCTTGACTGGGCTTTTTCCTGCTGGGCTGCCTTCAGGTCTTCTTCCAGCTTACGGATTTCCGCTGAAAGACGGGAAATATTTTCCTGCACAAACCCCGCTTTTTGCTGGAAATTCGCTTCCTCCAGCTGCACCCTTGAAACATCCCCCTGGCTTTCCTCCGCCAGCTTGTTCTGGGTGTCCAGCATGGCCCGGTACTCCCTCGTTTCTTCCTCAATTTCCCGTTCCCTTGCGTCTGCCGCATGGATTTCTTCCTGTATCTGCCCCCGGTTCTCGCTGATTTCCAATAACTGGCGTTCAATTTCCCTGCTTTCCGACTGCAATGCCGCAAATTTCCTGCTGTTTTCTTCCTTCTGCTCCGTGGCGCGGCTCAAATTCATTTTTTCCGTATTCTGGAGAAGCATAGCTTTTTTCAGTTCCTCCTGGATTTGGCGGATGTCCTCTTTCAGCAAATCCCTTGCGGTATTGATGTCCTCCAAACGGTTCTTATGGCCTTGCAGAGCCTGTGCCAGCCGTGCTGTTTCCTTCTGCAGGTCTTCAATTTCCCGTTTCCGGCCAAGGAGGTTGCTGGTGTTGCGGAAAGCCCCTCCTGTCATGGATCCGCCAGGGCTTAGGGACTCCCCTTCCAGCGTCACAATCCTCAAGCTGTACTGGTATTTCCTTGCAAGGGAAATGGCATGGTCGATATGGTCTACCACATAAGTCCTGCCCAGGAGGTATTTTTTCAGCCCTTCAAACTGGCTGCCTGCCTGTACCAAATCGCTGCCAATCCCAATGACTCCCGGCTCAGACAGCGCCGCCTGGTTGGCAGGAGCCCCTTTTTTCCCTACGCTTGTCAGGGGCAGGAAGGTAGCGCGGCCGTAACGGTTCTGCTTTAAATAGCCAATCATTTTCTTGGCAGTAGCTTCGTCGCTGGTGACAATGTTCTGGATGCTGCCCCCTAAGGCGATTTCTATGGCAACCTCATACTGCTTCTCCACTTGGATTAAGTCTGCCACCACCCCCAAAAGGCCCGGCTCCCTGTCCTTCTGTTCCATGACACGGCGGATGGAATTGCCATACCCGTCGTAGCGTTCCGCTATGTTCACCAGGGATTCCAGACGGGAGGTTTCCCTGTGGTACTGCTGGTTGTCCTGCTCAAGCTGTTCCAGCGTCCGGGCACGTTTTTCCTGCCACTCCCTGTTTTTTTCTTCCAGCCTGCGGCCTTCTTCCTCTAAGCTCTGGCATGTTCCCTTTGCTTTCCTGTAGTTCCCCTCGCATTCCTCCAGCATGGCCGCAAGTTCTTCTTCCTCGCTTTTCTGCTCTAACAGCCGCTTGCTGAGCTGGGCTTTGCGGATATTCATCTGCTCCTGCATGGTGTCGTAACGCTGCTGCCTTGCCTTAGTAGAAGCCTTATTATTCAAAAGCTCAATAATTTCGCTTTTCCCATCTTCAATTTTCCTGCTGCACCGGGCGATCTCCTCCTGAATTTCCTGATACCGGGCCATCACCTGGCTTTTTTGCTCCTCCATAGACTTTACCTGGTCGTCCAGCTTGGCTTTTTCCTTCTGGCAGGCCGCTTTCTCCTCCATACGCTGGCTGCGGTCTTTTGCTATGGCCTCCTGCCGGGACTGGAACAGCCCTTCGCTCTGCTCTGCTGCATGGATTTGCTCCCGCAGGACGTTTACCTGCCCTTCCAGCTTGCCCTTCCTGACGGTAGTTTCCCCCAGTTCGTTGCGGAGTGTTTCCAGAGCCCCGTCGGCCTTTGCCATTTCCTGCTCCATCCGGCTATACTCTGCCCGGATATTCGTATAGGAGCCGTTGGCTTCGTCCAGGTCCTGCCCTGCAATCTTTAATTTTTCCCCAAGGGATTTCAGCTCCCCTTCCATGCGTTCCATATCCAGCAGGAACATGTTCACGTCGTATTCCTTAAGTTCTTCCCGTTTCTTTAAGTACAGCTTGGCCTTTTCTGCCTGGCGTTCCAGGGGGCCTACCTGCTTTTCCAGCTCGGAAAGGATGTCCTTGACCCGGAGCAGGTTCTGGCGTTCATCCTCTAATTTTTTCTGGGCAGTGGACTTACGGCGTTTGAATTTCACAATCCCTGCCGCTTCGTCAAACAGTTCCCGCCGTTCCTCGGGTTTCCCGCTTAAGATTCGCTCAATCTGCCCTTGGCCGATGATAGAGTAACCTTCCTTCCCAATCCCCGTATCATAAAACAGTTCATTGACGTCCTTTAAGCGGCAGGCCGTCCCATTGATCAAGTATTCGCTCTCCCCGGAACGGTACACCCGCCGTGCAACAGTCACTTCGTTGTAATCCACATTGAGCTGCCGGTCCCCGTTGTCCAAGGTAATCGCCACATAGGCATAGCTTAAGGGCCTGCGGTTTTCCGTGCCGGAAAAAATCACGTCCTGCATACTGGCGCCCCTTAGCTGCTTCACCCGCTGCTCCCCCAGGACCCAGCGCACAGCGTCCGCCACATTGCTTTTCCCGCTGCCATTCGGGCCTACAATCCCGGTAATCCCATTGTGGAATTCAAAGAGGATTTTATTAGCAAATGACTTAAAGCCATGAACTTCTATACTTTTTAAATACATCTGTCCCTCCAGAAAATTTCTATTCCCGCGGGCAATGGGCCAAGCAGCCGCACTTGCGCGGATATTTGGCGGCTGCCGCGAGGGTAAGCGCCCTGCTCTGCAGCGCTGCAAGTTTGATACCCCGTTGCCTGCAGCGGAGCCTTTTATTTGGGAAAATCAATATTTTTCTCCTTTTTCAGTTGGAGCAGCGTTTCATAGGCCGCTTCCTGCTCGGCGCCCTTCTTGGTCCCTGCAGAGCCTTTCCCATAAGCCTCCTCCCCAATCATGGCTTCCACCTTATATTTTTTATCATGGTCCGGCCCTTCCACGGACAGCATACGGTAAGTGACGTCCTTGGAAAACCTCCCCTGCACCAATTCCTGCAAGATAGTCTTGCTATCATAAAAGAGCTGCTTGTGCTCAATGTCATTCAGTACAAACCGAAGGATGAACTCTTTTGCATTAGCAAAACCACCGTCTAAATATATAGCCCCAATCACCGCTTCCAAAGCGTCAGACAGCACGGACTTGCGCATCCGCCCGCCAGTCATTTCCTCCCCTTTCCCTAGCAGCAGGTATTTCCCTAAATCCAGCTCCCTTGTGCAAAAGGCCAGCGTAGGCTCGCACACAAGGCTTGCCCGCATCCTTGTCAGTTCCCCTTCCGGCCACTTGGGGTATTTATGGAACAGAAATTCGCTGGCGGCAAGTTCCAGCACCGCGTCCCCCAGAAATTCCAGCCGCTCGTTGTCTGAAAGCTTTCCCATATGGCGCTCATTGGCATAGGAGCTGTGGGTCAGGGCCTGCACTAACAGTTTGCCGTCCGTAAAATGGTATCCTATCTTTTCTTCAAATTCATTCTGCAGTTTCATAAATTTACACCTTTCCATAATCAAATGCAACCACTTCCCCCAAAACGTGAAAGTGGTTGCCCATGTAATTGCCTGACACTTACCGGCAGGCGTGTCCCCCTGCCATGGCAAAGCCTACCCCGGCGCATATGCCGGGGCTGGCTGTCCGTTATTAGTTCATAGCATCCTTGATCTGCTCCACTGCGTCCCCAACTGTAACAATCTTCTCTGCTTCTTCATTGGCGATCTCAATGTCAAATTCTTCTTCCAGCCCCATGATAATCTGGAAAATATCCAGGGAATCAGCCCCTAAGTCATCTACAAATGTAGTATCCATTGTGATTTCATCCACATCAACGTTTAATACTTCTGCAATGATTTTTTTTAATTTTTCAAACTCCATTCTCGTTCCTTTCTACTCCTCCATGGGAGAAGTTCCAATATTTTTCTTAATTTTCCCATTGATATCCTGCTCCTTGAAGGTGACGCACTGGATAATGGAATTGGTGACTTCCTTTGCCTTTGCGCTGCCATGGGTCTTGACTACCAGGCCTTTCAGCCCCAGCAGCGGCGCTCCGCCATACTCTGTGGCGTCAAAAGCTTTCAACGTCTTTTTCAGGGACGGCTTTACAAGAAGCGCCCCCATTTTGCTGCGTAAGCTTGCCACCATCCCTTGCTTGATGACGTCTACCAGGGTACTGCTCAGGCCCTCGTATAGCTTTAAAATGACGTTCCCCACAAATGCCTCGCACACAATGACGTCTGCTTCCCCCTGTGGAATTTCCCTTGCCTCAATGCTTCCCACAAAATTCACATCCGGGCAGTTTTTTAACAGCGGGAATGTTTCTTTCACCAGAGCATTCCCTTTTTCTTCTTCTGCGCCAATATTGACAATTGCAACTTTCGGGCTTTTCACGCCTAAGACGTTTTCCATATAGATGGAGCCCATCTTCGCAAACTGCACCAGGTGGGAAGCCCTGGCGTCTACGTTTGCGCCGCAGTCAATCAGCAGGGATACGCCTTTTTTGGTGGGAATCAGTGGAGCCAGCGGAGGGCGTTCCACTCCCTTAATCCTTCCGACAATGACTTGTCCGCCTACCAGTATGGCCCCGGAACTCCCTGCGGAAACAAAGGCGTCCGCCTTCTTTTCCTTTACCATATTGAGCCCCACTACAATGGACGACTGCTTTTTTTTCCGAATTGCCATCACTGGAGGCTCTGCGGTTTCGATTACCTCTCCGGCATGGACCACTTCAATCTGGCTGCCGCTGTAAGAAAGCTTGTCCAGTTCCTTACGGACTGCCTCCTGCTGGCCGACCAGATATACCTTGATGTCCTTCCGCAGCGTAACGGCGTCTACCGCCCCCTTCACCATCTCAGCAGGTGCATTGTCACCGCCCATGGCATCTACTGCCACCCTTATCATTTCCTGCATGAAATTTCCTCCTTATGGCCCGGAAACAGAAAAATATTTCCATTTACCGGATGCCTACCTAAAAATATACTATAAGTACCGGGAGAAATCAACATAAATCTTGCTTATACCGTTCTTCTTCCTTCGCCTTGTCCTCCTCGCTCATATATTTCCGGAACACCCGCTCCAAAATATAGCTTTGGAGCCATGCGTAAACCGCCGGGAACAGGAACAAAAGGAAGGGCGCAAGGAACACCACGAACAGGGACAGGGCCGTCATTACAAGCAGCAAAAATGTCATAGGCAGATGGGCAATTGCCATCAAAATGGCATTTTTCATGGACTGCCGCCTTGTGTTCTCAAAACGCGCCATATAGGGGAACAGGTAAGAAACCCACGCAAACCACACGGTAATCCCCAAGAGCACGACTACTGTAAGGGCAAAAAAATAATTTTCGGCCTTGGCATAGTAGCTGGAAATATAGAAATCAGCCCCCAGAACCCCTCCAATCACTGCGGCTGCCAGCCACACCGGCGTAACCTGCCTGAAATTGCTGCGGAACGACGACAGATAATCCCGGAACAGGTATCCCCTGTCATGGCGGAGCACCTTGTGCACCGTATAATACAAAGCCGTGGAGGCTGCCCCTACGGTAATGATTGGGATGCAGCTTACAAAATACACCAGGCTCAAGCAGATGCAGTCTGTGAACTTGGACAGGGAGCGCATCAGGCCGCTGTCTAAATTAAATAATTTCATTTGCACACTCCTCTCTTTTGTTATTCTTTATGCCTTTCCCTTATTCTCGCCCATTCTAAGGAAAATGTCAACAGCAAGTGCAAAAACAAAGTGGGCAATCCCATATCAGCTCCCCATCCCATCACCCATGAGGGGCTTGAACACTTTACCGCGCCGGGCGCAGCCCCCTTAGCGGCATATTACCTCTTACGGGAGTAGTGCATCCCCCGGAGGGCTTTTTTCATAGACGCTTTAGCGTGGCAAGGTCTTCCCTATAGAATGGAAAGAAAAAGAGCCCTTCCAGATGGAAAGGCCCTTTCACGTATTAATCCTGAGGGATAATCTCTTTCTTGTTATAGCTTCCGCAGCTCTTGCATACCCTGTGGGGCATCATCAGTTCCCCGCACTTGCTGCATTTTACTAACGCTGGGACAGTCATTTTCCAGTTCGCCCTGCGCTTGTCCCTCCTGCTTTTGGAAGATTTATTTTTTGGACATATAGACATGGTCACACCTCCTTAAATTTGTTAAAAATATCCTGAATTGCTGCCATTCTTGGATCTAGTTCTGTTTTCTGGCACTGACATTCCGTCAGGTTGAGGTTCGCGCCGCACCGCTTGCAGATGCCCTTGCAGTCCTCCCTGCACAGAACTTTCATTGGCCAACTCACCAAAATTTCTCCAAAAATAAGTTGGTCCACGTCCAGGCTTGTTCCTGCCATAAAGCTGAACCCATCCATGGCGGTTTCTTCGCTGCCGCCCTCCAAGCTGATTTCCTTCTCAATGGTAAGGCGGAAAACCTGCTCTACTTCCTCAAGGCAGCGGCCGCATGGAATTGCAATTGTAACTTCCGTTTCCCCCTGGATAGACAGCCTCCTGTTCTCCTCATTGGTAAACGTAAGCACAAAAGGCTCTTTCTTTACAACAGGGAATTGCCCTAATTTTGAGTCAAAGGACAATAATTCGATTTCTGCCTGCTTCGACATTTCCTTATTTTCTGAGGAAATTACGTCCGCTAATTCTACTCTCATGGTATTCTCCTATACCTGTAAGCCAAATGGTCTGCCGGCATTCTGTACGCCGAAGCGCCCATAGGTTACCATGCCATGGATTGCGCAACAATCACGCTATATTATAACTTCCTATTCCTGGTTTGTCAACCATTTCTTTTATTTTCCTGCCAATGCCACCGTTTCCCGGGCAATTGCCAGTTCCTCGTTGGTAGGCAGGCAGAGCACGGTAACCTTTGAATTTGGGGTGGAAATCACTTTTTCCTCGCCCCGCACCTGATTGGCCTCGTCGTCCAGCTCAACGCCCAGATAACCCAGATAGCCGCAGACGCCTTTTCTGGTATCCGGCCCGTTTTCCCCGACCCCTGCCGTAAAGCAGATGACATCCACGCCGTTCATGGCTGCCACATATGCCCCGACATATTTTGCTACCCGGTAAATATAAGTTTCCAACGCCCGGATGCCGCCTTTGTCATCCTTAGCAGCGGCAGCCTCCAAATCCCGGAAATCGCTGGAAATATGGGACAGCCCCCGTACGCCGGATTTCTTATTTAAAATTGCCATTATTCCTTCCAAATCAATGTTTTCTTTCTTCGCAAGGTACTCCATGGCGCCGGGGTCGATATCCCCGGAACGCGTGCCCATAATCAGCCCCTCCAAAGGCGTCAGGCCCATGGAGGTATCCACGGATTCCCCGTTTTTCACGGCGCAGATGGACGCCCCGTTCCCAAGGTGGCAGACAATGGTCTTTAATTCCCCGTATGGCTTCCCTACCAGCTCCGCCGCCCGTTTGGACACATAGCTGTGGGATGTCCCATGGAACCCGTATTTCCGTACCTTGTATTTCTCATAATAATCATAATCAATGCCATATAAATATGCCTTTTCCGGCATGGTCTGGTGGAAAGCCGTATCAAACACGCCCACCATCGGAACGTTCGGCATCAGCTCCTGGCATGCCCGGACGCCAATCAAATTTGCTGGGTTATGCAAAGGCGCCAAATCGCTGCACTCCTCCACTGCTTTCAGCACCTCCTCGTCCAGCACTGCAGAGCATGCAAATTTCTCCCCGCCATGGACCAGCCTGTGGCCTACTGCTTCAATTTCCCCAAGGCTTTCCAAAGCCCCGGTCTTCGGGTTTACCAATGCATCCAACACCATCTGGATGGCCTGCTTATGGGTAGGCATGTCTGCATCTGTAATTTCCTTCCCGCAGCCTGCCTTCTGGTACACCAGCCTGCCGTCCAAGCCGATTCTTTCGCACAGCCCTTTTGCCAATACTTCCTCCGTATCAGAATTGATCACCTGATATTTCAGGGAGGAGCTTCCACAATTAATTACCAATACATTCATGTTTCCTTCTCCTTTTTGAAATTCCTGCGCTGGTGCGTAGGTTTTGCATAGATATAAAATCTCCTTCCTATTATAAACCAATACAAAGTGTGATACAAGGGAAATTTACAACAATAATTTTTCTTGCAAATACAGGGAAAGTCCGCTACCATAGTAGCATAAAACCATCCAGCGGAGGAACCCCTATGAATGTCCTTGGAATAATTGCCGAATACAACCCTTTCCACAAAGGCCACGCCTACCAAATCGAAACCCTGAAAAAAGAAACAGGAGCCTCTTACGCCATCATTGCCATGGGCGGGAATTTCATGCAGCGGGGCGCCCCTGCCCTTATGGAAAAATTCAGCCGCGCCGCAATGGCTTTAAGCTGCGGCGCAGACCTTGTGCTGGAGCTCCCTGCCCTTTATGCCACTGCAAGCGCAGAATCCTTTGCCTATGGGGGCGTCGCCCTGTTAGAACGCACCGGGGTAGTGACGCACCTTGGGTTTGGGACGGAAACCACCCATTTTGGCCTGCTGCAGGAAGCCGCAGGCGTATTAGCCTGCCAGCCCCTGCCCTTCCGCCGCGCCCTGCAGCAGGCGTTAAAACAAGGGCTTTCCTTCCCTGCCGCCCGCTCCCTTGGGGTGAAAGCCTGCCTTGGAAAAGAAGATGGGCAGGCCCCAAATGCAGGATCATGCCCCCCTGCCCCAAGCAGCCCTGGCCTATCCGGGGATTTGCCTGCTGGAAAAGAACTAAACTGCCGCAGCGCAGAACTGGAACATATCCTGTCCTCCCCAAACAACATTCTGGCAATGGAATACCTAAAAGCCTTATCCCGCTGCCATTCCAGCATCCTGCCTGCCCCTTTGCCCCGCCGGGGGCAGCGTTACCATGACGCTTCCCCCGGGCAGGAATTTTCTTCCGCCACTGCCATACGCGCCAGTATCCAAAACCCCGGTCCCTTGGCGGGTCCTTCTTTACACGCCACTAACCTAGCGCCGGATTGCCTCACTGGCGCCGGCGTCCGCGGGCTAACCCTGCCGGAAGGCTCCATGCCGGCAGCGGCCTTTGGCATTTTGCGGGATTATCCCCACCCTTTCCTGTGGGAAGATGACTTTTCCACAGTGCTCCACTACAAGCTGCTCACTGAATCCCAAGAGCAGCTTTCCCGCTATGCCGACAGTTCCCCAGACCTGGCCCGGCGGATGAAAAAAGAGGCAGAAGCCTTCCTCTCCTGGAGCAGCTTCTGCCAGCATTTAAAAAGCAAAAACATCACGTACACCCGCCTGAGCCGTGTATTCCTGCATACCATATTAAATATTTATGAGGACTGCTGCCAGCCCCTCCCGGAACCTTCTTACCTGCGGGTATTAGGTTTCCGCAAGCAGGCCGCGCCGCTGCTTGCCGCTATCAAGGCCAACGGGGGGAGCCCTATCCTTACCAGCCCTGCCGCAGCCCCGAAGCGCCTGCCAGCCCAGGCCCAGCGCCTGCTCTCCCTTGACCTGGCGGCTTCCAGCCTGTACCGCATCGGTTTAGCCGCCAAAGGGGACAGCAGCCTGAAAAATGACTACCAGCATCCCATTGTCCGCCTGTGACACACCATTGGCGGAACCCGCTGCAAGCCTTTAGTGGTGGAACAGCCGTATCCCTGTAAAGCACATTGCCATCCCATACTTATTGCAGGTATCAATCACATTGTCATCCCGGATTGATCCTCCCGGCTCCGCCACATAGGAAACGCCGCTCTTATACGCCCGCTCAATATTGTCCCCAAAGGGGAAAAACGCATCCGACCCAAGGGCAACCCCTTCCATCTGGTCCAGCCATTCCCGTTTTTCC
This sequence comes from Lachnospiraceae bacterium A2, assembly GCA_000403315.2. Lineage (GTDB taxonomy): Bacteria > Bacillota > Clostridia > Lachnospirales > Lachnospiraceae > Petralouisia. Next base: position 76,788 of record KE159641.1, read on the forward strand.
TCCCTGGTAAATACTTCCGGCTTAACCTTGAAAATCTTCTCCCAGGCGCCGTCCGCCAAGACGTCCATGCAGTCCTCCCCAATATATAAATCAATAGAATTGTCCCTGTCTGCCCTGCCAATGCCATCTACAAACTGCAGGCCAAGCACCTTTGGGGCTTGCCGCAGGAACCAGTTATCTGCCTTCTGCCCAGCCAAGCGGGTACAGTGGATCCTGGACTGCTGCCCAGCGCCAATCCCAATGGCCTGCCCGCCTTTAGCATAGCAGACAGAGTTAGACTGGGTATATTTCAGCGTAATCATTGCAATGATAAGGTCGATTTTGGCTGATTCCGGGATATCCTTCTGTTCCGTCACTACATTGGAAAAGAAATCCTTGTCAATATTCAGTTCGTTCCTGCCCTGCTCAAAGGTAATGCCAAACACTTCCTTACGCTCCACTGGGTCCGGCACATAATCCGGGTCTATTTCAATAACATTGTAATTCCCTTTTTTCTTTGCCTTTAAAATTTCCAGGGCCTCCGGCTCATACCCAGGGGCAATCACGCCGTCGGAAACCTCCCGCTTAATAATCAGCGCAGTCGCCTTATCACATACATCCGACAAGGAAATAAAATCCCCAAAAGAAGACATGCGGTCTGCACCCCTGGCCCTTGCATATGCATTTGCCAGCGGGGTAAACTCTATGCCTAAATCCTCTACCCAGTAAATCTTTTTCTCCACATCCGTCAGGGGAAGGCCAACCGCCGCCCCTGCCGGGGAAACATGCTTAAAAGAAGTAGCCGCTGCAAGCCCTGTGGCTTTCTTTAACTCCTTTACCAATTGCCATCCGTTCAATGCATCCAAAAAATTAATGTAACCCGGCTTTCCATTCAGCACCTTAATGGGCAGTTCCCCTTTTTCCATGTAAATTTTGGATGGCTTCTGGTTCGGGTTGCATCCATATTTTAATTCTAATTCCTGCATAAATTCCCTCCATCTATTGCGTTGCCCCTGCAGGGCAGATCCTTATTTGATTCGTATATCAAAAACACCTTTTAAAATGTTACTTATTCTTATTGATAATAACAGATTCATATTTCCCCGTTTCAATCTCAATATAGCGGACAAACAGGGATACCTTGTTTTCTTCGTTCAGGCTGTCCCATACCTTTTGGGCAAATTCTGTAATAGTTCCCTCAATCCCAACCAGCTTGGGTTCCCCTTCAAAGCTTGGCAGCGGGTTCCCATCCCCCATATAGGTATGGATAAAATGCCCCTCCCCGGCTTCCGGGTTCTCATAGGCAAAGGTATAGCGGTTACAGGATTTGGGGTTCCCATTGCTGCTCTTTAAAATAGACATTGCATAATTGTAGCTGCCATCCCCCACATGCAGGATACCGGAAATCCGCGGGGTATAATTTGGGGCGTCCGGCTCAAATTCCCTTGTGCGCAGTGACTGCTCAAAAGTCTGCTGCTTATCCATCAGCTCATAAATAGTATCTGTCTGGTCCCCGTTAGTCACAATGGTCTTATTGCCAAGTACCCGAACCGGCGCATAGATAATCAGGCTTGGGTCGCTTACTTTGGACGGATCAAAGGCCTGGGTGCGGATTCCTTCCCCATCCTCCACAAAAATCCGGTTCCTGCTGTTTTCGCTCCTGCCCATAATAAAATAAGCAGTAACCGCATACTTTCCGTCCTTGGATTTTCCAACCAAAATCCCCCTGCCCGGATAAGAATTGCCTTTTAACTCTGTTTCCAACGATAACATTTTCACTCTGGTATCCTCCTTATGCTTGGCGTCTTTGCCTGTTCTGTGACTGCCACCGCCTGATACGGCATGGCTTATGCCCATTCTACCATGTAATTTTTCCCATTACAAGTAAAAACATTAAACAAAGCGCAGGTGCAGCGCACCCTTTTGGCATCCTAATCCTATAAAAAACAAAGTGGGCAATCCCACTTCACCTCCCCTAACCCCTCACTTATGAGGGGCTTGGCGTTTACACTCCGTTTCGGTCCGTTCTGGACAAGCGCCACTGGCACTTAGAACCTTTGCTGCGCCGAGTGCAGTCACGCAGTGACATCTTCTATTCGCACAAGTACCCTCGCTTCGCTGGGGCAGACCCTGCGCATATTATTCTTTCTTCTATAGAAAGATACTTTCAAGCTTTAGCGTGACAAGCTCTTTCCTATAGAATAAAAAACTGCCGGGAGCCTATGCCCCCAAGCAGTCCCTATACTATTGTGCCATTTTCCTCTGCTCCATAAACTCTTTCCGCTTGTCCAGAAGGTTGTCGATTGCATTTACCAATTTACCAATTTCTGGCTTTGTAAGCTGCGCGTCTGCCCCAAGCATTTCACCCTTGCGCCGCATCTCCTCATTAACAAGGGAGGAGAAAATAACCACCGGGATGTGCTTTAATTCATCGTCCTCTTTAATCAGCTTTGTGAGCCTGTGGCCATCCATCAAAGGCATTTCAATATCGGTAATTACCATATGTACCTTGTCGTCCAGTTCCCCAGATTTCCGGAAGTCACAAAGCCGGTCCCAAAGCTCCTGCCCATTGTTATTGACAATCAGCTTCGTGTAGCCTGACTTCTTCAGGCAGTCCGTAATCAGCTTGGACAGCAATGGGGAATCCTCTGCTACCATAATCGGGGAATCGCTCCTGTTGCGTTCCTCCAAATCATCTAAGTCAGAAACCTGAAGCCCTGTTTCCGGGCTGATATCTGTCACAATCTTCTCGAAGTCCAGAATAACGATCAGCCGGTCCTCCAGCTTGATAACCCCTGTTGACACACCGCTTTCTTCTATATTAATAGTAGCATCTGGCGTAATAATGTCTGCCCATGACAGCCTGTGTATGCCACAGACTTCGTCCACATGGAAGGCAATATTCAGCTTATTGAAGTTAGTAATAATAAACAGCCCATCATGCTCAATGTCTGGAAGCCCCAAGCAGCTCCGCAGATTAATCACGCTTATCATCGTATCTCTTGGCATAAATATACCTTCCACACTTGGATGTGCATTAGGAATCGGAGTAACGGGCTGATATGTCAAAATCTCCCGAATTTTCGCTACATTGATACCGTAATGATTTCCAGCTAATGTAAATTCTAAAACCTCCAGCTCATTTGTGCCATTCTCCAAAAGAATATTTGTATCCATAATAGTAACTCTCTCCTCTCCGGTATATTTCCGCGTCAAATATGCTTTCCCTCATTATAGCACATACTTTCTGAAAAATATACTACATTTTTTCAATTTTATAAAAATTTATTTCATGATTATCTCAGATGTCACTCCGCCCATCTGCATAGAAAGCTGAAGGGTAGAAACATTCTCTGCTGTTTCTGCCGGTACCTCAAATAGCAATATCCCCGCCACTGTCTGCCCCGGTTCTAAATTGCCCGTGTAGGTGGCTATATCATTTTCCAGCATGGTGACTTCATTTTTCACCCCTGCCTCCCCATTTATCTTCAAAGTAAAAATTGGCTGCTTTACCAGCAAATCACAGGCAGCCGCTTCCGTGCCCGTATTGGAAATGTTCACATTCAGGATAAGGAACACATTCCCTTCCGCCGCATTTGAGGAATAGTAATCCCCCTGCTTATAGCTGTCGTAAATGGAATATTCCTGATAAGAAAATTCTACTCCCGGGACTGCCAATGCTTCTGTCATGGAAACTGCATTGGGGCTTTCCGTACCCTCCGGGCTCTGGCTGCCGCTTTCCGGCTCCTGCCCTTCTGCTTCCGGTTCCTTCTTATCTTCCTCCTCCACAGGCGGTTCTTCTTCCTCCTCTTCTTCCTTCGGGTATACCGCCGACATCCCTTCCTGCTGGTGGCTATTGTGTTTTGCAAGGGTCCCGGCTGAATAATTGACGATTACCGCTTCTTCGCTTTCCGTCAAAACCGCCATTTCATCCCCGCAGCCTGTAAGAAGAAATGCTGCGGCAACCAGTGCTGTCCCCATTTTTATGAATTTCTTCATAAGTATGTCTCCTTTTTATGCTCATGCATATTCCTTATTCTATAAATTATATTCTACCATTATTTGTTCCACAGGGCAACTACAATTTTTTTGAGTTTCCCCATCCTTCCCGTCACTGGCTCCTGTTATCCAATTCAAACCAGAACACAACCCCACGTTCCACGTTATAGGCCCCGCAGTTCTGATGGAAGGAATCCATAATGGCTTTTACAATGGAAAGGCCAATGCCATTCCCGCCATATTCCCTTGTCCGCGCCTTGTCTACTTTATAAAATTTATCCCAGATATGCACCAGTTCTTCTTCCGGGATGGGGTTGCCTGTATTGAAGACCTCCACCCGCACCGCTTCAATTCCCGGCAGGACAGAAATTTCAATCCTTTTTTCCCCGGCGGCATAATGGATAGCGTTGCTGATATAGTTAGTCAGGACCTGCTCCGTCTTAAATTCATCTGCCCATACATAAATTGGCCCCGCCCCATTCAGTTTCAGGGAAATATGGTCCTGTTCCCGCAGAATAGCGGTGGAGTTGATAACCCCGCCAATCACCTCCATCAAGTCAAACCGTTCAATCATCACCTGGTCGCTGCCAGACTCCAGTTGGTTTAAGGTAAGCAGGTTTTTTACAAGCTGGTTCATCTTGTCCGCTTCGTCCATAATGACTTCGCAATAAAATTCCCGGCTGTCCGCATCGTCATTAATACATTCGGAAAGCCCCTCCGCATAGCCCTGGATTAGGGCAATGGGGGTTTTCAGCTCATGGGACACATTGGAAATAAACTCCTTCCGCATCTTGTCAATTTCCGTTTTTTTCTCAATATCTATTTTCAGCTCGTTGTTGGCGCTTTTCAGCTCCGAAATCGTCTGCTCCAGCGTTTCAGAAAGCTGGTTCATATGCTCACCCAGCAAATCCACCTCATTTTTCCCTTTGCTCTGGAATTTCGCCTCAAAATCTAAATTCGTCATCCTTCTGGAAATTTCTGCAAGCTGCAAAATAGGGTTGGTAATCTTGCGGGTAACGAAATAGATAATAGCCGCGCACACAACCACTGCCGCGCCGCCCACATAAGCCAGGAACCGGTTAGCAATCTCCACGCTTTCCTTAATGCTTTCCACTGCCGTCCGCATCAGGATGGTATTCCCATTCTGCAGATTCCCCCACAGCACAAGGTAATCCGTTTTCAGCCTGCTGTCCGCGGTCTTTTCCACTGTGTACTGTTCCGTGCTCTCCAATATCTCCGCATCCTTGTCCGTTCTGAAAATAAGCTCCAGAAATTGGAACAGCAGCGTTTCGTCATCCCCCACATTAGAATCCAGGATGGTCTGGTCAGAACTGATGATCATCATGGTAATGTTGCTGTTAGCGCACTGCTTTTCCAGCCGGATCCTAAAGTGCTCCGTCCCATCCCTGCCTTCCCCGCTGGCTTCGTCTACCATGCGGAAAGTCGCCAAAAGCTTCTGCTGTTTATGCTCCACATAATAGTTTTCCAGCAAGGAGGTATTGATAAACCAGCACAGCAATACCGTGCCTGCCACAATGCTGATCATAATAGCTGTAATCTTGCCTGTGATGGAATATTTCATGCATCTACCTCAAATTTGTAGCCCATGCCCCAGATGGTCTTGATATACCTGCCCCTGTCCCCCAGCTTGCTGCGCAGCTTTTTCACATGGGTGTCAATGGTCCTTGCATCGCCGAAATAATCGTAGTTCCAGACATGGTTTAAGATTTTTTCCCTGGACAGCGCTATCCCTTTATTTTCTATAAAATATGTGAGGAGTTCAAATTCCTTGTAGCTTAGTTCCAGTTCTTTCCCGTCCACCCTCACCTGATGGCCCAGCCTGTCTATGGTAATGCCGCCGATTTCCAGAGTTTCTTCTTCCTTTTTCCCAGTCCGCCTTAAAATAGCCTCTACCCGCGCTACCAATATTTTGGGGCTGAAAGGCTTGGAAATATATTCATCCGCACCAATGTCAAAGCCCATCAGCTCGTCGCTTTCTTCCCCTTTGGCTGTCAGCATAATAATGGGCACCTTGGAATGTTCCCGGATTTCCTTGCACACTTCCCAACCGTTGATTTTTGGCATCATCACATCCAGGATAATCAGCGCAATATCCTTCTGCCCATAAAATTTGTTGAGGGCGTCTTCCCCATCCTCTGCCTCAATTACCTCGAACTCCTGCTTTACCAAAAAATCCCGTACCAGCTTCCGCATCCTGCTCTCGTCGTCAACTACCAAAATTTTCAGCTTCTCCATCTGTTTTACACCTTCCGCTTCCATCCGTCATTTTTTTGCGTATATGATAGCATATGATTATGTAAAATTTGTGAAAAATGCTTTGTTTTCCTGCGGAACCTGGCAAAATCCTGAAAATTTTCCACAAGCAAAATGCCTTGCCGCAAGCAACGGACCCTCACCCTCTGCGGCACTTGCCAAATCGTTACGCCACCCAGAAACCTTACAGGCCCAATTCCTGCTCCCTCTGTTTTATGGTTTCCTCACGTTCTTTTAGCCCTTGTTCCCATTCTGCGTATTTGTCAACGATCTTATTCTCATAATTGATAATATTGGGCTGGTTATCCATCAGGGTTATCACAGCCATCCCTATGGCTACAATCAGGAGGAATATGTTCACGGCAATGCTGAACCGCAGCATCCCCCGCCTGCCCTTAAGCCTTTCTTCCGCACGCCTTTGTTTCAGCTCTGCGGCCCGCCTTTTCTGCTTTTCTTCCTCAATCTGCCCTTCATACCACTCTGCCAGCTCCTCGGAGCCAAATTCATCCGAAGCGCCCTGCTGGCCCCTGCCCAGATGGCTGGCTCCCGCTGCCCCAGCCGGCGGAACAGCCCCCGCTGGGCTTCCAGGCTGGGGCTTTGGCAGGCTTACAGCCCGGATTGGCTCTAGGTTTTCCATTTTAAATTCCGGCTTTCTGGCAAGGCAGTCCTGAAGCTGCTTTAGGAACACCAGCCCCACCGGGGTCCGGAACACCTGCTCTTTGGTAAGCTTGCGGTACATTTCCAGCACCATCCTAGGGTTCTCCATGTCCAGCTTTTCTTTGATATATTTTATGCTCTCTGCTTCTTTTACGGCTTTCTGGGCTGTTTCCCTGTCGGTAAAAGCAAAGCCGTTTACTACAATCCTGTTTTTCTTCATTTCTTCCCCCTGCCGCATGTCCAGAAGCCTTCTGCCCCCTGCGTATGATTTCAATTGCCGCCCTTTTCTATCTCATCGGGTTCGGGTGCTTTTGGTACCCAAGCGCATGTTTGAAAATAGCAGAAATAAATGTTCAAACATGCCCTAACCCTAATTATGTAAAAATTTCCTATCCTGCATATTCCTTGTCTGGCATATGTCTGGTTGAATTTATTTTATATAGCAAAAGAAAACCTTGAAAAATCAAGGTTTTCTGCGTGGAGCTGAGGGGAATCGAACCCCTGTCCGAAAGCCAATTCACTATGGCATCTCCCATTACAGTCATTCTTTTGACATTCCCTCTGCCGGACGCCGGATGACAGGCTCCCGGTTTCAGTAGCTTCATACTACGCCCATGCCCGCAAAGCTTTGGGCATGTCGTTTCCCACATCGTCGAAGCCGGGTTCTTAAACTATGGGTGGTCTAAGGCCGACTGCTGCAACTAGGCAGCGATTGCTAAATTGTCTTCAGCGTTTATATTTAGTGTTCCCGTTGTTGAGGCGGACAGGAGCCGCCAATGGCTTCCATAGCTGCACAACCCCCGTCGAAACCAGTACAACCCCTCTGGTCTGTCTGACGCTGTTTAGCTTCTACTATTATAAACATACTGCTTTTGGTTTGTCAAGCCCAAAACTATTCCTCCGGCGGTTAAATACTGCAGAATTAATTCATTCCTACAATTTCCAGACACGCTCTGTAAGAAAGAATCCTACAAAGGCGGGCAGGGCTGTCAATTGTTACAGGTTAAGGTTACCCGGTTTGAAGACCCAAAAGGTTTCGCTTTGATATAATCAAGCACCCGGTCCAATGCAACTCTGCCATACCCCCGTTTCTGATTCGGTTATTTCTCCATAAATTGTCCTGAGTTAATTGGTAAGCTGAAATTCCCACGCAAACCCTACTGCTCCTGACGCTGTTTTTTCTTTCCCAAAATTTTGTCTGCCAGCAATTCCAGAATCACTGCCAAGGCAAAAAAGAATACGACTGCCACAACTGCTTTCCCAATTAAAATTTCAAAAGAATGGTTCTTCTGCCACTCGTTGTCGATGGCATACCAAATATAATCCGTAGAAGCATTGTACTCTGCGCAGACAGGCTCCAGAAGGCTTTTCGCATTCTGGGAAAAGCCCTGTTTCCTGCCAATGGGCAGCGCATCCAGATTCCCCTTTTTGATGTCCTTTGCGGTGCTCTGGCTTACCTGGGCTAAAATATGGCTCCCATCTTCCAGCTCTAATATATAGTATGGCACATAATCTAAGGAAATGTCGAAAGGCGCCTGCTTCACGGACGCTTTCTGTTTTCCCACTGCCCCATTGCGGCGTCTTTTAAAAGGGTCTGCCCATTCTGCCAAACTGTACACATTTGTTTTCTGGATGGACTTAGGGATTACTTTAACATCGTCCACATCATTTAAGACATCCTCCCATTCCGCCTGTCCCCTGACTTCCGGGATTCCCTCCCCAGCCGGGCGCCCTACAAAAACAGTCCCAGGATCCTCCTCCAGTTCCTGGCTGCTGACCGCTTCCGGCTGGTTCATTTTCTTTACAATCCCTTCCATATTAAACCCGGTGAAAACAAAAAATGCTGCCACCAATGAAACAATTACAATCATAAAATCCAGTACTTTCCTCATTTCCTTATCTTCCTTCTGACGAATTCTGTTCCCCATATTTTCCATGGAGCTGTCGCATTAAGAAAAATGATACAAGATATAGTTAGCTTGAATCATTCTTCTATACGATATCTTGCATCTGTTTTTCTTAGTGCAACAGCCCCAATTCTGCCCAAAACCTACGGCAATGCCTTATACCCTGGCGTCAAAACCTTGGTACATCCCCCTGTGCCTGCTTTGCTGGACAGGCCGCTGCTGGCTTTGCAGCTCCCGGGCGATATTTCCCGTCTGCCCTCCCATAGCAGCCATTGTTCCCGGCAGATGTCCTTCTTTGGCGGCTGTTACTTCTTCTGGCTGTCTTCCCAGTAACTGCCCTTCCATAGCAACCGCTGCTTCTTCTGGCAATTCTTCCTCTATACCAGGCATAACTGCTTCCGGCAGCCGTTCTTCCATATTAGCTGCTTCTTCCAGCAATTCTTCTTCCAGTGCAGCTGCTTCTTCCGGCAATTCTTCCAAAAGCTGCTCTTGGGATTCCTGGAGTTCTTCGGCGGAATCCTGCACCCCGTCCAGCATCTCGTCCAGAATGCTTTCGCTGTCTTCTGTCCCAAGGGCTTCTTCCACCAGTTCTTCCCTTCTTTCTTCTGGTGTCTTTGGCTCCAGCTTCTCGGCTGCTTCGGCATTTTTCTTGCCCTGTTCCTCAGCCTCATCCAGAATATGGGACATCTGCTCTTTGTTATAAGCCGCTTTCACAGCCGCAATCTCATCTTCATAATTATGGAACATTTCCAGCTTTTTTGCAATTTCCTCTACGGTAGCGCATTCTTTTTCTTTCAGGCTTTCTTTCTGTTTTTCCCAAAATGCAATTTCGCTTCCTGCCTTTTGCTGGCGTTCCATTTTTTCCTGGGTGCTTTTTAACATGCTGGTTTGGATCCCTGGCAAATTCCCGGCAAATACACTTTTCGTCTGGTAATTACTGCGGGCGCTGCCCCCAATGCTGACATGAAACATATTCATACAGAACACCTTCCTTTTCCTGTACAATTACTCTGGCGGTTAAACAGCGCAGCATGCTGCAGTATTGGACCGCCGGAGCAATATGGTCTGGTTTTCCAACTTTTTCTATTTCCTCTGTTATATTTCGTCACACGCCTATTGTTTCTTAAGGCTTTTACAGGCGAATATCCACAAACTGGCCATCCTGTTGTTCTTTTCCTGTTTTAGCCTGTTCCCTTCCACTCTTTTCCTGCCCGATATTTGCTGTTTCCCTGCTGGTGCTTTCTGCTTTTTCTGTTTCCATAGTTCCATTTGCAGGTTCCATTTTTTCCGTTTCCCTCTGTTTGCCTGTGCCTTCTGTTTCCCCATTTCCGTGTGTGCTTTTTGCCCCTGCACTGTCTGTTTTTTCCTCTGCTTTTTCTTCCTGCTCCTTGCTGCCTGCTTCCTGCAGCCCCTGGTTGGCTTCTTCCAGTACGGCAAGCTGGGAGTTTGCGGCCGCCTCTATACGGTCTTCTAATTTGGCAAGGCTCCCCTCTTTCTGCCCAACGTCAATCCCCCTGTCCTTATCCAGCTTTATCTCCCCTTGCAGGACACTTGCTTCCCCTTTCAGCCGTGTGGCTGTACTCCCATAGGCTTTGGCCTGTTTCATGGCAGTGTCTGCCGACACTATAGCTTCCATGCTGGCCTTTGGCACCCCATGGCTTGGCAGCCCCGCCTTTTTTTCCTGCCTGGCTGCTTCCCCCTCCTTGGCGGCTTGCTGCCGTTCCCGGCGCAGTTCTATTTGATGCTGGCGGAGCTGGTTATTCAAATCTGTAATTTGCTGTTGGAGTTCCTGGCGTTTCTGCATTTTTTCTTCTGCGCTTATGTCTTTATTGGCAGAAAGCTCCTGCAATGCCTTCTGGGCATTGGCTATCTGCTTTTGCAGGTTTTTGGAAACCGCGTCGGCGCCTTGCTGGAAATTAAGCTGGTTTGCCGGAGCAGCCGTCCCCTGTGCTGGCTGGATCCTCATATTGTTTCCTCCTTTCGATTGGCTGGAAAATAACATCTTACTATTACCATATCTATCGGAGGTTTTCCAAATTAAGTTGACATTTGTTATCTAATTGGGTCCGTCTACCAAAAGCGCCTTAATATAAATTCTTCACTTTAAAGTCCCGTTCGGATTCCCGGCGCATATCCTTTTTCGCAATATCCTGCCGCTTATCATAAAGCTTTTTCCCCCGTGCCAGGGCGATTTCCACTTTGACAAGGCTCCCTTTGAAATACACCTGCAGGGGCACTACCGTATAGCCTTTCTGCGCCATTTTCCCTGCGATTTTATTGATTTCATATTTATGCATCAGGAGTTTCCGCGGCCGGAGGGGATCTTTGTTGAAAATGTTCCCCTTCTCGTAGGGGCTGATATGCATCCCATATATGACAACCTCCCCATTTTCAATGCGGATAAAAGATTCTTTCACTGAGCATTTGCCCATCCGCAGGGATTTGACTTCCGTCCCTGCCAAGCTAATGCCCGCCTCATATTTCTCCTCAATAAAATAGTCATGGAATGCTTTTTTATTATTTGCAATCAGTTTTTTACTTTCTTTTCCCAATTGCGGTCCCTCCTCCCTATTCTGCCTGGTACTGCCCAATGTCCTCTGGCGCCGCATCCAGCCCAAAGGCCACTGCATCTTCTGGCAGCACAAAATCTATGGTGCGCATCATGGTATTGGCATCCGCCACCACTACCTGCAGCTTCTGCCCCAGCTTATAGCAGTTCCCTTTGGCTTCCCCCACCAGTTCATGGGCAGTTTCATTATAATGGTAATAATCGTCCCGTAAATTCGTCACATGTATCATGCCCTCCACGGTATTGGGCAGTTCCACGTACATGCCCCATGGGGTGACGCCGGAAATCACGCCCTCGAAGGTTTGCCCGATCCGTTCCGACATGTATTCCGTCTTTTTCAGCTTATCTGTTTCCCGTTCTGCTTCCTCGGCGCGCCGCTCCCGTGCGCTGGACTGGGCTGCTGCCTCCGGAAGGATTTTTTCATAATGGGAAATCCGTTTTTCCGTCATTTTCCCCCGCAGTGTTTCCTTGATAATCCGGTGTATCTGCAAATCCGGATACCGGCGGATGGGTGAGGTAAAATGGCAGTAATATTGGGTGGCAAGGCCAAAATGCCCTGTATTTACCGTAGTATATTTTGCCTGCTTCATAGAGCGCAGGGCAAGGCGGCTGATCAGTGGCTCCTCTGGCGTGTCCTCTATCTTTTCCAGCAGCTTCTGGACTTCCTTGGGATGGATTTCCTCTTGCCCTATCCGGATGGAATAGCCAAAATTATTGATAAACAGTCCCAGCTTCTTGATTTTTTCCGGGTCTGGGGTATCGTGGGTACGGTACACAAAAGGGATTTCCTGCCAAAAGAAATCCTGGGCCACCGTTTCATTGGCAGCCAGCATAAAATCCTCAATCATCCTGGTTGCCACGTTCCGTTCATAAGGCTTGAGTTCCAGAGGGCGTCCATGCCTGTCCAAAATGATTTTCGTTTCCGGGAAATCAAAATCAATGGAGCCGCGTTTTCTCCTTTTTTCCCGCAGGATGGCGGCAAGGGTTTCCATTTCTTCAAACATGGGGACAAGCTCCCTGTAAGTTTCCCTTTCGGATTCGTCTTTGTCTTTCAGGATTTTCCGCACGCTGGTATATGTCATGCGCCGGTCTACCCGGACGACTGTTTCTGCAATTTCATGGTCGATAACAGCCCCCTTGGGGTCAATGAGCATGATGCAGCTTAATGCCAGCCGGTCTTCCCCGGCGTTCAGGGAACAGATGCCGTTGGAAAGGTGGTGGGGCAGCATAGGGATCACACGGTCTGCCAGATAGACGCTGGTGCCCCGCTCCAATGCCTCCACGTCCAGCGCACTGTGCTCCTGCACGTAATTTGCCACGTCTGCAATATGCACCCCAAGGCGGTAGTTCTCCCCTTCTTTCACCAAAGACACTGCATCATCCAAATCCTTGGCGTCCTCCCCGTCAATGGTCACCATCTGCCAGCCCCGAAGGTCCCTGCGCCCTGCCATGTCCGCAGCGCATACTGGTTTCCCCACGTTTTCTGCCTGCTTTAAGACCTTTGGGGGAAATTCCGTGGGAAGCTCATAGCCTTTTACAATAGACATGATATCTGTCCCCGGGTCGTTGGCATGGCCGATAATTTCCACTACCTTCCCTTCGGGCTTGCGCCGTTTGCTGCCATAGTCGGTAAGCTCTACCACAACCTTGTGGCCGTCCACCGCGCCTTTGGAATGTTCTATGGGGATAAACACATCCTGCCCCAGCTTTACATTATCCGGCACCACAAAACCGAAGTTCTTGCTTTTCTGGAAGGTTCCCACAATACGGGTCATCCCACGCTCCAAAATCTGTGCAACCGCCCCTTCCCGGCGTTTCCCGCTTTTTCCCGGCAGCAGGGACACCTGCACGAAATCCCCATGGAGGGCGCCGTTTACCTGCCCTTCCGGGATATAGATGTCCTCCGGCTCCCCTTCGATTGTGACAAAGCCAAAGCCCCGGACATTCCCGGTAAATATGCCGCAAAGGTGTTTCCCTTCCGTTTTGGTATACTTCCCCCGCTTGGAAACCTCAATTTTCTGTTCCTTAACCAGTTCAGCCAGCACTTGCTCCAGGTCGCCCCGTTCGTCCCTCGGCACGCCAAGGAGGACTGCCAGCTCCTTTATTTTCATGGGCACGTAAAGGTCGCTGCACATGAATTCGTATATCATTTTCTTTCTGTCTTCTAATAATCTTTTTTCCATAAATTCTCCTATAAATGAAAAAACTGCCGTAAAACGACAGTTTCTTGTGTGGAACCCAGCCATAGCCCTTATGGCTGTTAAAAGCTTCCGATATTTAGCACGGCTGCAATCACCAGAAACAGGACAACCAAAGCTCTGGTAACCTTAACCAGCACACCTTCCCTGGAACGGCCCTTATTTTTGCCCCAATAAGAGTCTGCTGCGCCGCTGATTGTCCCAAGGCCTGCAGATTTGCCTTCCTGCATTAAAACAATTACTGTCAAAATTATGCTTACCAAAATAAATATTACCATTAATACCGTTTTCAATACTGCCATTTTTCTGTACCTCCTGTGAAATGATGTCCACAACTTTATTTATGGTAACATATTTTGGGAGAGTTTTCAAGATTTTTCTGGGTTCTGGGGGAAATTATTTTCCTGAATGGGCGGAATTTTAAGAAAGGATGCTCTAGGCAAGGACAAAGATACCGTGGGAACAGGGCTTTGGACGGGGACAGCAACCCAGAAGGGAGGGAACAGTCCCCCGCCCAGAACTGCGCCCTCCCATTCAGCTTGAAAACGGTTCCCTTCCATTTAACCCAAAGAAGAACCAGCCCTTACAGCTTCCAGCTTAATATTTATCAAAAGGATTTTTATATTCTGCCACTATCCCAAGCTGCTCCTCAATGCGGAGAAGCTGGTTATACTTCGCTGTCCGTTCTGCCCTGCAGGGCGCCCCTGTCTTAATCTGCCCTGCATTTACAGCTACTGCCAAATCCGCAATAAAAGTATCCTCTGTTTCCCCGGAACGGTGGGAAATTACGGCACGGTACGCATTTTTGTGGGCAGTTTCAATGGCTTCCATGGCTTCCGTCAAGGTTCCGATCTGGTTCACTTTAATCAGGATTGCATTTGCAGTCTGCAGCTTAATGCCCGCATCCAGGCGCTTGGTATTTGTCACGAACAAATCGTCCCCAACAAGCTGGATCCGCTCGCCCAACTGCTCCGTCATGGCCTGCCAGCCGTCCCAGTCTTCCTCGTCTAAACCGTCTTCAATGGAAATAATGGGGAATTTCTCAATTAATTCCCTGTAATACCCAATCATTTCGCTGGTATTGCGGGCCACCTTTTCCCCTTTGATTTTGGACTCTCCCGGAAAATGGTAAAGCCCTGTTTTTTCATCATAAAGCTCACTGGCCGCTGCATCCAGGGCAATCTTGAAATCCTCCCCCGGCACATAGCCAGAAGCTTTTACGGCCTTTGTAATCAGTTCCAGCACGGAAACGGTATCCGGCAAATCCGGCGCAAAGCCGCCTTCGTCACCAACTGCAGTGGAAAGCCCTTCTTTTTCGCAGATTTTTTTCAGGTTGTGGTAAACTTCCGCACACATGCGCAGCCCCTCCCGGAAACTTTTCGCCCCAACCGGCATAATCATAAATTCCTGGAAATCTACCGTATTGTCCGCATGGCGGCCGCCATTTAAAATATTCATCATTGGGACTGGCATCCGTTTTGCATTGGTGCCCCCAAGGTATTGGTACAGGGGCAGTTCCATCGCTTTTGCTGCCGCCCGTGCGGCTGCCAGGGATACGCTCAGCATGGCGTTTGCACCCAAATTGATTTTGTCGTCTGTGCCGTCTTCTGCAATTAAAATGCGGTCAATTTCCACTTGGTTCAAGGCATTTTTCCCTATCAGGGCTTTGGCAATTTTGTCATTGACATGCTTAACGGCATTTTGGACGCCCAGCCCAAAGTACCTTGGTTCACCGTCCCGCAATTCTACTGCTTCAAATTTTCCCGTAGATGCGCCGGAAGGCACTGCCGCACGGCCGGTGGTTTTTTTCCCATTGCTGGTGGCTTCCACCGTCACATCCGCTTCCACCGTAGGGTTCCCGCGGGAATCTAAGATTTCCCTTGCATGGATATTTGTAATTTTCAGACAAAAACTCATATCTGCTCTCCTTTCATTTCCCATCACAAAATTTCCGCAACTGCCAGAAGTCCTGACGCTGCGCTTTTTCCTGTTTACAGTATTTGCAGGAATCTGGCAATTATACGGAAACTGGAGGGGAATTAAAGGAGATGTGGTGTCAAACCAGGAATTTGGCCCCGTCCTTGACAGCCCTTCCATTACGGTGGGCTCCCCAGTCTATGGAGCGGACGGGGAAATCAGCGCAGCCCTGCTCCTGCACAGCCCAATCACAGGCATCCGGCAGGCCCAGCAGGGCGGTGTCCTGATCCTTACATTCTGCATTTTTGTCGCCTTTGTCCTTGCCTTTGTCCTTTCCGTCCTTCTGGCACGCCATTTTATCAACCCATTGAAAGAAATCGGGCTGGCAGCAGAACAGGCCATGGGAGGCGACTATTCTGCCTGGACGGAGGTTACGCAGGACGACGAAATCGGCTCCCTTGCCTACAACATTGACAAGCTATTTGCCCAGTTGTCCACTGTGGAAAAAGAACGGAAGAAGCTGGACAGCATGCGGCAGGATTTTATGCCAAACATTTCCCATGAGCTGCGGATCCCCGTTACCGTCCTCAAAGGCTCCTTGGAAGTCCTCACGGAAGGGCTGGTAGCCGACCCTGTGGAAATGCAGGGCTATTTCCGTCAGATGTCTGCTGACACCGCCCATCTGGAACGCCTTGTAAATGATTTGCTGGAACTCTCCCGGCTCCAAAGCACGGATTTCCAGATTGAAAAACGGAACTGAACCCCACCGACATCCTAAAAGAAGCAATCCGTTCCATGCAGCGGATTGCGGGGCAGAAGGAAGTAAGGATAGAACCGGAAAATGATCTGGGGAACCTCTGCTTTTTCGGGGATTACGGAAGGCTTAGACAGATGTTTGTCATTATCCTTGACAATGCCGTAAAGTTTGCCCCGTAAGGCAGCGCCGTATCCGTCAAAATGCATAGGGAAGGGGGCGGCATGGGATCCGGATTGCCTGTGGGAGTAATGCGTGTGACTATACAACTTTCACATTTTTCCTGTGATGGAGATGCATGGTACCCATCAAACCACATGTTCCGGCAGCCCCTTTGCATCCCTATCTCATTTTGTTACACATTAATCTCCGCCTTCATCCCCAGCATCTCTTTATGCCGCCCAAGCACTGGCTCCACAGCCTGCGCCAAGAACTTTTCTACCTGCAGGGGCGCACGGCCTACATACCGGGACGGTTCCATGGAGCGTTCCAATTCTTCTAAGGTTAAGTGGAAGGCCGGGTCTGCGGCAATCAGCTCCAGAAGGTTATTGTCCTTCCCTTCCTCCTTGACCTGCTTACCGGCCTCCATGGAAAGCTGGCGGATTTTCTCATGCATTTCCTGGCGGCTGCTGCCGTTTTTCACAGCGTCCATCATAATATTTTCAGTTGCCATAAAGGGCAGCTCTGCCATCATATGCTTGCGGATGACTTTTTCATAAACCACAAGCCCATCCACCACATTTAAGCACAGGTCTAAAATCCCGTCCACTGCAAGGAACCCTTCCGGCACGGAAAGGCGCTTGTTTGCGGAATCGTCCAACGTCCGTTCGAACCACTGGGTCGCGGAGGTAATAGCCGGGTTCAGGGCGTCCACCATCACGTACCGGGCAAGGGAGGCAATCCGCTCGCTGCGCATGGGGTTGCGCTTGTAAGCCATGGCGGAGGAGCCAATCTGGTTTTTCTCAAAGGGTTCTTCTACCTCTTTCAAATGCTGCAGAAGCCGGATGTCGTTGGACATTTTATGGGCGCTGGCTGCAATCCCTGCAAGGACGTTAAGCACACGGGTATCCACCTTCCGGGAATACGTCTGGCCGGACACGGCGTAGCACTCCTGAAAGCCCATTTTTTCTGCTATCATGGGGTCAATCTTGTCAATGGTTTCTTGGTCCCCCGCAAACAGCTCCTGAAAGCTTGCCTGCGTCCCGGTGGTCCCTTTGGAGCCTAACAGCTTTAAGCTGCCCATGGTATATTCCAAATCCTCCAAATCCATCAAAAATTCCTGCAGCCACAGTGTCGCCCGTTTCCCTACCGTAGTAGGCTGCGCCGGCTGGAAATGGGTAAATGCAAGGGTTGGCAAGCCTTTGTGAGTATCTGCAAATTTTGCCAGCTCAGCAATGACATTTACCAGCTTTTTCTGCACCAGCTTTAAAGCCTTGTCCATAACAATAATGTCGGTATTGTCCCCCACATAGCAGGAGGTTGCGCCTAAATGGATAATCCCAGCTGCTTTGGGGCACTGTTGCCCATAGGCATACACATGGCTCATAACGTCATGCCTTACCAGCTTTTCCCGTTCCTTCGCCACCTCATAATTGATATCCTCGGCATGGCTTTTCAGCTCGTCTATCTGCTCCTGCGTAATGACTGGCTTCCCGTTTTCGCTCAGCCCCAATTCCATTTCTGTTTCTGCAAGGGCAATCCACAGTTTCCTCCAGGTACGGAATTTCATATCCGGGGAAAAAATATACTGCATTTCCTTGCTTGCATACCGCTCTGACAACGGGCTGTTATATCTGTCTGTAGACATGGTTTTCTCCTTCCTGTGGGGGGCTTACGCAAATTTCTCCCCTGTCAGGAGTTCGTAAGCTTCTTTGTATTTATCAACGGTTTTTGTAACTACCTCGTCCGGAAGCAGGTAGCCGCTGTCCGGGTTCTGTTTCAGCCAGTCCCGGACAAACTGCTTGTCAAAGGAAGGCTGTGATTTCCCTGGCGCATAACCTTCCAGGGGCCAGAACCGGGAGCTGTCCGGGGTCAGCATTTCATCCCCAAGGACTACTTCCCCATTTTCATCTAAACCAAATTCAAATTTGGTGTCGGCAATGATAATCCCTTTGCTCAATGCATATTCTGCGCATTTTTTATATAAATTTATGGTGTATTCCTGAATCTTTTTGGCATAATCCGCCCCTTTGCCCGGATGGAGCTTTTCCAAAATCCCCACGCTATCCTCAAAGGTAATATGCTCATCATGGAGCCCCAGGTCCGCCTTTGTGGTAGGGGTATAAATAGGCTCTGGCAGCTTGTCAGATTCCTTTAGCCCCTCTGGGAGCCGGATGCCGCAAACTGTGCCGTCTTTCTGGTAGCTTTCCCAGCCGCTGCCCGTAATATAGCCCCGCACAATGCATTCCACCGGGAGCATGGAAAGCTTCTTGCACTTCATGCTGTTCCCGTCAAACTCCTCTTTCTGGAAAAATTCAGGCATGTCCGCAGTATCTGTAGAAAGCATATGGTTTTTTACGATATCCTTGGTAAAGCCAAACCAAAATTTAGACATTTTTGTTAAAATTGCGCCTTTTTCTGTTATCTTGTTTTTCAGGATTACGTCAAATGCTGAAATCCTGTCTGTGGCTACGATAATCAGGCTTTCCCCGTTGTCATAGACCTCGCGTACTTTTCCTTCTTTTACTGGTTTAAAATCCTGCATGGTTCTCATTTCCTCCATTCCTTCGTCTGCTGCGGCACTTAAGGCTTTTGGCCGGGCAAAGCCATCTTGCTATGGTACATGCCCTGATCCATGGATGCCAGAATCCAAATATTCGGCTTCATTATAATACAAGGGGTTTTAGTTCGTCAATGAATATTTTTTTTGAGTTTCCCCATTTTTTATAATATCCTATACTATAGGGGCTGTCGCACGAACGTAAATTACAATACATAAATTTGTTCAAAAGGTTTACATTGCAAAGCAATGCAAACAAAATGCACAAAAAATATCTGGGGAAACTAGTTTCCCCAGAGTAATTTTGTGCATTCTGTCTTTGCCGCATAAGCGGCAAGACCTTTTGAACAAGTAACTATATTAGTGCAACAACCCCTATGAATTGCAAAATGGGGAAACTCAAAATATTTTTTGCTTGCCAGTTTCCAAAACCCGTGGTAAACTAGTACCAAAATACTAATTTCCAAATTCTGCAAAGGAGGTTAAAACCATGCTGGAAAAGCGTAGAAGCCAAAGAATCCCTACTGGAATCCATCTCCATATCTGCGATTTATACCGGCAGGATGCCTTTGGCATCCACCATCTGGAAGTCCCTATTGTATTAACTGATATTTCGGAACATGGCGTTGGGTTCCTCTCTAAGAGCATCCTTCCGCCACAGTACCAGTTCCACGCCTGCCTGAACCTGGGGGCGGCATCTGGATTTTTGGTTACCTTGGACATTGTCCGCTGCACTGCGGCAGAACAGGACCAATATCTGTATGGCTGTGAATTTGTTGATTTGGAGGAATCCCTCCGAACCTCTATCCGGCAGTATATCAATGCCAACTTAGCCGATGCGCCCAGTTATGGCGCTGGCAGCGGAATGCCCCGGCGTCCGCCGCAGGGCTGCATTATGTTTGACTAAAAACAATAGGGGCACCTTTCCTGGAAAAGTGCCCCAAAATTCTATTTTGGCTGATTCTAATACCAAAAATTCAAATATATCACAAATCTACCGTTTTACCAGCAAGGATTTCCCTGTCATTTCTTCCGGCTGCTCCATGCCCATAATTTCAATCAGGGTAGGCGCAATATCTGCCAAGCATCCGCCCTCCCGCAGCGTATAATTGTCATCGTAATTAATCAGGAGGAAAGGTACTGGGTTAATGGTATGCGCCGTAAAGCTTTCCCCAGTGTTATAATCGATTAACTGTTCTGCATTTCCATGGTCTGCGCAGAGGAACATCACGCCGTCCACTTCCTTCAGCGCTTCCACTGCCTTGCCTACGCATTCATCCACCGCTTCCACTGCCTTGATGGCTGCAGCTTCCACGCCGGTATGGCCTACCATGTCCGGGTTTGCAAAATTGATGATAATCACGTCATATTTCCCTGACTTAATAGCTTCTACCAGCTTGCCGCATACTTCGTACGCGCTCATTTCCGGTTTCAGGTCATACGTTGCTACCTTCGGGGAATTTACAAGGATCCTGTCCTCCCCTGGGTTTGGTTCTTCCACGCCGCCGTTAAAGAAGAAGGTAACATGGGCATATTTTTCTGTTTCTGCTATCCTGGCCTGCTTCTTGCCATGGTCTGCCAGGAACTGCCCAAAGGTATTTGTCAGTTCCACCTTGTGGAAAGCCACTGTTTTGTTGGGGATTGTCACGTCATATTCTGTGAAGCAGATGTACGTCACATCCCTCCTTGGCCCGCGGTTAAACCCGTCAAATTCCTCCATGCAGAATGTCCTTGTAATTTCCCTTGCACGGTCTGGGCGGAAATTGAAGAAAATAATGCTGTCCTTATCCTGGATGGTTGCCACTGGCTCCCCATCCTGTTCCACTACCGTGGGGACTACAAATTCATCCGTCACATCTTCTGCATAGGACGCCGCTACTGCTTCCACCGCATTGGCTGCCCGTTTCCCTTCCCCAAATGCAAGGGCTTTGTATGCAGTTTCTACCCTGTCCCAGCGGTTGTCACGGTCCATTACATAATAACGCCCCATAACCGTTGCAATCTGGCCTACGCCGATTTCCTTCATTTTCCCTTCCAAATCTTCCATAAAGCCCTTCCCGGAAGTGGGGGAGGTGTCGCGCCCATCCAGGAAGCAGTGTACGTAAACCTTCTCAATGCCTTCCCGCTTTGCCAGCTCCAGCAGCCCATACAAATGGGTGTTGTGGCTGTGTACGCCGCCGTCTGACAGCAGGCCATAGAGGTGCAGGGAAGAATTATGTTCCTTTACATTCTGCATCCCCTTAAGCAGGGCTTCGTTTTTGAAGAAGTCCCCGTCTTCAATTTCCTTGCTGATTCTGGTAAGCTCCTGATATACAATCCTACCTGCGCCCATATTCAGGTGCCCAACCTCGGAATTGCCCATCTGCCCGTCTGGCAGGCCTACTGCAAGCCCGCTGGCATTGCCCCGGACAAAGGGATAGTCCTTCATCAGCCCGTCAATATTGGGGGTATTTGCTTCATAGACTGCATTTGCTTCATGCTTTTCATTTAACCCAAATCCGTCTAAAATCATTAATACTGCTGGCTTTTTGCTCATAGAACCTTACATCTCCTTTTCTCTATCTGAATTAATCTTTTTCTTCTTTCCGATTATAACACAACCCATGGGATAATTACAATTAGAATGATAAAAAAGAATCTCGCCTGCAGGAACCCGCGCTGGGCGCGGCCGCTTTATAGGATGCAATTTCCTATAAAGTAAAAACATGGCTCCCGGCAATGAACCTGCCATTTGGGAGCCATATTCCATACTGCTATTTCCTGCAGCTTTTTATTTTGCCATTTCAGACTTTAATGCTTCGGTCAGCGCCGGAACTATTTTATTCAAATCGCCAACAACGCCGTAGTCTGCCACATCGAAGATAGGAGCGTCTTCATCCTTGTTGATTGCAATGATGATATCTGCTTCTTCCATACCTGCTACGTGCTGGATGGCTCCGGAAATGCCGATTGCAAAGTATACGTTGGGGCGGACAGTCTTTCCTGTCTGGCCTACCTGCAGATCTACTGGCTTCCAGCCATTTTCTACAACTGCACGGGAGCAGCTTACGGTCCCGCCGATTACGTCTGCAAGGTCCTGGAGCATTTTGAAGTTCTCTGCGCTCCCAACCCCACGGCCGCCGGAAACAAGGATTTTTGCTTCCATGATATCTTCGGTTTCTTTCACAGATTTTACAATGTTTAAGATTTCAACGTATTTGCTGTCCGGGGTAAATCCGGGGTTGAATTCAATCACATTTGCTTTTGCGCCTTTGATTGGCTCAATTTTCTGCATAACGCCTGGGCGTACTGTAGCCATCTGCGGGCGGTTGTCCGGGCATGCGATGGTGGCAATGGTGTTGCCGCCGAATGCAGGACGTGTCATCAGTAACTGGTTGTGTTTCTGCTCGTCTTCCTTGCCTGGTACTGGGTTCAGTGGGAAATCACCGATTTCCAGTACGGTACAGTCTGCAGTCAGGCCAGTCTTAACCCTTGCAGATACACGGGGGCCAAGGTCACGTCCAATTGCAGTTGCGCCAACCAGCATGATTTCTGGTTTGTATTCATTGATTACAGATGCAAGCGCATGGGTGTAAGGCTCTGTCCTGTACTCCTTCAATTCCGGATCATCCACAACGATTACTTTGTCAGCGCCATACTCTGCCAACTGGTCTGCCAAATCTTTTACGCCAGAACCAATCAATACTGCCGTTACATCTGTGTCCAAATCTTTTGCCAAGTCTTTTGCTTTGCCAAGCAGTTCAAAAGCAATTCCGCCTAATACGTTATCTACCTGCTGTGCAAAGACATATACTCCTTTATATGCTTCTAAACCCATTATTTTCACCACTTTCCTTATTTTTTAAATTAGATTACGTGCTTCTCTTTCAGTTTTCCTGTAATATAAGCAACTGCATCTTCTGGGGAATCGGGAACAACTTTTTCCCCTGCACCCTTTTTCACTTTGTCGGATGCTTTTG
Organism: Lachnospiraceae bacterium A2; assembly: GCA_000403315.2. Taxonomy (GTDB): domain Bacteria; phylum Bacillota; class Clostridia; order Lachnospirales; family Lachnospiraceae; genus Petralouisia. The sequence goes on from KE159641.1 coordinate 99,720, forward strand.
CAATCTTAGTCGGTGAACCCTTAAGGCCAAGGTCAGAATCATCAACGTCCTTCAGATCTGCACGGCCCCATACGGTCACTTCTTTGTCATAAGCGTCAAAAATCCCGCCTGGTGACATATAACGCGGCTCATTTAATTCGGAAAGAGCTGTTATCAAACATGGCATTTTTGCCTTTACTTCGTGATATCTATCTTCATACTGACGCTGGACAACAACATAGTCCCCGTCAATCTTGATTTCCTGTGCATAGGAAATGACTGGGATATCCAGATGTTCAGAAATCTGCGGCCCAACCTGTGCGGTATCGCCGTCGATTGCCTGACGCCCGGTAATGATTAAGTCATATTCCAAATTCCTGATTGCCCCTGCAATGGTGGTGGAGGTAGCCCATGTATCAGCCCCGCCTAATACCCTGTCTGTCACAAGGATGCCCTTGTCGGCGCCCATTGCCATAGCTTCACGGAGAACTTCGTCTGCTTTCGGAAGCCCCATGGTAAGTACGGTAACTTCTGCCCCATACTGTTCTTTCAGCCTAAGCGCTGCTTCTAAGCCCGCTTTGTCATCTGGGTTCATAATCGTAAGCATTGCGCCTCTGTCCAGAGTACCGTCTGGATTGAACTTCACTCCGCCCTTGGTATCTGGTACCTGTTTTATACATACAACGATTTTCACGGTAATTCACTCCTTATGTTTTATTTTCTTTCTTTACAGATACATCTCCATACACATATTCACAATTTGCTACAAAGAAAACCTGCCTATTTCAGCAATGCACCGGAAATAACCATGCGCTGTACTTCGGAAGTCCCTTCGTAAATCTCTGTAATCTTAGCGTCACGCATCATGCGCTCTACGTCGTATTCCCTGATATATCCGTACCCGCCGAAGAGCTGTACGCATCTGGTAGTTACATCCATAGCAACCTCTGCTGCAAATAATTTTGCCTTTGCTGCTTCCACGGAGTAAACCTTCTGGGTAGCTTTTGCCATAGCTGCCTTGTAAACCAGCATCTGTGCTGCTTCTACCTTAGCTGCCATGTCTGCTAACTGGAACTGGGTATTCTGCTGCGCTGCGATGGAACGGCCGAACTGTTTCCTCTCCTTGGTATAAGCAATGGTTGCTTCCAAAGCGCCTTCTGCAAGGCCAAGCGCCTGTGCTGCAATACCGATACGGCCGCCGTCCAACGTATGCATTGCGATTGGGAACCCTTTGCCTTCCGGCCCTAACAGGTTCTCTTTCGGAATCCTGCAGTCCTCGAAAATCAATTCGTATGTAGCGGATCCGCGGATACCCATTTTCTTTTCCTTTGTACCAAAGGAGAAGCCTGGTGTGTCTTTTTCTACGATAAAGGTAGAGAAATTCTTTTTCTTCCTGCCCCTCTTATCCTGAACAACGCTTGTGATAGCGATTACGATGTAGATGTCTGCTTCTTTCCCATTGGTGATAAAGCATTTGGAGCCGTTAAGCACCCATTCATCCCCATCTAACACAGCCTTGGTCTGGCAGCCCTGCGCGTCTGTCCCTGCGCCCGGCTCTGTCAGTGCAAATGCGCCTAATTTCTCACCTTTTGCCAGCGGTGCAAGGTATTTCTGCTTCTGTTCTTCATTGCCGTATGTCATGATTGGGTCGCAGCAAAGGGAAGTGTGGGCAGATACGATAACGCCTGTAGTGCCGCAAACCTTTGACAGCTCCTCTACACACATAATATATGTAAGGGGGTCGCAGCCCTGCCCACCGTACTCCTTGGGGATTGGGATGCCCATAAACCCAATTTTCTGCATTTTTTCTACGGTTCCTCTTGGGAATTTTTCTGTTTCATCTACTTCCTGAGCAAGAGGCTTTACTTCGTTTTCAGCAAACTCCCTGAAAAGAGTCCGCGCCATTTCATGTTTTTTATCTAAAGAAAAATCCATGATACTTTTCCTCCAAACTTTCTTTTATTTTATGGAACAAGGCTGCTGCACGGGGGCAGGCCTGCCAACGCCAATTCCGGCAGCCTAACAGGCTGCGCCCTTTGGCACGCATCCTTCCCCATGCAGCGGCCCCTCCTAATTCAACCTAACATAACCCTATAGGCCTACTGCCCGGCCATGCCACTATACATATGCATTATTTCCTGTAGTCATAGAAGCCGATTCCAGTTTTCTGGCCCAACTTGCCGGCACGTACCATTTTCTTTAACAATGGATGCGGACGGTATTTCGGGTCGCCTGTTTCATCGTATAATACGTTCATGATTGCAAGGCAGATGTCAAGCCCAACCAAGTCGCCCAGCGCAAGGGGTCCCATCGGATGGTTTGCGCCCAGTTTCATTGCGGTATCAATGCCTTCTACAGAAGCTACGCCGTCTGCATAGATGCCAACTGCTTCGTTAATCATTGGGATTAAAATCCTGTTAACTACAAAGCCTGCCGCTTCATTCACTTCTACCGGGGTCTTGCCGATTTCTTCGGAAATCTTAACGATCTTGTCCTTCATTTCATCCGGTGTGTTCTCGCCTTTGATAACCTCAACCAATTTCATAACTGGAGCTGGGTTGAAGAAATGCATGCCGATTACCGGACGGTCAAGGCCTGCGCCAATTTCTGTGATAGAAAGGGAAGATGTGTTGGTTGCAAACATGCAGTCTTTCTTTACGATGTCCTGCAATTCTTTGAATGTCTGTTTCTTAACATCCATAACTTCCAATGCTGCCTCTACGACTAAATCGCAGTCACCGCAGATCTCTTTTGTGCCTGTGGTGATTTTTGCAAGGATTGCGTCTGCTGCTGCCTGGTCCATTTTGCCCTTAGCAACTCTCTTTTCGAACCCTTTTGCAATTTTGTTCTTGCCATTTGCTGCAAATTCGTCATTAATATCGCAAAGGCAAACTTCATACCCTTCTGTCTGTGCAAATGCCTGTGCAATTCCGGAACCCATGGTCCCTGCTCCAATAACGCCAACTTTCATGATAATCCTCCTTAAATTATTCTATGGGGCACCAAGGGATTCCCTTTATGCCCCTTAGTACCTGATTAATCCCTTTCCACAATTGTGGAGCAGCCCATGCCGCCGCCGATGCAAAGGGTTGCAAGGCCTTTCTTTGCACCGCTTCTCTGCATTTCATGGAGCAGGGTAACAAGGATACGGCATCCGCTGGCCCCTACCGGGTGGCCAAGTGCGATTGCGCCGCCGTTTACGTTAACTTTGCTCATGTCAAAGCTTAAGTCATGTGCTACTGCCAGGGACTGTGCTGCAAATGCTTCATTTGCTTCTACCAAATCCATGTCATTGATGGTAAGGCCAGTCTTTTCAAATACTTTCTTTGTGGATGCAACCGGGCCAACACCCATGATGGATGGGTCAACGCCGCCAAGTGCGCCTGCTACGAAGGTTGCCATCGGCTTAACACCTAATTCCTGGGCTTTTTCTTCGCTCATAACAACAACTGCTGCTGCACCGTCGTTGATGCCGGATGCATTTGCTGCTGTAACGATCCCGTCTGGCTTGAATGCCGGGCGCAGCTTGGAAATGCTTTCCTTTGTTGTGCCCGGGCGCGGGCCTTCGTCTGTATCTACAATCACTGTTTTCTTCTTCTGTTTTACTTCTACCGGAACGATTTCGTCTTTGAACTTGCCGTCATTCATTGCTTTTTCACATTTCTGCTGTGAATTAGCTGCGAACTCATCTAACTGCTCCCTTGTGAGCCCCCACTGCTCTGCTACGTTTTCAGCAGTGATACCCATGTGGTACTGGTTGAATGCATCCCACAATGCGTCGTTTACCATGGTATCTACCAAAGTAGCATTGTTCATCCTGTAACCGTAACGTCCCTGCATAGCTGCGTAAGGAGCCATAGACATATTTTCCATACCGCCTGCTACAACGATATCAGCATCCCCTGCCTGAATCATCTGTGCAGCCATGTTCACACAGTTCAGCCCGGAACCACAAACTACGTTCACGGTAACTGCCGGGGTTTCGATTGGCAGGCCTGCCTTGATGGATGCCTGGCGTGCAACGTTCTGCCCTAACCCAGCCTGGATAACGCAGCCCATGTATACATGGTCAACTTTATCAGCCGGAACACCAGCCCTGCTTAATGCTTCCTTAATTACGATAGAGCCCAATACTGGTGCTGGGGTTGTGCTCAAAGCCCCGCCCATAGTTCCAATTGCGGTACGGCATGCGCCTGCCAAAACAACTTTCTTTGCCATTTTCTTCGTCTCCTTTTTAAATAATATGTATCGCGGAAACATTTTTGACAAAATCACCAAAAAGCCTGTTATTTTTTTAACAATCTTTTGCCAAAAAAAAGGGAAACAGGTACGCTGGCATCCATTTTTCTGCCATGCCTGCAAAATAACTCTGAGGTTTCCTGTTTTTCCCATATTTCCATCCCTCGATAAAAATATCCTAGCACATTTCCCCGCAAATTGCAAGGATTATCTTGCCTTCCCTTCTCCCCAGCCCCTTCCTGTTTTTCCCCTGTCTTTTTGTATATCTTTGTTATATTTTTATCATTCTTTCCGGTGTTTTTCCCAGAAAAAAAGACCAATTTTTGTGTATTTCTTACAAAAACTGACCTTTTTCTGGCGTCCATCCCCCAATGGCGCGCCTGCTATGTATTAATAAAAAACATGGTTCCCAATGACTGTGCCCGGGATGGAGCCGTCGTTCACGCGGAAATAAAGGGTCCCTATGGTAATATTTCCCCCAAGGACCTCACTGGCTGCCTGGGTACAGCTCCGGTCGGCGCCCTTCGCCAGCACGGATGCAAACCTGCCGCTTGCCACTGGGGAGAACTGCCCTCCCTGGTAAATCACCCCTGCCACCGTATTAGGGAAATGGGAACTGCTGACCCGGTTCATCACTACGCTGCCTACCGCCAGTTTCCCTTCGTAGCTTTCGCCGCCAGCTTCGCACTGGATTAAGGCTGCCAGGAGGGTTAAGTCGGAACTGCTGCCCTGGGCGCCCCCGCCGGAACTGCCGCTGCCGGAATTGCTCCCATTGCCGGAACTGCCGTTGCCGGAATTGCTCCCATTGCTGGAACTGCCGCTGCCAGAATTGCTCCCATTGCCGGAACTGCCGCCTGCGTTCCCGCCGGAGGTTCCCCCTGCGCTGCTGGAATCCCGGATGCCCCCTGCGCTGCTGGAATTATTCTGGAGCTGCTTCTTGCGCATTTCTTCTTCCTGCCGTTTGATTTCTTCCATCCGCTTGGCGTCCTCTGCGGCCTTCTGTTTTTCCAGCTCTGCTTCATAAGCCTTCTGCTGCTGGATTTCCGCCTCGTAAGCCTCTACGTCTGCCTGGGCTGCTGCAAGCTGCTTCTTTGCCGCCCCTAATTTATCCGAAGTGCTGTCCACAAGGGCTGCCAGTTCCTGTTTTTTCCCTTCCTGCTGCGCCTGCAGATCTGCCAAAAGCTTCTCATCCTCTGTAAGCTTCTGCTCTTTCCCTGCAATTTCCTCTTTGGTATTCCGGTATTCCTCCAGCATTTCCCTGTCATAATTGTGGATGCTTATAATATATTCCCCTTTGCTGAGGAAATCTGCAAAATTCTCCGCGCTCAAAAGAACCTCCAGCATCCCTTCCATGTCCATTTCATACATGAACTGGATGCGCTTTTTCATGGAGGCATACTGTTCTTTCTCCTTTTCCCTGGCCGCTGCAAGGTCCTTCCTTGTAGCCGCAAGGCTGTCCCTTGTGCTGGCCAGCTTCTGTTCCGTTTCATTCAGTTCCGCAACCGCAGAAGCCAAGCTGTTATTGAACTCCTTCAGATCCCCTTCCAGGCTGCTGGCTTCGCCTTCCCAGCTTTTTGCCTTTTCCTTTGCCTGCTCCTTCTGCTTCTCCAGGCCTTCGATGTCTTCCTGCACCTGATCGATTTTCCCCTGCGCGGCAAAAACCGCTATACTGGATATCCAGCACAGGAATAAAGCCACCGCCGTGCTCTTTAAAAATTTTTTCATTCCATCCTCCAGTACTCCCAAATGCCTATTTGGATTAGGATACCAAAAGCACTTTTAACGTTATGCACCCTTCTGGCACCATAACCCCATTTGTAAACTGTTTTTATTTTACCATAGTACGCGCCGTTCGGCAATTCCCTATGCAAAATTAGGCAGTTAGGACTACTTTTTACGTACCCGCCGGGAAAATTTTTTCCGTCTGCCAGCCTTTTCCAATCGGCTCTTTTATCCGATAATAATAGAAACTTACTTATAAATACTGCTAATCAGATACGGAGGTGTTTTCGTGCAATATGTGAAAATAAGCCAACTAAAGCCCGGCATGCGTCTTGCCCGGCCTATTTACAATAAAAGGGGCGTTATGCTTTTTGAGCGGAATACCAAGCTGACGCGCCAAGGGATTGCCAGCATAGAAAATTTCGGCCTGTGGGGGATTTATATTTTGGAACCTGCGGAACCAGTGCCGCCTTTAAGCGATGAAGATATCGAAATGGAACGTTTTTTCACCGTTTCCACCTTCCGGCTAAAAGACGACCTCAGCCTGCTCACCAACGGCATGGCTCCCCAGAATATTATGCCTTTGGCCCAGACAATCCTCCGGAACTTCGGCGCACTGGACCATAAAATCAATTTTGTGCGGACTCTGCGCAGCAATGGGGATTATGTATACAAACACAGCCTGAATACGGCTATTTTAGCAGCCATGATGGTAACAAAGCTGCACTATGCGTACGCCGAGCAGCTTGCCATTGTATGTGCTGCCCTTTTGCACGACGCCGGGCTTTTGATGGTGCCGGACGAAATCCTGGAAAAAGGGGAAAAGCTCCTTTCCCCGGACGAGCGGCGCCTGATTTCCGGCTATCTGGAAAAAGGCTACCAAATGCTCCACCCTGATTACAACGAATACCGGCTCCCAGAGTCCACCCTCCAGATTGTTGGGCAGATGGCCCGGCTAGAGCACAATGTCAAGGTTCCCCTGCCTAAGAATATCCGCTGGAAAAATGGGACACATGTGCTGCATGTAGCCAGCATGTTTGACGAAATGACTTCCATGAATTTAGACCGGGAGCCTACCTCTGAAATCCGGGCGGTCCGGTTCCTTCGGGAGCACCCGGATTACTATCCTGCTCCCTTTGTCACCGCCCTGACCCAGTGCATCCATATCCTCCCCGGCGGGTGCTGCGTAGATTTCTCCAATGGGCAGAAAGGCATTGTAATAGAAGAAAACCTGAAAAATTATGCGCAGCCTGTGGTTATTCTGTTTTCGGATAACCAGCGGGTTGATTTTACGGAACCGCGGTTCCAGAAAACCATGCATATTTCAGATGTAATGAAAACAATGGATTTGCGGCTGAAAGCAGATAAAGAAACATTGAAGAAATATGCCAGCGACCCCAGGACGAAAGAAGTTGCCACACGGTATCTGGATAAGAGGAAAAAGCTGGTAGCTGCAGGGAGGGTGCTGTAAGGAACTGCATTGTTATGGTGGCAAGGATTTACCGGAAAATAGTAACCCAGCATTACCATTTTCCGGCATCCTATGACCGATACCTTCCTGCCCTTTTTGGGCCTACTCCGAAAAGGCCGTATTCTGCCGCCTATATGCATCATTGCCCTTCTGGCTTAACTCACTTTCTACCTGCGCCAATCTGTGATCTGGCAGCTCTGGGCTGTCCTTTTTAGCTGCGGTAACCGTCTGGGTTTGTGCTCTGCCATCTCCAGGAATCCTCGCACATCCTGTCAATGCCAAACTCTGCTTCCCAGCCAAGCTCTGCCTTTGCTTTGGAAGCGTCTGCATAGCAGGTTGCAATATCCCCGGCCCTTCTGGGCTTGATTTCGTAGGGGATTGGCTTGCCACAGGCTTTCTCGTATGCTTTTACCACATCCAGCACGCTGTAGCCATTCCCAGTCCCCAGATTGTAAATGCTGACGCCGGAGTTGTCCTCAATTTTCTTCAGGGCTTTCACATGTCCCTTTGCCAGATCCACAACATGGATATAGTCGCGCACGCCGGTCCCATCCGGGGTATCGTAATCGTCGCCGAATACCCCAAGGCATTTCAGCTTGCCTACCGCCACCTGTGCAATATAGGGCACTAAATTATTGGGGATCCCTTTGGGGTCTTCCCCGATAATCCCGCTTTCGTGGGCGCCAATCGGGTTGAAGTAGCGGAGCAATACCACGTTCCACTCTGGGTCTGCCACATGGAAATCCGAGAGAATCTGCTCCAGCATCCCTTTTGTCTGCCCATAAGGATTGGTAATCTTGCCCTTGGGGCATTCTTCCGTAATGGGGATGATGGCTGGATCGCCATATACTGTTGCCGAGGATGAGAAAATAATGTTCTTTACCCCATGGCTGCGCATCACGTCACACAAAACCAATGTCCCTGTAATGTTGTTATGATAATATTCCAAAGGCTTTTGCACAGATTCCCCAACCGCTTTCAGGCCTGCAAAATGAATCACGCTGTCAATGCTCTTTTTGTCAAATACTTTCCCAAGGGCTTCCGCGTCCAAAATATCTACCTGATAGAAAGGAACCTTTGCGCCAGTAATCTTTTCTACCCGTTTTACTGCTTCTTCACTGGAATTTACCAGATTATCCACCACAACTACGTCATAGCCTGCATGGATTAACTCAATACAGGTGTGGCTGCCGATATAGCCTGCTCCGCCGGTTACTAAAATCGCCATAATTTTTACCTCCTGTCCATAGTCTGTGCACTTTGGCACATTTTTATTTGTGTAAGATTAGTGTGTCAAAAGCACCTTTGGTGCTACGCTCATACCATATATTGCTATTACAAATCCATTTGCACACCAATATATGGTATAGAGCGGATGCAACGCGCCCTTTTGACACCTTAATCTGAGTAGTGGGCGTTGGGGAGGGAACCTTTCCGGCCACCCGCCTGTATCTGTTTGGGCTGGGTATCCCTGTTGCTGTCCCACCTCCCCTTTCCTTACAAAGTATAGCACATTTCCAATTTTTAGTAAATACTATATTTATTTTACTTTAATTTTAGTAAATTTAAGTAAAATATTTATTTCCGCGAGCAATGAGCCAAGCAGCCGCGCTCGCGCGGATATTTGGCGAATGCCGCAAGGGTAAGTGCCCTGCAGGTGCAAATACCCCGCCCCTTGGGGCGGAAAGAACAAGCCAGGCCATGCCCCGTAGCTTGCTGCGGGGTATTTGACTTTCCATGGGTTCATGCCTGTACCGCTTGCAGCGCCCCGGAAAGCTGCAGCTTTATCCTTTTCTGACAGCCTGAATCATCTGCTCCAGTTCTTCCCACTTTTCTTCCATATCCGCTACCAGCTTCATCTGGGTACGGGCACGGTCTAAATTATGGCCTTCCCGGTGGATTTTAAAATAAACGTCCCCTTTCAGGTAATCCGTAAGGAACCGTATGCCGCATTCATACGTCATAACCTTTGCGCCCATGGGGAGCATGGCAATCTCCGTATCGGTAAGGCTCCCGCCGCACTCCTGTAAAAAGCCCTCCGCATAAATACGGAACAGCCCCAGATCACAGCTTACCTTCGACAAGTCCTGCTCATCTTCCTCCCCAGTGCTGGCGCCAAACCGGATGGCATCCCCAAAATCATTGACAGCCAGCCCTGGCATTACCGTGTCCAAGTCAATGACGCAGATCCCTTTGCCCGTTTTCTTGTCCATCATGATATTATTGAGCTTTGTGTCGTTGTGGGTCACCCGCAGGGGCAGCTTCCCTGCTGCCAGCAGTTCTCCCAGCACACAGGCTGTTTCCTTCCTTGCCTGGTAAAACTCAATTTCTTCTTTGGTATATTTTGCCCGGCCGCATACATCCGCTTCCACTGCCTGCAGGAAAACCTCATACCTCGCTTTGGTATCATGGAACCCGGGAATGGTTTCATGGAGAGTTTCCGCCGGGTAATCTGCCAGAAGCTGCTGGAAATTCCCAAAAGCTACTGCGCTTTCATAAAAGTCTTCCTTCCGTTCTACCCGGTCGTAGCTTACGGCGCCCTCAATCTGGTAATACATCCGCCAGTATTCCCCCTGCCCATCCAGATAAAAGGGCTTCTGATCTTTGGTTGGGACGACGGTCAGGGTTTCCCTCTCTGGATTGCCTCCTGCCTGTGCAATTTTCTTTTTCAGGAACGTCGTGACGCCCAGGATATTTTCCATCACTTCTTCCGGCTTTAAAAAAATGCCCCGGTTCATCCGCTGCAAAATGCAGTTCCTGTCCCCTTCCACCAAAAACGTATCATTAATATGCCCGCTCCCATAGGGACGTATCCCCTTAATGTGGCCAACCAGCCCAAATTGCTGGGCTGCCTGCTGAGCTGCCCCCAACATCCCTTTCTCTCCCATGCCTTCTCCTTTCAGCCTAAAATTCTGCCGGGTACATCCCCTGCTCTTTCAGGCCTTGAATCGCTTCTACTACCATTTCCTTGTCTTCCTTATACGTAACGCCAAACCACCGGTCGCGGGAATTAAGTACCTGCACTTCTGCTTTCCCATCCCTCAGCAATTCCCCTACCGCCATGGGCAGGTAATATTCTGCTTTCAGGGGATTCGTTGGCAGCTCTGTTTTCAGGAAATTTTCAAACCCTGTTTCCAGTTCCTTCAAAATGCTCTCGGAAAATCCCCAGATATTCATGGAAACTGTGCTGTCCATTGGCAGTTCCGTCCAGGTTGCGCCGTCATCCTCTGTGAAAAATGCCTGCTCCCCACGTTTTTCAATGCGGGTACGCTCACAGATTTCCGTCAGGAACCCATTCCCGTCAGTCCCGCAGATTCCCCGGGCTACATGGCCGTTTTCCGTCAGCGTATTTTTTAAATCATACCCTACCATGGCATACTGGTATTTCCCATCCCCGTCCTGATGGCTGGCAAGGTAATCATAAATAGCCTTATACGCATGTTTCCCGTAATAATCGTCTGCATTGATTACAGCGAACGGCCCGTCCAGCACTTCCTTGCAGCACAGGATTGCATGGCCTGTGCCAAATGGCTTTTCCCTTCCTTCCGGCACCTGGAACCCGGCAGGAAGCTTGTCCAATTCCTGATATACATATTCCACCTGCACCTTTTCAGCCACCCGGTCGCCAATGCTTTCTTTAAATACAGCCTCTGTTGCCTTCTTAATGATAAATACCACCTTATCAAACCCGGCTTCCAGTGCATCATAAATGGAAAAGTCCATAATGATATGCCCCTGCGGGTCCACCGGGTCTATCTGCTTGAGCCCGCCATAACGGCTCCCCATCCCTGCTGCCAAAATAACTAATGCTGGTTTTTTCATATTAAATGCCCTCCTGACTCCCAGCGCCCTTGCACTGGTTCTTTTTCTTCTTTCATGATAATACAAAAAAAATGTTCTGTATTTGCACAATATTTTTCCTTTTTTGCACAATAATATGGTAAAATACGGATAGCAGACATGAAACAGAAAGGAACCCATATGGAATTTTACAAATACCCTTTGTCAAAACTCTTTGACATCCCGCAAATTGTTACCATACACTATTTTGAATATGGAAAAGACTTTGTATTTGAAGGGGAATCCCATGATTTCTGGGAATTTCTCTGTGTAGACAAAGGAGAAGCCATTGTCACGGCCCACCAGCAGGTGCATGTGCTGCAGAAAGGGGATATTATTTTCCATAAGCCCGGCCAGTTCCACTCTGTGGCTACCAACGGCGTCATTGCCCCCAACCTTGTGGTAGTTTCCTTTGTGTGCCATTCCCCTGCTATGGGTTTTTTCGAGGACAGGATCCTCTGCCTTGGGGAAACGGAGCGGAACCTTCTGGCAGCCGTGGTGGCAGAAGCCAGCAGCGCGTTCCTGACGCCCTTGAACAACCCTTATACCCGCCAGCTTTCCAGAAATCCCATGCAGCCCCCCGGGGCAGAGCAGCTTATCCAGCTTTCCTTGGAGCACTTCTTAATTTCCCTGTACCGGAAAGGGGCGCTTTCCGCCCAAGGCCCAAAGCTTACCAAATCCTTCAAATTAAAGCAGGATGACGAAACCTTCCGCCATATCCATGCCTATATGGAAGCCCGCCTGTCCCAGTCCCTGACACTGGGGCAAATCTGCCGGGACAACTTAATCAGCGCTTCCCAGCTCCAAAAGCTGTTCCACGACAAATGCGGCAGCGGCATCATTGCTTACTTTTCCCGGCTGAAAATCACCCGGGCGAAGGAACTGATCCGGGAGCAGGATATGAACTTCACCCAGATTGCAGATTCCTTGGGGTATGCTTCCATCCACTATTTTTCCCGGCAGTTTAAAAAAATAACCGGGATGACGCCCTCGGAATACTCCAGTTCCATCCAAATGCTTTCGGAAAAATAAGAACAGGAGCAAAGGGGGGGTATCTTAAGGAAAGCCGTAGACTTTAACACTCTGCGGCAGCACAGCCTTTCCTATAAAAAAGGGGCTGCCGCACTAAGCAAAACATATACAAGATATCCTATAGAAAAAGGATTTAAATTAACCGTATCTTGTATCATTTTTCTTAATGCGGCAGCCCCTGCGCATATTATTTAAACAGGTAACAAAGCTTATACCCTGGACAGATATTCCCCTGTCCTTGTGTCAATCTTAATCACATCGTCCTGCTCTACAAACAGAGGCACATACACTGTCGCCCCTGTTTCCACAATTGCAGGCTTGGTTGCCCCTGTTGCGGTATCGCCCTTAAACCCGGGCTCTGTTTCTGTAATCTTCAATTCCACAAACAATGGCGGTTCTACTGCAAACACGCTGCCATTGTGGGAACACATTTTCACCATCTCGTTCTCTTTCACAAATTTCAGCGCATCCCCGATTGCTTCTGTATCCAATGAAATCTGGTCGTATGTTTCTACATTCATAAAATGGAACAAATCCCCGTCGGAATATAAATACTGCATGTCCGCCCGGTCGATCCGGGCCTGTGGGCATTTTTCCGTTGGACGGAAAGTTTTCTCCACAACGCCCCCATTTTTAATATTTTTCAGCTTTGTCCTGACAAAAGCTGCGCCTTTTCCCGGTTTTACATGCTGAAATTCAATAATCTGGAAAATATTATTATCTAATTCAATCGTAATACCATTTCTAAAATCTCCTGCTGAAATCACTCGGTTTTCCTCCTTAAACTGCATTTGGGCGCAAGCCGCCCTGAAATTCTAAATAATTCTTTACTATTCTATACTATACTGGCAGATTTTTCAACCTTTTTCCTACTTATTCTTCCAACTTGGAAATCATGTCAATCCGGTTCTGGTGCCTGCCGCCCATAAACTCTGCTTCCAGATAGGCTTTTACAATGTCCTTTGCCTGCTCGCTCCCCACAATCCTTGCACCGAATGCAATAACGTTTGCATTGTTGTGCTCTTTAATCAGATGTGCCGTAGTAGTGTCGGAGCAGACCCCGCAGCGGATTCCTTTTATCTTATTGGCTGCAAGGGAAATCCCAACGCCTGTCCCACAAATCAGGATTCCGCAGTCCGCTTCCCCAGCCGCTACTGCCCGCCCGACTTTTTCCCCATAAATAGGGTAATCGCAGCTTTCATATCCGTCTGTCCCAAAATTAATGACTTCATGCCCCATGCTTTCCACAAATTTTGTAATTTCCACCTTTAAGCCTGTGGCGGAATGGTCATTTCCAACTGCTATTTTCATATTGCCTCTCCTTTGCAAATTCTATGCCTGTATGATATTTTCCATGGCAAAACCAGAGCTGTATTCCATACTTCTCCCCCACCGCCCGAATCCCTTATGTCCGCTTTCTTCTATGGTAAAAGAACAGGACGATTTTCTCCAGATACCGTTTCAGGACAATCTGGATTTCTTCCTTGGGATGGATAGGCTTTGTCAGGAAGGTACGTATGCCTGCCCGGTTTGCCCCATATACATCCGTAAAAATCTGGTCCCCTACAAAAATAGTATTCTCCCTCTTTGTCCCCATCAGTTCCATGGCCCGCTCATACCCGGAAAGTTTGGGCTTGCCCGCCTTAAAAATATATTGCACCTGCACTTCGTCATTGAACATCTTTACCCGTGGCTCTTTGTTATTGGAGAGAAGGCAGCACTGGTAACCCAGTTCCTTTAAATGGGAAAACAGTTCTTTCGCCCGGGCGTCTGCCGGGGCACCATGCGGCACAAGGGTATTGTCCACATCAAAAATAACCCCCCGGTAACCTTCCTGAAAAAGACGGCTAAATTCAATCTGGTATGCAGAATCCAAATATTCATTGGGATAAAATTTTCTTAACATATTATGGCTCTCCCGCGTTTGTATTTCCCTGATGCCTGTGGCAGACAGGCGGTTAATGGTCCAGCATTTTTTTCAGCTCATCCATAAAGGTGTTCACATCCTTGAACTCACGGTACACCGATGCAAACCTGACATAAGCTACAGGGTCTAACTCCTGCAGCCGGTCCATTACAAGCTCCCCGATTTCCGCACTGAAAATCTCTTTTTCCTCCCGGTTGAAAATCTCCCCTTCTACGGTATCAACCAGCCGTTCAATCAGTTCCATAGGAACCGGACGCTTATGGCAGGCCCTAAGGATTCCAGCTTCCACTTTTTCCCGTTCATACTGCTCCCGGTTATTATCCTTCTTGATGACAATCAGGGGAATGGTTTCTACCTTCTCATATGTAGTAAACCGTTTCCCACAGTCGTCACAAAGCCTCCGCCTGCGGATAGAATAATTGTCATCTGCCGGCCTGGAGTCAATGACCCGCGTATTGTCGCTGCTGCAAAATGGACATTTCATGGAATCCCTCCCCTGCATTTTCTTTCCAGTATATCTTTCTTTTTTTCCCTTGTCAACATCTTTCGGATTATCTGGGCGGCTTAGGCTCTGGGATTTCCACCAGGATAATGTCCGGCCCAATCTTTACCACCTGGTTCCATGGGATGATAAGCTCGCTTTCCCTGCCGAATAAGCCCCAGCACTTGCCGCAGCCTGGAATAATCAAGGCTAAAATACAGCCGTTTTTGGGGTCTATATCCACATCCACCACAAACCCCAGGCATCTGCAATTGCACACATTGACGACTTCTTTTTCTTTTAACTCACATAAACGCATAATATCCCCCCGCTCTTATTTATTATATGGAGCAGGGGGATATCTGTGCTTTTTTATCTTATAGGAAATACCGTGTTACTATGAAGTGTTAAAATATATGGATTTCCTATAAGATAAAACAATTATGCGCAGCGCGCGGAGAGGAAATTTATTGCTGCGCAATCCGCTCGCGCGGAGAATGCGCACAGCGCATTCTTTTTTATCGCACTGCGGCGGACAGGCGGAGAATCCTGTAAAGCAGGATTCTTTCTTAATTCTATAGGAAAGACCTTGTCACGCTAATACGTGAAAGTGATTTCTATTACAACACATTCTTTGTGGCAATAATGTCTACGCCTGTGCCTGCCACATTGCTTAAGATAACGTCCCCGATATGTACTGGGGCGTTTACTTTCACGCCTTTTAATTCTTTCATAATATCAAAGATTTTTCCTTTGGGGATATCTTCCTTTGTCTTTACGGATACGGCTGCAAGGCTCCCTCCTTCTACAATGACAGAGCTTGTGACAATCCTAGTGGGATTCGTTACTTCTTTCCTTGCATATACGTCGCCGCGCTTGCAGGTATTGCCGCTCACGCTTACCACTTCGCCATTTTCCATTTCCACTTTCAGTGGGCAGCCCATGGGGCAGCCGATACAAATTAATTCTCTTGTTTCCATAATCCTACGCCTCCTCAATCTTTACGGTAATCTGGGACAAACCTGAAAATGCTGCTAATTCTTCTTTTTTCAATACAACTTCTTCCATTTCCCCGGGCGCTACCACTGGGCGTTTTTTATGGATCACGCGCTCGTCGTTTAAGTATACGGATACATAGCAGTTCTTATATACATCTCCTACCCGGAACCTTACGGTGTGTTTTTCATCCATCCGGTCTGGGTTGATGGTCTTGGGCACGGTATAGCGCGCGCCCTCTGTCGCAACAATCGGGATATCTTTTGCGCCGGTTTCTGCATGTTTTGCGCCGTTCTTCACATATTCTGCGGCATGTTTGCCGGCTGCGGACGCTTCTTCGGAAACGAAATCTACCAGGTCATGGACATGGAGCACGTTGCCGCACGCAAATACGCCTTCCACATTCGTTTCCAGACATTCATTTACCAAAGGACCGGAAGTCACTGGGCTCATTTCCACCTCCAGGCTTCTGGACAGCTCATTTTCAGGAATCAGGCCGCAGGATAACAGCAGGGTATCGCAGGTATAGCGTTCTTCCGTCCCCGGGATTGGCCTTCTGTCCGGCCCTACCTCTGCAATGGTGATTGCTTCCACCCGCTCCTTGCCTTCAATGTCCACAACGGTGTGGCTTAACTTCAGCGGGATGCCATAGTCGTCCAGGCACTGTACAATATTCCTTTTCAGGCCGCCGGAATATGGCATCAGTTCAGCCACAACCTTTACTTTCGCCCCTTCTAAAGTCATCCTCCTTGCCATAATCAAACCGATATCGCCGGAACCAAGGATTACAACCTCACGTCCGGGCATATAGCCTTCCATATTGACAAGGCGCTGCGCCGTACCAGCGGAGTAAATGCCGGCTGGGCGGTAGCCTGGGATATTAAGGGCTCCCCTGGAACGCTCCCTGCACCCCATGGCAAGGATAATTGCCTTTGCCTGGATTTCAAACATGCCGTCCTCACGGTTCATGGCAGTTACCACCTTATTGGGGGCAATGTCCATAACCATGGTATTTAACCGGTATTCAATCTTTTCTTCCAGCAATTGTTCAATGAACCTCCCGGCATATTCCGGGCCTGTCAGTTCTTCCTTGAAGGTATGGAGCCCAAACCCATTGTGGATGCACTGGTTTAAGATGCCGCCCAGTTCTTTGTCCCTTTCCAATACCAAGATAGATTCCACGCCGCTCCTTTTTGCTGATACGGCTGCTGCAAGCCCGGCAGGGCCGCCTCCGATAATAACGATATCATAATTCAACATTTTTTCCCTCCTGATTCACAACAAACTTATATCCTATCTTTATTAATTCCTACGATAATCTTGGAATCCCCGCCTGCTTTGGTGATTTCTGCAGGGTCAACCCCACGCTCCCTTGCAAGGATTTCAATGGTCCTTGGGGAACAGAACCCAGACTGGCAGCGGCCCATCCCAGCCCTGGTACGGCGTTTTACGCCATCCAAGGATTTTGCCCCAAGCGGGCGTTTGATGGCGTCAATAATTTCACCTTCTGTAATCATTTCACACCTGCAAATAATGTTGCCGTAAGCCGGGTCTTTCTTAATTAACTCTGCACGTTCCTCGTTGCTCAATGTCTTGGGGTCTAAAATGCCTTTCCGTGTACCTACGAAATTTGGGTTCTCCTCTGCATTTGTAAGGTCTTTTACAATTTCAGCCACCATTTTCCCGATTGCCGGCGCGCTGCTAAGGCCCGGGGATTCAATCCCTGCGCAGTCAATAAAGCCTTTTGCATCTTCCAGCTCGCCGATATAAAATTCATGGCCGTCCTCATGGGCGCGCAGCCCTGCGAATGAGGTAATGACTTGGCGGATGGGCAGGCCTTTTACGGTAGTCCCGGCCTTATTAATCAGTTCGTCTATGCCTTCCTGCGTGGTGTTGGTCCCTTCTTTATTTTCAATGTCAATTGCAGTAGGCCCGATCAGGGTATTGCCATGGACAGTAGGGGTTACCAGCACGCCTTTCCCAAATTTGCTGGGAAGCTGGAAAATCGTATGTGTCACAAACCCTTCGGTAGAACGGTCCAACAGGCAGTAATCCCCGCGCCTTGGGGTAATGTGCAGCTTCTTCCCACTCACCATGTTATGGAACTTGTCTGCATAGACGCCTGCAGCATTTACCACATATTTTGTTTCAATGTCCCCTTGGCTGGTTTTTATAACCCAGCTTCCGTCTTTTTTCTCCAGCCCGGTTACTTCTGTATCAAATTTAAATTCCACGCCGTTGGTTGCTGCATTTTCTGCAAATGCAATGTTCATGCCGAAGGGGCAAACAATCCCGCCCGTAGGCGCATACAATGCTGCCACTGCTTCGTCTGAAATATTAGGTTCTAATGCCACAAGTTCTTCCCTGTCAATAATCCGCAGGTCTTTTACCCCGTTTTTTACCCCCCTGTCATACAAATCCTGCAAGTTGGGTTTTTCTTCTTCATGAAGGCATACTACTAAAGAGCCGTTGTTCTTATAATGGAAATCCAGTTCTTTTGAAAGGCCTTCCATCATCTGGCTGCCTTCCACATTTAACTTTGCCATAAGGGAACCTGCCTCTGCATCAAACCCGGCATGTACAATTGCGCTGTTCGCCTTGGATGTCCCACAGCATACATCTTCTTCCTTCTCCACTACGCAGACGTTCAGCTTGTATCTGGAGAGTTCCCGTGCGGAAGCACTTCCTGATACGCCTGCACCGATAATTACTACATCATACATATTGTTCACCTTTCCTTTTCCTTCATATTTTTATATTAGAAAAGCAACAATCACACTCCCCTTATGGGGGAATGTAATCATTGCTTCTCTCTGTTCTCCGCAATGCCATATTTAAAATCTACGCTTTTAAAATAGCATTTACAACATCCGAATCTGCTTCATGTTACCTCATAAAAAATCTGTACACCAATGCAAAACCACCTCTGGTTTCCTATACTCAGAGAACCTTACATTTAATGACTTTCTATAGAATCAACATTGCTACAGCTTTTGGATCCAAAGCTACTACAGCCTCCCATGGAATGATATCATATAGACCAACCGCAAGTAACGCTCCAATAATTGGTCCACATAGCGTAACAATACCATATCCCCAATTAGAACTTCCTTTGCCGCTAATTGGAAGGACTGCATGTGCTAAACGGGGGCCAAGGTCACGGGCTGGGTTCATTGCATACCCGGTCAGCCCGCCTAAGGACATACCGCAGGATACGATAATCCCGAATACTAACAAATTCCCTACACCAGCAGGAGCCGCTCCTGGAATCCCTTTGATTGCAAATACAAGTACAAAAGTCGCTACAACTTCTGCAAAAATGTTAAGAGGCATATTTGGGATGGACGGACCGCAGGAGAATACCCCTAATTTGGTTCCCGGGTCGTCTGTTGCGTCAAACTGGTCTTTAAACGCAATCCAAACAATAACTGCCCCTACAAATGCGCCTGCAAACTGCGCGATGATATAACCTGGCACCAAACTCCAATATAAGTGCCCAGATGCTGCCAATGCCAAGGTCAGCGCTGGGTTAAAGTGTGCGCCGGATGCAGCGCCAAAAATGAATGCCGGCAGCATAACTGCAAGACCCCAGGCAATGGTAATCTGGATGGAGCCTGCGCCCTTCATCCCGGATTTGTTCAAGGTTACGTTTGCAACCACGCCATCACCTAAGATAATCAACATCATTGTTCCTACAAATTCTGCTATATATGGTAACATTTCGTGTTCCCCTTTCTGCCTTCAATCTGCGTTCGCCTTCTAGTCTTCTTTCGCCCAGCCATAAGAGTATTTCACAGCCTTATTCCAGCCTTCTACTTTCTCTTTTCTCTCCTCTGCAGAAATCTGCGGCTTAAATGTCTGGTCAATTGCCCAGTTCTTAATTACATCTTCTTTGCTTGCCCAATACCCAACTGCAAGGCCTGCCAGGTAAGCTGCACCCATAGCGGTTGTTTCTACACAGCAGGGACGGTTTACCGGGGCATCAATAATATCAGCCTGTGTCTGCATCAGGAAGTCGTTCGCGCTTGCGCCGCCGTCTACCTTCAACGCGCTCAGTTCAATGCCGGAATCTGCCCTCATAGCTGCCAAAACATCATTTACCTGATATGCCAGGGATTCTAAGGTTGCACGGATAATGTGGTATTTGTTCACGCCGCGGGTAATCCCTACGATAGTCCCCCTTGCATACTGATCCCAATGGGGAGCGCCAAGACCTGTAAACGCAGGCACTACATAGCATCCATTGGTATCTTTTACCTTCTTTGCCATGTACTCTGAATCCGGGGCACTGTCAATAATCCTCATTTCGTCCCGGAGCCACTGGATTGCAGCGCCGGCTACGAAGATAGAGCCTTCCAATGCATAATTCACTTTCCCGTCAAGGCCCCATGCAATGGTTGTTACCAGGCCGTTGTTAGAGAAAATCGGTTTCTCGCCTGTGTTCATCAGCAAGAAGCATCCTGTCCCATATGTATTCTTTGCTTCCCCTGCGGTGAAACAGGTCTGCCCGAACAATGCTGCCTGCTGGTCCCCTGCTGCCCCGCTGACTGGAATCGGGCCGCCGAAGAAGGACGGGTCTGCAGTTCCGTATACGCAGCTGGACGGCTTTGCTTCCGGGAGCATGCTTGCCGGGATGTCCAGTTCTTTCAGGATATCCTCATCCCATTTCAGTTCCGTGATATTGAACAGCATGGTACGTGCAGCATTGGAGTAATCTGTCACATGGGCTGCGCCCTTTGTCAGCTTCCAGATTAACCATGTTTCCACGGTACCAAAGAGAAGGTCGCCCTTTTCCGCCCGTTCCCGGACGCCTTCTACATTGTCAAGGATCCATTTCAGCTTTGTGCCGGAGAAATATGCGTCAATTACTAACCCTGTTTTGTCACGGAAGGTATCTGCTAACCCTTTCTCTTTCAGGGAATCGCAATATTCGGAAGTCCTGCGGCACTGCCACACGATTGCATGATACACTGGCTCGCCTGTATTCTTATCCCATACGATAGTGGTTTCACGTTGGTTTGTAATGCCGATTGCAGCGATGTCGTCCGCAGTAGCACCAATCTTCTGCATTGCTTCTACGGCAACGCCAAGCTGTGTGGACCAAATCTCGTTCGCATCATGCTCTACCCAGCCGGGCTTCGGGAAATACTGCGTAAATTCCTTCTGGGCTACACTGCACATTTCACCTTTCTCATTGAAAAGAATACATCTGTTGCTTGTTGTGCCGGCGTCCAGCGCCATAACATATTTTGCCATTTGTAAAAACCTCCTCCGATTTGACTTTGATAAAACTATTATAGCTTTTTCCACGCTTTTTGTCATTAGACACATGTAATTATTTGTACAATTTATTCATTTTTCTCCCATACAAGGACGTCTTATCGTTATTTTTGCCAGGGATTCTATGCAGTCATGGTAGATTTCGTTGTAGGAAGTACTAAAATATTGCCGGTTGGGTGCTGCAGCATTGCACGGATATTTTCCATTGCCGCCAGCACTTCTTCCTCCTCCGGCCCTTTCTTCATAGCCACGCAGTCCAGCATAAAATGGCATGCCGACTTGACAATGAAATTTTCCACAAGGCGGTTCCCATCCTTCCCTGCCCAAAACCGTTGGCGGAGCTGTCCGTCCACAACCGGGACCAGCCGTTCCATCAGCCGTTCCCTGCTGATATTTTCCTGTACCTTCCGGTAAAAAAAGCGGTTTTCCTTAATGATCCGCACTACCTTGCGGATCCAGTCCTCAAACGCCTCGTCTTCATCGTAGGCAACCTGCTTCACAAAATCTTCATGGAATATCCACTCAATCACCCCGTAAATATCTTGAAAATGGTAATAAAAGCTTTGCCGTTTCATGTCCTTGCAGTCCATAATGTCCTGGACCGTGATTTTCCGCAGGGGCTTCACATGGAGCATTTCCTGCAGCCCGTCTGCAATCTTCCTCTTTGTATTTCCCATCTCTCTCCTCCTTACATAAACCATATATCCTGATTGGTGGTTGAAACTGAAATTGCCCCGGCGTTGAGCGCATCAATTACGTCTTCCCTGTCATTGATAAGCCCCCCTGCAATTACGGCCCCAGAACTGAGCCCGCTGATTTTCCTGATAATCTTTGGCATGACACCCGGCAGGATTTCAATAAAATCTGCTTTAATCTGCTTTTTCTGCTTTTCAATGCTCCGGTAAGCCCTGGAGTCCAACACGAATATCCGGTAAACCGTATATAAGGACAGCTCTTTCGCACGATTAATCATATTCAGCCTTGTAGAAATAATTCCATCTGCCCTTGTGTTTTTCTTAATGTAATCCACTGCTATTTCATGGCTGCTTAAGCCTTCTATTAAATCAATATGCACCAGGGCTATCTTGTCCGCTTTCTTTACCCGCTCCACAATCCCGCCGATATTGCACATATTCCCAAACAGCACGAATACTATTTTTACCTCCGATTCCAGGCATTGCCCAATCCCTTCCATATCCTTTACCGCTGCAATTACTGGGCAATCCGCCATTGCATCATAAAATTTCTGTTCCATAAGCCTCCCACACCAATTTTCTTAGTTCACGTTTCTTTTTTTCGGATTCCACCTCCTTAAAAAAGAAAAAAAGAGTAAAGTTAATAAGCAACATTTCTGCTGTCATAACCTTACTCTCCATTCTCCTAGGCCTTGTTTACTTTTCTCTGTAGGCCTATGTTAGCACTTTTCCTAATAAATTACAAGCGGACTTTAGAAAAAAATAAAATTATAGGCAAAACTATTAAATTTTATCTTTCCATTTTGGTAATTTTGTATAGTCCTATTTTCCTATCCTGATTGAGGTGTCCAAAGGGTGCGCCGCAGGGTTTTTCTCATACATCTTAAGGCAAATGTCAAAATCCTGCCCTTTTTTTGACAATTCTTAATTTTTGCCCTTGCAACAGACAGGGATAGAAGATATAATACAGTCACAGTCAGACGCGGCATGTGGCATTGCCGCAGATGCAACTTAATTTTGCCCACTCTCTTTTAGACCAGAGTTCTGCTTCGGCGGGGCTTCTGGTCTTTTCCATGTAGGGCTGTTCACTAACTAGGAAGGAAAGGAACTCAATCGTATGCGTATTTGGTTTAAGATATGGAAAAGCAACCGGCTCATCAAAGATACTGTCATTACGGATGAAAGCGAGGATACAAGGACACATAAGATTTTCCGGGCATTGGAGGAAGTTTGCTATGAATTTGACTTAAGCAAGCCGATTTGGCTGGATGCTACGGTGGAGGAATTTAAAAAGCATGGGAAGGCGCGGTTTTCCCAGGATAACTTTGTGGAGGGGATTGGCTTTGACTTTCTGGAAATCCATGTGATTGAGGAGTGATGGAACCAGCCCACCCCACTGCTTGATTGCCTTGCCAAAATGCCGAAAGCCCGCCAAGACAAAAGTTTCAGCCTTTACGGGCTTTTGGCATTTTGATAAAATTCATTATGGCAGCCCACAGGACTTACACATAATCTGACACTCTCCTAGCGCATGTTTTAAAGCTGGATATCTCTTGCTTGTTTAACAGTACTATCTTATGCCTGATGCTTCGTTACCATTTTATCAGGTTTTCCATATTTTTTCTATTCTGTAAAGTATTTTCATGCCATTTCCAGCTATAACTATCTGAACCATCCAAATTTCTATATTCTATTTTTATTTTTTTCTTACCAACAAGTTTATTTAAAAGGCTGTTAAACTCGGATTCCATTACCTGTTTATCATTCCAATAGTAATTACCATTCCAATTATAAGAACCTGAGCCATGATTATATCCTTTGTTTGTTCTTGCCGCTTCATAAGCTTTTCCCTTTTTGGGAATTTTAACATAACCTGTTATTTTACTTCCATATTTTTGCCCATAAACCACTTCCACAATTCCTTTGGAAGGATAATACGCCTCAATCCATTCCCCCCTATCGGCTTCTGTCACTTTCCCGTTCAAATAATAAAAAACTGCTTTATGGCCTTCTGCACATGACGTTCCATCACAATGAAGGAATAACTCTGGCGTTCCATCTAAATTTACGTCTGCAAGCGCAAACTCCAAGTTTTCTTTTTTATAATAACCTCCTTGATATGAACTGTTTGACCACTTAATAGAATCTTTCTCCAAATAACTTTTGTAAGCCTGAACTGCCTCTTTGGCTTTCTTGCTTAATGTTACTTTAACCTTACAGCTTGCCTTCTTCCCGCTTACGTTTGCTGTGATTTTCGCCGTCCCAACGGAAATGCCTGTCACTTTCCCATTCTTCACAGTTGCAACCTTTTTATTGCTGCTCTTCCAAATTATTTTCTGTTTCTTTACATGTGTAAGAGTTGCAGATAATTTCTTACTGTTCCCAACTGTTAATGTTAAGTTCTTTTTATTTAATGTTACCTTTTTAACCTTTGTAGACCCCTTTTTCTGTTCCCCGCTACCAGAAAAAACCATAGATGTTCGGTCTGCTGCCTGAACTTTCTGGGCAGCCGCGGAATTGACTGCTGACAAGAATAACAAGCCTACCAATGCAATGGAAGCCATCTGTTTTACATAATATTTCATATTCCTTTTCTCCTTCTGTATGTACTTATCTTCTTTTTTCGATATTTTCTTCTTTTCTAGCGACACTGTATACCTCCCCCTTCTTGATTCCCTACAAAACCCTACTTCTGTATAATGGTATTTTACCCCCCGGTAAATTGTCAAGCTTTTTCACATTCCTCAAAGTACTCTATTTGTTATTCCATCCCTATGCATATCCTGAACCCTGCCCCCACTCCTACATGGCAGTATCAGAGCCTTTGGGAAATTAAGCTTTACACCTTTTCCGCCGTTTGGTATAATACAAATACCAAATTCAATGTATTCCATCAAATAGCACACAAAAAGCAGGTGATGTAATGACACTTGGCAAACAAAGCAAGCTGTTATCGTCACTCATATAAGTGTCCATAAACACCGTACTGCCATTGACCGGGCGCAGGAAATCAAATATTTATCAGATATGCTAAACATCCATGATACACTAGATTAGTAAAACAAGGAAGCAAAAATTACATTAGAAAATTTTGGTATTGATTTTTCAGGCCTAAAATATTAAGTATGAAACAAGCCATAAGGTGTAAAGCCTATTCAATTACCAAGGCTTTACACCTTTTCACTACACAGCAAAGGAACTTATTATGAGCAATAAAGCTAAAATACGGGAAGAAGCCAGAAAATTAAATCCTATTGATGATTTGATGTTTCGTAAGATGGCAGAAGATACCGAATTTTGCCAAGAAATACTCCGTGTTATACTTGAAGATAATCAGCTAATTGTACTTGAATCTACCCCGCAATGGACTGGAGCAAATCTGCAAGGCCGTTCCGTTATTCTTGATGCAAAATGTATCAAAAGCAATGGCGCTCAGGTGGATATCGAAGTACAAAAAGCAGATGATGATGACCATCAGCGCAGGATTCGCTATAATAGCGCTATTCTTACAACGAATATCGCCGATCCAGGCATTAAATTTGAGAAAATTCCCGATGTATGTGTAGTATTTATTTCCAAGTTTGATATATTTGAGGGCAATCTTCCACTTTACCATGTTGACCGAATAGTGAGGGAAACAGGAAAAATTGCCAATAATGGACTTGAAGGAGTTTATGTAAATACAAAGATTAAAGATGATTCGGAAGTATCCAAACTCATGGAAGTATTTGTGGATGATAATGCCTATAACAGCAAATTCCCGAAAACATCCAACATCAAACGTCGGTACAAAGAAACAGAAGGAGGTTTAAATATTATGTGTGAAATCATGGAACGGATTACAACAGAAGAAAGAAATAGAATCAATAAATTAAATGCTATCTTGTTGAAAAATAAGCGCTACGATGATTTACAACGCACTACAGAAGACCATGAATTTCAGGAAAAGCTTATGAAGGAATTGCTCCCAAACGAAACTATCAACTAATAGTTCTATCATACAGTACCAGCCAAAATTAATGATAAAGGGTGCAAAGCTATCAGCCGAGCACCCTTCTATTTGTATTTGGAAGGGAAATTACCCCCTCTGCCGCTTCACCTCATACATCAGCAAAGCCGCCGCCACTGCTGCGTTCAGCGATTCCACGCTGCCTTCCATGGGGATATGGACCAGGGTGTCCGCCAAGGCGGCAATTTCCTGGCTTAAGCCATTCCCTTCGTTCCCAATGAGAAAGGCGGCAGGGCCGGCGTAGCTAGGCTGGCAATAGGGCACAGACCCGGAAAGGTGCGCGGCATACAAGGCAACGCCCCTCTGCCTGAGCTCCTGAATAGTTTCCGGCAGGTTTTGGGCAATGAAAAAAGGGACGCGGTAAAGGGATCCCATGGTGGCGCGGATGGTTTTGGGGTTAAAAATATCTACGGTCGTCCTGTCCATCAGGATTCCGGTAACCCCTGCGCCCTCCCCGGCGCGTATCATAGTCCCAAGGTTCCCCGGGTCCTGGATATTTTCCAATACCAGCAAATGTGTATTCTTCCTTCCCGCTCCGCCCGTTTCCGGCTGGCAGTTCCCCAGCAAATCTTCCAGATGGTATTCCGGCATCCTCACCAGGCAGAGGATTCCCTGGGGGGTTTGGGTATCGCTGATGGTGCGGAATATACTATCGGACACTACTTCGTAGGGGTATCCCTGAATCCTGGCGCCCTTTCCTTCATCATCCAGGAAGGACTCAGACACATACATTGCCTCAATGGATTCCCGTGGGGCTTCCATTGACATTTTCATTCCCTCAACCACAAAAACCCGCTGTTCGTAGCGGGTTTTTGCTTTTTTGTTTAACTGTATGATCCGTTTTATCTGTTGGTTCCCAGAACTTGTTATCATATTATCACCATTTATTAAACACTCAGATTCTTGCATACCTGGAACTGGTATTCTGGAAGCTGCTTTTCCATTGCAAGGGCTTCGTCAATATCAAAGTCCACGAAATCCCCATGGCGGTAGCCGACTACCCGGTTGGACTTGCCTTCGCAGAGCAGGTCTACGGCATAAGCCCCCATAGTGGATGCATAAACACGGTCTTTACAGGTTGGGCTCCCGCCGCGCTGCATGTGGCCTAAAATAGTTGCCCTTGTTTCAAGGCCTGTAGCTGCCTCAATCCGTTTTGCCATGCTTGCGGAATGGCCGATGCCTTCTGCATTGATAATGATATGGTGCTTCTTCCCGCGCTTGCGGTTTGCAATAATATTATTTACTAAAATCTGTTCGTCATAGTCATATTTTTCTGGCAGCAAAATATCCTCTGCGCCGTTGGCAATGCCGCACCACAACGCGATATACCCAGCCCCGCGGCCCATAACTTCAATAATGGAGCACCTTTCATGGGATGTGGAAGTGTCCCGCACCTTGTCGATGGCGTCCATGGCAGTGTTTACTGCCGTATCAAAGCCAATGGTATATTCTGTACATGCAATGTCCAAATCAATGGTCCCCGGGATGGCTACTGTATTAATCCCAAGGCCTGCCAGCTTCTGGGCGCCCTTGAAGGAACCGTCCCCGCCGATTACGATAACGCCGTCAATGCCGTGCTTGCGGCAGACTTCTGCGCCCAACGCCTGTCCTTCCGGCGTGCGGAACTCACTGCACCTTGCCGTCTGCAGAATCGTGCCGCCACGCTGGATTGTATCTGAAACGCCTTTTGCTTCCATGTCGATAATTTCTTCCTGAAGCAGGCCAGCATATCCACGCTTGATCCCTTTCACTTTCTTGCCCCGTGCAAGCCCCTGACGTACTACTGCACGGATTGCAGCATTCATTCCCGGCGCGTCGCCGCCGCTGGTGAGCACACCGATTGTTTGTACTTCTTTTCCCATAACCGTCCCTCCTGTTTTCTGTCCTGATACTCTCTTATCTATCCATTTGAATCTCCCAAAGCTTAGGCAAATCCCTGACGCCTTAGGGCACTGCAAGCCCTTTGGGCTGCTGCCCTCGTTCCCTGCAAAAACCCTCTGCACTTTGGGAAGATCTTCCATGCATTTCCCTAAACTTTGGCTTTCTCCCTGCACATGGCTGTATGCGCATTGCTGCACCACATACGGCCAATGCGGCAAAATCCTTAATCTATTCTATTTTAATATCTTTTGGAAAGATTTTCAATGCTCTTTTCTACAACTTTTACATTTTTTTCCCCAAAAAAGTTAGTAAAACTGTTCATTTGTTCCGGTGTGATGCCAATTCCATAACGGGGAGGCAGGCGTTTCATCAGTTTTTCCCCGGAAATATAGACCACCACCTGGCTGGTCCCATCCCCGGACTGCAGCAGCTCCATCAGTTTCCCTTCCTTCTGGCTGTATTCCTCCTTTGTGGCAAACTGGATCCAAAGCTCCTTGGGAGTATCGTCAAAGGAGTAAATTTTTTCACAGATTAATTTGCCATTTTTCTCCTCCTCGGTCACTACCCTGCCCCTGACGAAAACTTTCGCGTCCAGGTTCAGCATATGGCTGTTTTTCTCGTAATTTTTCGGGAAAATAATAATTTCCAGGTTCCCCACCAAATCCTCCAACGTAATAAACGCCATGGTCTGGTTCTGCTTGGTGTATTTAATGGTCTTATCCACAATCATGCCCCCCACCATGGCAATTTCCCCTTCCTGTGCCTTTGTCTGTCCAGTATCCTCCTCTATAAGGAAATCTGTGGTGACACGGGTGACATTCTTTTTCAGTTTTTCTTCATACTCCTCAAGGGGGTGGCCGCTGATATAGATGCCCAGCACCTCTTTTTCAAAGCCTAGGTAAGTTTCCCTTGCATACTCCCCTACCTCCGGCATTTTAACCTCAAAATCTGATTTTTCTTCCTCCCCGGCTAAGTCAAACAGGGTCATCTGTCCAGCCATGGTATTTTTCTTGTCCTGGGCAAGGCCTTCCATAATCCCTGCATAGACCATCATGCTCTGCTTCCTTGTAGCCCCGAGGTTATCAAGCGCCCCCGCCTTAATCAGGTTTTCCACCACGCGCTTGTTGATTTCCTTGTCTGCCATCCGGGTGAGGAAATCCAGAAGGCTGGTAAATTTCCCCCGCTCCTTGCGTTCCTCGCAGAGGTTCTTGATAAATGCATGGTTGACGCTTTTGATGGCGGAGAGGCCGTAGCGGATTGCCCCGCCTGACACGGAAAAATAGCTTTCCCCTTCATTGACGCTGGGGGGCAGTACGGGAATCCCCATTTGGCGGCAGGTAAAAATATACTCGGAAATCTTGCCGATATGCCCCATGACGGAGCTCATCAGGGAAGCCATATATTCCAAGGGATAGTAATATTTCAAATAAGCCGTCTGATAGGCCACCACGGCGTAAGCCGCCGCATGGGACTTATTGAAGGCATATTTTGCAAAATCTATCATTTCGTCATAGATTTTATTGGCGGTTTTCTCGTCAATCCCGTTGCTGATGCAGCCCGGGACCCCTTCCTCCGGGTTGCCATAGACAAAATTTTTCCGCTCTTTTTCCATGACGGAAACTTTCTTCTTGGACATGGCCCGGCGCACCAAATCGCTGCGGCCTAAGGTATACCCAGCCAAATCCCGCACAATCTGCATTACCTGTTCCTGGTATACAATGCAGCCATAGGTGGGCGCAAGGATTGGCTCTAGCTGCGGGCAGTCATAGGTGACGGATTCCGGGTTATTTTTCCCCCGGATATAGGCGGGGATAAAATCCATAGGGCCCGGGCGGTACAGGGAAATCCCTGCTATAATGTCCTCCAGGCTCTGGGGCTTTAGCTCTTTCATAAAGCTTTTCATCCCGCCGCTTTCCAGCTGGAACACCCCTTCGTTCCTGCCGGTGCCGATGGAATCCAGCACCGCCTTGTCCGCAAAATCAATGCTGTCAATGTCTAAGCCCGCGCCCGTCCCTTCATTGATTAAATTCACCGCATCCTGCAGGACCGTCAGGTTCCGAAGGCCCAGGAAATCCATTTTCAGGAGGCCCAGTTCCTCTAATGTAGTCATGGTAAACTGCGTGGTAACCGCGCCGTCGCTTCCCCTGGAAAGGGGCACAAATTCATCAATTTCCCTGGAACTGATTACCACCCCCGCCGCATGCATGGAAGTATGCCTTGGAAGGCCCTCCAAGCGCTTTGACATATCAATCAGCCTTGTAATGCTTTCGTCTGTTTCGTACATGGTACGCAGTTCCCGGTTCATTTGCAAGGCCTTGTCGATGGTAATCCCCAGCTCTGTGGGAATCTGCTTGGCAATGTTGTCCACAAAGGCGTAAGGCATATCCATGACGCGGCCTACATCCCGGATTACGCCCCTGGCAGCCATAGTACCGAACGTGACAATCTGCACTACCCTGTCCTTACCGTATTTTTCCCCCACATAATCTATCACTTCCTGCCTGCGCTCCACGCAGAAATCAATATCAATATCCGGCATGGTCACACGCTCCGGGTTTAAAAAACGTTCAAAAATCAGGCTGTAGCGGATTGGGTCAATATTTGTAATTTTTAAGGTATAGGACACAAGGGAGCCTGCCGCGCTCCCACGGCCCGGCCCTACCGCAATGCCGTTCTCCCGTGCAAAGCGGATAAAATCCCATACAATCAGGAAATAATCTACATAGCCCATCTGCTGGATAATGCCAAGCTCATAAGCAAGCTGGCTTTTCAGTTCCTCATAAGGAACCTCCCCTTTTCCGGGAATGAACACGGTTCCATCCTGTTGGGGATACCTGTGCCCCAGCCCCTCATAGCAGAGCTTTTGCAGGTATTCCCAGGAGGTATAGCCTTCCGGCACGTCAAATTTCGGCAGCTTTGTGACGCCAAACTCAATCTCCACATTGCACCGGTCCGCGATTTTCTGTGTATTTTCCAAAGCCTCTAAGGCATAGGGGAACAGCCCCCGCATCTGCTCCTCGGATTTCACATAAAACTGCCCGCCTTCATAGCGCATACGGTTTTCATCGCTGAGCTTTTTCCCGGTCTGGATGCACAGCAGGATATCATGGGAATCCACGTCCGTTTCATACGTGTAATGGACGTCGTTGGTTGCCACAAGGGGGATTCCTGTTTCCTGGCTCAGCCGCAGAAGCTGCTGGTTTACGCCCTTCTGCTCCGGCAGCCCATGGTCCTGCAGCTCCAGAAAATAATTTCCGTGCCCAAAGGTGTTATCATGCCAAAGCGCCGCTTCCCTTGCCTCACTGTATGCCCCGCGGGACAAGTGCTTCTGGACTTCCCCGGCCAGGCAGGCGCTCAGGACAATCAGCCCTTCCTTATAAGTTTCCAGCACCTCCCGGTCTACCCGGGGCCTGTAATAATACCCTTCTGTAAAGCCACGGGACACAATTTTCATCAAATTGGCATATCCCTGGTTATTTTCCGCCAGCAAAATCAGATGGAAATAGCGGTCCTCCCCTTCCACCTTCTCCCTGTCAAACCGGGAACCGGGAGCCACATAGACCTCGCAGCCTAAAATGGGCTTAATGCCCGCCGCATGGGCCGCACGGTAAAAATCAATGACCCCGTACATTACACCATGGTCCGTGATGGCTGCTGCATCCATGCCCAGCTCCTTCACCCTTGAAACGTATTCATCGATTTTATTGGAACCGTCCAGCAGGCTGTATTCCGTATGGACGTGGAGGTGCACAAATGACATAAAATTCCCATCCTTCCTAAAAATTGAAAAAGCCCAGCCAGCTACAGAAATTCAGGGTTAATGAAGGGGACTACAAGCTCCGCCACCTGCCCATCCTTATCAATTCCCCAATAGCCGCTGTAAATGCCGTCCCCCATGCCGCTTGCAAACATTGCCAGCCGGTCCCCTGTCCCCGGCATCTGCCAGAGGAGGAAATCCCCGCTTTCCCGCTGGAGGGTTGGGTGCTGTTCAAAACTTTTCTGGAAAAAATACGCAAAATATTCAAAATATTCATTTTTCCCCGGGTTATCCCGTTTCCAGCCGTTAATAAATTCGCGGTATTTTTCTGCTACCCTTGCATCGGTGAAGCAGGCCAGCCCATTGTCCACGCCAAAAAATGCCCATACTCCCGGCTTGCCCAAATCTTCTTTGGAGCTGCCCTTCGGCATTGCGATCTCATGGCGGACAGGCTCCTGGCTGCTGACAATCAGCCTTGCCGCAGCAATCCGCACCCCTACCTGCTCGGAATGGCAGATACACAATTCTACTGGGTAGCTGCCCGCAGGGATTTTTTGCTCCAGCGTCACCATGTATTGGCTCCCCAGATACACAATTGGGTCGGAAAGTACAATTTCCCCTGTCGGAAAATCTGCTTTTCCCAAAAGATAAGGTTCCTGTATGCCGCCTTTTTGGAACAGGCCCCGGAAAAATTCTTCCGGGTAGGTTTCCTTATTTAAAAATTTCAGATTTTTTTCAAAAATTGCCCGGAGGGGCGGCAGTACCTGTTCCCGGATCTCCTGCCCTGTGGCATTGTCCACAAAATAGGAGCCTGTCCCGTCTGTCCGGAACTCCAAATCTGCCCCAAAGGGCATGTAATAAACATTTACTACTGCCGGCTCAATCTTTGCCAGTTCGTTAAAATCCACCACTGCCATATTGTCCGGGTTGTCCACATATTCCTGGGTATCGCTGTCCCCAAAGGCAATCCAGCCATTCCCCTGCCCGTTGTCATGGCGGAACAGCCATTTCAGCTTGGACGTCCCATTTAAGATGGATTTGCTGACAATGGTAAACCCTGCAGCTTCTATGTAAGGCTGCGCAGGGGCTTCCGCTGGCTCTTTGGGGGCTGGCCCCGGGGCGTTTCCCTCTTTGGGCGCTTCTGTTTTTGCTTCTGCTTTTTCTGCTTTTACTTCTGTTTTTTCTGCTTTCGCTTCTTTTTTCTTCCTATTGAATAATCCCATGCTTACTCCTTTTATATGGGCAATTCCGTGCATGCCCAACCGTAATTAAAAACTTCCATTCTATCTTACCCTTAAATGGAAAAAAGTGCAATAAAAAAGTGAGGGGATTGGATACTTTGCAGGCCTTGCGCAGCCCCTGGACAGAATGATACGTGATAACTGACGCTGGTGTACTGGCACGTTTCTACTTGAGGTAAGTTTGCCTGGACAAAAACATGCCAGTACACGAAAGCGTGTCTGAAAATTGTAGGAATAAATTTCCAAACACGCTCCAGCCAAGAAAAGATTTGTGTTTGCCCTGGAAGGCAGAGAACTGCATAAATCAGGCATTATTCATGGAAAGGCTATTTCCCTATTGGGAATAGTTTAGCACCTAACCCAGCTCCCAACCCATTTCCCTGTTGAACGGTTAAACTGGCGCTTATACATCACGCCATTTTCTAATTTGTACCTCCACTCCAGCACGTCAGCCAAAGGCATAATGCCCTCTGCGCCATCTTCCATAGCGCAGACCTCGCCAACCGGCACAAACGGCAGGCATGAAAATGCCATGCATGCAAAAGTTACGGCAATCAACAGTTTTTTTCCCTTATTTCTCATTTCGTACCTCCTCTAAATTTTTATAAACTTTAAGTTCCAGCACAGGTTCTGTAATTTCCATCATTTCGCCATAATAGTCCCCATCCAGGTAAAACTCGTAATAGCCATCCTTTTCAACTAAAAAAGAAGTTTCCGGGTCAGGGCACACAAAAGTCTTAGGAAGCTCATAATCATAATAAGGCTCCACGACTATAGACACAGATATGGCATACAGCAGAAAAGAACATAGTGTGACTACTGCCCCTTTCCACTTTTCTGATTTCCAGCAATTTCCCCAAATGCAACGGAACCTCTGTTTCATTACAGAATTTTTCCTAGGAACAAAGGTAATCAGCAAATCCGCCCCCTTTTTTCCCCTTTCAGCCTTCATTGACTTCACAATACATTCCAGATAACTGATTTTCTCTTTTTCATTAAAACTGGACGTGAGGGAACAGTCCACATTAATTTCCATCACGGAGCCCACCAGACTTTTCAGCAAGTAAACTGCCGGGTTCCACCAATAGATGGTGCAGAACACCTCGCAGAACACTTTTATCAGCATATCATAATGGTAATAATGCATCATCTCATGCTTTAAGATGTAAGTAAACTCCTCCTCTGTGTAATCCGTTTCCGGCATCAGTATGACAGGCCGTACCAGCCCAAAAATCGCCGGCGCCTGTACGGACGGCACAAACCGTACTTCAAATTTCCCATCTTTCCCATACTCCTTGTTGATCCTCCGGACAGCATCCTCACAATCATGCTTCTGGTAACGCGGGCATCTGCGGAGGATACCGGAAAAACGGATATATTCCAATAATAAAATAAGCAGCCGCCCAACCGCCCCTGCTACCCAAAAAGCCAGCAGAACCTGCCAAACAGGACTTTTATGCCCAAATAGGCCAACCTCCCCAACCATGAAGTTCCTCAGCCCTGTCAGCAGACGCTTGCTAATCAGCGTCACAGTAAACCCAAATTCCGCCGGCACTGCCATCCGTACTGCAATTACTGCCAGAAAGATACTGCTATACCTTCCGGAAAATTTCAGCACATTGTCATTTTCCAAGGCAAGGCATGCCAAGAGAATAAGGATTGTACCGCTTATGGTACAGGACAGCAGGGATGTGGGTGAGAATGACATGGTTCCCTCCTTATTCTGACTTTTTCTTCTGTATAAATTCCTCTAATTCCCCGATAAGCTCCTCGCTGTTTTCCGCACTGTCAAACAGTGCGTTGAAAAGGCTTGCCCTTGACAGGAACTTGTCAAATGGGTAGATTTCCTTGGTTACAAACTTCACCGCGTATTCTTCCGAGGAAATAATCGGGCGGTAACTCCTTGTCAGGACAGTCCCGCTATGGACGATCTTATCTACCTCTATGAAATTCCGCATGAGCAGTTTCTTCAGTACAGACTGCACAGTATTGATGCTCAGGCTTGGCTGAACTCCTGGAATGTCAGAAGCTATCATAGGCCTCCCTGCCTCCCAAAGCACGTTCATAACATCCAATTCCCGTTTGCTTAATGCATATTCATCTTTTCTAGCCAATGTTCTCTCCTCACAATACAATAAATTTACAGCAACGTGTCCTTAAAATAATAATATATCATTTTTCTTCTAGCGTCAATATAATATCCATAAATCTATCGTTTTTTCCGTAGTTTTTTGTCACTTTTTTCTATATCCAGCCGTTTTTCCCAGACTGATGTCCAATTACTGCTTTTATGATTGTCCCTGTTCCTCGGTAAGCTGTCTTTTCACATGTGCATACCTTGCCTTTGGTATCGCCAGTTCATCTCCATTCACCAATATTGCTTTATATCTGACTACATTCTTGATATATTTTATATTTACAAGATAACTCTGATGTATGCGGACAAAACCATGTTCTTCCAACTCTTGTTCCAATGCATTTAATGTCCCATACATGGTATAGGCTTTCAAATCCCCTTCCATAACATGGAACTCAAGCTTATGTAACTTGCTCTCAATGTACAACAGCCTATCCAACAGCACTTCTTTTGCCCCTTCCTGAAAAATAAATTCCCTTTTTTCCACAGAAAAGCCTATGTTATCCATGATGGCATCCATACATTCTCTAAAGGTATCCTCAAAATTAATATCATCTTTTAACAAATACCTTATAATGCCAAATCGATACCCTTCCAACGAATAATCTACATATGCAGTTACAAATACAATAGGCACTTTCCTGTTTATTTCCCTAATTTTTTTAGCTACCACAATACCATTCATCTTTCCCATATGGATATCTAAAAATATGGCTGAATACCGTACCAAACCAACTCCCAACCCTAGCAGTGCTTCACCAGAATTATAAGTATCTATTTCAAAAACAATACCCATTTCTGATAAATAACCTGCTATTACTTTTTTAAATCTTTCTGCAAAAAAACTATCATCGTCGCATACTGCAGCTTTGAACATCCTTTTCCTCTCCCCTTCCCTTATAAATATACCAGCAGCTTCTTTCCCCTTACCCTCATGACCCAGCCATTTTGCATTTCGGTATATCTTAATAAAACCTTTAATTTTCCCTACATTTATAGTAAAGCAATACATTATCATTATATTTCCCTTCTGCGTTTTCGTCAAGGAAATTCCAGAAAATGACCATATTATGCAGAAAACGACACAGAATTTTAATCATAACAATTTCATTCCCATTTGCTGAGCCAGATATCCATGCAAACGCGGCACTTGAACCATTTCCCGCAGGAATAAATATCTAACAAAATACTAACCGTTGGGGAAAAGTTATGTTTATCAATTGCCAGCAGAATGGCATTTTAAAGAATTCAACAATAACGAATGGCATACAAAGCCACTTTTTGTATTTGCAGTAAATACATCAAAAAGGACCTGTATGCCATTTATTTCAGAGCCAAATCTTGCGGCCTATCCATGGTTAGGAAAACAGCTTTCTTGTACTCTCCCTGAAATGTCCATTTTTATTTAAAATTCCCATAAGTACTTCAACGGCGGCTTTCTTGTTTTGCCTGTTTTGTGATAATGCCAAAAATTCTTCCCGGGCTGATTTCATGATTGATCTTGCAGTGTCTTGGTAGGCCTTATCGAAATAATTATAATCTTCCTGTTCTGTTTCCTGATTTTGCTGCTTTTTCTGTTGGGCAAGCCATGCAGCGCCCCCCTGCCCATACCTCTTATTCGTTTGCTGGCATGTAATGTACCCTTCTACCATTGCCATGCACCGTTCAAATGCTTTATCCAACCCAGCTAAATCTTCTTCAAGAGTAATTGGACGTTCCTGCAACGGATGATAAGCAACTTGCCGGTTTCCGTTTTCATGTTCCTTTACAATCCTATCGTAGAGGGTTTCATAGGCGTCCATAATAGATTTCATCAATCCTTCAACATTATCATTTGCATTTCCTTCTTTCCAAGGCCGTGTACTCCTTACCTCTTGCATTGCCCAGAAATGTTCCATTTCAACGTCATTCGTTACTGAGTAAAGTTCCATATTCTCCGGTTCTGTTCCAAGTCCACTGATCGTTTCCCGTAACGCCTCCATCCCTTCGCTTGATATTGATAAATAATCTGCCGCATTCTTAACCGGATGTGATTGTACATCCATCTTAGTTTTAGGTATTGTACACTTTTCTGCCGCATCTTGCATCTGATGTCTTTGGTAATAGAATGTCTGCTGAACCCTCATGATAACCACCTCCTACCAACTGAGTGGTTCTTCCCCATCAAAATATGGGTAATAATGTTTTGTAGAACTGCTATATGGCCTTGTAAACAACATGCTATTTGATCCAGTTGCATAATCATAAAAATAATTGATGTTTTGGATATCCACTAACTTTCCTGTGTTTGGATTTATAAACACTGTCGTAAAATTGAAGTCTTTATACATATTGTTTTCGGCATATGCTCCGCTACAGATACAATGTACTTTATAAAACTTCTCAGAATTCACAGAATATAGTGACAATTCCAGCACATTCCCTGCTGGCCCAACGCCTTTAGTTCCACTGATATAATTTACCGTATTAGGCATTACCATCCCATAATATGACGTTTCTTCTGCATCTTCAAACATAAACTGGTTCTGATAAACCTTCGCTCGCAAATTAGAACTGTTTCGCATCGTAATATCATATTTCTGTGTCCCC
Source organism: Lachnospiraceae bacterium A2 (assembly GCA_000403315.2). Taxonomy (GTDB): domain Bacteria; phylum Bacillota; class Clostridia; order Lachnospirales; family Lachnospiraceae; genus Petralouisia. Next base: position 136,996 of record KE159641.1, read on the forward strand.
GCAGAAGTAGATGCATCAACATGATAGTCATAGTTTATATCTATCGGGTTCCCATTTACATACATATTATTTCCATTTGCATCAGATTGGAAAACAATTTTTGCTTTCTCATTCACTGTAAAATAAAAAGAACTTGCATTATCTGCTATATTTGCAATTATATTTGCGGTAATCTTATAATCCTGATCTACACTATAAGTTCCATCCTTACTATAAACCGCAAAATAATATGTTCCAGCATTAAACTGATACATCCCGTCCTTTTCGGAAATTTTATAAACCTTTGTAGAATTATCTGCCGCCAGTATACTGAATTTGTAATTTCCCAAATTTTCCGTAATGCGCATTATCACAGGGGATGACAGTGTAAATTTATAATAATCTATGTCATATGGCGTATCAATCGCCCCTGTAATTTTCTCATTTATGTCAATCTCTGTTGCATTGCTTGCTGTATCATTAATTTCATTCTCTATATCTAGGGTTGCATAAAGCGCAAATCCATATTGCCCGCTCCCTTCATATGCACTAATTGCAAAATAATAAATACCTGTTTCAAGGATATCTGTATAATATTCATACTTGCCTAACCCAGTTCTTGAACTTCCACCTATCAGATTAAGCTCATAAGTTTCTTGATCCAATTTGAATAAATACAGATCTGCATCTACCTCCGAAACTGTTTCCAACATAATGGATACTTTACTGGTCTGTTCTAGTATGAAACCGTACCATCTCATTTCTTTTTCTTGTTCCAAAGTCCCCTGCACAATATTTTCATACTCTACAAGATATGCATTATTGGGATCTGTATTTTCTGGATTCTCTTGTTCTGCATATAAAGTTGCATTGTTTGGTAAATCTGTAACGTCTGCTGCTTCCCCTTCATATGCCCTATTCATCGTGTTAGAAATATAAGTTTCACTGCCCCCTTCTATTTGTGCCACATTTTCATATGCATCACTTATATCGTGAATCGCTGTATCCCCCTTAAAGGCTTCTGCCGGAATATCCCTTTCTTCCTTCTGTAAAATCTCCGAATCCAATTTTTGAGCATCTACCAACAGCGGAGGACAAACCAAGCATATAACCATACATATTGCCATTAATCCTTTCCATATTTTTTCCCTCATAAAATATTCCACCTTCCTTATCTTTATATTGTTAGACAGCACCAACAGCTTAAAGGATACCACAGATTCAGAAAATGGCAATAACCTGTGCAGAAAACAGCTCTTTCTTGCAGAAAACAGCCAAAAAAATGTGCCTACATAAAAATCAACAGGAAAGAAATTCTATAGAACGCGAAAACATCACCTTTGGACAGAACCTTACTTTCACCCAAGGGGCTGCTTTCACGTTCCACAAAACAGTACTCTCATGTTGAAGCTATATCTTTCAAATCCCTAAAAACTCCTCATAAATCCCACAGATTTCCGCCGCCCTTGCCGCATCCGGCATCTCGCAGAAAATTCGGAGCAACGGCTCTGTGCCGGAAAACCGGGCGATGACCCAGCCGCCGTTTTTGAAATAAACCTTGCTGCCATCCAGATAGGAAACATGGTCGATTTCCTCGGAAAGCCCCGGCAGGAGCCTGTCTTCCATCAGGAGCCGTTTCATTTCCTCTTTCTTCTCCGGCGTGAACTTGTAGTCCCGTTCTTCCATATGTATTGCCCCACATTCCTCCTGAATGCCCGCCATAATCTGGGACAGCTTTTCCCCCGTAACTGCAATCATTTCCACAAGGAGGGCGGCTGCATAAATGCCATCCTTGCCGTTAATATGCCCATGGACGGTAAGTCCCCCGGAGGATTCCCCGCCAAGGACCGCCCCCGTTTCCTTCATTTTGGCAGAGATATGCTTAAAACCTACCGGCACCTCATAGCACTCCTGCCCAAACCGCTTGGCTACCTTGTCCAGCATATGGGTAGTGGCAATATTCCGTACCACCGGGCCGCTCCAGCCCTTGTATTTCACAAGGTAATAATAAAGCAGCACCAAAATGTCGTTGGGATGGAGGAAATTCCCCTTATCGTCAATAACCCCTATCCGGTCCGCATCCCCGTCCGTGGCAATCCCAATGTCAAATCCCTTTTCTGCCACAAAGTTCTGCAGGGAATGGAGGGTGGCCGCGGAAGGCGCAGGGAGCTTGCCGCCAAAGAGCGTGTCATGCCTGTCGTGGATTGTTGCCACCTCGCAGCGGGCAGTCATTAAGATTACCTTCAGGGAGGTTTCGCTGACCCCATACATAGGGTCTAAGGCCACCTTCAGTCCGGCGTCCCGGATGGCCTTCATGTCCACGGAGGCAATGATATTGTCCAGATATTCATTTAAGGGATAAATTTCCACAATATAGCCTTCCTGTTTCCCAGTTTCATAGGGGAGCTCTGCCACTTCCCCAGGCTGTATGTTCCCCATATACTTTTCCAAATCCTTGGTCTGGGCTTCGTCCGCGTCCCGGCCCCCGGCGGTAAATACCTTGATCCCATTATAGATGGCCGGGTTGTGGCTGGCAGTCACCATCATCCCATAAGGGAACCCGTGCTCCATTACATAAAACATTACCAATGGCGTAGGGGAGGACTTGTTGATTAAATACACTTTGATATGGGCTGCTGCAAATACCATTGCCGCCCACTGCATGGCTTCTTTGGAGAGGAACCTGCGGTCGTAGCCCATGACGATTCCCTCTCCTGCTGCGCCCTCATCTTTCATTTTGTTTACCAATCCCTGCGCCAGAAGCTGTATGTTCTCTTTTGTAAACCCATCCCCAATGACGGCTCTCCAGCCGCCTGTCCCAAATTTTACCATAGCCTTCTCCTCTTTTCTGGTATTTTCCTGACGTTTCCCAAGTGATAAGCCCGCACCCAGAGCGCGTGTTTGAAAAATTGCTTTCCCCAAAAAAGCCTGCATGCTATTTTCGTAAGTGCGCTTGATTTTTCCTGTGTGCGACCCTATAATAAAGTATACCAAAAAACGCCATAGAAAGAAAGGATTTTAGACAATGAAAATACTGAAACAAATCGGGCGCATCCTGTTCTGCCTGCTGCCTGCACTGCTGGCCCTGGCTATCCAGTTCCTTGTGGTCCTGGCCGGGTTTGTCCTTAAAATTGTGTCCCTCATCGGCAAAGACCCCAGCCTGATCAATGGAATCGCTTCCCCAGACTTTATCTACGGGCTTTTGGGGGACAGCCAATTCCTGATGCTGCTGTCCGCCATTTATGGGATAATTTCAGCCCTTGTGCTGGGGTTCTGGTACTGGAAGCGGTTTGTGCCGAAGAAAAAGCCCCGCCGGACAATTTCCGATATCTTAAACCCCGGCATGTTCCTTGGGCTGGTATTCCTGATGGTGGGGATGCAGTATATTTCCACCTATCTGATTGCCATAGTCGCTGCCATCAACCCTTCTTGGCTGGACACCTATGAAAGCCTGATGGAAAATGCCGGTTTTGGGAACATTACCCTTGTCCTTGCGCTGTATTCTGTGTTGGTGGCGCCTATCAGCGAAGAGTTGATTTTCCGGGGCGTCACTTTAAGGTACGCGTCAAAGGCCATGCCATTTTTCCTTGCAAATATTTTCCAGGCATTTCTGTTTGGCCTGTTCCACGGGAATATGGTGCAGGGAACGTATGCCTTTGTGGTAGGGCTGTTCTGCGGGTATGTGTGCATGAAAGGGGGCAGCATTTACCTGTCCATCCTGTTCCATATGCTGTTTAACCTGTGGGGGACCTTTGCTTCGGATTCCCTTACTTATGCGGGAGATTCTGTTTTTGCCCATATTGGGATTTTCGCAGGGGCTTGCTGTGCGGCGGCATTAGGGGTATTTTTGTATCAGAAAGGGGCAGGGAAGCGGTCGCTGCATGGAACTTCCTGAAACCCTTGGGATGTGAGTTCCCCAAGGGTTTCCTTCAGCCAGCTAATGCTGTCCGCCACCCAATGGGGGAGCCGTGCAGGGGCTTTGGCTGTACGGATCCAGCAATCCCCGGTGGAAAAGCCGTGGCCGCCATAGGAATAAATATGGCTTTCGAAGGGCACGCCGTTTTCGGCAAGAGCCAATTCAAACATCAGTGAATTTTGGATGGATACGGTGTTGTCATCCCGTGCGGCAGCGAGAAAGCAAGGGCAGGTATTGGGTGTGACATGCTCGTTTGGGTATGGCATGTTGGGGGCATATGTGTCTGCGCTCTCTTTTAAGATGACTGGGTAGGCCAAAATAGCTGCGGCAGGCCTGTGCTCCGCCATTGTTGCGGCACAGGCGGCAAGGTGCCCTCCGGCGGAAAAGCCGATGACTGCAATTTTGCCTGCTGCAACATGCCATTGTTCTGCATGTTCTTTAATTAGGGACATGGCCTGTCCATAATCTTCCAAGGGCTTGGGCCATAAGCCTTTGTCCCTAAGGGTATAGCGCAGGATAAATGCCTGATATCCTGCCTGCGCATAGCAAAGGGCAACCGGGTCGGCCTCCCGGTCAGAGCACATGGCATATCCGCCGCCGGGCAGGATTAGGATGGCTGGGCGCGCAGGGAAACCGAATTCACCTTCTGTTTCCTGAAGGTAGGCTGTTAGGGTAACGTTACGTTCTTTATCTAGTAGTATGGTTTCTGTTTTCATAAAGATGCCTCCATAATAAAATTGTATGGTTTTCGCCTTTTCCATTCATATATATACAACATATTACTTTGGCTATTAAAAGTCAACATTTTTAATAGCCATACATTTTAATATATTCCAACTTTTTTCCTGCATATCTGCTCTTTTGTATGAGGAATTATGCCACGATGGATATTCTGTTACAGGCTGTGGTTTAAATGTCCGTCAGGATTTGTCAGTATCTTTGATAAGGCGCCCCATAAAGTCTATAAATCTTTGCTGTGCCATGTTTTCTTCATACCACAAAAAATGGCAGCTTCCCTGATTGCCGAAACCATATTTATCTTCCGTTGCCAAGGCGGCTGGCTCTCATCCAGCCATACATGGTATTCTTGGGAACTCCTAGTTCTTTAGCGGCCTTAGCCTGTCCAATTTTTCTTGCAAGTTTTACGGCCTGTACTTTGTATTCGTAGTCGTATTGCCTGTTTTCTGCCATTTTTGTTCACTCCTTATTCTCTTAATTATATCTCAAATCCTTGAGAATGGGCTGTCAACTTTTTTTATACCACATCATGGCGGGCTATGACAAAATGCATGCCATTTAACTTCCTGATACAGTCTCTGCACCAAAGAACTGCAGTTGTAATATCCCTCCTGATACCGCTTGTCCTGGCTGTACCGGCGGCCAATCTTTGTCAATACCGTCCGGGGATTGTCATACCCGGTGTCCGGCAGGGGGAAGATCATTTTACGCTTTCCTTTATGATAGTACCTTTCACAAAAAACAGTACTTGTATTTTCCCCATTATCAACTATAATTATATTTATGGGCATAAGCCCTGTCAATCCCATAAAAGAAAAGAGGTAAATGCAATGAGAAAGAAACTCAATATCACAGAAGGCATTTTCCCAATGCCTGTCTTAATGGTTGCAACTTACAATGAAGACGGCAGTGTTAATGTCATGAACGCCGCATGGGGCACCATGCAGGAAAGGGGCAATGTCGCCCTCAATCTGACTGAGACGCACAAAACAGTGAAGAATATCAAGGCAAGGGGCGCTTTTACAGTAAGCATTGCTGACGCTGCCCATGTAGCCGAGGCAGATTATTTCGGCGTAGAGTCCGGCAACAAAAATGCAGATAAATTTGAAAACAGCGGCCTCACCGCCAGCAAAGCCGAGACAGTGGATGCACCTGTCATCAATGAATTCCCGCTCTGTTTGGAGTGTGAGTTTATCGAATACCAGGACAATAAATACGGATGCGGCGTAATTGGCAGGGTTGTAAATGCCACGGCAGATGAAAGCGTCATGTCCGGCGACAAGATTGATATTTCCCTTGTAAACGCCATTGCTTTTGACCCTTATACGCACGGCTATTACAAGGTAACGGAGCGGGTTGGCGAAGCCTTCAAGGATGGCCTGAAACTAAAAAAATAATTTTTGCTTAGTGTGACAGCCCCTTGTTTTTTAGCATAAATGCCTCATCCTAACCCTGCCCGGTCCAGCAAATGCCATCTTACATCTCCCTTTCACTTTCATCAAATCCCTGCCATTCCCATATTTCCACTGACATATTATTCCAAGTCAAATACCCCGCAGCTTGCTGCGGGGTATTTGACTTTCCATCTGGCAATCAAACAAGGCGTGTCACTCCATATCAGGAGCCTGCCCGTCATGTGCTTTCCACATGCATTCTGTAATCTGCATATCGGTAAAGACCGCTTTGAATGTTGATTGTTCCGGACTGCAGGCATAAATCCCAAATTTTATCTTTCCTGCCCCCTCCCACATATGGCAGACACGCATTTGTGTAAAGGAACGTCCATCTGCTGAACATTCGATGCAATAATCATCTTCCCGGCGGCTGAACCTATACCACATCGTGCTGACATCTGCCGGTATCGCTGTCGTTGCCCAATCAGAATAACCATGGTTTGTTACGACACTTCCAAGATGCTGAAATTCATCATTCTCATATTCCACGGAACCTTTCAGCCAGTTTTCACTATCAAGATACATAACAACGCCGCACTGGTCAAAGCGGTGATGGCTCTCTGTAAAGTCCGTTTTTACGATAAAGGAGAAATACTTTTCTTCTGTTTCCAACTGTAATACAGGCGCATTATCATTTCTAAAATGATAATATGTCCTTTGCCACAGGTCTGTCCGGGGCATGGTTACTATTTCTATTTTATCTTTACCAATCCTGTATTGCTCAGGCTCTCTTGTCCATCTAAGAATATCTGTATTAAAATCCATGTCTGCCTTCCTTTCCATGTTTTCTTTCCAGTAGTACCGGAACGTTTCCGGTGAAATATGCAAAATGGCTTCCTTTGGCACACGGAAAGCCATTGCCCACTTTACTTCCACTTTCTGCCCCAACGTAAATTTCCAGTGGAACAGACGGCAGGAACCAGGACCATCTGCTCCCCTTATTCCTTTATAAATGCCCTGTCTGCCGCAGGAACCCCGGTTTCATCAGACACATACCGTTCCACCCTCATATGCAGGCCATATTTTTCCCGAAGTTCCGTAATCTTTGCCATCATGGGGGAGGCATGGTGAATATCTAAGGAATGCTGGTCTTTCCAACTGTCGATTAAAAGCACCGTCTCCTTATCATCCATAGGGAAAAAATATTCATACCTCACGTTTCCATCTTCCGCACGGATGTCGCTGACTACACCGCTTAAGACCATTTCTTCGGCAAATTTTTTTGCATTCCCATTCACTCCGCTATAATAGATGTTTACTGTAACTGCCACTCCATTTACCTCCTTCTGCCCTGAAACACAAAACCACATCCTCTGTTTATTTCCGCGAGCAACGATCCAAGCAGCCGCGCTTGCGCGGATATTTGGCGAATGCCGCGAGGGTAAGTGCCCTGCGGGTGCAAATACCCCGCCCCTTGGGGCGGAAAGAACAAGCCAGGCCATGCCCCGTAGCTTGCTGCGGGGTATTTGACTCATATATCTTTCCCATATACAATATTTTCGCAAATGTTTTGTAATCCACCTTTTCCCAATCTACCGTGTCATCAAAAATCTATCAAGTCATATAGGTACATTTTTCCTTTCCCCGTACAGTTTACCACAAGGCAGCCGGAATGTTTCTCTTTCCGGTTCTTCTGGAACCTTTTATTTGATGCAATCCCCACCATTTCACGGATGCCCTGTGCCGCAGTTTTCATCCAATGCGATTTCCAGTGTTTCCATGACATTCCTCCCTTGTGTTGAAACTATTGTAACACGCCCAGAGAGCAATACACAACCGAAAATTTCTTTATTCATATCTCCTGCGTATCCCCATTATCCTTACCACCGGAGTTTCCGGCTTTTCATCATTTCCCGCCACAAGCGGTTTCGCTGTTCCTGCCTCCCCTGTCACAAAGGATTCCGGCATCTTCCCCTGACGAATCCGCCGTTTCATCTTCCATATCAAAGGCATATTCCAGTTCCAGGCCTGACTCCATATCTTCATTCAGGCGCTCCCTCTGCTCCTGTTCATCCAAATCCATAAACCGCTTCTCCATATCCACCTGCCCCAGCAGCATGAAGTTCTCATAAGGTGTCCCGTCCCCGTCTGCGGTCTGGAAAAATACCGGATGTTTGAACAGATTCTATTTATTGTCCAGTACCGGCTCAAACCCACGGATAAAGATAAGGCATTTCTTATTGTCCATCTTCCTCACTTCATCAGGTGCCATAATCTCTTTGCCACATTGTCAAGTGAAGCATTCATTCTTTTTGCTTTTCATACACGGAATCTTGTAAATGTTCTATAACTATGCTAAACTGAATGCAACAACAAACGGGAAATTGTACTGGGAGAAGTCAAATACCCCGCAGCAAGCTACGGGGCATGGCCTGGCTTGTTCTTTCCGCCCCAAGGGGCGGGATATTCAACCCTCGCGGCATTCGCCAAATATCCGCGCAAGCGCGGCTGCTTGGATCCTTGCCCGCGGAAATAAAATTTTTCTGGGAACAGATGATGATTGGCAAAAAATTCAATATTTAAGATAATTAGGATTCAAAAAACAGAAAATTTATTGATGTCGTGTTTCGTAAGAAATGGAGGAAAAAATGGTCGATTATTCACAATTTGAGGCAAGTGTAAAATCCGGCATCCATGCAGATGTGAACCGGATACGGCAGAAGGATGAAATAATAAAAGCCGTCGTCAAAAAGCGGAGAAGCTCCGCGATAATCTGCGTGTGCTTCCTGTGCATGGCAGGAATTTCTTTGCTTAAAAGCTGGATTCCCGCCGTTATCTGTTTCCTTCTTGCATTGTTTTTCCTATGGCGGGCTGTCGGAAAATTTTCTGACGAATATTTACGGGAAATGTACGAGGAGGGGCTTTTGGTTCCTGGCATGATCGTGAAAACGGAACCCCTTACTATCATGGCAATCGCAAACCTGACTGCGCGGGATGGTGCGGCAACCGTAAATGGGTGCTACTGTCTGGAGGTGAAGGAGCTTGACGGGGCGCAAAAAATTCTATTTGAAAAAATCCCCTGCTCCTGTTTTTTCTGCTATGAGGGCGGCGATTACCATTCTTCCTTCCAGCCCCATCCTCTCTATTGGGGAACGGCAGATCAGCAGTCTGTTCAAGAAGCGCTAAGACAGGTGGAGGAAGACAACAAAGAAAATACCAGAGATAAATGGGAAGTGATCAAGGAGGTTGCGCGGCAGTTCCCTGATTTGGGAAACGGAAACTTGATTTTACTGGATGAAAATTACGTTCCCTTCGGGAAAAAGAACTACATGGACAGCAACTATAAGCCCCTCAATGAGGAAACTGACACCAAGTAATATGTTCCATTTAGGGAAACGCTGATGAAAGCGTTTCCCGCGCCGCAAATGCGGGATTTATAAGTGAGAAAAGAGTTCCTGATACGAATTTTCGGAGATAATTTTTATGTTTTTTTTCAGTAATATTAATCTTGTTGATTGCCATTGTATTCAGAAAACAGAAAATGGCCGAAACAGAACAACAGAAATCTGATGAAATAGAATATTTGTCTAAAAATAAAAAAGAACTCATCCTCTGCTTAGCATGGTAAATATTCTATTTTATGCTGTCTTACATAAGCTGCGCCTTTCAGGTCGATATAATAAATGAATTATCAAACTGGCTGTTTCTGGTACTCTTTCCCCTCCTGATTATTCCTGTTTCCAGAAAAGAGAAAGTGATACAAACCCTGAAAGAAACAGGCTTAAAACATTTTGACAGAAAAACTGTAGTGGTCAAGCTTTTTTGTAACATTTGTCAGAGAAAAATCAAGTCACTTATCGTTAGGATGAATGCGGTTTCCGCCACCCTTGACAGCTACCCAAAGGGATGGCGTCCTGTACCATTGTCATTGTCGTATGGATACCCGGCTTTGCTCATGCTCTGTGACACATGGACGGATTCGCAGAACTCTATGAAGGCCTTTGACGTATACTGGCTCCCCTGGGCGCTGTGAAGGATCAGGCCATCCTTTACCGGATGTTGGGCATCCAATGCTTTCTGCAGGGCGCGGACAGCCAGGTCGCTGGCGATGTGCCAATCCGTTATGCTGGCCACCACGCTCCGGCCATATAGGCCTATCATCGAGCAGTTATAGGCGGACAATCCTCTTCTTAAATTCGGATGTGTAGTTTTGTGACATAATGAGTACCTCTTTCCTTATATTTTTGATTATATCTCATTAGCCACTCCCGTTACAACTTTATTATAGCAGTATTTCGCCTCAAATGCAGCAAGCCAGTGTTTTGCCTGATCCTTTCTTCGATCCCACCTCACGGTGGACACCCTTGGCTTCGGCTGTATCCTTCCCACTGCTGGATGGATTGGGGACTTTCACTCGTCAGAACGTGTGCCCACCGGGTACACGGAAAAAGGGGCTGTCGTACTAAGCAAAACATATACAAGATATCGTATAGAAGAAAGATTCAAACCAACTATATCTTGTATCGTTTTTCTTAATGCGGCAGCCCCCATTTTGCCTAACTTTCCATTAATCATGTTCTATTTGAAATTTGCGGTATATTAATTCTTTATTATACCTTTCAATCCAAAACAGCATATCAGCATAGGTAAGGACATCAAAATCATTGCCACACAAATCATTCAGTGCTAATGTTTTTATACGCCCTTGGACATATGGGTCATGCCCGGAATTTGTCTTAGGAAATGCAAAGGTGGCGCGGCTTTTCAGTTCATTATAACATTCCATGTTCCCTTCATGTTCAAAATCTGACAAAAGAAATAGGTACATTACATAGATTGCCGCCAAAAAAGCAACCTCATAATTGGCATAAACAACCTTTACTGGCAGCTCCTCCCCAGACATGCTATAAGTTATCATACGTACATTCAATAATGCCCCTGTGATGCAGGCACAAATTTTATGTCCATCTATTTTATTCTCTCCATTTTTACCAGTATCAAAATATTTTTCCCGTACGGAGTGCCTAACATTTTCATATTCATGAAATAAATTGATACACATAGCGTCGGAAACATCAATGTGAACGGAATACTTCTCCCGTAAAGCAGGTGAAATCCCATCAAATACATCCTGCGCAGACTTTGCAATGCCCTGCTTCCAAATATATTTAAATGTATCTATTTTCATTTAATATTCACCCACATCTACTTTGAATTCAGAAACAAAATTTTTATCAGACAGCCGTTTTATTTTATCTTCAACACTTTCACTTGTGTTTTTCAGCCTAAAGTTCTGAAGCATTTGAAATGCCAGTTCTCGATAATTGGTTTCCTCCCTATATTCTTTTGTAAATACTTCACGAACTTTACTCAGCATAATAATTCCCCTTTTCTTTATTATCTTTTAAGCTTCATAAACTTAAAAAATAAGAACACATATACGGCAGATACAACCGCCATTAGAATCGTTGTTTCTAAACAATAACGACATGCATTAATTATTGCAACCACACAATATCCAGCAGTCGAAATAACTGTAAGGCCTATCCATCTCCTAGAAAGCCCTGACCGTTCTTGCTTTTTCTTGTCATAAACAGAAAAAAACTGATACGCCATACATATCACCATTGAAATGTAGGTAGAAAACGTATTACTGTTAAAAACATCTAACCAATCTAATATATGAATTTCATTGCCAGTTTGGAACATCTTCCCAACCGATAGGCACATACAGGAAACCCAAAAAATGATTGGAATAATGATTAACCAGTCAACTTTCTTGCCCTTTTTATTCATACTCGCGAATCCCCTTTATTTAGTAACAAAGCACGCAAGCAATATTATATCATATCTCCAAAAAAAGACAAGTATCGACAAGAAATTCAACTTATGTTTATGGATATTTTACAATAAAAACTAGATAAAATCAACATAATTTATGCCTACTTTGAGCAGTTTACCATTATTATGTGCAAAATGGCATTATTTTATAAATAATGTTAGCACTACCTTACTTGTCTTTTCTTTACTGCCTTGCCAAGGCTCCATTCTTTTCCCTAATTTGATGGCCAACTAGCAAGCCCTTTGAAGCAGTCCCCTTAGAATTTCTGTTGAAATAATTCCCCAACATGACAGCTAGGTGTCATATTTGATATGCTATCATTGATTTGTAACAAAAAGAGTTGCTGCTGCTGTTGTTATCATTTATATTTAACTTTAGGGCAACATGGCCGGAAACTGGCGGCAACTTATGGACATAGCCTTTCTGGCTATATGATTTTTATTTTTGGAGGAAAAAAATGGAAAAATGGTTATATGTCATGACAATCAAAAAGGGAAAATCTTATAACAAAGTTACAAAAGCCGTAATTACAAGGCACGTGGAAAATTTGAAACAGTTAGATGCTGATGGGAAAATCATGCTTTGCGGCCCCTTTCAGGGTTATCCCGGTGTTGCCGGCATGGTTATTTTCAAAACGGAAAGCTACGAGGAGGCCGAAGCCCTTTGTAAGCTGGAGCCACTTGTAGCAGAGGGTTATGCAACCTATACCCTTGCATCCCTGCAAGTAGCTGACAAAGAGAATAACTATTTGCTATAACAGCAAAAGAAGCCTTTACCACTGCTATGCCGCTTGAATTTACGGCAGAAAAATAATATGATTAAGCAACAGGCAGGAAGCAGCCAACCTACCTCATAGTTAAAATGGCGGGAAATTCTTCCCGCCTACGGTGGTCCAAAGAGCTCTCGCCCAGACCGAACTTGTAACGTATTACAAATGAAACCTTATCGGCAAATCCTTTAGGGCATTGGTATATCCTCGCAAATACCGATATTTACCGCCCTGCCATGCTTCTTCCTACTACATAGACACCCACCAGCATTTCACCAATTGACAAGCCTACAAGAAGCCCCGATAAGAAGTCTGTTACATCAGAACCGCCAAAGGTATGCGAAAGCGCCTGTAAAGCTATTCCCATTACGATTAGTATGATTCCATATAACTGCTTTTTTTGCTTCTCCAATTCCTGTGTCCGCCGTAACAAGTCCATCATCTGCCCATCATCATATGTGCGGACACTCTTTCCTTCTGCTTCTTCCCCATCCATCAGCTCTGCAATTGTGATTTCTAATTCCGCACATAAGCTTTCCACAATAACATAATCTGGCATACATTTACCTGTTTCCCATTTTGAAATGGTTTTATTCGAAACCCCAAGCTTTTCTGCCAATTGTTCTTGCGTTAAATTTTTCTCTTTCCTCTTTTTGGATAAAAATTTTCCTGTCGATAATTGGTTCATTCTCTTTCCCTCCATTGACGTAACGGTATAACAGAATCATACCTTTTTTCGCCTAAAATACCATCCCCTATTGGGCGAATTTGAGTGGAATTCCTATAGAACCTATCTTTTCTGATGCCTTTTCGCCTATTTGTTTCCTGTTTTATATTTCAGGCCTTGTTTCAATGCACCTGCAATTGCCTTCCATGTTGCTGGAAACTTGGCTGCTCCTTAAAGCTGCATTGAGGCTGGGTTTTTACTGCACTGTGATGACTTTCGTTGCCATTGTGTCGCGGAACATCCTGTCATGCTCCACAAACACCATGGTGGGGGCAAATTCCTGAATCAGCCCCTCAATCTGCATCCGTGAGTACACGTCGATAAAGTTAAAGGGTTCATCCCACACATACAGGTGGGCGCGCTGGCAAAGGCTTTTGGCAAGCAGCATTTTTTTCTTCTGCCCACCGGAAAATTCTGAAATATCTTTCTCAAACTGTACCCGCTCAAAATCCAATTTCCGCAGGACAGCTTTGAACAGGCTCTCGTCCACGTTGTTTTCCTCTGCAAAATCGGACAGGTTTCCCTTTAGATAGGAAGTGTCCTGCGGCACATAGGAAATGACAAGGCCTGCGCCTACTGTGACTGCGCCGGTGTGCCCAATGGGGCTGCATGATGGGATTATGCCAGTATGCCCCTTGGGGCTGTATGCTTTGGCTCCAAGGGGCCCAGCAAGTTCTCCTACGAGAAGCTTAAGCAAGCTGCTTTTGCCGCTGCCATTCCTGCCGTCCAGCGCAATGCGCTCCCCACGGCGCACCGTAAAGGAAACAGGTTCACAGACCGGGTTCCCTCCATAGCAGACAGAAACCCCAGAAAAAGAGGCAAGTGTATCGGCATGGTATTCCAGTGGCAGGATTTTCAGGCTCTCTGCGGTTTCCATGTTTTTTAAAAGGCCCGTGGTTTCTTCCATTGCCCGGGCCTGCCTTGCCTCAATCACCTTCGAACGCTTCATCATCTTGGCTGATTTGTGCCCAATATATCCCCGGTCTGGCCTGAGGCCGGAATTTCTTGTCCCTTTTTTCGTTTTTTCCACTTTTCCGGACCAATCCCCGGTGCGCCTTGCCGCTTTTTGCAGACGTCGGACGTCTTTTTGCAGCCGCTCCTTCTTTGCAGCCTCAAACTCCTGCTGCCGGGTGAAATTTTCCATCCAAGAAGAAAAATTCCCGCCCTGTACCTCAATATCCGCCCGGTTCAGGGAAAGGATATGGTCCACGCAGCCATCCAAAAAATGGCGGTCATGGGACACTAGGATAAATCCCTTTTTCTTTCCCAGATAAGCAGACACCAGCTCCCGCGCCCGGATATCCAGATGGTTGGTGGGCTCGTCAATCAGCAGGAAATTGCCTTCCTTCAGGAACAGGGCAGCCAGCAGTACCTTGGTCTGCTCCCCGTTTGACAGTGTTCCAAAGGGCCGCCAAAGCACCTCTGGGGCAACTTCAAGGTAAGATAGTTCCCGCAGCAGTTCCCATTCTTCTGCAAGGGGGCAGATGGCTGTTAAGATTTCTTCTGTCCATAAGGATTTGTCCGGGACGGGATAGGGGAAATAATCGAACTGGACGGAGCTTGTAATGCTCCCGCTGTATTCATACTTCCCAAGCAGGAGGCTTAAAAAAGTTGTCTTTCCCCTGCCGTTGCGGCCTACAAAGCCCAGCTTCCAGTCCGTGTCTATCTGGAAGCTGACATTTTCAAAAATGTTGTCATAGCTTGTTGGGTAGGAAAATGTTAGGTTTTCTATCTTTATCATTGACATAATGGTGTTCTCCTTTCCGGTCTTGTGGTTGGTAAGGCTTGAAAAGCACTTATAGCTGATAAGTGGGCAAGCCCCACTTCAGCTCCCCTAACCCCTCACTCATGAGGGGCTTGCACATTTTGCGCGCCGAGCACGGTCGCTTTAGCGACATAATTCCCCTCGTGCGAGTACCCTCGCTTCGCTGGGGCAGACCCTGCGCATCTCTATTTTTATATTATAGGAAAGTCATGGACTTTAACACTTTACAGTAACACAGTCTTTCCTATAAGATAAGAAAAAGGCCGCAGGAAAGTCCTTTCCTACAGCCCAATATAGCCTAATACGCCGCTTGTAAAAGCGGCGGCAAATCGGTATAGAGTCAGAGAGATTTCTCACTTTCCTGCAAACAGGCACAACAATATTGCGGCAAAAAGCCGCAAACCATTGGCGCATATTCTGTTCTTATCTGCAAGAAACGTGAAACATCCCTCCACCCCTTTCTTTTTATTTTTCTGACAGTGTACCACAAAGCCTAGGAACAAGCAAGCAGAAATAAAAATTTCTATGGCTTTCCTACAGGCTTACTTCCGGGATACCGGCCTGCTGCCAATTGATGCTTTTTCCCAAAAAAGCAAAGCCGTAGCTTCGAACCCGCTCACATCCCCAGACAGGAATGCCCGGATAAAATCATTGTAATTGGAAGTATCCTCCTTGGGTTTTCTCGGCCCTTCCCACGGGAACGCCTAGCAACATTATTTCTCCATGGGCTGAATCTTTGCAAGCTGCTTCACTTCTTCCACTTTTAGGCCTGAATACTCTGCAATTTTCTCAATGGGCAGTTCCCTATCCCTAAGCATTTTCAAAGCTGTTTCTTTTTTCGTTTCATTCTGCCCTGTGTTCAGAATTCTCCGTGCTGCTGTACCTCCTAATGCACCCTTCATAACTATCACCTATCCCTTTCTGCAAATTCACATAATTTCGCTTTAATGATAATTGATTAACTCTATTATGCTACAAAAACAGCAAAAAGTGAATAGTTTTCAAAAGAAATTTAGCTGTTTTTTTGAAAAAATGCGAAAACAAGGAAAGAAGAAGGCTGGAAGATTTTTATTGGGACATACAAAAACATACTTATTCGCCAAATGACTTGCTGTTTCTCCTGAAAGAATGGCAAATCATTTGGCGCAAAGCCATAAAAGATTATCTTCTATGCAAAGGGGTTTTCCGTGGGATAAAGCATCCCCTTGGGCTGGTTAAAGTCAATTTCCTCCACTGGGACGCCTAGGTATTGAAATACCTCATACAAGGTTTTCCCAAAATGCCCAAATACAACAGCCCCATGGTGGGGATAATTTTTCTCAATCAGCACATGGCGGTAGAACCGGCCCATCTCCGGGATGGCAAAGACGCCGATGGAGCCAAAGGAACGGGTGGCAACCGGCAGCACTTCCCCTTGGGCGATATAAGCGCGGATTTTTGCGTCCGAAGTGCTTTGCAGACGGTAAAAGGTAATATCCCCCGGCGCAATATCCCCTTCCAGAGTCCCTTGGGTGACTTCTTCCGGCAGGCTCCGCGCCATAATAAGCTGGTATTTCATTTCACAGAAGGACAGCTTGCTGGATGGGGTATTTCCGCAGTGGAATCCCATAAAAGTGTCTTTCAGCGCATAATTAAATTTACCTTTTATTTCCTGCCCATACATGTCGGCAGGCACGGAGTTATTGATGTCTAATAATGTTACCGTATCTTGGCTAATGACAGTCCCGATAAATTCACTGAGGGCGCCGTAAATATCCACTTCGCAGGACACTGGGATTCCCCTCTGGGTCAGGCGGCTGTTCACATAGCAGGGCACAAAGCCAAACTGTGTCTGGAAAGCCGGCCAGCACTTCCCAGCAATGGCTGTAAACTCCCGGCTCCCTTTGTGGTTTTCCACCCAATCCAAGAGGGTAATCTCATACTGCGCCAGCTTGGAAAGGATTTCCGGCTTCTTATTCCCTGCGCCCAGTTCCTCTTCCATCTCTGCCACAACTGCCGGAATCCGCCCATCTCCAGCGTGATTGTTGAAAGATTCAAACAAATCCAGTTCTGAGTTTTCCTCAATTTCCACCCCAAGGTTATAAAGCTGCTTAATGGGTGCATTGCAGGCCAGAAAATCCTGCGGCCTTGGGCCGAAAGAAATAATTTTCAGGTTCCGAAGGCCAAGGATTGCCCTTGCAATTGGCCGGAACCCATGTATCATGTCGGCACATTCGTCTGCGGTCCCAACCGGATATTCCGGGATATAGGCCTTCAGGTTCCGAAGCTTTAAGTTATAGCTGGCATTCAGCACGCCACAGTAGGCGTCGCCCCTGCCCTGCACCAAGTTATCCCCCGTTTCCTCTGCTGCCGCAACTACCATGGCCGGCCCGCCAAATTCCTTGATTAACAGTGTTTCGGCGGATTCCGGCCCGAAATTCCCTAGGTAAACCACCAAGGCATTGCACCTGGCTTCGCTAAGGTCAGCAAGGGCTTTTCGCATATGGATTTCATTTTCCACGCAGATGGGACATTCATAAATCTCCCCATATTTGTCCTGATAGGCTTTCACAAGGTTTTTCCGCCTTGTTTCGGATAAGGCCATAGGGAAACAGTCCCGGCTTACGGCTACGATTCCAATTTTTTCTACTGGCATATTATTCATGGTTTCTCCTCTCTTACTTCTTATTATATTTAGATTTAATTTTTATCGGTAGAGTTTCCTAGGAATGCTTTGTTCGCGAGGCACATTTCCTTCTTAGAAAAATGCCCAAGAAAATCCCTCTCGATATGTTCTCCTTATTTCAACGTTCCAAATAGCTGCTTGCAAGCTGGGTAGATTTCCTTAAACTGCTGGTAGCGTACTTCATAGAGGGCTGCCAAGGCTGGCTCCGGTTCTATGGTTTCTGTTACCTTCACGATGGCTTTTGCTGCCTGTTCTGCAGACTGGTATTCCCCACATGCTACGGCGGCTAGCATGGCTCCGCCCAGCGCAGGCCCTTCCTCCAGTTCCAGCACGTCAATCTTGATGTCCAGCACATTGGCAAGGATTTTTTTCCACAGGGGGCTTTTGGCGCCGCCGCCGCAGATTTTGGAACGCTTTACCTCAATCCCCAAGGATTTTGCAACCTCAAGGGAATCCCGCAAGGCAAAAGCCACCCCTTCCAAGACTGCTTGGGTCATGTCTGCCCTTGTAGTGTCCATGGACATGCCGATAAATGTCCCCCTTGCATTGGGGTCGTTGTGGGGAGAGCGTTCCCCCATCAGGTAGGGCAGGAAAAATACATGGTTTTCCCCAAGCTTTTCGCTTATCCCCTCCTGCTCCTTGGCATATTCCTTGGTGCCTAGGATGTCATCCATCCACCATTTATTGCAGGAGGCCGCGCTGAGCATGCACCCCATCAGGTGGTAGCTGCCGTCCGCATGGGCAAAGGAATGGAGGGCGTTGCCTTTATCTACCCCAAACTTTTCCGATGAGAGAAAGACCGTCCCACTGGTCCCCAGCGAAATATTGCAGGCCCTGTCCCCCACCGTGCCGGTACCTACTGCTGCCGCTGCATTGTCCCCAGCGCCTGCAGCAACCTTTACAGTTTCCGATAACCCCAGCTCTTTTGCAATCTCTGGCTTTAGGCAGCCTACGGCCTCAAAGCTTTCATACACCTTGGGCAGCCATTCCTCCAAAATTCCGCAGATGCCACACAATTCCTTGGACCAGCAACGATGCTCCACATCAAAAAACAGCGTGCCGGAAGCGTCCGACACATCCGTGCAGTGCACCCCGCACAGGCGGTATGCAAGGTAATCCTTGGGCAGCATAAGCTTGCGGATTCTTGCAAAATTTTCTGGCTCATGTTTCTTCATCCATAAGACTTTTGGAGCCGTAAATCCTGGAAATGAAATATTTGCCGTATGCTTTGCCAAGGTTTCCTGCCCAATCTTATGGTTCAGGTAATCGGATTCCTCCGCCGTCCGCCCGTCGTTCCACAAAATAGCCGGACGGATAACTGCATCCTCTTCATCCAGCACTACCAGACCATGCATCTGCCCGCCAAAGCTAATGCCAGCCACCTCCGATTTATCCCTTCCCCAAAGCAGTTCCTTGATCCCTGCCATGGTTTCCCGGTACCAATCCTCTGGTTCCTGCTGGGACCATCCCGGTTTAGGGAAGCTGATAGGGTACTCCCGGTTCACAACCTTTAAAATACTGCCATCCCCCTGCATCAGCAAAAGCTTTACCGCAGAAGTCCCAAGGTCAATTCCTATGTAATTCATGGGTTCCTCCTATATGTGCACGTGCACGTTTTTCTTTCATCATAACCCTGGAATAGGATTTTTACAACTGGTTTTTGCGTTGGCGGGAATATTTATATATTTTTGCTAAATTCCTGTTTTAAAATTTGTGCATTTTTTTGCAATGGAACGATTCCTTGCATATATTACTCCGGAAGTATGAAACCAGATAAAGACAGAACCTTGACTTCCCAAGAAATATCTGTAATATAGAAACCAACGGCATTACCGCTTTAAAACAACGCATTTTTGGGAGGTGCACCATGGCGACAATGAAAGAAATTGCAGACCTGTCCGGCGTTTCCCGGGGCACAGTGGACCGGGTCTTAAACGGCCGGGGCTCTGTCCGCCCGGAAACAGCCAAACGGGTGATGGAAATTGCAGAACAGCTAAACTACCAGCCCAACAAGGCTGGGCTTATCCTTGCTGCCCAGAAGAAAAACTTAAAAATCGGCGTCCTCCTCTTCCAAGACACCAACCCCTTTTTTCAGGAAGTGCTGGAAGGGGTTGACGCAAAAGCAAGGGAACTGTCCGGCTACAACTGCCAAGTTTCCATCCGCCAAGTCCCCTTTGACGAAGCCTGCCAGCTACAGGCCATGGACAGCCTTTTATCAGAACACATCCATGGGCTGGTGATTTCCCCCTACAACGCCCCCTGCATTGCAGAGAAAATCAACCAGTTTGCGGCACTGGGAATTCCCGTGATTACTACAAATACAGATATTCCCTCCCACCGCATGGCCTATGTGGGCAGCAATTATTTTCTCTCTGGGCAGACCGCTGCCGGCCTTTTGGGGCGGATGACCTTTGGGGAAACCAAGGTTGGGATACTCACCGGCTCCTCCCATATCCTTTGCCATACCGAGCGGATTGCAGGGTTTACGGAAACTGTCCGCAGCCATTATCCCCATATCTGCATTGCAGAAATTTTGGAAAACCATGACAATGACAAGGAAAGCTATGAAAAAGTGGAACAGCTCCTTACGCGCCGCCCCGATATCAACGCCCTTTATTTTACCGCAGCAGGGGTCTATGGAGGGTGCCAGGCCGTACGTTCCCTTGGGCTTTCGGGAAACATCAAGATTTTTACCTATGACAATGTGGAAACCACTGCAGAACTTGTGAGAACCGGCGTGATTACTGCTACCATCTGCCAGCAGCCTTTTGTGCAGGGCTACCGGCCGTTGGAATTGCTTTCCAGATATTTGCTGGAAGGCGCTGCGCCGGAGGAGGAATTTTACTATACAGATATTGATATCCGGATTCGGGAGAATATTTGAAAACCTTATCCTCCCTCAAACTCCCGGGTAATGTCCTTGAGCCACTTAAAGCTTTTATAATGATGGTACACCACTGGGATTTTCCAGAACTCATCCAAGCACAGGATAAAATAGACTGCCATCGGCGGCAGCTTCAGCACAAATGCTGCTAAAACCCCCAACGGTACGCTGACGCACCACATATCGATGATATCACAGACCATCCCAAACCGAGAATCGCCCCCTGCCCGGAAAATCCCGGCAATCAGCAGGGTATTCATGGCCTGCCCCACCACATAATAGGAACTGATTAGCAGCATGGTGTCCAGATAGCCCGCCGCCCGCTCTGTCAGGCTAAAAAACAGGAATACCAGCGGGCGGATGAGCAGCAGGAACAGCCCCGTCAATATCCCAACCGCCAGCGTCACATGGCAGGAACGCCTAGCGTCCCGCTTTGCCAGTTCCATTTTCCCTTCGCCAATCTCAATCCCCAAAAGCACGGTAGCCCCAGCCCCAAGGGCAAAGCACAGGATGGTGCACAGGTTCCTGACAGTGGACGCCACGGAGCTTGCCGCCACCACATCCGCATTGAGCCGCCCCATAATGGCAGAATACATAGAAAAGGCTACCGTCCACGTGCAGTCATTAATCAAGGCAGGGACTGCGTATTTTACAAAATCCTGAAACAGCAGCTTATGGCTCCCAAACATCACCCGAAGGTCAATGGAAAATACTTTTCCCCGGAAGGCATCGAAAAGGCACAGCAGCAATTCCACAATCCGGGCCGTTACGGTCCCAATCGCCACGCCAATGACACCCAGCTTGGGCGCGCCGCCAATCCCAAAAATAAAAACTGCATTTAATATGATGTTCATTGCCAGCGCTGTCGTGCTGATCACAGTACTTAAAGGCGCACGTTCCATGCTCCGCAGGGCACAGAGGTACACTTGTGAAAAGCTCATGCACACATAGGACACTCCGATAATCCGAAGATACCCAGCGCCAATAAAAACCAGTTCCCCGTCATTGGTATAAATCCTCATCAAAGCCTCCGGGGCTGCCACTGCCCCAATGGCAAGGACGGCGGTAATTACAGCCGCAATCTTGATGGCAATCCCCATGACGGCTTGGATGGAATTAGTATCCTTCTTCCCCCAATACTGGGAAGCCAGCATCGTAACGCCGGAAGAAATGCCAAAAAACACCCCGGACAGCAGGAACTGGAACTGGTTTGCCAAAGACACGGCGGATAATTCCGTCTGCCCCACATACCCCAGCATAAAAACGTCTGCGGAATTTACCGCATTTGTAATAAAATTTTGGATGGTAATCGGTATCACCAGCGACGCAAGCCCATGGTAAAACCGTTTGCTTTCTGCTTTCATTCTAAAACCCCCAACCATTGCTTCTCTTTGTATCCACAAATATAGGTATGTAACCATGTTTCCTTCATGAAAAATATCTGTATCAGCGGCTGCTTTTCCTATACAGAAAAAGAACCCCAAAACCATACCGGCTCTGGGAATCTTTTTGGCAGCAGCTATTTCTTTTCAGACATTACCAAACATGCACTAAACATTAAAGCGGAACAGGATGACATCCCCATCTTTTACGATATAGTCCTTCCCTTCCAGCCCTACCAGCCCTTTTTCCTTAGCGGCTGCAAGGGAACCGCAGTCCAGCAAGTCTTGGTAATTCACCACTTCGGCACGGATAAAGCCGCGCTCAAAGTCAGAGTGGATTTTCCCTGCCGCCTGCGGCGCTTTCGTGCCTTTTTTGATGGTCCATGCACGGGTTTCATCCTCCCCGGAAGTCAGGTAACTGATAAGCCCGAGGAGGCTGTAGCTTGCCTTAATCAATTTTTCAAGGCCAGATTCCTTAAGTCCCAGTTCTTCTAAGAACATCGCCTTCTCATCCTCGTCCAGCTCTGCAATTTCCTGCTCAATCTGGGCGCAGATCACAAAGACCTCACAGCCCTCATCTTCTGCATTTTTCCGCACTTCCTGTACAAATGCATTTCCTGCGCCATCGTCCGCCAAATCATCCTCTGTAACATTTGCCGCATAAATCACAGGCTTTGCCGTCAGAAGGTTATAGCCTTGGAACCAGAGTTCTTCCTCTTCGTCCTCCAGCTCAAAGGTCTTGGCAAGCTTCCCATCTTCCAGATAAGCCTTCACCCGCTCCAAAAGTTTCAGCTCCTTGGCCAGGACCTTGTCCATCCTTGCGCCCTTGCTGGCCTTGGCAATCCGCCGCTCTAAAATCTCAATGTCGGAAAAAATCAGTTCCAAGTTGATGGTTTCAATATCCCGCACTGGATTAATGCTCCCATCCACATGGACAATATTGCTGTCCTCAAAACAGCGCACCACATGGACAATGGCATCCACCTCGCGGATATTGGAAAGGAACTGGTTCCCTAGCCCCTCCCCTTTGCTGGCGCCCTTTACCAGCCCGGCAATGTCTACAAACTCAATGGCTGCCGGAGTCACTTTTTTCGACTGGTACAAATCCCCCAGCTTTTTCAGGCGTCCATCCGGCACTGCCACAATACCCACATTGGGGTCTATGGTGCAGAAAGGGTAATTGGCGGACTCTGCCCCTGCCTTTGTCAGTGAATTGAATAATGTGCTTTTCCCTACATTGGGCAATCCTACGATCCCTAGTTTCATTTTTCTATATACCTCCTTGAAAATGCCTCAAAATAGGCGGTTTTCGTAATTTCTATATTTCTTCGAGTACCAATCCAAGTACCAATTTTATATGATTTTGAGCACTTTTTCAATATTCTGCACTTCCTTTTCATCGTCTGTCACATGGACATACTGATTCATGGTGATTCCTATGTTGGAATATCCCAATATCATTTGCAAGGTCTTTGGCCACATTCCACTTTCAATGCATTGAGCAGCAAACGTATGTCTTAGTATATGTATGGAAAAGATAACCGCTGCTTCTGTATTCCAACAAGAATATTTTGATACAGGCTAATATTATATCATATCCTCTGGCATTTTGGAATAGTCAAATACCTTTGAGTTTCCCCATTTTTTATAATAGCCGATACTATAGAGCCAAAAGGTCTTGCTGCCTTTGGCAGCATAGACATCTTGCACAAAAAGCGCTCTGAAAAGCTGGCTTTCCAGAGCGTTTTTATGTGCAAAGTGTTTCCATCACTTTGTGACGGAAACCTTTTGGCTCTATGAATTGCAAAATGGGGAAACTCAAATCAAACACCCCGCAGCAAGCTATGGGGCATGACCTGGCTTGTTCTTTCCGCCCCAAGGGGCGGGGTATTCAACCCTCGCGGCATTCGCCAAATACCGCGCAAGCGCGGCTGCTTGGCTCATTGTTCGCGGGAATAAATAAGGCAAGGCCAATTTGAGGAAAAAGATAAAAGGCCACGATTCCAAAGAACTTGAAACCGAGATTATGCAGTTGGCATAATCATCCGTATTAATCATTATATAGGAACAAACGGGCATATAGAAACCCAAAATCTATATGCCCTATTTTTTGCCATAAAAGAGTTGCCATGCTATCCCACTAGCATCTCATAATGCATATCCAATTTATCTGTCCCTTCAATCACCGCTGTTTTCCCAGACGCAGAAAACCCATGTGCTTCATAGAATTCCCTTGCCTTCTGGTTCTCGGCAATGACCCATAAATAAATGGAGAACTTTCCCTGCTGCCTTGCCTCTTGAACTGTCTTATCCAACAACTGTGTGCCAATGCCTTGCCCTAGAAAAAACGGCTCTACATAGAATTCGCAGATTTCAATAGCATCTGCTCTCCGCTGCCTATTTATGACACCTTTTACAATCCCGTCGTCATAGACCAGCATCTGTTCCAACAGCTTATGATTCTTGTTATAGTGCCCTGCAAGGCTTACCACCTGTAATTCCTGAAAGGACACGGCATCGTTTTGGAATATGTCCCGGTATGCCACCCGTTTGCCAAAAATAATGATTTCTGCTATCCGAGGAATGTCCCTTGCTTCTGCATTCCGTACCATCGCCGCTTTCCTCCTGTTCTTGTGCTCGGGAACCCACCCTTAAGATTCTAAGAGCCGTACATTTATGGCTCTCTCCTTATTTTCATTACGGACAATTTTATAACTAACCTTCTGCCCAATATATGACCGATCCATACCAAGATTATCAAATTCATGGAAAAAAACATTATTAGGCATATGTTCAATAATTCTTATAGGACAACGTTTGGCAAACCCACATGAACTCCCAGCCTCAGTCTAGATGACTTGAACACTTTGCATGCCAAATACGCCTTTCCTATGAAATGAAAAAGGAAAAGCCCAGAGAACTGCGCCTTTGTGGCTTTCCCTTTAATGGTTCGCAAATACATCTTCCCGCACCCGTTTCCGGTTTGCCTTGCTGATGGACAGCACCATCCCATTCCTTAATTCCACAGTATCGTAGGTATAGCGGTAGACATGCTCCTTATTTACAACATACGATTGATGGATAAGAAGGAAACTGCCTGGAAGCCTTGGAAGGATATCCTTCATCCTTCCATAAAACTCCCATTGGCCTTGGGCTGCCACCACCTTTATTTTCCTCCTCTCACTGACAAAACAGAGAATGTCCCGGAAAGGGATTGCATAAAGGTCTTTCCCTGCCTGAAATTCAAATTTCCCTGCGCCCCGTTCCAGCACTTTTATGGCGCGTCCCAAGGTTTCGTCTATTTGGGTCTGTAAAATGGGCTTCACAAGGAAATCAAGGGGCTGTGTCTTAAATAGCTGCATGGCATAGGAAGGTTTTGCCGAAATATAGACAATCTGCATGGCCCAGTTTTCCAGCCGGTTCCGTATGAAATCCCCTGCTTGGATTCCTGTCATCTCAAACAGGGCAATATCCAGAAATAAAATATCCAAATCATTATGTTCTGCCAGATAGCTGCAAAGCTTCTCCGCGGTATACCAGACCATGGTTTCCACCGAAATCTTTTTTTCTTTTGCATACTGCTGTACCATCTCTTCCAAAGAAGCACAGATACCTTTTCCATCGTCGCATATCCCAATATTGTACATAGGAACGCCTATTCAATGCCCAGCTTCTGCAGCTTCCTTCCCCGCTCCTCTATGGCATTTAAATATTGCTCCAGCAAGGAATCTTTTATATTTTGGAAATTTATTTTTATTTGGCTCTGGGCGGATTCCTGTTCCCGCATTTCTTTTATCTCTTCTTCGGTAGAGAAAGGCATTTTGGAGTTCACCAAGGACATCTGGGGCCGTGCTCCCCCATCCTCAATTTCCACACAGACATAGGGATATCCATCCCTTCCAGCTTGGCTTTCATACATGGAATATGTATCTCTGGCGTCTTGGATTGTGCCCTTTACGTGTTTTTCATACTCTGGGTCCTGCTGCATTTTTTTGAGTACGGAAATGTCAATCTGAATACTGCACTGGCCCGGACTGCCAAAACTCTCCCCCATCTGGTTCATGCTGCCGCCATACCCTAGGACAGAACCACCAGAAGCCTTCTGCGCTGCCTTGTCCCCCAGACGGAATGTAACGCCTTGGAACTCCCGGCATAATGCTTGGTAATATTCCATGGGGGACTGGGGTTTGGGGCTGTTTTCCGCTTGGATGCCAAAGGATGTTTCCGTTTTGGGGATATTGGCGGCCTGCGGCTGGTAAGCTGTGAAACTGGCTGTTTGTGCAATTTTCATCATTGTGATTCCTCCCTCATTTCATAAGCAGTACAATGTTTGAAGTAACTCTGGAACACATTGTACTACCTACCATTTATTTATTGTTTCAATCAATACTTTACCTAATAATCCCTCTTGCCATTTGTGTAATGCTCCGTCGGCCTATTTGGGTATAGCTTCATATAAGTCCGGTCTGGCACATCAATATGGCTACAACTTGAGCTATTACAAGTAAAATAATACATATCGCTTGTATACAAATACATATGATATTCCCCAGCAGGCACTACTTTTCCACATGGTTCACAATACTGCCCACTCTGAGGTGTCTTCGTTGTCCATCCAAAATTAGCTTCATATCCAAAATTAGTATTTAAGCGCCCACACCGTGGACATGGCTCTGTCTTTGAGGCTGCAAATGCTGATATTGATAATGTTAACATTAATGCCAAACACACAACGGCTGATGCTACATTTTTTGCAATCTTACAATTCACTCTCTTCATAAAATAACTACCTCCTACAAATGTTTTTTTCGTTCATACTTCAGTTTTCCTGTAAAAAGAGATATACTGATGATAAAGAAACACATTGCAATTATGATGAGTACCTTTTTACATTTAACATATAATGCCATACCGAATAACATAATTTCAGTTACTAAAACCAGTTTTGCCCGTTTCTGATATACTCTGTATTCTAAAGAATCTAAAGGCTTATTAATGCTATCGACTGGAACCAACAAAAATATAACGCTTGAACAAAATAATGTAACTGCAACTAATTCCCTTACTTTCCATTCTAATTTGAAAAAAATTATATATGAAATTATCAGAATCCCTACTGATATGTATGAACATCTCTCTTTTGTTTCTGCATGGAATCCACCTGAATATTTTCTTAGAGGAAAAATTAGACACCAAAAAATAAAGCTGTCCCTAAGATGCCCAAAGGCTCCTCCTATGACAAGAACCAGAAGAAAACCTAACACATTATTTCCTAAGGTATCTAATCCATATCTTATGATATCAACTTCTTCTGGCAATATAATGCCATCCTTAAGAAATTTTTCTGTCATTTTTTCTGCATACTTCAACATTTTCGCAATTTTTTAATTTCTGGTGGTTCCTTTGATTGAAACCCCCAAAGAGAACAGGTCGAATTTGACTCTATGACAGCAAATTCCTTTGCTATTTTTACAATTGCCTTTTTAACATATACTGCAATCGCTTGTTTCATTACTTCCCCCTTTCTTATTTATTATCTTAACATAAAATTCCCCTCTGTGCCGCAAGATGTAACAATTTGCCTATCAAAATGTAATAATTAGGCTTTTATACATTTTCTTCCGGCAAATACATCATTATTTTCACATGGAATTGCTCCCCTTCCGCCCAAACTTCCATCACCCCTTGGTGCTTTTCTACAGCTTTCCGGACACTTTGTAGGCCAAATCCATGGTGTCCTTGGTTTTTTGTTGTTTTTAAAGTGTATTCCCCGGAAAAGCTGTTCACGATTTCTATTTTCAAGATGCCTTTTTGAAATTCTACCACAGCATGGAGCATTTTCTCTTCTGTCTGCTGGGCGGCTTCTATGGCATTTTCCAGTAAATTTCCCAGAACCATATTCACGTCAAAGGTATGGCATATTTTTTCTGGGAGATGCACTTTTACTTGAACATCCCAAAGAACCTGATTGGTTTTTTGCAGCATATAGTTTAAAATACTGTCAACCTCTGTATTTCCAGAAGATACAATTTCATTGGGATTTTGCATAAATTCTGCCATGCTATCAATATATTCTTCTATTGCAAGGAACTCTCCTTTTATCGCCATCAATTTTAATTCATTCAGATGGTGCTTGATGTCATGTTTCAATAAATTTACTTTTTCTTCACTTTGCTGGATGGCCTGAACCTGATTTGCATAGGATTGGACAGTCTGTTTCAGCATCTCATTTTCATATTTGTGGCTGAATGACTTTAGCATCATATTATAGAGGTAGAGTACCAGAAAATTGATAACCAAAAATCCAATACACACAATTACCAAACCTTTTTCAACATAATCTATATACATTAAAAGTCCGACTATTATAATAGCAGAAATTGGAACAATTGTCATTACAAATGGCAAGCTTTCTCCCATATGCACCCCTTTCCTGCCATTCACAATTTTTTCTGTCATCAGTTCACATACAAGAAAAAGAAATATTGTTAGTATTTCGTAAAACTGGTTAAATTCTTTTCCATATTCATACTTTATAAAAGAAAGGACAACAATACTGTCACATGCAATATTAATGCACTATATGGAACAAGCCACAAAAGAAATTGTTTTCCACGATTTATGATACATGGCTGCGAGCAAGCTAATTCCCACCAAATTAGTAGTAAAATTCATCCATGCTGAATGAAAGACTAAATAGCAGCTTGTATTTACCAAGAAAAATATAACAAAAAGCATCCTTCTTAAAAATTCCGCACGGGATATTCCAAACACACATTTTCCATTGTGGGCAAAAGCACCTTGTTCCCTGTCTTCCCCTGCAAATATCTTAATATAGCGGTAAATCAAATATACCCGGAACATATTTGTCAGTATGCAAATGGCAGTGTTTACCATAACCCATTCTCCCCTTCCTCTATATCAAGCCAACACCCATCCTGAGTCCCATCCTGAAACGATATGTACTCCTAACCTACAACTTTCAGACCAAGATTTTTATTTAGTCCAAAGACTCCACCACAACCAGCACCCCATCCTGAAACGAAATCTCCCCTGCATCCCCGGCAATCTCATTGCTGACCCCAAGGGAATGGTAACATTCCAAGGTATACTGATTCAGCGGGTATTTGAAGCCTTTGAGGGTGAGGCCCGTGACTTGCGGGGTGAAGGGAAGCAGCGACACATAGCGCCCATACTGTTCTTCCCTCCTGAGCACAAGCCCTTCCTGCACCATGCGGATGCGGTTATTTTTATCCGCCATAATCGCTTCCACCCCCTGCTCCATTGCCATCCCAAGGAGATGGAGGTTGCCCAGCATATGGTCCATGCGGGTGCCAGTGCCCCCAAGGATGTGGATGGTTCGGCATCCCTGCCCGATTGCTGTGCGGATGGCAAGCTCTGTGTCGGTTTCATCCTTTTCCGGCTGGAACTGCAAAATCTTTGGCTTTCCCTGCCCGGAATCCCTCATTGCCCTAAAATTGTGCAAGATTTCAGGGCTTACCGAATCAAAATCGCCGACAATGTAATCCGGGACTAAGCCTTTCCGGTAAAAAAAAGCCATGCCGGAATCCACGGCAATGGTGAACTGGAACTGGTATTTTTCCATATAAGAAACAGCAAAGGCATCTTCCAGATGCCCGCCGCTGATAATCAATGCCTGCATATTTTCCTGCCCTCCCAAAGCAAGTAAGCTTACCCTTCCATCAATTTCAGGAACTGCTCCACATTTTCTGAGATATCCCCTTTGAACACAGAACTCCCTGACACAATCACATTTGCCCCAGCCTCAAGGATTTCTGCCACATTGGAAAGGGTCACGCCCCCATCTACCTCAATATCTGTGGCAAGGCCGCGTTTTTCTACGATATGGCGCAATTCCCGGATTTTGCCTATGGTATAGGGAATCAGCTTCTGCCCGCCGAAGCCGGGGTTTACCAGCATTACCAGCACCATGTCCAGCTTGGGCAGGATATAGTCAAGGACGCCCAAATCTGTGGCTGGGTTTAGGGCTACGGCCGGGCGAAGGCCCAGCTCCCGGATGGCTTCTACGGTCCGGTCAAGGTGGACGCATGCTTCGGCATGGACGGTAATGATGTCTGCGCCGCAATCCGCAAATTCCTTCACATAGCGCACTGGCTCCTCCACCATCAGGTGGACGTCAAAAACCCGGCTGGTGCAGGGGCGGATGGACTTTATCACAGGCATCCCAAAGGAGATGCTGGGCACAAATGCCCCATCCATCACGTCAATGTGGACATATTCTGCCCCGGCTGCGTCGATGGCTGCAAGCTGTTCCCCTAAACGGGTGAAATCGGCTGATAGAATTGAGGGTGCTAAGTGATTCATAATCCTTCTCCTTTTAATATTTTTTCCTGTGTTTTAGTTCTTCGTATAACATTACATAATTTTCGTACCGCACAGGGCTGATTTTCCCTTCCCCAAGGGCTTCTCTTACCCCGCAGCCCGGCTCATGGATATGGCTGCAGCCCAGAAAGCGGCAATTCCCCTCATATTCCCCAAATTCCCGGAAATAGGATTTCAGTTCCTGATGCTCCATGCCCAGCAGGTACATGGAGCTGAACCCCGGCGTGTCCATAATGTAGGTCTGGCCTTTGATATGGATTAATTGGGAATGGCGGGTGGTGTGTTTCCCCCGCGCAATCTTTTCGCTGATATCCCCGGTTTCCATGCCGGCGTCTGGCTGGAGCAGGTTGATGAGAGAGGATTTCCCTACGCCGGAAGGACCGGCTACTGTGGTGGTCTTCTGCCCTAAGATTTGGTGGAGTTCTGCTAAGCCTGCTTCCTCCTTTGCGCTGGCAAACAGGACTTGGTAGCCGCAGGCGCCATAAATACCCCTTAAATGTTCCTGCTCCTGCTCCCCTATCAAATCCTGCTTATTAAAGCAGATGGCGGTTTCCACCTGCTGCTGCCCCATCATCACCAGAAAGCGGTCCAACAGGTTGAAGTTCGGCTTTGGCTTGTCTGCTGCAAAAATCACCAACGCCTGGTCTACATTTGCCACAGCCGGGCGGATAAGCTCGTTTTTCCGGCTGTGTATTTTCACAATATTCCCTGTCTGTTCTTCTGGGCTGATAATGTCAATTTCCACATTGTCCCCGACAAGGGGCTTTATTTTCTCCTTACGGAAAATCCCTTTTGCTTTACACTCAAAGACCCCGGCGTCCTCTGTATGCACATAGTAGAACCCGGCAATCCCTTTTATAATTTTTCCCTGCATCCTAATTCCCACTCTAAATGAATCCTGTTTCAGCCCTCCGAATTGTTCCCCGCAGGCCACGGGCCAGGCTGCCGCGGATTTCTGGCTGCGGAAAAGCCAAAGAGCAGCGCTGCCTGTTCCTTTGGCTTTCCAGGTCCTTTCTTTAATTCTGCGTAAAGGGCACGCCCTCAATTACCGTCTTGTCTGTTTCTCTAATCTCTGTGTCATCTTCGTCCACATAGCTCCATTCCCATTCAATGACAAAATACCCACGGCTGCAGTTTTCGATATTTGACACATTCACCGTATAGGGGAACGAATTTGCGGTCCATGTGCCAATCACGTCGTCCCCTTCAGACTTATGGAGGGTGATTTTAGCTTCCACCCAAGTGGAATCCAGGGGGATGTGCCCCGGCAGGTCAATGCTGTAGTTCAGGGAATAATACTGGGTGGTTATTTTTTTCCCTAAGCTGATGACAAGCGTAATCTGGGTTCCTGTTTCCACAGTTTTCCATGGGGAAATGCTCTGGCTGATCACATTCCCTTCTGCAATATTATCCGAATAATCCCCGGAAGTGCTGGCTACCACAAGCCCCATGCCTTCCAGCTCTGCCCTTGCGTCTGCTTCCGGCTTGTCCCGGACGTCCGGCACCTGGAGGGTTTCCCTTCCCTGGCTTAAAATAATTGTAACGGTATCGCCCTTCTTTGCCTTAGCCCCTACATCCGGGTTCTGGGAAATCACCTGATCGTTGGGGATACTGTCGTCATGCTGGTAATCATAAGCAGGCACCAGCCCTGCTTCGGTTAAAATGCTTTCCGCTTCGCCCTTGGACCTGCCCTTTACGTCCGGCACGTCAAATTCCCCTGCGCCGCTGCTGATAATGACTGTAATGGTCGTATTCTTCTCAACCATGCTGCCTTCTGCCACGCTCTGGGACACAATCTGGCCTTCGGGATATTCCTCGGAGGATTCCTCCCCGTCTTTCTCAAGGCCAAGATGGATGTTATTGAGGGCGTCCAGCGCTTCCTCAAACGTATAGCCGCGGATATCAATCATCTCTACTTTTTCTGTTTCCTGCGTCCCTGTGTCCCCGTCTTCCCCCTCGTCCTTTTTGATTTCTTCCTGCTTCTGTTCCGGCTCCTTCCTGTCCTCTTTTTCCGTGCTGCCAAACTTAAATAACCCCATGAAGCTGCCGCCGATATAAATGATTATCGCCACGATAATGACGGCTGCCACAATCCCCATAATTGTAACGGCCTTCTCCATTTTCGGGTTTAAAAAACCATCTTCATCGTCGTCCTCGTCCTCATCTTCCTCGTAATCGCCCTCTGCTTCCCCATAGCCGTCCTCCTCGTCCACCAGCTCTTTCCGGTACATGTTCTGGGTCTGCTGCTTGATGGTTTCCACTTCCTCCTGCTTTACAATCCTGGTCTTGTCCTGCTGCCCAAGGGGAACCATTACCACAAAATCCTCGTCCGGGCTGATTAAGGCTTTCTTCAGGTCCATCAGCAGGTCGCTGATGGTATCGTAACGTCTGTCCGGGCTTTTCTGGGTACATTTTAAAATAATTTTTTCAATGCTGACAGGCAAATCCGGGGCATAGGCGGTTGGCACCACCATTTCTTCCTGCAGATGCTGGATGGCAACGGCCACTGTGGATTCCCCGTCAAAAGGCACCCGGCCAGTCACCATTTCATACATGACAATCCCAAGGGAATAAATGTCGCTTTTCCCATCTACAAAGCCATTCCTTGCCTGTTCCGGGGACGCATAGTGGACGGAGCCCATCACCTCCGAATTGATGGTGTTGGCATTGGCTACCCGGGCAATGCCAAAATCCGTCACCTTTACCTTGCCTTCCGTGGAAATGATAATATTCTGCGGCTTAATGTCCCGATGGATGATATGCTTATTGTGGGCTGCTTCAATCCCCCTGCCCACTTGGATGGCAATGCTGACTGCTTCCTTAAAGGAAAGCTGCCCCTTTTTTTCAATATACATTTTAAGGGTGATGCCCTCCACATATTCCATAACAATATAATGGATGGAATTCTCGCTCCCTACATCATAAATATTTACAATATTTGGATGCTCCAGCCCAGCCGCGGACTGGGCTTCCGTGCGGAACTTCGTTACGAAATTCACGTCCTCGGAAAATTCCGGCTTCAGTACCTTTATCCCTACAAAACGCCCCAGGGTATGGTCCTTTGCCTTATAGACGTCCGCCATTCCCCCGGCCCCTATTTTCCCTACAATTTCATATCTGTCTGCAAGATAGATTCCCTCTCTTAACATATTTTCACCTCACCTGAAGAAAATGGCTCTGTCAAAATGATTGTAATATTATCATTTCCGCCATAACTGTTGGCGGTATCCACCAATTCATCTATGGCTCCTTGCACGTCCTGGTTTTCCTTTATAATTTCAAATATTTCTTCATCCTCCAGCATATCGGTCAAGCCGTCTGAGCACATCAGGATTTGGTCCCCTTCGGCAAGCCCTACCTCAAAAAAGTCTACGTCAAGCCCCCGTCCTCCCCCAACGGCCCTTGTGATAATGTTCCGGTCCGGATGGGTCCTTGCAGCTTCCTTGGAAATCTCCCCCCTGCGCACCATCTCCTGCACATAGGAATGATCCTTTGTTACCTGCCGGAATGTGGTGCCTGCAAGGTAAAGCCTGCTGTCCCCCACGTTTGCCACGCACAGTTCCTGCCCTTTTCTGGTAGCCACCACCACCGTGGTCCCCATGCCCTCTAAGTCAATGTCTGTCCGCGCCTTTTCCATTACCGCCTGGTTCGCCTGCTGAATCGCGCTCTGGATAATGGAAACCGGCGACGGCTCGCTGCTGTTTCTCACGGAAGCCACAATCACTTCTACCGTATACCGGGAAGCGTAATCCCCTGCATTGTGGCCGCCCATGCCGTCTGCTAAAATAAACAGGTTCGGCAGATTTCCAACTGGCGTTTCAGAGGTATACACATAGTCCTGGTTCATGTCACGCCTTCTCCCCGTATCCGTTCTGGAAAAAGTCTTCATCCCTCTCCCTGCCTTTCTGAAAATCGTTTTCTCAACTGTCCACAGGCCCCGTCAATGTCACGGCCCATTTCCCTTCTTATAGTAACATTTATTCCATATTTTTCAAGTTCATTTTTGAAATCCAGCACCCTCCTGCGGTTTGGGGGCCTGTAATCCCGTTCGGCAACCGGGTTTACCGGAATCAGGTTCACATGGCAGTTCATACCCTGGAGCAACGCCCCCAGTTTCCCTGCGTCCTCCCTGCTGTCATTGGCTCCTTCCACCAGGCTGTACTCAAAAGTCACCCGCCGCCCGGTCTGCTGGAAATAATACCTGCAGGCCTCTACAGCCTCCTGGATGCCATACTTCTTAGCAATTGGCAGCAAGGCCTCCCGTTTCTCCTGGGTGGGCGCATGGAGGGACAATGCCAGGGTAACCTGCAGCTTCTCGTCTGCCAGTTTCCGCATTTTGGGCACAATCCCACAGGTGGAAACCGTGATATTACGCTGGCTGATGTTTAAGCCGTTCCCATCTGACAGGAGCCGGATAAATTTCAGCACATTCCCATAATTGTCCAGCGGCTCCCCCATGCCCATGACTACTACATGGGATACCCGCTCCCCGCTGTCCTCCTGGATGCGGTACACCTGTTCCAACAGTTCTGCCGGGGTAAGCCCCCGGACCAGCCCGCCCAAGGCGGAAGCACAGAACTTACAGCCCATCCGGCAGCCCACCTGGGAGGAAACGCAGACGCTGTTCCCATGGCTGTAACGCATAAGGACGCTTTCTGCCAGATTCCCGTCCGGCAAGGCAAAGAGGTATTTCCTCGTCCCGTCCAGCTTAGACTGCTGCATATCCACCTGCCGCAGCACGGTAAGATGACATGAATTAATTAATTTTTCTTTTAATTTTTTTGAAATATCCGTCATATCCTCAAAGGATACTGCGTGTTTGATATGCAGCCAGGGGTAAAGCTGCTTCGCCCGGAAGGGCTTTTCCCCCAGCGACACCAGAAATTCACCCAGTTCCTTTTGGTCCCATGACTTGATATCTGCTTTTTCCATAAAAACCCCCATTTCAGTACGTTCCCTTTACCATCCTTGCCAAAAAGAAGCCGTCCTGCCTTCCTTTTTGGGGAAGTATCTGCTGCTGCTTTTCCAGGCAAAATTCTGGGTGCTCCTGCAGGAACCATGCGGCATTTCCCTCATTTTCACCGGGATTGATGGTGCAGGTACTGTAGAGCAGGACACCGCCAGGTTTTACATACTGCTGGACCGTATGAAGGATTTCCCGCTGCAGGGCTATTAACCCCTGGCAGGATTCTTTCTTAAGTTTATATTTAATATCTGCTTTCCTTCCAAGTACGCCAAGGCCGGAGCAAGGCAGGTCTGCAATCACAAGGTCTGCCTTCCCTACCATCCCCGCATCTAATTCCCTTGCGTCTGCCTGTACGGCCCGGATATTGGGAAGCTGGCAGCGGCTGATATTTTCCTGTACCAAAGCAACTTTTGCTTCCGTCAAATCCCTTGCCTCCACCATCCCTGTCCCATGCATTAATTCTGCTGCATGAAGGCTTTTGCCGCCGGGAGCCGCGCACACGTCTAAGACAAAGCTTCCCTCGGCTGGGGCTGCCCACAGGCCGGCCTGCATGGAACTGATATCCTGCACATAGAACTTCCCTTCCAGAAATGCAGGTATTTTCTCCAAGTAATCATAATTTTCCAAAAATAATGCACCCGGAATCCCTGCTTCTTTTGCTTGGATTCCGGCTGATTCCAGTTCTTTTTTCAGTTCTTCTTCGGTTGCCTTTAATGGGTTGACGCGGACGGCAGTGGGCATTTCCGTTAAAAATGCTTCCAAAAACCCTTCCATCTGCTCCATAGAATAGGAATCCTGCCACAATTCTAAAATCCACTGGGGCATGGAATAAGCCACAGACAAATACCGGAGAGGCTCCTGCCCCCTGTCCGGCATGGGGATGTTGGACAAGTTCCGGCTGACGCTGCGCAAGACCCCGTTCACAAACCCTCCCAAGTTCCCAAACCCCCGCTTCTTAGCCAGCTTTACGGCTTCATTGCAGGTAGCGGAAGGCGGTATGGCATCCATATATTTCAGTTCATAGACGCTGCTCTGCAAGATGCAGCGGACTGCCGGCTTCATTTTCCTTACCTTTACGCTGGAAAACTGGTCCAGCACATAGTCAATCCATATCATATGTTCCAGCGTGCCTTCGCATACCCGTTTCAGGTAACTGCGTTCCTGTTTTTGCAGGTAACGGTATTTATCCAGCATATTCCGTATGGCGATATGGCTGTACGCCCCATCCCGCGTCACTGCCAGCAAAACTTCCAGCGCCAGTTCCCGGCAATTTACTTGATTTTTATTGCTGCCCATAAACCCTCCTATGCTAAGCCTTCTGTCCCTCTTTTGTATTCCTTCTATACTTTATCCCAATGCCAGCAGCATATGCCAAAAAGACGCCTGACACCCCTTTTTCTGCCCAAGCCCTGCCGGAAGAACCTAAAATCAGTCATCCCTCCTGCCATTGGTTAAAATTAAAAGCCGCAGGAGCTGCAGGATAGCCGCCGCTGCACCTGCCACATACGTCAATGCTGCCGCACCCAGAACCTTCCTTGTGCCGCGGAGTTCCTCCTCCCGCAAAATCCCGGTCTGGCCCAGCATATGGATCGCACGGCTGGAAGCATTAAACTCCACTGGCAGTGTCACAAGCTGGAACAGTACAGAAAGGGAAAAACAGAGAATCCCAATATTTATCAGCAGGCTCCCGGTGCTGCTGGTGATAAACATGCCAATCAGGATCAAAGGCCATGCGGCAAAAGAACCTAAATTTGCCACCGGCACAATGGCGCTGCGGATTGACAACGGCGCATAATCCTGCTGGTGCTGGATGGCATGGCCGCACTCGTGGGCAGCTACGCCTACCGCTGCCACAGAAGTGGATCCATAGGTGCTGTCAGAAAGGCTCAGGGTCTTATTCCTTGGGTCGTAATGGTCAGTCAGTTCCCCAGAAACATGCTGGACAGACACATCATAAATGCCAGCGGAATGCAAAATACGCTCTGCCGCCTGCGCGCCTGTCATGCCAGACATGCTCCGTACCCTGTTATATTTATGGAACGTAGTCTTTACCCTTGCGGAAGCTATCAGGCAGATCACTGCGCCGATAATGATTAAAATGTAAGTTGGGTCAAAATAGTAACCGTATAATGGCATAATATCACTCCTTTTTAAACTTTTTTAAACTTTTTGCCTAATTCTTTTCCCGGTGCAAGGGCAAACCCCCGGAGGAAGGCTTCTGCGGACATGCGCTTTTTCCCTTCTAACTGGAGTTCCTCCAGGATTAAGGCGCCCTGGCCAGTCTGCACGGAGATGGCGTCCCGGGCAACCGCTAAAATGGTTCCCGGCCGGCACCCGGCTACGCCTTGGTTTTCCTGTGCAGTTCCCGTAACGCCCTGCCCGGTATCTGGCAGCCCCTGCACCCTGGCTTTCCAGATTTTTAAGGTTTTCCCATCCAGATAGGTGTAGGCGCTGGGCCAGGGATCCATGCCGCGGATGAAGCGTTCCAGCTCCACGGCTGGTTTTGCCCAGTCCATCTCCCCTAGCTGCTTTTTTATGATCGTTGTATGGGTGGCTGCATCATGGTCCTGGGGCGTATATACGGCAGTCCCCTGCGCAATGGCGTCAAGGGTCTTTACGCAAAGCTCCGCCCCTGCTTCTGCCAGACGCCCAAAAAGCGTCCCTCCTGTTTCGCCTTCCTTTAAGGGCACTTCCGTTTTCAGGATCATATCCCCTGTGTCAAGGCCTTCGTCCATGCGCATGGTGGTAACGCCAGTCACAGGTTCCCCATTGATAACAGCCCACTGGATGGGGGCAGCCCCACGGTATTTGGGGAGCAGGGAAGCATGGACGTTGATGCACCCCTTTGGGGGCAGTTCCAAAATTTCTTTTGGGAGAATCTGGCCAAAGGCAACTACCACAATAATATCCGGCTTATATCCCCTTAAATATTCAATACATTCCGGTTCCCGCACCCTGCGGGGCTGGTAAACCTCAATCCCATGGGCAAGGGCAGCTTCCTTTACCGGGGGATGCTGCAGGGCTTTGCTGCGCCCCTTTGGCTTATCTGGCTGGGTAACGGCCAACACAATTTCATGCCCTGCCTGTATCAGCATTTCCAATGTGCCCACAGAAAAATCAGGGGTCCCCATAAATATAATCCTCATTTTCCCACACTCCTTTTACTCCTCATCTTCATCCTCATAGACGGCATCATGGAGCGGCCCTTCGATTTTTTCCACATACATATGCCCGTCCAAATGGTCGATTTCATGGCAGAAGGCACGGGCCAGCAAATCTTCCGCTTCCATTTCATACCATTCCATATCCTCATCCCAAGCTTCTATTTTTACGTAATAGGGCCTTGTCACAACCCCGGCTTTCCCCGGCAGGCTCAGGCAGCCTTCATCCCCGGTCTGCTCCCCCCGGCTGGCAACAATCCTGGGGTTGACCATGACAATGGGGCCGTCCCCGATATCCACCACGGCAATACGCCTTAAAATCCCTACCTGCGGGGCGGCAAGCCCTACGCCGTTGCCATCGTACATCGTATCCAGCATATCCTCCACAAGCTGTTTCAGCTTGGGTGTCATCTCTTTTACTTCCCTGCATTTCTTCTTTAACATGTCGTCGCCCATCTGGCGGATATTCCTCAAAGCCATTGCTTTTTCCTCCTAAAAATAAACCATAATCCAAAACATCTGTACTGTTATCTCAAAACCCATTCATGGGGTTAAAATCAAATTGTATGGTAACTGCTGCAAACTCCCGGTGGCCGGCTACAAACGCTTCCAGCACATCCTTTATGTTCACCAATTCCTGATATTCTTTATGCTTAAAATAAATCACCTTTTTATAAATGTCCTTGACCTTTGCCACCGGGGCATTAGCGGGGCCTACCAGCGCCAAGCCGGACAATTTCCCCTTGTTTTGGGCCTGGCGTATCTTCTGGCCCAGGAGCTCCGCACACAGGAAGGCCGTCATCTCGTCGGAGGACGCCACCAGCATTACCATCATATGGCCGCAGGGGGGATAACCCATCAGGCTCCGGCACTGGATCTCCGCTTCATAAAATTGTGCGTAATCCTGCTGTGACGCCAATTGGATGCAGTAATGGGCCGGGCTGTAAGTCTGGATTACCACTTCCCCGGGAAGCTTCCCGCGCCCTGCCCTGCCCGCCGCCTGCGTCAAAAGCTGGAAGGTCCGCTCAGCGGCATGGAAGTCGCTGACATACAGGGATAAATCCGCAGCCAGCACCCCCACCAGCGTTACATTGGGGAAATCATGCCCCTTGACAATCATCTGGGTCCCAATTAAAATATCAGCTTCCTGGTTGGCAAAGGCAGAAAGGATCTTCTCATACCCGGACTTATTCCTGGTAGTGTCAAAATCCATCCGTAAGACCCTTGCTTCTGGGAACCTCTTTTTCACGATTTCTTCTATTTTCTGGGTGCCCGCCTTAAAGCCGCTGATATACTTGGAGCCGCACTCCGGGCA
This sequence comes from Lachnospiraceae bacterium A2, assembly GCA_000403315.2. Classification (GTDB taxonomy): domain Bacteria; phylum Bacillota; class Clostridia; order Lachnospirales; family Lachnospiraceae; genus Petralouisia. The sequence goes on from KE159641.1 coordinate 176,863, forward strand.
CGTCTTTGGGACCGGTTCCTCATAGCCGCAGTAATGGCAGACCATTTTCCCATTGTTATGCTGGCTCAGTGAAACGTCGCAATGGGGGCATTTCAGCACATGGCCGCAGGAACGGCAGGACACGAACCCCGCCATTCCCCGCCGGTTAATAAACAGCATAACCTGCTGGCGGCTGGCAAGCCTGTCTTTGATTAATTCCTCCAGCCTTCCGCTTAAGATCGAACGGTTGCCCTGTTTTAATTCTTCCCGCAAATCTATAATCTCACACGCAGGCAGCGGCTTTTCTTCGATTCTTTTTTCCAGTTCCAAAAGGGTGTATTCCCCCTGCATGGCCTTGTAATAGCTGTCCAGCGAAGGGGTTGCAGAGCCTAGTACCACGGACGCCCCCGCCATCCTTGCCCGCTCAATGGCGGTTTCCCTTGCATGGTACCGGGGGATAGTTTCGCTTTTGTAGCTGGTTTCGTGTTCCTCGTCTATGATAATAAACCCTAAATTTGAAAATGGCGTGAACAATGCGGAACGTGGGCCAATCATAACGTCCAGTTCCCCGTTTTTCGCCCGCTCAAACTGGTCGTACCGCTCCCCGGCGGACATTTTGGAATTCAGGATGGACACCCGGTCCCCAAACCGCTGGTAAAAACGCACCACTGTCTGGTAAGTCAGGGCGATTTCCGGGATCAGCACAATGGCCTGTTTCCCACTCTCCACGGCTTTTTCAATAAGCTCTATGTAAACTGCAGTCTTACCGCTGCCAGTCACCCCATGGATCAGCCATGTTTTCTGCCGCCCTTCCTGGAATTCCTGCCAGATCCTGCCCACAATGCCCTGCTGCTCCTGGTTCAGCACAAGGCGTTTCTTTTCCTGCGGGAATTCCTGCCCAAAGGGGTTCCGGTATTTCCGTTTTTCTTCCACGGCAAGGATGCCCATGGAGGCCATGGTGCGGATAACGGAGGCTGTGATGTTTAATTTTCCGGTAACTACCTCGTAGGGAAGGGAGCCCTGCTCCATCAGGGCCAAAAGGAGCCTTGCCCTGGCTTTGTGGTTTTTCCTTTCAAAAGCGGCAAGCTGCCCCTTGGCTTCTTCGCCCCCCAGAAGCAGCTTTACCTCACGCTGTTTCTTTTCCTTTGTTTTCTGCCTGACAGGCAGGACGGTTTTCAGGGCGTGGTTCATGGTCCCGCCATAATTTTCCCGCATCCATCCTGCAAGGGCGATAAGCTGGGATTCTATAGGGATGCTCCCCTGCACCACGCCCCTGATTTCCTTTATTTTATCCACGTCATACTCCGGCGTGCCAGAAAGCCCCACCACATAGCCGGTGGCTGCCCGGTCCCCGTTCCCAAAAGGGATTTCCACCTGCATCCCCAGGGAAAGGGTTTCCTGCAAATGGGCCGGCACACGGTACTGGAAGGCTTTGTCCAGCTTTTCGTGGGAAATATCGATAATGATATTGGCAAATTCTGCCATCTCTCCATCTCCTTTTACTTTTCCTGCGCCAACTCCTTTAAAACCTCCTGAATCAGCACACGTTCATCCATCGGGTACTTTTTGCCTTTGATTTCCTGATAATCCTCATGGCCTTTCCCGGCCAGCACAATAATATCCCCGGGCTGCCCATGGGAAATCACGTATTTGATGGCTTCTTTCCGGCCAATAATTTCCACATACTGCCCGTCGGTCTTTGCCATCCCTTCCTTAATGTCGTCGATAATAGCCTGCGGCTCCTCAAACCTTGGGTTGTCGGAGGTTATTACCGTCAGGTCCGCAAGGCGGCCGGAAACCTCCCCCATTTCATAGCGGCGCAGCCTGGAACGGTTCCCGCCGCAGCCAAACAGGCAAACAAGGCGCTTTGGCTCATATTCTTTTAAGGTTTTCAGCAGGCTTTCCAGGCTCATGGCGTTGTGGGCATAATCAATCATCAATGTAAATTCGCTGGATACCGGAACCATTTCAATCCGGCCTTTTACCTTTGCCGCCTTTAAAGCCTGCTTCATGTTTTCTTCCGTCACATTAAAATGGCGGCAGATGGCAATGGCTGTCAGGGAGTTGTACACGCTGAATTTCCCCGGCACGTCAATTTCCACTTCCATGTCCACGAGTCCTTTTGCGGTGTAGGAAACCCCAAGATATCCCGGTTTTTTCACCAAATGGAGCCCTTCCGCCCGCAAATCCGCCTCCGGGGAAAGCCCGAAGGTTTCCAGTTCGCAGGTATGTCCTTCCAACACCTGCGCCCAGTGGGCATCATCCCGGTTGGCAATCCCAATCCTGCATTGCCGGAACAGCTTCGCCTTGCAGGCCAAATACTCCTCAAAAGAAGCATGTTCGTTGGGGCCGATATGGTCCGGCTCAAGGTTGGTGAAAATGCCGATATCAAAGGTAAACCCTGCGGTGCGGTGCATCATCAGCCCTTGGGAAGATACCTCCATCACCACGCACTGGCACCCCGCTTCCGCCATCTGGTGGAAATATTCCTGCACAAGGTAAGATTCCGGGGTAGTATTGTTGGCAGGGATTGACTTGCTGCCGATAATGGCTTCAATGGTGCCAATTAATCCCACCTGGTAGCCTGCCTGCTCCAAAATGGACTTTACCATATAGGTGGTAGTGGTTTTGCCTTTCGTCCCAGTGACGCCAATCACCTTAAGCCGCTCGGCAGGATGGCCGAACCATGCCGCAGAAGCCAGTGCAAGGCCATAACGGGTATCCGGCACTTTCAGGACTGTAGCGGAATCCGGCACAGATACATCTTCCTGCACAAGCAAGGCTGCCGCGCCTTTTTCTGCGGCGTCCGCTGCATAAGCGTGGCCATCTGACACCGCGCCTTTGATGCATACAAAAAGGCATCCTTTTGCCACCTTTCTGGAATCGTAGGCAATGCCTGTGATGTCCAAATCTGTTTTCCCCTGCACTACGGCGTAGTCCAGGCGTTCTAACAGTCTATCTAACTTTTCCATTGTAATTCCTCTTTTCTAAAAAGCATACTCGCCTTATTATATGATATATTTGGGGATTTGGCAAGGCGCGGAATCGTTTCCGTCCAGACGTAAAAGATATGCGTGATTGTGGATACCATAGGGGTGAATATGAACAGAACTGCCACAAGAATGGCAGAAACCAGAAACAGGAACAAAGAATCCTGCTTTGCAGGATTCTCCGCCTGCGGCGGGTCGCTTTGCGACAGATTTCATACCCGCCGCAGTGCGATAAAAGCTTTTTTATTCTATAGGAAAGAAACTTTTACGCTTTAGCGTAACAAGGTCTTTCCTATAGAACCAGAAAGCCCCCTCAGCGCCCCTCCAGCCAAGGGATAACTTCTTCCAGTGAAGCCAGTTGGGCTGCTGCCAGTTCCCGGGATGCTTCCCCCTGCTGAAGGCAAGCCCCAACGGGAATTACCCAAGGAACTTCTGCAGCATCCCAATAAATATTTCCATATCCAGCGGCTTGGCAATGTGGGCGTCCATCCCGTTCTTTAAGGCCGCTTCCTTATCCTCCTCCAAGGCATTGGCAGTCATGGCGATAATGGGCATCTGCTTCACGTCCTGCCTTGGCAAACTGCGGATTTCCCTTGTGGCTTCATAGCCATCCATAATTGGCATCTGGATATCCATCAGGATTACGTCATAATAATGCTCCTTGGATCCCTTCACCATGGCGACTGCATCCGTCCCGTCTGGGGCAAACTCCACCACAAACCCTGCTTCTTCCAGAATAATCTCTGCAATTTCCCGGTTCAGCTCAATATCGTCCACCAACAGGACCCGTTTCCCGCTGAAATCTGCCAGCGTCCAGACTGCCGCTTCTTCTTCCTTCCCAGAGGACGCGTTGCTGGCTGCCAAAAGGGCTGATTTCAAATCAGACATAAAGAGGGGCTTTGCACAGAAGGCAGTCACCCCGGCAGCTATCGCCTCCTCCTCAATGTCGGACCAATCGTAAGCCGTCAGGATAATAATAGGCGCATCCTCCCCTGCCACGGCACGGATCCTCCTTGCAGTTTCCACCCCGCTGGTTTCCGGCATCTGCCAGTCAATGATATAGGTATGGTATACGTCCCCTTCCTCATAGGCGCCTTTCGCCCGGTAAACAGCTTCCCGGCCGGAAGTGGTCCATTCAGCGCGCATCCCTAACTGCTTCAGCATTTTGCTTACGCTGTCGCAGGTGTTGAAATCATCGTCCACCACCAGAGCCCGCAGCCCTTCCATTTCTTTCATCTGCGCTGCATTTTTTTCGGTATCCTGCAATTTCAGGGTAAGCTCTATGGTAAATGTGCTGCCTTGCCCCAGCTTGCTTTCCACGCTGATGGAACCGTTCATCATTTCCACAATATTTTTCGTAATTGCCATGCCAAGCCCCGTGCCCTGGATCCCAGACTGGGTGGCGCTTGCTTCCCGCTCAAATGGCTCAAAAATATGCTCCACAAATTCCGGGGACATGCCATTGCCGTTGTCCTTTATGGTAAAAATATAGTCGCCGTACCCATGGCGGAATGTGGTCTTTTGCATGATCCGGAAAGAAATGCTCCCCCCCGCCGGCGTGTATTTCACTGCATTGCTCAAAAGGTTAATGAACACCTGGTTCATTTTCAAGGCGTCTGCGATGACGTCCTCGTTTACCACCTCAAAGGTATCAATAAAAAGCTCAAGCTGCTTTGCCTTCACCTGGGGCTGGATGATATTGACAAGGTTGTGCATCATTTCCGAAATATTGCACTCCTGCTCCTTAATCTGCACTTTCCCGCTCTCAATCCTGCTCATGTCAAGGATATCATTAATCAGGCTGAGCAAGTGGTTGCTGGAGGAAAGCACTTTCTGCAGGCTGTCTTTCACCTGCTCCTTATTGTCAATATGGCTGGCCGCAATGGTAGTAAAGCCGATAATGGCATTCATAGGCGTGCGGATGTCATGGGACATATTGGAAAGGAAGGTGGTTTTCGCCCGGTTGGCATGCTGCGCCTGCATCAAGGCATCCTGCAGGGCCTGGGTCTGTTCCCGCTGCTTTTTCTCCGTTTCCGTAATATCCTTTGTGACAACCATTACCATAATATCATCCGTATCGGAATCTTTTACCATAAGGAAAGACTGGCGGACGCAGACCAGCGTCCCGGTTGGGTCCTGTTCCCAATATTCCATGGCTACTTCCCCGTCCCCCAGGGCAAACCGTTCCTTTAAGTAGGCAAGGTCCGCCACCTTGTCATAGCTTTCCAGCGACTCCTCCAGCACAAACTGCCGCCACTGCCGGAAACACTCAGAAGCCTTGCAGGGGGCTTTTAGCCCTGCTTTTTCCAGCATGGAAATCTGCTGCCCGTGGATGGTGCGGATAATATCCCCCTCCACCAAATCCTTTGTCAGGTTAAAGTCAAACGTGCAGAGGGCATTGGAGGTAATAGCAATCCGGTACTGCCGTTCCTTGCGGTTTGCAAGGGACATTTTGGCTTGGATGCGCAGCTCCCTTTCCTTTACCTCTGTAATATTCTGGCGGCTCAGGAGGGCTTTCAGGGGCGTCCTGCCGCTCCGCTCCAGGCACACCATATTTACATGCTCCCACTCTTCCTTCCCATTCCGCAGCACATGGTGCTCACAGCGCATGTCTTCCTGGTCCCTCAATGTTTTGGTAATGGCGTCTTGTTCCATAATGTCAGCAAATTCCTGGCGTTCCTCGGTATTTTCCATAGCGGCGCACAGGTACGCGCACAAATCCCCATAAGAGCCGGTGCTTGCAAGGCTCTTATCCTCCGGGGACGTCCCTGCCAGATACTGGTAGGTGCCTTTTTCAAAATCCACCATGGCAAACCGCGGGAACAAGGTGTTCATGCCGCTGATAATATAGCCCATCTCCAAATTTTCCTGTTTCAGCCGTTTCCGTTCCCGGCCTGAACGTAGAACCAGGGCAATAATATAAATGGCAAACAAGGCAATCAGCGAAATTTCCAACTGGATGCCTGCCAGATTTTCCTTCCTTACCATAGCCTGCGTTACATTTTTCGGGAATGTCTGCACAAGGACATAATTATTTTCCGGCAGGTACATCACGCAGATATTGTCCGTCATGCTGCCAGAAGTGCAGACAAAGGAACCTTTCCCGCCATTTTTAAATACATTATCCGCATCCTTCATGGTTTTTTCATCTATTATGCCGTCCGCTGACAGGTTTTCTAACAGGTTCCCTTCATATTCCCGGCCATCGGAGCTGGCAATGACCCTGCCGTCCGGCATACAGAGGTATACATTTGCCGCTTCCCCGAAATAAGTAGTCCCAAGCATTTCCTTTAAGTTTTCTTCCGCAAGGAACGCCCCCCGGAATACCCCTACAATTTCCCCCTGGAAACGCACTGGGGCGTAAAAGCATGCCATCGTTTCATCGAAAAAGTGGGGATCGAAAATAATGTCCATCCCGCTTTCCCCCTGCATGCCTTTCTGGTAAAAATCCCGGTTGGTAACGTCCGAAATCCGCCCGTCTGGTGCATAGTCCTTGCCATTGGCGTCAGTGTAAATCAGGACGTTAAACAAGTGCTTTGAATGTTCCTCCATCTTCCGCAGCATTTCCGCAGTGACCATTGGCTCCTTCAGGTTTTCCTCCAAAAAATGCACATAAACGCTGATTAGGCTCTGGGCGCTTTTTAGCTTTTCATCTATCTTGGCTGCCGTTAAATGCGCCGAATCCGCCGCATAGTTTTTATTCTGCTCCACCATGCGCTTGCGGTTCTGCAGGGTATACCAGTGGAATAATAAAATGATTGCTGCTAAAAAGAGCAGCACATAGATGGCGCCCTGCCGTGATTTCTTTTTTCTTTCCATAAATAACCTCCCTAGTCCCCATGTAACATATTCCCCTTTTGACGCCCTAATCCTATAAGACAAGAAAGAATCCTGCCTTGCAGGATTCTCCGCGCGCAAGCGGATTGCACAGCAATAAATTTCCTCTCCGCGAGCTGCGCATAATTGTTTTTCTCTTATAGGAAATTCATACACTTTAGCACTTCACAGTAACACAGTATTTCCTATAAGATAAAAAACACCCCCAGAACGCTGCCTCGCCTTCTGGGGGGGGTGCAGAAAAGAACGGAAGGGTTACTTCGTTCTCTCCAAATTCTCCGCATCGGCAAAGGACAGCTCTGTTTCCGCTGCGTGGAAAAATTCTTCCTTTGCCAGTCCAAAACAATCTAAAATCTTGGGTGAAAAAGTACCGCATTCTCCATCTGCAATCATACGTGCCGCCTCATGGACTTCAAATGGGGCTTTATAGACACGTTTGCTCACAAGTGCATCATACACATCCGCAATGGAAACAATCTGGGCGCTGATTGGGATTTCTTCCCCGGACAGCCCATCCGGGTATCCTTTCCCATCATACCTCTCATGGTGGTGCCGGCAAATCTCATAACAGTAACGGTAGAAATCATCGCCTTCCTGCCTGAAATTCTCCAGCAGCTCACACCCATAGACCGTGTGCTTCTTCATCTCCTCAAATTCTTCCTTTGTTAGCTTGCCCGGTTTCAGCAGGACGCTGTCCGGAATTGCAATCTTGCCCAGGTCGTGCAGGGCAGACGCGCTTATAATCAGCTCAATATCCTCCTCCGTCAGCCCATATTCCGGGTAAAACTCTGCCAGATACTTAAGCAGGACGCTGGTATAATACTTTACCCTCTGGATATGCTCCCCCGATTCCAGGCTTCGGAACTCTACAACGGAACTTAGCGCATTAATCAGGAAATCATTATTCCGTTTCAGCTTCTCCCTGCTTTCCCGGAGCTGCCTTGTGCGCTTCTCCAGCTTCCGCTCAATATCTATCCTGTGGGAAAACAGTTCAATAATATTCATGGCGCGCCGCATAACCACCTTTGGGGTAAAAGGCTTGTAAACAATATCGGATGCCCCATATTCGTATGCCTTAAGCTCTGTGTCCACGGAAGCCTCCCCGGTAATGATAATTACTGGTATGCAGTCCATGAACCCCTGCTCCACCATGTATTCCAGCACATCTAAGCCAGACTTGCACGGCATGACTACATCCAGGAAAACCAGCACAATCTGCTCATTTTTCTCCTCCAATAGCTGGATGGCTGTTTCCCCGTCCCCGGCTTCTATAATGTCAAACTGTTCTTCAAAAATGAATTTCAGCATTTCACGGTTGATGTCAATATCGTCGGCAATTAATAAAGTATTCCTTTCCATGGGTTCTCCTTCGGTATGTTTTTTCTGGCGCTATTATAGCATATGTACATAGGAAAATGCAACCTGCAAATCCTTTGGATTTCCTCTAAACTAATATTTTATGGCATGCTATCTGCTGTACTGGGCAAAGCGGCTTTCAATCGTTACTAAGTTCTCTGCATATTCTTTCAGCTCTGCCGCCACCTTTTCCCTGTCGTCCCGTTCCATTTTGTATAGGACCCGGTGCTCCAGGCTGGCCCAGAAATCCATGGACATGGTTCGGAACTGGATTTCCACCGGGAAATATTCCATCCCATCCAGGCAGTACACCGGAACCCCCACGATCACATGGTAGCTGCGGTAGCCGTTGGGCTTGGGCTTTGCAATATAGTCGCATTCCCGGATGACAATCAGGTCGGTCTGCCGCTTTAAGGCCCCTGCAAGGTTGTAAATGTCCTCCACAAAATAACAAATCACCCGGATTCCTGCAATATCCTGCAAATAGTCTTTTGCATTCATGACAGTAGGGTCTTTTTCCTTCTTCCTAAGCTTCTCCTCCATGCTGTCCTTTTCCTTAATCCGGTTCTGGATGTTGTGGATAGGCTGGCCGGCAGATTCGCCGTACAAATTATGCTTTAACACATTCAGCCGTGCAAGAAGCACTTCGCTGGCATCTGCATAAGGCTGGATAAACGTATAATATTCCTCGTTCGTCATTGGTTATTACTGTTCCTCCTCAATGTGATAGGTAAATTATACCAAACATTTTGCAGAAAAAGATAAAAATTTGTTATAAAAAATCTTAAAATTGTGTAAAGTAGAAAAATAATAGCCGTAAGGTTTACGCAGGCTAGAGCGTGCCTGAAAACTGCTTTCTGCAAGATTCCGTCCCAGTTTGCATCAGATTCTATGCTGGATTCCCACGTTGTCCACGGCCGCTTTCCCGCTTTTCCCTGAAAAACGTATGGTAACCTTACAGATTTTCCCCTGATCTATGCCTGCAAAACTATCTGCCGGGACAGAAACCGTTTGGAATTGGTGCTTATAATCTGCATCCCCCCACAGGTACTGCAGCTTATTGAGCCGTACCAAAAACGAAGGGTACACCGTGCAGTATTCCCCAACATCCACGGCTGCTTCCCTGCCGCTGCTGTCCTCCAGCACAAGTTCCATCCCAAGGAGTTCTGCTTCCTCCTCGGAAAAGCCCTCCTGCAAGTCCATCACGTCAAACTGCAGGGCCTTCCCCTCCAAATCCATTTCCGGCATGGAAAATGTAAGCTCTGGCATGGCAGCTTCCTGCCCTGCCATCTCTCCGGCTTCCTGCCCCTCTGTCTGTCTCCCTGCCTCCCCTTGGCTCCCTTCTGAACTCTCCTCCTGCTCCCACCGCAGGACGGCCGCATGGTTTCCCCTGGGCTCGCCGTTGGAAAAATATAAAAGCTGCTCCCTCCAACTGTCCACATGGCTTGCCGTTACCCGGACGCCCGGGGCGGTTCCCGTTTCTAACCGCGCATCTTCCTCAAAATTGCACAGCGTTTCCATGCTGGAAGACTGATAGGACTGCACATACAAGGTCCTTGGCAGGATTTCCTGGTACTTCCTGTAATCTGTAAGCAGCCCTTCCAAGGGCTTCCGGCTGCCGTTTCCTGAACTGCCCGCCCCTGTTTCCACACTTGAATCTCCCAAGGGTTTCCGGCCGCCGTTTCCTGAACTGCCTGCCCCTGTTTCCACATCTGAATTTTCCTGCTGGATGTTGCATTCTAAAGTTTCATCCAGAAACGCACGGAGAAATAACTTTGCGACCTGCTGCTGTTCCTCCTCTGAAATAAAATTTTTCACATTCAGCGCACGGTTTACCGGCTCCATCAAATCATACTTCCCCCACAGGGAATTGAACTGCCCATGGTTGGCGCCTGCAAGGTACAGGGAAGCTTTGATACAGTCCTTTTTCCCGGTGAAAGCAACATTTTCATACTGCTCCATCCCCATAAAAGTGAAAACATCCTGGTCGTTCGCCCCATGGAGGACCAGGTAATTCACGTCCTTAAGCTCCACATCCCGGCCGGAAGGGCGGTACTGCCCACAAGTAGGCGCAATGGCCGCCAAAGATTTTATGGAAAAATGGTATCGGAACGCACAGTTCCCATTTTCCGGGTAATAATCCAAACCGTTGAACAGATAGGCCGTGGCAATGGCCTCCCCTCCTCTGGAATGGCCCGCAAGGGCAAGGTTCCCTTCGTCTATTTTTTTGTACAGAGGGCTGCGCTCCTGCCGGTTATAGCGCTCTATCTGCCGGATATTTTCTAACAGCAGCACCGCCCGCCCATCGTTTTCATTGGACAGCCCGTTGCAGGCATTTTCATCCACCGAAACCACCACATAGCCATGGGACGCCAGATAAGCCCCCAGATACCCGTATCCTAAGTAGGAATCCGTAATCCAGTTATGGTTGCCATGGGCAATAAACAACGTGGGGCAGCGGAAAACCTCCTTGGGATACCAAACCATGCCGGACAGGGGGACTTCTGTCAGTGGATACCCCTGGTATCTTTCTTTCAGGAACCCGTCAATCCCTTCATTCTGGGCAAAACGGCTGATATTTACCGTACCGGAACCAAGGGCGTCCCCGCTGCCCGTCCCATATGCAGCAGCCATTACGGTATATGGGCCATCTTCCAGTTCCTGCAAAACCCCTGCTTTTTCCTGCGCCGTAAGCTGCCCCAGGCCTTGCTTTCCTGCTTCCACGTCCTTTCTGCCAGCCCTGCCAGAGCCAGCCCTTTGCTGCGCGCCCATCTCCAGGTATGTATTAATGTAGGTATCCTCAAATCCCTGCCCTGCCAAAAAAACCACTGCCGCAAATACAAAAGCGCCTGCCAGCAGCAGCACAGCAGCCACCGTCTTTGTCCTTGCCTTATGGCAAAAGTATGCCCATATGCTTTTGAGCAGCAACGCAAATACAGCGCTGCACAGTGCGGCGGCAGCAACAGCCCCTGCCACATTCCCTTCTGGAAGGCAGACAGCCAGCAGGACGGTGCAGACAAACCAGAGCAGCAGCCAAGACAAAAATTCCGTGATCCCATTCCGCAGGAGCAGCCGGGCCAAATGTTTGAAAAGCCACAGGGCCAGCATGGCAAAGGGGACTGCCAGCAGGGAAACCAACAGGCTCCCTGCCCAATATGGGAGCATAAATGTCCCTGCCATCATCCCAGCGCAAAGGCTGAATAAGAAAATAGCCGCCCAGTATACGGGTGTGCCTGTGTCTTTCCAATTCCGCTGCCAGTAGGCTGAGAAACGGCGTTTTATGTTTTGGTATGAGGTTTGTAAATGCCGTTTCGTGTTCCGGCACATGAGATGCAACTGCAAATAATATTTCTTAGCTTTTTTCATCTTTCATCCACTCTTTGCCTTAAAATGCGCTGGGTATCTCAAAATATTCATTAATATTAGAACCCCTTCTGCCTAGAGCGTGTTTGAAAATTCATTCCCACAATTTTCCGCCCCACTTTACACCGGATTATATGCTGAATTTCGTCAATGTAGCCCACTACACCTCCCAAATCCAGCATAAAATCTGATGCAAACTGGGACGGAATCTTGCAGAAAGCAATTTTCAAACACGCTCTAGCTTTTCCCATGCGCAAACCGTATTTACTCTTATCTCAAATTGCTTTTTATCCACCTCATATTGATTTACGGTAAAACAATCTTTTTTCTTTAATGCAGCCAGCATAAATTGGCTTGATTTCCCATTTGCATGAAGCGCTTGGTAAATTTTTTCATCAGACTTAAAAGCGCCTACATCACGGCAGCCCATCTCTTTTGTAGTCAAATACCCCGCAGCAAGCTACGGGGCATGGCCTGGCTTGTTCTTTCCGCCCCAAGGGGCTGGGTATTCAACCCTCGCGGCATTCGCCAAATATCCGCGCAAGCGCGGCTGCTTGGCTCATTGCTCGCAGAAATAAAGTAAATCTGTTCTTTCATATAATTCCTCAGATCCAGATGCCTGACGTTATGGGTAGTAAAAACAAATTGCCCATGGTGCTGCTTTCCATGGATAAACGAAAGCACACGGTCCATTTCGTCTGCAAATACTACTTTATTGCAGTATACAACTTTAAAAACCTGAACTGCCCATGCAAAAAATTCCCTGGCTCCGCTGGAATCATTCCTAAGCTCCCGCAAAAAAATGCTGCCGTCTTTCTTCTTCCTCCTGATGGCAGATTTCGAAAACGGGGCATCACTGTCTAACTCAATGCCAACGATGCTGCAGTCCACCATACGGAAAATTTCAAAAAACCGTGTATCACCCAATATATGGAAATCTTCTTCTCTTTTCATGGATTTGTATATATCATAATTCACCACATTTGTTTCTGGGAGAAGGCTGCTTTTTACCCATGCTGCAAACCTTATTGCGTGCCCATTGCCAAGTATCGCCAGCTTGGTAAGAAAGAGGCCGACCTGCCTTTTGCCATCCATAGCTTTCCTTAGCAGTTCTCCCATCCCCTCCTCAAAGCCGGGAATTTCCAAGCTATAACTTACTTCTGCTTCCGTCTTGCATTGGCTCTCTCCCGGGCACTGGTATGCATCCTTATCACATCCCAGCACGCATCTTACCCTGCCGCTGACATAACCTGCTGGTACTCCTGGAGGTACTGCCCCTTATAGCTCAGTTCTTCCCTGACAATGCCAATAAAATCTATTTCTAAATGGTATAAATAAAAATATTTCCCATCCAGCAATACTTCCAATTCAAAGCTTTGGCGTGTACTATCTTCTTTCCCGCAATTCCTTTTTAGGTTATTGGCATGTACCATGTTTCGGTATGCCCTTATATTACTCCGGCGGTTAAATGTCGACGAATTTTACGCAGAATAAATTTTCATCTGCAAGGCGGAAGAAGGCGGCGTAGCGGGGCTACGTCAACGGATGACAACATAGCAGATGGAAATTTAGGCAAGTAAAAACGTCGGTATTTAACCGCCGGAGTAATATGCCCATTTTCCATAAAAAAATTCTTTAAGTACCTTAGCGCGTGTCTGAAAATTCATTCCCGCCATCTGCATCCCCTAATTTGCGGCATATTTCTGCCAAATTCAGTCAACGTAGCCCGCTACGCCTCCTTCATTTGGCAAAAATCTCCCACAAATTGTAGAATACATCTGTCAGAAAGCAATTTTCAGACACGCTCTAGTCTCTCCACAAAATTGGATTTTCTGCCAGCATTTTCCCCAACAACAACTGCTGTCTTTAAAATACCGCACTTTGGCTCCGCTGATACATAAGAACCGGGAAACCTGTTTTTTCTTCCGTATCCGGTGCAAGCATAGAAAATTCTGCATGTTCCCGGAATGACATGAAATTTTCAAAATTATAATTTAATACCATATTCCTGTCCCCCTGCGCTCCTCACCGGTCCTCCAGCAGCGTTTCCGCCAGCCCGCCATACCCATAAAGCTTCATCGCATCCTGAATGCCTTCCGCAACTTCCTCCCGGGAAAAATCATGGCTTTCCAGAAAATCATTGTCTTTCCCATTGAGGTAACTGTAAAATGCCAGGGCCAGCTTTAGGTTTTCCAAATCCCCCGGTTTTGCCCCTTCGGATTCCAGCTTTTCATACAGCATATTTTCTGCCTGGTTGATCTTCCCTTCCTCTGCCAGAAGGCACAATTGCTGGTAAAAATCCCTGTTTGCCCCTTCTGCAAATACAAGTTCTTCTTCCGTCCCTTCCTCTATATAGAAAATCAGTTTCAGCACAGTGCGCACCATTTCATGGATAATGCGCATAATATAGTCTTTTTCTACCATAAAAATCCCTCCATTTTGGGCAAAAAGCCTTTTTAAAAATATGTATGCAAAAAGCCAACTGCCCGCAGCAAGCATCCTGCCTTGCCCATGAATGATACAGGGAGGGCAGCCATTACCGGAGGTTCCCTTCCAAACCTTTTTCCCGGAACATCATAAGAAATACTGCAAAAAGCAGCAGGCTGGAAATCCAGATTGCCCGCTCCCTGCAGATACCTGCCAGGACTCCCCCGAACGCCGCGCCTACAATGAAAATTCCGATAAACCCATAGTACAAAAGGCTTTTTTGGCGCAGCCCCCTGTCCCTGGTGGAACGGTAGCTGCACCAAAGTTCCGTGGCAGTGCGCAGGTTACCGATGCACATGGTCGTTGCATAGGAATTTCCATTTAGCTTCCGGAAACTCTGCACCTGCATGGCGCATACAAAAGAAACCAGCATATTTGCCAGCATATTGGTTTCCTGCGGGAGAAAGCCAACCCCAAACAGCAGGAAGGCTTCTGACAGGGCTACTACCTGCCGCCAGTGGATGCGCCGGGACTGCCCAAATCCCCTGCGGATTTTCTCTGCAGCATAAATCCCCACCGCAAAGGCCAGCACCGGCAAAAGGTAACGCACCCCAAGCTGCCAGTTCCCCATGGCGAAGTTCTGTCCCATCAGCACCATGTTCCCTGTCTGGGCATTGGCAAATACCCCGTCCCTGCAATTAAAAGTATAGGCGTCCTGAAACCCGCCTGAAATACACAGCACTGCAACCACTGCCGCTGATTCTGACATCTGTCCCTTGCTTCCCATACGTCCCACACTGCTTATGCCTGTTTTTTCTTGTCTGCTTTGGCCTGGAATTTCGTTTCTTCAATAATGAAACGCTCATGGAGCCCTTCGCCGATTTTCCCTGCCCCGTCAAATACAGTAATGGAAAATGTCAGTTTCCGGCCGTCCACACCTGTGAGCAAGGATTCGCACCACACCTTCATCCCTACCGGCGTAGGCGCAAGATGCCCTAAATCCAGTTTTATCCCCACAGTTCCCATGCCTTCCTCCAGTTCCCCTGCCACGCTCCTCCAGGCAGTTTCCTCCATCAGGGCAGCCATCCGGGGCGTTGCAAGGACGTCCAAGGTACCGCTTTTATGTGCCTTTGCCGTATCCCCTTCTGTTACTGTCAGTTCCTGATATCCTTTGATTCCTGCTTCTAACATCCTAATTCTCCTTTTCTGTAAGCTTTGCGCCATTTGCTGTATTAAATCATACCATTTTGTTACTTGCCGCGCAAGGGAAAATAACTGCTACTGCAGCCGCGCTTCGGCGCGAGAGTCCGGCAAGCCGGAATCTTTGTTTTATTTCCGCGAGCAATGAGCCAAGCAGCCGCGCTTGCGCGGATATTTGGCGAATACCGCGAGGGTAAGTGCCCTGCGGCTGCAAATACCCCGCCCCTTGGGGCGGAAAGAACAAGCCAGGCCAGGCCCCGTAGCTTGCTGCGGGGTATTTGACTTTGCTAAATATATTTGCCTATTATCCGCCGAACGGAAGGAAGGTAGGAAGATCCAAACAAATTCAGGTGGTTCAGCAGATGGTACAGGTTATAAAAATCCCGCCGTTCCCCATACCCGGGCTGCAAAGGCGCGGCTTCCCGGTAAGCGTCATAAAACCGCTGGGGAAATCCGCCGAACAGTTCCGTCATGGCAAGGTCAGCTTCCCGGTGCCCCACAGAAACTGCGGGGTCGATAAGCCATGCCTTCCCGTCATTTCCTGTCACCACATTCCCGGACCACAAATCCCCATGAAGCAGGGACGGGTATTCCGGTTCCGGCAAAATCTCCGCTGCCCGCTCCAGAAGCCTGTCCACTTTCTTCCCCATCCCGCCCAAATAATGGGAAGCCCAGCGAAATTGGGGCCTTAATCGGCAGTCGCGGAAAAATTCCGCCCAACTGCCATACGCCGTATTTATTTGGCTGCTTGCACCAATAAAATTATCCTGCCAGAAGCCATACTTCCCTTTTGCCCGGGGGCTGGCGGGCAACGGCCCTTCCATAGCCGCAGGGCCGCCATTGGCTAAGGCCTGCTGCAAAGGCTTTCCGCCGCCAACAAAGCGTTCTGCCGGCGCTTTATGCATCGCCGCTAACTGCTGGGCAAAGGTTTCCCAATAATGGGCTCCCGGAGCCCTGCGCTGAATATATCCCATCAGCAGAAAGGAATATCCCTCCCCGTCTTCCCCGCAGCAAAATACTTCCGGGGTGCTGATTGCACCTGTCTTAGCAATGGCATCCAGCCCCGCCGCTTCTGCGGCAAAAAAAGATTTCCCTTCCCCCCTGTTTGCCTTCATAAATACATGCTGCCCATTTGCCAGAGAAAGCTGGTAAGCTTCGTTGATATCGCCGCCTGCTTCCCTGCTTGCCCCCAGCACCTTCACATTGCTCCCAAAAAATGGCGCAAGCGCCTGTTCCACGGCTGCAAAATTTGCTGTAACTGCCATCCTTTTCCCTCCTAATCTATATACCAAAACAAGGGGCTGTCGCACTAAGCAAAACATATACAAGATATAGTATAGAAGAATGATTTATGCCAACTATATCTTGTATCATTTTTCTTAATGCGGCAGCCCCTTGCTTGCCTATTCTTCCAGCCCCTGGAAAATCTCAGCCAATGTTATTACGACCTGCGGAAATGCCTTCAACGCAATGGCAGTTTCTGCATTATAATCTTCTTCTTCCTTATCGTCCTGCAGGATATAGCTTTGGTCCAGCACATATTTCCCGTTTTCCAAGTAATAGATTTCTAAGGAACCCTGGGGCGAAACAATCCAGTATTCTTCCACGCCTGCCTGTTCGTAGATCTCTTTTTTCACAGTCTTATCTTTTTTTGCTGTAGAAGGGCTCAATGTTTCTGCAATAAATTTGGGGACGCCGCTGTAAGCCCCTCCTTTCAGGCGTTTTCGGTCACAAACTACCATAATGTCCGGGCATACATAATCGTCGTTGGTATCCGGATGATATTTGAAATCTAAATTTTCCATGAACACAAGGCACATGCTGTCTTTCAGATGATACCCAATCATCCTGTTTATATTGTTATTTATAATCCCATGCTTAAAATTCGGCGATGGTGACATATCATAAATGACACCATCTATTTTTTCATCCTTTTTACGCTCTAATTCGGCTAAGCCCATATTTTCACACCTTTCCATGTTCACAGCGCCATGCTGAAATTCTTTCCGTGCCCCAATTATACCATGCCTGTATTCCTAATGGAAGGGAATTTCACATATTTAACCGCCTGAGTAATAGCAAACGCCTGATTGCAGGATGGCGTCCTCCGGACATGGGCGCCATGCCCTTTCACATGGCGAACATCCCCCACTGCAGGATGGTATCCTCCGGGATGTCCTCTTTTGCCCGTCGGCCCACCAGCTTCCCCAGTTCCTCCGGGGAAATCCCCGTTCCCGGCCGTTTGTAAGTCAGCATCCCTTCTTCCACAATGGCGCCTTTTTTGATTTCCCCTGCGCTGATCAGGGAACGCCTTGCATTCCTCCTGGCATTTTTTTCACTATCCAAAGGCTTAATTTCATAGCTGCCCCGGATTTGTTCCAGAAAGGCAATCCCATCCAGTATGCCCCTTGCGTCTTCTGGGTTCATGGCATGGTAATGGTCGTTGCCGGGGATTGTTTTATCCAGCGTAAAGTGCTTCTCTATCACTTTTGCCCCCAGATTGTACGCCGTCTTTATGACGTCGGCGCAGGCATCCGGCTTTGTATGGTCGGAATAGCCCACATCCAGGCCGGGATAGCGTTCCTTAAGGGAACTAATTTTATTCAGGTTTGCATGGCTGTAGGGGGTGGGATACTCCAGAATGCAGTGCATCAGCACAATTTTCTCTTTGTTATGGCTCCGTATGCAGGCAATGGCCCGGTCGATTTCCCCCGCTTCCGAAGCTCCTACAGACAGGAGGATGGGTTTGCCCTTTTTCGCCTGGTACTCCACAAAGGGAAGGTTGTTTAAATCTGAGGAGGATATTTTATAGACTTCCATCATCCCCTCCAGATAATCCGCAGATGCGGTGTCAAATGCCGTAGACAGGAATTCAATCCCCTGCCCCCTGCAGTACCAAGCCAGCTCCTGATATTCCTCCGCCCCAAAGGAATCAAATTTCTGGAACAGTTCATATTGGGAGGAAGTGGGCTCCTCCGTGGTATCCCAGTAGGCGGGGGAATCCTTTGCGGCAAGTGTCCTTGCTTTGTAGCTTTGGAATTTTACCGCATGGACGCCCGCCTTCTTTGCCTCCCGTACCATTAATTTTGCCGCCTCCATGTTGGAAATACCTTCTTTTTTCGCAATGTCGTAATAGTTGACGCCAATTTCAGCAATCAGCACAAATTTTCCTTGGTTGATACGTTCCATAATGCAGCTCATTCCGGTTCCCTCCATTTATGTATACTTATCCAGCGCAAATTCTGCAGCAAGATGTTTCCTCCGTTCCCTGCTTCCAATCTCCCAGACTCTGTTATCTGTCTTTCAATATAATGTCCAGCACCCGCCCCGTCCCTTGTTCCAGATGGTTTTTCAGCATTAATCTGCGCATTTCCTCCCGGATCTGGGGCGTGCGGGCAAGCCATTGGAAAGTGGAAAGGATGGTTTCCTCCGTCACCTCCGCGCCAAGCCCAAGGTTTAGGAACCCATTTTCCATCTGGGCAAAGGTGTGCAGCCTCTCCCGCTCATTCTGGGCAAGGACGATGGCTGGGACTCCCATGGCCGCCAGCTCAAAGACAGTCCGCCCCTGGGAGGTGAAAGCCAAATCTGCCTGCCCCATATGCTCCGCCACATTTTTCACATCAATATGTATGAAAATATTCTGTTCCGGCCTGGTAAAAATGCCCTTTTCTGCCGCAGGGTATCCTTTCCCCAAAATAAAATGGATTTCCGGCCCGGCAGCCGGTTTTCCGCCATCCCGCAGATGTTCCCATCCAAGTCCTTTCAGGCATCCCAGCAATTTTTCCGCCATCCCATAGACTTTCCCAGTCAGGTTGGATGGGTCTGTGCCGCCAAACATCACCAGCACATTCCGTATTTCACTGGAAAACCCTTTTGGCCTGTGGATAAAAAATTCATCCCGGATGCACACATAGTCTGCCCCTGCATAGTGGTTCGGGCCCGGGGCCGGTTCATGGTAAAGCGCATTTACCACCGCGTCCGCATAACAGGCCCCTTCCCCCAAATCCTCGATGGTGACTACTTTCCCAGCCAGCCCTTTCAGGCGCAGGACATGTTCCCTGGTGGTATTCAGGCAGTCGTTCACCACCACATCTGGATGGTACCCTTCCAGAAATGTATAAAATTCCTCCTCCTGTTCTATGGCATGGAGGGGAAAATAACTGTCCTTTAACCGTTCATAGCCCTCCCTGTGCCTGCGGTTTGTCACAAACATGATTTCATGCCCAACCATCCGGTATGCCAGCGTCAGGCAGTGGTAAATATGCCCCATGCCCAGTTCCCGGTAGCCGTCTGCCCGGAACACCACCCGCTTCCTTTGCAGGGTATGCTCGCAGGCCGCCCAGTCCCTTGGGGTATCGATATCCACCGCTTCTTCCTCCCCGATTTCATAGATGAAAACCGAAGCCCCGATCCGGTTCCTGGGAGTAATGCAGCTTCTCTTGGTAATCAGGAAAGCTCCTGCTTCTACGTAATGGGGCGGAAGGCTCTGGCGGTTTTTTCGCTCCTGATAATTTGGGAAATACTGCTCCCCTTCCTTCCCCCAGGACAGATGGGCTTGGTTAGAAGCGCTGATATAAGTGTCCTTGCCGCCCTTCTGGAATTCCTCCAACGCACGGGTTAAGGTACTCCCTTTTAGCAGCGGGGAAGTGGCCTGGAGGGTAACGACCGCGTCATAGGTGCAGGCATTTTTTTCCTCCATTTTCAGGAGGGCGTCATAAACCACCGGGTCCAGGGTTACGTGATCCCCAGCCAGGGCTGCTTCCCGTGCAATGGCGTCCGCCCCGTAAACCCTTGCAATGGAAATGGCTTCTTCATCGTCCGTCGTTACCACGGTATCCGTAATCAGGGGGCAGGACTGGGCATTCTGCAGTGCGTAGGCTATCAGTGGCTTTCCTGCCATCAGGCGCACATTTTTCCGGGGGATCCCTTTGGAACCGCCGCGGGCTGGGATTACTGCCAATACTTTCATTTGTCTGTCTATTCCTTTCGTTTACTCGGGGACTATATGTAATATAAAACCTAAGGGCGTAAATTCCCCTGGCGCCGCCCCATAGTTTTATGCTGCATAATAACATTCCGCATTCTGGCACTACAAAAAACTGCCAAGGCTTTCCACATGCTTTACCATCATTGAAAAATATTCCTGCATCATCCGGTAGGCGTTTTTTATCTGCAAAAAATCCGACTGGTAAAGGTTATTCAGGTAATCGTCCACCATCTGCATCAAATATTTATTTGACACCGTGCCAAGCGTCGTAACTATGCGCTCCCCTTCCTGCGCAGCTTTTATGCCAAAATCATAAGCAGCAATATGGGAAAGGCCAAGGGCCCCATTCACCCCTGCGCCCCGGGCATCTTCTTCTATCAGGACAGAAATGTTCCGGCGGCTTAAATTATAGATATGGGCATGGACCCGGAACCCCAGATGGAGGTCGCAGTTATCATAAACGGAAAACCCTTCTTCCCCATAGCTGATGTCTACGCACTGCGCCCCGGCTTTAGCGCACTCCTCCACAGCCCAGCGAATCCTCTGGGCTGTGTGCTGGCCTGTATAGCCATCCGCCTCCATTCCCCGGTGGAACACCACCGTCCGCTCTGCTTTTGGAAATATCAGGGAAACATAGGCGGCCAAATCCACCAGATATTCCATGGAAGCGGCATTGGCTGGGTCTGAAATGCAAATTTTTTTCACATCATACGGGTTTGCAGAATGGAATGCCGTTTCTTTGGCAAACGCCAAATTGTACCATGCAGGGCAGCCTGTCATTTTCCCGGAATAAATCCCATTGCTGCGGAGCACATTGACGCTGTACCAGTCCCGGCAGCCCAGGATCTCCGTGTCAGCTTCTATCCGTTTCAAAAGCTGCAGGGTGGTTTCTGAAAATGGGTAATGGTACACGGCCTTATTGGCAATGCTGCTGCCAAACCAGCCCAGCCCAAGGGCAAACATAGGGGCCTGGATACGCCCCAAATCCTCCACCAGCGGAAAGGCTTCCGGGTAAAGATGGGGCAGGTATGCAGGCCCTCCGCAGAATACCATGGCGTCCATCTGGTTCAGCTCCTCCAAATGTGGCTCCATAGAGGCGCTGCGGCTGAAATAAAAAAACTCCGCCCCCGGATAAACGTATTCCAGCAATTCCCTGCTCCTTTTTACAATCAGGAAATCCCCGGCATTTTTCAATGCCCCTGACATCATGGCAAATCTTAATTTCTTCCCTGTTCCCATCTGTTACTCCTTTTCCCGTTGCTGTTCCTGCCCAATTGCCATAAGGTTCTCCTCTGCAAAATCCCGGAGCAGCACTGCGCATTGTTCCAACATTTTACTGTATTTCAGCCCCTGCACTGCCACCTCCCGGCTCCCTTCCATGGTATCTTTCTCATATAAGCTTTCACTTTTCACAATATATTCTGCTACCGCCATGGTAGCGGACACCATTTGGTACATGTGCCTTGATTCACATGTTTTTGCTGTTTTCCCTACCTTTTTCAGCAGCTTTGCCACAGCTTTTGTATCCATGCTGCCTGACTTGCAGATATTCATAATTTTACGGTAGAACCGCTGCAGCTTCCTGGCATCCTTGCGTATTTCCTCCAATTCCCCTGGCACGGAATGGATGTATGCAATTACTTTGCTGCGTTCTTCCCCGTTAAATTCCGGCTCCATCCTTTCTATGTAAGGCCCATAATCCACTTCCTTTTGGCATGTTTCCCGGATGGCGTCTTTTAACTCCATCAATTCCGTATGTTCAATAAAAGCGCCGCCAGCGGTTGCGTTGATTACCCGCATATCCCGGTGCTTCTTTGCCCCTTCAATATACATATTGAACCAGTCGCGGAACACTTTAAAATCCCACCGGGTTGGGAGCGTTTCTTCATAATTTCCCTTTACCCGCATCATATGGCTGGTATCTTCCTTTGGCATAACCTGCTGGAAAGTGCCGTCCGCATGGGATTTTCCCCCGGTATACGCCAAATCCTGCCCCACCAGAATAATGGTGCGGAAGCCCATTTTATAAAGCAGTGAAAAACCGCTGCAGGCTACCGACCCTCCGGTAGATACCTCCGGAAATACTTTCCCTGCCGCCATATAAGCCATACATGGAAGGATATGCCCATCATAATAGAAAATTTTTTTGCCCCTCTGCTCCTTTAAAATTTCATAATTGGCTGTAACCGGGGCAATCACCGGGACATCTTTAATCGCATCGGTTTCTACCAGGCTGACTACTTTCTTCGTATCTATGGTAATAAAGGCATCCGGCAATATCCCTGCATGGATTAATGGCTTTACCGCTGTGTCCACCGCCAAAATAAAGGCTTTGTGCTTCGCCTGTTTCAGCTCCTGGATATTTTTATTTAAGGATGGGCCTGCCGATACCAAAACCGCCGGGACGTCATGGGGGATTGCGTCTGACAGCCGTTTCGTATTATATCCTTCGCAGAGATACTGCATATTCAAAATCTGGTTCTTTGCGGAATGGGTGGAAAACAGGACGCCGGTTTTCGAATTGGAAATTAAAAATCCCGTCCGTTTTTCAATTTTTTTCACTGCGCCCAGCAGTTCTTCCGGGAACAGTTCCTGATAATTTGGATGGATTTCCTGTTTCAGGAATTCCATTGTTTCCAAAGATATCAGCTTTGTTATCACAGGCTCCAATTCTGTTTCATTGATCCCTTTTACAATAAATGCAATAGGCCGGCTGCTAATTTCCTCCGAAAGGTCCACCTCCTCCAGCATACGCAAAAAAATGGCGGCAGAGGGTTCATATACCACAACATTCACCGTTTGGTGGGTATGCCCGATGATTGCATTCAGGTACTCCCCGCTCCCTGCCCCAAGCAAGAATACCGGCGCATATTTATGGATTTCCCCCATCCTCTCCACCCATATTTTTATTGGCTTTTTCACGTTCCGTTTCCCATTCAGGTACAGGCGCCGCTCCCCTGCCTTAACCCTGAAAACCAGTTCCCCATCCCCGGAATATTCCAGTTCTGTTTCTATGCCGTCTTTTTCGTAATTCCCATTTCTAATCAGCTCTGCAAACGGGGGATACCATTTTTCCATGGCTTCTAAATTTTTTTCAAAAATTTCCTTTCCCATCCGGTCCCTCCTTTGCGCCTTCCCATCCAAAAATATTCAGCAGTTCCCGCAGCCCATAGTCCAGCACATCTGCCATCAGCACCATGTCCCGCTGCACGGAAGCTTCTATGTAATCTTCCAGCACTTGCAGGACATAGTTCTGGAACCCTGCCTGCTCCGTTTCCTCCAGGCAAAATACATTCCCCTCCAGCAATGCAGACGTAAACTGCCGGATTTGCCCTGACAGCCCAATCCCTCTTTCTACCGTGTCTGTCTGTTTCAGATAATGGCGCCGGATACAGATATCATTGATCTGAAACAGCAATTCTTTTGCCAATGCTTCCATTTTTCAGGATTCCTTCCCATAAAACAAGGGGCACGAAACCCGTACCCCTTGCATATTATTCCTAAGCTTATCCCAACAAGGACAATACGCCCTGTGTAGACTGGTTCGCCTGTGCAAGCATAGACTGCCCTGCCTGTGCAAGAATGTTGTTCTTGCTGTATTCTACCATTTCAGATGCCATATCTAAGTCGCGGATACGGGACTCTGCTGCCTGAGTATTCTCTGCCACGTTGTCTAAGTTTGCGATGGTATGCTCTAACCTGTTCTGGATTGCACCAAGCGCAGACCTTTGGGAAGATACTTTATTGATGGCATCCTGAATTGCAGTGATGGAGTTATTTGCTATTTCATAGCTGTCCACAGCTACCCTTCCTGTTTCGCTATAGCCGGATACTGCTTCTGCTTCGGTTGTGCTTGTAGTCACATAATCCTTGAAATTGTTGTTAATTGCATTTGTCATGATGCTGACAGCCCTTCCCTGGTCTATGGATATAGCAGCAGAAAGCGTACCAACTTTTTTCCCATCAATAAGCGTCATGTAATATACGCTCCCATTGTCATTGTATTGAGGAGTGTAATTTGCTGACGTATATTTGCTTTTTACCCCTGACGTAAACTTTGAAATAGCTGCCGCTTTATTGGCATCTAAATCTGCCCCTGACGCCACTTTATAAGACATCTCCTGGCCCTGATAGGTAACCTTAATCGGGGTTGTTCCTCTCTGTGGGTCATTTGTTATATTCTTTTCCACGCTTCTGAGTCCCAATGTCTGTGCGTTCATATTGCCAATGCTGATGGAAATTTTCTGGTTTGCATTTGCGCCCACCTGGAGGTTTTTATCCTGGAAGGAACCATCCAGCAGGTTCTGCTTATTGAACTGGGTTGTAGTGGAAATTCTGTCCAATTCTGCAGTCAATGCATCCAACTCCTCATTGATTGCTTCACGGTCAATGTTTTCATTGGTATCATTTGCGCCCTGTACTGCCAGCTCGTTCATCCTCTGGAGGATGGAGTGGGCTTCGTTCAATGCACCTTCTGCCGTCTGGATTAAGGATACGCCATCCTGTGCGTTGGTAGATGCACGTGTTAAGCCCCGCACCTGGCTTCTCATTTTTTCTGAAATTTTTAACCCTGCCGCATCATCCCCTGCACGGTTAATCCGGTAACTGGATGATAACTTTTCTGAAGATTTTGCCTGCGCGTTGGTAGTAACGCCCAACTGACGGTTAGAATTCATTGCTGTAAGGTTGTGTTGTACGATCATTGCCATAATATTTTTCCTCCTTGTTTTATGGTCTTTCCTGCCTGCCGGATTGTTGTCTGGAATTACAGGCAGCTTCGCGCCAACTGCTTTGCAGATGGCTGGCAAGCAAATCCGTTTGCTCGCAAATTTTTATAATAAGCAGAAGCCCTAGGTTACCCCTGCGCTATTACCTGTAATGGGTTGCAGCATAAGCGCTTCCTATGCCCGGGCAGCCCGCTTAGCCTTCTTCCGCTCCTCCATAAGGATGGCTTTAATCTTCTCTTTTGCCTCGGGGGAAAGCTCCCGTTCCTTGTGGTGCTTTACTTCATTCCCCGGCCCTGCAGCCATCCCATATTTTTCCAAAGCGGAACTGCGTACCACATTCATAGATTTTGGGGCATCCACCAGTACGTGCAGGCTGTTTGCGCTCCCTCCGGTAAAAACCAGCTTGATGTTCTCCCCTACCAGCAGGTATTCGCCTGCCTTTACGGTTAATTTCAGCATAGGAACCTCCTTGTTTCCTTCCGGCGATGTATGGCCGCCTTTGGGTGGCTGGGCGCTCCGCCGGATCCATCTCCTAATGAATTTTGCCATGCAACATTTCGCGCCAAAATGTTGCATGGCAAAGATGCAGCCCGGAATGGCTCCCTTACAGCCACTTTTCATGAATTTCCGGGAAATGGATTGCAAAACGGGAAAAAATGTAATAATCTGGACTGCACTGGCAGAAATTTAGCAAGAAGAACTAGAGCGTGTTTGAAAATTGCTTTCTGCAAGATTCCGTCCCAGTTTGCATCAGATTTTATGCTGGATTTGGGAGGTGTAGTGGGCTACATTGACGAAATTCAGCATAGAATCCGGTGTAAAGTGGGGCGGAAAATTGTGGGAATGAATTTTCAAACACGCTCTAGAACACATAGGAAGAACTAAGAAACAGGAGGTTACACATGAGCACCACACAGCCTATCCGAAGCATGGATGAAATTGAGGAACTGAAAAACTATTTTTATCTGGAAAAACCCAACTTAAGGAATTATGCATTGATTTGCCTTGGCATGAATTCTGCCTTAAGGATTGGCGATTTGCTTTCCCTGAAATGGGAGGACGTCTACCACTTTCCCGGCCGCTGTTTTTTAAAGCACATCTCTATTACAGAGCAAAAAACCGGGAAACGGACGCAGATTGCCCTAAACCAAAGCGCTGTGGGAGCCCTGCAGGTCTACCAGGAGAGCATTGGGCAGTTTGGGCCAGCAGATTACCTGTTCCCAGGAAAATATGGCTTTACCCATTTAAGCCGCTCCCAGGCCTTCCGCATTATCAAATCGGCGGGGCAGGACCTTCATTTTGAAACGGACATAAGCTGCCATTCCCTGCGGAAAACCTTTGGGTACCATGCGTGGAAATCCGGGGCGCAGCCTGTGGTACTGATGAATGTCTTTAACCATTCCTCATTCCAGATTACGAAGCGGTATCTGGGGATTGAGCAGGACGAGAAAGACAAGGTTTTTCTGGATACGAATTTGTAGGAGGGAACCCTAACCACATAAGAGGAACGTTCTTCCTGCCGCCGTAATATGCAGGGAGAGGTGTCCCGGATATGCAAAAAGGGCTGTTGCAAAATGCAGCTTATATACAGGATATGGATGGGATTCTTACATCCCGGATACCATACTTTGTATATAACAGCCATTTTGCAACAGCCCTTCCCTATATCATATTTTTGGAAAAATCTGGCACCAGAGCCGTCCCTATAATATAATATGCAGCTATGTTCTGTTTCAGGAGTTTCTAGTGCAAAAGCTTTTTTTCTTCCAAGGCTTTTTTCGCTTCTTCCAAATCACTTTCTGAATATTTTTCTAATATCCTGTCCTCTGGAATATCAAACCCAAGCATATTAACAACGGCAATGATGCGTTCTTTTTTCGCCCCATTCTTTGCCCCGTCTTCAAATATCATTCGGCCTACTTTTGTCATGCTGATTTCCCTCCTTATTGCTTCTGCTTCTGATTTCCCAATGAATTTATCGCTTATTACCAATAACCCTGCAAATACAAATTTCTGTTCTTGTTCATTCCCAATGTGCTTTGCAAGATTAATCACCCGTTCAACGCCCCGCTGCTTAGCGTCTTTTCCTCTTTCGGCCAAAGGCAATATAATTAACTGCATCAGTTCCTGTTCTGTTAATTTATCGCCATTGCCCAATTTACGCTTTACAGTATTGTATATTTCTTCCGCTGGAATGTCACCTACAAATACCTGTTCCATGGACAGAACCATACACCCAACATCCAAGGATGGCTTGGCCGCCGCAACATCTCCTGTATAAATGACAATCATACGTATTTCTGGTATATCCCCATGTTCTTCGTATAGGCGCTTTGTGATTCTCGCAATATAATTCATATATTTTATACGGTTCTTCACATTATTTGCCGACTCATAATCTACCAGCGCATAAGTGCCATCTTCCAAAAGAAACAGGTTATCCATACGTAATTCATTTACCGAAACCATGGGCAGGTTGGTCGGCAGCACCTCTTTAATCTTTGGTAAATCCAGGCCATATGCCGCAAAAGATTTCTCCTTGAACACTTCGCTCAGAACTTTAAACTCTATATCTTTATTTTGATATGCTATCCCTTCTGACATTCCGTATCCTCCTATGTATCACATTATAACATTGCAGCTACAGCAGCACAATACTGCATTCACTGGAAAGAACCCCAAAACTTTTCATAACTTCCCATTTTCTTTCCCCAAATGCTGAAAAATCCCCTAAGCAAAAGATATGCCGCTTCTTTTTCTGCTGGCTCCACACAGCCCAAGAAGCCCTGCAAACAAAAAATTTCCAGAAAACCGAAATTTTTTTATTTCTGCTGTTAAGTATTTTACATTTGGTTCGATATATATGTTGTAAACGGGATGCAACATTTTGGCGCGAAATGTTGCATCCCATTTCTAATTATGCACCATATACTGGAATTTTATCCCCCATTTTTATGGAATATCCCAAGATCACCCCAGCCGTCCGCTGCACTCTCTTAGGGTTACGCTTTTCTGGAATAACATCTCAGCACGCTACAAATCCACCACCGTAATCCGGTACTGCCGCATCCACGCATCTACCTGCAGCAGATACGCCAGCATCTGCGGCCCTGCCATAAGCTGCCCATACCATGGCTTCCCATAGTCGGAAGTCTTTGCAAGGAACCTTTCTACTTTTCCCTTATCCAGAAACTGCATCACCGGGGATCCCCCTCCCAGAAGCATCTCCTGCACCATCCCTTTCAGAATGCCCTCATACCGGGGGTCATACGTTTTGGGGTAAGGGGATTTCCGGCGGAACAGCACTTCTTCCGGGAGCAGGCCGCGGCCAGATTCCCGGAGCAGGCTTTTTACCACCCCATCCTTTGCTTTCAGTTCCCAGGGCACATTCCACACATACTGGACAATTCTGGTGTCCGCAAAAGGAACCCTGGCTTCCAGCCCGCTGTACATGCTGGTTCTGTCCATCCGGTTCAGCAGCGTCTGCATAAACCACCTTAAATTCAGGTAGGCAATTTCCCGCCGCCTTGCTTCCTCTTTGCTGTCCCCTTCCCATCTGGGCGTTTCTGCCACGGAACGGTGGTAACGCTCCAAGACATAATCATCCATCTGCAGGCAATCCAAAAATTCCTCCGAAAGCAGCTCCTTCCGCGGGGACAAATCCATGGTCCATGGGAACATTCCCGTTTCCATGCACTCCTTTTTATGGAACCAGGGGTATCCGCCGAAAATCTCGTCGGCACACTCCCCGGTCAGGGTTACCTTATATTGTTTGCTCACTTGGGAACAGAAATAAAGCATGGAAGAATCCACATCCGCCATAGCAGGCAAATCGTGGGCTTTCACGGAATCGTAGAGCATATCGATTTGGTTTTGGTTATTACACTCCAGAAAGGTATGCTCAGAACCGATAAATGCAGCCATCTGTTCCACATAGGGCCTGTCTTGAGAGGGCTGGAAATCATTTGCTTTGAAATTTTTCTGGTTATCTACGAAATCAAAAGAAAATGTGGCAAGCCTTCTGCCCTGCTTTTTCAGCTCTGCCGCGCAGACTGCCGACACCAGGCTGCTGTCCACGCCCCCTGATAAAAACGTGCAGATTGGCACGTCTGAAACCATCTGCCGCCGGATGGCGTCCTGTACCAGAAAGGAAACCGTTTCGACGGTTTCTTTCTCATTATCCGTATGGGGATGGCTCTCCAGCTTCCAGTAAGCAGACTTCACAAGCCCATCCTCCCTGCTGCAGCGGATCCACTCCCCTGGGCGCACCTCATGGACGCCTTTTAAGACGCCGCACCCCGGGCTCCTTGCAGGGCCAATCCCAAAAATCTCATTTAAGCCCTCCCTGCCAACCTCAGCTTTCACCAGCGGATGGGCCAGCATCCCCTTAAGCTCTGACGCAAAGATAAGTTCCCCATCCTGCACCGTATAAAACAAGGGCTTTACCCCCATTGGGTCCCGGAACAGATGTAGGGTTTCTTCCTTGGAATCATACACTGCAAATGCAAAAATGCCGTTCATCTTAGCGGCAAATTCCGGGCCAAACTCCATAAAGCCCAGCAAAATCACTTCCGTATCGCAGTCTGTGGCAAACACCCATCCCCGGCTTTCCAACAGCCCACGCAGCTCCTTCCCATTGTAAAGCTCCCCATTATAGGCAATGCCGCATGTTTTTCCCCCTGCAGTGCGCAGCATGGGCTGGTGGCCCCCGGAAATGTCAATAATGGAAAGGCGGCTGTGGGAAAGCCCGCAGTGTTTCGCAAGGTATATGCCAGCGTCGTCCGGCCCCCTGCGCCACAATTCCTGATGCATCCGCCCAAGCAGGGAACGGTAATGCTGTTCCTGCTCCCCATAGTCCCTTTCCCTATGATAAAAACCTGCAATTCCGCACATAGAAACTCACTCCTAATTTTTACATTAGTCTAATATATCGCGGAATTGCCGAAATTATGTCTGTTACCATCCATTGCCCTGCCATCTGCGCACCGGAAAAAACAGCGCGTCCCCCTGTCCGGCCAAACCCCTTTTACAATTTTATCTGGTTCCGGTTCCCATGCAGTATCAAGTCCCGGTCGTAACTGTTGATCCCCACAATGCTCCCTTTCCTGTCATATTGGGTCAGCAGCTCCGTGTTCCTTGCAAGGCGCTTTTCCCCATTGTTGGAAAGGAAGGATTCAATTTCCTTCTGGTTGCCCCGGCGGAATAGCTGGCGTATTTCTTCCTGGGTGTAAATGGAATCTGCAATCCGGTCTGAAAGCCTGCCTGCCGGCCACCCCTCCGTCTGCCCTGCCTCCCCCTGGGGGCCGCTTATGGCATTGCTTACCGCCAGCCCAGTTTCTTCGGGAATCCCATCTTCCCCGGACATTTTGTCCTCTAAGATTTCCGGGAACTGCATTTCCTCCGTCTTGGGATGGTCATTCCAGATTTTGTCCCAGACGGATTTCAGGAAATCCATGGCGATTGCCGCAATTTTTTGCACCTGTTCTGCCAGGGAAGCCCTCTGCCGCTCCCGGGCAGATTTCTCATAGCCTTTGCTGGAAATTTCTACCTTCACTCCTGCGCTGGCTGCCGTGCCGGATTCCTGCCCCTCCGGCTCCATAGCGGTTTCCTTTGGCTTGGCCGCTTTTTTCTGCTGGCCTTTTTCGTATATCACCCCTTCCTTCCCCATATTCAGGTTAAATTCAGAGGCTTCGGTACTTTCCCGTTTCTGCTGGTTTACCTTGGCATACTCATAATATTTCTGGTTATTCACCCTATCTATCATACAGTCACTCATTCCTTTCCGTTCTTACTGGTTATATCGGATGGTTGCCCTGGCTGTTCCATACCTAAGCTTTATAATTAGAAAAAAATATGTAGTTACTGTACTGGCTGATTTTTCCCTTGCAAATACATTTCCGTTGTGGTAGAATATCCCGCAGGCAGGCATTCCAGCCTGCAGGGCACAGCAAAACAATTGCATCAGACAGTTCGTGACCATCCTGTCTTTAAACAAAACTAGGGATTTAAAGCGGAAAGATTCTGCATTAATTTTTGTGTGAGGAAAAACCGTTTTATGTTATGGGCACGTTCTGCGTGCCCTTTTTATTTCATTCAAAAAATACGAACCAGAAAGGAACTATTATGGAAGATTTTAACCCAAACCGCTATGCGGTCATCCATGAAAAAAATCCCCGGGAAATCGTAATGCTGCGGGGCTTTGGCTGCTCTTGGCGCCGATGCCGCTTCTGCGACTACCATCTGGATTTTTCCCCGGACAGCAGCGCAAATTTTGCACTGAACCGGGAACAGCTTGAAAAAGTTACTGGCATCCACCAGAAGCTCGAAGTGATTAATTCCGGCAGCTTTGTGGACTTGGATGAGGAAACCCTTGCCCTGATTGAAAAGGTTTGCAAGGACTGCCATATCACCCAAGTGCATTTTGAGTGCCACTGGAGGCACCGGGAGGCAATCGCCCCATTCCGCAGGCGTTTTGCGGCTCATGGGATTGAACTGAAAATAAAAACCGGCGTGGAAACTTTCGACGCCCTATTCCGGGAAAGCTATCTGGATAAAGGCATTGATGCCCGTTCCCCAGAGGAATTGGCGGAATATTTTGACGAAGTCTGCCTTCTGCAAGGCATCCCCGGCCAGACTGCGGAAAGCATGGACAGGGACATCCAAACTGGCCTTACTTATTTTGAACGGGTCTGCATCAACATTATGCAGGAAAACAAAAAACCCATCAAGCCAGATCCCTGTGTTATTGAAATGTTCACCAGGGAACTTTACCCAAAATACATAGAAAACAGCCGGGTAGATATTTTAATGGAAAATACTGCTTTCGGCGTAGGAGGAGTTGTAGAACATGCAGAATGAAATTCTTTTACTGGTATCCTTATTCCTTACTTTTTCCACAGTCCTGTTTCTGTTCTGGCTGTTTCAGGAACAGGGGCTGTATTTGTGGACCGTGCTGGCTACCATTGCGGCAAATATTGAAGTGCTGATTATGGTAACTGCCTTTGGCATGGAAATGACGCTTGGCAACATCCTGTTTGCATCAACCTTTCTGGTAACGGACATTTTAAGCGAACTTTATGGGAAAAAAGCCGCCCAGACCGCGGTTTACCTTGGGATTGCAACCTCAGCCGTTTTCATTTTCTTAAGCCAGTCCTGGATGCTGTACGTACCAAATGAAAATGATTTTGCTTCCCCGGCCATCCGCACAGTTTTTTCCAATACCCCCCGCTTAATGGCGGTAGGAATTATTGTATATGTCATTGTCCAGCTTTTTGACGTGTGGGCATACCACAAATGGTGGGCGTTCACCAGAAGCAGGTTCGGGGACTCCAGGAAATTCCTGTGGCTTCGGAACAATGGTTCCACGCTGGTATCCCAGCTTCTAAATACAGTCCTGTTCACATGGGGCGCATTTTTGGGCACCTATGATACAAAGACAATGGTTTCCATTGCTATCGCCAGCTATATTATTTTTGTGGCCACAAGCATTGCGGACACGCCCTTCGTATATCTGGCACGGTACATGCACCAGAAAAAACAGGTAGCCCCGCTTTAAGCGGGCGCTACCCTAATTCCAGCATCCGTTCCAATGGCTTAGACGCTGCGAGCCGCTTCCCTTCCTCCAGCTCCACCACATTCTCCATTTTTTCCAAAGCGTCCGCCACCTTTTCCAAAGTGACACGCTTCATATCGGAACACTGCTTCTGGCCTGCGTCGTAAAAACGTTTCTTCGGCTTTTTTAACTGCAGTTCATACAGTACGCCCATTTCCGTGCAGACGATAAATTCTTTGTTCCTGCTCTCCGCCACGTAATTGATAATGCCGGAGGTGCTCCCCACATAATCTGCCAGCGCAATTACCTCCATGGTACATTCCGGGTGGACCAGCACCTGCGCCCTGGGGTGGATGCCCTTCACAATATTCACATTTTTGGCAGTGATGCTTGTATGTACATGGCAGTACCCATCGTTGAAAATAAAGTGCTTTTCCGGTACTTTCGATGCAATATATCGGCCAAGGTTCTCGTCCGGGATAAAATAAATATGCTGGTTGGGCAAAGATTTCACAATCTTCATTGCGTTGGAGGAAGTCACGCACACATCGGCATATGTCTTTAGCTCTGCAGTAGAATTGATGTAGCAGACTACCGCCAAATCCTTGTATTGTTCCCGGGCTTCATTGATTTTCCGGATGTCCGCCATATGGGCCATCGGGCAGTCCGCACCCATGTCAGGCAGGATTACCGTCTTTTCCGGGTTTAAGATTTTCGCGCTTTCCCCCATAAAAAATACCCCGCAGAATACAATGGTCTTGGCCTTTACCATTGTGGCAATTTTACTTAAATAAAAGGAATCCCCCACATAATCTGCAATTGCCTGCACTTCGTCGTCCACATAATAGTGGGCCAGAATCACCGCATCACGTTCTTTTCTCAATTGGTTAATCTTGTCTATGGTTGACATATCTGCCCCTGCCCTCCTTCTCAAATACTTCCTATTCTGCTTACTATCTCACAATATTCCCTTCCTGTCAAGCCCCGTTCTGTCTGAGTTTCGCCATTTTTTATAATAGCCTATACTATTGAGCCAAAAGGTTTACATTGCAAAGCAATGCAAACAAAATGCACAAAAAATATCTGGGGAAGCTAGCTTCCCCAGAGTAATTTTGTGCATTCTGTCTTTGCCGCATAAGCGGCAAGACCTTTTGAACAAGTAACTATATTCGTGCGGCAGCCCCCTTTTGGCACTATAAATTACAAAATAGGGAAACTCAAACCGTCCTGTAAAGCTGGCAAAACCGTTCTTTCAGGGAACACGCCAAAGGCACCCCTAGCTTTTCCAAAGTCTGCCCAAGGGCGTCCATGGTTTCCGCCATGTCCTGGAAATTAGCGTTTGCGCCCATATGTCCAATACGGACGACATGTCCGGCAAGGCTGCCAAAAGAACCTGACAGCATAATGTTATATTCCTTTTGCATGGTTTCCAAAATAGCTTCTGCGGTAGTTTCCCCTGGCACGTCCAATACAGTGACTGTATTGGAAAACCCCTGTTCCAAATGCAGCTTTAGCCCTGCGTCTTTTACTGCCTGCCTGCAGGCCTGCCCAAGCCTTGCATGGCGCAAAAGCATCCCGCTGTCCTGCTCAATATTGCTGAGGGCTGCCTGCAGGCCGTAAATATCGCTGATTGGCATTGTATACGGGAACCATTTTTTCTCATAATACCCCTCAAATACCTTTAGGTTGGCGTAAAAGGATGCAATGGGCGTCTTCCGCTCCGCCATAGCCCTTTTTGCATCCCCGCTGATGGTGGCAAAAGCCAGCCCCGGCGGTGCGGAAACTGCTTTCTGGGAACCGCCGCATAGAATATCCGCCTGGGCTTCGTCCACATGGACTTTTTCCCCAAACATGGCGGACACCGAATCCACCACCGTCAGGATCCCATATTTTTTCAGCAGCGGGCAGAGGGTATGGATATCGTTCAGGATGCCGCTGGGGGTGTCGCAATGGACCAGCGTAGCATATTTAAACCCATGGTGTTC
The DNA here is from genome assembly GCA_000403315.2 of Lachnospiraceae bacterium A2. Classification (GTDB taxonomy): domain Bacteria; phylum Bacillota; class Clostridia; order Lachnospirales; family Lachnospiraceae; genus Petralouisia. The sequence goes on from KE159641.1 coordinate 211,266, forward strand.
CTTTAGGTATCCGTCCAGCACATCGGGGTCTATGGGGTTCTTCCCATCCACGGTGTAAAGTTCCGGCTTCCCGCCATATATGGACACAAAATCTGCAAACCCTTTCCCAAAAATCCCATTGTCCAATACAAGAACCCTGTCCCCGGGTTCCGTCAGGGAAGCGCAGGCCGCTTCCAAGCCTAAAATCCCCTCCCCGCCCAGAATCAGCGTTTCGTTGCTGGTATGGAGCAGGCGGCTAAGCTGCCCGCAGGTTTCCTTATAAAATTCCAAAAATTCCCCGTCCAAATCCGGGTTGGTACATTCCCTTGCCCTTGCCATGCGGACATTTTCCTTTACCTGGGTCGGGCCGGGCGTCATTATCTTATACATGTGCGTCCCTTCTTTCTGTTGCATTTTATCTTGTAATTGCAGGAGTAATCATAAACCTTTGGGGGGAAATTTCATAGAACCAGTTCTTTCTTTTTTTGTAATGCCAGAATTGCCCGGATGCAGAAACAGCCTTGGATTTTGCTTTGTAGGGTGCAATTTCCAATAAGGTAAAAAAGGAAAAGCACAGCCACCCGGCTATGCTTTTTCCTTTACAAAAACATCTTTTCCAAGCCCGCACCATGGGCATACCCAATCCTCCGGCAAGTCTTCAAACGACGTGCCCGGAGCAATTCCGTTGTCAGGGTCTCCCTCCTTTGGGTCATAGATGTATCCGCAGGGTTCACAGAGGTATTTGTCCATTGTTTTGCTCCTTTCGTTTTTCAGTATAAGATTAGGGCGCGACGTATTCTTTTGGCACCCTAATCAGTATAAGCATATGGGGAAATTTTTATACAGGGAAAAACTTATTATCTTCTTTATAAAACAGCTTTCTCCTGGCATTTTTCCATTAAAATTTCCGCTAACGCACTTCCGCTGCTGGTATGGCACCTTACTACCTTTGCCTGGGTTTTTTCTGCCTCTGCAATGGCGCAGCGAACCATTTTATGGGAAACTGTATTGGTAAACAGGACGACTAAATCCGGGCTGCCTATTTTTTCCTTCAAATTACCGGACATTTGGGTAAATACCTTGGCTTTACATTTATACTCCTTGCAGATTCTTTTATATTGGCAGGCCATCCGGTCGTGGCCCCCGATAATGACAACGCTCATGTTCCTTTCCCTCTTTCTTTTTCATTTTAATGACTTTCAATTCATCAATTGGTTAGCGACTTCTTTCTATAGTTAGGATACGCTAACTACAAGGACAGTATACACGGAATAGGAAAATTTTTCAAGCCCTGTTTTTTATTCTTGACTACATCCTGAATCTTTAATATAATCTACTTATATAACTCAATTATATAACTAAGGAGGGAACGCATGCCAAAGCAGAGAATTACAAAAGAAATGGTCGTCAGCGCCGCCTTTGAAATTGCAAGGGCCGAAGGCATGGAACAAGTCATGGCAAAGACGATTGCAGCCAAAATCGGATGCTCCGTCCAGCCAATCTACAGCTACTGCAAAAATATGGCGGGCCTGCGCCAAGACGTAGCTGCGCAGGCAGGCAATTTTATCCGGGAATATGCCGCAAAGCATGTTGACAAAAACGACTTGTTCCGCAGCACAGGCAAGGCCTATATCCGGCTGGCAGAAGAAGAACCGCACCTGTTTAAAATCTTTATCCTGCACCAGCGGCAAGGCATCTCCTCGCTGCAGGATTTGTATGAAGCAGAAGCCGGGGCGCACACTGCGGAATTTATTGCCGACAGCCTGGACATCAGCATTTCACAGGCACGGCAGCTCCACATGCACATGCTGGTGTACACCATCGGCCTTGGCGCCATATTTTCAGTAACAACGCCGGGGATTCCCATAGAGGAAATCTATGCCCAGCAGGAGCAGGCTTATGAAGCGTTTTTTTGCGCTTCCCACAGCGCAGCCATGCCCAGGACATTTAAGGAGGGATTTTTCAATGGAACCTAAAATTCTTGTTATTTACAAAAGCACCACCGGCTTTACCAAACGGTATGCCCAAATGCTTTCCAAGGAGGTGGCCTGTACGCTTGCCCCCTACAAATCCGCAACCCCAGAGCTTATGTCCGCCTATGAAACCGTGGTCTTTGGGAGCCGGGCCCATGCCGGCAGGATTGATGGTTATCCGAGAATAAAAGAAATGTACAAAAAAAGCAGCGCACGGAAATTCGCCCTGTTTGTCACTGGCGCAATGCCTGCCGCCGCAGAAGATACCATCTCTGCATTCTGGGCGCAGAACCTGCCTGGGAACGAACTGCAGAAAGTGCCCCATTTCTACCTGCCAGGGGGCTTGTGCTACGAAAAAATGCCTTTTGCCGACAGACTGATGATGAAAGCAGCCATGGCAATGGTGAAAAAAAAGAAACACAAAACAGCCGAAGACCTGGAAATGGAACAGGCTATGGCATCTTCCTACGACATTTCAGACCCAGCATACTTAAAGCCTCTGGTTTCCCTTTTAAAGAAAGCAGGGGGATGATCCGCTTTTTTCCGGCAATGGGGCTGCCTTGCCCCGGCAGCCCCATTGCGCATTTGGAATACGCTTCCCTGTTCCTTTTTTACCTGGCTCCAGCCAAGCCTTTCATCTTCCACATGCTCTTTTCCTTATTGGGGCGGAACAGAAGCCAGAGGAACCCTGCCAACAGGATAAGCGCCACAACCGTCCCGAGGCCAAACGTCCCAACTGTTACCCAAGTCCCAATCTGGAAAATGATAAGCGCTGCCACATAAGCCAGCAGGCACTGGTACCCGATGGCAAACCAGAACCACCTGATATTGTTCATCTCCCGCTTGATGGCGCCCATGGCCGCAAAGCAGGGTGCGCACAGCAGGTTGAATACCATAAAGGAATATGCCGCAACTGCCGTCATGGAGCCAGCTAACATCCCCCAAATTTCCTGCCCGTCCTCTGCCACTTCTGCAAAGCCGAAAATAACGCCGAAGGTACCGATTACGTTTTCTTTTGCAACCAACCCTGTGATGGCTGCAACTGCGGATTTCCAGTCGCCCCAGCCAAGAGGGGTAAAAATCCATGCAAATGTATTTCCAATTGCCGCCAAAATACTGTTGTCAATTTCCATCTGGTCCAGCATACGGAAGCTTCCGTCCACCCATCCGAAAAATGTGGTGAACCATACAAAAATCGTAGACAGCATAATGATGGTTCCTGCTTTTTTGATAAAGGACCAGCCCCGTTCCCACATGCTCCTTGCCACATTCCCAACGGTCGGCATATGGTAAGCCGGAAGTTCCATCACAAAGGGAGCCGGATCCCCTGCAAACATCCTTGTTTTCTTTAAAATAATCCCAGAGCAGATTACTGCAGCAATCCCTACAAAAAACGCGCTCCAAGACACCCACCATGCATTTCCGAAAAATGCCCCTGCAATCAGTGCAATAATCGGCAGCTTCGCCCCGCAGGGGATAAAGGTGGTAGTCATAACCGTCATTTTCCGGTCCCTGTCATTTTCAATGGTCCTAGACGCCATAATTCCCGGCACGCCGCAGCCTGTGCCAATCAGCATGGGGATAAAGGATTTCCCAGAAAGGCCAAACTTGCGGAAAATGCGGTCCATGATAAAGGCAACCCTTGCCATATACCCGCAGGCTTCCAAAAATGCAAGGAACAAAAACAGCACCAGCATCTGGGGCACAAAGCCCAGTACCGCGCCTACCCCGGCCACAATGCCGTCAACTACCAGCCCCTGCAGCCAAGCAGCGCACCCAACGGCTTCCAGCGCATTGGAAAACAGTTCCGGGATTGCAGGCACATGGATGCTTTCTATGCCTAACAAGTTCCAGCCTTCCCCGAACACGCCGTCATTCACCCAGCCAGTCGCCTGATCCCCCACCGTAACCACGGAAACATAATAGACAAGCGCCATAACCGCTGCAAAAATCGGCAGCGCCAGTATCCGGTTGGTGACGATTTTATCAATTTTATCAGAAACGGTAATTTTCTCCTTCTGATTCCTGGTACAGCAATCATGGATAATGGAAGAAATGTACACATACCGCTCATTGGTGATAATGCTTTCCACATCATCGTCCATCTCTTTTTCTATCGCCTCAATTTCGGCTGACACATCCGGCACATGCTTCATCTGTTCTGCAATTTTCCCATCCTGTTCCAGCAGCTTAATTGCATAGAAACGTTTCTGCTGTTCTGGTATTTCGTTCCCCAGCTTATCCTCTACAGCCCCTAGGATTCCTTCCAATTCTGGGGAAAATTCATGCGCTGCCTTTTTCACTGCCCGGTTTTGGGCAGCTTTCAGCGCCTGCTCTGCCGCAGCTTTCACGCCATCCCCTTTCAGTGCCGAAATTTCCACCACGGGGCAGCCCAATTTCTCACCCAACTTCTTGGTATGTATCTGATCCCCGTTTTTGGCAACCACATCCATCATGTTTACAGCCAGAACCAAGGGAATCCCCAGCTCCATCAATTGGGTGGAAAGGTATAAGTTCCGCTCAAGGTTCGTCCCGTCCACAATATTTAAAATGGCGTCCGGCCGTTCCCCAATCAGGTAATTCCTCGCAACCACTTCTTCCAGCGTGTAAGGGGACAGGGAATAAATTCCTGGTAGGTCCATAATTGCTACGTCTTTGTGCCCTTTCAGCTTCCCCTCCTTTTTCTCAACCGTAACGCCGGGCCAGTTCCCCACAAACTGGTTGGAACCGGTCAGGGCATTAAACAATGTTGTTTTCCCACAGTTGGGGTTTCCTGCTAATGCGATTTTCATTGACATTCCAAAACTCTCCTATTCTTCCATTTTAAATGGCTCTTGGGCTTTCTTCTGCCCTCACCCTTGCACTTGGCTCCGGCCTTTCTTCAGCCTCATCCCTGCACTTGGCGTTTGCTCCTATTCTACTTCTATCATCTCTGCGTCTGCTTTCCGCAGGGATAACTCATAACCCCGGACAGTCACTTCCACCGGGTCCCCCAGCGGGGCAACTTTGCGGATAAATATTTCCACCCCCTTGGTAATCCCCATGTCCATAATCCGCCGCTTTACAGGGCCTTCCCCATGCAGCTTCATGACTTTCACTTTGTTCCCACAAGGTACCTGCCTTAATGTCATCGTATTTCCCCTTCCTTATATTATAATTTTATTAGCCATATCCCTGTTAAGGGCAACCCTGGATTCCTTCACATTTACAATCATGCTGCCGCTCAGTTGGGACACAACGGTTACTTGCCCGCCGGTTACAAACCCTAAGTTCTCTAAAAATTTCCGGGTTTCACTTTTGCCGCCAACCTTTTTGATGGTGTTGGCTTCCCCTGTTTTTGCCATAGTTAAAGGCATACTGCTCACTTCCTTCTGTTTATTTGATAATGATTATCATTTACGTCTCTGTAGTTAGTATACACTAACAATTGTTTGGTGTCAATAACTTTTTTCAGGCCAAGGGAATTTTCTTGGTATGCCCGGCCTTCCGCTCCCTGCAAAAACCTGTCCCCTGACCAGAAAAAAGATTTGCTATTTTCCATCCCCTTTATTATACTAAGGGCATGGGCAAAGGAGGGCGCACTACTATGAAAAGCAATGAATCTGCTGAAAATTATTTAGAAACAATCCTGATATTAAGCCAGCGGCTGCCTGTGGTCCGTTCCATTGACATAGCGGCAGAGCTGGGGTTTAAGAAGCCAAGCGTCAGCGTGGCAATGAAAAACCTGCGGGAGAAAGGCCACATCGGTGTTTCCAGCGCAGGATATATTACATTGACAGAATCTGGGAAAGAGATTGCAGAAATGATTTTTGAGCGGCACAACTTCCTCTCCGGCTGGCTGAAAAGCCTGGGGGTGGATGAAAAAATTGCGGCAGAAGATGCCTGCCGCATGGAACATGTCATCAGCCGGGAAAGCTTTGCCGCTATCAAAAAAGCGGTGGAAGGTAATTTTTCCTTATGACCTGGGCGATACCCGACAATATCAGACGGGGACAGCAGCCACGCTATGGCAGGTTTTCCCCATAGCGCGTCCGCTGTCCCCATTCTTCTGGCAGTTCCACCCTGCTGCTGGAAACCTGTGCCAGCGCAAGGCTGCTGCCTGAAACTTATCTCTTTACTTTTTCGTCTTTACAGATTTTGACTTAGACCAGCCGGAGTAAAACTTTTTCGTTTTCCCATTTACCTTAGCATTTTTATAAGTACGGATCCTGACATAATACTTTTTCTTTGCTTTCAGCTTGGAGATTGATCTTGAAGTAGTCCTGCTGTTCTTGACAGTAACCGTCTTTGTCGCCTTTTTCGTAAATTTGCTGCTTGTGGAATACTGTATTTCATATCCCGAAGTCTGGCTGGCCTGCCTGTTCCAGCTTATGGTAAGGCCTTTTTTCTTTGCTTTCAGCTTGGACAGGCTGGTGCCCTTTGGATCAATGGTAAAATTCTTTTTCTGGTTGCCTTTGTAATCGCCTTTGAAGATGACAACCACTGTTGCCTGTCCAACATTGATATTGTTCTGGTAAACAAGCTGGTAATTCCGGCTGCTAATGATCCGGCCAAGCCTGTCTGTTACCTTCACGGACGGCTTTTTGCTTTTGCCATTATAAACCATTTCGCTTTGGGACAGTTCTGCCTTCTTAAGCTGGTAAATGGCCTGCTGTTCCAAAATTTTGCCGCAGCTGCACTTTTTCATCTTAACACCGTCTTTTTGGAAAGTTGCCGGCTGCAGTATTTGGACATATTTATGGGTATGGGTTTCCGGGCCGGACGGCGTCTGGCCAGAAGGCGGCGTTACTGGCGGCTTCGGTTCTGGCGTACCCGTTGGCTTTGGCGTCCCTGTGGCTCCTGGTGTTAAGGTAGCCGGGGGCTGGGCTGGCGTTCCTGTCGGATCCGGCTTGGGCGTCCCTGTGGCTCCCGGTGTTAATGTAGCTGGGGGCTGGGCCGGCGTCCCTGTCGGATCTGGCTTGGGCGTCCCTCCCGGTGTTGGCGTAGCTGAGGGCTTTGGCGTGTCTGTAGGCCCTGGTGTTGGCGTGATGGAGGGCGTTGGTTCTTCTGGCAGTTCTGGTTTTGTTTCTCCCTTAGAGGAATTCCAGAAAATGATTTGTTTCTCAGCAATCACTTTATCCTTTAATGCCTTCACGTCTGCTACTGTATCTAAATTGCCTTGATAATAATCAGATAAAAACAGGAAAGTATAATCGCCTGATTTTGCACCTTCATCAGCGCATAAGTAATACCTGTCTGGGATTCCGCCTTCCCCAACTATCAGCCTAACCGTGTTTGCCCAATCTATTTCCTGAAGGATGTCTGGGCTGTCCGTTTCCCAATACTCCGTCTTTATCCCCACTACGTAATCCATTTGGTAAAGCATAAGTTCCTCTGCTTCCCCGGCGCTAAACGGTTTTCCATCTTCATCATACCATTCAAGCTCAAAATAAATATCTTTATCTTGGATTACTGTATCATCGCCATCCATAGGAAGCTCAATTTTGCTTACATCCACTTCCCTTGGCGCATATTTAACAGAAACACCTTTTACCTGCCTTGAATCAAAATTCCCCCCGGCTGTTTGCCACACGCCATTCTGGTATTCCAGTTGGAAGTCATTCGAAACGTACCGATCATGCAGGGCAAAATTATTTTGTACAGATTTTTCGGGATTTGCAGAAATATACTCTTTCCCTGCATAAAGCATCCCAGATCCTTGATTATTCCCTGTACAGAATATCGTAGTTCCTGTAACAGTTCCCTGAATCCTTACATGTCCATCCTTATTTAAGACAAGTATCCCTTGATTCTCGTCAGGAAGGCTTACACCTGTAAAATCACCCTGGATCTGCGCATTCGTTACATTATTTAGGTTCAGGCATCCCCCACTTTTCAATGTGACATTCTTCAAAACCTCTGTTTTGGGGATTAATTGCCCATTACTTTCTATCACAAGGTTCCCAATCCCATCCACCGTTGCATCTTCAATGGAACAATTCTTTAAGGTAAAAGTGGTAGCTTCGTTTCCTTTAAACTGCTTCGCCTTGGCATAATCAATATCTCTGGTGCCAGAAACCTGAATTTCTGCCCTGCTGTTCAAGCTGGCATCCACAGATTCCCGGACAATTGCCTTTGCATCCAGTTTCAACTCTGCAGCGCCTTGATAGGAAACATCGCCGTCAATAGCTCCATGCCCCATATAAATTGCCTGAAACATCGTTTCATCATTGGAATTTTGAACCGTCAGGGATGCATTACTCCCAATTGGCGAAGTCCCCGGATATGCGCCTGCATATATGGTAGGCAGCAATTCTTTCTCCGTCCCGCCCAACGGGCCAAAACTCCCATCTCCGCCATCCAGAAAAGTCTTCACATTGTCCATTGTAAGGCTATAGCCTGCCAGGAAGATCTCGCGGTGCGGAACACTATTCAATGCATTGGAAGATGACATTACAAGTTTCATATTCCGAAAAACAACCCCATCCCCGCCTAATTGAATAGGGCTTCGGCAATTCAAAGTATTGTCGTTGGTTGCCCCCTGTATCACAGTCCCTGCTGGAATAGTCACAGGAAGCATCCTGCCACTGCTTTCCGCCCCATTTACTATGGTAATTATATTATTTCCTATGGTAATCGGGCTTTTCTTCTGTTCCAAGGCAGCCATAAATTCTTCCGTACTAGTTACTGTTACCCCACTCCTCTGCTCCTGCGCCTCCGCAGGCACATAAATCCCCCACAGCAGCAACGCCGCTGCCAGCAATATGCTTAACTTCTTTTTAATCCCTTCTCCCATTTGCCGTTCCTCTTGCTGTACCATACAGCATCCTTTCTATTCCTTGTTGTGAAACCCCAGCCAAACTTAACGCCTTCCGGCAGAACTCCCGCATATTTTTCCTTCCGGCATCCAGCGCCGCAGGACCCTTGCAATCTCAGGCATTTCAATAGGCTTTGACACAAAGTCGTTCATGCCTGCCGCAAAAAATTCTTCCCGCACCCCTTGAACCGCATCAGCAGTCAGCGCAATAATCGGCAGGCTCCTGGCGTATTCAGTCCCCAATGCACGGATATTCTTCGTGGCTTCCACCCCATCCATAACCGGCATAAAATGGTCCATAAATACAAGGTCGTACTGCCCCTGCCTTACAGAATCCACCGCTTCCTGCCCATTGGACGCTATGTCAATCTGCATCCCAAAGGGCTCCATCAGGGCTTCCGCAACGCATTGGTTCACCTCATTGTCATCCACCAGAAGGACTTTCGCTTCTGGCAGGGTAAAGGTAAAGACATTTGCTTCTTCCTCCTGCTGCTCCTTTACTTCGGAAAAATCGCCGACACATTCTTCACTCCGGATCCCTTCCCAAAGGGTAAAATAAAATTCACTCCCTTTCCCATACTCGCTGGTAACGGAAAGCTCCCCACCCATCAGCTCCACAAGCTGGCGGGAAATAGCAAGGCCAAGCCCTGTTCCCTCCTTTCCCATATTTTTCTTAATGTCCACTTGGGTAAATGCATCAAACAGCCGTTCCAAATCCTGCTGCCGGATGCCCTGCCCTGTATCTTTGACGGAAAAATAAAGCTGTACTTTTTCCTTTTCCCGTTTCTGCAGCGCCACCTTTACCGTCACGGAGCCTTCCTCCGTAAACTTGATGGCATTGTTCATAATATTGATAATAACCTGCCGGATGCGCAGCGCGTCCCCATATAAAAACCGGGGGATTTCCTCCGCCACGTCCATCTTAAGTTCCACCTGCTTTTCCCCAATCCTGGTACTGCCAATCACCTGGATGTCCCTAAGCATCTGGCCTATCTCATAAGTGTCCTTGGAAATTTCAAATTTCCCGGCTTCTATTTTGGAAAAATCCAGCAAATCATTGATTAACTTTAACAAAGCCTTCCCGGAGCTCCGGATATTCAGAAGGAATTTCTGTTCCTCCGGCTGCCACTCCTTGCGCAGCAGCACTTCCGTAAGGCCGATAATGGCGTTCATGGGCGTCCGTATTTCATGGGACATATTGGACACAAACGCCGACTTGGCCTGGTTTGCCGCTTCCGCCTGTTCTTTCAGCCCCTTCATGATTTCCGCCTGTTCCTTCATGCTCTGGGTATGGTAATAGCCTTCCGTAATATCTTTCAGCAAATACAGGCGCCCATAATACGTATGGTTTTCCTCCAGCATATGGCTGGTTACGGCATAAACCCTCCGGTCTTTTAAAATATGCTTCTGGCTTAAAATACGTTCGTTCATGTCCTCCAGGATTTCTTCTGTCTGCCCAGTGGAAATGCCCCCGTAAATCTGCTCCGCCTTCCGGTTGGAATAAATCACATGCTCCCCGCTGTCCACTACCACAAGGCCTTCCGCCAAATCGTCTACCGCCAAGTCCTTTGCAAGGGTCAGGGTATCGAAAATCTTGCTTTTGAAAATGATTTTATACAGTAAAATCACGTCAATCAGGTATGCCAGCAGCGTAATCTCATACCCTTGCGTCACGCCGGTCAAATAAATGGCAAAACCCAGCACAGCCACCAGATTAATCACCATCAGGTACCAAAACTGGCTCCGCTCCACCGGGTTCTTCGCCTCCCGGTAGCGGGACCAGCATACGGCTACCATGGCAACGGCATACGCCACCAGAACCATGCTGTAAAGGTTATAAACCAGGCCGCGCCCCAGCACAAGGTGTGGGAAAAAGCCATTTTCCGTAAACTCTATGCTGCTGTAAAACAGGGAATGCCCCTCACAGGTCAGCACCAGAAATACAATGGCCGTATGCAGGCATGCCAAGGCCCGGACAAGGTTCCGGTGGATGTTTACCCGGCAAATCTGCATGGTAAACAAAAGCTGGAACAGCACAATATAGGGCTTGCCCAGATACTGGGATTTTACCGCCATTAAGGCTTCCTGCTCTGTCCCTGCCTGCAGTTCCAGGAGATACCCCACAAAATTAACGCACAGCGCAAATATCAGGAAGGTAAGGTACTGCTGCTGCTTGGAAGGGCGTTGGCCTATCACATAAGCAGCCTCCACAAGCAATATGAAAATCCCAATATACTGAATGATAATAAACAATGTATGCATACAATTACCCTCTTTTACCCAGCCAAATATCCACGGCAGCCAGCCTAGTGTGCTGATACCCTAACCCTAATTATAAATGTGCCAGTACACTAGAGTGTGTCTGAAAATTCATTCCCGCCATCTGCATCCCCTAATTTGCGGCATATTTCTGCCAAATTCAGTCAACGTAGCCCGCTACGCCTCCTTCATTTGGCAAAAATCTCCCACAAATTGTAGAATACATCTGTCAGAAAGCAATTTTCAGACACGCTCTAGAACTCCACAACCTTCTCAAATTCTTCCACCGGCATAGGTTTTGCAAAATAAAAGCCCTGTATCATGTCGCAGCCCTGTTCTGCAAGGAACTCCACCTGATGTTTCTGCTCTATCCCTTCCGCCACTACCTGCATATTCAGTTTCTTTGCCAAACGGATTGCTTCTTTTATGACAATTTCCCCTCTTTGGCCCATATCGTCCCCACGGAAGAAATCCATGTCCAGCTTCAGCACGTCCACTGCCAGATCCTTTAGGGAATTCAGGGAAGAATATCCCGCCCCAAAGTCGTCCATGGACACCCGGAACCCATACATTTTCAGTTCCCGGATAATCTTTTGCAGCAGTTCCTTGTCGCCGAAAAAGGCGCTTTCCGTCACTTCCAGTTCAATGTAGGCATGTTCCGCCCCATAGGCGTCCACAAGCTGGCAAATATGCTGGGCTAAGTTTTCCTTTGTGAAATTTGCCCTTGAAACATTGACGGATATGGGAATCAGCTTTTTCCCCTGCAATTTCCACTCCGACTGCAATTTCGCCAGCTCGGAAACCATATAGTCGTCCAGCCTGGTAATAAACCCATTTTCCTCAAAAATCGGGATAAACTGCCCCGGGCTGATAATGCCGTCCTCCGGAGAAACCCACCGTACCAAGGCTTCTGCACCTATCGGTTTTTCAGTTACCGGGTTGTATTTGGGCTGCAGGTAAATCTGGAATTCCTTGTTCAGCAGCGCTTCTTCCATAGTACTTTCCACCTTATTCTGCCAAAGCTGCTCCTGTAAAATCTGTTCGTCAAATACGCCGATATACTGCCCGTCATCCCCTTGGAGGTTCCCTCTGGCCGCATTGGCATAGTGGTAAAGCTGTTCCACGTCAATCTGCCTCCGGTTCTGTTTCCCGCTGCCATGCTCCATGGGAGGGATTAAGTACACCCCGCCACGCCAGTCCAGGACCCTGTCCCTTTCCAGCCCTGTCAGCTCCGCCAGCATCCTCTTCATCCGCTTCCTGCACTGCTCCATGTCGCTGCACTGGAGCAGGAGCCCGAAATCTGCCTTGGCAAACCGGGCAAACGTTTCGCCCCGGCCCACATTCATCTCAAGGAACCCCTGGATGCTCTGCAAAAGCTCCTCCCCGGCCTTATTCCCATAACATGCGCAGAATCCCTGGTAACGTTCCATATGCAGGTTGACGACTGCATAAGTATTGCCGGAATGGAAGAACTGGCATAAAAGCTTTTTGCTGCGCTGAAGGAAATACTCCCAGTTTCTGCCCCCAGTCACTGTATCCAGATACAGCAGGTTTATCGTGCGCCGCTGCATCACAATAGAGGTTATTACATTAATAAAAAGCAGGAGGATCGGAACCAGCAGAAGCGCAACTTCCACTAAAACCGCCATTACAATAAATACAATGTTTTTCTGCAGCAGCTTCACCGGCGCTTTATAGTAGAGCCGGTACCCTTCCGCCTGAACTGGAATTTCAATCCAGCAGGGAACGGAAAATATGGTTTTTTCCATCCACTCCCTGTCCTCGTCCATATCCCACTTCCCTGGCAGGGCGTCCACGCTCCGGGACAGAATTTCATCCACGGGCATCAAAGGCCCTCCGGCTCCCTGCTCCCAGCCGGAATCTGGAATCAGCGTATAATCCTCAATCATTTCCAATGTAAACTGTTTTCCAAAATCCGGGGCTGTTTCCCCAAATTTGCCCAGGACCCTGCCTTCCTCGTCCGTCACGCAGACGTCCCGTTCCTCCCCCAGATATTCTTCCAGATAGGCAACCGCATCCAGCACTGTTTCATTTTCCATATGGGAAGTAATCATCCGCCCAAGGTTTTTTGCTTCTTCCTGCATGTTCCCTATCTTGGCTTCCACAAAATATTCCTCAAACATATAGACGGATGTGTAAAACATTACCCCGCAGATACCAAGGAAAATGAAAAACAGCGCTATGGACGGCCAGATTCTTTTCCTGTAAATTCGTTTTATGTCTTTTTTCTTGTTTTTCTTCATGGCACTGTAATTGCCTTATACGTGGGAAATATCCGTAAATTCTGAAATCTCCCTGCTGGTGGTGCACAAATCTTCCACTGACAGCCCATGGATATCCTCATGCCCGGTAATCCGTGCAAATGTACGCAGTTCCTCCCCAGAACATTTCAGGTAATTTGCTACCCGCTGGGCGGCCGCGTCCATATGGAGCCGTTCCCGCAGCTCGGGATCCTGGGTTGCCACGCCTACCGGGCACATCCCTGTCCCGCAGATGCGGTATTGCTGGCAGGCTGCCGCAACCATGCCTGCAGACGCAATTGCCACGGCGTCCGCCCCCATTGCAATTGCTTTTGCAAAATCAGAGGATACCCTAAGGCCCCCGGTAATTACTAACTGGATATCGGAATGCACCGCGTCCAGGTACTTCCTTGCCCGGTACAGCGCAAACACCGTAGGCACGCTGGTAGAATCCCGGATAATGGCCGGGGACGCACCAGTTGCGCCGCCCCTGCCGTCTATGGTAATAAAATCAGGCCCTGCAAACACGCAGTATTCCAAATCCCGCTCAATCCGTCCTGCGGCAATTTTTATCCCAATTGGCCTGCCTTCGCTGCGGGCGCGCAATTCGTCCACTAAGTTTTTCAAATCTTCTTTCGTGTCAATTCCCGGGAATTTCGAAGGGCTGATAACGTCCTGCCCCAAAGGCTTGTTGCGGATTTTTGCAATTTCCGGCGTTACCTTGCTCCCCGGCAGGTGCCCGCCCATGCCCGGCTTCGTCCCCTGCCCGATTTTGATTTCAATGGCATCGGAGGATTTCAGGTTTTCATCGGTAACGCTGTATTTGTTGGGTACGTACTCAAATATGTATTTATAGGCTGCCGCCTGTTCTTCCGGCAGGATTCCCCCTTCGCCGCTGCACATTGCAGTGCCTGCCATGGCGCTTCCTTTGGAAAGGGCAATCTTTGTTTCCTTGGACAGCGCGCCGAAGGACATATGGGAAATATAAACCGGCAGTTCCAATTCCATTGGCTTTTTGGCATATTTCCCAATAACGGTTTTTAAGGAAACCTCCGCATGTTCCTCCAATGGAGGCGGGTTTAGCTGTGCGCCAAGGATCAGGATGTCATCCCAATTTGGCATGCTCCTTTGGGTCCCCATGGCTTCAATTGCGGACTTGCCAGTGACTGCCATTTCATGGATTTCCTTCATGTAACGGTAATTGCTGTCGGTACGCCTTGTTTCTTTTGGGTAATTTAAGTTGGGCTCTGCAGATCCCTGGGCAGAATCTGCAAAAGGCCCCTCCTGCAATGCCCCTGCCTGGGCGCCTGCTGGGGATGGCGCATCCGTGCCAGCGGGGGATTCTGCAGGTTCCGACGGAATCTGTTCAAACTTTTCTATGGGCTGCTTGCACATAGGGCATTCGGTTAATTCTGAAAATGGCCTGCCCTGTTCCTTTTCATCAAAAATGTATCCGCAGATACTGCATTTGTATACCATGTGTACCTCCTTGCGTTTCCTTTGCTTTCCTCTAAAGTGAAAATATGCCTAAGTATAATTACATTGTAATTTTTCTAATTATATTTGTCAAGGAGAAAAAAGTTTGAGTTTCCCTATTTTTTATAATAGCCGATATGATAGTGCCAAAAGGTCTTGCACAAAAAGAGCTCTG
>KE159641.1:227674-249904 GCA_000403315.2 Lachnospiraceae bacterium A2
GCAAAATAGGGAAACTCAAAGAAAAAAGATTTGGGTAAAAATAAAAAATGTACCTGTTTTTTAGAAATGCGTGTACAATATAGCTTTATTGGGGCAGATTGTATGGGAATGAGGATTCAGATCAGGGGGGATGGGCTATCCACCTTTTATATCCTCCAGCATTTCGCTGTTGGGCAGCACCCAGGCCCATCCCCTGATAAAGCGGCGCATCAGTCCATTGGCAGTTCCAAAAATTCTGTTCCCAAATAGGATGAAAGCAATAGTTTCAATTCCTGCACTCCGATGGGAGCCTTCTGTACAGCCAATGCAAACTCTGCAAATATTACTGCTTTTACATATTCTTCCCCTTCAAAATGAGTTGAATTTATAAGGTGAAACATCACCTTTTCGCAAACCTCCGGCATATACCCTTGCATGATAAGCTGCAATGCCTGCTTTTCAAATAAATTTGCACCAGAAGCAATGTAATTGCTAAATCCCTCTATCCCTTTCCGTTCAAATTCATATTTCAGCTCTGTCAACTGGCTTATATATGGGACCAGTCTTTTCCGTTCTTCTAAAGTGCAGTTTTCTATTTTGTCCCAATTTATAAATCGCATCGTCCTAAGCCCCTCTGTTTTTGCCTATCTGGAATATCCCTATGCTTTATGGATTCACCAATCCCTCACTCCCCCAAAGCCATCCGGTAAATCTCCAGCATGTCCCTTTCCTCCAGCACCTTCGCAGACCCTTTCTTCCCCCCTGCTGCAGCGCTGCACATATGCGCCATGGTCCTTAATTCTTCTTCCGAAGGCGCAATCCCCAGTTCCTTCATATTCGTAGGCATTTCAATACTGCGGAAAAATTCCTCCATAGCTGCAATCCCCTGCAGGGCAGCCTCCCGTTCCGTACCTCCATCTGCAATGCCCATCACTTTCCTTGCAAAACGGGCAAACCGCGGGGTGCAGCTTTCCAGTACGTACCTTGCCCAGCTTCCCCAGATGGCTGCAAGCCCAGCCCCATGGGCTACGTCGAACATGCCGCCCATCTCGTGTTCCAGCCCGTGGGTGGCAAAGTCGCCGCCGTCGGTGCCGCATCCGGTCAGGCCGTTGTGGGACAGGCTGCTGGCCCACATGACTTCTGCCCTTGCATTGTAATTCTGCGGGTCATCCCGGAGGATAATTGCCTGTTCCATTACGGTACGCATCAGGCCTTCGGCAATGGCGTCTGTCAGTTCCATATTCCCGCCATTGGTAAAATAGCGTTCCATGGTATGCATCAGGATATCGGTGCACCCGCAAGCCGTCTGGTAAGCTGGCAGCGTCATCGTCAGTTCCGGGTCCATAATGGCAAATACCGGGCGGCAGAAATCGCTTTTATAGCTGCGCTTTGCCTTTCCGTCTTCTTTCGTAATGACGGAACTTCCGCTCATTTCACTCCCGGCTGCTGCAATTGTAAGCACCACGCCGATCGGCAGGCACCCTTCGGCCTTGCGGGTATGCTCATAAAAATCCCAGACGTCCCCTTCATTTGCCACGCCATAGCCAATGGCTTTTGCAGAGTCAATGACGCTCCCGCTGCCATAATGGAGCAATACCTTTTTGCAGTGGGCTGACGCAGCCAATTCCCCAGCTTTCCCTTCCGCCCCTTTCCCAAATACTACCCTTGTTGGTGCATAATAATGAAAACCAAACATCTTGTCCCTCCTAAATTCCATATTCGATACAAATCTTGAAAACAGCCTGAACCCAAACATAAATTTCCCCGCTGCAGGCACTTTCCCTGCCCATAAGCCTGAAAACAGGTAACTATGGGCAATGTTAAGTGCAAACAGCGGGAAACCCTATACAATTACACTAATATCTTATCCAGCGTATCAAACAGCACCTTCACATCTATCGGCTTCGCCAGATGCCCGTTCATCCCAGCGTGCAAAGCTTCCTGCCGGTCCTCCTCAAAAGCGTTGGCTGTCATAGCCAGGATGGGGATTTCAGCCAGTTCTTTATTTTCCAGGCTGCGGATCGCCTTGGTGGCTTCGTAGCCGTTCATTTCCGGCATACGCACGTCCATCAGCACAAGCTGGTAGTACCCCGGCTCAGAGGATTTCAGCATTTCCACCGCAATCCTCCCATTCCCTGCAACCTCTGTGGTAAACCCAGCATCCCCTAAGATTGCCCTTGCAATTTCCTGGTTCAGCTCATTGTCCTCTGCCAGCAGGATGCGGCCCGTATACTGCTTTTCTGATTTTTCCGCAGTTACCTGCCCATTCCCCTCCTCCGTATCCACAATGGAATGGAGGCAGCTGCGCAGTTCCGACAAAAACAGGGGCTTGCTGCAAAATGCCGTAATCCCGGCTTCCTTCGCTTCCTCCTCAATGTCCAGCCAGTCATAGGCTGTCAGGAGGATAATCGGAACATCCTCGCCCATTTCCTTGCGTATTCTGCGGGTGACTTCAATGCCGTTCATATCCGGCAGCATCCAGTCAATCACATATACGGTGTAAATGTCGTTGCGCATAACCGCCTGATGGGTCCGGAGCAAGGCTTCTTTCCCGGAAAGGGTCCATTCTGCCCGCATCCCTATCTGCGAAAGCATATACGTTACGCTGTCGCAGGTATTGAAATCGTCGTCCACCACCAGCGCCCTGCAATTTTTCAAGGCTGGGATATCCTGCGGTTCCTTTGCCCCGGCATGGAGCCGGAACGTAAAGGAAAGGCTGACCTCCGTGCCTGTCCCCTGCTCGCTCTTTACCTCGATGGCCCCGTTCATCATGTCCACAATATTTTTCGTAATTGCCATCCCAAGGCCGGTCCCCTGGATTCCGCTGTTGGTGCTGCTCCGCTCCCGCTCGAAAGGCTCAAAAATCCGGGACACAAATTCCTCGCTCATGCCAATCCCCGTATCCTTAATATTAAACACGTAATTCCCATACCCGCTGGGGGCGCCTGGTTTTTCCATTACCCGCATACTGACAATGCCCCCTGTGCCCGTATATTTCACCGCATTGCTTAACAGGTTTAAGAGCACCTGGTTCAGGCGCAGCTTGTCGCAGTAAATTTCCTCGTCCAGCACGTCCACGGCGTCTATATAAAGCTCCAGCTGCTTTGCATGGATATCTGCCTGTAAAATATTGCGCAGCCCATGGAGGATATCCGGCAGGCGGCAGGGATTTTCGTCCAAATGCATTTTTCCGCTTTCAATCCTGCTCATGTCCAGTACGTCGTTGATAAGGCTCAGCAGATGGTTCCCGGACGTCATGATTTTTTTCAGGTACCCTTCCACCTGCTCCCGGTAATCAAGATGGGTGATGGCAAGGGTCGTAAAGCCCACAATGGCATTCATGGGGGTGCGGATGTCATGGGACATATTGGAAAGGAAAATGCTTTTCGCCTTGTTGGCCCGGTTAGCCTGCATCAAGGCATTTTCCAGCAGGTTCTTTTTCTCCATCTCCCGGCGCGTTTCCTCGTCCACGCTGCGGAAGCCCAGCACAATGCCATGCTGCCTGCCCCATTCCCCTATGCGCACTGCTTTTAATTGGAAATACTTCACTTCCCCCTTGGCATAAATGCGGTAGTTGGCATGGTACACCTTCCGGCCTGCCATCTCTTTTTTCAGGTTTTCCGCGGAGGAGAACTGCCGCAGCATTTCCTTGTCCTCCTCATGGACAAATTCATGTATGTAGCGTTCCATGCTGTCCTCAAAGGAAATCTTCCCATCGGGGCTGGATACAAATATATGCCCGTCCTTCTCGTGGTTGCGCAGGAGGATGCCATCCCCTGATTTCAGGTCGAAATAGCAAATAATGCTGTAGTCAATACCCAGCGCCTGAATCAGTTCGTCATGCCATTTTTGGTTTTCTTTTTCTTCCAGCTTCCTAGCCGTGCAGTCTAAAAGGAAGCGTTGGTAAAACCGTTCCCCATTTTCCTCCAGCAGCTTGACATTGCCCATTACATGGAGGACTGTCCCGTCCTTATGCTGCACCCGGTATTCCGTGCTTACGCTGTCCCCGGGCTTTTTCAGTTCCTGGATGCAGAGCTTCAGCTTTTTCCGGTCCTCCTCATGGACGCTCCCTGCTACCAGGTCAAAACCGTCCGTCATCATTTCCAATTGGGAACGGTACCCTAAAATATTCAGCGCAGCCTGGTTGATGCTCAAAACCCGGGTGCCGTCAAGGGAATGGCGCACCACCCCGCAGTCAATGGTGGTAAACATTTTTTCCAGCGTCTGGTTTTTCTGCAGGACTTCCTGCTCGTAAGCCCGCTCCAGCGTCACGTCGATGCCAATGCCGGCCGTCCCCATTACGCTTCCGTCCAAGTCGTACAGGGGGGATTTGTAAGTCATCAGCGTCCTGAGCCCTGTCCCTGTCTGGATAATTTCCTCCGAAACGCAGGTTTTCCCTGTTTCCATTACTTCCCGTTCTGATTCTATGCAGGCCGGGTCGTCATGCTCCACATCCCAGATATAGGCATGCCGCTGGCCTTCCACCTGCTGCCTTGTCTTGTTTACCGTCCGGCAGAAGCTGTCGTTGACTTTCTCGTGGATGCCGTCCTTGTCCTTATACCAAATCAGGTTCGGCACGCTGTTTAACGTGGTTTCCAGATACTGGCTGGCCTGCCAGAACTCCTTTTGCATTTGGCAGGACTGCTGCCACCGGGAAAAACGGAAACGCAGTTCTTCCTCCGGCATCGGGCAAATCCAGATATCTTTAACCCCTGAAAAATCCTCCAGCCCTCCCCGCTGTTCCTGCCCAATAAGGAAAATCAGTTCTGCCCCTTCTTTTTTTTGCGCCGCCAGAAGCTGCACCCAGCCGCCAGCCCCTTCTCCACGCAAATCCGCAAGGATTAAATCTGCCTTTTTTGCCAAATCCTCCTGAAATTCCCCGCTTTCCAGAATTGTATGGGTAAAATGCTGTAACGGCTCCATCCCTTTTACCGTTTCAAACATGCTGCACGGCTGGCCAAGCAGATAAATCTGCAAATGGCAATGATACATAGCATTTCCTCCTATTCTTTCCCATTCCAACAATAAGTGCAAAGCTTGCATTTTTCCAGCCCAGTTGACTCTAACATGTCATCCAGCCGGTTAAACCGCAGGGAAGTAAATTTCTGCTCCTTGCGCATTTCTTCTACCATTTTTCCATACCGTTCCGATTCCGGGTCTGCGTACTCCTCCAGTATTTCCTGTGTGACGTTCCCATTTTCCAGCTTGTCAATTACCCGGCGGGAAAACAAATCCATATCCGAGGTGGAGCGGGAGAAATTCAAATACTTGCAGCCATACAGAATCGGCGGGCAGGCCGGACGGACATGTACTTCCGTAGCCCCGCTCTGGTATAAGAATTCCACGGTTTCCCGCAGCTGGGTCCCCCGCACAATGGAATCGTCAATTAAAATCATGCTCCTGCCCTGAATCAGGTCCTCCACCGCCAAAAGCTTCATTTTTGCTATCAAATCCCGCTTGCTCTGGATAGTCGGCATAAACGACCTGGGCCAGGTAGGGGTATATTTAATAAACGGCCGGGTAAACGGTATGCCGGATTCGTTGGCATAGCCAATGGCATGGGGAACGCCGGAATCCGGGACGCCTGCCACAATGTCCGGCTTCACGTCGTCCCGCTGCGCCATTTTCCGCCCGCAGTTATAACGCATCTGCTCTACGTTCATCCCTTCGTAGGAGCTGGCTGGGTAGCCGTAATACACCCATAGGAAGGTACAGATTTTCATTTCTTTCCCGGGATCCAGCAAAGTCATGCAGCCCTTGTCCGTCACCAATGCAATTTCCCCCGGCCCCAATTCCTTATAGTCGGAATAGCCTAAGTTATGGTATGCAAAATTTTCCACGGAAATACAGAAGGAATCTTCTTTTTTCCCTATCGTGACTGGCGTCCTGCCATACTTGTCCCGGGCGGCATAAAGCCCTGCCTTGTTCATCAGTATCAGGGACAGGGAGCCTTCCACTGCCTCTAAGGCATAGTGGATGCCTTCGATTAAATTTTCTTTCTGGTTAATCAGGGCTGCCACCAGTTCCGTGGCGTTGATTTCCCCGCCGCTCTGTTCCATAAAATGGGAATGGCCGCAGTCGAACAACTGCTGCAGGAGCTGCTCGCTGTTGTTCAGCTTCCCCACTGTCGTTATCGCATAAGTCCCATGGTGTGACCGTATCATCAATGGCTGGGGTTCATAATCGGAAATGCATCCAATCCCAAACCACCCCTTCATCTCACCGACATCCTTATCAAATTTTGTCCGAAACGGTGCATTTTCTATGTTGTGGATTGCCCGGTTAAACCCTTTTTCCCCGAAGACCGCCATGCCGCCGCGCCGTGTGCCAAGGTGGGAGTGGTAGTCTACCCCGAAAAACAAATCAAATACGCAATCCTGCTGTGATGCCACGCCAAAAAAACCGCCCATTCTTCTGTCCTCTTTTCTTTCTGTCCCAATCATGCTGTGTGCAGATGGTAGACATTGCTTTTTTTTATTCCAGACTTATTATACATGGTTGGTGGGGGGTTGTGCAATGATTTGGGGAGATATTTTTGGAAAAATTGAGAAGATGGCTGGAAAGATTAAATGCTAGCAGGTGCAGCACACCCTTTTGACACCCTAACCCTATAAGGAAATCCCCCACAAAAATTTTCCCAAACAAATATTCCCATCCCCCTGTACAAACTGACCCATTCCGGCTATAATAAGTACAGCCAAAAAAGGAGGTAACAGCCACACCATGTACCAACAAATCACAGAATATTTCCAAACCAGCGGCGCCAGGTTCGTTGCCATGCTGTCGGCACATGTAAGGATCAGCCTTTGCTCTTTGATCCTTGCAGTCCTGATTGGGGTGCCTGCTGGGTTCCTCTGTGTCCGGTTTGGCCGCCTGCAAAGGCCCCTCACCATGTTTTTTGGAATCCTAAGGATCATCCCAAGCCTTGCCATCCTGCTGCTGATACTGCCAGTGATGGGCACCGGGGCAGCCCCGGCTACTGTGGCGCTGGTGCTTCTGGCCATCCCGCCTATTTTGGAAAACACCGTGGCTGGGTTCCAGGGGGTGCCGCCCTTTTTGCTGGAAACTGCAGAGGGGCTTGGCATGACGCCAAAACAGGTATGGGGCAAAGTCCGTTTCCCCCTTGCGCTGCCCTTAACCCTTACAGGGATGAAAACGGCGGCGGTGGAAATCATTGCAAGCGCGACGCTGGCCGCCCGGATAGGAGCCGGAGGGCTGGGGGACCTGATTTTTACAGGCATTGGCCTGTTCCGGACAGACCTGCTGCTGATTGGGGGCGGTTCTGTTGCCCTTTTGTCCCTTTCCACCGGATTTTTCTTTTCCTTGCTGGAAATAATAGTATTAAAGCACAAAAGAATTTAAAGGAGAACTGATTATGAAACACACAAAATGGATAAACCTATGCCAACTTCCCTGCGCTGGGCAACACCGCCTTAGCGGCGCAATGCTATCTGCGCGTAGGCGCATGCTGCTGTCTGCCACGGCTTTCATGGCTGCATGTGCATTTATCTTTTCCGGCTGCGGGGATTCCGGCAAAGGCACCATACGGGTCGGGTCTAAGGATTTTACGGAAGGGCTGATTGTTGGGGAACTCTATGCGCTGGCGCTGGAGGACGCAGGATACAAGGTGGAACGCAAAATGAACGTAGCCGGCTCCCTTGTGCACACTGCCATCACTGGGGACGATTTTGACCTTTACCCGGAGTACACCGGGACGGCGCTGCTGTCTATCTTGCAGATGGAAATGGACAGCGACCCGGACTCTGTCTACAACAAGGTAAAAGAGGAATATGCCAAGCAGTTTAGCCTGACATGGCTGGATTCCACGCAGGTAAACGACCGGAACGGCATTGCCATCCGCACCGAAGCCGCCGAGAAATATGGGATTTCTACCATGTCGGATTTACAGGCAAATGCAGACAAGCTTAAGCTTTGCTCCCAAGGGGAATTTGAGCAGCGGGAGGACGGGCTGCCCGGCCTTGCCAAGGTTTACGGGGAATTTAATTTCGCATCCATTAACCTGTATGACAGCGGCCTGAAATACCAGGTGCTGGAAACCGGGGAAGCAGACGTATGCCCTGCTTATTCTACCGACGCACAGCTTGTCAACAAAGACAAATTTACCTATCTAGAGGACGATAAAAAATTCTGGCCTCCCTACTATATGGCTCCTGTGGTAAGGGACGACGCACTGGAACAATATCCGGAAATTGCAGAAATCCTCAATAATGTCAGCGCAAAGCTGGATACGGAAACTAT
Source organism: Lachnospiraceae bacterium A2 (assembly GCA_000403315.2). Classification (GTDB taxonomy): domain Bacteria; phylum Bacillota; class Clostridia; order Lachnospirales; family Lachnospiraceae; genus Petralouisia. The sequence continues at coordinate 235,913 of KE159641.1, forward strand.
GATTGCCTTAAATGCAAAAGTGGATATAGACAAAGAGGAATACGACGACGTGGCAAAAGAATTTTTTGAAGCAAACTGCAAGGATTAGGAGGTATCCCAGTGGTACACGCAATTGATTTCCAAGACGTGGCTAAGGCATTCCGCGGGTCTGCCCTTAATGCCGTCGACCATGTGTCTTTTACCGTAGCAGAAGGGGAATTTGTCACAATCCTCGGTTCCTCCGGCTGCGGGAAAACGACGCTCCTGAAAATGGTAAACCGCCTGTATGAACCGGACAGCGGGAAAATCACCTTGTTCGGCGAGGACATCAGCAGGGCGGATGTGGTAAAACTCCGGCGGCGGATTGGCTATGTCATCCAGCAGGTAGGCCTGTTCCCCCATATTACCGTAGGCGGCAATATCGCCATGGTTCCAAACCTTTTAAAATGGGACAAAGCCAAAACAGAAGCCCGTACCGAGGAACTCCTGGCGCTGGTGGGCTTAGACCCTGCAGAATACAGGGACAGGTATCCCGCCCAGCTCTCCGGGGGCCAGCAGCAGCGGGTAGGCCTGGCGCGGGCATTGGCCGCCGACCCGAAAATCCTGCTGATGGACGAGCCCTTTGGGGCTATTGACTCCATTACCCGCACCCGTCTTCAGGACGAGCTCCTGTCCCTGCACCGGGATATGGGGAAAACCTGCCTGTTTGTAACCCATGACATTGAAGAAGCCTTTAAAATGGGGACAAAAGTTATCATTATGAATGAAGGGAAAATCCTCCAATACGATACCCCAGAGGGGATTATCCTGCACCCGGCAGATGGGTTTGTGTCCTCCCTTGTGGAATCTGCAAGGGCAAAAGAAGCATTTTGGGAAAAATTTAAGAGCTGAAAGCAGGAGAACTTTAGATGGCAGAATATTTCATAAAACACTATGACGACTTAATAAAAGCAACGCTGGGGCACTTGCAGATTGTCCTTCTGGCGCTGGCAATTTCCCTGGCTGCCGCCGTGCTCCTCACTATACTTTGCAGCTATTCCCAAACAGTTTCCAGGCTAATCCTTGGGCTTCTTTCCATGGTTTATTCCATCCCAAGCCTTGCCATGTTCGCCCTGATGATTCCCTTAACTGGGCTTGGGCAGACAACGGCAGTCCTTGTGCTTGTGATTTATAACCAATACCTCCTGCTGCGGAATTTCCTTGCAGGGCTGGAAGGCGTGGACCATAGCATTACAGAAGCAGCCACAGGCATTGGGATGACCCCTATGCAGGTGCTTGTAAAAATCAAAGCCCCACTTGCCAAAGGGGCTTTCCTTGCCGGAATCCGCATTACTATGGTTGCCACCGTAAGCATAGCCACCATTGCTGCCAGCATCAATGCCGGGGGCCTGGGGATTATCCTTTTTGACGGGCTGCGCACCATGAACGTCCCAAAGATTCTCTGGGGCAGCATCCTGTCCGCCCTGCTGGCAATTCTGGTTGACAGCCTGCTTAGCCTTTTATCCAAACCGTCCAAGCCCTAACCCCCTCAATCTCCCGGGGCTTGGACGGTTTGCCGCGCCGGACACGGTTCCTCCAAAAGATACAGGAGCACCTTTGTCACAAATTTCCCATCCTCTTGCTCAAAGGTGGCCTCCCCGCCATACCGGGACGCTGCCTTTTGGATGCTGCCGGCCCCAAGCCCGCCGCCCCTGTCCGATTTGGGCAGCCCCTTGCGGAAACTCACTTTTTTCGTACTTGTATTGGAAAAACGGATAACAGCCTTATTCCCTTTTTGGGCAATATATATGTTGATTTCCTGCTGCTCCAGGCCGGAATCCTCACATCCATGGATGGCGTTTTCAAAAATATTTGCAAGAATGGCTATCCAATCCACATCCCGGATGTTAAGCCCCTCCCCTACCTTCACGTCCATTTCCACCTGGATCCCCTTGTTCCTTGCTTTTCTGGCATAGGCGGACAGGATGCTGTTCACGGCACGGTTCCCGCAGATATATGTAACCCTTTGGTTTTCGATATCCTCGCCATACTGCATCAAATACGCAAGCAGCTCGTCAAATTCCTTTTTCTGGGCATATTCCTGCATCAGCAGCATATGGTGTCGCGCATCGTGGTAAATCCGGGCGGCTTCTTTTTCTGATTCCCGCATCAGTTCCATTTGGCCCCGCAGAAGCTTTTCATTCATTTCCAAAAGCTCTTTTTCTGCCTGGTAATAATGCTCATACCCCAAATGGATGTACAGGTGGAAAATCGTATACTGGAGCACCCCCGCCATAAATAAAGTAACAAAGGCGCGCACCATGTTAAATATGGAAAACCCCTGCAAATTTGGCCAATACGCCACAACCGCCCCTATCATAACTGAAATAAGCAGCGTTACGGCGCTGTACATGTCCATTTCCTCCATCAAAAAATCCACGCCGCCCAAAAACAGTTTCCTGAGCTTCTTCCAGGTAACCAAAAGGATCACTCCAAGGCAGAAGGCCCTTACCAGAATATCTACCCATACATTCCCGCCAAACCACCAGCGGGACACGTCCACGCCGCAGAACACGCATACAGAAAGCAGGTAAAATGCCACCCCCATCTTATACAAAGACAGATAGACGGCCTCCCCGCTCATTGCCCCGCAGAATATTCCCACCACAAGAAGGGACGACAGCCCAGAATACCGCACAAAGCTGGACGTTCCTAACAAATACCAAAGGCTGTAGGCAGCAATCAGGGCGCCGCCGGAACCTATATAACAATAGATTGTTTTCTTCATGGAAAACTTGGGGCGGTCCAGCATCAGGAAAAAGCCCATCATCAGCCCTATGCTTATGGTATTCCTAAGCGCCGCAATCCAAAAAGAACCTCCCAGCATATCTTATCCCTCCCAAAAAATGTTAATAATGTGCCGATTTGTGCACATTTTGTACCAATATAGCATATAGTGCAAATTTTTCAATATTTTTGGGATGATTTGCAGTTTTTGGGGTACAGTTTGCAAGGCATATTCCATATCCTGATACCCCTTAAGACAGGAACACCTCCCCCTGCAAGTCCGAAATATCCTCAAACGGGATAAAACGGCCTGCCACCTGGATTCCCCTTGCCCTTTCATCCACCTTAGACACCTCCCCTGTCACCTGCACATACTGCCCGTCCTTAAAATATTCTGCCGTAATGATATCCTTCCTGTGGATTTGGCGCAGCTTGGTATCCAGTTCCGCTTTCCGGTCCTCGGACAGGATTTTCCTTGGGATGCCGGGGCATTCCTGCTCCAGAAGGGCTTCCCGGAATCCCTTTAAGGCGTCAAAGGGCATAAACTGCTTGGCGCGGCTGGCCCTGTCCATTTTGGGGAATGTACGGTTCCCTGTTCCTGTGCCTTCCATCCTGCCAGATGCGTCATTCCCCACTTCTGTGCCCTCCAATCTGCCGGTTGCGCTCCATGGCTGTCCCTTCTTCCAGCAAATCCATCCCACGCACAATGGCATTTTTCCCATACTTCCTTTTGATGCCCAGGACAGCCTGCTGCAGCTTCTGTTCCCGTTCTGCCGCCGCATCATCCCCAAACAGGCAATACTGCTTATACTGTTCCTGGGGAATAACGCTGCAGGACAGATTCACCCTGCGGATAGGCCTTCCCCTTTGCACAATGCGTCCATAAAGCCCTAAGACGTAAGGCAGGACGGCCCGGTAGCTGTTGGATGCATCCGGCATGGAAACGCTCCCTGCGGCAGGCTTTAACCCTGTTTCATGGGAATACCCAACCATAAGGGAAAGGGAGTGGGCTTCCAATCCCCGGGCCGCCATGTCAAGGCATAGCCCGTCCACCATTTCCTTTACCAGAAGCCTGCACTCCTCAAAATTATAATCCCGGAACAGGGCCTGCCCGCTGGACAGGGAATTGCGCTTCGGCTGGTAGGCTTTAATATCCGCCATTGTGGCGGTTTCCCTGCCCCATGCGTGGTCTATCAGCAGCTCTGCGTCTATCCCAAACATCCGGTAAAGCATGGCTTCATCTGCATGGGCGACTTCCTCCATGGTATGGATGCCTACGCTGGCTAAACGTTTCTGGATGCCCTCCCCTACGCGCCAGAAATCCGTCAGGGGCTTATGTCCCCACAAGGTTTCCCGGTACAGCCTTTCGTCTAACATGCCGATATTGCCTTCCACATGCTTTGCCGTAATGTCCAACGCCACTTTTGCAAGGTACAGGTTCGTCCCAGCCCCTGCGGCGGCAGGTATCCCTGTGTTTTCCCGGATATCTGACATAACCCGCCCCGCCAGTTCCCGGGCTGTAAGCTGGTACAGGCCGCGGTAAGGCTCCAGATCCAAAAACGCTTCGTCAATCGAGTACATATGGATATCCTCTTTGGCAAAGTATTTTAAGTAAATCCCATAAATTGCGGCGGAATATTGGATATACAGCTTCATCCTTGGCGGAGCCATAATGTATTGGATATGCTTTGGGATTTGGTAGACGCGGCAGCGGTTCTTTACGCCCATGGCTTTCATGGCAGGGGAAATGGCCAGGCATACCGTCCCCTGCCCCCGCTCCGGGTCGGCCACTGCCAGTTTCGCAGCCATAGGGTCTAAGCCGCGCTCCACACACTCTACGGAAGCATAAAATGATTTTAAATCTATGCACAGATACCTGAATCCTTCCATCTGAAATTTCTCCCATCCTGAATTCCCGGCAGATTTGTTCTGCGTAATCTGCTGCGATATTTAACCGCTGGAGTAATAGTATCTGCTTTTTCAGGCTTATTATTACTTTTGGAAGTTTGAGAGGAAAGAAGCTTTTTCCGCCGCAATGGGATAAAATCAAAACCACCCTTCCAAAGGGTGGTTTTGATTCAGGCATAAAACGCAGGGGCGCTACCCTTCCTGCTTAAAGCGCAGGTACTGCTCCCGTGAAAGTATGGCTTTCCCATTCCCATATAATTTTGCTAAAATTTCATATAATCACATAATTTTTCATCGCAGTTTCCCTTTTACATGTTTACTACAATTTCCGTCACAAGCTCTTTGAAGGACTTGGCTACACGGTCCGCCGTTTCCTGCACTTCCTTATGGTTCAGCTCCTGCTTGGACAGGCCGGCTGCCAAATTGGTAATGCATGAAATCCCGCAGACTTCAAGCCCCATATGGCGGGCTGCCATGGCTTCACAGGCAGTGCTCATGCCTACCGCGTCGCCGCCCCAGCTCCTTGCCAGCCTGACTTCGGCAGGGGTTTCATAATTCGGCCCGGTAAACTGCACATAGACCCCTTCCCTGAGCCCTATGTTGCACTTAGCCGCACAGTCCCTGATAACATCCTGCAAGCGCTTGCTGTATACCTCGCTCATATCCGGGAACCTGGTCCCCAGCTCATCCATGTTAGGCCCAATCAGCGGGCTTGGAACCCCAGTTGTGATATGGTCCGTAATCATCATAAAATCCCCCGGCTGGTACGTTTCGTTCACGCCCCCGGCCGCATTCGTCAAAAGGATTTTCTTTGCCCCAAGCATCCCCATCAGACGGGTAGGGAGGACTACGTCCTGCATCTGGTAGCCTTCATAATAATGTACCCGTCCCTGCATTACCACTACGGGGGTTTCCCCGACATGCCCAAAGACAAACCTGCCCTTGTGCCCTTTGACTGTGGACACCGGGAACCCTTCTATCTGGGTATATGCAATGGTGTCTGCAATCTTTATCCCATCTGCATAATCCCCCAGCCCTGACCCCAGGATTAAGGCAACCTCCGGCTGAAAATCAATTTTTTCCCTTACGCTTTCGAAGCATGATTTTAATTTTTGGTACATCATTTCATCTCCCTTTCTTTTTTTGTACAATGGATAAGGACTACATGTTAAGATTAGGGTGCTAAAAGCACCTTTGGTACTGCGCCCATCCCATAGATTGTTATTGCAAACCCATTTGCACACCAATCGGGATAGCGCAGGTGCAGCGCACCCTTTAGGCACCCTAATCATATAAGTAAATTATACATAATTTCCACTGATTGCAAAATGACACATGTCATCTTTGGCAATCTTTTGAGAATTTGGTCTTTTTGCACAATTCTATATAGGTATTTTTAACTATTTTCCACAAAGTCTAATGGGACGTCACATGTTTTTCCTATAAAGATCCGTGTGCCAAAAATGGCGTACTATCCCCAAAGGCACAGCACGCCATCTTATGTTATTTATTTTCTGTTTCGCAAACCCAGGCGCCCCTACACCCCAGAGTAAGCGGCAAACCCTGCGTCAATGGGCAGCACTACCCCCGTAATGGCGCTTGCGGCCTTTTCATCGCACAGGAAGAACACACCTCCCAGCAGTTCCTCGCCGTCCACAAACCGCCCCATAGGCGTCCCGCTTAAAATCTTATGGGAACGGGCAGTAGGCGTGCCGTCCTCCTGGAACAGCAGCTTCCGGTTCTGGTTGGACACAAGGAACCCGGGGGCAATGGCATTGCAGCGGATGCCCGTCCCTGCAAAATGGGTAGCCAGCCATTGGGTAAAGTTGGAAACCCCCGCCTTTGCAGCAGAATATGCCGGAATCTTCGTCAGCGGCGTATAGGCGTTCATGGAGGAAATATTTAAGATGCATCCTGCCTTCCGCTCCGCCATCTCCTTTGCAAAAATCTGGGTGGGTATCAATGTCCCCTGAAAATTCAGCTTAAACACAAAATCCACCCCATCCGGTTCTAGGTCAAAAAATGTTTTCTGGCCTTCTGCCGCTTCATGCTGGTACTCATTGTCCGTAGTCGCTTTGGGGTTATTGCCCCCTGCCCCGTTAATCAGGATATCGCAGGGGCCTAGGTCCTTCAATACCTGCCCATGGACATTTTTAAGCATTTCAGCGTCCAATACATTGGCTTGGTAGCCCTCGCAGCAATAACCCTCTGCCCTGCACTCCTCCGCAAGTTTTTTCACTGCTTCCTCATTCAGGTCCAGAGCCGCTACTTTCGCCCCCGCCTGTGCGAACGCCCGCGCCATTGTCCCGCAGAGCACCCCGCCTGCGCCAGTTACCACTACTACTTTCCCTGTAAAATCAATCTTCAATGGTAAATCCATAATTCCTCTCCTTTCAAATTTACACGCCAAACCCGAAAAATTCATTGGTGTTATGGAAACAGATATCCCCCACCAGTTTCGCCAACTGCTTTTTGTCATGGGGGTACTGGCCGCTTTCTACCCATTCCCCTATTAATTCGCAGAGAATCCGTCGGAAGTACTCATGCCTTGTGTAGCTTAAGAAAGAACGGGAGTCGGTAAGCATCCCCACAAAGCATCCCAGCATCCCATTATTTGCCAATTCCGTAAGCTGCGCCCGCATCCCTGTCCGGTTGTCGTTGAACCACCAGCCGCTGCCCTGCTGCACCCGGCCAACCATGCCGTCCCCCTGGAAGCACCCGGCAATGGAAACCAGCGCCGTATTGTCGCAGGGGTTCAGGGAGTAAAGTATTACCTTGGGCAGGCCTTTGTTTTCTGCAAAGGCATTGAGCAGCGGAGCCACATGTTCCGCCCCGGACCGGGGGTTTACCGCATCGTACCCGGTATCTGGGCCAAGCTTCCCAAACTGGGGCTTGTTGTTGTCCCTCAGACACCCGAAATGTATCTGCATCACCCAATTTTTCTCTGCATACTTTTTGGCGCATGCAATTGTTACCATAGTCTTATAGGCGTCTGCTTCTTCCTTCGGCGGGCGTTTCCCTTCCATAGCCATCTGGAACGCCTTGTCAGCCACTGCCTTGTCCGGTTCAGCATACATGCAGTAATCCAGCCCGTGGTCGGCGCAAAGGCACCCATGGGAACTAAAATAGCCAATCCGCTGGTACAGCGCTGCGATAACGTCCTCTGTGCAGCAGATTTCTTTGCCTGTGGCCTGGGAAAGCCTGCCAATATATTCTGCAAACCCATCTTTTTCAATATTCACTGCCTTGTCCGGGCGGAATGCCGGAAGGACTTTAATTTCCATGGCCTGGTCCGCAGCTATTTTTTCATGCCAGCGGAGGTCGTCGCAGGGGTCGTCCGTCGTGCAGACGGCCTTCACATGGAACTTGCGCATCAAATCCCTTGCAGAATACTTGGACAGTACCTCATTGCACTTTTCATAGATTTCATCTGCATTTTCTGAAGTTAAGGGCTCCTCAATGCCAAAGACACGCTTAAGCTCCAGATGGCTCCAATGGTACATGGGGTTCCCAATCAGCCGGGGCAGGACAGCGGCAAAGGCGCGGAATTTTTCCCGGGGGTCCCCCTTCCCGGTAATCAGATCCTCCGGTATGCCGCCAAACCGCATCTGCCGCCATTTGTAATGGTCCCCGCCCAGCCAGACCTCAGAAATATTGTTGAATTTCCGGTCTTCGGCAATTTCCTGCGGGCTGATATGGCAGTGGTAATCAATAATCGGCATTTCTTCTGCAATTTCATGGTAAAGCCATTTTGCCGTGAGCGTTGACAGTAAAAAGTTTTGGTCCATAAATTTTTCCATGCTATTTTTCCACCTTGCCTTCCGTTTTTTCCAGCATATCCCAGCAGCCCCACAGGTACATAATCCCCAGCGCCCGGTCGTAAAGGCCATAGCCCGGCCGGCACTCCTCGCCCCAGATATGGCGCCCGTGGTCCGGGCGGACATACCCGGTATAGCCGCAGTCATGGTAAGCCTTCATAATGTCCAGAATCCCGGTATCCCCGTCGCAGTCCCGGTGGGACGCTTCAGTAAAGTCCCCGTTGGGGTAATGGCGGACATTGCGGATATGGGCAAAGGCAATCCTGTCGCAGTAGGCGCGGACAATATCCGCCACATTGTTCTGCCGGTTCGCCCCCAGGGAGCCGGAGCACAGGCACAGGCAGTTGTATTCGTCGTCTACCATCGCAAGGAAGCGCCCAATGGATTCTTTGTCGCACAAAAGACGGGGAATCCCAAAAATATCCCAGGGCGGGTCGTCCTGATGGATTGCCATTTTAATCCCGGTTTCATGGCAGGTAGGCATAATGGCCTCAAGGAAATATTTCAGGTTTTCCCATAATTTTTCCTTTGTCACCGGGCGGTAAGCCTCAAAAAGCTCGTCCAGCTTAGCCATCCGCTCCGGCTCCCAGCCCGGGAAAGTCATGCCATGGAGGTTGTTTAAAATATAGTCCGCCATTTCTTTGTAGTCATCCTGTATCTTGCCTTTTTCATAAAACAGGGCGGTGGAGCCGTCCTCCAGCGGGTGGAACAGGTCCGTCCTTGTCCAGTCAAAAATAGGCATGAAATTGTAAGTAACGACCTTTACCCCAAATTTTGCAAGGTTCTTTAACGTAGTTTTGTAATTTTCAATATACTTGTCCCGGGTGGGCAGGCCAATCTTAATATCGTCATGGACATTGACGCTTTCCACCACCTCCATATGGAACCCTGCGCCCTCAATCTGGCGCCTTGCTTCCTCAATTTCCTCCACTTCCCACACTTCACCGGCCTGCTTTCCATGCAAGGCCCATACAAGCCCGGTTACGCCGGGAATCTGCTTCACCATGTCCGGCGTAATGCTGTCATTCCCTTCGCCGTACCATCGAAATGTCATCTGCATAAAATTTCCCTCCTTTGGAATTTGTTATATTAATCCTGCAGCCATCGGCAGCCCTGTGCTTAAGAAGGGGACATAAGTCACCAGCAAAAGCCCTGCCAGGATAGCGGCATAGTACCACAGCATATATGGAATCGTTTTTTCTAAGGTAGTATTCCCAACTTTAATCGCTACAAACAGCGTATTTCCCACCGGCGGCGTAATATTCCCAATGCAGAGGTTATACACAAGGATTAAGCCAAAATGTACCGGGTGCATCCCAAAGGTCTGCACGATTGGCAAAAACAGCGGCGTGAAAATCAGGATTGCCGGGGTTACGTCCATAAAAGTGCCTGCAACCAGAAGGATCACATTCATAATCAATAAAATCAGCACATAATTATCCGTCAGCCCAAGCAGCGCTGCGGAAACCGCCTGCGGAATCTGCAAAAATGCCATAACCCATCCTAAAATATTGGAAACGCCAATCAGGAATACCACCATGCCGCTCATTTTCGCGCTTTCCACCACAATCTTCCAGAAAGATTTTACCGTAATGTTCCGGTAAAAAATCCCCAATACCAGCGCATATACCACGGCAACTGCAGAACCCTCCGTAGCGGTAAACACGCCAATGACAATCCCCCCAATCACTATGACAATCAGGGACAGAGCTGGCAAAGCCTGTAAAGTTGCCGTCCCAAGATGTTTCCAGTCATACTTGCCTTCCGTGCCCTTGTAGCCTTTCCGGGTTGCAAGGACGACGCCTACCACGATACAGCAGAGGGCCCAGAGCACTCCCGGGATGTACCCTCCCAAGAACAGTGCGGCTACCGAAGTCCCGCCGGACGCCAGGGAATACGTAATCAGTGCATTGGACGGAGGTATCAGAAGGCCGGAAGGCGCCGACGCACCGTTGGTGGCTGCGCAGAGGGCGGTATCGTAGCCCTGCTCCTCCTCCCCTTCCTTTACCATGCTCCCCACTGCCGCAGCAGCCGCGGAAGCAGAACCGGAAATCGCCCCAAACAGGGCGTTGGCCCCTGCGTTTGTCACAAGCAGCGCCCCGGGCAGCTTCCCAAGGATTGCCATAACAAAGTCAACCAGCCGCTTTGCAATGCCCCCCTGGTTCATCAGGTTCCCGGCTAAAATGAAAAACGGGATTGCCGTCAGGCTGAACTTGCTCATGCCCACAAAGGTCCTTTGGGACGCCGTCACTACAGAAACGTCTAAAGGAACCGTCTGCAAAATCGCTACCAACGCCGAGATGCCGATGGAATATGCAATGGGCACCCCTAAAACCAGCAGCACCAGCAGCACAAAAAGAATCAGGAACAATGATTGGACCGCCATTTATACCGCCTCCTTTTCTTCTGTATTGCCCCGCAATATGTCCGCCATATTCAGGACTGTATAGACCATGTTCAGTACGCCGCACAAGGGCAGCACAATGTAAAAGATGCCAATTGGGACACCCAGCGAAGACGTCATCTGCCCCATTGCAAGGGTTGTAATCTGCACCCCGCCAAACACAAGGATAATGGCGGAAAACAAAAATGCAATCAGTTCCCCAAGACAGAGGAAACCCTTCCGTACGTTTTCGCTAAACCGCTCCACAATAATAGGGATATTCATATGCCCCCGCTCGCAGGTGACAATGGACGCCCCAAGAAGGCTCATCCACGCAAACAGGTATCCCACCAGTTCTTCCGACCATGTGGACGGGTTTTTCAGGACATACCTTGTAAAAACCTGCCAGCAGGTGAGGAGGACCATGGCAAGGAAGCTGATTCCTGCCAGCCCGTTGAGGATTTTGGTAATTCCATTGCGAAATGCTTTCATCTCATGATACCTCCTTATTCTTTTTCCGAAGGATGCTGCCCGTTATGGTCCTGTATTTTATCGTAAATCGGCGCTAAATCAGGATAGCGGCCCAGCATTTCTTCATGCATTGCCTCACAGGTTTCCTGGAAGGGCTTCGTATCCGGGTAAAGGAAGGTTACCCCCTGTTCCTGTTCTGCCCTCTCCTTTGCGGCTTCGACGGCCTTCACCCATTCTTCCCGCTCCACGCTGTTGACAAGCCGGAAACCTTCTTCAAAGATTTCCCGTTCCTCGCTTGAAAGGCCGTCCAAAAACGCGCAGTTTCCTATCAGGATGTCCGGTATCATCTGGTGCATGTCGTAAGAATAATATTTGCAGACATCGCCGTGCCCATTGGAAGTAAGGGCCATTTCATTATTTTCCGCCCCGTCAATGACCTTTGACTGCAACGCCGTATATACATCCCCAAATCCCATAGGCGTAGCGGAACCGCCTAACAAATCCATCATGCGCACATTCGTGGGGGACTGCTGTACCCGGATTTTCAGCCCTTTTAAGTCCGCCGGGGACTCAATGGGCGTAGACACCGTATAAAAATTCCTCGTCCCGGCGTCAATCCATGTGACTGCCTCAAATCCGGCCTTTTTGGTGGATTCAAAAATCGGCCCCACAATTTCCTCATCGTCCATGGCTGCATGGTATGCTTCTGCAGATGCAAACAAATACGGCAGGTTGAACAAGGTGTAATTTTCGGAAAATGTTTCCAGAATGGAGTTGCTTGCCACACAGAAATCAACCGCGCCCGTCTGGGTAAGCTGCACCATATCAGTCTGGGAACCCAACAGCTCGCTGGGGTAAATTTCTATCTCATACTTGTCCCCCAGCCTTTCCTCGATAAATTCCTCAAACTCCAAGAGGGCAATATTTGTGGGGTGGTCCGTGGCCTGGTTGTGCCCAATGCGGACAATCTGCTTACCTCCCGCATCCCCGCCGCAGCCGGAAAGGACCGCTGCCAGCATCCCTGCACAGACTATCACAGGAACTATTCTGCGATACCGTTTCATTATTTTTTCCTCCTTCTCGTAGGGACTATGGTGCCGCCTTTGCTCTCCGGCAGGCGCCGCATAGCCCTGATTTTTAGTTGCTTCTACAGTACAAAACCGGCCTTGTTTCTGATATATGCAGTATACCAAAAAAACCCACCTAAGACGTGGTGGTTCAGGCTTGAAATATGGTGAATCTTGCTATATAATATTCCATATAGCTTTCCTTTTTATGCACTTTTTCTTAAATTAGCAAGGAGTTTTTGTGAAATATGTATAAAGAAAAATTTAATCCCAGACAACATATGACAGAACGGTACTTCGAATTTCACCATACTTATAATGAAACGCCCCCAACGGTGGAATTCCACCAGCACCCCTTTTACGAAATTTTTTTCTTCCTGTCCGGGAACGTGAATTACATTATTGAAGGGAAGAATTATAACCTGCGCCCCGGGGATGTGCTCTTAACCAGCAGCTCCGACATCCACCGGCCGGACATCCATCCCGGCAAGCCATATGAGCGGATTGTCATTTGGCTTGCCGACGATTTCTTTGGGCACTTAAGGGACTTTTACGGGGAGGACTTAACCACCTGCTTTACCGATTCCGCTTTAAAGGACTACCGGCTGATACGGCCGGACAGCCAGAATATCCTCCATTTAAAGCGGCTCTGCGGCAAAATTTCCGAAGCCAAGCACAGCCGGGAGCTGGGGGGCTACGCCCTTGCCTCCGCCTACCTGACGGAATTCCTGGTACATATCAGCAGGGCTTATTACGACGCGCCAGACTCGGTAAAATATGATGTAACAGAGAATGAGAAAGTCAACCAGATGCTGCAGTATATCAACGAGCATCTGACGGAGGACCTGTCCCTGGAGCACTTGGCTGCACGGCTCTACACCAGCAAATATTACCTGAGCCGGCAGTTCAAGCAGTTTACCGGCTTGTCCCTATACCAGTATATTATGAAAAAAAGGCTGATTTTATCCCGGAACATGCTGCGGGCTGGAAGTTCTGTCATGGACGCCTGCTTCCAGTGCGGCTTTGGGGATTATTCAAATTTCTTAAAAGCATTTAAGCGGGAATTTGGGAAAACGCCCCGGGCATACACAAAAACTGTTTTGGAATTAAGCTGAATACCAGCGGCATTTTGAATTTGGCCATTTTTTATAATATCCAATATGACAGTTCCAAAAAGGGGCTGTCGCACTAGAGCGTGTCTGAAAGCCACATAGTTGCTGTATTTTAACTGAATATTGCTTTTCACCTGTCAAGTGAATGAAAAAAGAGCATCCACTTGTGATAAAATTAAGGTGTCTAATCTCAAATAATACCAACAAAAGGAGCCCTTTATGAGTATTGTAAACACCTTACCATTAGAAAGCAATAGACAGATTAAAATAAATTTTGATGGAGGAGATTTATCCTCCGATGCAGGCTTGCTTCCCATCAAAGAATTCGTAAGCAAACTTGGGATTGATAAGCTATTAGGCAAAGCTTTCAAGACCAATGATTCTGCATTATTCAGATATCATACGGATCAGGAAAACCTGCTCCAGATGATCTATATGATCATTGCCGGTTATTTTGAAGATGATAATTCCGATGAACTGACAAACGA
>KE159642.1:0-16234 GCA_000403315.2 Lachnospiraceae bacterium A2
TTGTTATACTTTAGTAAGTGGCCTAGTGGCTCAGTTGGTTAGAGCGCCGCCCTGTCACGGCGGAGGTCGAGGGTTCGAGTCCCTTCTGGGTCGTTTGCATATAGTACTTAGTTGTTTTTAACAATAAAGTATAGGTGTGCACAAAGCAAATATGGGATCTTAGCTCAGCTGGGAGAGCATCTGCCTTACAAGCAGAGGGTCACAGGTTCGAGCCCTGTAGGTCCCATTTTCATGCTTATTGGATAGTCAGTATTCAATCAAGTTATGAGATAAAAGAGTACAGGCCGATGTGGCTCAATTGGCAGAGCAGCTGATTTGTAATCAGCAGGTTATCGGTTCGAGTCCGATCATCGGCTCTTTGGAAATTTTATATTTTATCATATGGATGGATTCCCGAGTGGCCAAAGGGGGCAGACTGTAAATCTGTTGGCACCGCCTTCGAAGGTTCGAATCCTTCTCCATCCATTTGGATAAGCATTATAGCTTATTCACTCATCTTATCTCGCGGGGTGGAGCAGTCTGGAAGCTCGTCGGGCTCATAACCCGAAGGTCACAGGTTCAAATCCTGTCCCCGCAATTTTTTATTTTGCCCAGTTAGCTCAGTTGGTAGAGCAGAGGACTGAAAATCCTCGTGTCTCTGGTTCGATTCCGGAACTGGGCAGTTGTCACATTATGGGATATTAGCTCAGTTGGTAGAGCACTTGACTTTTAATCAAGTTGTCCGGGGTTCGAATCCCCGATGTCTCATTCCATGGTATAAGCAGAAAAATAGCGGAAATCCAGTAAATCCAAGGGTTTTCGCTATTTTTTTATTTAAATGATTATAGGCATTTTTAGGACATTTTAGATGTCCGCACAGCGTCCGCGGCGTGAAAATTTATGGCAATGTACGCGGCGTGTCCGCAAAATCATATCGCCAGAACGTCATTTATTACAGCGGCCGGGTCCTCCTTCTCCTCCATGATGTGGTTATAAACATCCATAACCATCTTTTCGGTATCCCCCATAAGCTGCGCGATTTTTTTTATGCTTATGGCTGGCACCTGATAGCAGAGGTTGGTGCAGTAATTATGCCGGAAGATGTGGGCAGTCAGACCAGTTATGGCCGGGAAAGCGTCCGTACCCCCTGCAGCACGGTTCATTTTCCCTGCGATTGATTTCCACATCTTCACATATGAGGAATGTGTAATCAGCCCTCCGTCCCTGCATGTGAACAGGTAGGGGCCTTTGACAGATGACATATATCCCTTCAGGAACCTTGCTGCCGCATCTGGAACCGGGAGCTCCCGGAATCCATGGTCTGTCTTTGGCATATTCTTTATCTCTGGGGTGTTTCCATCAAAAACAAGGGATTTTGTTATGGATACGGTAGTTTTACCGTTTTCTGCCCGGAAATCGAATACAGATAACGCTAAGGCCTCCCCGCGGCGCAATCCGCAGGAGTATATGATATAAACAAAAGCCCGTTCCCGATCCGTAAATTCCGCTTCCTGCAACGCAGCTTTTTCAATCTCCGTCAAAGTCCTTTTTTCCCTCCGAACCATCTTGGGGAGGTTTATGTCCGAGCATATCATGTCGTACATGCCAGCCCCTATGTAATTATCCGTAACGGCCATTTTTATAATCTGCCTGAATGTGATGTAAATCTGCTGGCAGGTGCGGGGGTGCTCCAGCGCATTGTTTATGGCAAGCTGGAAGTGGCTGTTCCTGATTTCAGACAGCTTTATGTCGCTAAGGAACGAAAGGTGCTTATTTATGATGTTCCGGTACATGGCCTGCGTATTCTTCTCCCGGACGCTTTTTTTCACGCGCAGCCATTCATTTGCGTAATCAGTAAAAAATATATCTGTTTTCTGGACATATTTCCCGTTCTCGACTTCATTCTTGAGCCTGTTTACTTGCCGTTCTAAGTCTGCGCTGGACTTTTTGGACACAAGCCGCTTCCGGTGCTTGCTGCCATCCGGGTTGTAAGTCCCGTCCCATATCCGCGCTTCATACTCCCCGCGGTAGTTCTTCTTGTATTTCGCTGTTGCCATGGTATCATCCCCCTAAATTTATTGTGAAATATATTTTTATGTTCGCCAATTTTATATCAACATCGATGTTGCCTTAAAGGTTTATGGTTTCTGTGCTTTAGGGGAAATTGCGTTAATCCCCATGTTATTAATTGACATCGATATTGAATCTTTAAAAATGGGTATAAAAATAACAGCCGGCCGGAATGTATGTTCCGCTTGCAAGCTGCCCCCGAAGATGATACAATATTTTTGGATTGTAGGTATCATCTTCGGTATCTATGTAAAGCCGTTCGGTGTTGGTAGCACCGGGCGGTTTTTCTTTTATTTATTTTGTGTAGATAAACTTCATATCATTACTAGACCAGAAATCAGGTGCTACATTGATTTCCATGGTTTTATAATCTGCCGGAACCTGATAAGCGATTATTCCGTTCATTTTCTTTCCTGCAGCAACACTCCCGTCTAATTGATTCTTTCCTTCTGCTTCTGGTGCTTGCAGCCCAATTAAATCTTGGTTCAAAGAGTAATCATCGCAATATGCTTCGAAATTCATCACCGAACTGATATTTATATCTTTTTCGGAATTATTTGCAATTTCAAATTCACAGATTAAGAATATATTACCTTCATCCGGCTTTGCAAACTCACTTCCCGAGGATTCAGTTATATTAGCAAGCGTAATCTGCACGTTTTTCTGCTCTGCCGTTTCTCCCAGGTAAAATTCTGTTTTTTCTTCTGGCTCTGAATCTTCTTTATAATCTCCCTTATCCTCTTTCTTTCCATCGTTATTTTTTACTTCTTCTGTGGCATCTTTTACTTTGTCATCCTCACTTCCACCTGCGGCAGCTCCTATAATCCCGATAACAATTAGGACAATGATAATCCACTTTAATTTTCCGCCTTTCTTCTTTTTCATGTTCTTATTCTCCCTTCTTTGGTTGTATTTTTTATTAAAACGCCTATGGCGGTTTAACCTTATGATTCGATAAAATTTTCACACTGTTTATTTATTTTCTTGACAAACGAGAATGTAAGTACTATCATAATAACAGAACATACATTCTAAAAATTGAGGGGGGGGGGTACGGTCATGGATTATAAAAAACTCATCATCGAACTTATCAACAACTCCGATGATGAAGAAATTTTGGAATTAATATACCGTTTTATTAAAAAACTTTTGGACTAGGACTTTCCTAGTCCTTTTTTATGAGTTCATTCGCCAGCTTTTCCAGTGCAATCCATCCCGGCTCATCCATTTTCGCCAGTGCTTCAATCAGGCGTTTTTTGAATGTCCCATCCTCCTTGATTAAATCTCCGGCAAAATCAGTTATAACCTGATTTCTTGTCAAAGGGTTAAATATTTCCCCCTCCCCTGTACGGAGCCACGTTTCATTGACGTTGAATTCCCGACAGATAAGAGCTATGACAGCATCGATAGGTTCGTTTCTTCCTATTTCATATGTCGCTATTGTATTTCTCTTCATACTCAACCGCTCAGCAAACTTTTCCTGTGTAAGTCCAAGCTCTTTCCGTAGCTCTTTCAGCCTGTCTTTCAAATTTCCACCTCCTTGCAAAATTATCATATCAAAAAAAAGTGATATTGTCAACAAAAATATTCTTGACAATAGTGATTATGCGATATATAATAGTTGCATAATCACGAGATGGGAGGTGAAGAAGTGAAAAATAAAAAAAGAAAACCCATAGACATTTCCGATGTTGCCCTTGGGTTCTCGGTATTTGCGGCAATTGCTGGTGTAATCCCGGCAATTATAAAGCTGCTTAGTTGAAAATTTTTAACATAAAAGAGAATATTTCTTCATGATAAGCCATGAACTCAACAATTAAGGTAAATATGGATATAAAAATAGCGACCCAGCTTTTTATGTCAGCTTTTTGAGATTGTTTTACAGCTAATTCGGCTTGAACAGCGGAGGATTTAGCCTGGGATTCCGCACTGTCTGCAATGCGTTTTATCGCTTCGAGATTTTCATAATCTAAGCCGCGCTCAATTTCTTTTTCGAAATTTCTTAGTTTGCTAGATTCTCTGATAGTCGAATTAATAACGTTTGTCATGTTTGAAAAATTCATATCATTTCTCCTTTATTTTTGATAAAGGAATTATATCACAAATAGAAAGGAAGTGGAAATTGTGACAGAAAAAGAAAAAGACATCATGAAAACCATTGCTGCAGCCCTTCCCCTTATGTCCCCGTTTGAAAAGGGGTATTTTCTCGGAGTGGCAGAGAGCAGGGCTAGTGATTCAGAACTGCTCCATATAAAAGAGAACCAGCCAGAAAGAACAGCGGCGGTGTAAGGAGGTGAGGAAAGTTGTATATCAGTGAATTTGTCTGCGGAATCGGCTTCACGCTGCTTGCAGAGGTTTTCCTTTCAGTCCTTTGGTATTTGGGAAATGAGGAAAACAGGAAGAAAAAGAAATGAGGAAAAGAAGAAAATTCTGCATCCGTACATTCCAGTGCCCGGGCTGCGGCAATAAAGTATTTGCCACAAAATTAAAAAGGCCTACTGGCGACGGGCATATTAAAACCATGTACTGCCCGTGGTGCAAGGCTGACAAAGACATGGAGCAGGTTGGGATAACGGAGTGCAGGTAAAAGCCCCAGCGGTGGAGCATCACCCTGGAGCATGGTAACGAACTAGTGTACGTAGTCATTACAGGATTAATATTACCATAAATTTCCCGTGATGGCAAGTGCAAATAGAACATTTGTTTACAAAATGGAGGAAAATTATGGATGAAATTATTTTAAGGCACGGAAAGAAAGACCGGGAGCCTATGAGCTTTGAAAAGTTCAAATTTATCTGCTACTTCATTGCCGGGATGGTGGCAATGGTGATGGGCTTCATAGCCCTGTACATGATTATTTATTACATGGGGAGGTGAAGGTTTATGAAGTTCCCAGAAAAAGTTATGAAAAAAACAGTTCTGGTGCGGGATTATGGCCTGTCAGAATCCTACCTAATGAGGATTTTCAGGACGAAAGGAAATGGGATTTCTTGGAAGATTAGCCCCAAGAAAAACAGTGCCATACTGTTTGATACGGAGGGGCTGGCAAAGTGGATGGCGGCCGGGAAATGAAAGGAGGGATTTGCTTGGACTACAGCAAAAAGACGGCGCATGAGTGCAGTGAGGATTATGAGCGGAATGGGAAAACCATCATTATCAATGACGGGAAAGTTTCCGCTGGCGATACAGAGGAGGGTTCTGATGGTGGTATGTGAATCCTGCGGCGGGAACTGCGACCATGGGGAACTTGTGCAGGGGGTTTGCCCAGAGTGCCTGGAAGAAGAACGGAAAAGGAAAGAAAATGCTGCACTTTTGGAAAAGTTGGAAGGCAGCAGCTTTTGGCAGATGGAGTTGGAGGTATGAAATGGATACAATTACGATTTCGGTAGAAAAATTTGAGAAGCTAATAATGGATTCCCAAAAGCTTGAATTTTTATTGAAGTCCCTGGATGGAATGGAGCAGGAAATAGAAAAAAATATCAGGGCTAGAATCTTTGAAGATTACGTAAAAAATGAGGAATACCCAATAGATAGGGAGATGTGCGGGAAGTTCCTTGGATTTGAGGTGGGATGATGTTTGAGAGGATACCAGACAATTACGATGAATTTGAAAAACATGAGGCAGAAATGGAGAGGACGCGGAAAATGAGAAACCGACTGGCACATGCTTACGAACAGGGAGAAAGAGAGGATAGGGAAAATGATATACCATTTAACATTGTGGGATTTTGAATGTACCATGAGAAAGCCGGAAGAAATCAGGTTTTAGATTGAGAATGAGATTGGTGACCATGACGAGAAGTCAGCCAGGGCAGAAGAATGGTGCAGGAATGCTTCCGCCGGCGATGTTTATGATGATGAGATGGTACATATTGAAGTGAAAGAAGGATAATTTTATCAGGAGGATCAGGAAAGAATGAGTACATTATATGAAATCACAGGGGATTATCTCCGCTTGTTGGAAATGTTGGAGGAAGAGGATAACCTTGACCCGCAGGCTTTCAAGGACACCTTGGAGGGGATTGAGGGAGAGTTTGAGATTAAGGCTGATGGGTATGCAAGGGTACTGAAAGATCTGGTGGCAGAAGCTGGAAAGTATGACGCTGAAATTCAGCGCATGACAGCAAGACGGGATTCCCTCAATAACCGTAGTAAGATGCTCAAACAGCACTTGTATGAGAGCATGAAAGCCACTGGCAAGACGAAATTCAAGACGGATTTGTTCAGCTTCGGCATCCAGAAAAACGGTGGATTACAGCCTATGGAGATTGTGCCAGATGCGGCAATCCCGGACGAATACTGCCGGAAAGAGCCGGACAACACCAAAATCCGTGAAGCACTCAAGAAAGGCGCAGAATTGCCTTTTGCAGTGCTGAAAGAGCGGGGCGACCATTTGGTTATCAGATAAAAAATCATAGGAGGATAGGGAAAATGAAAGTATCAAAAATCATTATCAAGAATCTGTTCGGAATAACAGAGCAGGAATTGGACAGCCGTAGCGTGGAGCTGATTGGCGAGAACGGAACCGGAAAAACGTCCGTGATTGACGCTATCAAGTATGCGCTGACTAACAAATCAGACCGGGACTACATCGTGCGGAACGGCGAGACGGAGGGCGAAATTATCATTGAAACGGATACCGGCTTGAGCATCAACAGGAAATCCAGGACAACACAGACGGATTATAAGTCTGTCAAACAGAATGGAAATATCGTTCCCAGTCCGGAAGCGTTCCTGCGTGACATTATCACGCCGTTACAGTTACAGCCGATGGAGTTCATGCGGATGGGAAAGAAAGAGCAGAACGCCACAATCCTTAATATGATTGATTTTCCGTGGAACATGGAGACAATCCGGGGATGGTTCGGGGAGATTCCGGCAGATGTGAATTATGAGCAGAACATTCTGGCTGTTTTGAATGACATTCAGGCAGAGAACGGTACATATTTCCGTAGCCGGCAGGACGTGAACCGGGACATAAAGTCGAAGAAATCCGTTGTAAATGACATCAAGGCAGCATTGCCGCAGGATTATGATGGCAGCCAGTGGGAAAATGTAAATGTCGGTGAGCTGTACACGCAGATTGAGAAAATCCGCAAATCTAATGAACAAATTGAGAAAGCAAAGCGGCTGAAAGACGGATATGAGAACAAACTCCGGGCGATTGAAGCCGACAGAGATATTGCCTTGTCTGCCCTGAACAGCGAAATGGCAGCAAAGGAGCGTAACATTGAGACGCAGCTTGCCACACTGAAAGAGCAGATTAATTCCCTTGAAAAAGAGAAATCCGGCTTATCTTCTGTTAGAGCAGACCGAGAGAAGGTCATTCAGAGCGAATATCGGGAGAACGTGGCAAAGCATGAATCAATGGTAATGTCATATTCAGAGTATGTTGATATGGAGCTGCAGCCGGTTGATGCGCTGCTGAAAAAGGCAGAAGATACCGAGAAGATGAAGTCTCATATCAACGAGTGGCACCGGATGCTGTCTTTACAGAAAGATATTGAAGAACTGACAAAGAAGTCCACTTCCTACACGGAGAAGATTGAGAAAGCCCGGAATCTGCCCGGTGAGATTTTGGAGAAAGCCACGATTCCGATTGAGGGATTGTCTGTCAAGGATGGTATTCCGCTTATCAATGGGTTGCCGGTGAGCAATCTGTCAGAGGGTGAGAAGCTGGATTTGTGTATTGATGTGGCAATCCAGAACCCGGCAGGCTTGCAGATTATCCTTATTGATGGAGTGGAAAAGTTGTCTACAGAAATGCGTGAGCGGCTGTACAGCAAGTGTAAGGAAAAAGGGTTGCAGTTCATATCTACCAGAACCACAGATAGTAAGGAATTGACTGTGATTGAACTGTAACTATGGGAAAGGCGGGGCAGTTTAAAAGCTGTCCTGCTGAATTAGGAGGAAAATAAATGAATATGAAACCAGAATTAAGAGGAAAAGTAAAGAGGGCAAAAGACCTTACAGATGAAGAAATTGATAAAATGCGGTGGGAACACATTCAGCCATTAGTTGATTTTGAGTATGCTCTTTTGAAAATCAGGGAAGATAAAGGAAAAACCATAAAAGCAGTACAGCTTTATCAGCATTATTTGGATTTAAGCGAGGGCAATTCCAGTATTGCAAAGAGATTCTTTATGGAATCGGATTTTTGTGCATACTGTGAAGATGTCTGTGAGGAATTGGGAATTACCGATAATTAGGAGATTGGAGGATTAGGGAAATATGGCAACGCCAGTATTGATTATTGGAAAATCGGGTTCCGGCAAAAGCACAAGCCTGCGGAACTGTTCGGGCAATCCTGACTGGAATCTTATCAGGGTAATAAATAAGCCTTTGCCATTCAAGGGAAAGGTGGACGGGTGGAAAACGGACGATTATCAGACGATTATGAAGTGCCTTATCGGTTCAAAGGCCGGAAACATTGTAATTGATGATGCAGGGTATCTTCTTACAAATATGTTCATGAGGGGACATTCAAGCGCAGGAAAAGGCAATGATACTTTTGTCTTTTACAATAAGATTGGAGATCATTTTTGGAATCTCATTACTTTTATTACAGAAAAAGTGCAGCAAGATAAAATAGTCTATGTTCTGATGCATGAGGATAAAAACGATTTCGGAGATGTTAAAGCCAAAACAATCGGGAAATTGATTGATGACAAAGTTTGCTTGGAGGGCATGTTTACCATCGTCCTGCGGTGTATTGAGGAATCCGGCAAACATTTATTTGTGACGCAGGCATCGGACGGGGCTGTGAGCAAGTCCCCCATTGGAATGTTTGAAACGCTGACAATTGACAATGATTTGCTTTTGGTGGAAAAGGCAATCAGGGATTATTACAAGGAGGATTAGAAAAGGATGAAATTAGGTGAACTTTATAGTAGGCCTTTGCAGGAAGTATTACAGGAATTAAATCTTGTGGATATGAAAGTGCATACAGATGATGACGGAGAAGTAAAGGCTGTAGAATTGAAGTATGGAGAAAAGAGTGTAGAAAAGAAGAAAGAAACCACATGGAGGTAGGATATGCAGAAGCCTAATAATTATGAAGAGACGCAGGCCGGGGGAGGATTTATCCCCGTGGAACTTGGAGGGCATAGGCTGGTAATTAAGCAAGTCAATGAAACAAAATCAAAGACTGGAAAAGATATGATTGTTGTGCTGTTTGACTTTGCGGAGGACGATAAACAGCCGGGGTACTTTATGGAGCAGTTCCAGAACGACATCCGGCCGGATAAGAAGTGGCCTAATCAGGCAACACAGTACATACTGACAGAGGACGCAGACGGTAAATGCACACGCAATTTCAAGACATTTACAACGTGCGTGGAACACTCAAACGCCGGCTTCTCTGTACAGTGGGGGGATAAGTTCTGCCAATGCTTCAAAGGTAAGAAAATCGGCGGCGTGTTCGGGGAACAGATGGACTACTACAATGGCGAGGAAAAGAAAAAGCGTGTCCTACGGTGGTTTGTATCGCTTGACAAGGTTGCGGATGCTGCCATTCCTGATATGAGTGAGACAAAGGCATATAAGGAGTACAAGCAGGGTGGCAGTATGCCGAACTATGGAGAGCCGGGAAGTGATGGGTTTATGAATATTCCGGACGGTATTGACGAAGAATTACCGTTTAACTAGGAGGGCGGACAGTATGAAAGTAAAAGCATTAGTCAGTGGATTTGACCTGACAGAGGGTAAAATCTATGATGTGATTTTTGAGTATGACACGGTATATGAGTTAAAGTGCGACACTGGTACATATTGCCGCCCTAAATCATTTTTTGAAGTCATAGAAGCTGATAAGGCGGTGTGAGTATGCAGGTGCAGGTCGATACTAGAGAACACGCTAAAGAATGGGAGCGTATAAAAGGGCAGTTTGACGCGCTTGGAGTGCAGTATTTCCGCTCAAAAATGTATGTGGGAGATTATCAGTCTTTGGACAATCCGAGACTGGTAATTGACCGCAAAAAGGACTTGCAGGAGATATGCGGGAATGTGAGCAGCAAACAGCACGAACGCTTTAAAGCTGAATTGCTTCGTGCAAAAGAGCAGGGGATAAAATTGGTTATCCTCTGCGAGCATGGAGCAGATATAAAGACATTAGAGGACGTGTTCTTTTGGAAAAACCCCCGCAAGTATCAGATACGATGGAAAACGGTCAACGGAAAGCGTGTGAAGGACGTAATATCAGCAAAGGCAGTTGACGGTAATCAGCTCTACAAGTCGCTGTGTACGATTCGTGACCGCTATGGAGTTGACATTCAATTTTGCTCAAAAGAGGAAACTGGAAAACGGATTATAGAAATTTTAAGTGGAGGATTGGGAGATGGAGGATAAGATACAGACGGGATTGAGAATACCAGAAAACCAGTATAACAGAATAAAAGAAAGAGCTGACCGAATTGGAGTATCAATCAATCAGCTAATTCTTGTGCTTGTGGATATTGGTCTTAATTTTCTGGATAAGGAGCAACCGGAATAGTACCATTCCTTTTTTCGTAATCTGAAAGATAGTTTTTGAGTATATACTCAACCAGATTATTTAAAGAGCGATTTTCACTTTCAGATATGGTTTTTAATTTTCCATAAGTTGTTTCGTCAATCCTAAGACCTGTTTGAATTTTTGATACAGCCATAACAAAACCTCCTAACCTTTGTTAGCACATTGTATCAAAAATTTATTGACTAATCTACTAACGTATGTTAGCATAATATATATAATATGCTAACATATAGGAGGTAGATATTATGTCACAGAAAGAAATGGCGTACAGAATTGAGGAATTGCGGTTTAATGCGGAGCGGATTCACAGCTTGCAGAATACTTTATTTGCCGCTATTTTTCATCAAAAGGAGTTTTCAGTTGGAGATTTTGAGTGGGCGTTTGTCCTGCTTGGTGAAATGACAATGGATGCACTGGAAGAATTAAAGGTGTTGACAAACTGTGCTTTTGAGAATTTCAGAAAGGACGGTGAGAAGAATGAGCAAAATGATTGACTTGACTGACCGAAGATTTGGAAAATTGTATGTTGTAAAAAGAGTGGAGAATTTCTATTCAGAAACGTCAAATTTTCAAGATACACAATGGCTATGCCGGTGTGACTGCGGAAATGAATTGGTAGTAAGAAAAGCGGCATTGATATATCATGGTAAAAGTCATTGCGGCTGTGTAAAGAAATATATGCCAATTAAGCATGGTATGTCGCACACAAGAATACATAATATTTGGCTTGGAATGAAAGACAGATGTTTAAATTCAAATTCAGAAAGTTACCAAAATTACGGTGAAAGAGGAATCAAAATTTGTTCAGAGTGGCTAGGAGATAGTGGTTTTGAAAATTTCTATAAGTGGGCTATGGAGAACGGATATTCTGATGAACTTACAATAGACCGCAAAGACGTAAATGGAAATTATGATCCGTCTAACTGCCAGTGGGCAACACATGAAGAACAGAACAATAACACACGGAAAACAATTCATGTTACATACAATGGAGAAACATTGTCACTTGCTCAAATGTGCGAAAAGTATGGAGTTAAATATCATACTGCATACGACAGATATATGAAAGGTATGCCAATAGAAAAAGTTTTGTTTAATAAGCCTTGGCAGTCTGAAATATCTGGAAACAGAAGAAAAGTTGCAAAAATTGATAAAGACACAAATGAAATTTTAGAAACTTATAATTCTGCGGCAGATGCGGCAAGAAAGAATGGAATTAAAAGCAGAAACAATATTCTTTCAGCTTGCAATGGAAAATCAAAACACGCAGGAGGATATATTTGGAAATATGTTGATGAATGACTTTGTTTTCTGCCAAAAGGAAGAAACGGGGCAGAAAATTATAGAAATTCTTGGAGGGCAGATAGATGGATGAAACTGAATTAAAACCATGCCCAAAATGCGGAAAAGAAATTGATATTGAAAAAGATATGTATATTCCTGATAGGGATTGGTGTCCGACTTTTTATGACCCTGACAGTGGCGGCGACCCTATTTCAATACATTGTGAGTGTGGATTAGAATTTTCTGCTCATACACATGATTGGGAAGAATTTGTAGAAGCGTGGAATAAAAGAGTATGACTAAGGAAGAAATAAAAGACCTCTATTCCATGAAAGATATTCTTGAACGGTACAGACTGCCGCAGCCGAACAGGGCAGGGTTTATATGCTGCCCGTTTCACAAGGAAAAGACGGCGAGCATGAAGATATATAAGAAAGATTTTAATTGCTTTGGCTGCGGCGCAAACGGGGATATATTCACTTTTGTAATGCTGATGGACGGAATATCTTTCAAAGAGGCATATGCAGCACTTGGGGGAGACTATGAAAATAGTTTCTCCGCAAGGTTGAAAATTTACCAAGCGCAGAAAAAGCGGGAAATGAAACGTAAGACAGAGGAAAAGTTGAAGCGAAAACGGGAACTAAACTATCTTCTGATGGACGTATACCGTAAATGGCTTGATAGGCTTGAACCGCTGTCTGACGCTTGGGCAGATACTTATAACGCATTACAGTACCAAGAGTATCTATGGGAACTTTTAAACGATCCGGAGGAATGTTATGAAGCCATTAAATGAACTGAACAAGGAAGAGATTCTTTCCGGTGAAATTTTTGAAGAAATTTTGAATGAGGAAGATGAAACAAAGAGAGCCGATCTGATTTCAGACCTTAAGCTAAAAGCTAAAGATTTAGGGATAAAGGGAATATTTGAGGAAAAGCTGAATACTTACAAAAAAATTGATCGGGAAACAAAGAGGAAATACAAGAGCGGCGTTTCTTCCAACAGTGCGCCGCCGGATTCCAATATCGCTGATGTTCTGCAAATGCTTGATTACAAGATTGAGTATGACAATGACGGGAACGAGAAAAGCAGAAAGCTTCAGCAGACGGTTAGAAACTTTGAAATCATCATGGATAATGACAGCAGATTTGCCGGAAAGATTAAATTTGACGAGTTTTCAAGGCAAGAATACCTAATGGGGGAAATCCCGTGGGAAAGCGAAAATTGCGACCGTGCATGGGGCAGCCACGATGACGCGGCACTGTATTCTATCATACAGACAGATTATGGAGTGAAAAACAGGAACGATTATTTTGACGCTATCAAAAATGTGTCTATGAGAAACAAATTCCACCCAGTACGGGACATTCTGGACGGCCTAGAATTTGATGGGGAGGAGCATATACGAAGCTTGCTGCCGGACTATTTAGGCGTAGAAGATACAGAGTATTCCTATCAGGTCATGCGCCTTTGGATGCTGGGCGCCGTTGCGCGAGTGTATGAACCTGGATGCAAGTTTGATTATACAATGATTTTTACTGGCCCACAAGGATTAGGAAAGAGTACATTCCTTAAAATGATGTCATTAAATGATAGCTGGTTTAATGATTCCCTTGACAGCTTGGATTCTGACAAGGCGGCACAATCACTTATGGGAAGTTGGATTGTGGAGCTTGCAGAGCTGAAATCACTGGCACGGACTGCTGGGGGCGTGGAGAGTGTGAAGCGGTTCCTGACCGCTGTTCAGGACAAGTACCGGGTTCCATATGAGCGCAGGGCAGACATATTCTTGCGGCAGTGCGTGTTTGCCGGAACCACAAATAAAAGTGACTTCCTGCAAGATGAAACAGGGAACCGCAGATTTTTAATTATTCAGACGGGAGTGAACAAACCTACAAAGAGCCTTTTCGTTCCAGAAGCCATTGAGGACATGAAAGCGGCATGGGCGCAGGCAGTACATATCTGGAAAGAGGAAAAGCCAGAACTGCTCCTGCCGGATTCGTGCCGGGACGAGGCGCGGCGGTTACAGGATGAGAGCATGGCTGATGATGGGAAAGTCGGAATTATTGGAGCATTTCTTGAAGATAAACAGCGTACTTGTGTGCTTGAAATCTGGAAAGAAGCCTTAGAAGAAAATGGTAGACCGCAGAAGTGGCAATCATCTGAGATCAGCGATATTATTTTATCAATTCCAGGTTGGTCTAGGGTGAAAAGCCCAACTACTTATAAAGAATATGGGCGGCAAAAACTGTTTCAGAAAAAGCTACCAGATAGCTACCAAGTAGCTACCAAAGCTACCAACTCATTTGAAAATGAGGGTTTTTCGCAAGATGGTAGCCAAAAATCAGAAGATGAATTTATGAATGTAGATGATTATTTGCAGGGAGAATTGCCATTTGAGTAGTTAAAAACAGAACAACTTGGTAGCCATAGTAGCCTTGGTAGCCTTAAAGTAACGTCTGAAACCATTGATTTTACTGGAAAGCTACTAAAGCTACCAAAGCTACCACTATATTAAAAAAGTATACATATATAAATATATATAGAAAAGATAGTAGTAATAGTAGTAAAGAAAAATGATTTTAATGTTTGTTTGAAAACTTGGTAGCTTTAGTAGCTTTGGTATTTAAGGAGATTATCATGCAGGAAAAAATAGAGGAAAGGCATAAGGAGATTACGCATATTCAAAATACGATATGGGCGGCATATAAAGATTTTCTTGTAGACCAGAATGTGAAAGCATACACCCAAAAGATGTCGTTGTTGACAAAGAAATATCAGGAAAAAGGAGATTTATTGCTGAAGTCTTTTGCGGAGAATGAAGCGATTACATGGTGTCCGGTCATAAATGAATTTGCGGAGGAATTTAGAAACAGTCAGTAATGAGGTGATACCATGCGCAGAAAATGCCACACCTGCCTATGCTGGACATGCGTAACTGTATGCGGAAAATGTGCGGAATGTAAAGAAAAAATTACATACTGCGAGGATTACAACGGCTTTGAGCAGATGAGCATTTTCAACATACCGCAGGAGCCACAATATCAGGGAACGCCCCGGCACTCATTAGCATACTACGGCTTGACAGATGAAAGGGTTGAGGAATTAGAAAAACTTATACAGTCCGGCAGATATTCCTCTCTCGCTTCACAGGCGGCTCATACAGCCAATGAAACGATTGCAGAGTACATTTTACTGTCTGTCACGCAAAACAAGTCCTATGACGCTTTGAGAGTGAAATGGGAGCTGAAAGAAATGGAGCGGATTCCGTACTGCCGGACGGATTTTTATGGGATTAGGAGATATTTCTTTAGTATTTTTAACGAGAAAATGAAGGAGATAGGGAAATGAAGATGGATAGAAAGAAGATTGATATTTGCCGAGCAAGAAAGAAAATGACCGTGGCAGATTTGGCAGAAGCCTATGGCGTAAGCCGGGCGAGGATGAATGTTATTATCAATCAAAGGGAAGTAACGCCAGTTTCCGCTGGAAGATTGGCAGATGCTCTTGGTGTTGATGTGTTGGAAATAATGGAGATGGATTAGGAAATATTTTTACAGTTTGTTTGGTAAGGAGCTTCCTGTATAATTCAAATATAGGGAATTCCAAGAAGGGTGGTTGATAAAAAGATACCTCAGAGTAAAATAAGATTACTGGCTTAGCGGGTTAGTAAAAATCTTATTGAACAGAGAGGTATCCAAGATGAATTATAACACACAGAACGCAAAAATTGCATCCATAACTGAAAAAACTCTGATTGTTGGAATTGATGTGGGAAGTGAAACCCACTATGCCCGGGCATTTGACTGGCGCAACTACGAGTATACAAAGAAACCGCTGGAGTTCAGCAACACAGAGGCCGGATTCCAGACATTCAAAGCATGGATGGGGGACATAGCGGAGAAATACGGCAAAACTGCCGTAATACCGGGCATGGAGCCGACAGGGCATTACTGGTTTGCCCTGGGGAAATTCCTGCAGGACAGCGGGATGAGGCCTGTGCATGTGAATCCCCACCACGTGAAAAAATCAAAAGAACTGGATGACAACAACCCCAACAAAAATGACCGTAAAGACCCAAAGACGATCGCTGCGCTTGTCAACGAGGGACGGTTCTCGTACCCTTACATACCAACCGGTATCTATGCAGAGATCAGGAGCCTGTCAAACCTGCGCTTCCAGACGCAGGAGGAGCTCACGAGGATCAGGAACCGCCTGGCCAGATGGTTCGCCATCTACTTCCCTGAATATAAAGACGTTTATGGGGATTTGAAGGCGGTGAGCGGGAGGATGGTGCTGAAGGAGGCGCCGCTGCCGGAGGACATCAGAAAACTGGGGGTGGAAGGTGTGGACCGGATATGGAGGGACGCAAAGCTGAGAGGCGCTGG
>KE159642.1:17764-55878 GCA_000403315.2 Lachnospiraceae bacterium A2
GGGAGACATTGGACGTTTTGACAACCCAAAGCAGTTACAGAAGCTGGCGGGATATGCGGTTGTGGCGAATGATTCCGGGAAGCATAACGGCGAAAGCCGGATCAGTTACAGGGGAAGGAAACGCCTGAGGTATGTGCTGTATGAAGCAGCGATATCCTTGATTGGGAAGAATGCGGAGTTCAGGGCAATACATGGGTATTACCGGACACGTAAAGAAAACCCATTAAAGAAGATGCAGTCTGTCGTAGCGGTAGCGTGTAAGGTCCTGAGGATATTCTACACGATACTGACAAAAGGTGTAGACTATGATGCCGGAAAACTGATGGGCGACATCAGGAGGCCACAGATCCAGGCAGCGTAATAAACGGACATAAACCACAAGCAGGCAATGCCCTGTCATAGTTGGGTTGGACTTCCAAAAATTTTGATTGAGGGTTGAATCCAGCTGTGGCAGGAAAGCTGGAAAGTATGGGGAACGATCCGGGAAAACGTCCACCGAAAGGTGCCGGTGAGGGAAGCATACGGGACAGGTCAGTAAGACTTATACAAAGAATGAGCCGGTAGCCGGCAGGAATATTTTCCATAGGGCATGACCCTGGTTAGGAGCTGAGCTGGCACCCTGGTTATGGACAGGCGGGACGAAGGAAGTTAGGACCCCGGCAGAGATGCAGGGTGATCCTGGTAGACACGGGAGGTACGCTGCCATAGAAGGATGGGTATACATAAGGCCATGTAGAGCGAAAACAAAGACGTTCTACTTCGTGTACCCTTCACCCTCTATTTTCGTACCAGATACAGAGAAATGTCCATCTCCTTGGCTCATTCATCTGAGATATGTAACTATAAATTCCTTGATTTTTTAAGGAAAATCACTTGACAATATAGGGAGGTTAGGAAAGAAGAATGTATGAAGAATTGAATGTTAAAATAGGGGATAAGGTTCTTTACAGACTCTGGAATTTTTCTGGAACTGTAGAACGGATTGAAACAGTTACGAGAGTTACTCCGACTGGTAGAATACGGATTGATAGTAGCGGTTCTCAATTTGACAAATACGGTCGTGAAATGGGTTGTGATTCGTGGAGAGGTGGAGCACGTTTATCAATCCCGACAGAGGAAGATTATAAGCGCATAGAGGAAAATGCTGTTATTTCAAAGGCATTGTCACTTATGGAAAAACTCAACAAGAAAACATTGCCTTATGATAAGGCGGTAAAGATTGTCGAGATACTATCTTAGTTTGTTTGATAAGGAGTTAAGGAGGATAGGGAAATGAAAGCGTCGGAAATAGAAGATTGTGAAAACTGCCCATTATTGGCAGAAGAAATTTGTCCTGGAGGTATGACATCTTCTCCGAATGGAACACCAATAGAGCCGCCCTGCTATAGTTTTGATGATGATACAGACTTAGACCAATGGATAAGTGATTATTACGACAGCCAAAGACGGTATGAGGAATATCTTGACAGAAAGTGGAAAGAAGAGCAGGAGAAGAAACGGAAAGCGGAAAAAGCAAAGAAACGGCGGGATTATCTGAAATGGTATTGTTTTGATGAAAAGATGGAAGTTAAAAAAGCGAGGAAAAGGCTTGCCGCCCATCAAGCGGCGGTTCACTTTGCAGAATCTATGGCTTTTGCAATCAATACCACAAATGAAATGTTTCAGTATTCCGAAAGGGTGAGTGTCAATAAAAAAGTTGATGACGAATTGGAAAGACTGCAAAATGCCCTTGCTGACGCTGAAATGAAACTGAAAGAAAAGCAAAAAGAGGGAAGAAAGACAGAACAGTATAAAAGTATTGTCTAATCAATTTTAACTTGGTACAACTCCCCCTAAAATCTCCTGTAGAATATCATTAGGCATAAAATTGGCAACCGTTAAGACCTTGGGCGGGAAATAGAGTGTGACCGATGGCAAAGAATAATAATGCCCTCATGCCCATCCGGTTGTAAAGGTGTCGGGGCAACGCCGCATGAAGCCAATTTTAAAGTCATCAGGGGATTTAGAGGGATTGTGGAGGGAAAGGGAAATATGGAGAGATTGACACGAAGGGATAAAGTAGATGGAAATGAATTTGTTAGGATAAACAAAGGTGCGCCTGATTTTGTTGTTTATGAAAAACTGGCAGACTATGAGGACTTAGAGGAACAAAACAGACTATTAAAACTGCCTTGTGCGGTGGGGGATACGGCTTGGATTGTTTTTAAGGGAGAAATTTTTAAATGTATGGTATCAAAATTTGATATTGTGAGAAATGGTATTTTCCCAATGTTGCGTATAAATGAAACATTGGAAACAATAAGCGTTTCGATGAAAACATTAGAAAAGACTTGGTTTCTCACAAAAGAAGCAGCCGAAGCCGCATTGGAAGAAATGAGCGAATGACGGGCTGGAAGTATTTGCAGATTGAGGTGAGAGAAAGTGGCTAACGTTGGCAGACCTCCAAAGTACAAGAGTGTGGAGGAAATAGAAGATAAAATTGAACAGTACTTTGCAATCTGCGAGGGTGAGCCGCTTCTTGATGATGAAGGAAAGCAGGTAATCAATAAATATGGCTATCCTTGCTGGATAAAAGCACCGAAACCGCCGACTGTGACGGGATTGGCGTTGGCATTGGGATTTACGACAAGACTTTCCTTGTTGAATTATCAAGGAAAGAAAGAGTTTATGAACACGATTACACGCGCGAAGACCAGAATCGAGGAATACGCCGAGAGCCGCCTATTTGACCGGGACGGCTCCAACGGCGCACAGTTCAGCCTTCGGAACAATTTTAAGGGGTGGAACATAGACAATGAGCAGAAGCTTGAAATCGAACTCCTGAAGCTGGAAAGCCAGGTCAAGGACAGCCAGCCGGAGGAAGAAGCAGAGGATAACTTCATGGACGCGCTGAACGGAACGGCAGCGGAAGTGTGGGAGGAAAGCGAGGTAGAGGAAGATGGAGATTATGGAAGCGATTGAATCATTAAAAAATAATAACGAATTATGCCTTGATAACTGTGAGGGCGAATGCGGAAGTTACAAAGATGGAAAATGCTATTGCGCAGATGCATTAGTGGTATCTGCATTAGAGGAATATATTGCAATCGGCACAGTCGAGGAATGCCGGGAGGCAAGGGAAAGGCAGAGGGGGAAGAAGCCGGAGTTTGAATTAAATCTTAGTGACTACACGAGTAGATTTGTTTGTGAGTGCGGAAAAAGGGTTATTGTTAAGCATGATTCGGGTGTTATGGATAATCATTATGCACCAAATTATTGTAGTAATTGTGGACAAAGATTTGATTGGAGTGACACTGATTGAGCGACATCAACACCCGAATAGAAAATATCCGCAAAGGCATAGCAAAACGAGCCGCCGCCATGAAAGCAAAGGTCAAGAAGCAAGGCTTCCAGTTCAAGCCGTTCTCCACCAAGCAGAAGAAAGTCCTGACCTGGTGGTGTCCTGCAAGTCCAGTCAAAGATATGGACGGAATCATAGCAGATGGGGCAATCAGAAGCGGAAAAACGCTGTCCATGTCCCTGTCATATGTGCTGTGGGCTATGAACAGCTTTAATCAGCAGAATTTTGGTATGGCAGGGAAGACAATCGGCTCCTTCCGGCGAAACGTTTTGTTTTGGCTGAAACTGATGCTTGCGAGCAGAAAGTATACCGTGATAGACAAGAGAAGCGACAATCTGCTGATTGTAAGCAAGGGGAACACGGTCAACTACTTTTACATATTCGGCGGAAAAGATGAGCGGTCACAGGACTTGATTCAGGGTATCACACTAGCCGGAATGTTCTTTGATGAAGTAGCCCTAATGCCGGAATCATTCGTCAATCAGGCAACCGGGCGGTGTTCGGTGGACGGTTCCAAGTATTGGTTCAACTGCAACCCGGACAGCCCCCGGCACTGGTTCAAGGTAAATTGGATTGATAAGGCAGAGGAAAAGCGGCTTGTATATCTGCATTTCACCATGGACGATAATCTTTCCCTGTCAGAGCGCATAAAAGCACGATACTGGGGAATGTATGTGGGGGTATTCTTCAAGCGGTATATAGAGGGTATCTGGTGCGTGGCAGAGGGGCTTGTCTATTCCATGTTTGACGAGGACAAGCACGTCAAAGACAAGCACATGACTGGGGAAAAAGAATGGGTTGTGTCTGTGGACTATGGAACAGTCAACCCGTTTGCGGCCGGACTGTGGGCGTTTGATGGAAAACGGGCGCAAAAGGAATCTGAATACTACTATGACAGCAAAGAAACTGGAATCCGGCGTGATGATGAAACACACTATCAGGAGATATGCAAGCTGATAGGGGATAGGAAATTGACCTTTATCATCGTTGACCCGTCCGCAGCTTCGTTTATTGAAACAATCAAGAAGCATAGTAAGTACATTGCCAAGGGTGCAGAAAATGACGTATTGGACGGAATACGGGTGCAGACCACATTCCTAAACAGAGGGATAATCAGCTATCATGAGGATTGCGAAGCGACCATAAATGAGTACGGGCTATATTCTTGGGATATGGAAAGCCCGGAGGACGCTGTTATAAAGGAGTTCGACCACTGCATGGATAGCGACAGATATTATTGCTATACATTCCTGCGGCGGCGGTTGAGGTGGAAGTATTAGACTGTGACAGAAAGGATTATGTAATGGGAAAAGTGCTTATACATAAATGCAAATTATACGCCGGCACTCCTTATATTGCAGAGCATGAGGGGAAATATCATGTCATGCAGGGAAATATGAAAAAAACTGATGTACAAGTATGGCATGACACAGCAGAGGAAGCTGTTGAGAGGTGGAATCATAGGCTTGCGAATTGCCGGTTAAAGGGCGAAACTGTGAGTGTGGAAATTTTGTAATTTGGCTATGTGGTAGAAAGGGAAAGATATGAAAGAATTAAAATGCCCGTTTTGTGGAGGGAAAATACATATCATCAAAAAAGAGTGCTTGTCAAATGGGTTTGTAAGCTATGGATTACATCACGATATGTTTGACCATGCAAGGTGTGTACTGGCTGGATTTACAACCCAAAACGCATATGAAACGTTAGAACAAGCTATTGATGAATGGAATCAAAGAGCATAAAGCATCTGCCAATGTGGTAAGGAGAGGATAGGGAAATGATTGGAATAAAAGATATGTTTATGCCAGAAAATTGCGTTGATTGTCCATTTTATTCTGGCACAGCAAATGGAACGTGTTTAGTTGCAGCAGACAGATATGACAATCCAACAATGTGCAATAAAGAATTTGAACGGCAGGATTGGTGTCCATTAGTAGAAATCGAAAGCGAGGATTGACAGAATGAGCATTAGCGAACAGGTAAAGGAATTGAGAACAATAGAAAACAATTTGTCTATTGGACATAATATGCCTATTTCTTTGGCAGTAGAGTGTTTTAGGGAAGCTGCCGACACCATAGAAGCCTTATCCGCAAAGCTGGCAGATATGGAGCGGTCAGCGGAGGATTGCGGCGGGTGGATTCCGTGTAAGGAGAGATTGCCAGAGGACGGCGTTGATGTGCTTGTATGGTTTGAATATTTCAGGTATGGAGAATATGACAGACTATTTCAAACAAAAGGTATTTCTTATACATTTAATGGAGAATGGTCTGGATTTGTTAATGGAAGTAGCGGTTGGAATCAATTAAGGATTATCGCTTGGCAACCATTGCCGGAGGATTACCATGAGCCTTAACCAATCCATCACCCACGGCAAAGAACACCGCAAGCCATAGATCGAAAATGTGTTGAAAGAATAGGAGAGATTGAAGATGGGAAAATTATCAAAAATAAATTTTGTTGTAGTTGTAATAGTTGTTTTGTTGATAGCTGTATTGAGCGAGGTAATATTTTCTTTCAACGATACGGAATATACCGTAACAATCACAGGAAAAGACAGGATAACGGAAAGTTCAAAGGACAGTGACGGAAACAGTCATACATCATCAAAATACATTGTGTTTGCTGATGATGAAAACGGAAATTCTCTTGTATTTGAGAATACAGACTGTTTTATCCGTTTGAAGTTCAACAGTTCCAATGTGCAAGGGCAGTTGAAAGAGGGAAATACATATAAAATTACTGTTGTCGGATACAGAGTTCCGTTTTTTAGTTGGTATCAAAACATTATCAAAGTTGATGAAGTAAAACAATAATTTTTATAATTACCATGAGTGATGCAAGGGGAATCGAACACACAAGAACAATAAAAGGGAACTGCGGCAGGTGCAGGAGTTGGAAGAATATTGGAAGGACGTGAAATGATGGGAATGTATCATAAAAATAGATTAGTTGACCCTAAGTATAAAAGATACATAAAAAAACAGACTTCCAAGGGTATGCGAAGGGCGGCTAAGAAAAGCTGCAAAGAAGAATTTGAGGAAAAAATAACTTTAACCTCAAAAAGCAAAAATTATTATGGGTTTGATGATTGGCTATTTAGCTGATTGAAAGAATATGAGAGGGGCGGTGATTGAATGAATGAAGCAATATACAGAGATGACCATGGAGAATTACTCACCTATGAGCAGACAGCGAAAAGGAGCAATCTTGGAATTAATACAGTTATGGAGATTGCAAAGGAATCTGGTATTATGGTGAAAATCGGAAAAGCATCAAGAGTTATTTACAGTGAGTTTCTTGATTATATTATCAAAAAGTATCGTATCAAAAAAGACGAATAACAGGTGATTGAATGAGGGCGCAAAAATGTGAAATATGTGGAAATAACACAATGATATTTATAATTGTTCCCAAACGCATAATTGGAGATACAAGCAATTTAAACCAAATCAGGGGAATTGACGAAATTCCAATGTGCGAAAGCTGTATTGAAAAAAATAAAAAAGGGATTAATTAAATGGGACTGATAACATGGATAAAGGAGAATAGATATGATTTCAGCAACAGAAGCAAGAGGAAAGACAGAAGCAGTAAAGAATAATGGTGTTGAGTGTGAGCTTAAAAGAATCGAACATGAGATTGAGAAAGCTATAAGTAAAGGCGACAACAATATTGCCTTAGACGGCACAATAAGCCACCCAACAGCTAACTATATGCGGCAACTGGGATATGAGGTACACACTGGCAGTCAGTACAACGAATCGTATTTTACAATCAAGTGGTAAGGTGAGTATAACATGGGCTTAATTTCATGGATAAAGGAGAAATTCAAAATGCTGTTTAAAACGGACGATGAAAAGGCTTTCGGTGTGGAAACGTACCTGTCGCCGGAGATGGACGCTGCCATCAAGCTGTGGGGGCAGTTGGAGAGTGGTAAGCCACCGTGGGTAAAGGGCGATACCCGGACAATCCGCTTTTCAAATACTGTAGCCAGGGAGCTGTCTAAGCTGATTACACAGAATATTGACATCAAGGTGCAGTCAAAATATGGAACTGGGGAAACCGCCAAGAGAATCCAGAAATCCATCGATGATTATTTCCTGAAAAATGCTCAGCGGATTATGCAAGATGTGATTATGTTGGGTGGATCTATGGCGAAGTGGAACGGGAAAGGCATGGACTACATACCGCCAGACAGATTTCTTGTGACTGAATTTGACAGTAATGGGGAAGTGACCGGGGCGATATTTTTCTCATACTACCAGAAAGAAAAGAAATTCTACACACGGGCAGAATGGCACAGGTTTGAGGACGGCGAACGCCGGGACGAAGCCGGGGAGAGCGTGTCTGTGAGAGCGTACAGAGTTTCCAACAAAGCGTTTGTTTCTGATAACCAGGACGAAATCGGTAGACCGATAGACCTAAAAAACACCAAATGGGCAGATATTGTTCCAGAGTTTACAGCAGAAAACCTTGAAAAACCTTTATTTGTGTACATAAAGAACCCATACAGCAACACCGTAGACCCGGACAGCCCATTGGGGGTATCATGCTTTTCGGAGTGCATAGAGGAGCTGCGATGGCTGGATATCGCAATGTCAACACTGGGGGTGGAAACAGAGGACTCCGAACCGAAAATGATTGTTGGGCAGTCTGCAATACAGTATGCAGAAGCGAACGGAATTGAACTTCCTAGAATGGTACTCAAGACCGGGCTGGACGATATGACAGATAAGCCATTTGAGCAGTGGCAGCCGACGCTCCAAGTTGCGAGCCGAACAGACGGAATAAATTTCCTTCTCTCTATTATTTCTTACAAGACCGGGTTTGACCCAGGATATTTTGTCTTTAACGGTCAGACGATTTCCGTTGCTACTGCCACCCAG
Organism: Lachnospiraceae bacterium A2; assembly: GCA_000403315.2. Taxonomy (GTDB): domain Bacteria; phylum Bacillota; class Clostridia; order Lachnospirales; family Lachnospiraceae; genus Petralouisia. The sequence continues at coordinate 25,992 of KE159642.1, forward strand.
GTAGAAGCAACGGAACGGCGCACAATTAACACGGTTGGAGATTACCGGGACATTCTATCATGCCCTGACAGCAACGGAGACGGGCGTATAGGGGCGATTCATGACATAGCCTATATAATGGACGCTATGGCTGTTATCAACGGAGAATCGGCTCCTAGTGAGTTTGGGAACTATGAAATATATGCTGACTTTGCAGACCTCACGAGAAATGCAGAGGAAGACAGGTCAAGGGCGTTGCTGCTGACAGACAAGGGGTTTTATCCTAAGTGGTACTATCTGGTGCATAATGAAGGGTTCACGGAAAAAGAGGCGCGGGATATTGTGGCAGAAGCCAAGAGCGAGAATGAGCCGCAGGAAAGTGGATTATTTGGAGGAGAGTAAGAAAATGACAACATTTAAAAAAGGCGATATTGTAATCTGTAAAAAGCATGAAATTTCACAAAAACTTGTATGTGGCACAAACGGAATAAGGATTGAAAATTATATTGACGATTATTTTTTCAATCGTGAAGCTGTTATTGAGTATACATACAAGGAGTACATGGAAGAACATTTTAAAAATGATATACACGAAGAATTTGAAGATAGGGACGAGTATAGCATAAGATTTTTGGACAATAACACAACCCTTGCATGGGTAGAAGCGGATGAACTTGTGCTAAAAGTCCCTATGGATAACTTAATAAATCTTATCCAAAGCGCAAGAAAGAATGAGCCGAAAGAGGGGTTGTTTGGGGAGGAGTAGAAGATGACATTACAAGAATTTGCTGAAAAATTAGTGGAAGTATGGGGCGACATTTCTGAAAAAATGGAAAAGCTGGCAGAAGCATTACGAAAGGCATTTGATGAAGCCAATAAGAAAATCGAGGAACACAAGCGACTATTGCGCCGACCGCCAAAATGGTACTCTAAAGCCAACAATCCTGCTATGATTGTAAGTAGGCGCAGGGTGTATCATTGCAGGGATAAGTGTTAGGAGGAAAAGCATGAAAAGTAATATTGTATCAATAACAGCACAGTCAGGAACGGAGCCTTGCAAAGTGGATATTGCAGTAATGCACGAATCATTGTTACAGCTTCCGGCAGAGAAATATTTGGAACTGTATCATATGATGAAGGATAGAGTTGAAAATAAAATATATTCTATTCCGAAATTGCCGCCATTTTCTAAAGGCGGAACATTTGATGGTGGGATTGGTTTATTATGAGAATCAGACAGCACATAGGGAATGTTGAAAGGGCGTGATGATTTGGCAATCAGCAAGAATTATTTCAAAAACCTATTCAAAAAACTGAATATCAATGTTAATGAGGGCGGCGTGTCCGTAAATATCAATATGACGCGATTCGGAATCAAGCTGGATAAGGCGCAGGACGCTCTGGACAATGAATTTCTTACCCGAATGCTCCAACACGTTCCCGGTGAAGATGGCGGCGCATTACGGGCGGATATTGAGCGATTTAATAGGACAAACGGAGAAAGGGGCGTTATATATGCTTATAATCCGAACGGCGTACCATATGGGCATTATCAGCATACAGGAATCATGTATGCAGACCCAAAGACCGGGAAAGGAGCATTTTACAAGCCAGATTATGGATTTTGGAGCAGACCGGGAGTGGAGAAAGTGCCAACCACACGCCTATTGCATTATCAAAACCCGGATGCTGTGCGTGATTGGGCGAGATATACAGCAGAGCATGAGAAAGAAGCGATTGTTGAAGCGGCGAAAAATGGATTTAGAAAGGATTAAAACTATGAAAAGAACAGTAATTTTTAATTTTCCCGATGGTTTTCAATTTCCAGAAGAATTCAATCGTGAACATTGCAAACCATGTCCATTTTATCAAGAAGATGACGAACTAGAAGAACTTGATTATTGCTTTACTCCTACAGGAAATTATTCGTGCCCATTTTACGGAAAAAGCGAGAATGGAGAAATAGAGATTTAGTCAAGAGGACAGCAGGAAAGGAGTAGGGGAATGGTTTTAGCATTTACAGAGGAGCAAAAAAAGAGATTGAAGCAAGGGGAATGACGGTAATACAAACAAAATTGCTCCTGCACAGGTTTGTAAAGGCAACTAAACCCGTTTTTGATAAGGCGTGGGATATGTGCAAGAATACGAGCAAAGAGCAGATGGAGGAATATTTTAAGCCTGACGAGGAAAAAAGCTGATGTTTACCCCAGAATATCTCAATGAATTAGTGGAAAGTAGCCACGCCGCCGCATCTGAATTTAATATGTACCTGACAAACAAGGTCATTGACTCTGTTGTCAACCTCTTTGAGTCAGAGGGCGAAATAAAGATTATTCCGTCCAATGTGCAGAGATTGAAGCTTCTAAACGAGCAATCAGGCATACTGGTGTCAGATATTGAAAAGGAAATAAGAAAGAGATTACCGGGTGTTGAAAGTAAAATCCGTGAAGCATTTTTAAAAGCTGGATATGAAATCAACGAGGATATAAATAAATCCGTGGCTGATATGGTGGAATCTGACAAGGAATTAAAGGATTTTGTCGGCAAAGCCCCACGCCTTGAAAATCTGACAGAAAGTGAAAAGAAGCTGTTGGATGCGGCATATAAGCGGACAAAGGGAGAAATCCGCAACTTGACAAGGACAACAGCGTCAGACCTTAACCAGCAGTTTAATAAGTCTTGTGATGCGGCATGGTGGAAAGCCACGCATGGAGTTGACAGAAACACGGCTATCAGAGAAGCTATAACAGAAGTATCAAAATACGGAACGCATGTTGTGTATAAGGGTGGCAGAAAAATGACCGTTGAAGCCGCTGTTAGAATGTGCGTGCTAACTGGAATCAATCAAGCCAATGCAGAAATAACATTGACAGAATGTGCCAATGCAGGATTAAGAACGGTTCTTGTTAGTAGCCATATTGGGGCAAGATATACTGACAAAGAGGAGCCGGCGAACCACCAGAGCTGGCAAGGAAAAATATATTCTATATCTGATTCATTATTAGAAAAGATGGGGTACGAAGAACCCAAAAAGAATATTTTGGGTAAGATAAAAGATTTTTTTCAACGATTCAAGAGACAGAAAAAATACCCTGATTTGGTGGAAGTTACCGGGTACGGAACGGTTACGGGGCTATGCGGCGCGAATTGCCGACACACAATGCATATGCACTATCCCGGAAACAGCAACCCATACAAGGACTATGACAATGAGGAAAACAGGCAGAAATATGACTTGTTTCAGAAACAGCGGGAAATGGAGCGGCGCATTAGAGATACTAAGAAGCGAATGTATAATATTAAGCACTCTATCAAAATTCTGCATGATGAAAACGCTATTTCTGCTATGAAAGAGGAGTTATCAGAAGTTAAAGCATTGTTTGATAGGCAGTTTGGGGAGTATGAGAGTTTTTGCAAACAAAACGGATTGCATATCGACCAAGAGCGGCTATATGTGGGAAATCAGAAGCAATGACCGCATAAAGGTAGCTGATTTCGGCAGGGAGCAGACAAAGCGGAGTAATGCAGGGACAAGAAGATATAGGAAGGAGAAATCATAATATGTCAATGCAGTTAATATCAGAAAAATTATTGGAAAGAGAAATAAAACGACTGGAGGATTCTGGTAGACCAGAGGAAAGTGAACTTTTATATTATCAATGCAAAAAGGAACTGGCGGTTATTGAAAAACTGAAAATCAATAAGATTGATATGCGTGGAGAAATTGAGGAAGTGAATCAGAAGATTGCGAGCCAAGCAATATATTTCATGGAGCAACAGGAATTTGAAACTATGGAAGAAAAGGCGAGGAAGTATGATATTATTGCCGGAATTGCTTCTGAATAATTGGTACAACCCCCGCCCGAATCTGTTGTAAAATTGTGGTAGGAGGTAGGGAAGAAAGGAGATAAAATGGTAGTAGCTGAATTTGGAAAAGGAAACGTGCTGATTACTCCATCTGTGGATGGTGATTTTGAAAAAGGATGTCTCATTTTGCAAAACGGAAAAGGTACTGGCGTAGTCGGCGGCGAAAAGTCAACAGAGAATTTTTCTGCCAGTGAGGAAGATATTGTGCTCACGTTTGAGAATGCCGCAAGTGTCGATGTGGTAATTCGCAATCTTGAAAAGCTGAAAAAGATGATGGGCGGTGAGGTAGAGGGTTGTCGCATGATTGAGGATAGTTTGTATGAATAGGTGGGTAGAATACAATCCTAATCCCAAGGAAAGGCGTGTCGGCGATTGCGCCATTCGTGCGTGCTGTAAAGCCACAAACCGCACATGGAATGAAGTATTTGACGACCTTGTACAGATTGCGTACCGTCAAAAGGACGTTCTGTCGGCAAATAAGGTGTGGGGCGAATACCTGGCAGACAACGGCTATGTGCGATATGAGCCGGATTACCCTATGGACGTGTATAAATTCTGTTGCAACTTTCCACATGGTACATACGTTTTGGGTCTTGACGGTCATGTGGTGACGGTGGTAGACGGTCTGTTCTATGATACTTGGGATTCGTCTGGGAAGAGCGTGATTTATTTTTGGGAGATGGGATAGGTAAAAATGATAAACGAAAAAGAGATAATTAAAGATATAAGGGAATGGAGCAAGGAAAGGGAAATTAAGTGGACTACCGAAAGCGTGATTGCCCTATTGGAATCTGCCCGAAGTCTTGGAGATTTAAGACCTTGCAAAGTAACCATTGTCAGGGATATAGTTGTTGGACTATTAGGAATTAAAGAAGAAAAAGAAGAACATAATGCCTATTTCCATAGGTGGAATGTCGATACTACAGACGAAGGTGATATTCTATCCGCTGTTGTTGAGTATGAAGACGGAAGCATTCATTTTGTAAAGCCTTGGCAAATTAGATTTACTGACCGACAGAAAGTAAATATCAGTATTGATTCTAAGGTTATTGCAAATGCAGTAGTAAAAATGATGAAAGACTGATTGCAACCCCTCTATAAAATTGCTATAATGAGGGAAATACAGAGCGGAGGTATATTATGAAAATAGCACCAGATTGCGTTGATAAATGTTGTATTTGCCGAAATTCTGGAAATTGCCTTGCTGGTAATGGAGATGATGATTTTATGCCAGCGACAAAAGAACAGATTGAAGAAAGGCTAAAGGACGATAGATATTCTGCATATCAGGATAAATTGCGGAATTTCATTGAAAGTTTGTATCATTAGCGGAGGATTGGAGAATGGAAATTCCAGTAATAATAGGCTCATTGGCGATGCTTAGCGAAGTTTCGATTTTGGTTTTTATGCTAATGAAAGAGTGGTTTCTTCCGTTTGTCGGCCAATGTGTATGTGATTTTTATGGAAAGGTTAAGGGAAGATATGGAAAATAGGGATAATGTGAAGGAAAAAGAAAACAGTGCAACAGATGCATTAGGCGCACTGGTTAAGCAACTTAAAGCAATGTGGATAGTGATTGTTCTTTTAATTATTCTGCTTGTCGGAACAAATATGGCTTGGTTGTATGTGTTCCAGTCCTATGACTATGTATCACAGGACGGCGAAGGATACAATTACTACAACAAAGAGATTGAAGGTGATGTGCATAATGGGACAGAAGATAAGAAGCAAGAAGAAGGGCAGAACCAGGGGAACTAAGAAGAAAAGAAAGTAGCGGTGGCATGAGGAAGAAGAAAGAAAAAGAAGTTGAAGGATTTGTTAAATGGGAATTGGAACTTTTTAGAAATGAGTGTAATTTCACGCCGGACGAATCCATGTTCTTTGATTTGAGGAATGAAGGCGATGGAATGAGTTTTGAAGAAATCGCCGGGAAAATGGGATATTGCATGACTAAAATCAATAAACTTTCCGAATCCGTCACCGAAAAGATTATAAAGGTATTGCCGCTTAAAGAAGCATTTTTTAAGAAATACCGCGATAAATACGGCGAATAATTGAATAAAAAACGCAACATAAACGAGGGTTTTCCGAGTATGGGAAATCCTCTATTTTTATGCGAAAATTTACCCATAGAAATAAATCGGAGGGCGTTCAGATGGCATATCTAAATCAATACCAACCATATCAGTACCAATATCCGGCGCAGGTGCAGCCGCCTATGGACAGACTGGCGCAGTTGCAGGCGCAGCAATATCAAATGAATCAGCCAATGCAGCAACCGGCGCAACCGCCGCAGACTAATCAGGGTCTTTTGTGGGTGCAGGGTGAGGCGGGGGCAAAGTCCTATCTGGTGGCGCCGAATACAACCGTTCTTTTGATGGATTCAGAGGGGAGCCGGTTTTACCTCAAGTCCACGGACAATGCCGGTATGCCAAGCCTTAGAGTATTTGAGTATTCAGAGGTATCCCAGAATGCATCACAAGCCGCACAGAGCGCACAAACAAACTTAGATGATAAATACGTCACCAGGCAAGAATATGACGCTCTACGGACGCAATACGCAGAGATAATGGAGAAGCTGGACAGCTTTCATACCCCTGTTGTGGCTTCCGAGGATACCAGAAAGCCAGCGGCGACAGGAAATAAATCAAGAAATAAGGGAGGGGATTCTAATGAGTAATCCGATTTTTCAGGCAATGGGTGGAAATATGGCCAACATGGGCGGCGGGCCCTTTGCAATGATTCAGCAGTTTATTCAGTTTGCAAATGGATTCAAGGGAAATCCACAGGAGGAAGTACAGAAACTTCTTAATTCTGGTCAGATGACGCAGGAACAGTATAACGCCTTGCAGGGACAGGCCACACAGTTTCAGCAGCTTCTTGGTAAGTTCCCCGGCGCAAACAATTCAAAGTGATACAAAAATCTGCGCAGATTTAGTATAAATAAAATTTTCGGAGGTAATTATGATGGATTCAGGTGGAGTACCTATGACTATGCCTGTACAGCCTGCAAATACCGGCAATAATGGCGGTGGTTTTGGATGGGGCGGCGATGGTGCATGGTGGATCATTATCCTTTTCTTATTCGCTTTTTGCGGGTGGGGAAATGGGGGATTCGGCGGCTTTGGCGGCGGATTCGGAGGAAACGGAGCAGCCATTCAAGGCGCACTTACCAGGGCAGATATCAATGACGGATTTGCCATCAATAATTTGCAGAGCGGCATCAATGCTATTCAGCAGGGCATTTGTGACGCAAGTTATGCTCTTAATAATGCGATTCAGCAGGGATTCGCAAATACCAACATGGGCATGATGCAGGGATTCAACGGCGTACAGTCCCAGATCTGCAATTTGGGTGCGCAGTTGGCGCAGTGCTGCTGTGATATCCGTTCTGCCATCCAGGAAGTAAACTATAACATGTCCATGCAGACAAACATGTTGCAGAACACCATGAACAGCAACACGAGGGATATCATTGATTCCCAGAACAGCACCGGCAGAGCAATTCTGGACAAGTTGTGCCAGATGGAGTACAACGGATTGAATGACAAATATCAGGCGGCGCTGGCAGAGGTGCAGTCTCTTAGAACGGCTCAGAACATCTATCAGCAGAATGCTTATCTGACGGCGAATAACGAAGCACAGACAGCGGAACTCATTCGCAGGCTTGGCAAGGATTATCCGGTTAATGCCGTGGTAGTTCAGCCGAGTACGCCTGTTACTTTCCCGACAAATTGTTGCGGACAGTTCAACGGCGGCGGTTGGGGCGGTAACTGCAATCAGTGCGGCAACTGCTAAAAACTGAAAAAAGAGTATCTTTTCCGTGAAACATCGGAAATGTTCGGCATAAGCCGTTATTACAACGTGGGAGGGCAGAACATTGATTCTGTCCTTTTGCGATTAACTGGACATTGACAACTGAATAGCTGATAGTTTGTGGGTTTCTGTGGCGGTTAAGAATGGTACAACAGAAATGCTAATCTGTGAGAAAATATATATGTGGCTAGGGAGCGCACCCGAAAAGCAGAAAGCCTACTGCCTGCCACAAATTTCAATAGGCGCACAGAAAGGCTATGTGATATGGAAGAATTTGAACAGTTAAACATTTTTGATATTACACTTCCAAAATTCCGTATAGACAAACCTATTCGATTGATAGAGTTATTTGCAGGAATTGGAAGTCAGGCAATGGCATTGCGGGATTTGGGGGCAGATTTTGAACATCACAGAGTAGTGGAATTTGATAAATTTGCGATTGCAAGTTATAATGCTATTCACGGAACGGATTTTCCGGCAATAGATATTACCAAGATAAGTGGAGCAGATTTGGGAATAACCAGCACGGATAAATACTGTTATCTAATGACGTATTCTTTCCCTTGCCAAGATTTATCGGTAGCCGGCAAGCAAAAAGGAATGGCACAAGGCAGTGGCACAAGGTCTGGTTTGTTATGGGAAGTGGAAAGGTTGCTAAATGAGGTTAAAAACTTACCACAAGTTTTGATTATGGAGAATGTTCCACAAGTCCATAGTCAAATCAATATGAATGACTTTCAAAAGTGGATAGAATTTCTTGAAAGTAAAGGATATTCAAATCATTGGAAAGATTTGAACGCTAAAGATTACGGAGTAAAGCAAAATCGCCAAAGGTGTTTTATGGTAAGTATTTTAGGAAATTGGCATTTTAAATTTCCTTGTAAAATTCCTTTAAAAATAAAAACAACGGATTACTTAATTGAAAGTGAAGAGAAAAAACATTATATCAAAAACGAAAAGGCAAATAAATTTATTTCTGATATAGGCAAGCAAAAAATGATTTTTCAAGATGTGATTGTTGTTAAAACAAGGGAAATGCGGATTGCGGAAAATAATATGTGCGGTACTCTGACAACAGATAGTTGCACCTCATCAAGTCACAATGGAAGCTATGGGATTATTGAAGGTGACAGAATCCGATTATTTACCGCAAATGAATGTTGGCGCCTTATGGGGTTTTCTGACATTGATTTCCAAAAAGCAGAAAAGGTGAATAGTAATTCACAGCTTTATAAGCAAGCAGGAAACTCTATTGTCAAAGATGTGCTTATAAGAATTTTCAGACAACTAATTGCATAACAGAAACTTAGAAACTATCAGCTATCCAGTTGGTAGTTTTTTTATTTGGAGGAAAATAACATGGCAGAATATACTGGAATTGCCTTGCAGACCGTAGACGCAGGGCAGAATGTTGTATTAACCGAAACCCCCGTGTGCGGTTCAAACTGTATTCAGCACAGAGAGGGTAGCGGAATTGTAAAGTTAAGAGGTCTTACCAATAACTGCAAAGCGAGATTCCTTGTCAGCTTTTCGGGAAATATCCAAATTCCGACAGGCGGGACGGTAGAAGCTATCTCCGTAGCGATTGCAGTTGACGGAGAGCCTTTGCAGTCTACCCGCATGATTGTAACCCCGGCGGCAGTGGAGAACTTCTTCAACGTGTCCGCACAAGCATACATAGACGTGCCGAGAGGGTGCTGTACAACCGTGGCAGTCGAGAACACGTCCACACAGGCTATTCAGGTGCAGAACGCTAACCTGATTGCAGTAAGGGAGGGCTAAGCTATGCATAAATTGAGAGAAAACGCAGAAAAAGAGTTAAAAGCGATTGAGGAAAAAGGCTTGACTTCTTCCAACCTGGACAACGCCTATAAGCTGGTGGAAATCATGAAGGGCGTGGATAAAATTGAGATGATGCAGGACAGCGGCGAGTATTCCAGGGACGGATATAGCCGGGATATGGAGGATTACAGCCGGGAGCGTGGCGGCTATTCCCGTAACGGTGATTACAGCCGGGAGGGGAACTACTCCAACGATTACGATAATGGCAATTCTTACCGCAGAGGACGCAACCAGCGCACCGGGGAATATATGCACCGCCCGAGCCACTATTCCCGTCTGTCCGGTGATGATACCGATATGGACGAGTACAGGAGCCGGAAGATGGAATATTCCAACAGCCGGGATGATGGAACGAAGAACAGAATGCTTGACGCTTTGGAAGATTTTATGTCTGGCGTGCATGGCATGATGAAACAGATGTTCAAGGATGCAGATTGCCGGGAGGAAAGGGAGATCATTCAGAACTGGGCAAGAAAAATTGCAGAAATGTAAGAAAAAGGGCGGTAGGTGTTATCCTGCCGCCTATTATTGCATTAATATACGATATTAGTTTCCTTTGTTAGCTTTTCAACTAAAGAATCAATTTGAGAGTATTTGGAAATCAATTCATATAATTCATCCATTGTGATCTCCCTGTTTTCATCGAAATCACCAACAGAAATTGTTCCATCAGTAGAAAATATAAGGCTTACGCCAAATGTTGTGCCATATTGCCTTTCCTTCTCTTCAATTCGTCTCTTTAAAATATCATATTCACTTGTCATATCCTTCTCACTTTCTCCCTGCATTAACCGGCAGGGACGGGATGGAATCAATAGGCATCATCTGGTACCGTCATCCAATAGTCTTCATCGCTTTTGTCGTTATAGAACACGCAGTCTGCATCATTCCATGTATAATGCCTGCCGTTCCAGTAAAACGATTCCACGACCATATCATTTAAGCTATGCGAATAAATATATTTCATATCTTCCCTTCTTTCTCCCGGCGCAACCCCGCTGGGTGGGTGGTGTGGTTATTCTGCCGGAACTGCTTTTATTTCTTTCCAGTCCCACGGATTACAGTTGGTGTGCTCCATAATGTACTCAAAAACCTCTTTGGTCTTGACTTTAACAGGGTTTACAGCGTAGCCGTTTGCCCTTAAATCATGGATAAATTCAGCTTTTGTATTGTATTCGCTTTCAATAACAACTCTTCTTCCGTTCATTTTATTTGTAACGATTGCTTTATACATTGTCATTTCCCATATCCTCCGTTCATTTGATAAGTCTAATTATACGTTATTGGTAACCAATAGTCAATAGGTTTTTGCAAATTTTCAAAAATATTTTTCTTGCATTTGGTAACCAATTATTTTATGATATAGATAGGTAACCAATGATAGGGGGATTGCAGATGGTAGAAAGAAATATAATCATGGGAAAAGCTGGGGGGACTGCCGGTAAAAATTCGGTTAACTATAAAATCAGTCTCCCGGCTGAAATGGTAAAGGCGTTAGGAGTGACGCAAGAGGACAAGGCGGTATCAGTGGATTATGTGGATGGTAAAATTGTGATTGAAAAAATCTCCCACGACAAGGGGCGGCAGTGATGCCGCTCTTTTGCGTATAACTTGGTACAAATAATTTGGGAAAGCATAGTATTATATAATCAATCCGTACAAGATGAATGAACTTTCTGGATTGTTCTGTTTTGCAGAGTATGAAAATTAGGGAACGCATCTTCGGAACTGTACAGTCCTTGCAGACATAAAATGGACAAAGGCAAGATAGCCCTGACTCCGAACGTGGAGCAATCAGGCATGTTGGGTTCAGCATTTGGACAAAACGCAGGTTCAATTCCTGCTCTTGCTATGCTGTTAGGTCATTCCTAGCTAGACAGGAGTATGCGGTCACTGCCCTGTCGAAAACAAAATAACTCTGATAGGGGAGCTTTTCCCTGTCAGAAACCGCAAAAGGGAGGATATGGGAATGGAAGAATTATTTAAAAATGTTTCAGACGAGGAATTAAAGTTTTTGTATGAGCAGATACTGGCTGGAAGAATCGAAGGATTGCGTCCTAGATGTTTGGATGAATACATCCGGCAGGTTAAAGATATTTTTCCTCTATCATTTGGGGAGGCATGGAGATATACAGAAAAAGTATTTTGGGACGAAGTGGGAAAAAGATACTTTGCAAGTCTTTAACTTGGTACAACTACCCAGCAAAACTGCGGTACAATATAATAAATAACCGGCTGATAATCGGATTCAGTCGCTAACCTGAAAAAGTTACGGGCAGATTTGCAAGGCATCTCTGCTTATGTGGAGGTGTCTTTTTTATTTTGACATCATCTAATTTTCGATAAATTTCCTAACCCTCCTAAGAGGGTGCATCCGTCAGTAATGGGCTGGTCTGGATATGATGGCGGTTCGATTCCGCACGGGTGCATTTGCGCTTGTGGTTATGCTGTCTGCTTGCAGGTGGTCTATGGCGCAGGTGCAACATTTCCCTATCAAGCGTCTGCCCCCTTGTGGGTGGGCGCACTCCCTTGCCAACGTATGCAAACGGTTATAAGCAAGCTGTCTTGAAAACAGATGAGCCGAAAGGTCTGTGGGTTCGAATCCTACCGTTGGCGTTTAAATCACATATTGCCCATGTGATTTAATGTGAACAGCAGTAACCGCTTTAGGCGGAGAGCGGCGGTCTGATAAACCGTGTGGCTTGTATGGGGCAATCGTGCAAGTCATTCACATGGAGTATTGGCGTAATGGTATCGCAGCGGCTTGCTAAGCCGTCCAACAGCAATGTTGTGGGAGTTCGATTCTCTCATACTCCGCTACCCCGGCAGTGGTTCATCTGCCTAAATCCATACAGCGGACACGCTGTTAAAAACCATGTTAGGAGGATATGACACATGAAAAACATTGAACAGATTTTGAAAGAAGCAGGAATTGAGGTTACGGACGAGCAGAAAGCGGCGGTCAATGCTGCGGTGACGGAGAACTACAAGACCATTGCAGAGTTTGACAAGCAGGCTAAGAAGCTGACGGCAGCAGAAGCAGACCGGGACAATTACAAAGGGCAGCTTGACACGGCGAATGAAACCCTGGAGAAGTTCAAGGACATCGACCCGGAGAAGCAGGCGGAGGAAATACAGAAGTATAAGCAGGCAGCAAAAGAAGCGCAGGACATGGCTACAAAGCAGATTTTGGAGCGTGACCAGCGGGATTACCTCAAAGGCGAATTTGACAAGCTGAAAATCGAATCGGGGCGCGTCAGGGATTCGCTTATGCGTGAAATCATGGGCGAGGACGGTTTGAAGTGGAAGGACGGCGCATTTATGGGGCTGTCGGACTATCTGGCGAAGGAGAATGAAAAAGATCACTTCTACCAGACCGAAGCGGAAAAGGCAGAAGCCGAAGCCAAAGAGAAAGCTGCCGGAAGTGCGCCGAAGTTTACGGACAAGTCTGAACCGAAGCAGGCTCCGGCAAAAGATACCAGTCCGGCTCCTGTGATTTTCTAAATCAAACAGAAAAGAAAGGAAAATTAAAATGGCTATTGATTCATTAAATCTTGTAAAACTTTCCGATTTGGCAGGAACCGAAGATGGAAAGCTGAAACTTGCAGAGGAGTACAAAGGCATTATTGAGAATGTCGGCAGACGGACGATTTCGAGCCTTTTCAAAAATCAGAGATTATCCGGCGACCCGCAGGCAGGAACGCTTGTGGCGAAAAGATTTGCTTCTGCGAAGTCCGAGGAATACGGCACGGCAAGGAAGGCAAGGAAAGGCAAGCCCGGCAGAGGATTTGAAGTTGCCGTTGATATCGACATCGACAAGGAAATCATGGAGGAATACGAGGAAAAGGATATCCGGCTTGGCGGAATCCCCGGCTTGCTGTCCGAAAGGCGCACAGCTATTACCCGTGCTATGGTTCGGGAGCTTGACGAGAATTTCTTTCTTGTGGCTGTCGGAAAGCGCAAAGAGAGTGACGGAACTGTTGGGACTGTTGCTGGCGGTACAGAGGTAACAGTGTCCGGCGATACCATCAAAGACCGGGTAACGGCAGTTGTAATGAAGTTGCATACCCAAAAGAATGAGTTTGTTGACGGAATTGAGAAAGAGGACATTCATGTGGTTCTGTCCCCGGAAGCCTACGAGGAAATGCGGGACTATATCGACACCAAAGGCAACGCCAATATCAAGACGGACGTTGCGGAGTTCGGGCGGTATCACGGTGCATGGATTTACTCCAATGTTCATCAGCCAGAGGGTGTTGAAATTATCGCTATGTGTACCGGGGCAATTGCAGAGCCGGTTATGGCAGACGAATACCAGGCAAAGCAGATTGAATTATCAAATGCGTATGCAATCGGTATGTTCTTCCATTATGGCTGTAAGGTTGTTATGCCTGACCTGATTTTCTTTAGCAAGAAACCGGGCGCGGCAAGTGCAAGCGAAACCGGCGGGGAATCTGGCGGCACGACAAGAGCAAAGAGTACGAAGCTGTCATAAGGAGCAAACCGGCATGAGATATGTAAAGTATTTCATGCCGGAAACCATAATATCAAAATTGGAGGATATAACTATGGAATTAAAAGAAACAGTTGAAATGATGAACAGTGCGGATTACAAGGAGCGTTTTAAAGCAGAGTATCAGCAGGTGGTTATCCGCTATCAGAAGCTGGCAGCTATGTTGCAGAAGTGGGATAACGGCGAACTGAATTTCACACCTACCTGTCCGAGAAGCACATACAATATGCAAGTTCGGGCAATGACCGACTATATCGCCGTGCTTGAAGCAAGGGCAGTCATGGAGGGCGTGGAGTTAGGAGAGTAGCCCATGGGATATGTAACCTACGACTACTACAAAAGCATATACGGCGAGGATTCCATGCCGGAAACCGACTTTAAGCGGCTGTCATGGGAAGCCTTCCGCCGGGTGGACGCACTCACGCTGAATAAGCTGAAATTCGCATTTCCCACCAACGAGGACGATGTAGAAGCTGTCCGGCGGTGCGTCTGCAAGCTGACCTGGATTGCCGGGCAGATTGAAGCGGCAAACAAACGGGTATCAGAGGGACAAGGGTACATAATGGACGAATCCGGCGTGTTCCGGGGGAAAGTGGTGTCTTCTGTTTCCTCCGGCAGTGAATCCATATCGTACACGGCGAAAGCAGAGAGCGGTAGCACATTGATTGACGCTGTTTTATCGGACAAGGCGGCGCAGGAGCGGCTATATCGTGACACTGTGAGGGAATATCTGTCACTTGTGCCGGATTCCAACGGTGTGAATCTTCTGTATGCCGGAATCCCCTACCCACGCCGCAATGCCCCGATAAGCAGACCGCCGGAGGATAAGCCGGTGGAAAAGCCAACGGAGCCGGAGGAAAGCTAAAAAGAATTGCACATTGACAACTGAATAGCTGATAGTTTGTGGGGTTCTGTGGCGTTTATCTTGGTACAAATCATCTCTTCTATCGTGATAAAATATTTATATCAAATAAATTATCGGAGGATAGGGAAATGAAAATTATCAAAGCAGGATATGAGATTTTAACAGCAATTTCCGAGGGCGGCATTGCGGAATTACAGCACATTGAGAAAATCGGGCGTGTGTGCTACAAGTCCGAGGACAAAATCACAGAGGATGGAGAATCAGCAAGGAAATTCGTTAAGATGCTGATTGACAGAGGGCATGAAGCCATGATTGAGCATTCCTCTTTGTCGGTCAAATTTATTGTTGACAGAGGGGTATCACATGAACTTGTGCGGCACAGGATAGCTTCTTTTGCACAGGAAAGCACACGGTACTGCAATTACAGCAAAGATAAGTTTGGAAAAGAGATTACAGTTATTGAGCCTTGTTTTTTCTCTCCGCTGTCTGATTCTTACACTTTTTGGAAACATGCAATGGAAAGCGCAGAAGCGCACTATTTCAGTCTGTTAGACAGTGGAGTAACACCGCAGGAGGCACGTTCTGTATTGCCGAACAGCACAAAGACAGAAATCACCATCACTGCAAATTACAGAGAGTGGCGCAACTTCTTCAAATTAAGAACAGCAAAGGCGGCGCACCCTCAAATGAGAGAAGTCACGATTCCTCTTTTGGCAGAACTTAAAAAGAAACTACCTATTATCTTTGATGATATTATTGCAGAATAAAAAACGGAAACAGAAATTCAGAAACTATCAGCTATCCAGTTGGTAGTTTTTTATTTGCAGAAATGGGGTGCTTGCGTGGGAATAGGCTATGTTGACAGCGTGGTTGTCTATAATCGGTACATAAACGGACTGATGGAAACGGAAACATATTTCGGCACACGGTTTGACAATGTGCGGATAGAGTTCACGCAGGAAGAAAACCAGACCAGGGCAGGAAAAGAAAATGTAAGTACTTGTCTGTTAAAAATCAAAAATGACAAAACACTTCCAAAGCCATTCAAAGACCCTAAAAAGTGGGAAAAGCTGACAACTGAAGAAATGCTTGAATACTTCACTTTGAATACTGGCGGTGATTTCTTTGTTATCGTAAAGCGAGAAGGACTTAACCTTGACATTGAACCCCCTACTGGATTGATAGAAAGCAGTACAAGTGAACTTTACAACGGTAATTTCTTTGAGTACATGAAAAAGAATTATGGATATGTGTATTCTTTGAATAGCTTTGCACAGCTTGATTTGATTCCGCATTTCCAAGTAGGCGGATTGTAACATGGCTATGCGTTCAGCGTTGATGCGGCGGACGTTTATACCTTAATACCAAGATTTGAAATAGGAGGAAGATAAAAGCATGAAGAAATTATTTATTTCACAACCAATGAAAGACAAAACAGATGAGGAAATTTTGGCGGTAAGAGAAAAGGCAATCAAGAGCGCAGAGAAAAAGCTGGGCGAGCCGGTAGAAGTTATTGATTCTTTCTTTCAGAGCGCACCAGCAGACGCAAGACCGCTGTGGTTTCTCGGCAAGAGCCTTGAACTGCTGTCTACGGCTGATGTGGCTTTCTTTGCTAAAGGCTGGGAAGAAGCAAGGGGCTGTAAGATCGAGAACACTTGCGCCATTGAGTACGGTATTGATGTTGTGATTGAGGATTACACAGCGGATTAAGCCGTTTATACGCTGATACCGAGGTTTGAGATTGGAGGAAGATAATGGCTGAATACATAAGGACTTACAAATGCCGATTATGTGGAAAAGTTTTTGTTTTCGGGAAACCATGCACGGAAGATGAAGCTGTTAAAAAGATTTCAAGAAACAGCTTGATACTTCCTCTTTTTCCTACCGACAAAGGCGATATGCCACACGGTTGTGAAGATGGGTCTATTGGTATATCTGATTTGCAGGGATTTAAGAAAGTGGGAGAGTAGCCTATGCCCAAAGAAATCAAAGAATGCCTGTCAAAAACGGATATAGCAAGAGATTACAGTGAACAGCTTAAAAAGTCCAATCGCAAAGGCGATAGTCCATTGACGGATTTTACAGAGTTTCCGAGAGATTATCTGTACATGGGGAGCGTATCAGAAATGCCAGAAATTAGGGCAGATGAAAATATAATTCGTGAAATATTAGACGGGCTTATATCTGAACAATCAACCCAAACATGCACAATTCCAATAAGTTTTGTGAGGAAATAATATGGCAGAAGAAATCAAAGAAAGATTATCCAAAACGGAATATGATAAAGTCGGGGAAATGCTGCTGGAACTGATTGCGGAGTGTCCGTATATCCCGAAGGACGCAAAGATTAAGTATAACGCATTGGAAGTTGGGAAGTGCGTAAGCATATCGACAATCGGAGGAAGTATAAAAAAATGGGATATTGCAGGCGGATTTACCGCAGAACTTGCAATACGGATTTTATATCAGAGCTTTCCGACAACAAACAGTCAAATGATAAATGCACAGGCGGTTGTAGACAACATTACTGGGTGGATGGAAGATATAGAAAATCTTCCACGATTGACAAAAAACAGGACAATAACAAAGATTACTGCAGGTGGTACATTCCCAGACGTGGAAGAAGTCGAGGGTGACAAAGCAACTGTCTATGTATCGAATGTGGTAATGGAATATAGAAAGAAAGGGGCATAAAAGTGAAACGACATGAATTACAGCATTTTGTAGACATTAACATGAGCAAAACGCTTACAGATGCAGACTATCACCTGTTAGGCGATGGCATTGCTTCCCTGACAGAAGAATTCAACGCTGAGGAAGAAACAGAGCAGTGGATTAATCAGGAAAACGGCACGACAGATATAAAGTCTTATACGCCGTCAATCCCTGTTGAAATGCAGGACATTGACCAAGACGACACGGATCTTGTTGATTGGTTTAACAACTTGATTGACACATTGCCAACAGGCAGCAAGGCGGTATCATCTTATGTACGTGTAAGAATCAAAGGTTCGGGGCCGTCTTACCCGGCGGTGCAGCGCAAATGTGCAATTTCCGTTGGAAGCACAGGCGGTGATGCAGGAGCGAATGTCACGAATTCTATTACGATTGGTGGGCGTGGTGATGGAATAAAAGGAGCATTTAATGTTGAAACGGGTAAGTTTACCGCAGGCGGTGCGGCGGCATCTTCTTTGGAAGTAAAGTCCGAAACAGCAAAGTCAAGCAGCAAGAGTAATTTGAGTTAGGTATTAAGGAAACTTAATATATCGGGGTGTGCGCCTTTCCATCATACCCCGATTTGGAAAGGATGTTAAGTATGGATAGTTTAAGAATTGACAATGGCCTGAAAAAGATTGAGGTAAATGATGCTGGGGAATACATAGAATTTTCCGTTTTGGACAATGGCTTTTTCAGGGGATTTTCAGAATTGATGCAATGGTTTGATGAGCAAAACACCCAGGGAAACATTAAGGACATGGAGGAGCAGGCCGGGAAAGTTGTTTCTGGCAATGGGGATGGAATAAACCATGAAGCACTTAGCAATGTCCTTGATATCCGGGATAAGGTAAGCAAAGAGGCTTGTGAAAAGATTGATAATATTTTCGGTGTCGGGGCATCGAAAAAGATTTTCGGAGGTATCATTCCAGATATGTATTCAATTGCGGAGTTTTTTGAAAAGATTGCGCCGTTTATTGAGAAGTACGCAAAAGAGCGAAATCAAACTATTAACAGGAAGTATAGCAAGGGCAGGAAGGGTTCTAAAAGCTGATGTTCAATATCATGCTTGACAGACTTCCAACAGAATACAAAGGTTATTCCATAAACAGCGATTTCCGTATAGGAGTACAGATGTTTCAGGCGTTAAGCGACAATGGATTAACTGACATGGAAAAGATATCTATATCCTGTGCTCTGTTGTTTGATGTGGAGAACGCCGCGGAATATCCAGATATGGCAACCATGCAAGAGGGGGTACAGTGGTTTTTGTCTGGCTGGTATACAGACAATCCTATCAAGAGTAAGGAAGAACAGAAAAAAGATGTGGATTATGATGTAGATCAATGGCGCATATTTTCCGCTTTCCTAACGCAGTTTGGAATAAATCTGAATACTGTCGATATGCACTTTTGGGTATTTATGGGGCTGTTATCTACACTGGAAGAATGTGCCTTTACCCGTATTGTGGATATCCGAACGAAAAAGATTGACCCAAAGATGAAACCGTCCGACAAGAAAGCTCTGAAAGAGGTAAAGGAGCGGTATGCGCTTGAAAACGTGGAAGATACACAGATGTCAGCACAGGAGCGAGCAGAGTATGACATATTTATGAAGTATGCAAAGAAAGGAAAGAAATGACAGACAAGGAAATCGGAAAGACTGCCCGGGAGATTGCGGAGCGGGGTAACACTGCAAAAGTCAAAAAGAATAAAGACGGAATTGTCATTTTTGAAGAAAAAGTTAAGATTGTGAAATCGGATAAAGGGCAGTAGAAATTCTGCTCTTTTAACTTGGTACAAATTCATTCTCAAACAATGTTACAATAATCATAACTAAATCAGTGCGCCCTATGAATTGGCATAGGGGAAGGACTAAAAGGTGTCATGGATGCGTGTAATGCGCGTCTGTGGCGCCTTTTTGTTTTGAGGTGGTTTTATGGCAGGATTTGACGGAAGCATAAGGATAGATACATTACTTAATACAAGAGGGTTTGAGAGAGGAGCCAGGGGACTTCTCTCCGGTATGGAAAGACTTGGAAATAGCATAAGGGGGATTATGGGTTCTCTTGGCTTTGCTATTGGCATTGCCGGGCTTGTTTCCTTGGGAAAACAGGCAATTGACACGGCCAGCGACATCCAGGAAGTACAGAATGTTGTAGATACGGCGTTTGGCAGCATGGCATATAAGATGGAGGAGTTTGCAAAAACATCCGTAAAGCAGTTTGGTATTTCCCAATTATCAGCAAAGCAGATGGGCTCCACGTTCATGGCTATGGGTGCATCTATGCTTGACAACATGGAAGAAGCCAGCGACATGGCAATCAACCTGACGGCGCGGGCGGCTGATATGTCAAGTTTTTATAACAAAAGCATAGAGGAAACTTCATATGCGCTAAAGTCCATATATACCGGGGAAACGGAAAGCCTAAAGGAATATGGTGTCGTAATGACTCAGGTAAACATGGAAGAATTTGCAAGGCAGCAGGGAATTAACAAGAGCATACAGGCCATGACGCAGGCTGAAAAAGTAGAGCTGCAATATGCATATGTGATGCAGCAGACTGCCCTTGCGGCCGGGGATTTTGCGAAGACTTCCGACAGCTGGGCAAACCAGACAAGGATACTGTCAGAGCAGTTTAAGGAACTCCTGTCTGTCATTGGTTCCGGGCTTATCGTGGTTTTTACCCCTGTCGTAAAGTTTTTGAATACAATCCTTACAGGCCTTATAGCCATTGCGAAGCAGATAGGCGCAATACTTTCAAAACTGTTTGGAATAAAAGTCCCAGTGGTGGATTCCAGCAAAATGGCATCCAATTTATCGGATGCTGCAGGCGGAGCAAATGATTTGGCAGACGGGATGGATGCAGCAGGTAAGTCAGCGGAGAAAGCCGGTAAGGCCGCAAGTAAAGCCCTTGCCCCATTTGACAAGCTGAATGTGCTAAAGCAGGATAGCGGAGGTAGCGGTGCAGGTTCTGGTTCTAGTGGCGGGGGCGGCGGCATCGTTGGTGGGGCTGGTGCTCTTGGTGATGTGGATTTTGAAAAAATCGAAGAAGGCGAAGCGGTTGCCAGCGAACTGGAAAATGCTTTGAAGTCCATATGGGATGTATTCCAGCAGGCATGGGAATCCAAAGGGGAGGGTGTCATTAACTCCGCAAAGGCAGCTCTTTCCAGTTTGCTTGAAGCTGCAAAGGCTATCGGGGCTACTTTTTATGAAGTGTTTACAAACGGGACTGGGCTAGGATGGCTAGAAAGTTTATTGGAGCTTCTGCGTTCCATGTTTGACGTTGTAACCTCTATTTCTGTAGCATTTACAGAAGCATGGAATGCTGGGGCTGGGTTTGAGAATGTCACGGCATTGTTTGAAATGCTTACAAACGTCAATTACCTTCTGGCTGCAATTGGGGATTCATTTTCCCGGGCTTTCAGCAATGGTATAGGGGTTCAGATATGGACAAATATACTTGGGATAATAACAGGAGTATACAACATTATTGGGAACCTGGCCGCAAGCCTGACAGAAGCATGGAATACGGCAGGTATTGGTGACAGCATATGGGCTGGGATATTAGGGATTATAAACACTGTCCTTGAAACAATGCATGGGATAGCTGATTCCACAGCGGAATGGGCTGCTAAATTAGATTTTGTCCCATTATTGGAATCAATAGACGAATTATTGAAGGCAATACAGCCGCTAACGCAAAACATTGGAGAAGGCCTGCAATGGTTCTGGGATAATGTGCTGCTCCCCATAGCTGGGTGGACGATACAGGAAGCGGTTCCTGCCTTCCTTGATATGTTATCAGAAGCAATCCGTACTGAAAACGAAGTGATAGAAGCATTGAAGCCACTTGGCATATGGCTGTGGGAGAACTTTTTGCAGCCATTGGGGCAATGGGCTGGTGATGTAATTATATCAGCCATGGAAACAATCACAGATTTACTCAAAAAATTCGGGGATTGGATATCAGAAAATCAAAGTTTGGTGGAAGGTTTTGTTATTGTGATAGGTTCATTTTTTGCAGCTTGGAAAGTTGTAAGTTTTGCATCTACCATAGCTGGAATAATTAAATCTATGGCTCTATGGATTGCGTCAATAATTTCATACACAACAACTGTAGGGCTTGCAACGGCAGCAACGAGCGCATTTAAATTAGCAATGGGTTTCTTAACATCACCCATAACAATTGCTGTTGCTATCATAGGTTCCCTTATCGCAATAGGTGTCCTCTTATACAAAAACTGGGACAAAATCAAAGAAGCCGCCGGGAAGCTGAAAGACTGGATTGCAAAAAAATGGAAAGAAATACTGAAAGCCATTAGCGGCGCATGGGAAGGGATACAAAAAGCATTAAGTAATGTTTCTGCATGGTTCAAGAAGAAATTTGATGATGCAATAAAGAATGTCCATAAAGCTTTCGAGGGGATTGGGGGATGGTTTGGCGCAAGGTATACGGATGTTACAAATGCATTTAAAGGCGTGGGGGGCTGGTTCAAAGAACAATTTGATAATGCAGCAAAAAATACACATTTGGCATTTGAAACCATTGGGTCTTGGTTTGGGGACAGGTGGGTTGATATAACAACAGCACTTTCAGACGTTGCAAACTGGTTCAATAAGAAATTCGATGAAGCAAAAAAGAATGTACATTTGGCATTTGAAAAGATTGGAGAGTGGTTTGGCGCAAGGTATACAGACATACAGAACGCACTTAAGGAAGTCAATACTTGGTTTGGGGGGAAATTTGAGGATGCAAAAAAAAGTGTGCACGATGCATTTAAAACTATTGGGAACTGGTTTGGAAATAGGTATGCGGATATTCAAAATGCATTTAAAGGCATAAAAGGATGGTTCAAAAAGAAATTTGATGAAGCATATTCTAGCGCAAAAAGTGCATTTTCCGGTGCAAGAGCAGACTTCGGGACCATATGGGGAAACATAACTGGCGCATTTGGCGATATTGCCGGGTGGTTCCGAGATAAGTTCTCGTCTGCATGGCAATCAGTGACAGGTATATTTTCTGGTGCTCGGGAATTTATGGAGGGCGTCGGGAAGAACATAGTAAACGGAATCATTGATGGGATTCTGGCAATCTGGAACACGCTTGTTGACATGGCAAACAAAATAAAGGAATTATTCAACATTAAAGTCAATGTTTCGGGAGCGTCGGCAGTCGGTGGTGCATTTGGCGGTCTGGTCGGCGGTATGGGGAAGGCGGCCGCTTATTCCCCCCAGGCCGCAGCCCCGTCCCCGGCCATGGCATCATTTTCGGACATGCAGATACCACAGCTTGCATCCGGTGCGGTAATCCGCGGAGGGGACCCGTTCCTGGCAGTACTTGGGGACCAGAGGTTTGGGCAGACAAATGTGGAAGCCCCCCTGTCCACGATTGAAAAGGCCGTTTCCAATGCCATGGGGAAGGCCGGGGGGATGGGCGGGGACATAAGCGTCCGGGTATTCATTGGGGGAAAGGACGTTACCCGTGCTGTTAAGACGGAAGCAGACACATATTTCAAAAAAACCGGGAAAGATTTATTCATGCATTAAGTGGAGGGGAGAACGATGTTTGATGGATGGCTGATAAAATTCGGGAACGTGGTGCTCCCCAACAGCTTCATCCTTGCGGACGGCTGGGAATCCACGCCGAACCAGCGCGTGGAGCTTGACGCATACAGGGATGCAAATGTGTTGCTGCACCGGGAAACCAGTGAGAATTTCAAGACTTCTTTGACGCTCAATATCCGCTCCATGGACTTGGCGGAAATGACGGCCTTCAAGAACGTGGTAGGGCTGGCAACCTTAGAAATAACCAGCAAAAGGGAGAGAAGGCTTGCGGTTACATATTGGAATGACGAGGAGCTGGCTTATAAAAACGCAACAATGTACATGCCAGACGTTACATATTCCATACATACCGTAGATGAGTCTGCAAAAGGCATAGAGTATAACCCATTTTCCATAGAGTTGATTGAGTATTAGGAGGGATGGCATGGTTAACTATACGTATTTTGATTTATTTTTTAAAAGCAGCATACCAAAGCAAGTTTCAATCAGCTTTGATGGGGTAGTGCTTACCAATGATGATTTATACAACCAAGAGATGGAGCTTGAGGAAAACCTTTGTTCGGAAGGGGAATTGCGCTTTGGCTCCTGCGAAGCAAGCATCCTAAAATTCAAGTCCTCTGACATATTCCTTCCAATGGTCGGGAAATGGCTGGATGTTAGGATGGGGCTGGAAGGGGGCTCCGATGCGCCCCTTCCTCTCGGAAGGTACAAGGTAGATTCCGACAGTATTTCCAATGACAGGAAGTACCGTGAGATAGTGGCCTATGATGCCATGCACGGCATTTTAAGCACAGATGTGGCCGCGTGGTATAACAGCCTGCTCCCAGGGGAAGGCAGCAAAGTCACCATGAAACAGTTCAGGGAATCCTTCGTAAGATATTTTGGGCTGACGGAAGTAACCCCAGAGGGCGGCCTTGTGAATGACGGCATTGTGGTAGCACGAACAATCCAGCCAGGGCAGATAAGCGGAAGGGATGTCATCACGGCCATATGCGAAATCAACGGGTGCTTCGGGCATATTGGCCGTGATGGGAAGTTCCATTATATTTACCTTGGGCAGGACATAGGGGGGCTGTACCCTTCTGACGGTTTATTCCCAGACCATGCCCCGGAGCACCTGGCGCAGTCAAAGACAGGGCATCTGTACCCGCAAGACCCAGATTCCTACAGGATTGGGGCAAGCCAATACATACAATGCGAATCCGGAAAGTTTTACACAAAGCGCATTGAAAGGCTGCAAATCAGGAACAGCGAAAATGAAATAGGGAAAACCTGGCCGGAAGAAGGTGGGGGCCCGGATGATAACTGCTATGTCATTGAGGACAATTTCCTTGTGTACGGGAAGTCAGACCAGGAGATGAAGGAAATCGCGAAAAATATTTTTGGTAAAATCACAGACATTGCGTACATGCCGTTCAACTGCGACATGATTGGGAACCCGTGCATTGAGGTCGGGGACGCCATCAGGATTCCAACCAAATATGAAATCGTGGAAAGCTATGTGTTACAAAGGACCCTAAAAGGAATCCAGGCCTTGAGGGATGAAATTAGGGCAGATGGGGTTGAAAAATATGGTGATAAGGTGAACGGCGTCCAGAAGTCCATTATCCAGCTAAAAGGGAAAACAAACGTTCTTGTCAGAACTGTTGATGAAACAAGAAGTGAACTAAAAAATCTGGAATCCAGCACGGAATCTAGGTTTATACAAACAGCAGAAAAAATAGAGCAGGAAGTGCTTGCAAGAACAGAAGAAGGAGTGGAAATAAAAGCGTCGCTTGCGTTAAAAATAAATAAAGATGATGATGGGACAATCATCTCCCTTATAGAAGGAAGCGCAGATAGGATACATTTTAATGCAGACAATTTTTTTACTGTGGATTCCCCTAATTTTAAAATTGATGAAAGTGGGAATGCGGAATTTAGCGGCAATGTAGTTGGGGCAAAAATTTCAGCATCTTCTATATCCGGAGGAAATATAACTGGGGCAAGCATCAACAATGGAAACGGTACATTTTCCGTGGATGAGAACGGACATGTAAAAATGACTTCCGCGGAAATAACAGGGAAAATAGTCGGGAGTGAAATATCTGGGAGCAAAATATCCGGGAGCGAAGTTGTCGGCGGGAAAGTAACTGGTGCTACCATAAAGGCAAAAGAAGGGATTTACCTGCAATATACCAATGCAAATACTATCCCCCCAATATCTGGGGAATATGTCTTTGCAAGAACCGGGTACGGGTATGAATCAGAAGTTGAGGGGCTTTCCAATGGGGCTTACCTTGAACTGGTTACACCTAGTGGAAGTGCCGCAATCGCAGTTGGCCTTATGGGCATGGGTGGGGGAAATTTTGGATCCATGGCTTATTTCCCTGACGGCGCAATCATAAGCAACGCGGAAATAAGAAATATCATCCTGACATATTCAATGGAGAATTCCTTCATTGCAGAGGGCGAGGAAGGAACCAGGAACCCGCACGAAGCGCAGGTTTTCGCAAAAGTTTTCGGCGCATTTGCCTGCGTTTATGGGAAGTATAGGTTCCATGAGCATAGGGCAGGGGAAAACGTTGACATAAAAGTGGGGAGCTCTGAGGATGAGCACATACCAAAATGGGCAAACGTGGAGGTATGCACAAGCTATAAGGGGAGCCCGTTTGTATTCATATTGCAGACAAATGGGACGCTCCGTGTAATAAATGCAAGCAAGACGGACATTTTTGCCACAGGGGATGATGCAAATAGCTATATCACGATAAATTTCAGGTTCGATTTTTTTAGGGCATAGGAGGTGCAGGGATGGTTCATGGGGATAATATAATATACGTTCGAATTGACTGGGAAAACCACCCAAGTGACAAGACCCCGGTAAATGAACGGAATTTAAACAAGATGGATTTAGCCCTGCACCTTCTGGATGAACGTGTGGTTTGGCTGAATGAGAATAAGTTTGACAAAACGGAATCATTCAAGCTGGTTAAGGATATCAGTCTGAACGAAGAAAATGGTGTGTTTACAATCACGTTTTATGACAATACCAAGAAGCAGATTGACACAATTCTTGAAAAGATTGCTGTTAATTTTGATTTTGACGAGGAAAGGCAGCAGCTCATCATTACCCTTGACGATGGGACAGAAAAAAGAGTGGACTTGTCCGCCCTCATTACGCAATATGAGTTCCTTACTTCTGAAACAATTTCCCCGGAAGTGGAAAGTGGGAAAGTGAAATTTGAAGTCAGGGAAGGCAGCATCCAGGAAAAACACCTGCGTCCGGACTACCTAGCAGACATCAGGGTGGAACAGGGGAAGGCACAGCTAAGCGCAGCGAAGTCCGAAGAATTCGCAAAACTGTCCGAAAGCTATGCGCATGGAGGAACCGGGGTGAGGGAAGGGGAAGAAACGGACAATGCCATGGAGTATGCCAGACAGGCAAAGGAGAGCGCGGACAGGGCAGAAGATATAATTTCACAGGGGGATACATCGGAGATAGTAACCATAGAAAAATCTTTGTCCCCAGGAGTTGATTGGATTAGTACTGGAATCCAAAAGGAGGACTTAAAAACTGGAAGTTATGTGGTTACTTTATATGTCAATGAATCCGAATATGGCATAGTGAATGAAACGTATGTCGGGATAATGCATTGGTATCCTCACGCCTCATATGGTAAGGAATCCAACGAAATATTGCTACATTCTTCGGGATCTCATTCAGTTCCTGAAAGACGTCTTTTTTTAAGAACAAGAGCGGCAAGTAATTATGGGCTTATTTTAGAAATTGCAAGTTTGAAAAATCCTATCATTGAAAAAACATTAGACTTAGTCTTTAAATTCAAAAAAATGTTATGATGGAGGGATTGAATATGGGAATATATTTAAAAGACACTATTGAGGGGACATGCCGGAAAGCCATCAATGATGAAAGAGGCAATAACATATTAGAAACATACCAGAAAAAACTTGGGATTGGGGAATTCATAGGGAACATTGACTTGATAAGTAAAAATAGTGTATGCCTGTGCTGGAGTATCAAATGTGAAGGAACTTTCCCGCTTGACAATATGGTTTGTATTTTAAAAACAGAAAATTATGAAGAAGCAGGGGATACGCAAGCATTTGTATTTCAGACAGCATTGCCAGTTGATGGGAAAAATGAAGGGAGATGCTTCATAAGGAAAAAACATCTGGTAGGAGATGAAGTTTCAGCTTCGGATTGGCATGAAATCCCATCTGATGCGACGATTAACAAATTTGAAATAAATTTTGACAGTGAAGACGATGAAAACCCAGTAGCATGGACATCCATGCGGAAAATAGTCAGCGGGAAGATAAAAGACTTATTTGGGAATGTTTCCATCATGGCTAAAAATATCCGGTGGCTTTATAAAATGCTTGGGACAACCGATATCGCAAGCATTGGCGGCGGGACGCTGACAGGGGCAATTAGTAAACTAAACACCGATTTCCTGAAGGCAAACGAGGTTAAGTACCTTGAGATGCCACAGCCCCCAACCAATGGCATGTTCGTTAGCTTTTCCCACTGGGTATTCCATGTCACTAAAGTCGGGAGGGTGGTGACAATAACGACAAATTTTGCAGGGCATATGAAAGCATCATGGGACAACCAATTATTATTAACCCTCCCAGCAGAATATTCCCCATATGACTGGTATGAGATATTTCCCCATATTACGCAAGGTGGCAATACTGTCTTAGTTAGTATTTCACATGACGGGAGTGTAGAGTTCAACAGCCTTGGGAAGGAAATAGATGATTGGTTAGCCAGGTGGTGCATTACGTATATAGCTAGGGAATGATTCAGTCATGTTTTCTGTATAACCGTCCACCCCTCCCAGACAGCCATGTCATTTACATTATAAGAAGAACGAAAGGCAATCTTCCTCTTTCCATGGCAGATCCCAAACTGAGCTTTGTAATATTCATTTGTTCCAAAGCAGAAAACCCTCCAGCCTCCCTCTGCTGTTGGGGCATGTATTGTTTCAGGGTAAGTGTATGCACAACCGCCTATAGGAACCATGTCACAGTCAATATAGTCGTTTCGGGATTCTGTAAGGAAAATACCCGTAAGCCCTATTTTGCTCCCTAAATCGGTGTTTAGTGAACAGAATAAAAATGGTACAAATAGTTTTGAAAAATAATTTACAATAATAAAAAAGATTAGGAGAAATGCCTATGGAAGAATTGAAAAGGACAGAACATGATAAATTTCATGGAGAGTTTGCAGCAAGGATGGTGGAAGCAGATAAAAGGCAGAATAGACGGCTTGACCTGATGGAAGAAAACATTAATCGCATCAATGATCTCACCGTATCCATCGAAAGGATGGAAGTAAGCATGTCAAATATGATTGAAGAAATCAAAAAGCAGGGCGAGAGGTTGGAAAAGCTGGAGAACGAACCTGTAGAAACCTACAATCAGGTGAAACAGTCTATTATCACTGCGGCTGTCGGAACGGTCGTAGGTGCTGCCGTAACTGCAATTTTAATGATTTTATAAGGAAGGAGAACGCATGAGAAACAGAGATTGGAAAGAATGGTGGAGAGCAGCAGGTGTCAGAGCCGTGAAGACCATGGCACAGGGGGCTTTGGCATTAATCCCAGCAGCTGCAACCATCACAGAGGTTGACTGGACAGTGGTTTTTGGTACAGCGGCATTGGCAGGTGTGGTATCTTTGCTGACATCTATCAAGGGCTTGCCTGAATTAAACGAAAGCGAGGTAAAATAATATGAGGGACATTGCAGCGTTGCACCCAAGGCTACAGACAAAGGCAGCACTTTTAAAAGAGGAGTGCAAAAAGCAGGGAATTTCTATCCTATTCAGCGAGTGTTTAAGGACGAAAGCGGAACAGGATGCATTGTATGCACAGGGAAGGACAGCTCCCGGTAATATCGTTACAAACGCAAAAGGCAGTACATACAGCTCTCAGCACCAATGGGGGATTGCCATTGATTTCTATATTAATATGGACGTTGATGGGGACGGCGATAAAAAGGACGATGCCTTTAACAATTCCACGGGGCTGTTTGAGCAGGTCGGCGCCATTGCCAAATCT
Source organism: Lachnospiraceae bacterium A2 (assembly GCA_000403315.2). Classification (GTDB taxonomy): domain Bacteria; phylum Bacillota; class Clostridia; order Lachnospirales; family Lachnospiraceae; genus Petralouisia. The sequence continues at coordinate 55,222 of KE159642.1, forward strand.
GTAGGCCTAGGATGGGGCGGTGACTGGACAAGCATCAAGGATAGGCCGCATTTGTACCTTCCTGACTGGGGAAGCACCGCTTCAAAGTTAAAGCAGCAGTACATAACACCAGAAAGGTTCATGCAGACTTGGGGTGATGGGAAGGTTACTGTGGATGCAATTCAGGAAATTAACAAAGTTTCCCCTTCAGGGTACGAACGAACACAGTTCATTATGGATGTCCAGGCAGCAACTGGCTCTAAGGTGGATGGGAAGGCCGGAAGTGAAACCATTAGGAACACCATTACGGTATCCGCGTCCAGGAACCGGAAGCACCCAGTGGTAGTACCCCTGCAGAAACGGCTGAACGCCCTTGGGCATGATTGCGGAAAGGTGGATGGGATTGCGGGCCCTAAATTTACAGTGGCGGTAAATTCCTACCAGAAAAATGCCCTTGGTTACAGAAATTTGGACGGGGAAGTTACGGCAGGAAAGAAGATGTGGAAATCCCTTCTTGGAATGGTTTAAGAGAGAGCCCCGGTTTATCCGGGGCTTTATTGCCATACAATAATATGTCCGCATAATGTACGCAAATTGCCTTTAAACTATTGAAAATAAGGAAAAGATAATATGACTTTTAATCAAGTTGTCCGGGGTTCGAATCCCCGATGTCTCATT
>KE159643.1 GCA_000403315.2 Lachnospiraceae bacterium A2
GAAAGACGCGACAAGCTGCGAAAAGCTGCGGGGAGGGGCACATGCCCGGTGATCCGCAGGTGTCTGAATGGGGAAACCCACATGGGGGAAGCCCCCATGTATCCATGCGCCAACACATAACGCATGGAGGGGAACCCGGCGAACTGAAACATCTAAGTAGCCGGAGGAAGAGAAAGAAACATCGATTCCCAGAGTAGCGGCGAGCGAAATGGGAGGGGCCCAAACCGGGGTGCGCAGCACCCCGGGGTTCGGACCGCAAGAATGCGCTGCGCAGGGCAGGGGAATGGCTTTGGGAAAGCCAGCCGGAGGGGGTGACAGCCCCGTACCCGAAGCCCGGGCGCAGGCATGCGGTATCCAGAGTACGCCGAGACACGTGGAACCTTGGCGGAACGCGCGGGGACCACCCCGTAAGGCTGAACACTACTTAGTGACCGATAGAGCAGAGTACTGCGAAGGAAAGGTGAAAAGCACCCCGGGAGGGGAGTGAAAGAGAGCCTGAAACCCTGTGTCCACAAACTGTGGGACCGCCAAGGCGGGACCGCGTACTTTTTGTAGAACGGTCCGGCGAGCTGCGCTGGCAGGCAAGGTTAAGCACCCATAGGTGCGGAGCCGGAGGGAAACCGAGCCTTAAGAGGGCCAGAGTCGGCCAGCGCACGCCCGAAACCGGGTGATCTACCCATGCCCAGGCTGAAGCTGCCGTAAGAGGCAGTGGAGGGCCGAACGCACATCCGTTGAAAAGGGTGGCGATGAGGCGTGGGTAGGGGAGAAATTCCAACCGAACCCGGAGATAGCTGGTTCTCCCCGAAATAGCTTTAGGGCTAGCCCCATGGCAGGCTGCCGGAGGTAGAGCACTGGATTTCCTAGGGGGCGTCAAAGCCTACCGAAGAATACCAAACTCCGAATGCCGGGGAGCCGATCCATGGGAGTCAGGCTGCACGAGATAAGTTGGGCAGCCGAGAGGGGAACAGCCCAGACCGCCGGCTAAGGCCCCGAAGTGCATGTTAAGTGGGGAAGGATGTGGGGCCTCGAAGACAGCCAGGACGTTGGCTCAGAAGCAGCCATGCATTCAAAGAGTGCGTAACAGCTCACTGGTCGAGAGGCCCCGCGCCGAAAATTCCCGGGGCTCAAACATGCCGCCGAAGCCGCGGGGCGCACGCAGGTGCGCCGGTAGGGGAGCATTGCTGCCGCAGGGAAGCGGGGCCGGGAGGGCCCGTGGAGCGGCAGGAAGGGAGAATGCCGGAATGAGTAGCGAGAGGGGGGTGGGAATCCCCCCGGCCGGATATCCAAGGTTTCCAGGGTGAAGCTGATCTGCCCTGGGGGAGTCGGGGCCTAAGGCGAGGCCGGGAGGCGTAGCCGATGGACAACAGGCGGAGATTCCTGTACTGCGTGGCGGCAGAACTGTGGGGACGCATGCGCGAGCCATGTGCCGGGGGCTGGAAAGCCCGGCGCAAGCGGGGCAGGCAGCGGGGAGGGAAATCCCCCCGCATGGGCCGGTGCCGCGACGCGGAGCGAAGAGAGAGTAGCGAAGCATGGGGAGCGCGTGCCAAGAAAAGCCGCTATAGCCCGCCACGTACCCGTACCGTAGACCGACACAGGTGGATGGGGAGAGGATCCCAAGGCCGGCGGGAGAAGCATTGCCAAGGAACTCGGCAAAATGGCCCCGTAACTTCGGGAGAAGGGGCGCCTGCGTGAGCAGGCCGCAGAGAAAAGGCCCAAGCAACTGTTTAGCAAAAACACAGGCCTATGCAAAACCGCAAGGTGAGGTATATGGGCTGACGCCTGCCCGGTGCTGGAAGGTTAAGGGGAGGGGTTAGCGCAAGCGAGGCCCTGAGCTGAAGCCCCAGTAAACGGCGGCCGTAACTATAACGGTCCTAAGGTAGCGAAATTCCTTGTCGGGTAAGTTCCGACCCGCACGAAAGGCGTAATGATTTGGGCGCTGTCTCGGCAATGCACCCGGTGAAATTGAAGTGCCAGTGAAGATGCTGGCTACCCGCGCCAGGACGGAAAGACCCCATGGAGCTTCACTCCAGCCCGGCGCTGCGGCCCGGCGCTGCATGTACAGGATAGGTGGGAGGCAGGGATCCCGCGGCGCAAGCCGCGGGGGAGCCGACGTTGGGATACCACCCCTGCAGCGCTGGGTCCCTAACCGGCCGCCGTGAACCGGCGGCGGGACAATGCCAGGCGGGGAGTTTGACTGGGGCGGTCGCCTCCGAAAGGGTATCGGAGGCGCCCAAAGGTCCACTCAGGATGGACGGGAACCATCTTAAGAGCGCAAAGGCAGAAGTGGGCCTGACTGCGACACCGACGGGTGGGGCAGGCACGAAAGTGGGGCTTAGTGATCCGGTGGCATGAAGTGGGACTGCCATCGCTCAACGGATAAAAGCTACCCTGGGGATAACAGGCTTATCACTCCCAAGAGTTCACATCGACGGAGTGGTTTGGCACCTCGATGTCGGCTCATCGCATCCTGGGGCTGCAGCAGGTCCCAAGGGTTGGGCTGTTCGCCCATTAAAGCGGTACGCGAGCTGGGTTCAGAACGTCGTGAGACAGTTCGGTCCCTATCCGGCGCGGGCGCAGGAAGCCTGAGAGGGGCTGCCCCCAGTACGAGAGGACCGGGGTGGACGGGCCGCTGGTGGACCTGTTGGCATGCCAATGCCACGGCAGGGTAGCCAAGCCCGGGAGGGATAAACGCTGAAGGCATCTAAGCGTGAAGCCCCCCTCAAGATGGGGCTTCCCACCCGAGAGGGGTAAGGCCCCTTGGAGAACACAAGGTGGATAGGGCAGGGATGGGAGCGCAGCAATGCGCGGAGTTGACTGCCACTAATAGGCCGAGGGCTTGACCTGGTTGCAGGCCTTCGGGGGTGTCTTGTAGCGGCTGTATGGGTTTTCCAGGGTATACAGGCTTATGGCTTTGCAGGTGGGGTGGCCTTTGGTGGCTCAATGGTAGGGCAGCGTTATGGCCGCGCACCGAAGAAAATAGGATAATCCTCGATAGCTCAATGGTAGAGCACGCGGCTGTTAACCGCGGGGTTGTTGGTTCGAGCCCAACTCGGGGAGTTTTAGTTTTAGCCTGCAGGCATTAGTGCCTGCAGGTTTTTATTCTATGGGAACCATCCTTATTTGTTTCCGGAGCCTGCTCTTTAAGCTTTGGAGGAATTTTTCATTTCCAATAACAGAAAGCATGGAGCCAAAGGACAGGACTTCGATTAGTAGTTCTGTTTCCATAGCTTGGTTATAGTAAATCAGGCATTCGTAAGTATCATTGTCCAGCTTCCGGGTATTTTTTTCGTAGTTGGCAAAATGAAGCATGGCCCGTTCAAGGGCGTTACGCCGGTTGGCAATGCGGAGTGTTAGAGGCTCTTTATAATAGGAATGTTTAATAAGGGCGTTTAGGTCAACTTGGGTATCCAGGGCTTGTTCCGTAAGGGCTGTGCTCTGGATGCGGGCAACATTCAAGGTTTCAAGGCGGAAGCTGTCTTTGGTACGCTTTAGGGCAAGAAGCCGGAATTTGTCATTTTTTACAGAATACTCAAGGCGTGCCGGTATATAATAATGGTGCACCCGGTTCCCGGCAGGGGAATTATAATCAATATCCACGTATTGGCTGTTTTTTTGTGCATCCAGCAGGGTGCGGAAAATCTTGCGGTATCTGCTGTCCTGATAGGGATCCCCGTCTGAAAACTGGTCATAGTAATAAAATTGCCCAGGCGTCCAGAGGGGCGTTACAGAATCCAGCATTTGCCCCAAAGCCCCCAATTGCCCTTCGTTTAAAAACAGCCCAATCCGGGCGTCAGACAATAAGGCTTTTAAGTAAGATTTTTCAAGGGAGGATAGGGGCATAAGGAAGTTTGGTCTTATTTTGGATACATATAGTTCCCCATTCTTTTCAAATAAGTCCCAAGCTCCGCTCTCTAATTTGGGGATTATGGAAAGCAGGCTTTCCCCAAACCCTTCCCCACAGACTTGGCTATGGATTTCTTCCATGGTGAGGGCATTTTGGCTACATAACAGATGGCGCAGGACCTGGTAATAACAGCTATAAATTTCTGAAAAAAGTTCCATTTGCAAATTCTCCTTCCTGGGGATATTAGAATATTGTTCTATAACATGTCTGAAAATTATAGGAATGAATTTTCAGACACGCCCTAACGTTGTGCCCTTTGGTTAACCTTCATCCAGGTACATGCGGTACATTGTCTGTAAATCTTGGTAAAACCGCTGCTCTGTTAATTTGGAAGTACATTCCAATGACAGGATTCTCCCTATAAATGTGCGGACCCAAGGCATCATTTCGTTGCAGTCAAAGGATTCCCGCTGGTATTGGTAGGTATTTTTGGCAATCCGTGTGACAGTGCCGCCCCTGCCTTCCCGCTTTAGTCGGCTGACAATATAAGCTTCTTCTGGCTCCTGCACATGCAGGGTGAGGGTTAAGGTATCCGAATGATGGCGTTCCGGCCCCTGGAAGGACACGCCCCAAAGGCGGCTCCTGTTTTTTTCCAGTTTTTCCTGCAAAATATCGTATTCTGTGGATGGTTCCATGAGGGTGACGTTTTTGATAGTATCCAGGCGGAAACAAGTAAACCGCCTGCTTTTTTCCAAATACCCGCAGAGGAACCGCCGCCCGCTTCTGGAACTGGCAAAAATTTGCAGCGGGGTGCAATAGGCAGTGTTTTTCATGCCCCGTTTAGAGCTTTTGATGGCAAGCGCTACGTTTTGCTTTTGGTTCATGGCGGAAAGCAGCGGAAGCAGGATTTCATCTTCCAAGGTATGTACGAAAAAACTGTGCTTTACCCGGAACGTCTGGTTGGACCCTCCAAGCTGTTCTAATATTTCATTTCCAATAATGCCAAAGCTTTCAGCCATTTGGTAAAAGCAGAGGGCATCCATTGCCTGTTCTGTGGATCGCAGCCATAGGGCAAGGCGGCTGTCAAGGGAAAACACGACAGCCTTCCCAGCCTTTTTCTTGGTAAGGAGCCCCTCTTTTCCATAAGCATTGCATTTCCGGCGGACAGTTTGGATATCAAATAAGGCTTCGTATTCTGAGAGCAGGCTGTCCGTAATTTCTTCTGCTGTCCGCGCCTGCCCATCCTGCAGCAGGTCCAGGATTAGGAAATGCAGGGTAATATCGTTGTCTGTAAAGCTTTTTGTTTTCCATACCCGGAATAAAGGGTTGGTGTCAAGAAGGCTGCTGTCAATGGCAAGGGAAATATTTGCCCCGTTGGGCACATAATCCTTCTGTACATAGGGGGCGAGCCAGCTTTCCAGCCGACGGCGTTCATTGTCGTAGGTGCGGGGGCTTTTTTCCGTAAATTCCTGGCGCGTTTTGAAGCCGTAGACGAAGAAGTCGCGGACGTACTCCCTTGTTTTGGGAAAGCTTTTGATTAATTCTTGGAAATCTGACATAATTTTCTTACTCCTGTTTTGTAGGGGGGAGTTGAAGTGGGCTAGGTATGCATACCCTACCCAAACTAGCTGCCCATTACCAAGGAGCAGCAGGCAGCCCTATCCTTCCCCATTTCCCAAAATTATACCATACTCCCCAAAAAAAATTGCCACAAAATTTAAGTTCGCAACTTTTTTAAAATGATAAATTACCAAATCCTGTATATAATAGCCCTATCAGAACCAAACCAAAACAAAAATCCAAAGCAGAAAGGAATGAGAATGGTATGTTTGTACTTTTTAATGAAAATACGAGATTCCCTGTGAAAGTATGGTTGGGGCAGAAAGAAGAATTAGAAGGGAATTGCTTAGAACAGGCATATCATCTGTCCCAGCTTCCATTTATCCATAAATGGGTGTGCCTGATGCCAGATACCCACGCAGGGAAAGGAATGCCAATTGGCGGGGTAATTGCTGCAAAGGATGTTGTAATTCCAAATGCGGTGGGCGTGGATATTGGGTGCGGCATGGATTTTGTCCCCACCAATATCCGCATGGATGAGGTACGGGATATCCAGACTGGGAATGGGACTATTGTTCAGGCAGTAATAGGGAATATTATGCGTTCCATCCCTCTGAATACGGAGAGATATAAAACACCGCAGGAATCTGCCGTCCTTGACAGGGCAAAGCAGGAAATTGAAAAATACGGGGAAGATACAGAGCTTCTGCCCCTGATTGACGATGGGTACTATCAGGTAGGAAGCTTAGGGGGCGGAAACCATTTTATCGAGCTTCAGGAGGACGAGGAAGGGTTCCTCTGCATTATGCTCCACTCGGGGAGCCGCCATCTTGGAAAGAAAATTTGTGATTATTTCCACAAGAAGGCAAAGGAACTGAACCAGATGTGGCGCAGTGAGGTGAAGGAGGAATACCAGTTATCATTCCTGCCAACCCAATCCAAAGAGGGGCGGCAGTATATTAACTGGATGGGCCTTGCGCTGGATTATGCTTTTGAAAACCGCGCCCGTATGCTGGAGCAGACATGCGCCATTGTAAAAGAGGTAGTGGAAAGGCACACAGGGCAAGGGGTAGAATTTGGGGAGGAAATCAACTGCCACCACAATTATGCCGCGTTGGAAAACCATTATGGCGAAAACGTGTGGGTACACCGCAAGGGGGCAACCCGTGTGCGGGAAGGGGAGCTGGCGGTTATTCCGGGGGCAATGGGCTCTTACAGCTATGTGGTAGAAGGGAAAGGCAGTGAAGAATCCTTTTGTTCTTCTTCCCATGGGGCTGGCAGGAGTTATTCCCGGACAGGGGCTATAAAGGCCTTTTCTGTGGAGCAAGTGATGGTGGATTTAAAGGAACAGGGAATTATCCTTGGAAAACGTAAAAAAAATGACGTGGCAGAAGAATGCCGGTTTGCATATAAAGATATAGATGGGGTAATGTCCCAGCAGCTGGATCTTGTAACGCCAGTCCGGAAATTGAAAACGGTAGGCGTGGTAAAAGGGTGAAGGTTCGGCAAAACATAGAAATTGCGGAAATAATTTATTTATGCATGGGTGTTGGGGTTAAGCCCCTGCCCTGCGGTGCCTGCAGCGTGCTGCCAGGTATACCATAAATATTTCATTACTTAACATGAGGTTAAGGATATATTGTGATGTCAAGGGTTCGAATCCCTTCCGTGGAAACGGTATCTCAGTGGGTAGAGTGCACAACGAAATGGCAAGGCCTGTCAAGCCTGTGGTTCAATTCCACTCAAATTTCTTTTAAGCCTGCGAAACGAGCCAAGCAGCCGCGCTTGCGCGGATATTTGGCAACTTCCGCAAGGGTATTTGACTTTAAGTCAGGCATGTCCCATACCTTAGGGTAAGGGCACATGCAGCCTGTCTTGCAGCCTGAAAACCGGGGATACCGCAAACAGGATGGCGGAACAAAAGCCTGCATGAAAGGTATTTTTCACCATAGGCAAAGCGTAAGCAGTAATTTTCTTACAAAGATGCCTTGGAAAAGATATTTGTCAGCGTGGTTCCCTTCCCCTAACTGTCTGCTCAACTGGTTTTCCGCTGTAAGAAAGGGGATTGAGGAGAAAAATTTCCATGTAAAAAAATGAAATTGCCAGATAGGAGGAAAAACCATGAAATATAAGATAAAAGACAATCAGGCTGGATTTGTATTGAAAGACGGAATATTCCAAAAAATGGTAACATCGGGAACATACCATTTCTCCAAAACATTGGGCTATCAGGTAGAAGTGGAGGAAATGTATGGGGAAGTTGGCTATTTGGATGTACCTTACCAGGTGCTTGCGAAAGACCCTGCATTTCTGGCGTCTACCATACATATGGAAATCCCGGATGGCTTTGCAGGGTTCCTTTTTAATAATGGGAAATTGGTTTCTTTTGCAAACAGGAAAGAGTATACATTTTGGAATGTGTTTGAGAAGCATGAAATAAAAATAGTATCTATGGAGGAACCCGTGGTTGGGGCGGAGGTCACAAAGCGGATGGTTTCTATTATCCCGGGGAACCTGTACACCACGGTATCTGTGGGGGAAGGGGAAACAGGGCTGGTATACTATGACAATGAGCTCAAAAAGCAGCTTTCCAGGGGCATATACTGGTTTTGGAATTATACCCATAACATTTCCTGCCGGGTAGTAGATATGAAGCAGCAGGTATTGGATATTGTAGGGCAGGAAATCCTTACAAGGGATAAAATCGGCATCCGCATGAATGTTTCCAGTATGTTTAAAATCAGGGATGCCGTAGAATTTGCAGCGTCTATTTCGGATTTGAAAAACCAGCTTTATACCGCGGTGCAGTTAGCCATCCGGGAGATTGTGGGAAATTATAAGCTGGATGAAATTTTGGAGAAAAAAGAGCAGATTTCCGGGGAAATTTATGCAGCATTAAAAGGGCGGGAAGGAATGTTCTGCGTGGAATTTCTGTCTGTCGGGATTAAGGACATTATCCTGCCCGGGGAAATCCGGGAAATTATGAACTCCGTGCTGGTTGCAGAAAAAACAGCGCAGGCAAATGTAATTTCCAGAAGGGAAGAAGTGGCGTCCACCCGTTCCCTCCTCAATACCGCAAAGCTGATGGAAGAAAACCAGACCCTTTATAAGCTGAAAGAACTGGAGTATCTGGAGAGGATTTGCGAGAAGGTAGGGGAAATCTCTGTAAATGGAAATGTAGGCATTGTGGAACAGCTGGGGAAAATGATAGGGGCAAGGCAGGCCGTATAGGCAGAAAGCAGGAGAAGTGAAAAAATTGGATTTTGCGGGATGGCTATGGCATGGCCTTCCCTTTTCTGCATGAACAGGGAAGCATTCGGGCTAAGAATTGTTAAAGTAAATATTGAAAAAGTAGAAAAAATTTCAAAAAAAGCTTGCAAATTAAAAAAAGTTATGGTATACTTATATTCGTTGCTGACAATGTTAAGCAACAGCATAATGGCTCCTTGGTCAAGCGGTTAAGACATCGCCCTTTCACGGCGGTAACACGGGTTCGATTCCCGTAGGAGTCATTTCTATAAAATATTTTTTATGGAATATAAATCTTGACGAATATTTTGATGTCTGATATAATATAATAAGTTAAGGCATAAGTTCCTGTCAGACATTGCAGCAGGATGTAGATTTGCCGGATTTATAATCATAATTTTATAAGGCGCAGTAGCCAAGTGGTAAGGCGTGGGTCTGCAACACCCTGATTCACCGGTTCAAATCCGGTCTGCGCCTCTTAAAAATACCAGAAACTAAGTTTCTGGTATTTTTTGCTTTATTAGGAAATTGCATCCTTTAAAGCAAAAGCTCCGCAAGGAAACGCAGGGCCTGCCCCAGCGAAGAAGGGTACTCGCGCAAGGGAAAATAGCTGTTACCGCAGCCGCGCTCCGGTGCGCGAGTCTGGCAAGCTGTGCTTCTGCATAACAATTTCCAATGCCATTGATGATAGGCCGCAAAAAGAGCTTCCGCTGCTTTTTTGGGCATTTGCCCTGCATATACTAAAAGGCTTCCGGAAAAAGCGGCGGCAAAGCTTTGCCCCGATGCAAAATCAGCATGGCTGATGGCCTGGAAATCTAAATTGAATACCTCATTCCGGGCATAAGAAAAGAAATTTAGCAGGCTTTGCGTTTTCTCGAAATGGGCTAAATTAATCTTACCATAGGGCATGGCGGATTTCAAGGCCAGCAGGGTTTCCCTGAAATTTATGGCTTAAAACAGTGGACGGAAGGGACTATGTATTTTATAATAATACCAACTATTGAATGACCCTGCATCAAGGCATGGCAGCTCCTGCCTTTGCTTTGGAAGAAAAGGAAAGAGGGAATATGTACACATTTGATAAAAGGAACAAGAAGCCCCTGGGCGCCCAGGTTGAGGACGAATTAATGAAATACATCCTACAGGAACCCATAGAGCCCGGGCATAAAATCCCAAATGAATTTGAGCTTGCCGAACAGTTCGGCGTTGGCCGCAGCACCATCCGGGAAGCGGTGAAGGGACTGGTATCCAGAGGGATTCTGGAAGTGCGCCGGGGCTCCGGGACTTATGTGATCAACACCAATTCCTTTGAGGAGGATCCCCTGGGCTTTGGGAAGATGGAGGACAAATATAAGATGGCGCTGGATTTATTTGAGGTGCGCCTGATGATAGAGCCGGAGATTGCCGCCTTGGCATGTAAAAATGCATCCAGGGAGGATTTAAAAAAGCTGAAAAAGCTGTGTGATGAAACGGAACATCTTTACCGGGGCGGCCACAACCATATCAATAAGGACATAGAGTTCCATACCTGCATTGCCCACTGCAGCAAAAACCAAGTAGTGGAAACCTTAATCCCGGTGATTAACACGGCGGTGTATACGTTTGCCAACCTGACCCACCGCCTTCTGAAAGAAGAAACCTTAGAAACCCACCGGGCAATTACAAGTGCGGTTTTAGAGCGGGATTCCATAGGTGCAAGATGCGCCATGACGATGCACCTGACTTATAACCGTCAGACGATTATAAAGTTAATGGAAGAACGGGAGCAGAAAAGGTAATACATCAGATGAATTTGACGGACCAGCAAACGGCTTTCTCAGCCTTATGGGCATTATAGACAAAAAAGATGACATCTAACCCCACAGGATGCCATCTTTTTTTGTGCATAAAAGAGAAAGGAAAATATATACATCAGATGTATTGCGGAAAACCTCACAAAATAGTAGAATAAAACCACGATAACATAAGACGTCAGATGTTAACAGGATAGTACGAATAAAAAATATTAAGAGGAGGTATAAGCTATGGCAAGTGAAGCGATGGCATTAGATCCAACCAGATTGGTAATAGCAGCAATCGTAGGTCTGGCGGTATTACTTTTGTTAATCATTAAATTTAAGGTTCAGGCAATGGTTTCCATTTTAGTGGGGGCAATTGTGATTGGTTTGGGGGCAGGAATGCCTTTTGACAGCATTGTGACAGCGGTAAACGATGGTATAGGGAACACATTAAAGGGAATTGCGCTGTTGGTAGGGCTCGGCTCTATGTTTGGGGCGATCCTGGAGGCCTCAGGAGGGGCGCAGACGCTGGCTGTCAGCATGGTAAAGTGGTTCGGCGATAAAAAGGCGGCATGGGCGCTTGGGATTACCGGCCTTGTTATCGCAATGCCTGTATTTTTCGATGCAGGGCTGATTATCCTGATTCCCCTTGCATTTTCCCTTGCAAAACGGACAAAACGGTCTGCATTGTTTTATGCAATCCCCTTATTGGCAGGGCTTGCAGTAGGCCATGCATTTATCCCGCCGACGCCAGGGCCAGTCCTTGTGGCAACAATGCTGAATGTGGAGCTTGGCTGGGTAATTATGGTAGGTATTTTATGCGGCATATGCTCCATGGTAGTGGCAGGGCCAGTGTGGGGAGCTATCTGTGGGAATAAATATATGGTTCCTGTCCCGGAACACGTGGCGAACCAGGAGGACTTTGATGAGTCAAAGCTGCCGAATTTCTGGACAATTGTAGGGATTATCCTGATTCCCCTGGTACTGATTATTCTTGATTCCATTGCAGGCGTTGTGCCGGCTTTAAGCAGCCTTGCACCAATTTTTGGATTCCTTGGGGAGCCGTTTGTGGCGCTTCTGATTGCTACGGTTGCTGCAATGCTGATACTTGGCTTACGGCATGGATATAATATGGAGGAATTGGAAAAAATCATGACAAAATCCTTAGAGCCCACAGGCCTGATTCTCCTTGTGACGGCATGTGGCGGCGTGCTCCGGTACATGCTCCAGTATTCCGGCCTTGGGGATTTGATTGGGAACGCAGTGTCTTCTGCAAACCTTCCAATTGTGGTGGTGGCCTTTGTAGTAGCTGCGCTGGTAAGGATTTGCGTTGGTTCCGCAACCGTTGCCATGACTATGGCGGCAGGGATTATCGCCGCAATGCCGGGGATTGCTGATTTATCCCCCTTATATCTGGCCTGCACCACAGCAGCAGTAGCAGGCGGCGCAACTGTCTGCTCCCATTTCAACGATTCCGGGTTCTGGCTGGTGAAGTCGCTGGTAGGAATGGATGAAATGACAACCCTTAAGACTTGGACGATTATGGAAACATTGGTCGGCGGGACCGGGTTTGTTGTAGCTCTGGTGATATCATTTTTTGCATAGGGAATTAAATGGAGAAAGGAGAATGAATATGGAATTGAGAAGCCAAGAAATGCGGAAATTAGCCCCGGAATTAGACCCGCTGCGTATCGGGACAGGATGGAAGCCAGAGGATTTGCTGAAACCGCAGGTAATGATAGAAAGTACCTATGGGGACAGCCATCCGGGAAGCGGCCACTTAAATATTTTAGTGGAAGAAGTAAGGAAAGGCGTGGAAGAAGCAGGGGGGCATGGCGCCCGCTATTACTGCACGGATATCTGTGATGGGGAAAGCCAGGGGACGGACGGCATTAATTACAGCTTGGCAAGCCGGGAGATGATTGCCAACATGATTGAAATACATGCCAATGCCACGCCCTTTGACGCCGGGGTATTCCTTGCAAGCTGCGATAAGGGGATGCCAGGGAACCTGATGGGGCTGGCAAGGGCGGACGTGCCCTCCGTGGTGGTGCCTGGGGGCACCATGAACGCCGGGCCGGACATGCTGACCTTAGAGCAGCTTGGGATGTATAATGCTAAGTACCAGCGTGGGGAAATTGATGAGGAAAAGCTGAATTGGGCAAAATGCAATGCCTGCCCAAGCTGCGGCGCATGTTCTTTTATTGGGACGGCCTCAACTATGCAGATTATGGCGGAAGCCCTTGGACTTGCCCTTCCCGGGAGCGCGCTGATGCCGGCCACAAGCCCGGATTTGCTGGCGTTTGCCAGGGAAGCAGGGGCACAGGCCGTTAAGCTTGCCGCCATGCCAAATATGAGGCCCAGCCACATTATTACGATGGATAGCTTTGAAAATGCAATCCTTGTCCATGCAGCTATTTCCGGCAGCACCAACTGCCTGCTGCATATCCCGGCCATTGCCCATGAGTTTGGTTTGGAAGTGACAGGGGATACATTTGACAGGCTCCACCGGAATGCAAGGTATCTTTTGGATGTGCGTCCGGCAGGGCGCTGGCCGGCAGAATGTTTCTACTACGCAGGGGGCGTGCCGGCAATTATGGAGGAAATCAAAAGCCATCTCCATCTGGAAGCTATGACGGTGACAGGAAAGACGCTGGGGGAAAATCTGGAAGAACTGAAACAGAATGGCTTTTATGGGAGGTGCCAGAAGTGGCTGGAGGACTTCAATGAAAGATACCATGTTTCCCTGAAAAAAGAGGACATTATCCGCCCCTATGGGCAGGCAATCGGCACGGATGGCAGCATTGCCATACTCCGGGGGAACCTGGCGCCGGAAGGGGCTGTGATTAAGCATACTGCCTGCCCGAAGGAAATGTTCCAGGCGGTCTTGAATGCAAGGCCTTTTGACAGCGAGGAGGAATGCCTGGACGCTGTCCTGAAGCATAAGGTGCAGAAAGGGGACGCTGTATTTATCCGCTATGAAGGGCCAAAAGGCAGCGGGATGCCGGAAATGTTCTATACTTCTGAAGCAATCAGCAGCGATAAGGAATTGGGGAAAAGCATCGCACTGATTACGGACGGCCGTTTTTCCGGCGCATCCACAGGGCCAGTGATTGGGCATTGCAGCCCTGAGGCAGTAGACTGCGGCCCCATCGCCCTTGTGGAAGAAGGGGATTTGATTGAAATTGACGTAGAAGGCAGGAAGCTGAATATTATTGGGATTGCTGGGGAGCGTAAGACTATGGAGGAAGTGGCGGCCGTTTTGGAGGAACGCCGCAAGAATTGGCAGCCACGTGAGCCAAAGTACAAAAATGGTGTCCTGAGGCTGTTCAGCCAACATGCGGCAAGCCCTATGAAAGGCGCATATCTGGAATATTAAGGCAGCAGGAAATATAAGTTGTGATAGAAGAAAGTCAGGAGGGAATCCCATGGAACATGCAAACCCGTTATGGAAAGAAAACTGTAGCCCCCACAAATTTATTACCATTGGGGAAATTATGCTCCGTTTAACGCCGCCAAATTATGAAAAAATCAGGATGGCGTCCAGCTTTGAAGCCAGCTATGGGGGCAGTGAGGCAAATATCGCCCTGGCGCTTGCAAACCTTGGGGTTGACAGCACGTTTTTTACGGTTGTGCCAAACAACAGCCTTGGGAAAAGCGCAGTCCGCCTGCTCAGGAGCAATGATGTGCACTGTACCCCGGTGATTTTAAGTACGCCGGAGCAGACTCCAACCCACCGCCTTGGGACGTATTATTTGGAAACCGGGTATGGGATCCGCGCCAGCAAGGTAACGTATGACCGGAAACACAGTGCAATCACAGAGTATGATTTTTCCTCTTACGATTTTGGGGCTTTGCTGGAAGGGTTTACCTGGCTCCACTTAAGCGGGATTACCCCTGCCCTTGGGGAAAATTGCCGGGGCTTGGTCCTTGCATGTTTAAAGGCTGCAAAAGAAAAAGGCATTACCACCAGTTTTGACGGGAATTTCCGCAGCACCCTTTGGACGTGGGAGGAGGCAAGGGAGTTCTGTACGTCTTGCCTGCCCTATGTGGATGTGCTCTTTGGGATTGAGCCTTACCATCTTTGGAAGGACGAAGCTGACCACAGTAAAGGCGACTGGAAGGACGGGATGCCCCTCCAGCCGGATTTCATGCAGCAGGATGAAGTGTTTCAGGCTTTTGTCACAAAATATCCCAATATAAGGTGTATTGCCCGCCATGTCCGTTATGCCCACAGCGGCAGCGAGAACAGCCTGAAAGCCTACATGTGGTATCAGGGGCATACGTATGAAAGCAAGCTGTTTACTTTCAATATCTTAGACCGCGTCGGCGGCGGGGATGCATTTGCAAGCGGGCTTATTTATGCCATGATGGCGCAGTACAAGCCTATGGATATGGTAAATTTTGCTGTAGCAAGCAGCGCTTTGAAGCATACCATCCATGGGGACGCCAATATTACGGATGATGTTGCTGCTATCAAAAATTTAATGAACATGAATTATGACATTAAGCGGTAATCATCAGGCAGATGGTTCCAGTAATGCCGGATGCTGTGGGATGGAGTGGGTGATGTATATTTACGCACCATTGCATTCAGAATAAGAGTAGCGTGCCAAAAGCACTTTTGGCGCTGCGCCCATACCATAATCAGAACAAATAAAAAATAAAGGAGAACCTGAAATGAAAACAATTGAAGAACAATTTTATGAATATGCAGTTGTGCCCGTAGTAGTGCTGGAGGACGCTAAAGACGCGCTCCCCTTGGCGGAAGCATTGGTGGAAGGGGGGCTGCCCTGCGCAGAAGTGACGTTCCGTACAGATGCAGCAGAGGAATCGATCCGCCTGATGAGCGGGAAATACCCGGAAATGCTGGTAGGGGCAGGGACTGTGCTGACTGTGGACCAGGTTAACCGCGCTGTGGCTGCCGGGGCAAAATTTATTGTAAGCCCGGGATTTGACCCTGAAATTGTGGATTATTGCCTGGAAAAAGGGATCCCTGTATTCCCGGGATGCATTACCCCTTCGGAAGTAGCGCAGGCTGCAAAGCGGGGGATGGAGGTAATTAAGTTTTTCCCGGCAGAACAGGCAGGCGGGGTTGACCGGATTAAGGCAATGGCGTCCCCTTATACCAAGATGAAATTTATGCCTACTGGAGGGATTGGCGTGGGGAACTTGAAGGAATACCTCTCCTATGGTAAAATCCTTTGCTGCGGCGGGAGCTGGATGGTAAAGGGCGAGCTGGTAAAAAATGGGGAATTTGACAAAATCCGCACCCTTACCAAAGAAGCCGTGGAACTGGCATCTTCTATCCGGGCGTCCAGCGCATCGGCCCAGGGCTAACAGGAACATCAGGCAATTGCACAGAAAGGAACCGTGATATTATGGAATTAAATTTAAAGCCAGAAAAAGAATGTAAATTTGATGCAGTGTCATTGGGTGAAGTCATGTTAAGGCTGGACCCGGGCGAGGGCAGGATCCGGACGGCAAGGAGCTTCCGCGCATGGGAAGGCGGCGGGGAATACAATGTGGTCCGTGGGCTGCGCAGGTGCTTTGGCATGAGGACGGGCGTAATTACCGCATTTGCGGACAACGAAGTGGGTATGTTGATGGAGGACTTTATTTTGCAGGGGGGCGTGGATACTTCCCTGATAAAATGGATGGAAACAGACGGGATTGGGAGGATTTGCCGGAATGGCCTGAATTTTACGGAGCGGGGCTATGGCATCCGCGGGGCAGTGGGGTGTTCCGACCGGGCAAATACGGCAATTTCCAAGGCAACGCCGGAGGATTTTGACTTTGAATATATTTTTGGGGAATTAGGGGCGCGCTGGCTGCATACAGGCGGGATTTACGCCGCACTGTCGGAGCAGGCATGTGAAACGGTCCTGGCAGCCATTAAAACGGCTAAAAAATATGGCACTCTCATTTCTTACGACCTGAATTACCGGCCGTCTATGTGGAGCGCTATTGGCGGGCTTTCCAAGGCGCAGGAAGTCAATAAGGAAATTGCCAGATATGTGGATGTCATGATCGGGAATGAGGAAGACTTTACCGCATGCCTTGGGTTTGAGATCGAAGGGAATGACAAGAACTTAAAGGAACTGAACCTTGAGGGCTATAAAAAGATGATTAACCATGCAGCAGAAGCGTACCCGAACTTTAAGGTAGTAGCCACGACGCTGCGTGAGGTAAAAACTGCTACCATAAACGATTGGAGCGCAATCTGTTGGGCAGATGGGGAAATCTATAAATCCAAAGATTACAAAGGGCTTGAAATTATGGATCGGGTTGGCGGCGGGGATTCCTTCGCATCAGGACTTATCTATGGGCTGATGGCAACAGGGGACGCCGAAACGGCAGTGAATTACGGTGCAGCCCATGGTGCGCTGGCAATGACCACGCCGGGGGATACTACCATGGCAAGCAAAAAAGAAGTAGAAGCCATTATGGGGGGCGCTGGCGCAAGGGTGCAGAGATAAGGCGCATCCCAGCTGCTGGGAATGGGGGCTTGCGGTGCGGCCGGCATCGCAGGCTCCCTTAGTCCGTATTATATTGTATTCTTTGCCAAAAACCTGCATTATTTCAGATATTTCTTATAATTATCATGCCATCATCTTTAAAATGCTAATTGCAATCTCAGACCACAGTGCTATAATAGTACAAAAGCGTGTTAAATAATAAGGTTAGGAGTGGAACGTATGATTATTACAATTGGCAGGGAATTTGGGAGTTACGGGCACGTCATTGGGCGTGAGCTGGCAAAGAAATTGGGCATTAAATATTACGATAAGGAAACGCTGGCGCAGGAAGCCAAGAAATCAGGGCAATATGAGGAATTGCGAGATTTTTATGAAGAACAGCCTGTTAACAGCCTTCTCTATGTGATTGCAACGGACAGCAGGGCACAGGGGCAGCGGAGGGTTCCATTCCAGTTTTTACAGAAGGTAGCGGAACAGGAGGACTGCGTTATTGTGGGGCGGTGCGGGAATTATATACTGAAAGACAACCCAGACATGGTAAGCGTGTTCGTCCATGCTCCCAAGGAATACCGGATTGACAAGACTGCGGCAGACCGGAAAATCAGCTCCGAGAAAGCGCGGCGGCTGGTGGAGAAGGAGGACAAGGCAAGGGCCGGTTTCCATACATATTATGCAGATGAAAGATGGAACGAGGCTGACGGCTACCAGCTTACCATTGACAGCAGCGTCATCAGCATAGAGGACGCCGTGGACCTTATCATAGATTTTGCTAACAGGAAGGAACGGCAAAAAAATAAAGCGGCTGCCTTGCCGGCAAAATAACAGGCAGGGAAAATTATGGCGGAAAAGAAAGGGATTAATACCATTGGCAAATAATAGACAGAATTCCGATTTGGGCAGGGATCCAGTAGGGAAATTATTGTTAAAGCTGGCTCTGCCGGCAATTTTAGCCCAAATCGTCAATATGCTTTACAATATTGTAGACCGCATTTATATCGGGCATATCCCGGGCACAGGCGCAATTGCGCTGACAGGGATTGGGCTGTGCCTGCCGGTTGTCCTGATTATTATGGCATTCAGCGCGTTGGTGGGGATTGGCGGCGCTCCCCGGGCGGCCATTTACATGGGGAAACAGGATATGGAAAGCGCTAAAAAGACCCTTGGGGCATGCACCGTCATGCTGACAGGGCTTGCCATCCTCCTTACCGTGCTGTTCCTGCTGGCGGGGAAGCAGTTGCTGTTCCTCTTTGGAGCCAGTGAAAATACGATCCCCTATGCCTGGGGGTATCTGAGGATTTATGTGTGCGGCACGGTATTTGTCATGGTTTCCATAGGGCTCAACAGCTTTATCACTACACAGGGATTTTCTGTGGAAGGCATGGGGACAATCTTGATTGGCGCGCTTCTGAATATCATATTGGACCCTGTTTTTATTTTTGGGTTCCATATGGGTGTTTCCGGGGCGGCTCTGGCTACCATCCTTTCCCAGGCAGTATCGGCGGCATGGGTGCTGCGGTTTTTGCGGGGGAAAAAGAGCAAGCTGCGGATAGAGAGGGATTCCCTGCAGGTAAAGAAAGAATACGTGATGCCAGTCCTTGCCCTTGGGGTATCGCCTTTTGTGATGCAGAGCACGGAAAGCCTAATTAATATATCTTTTAACACATCCCTCTATAAATATGGCGGGGACATTGCGGTGTCGTCCATTACCATCTTAAGCAGCGTCATGCAGATGATATTCCTGCCTTTAAGCGGGCTGACCCAAGGGGCGCAGCCCATTATCAGCTTTAACTATGGGGCGGGGAACAATGAACGGGTGAAAAAGGCCTTCCGGCTGCTGATTTGCTGCTGTATCGTATTTTCCACCTCCGCATGGGCTTTGGTAATGGGGTTCCCGGGGGTGTTTGTGCGGATTTTTAATAATAGTTCCAGGGAATTGTACGATATGGCAAGCTGGGGTATGCGGTTTTACATTGCGGGGGCATTTGCCATGGGTGCACAGATCGCTTGCCAGCAGACCTTCCTTGCATTAGGGCAGGCGAAGGTATCGTTGTTTTTTGCATGTTTCCGGAAGCTTATCTTAATGATACCGTTAATTTTTATCCTGCCGGTTTTTCTGGAAAACAAGCTGATGGCAGTCTTTCTGGCAGAAGCAGTTTCAGACTTTGTGGCCGGGGTTGCCACCACAGGGACGTTCCTTGTGCTGTTCCCTAAGATTCTCCAGCGTGAGAGGTGAAGGATGATTCGTGGCTTCCCATAATATTTTTGTTGTTTTATGGCAGAAGCCATGGTATAATAATTAGAAGATGTTATACCATAATTATTCTGTGATAAACTATGGTATTATAGGTTTAGGATGCAGAAATTAACCTGCGATGGGGGTAGCTTGCTGGGGCAAACCTGAAAATCCTTCCTGCCGGATATGCCAGCATGCAGGGATACGGAGGGCAGGAATGGTTTTCAGGTTTGCTTTAGGGAAAAGGAGAAGATATTATGGAAATACTTGATTTTATCAGTAAAGAAAAGCTGCAAAGGCTTCAGGATTTATTCTCGACAGCGACAGGCGTGGCTGCCTGCATAGTTGATACAGAAGGGAACCATGTGACAGAAGACAGTAATTTTCTGGATTTCTGCATTAAATATACACGGGGGAGCGAGATTGGCTTAAAGCGTTGCCAAAAATGTGATTTGGAAGGGGTAGGCACTTATTTCTGCCATGCAGGGCTGATGGATTTTGCAGCGGACATTGTGGTAGAAGGGGAGAAGCTTGGCGCAATCGTAGGCGGGCAGGTACTGCCGGCGCCGCCGGATTTCGATAAATTCCGTAAAGTCGCAGAGGAGATTGGCGTAGACCCGGATGAATATATTGAAGCATTGAAAAAAGTCCCGGTAAAAACGGAGCAGTCTATCCGGGCATCGGCAGATTTAATGAAAGAAATGATTAATATGCTGGTGAATTCCGAAAGCATCCGCTACCGGGATAAGAATAAAATCGGCACGATTGACCAGGAGATTGAAGTTACCACCAAGAATGTGGAGCAGATTGAAGGCATGGTGCAGGACTTGACGAAGGTTTCCAGGAAACAGAATATCCTTGCGCTGAATGCTTCTATTGAAGCGGCGCGGGCTGGGGAAGCCGGAAGGGGATTCAACATTGTGGCAGGGGAGATGGGCAAGCTGTCCTCTATGGCTACAGAGAAGTATTCCGCAATTATTGCAAAAGCAGGTGAAATTGATGAATCCCTGAAGAAAATCAACCGGGAATTCAGCAGAAGCGTAGAAGGTGGGGAATAGCCCATCCACGAAATTGCAAGTATCTTAATTTTTGCATACTCTCCATAGTATCTGGGAACCAGAGGATATCTGGTTCCCAGATTTTTTTATCTTATAGAATACAAGTGCCAGCAGAAAATTGTACTGAAATTAAAATAGAATTTCTGTTATATTCCCCAAAAGTGTGTTATGATAAAAGAAATTTGGAAATAAAGGAGAAAAAAATGGATTACAGGACATATTTAAGGAATTATCCCAATAAAGAAGGACGTTTTGGCGAATACGGAGGGGCATATCTGTCCGAGGAGCTAAAACCTGCATTTGAGGAGATTACAGAAGCATACCAGACAATTTGCCATTCATCCCAGTTTATCAACGAGCTGCGGCGGATCCGGAAGGAATTTCAGGGCAGGCCCACTCCAGTTTACCACTGTGAACGGCTCTCCCGGCAGATTGGCAATTGCCAGATTTATTTAAAACGGGAGGATTTAAACCACACAGGGGCCCATAAACTGAACCACTGCATGGGGGAAGGGCTCCTTGCCAAATTTATGGGCAAGAAGCGGCTGATTGCTGAAACCGGGGCAGGCCAGCATGGGGTGGCGCTGGCAACGGCAGCGGCCTATTTTGGCATGGAGTGTGAAATCCATATGGGAGAAGTGGACATTGCCAAGCAGGCGCCCAATGTAACCCGTATGAAAATCCTGGGGGCAAAGGTAGTCCCAGTCACCCATGGCCTGAAAACCTTAAAAGAAGCCGTGGATTCCGCATTTGCATCCTACGCGGAGAATTACAGGGATTCCATCTATTGCATAGGATCCGCCTTAGGGCCGCATCCCTTCCCGCTGATGGTGCGTGATTTCCAGTCGGTTGTGGGGTATGAAGCAAGGGACCAGTTCCATGAAATGACAGGGATTGACCCGGACGTAGTCTGCGCCTGCGTGGGTGGCGGGAGCAATTCCATTGGGATGTTTATCCCGTTTTTGAACGACCCCGTTGATATTGTAGGGGTAGAGCCTTTGGGCAGGGGGGAACAGTTAGGCGACCATGCCGCGTCCATGAAGTATGGGGAGAAGGGCGTAATGCATGGGTTTGAAAGCATTATGCTTAAAGATGGAAAAGGGGAGCCAGCCCCGGTTTATTCCATTGCCAGCGGCTTAGATTATCCTTCTGTGGGGCCGGAACATGCATTTCTGCGGGATTCCGGCAGGATTTCATATGAAACTGTGGGGGATGAGGAAGCAATGGAAGCATTTTTCAAGCTGTCCCGGTATGAAGGGATTATCCCTGCCATTGAAAGCTCCCATGCAGTTGCCTGGGCTATGGCCCATGCAAAGAAAATGGGGCAGGGTTCTATTTTAGTCTGCTTAAGCGGCAGGGGCGATAAAGATATCGACTATGTAGCAGAGCATTACGGATACGGAGAACAATTTTTGTAAAAGCAGGAATGGCGGTGGAAAATGATTTCGGATAAATTATTTGCGTTAGCATTTGAATATAAAAAGACAAAATTGTGGAAAGCCATGTGGGACATAGAGGTATTTGGGGTAAAGCTTTCCGGCGGAAGGATAGGCTATATCAGCATTATGGGGGGCGGCGGGTCGCACTGCGCCCTGGGGCTTTACGTTGGGCAGAAGGGGCTGGACAGCCTGCGCTACATTGTACAGGCAGACCAATTCCAGATGTCCCCGTTTGAGTTCCACGAGAAAATTATCAGGCAGGACTGCCTGCAATGTGCCTTTGAAGGGAAAAATGAGCTTTCTGAGGATGAGCTTTCTGAGGTCCGGGCTTATGCCCGCGCCAACGGCATCCGCATTTCCGGGAAAAATGCCTATCCTCAGTTCGTCAGGTACAAGCCAAACTGCCTGCCTTGGCCGATCCAGACAGAGCAGGAGCAGGAAGACCTCTGCGAAGCCCTTTCCGCTGCCATCCATATGGCAAAACTATTGGAACATAATGTGCCGGCAGATCTTGGAATCTACCGGATAGACCGGGATGTGAAAGAAATTGCCCTGCTGGAATGGCAGGAAGGGGGCTATGCCCTGTCAAAAATGGAAACGCCCCCCATGCAGCCCATTGTCTGGCCGGAGCCTTCCAACTGCAATGAAATTGGTTTGGCAAACCTGAAAAAAATTAGAAAATCCGGCATTTATGAATGTGAAATTGTCCAGTTCCCGGAGCCGTTCCAGAATGGGCCGGACGAACCGCCCAGCTTCCCCTTTGTTTTTATGGCGGTGAATATAGACTTAAATTATGTCCTGCCGGTGCCCCCGGTGAAAAATTATCTGGAAGCGCCGGAGGAGCTGCTAAATTATTTTATTGATGCACTGTGGAAGGAAGGGTTGTGCCCCAAGGAGCTGCGGGTCAGGGATAAGCGGACCCTTGCCTTTATTAGTGCGTTCTGTGAGAAATTGGATATCATCATTACTGTGCTAAAGGACCTGCCAGTATTAAACGAGGTAGAACAGGACTTTCTCAGGCATTTTTCTATGAGCGAAACAGAGGAGATAACGGAATTTCTCAGCCTGATAGGGGAAATGGTACAAGATGGGGCTGGGCTGGAGGATTTGCCGCCGGAAATTATAGAACAGATGGAATTGCTGCTGCAGCGGGAGGATTTACCAGAAGAATTGTTGGATAAGGCGGAGCAGGTCCTTTATCAGGGAAGGCCAAGGCTGGCAAAGTCGGATTTTAAGACCGTAAAGCCGAAAAAGAGATAATCTTTTGCAAGCGGTTCCTTATGGGGGCTGCACAGAATGCTGAATTGGTGGACTTTGGGACAAATTTCCTAAATTATCAGTTGAAAAAAATAATATTATAGAATACAATCAAAGTGTACAGAAAATTGGAGAGGCTTTACATTGTGAGGTGCTCTCCTCTATTTTTATACAGGAGGTATCCCTATAATGACACATAATGAAAAATTATTATATTTAACCCAGGAACTGCTTTCCGAGTCATCTCAGTACAAAGGGATGGCAATACCCTCTGACATAGGCAAACAGAAACGCCTGCTCAGGACCCTTATGAACATCCGGGAACCGCTGCCCATCACCAGGGAATTTCAGGAAATCCAGGACCAGTACCTTTCCGAAGAAGCAACAGAGAAAGGCATTGTAGATGGGAATGAACTTCCTGCTTCGAAGTTAGACAGCCGCCTTGTCCTCTGGAAAGGGGACATTACAGCCCTGAAAGCAGACGCCATTGTAAATGCAGCGAACAGCAAGCTATTGGGATGTTTTGTCCCCTGCCATTCTTGTGTGGACAATATCATCCACAGCGTCAGCGGCATCCAGCTTCGTCTGGCATGCCATGGGATTATGGAAGGGCAGGGCCATGAGGAGCCAACTGGCAGGGCAAAAATTACCCCGGCATTTAACCTGCCCAGCGATTATGTCATACATACGGTAGGCCCCATTGTTTCGGGAAGGCTGACAGAAACCCACTGCAGCCAGCTTGCAGACTGCTATAAGGCCTGCCTGGGGCTTGCATCTGAAAAGAAGCTGAAAAGCATAGCCTTCTGCTGCATTTCCACGGGGCAGTTCCAGTTCCCCCATGGCCGTGCAGCAGAGATTGCCGTGCAGACAGTGCAGGAATTTTTAAAAGAAGATTCACAGATAGAGCGGGTAATTTTTAATGTGTTCCAAGATGAGGATTATGAGATATATAAAAGAATTTTAGAATAATTTAGTTTGAACCATGCCCTAGAAGAACAGGAGAGGGTCTTTATGAAGAAAACAATTTTGGTAGTAGATGACAGCAGGCTGAACCTTGTGATTGCGCAGGACCTGCTTTCGGAAGAATACCGCGTGGCAACGGTAAATTCCGGGGAGGGGGCGTTTCAGTACCTTAAGGAAAGCGAGCCGGATTTAGTGCTTTTGGATATCCAGATGCCGGGGATGGACGGGTTTGAGGTTATGCGCCGCCTGCAGGAAAGCAAAACATGGCAGAAAATCCCCGTAATTTTCCTTACTGCAGACCGCACGGAGAAAACAGAGGAAACCTGTTTCCAGATGGGTGCCATGGACTATATTGGCAAGCCCTTTGTGCCTGCCATTATGCTGCAGCGCGTCCGCAGGACAATGGAACTGCAAGGCTACCGGAAAAGCCTTGAGCATATGGTGGAACAGCAGCTCCAGCGGATTACCCAGCTTCAGCAGGATATTATCATTGCCATGGCAAACCTGATTGAGAGCCGCGACGGCACCACAGGGGAGCATGTAAAAAGGACGAGCGCTTATGTAAACCTGCTGGTGAATAAATTACAGGAAAAAGGCCTTTATAAAGAAATCCTGACGTCTACCTACATTGATTACCTGAAAAAGGCATCCCCTCTCCACGACATAGGGAAAATCACAGTTCCAGACCGGATTCTGCAGAAGCCCGACGCCCTGACCCAGGAAGAATATGACTTAATTAAGCTCCATGCAAAAGCCGGCGGGCGGTTGATTGAGGAAAATATGAACCGTCTTGTAGACCAGGAATTTGTAGAAATCGCCCAGGACCTGGCTGCCTTCCACCATGAAAAATGGAATGGCTGCGGCTACCCCAATGGGCTGAAAGGGGAAGAAATCCCGCTTGCGGCAAGGATTCTTGCCATTGCAGACGTCTTTGACGCGCTGGTTTCAGAACGCCAGTATAAGAAAGGAATGACATTGGAGCAGGCCTTTGGGATTATGAGAAAGGAACGGGGGAACAGCTTTGAGCCTGCGCTGCTGGATGCTTTTCTGGAATCGGAGGAGGAACTGAAGGAACTGATGGAGGAACTCTAAAAGCTGGAAGTCTATTGGTTCCTGTCAAAAAGGCTGTCCCTTTAAGAAATACATACAATGCACAGCATATAACCTTTACCATACCATGCATTGCAGCTTTTCTCAGTGGGACAGCCTTATCCAATCATCATATTTGTTTATTTCAGGATTTTCCTGAAATTCTTTTTCCCTTTTTTCAGCACCATTCCATCTTGGAAATCATCCATCTTATAAACCGTCTTGATATCCGTTACTTTTTCCCCATTTACAGATACGCCGCCCTGCTCTACGGCACGGCGTCCCTCGGAACGGGAAGACGCCAGGGAGGATTTCACCAAAAGCCCCAGAATGTCAATAGCCCCATCCGTAAAATCGCTGTCCTCCAAAGCCACCGTAGGCATATTTTCTGCATTTCCGCTGGAAAACAGCGCTTTTGCAGCATCCTGCGATTTTTGCGCTTCTTCTTCCCCATGCACCATTTTTGTCAGCTCAAAGGCAAGGATTTCCTTTGCAGTGTTAAGCTGCGACCCTTCCCAGCCATCCATTTTGTCAATTTCCTCCAAAGGCAGGAAAGTCAGCATACGGATGCATTTTAATACGTCGTCGTCAGCTACGTTGCGCCAGTACTGGTAGAAGTCAAAGGGGGAAGTTTTGTTGGGGTCAAGCCAGACAGCCCCGGACTGGGTTTTCCCCATTTTTTTGCCTTCGGAGTTTAAAAGCAGGTTGATTGTCATGGCATAAGCGTCCTTGCCCAGCTTGCGCCGGATTAATTCCGTGCCCCCCAGCATGTTGCTCCACTGGTCGTCGCCGCCGAACTGCATATTGCAGCCATATTTCTGGAACAGGGCATAGAAGTCATAGCTTTGCATAATCATGTAGTTAAATTCTAAGAAGCTTAAGCCCTTTTCCATGCGCTGCTTGTAACATTCTGCTGTCAGCATCCGGTTTACGGAAAAATGCGCCCCCACTTCCCGCAGCACGTCAATGTAGTTCAAGCCCATCAGCCAGTCCGCGTTATTTACCATTAAGGCATTTCCTTCAGAAAAATCAATGAACTTGCTCATCTGTTCCTTGAAGCAGTCACAGTTGTGCTGGATGGTTTCAGGGGTCATCATCTGGCGCATGTCGCTCCGCCCAGAAGGGTCGCCAATCATGGCAGTGCCCCCGCCGATTAAGGCAATGGGCTTGTTGCCAGCCATCTGGAGCCGCTTCATCAGGCATAAAGCCATAAAATGCCCCACATGGAGACTGTCCGCCGTAGGGTCAAAGCCAATGTAAAATATGGCTTTCCCTGTGTTCACCAGTTCCTTAATTTCATCTTCATCGGTCACTTGGGCAATCAGCCCACGGGCGACCAGGTCTTCGTATACTGTCATTTTTCGTACCTCCTGACATAATATTTAGGACTTACGATAGCATGTGTGCTTGCCAAAGTCAACAAAATTTCAAAAAGTACTTGATATTTTAAAGGGCTGGATGCAGCTACAAGGTTTGTTGGCTGGGCGCGCGTGGGCGGAAATATTATATATTCCCGTTGTTACGTATGGCATCTTGGTACCAGTAGAAGCTGTCCTTCTTTGCCCTAGCATAGGTTCCGCTTCCATCATCCTTTTTATCCACATAGATGAAGCCATAGCGTTTACGCATTTCCCCGGTGGTAAAAGAAACTGGGTCAATACAGCCCCAGACGGTATACCCGATGACGTCCACGCCATCCTCGTCCACGGCCTTTACCAGCTCCCGGATATGGTCTTTGAGGAATTTTATCCGGTTTTCATCATGGATCTGCCCGTCCTCGACGGTATCCTCATAGCCAAATCCATTCTCCACAATGAACAGCGGGAGTTCGTAGCGTTCGTAATATTGGTTCAGCACATAACGCAGCCCCTCAGGGTCAATGGCCCAGCCCCAAGGCGTCATTTGCAGGTAAGGATTTTCTACGGCATTTGGGCTTGCTGCTAAATCGTTCCCAAGCTTCTCCATGTTGGGGTCTGCACACATAACGCTGCTCAGGTAATAGCTAAACCCGATAAAGTCCACGCATCCTTGGGAAATGGCCGTAAGGTCCTCCTCAGTCATGTCCATCCTATATCCACGCCTTTCCCACTCTTTCT
Organism: Lachnospiraceae bacterium A2; assembly: GCA_000403315.2. Lineage (GTDB taxonomy): Bacteria > Bacillota > Clostridia > Lachnospirales > Lachnospiraceae > Petralouisia. The sequence continues at coordinate 27,046 of KE159643.1, forward strand.
TTGCATAGGAGGGATAATGCCCCCTTGCATGGACGTCAGCAAAAAACAGGTTAAAGCGCCGGTCTTCCCTCTGGGCTAACAGGATATCTTTCGGGCTGCAGCTATAAGGGTAGATTGGAGATGCCGCTATCATGCACCCAATCTGGAAATTTGGGTTGATTTCGTGCCCTCTTTTTACGGTCAGGGCACTGGCAACAAACTGATAATGGGCAGCTTGGTAAACAATTTTCTCACGGTCTTCCCCTTCTTGGAATAGGATGCCAGAGTTGGTGAAGGCATAAATATTGTTTGTTACCACCATCTGGTTGTTAATTTCATTAAAAGTCATCCAGTAAGTAACCTTATCCTTGTAACGTTCCATAACCGTATTGGCAAAGCGCGTAAAAAAGGTGATTAACTCCCTGCTCCGCCATCCGCCATATTTCTTTACCAAGCCATAGGGCATCTCAAAATGGGATAAGGTAACTACCGGTTCCATGCCATAGCGGCGGAGCTCATCAAACAGATTGTCATAAAACTGGAGACCTTCTTCATTGGGCGTATCTTCATCCCCTTGGGGGAAAATGCGGCTCCATGCAATGCTGGTGCGGAAGCACTGGAACCCCATCTCAGCGAATAGCTTGATGTCTTCCTTGTAATGTTCATAGAAACGGATTCCCTCATGGTTTGGGTAGTATTTCCCCTCTAGGATACCGTCTGTAATCTCACGGGCTTTGTCCCGGCTGCCCCCAGTCATTACATCTGCGATGCTTAACCCTTTTCCATTTGCGCGGTATGCGCCTTCTACTTGGTGGGCGGCTACTGCGCCGCCCCATAAAAAACCTTTTTTCATGTTCAGCCTCCTTATTTTATAGCCCGGTAAACGGGTTCGCCTGCGTTTACTTGCCCAGAAGCAATAATTTCTATCCTGCTGAATTCGTCAGCATTGGTTACTAATACTGGTGAGGTCAGGGAACAGCCCTTTTCTTGCAGGAATGTTGGGTCAAACCTGAGAAGGGGCTGGCCTGTTTTGACACGGTCCCCCGGCTTTGCCAGTACCTCAAAGCCTTCCCCGTCCAGCATGACAGTATTCAGGCCAACGTGGATTAAAAGTTCTGCACCTCCGTCTGCTGACAGGCCAAATGCATGCTTTGAAGGGAATACCATGGCAACTTCCCCATTGCAGGGGGATGTTACCAAGCCTTCGGTTGGGCGGATTGCAAGACCTTGCCCTGCTACGCCGCTGGCAAATACCTCATCCTCCACAAGTTCCAAGGGGATGGCTTCCCCAGCCATAGGCGCCATGATTTGAATGGAGAAGGGGCTGGCAGGAGAGGCAGCAGTTTCTGTGGCCGGCCCTGTTTTTGCTGGGCTGGCCAAAGCTTCTGCGCTAGGCTCTGTTTGCTCTGGGAGATATTGCGGTTCAGGTTCAAAATCTTCCTTGTATTCTGCCGTAATGCCCCAGAAGTAAGTCATTGCCATGCCTGCAGCCAGCGCTGCGGAAATTCCCAGCAGGTAGGGAATAAATGGGGAATAGGTCCTCATGGCAAGTGAAAAAATGTTGTGGAACACAAAGGCGTCGCAGGTAACATGCAGTGCTCCATTAATTGCCCCGCCGATGCCGCTGGCGATAGCAACAACAGGAAGAAGCCGTTTGTAGTTCATGATAATAGCGTAGAGGATTGGCTCTGTCACGCCTGCAAACAGGCCTGTCAGTATGGTCGGACCTGCAACTTCCCGGATTCTGGAATGTTTTTTGCCCTTCAGGTATGCGCCGGCTGCAATGCCAATTTCTGCAAATACGGCGCATACGCATACGCCTTCCAGCATATCGCCCCCGTACATCTCTAAATTTTGTATGGTGACCAGGGTAAAACCCCAGTGGAGCCCCAGCATTGTCAGGAATGGGTAGGCTGCCCCTAGGATTACCCCTGCGATGATCCGGTTAAAGCCAAACAGCCAAACCACTGCTTCTGATACCTTATTGCCTAAAACTGTGCCGAAGGATCCGAACACCAAGACGGTAAAGGGAACCATCAGCATCAGGGAAACCATGGGGTTTAAAAAAAGCTGCAGCTCCTTTTTGACGATTTTTTTCAGCAGTTTTTCTAACAGGCTGTAAATGATGACTGCAATAAAAATAGGAAATATAGTGGAAGCATAGTCAATGGGTATCACGTTAATGCCTAGGAAGTCTATGCTCCCCTCTGCTTCTAAAAGCCCAGTAAAGTTAGGCTCTAACAGGGCTGCCCCAATTGCCCCGCCTACATATGCATTCCCTCCAAATTGCTTTGCCAGCGTAATGCCAAGGAAAATGGGCAGGAAGTAAAAGACTGCATTCCCGGCTGCTGACAAGATTAAATAAGTAGGGGCATCGCTCGGCATCAGCCCAAATTCCTGAATGACTGTCAGCAGCGCTTTCACCATGCCTGCGCCTGCCAGTACTGGGATTAATGGGGAAAATGCACCTGAAATGACTTTCATCACTTGGTCTGCAAGGTTGCCCTTTTTCCCCTCCGGTGATTCCTCCCCGGACGCCTTTCCACCGATATTGGCAACAGATAGTATGGCGTTATAATAGTCGTTGACAGCAGGGCCGATGACTACTTGGTATTGGCCGCCGCTGATTACCACCTGCAGCACATATTTTAGCTTGTTTAGGGCATCCTTGTCAGCCTTCCCATTATCTTTTAATTCGAAACGGAGCCTGGTAGCGCAATGCACAAGGCTGATGATATTCCCTTCGCCGCCTACCAGTTCCACAATTTTTTTTGCTTCTTCTGAATACTTCATGATAGATTCTCCTCTAACCAATTATATGTTTTGATTGATTCGGTTCAGATGCAAAGCCAGATACAGCACTTCTCCTTCCCCTACATCCCAGCCATAAGCCTGTTTTAGGAAAGCAGCAATTTTTTGGGCGCATCTGTAATCTTCTGGGCATTTCTGTTCAATTATTTTCCCAACATCCAAATCCATCTGGAGCGATTCCCCGTCCATCTGCCTTCTGACAAAATAGCGTACATGCGTGATAAAGCGGCTGACGTCAAAATTGTTATCCCGGAATTCCCTGCCGTAAAACAGCCTTGCAATGTTTAGGATATTTTGTATGATTTTGGTATACATCATTGTTTTTTCCATGCTGCTCATGCTAAAGTTTGCATTAATAAAATGCAGGGCGATAAATGCCGCCTCCTGCTCAGGAATCTCATATCCAGTTTTTTCCCTTAATTTTAACACTACTTCTTTGGAATATTGGTATTCATCTGGATAAATCAGGCGGATGTCCCACTCCAAGGGCGTGCCAATATAGATGCCTTCCCTTGCACGTTCCATCATAAGCCCTAAGTGGTCTGATAAAGTCAGCAGGATACTGTCGTTGCATTGGTAGCCCAGCCTTAGTTCACCTTCCCTTATGATATTGCTGGCCAGTTCAATATCGTTTACGGTGATCCTTTTTAATAGGCTGTCAAAATCTTTCCTGCCGCCTCTGCCGTTCAGCACGAAATGCTTTTCTACCAGAGATGAATTTATGTGCTGCCCAACTTTCACATTAAATGCAACACCCCGCCCCATGACGACGGATTCCATCCTCTTATCATCCAGCACAAGCGCTACATTATTGTTTAATGCTTTTAACAGTTTCACAACGAACCCTCCTCCGTATTCTTGCATTTTCCTGCATTTAGGTACAAAAAAAGCATGACCAAAGAACTGTGCATTTCTGCCCAATTCTTAGTCATGCCTACCTTACCAGTAACACTCTTTCTGTATTCTACACCATAAAAGTATAGTTTGTCAATTATCCTTTTTGGAAAATTTATGCCAAATTTAGATTTTGGTTAGTGCACGTTCTTTTCCGCTATATTTGATAACATTTTTTAGAATAGGCTTGGAAAATCCTAAAAAATATAGTACCATTTCAATAAAACCATAAGGAGGAAAAGAATGGACTTGAACAAAGAGAACATAAAAAAAATTCTGGCTATCATAACCTTCACCCTTGTGCTGCTTGCACTGCTCATGAACATGGGCGCCGTAAAATCATATCTGGGCTTCCTGTGGGGAATCCTGTTCCCCTTCGTGATGGGCGGGGTAATTGCTTTCGTCCTGAACATCCCCATGGCGGCCATTGAGCAGAAATTATTCAAAAAGCCTGGTAAGGCCGCAAGGCCCTTAAGCTTAGTCCTCTCCATTTTGCTTGTATTTGCCGTCCTTACGGTTGTGGTTGTGGTAGTTATCCCGCAGCTTGGAAAAACCTTTGACAGCATCAGCGCAGGGATGGTGACGTTCCTGCCCCAGATGCAGGAATGGCTGGAGCAGGTGTTCCAAGACTGGGAAGGGATTGTATCCTATATTGAATCCATGAAATTTGACTGGATGGGCTGGCTCAAAAGCGTCAAGGATTTTGCATTGAGCGGGGCGGGCAGCGTATTTTCCTATACCATGTCCGCAACTATGATGGTAATTAACGGCGTTATGACATTTTTTATCGCCTTTGTGTTTGCCATCTATATTTTAATCCAGAAGGAAACACTGGGCAGGCAGTTTATGAAGGTATTTTGCGCCCTGCTCCCCCAAAAAGCAGTGGAAAAAATCATCCATGTCTGCACCCTGTCCCACCGGACGTTTTCCAGGTTTATCACGGGACAGTGTTTGGAAGCCCTGATTTTAGGGTCTATGTTTTTTGTATCCATGGCGGTCCTGCGTTTGCCGTATGCGCTCCTGATAGGCGTGCTGATTGCATTTACCGCGCTGATTCCCATGGTAGGGGCGTTTATTGGCTGCGGGGTAGGCGCATTTTTGATCCTTATGGTAAACCCTATGCAGGCGCTTTTTTTCATTGGCCTGTTCCTGGTCCTCCAGCAGATTGAAGGCAACCTGATTTATCCCCATGTAGTTGGGAATTCCGTAGGCCTTCCCTCTATTTGGGTACTTTTTGCCGTAACCGTCGGCGGAAAATTAATGGGCATAGCGGGGATGCTGATTTTCATTCCCCTGACTTCCGTGCTTTATTCTCTGTTCCGGGACTGGATCAACCAGAAGGCTTCTTTAAAAGCAAAACAAAAGCAGCCCCGCAAAAAGTAAGCAGCCGGCCAAATTTTACACAGATTTTACACAGATTATGTATCCCATTTACACAAACCGTATAAAATAACCCTACGTAAACCAAACCATCAAGAAGTTGCATTTACGCAGGAGGATTCACATGGATATATTTGGATTTCTGTCACTTGTCGGCGGCTTAGCCTTATTCCTATACGGCATGCATGTCATGGGCGGCGGGCTGGAAAAACTGTCCGGCGGGAAGTTAGAACGCGTATTGGAAAAATTAACCTCAAACCCCTTAAAAGCAGTCCTGTTAGGGGCGGGCGTCACAGCCGTCATCCAGTCGTCGTCCGCTACAACCGTTATGCTGGTAGGCTTTGTCAATTCTGGGATTATGAAGCTTTCCCAGGCAATCGGGATTATTATGGGGGCCAACATCGGTACCACTATGACGTCATGGCTTTTGAGCCTGACAGGGATTGAAGGGGGAAATTTTTTCGTCCGTATGCTAAAGCCTTCCTCCTTCTCCCCTATTCTTGCGCTGATAGGCATTATTTTACTGCTGGGGGCAAAAAGCAGCAAGAAAAAAGATATTGCAGAAATTTTTCTGGGCTTTGCCGTGCTGATGTTTGGGATGGAAACCATGAGCGGCGCAGTAAAGCCGCTGGCAGATGTGCCGGAATTTACCGGAATCCTGACAAAATTCAGCAATCCTCTGCTGGGAATTTTGGTAGGGGCGCTTCTGACGGCAGTGATACAGAGCTCCTCGGCGTCCGTGGGTATTCTGCAGGCCCTTTCTGTTACAGGGGCGTTTACCTATAGATCCGTTATCCCGATTATTATGGGGCAGAATATCGGTACCTGCGTGACGGCAATGATTTCCGCAGTGGGCGCAAATAAAGGGGCTAGAAGGACCGCATTTGTGCACCTTTATTTCAATGTGATAGGCTCGTTGGTATTTTTGGCAGTGTATATGGGCTTGGATTCCGTGCTCCAGTTCGGGTTTGCCGGGGACACCGTAGGGGCTGCAGGCATTGCGGCAATCCACAGCGTTTTTAATATTTTCGCAACGCTGGTGCTTCTGCCATTTACCAGGGGGCTGGAGAAGCTGGCTTACCTGACCATCCCAGTGACGGAGGATGAGCGGCAGGAAGCTGGCAGGGGGGATGAATTTAAAGTGCTGGACGAACGCTTTTTGTCCACACCAGGCTATGCCATTGAGCAGTGCATTTCCCTTGCGAAAAAAATGGCGGCCCTTTCCGGGGAAACCATCCGGGAGGCCATTGGGCTGATTGGGGATTACTCACAGAACCGGGCGGAGCTGGTGCAGCAGCAGGAAGAATTGCTGGACCAATATGAAGATAAGCTGAGCGCATATTTGACAAGGCTTAGCAGCCAGAACCTGACGGAGCAGGAAGGGCAGAGCGTTTCCACCCTGATGCACAGCATCAATGATTTTGAGCGGATTGGCGACCATGCCCTGAACCTGATGGAAATTGCTGCAGAAATGAAGAAAAAGAAAATGGAATTTACCAAAAAGGCGCGGTATGAAATGGAAGTATTTGGGGATGCAGTCACAGACATCCTAAACCGCTCCATCCAAGCCTTTATCCAGAATGACATAGAGCTGGCACAGTCTGTGGAGCCTTTGGAAGAAGTCATTGACGACCTGAACAAAGAAGTGAAAAAACGCCATGTGAAGCGGCTGCGGAAAGGGAAATGCACCATTGAAACAGGCCTTGTCCTGTCTGATATTGCCGTAAATTATGAGCGGGTGGCAGACCATTGCTCCAACCTTGCCGTGTACATGATCCAGATGGAGGACAATACCGTAGAAGCCCATGGCTATGTTACCAGCCTTTCCGGGAAAACAAGGATGCGCTTTGAGGAAATGCTGGAATACTACCAAGGCAAATACCAGTTAGGGGCAAAAGAATAATGCAATGGCTTCCGGAAGATAGGGAGGGGGATACACATGCCGTTGATTTACACCGTAGAGGATGACAGCAGCATCCGGGAAATCCAGCAATACGCCCTGCAGAACAGCGGGTTTGAGGTGCAGGGCTTTTCCTGCGGGCGTGAACTTTGCCAGGCGTTGGAAACAAAGATTCCCAGCCTGATTCTCCTTGATATCATGCTTCCCGGAGAGGATGGGCTGGAAATCCTCCTAGGGCTGCGGCAGAACAGCGCAACCGCCCATATCCCTATTATTATGGTAACTGCCAAGTCCACAGAGCTGGATAAGGTAAAAGGCCTGGATTTGGGTGCAGATGACTATATGACAAAGCCGTTTGGGATTATGGAATTAATTTCCCGGGTTAAGGCATTGCTGCGGCGGACAGAAAACCTGGCAGAACCAGCGCTGCTTACCAACGGCCCCATAGCGATGGATACGGAAAAACGCAGCGTTACCGTAGGCGGGAAGGCATGTGAGCTTACCTTTAAGGAATTTGAGCTTTTGCGGATGCTATTAATTAATCAGGGCATTGTCCTGTCCCGGGATAAAATTATGGACCAAATCTGGGGCTTTGATTACGAAGGGGAAAGCCGGACCGTGGATATGCATATAAAGACCCTGCGGCAAAAGTTGGGGGAAGGGGGCGCAGCCATCCAAACAGTGCGGAACGTGGGCTATGTGATCGGCAGGTAAAGCCAAATAGCTGGCACAGAAAACAGGGGTCCTGTTTTTGATTTTAAACAGAAAGGTATTATGAAAAAAAAGATAAATATCCAATTTATACTTCTTTCCTCTTTTGCCGTAGTGGTAACGGCAGCGGCATCCATGGTATTATTTTATAGTATTTTTAAAAATCAGGTATATGATGACATCAAAGACTATACTCATATAATACGGGCATACGGGCCGGAGTTTTTAAAAAGTGATAAAAACCGGGAATTTTTAAAAAAAGATGGCATCCGGGTGACATTTATCCAAAAGGACGGCAGCGTTTCCTATGACAGCAGCATGGGGCAGCAGGTAATGGAAAACCATAAGGGGCGCCCGGAAATCCAGGAAGCCTTGCGGCAGGGAAGCGGCACTACAGTCCGGTGGTCCGCCACCAGTTCCCTGCATACTTTTTATTATGCGGAGCGGCTGGAAGACGGGACAGTCCTGAGGATTGGCAAGGATTCGGAAAATATTTCCCATATGCTGAAACGCACGGGAGCCATAGTCCTTGTGGTATCCCTGTTTGTGGTGCTTTTCTGCGGGATGCTGTCCCGCTGCCTGACAAAAAAACTGCTGTCCCCCATTGAAAAACTGGCTTCTAACCCGGACGGGGCCAGCCAGGGGCCTATTTATCAGGAAATTGAGCCTTTTATCCAAAGGATCAAGGAGCAGCACATTAATATATTGGACCATGTGCGGATGCGGCAGGAATTTACCGCGAATGTGTCCCATGAGCTAAAGACCCCCCTGACAGCCATTTCCGGGTATGCGGAGCTGATTGGGAGCGGCATGGCTGGGGAAAAAGATGCGAAACGGTTCGCCCATGAAATACGCACCAGTTCTGACCGGCTGCTGGGCTTGATAAACGATATTTTGAAGTTGTCGGAACTGGATGATAAGGAACAGGAATTTGAACTGGAACAGGTAAACTTGTACAAAGCAGCCAGAAGCTGCCTGGACATGATGGATATGCAGGCTGCAAAGCAAGGTGTTACGCTCCGGCTGCAAGGGGAGGGGTGTACGATTTCTGCAAACCGGAACCTGATAGACGAACTTTTGTATAACCTTTGCAGTAACGGCATACAGTACAATAACCGGGGCGGTACGGTAACCGTAACCGCAGCCCGGGAACATGGCAGGGCCATGCTTTTAGTAGAAGATACTGGGATTGGGATTCCCAGGGAATACCAGGACAGGGTTTTTGAACGGTTTTACCGGGTAGACAAAGGCCGTTCCCGGCAAAAGGGCGGCACAGGCTTAGGCCTTGCCATAGTAAAGCACATTGCAGCCCAGCACAATGCAGAGCTTTCATTGGAAAGCGAGCCGGGGAAAGGGACCAGGGTGAAAATGCTTTTTTAGCGGCGCCCACAGGGACGGCAGCATGGCATAGTTACCGTTCCGGGAAAACCGCAAACATATTCTTTGGAATAACAAACAGGAGGGGAAGGATGCTGAATTATGTATTTCTTATCGTTGGGTTTGTGCTATTAATCAAAGGGGCTGATTTTTTTGTGGACGGCAGCGCCAGCGTTGCCAAAAAGCTGCGGGTGCCTACCATGATTATCGGGCTGACTATTGTAGCAATGGGGACCAGTGCGCCGGAATGCGCCGTCAGCATAGCCGCATCCCTGAAAGGGAGCAATACTATGGCTATCAGCAATGTAGTGGGCTCCAATATTTTTAATTTGATGGTGGTCTGCGGGGCATGCGCCGTATTTACGCCCTTAGCTGTAAAAGAAAATACCATGAAACAGGAATTTCCCCTTTCCATCCTGGCTGCAGCCATGCTCTGGGTAATGGGAAACCAGAGCATGTCCATCGGAAGGGTGGACGGAGTAATACTGCTTCTTGTATTTGCTGTATTTCTGGCATGGATGGTGTTTGAGGCAAAAAAAGCACGGGGCAGCGCGCAGGAGGAGGAACTTGTCCCCTTAAAGGGCTGGCAGTGCGTGGTATATATCACAGTTGGCATAGGGGCAATTATTGCAGGCGGGGAATTTGTCGTGGATTCCGCCAGCGCCATTGCAAAAGATTTTGGCCTGAGCCCCACATTAATCGGCTTAACGGTAGTAGCCTTCGGCACGTCCCTGCCGGAGCTGGTTACATCCCTTGTGGCGGCAAGGAAAGGCGAAACAGACATGGCTCTTGGGAATGTCATTGGCTCCAATATTTTTAATATTTTGCTGGTGCTTGGGGTTGCAGGCGCAGTTAGCCCAATGGAAGTCTTGATGGAAAACCTGATTGATGATATAATTTTAATTGGAATGAGCAGTATTGTATGGGTATTTGCATGGCGCAGAAAACAAATTAGCCGTATCCATGGGGCGCTTATGCTGGCAATGTATGCAGGGTATACCGCATATATCTGTATGCGGTGACAGAGGGCTGCAATGTGCTGGCGGCGTAACAGCCAGCCGTGCAGCAGCCCAATGTGCAGCAGCCAAAACGTAATGGAAGCCATCCAAAAGGCGCTAATGTATGCCAGATGCCAGTGCACCCAAAAAGATTCGGCTGCTATAAGGAGGAAAAGCTATGACATTTTTTACAAAATTAGGGGAAACTATTTCGGCAACTGGGAAGGACGTATCCCAAAAAGCCAAAGAACTGACGGGCATTGCAAAACTCAACCTGGACATAAAGGCCAAGGAGGATTTTGTGGAAAGGCAGTATATGGAAATCGGCAAGCAGTATTTCGAGCTCCATAAAGAGGATGAAGAGCCATTTTTTGAAGAAATAAGCTTAATCCGGGAAACCTTGCAGGAAATCAGCCAGCTAAAATCAGAGATTGACGATTTAAAAGGCAAGAAAAAATGCCCGTCCTGTGGCGCTTCCCTGGGCCAAGAGGATGCATACTGCAATAAATGCGGTGCAAAATGCGAATCAATTTTCGAGGAGGAAACCATGGCTAAGGAAGAACCGGATGATGAAGGGCAGCAGGAAGAACCCGCTATGGAAGAAACAGAGAGCGTGGAATTTACAGAAGAAACCAAAGAATAAAAGAGAATCGGAAAAGTAAAGGAATGCAGGCTAAGAAACCAAAATGATTCCCCTTCCAATATAAAGATGGAATAATTTTGGGGAAAGTGGGAAAGCTGTTGTTAGAATCTGGCAGCAGCTTTTTCTTATCCTATCATAATTAGGAAAGGCCTTGGTACGCTATTTTGATACCCTAATCTTTATATAGGAAATTACGTCCTATAAAGCAAAATACACCACAGGGATGAACAGGGCCTGCCCACTTTGTTCTAAGAAAGTGCTTTAAGTGAAAAACCTGAATAAAAAAGTGAAAAAAATATGTAAAAAAATGTTGACAGATGTAAAAGAACATGATATTATTAAGTTCCACCGCGCGGAAAAAGCGAGAAAACGGTGGCAACAAAAAGAATTTAAAAAAAATCAAAAAAGTTGTTGACAAGCACGAAAAGCTATGATATACTATAGAAGTTGTCGCGCAAGACAACAACAGACAGAACCTTGACAGCTGAACAATGGAATGACCTTGAAAGATTCTGAAAAAGAGTTCCTGGCCCAAATATGGGGCAGGGTCTTCGGCAAAAGGCCGGAAGACATTCAAGAGGACAGGCATTTTGAGATGCAACCTAAAAACAGTAAGCCAGATATACCATTTAAGTATGGCTGGCCGGAAAAAACTTTTTATGAGAGTTTGATCCTGGCTCAGGATGAACGCTGGCGGCGTGCCTAACACATGCAAGTCGAACGGGGCGCGCAGGCTGAGGCTTTTCGGAGCGGAAGCCTGCGCTGCCCAGTGGCGGACGGGTGAGTAACGCGTGGGCAACCTGCCCTGCACTGGGGGACAACAGCCGGAAACGGCTGCTAATACCGCATATGCCCGCAGCCCCGCATGGGGCGGCGGGGGAAGCTCCGGCGGTGCAGGATGGGCCCGCGTCTGATTAGCTGGTTGGCGGGGCAACGGCCCACCAAGGCGACGATCAGTAGCCGGCCTGAGAGGGTGGGCGGCCACATTGGGACTGAGACACGGCCCAGACTCCTACGGGAGGCAGCAGTGGGGGATATTGCACAATGGGGGGAACCCTGATGCAGCGACGCCG
>KE159644.1 GCA_000403315.2 Lachnospiraceae bacterium A2
ATGGGAATATTGACAAAAAACCTTGACATAAATCCGAAGTCGGATTATACTATCAATTATCCGATTTCGGATTATAAGGGATGAACTGGATTGTCCATCGCTATTTGTACCAAAGTGAAAGGAATGGTGGCTATGACGAAGTATGAACAAGGGAAAAATTTAGAAGCGTTTAACCGCCTGTACCGGGAAATGGATCAGATTTACCACGGGCTGGCTGTCCGGCTTGGCATGTCCGACAGCGGATTTATCATTCTGTATACCATTGCGGAACTGGGGGAAGGATGCCTGCAGAAAGACATTGCAGCATGGTGTTCCTTAAGCAGGCAGACCGTCAATTCTTCCATCCAGAACCTGAAAGCCCAAGGGTTCCTTACCTTGGAATCTGGCAGGGGGAGGGAAAAAGGCGTTTTTCTTACCCAGGAAGGGAAAAGCCTGATAGAAAAAAAGATTTTCCCAGTCATGGAAATGGAGAAATCTGCCTTTGAGGAGATGTCCCCGGAAGAAAGCCGGAAAATGCTGGAGCTGATGGGGAAATATGTCCAGTTTTTCCGGGAACAGGCGGCAGAGAGGTTATTATGAGAATACAGTTATCAGACCATTTTACGTACCGGAGGCTGCTGCGTTTTGTGGTATCCCCTGTTTTAATGATGATCTGCACTTCCTTCTACAGCATTGTGGATGGTTTTTTTGTGTCGAATTATGTAGGAAAGACTCCCTTTGCGGCGTTGAACCTGGTATTTCCAGTGTGCATGGCATTTGGGACGGTAGGGATTATGATAGGGACAGGCGGCAGCGCGGTAGTGTCTAAGACATTAGGGGAAGGGAAACGGGAGAAGGCGAACCAGTATTTTTCCATGCTGGTGTATTTTTCTATTGGCTTAAGCCTTGCCCTGACGGTGGCAGGGCTTGTATTTGCAAGGCCTATTTCCATTGCCCTGGGGGCAGGCGGGGAGTTATTGGAATACAGCGTGCTCTACAGCAGGCTCCTGTTTGCGGCATTGACGCCTTTTGTGCTGCAGAATGTGTTCCAGAGCTTTTTTGTTACGGCGGAAAAACCGGGCCTGAGCCTGAAAATGTCCATAGCCGCAGGGATTACAAATATTGTGCTGGATTATCTGTTTATTGCAGTATTCCGCTGGGGGCTGGCGGGTGCGGCGTTAGCTACAGGCATTGGGCAGGCCGTAGGCGGAATTATCCCGCTCTTTTATTTTGCCCGGGAAAATGACAGCCTGTTAAGGCTTACCAGGACAAAGCTGGAAAAGCAGGTCATTTTAAAGATATTTGGGAATGGCTCGTCCGAAATGGTGACGAACCTTTCCGCATCCATCATAAATATCCTGTACAATTTCCAGCTTATGAAGCTGGCGGGGGAAAATGGGATTGCGGCTTATGGGATTATTATGTATGTGAACTTTGCCTTTATGGCGATTTATTTGGGGTACGCTATTGGCAGCAGCCC
>KE159645.1 GCA_000403315.2 Lachnospiraceae bacterium A2
CATAGCCGGGTCGGTGAAGCCTTTCCGTTTCAGCCGTTCAACCGTGCCAAAATGTCTGCGTATATCCTCGGCGGCTTGCTGTTCGTCAAGGATTTTCCGCTTGCAGTCACACGCCCGTGGGTGTCGGTCACGTCCGAAAAGGGTCTTGCCCTCCGGAAAGTAGGCTTCTTTGGGCTGGCAGCATTTCCCGCAGTATAAAAGCCCGTCCTCGCCTATGTAGTCCTCCGGCTCTGTTTCCTGTGCCGTGGCAAGCCGGAAAATAGCGTTATCATAATCACACATAAAATCGTTCCTCCTTGTTCATGGTCTTTTACGCCCTGTTTACGGGGCGTTGTGTCTATGCGGTCAAAGGCTCTCGCCCTCTTTGTAGGAATAATCGGGGATTCCCTTTTTCGGCTTCCCCTTTGCCCTGTCATCAGCCGCCCAACGCCGGATAGTGGCGGCATGGTTCTTGTATTTCTTCCCGCTGGAAGCGATATAGCCGGATAGGCGGTCTATGTAATACTCCCATTTTCCGGGAAGTTCCTCTTGCAGCTCCGCAAGCTCTCTTTCTGACAGGAATACATTTTCATATCTGCCAAAAGGGGCGGGGGCTGTCTGTCCTGTTTTTATCTCTCCCTCTCTCTTTATCTCTAACTCTATATCTATCTCTTTCTCTATCTCTATCTCTGGTGGACAAATGTCCGCCCCATATGGTGGACGTTTGTCCGCCACGGCTTCCGGCAAGGCTTTCTGTTCCTGCAAAGCCCGCCTTGCCCGGCGTTTGCGCTCCCCCTCGGTAGAGGACTGACCGATTAAAAGCTCAATGTTGCTCATGTATAAAGCCCCGTTCTGCAACGGTTCTACAAGCCCCAGTTTCATAAAAATCTGCAAAGCCCTCTCCACTGTGCCGACTTGCTGGCGGGTGATTGTGGCTATCATCTGTGCGGTGTAGGGGATATTTTCGGCAAGCTGGAGCTTTCCCCCGTTTTTCAGTGATTTTAGGTACAGCTTCAAGAGAATGTTTGAGTAGAGCATACCGTCCTGCATACTTTCCAGCAGCACGATAGCGTCCTCGTCAAAATAGCTCTCTTTCAGCTTTAGGTAATAATATTTGCGGTTGTCTGCCATTCGTTCCTCCTTTGGTCTGTTCTGTGGCTTCTGTTACGCAATTAAAGCGGCTTTTGTGGGGGTAAAGGATAAATGTACCGCCTACCCGTTGAGGGCGGTCAAAAAAGCCTTGATTTACGGG